>NZ_CP138199.1:0-5286228 GCF_050815825.1 Jejuibacter sp. L23 | reverse complement strand
GTTGTCCCAACTGGGCATTACCGGCGCAGCGGTCACCCGCGCGCTCTGCTTTTCCGGCACCGCCACGCTTGCGGGCGCGTTTAACGTCTGGCTGACTGGCTTACTGCCAACTTCGAAACGCAACAACGGCGCGTCGCTACCGCAAAAGTCGTTAAGCAGTCCGTTGATGTTATTCAGGTACTTGTCCCTTACCCAATCGAGCACAAAACGGTTTGGCGCATACAGGGCCAGCGTGTTATCGCTCAGTTCCGCCTGTAGGGGGCGTATCCACATGCTGAATTCTGTGGCTGGTAACTCATCCTGCAATCGGGCAAGACACTGCTGCCAAAGCGAAAGTGACACGGCGGACTCCACTCGAACAAAAGTCGATCAAAAGACAAAAGACTGATTCATCATGATTGTTGACACACGCCGACAACCCGGTACGGGCAGCGTGCGAACCGCTATCTGCGGTTTTCCCCGAGATCTTATTCAGGATCCTGGATCCCGATCGGGACGCGGATCATAGCCTAAAGCGCGCCGGAGATCTTCTGTTTCTCACAGATTTCTCCCGATTTATCCACAGGGACGCTCGGGCCGGTTAAGTGTAAACGATCCTGAGCCGGACGCGGCATGATTTCTACCCCATATCAGAAAATTCAATACCAGAACGCGCTTTTTTGCTAAGGCGATCGTCAGAAGATCCCGCAGGATCCTTGCACTTTGGCGAGTCCCCCGTATAATTCTCCACCCGGTGTGTAGCGCCCCGGCTTTTCCGGCCTCTTCCTTATATAGAAAAGGCCAGAGAAATAAAGGAAGTGAATTGACTCCGGAGTGTACAATTATTACAATCCGGCCTCTTTGAATCCGCCACGACTTCGGCGTTGGTCGTTCGCTTACCGTGCGGGCATACGCAAAAGATCAGTGATATTAATTGTTTAGGTAGAAATCGCCATGAAACGCACTTTTCAACCGTCTGTACTGAAGCGCAACCGTTCTCACGGCTTCCGTGCTCGTATGGCAACCAAAAATGGTCGTCAGGTTCTGGCACGTCGTCGTGCTAAAGGCCGCGCTCGTCTGACCGTTTCTTCTAAGTAATAGCTAACCCTCTGTGGTTAAGCTCGCTTTTCCCAGGGAGTTACGTTTGTTAACTCCCGGTCATTTCACATTTGTCTTCCAGCAGCCAGTTCGTGCGGGTACGCCACAAATCACCATCCTCGGCCGCCTGAATTCGCTGGGGCATCCCCGTATCGGTCTTACCGTCGCCAAAAAGAACGTCAAGCGCGCACATGAGCGCAACCGGATTAAGCGTCTGGTACGCGAAAGCTTCCGCTTACGTCAGCATAAACTTCCACCAATGGATTTTGTGATAGTGGCGAAAAAGGGCGTAGCCGACCTTGATAATCGGGCGCTGTCGGAAGCACTGGAAAAATTATGGCGCCGCCATTGTCGCCTGGCTCGCGAATCCTGATAGCCCTGATAAGGGTCTATCAGCGCCTGATTAGTCCGCTTCTCGGGCCGCACTGTCGGTTCACGCCAACCTGTTCGCACTACGGAATTGAGGCATTGCGCAGGTTTGGAGTGATAAAAGGCAGTTGGTTGACGATAAAACGCGTATTAAAATGCCACCCTTTGAACCCCGGTGGGGACGATCCTGTCCCGCCAGGACCATTTGATACCAGAGAACACTAACGATGGATTCGCAACGCAATCTCCTTATCATCGCTTTGTTGTTCGTGTCTTTTATGATCTGGCAGGCATGGGAGCAGGACAAAGCCCCGCAGCCTCAGCAGACTCAGACCACACAGACAACGAACAGCCCGGGTAGCGCCGCAAACCAGGGCGTGCCGGCCAGTGGCCAGGGAAAACTGATTACAGTTAAAACGGATGTCCTCGATCTGACCATCAACACCCGTGGCGGTGATGTTGAGCAGGCGCTGCTGCTGACTTATCCAAAGGAACTGGGCTCTCAGGAACCTTTCCAACTGCTGGAAACCACGCCGCAGTTCGTTTATCAGGCTCAGAGCGGTCTGACCGGACGCGACGGCCCGGATAACCCGGCTAATGGCGATCGCCCGCTGTATAACGCCGCTCAGGACAGCTTTACGCTGGCAGACGGCCAGAACGAACTGGCGATTCCGCTGACTTATACCGATGCCGCAGGCAACACCTTTACCAAAACCTTCACCCTGAAACGCGGTGAGTTTGCGGTAAACGTGGACTACAGCGTGCAGAACACCGGTCAGAAGCCGCTGGAGCTTTCAAGCTTCGGTCAGCTTAAACAGACTATCGATCTGCCGAAGCATCGCGATACCGGTAGCAGCAATTTCGCGCTGCACACCTTCCGCGGCGCGGCTTACTCCACCAGCGACGAGAAGTACACTAAGTACAAGTTCGATACTATCGCCGACGGCGAGAACCTGAACCTGAACTCCAAAAACGGTTGGGTGGCAATGCTCCAGCAGTACTTCGCTACCGCATGGGTTCCGCGTACAGAGGGTGACAATCACTTCTATACCAACAAGCTGCAGGACGGTACCGCAGCGGTAGGTTATAAGTCTGCGCCTGTTCTGGTTCAGCCGGGTCAGACCGGTAAGATTGCCAGCACCCTGTGGGTCGGCCCGGAAATTCAGGACAAGATGGCCGCTGTTGCGCCGCATCTGGATCTGACCGTGGATTACGGCTGGCTGTGGTTCATCTCTCAGCCGCTGTTTAAGCTGCTGAAGTGGATCCATAGCTTCCTGGGCAACTGGGGCTTCTCCATCATCGTCATCACCTTTATCGTGCGTGGTATCATGTACCCGCTGACTAAAGCGCAGTACACCTCGATGGCGAAGATGCGTATGTTGCAGCCGAAGATTCAGGCGATGCGCGAACGTCTTGGCGACGATAAGCAGCGCATGAGTCAGGAGATGATGGCGCTGTACAAATCAGAGAAGGTTAACCCACTGGGCGGCTGCTTCCCGCTGCTGATCCAGATGCCTATCTTCCTGGCGCTCTACTACATGCTGATGGGCTCCGTTGAGCTGCGCCATGCGCCGTTCGCGCTGTGGATCCATGACCTGTCGGCGCAGGACCCGTACTACATTCTGCCGATTCTGATGGGCGTGACGATGTTCTTCATCCAGAAGATGTCGCCGACCACCGTGACCGACCCGATGCAGCAGAAGATCATGACCTTTATGCCGGTCATCTTCACAGTCTTCTTCCTGTGGTTCCCGTCCGGTCTGGTGCTGTACTATATCGTCAGTAACCTGGTGACCATCATTCAGCAGCAGCTGATCTATCGCGGTCTTGAGAAACGTGGTCTGCACAGCCGCGACAAGAAAAAGACCTGATAGCGGTTCAGCTAACTAAATGCAGAAGGCGGTCTTAATGACCGCCTTTTTTATTAAGAGCCATTTTATGAATCATAACGACACCATCATCGCTCAGGCCACCCCTCCGGGGCGCGGCGGAGTCGGTATTCTGCGTATTTCCGGGCGACATGCCCGCGAAGTGGCCCAGGCGGTGCTGGGTAAGCTCCCGAAGCCACGCTATGCCGACTATCTGCCGTTCCTCGACGCTGACGGCAGCGTGCTGGATCAGGGGATCGCCCTGTGGTTCCCGGGCCCGAACTCCTTTACCGGCGAAGATGTGCTGGAGCTCCAGGGCCACGGCGGCCCGGTTATTCTCGATCTGCTGTTAAAACGCATTTTGCAGCTACCCGGCCTGCGCATCGCCCGTCCCGGCGAGTTTTCCGAGCGCGCGTTTCTGAATGACAAGCTGGATCTGGCTCAGGCCGAAGCCATTGCCGACCTGATTGACGCCAGTTCAGAGCAGGCTGCCCGTTCTGCGGTCGGCTCGCTACAGGGCGCCTTCTCTACCCGAGTGAATACCCTGGTGGAAGCGCTGACCCATCTGCGTATATACGTCGAAGCCGCCATCGACTTCCCCGACGAAGAGATCGATTTTCTCTCCGACGGGAAGATCGAAGCGCAGCTTAACCAGGTCATCACCGATCTCGATGCCGTACGTGCCGAGGCCCATCAGGGCAGCCTGCTGCGTGAAGGGATGAAGGTGGTGATTGCCGGTCGCCCTAACGCCGGAAAGTCGAGCCTGTTGAATGCCCTGGCCGGGCGTGAGGCGGCAATTGTTACCGATATTGCCGGTACCACCCGCGACGTACTGCGCGAGCAGATCAATCTGGACGGCATGCCGCTCCATATTATCGATACCGCTGGCCTGCGTATCGCCAGCGACGAGGTAGAACGTATCGGCATCGAGCGCGCCTGGCAGGAAATTGAACAGGCGGACAGGGTACTGTTTATGGTGGATGGCACCACCACGGAAGCGACCGACCCGGCACAGATCTGGCCCGATTTTATCGCCCGACTACCGGCAAAACTGCCTGTAACCGTAGTGCGTAACAAAGCCGACGTGACGGGGGAATCCACCGGTATCACCCAAATGCAGAACCATACGTTAATTCGCCTTTCAGCGCGGACCGGCGAAGGAATGACGCTGCTGCGCGATCATCTTAAGCAGAGCATGGGTTTTGATACCCGAATGGAAGGCGGATTTATGGCCCGGCGTCGCCATCTTCAGGCACTGGAACAGGCCGCACAGCATCTGCAACAGGGTAAATCCCAGCTGCTGGACGCCCTGGCTGGTGAGCTGCTGGCTGAAGAGCTACGCCTGGCGCAGCAGCAGTTAAGCGAAATCACCGGCGAGTTCACCTCCGACGATCTACTGGGCCGGATTTTCTCCAGTTTCTGTATTGGTAAGTAATCGCCATCAGCGTCGGATCGACAAGGTCCGGCGCTGATTTATGCGCAAAAACTCCGCTATCATCTCATCTCTGGATTCCGAACGAAGAAAAAACCGTTAATCGCACTAAATGCAAAAGTTTTTTTCCTGGTTTACTCTGTTATTCAAGGTCTTTCTTAAATAAAACACCTACTCTTACTCCTAATACCATTCATCACGGAGTGAAAAATGGCTATGCATTTCGCAAGAGGGATCATCAACCCAAGCTACCCTATCTCCACCCGCCTTTCCGCAGAATGCCATGCCCAGGCCAGACAGATGCCGCCCTTTCGGCGCAACCGCTTTCTGGCGACCCGGGCGTTACTGGCCGAACTGATGTTTATGCTATACGGCACCGCCCGACTCCCGGCCATCATTCCCGGACCCGGCGGTCGCCTGAGTTTTGCCGATGATATCCCTGCCTCTTTTTCACTGGCCTGCGCAGGAAATGTAGTTGGAATAGCACTCTCAACCAGCGGTGAATGCGGGCTGGAGATGGCGCTACGACGCAGCGCCAGCATTCCTGGTCCCACCAGCCTGGGTAATGAAAATAACGGTTTTACCCGCACGGAACTTATCTGGATCAATAACCAGAACGATCCCATCGAAGCGCGTATCCAGCTAACAACGCTCAGAAAAAGTATTGGAAAATTACTGGGTCCATCGGGGATGGCGGTAGAATTACAGCCAGGCGCTGGCCGCATGCGCCTTGAAAGCGGCCACAGGATAGAGGCGCTTTGCGACGCCGAAGACATCCTTATCTGGAGCCTGGCCGCTTCTCCTGAAGTGGGTTCGCTACAGTTCTGGGAGCTGGATAACCGCTACGGCTGGCAGGCCATAGCCGAAGAGCAGCGCACCAACGGGGAGTCCATTAACCGTATGATGCGTTTTATCTGCCATCCGAAAGAGAAAGCGCTAACCTTTAAGCCATTTCACACTTCCGCGACATAAGGAGTCACGATGTCAGAAACACTGAAAGTTGTTACGCTGCTGGGCAGCCTGCGTAAAGGGTCCTTCAACGCGATGGTAGCCCGTACGTTGCCGCAGGTAGCGCCGTCCAATATGGCGGTGAATCTCCTGCCTTCGATTGCCGACATCCCACTCTATAACGCCGATATTCAGGAAGAACAGGGGTTCCCCGCCACGGTCAATGCGCTGGCTGAACAAATCCGCCTGGCAGATGGCCTGGTCATCGTTACACCGGAATATAACTATTCGGTACCTGGCGGTCTGAAGAACGCTATCGACTGGCTTTCGCGCCTGCCCGACCAACCTCTGGCGGGCAAACCGGTACTGATCCAGACCAGTTCGATGGGCGTGATTGGCGGCGCCCGCTGCCAGTATCACCTGCGCCAGATTCTGGTTTTCCTGGATGCCATGGTGATGAATAAGCCGGAATTTATGGGTGGCGTCATTCAGAACAAAATCGATCCCGAAAGCGGTGAAGTTATCGATCAGGCTACCCGCGATCATCTTGGCGGTCAGCTAACGGCCTTTGCCGACTATATTGCTCGGGTCAGCATTAAGGCATAACCCTCCTTAAGCTCCCTGAAGCAGGGAGCTTTTTCTAAAAAATGGTTTGGCTTGAGGTAGCATTAAGAGCGCTGATTTTGTTATGTTATAACAAACCAATTAACCCTCTTTTGCGATTATGTCAGGAACGACCACTCAACGCCTTATTGCCATTGATGCCCTGCGTGGCCTGGTGATGCTCTTAATGCTTCTGGATCACGTGCGGGAAACCTTCTACCTGCACCTTCAGTTAAGCGATCCCATTGATGTGAATACCACGCAACCGGCTCTGTTTATCAGCCGAACTCTGGCCCACCTGTGCGCGCCGGTGTTTGTCTTTCTGACCGGTCTTTCCGCAGCGCTCTACTGGCAGCGCTGTGGCGACAGGCGCCAGACGGCGCTGTATTTGCTCAAGCGCGGCCTGTTTCTGGTGGCGCTGGAACTGACGCTGGTTAACTTCGCCTGGACCTTCGAATTTCCCCCACACACTCTCTACCTCCAGGTGATCTGGGCCATCGGCCTGAGCATGGTAGCCCTGAGTCTGTTGCTGTGGCTGCCTCCGGTGCTGCTTATCGCCAGTGGTGTAGTGATTGTCGCAGGCCATAACCTGCTCGATACCCTACATGCCGCGCCGGACAGTTCATGGTTTATTCCCTGGGCGATATTGCACGATCGTAGCTGGCTGACCGTGGGCGATGCGCTACGTATTCGTACCTCCTACCCGGTACTGCCGTGGATTGGCGTGATTGCTCTGGGTTTCGCCGCTGGCGCCTTATACCGACCAGCGCATCAGCAGGATCGCCGGAAAATCCTCGCCTGGCTGGCGGCAGGGCTGCTGGCTGCCTTCTTCCTGCTGAGGATGATCAACGGCTACGGTGAAAAAACCTGGGTAGAGGGAGAGCGCTTCAGCGCCACGCTGATGAGTTTCTTCAATATCACCAAGTATCCGCCTTCTCTGCTGTTCCTGTGCCTGACGCTGGGCATTGGACTGGCGTTACTGGCATTGTTTGAATGCCCACGGCCAAATCGCCTGATAACGTTGCTGGCCGCCTTTGGCGCGGCACCGATGTTCTTTTACCTGGTCCATCTTTATCTGCTGAAGGGACTTTATCTGTCGGCCGTGGCCATCTGGGGCAAAAATTACGGGGAGTGGTTCGGCTTTAGCGCCGTCTGGCAGCTCTGGCTCTGTACTCTGGCGCTGACTGTGATTCTGTTCTGGCCGGTACGCGCTTTTGCCAGGCTCAAGGCACGGCGCCGCGATCTACGCTGGCTGCGCTACTTTTGACCAGCAAACGCCAACCCGCAGGGCCAGGAACAGGAAGTGCCTTATCGTCGCTTCCTGTCCCAGGGCCCTTCCCGGGCTTCGTGTGTTGACACCAACAACAAAATCGCATTAATATGCATAAAATTAACATAATTATCTAAAAGGATTTATTAATGTTTAAGCATATTATTGCCAGAACTCCCTGCAAAGCATTAGTTAACGGGCTAACTTCCGCCAGTCTTGGCCAGCCTGACTACCAGAAAGCGCTGGATCAGCATAATGAATACATACGCGCTCTACAGCAGTGTGATGTCGATATCACGCTGCTGCCAGCGGATGAACGCTTTCCGGATTCGGTATTTGTTGAAGATGTGGCACTTTGTACCCCGCACTGCGTCATTATCACCCGCCCCGGCGCCCCCAGCCGCCGCCAGGAAACCGAACTCATTGAAGAAACCGTTACCCGCTTTTATCCCGGTAACGTTGAACGCATCAGCGCGCCAGGCACCGTAGAGGCCGGTGATATTATGATGGTTGGCTCTCATTACTATATTGGCCTGTCCGCACGCACCAATCAGGCCGGCGCCGATCAAATGATTGCGATTCTGAATAAATATGGCCTGACCGGATCGGTGGTCACCCTGGAAAAAGTGCTGCATCTGAAAACTGGTCTGGCTTATCTGGAAAATAACAACCTGCTGGCCGCCGGAGAATTCATCACCAAACCAGATTTTCAGCACCTGAATATTATTGAAATTCCGCCAGAGGAATCCTACGCGGCCAACTGTATCTGGGTGAATGGCCGGGTGATTATGCCGTCCGGTTATCCGCAGACCAGTGAAAAAATTGCGGCGCTGGGGTATCAAGTGATAACCGTCGATACCTCCGAATACCGGAAAATTGACGGCGGTGTGAGCTGCATGTCGCTACGCTTCTAATGCTTTCGGGTCGCTGTTTACAGCGACCCTTTTTATGTAACGGCATGACTGATTATGACCAACGAAAAAAAGAGGCTGGGGCTATTACCGCTGACCATTCTGGTGGTCGGCGGCATCATCGGTAGCGGTATCTTCAGCCTGCCGCAGAATATGGCAGAAGGCGCTGGCGCAGGCGCCATACTCATCGCCTGGGGAATTACCCTTTGTGGAATGCTGACGCTGACAAGGGCTTTCCAGTATCTGTCTTTACGCTTTCATCAACAAAGCGATGGCCTGTATGGCTATGTGCGCCAGGGATTCGGCGACTACATCGGCTTTAACGCCGCATGGGGCTACTGGATTTCCGCCTGGATGGCCTGTGCCAGCTATCTCATTATTTTATTCAGCGCGCTGGGGTCATTTGCGCCACTCACTTTCTTTGGCGATGGAACCACGCTGGCCTCGGTGATTTGCGGGCTGATTTTAATGTGGGTGGTCCACTTCTTTGTGTTACGCGGCGTCTATACGGCGTTTCTGCTTAACTGCGTCATTACCATTGCCAAGATTGTCCCTATCGCGCTGTTTATTGTCTGCATCATCCTGGCGTTTAAGATAGAGACATTCCGCCTCGACTTTTGGGGAACGCCAAAACTGGGCAGCGTGATGACGCAGATAAAGCACACCATGCTGTATACCGTGTGGGTCTATCTGGGGATAGAAAGCGCCACGGTCTATTCGTCGCGCACTAAGGGTATTGCCACCATTAGCCGGGCGACCTTTCTTGGCTTCTTTATTACCAGCCTGCTGCTGATGTGCGTTTCGATTCTTTCGCTGGGGATTATTCCTCAGGAAGAGCTGGCGGCGATGAAGAATCCTTCTATGGCGCTGGTGCTGGAACGTATCGTGGGCCACTGGGGCGCCACGCTGATTAACGTCGGCCTGGTGGTTTCGGTCAGTGGCGGACTGCTGTCATGGCTGATGCTGTCGGCGGAAATGCTGTGGCTGGCCGGTCGCGATGCACAGCATACGGTTCCCGCCTGCTTCGGCAAGCTGAACCGGGCAGGCTCGCCTGAAAACGCGCTATGGGTAACCACATCCTGCATCACGGTGCTGATTCTGCTGGCTCACTTTTATGAGTCCGGCTATAACACGCTGATCCAGCTTTCTACCTCTATGGTGCTGATCCCCTATCTGCTGGCGGCAGTCTTTGTGTTTAAGCTGGCGCGACAGGATAAACAACCATTATTAATGGTGGTCGGAACAGGCGGGTCAGTATACGGTCTGTGGCTCATTTACGCAGGCGGTGTCTCTTACCTGCTGTTATCGATGATTTTATATGCCATCGGTCTGGGTTTTTATCTCAGAGCACGCAAAGAGCGGGGGCTGTCTTCTTTCAGCTACCGGCACGATAAGGTCTACGCGCTGATGATTAGCGGCCTGTGTCTTATCGCACTGTTTCAGTTCTTTATTTTACCCGCCGCCTCATAAATCCGCTGGCGGCGAACTGCCGCCAGCCACCATTTAATCAATAAAGGCGATTTTCAGCACAAACAACAGCGCCACCACTACCACACACAGGCTAAGATCGCGCCAGCGGCCGGTGAAAACTTTCATTATGCAGTAAGAGATAAAGCCCAGGGCAATCCCTTCGGTAATGGAAAAGCTAAACGGCATCATCACTGCCGTGATAAAGGCCGGTACCGCCTCGGTCAGATCGTCCCACTTCACCCGCGCCAGGCTGGAGGTCATCAACACGCCCACGTAAATCAGCGCGCCAGCCGCAGCGTAGCCCGGCACCATTCCCGCCAGCGGTGACAGGAAGATAACCAGCAGGAACAGAAGACCGACCACCACTGCCGTCAGACCGGTACGCCCGCCAATGGAAACCCCGGAGGTGGATTCAATGTACGCCGTGACCGAAGAGGTGCCAATAAAGGCACCGCCAACCGACGATACGCTATCCACAAACAGCGCCTGCTTCATCCGCGGGAATTTCCCCTGACTGTCGGTCAGTCCCGCTTTGTCCGTTACGCCAATCAAAGTGCCGGAAGAGTCGAACAGGTTTACCAGCATAAACGAGAAGATAACACCGGCCAGGCTCAGATCGAGCGCACCTGCGAGGTCCACCTGCCCCACGACAGAGGTCACGCCCGGCGGCATCGAAACCAGCCCGTTGTAATGCACATCGCCAAACCACAGTCCCAGCAGCGTGGTCACCACAATAGACACCAGCACTGCGGCGTGAATATTGCGTGAAGCCAGAATCGCGATAATAAAGAAGCCCAGAACGCCCAACAGCACGCTATGAGAGCTGAGATCGCCAATCGTCACCAGGGTTTCAGGATTGGCAACGATAATACCGGCGTTTTTCAGCCCCATCATGCCAATAAATAGCCCGATACCACTGGTGATCCCTACCCGCAGACCCAGCGGGATATTGGCGATCATCCAGTAACGTACACGAAACAGCGTCAACAGCAGCAGTCCGACTGCACCCCAGAAGATAGCGCCCATACCCACCTGCCAGGAAAGCCCCATAGCGCCTACCACCACAAAGGCGAAAAAGGCGTTCAGCCCCATCGCAGGCGCCAGCGCAACCGGCAGGTTAGCAAACAGGCCCATCAGGATACTGCCGAAGGCGGCAATCAGGCAGGTGGTGACAAACACCGCCTGGGTATCCATACCCGCCGCCCCCAGAATCTGCGGGTTGACGAAAACGATGTAGACCATGGTCAGGAATGTGGTAAAACCGGCTATCACCTCGGTGCGTACCGTCGTGCCGTGATCGCGTAATTTAAACACGCGCTCAAAAAGTCCCTGGTCCGCCGGACGGGGAATCTGTTGTTGGCTCATCATCAGTTACCGAATTTTAAGAGGGGAAAAAATCCGCCGCTATCCTATACCAAAACGGCGCCCGGTTGACGGTAAATATGCACTTTTTTCATTGAAATTGCGTATACGGCATCGATTGCGTGGCACAATTCCTCTTAACATTTTTATCGACAGGAAACAGCATGTCCCAGATAGAAGCGCTATTTTTCGATTGTGACGGAACGCTGGTCGACAGCGAAGTCATCTGTTCCCGTGCCTATGTGCATATGTTTGCCAGCCACGGCATTGAGCTGGACCTGGAAGAGGTTTTTAAACGCTTTAAAGGCGTGAAGCTCTACGAAATTATCGACATCATTAATCAGGAACACGGCACCGCCCTGACCCGGGAAGCGTTGGAGCCAGTCTATCGCGCCGAAGTGGCACGCCTGTTCGAAGCCGAGCTGGAAGCTATTCCCGGCGCCCGGGAGCTACTGGACAGCATCAGCCTGCCCATGTGCGTGGTCTCTAACGGGCCGGTCAGCAAAATGGAGCACTCGCTGGGCAGAACCGGCATGCTGCACCACTTCCCGCAGCGTTTATTCAGCGGTTACGATCTGCAACGCTGGAAGCCGGATCCGGCCATGATGTTCCATGCCGCAGAGGTGATGGAAGTCGACGTGCAGCGCTGTATTCTGGTGGATGATTCTATGGCGGGCGCCCAGGCCGGTATCGCCGCCGGTATGGAGGTTTTCTACTTCTGCGCCGACCCTCACAATAAGCCTATCGATCACCCGAAAGTGACCACCTTTACCGATCTGGCACAGTTGCCCGCGTTGTGGAAGGCCCGGGGCTGGGAAATTAACCGTTCCTGATTCTCGCCCTGTTAACAGAAGGAGGCACATATGCCCGACATGCTCGAACGCTATCAGGGTTGTCTGCTGGGACTGGCGGCTGGCGATGCGGTAGGTACCAGCGTTGAATTCAGCCCCAGAGAGAGCTTTCCCCCCCTGACTGATATGGTCGGTGGCGGTCCCTTCAGGCTGAAGGCGGGGCAATGGACTGACGATACTTCCATGGCGCTCTGTCTGGCCGAAAGCCTGACCCACTGCCGGGGATTTAACGCCCACGACCAAATGACGCGTTACCTGAACTGGTGGCAGTGGGGCTATCTCAGCGCCACCGGGGAATGCTTTGATATCGGCACCACCGTTGTCAAAGCGCTGTCAAAGTTCTCAGTTGATGGCGATCCCTTCGCGGGCTCCAGCGCGCCGGATACGGCAGGTAATGGCTCACTGATGCGCCTGGCGCCCGTGGTGCTCTATTACTTTCCCGATACTCAGCGTGCACTGTACTACGCAGGAGAGTCATCGCGTACCACCCACGCGGCAGCCGAAGCGATTGACTGCTGCCGGCTATTCGCTCAGATCCTGGTCAATGCGCTCAGCGGCAAAGGAAAAACAGAGACACTGCTGGAGATTCCAGACATGCCCGCCACGGAAAACGTCCGCCGCATTGCCGCAGGGGAATACCAGAACAAATCCCGAGCCGCAATCCACGGTACCGGTTACTGCGTTCAGAGCCTTGAAGCCGCGCTGTGGTGTTTCTTCCACGCTGAGAGTTTTGAGCAGACCATCCTGCTGGCGGCCAATCTCGGTGATGATGCCGACACCACCGCCGCCATCGCCGGACAGATAGCTGGCGCCTGGTTCGGGGTAGAAGCTATTCCGGAACGCTGGCGTCGCCTGATCTGGTTTTACGATGATATTGATGGTCTGGCGCGCAGGCTGCTGGATAAACCGCAGTGATAATGCTCCCTCTCCAGGGCGGAGAGGGACATTAAGCGTTACTCTTTCGGATCGTGGCCCGCCAGCAGCTTATCCAGTTCATCGCCGCCCACGTGGCGAAAGTCCTGGCCCTTCACGAAGTAGAAGATAAATTCGCAGATGTTCTGGCAGCGATCGCCGATACGTTCAATGGAGCGGGCGCAGAACAGCGCGGTCAGCACGCTCGGGATGGTTCGCGTATCTTCCATCATATGGGTCATCAGCTGACGAACGATGCCTTCATACTCCTTATCGACCTTTTTATCTTCACGGTAGATTCGCACCGCTTCGTCAATATCCATGCGGGCAAAGGCGTCCAGTACGTCATGCAGCATCTGCACCGTATGGCGACCCAGCGACTCCAGGCTGACCAGCAGCGGCTGGTGCTGGCGGGAGAACTTCTCGACCGCCGTGCGGCAGATCTTATCCGCCACATCGCCGATGCGTTCCAGCTCGGAAATAGTCTTGATGATCGCCATTACCAGGCGCAGGTCACTGGCGGTGGGCTGACGCTTGGCGATGATGCGCACGCACGCCTCGTCAATTTCCACCTCCATCATATTGACCTTTTTATCGCCTTCGATAACCCGCTGCGCCAGTTCGGCGTCCTGGTTATGCATGGCGGTAATGGCATCGGTCAGCTGCTGCTCCACCAGCCCGCCCATGGTCATAATCTGGGTGCGAATATGTTCCAGTTCGGCATTGAACTGGCCGGAAATGTGCTTATTAAGATTCAGGTTATCCATGTTCTTCTCCCACGGTCAGCCGTAGCGTCCGGTGATGTAATCTTCGGTCTGCTTCTTCTTCGGCGTGGTAAACAGTGAATCCGTGTCACTGAATTCGATCAGCTCGCCGAGGTACATAAACGCAGTGTGATCAGAGCAGCGCGCCGCCTGCTGCATATTGTGGGTCACGATCACCACGGTATAGTCCTGTTTCAGTTCGGTGATAAGCTCTTCAATGCGCCCGGTAGAGATGGGATCCAGCGCCGAGCAGGGCTCATCCAGCAGCAGAACATCGGGGCGAATAGCAATGCCGCGGGCGATGCACAAACGCTGCTGCTGACCGCCGGACAGCGAATAACCGCTCTGGTGCAGCTTATCCTTAGTCTCATTCCACAGCGCCGCTTTGGTCAGCGCCCACTGTACGCGCTCGTCCATATCGGCGCGCGACAGCTTTTCGAACAGGCGCACGCCAAAAGCGATATTGTCATAAATCGACATCGGGAACGGCGTGGGTTTCTGGAACACCATACCGACCTTTGCGCGCAGCAGGGCGATATCCTGACTCTGGGTCAGAATATTTTCGCCATCCAGCAAAATTTCGCCTTCGGCACGCTGTTCCGGGTAGAGCGCGAACATCTTGTTGAAGGTACGCAGCAGCGTCGATTTCCCGCAGCCGGAAGGGCCGATAAAGGCCGTTACCTGGTTTTTGGCGATATCCAGACTGATGTCCTTCAGGGCATGGAATTTCCCGTACCAGAAGTTCAAATCACGAACCTGAATCTTACCCGGGGTGGTTTCAACCATACTCATTGCTTCTCTTTCCTCATCCGGCGCCGCCACAGGCCACGCCGTACTTATTAACCGTGTTTACGTTTCGCGAACAGTACGCGCGCTACAATATTCAGCAACAGAACGCAGAGGGTGATGATCAACACCCCGGCCCAGGCCAGTTCCTGCCATCCGGCGAAGGGACTCATGGCAAACTTAAAGATGGTCACCGGCAGGTTGGCTATCGGCTGCATCATATCGGTGCTCCAGAACTGGTTAGAGAGCGAAGTGAACAGCAGCGGCGCCGTTTCCCCTGCGATACGCGCCACTGCCAGCAGCACACCGGTGATAATCCCGGAGACAGACGCCTTCAGGGTAATGGCCGAAATCATCTTCCACTTCGGCGTACCCAGCGCATAGGCCGCTTCACGCAGGCTATCCGGCACCAGCTTGAGCATATTTTCCGTGGTACGAATCACGATAGGCACCTGCAGCAACGCCAGCGCGATCACCCCGGCCCAGCCGGAAAAGTGCTGCATCTGGGCGACAACGATGGTGTAGACGAACAGACCCACTACGATAGAGGGGGCAGACAGCAGAATGTCGTTGATAAAACGGATTACTTCCGCCAGCCATGATTTACGGCCATATTCCGCCAGGTAGATCCCCGCCATAATGCCCAGCGGCGTACCAAAAACGGTAGCCCAGACGATTAGCAGCCCACTACCGACCAGGGCGTTAGCCAGACCGCCGCCTTCTGAATTGGGCGGCGGCGTCATTTCGGTAAACAGCGCCAGTGACATGCCGTCGATACCACGCGTAACCGTGGCGAACAGGATCCAGATCAGCCAGAACAGGCCGAATGCCATGGTGGCCATCGACAATGTCAGGGCAATACGATTCTTAAGGCGGCGCTTTGCCTGCATTTTACGGCGTGATTCCGCCAGATTTGCCGCCGCTTGTAGTTCCATGGTGGCCATCAGCGCGCCCCCTCATTCTTCGCCAGTCGCAGAATCATCAGCTTGGAGACAGCCAGTACGATAAAGGTAATCACAAACAGAATCAGGCCCAGCTCCATCAGCGCAGCGGTATGCAGTCCGGATTCCGCTTCGGCGAACTCATTCGCCAGCGCTGAAGTGATGCTGTTACCCGGCATATAGAGCGAAGCGCTGTCGAGCTGGTAGGTGTTGCCGATAATAAAGGTCACCGCCATGGTTTCACCCAGCGCACGTCCCAGCCCCAGCATCACGCCGCCAATCACCCCGTTTTTGGTGAATGGCAGGACGATACGCCAGATAACTTCCCAGGTCGTGCAGCCAATACCGTAAGCGGACTCTTTCATCATCACCGGCGTCTGCTCAAATACATCACGCATCACCGAGGCGATATAGGGAATGATCATGATGGCAAGGATCACCCCTGCCGCCAGGATTCCGATTCCGAAGGCCGGGCCAGAGAACAGCTCGCCGACGATGGGGACCGACGACAGCACGTTACCGACCGGTTCCTGAAAGTAAGTGGCGAACAGCGGGGCGAAGATAAACAGTCCCCACATGCCGTAAACGATACTGGGGATAGCCGCCAGTAGCTCAATGGCGATACCCAGCGGGCGCCGCAGCCAGCCGGGGGCCAGTTCGGTCAGAAACAGGGCAATACCAAAACTGACCGGCACGGCGATAATCAGTGCAATCACCGATGTCACCAGGGTGCCGTAAATCGGTACCAGCGCGCCGAAGGTATCGTTAGGGGCATCCCACTCTTTGGACCACAGAAAGCCGAAGCCGAATTTCTCGATGCTCGGCCAGGAAGAAAAGATCAGGGAGACGATAATCCCGCCCAGCAGAAACAGGACAATCAGCGCAGCCAGTTTTACCAGCGCGCCGAACAGAATATCGCCCTTTTTGCCAGGAGGTGTAAATGCAGGCCTGCTTGCTGCCATAAACTCACTCAACTTAATCAGTTTTGAAGGCCGGCGTACCGGCCTTCTGGAAAAACTTATTTATACAGCGGGTTACCGCTGCTGTCCTTAACGCTGGTCTTCCACGCTGCGCGAACCTGCTCAACCACGCTTTCCGGCAGGGTGGCGTAATCCAGCGCTTTGGCTTCATCGCTGCCATTTTTATAGGCCCAGTCGAAGAACTTCAGTACTTCTGTGCCCTGCTCCGGCTTCTTCTGATCCTTATGCACCAGAATAAAGGTGGCGGAAGAGATTGGCCATGCGCCTTCGGCGGTCTGATTGGTCAGATCCTGGGCAAAGGTTTTGCTCCAGTCCGCGCTTTCAGCCGCCTTAGAGAAGCTCTCTTCGGTTGGGCTGACCGGCTGACCATTACCCGAAATCAGTTTGGTATAGGCCAGGTTGTTCTGCTTGGCGTAGGCATACTCAACAAAGCCAATGGCGCCAGGCAAACGCTGAACAAAGGCGGCGATGCCGTCGTTGCCTTTACCACCCAGACCGGTCGGCCATTTCACTGTGGTACCGGCGCCGACTTTCGACTTCCACTCTTCATTCACTTTAGACAGATAGCTGGTGAAGACATAGGAAGTACCAGAACCGTCAGCGCGACGTACGACGGCAATGTTCTGCTCAGGCAGCTTAATGCCCGGGTTCAGCCGCGCAATGGCCGGATCGTTCCACTTCTTAATTTTGCCCAGATAAATATCACCCAGGGTTTTGCCGTCCAGCGTCAGCTGGCCGGACTGAACGCCTGGCAGGTTAACCGCCATTACCACCCCGCCGATAACGGTCGGGAACTGGAACAGGCCATCATTTTGCAATTTTTCATCGGAGAGAGGGGCGTCGGAAGCACCAAAATCAACGGTATGCGCGACGATCTGCTTCACGCCGCCAGAGGAGCCAATCCCCTGATAGTTCACTTTATTCCCCGTGGATTTCTGATAGCTGTCGGCCCATTTGGCATACACCGGAGCAGGAAAGGTGGCGCCCGCGCCAGTCAGGCTGGCTGCCGCAAAAGCGGAAAACGCGCTCAGAGAGAAGGTCGCGGCGACAACAGTAGCGACGGTGGTACGCATAACGTTCATAGTGTCTCCTGCAAGAGTCATCATTTGCTGTGTAAGGAGCCTGTGCTCATTGCTTTGTCGTCCACGCCAGGCTCTCAGGTGACTGCATGGACAAAATAGGACAGTTTGGTGACAGCAACATGTACGAATTATGACAGTTTTATGACAGCAGGCAGGTTGGCGTGGATGAGACAGGTATCGACGACTCCATAAAGTCTCCCTAAAAACGACACAGTTTGAATTTATACTTTTCGTTATCCACAAAAAAGGAAGGGTGAAATATGTTTAAATCATTACTCGTCGGTACCAGCATACTCTGTCTGATGGTTCCACTTTGCGCCAGTGCCGAAAACAATCTGCAATTCTCAGGCTCTCCATCCATGGGTTCGCAGTTGGTAACCACCGACGGCAGGGACGATATGAATGGCATCATCCATTTAAATACCATCGATAACCCGAGCATAGAGTCATTAAAACAGACCCAAAATGATGTGGAACAACTGAAACGCGATCGGGATGACTTAAAGCGTCAGATAGAGGATACCGGCAAGCAATCAGGCGAAAATATGAAACGCCAACTGGATGATATGAAAAAAGAAACCAGCAGCCTTAGCAAGCAGATAGACGGCCTTTCCCGGGAAAATGAGGCCTTAAAGCGCAGTCAGGAGAGCAGCGCCCGTGAAATCAGCTCACTGAAACAGGAAATCAGTCAGTTGAGTAGCAAAATAAAGTAAAAAAACCCGCCATTCACGGCGGGCTTTCACTGGACGATAACCGATTATTCAACCGTTACCGACTTCGCCAGATTACGCGGCTGGTCCACATCGGTGCCTTTAATCAGCGCGACATGGTAGGACAGCAGCTGTAGCGGCACGGTGTAGAAAATAGGCGCGATCTCCTCTTCCACGTGCGGCATCTGGATGATGTGCATGGTTTCACTGTCCACAAAACCGGCATCCTCATCGGCAAAGACGTAGAGATGACCGCCGCGGGCGCGCACCTCTTCGATATTGGACTTCAGCTTCTCCAGCAGGTCGTTATTCGGCGCGACCACAATAACCGGCATATCGGCGTCGATCAGCGCCAGCGGGCCGTGCTTCAACTCGCCAGCGGCATAGGCTTCTGCGTGAATATAGGAGATTTCCTTCAGCTTCAACGCGCCTTCCAGCGCGATGGGGTACTGATCGCCGCGCCCCAGGAACAGCGCATGGTGCTTGTCAGAGAAGTCTTCCGCCAGGGATTCGATCCGCTTGTCCTGGGCCAGCATCTGCTCAATGCGGCTGGGCAGGGTCTGTAGCGCGTGCACAATATTGTGCTCTATCTTCGGATCCACACCTTTCAGACGACCGATTTTCGCCACCAGCATCAGCAGCACGGTCAGTTGGGTGGTGAAGGCCTTGGTAGAAGCCACGCCAATCTCGGTGCCCGCTTTGGTCATTAAAGCCAGATCCGACTCACGCACCAGCGAAGAGCCGGGCACGTTACAGATTGCCAGCGATCCCAGGTAACCCAGCTCTTTCGCCAGGCGCAGCGCCGCCAGGGTATCGGCGGTCTCACCGGACTGGGAAAGGGTGATAATCAGGCTGTTACGACGCACAGCCGACTTGCGATAGCGGAACTCAGAGGCGATCTCCACATCACAGGATACTCCAGCCATGGCTTCAAACCAGTAGCGGGAAACCATCCCGGAGTTGTAGGAGGTACCACAGGCTACAATCTGGATATGCTCAACCTTAGACAGCAGTTCGTCGCTGTCCGGACCCAGTTCACTGAGATCGATAGCACCATGGCTGATACGCCCGCCCAGGGTACTTTTAATGGCGTTCGGCTGCTCATAGATCTCTTTCTGCATATAGTGACGATAGCCGCCTTTATCGCCGGCATCGTACTGCAGATTAGATTCCACCTCTTCGCGCGTTACCGGTTCGCCAGAACGGTCGAAGACGGTGATGCTACGACGGGTCACTTCCGCGATATCGCCCTCTTCCAGGAACATAAAGCGACGGGTCACCGGCAGTAGAGCCAGCTGGTCGGAAGCGATAAAGTTTTCGCCGACGCCCAGGCCAATCACCAGCGGACTACCCGAACGGGCCGCCAGCAGCGTATCCGGATTACGGGTATCCATAATGACGGTGCCATAAGCGCCGCGCAGTTGTGGGATCGCCCGCAGAACCGCGTCGCGCAGGCTGCCACCCTGCTCCATTTCCCAGTGGACCAGGTGAGCGATAACTTCGGTATCGGTCTGAGAGATAAACTGATAACCGCGCGCTTTTAGAGTTTCGCGCAGCGGCTCATAGTTTTCGATAATGCCATTGTGTACCACCACGATATGGCCGGAAACATGCGGGTGAGCATTCGCTTCCGACGGTTCGCCGTGAGTCGCCCAACGGGTATGCGCAATACCGGTGCCGCCATGCAGCGGATGCTCTTCCGCAGCCTGCGTCAGCGCCTGCACTTTGCCCAGACGGCGCAGGCGGGTCATATTACCCTGCGCATCAACCACTGCCAGCCCGGCGGAGTCATAGCCCCGGTATTCCAGACGACGTAGCCCTTCGAGAAGGATTTCAGCAATATCACGTTGCGCGACCGCGCCAACAATTCCACACATCGTATTAATTCCTTGATCAAGGCGTTTCCGCCTGCGTTGTCGCTGACCTGTTATTCCGGTTTTTCCGGGCCCCGAGCCTTTGTAGAGAGTGGGGTTATTTTTATAAGTACTGCCCCCCTCTCCCTGATGGAGAGGGGTAAAAATTATTTTTTCTTCACCGGACGCTGCCAGCCCTGGATATGGGTCTGCTTCACCCGGCTGATGACCAGTTCATTTTCCTGGATATCGCGCGTAACCGTGGTTCCCGCACCAATTGTCGCGCCGCGCGCCACACTGACCGGCGCCACCAACTGGGTGTCGGACCCCACAAAAACGTCATCGCCAATCAGAGTCTTATGCTTGTTAGCGCCATCATAGTTACAGGTGATGGTGCCTGCGCCGATATTCACGTTATCACCAATCTCGGCATCACCGAGATAGGACAAATGCCCGGCTTTAGAACCTTTACCCAGTCGCGCCTTTTTCATTTCGACGAAGTTGCCCACGTGGGCCCCTTCCGCCAGCTCGGTGCCAGGGCGCAGACGCGCAAACGGCCCGATAGTACAGTCAGCCTCCAGATGGGCATCCTCCACCACGGTATAGGGGCTGATTTCGCAGTTATCGCCAATGGTGCTATTTTTAATCACGCAACCGGCGCCAATCTTAACCCGGCAGCCCAGCGTCACCTGGCCTTCCAGAATCACATTAGCATCGATCTCAATATCCCGACCGTGCGTCAGGGTACCGCGCAGATCGAAACGTTGGGGATCGCGCAGCATCACGCCTGCCAGCAGCAGCTTTTCCGCCTGCTCGGCCTGATAAACCCGCTCCAGCCTGGAGAGCTGCAGGCGGTTATTGACCCCTTCAACCTCACTGAGTCGCTGGGGGTGAACCGCAGCTATCTCACGACCTTCCTGGTAAGCCATGGCGATGATATCGGTGATATAAAATTCGCCCTGGGCATTGTTGTTATCCAGTTGCCCCAGCCAGCGCTTCAGGTCAGCGCCACTGGCCACCAGAATGCCGGTGTTGATTTCATTAATCTGGCGCTGAGCGTCGCTGGCATCTTTATGTTCAACGATACCAGTCACCCGGCCATTTTCACGGGTGATGCGGCCATAACCGGTGGGATCGGCCAGCTCGACGGTCAACAGGCCAATACCGCCCTGCGGTTTCGCTTCCCTCAGGCGCGCCAGGGTATCCACTGAGATCAGCGGCACGTCGCCGTAAAGCATCAGGATATCTTCATCATCAGCGAAGAACGGTGCCGCCTGCTGCATGGCATGGCCGGTGCCCAGTTGTTCCGCCTGCAGTACCCAGTTCAGTGCATCATCTTTCAGCGTCTGCTTCAACAAATCGCCTCCGTGACCATAAACCAGGTGAATCTGACGCGCGCCCAGTTCCCCGGCGGCGTCGATGACATGCTGCACCATCGGTTTGCCCGCAAGGGTATGCAGCACTTTAGGAAGATCGGAATACATACGGGTGCCCTTACCGGCTGCAAGGATCACCACGCTCATCGCACTGTTTGACATACGCGTCCTGACTTTGAATAGAGTGAAAAGTAAAACGGTTTCCCCCTGAAACTTCTACATATTTTGCATGTAAAAACGGGGCGGCGAAAAAAAGGCCATATTGCGGCCAGAAACACGCTCTTTTTCGTAGCTGTTCCTAGTTTAGGTGTATGACGGACAAAAAAGTACCCTTGCATCAGTGAAATGTCGCGAAACCACGGCATTCAGACTTTTTTCCCAAAAAAAATAAAGTATCAGCTCGCTATTTATCATTTTCAGTATGGATAACTGTGATGAAAATAAAAGAAACATCGTTTCATTTTTAAGCATAATGATGCCAGATTTTTTCAGGAGAAACACATGGCGTCTACATATTCGCTGGTTGCAGCCCTCTGCTGGTTACCGCTGATGGCGCAGGCAGCCCCGGGAGAATGGCAGGCCATCACCTTTGGGCAGTCAACCGATATCAACTTTTCCTCTAACGTACTGCCCGCCAAAACAGGTATCAATCAGGTAGAAATTAATGGCAGGGTGTTAACCCCAACAATGTATGCCGATCTGTCGCAGCCGGTGACCATTGAAAGCCGCGGGGGGAAAATAGCCAATACCCACGACGGCCTGACCTTTTTCTATACCACGCTACCGGCAGGTAGCAACTTTAGCCTTGAAGCCCTGGTCACCGTAGAGCAGTTTGGCCCGGAAAACGGCGCCCGTCCGGCGGCCCAGGAAGGCGCGGGCCTGATGGTGCGCGATATTCTGGGTCCTCCACGTCAGCAGCCGTTGAAAGAGGGCTATGAAGAGTTTCCGGCAGCGTCGAACATGATGATGAACGCCATTATGACTCAGGACCGGAAAGATCATCACCGTGTGCAGCTACAGGCCATCAGACGCCAGGGCGTCAGCCGCCCCTGGGGGAATGCCGGTGCCGATATCACACGAATCAGCTACCAGCAGGGAATCGACATCCAACAAACGCCGCGCTTCCGGATGAAGTTAGTACGTACCGACACCGGTTTTATCGCCGGTTGGGCACCGGAGGGCAGTGATAAATGGGTTATGCAGAAAGTGTCCCCGGCCGATATCGTTACCGTTCAGGATCCTCACGCTTACCATCTGGGTTTCTTCGCTGCCCGAAATGCCAGAATAACCATTAGTGATGCCTCACTAACCACCTCTCCGGCGCAAACCGTCACTTCGCCTGACTGGCAGCCCAAAACCTGGCCGCTGGTGATGCAATTAGCCTCATCAGAACAGAGCTCATCTTCCGACTACGTGATTCAGGCCAGGGCCAACTATGACGGCGATTTCCGGGTGCTGGAACGGGAAGTGGTGATCGGGGAACAAAAGGGCGTAAAAGCCGGGAAGATGTTTCGCCATAGCATCCCACTAAAAGGGCAAACGACACTAAGCCTCACCTTTACCCCCGATGACACGCGACATAAACCGGTTCGAAAAACGCTGAACCTGTTGCCGCTCCAGGTACCGGATACGCTGTATGTCTCGCCGGAAGGGGCAGCCGATAATCCGGGCACGCCGCAGTCACCGTTGGATCTGGCCAGCGCTATTAACCTGGTTGCACCAGGCGGCAAGGTGATCCTGGCCGCTGGTCACTATCCCCGGATAACGCTACCGCTTCAGGTCAGCGGACTTCCCGGCAGGGAGAAACATCTGGAAGGCCAGGGAAAGGTTGTGATTCACGGCATGCTGTTGAATGCCAGCTACTGGCAGATCCGGGATATCGACATTACCGATAACAGCCTGCGCATTCAGGGCAGTCATAACCTGATAGAGCGAGTGACCGCTTACCATAACAGCGATACCGGCATTCAGATATCCTCACCGCCGGGAATCGGCCGACCGCTTTGGGCCAGCTATAACCGTATCGTCAATTCCACCTCGTACCAAAACGAAGATCCCGGAAAAATTAATGCTGACGGTTTTGCGGTGAAGATGCGGGTAGGCGAGGGAAACCGACTGGAGGGCTGTTACGCCTGGGGGAATATCGATGACGGTTACGATCTCTTTAACAAGATTGAGGATGGCCCTAACGGCGCGGTGATTATTGAGAACTCCATCGCCCGTAATAATACCAGTAACGGTTTTAAACTGGGCGGAGAAGGCCAGCCAGTGGCGCACCAGATCCGTAACAGCATCGCCATCGGCAATCACCTGGACGGCTTTAGCGATAACTTTAACCCCGGCCCGCTACAGGTGGTGAATAACGTGGCGGTGGACAACCGGCGCTTTAACTTTATCTTCCGACCCAGCCCCTATGGCGGACCGCAAACCCAGGGGCATTTCCAGGATAATCTTTCGCTGCGCAGCAGCCCGGGGCGCTATGACGATGCGGTCACCGGAAATATCGACAGCGGTAACGTCTTTATTAAGCACGGAGAAAGCCGCGCCCCCGATGGTCGAACGCTGACGCCTGACCAGTATCAGTCGCTGGCGCTGCCGGAGCCGCTGCTGCGTAAGGCCGATGGCAGCTTTGATACCGCGGATTTTCTGGTGAAGTCCTGACTGATAGCCATAAAAAATGCCAGCCGGGTTGCCCTGGCTGGCATTTTACTTTTTAAGCCTGAGTTACATCGCTTTTTTGGTCAGCTCAATAACACGCAGTTTCGCGATAGCCTTGGACAGTTCGGCAGAGGCCTGCGCGTAATCGACGTCGCCGTGCGAATTACGGATATGCTCTTCTGCTTTACGCTTCGATTCCATCGCCCGCGCCTCATCGAGATCCTGACCGCGGATCGCAGTGTCAGCCAGCACCGTTACGGCGCCGGGCTGCACTTCCAGAACACCGCCGGAGAGGTAAATAAACTCTTCGTTGCCGTGCTGTTTCACGATGCGGATCATACCAGGCTTAATGGCGGTAAGCAGCGGCGCGTGGCCCGGGTAGATACCCAGTTCACCTTCGCTGCCTGTAACCTGGATTTTCTCGACCAGACCAGAGAACATCTGCTGCTCTGCGCTGACGACATCCAGGTGGTAAGTCATAGCCATATCACCCTCCGATTAAGGCGTTAAAGTTTCTTGGCTTTTTCCACGGCTTCTTCAATGGTACCGACCATGTAGAAAGCCTGTTCCGGCAGGTGATCGTACTCACCGTCCATAATGCCTTTAAAGCCACGGATGGTGTCTTTCAGGGATACGAACTTGCCCGGAGAGCCGGTGAAAACTTCCGCCACGAAGAACGGCTGGGACAGGAAGCGCTGAATCTTACGTGCGCGGGCTACCACCAGCTTATCTTCTTCAGACAGTTCATCCATACCCAGGATGGCGATGATGTCTTTCAGTTCCTGATAGCGCTGCAGAATAGACTGCACGCCACGGGCAACGTCATAGTGCTCCTGACCCACAACCAGCGGATCCAACTGACGGCTGGTGGAGTCCAGCGGGTCAACGGCCGGGTAGATACCCAGAGACGCGATCTGACGGCTCAGTACCACGGTTGCGTCAAGGTGCGCAAAGGTGGTTGCCGGAGACGGGTCAGTCAGGTCATCCGCAGGTACATATACCGCCTGTACGGAGGTGATGGAGCCAGTCTTGGTGGAGGTAATACGCTCCTGCAGGACACCCATCTCTTCCGCCAGCGTCGGCTGGTAACCTACCGCGGAAGGCATACGACCCAGCAGTGCGGATACTTCAGTACCAGCCAGGGTATAACGGTAGATGTTATCGACGAACAGCAGAACGTCGCGGCCTTCGTCACGGAATTTCTCAGCCATGGTCAGACCGGTCAGTGCCACGCGCAGACGGTTTCCCGGCGGCTCGTTCATCTGGCCATACACCAGGGATACTTTGTCCAGAACGTTGGAGTCGGTCATTTCGTGGTAGAAGTCGTTACCTTCACGGGTACGCTCACCCACACCCGCAAACACGGAGTAACCGGAGTGCTCAATCGCGATGTTACGAATAAGCTCCATCATGTTTACGGTTTTACCAACACCCGCACCACCGAACAGACCGACTTTACCGCCCTTCGCGAACGGGCAAATCAGGTCCATAACTTTGATACCGGTTTCCAGCAGTTCCTGAGAGTTGGAGAGCTCTTCATAGCTCGGCGCTTCGCGGTGAATCGCCCAACGCTCTTCCTCGCCGATGTCGCCTTTCATATCGATCGGCTGACCCAGTACGTTCATGATACGACCCAGGGTCGCTTTACCTACCGGTACTTCGATCGGGTGCTCAAGGTCTTTCACTTCCAGACCACGACGCAAACCGTCGGAAGAACCCATAGCGATGGTACGTACCACGCCGCCGCCCAGCTGCTGCTGAACTTCCAGCACCAGCCTGTCGTTACCATTAATGACCTCAAGAGCGTCGTACACCTTAGGTACGGCATCCTGAGGAAACTCGACGTCCACCACGGCGCCGATTACCTGGATAATCTTTCCAGTTGCCATCTTGAATCCTCTACGTAATTCGTAAACCTGGTTAAACCGCGGCGGCCCCCGAGACGATCTCGGTGAGTTCCTGAGTAATGCTGGCCTGACGAGCCTTGTTGTACACCAGTTGCAGCTCTTTAATCAGGTTTCCGCCGTTGTCGGTTGCGGCTTTCATCGCCACCATACGGGCAGCCTGCTCGCTGGCCAGGTTTTCCACCACGCCCTGATAAACCTGGGACTCCACATAACGACGCAGCAGGGTATCCAGCAGCGCCTTCGGATCCGGCTCATACAGATAATCCCAGGTCTTACGCTTCAGTTCCTCGTCTTCCGCCGCAGGCAGCGGCAGCAGTTGAGTGATGGTCGGTTCCTGGGACATGGTGTTGATAAATTTGTTGCTGACAATATAAAGCTTGTCCAGACGGCCTTCGTCGTAGGCCTGCAGCATAACCTTAACCGGGCCGATCAGTTCAGACAGGGAAGGGTTATCCCCCATGCCTGTCACCTGGGCAACCACATTACCGCCAACGGAGTTAAAGAACGCGACGCCCTTAGAGCCAATCAGCGCCAGATCGCTCTGAACGCCTTTGTCGGACCACGTCTTCATTTCGCCGAGCAGCTTTTTGAACAGGTTAATGTTCAGACCGCCACACAGTCCACGGTCGGTAGAGACCACGAGGTAACCTACGCGCTTCACCTCGCGTTCTTCCAGGTAAGGATGCTTATATTCCAGATTACCGTTAGCAAGGTGACCAATCACCTTACGCATGGTATCGGCATAAGGACGGCTGGCCGCCATACGCTCCTGCGATTTACGCATTTTGGAAGCGGCGACCATCTCCATCGCTTTAGTGATCTTCTGCGTGTTCTGGACGCTTGCGATCTTACTACGTATCTCTTTTGCGCCGGCCATGAGCTTCTCCTCAAAGCCTGGCGGTCCGCATTACGCGAACCGCCAGACCATTACCAGGACTGAGTTGCTTTGAAGGAATCGAGGACGCCTTTCAGCTTGCCTTCGATCTCATCGTTGTAGCCGCCAGTCTTGTCGATTTCCTGCATCAGGGCCGCGTGATCGCGATCAACATAAGCCAGCAGCGCAGCTTCGAAGCTACCTACTTTCGCGATCTCAACGTCTTCCAGGTAGCCACGTTCAGCGGCAAACAGAACCAGAGACTGCTGAGCAACGGACATCGGTGCATACTGCTTCTGCTTCAGCAGCTCGGTCACTTTCTGGCCGTGATTCAACTGCTTACGCGTTGCATCATCCAGGTCGGAAGCGAACTGCGAGAACGCTGCCAGTTCACGATACTGCGCCAGTGCGGTACGGATACCACCGGACAGTTTCTTCATGATCTTGGTCTGGGCTGCACCACCAACACGGGATACCGAGATACCCGGGTTAACCGCCGGACGAATACCGGAGTTAAACAGGCTGGATTCCAGGAAGATCTGACCATCGGTAATGGAGATAACGTTGGTCGGTACGAATGCAGAAACGTCGCCCGCCTGGGTTTCGATGATCGGCAGAGCGGTCAGAGAACCGGTCTGGCCTTTCACTTCACCCTTGGTGAAAGCTTCTACATACTCGGCGTTAACGCGAGCAGCACGCTCCAGCAGACGAGAGTGGAGGTAGAATACGTCACCCGGGAATGCTTCACGTCCAGGCGGGCGGCGCAGCAGCAGGGAAATCTGACGATAAGCAACGGCCTGCTTGGACAGATCGTCATAAACGATCAGCGCGTCTTCACCGCGGTCGCGGAAGTATTCGCCCATCGCACAACCGGCATACGGCGCCAGGTACTGCAGTGCGGCGGATTCAGACGCAGTTGCGACAACCACGATGGTGTTGTCCAGCGCGCCGTGCTCTTCCAGCTTACGCACCACGTTAGAGATGGTGGACGCCTTCTGGCCGATAGCGACGTAGACACACTTAATGCCGGAGTTACGCTGGTTGATAATGGCATCGACGGCCAGCGCGGTTTTACCGGTCTGACGGTCACCGATGACCAGCTCACGCTGACCACGGCCGATTGGAATCATAGCATCGACAGACTTATAACCGGTCTGAACCGGCTGGTCGACGGACTGACGCTCAATAACGCCCGGCGCAATGGCTTCAACCGGAGAGAAACCGTCATTATCGACAGGCCCTTTACCGTCAATCGGCGCACCCAGGGTGTTAACAACGCGGCCCAGCAGACCACGGCCTACCGGAACTTCCAGAATACGACCGGTGCATTTTACTTTCATGCCTTCGGCCAGATCCGCATAAGGACCCATAACAACCGCACCAACGGAGTCGCGCTCCAGGTTCAGTGCGATAGCGTAGCGGTTCCCCGGCAGGGAGATCATCTCACCCTGCATAACATCGGCCAGGCCGTGTACGCGGATGATTCCGTCACTGACGGAAACGATAGTACCTTCGTTGTGAGCCTCGCTCACAACATTGAACTGTTCAATTCGCTGTTTGATCAGTTCGCTGATTTCGGTGGAATTCAGTTGCATGCTCCAGTCCCCTTAAGACTGCAAGACGTCTGCCAGGCGCTCAAGACGGCCGCGTACGCTACCATCAATGACCATATCACCCGCCTGGATGATGACACCTGCCATTACAGACTTATCAATTTTGCAATTCAGCTTCACTTTGCGTGACAGACGTTTTTCCATAGCGCTGACGATCTTCGAAAGCTGCTCTTCGCTAAGCCGGCTGGCGGAGGTGACATCGACCTCCACGGTCGCTTCCTGGGCTGCGCGTAACCGGAGAAACTCTTCAAGTACGTCCGGAAGCACAACCAGACGCCCATTTTCGGCCATCACCCGAATCAGGTTTTGGCCGTTAGCGTCCAGCTGATCGCCACAGATGGCGATAAACGAATTAGCGAGCGTTTCAGGTGCCAGGGCACCTGAGAGAAGCTCTGTCATTTGTTCGTTTTTGGATACCTCGGCGGCAAACGCCAGCATGTCCTGCCAACGATCGACGCTCTGGTGAACGACAGCAAAGTCAAAAGCTGCTTTGGCGTAGGGGCGAGCTACCGTAATAAATTCAGACATCAGCCCCTCCCTCCTTACAGTTCAGCGACCAGTTTATCCACGATGTCGCTGTTAGCAGCTTCATCCACGGAACGTTCAATGATCTTCTCGGCGCCAGCCACGGCCAGCACAGCAACCTGCTTACGCAGTTCTTCGCGAGCGCGCTTACGTTCGGCGTCGATTTCAGCCTGAGCCTGCGCCACGATTTTGTTACGTTCCTGCTCTGCTTCGGCTTTTGCTTCGTCCAGGATCTGAGAACGGCGTTTGTTAGCCTGTTCAATAATCACCTGGGCGTCCGCCTTCGCCTTTTTCAGCTGGTCGGTCGCGTTGGCCTGTGCAAGGTCAAGATCCTTTTTGGCACGCTCTGCGGAAGCAAGACCGTCAGCAATCTCTTTCTGACGTTTTTCAATGGCAGCCATAATCGGCGGCCATACATACTTCATGCAGAACAGAACAAACAGGACAAACGCGATGGCCTGGCCGAGGATTGTTGCGTTAAGGTTCACAGCACAATGCCTCTTAATTAGTTAACGTTCTGATATTGCGTATCTATCTATACTCTAATGACAGCAACGCGCGAGTTACGCGACCGCAAACATCACGTACAGACCCAGACCCACAGCGATCATCGGGATTGCGTCCACCAGACCCATAACGATAAAGAACTGAGTACGCAGCAGAGGAATCAGATCAGGCTGGCGCGCAGCGCCTTCCAGGAATTTTCCCCCGAGGATGCCGATACCGATCGCAGCACCGATTGCCGCCAGACCCATCATCACAGCGGCAGCCATGTACAGCAGATCCATATTCAGGTTTTCCATGACAGTCTCCAGTTTGTTTCAGTTTAAACGCAGTAGTGTTGTGTAAAATTAATGCTCTTCAGACGCCATCGACAGATAGACAATCGTCAGAACCATGAATATGAAAGCCTGCAGCGTAACGATCAGGATGTGGAAAATGGCCCATGGCACATTCAGAATCCACTGTGACCACCACGGCAGCAGGCCTGCAATCAGAATGAAAATCAGCTCGCCGGCGTACATGTTACCGAACAGTCGCAGGCCGAGAGAAACCGGCTTGGACAGCAAGCTTACGCCTTCCAGGATCAGGTTCACAGGGATGAAGATCCAGTGGTTGAACGGCTGCAGGGTAAGCTCTTTGGTAAAGCCGCCCACGCCTTTCATTTTGATGCTGTAGAAAAGAATCAGGATAAATACGCCCAGCGCCATCGACAGGGTAATGTTGACGTCCGCAGAGGGAACCACGCGTAGAGCCGGCAGCCCGAATACGTGCTCGCCAATATAAGGCAGCAGGTCGATAGGCAGCAGGTCCATCAGGTTCATCAGTAGCACCCAGACGAAGATGGTTAACGCCAGCGGCGCAATCACCTTGCTCTTGCCGTGATACATATCCTTGACGCTGTTATTGACAAAGCCGACAACCAGTTCGACCGCCGTCTGGAATTTCCCCGGAACGCCACTGGTGGCGCCTTTAGCTACCTTACGGAACAGCCAAAGGAACAACAGACCCAGAACCACAGAGAAGAACATAGAGTCAATGTTAAGCGTCCAGAATGTGGCCGGGGGGTTATGCGGATCCACCAGCGAGAACGTACGCAGGTCAATCTGAAGGTTATTCAGATGGTGCCCGATGTAGTCCTGCGGGGTTGAGATTTCTCCTGCAGACATGATGCCTCTTACCCTTGGTTGTTAATTACAGCTGGCGCCAGCATCTGTACCACCAGCACCGATATCCAGGTCACGATCAACGGCAAAAATGCCGCCTTAAAACCAGCCAACGCCACCACCAGCAGGACAAAAGTCACGACCACTTTCACCGCTTCGCCCAATGCGAAGGACCAGGCCACGCGGCCTTTAGCGGGGGTGTGAGCCTGGTGGCGCCAGGCAAAAATCATAAACAGCGCATTCGGCAGCCAGACTGCCATGCCTCCACCTAACGCGGAAGCGCCCCAAAAGGGACTTTTCAGGCAAAACAGCAGTCCGATTGCGACAATTGCCAGTAACTGAATAAGCAGAAGCTTGCGGGCCACGTTTCTATTCATGAGCGACACGGACATAGGTTCTCCACTTCTGCTCCCTTCGAGGTATGCCGCGTGTCGTATAAAACTGTCTTTGGGGCTCTGAGTCAAGCTTCAAAAAGCGGTCAAATTATACGGTGCGGCCTCGTGATTTCAAACCATAAGTAGCAAAAAGGTGAATAATTATTTAAAAAATTTTCAGGCGCCCATTTTCCAAACTTTTACAGAAACCCCGCGGGCTCATTCAAAAGTGCAAAAAAGCGGAATCGACTGACAACAAAACGTGCAATTGATCACATAACGCACTTTTTACTGTAAACTTTTTAAGCAATGCGTCGTCGGTACAAAAACTCATCCTACTGATAAAAAAGATAATTTTATTCTATTGTTATTTAAACAGGGCTAAACAAGCAGAAATCATCCCATTGACATTTAAAACCAACATTTAACATCTCATTTTAAATTAGCCTGCCAAATTTATAGCGCCCTGATATTTTCCATGTTGATTATTATTCTGTGTTAGCAAAAAACGCTACGTTAATCGGCAGGAAAACCTTTGTTGTTGTGAGGTTAAATGTAACCAACCATAACAAACCAACACCGTATAATTTTCCACCAAATGTAGCGCCTGTTAATCACACTTTTTTTGATAAATATTAAGTTTTATTTGCTCTGATTATCACCAGATGACGTTCGCCATCCAGCTCGGGAACATCCAGTTTGACCACCTGCTGAACGCTGACGCTGGCAGGCAGTGACGATATCTCGTCATCGGGACGCACGCCTTTCAGGGCATAGAAAGCGCCCTCTTCCCCCGGCAGATGGTGACACCAGCTCACCATATCATTCAGCGAAGCGAAAGCCCGGCTAATCACGCCGTCAAATGGCGGTTCGGCCGGCCACTCTTCCACCCGACTCTGAACCGGCGTCACGTTTTCCAATCCCAGTTCGTGCTGCACCTGACGCAGAAAACGTACCCGCTTGCCCAGGCTGTCGAGTAAGGTGAAGTGAGCATCGGGGCGGACGATTGCCAGCGGAATCCCCGGTAATCCCGGACCGGTGCCCACATCGATAAAGCGAGCCCCCTGCAGATGGGGCTCCACCACAATGCTATCGAGGATATGGCGCACCAGCATCTCCTTCGGATCGCGTACCGAGGTCAGATTGTAGGCTTTGTTCCACTTGTGCAGCAGACCAACATAGTCCACCAGTTGCAGTTTTTGATGATCGGGAAGTTCGATGCCCGCTGCGGCCAGTAGCTGTTCGAGTTTATTCAGCATGGTTATATCCAATAAAAAATGGGTAAGGTTCCCCTTACCCATACCGTCGATAATCCGTCAGGCGCTGCGGCGCAGCATCCCCTGTTTTTTCAGCCATACCAGCAGAATGGAGATCGCCGCCGGAGTGATGCCGGAGATCCGCGACGCCTGGCCAATAGAAGCCGGCTTGTGATCGTTCAGTTTGGCGATCACTTCATTGGACAGCCCCGTCACCTGGTGATAATCAAGGTCGGTCGGCAGCACGGTGTTCTCGTTGCGCTGCTGCTTATCAATCTCATCCAGTTGGCGTGCAATGTAGCCCGCGTATTTCACCTGGATCTCAACCTGTTCCGCCGCCCGTTCGTCTTCCAGCGCCGGAGCGAAAGGCGCATTCGTGGTCAGCTTCTGGTAAGTCATTTCCGGACGCTTAAGCAGATCCTCGCCGTTTGCTTCCCGGGAAAGAGGTGAATTCACCTGTGCATTGACGGCCTCACCGGCTGCCGTGCCCGGATGCACCCAGGTATCCCGCAGGCGCTGAAGTTCACGCTCGATATTCTCGACTTTCTGGTTAAAACGGGCCCAGCGTTCGTCGTCGACCAGTCCCAGCTCGCGGCCGATGGGGGTCAGACGCAGATCGGCGTTATCTTCGCGCAGCATCAAACGGTATTCAGCACGAGAAGTAAACATGCGATAGGGCTCTTTGGTCCCCAGCGTGCAAAGGTCATCCACCAGCACTCCAAGGTAAGCCTCGGCGCGAGCCGGTGCCCAGCCCTCTTTGTCGGCAGAATAGCGGGAGGCATTCAGCCCCGCCAACAGCCCCTGGGCCGCGGCCTCTTCGTAGCCGGTAGTGCCATTGATCTGTCCGGCGAAGAACAGCCCCTGGATGTGTTTACTCTCCAGGGTCAGCTTCAGATCGCGAGGATCGAAGAAGTCATATTCGATGGCATAGCCCGGACGCACGATCTTCGCGTTCTCCATGCCTTTCATGGAACGCACAATCTGCATCTGGACGTCGAACGGCAGGCTGGTGGAGATACCGTTCGGGTAAATTTCGTTGCTGGTCAGCCCTTCCGGCTCAAGGAAGATTTGGTGAGCATTACGATCGGCAAAGCGCATGACCTTGTCTTCAATGGACGGGCAGTAACGCGGCCCCACGCCTTCGATCACTCCGGCGTACATCGGGCTGCGATCGAGGTTGTTACGAATCACCTCATGGGTTTTTTCGTTGGTGTGGGTGATATAACAGGGCACCTGCTGCGGATGCTGGCTGGCGTTCCCCAGGAAAGAGAAGACCGGTTGCGGGTTATCGCCATGCTGCGGTGCCAGCACGCTGAAATCGATGGTGCGAGCGTCGATACGTGGTGGCGTACCGGTTTTAAGACGGCTTACGCGCAGCGGTAGCTCACGCAGGCGACGCGCCAACGGAATGGATGGCGGATCGCCTGCACGTCCACCGCTGTAGTTACCCATACCGATATGAATTTTGCCATCCAGGAAGGTCCCGACCGTTAGCACAACCGCTTTTGCCCGGAACTTCAGCCCCATCTGAGTTACCACACCGACGGCGCGATCGTTTTCTACGATCAGATCGTCAACGGCCTGCTGAAAGATCATCAGGTTAGGTTGATTCTCAAGCGCGGTGCGTACAGCCTGGCGGTAGAGCACGCGATCGGCCTGTGCCCGGGTAGCGCGGACGGCTGGTCCCTTGCTGGCGTTTAGTATCCTGAACTGAATACCGCCCTGATCGATGGCACGTGCCATTAGTCCGCCAAGTGCATCAACTTCTTTAACCAGATGTCCCTTTCCGATTCCACCGATCGCCGGGTTACAGGACATCTGCCCCAGAGTATCGATATTGTGCGTCAAAAGCAGGGTCTGTTGGCCCGTACGAGCGGCGGCCATCGCGGCTTCAGTGCCGGCATGGCCTCCACCAATGATGATGACGTCGAAAGGATCCGGATAAAACATGTTTAACTGCCTCGCGGTGTTGCGCATTGGGTTGGGAGCTCCCCGGGGCGGGAATTCTACTCAACTTTAGACTCCCGAGAAAGTGTTGGGATAGTCGCTTATTAAAAAGAAGATCTTTATATATTGGATCTGTTCTATTGTGATCTCTTATTAGGATCGACCGATCCTGTGGATAAGCAGGATCTTCCCAGAAGGATCATGCAATTAAGAAGGATCCTTTTCTGTGAATGATCGGTGATCCCGAACCGTATAAGCTGGGATCAAAATGGGAGTTTATACACAGGACAAAAACTGAACTGCGGTTGTACATTGGATAACTACCGCTTAATCCGAGCTTTTAAGCATAGTTATCCACAGAAGATCGTACGATCTTTACAATTCTCACAGCAATTTTTGCCAGGATCCCAGCCAGGCTTCCGCCGGATCCTCCGGAATGTCGTGCTGCTGGATGTCGATCTTCAGGATTTCGCCAGTACGGTGAGCCCCCAGATCGCTCAGCAGCGTATCGAACTTCTCTATAGCACCGCAGAAGGTGTCATATTCGCTACTGCCAATACCGATAGCGCCATAACGTAGCGCGCTAAGATCCGGACGCGCCGAGCTGAGTTCGTCATATAGCGGTTGAAGATTATCCGGCAGATCGCCTGCGCCATGCGTGGAGCTCACCACCAGCCAGGTCCCCGTCAGGGAAAGATCCGCAAGCGCGGGACCATGCAAGGTTTCAGTGGTATAGCCCGCAGTTTCCAGCTTTTCCGCCAGATGCTCCGCAACATATTCAGCGCTGCCCAGCGTGCTGCCGCTAATCAGGGTGATATCCGCCATTACAACGTCCCGTCGTTAATCAAAACGCCGCCATTGTACGCTGTGTACGTGATGGGATCTACCTGTGGACAACATGGGTATTAAATTTAGCCTCTCAGGGGGTAATGGTACGCATAATCGGGTTCTGTAAGGAGATCAGCGTCTCGGTAGACTGGATCTCATCAATGGTCTGGATCTTGTTGATAAGTACCTGCTGCAGGGAGTCGATAGAGCGACACATCACCTTAATAAAGATGCTGTAGTGGCCGGTGGTGTAGTACGCCTCCGTTACCTCATCCAGGCTTTCCAGCTTTGCCAGCGCCGCCGGATAATCTCTGGCGCTTTTCAGGATGATGCCAATAAAACAGCAGACATCGTAGCCCAGTTGTTTTGGGCTGATGTCGATGCGTGCGCCGGTAATGATACCTGCCTGCTTCATCTTCTCTACCCGCACATGGATGGTCCCGGGGCTAACGCCAAACTGTTTGGCCAGTTCGGCATAGGGAGTGCGGGCATTTTCCATTAACGCCGTCAGGATGCCGCGGTCCAGATTGTCGATCTGATAATTTTCCATCGCTTTTCCTTATGGATATTGAATGATGTTCATTTTTAGTAGGTTATAATTAGTGGATTATAATAGATATCGGCTTTTTTAATGGTGAATATTGAATGTATGGTGGGTTTTGTTGCTTAATCGTCTCTATTGAAGACAGGAGCAAAGACCATGAAATCCACCTGGATCGCAAAACAACGCCAAATCAGTTTCGTTAAATCCCACTTCTCCCGCCAACTGGAAGAGAAGCTGGGTCTGCTGGAAGTGCAGGCTCCCATCCTGAGTCAGGTGGGTGATGGCACCCAGGACAATCTGTCCGGTTGTGAAAAGGCGGTGCAGGTGAAAGTAAAGGCGCTGCCAGAAGCCCAGTTCGAAGTGGTTCACTCGCTGGCTAAGTGGAAGCGTAAAACCCTGGGGCTACATGACTTCGGCGCCGGTGAAGGGATCTACACCCATATGAAAGCGCTGCGTCCCGATGAAGACCGGCTTTCTCCGGTACATTCGGTGTATGTCGATCAGTGGGACTGGGAGCGGGTTATGGGCGACGGCGAACGTCACCTTGGTACCCTGAAGCAGACGGTTGAAACCCTGTGGCAGGCGATTCGGGCTACTGAAGCCGAAGTGAGTCGCGAGTTTGGCCTGACGCCGTTCCTCCCAGCGCAGATCCACTTTGTTCACAGCGAAGAGTTGCAGCGCCGTTTTCCGGATCTGGACGGTAAAGGCCGCGAGCGCGCTATTGCCCGTGAACTGGGCGCCGTATTTCTGATTGGCATTGGCGGCAAGCTGGCGGACGGTCAGCGCCACGACGTGCGTGCGCCGGATTATGACGACTGGACCACGCCGACGGCGGACGGTTTTGCCGGGCTGAACGGCGATATCCTGGTATGGAACCCGATTCTGGAAGACGCCTTTGAGATCTCATCGATGGGGATCCGGGTGGATGCCGAAACCCTGAAGCGTCAGCTTAAGCTGACCGGTGATGAAGATCGTCTTCAGCAATTGTGGCACCAGAGCCTGCTGGCCGGTGAGATGCCGCAGACCGTTGGCGGTGGCATTGGTCAGTCGCGGCTGGTGATGCTGCTGCTGCAACTGCCGCATATCGGACAGGTACAGTGCGGCGTCTGGCCTGCTCAGGTGCATGAAAGCGTGAACGCGCTGCTGTAATTTCCCCCGCCGGGTGGCATTCGTCGCCCGGCTTGTTTCACTTACGATCGCTTCGCTTCCAGCGCCGTAGCAGGCGGTTGCGCATGCCGGTATCAAAACGCCAGATATGATCGAAGATCCTCAGTATGCCGGGCTTACCGTGGGCAGACATCGCGACCGCGTGAAAGCACTGCTGCTGGCGGCGCTGTAGTGATTTCACCTTACGAATGACCTCATCCGGCAGACGCTGAGCGATAAAGTCGGAGATAACCACCGCATCGGCATCGTACCACTCGCCGTCCTGCATCTTTTCGATGACCGATCGCAGGCAGCCTGCCAGGTCGGTGCCGCCGCGAAAGCGCTGGCTCAGAAAGCGAATCGCCTGCTCGATACCGTCATCGGCGCTCAGTTCATAGCGCACCACCTCGCTGGAAAACAGCATAATAAAGCAGCGGCGTTTATCCGCCAGGGCGATACGCATCAGCGCCAGGCAGAACGCTTTGGCGCAGCGCTCATTAAAGCCGCCCATTGAGCCGGAGGTATCGACACAGACGATAAAGGGCCCGCGCGGCTGCTCGTCAAAATCCTGATGAATCACCGGGCGTTCGCTGATTTTTTCCTGCCAGGCGTCGCCGTGCAGCCGGTAGGTGATGAGCTGTTTTTCCGCCAGACGCCGGTAAAAGTCATACTCCAGCTCGCTAATCCCCAAAGTGACCAGCTCCGGCGGTAGCAGCCGTAGAATATCGTCGCTGTGATGTAGTCCTTCTACCTGTTCGGGCACCGAAGCGGGTACGCACACCTGCTGGCGCCAGATCTCCGTGGGGGCATCTGGTTTGGGGATCGATCGCGCTTCCCGGGATCGACCTAGCTGATCCGCCAGCGCCTGGAGTTCGGGCTGATGCTGTAGAAAATCGCCGTACTTTACAATCATCTGATAGTCGCCACGGCCCAGACGCCCGGCGCTCATATCCCACAGACGCCCGGCGGCATTATCGTTAGCCACCAGCACCGGATCTAACTGGCCGCTCAGCGCCAGGCGCTGCTGAATTTCCGCCAGTAGCTGTTCGCGTTCTTCTTCCAGCAGCTTTTGGCTTAGCGTGGTGGCCTGAACAATCAGGCTCAGGCGCCAGCGCTGCAGAAACAGGGTATGGAGCGAAGGAGTAAAAAGGGGATTATCTGCCGCCATCTGCTGGGCCTGGGCGGCAAAAGGTGAGGCCACCTCTGACAGCAGGGTCAGGGTAGAGGGTAACCGTGCGACAAAGTCCGGGGTTTCCAGTTGCTGGCAGGACTGATAGTGCAGAACTTCCCGGGCCAGCTGTGGCGGCACCCGGGTTTCATGTAGCCGCAGGCTCAGTTTTTCCCGCCAGCGCGGCACATCCCGGGAAACGGCATTCTTCAGACGCGGGAACTTTTTGAAGAAGCTTTCCAGCTGGGGGGCGGCCAGCAGCATGACGATAACCCCTTCTATCAGCTCCCCTTCGCTGATGGCGAGGATGGAGTCCAGCGCCGCCAGACTCAGCACAGTCGCGCCTGTTTTATCTGGGTTGCGACCTCTTCCAGACTGGCTTCTATCTGCCCCAGCCACTCCCGCGGGATAAACAGACACTTCTGCTGTTCATTGAAGTCATGGTGTTGCTGGCGCCAGGTGTTTTCCAGTTCATCGAGCTGTTCGATAATCGATTCTGGTACGCCGGGCTTATGAGCACCCGGTAGCGCCAGGAACGTTTCCTGAAGGCTGACATCACGGATCACCAGATGGCGGTTGCCATCCACTTCCATATTCAGCGGCTGGGCGAAGCCAATACCGTTCAGCTTGCCGCGAATTTCACCGCCCTTCTGTAACCAGTTGCTCAATGCGCTACGGGTGATTTCCACGTGAATCACTTCCATCTCATGGAGTCGCAGCGGTTTTTGCAGCAGCAGGGTGAGGTTGGCGTCCTGCAGGCTTTCCGGCAGGCTGTAGCTGTGGCGACGATTGAACATGCCGCTCTGGCGCTCTACCTTCAGCGCATCCCGATCGCTCTGGTGCTGTTGCAGCCGCAACAGATGCTGTTTGATGGCCCCCAGGCGGGACTGCATCGCCTGCTGTTGCCAGGCGCTTCCGGTCATCAATAACTCAACCTCTTTGTTGAGCTGATGCATGGTGTTGATATCGTGCCACAGGCAGTCTTTAAGCAGGATCAGATCGATGGGGGCTACCGCATCGCGGCCGCTAAAGAAGGCGCTGGCCTGCAGCAAGCGCAGCGCTTTTTTCCAGCGGCGGTCGGAAATGCCCGGTGCCTGAGGCTGTGCCTCCAGGCGTTCGCGCAGTTGGAATATCAGTTCGAAGACGTGATCGGGCAGGGTGATTCGTGTTATCTCCTGCTGCCAGCGTTGATACTCTTCATCGCTGACCTGAAGCCCCGGCGCCACTGGGTTCTCTTTTTCGTCGTGCTGACTGGTCAGCATGGCGCGGAAGTTGCCCTTATCCTGTACCCGCTCCAGATTCAGGCGGATCAGCATGCGATCGTAGAGCGCTTCCAGACTGTTATCCGCTTCCGGCAGTTCGTTGGAAGCGGCAACCAGCAGACGCATAGGGATTTTCTCTTCCCGGGTGCCGTTACGGAAGCGACGTTCGTTAATGGCGGTCAACAGCGTGTTTAGAATGGCGGGGCCGGCCTTCCAGATTTCATCCAGAAAAACGATTTCCGCTTCCGGCAGATAGCCGTCGGTCAGTCGCTCATAGCGCCCTTCATCTTTCAGAGCCTGAATGGATAAGGGACCAAACACCTCTTCCGGCGTGGAGAAGCGGGTCATCAGGTATTCGAACGCCCGGGCGTTGCTAAAAGCGAATTTAAGACGCCTTGCGATCAGGCTTTTGGCGATGCCCGGCGGACCGAGCAGAAAAACGCTTTCGCCACTCAGGGCTGCCAGCAGACAGAGGCGAACGGCGTGGCTACGCTCATAGAGTCCACTTTCCAGCGCCTGGCTGAGTCGTGAAATACGTTCTGCTAAAAGTGGGGGCTGGGCCATAATAGACATCTGCATCCTTACCCGTAATAAAGAGCGAGTATAGTTGTTTACGTTAATACTCAGTAATAGCCTGAAGTGCGGTGCAATTTTCCTTAAAGCTGCACGATTAGGCCAGATCCAGGGGTACGATTTTTTCCATAATCGTGCATACTGTGCGCTTTTTGTGAACCAGGAAGCAGAAATTTCTCTCATTCTTCGCGGTCACACGCGATCGGGAAGGGTTGTTTCCTGACTTAAGATGACGCTATGAGCACTGATAATAAGCAAGCATTGCCAGCTATTACGCTGGCGGCGATAGGCGTGGTATATGGTGATATCGGTACCAGCCCGCTCTATACGCTACGTGAATGTCTGTCCGGTCAGTTTGGGTTTGGCGTTGAACGTGACGCTGTTTTTGGCTTTCTCTCTCTTATCTTTTGGCTACTTGTCTTTGTAGTCTCCATTAAATATCTGACCTTCGTGATGCGGGCCGATAATGCTGGTGAAGGGGGGATCCTGACGCTGATGTCTCTGGCCGGGCGTAATACCTCGGCGCGGGTCACCTCGATTCTGGTGATCATGGGGCTGATTGGCGGCAGCTTTTTCTACGGTGAGGTGGTCATTACCCCGGCCATTTCGGTGATGTCGGCGATAGAGGGGCTGGAGATAGCCGCTCCGGCGCTCGATCCTTACATTGTGCCGCTCTCGATATTGGTACTGACGCTGTTGTTTATGATCCAGAAGCACGGTACTGGCATGGTGGGTAAGCTGTTTGCGCCCATAATGATGACCTGGTTTATTGTACTGGCGGTGCTGGGCGTGCGTAGCATTATGGCTTCTCCCCAGGTATTGCAGGCGTTGAATCCCATGTGGGCTGCGCACTTCTTTATGGAGTACAAGGCCGTTTCGTTTGTGGCGCTCGGTGCGGTCGTGCTGGCGATCACCGGTGTTGAAGCGCTGTATGCTGATATGGGCCACTTTGGTAAGCTGCCTATTCGCATCGCCTGGTTTACCGTAGTACTGCCCTCGCTGGTGTTGAACTACTTCGGTCAGGGGGCGCTACTGCTGCGTAACCCGGAAGCCATCAAGAACCCCTTCTTTTTACTGGCGCCGGACTGGGCGCTGATCCCGCTACTGATTCTGGCTACCATGGCAACGGTGATTGCTTCCCAGGCGGTGATTTCCGGCGTTTTCTCCCTGACCCGTCAGGCGGTGCGTCTGGGATATCTGTCGCCGATGCGCATCATTCATACTTCGGAGCGGGAATCCGGCCAGATCTACATTCCGTTCATTAACTGGCTGCTCTATTTCTCTGTCGTGCTGGTGATTATCAGCTTTGAGCATTCCAGTAATCTGGCTGCGGCTTACGGGATTGCGGTGACGGCTACCATGGTGCTGACCTCTATTCTTTCCTGTACCGTGGCGTGTAAGAACTGGCACTGGAATAAATTCCTGGTACTGCTTATTGGTCTGGCTTTTCTGTGTGTCGACGTACCGCTGTTTTCCGCCAACGTACAGAAGATCTTCTCGGGCGGCTGGCTGCCGCTGGCGCTGGGTTTGATCATGTTTATTGTGATGACCACCTGGAAGAGCGAGCGTTTCCGCCTGTTGCGCCGGATGCATGAGCACGGTAACTCGCTGGAAGCACTGATAGCCTCACTGGAGAAGTCGCCGCCGGTGCGGGTGTCCGGTACTGCGGTCTATATGTCCCGGGCGCTGAACGTCATTCCTTTTGCGCTGTTGCATAACCTGAAACACAACAAGGTGCTGCACGAACGGGTGATTCTGCTGACGCTGCGCACGGAAGATGCGCCTTATGTTCATAACGTGAAGCGCGTGTCCATCGAACAGCTGTCGCCGACCTTCTGGCGGGTGGTAGCCAGCTATGGCTGGCGTGAGACTCCGAATGTTGAAGAGGTGTTCCACCGCTGCGGGCTGGAAGGGCTGAGCTGCCGAATGATGGAAACCTCGTTCTTTATGTCCCATGAGTCGCTGATTATCGGTAAACGGCCCTGGTATTTGCGTCTGCGTGGCCGCCTGTTTCTGCTGCTGCAACGTAATGCGCTGCGGGCACCCGATCAGTTCGAAATTCCGCCTAACCGGGTGATCGAGCTCGGAACCCAGGTCGAAATCTAATGTCTCTTAAGGCTCCTTATTTATAAGGAGCCTTTTGTTTATATAGCTGAATCGATACAAAAAATTCCTGTTTTGTTCCCCCCTGCGAAACGTTTCGATAGCGATCACACTTCTGCCATAACCTGATTGTTGTCGTGGGCGTTGTCTGATTACACTTTCACCAGCGAAACGTTTCGCTCGTGGAGTTACCAAAAAAATGAAAAAAGGCACTGTACTTAACGCTGAGATCTCCTCAGTCATTTCCCGCCTTGGCCATACCGATACGCTGGTGATTGGCGATGCAGGACTTCCCATTCCCCAGGGGCCTCAGCGCATCGATCTGGCTCTGACGCATGGGATACCTTCATTTATCCAGGTACTGGAAAACGTCTGTCAGGAGATGCAGGTTGAAGCTGCCATCCTGGCCGATGAAATAAAAAAATATAACCCGGCACTCCACGATCTGTTGCTCGAATTCTTTTTTCAATTGCAGCAACACCAGGGAAACACCATTGAAATTCGTTACACCCGACATGAGCAGTTTAAACAGCAGACAGCAACCAGCCTGGCGGTGATTCGCAGCGGGGAGTGTTCCCCGTATGCCAACGTCATTCTCTGCGCTGGCGTGACCTTCTGAGGCAGGGATGAACGCACTCTTACAACTTAAAGGGATCGATAAATCCTTCCCCGGCGTGAAGGCGCTCTCCGGCGCTGCGCTTAACGTCTATCCCGGTCGTGTGATGGCGCTGGTGGGCGAAAACGGCGCCGGTAAATCCACCATGATGAAGGTACTGACCGGTATCTATACCAAAGATGCCGGTTCGCTGTTGTGGCTGGGCAAAGAGACGGCATTTAGCGGCCCGAAATCCTCCCAGGAGGCGGGAATCGGTATTATCCACCAGGAGCTAAACCTGATCCCCGAACTCAGCATTGCCGAGAATATCTTTCTGGGCCGGGAGTTCGTGAACGGTTTTGGCCGTATCCAGTGGGGAAGGATGTATGAAGAGGCAGATAAGCTGCTGAAAAAGCTTAATCTGCGCTTTAACAGCCACCGGCTGGTGGGCGAGCTCTCTATCGGCGATCAGCAGATGGTGGAGATTGCCAAAGTCCTGAGTTTTGAGTCCCGGGTCATCATTATGGATGAGCCTACCGACGCCCTGACGGATACCGAAACCGAATCGCTGTTCAGTACTATCCGCGAACTTAAGTCACAGGGGCGCGGAATTGTGTATATCTCCCACCGCATGAAGGAAATCTTCGAGATTTGCGATGACGTGACCGTTTTCCGGGACGGGCAGTTTATTGCCGAGCGAGACGTTTCCACGCTAACGGAAGATACCCTGATCGAGATGATGGTTGGCCGTAAGCTCGAAGAACAGTATCCCCATATCGATAAAGCGCCCGGCGAGATCCGGCTGCGGGTGGAAAACCTGAGCGGCAAGGATCTGCATGATGTGAGCTTTACCCTGCGCAAGGGGGAGATTCTTGGGGTTTCTGGTCTGATGGGTGCAGGGCGCACCGAACTGATGAAAACTCTGTACGGCGCGCTGCCGCGCAGCCAGGGGCGCGTAGCCCTGGATGGCCGGGAAGTTTATGCCCGCTCGCCTCAGGAGGGGCTGGCGAACGGTATCGTCTACATCTCGGAAGATCGTAAGCGCGATGGTCTGGTGCTGGGTATGTCGGTGAAAGAGAACATGTCGCTGACGGCGTTGCGTTACTTTAGCTACGCTGGCGGTAGTCTGAAGCATGCCTCTGAAGCGCTGGCGGTGCAGGACTTCATCCGATTGTTCAACGTGAAAACACCATCAATGGAGCAGACCATCGGCCTGCTCTCTGGCGGGAATCAGCAGAAGGTGGCTATCGCTCGCGGTCTGATGACTCGCCCCGAGGTCCTGATTCTGGACGAGCCGACCCGCGGCGTGGATGTGGGGGCCAAGAAAGAGATCTATCAGCTCATTAACCAGTTTAAAGCCGAAGGATTGAGCATCATCCTGGTATCCAGTGAGATGCCGGAAGTGTTGGGCATGAGCGATCGCATCATCGTGATGCATGAAGGCCATATCAGCGGTGAATTCACACGCGAGCAGGCCACCCAGGAAGCGCTGATGGCCGCCGCCGTTGGCAAGCTTAACCGCGTGAATCAGGAGCAATAATTAATGACCACCATCTCAAACCGCCGCTGGTTCAGCAAGGCGTGGTTAATGGAACAGAAATCGCTAATCGCACTCCTGGTGCTGATTGCGATTGTCTCGACGCTAAGTCCCAACTTTTTTACGGTAAATAACCTGTTCAATATTCTGCAGCAGACATCGGTCAACGCCATTATGGCGGTGGGGATGACGCTGGTGATTCTGACTTCGGGCATCGATCTTTCCGTGGGGTCGCTGCTGGCGCTGACCGGCGCCGTGGCGGCTTCCATTGTGGGTTTCGAGGTGAATGCGCTGGTTGCTGTGGCGGGCGCGCTGGCGCTGGGCGCGGTTATCGGCGGCGTGACCGGGGTTATCGTTGCTAAAGGGCGGGTTCAGGCCTTTATTGCCACTCTGGTGATGATGCTGCTGCTGCGCGGGGTCACCATGGTTTATACCGACGGTAGCCCGGTGAGTACCGGTTTCTCTGATAATGCCGATCTGTTTGGCTGGTTTGGTATTGGCCGCCCGCTGGGCATCCCTACGCCGGTATGGATTATGGCCGTCGTCTTCCTGGTGGCCTGGTACATGCTGCATCACACTCGTCTGGGGCGCTATATCTATGCGCTGGGGGGTAACGAAGCGGCGACCCGTCTTTCCGGTATCAGCGTTGATAAAATCAAGATCGTCGTTTATGCGCTGTGTGGCCTGCTGGCTGCCCTGGCCGGGGTCATTGAAGTGGCGCGTCTCTCTTCGGCCCAGCCGACGGCGGGCACTGGCTATGAGCTGGACGCTATTGCGGCGGTGGTTCTGGGAGGGACCAGTCTGGCTGGCGGCAAGGGGCGTATTGTTGGGACGCTGATCGGCGCTTTAATCCTGGGATTCCTGAATAATGGTCTGAATTTATTAGGCGTTTCTTCCTATTACCAGATGATCGTCAAAGCGGTAGTGATCCTGCTGGCGGTGCTGGTGGATAACAAAAGCAGCAAAGCATAACTCTACAGGACATCTGATATGAACATGAAAAAACTGGCTACCCTGGTTTCTGCCGCGGCCCTTAGCGCCACCCTTAGCGCGAATGCCATGGCGCAGGAGACGATTGCGCTGGTAGTCTCCACCCTGAATAACCCCTTCTTTGTCTCTCTGAAGGATGGTGCTCAGAAAGAGGCGAACAAATTGGGCTATAAGCTGGTGGTGCTGGACTCTCAGAATAACCCGGCGAAAGAGCTGGCGAACGTCCAGGATCTGACGGTACGCGGGGCTAAGCTGCTGATGATTAACCCGACCGATTCCGACGCCGTGGGGAACGCCGTAAAGATGGCGAACCAGGCGAAGATTCCGGTCATCACCCTGGACAGGCAGGCGTCCAAAGGTGAGGTGGTCAGCCATATCGCCTCTGACAACGTGGCAGGCGGCAAGATGGCCGGTGACTTTATTGCCAGTAAGGTGGGCGAAGGCGCGAAAGTGATCGAACTACAAGGCATTGCCGGAACCTCTGCGGCGCGTGAGCGTGGCCAGGGCTTCAAGCAGGCGGTGACCGCACATAAATTTGGTATTCTGGCCAGCCAGCCAGCGGACTTCGATCGTACCAAAGGGTTGAACGTTATGCAGAACCTGCTGACCGCGCATCCGGGCGTACAGGCCGTCTTCGCTCAGAATGACGAGATGGCGCTGGGGGCGCTGCGTGCATTGCAGACCGCGGGCAAATCTGACGTGCTGGTCGTGGGTTTTGACGGCACCGCAGACGGTATGAAAGCGGTACAGGGCGGAAAACTGGGCGCTACCGTGGCTCAGCAGCCGGAGCAGATTGGTATTATCGGCGTACAGACCGCGGATAAAGTGCTGAAAGGCGAGAACGTGGACGCTAAAATCCCGGTCGATCTGAAACTGGTCACTAAATAAGTCAATATAAAGAAAAGCAGGGCAAATGCGCCGCCTTTGGGCGGCGCACATAAAATGGATATCCATAATGAAAACCACAGGTCAGCTCGTTGTATTAGGCAGTATCAATGCCGACCATATTCTGAATCTCGATCGCTTTCCCATGCCGGGAGAGACGCTAAACGGTAACCACTATCAGGTGGCGTTTGGCGGTAAGGGGGCGAATCAGGCTGTGGCGGCCGGGCGTAGCGGGGCGGATATCGCTTTTATCGCCTGCGTGGGCGATGACGATACCGGCGAACGAATCCGGCAGCAGCTGGCAAAGGATCGTATCGATACGGTGCCTGTGGCGGTCATTAAGGGAGAATCTACCGGTGTGGCGCTGATCTTCGTTAACGCCGAAGGTGAAAACTTTATCGGCATCAATGCCGGTGCTAATGGAGCGCTTTCGGCTGAACGGGTGGAACAGCACCACGATCGTATTGCCGGGGCGCAGGCGCTGTTGATGCAGCTCGAATCGCCACTGGAAACGGTGCTGGCAGCGGCGCGTATTGCATATCATAACCAGACCCAAACCATTCTTAATCCGGCGCCCGCCAGCCCATTACCGGACGAACTGCTGGCGCTGGTGGATATCATCACACCCAACGAAACGGAAGCGGAGATCCTTACCGGCATTCACGTGGATGACGATGAGAGCGCGGCCCGGGCGGCGGCGGCGCTGCATGATAAAGGCATTTCTACTGTCCTGATCACCCTGGGAAAACGCGGTGTCTGGTTAAGTGAAAACGGTGCTGGCCAGCGGATCCCGGGTTTTAGCGTTAAAGCGGTGGATACCATTGCGGCTGGCGATACCTTTAATGGCGCGCTGATGACTGCGCTGCTGGAGTCCCGACCGATGGAGGATGCCGTGCGCTTTGCCCACGCGGCGGCGGCGATTGCGGTCACCCGTAAGGGCGCACAGCCTTCCGTACCCTGGCGCCAGGAAATCGATGCCTTCTTGCATCAACAGGGGTAATTCGTGGCGACCATGAAAGATGTCGCCCGCCTGGCGGGCGTATCGACATCGACCGTTTCGCATGTCATCAATAACGATCGTTTTGTCAGCGACGCTACCCGGGAACGGGTAGAATCCGCGATACGGTCGTTGAATTATGCGCCTTCCGCACTGGCCCGCAGCCTGAAGCTTAATCAGACCCACACCATTGGCATGTTGCTGACCGCCAGTAGTAACCCTTTCTACTCTGAACTGGTGCGCGGCGTGGAGCGCAGTTGCTTTGAGCGGGGCTACAGCCTGGTGCTCTGTAATACCGAAGGGGATGAGCAACGGATGAACCGCAATCTGGAAACGCTGCTGCAAAAGCGGGTGGATGGCCTGCTGTTGCTGTGTACCGAAACGCATCTTCCGGCGCCGGATATCATGACCCGCTACCCTTCCATCCCCACCGTGATGATGGACTGGGCGCCCTTTGACGGCGACAGCGACCTGATTCAGGATAACTCGCTGCTGGGGGGCGAGATCGCCACCCGACACCTTATAGATAAAGGCTATACCCGCATTGCCTGTATCACTGGCTCGCTGGATAAAACCCCCTCCCGCCAGCGCCTTGAAGGGTATCGTAATGCCATGCGTGCTGCCGGGCTGAATATTGCGCCGGATTATGAAATTGTGGCCGACTTTGAATTTAGCGGCGGTTTTACCGCTATGAACAGGCTACTGGCTCTGGAAACCCCGCCTCATGCGGTATTTAGCGGCAACGATGCCATGGCGCTGGGGGCCTATCAGGCGCTGTGGCAGGCCGGGCTGTCCGTGCCCGGGGATATGGCGATAGTCGGCTATGATGATATCGAACTGGCGCGTTATATGACGCCGCCGTTGACCACCGTTCATCAGGCCAAGGACGAGCTGGGGGAACTGGCCATCGACGTACTGATCCATCGGATGGCTCAGCCTTCCCTGGGTCAGCAGCGGTTGCAACTGACCCCAGAACTGATCGTGCGCGGCTCGACTTAATCGCGACGTCGCGCCTTAATCAGGTTGCGTCCGTCATGGGCGCGCAGCAGCATAAAGATCGCTGCGGCCATGATGGTGACGGCGCCCATCGTCAGGAAGGTGTAGTGGAAATGCTGCACTGTCGTCGAACTATCGCTAAACCCTTCATAAAAGCGCAATACCGCCGCACTCACGGCGACGCCCAGACTAATGGATAGCTGCTGGGTCACCGCCAGCACGCTGTTGCCGCTACTGGCGTTATCGTCGTTTAAGTCCGCAAGCGTAATAGTGTTCATGGCGGTGAATTGGGTAGACATCCCCATCCCCAGAATAAACAGCGGTATCAGCAGCTGCCACATCGGCATTTGCGCATCCTGTAGCGCAAACTGGCCAATCATCAGACCGATAAAAATGGTCACGCCAATCAGGGTACGGCGGTAGCCCACGCGACGTAAAATTGGGGTAACGGTAGATTTTGCCAGAATGGAGCCAATGGCGATGGGCGCCATCATACAGCCTGCGATCAGCGCATTATGGCCAAAACCGACCTGCAGCATTAACGGCATCAGGAACGGAACGCAGCCGGTGCCCAATCGGGAGGCTATATTACCGGTGATGCCAATGGAAAAGGTACGTACCTTAAATAGCGGTAGTGCGATAAGCGGCGTGGGGTGGCAACGGGCGTGTAGCACGTAGACCATCAGCAGTAGTATCCCCCCGGCGACCACAGACAGCGACACCAGACTGGCAACGACGCGCTCGCCAAAAAGCTCCATCCCGCTGGAAATGAGCACCAGACTCAGGCCGAACAGCAGAAAGCCGACCATATCAAATCCCCGGCGCGGCGCGGTAAAGTCAGGCATATGGCGGTGAGCGTAGATCAGCCCCAGAATGCCGATAGGAATGTTGATCAGGAATATCCAGTGCCAGCTGGCCCATGTCACCAGTACGCCGCCCAGCATTGGGCCGAGGACCGGTCCCACCAGACCCGGCATGGTGACAAAGTTCAGCACCGGCAGTAGCTCATTACGTGGGTAAGCCCGCAGTAACGCCAGACGCGCTACAGGCATCATCATGGCGCCGCCAATCCCCTGAACCACGCGAAAGATAACCAGCTCCGTCAGGGTACTGGATAACGCGCAGGCCAGAGAGCCCAGGGTAAAGAGCGTGACCGCCAGCATAAAAATACGCCGGGTACCGAAGCGATCGGCCAGCCAACCGCTCACGGGAATCAGCATGGCGACCGTCAGGGTATAGCTGATAATGGCGGACTGCATTGCCAGCGGCGAACGGTCAAGGCTATGTGCGATGGCGGGTAGCGCGGTATTGAGTATGGTGGCGTCCAGCGCCTGCATAAAGAAGGCCATGGCTGCAATCCACGGTAGCCCGGCCATACTGCGACGTTTTTTCATTGAGTCAGTGATGTATTCGGTAACGGGGCCAAAAGGAGTGCCTGACAGGCTTGCTCTGCCGCCTGGCTGTCTCCTTTTATAATGGCATTAACCACAGCCTGGTGGAGTTCGAGTTTCACCACGCTGTTGTCAGTAATAAACGAAAAGTAGTTGTAATAGACAGAGCGGAACAGATTTGCGAATGAAGAGAGAAACGGATTGTTGCTCATCGCATAAATTTGCTCATGGAATGCCATGTCGACCTCCACCCAGCGCTGGCGATCGAACTCTTTTTCCAGCTCATTCATCTGCGCCATCAGTGTCTGTAATGCTTCACGCTGTGAATCGTTGCCGTTGGATGCGGCCAGCGAGCAGGCCTGGGGTTCCAGAGAGTGGCGCATAACCAGAAAAGCGTCGATGACACGGGGAAAGCTTTCTACCTTCATCCACCAGGTGAGCAGCTCTTTATCCAGGAAGTTCCAGTTACTCTGTGGCATAACGCGGGTACCAATACGCGGCCGCGGCAGCAACATGCCTTTTGCCGTCAGCGTCTTTACGGCTTCCCTTACTGCAGTGCGGCTTACGCCAAACTGCTCGCCCAACTCTATCTCACCCGGAAGAATACTGCCCGGCGCATACTCGCCGTTAAGAATCTGCTGCGCCAGCTTTTCAGCCAGCACCCAGGAGAGATTTTTGCGTGCTGCCTGTTGTTGTGCATTTAAAGACATAGAGGCATTCTCTGAATCGCTGTTATCGGGACTAGTATGCCATTAGCCATAATTATACGGTGGCAAAAACGGCAAATATCACACAAATTGCTGCTTTTTCATGCTTAAAGGCGAAAAAGCATGCGCTTGAAAGTTTTTTTGAATTAACCTCTTGCCAGCACGAATTCAGGCTCTATAATGCGCCACCACTGACACGGAACAACGCCTTACGGCACACCGGTCAGAAAGAGAAAATCCTGAAAATCAGGGTTGACTCTGAAAGAGGAAAGCGTAATATACGCCACCTCGCGACGATGAGCTTAACGCCTTGTCGCAACTGCTCTTTAACAATTTATCAGACAATCTGTGTGGGCACTCGAAAGCACTGATATCCTGAACGTCGAAAGACGCTAAATGAATATCAAGTCTCAAGAGTGAACACGTAATTCATTACGAAGTTTAATTCTTTGAGCATCAAACTTTAATTGAAGAGTTTGATCATGGCTCAGATTGAACGCTGGCGGCAGGCCTAACACATGCAAGTCGAGCGGCAGCGGAAGGAAGCTTGCTTCCTTGCCGGCGAGCGGCGGACGGGTGAGTAATGTCTGGGGATCTGCCTGATGGAGGGGGATAACCACTGGAAACGGTGGCTAATACCGCATAATCTCGAAAGAGCAAAGTGGGGGACCTTCGGGCCTCACGCCATCAGATGAACCCAGATGGGATTAGCCAGTTGGTGAGGTAACGGCTCACCAAAGCGACGATCCCTAGCTGGTCTGAGAGGATGACCAGCCACACTGGAACTGAGACACGGTCCAGACTCCTACGGGAGGCAGCAGTGGGGAATATTGCACAATGGGCGCAAGCCTGATGCAGCCATGCCGCGTGTATGAAGAAGGCCTTCGGGTTGTAAAGTACTTTCAGTCAGGAGGAAGGGTGTGAGCTTAATACGCTCATGCATTGACGTTACTGACAGAAGAAGCACCGGCTAACTCCGTGCCAGCAGCCGCGGTAATACGGAGGGTGCAAGCGTTAATCGGAATTACTGGGCGTAAAGCGCACGCAGGCGGTTGGTTAAGTCAGATGTGAAATCCCCGGGCTCAACCCGGGAACTGCATTTGAAACTGGCCAGCTAGAGTCTCGTAGAGGGAGGTAGAATTCCAGGTGTAGCGGTGAAATGCGTAGAGATCTGGAGGAATACCGGTGGCGAAGGCGGCCTCCTGGACGAAGACTGACGCTCAGGTGCGAAAGCGTGGGGAGCAAACAGGATTAGATACCCTGGTAGTCCACGCCGTAAACGATGTCGACTTGGAGGCTGTGAGCTTGACTCGTGGCTTCCGGAGCTAACGCGTTAAGTCGACCGCCTGGGGAGTACGGCCGCAAGGTTAAAACTCAAATGAATTGACGGGGGCCCGCACAAGCGGTGGAGCATGTGGTTTAATTCGATGCAACGCGAAGAACCTTACCTGGTCTTGACATCCACAGAAGGTCTCAGAGATGAGACTGTGCCTTCGGGAACTGTGAGACAGGTGCTGCATGGCTGTCGTCAGCTCGTGTTGTGAAATGTTGGGTTAAGTCCCGCAACGAGCGCAACCCTTATCCTTTGTTGCCAGCGATTCGGTCGGGAACTCAAAGGAGACTGCCGGTGATAAACCGGAGGAAGGTGGGGATGACGTCAAGTCATCATGGCCCTTACGACCAGGGCTACACACGTGCTACAATGGCGCATACAAAGAGAAGCGACCTCGCGAGAGCAAGCGGACCTCATAAAGTGCGTCGTAGTCCGGATTGGAGTCTGCAACTCGACTCCATGAAGTCGGAATCGCTAGTAATCGTGAATCAGAATGTCACGGTGAATACGTTCCCGGGCCTTGTACACACCGCCCGTCACACCATGGGAGTGGGTTGCAAAAGAAGTAGGTAGCTTAACCTTCGGGAGGGCGCTTACCACTTTGTGATTCATGACTGGGGTGAAGTCGTAACAAGGTAACCGTAGGGGAACCTGCGGTTGGATCACCTCCTTACCTTTGGATACAGTATTCGCAGTGTCCACACAGATTGTCTGATGAAAAACAAAGAAGCAGTGAAAACCTCTACAGGCTTGTAGCTCAGGTGGTTAGAGCGCACCCCTGATAAGGGTGAGGTCGGTGGTTCAAGTCCACTCAGGCCTACCAAATTTTCCCTGATGCCGCGTTGTGAAATGACTCGCATACTGATTGTATGCTTCGCCATTCCACGCCTTGTCTCAGGAAAAATTAACGGTGAACGAGGTTATCTAACGACTTTGGGGCTATAGCTCAGCTGGGAGAGCGCCTGCTTTGCACGCAGGAGGTCTGCGGTTCGATCCCGCATAGCTCCACCATAACACTACTTCAGAATGTACTTAATCGTGCATTGTGAAGTATCTGCTCTTTAACAATCCGGAACAAGCTGAAAATTGATAATCCATAAACGGGAAAACCGTTTAATGGGTCTCTCAAGCTTACAACACGAAGACATCTTCGGGTTGTGAGGTTAAGCGAATAAGCGTACACGGTGGATGCCCTGGCAGTCAGAGGCGATGAAGGACGTGCTAATCTGCGAAAAGCGTCGGTAAGCTGATATGAGGCGTTATAACCGACGATGTCCGAATGGGGAAACCCAGTGTGATTCGTCACACTATCATTAACTGAATCCATAGGTTAATGAGGCGAACCGGGAGAACTGAAACATCTAAGTACCCCGAGGAAAAGAAATCAACCGAGATTCCCTGAGTAGCGGCGAGCGAACGGGGAAGAGCCCAGAGTCTGAATCAGCGTGTGTGTTAGTGGAACGGTCTGGAAAGTCCGGCGATACAGGGTGACAGCCCCGTACACGAAAATGCACATGCTGTGAGCTCGATGAGTAGGGCGGGACACGTGTTATCCTGTCTGAATATGGGGGGACCATCCTCCAAGGCTAAATACTCCTGACTGACCGATAGTGAACCAGTACCGTGAGGGAAAGGCGAAAAGAACCCCGGCGAGGGGAGTGAAACAGAACCTGAAACCGTGTACGTACAAGCAGTGGGAGCACCCTTTGGGGTGTGACTGCGTACCTTTTGTATAATGGGTCAGCGACTTATATTCTGTAGCAAGGTTAACCGAATAGGGGAGCCGAAGGGAAACCGAGTCTTAACCGGGCGTTAAGTTGCAGGGTATAGACCCGAAACCCGGTGATCTAGCCATGGGCAGGTTGAAGGTTGGGTAACACTAACTGGAGGACCGAACCGACTAATGTTGAAAAATTAGCGGATGACCTGTGGCTGGGGGTGAAAGGCCAATCAAACCGGGAGATAGCTGGTTCTCCCCGAAAGCTATTTAGGTAGCGCCTCGTGAATTCATCTCCGGGGGTAGAGCACTGTTTCGGCTAGGGGGCCATCCCGGCTTACCAACCCGATGCAAACTACGAATACCGGAGAATGTTATCACGGGAGACACACGGCGGGTGCTAACGTCCGTCGTGAAGAGGGAAACAACCCAGACCGCCAGCTAAGGTCCCAAAGTCATGGTTAAGTGGGAAACGATGTGGGAAGGCCCAGACAGCCAGGATGTTGGCTTAGAAGCAGCCATCATTTAAAGAAAGCGTAATAGCTCACTGGTCGAGTCGGCCTGCGCGGAAGATGTAACGGGGCTAAACCATGCACCGAAGCTGCGGCAGCGACACTTAAGTGTTGTTGGGTAGGGGAGCGTTCTGTAAGCCTGCGAAGGTGTACTGTGAGGTATGCTGGAGGTATCAGAAGTGCGAATGCTGACATGAGTAACGATAAAGCGGGTGAAAAGCCCGCTCGCCGGAAGACCAAGGGTTCCTGTCCAACGTTAATCGGGGCAGGGTGAGTCGACCCCTAAGGCGAGGCCGAAAGGCGTAGTCGATGGGAAACGGGTTAATATTCCCGTACTCGGTGTTACTGCGATGGGGGAACGGAGAAGGCTATGTCATCCGGGCGACGGTCGTCCCGGTTTAAGCGTGTAGGCTGACTTTCCAGGCAAATCCGGAGAGTTAAGGCTGAGGCGTGATGACGAGGCACCACGGTGCTGAAGTGACAAATGCCCTGCTTCCAGGAAAAGCCTCTAAGCTTCAGGTAACAACGAATCGTACCCGAAACCGACACAGGTGGTCAGGTAGAGAATACCAAGGCGCTTGAGAGAACCCGGGTGAAGGAACTAGGCAAAATGGTGCCGTAACTTCGGGAGAAGGCACGCTGACATGTAGGTGAAGCCCCTGCGGGTGGAGCTGAAGTCAGTCGAAGATACCAGCTGGCTGCAACTGTTTATTAAAAACACAGCACTCTGCAAACACGAAAGTGGACGTATAGGGTGTGACGCCTGCCCGGTGCCGGAAGGTTAATTGATGGGGTTATGGGTAACCAGAAGCTCCTGATCGAAGCCCCGGTAAACGGCGGCCGTAACTATAACGGTCCTAAGGTAGCGAAATTCCTTGTCGGGTAAGTTCCGACCTGCACGAATGGCGTAATGATGGCCAGGCTGTCTCCACCCGGGACTCAGTGAAATTGAACTCGCTGTGAAGATGCAGTGTACCCGCGGCAAGACGGAAAGACCCCGTGAACCTTTACTATAGCTTGACACTGAACATTGAGCCTTGATGTGTAGGATAGGTGGGAGGCTTTGAAGCGTGGACGCAAGTCTGCGTGGAGCCAACCTTGAAATACCACCCTTTAATGTTTGATGTTCTAACCTGGCGCCATTATCTGGCGTGGGGACAGTGTCTGGTGGGTAGTTTGACTGGGGCGGTCTCCTCCCAAAGAGTAACGGAGGAGCACGAAGGTTGGCTAATCCTGGTCGGACATCAGGAGGTTAGTGCAATGGCATAAGCCAGCTTGACTGCGAGCGTGACGGCGCGAGCAGGTGCGAAAGCAGGTCATAGTGATCCGGTGGTTCTGAATGGAAGGGCCATCGCTCAACGGATAAAAGGTACTCCGGGGATAACAGGCTGATACCGCCCAAGAGTTCATATCGACGGCGGTGTTTGGCACCTCGATGTCGGCTCATCACATCCTGGGGCTGAAGTAGGTCCCAAGGGTATGGCTGTTCGCCATTTAAAGTGGTACGCGAGCTGGGTTTAGAACGTCGTGAGACAGTTCGGTCCCTATCTGCCGTGGGCGCTGGAAGACTGAGGGGGGCTGCTCCTAGTACGAGAGGACCGGAGTGGACGCACCACTGGTGTTCGGGTTGTGATGCCAATTGCATTGCCCGGTAGCTAAGTGCGGAAAAGATAAGTGCTGAAAGCATCTAAGCACGAAACTTGCCCCGAGATGAGTCTTCCCTGAGACCTTTGAGTCTCCTGAAGGGACGTTGAAGACGACGACGTTGATAGGCCGGGTGTGTAAGCGCAGCGATGCGTTGAGCTAACCGGTACTAATGACCCGAGAGGCTTAACCTTACAACGCCAAAGATGTTTTGGTGTGATGTTGAGAGACAGAATCAAATCAGCTTGTGACGGATAAACGCTTATGGCCATGTGTGGCGGTAAGCGGAACAGAATTTGCCTGGCGGCGACAGCGCGGTGGTCCCACCTGACCCCATGCCGAACTCAGAAGTGAAACGCCGTAGCGCCGATGGTAGTGTGGGGTCTCCCCATGCGAGAGTAGGGAACTGCCAGGCATCAAATTAGTGAAGAACCCCGGTCATTGACCGGGGTTTTTTGCGTTCATGGCACGGTAAAAATCGCCCCCTCCTTTGGGAGAGGGCCTGAGAGAATCTGTTCGCTCACACTCCTTTACTGGCGCTGCTGCTTCAGCCACTCAGCAATAAAATCGACGATCTTCCGGGGTTGATTGATATCCAGCTGCGGCAGCCCGACATCGAATGGCACATCACTGGCCAGAGCAAGCGTATGGCTGTCTGGCTGCAGTTCTTCTGGCTGGTGACCACAACCATCACGATAAAGCTGAATTTTGGCGATCGCCTCATGTTTAAAGCCTTCCACCAGAATCATATCCAGATGACGGCTATCCATTCTGCCTGCCAGTTGGTACAGATCCGGCTCTGCGCCGTCAGGTGTCTCGGTCATTAGTGCCCAACGCTGGCGACTGACCACCAGCGTCTGGTTCGCACCCGCCTTACGCAGCTCGTAGCTGTCCTTACCGGGTTTATCGATATCCATATCGTGATGTGTGTGTTTAATCAAGCCGGGACGTATTCCACGCTCACGCAACAGTGGGATTAACTGCTTCAGTAGTGTCGTCTTTCCGGTACCGCTCCAGGCGGCAATGGCCAGTAACGGTGGAAGATGACGTCGTTCCAGATCCTGCGGCGTATTCACATTAATAAAGCAGCTCTTCCTGTCGGAAAAAGTAACCGCATGACCGCCAGCCTGACGCAGGAACACCATTACCCGCCGCTCACCACTCGCCAGATAGCTTTCCAGCATGGGGATAAGCCGCCGATGTACCAGGGCAAGTGTAGGATGGTCCCGCTCGCCGTCGTTTATCCAGACTGCGGGAGCTTCCTCTCGAGCCTGCCACAGTCGTATAGCGAGATCCTGGGGGATATTTGGGGTATCACAGGGGCAAAACAGGAACCAGTCATTGCTCTGGCTCTGCATGGCCGACAGCATACCCGCCAGCGGCCCCGGATAGTCCGGAAGCGTATCGCTAATGACCGGCAGACCGCTTTGCTGGTAAGATTCCAGATTGCGGTTAGCGCTAATAATAATCTGGCCTACCTGGGGAAAGAGCCGGTTAAAGATGCGCTGCCAGAGCGGCTGATAATTTAACAGCAGCAACCCCTTGTCCTGGCCGCCCATTCGGGTGGCTCGCCCGCCCGCAAGAATGACGCCACAAACTTCCGTCAGCCTGGTCATGAAAGTCGCCTCTTTTAATGTGGGTTTGAGCCTGCTAATTTGTCCTGTCACAGGATAAAGGAGCACAGATATGAAATGTAAACGTCTTAACGAAGTGATCGAACTGCTTCAGCCCGCCTGGCAGGAAGAGCCCGATCTAAACCTGCTGCAATTTTTGCAGAAACTGGCTCAGGAGTCAGGTTTTACCGGAGAACTGGCAGATCTGACAGACGATATTCTGATCTATCACCTGAAAATGCGTGGTTCGGCGAAAGACGAAGCCATTCCCGGCCTGAAAAAAGATTATGAGGAAGATTTTAAAACCGCTCTGTTAAAAGCGCGCGGCGTTATTAAAGAGTAAAAGCTTGTAAGCGAATCGTCCGCAAAGCCTGTGAAATGTTATCCTGAACCGAATAACACTTGTATGACCGCGCGGATATCGAATGACAGATAGCGCTTTTCATTTTCAAACATTACACCCGGATACCATACTTGATGCCCTGTTTGAGCAGGGGATCCGGGTGGATTCTGGCCTGACGGCGCTCAATAGCTATGAGAATCGGGTCTATCAGTTCCTGGATGAGGATCGCCGTCGCTATGTGGTGAAGTTCTATCGTCCGGCTCGCTGGAATGCGCAGCAGATCGAGGAAGAGCATCAATTTGCTCTGGAGTTACAGGCTAATGAGGTTCCGCTGGCTGCGCCGCTAGCTATTGATGGTAAAACGCTGTTTGAGCATCAGGGCTTTCTGTTCGCTTTGTTTCCGAGCCTGGGTGGTCGGCAGTATGAAACAGATAATCTGGATCAGATGGAGCAGGTCGGGCGCTACCTTGGGCGTATACACCAGACCGGGCGCGGTGAATGTTTTCATCATCGGCCAACTATCGGAATTCAGGAATACCTCCTGGAGCCGCGAGCGCTGTTTGATGCCACCTCTTTGATCCCCTCTGGGCTGAAAGCCGCGTTTTTGCAATCGGTCGATGCACTGATCGCAGAAGTAACGGCACGGTGGGACCTTGACTACAGGGCCCTTCGGCTGCACGGTGACTGCCATCCCGGTAATATCCTGTGGCGCGACGGTCCGCTATTTGTCGATTTGGATGACTCCCGTAACGGCCCGGCCGTTCAGGATATCTGGATGCTGCTGAACGGCGATAAAGCCAGCCAGCGACTACAACTTGAAACCATTATTGAAGCCTATGAGGAGTTTGGCTCCTTTAATACCGATGAGTTAAAACGGATTGAACCCCTGCGGGCCATGCGTATGGTCTGGTATCTGGCATGGATAATGCGCCGTTGGGATGACCCGGCTTTCCCTGGAAGCTTCCCCTGGATGAAAGAGGAAGATTTCTGGCGAAGACAAACTGCCACCTTTAATGAGCAGGTCAGGGTTCTACGTGAACCCCCACTACAATTAACGCCCATGTATTAAAGCGATATTTTCAGGAGAGATCTAAATGAAAAAAGTCTGGCTGGCCCTGGCGGGAATGATTCTGGCGTTCAGCGCCTCCGCGGCACAGATCACCGATGGCAAGCAGTACACCACGCTGGATAAGCCTGTACAGGGAGAACCTCAGGTTCTGGAGTTCTTCTCTTTCTATTGCCCGCACTGCTATCAGTTCGAGCAGGTATGGCATATTCCGGCCAACGTGAAGAAAAAGCTGCCGGAAGGCACCAAAATGACCAAGTACCACGTCGAATTCCTGGGGCCGCTGGGTAAACAACTGACTCAGGCATGGGCGGTTGCTATATCGCTGGGCGTGCAGGATAAGATCACGGCTCCGATGTTCGAAGCAGTACAGAAAACCCAGACTGTACAGAGTGTGGCCGATATCCGTCAGGTATTTATCGATGCTGGCGTGAAGGCGGAAGAGTATGACGCCGCATGGAACAGCTTCGTGGTGAAATCTCTGGTTGCCCAGCAGGAGAAAGCCGCTGCCGATCTGCAGTTGCAGGGCGTTCCGGCAATGTTTGTTAACGGTAAATATGCCATTAATATGCAGGGCATGGACACCAGCAGCATGGATAAATTCGTTCAGGAATATGCCGACACGGTGAAATTCCTGGTCGAGAAGAAATAAACTTCAGCGCTGTCAGAACAGTAAAACGCCGGTCATTGACCGGCGTTTTTGTATTTCTGCTGGATGGCCTCCAGCTGGTCGTCTTTCTCGCCCCACAAGGTATTCAGCCAGAGCTGGAAGCGACGCTTAAAGTTCTTATCGTTAACATAATCGCCGTGCAGGTTTTCGTTGATGGGCACCAGATTGACCCGTACCACAATCCGGGTCAGGCGCCCGCACAGCATATCGTAAAATGGCGAATGATTATTTTCCGGATAGCAGAGGGTTACGTTAAGCAGCTTATCAAACTGCTTTCCCAGCACGTTAAGCGCCATTGCGATACCGGCCGCTTTCGGCGGTAGTAAATTTCTGAATGGTGACCGCAACTGTCGGTGTTTGTCCGGCGTAAACCGTGAGCCTTCCACAAAATTCACAATGGTTGTCGGATGATGGCGAAATTTTTCGCACGAGCGGCGCGTGGTTTCCACATCCTGGCCGCGTTTTTCCGGATGGCGAATAAGGTAGCTGCGCGAGTAACGTTTCATAAACGGCATATCCAGCGCCCAGCAGGCCAGGCCTATAAACGGAACCCTGGCGAGCTGCTTCTTAAGAAAGTACTTATTCATTGGGATCTGCTTACGGAACAGCACGCAGAGCACCACAATATCGGCCCAACTGCGGTGGTTGCAGATCAGCAGGTACCAGTTTTTCTTGCTCAGCCCTTCCAGTCCCTCGATATCCCACTTTAGCCACGGATTAAGGTGCAGCAGTAGCGCCAGCCCTTCACACCAGCAATACATCATGAAGTTGCAGAAACGGGAAATTGAACGCCACACGAAGGGAATGGGGAGCAGCAGCTTGAGCACGCCCGCAACAATGATGGGCACGGAGCAACCAATCGTGACCAGAATAGTGAGGACAATGCTTAAGAGTAAAGTGAGCGTGGCGAGCAATCTCGACATAGTTATTTTTTAGATGGTTAGAAAACGAAAGACGCTGGCAATAAATATGACAGGGCGCAAATCTTATCAGAAAACCGTCATTAATGATGGCACTAAAAGTAACGGACTTTGAAATATCAGGCGCGGATGAGTCCCTCCTGTTAACGATAATGGCATAACCTGCTTTTATATCCACATTAACGTTCTGTGCACATCGAGCCTGTTTATGGCCTGGATCAATTTTAACATCTTGAATTAAAACAGATTATTATCCCGTCACGGATGTTTAATTTGTGGAATATCAATCGATAACGATTTTGTGCACAAAGTTATCCACAGCCCGATCCTGGAAGCGATCCCGCAGATCGTGACTTCTTTTTTACCGTTCGGCGGCAAGCCGCTTCATGTTTTATGCCCGGCTGTGGCATCCTTTACCCACTGACAGACAACCATCAGGCACGGAACACTATGGCCCAGATCGCAGAAAATCCACTTATCCTCGTCGACGGATCCTCCTACCTTTATCGGGCGTATCACGCCTTCCCCCCGCTGACCAACAGCGCGGGCGAACCGACCGGAGCGATGTACGGCGTGCTCAATATGCTGCGCAGTCTGCTGCTACAGTACCAGCCGTCCCATGCTGCCGTTGTCTTTGATGCCAAAGGCAAGACCTTTCGCGACGAACTGTTTGAAAACTATAAATCGCACCGTCCTCCCATGCCGGACGATCTGCGTGCGCAGATCGAACCGCTACACAGCATGGTGAAGGCGATGGGGCTGCCGCTTCTGGTCGTGTCTGGCGTTGAAGCCGATGATGTTATCGGCACCCTGGCGCGTGAAGCGGAAGGCGCTGGCCGACACGTGCTGATCAGTACCGGCGATAAGGATATGGCGCAGCTGGTCACGCCATCCATTACGCTTATCAACACCATGACCAATACCGTTCTGGGGCCGGATGAGGTGAGTGAGAAGTACGGCGTACCGCCGGAACTGATTATCGACTTCCTGGCGCTGATGGGCGACTCGTCAGATAACATTCCCGGCGTACCCGGTGTGGGCCAGAAGACCGCTCAGGCGCTGCTGCAGGGGCTGGGGGGACTGGAGGTGCTTTATGGCAACCTGGATAAGATTGCCGACCTCAGCTTCCGCGGTGCCAAAACCATGGGCGCCAAACTGGAACAGAACCAGGAGATGGCGCGTCTTTCGTATCAGCTGGCGACCATTAAGACCGATGTACCCCTGGAACTGACCTGCGATGAACTGGAAGTGAAGGCACCGGAAGCCGACAACCTGCTGGCCCAGTTTGAAAAATATGACTTTAAGCGCTGGACCGCCGATGTTGCCGCCGGTAAGTGGCTCCAGGCGAAAGGCAACGCCAGCGCGGCGAAGAGCAAGAAGGTAGAGAGTGTGAGCGCCGAGTCTCAGCCAGAAGCGCAGGAGGCCAGCGTACTGTCCAGTGATGATTATGTCACCATCCTTGATGAAGAGACCCTGAAGTCCTGGATCGCCCGTCTGGAGAAAGCGCCAGTCTTCGCCTTTGATACCGAAACCGATAGCCTGGATGGTCTGACTGCCAGTCTTGTGGGCCTTTCCTTTGCCGACAAGCCGGGCCATGCGGCCTATGTGCCGGTTGCGCATGACTATCTGGATGCGCCGGATCAGATCTCCCGCGATCGGGTGCTGGAGCTACTTAAGCCGCTACTGGAAAATGAAAAAGCGCTGAAAGTTGGTCAGAATCTGAAGTATGACCGGGGGATTCTTGATAACTATGGCATCAGTCTACAGGGTATCGCCTTCGATACCATGCTGGAATCCTATGCGCTGAACAGCGTGGCCGGGCGCCACGATATGGACAGTCTGGCCAGCCGCTGGCTGAGCCACAAGACCATCACCTTTGAAGAGATCGCGGGTAAGGGGAAAAATCAGCTTACCTTTAACCAGATCGCGCTGGAAGAAGCGGGCCGCTATGCCGCGGAAGATGCCGACGTCACACTGCGCCTGCATCAGACCATGTGGCCGCAACTGGAACAGGAAAAAGGTCCGCTCAATATTTTCCGTACTATTGAAATGCCGCTGGTTCCGGTTCTGTCCCGGGTAGAGCGTAACGGTGTGATGATCGATCCCGCCGTGCTGCATGCCCATTCCGAAGAGCTGGGCAAGCGCCTGGTCGAGCTGGAGCAGCAGGCTTATGAGATTGCAGGCGAGCCATTTAACCTCTCTTCTCCCAAGCAGTTGCAGACCATTCTGTTCGAGAAGCAGGGCATTAAACCGCTGAAGAAGACACCGGGCGGCGCGCCTTCCACTTCGGAAGAGGTGCTGGAAGAGCTGGCGCTGGACTATCCGCTACCGAAGGTGATCCTGGAATATCGCGGACTGGCGAAGTTGAAATCGACCTATACCGACAAGCTGCCGCTAATGATCAATCCGAAGACGGGTCGGGTGCATACTTCTTATCACCAGGCGGTAACCGCCACCGGGCGTCTGTCATCGACCGATCCCAACCTGCAGAATATCCCGGTACGTAATGATGAGGGGCGCCGTATCCGTCAGGCCTTTATCGCCCCGGAGGATTACGTAATTGTCTCCGCGGACTATTCCCAGATTGAGCTGCGTATTATGGCGCACCTGTCCCGGGATAAAGGCCTGCTGACCGCCTTTGCCGAAGGGAAGGATATCCACCGCGCCACGGCGGCGGAGGTTTTCGGTAGGCCGCTGGAGAGTATCTCATCTGAACAGCGCCGTAGCGCTAAAGCCATTAACTTTGGTCTGATTTACGGCATGAGCGCCTTTGGCCTGGCGCGCCAGCTTAATATTCCGCGTAAAGAGGCCCAGAAGTATATGGATCTCTACTTTGAACGCTATCCTGGCGTGCTGGAATATATGGAGCGCACACGTCAGCAGGCGAAAGAGCAGGGCTACGTTGAAACCCTGGAAGGGCGTCGCCTGTGGCTGCCGGAAATTAACTCCCGTAACGGCGCTCGTCGCGCTGCGGCGGAGCGTGCGGCAATCAACGCGCCTATGCAGGGTACCGCGGCGGACATCATTAAACGCGCCATGATCGCGGTAGATGACTGGCTACTGAAGTCCGAACCGCGAGTGAAAATGATCATGCAGGTACACGATGAACTGGTGTTCGAAGTACATAAAGACGATCTGCAGGCCGTCTCTCAGAAGATCCATGAGCTGATGGAAGGCTGCATGAAGCTGGAAGTGCCTCTGCTGGTGGAAGTGGGTAGCGGTAAAAACTGGGATGAGGCGCACTAACTGACAGGCCATTCGCGCCGGACGAGCCCGGCGCGCTGAACCGGAATCCGAACCTTATGTTTTGTAACTAAGCAACATCAGAGATAGGTTTTTGTGATGGTTGTTCAAGTTCATAATGTAAAAAATGAAAAAAAACTACAAAAAATGCTTTTTCCTCGCATTAAAAAAGAGTAGAGTTAACGACGTAGGGTACAGAGGTAAGATGTTCTATCTTTCAGACCTTTTACTTCACGTAATCGGATTTGGCTGAATATTTTAGCCGCCCCGGTCATCTAATGACCGGGGCGTTTTTTATTGTCTGCGATCCGCAAAAATACCGCGCGCCCGGCACGCGGCAGATCGGAATTACGCTTCTGCTTCCGGCTCTTCGGCTACGATCCCTGGGAGATCGTTAAACCAGCTGTCCAGCTTATTTCTTAGCTTATCCACGCCCATCTTCTTCAGCGAAGAGAAGATCTCGACTTCAACGTCTCCGTTAAAGGCGATAGCGGCTTCGCGCACCAGATTCAGCTGCTTTTTACGGGCGCCGGAGGCCAGTTTATCGGCTTTAGTGAGCAGGACCAGCACCGGAATATGGCTGTCCACGGCCCATGCGACCATCTGCTGATCGAGATCCTTCATCGGATGGCGAATATCCATCAGTACCACCAGCCCCTGAAGACAGTGACGCATTTGCAGATACTCACCGAGCGCCTGCTGCCACTTACGTTTCATCTCTTCCGGGACTTCGGCATACCCGTACCCCGGCAGGTCGACCAGACGCTTGCCTTCAGCCACCTCAAACAGGTTGATCAGCTGAGTACGGCCTGGTGTCTTACTGGTTCGCGCCAGGTTTCTCTGGTTGGTCAGCGTATTCAGCGCGCTCGACTTACCGGCGTTGGAGCGGCCTGCAAAGGCAACCTCGATCCCGCTGTCGGCGGGGAGGTGGCGAATATCTGGCGCACTGGTTACAAAGTGCGTCAGTTGATAATTCCAGTTAGTCAAAATGGTCGTCTCCATCAGGGATGCATATGGCCGGGATTATACCTGATATGCACCACCGGAAGCCCGCTATTGGCGAACAGGCTGGCAGCATTGCCATACGCTTTGTAAGACATTGACCATTGTTGAGGCGGGAAAAAGCGGCTTTTATTGATCTGAACTTTAATAAAACGGTAATAAAAACAGTGTAGTAATACATTTATACCCTGTGAGACGCATGACCGCTTCCGGGTATCTCCTTGTGAAAACAAGGGATAAGCGTAAAGTATGTCTCACAGGCAAGGAGCCCTAAGGATTCGGTTCAGGATGAACGCTCAGGAGTGACAGGACGTCGAAGAGTAGGGACAAGCCAGGATGGGCGACCGCTGGGATGGCGGAACAGATAAAGGGACAGGGACAACACAAAGGACGTAGTACGCTGAGGGAAAGACAGGGCGTCGACAGCAAACACGGACGATTTAACTCGCAAGAGTTTAGTGATGAATCAGGCGGCAGGCTATCCTGCCGCCTTTTTTATTTTTCACTCCTGTCCGGGGGCGCTATCGCAGATTTGCCGCCGAACCTGCTATTATTCTCACTTCATACCGACCTGAAACGGCCTCGAGACACAGAATCATGAAGCAACAAACCCCTGCCCGCGCTAAAGGGCCAAATAAACGCCGTTCGACGCGTGAAGAGCTGAACCAGCAGGCGCGCGATCGCAAGCGCCAGAAAAAGCATCGCGGCCTTTCGTCCGGTAACCGTAACAGCGATTCCCGGCAGGGCAATTCCGGGAAAGGGGGGAAAAACCTTCCCGATCCGCGCCTGGGCAGCAAAAAGCCGGTTGCTCTGGGCGTGCCAGCAAGCCAGGCGCCGAAAGCGGAAAAAGTGCCTGCCCGACCACTGCTTTCCCCCAGTGAAGAGCTGGAAAAGCTGGAAAACGATCCTCGACTGGATGCGCTGCTGGACAGGATTGAGTCCGGGGAAGCGATCGACAAAAAAGACCGGGATTGGGTCAACGCTCAACTCGATCGCATTGATGAACTGATGCAGCAGCTCGGCCTCTCCTTCGACGACGATGAAGAGGAAGAGGGTGAAGAAGATCTGATGCGCCTGCTTAAGGGCGGAGACTAAACGTAGCGCTATGGGGCCGCTGGTTCTGATCATCGTTCTACCCATAGCCTGTTATCTGTTGTGGTTATTCGTTAAACTACAGCGGTTGTCGCGCCGACAACGGTGGCTGCGCAATCGCATGATGGCCCGGGGCTCGGGCGGCGCGTCTTATCCGGGGCGCGCAGGAAGGCGGTTGCGGCGCCGCAGGAAGGAGTGAGTATGTCTGAGCAGTTAATTGACTGGGATCTGGCCCTAATCCAGAAATATAACTATTCCGGGCCGCGTTATACCTCTTACCCCACCGCCCTTGAGTTTTCAGAATCCTTTAGTGAAGACGATTTTACTCGCGCGGCGGAGCGTTATCCGGAGCGGGCGCTGTCACTCTACGTGCATATCCCGTTCTGCCATAAGCTCTGCTACTTCTGCGGTTGCAATAAGGTCGTCACCCGCCAGCGCCATAAGGCCGACCAGTATCTGGACGCGCTGGAGCGTGAAATTCGCCATCAGGCGCCGCGTTTCGGGCAGCGTCAGGTTAGCCAGATGCACTGGGGCGGCGGTACGCCGACTTACCTGAATAAAGCGCAGATCGGCCGCCTGATGGGGCTGCTGCGTGAAAATTTCCGCTTTAATGACGATGCCGAGCTTTCTCTTGAGCTGGATCCGCGGGAAATCGAACTGGATATGCTGGACCACCTGCGCGCGGAAGGCTTCACGCGCCTGAGCATGGGGGTTCAGGACTTCAATAAAGAGGTGCAACGCCTGGTCAACCGCGAGCAGGATGAAGAGTTTATCTTCGCGCTGATCGCCCGGGCCCGGGAACTGGGGTTCACTTCCACCAATATCGACCTGATCTACGGTTTGCCGAAGCAGACGCCGGAAAGCTTTGCCTTCACCCTGAATAAGGTGGCGGAGCTAAGCCCGGATCGGCTGAGCGTCTTTAACTATGCTCACCTGCCAACGCTGTTTGCCGCCCAGCGCAAAATTAAAGAGGATGACCTGCCTTCAGCGCAGCAGAAGCTTGATATTTTGCAGCAGACTATCGCTTCCCTGACTGGCGCAGGCTATCAGTTTATCGGTATGGACCACTTTGCGCGTCCGGATGATGAACTGGCGGTTGCCCAGCGTAACGGCGTGCTGCATCGCAACTTCCAGGGTTACACCACCCAGGGAGATACCGACCTGCTGGGGCTGGGGGTTTCCGCCATCAGCATGCTGGGAGACTGCTATGCCCAGAACCAGAAAGAGCTGAAGAAATATTATCAGCAGGTAGAAGAGCAGGGCGATGCCCTGTGGCGTGGTCTGACGCTTACCCGGGATGACTGCATTCGTCGCGATATCATTAAGGCGCTTATCTGTAACTTCCGGCTGGATTTTGCCGATATCGAGCGCGCATGGCAGCTCGATTTTCATAATGACTTTGCCGAGGATTTAGCGCTGCTGGCGCCGCTGGCGCAGGATGGGCTGGTGGATATTAATGACCAGGGCATTCAGGTGACGGCGAAAGGGCGTCTGCTGATTCGTAATATCTGTATGTGCTTTGATATTTATTTGCGCCGTAAGGCCAGATTGCAGAAGTTTTCTCGGGTCATTTAGGAAAACTAAAAAAGCGGGGAGCCTGATTCAGGCTCCCCGCTTTTTTTAACTCAAGAAGTTGAACAGCGCCGCGCAGAGTAGCGCCGCAATGGCCGCATGGGGTGACTGGCTGGCTGCCGCGCCCACGTCAGCGCTGCTCGAAATCACATTGATGAATGATTCCAGCATGGTAAACCTCCGTATAATCGTGCCCGATCATACTCATCCTTGCCTCTGAGTCAAAGGCTAAAAAAACGTCAAAAAAAGGTCCTTTTCTACTCCATTCCTAACTCTTTGAGCTTACGGGTCAGGGTGTTTCGTCCCCAGCCGAGCAGGCGCGCCGCCTCCTGTTTGTGGCCATGGGTATGGCGCAGCGCCGTGGTCAGCAGAGTTCGTTCCATTTCCGGTTGCGCTTCGGACAACAGATTTTGATGACCGGAACGCAGCGCCCGATCCGCCCACTGGGCCAGCACCGTCGCCCAACTGTCGGGCTGAACCTGGGTGCCGTTACTTTCTGGCACGCTGGTTTCAAACAGTTCGGGAGGCAGATCCTGAATCAGCACCTCCTGACCGGCGGCCATTACCGTTAGCCAGCGACAGGTATTTTCCAGCTGGCGCACGTTGCCGCCCCAGGCCAGGCGGGTGAGCGCGGCTTCGGTTTCCGGGTGCAACTGCTTGGTCTCGACCCCCAGTTCCTGAGCGGCCTTCTGCAAAAAGTGGCGCGCCAGTCGTGGAATATCTTCGCGTCGCTCGCGCAGGGGCGGCAGATGAACGCGGATTACGTTCAGGCGGTGGAACAGATCCTCACGAAAGGTGCCTTCCTGCACCCGTTGCTCCAGATTCTGGTGGGTGGCGGCAATAATCCGTACGTCCACTTTCACCGGCGCATAACCACCCACCCGATAAAACTGGCCATCGGCCAGCACGCGCAGCAGGCGGGTCTGAACATCCAGCGGCATATCGCCGATCTCGTCCAGAAACAGGGTGCCGCCGTCGGCCTGCTCGAAGCGCCCCTGGCGGATCTGGCTGGCGCCGGTAAAGGCCCCTTTTTCGTGGCCAAACAGCTCAGATTCAATCAGATCGCGCGGGATAGCCGCCATATTCAGGGCGATAAATGGTGATTTTTCCCGCGGGCTGTGACGATGAAGGGCGTGGGCGACCAGCTCTTTACCGGTGCCTGACTCGCCGTTAATCAGCACGCTTATTGACGAGCGCGACAGACGCCCGATAATCCGAAACACGTCCTGCATGGCTGGCGCCTCACCGATAATATCGGCGGCGGGGCTATTAGCCTGAGTCAGGCGCGGCTGCTGCTGCTCCTGATAGTGGTTAATGGCGCGTTCCACCAGGGCTACCGCTTCGTCGATATCAAAGGGTTTAGGCAGATAGTCGAAAGCGCCCTGCTGATAGGCGCTGACGGCGGCGTCCAGATCGGAATGGGCGGTCATAATGATGACCGGAAGCATGGGATGACGCTGTTTAATCTGTTTAAGCAGCGTGAGCCCGTCCATACCCGGCATGCGAATGTCGGAAAGCAGAACATCCGGGGTCTGTGTGGCAAGGGCGTCCAGTACCTGATGGCCGCTCTCAAAGGCGGTACAGCTAATGCCAGCGCTGGTGAGCGCTCGCTCCAGTACCCAGCGGATGGAGCTATCGTCATCGACTACCCAGGCTATCCCTCGTTGCATAGTGACCTCTATTCAGGCGCTTATTTACGGATGGGCAGATAAACCGAAAATTCGGTGTGTCCCGGCCAACTGCTAAATTCAATTTTTCCCGAGTGCTGATCGATAAGGCTGCGGGCGATAGAGAGCCCCAGCCCGGTCCCCCCTTCGCGGCCGCTGACCATGGGATAGAACAGCGTATCCTGCAGGTGGGGGGGAATACCGGGGCCGGTATCTTCAACATCAATGCGTGCCGCCAGGCGGTAGCGCTCGCCGTGCAGGGTCAACTGGAAGGCGGTACGGGTGCGTAGCGTAATTTCGCCGCCCTGTTCGCCCAGCGCCTGGAGCGCGTTGCGCACGATATTCAGCAGCACCTGTTCAAGCTGATCGGGGTCGTGGGTCAGATCCGGCAGACTGGGGTCGTAGTCACGCACCAGGGTGACGTTTTCCGGCAGCTCCAGCTTCACCAGATTCACTACCCGCTCGGCCACCTTATGGATGCTGTCAGTAATATGCATCCCCGGCTGCTGAGGCCCCAGTAGCCTGTCGACCAGATTACGCAACCGGTCGGCCTGCTCAATAATAACGGTGGTATATTCCGTAAGCGTTGGGTCAGGCAGGGCGCGATTAAGCAATTGTGCCGCGCCGCGCAGCCCGCCGAGCGGATTTTTTATCTCGTGCGCCAGGCCGCGTACCAGGTCACGGGCCGCCACCTGCTGGGCGTGTTGCAACTGCTCCTGGCTGAGTCGTCGCTGGTTATCCATTGGGGACATCTCCAGCAGAATCAGGCTATCCGGCATACGCTGCGCTGATAGCGAAAGAATATGGGCGCGACCGTCAATCACCAGCGTGACCTCATTATCGATAAAGCCCTGGCCGGTATTCAGGCTTTCGCGCATCAGTTCGATATTCAGCGAAAAATAGCTAAGAAGCTCCGGCAGCGGCGCACCGAACAGCTTGCGCGAACTCTGCGCCAGCAACTGCTGGGCGGCGGGATTTGCATAGTGTACGGCAAGTTCGTCATCCACCAGCAGAATGCTGTTCATCAGCGAATTCAGGATAAGCCCTGCATCGGGCTGTGTGCCATTTGCCATTATTAGCCCCCTTCCAGCTATTGCACTATTTTAGTGCATACTGGTGTTCGCTTCATTAATAGCCTGGCCCCGGGCGGTATTCTTTGCCGCTACACAGGGTACTAATGAACCGTACACGCAGGTACATGGGAGAAAAAAGCCCATCAGAGATGGGCTAAACGTTTCCACGGCAACAAAAAAATCGTCTGCTGCGCCCAAAAGATGGCAGGCGCAGTCAGTAACATCTTAAACGCTGTAGTACAGTTCGAATTCAACCGGGTGCGGCGTCATGCGAACGCGGTCGTTCTCTTCAAGACGCAGGGCGATGTAGGCATCGATAGCGTCGTTGGTGAACACGCCGCCTGCCGTCAGGAACTCGCGATCGGCATCCAGGGCTTCCAGCGCTTCTTCCAGAGAACCGGCAACCTGCGGGATCTCTTTAGCTTCTTCCGGCGGCAGGTCGTACAGGTTTTTATCCATCGCTTCACCCGGGTGGATCTTGTTCTTGATACCGTCAAGACCGGCCATCAGCAGGGCGGCGAAAGCCAGGTACGGGTTGGCAGCCGGATCCGGGAAGCGCACTTCGATACGGCGAGCCTTCGGAGAAGTGACGACCGGGATACGGATAGAGGCGGAACGGTTACGGGCAGAGTAAGCCAGCATGACCGGCGCTTCATAGCCAGGCACCAGACGCTTGTAAGAGTTGGTGGTTGGGTTGGCCAGGGCGTTAATGGCTTTCGCGTGCTTGATCACACCGCCAATGTAGTAGAGCGCCATTTCGGACAGACCGGCATATTTGTCACCTGCGAACAGGTTATTGCCGTCTTTTGACAGAGACATGTGGCAGTGCATGCCGGAACCGTTATCACCGAACATCGGCTTGGGCATAAAGGTTGCGGTTTTGCCGAAGCGGTGCGCGACGTTGTGGACCACATACTTATAGATCTGAATTTCGTCCGCTTTCTTGGTCATGGTGTTGAAGCGGGTTGCCACTTCGTTCTGACCTGCGGTCGCGACTTCGTGGTGATGCGCTTCAACCACCAGACCCATCTCTTCCATGGTCATACACATCACGGAACGGATGTCCTGAGCGGAATCTACCGGCGGAACCGGGAAATAGCCGCCTTTCACACCCGGACGGTGGCCTTTGTTGCCGCCTTCGTATTTGGTGGAAGAGTTCCAGGCGCCTTCGATATCGTCGATGGCGACGTGAGAGCCGGAAATGGAACTACCGAAACGGATGTCGTCGAACAGGAAGAATTCCGGCTCCGGCCCGAACAGCACAGTGTCGGCAAGACCGGTAGCGCGCAGGTAGTCTTCAGCGCGCTTGGCGATAGAACGCGGGTCGCGATCGTAGCCCTGCAGCGTGCCCGGCTCCAGAATATCGCAGCGGATAAGCAGCGTCGGCTCTTCATAAAACGGGTCGATCACGGCGGTTGACGGGTCCGGCATCAGTACCATGTCGGATTCGTTAATGCCTTTCCAGCCACCGATCGAGGAACCGTCGAACATTTTGCCTTCTTCAAAGAAGTCCTGGTCCACCTGATGGGAAGGAATGGTGACGTGCTGCTCTTTTCCTTTAGTATCGGTAAAGCGCAAATCGACAAACTTTATTTCGTGCTCACTCAGCAGCGTCATAACGTGTTCTGCGGACATAGGTAACTCTCCCGGATTTGTCATTGTCGTCGTGGTACAACTTTTGTTTAAAGTGGCTTTTCGCCTTGTACAGGCTCTTTATAGATAAAAAAGCGAAAAGCGTGCCAACTTTCACATCGCCCCAAAAAGGCGCTATGATGCGCACCGCAGTGAAAAGGGCTGCACCACACTGAACATTATGCACTATAATGGTGCACCCAGAGGATGTCAGGGCACCAAAATGGTGCGAACCTCTCTTTTTCTCTCTCCGTGAAAACGATCACAGACACCAAAAGAAAAAGGTTTCCTGCGATCTGTTCAGTCCTCCGATTAATCCGTGTACAATAACGCGCTATTTCTAATGCCTGAGGCAAAGTTGTGATCGAAAATCTGCGTAACATCGCCATTATTGCGCACGTTGACCATGGGAAAACCACCCTGGTTGACAAGCTGCTGCAACAATCTGGCACCTTCGGTGAGCGTAATGAGCTTACCGAGCGAGTCATGGACTCCAACGATCTGGAAAAAGAGCGTGGGATTACCATCCTCGCGAAAAATACGGCTATTAACTGGCGCGACTACCGCATCAACATCGTTGATACCCCGGGGCACGCCGACTTCGGTGGTGAAGTAGAACGCGTAATGTCGATGGTTGACTCTGTTCTGCTGCTTGTCGACGCAATGGATGGCCCGATGCCGCAGACCCGTTTCGTGACCGAGAAGGCATTCGCCAACGGGCTGAAGCCGATCGTGGTCATCAACAAAGTTGACCGTCCCGGCGCGCGTCCGGACTGGGTTGTCGATCAGGTGTTCGACCTGTTCGTTAACCTGGGCGCTACCGATGAGCAGCTGGACTTCCCCATCGTTTACGCTTCTGCGCTGAACGGTATCGCCGGTCTGGACCATGAAGACATGGCCGACGATATGACCCCGCTGTTCGAAACCATCGTTAAGCACGTGGAAGCGCCGAACGTTGACCTGAACGGTCCGTTCCAGATGCAGATCTCCCAGCTGGACTACAACAGCTACGTGGGCGTTATCGGCATTGGGCGTATCAAGCGCGGCGTGGTGAAGCCGAACCAGCAGGTCACTATCATCGATACGGAAGGTAAACGCCGTAACGGTAAGGTGAGCCAGGTTCTGGGCCACATGGGCCTGCAGCGTATCGAGTCTGCTTCTGCCGAAGCGGGTGATATCATCGCTATCACCGGTCTGGGCGAGCTGAACATCTCCGATACCCTGTGCGATCCGGGTACCGTTGAAGCGCTGCCGCCGCTCTCCGTTGATGAGCCGACCGTTTCCATGTACTTCTGCGTTAACACCTCGCCGTTCTGCGGCAAAGAGGGTAAATACGTCACTTCGCGTCAGATTCTGGACCGCCTGAACAAAGAGCTGGTTCACAACGTGGCGCTGCGCGTAGAAGAAACCGAAGACCCGGATGCTTTCCGCGTTTCCGGCCGTGGTGAACTGCACCTGTCTGTTCTTATCGAGAACATGCGTCGTGAAGGTTTCGAACTGGCGGTATCCCGTCCGAAAGTTATCTTCCGCGAAATCGATGGCCGTAAACAGGAACCGTTCGAGCAGGTCACGCTGGATATCGAAGAGCAGAACCAGGGTTCCGTCATGGAAGCGCTGGGCCTGCGTAAAGGTGAACTGCGCGACATGCTGCCAGATGGCAAAGGCCGCGTACGTCTGGACTACATCATTCCGAGCCGTGGCTTGATCGGCTTCCGTACCGACTTCATGACCATGACTTCCGGTACTGGTCTGCTGTACTCCACCTTCAGCCACTACGATGACGTGCGTCCGGGTGAAATCGGCCAGCGTCAGAACGGCGTGCTGATCTCTAACGGCCAGGGCAAAGCCGTCGCTTATGCGCTCTACAGCCTGCAGGATCGCGGTAAGCTGTTCCTGGGCCACGGCGCGGAAGTCTATGAAGGCCAGATTATCGGTATTCACAGCCGTTCCAACGACCTGACTGTGAACTGCCTGACCGGTAAGAAGCTGACCAACATGCGTGCTTCCGGTACTGACGAAGCCACCACCCTGTCTCCGCCGATCAAAATGACCCTGGAGCAGGCGCTGGAGTTCATCGATGATGATGAACTGGTAGAAGTCACCCCGACCTCTGTGCGTCTGCGTAAGCGTCATCTGACGGAAAACGAGCGTAAACGCGCTAACCGTGGCGCTAAAGAGTAATCTTTAGCCGACGTTGAAAAAGCCTCCGCTACTGCGGGGGCTTTTTTATGACTCCTTGCGTCGGATCAGCATCGATGGCGCAACGCCAAATTTCTGCTTAAACGCTTTACTGAAATGAAAGGTGTCAAAGAAGTTCAGCATATCCGCTACCTGACTCACACCATGGCGCTCCTGCTTCAACAGCGACTGCGCCAGTTCCAGGCGGGCATCCAGGTAGTATTCTCTGGGGCTCTTGCCGGTATAACGCAGAAACAGCCGCCGCAGATACTGTTCGCTGCACTGCATACGCTGCGCCATTTCACTGACCGTCCAGCGCCGTTGAAGGTCGGCATGGATCGCGGTCAGCAGTTTTTCCAGGCGGATAAACTGCGGCTCCCGGGCACCGTTGCGGGCAATCAGGCAGATCCACTGATAGATCATATGGGTCAGTGCGGCCACCGCCAGGTTGTTTTCCATCGATACCGGGCTTTGAATCAGCCGAGCTACTTCCTCAAGTTGATGATTAAATGCGTCACCGTTATATATTAGCGCTGGTTGTGATAAAGGAATATCCATTGCCCCGGTAGGAATAAATTCCATCCAGTATTGCTCCCAGACCAGCCCGTCGCAGTAATAGGATTTAATATCAGTGGGTTTCAGAAAAATAACGCAATTACCGTTAAGCGTAATAACTGAATTATCCTGAAGGATAACTTTACCGCTGCCCTGGAGCGTATAAATCGCCACCCAGGAGTTGGCAATCAGTGGTTTCCGTTTATCACGCGGCCAGCTAACCACGTAGTGGTTATCCGCCAGGGTATGCCACAGTGCCAGAAGCGCGAGGCCGCTTGAGATCACATTTTCTTCAAGAACCAGCGGAATGTTATAGGTAGTTTCGGTTTTTACATCCGAAACACCGTTTTTTCCATTCATTTTATTTCTCCAGAAGAGAATGATGCACCCAACCTGGTTGAAGAGATTAACAGCTCTTCCTTCCTCCGGGGAAACATACTTTCCTGGTTTGAGATTTCAGTCAGCCTGAGCCCCGCCAACCTTCTTCTATTACCTCTGTAATCAGGAATATTGGGGCATAACGATAACTATAGGCCAATGAGATGAACACATTACAACTCGTGAGCTTTTTTGCTTTTACGCTGCTGGTGGCGGTAATCACCTGGTGGAAGCTACGCAAAGATGATACCCAATCCCAGCAGGGATACTTTCTGGCCGGCCGCTCTCTGAAGGCACCGGTTATCGCTGCCTCGCTGATGTTAACCAACCTCTCTACCGAACAGCTGGTGGGGTTAAGCGGGCAGGCCTATAAGAGCGGGATGTCGGTCATGGCCTGGGAGGTTATCTCGGCCATTCCGCTGATCTTCCTGGCGCTGATTTTCCTGCCCAAATATCTGCAGCGCGGTATCGCCACCATTCCGGACTTCATTGAGGAGCGCTATGACAAAACCACTCGTATTGTCGTGGACTGCTGCTTTCTGATCGCCACCGGTATCTGTTTTCTGCCTATCGTGCTCTATTCCGGCGCGCTGGCCCTTAACAGCCTGTTCCACGTGGGCGAATCGCTGGGGATCACCGAAAATGCCGCTATCTGGGGGATGGTGATTCTGCTGGGCTTCGCCGGCATGATGTACGCCGTTATCGGCGGCCTGAAGGCCATTGCCGTCGCCGATGTTATTAACGGTATCGGCCTGGTGATTGGCGGTCTGATGGTGCCGGTATTTGGCCTGATGGCCATGGGCCATGGCAGCTTCCTGCGCGGCGTTGAGCAACTGACCACGGTACACAGCGAAAAACTGAACTCCATTGGTGGCAGTAGCGATCCAGTACCGATCGGCGCGGCGCTAACTGGCCTGATTCTGGTGAATACCTTCTACTGGTGCACCAACCAGGGCATCGTGCAGCGCACCCTTGCATCGAAAAGTCTTTCCGAAGGGCAGAAAGGCGCCCTGCTGACAGCGGTGCTGAAAATGCTCGACCCACTGATTCTGGTGCTGCCGGGGCTTATCGCCTTCCATCTGTTCCAGTCACTGCCCAAGGCGGATATGGCCTATCCGGCGTTGGTCAACGCCGTAATGCCAACGCCGCTGGTGGGCTTCTTCGGCGCGGTACTGTTTGGGGCCATCATCAGCACCTTTAACGGCTTCCTGAACAGCGCCAGCACCCTGTTTAGCTTAGGCATCTACAGCCGTCTGATTAACCCTAACGCCGAAGCCCAGAAGCAGGTCACCGTGGGTCGCTGGTTTGGTCTGGGACTGGCGCTGGTTTCCGTACTGGTTGCGCCGTGGATAGCCAACGCGCCGGAAGGGCTCTATTCATGGATGAAGCAGTTGAACGGCATTTATAACGTTCCGCTGGTTACCATTGTGATTATGGGCTTCTTCTTCCCGCGCATTCCGGCGCTGGCGGCCAAGGCGGCGCTGCTGTTCGGCATTGTTAGCTATATCGTGATCAACTACCTGGTGGATTTCGATTTCCACTTCCTCTACGTGCTGTTTATCACCTTCTGTATCAACGTTGTGCTGATGCTTATCCTGGGCTGGTGGAAACCACGGGAAACGGCGTTCCGCTTTAACGACGCCTTCGCCGTGGATATGCAGCCCTGGCGCCACACTAAAATCGCCGCCGTGGGCGTACTGCTGGGCATGATCGGCGTTTACGCCGGGCTGGCGCAATTTGGCGGCTACCCGACCAAATGGCTGGCGGTGGCTTGCTATGCCGTAGTGGTCGGTATTGTGGGATACCTGATTTATAGCGGTCGCTGTGCAAAACGCGCGGCGTCAAAACTGGCTTGTGACGTTAAGGAGAAATAGATGTCTCGCCCTAACTTCCTGTTTATTATGACTGATACCCAGGCCACCAATATGGTGGGCTGCTACAGCGGTAAGCCGCTCAACACTGACCATATCGACGCCCTGGCGGAAGAAGGCATTCGCTTTAACTCAGCCTATACCTGCACCCCGGTTTGTACCCCGGCGCGGGCGGGGCTGTTTACCGGCATCTATGCCAACCAGTCTGGCCCCTGGACCAATAACGTAGCCCCCGGGAAAAATATCTCCACCATGGGTCGCTACTTTAAGGATGCGGGCTACCAGACCTGCTATATCGGCAAGTGGCACCTGGACGGTCATGACTACTTCGGCACCGGGATCTGCCCGCCGGAATGGGATGCCGACTACTGGTATGACGGCGCTAACTACCTGGAAGAGCTAAGCGAACAGGAGATCGGGCTGTGGCGTAACGGCCTGAATACCCTCGACGATCTGCGCGAAAACAATATCGACGAAACCTTTACCTGGGCCCACCGCATCAGTGACCGGGCGCTGGACTACCTGGGGCGCCCGGAACGCCAGGACGAACCTTTCCTGCTGGTGCTCTCCTATGACGAACCGCACCACCCCTTTACCTGCCCGCCGGAATATCTGGAAAAGTATCAGGACTTTTACTATGACCTGGGGGAAAAAGGTCGCGATAATCTGGAAAACAAACCGGAACACCACCGCCTGTGGGCCCAGGCCATGCCGACACCGGTGGGGGAAGACGGGCTGTATCACCATCCGCTCTACTTCGCCTGCAATGACTTTGTGGATGATGAGATTGGCCGGGTGATCGCGGCCCTGACCCCGGAACAGTGCGCCAACACCTGGGTGATTTACACCTCCGATCACGGCGAAATGATGGGGGCGCATAAGCTCATCAGCAAAGGGGCGGCGATGTATGACGATATCACCCGCATTCCGCTGATCTTCCGCCCGCCTCAGGGTCAGGCCGCGCCGCGTCAGGAAGATGTTCCGGTCAGCCATATTGACATCCTGCCGACCATGATGGCGCTGGCGGGCATCGAACAGCCGGAAATCCTGCCGGGCGGTAATCTGCTGGAGGCCGCTCAGGATCGCGGCGTGATGGTGGAATTTAACCGCTATGAGATCGAACATGACAGCTTTGGCGGCTTTATTCCGGTACGCTGTTGGGTCACCAATCGCTTTAAACTGGTGCTAAACCTGTTCAGCAGCGATGAGCTTTACGACAGGCACGCCGACCCGCAGGAGATGCATAACCTGATCGACGATTCGCGCTATGCTGAGCAGCGTAACCAGCTGCACGACGCCCTGCTGGACTATATGGACAGGATTCGCGACCCCTTCCGCACCTGGCAGTGGGCGAGCCGCCCCTGGCGGCCAGACGCGCAGCCGCGCTGGATGGGCGCTTTCCGCCCGCGTCCGAAAGATGGTTATTCGCCGGTGGTGCGCGACTACGACACTGGTATGCCCACTCAGGGGGTGAAGGTGGAAGAGAAGAAACAGAAGTTCTGATGCTCCCGACAGGGAGGCAACACACAAGGAGACGGCATGAAGATATCACAGCTAGGCGAAGCGCCCGACTACCGCTTTTCGCTGGCGAATGAACGCACTTTCCTCGCCTGGATTCGTACCGCGTTGGGGTTCCTGGCGGCGGGGGTGGGGCTGGATCAACTGGCGCCGAGTCTTGCGACACCCGCAGTGCGTGAAGCGATTTCGCTGTTGCTGTGTCTCTTCGCCGGCCTGCTGGCGGTCTACGGTTACCTGCGCTGGCTGCGTAACGAGAAAGCGATGCGCCTGAAGCAGGATCTGCCCTATACCCGCACGCTGCTTATCGTCAGTATTGCGATGGTTGTAGCGGCGGGCACCGTGGCGCTGATGGTGCTGTATGCCGGATAAGCGCCGGGCGCGCCGTCTTGCCGATCCCGGCCTGCAACCAGAGCGCACCTCGCTCGCCTGGTTTCGCACGCTGCTGGGCTATGGCGCCCTGATGGCGCTGGCTCTGCGCCACGCCTGGTATCAGGCGGGCATGCTGTTCTGGTTCTCGCTGGTGATTATTCTGGTGGTGGCGTTGCTGGTCTATGGCTACGCCCGCCAGCGTAACCTGATGGACGTGGCGACGGATGACTTCGCAAAATCCGGTCCGGTACGCGCCAAAATGCTGATCGCGCTGGCAGTCTGCCTGCTGGCTGCGCTGTTTGCCGTCTCTCATATTAATCAACTGTTGGTGCTATGGAGTGCTGCATCATGAACGGTTGCCACGTCATGGCGAAACCCGCCAGTTCCCGGTGTAACCTGGACTGCCATTACTGCTTCTATATCGATAAACCACGCCAGCCTCGCATGGATGACGCCACGCTTGAGGTCTATATCCGCCAGCATATCGACGCCCAGCCGGGCCAGGTGGTGGAGTTTGCCTGGCAGGGGGGAGAACCGACGCTGGCGGGGCTGGCCTTCTTTGAGCGGGTCGTGGCGCTTCAGCAGCGCTATGCCGCGGGCAGACGCATTCAGAACACCTTACAAACCAATGGTATACTTCTGGATGAAGCCTGGTGCGCCTTCCTGGCCCACTACGGCTGGCTGGTGGGACTATCGCTGGACGGCCCTGCGGATCTCCATGATCGCTACCGGGTCACCCGCGCCGGTAAGCCAACCCATGAACGGGTGATGGAAGCGATGGGGCGCCTGAAGGCGCACGGCGTGGACTTTAATCTGTTGACGGTGGTGAATGCGCACAACATCGGGCAGCCAGAACGGCTGTACCGTTATCTGCGCGACCTGGGCACGCCGCATCTGCAATTTATTCCGCTGGTGGAGTCGGACGAACAGGGCGCACTGACGCCGGAATCGGTCAGCGGCGAAGCCTGGGGGCGTTTCCTGAATGCGGTCTTTGCACTTTGGGTGCGTGAGGATATCGGTCGGGTCTTCGTTCAGTTGTTCGATTCAACCCTTGGGGTATGGTGCGGCCAGCCTTCCCAAATGTGCGTATTTAGTGAAACCTGTGGCCACGCCTTTGCGCTGGAAGCTGATGGCACCCTCTATCAGTGCGATCACTACGTCTTTCCCGAATACCGGCTGGGTAATCTGCATGAGATCCCCATTGCGCAGATCAACGCCAGTGACGCCGCCCGGGTTTTTGGTCAGCACAAGCGACGCTCGCTGGTGAATGACTGTCTGGAATGCCGGGCGCGGCCTTTGTGTCAGGGGGATTGCCCCAAACACCGACTGGACGGCGGTAAGAGTGTGCTGTGCGCTGGTTATCGCGACTTCTTTACCCGCACGGCGCCTTATATGAAGACCATGCGCGATCTTATTCGTCAGCGTCGTTCGCCGGTAGAACTGATGGCGATGCTGCATGCCAGTGAGAAACGTCCGGCGTAAGCGTGGAAGGCTACACCGTCTGACCGTGACGCTGATCGTGATGGGTCAGCGGCAGCCAGCACAGCAGAATCAGAAGCCCCATTGCCAGCATCAGCACGCCCAGGCTGAACTGTCCGTCCTGAGGTAGCACGGCGGAAAACGACGCCAGAGCGCCGGATCCCACGTTTTGCAGGCCGCCAATCAGCGCCCCTGCAGTACCGGCCAGGAAAGGGTAAGGCTCCATCGCGCCGCTGGTGGCCAGAGGAAACAGCATTCCGGCGCCGAAGAAAAACAGCGCCGCAGGCACCAGTAGCGTCCAGACATTCATCACGCCAAACAGGCCGGGCAGCCACATCAGAATACCCGCCAGCAGACAGCTCAGCACCGCCTGCCACATCAGCGACGAGAAGCGCTTAGTCTGGCGACCTGCGTACCAGGCACCGAAAAAGGCGGCCGGTATCGGCAGAATAAACAGAATGCTGACTACCAGGCCGCTCAGACCCAGTCTGGCGCCCAACAGCACCCCGGAGCAGGCTTCGAACACCGCCACCCCGGCCAGGCCGCCAATCAGCATCACCAGATAGCAGTTAAATGCCAGGCTACCGAACAGCGTGCGATAACTGGCCAGAAGACGGGTACGGGAAGCCTGTAACGGGCGGGTTTCCGGCATCCAGCGCCACATACTGAAAGTGACCAGAATGCTCAGGGTAAGCAGAAAAACGAAACAGGCGCGCCAGCCGAACAGCGTATCCAATACGCCGCCGATCATGGGCGCCAGTAGCGGACTCACCAGAATGCCCATATTCAGCAGGCTGTTCGCGTGGCGCAGGTCCGGGCCTTCATAAAGATCCCGCGGCAGGGTACGCGCCATCACGCCGCCCACGCCGGTGCCCATTCCCTGCATAGCGCTGGCGGCAATCAGCACCGTCAGGCTGTGAGTAGTCATGGTGAACAGCGTCGCCACCATAAAGATAATCATGCCTGCCAGAATCACCGGACGGCGTCCAATGCGATCGGAAATGGGGCCGTAAATTAGCTGCGAGCCTCCGTAAGTCAGCAGATAAGCGGCCATCACGCCCTGTACTGCGCCTTCACGCACGCCCAGCGTCTGCGCCATATCGGCAATAGCTGGAATATAAATGGTCTGGGCCATCTGGCCGACGGCCACCAGCAGGATCAACATGATCAACAGATGGCGATTATCATTTGTTTTCATGACAATTAACGGAGTCGCTAAAATGAAAGAACTGGCGATGTGCCAGATAAATGCGCTGCAAATCTAACATATGGCAGCAATATATCCAGATGATTAGGTTATTTATACTAATTATTATTTATATGGCAGTGTAAAGTTTTTATGGCAACGGGAGTTGTCAGTCAAAGAAGCGGGCCATCAGAGGGCTGGAAAGGCGGTACGTACGGTGTCCAGCAGAGCCTGAGCGGCGGCGGAAAGCGGCTGGCTGCTGGCGCGAATCACCCCCACCCGCCGTTCGATAACCGGGTGACTAAGGGGAAGGCAGACCGCGCCCAGTTCCGTCATCTGGCTGGCGCACAGCGTTGGCACCGCGCTGGCACCCAGACCGCTGGCGACCATGCGTCCCACGGTCACCAACTGGTGGCTTTCAAAGGCGACCTCCAGCCGACGACCGCTTTTCATCAGGCTCTCTTCCAGTAACAGACGCACCGCAGAGGGGCGCTGCAGGGTAATAAAGTCGAGCGAGAGCAGTTCACGCCAGCTCAGTTTAGACCGCGTTGCCAGTCGGGAGTCGGCGGGCACAATCGCCACAAAGCGATCGCAGGTCAGAGGGGTAAAATGCAGACCGGAATCAGGTTCCGGCTCGAAGGCTATCCCCATTTCTACCCGGCCATCGCGCACCATCTCCAGCACCTGCTCATTAACCACATCATGCACCGTCACGTTAATACCGGCATAGCGATCGCGAAAGGCTCGCAGAATCGGCGGCAGGGGATTGCCCGCGAACGACGGCATTGCGGCGACTGAAACCTTACCGCGCTGGAGCGTGAAGCGCTGGCGCATCGCCTCTTCCACATTATCCCAGTCCGCCAGTAACTGGCGCGCCATGGGAAACAGCGCTTCGCCTTCCGGCGTAAGCGCCACCCGCCGGGTAGTACGCGTCAGCAGCGCGCCGCCTAATGCCTCTTCCAGCCCGCGAATAGCCAGACTCAGTGCCGGTTGGGAAAGATTCAGCCGCTCGCTGGCCTGGGCAAAGTTCAGAGTGTGAGCCACCGCTAAAAACGCGCGTAACTGTTTGACGCTGATTTTCATTCTGCCGCCATTTAACTAATTGGAAAACATACACTAACAATAAATTAATAACAAAAACGGATTAATGGCTCACAAAAACAAAATTCACAAATCAGTCGCAGGATTAACAAGATGGCGGATATCAGAGTGAGCAAGAGGCAACGATATGGCCGGACTGGATAAACGAGTCGCCAGCTATCAGGAAGCGCTGGACGGAATAACGGACAACATGACGGTGCTGGCAGGCGGTTTCGGCCTGTGCGGCATTCCGGAAAACCTGATCGACGAAATTCGCCGCCGCGGCGTGCGCGGGCTAACGGTGGTCTCTAATAACTGCGGGGTGGATGGCTTCGGCCTGGGTCGCCTGCTGGAAACTCACCAGGTCAGCAAAGTGGTGGCCTCTTACGTGGGGGAAAACGCCCTGTTTGAACAGCAGGTGCTCAACGGCTCTCTGGCGGTAGAACTCACGCCGCAGGGCACCCTGGCAGAGAAAATCCGCGCAGGCGGCGCCGGGATACCCGCGTTCTACACTGCCACAGGTTACGGCACGCCGGTGGCTGAAGGCAAAGAGGTGCGGGAATTCGATGGCCGCCACTACGTGATGGAACGGGCCATTACCGGCGATTTCGCCATTGTTAAAGGCTGGAAAGCGGACTGGTACGGCAATGTCATTTACCGCCACACCGCCCGGAACTTCAATCCGCTAATGGCCAGCGCCGGGCGTATTACGGTGGTCGAAGTTGAAGAGATAGTCGCCCCCGGCGAGCTGGATCCCAATGCCATTCATACCCCGGGCATCTATGTGGATCGCCTGATCCAGGGCCAGTTCGAAAAACGCATTGAGCAGCGCACCCTGCGCGCATAACCGGAGGCACAAATGCTGACACGACAAGAAATGGCGCAGCGTGTGGCCTGCGAACTGCGCGACGGCTACTACGTAAACCTGGGGATCGGCATTCCTACCCTGGTGGCGAACTATGTGCCGCCCGGTGTGGATGTCATGCTGCAATCGGAAAACGGCCTGCTGGGGATGGGCGCTTTTCCCACAGAAGAAGAGCTGGATCCGGACATGATCAACGCCGGTAAACAGACGGTCACGGCCCGCAAAGGGGCGGCTGTCTTCGATTCTGCGGATTCGTTCGCCATGATTCGCGGCGGTCATGTCGATCTTACCGTTCTGGGCGCGCTGGAAGTGGATGTGACCGGCAATATCGCCTCCTGGATGATCCCTGGCAAGATGGTGAAAGGAATGGGCGGAGCCATGGACCTGGTGGCCGGAGCGGAAAATATCATTGTGATGATGACGCACGCGTCAAAGAGCGGCGAATCCAAACTGCTGCCGCGCTGCACCCTGCCGCTCACCGGCGCGGGCTGCATCCGGCGGGTGGTGACCGATCTCGCTTATCTGGAAATTGAAGATGGCGCTTTTATTCTGCGGGAGCGGGCGCCCGGCGTCAGCGTGGAAGAGATTGTGGCGAAGACTGCGGGAAAACTGATTGTGCCGGATGCAGTGCCGGAAATGACGCTGACTCCGGGAGGTGCCTGATGCGGGATGTGGTGATTGTTAACGCCCTGCGAACGCCCATTGGCAGCTTTCATGGCGCGCTTTCCTCGCTAAGCGCTGTCGATCTGGGTAGCGCGCTGGTGAAGGCGTTAATAGAAAACAGCGGCGTGCCGCCAGAACAGGTAGATGAGCTGATCTTCGGGCAGGTACTCAGCGCCGGTTGCGGTCAAAACCCGGCGCGCCAGACGGCGGTACGGGCCGGTTTGCCGTACAGCGTGCCTGCCGTCACCCTTAATCAGGTGTGCGGATCCGGGCTGAAAGCGGTGTTGCAGGGGGCACAGGCGATTCGCAGCGGCGATGCGGAGATCGTTATCGCTGGTGGTCAGGAGAGCATGAGTCAGGCTCCTTATGTGCTCACCGGTGCCCGCTCCGGGTTGCGGCTGGGCCACGGCAACATGGTGGATTCTCTGATTCACGACGGCCTGTGGGACGCCTTCAATGACTATCATATGGGGATAACCGCAGAAAACCTGGCGCAGCGTTACGGCATAGACAGGCAAAGCCAGGACGCCTTTGCCCTGCGCTCTCAGCAGCGGGCCGCAGCGGCCCAGGCCGCCGGGCGTTTTGATGATGAGATCGTGGCGCTCACGGTTCCCCAGGGTAAAAAGGAGCCCAGAGTAGTGAGCCAGGATGAACAACCCAGGCCGGACAGTTCCGCTCAGCGCCTGGCCGCCCTGCGCCCGGCCTTCCTGCGTGAAGAAGGTACGGTGACTGCCGGTAATTCCTCCACCCTCAACGACGGGGCGGCAGCGGTCCTGATGATGAGTGCAGAGCGGGCGGCGGCGCTGGGTCTTCCGGTGCTGGGAAGCATTACGGCTGGCGCCCTGGCGGGTGTAGACCCGGCGGTTATGGGCATTGGCCCGGTCCTGGCCAGCCGCCGCTGTCTGACGCGGGCCGGATGGACGCTGGACAGCGTCTCTCTGATTGAAGCCAACGAAGCTTTTGCAGCTCAGGCGCTGGCGGTAGGCCAGGAGCTGGGCTGGGACGATGAGCGGGTCAATGTGAACGGCGGTGCGATAGCGCTGGGACACCCGATCGGCGCTTCCGGCTGCCGAATTCTGGTGACGTTGCTGCATGAAATGCGGCGCAGGAAGGTAACCCGGGGACTGGCGACGCTGTGCGTCGGCGGTGGGCAGGGTGTGGCGCTGGCGATTGAGCGCGACTAACAATGCAGGAGTCTGTGATGAATCTGGAAGGAAAAACGGCGCTGGTGACCGGTTCGACCAGCGGTATTGGTCTGGGGCTGGCCGAAAGCCTTGCCCGGGCTGGCGCTCAGGTGCTCCTGAACGGTTTTGGTGATGTGGCGACCGCCCGGTCGCGGGTGGCGGCTCAGGGAAAACAGCCGGGATACCACCCGGCGGATATGAGCGACGTGGCGCAAATCGAGGCGATGATGGCCTGGGCCGCCCGGGAGTACGGCGGCGTAGATATTCTGGTCAACAATGCCGGAATCCAGCATCAGGCGCCGGTAGAGCATTTCCCGGTAGAAAAATGGGACGCGATACTGGCCATCAACCTGAGCGCGGCGTTTCATACCACCCGGCTGGCGCTGCCGGAGATGCGTTCCCGCAACTGGGGACGCGTCATTAATATCGCTTCAGTGCATGGGCTGGTGGGCTCCCGGGAAAAATCGGCCTATGTGGCGGCCAAGCATGGTCTGCTGGGACTCACCAAAGTCACGGCGCTGGAAACGGCGCAAACCGGTATCACCTGCAATGCGCTGTGTCCGGGTTGGGTGCTGACGCCGCTAGTTCAACAGCAAATCGATAAGCGTATTGCCGAAGGCGCCACTCCCCGGCAGGCGAGGGATGCGTTACTGGCAGAAAAACATCCTTCCGGCGAATTTGTCACGCCGGAACAGTTGGGTGAACTGGCGCTCTTTTTATGCAGCGATGCCGCTATTCAGGTTCGCGGCGCTGCCTGGAATATGGACGGCGGTTGGGTGGCGCAATAAAACATTATTATTCCCCGGCGCTTTCGGATGCCGGGTTCTTTTTATTGTTTGTCCAGCTTTTGACGAAATTGTTTCAAACTATCGAGCGCTACCGGGTGAAATATTTAGCCTGCACCTGGTTGCCTGCTTTATTATTTTGGGTGGAGGTGTTTTTGTTGGCTTTATGATGTAAAGAACTGTTCGCTTTCGATCATCGCCTCACGCCTGGTACACCAGGTTTTCTGTTATTCCTCTTACTGTGACTTTCCTTCCTGTCGTTATTTTTCGGGCATTATCCTAATCCACTTTATGGGTAGCGAGAGGGCGTTTTTATCGACTATTGAAAATATACTGTTAAATGTTTGTACTGTGATGTTGCCTTTTTTAAATAAACAGGGCTATTTGATAAGATAAAAACACCTGTATGCGATTTTTAAGTTTTTTAAGGCTGCTGAAAGGTAGTTTTTTGTGTGGGTTGTGGCTACCTGTTACTATCATTTATTGGTGTTTTAGTCTGTTGTTTTGATTGTTGATGGTGTTTTTTGTTTAAAAAATGCAATTTATAAGAATAATTGTTTACCGTGTGGTTCTTTGGTGGTGTTATATCCCTCACTTCCCGAGCGGCTGCGATAGCCATGATGCTCAATGGAAGGCAACTCTGAAAAGTGATACGGGTTATTAACGGACGCCTGATTTACTGGTGCTCCTTTTAATTTCCCGCAGGATATTAATTCTAAGGATTACCGGGACATCGATATGTTCAAGAAAAGTCTGGTGGCGGCTGCCGTAATTATGTTTGCTGGTGTTGCTAATGCAGCAACTGATGAAGGTGTTGCGGGGGGTACTATTACCTTCAATGGTTCGGTAACAGATACTACCTGTAATGTGACCACAAATAATGGTTCAGATTTTACTGTAAGTCTTGATCCCATTACTTTGGATTCTCTGGGTACTACTGCGGGTGTTGTCGCGAACGGTGCTAAACAATTTACCATGGCGGTTTCTGGTTGCACGGGTTCTTCCACCGCAGATGACACGCTGAAAATTACCTTCAGCAGCAGCAACGTTTCTGACGATCAAAAATACCTGACCAACTACAGCGGCGACGCTGAAGGTGTTGGTATCGCGCTGACGACCGATGGCTCCGCCGGTACGGCGGTGGCTTTTGATAGCGCGCTGGATACTGGCGTCACCTCTACCGACGCGGCTTCCACCACTGGTGCTAACGTTAGCTTCTTCGCTAACTACTACAACTACGGCGGCGCCAGTGTCTCTACCGGTAGCGTAGTGACCACCGCGACTTACACCTTTACCTACGAGTAAAAACGCGTGGCCGGGGAGCCCCCCTGCTTCCCGGCTTCTGTGTTTGATCAAAACCTATGCGCCATTTTCTTATTCTGCTGAGCGCGATGCTGTTATCGGTATCGGGCCATGCCAGCGTTGTGATTAACGCAACGCGTGTTATTTATCCATCCTCATCCAAATTCGTGAATGTGCAACTGGTCAACCGTAGCACCACCACGCATCTGGTTCAGTCCTGGATCGACGATGGTAACCCGGCCGCAGCGCCGGAAAGTATTAAAGTGCCTTTCACCCTGGCGCCGCCGGTCGTCAAAATGGCCGCCAGTGAAGGGCAGACCCTGAAAATCACCCTGCGCAAAGGCACGCCTTTGGCGAAAGATCGGGAAACCGTCTACTGGATGAACGTGCTGGATATTCCTCCGGTTCCGGAAAACGCCAGCGGTGGTGATAACTACCTGCAGGTAGCCATTCGCAGTCGCATCAAACTGCTCTATCGCCCGGATGAAATACCGTCACCGGCCAGCGATATCCATAAAAAACTGACGCTGGAGTCGCGCTCGGGCGGCAGTTGCCTGAAAAACAGCGGCCCTTATTACGTGACCGTGCCGCAAATCATTGCATGGAGCGGCGGCGATCTGAAAAAGAAAACGGACGATAACCTGCTGAAAGCCACCGTGTTTGTTGAACCTTTTGGCTGTCAGTCTGTACCGGCCAGCATTAAAGCCGGTTCCCGCTATCGGGTGACATGGATGGATGACTACGGCAGTAAAAAATTCGGCGTCATTCAGTAAATGACTTAACGGTATTTTTCATCGGGTTCTTTTCCAATGAAATGTAAGGCTCTTATCCGTAATGGATTATTAGTGAACTCCATTGGCGCCGCGCTTTATTCCTGCTGTGTATTTGGTGAGAGTTTTAACAGCAGCCTGCTGGTGGGCAGCGCTGGCAGCATGGACTGGAATAACCAGGCCATGGTGATGACACCCGGTGAATATGAATTTGATGTTTATGTGAATGATGAATGGAAAGGGAAATTTCCATTCAAAGTAACGAATGGCAAAGAAGGCACGCTGCAGATTCAGGCCAGCCAGATAAGCATGCTGGATATTCGCGATATCAGCAGCACAGCAACCGGCGGTGCGGAGTACATCGATATCGATACCCTGCTGCACGGCGGTAAAAGTTCGCTAAAGCCGGGAGAAATGCGGGTCAACCTGGAAGTGCCTCAGGCATGGGTCAATAAGTCCGATCGTAACTGGGTAGCACCAGAAAAATGGGACCAGGGCATTAACGGCCTGTATACCAACTACAACCTGAACTACTACAGCTTTCACGCGAAACAGGCGGACTACAGCAACACCGATAATATCTACCTGTCGCTGAACAGCGGGTTAAATCTGTTTGGCTGGCACCTGATCGATAACTCGACTTATATGCGTTACAGCAACACCGGCAAAGGCTACTGGCGTAACTCCACCCGCTATCTGGAACGCCCGTTCGCCAGCCTGGGGGCAGTGCTGCGCATTGGTGATGCCTATACCTCATCGGAATATTTCGACAGCATTCGCTTTCGCGGCGTAACGCTGAACAAGAGTCGCCAGATGTTGCCGGATCGCGAACAGGTCTATATGCCGGTGATAAGTGGCGTAGCCAACACGGCATCAATCGTGAACGTGTATCAGGACGGACACGTGATTTACCAAATCACAGTACCGCCCGGGCCGTTCGCAATCCGTGATTTGATGCCGACCGGTTCGCGTAGCGACCTGACTGTGGAAGTTAAAAACAGCGGCGGTGGCGGTAACGTTGAAACCTTCGTGGTGCCATTCTCTTCTATCCCCGACATGCTGCGGCCAGGCACCAGCGACTGGCGCTTTAACGCGGGCGAAGTGAACGTGCTGAATTCCGGGGATGACACCCGATTTATGCAGTTCAGCTACACCCGAGGCATGAATAACTACTGGACTCTCTATTCCGGTCTGACAGCGAGCAGCGATTACCAGTCCTGGCTGGCTGGTAGCGCGGTTTCCATCCCCTGGGTGGGATCGGTTTCTGGCTCGATGGAGCAGGCCCGCTATCAGTTGCCGGGGGATGAAAAGCGCAGCGGCGAGAAATACACCATCTCCTGGAGTAAGTATCTGCCCAGCCGTACCAATATCACGCTGGCGTCGTACTACTACCGTACCCAGGATTACGCTTCGTTCAGCGACTACATCGCCACGAAGGACAACATTGAGTACTACGGCTATAACGGCATCACCCGCTATAGCAAACAGGCATTCAGCGCCACCGTGAGCCAGCCGCTGGGGGAAAACTACGGGCGTCTGTCGCTAACGGCCTACTGGCGCGACTACTGGAATAACCGTAAGAGCACCAAACAGTACAACCTGAGCTACAGCAATAAGTTTAATTCGGTGAATTACACCCTGTCGCTGCGCCGCTCTGAATACAACCAGAGCTACTATGACTATGACTATGACAGTTACAAAGGTAACCAGAGCAGCTATCTGCGCAGCCAGCGTAAGTCGGAAAACAGCGTCTATTTGTCACTGACCATTCCGATGAGCATTTTCGACAGCCCGGGCAGTATTTCGACCCGCACCAGTTTCCAGCAGGGGAAATATGCCTCTACGGATCTGAGCGTGAATGGCACGAAGCAGGACGTGGATTACAGCCTGGTACTGACCAACGATAACGACGCGAAAACCCGTTCAGCCGATCTGTACGGCTCGTGGGATACCTCCTGGAGCCGGTTGAGCGCTGGTTTAACCGAAGCCAGCGACTACCGTCAGATGAGTATGGGTGCCAGCGGCAGTCTGCTGGCCTGGTCCGGCGGGGTACTGGCCTCTGGTTCAACCGGCAGAAGCTTTGTGATTGTCGATGCGCCAGGAATGAAGAATGCCACCATCAACGGCGATTCTTCGGTACGCACCAACGCCAGTGGTAAGGCGCTGGTTACCAACGCGGTCGCCTACCGGCAGAACAACTTCAGTATCGATGCCGATGAAAAACAGGATAGCGATGTCGATCTGCTGGGCAACATCATGCATATGGCCCCCTACGAAGGCAGCATCACATACCTGAAATATCAGACGGATACCCGTCGGCTGTTTACCCTGGAGGCCCGGCGTGAAAATGGCGAGCCGCTGCCGTTCGGCACCGCAGTGCTCGATGGCAACGGGGAGAATCTGGGCTATGTCTCTCAGGGCAGCCAGTTGTATGTGAAGGCGGAACAGATGCCGCAAAGATTGAAAATTAACGTCGGTACTCGTCATAAGCGGGAAACCTGCGTGATCGAAGCACCAAAAGAGGGAGTGATAAATGTTTGCCGTTGAGCGTACGCACTCCGTTGAATGCGCCGATAGCTATATTCGGCTGGCGCTCAACAATATGCTGGATGAGCTGGCAGTCGAAAACGTGAATGTGGCGCATCTGAGAATTCTGGTGATTGCTGAAAAAGATCCTGTTGAAGGACTGGCTCGTTTTTGTCGCGTTAATCCCGATCGGTATGATCTGATCCTGTGCTCGCAATTTTACTATGCGCTTATCCAGCACTTTTTTACTAAGTGGCGGTTAAGGTTTGTTTGCCTGGATTCTGAATATGCGCTGATTAAAAAGAATATTCGTCGCATTGTTACCCATGAGTTTGAGCCCAAAGTGATCCCCTGGCCTGGATTACGATTTACCCCAGGGGAACTTGAACTAATTTACTATCATATGAAGCAGTTATGCGCCAAACAGATAGCGCGCATTGAAAATTGCAGTATTAAGGCGGTTTCTAACCGTAAGCGTCAGGTCATGGCTAAGATGCATTGCCATACCAATGCCCAGTTTTGGCTGACCCTTAAGTTTTTACTGCATTTTGACCACGCCAGCCTGCGCAGCCTGAATTCCCGAACTGATGAAAACATCAGCCATTACGCCGTGCCTGGTCGCTCTGTTTCTTCAGCTATTACCGGAAATCGTTATGCTTAAGCGTTTTTTTACCGTAATTGCCGTGGCGGCAACCCTTTTCACCACGGGCGCAATGGCGCAGCTACCGGCGGCGGATATAGATGCCTATGGCCTGACGGGGGATACCTGCGGTATTACCAGCGGCCTGTTTTCAAAAACCCGCGTGGCTGAGTCTGACAAAACGCTTAACCTTTCTACGGCGTTTTTGAGTGGTACTAAAGCGACATTTTCCTATACCACGGCCTGGAGTGGGAGAATGAGCTGTACCTATGGCAACGTGGGTATCGGCGGCTTGCTTCAGGACCACCTCTATTATTTTACCGCGCTGGGTGGCAACCCTGTTTATCTGAACTTCACCAGCGCCGATGGTGAATCAGACTACTGGGTTAAAGTGACCGCGGAAATTACCGGCGATACTAAGGTGACGGTAAACGGGATTATCGGTACTCATTCCATTAGCTATCAAACCAGCTATACCATTACCGCAGAGCTGCTCTCTACGGCGCCTTCCGGCGTTGAAAATTATACCAAAACCACGACCTCCGGCGTGGCTTCAATAATTCCGGCAGTAATGAGCGGAGCAGGAGCCAGTGATTCAACTTTTGGCGGTATTTGGGGTAATAAATATACCTACGCAGAGGAAGTGTTTGACAATATGATGAACGATCTGGACCGTTCTTCCTGGTCAACCAGTCGCTATATCGCCTTTGAGCGCCTGTATATTCAGTTCGACCCGAATCAGACCACCTGCAATCTGAAAAAAGATATGACAGTGCAACTACCGCCGACTTCCGTCAGCATATTACAGCGCGACGGTAAGGCACCCGGCACCAATTTTGTTGTACCGATTACCTGCGTCAACATGTTGGGGGGCAGCAAATCCACCCGTAACATTCGCGCCTGGATTTCCAGCAACGATATTCTTAATGATGCCAGTACCGGCACCATTCTGGTCAATGATGAAACCGATGCCGGCGGTGTTGGGATATCATTACGGCCCTATAATCTTGGTATTGCAGAGGATGACCTGGTCATTTCCAGCGGGATGACCGATCTGGGCGCAACCGAAATATTCACAATAGACGAAGGTGAAGCGGTTGATGGTGACTTTGCGTTATATATGAATGCTTATTATAAGGTCTATAACGCATCGGCTTTAACCTCAGGCAAAGTCGTGGCAACCGCGCAAATTATGTTCGGTTACGATTGATGGCAGTCACAAGTTGCCCTGAAAAACAGTTTTCTTATTTTGTATTGTAATAATGGTCTGAATTAATAATGATAATATCTTTACAGGATGCAATTAATCTTCTCAATATCATTATTGAGCCGATTTTCCCGGATCTGGCATCCCATATGCAGCGTACAACCTATATTTCGTTGAGTCTGGCCAGAGCTCTGGAACTGCCGGAAGAGCGGGTCCGGAATGTCTATCTGGCTGCCAGTATCCACGATATTGGCCTGCTGGCGAAAAAGCAGCGTGAAATTACCGCCGACAACCTGAGCAATGAAAACCTGATGTTCCATCATGAAGAGATTGGCGAAGCTATGGTGGCGGGAATCAGCTTTCCTCCGGAAGTGCAATCGATGATTCGTCACCACCATATTCACTGGAACAGCCAATATCCGGATGAGTATCCGCTGGATAATCATATTATCCATATGGCAGATGAGTTTGATCTCTATTTAAGAAAATGCCCGAAAGATTTCATCGTCAATGCTGATGAAATTATTAATGTTTTTCTAATGGCTCATTCCGATTATCCGCCAGAATTAATCGTAACGCTGCGTAAACTTAGCCAACGGGATGCTTTCTGGTTTCGCCTGGAATCCCAGCGGTTGCACAGCGTACTAAAGCGTATTACCCCGGTGGCGAATATGCTGATGGGCAGCCAGGATTTTCTGGAGTTCTGCCTGCTGATTTCCCGAATCGTGGATAAATACAGCAGCTTTACGATGACGCACAGCACCAGCGTGTCGAATGTTTCCTGCAAAATTGCCAACCTTATGGGCTTTTCGCTTCACGATCAGACTGAAATCGCCATTGCGGGCTATCTTCACGATATAGGTAAGGTGCATATTCCGCTGGCGGTGCTGGAAAAAGAGGGGCGCCTGACGGACAACGAATATGCGCTGATTCGTAAGCACAGCTATAAAACGCTGGAAATATTAGCCCTGATTAAGCCCCTTAAACGAATTACGCCCTGGGCGGTGAATCATCACGAACGACTTGATGGTGGCGGCTATCCCTTTGGTCTGACGGCCCGGGATCTCGATCTGCCCAGCCGTATTATGGCCGTTGCCGATGTCTTTACCGCGCTAACGGAAAATCGGCCCTATCGTCAGGGAATGGCGGCGCAGAAAGCATTAACTATCCTGGAAGAGGAAGTTGCCGGAAATAAGCTGGACGGTGATGTGGTGGATATTGTTAAGCGGCATCTTGATGACGTTTATCAGTGCGTCCTACGGGTATAATCGTTTACGATTTTTCTCTTTGATTGTTCGATCAGAGAGATAATGAGCAATACAGGGATTTTATGAAGTATATTATCGCCAACAGGGTTGTTTATGATTCCGATGCAGCATTGCTGATCTGTAATGATGTGCAATATCATGAGTCAAAAAAATTGACTAATACGGCGAATCGTATCCTGGCGTTGCTGATTGAGTCCCGCGGTGAAGTCATTGAACGTCAATATTTACTGGAGAATGTCTGGGAGTCGTATGGTCATGTGGGATCTAACGGCTCTTTAAATCAGTACATTAGTATATTACGAAAATCTCTGGCCTCATTAACCGACCTTGATGATATCATTATTGCGGTGCCAAAGGTGGGGTTTCTGTTTTCGCCTGATATTGATGTCCTGCCCTGGAAGGAAACCGTTGAGGTATCAAAAAAACGCCGTGTGCCGTTATGGTTTTTGGATGCATTACTCTGTGCTCTGATCGTCATGGTGCTTTTCTTAAATATTGATGCATTATTTAAAAATAACCTCTGGCAGCCTTATACTAAAACAGTAAAGCTCTATCAAATAGAGAAATGCCAGATTAAATCCTATATTGGGATTCCTGCTCGCGCAATGAATAAGATGACTGAGGCAATTAATAGAATATCGCCTTATCTTAAAGAACGTTGTACTCATCACCCCGCGCTGGTGATTGTGCAGGCGCAGCGTAATGTCCTGTACGGAGGAGGGGGGCGGCTGTTTTTGTCATTCTGTCCACTCAGTAATGGCAATGTTTCATGGTGTGAAAGCTCGTACTATTATAACTGGGCGCTATAAATGAAAAGAACGATCGCATTACTGCTTATTCTTATGGCTCTGGCGGCGAGCTTCGCCTGGCTAAGCCTGAATCATGGTCGGGGTTATTATCAAAGTAGTTGTGAGGTCAACCTTAACTACAGCGACAGTACGGAAGGCGACCAGTACCATTTTTATGGTAATCTGGTGTTTGATTTTGAAACTAACCGTACCGGACAGCTCTATCTTTCAGGCAGCGCGCGAAGTGCTGACCAGGATTATATTTTTTCCCGCTACGTTAACTTTAGCTATCTGAATGAAAACAATAATCGCTACCGTATGGCGATTAACAAAGTAAATAAGATTGGCCATGATTCGGCGCCGGACGAGGTAGCACAAAAAATCTACCGGGTTATTGGCCTTGTCGGCGGTGTTTATGTTTATATGGAACGTCATCGTGATGGCTATATTCTTTTAGGGAATATGGTATCACCGGTGATGACCTGCGTAATATTGTCATAGCGGGAAGTGATTGAAATTGCAGCGCTGCCATAGCAGCTCTTTATTTATAATAATAATCTCTTTCTTCTCGGTGGCGATAATTCCCTGAAGGCAGAGTTCATTTATTATTCGGTTCTGGGTTGAGGGGGAAATAGCCAGCAGGGTAGCCATCTCCTTTAAGGTGACCGGCAGGCTAAAGTGCTGATGCGGAAAGGTGTTTTCCTCAAGTTTTTGAGACAGCAAGGAAATAAAGGCGCAAATGCGACCGGCGGCTTCGCCACGAGTTAATACAGAAATCAGGCGCTGATTTTCATATACTGCACGGGAGAGTAACGCCAGGGTATAGTTAAGAAAGTCGGTGGTTATCAGGCTCAAATCATAAAGCCGACGGGTTTCCAGCATACAGATTTCGGTATCGGTAGCCGCAATGGCATCGTAATGGTAGCGGCCATTGTGCAGTGCATCACCGTTAATCAACTGGCCGGAAATAAACAGATTCTGAATATTACCCGCGGCATCATACAACTTTATTGCGCCGCGTCGCAGTGCCAGCAAATGAGTGACCTCATCGCCGCAAGAAAACAGGCTTTCTCCTTTCTTGTAACATCTTTTGCGTTCCAGGCTTTGCACCAGTTGGGGTACAGGGTTGTCGAACAGATAGTCTTTGCATATTTTTCCAAAACAGCAGCTATCGCAATCGCCACATTCGGCCAGTGTATTCTTCATATTTTCATCGGTTGATCTGTTTCCGGCTATTATACGTTTTTCCCCTTCCCGACAGCCACTCCCCGGTGTCCAGGATTAGTCCATGCTGGTGGATATTAAAGCACCCGAATCAGCCGGGCTGGGTTCCCCGCATAGATCCCTTTACGGGTAATGGGTTTCACCACCACACTACCGGCCCCGATGACTGCTCCAGGGCAAATGGTATCGGTCAGAATAGTCGCTCCGCTGCCTACGGTGACATGATCGCCCAGGATAATGGTTATCCAGCGTGCAGGGTCTGGCTCCGGGGCACCGTCCTTAAACAGATCGTTGGCAAAGGTTACCCCATGACCAATAAAGCAGTTTTCGCCCAGAGTGACGCCTTCGCAGAGAAAAGAGTGGGATTGCACCCGACTTCCTTTACCGATGCGGCAGTGACGCTGGATCTCCACAAAAGGACCGATAAAGACATCATCCTGAAGCTCACACTCATAGAGATTTACCGGCGCCACCACCGTAACATTATTACCAGCGCTGACGTCGCGAATGCCGCTATGCACTATTCTCATGGAATTCCTCATGTTTCTCTGATGCCGCTGTTCTGATTATGACCTGGCATGGCAGGTTCCACGTGGTTTCAGTTCCCATTTTGTAAAAACGGCACGATTCCCCCGGGTTCTCTATACTGAGCAACGGTTGACCGTTATCACATTTTTAACCTGGAGTGGACAATGGAGCTTTATCTCGATACCGCCGATGCCGCAGCCGTAGCGCGCCTGGCGCGCTGCTTTCCCGTTGCGGGGGTGACCACCAATCCTTCTATTGCGGCCGCTGCGGGTCGGCCACTGGCCGAGACGCTCATAGCGCTGCGCGAAGCCCTGGGTTGCGAAGGGCGGCTGTTTGCCCAGGTGCTGGCCCCGGATGCGGAAGGCATGGTCTCTCAGGCCAGACAGTTACGAACGCTGGTCCCCGATCTGGTGGTGAAGATTCCCGCAATACCGGAAGGACTGGCGGCGATCCGCCTGCTGAAACAGGAAAAAATCCCGACTCTGGGAACGGCGGTCTATGGTGCGGGGCAGGGGCTGTTTGCCGCACTGGCGGGGGCGGAGTATATCTCTCCTTACGTTAATCGTATGGATGCACAGGGCGGAGACGGCGTACAGACAACGCGCGATCTCCAGCAGTTGCTGACCCAACATGCTCCCCATGCCCGCGTGCTGGCCGCCAGCTTTAAAACTGCCCGCCAGGCGCTGTCGTGCCTGCTGGCAGGCTGTGAGGCGATTACGCTGCCGGTAGAGATCGCACAGCAGTTTATTCAGGCGCCAGCGGTTGAAGCCGCCGTTGAACGCTTCGAACAGGACTGGCAGGGGGCTTTTGGCAATCGCTTCCTGTAACCGGCCACCGCTGGCGGCCGGAATATCGCGAATTAACGCTCTTCGTTAAAGACGATACCCAACTGGCGGCGGACCTCATCCATCGCGCTAAGGGTAGACAAAGAGGCGGAAAGCGGGCGAATGGGGGAGTCTGTCAGCCCCTGTTCCAGACACCATGCGAAGTGTTCCGCTTCGTGAAACAGTTGCTGGTAGCGGTTGGTGGGTTCCTGCCACGTCAGCGTCCGGTCTCCCTGGCTGGCGCGCAGCGTAAAGTTGCCAGGTGCATAAAACTGTCCGTCCAGCGTCAGGGTGGCGTCGCGTCCGGCAATAACCGCGCCGCCTGGCGTGTTGCTAAACAGCGTGGTGTTTAACACCGACTGCATCCCGCTGTTATGCACCATCAATATCGACGCCTGTCCGTTTACTCCGCCCGGCACCTGCTGGCCGCGAGCGATAATCTCCTGCGGCTCGCCGCCCACCATCAGGCTAAAAGCCACCAGATAGCTACCGAGATCCAGCATAGGCCCTCCGGCCAGGCTGGCGTTGAAAATTCGGTGATCGGCGGTAAAAAATTCGCCGTGATCGGCAATCAGGGTGTGAACATCGCCCAGTACGCCATCTTCCAGCAACTGGCGCAGCACGTCATATTTCGGCAGGAAGTCGCACCACATGGCTTCCATACACAGCAGGCCCCGGGCGCGGGCTTCCGCCTGTAACGTCGCCCCTTCCCGGGCGTTTAACGCCAGCGGCTTTTCGATCAGCACGTGTTTCCCGGCCTGCAGGCAGCGCATGGCGTCCGGAAAGTGGCGGTTGTGGGGCGTGGCGATGTAAATGGCATCGAGTCCGTTATGAGCCAGCATCGCGTCCGTATCGTCAAACGCGTGCGGAATCTGCCACTGCTGCGCAAAGGCCCCGGCTTTCTCCTGACTGCGGGCCGTCACGGCGGTTAATTGCTGGCGGCTGTTCTCGCGCAGCGACTGAACAAAGCGTTCGGCAATCCAGCCCGGGCCGATAATGCCCCAGCGCAGTTCGGGAATGGTCTGTGGAGCCGGGTGCCGCGGTGTGGGTAAAGAGGAGGGAAACATAGCTGCTCCTGATTATTCTGTTGTGGGTTCCGAGAGCTGACTATAGATAAGCGTTCACGCTTTTGGGGACGGGCCTGATGATGGAAAACCCTCAGCCCGGCGGGTGCCGGGCCGAAGGATGATTAGCGTTCCGGCATCTGCTCCGGCAGCTTGAGTTTAGCCCGCTGTTTCGCGACCTCTTCCGCGCTGACCGGCGTTGCCGCATTGCCCCAGGCGTTGCGGATGTAAGTAGCAACGGCGGCCACCTGCTGGTCGGAAAGCTTCCAGGCGAAGCTGGGCATGGCGCCACTGGTGGGGTTGCCCTGAGTTACGGCGCCGCGTCCACCCTGCAAAATGGTGGTGATGATGGAAGAGGCATCATCCGCCCGTAGTCCCGGATTATTGGCCAGACCCGCCGCCAGGTTGGCAATGCCCTTACCGTCGCTGTTATGGCAGGCGGTACAGTTCACCGAATAGATATTTTCCCCGCTCTTCATCTGCGGATGACTGGCGGCCAGCGGCTGCGGCGGCTGGGTGTCATCACCCGGCAGCGACTTCAGATAACGGGCGATGGCCTGCAAATCCTCATCGCTCAGGTGCTGAGTCGAATTGGTCACCGCTTCCGCCATCGGCCCGGAAGCCACGGCGACGTGGTTACTGCCGAGCTTCAGATACTGCACGATCTGCGCTTCGCTCCACTGGCCGATACCGGTATGGGGATTGCTGGTGATGTCCGGCGCGTGCCAGTCGCCCAGATTACTGCCCTGCAGGTAAGCGCGGGTATCACCGCCCAGCAGGTTCTTGGCGGTATGGCAGGCGGCGCAGTGCTCCAGCCCCTGAACCAGATAAGCCCCACGGTTCCAGGCATCGGACTGACTGGGGTCCGGCGTAAAGCCGGAATTATCGAAAAACAGCAGGTTCCAACCCATCATCGCCAGCCGGATGTTATAGGGGAACGGCAGTTGGGTTTCAGGAACCTTGCTGTGCACTGGCTTTACCGACCGCATATACATCCAGAGGTCGTGCATGTCCTTGTCGCTGACCTTCACATAGGCGTTATAAGGCATCGCCGGGTAGAGGTTTTCCCCCTCTTTCCCTTTGCCGTGGCGTACAGCCCGGTAAAAGTCGCGCTCGGTCCAGTTACCAATGCCGGTTTCGACATCCGGCGTGATGTTGCTGGCGAAGATATCGCCAAACGGGGTGCTGATGGCGTAACCGCCGGAGAAGGGCTGCTTACTGCCCGGCGCCGTATGGCAGGCCACGCAGTCGCCGGCAATGGCGACATACTTGCCGCGAGCCACCGCGGCGGCGTCCTGCGGGGCAGGCGGCTGCTTCATTGGAATCTGATTATCGGCCACGTCATCCGCCGATGCGTCGCCGTTGCGCCACAGCAGAGCCGCCGCGACCACAGCGGCGATAACGGCAAGACCGCCAACGATTTTTCTCTTTTTCATATCACACCTTTACCAGCGGTCCGGGGTTTTTCAGGTACTGTTCGATAATGGCCTTTGCCGTCCACAGACTCAGGGCGCCGATGGTGCCAGTGGGGTTATAGCCTGCGTTATTGGGGAACGAGGAAGCACCCAGTACAAACAGGTTGTGCATATCCCAGCTCTGCTGATAGCGGTTAAGCACGCTGGTTTTAGGGTCGGTTCCCATCACCGCGCCGCCGATGGTGTGATCGCTTGCCAGGTTGTAGGGCGAATAGTGGCCGGAGGCGGAGTTGGTGCCCACCACCGTTTTCGCGCCCATGGCCTTACCGATGGCGACGCTCTTCTCTTCAATAAACTTTGCGGAGCGGCGATCGTTTTCGTTGTAGTCGAAGGTCACGCGCAGCAGCGGCAAACCGTAATCGTCGGTGTATTCCGGATCGAGGTCGAGATAGTAATCCTCGTGGGAGTAGCTGGTTCCCTGGCCGAAGATAAAGGTGGCGTTCTGGAAGGCGTGGGTATAGGCCTTCTTCCAGTCTTTACCCCAGCGTGGCGTACCGGGCGGCAGCAGATCGGCATTGCCGATGGGGCGGGCACCGCGCGCCACCACCAGGATACCGGCGCCGCCGATAAAGCCAAGATTGCTATGGTCGAAGTTGTCACCGTTAAAATCATCGATCTGCTGGGAAAGGGCGCCAGCGCCGATGTACTGATTGAGATTTTCGTCTTCGAAGAACAGGTTAGCGCCAGAGACGGTCTGGAAGCTGTAGGCGCGGCCTACCACGCCAGTTTTGGTGACCGGATCGTAAGGCTGGCCGATTTTCGACAGCAGCAGCAGGCGCACGTTCTGCATCTGGAAGGCGCTTAACACCACGATATCCGCGGGCTGTTCCCACTCCTGGTTATTGCGGTCGATCCAGGTCACGCCGGTAACGGTCTTGCCGTCGTCAGCCTTGTTGACGCGCACGACAGTGGATTCGGTCAGTACGGTGAAATTTTCACGCTGCATCAGCGCCGGGATCACGCAGGCGTTGGGGCTGGACTTAGAGAAGTTACCGCAGCCGTAATAGAGGCAGTAGCCGCAATAGGTGCAGGGACCCATACGCACGCCCAGCGGATTGACATAGGCGCGGGACGCCTGGCCCGCCGGGACCATAAACGGGTGGTAGCCCATGGCTTTAGTGGCGTCGCGGAAGATATCGGTCAGGCGCATCCCTTCCAGCGGCGGCAGCGGATATTCGCTGCTGCGGTTACCTTCAAACGGGTTGCCGTCGGGGATTGTTTCACCGTTCAGGCGCCCGGCTTTACCGGAAACGCCAGAGATTTTCTCGAAGCGATCGTAGAACGGCTCCAGTTCGTCGTAAGTGACGCCCCAGTCCTGGAGGATCAGGCCGTCGGCAATCTGTTTTTCGCCGTAGCGCTGCACGGTTTGGGTGTAGGGCTCAAGGTCGAATGGCGTAAAGCGCCAGGCCATACCCGCCCAGTGGGTGCCGGAACCGCCCACGTTATAGCCCATCTCGTTCAGGTTCCAGTCGCGGGTTGGCAGCGCTTTCTGACTACTGTTATTACGGAAGGTCGAGGTTTCTACTGCCGGGGGCAGCAGCATGCCGCGGCGCGTGTCCCAGCGTAGTTCGTCGGTATCGACGGAAGGGGGGAAGTCGGTGGCGGTCTCAAACCAGGGGCCGCGCTCAATGGCGACCACGTTCAGACCAGCACGGGTCAGCTCTTCGGCAATCAGCGAACCGCACCAGCCAAGGCCGACGACCACGACATCCGCTTTTGGGCGTACATTTTTCATTTTTTTACCGCTTTCGTAGACTGTGGTTTACAGGCCGTTATCGATCAGGCTGGTGGGGATAATGTTCAGCTTCTGCCCCTTCTTACTGAGCAGATCGCGGAAGTCATAGCGGGCGCCCGGGAAGCCGATCATGTTCCAACTGGCCATCCCTTTGTTACCGCCGTAGATAGGGTCGGCAAGGAAACCTTCGCGCACGTTTTGCAGCAGAAGTTCGAACAGCACTTTTGTGTCGACCTCCGGACCAAGGTCGAGATTATTGGCTTCCATGGCGTGCAGCAGTTGTTCCTGCTGCTCTGTCGACAGCGCGACAAAATCTTTGCCGAAACGCTTATGGGTGGCGGTATCCAGTGCTTTCAGTCCCTGGCGATAGCGTTCGGCGGGGGTCAGCGCCGACTGCGGCCCCTGTTCCGGGGTGCCTTTAATAAAGCGTCCGCGGCGATACAGCGTAGCGGCCCGGCCATAGTCACCGGCCAACTGGCGGTCGATAAAGGTGGCGCAACCAGCCTCTTTACCGCTAATGCTAAGCTCATCGGCAGGAATAAAGCATTCGGCGATGGCGCCGACGGTTTCGAATTCATGCTGGGTAAAAAATTGCAGGCCGCCTTTACGCGGCGGTGCCGGGGGCGTCTGTATTTTTCCGGGTTCCCAGGGCTGGCCGCCGCTTACCTCCGCCGCTTTACCGGCTGCAGGCAACGTGGAAGCCACGCCGAGGACGGCGAGAGACGATAAAAACTCTCTACGTTTCATCTGGTTTGTCCTGTGCTCATCATTATTTCTGGTGCGGCTTACCACGGTTGCCACCGTAAATGACAGGCGCTTCTGGAGGGTATCAGGTAGTCCATCAGAAATACGCGTAATAATCCATCAGTACACTTTCCGGATAACAGATAAGGAAATCAGAGAGCCAACGACATTAATTAAATAAGATATTCGCGGTATGAAATTCTTCCCTGATTAAACAACGCGGTAGCCATTTTAATCCGTATTGGATGTTAACGAGGTTGTTACTTTTTGGGTACATCTGGCTTGATGGTTTTCCATCAAGTCAGTGATGGCGGATAAAATTTGAACGTATTATGGCGCCGGGTACGCTATGATAACCTGAATATCCGGCGCTGGTGTGGTGGCGTGGATGAAAAACAATCTCATGAATAATAAGGTTTTTAACATTTCACTGAACGATATTTCTCAGGACAGGAGCGTCATAAAAGGTTACAAATTGCCGGGTGGAAATAATGGGTTTTGTCGCAACTAATAAGTCAGGAAGAATCAAAAGGATTGCACCAGAGGGGAATCATCCTTTTGTGCGATATAAAAACAGAAGTGGCTGAAAAATAAAAACAGGTGATTGCGTAAATCCTTTGGATTATTACATGATGGAGCGTTTTATTTTCACGGGATTCCCATTATGGCAATGAAAAAATTGACGCTGGAGATCCTGGCAAAAATGGCGGGCGTTGGCGTGGCGACGGTCGATCGGGTACTGAATGAGCGCGGCGGCGTTTCTCCGGAAACCGCCCGTAAAGTGCTTGAGGCGGCGCGCAAAGCCAATCTGCGCCGGGTTCTGCCGGAAGCCTACCAGCGTCCCTGGCAGATAGAGCTGCTGCTGAGCGGTAATGACGCCTTCTTCTTCAAGAAGCTGGCCAGGGATTTTAGCGAAGTGGCGGATGCCGTGGGCTATCAGCGCGTTTGCCTGCACCGGACGCTGATTCCGGAATCCCAGCCGGAACGGCTGGCCCGCCACCTGATCGACTGCATAGAATCCCGCGACGGCATTATCGTTTTCGCCCATGATTACGGTCCGGTACGCGACGCGCTGGCGCTGTGTCAGGCTCGCGGCGTACCGGTCGTTACCATCGCCACCGATCTGCCTGATGCCGGGCGGCTGTGCCATGTGGGTATCGATCAATATCAGGCGGGCCGCACCGCCGGGCTGCTGATGAGCCGCGCCACGCCTCAGGCGGGGGAGGCCATTGTCGTCAGCGGCCGCTTCGACTATCGCGCTCACCGCCAGCGGGTAGCGGGCTTTCGGGATGCGCTGCAGCAGCGGGCACCGCAGTTGCGGTTGCGCGAGGTGCTGGCCGGACAGGATCAGCGCCAGACCATTCGTAAGTTGCTGGATCAAAGCCTGGGCCGGGCGGGCCATATCGTCGGCTTATACAATACCGGCCTTGGCAATACCGAAATCAGCGACGTCCTGATGCAGCACCAGTTGAGCGGGCGCTGCACCTACATCACGCATGAACTCTATTCCGTTACCCGCCGCCTGTTACAACAGGATATCCTGAGCTTTACCCTCGATCAGAATGCGGCGCAGCATGCCCAGCTGGCGGTAGGGATCCTGCTGCGTCACCTTGATACCGGCTGGCAGCCGGATGTTTACGAGGCCGGGAAAGTCGCCTTTAATCTGATAACCGCAGAGAACCTGGCATAGCAATGGCCTGCCCTGAAGGCAAGGCCACTCAGCTCAGGGTGTCTATCCAGGGGCTCTGACGTGGGTGAGTCCGGCGATAGCAGTGCACCGAAACCGAAAGCTGCACCAGATCGGTAAATACCGTGGGGTCGAGCTGGGTCAGCTTTTTTATCTGCTGGAGTCGGTAGGTCAGGGTATTGCGGTGGATACCCAGTTGCTGCGAGCTTTTTCCGACCTCGCCATTGTTGGTGATAAAGCAGTCGAGGGTGTCGAGCAGCATTTCCCCGGAGTCGTGGGCCAGCAACAGGTGCACGTTATTTTTGAAAAAGTTGACCATGTAGCTGTTTTCCAGCACCTGGAACAGACAGAGCATGGCCATTTCCCGGAAGTAGTACACCTGACGCCGGGGCTCGACCTGGCTGCCGACCTCGATAACCGAACGGGCGAAGCGCACGGCTTCGCGAATCGCGTGGGTGTCGTCGGCGTTGACCCCGACGCCGATGTGATAGTGGCTAATCTGGCTGCTGAGAATAAAGCCAATCCGTTCCAGTAGCGTCTCCTGCGGCGCTTTAACCGACGCCAGAATCAGAATTTCGTGGCTACTGAGCAGGATAACCTCATGGACGGCGGTAAGGCGGGAAAACTCCCGCAGCAGGGTGCCTAAAATATCGCTCAGACGATGCTGGGCGACCTCCAGCGCAATCACGATGGGCACCAGCGGCAGGCGCAGGGCAAAACCCATTTCGCCCAGGCGGCGCAGCGCCTCCTGGCCTTCGCGAGCCTCGCCGTGCTCCAGATACTGGCAAAATAGCGTATTGCGCAGGTGCTGGCGCCAGTTCATATCGCGCATCTCCAGCGCCTGGCGCACCAGCAGTTCGGCGGTGAGGATAGCCAGCTCGGCATAGCGTGAAATGGCCGTGGGATCGCCGCTAACCCCAATCACCATCACCACCTGCTCATCCACGAGGATCGGATGATTAATTCCCGGATTCACGTTCTTAAAGGGTGCGGCCTCGGCGGCATTATGAATGCAGATCCGCTTACTGGTGCGGATCACCTCGCGGGCCACTTCATGCTGTTCGCCAATGCGCTGGCGATCGCCGGAGGCGATAATGCGTCCGTGGTGATCGATAACATTCACGTTATGGTGAATGATGGCCATCGCCCGGCTGACTATCTCATTGGCCAGGGATTTTGTGATTACTCTGTTCATGCCTGATCCCGGGTCGCAGAGGGCGGGGAGCGCCGCCCGGCCAAAAAGGTGCGCAGCGCGTTTTCCGCCGTATCGGCCAGCAGGCGTTCGGCATCGGCCATCGCCTGCTCCAGACTCAGGGGACGCGGGCAGATGGACCACATGGCATCGATGTGGTGCTGATAGAGCTGGCGGCTGCTCTCGTCGCGCCCGCCGCACAGCGCAATCACCGGCGCCCCGTGGCGGGCAGCGGCGCGGGCGACCCCGATCGGGGCCTTGCCCCAGACGCTCTGGCTGTCCAGCCGTCCTTCGCCGGTAAAGACCAGATCGGCTTCGTGCAGCTGGGTATCGGCATTCAGCAGCGACAGCACCAGCTCAATCCCCGGTCGCAGCCGGGCGTCGGTATACCAGAGCAGGGCGGCGCCCATCCCTCCAGCGGCCCCGGCGCCGGGAACGCGGCTGACGTCGCGACCGGTGGCCAGGATGAGCCGCCGTGCGTAGTGGCTCATCCCCGCTTCCAGCCGGTTCAGCGTGGTGGCATCGGCCCCTTTTTGCGCCCCGTAGACCCGGGTTGCGCCCTGCTCGCCGAGCAGGGGATTAGTGACATCGCACGACGCCTGGACGCCGATCCGGGCCAGCCGCGGATCGAGCGCGCTAAGATCGATCCTGTCGACGCAGGCCAGATCGACCGCGGTTGCCGGGCATTTCAGCGGCGTGCCGTCGGCATGCCAGAAGCGGGCGCCCAACGCCTGGGCGAACCCCAGGCCGCCGTCGTTGGTCGCACTTCCGCCCAGCCCAATCACAATATCGCGACAGCCGACGTCGAGCGCAGCGCTCAGCAGTTCTCCCAGTCCGTAGCTGGTGGCGTGGCGCACGTCGCGCCGGGCTGCGGGGGTTAATTCCAACCCGCAGCACTGCGCCATTTCAATCAGGGCGCTACCGTCCGGGAGCTGCATAAACCCCGCTTCGGTCGGCTGACCATAGGGCCCGGTGATACGCCGTGCATGCCACTGCGCCCGGGCCAGCAGCGGGCTGTCCTGTAGTGCCGCGAGCATGCCTTCGCCGCCGTCGGAAATCGGCATTTCGATAAGGGTCAGTGAATCACTGACCCGGCGTAAGCCCTCCGCTACGGCCGAGCAGGCGGCCCGGGCGCTGCAGCTGCCTTTAAAGGAGTCCAGTGCGATAACGATTTTCATCTTATTATTCCTTTTCGCTGTAGGGTGGCCTCATTATTCCGACCGGACCAGCGCCCGGCCGGTAATACCTGTCGCTCCCGCAGTCAGGATTTACTGCTAAGAGAAGGTTCGGGAAGCGGGCGCGAGTGCGACGGGCGAATAAACGCGCTGGCGATGGCGCCGACTATCAGCAGCGCGACAGCGAACCACAGGCCGGAGGTGGCGCTGCCGGTGCGGTCCTCGAATGCCCCCAGAATAAAGGGGCCGAGGAAGCCGCCGCACAGCCCCAGGCAGTTCAGCAGACCAAAGCTGCCCGCAAGCATACTTCCGCTCATCAGGTTCGGCAGGGTGCTGAAGATAACCGACTGCACCGTGAAGAACATAAAGGCCGCCAGACAGAAACCCACCAGCGCCAGGCTGTGCCCGGCGGTGGCGCCCAGCGTCATGCCTGCGGCCATCACCAGATAACCCAGCATTAACAGCCGCCGGGAACGCGCTTCGCTGCGGGCGAAACGAGGGAGCAGCACGCCGCCGATGGCCGCCGCAATCCACGGAATGGCGGTCAGCAGGCCAATCTGCAATGACGAAAGCTCGCCCCAGGCGCCGATAATGCCCGGCAGAAAGTAGCTCAGGCCGTAGACCGAAAACTGGTGAGTAAAGTAGATAAGCACCAGCAGCAGAAACAGACGGGTGGTAAACGCCTTTTTCAGCGAAAATCCACCATCCGACTGTGGTGCTTCACGGGCTTCGCAGGCCAGCTTCTGCCCGATGAAGTCACTCTCCTGGCGGGTCAGCCAGGGGGCAGCGGCGGGTGTATCCGGCAGTTTGCGCCACACCACGAAGGCCAGTACTACGGCGGGCAGCCCTTCAATAAAGAACATCCACTGCCATCCGGACCAGCCCGCCAGGCCGTGCATTTCCAGCAGTATTCCACCCAGAGGTGCGCCGATGATATTAGCGAAGCAGACCCCCAGCAGGAACAGCCCGGTGGCTTTGGCGCGATCTTCCCGGCCAAACCACAGCGTCAGATAGTAGATAATGCCGGGATAAAGCCCTGCTTCGGCGGCGCCCAGCAGCAGGCGCATGGCATAGAACGACCAGGGGCCGGTGACAAAGGCCATGGCGCAGGAGATAACCCCCCAGGTCAACATAATGCGGGCTATCCAGAGTCGGGCGCCGACTTTAGCGAGCAGCAGGTTACTGGGGACCTCCAGCACCGCATAGGTCAGGAAAAATAGCCCGGCGCCAAGCCCGAAGGCGGTGGCGGACAGCCCCAAATCCACCGACATTGAGGCTTTCGCCATACCGATATTGGTCCGGTCAATAAAGCTGATGATGTAGGCGATAATCAGCAGCGGCATCAGGTGGCGATAGATCTTGCTGTTGATGCGCTGAGCTTCTGGTTTTATCTTTTCATGAGATGGTGACATGGTTACTATTCTCCCGTTGTCACGGTCAAATGCCTTCGTCGATCCCCGGGTGGTAACGGGTTGTCGGAGGACCTGAACCGAACGACGTCAGGCCCGATGCCCCACATCGGGCCTTTTCGCCTCTGAGTTACTCGCCTTCGTGCTCGAATAACATGGACATGCCCTGACCGCCGCCGGCACAGAGCGTGACCAGCCCGCTGCGGGCGCCGCTGCGCTCCATTTCATACATCAGCCTGACGGGCAGAATGGCGCCGCTGGCGCCCACCGGGTGCCCCAGCGCAATCGCGCCGCCGTTAACGTTGACCCGCTCAGGGTCGAGCCGCAGCTCCTGAATCACCGCCAGCGCCTGGGCGGCGAACGCTTCGTTAAGTTCAATCAGATCCACCGACTGAATGTCTCGGTCCAGCCGCGCCATCAGGCGGCGGGTGGCCGGTACCGGGCCGATGCCCATAATGGCGGCGTCGCAGCCCGCCACCGCCCAGCCGCTAATCGACATCCTGGGGCGCAGGCCGCGGCGTTCAGCTTCGGCGCGGGTCATCATCACCAGCGCGGCGGCGCCGTCGTTAATACCGGATGAATTGGCCGCCGTGACGCTGCCGCCGCTGCGAAACACCGGGCGTAGCGTGGCGAGCTTGTCGCGCGGGGTGTCGCGTGGGTGCTCATCGGTATCGAACCGGCGGGTGCCTTTTTTCCCTTCCGGCACGTCCATCGCCAGGATCTGTTCCCGGAATCGTCCTTCGGCGATGGCGCGCAGCGCCTTCTGCTGGCTGTGACTGGCGAAATCGTCCATGGCCTCGCGGCTGATGCCAAAGCGTTCGGCGACATTCTCGGCGGTGGTGCCGTTGTGCCACGGACCCTCCGGCCAGGTCAGAATGGTGGTTAAGCCATCCTCCAGTTCGCCGTGTCCCATCCGGTAGCCTTCGCGGGCCCGGCGCAGGTAGTAGGGGAGCTGGGTCATGTTTTCAGTGCCGCAGGCCACCACGACGCTGGCCTGGCCGGTTTGCAGCGACATCATGCCGTCGGCCAGCGCCTGAAGGCCCGAGGCGCACTGGCGGTTGACCGACCAGGCGGTGGTCTCTTCCGGCAGCCCGGCGCGCAGTTGGCAGACGCGGGCGATAAAGCCGCTTTCGGCTATCTGGCCGACGTTGCCCACCACCACTTCATCGACCGCTTCCGGGGGAAGACCCGCCCGTGCGACCGCCTCGCGGATAACGGCGGCCGCCAGGTCGTGCTGGTGGGTATGGCTGAAGCTGCCGCCAAAGGTGCCAATGGCGGTACGCACGCCGCTGACGATGACAATATCGTTGGGTTGTTTCATGTGGTTCTCCTTACAGCACCATGCCGCCGCCAACGTTAATCACTTCGCCGTTGATGTAGCGGGCGCCGTCCGAAGCCAGAAACGCCACGCATTCGCCGACGTCGGCCGCATCCCCGGCATAACCGGCGGGAATTTTGCTAATCATCAGATCCCAGACCTTTTCCGGCACCCCGCGGGTCATCTCGGTATCGATAAAGCCCGGGCAGATGGCGTTGACGGTGACGCCCTTTTTCGCCAGTTCACGGCAGGCGGTTTTGGTCAGCCCGACCACGCCCGCTTTAGAAGCGGCGTAGTTCGACTGCCCCACATTGCCGAGCCAGCTGGCGGAAGCGATGTTGATAATGCGGCCGCCCCCGGCCTCGCGCATCAGGCGGGCGGCCTGCTGCATACACAGAAAGGTGCCTTTCAGGTTGATATCGATGACCATGTCCCAGTCGGCCTCGCTTAGCTTATGCAGCATGGCGTCGCGGTTGATGCCGGCGTTATTGACCAGGATATTGATGCCGCCGGCCCATTCCTGCGCCCTGGCGAATAGCGCCTCTACCTGAGCGGGGTCGGCAATATTGCAGGCGATAAACAGCGCTTCGTGACCGGCGCTGCGCAGGGTATCGGCGGCACGTTCTCCCTGGTCGCCGATATCGGCGATAACGACCCGGGCGCCTTCCCGGGCCAGTACCTGGGCGATGCCCAGGCCAATGCCGCGGCCTGCGCCGGTGACAATGGCGGTTTTATTGGCGAGTTTCATAGCGTATTTCCCTGTTGAGTGGCGGCCGACAGCTGTCCGGCCAGGTTAAAGGGGGCGTCCTGGAACAGCGCGCTATCCATGACGGCCAGGTTTTCTGCTATCTGCGGGCGAAATGCCATCTGGTCCAGAATGTCGCGTTGCAGGTCGACTCCCGGGGCGATCTCGATAAGCACCGGCCCTTCGGGGCGCAGCTCGAAAACGGCGCGCTCGGTGACGTAGTGCATGGTCTGGCCGTTGGCCCTGGCCTGTTCGCCGTTGTATGAGATCTGATTGACAAGGCTTACCAGCTTGCAGACGTCGCCCTCGCGCAGGATCTGCAACTCACCGTTCTGGCAGGCGATTTCCAGTCCCCGGGCGGTGAAAGAGGAACAGAACACCACGTGGCGGGCATTCTGGGTGATATCGATAAAGCCCCCGGCGCCGGGGCAGACGCTGCCCAGTCGGGTGGCGTTGACGTGGCCGTTGGGATCCATTTCACCGGCGCCCATAAAGGTGATATCCACCCCGGCGCCGTTGTAATAGAGCATCTGATCGCGGTGATTAATCATGGCGCTCAGGTTGCGGCCAATGCCGAAGTCGATGCCGCCCTGCTGCAGGCCGCCGTAGATACCGGACTCCACGGTAATGGTCACCTGGTCCGCGACTTTCTCTTCATGGATGATGGCGCCGATCACGTCGTTGGGAATGCCGGTGCCCAGGTTGATCACGCAGCCCGGGGTCAGGAAACGACAGGCGATACGGCCAATCAGCTTGCGCAAATCGAGCGCCAGGGGGGTGGTGCCGTCTTCCGGGATGCGGGTATCGCCGCACAGCGCCGGATCGAAGGCGCAGCTTGAGGTCTGGCGGTGATCGCGGTCCGGCTGCTCGCACACCACGATGGCGTCGATAAGCGTTCCCGGCACCGTCACCTGCCTGGGGTGCAGGGTGTGGCGGGCCACGCGGTATTTCACCTGGGCCAGCACCCTGGCGCCATAGCGTTTCGCCGCCAGGACCGCGGGCAGCAGTTCCAGCTTCATCGCCTCTTCGTCGGTGGTGAGATTGCCGTCTTCATCGGCATGGGTGCCGCGAATAATCACCACGTTGAGCGGTATTGCCGGGTAAAACAGCCAGGGCTCGCCGCGAAAGCTCACTTTTTCCACTAACTGACCGCACTCCCGGGTGCGGGCGTTCATCCGCCCGCCCTCGACGTCGGGATCGACAAAAGTGCCCAGTCCCACCCGCGACAGACGCCCGTCCAGACCGGCGGCCATATCGCTGTAGAGGTGCACCATCTGCCCCTGGGGCAGACACCACGCCTCGACCTCATCGCGGTCGATCATCGCCATCCAGCGCGGCGCCAGCCCCCAGTGCGAGCCAATCAGCCGGGTGACCATCCCCGGGTGGGCAAAGTGCTGATTGCCGCGCTGGCGATCGCTCTGACCGGCGGCGTGCACCAGGGTCAGGTCGCGCGGTTCGCCGCCGGACAGAAAGCGCGCTTCGATGGCGCTGAGTATCGACCCGGCGGCGCCGATAAGCGTCATACCGACCGTACAGACGGTATCGCCGTTTTGAATCATGGCCGCCGCCTGGTCGGCGCGGATAAATTTAGTGGTCACAGTCGTCTCTCCCGTTAATCCATGGAATATGCCCGGCCAGCTGTTCACGGAGCTGGCGTTTGCTGATTTTTCCGTTGTGGGTGCGCGGCAGCGTGTGGGTGAAAATGATGTGGGCCGGTATCTTGAAGCGCGCCACCTGCCCTTTGAGCCAGGCGACTATCTCGTCGCGGGTCAGGCGGTGGTGGCTGTCGGGGACGATAAAGGCCACCGGCTCCTCGCCGTAGACCGGGCTGGGGGCCGGGATAATGGCCACCTCTTCAACGCCGGGGTAGGTGGAAAGCAGGTTTTCCAGATCGATGGAGTAGATCTTCTCGCCGCCGCGATTGATCATGTCTTTGCTGCGATCTTTAACAAACAGGTAGCCATCAGAGTCCAGATAGCCCAGATCGCCGGTGGCGAACCAGCCGTTTTCATCGCAGGCGGGGCGCCAGGCCGAGGGCTGCCAGTAGTGGCGAATAACTACCTCGCCGCGCAGCCAGATTTGGCCAATTTCTCCGTCCGGCAGTGGCCGTTTGTGGTCATCGAGAATCGCCACCTCCAGTCCGGGGATCGGCCGACCGGCGCTGCCGGGCCGGGCGCCATCGGCGGCATCTTCACACAGCAGCGTGGCGGGCGAGGTGGTCTCGGTCAGCCCGTAGATGGGGTGGATAGCGGTATGGGGAAAGCACTCTTTAAGCTCGCGAATCAGCCCCTGGTTCAGATGCCCGGCGCCGCAGGCAATGGCGCGCAGGGCAGGGAAATTTTCCGGCACCGGCTGCTCAGTGGCCCGCACGGCCTGGCACAGCAGAATAAACACGGTCGGCGAGCCGTGCAGAAACGAGATATTGCGCTCGCGTACGGTATTGACCACTTCCCGCGCATTAAAACGCTGCTGCAGCCAGATGGCGCCGCCCAGATAGATAAACAGCGCCAGCAGGGCGGAAAGACCGGTGATGTGATAAATCGGCACCGCCAGCACGGTGCTGTCGCGATGGCTCAGCTTCAGCCCTTTGGCATAAGCCTGAACCGCATGCAGCAGGTTGCCGTGGCTGATCACCGCCCCTTTCGGGCTGCCGGTGGTGCCGGAGGTAAACATGATGACCGCCGTATCTTCCGGGCCAACCCCGGGGAGCGGCCCGCTCAGGGGGGCGGGCAGGGTCAGCGCCTGCCATTCGGCCAGCGAGACGCAGCGCGCTCCCGGAGTGCGGGAAAGCCACTCCTGGTGGCCGTGATGCCACAGCACCGCATCAGGCGCGATATGGTCAATCAGGCTTTTGCCTTCGGCTTCCGGCAGCTTGGTGCTGAACGGCACGACTTCGATGCCGAGCCCCAGCGCGGCGAAAAACAGCTCGCAGAACGCCGGGTGATTGCCCCAGGCCAGGACAATACGATCCCCCTGGTTAAGTCCCCAGCCGTGGCTGAGCTGAGCCATGGCGCTCTGCACCCGATGGTGGAACTCCCGATAGCTGTAGCGTTGCTGTTCAAACGCCAGCGCCAGGGAATCGGGATAGCGTTGCGCGCTGTGGCACAGCATCTGGTACATATTGGAAGCGTTAGTGCCGCTCGTCATCTCTCTCTCCTGGCAATGCCAAATACATTGCCAGCAGTCTAGAGAGCGGGGAGGGAGGATATTGGGTGGCTGTTCACAACAAAAAACACACAATAAATCATCATTGTTGTAACTTTGCACAACGCCAGGAGAGCCGGATCATAGTTTTTCCGCTACATATCTGATTACAGAAAACCGCCGTTGGATGTGGGTATTGCACACTTTCCGCAACAACCTTAAGGTAACAATTTAATAACATTCCATCTGCTTCTACGGCCCGACAGGCCAGGACGGCCTTCTATAAAAAAGAAATAAGGACAGAAAGTTATATCAGGAGATACCATGAAAACGTTCCTGTTCAGCCGCTATACCTGTTTTGTACTCTGCATCATTCTGACCCTGATTTCGCTGGCGATGATCCCTCAGTCGCTCTGGTTTCTGGTGCCCATGGCGCTGTTCGGCGCGTTGACTGCGCTGGGGGTGCTGGATCTGACCCAGACCCGCCATGCCATCTGCCGTAACTATCCGGTGATTGGACGGCTGCGTTTCTTCTTTGAATTTATCCGCCCCGAGGTGCGCCAGTACCTGCTGGAAGAGGATCAGGAGCAGGTGCCATTTTCCCGGGCTCAGCGCTCACTGGTCTATCGGCGGGCTAAAAACGAGATGGGCGACAAACCCTTCGGTACGCTGCTGGATGTGTATGTCACCGGCTATGAGTGCATTGGCCATTCCATGTATCCGGTCCCGGCGGCGGATCCCGCCTCTTTCCGGGTGACGATTGGTGGACCGGCATGCCAGCAGCCTTATTCGGCGTCGATCTTCAATATTTCGGCAATGAGCTTCGGCGCGCTGTCGGCCAATGCGATTCGCGCCCTGAATCGCGGCGCGGCGAAAGGCAATTTCTATCACGATACCGGCGAAGGCAGTATCAGCCGCTACCACCGGGAATATGGCGGCGATCTGGTATGGGAGCTTGGCAGCGGCTACTTCGGCTGCCGTACCGTCGATGGTCGTTTCGATCCCGAACGTTTCGCCGCCCAGGCGCGGATGCCTCAGGTGAAGATGGTGGAAATCAAGTTGAGCCAGGGGGCGAAACCGGGCCATGGCGGTATTCTGCCAGGCAGTAAAGTGGATGCCGAAATCGCCGCCGCGCGTGGGGTGCCGGAAGGGGTGGACTGTATCTCGCCTGCCTCTCACAGCGCCTTCAGCACGCCGCTGGAGATGATGGAATTTATCGCCCAACTGCGTGAGCTTTCCGGCGGTAAGCCGGTGGGCTTTAAACTCTGTATCGGCCACCCCTGGGAATTTGTCGCTATCGTGAAGGCGATGCTGGAAACCGGGATTACGCCGGACTTTATTGTGGTGGACGGCAAAGAAGGCGGCACCGGCGCCGCGCCGCTGGAGCTTTCCAACTATATGGGGATGCCGCTGCGCGAAGGCCTGCTGTTTGTGCATAACGTCCTGGTGGGCTGCGGGCTGCGCGACAAAATCCGCATTGGCGCCAGCGGTAAGATTATCAGCGCCTTCGATATCGCCTGCATGATGGTACTGGGAGCCGACTGGGTGAACTCGGCCCGCGGATTTATGTTTGCGGTGGGTTGTATTCAGTCCCAGAGTTGCCACACCAATCGTTGTCCGGTCGGTGTCGCGACTCAGGATCCCCAACGCCAGAAGGCGCTGGTGGTGCCGGATAAAGCCGAGCGGGTTTACAACTTCCATCACAACACTATTAAAGCGCTGGCGGAGATGCTGGCGGCGGCAGGGGTCAGCCGACCTGAGGACCTGACTTCACACCATATGCTGCGCCGCATTGCGCCTACCGAAATTAAGGCTTACTCGGATATCTATTTCTATCTGGAGCCCGGCGCTCTGCTGGAGCCAGAGATCGCCAGCGAGTTTTACGCTCGCATGTGGCGGATGGCCTCGCCGGACTCTTTCGAACAGGCGATGGCTGCCTGACAATCAGGTTCACTTCTTGTCAGCCGACCATCGCTGTCGGCTGATATCACGAAATAAGTTTCATATTTGAGAATGTTTTTGGATATTATTCGCAAATTCTGACACCAGACCACAGTATTAATAGTATTGCGTTATAGCTCAAAGTTTGAACCTTGACTCCCATATCGCCCCGTGAGATTTTCCCGGTATCAAATAATATATCGGGTATCATATTTGAAACTATAAAATAATAACCACTGCTATTTATAATGTTTTGTTTCGCCGGTGAAACCAGGCGACCTGTCAATAACGCAGATAAATAATCTGCGGTGGTGGGCTATTGCTTATTTAATGTAGGGGAGTGGGCTATGCGGAAAATAATAATATCACTATTGGTGGGCGGATTGACTGCGGGAGTGGCTCCGGCAATGGCCGCGGGTAAGCCGTTTCCCCATATTGGATGGCGCAGCGCGGACGGTAACGCCGGGCTGGATATCGGTGGCGCACTGCGTGCCAATTATCGCTATGAAGACTGGCAGGGAAGTCAATATCGCAATCCCCCTCACTTACGCTTTGATACGTTCAGAATAGACAGCAGTGGCTATTATAATAATTATTTTTTCGATGCCGGGTTCTGGTTTCAGGATAATCGAAAATATGCCATCGATCGGGCGTTTGTGGGTTATCGGTTTAATCAGAATAATAGCGTTCAACTGGGTATTCCCGGAAAGCCTTTTGGGCTTGAACCCTATCCCCAGTTTGGCTGGTCGTATGGTATTCCGTTTTATTTAGGTTTTGGCGTCAATGCCGCAAGCGGCATTAAATATCAGTACCATGATAATCACTGGTCGTTAGATGTGGCTTATTTCCCGTGGATGGAGCCGGAAAATCTGCGCTATGCCCCAGAGGTGGGGGACTACAGCCGTCTGAAAAACACCATATATCCCACTCAACATCAGCAGCGTAACGAAAAGCGCGACCAGGTCAATGTACGGCTGGCCCGCGAATTTCAGTCTGGCGACTGGCGCAACGAGCTGGGAGGATCTCTGGCGCTGGCGCGCCTGCATAATCGCGATACCGGCGATGACGGCAGCTTCTGGGCGGCGGGTCTGCATGGGCGTTTGCAGAACGGTCCCTGGCAGCTTTCATCCCAGTTGATTCGCTACCAGTACTCACCCAAAAACCCCACGGGTGTGGATGACGATACAGTACTGATGGGCGGCAACGGCCTGACCCCGGCTTACCTGATCCCGGCAAAGGCGACCACCGCGTCGCTTAACCTGGCCCGGGACGTGGATGTGAAGTGGGGGCCGGTATCGAAATTGCGTTTCTACAATGACTACAGCGTGTTGTGGAAAGATAAAGGCGACTGGAGTGACTCGCAGATGAACACCGTGGGGGTGCAGGTTTTCGCCATGCCGGTGATGTTCTGGGTGGACTTTAGCTGGGCGAAGAACGTGAATCCATGGGGCGGTGCGCTCAACGCCACCGGCTGGACCAATACCGAGTCTCAGGGCAGCGGCAAGTGGTATTTCCGCACCAACGTTAATATTGGCTATTACTTCTGAGATTTTCCGCGCAGGGTGTCTGAAAAAACAGCAGTCAGCAAACGTTTTCGTAGATCGTAAAATGAGGGTTATGTATTACTTTTTAAAAATTTTTAGTCTTATATTCTGGATGACAGCGTCGGTTTTTGGGGATCTGTTTCTGGTTTGACATTTTGCCAGAATATCACTCCGTTGAAAGGAAGCAAACGTTTGCGCTCAGCACTGGATTGCAACCCTTCAGATGATGATAATCGCAGCCTTGTGTGGCATGGCACCCCGGGGCGGGGCCTTGTATGGGCCATATTTCCGCGTGGTATCGACCTGTTTAAAGGGACGAGCCAGGCGGATGGGCAGGTGCTGCACCATTTATTTTGGCTCTTTTTTGTTTTCATCATCAGGGTATCAACATGAACAAATGTTGGGAAGCAGGGGTAAACGGCGCACGGCGCGCAGGGATATCATCATTATTCGTTGGCGGGGCTGCGGTCTGTCTGGCGCTGGCATTGCCTCTGAGCGCGCAGGCGGCTGTCTCCTTTAAGTCTGACAGCGCCTGTTTCGACAGCAACGGCAACGTCAGCAGTCTGGCCGATGCCTTTAGCTGCGGTAAGGTTAGCGGCAGCGCCCGGGCGCTTTACTACACCACCCATAACGCCTATTTCTCTAAAGGTTTTAATCAGGACACCATCAGCTACGGCGGTTTTGTGAAGTATGAAACCGCGCCTCTGTACGGTTTTAACGTCGGGGTCAGCGGCCTGTTCCTGCGCGGTATCAATCACCCGCCCGAAGAGCGCGTCATTAGCGATATTGGCGATAACCAGACCAATATCGGCGAAGCCTGGCTGACCTGGCGTCACGGCGATTTCCGCATTACCGGTGGTAATCAGCGTCTGGATCTGCCTTTTGTCGGCGACTACGACTGGCGTATCACCCCTATCCTCTATCAGGCGGTAGATATGCAGTACGGCAGCGGCGATGACTTTCTGCGCGCTACTAAAATCTGGCGCTATAAAGGCTGGGGCAGCGATCAGGTTAAGCGCACCACCGCCTACACCGAAGTGGACGAGAAAACCGACGGCATGTGGGCTATTGGTGCCGGACATCACCTGATGTGGGACGATAAAAAGCTGACCGGCCAGATGTGGTATGAAAGCTATGACGACTTCTCTAACATCTTCTATACCGAAGGCCATATTCAGTGGCAGCAGGCGCCGCTGAGCCCGGACTTCGGCTTGCAGTTTATTCGCGGCACCAGTGAAGGTAAGGCGCTGGCGGGCGAGGTGGATAACCGTTCCTTTGGCGCCCAACTGGCGTTGACGCTGACTCCGAACCTCTCCTGGGCCATGGGGTATGACCATATCGCCGCCAGCGGCAACAGCTATGGTTACGGATCGCTGGTGACCCCTTACGCACACAATACCGCCTCTGGCCCTTATTTCGCGCAGCCGTATTTCACCAGCACTCAGGATCTGGGCAGCGGCAACGCCTGGGCCACCAACCTGAACTGGCAGGCCAGCGAAAGCCTGACCATGGGGGCGCGCTATTCATGGATGGATCTCACGCCGTCGGTGGATTCCGGTAGCCTGCGTCAATCTGAATATCTGCTCTACTTCATCTGGAACTTCCAGGGCGCGCTGAAAGGCCTGAGCCTGAGCGACTTCGTCGGCGTTCAGACTTCACCGCTGTATGAGAAAGACTTCTGGCAGAACCGCCTGACGCTCCAGTACGACTTCTGATCCCCCGGACGGGGCGTTCTGTCCCGTCCTCTTTCCCCCAGGCTGCTATACTCATTCGGATAAAGAAAGACCGTTAACATTAAGGATGAGTTTATGAAATCACTGAAATTTTTTCTTCTGGGCGCCACCCTGTTCGTACCGGCCATTGCGCTGGCGGAAAATCCTTTTGCCGGGCTGCAGTTTCAGCAGCAGCGCGCGCAGATCGTGAAAGAGATGCGGGCGAAGTGCGGCGTCAGTCTGGAGCAGAGTGATACCGAATGGCAGAACCGCCTGCTGGGGATGGAGGGTAATAAAGAGAATATTCAGCAGGCGACTCAGGCGATGCAGCGTAAAAATCAGCAGCAGTATGACGCTGCTATTAAGCGAATCAAATGCCCTGAATAGCATTCAGGGAATACCGGAGGCGCCATGTTCCAGTGTTCGCGTCTGCTGCTATTGACCGTCTGGCTGGGGTGCGCTGCGGCAACCGGCGCTCAGCAGCCCGCACCCGACCCCACGCCTGTACCGACCCTGCCCGCCCCCGGGAATCCCGACGGCCCGACGCCTGAAAAACCGGCGCTTCCGCCGGATGAGCCGGAGCAGCCCGACCTTCCTGGTCCGGTACCAGAGCTACCGCCGCTGCCTTCACCGCCGTCCGCGCCGCCCTCGCTGACCCGGGTTGTGCGGATTATCCCAGAATGCCCATCCTGCGCAGTGCCGCAAAGCTTTCCTGAGTCCCGCCCTGAGGGTGATATTCCAGGCTTACCCAGCCCTGATAGCCGGAATTATCGATCAGGGTAAACAGCTTCTCGAAATCCACCTCGCCGGTGCCGGGCTGGTGGCGCCCGGGGACGTCGGCTATCTGAATATGGGCAATCCTGTCCATATGGCTCTTCAGCACCGAGAACGGATCTTCACCGGCGCGCAGCGAGTGCCAGAGATCGAACTGAATGGCGATATTGTCGCTATCCACTTTTTCAAACAGGGCCAGCGCCTGTTCGACGTTAGAGATCACGGCGCCGGGCACGTCGTTGCGGTTAATGGGCTCCACTACTAACTGAACGTCGATATCCGCCAGCGTCCGGGCCGCCATGGTCATGTTTTCCACAAGCGTTGGCCAGGGCTGCGCATCGTTGCCTTCGGGGCCGGAAGGGCAGTTAATGCGCGGCGGCCGCAGGGCCTTACCGTAGGCGACGGCCTGATCAAGCCCTGCCCGGAAATCGTCGCGCCGAGATGGCTGCGAGGCAAAGCCGCGTTCGCCTGCGTCCCAGTCGCCCAGCGGCATATTAAACAGCACCAGCTCCTGCTGATTACGTTCCAGCGCCAGGCTAAAAGTTTCTGCCGGTGTGCCGTAGGGGAAGAAAAACTCCACGGCCTGAAAGCCATCGGCGGCGGCCCTGTCGAAGCGCTCCAGGAACGGATATTCGGGGTACAGCATGGTCAGGTTAGCGGCAAAACGCAGCATAAAGACTCCTTACATCGTCATAACGGATATCGGCTGTTAACGGGCCGGGGCCTGGTCCAGCGCGTCTGGTACGCCGGGCTTGTGAAAGCGAATCACCAGAGTGCCGAGCACATAAAGGCCAGAACAGACAGTGAAGAAGGTGAGCACGCCGGTGAAGCTATTGGTGGCCTGCAAAATCAGCCCCACCACGATGGGAACCAGAATACCGCCGACGCTGCCTGCCATATTCATGGTGCCGCCCACCAGGCCTACCCGGGATTTATGGGCCAGTAGCGCAGGCAGACTCCAGTAGATACCGCCGCCGCCGGTCAGGAAGAACGAGGCGACAGAAAGCATCATCACGGCGCTTATCGGATCGCTGATGCCAGGCAGCAGCAGGAAGATAGTCAGAGTTACCAGTCCGGAAATGGCGATCAGGCTTTTCACGGCAAGGCCGTGGCGCATGCCGCGTTTTACCAGAAAATCGACCAGGAACCCGGCGCTCAGCGAGCCCAGCGCCCCCATCATAAAGATGATAAAGGTGGCGTTACCGATGGCCTTAAGGTCGAAGCCGCGCGCCTGGGCCAGGTAGCTGGGCCCCCAGGTCAGCAGGCCGAAGTAAATCATCGCCCAGGTGGCGCGGCCGAACATAATGCCCACCAGCGAACGGGTATCGATGCCCATACCTTTACAGGGCGCTTCTTCCTCGTTGTTACGGGCGGCTTCATCATCGGCCTGAATCAGCGCCAGCTCGGCGGCATTCACGCGCTTATCTTCGGTGGGTTTATCGCGCAGCTTGAACCAGGCCAGCAGCGCCAGCGACATGCTGAACACCCCGGCGACCACAAAGGCCAGACGCCAGGAGTCGAGCAGGTCTATCAGATACGCGATGATCAAGCCTCCTACAGCCACGCCCAGCGGGCTGCCGCAGTCCATTATCGAAGCGCCGCGACCACGCTCGGCCCGGGCCAGCCAGGTGGAGCTCATCTTGGCGCCGGAAGGGGAAACCGGCGTTTCCGCCACTCCCAGCGCGATACGGGCGAAGATAAGCGACAGGCCGCCGGTCGCCAGCGCCAGGCCAATCTGGCTGGCGCCCCACAGTACCGTAGAGGTGGTCAACACCTTACGGGGACCAAAGCGGTCCAGCGCCCAGCCGCCGGGGATCTGCAACAGCGCGTATGACCAGAAAAAGCTGCTGAGAATCAGCCCCTGCATGGTCGGCGACAGGTGGAACTCTTCTTTGATATAGGGGATGCCAATGGAGATAGTGATGCGGTCCATCAGATTGACCGCCAGCAGGAAGAAGAGCACCGCAAAAATCCGCCAGCGGACTCGGGTGGGTTGTTCCTGTGTGGCAGACAGCGGGGGGGTTGAAATGCGCATATCGGTTCTCCGTTGCTATCGTCACAGGCGCCTGTCGCGCCCCAGGCGCTAAGGCAGACGTCCGGAATTTCCGGCGGTGGCCAGCGGTGTGATGTTTGTTCAGATGTTCATAACAATAACTTGTGTTTAAGAAAGTAGAGGGAATTCTGATGTGAAAAAATGAAAGGAATCACAAAAAACGAAAACGATGGAATAAAAATAGAGGATTTTTTTATTTCCCTCTCATGAATGAGAACATTTGTTCGTATTTTTATTTCACATATATCATTTGTTTGGCTTTTTAATTCCACCTGGTAATTATTCGGGTTTGTTAATTACCGTTATCATCATTTCTTGCAACGGATTTTTGTTTTCATTCAATTGTTTTTTAATGATTTTATTTTAATTGTTTTATTCTGATATTAACGCGTAAATGCTATAGACAATAATTCGTTATGATGTTATTGAAACGATGGTTATTTCATTTTATAACCGTATCATTGGTGTGTCTTAATAGGGTTTTAGAAATATCTTGTTTTATATTTCACTAAATTATGTGATTTGTATCACTCTCAGTTATTTGCCATTTCTGCTTTGATAAGATTGAACATAAGTATTTGGTTAAAACGAATGAACGCCGTTCAGGAAACCGAGCCTGGCCGCGTTTGGATAAGGAGCATAATGATGTCTGGATCCTCCGCGCGGCTGGTTCCCTCTGCCCATATCGCTGAACTCTTTTTTCCCCTGATGGCCTCGGAAACCCGGGTAGTCGAGACGGTCCGGCGCATTGCCGGGTTCGGGTACTACCGGGCCGTTGAGACCGGCATTATCACCGGCTCCCGGGAAAGAGAGGCGTTGCGCGAACGGGTCGCCTCCACGCCGCTGATACTGACCCAATGGCTGACCTTTGCGCTACTTAACGAGCAGCTTAACCTGAGTAGTCTTGATCCGGCGCTACGCCGCAAGTCGGTAGCCAGAGCCCGGGAACTGGCGCATCTGGCTGCGGAGTGTGGCACCCGTAAGCTTTCGCTGGTGAGCGGTGCCGACCCCGGCGAGGCTCGCCGTGATGAAGCGCTGGCCGCCTTTGGCGATTCGCTGGTGGCGCTGGGGGAAACGGTCAGTCAGTACCCGGATATGATTCTGCAACTGGAGCCGCTGGACCGCTTTGCCCATAAGCGCCAGCTCATCGGATTTAGCGACGAGACGGCGAGGTGGATGCAGGCGCTGCGCCCCGACTGCCCGAAGCTTTATATCGCCTGGGATAGCGCTCACGTGGCGCTTAATCAGGAAGCGCTGGCCACCTCGCTGCGCCAGTGCGCGCCGCTGATGTCGCAGCTGCATCTCTCTAACGCGATTCTCGACCCGGCGCAGCCCGGCTATGGCGACTACCACATGAAGTTCGGCGCACCGGGTTTTCTGACGGCTGAGGTGGCCCGGGAGATCATTACGGTAGCCCGTAGCCTGGAACTGCCACCGGAGCTGGATGAAATTACCATCGCCATTGAAATGCGCACCACAGAACAGGACGATTTGTGGGCAAATGAGCGCGAATGCCGGGAGTTTTTACAGGCGGCTATGGCGTAAAGTGCGGGCCGCACGCTGCGGCCCGCACAGAGATTACAGCGGATAACCGAGCAGGGCTTCTAGCTGCTGACGCGAGCGTTTCAGCACCTCAAGGCTAATGGCGGGATCCACCGGTTGTGATGCCCGATGGGGCAGAGTATCGCTGCTGCGATGCATCCGCAGTGGAATCTCCAGGCTACAGGGAATGGCACGTTGCTCAAGTTCGCGCAGCAGCGGCTGGTAGTCCAGCACGCCTTCGCCAATAGCCGGGAAGAAGAACTCGCCCTCTTTGCACAGCACATCTTTAATATGGGCGTGACGCGCGCCGGGTAGCATATGAATGCATTCGTTAATGGCATCGCGCTCCGGGCGCAGCGAAACGGTGTTGCCCGGATCGATATTAAAAGCGACCGCCGGGCTATTGATAGCCTCCAGCAGCGCCATACCCTCTTCGGCGACGGCAAAGACATCGTAATTGGGATCGCCGCCGTTTTCGATGCAGATAACGCAGCCGCTGTCGGCGGCCAGCGGCGCCAGTTCCCGCAGATTGGCGATAATGGTCTGCCGGTCTTCGCGTTTGCCGATACAGGCGTTAAGGAAGGTGGCGCCGATGCGGGTGGCAAACTGAATCCGCGTTGTAAACTGCGCCACGGCGTCTGGCGCCGCCAGGTTCATGGTGCAGCCCAGCGCCCGGGTCTGTAACTGGTACTTTTCCAGTAGATCCAAAATCCGTGCGGCGTTTTCCGGGCCGAACAGCGATGGGTCCAGATTCCCCACGTAGCCCTGATTGTACGCCAGTTCGATATAGCGAAAACCAGCTTCCCGGATGGTACTGAAAGCCACTTCCGGTTCCACGCCGTCGAACATGGCGGTATTAACGCCTGGCTCCAGTTTTTGTTGCATCTTCGCGCTCCTTAGCTGCCCTGATGTGCCTGATGCTCGTAGTAGCTGATGCGCTCCACTTTCGGGCCGGAGCGGCCGGATTCGAATTCGCTTTCCAGCCAGGCATCCACCAGCGATTTCGCCAGTTCAGGGCCGATGACCCGGGCGCCCATGGTCATGATTTGGGCATTATTGCTCTTGCGGGCCCGTTCGGCAGAGTAGACATCGTGGCACTGGGCCGCCCGAACGCCGGGGACCTTATTGGCGACGATCGCCATGCCGATACCGGTTCCGCACAGCAGAATACCGCGCTCAAACTTGCCTTCGCTAATGGCCGTTGCCAGATGGAAGGCGATATCCGGATAGATTTGATCGTTATCGACCACGTCGTGGCTGAAGTCTTTTACGTCGATCCCCTTTGCCTGCAGGTGTGACTTTACGATGTTTTTCATCTCGGTTGCCGCGTCGTCGGCGCCGATTGCGATAGTCGCCATAGTGTTTACCTCCGGTGGTTGTCGTGTCGCCCTTCCGTGGTTCGTTCAGATGCTTTTCATCGAAACACATGAACATTCAGGTCCGGTTAAAAAAGTAGCTTTAAATATTCATAAGTTCAATAGCATTTCATTTGAACGGGCGGTACGGCAACTGCTTTTCCCTTTGTATCGCCTTATTTCGCCTTTATATGGCGAATAAGGGTTTTTTTCGCCATTTTTGAAATCGCTCACAGTTTCACTTGATGTTCATATGCTCATTTTGGGTCAACTGTTATGTTCATTATCAGATAACAATCCGATAACAAACCCGATGCTGAGTCAGGGTGAACCCCACAAGGCGATGCCGACACAACCGTGCGGCGCCGCGATACAGACAGAATAGACAGGCAGGAGAGCAGCGTTATGACATGGCTTTTTAATCACCCGTCCGATTTTGCCAAAGAGATGGTTTCAGGCTTCGTCAGTGCCAATGCCGCCATTGTTCGTCAGGTTCCCGGCGGCGTGGTACGCAGTACCTGCAGTAAACCGGGTACCGTGGCCGTGGTGGTCGGCGGCGGCTCCGGCCATTATCCGGCGTTCGCCGGTCTGGTTGGTCAGGGGCTGGCCCACGGTGCGGCTATGGGCAATCTGTTTGCTTCGCCGTCGGCCCAGCAGATCTGCTCGGTGGCCCGGGCAGCCAACAACGGCGGCGGCGTGTTGCTGGCCTTCGGTAACTATGCCGGGGATGTTCTGCACTTTGGTCTGGCCCGGGAGCGGCTGATTGCCGAAGGGATCCCCTGTGAGGTCATCGCCATTACCGATGATATTTCCAGCGCTGTGCCCGACGAAGAGGAAAAGCGGCGCGGGGTGGCGGGCGATCTGGTGGTGTTCAAGGCGGCGGCCGCTGCCGCAGAGCGCGGCGACAGCCTGGAACAGGTCCTGGCGGCGGCGCGGCTTGCTAACCAGCGCACCCGCACTATCGGCGTGGCTTTTTCCGGCTGTAAATTGCCCGGCGCCGGACAGCCGCTGTTTACCATTCCCGAGGGGCAGATGGCTTTCGGCATGGGGATTCACGGCGAGCCGGGCATCAGTGAAATGCCGATAGGCACCGCCAGCGAGCTGTCTCACCACCTGGTGGAACACCTGCTGCGCGACGTTCCCTCTTCGGTGCCTCAGGTTAAGGGGGCCAGAGTCGGTGCGATCCTGAACGGTCTGGGGTCGGTGAAGTATGAAGAGCTGTTTGTGCTGTGGCACAGCGTGGCGGAAGATCTGGCGCAGCGCGGCATTGAGGTGGTGGATCCCCAGGTTGGGGAATTCGTCACCAGCTTTGATATGGCAGGACTTTCCCTGACGCTGTTCTGGCTGAATGACGAGCTGGAAGGGCTGTGGCAGGCACCTGTCTACAGTTCGGCATTCCGTAAAGGATCGCGTTTTAACGAAGAGCCGCTGCCTGCGGGGCAGGAGAGTGAAAATCAGGTAGCGCCGCTGCCGGAAGCCAGTGCCGAATCCCGCCAGTGCGCGGTACGGATTGCCGGAATGGTGGATGCGCTGGCGGAAACGGTCATCGAAAATGCCGAAGAGCTGGGGCGTATTGATGCCGTGGCGGGCGATGGTGACCATGGCATTGGTATGGAGCGCGGCGTGCGGGCTGCCCGTGAGCAGGCGCGTCAGGCGCTGGAACGCGGCGCCGGGGCGGGCAGCGTGCTGCAACAGGCCGCCGATGCCTGGGCCGACAAGGCCGGTGGAACCTCTGGCGCCATCTGGGGCGTGATTCTGAATACCATCGGTATTACCCTGGGCAATGAGCGCCAGCCGGATACTCTGGTGGTGGCGCAGGCCATAACCCGGGCCTGTGACGGCGTGATGCACTTTGGTAAGGCGAAGCCCGGCGATAAGACGCTGGTGGACGTGCTGCTGCCGTTCAGCGAAGCGCTGAATCAACAGGCTTCCCGGGGGCAGCCGCTGGCGGAAGCCTGGAGGAACGCTGCCGATGTTGCGGAACGCAGCGCCCGGGAGACCGCGGATATGGTACCTAAAATCGGGCGAGCCCGACCGCTGGCGGAGCGCAGTAAAGGCACGCCGGATGCGGGCGCCGTCTCACTGGCGCAGATAATCCGGGCCGTTGGCCGCTGCATGAACCGTGAATCCGAAACAGGGGGAATGGCATGTCACTGAAACCGGTTATCGGCGCGAGTATGAAGATGTACTTCGGCTACCAGCAGACCCTGGAGTGGTGTCGGGCGGTGTCCGGCATCATCGCCAGCCACCCGCTGACCCAACAGGAAGGGCAGGCCACGCTGTTTACCTTCCCGTCGGCGCCTGCCATTGAAGGGGCGCTACAGGCTTTTCGGGGCACTGCCATGGGGGTCGGCGCCCAGAATGTCTCATCGGAGCCGCCGGGCGCCTGGACTGGCGAAGTCAGCGCCGCCATGCTGCAGGAGATGGGCTGTCGCTATGTGGAAATCGGCCATGCCGAGCGGCGTCGCCACTTCTTTGAAACCGACGAGCTCATTCAGCGTAAGGTCAATATTGCGCTTCAGCACGGTCTGACGCCGGTGGTCTGCATCGGCGAGCCGGAGCAGCTTAGCCCTGCCGACGCGACCCGTGTCGCTATTGAACAGGCTCGCCAGGTACTGGGCGAGCCGGGAACGACGCCGCAGGGGGCGGTGATTTTCGCCTGGGAGCCCCAGTGGGCCATCGGCGCGCCTCAGCCTGCTGGCGATGATTATATTCGCGAGGTCTGTTCCGGCCTGCGGGCGTGGTTGCAGGACAATACGCCGGATCCACACCGGGTGATTTATGGCGGCAGTGCCGGGCCGGGGTTGCTTAGCCAGCTGTGGCCGGATGTCGATGGTCTGTTCCTGGGGCGCTTCGCCCATCAGCCTGAAGCTTACCGCGCCATTCTTGATGAGGCCGCTGCATTGTCCGGCGCGCTTTAGCTGCTGGCGGCTAAGGGTTTGTCCGTACAGGGATTGTCGGTGTAGTCATCCTCTGTCTATTCGTTATCTGGTATAGTTTTTGGCAAATGTTCATCACCCTGACAATTTCACGACGTGGAGATCGCAGCCCGTATGGATAGATCCAACGACTCAAAGGATTACGAATTACTGACGGAGATCGCTATCGCTTACTATTGCGATGAGGTCACCCAGGAGGAGATCGCCAAACGTTTCGGCTTTTCACGTATCAAGGTGGGCCGTCTGCTGAAACGCGCGAAGGAAGAGGGCATTGTTGAGATCAATGTTCGCTACCATCCGGTGTTCAGCACCCAGCTTGAAAAGCAGCTAAAAGAGCGCTTCTCCGTGAAACGTGCGCTAATTGCGCTGGATCATAACGATGAAGATGAACAGCGCCGTCAGGTGGCGGCGCTGGTTTCCGGCTATCTGGCGGCCTCGTTGCGCGACAGTATGGTGGTCACCGTGGGCCAGGGGCGCAACGTGGCGGCGGTGGCGGAGTACACCAGCACGGTACAGCCGAAAGACTGCCGCTTTATCTGCGGCATCGGCGGCACTCACCGCCCCGGCGATGTGATTAACGCCGACCATATCAGCCGCCTGCTGGCGAAAAAGTTCGGCGGCAGCAGTGAATCGCTCTACGCGCCGGCCTATGTGGAAAATACCGAACTAAAGTCGGCGTTGCTGCGTAACGGCACCATTAAAGAGACCCTGGACCGGGCGCGTAAGGCGGATATCGCGCTGGTGGGTATCGGCGATATGAATGAAGACAGCTATATGGTGAAGCTGGGCTGGTTCACGCCTCAGGAGATTAATGACGCCAGCCTGAATCAGGGCGTGATCGGCGATATCGCGGGCTATGACTTCTTTAACGCTCAGGGCCAGCACGTGCATACGGTGATGGACGATCGGGTTATTGGTCTGAGCGTGGAAGAGCTGCGCCAGATCCCCTGCGTTATCGCCATTGCTTCTGAAAGCACCAAAGCGATGGCGATTATGGGCGCGCTGCGTACCGGCGCCATCGACGTTATCGCTACCAGCGCCCGCAATATCAGGACGATTTTGAGTGTGACTCAGTAGTTATATGTATCGTTTCAGAGGCGGTGATTATTGTTCTGAATCGGCCGCGCAAAACCGGTAATGTGCGGATACAGGCATTCATGCCACGTGGCAGAATGCCTGAAAAATTTTTTCGGAGTCAGGACGATGAAGAAAAAGCGCCCGCCGGTGCCTCACGATGGATTGTTGATACACAAAATAATTCAAGTTGCATCGCGGCGGCAACTGAACGAATCCCCGGGAGCATAGTAGTCCTATGTGACCGGGGTGAGTGAAGGCAGCCAACAAAGAGGCAGCTTGAAGTATGAAGTGTATAAAACCTTTTTGACCCACCCCGATACCGCTCGGGATTTTCTGGCGCTCTATCTTCCGCCCGCGCTGTTGAAAATCTGCGATCTGAATACGCTGAAGCTGGAGTCCGGCTCTTTTATTGAAGAAGGGCTGCACCCTTACTTTGCGGATGTGCTCTGGTCGCTGAAGACCGCCAACGGTGAAGGCTATATCTATGCGCTGATCGAGCATCAGAGCACGCCCGACAGGCATATGGCCTTCCGGCTGTTGAGGTATGCCATTGCCGCCATGCAGCGCCATCTGGATGCCGGTCATGAGCGGCTACCGCTGGTGGTGCCGATACTGTTCTGCCACGGTCGCGCCACGCCCTGGCCTTATACGTTGAACTGGCTGGAGCTGTTTAACGAGCCGGAGGTGGCGCGCCAGCTATACAGCGCAAGCTTCCCTCTGGTTGACGTGGGGGCGCTGGACGACGACGACATCATGAAGCACAAACGCATGGCGATGCTGGAACTGCTGCTTAAGCACAGCCATATCCGTGATCTTATGGCTGTGATCGAACCGTTGGTCTGCCTGCTGGAGGAGGGATACACTACGCAGGCGCGGTTAACGGCGTTGATGAACTGGATGCTGCATACTGCGAATACCGTTGAACCGGTCGCCTTTGTGAAGGAACTGGCGCACCGGATGCCACAACACAGGGAGGAGTTTATGACGATAGCGCAGGCACTGGAACAAATAGGTCTGGAGCGGGGGTTGCAGCAAGGTCTGGCGAAAGGCCTGGAACAAGGCCGCCAGGAGGCGATGCAGGATGTGGCCCGTCGCCTGTTAGGGAGGGGGTTATCCCTGGAGGTGATTGCCGAGGCTACTGGTCTGTCGGAACAGGTGTTGCGGCAGATTCGCCAGTAAGAGTTGCAGACCCCTTTGGGGTCTGCTTCCGTCAGGCGCTATTCCCGATTCACCATCGGCAAGTCCAGATGATGACGCCGGGCGCAGTCGATGGCTATATCGTAGCCCGCATCGGCGTGGCGCATTACCCCGGTGGCCGGATCGTTCCACAGGACTCTTCCCAGCCGGGCATCTGCGGCATCGCTGCCGTCGCAAACAATAACCACCCCGGCATGCTGTGAGAAGCCCATCCCGACGCCGCCGCCGTGATGCAGGCTGACCCAGGTGGCGCCGCCTGCGGTGTTAAGCAGTGCGTTCAGCAGCGGCCAGTCAGAAACGGCGTCGGAGCCGTCTTTCATCGCTTCGGTTTCCCGGTTTGGCGAGGCCACTGAGCCGCAGTCGAGATGATCGCGGCCAATCACTACCGGCGCCTTCAGTTCGCCGTTGCGCACCATCTCGTTAAAGGCCAGCCCCGCCTGGTGGCGCTCGCCCAGCCCCAGCCAGCAGATACGCGCGGGTAACCCCTGGAAAGCGATGCGCTCCCTGGCCATGTCCAGCCAGCGATGCAGATTGCGGTTATCCGGGAACAGTTCTTTTAACTTTGCATCGGTTTTGTAGATATCTTCGGGATCCCCGGAAAGCGCAACCCAGCGAAACGGACCTTTGCCTTCACAGAATAGCGGGCGGATGCAGGCGGGAACGAACCCGGGGAAGTCAAAAGCGTTTTTTACCCCCTCTTCCAGCGCTACCTGGCGGATGTTGTTGCCGTAGTCGATAGTGGGGACCCCCATATGGTGGAATGCCAGCATCGCCCGAACGTGTTCGGCCATAGAGGCCCGGGCTGCCGCCTCTACCGCTGCGGGATCGGTGCGCTGGCGTTCATGCCATTGCGCCACGCTCCAGCCCAATGGCAAATAGCCGTTTAGCGGATCGTGAGCCGAGGTCTGGTCGGTCACGATATCCGGTCGCGGCCCACCGTGTTTCGCGCGCTCCACCAGCTGCGGCATAATTTCGGCGGCGTTACCCAGAAGCCCTACCGAGATAGCCTCACCGGCCCGGGTGGCTTTGTCGATAAGCGCCAGGGCTTCGTCCAGAGTGGTGACCTTATGGTCGAGATAGCGGGTACGCAGCCGGAAATCGATGCGCGATTCCTGACATTCGATAGCCAGTACGCAGGCCCCCGCCAGCACGCCGGCCAGCGGTTGGGCGCCGCCCATGCCGCCCAGACCGGCGGTCAGGATCCAGCGGCCGGTTAAATCGCCGCCGTAGTGCTGACGCCCGGCTTCGACAAAGGTTTCGAAGGTGCCCTGCACAATGCCCTGGGCGCCAATATAGATCCAGGAGCCCGCCGTCATCTGGCCGTACATCATCAGCCCGGCCCTGTCGAGTTCGTGGAAGTGATCCCAGGTGGCCCAGTGGGGCACCAGGTTGGAGTTGGCGATCAGCACCCTGGGGGCATCGGCGTGGGTGCGGAAAACCCCGACCGGCTTGCCGGACTGCACCAGCAGTGTTTCATCGGCTTTCAGACGCTTTAGCGTCGCCAGAATCTGTTCAAAGCACTCCGGGTTCCGGGCCGCCTTGCCGATACCGCCGTACACCACCAGATCCTCCGGGCGTTCGGCCACATCGGGATCCAGGTTGTTCTGAATCATGCGGTATGCCGCTTCGATCAGCCAGTTTTCACAGTGCATCTCAGTGCCGTGCGGCGCTCTGATTTCGCGATTCATCGTCGCGTTCCGGGAGTCAGACATGGGGTTATCCTTCGGTTACGGTGGGCAGAATGGCGGTAATAACGTCAGGCCAGGCGCTGCGGCTGGCCCACTGGCGCATCACATCAAGCTCTGGCGCCAGCAGGCGATCCTGTTCCAGGAAAGGCACCTGATGGCGGATGGCGGCCAGCTCCGTTTCCAGTAGCGCCGAGCTCTGGAGCGGGCGGTGGAAGTCGATGCCCTGGGCGGCGGCCATGGCTTCAATACCGACCACTGCCGCGCTGTTAAAACACATCTCGCCCAGACGGCGCGCGGCCCAGGTTGCCATCGAGACGTGATCTTCCTGGTTGGCGGAGGTGGGCAGGCTGTCCACGCTGCCGGGATGAGCCAGAGATTTATTCTCTGATGCCAGCGCGGCGGCGGTGACCTGGGCAATCATAAAGCCGGAATTGACGCCGCCGTCGTTAACCAGAAACGGGGGCAGCCCGGAAAGCGCGCTGTCCAGCAGCAGCGCCAGCCGCCGTTCGGAGATAGCGCCGACTTCCGCCACCGCCAGGGCGATAATGTCCGCGGCAAAGGCGACAGGCTCGGCGTGGAAGTTGCCACCGGAGATCACATCATCATCGTCGCTGAATACCAGCGGATTGTCTGACGCCGCATTGGCTTCGGTTTGCAGGACTCCGGCGGCGTGGCGCAGGTTATCCAGGCAGGCGCCCATCACCTGAGGGATACAGCGAATGGAGTAGGGGTCCTGCACCCGACCGCAGTTGGCGTGGGACGTGAGGATTTCGCTGCCGGTCAGCAGTGAAGAGACGACCTGCGCCACCGCAATCTGGCCGCGCTGGCCGCGGGCCTGGTGAATGCGGGCATCGAACGGGCGTATCGAACCTTTGATTGCCTCCAGCGACAGCGCGCCGGAAACCAGCGCGGCGGCAAACAGGTTTTCAGCTTCGAACAGCCCGCGCAGGGCCAGCGCTGTTGAAACCTGAGTGCCATTCAGCAGCGCCAGCCCCTCTTTCGGACCGGGCTCCAGCGGGTTCAGACCGACTCTGGCCAGCGCTTCCCGGGCGGAAATAATTCGCCCGTTATCCCGCACATCACCGACTCCCAGTAGCATCAGAGACAGATGGGCCAGCGGCGCCAGATCGCCGGAGGCGCCCACGGAGCCTTTCTCCGGGATGCAGGGCATGATTCCCGCGTTATACAGGGCGATCAGGGCTTCAATCAATGCAGGCCGTACGCCGGAATGGCCCCGGGCCAGACTGATAATTTTGGTGGCCATCACCAGCCGCGTGACGTTATCCGGCAGTAGTGCCCCCAGTCCGACGCTGTGCGACAGAATCAGATTGCGCTGTAGCTCGGCCAGTCGATCGTGGGGGATGGTGGTCTGGGCCAGTTTGCCGAAGCCGGTATTGATGCCGTAAACCACCCGCCCGGCATCGACAATCTCGTCGACCGTGCGTCGGGCGGCATTGACGGCGCTCCAGGCGCTGTCGGCAAGCGTCAGCGTGACGTTACCGTGGTAGATCGCTTTCAGGGTTGCCAGACTGACTTCTCCGGGCGTCAGGCGGCATTCGACAGATGACATAATCACTCCTGTGTTGAGACAAGGTGTATTGCCCCTCCTGCGGGCGGTTATTTTTGAGTCAAGCATATTTGTATTATCTTGTCTATACAACCAGGCGGGAACGGGATCACAGTGACAAATTTTGTCGTGAAAAGTCGGGTATCAGTGGGTAAATGACGTGAAGAGACGAGTCTGTCGCGGTGTCAGATGTCTATACATCCTGGTGGGTAGCCAGTACACTAGCGTTATATTCTGCATCAGGGTAAGCCAATGACCAGCCAGTCCGCCGTTTCTCAGTTAGCCAGCGCTATGGGCCAGCAGCCCGCCCCCATCTATCTTCGGGTGAAGCAGGCGATTATTACCCAGATTCGCGCCGGCCACTGGCAGCCGCATCAGCGTATTCCTTCGGAAAGCGAACTGGTTAATGAGCTGGGGGTCAGTCGCATGACCATTAATCGCGCCCTGCGTGAACTGACCAGCGAAGGTTATCTGGTGCGCATGCAGGGTGTGGGTACCTTTGTGGCGGAAAGCAAAGGCTATACGGCGATGCTGGAAGTGCACAATATTGCTGAAGAGATCGCCCTGCGCGGCCATGAGCACACCAGTCGGTTGCTGACGCTGGAAGAAATACAGGCAGACGGCGAGCGGCTGGCCATGCCGGGCGTCGCGCAAGGTCAGCCCCTGTTTCATTCGCAGATTGTGCATTACGAAGACGGTATTCCGGTTCAGTTGGAAGACCGGCTGGTGAATCCCATTATGGCGCCCGATTACCTGAAGCAGGATTATCAGGTCATCACGCCCTATACCTACCTGATGCAGGTGGCGCCGCTTTCCGCCGGGGAACATGTGGTGGAAGCGGTGATGCCCGATGCCTTCCAGCAGAAGACGCTGATGATTGATGCCCGGGAGCCCTGCCTGCTGGTGCGCCGCCAGACATGGAGCGGCAACCATGCGGTGACCGGCGCCCGTCTGCTCTATCCCGGCACCCGCTATAAGCTGTTAGGCAAGTTTCGCGGTCATAACTGATTTTTAGCGTATGCCGTTATGACGGATTTAATCTATTCATTCTTCCCGCTTTCTTGAGCGCTATTTCAGTGTTGCGCTGGATATTGCTGCGGCCAACTGTGCTGAAAGAAAAAACGATGGCGTGCAAGTACAACCTCCAGATAGAGATGAGCTGAATGTCATTGCTGTGATTTTGAGCCACTTTTTTTCATTTTTTTCGTTATATATATTTTTATACATCGATCATTTTTCAGGACGAAGAGCAACGATGCCGGTTACGCGACGGAGATTGATTCAGGGAGTGGCTGCGACTGCGTTGATGCGCGGCATGCCTGCTTTTGCCGCAGAGCCTGTTACTTTTTCCGTTGGTGGAATACCCGCTCCTCACGAAATACGTCGGGTTATGGGGGCTGGCGGGCCTGCGGATATGCTGTTGTTGGCCGCAGCGCCGGAGAAGCTGATCGGTTTCTCTTCCTTTGATTTCAGCCTGAATCAGGATGGACTCCTGCCGCAGAGGATCGCGCGGCTGCCGAAATATGGACGGCTCGCCGGACAGGCCAGCACGCTTCCGCTGGAAAAACTGCTGTCGCTGAGTCCGGATCTGATTGTTGACTGCGGTAACGCCGATGAGACCTGGCGTTCGCAGGCCAGGCGTATTGGCAGTCAGACGCATATTCCATGGCTGTTGATTAATGGTGAACTCCGCCGGACCCCGGAGCAGTTACAGGCAATAGGGCAGATACTGGGCACTGAATTTCGTACCACGGCACAAGCGGCGCTGGCTCGCCAGTTTATCCATGACGCGCTGGCCTTTTCCCGTACCTCCGGCGCCAGAGTACGCTTCTATGCTGCTCGCGGTACCCGTGGGCTTCAGACGGGGTTGCGAGGTTCCCTGCATACTGAAGCTGCCGAACTGCTTGGACTGGAGAATGTCGCCCGGGTAAATGGACGTAGCGGTTTGACTCAGGTATCGATGGAAAATCTGCTGGAGTGGCAGCCCGATATCATTCTGGTGCAGGAAGCAGCGACCCTGCACAGCCTGACTCGCGATCTGGTCTGGCAGGGAGTGAAGGCGGTGGCCAGAAAGCGCATTCTGTTTCTGAGTGGTTTGCCTTTCGGTTGGCTGGATGCGCCGCCAGGCATTAATCGCTTGCTGGGACTACGCCGGTTGCATGGCTGGCTGGATGCATCCGTCCGCCGGGGATTTGAACAGGATATGATGCGCTTTGCGGCGCTGTTCTGGCATACCCGGCTCAGCAAGGCGCAGTATCACAATCTGGTTGATCCCCGATGAAACCCTCGACGCAGCTGTTTCTTATTGGCGTATTGATTGTGGGTTGCGTTGCGCTGGCGGCCATGTCCGGTGCTTACCCTCTGAGTTTCCAGCGGCTGGCTGCGGTGTTGCTCAATGAGGATGGGGTTCCCGACCGCGAGCGCTTTATGTTCTGGTATATACGCCTGCCGCGCATTGCCTCGGCGTTACTGATTGGCGCTGGGTTGGCAGGAGCAGGTGCCACCTACCAGGGAATCTTTCGTAACCCGCTGGTATCACCGGATATTCTTGGCGTTTCTGCTGGCGCGGGATTGGGCGCCTGTATTGCCATAAGTGCGGGCCTGTCGATGGGATTTATTCAACTGCTGGCGTTTAGCGGTGGCTTGATCGTGGTGTTCGGCGTCTGGCTGATTTCCCGCCTGATAACGCGCCGCGATCCGGTGTTAAGCCTGGTGCTGATCGGGATTGCATTGGGCACTTTGTGTGCCGCCGGGATCTCGCTAATCAAGACGCTTGCCGATCCCTATACCCAATTGCCGTCTATTACCTTCTGGCTGATGGGAGGACTGTCGGGCATGACGCTAACCGATCTTGGATTTTGCGCACCGGTGATACTGATGGGATCCGCGCCCTTACTGTTGTTGCGCTGGCGTATGAACCTGCTGACGCTGTCTGATGAAGAGGCGCTATCCCTGGGGATAAACGTCAGCAGGCTGCGTTTTGGTTTGATTGTTTGCGCCACCCTGATCACTGCCAGCGCGGTGGCCGTTGCGGGAGTTATTGGCTGGATTGGTCTGATTGTGCCACATATCGCCCGGTTGATGACGGGGGGTAATTATCAGCGACTGCTGCCGGTCGCCATGGGATGTGGGGCAATTTTGCTGTTATTAACTGACACCCTGGCCCGAACCCTGAACGATGTGGAAATCCCTCTGGGTATCGTAACGGCATTTTTAGGAGCGCCTTTTTTCCTGCTATTGCTGACCCGCAGAGTACATCGCTAAAAATACCTGGCGTAACGGAGATCGTTTTATGCTTATTGATCATATTGATTTTACAGAACTTTACCGCCAGCAGATGCGGCTGGCGCAGCGTACCGAAAAAACACCTGAGCACTGGGATCTGCGGGCGGAGAAAATGGCGACCCGGGGTGATGAACCGGAAAATAGCTATCTGCAACAGCTGCTGGCGAAGATCGATCTGCACGGCGCGCAGACACTGTTTGATATGGGGTGTGGGCCGGGAACGGTGGCGCTGGCGCTGGCAGACAAGCTGCGCGAAGTTTATGGCGTGGATTACAGTCCGGGGATGCTGGCGGTCGCCGCCAGGCGTGCGCAGGAGAGGGCGATTAAGAACGTTCACTGGGTAAAGCGGGCATGGGAAGACCCCTGGGATGATTTGCCACAGTGCGATATTGCGGTGGCTTCCCGCTCGACGCTGGTCGCCGATATCCGGCAGGCCATGGTTCGCCTTAACCGCATGGCACGCTTAAGAGTGTACACCACCCATATGGCCAGTAGCTCGTTCGTTCCGCCGTCGATTCTACGGGCGCTGGGGCGTGAGGTTGCAGAACTCCCGGATTATATCTATGCCCTGAACGTGCTCTATCAGATGGGGATACAGGCCCGGGTCGATTTTATTCGTGGTCAGTGTGAATACCGCCTGGATACCAGCACTTTTGAGCTGTTTGAGGAGAATATGCGCTGGCACCTGGGGGGGCTGGACGATGATGAGCGTCAGCGTCTGTATCGCTGGTACCAGCGATATGACGCCAGCGCGTTGGCGCCTGCGCGCCGCGACTGGGCGCTCATATACTGGGACAGCGTACCAGAGGAGAGGCTCAGATGATCTTCATCCCTCAGGCACTTACCGATACCTGGTTGCAGGAAGATATCTACGGTGGGGATGTGACTACCCGGGCTCTGGGTATTGGCGATATTCCCGGCCGGATAATCTTTTGCCACCGTGAAGGCGGCTGTGTCAGCGGTATTGTCGCGGGCAGGCAGATGCTTTGTGCCCTGGGGCTGTCGGTTACGACGCTTGCCTGTGACGGCGAGCGGGTGGCGCCGGGTCAGGCGCTGCTGACCGCCAGTGGTTGTGCTGCGGCGCTACATCAGGGCTGGAAGGCGGTGCAGAACGTGCTGGAGTGGAGCTGCGGCGTTTCCGGCTATCTGTCTGACATGCTCGCGGTGTTGCGTCAGCGTCACCCTGACGGCCATATTGCCTGCACCCGGAAGGTGATTCCCGGAACTAAACTGCTGGCAACTCAGGCTGTTATCGCCGCCGGTGGGTTGATTCACCGGGCCGGCTGCGCGGAAACAGTGTTGCTGTTCGCTAATCATCGGCGCTTTCTGGCGAATAACCAGGCGTGGCGGGATATCGTCGATCGCCTGCGGCGTGCGGCGCCGGAGAAAAAAATCGTCGTAGAGGCGGATACTCCGGATGAAGCCATGGCTGCGCTGGCGGCGGCGCCCGACCTTATCCAGCTCGATAAATTTACCCCCGACCAGGCCTTGCAGGTAGCGAAACAGGCCGCGATGACTGCCCCCGATTGTTCGCTGGCTCTGACCGGCGGCATAACGTCTGCCACGCTACCGGAATATCTCGATTGCGGCATCAGGCTGTTTGTGACCTCTGCACCTTATTACGCCACACCGGCGGATATTGGGGTCAGATTGATTCCGGAGAACTCTACCCAATGATCCCGATAATATGGAAACAGAAAAATGGAATTCTCAAGAAGCTGTCTTTATTCGGCGTTATCGCTCGTTTGCGCGTCTGATGTTCTCGCCACAGAAACGATGACCGTCTGGTCAAGCCCTGCTGCTGCGACCTCCACCATTCTGGACAGGCAAACCCTGACAGCGCTGGATAAAGAGAATGTGGCACAGGCGCTGAGTGTAGTACCCGGTGTGATCCTTCAGAAAAGCGGTGGCCGTAACGAATTACAGGTTAAGGTGCGCGGTTTTGATAGTCGTCAGGTACCGATATTTTTTGATGGTGTGCCGATATACGTTCCCTATGATGGCAATCTGGATTTAGGGCGCCTGTTAACGGCGGATATTGCTTCCATCGAGGTGGGAAAAGGCTACTCGTCATTGCTTCAGGGGCCTGGCCAGATGGGAGGCGCCATTAATATCACCACGGGCAGACCCACCAAACCGCTGGAAGTGAATGCCGGTTATCGTCAGGGCTGGGTTAGGGGTAAGGATAGCGGTTCTGAACGCTGGGCTTCGCTGGGGGTTAGTCATGATGCAGGCTATTTTCAGCTTAGCGGCACTCAGCGAAAACAACGGTTTCTGGGACTGCCTCACCGTGTCGATAATCCGGTGGCGGGAAGAGGTGGCCGTATGGCGAATTCGGCCGCCGACGATAAACGCGGGATCCTGAAACTGGGCGTGACACCTGGCTCCCGCGATGATTATTCCATCACCTATATTCGTCAGGACGGCAGCAAAGATAATCCGCCCTACGCGGGTAGCCACGATCAGCGGTCCCGCTACTGGCAGTGGCCGCAGTATGATAAAGAGAGCTATTACTTTCAGGGAATCACGGCGCTGGGAGAAACCCTGACGCTGAAAAGCCGACTTTACCGGGACACCTTTAAAAATACCCTGCTGATGTATAATTCGCTGGCTGACCTGAAGCGTAAGTCTGGTAGCTATAGCCACTATTCTGACTACAGCCACGGTGCAGGTTTGCAACTTGCCTCGGATGTGTGGTTCGGAGATTTACTCGCCTTCGCCGTGAACTGGAAGGATGATGTTCATCGGGAAAAAGGCGCGCGGGCGGCGCCGTATGACCGCTATCGGGATCGCACCTGGTCGCTGGCCAGCGAATATCAATGGAGCAGTGGCGATCGTGTTGAGGTGGTTGCGGGTATCAGCTATGACTGGCGCAACAGCCTGGAAGGTAAAAAACATGAGAAAAACGGTACGCTCACCCACTATGCCGGTAATCGCGTCTCGGCCTTTAACTGGCAGGTCATGACGAAATATCATGTTGATAACAAAAATAGTCTGGCATTTTCTGTCTCTGACCGAACCCGTTTCCCGACCCTGAAGGAGCGATATACCACCTCAAGACCGGCCTATAACCAGATAGCGCGGGTGAATCCCGGGCTGAAACCCGAGCGTGCATCTGGTGTTGATCTGACCTGGAATGGCGCCTTTAGCCACGACGGGCGTTACGAAGCCAGCCTTTATTACAACCGCGTTGACGATGCGATCGAGAGCCAGAGCATTGAAGGCGGGCTGGTGCAAAACCAGAATATCGGGCGGGTGGATTACGTGGGAATGGATATCGGCGTCCGTGGGCACCTGGTACCGATGCTGGAGGTAGGGCTGAGTTATGGGCTGGTTCACGCACAGGTGAAACGACGTAATACGGGTAATATCACCGGGCTTCCCACCCACACTGCGACGGTATGGTTTACTCTGGCGCCTTTGTCATCCCTGAGTCTGACGATCTCAGAAGAGGCGCGCTCCGCCAGCGATAGTGTCAGCTCTGGCACCCAGAAGGCGGCAGGTTTTGCGGTCACTCATTTGCGGGCTGACTACGAGATGGGTAAGGGGCTCAGCCTGAACGTTTCGATCAGCAACCTGTTCGATACCCGCTATGCCTATAGCGAAGGATTTACTGAGGAGGGACGACGTTATCAGGCTGGCGTAACGTATCGGTTCTGAGGAAAAATAAGCCCGCTGATGAATAGTCCGGCAGTGATATAAGTTGAATTATTTTTATAACTCCCTCATCACCCGCGCAAAGTCGCGGGCCGCCTGCTGTTCCAGCGGATGCGTTCTATCCTGAATCACTGCCCTGCCAGCGACCCAGACGTGGCGGATAGCGGTGCGATCGCCTGCAAACAGCCAGCGGTTTATCATATGCGCTTCGGGGCAGGTCCCCAGCCATGCGTCGTCGTCCAGTAGCAGCCAGTCGGCGCGCAGGCCGGGAGCCAGACGGCCGCCGCGAATGCCGCAGGCCTGAGCACCGCCGCTTGCCGCCTGCGACAGCAGCAGATTCCCGACCATGGGCTGCGCCCGGGTCGCCAGCCGGTTGCGTTGCCTGTCGCGCAGGCGCTGCCCGTATTCCAGCCAGCGCAGCTCTTCCAGCACGCTCAGCGAGACGTGGCTGTCCGAACCAATGCCCCAACGCCCGCCGTGGCGCAGGTAGTCGGTGGCGGGAAACAGACCGTCTCCCAGGCTGGCTTCGGTAGTGGGACACAGGCCAGCAATCGCGCCGCTGTGGGCCAGGGCTGCGGTTTCCTGCCCGGTCAGGTGAGTGGCATGCACCAGGCACCAGCGCTCATCCACCGGCGCATGGTCCAGCAGCCAGGCCACCGGCGTCTGACCTGACCAGGCCAGACAGTCCCGCACCTCTTTTTCCTGCTCTGCGATATGAATATGCACCGGGAGATGCGACCCGGCGTTGCCCAGCACCTCATCGATCTGCCGCTCGCTAACGGCGCGCAGCGAATGAAAACAGATACCGTGGTTGATGAGCCGCTCGTCGCGGATGGCCGCCGCAAGCCGTGTCTGAAGCTGAAGATAGTCGTCGGTCGAGTGAATAAAGCGGCGCTGACCGGCTTCCGGTGACCGTTCGCCAAAGCCGGACCAGCTATAGAGCGCGGGCAGCAGCGTCATACCAATACCGCTCTCCCGCGCCGCATGGATAAGCTGCCACAGCATATCGTCACCGGCGTAGTGGGTGCCGTCCGGCGCGTGGTGCAGATAGTGAAACTCTGCGACCTGGGTATAGCCCCCTTTCAGCATCGCGATATAGAGATAGCGGGCGATGATGCCCACCTGTTCCGGCGTCATGGCGCCGAGCAATTGATACATCCGGTCGCGCCAGGTCCAGAAGCTGTCGCTGTCGTCAGCGGCGACTTCGGTCAGCCCGGCCATCGCCCGCTGGAAGGCGTGGGAATGCAGGTTAGCGAGGCCGGGAATCATGATCCCCGCAAGCCGGTGGGCGCCTTCCGGTTTGGCATTGGGGGTCAGGGTTTCGATATTGCCATCGTGATTAACCTCAATGGCTACATCGCTGGCCAACTGGTCATCCAGTAAGGCACGCTCCACAAAATATCGGGTCATGGTTGATCCTCGCTGTCTTAGTTGTATATACATATACATACACTATGACGCACTGTAAATCATCGAAGAGGCGATATGGCTGAACAATCCAGTAATGATTGCGACTCGCTCTGGAGCGGCGCGGACCTGGTCACCATGCGCGACGGCGCATGGAATATTATTCGCGATGGCTTTATCGCCGTGACGGCAGGAAGGATAGTCGCGATCGGCCCGGCGCAGGAGGCGGTCCGCTTCAATCCGACCCATCGCCACCGCTTTGCGGGGGGAATTGTGACGCCAGGGTTTATCGACTGCCATACCCATCTGGTGTTTGGCGGCGACCGCAGCGCCGAGTTTGAACAGCGGCTTAACGGCGTGAGCTATGCCGATATCGCGGCTCAGGGCGGCGGCATTCTTTCCACGGTGCGGGCCACCCGTGAAGCCAGCCTGGAAACCCTGGTTGAACTGGCCCGGGAGCGGCTGGCGCTACTGATGGCGGACGGCGTCACTACGGTGGAGATCAAGTCCGGATACGGCCTGGATAAACCGACCGAACTGTGTATGCTGCGGGCCGCGCGTTGTCTGGGGGAGCAGATGCCGGTGGAGGTGGTGACCACCTGCCTGGCGGCTCATGCGGTGCCGCCGGAATATCGTGACCATCCTGATGACTGGATTCAGGTGGTGTGCGACGAACTGTTGCCGGAAGCCCACGCCGCCGGTCTGGCCGATGCGGTGGACGCCTTCTGCGAGCATCTGGCCTTTTCCCCCGCCCAGGTGGCGCAGGTGTTTGAGGCTGCCCGCAAGCTGGAGCTGCCGGTGAAGCTTCATGCCGAACAGCTTTCGGCGTTGGGCGGCGCGGAGCTTGCGGCACGCTATCAGGCGCTGTCTGCCGATCACCTGGAATATGCCACGGATGAAGATATTCGCGCGATGGCGGAGCACGGCACCGTAGCGGTACTGCTGCCCGGCGCCTTCTATCTGATGCGTGAAACGCAGCACCCTCCGGTGGCCGGTTTCCGGCAGCATAAGGTGCCGATGGCGCTGGCAAGCGATCTTAACCCTGGCACCTCTCCGGCGCTGTCGCTGCGGCTGATGCTCAATATGGGCTGTACCCTGTTTGGGCTGACGCCGGAAGAGGCTGTGGCGGGGGTGACTCTCAACGCCGCCCGGGCGCTCGGTCTTCAGGCAAGCCACGGCACCCTGGAGCCGGGGAAAGTGGCGGACTTCGTGCACTGGAACATTACCGAGCCCGCCGGGCTGGTGTACTGGCTCGGCGGTACCCTGCCGTGCGAGGTGGTCTACAGAGGAGAACTGCGATGATGGCGTATGATTTTCACCAGGGCAGCGCACCGCTGCTGGTCAGCATTCCCCATGCCGGAACCCGTTTGACGCCGGAAGCGGAGCAGGGGCTTAGCCCCGAAGCGCTGCCCCTGCCGGATACCGACTGGCATATCCCTGAACTCTATGATTTTGCCACCGGGCTGGGAGCCAGCATTATTCGCGGGCACTATTCGCGTTTTGTGGTCGATCTTAACCGGGCGCCGGACGACACACCGCTCTACGCCAGCGCCACCACCGGGCTGTTCCCTCAGACGCTGTTCGACGGCACACCCGCCTGGAAAGCAGGAAAGGAGCCGGATGATGCCTGTCGCCAGCGCTGGCTGGCGGAGATCTGGCAGCCTTATCATCAGAAACTCCAGGCAGAGCTGGCGCGCATCAGGCAGCAGCACGGCTATGTGGTGCTTTACGATGCCCACTCTATTGCTTCGGTGATACCCCGCCTGTTCGACGGCGCGCTGCCCGATATTAATTTGGGCACCAACGACGGCAGGAGCTGCCCGCCTGCCATGGCGCAGGCGATGGTTGAATTGTGCGAGTCATACCCGCAGTACCGCTATGTCCTGAATGGTCGCTTTAAGGGCGGCTATATCACTCGCCAGTACGGCTCCCCGGCTCGACGTCAGTATGCGGTGCAGGTCGAACTGGCGCAGTGCAACTATATGCGCGAAAGCCATCCTTTCAACCTGGTCGATGACAAGGCAAAGGCGCTGAAGCCATTGCTCCGCGCCTTTCTTGAAAGGCTGGCGAACGGCGGGGATTTTGGGGCATAGTCGTTCAGGGGAGCCGGGTTTGCTCCGGCAACCGGCGCCGGTCAAAACGTCGCAGGCTGTAGTAGAGAATGGCGGTAAAGAACCAGCCGATAATCCACGAGATATCGTTACCGCCAAACAGCCAGGTCAGCCCTCCCTGCCAGAACGCGTTAGCGACAAACGGCACCTGAATCGCCAGTCCCAGCAGATAAACCGCAATACCATAACCATTCCAGCGTCCGTAGCGGCCATGGGGGGCGCTCAGGGCCGGAATGTCTACCTTGCCTCTGGAAATCAGGTAGTAATCCGTCAGGCTCATGGCGCTCCAGGGAATAAAACAGGCCAGCAGTAACAGCAGAAAATGGGTGAAGCTTTTCAGGAAGTCAGGCTCGCTGAGCAGCGCAATAGCACAGGAAAGGCCGACCATCGTCACCACAAACAGCGTGCGCGTTCTCTGGCCGATGGCGGTGGTCTTGCGAAAGCCGCAGACGATGGTGGTGAGCGACATAAAGCTGCCATAGGCGTTCATGGTGGTGAAGGTTATCTTGCCGAAACAGATGGCGAAATAGATGACCATCGCCATGGCGCCGCTGTTACCCAGGCCAACGATATAGCTGACTTCGTTGCCGGAAAAGGCGCTACCGGCAATGGCGGCGGCGAACACTCCCAGCGTCATGGAAGCCTGGGTACCGAGCACCGTGCCGCAAAAGGCGGCGCTAAAGACGGAGCGAGCCGAAACGGTATGGGGCAGATAGCGGGAGTAGTCAGAAACATAGGGGCAGAAGGCCAGCTGCCAGGAGGCGGAAAGCGACACCGCCAGCAAAAAGGAAGACAGCGTGAAGTGGCGATTGTGCAGAAGCGTGGCGACATCGTTGGACAGCAGCAGCGTCACAAACAGCCAGGCGAAAGCCAGAATCCCCATAACGCTCGCCAGTTTGCCCAGCTTATGAATCACCCGGTAGCCCAGAATCGCCACCACGATGATGATGGCGCTGAACAGCATCATGCCGGTGCTGTTGCCCACGTGCAGCAGTTGCGCCATCGCCTGTCCGGCCAGCACCGTGCCGCTCGCCGAAAAGCCGATGTACATCAGGCAGGCCAGCACCAGCGGGATCACCGCGCCATAAACGCCAAACTGCACCCGGCTGATAATCATCTGCGGCATGCCGAAGCGTGGTCCCTGAATGGCGTGCAGCGCCATCACAGCGGCCCCCAGAATCTGGCCGGTCAACAGACCCACCAGCGACCAGACCACATCGCCCCCCAGCACTACCGTCAGCGCGCCGGTGACGATGGCCGTGATTTGCAGATTGCCGCCAAACCACAGGGTGAACTGGCTGAAAGGGTGGCCGTGACGCTCCGTATGGGGAATGTAGTCGATAGACCGGAACTCCCTCAGCGAGACCCCCGGCGCGTTGGTTGTTTGAGTATGGATCGATGGGGAAGACATAGGTTCTCCTTGTCAGGATGAGTTGCGCCAGTGGCGGCGGGAAGATGACAGGCAGAACGTCGCAATCTGCGAATGACTATGGTTGTATATACAAGATCGAAGAACAGACTGTCACAGCCAGGGAGAATTGGCAAGTCACTGAGTCATATTAAAAATTTATTTAACGGGCGGATTGGATAACGTGGGGGAATGTAACGAAAAGGGCTCGCGCCGGGCGTACTGCCCGGCGGCGGGATTATTTTTGGTATTGCCGATCGGTGACCTGCTCAAGCCAGGTCACCGGTGAACCATCCACCGACTCGGCAATGGCGATATGGGTCATGGCGTTATCCGGCGTGGCGCCGTGCCAGTGTTTTACCTTTTCAGGGATCCAGACGATATCGCCCTGGTTCATCTCTTCAATGGCTTCGCCTTCGCACTGAATCCACCCTTTGCCGTGGGTGACAATCAACGTCTGGCCCAGTGGGTGGGTGTGCCAGGCGGTACGGGCGCCGGGTTCAAAGGTGACGGTTGCGCCGCCCACTTTTGCGGGCTCTGTGGCCTGGAACGGGGAATCGATACGCACCCGGCCAGTAAAGTAGTTTTCCGGTCCCTGAACGGAGGGGGTTGAGGCGTTGCGGATAATTTTCATGGCAGGTTCTCCATTGGTGAATTGCTGATGGAATAAGCGTAACAGGCGTGGCTCAGGTTGATTAGCGGGCAAAATGTGAATGGACTCATGAGATAAGCTCATAACTGAGCATATACTGGGGGATAAGATCTTACCGGAGCGCCCTTTTGCTTAAAGAGAATTTTAACGACCTGATCGCCTTTCTGGTGGTGGCCAGGGAGCGCAGTTTCACCCGCGCCGCCGCCAGGTTGGGGCTTTCCCAGTCGGCGCTCAGCCATTCGATGCGCGCGCTGGAAGAGCGAATGGGCATTCGTCTGTTGACCCGTACCACCCGCAGCGTCTCGCCTACTGAAGCCGGTGAACGGTTGCTGGAGCGTATTGGTCCGCACTTCAGCGAAATTGAGCTGGAGCTCAGTCTGTTAAAGGAGTTGCGTGATCGGCCTGCGGGCAATATTCGTATCACTGCCGGTGAGCACGCCGTCGATACCGTGCTCTGGCCGGTGTTGCAGGGCTTTCTGACTCAGTGGCCGGATATTCATGTGGAAGTCACCGTAGATAATACGCTGATGGATATTGTCAGCCACCGCTTTGACGCCGGTATCCGGCTGGGCGAACAGGTGGCGAAGGATATGGTGGCGGTTCCCGTCAGCCCGCCGATGCGCATGGCGGTGGTAGGGTCGCCCGACTGGTTTGCCCGCCATGCGCCGCCGCAGACCCCGGCGGATCTTCAGCACCATCGCTGTGTGAATATGCGCCTGCCGACCCTGGGGGGGATGCTGCCGTGGGAGTTTTCTGCCGACGGTAAAGAGCTGCGGGTCAGGGTGGAGGGGCAGTTGACCATTAACGACTTGCGCCACCGTATCGCCGCCGCCCGGGCGGGCTTAGGTCTGATTTATCTGCCGGAAAACTGCGTGGAGCAGGAACTGGAGGAAGGGAGCCTGGTGCGGGTGCTGGAGTCCTGGTGTGAGCCATTCCCTGGCTACTACCTTTACTATCCCAGCCGCAGACAGCATACCCGGGCCTTCTCCCTGCTGGTGGAGGCGCTGCGCTATCGTGAATGATAGCGCCGGGGAAGGTTACCGGCCGTCAGGAATGTCGGTGGAGGCCGCCTGTTTACGCTGGGTTTCAAAATCCGTAATGCGCTGGCGCAGCACGGCGATGGTGTTTTGCAGGGCTTTGGAGCCCAGCACCATACGCAACGGCGCTGGGTCGATGTCCACGCTTTCGATAATGCGTGCCGCCATGCGCTCTGGGCAGCCCGGCGCCAGGCCGTTGGCGGGATCCAGCATGCTCTGGAAAGCATGGGCGGGGCTGGTGTCGTATTCCGGCATCAGTTTAGCCACGCGGGCGCTGCCGTAGCGAAACTCGGTACGGGCGCCGCCGGGCTCTACCAGCGTCATACCAATGTCGAAGGGGGCCACTTCGTGCGCCACGGACTCCACAAAGCCTTCGATACCCCACTTGGTGGCGTGGTACAGCGAGTTGCCCGGAAAAGCCACCTGCCCGCCGTAAGAGGAGATCTGAATAATCCGCCCGCCGCCCTGCTGGCGCATATGGGGCAGGGCGCTGCGAATAAGCTGGATGGCGCCCGTCAGATTGGTCGCAATTATTTGCTGAATCTCATCATCGCTCAGCTCTTCGGCGGCGCCAAACAGGCCATAACCGGCATTACTGATAACCACATCGATACGCCCGTGCTGACGCCAGGCATCATCGACGGTTCGACGCACGGCGGCGCTGTCCGTCATCTCCAGCAGCGGTGCGCTAAATGTTTTTGGCCAGTTTTCCAGCAGATCCTCTACTTTGCCGTGGCTGCGTACCGTACCGATCACGCGATCGCCTTTCTGTAACAGCTGCTGTGTTAGCGCGCGGCCAAAACCGCTACTCACGCCGGTAATGAACCAGGTTCGTTGCGTCATTATTTGCCTCCATCATTTGCGGCTGTAGCGGGGTCAGGCCTTTAGCGTGCCCATATCGATAACAAAGCGGTACTTCACATCGCTCTTTTCCATACGTTCGAAGGCGTGGTTAATATTCTGGATATCAATCATTTCCACGTCCGCAGTAATGCCGTGCTCGCCGCAGAAATCCAGCATCTCCTGAGTTTCTGCAATGCCGCCGATGCAGGAACCGGCCACGGCGACAATCACTATAGACCATGGACAGACGAGCCACTACAGACGATAACGATATGCTGTTATGAATCCGATGCATTAATGCGTAACCCGCAAGAGTCGTAACGCCAGAGCCTGGCGTATGACATCTTTGCCAGGCAGAGGGTTAAGGCGGTAGCGCTTGAATAGCAAAAGAGGTTAAAACCCTGCCAGCACAATCTTCCCGCGCGCTTTACCGCTTTCGATTAACGCGTGGGCCTTGCGCAGGTTCTGCGCGTTGATTTGGCCGTAGTGGTCACCCAGGGTGGAACGCAGGGTGCCGTTATCAATCAGGCGGCTGACGTTTTCCAGAATTTCATGCTGACGTTGCATATCCTCGGTCTGAAAGATAGCGCGGGTAAACATCAGCTCCCAGTGCAGTGAAACGGCCTTGCGTTTCAGCGGCATCACATCAAGCACTTCCGGATCGTCGATGACCCCCATCCGCCCCTGGGGCGCCAGCGCTTCTACAATCTGAGGGAAGTGCTTATCGGTATGGGTCAGGCTGGCCACGTAACGTACCTGGTCGATGCCGATTTTTTTCAGCTCTTCGGCCAGCGGACGGCTGTGATCGATAACATGATGAGCGCCCAGGGATTTCACCCATTCGGCGGTTTCCGGCCGCGAGGCGGTACCGATCACGGTCAGCGACGTAAGCTGGCGCGCCAGTTGGGTCATGATAGAGCCCACACCGCCGCCCGCACCGACAATCAGCAGCGCCGCATCTTCTTTTTCGCCCACCTGCAGGCGGTCAAATAGCAGTTCCCAGGCGGTGAGGGAGGTTAACGGCAGCGCCGCGGCATCGGCATCGCCCAGGGAGCGCGGCTTATGTCCCGCGATGCGTTCATCCACCAGGCCATATTCGGCATAGGCGCCGGGCCGCACAATAGAGCCTGCGTAAAACACTTCATCGCCGGGTTGAAACAGCGTCACGCTTTCACCCACGGCTTCCACTTCGCCAACGGCATCCCAACCCAGAATGCGCGGCGTATCGGTCGGCGCGCCGTTGCGGACTTTGGTATCCACCGGGTTAACGGAGATGGCGCGGATTTTAACCAGCAGATCGTGGGCGCCGGGCTGCGGTTTGGGCAGCTCGGTTTCATACAGCGACTGGGGGTCGGTAATGGGTAAACCGTTCTGGCTGTAGACAATGGCTTTCATAACGCTTCCTTATAAAGTGGTGAATAAACGGCGCCCACGGTGCCGCGTTGCTAAAAAAACAGGGTAGCCGCCGCGCTATCAGCGAAAAACGGCAGATAAAGAGCAGGACTTTCACTCCTGCAGTGAAAATCATTTACAGTGTTAGCCGTCGCTTCTAAGTATTGGGGGTACCGGATGATTCGTCTGGAAGATATCAGGCTGTTTGTTCGCTCCGCCGCGCTGGGCAGTTTTTCCAACGCGGCGCGCGAAGCCAATCTGCTGCCTGGCCAGGTGAGCGCGGCGGTGCAGCGCCTGGAGCGGGAACTGGATAAGCGGCTGTTCGCCCGTTCCACCCGCAGCCTGAGGCTGACGGCGGAAGGGGAAAGGTATCTGCCCTATGCGCTGGAGATGCTGGAGGTCGTCCAGGCGGGCGCGGAAAGTTTGCACAGCGGCGATGAAGCCTTCAGCGGCGAATTGAAAATCTCCGTCCCTTCCGATACCGGCCGCAATGTGCTGCTGGCGGCGATTACCGCGTTTTGTGAACAGCACCCTAAGCTCACGCTGCGGCTGGCGCTTTCCGACAGGATAAGCGATGTGTTTCGCGATCCGGTGGATGTGGCAATCCGCTATGGCGTGCTGGATGACAGCAGCTATGTGGCTCTGCCGCTGGCGCAAGATAATCGTCGGGTGCTGGCGGCTTCGCCGGACTATCTGGCGCGTTACGGCAGGCCGGAAAGTCTGGACGCTCTGGCCAGTCACCACTGCATTCTGTTTACCATCAACGGTCATGCGTGGGATCGCTGGCCGTTTGATACCGAAGAGGGGCCGAGGGAGTTAAAAATTCACGGCAGACTGATTAGCGACGACGCCGATGTGGCCCGGCGCTGGGCGGTGGCAGGTATGGGGATTGTCTATAAATCGTGGATCGATCTCTATCCGGATATCGCCGCCGGCAGGCTGGAGATATTGCTGCCGCAGATTCCGGGCCAGGCGGCGCCCCTGAACTTTATCTGCCCCCACCGGCGTCAGTTTTCTCCGGCCATTCGCGGGCTTTACCGCCAGTTGCAGCAGGCGCTAAGCGAAATGACCGGGCGGCGGTAGCGCCGCCCGGGACATCATCAGAACCGGTAGTTGGCGGTAACGCTGAAGTTGCGCGGCGCGCCGTAAACCACGGAGCGGCTGACGCTGGTGTCGTAGGTTTCATCGAACAGGTTATTCAGATTAGCCTGTAGCGACAGGTTTTTATTCACCTGATAGCGGGCGAACAGATCGACCAGCGCATAGCTGCCCTGCTTCGCGCGCCAGGTGCCGTCCGGGGTAGCGACATCCTGATACGTGCCATTCTGCCAGTTCACGCCGCCGCCAACGGTCAGGGCCTGAAGCGCAGGCAGGCGGTAGCTGGTGAACAGCTTCAGCGAGGTGCGCGGCAGCTCTGGATTGATCGCCTTATCGTCGCCATCCTCGGCCAGATAGCGGGTGGCGCCAAAAGTCATCTGCCAGTTGTCGGTCAGCGCGCCGTTCACTTCCAGCTCAACCCCTTTACTGACCGTACCGTTCACGCTCCGGTATGCGGTTTCGGTGGTGCCGGGGATAATCTGGTTGGTGGTCTGGGCCACGTTATCCTGCTCGATACGGAACACCGCCAGCGAGGTGGTCAGACGGCTGTTCATCCAGTCGGACTTCACGCCCAGCTCGTAGTTTTCACCGGTGGTGGGCGACAGATACTTGCCGTTAATATCCCGGTAGCTCTGGGGCTGGAAGATGGAGGTATAGCTGGCGTAGGTCGACCAGTTATCGTTGATGTCATACACCAGCCCGGCGTAAGGCGTGGTGCGGTTCTGCTCCATATGCTGGGTCAGCCCGTCGATGCTCCATTTGGTGTAGCGGGCGCCCAGAATCAGGTACAGCGGGTCCGCCAGCGAGATACGGGTCGATGTATAGGCCGATTTAATGTGGATGGTGTCATCCTGCGCCACGTCCATCGGGCCCCAGTCGGTTTCCGGGAAGTGCGCGGTGCCGTTCCAGACGTTGCCCACCTCTTCGGCGGAGACATTGGCCCAGGCGTTCAGGTAACGGTTATTCTGCTTGCTGTAGCTGGTGCCGACCATCAACTGATGCTGACGGCCAAACAGCTCATAATTGCCGCTGGCGAACAGATCGAGCGCATCGACTTTACGTTTTCCGGTGTTGTAACCGGTTCCGCCCACTACGGGGTAAGAGGGACCATAAGGGCTGACCAGATTGCCAGTGCTGCGATCGACCAGCGCATCCAGGTACATCTGGCGGCTGTCGAGTTCCGTTTCGCTGTGGGTGCCGTTCAGGGTCACTTCCCAGTTGTTATCGAAGCGGTGGTTTAGGGTGGCGAAGACTTTCTTGAAGGTTTTGTCGTTATAGGCCCAGTCCGGCGCGGTGCTGCGGCTGCGGTCGAAATGGGTGGAGCCCCCATCGGTATACCAGCGCGGCAGGCCGCCCCAGGTTGGGCTATCGACATCGATCTGCTGGTATTCATAGCCCACAGAAAAGCGGGTGGCGTCGGTCAGGTCGGCATCCAGCACGCCGTAGAAGAACTTCTTCTCACTTGTATAGCGATCCAGCCAGCTATCGTTATGCTGATAGCCCGCCACCATCCGACCGCGGATGCGCCCGTCGCTGGTCAGCGGCGTGGAAAGGTCAGCCACATAGCGCTGCTTGTTCCAGCTTCCATACTCCACAGAGATATCGCCGGTCGGCGTGCGGCTGTCGGCATGTTTACGCACCATATTGATGGCCGCCGAAGGGTTGCCGGTGCCGGTCATCAGCCCCGTGGCGCCACGCACTACCTCCACGCGTTCGAACAGCGCGGTATCGGACAGCGCATCTCCCAGATTCCAGCGCGATTCAAAGAAGGTGGGGATCCCGTCCACCATGTAGTTATCAATCAGAAAGCCGCGAGAATAATAGAGGCTACGCTCCGAATCCGACATGTTGGTGGTAATACCGGTGGTGTTGCTCAGGACATCCCCCAGCGAATTCAGTTGCTGATCCTGCATACGCTGTTTGCTGATAATACTGACCGACTGCGGAATATCGCGCTGGATCATCAGCATTTTAGTGCCCGCCGTGGTGGTCTTGACGCTGTAGTCCTGCTTATCGTCTGCCACGTTCGGTGTTGCACTGCTGTCGACGACCATCGTCTCTTCGGGTTCGGCCTGGGCCGCGAAGGTCGGAGAGAGTAGCGCCAGGCCAATACTGACGGCCAACAGCGAGGGGGTGGATGCTGCTCTGAATGGGGAAGGCATTGTGACTGGAATCCTTATTGTTATGGGTGCTATCAGGCCCACACGAAGTCTCTGGTCTCGCTGGCGTGAGATCGGTAAGCCGAAAAAAAGAGACAATGAATAATTATGTGAATACAAGTGAGAAGTATACGCATTAGAGGTTGTGTGTAAATATGTCGCGGTATTTCGGCGTAAACAAGCGCTAATCCCTGTTGCGCCGTGCCCGCTACGATAAAATGCCCGGTGGCAGTAGGGGGATGAGATAATGATAAACGGCGGGTTATCGAATAAAAAAGGCCGCCGGAACTGGCGGCCCCGTGTGCTTAACGCACCATATTAAACAGCGACATGCTCTGCATGGACTGGAATACCATCATCGAGGCGCTCAGTGAGAACTCCGACATCTTCGATGCCGCCACCATGGTGACCATCGAGTTGGGGTCAGAACCCACGGTATCCTGCAGGCGGGTTTCCAGGTTGACCCGCTGGGTATCGGCGCTAAAGCCCAGGGCTTCCAGCTGTTGCAGGCTGGTACCCACTTCCGCCTGGATACGGCCCAGGTTGTCCACGCCTTTCTTAATAGAGACGTTCACCTCGTCCAGGGTTTTTTGCAGCGCTTCGCGATCCTCATCGGATTCCACTGGCTGCTTCAGCGCTGCAATAGCGCGATCCAACTGGACGATGATATCGTCGTCGGTGCCGCTCATAAAGACGTCGCTACCGGTGTGGCCCACTTGCATTTCGGTACTGTCGGCCACGACCTGAGACATGGGAGTATCGCCGCCGGAATAGGCGCCGGTCTCTTTATCAAACGGCTGGGTGTTGGTCTTATAGCCAGAGAAGATATAGCGGCCATTGCTGTCTTTGCTATTGCCAATATCCATCATGTTATCGCGAATGCCCTGCAGTTCGGTCGCCAGCGCTTCGCGATCGGCGTCGGAGTAAGAGCCGTTACCGCCTGCCACAATCTTTTCCGCCAGATTATTGGTCATCAGATTAGAGATCGCCGTCAGCGCGTTATTCTCCTGACCCAGCTTGTCCTGGGCGTAGGTACGCGCGGTGGTAAACTGATCGGCGCGGGACAGGCTGTTCTGCAACGTCACGGCCTGGGAAGCAGCGGAGGGATCGTCAGACGGATTGAGCAGCATTTTGCCCGCCGCCAGACGCGTGTAGATATCGTTGCCTTTAACCATCGCATTCGACAGGCTTTCGATATTTTTCTGGTACATAAAATTAGTGCTTAGACGCATAGTCCTGGTCTCTCCTTGTCACGGCAGCCGTTATCGAATGCTCAGAATAGTGTCGAAAATGCTCACTGCGGTTTGCAGCACCTGGGCGTTGGCCTGGTAATACTGCTGGAACATCTGCAGGTTCACATACTCTTCATAGATGTCCACGCCGGCTACGGACTGTTGCTGGGTCTGTACTGCCGTGACCACTTTAGCGCTGGTTTGCAGGTTGCTTTTCAGCGAACTCATGGAAGAACCGACGTTGCTCACCAGGCTGGCGTAGGCTTCCGTCAGGGTCGCGTTACCGATCAGACGCTCATCGCGAATGGCGATCAGCGCTTTAATATTTTCGTTGTTACTTTCGTTGGTGGGATCGTCAGAGCTGGAAGCGGCAATCTGATCGCCGCTGGTGATGGCGACCTTCAGGCTACCGGCCGCGTTTTCCACCGGGTTCATGCGGAAGCTATCGCCCGGCTGAGGCGTACCGTTCGGCATCATGGAGATACCGTCGAACTCCAGCTCGCCGTTGTCGCCAATGGTTGGCGTGACCTTGCTGCCGTCAGCGCGTACTACTTCCCAGTCGTCCTGACCCGGGCCTTTAAAGGTGAGGGTGTATTCCTGGGCCTGTACTTCGCTGATGTTGGTCCAGCTAATGTCAAAGCTGGCGTCACCGGCGTTGTTGCGGTTGGCCTGCGCCACCGGATCTTTAAAGCTGAAGAGATCCTCGCCGCGATTACCGTTCAGATCGTAGCCATCGCGGTTCACTTCATTGAAGCGATTGGCCATCTGTAACGCCATCATGTTCAGGTCGTTGCGCGCCTGTACCAGGTCTTCGTTGCGGAACTTGAACAGGCCGCCGAGGTTGCCGTTGGTGATTTTGCTTTCGTCCAGACGGATGCTATTACCGGAAGCGTCAACGTAAGAGACGATGGTCTGCGCCGGATTTTCCGGCGAGGCGCTGGTTTCCAGCTTGTAGGAGCGATCGCCGTTAACCAGCGGCAGGCCGTTAGCCATCGAAACCGAAACGATGCCGGTGGTGGTGTTCTCTTCCACCCGGATATCGACCTGCTGGCTCAGCTGGTTCAGCAGCAGATCGCGCTGATCCAGCAGATCCGCCGGTACGCCGCCGGTCTGTGCCTGGATCTTGGATATCTCTTTATTGATATTCGCCAGCTGCTCGGTGGCGGTATTAATGTCCTTTACCGACTGTTCGATCAGCGTGTTGGTGCTCTTTTCCAGTCCGTTCAGCGTGTTGCTGTAGCTCTGGTACTGGTAGCTGATGGACTGCATATTCGACAGCGTTTCCTGACGTTCGGCAGCCCCCACCGGATCCTTCGAGATTCCCTCCATGGCGGAGAAAATATTATTCAGCGAAGCGGAGACATTGGAGCTGTCGTCGCCCAGCATATTGTCGATCTGGGTTAGCTGGGTATTGCGGCTGTACAGCGACATAAAATTGGTGGTGGCGCCGCGCAGCTGATTATTAATAAAGCCGTCGTAGGCGCGCTGGACGTCGTCTACCTGCACGCCATAGCCGAAAAAGCCGTAGTTGGTGCTTTTACCGCCGGCCTGTCCCAGAACGATGCTTTGTCGGCTGTAGCCTTCGGTGAAGGCATTGTTCATGTTGTTACCCACGACGTTAAGGGCCGATTGGGCTGAGCTTAGCCCACTGCGGGCCAGATACATGAGATTGGACATAGTGTTCCCGTTTTATCTTTCCGGCCAGTCGCGGGGCGCTGGCAGAGTGAAGTCCCTGCTAGCGTTATCGGCATAACAGGGCAAAACTTCTCTGTCATTTTTAGAAAATTGAACTCAGATCGGTCTGGTACGCTTTTACCGCCTGGTTCAGATTGCCTTTCACGTTTTGAATAATGGAAATCAGCTTCTGCGCATATCTGGGGTCGGTCGCGTAGCCCGCCGCCTGAAGCGCTTTGGCGCCATGCTCGGGAGTTTGCGCGCCAACTACTTTCTGATAGCGTGGGTTGCGGGTCAGCAGCGAAGCATAGTCGGAAAGCGCGTGGGCATAAGAGTCGTAAACCCGGAATTTCGCCTTCACCTTCTGTGCGATACCGTCCACATATTCGGTGGTGGTGACTTCGGTGGTGCGTCCCTTCCAGCCGCCGGTCGCCTTAATGCCGAACAGGTTGTGGCTCGGTTTGCCGTCCTGAGTCGGGATTTCGCGCTGACCCCAGCCGGATTCCAGCGCCGCCTGAGCCATAATCAGCTGCGCCGGAATGCCGCTTTCGCGCGCGACCTGCTGGGCCGGTGCGGACAGGCGTGAAATAAAGTTGGCGTTGTTCAGCACCGGGCCGGTGGGCTGGGCAGGCAGCGGCGCAGATTCCAGCGAAGGAACCGCCCGTCGTACGGCCTGGTTCAGAGCCTGAAGCGGCATGTTGTTGCGCGCCTCCTGGCTCAGGGCCAGCGGTACCTCGTGAGAGGCGCTGTGTACCGTAGTGGTTTCCGGCTCGCCGCCGAACTGTTTAACCATCACATCCGCCAGCCCCAGGCCCCGGGCGGCGATATCCTGGGAGATCTGCTGGTCGTACATCGCGGTAAACATCCGCGACTGGCTGCTGTCGAGTAGCCCGCCTTCCGGGGTGGCGTCGCGCATGCTTTTTAGCATCATCTGTACGAACAGCCCTTCCATTTGCTGCGCCGCTTTCCTTAACGCACCGTTGGGGGAGGTGTTCGCCTCCTTCTTCAGTGCGGCGAGCGACTGGATATCGAATGCTGCCGTCCCTTTCATTAGTTAATCTCCAGTTTCGCACGCAGACAGCCTGCGTTTTGCATCGCCTGCAGAATCGCCATCAGATCGTTCGGGGTGGCCCCCAGGTTGTTCAGCGCCCGTACCACGCTGTTCAGATTAGCGCTGGCATTGACCTGTTGTAGCGAGCCGCCCTGTTCGCGCAACGAAATCTGGGTGTTCGGCGTGACCGTGGTCTGGCCACCGGCAAACGGCGTATCCGGCTGATTAACTTCCAGAGAGCGGTTGACTTCCACGGTCAGATCGCCCTGAGCGATGGCGCAGGAATCCAGTACCACGTTGCGGTTCATCACCACGGTACCGGTACGCGAATTAAGGATCACTTTGGCGTCCGATACGCCCACCCGGATGGGGATATTCTGCATATCGGCCAGGAAGCGCACCTTACCGGCGCCGTCGCGCGGTACGTAGACCCGCACCGTGCGGCCATCTTCCGGCAGCGCGGTGCCGCCGCCGAAGCGGCGGTTAATCTCGTCGCTAATCTGCTGCGCTACGGTGAAGTCTTCTTCATTCAGTTGCAGATTCAGCGTGTTGCCGTTGGCGAAATCCGCCGGTACTTCGCGTTCAATGATGGCGCCGTGGGTGATACGTCCGCTGTTCAGGTGGTTGACCTGAACGCTGCTACCGCCACCCTGGGCACCGGCGCCGGAAATCAGCAGGTTACCCTGAGCCAGGGCGTAGACCTGGTTATCCACGCCTTTCAGCGGCGTCATCAGCAGGGTGCCGCCGCGCAGGCTCTTGGCGTTACCCAGTGAAGAGACCACCACATCTACTTTCTGCCCGGCGCGGGCAAACGGGGGAAGCTGTGCGGTCACCATCACGGCGGCCACGTTTTTCAGCTGCATATTGGTACCCGCCGGAACGGTAATCCCCAGTTGAGAGAGCATGTTGTTCAGGCTCTGGGTGGTAAACGGGGTCTGCATGGTCTGGTCGCCGGTACCGTCAAGACCCACCACCAGACCGTAGCCGATCAGGGCATTACTGCGCACGCCCTGAACGGTGGTTAAATCCCGGATGCGCTCGGCCATGGCAGAGGGGGCCGCCATCAGGCTTACACCGACAGACAGCAGGCAAAGGCACCAGGCAAAAACTGAATTCTTCATTATCACCTACTCAAAACGGAGAAAGATTCAGGAAGAAGCGCTGGAGCCAGCCCATTTGCTGCGCTTCGTTAATATAGCCATTACCGACATACTCGATGCGGGCGTCTGCCACCTGGGTGGAGATCACGGTGTTGCTGCCGCTAATGGTGCGCGGGTTCACTACGCCGGAGAAGCGGATAAACTCCGTGCCTTGGTTAATGGCTATCTGTTTTTCACCCACCACATGCAGGTTACCGTTAGCCAGAACCTGGTGAACCGTCACAGTAATGGTGCCGCTAAAGGTGTTCTGCGCCGCCGCGCCGCCGCGACCGGTAAAGTCGTTATTGCCGGTGATGGCGGTGTTGGCGCGATCGCCTGCGAACAGGCCGTTCATAAAGCGCGGCATGGCTTCAAACGACAGGCCTGCGGAGCCATCGCGCGACGCGTTGGCCGAAGAGCTCTTGCTGGCGCTGACGTTTTCCTGCAACACAATGGTCAGGGTGTCGCCGATGTTGCGCGGGCGACGGTCTTCGAACATCGGCTGATAGCCGTAATTCATGGCCTGTCCCGACTGAAAAATGGAACCGCTGGCAGCGCTGGACGCCACCGGCACCGGCTGTGCTGTGGTCGGGCCATCAACCAGCGGCTTGTGCGGGAGATAGGCGCAGCCGTTGAGCAACAGGCTCAGGCCCAGAGCAGCAAAGGCACCGGACCGTTTACGGAGGGTAGAGCGGCCGCCACTGGCGGACATTTGAGTACAGGATAAGGTCATGTCTTTGGTCACTGCGGTTACGGCTCCGCCTTCAGGCGGAGCACGGTATGGCTAAGCGGTATTAAAGCTGGCTCAGACGCTGGAGCATCTGGTCAGACGTTGATACGGCTTTACTGTTGATTTCATAGGCACGCTGGGTCTGGATCATATTGACCAGTTCTTCCGCCACGTTCACGTTCGAGGTTTCCACGTAGCCCTGAATCAGAGAACCGGCGCCGTTCAGCCCCGGGGTATTCTCGTTTGGTGCGCCAGAGGCCTGAGTTTCGCGGTACAGGTTCTCGCCCAGGCTTTCCAGACCGGAGTCGTTGATAAAGGTTGCCAGAGTCAGCTGCCCCACCTGCTGCGGATTGGTCTGGCCTGCGATGGTGACGCTGACGATCCCGTCCTTACCAATGGTGATGGTCTGGGCGTCCTGAGGTACGGTAATCGCTGGCTGGATCTGGTAGCCGCTGGAGGTCACCAACTGGCCGTTCTGATCGATCTGGAAAGAACCATCGCGGGTGTAGGCGGTGGTGCCATCGGGCATCAGTACCTGAATAAAGCCCTGACCGTCGATGGCCACATCTTTACTGTTATTGGTCTGGGTCAGGCTGCCCTGGCTGTGAATGCGCTCGGTGGCGACCGGCCGCACGCCGGTACCCAACTGCAGGCCAGACGGAATGGTGGTCTGCTCGGATGACTGAGCCCCCGGCTGACGCATGGTCTGATACAGCAGATCTTCAAACACGGCGCGCTGGCGTTTAAAGCCGTTGGTGCTAACGTTCGCCAGGTTGTTGGAGATCACATCCATATTTGTCTGCTGGGCTTCGAGGCCGGTTTTGGCAATCCATAAAGAGCGGATCATTGTGCTACTCCTTGTGCCCGGCGTTAGCCAAGGCTCAGTAATTGGTTGGCGCGTTTGGCGTTGTCATCGAGATTGGAGATGGTTTTCATCTGCATATCGAAGCTGCGCGCGTTGCTAATCATGTCCACCATCGATTTCACCGGGCTGACGTTGCTGCCCTCAATGGCGCCGGGGATCAACACCAGTTCCGGATCCTGCGGCAGTACCGCGCCACGCTGCGCCGCAGCACCTGCGTTAACGTGGAACAGGCCGTCGTCGCCGTGGTTCAGTTCGGACATTTCGGCGTTCACCATCTTCAGGCGTCCGACCTGGGCGACGGCTGTCGCTTCGTCACCGGCGCCCAGCGCCGAGATGGTGCCGTCCGGCGCAATGGTGATTTCTGCCTGAGGCGGCACGGCGATCGGACCGCCGTCGCCCATCAGCGGATAACCGCGTACCCGGAGCTGGCCTTCGGCATCGACTTCGATATTGCCGTTACGGGTGTAGCCTTCGCCGCCGTTGGGTAGCTGAACCGCCAGCCAGCCGTCCTGGGGCAGGGCCACATCCAGGTTGCGCCCGGTCTGGCTGACGGTGCCCATGGTGGTGTCGTGATAAGGGGTGGATGCCGTGACCAGGGCACGGGTCTGGATACTGGGGCCGTTAATGGGGACGGCGCGATACGCCGCCAGCTGGGCGCGAAAGCCCGGCGTGGAGGCGTTGGCCAGGTTGTTGGAGGTGACAGCCTGGCGATCCAGCGCCGCTGACGCGGCGCCTAATGCGGTATAAATAGCGCGATCCATAGCGGATTACCTTTAACGCAGGTTGACCAGGGTCTGTAGCACTTCAGACTGGGTCTTGATGGTCTGGGCGTTGGACTGGTAGTTACGCTGATAAACGATCATGTTGACCATCTCCTGGCCCAGATCGACGTTCGACGCTTCCAGCTTGCCGCCGTACAGGTTGCCAAGGTTACCGGTACCGGAAACACCAATGGTCGGCTGGCCGGACTGTGGGGTCTCAGACCAGCAGTTGTTCCCCTCAGAGCTCAGGCCGCCGGGGTTGGTGAAGTTTGCCAGTACCACCTGGCCCAGCAGCTGCTTCTGGCCGTTGGAATAAGAGGCGATGATCTGACCGTTGTCGCTGACGGAATAGCCGTTCATCAGTCCCGGCGGGAAGCCATTGGTGCTGGGGCTGTTCATCGAGGTCTCGGCCCCCTGCTGAATCATGCCGTCCATATCCAGCGCGAAGTCCAGCGGATCGGCGCCGTTATATCCGGAGCTCTGCACGTTGAGCTGCGGCGGGTTGGTGGTCAGCTGGCCTGAAGAGTCAAAGTTTAGCTCCAGCTCCTGATAGACCGGGTTGCCATCGGCGTCGCGTAACGGAGCGGTGGTATCGCTGCTGTAAGCCTTCCAGGTGTTGTCACCGGTTTTGACAAAGTAGACGTTAATGGTGTGCTTGTTGCCGAGGCTGTCGTAGGCATCGACCTGAGTTACATTGTTGTAGGATTTGCTCTCGGCCGGATCGAACGGGAATTCCGCAGTATTGATGGCTGTTTCATCGGAGTTCAGGTTGCCCTTCATGGTGCCGCCGGTCGACGCGCTGGCCGGCATCTGCCCGGTTGGGATCTGAATCGGACCCACGGGGGCGCCTGCTTCAATGGTCGGCGGCGTGCCGGTGGCCTGATAACCGTTCAGGAACATGCCCTGGTTATTGATCACGAAGCCGTTCTCATCGGATTTGAACTGGCCGTTACGGCTGTAGAAGGTCCGGCCTGCGGAGTCGGTCATACGGAAGAAGCCGTTGCCGGAAATCCCCATATCCAGGCTGCTGGCGCCTGCACCCAGTACGCCGTCCGTGAAGTTTTGATTCACGCCTGCAACGGTGACACCCATCCCGATCTGGGAACCGGCGAAAACGTCGGCAAAGGCGATCGAGCCGGATTTAAAGCCCACCGTCTGGGAGTTAGCAATGTTGTTACCCACCACGTCCAGCGCCTGGGAGGCGGCATTCAGGCCGCTAAGTCCTTGTGAAAAACTCATTTAATGTTTCCTGTAATAAAAAGCGTTAAATCCAAAAATGGGTTATTCGACCATGTAAACCTTGCCGAGGGTGGCCGTGCCATCCATGCCCAGCTGTAATATTGCGCCGTTCGGACCAAAGGCGACGGCTTCCACCTTCGCGGCTTTCAGTGCCACAACATTCGGGGCATCGCCATCGGCGTTTTTGGCGCTGAAGGACACCTTGAATTCCTTGTCGGCGGTAGGGGGGCCTGGCTGAACGTTTTCCAGATCGTCGAGCGTGAATTTGTGAACCCCGCCCTTCACGTCCTTCAGTTCCCCGGTGAAGACGTTGCCCGCGCTGTCGGTCAGCGTGACCGTCACGGTTTCGGCGTCGCTGCCCAGCGACAGGCCAAACACTTTGTTGCCATCCTCGCTGGTGGAAACGGTCGGATCGCCTTCGATCATGACGGTACGTCCCACCCAGTCGGAGACGCCCATCTGCTGCATACTGGTCATCATCATGCCCACCGTTTCAACGCTGGAGTTCAGCTGTTGAACCCCAGCCGCGGTCTGGAACTGCGCCAGCTGTGCGGTGAGCTGGTTATTGTCCATCGGGTTGGTGGGATCCTGGTTCTGCATCTGGGTGATCAGCAGCGTCATAAAGTTGTTCAGCAGCTCATCGGCGGAGTTACCCAGCGTATTGTTGCTGGTTGCCGTCGCCGTGCTGGTATCAGAGGTACTGCTGGTGGCTTTAGCCGTACTCTGGTTACTGGTGGCGGAGGACATCAGAGGAGATATCGCCATTTATCGTTTCCTTACTGGCCGAGGCTCAGAGTCTTTAACATCAGCGACTTGGCGGTATTCATCACCTCCACGTTCGCCTGATAGCTGCGCGAGGCAGAGATGGTATTGACCATTTCACCCACCACATCCACGTTAGGCATACGGACATAGCCGCTGCCGTCCGCCAGCGGATTGCCCGGGTCATACACCATACGGTCCGGTGCGTTGCTTTCCACGACCGAGGCCACTTTTACGCCGCCGACATCCTGGCCCGGCGCGCCGTTGACCTGGAAAACAACCTGGCGGGCACGCCAGGGCTGTCCGTCGGGGCCTGTGGCGCTATCCGCATTGGCCATATTGCTGGCGCTAACGTTAAGACGCTGGGACTGCGCCGTCAGGGCCGAACCTGAAATATCAAAAATGCTGAAAATGGACATGGCTAAAATTATCCCTGGTTCATGACGGTCATCATGCCTTTAATACGCGAGTTCAACATGGTCAGGCTGGTCTGGTATTTCACGCTGTTATCCGCGAAGTTCACCCTTTCTCTGTCCATATCGACGGTATTGCCATCGGCGCTCGGCTGATCCGGAACGCGATAGAGCAGTTGGGTATCCAGGCTGTCCGGCCCGGTGGCTGGAATATGGCTCCTGGATGTGAGATTGAGCGATAGCGCGCCCTTGCCGGACGTTCGACCCTGTTCCACGGCATTTTTCAGTTCCGCGGCAAAATCGATATCGCGAGCCTGATAGCCCGGGGTATCGCTGTTGGCGATATTGGCCGCCAGCACTTCCTGACGCCGGGACAGTAAATGCAGCGCTTCCTTCTGGAAATTCAGGTGACTGTCTAGTTTGTCGAGCATCTCTCCTCCCACTCCGGGTATTTATGAGGTGGCTATTTTAAAACCGAAAGGGAAAAGGCTATCCGACGAATAAGGGCAAAAACTTTGGTTATTTGTCCCCTTAACCTGGCGCGTTTTTCTATAGACTGGCGTCCTGAGAAATTGTCGTCGTATCGCCGACGATGGGTTAACCTGGGGGCTGTGATGTCGTTATCTGCGCGCGTTCAAATTGCTGTTTTTGGCCTGTCCGGGCTGGTTGCGCTTGCTCTGGCGGGCAGTACACTGGCCTGGAGCGCGGAGCGTTCCGCACTCGCTGAGCAAATTGAGACGCAGCTTAATGCGCGCCACGCTGATAAAGGCATCAGGCATCAGGTCACGATCAAAACGCCCCGGGCGCAGTGGCCAGGCTGCCAGCGTCCGAAGCTGACGCTGCCGGATGGCAACCGGTTAACGGGCAATATGAGCGTGGCGGTGCAGTGTGAACGTAAGCAGTTTCTGCAAGTGATGGTCGAGGCTGAAGGGCGCTACTGGGTCGCCGAACAGGCTATTCCTGCGGGGGAGGCGATTACCCGGTCGCAAATTGGTACGCGTAGCGGCCCGTTAAGCAAGTTGCCTGCGGGTCTGGCGTTCCAGCCTCAGGAGATTGTGGGTAGCGTTGCTTCCCGCGCTTTCAGGCCCGGTCAGCCGATCATTGCCAGCCAGCTGCGTAAATCGTGGCGGATTAAAACCGGTGATGAAGTGGATGTTATCCTGAGCGGTGAAGGCTTTCGCATTCGCAGTAAGGGGAAGGCCATGAGTAACGCCGCGGTGGATGAGTCGGTACGTATTCGTATGGCATCCGGGCAGGTCATCAGCGGTAATGTGGCCGTTAACGGGGATGTCGTGGTGCGGCAGTAGCAGTGCCGTGAATCTGGGTAAAAAAAAGCGCAAGTTTTGTTTTATCCCGCCGATAACCCAGTTAACAACTACAAGATAAGCCGTCAGGCACAGAGATTGTGAGGAAAACTATGAGTATTGAGCGCACACTGCCGACCCAACCCATCGCTACCACTGGTGCGGTTCAGTCAACCATGAACGACGCCAAAGGCGTTCGTGAGCAGCAGCCTGCCAGGACCGGGACTACCGAAAAACCGGGCGTTCAGGTTGCCATCAGCGATGCATCACGCCAGATCGCCGGCAGTGAAGATATCGATATGGCGCGCGTAGAGCAGATTAAAGATGCCATTGCCCGTGGCGAACTGCATCTGGATGCAGGAAAGATTGCGGATGCGCTGCTTGCCGATAGCGCGTTCTTTGAATAATCAACGATTGTCACAGGTATTATGGAAAACTTAGCGCTCATTCTGGAGAAAATGTACGGGGCACTCTGCGAGCTGGAGGTCACGCTGCTGGAAGAAAACACGCAGCTTAGCGGCTCGCAAATAGACCCTGTCTCGCTTCAGGTGGTTACGGATAAAAAGAGCAGCCTGCTGGCCGCGATCGCGCACTATGACACCCGCCGCCAGGAAGAAGAGACCCTGCATCACCAACGTGCGCCTTATGCGGGCATCCAGGGGCTGGAGACCAGCTGGCAACAGATTCATCAACTTACGGTACGCCTTAGTGAACTTAACCAGCGTAGCGGTCTGTTACTGGAAAAGCAGCAGGAGAACGTCAGGAAATTACAGAATGCCATGAATAAGACTCGCGTCGGCCAGATGGTCTATGGATCTGACGGGCAGTCACGCACTGGCGCTTCCGGCCGTTCTTTTAACATCAATGTATGATTTTTTATTGAGTAGATTTGTCCTATTCTAATTTTTATATTGTTGAGTATTTTTCTTTATTAGTTTATAGAGGGTTTATAAAGGATCTTAGTATCTACTATTTTATAAAATATAATTAACAATATAATATTTATAAGATAATAAAAAACGTCCTTATTAGAATTGTCCTGGGTTTTCTGAATTTGTTTACACTCCGTTTATGAACTTGCCTATAGATGGAGGTGATGTTTTGATAAATAAAAGCAATGACATTGCGATTTTTAACCACCTTGTTATTTATTTTGTTTTATTTCAATTGGTTGGTGAAAGTCTGCTCTGGATGTGATGTTCCTTTGCTTACATAAAATTACATATAAGCCTCTTTTTTTTCAGGCGTTTTCTGGCCGTATTATCACTATAGTTATTATATTTTTATGTTTTGGTTTCCTCTCAGGCCGCGTCATATCTGACTTTTTCCCTCAGAACGCAATTATTGTAAAAAATATACAAAATTAAAATTGAACAACCTCGGACTTATCACAATAATAAGCCCGAAAGTTCGCCAGTGTTGTTATTCATTTCACATGTTTAATATATGTTAATCAGTGCTTGTTCATTGTTAACTTTGCGTGTGCATTTTATAGTCTGGCCCTATTATTCTTTTGGAAAGTTATTGCCTATGAACATCGATAAACAGCTGCAGAGTATCCATAACATTAACCTGTCTTACCTGTTACTCGCTCAGCGTTTAATCATGGAGGATGAAACTGCCGCCAGTTTCAGGCTGGGGTTGAGTGAATCAACAATTAGCACCCTGAAGGAGCTTTCGCTTTCTCAACTGATCAAGCTATCGACCACCAATCAGGTGATTTGCCGACTGCGCTTTGATGAAGACGGTGTCATTGGCCGTTTGACCAAAGAGTCGCGTATTGACGGCCTGCAGCAGATTCATGCCGGCATTCTGCTGTCGACCGATCTGCTCAGTACGTTGACCGAGCCGGAAATGCCTGCTGCCAAGAGGCTGTCATGATATGTGTGAAAAAAGCATTCTTCGTGAAATCCAGGATATTCAGCTGGCTATGGAGCTTATCTCCCTGGGCGCCCGTTTGCAGATTCTTGAGAATGAGACCAGCCTCAGTCGGGGACGCCTTCTAAAACTTTACAAGGAACTAAGGGGAGCGCCGCCGCCGAAAGGCATGCTTCCATTCTCGGTCGACTGGTTTATGGCATGGGAGCAGAATATTCACTCCTCAATGTTCTACAACATCTATCTGTATCTGCTCAAGACCGATAAGTGTCGTCCGATTGAGGCGATCATTAAGGCCTACCGCCTGTATCTGGAACAGTGCCCGCCGCATAACCCCGGAGAAGAGCCGGTGCTGGGGCTGACCCGCGCCTGGACGCTACTGCGTTTTATCGAAAGCGGCATGCTGGATCGCACCGAATGTTCCTGCTGCAAAGGGGCTTTCATCGTCTACAGCTATCAGCCGAAGCACAACTTTGTGTGCAGTTTGTGCAACCCGCCTTCCCGGGCGGTGAAAAAAAGTAAACTTTCCGAAGAGGTGGCCGATAACCTCTTACACCAACTCAAGCTGGATGAGCATGAGTGGCACAGCGCTTCTCTCGCGCTGGCGAATGAGGGATACAACGCTCAGGGGCGTGCGTAATTCTTCATAACGCCCGGGAAGCATTTGTGTTAAGCATCGGATCGTTAAGGGAATCGTGTGCTAGTTCTTATCGGTTATGTCATTGTATTTGTATGTGTTTTTGGTGGGTTTATGCTGTCAGGCGGCCAGCTCGGCGCGCTGTACCAGCCCACTGAACTTTTGATTATCGGCGGCGCTGGTGTCGGCGCATTTGTGGTCGGTAATAACGGTAAGGCTATTCGCGCCACCATGAAAGCGTTTCCACGCCTGTTTCGTGGGTCTAAATACACCAAAGAGATGTATATGGATCTGATGGCGCTGATGTTTCTGCTGCTCGCTAAAGGGCGCCAGAACGGGATGATGTCGCTGGAAGCGGATATTGAAGATCCCGCCAGCAGCGCGATTTTTTCTGCCTATCCCCGCCTGATGGACGATAAGCAACTGATGGAGTTTATCGTCGATTACCTTCGTCTGATGATCAGTGGGAACCTGAATGCCTTCGAAATAGAGGCGCTCATGGACGAAGAGATCGAAACCTGCGAAAGCGAAAACGAAGTTCCGGCCAGCAGTCTTAACCAGGTCGGCGACGCTTTCCCCGCATTTGGTATTGTGGCCGCGGTCATGGGGGTGGTTAACGCCCTGGCGGCTGCGGATCGCCCGGCCGCCGAACTGGGGGCGCTGATCGCCCACGCCATGGTGGGGACTTTCCTGGGGATCCTGCTGGCTTACGGCTTTATTCTGCCGCTGGCGGCGCTGCTGCGCCAGAAGAGCAGCGAAAATATCAAGATGATGCAGTGCATCAAGGTCACGCTGCTGTCCAGCATCCATGGTTATGCTCCGCAAATCTCCGTTGAGTTCGGCCGTAAGACGCTGTACTCCACCGAGCGTCCGTCGTTTACCGAACTGGAAGAGCACGTACGTCAGGTGAAGAAAGCCGGCAACAGCACGGAATAATCGGCCATGAGTAAAAAAGACAGTTCCGTCATTATCGTCAAAAAAAAGAAATCGCACGGGCACAGCCATCACGGCGGCTCGTGGAAGATTGCCTACGCAGACTTTATGACCGCGATGATGGCGTTTTTCCTGGTAATGTGGCTGCTGTCTAACTCCACGCCTGAAGAGCGCCACCAGATTGCCGAATATTTTCAAATGCCGCTGAAGACGGCGATGTCGAATGGCGATCGCTTCAGCCTGAGCGACAGCACCATTCCGGGCGGCGGTGACGATATGATGAAGGTCCAGGGAGAGGTCCAGAAGCGCCGTGCGGATAGCAGCCGCCAGCGGGATATGCAGAGTCTGAATCGGGTGCGTGAGCGTCTCGATCAACTGATTAAAAATGACCCTCGCCTGAAAGAGCTACAGCCCAACCTGAAGATTAAGTTACTGAATGACGGCCTGCGTATTCAGATAATCGATAGCCAGCAGCGACCCATGTTCCGTAGCGGCAACAAAGAGGTTGAACCCTATATGCGGGATATCCTGCACGCGATTGCACCGGTCCTGAACGATATCCCCAATAGCATCAGCCTTTCCGGCCATACCGATGACGCCCCTTATGCAAACGGCGAACGTAGCTACAGTAACTGGGAACTTTCCGCTGACCGCGCCAATGCTTCGCGCCGTGAGCTGGTTGCCGGTGGCCTGCAGGCCAATAAGATCCTGCGGGTGGTGGGGATGGCCGACGCGATGAATCTGAAAAACGTGCCCGGGGACGATCCCTCGAACCGTCGAATCAGCATCCTGATTCTGACCAAAGAAAAAGCACATGAGATTCTGAATGAAGATAACAATGAGGCGCGGGACATCTCCCTGAGCGAGGAGGATCCGCAGGGGATCCAGCAGATTCAGGAACAGGTTCCTCCGGCATCCTAATACAGGAACGTTAGAGCGGCGAGCGATTATGGATATTAGTGATTTTTATCAGACATTCTTTGACGAGGCCGACGAACTCCTGGCGGATATGGAACAGCACCTTCTGGAGCTGGATCCGCAGACGCCCGATAAGGAGTTGATGAATGCGATTTTCCGTTCGGCTCATTCGATTAAAGGCGGAGCGGGAACATTTGGCTTCAGCATTTTGCAGGAGACCACGCACCTGCTGGAAAACCTGTTGGATGAAGCCCGCTGTGGTGAACTGGCGCTAAATGGCGACATCATCAACCTGTTTCTGGAAACCAAAGATATTATGCAAGAGCAACTAGAGGCTTATAAATCGTCCCAGGAGCCGGACAGCGCGAGCTTTGAATATATCTGTCAGGCGTTGCGCGAACTGGCGCTGGAGAACAAAGCCGCGAAGGAAGGCAACGCGCCAGAAACCGCGACCCCTTCTGCGCTTGCCCCGCAGGCACCGGTAGCCGTAGCGGCTGAGCATACTCACCTGCAGGTGACGCTGAGCAAATTAAAAGAGAACGAACCTGCGCTGTTGCTTGAAGAACTGGGCAATCTGGGCGCCGTTGTGGCGCATCAGCAGCAGGGAGACAGCCTGATTGCGACCCTGGACACCCAGACGCCAGCCGACGATATCGTTGCCGTGATGTGCTTCATCGTAGAGCCGGACCAGATTACCGCTGTGCCGGTGTCGGCCGAATTGGTCAAACCGACGGTGGTGCAAAACGAGCAGCCCGAACCCGCGGAAAAGCGTCCTGAAGCGGTACAGCCTAAAGCCCCGGCGGCAGTGGCCCGTCCACAGCGTAGCGCGGTCCAGGAGTCCAGCAGTATCCGCGTGGCGGTAGAGAAAGTTGACCAGATCATTAACCAGGTCGGCGAGCTAATTATCACCCAGTCCATGCTGTCGCAGCTGTCTACTTCGCTCGACCCGGCGATCAGCGGCGATCTGCTGAACAGCATCGGTCAGTTGGAGCGTAACGCGCGCGATCTGCAGGAGTCGGTGATGTCCATCCGTATGATGCCGATGGAGTATGTCTTCAGTCGCTTCCCGCGTCTGGTACGCGATCTGGCTGGCAAGCTGCAAAAGCAGGTGGAACTGACGCTGCATGGTGGTTCGGCTGAACTGGACAAGAGCCTGATCGAACGCATTATCGACCCGCTGACTCACCTGGTGCGTAACAGTATCGACCACGGTATTGAAGATGGCGAAACCCGCCTGGCGAAGGGCAAATCCGCCCGAGGCAACCTGATCCTCTCTGCGGAGCATCAGGGGGGCAACATCGTCATCGAAGTGATCGACGACGGCGCCGGTCTTAACCGGGAAAAAATTCTCGCCAGGGCGGTTTCTCAGGGGATGGACGTTAGCGAAAACATCAGCGACGAAGAGGTCTGGATGCTGATCTTCGCGCCGGGATTCTCTACTGCGGAAAAGGTGACGGATGTTTCCGGCCGTGGCGTGGGTATGGACGTTGTGAAGCGAAATATCCAGGACATGGGCGGTTATGTGGAAATCCGTTCCGAGAAAGATAAGGGTTCCACCATCCGCATTATCCTACCGTTGACGCTGGCGATCCTTGACGGGATGTCGGTCAGGGTAGGGGAAGAGACCTTTATTCTGCCTCTGAACGCGGTGATGGAGTCGCTACAGCCTCAGGAAAAAGCGCTGCACCCGATGGCAGGCGGCGAACTGATGTTGCAGGTGCGCGAAGAGTATCTGCCGTTGATTCAGCTCCATGAGGTGCTGAATATTAGCGATGCCCAGACTGAACCGGGCAAGGGAATTGCCGTTATTCTGCAGAGTGCAGGAAGACGATACGCGCTGCTGGTCGATCAGTTAATTGGGCAGCACCAGGTAGTGGTCAAAAACCTGGAGATGAATTACCGCAAAGTTCCCGGTATTTCCGCCGCCACCATTCTGGGGGATGGCAGTGTAGCCCTGATTGTGGATGTGGCCGCGTTGCCACTTTTATGTCGTGACAAACGTATCGCCGACGTCATTGCGTGACGGCAGCGTATCCAGGAGATATCAGCATGATGAGCATGACTTCAGACAACCAGATGGCGGTTGAAAACCTCGGACAGGAGTACCTGATTTTTGCGCTGGGCAATGAAGAGTACGGTATCGAGATTCTTAAGGTGCAGGAGATTCGCGGTTACGATCGCGTTACCCGCATCGCCAATACGCCGGAGTTTATTAAAGGTGTTACCAACCTGCGCGGCATTATCGTGCCGATCGTCGATCTTAGGGTCAAATTCGCTCAGGAAAATATCCGCTACGACAATAACACCGTGGTGATTGTCCTGAACGTGAACCAGCGGGTGGTGGGCATTGTGGTGGATGGCGTTTCTGATGTCCTTTCCCTGACCGCCGAACAGGTAAAACCGGCGCCGGAGTTTTCTGTGACGCTGTCCACCGAGTACCTGGTGGGGCTGGGGGCCATTGATGAGCGGATGGTGATTCTGGTCGATATCGAAAAACTGCTGAGCAGTGAAGAGATGGAGCTGGTTGATAAGATTCACGGTGACGCCAGCGCGCTTGCGCTGTAACTCTTCACCTTCCCCCTCACCCTAACCCTTCCCCCTCACCCTAACCCTCTCCCCAAAGGGGAGAGGGGACTATGCTGGCTTCGGCTTTTTCCTTCCTCTCTGAACTGAACGTATATACCAAAGGGGAGAGGGGACTATGCTGGCTCCGGTTTTCTGAACGTACATCTTAAAAGGGGAGCGGGGGTTATGTTAGCTTCGGTTTTCCCCCTCTCCCTTTTAGGGAGAGGGACGGGGTGAGGGTGATCAGCGGCTCCAGGGTCGGATTGCCTCTTTTCCTCCTCTCCCCATTCACAATCAGACCGGCATACTCATAATTTCCTGGTAGGCGCTCACCAGCTTATTACGCACCTGCACACCCAGGTTCAGCGCCAGGGATGACTTTTGCATCCCGACCATCACGTCATTCAGGCTCACGTCCGGGGCGCCGAGCATAAACTTCTCCGTCATGGCGGAAGACTGGTTACGAACTTCATTCAGGCTCTTCACGCTATCCAGCAGTACATCGGAAAAGCGGGTTTCGCTTTTTTCCTGCAAGGCGGAATTAAGATTAACGGCTGGCGACTGAATACCGCCGGATGCCTGCGCAGCCAGCGCTTGCATGCTTTCAACAACACTATTTATTGCCGGAACGGCCATATTTTCACCTTAAACCAGATTGTCGAATTGCTGATTATTTAGCCTGTTTCGCCAGGCTTGTATCAGTGTTGCGCACCATAACACAGTGGAATGCAAACAAAACCGGTAAATAGCAGGCAAAAAGGCAGGCTTATTCACCCATCGATATCGGTGCAAATCGCAAATAATGTCTACCCCGAAGCCGGACGCTAAAGAGTGTGGCCCTGAGGATCGGGTAACCCATTCAGTACGCGTTAATGACTTCATTTAGATAATCAGGCAGGAATATGGCATGAGTGCCCAGTCAAACGGCATACCCACGAATAAAACTGCAGGCCTAATGGCCCAACTGGAACGTTTTCGTGCAAACCCCAGACTTCTTTTACTCGTTTCCATAGCAGCGGCGGTGGCCGTGGTTATTGCGGCTCTGCTTTGGGCTCGCTCCCCTGACTATCGCGTCCTTTATAGCAACATCAGCGACCAGGATGGCGGTGCGGTGATTGCTCAGCTTGAACAGATGAAGGTGCCCTATCGCTTTAGCGATAGCGGCGGCGCGATCATGGTTCCGGCGGATAAAGTACATGACGCGCGCCTGAAGCTGGCTCAACAGGGATTACCGAAAGGTGGTGCGATAGGTTTTGAACTACTGGATAAAGAGAAGTTCGGCATCAGCCAGTTCAGCGAACAGGTGAACTACCAGCGCGCGCTGGAAGGTGAACTGGCGCGGACCATGGAAACTCTGGGGCCGGTGCGCAACGCGCGCGTCCACCTGGCTATTCCTAAACCCTCTCTTTTTGTGCGTGAGCAGAAACAGCCCACGGCATCCGTTACGCTGAACCTGTATCCGGGTCGCACCATGGATAGCGGTCAGGTGAATGCTATCGCCTATATGGTTTCCAGTGCGGTACCGGGTCTGCCAGTAGGCAACGTTACCGTGGTGGATCAGAGCGGCCGCCTGCTGACTCAGTCAGGCAGCGATGAACAGTCGTTGAATGCCTCGCAGCTTAAGTATATCGCCGAAGTTGAAGCCGATTATCAGCAGCGTATCCAGTCAATACTGGCGCCGGTGGTCGGCAGCCAGAACGTGCACGCGCAGGTGACAGCGCAGATTGACTTTTCGACCCATGAACAGACGGCGGAACAGTATCAGCCTAATAACAATCCGGAAAAAATGGCGCTGCGCAGCCGCCAGACCAGCCAGAGTCAGCAGGCCGGTATGGGCAACGTGGGTGGCGTGCCGGGAGCGCTAAGCAACCAGCCCGCACCACCGCCGAGCGCGCCGATTGAAACGCCGCCCGCCCAGGGGAATAACAACGCTAACGCTGGCGCCAACAACAATAACAACAACAATAACGCAGCGGCAGGAAATACGGTAAGCACCAACTCGACCCAGAGTGGCCCGTACAGCAATCGCAGCGATGAAACCGCCAACTATGAAGTGGACCGCACGCTGACCCATACCAAACGAGGCAAAGGTAATATTGAGCGTCTGTCCGTTGCGGTGGTGGTGAACTATCAGAATGACGAAGAAGGTAAGCAGGTCGCCCTGAGCCAGGCGCAGATGGATCAGATCAATCAGCTGGTACGCGGTGCGATGGGCTACTCAACCGATCGCGGCGATAACCTGAGCGTGGTGAATTCGCCGTTCACCGATAACAGCGAGCTGAGCGTGGAACTGCCGTTCTGGCAGCAGGATCGCTTCATCGACCTGATGCTCTCTGGCCTGCGTTATCTGGTAGTACTTCTGGTGGCGTGGATTCTGTGGCGTAAGGGCATTCGTCCGCAGCTCGAGAAACAGCGTGAACTGACGCGCATGCAAATCGAGGCCGATAAAGAAGCCCGTCGGGCCAAACCGGAAGCGCCGCGCCAGAGCACCCGTGCCGAGCAGGAAGAGAACGCCCGTGCCCAGTTGCGTACTGAAACAGAAATGCACAGCCAGACCATCCGCAACATGGCCGACCAGGAGCCGCAGGTGATTGCCCTGGTGATCCGTCAATGGCTAAGTAAAGAGCAGAAATAACCCATGAATGCGATTGAGAAGAGCGCCATCCTGATGATGACGCTGGGAGAAGCCCGGGCTGCTGAGGTGTTTAAACACCTCAACAATCAGGAAGTGACCCAGATCAGCTCCGCGATGGTCAACATGACCAGCTTTACCCATGAGCAGCTGGCCGAAGTCCTGCGCGAATTCCATAAAGATGCGGCGGACTTCTCCGCCCTGAGCGTAAATACCAATGACTACGTGCGTAGCGTCCTGGTGAAGGCGCTGGGTGAAGAGCGCGCCTCCAGCCTGCTGGAAGATCTGCTGGATTCTCAGAACAGTACCAACGGTATCGAAACCCTGAACTTCATGGAGCCTCAGATGGTGTACGATCTGATCCGCGAAGAGCATCCTCAGATCATCGCGACCATCCTGGTGCATCTCAAACGCGGCCAGGCGGCGGACGTACTGGCACGATTCGACGACCGCGAGCGCAACGACATCATGCTGCGTATCGCGACCTTTGGCGGCGTTCAGCCGGCGGCGCTGCAGGAACTGACCGAAGTGCTTAACAACCTGCTGGATGGTCAGAACATCAAGCGCAGTAAGATGGGCGGTATCCGTCCGGCGGCGGAGATCCTGAACCTGATGAAATCGCAGCAGGAAGAGGCGGCCATCGAGGCGGTTCGCGAATACGACGGCGAACTGGCGCAGAAGATTATCGACGAAATGTTCCTGTTCGAAAACCTGGTCGAAATGGAAGATCGCAGCATTCAGCGCATCCTGCAGGATGTGGAAAACGAATCGCTTATCGTTGCACTGAAAGGGGCTGAACAGCCGCTGCGCGACAAGTTCTTCCGCAATATGTCCCGTCGCCAGGCCGAGATTCTCAGCGAAGATCTCAGTTCCCGCGGCCCGGTACGTATGTCTCAGGTCGAGACCGAGCAGAAGAGCATTCTGATGGTGGTGCGCCGCCTGGCGGAAAGCGGCGAGATTGTACTGAGCAGTGGCGAGGACGAGTATGTCTGACGGGCGTCTGAAGCACGACTGGCGCCGCTGGATGCCGGAAGATCTCGGTTCTCCCTTTGCGTCGCTGGATAGCCTGCCGCCGATTCCCGAGGCAGGCGTAGAGAGTAGCCCGGAAGAGAAGCTGGCCGAGCTTAACCGTCTGCGTCAGCAGGCGCAGCAGCAGGGTTACAACGAAGGACTGAAAAAGGGCGAAGAAGAGGGTCATGCCCAGGGCTATGAGCGCGGCCTTGAACAGGGCAAAGCCGAAGGGATCGAACTGGGTCTGGCGCAGGCCAAAGCCGAACAACAGGAACTGACAGACCAGTTCGCCAGCCTGTTGAAGGACTTTAACGTCACCATGGAAAGCCTGGATGAAGTGATTCCGGCGCGCCTGGTGCAGATGGCGCTCACCGCCGCCCGTCAGGTCATTGGTCAGGCGCCGATGTGCGATGCCAGCGCGTTGGTTGAACAGGTGCGTAAGCTGCTGCATGAAGAGACGCTGTTCAACGGCCAGCCGCAGCTTTGGGTCAGCCCGGATGATTATCCGATGGTTCAGGAACAGCTGGGCAGCACCCTGGAAAATCACGGCTGGCGTCTGTACTCAGACGGCAAGATCTTACGCGGCGGTTGCCGTATTTGTTCTACCGACGGCGAACTGGATGCCACCCTGGGGACTCGCTGGGAAGCGTTGTGCCATCTGACCCAGGAGGAGACGCTGTTATGACGGCGCGCCTCGACCGCTGGCTCAGTACCCTGAGCCGTAGTGAAAAGCGGATGAAGAACCTGGCGCCCTACCGTCAGTACGGCAAGCTGACCCGTGCCACCGGGCTGGTCATGGAGGCCACCGGACTGCAGCTTCCTATCGGCACCAACTGCATTATCGAACGTAATAACGGCCAGGGCATTGAGCAGGTGGAAAGCGAGGTGGTGGGCTTTAACGGCCAGATGCTCTATCTGATGCCGCTGGAGCAGGTAGACGGCATTCTGCCCGGCGCCCGCGTCTATGCCCCAGGCATGGTAAATGGCCTGCCGCCCGGTAAGCAGTTGCCCCTTGGCCCTGAGCTTCTTGGCCGGGTGCTGGATGCCAGCGCCCGGCCGCTTGATGGTAAACCCGCGCCGGATACCGGCTATCGCGCACCGCTAATTACCCCGCCATTTAACCCGCTTCAGCGGGTGCCGATCCATAACGTACTCGATACCGGCGTACGCGCCATTAACGGCATGCTGACCATTGGTAAGGGGCAGCGTGTGGGCCTGTTTGCGGGTTCCGGGGTGGGTAAAAGCGTGCTGCTTGGCATGATGGCACGTTACACAAAAGCCGATGTGATCGTCGTGGGACTGATCGGTGAACGCGGGCGCGAAGTTAAAGACTTTATTGAAAATATTTTGGGCGAAGAGGGCCTGAAGCGCGCCGTGGTCATCGCCGCTCCCGCGGACGTTTCCCCACTGCTGCGTATGCAGGGGGCCGCTTACGCTACGCGCATTGCGGAAGACTTTCGCGATCGCGGACAGGATGTACTGCTGATCATGGATTCGCTGACCCGTTATGCCATGGCGCAGCGCGAAATCGCGCTGGCCATTGGCGAACCGCCAGCCACCAAAGGCTACCCGCCTTCGGTATTCGCCAGGCTCCCCGCGCTGGTGGAGCGCGCCGGGAACGGCACCCAGGATGGCGGATCGATCACCGCGTTTTATACCGTGTTGACCGAAGGGGACGATCAACAGGATCCGATCGCCGACTCGGCGCGCGCGATCCTCGACGGCCATATCGTGCTGTCACGCCGTCTGGCTGAATCCGGTCACTATCCGGCAATCGATGTCGAAGCCTCTATCAGCCGCGCCATGACCGAGCTGATTGCCCCGGAACACTACAAGATGGTGAACACCTTTAAGCAGTTGATCTCCAGCTATCAACGCAACCGCGATCTGATAAGCGTGGGCGCCTACGCCGCGGGCAGCGACCCGCAGCTCGATCACGCTATCAGGATTTATCCGCAACTGGAGGCCTGGTTACAGCAGGGCATCCTTGAACGCAGCAGTTATGAAGAGGCACGCGAGGCGCTGTTTGCGCTGTTCCCCGACCTCTCTTCCCGGTAACACAGGAGGAATAAATGGCGACCGCTTCCCCAATGGACACCTTGCGAGAACTGGCCGAAGAGGCCTTGCAGGAGGCGACCACCCAGTTAGGCAAAATGCGTCTGGCCTGCCAGCAGGCGGAAGAGCAGCTGAACCAGCTCATTAACTATGAGCAGGAATACCGACAGCGGCTACATACCAATATGACGGCCGAGGGAATGGCGGCAACGAACTGGATGAATTATCAACAGTTTATGACATCCCTGGACAAAACCCTTGAGCACCATCGTCAGCATGTGGCTCAGTGCCAGCATCATGTCAGTCTGGCGCTGAAAACCTGGCAGGAGAAAAAGCAGCGTCTGAACGCGTTTGAAACGCTCAGAGACCGGGCGATGGCAACCCAGCTGCTGCGAGAGAACAAGCTGGATCAAAAATTGATGGATGAATATGCGCAGCGCGCGAGCCTGAGGAAGGATAACTTATGATTCCGAATACATTACCGAATATGGGCGTGGCGGGTCTGGCTGCTTCCTCGCCTGAGGCGCGCACTGCGAACGGGGAAGCGGATTTCGCGCTGCAACTGGCATCGGCGCTGCCTGGCGATGAAACGGTTGCCGACGTTATGCCGGAGATGACGACAGATACGCTGCCGCTGGCTGAAAAACTGATACAGCAGATTCGCGATGCGCTGGAATCTGGCACGTTGCCGGAAGGCACGGCGCTGGACGGCGGGCAGGTACAGCAGCTTCAGCAGTGGCTGGCGCAGCTCACCAATAGCCCGGAGCCGCAGACGCAGGAGCAGAAAGACGCGCTGCTTATGCGCCTTAGCGCCAGCGCTGACGGGGTGACCGGAGAAGAGGCCACAACGTTGCTTAAAAGCCTGATCGAAGATGAAGGTAAAGGCAAAACCACGCTGGCGTCAATCAGTGCCGCTACTACGTCGTCCGGCGGACATATTCCGGCGCTGGTGGCATCGGCGTTGAATATTGAAAAGCGCCGTTCCGGCCAGGAACAGGCGCCGGTGAACGATGCGCTGACCCAGGGCAAAATGGCGGTACAGCCCGAGATGACCGAGGCCAGCCGAGCCAACGCGACGGCGCTGGTGCAGGAATCCTCACTGCCTCAGGCGGGCGTCACGCATGAAACCCAGCCTCTGAACGCCGCGCTGTTGCGTCTGGCGCCGGAAGGGGGCACTACGGGCCACGCCAACGCGCTGGCGACCGCCAGTACCAATGCGGCGCCGGTCCTTAGTCAGCCGCTGGGCTCCGCCGCCTGGCAGCAGGCGCTGGGGCAGCAGCTGGCCATGTTTACCCGCAACGGTATTCACAACGCCGAATTGCGGCTGCATCCCCAGGATCTTGGCGCGCTACAGCTCAATATTCGTATGAGCCAGGAGCAGGCCCAGTTGCATATTGTCTCTGATAACCACCACGTGCGCGCCGCGCTGGAAGCGGCTATGCCTCAGTTGCGAACCTCACTGGCTGAAGCGGGTATCGAACTGAGCCAAAGCAGCGTCAGCGCCGATAATGCTGCGCCCTGGCAGGATGCTTCTGGTGAAAATCGTCAGGGGGGTGACGGCGAGGGTGGCAATGGCTCAGGCGCAGGCGGTAGCGGCCAGGATGAGGCCGAACAGACCACTGTTCAGACCCGAACCATCATGCGGCCAGGCGGTGTGGACACCTTTGCCTGATCCCGTTTTAACGGTCGATGTGGCGCTATTTTCCCGTGTTATTCGGACCATTGCTTCAAAAGTTTGCTGCGATAATGTGCAGCATATTATTGCGTTGTTGACGAAGTTTTAGCGCCGGGGCTGGCGCTAATGTTGTGAAAGGATCGAGAAATTCCATGGCAAAGAAAGATTCAGCGGATGAGAAGAAGAAAAAGGGGGGACTGGGGGTTGCTCTGTTTGCCCTCATCGCTCTGGGCGCCTGTGCCGCCGCCGGTTACACCTGGTATGAGCTGAAAAATGTTAAATCACAGATTGCCAATGGGGTCGAAGAACAGCCGCCCGTAGTCAGTCAGGTTCCGCTATATATGCCGCTGGAAACCTTTACCGTCAGCCTGAAGCCGACCGAAGAAGACGCCGATCGCGTGCTGTATATCGGTTTGACGCTGCGTCTGCGCGATGAAAACTCCCGGGCTCTACTGGAAGAGTTCTTACCGGAAATTCGCAGCCGCCTGCTGGTGCTGCTTTCTCAGCAGACCGCCGAACAGCTGGCGACCAACGACGGTAAAACGGCACTGAGCGATCAGATTAAAACGGAGCTGAATAAGCCTATTTCTGACCGTACTGCCGCCGTCACCGACGTGCTGTATAACGCCTTTATCCTGCGGTAAACGCCATGTCTGACAGCATCTTATCCCAGGCCGAAATCGACCGCCTGCTTAACGGCGGCAGTGGCGCGGAAAACGATACCGCTGCCCAGAACGCTGCTCTGCCGGGCGATAACGTGACGCCCTATGATCCCACTACGCAGCGTCGCGTGGTGCGTGAGCGTCTTCAGTCTCTGGAGATTATCAACGAACGCTTTGCCCGACAGTTTCGTATCGGGCTATTCAACCTGCTACGCCGCAGCCCGGATGTCACCGTCGGCAATATTAAGATTCAACCGTACCTCGAGTTCGCACGTAATCTGCCGGTGCCCACCAACCTGAACCTGGTGCACCTGAACCCACTGCGTGGTACGGCGCTGTTCGTCTTTTCGCCCAATCTGGTGTTCGTGGCCGTGGACAACCTGTTTGGCGGCGACGGGCGTTTTCCGACCAAGGTCGAGGGGCGTGAATTTACGCCGACCGAACAGCGCATCATCAAGCGCATCCTGAATATGGCGCTGGACGCCTACAGTGAAGCGTGGAGCTCCATTTATAAACTGGATGTCGAGTACGTACGTGCTGAAATCCAGGTGAAGTTTACCAATATCACCACGTCGCCGAACGATATTGTGGTGACCACGCCGTTTTACGTGGAGATTGGCGCGCAGAGCGGGGAATTTGAGATCTGTATCCCTTTTAGCATGATTGAGCCACTGCGCGAGCTGCTGACCAGCCCACCGCTGGAAAACTCGCGTCAGGAAGACGAACAGTGGCGCGATACCCTGGCCACCCAGGTGAAAGCGTCCGAAGTAGAGCTGGTCGCGAACTTCGCCCGGATCCCTACCCGTCTTTCGCGAGTGCTTAAGATGAAAGAGGGTGATGTCATTCCGATCGACGCGCCAGAACGCACCGAAGTGACGGTTGATGATGTCCCTGTGCTGTACGGGAAGTACGGCAGCCTGAATGGTCAGTACGCGTTGAAGGTAGAACACCTGTTTAACTCCGCATTACAGTCCCTGAACGACGAGGAATTACCCCATGAATGATACCCAACAGCCGTCCAGCCCGGAAAAGGAGTCTGTGGACGATCTTTGGGGCGAGGCGATGAGCGAGCAGCTCACCGCTGAAAGCAGCGCCGTTTTCCAGGCCCTGGATAAAGAAAGCCCGCAGATGAATCTGTCCGCCGATCTCGATCTGATTATGGATATTCCCGTCAAAATGACGGTGGAACTGGGGCGCACCAAGATGACTATCAAAGAACTACTGCGCCTGAGTCAGGGCTCAGTGGTGTCTCTTGACGGTCTGGCCGGTGAGCCGCTGGATATTCTGATCAACGGCTACCTGATAGCCCAGGGCGAAGTGGTGGTGGTGTCCGATAAATTCGGCATCCGCATTACCGATATCATCACGCCTTCCGAACGTATGCGCCGTCTGAGCCGCTGATGAAAAATCAGGTTTCCATCCCGGCGCCATCGGCGCCTGTGACCACGCCGGCTTCACTGATGGTGAACGTCGGCGGGGCACTCTGTTTTATCCTGTTGTTTATTCTGGCCATCGCCTGGCTGGTGCGCCGGTTTAACCTGACCTCGCTGAAGCACCCCGGTCAGCGGCTGCTGAGCGTTAAGAGTCAGTGCTCGCTGGGGCAGAAGGCGCAGGTGGCGGTGGTAGAGATTGAAGGCAAGTGGCTGGTGCTGGGCGTAACGGCGGAGCAGGTGACGCATCTGCATACCCTGGACGCTCGGGCGGCGGACGGAGAACCGGAAACCGGCAAAGCCGTCGTGGATTTTCAGGCGGCGCTGGGGGCGCTGCTGAAGAAGGGTCGTAAACCGGAGTCACCGCAATGAGCTTTACCCTGAACCGTCGTCTGATGCCGCTGCTGGCGCTGGCGTTTCTGATATTGCTGCCTGTACAGAGCGCGCTGGCCGCTGATGCGGGAATCGTGATTAGCCGACCGCTACCTGGCGGCGGCGAAAGCTGGTCACTGCCGGTGCAGACGCTGGTCCTGCTGACGTCGCTGACCTTCCTGCCCGCGGTGCTGCTGATGATGACCGGTTTTACCCGCATTATTATCGTGCTGGGTCTGCTGCGTAACGCCCTGGGCACGCCGTCGTCCCCGCCGAACCAGGTGCTGCTGGGACTGGCGCTATTCTTAACCTTTTTCGTGATGTCGCCGGTTTTCGACAAGGTGTATCAGGACGCTTACCTGCCGCTGTCCGAAGATAAAATTAATATGGAAACCGCCCTCGATCGTGCGGCCAGTCCGCTGCGTGAATTTATGCTAAACCAGACCCGGGAAACCGACCTGGCGCTCTATGCCCGGCTGGCGAAAGAGAATGGATTTCAGGGGCCGGAAGATGTACCGATGCGCGTTCTGCTGCCGGCGTTTGTTACCAGCGAGCTGAAAACCGCATTCCAGATAGGCTTTACCATCTTTATACCATTTTTGATTATCGACCTGGTGATCGCCAGCGTGCTGATGGCGCTGGGGATGATGATGGTGCCGCCAGCCGGTATTTCGCTGCCCTTCAAATTGATGCTGTTCGTTCTGGTGGATGGCTGGCAGCTATTGACCGGTTCGCTCGCCCAGAGCTTTTTCAGTTAATCACGAGGACATGCTATGACTCCTGAAAGCGTTATGGCGCTCGGCTATCAGGCTATGCGCATCGGATTCTCTATGGCGTCACCGTTGCTGATTGCCGCCCTGATTACCGGCCTGGTGGTCAGTATCCTCCAGGCATCGACCCAGATTAACGAGATGACGCTGTCGTTTATCCCGAAAATTCTGGCCGTTGCGTTGACCGTGGTGCTCGCCGGTCCGACCCTGATGAATATGTTCCTGGACTATATGCGCACGCTGTTTAACAGCCTGCCGTACATTATTGGCTGACATGTACCAGGTCGATATTTCCCAGGTTGGTGCGCTCATAAGCCACTACTTCTGGCCCAGCGTGCGGGTGCTGGCGCTGTTTACCACGGCGCCGATTATCAGTGAAAAACAGATAACCACCCGGGTGAAAATTGGCCTGGCGATGCTCATCTCTTTTCTGATTGCGCCTTCGCTCCCGCCGGTGAAGGTTGATATTGTGACGGTGAGCGGGCTGTGGCTGGCGCTGCAGCAGATTCTGATTGGCGCGGCCATTGGCCTGACCATGCAGATGATTTTTGCCGCGGTACGTACGGCGGGGGAGATAATCGGCCTGCAGATGGGGCTCTCTTTCGCGACCTTCGTCGATCCTTCCGGCGGCCCTAACATGCCGGTACTGGCGCGATTACTGAACGTGCTGATGATTCTGCTGTTTCTGGCATTCAACGGCCATCTGTGGATGATCTCCATTCTGGCGGACAGCTTTACCGTGATCCCCATCGGCCCGGAACCGCTGAATGGCCACGGCTTTCTGGCTATCGTGAAAACCGGGGGGATTATCTTTTCCCACGGGTTGATGCTGGGACTGCCGATTATTACCCTGCTACTGACGCTGAATATTACCCTGGGTCTGCTGAATCGCCTGACGCCGCAGCTCTCTATCTTTGTGGTGGGTTTCCCGCTGACCCTGACGGTGGGAATGGTGGCGATGTCGCTGCTGATCTACACCCTGGCGCCGTTCGCTGAATATCTGATCAGCGATGTTTTTGAGCGTCTGACGCAGATTATGGGCGACATTGGCTAATCATAAGCGCGCCCGTGGCGTGCGCGCTTTACCCTCAAACGACTAAAGATTCACGCAGCTCCAGAGCGGCATCAGTCTATTGCCAATCAGATATGCGTTTTTCATTTTTACTATCGAGTACTGTTTGTGCGGCTCCACGCTGAACACATAGCGGTTGAAGAGTTCATCGGTGATGGTATCGACATTCCTCTTATGGATTTTGATATGTCTCATCGTCATATTCCCTTCGCGATCGGCGGCATATTTAAAATGCAGGTCGCGGGCAACCCGGTATCGATTCGCTGAACTGTCGGCGCCGCTGACCCTCAGGATGGCTGAGATCCTGATGATTCCTGTATGACGGCTTTGGGTTTGCAGCATGAAGTAACCATGAGTACTGAAGTGTGCAATATCCGATGAAGATTCGAAGGATGAGATGCAGCTAATATCAACACGATTATTGCGCGTGGGGTGTAGTACAGTAAAGAGTAACACCGCCAGAATAATAAGCGGTGTCAGAAAACTGGCGATTAATATTATTTTATTATTCATAGTGATAGATGCTCTTACAGGCTTTGAATGTAGTGGGAGCATTTTCATCGGGCAGGCAATTCGCTACAAACAACTGTTCCGGATGAGCATTTATTGAATATTCACTCACCTTCAGAATAATGGTGTCCCCTTCGTCGCATGTTATTTTACTTTTATCCAACAAGCGTTGAAGATTGTCATCTGCTGCTATCCAGTCAGACGTTTTTTTACTTAGTGAATAGATTTCACATGGGCCATGGCGATTTTTTTGATCATAGATCAGATTAGGCGCTGGCGTATTGTTCGGGTGGATAGCATAAATCAGGCAGGGAAACGCGATGCCGATAACGCTAATCGCAAAGGCTTTGATCAGCTTTCCCGAACTGAGCCTGAGATGCTGCCAACCTGGCATATTTTCGGCGGGTGATTTTTGCACTGCGGAAGTGTCGGAGTGCTTATCGTTTTCCTGTGTATTGTTGAGATCAATCGCCTGGATACCAACGTGTTCCAGCATAATAAAGCCGACCCTGGGTATTGTTTGAATAACTTCGCCTTCCAGACCCAGCCGTACAAAGGTGCGTCTCAGTATCGAGATATACTGATTCAACGTATTATTGGATGAATACAAGCCATATTTTTCCCAGACTTCTGATAATATGGCCGTCCTCCTTAAGATCACGCCATGATTTTCTATGAAAAAACTTAGTATCCTGGCGATGGTAGAGGAGATGTGGATGATTTCTTCCGCAGCTGTGGTATTCCATAACGCGCCATCTTCCATTCGAAAAACAACCGTGTCATTAATTAAATAAACCATCATAAGACCTTTACATTAAATTTCCGTTCAGGATTTACCCGCAGTCAAATCGTTTTTGGTAGGATATTTTGTATCCATGAATACTTACTCTGTAAAACCACATATTTTCAGTGTCTTAACCTATAATCATGTGATTTATCAATATAAATACTCGAAATTTTGCGTTTTCCGTTATTATCACCCCCGTAAGCCGCGATCGTCACCGGAAGAGCAATATGCATCAGAATAATCTGATTATGCAAATTTAATTTCAATTTATTAACTTTTATTAAACACAGGCGGGGAGATGAAGGCTTATATTGATAAATACCCTGACAGGGAGTATGGAGATGGTGATGTTAACGCAGAGTTATTTCCTGGAATTACTGAGGGCTTAAGGTCACTAACGCTTTTTTTTCAACCAATATTTAATTCGACGTCTCATCGCGTTATTGGCGTTGAGGCTCTGGCCAGGTTTCTGATTAACGATGAATACATACTTACCGGGGAGCTTATTCGTCACCTTGAAGAACCTGAGTTTGCCAGTATTTATTCGATGGCATTAATCTCCAGACTTCAGGGGTTTATCATCCAGCAGCGTAATAAACTGGATAGCGGCTTTACGTTTTCTCTCAATCTGTGTCTGTTTCAGCTTTGTGACAGAACGCTGATTCAGCGCCTGGTTCAGTTGAAAAAAGTTGCTGGTAACAACATTCATATTCAGGTTGAAATTGTCGAACGTCATATTCATCAGGAAATAGGTGATGATGTTATCGAGGCGAGCCATTTTTTGAATCAGCAAGGTATAAAGATTTCATTGGATGACTTTGGTGTTGAGTCTTCGGCGTTTGATTATCTTAATCTGGTTGAGGTTGATACTATCAAGCTGGATAAAAGCCTGACCCGATGTCGGGAACAGACGCTTTATTATAAAAAGATTCTCCAGGGTTTACTGGCTGCATCCCGGGCAATGAATGTCATTTTGATCGCCGAGGGCGTGGAATCAGAGTATCAAAAACAGCAACTGGAGAGACTGGGGATTTATCTTCATCAGGGCTTTTATTATTCCAGACCGGTCTCAATGACGGCGTTCGCTGATATGCTGCATTAATGATGGGTGTTTTTTATTGAGGATATCACACTCAGACGCTGTCCGGGCTGCTACAGTCCAGGCAAATTATTTTGGCGCCGTTCACCGCAACATGAGGATCTCTTTATAACCATGCACTAAACCTGGAGCAGAAAGGTGTTGAGAAAGAGCGCTTACAAGGCATTCAGGAATGGGGTATGGCAGGGCGGGCCGCTCGCCCGCACCTGGGCTCAAATTTCCTTTATGATGATGTCAGACGGTAATTCACGGTGAGCTGCTGACTGACGACATTAAGCGGCGGGCGTAGCTGGCCGCGTTGATTTACCGAATAAATAAAGCGCCAGGTATCGCCGGGGCGCATATTTTCCGGCAGCGCTCGCTGGCCGGCCAGCGCGTCAATTTTGACGCAGCGGGCCTGGGTGCACAGCTTAATCTCCAGCCCCGGTGGCGGGGGATTGAGTAACGAAATCCGCCAGCTGATACGGGTGACGGTGGCCTGAGGCGGTACGGCGACAGAAGGGGTTAGCGGCCTGCCGGACATTATCTGGTTGCCGACGCTCAGTATGCCGCCGACGGTGGTCTGGCTCCAGGAGGCGGTGGCGGCAAGGGCGGCCTGCGGTAACAGACCACAAATCAAAGCCAGAGCGATACTGCGGCGCATTACTATTGACCCCCCACGATAGAGCTCATCCGAATAGGGCGATGGTTTGCGATCTCCATATTGGACATCACCACCAGCTGCGGCATGGCGCGGCGCAGGAAGCGCGACAGCATCATACGCAGGATGTGGTTCACCAGCAGTACCGGCGGCGCACCCATAGCCTCCTGACGCTGGAGCGCACGTTCCGTCTGAATCATCAGGTTTTCCGCGATGCCCGGTTCAAGGCCGCTGCCGCTCTGGGCTGCCTGAATCAGAATGCGCTCCAGCCCCACATCCAGACCAATCACCTGCAGCTCCCCACTGCCCGGGAACCACTGATGAGTAATGGCGCGACCCAGCTTCACGCGCACCAGCGCGGTCAGCTCATCCGGATCGGTCTGGCCCGGCGCATGTTCGGCCAGGGCTTCAATAATCGAGCGCATATCGCGGATGGAGACGCGCTCGGCCAGCAGATTTTGCAGAACCTTATGCAGCACGGTCAGGCTGACGGTACCGGGGATCAGATCCTCGATAAGCTTCGGCATATCTTTGGTGATGCGATCGAGCAACTGCTGGGTTTCCTGACGACCAAACAGATCGCTGGCATTCATGGCAATCAGATGGTTAAGGTGCGTCGCCATCACGGTGCTGGCATCCACCACGGTGTAGCCCTGGGTCTGAGCCTGTTCGCGCAGAACTTCGTCGATCCAGACCGCTTCCAGACCGAAGGCTGGCTCCTGGCAGGGCTCGCCTTCCAGGGAGCCCACGGCATTACCGGGATTAATTGCCATCCAGCGCTCCGGCTGAGTTTCACCGCTGCCTATTTCCACCCCTTTCATCAGAATACGGTAGTGAGTCGGCGTCAGGTCGAGATTGTCGCGGATGTGCACCACCGGCGGCAGGAAGCCCATATCCTGAGCGAATTTCTTACGAATACCGCGGATACGGCCAAGCAGTTCGCCGCTCTGGGCGCCATCCACCATTGGAATCAGGCGGTAACCCACTTCCAGCCCCAGCATATCTTCGAACTGTACGTCCTGCCAGGTAGCTTCGCTGGCCTGCAGGGACTCCTGCTTGATGGGATCTTTCTCCGTCTGACCGTCTGCCGCGGTTCCGGAAGAGGTCCGCCCTTTGCCGTCGGCGCCGCGCAGCCACCAGGCTAGTCCCAGTAGCCCGCCGGTAAACAGCAGGAAGACGAAGTTCGGCATGCCGGGGATCAGCCCCAGCAAGCCGATTACGCCCGCAGCCAGCACCATGACTCTTGGGTTGCTGAACAACTGGGTAAACATCTGTTCGCCCACGCTCTGCTCATTCGACACGCGGGTCACGATAACACCGGCGGCGGTGGAGATAATCAGCGCCGGGATCTGGGCGACCAGACCGTCACCAATCGCCAGCAGAACGTAGGTTTCACCGGCCTGGCCGAACGGCATGCCGTGGCTCAGCATACCCACCAGCAGGCCGCCGACCATCTCGATAACCAGAATCAGAATACCGGCGATGGCGTCACCGCGGACGAATTTACTCGCACCGTCCATGGAGCCGTAAAAGTCGGACTCCTGAGTCACTTCGGTACGACGACGTTTGGCTTCTTCTTCGCCAATCAGACCGGCGTTCAGGTCGGCATCGATAGCCATCTGCTTGCCAGGCATTCCGTCCAGAGTAAAGCGAGCACCTACTTCCGCGATACGGCCTGCACCCTTGGTGATAACCATAAAGTTGATGATCACAAGGATAATAAACACCACGATACCGATGGCGAAGTTACCGCCCACCAGGAAGTGACCAAAGGCCTCTACCACATGGCCCGCCGCCGCTGAACCGGTATGACCTTCCATCAGGATGATACGGGTGGAAGCGACGTTGAGCGCCAGCCTGAGCAGGGTGGAGAACAGCAGGATGGTCGGGAAGGCGGCGAATTCCAGGGTTCGCTGGGTGAACATGGCCACCATCAGAATCATCAGCGCCAGGACGATGTTGAAGGTGAAGAACAGATCCAGCAGGAACGCCGGTAGCGGCAGTACCATCATCGCCAGAATCAGCATGATCAGTACCGGACCGGCAAGGATTTGCCATTGGGTCTCTTTAAGATTGGGTAAGCGTAGCTTTGTGGCGATGTTGGACATCAGTGTTTACTCTCTCGTGCAAAGTCCAGCCCTGCCGGAACCGAAATGTTTTGCGGTTTGCGCGGGATAAGCCCGCCTTCTTTACGCCAGCGGCGCAGCCCATAGACCCAGGCGAGCACTTCGGCCACCGCGCTATAGAGTGCGGTGGGAATCGGCTGGCCGATTTCACTATGGCGATACAGCGCGCGCGCCAGCGGCGGCGCTTCCAGCATGGGAATGCGGTGTTCGTTGCCCAGTTCGCGAATGCGCAGCGCAATGGCGCCAGCCCCTTTCGCCACCACTTTTGGCGCCGACATAGCGCCTTCTTCATAGCGTAGGGCAACGGAATAGTGAGTCGGGTTATTCACAATCACGTCCGCTTTGGGTACGTCGCTCATCATGCGGCGCTGGGCCGCGGCCCGCTGCTGCTGACGGATGCGTCCTTTAACGTGCGGGTCCCCCTCCTGCTGTTTAAATTCGTCGCGGATCTCCTGGCGGGTCATACGCATTTTCTTCAGGTTGCTGAAGATTTGGTAAAATACGTCATAAGCCACCATTGGAATAAGGCTCAGCGTAATCAGCAACATGCACTGCGAAATCAGGGCCAGCGCGTCATCAATGGCGGTCAATGGCGTTTCGTGCAGCAGGCGCATCATTTTGGCCCAGTTGCCCCACAGAAACAGACTGCAGGTCACCGTCACCAGGGTGACTTTCAGCACGCTTTTCAGCATCTCTGATACAAACTGTTTGGAAAACATGCGCTTAATGCCGGGCAGCGGGTTCATCCGTTTAAAGTTGGGCTTAAACGACTTGCCGCTGAAATGCAGACCGCCCAGCAGCATCGGCGAGCCTATCGCCACCAGCACCAGCCCCATCATCAGCGGCACCAGGGCGCTGACCGCCTCCAGTATCAGGCGCCCGAACTGACGCACCATGGTCTTCTGGTCGTTAATGATGCTGTGATCGAAATTCAGCCCGTCCTGCAATAGCAACCCGAGATCGCGGGCCATGTGGTGCCCCACCGTCCACAGCAGTGCCCAGCCAGCCACCAGCATCAACAGCGAGGTCAGCTCTTTCGAACGGGGGATTTGTCCCTCTTTTCGCGCTTTCTCTCGTCGTGTGGGGGTGGGGTCTTCTGTTTTTTCCTGGTCGCTTTCTTCAGCCACGGTAGCCCGTCGTTTGTGCTCTGTATTTAGAGGGTTTCAGGCTGTATAGGATGCCAAATTTTGGCCAGAATCATGCGGGGAAAAGAGATGCCTTTTAGGCGCTTTTTCGCTGATAGCGTCTATTGACCCACGAAAAAGCGATGAAGGGATGCGCCAGCCCGATCCGCAGATAAAAACAGGCGGCTGGCGCATAAAGAGAGGTATTGTTGCTTAAAAACCAAGGCTATCCAGTAAGTCATCCACCTGATCCTGGCTTGCCACTACGCCATTGCGTGAGCTGTCTATCTGCGGTCCGTTGATCAGTCCACTATTTTTAGGCTGCTCCGTGCGTGCCGATTCCGGGATGTTTTCCAGCAGAACCTGGATCAGTTCTTTTTCGATCTCCTGGATCATGTCCATCATGCGTTTGATGACCTGACCCGTCAGATCCTGGAAATCCTGCGCCATCATAATATCCATCAGATGCGCATTGGTTTTATCGACCAGCGCTGGCGTCTCTTTCAAAAAGCTGCGGGTGTCGCGTACCAGCTCACGGGCATCGGACAGCTCAATCGGATCCTCAAACCAGGCATCCCAGCGCAGAGAGAGCTCGCCCGCACCGCTGTGCAAACGGTCCTGCAAAGGACGCGCTTCGTCCACGCAGTTTAGTACAGTATCTGCCGCCTGAGAGGTCTTGCTCACCACGTAGCTCAGGCGCTCCCGGGCATCAGGGATGGCTTCGGCTGCCTGGATAATGGTCTGATCCAGTCCCAGGTCTTTCAGGCTGTCGCGCAGCAGGCGGGTCATATTACCGATGCGCGAAATAATGTCGTTAATGTTACCTGCCGCCTGGGCTGTAGTCATTGTATCCATCACCGTTACCACCCGAGTTTTTCAAAGATTTTGCCCAGCTTTTCTTCCAGCGTCGCGGCAGTAAAGGGTTTCACCACGTAGCCGCTGGCGCCAGCCTGGGCTGCGGCGATGATGTTCTCTTTCTTCGCTTCCGCTGTCACCATCAGTACCGGCGTCTGACCCAACGCCGGATCCTTACGAATTTCAGACAGTAATTGCAGGCCATCCATGTTCGGCATATTCCAGTCGCTGACGACGAAATCAAATTTGGATTCACGCAGTTTGTTCAATGCGTCCTGACCGTCTTCGGCTTCTTCCACGTTATGAAAGCCCAGATCCTTAAGCAGGTTGCGGACAATGCGGCGCATGGTGGAAAAGTCGTCAACAACCAGGAAGCGCATGTTTTTATCGGCCATGTTTTTCATTACCTCTGTAAAAAATTAAATAAACGTCTCAATATCTCCGGCGCGGCCGGAACGTGGTTAATCAGATGCGCTGGGCCTGGCCCACGACGGCGTTAAGCATTTTCTGGCTGACATGTTCCAGACAGACAACCTCGCAGGCGGCGCCTGCGGCGATGGCCTCACGGGGCATGCCGAAAACCACACAGCTTTTTTCACTCTGTGCCAGAGTCCAGGCCCCTGCATTACGCATGGCCAGCAGTCCGGCGGCGCCGTCGTTGCCCATACCAGTCAGAATAACGCCCACGGCGTTCTTGCCTGCGGTGCGCGCCACCGAATGGAACAGCACGTCTACCGACGGGCGGTGGCGATTCACTGGCGGTGCGTCATGCAGCTTGATGTGGTAGTTCGCCCCGCTGCGCACCAGCTCCATATGATTATCGCCAGGGGCGATATAGGCATGGCCTGGCATAACACGCTCGCCGTCTTCGGCTTCTTTTACCGAGATCTGGCACAGTTTGTTCAGGCGATCGGCAAAGGAGCGGGTAAAGCCTGGCGGCATATGTTGGGTAATCAGCAGTCCCGGGCAGGTGGGGGGCAGCGGCACCAGGGTTTGACGAATGGCTTCGGTACCGCCAGTGGAGGCGCCGATAGCGATAATTTTTTCACTGCCCACCATGGGAGGAGAAACCAGGCGCCTGGGGGGCGCCGCGGGTGTATGGCGTGCGATCTGCGCCCGCGAGGCGGCTCGGATCTTATCGGCGATGGCGTCGCTATAGTGCATCATCCCTTCTCGCAGGCCGATCTGCGGCTTGGTCACGAAATCCACGGCCCCCAGTTCCAGCGCGTTCAGGGTGATTTCCGACCCCCTGCTGGTCAGCGAAGAAACCATAAGGACCGGCATCGGGCGCAGCCGCATCAGGCGCTCCAGGAAATCGAGGCCATCCATGCGCGGCATCTCCACATCCAGCGTTAGCACGTCCGGGTTATGGCGCTTAATTAAGTCACGGGCGATAAGCGGATCCGGTGCCGTCGCCACCATTTCCATATCCGAATGGCTGTTAACGATCTCGGTCATTAACTGACGAATTAATGCCGAGTCATCAACGCACAGTACCTGTATCTTTTTCATCGCTTATCCTTAGTCAGTCCATAGACGGACAGCCCCTTCAGATAGAAATCATCACTAAGCTGGCTGACGTGTTCGGAATGTCCGGCAAACAGAATTCCACCTTCTTTCAGCATGCCAGCGAATCGGCGCAGAATTTTCCGTTGCGTATCCTTATCAAAATAAATCATTACGTTACGACAGAAGATGGCATCGAAAGGGCCGGGAACGGCCCAGTCGTTATCCAACAAATTCAGCGGCTGATACTGGATGCCTGAGAGCAGTTCGGGGCGCACCCGCACCTTGCCTTCCTGGCTGCCGGTACCGCGCAGGAAGTAGCGTTTTTTCTGCGCTTCCGTCAGCTTGGCGATGTCCAGTTCGCGATAGATACCGCGGGTGGCGGTGTCCAGAACCTCGGTGTCGATATCCGTTGCCCAGATTCGGGTGCCGGTACTGCGCCCCAGGGTCTCATCCAGCGTAATGGCGATGGAGCAGGGCTCCTCACCGGTAGAGGCCGCAGTACTCCAGACGCTGTAGCCGCCTGGGCGCGAACGGGCGTGTTCGGCCAGAATAGGGAAGTGATACGATTCGCGGTAAAACGCGGTCAGATTGGTGGTAAGCGCGTTGATAAAGGGTTGCCACTCTGCGTGTAGCGTATGGCTTTCCAGCAGGCCAATATACTGTGAAAAATTGTCCAGATTTAGCGCCCGCAGACGGCGGGACAGTCGGTTGTAAACCATATCCCGCTTGTTATCAGCCAGAACGATACCGGCACGTTGATAAATCAGCTGGCTGAGCTTTTTAAATTCCGGTTCCGTCAGTGGCACACGGACCATAAACTTATTGATGTTGTCACAGAGCTGTGAGCCGGTAGCTGGATTATGTATGTCTACTTCTCGTTGCATGACGGTCTTTAGTCCCTTTAATCGTTGCTCACTACATGTCTGATTGATTCCCTTCAGATCAGTGGAGTGGGGAGTCTTATGTAGTGCTATCGGTTAATTGTGAAAATTCTTTAATTGCGGTATGACCAGAAAAAAGCCGCCAGCGAAGCTGGCGGAAAGCGACAGAAAAAAAGGTGAGAGCTATCTCTCTGTTATTGTTAATTATTCGATCCGAAACCGGCCAATGACGCGGGTCATGCTGGCGGCCTGATCCTGGAGCGCTGCGGCGGCCGTAGTGGATTCTTCCACCATGGCGGCATTCTGTTGAACGATGCCGTCGAGCTGATGCACCGCCTGATTGATTTCGTTAATTCCCACCATCTGCACGGCAGTGGCGTCCTGAATCTCCTTCATGATCTGCGTGACGTTCTCAACGTTGATGATGATGTTGTCCATCGCATCATTAGCCTCCCGCACCTGGCAGGCGCCAGACATGACGCTTTCAACCGTGGCTTCGATCAGATCTTTAATTTCCCTGGCGGCATGGGAGCAGCGCTGCGCCAGGCTGCGGACTTCGCTGGCGACCACCGAGAAGCCCCGACCCTGTTCTCCGGCCCGCGCCGCTTCTACCGCGGCATTGAGCGCCAGGATATTGGTCTGGAAGGCAATGCCGTCGATAACGCTAATAATGTCGCGAATTTTGTCGGAGGCGTTTTCAATATCGCCCATGGTGCTGAGCACAGTATTAACCACCTCGCCGCCATGCTGGGCGGCACTGGTGGCGGATTCGGTAATGCTTCCCGCCTGACGCGCGGAGTCTGCCGACTGGGCGACGGTTGCCGTAATCTGTTCCAGCGACGAAGCGGTCTGTTGCAGGCTGGCCGCGGCGGATTCGGTACGGCCGGAGAGTTCGCGGTTGCCAGCAGCTATCTCATCCGACGCGGTGTGTACCGAATGGCTGGTGTCGCGGATCTGGCTCATGATTCCGCCCAGATTACCGACAAACTGGTTAAAGGCGCTGGCGATTTGCGACACCTCGTCGCCCCCCTGATCCGGCAGACGCTGGGTCAGATCGGCATCGCCGCTGCTGATGGCCAGCATAGAGTCGCGCACCAGCGCCAGACGCTTAAGCACTTTGGCCATAATCAGGCTGATAATCAGTGCAGCGCCCGCTGCCAGTACCACCAGCGATATCAGCGACAGCGTTAACATCCAGGCGCTGCCTTCGTTCATTACCGCTTTATTGAGCACGACCATGACCAGCCAGTCGGTTCCTGCAACCTCTTTAGCCCGAACCAGCGTCATTTCGTTATCGATTTCCACCTCTTTACGCGTTGTGGTCATCAACAATTTGGTCATGTCGAAGTTGGGCGACAGCTCGGTAATGGGCTTGAGCGTCAGACTGGGATCGGCGTTAGCGATAATGGTGCCGCTGCGGTTAATCAGCATGCCAAAGCTCTTTTCCGCAGGATGGATGCTGAGCACGTTGTTAATCACCGTGTCCATCGCCATATCGCCTGCGACCACACCCAATAGCACGCCCTCTTTGGTAATCGGCGTCGCGACGGTCACTACCAGGATACCGCTGGCATCATCCATATAGGGCTCGGTCACGATGGTATGGCCCGCATTGACGGCCTGGGTAAACCAGGGGCGGGAGGTGGCATCATAATCCAGCGGCACATCGGTAATACCTTCGAACTGCGTGGTTTTATTGGTAAAGCTCACATAAATATTGGTGAAACCGGAAGCGTCGATGATCGAACGGAAGTAAGGCCGTGGATTTTCCATCAGCGCTTCATCGGTTAATGACTCAATATTGCGCTTCTTGATCATTATCCAGTCGGCCAGCGCCGTAGCATGACTATTGCTGATGGACGACAGGCTGGCATTGATGAGTTGATCGTTGTTTTTGTGAGCAACGCTGTAGTTAAGGAAAGTGTTCAACATCAGAACACTGACGACGATAGCGATGCCCGCAGCAGTGATGCGGGCTCGTATTGTTTTTAACATAAAGCTCTCTACCTTCGGGCCGGTGGGTAACAAATGCACGGAGTAGTTATCGGTCAGAGAGATGAGAACTTTCCCAAAAATGTGGATTTCTTTTGTAAAAGTGCAGAATGTGTTAACTATTTGTTTTTAATTTAAAAAATGGATAGTGAACGGAAGCATTCGAGCCTTTTCTGCCCGGAATAATGAAGGGAAGGGAGGCAACGCCCGTAGGGAAACGGGCGCCACGGATGATGACTGTTCGCTTGGGTTATCCAGATAGCTTAAACGGTCTGTATCACGGCGGAGCGCGGTCAGGCGCCCGTATTTCTGAGACAGATCCGGGAAAATTCGCTGGCCGGAACCGGCTTTCCGTAATAGAAGCCCTGAAGCCAGGTGGCTCCCAGCTGTTTCAGGCTTTCTACGTGCTTTTCGGTTTCCACCCCTTCCACCACGGTACGCAGATCCAGCTTTTTCGAAATATCGATGATACCGGCAATCAGATGACGATGGGCGACTTCGGGTTCAAGATGAGTAATAAACTTGCGATCCACCTTCAGAATATCCAGCGGATAGTCCTGTAAGTAGCTGAGGTTGGAATACCCGGTGCCAAAATCATCAATAGCGATAATCACGCCAAGCTGGTGCAGTTGGGTGAGAACATCGTTGATCTGGCGGTTATCATTAAGAATTTCGCTTTCGGTAATTTCGACCACCAGGTGGATCAGCCCGTCAGGAAGGCCGTTCAGAAAGTGGCGGCAGTCTTCGATGACCTGACCGGACAAAATATGGCGCGAACTGAAGTTAATACTGACGTGGAAGCCCGGCGTAATACGGCGTTTTTCCGTCAGCAACCAGCTTCTGACCTGACGCATAAGGTTCCGGGTCATCGGGATGATCAGCCCGGACTCTTCGGCCAGGGGAATGAACTGGTTGGGCGGGATAATGCCATCACTGGTAGAGATCCAGCGTGCCAGCACCTCGCAGCCAGTTAGTTCGCCGGTCAGGGTATCGACCTGGGGCTGGAACCACGGCTGTATTTCACCCCGGTCGATAGCGACCTCCAGCTTTTTACGCAGGGATTTCGGCTTGATTAACGTGCTGTAAACCCACACGCCCGCCAGCGGACCAATGGCCAGCAAAACGAAAAACAGCGCGGCAGAGGCATGGTAGTACTGTCGCCAGGTGTAGCTGTCCGGCAGCACATAGACCAGGCTGTAGTCATAGTTTGTTGATGACTGAACTCGCGTGCGCGTTTTGTCTCGCGCCAGCGGTGCCGTATGCAGTCGCCCTGAGCTGTCCAGATAGTGGCCGTCAATGCTCAGATAGTGCTGCTCTTTGTCGTTCTGCCCGGTCAGATCATTGTAGAAATAGAAGCCGGGAATACTGGCGATGATCTCGACGTTCTGAAACTGGCGCTTCAGGTTAATGACCTGGGTTTTTTGGGCAGGAACAGGACCATAGCTGAAAGAGAGTTTCCTGTCATTTTTAAAGTAATTGCTAACCGGAATGGCCACCTCTCCCGCCAGTGACGAACAATAAATGGTGCCCTGTTTCGCCATGCTAAAGGAGCGTGAGTAAGGGGAAAGCGCGGTTAGCTGACGTAGCGAATGGGCCATTTTGGAGCAGCGGTCGCTGTAAAGGTCGGACGCCTTACCCAGCGACTGGCTGACCGTCTCAAAAATCATATCGATGCGGCTGATGGCGTTGGCCATGCTAATTTTATCCTCGGCCTGGTAAGTGCTGAGGGTCTGCTGGTGGATCAGTAGCGCCCCGACCAGCCAGATAGCCAGCGTGGTGCTGATAGCCAGTAGCATGTTTCTGACGGGTACTTTTTTATTTTTCATTATGAACATAATCGCTGGCGCAATTGTATATTTCGGCGTGTTTTTCAAAAAGAATATAGCCAGGGAACACAATAATGTTAAAGATCAGTATAATAATAAAATTCTGATTCGGTTTTTTCTCTACGCCGTGATTTTCCTGGTCATTACGAATCATGATGGAATGCATTTCTCTGGTCAGGGCGGATGGGTGCCAATAGATATATACGGATGAGAAATTAAATGACGGTTAAATGAAATTATTATTCTGACTTTCGTCAAAATATTGTAATGGGGAAAAAATGATAGCCAGGATAATTCTTTTAAATGTGGATTAAATGTTCGCGGTAGGTGGCATTATTGTTATTTTCTGAAGCTGTTTATCAGGGGGGCGGTAAAACAGGCCAGTGGCAGGCACATTCATAAAATAAAGCGGAAGTCAAAACAAATTAAGCAGCAAAAACGGCCGTTTTTAGCGCAAAAGATCTGCGCTGGCATCCCATAGAATAGGCCGTAATTCCCTGATCCCACTTCCTGAGTGAAAGCGACCTGCCTATGAATACGAGATGTCCTGTGACCTACCTGGTGCCGGGAGCCCCCGGGCTCTCAGGAGCGTGTTAACGTGGCTCACGTCTTACTTCGCAGCGGTTCCCTGAATGACTTTCAGGCCGTAGGCAATAACGGGCAGGCGGTGTTTGAGTCTGCGGTGCAGATCCGCGAGGCGCTGCGATTACGCGGGCTGGAACAGGCGGCCAGTATTCTGGCGATTCCTCAGGTCGATGACGCAGGTCAGTGCGTAGACTGGTATGCCCCCGCCGGAAAGCGGGTGGTTTCCTGGATTGGCGCTGACGGCGAAACACGCCGTAAGGCGCTCAAACAGCTGGAGCGCTGCCTGGAGGAGGTCACGACATTAAGTGAACGCAGCCAGCGGGCTTCCAGACCGTCGATGCGCCGTTTTGGTCTGCTGCTGGCGCGCGCCTTTATGTTTCCCGGCGCCAATCACGTCTTTCTGGTGGACGATCGTCCGGTAATTACCTTCTGGGGCTTTATTGCGCATCATCAGAAGGTACCGGAGGATGCGCTGATCGTACTGCGCAGCGTCGTGGCGCCGGAGCCGTTTCCCGAACCGGAACCGGTGCCCGAACCTGAACCTGTCGCCGCGGCAGATCCCACTCCGCCCGTACCGGAGCCTGAGGCGGTTAACACCCAGGCCGCGCTGGGTACCCGCCTTTATGAAACCACCTCTGCCGTGCCTGTCGAGCCGGAAGAGGTGGAAACCCCTGCGCCGAAGAAGCGCTCGCGCAGTTTACCGCTGGTAGGCGGCATGGTGCTGATGCTGTGTATCGCTTCTGCGGCGGCCTGGTTCACGCTGTCCGGCACACCGGAAGCGGAGACGGCGGTACCGCAGATAAGCGAAGAAGCGGAGCCTGAGCCGGTTAAGGCGCCTGAGCCGCCAGCTCCGTCAACGCTGCCGCTTCAGCTCGCCACGGTACTGGAAGCGCCACCGCCTCCGCCTCCGCCGCTAACACCGGGCGCGCTGGTGATGCCCGTCGATGCGGTCAAGGCGGGCTCTACCCGCTTTCTGAATGGCCGCTGGCGAATCAGCGGCGAGAACCGTGGGCCGGTTGTCCGACCGGATAAACTGCCGGTGCTGCACGCCATCACGCTGCAAATCAAAGATAACGAAGGGAGTGCGACTCTGGCGCTCGACGGCAAGCTCAGCTGTAAGACGGATATTTATTCCGGACTGATGCCTTCCGGCACCCTGATGGTGAAAAGTCGCGCCCGGGCGCGCTGTAGCGATGGCTCGCGCTATCCGATGCCGGAGATCGCCTGCCGTCAGGGAGAGACCGGCGCGGCTCGCTGCGAGGCGCGCTATAACGATCAGGATCAATCCCTGCCGCTAACGTTTAAGAAAGTGAGTAAGTAAGCCATGCTGGTTAACCTGTATCCGTACCGTCATGATGTCTCCCTGATTCGGGATAGCGGCATTCAGTTCCTGGACTTTGGCATCACGCTGGCCGAACCGGGAGCATCCGGCTGTTTTGTGCGTAAAACGGCTAATGGTCCGCTGTTGCGTCTGTCGTGGGACCAGGACCGGCAAAAGTTTACCCTGCCTGCCCACGATGGCGGCACGCCAGAGGTGGTTGAACCGGAAAGCCGGATTTCCATCAGCCACTCTTTAAATCTGCTGGATGGCGAATGGTTGCCTCTGCCGGTGCTGCGGGTGAGCGCCATGCGTCGCTTTGCCCAGGGCCCCTGCAACTGGGCGCGCTTCCAGGTTCGCCGCCTGGCGCAGCCGGATGACGCAGGCCATACCCACCGCCTGACGCTGGCGCTGGATACCCGTATCGCCCGCGATGTCGAAGGGGAAGAGCTGCTGGCGCCGGTCGAGAGCGATATTACCTCCGGTACGCGCTTTGCGCTGGCCTGGCACGATAGCGAGCTGGATGACTTTATCGATCAGACGTGGGTAGACGGCTGGCTGCGGGAAAGCTTTATGACCGCCGCGGAGCTGGAAGACCGAACCCAGGGCGATATTCAACTGGCGCTGAAAAAATTCGAATATCAGGCGCACTGGCTGAATCTGCTGGAACTGATGGGGCAGCATCTGGCGATCCCCGAGCTTAAGATCGTCGCGGCGGGATCGCCTACGGAGACGATCCCGGCGGATCTGGTGCTGGATGTGGGGAATACCCACACCTGCGGGATCCTGATCGAAGATCACGGCATTGGCGATAACGGCCTGCGCCATACCGCACAGCTTCAGCTACGTTCGCCAGAGGCGCCGCAGTTCGCCAGCGCGTCGTTTTTCCCTAGTCGCCTGACTTTTGCCCGTGCCGATTTCGGCAAGCGTTTTTATTCCGTGGAAAGCGGGCGCGACGACGCCTTCATCTGGCCTTCACAGGTGCGGGTGGGCCATGACGCTTGCCAGCTCGCGGCCCGACGTCCGGCCATTTCCGGCGCATGCAGCCTTTCCAGCCCGCGTCGCTACCTGTGGGACTGTTCGCCGGTGGATAATGCGTGGCGCTTTAGCCGCAGCGCTAACGGCGCAGAAGCGGAAGCCATCGTCCGGCCATTGATGATGCTGATGAACGACGAAGGCGTGCCGCTGGCGGAGCTCCCCGCTGATGAGCGTCTGCCGGTATTTTCCGCAAACTACAGCCGCAGCGCGCTGATGACCCAGTTACTCTGCGAGCTGCTGGCCCAGGCATTGAGTCAGATTAACAGCGTGGATAACCGCCTGCGCATGGGGCGCCCCGATGCGCCGCGCCAGCTGCGGACCTTAATTTTAACCCTGCCGACCGGTATGCCGGCCAGGGAGCGTGATATTTTCCGCCAGCGGATGGAGCAGGCGATTAACCTGGTCTGGCGCGCTATGGGCTGGCATCCGCAGGAAGCGGACCAGGGACGTAGCGTACCGCTGCCTGTGGTACAGGCCGAATGGGACGAGGCAAGCTGCGGCCAGATGTTCTGGCTGTATAACGAGATTCATCAAAATTATGCCGGAAGCGCCGGGGCGTTGTTCAGTGCGCTGGCCCGGCCGGGAGTTGACCCGGAACAGCGCTATCCGCTGCGGGTGGCCTCTATCGATATTGGTGGCGGGACCACCGATATGGCCGTTACAGAGTATTCGTTGCAGGAAGATGACAGCCGCAGCGTGCGGATAACGCCGCGCCTGCTGTTCCGGGAAGGCTTCCGGGTGGCGGGCGACGACATTCTGCTGGACGTGATTGGCCAGTGTCTGCTGCCGGCGCTGGCAAACTGGCTACGCCAGTGCGGCGCGCGCGATATCGATATCCTGATGCAGCGGCTGGTCGGTGAAGCTGAGTACCCCGAATCCGGAGATATGCTGCGCCAGCAGATGACGCTGCAATTCTTTATTCCGCTTGGTAACGCCATTCTGGCCGCCTGGGAACGGAGCCGTCCGGACGATCGGTTGCCCGGGCTCGACATGCTGGCGGGCGATATGCTGACGGACCCGCTTTCCGATGAGCTGATCACGGAAGTCGCCCGACTGGTGCAGCCTGCGCTGGCGGATGACGCGACGCCTTTCGATTTAGCGGCCATGCCGCTGCGGACCAACTTTACCGAGCTGCAGCAGGCGGTGTTGGAACGGCGCTTTGCCATCTCGTCGCCGCTGCATGCGCTGTGCGAGGCCGTCACCTGGTACGACTGCGACCTGGTACTGATGACCGGCCGCCCCGTGGGACTGCCGGGTATTCAGGCGCTGCTGCGTTATCTGCAACCGGTACCGGTCAACCGTATGGTGATGATGAACGACTACCCGGTGCATGAGTGGTACCCCTTTAACGGCCACCCGAAGTCCACCGCGGCGGTGGGCGCCATGCTGTTCAGTCTGTCACAGTCCCTGCGGTTGCCGGGTTTCCTGTTCCAGACCGCGGGGATTCAGGCCTGGTCGACCATTCGTTACCTGGGCGTCCTGGACGAACAGAACCGCCTGGCGGATGAAGATATCTGGTATCGCGATATCGATCTGGATGACCCACGGGGCTGTCTGGAGAGCGATAACGCCTTTGCGATTCGCGGCAACGTTCGGCTGGGTTTCCGCCAACTGGATAATGCCCGCTGGCCCGCCACGCCGCTCTACACCCTGAATATCGTGGATCCGCAGCTGACGGTGGCCATTGCCAGCCAGGGGCCGCTTTACGTGCGCCTGGCGCTAAGCAAGGAAGCCGGACAGGGAGAGGCATTCGTACTGGCTGAAGCCCGGCTCGCCAGCGGCGAGAAGGTGTCGCCGCAGCGGCTGAGCCTGACCTTAAATACCCTGACCGACTCACGCGGCAGCGTGTCTGAATACTGGATTGACAGCGGGAACCTGTACAACAAATGAGCGCCTCTATTTCATTAAACACCGCCGTCTTTAGCGCGCTGTTCCACTGGGTGACGGTGAATCGCCAGCAATCGCCGCTGCTGGACGATGTCGCTGACGGTATTCTGTTGCGCCTGCGTCAGGTACGTCAGCAGTATTTACAGGCCGAGTGCGCGACGGCCGCGCTGCCCACCGTGGGACTGTATGGTCATTCGGCCCGGGGTAAGGCCCATCTCAGACAGTTGATGGTCACGGAGCCGGAACACGCGGCGTTTTTAAGCGCGCTGGCAGGGGCTGACAAACAGCCGCAGATGGCCGTGCGTTTTGGTCCTGCCCACTGGCCGGAGCACCCGGGATTTCCGTTGTACCTGACGCTGTTCAACGAAGGGGAACTGGCGCAGATTTTCCTGCGTCACCATATGGCCAGCGGCGATGGCCGCCCCTTTGAGCCTGCGCAGATGCGCGAGCGTCTGGACGAGGCTCGCCGCAGCTACGACAGCGGCGAAGCCACCGGCATCGATGCGGAACAGATTGTCGGACTGGCCGCGGCTTATCGCCAGTTAACGGGCATTGCCGAGCCGGGGATCTGGAGCCAAATGGCGGAAGCGCTGCCGCTGATGAGTCTGGCGCAGCGCACGCGCTGCCTGGCGCTGCTGTGGGGTGACAACCACGCGCTGACCCGGCGTTGGCAGGATGTGACCTCTGCCCTGCAACAGTTGGGCAATGCGCGTCACGTTCTGGCGCCGGAGCAACTGCTGCTGGACAGATATCGCCAGCCGGTCATGGAGTTCCTGGCTCCTGAGGAGTCCACAGGCGAAGCGGCGTCGATCGGCGTTCGCCCGCTGGTGGGGGGCGAGCTTGCAGAGCCGATCGCCGTACCCTGTAGCCAGCTTTCCCTGCTGTGCGCCGAACTGGCCTCTGGCGCCGGGTCTGTCGAAGATCTGCCAGCGCTTAACGTACTGGATATCCCCGGTTTTCAGCGTGATACCGGGCGTAACCTGGGCCTGAGTAAGCGTAATTTCCTGAGCGAATTTTATCGCCAGAACGGCGAACCCGATCTGCTGCTGGTGTGTCAGTCGGTGCAGGAGCGCAAGGATAACCGCGAGGTGGCTTCCCTGCTGATTGACTGGCTGCCTGCGACTGCCGACACGCCGCGACTGGCCTGGGCCATTACGCCCTTTGATACCCGTTTCGACGCTGTTCCCGGCGCAGAATCCATAGACAGCGCAGTGCAGAGCCTGCTGGATAGCGCCCGCTATCCCTGGGGAGTCTGCCAGGTCATCACGGACAACGACGCCCGGCGTCTGGTGCGCTGGCTGGGTGATAACCTGGGGGATGACAGACGGACTGCACAGATCCAGCGTCGTCAGCGCGAACTGGAAACGGAGGTCAGCGAACTGTTCCGGCGCTGGTTAGTGGATCCCGCCACTCTGGGGCCGGCCAGTAATCTTGAACTGGAAGAGCTGGTCAGGGTGCTACAGCAGCAGGCGGCGGGCCATGGCGCGTTGTTGAATGCCTTACTGCCTGCCCGAAGCGCGCTACAGCGCGTGTGGCAGCAGTATCCGCCGTCGCTGGAGTCCGGTACCGATCTGTTTGATTTTTCTCTCGATCTGTTTGCAGACGATCGTCGTGATGTGGCTGCCCCTGAAGCCAGTCGCGCCGATTTCGAACATGCGGTACACAGGCTGTGGGTGAACCACCTGCGACAGTGGGCAGAGAAGGGGAGCGACGGCCTGAACCTGTCGACCCCGCAGCGTCGTACCCTGTGCGAAATTCTGATTACCACCAGCTATCGCCTGAATCTGCCGGGGTTGTTTACCCGGGTTCTGGTGGGCTGTGAGCGTAGCGCGCTGGCGGACAGCGCCCGGGTGATGTCTGCCCTGAGTGATTTTATCTCCTGGCTTGGCTATGCCGGTTTGGATGCTTCCGTGCGTCCGGCCAGCCGCTGGAACCCGGGTCACCCTATCTTTTCGCTTGGCGTGCGCCCACGCAGCAGCGAGCGACTGACGAAGCTGGAGGCGAACCCGGTGCATGCCGCCACGCACTATGTGTACGACTGGCTGGTAGCGCTCTGGACCCGCGCGACGGAGAACATTAACTATCGCCATCCGCAGGATGTCAGCCCCGATGCCTGCTTAATGCTGCGTACGCTGTTACAGGCGCAGTAATCGGTTTACACCGCCCTTTGCCCCCGGTTTCGGGGGCTTTTTTTTGGTTCATCGCAGGTTAGCGTGAAAATGAAGTTATCGTGGTTAGTCCATTTTCTGGATAAACATGCAGCGCAGGGGGAAGGTTCCGTTCACCTTAAGGTGATTTTGCTTATGCAAATAGCGGAGCCGGTGAACGGGTCAGGTGGCCTTACGCCCGGCCCCCTGACAACCCCCGGCGCCCGGCGAAAAAAATGCCCTTCGGGTCCCCTCCGTGCTCCCGGCTCTCTTAACGGGACCGGGGACGATGTAACGTCCCTGTAAGGCGCGTCCTCGCCCCGCATCCCTGCGGGGCGTCCCTGAGAGCCGGAATCCTGTCGGCATTTTTGAGCCGGGGAGTGTTGCCGTCTTTCATCTTCTACCCAGATGAATCAGGAAAGGTATTGCCGGTGTCATTTGAAAAAAACAGCGTGAAGCAAACAGGCGAGGAGAACCCCGCCTGGTCTGCTACATCAAGATGAACGCTAAGACGGGATTAGAAGGTATCCCATTCGTCATGCACTTCCGTCTTCTCCTCTTTGGCTGGTTGACGGGCAGGCTTCGCCGGTGTTTCGACGTGGGCGATTTTCGGTTCAGGGCGCACGATTTTATGGCGTACCGGCTCCTGGTGCTCACGGATCTGGAAAATCGACACGCTGCTTTTCAGGGCATTAGCCTGAGAAGACATGGTGGTGGAGACGGATGCCACCTCTTCAACCAGCGAGGCGTTCTGCTGGGTGACCAGGTCCATTTCATTAATCGCCTGGGCAATCTGATCGATACCGGTGCTCTGTTCATCGGTGGCTGAGGTGATCTCATTCATGATGTCGCTCACCTGGGCAACAGAAGTCACAATGCCCTGGATAGTTTCACCGGCTTTTTCAACCAGCTTTGCGCCGTCGTTAACGCTTTCTACCGAGTGAGAAATCAGGCCGCTGATCTCTTTGGCGGCGTCGGAGCTGCGCTTCGCCAGGTTACGCACTTCGCTGGCCACCACTGCAAAGCCGCGACCCTGTTCGCCTGCCCGGGCCGCTTCCACGGCGGCGTTAAGCGCCAGAATGTTGGTCTGGTTGGCGATGCTGTCGATGACCGAGTTGATGTCGGCAATCCGACGCGAGCTTTCGGTAATCTGATCCATGGTCTGGATGACATTGGTCATCACTTCGCCGCCCTTACGGGCCACATCGCTGGCGTGGACGGTAAGCTGGCTGGCGTGACGGGCGTTGTCGGCGTTCTGCTTCACGGTAATACGCAGCTCTTCCATGCTGGCTGCGGTTTCCTGTAGCGCTGCGGCCTGTTGTTCGGTACGGGAAGAGAGATCGTTGTTGCCCACCTCGATTCGGCCGGCGCTGGTGGTAATGTTTGCTGATCCCCCCTGAATCTTGCTGACCATATCAACCAGTGAGGTCTGCATATTTTTCAGTGCCAGCAGCATTTCGCCAATCTCGTTACGCGGGCCGGGGTCGAAGTTGTGATACAGCTCGCCATGACCGATAGATTCCAGCGTATTTGCAGTCAAGCTCAGGCGCTGGAACAGGTTCTTGCGCAGCCAGAAGCTGGCGAAGACGGAGATGAAGACGGTGACAATAATAAAGACGATGGCGGTCCAGATTGCTTTGGTACGATCTCCAGCGGCATCTGTTTGGGCATGGAGGCTGACGGCTTTGTTTTGTTGCATATAGCGATCGATGGCCGTGCTGAGCTTGCGTTCATATTCGCCGTTGTCGAAACCGGTATTGTTGTAGTTTTCCAACTGCTGGATATTTCCGTCATAGCGGGCGACGAGCGCGTTAAAGGCTTTGACGATCTCTTCAGCGCTCATGCGGGTCTCTGCGCTGGAACGTTCCAGACCCTGGAAAATACGGGCGTGTTCTTTTGCCCGGGCAATGGACTCCTGAATTTCACGATGTTTTCTGTCGATGGTTTCATGGGACATATTGGGGTCGTTGTGAACGTAGTTCAGGTCGCCGCGAACGCTATAGAGCGCATCCACCAGACGGGATATTTCCCGGGAGTTTCTGTCGGCAAGGCTAAATAGGGCAAAAGAGTCGCGGGTTTTATTGGCGTTAATAATCACCATCGCGTTGGTAATAAAGGTGATAACGCAAAATATGACCAGCGCACCTTTCAGGTACGTGGATAACTTCAGGGTTTTCATTTCTCTCTTCCTGGTGGAGACTGACGCTAGTGTTATCGGTAAATTTGGCGGAACCTTGCGTTATTTAACCAGGCGTTGAGTATCGCAGAGTGTAAAGAAACGTCAGTCATGTTGAGAGGGCTCTGACGTTTTCTTACATAGAAAGATTATTCGGCGGATTGCAGGCGGGCGCGCAGGCGCTTAATGACCTGGCTGTGAAGCTGACTGACCCGGGGTTCGCCTACCCCCAACACGGCGCCAATCTCTTTCATATTCAGCTCCTGCTGGTAGTAGAGATTGAGCAGAAGCTGTTCTCTTTCAGGAAGTCTTTGAATTTCTTCGATAACCCTCTGGCGAAGGCTGCTGGAAAGAAGCTGCTGGAGTGGATTCTGGCGTGCGTGCTGTTCACCGGGCAGTTCCACGCTGCCCCCTTGTTCTTCCTGAAGTTCGTCCAGGGAGAAGAGCTGGCTGGTATTGGTATCCATCAGAATTTGCTGGTAAGTTTCAAGATCCACCCCCAGCTCTTCGGCGACTTCGGGCTCCGAAGCGGTGCGGCCCAGCCGTTGTTCAACCCGGTGAATAGCGGCGGAAACGTCGCGGGCATTGCTACGTACCCGGCGCGGAACCCAGTCGCGTTCGCGCAGTTCATCCATCATCGCCCAGCGTACCCGCTGAGTGACCCAGGTGCGTAGCTGGGTTCCCTGCTGGGGATCGTAACCGTCGATGGCGCTAAGCAGCCCGATCATGCCGGCCTGAATTAAGTCATCCAGTTCGACGCTTGCGGGCAGGCGCACCTGCAGGCGCAGCGCCTCGTGGCGTACCAGTGGCGCGTACTCCGTCCAGAGCGCGTTTTTATCTGTTACCGTGCCTGCCGCAGTATATAAGTTGTTCACCATCACGCTTATCCGACAATCTAAAACCCGCGTTTATTATCGTTGGTTAATGTGGAATCAATGGCCGGAATAAACCCGTGAAACGCCCCCTTATTGCGGGTATAAAAAACGCTGTAGAGCATTGGGGGCTGTCGGTGGCTTGCGAATTAACGCAGCAGAGACAGGACGTTCTGCGGAACCTGGTTGGCCTGAGCCAGAACCGTGGTGCCCGCCTGCTGCAGGATCTGCGCGCGGCTCATGTTAGACACTTCGGTCGCGTAGTCAGCGTCCAGGATACGAGAGCGGGAAGCAGACAGGTTGTTAACCGTGCTGTCCAGATTGTTGATAACAGAGTCAAAACGGTTCTGTACCGCACCCAGGTTGGAGCGCAGTTCGTCAACCTGGGCCAATGCGGCGTCAATAGTACTCAATGGTGTAGTAGCCGACGCTATTCGTTTAATTTCGGCTGCATCATCGCTGGCGTCTAGTGGCTCTGCCGTCATAATGCCTTTCCCTGTGTCTGTATCCGTACCCGCTGAGAATTTCAGTTTGCTGTAGGTGATGTTACCGTCTTCATTGCGGGTGACGCCATAAATGGTGTTTTGGCCCGAGTCATCTTTCAGTGAAAATATTCCCCCGTTATATGTCTGCAGATCTGAGCTGGATAGCGTATATTGTACGGTTTCCGTTGTAATGCCGTTTTCATCCGCTGGTTCCCCGTGAATGATTATTGTATGACCAGCCTTCAGAGAGGTGGTCTGTTGGAGATCAAAATTGTTCATGCCCAGTGTGGTGACGTCTATTTGGTTCAATCGAATAGCAATAGACTGGCCGTCATTGGCGCCGACCTGGATGCTCAATATCTGATCGTTGCCCAGTACTTTCACGCCATTGAACTCGGTTTGTTCGGATATTCGGTTAATTTCAGACAGGCGCTGGTCGATTTCATCCTGGATGGATTGACGGTCAGACTCGGTATTAGTGGCGTTCTGGACCTGTACAGTCAGGCGGCGGATATTCTGCAGGTTGTCGTTGATTTCGTTCAGCGCGCCTTCGGTGGTCTGAGCGAGGGAGATACCGTCGTTGGCGTTACGGGAAGCCTGAGTCAGACCGTTGATGTTGGCGGTGAAGCGGTTAGAGATCGCCTGGCCAGCGGCATCGTCCCTGGCGCTGTTGATACGGAGACCAGAAGAGAGGCGTTCAATAGTGGTTCCCAGTGCGCTTTGTGCGCGGTTCATGTTGCTCTGGGTGGTCAGAGACAGTGTATTGGTATTAATAACCTGTGCCATATTTAATCCCTTTTTGCTTATTGCACAGTTATATTCATGCTGCTCGGTGTGAAACGCCCCTCCTATAGAGGAAGGGGCGTCTTATCCGTTGTTCTGCTTAAGTCGAATTAACGCAGCAGAGACAGGACGTTCTGCGGAACCTGGTTGGCCTGAGCCAGAACCGTGGTGCCCGCCTGCTGCAGGATCTGCGCGCGGCTCATGTTAGACACTTCGGTCGCGTAGTCAGCGTCCAGGATACGAGAGCGGGAAGCAGACAGGTTGTTAACCGTGCTGTCCAGGTTGTTGATAACAGAGTCAAAACGGTTCTGTACCGCACCCAGACCGGAGCGCAGATCGTCAACCTGAGCGATAGCGGCATCGATGTCAGCCAGCGGGGAAGAGGCAGCATCGATTTTTGCGATGGTAGTCGTATCCGTCATCGCGGCTGAGTCCAGCTCGCTCGGATCGCCTGCGTTAGTGCCCGCTTTTGCTGTCAGTGTAAAGTAGGTCTTGGCGCCATCAGCCGCTTCTTTAATACCATAGACAACGTCGTCGCCACTGTCATTTTTCATGGATACCACGCCGCCATTGTAGGTGGTCATATCCGTAGCAGTCAGCTTATAAGACTCACTACCTGTAGTGATGCTAGAACCTTCTTTCAGCTTGGTGGCAACGTTGTTTACGTTAAAGCCATCCATACCCAGGGTGGTGGCATCCATCTTGTTCAGGTTGATTTCGATGGTCTGGCCATCGTTAGAACCTACCTGAATGCTCAGAGTCTGATCTTTGCTCAGTACCTTCACGCCGTTGAACTCGGTCTGCTCGGAGATACGGTTAATTTCAGACAGACGCTGGTCGATTTCGTCCTGGATGGACTTACGGTCAGAGCCGGAGTTGGTGGCGTTCTGCGCCTGTACGGTCAGACGGCGGATGTTCTGCAGGTTGTCGTTGATTTCGTTCAGCGCGCCTTCGGTGGTCTGAGCGATGGAGATACCGTCGTTGGCGTTACGGGAAGCCTGGGACAGACCGTTGATGTTGGCGGTGAAGCGGTTAGAGATTGCCTGACCAGCGGCATCGTCCTTGGCGCTGTTGATACGCAGACCGGAAGACAGACGCTCGATCGCGGTACCCAGCGCACCCTGTGAGCGGTTCATGTTGTTCTGAGCGGTCAGAGACAGAGTATTAGTATTGATAACCTGTGCCATGATTCATTCCTTTTTTGCTTGCTGTGCTGTTACAGCCGTTCGTGTCGTTTGCGGTTTCCCGCTTGCACTACAGTTATCGGTGAGGTTTTTTTTTACTTTAAAGAAATTTTTCAGTTAGCGGAAAAACAAATCAACTATTTGATTTTTAGCTATTTTGTTTTTCTCATTTAGCTTTCCGGTCTCTGAGTTGCCGGATTGTCAGGCGTTTTTTCCTTCTTTATTTATCTGTCTGTTTTACCGTTCCTGGAGCGTGCGAAGAAAAATCTTAAGCCGAAATATAGCGACGGTTTTACCGCCTTCTCTCGCCATTGACCCTGGCGAAAAGGATTAAACTTTTGCTCGCGACAGGCCGATAGGTATGGCTGAAGAACAGAAGATTTCTACAGCACAGGAAAAGGGCAAAACGTTATGGCAACCATTAGTGGACTTGGAGTTGGTACGGGGGGATTAGATACTGCCGCCCTGTTGACTCAGATCGCTGCGGCGGAGCAGACGCGCTTAACGCCTTATACCAATCGGCAAAGCAGCTTCCAGGCCAAAATTTCCGCCTGGGGGCAGATTACAGACGCAATGAAAACGCTGCAGACCACCACGAAGCAGTTGAGCGGCGATGCGTTTAATACTCAGAAACTGAGCTCCAACGAAGCCTTTACCGCCACGGCTAGCGCTGGCGCGCTGTCCGGCACCCATAAGGTGGTGGTGACTCAACTGGCGTCCTCCCACTCGCTGGCGACGGATGGCAGCAAGGTCAGCGATGCCGACGAACGCCTGGGTACTAACGGCAGCGGTAACCGCACTCTGGTGATTGCCCATAAAAATGGCGAAGAGATGCGGATCGACCTGGCGGACGATGAAACTTCCCTTAACCAGATCGCCAAAAAGATTAACCAGGCCGAAGGAGACGTTAAAGCCAGCGTGGTGCGTAGCGATGAGGGCTACCAGCTGATCCTGACCTCGAAAACCTCCGGCGAAGAGGGGCAGATGAGCGTTCGGGTTGAGGGGGACAATAAGCTGGGTGAAGTGCTGAGTTACGATCCAGCGCTTGGCAAAAACAATAATATGAGCGAAGTCGGGGAAGCCCGCGACGCCAGGCTGGAAGTGAACGGCATTAAGTATACCCGCCCGAGCAATAACATTACCGATATTATCGATAATGTGACCCTGACGCTGAATAAAGTTTCCAAGGATGGTGATGGCGAGCAGTTGATTCTGACCAAAGATACCAGCGTTGCCAAAACCGCCATCCAGGACTTCGTTAAGAACTACAATGCGCTACTGACCCAGACCTCCAGCGCCAGTAAATGGGTCGCGAACGATACTTCCGGCCTGCAGGATGGTGAAGTTGCCACCCCAAATAGCCAGAACGGCGCCCTGATGGGCGATTCGACGCTGCGCGGTATGGTGGATGAGATTCGCGGTATATCCAACGGCATCTATGGCGATTCGGATGCCGATATTCGGGCGCTGGCGGATCTGGGTATCAAGATCGATGCTGCTACCGGCCAGATGACGCTGGATGAAACCAAGCTGGATAAAGCCCTGGCGGACAACCCCGACCAGGTAGAGAAGATGTTTGTGGGTACCAGCAGTAATCCCGGGCTGGCCGTGCAGCTGGGCGAGGTGATCACTACCTACGCCGGGGATGAAGAGAAAAAAATCGAAGGCACCATCAAGCAGACCAAAGATGGTCTTGATGAGCAGCTCAAACTGGTGAAAACGCAGATTGATAAGACCCAGAAACTGATTGATGCTCAGGTTGAACGCTACCGTAAGCAGTTCCAGAACCTGGACTCCATTATGACGCAGATAACCGGAACCAGTAATTCAATGGCCGCGATGCTGATGCAGTACTCATGATGAAAGTAAAAAATAGTGATGGCGCCCGCGCGGCGCTTAACTCAGGGAAGGAGATGAAATATGTACGGTAGCCAGGGCGTTAAAGCCTATGCACAGGTCGATCTGCAGAGTCGGGTTCAGTCTGCCAGCCCGCATCAGCTGATTTCGATGCTGTTTGATGGCGCCCACAACGCGCTGGTTCGCGCCCGTATCCTGATGGAAAAGGGCGATGTATCGGCCCGGGGGGCGGCGATAACTAAAGCCATTAACATCATTGATAACGGGCTGCGTGCGTCACTCGATCATGAGAAAGGGGGCGAAATATCGCTCGATCTGGAGCAGCTTTATGATTACATGACGCGGACGCTGATGCGGGCCAACCTGGATAACAATATTGATACTTTACAACACGTCGATGAGCTCTTAATGAGTATTTCGGACGCGTGGAAACAAATAGCGCCGAACTAAAGGTTGAAACTGAATGGCTAATTCTGCACCTATGGCTAATATGGCCCTTTCTGCTCAGAAATATCAGCTTGCCCTACAGTTAAGTGATGACATGCTGACTAAGGCAAAGCAGGGTAACTGGGATGACTTTATTGAACTAAACACCCACTACATCTCTGCCGTGCAAAATCTGCTGGGGGAAAAAGGAGGGCTGGCGTTTGATGATGAAGAGCAGGCTTTCAGCTCGCTGACTTGCTTGTTGAATAACGAGAAAGAGATTCGTCAGCTGTTGCAGGCGCGTCTGGATGCGCTGAGCGGTAAGATTGATAATATTCGCCAGAACCAGAAGTGCAGTAACGCCTATTCCAGCCAGATGTTTTCTCCGTACCGTTAACCCTTTCTCCACACCGGGAGGCCCGTTATTAACGTGAGTCGTTGAAGCCGCACCTGTCAGGGGGCGGCTTCTGTATTATGCCGTCAGGATTCCTGCCAGCCCAGAATGGCCTTCACCACGGCCTGGGTTACTTCACGAGTGGTGGCCTTACCGCCGACATCGGGCGTCATAATCCCAGCCGCACAGACCTGTTCCACCGCCGCCATTAACACGGTTGCCGCTTCCTGTTCGCCTAAATGTTCCAGCATCTGAGCCGCTGTCCAGAAACTGGCGACCGGATTGGCGATGCCTTTGCCGGTAATATCAAAGGCTGAGCCGTGGATAGGTTCGAACATGGAAGGGAACCGGCGTTCAGGGTCGATATTCGCCGTTGGCGCGACCCCCAGGCTTCCGGCCAGCGCCCCCGCAAGGTCAGAGAGGATATCGGCGTGCAGGTTGGTCGCCACAATGGTATCCAGAGATTCCGGGTGCAGCGTCATACGTACCGTCATGGCGTCCACCAGCATTTTATCCCAACTGACGTCCGGAAAATCCTGCGCGACTTCAGCCGCGATTTCGTCCCACATCACCATGCCGTGGCGCTGCGCGTTAGACTTGGTGACCACGGTCAGCAGCTTGCGGGGGCGCGACTGCGCAAGCTGAAAGGCGTAGCGCATAATGCGGGTAACGCCGGTGCGGGTGAAAATCGCGACTTCGGTACCTACCTCTTCCGGCAGTCCTTTATGGGCCCGGCCGCCGTGGCCTGAGTATTCCCCCTCAGAATTCTCGCGCACAATAACCCAGTCCAGCATGCCTGGGACGGCTTTGCGCAGCGGTGACTGAATACCGGGCAGGATACGGGTTGGCCGCACGTTAGCGTACTGGTCGAAACCCTGGCAGATCGGCAAACGTAAGCCCCAGAGCGTGGTATGGTCCGGGACATCCGGCGCTCCTACGGCACCAAAATAGATAGCGTCAAAATCTTTCAACTGCGCCAGTCCGTCTTCCGGCATCATTACGCCATGCGCTTTGTAATAATCTGAACCCCATTCGAAGGTCTGCACGCTGAATTCAATATTGCCCTGGCGCTGAGCCAGCGCCTGCAAAACGTCAATGCCTGCGGAAATCACTTCCGGGCCGATACCGTCGGCAGGAATAGCGGCTATAGCATATTTCTTCATGATATTTCCTTAATAATTAATGTATTTTGGGGTGTGTGATAGCGCTGTCCCGCGAGGTTGGTTTCCTGTGCGACATGGATGACAGAGCAAATACGGTTAAAGAGGAGAGCACCAGCAGCCCGGCGACAAACCAGAGCCCCCAACTGAAACTGCCGGTGTGCTGCTTAATCAGGCCAATCATAAACGGACCAATAAACCCGCCAAGATTGCCGATGGAGTTGATGGTGGCGATGCCTGCGGCCGCAGCCGGGCCGGAAAGGAACAGCGTCGGCATGCTCCATAAGGGCGGTTTCGAGGCGCTGATACCGCAGTTGACCAGCGTCAGCGCCAGGATCACTGTCACCACAGTCCCTGCCGTACCGGCAAACAACAAACCGCAGGCGGCCAGCAGGCAGGCGGCAATCACATGCCACGAGCGTTCGTTGGTTTTATCCGAATGACGCGCCCACAGCACCATGGCCAGCACGGAAACAACGGCGGGAATGGCGTTAAGCAGGCCAATAGTCATGGAAGAGAGGCCCAGTGTTTTAATGATCTGCGGCGACCAGATTCCCAGGGTGTAGAGCCCGGCAGAGGTGCCGAAATAGACCAGCGCCAGCGCGAGTACTCGTTTATCAAGCAGCCCACTCCAGATGCTGTGTTGAGCCGAAGCTGGTTTGCGGGCCTGCTCCGCCGCAAGAGTTGAGATGAGCCATGCACGTTCATCTTCTTTCAGCCAGCGGGCTTTTTCAGGTCGATCGGTCAGCCAGAACAGCACGACTATGCCCAGTATGATTGCGGGAATGGCTTCCAGAACAAACATCCACTGCCAGCCCGCGAACCCCAGAAAACCGTGCATTTCCAGCAGCGCTGCCGAAATGGGGGAGCCCAGGGCGGTAGAGATTGGCGCCGCCGCCATAAAAATGGCGGTCACCTGGGCACGTTTTTGTGCGGGAAACCAGTAACTTAAATAGAGAATAATGCCCGGGAAAAAACCAGCTTCCGCCACGCCCAGCAGGAAGCGCAGGGTATAAAAACTGGTGGTGCCCTGAACGAAGGCCATGGCGCCTGAAACCAGCCCCCAGGTAATCATGACCCGGGCTATCCAGATGCGGGCTCCGACTTTATGCAGAATAAGGTTAGAGGGAACTTCGAACAGGAAATAACCCAGAAAAAAGATCCCCGCGCCCAGACCAAATACGGTAGGTGAAAAGCCCAGATCCTCATTCATGGTCAGCGCCGCAAAACCAATATTGACACGATCGAGAAAAGCGATGAAATACAAAATCATGATGAAGGGCACGATGCGTAAGGTTATTTTTCGCATCACCCTTTTTTCGAGTTCGCAGGTCATGTGAGGTTATCCTCTGTCATTATTTTGTAGGGTAAGCAGCAGGCTGCTCATTCCAGTATGCAGAGTTTTGTTGCATGATCATGCGCATGGGTTTATACAAAAAAATCATATAATCGCGTTGGGAGCTATTATGGACCTTCATCAGTTGCGCTGTTTTCTTGCTGTCGCACAGACGCTGCATTTTGGTCAGGCCGCGCAACGTATGGATATGCTGCCTTCCGCGCTGGGAAGGCATATTCGCCTGTTAGAAGAGTCACTTGGGACCCGATTATTTACCCGTTCTACCCGGCGGGTGGCGTTGACGGATAGTGGTCTTTTGTTGCGTGAAGAGGCCAGAAAGCTACTGGCTCATGCGGATGCATTAATGTTGCAGTTTCGTCAAAAGTCACATCATTCATATCCGCTTTTACGGGTGGGGGCTATCGATAGTGCGGCCATTGGTTTATTGCCTCAGTTAATCCAGCTCTTTAAAATAAAATATCCGGAGGTTGAGGTTCAGATATATGAAGATAAAACAGTGAACCTGCTCCCAAAAATTTTAAATGGCCGACTGGACATTGCCTTTATCAGACCCCCCGAAATGATGTCTGCGGAAATCGCTCACCACTTTCTTTGTTTTGAACCGGGGCTGGTGGCAGTGCCACAGCATCATTCTCTGGCTGCTCAGGGGAGTATTGAGATTCGCCAGCTGGAAAATATGCCGATGATTGTGCCGGAGCGGCGCTCACGACCTCATAGCCATGATATGACCATGAACCTGTTCCATGAGGCAGGGATTGAGGCATCAATTTCACAGGTTGCTAATGAGAAGCAAACCATCATTAATCTGGTGGCGGCGGGAATGGGGCTGGCGATAGTGCCGTTATGGATAAGCCGTTTTGCGGTGAATGGCGTGAAGTTTCTGCCCATCGCATCGGCGTCGGCGCTGGCGGGGCTACCGCTATCGGTGGTATGGCTTAAAGACAGAGAAGATGATATCCGGCAAAGCATGCTACAGGTGATTGAAGATCATGCGGAGCTTTATGGCGACATTAGCCAGTAATGGCATGATGCAATGGCTTCCATGCAACGGTCAGGAGAGTAGCTGATATCTGACGATTAACGCTTTTTTCCCTCTTTGAGTTGCTCTGCTTTCGATTGCATGATGTTGAAAATCGGACGATATTCCGCTTTGGCTAATCGTTTATCGGTGATGGGCTTTTCACTGAACCGGACAGGCCAGTCGCAGAGAATATTTGCGATGAATTCCAGCAGTTCCCTCATTTTCCCTCTATGTATCGTGCGTCGGCATGGAGTGTAACGCATTTTAGCGGGGGGGCGAAATCAAGCGTCGCGGCGCCGGTTGCCGCTTATCTCAGGGGGTTGCGCTTTTGGTCGCGCTGAATATTACATCATTGACTAAGGGGAACAGGTGAACGGACTGGATACTGAATTTTCTGTCGCGCAACAGAACCGTAATATCGTTCGGCTGGCGGCGGCCCAGGCGCTGGCCGGGGCGAACTCGGTGGTCTTTTATGTGACAGGCGCTATTGTGGGGAACGCCATTGCGCCGGACAGTTCGCTGGCGACACTGCCCATCACGATCTTCGTGCTGGGTATGGCGGCCTCTATTTTGCCCTTAGGCGCGCTGGCCAGACGCCGTGGCCGCCAGGCGGCATTCCAGGCGGGAACCGGAATGGGCGTTCTGACCGGGCTGCTGGCTTCAACTGCCGTCATCGCCAGCTCTTTTCTGCTGTTTTGCCTGGCGGCGTTTCTGGGCGGCGCCTATGCCGCCGTTGCGCTATCGTTCCGTTTTGCGGCTACGGATGGCGTGGCCAAAGAGCGCCAGCCGCGGGCGCTTTCTCTGGTGATGGGGGGCGGTGTAGCGGCAGGCGTTATCGGTCCGATGCTGGTGACGGCAACCATGGATCTCTGGCCCGCTCATACCTTCGCCGTCACTTTTCTGGCTCAGGGTGCCGTGGCGGCGATTTCCTCGCTGATACTGGCGGGGGTGAAAACGCCGGAATTGGTGGGCGGCCCTGCGACAGGCGGACGGCCGCTGGGGGAGATTGTCCGTCAGTCGGGTTTTGCCCGTATCGTTTTTGGCGGTGCTGTCGCCTATATGGTGATGAATTTTCTGATGACGGCGGCGCCGCTGTCGATGCATAAGCATGGTCTTTCGCAGCAGGTGTCGAACCTGGGGATTCAGTGGCACGTGATTGCCATGTACGGGCCCGCTTTTTTCACGGGCAGGTTGATTAACCGCTTTAGCGCTAACCGGGTGGGCATCGCCGGTCTGGTGATTACCGGGCTGTCGATCGCGGTAGGGCTGGCGGGGACCGAAGTAGCACACTACTGGCTGTCGTTGATCTTGTTGGGTCTTGGCTGGAATCTGGGATTCACCGGCGCATCGGCCAGCATTATCGACTATCACCGCCCGGAAGAGAAAACGCGGGTCCAGTCGCTGAATGACTTTATTGTGTTCGGCGTGATGATGGTGGGGTCGTTTTCTTCGGGAGCGTTACTGAATCAGTTTGGCTGGAATGCTGTACTGTGGGGCGCGCTGGCGCCTGTCGTGCTCGCGCTTATCGCCTTAGCGAGCCGGGAAAGGAGGGATTGGCGAACATTATAAACATATTCTGGTTAAGGTCGTTTTTCACGACAGTTAAGTATCTCTTCGCTTTTATCGCTGGCTAGTGGCGTCGACGAACCGGGCAGTCGGTTGGTGTTCAGAGATGACCAGGGTTTGGTTAACTTCAGGAAGGTTCGGGTGATCACAGGAGTCACATATGTGAATTAACTATTTGATATATGGTAAATTTAATTGAGAAATAATATGCCCCCAAAAGTACCCCCAGAGATATTAGCTTAACGGTTTTTGGTTGAAAAACTAGCAAGTTAGGGGAGGACAACATTACTCAATATTTGGATAGGCTCACTATACCATTTGCTATATCGCTGACGCTAATCTGATCTCTTCCCTTTGTTCGTCACCGGTGTATAACGAGTTGCTGTCCAGATGAACGGTAGGGAATCGTTCAATGGAGTCCGTTTCATATTCCCAGTGTGTAGCGGCGAGGGGGCGCTCAGGCAAGCCGAAATAGGCCAGTACGTAAGCGCCAGGACAAAGCCCTACGGTTTCTGCGCCACACTGTTGATTTTAATGGTTTTTATCGTGTGGGCTTTAACAGATATTCCGGGCGTGTTTGCGTTGCTCACTGGCGGAACTTAAACACGCAACATGCCAGTAAAATACCCGCCTGTCGGCGGGTAAAATATCAAAAGCTGTATCGATAACCAAGATTAACCGAACGCTGGTTGAACTGATTCCCTGTCGAACTATCCACATCCAGATATAGCGTGTGCTGTTGCGTAAACTGCGCGCTGACACCCAGACCATTGTTCCACCAACCACCACGGAAACTGTGATCTTCGGATGAATCGTTAAGCTTATAGCCTGCATTACCTTTAAATTCACGTAGATAACCTGTTTTCAGATAAAGGTTGATCGACGTGTCGGCATGGTTGAGCTCATAACCTGCCAGAATACTTGCCCGACCAATGACGGATTCATAGCTGCTCAACCCGATGCGCAATCCGTTACTGGCGTGTAAATGCGAAGCGTTCTGATGACTCCAGATTAACTGAGCCTGCGGCTCCAGATAGAAACCGTTCTGCGACGTATCACCCAGTGAGAATTTACGTCCCCCCTCCAGCGAAAAACTGACGCCACCCGAGTTGCCCTGGCCATCCACGATCGCGCCTTGCGAATCAACAACGTTAAAGTCATTTTTCAGATGACTGTATTTCAGCACTGCGTCGCTATAAAACCCATTTGCCGCCATCCAGGAACCGTAAATACCCACGCTGTGGGATTTCACGGTGCCGTCGCCGCTGCGGTAGTCAGGGCTTCCGTGGGTCATACCCATAAAGACGCCCGTATACAGCGGGATATTCTCAAAAAAGCGTTTATCGGCGCCAAACTGGGTTCCGCTATAGTTGAGTGTAAACCGGCTGAGCTTGCCGCCAGCGAAATGATCGAAACGACCAGCGTAGCCACGTATCCACATATTGCCACCACCGCCACTCTGGCGTAGATCCCCCATGCGCTGCATGAGTGTCTGGGTCTCCGCGAAGTTAAGCAGGTATCCCACATTCAGGAAATTAGCACCGGCGTCCGCTGAAGTGGTGATAACTGGCTCAGCCGGCTTTGGTGGGGGAACGACATTATTATCGCCATCTCCGCCTGGTGTATCAGGATTTGGTGAGGGGGGATTTTGGTTGTCGCCATTGCTGCCATTGTCGCCATTGCTGCCATTGCTGCCATTGCTGCCATTGCTGCCATTGTCGCCATTGTCGCCATTGTCGCCATTGTCGCCATTGTCGGGGGGAAGGGGAGACTCTGCTGCATAAAGCTCCCAGTGGGTGTCCTGTTTACGCAGATCGTAGAGATATCCTCCCAGTTCAACTTTATGCGTACTGGTGAAGACGGCGGCACCGTCTGGTGTTTCTACCACGGTTAATACCTCATTCCCTGTGGTCGCGGCGCTTCCCTGATTGGTAAAGTCCAACTGGTGATTACCGGCACTGGTACCGGTTACAATTATTTTATCGCCGCGGTTGTTCAGGCCACCACCTTCACCCGCGATATCCGTCTTCATAAAAAACTGACCGCTGCCGCTAAGGTTGGCCACTGTGAGTGTGCGCCCCGGAGTGGATCCCGATAAATATACCTGGCTATCGGTCAGGTTAAGGGTGTTTACGCTGGAGTTTCCCGTCATATTCCAGCGGCTGCCGGCCATCGTAACATCCAGTACGCCGCTTTGCTCTTTCCCCTGGAACCCTGCCCCCGTCCATTCGGAACCTGAACGCATATTCATATTGATAGCGCCGCTATTGGCGTTAACGCCGCCAGTGATAGTCATCACGCCGTCAGCGCGAATACTACCGGAACCGGCACCATAGTTTTCATCGCTATCAACCATCATAGCGGTGTCGTCCGGACTTGCCATCGCGATAGAAACAGCGTTAGTCAACGAGACCTCACCGCCGGAGACCGCGTAGATCCCCCTGTTGCCCGTTTCGGCCTGGAGGCTCAAATTATCCCCCTGAATCTGCCCGTTTGCGACGGCCCATAGCCCGTAACCAGGTTTTTGGGGATCGTGCTGGCCCTGTGCAAAAATTCGGGTATAGGCAAGGTTGAGCCTTGCGCCTGATTGCGCAGAAGCGACGGCGCCTGCTTGTGAAGTCAGGGTGTTCTGGTTATTGCTGGAACCGTTAAAGTTGATTAGAGTTTCTGCTCCCGATCCGACTAGCGCGGTGCCGCCTGCGGAAAAGAGCTGGCTACCAGCGCCAATGTCGACGAGGGCGCCATAACCAGCCTCCAGTGCGTTGGCTCCGGTACCGCGAGTATTAATGGTCAGGGCGTCAGCCTGTAGGTGCTGCCGATCGCCTACGGCCCAAATTCCCGTCGCATTAGCGCCGCTGGTTGTAATGGAAGAACCGCTGCCTAAATTGACCTCTGAGTTTGACTGGATGTTTAGGCCATAGGCATTAGCGCCAGCAGTATGAATATTAAGGTGGGAAGCGGCCAGCGTCGCCGGACCCTCTTCGGCGTCTCCGTTCGCACCAAAAATATAGATCCCCACGCCGTTATTTCCGGTGGTAGTGATGGAGCTGTGCTCACCTAAATCAACCTGGGTGCCCTGACCATCAATATGGAGCCCTTCTGTGTTATTACCATCAGCCACCAGGATAAGACTGTCCGCCGTTAGCCGGGAAGCTCCCTTGATATAGATAGCTGAAGCCTGAATGGGATCACCCTGGTCAACGGTATTAATTCGACTATTGGAGCCTAAATCAATCTGGACGTTACCGCCATTTACCGTGATACCTTCGGAAAAAGTACCGCTACTATTTACCGTCAGGCGATCTGCCGTCAGGGAACTATTATCGCCGTTCATAATAATACCGCGAGACCAAAGCGTTTCCTGATTGCTGTTGATAGTGACATCACTACCCAGGTTGTAGACCCCGCCAGCACTATTATTCAACACTCCATAGCCGGTTCCTTCCCGGTCAATGGCTGTTGCTGTAATGGTATCGCCGTCATTTATTATAAATCCCGGCTGTGAAAAATGAGAATCATTAAGGCTGCCCAGTGCCGCACTATTGGCAAAGGACGTGAAAGTTAGCATTCCGGTAAAAAGAAATATGTGTTCGATTCGCCATTTTTTGATGGTAACGAATATACAGTGAGTTGAAGGTTTATGAGTACGCCACAATATCATTGTTCTACTCCTTGAGAAGATGATATGGTCAAATTGCAGAGTTTCACATGCTTTTCCCGTAGTCATGTGATTTTTCCTTTTTTATCTTATTAAAGCGTTTTAAGTGATCGAGTTAGGTCATTCGCTAGTAAGAGTATTTTTGCAGATGTAGATAGGGACTGGATCGATAAAGAACAAGTAATTACTTTCACTGTTTTTAAGTATTTTTAATACCATGCTTTTATCTTTTTTTGTGAAAAAAGAAGGCATCCTTTTTTCCAGAGTGTCAGTATTCACGCGGTCATCTGGAAAGATGATGCTTTCTGTAGTTTTCAGGTAGTAGTCACTACCATCTTTGTGGTAATTAAAAATGATTTTGCGATTTAATGTATACATCCTGCCGTCGTTTTCCTGCAAGTTGCCCATCAGATTGATGGTGCCTCGCCGTTCTCCAAAATCATAGCCGATGGATAAATTTATCGATGCATTATCGTTATGTTGTATATAGTTGGCCGTGCAGGAAAGACTATCATGGACTTTTTTCACTTGCATTGAGATATAGATTAGTATAGTTAATGCAACAAGAAAAAAGATTATGGCTGGAGCATTTCTTATCATTTATCCGTTCCTTCTATAAAATATTCAGAGATACATTTGTTTCCTGTACCAATTTCGGTATCGCAACGAATAACAGAAGCTCTTGGTAGTATTTTGTACAGGCTGATATAAAGATAAGGATGTTTAACGCAGTCCTGAGAGAATCGCTTTGCCCATTGGATGACTTCCTCTTTACTGACTGAACTTCCAGATATAGTGTCATAATAGATCTTACAATATCCTATATCACCAATTTTCGTATATTCGTAATCCTGAATATTAACACTGTCATTAAACTGGGTAGCGCCCAATGCTGCCAGAATAATCAAGATGACTCCCGCTGCATAAAGTATATTACGTACATTATTGCGGGGCTCGGGCATGGACAAATTGCTAACGGGCGGATCTACTTCTGTTTGTGGTCGAGGTGCAAAGCTTTCTTCGCTGCTGATGTTAATATCAACGAATTGCAACAAAATATCGTCTTTCCTTTCCGGCTGCTGAGTGGTATACAACTCCTCTTCCTGCTGAAAAAGTGTGGGTGTTGTAGACTCCCGGTAGTCTATAGTGACACTCGCGGATAGTGTGACGCCTACGCGGGGAACAGTAATAACAACATCTTCACTGATACCAACGCTTTTAAATCCTCTACGTAATATAGAGATATTTTGATAATAGGTATTGGGTGTGACGTGCGATCCACTTTTGTGCCAGACTTCATTCATCATTTCTTGCTGTCCGACAACGGTTCCCTTCCTTTTTATCAGCAGCAACAGACAACGGCTTGCTGGCGAGTTCAATTCGATATGGCTTGTCGAATCCTCCAGCGACCTTAATGTACCAGTGGCGGGATGAAATTCAACCCTACTGTTTAAGATGTAGTAGCTATGCATTTACTCAAGTCCATTGTTTGGGCAGTTCTATCTAGGTGACGCCATTATAGGTAAATCGCATCTAAAGTAAATTCTTATCAAATAGTGAGATTCTATTTTGGATGTGTGAAAATAAAAATGAGGATCTTATTTTATATCAATGAATTGTATCGATATTTTCACGCGTCAATGTAACTATGTGGTCTTATTAAAACACATGAAATCGCCACTGTCGTTTAGATGTGCCTTATTATTTTCCTTTAATAATAATGAGATATGACTTGCTCCATTGGCCAGGAAGGTACATTTCCGTCATTTAAGAAAAAAAAATATGAAATAAAAATAAATCACTTCTTGTTTCTGTGGGTATGCCAGAAAATGAGCTGGCTGAGGATGAATCAACACTCTTTTTAATGTCATCTAAAGCAGAATCACTCTAATGTGCAAGCGCGCATAGAGTAATAAGTGTGGATTAGTAATTAGAGTGGAAAAGGCTCAAGGAACTAATTTGCACCTGGAAATGGCATGTTATATGTTATATTTAAGGAAAAACTATGAGCATGAAAACTGGTCTTTCTCTGACTGCTGTAGGGATGATGTTGCTGGCAGGAAGTGTTTCTGCGCAGGCTTATGATGGCACCGTTAATTTTCAGGGGGAAATCGTTGATTCAGCCTGTACAGTTGATATCGGTGCAGGTAATACCATGACCGTCGATATGGGGAAAGTAAATAAAAGCGCCTTTACTGGCGCCGGTTCTACCGCCTCGGCGACAAAGTTTACGCTGAAACTGAAAGACTGCCCGGAGACTATTACCAGTGCGACCGTGAAATTTGACGGTACGGCTTACTCTGGTGATGATTCTGTACTGGCATTGACTCAGGAAACGGGTGTGGCAACTGGTGTAGGTATTCAGCTGTCAGATCGTACTCAGAGTGTTCTTCCTCTGTTTACCGCTTCCGGTTCTTATCCGCTGGCAGCTAATACAGAAAACACCCTGGACTTCTATGCTCGTTATATCGCAATGGCGGATACTGTGACTGCTGGTCCGGCAAACTCAGTTGCTACGTTCACTATGAACTATAACTAATTTACTTCTTATTGGGTCGGGGTTCCCGACCCAATATTAAATCTTTCCGGAATGTGGTACATGAAAAGAATAGTATTTTGTTTGTCACTGATGCTGTTCAGTAGCGTCACGGCGCATGCCGGGGTAATCATTGGTGGCACACGTGTTATTTTTGAAGGCGGGAAGAAAGAAACTTCCATTAGTGTAAATAATCCTGACTCATCACCTTACTTAATCCAGTCATGGGTTGAGTCTGTTGGTGGTAAAGCTGCGCCATTTGTTATTACACCGCCATTGTTCCGGTTGGATGGGCAGCAGCAAAATATATTAAGAATACTAAACAATGGTTCTGGAATGACAGAGGACCGCGAGTCTCTTTACTGGGTGAACATTAAGTCAATACCGTCACAGGCAGAAGGAAAAGATAACGTGCTGCAGGTGGCGATTAAGACTCGGATAAAACTTATTTATCGTCCGCAGTCTTTGAAAGAGAAAAGCCCAGAGGATGTGGTTGAACAGTTGCGCTGGACACGTAATGGAAATCGTCTGCAGGTAAATAACCCAACGCCTTACTATATGAATTTTTACGAAATTAAAGTAGGTGGGAAGAAACTGCAGGACCCACAGTGGGTGGCTCCGTTTTCAACAAAAGAGTATTCAGTTAACAGTGCTGATTCCGGAAATATTACCTGGAAATTAATCAGCGATTTTGGTGCTTCAGGAAAAGAACACCACGCGATTCTATAAGCCGGGATACTGGCAGGGCAGTGGCCGCCTGGTCTGGATGGGAAAGGAATCAGTAAATTATGGCAGTGAATAAATATAAAAATTTATTTTCGGTGTTACTTGGCATATTTGTTATGTCGGACTCCGTTACATATGTTCAGGCCAAAGCGCTGTTTAACCCCGCTCTGCTGGAGCGTCAGGGAAGTGACCGTCCTCGAGTGGATCTTTCCGCATTTGAGGCAGATACACAGCAGGCTGGTGTTTATCACGTTGATGTATTGGTTAATCGGCAGGAAATTGAAACTCGTGACATCGCATTTGCATTGAAAGAGGACAGCAGCGGTAAAAAGCATCTGTCTCCCTGTCTGAGCAGAGACGATCTTATTCGCTATGGCGTACGCGTGGAAAGTTTTCCCGGGCTGGACGCCAGTGCGAAATGTGTCGATCTGATGGCAATTCCGGATGCTGATGCGCAGCTGGTATTTAGTGAACAAAGGCTGGTTTTGAGTATTCCTCAGGCGGCACTGACCAATCAGATCCGCGGCTATGTCCCGCCGGAAAAGTGGGATGAGGGAATTAACGCCTTCTGGCTTAATTACAGCTTCACCGGCGCCGACTATCACGCGAAAAAACCGGGGATGCGCGACAGTAATAGCCAGTATTTAAACGTGCGTCCTTCACTCAATATCGGCCCCTGGAGGTTGCGTAACTATACGACATGGAATCGCAGTAGTCAGGGCGATTCTCACTGGGACACGATTTATACCTTTCTGCAGCGCGATATTATCGCACTGAAGAGCCAGCTGACGCTGGGGGAAAGCAGTTCGCCTTCGGATATTTACGACAGCGTTTCATTTCGCGGCGTTCAACTGGCGTCGGACGATGAAATGCTGCCCGACAGCCTGAAGGGTTATGCTCCGGTGGTGCGTGGGATTGCTCGTACTAATGCCCAGGTCATTATTCATCAGAACGGTTACATCATTTATCAGAGCTATGTGGCGCCTGGTGCGTTTGAAATTTCTGATATGTATCCGACCGGTGGCAGTGGCGATCTCTACGTCACAATTAAAGAAGCGGATGGAACCGAACAGCACATCGTTGTGCCTTTTGCTTCGGTTCCGGTCCTGCAGCGTGAAGGGCGTCTGAAATATAGCATCACCAGTGGGACCTATCGCTCGTACCAGAACGATAATGCGAACCACTCCTTTTTTACTCAGGGAACGGGGATCTGGGGTCTGCCCTACGGCTTCACGATTTACGGCGGAACTCAGCTTTCTTCCCGCTATCAGTCCGCCGTTGGCGGCTTGGGTAAGAACCTGGGGATGATGGGAGCGCTTTCGGTGGATATGACCCAGTCCTGGGGAAAGCCGAAAAATGAGAAACGCCAGACCGGGCAGTCGTGGCGCATACGGTATAGCAAGAACTTCGTCGAGACCGGAACCAACTTCGCTATCGCGGGTTATCGCTATTCGACTCGCGGCTTTTATACCCTGAATGAGGTGATGGATTCCTGGTATAGCGATGATGACAGCTATGGGCTGTGGCAGGAACGCCGACGTAATCGTGCGGAAATGACGCTCAGCCAGAGCCTGTGGCAGGGGGCCGGTGCGATGACGCTCAGCCTGATTGGCGAAGACTACTGGAATAACAATCGCCAGATGCGTTCCGTTTCCGTGGGTTACAACAACAGCTGGGAGGGCATTAGCTACAGTGTCAACTACAGCTATAACCGTAACTCCTATAAGCAGGATGACGATATTGGCGCAACCAGTGGAAGAATCTACGACAAGGATCAGATCCTCGCTTTTAACGTCAGTATTCCGCTGGAGCGTTGGCTGAACAACACCTGGGTTAACTACAGCATCAACACCCAGCGTCGGGGGGATACTTCCCAGACCGTTGGACTGAATGGTACCGCGTTGGCTGATAACAACCTGAACTGGAACGTGCAGGAGTCCTATACCAACCACGGAGAGGGGAGTGGTGGCAATCTGGATGCCGACTATCAGGCCACCTATGGCGAAGTCAACGCCGGCTATGCCTGGGATAAGAACAGTCGCCGTATCAACTATGGCGTAAAAGGTGCCGTTATGCTGCATGGCGATGGTATTACCCTGAGCCAGCCGCTGGGGGAAACCGTGGCGCTGGTGAAAGCACCAGGCGTAAGCGGTACTCGCGTCATTAACCAGACCGGCGTTAAAACCGACTTCAGGGGCTATACCATCGTGCCCTATATGAGCGCCTATCGTCGCAATGAAGTCTCGCTCGATCCGGAAACCCTGGCGGAGAACGTCGAGCTGGAACAGACCTCCCGTAATGTGGTTCCGACACGTGGGGCCGTGGTCAGAGCTGATTTTTCAGGCCGTGTCGGACAACGCCTGTTAATCGGGCTGACGCGCCCGAATGGATTGAAGGTGCCTTTCGGGGCAACGGTTGTACCGGAAGGTGAAGACTCGTCCTACAGCAGTATCGTTGGCGATAACGGAGAGGTCTATCTGAGCGGACTTTCAGAAACGGGAACGCTAAAAGTTTCCTGGGGCAATTCGGCTGAAAGCCAGTGTCGGGCAGCTTACCGCCTGAGCGACAGTTCCGGACAGGGGCTGCAGATGACAACGGCAGTTTGCCGATAAACAGAGTCAGTTAAGTCGACCCAGGCAGAGTATGAAATCAGGACGAAAACCAATGCTAAAAACCCGAATGCTGAGTTTACTGTTAGCGCCGCTGTTACTTCTTTCCGTCAAGGCATTTGCCGGTTGTACGATGGCGGCCTCGCCGGAAACAATCAGGGTGGTGCTCCCCACGTTTGCCGTGGACCCGAATATCCCGGTGGGTGGGGTGATTGGTGGGAAGACGGTCAGTGCCGCAAGATTATTAACAGTGATGTGTACCGGTAGCACCACGTATCGCTCAGCGCTGCTGGGAAACTGGGCGACGCCCAGTGCCACGGTCCCCGGGGTTTATGAGACGGGACTGCCGGGTATTGGCGTCAAAGTCACCGACTTTGTCATGCCCGAGCGATATGTGCCTGTCACCAATGCCGCGCTTCCTCCTAACCAGACTATGGGGTTAAGCGGCTCGGATATTCGCTTACTGTTTTATCGTACCGGTGAAATTGTTCCCGGTAATTTCCCAACGGGGATTGTTGCCCGTTTTTCATTGGGGACAACCGCCAATATTTTATCGCTCCAGATAACTGCTGGCGGCGCGAAAATCAAGAGCTGCTATGCCAGTTCGCCCAGTATAACCGTACCGCTTGGCAGCCATCAGCGCAGCGTATTTAACGGCGTGGGCAGTACCAGTGAGATGAAGAGCTTTAATGTCGAGTTGACCTGCCAGGGGGACAATATGCCGGTCAATGTCTCTTTCAGTTCCAATGGAGCGACTTCGTCGCCAGAGCCAGGTGTGATTCCGTTAGATGGAAGCGAAGGCTCAGCCACTGGCGTTGCGGTTAAGGTTGTCAAAGGAGATGGTTCGCCATTGCAGTTTGATACTGCAGAGACATATCACACAGCGGGTGAAACCAGTATTTCGATTCCGTTGCGAGCGGGATATGTACAGACCGCTGGCACCATAACGCCAGGTGTGGCTAATACGGCAATGACATTTACTATTACGCAGAATTAATTCTGCGAATAGTTATCCGAATTCATTCATATAAGTGAATGAAGAACCCTGTTATCCAAAATATATGAGTTATGGATAACATTATCTCAGTATCATTGATTGATATATAAGGAAGTTAAGAATGAGAGAATTAACTGTTGTTGAAATTGAAGATGTTGCAGGCGCATACGGCAATGGTTTCTTTGCTGATATTGGCGAAGCTATCCAGAGCGCTGTAGTCGGTGGTGTGGCTGCTGGTTTTGCGGGAGCCATTATTGGCGGTAAGCACGGTGGTGATGGTGGTGGTGCGCTGGGCTTCGGCATCATCGGTCAGGGGGTCGGCATGGTTGCTGGCGGTGTCATTGGTCTGGTCGGTGGGGCTGTGGCCGCAACGACCGTAGGCTGGGACACCACCTGGAACGTAGTCGATCGTGTTATCGATGGTTTCGCTAACGGTACCCTGGTACCTTAATTTGTTATTCAGGCTGGGGATTTTCCCCGGCCTGTCATTGAAAATAATAATAGTATGGCTATATGAGTAACAAGGGCATTTTTCGTTTACAGGCCATTAATCGCCAGAAGGCTGAATGGAAAGGGCGTGCGTTATTAATTCGCGGCTTATCTCCATTGCTGATCGCTCTTCTGTGTGTGTTTTTTATTGGCTTGTTATTATCGTTCTTATTTTTATGTGACTACACACGAAGAATTGAAGTGAATGGAGAGGTCATCACTTTTCCACACGCTATTAATATATACTCTCCTCAGCAAGGTTATATCAGTAAAGTTTTTGTTAAAGTAGGTGAAAGGGTAAAGAATGGCGATCCAATATACAGTATAAATGTTTCCCGACAGACAACCTCAGGTAATGTCAGTACCGAAACATTGTCGGTACTGAAGAAGCAGATTGCCAATATTGAGCAAATTATCGCCAAGCTGGACAGCAATAAAAAAGAGACTATCAGTAACCTGCAAGAGCAGTTGGCAAACTATGAGAGCAATCATAAACAAACAACGCGCTTGATTACCAGCGTTCGTGGTGGTGTAGATAAGATGCGTGAGGGCATGACCAGTTATGAGAGCTACCGTAAGAGAGGTTTGATCACTACCGATCAGCTAAATAACCAACGATTTATGTTTTATCAGCAACAGAGCAATTTGCAGTCATTGAATAGCCAGGCGATTCAGGAAACATTGCAGATCTCACAATTACGTAGCCAAATACTTACTCGTGCTGCAGAGTTTGATAATAATATTACTCAGAATATCTATCAACGTAACGAATTACAGCGCAAACTCATTGAATCTGATGCCGGTGCTACGATTATTGTTTTTTCTCAGGGCGCCGGACGTGTGGAGTCCCTTAGCGTTACTCCAGGCCAGATGGTGAATAGCGGCAGTTCGTTGGCACAGATACAGCCCGAGGGCAAAAGCCATTATTATATAGTGTTATGGTTGCCGGATAGTAGTCTTCCTTATGTTAAAGTTAACGATACGATCAATATCCGTTATGCTGCCTTTCCATCAGAGAAATTTGGTCAATTCCCCGGAGTGATAAAATCTATCTCTTATATTCCAGCCTCAAGAGAAGAGATGCTGGGCTATAGCAGTGCCCCTAAAGAAGGCGCGGGGACTGGTGGGAATTTTTATAAGGTATTAGTCAACCTGAAGGATGCTGATATTAGCGACAAGGGAAATAAAATGCACCTATCGGGCGGTCTACAGGCTAAAACTGTTGTTTTTCTGGATACCCGTAAATTATATCAGTGGATGTTTATGCCATTTTATGATGTAAAGCACAGCGTGACGGGGCGGGTGACAAATGAGTAAAGATATATTTTCCACCCTCCGTCAAAAGCTTGATTTCGGTCTGGCCAGAAAGGTTCCTCAAATATTACAGATAGAATCTACCGAGTGTGGACTGGCCTGTCTGGCAATGATTTGTGGCTACCATGGGCTGGATGTCGATATGCTGAACCTGCGCCACCATTTTTCTGTGTCATCGCAGGGAACGACGCTAAAGGGGATGATTTGTACTGCTTCGGCCGTGGGGCTAAAAAGCCGTTCACTCTCTCTTGATATTGATGAGGTGGGGCAGCTTAAATTACCCTGCGTTTTGCACTGGGATATGAACCACTTTGTTGTGCTGGTGAAGCGCCGTCGGGCTGGCTGGGTGATCCACGACCCTGCGATGGGGAAGCGGATCGTCGGTATTAAAGAGCTGTCGGAACATTTCACTGGCGTGGCCGTGGAATTTTGGCCGGACAGCAATTTTGAAAAGGGGGACTACAAGACCCGGGTTAAATTACTGGATCTGGTGCGTAATGTTGAAGGGCTGAAAGGTGCTCTGGTAAAAATTGCCGCGCTCTCCGTCGTTATCGAGGCGATTAATCTTCTACTCCCTGTTGGTATGCAACTGGTTACCGACCATGTGATTGTCGCTCACGACAGCGGTTTGCTCATGGTTATTTGCTGTGGGTTGTTGTTGTTTATGCTATTCCGCACTTTTATGGGGATGACGCGTTCATGGATAAACCTGGTAACCGCCACTCTTATTGATGTGCAGTGGAAGAATTCCCTTTTCGATCACATGATCAAACTACCACTCGCTTTTTTTGAAAAACGCCAGGTGGGGGATATTCAGTCCCGTTTCTCGTCGCTGGATGTTATACGTCGTACTTTTACCCAGGATGTTGTCGGCGGTTTGATGGATTTAATCGTCTCGGTGGGACTCCTGATAATGATGGTTCTGTATGGTGGATGGTTAACCTGGGTAGTTATCGGCTTTACCGCATGTTACGCGATTCTTCGTTTAAGCACCTATGGAGTTTATCGGCGTATCTCCGAAGAGCAGATAGTCAAAAGCGCCCGGGCGGGTTCCCACTTTATGGAGACGCTGTATGGTATTGGCACAATAAAAGCGTTGGGATTAAATACGAGTCGTTCGGGGGGGTGGTTGAACCTTAATATTGATGCGGCTAACACTGGCGTGCGCCAGGCCCGCTTTGATATGTTTTTCTCCGGACTTAATATTTTTATTAGCACTGTAGATCAGATTGCCATCCTGTGGATTGGGGCTCTGATGGTCATCGATAATTCGATGACGCTTGGGATGTTTATGGCGTTTAGCGCCTATCGGGGACAGTTTTCCCAGCGGGCGGGTAACCTGGTGGATATGACTATAAAGTTGCGAATGCTGACCCTGCATAATGAGAGGATCTCCGATATCGTCTTTACTGAGCCGGAAAAAGAGAACCCACCGCAGCGTCCGTTTGCCCCGGGCATGCCGGTACAATTAGAGATTAAGAACGTTACTTTTCAGTATGATCCCCTCACACCGCCGATTTTTAGTGGAATGAGCTTAACCGTTAATCCGGGGGAAAGCGTGGCGATAGTTGGCCCATCAGGTAAGGGAAAGAGTACCCTGATGAAAGTGATGTGTGGTCTGCTAACCCCTGGTGAGGGCGAAGTTCTGGTTGCTGGTATAAATATTAATAATATTGGGCTAAATAATTATCGAGAGTCAATCTCCTGTGTGTTACAGGAAGATAAATTATTTTCTGGATCTATTGCTGACAATATTGCAGGGTTTGACAGCAGTATCGATATGAAAATGGTCTCAGCCTGTGCCATTTATGCCAATATTCATAATGAAATTATGAAAATGTCTATGGGTTATGAAACTTTGGTCGGTGAGTTAGGGATGGGGCTGTCAGGGGGACAGAAACAGCGTCTGCTTATCGCCCGTGCGCTTTATCGGCGCCCTTCTATTCTTTTTATGGATGAGGCTACAAGTCATCTCGATCTTGAAAATGAAGCATTTATTAATAACTCAATATCACAGTTGAAAATTACTCGGGTTATTATTGCTCATCGCCCATCTACTATTTCTTCTGCTGATAGAGTTATATCATTATGAGTGAGTTTTTTTCCATTGTTGCCCGGGATCCATACTTCAGATATGGAGTTAAATATTTGCTTGAAAAGATGGGCTATATCTGTTTGCAGGAATGGGAGACCTTTGATGATATACAGGGCTGTATACCTGAAAAAGCACCCGGGTTATTCATGGTGGACAATGTCCCGCTAACCAGAAAAGCGCATGCTGGCCTTATGGACATTAAACAAGCCTATCCTGATGTGAAGCTGTTCGCTATATGTAAATCAAGTCGCTTTCTGTTTCTTTGTGCAATGAAGAATAATTTTTATAGTTATATGTCAAACTCTTCTTCATTGCCTGAGATAATCCATGCAATAAATTTTATTGAAAAAGGATTGATTTATAGGACATTTATAGAAAATGATAAGAATCAATGGATGGCAGATGTGAGAAAATTTAATAGTCTTGCATCCAGGGAAATTGAAGTCCTTCAGGGGTTTATGCGTGGAGAAAGCGTGCGGACCCTATCCGAAACGCTCGGCATTAATGCGAAGGCAATAAGTATGATGAAGTCGAGAATCATGTTGAAACTACAAGTTAATAATATGGTTGAATTGCTGTCGCTTTCAAAAGCTAACATTATGGAATACTGACTTTAGCCTGGGGATATCAAGAAAGATAACAGGGAGCGTCTGGATCGGTTAATTCTGTTGATGTTAATGGTTTTTATCGTGTTTGATTTTGACGTATGCCCCCAGATGATTTTTCTTATGGGGGAAGGGGGCAGGGCCAGGGGTAAGATTTTATCAGTTGTTGTAGGGAAAGATGCCACCTGGCGCAGTAATGAAGCGGCTGTGGCTGATGCTCTTGTTTATATAACGCTAGATCTTTCGTAGGTTGCGATGACTATCTGGCTGGTAACGTTCCCGGATAGTGTTTTGCCACAATATCGTTCATCTTTTCCACCCGATCCAGACGCTTAAAGGTGATGTGTCCGGTTCCCTTCTGAAAATAGCGGATGCTGAACAGCCTACCTTCGTAGGTTTGTTGGTGAGGGTTATCACAGATATGCTCCATCAACCGGATGGTAATATCGTGGCGGTTGTCCGGAATTATTTTGCCACCCGTATAGCGGTACTTTAACCGCCAGTAGCGGGAGCCGCTGGTTGTCACTTCAAGATAAAGCCCGCCGCTATCGGAGAACTTGTACGACTTGTCTCTGGGGTTGGCCGTTTCACCTGTCGGACTGTTAGCTTCATTTGGAGGCATCACTTATGCCCCCAATGATGCCCCCGTAGTGTCTTTGATTCTGGTAGACATACGTTGACTTCAGGAGAGTTTGAGAGAAGCAAATTGGCGGAAGATCACAGGAGTCGAACCTGCCCGGGACCGCTGGCGGCCCCAACTGGATTTGAAGTCCAGCCGCCTCACCGGAGACGACGATCTTCCGCGCCTGCATTGCTACATGGAGGCGGGTGCATTATAGCGCCTTTCTTTCGCTAACCACTAGCCCTGGCAGGGTTTTTGCTCGTTTTTGCGCCGCCAGGGGCTTATTTTGCTTTTCAGGTATCGTTAAGAGCGGTAAGTCCTGACTTGCAGCAAAGAGGCTATCACTGTCCGTAATGTTTTTTACCTCTATCATAAATGTTATTCCTGTGATTTATGTCTGCCCCGTAAATAAAGCTTTCTGCGTGACTAATGATATGCTTTCAGTCTACTGTTTTTTTATTTTCAGAGTGCAGAGCATCTTTTTTATCGGCAGCTTACATAATTCGAGAATCTGAGGTCAATCTGCTCTCTCCATTGATTAAAAGTAATTCGCTTTCATTGGTGAATAAAAATGCGAGTAAAATTCCGGTTAACAAAACAAAAAATGAAAGCGTCTTGAGATTAACTTTTATTCTTTTCACCAACAGCTATCACTTTCCCGGTTTCCAGAGAGCGGGTTCTCTGTATATCGGAGATACATCCTGTTATATCAATCAGTTCCAGATGGCTGCGTTTTTTCGGTGTTAACATTCGTGATATATGAAATTTAGGGGATGCTTGAGGTTGTGTATATAAAAAGTGTATTTGCATTTTGGTTTTTATTGCGAAATGGATCGCATGGATTAGTAATAAATTGCTCTTAATTTTATTTTTTGTGAATAAATGGTTCGGTTGGGTATATATCTGTTTTCGCCGCGGGTTTGATATGGGCCAGAGCGGCGAAGAAGACAGATATATCCGTCGGCTTATAAGGCGTGGAGCCGGTGATGGCGTTGTTGAGACGGCGAATGAATAACACCGGCTTTCCATCTGGCTAAGGCGTGATTCAGTGATTGTCGCGCCTTTTTTATCATGGAGAAGGTTGCATGGACGTCGAGGTCGCTATCCCATACATCTTTTTGGGGCTCTTCGGGCTTTGCCTTGGGAGTTTTATTAATGTCGTTATTTGGCGGATTCCTGCCATGGAAGCCAGGAGAAGCAGCCATGGTTTTAATCTTCTGGTGCCCGGCTCTCACTGTACTCACTGCCGCCATAAACTGAGTCTCTGGCACAACATACCGGTGATTAGTTGGCTGATGTTGCGCGGGCGCTGCGCCTTTTGCCGCCAGGCGATTGGGTGGCGCTATCCGGCCATTGAGTTGCTGTTTATGGCGCTGACGCTACTGTGCTGGCGTTATGCTACCGAACCGCTGTGCATGGCCTTCTGGCTGTTCTTTTGTGGGAGCATACTGGCGCTGGCCGTTATCGACTTCCAGCATATGCTGTTGCCCGATATGTTGACGCTGCCGCTACTGTGGGGCGGTTTATTATTCCATCTGTTGTTACCTGATGACTCGCCGATCAATCTTGAAGAGGCGGTGCTGGGGGCCGCTGGCGGCTATCTTTTCCTCTGGATAATCTACTGGCTGTATTGGTCTGTCCGGCGGCGCGAGGGGCTGGGATATGGTGATTTCAAGCTGCTGGCGGCGCTGGGCGCCTGGCTGGGGTGGCGGGCTATCCCGGAGGTGCTGTTGGTCGCTTCCCTGATGGCGCTGGCGCTGGTGGTACTGGCAAAGCTATTTTCCGGGAAAGCGCTGGGTGAAGCGGTGCCATTTGGTCCCTGGCTGGCACTGGCCGGGTGGGGCGTCTGGCTGATGGGATAATGATATCTGGCGCGGCTTTCGCCACGCCAGAAAGGCGCTATTCCCCTTCGCCGGGGAACAGGAATGGATTGATGCTGCTGCGGGCGAAGCCTTCCTGCTCCATGCGCGCATCCAGCACCAGCGAGGCCAGATCGTCGGCCACGGCTTCGACCTTCGGTTCTTTCTCCTGGTAGAGAATCTTCAGGTAGGTGCCGCAGTCGCCGCAGCTTTCTGCTTTGATGGCCGACTCTTCGCTTTCCAGCGACCAGTAGTGCAGGTCGCGGGTCTGCTCGCAGTTGCTACACTTCACGCGCACCACGTGCCATTCGGTTTCGCACAGGTTGCAGTGCAGATAGCGCAGGCCGTTGGTCGTGCCGATGTGCACCATGCTGGAAACCGGCATACTGCCGCATACCGGGCAGAACTGACGCTGCTCGCCGTATTCGGCGCGCGCTTTGCCCGGAATCAGGCTGGCCATCTGGGCCCAGTAGAGCGATAGCGCGGCCCAGATAAACGGCGCTTTGTCGCTGCTGACGGCGCTGAAATCGCTGCTGAACAGCGCGCTGGCCATCTCTTCCAGCTCCTGTTCAGAGGCTTTTTCCAGATTTTCTATGACCGCCAGCGCCGGGCCGCTCATTTCCGGCTTCAGCTCGGCGATCAGCGAATGCAGCAGACGCTGCCAGTGTTTGTCGCGGGGCAGAACGTGAATGTCCAGCGGCGGCTTGCCCTGTTCGGCTGCTTCACGAATGCGCGCGGTCAGATCCATCTCCAGTGGGTGGTCATACAGCACCACTTCCTGGGCATGGGCGATGAGGGCGGCAAAGCGCAGGTAGTCGCCCAGCGGATTGCTTTCCGCCAGTTCACGCAGACGCTCGGCGCGGCGGTTATAAAGATTTTTCAGTCTGGGGAACAATAACGGCGGAATCACTTCCGCCGCACGTTTATCGCTCTTCTCCAGCTGATCTTGCGGGATAATGCGAATACTCATTCAGTCGATTTTTCCTGTTTCTGGCGCAGTTCCCGGTACCAGCGTGGGTGATGTTTCTTCGCCCAGCTTTTGGTAACCCAGCCCTCCACCATGGCGGTAATGGTGCCTTTAACCCAAAGGGCGGCGTAGATATGCACCATAATAACCACAATTAACCCCACTGCGGCAAATGAATGCAGCATCAGGCCAAAGCGGATCACAGGAATCGGGAACGCGGGCGCAAACCAGGGGCGCCAGATAATCACGCCGCTGACCAGCAACAGTATCAAAAGCAGGATAGCCGACCAGAAAACGAACTTCTGGCCGAGGTTGTAGCGCCCAACGTCGCCGACCTCCTCATTGGCGATAATCTTACGAATATTCTTCGCCCAAAAGATATCCTCCTTGTTGATTAGGTTGTGGTGCCAGTAGCGGAAAAACATGATGATGAAGGAAGCAAACATCACCACGCCCACGAAGGGGTGCAGTATCCGCGCCAGCTGGGGCGTGCCCAGAACGTACATCAGCCAGTTAAAGGAGGGGAAGAAGAACCCCAGCCCGCTGATGGCCGCCAGCATAAAGCAGAAGGCGGTTATCCAGTGGTTGATTCGCTCCGGCGCCGTGTAGCGCACGATGGTGTCACGTTTTTTCATTTGCGCACCTCATCGCTTTTTGTGTCCGTATCATCGTCGTCGTCATCGTCCACGCGGTTGGGACCCATGCCCACGTAATGGAAAATGCTGGCGGCGAAGGTGGCCGCAAAGCCGATGGCGGCCAGAGGTTTCCAGATTCCCTTCCAGAACTTCACGGTTTCGCTGATTTCCGGGTTTTCCGGCAGGCCGTGATACAGATTCGGCTTGTCGGCGTGGTGCAGCACGTACATCACGTGCGTGCCGCCAACGCCCTGAGGATCGTAGAGGCCGGCATTTTGGTAGCCGCGGGTTTTCAGCTCTTCCACCCGCCCGTTTGCCACGTTCTTCATATCCTCTTTGCTGCCAAAGTGGATAGCCCCGGTGGGGCAGGTCTTCACGCAGGCGGGCTCCTGACCCACATTGACGCGATCCACGCACAGTGTGCACTTGTAGACCCGGTTATCGTCCGCGTTCATACGCGGCACATCGAACGGACAACCGGCAATACAGTAGCCGCAGCCAATGCAGTGCTCGGACTGAAAATCCACAATGCCGTTGGCATACTGAATGATAGCCCCTTCCGCCGGACAGGCCTTCAGGCAGCCCGGATCGGCGCAGTGCATGCAGCCGTCCTTGCGGATCAGCCACTCCAGCTTGCCGTTCTCTTCCACTTCCGAAAAACGCATGACCGTCCAGGATTTCGCGGTGAGATCCGCCGGGTTGTCATACACCCCCACGTTGTGGCCAATTTCGTCGCGGATGTCGTTCCACTCTGAACAGGCCACCTGACAGGCCTTGCAGCCAATGCAGGTGGTGACGTCAATAAGCTTCGCCACGGGCTCCTGGTGATTTCGCGCCTGCGGGGCAGGCGTGAAACCGTTGGTGGCGGAGCGGCGAATAATGTCTTGTGATTGATAAGCCATATCTCGTCTCCGTTACACCTTTTCAACGTTAACCAGGAACGCCTTGAACTCCGGCGTTTGGGTATTGGCATCGCCGACGAACGGCGTCAGGGTGTTGGCAAGGAAACCTTTCTTCGCAATTCCCTCATAGCCCCAGTGGATCGGAATACCGATGGTATCCACCTCTTTGTCATGGACGTTCAGGGTGCGGATACGCCTGGTCACCACCGCTTTGGCTTTGATGTAGCCGCGGTTAGAGGAAACCTTCACGGTATCGCCCTGAGCAATCCCCAGCTTATTCGCCAGTTTTTCGCCAATTTCGACGAACTGTTCGGGCTGGGCGATGGCGTTCAGCATTGCGTGCTTGGTCCAGAAGTGGAAGTGTTCGGTCAGACGATAAGTGGTGCCCACATAGGGGAACTTATCGGCCTTGCCCATGGCTTCCAGATCGCCTTTAAAGACGCGGGCCGCCGGGTTAGAGACCACGTTAGGATGCAGCGGGTTGGTGCCCAGCGGCGTCTCAAAAGGCTCGTAGTGTTCCGGGAACGGACCTTCGGCCATCTTATCGATAGCAAACAGGCGCCCCATGCCTTCCGGCTGCATGATGAACGGCCCGACGTCGCTGCCCGGTGCCGCCGTGCTGTAGTCGGGGATGTCCACGCCGCCCCATTTGGCGCCGTCCCATTCCAGCAGTTTGCGCTTCGGATCCCAGGGGTTACCCTGCGGGTCGGCGGAGGCGCGGTTGTAGAGAATGCGGCGGTTAAGCGGCCACGCCCAGGCCCAGCCCAGGGTGTTGCCCAGGCCAGAGGGATCGGCGTTGTCGCGGTTCGCCATCTGGTTGCCCTGTTCGGTCCAGCTACCGGCGAAAATCCAGCAGCCGCTGGAGGTGGTACCGTCGTCCCGTAAATGGGCGAAGGTCGAGAGCTGCTGCCCTTTTTTCACCAGCACGTTGCCGTTGTCGTCCAGAATGTCGGCCAGCGCTTTACCGTTGCTCTCTTTCGCCACCTCTTCGGAATCCGGTGCTTCCGGGGTTTTATAATCCCAGGTCATGTTCAGTACCGGTTCCGGCACCGCGCCGCCGTCGCGCTGATACATTTCGCGCAGACGCAGGAAGATACCCGCCAGGATTTCACCGTCGTTCAGCGCATCCCCGGGGGCGTCGGCCCCTTTCCAGTGCCACTGTAGCCAGCGACCGGAGTTGACGATAGAACCATGTTCTTCGGCAAAGCAGGTGGAGGGCAGACGGAAGACCTCGGTCTGAATTTGCGACGGATCCACATCGTTGGATTCACCGTGGTTCTGCCAGAAGGTAGAGGTTTCGGTGTTGAGCGGGTCGATGGTCACCAGGTACTTCAGCTTGCTCAGGGAGCCCACGACCTTGTTCTTGTTGGGGAACGAGGCTACCGGGTTAAAGCCCTGGCAGATGTAGCCGTTGACCTTGCCTTCGTTCATCATCTCGAAGTACTGCAGGACGTCGTAGCCCTTGTCCCATTTCGGCAGCCAGTCGAAGCCCCAGCTGTTCTCCTTCGTCGCTTTATCGCCGAAGAAAGCTTTCATCATCGAAACGAAGAATTTCGGGTAGTTACCCCAGTAGTTAACCTGGCCTTCCAGCAGTGGCTTCGGCGTATTGGCGGCAAGATAGGTTTCCAGATCCAGCTGTTGCTCGTTGGGCAGGTTCATATAGCCCGTCAGATTGGTGGAAAGCAGCCCCAGGTCAGTCAGTCCCTGAATGTTGGAGTGGCCGCGCAGCGCGTTAACGCCGCCGCCCGCCATGCCCATATTGCCCAGCAGTAGCTGAACCATCGCCATGGTGCGGATGTTCTGAGCGCCGATGGAATGCTGAGTCCACCCCAGTGCGTAGAGGAACGAGGCGGTTTTGTCTTTGGCGCTGGTTTCGGCGATATATTCGCAGACCTGCAGGAAGTCCGCTTTCGGCGTGCCGCAGATGGTTTCGACCATTTCAGGCGTATAGCGCGAAACGTGGGTTTTCAGCAGATTCCAGACGCAGCGCGGATGGCTGAGCGTGGTATCGCGCTTCGCGAAGCCGTTTTCATCCAGTTCGTAGTGCCAGCTTGTTTTGTCGTACTGGCGTTTGCTGTCGTCGTAGCCGGTGAACAGACCGTCGTCGAAACCAAAGTCTTCACGCACGATCAGGCTGGCGTTGGTATAGGCTTCAACGTATTCGCGGTTGAATTTATTGTTGGTCAGCAGGTACAACAATACGCCCGACAGGAAGGCGATGTCGGTACCGGAGCGGATCGGCGTATAGAAGTCGGCGACCGATGCCGTGCGGGTAAAGCGCGGATCGATGACGATCAGTTTGGCGCCGTTGTGGATCTTGGCTTCCATCGCCCAGCGGAATCCGACCGGATGCGCTTCGGCCGCGTTCCCGCCCATTACGACGACGAGGTTGGCGTTCTTAATATCCACCCAGTGGTTGGTCATGGCGCCGCGACCAAATGTTGGAGCAAGACTTGCTACCGTTGGTCCGTGTCAGACACGCGCCTGGTTGTCGACCGCCAGCATCCCAAGGGAGCGGGCGAACTTCTGGGTTAAATAGCCGGTTTCGTTACTGGAAGCGGATGCGCACAGCATACCGGTAGAGAGCCAGCGGTTAACGGTGGCGCCCTGGTCGTTTTGGGCAATAAAGTTAGCGTCGCGGTCGGCTTTCATCAGCTTCGCGATACGCTCAAAGGCGTCTTCCCAGCTGATGCGCTGCCATTTATCGGAGCCAGGAGCGCGATATTCCGGATACTTCAGGCGGCTTTCGCTATGAATAAAGTCCACCAGTCCTGCGCCTTTCGGGCACAGGGCACCGCGGTTCACCGGATGATCCGGATCGCCTTCGATGTGGAAAATTGAGGCTTTGGCGTTTTTTGCACCGTCGCCCAGGCTGTACATCAACAGCCCACAACCGACGGAACAGTATGTGCAGGTTTGCCGGGTTTCCCGGGAACGCAGCAGCTTATACTGCCGCGTTTCTGCCAGCGCGACGGCGGGTGCAAAACCCAAAGCTGCCGCAGTGGTGCCTGCCATACCGCCAGCGCAGATCTTAAAGAACTGCCTTCTGCTGACCTGCATGGGTCACTCCTTGTTATTCGACACGTCACATTGAGAGTTTTTTTTGCGGTTGGAGCCGCTTAGGTTCAGAATTGAACACATTGCCCCTTCTGAGTGAGGGGTAATGGTTAAAGAATACCATAACGCCGTTAAAACAGTTCATATACGGTTAAAAAATAGTGAATGAGTTTACAAAAAAAAGACAAAAAAATGTGATTGAGAGTGCTTGCTATCGTGCAGCACCGGTCTGGTCACGTGCCGATCTGCATAACGCCAGCGATGACTGGCTGGCCGAAGAGGTACCGGTCGCGCTGGTCTATAACGGTATTTCACACGTTGTGATGATGGCGACACCCCGGGATTTGGAATTTTTTGCATTAGGTTTCTCGTTATCGGAAGGCATTATTGAATCCGCTAATGATATCTACGGCATGGATATCGAGCGGGGCTGTCGGGGAATCGAGGTACATATCGAGCTTTCCAGCCGCCGCTTTATGGGGCTGAAAGAGCGCCGTCGTCAGCTGGCGGGCCGCACCGGCTGCGGCGTCTGTGGGGTTGAGCAACTGAATGAGGTAGTTCGCCCGGTCACGCCGTTGCCCTTTACTCAGCGTTTTGAGCTTTCCGCCCTCGATCGTGGCCTTGATCAGTTACGTCAGTTTCAGCCCGTGGGCCAACTGACCGGTTGTACCCACGCGGCCGCGTGGCTGATGCCCGACGGCGAGATAGCCAGCGGTCATGAAGACGTGGGGCGCCACGTGGCGCTGGATAAGCTGCTGGGTCATCGCAGCCGCGAGCAGTGGCAGGAAGGGGCCGCGCTGGTTTCCAGTCGTGCCAGCTACGAGATGGTGCAGAAGGCCGCGATGTGCGGCGTGGAAATTCTGTTTGCCGTTTCTGCCGCCACATCGCTTGCTGTTGAAGTGGCGCATAAAGCGAATCTGACGCTGGTGGGGTTCAGCAAGCCGGGACGCGCTACGGTTTATACCCATCCTCAGCGCCTGTACTAATGGCGCTGATTTTTTATGCATGGTTTACCAAATCGCTAATCTGTTGTTATTCAATCTATTGCGATCGGTAATCGCCCTGTTGCCAGTTAATAACCGCTTACATCTTGACCGGTTTTCGCGCTGATATGCGGCTTGAATTGTGGATTGACTGATTTACATTGGAAGCGCGTTTTTTTGACTCCTCCCTTTCCCGGAATCCGGGAGATGCAATGAAACCCAACCAGAGGTTGCCTGCGTTATTGCGCCGGGGAGAGGCGGCGTGCAGGGAATAAAATATAAAAATGGCGGGAACAACAGGATATTTAAATGAAGTTAATAAAAATAGCGTGTTTGATGACAATGGCGCTGTTGCTGAACGGCTGTGTGATACATGATCATGACCGTCATCATCACGATCGCCACGATAGTCGTCCGCATCATCATGAACATCATGATTCGGATCACCATAAGGGGCATCACCGTTAATAAAAGGCGCCTGCCAGTGGCAGGCGCTACGCGTTAGTCCAGATAAAACACCGCTTTCAGCTCTTCACTCACCGGACTGTTATCCGGGTTGCTCGGCATAATTTCCCGCATATGTTTCCACCAGCGCTGGCAGACCTCGGTCTGCGCCACGGCGTTCCAGCGCTCCTCGGATTCGACCTCTACCGTCGCGAACAGCAGATTGCGCGCGGCATCCAGCCAGATGGCGTAATGGTGGGCGCCATGGGATTTCAGCACCGCTTCCAGTTCCGGCCAGATGGGCGAATGACGACGCTGATACTCTTCGTGAGCGTCGGGGTTAACCTGCATAACGAAAGCTTTACGGATCACAGAGCCTCCAGATAGAGCGCGCGCACTTCGTCCCGGCTGGCGATGCGCGGGTTACAGGGCGCGCAGGGGTCGGCCAGGGCTTTATCCAGCCAGCCTTCGATATCCGCTTCGCTGATACCCAACTCGCGGAAACCAGAGGGAATGCCCACTTTTTCCGACAGTGCGCGAATGGCGTCGATAGCCGCCTGGCTCGCCCGATCATCGTCCATCCCCTGGGTATGAACCCCCATGGCCCTGGCGATACGGGCAAAGCGGGCAGGCGCCTGCGGACGGTTAAAGTTTTCCACCACTGGTAGCAGAATGGCATTACAGACGCCGTGGGGCAGGTTGTGGGTGGCGCCCGGCTGGTGGGCCATGGCGTGTACCAGCCCCAGACCGGCGCTGTTAAAGGCCATACCCGCCAGATACTGGCCATAGGCCATCATCTCGCGGGCTTCCAGATTGTGGCCCTCTGCGACTGCGACAGGCAGCCACTGGCTGATAATGCGGATGGCTTCCAGCGCATTGGCATCGGTGAGCGGATGCGCGCCGACCGAAACCACGGCTTCGACGGCGTGGGTCAGGGCGTCCATCCCGGTGGCTGCGGTAACGTCCGGCGGAATCCCCAGCATTACGCTGGCATCATCCACGGCGATATCCGGGATGATGTTGGTGTCGATAATCACCTCTTTCACCTGGCGTGCGCTGTCGGTAATAACGGCGTTGCTGGTCATTTCGGCGGCGGTGCCTGCGGTAGTATTAATGGCGACCAGCGGCACGCCGGGATGGGTCACTTTACCCACGCCGGAATAGGCGGTGGAGGGGCCCGGGTTAGCGGTCAGGATCTTAATGGCTTTGGCGGTGTCGATGGGGCTACCGCCGCCGAAGGCGATCAGGTAGTCGCAGTGGGCTTCCTGGTATTCCCGGTAGCCGCTCTGCACCAGGCTTTCCGTGGGGTTGGGGAATACGCCGTCAAACAGATGCCAGGTCAGACCCTGACCCTCCAGCGCGCTGAACAGGCTGTCGAGCAGGCCCAGTTTCACCAACTGCGCGTCGGTGACGATCAGCGCCTTGCCCCAGTTCTTTCCGGCGACCATCTTTACCATATCGCCGATAGCGCCTGCGCCGTGCAGGCTGATTTTCGGCAGTGCCAGCATAAAGCTCATCTCTTTCTCCTTAAAGGGCGGCCCATCGGGCACGCCTGAACCTTGTATCCTGTGCGATCCACCGCCCGGGCCGTCAGAGATCGATAGCGCTCTGCAGCGGCGTTACGCCAAAGCGTTTAGCCAGCGCGATAAGATCGTCGCGGCTGATAGTCTGTTTCATTCCGCCCATAGACTCGACCTTTACCAGCACCTGGGCCGATTTTTCCGCGGTGTCGATAAGGCCAAAGGTTTCGTCCAGTGTCGGGCCGCTGCCGAAGACGCCGTGGAACGGCCAGAGCACCAGCGAGCGATGCGCCATTTCATCGGCGGTCGCCTGGCCTATCTCATCGGTGCCGGGGACCATCCACGGCAAAATGCCCACGCCGTCCGGGAAGACCACCAGGCACTCGGTGCTGCCTTCCCACAGTTTGCGGGTAAAGACGTCACTGTCGTTTTCCAGTACGTAGGTCAGGGCGATCAGGTTGGTGGCGTGGCAGTGCATAATAACGCGATCCTGGCCGTTGGTAGCTTTGATGCGCGCGGAATGTGACAGGAAGTGGGCCGGGAGTTCAGATGTGGGAACTGCGTCATTTTCCAGGCCCCACAGGATGTGGTAACCGGCGCCGTCGTTGTCGACCTGTACCACCCCCAGGTTGGCGGCGGGATCGAGCTGCACGTTACGGAAAAACTTGCCGGAGCCGGTGACGATAAAGGGCATGCCGGCAAGCTCCGGCATTGGCTGGCTCAGGGCGATGTAGCGCGGTTGTGCGTGGAAGTCAGCATGGTATGGCTCAATGTCGGCAGCGTCCAGGCGCAGCGTCAGGTTACCGCCGTTACGCTCGTCCCAGCCTTTCAGCCAGGCGTCGGAAGTGGCCTTGATCATGCCCTGGACGAACCAGGCGTTGAGGATGTTCTGCATAGTCTTGTGTTCTCTGTTGGGTTGGTGAGGTTTTTCCCCTCACCCTGACCCTCTCCCCTGAGGGGAGAGGGAACTATTTGGTCCTTCCCCTCTTCCTCTTTTGGAGAGGGAACGGGTTAGTGCTGGTTTTCCACCTCTCCCCTCAAGGGAGAGGAACTGTTTGGTCTTTGTTTTCCCCCTCTCCCTCCGGGAGAGGGCCGGGGTGAGGGGAAGGCCGGGGTGAATCAATCACCCACGCTGACGCAATACGTCCTGCTCATAGCCGCGGACCTTATCCAGCCATTCGCTACCGGCCGGGGTGTCGTGACGCTGGCAGTAAACTTCCCAGACCGCCTGCCACGGCAGCGACTTCTGCTCTTCCAGCAGTGCCAGACGGGCGGTGTAGTCGCCGTCCAGTTCCAGTTCGCGCAGTCTGGCGGTCGGTTCCAGCAGGGCGCGCAGCAGCGCTTTCTTCATATTGCGGGTGCCGATAACCCAGGCGGCGATGCGGTTGATGGACGCATCGAAGAAGTCCAGACCGATATGCACCCGGTCGAACAGGTCATGGCGGATAATTTCGCTGGCGATGGCCTGGGTTTCGTCGTCCAGCAGTACCACGTGGTCGCTGTCCCAGCGAACCGGGCGGCTGACGTGCAGCAGCAGGCGCGGTACATAGAGCATGGCGCTGGAGATCTTGTCGGAGATCACCTCGGTGGGGTGGAAGTGACCGGCATCCAGGCAGAGCGCGGTCTGGCGGCTGGTGGCGTAGCCCATATAAAACTCGTTGGAGCCGACGGTGTAGCTTTCGGCGCCAATGCCGAACAGCTTGCTTTCTACCGCGTCGATATGGTGTGCCGGGTTCAGCTTCTCGCTGATAACGTCGTCCAGCGCTTCCATCAGGCGGCGGCGCGGCCCCAGGCGATCTACGGTGATGTCCTTCATGCCGTCCGGTACCCAGATATTCATGACGGACGGCGTGCCTAACTGTTCACCGAAGTATGCGGATACGCGGCGGCTGGCCTTACAGTGATCGATCCAGAACTGGCGGATTTTGTCATCGGCGTGGGACAGGGTAAAACCGTCAGCGCTCAGCGGGTGTGAAAAGCAAGAGGGGTTGAAGTCCAGCCCCAGTTGGTTGGCTTTGGCCCACTCCACCCAGTTCTTAAAGTGTTCCGGCTTGATCTGGTCGCGATCGACATGGCTATCGCTTTCCAGATAGATAGCGTGCAGGTTCAGGCGCTTCGGCCCCGGAATCAGGCTCAGGGCCTGTTCCAGGTCGGCGCGCAGTTCGGTGGCGTTGCGCGCTTTACCCGGATAGTTACCGGTGGCCTGAATGCCGCCGGTAAGCTGGCCTTCGGGGTTTTCAAAACCGGCGACATCGTCACCCTGCCAGCAGTGCATAGAAACCGGCAGGCGATCCAGCTGGCGCAGTGCCGCTTCGACATCAACGCCGACGGCGGCGAAACGCTCTTTAGCCAGGCCCCAGGCCTGTTCGATGGGGGTAGTCATGCGCAAAGCTCCTTGTTTTGACGTTGTGGCTGAAACTGCGCAACGTAGCGGGCAATTTCACTGTTCGAATCGGGATTAAAAGGGATCAGGGTGTGGCTCTGGGCCACCAGGCGGCGGAACTCGTCCACATCGGCGACCTCATCCAGCGCCATCAGCTGGCAGCCGATATTGCCAAGGGTCGAGGCTTCTACCGGACCGGCCAGTACCGGAATACCGCAGGCATCGGCGCACAGTTGGTTGAGCAGTTCGTTCTGGCAGCCGCCACCGACGATATGCAACCGGGTAAAGGGGCGGCCACGCAGCGCCGCCAGTTCATCCAGCACTTTGGCGTACAGCAGCGCCAGACTGTCGAAGATACAGCGCGCCAGTTCGGCATCGCTGTTGGGAACCGGCTGCCCGCTCTCACGGCAGGCGGCCTGAATCTCCTGGCTCATGTTGTCCGGATTAATAAAACGGTCGTCGTTGGGGTTGATCGTAAAGGTGCAGGCCGGGATCTGGCGGGCGTGGTCGATAAGACTCCCCAGATCGCTGACCTTCTGTTCGCGCAGGACTCGCTGTAGCAGCCACAGCCCCATGATGTTTTTCAGTACCCGGTAGCGCCCTTCGGCGCCGCCTTCATTAGTGATATTGGCGGCCAGGGCCTGGTCGCTGGTGTATGGGGTTTTACTCTCAAAGCCCATCAGCGACCAGGTACCGGAAGAAAGGTATGCGGCATCGCCATCTTCCAGCGGCGCGGCGAGTACTGCGCTGGCGGTGTCGTGGGTCGCCACCGATACCACCGGAATCTGATTGCCCTGAGGGCAGATCCAGTGGCCAATGGCGTTACCCGGGTGGCCCGGCGTACCGAACCAGCGGCGCGGAACGCCTGCCCATTCCAGCAGGCGATCGTCCCAGTTATCGGTGTTGATGTTCACCAGTTGGGTGGTGGTGGCGTTGGTATATTCCCAGTTCATCTCGCCGGTCAGGCGGTAGCAGAAATAATCGGGGATCAGCAGGGCATGGGCCGCTTTCTCTACCAGATCAGGCCGCTGTTCGCTCAGCGCCCGGAACTGATAGAGAGTGTTAAAGGGCAGGAACTGAATACCGGAACGGCGGTAAATCTCTTCGCGGCCCAGTTGCTCCACGGCGCGGGCCATGACGCCATCGGTGCGGTTGTCCCGATAGGAAACCGGCAGTCCCACACGCTCGCCGTTGTCGTCGATAAGAACAAAGTCCACGCCCCAGGTATCAATGCCGATGCTGTCCGGGCGAATAGTCTGCTCTTCGCACACCTTGCGCAGGCCGGTACGGATCTCCGTTTCCAGGGTATCCACATCCCAGCAGTCGGTGCCGTCAACCTGGCGCAGGCAGTTGGCAAAGCGATGGATCTCCCGGAGTTCCAGGCTGCGTTCAGTTCGGCTATAGCGGGCCAGCATTACGCGACCGCTGGAGGCGCCCAAATCAACGGCGACACAATGGCGAACAGTCATGATGGGGTCCTTCTGATAATCGTTGGTCCTCAGTCTAAAAAGTCGTGTTGTGCGACACCTTCTTGTTACTGACAGCGCAAACAGGCCGCTGGCAAGGAATCAAAGGTGAACGTGAGAGAGTTCACAAATTAAAGCCCGATAAACGCGATGACAGCGCCTCAGACGTTTGCAGAGGGGTGTGATGCCTGCCGCAAATTCGCACACTAGCCAGCGGGATCTTGAAAAACGAGCAGCTTTTGCCGCCGTTCACGCCGAAATTTTAAGGTGAGAATAACTCTCGTTTAATACTATCGCGGGCAGGTTAACAAACTGAGGGGACGATAATGACGGTACTGCACAGCTCGGACTTTTTCTCTTCCGGTCGGGTTCCTGTGGCGATTGAGCCCCGGATACCGCAGTCCGCGTTCCCGGAGCATCATCATGATTTCTATGAGATTGTTATCGTTGAGCAAGGAACCGGCACCCATATCTTCAACGGTCAGCCCTATACCCTGAGCGGCGGTTCGGTCTGTTTTGTGCGCGACCACGATCGTCATCTGTTCGAACATACCGAAAACCTGTGCCTGACCAACGTGCTCTATCGTGCGCCGGACGCCTTTAACTTTCTTTCTGGCGTTGAACAGCTTCTGCCGCAGGAGCGTGACGGTTACTATCCTTCCCACTGGCGGGTAAACCCCGATGCGCTGAAGCAGGTGCGGCAGTTGATTGCCAGTCTGGAACGGCCCGGCGGCGAAGAGGGAGAGGCGCACGATGTTGCCAGCCGCGAGATCCTGTTTATGCAACTGCTGGTGCTGCTGCGTCAGAGTTGCCGCAGCGACGGTGATGGCGAAAGTCCAGGCCGCCTGAATCAGCTGCTTTCGTGGCTGGAGGCGCATTTCGCTGAAGAGATCTGTTGGGAAGCGCTGGCCGACAGGTTTACTTTGTCGCTGCGTACGCTGCACCGCCAGATTAAGCAGCGCACCGGCCTGACCCCCCAGCGCTATCTGACCCGTCTGCGTCTGATGCGCGCCCTGCACCTGCTGCGCCATAGCGAAGAGAGCGTCACTGGCATCGCCTTCCAGTGCGGCTTTGGCGACAGCAACCACTTTTCCACGCTGTTTAAGCGGGAATTTCACTGGTCGCCGCGCGATGTGCGCCAGGGGCGCGATATCCAACTTCAGTAACGCGAAGGGAGTCACCCTTTTTTGCGGTGTAACAACAGATAATACCCGGCTCCCGATTTCTAAGGAGGCGCCGTGGCCGGTCTGACCCTTCACAAGACGGATTTTTTCGCGTTTTCCACCCAGTCGGTGGCGGTGGCGGACCGTTATCCCCAGAGCGTTTTTGCTGAACATACCCATGACTTTTGCGAGCTGGTGGTGGTCTGGCGCGGCAACGGTTTGCACGTGCTGAACGGGCGACCATACCGCATTACCCGCGGCGATCTGTTCTATATTCGCGCTGACGATTGCCACAGCTATGCCTCGGTTAACGATCTGGTATTGCAGAACATAATCTGGTGTCCGGAGCGGTTCCGGCTGCGCGTTAACTGGGACGAGATGATTCCCAATATGGCGCAGCAGCGGGCCTGGCGGCTGAGCAGCCAGGGGATGAGCCTGGCGCGTCAGGTGATCGGCCAGTTGGAGCTGGAAAGCGTCCGACGCGATACGCTGTCGCAGTCGATGGCGGAAGCCCTGTTTTTGCAGATTTTACTGCTCCTGCAACGTCACCGTTATTTGCCAGAGCAGATTGAAGGCCAGGAAACCGAAGGCGGCGCGCTGGATCGGCTCATTACCGCACTGGCGGGGAGTTTGAGCGCCCCTTTCGATCTGGAGGCTTTCTGCGCCGTGCAGCAGTGCAGCGTGCGTACTCTGCGTCAGCAGTTCCGCCAGCAGACGGGAATGACCGTGGGCCAGTATCTGCGCCAGTTACGCATCTGCCATGCCCAGTACCTGCTGCGCCATACTGCTATGCGAATCAGCGAAGTGGCGATGCAGTGTGGTTTTGAAGACAGTAACTACTTTTCGGTGGTCTTTACCCGGGAGAGTGGGGCTTCGCCAAGCCAGTGGCGCCAGCGGGAGGAGGGGAGCGCGAGTGAGCCAGTACTCACCCGCGCTGGTCTGTAGCCGTATCGTTCCGGGTGCCACAGCGCGCGTTATTTCGCCATGCCCAGGCCAACGATGTTGGCGGCAATGATAATCACGATACATCCAATGCTCAGAACCCCTACCGGGCGACGTCCTGCGTTGCTCCACTCTTTCAGGATCAGCCCCACCAGGCCGCCGCACAGTACGTAGAAGCTCATATGCAGCATCCAGCTCATGTAGTCATACTGGGCCGGGATTTTGGCGTGGCCCCAGGCGTAGAAGAAAAACTGGAAGTACCACATCAGGCCGCCCAGTGCGGAAAGCAGGACGTTGGTAATCAGCAGAGGCTTCATCACCGACAGATCCGCCTTCAGGGAGATTCCGGGCACTTTTGCCAGGCGCACGAAGCAGAAACCCAGGTTGATCAGCGCGCCGCCGCCCATAATCACCACATAGCTGGGCAGTGCGACATACATAGGATCAACACCCAGCGCCGCTGCGGCTTCGTGCATCGGTTTGGCGGCATCCATGGCGAAGGACATACCGGCAGAGAAGATGCCGCACATCACCGCCAGAATCAGCCCCTTCTTCAGGTTGAACTCTTCGGCCCTGATGCCCATCTGGCGCTCTTTCAACTGGCCTGCGCGGGTGACTATTGCCACGCCGATCAGTGCTACCAGAACGCCCAGCAGGGTCATCTGGCCGCCTGGGGTGCCGATCAGCACGCCAAACTTGCCGTTCAGGATAGGCGTCATCAGCGTACCTACGATAAGGGTAATACCAATGGCGATACCGATGCCCATCGACATACCGAGATAGCGCATGGTAAGGCCGTAGTTGATATTGCCGATCCCCCACATGGCGCCAAACAGGAATACCGGCAGCAGGGTAGAAGCGTTAAAGGAGCCGTAATAGGCCCAGAAGTTGGGCAGTAGCGCGGCGCTGATTGCCCAGGGCAGGATTATCCAGGAGACAATACCGCCCACGGACCACATGGTTTCCCATGACCAGTTTTTGACCTTTTTAAAGGGGGCATAAAAGCAGGCGGCGCTGGCGGCGCCCACCAGATGCCAGAGGATGCCCGTTGAAATTGCGTCATTCATTTTTTTGTTCTCCCTGGGGGTTGTCGGATATCGCTCGCGGCGCTACCCGTCTGGCAGTCTAAAAAAGAGACGCCTGGGAGAACCTTTACACTGCTGCCGCAATGGCGTGTCGGCTGGCAAAATGATCAGGAATTGCTTGTATGGCTTCACATTTTTACTATCATAACCAAAAGTTATGATTTGGTGATATGCGCACGAAATGTGTGGCATTGATAAACATTTTCAATATCATTTAATTAACTATAATGAACCGAATGCTTACGCGGCATTAACAAAAACTCTGCCGCCCGACAATAAATGGAGAGAAGAGTATGAGCTATACACTGCCATCCCTGCCGTACGCCTACGACGCGCTGGAGCCGCACTTTGACAAGCAGACGATGGAAATTCATCACAGCAAACACCATCAGACCTATGTAAACAATGCCAACGCTGCGCTGGAAAGCCTGCCGGAGCTGGCTGCTCTGCCGGTAGAAGAGCTAATTACCCGTCTGGATCAGGTTCCGGCCGATAAGAAAACCGCGCTGCGTAACAACGCTGGCGGTCACGCTAACCACAGCCTGTTCTGGAAAGGTCTGAAAACAGGCACCACCCTGCAGGGCGATCTGAAAGCCGCCATCGAGCGCGATTTCGGTAGCGTTGAGAAATTCCAGGAAGAGTTCGAGAAAGCGGCTGCAACCCGCTTCGGCTCCGGCTGGGCATGGCTGGTGCTGAAAGGCGACAAGCTGGCTGTGGTTTCTACCGCAAACCAGGACAGCCCGCTGATGGGTGAAGCTATCTCTGGCGCTTCCGGCTACCCGATCCTGGGTCTGGACGTGTGGGAGCACGCTTACTACCTGAAATTCCAGAACCGCCGCCCGGACTATATCAAAGCATTCTGGAGCGTGGTGAACTGGGACGAAGCTGCAGCGCGTTTCGCCGCTAAAAAATAATCGCGTCACTTAAGACGGATAAGCGAGCCTTAGGGCTCGCTTTTTTTTGGTTTTAAGTCAGAGAAGGAGAACGGTTTGATCGGCTGGAGTTTTTCTTAATTTCACGCTAATTCATTCGAGTTGCTAATGTTTGTACCAGGCTTTATGGCGTCATGAATGTCGAAACTCCTGATGATGGGTGGAACGATATCATAGTGTCGCAGGGTTAGATATTAATTATCTGAATGAAAGTGAGAAGAAACAGGCATGATTGATAAAGCGGGCGTACAACGTGAAGTGGCCATGGTTGAACTGTCAGACGAGATGCTGGATGAGGTTGCGGGGGGGTCTGTTATCGGCATTGTGAAAGAGGTGATAGGTACTGTTGGAGATCTGGTGGAAGGCGTTCTTGGTGGCGTTGTTGGCGGTGTTCCTGGCGGCGGCTCTGACGGTGCTGCTCATTTTCTGAGTGGGCTTACTAAGTTCTGACGGGAGCTTTCCTTTAACGAAATCAGGCCTGGGCCATAAGTGGCATACAAATATGGGTGGAAACATGATGACAGATAACGCCAAAGCATCCATGACCGAACTGTCGGTGGATATGTTGGATGACGTTGCGGGGGGTTCAGTTGTGGGTTTGGCCGGAGAAGTGTTGGATACCATCGGCTCCGCGGTGATAGGTATTGGTGAAGTTGCTCGCGGCATTGAGAGTGGACTCTACATTATCGTATCAGGGGAAAGGGCATCGGCGACTTCCGACAGGACTCTCTGAGAGAGACTCCAGGATTGGATCTCATGACAGATGTTCTGCAGTGCGGTTAGGCAATGAAAAGAAGCGATCCTTCGGGGTCGCCTCTTTTTTATCTGCCTGCCCGGCTCCGCCGTTCGGATAAAGATCGTTGTGTATCAATAGATAAGAATTATTTATTTATCAAATGATGAATGAATTGTTTTTAGCGTATTTTACTCACAATTAGCATGTGGTTAACGATTTTTTAATAAAACTAATCCTAAAAACATTCACAATTCTAATGTTTGTGCCAGGATTTAACTCGTCACGGAAATGGCAGCTCAGCCAGGAGGGTGAAAGGAAGCAGGGGCAGTTATGGTGACATCACGGTCTGAACCATTATGTAAACACTGATAAAGAGTGAGGAAACTATGATGACAGATAAAGCAGAAGCAAACATGATCGAACTGTCGGACGAGATGCTGGACGATGTTTCAGGTGGTTCCGTTTTGAGCACTGTGGTGAGCATAGCGAAACTGGCAGATAAAGTGATTGGCGGTGTTGGTGACACTGCGGGTGAGGCTGCGGGGACCGTAGGCGATACCGTGAGCGGCATTCTGAAGGGCGTACTGGGCGGACTTTTCGGTTCCTCTTCGAAGTAAGCGTTATCCCGGCGCGTCCTCCACAGGGAACGGGAGGACGCCCATCCCACCTCAATCCCTCGTTTTCGCTGGTCCATCGACGTCCTTTTTTATACCCTCATACTTTCAGGCAAAGGTGCTCAGATGAGGGGGAGAGGATGCACTATCCCGTGCAGGTCTACACAGGAAAGGTTCGCGACTATCCGGGCGGGCGTCCCAGCGCTATTGAAAAATATCAGGTTGATGGCGAACTGATGCTGACGCCGACGGGACTTTCTGGCGACTGTCAGGCAGAGCGCAAATACCACGGAGGCCCTGACCGCGCGCTGTGCCACTATCCCCGCGAACACTACGATGACTGGGCGCTGGCTTTTCCCGAGCAGGCTGAATGCTTTAACGCGCCGGGCTTCGGTGAAAACCTCTCTACCACCGGGCTGACGGAACAGAACACCTTCATTGGTGACGTATGGCGCTGGGGAGATGCGTTGATTCAGGTCACCCAGCCGCGTTCCCCCTGCTTTAAGCTCAACTTCCATTTTGAGATAGAAGATTTATCGCAGCTAATGCAGCAAAACGGGAAAACCGGCTGGCTGTATCGGGTGATCGCTCCGGGGGCGGTCAGCGCCGATGCGCCGCTGGAGCTGGTATCGCGGCTGAGCGATATCAGCGTGCATGAGGCGGGCGTCATCGCCTGGCATCAACCTTTCGACGATGAGCAGTATCATCGCTTGTTGAGCGCCGCCGGGCTGTCGGCCAGTTGGACGCAGACCCTGCAAAATCGCCGGATTTCCGGCGGAATAGAAGGCTTTTCGCGGCGGTTATTCGGTCACTGACGGCAAATCAGAATGAGGTGCGAGCGAAACCGGTCATCTCTGTGAGCTCCATCTCGCGGCCCAGAGCGGTCATGGGGTGTACCACGACCAGACCGCGTACGCTCTTTTTCAGCTTACCCATATCGGCCTGCTCTTTTTTGGTGATGGCGCGGCGGAAGGGCATTTTCATCAGCTTTTGCGCTTCCTTACTGAGCTTCTGGTGGCGCACCGCGTTCAGACGCGCGATTTCACTTTCCAGTGTGGCTATCTCTTTTTCGTTCTGAGCGTACTTTTCCGCTTGCTCGACCAGTGACAGCTCGGCCTGCTGATGGCGCAGGGCATCAAGGCGGTCGCTCAGGCGTTTAATTTCGTTCTTTTCGATCTCTTTTGACATGGTATTCAGGATAGTTGTGATCAGACAGGGCGGCAAGGATACATCAGTCAGGGGGCGAGAGGGAAAAGCCTTTACTTACTGAACGCTTTTTTTAAGCCGATCCGGGCGATCAGCTCAGTGAGGGAAAGCACCATCGTGGAACGCACGATCTGCTGATAGCGCAGCTTTTGCATGGTAGCCAGTTCGGGATCATCGCCTGGCGGCGGCGCTGGAGGTAGCGCCGACACGCAGTGCAGCTCGCCGAAAGGCCCCAGGATTTCGTCATCGATGAAGGTGTATTCGGTGCCGTCGTGATTCAGCTCTTCACGTAGCGCCATCAGCAATTCGCAATCCTCATAGTCGGCACGGCTAATGACGCCAAGCCCGTAAATAAGCTTCAGGCGCACCGACATGTTGCCCAGCGGACCGTTGCCGTCGAGCAGCGGTTCAACGGCATATTTCACCGCATAATCATCTTTCCGGAATACCTGGAGTACCAGCATGTCGACCGCTTCGGTCAGCATTTCTACAGCGGCAATCAGCAGGCTCCTGACGCTGTTGCCGGCATTAAGATGCTCCAGCACGCGGTTTTCAAAGACCTGGGTTTCTTCCATTTCAGCCTGCATGGTTAGACAAAGACGCCGGGCGCAGTGCGCCCGGAAGCTATTATGCCTGAGCCTGCCAGGCCTGTACCACCTCTGCGACCACCTCGCTTGCGGCATCCAGACCGGAAATTTGTACCAGCGTCGCCGCAGGGCCCTTTTCCGCCAACAACTGCGCCAGTTCCTGGGCCTGAGGATCTTCCGGGCTATGGTAATGCAGACCGGCGGCAATGCCTTGTACCAGATTGGTGTGAGGCAGGCCGTATTCCAGGGTGCCGAGCAGCGGTTTGATCAGACGGTCACCGGCGCTCAGCTTGCGCAGCGGCTGACGCCCCACACGTTCCACGTCGTCTTTCAGGTAAGGGTTTTCGAAGCGGCCCAGAATTTTATGAATATAGGCAGCGTGTTTTTCAGGATCGAAGCCGTAACGCTTGATAAGCACCGCGCCACTCTCTTCCATTGCGCCTTGCACAACGGCGCGAACGTTCTGGTCAAGAATCGCGTCACGAATGGTTTTGTGGCCCGCCTGCTGACCCAGCCAGGCGGTAATAGCGTGGCCGGTGTTCAGAGTGAACAGTTTGCGCTCCACAAAGGCCATCAGATTATCGGTCGGCTCCATACCCGGAATGGCGGGAAGGGCGCCTTTAAACTGGGTTTTATCGACAATCCATTCGCTGAAGGTTTCTACGGTGACCGCCAGCGGGTCGCTGTCGGCAGATTCGGACGGCGGCACAATGCGGTCAACGGCGGAATCGACGAAGCCTACGTGGGCTTCCACCCAGTCACGCTCTTCCGGCGCCAGAACCTCAAACAGATGGTCTTTCAGCTGCGAGGTGCCGCGTACCATGTTTTCACAGGCGATGATGTTCAGCGGCTGCTCGTTACCGGCGGCGCGGCGCTTAGCCAGTCCTTTCGCCAGGGTCGGGGCGATAAGCTTCAGCACCACGGGACCGACGGCGGTAGTAATAAGAGAGACCTGGGCTATCAGATCTTCAGCCGCTTCGCTGCTGCTGTTAACGGCGTTGACGTTGGCGACGGTATCGATCTGCTGCTGTTCGCCAACAACCCGAACCTGATAGCTGTGGCGGTCGTTCAGAGCATCCAGCACCGTCTGGTTAACGTCGGCAAACGTCAGTTGAATGCCGGCATCCACCAGCAGTTTGCCGATGAATCCGCGTCCGATATTACCTGCACCAAAGTGTAATGCTTTCATTGTCTGAACCCTTTTCAATTTGACTGACCCCGAGAGGGCTGGGGTGAGGCATTGCCCCTCACCCTAACCCTCTCCCCGAAGGGAGAGGGAGTTTAAGGTTACTTCGCTCCCAGCAGCGACAGAACTTCGTCCACGCTGGTGGTATTCGCCAGTTTTTCGATAACCGACTCATCATCCAGCGCGTTGGTCAGGCTGGTGATCACCTGGATGTGTTCGTTATTGCGCGCGGCAATACCGATAACCAGACGTGCGACATCGTCTTCCTCTTCACCGAACAGGACGCCTTGCGGGTACTGGCAGAAGACAACGCCGGTCTTCAGCACGCGATCCTTGGCGTCTACGGTGCCGTGCGGCACGGCGATGGATTCGCCCAGGTAGGTCGGCGTCAGTTTTTCACGCTCCAGCATGGCTGCGACGTACTCCGGCTCAACATAGCCGCCTTTAACCAGTTGTTCACCGGCAAAGCGGATAGCCTCCTCTTTGCTGGCGGCTTGCAGGCCCAGGAAGATATTGCCTTCACTCAGTTTGAACAGGCGGCTGTCATCCTGATCGAAGCTGTCTTTCAGGCTGCTCTGCACCTTCTCTTCGTTTTCGCTGTGGCGCTGTGCGGCGATCAGACGCTGGGTCAGATCGCTGTACATCGCGTTATCCAGGAAGTTGGTCAGCGAGAGATGTTGCGCGTGCGGCGCCTGGCGCATGGCCCGCTCGGTCAGATCGCGGTGTGTAATCACCAGATCCACATCGCCCGGCAGGCTGTTGATGGCGCAGTTGGTGACCGAGATATTGGTCAGACCCGCATCCTGAATTTTCTTACGCAGTACCCCGGCACCCATAGCGCTGGAGCCCATACCGGCGTCGCAGGCCACGATAATCTTACGCACGTGGCTCAGGTCGCCTGCATCACTGGCTGCCGCTGTATTGCCGCCTTTGGACTGCGTTTTCATCTCCTTCATACGGCGGGTGGCCGCATCGATATCGTCATCCTCTTTCACCTTGCTGGTTTTCAGCAGGATGGCGGAAACCACGAAGGAAACTACCATCGCAGCGACAATAGCGGCGATATTGGCGAACCAGGCGCCTTTCGGCGTCATAGCCAGCACGGCCAGAATCGAACCCGGAGAAGCCGGAGAAACCAGGCCGCCGTCCAGCAGGTTTAGCGTGAACACGCCGGTCATGCCGCCCAGGATGACGGCGATAATCAGACGCGGATTCATCAGCACGTAAGGGAAGTAGATCTCATGGATACCGCCCAGGAAGTGGATGATGGCCGCACCGCCTGCGGACTGTTTCGCACTGCCGCGACCGAAGAACATATAGGCCAGCAGGACGCCCATCCCCGGACCCGGGTTGGCCTCAATCAGGAAGAACAGGGATTTACCCATTTCCTGAGACTGCTGAATTCCCAGCGGCGAGAAGATGCCGTGGTTAATGGCGTTATTCAGGAACAGAATTTTTGCCGGCTCGACAAAAATCGAAGCCAGCGGCAGCATGTCGTGCGTCACCATAAAGTTAACGCCAGCCGCCAGCAGTTTGGAAAGTATCTCCACCGCCGGACCGATGCCGAGAAACGCCAGAATCGCCAGCAGCATACCGATAATGCCGGCAGAGAAGTTATTCACCAGCATTTCGAAGCCGGACTTGATCTTGCCGTCTACGGCCGCGTCGAATTTCTTAATGCACCAGCCGCCCAGCGGACCGGCAATCATCGCGCCAAGGAACATTGGCATATCGGCGCCGGCAATCACCCCCATCGTGGTAATTGCGCCCACCACGCCGCCGCGCTCGCCGCCAATCAGTCGGCCACCGGTATAACCGATCAACAGCGGCAGCAGGTAGGTGATCATCGGGCCGACCAGCCTGGCCAGCGTTTCGTTAGGCCACCATCCAGTGGGAATAAAGAGAGCGGTGATGATCCCCCATGCGATAAACGCCCCGATATTGGGCATCACCATATTGCTGAGAAAACGACCAAAGCTTTGCACTTTGATCTTGATATCGGATGACATATTACACCCCTTATTGTGATGTCGAGCAGGGCACAGCCCGGTGTTTTTCCAGGCCGCATGAGGTGGCGGGGTCGCCAACCTTTCGTCCATGACGCGAAATCTGGCACCGAATGGGCAGACTGTCCAGATGTCGGATTTTTTTGTGATAAATGTCACTTAATGTTAGGGGGGTGACCGGTTTTTTTGGTGATTATGATCACAAAAACAGCGAGTGTAAAAACGTCAGCGATGAAAAAAACGTCGCGAAAGGTGGTTTTATGTGATTTTGGTCACAATTTAATATTGTGTTTTTGTTTGGTTATTGTGATGTTAATCACAATTTGTGGCCGTGAATTACTCCGCTTGTGATCGGGATCGTCTGATGAAAAGCGAGAGCCCATCAAAATGCCATGGCGGCCCTGGAATAACCCCCCTCTTCATGCCGTCATGCACCATAATTATATGTGGTTGGTTCGAAAAGGGACGGCGATATGAAACTGATAGGCAGTTACACCAGCCCTTATGTCCGCAAGATCTCGGTGGTTCTGCTGGAAAAGGGCATTGCGTTTGAATTCGTTAATGACACTCCCTGGGAGGAGGCGACGCAGGTACCGGATTACAATCCGCTGGGAAAAGTCCCCACCCTGGTCACTGATGATGGCAGCATCTGGTTCGACTCCCCGGTAATTGTCGGCTACCTGGAACTGCTGGATATTGCTCCGGCGCTGGTACCGCGTGAGCCGAAGCTGGCGCTGTGGGAGCGGCAGGTGGAAGCTCTGGCCGACGGTATTCTCGATGCCGCCGTGCTGCTGGTGCGCGAACGTCAGCGTCCGGCGCAGCAGCAATCTGAAGCGTTCCTGCTGCGTCAGCGCCAGAAGATCGCGCGCGGTCTGGACTGGCTTGAACAGCAGATCAACGACCAGAATATTGAAAGCGAACCACCTCGGCTGGGAGCCATCGCCCTGGGGTGCGCCATTGGCTATCTTAACTTCCGACGTATTGCGCCTGGCTGGTGCGCTGAACGCCCGCTGTTGGTCCGCCTGGCGGGAAAGCTCTTCGAACGTGAAAGCTTTGCCCGCACCGAACCGCCAATGCCATGATCTGGCTCTTATGACAGGGGGGACCCCCCCTGTTAAACTGATCGCCACACTTTTTCCGGAATGACACAGTCTCATGAGTCAACACGCACTATTCAGCCAGCTTCCCGCGACGGATCGTCTGCTGCGCGAACCGGCGTTCACGGCGCTGTGCGCCGAATTTGGTCACACCCGACTGGTGGATACCCTGCGGCAGATGCAGACGGCGGCGCGCGACGAAATCCGCGCGCATCAACGGTTGCCTGAATGGCGTGACGACTGGGCGGCGGAAGCGCGAAGACGCCTGCATAAAGATGAAGAGAGCGCCCTGCGTCCGGTGTTTAATCTGACGGGCACGGTATTGCATACCAACCTTGGGCGCGCCATTCAGGCCGAGGCGGCGGTAGAAGCCGTCAGCCGTGCGATGCGCTCGCCGGTCACTCTGGAATATGACCTGGATGACGCAGGGCGCGGCCACCGGGACCGCGCGCTGGCAGCACTGCTTTGCGAGCTGACCGGCGCGGAAGACGCCTGCATCGTCAATAACAACGCGGCAGCGGTGCTGCTGATGCTGGCGGCCTGCGCTCAGGGCGGCGAAGTAGTGGTTTCCCGCGGCGAGCTGGTGGAGATTGGCGGCGCTTTCCGAATCCCTGATGTGATGCGTCAGGCGGGGTGCCAGCTCCATGAGGTCGGCACCACCAATCGCACTCATCTTAAGGATTACCGCCAGGCCATTGGGCCGGAAACCGCGCTGTTGATGAAGGTGCATACCAGCAACTATCAGATTAGCGGCTTTACCAAATCGGTGAGCGAAGAGGAGCTGGCGCAGTTGGGGGCGGAAAGCGATATCCCGGTGGTGGTGGATCTGGGTAGCGGCTCGCTGGTGGATCTCACGCAGTACGGTTTGCCCGCAGAGCCGATGCCTCAGCGCCTGATTGCGGCTGGCGTCAGCCTGGTGAGCTTTTCGGGTGATAAGCTGCTGGGGGGCCCCCAGGCTGGTATTATCGTCGGGAAGAAAGGGTTGATCGCCCGCCTGCAGTCTCACCCGCTGAAGCGGGCGCTGCGTGCCGATAAAATGACGCTGGCGGCCCTGGAAGCCACGTTACGTCTGTATCGTCACCCTGAAAAACTGGTGGAGCGTTTACCCACGCTGCGTCTGCTCACCCGTAAACCGGCGGAGATTCAGGCCCAGGGCGAGCGTCTGCTTTCACTGCTGGCGCCGCTCTACCCGGATTTTGAACTGCGGGTGGAGCCCTGCCTGTCGCAGATTGGCAGTGGTTCGTTACCGGTTGACCGCCTGCCTGGCGCTGCGTTGACCTTTGCCCCGCGCGACGGCAGCGGCAGCGCGCTGGCCAGGCTGGCGGAACGCTGGCGCGGTGCGGCGCGCCCGGTCATTGGCCGCATCAATGATGGACGGATGTGGCTGGATTTGCGCTGTCTGGAGGATGAGGCAGGCCTGATGGAGATGTTGCAGTCATGATTATTGCCACTGCCGGGCATGTGGACCACGGCAAAACCACGCTGTTACAGGCGTTAACCGGCGTCAATGCCGACCGGCTGCCGGAAGAAAAGAAGCGCGGAATGACCATCGATCTGGGTTACGCCTGGTTGCCGCAGCCCGACGGTGAGGTAATCGGTTTTATCGATGTGCCCGGGCACGAAAAATTCCTGGCCAATATGCTGGCGGGAGTGGGGGGAATCGACCACGCGCTGCTGGTGGTGGCCTGCGACGACGGCGTCATGGCTCAGACCCGGGAGCATCTGGCGATTTTGCAACTGACCGGCCTGCCATCGCTGACGGTGGCCCTGACCCGGGCAGACCGGGTTAGCGAAGAGCGCATCCGTGAAGTGGAGCAGCAGGTGCGTGAACGGGTGACTTCGCTGGGCTGGCCGACGGCGTCGCTGTTTGTCACTGCGGCCCCCCAGGGCACGGGTATTGAGGCGCTGCGCGAGCATCTTCGACAGCTAAGCGGTCGTGAGCATCCCGCTAATCGACGTTTTCGTCTGGCTATCGACCGTGCTTTCACCGTTAAGGGCGCCGGGCTGGTAGTGACCGGTACTGCGCTTTCCGGTGAGGTGAGCGAGGGCGACACCCTGTGGCTGACCGGGGCGGATAAACCGATGCGCGTGCGTGGTCTGCATGCCCAGAACCAGCCGGTGGAAAAAGCCCGTGCCGGGCAGCGTATCGCACTGAACATTAGCGGCGATGCGGAAAAAGCGGATATCCAGCGCGGTGACTGGCTGCTGGCGGCGCGCCCTGGCGAACCTTCCGAACGGATTATCGTGCAACTGAGTGGCAACACGGCGCTTCAGCAGTGGCAGTCGCTGCACCTGTACCATGCAGCTCGCCACATAACCGGGCGGGTATCGCTGCTGGAAGGGGAGCTGGCGGAACTGGTGCTGGATACGCCGCTCTGGCTGGCGGATAACGATCGTCTGGTGTTGCGGGATATCAGCGCCCGAACCACCCTGGCGGGAGCGCGGGTGGTGCTTCTGAATCCGCCACGGCGCGGCAAACGCCAGCGTCCATTCCTCGACTGGCTGGCACAACTGGCGAACGCCCGGGACGACGACGCCTCCTTCACGGCCTGGCTCGAACGTGGCGCCGTGCCGCTGGCGACCTTCGCCTGGGCGCGCCAGCTTTCACCCGCGGGCATGGCGCAGCTCACGCAACGTCCCGGACTGTTACTGGCCGGGGATCACGCCCTGAGTCCGGAGGTGGCCGCCGCCTGGCAGCAGACATTGCTGAAAACCCTGGCGCGCTATCACGAACAGCATGACGACCAGCCGGGCCCCGGGCGCGAACGTCTGCGACGCATGGCGTTACCGATGGAAAATGAGGCGCTGGTGCTGGGGCTCATTGAACGTCTGCGTCAGGAAGGGCTGGTGGAAAGCCGTCGCGGCTGGCTCCATCTGCCGGACCATAAGCCGGGCTTTTCCGGCGAACAGCTGGCGCTGTGGCAGCGGGTTGAGGCGTTATTTGGGGATGAACCCTGGTGGGTGCGCGATCTGGCCCGGGAAACCGGCCAGGAGGAGCAGGCCATGCGCCAACTGCTGCGTATGGCCGCCCAGCAGGGGCTGATCACGGCGATCGTTAAAGATCGCTACTACCGCCATGAACGGATCCGCGCTTTCGCGAACCTGGTGCGGGATCTGGACCTGGAGCGGGGCACGACCTGCGCCGCTGACTTCCGCGATCGGCTGGGCGTTGGCCGTAAGCTGGCGATTCAGATTCTGGAATACTTCGATCGCATCGGCTTTACCCGGCGGCGTGGCAACGACCATTTGCTGCGCGATAACGGGTTGTTCGATACCTGATTGCTGAATCTGCTGTCAGGTCGTGTCCCTTAACGCTGCATAGATGACAGCAGCGTTAAGGGATCAGTCTGGACGTCGCAGCCTGCCACCTGTAAAACCGGTTTTTCCCGTTGCGTGATGGAGACCTCGCATTCATTGACTGAACTTGCAGTAATTCATCCATACTTTAGAAGTGATTCGATTAAGTAAAAAAAATAAAACCATTCAAATTAAATGGTTTTTGGCGTCGGTAATTCGGTCACAGTATTCGTCGCAGCGGTTGTTATTTTCATCAAGCCATATGGAAATCTGGAGGATGAATAATGACGACAAGCTGTTTTTATATGCCTTCCGTTAACGTTATCGGTCAGCATAGCGTTAATGATGTGCCTGGCTACCTGAAGGCGTGGGGATTTCAACACGCATTGATAGTGACGGATAAGGGGGTATCCGGGCTGGGTATGACAGATATGCTGGTTAAGATCTTAGCTCAGGAAAATATCGCGACCGCCGTTTATGACGGCACTCATCCCAATCCAACCACCGCGAATGTAGAGGCGGGACTCGCATTATTGCGGGAATCTGATTGCCAGTGCGTTATTTCTTTAGGCGGCGGTAGTCCGCATGATTGTGCGAAGGCGATTGCTTTAGTGGCGACTAACGGCGGTACGATTCGTGATTATGAAGGCGTCGATCGCTCTCGTCAGCCGCAACTTCCTGTGGTGGCGATTAATACCACGGCTGGCACGGCATCGGAGATGACCCGTTTTTGCATCATTACCGATGAAGAACGGCACATCAAAATGGCGATTGTGGATAAGCATGTCACGCCCAGGCTTTCCGTTAACGATCCGCAGATCATGCTGGGCATGCCTGCGATGTTGACCGCCGCAACCGGTATGGATGCCCTGACGCATGCGATTGAAGCCTACGTTTCTACTGCGGCGACTCCGATTACTGACGCCTGCGCCCTGAAGGCGATGGCGATGATCGCGCACGCGCTGCCGACCGCCGTTGCCAGCGGTAATGACTGCCAGGCTCGGGAGGAGATGGCCTGGGCGCAATTCCTGGCGGGTATGGCGTTTAATAACGCTTCGTTGGGTTATGTTCATGCGATGGCTCACCAACTCGGTGGATTTTACGACCTGCCGCACGGCGTCTGTAATGCAGTGCTGCTGCCTCACGTACAGATGTTTAACCGGCAGGTTTCAGCGGACAGGCTGCGTGATTGCGCCAGCGCGCTTGGCGTGGCGGTTGAAGCGTTGAACGCCGCAGAGGGGGCCGATGCCTGTATTACGGCTATCAGGCAGTTGGCCCAACGCGTTGGTATTCCGCGTGGTCTGCGCGAATTAGGCGTGAAAGAGCAGGATTTTTCCGTGCTTGCTGATAACGCCCTGAAGGACGCCTGTGGATTCACCAATCCGATTCAGGCGACACACGAGGAGATCGTCGCTATCTACCGTGCGGCGTTGTAAAGCGCAGTATCAGCGCGAAGCACCCAGCGCTTCGCGATGACCCGTGACAATCAGCAAGGAGTCGAACGATGAGTGAGAATACATTAACGCCCGGTGAATATGGTTATCCACTGCGTCTGAAAGCCCGTTATAACAACTATATTGGCGGAGAATGGACGCCTCCACAGGCGGGGGAGTGGTATCAGAATCTGACGCCTATTACTGGACAGCCGCTATGCGAGGTGGCTAATTCTACGGGGCAGGATATTGAACTGGCTCTGGATGCCGCTCATGCGGTTAAGGCGCAGTGGGGAAGCACATCGGTACAGGAACGGGCATCGCTGCTGTTAGCGATTGCCGATCGCATGGAGCAGAATATTGATCTGTTGGCGGCCGCTGAAACCTGGGATAACGGTAAGCCTGTTCGTGAAACCCGGGGCGCCGATGTTCCGTTATCCATTGATCATTTCCGTTACTTCGCCGCCTGTATTCGCGCTCAGGAAGGGGGAATCAGCGAACTGGATGCTGATACTGTCGCTTATCACTTTCATGAACCTTTGGGCGTCGTGGGGCAGATAATTCCATGGAATTTTCCGCTACTGATGGCCTGCTGGAAAATGGCGCCTGCGCTGGCGGCCGGGAACGCTATTGTTCTTAAACCCGCCCGTCTTACGCCGCTGTCTGTTCTTGTCCTGATGGAGCTTATTGGCGATTTGCTGCCTCCGGGGGTGATTAATGTCGTGAATGGGGCGGGTGGAGAAATTGGCGAATATCTGGCAACTTCGCCGCGTATCGCGAAAGTCGCTTTCACCGGATCAACGGAAGTGGGGCGGCAGATTATGCAATACGCTACCCGCAATATCATTCCAGTGACGCTGGAACTGGGAGGTAAGTCTCCCAATATCTTCTTCGAGGATGTGATGGCGAGTGACGATGCATATCTGGAGAAGGCCATCGAAGGATTCGCTATGTTCGCCTTCAATCAGGGAGAGGTATGTACCTGCCCAAGTCGGGCGCTGGTTCAGGAATCGATTTATGAGCGTTTCATGGAGCGTGCTCTGAAGCGAGTAGCGGCGATTCGGGGAGGCAATCCTCTGGATGAAAAGACGCAAATAGGCGCCCAGGTATCAAAGGGACAATTGGAAGCCATTCTGAATTATATTGATATCGGCAAACGTGAAGGCGCTAATTTGCTACTGGGCGGTAAAGTGCGCCGTCAGACCGGAGCGCTGGAAGGGGGCTTTTATCTGGAGCCGACGGTCATGAGTGGTCACAATAAAATGCGAATCTTTCAGGAGGAAATCTTTGGCCCCGTGCTTGCGGTGACGACTTTTAAAACGCCGGAAGAGGCCCTGGCTATCGCCAATGACACGCAATATGGTTTGGGGGCCGGTGTCTGGAGCCGGAACGGCGCTCTGGCTTATCGCATGGGGCGTGGTATTCAGGCCGGGAGAGTCTGGACTAACTGCTACCATGCTTATCCTGCCCATGCCGCCTTCGGTGGATATAAACAATCCGGTATTGGCCGGGAGACTCATAAAATGATGCTGGAGCACTATCAACAGACCAAATGCCTGCTGGTAAGTTACTCAGAAAAGCCGCAGGGGCTCTTTTAAAACAGCCGGTCCTGTTACGCTCGGGCGACTTCCAGCCGTTCCGGGCGTTTTTTTACATTAAGGGAAGAAAAATCGCCAGCACGACTACCGGGATCAATAACGCTCTCCGTCACTGTGAGTATGTTACAGGCAATCCAGAAACGGAGAGATAAGGATGATGAACCGTTTTATTTTCGCCGATGCGGCAAAGTGCATCGGTTGCCGGACCTGTGAAGTGGCCTGTGCGGTGGCTCACCGGGCGGAGCACAGCGTACAGGGATTAACTGCACAGACGCTGCTGTCGCGCATTCAGGTGGTGAAAGAAGGGAAGGTGTCTGTGGCGCTGGCCTGTCGTCAGTGCGAAGCGGCGCCTTGTGCCGGCGCTTGCCCCACCGGCGCTTTGTGGCGCGAAGGCGGCGCAATCCGTATGCGTGATGCGGATTGCATTGGCTGTAAGCACTGCATGGTAGTTTGCCCGTTCGGCGCCATTAATATCGTGGCAGCCCCGGCAGGTGAGGGGATGCAGATAGTGAAGTGCGATCTGTGCCACGAACGGGCAGGCGGCCCGGCCTGCGTTAGCGTCTGCCCTACCGGGGCGCTCGGCTGTCTGGATGACCGGGCGTTAACCGCCGCTGGCGTACGCAAACGACAGCGAACGGCCTGCGTGCCGTTGGCTATGGAGTAGCTTCGCGCCAGGCTCGCTCGACCTCTTCCGCCAGAATCTCAACCCCTTTCTCAATCTGTGCCGGTTCCGGCACATAGTTCATTCGCATGCACTGATGAGTATGGGGCCAGGGTTTATCCAGCCCGGGGAAGAAGTGGTTACCCGGCACCATCAGCACCCCGCGTTTCTTCAGGCGCTGGTAAAGCTGTTCGGTGGTGATGGGCAGATCTTTAAACCAGAGCCACAGGAAGATGGCGCCTTCCGGTTTATGGATAAGACAGCGTTCCGGCGACAGCCAGCGGCGCAGAATCGCGATGGTCTCTTCGACCCGCTGCTGGTAGAAGGGCTTAATCACCGTTTCTGACAGGCGCAGCAGATCGTTACGCTTAATCATTTCGCAGGCGATAGCCGGGCCAACTCCGCCCGGGGCCAGGCTGATAATGCCGTTCATGTTGCTGATGGCGCTAATCAGCGCTTCGTTGGCGATGATAATACCGCAGCGGCTTCCCGGCAGGCCGAGCTTGGAAAGGCTCATGCACAGAATGATATTGGGATTCCACAGTGGACGTGCCTCGCTGAAGATGATCCCCGGGAAGGGCAGGCCGTAAGCATTATCGATGACCAGCGGCACATTGTGCTGATTAGCCATAACGTCCAGCTTGCGCAGCTCTTCGTCGGTAATCACGTTGCCCGTGGGGTTGGTGGGGCGAGATACGCAAATCATCCCGGTATCTTCGCCGATATGCAGATGTTCAAAATCGACGTGATATTTAAACTGGCCGTCTGGCAGCAGTTCGATATTGGGGCGGTTAGAGACGAACAGACCGTCTTCCAGTCCGGATTCGGCATAGCCGATATATTCCGGCGCCAGCGGGAACAGAACCTTCTTCACGCTGCCGTCTGCCCGACGGCCAGCGAACAGGTTGAATAAGTAGAAAAACGCGCTCTGACTGCCATTTGTCAGTGCAATATTCTGCGGCCCGATATCCCAACCTTCGCTTTCTCTCAGCATCGACGCCAGGGTTTTCAGCAGTTCATCCTTCCCCTGAGGCCCGTCGTAATTGCACAGCGAGCGGGTCAATTGACCACTGGCGAGCATCTCGTCCAGCAGTCCCTGGAAGTAGTCATTCATCGCCGGGATTTGTGCCGGGTTACCACCGCCAAGCATGATGGCGCCGGGGGTTTTTAAGCCGTCGTTGAGATCTTCCATCAGGCGGGTAATGGCGGAGGGACGGGTAAATTTGTTGCCGAAAAGTGAAAACGTCATAGCGGTCAGTCAGTCGAAAGCCAGGGGAAGGAGCTAACCATAGCGCCAGAGTTCTCGCTCTGCAAACTGTGCGCTGCCGTATGGTCTGGTGTATTATGCTTTTTAATTTGCTTTTTTTGGATTAAAAGACTGATTTTGTCGTTTGGATATAGAAAGAGGAAGATTGAGTCGCTGCATGCGGTCACGATTTTTCTGGGATTTTAATTATTGAAATAACGGGAAAATAATCAAAATTAGCAATCTCGTACCCCATTATGGCGCTAATTTCGTGACACTGATTCGGATTTGGTTTATTCATTTAGTGTCCCGAAGCCGGTACTTTGATATACTTCTTCGGGTTTATTCCTGAATTTTACTTTTTAATAACAAAGGATGTATGACGCTGTCGCATCCGACCAGGAGACATAATGATATCGTCACGCTACCGACGCGTCGGGGCTGCGGTAATCCTGTCTCTCGCGTGGGGGTTTGCCGGCAACGCGCTGGCGAGCAAGCAAGAGACAGGAATAACGAGTCATAAAGCCCAGACTACACAAAGTAAGTTACTGACAAAAAATAATAAAGAGTATTCTCGCAATAGTGAAAGCGGACCACTTCCTGATTTGCGAAAATACCCTTCCGGAACGGCCAGGAAAAAGGCTTTTATCCGGACGGTGATGCCTTCTATCAAGCACCAGAATGCGGCGATTACCGCAGACCGTAACTGGTTGGTGCAAAAGCGTTACGACGGCCGTTGGTCGCCTTCCGAGAAGGCGCGACTGAAGGCGCTGGCGTCACGCTATAAGGTGTCCTGGAGCGGGAATACCCGTTCAGTGCCCTGGAACACGCTTCTGGAGCGCGTAGACATTATTCCCAGCAGCATGGTGGTGACCATGGCGGCGGTCGAGAGCGGGTGGGGAACCTCCAAACTGGCTCGCGCCAACACTAACCTGTTTGGAATGAAGTGCTCCAGCCGTAGCTGTAATCGCAGTGCGGGGAAGATTGGCGGATACCAGCACTTTGACTCGGTAAAGGAGTCTGTGACGGCTTACGTGAACAACCTGAACACGCATCCGGCTTACAAATCCTTCCGGCAGTCGCGTGCTCAGTTGCGCAAGTCGGATACGGAACTGACGGCGAGCAACATGATCCACAAGTTGAAGGGCTATTCCACCAAAGGAAAGAGCTACAACAACTACCTGTTCTCTCTGTATCAGAGCAACCAGCATCTGCTGACCGCATCAAACTGATACCGGTAGCCTGACAGGCAAAGCCCCCGCTTGCGGGGGCTTTGCCGTTTAGCGCCCTGCGCTATGTTTCGCCGCGCACACCCACCTCGTTATGGCGTTCCCGATAGTCCCGGGGCGTGGTCTGATATTCCTTACGGAACACCGAATAGAAATACTGTAGCGACGGATAGCCGCACATCCGTGAAATCTCATTAATCGACAGCGAAGTGGCGACCAGCAGGCTACGGGCCTTCTCCAGCTTTTCGGCATGGATCACGGCGTGGATGGTTTCGCCTGCCTCCTCCTTAAAGCGCTTTTCCAGATTGGAGCGCGAGATACCCACGGCATCCAGCACCTGTTCGACCTTAATGCCCTTGCAGGCGTGGTTGCGGATGTAGTGCATGGCCTGAATGACGGCGGGATCGTGCAGCGAACGATAGTCGGTGGAACGACGCTCCACCACCCGGGTGGGGGGCACCAGTATTCGCTGTAACGGCGGCTGTTCGCCTGCCAGCAGGCGATGCAGCAGGCTGGCGGCCTGGTAGCCCATCTGGCGGGCCCCCTGGGCAACGGAAGAGAGCGCCACCCGGGAAAGATAGCGGCTCAGCTCTTCGTTATCGATGCCGATGACGCACAGTTTTTCAGGCACCGGGATGTGCAGGTGATCGCATACCTGTAGCAGGTGGCGCGCCCGGGCATCGGTCACGGCGATGATGCCGGTCTGGGGCGGTAGCGTTTGCACCCAGTCCGCCAGCCGGTTCTGGGCGTACTGCCAGTTCTCCGGGGCTGTCTCCTGGCCCTGGTAAACCACGCCGCGATACTGTTCCCGCTCCATTAGCTGGCGAAAAGCGAGTTCCCGTTCTTCCGCCCAGCGTTTGCCGCTGCTGGCGGGCAGTCCGTAGAAGGCGAAGCGATGCAGCCCTTTTTCTTTCAGATGTAGAAAGGCGCGCTCGATCAGGGCGAAGTTGTCAGTCGCGATATAATGCACCTGTGGATAGAGTGCGGGATCGTGGTAAGAACCTCCCACACCGATGATGGGCACGTTGGTGCCACTGAGCAGGGTTTCAATTTCTTTATCATCAAAGTCGGCGATAACGCCGTCTCCCAGCCACTGGCTGATGTTATCGAGACGAGTACGGAAATCCTCTTCGATGAAAATATCCCACTCGGACTGAGACGCCTGCAAATATTCGCCTACCCCTTCCACCACCTGGCGGTCGTAGGCCTTGTTGGCATTGAATAACAGCGTAATGCGGTGACGTTTCTCAAACATATTTTTCTGTTACCTGGATGAATCTCCCTTTTCAATACCATAAACGGGCCTCCTGGAGGGAAACCATGGTCTGGAATTGCGATCGCGGCCGACAATCCTGTTTTTTATTTTTGAGTTACGTTTTTTGGTTTTATTTTTCCTCTGCGCAAACCGGCGATAAAACGTGCGGATTCGCGGTGCAGTAAGGCTTTTTGGGATCTGGCGCACGTTTGTGTATTCTCTTAATCGCGGTGTGAAATAACGTAATTGAGCCGGAAAAGCGGAAAATCCAGGATAAATAAACCATCACTACCTGATGCTGTTATTTTGAATCTGGAGCCGACTATGGAAGCTTATTTCGATAAACTCGACCGCGTACGTTACGAAGGGCCGAAAACCACCAATCCGCTGGCATTCCGCCACTACAATCCGGATGAGCTGGTACTGGGTAAGCGCATGGAAGATCACCTGCGCTTCGCCGCCTGCTACTGGCACACCTTCTGCTGGAACGGTAACGATATGTTTGGCGTGGGCGCGTTCGAACGCCCCTGGCAGCAGTCGGGCGATGCGCTGGCGCTTGCCGAGCGCAAGGCGGATGTCGCCTTTGAGTTTTTCCATAAGCTGAACGTACCTTACTACTGCTTCCACGATGTGGATGTCTCCCCCGAAGGCGGCTCGCTGCGTGAATACCGCAATAACTTCGCGCATATGGTTGAGGTTCTGGCCGCGAAGCAGCAGCAGAGCGGTGTAAAGCTGTTGTGGGGCACCGCCAACTGCTTTACTAACCCGCGCTACGGCGCCGGTGCCGCCACCAACCCGGACCCGGAAGTTTTCGCCTGGGCGGCGACCCAGGTCGTTAGCGCTATGGAAGCGACTCATAAACTCGGCGGTGAGAACTACGTGCTGTGGGGGGGCCGCGAAGGCTACGAAACCCTGCTGAACACTGACCTGCGTCAGGAGCGCGAGCAGATCGGCCGCTTTATGCAGATGGTGGTAGAGCACAAACACAAGATTGGTTTCCAGGGCACCCTGTTGATTGAGCCCAAGCCGCAGGAGCCGACCAAGCATCAGTATGACTATGATGCCGCCACGGTTTACGGCTTCCTGAAGCAGTTTGGTCTGGAAAAAGAGATCAAACTGAACATTGAAGCGAACCATGCCACTCTGGCTGGCCACTCTTTCCATCACGAAATCGCTACGGCTATCGCGCTGGGGCTGTTCGGCTCGGTGGATGCTAACCGCGGTGACCCGCAGCTGGGCTGGGATACCGACCAGTTCCCGAACAGCGTGGAAGAGAACGCGCTGGTGATGCATGAAATCCTTAAAGCGGGCGGCTTCACGACTGGCGGCCTGAACTTCGACGCCAAAGTACGCCGTCAGAGCACCGATCCTTATGACCTGTTCTATGGCCATATCGGCGCGATGGACACCATGGCGCTGGCGCTGAAAATTGCGGCAGGTATGGTGGAAGACGGTGAGCTGGATCGGCGGGTCGCGCAGCGCTATGCCGGGTGGAACGGCGAGCTGGGTCAGCAAATTCTGAAAGGACAGATGAATCTGGCGCAGGTGGCGGAATATGCGCAGCAGCACAATCTGGCGCCGCACCATAAGAGCGGTCACCAGGAGCAGCTTGAAAACCTGGTCAATCACTATATCTTTGATAAGTAAGGTTAGCGCGCCAGGGGAAACCCTGGCGCAGTACTAAGGAGCGCCTTATATGTATATCGGGATCGATCTGGGTACCTCCGGGGTGAAGGCGATTTTGCTGGGGGAAGAGGGCGAAGTCCTGGCATCCTGCACCCAGAAGCTAACGGTGTCGCGCCCCCACCCGCTCTGGTCTGAACAGGATCCGCAAGAGTGGTGGCAGGTCACCGATGCCGCTATGCGCGGACTGGCCAGTCAGCATTCGCTGACGGGCGTGAAAGCTATCGGGCTGTCCGGGCAGATGCACGGCGCCACGCTACTGGATAAACAGCAGCAGGTGCTGCGACCGGCGATTCTGTGGAACGACGGTCGCTGCGCCAAAGAGTGTGGCTGGCTGGAATCCCAGGTGCCTGCTTCGCGGCGTATTACCGGCAACCTGATTATGCCTGGCTTTACTGCGCCCAAGCTGGTGTGGGTCGCTCGTCATGAACCGGATATTTTCCGGCAACTGGATAAAGTTCTGCTGCCGAAGGATTATCTGCGGCTGCGGATGACCGGCGAATTCGCCAGCGATATGTCGGATGCGGCGGGCACCATGTGGCTCGATGTCGCAAAACGCGACTGGAGTGACGAAATGCTGGCGGCCTGTGATATGAACAGGTCGCAGATGCCCGCACTGTTCGAAGGTTGTGACGTCACCGGCTATCTGCGTAAAGCGGTGGCCGAGGCCTGGGGAATGGGCTGCGTGCCGGTGGTGGCTGGTGGCGGGGATAATGCCGCAGGCGCCGTGGGCGTAGGAATGGCCGATGCCGGCCAGGCCATGCTGTCGCTGGGCACCTCCGGGGTCTATTTCGCCGTCAGCGATGGGTTTCTGAGTAAACCGGAGCGGGCGGTGCACAGCTTCTGCCATGCGCTGCCTCAGCGCTGGCATCTGATGTCGGTGATGCTGAGCGCGGCCTCCTGTCTGGACTGGGCCGCGCGGCTGACGGGGATGGAAAACGTACCGGCCCTGCTGGCGGCGGCTCAGAAAGCAGACGAGCAGGCGGGGGATCTCTGGTTTCTGCCTTATCTGTCCGGTGAACGGACGCCGCATAACAATCCCGAAGCCAAAGGCGTATTCTTTGGTTTGACCCATCAGCACGGTCCGGCGGAGCTGGCGCGTGCGGTGCTGGAAGGCGTGGGTTATGGTCTGGCGGAAGGTATGGACGTGGTGCACGAATGTGGCGTGACTCCGCAGAGCGTCACGCTAATCGGCGGCGGCGCTCGTAGCCCGTACTGGCGCCAGATGCTGGCGGATATCAGCGGTCAGGTGCTGGATTATCGCACTGGCGGCGACGTGGGCCCTGCGCTGGGCGCTGCCCGGCTGGCGCAGATAGCGCTGTCCCCCGAACGCCCGCTCAGCGAACTGCTACCGCAACTGGCGCTGGAGCAGCGTCATGAACCGGATACGGCGCGCCATCAGCGCTATATCGAGCAGCGTAAGGTCTTTAGCGAGTTGTATCACCGCCTGGAACCGCTGATGTTGGGGGAATGATACCTCCGAGTCAGGTGAATACTCCCTCTCCCTGGGGGAGAGGGCCGGGGTGAGGGGGCGTTTTTACTAGCAGACGTATCGGCGGCTATCGATGCGCCGTAACCCCATCGCCAGTAGCACGCTGCCGCACAGCGTGGCGGCGAATATCCAGATGATATCCAGCGCTGGCCACTGCTTCATATCCAGATGATGGGTGCGCAGGAAGTGGATAAACAACGCATGGAAACCGTAGATGCCCAGCGAGTGGCGGGAGATAAACGCCAGCCCGGGCAGCGGACGGGCGTTGAGCCACTGTTTGGCCATCAACAGCGCGCAGAGCGCCGCCAGGAAGACCAGCGGCCCACAGTACAGGTACCAGGTGTCGGCGAAGTCCCCGCGCGCCAGCAATTCGCGCCAGGTTCCCCAGGCGATCGCCGCCACGCAGCCCACAAAACCGACAGCGGCAAGGGAAGCGGTACGCCCCTTGCCGGTCTCCATCATGCCGATAGCACGCCCCAGCACGCCATACAGCACGTAATAGAAGGTATCGCCGCTGATATAGAGATCGACCGGCAGCCATTGCAGCCTGGCGATGTTCTGCGCCGGCGTATTGGGGTTGGCGATAATACCCAGTACCAGCAGGAGGGGAATCAGCATCTTAACGGCGGGCTTTTTTACCTCGATCAGCGGTGACAGCAGGTAGACGGCAAACAGCGCGAAGAAAAACCACAGGTGATAGAACACCGGCTTCTGGAACAGGTTTGTCAGTGAAAGTCCTGGGCTGATGGGGGTTAACAGCCAGATATAGAGCAGCGCCACTGCGCTATAAAACAGCAGGCATAGCGTGATGCGTAGAAAGTGGCGCCCCTGGGCGCTGCGCTCGCCAAAGAACAGGTAGCCGGAGATCATAAAGAACAGCGGAACGCTGACCCGGGAGGCTGCATCAAGCAGGTTCGCCAGCCACCAGTTGGCGGTACTAATCATATCGGGGTTAGTGACATACCAGGTTGTGGTATGAATAATGATGACCATCAGGCAGGCAATACCACGCAGGTTATCAATCCAGTTTATCTTTTGCGGCATTCAGATCCTCTGTTCTATCTTTTTAGCTGTGCAGTGTGACTGCCGGAAGGGCAGATTGACTTCCCGGAACTGTCTGAGTTTTTAGGTTTATCTTGCTCAGGTTTGCCGGGCTTTGCAAAATGCGAATCCGCCGCCGGGCGACCAGGACGGAAAAAGGGATAAAGAATGGGCAAAAATGAGATCCGGGTAGTGGTTCTGACACTGATGCTGGTGGGGTGCAGTGTGCCTCAGCATGAACATGAGGAGGGGCGTACCCAGTATGCTCAGAAGGCGCGGATCGATTCGGCGCGGTCGGTGACCATGGAACAGCAGTGCCGGGATAAAGCCGCTCATCAGTACAATACGCGACCGGCCCGGATTCAGCTTGAAGGGGTTGACGCGTTTCAGGGCAGTTACGAATTGCGTGGCGCGACCGGCAGCCAGGAGCAGTTCACCTGTACTTTCGAAACAGATGGCCAGTTTCTGCACCTCTCCATGCGCTAGAGGATAATTTGTGAACAGCTTAACGATTTTAAGTATTCTTGTATGGTAGTTATATTATTCCATACCATTTTCGATTAAAACATTATTCGGGGGCAGTAAAACGGAGTGATGCATTATTAATGCTACGTTTTATGACTTCCAGTCATATTATTTCTGGCGCAAGGGCAGGTGCTGTTATTCAACGTAGGCGAACCTGGTATTCAAATTAAATAATTACTCATCTGATTTACCCATTATTTACTGGCATTTCTATGCCTGCCGGCACTTGCATGATGGATTATGTAAGAAAAAAAGAGGGAAAAAGTATGTTAAAGCGAATCGGGCGTGGTTCCCGCGCGGTGATGCTGGCGGCATTAATGGTGGCTTCCACAACGGCCATTGCGGGCCACACGTTGAATGTCAGTACTTCTCTGTCGCCTGACGATCCGGTGTTTAAAGGACTACAGCAGTTTAAAAAATCGGTGGAGTCACGCAGCGACGGTAAAATAAAAATTCGTCTTTTCTCCAGCGGTCAGTTGGGCGCCGATAATGAATTGTTACAGCACGCTCAGTCAGGCAGTAACGTTGGCGTTGTGGTTGATGGAGCGCGTCTCTCCTCTTTTGTGCCTGAACTGGCATTATTACCAGCCCCCTATATATTCCCTGATTATGCTGCCCAGAAGAAATTTGTCAGCAGCGACATTTTCCTGGGATGGCAGCAAAAACTCACCGAAAAATCTGGCCTGACGGCGCTGTCGTTTAACTGGTATCAGGGCGTGAGAATGCTGGTGACCCAGAAGAAAGTGACCACGCCAGCCGATCTGCATGGCGTGAAAGTGCGAGCGCTGGAAGCACCGGTCACTATCGAAGCGATAAAATGCCTGGGCGGTGAACCTACGCCCCTTTCCTGGTCTGAAATCTATTCTTCTATTCAGACCGGTATTGTGAATGCCGCCGAAGCGCAGCCTACGGCAATTTATGGCAGTAAGCTGTTTGAAATTACCAAATACATCACGAAGACCAACCATATCTACCTGACCACCGGCATCATTGTCTCCCGGAAATGGCTGGATACACTGCCGCCGGATCTCCAAAACCTGCTACGTGAAGAAGCGCAGAAACAGGGGGAAGTTGCCTCACAGAATGTACTGGCTGCGGAAGAAAGCCTGTTGCAGGAGATGGCTAAACAGGGCGTTACCGTGGAAGAGGTCGATCGGGCGCCGTTCCAGCAGGCTTGCGCCTATGTGCCCGGCAAACTGAACCTGCAAACCGCCTGGCAGCAGATCCAGGACGTTATCAACGAGTAATCCTACAGACATTCGAAGGGCTGCACCGTCGGCCCTTCGCCACCGTTGAGGTTTATCATGCTGTTGTTCCGTCAAATTGAGCTGGCGCTGACGCGTATTGGCCTGGCTGCTATCGTGGTGATTATTCTGGCGGGGGGCGTAGGCCGTGCGTTGGGGCATCCCCTGATCTGGTCGCTGGAGGTTGCGATGGTGATTTTTGCCTGGGTCAGCGTACTGGCTATCGATTATGCATTGCAGACCCGTCGCCATATTGGGATCGACGCCGTCGTGAATCTGATGCCGCCCCAGGGGCGTCGTCTTTGCGAATGGTTTAATGAATTACTGATTCTGGCCTTTCTGGGGTGTGGCGTCTGGTTCGGTTGGTCATTTACCTCCATGACCTCATCCGGCGTCTTGCCGGTCACGGAAATTTCCGTTGCCTGGCTGAACGGCGCCGTTCCCACGGGCTGTATGCTGATGTTCATTACCAGCGCGTTACACCTTCTTCGCGGCTGTCCGCGGCCACAGGGACAGGGAGATGCCTCATGATTATTGTTACCGCGATGGTATTCCTGCTGTTGCTGGTGATCGGTATGCCCGTCGGGTTTGTGATTGCTATCTCCAGCCTTTGCTACTTCTTTTTTGCCGACTTCCTGCCAATTGGTATCGCCTTTCAGAAGTTTACTGCGCCGACCCAGTCGTTTCCGATTATGGCGACGCCGCTATTCCTTCTGGTGGGCAATTTGCTGAATAAGACCGGCGTTACTCACCGGCTGCTGGATTTTGCTCGGGTGCTGTCGGGCTGGATGGTAGGGGGGCTGGCGCAGATTAATGTGCTGCTGGCCTGCCTGCTGGGCGGCGTTTCTGGTTCGGCAACCGCAGATGCGGCGATGCAGGCCAAAGTGCTGGGGCTGCCGATGATCGCCCGGGGCTACCCAAAGGCTTTCAGCGCGGTGGTGATCGCCTTTAGTTCGCTGATTACGGCCACCATTCCGCCCAGTATTCTGCTGATTCTCTACGGTTTTGTGGGGAACGTTTCGATCGGTAAGTTGTTTATTGCCGGTATCGTGCCGGGGTTGCTGCTGACCACCATTCTGATGGTCACTAATTTCCTGCTGGCGCGCCGCATGGGCATCCGGCCGGAAACGGAAAAGACGCCGACCCGCTACGAAGTGTGGCGCAGCTTCCGTGAGGGCTTCTGGGCGCTGATGTTTCCCGTGGTGCTGATTCTGGTGATCCGTATGGGCTTTTTCACTACCACCGAAGCGGGCGCTTTTATCGTGCTCTATGCGTTTGTTATTGGCCGCTATATCTACAAAGAGCTGGATAACCACGCGCTGTGGGAAGTGCTGAAAGAGACGGTGAACGACATTGGCGTGGTGATGCTGCTGATTATGTCGGCGGCGATTTTGGGCCATGTCACTATCATCGATCAGATTCCACAAACCCTGGCGGAAATGCTTACTAGCGTGACGGAAAACCGTTATGGCATTCTGATTCTGCTGCTCGCCTTTATCACCGTGGCCGGGATGATTTTTGACGGAAGCGTCATTATCCTGCTGCTGACGCCCATTTTGCTGCCCATCGCTATGCAGGCGGGGTTTGACCCGGTGCATTTCGGGCTGATCTTCGTGGTGCTGACGCTGTTGGGGGCTAATACGCTGCCGGTGGGGATCTGCATGTATACGGTATGCGGCATCCTGAACTGTAGCTCGGTGGCCTTTGTTAAAGCTTCTGTTCCCTATCTGGTGGCGTTCTTCCTGTTTATCGCCTTACTGGTTATCTTTCCGGGGTTGGTGTTGTTCCTGCCCTCCGTGCTGATGTAAACCTGACCGGGGCTTGCCCCCGGCTCAGAACATGCTGCGATTGGTGGCGATTCGGGCTGTATATCTGACGGTCAAAGGGTATACTGATCGTTTCCCAAATCCATCACTCGTATCGCACACGACATATTATGCAAAAGTTTGATACCAGGACCTTTCAGGGCCTGATCCTGACCTTACAGGATTACTGGGCCACGCAGGGCTGCACCATTGTTCAACCTCTGGACATGGAAGTCGGCGCTGGCACCTCTCACCCAATGACCTGCCTGCGCGCGCTGGGTCCGGAACCTATCGCTGCCGCCTACGTTCAGCCTTCCCGCCGTCCGACCGATGGCCGCTACGGCGAAAACCCGAACCGTTTACAGCACTACTACCAGTTTCAGGTCATTATCAAGCCTTCTCCGGATAATCTTCAGGAGCTCTACCTGGGCTCGCTGAAGGCGCTGGGCCTGGATCCGACCATTCATGATATCCGCTTCGTGGAAGATAACTGGGAAAACCCGACGCTGGGCGCCTGGGGTCTTGGCTGGGAAGTGTGGCTGAATGGGATGGAAGTAACGCAGTTCACCTACTTCCAGCAGGTGGGCGGCCTGGAGTGTAAGCCGGTAACTGGCGAGATCACCTACGGCCTGGAGCGTCTGGCCATGTACATCCAGGGCGTGGACAGCGTATACGACCTGGTCTGGAGCGACGGCCCGCTGGGTAAAACCACCTACGGCGATGTTTTCCACCAGAACGAAGTGGAGCAGTCCACCTATAACTTCGAATACGCCGATGTCGACTTCCTCTTCACCTGCTTTGAGCAGTATGAAAAAGAGGCGCAGCAGCTACTGGCTCTTGAGAAGCCGCTGCCGCTGCCGGCCTATGAACGAATTCTGAAAGCCGCGCACAGCTTTAACCTGCTGGATGCCCGCAAGGCTATCTCCGTGACTGAACGCCAGCGCTATATTCTGCGTATCCGTACGCTGACTAAAGCGGTGGCGGAAGCCTACTACGCTTCTCGCGAAGCGCTGGGCTTCCCGATGTGCAACAACAATAAGAAGTAAGGGGCGCGCATGTCTGAGAAAACTTTTTTGGTGGAGATCGGCACTGAAGAGCTGCCGCCGAAAGCGCTGCGCAGCCTGGCCGAAGCCTTTGCTGCCCGCTTCACCGCAGAACTGGACGCGGCCTCTCTTGCTCACGGTAAGGTTGAGTGGTTTGCCGCGCCGCGCCGTCTGGCGCTGAAAGTAGCGACACTCGCCGCCGCTCAGGCGGATCGTACTGTCGAAAAACGCGGTCCTGCGGTAGCGCAGGCTTTTGATGCCGACGGTAATCCGAGCAAAGCGGCCGAAGGTTGGGCGCGCGGCTGCGGTATTCAGGTTTCTGAAGCTGAGCGGATGGTGACGGATAAAGGCGAATGGCTGCTGTATCGCGCTCACGTCAAGGGCGAGAGCGTGGAAGCGCTGTTGCCGGATATGGTCAACCACGCGTTAGCGAAACTGCCGATCCCGAAACTGATGCGCTGGGGCGATAGCGACGAGCACTTCGTGCGTCCGGTTCACACCGTGACCCTGCTGCTGGGCGACCAGGTAGTACCGGCTAAAGTGCTGGGAATTGAATCCGATCGCGTTATTCGCGGTCACCGCTTTATGGGTGAGCCGTCGTTGACCATCGACAATGCCGATCAGTACCCGCAAATCCTGCTGGAGCGCGGTAAGGTGATTGCCGACTACGACACCCGTAAGGCGAAGATCAAAGCCGATGCCGAAGCAGCGGCGCGCCAGATTGGCGGCAATGCCGACCTTAGCGACAGCCTGCTGGACGAAGTGACCTCGCTGGTGGAATGGCCGGTGGTACTGACCGCGAAGTTCGAAGAGAAATTCCTGGCGGTGCCTGCCGAAGCGCTGGTCTACACCATGAAAGGCGACCAGAAATACTTCCCGGTGTATGACGACGCGGGCAAGCTGCTGCCAAACTTTATCTTTGTGGCTAACATCGACTCCAAAGATCCGCAGCAGATTATTTCCGGTAACGAGAAGGTGGTGCGTCCGCGTCTGGCCGATGCCGAATTCTTCTTCAACAGCGACCGTAAAAAGCGCCTGGAAGACAACCTGCCGCGTCTGGAAACGGTCCTGTTCCAGAAGCAACTGGGCTCCCTGCGCGATAAAACCGATCGCATTGAGGCGCTGTCTGGCTGGATCGCCCGGGAAATCGGCGCTGACGTCACTCACGCTACCCGTGCCGGTCTGCTTTCCAAATGCGACCTGATGACCAATATGGTGTTCGAATTCACCGACACTCAGGGCGTGATGGGGATGCACTACGCGCGCCACGACGGTGAAGCGGAAGATGTGGCCGTTGCCCTGAATGAGCAGTACATGCCGCGTTTTGCCGGTGATGACCTGCCATCCAGTCTGGTCTCCTGCGCGGTGGCGATCGCCGACAAAATGGATACCCTGGCGGGTATCTTCGGTATTGGTCAGCACCCGAAAGGCGACAAAGACCCGTTTGCGCTGCGCCGTGCCGCGCTGGGCGTGCTGCGTATTATCGTCGAGAAACAGCTGCCGCTGGATCTCCAGACCCTGACCGAAGAGGCGGTACGTCTGTACGGCGATAAGCTGACCAACGCAAAAGTGACTGATGACGTTATCGACTTTATGCTGGGTCGCTTCCGCGCATGGTATCAGGAAGAAGGACATGCCGTGGATACCATCCAGGCGGTGCTGGCGCGTCGTCCGACCCGCCCGGCTGATTTTGATGCCCGGGTGAAGGCGGTCTCTCACTTCCGCACCCTGGATGATGCCGAAGCGCTGGCGGCGGCTAACAAGCGTGTTTCCAATATTCTGGCGAAGAGTGACGAGCCGCTGAACGATGAGGTGCTGGCCTCGGCGTTGAAAGAGGACGAAGAGATTCGCCTGGCGCTCCAGGTGCGGGTACTGGGAGACAAACTGGCGCCGCTGTATCAGGAGGGGCGTTATCAGGAAGCGCTGGTAGAGCTGGCCGCGCTGCGCGAGCCGGTAGACGCCTTCTTCGATAAAGTGATGGTGATGGCGGAAGATAAAGATCTGCGCATCAACCGTCTGACTCTGCTGGCGAAGCTGCGCGAGCTGTTCCTGCAGGTAGCGGATATCTCCGTACTGCAGTAAGCCCTGTGGTTTGCTGATGAAACGCTCCCCTTGGGGAGCGTTTTTTTATGTTGCGTTGGGTTCTGCCCGCTTCCACGTCAGGTAAGGGATCACCTCTTTGCCGCCTGAAAGTATCGGCGTTGGACTACTTAATTTCAGTAGCGCGCCTTCGAACAGGAAGGCTCGCTGCTGAGTCTGACCGGTCCAGTTCGGATAAAGCGAAACAAACATGCTGTGGGACAGGGTTTGTTGGGCTTCATCGGTATAAAAGCGCCCGGAATAGGCGATATAGGTGCTTCCTTCTTCCGTAAACTCCTGCGGTGAGGCAGAAAACCAGTCGCCGGATGCAAACGGCGTTCGGTTCGGTTTCATCAACTGGGCAGACATATAGCCATCGGGCGTATACAGAATCAGCCCCATAGGAGCGTCTCCCATCGGATACACATCCGGTGATCCATCGAGCGGTTTTTCCACATAGGAGACTAACTGCCAGGCGCCCGTCAGCTTCTCTTTTAACGTCATCGTCATATCGGATTACCTTTCACGTTGGGAACACAGGCGGCAGATCATTCCGCGCATTACCTGGTGAAGAGAACGTTATGACGATCAAGTGTAATAGAGTTATCTCGTTCCGCTATTGGAAGCCGCGGCGGCCACCGACTCCCGCACAATCAGCTCACCTTCAAAACGCGCTGGCGTGCCGAGCTCACCGCCTTCCAGCATAAAAATCAGCTTATTAATCGTCTCCTGAATCATTTCACGAATCGGTAGCCGGACGCTGGAAAGCGAAGGAACCACCCAGGGGGCGGTGGGAATGTCGTCGAAACCGATAACCGACACCTGTTCCGGCACGGCGATGCCGGCTTCGTGAAGCTGCTTCAGCGCACCGATGGCCATATTATCGTTACTGGCGACCAGCGCGCTGAAAGCGACGCCATCCTGCAGTAGCGACGCTACGGCCTGAGCGCCGCAGGCGGGCGTCCACTTACCTTCCCGCACCCGGGTCTGACTGGCCGGAATGCCGTGCTGCGCCAGCGCCGCCTGATAGCCCGCCAGGCGATCGCGGCCGGTCGGGGAATCCAGCGCGCCGGTGACAAACGCAATATCACGGTGGCCCAGCTCAATCAGGCGGACAACGGCGTCACGAGCGGCGCTGAGCTGATCGGAATAGATACAGTGGCTGGGGTGTTTACGCAGGCGGCGATTAAGCACCATCACTGGCACCCGCTGCTCATCAATAATCGCATCCATCTCATCAGGGCTCAGGAAGCGGGGATAAATCATGATGGCGTCGCAGCGCAGATCCAGCAGATGCTGTAGCGCTTCCCGCTCCTGGGCCGCGCTGTGTTTGCCGTCCGCCAGCAGAAGCCGTCGGCCGCAGGCTTCGGTCATTTGTGCCGCCTGGGAAAGCAGGTCGCTAAAGTAGCTGCCGTGATACAGCGTGTTGGTCATCACCAGTCCCAGGGTTTGCGACTTGCGGGTGGCGAGTTGCCTGGCCAGCAGATTGGGGCGGTAGCCACTCTCTTCGATGGCCCGGAACACCCGCGCCCTGGTCTCTTCGCCGACGTAACCATTGCCGGACAGCACCCGTGAGACGGTGGCTTTGGATACGCCCGCCCTTTTTGCCACCTCAAGCATGGTTGTCATCTGTGTCTGCCGTCCCGTTTTGACCCACGATGGCAACAGTTTACTTCAGCGTTCACGCTTTTTCAGCCGCCTCCAGGGGGCGTTTTTCACTGCTAATAGTGATGATTATCTCAAATTTAAAATTACGTCATCGGAAATATGTTGCGATCACAATTTGATCTATCCATGATTTTGTGAAACCGGTTTCCTATGGTGTTTCATCGGATGATAGCGATTGGGGCACCGCGACTCAGCGCATTAAGCCGTGCGCAACTGTACCCAAAATAACAATGAGATAAGAGTCCATGGCAAAAAACTATGCGGCAGTATCCGGCGCCATCCTGAATGCGCTGGGCGGGGCTGACAATATCGAGGCGCTTACCCACTGTATGACGCGACTGCGATTTGTGGTGAAAGACCAGGGGCGGGTCGATGAACAGGCGCTACAGGCCATTGATGGCGTGTTGGGCGTGGTGCGTGCCGATAGCCAGTGCCAGGTGATTATCGGTAACACGGTGGGGCAGGCGTATGCGGAAGTGATGAAGCGGTTACCGTCGCTGGCGACGCCGAATGAAGCACCGACTTCGCCAACGCGAGGCGGTTTCAGCCTGCGGCGCATCGGCGCCGGTATCCTGGATGCGCTGATCGGCACCATGTCGCCGCTGATCCCGGCCATTATCGGCGGTTCGATGGTTAAGCTGCTGGCGATGATGCTGGAGATGGGCGGGGTACTGGAAAAGGGCGCATCGACGCTGATTATCCTCAACGCCATTGGCGATGGCGCTTTCTTCTTCCTGCCGGTGATGGTCGCGGCCTCGGCGGCCGTGAAATTCAAAACCAATATGTCGCTGGCCATCGCCATCGCCGGGGTGTTAATCCACCCGAACTTTATCGATCTGATGGCTAAAGCCGCCGAAGGGCAACCGGTGGAGTTCGTCGGCCTGCCGGTGACGGCGGTGAAATATACCTACACGGTGATTCCGGCGCTGTGTATGACCTGGATTCTGTCGTGGATTGAGCGCGGTATCGATCGCATTACGCCTGCGGTGACCAAAAACTTCCTGAAACCGATGCTGATCGTACTGACAGCGGCGCCGATCGCGATCCTGCTGATCGGCCCGTTGGGGATCTGGATCGGTAGCGGCATCTCCGCGCTGGTTTATACCATTCACGGTTATCTGGGCTGGCTCTCCGTCGCCATTATGGGGGCGCTGTGGCCGCTGCTGGTGATGACCGGCATGCACCGGGTATTCACCCCCACCATTATTCAGACCATTGCCGAAACCGGTAAAGAGGGGATGGTGATGCCGTCTGAGATTGGCGCCAACCTGTCGCTGGGCGGCTCTTCGCTGGCCGTGGCGGTGCGCACCAAAAATCCGGCATTACGTCAGACGGCGCTTGCCGCCGCGGCATCCGCCATCGTGGCTGGGATTTCCGAACCGGCCCTGTACGGCGTGGCGGTGCGTCTGAAACGCCCGCTGATTGCCAGCCTGATCAGCGGCTTTATCTGCGGAGCCGTGGCGGGTATTGCGGGACTTGCCAGCCATTCCATGGCTTCGCCCGGCCTGTTTACCAGCGTGCAGTTTATCGACCCCGGCAACCCGATGAGCATTGTCTGGATCGCGGGCATTATGGTGCTGTCGGTGGTGCTCTCTTTCATTCTTACCCTGATGCTTGGCTTTGAGGATATTCCCGTAGAGCCTCAGCAAAGCCCGGCCAGCGCGACCCGTGCAGGTTCGGCCCAGGCGACTCATTAACGATTAACGAGGTACAGATTTGATGTCAGAAACGGCATTCCCGGACGATTTTTTGTGGGGCGGCGCCCTTGCGGCGAACCAGGCGGAAGGCGCCTGGCAGGAGGGAGGAAAGGGGCTGGCGACGGTCGATATGCTGCCCCATGGTCCACACCGTATGCCGATTAAACTGGGGCTGGAGCGGCGCACGGCGCTGCGCGATGATGAGTTCTACCCCAGCCATCAGGCCATCGATTTTTATCACCGCTATAAAGAGGATATTGCGCTGATGGCGGAGATGGGGTTTCGGGTGTTCCGTACCTCCATCGCCTGGAGCCGTATCTATCCGAACGGTGATGAGAGTGCGCCGAACGAGGCCGGAATCGCCTTTTATCGCGACCTGTTTCAGGAGTGCCGGCGCCATAACATCGAACCGCTGGTAACGCTCTGTCATTTCGATGTGCCGATGCATCTGGTCACTGAGTACGGTTCATGGCGCAGCCGTGAAATGGTGACCTTCTTTACCCGTTACGCCCGCACCTGCTTTGAAGTCTTCGATGGTCTGGTGAAATACTGGTTGACGTTTAATGAGATCAACATCCTGCTGCACAGCCCGTTTTCCGGCGCCGGTCTGGCGTTTGAAGAGGGGGAAAACCCGGAGCAGGTGAAGTACCAGGCGGCACACCACGAGCTACTGGCAAGCGCCCTGGCGACCCGCATCGCCCATGAGGTAAACCCGGAAAACCAGGTGGGCTGCATGCTGGCGGGCGGCAATTTCTATCCTTACTCCTGTAAGCCGGAAGATGTCTGGGCGGCGTTGGAAAAAGATCGCGAAAATCTGTTTTTTATCGATGTTCAGGCGCGCGGTGCCTATCCGGCCTGGACGGCGAGGATGTTTAAAGAGAAGGGCATCTGTGTGCGGATGGAGCCCGGCGATGCGGAGATTCTGCGCCACACCGTCGATTTTGTATCGTTCAGCTACTACGCTTCGCGCTGCGCCTCTGCCGATATGAACGATAACAACAGCAGCGCGGCAAATGTGGTGAAATCCCTGAAAAACCCCTGGATTCAGCAGAGTCAGTGGGGCTGGGGTATCGATCCGCTGGGGCTGCGCATCACCATGAATATGATGTATGACCGCTACCAGAAGCCGCTGTTCCTGGTGGAAAACGGCCTGGGCGCCCGGGATGAGCCCGATGCTCAGGGGGAGATCAACGACGATTACCGCATCGGCTATCTGCGTGAACACATCCGGGCCATGGCCCAGGCCATAGAAGATGGCATACCGCTGATGGGTTACACCACCTGGGGTTGCATCGATCTGGTTTCCGCCTCGACCGGTGAAATGAGCAAGCGCTACGGCCTGGTGTATGTCGATCGCGATGACCAGGGGGGCGGCACCCTGGCGCGGCGACGTAAGAAATCGTTCTGGTGGTACAAGCAGGTGATCGCCAGCAACGGACGCGATCTGGGTTGATCCAGGCCATGCATCCGAAGCTGATTACTGCGAAGCTTTGCTGGCGTTCACCAGACCGCCCGTGTCCTGGCGGGCGGTCCTCAGGCTTGCCTGGTATTTCACCAACAGCGCCAGCGTAGAGAACAAGGCGGGGATCGCCAGCATCATAAAGATGGTGCGGAATGAGAGCTCGGCCTGCATCAGGAAGGCGCCGCTGAAGGCGCCCAGAATGCCGCCGAAGCGTCCCAACCCCAGCATCCAGGAAACGCCGGTGGCGCGCCCGCGGGTCGGATAGAAGCCCGCCGCCAGCGCAGGCATCGAAGACTGGGCGCCGTTCATAATGGTTCCGGCAATAAACACAGCGATGCCCATCAGTACCAGACTGCTGGTGGCAAAGCCGATCAGGCAGACAAAAAGGCCGGTCAGCAGATAGCTGACTGCCACCACTTTATTGGGCTCCAGGCGATCCATCAGCGCGCCAATAATCAACACTCCAATACCACCACCAAGCGGGAACAGCGCCGTTATCACTGAAGCCTGGGCCAGAGTGGCGCCGGTTTCGCGAATCAGCAGCGGTAGCCAACTGGTGAGCAGATAGAAGATCAGCAGCCCCATAAAGTAGGTGAAGCACAGCATCAGGGTGCCGACGATATAGCGCCGCGAGAAAATCACGCCGATGGCCGAGGTTTGCTGAGGCTTATCCGGCTCGTCCAACACCAGGCGCGCCCCTTCGGGCAGGGGGGCAATGCGCCTCATGATGGCGGCTATTTGCGGCTGGGGTTTGTTATGCACTACCAGATAGCGGGCCGATTCCGGTAGCCAGATAGCCAGTACCAGCGCCAGTATTAACGGCATCACGCCGCCCAGAATCAGTACGCTCTGCCAGCCAAAATGAGGGATTAGCCATGCCGAAATAAATCCCCCCATTGATGAGCCAATGGGAAAACCGACGAACATCAGATTCACCAGCAGCGCCCGCCGACGCTGCGGCGCATATTCGGACATCAGCGTGGCGGCATTGGGCATAGCGGCGCCCAGCCCTAATCCGGTCAGAAAACGCAGTAGCGCCAGCATGTTCAGACTGGTGGCGAAGGCGCTTAGCAGGCTGAAGCTACCGAAGGTGATAATCGACAGAATCAGCACCTTTTTACGGCCGATACGGTCGGCCATGGGGCCGGCGGTCAGGGCGCCGACCGCCAGACCCACCAGCGCGGCGCTCATCACCGGGCCGAGATCGGCTTTATTCACGCCCCATTCCTGAACCAGGTCGGAGGCAATAAAACCAATAATCGCCGTGTCGAAGCCGTCCATGGCAACGGTAATAAAGCAGAGAACAAGAATCAGCCACTGATATTTCGAAATACGGTGGTTATTTATCAGTGTCTGAATATCTACGGTTGTTGGTTGCGTCATAGGGACAATTCCTGCGGAATACCGGCGGGGCGTTTGATAATTCGCGCCGCCGCGTCAGTTGGGCGATGTTCGAACACTTTTCCGTTAATCGGCTTTTTAATTAAACAGAGCCCGGATGGAGCAGCAACCGGGAGGGCAGCGTTAGCGTGCGATAATCGGACGTTCCCGGGAAAAGCAGCAGGGTAAAAATTATTTTTTTAATAAAAATCAAAAAGTTAATTATTGTTTTTCTGCGCCAGAATTTCATCGGTTTTGTGATTTAAATAACAACTGGTTAACATGGCAGAGATCCACAGAAAAAGCGGTATCCGGGCTATGCTGTGACTGCGTGTTAGACTATTCTTGTGGTCATCAGGCGATAGCTAAAAATAACCAGGAGTTAAAAAGATGGTGACAGGTAAGTCCTGCTCCCGTTGGTTCGCGCCACTGGCGGCACTATTAATGGTCGTTAGTCTGAGTGGCTGCTTCGACAAAGAAGGGGATCAGCGTAAAGCGTTTATCGATTTTCTGCAGAATACTGTGATGCGTAGCGGCGAGCGTCTGCCGACGCTGACCACGGATCAGAAGAAGCAGTTCGGTCCGTTTACATCCGACTATGCGATTCTGTACGGCTTCTCCCGTCAGGTAAACCAGGCGGTGGATAACGGTATTAAGCCGGTGGTAGACAGCGTTAACGCCATTCGCGTACCTCAGGACTATGTGACTCAGCGCGAAGCGCTGCGCCAGGCTAACGGCAACCTTGGCGTCGTCGGGCAGCAGGTACAGAACGCAAAGGCGCAGGCCGACAGCGCCCGCTCTAATCTGAATCAGGCAGAAGAGCTGAAGAAGGTCTATGACCAGGCCTATCAGAAGGTCGTCACCCAGCCAGCGAATGCGCTGCAACCGCTGATTCCAGCGGCGCAAACCTTTACTCAGCAGCTTGTGCAGGTGGGTGATTTTATTCAACAGCAGGGCGATAAAGTGGGCTTTGCCGCCAACGGCATTCAGTTCCCCACCAGCCAGCAGGCCAGTCAGTACAACAGTCTGATAGCCCCCCTGGCGTCGCAGCATCAGGCATTCAGCCAGGCGTGGAACACGGCGTCTAACGCGATGCAGTAATGCTGGAACGATAATCCTGAAAGGCCGCTTACGCGGCCTTTTTTCATGACTAAAACATCGTTACCAGTTCTTCGATAACGTTATAGTCATCGTCCACCAGGTGTAAGGTCTGCCACTTATCGAAGGTCAGGCAGGGGTGAGAGGTGCCAAACACCAGAATATCGCCCACCTGCACGTCGCTGTCCGCCGCCAGGGTTAACATACAGTGTTGATCCATAATGCCGACGCTGGCGATCTCCCCACTCTTCAGCGCCAGCGCCTGTCCGTCACGATAGTGGGCGATGGGCTGCGGCAGACCGGCGTCGAAGGCGCTATCGCGCTTACCAAAGTTAACAATGGCGCGCCCGGGCTCTGGCACCGACTGAACAATAGCAATCAGCTCCAGCGCCGGGGTTAAATCCCCCCCCAGGTCACAGGCGACACTGTCGCGCGCCATTAGCTGCTGCTGGGCTTCATCATAGATTCCCAGGTCATGGGTGATGTAGCAGCCCGGACGAATGACGATGCGGCACTGCGGCGGCTTTTGGGCCGTGGTCCAGACATTGCACACCACGTCGTACCAGACACTGCCAGCACCGGTCAGAATAAACTCGCCGTCGACCTGGGGCGCCATCTGGCAGGCCAGCGCAGCGGCATTCTGCAACAGCGCTTCCACCTGAGGCTGCGGATTATCGCCGTGCAGTACGCCTTCATACAGCTCAAGCCCGCGCAGGCGCAGCCCCGGCATTTCGCTAACGGCCTGGGTGAGCGCCAGCGCTTCATCGGGCGTGCGACAGCCGCAGCGCCCGCCCTCCACACCGAGTTCAACCAGAACGTCCAGCGTCTGCCCGTAAGCGGTAAAAAAATGGGATAGCGCCCGGGCGTTGGTCAGACTGTCGATGCAGCACATGAAGTCCACGTCGTGGTAGTGCGCTTTCAGGCGGGATATCAGCTGCATATTGGCCTTACCAACCAGTTGATTCACCATCAGCACCCGATGGATGCCGCTGGCCATCGCCACGCTGGCCTGCCAGGCGCTGCCTACGCCAATCCCCCAGGCGCCCGCTTGCTGTTGGGCCTGAAATATCCATGGCGTCATCGTGGTTTTGCCGTGAGGCACCAGTGAAACGCCCCGCGTATCCGCATATTGCTGCATCCAGCGAATGTTATTTTCGAGGGCGGATTTTTTAATGACGGCGGCTGGCAGGCAGACATCTTCCGCCAGGATATTCGCCGGGGTGTTCATCACGGCGGATTTGTGAGGGACTAACGTATCGGGATGGTATTTCATAACTTTTTTCCTTCGTTTTCTTATAGCGAAAACAGTTGGGTATCATTTTTATATCATTGAAATATAGCCATTAAAGTTATGCTTTGTTGTTTTTATGCATAAAAGTATCAATAAATCATAACCTTTTTGCGTAGTCTTCCACTGTTTTTACCGCTTGTAAATGGTTTACTTTTTCACCATGAACTAAGGGGTGAAAGCATGAAGGTTGACTGGTTGTTTAAAAATGTCACGGTGATTGATGGAAGCGGCGGCCCGCAGTACCGCGCCGATGTCGCGGTAACAGGCGATCGCATTGTCGATATCGCGCCCGGGCTGGATGTTGAAGCCCATCAGGTTATCGAAGGTACAGGAAAAGTGCTGTCACCGGGGTTTATCGATGTTCACACCCATGACGATACCAATGTGATCCGCATTCCCGAATATTTGCCGAAAATAAGCCAGGGTGTTACGACGGTGATTGTCGGCAACTGCGGTATCAGTGCCGCAACGGCGAGTATAAAAGACGAAGTGCCGGACCCTATGAACCTGCTGGGTGAGCGCGAACACTTTATTTATCCCACCGTTAGCGACTATGCCCATGCGGTTGAAGCGGCTCGTCCGGCGCTGAATGTGGGAACCCTGATCGGTCATACTACACTGCGCAATAACCATATGGATTCGCTGTTCCGTGAGGCAACCGCGCAGGAGATTGCTGCCATGCGCGCGCAGCTGCGGGAAGGGCTGGAACAGGGAGCGCTGGGGCTGAGCACCGGCCTGGCGTATGCCAGCGCGTACCAGTCCAGCACCGAAGAGGTGATGGCGCTGGCGGAGGAGCTGGCAGCCTGGAAGGGAGTCTACACCACCCATCTGCGTTCTGAATTTGAACCCATTCTTGAAGCGCTTGATGAGGCATTTCGTATTGGCCGCCACGCGAAGGTGCCGGTGGTGGTATCGCACCATAAATGCGCCGGGGCGAAGAACTGGGGACGAACCCGCGAGACGCTGGCGTTCTTCGACAAAATGCGTCAGCGCCAGGATATAGGCTGTGACTGCTACCCTTATTCCGCCAGCTCTTCTACGCTGGACTTAAAACAGGTCACGGATGAGTTCGATATCATCATTACCTGGTCGGAGCCACATCCGGGGCAGGCAGGCAAGAGCCTGCAGCAGATTGCGGACGACTGGCAGATGAGCATGCACGATGCGGCGCAGCAGTTGATGCCCGCTGGGGCCATTTACTACAACATGGACGAGCAGGATGTCCGTCGGGTGATGCGTTATCCGGTGACCATGATAGGTTCGGACGGTCTGCCCAACGACCCGATGCCGCATCCCCGGCTGTGGGGCGCCTTCCCCAGAGTGCTTGGGCACTACTGCCGTGACGAGCAGCTATTCCCATTGACCACGGCGGTTCATAAGATGACGGGGCTGTCGGCAGCGCGTTTTCAACTGTCGCAGCGCGGCCTGGTCAAAACAGGCTACTATGCCGATCTGGTGTTGTTCGATCCTCAGACCATTCGGGACGTCGCCAGCTTCGACGATCCCCAACGGCCTGCCGAAGGCATTGAGGCAGTGATGGTTAATGGCGCGATGAGTTACGGGAAAGATCAATCAATTAGTGGGCGGGCAGGCCGTTTTCTGCGTCGCCACAGTGTGGAATAAAGGAGTGATGAATGAGCATTAAACGTTATGGCGCAGAGGGCGGTACGGGAACCGGCGGTCAGCGTCTGCCCTTTTCTCGCGCGGTAGAAGCCGGGGGCTGGCTGTATGTCTCCGGCCAGACGCCGATGAAGGATGGCGAAGTGGTTGAGGGCGGCATTGTCGAACAGTCACGACTGGCGATTCAGAACTGCCTGGATATCATGGCTGAGGCAGGCTACGCCCTTACGGATGTGGTGCATGTTTCCGTGATTCTGACTGACGCACGCTATTTCCAGTCTTTCAATAAAGTGTTTAGTGAAATTTTTGGCGATCACCCCCCGGCGAGAATTTGCTGCGTGGCGGATTTAGTGGTTGACTGCAAGGTGGAAGTCGATGTGACCTGCTATAACGCAGCGCGCGTCTGATCGTCATTAAAAAATAAAAAAGTAAAAAAATGAGTGTTGAATTTATTCAACACTCAGGAACCCCTTACCCTATTTTTAGCTAAGCGGCAGGATGTGAGTCATGAACAGTCCTATCTTTTTAGTCGGCTTTATTATTTATGCCATCGCCATGATCTGGCTTGGCTGGTATGTGTCACGGAATCAGAAAAGCGGGGAAGATTTTCTGTTGGGCGGGCGCTCCCTGCCGCTGTTTTTAACCCTTGGCTCCACGGTAGCGACCATGGTTGGTACCGGCTCCAGTATGGGGGCGGTGGGCTTTGGCTACAGCAACGGTTGGGCTGGCATGCTTTATGGTCTGGGGGGCGCAGTTGGCATTTTGCTGGTGGCCTGGTTGTTTGCGCCGGTGCGTAAATTACGCTTTATGACTATGAGTGAGGAGCTCTCTTATTATACTGGTGGCAGCCATTTAATTAAGAATATCGTTGGCCTGATGATATTTATTGCCTCTATTGGCTGGCTCGGAGCCCATATTCTTGGCGGCAGCTTATATCTGGCCTGGGCTACGGGTTTAAATCTGACGGTAGCGAAACTGATTATCGCTCTGGCATTTGCGATTTATGTCATCATCGGCGGTTATTCCGCAGTGGTATGGACCGATACTATCCAGGCGTTGATTCTGTTTTTTGGTTTTATCCTGATGGCGATTCTGGCGGTGGTACATGCCGGGGGCTGGGGAGCTATCGAACAGGCGATGGACCCTGCGGCGCTCAGTCTGTTTGCCATTGATAAGATGGGAGCAATCCCGGCGCTCTCGCTGGCGATGGTGATTGGCGTGGGGGTACTGGCGACGCCGTCTTACCGTCAGCGTATCTATTCCGGTAAGGATGTCTCTTCGGTGCGCCGTTCCTTCGTGTACACCGGTGTGCTGTATCTGTTCTTCTCCATACTGCCTGCGATTATTGGCATGGCGGCATTTGCCATGAACCCGGAACTGGCGAACAGCAACTATGCCTTCCTGTTTGCCACCAGCTTCCTGCCCCCTTTTCTGGGAATGATTGTACTGATTGCCGGGTTATCCGCCACCATGTCGTCTGCCAGTTCCGATGCCATTGCCGCAGTCGCCATCATGATGCGCGATCTCTACACCATGGTCACCGGAAGAATGCCGCCGGAAAATAAGGCAATACGCCTTTCACGTCTGATGCTGACGCTGGTGATTGGGCTGGCTTTAATCTTTGCCCTGACCTCGGATGACATCATTAGCTACATCACCAGGATGATCTCCATGCTGATGTCTGGCCTGTTTGTCTGCTCCATCCTGGGTCGCTTCTGGCGGCGTTTTAACTGGCAGGGGGCGCTGACGGCGCTGTTGGGCGGAATGCTAACCTCCATCGTCATTCTGGCGCGCGCCGACTGGCTGGCATTCTGGGGCAATCCCTGTATTCCTTCCGTGCTGGTGAGCCTGGTGTCCGCCGTGTTTGTTACGGCAATGACGCCTGCTAACAAACTCAGCCGCGAACAGGCGCTGGAGGCGATCACCCGCGAGCGCGAAGATCGGGGTGGATCGCTGGCAGTGGCGAAAACAACGCGTAACGCGGGGTGAGGGCGATGGCTGAAGAATATATTGCCGTTGACTGGGGCTCTACCCATCTGCGGGCCTGGCATATCCGCGGTGGGGAGTTCGTTAATACGCTGGCGCTTCCCTGCGGCGTAACCCGCATGGGCCAGGAGACGGCGGAAGAGATATTCCAGCGCCATCTGGCGCCCTGGCGTGGCAACGACGCCATACCGGTCGTGATGGCTGGCATGATTGGCAGTGAATCGGGCTGGCTGCCGGTGCCTTACCTGCCGTGTCCGGCAACGCTGGAAGCGCCAGGCGAACAGCGTTGTGCCGTGGCTAAAGGTGTGTGGATCGTGCCTGGCCTGAAAAGCGCCCGGCACGGGGTGTACAACGTGATGCGTGGGGAAGAGACCCAGTTGCTGGGCGCGTATGAACTGGCGCCTGCAAGCTGCTATGTGATGCCGGGCACCCACTGTAAATGGGTGCCGGTCGCAGAGCGTCAGGTGGCGGGTTTCGACACGGTCATGACCGGCGAACTGCACCATCTGCTGCTCACCCATTCCCTGGTGGGGCAGTCGCTTCCCGCGCAGAAAGAGGATGAACAGGCTTTTCACCGGGGCCTGGAAACGGGACTGGAGGCGCCCTCGGTACTGCCGCGCCTGTTTGAAACACGGGCGGCCTGGCTTCTGGGGGCGCTGGCGCGTGAATCGGTCAGTGATTACCTGTCGGGGCTATTGATTGGCGCCGAGGTGGCGGCGCAAAGCGCGCAACTGCGGCCGGAATCGGTGGTGGTGGTGGGTAGCGAAGCCCTGGTGGCGCGCTATCTTAAGGCGTTTTCCCTGGCCGGCATTACCGCATCTGCCTGTGATGGCGAGCGTGCATTTGTACGGGGGATTGGGAGGATAATGGATGCAGGAAAATAAACTGGTCGCGATTTTGCGGGGGATTCAGCCGACAGAGGTGGACGATCACGCAGTCGCGCTGTGCGATGCCGGGTTCCGTTATATTGAGATTCCACTTAATTCCCCTGACTGGCAGCAGAGTATCCGGCAGACGGTCGAGCGTTTTGGCGAACGGGCGATGATTGGCGCCGGTACTGTGCTTAACGTCGAACAGGTAGACAGACTGGCGGAGATGGGCGCCAGGCTGGTGGTCACGCCCAATACCCAGCCTGCGGTCATTCGCAGCGCGGTACGCCAGGGAATGCAGGTATGTGCCGGTTGCGCGACGGCGACCGAGGCCTTTAACGCGCTGGATGCCGGTGCGCACTGGCTGAAGATTTTTCCTTCATCGGCATTTGGGCCCGCCTATATTCGTGCGCTGAAGGCGGTGCTGCCGCCAGCGGTGCCGGTGCTGGCGGTTGGGGGGATCACGCCGGAAAACCTGGGCGACTATCTGCAGGCCGGATGTGCAGGGGCGGGGTTAGGCAACGATCTCTACCGCCCCGGGCAGAGTGCGGCAGATACCGCCGCCCGGGCGCGGCGTTTTATCGCAGCCCTGGAGGCGGCGTCTTAATCCCCCAGCGGCTGGCGATCGCCACCGCTGCTACGCTGGCCGTCCAGCGCCAGTTTAATTCGCCGCAGACGGTCTTTCGCCTGCGGCTTATTGGCCATGGCCAGTTCGGTCGCCAGCACGTCTACCATCGCTAGCATGGCATAGCGCGAAGTACTGGGTTTGAAAATGTAGTCGTTTTCCTGCACCACCAGCGGCAGTACCAGATCTGACTGCTTCGCCAGCGGCGTCTCCCTGGGCGTAATTGCTACCACTTTGGCCCCGTACTGTTGGGCGATGGCGGCGCTGTCGATAAGTTCCTGAGTGTAGCCTCCCAGCGACAGCGCAATCACCACATCCCGGGGCGCCACCGCGGCGCACATCATGCGTACCAGCATCCCGTCGCTCTGGTTGACGACCGGCAGCCCCAGCCTGAATAACCGGTGTTGCAGCTCCAGAGCGCAGATCGTCGAGCCGCCGCCCATGCCGATCGCCAGAATCTGGCGGGCGCGACTCATCCATCCCACGGCCTTACTCAGCGTTTCGCTATTCAGCGCCCGTCGGTTGATGTCCAGCACGCTGATGATCGATTCGTAAATGCCCTGCACGCCCTCCAGATCCGGCACATCCAGGATAAAGCGTTGCCCCACCGCCAGGGACTGAGCCAGCCGCATTTTCAGTTCGCGAACGTCCCTGCAACCCAGCGTTCGGGCAAAGCGCGTGACTGAGGCCTGGCTACTGTCAGTCAGGCGGGCAAGTTCGGCAATGGGCAGTTCCGCCGCTGCCGCGACATCGTCCAGAATAAAGCGGGCAATGCGCTTTTCAGTGGCGGTCAGCGACATAAAGCGGTCGGTGATACAGGAGATAATATCGATTGTATAAGATGCCATATTCTGTCGCGTTGAATTATCCATACCTGATACTTTGTATCATATTTTTTAACGGCAGGGTGGAAGGTGGGGATTCAGATACAAAAAAGCCCAACCGTGAAGTTGGGCTTTTTTATCCGGACTCAGAGTTGGTGCTCTGGTCGGAATGAGGCAATCTTTACCTGACAGTAGAGTAAACCGCCGTGACAGGCAGCGTAAGAGTAAGCGGTGGTCTCCTCACTCCATGTTATGGAGAAACGGGTGGTGGATATCGCCATCATCGTTCTGAAAGTGCTGCTGGTGCTTTTAGAGCTGATTCGCTATCTCCTGCCTTAACCGGCAGACGGCAGTGGAAACGTAACTAAGGCCGGGGCGCCACCCCGGCCTTTAATCGGTTACGACTTCAGTACCTGAGGATTAACGCAGTTTTGCTCCACCTTACCGGTCAGGGCGGCGATAAGGTTATCCACGGCGCAGGCGGCCATGTTGTAGCGGGTTTCAAAGGTGGCGGAGCCGATATGGGGCAGGGCGACCACGTTGGACATCTCCAGCAGCGGGGAGTCCACGGGCAGCGGCTCCTGTTCGAAAACGTCCAGCCCGGCACCGTGAATCTGACCTGCCTGAAGTGCTGCGATCAGCGCCTTTTCATCGACGACCGGACCGCGACCGCCGTTGATCAGAATGGCGGAAGCTTTCATCTTCGCCAACTGCGGCGCACTAATCAGATGGTGAGTTTCGTCGGTTAGCGGCAGCACCAGACAGACAAAATCCGACTCCGCCAGCAGCGTATCCAGGGAGCAGTGGCGGGCGTTAAAGCGCGCTTCGGCTTCCTGGTGGCGGCTGCGGGCGTGGTAGAGAATCGGCATACCGAAGCCCAGGTTAGCGCGCTGCGCCAGCGCCATACCGATGCGTCCCATACCGACAATGCCCATCGTTTTATGATGTACATCCACCCCGAACCAGTCCGGCGTGATACCGGAACGCCATTCGCCTCGCTTCACTCGTTGTGCAACGTCCACGGCGCGCCGCGCCGTAGTCAGCACCAGGGTCATCAGCGTATCGGCCACCGTTTCGGTAAGCACGGTAGGCGTGTGCATCAGCACAATGCCGCGTTCGGTAAGCGCCGGAACATCGTAGTTGTTATAGCCCACGGAAACGGTGGAAGCCGCGCGCAACGCGGGCATCTTTTCCAGCAGCTCGCGATTCACCGTCTGGCTGGAGCCCAGCATTCCCTCGGCATGCGCAAAAGCATCGGCGTTCTGGCTAACGGTTTGCGGGCTGAGATCCTTCACCTGCACCAGGTTGAAATGGGTCTCCAGCCGTTGTGTCAGGTCATCAGGTAGCGCTTTGTAGAGGATGACGGACGGCTTCATTGTTGATCTCTCCTTCATTCTTCAGGGCTATGCGTGGCTATGAGCGCCCGGCGTAATGGATTTCTGATTGTCTGCGGGTTTCACAATCAGAGTAAGCCACACAGAGGCAAAGAGCGCCACCCCCATAAACACGTAAGAGGCCGCCGGGCTGCCGGTTGCGCCGTTGAGGTAGCCGACGAACCAGGAGCCGAAGAAAGAGCCCAGCGCACCCATGCTGTTGATGAGCGCCATGGCGCCGCCTGCGACATTTTTCGGCAGCATTTCGGGAATGATGGCGAAGAACGGACCGTAAGGGGCATACATGGCGGCACCGGCGATCACCAGCAGAGACCAGGAGACCCAGAAGTGGTTTGCGCCCACCGCCCAGGAGGCGATAAACGCCAGCCCGCCAATCAGCAGCAGCGGCCAGACGAAGATCTTACGGCGCTGCATTTTGTCCGAAGCCCAGGAAACCACAATCATGGCGATAGTCGCGGCCAGATAAGGCACGGCTGAAAGCCAGCCCACTTCCACCATATCCATACCGGTGGCGCTGCCGCTGCGGATAATCGAAGGCAGCCACAGCACAAAGCCGTAAACGCCAATGCTCCAGGCGAAATATTGCAGGCACAGCAGCACCACGTTACGCGAACGGAAGGCTTCGCCATAGTTGCGCACCGCTTTAATCCCTTCCTGCTCTTTATCCAGTTGCGCCTGCAGTGCGGCTTTTTCACTTTCCGCCAGCCAGCCCACCTGCGACGGTTTATCTTTCACCAGTACCCACCAGCAGAAGGCCCAGATAACGGCCGGAATCCCTTCCAGAATAAACATTTCCCGCCAGCCGAAAGCGTTGATCAGGTAACCGGAAACGACGGACATCCAGAGCACGGTGACCGGATTCCCGAGGATCAGGAAGGTATTGGCGCGCGAGCGTTCCGATTTGGTAAACCAGTTACTGATGTAGATAAGCATGGCGGGCATCACCGCTGCTTCCACCACCCCAAGAATAAAGCGGATGGCCGCCAGCGCCGGGATATTGCTGATAACGCCGGTCAGCGAGGCGCAGCCGCCCCATAGAATCAGACAGACGAAGATCAGTTTGCGCACGCTACGGCGTTCGGCGTAGATAGCCCCCGGGATCTGGAAGAAGAAGTAACCCAGGAAGAATAGGGCGCCCAGCAGTGAGGAGATCCCTTTGGTGATGCCGAGATCTTCATTGATCCCTGCGGCGGAGGCGAAGCTGAAGTTTGCGCGATCGAGGTACGCCAGGCTGTACGTGATAAACACGATAGGCATGATGTACCACCAGCGTTTTACTGCATTAGTTGGACTTTTCATCGTTCTGTCCTCTGGTTGAGGCTAGCGCGCAGGGGTTGTAGGGTTAGAGGCCGATGCGCGATATTCTGGTGTTGAACTCTTTTTCACTATTCCGGAGTCGAGGCCGTTATTCGTCCAGCCCATCCCGGGTGGGTAAGCCTTCACTGTCACCACTGACCTGAATGGCCAAAGCGCCAATGTGATTACCGCGGCGGCACGCCTGCGCCAGGGATTTCCCTTCCAGCAGCGCGCTGATTGCGCCAACCGCGAAGCCGTCTCCGGCGCCTACGGTATCGACCACATTGTCCACTTTCACTGCCGCCACCGCGCCGCATTCTCCCTCTGCGGTTTTGTACCAGGCGCCGTCGGAGCCGGTCTTGATAATGACTGCCTTCACGCCGCGCTCCAGCCAGAAGTCGGCGATGCCCTGGGGCGTTTTGCGGCCGGTCAGAATCATGCCTTCCCTGAGTCCCGGAAGAACCCAGTCCGCCTGGCAGGCCAGATGGTTGAGCTTCTGCACCATTTCCGCCTCGCTTTTCCACAGCACCGGACGCAGGTTGGGATCGAACGAGATGGTTTTGCCGTTGGCCTTCATGGCCGCCGCGGCGTGGTTAAGCAGCGCCAGCGAGCTTTCGGAAAGCGCAGCGGCAACGCCGCTCAGGTGCAGATGGCGGGCGTTGTTAAACAGTGAAGGCGAATAATCCTCCACCGACAGATGGCTGGCTGCGGAGCCCTTACGGAAATACTCCACGCTGGGATCGGTTCCATCCTCGACTTTCGATTTAAGCTGAAAACCGGTGGGATACCTGGCATCAATGGAAACGCCGCGGGTATCGATCCCTTCCTGTTTCAGGACGTTAAGAACAAAGCGACCAAAGGAATCATCGCCCACCCGGCTGACCCAACTGACGTCGAAGCCCAGTCTGGCAAAGCCGGTGGCGACGTTCAGTTCCGCCCCGGCCGCTCGTTTAATAAAACTTTCGCAGTCGGCCAGATCGCCGGTTTCGCGTGCGACGAACATCGCCATCGCTTCGCCAATTGTGATGACATCGGGCATCCCTTACTCCTCGCGTAGCAGGTTGACGTAGTGGCGGGTGACGGCGGTCAGGTCGCGGCCCTCCAGCGGGAATTCAATGCCGCGCGGCACGTCCGTCGGCAGAAGGTTAAGCAGCGCCGCCCAGCGTTCACCGGCTTCATCCGGGGGCAGCGCCCGCCAGCCGTGATTGCCGGGCGCGGCGGCCTTCACATGAACGTAACCAACGGCCGGGGCAAGCTGGCGCGCTGCCTGTTCCGGAGATTCGTCCACCCACAGCCAGTTGCCCATATCAAAGGTGAGACTGACCGGTAGCTGATGCTGGCGGCAGGCATCGCGAAAACGCGCCATCGGCGCCAGGCGGCCGCCGGGAGTCTGGTCGTTTTCCACTACCAGTGCGACGGGGCTTTCCGCCAGCCACTGGCGCAGCCGATTGGCCGGAAAATTCTCCTGAAAATGGCCCAGCGAAAGCTTCAGCCAGCGGGCATTCAGACGGTGAGCTTCCAGCAGCAGTTCCGGGATTTGCGGATTCAGGCTGCCATCCAGCAGGCACAGCGTTTCGGGGGCCGAATAGCAGGCCATCAGGCCGTTGACGGCAATGGCATCCGCCAGTGAGGTCAGGTGGTCTGGCTGCGTGGAGGTAAGCAGTTCACGGCGGATTTCCACACCGTCGGCGCCGGCTTCGGCAATGATGGGCAGGACAGCGGATTGACCGCCCAACGCCTGGATACGGTCACGTCCATAGGCGGCGGTGACCACGATAATTTTTCTCTCCATCGGATTCTCCGGAGCGGCAACATCTTCTTTACACTTACGGTAAATGGAACCGGTTCCATCGAGAAGTCCTGGAGTGATAATTTATGATCGTCGTCACGAACATCGGGGTTAACGACGGGTGGAGCCCCTGACGATCAGTTCACCGGAAAATACCTGTTCGTGCACCGGATCGCTGACCCCTTCAATGCGCTTAACCACCTGTTCCAGCGCGGCATAGCCAATCTGCCAGGTGGGCTGTTTCAGCGTGGTGATGCCAACGCCTGCCAGCTCCGCCCACTCCAGTTCATCGAAGCCCAGCAGGCCGATATCGCTGCCCCAGTTAAGGCCCAGGCGTTTCAGAGAGCGGGCCACCTGAAGCGTCAGCGCGCCGTTGGCGGAGATAAGCGCTTTGCGCATGCCGCGACAGCGGCTGTTGAACTGATGCAGCAGGGCATCGAGCTGCGCGTTTTCATGCAGGGGAACTTCGGCGTTTTCCGCCACGATGCCCGGATAGCGGGAGAGAGTATGGCGGAAAGCGCGCAGCCGTTCACGGCGGGTGTTGACGGAACCCAGCGGCTCGCTAAGAAACAGAATGGCTTCGAATCCCTGCTCCACCAGATGTTCGGTGGCGGTACTGGCGGCCTGGGCGTTATCCAGCCCCACCACATCGCAGGCGAAGTCCGGTATCTTACGGTCGATAAGCACCATTGGTAGGGCTGACTGCTGCATGCGGTTGAGTCCCTCCTCACGCATACCGACGGCGTTCACCACAATCCCTTCCACCTGATAGCTGCGTAACAGATCGAGGTAATGCAGCTCCTGGTCTACTTCGTTATTGGTGTTACAGACCAGCGGCGTAAAGCCCCGCTCGCGGCAGGCGGCCTCAATACCGCTGAGCACGTCCACCGAGTAGGGATTGGTTATATCGGCGATGATAAGCCCAATCAACCGGGTACGACCGCGCTTCAGGCCCCGGGCCATTAAACTGGGGCGATAATCGAGATCGGCAATGGCCTGTTCAATACGGGCAAGAAGGGGATCGGAGAGCAGATGCTGTTCGCCGTTAAGATAGCGCGAAACGCTGGTTTTACCGGTGTTAGCCGCTTTTGCGACATCGCTGATGGTCGCTCGAGTTGATTTTTTCATCGCCGATTCCTTCGCTGAAGTGACAACACCTTAGCGCGAAAATCGGCGATGGCAAGTGGCCGGAGTTACTGCATCGGGCTTAAGGTAATCTCGACGCGGCGGTTCTGCGCCTTGCCCTGCTCGGTGCTGTTGCTGGCGATGGGGTTGGCCGGACCCATACCGCTGGTGCGAATGCGGTTAGCCTCTACGCCCTGGGTGATCAGTGAGCTGGCGACGGAGTCAGCGCGTTGTTGTGACAGGCGCATGTTCAGATCCTGCCCGCCGGTGCTGTCGGTATAACCCACCACATTAACGGCGGTCTTGTTGTACTCCTTGAGCACCATCGCCACGCCGGTCAGGGTATTGGCACCCGCCGGTTTCAGCGTTGCGCTGCTGCTATCGAAGGTGACGTTGTTCGGCATGTTGAGGATGATGTTATCGCCGTTGCGTGTGACGCTAACGCCGGTGCCTTTCATCTTGTCGCGCAGTTTGGCCTCCTGTACATCCATGTAATAACCCGCGCCGCCGCCTAATGCGGCACCTGCCGCAGCGCCAATCAGCGCGCCTTTGCCGCGATCCTTTTTCGAAGACGAGAGTACGCCTACGCCTGCGCCGACCAGCGAGCCAATACCTGCGCCAATGCCGGATTTACCCGCTTCTCGTTCGCCGGTGTAAGGGTTTGTTGTGCAGCCGGAAACCGCCAGAGCGCCGCTGACCAGAGCAGCAATATAAATAACACTACGTTTTTTCATTTTATTATTTCCTTCGTCCTTCTTTATTATGCCCCTATGGGCGTCGCGGGAGATTATGCCGTTTGATGACGCAAAACATTCCAGGCCAAATTCTGAATTTTGTGACAATTATTAACAGCATCAGAAAGAGCCCAGACATCCGGGAGCACAGACTTTGACCACTTCAACAAAAACGATTCTGACCGCGGCCCACTGGGGGCCCATGTTGGTTGAGACCGACGGTGAGCAGGTATTTTCCTCCACGGGGGCCCTGGCTTCGGTACATCCGAACTCGTTACAGAGCGCGGTGCGTGACCAGGTTCACAGTAAAACCCGCGTGCGTTGGCCGATGGTCCGTAAGGGATTCCTGACATCACCGGATAAACCGCAGGGCGTGCGCGGGCAGGATGAGTATGTGCGCGTAAGCTGGGAAGAAGCGCTGGATCTTATCCACGCGCAGCATCAACGCATTCGTGCCAGCCATGGCCCCGCCGCGATTTTCGCAGGCTCTTATGGCTGGCGATCTAACGGCATCCTGCACAAAGCGGCCACGCTACTACAGCGCTATATGAGTCAGGCGGGGGGCTATACCGGCCATCTGGGCGATTATTCCACCGGCGCGGCCCAGGTGATTATGCCCTACGTGGTGGGCAGCAATGAGGTATATCAACAGCAGACCAGTTGGCCGCTGGTGCTGGAGCACAGTGAGGTGGTGGTGCTCTGGAGCGCTAACCCGCTAAATACGTTGAAGATTGCCTGGAATGCATCAGACGAGCAGGGCATCGGCTTCTTCGAACAGCTTAAACAGAGCGGTAAGCGCCTGATTTGTATCGATCCCATGCGTTCGGAAACGGCGGCCTTCCTGGGGGATAGCGCCGAATGGGTAGCCCCACATATGGGCAGTGATGTGGCGCTGATGCTGGGTATTGCCCATACCCTGGTGGAAAACGGCTGGCACGACAGGGCGTTCCTGGACTCATGCACCCATGGTTATGACATCTTTGAGCGCTACCTGACAGGCAGGGATGACGGCGTGGCGAAAAATGCGGAGTGGGCGGCGGCCATCTGTGGTGTATCTGGCGATAAAATTCGTGAACTGGCAGATATCTTTCGCCATCATCGCACTATGTTAATGGCTGGCTGGGGCATGCAGCGCCAGCAGTATGGCGAACAGAAGCACTGGATGCTGATTACTCTGGCCGCCATGCTGGGCCAGATTGGGCTGCCCGGCGGCGGTTTTGGACTGTCGTACCACTTTGCGAACGGCGGTAACCCCACGCGTCGGGCCGCTGTACCGGCTTCGATGCAGGGCCGCGTGGCCGGGGGTAGCGATGCCGTGGAGCGCATTCCGGTAGCGCGTATTGTCGAAGCGTTGGAGAACCCCGGCGGCGTCTATCAGCATAACGGTGAAACGCGTCAGTTCCCCGATATCCGCATGGTCTGGTGGGCCGGTGGCGGTAACTTTACGCATCATCAGGATACCAACCGCCTGATTGCCGCCTGGCAGAAGCCGGAGCTGGTGGTGATCTCAGAATGTTTCTGGACGGCGGCGGCGAAGCACGCCGATATTGTGCTGCCGATTACCACTTCGTTTGAACGCAACGATCTGACCATGACCGGTGATTACAGTCAGCAGCATCTGGTGCCGATGAAGCAGGTCGTGGCGCCGCAATTCGGCGCGCGTAACGATTTCGATGTCTTCGCCTCTCTGGCCGAACGGCTGGAGCAGGGCGGTCGCGAGCGCTTTACCGAAGGGCGGGATGAAATGGCCTGGCTGAACTATTTCTACGACGTTGCACGTAAGCAGGGTGAAGCCCGCGGCGTTGCGCTGCCGGAATTCTCCGCATTCTGGGCGGCGAATCAGATTGTCGAGATGCCGGAAGATGAAAACAACGCCCGGTTTGTGCGCTTTGGCGACTTTCGGGCCGATCCCCAGGGTCATCCACTGAAGACGCCCAGCGGCAAAATCGAGATCTATTCTGAACGCATTGCCGCTTACGGTTACGCCGACTGCCCGCCTCATCCCCGCTGGCTGGCGCCGGATGAATGGCATGGCAACGCCCGGGAAGGGCAGCTTCAGTTGCTCTCTTCCCACCCCGCGCACCGGCTGCACAGCCAGTTGAACTACGCGCAGCTACGTGAACGTTATGCGGTGGCGGGGCGTGAGCCAGTCACGCTGCATCCTATTGATGCGGCAGCGCGCGGTATTGCCGATGGCGATGTGGTGCGGGTCTGGAACCAGCGCGGCCAGGTGCTGGCTGGCGCGCAGGTCACGGCGGATATTAAGCCGGGCGTCATCTGTATTCACGAGGGAGGATGGCCGGATCTGGCGCCGGAAGCCGGCAATCTTTGCCGACACGGCGCGGTCAACGTGCTGACCCTGGATATTCCTACCTCGCGGCTGGCGAACGGCTGTGCGGCTAATTCATCGCTGGTCTGGCTGGAAAAATATCAGGGGCCTGAGATGCCGGTCAGGGCGTTTGATCCGCCTGCCACTGCATAATCCAGGTGTGGTGGCGGGTGTCGCGCTGCCAGGCAGATTCCACCACGCGAAACCCCTGGGCCTGATAGAAAGCAACGGCTCGGGTGTTTTGCTGGTACACCTCCAGGCTCAGTCGCGGGTAGCGGCTCTGGGCATGGCGCAGTAGCGCGCCGCCAATGCCCCGGCGGGCGCATTCGGGGGCGACAAACAGCGCGCCGACGAAACGTTCATTCATCACGCTGACGAAGCCGCGCAGTGCGCCATCATCCCACACCCAGCTCCGGGCGTGGGGCAGATAGTCGTCGCGCACTGCGGGCAGGCTCTCGTGCCAGTAGCTGGCCGGGATAAAGGGGTGAGCCAGGGTGGTGCTCTCCAGCCATAGCGTCAGTAGCGGCGAAATATCCGCCTGAGGCACCAGGGGGCGAATCACACCTTCGATTCCGGATGGCAAAAGCAACTGGTCAGGTGGTCGTTAACCAGACCGCAGGCCTGCATAAAGGAGTAGCAGATGGTGGAGCCCACAAACTTGAAGCCGCGTTTTTTCAGTGCTTTCGACAGCGCATCGGAGGCCGGTGTGGTGACCGGAACCTCATCCAGGCTGGCGGCGTGGTTGATGATGGGCTGTCCGTCAACAAAGGACCAGACGAACTGCACAAAATCTTCGCCGTCCTGCTCCATGGCCAGCAGTGATCGGGCGTTACCGATAATCGCGGTCACTTTCCCCCGGTGGCGAATAATTCCCGGATCCTGTAACAGTCTTTCTATGTCATCGGGCGTCATTTGAGCGACCACTTCGGGGTTGAAGTGGTGGAAGGCCCGGCGGTAGTTTTCCCGCTTTTTCAGCACTGTTATCCATGACAGCCCCGCCTGCTGGCCTTCCAGGCAGATCATTTCAAACAGCTTCTGCCGATCTGTTTCCGGCATGCCCCACTCATTGTCGTGATAGGCAAGATAGAGCGGGTCCTGAGTCACCCATCCACAGCGTTGCATTGATTGCTCCTTAATCAGACCGGCGGAATCGCCAGTGGCGATAATAGCGCTTTTCGGCTGTAGCCGGTCAGGCATGACCAAAATTTGCAGCCCGGATCGCGGTGGGCGGGTAGCAGGAAAAATAAGTTAGTGCTTACTATCGTTTTGGCGAATTTCGCCGGGTGTGGTGGGAACCCGCTATTCCTGTGGTTTGCGCTCTGACACTGTGCGTCATGTGTTAACAATGGCGGAGATATGTTAATCATCAGATACTGATTTGTAATCGTTAAGGCCTTGTATAGCAAGGCATTAAAGAGAAGTGACTGCTTACTTTTTTGGTGGGTGGACAGGTGGCGCTGTCATTCATTCCCGTCCTGTGGCATTTCATTCCGCCTGAGCGGCATTTCATTCCTTTTTCCCCCTGGTCGTATTACGTGACGGATAAGGTAGCTGGCAGAGATTGACGATTTCATTTGTTGACCAGGACTTCTGCTATGAACATGACTACAACGAATCGTACCCGCTGGTTAACCCTTATCGGTACCATCATCACGCAGTTTGCGCTGGGCTCTGTCTATACCTGGAGCCTGTTTAATGGCCCGCTGGCGAATAAGTTGGGCGAACCGGTGAGCCAGGTGGCCTTTTCCTTCGGCCTGCTCAGCCTGGCGCTGGCGCTCTCCTCTTCGGTAGCGGGTAAGCTGCAGGACCGCTTCGGCGTGCGCCGGGTTTCTGTCGCTGCGGGTCTGATGCTGGGCGTGGGGCTGTGCCTGACCGCCTGGTCCAGTAACCTGATGCTCCTCTGGCTGTGCGCCGGGGTACTGGTGGGGCTGGCGGACGGGGCCGGATATCTGATGACGCTGTCGAACTGCGTTAAATGGTTCCCGGAGCGCAAGGGGCTGATTTCCGCCTTTGCCATTGGCTCCTACGGGCTGGGCAGCCTGGGCTTTAAATTTATCAACAGCCACCTGCTGGCGGCTTACGGCCTGGAAAACACCTTTATTATCTGGGGCGCGATGGCGCTGGCGATGGTACTGGCGGGCTCTGTCCTGATGAGCGATGCGCCGCAGCAGGAAGTCACCGCGGCCGATGGCAGTGCCGAACAGGATTTCACGCTGGCCGAATCCATGCGCAAACCGCAGTACTGGATGCTGGCGCTGATGTTTCTGACCGCCTGCATGAGCGGTCTGTATGTAATCGGCGTTGCCAAGGATATCGCCCAGGGGATGGTACACCTGGATGCGATGACTGCAGCCAGCGCTGTGACCGTTATCTCCATTGCCAACCTTGGCGGTCGCCTGGTGCTGGGGGTGCTGTCGGACAAAATAGCGCGTATCCGGGTGATTACCCTCGGGCAGGTGATTTCGCTGGTGGGGATGGCCGCGCTGCTGTTCGCGCCGCTAAACGCCATGACCTTTTTCGCGGCGATTGCCTGCGTAGCCTTTAACTTCGGCGGCACTATCACCGTCTATCCGTCACTGGTCAGCGAATTCTTCGGGTTGAATAACCTGACTAAAAACTACGGCGTGATCTACCTGGGCTTCGGTATCGGCAGCATCTGCGGTTCGATTATCGCGTCGCTGTTTGGCGGCTTCTATATCACCTTCTGCGTTATCTTCGCCCTGTTGATTCTGTCGCTGGCGTTCTCCACCACTATTCGTCAGCCGGGCAGCGAGCACCTGAAAGAGGTTCACGCCTGAGGTGCCAGATAGTGCGTTGCTCGTTTATCAAACCAGGCCGCCGGGACGTTATACGGCGGCCTCATTAATTGGGTAATCCCCTGTTCCACCACCTGCTGCGCCTGCTGGCGTAGTCGGGCATCCCCCAGCGTCATACTGTCCAACTGTAGTCGCTTTTCCAGCAGGTAAACCCGCGCGAAGTCGGGATCGAAATGTAATAGTTCCCGGGTGTTGTCGATAATGTCGGCCAGCTTAATGGTCTGGGCGCGGGAACAGGCGTGGGCGGTATGCTGAAAGTGCAGGCGCTTACGCTGGGCGCGGTTCATCTCTTCCGGTGTAGGCGGATTGGTCAGCATTTCTACCAGACGCGCCACTTCGGGGCCGAAATGGCTTTCGATATCGGCCAGGGTGGTATCGGTATCTTCTACGGTATCGTGCAGCCAGGCGGCGGCCAACGCGGGCTCATCTTCGGGCAGTACCAGACGTACCTGTTCCACCACCGCTGCGGGGTGGATGATATAGGGATCGTTGGTATATTTACGCCGTTGATCCTGGGCTGCATGGGCCCTTGTTGCAAAGCGGCGAGCGCGTTCTTCCAGTGACAGCATCCGTTTTCCTCCCGTGAAACCTGAGCCACTTACTCTGATGTTTTCCCATAACCTCTTATAACGCGTCCAGTTTTACCGAAAAAATTAAGCATATTCGCTCAGAATAGTCAGATACAGAATTGTCTAATTTTTATCCATTGCGAAACACCTTAAAGTATGTGCGACTTTTATTTTTCCACCTGCCTGGATTGTTGCAGATTAATCCTGTTTTACTTCGTGGGTATTCCCCTCAGAACTCTGGCGCGTTTTCAGGGTCAGATAAGTGTTTTAAGACCTTTTTATTTTTGCCGGGGCGGCTTGCATGAAATTTATAAAATCGATAACTCAGCAGAAACTCTGCTTTCTGTTGGCTATCTATATCGGCCTCTTTCTGAATGCATCGGTATTTTATCGGCGCTTCAGTCTGTTCGCACAGGACTTCACGCTGCTCGATGGCGTGACCGCCGTGGTAGAAGTGGCGGCGACAGTTCTGGTCACCTTCTTTTTGTTCCGGATTATTTCACTGTTTGGCCGTCGGCTCTGGCAGGTACTGGCCTCTTTTGTTGTGCTCTGTTCGGTGGGCGCCAGCTATTACATGACATTTTTAAATGTCGTGATTGGCTATGGCATTGTTGCCTCGGTAATGACGACGGATATCGATCTTTCGAAAGAAGTGGTCGGTAAAAATTTCATTATCTGGATGGTACTGGTCAGCGCGCTGCCGCTGCTGCTTATCTGGAGTAATCGCTGCCGTTTTACTCTGCTTCATCAACTGCGTACTCCCGGGCTGCGTCTGAAGAACCTGGCCGTGGTGGTTGTCGCCGGTCTGCTGGTTTGGGCGCCGCTGCGTTTTATTGATATCCAGATGAAAGAGATTGAAGAGGCCACCCGGGTTGATATGCCGAGCTACGGCGGCGTGGTGGCTAACTCTTATCTGCCTTCGAACTGGGTTGCGGCGCTGGGTCTCTACGCCTGGGCGCAGGTAGATGAATCAGCGGATCACAATTCGCTGATGAACCCGGCGCAGAAGTTCAAATATGAGGCGCCGAAGGGCATCGACGATACCTATGTGGTGTTTATTATCGGTGAAACCACCCGTTGGGATCATATGGGGGTGCTAGGCTATGAGCGTGATACCACGCCGAATCTCTCGCGCGAGAAGAACCTGGCGGCCTTTCGCGGTGAGTCTTGCGATACCGCAACCAAGCTTTCGCTACGCTGTATGTTCGTGCGGGAAGGGGGGGCGGAAGATAATCCGCAGCGTACCCTGAAAGAGCAGAACATTTTTGCGGTGCTGCGTCAGTTGGGTTTCAGCAGCGATCTGTTTGCGATGCAGAGTGAACTCTGGTTTTACAGTAACACCATGGCAGAAAATATTGCCTATCGTGAGATCATCGGCGCCCGCCATCAGGGCAAACGGGTGGACGATATGCTGCTGCTGGATGAGGTGAAAGATTCGCTGGCGAAACATCCTAAGGGGAAACACCTGGTGATTCTGCATACCAAGGGTTCTCACTTCTCCTACGCCCAGCGCTACACTCGTGATTACGCGAAGTGGAAGCCGGAGTGTATTGGCGGGGATAGGGACTGTAGTCAGGCAGAGCTGATCAACGCTTACGATAACTCCATCCTCTATGTGGACAGTTTTATCGATAAGGTTTATGACCAGTTCCGTGATAAGAAGGCGCTGATCTTCTATGCGTCGGATCACGGTGAGTCCATTAACGAACACGAGCGTCTGCACGGTACGCCGCGTGAAATGGCGCCGCCGGAGCAGTTCCGGGTGCCGCTGCTGGTCTGGGCTTCTGATAAGTATCTGGAGGATCCTGAGCGCGCCCGCGGCTTTGCGCATATGCAGGAAGAGGCAAAACGCGGCGTGAAGCATCGCCACGTGGAGCTGTACGACTCTATCCTGGGCTGTCTGGGCTACACATCGCCGGATGGCGGGATTCACGAGCAGAATAACTGGTGCCACATTCCGGACGCTTCGGCGGCGAAAGCAGTGGATTGATGGGATTTCAGGCGATCGATTCTCTTTTTCTTAAAAAGGATTGACGCCACAACAGGGGGGCAGTAATATGCGCCCCGCATTCGGTGATTGGCGCAGCCTGGTAGCGCACTTCGTTCGGGACGAAGGGGTCGGAGGTTCGAATCCTCTATCACCGACCAAATTCAGAAAAACCCAACCGTAAGGTTGGGTTTTTTGCTTTGTAAGGCAAGAGAGGATGAGAACCTCCGGGGGCAGAGGTTCGACTCGAGCGGAGCGAGAGAACGTTGCATAGCAACGGCCCGCAGGGCGAGCCACGGAGTGGCGAGTCATCCTCTATCACCGACCAAATTCAGAAAAACCCAACCGTAAGGTTGGGTTTTTTGCTTTCCGGGGCCCCTCAACGCCAACCGTTTGTCGGTGGCCCCCTCTCCCTTAGGGAGAGGGACGGGGTGAGGGTCCGACTCACCTTTTTTCTTCAATACCGCCATAGCATTTTCTTCTAAAACCGGAAGATTGTTCGCTATAAACCCACCATAAGCACATTGTCTGGGACAAATTTCACAGAAAAACGAACCTCATTGATGACTGATTCTTAACCTGTATTCAGCGTATTATTCTAATTAACTGGCGGTAGCATAATTTTCTGTACTGTGAATCGAGGCACAGGCTTTTTTTAAGCGTTGTTTCGTATGGCACACAATTTTGACAAAACCCCGACGACTATATTGACCTTTAGTCTGTCAGTTGACAGATTGTAGTGCGAGAAAGGGGGTAAACAGGTTCTTTGTCTGGATAACCGGGCCATAACCTCAGGGATTACCTCACTTATATTCCGAACGGGCCGGGTAAAAAATAAAAAAGGTCCGACGTTAATCCCTAAATAACGCAGGTTTTATTAACGTAGTCTGGCCTGACTCAGTGCATATACCCGTCATACTTCAAGCTGCGGATGCGTTGGCTGCACTCGCTCACCCCGGTTACATAGTACGGCTATGCTCCCGGGGATTCACGAGCCTGCCGCCTTTCTGCAACTCGAATTATTTAGGGTATAGACGACGATGTTGTCGGCGCTTTACGGCCAGCTACAGTGAAACAATCGGTGTTATGGCGGGGGAAAACAACGCACAACACACATCACACTGGAGCAAAATTGATGAGAAATTCCTTGCGAAAATCAGGGATGATAAAACTGGGTCTTGGCCTGCTGGCTATGACCATCGCCGCGAGCGTACAGTCAAAAACACTGGTTTATTGTTCAGAAGCTTCTCCGGAAGGGTTTAACCCGCAGTTGTTCACCTCTGGCACTACTAACGATGCCAGCGCGTTTCCCATTTATAACCGACTGGTGGAATTTAAGCTGGGCACCACCGATCTGCGGCCGGGCGTCGCGGAAAAATGGGACGTCAGCGAAGATGGTAAAACCTACACCTTCCATTTGCGCAAAGGCGTGAAGTGGCACACCACTAAAAACTTTAAGCCCACCCGCGATCTGAATGCCGACGATGTTATCTTCTCCTTCGATCGTCAGATGAATAAGCAGAATCCTTACCACAATGTCTCTGGCGGCAGCTATGAGTACTTTGAAGGTATGGGATTCCCGGCGCTGATTAAAGAAGTGAAGAAGGTTGACGACTATACCGTCCAGATAGTGCTGAACCGCCCCGAAGCGCCGTTCCTGGCCGATCTGGCGATGAGCTTCTCTTCCATCCTGTCTAAAGAGTATGCCGATGCCATGCTGAAGGCGGGCACGCCAGAGAAGTTGGATCTCAACCCGGTGGGAACCGGCCCGTTCCAGTTAGTGCAGTATCAGAAAGACTCCCGCATCCTCTACAAAGCCTTTAAGGATTACTGGGGAGATAAAGCGAAGGTCGATCGCCTGGTCTTCTCCATCACGCCTGACGCCTCGGTACGCTACGCCAAGCTACAGAAAAACGAATGCCAAATCATGCCTTATCCCAATCCGGCGGATATCGAAGGTATGAAGAAGGATAAAAATATCACCATGATGGAGCAGCCGGGACTTAACGTCGGTTATCTGTCCTTCAACGTTGAAAAGCCGCCGCTGGATAATGTGAAGGTTCGCCAGGCGTTGACCTGGGCGGTGAACAAAGAGGCGATTATCAAAGCCGTTTACCAGGGCGCAGGCCAGCCGGCTAAAAACCTGATTCCGCCCACCATGTGGAGCTACAACGACGATGTGAAGGACTACAGCTACGACCCGGAAAAAGCGAAGCAGTTGCTGAAAGAGGCCGGAATGGAAAAAGGCTTCACCATCGATCTGTGGGCTATGCCGGTACAGCGTCCTTATAACCCCAATGCCCGTCGTATGGCAGAGATGATCCAGGCCGACTGGGCGAAAATTGGCGTGAAGGCGAAGATTGTCTCCTACGAGTGGGGTGAATACCTCAAGCGCGCCAAAGATGGCGAGCATCAGACCGTGATGATGGGCTGGACCGGTGACAATGGGGATCCGGATAACTTCTTCGCCACTCTGTTCAGCTGCGCGGCGGCTAAAGATGGCTCCAACTATTCTCGCTGGTGCTATAAGCCGTTCGAGGATCTGATTCAGACTGCCCGTGCTTCAGACAACCACGATAAGCGTATTGAACTCTACAAGCAGGCCCAGGTGGTTATGCACGATCAGGCTCCGGCGCTGATCATCGCTCACTCCACCGTCTATGAGCCGGTGCGTAAAGAGGTGAAGGGCTATGTTGTGGATCCGCTGGGCAACCACCATTTTGATCAGGTTTCTTTAGACGAGTAATCCTGGCCCGTTCCGCTATGATGCGCCGCCTTCCTGCTCCCGTTTGGGAGCGGGAGGGTTTCGTATCTGTAACACATCCTATCCCGCCGGACGGTCGGTGGCGTTCGCCAGACGGCGCCAGCGCCGGGGGGAGATAACAGAGAATCCAGGATATGCTGCAGTTTATTCTCAGACGTCTGGGGTTGGTTATCCCAACGTTTATTGGTATCACGCTGCTGACCTTCGCCTTTGTGCATATGATTCCCGGCGATCCGGTGATGATTATGGCGGGCGAGCGCGGTATGTCTGCTGAGCGTCATGCTCAGCTTCTGGCGCAGTTGGGGCTCGATAAGCCGCTCTGGCAGCAATATTTCACCTATGTCTGGAACGTGCTGCATGGCGATCTGGGCATCTCCCTGAAAAGCCGCATCCCGGTCTGGGATGAATTCGTTCCGCGCTTTAAGGCCACGCTGGAACTGGGCGTGTGCGCCATGATCTTCGCCGTGGCGGTGGGAATTCCGGTAGGTGTACTGGCGGCGGTCAAACGTGGCTCAATCTTCGATCACACCGCTGTGGGGCTGGCGCTGACCGGCTACTCCATGCCCATTTTCTGGTGGGGCATGATGCTGATTATGCTGGTGTCGGTGCAGTTAGATCTGACGCCGGTTTCCGGGCGCATCAGCGATATGGTGTTTCTGGACGATACCATGCCGCTGACCGGCTTTATGCTGATTGATACCGCGCTCTGGGGCGAAGAGGGCGACTTCATTAACGCGCTGGGACATTTGGTGTTGCCCTCCATCGTACTGGGCACCATTCCGCTGGCGGTGATTGTGCGTATGACCCGCTCCTCAATGCTGGAAGTGCTGGGCGAGGACTATATCCGCACCGCTCGCGCCAAGGGGCTGAGCCGCCTTAGGGTGATCATCGTGCACGCCCTGCGTAATGCGATGCTGCCGGTGGTGACGGTGATTGGCTTGCAGGTCGGCACCCTGCTGGCGGGAGCGATTCTGACCGAAACTATTTTCTCCTGGCCGGGGCTTGGCCGCTGGTTGATTGAGGCGCTACAGCGCCGCGATTATCCGGTAGTGCAGGGCGGCGTACTGCTGGTGGCGACCATGATTATCCTGGTGAATCTGCTGGTGGATCTGCTGTACGGCGTGGTGAATCCGCGCATTCGCCACAGGAAGTAAGGGGAGCATCATGACGCAACTGACTGAAAATAATCTGAGCGCGCCGGTGCCGATGTCTCCGCTGCGTGAATTCTGGTTCTACTTCCGACGCAACAAAGGCGCGGTAGTTGGCCTGGCCTATATCGTGATGATGTTTGCGATTGCACTACTGGCTAATTTTATTGCGCCGCATAACCCGGCGGAGCAGTTCCGCGATGCGCTGCTGCATCCGCCTGTGTGGCAGGAAGGAGGAAGCTGGCAGCATATTCTGGGGACCGATGACGTGGGGCGCGATGTGCTGTCTCGCCTGATGCACGGCGCCCGACTGTCACTGCTGGTGGGCTGTCTGGTGGTGGCGCTGTCGCTGGTGATGGGGATTATCCTCGGCCTGGTGGCAGGCTACTTCGGCGGCGTGGTGGATATTGCCATTATGCGCGTGGTCGACATTATGCTGGCGCTACCCAGCCTGCTGCTGGCGTTGGTACTGGTGGCTATCTTCGGCCCGTCTATCGTTAATGCCTCGCTGGCGCTGACCTTTGTGGCGCTGCCGCACTATGTGCGACTGACCCGCGCCGCGGTACTGGCGGAGGTTAATCGGGACTATGTGACCGCTTCCCGGGTGGCGGGCGCAGGCGCGCTGCGCCAGATGTTTATCAATATCTTCCCGAACTGCCTTGCTCCGCTGATCGTTCAGGCGTCGCTCGGTTTTTCTAATGCCATTCTCGATATGGCTGCTCTTGGCTTCCTGGGGATGGGGGCGCAGCCGCCCACGCCGGAATGGGGCACCATGCTCTCGGATGTTCTGCAGTTTGCCCAGAGTGCCTGGTGGGTCGTGACCTTCCCGGGACTGGCCATTCTGCTGACGGTGCTGGCGTTTAACCTGATGGGGGACGGCCTGCGTGACGCCCTCGATCCCAAACTCAAGCAGTAAAGAGGCATGAGATGGCGTTACTGAATGTTGATAATTTATCGGTGCACTTCGGCGACGAAGTGGCGCCGTTCCGTGCCGTGGACCGCGTGAGCTATAGCGTGGATCAGGGCGAAGTGGTGGGCATTGTCGGTGAGTCCGGCTCTGGCAAGTCGGTGAGTTCCCTGGCGTTGATGGGGCTTATCGACTTCCCGGGCAAAGTGATGGCGCAGGAGCTGATGTTCAGCGGCCAGGATTTGCAGCGACTTTCTTCACGGGATCGCCGCAATCTGGTGGGGGCCGATGTGGCGATGATCTTCCAGGATCCGATGACCAGCCTGAACCCCTGTTACACCGTGGGCTATCAGATTATGGAAGCGATTAAGGTGCATCAGGGCGGCAATCGCCGCACCCGGCGCCAGCGGGCTATTGACCTGCTGAACCTGGTGGGGATCCCCGATCCGGCATCAAGGCTGGAGGTGTATCCGCATCAGCTCTCTGGTGGTATGAGCCAGCGCGTGATGATCGCCATGGCGATCGCCTGCCGACCCCGACTGCTGATTGCCGATGAACCCACCACCGCGCTGGATGTCACCATCCAGGCGCAAATCATCGAGCTACTGTTGGACCTGCAGCAGAAAGAGAACATGGCGCTGATTCTGATCACGCACGATCTGGCGCTGGTAGCCGAAGCCGCCCACAAGATAATCGTCATGTATGCCGGACAGGTGGTAGAGACCGGAATGGCGGAAGAGATCTTCCGTGCGCCTCGCCATCCTTACACTCAGGCACTACTGCGGGCGCTGCCGGAGTTTGCGCACGACAAGGCGCGGCTGGCTTCACTGCCGGGCGTGGTTCCGGGTAAATACGACAGGCCGTCCGGCTGCCTGCTGAACCCGCGCTGCCCTTACGCTACCGATCGCTGTCGGGCAGAAGAGCCAGGACTTGCAAGCCTTGAAGAGGGCCGTCAGTCGAAGTGCCACTATCCGCTTGATGATGCCGGGAGGCCGACGCTATGAGCAATCAAGATAACCCCGGCCAGCCGCTGTTGCAGGCCACCGATTTGAAAAAGTACTACCCGGTGAAAACCGGGATGTTTGCGCCGGAACGCCAGGTAAAGGCGCTGGACGGCGTCTCTTTCACCCTGGATCGCGGTAAAACCCTGGCGGTGGTGGGCGAATCCGGCTGCGGTAAGTCCACTCTGGGGCGCCTGCTGACCATGATAGAGACGCCAACCGGGGGCGAGCTTTACTGGCAGGGCCAGGACCTGCTGAAGCATGACCCTCAGGCGGATAAGCTGCGGCGCCAGAAGATCCAGATTGTATTCCAGAATCCCTATGCTTCGCTGAATCCGCGTAAAAAGGTGGGCCAGATTCTGGAAGAGCCGCTGCTGATTAATACCGGGCTTGGCAAAGTGGAACGTCGGGAAAAGGCCATGGCGATGATGGCGAAAGTAGGGCTGAAACAGGAGCACTACGATCGCTATCCGCATATGTTTTCCGGCGGTCAGCGTCAGCGCATCGCGATTGCGCGCGGGCTGATGCTGGACCCGGACGTGGTGATTGCCGATGAACCTGTTTCGGCGTTGGATGTGTCGGTACGGGCGCAGGTGCTGAACCTGATGATGGATCTGCAGCAGGAGATGGGGCTCTCCTACGTCTTTATCTCGCACGATCTTTCGGTAGTGGAGCACATCGCCGATGAGGTGATGGTGATGTATCTGGGGCGCTGCGTAGAAAAAGGCACTAAGTCGCAGATCTTCGATAACCCGCGCCACCCTTACACCCAGGCGCTGTTGTCGGCTACGCCGCGTCTTAACCCGGAGCAACGCCGGGAGCGGATTAAGCTCGCTGGCGAACTGCCCAGTCCGCTGAATCCGCCGCCGGGTTGCGCCTTCAGCGCCCGCTGCCGCCGCTGTTTTGAACCCTGTACCCAAACCCCACCGCAGCTTAAGTCATACCAGGGGCAACTGGTGGCCTGCTTTGCCGTGGATAAGGACGAAGGAAATGACGGTGATTCCCCCTGCGCGGCTTGAGTGAGGTAGCAGTATGTTTCGAGAGCGCCCTGTGGCGCTCTTTTTTTGTTTGTTCACTGAATGGAAACGTCAGTAATATCTATTTTTGCGTGTACTTTTCTGTATTTTTATTTGATGCATTGTTAGAAATGTCCGAATCTAAATTGTATGCCGTTATATGGGTTGTGTTACCCCTCTTAAAATTTAAAATTCCGTGTGAAAAATCTCATTTTTAAGGAAAGTCTTTATAGGAAATTAATCCGGGAATAGTCTTAAAAATTGATTAGTTATCCTGGAGATAGATTTTCTGTCTGTGGCTTGGCGTACCCATCATTAGGAGATAGGTTGGTTTTAGCCAGACAGGAAATTATCTTCTTCGAAAGCGCTCCGTAGCGAAAGAACACTTTTGCCGGAGAAGATGGAAGCCCTGTATCAGGAAGAAACTTCATGCGGATTTTACCTGGAGTAAGGAAACGACTCGCTGTTCAGATAGCCCTGGCGCTGCTGCCTGCCTCTGTTTGTGCCAGTGATTTGGTGATTGATAACGGCAGCCAGGTCTCGGCGGTCTGGGCCATCAACGGCGTATCGGGTGGGCCCGGACAAGGTATTGTGCTGGGGGCAGGAAATATTGTTATTAATGGCGGTGCGACCATTGACAGCTCAAATGTATCGGCAGCGTTCGCCAGATATGTGGTTTACGCTAATGGCAGCGCTATTGATTTGGGCAGCGGGACCCAAATGATTTCTGGTAATAGCGCGAATGCGTTGACCGTTGAGAATGGCGGGATGGTGCGTGGCCAGGATCTCGATATTCAGGCTACAGATGAAAACTATGGTCAGAATATGGCGCAGTTATATGGTATAAACACGATTGCGAGGTCAGAAAATGCCAGTTCGCAATTCGTGAATTTAACTGGCTTATCTCAGATAAAACTTAATAATAGCTCGGGTGACATCACCGGGATATTGGCAAGCTGTACCCCGGCGGGGAACTGTAACACCAGCCAGAGCACCAATGTTCAACTTGAGAATCTGGGATTAAATATTATCGCGCAAGGCAATGCCACGGGCATTGAGGCCGCAGGGCAGAATATCGCGATGAATCAATCTTCGATCGTGGTGAACAGCGGTAGCCACGATGTGAATATCCAGGGACTGGTCACCAGCGGCGGCAGTATTACCGCTACCGGTTACACCGACCTGTCGGTTTCCGGCAATGGTCTGTTAACGGCGGTGTCTGCCAGCGGTCCCACGGCATCGGGACTGGCGAATATCGATCTGCAAGGTGGAGCCGTGCTGACGCTGGTACGTGATGCGGGAAATACCCATGGAATCAACGGCGTGGTGGCCAGTGACGGTGCGAACGTACAGTTAAGCGATACCTGGGTCATGCTTGACAGCAATGCCAGCGTCAGTGAAACCGATCGCTTTATCACCGCGCAAAACAGCCGGGATGATGTGGCTTCGACTATTGCGGTGGACGGCGAGCTGAATATTGCGGTGTCGGAAGGTTCGCCGTTGGGCAACGACCTGATTTACGTGGGGGCCGAAGGCAACAGCGCCATCGATCTGAACGGCAGCGTCAATCTGGGCGATCTGCGCACGGCAGATAACGCCACCGCTTTTTTTGCTCAGGACGGCGGTAAAGTGACGCTCAATGACCAGACGGTGAACGCCTGGGGCGCAGTGGTTGCCGATAGCGGGGATATCGATCTGCGCACGGCGGATAACTCCTATCTCTACAGCACCATGACGGCCATGAATGGCGGTACGGTGAATCTGGCGCTGAACGGTGCGGGCAGCGTCTGGGATATGACCGGTAACTCAACGCTGACCGGTTTGCAGCTTAACGGCGGCACCATTAACTTTCTGAATGATTCCGGTTCGGAATTTAAGACCCTGACGGTTAATGGTGATTATCACGGCGATGGCGGAACTCTGGTGATGAACGTCACCCTGAATAGCGACAATGACTCTCCGGGCGATCGTATGGTGGTCACCGGCGACACCAGCGGTAGCACCCAGGTAGAGTTCAATAATATCTATGGTCACGGCGAACACACCGATATTGGGATCGAACTGATCACCGTTGGCGGCGTATCCGATGGCGCATTTAATCTGGATCGACGGGTTGGTATTGGTCTGTACGACTACGCGCTGGTGCAGAAAGGAAGCAACTGGTATCTGAGTAACAGCGAAGAGGATGTGACGGGCGTTATTGCCGAACCGGAAACGCCCGCTTCAGACGTAGAGTCTGGGGATGATAACGGCGCTGGCGCGAATGTGCCGGAAGCCCCGGCGGAAGAAGAAACGGGCAACGATACCGGCAGTGCGGGCGGCGGCTCCGGCGAGTCAGGTAGCGGTGGCGCGGGTACGCCGGAAGAGGCCCCCGCTGAGAACGAAAGTGGTAATGGCAGCGATAATCCGGGAGAGTCCGGGAATGGCAGCGATAATCCGGGAGAGTCCGGGAATGGCAGCGATAATCCGGGAGAATCCGGGAATGGCAGCGATAATCCGGGAGAATCAGGGAATGGCAGCGATAATTCGGGAGAATCCGGGGATGGCAGCGATAATCCGGATGAGTCCGGGAATGGCAGCGGCGGCAGTGACGATGGCAGCACCCAGGGGCGTTACGACTACACCAAGGTGTATCGCCCGGAAAGCGGTAGCTATATCGCCAATATCGCGGCAGCCAATACGCTGTTCCTTACCCGTCTGCATGACCGGCAGGGGGAGCATGAATATATCGATCCTGTCACTGGCGAACGTCACTCCACTACGCTGTGGCTGCGTAACACCGGCTCTCACAGCCGCTTTGAAGAGGCGGGCGGTCAGTTGATTAGCCGCAGCAACAGCTATGCCGTACAGCTCGGCGGCGATGTGGCGCGCTGGAGCAGCAATGAGAGCGACAGCTGGCGGCTTGGCCTGATGGCGGGCTATGGGCATAACCAGAACAAAACCCGCTCGGAACTGACCGGCTACACCTCACGCGGTCAGGTAAACGGCTATAGTGTAGGACTGTACGGTACCTGGTTTGCTGACGATGCCGGGCGTACCGGTGCCTGGGTTGATACCTGGGTTCAGTACGGCTGGTTCCATAACCGGGTTTCCGGCGACGAATTCCGCGAAGAAAAATACCGCTCCCGAGGCGTGACGGCCTCGGTAGAGGCAGGCTATGCGCTGCCGGTCGGTAGCTCCGAACGCTTCAGCTTCTGGCTGGAACCGCGCGGTCAGGCTGTCTGGATGGACGTGCGGGCGGACTCGCTGGTAGAAGATCAGGGAACCCACGTTAGCAGCAGCGGGGCGGGCAATGTGATGACCCAGCTGGGTATGCGCGCCTGGATGAAAGGACGGACGGAAAAAGGGGGTTCTGACCGCTTCCGCCCCTACGTTGAAGCCAACTGGATACATAACACCCGGACCTTTGCGGTGAAGATGAACGGCGAGCGTAACGCCATGATCGGCACCCAGAATCTGGCGGAAGTTCGGATTGGCGCCGAAGGCCAACTGAACAGCAATCTGGCGCTGTGGGCCGATGTGGGTCAGCAGGTTGGGCGCAATAAGTACAGCGATACACGCGGTACTTTGGGGATTAAGTTGCAGTTCTGATTTTGATGGGTAGATAAGGCGCTTCTTTCTTTGTGAAAGGGGCGCTTTTTTTTGGGAGCATTGCAGATGAGTGTGGAGTAAAACTGGCGGAATATGATGATGTGGTGGGCTGTTCCGTTCACTTTGGGCAACAGCTTCTCTGTTGATTCACAGCCGGTGAACGGGCCAGGGGCTCAGTCGCCGCTCCCTGGCAACCCGGGCTTTCCGGCAGTAAAAAACGCCCTTCGGGGCCCCTTCGCTTATCACTCCGGGCTTTTCGGACCGGGCGAGAGCCGCCATTCCTGGCGGCCCCGCCCTGTCGCGACATCCTTGTCGCTCCTCCGGCCCTGCGTGAACGCTCCGGCGTTTTTTAAGCCGGAATAAAACCCTGCTGGCTCCGCTGTTTACATAAGCAAAATCACCTTAAGGTGAACGCAGCTTTCTCCGGCGCTGCATATTTATCTAAAAAATGGACTGTTCCAGCCCCACGCTAACCTTCGATAACCCTTTTCCATTACTGCGGATACGGCACCCAGTCGCCGCCGCCAAGCCGTACCCAGGGCTTACCCTGATACTGAATCACCACGGCATTGGCGTTTTCAGAGACCGGCGCCGTCTGCGGCAGATTGCTGGTCAGCGCATTCCAGTCCACCTGATCGGCCACAAAATTTTTGCCATCCACAGAGCGGGCGACCAGTTCGGAAATCGCCAGATAGCTGCTGGGCTGGCTAATCTCAATCGGGCTGCCCTGATGGGGCGCCTTCATGCCGATAAACTTCACCCCCACCGGAACATGGGTGATCGACGGGCTGGGAATGTCGCGCAGCCCGGAAACCTGCATTTTATCGCCCTTCAGCGCACCGCCGTGTTCCGGCGCCACCACCACCATCACCTTACGGCCTGACTTTTCCAGTTCGGTCAGGAAGTTGTCCAACTGGTCGAACAGCTTCTGGGCCCGCACCTTATAGTCCGCAGTTTTACTGATGCCCGGAAAATGGTTGCCGTCGTGCAACGGCAGCAGGTTAAAGAAGGTGGCGGAACGGGTGTTGGGATCGCGCCCTTCCTCAGAAAGCCAGCGCTGTAGCACCGCCGTATCGTCGTAGATGGGCGAATTATCAAACGACAGCAGATTCGTCGGCAGGCCATTCTGATTCATCAGCGGTGACTGAACGCCACCGTACTGGCGAATCTCCTTCAGGAAGTCGCCGAAGACGCCATCGTGATCCAGCATCAGATGCTGGCTAAAGCCGAGCGCCGCCAGGTTATCGAACAGATAGCACTGGTTACCGGCGGGCGAATAGAGATTCTTATGGGAAGACTGCCCACAGCTGGCGCGCAGCAGACGAATGGCTGCCGGGCCGCTGTAAGAGGTGGCAGAGTTAAACTCTTTAAACAGAATATCGAAGTGCGACCACAATGGGTGCGACGTCAGGCCGGTCGCTTCCATATCAGACCAGGCCAGAGAGCAAATATTGATCACCAGCAGTTCGAACGGTTGGGCATCCATGGGCAACGATGCCGGGAATTGGGTCTGGCGTTTGGCCTCGCTGGCGTAAAAGCTGTTCAGCCATGCGGTCAGATTCTGGGAACTGGCCGGAGCGGTCTGGGCCGGGATATCCCCCACCTGAGGCGTATTGGTATCGCCTGATGTGATGGCGGTGGTCACCGCCGCTGGCGCCGTATTGCCGCCGGGGGTCAGCGCAATAACCGGGCCGGAAACGGTCAGAACGTTAAGCCAGATCAGAGCCGCCACTACCAGTACCGTTATCCGCACCCACTGAGAGATAAACAGCCAGGCCACCAGCAGCACAAAGGCCGCGCCTACCATCTGCCAGTTAATAAAGCGGGCGGTGAGATCCAGAATATAATCCCAGCTGAAGCCCGCCACCTGGGAACCCTGGCTAATAATGCTGTCCAGACCCGGTAGCCAGGTGTCGTGCCAGAACAGGGTGAAGCCAATGGGCAGCCCCACCCAGTGGCGCAGGCGATGCAGTCGCAGGTTGGGCAGGGGAAATAGTAGATAAGCGGCAAAAACCAGATTTTCCAGGGCGTGGAAATTCAGGTAGCCGGTCCACAGCAGCGCGAATTTCGCCAGAAAGTAGAAATTCCAGCCAGAAAGCCCGCGCCAGTACTGCCAGAGCGGCATCGATAACGGAGACGTTGGTTTGTGTTCAGTCATGTTCTGAGTTTGCCCTGACAGCCTGTTGCCGACGCAGCGTACCGGCGGGTTTGACGAAACGGGGTTTAAAAAAGGTGATGCGCATCCATGCAGCCAGAGGCGTCAGCCAGCGCCGGGCATAAAAGCCCAGCGGCAGAAAGATGACGGCGCACAGCGCAATCAACTGAAGAATGTCACTGATGGTCATCATAAGCGGACTCCGGGGCCATAAGGGTAACGGGCTGCGGCTGGTGCTGTCGTGCGCTCTGCATCTCTTCAGCCCGGGCAATGGGGTGAGCGATGGCGGCAGGCATAATGTCGTGACGCGGCGCCTGAGTGCGCATCTGGACCAGCTCTGCGGCGATTTGCCGGTCTTCGAACCACACTACGCGGTTGGAAACCACCTCTTCCGGCGGCAGCGAAAAAATATTCTTCAGGGCGATGTCCAGACTGTTGACCTGGCAGTAGCTCAGGAACAGCACAATGCGTTGGTCGTTAGCGGCCATAATATCGCCCTGACGCTTAAGACGGCAGAGGGAGAGCGCCTGCCGGGTCGCGAGTCCCGGCACTGGCCGCAGCGCGACCAGCACGCCGCGATTATCTTCAGGAATCAGCGGGTTATGGAGCAATGCTTCAATGGCGGTGCAGAATTCGCCCCAGGGCTGCCAGCCGCGTAGCTGTAGCGGGCGCAGCGCGCCCACCAGCTCGGCGAGGCTTTCCGGTACCGGGCGGCTGTACTGCTGGCCCTGGACGCTCTCGATAAGCGTCAGGCTACGGGAAAGCGGCGTACTTCCCGGAATGACCAGACTGGCGCCGCTGCCCATAAGCAGACGTTCATCTACGGCGCGCAGGCTGGCCTGGCTTTCGCGAACGACAAGCTTCAGGGCGCTCCCACGCTGGCGCCGTAGCGCATGCAGGTCGTGGGCGATGGTTTCCACGTCGCGGTTATTGGTGAGCGAAAAGATAATGGTCGCGGCCTGGGCGCCGCGCGCCGCTTCGAACAAAGCCTGGTTGCTGTCGAACAATCGCCAGTGTTCTGACAGTGGCGGCGCGCCTTCCAGGACGGCCTGGTGGCTAAGGATGGTGCGCTCATCGCTGCGGGGCTGAGGCGCGCTCTGTACCGACTGGCATAATTCCCAGCGGCTCTGCTGCCAGCGAATGGTTAACTGCTGTCGGGCGCTGACCCCTTTTTCGTTGCACCAGAACGCGACATCGAAACACCAGGCATCATTCTGTGGGCGCAGGCTGGCCAGACCGTTCAGGCTACGGTGGGCATTGATCAGTGCAGAATATTGATCGTCGCTACGGTTTCCCGGGTTTATCACCAGCAATGTGCACTGATATTTCTGGCACTGGAGATTTATCTGGTTGGCAATTTTGTGAAGGGTTTCTGAGCTTATATTTCTAAAAAAATTGTCCTGGAGCAAGAAAATAATCAGATAATGCTTGGGTTTTATATTGCATGACATATCTGGCAATAGCGAGTATAGACTATTTTTCGTATTTTGCGCTTTATAGAGTAAGATCTCATCCGGCCCTTCTTCGGAAAGCGAAGTAAGAATCTTTTTCGGTGCCGTACCCATTGTGACGAGCGCGACTTTTGCGTCGTTTTTCTGGGCGGAGATGGTGCTGTTGGCCAGGCGCGCCGCGTCTTCGTAGCGTTCGGTGTTTACCCACCAGACGCCGCCTGTGGGCATATGCCGCAGCTCATTCCACAGTGCGTGTATTCCAACAGAAAAAATGGGGCCCATGTTCTCTCTCTTCGCTTACTCGCCAAAGTGCGGAAATAAACCTAACATTGAAAATAAACATCAGCGGTCTTAGCATTGTAAAACAAAAACTTTGTCGCAGCATGAGGAGTTTTTTTGTTGCGAATCTACCTGGTGCATAACAACACCAATGGATTATACCGGTGCAGGGTATGAATAAGCAAAATGATACATCTGATGATTTCCGGAATTTGCCTGGAATTGCCACCCAGAGTGATATTCAGACGCTGTTTCGGGCATTTGCTTTGCCGGATATTGATTATACCGACATCTCCCGGCAGGAAAGGCTGAATATCGCGCTCCAGCGCTGGCCACTGCTGGCCGAGCTGGCGCAGGATCACTAAAGGGAGCAGGCCAGATGGCAGTGATAGGGTTACAGGGGCTACGCGGCGGCGTGGGAACGACGTCGATCGCCGCGGGGTTGGGCTGGTCGCTGCAACAGCAGGGCGAGTCGGTACTGGTGGTGGGCGCCGCTCCGGATAACCTGCTGCGTCTTTTGTTCAATATCGGGTTTGCGCAAAGCGCGGGCTGGGCGTATGCCCTGCATGAGGGGCTGGCCTGGCAGAGTGCCGCCTGGCGCTATACGCCGCGTCTCGACGTTCTTCCATACGGGCAGTTAAACGCCATGCAGAACAGCGAACTGCTGGCGCGCCCGGAAGGTGTTGCGCATTTTCTGGATGCCCTGAAAACCCTGAAACAGAGCGGCCGCTACCGCTGGATACTGGTGGATATTCCCGCCGGTTTCAGCGCTTTTGCTCTGGAAACCCTGGCGGCGGTGGATAGCCGCATTGTGGTGGCGACGCCAGACGCCAATTGTCATGCCCGCCTGCATCAGCAACCGCTGGCTCAGGACGCTTACCTGCTGGTCAACGGATTACGGGTCGCCAGCCATCTTCAGGATGATATTTATCAGCTCTGGCTCCAGAGTCAGCGCAGTCTGGTTCCGGTGATTCTGCACAGTGATGAAGCCATGGCGGAATCGATGGCGGCTAAACAGCCGGTGGGCGAGTACAGCCCGGCTTCGCTGGTGGCGGAAGAGCTGATGACCCTGGCGGGCTGGTGCCTGCTCAATCTGGCGGAGCCGCAGCCATGAGCCTGCTTCTGCGTTGCCTGCTGGCGCCCGGCGTTAGCCAGCGCCTGCGAACGCGCTATATGGGCTGGCGGCGTAACGGCGCTACGCCGTTCAGCGCCGGACTGTGCTGCCTGATGGTGGCGCTGGGCTGGACCTTGCTGCGGCTGGAAAGCGAAAGCTGGCAGCGCATCAGGGCCCAGCGCCAGCGCCTGTATCCGCAAATCGATCCTCAGCGCCCGCGACCGCTCGATCCACTGCGCTATCTTATTCAATCCCTCTGGCTGTTGCTGATGCTGCCAGGTCGCGGGCTGGCAGCGCCGGTAACCTCGCGGCTGGCGCGTATTCAGGCATGGCGGGAAAATTACTATCAGTGGATGAAGGCGCTGCCGCAGCGGGTAGAGCGCAGCCAGGGCTTTCGGCGCAACGTTCAGGATCTGAGTCAGTTCAGCGTGCTGGCAAGGCGTATTCTGCTGGGGGTGGTCGTTGTGGTGGCGCTGATTATGGCGGTACTGTGCGTCACCCAGCCCTTCAGCCCGCTGGCGCAGTTTATTTTTCTGATGCTGCTGTGGGGTATTGCGCTGGTGGTACGGCGCATTCCCGGGCGTTTCCCCGCGCTGGTGATGGTGGTGCTGTCGCTGACCATCTCCTGCCGTTATATCTGGTGGCGTTATACCTCTACCCTGAACTGGAACGATCCGGTCAGCCTGGTCTGCGGCCTGATTCTACTGTTTGCTGAAACCTACGCCTGGCTGGTACTGGTGCTGGGGTTCTTCCAGATTATCTGGCCGCTGCATCGCCAGCCAGTACCGCTGCCCGCCTCAACGGCGCAGTGGCCGGTGGTGGATGTGATGATTCCCACCTATAACGAAGAGCTTAGCGTGGTGAAAGGTACGGTCTATGCCTCGCTGGGCATGGACTGGCCGAAGGATAAGCTCAATATCTGGATCCTCGATGACGGTGGGCGTGAAGCGTTCCGACGCTTCGCCGATGAAGTCGGGGCGAATTACATCGCCCGCACCACCCACGAGCACGCCAAGGCGGGGAATATTAATAACGCCCTCAAGCAGGCCCGGGGCGACTTTGTGGCGATTTTCGACTGCGACCATGTGCCGACCCGCTCGTTCCTGCAACTGACCATGGGGTGGTTCTTTAAGGATCAGAAACTGGGGCTGATTCAGACGCCGCACCACTTCTTTTCGCCAGACCCCTTTGAGCGCAACCTGGGGCGTTTTCGCAAAACGCCGAACGAAGGCGCGCTGTTCTACGGCCTGGTGCAGGACGGCAACGATATGTGGGATGCCACCTTCTTCTGCGGCTCCTGTGCGGTTATCCGCCGACAGCCGCTGGATGAAATTGGCGGTATCGCCGTAGAAACCGTCACTGAGGATGCCCACACCTCGCTGCGCCTGCACCGGCGCGGCTACACCTCGGCCTATATGCGCATCCCCCAGGCCGCCGGTCTGGCGACCGAAAGCCTGTCGGCGCACATTGGTCAACGCATCCGCTGGGCTCGCGGCATGATTCAGATCTTCCGGCTGGACAACCCGCTATTGGGCAAGGGGTTGAAGCTGGCTCAGCGCTTGTGTTACGCCAACGCCATGCTGCACTTTCTTTCCGGCCTGCCGCGCCTGATCTTCCTGATCGCGCCGCTGGCCTTTCTGCTGCTGCATGCCTATATCATTTACGCCCCGGCGCTAATGATAGCGCTGTTCGTCCTGCCCCATATGATTCACGCCAGCCTGACCAACTCGAAAATTCAGGGGCGCTATCGCTACTCTTTCTGGAGTGAAATTTACGAAACGGTGCTGGCCTGGTACATCACGCCGCCCACCATCGTCGCGCTGATAAACCCGCGCAAAGGGAAGTTTAACGTCACGGCGAAAGGGGGGCTGGTGCCCCATGAATATGTCGATTGGGTGATTACCCGACCCTACCTGATGCTGGTTCTGCTTAACGTGCTGGGGCTGCTGTTCGGCGTCTGGCGCTTTTTCGAAGGGCCGGAACACGAAATGCTGACCGTGCTGGTGAGCATTGCCTGGGTGACCTACAACCTGATTATTCTGGGGGGCGCGGTGGCGGTTTCGGTAGAAAGCAAGCAGGTGCGCCGGGCTCACCGGGTCGAGATCGCCATGCCTGCGGCGCTGGCCCGGGAAGACGGCCATCTCTACCCCTGCACGGTACGCGACTACTCCGACTACGGTGTCGGTATTCGTCTGCATGGCTCGCTGTCGCTGCGCCACGGCGAGCGCATTCAACTGCTGCTGCGCCGTGGTCAGCAGCAGTTCTTCTTCCCGGCGCAGGTAGTTCGCGCTGCCGGAGAAAGCGTTGGCCTGCAACTGGCGGAGATGACCACCCGACAGCATATCGATTTTATTCAGTGCACCTTTGCCCGCGCCGATACCTGGGCGCTATGGCAGGACAGTTTCCCGGAAGATAAACCGCTGGAAAGCCTGCTGGATATTCTGAAGCTGGGACTGCGCGGCTACCGCCATCTGGCGGAGTTCGCCCCGGCGTCGCTGAAGTATGTGTTCCGGAGCATCACGCTGGTAGTGGACTGGGTGGTTTCCCTGATCCCCCGCAGACCAGCGCGCGGCGTCGGCGATCGGCAACCGGATTCGGCCATGACTCAACAATGATGATAATGCGATGAAAAGAAATCTCTTCTGGATCTGTGCAGTGGTTTTGGGGCTGAGCGCGCTGCCGTATCGGCCTGGCATGGCGGCCCCGGCGGACCCCGGCGCGGTTCCGGCGCCGATGGTGCCGACGGTGGCTCCGGCAACCGAAGGCGTGGTGACTCAGGGGCCGACCAGTAATGACCTGGAGGCGGTCGTGCCGCAGGCGCCGGAAGAGGGGACAGGGCAGGTGATGCCGGGCGTACCTGGCGCCGGAGCGCCGGTCGTTGCCGAAAATGCACCGGCCCGCGAAGTGACGCTGAACTTCGCCCAGATTGCACCGCCGCCCGGCAGCATGGTGCTGCGCGGCGTGCATCCCAACGGTTCGGTGGAATTCGGCATGCGCAGCGGCGAAGTGGTCTCCCGCGCGCTATTAAACCTGGAGTACACCCCGTCTCCGGCGCTGATTCCGGTTCAGTCGCAGCTTAAGGTGTACCTGAACGATGAGTTGATGGGGGTACTGCCGGTCACCAAAGAGCAGTTAGGTAAGAAAACGCTGGCCCGGCTGCCCATCGACCCGCTCTACGTCAGCGACTTTAACCGGGTGCGGCTGGAGTTCGTCGGTCACTATCGCGACGTGTGCGAAAACCCGGCCAACAGCACGCTATGGATGGATATCGGGCGCGGCAGCTCCCTGAGCCTGCTGTATCAGAAACTGCAACTGCGTAACGATCTCTCCCACTTCCCGGTGCCGTTTTTCGACTCCAGAGATGACCGACCGCTGACGTTGCCGATGGTTTTTTCCGCAGCACCTGACGTGGAGCAGCAGCGCGCAGCCGGGATTATCGCCTCCTGGTTCGGTACCCGTTCGGTGTGGCGCGGCCAGCGCTTCCCGGTGCTCTATAACCAGTTGCCGGAAAGTAACGCCATCGTCTTCGCCACCAACGACAGGCGCCCGGATTTCCTGCGTGAGCACCCGCCGGTGAAAGCGCCCACCATCGAGATGATCAACCACCCGGATAATCCTTACGTGAAGCTGCTGGTTGTCTTTGGTCGTGACGACAGCGATCTGCTTCAGGCGGCTCAGGGGATCGCCCGGGGCGATATCCTGTTCCGCGGCGATGCCGTTACCGTGGATGAAGTGGATCCGTTACTGCCGCGTAAGCCTTATGACGCACCGCACTGGGTGCGTACCGACCGGCCCGTCACCTTTGGCGAACTGAAAACCTACGAGCAACAACTTCAGTCGAGCGGCATTGAGCCCGGATCCGTGGCTCTGACCCTTAATCTGCCACCGGATCTCTATCTGCTGCGTAGCAACGGCATCGATATGGATCTGAAATATCGCTATACCGCGCCGCCGGTGAAGGACAGTTCGCGGATGGATATCAACCTGAACAATCAGTTCCTGCAATCTTTCAGCCTGTCGCCGAAGAGCCGGGAAGGCAATCTGCTGATGCGCCTGCCGGTGGTGCAGGGGCTACTGGACGGTAAGAACGATGTCTCGATTCCGGCGCTGCGCCTGGGGGCCGCTAACCAGCTACGCTTCGACTTCCAGTACATGAACCCAATGCCCGGCGGCTCTGTTGAAAACTGTATTACCTTCCAGCCGGTGCAAAACCACGTGGTGATTGAAGATGAATCGACCATCGACTTCTCCAACTATCATCACTTTATCGCCATGCCGGACCTGCGCGCCTTCGCCAATGCGGGCTTCCCCTACAGCCGGATGGCGGATCTGTCGGATACCCTGGTAGTGGTGTCTAAGCAGCCGACGCCTGCCCAGGTCAGCACCCTGCTGGATACCCTGGGCATTATCGGCGCCCAGACCGGGTTGCCTGCCGTGAAGGTGGCGCTGACGGACAGCGCCGACGAAATTAAAAAGCGCGACGCCGACCTGATGGTAATCGGCTCCCTGCCCGAAAAATTGAAGGATGATAAGCGCCTGGATCTGCTGGTGGAAGCGGCGCTGAGCTGGGTGAAAATGCCGTATCGCCAGACGCCGCTGCCGTCGATTATGGCAAGTCCGGCGGACCGGGAACCCGATGTTCGAACCACCATCAGTTCCCGGGGACCGATGGCGGCCATTGTCGGCTTCCAGTCGCCGTTCCACAGCCAGCGCAGCGTTGTTGCTCTGCTGGCGGACAGCCCGCGCGGTTATGAGCTGCTGAACGGCGCCCTGAACGACAGCGGCAAGCGTGCCGCCATGTATGGTTCGGTGTCGGTGATTCGTGAATCTGGCGTCAACAGCCTGCGGGTCGGGGATATTTACTATGTCGGCCACCTGCCGTGGTTTGAGCGCATCTGGTATGCCCTGGCGAACCACCCGGTATGGCTGGCTATCTGCGCCGCCATCAGTGTGGTGCTGCTGGCCTGGGTACTGTGGCGGGTGTTGCGAATGCTGAGCCGCCGCCGTCTGGATCCGGAGGATGAATAACATCATGGGATGGCGTTCTGCATTAGCTCTGGGCCTGCTGCTGGCGGCGATGACCGCCAGCGCCGCCTGCGACTGGCCTGCCTGGCAGCAATTTAAGCAGCACTATATCAGTGATGAAGGGCGGGTTATCGACACCAGCGATTCGCGCAAAATTACCACCTCCGAAGGGCAGAGCTATGGGTTGTTCTTCGCGCTGGTAGCGAACGATCGCCAGAGTTTCGACCAGTTGTTGACCTGGACCCGCAATAATCTTGGCGCAGGCGATTTAACCACGACCCTGCCCGCCTGGCTTTGGGGCAGGCATGAAGACAATCAGTGGCGGGTGCTGGACAGCAATACCGCTTCGGATTCCGATGTGTGGATTGCCTGGGCGCTGCTGGAAGCTGGCAGACTCTGGAAGAACGAGGATTACACCACCCAGGGGCGGGCGCTGCTCGACCTGATTGCCCGTAAAGAGGTAGTGAAGATCCCAGGCCTTGGCGAAATGCTGCTGCCAGGGGCACAGGGCTTCGCTCATGATAACCGCTGGCGCCTGAACCCCAGCTATCTGCCGCCCCAGGTTATCGCCCGTTTCGCCCGTTATCCCGGCCCCTGGAAAGCGATGCGCAAACCTATGATGCGACTGCTGCTGGAAACCGCGCCCAAAGGATTTTCCCCCGACTGGGTGAGCTGGAACAAGGGAAGCGGCTGGCAGATGCAGGATAAGCCCACGCTCACGGGCAGCTACAATGCGATTCGCGTCTACCTGTGGGTGGGGATGCTCAGCGATCGCTCCCCCGATAAAGCGCGGCTGCTAAATCATTTCCAGCCGATGGTGGCCGCCACGGAACGGCGCGGCGCGCCGCCTGAAAAAATCGATACCATGACCGGTAAGTTGACCAACGATGGTCCCGGCGGTTTTTCCGCCGCCATGCTGCCCATGCTTCAGGAGAGCCCGGCGCTCTATGCTCAGCGTCAGCGGCTGACGAAAAACTTCCCCGACCATGAGTCCTACTACAGCTTTGTGCTGACGCTGTTTGGCCAGGGCTGGGATCAGCAGCGCTTTCGTTTTAATGCCCAGGGTGAGCTGGTGCCGGACTGGGAGCGGGTATGCGCGGATCCTCGTTAACGTTGATTGCCGTCGCGCTGGGACTGGCGCTGACCGTACCTGTCCAGGCGGCGAACCCCGCCCGGCTGCACCTGCTGGAACAGGTACGGCTGGGCGAAGCGACCCATCGTGACGATCTGGTGCGTCAGTCGCTCTACCGGCTGGAACTTATCGCCCCGGATGACCCGGAAGTCATTGCCGCCCGGGTGCGTTATCTGCTGCGCCAGGGCGACAGCGCTGGCGCCCTGGCGCTGATGAACAAACTCAAAACCACGGCGGCGGATTCCACGGCATACCGACGTTCGCAACTGGAGATGAAACTCGCCACCCCGGCCGGAAGCCAGGCGCTGCAACAGGCGCGGCTGCTGGGCACCACCGGCCATACCGATGAAGCCATCGCCGCGTATCAGGCGCTGTTTGAGGGAACGCCTCCTGATGGCGACCTGGCGGTGGAGTACTGGCTGCTGGTGGCGAAAAAGCCGCAACGACGCGTCCAGGCGATTGAACAGCTTAAAGCGCTGAATGCCCGAATGCCCGGCAACGATACGCTGCGCGCCAGCCTGGCCGGACTGCTATTCGACAGTAATCGTCCCCAGGAAGGGTTCAGCGTGCTGGAACAGATGGCGCGCTCGGGAACCGGGCGCGGCCAGGCGGCGGATCTCTGGTATCAGCGCATTCAGGGGCTGCCGGTCAGCGCCGCCAGCGTGGCGGCGCTGGAGCGCTTCCTGACGCTGTTTACCGATGGCGAGACGGTGGATGATGCGAAAGCCAAACTGGCGGAACAGCGCAAGCAACTGGCCGACCCCGGTTTTCGGGCCAAAGCGACCGGGCTGGCGCAGGTGGCTGCAGGCGACGGCGCCCGGGCGGTTGCGCCGCTGAAAACGGCGCTGCGTGAAAATCAGAACGATGCCGAAACGGTGGCGGCGCTGGGCGAGGCCTGGTCCCAGGCCGGAAAACGCGCCGCCGCGGTACGCCAGCTTAACCGGGCGCTGCGTCTCGATCCCGATAACGACAGCAGCGGAAAATGGAAATCGCTGCTTAACACCAATCGCTACTGGTTGTTGATCGATGAAGGGGATATGGCACTCAAGGCTCAGGATACCGCGCTGGCAGAGCGTAAATTCCGCCAGGCGCGGGCCGTGGACGGTAGCGACAGCTATGCAGTGCTCGGTTTGGGAGACGTGGCGGTGGCGCGTAACGATGACGCCGAAGCTGAACGTTTCTACCGCCAGGCGCTGAGAATGGATCGCGGCAACAGCAACGCGGTACGCGGGCTGGCCAATGTCTATCGCCGTCAGTCTCCAGAGCGGGCGACGGCCTTTATTGACACCCTGAGCGCCAGCCAGCGCCGCAGCATTGACGATATCGAACGCGGTCTGGAAGACGATCGGCTGGAAGCCCAGGCAAGCGCGTTGGAATCGCAGGGGCGCTGGAATCAGGCTGCCGAACTGCATCAGCGGCGGCTACAGCTGTATCCCGACAGCGTCTGGACCCTCTACCGGCTGGCGAAGGCGCGCTATGCCGCCGGTCAACACGCCCAGGCCGACGCCCTGTTTCGCGATCTGGCCCGGCGCCAGCCGACGGATGCCGACCAGGTTTATGCCTATGGCCTTTATCTTTCCTCTTCCGGGCGGGATGAGGCGGCGCTACGCCACCTTGATACGCTGCCTCGCAGTCAGTGGAGCGACAATATTCAGGAGCTGGCGCAGCGGCTGACCCTGGACCGGATATTCGCCGAGGCACAGGAACTGCGAGAGTCGGGTCGCGAGCCAGAAGCTATCGCGCTGCTGAAACGCCAGCCCGCCGCCGACCGTATCGACCTGACCCTGGCGGACTGGGCCGTGGCGCGGGGAGACTACCCGGAAGCCACCAGCCGCTACCGGCAGGTGCTGGCCCGGGAGCCAGGCAATGAAGATGCGCTACTGGGGCTGGCGGAGGCGGCGCTGGCTCAGAACGATAAAGCGCAGGCCCGTCAGTGGCTAACGCAGCTTGAGCGTGCGCCTGCGCAGGAGGCGCCGTCGGTAAACAGCGAACGACGGCTGGCGAACGCCTGGATCGAGGCCGGAAAACCCGATCGCGCCCGTGCGATCTACCAGCGCATCGTCCCGGCGGCGAAAAGGCAGCCGCCTTCGATGGAGAGCGCGCTGGCGCTGCGCGACGCGGCGCGTTTCGAAGCCGCCAGCGGCGAACCGCAGCAGGCGCTGGAACGCTATCGCGATGCGATGGTGGCATCTGATATTACCGATAAGCGGCCTGAAGATAACGATACCTTTACCCGTCTGACGCGCAACGACGCCAGCGACGACTGGCTGAAGCGTGGTATACGCAGCGACGCGGCGGATCTCTATCGCCAGCAGGACGTGAACGTCACGCTCGATCACGACTACTGGGGCTCCAGCGGTACGCCGGGCTACTCGGATCTGCGGGCCCATACCACGATGCTGCAGGTGGATGCGCCGCTCAGCGACGGGCGCCTGCTGCTGCGTACCGATGTGGTGAATATGGATGCCGGCAGTTTCAGCGGCGGTAGCTATGACGAAAAATGGGGCACCTGCTACGACTTCACCTGTAGCAGCAACCACCAGCAGCGGGCCAGCGGCGCAAGCGTAGCGGTAGGCTGGCAGAATGAGACCTGGGCGGCGGATATCGGCACCACGCCGATGGGTTTTAACGTGGTGGATGTGGTGGGTGGACTGAGCTACAGCAGCGATCTGGGGCCGTTTGGCTATACCCTGAATGCCCACCGGCGGCCGATCTCCAGCTCGCTGCTTTCGTTCGCAGGCCAGCGCGATCCCAATACCCATAAGGTGTGGGGCGGCGTGCGCGCCGACGGTGGCGGTATCAGTATGAGCTATGACAAGGGCGGCGATCACGGCGTCTGGTCAAGCCTGAGCGCCGACCAGTTGACCGGGAAGAACGTGGCGGATAACTGGCGGGTACGCTGGATGACCGGCTACTACTATAAGCTGCTCAATGAAAATAATCGTCGGGTGACTGTAGGCCTGACCAATATGCTCTGGCACTACGATAAAGATCTGAGCAGCTATACCCTGGGGCAGGGGGGCTACTACAGCCCGCAGCGCTATCTTTCGTTTTCGGTGCCGATCATCTGGCGCCAGCGTACCGAAAACTGGTCGTGGGAGCTGGGGGGCTCCGTCTCCTGGTCCTATGCGAAGACCGACAACGAGCGGCGCTATCCTCTTCAGGGGCTGTTACCTGCCCGGGTTGATGCCATGGAAGAAGGGTCGTCATCCACCGGCGTGGGTTATACCGCCCGGGCGCTGGTGGAGCGGCGCCTGACGTCGCACTGGTCCATCGGGGCAGGGATTGATATTCAGGAGGCCAAAGACTACACGCCGAGCCACGCTCTGATCTTTGTGCGTTATTCGCAGGCCGGGTGGCAGGGGGATATGGATATGCCGCCGCAACCGCTGGTACCCTATGCGGACTGGTAAATTATGGGGATTACCGGAAGGAAAGCGGTTAAAACGCCATGCGATGCAGTATACTCTGCCCGCATCAGGCGTGGAAAGTTGAGTGCGGAGAGTGGGTTTGCGAGTCAGGCGTTCGTTAACGATAAAACAGATGGCAATGGTGGCCGTAGTCGCCGTGGCCTTTATTTTTGTTTTTGCCGTGATTCAGCTTTTCCACTTCGTGCAGCAGAGCCGTTATACCACCGCGGCGCAGATGGAGAGTATCGCTCACTCGGTGCGTAATCCGCTCTCCTCCGCCATTCTGAGGGCGGATATTCCGCAGGCCGAAGAGATTCTTAAAGGTATTCAGCCGGTTGGCGTTATCAGCCGCGCGGATGTGGTGTTGCCTAACCAGTTTCAGGCGCTGCGGGTGAGCTTCGCGCCGGAACGGCCCGTGCCGATGCTGATTTCGCGACTGTTCGAGTTGCCAGTACAGATAAGCCTGCCGCTCTATTCGCTGGAGCGGCCCGCGAACCCGCAACCGCTGGCCTATCTGGTGCTTCAGGCTGACTCCTGGCGCATGTACAAGTTTATTATCAGCACCCTCTCCACATTGATTACCACCTGGCTGCTGCTGGCGCTGGTACTGACGGTGGCGATTACCTGGTGCATTAACCGCCTGATTGTCCACCCCTTGCGTGATATTGCCCGTGAGCTGGATGGGCTGTCGCCAGGCGAAGCGGCGGAACATCAGTTGACGCTGTCGCGGCTGCACAACGACGATGAGATAGGCATGCTGGTGCGCAGTTATAACCGCAACCAGCAGCAGGTGCGTCGGGCCCAGGAAGAGATGAGCCAGCTTGCCACCCATATCCCCGTTACCGGCCTGCCCAATAAAGCGCTGTTACTGGCGCTACTGCGCGGTCAGGAAGAGCAGTCGATAGCGCCGCTGTTGATGATCTCCTGTGAAACATTGCAGGAAGCCGCCGAAGCCCTGAACGAGCAGCAGCGCGAGATTCTGCTGCTTTCGATGGTTGCCCGAATTCAGGCCGAACTGGGGCCTTCTATGGTGCTGGCCCAGATTAGCCACTTTGATTTCGCCATTCTGGCTAACGGCATCAGTGAATCCTGGCAGGCGGCTTCCCTGGCTAAGCGTCTGCTTACGGCGCTGAATGAGAAGCTGCCGGTGCAAAAGATACCGCTGTATCCGGCCGCCAGCATCGGGATTGCCATATGGGCGCCTGGCGTGAACGGCGAGCAGCACTATCAGCGGATGGTCTCGGCCGTCTATTCTGCCCGGCGTCTGGGTAAAAATCAGATTCAGTTCTTCGATCCTCAGCAGTTGGCCGTGGCCCAACAGCGGATGACCGAACAGCATGATATATTGCAAAGCCTGGAAAACGGCGAGTTTGCGCTGTGGCTTCAGCCCCAGGTGGATCTGGCCAGCGGAGAGGTGGTCAGCGCCGAAGCGCTGTTGCGTCAGCGCCAGCCGGATGGCGATTTTGCGCTGCCGGAAGGGCTGATTGAGCGTATCGAGCGCTGTGGGATGATGGCGCGGGTTGGCGACTGGATCCTTGAAGAGTCCTGCCGCCTGCTGGCGGAGTGGCAGAGCCAGGGCGTGATCCTGACGCTAAGCGTGAATGTCTCGGCGCTTCAGTTGCTTAATGATGACCTGCGCCATCGCTTTATGGCGCTGCTGACGCGCTGGCGCATTCATCCGGGCTCGCTGATTCTGGAAGTGACCGAAAGCCAGCGCATCGATAATCCGCAAAAAGTGCATGACATTCTGCGCCCGCTACGCTCCCTGGGGGTGCGCATTGCCATCGATGATTTCGGTATGGGGTACGCCAGCCTGCATCAGCTCCAGCAGATTAAGGGGTTGCCGGTGGATATTCTTAAGATCGACAAATCCTTTATCGACGCGCTGCCGGAAGACGACAGCATGGTGGCGGTGATCCTGTCGCTGGCGAAGCATTTGAATATGAAGGTGGTGGCGGAAGGGGTGGAAACCCCGGCCCAGCGCGACTGGCTGCGTCAGGCCGGCGCCGATATCGGGCAGGGCTTCCTGTTTGATAAGGCCCTGCCGCCGCACCGTTTTATGGCGCTTTACTGCGAGCCCGCCCGGCAATTGCCGAAAAGCCCTTAACCAAAAGTCATAGACTGTAGCGTTTCAGCTCAAAAACCTAATCATTTTGTTCCAAATAAGATACATGGATGTATCTGAGGTGTTTCTCTGGTGTTATTTTAGCGACGCAGACCCAACGCGGGTTTCTGCTTTTTACCGCTGCAAGGACACCCCCTGATGAAAACCTCTCTGTTTAAAAGCCTTTATTTTCAGGTACTGACGGCGATCGCCATCGGTATTCTGCTGGGCCACTACTGGCCGGAGCTGGGCGCGCAGATGAAGCCGCTCGGCGACGGGTTCGTAAAACTGATAAAAATGGTTATCGCCCCGGTCATCTTCTGTACCGTCGTCACCGGTATTGCCGGAATGGAAAGTATGAAGGCCGTTGGCCGCACTGGTGCCGTGGCGCTGCTCTACTTTGAAGTCGTCAGTACCGTGGCGCTAATTATCGGTCTGATTATCGTGAACGTGGTGCAGCCAGGCGCTGGCATGAACGTCGACCCGGCTACACTGGATGCCAAAGCGGTGGCGGTTTACGCCCAGCAGGCGGAACAACAGGGCGTGGTCGCCTTCCTGCTGGATGTGATTCCGGGCAGCGTGATTGGTGCCTTCGCCAGTGGCAATATCCTTCAGGTACTGCTGTTTGCCGTACTGTTTGGCTTTGCCCTGCATCGCCTGGGCGAGAAAGGACAGCTGATTTTTAACGTTATCGAAAGCTTCTCGAAGGTTATCTTCGGCATCATCAATATGATTATGCGCCTGGCGCCCATCGGTGCCTTCGGCGCCATGGCGTTCACCATCGGTAAATATGGGGTGGGAACGCTGCTGCAATTGGGGCAGTTGATCGTCTGCTTCTACATCACCTGTATTCTGTTTGTGGTACTGGTACTGGGTTCGATTGCCCGCGTCACCGGATTCAGCATCTTTAAATTTATCCGTTACATCAAAGAAGAGCTGCTGATTGTGCTGGGGACTTCCTCTTCCGAGTCGGCGCTGCCGCGTATGCTCGACAAGATGGAGAAGCTGGGCTGCCGTAAATCGGTGGTGGGGCTGGTGATTCCAACCGGGTATTCCTTTAACCTGGACGGCACCTCCATTTACCTGACCATGGCGGCGGTGTTTATCGCTCAGGCCACTAACAGCCATATGGATATCTTTCATCAGATTACGCTACTGGTGGTACTGCTGCTATCGTCGAAAGGGGCCGCCGGGGTGACCGGTAGCGGCTTTATCGTACTGGCGGCGACGATTTCGGCGGTAGGACACCTGCCGGTGGCCGGTCTGGCGCTGATCCTGGGTATCGATCGCTTTATGTCAGAAGCGCGTGCGCTGACCAATCTGGTCGGTAACGGCGTAGCCACCGTTGTGGTAGCGAAATGGGTAAAAGAGCTGGATGAAAAACAGCTCAAACAGACCCTGGATAATCCTAAAATCGCTGCCGCGAACACGGAAGCCTCCTCCTGACTCCTGTCAATTGCCCGCGGCTCCTTGCCCTTGCCGCGGGCTCCTGCGCATAATTATCTGATATAGTCCATGTATTTTCACATTGTTGAGTGACGTTTACCGTTATTTGCGGTCCAAGAAAAAAACGTTACCGCTATGGCGGGCGTCTGTGCGCGACGCGCCGCCTTTTCATCTTTTTTCAGGAATCTCATTCAGGGGTAGACATGCAGGGCACAAAAGTGGGTCTTATCGCCGGGGGAACGCTACTGGCGGCGATTAGCGGTCAGGGACAGGCCGCCATGCTCCAGCCGGACCCGGCCTGGCAGCAGGGAAAGTTGGATAACGGTTTTCAGTGGCAGGTGCTCGCCACCCCTCAACGGCCAGGCGATCGGATAGAAGTTCGACTGCTGGTCAACACCGGCTCTCTTACCGAAAGTACGCAGCAGAGCGGTTACAGCCATCTCCTGCCGCGCCTGGCGCTGAGTCAGCAGACATCGCCCGAGAAAAGTACCTGGCAACAGGGGATGACCGGCCACCCCCAGCCGCCCGCGATCGTCTCTTATAATCTCACGCAGTTTAACCTGAGTCTGCCCAGCACCAGCGGTCGTGGCGACTCGCTGAAAGAGGCGCTGAGCTGGCTGGCGGAAACGGCGGGTGAGCTAACCATTACGCCGGAATCTATCGATAAAGCGCTACAGGTGCAGGATGGCATAGCGACCTGGCCTGAAGATACGCGCGATGGCTGGTGGCGCTATCGTCTGAAAGGCTCAACGCTGCTGGGGCACGATCCGGCAGCGCAGGTTGGGCAGCCGGTGGATGCTGAGCATTTGAAAGCCTGGTACCAGCAGTGGTACACCCCGGACGCCATGACGCTGATTGTGGTGGGTAACGTAGACAGCCGCAGCGTGTCGGAACAGGTCAACAAACTGTTCGGCTCTCTGAAAGGCAAGCGCGAAACCCCGGCCCCGGTACCGACGCTATCGCCGCTTAAGCGTGATGCGGTGAGCATCATGAGCCCCAAGATTCAGCAAGACCGGCTGTCGATGATGTGGGATACCCCCTGGCAGCCGATTCGCTCTTCGGAAGGGTTGATGCGCTACTGGCGCAGTGAACTGGCCCGCGAGGCGCTGTTCTGGCACGTTCAGCAGAATCTTAACAAGAATAACGTTCGTGACGTTGAACTGGGTTTCGACTGCCGGGTGCTGTTCTTGCGTGGCCAGTGCGGTATCCATATCGACACCCCCAATGCCCGACTCGACGATAATCTGGGGCGGATTGCCCGCGATCTGGCCAATGTTCGCGATGGGGGACTCCCGGCGGCCGAGTTCGAAACGCTGATGGCCCAGAAAAAGCTGGAACTGGAAAAACTGTTCGCGACTTACGCCCGTACCAATACCGAAGTACTGGCCAATCAGCGCCTGCGTTCGCTACAGAATCAGGTGGTGGATCTCGCGCCGGAACAGTATCAGAAGCTGCGCCAGACGTTTCTGGACCAGCTGACGCCGGAAATGGTCAATATGGATTTGCGCCAGATTCTCTCTCAGGAGATGGCGCTGGTGTTGCAGCAGCCGGAAGGGGAGCCGGAGTTTAATATGAAGCAGCTTCAGGCGACCTGGGATAAAGGGATGAGTCCGACGGAAGGTGCGACAGGCCTGACTCCAGGCGCACATCCGCTGGGCGAGGTTTCGGATATTCCGGAACGGCAGTAATGTCGGTGCGCCGGAGCCAGGCCCCGGCGCGTAACCGTTTTACTGCGGCATCGCCTGCTTTGGAATAATGGCGCCGCGATACTGAATCACGGTGCTGGCCGTCAGGTGCCCGCGGGCCGCTGCATCTGCGGCATTGCCGCCACTCAGACGTACCGCAAGATAGCCACCGCCGAAGGAGTCCCCGGCCGCGGTGGTATCCACCACTTTCTCTTTCGGCAGTTTCACCGCCGGAATTTCCTGTAATGCTTCACCGGCAACCGCCACCAGGCAGCTTTCGGCGCCGCGCTTAATCACGACTTCCTGCACGCCAGCCGCCTGAGTACGGGCGATAACCTCTTCCACCGGGCGTTCACCCCACAGGGCGTCTTCATCATCCAGGGTCAGAAACGCGATATCGGTACAGGCAAGCATCTGCTGATAGACTTGCTGCGTCTCTTCCCTGCCGGACCACAGGCGCGGGCGATAGTTGTTATCGAAAATCACCTTACCGCCACGGTCGCGGCAGCGGCGCAGCAGTTCCAGCAGCATTTCACGACTGCGAGGGCTGAGGATGGCAAGGCTGATACCGCTAAGATAGAGGTAATCGAAGTCGGCGAGCTGTTCGATAATAGCCGGTGCCTGGTCGCTTTCCAGCCAGTAACGAGCGGCCGCCTCATTACGCCAGTACCAGAAGGTGCGTTCGCCGCTGTCATCGGTCTCGATGTAGTAGAGCCCCGGCAGGCGGTCGGACATGCGCTGTACCAGATCGATTTTGACGTTTTCCTGCTGCCAGGCGTCGAGCATCTGCTGACTGAAACTGTCCTGACCCAGCGCGGTAACGTAATGGACGCTGAGCGCGTTGGCATCCACCTGACGGGCGATATAGACTGCGGTATTAAGGGTGTCGCCACCAAAGCCGCGACTAACCAGAGCGCCCTTTTCCGACAGCTCGATCATGCATTCGCCGATAACGGCAATCTTCTGTGTAGACATAATAATGAAACCTGCATGTAAGACGACTGGCGCTAGTTTGGTCTGCCATACCAGCACAGTCAATCATTTTAAAACGCCGTTTTGATAAAACTTGCGCCAGAACGGGTTTTCGCGGGTAATTCGCTGGATGGCCGTGTCCCGGCGCCTCAACTATCTTTAAATCATGTCAGGGAACACAGGAACGGAATATGACAAGGTTGGGAAAAACAGGGCTGGGCTTGGTGGTGGCGATTGTGGTACTGGGCGTGGGCCTGGTGACCTTTATCGCGACCTTTGACTGGAACCGCCTGAAGCCGGTGATTAACGATAAAGTGTCCAGCGAGTTGCGACGCCCGTTTGCGATACGCGGCGATCTTAGCGTGGCCTGGGTTCGTCATCCGGAAGAGCCGGGCTGGCGGCGCTGGGTGCCATGGCCTCAGGTGACGGCTCAGGATGTGATGCTGGGGAATCCACCGAACATTCCCGATAAGACTATGGTGCTACTGCCAAAGGTGGAAGCGACCCTTTCCCCGCCAGCTTTGCTGACGAAAACCGTCTGGCTGCCGTGGCTGCGTCTGGTACAGCCCGATGTGCGGCTGATTCGCCTGTCAGAGCAGCGCTATAACTGGCGCTTTGATCTGGAGGATGATAGCGCGAAAGATAAAAAGCCCCCCTCTGGCTGGTCGTTCCGGCTCGACAATATCCTGTTTGACCGTGGACGCATTGTCATCGACGACCAGGTGACTAAAGCGCAGATGACCGTGATGGTCGATCCGCTGGGTAAGCCGCTGGCGTTTAGCGAAGTGACCGGCAGCGGCAAGTCCGGCGCTGTGAAGGTGGGGGATTATGTTTTCGGGTTACGGATTAACGGACGCTATAAAGAGCAGGATATCACCGGTAGCGGCAAGATTGGTGGCATGCTGGCGCTGCGTAGCGAAGGGACGCCATTCCCGCTACAGGCCGATGTGCGCGCCGGTCAGAGCCGACTGGCGGTCAGCGGCACCATCAGCAACCCCATGGATTTTGGCGGGGCCTCTCTGCGGCTGCGCCTTTCCGGCGATTCGCTGGGGGATCTCTATGCCCTGACCGGCGTTCTGCTGCCCGATTCGCCGCCCTATGAAACCGACGGGCACCTGGTCGCGCGTCTGGGGGGCAAAGAGGGCAACCGCTTTGACTACCGGGACTTTAACGGGCGCATTGGCGCCAGCGATATTCACGGCTCCCTGACTTACCGCCAGAGCCAGCCGCGACCGAAGCTTGAAGGGGATCTGGTTTCGCGCCAGCTGCGGCTGGCAGATCTGGGGCCACTGATTGGCGTGGAGTCCGGCGGTGCGAAATCGGAGCCCGGGCAGACCGTGCAGCCGTCAGATAAAGTGCTGCCGGTGAATCGCTTCGAAACCGATAAATGGCGGGTAATGGATGCCGATGTGCGCTTCAGAGGTCAGCGTATTGAGCACGGCAGTACCCTGCCGCTGCGCGACCTTAACGTGCAGTTGAATCTGCGCGATGGCGATCTGCGTCTGACGCCGCTGCGCTTTGGTATGGCGGGGGGCAATATCGATGCTGACATTCGCCTGCAGGGCAACCGGCAGCCGATGCAGGGAGAGGCCAGAATCAAGGCGCGGCGTTTGCAGCTCAAGCAGTTAATGCCGAACATTCAGGAGATGCAGAAAACCCTGGGCGAGCTGAATGGCGATGCCACATTGCGCGGCAGCGGTAACTCGGTGGCGGCGCTATTGGGCAGTAGTAACGGTAATCTTAAGCTGCTGATGAACGATGGCTTGATCAGCCGTAACCTGATGGAGATTCTGGGGCTGAACGTGGGGAACTACGTGGTAGGGCAAATCTTTGGCGATGACGAAGTGCGGGTGAACTGTGCCGCTGCGGGTTTGCAACTGACTAATGGACTGGTCAGGCCCGATATCTTCGCCTTCGATACCGAGAATGCGCTGGTCAATATCACCGGTAACGCGAATCTGGCCAGCGAGCGCCTCGATCTGACCATCACGCCGGAAAGTAAGGGAATTCGTATTATCACACTGCGATCGCCGCTCTACGTGCGTGGTACCTTTAAGTCACCGGATGCGGGAGTCAAACCGGGACCGCTGATCGTACGTGGTGCGGTAGCGGCGGCGCTGGCAACTCTGGTGACGCCCGCTGCGGCGCTGCTGGCGCTGGTTTCACCATCGCAAGGCGGTGCGGATAACCAGTGTCGTACTATTCTGTCGCAGTTGGGGAAATAGCTGTTCCTGAAAGGGTGTGCCAGCCAGTTCCCTCTCCCCCTTTTATATAGGGGGAAAACCGCGCCAGCCCTAACCCTCTCCCCTTTGGGGAGAGGGTTAGGGTGAGGGGATGGGATGGGAAGGGGTGATCACAGCGTGTCGTGGCGGGTTTCCCGGGCGCACAGCAGCGCCACCAGGGTTATGGCCGCCATCACGGCCAGATAGACTCCCACCCAGAACAGCCCGTAGCTGGTTTGCAGCCAGGCGGCGATCCACGGGGCCACAGAGGCGCCCAGAATCGAGGCCACATTATATGAGAAGGAGGCCCCGGTATAGCGGACTTCGGTCGGGAACAGCTCTGGCAGTAGCGCGCCCATCGGGCCGAAAGTCAGGCCCATCAGGCTCAGCCCCATCAGCAGGAACAGCATCACTTCACCCTGATTACCGGAGCCCAGCAGCGGCTGGAACAGGAACAGCGCGAACAGCAGAATCAGGCTGGTAATCACAATCATGCAGCGGCGGCGGCCATAGCGGTCTGCCAGCAGTCCGGCAATGGGCACCATCACGCCGAAGCCGATCACTGCCATCATCAGCATCCACAGTACGTCATTACGCGGGAAACCCAGCCCGTTGGGCGCGGGTGCGGTACTGAACGACATGGAATAGACCGTAGTGATATAGAACAGCGTATAGGTCGCCAGCATGATAAAGGTGCCGAGCACGGTGGCCTTCAGGTGGCGGCTGAGCAGAGTGCCGAGCGGTATCTTAACCTGTTTACCCTCTTTGGCGACTTTAGCAAACACCGGCGTTTCATGAAGCGAAACCCGCACATACAGGCCAATCAGCACCAGCACCGCCGAGAAGATAAACGGAATACGCCAGCCCCAGCTCATGAACTGTTCGTCGCTCAGCAGCCAGGAGAGTAGCAGGAAGGTGCCGTTGGCAAAGAAGAAGCCTATAGGCGCACCAAGCTGCGGGAAAGAACCGTACAGCGCGCGTTTGTGTGCCGGGGCGTTTTCGGTTGCAAGCAATGCTGCGCCGCCCCATTCGCCGCCCAGCCCCAGCCCCTGGCCGAAGCGAGCCAGCGCCAGCAGCACCGGCGCCATAATCCCGATGGTTTCATAGCCTGGCAGCAGGCCAATCACCACGGTGGAAATGCCCATGGTCAGCAGTGAGGCGACCAGCGTGACTTTACGCCCCACCCGGTCACCGAAGTGGCCAAACAGCGCCGAGCCGACCGGCCGGGCGATGAAGGCGATGGCGAACGTCGCCAGCGACTGTAGCGTGGCAGCGGTGGCATCCCCCTGGGGAAAGAAAATATGGGGGAAGACGATGACCGCCGCGGTGGCGTAGATGTAAAAATCGAAGAATTCGATGGCGGTCCCGATAAGTGACGCGACCACCACTTTACCGCGTGAGTTAACGGGCGTTTGTTGTTCGGTATCGATAGCTGTGGCGATTGATGCTTGCATAAGTTTTTATGATTTTTAGACTGACGAAAGGCCATATTAGGCATAGCAAAAGTGACATTTCAACGCGGCGCCAAAGCCGCTCACGGGTAAAAAAGCGGCGAAAAGTGGATAATTTGTGCCCTGAGTAAGCTGGTTGCTGGTTGTTCTGAGTCTGGTGAAATATGCAGTGGATAAAACTGGTTTTCAGTTAAAAAAAAGTTAACGAATGGATTGTTGCTCTGGTGTCAGGTTCGCGCCGCATGGGGCGGCGCGAAAAGAGGGTCTATCTGGGGCGCTTGCCCGGCATCGGTTTATCGTCCTTAAACTGGGCGGTGGCGATCCAGGCGGCGCAGAACAGGATCAGACGCGCGAAAAAGTAGAAGAAGGCCATCAGCCCCAGCACCGAACCGAAGGCGGCGCCAGAAGGGGATTTTACCAGTGCTGGCAGGGTCCAGGTCATCACGATCTTAATCACCTCGAAGCCGACGGCGGCGATAAGCGTACCGCGAATCAGCGCTTTCTTGCGCGGGCGGTGGCGCGGCAGGCGCCAGAAGATCCAGAAGAACAGAAGATAATTAGCGAAAATCGAAATCGCCAGGCCGATCAACCGCCAGGCGGGCTTCAGCCAGGTCAGCTCGTCCAGATGTAGCAGGCTGATAATGAGCGCCTGTGCCGATCCCGCGATCGAGGTGATAGACAGAGTGACCACCAGCGCCACCAGCAGACCAATCAGCGCTACAAAGTCGCGCAGGTATTTAACCCAGAACTTCTCTTTATCCTGAGGCGCGCGCTCCCAGACTTCCCGGGACTGGGCGCGAACCGCTTCCCGCAGATTGCCCATCCAGTTAATACCGGAGTAGAGCGCGATCAGCAGACCGACCAACCCGACCGTGGTGCGCTGCTGAACGGCGGTATTGATGGTGTTCTTTAGCGTCATCGCCAGGGTTGGATCGCTGACGTTGGCCAGAATTTTCGCAAAGATATCCTGTAGCAGGGTAGGATGCGACGCCAGCACATAACCTCCTGCGGCGAAGCTGACCATCAGAATCGGAATCAGCGATAAAAACGAAAAGTAGGTGATCGCCGCGCCAAACTGATTACCAAGCCGGTCATTAAAACGCTCGGCGGCGCGCAGCAAGTGCGCGATAAATGGGTTACGTTCGATACGCTTTACGGTATGGGTGACGCTTTCCAGCGCGTTTGCCGCTTTTCCCTCATTCTCATCGGCATTCTGGTTTTTTGGCGATTCCTGATCCAGTTTCACTACCGGATCGTAATCCAGATCCCGGGTTGGACGCTTATGATTATCCTCGGTACTCATTGATTCCGTCGTCCTTTTTAACTTTATGCCTGTGATGTTAAGGAAATTATAGCTGCGACGCTAATCGACATACTCTTTCATTATCTCGCTGAGCCAGGCCATAAACAGATGCACCCGGCGCGACAGGTTGCGGCGGTGCGGCCAGATAAGGGAGACCGGCATGGGGCGGGCCCGGTACTGGGGCAGGATCTCCACCAGCTTTCCGCTGCGTAGCGCTTCACGCACGCCGACCCGCGGCGCCTGAATAATGCCTAATCCCGCAAGACAGGCGGCATGATAACTTTCGGTACTGTTTACCGTGACCACGCCGCCGGTTTTTATCCACTGGCTTTGGCCGTCGTGCCAGATCTCAAAGCCCTGGGGGCGAATGCCCATGGTGGGCACATAGTGAACCAGCGCGTGAGAGGCTAAATCTGCCGGACTTTCCGGCCAGCCGAAGCGCGTCAGATAGTCGGGGCTGGCGCAGTTCAGCACGGTAAGCTGTCCCAGCGACCTGGCGACCAGGCCGGAGTCGCTCAGCTCCCCGATGCGCACCACGCAGTCGAACCCCTCCTGAATCACATCCACCAGCCTGTCGCTGCTGCTTAGCTCCAGCTCAATGCCGGGGTGCTGCTGTAAAAAGGCGGGCAGCCGGGGGAGCACCATTTTCGTCGCCACCGGCACCGGCATATCAACCCGCAGGCGACCGCTGATACTGGCCGGATCGCGCTGGAACAGCGTATCCAGTTCGTCGAGGTTCGCCAGCAGATCCCGGGCCCGCTCATAGTAGACCATGCCATCCTGGGTGAGCTGCACCCGCCGGGTCGTGCGGTGAAGCAGCCGGGTGCCCAGTTCATCTTCCAGCGCCTGAATCTGGCGTGAAACGCTGCCCCTGGGCAGGCTCAGGCTTTCCGCCGCCCGGGAAAAACTGGCCAGTTCCGCTACTCTCACAAAGAACTGCATTGCGTGTATTTTGTCCATACCAAAGTCTTATTGTTGTTGTAATTGAAACAGTGAAGCGTATTTAAACCTGTTTATTGTTTTACTAGCAGCTAATAAGCTTAATCTCAACATTAATAGCAGTGAATGAGGTGAATGATGACGCAGACTATCGCATTAGTGACCGGTGGAAGCCGGGGTTTGGGGCGAAATGCCGTGATGAAGCTGGCGCAGCGCGGCGTGGATACCATCTTCACATATCGCAGCCAGCGCCAGGAAGCGGAAGAAGTTGTCAGTATCGTTGCCGCCATGGGCCAGCAGGCGGTAGCGATACCGCTGGACGTGGCTGACTGTGGCGTATTTGCTGCGTTTGGCGACGAGGTGGCGAGACAGCTGCGTGAACGTTGGGCGCGCGAAAACTTCGACTATCTGGTGAATAATGCGGGGTTCGGAGAGGATGCCGATTACGCTGAAGCCAGCGAAGCGCTGTTTGACAGGATGCTGAACGTACACTTTAAGGGGCCATTTTTCCTGACTCAGCAACTGCTGCCGCTCATTAAGGACGGTGGCCGTATACTGAACGTCTCCAGTGGCTTGACCCGCTTTGTGCATAGCGGTAAGGCGACTTACGCCGCCATGAAAGGGGCGATGGAGGTATTGACCCGCTATCAGGCCCAGGAGTTGGGCAGCCGCGGTATTTCCGTCAATATTATTGCGCCAGGCGCGATTGCTACCGATTTTGGCGGCGGCGTAGTGCGTGACAATCCCCAGGTCAACCAGGCCATTTCTGCCATTACGGCACTGGGGCGCCCGGGTCTGCCGGACGATATCGGCGACGCTATCGCGGCGTTATTGAGCGATGACCTGGCCTGGATGAACGGCCAGCGCATCGAGGTATCGGGCGGGATGCATCTGTAATTCAGGGGGCTTTGCCCCTGCCATTACGGTTTTTCCAGATAGCTGACCCGTAGCCGGAAGGGTTCCTGTTTTTTATCCAGCGCGCCAGTCACAATTACCTGGTCCGTGGCGGCAATGGACGCGTCGCCCAACACCGTGCCGGGAATCACCGCGTTCAGGGTTCCGCTGTCGTCACGTAGCCGGTAGATATCTTCCCCCAGCTTTTGTTCCAGTACGCCCTGAATCTTCACCGAGGCGCCGTCCTCCATTTGCTTCGCTCGGGCGATGGTGGTTCTGTGGGCCTCCTGCTCAGCCGCCGCCTGCGGTGCGTTGTCGCTAAGCTGGTGGGGCGTCGGCGCGCCCGGGGCCGCTATGGACCAGAACAGCGCGACGGGCGCGGCAATCAGTATTCGCTTGTTCATTGCTCACTCCTGCCAGAGGGTCTGCCTGTAAGCCTGGCACAGGCGGGCGCCGTCTGCTAACGCCAGTGGCTAACATCCTCACGACTCAGTCCCAGGTCGCGCAATTGTTCGTCGTTCATGGCGGACAGTATCCGACGTGTACGACGCAGCTCCCACCAGCGCTTCAGCCAGCGCGCCACCAGAACAAAGCCGATAAAGGGGTTAGAGTGTCTGTTTTCGTGGAATTCCATACGCGCCTCCTCATCTGAATGAGCCACCAGTTTGCGCGTCGTAGCTGAAACCATACAGATTCAGAAATTACTTTTATTTAACATACAGAGGCGGTAAAAATGTGAACTGTACCGTTTTTAAACGGGCAATCTGTACCGATCGCGGGCGTATTGGAGATTTATCAGGGGATACAGAATGACGCGCTATGAACATCTGGCCCGGCTGCTGGCCGAACGTATTGAGCAGGGGCTTTATCAAAGCGGCGAGCGGCTGCCGTCGGTGCGTAGCCTCAGTAGCGAGCACGGCGTCAGTATCAGCACCGTCCAGCAGGCGTACAATCATCTGGAGGATCGCGGTCTTATCCAGCCCCGGCCGCGCTCCGGCTACTTTGTGGCGCCGCGGCGCGCGCAGCCGCCATTGCCGCGCCTGACCCAACCGGTACAGCGTCCGGTGGAAGTCACCCACTGGGATGCGATTCGCGAACTGCTCGACGCCCGTCATTCACCTGAGATGATCGCCCTTGGGGGCGGCACGCCGGATCTGACTCAGCCCACCATTCGCCCGCTGTGGCGCGAAATGCAGCGCATCATCCAGCATGAAGAAACATGCCTGTCCGGTTACGACGATATGGCCGGCACCCTGGCGTTGCGTCAGCAGGTGGCCCGCCTGATGCTGGATGGCGGCAGCGCGCTCACTACGGATGACATCGTGATTACGAGCGGCTGCCAGGAGGCGATATCCGTGGCTGTGCGGGCCATCTGTCAGCCTGGCGATGTGGTGGCGGTGGAGTCGCCGTCGTTTCACGGTACCATGCAGATCCTGCGTGGGTACGGCGTTAAGGTGCTGGAGGTCCCCACAGATTCTCAGTCCGGCATTAGCCTGGAAGCGCTGGAGATGGCGCTGGAGCAGTGGCCGGTAAAGGCGGTGATTCTGGTTGCCAGTTGTAATAATCCCCAGGGCTTTATTATGCCGCCAGCGCGTAAGCAGGCGCTGCTAAGCCTGGCGCGTCGCTTTGATATCGCGATTATCGAAGACGATGTTTACGGTGAACTGGCTTTCAGCTATCCGCGGCCGGAAACTATCAAGTCGCTGGATCATGAAGGGCGCGTGGTGCTGTGCAGTTCGTTTTCCAAGACCCTGGCGCCAGGCCTGCGGGTCGGGTGGATAGTGCCGGGCCGCTGGCGGGACAGAGTGCTGCACATGAAGTATATCGGCACCGGCAGCACCGCGGTGGTGACCCAACTGGCGGTGGCTGCGTTTATCCGCAACGGACACTATCATCGCCACCTGCGGCGCCTGCGCCAGCACTATCAGCGCAACTATGAGGATTTTCGCTGTCGTATTCGTAGCGACTTCCCTTGCGGCGTCTGCGTCAGCCGCCCGCAGGGTGGTTTTCTGATGTGGCTGGAGTTGCCGGAAAGCCTGGATAGCGTCTGCATCAGCCGCGAGCTGCGGGCGCAGCAGGTGCAAATCGCGCCGGGGACCATCTTTTCGGCCTCCGGCAAGTACCGCAACTGCCTGCGCCTAAACTACGCCAGCGCCTTTAATGAGCAGACCGCTCGTGCGCTGCGACTGATTGGCAACGTTATTGCACATCACCTGGCGGCGCAGGCTGGCGCTTAATCTTACCGGTTTGGCTGCGCGGGGGCGATGGCGACCCCGTTATTGCGAAAACCGCTCAGCCAGTAGTGATTGCCGGTCTGGATAATGCCTGTGCTGGCTCTGATGCCCTTAAAGTGCGTGGCGGGGATCAGGGTGGCGGGTTTCATGGTTTTAGGATCGACCCGGGCGGCCTCCTGGCTGATGTCGTTACAGCTTTCTTTGCGGCCCACCACGCAGTCCAGCAGGGAGTTGCCAGAGGCTGACTGCCCGCCAGCATATAGCTGCTTGCCGTCCGGCGACCAGCTCAGATTATCGGGATGAAAATCGAGAGGGATCTTCAGAATCTGCGGCTGGCTGCCGCCATTGGTAATGCGGGCGATGTACTGGCCTGCCCAGGCGGCCACCCAGACATTTTTTTCATCCGCAGAGGTGACAATGCCGCTGGGACCGGAAAGCTGTTCCGTGCCCGGCATCTTGTTCAGCCCCTTTTGCGGGCTCCAGGTATAGAGCGCGCCGGAAGGCTGCCCCGCTTCCAGCTTGCGGGTGCGCCAGGGGTCATCGTCATTCCAGGGGCTGCTGATAATCAGGCGATTATCGCTCAGTCCGGCCACCGAACTGAAACGGACGCTTTCCGGGCCGATGATGCAGCCTTGCCAGCTCAGGGTCGGGCGGCCATTTTTATCGGGCGAAACAGAAAAGGCTTCAACGGATTCACGCTCGCCGTGGTTAACGATATACAGCCGGTTATCCTCACGGTAGTAGTCCATGCGTTCGGGAGAGAGGGTGGCAAAATTGGGGGCGCCGGGACAGTGGGGAAAGGCTTTTGGATCAGGCTTCACGGCGATATGTTCTGGATCGATACGCTGTGGTTTGCCATTGGCAATGCTGAACAGCCAGAGGCCACCGGTTTTTTCGCCGTCAGACAGGCTGCTGCCGATAATCCAGTCGCCGTTAAGCTGCACCAGATCTTCGATATTGCTCACCTGCTGAATCACCCTGGCCTGTTTAATATCCGGCGGTGCGGCGGCAAACGCGCCGGTGGCGATGAGCGCCGTCGCCAGCGTTATCGCCTTATGGTTGTACATACTGCCTCCTCCCCCTAATTTTGCGCCTTCTATTAGGATAGGGAGAGCGAGGCGCGGGCGCCACCCCGTAAAGACCAGGTTTTTTCAGGCCCGGGCCTGGCGATACTCGCGCCAGCAGGCATAACCGCACGCCAGCGTGGTTAACAGTACCGTCAGGACATGAACCGACCAAAGCCGTACCGCCAGGCGGAATAGCAGATCGCTGAGGGTCTCAGACCAGGGCGGCGCCAGACCAAAGCGAGTGATGACGATACCCGCGATGATTGCCAGCGCAAACTGGCACAGTAGCCAGGCGACGGGGGGCAGTACCAGCCAGGGCCACAGCGCGCTCTGCCCCCGGTGCGCCAACGCCATAAAGCATAACAGCGGCATCAGCGCTGGCAGAGCCGTGACCAGCCAGCCGATCGCTATCTGCGATACCGGAATACCGTACTGATGCATAAGCTGCACCGACAGTACCAGATCGGCAGGTAACGTTCGGTACAGCAATATAAAGCAGAGTCCGCCCCAGATCGGGGCAACAGAGGTTTGGCGCGCTATCGGCATGCGTGTTCCTTCGCGATCGTGATTGCCTGAAATTAGCATAAGCGACCAGAACGGGAGCGGGAAGATTCGCAGGACATTCCCGTTTTTTCGTAGCGGGTTGTCATCGCAGCGTCATATTGTGATCTTAACCTCATTTTTTATATTAATCGTTTGTCAGTTCTACGCGGGTAGATAATGCTAAACGCCATAAAAACAGAAAGTCTACGCGAGTAGATATTGCATTTGTACAATTCGTCATTCCTGTTAGACAACACCAGGGAGCTTCGCTATGAGTATTGATACCATCGGCGTATCTTCTGCCGATGCGCCGCATGCGGCGCAGGAGCGGTTGGCCACGGAAGAAGGGCGGCGAGATTTTCGGCGCGCGACCTTCTCCTGCTGGTTAGGCACCACCATGGAATACGCGGACTTCGCGCTCTATGGCCTGGCCGCTGGCATCATTTTTGGCGATGTCTTCTTTCCGGAGGCAACGCCAGTAATGGCGTTGCTCTCCAGTTTTGCCGCCTGGTCGGTGGGCTTTATCGCCCGCCCCATCGGCGCACTGTTATTCGGCTGGATAGGCGACCGCCATGGTCGCAAGGTAGTGATGGTGGCGACCATTGCGCTGATGGGGCTATCCACCACCCTTATTGGCCTGATTCCCGGTTACAACTCAATCGGCGTCTGGGCGCCCGTCTGTCTGGTTATTCTACGTTTTTCTCAGGGGCTTGGCGCTGGCGCCGAGCTTTCTGGTGGCACGGTGATGCTGGGCGAATACGCGCCGGTTAAACGGCGCGGCCTGGTCTCTTCCATTATCGCGTTGGGCTCCAACAGCGGCACGTTGCTGGCCTCGTTAGTGTGGCTGTTGGTGCTTCAGCTCGATAAAGAGAGCCTGATGAGCTGGGGCTGGCGTATTCCTTTTCTGGGCAGCATGCTGATTGCGGTGGCCGCGCTGATTATTCGCCGCCATATTCGCGAAACGCCGGTATTTGAACGGCAGAAGGCGCTACTGGAAGCCGAACGTCAGGAAGCCATGGCGCGCGGTCTGGCGCAGCAAAGTCAGGATACGCGCAGCTTCTGGCGCCGTACCCGGGCTTTCTGGACCATGGTGGGCTTGCGCATTGGCGAAAACGGCCCTTCTTATCTGGCTCAGGGCTTTATTATTGGCTATGTGGCGAAGGTGCTGGCGGTGGATAAATCCGTGCCCACCACGGCGGTGTTTATCGCTTCGCTGCTGGGCTTTGCGATTATTCCTCTGGCGGGTTGGCTTTCCGACCGCTTCGGGCGACGCATTACCTATCGCTGGTTCTGCCTGCTGCTGATCCTCTACGCCTTCCCGGCCTTTATGATGCTGGATTCCCGTGAACCCTGGGTGGTGATTTCAACGATTGTGGTGGGCATGGGGCTGGCGTCGCTTGGGATCTTCGGCGTACAGGCGGCCTGGGGGGTTGAGCTGTTCGGCGTCACTAACCGTTACACCAAAATGGCCTTTGCCAAAGAGCTGGGCTCCATTCTTTCCGGTGGTACTGCACCGCTGGTGGCCGCCGCGCTGCTCTCATGGGCGGGACACTGGTGGCCGATCGCGACCTATTTTGCCCTGATGGCGGCAATCGGGTTTGTGACGACCTTCTTTGCGCCGGAAACCCGGGGGCGTGACCTGAATCTGCCGGAAGATGCGATTTAAAACCCCCTGTCCGATAAAGGGATTTTTGCGGCGCAAACCGCTATGCTGTTGGACTGCAATTTTGCTCTGAATCAGGCAGGTATGTTGTGAGCTCATCCCGTTCCCGGCGCGTGACGCGCACCGATGTCGCTCGTGAGGCAGGGACCTCGGTGGCGGTTGTCAGCTATGTTATCAATAACGGCCCGCGCCCGGTGGCGCCAGCAACCCGGCAACGGGTACTGGCGGCGATAGAAAAGACCGGTTACCGACCGAATGGCGTGGCGCGCGCGCTGGCATCCGGCTCTACTCAGACCTACGGTCTGGTAGTACCGAATATCGCCAACCCCTTTATCTCTTCGATGGCCCACGCGCTGCAGCAGGAAGCCTTTGCCGACGGTAAGGTACTGCTACTGGGGGATGCCGGTGACGATCGCCTGCGGGAACGCGAGCTTATCAACAACCTGTTGCACCGCCAGGTGGATGGACTGATTTATACCAGCGTCGACCGCCATCCCTGTATTGATGTGATTCAGGCCAGCGGCACGCCCTGTGTGATGATCGACAGGATCGAGCCCGGGTTAAACGTCAGTTCGATTCAGGTCAACGAACAGCAGGCGGCTTATCAGGCCACCCGCCACCTGGTGGCGCACGGCTACCGGGAGGTCGCCATTATCTGTGGACCCATGGCGATGCTGAATACGCAGGATCGCCTGCGCGGCTGGCGTCAGGCGCTGGATGAAGACTCCCTGGCGGTGAACGAGCGCTGGATTTTTTCCACCGATTACACCCGCGCTGGCGGCTATGAAGCGACCCGGCGCATGCTGGCAGGGCCGTTGCCGCGCGCGCTGTTCGCCACCAATGAGCAACAGGCGTTTGGTTGCCTGAGAGCGCTGGCGGAGCAGGGGCTGAAAGTCCCGGAAGATGTGGCGCTGGTCTGCTTTAATGCCACGCAGGAGTCATATTACAGCGTGCCGTCGCTGACTGCGGTGCGCCAGCCGGTGGTCCAAATGGCGCAGGCGGCTATCGCGATGTTACGGGAGTGGGACGGTACGGCGCATCGTCTGGAGTTCGATTTTGAGTTGCAGCCTGGGGAGTCCTGCGGTTGTCGGCCGTCGGGAACCCCCGATAACTGAAGTGAGTATATGCGTGTAATTATTGACTGCGATCCCGGCAATGGCGTACCGGGCGCTAACGTAGACGACGGCCTGGCGCTGGCGCTGGCGCTGAGCGCGCCTCAGATAAGCCTGGAACTGATCACCACCGTGGCAGGTAATACCGCCAGTGAGGTGGGCTATCGTGTAGCCTGCGATCTGGTGAGCCGCCTGGGGGCCAGTGTGCCGGTCCGGCGCGGCGCTTCCCGGGCGCTGATGGAGCCGCCGGAGCCCTGGCGGGCGCGGCTGGATGGCGCGGTCGATAGTTACGGGTTACGCGAGTTGTGGCGCGATACGCCGTCGCCTGCGACTGTACCGAAATCAGCGCCGCTGGCGCCCTACGCCATGGGCGAGCTGATTTGTCAGCACCCCGGTGAAATCACGCTGATCGCCATTGGTCCGCTAACCAATATTGCGTTGGCGCTGCGCCTGTTTCCCGACATGGCGCAGGCGGTCAGGCGGATTGTGATTATGGGGGGCGTTTTCCATGTCCCTGGCTATCTGAAAGATACCAACTTCGGCCTGGATCCTGAGGCGGCGCACATGGTGCTGACCAGCGGAGCACCCATTACCCTGGTGCCGATGGATGTGACGACCCGTACCCAGATGGTGCATGCCGATCTCGACAGGCTGGCCGCGGTGGAAAATCCCTGTACCCGCTATCTGGCGCAAACCCTGCGTCCGTGGCTCGACTATTCCATGAAGACCCGCGGTCTGCCGGGTTGCTGGATCCACGATGCTTTAACCGTCGCCTGGCTGCTGGAGCCTGGATTGTGTGATAGCGAACAGGCGTATCTGGATGTGGCGCTGGAAGGCGTGGCGCGCGGCATGACCTGCCGCCGTGGCGCGCTTAAGCTGGATGTCGGCGTTGCGCCTCCCGCTGGCGCGCCGGTGCAGATCCTGACCACGGTGGATAATGTGCGGTTGCTGGCGCTGCTTGAGCGTTATTTGCAGGGAGGCGCCGCTCCCTGAAAGCGTTATGCCAGTTTAAGCTGCATAAACAGATCGCAGCCGCCATGGCCGGTGTTCCCCTGTGGGGTTTCAAGATATTCAAAGCCGAACTTTTCGTATAGCTGCACGGCGCTTTGTAGTTCGCTCAGCGTTTCCAGGTAGCAATAGTCGTAGCCAAGACGGCGGGCTTCCTGGAGCGACAGGGCGATCAGGCGTCGCCCCAGACCGGTTCCCAGCGCATTGGCGCTCAGAAACAGCTTCTGCATTTCACAGGTTTTTTCTGCGGACCCGGCCAGCGGCGCGATCCCCACGCCGCCCAATACCCGCCTGTTTGCTCTGGCGACCCAGTATCGACTGCCCGGCTGCTGGTAAGTCTGGTACAGATTGTTCAGTTCGGGATCGTGCAGGCTAACGCCTTCCAGGTGCTCGATTTTATTATCCCGAAAGCTCTGACGAATAATTTCTGCCATCGCACTGTTATCGTCCGGTGCGATCTCCGTGATGACAATCTCCTGTTCACGTTGGCTGCGGGCATTTTTCAGCGCGCTGTTCAGACCCTGAATCGCCCGCGAGAAATCGCGACATTCGCGTTCGGAAGCCAGCTCAAGCGCCTGATCGATAAAGCGATTGGCGTTCTCTTCAATCTGTGCCAGCAGCGACGTCCCCTGGGGCGTAAGGCAGAAAGTGGAAGCCCGGCCGTCCTGGCTATCCTGACGGCGTTCCAGTAGCGCATTTTCCGTCATTCCCCGAATCGTCCGGCTGATACTGGCCTTTTCACAGCCCAGTTTTCTGGCAAGCTCTGTCACGCCAAGAGGGGCCTTATCGAGTTCAATCAGGATATGGCTTTGCAGCGGCGACAGACCGGTGCCGCTACTTTTCCGACTTAACATGCCTAATTCCCTGACCAGTTCGCGCAGGGAGGCCCTGAATGTCTGTATCTGGCTAAGATCCATAGAAAGCTCCTGAATGGGGATGGGGTAACGACAAAAAAGTTATCACTGTTAACTGAATGTCGGGAGTATAGCCAGGAATGTTATCTGTGTTAACTATTTTTATGTTCCGGCGACCCGGGTGGGACGCCGGTGTCCATTATCGGGGAATAACGGCAATGGCATTATTTTTGAAGCTACTCAGCCAGTACTCTCCGTTGGCCAGAATAGCGCCGGTACCGGCATTCATCCCCTGAATTGGGGTAGCGGAAAGTAATGGAGTGGTCTTCATGGTGGCGGGATTGAGCACATCGAGCCGCTGGTTGATGCCAGGGCAGACCGGCGCCGAATCTTCCAGGCAGGCAAAGAGGGTATCCAGGCTGGTAGCCTGACCGCCGGCGATGATTTGCCTGCCGTCCGGTGACCAGCGCAGATTGTCCGGGTGGTAATCCACCGCCGTTTTGTGTACCCGCGGCGCGCTGCCGTTGGTATCGATACGGACCAGCGCTTTTTCGGCCCAGGCGGCTATCCATACCCTTTTGCCATCCCGGGTCGCCAGCACGCCATTAGGGCCGGAGAGCGACTCACTGCCTTTTACAGGCTGAAACCCTTCTTGCGGACTCCAGCGGTACAGTCCGCCTACCGGTTTCCCTGCGTTGAGCTTCGGGTTACGCTGTGCGTCGGTGGGATCCCACAGGCTGCTGATAATCATCTGATTATCGGATAATCCGGCGACAGCGTCGAACCAGGCGTTATGCGGCGCCACCACGCAGCCCTGCCAGCTCAGGGTCGGTCTGGCGTTGTTTTCGGCGCTAATGGCAAACACTTCCACCGACTCGCGACCACCGTGGTTAACGATATACAGACGACCCGCGTCCCGGTAATAGTCCAGCCCGTGGGTGGAGAGCCGGGCGAAGTTCGGCGCGCCAGGGCAGTCAGGGAAGACCGCTTTATCCGGCGTTACCCTGACCTGACGCCAGTCCACTTTCTGCGGTTTACGATCGTGAATATTGAACAGATACAGCCCTGTCGGCTTATTTTCGATGGAAAAACTGCTGCCGATAATCCAGTTATCGTTAATCTGGACCAGGTCCTCAACGTTAATGGCGTTGCGGATTATTTGCGCCTTACCGGCATCCAGCGGTTCACTGGCTGCCCCTGCTGTTGTGCTCAGGAGCAGCGCGGACAGCGCAGCACTGGTGGCACCCTTGCATGTTTTCATTGTCGTCTCCTGTTCTTTTTGGCTTATTAAGCTTAGCGAACGGAGCGGACGTTATTGCAGGCGTATTAAATCGGGTCCGATAATTGCGATGATGTCGTTACGGCTGATGAGTTTTAGCGTTTTTGCTGTTGAGATCCCGTAGCAGCGTTTTTATATCCTGGCTGTGGGTGATATCAAGGCAGTGGTGGAGTGCTTCTGGCTTTATATAACTCAGTAAACCATTTCGGGATGCAAGTGTGGTGAATCTCTGCTGATGCCCTTCGCTTAAAAAGGCGGTATAGCGTAGCGGATTGATCCAGTAGAGCGCTTCCAGCATATCTTTCCAGGCGGTTTGTAGCAGTTGCAGTGATGCATTAATTCCGTAGATCGGGCGTCGATAGTCGGATTTTCCTGTTTCAGGATCCCGGTAGTGAAATTTCCAGATAGCTTCATGATGGAAGAGCCTGTTGCGTAGTTCTCTGATTTGAATAAATTTCTGCTCGATTACCCAGCGAGGTATATCACCAGGTTTGCAAGGAAATACATCGCAGAGCAGATGTGGCCAGAGTAGAGAATTATTGCGTGGCTCTTCATAGCGAAAAGAGAGCAAACTGGTCCAGAAACCAAATCCCAGACCGGAAAGTATTCGTGTTGCAGTTACTCTTTTCCCTGTGCTCTTAATTCGATGGCTGACCTTACGAATACATTCCTCTTCCCACACCGTATTAAGGTATAGCGGTTGCCCATTGTGATGAAGGATGTTGCCGTGCACATCTGTTTTGTAGCGTTTTCTCTGGCGAATAAAAGCACGATCGCCGATATAGCGCGGGAGATCGAATATCCAGGCTTGATCGGTACGCCATAAGCCAGTGGCTCCCGGAGGAGGGTTATGGCGAATGGCACAGTCAATGCTGTTACGTAGTGTGACTTCAAGGCAGTGTAAAAGCGGTTGCATGGAACTACATAATGCTTTGTTCCAGTTATAGGCTCCCAGAACTTCTTCTTGCTTAAGCTTAAGTATATCCGTGTATATATGTAATCGACCGGGTGAAATAGCATCTTCCAGATTCATATCGCCCTCCATGGTAAAAATAGATTGACCAAAAAATCAGCACTTGTTAGAGTTTTTCCCGTTAAGGCTCAGATTTTTTCGGACCTGAGCGCTCGAGTTAGTACTGGAAAAGCCACCGTCAGGGTGGCTTTTCTCGTTTCAGTAGCCTGAAAATGGTTCATGATTACCATAAAGAAGCGCAGTTCGGGGAACTGAGCGGTTATTTTCCGATGTAGCTCGAAGAAACAAAAAACGCGCCCCCGAAGGTGCGCGTTGCTGATAGCGGTGCAGGCGCGTTAGCGCATGGTCACAAACTCTTCCGCCGCAGTGGGATGAATGGCGACGGTGTTGTCGAAGTCCTGCTTGGTGGCGCCCATCTTCAGCGCGACGGCGAAGCCCTGCAGCATTTCGTCCATACCGAAGCCGATACCGTGAATGCCGACAATCTTCTCTTCCGGCCCCACGCAGACCAGCTTCATACGGCACGGCTGGCGGTGACTGGTGACCGCGGTATACATGGCGGTGAACGAGGATTTATAGACCTTCACCGCGTCGTCGCCATACTGTTCGCGGGCCTGGGGTTCAGTCAGCCCAACGGTGCCGATTGGCGGATGGCTGAAGACCACGGTGGGTACATTGCTGTAGTCCAGGTGCTCTTCCGGCTTATTGTTAAACAGCCGTTCAGACAGGCGACGCCCGGCGGCGACGGCGACCGGCGTCAGTTCGATATGGCCGGTGTTGTCGCCCACGGCGTAAATGCCATCAACATTGGTATTCTGGTATTTATCGACGACGATGTAGCCTTTTTCGTCAGTTTTCACACCGGTTACCGCCAGGTTAATGTTGTCGTTGGCAGGTTCGCGACCGATGGCCCAGATCAGGGTATCGACGGTGAGAGTACGTCCATCTTCCAGCGTCAGGGTCAGACTGCCGTCGCCGTTTTTCTCTACCGATTTCGGCACCGCGTGGGTGTGCAGGTTGGGTCCTTCGGCCTCCATCACTTCCACCAGGGTTTCCACCAGTAGCGGATCGAAGCTGCGCAGCGGCGCATGCTTACGCACCAACAGGTGGGTTTCCGCCCCCAGTCCGTTAATCACGCCAGCCAGCTCTACGGCGATATAGCCCGCGCCGACCACCGCAACGCGCTTCGGAAGCTCAGACAGTTCAAAGAAGCCGTCGGAATCGATGCCGTATTCGGCCCCCGGAATGGCCGGATGGCTCGGGCGACCGCCGGTGGCAATCAGAATATGGTCTGCGCTGATGGTTTCGTCATTAACGATGACGGTGTGGGCATCAACAAAGCGGGCGAAACCGTGGATCACATCCACCTTATTCTTGCCCAACACGTTGTCGTAGGAGGTGTGGATGCGGTCGATATAGGCGCTACGGCTGGCGACCAGCTTCTGCCAGTCCAGTTTATTCAGGGTGGCGTCAAAGCCGTAGTCCGGGCCGTACAGGCGAATCGCTTCGGCGATCTGCGCCGCATGCCACATCACTTTCTTCGGTACGCAGCCTACGTTCACACAGGTGCCACCCAGTTCCTTTGCTTCGATCAGCGCGCATTTTTTACCGTACATGGCGGCGCGGTTGATGGAAGCGATGCCGCCGCTGCCGCCACCGATGGCGATATAGTCGTAATGTTTAGTCATGGCCGTTACCTTGTGTGAATCTGGAGGTTAAATTGTAGCGAGCGATGTGAGATTGCATACAGCTATTGCTGTGATTGGCCGTTATTCCGGCACAATCCATTCCAGCCTGGTGTGTCCGATGCCTTCGGGAACCAGTCTGGCGTGGAGCCAGGGCAGTAGCTCTGCCATCTGCTGCTCCAGCTTCCAGGGCGGGTTAATCACAATCATTCCCGATGCGCTCATCCCGCGCTGGTCGCTGTCCGGACGGACCGCCAGTTCGATTTGCAGAATTCGGCGGATGCCGGTCTCCTCCAGATCGTGAATCATGCGTTTTATCTGCTGGCGCAGCACCACCGGATACCAGAGCGCGTAAACGCCGGTGGCAAAACGTTTATAGCCATCGCTGATGCCCTGGACCACAGCCTGGTAGTCGGTCTTAATTTCATAGGGCGGGTCGATAAGAATCAGCCCGCGTCGGGAAACTGGCGGCAGTTTGGCTTTGAGCTGCTGGTAGCCGTCGCCGCGGCTGACCATGGCGCGCTTATCTTTGCTGAATTCGCCGCGCAGCAGCGGGTAGTCGCTGGGGTGCAGTTCGGTCAGTTGCAGTTTGTCCTGAGGGCGCAGCAGATGGCGGGCGATCAGCGGCGAGCCGGGGTAGTAGCGCAACTGGCCGCCGGGGTTAAAGGCTTTTACCGCGTCCAGGTATGGGGTCAGCGTTTCGGGAATGTCGTCGCACTGCCAGAGGCGGGCGATTCCTTCCAGGTATTCTCCGGTACGTTCGGCATGTTCGCCAGAAAGCTGATAACGCCCGGCGCCAGCGTGGGTGTCCAGGTAAAGAAAGGGTTTCTCTTTCTCTTTTAGCGCCTCGATAATCAGGCTCTGGACGGTGTGTTTTAAAACGTCGGCATGGTTGCCGGCGTGAAAGCTGTGGCGATAACTGAGCATTGCCTGATGATTCCTGAGGGGTAAATGGCTAATCCCGCCAGTATATCGTAAAGCGGCGGCTTCCGGGATGGCATTGAAATTCCGCTGCTTCACCCCCATGCTTAATCGTATTGCGCCGTGAGATGCGTTTAACGAACAACAATTCAGGACCGAGCTTATGACAAATCCATTATTGACCCCGTTTGCCCTGCCGCCGTTTTCCAGTATCCAGCCCGAACATGTGGTGCCCGCCGTCAGCGAAGCGCTGAAGGCCTGTAAGGAGAAAGTGGAAAGCGTGGTGGCGCAGGGGGGGCCGTATAGCTGGGATAACCTCTGTCAGCCGCTGGCGGAAGTGGACGATCGTCTGGGGCGGATCTTCTCGCCGATAAGCCACCTGAACTCGGTTAAAAACAGCCCCGAGCTGCGTGCTGCCTACGAACAGACTTTGCCGCTGCTGTCCGAATACAGCACCTGGGTTGGTCAGCATGAGGGGCTGTATCAGGCATATCGCAACCTGCGCGATGGTGAAAATTACCCGCAGCTGGATGTGGCTCAGAAGAAGGCGGTGGATAATGCGCTGCGCGACTTCGAACTGTCTGGCATCGGTCTGGAAAAAGAGAAACAACAGCGCTATGGCGAAATCGCCGCCCGCCTGTCGGAACTGGGCTCCGCCTACAGCAATAACGTGCTGGACGCTACCATGGGCTGGACCAAACTGATTACCGACGACGCTGAGCTGGCCGGTATGCCGGAAAGCGCCATGGCCGCCGCCCGCGCTCAGGCCGAGGCCAAAGAGCAGGAAGGCTGGCTGCTGACCCTGGATATTCCGAGCTATCTCCCGGTAATGACCTATTGCGATAACCAGGCCTTGCGGGAAGAGATGTACCGCGCTTACAGCACCCGTGCTTCCGATCAGGGGCCGAACGCCGGTAAATGGGATAACACGCCTGTCATGAATGAGATCCTGGCGCTGCGTCATGAACTGGCGCAACTGCTGGGCTTTGGCAGCTACGCCGAGAAATCTCTGGCCACAAAAATGGCGGAAAACACCGCTCAGGTGCTGGAGTTCCTGACTGACCTTGCGAAGCGCGCTCGTCCCCAGGGTGAAGAAGAGCTGGCTCAGCTTCGCGCTTTTGCGAAGCAGGAGCACGGGGTGGACGAACTTCAGCCCTGGGATATCACTTACTACAGCGAAAAGCAGAAGCAGCATCTTTACAGCATCAGCGACGAACAACTGCGGCCTTACTTCCCTGAGCAGCGTGTGATCAACGGCCTGTTCGAGGTGGTTAACCGTATTTACGGCATTACGGCGAAGGAGCGTAAGGATGTGGATGTCTGGCATCCGGATGTACGTTTCTTCGAACTGTATGATGACAGTAACGCGCTGCGCGGCAGCTTCTATCTGGATCTCTACGCCCGCGAACACAAGCGCGGCGGCGCCTGGATGGACGACTGCGTAGGGCAGATGCGTATGGCCGACGGCAGCCTGCAAAAGCCGGTGGCTTATCTGACCTGTAACTTTAATCGCCCGGTTAACGGTAAACCGGCGCTATTCACCCACGATGAAGTGACCACCCTGTTCCACGAATTTGGTCACGGCCTGCACCATATGCTGACCCGCATTGAAGCAGCGGGTGTGACCGGCATCAGCGGGGTGCCGTGGGATGCGGTCGAGCTGCCGAGCCAGTTTATGGAAAACTGGTGCTGGGAACCGGAAGCGCTGGCGTTTATCTCCGGCCATTATGAGACCGGCGAGCCGCTGCCTCAGGCGCTGCTGGACAAAATGCTGGCGGCGAAGAACTACAACGCGGCGATGTTTATTCTGCGTCAGTTGGAGTTTGGCCTGTTCGACTTCCGTCTGCATGCGGAGTTTAACCCCGAGCAGGGCGCGAAGGTGCTGGAAACTCTGCGCGAGATTAAAAAGCAAGTGGCCGTGGTGCCTGGTCCCGAGTGGGGCCGTTTCCCGCACGCTTTCAGCCATATCTTTGCCGGTGGTTATGCGGCGGGTTACTACAGCTACCTGTGGGCCGACGTACTGGCGGCAGATGCATACTCTCGCTTCGAAGAGGAGGGTATCTTCAATCGCGAAACCGGTCTTTCCTTCCTGGATAACATCCTGAGCCGTGGCGGCTCTGAAGAGCCGATGGAACTGTTCAAACGCTTCCGCGGCCGCGAGCCGAAGCTGGATGCCATGCTGGAACACTACGGCATCAAGGGCTAATCGCTTCGTGAAAATCTGTTTACTCGATGAGTCGGGCGCCGGTGACGGCGCCCTGTCCATTCTGGCCCAGCGCCAGGGGCTGGAACACGACGCTGACAGCCCGCTGGCGCTGGTGCTTACGCCGCATCATCTGGAGCTACGCAAGCGCGACGAGCCAAAGCTTGGCGGTATCTTTGTCGATTTTGTCTCCGGTGCCATGGGGCACCGCAGGCGCTTTGGTGGCGGGCGCGGTGAGGCGGTCGCCAAAGCCGTAGGCGTGAAAGGGGACTATCTGCCGGATGTGGTGGACGCCACCGCCGGGCTGGGACGCGATGCTTTTGTACTGGCGGCCGTGGGCTGTCGGGTACGGATGCTGGAACGTCATCCCGTGGTGGCGGCGCTGCTGGAAGATGGCCTGCGCCGCGGCTACGCCGATCCCGAAATCGGCGGCTGGCTGCGCGAGCGGTTGACGCTGATTCACGCCACCAGCCTGACGGCGCTGGATGATTTACGGCCGCGGCCGCAGGTGGTTTATCTGGATCCCATGTTTCCCCATCGCCAGAAGAGTGCGCTGGTGAAGAAAGAGATGCGGGTATTTCAGGCGCTGGTGGGGGCCGACGAAGATGCCGATGGACTGCTGTCGCCCGCGCTGCGTCTGGCGACGAAGCGGGTGGTGGTCAAGCGCCCGGACTACGCGCCGCCGCTGGCCGGTAAAGCGACGCAGTCGGCGGTCACCACCAAAAGTCACCGTTTCGATATCTACCCCGGTACGCCCGAGTAACAGACGCTACCCGCCTCACTCAGAGGCGGATAATCTTAAATAAGATTAACTTATATAATCATCCCGCCGTTATTTTTCTCCTTGTTGTTTTCTGTTATTCATTTGTTTTTAAATAATTTTATTTAAAGGCATGATAAGTTGTCATTTGCAGTAGCGTTTGAATGATAAATTTTATTTAAGATTTCGTTAAGAAAATTCTCCCAGATTGACGGATACACGTTCACTGACAGGGGAGCCTTATCGTGAATCCAGTCAAATCGCTTGTTGTCCTGATTGTTTCGTTACTCAACACCGGCACTATGCTGCCCTTCATAGGGAGGGCGGCCTGATGAACGGAACGACAATCCGTAGTGATATCCTGGCCGGGATTATCGTATTTCTGGTGGCGCTGCCGATGAATCTGGGGATCGCCCAAGCATGTGGGTTGCCGCCGGTAGTTGGGGTCGTGACGGGTATTACCGGAGGGCTGCTGGTGACGCTGCTGAGTCCGTCGCGTTATGCAGTGAGCGGCCCGGAAGCCAGTATGGTGACCATTATTCTGGGCGCTTCCGCAAGCCTTGGCTCCTGGCCGTTGCTGCTGACCGCCATCGTGCTGGCCGGTGTAATGCAACTGTTGATGGGCTGGCTTAAAGCCGGGCGCTGGATCACGCTGACGCCAGCCCCGGTGATCGCCGGGATGCTAATGGCGATTGGCATTATGCTGGTTACTCAACAGATTCCGGTTGCGATGGCGCTAAATACCACAACTTTTAGCCTGTCGCCCGGCTCGCTGCTGCTGGCGGCCCTGGCGCTGATTATCCTGTTTGGCTGGGAGTTGCCCATGATTAAACGCCAGCGCATTATCTCAATGGTACCGGCGGCGTTGATAGCCGTACTGGCTGGCGCATTGGGACTGGCGTTGATGAAGGCCTGGACGACGCTTGGCGACGGCGTAAAAACGGTGACGTTGCCTGAGCTCTCGAGTCCAGGAGCCTGGAGTAACGTGCTGTCACATCCCGACTGGCATGGCGCGTTGACCAATCCACAGGTCTGGTTAACGGCGGTGAATATTGCGCTGGTGGCGAGTCTGGTGACGTTGCTAAGTCAGGAGGCGCTGAAGAAGCTTAAAACTCAGACGCCGCCGCCATCCTCCGATCGCGAGCTTTATGCTCAGGGGGCGGGCAATATCCTCAGTGGCTTGTGCGGAGGCCTGCCGGTCACGTCGGTGATTGTACGAAGCTCGGTTAACGTTAACGCCGGTGCCCGCACCCGTCTGTCAGCCATTGTTCACTGTTTACTGCTGATGGTAGCGCTGTTCTGGCTTAGCGGGCTGATTAGCCTGATTCCCATGCCAGTGCTGGCGTCAATTTTGATCGCCAGTGGTCGCAAACTGGCGGCGCCCGGAGTGCTGAAACAGCAGTGGCGACAGGGCGTATTTGATTTTGCTTCGTTCCTGGCGACGCTGGGAGGCATTATCTCGTTGGGGGTGCTGAGCGGCATTGCGTTGGGCGTGGGAGTTCAGGTGCTGGGATATACGCTACGTAGCCAGCTCGGAAGTCTGACGGCGGGGCGTCTTGAGCGTGAGCGTTAAAAATGAGCGGGGCCCCCAGAGGCCCCGCTCATTCTGGCTGGTTATTCTTCGTCGTCGTCGCGCAGCGGCACAATGAGCATGTCGACGTGGACGGTATTAATCAACTGGCGGGCAGAGGACATCAGCTTACTCCAGAAGTCCTGATGATGACCGCAGACCACCAGGTCCATATCGTATTGCTTAATGGCATCGACCAGTACCTGGCCAAGATCGCCACTACCGCTCAGGGTTTCGGTAATTGGGTAACCGGCGTTGTTGGACAGTTCAGATAAAGCGTTATGAGTTTCTTCTGAGATACGCTTCTGCATATCGCCCAGGTTCACATCGATCAATCCGGTGTAAAGATCGGAGTAATTCACATCGACATGAATCAGGGAAACTTTCGCGTCGTAGGGTTTCGCCATTGAAACCGCTTTTTCTACCAGTACTTTACTCTCGGGGGAGAGGTCTACCGCGATCAGAATGTGTTTGTAAGCCATGGTGTTACTCCTTCCATAAGATGTCGATGACCAGATGGAGCGGATAGCGCGCCGTGATTGATGGCTATCCTCGCTCCCGCCTCCTGCGTTCCACATGTGCGGGAACTTTATGCACTCATTATAGATGCTATCAGTACCTTACTGCGAGCCAGGGCAAAGCGTCAACGTCATTAGCTTAGCTGTTCTTATTTCACGAAAAAGTGCGCAGAAATACCGTGATGAGGATTAACTATGTGGCAAAAAAATTAATGGATCTCCTACAATAATAATTAAACCGTTTGGATAGATATTTGTGACTCCGATCGGGTTTGTTGTGTCTCTTGTCATCACCGTAGTCTGGGTTATTGGGAAGCGGAAGCCCCGGAGCGCGGCTTCGTGGGCAGTACGTCGGGGAGGTGGTATGATCAGCACCGTCGCGCTGTTTTGGGCCTTGTGTGTGGTTTGTGTGGTGAACATGGCGCGCTACTTCTCATCATTGCGCGCACTTCTGGTGGTGCTTCGTGGTTGTGATCCCCTGCTGTATCAGTATGTCGATGGCAGCGGCTTTTTCACGTCTCACGGGCAGCCCAGTAAGCAAATGCGTCTGGTGCGTTATATCTATGCGCAGCGCTATCGCGATCATCACGATGAGGAGTTTATCCGCCGCTGTGAGCGGGTACGTCGTCAGTTTATTCTGACCAGTTCGCTGTGCGGTCTGGTTGTTATTAGCCTGGTTGGGCTAATGATTTGGCACTGAGACAAAAAAAACGGGCCATTGCTGGCCCGCCTGATTTATGGGTGACGTCTGCACGCTTAAATAAAGTGCAGCGAAATCCAGTAAAGACCGCTGGAAAGTCCAATCGCCGCCGGCAGGGTGAAGACCCAGGCCATCAGGATATTGGTGACGGTTTTGCGCTGCAGACCGCCGCCGTCCACGACCATGGTCCCCGCCACAGAGGAGGAGAGCACGTGGGTAGTGGATACTGGCATCCCAGTGTAGCTGGCGACCCCGATGGAAACGGCTGCCGTCATCTGGGCGGACATCCCCTGCGCGTAGGTCATGCCTTTCTTACCAATCTTTTCGCCGATAGTGGTCGCTACGCGCTTCCAGCCGATCATGGTCCCAATGCCCAGCGCCAGCGCGACAGCCATAATGATCCAGATAGGGGCGTACTCAATGGTAAACAGCAGATCCTTTTTCAGGTCTTTCAGGTAACGCTTATCTTCCGCTTTAGTTTCCGGCAGCGCAGCCGCTTTATCGGCGGTGTCGGAAACGCAGAGCAGCAGGCGGCGCAGATCGCCACGATGTTCGACGGAAAGTTGATCGTAGCTTTCCAGACCGTTGAGCATCTGCTTGGCGCGGTCCAGCGCCAGTACGGCACGCCCGGCGTCGCAGTGGAACTCGTGCGGCTTGCCTTCCACCTCTTCAGGCGTAGGAATGACCGGCGCCATATCGATAACGTGCTTAAGCGTATCGCCATGCTGCTGGAAGTACTGCTCTACGTGGTTGATAGCGTCACGGGTACGTGCAATATCGTAGCCGCTGGCATTCATATTAACCACGAAACCGGCCGGTGCCACGCCAATCAGAACCAGCATAATCAGACCAATGCCTTTCTGACCATCGTTAGCGCCGTGTGAAAAGCTTACGCCGATAGCGGAGATGATGAGCGCGATGCGGGTCCAGAACGGCGGTTTTTTCTTGCCGTCTTTCTTTTCGCGTTCAGCGGGCGTCAGGTGAATACGACGCCGTTTCTTGGTGCCGCTCCAGTAACGACGCAGCAGGAAAATCAGACCACCGGCAATCACCAGCCCCACCACCGGAGAGATGATCAGGGACATGAAGATGCCGATAACCTTGGGGATGTTCAGCGCATCGACGACGGAAGTGCCGGTCATCAGTGCGTTAGTGAGGCCGATGCCGATAATAGCGCCGATAAGGGTGTGGGAGCTGGAGGCTGGCAGCCCAAAATACCAGGTGCCGAGGTTCCAGATAATAGCGGCCAGCAGCATGGAGAAAACCATGGCAAGACCGTGTGCGGAACTGACGTTAAGCAGCAGATCGGTCGGCAGCATATGCACAATGGCATAGGCTACGCTCAGGCCGCCAAGCAGAACGCCAAGGAAGTTAAACACCGCCGCCATGGCAACCGCAAGCTGCGATTTCATCGCTCGGGTGTAAATCACCGTTGCTACTGCGTTTGCGGTGTCGTGGAAGCCATTGATTGCTTCATAAAACAGTACAAATCCCAGAGCAAGTAACAATAAAAGGCCGGTATGAAGATCCAGCCCGGCAAACAGATGTAGCATAGACGTTACGCCATTTTGTGGACATGAACGCGGCGCATTATCCAGGACAATTGCGGCGCGGGCCAAGTGAAATATAGACTTTTTTTGACATAACCTGATTCTTTCTGGGTAGTCTCAAAAAATTAGTTGTTTATTTTCAACGCGTTACTTTTGATATTCTTTCTTTGTCTGGTGTGACCAGCGAGGAATCTTTACAATTCGCCACCTCAAAGAAGCGGGGAAACGGCGTGAAAAAGTTTGATGTCATCGTGATAGGAGCAGGCGCAGCGGGTCTTTTTTGCGCAGCCCAGGCGGGCCAGGCCGGGCTGAAGGTGCTGCTTGTCGACAACGGTAAAAAGCCCGGACGCAAGATCCTGATGTCCGGCGGCGGGCGCTGCAATTTTACCAACCTCTATGTCGAGCCTGGCGCTTATTTAAGCGCGAACCCGCATTTCTGTAAGTCCGCGCTGGCCCGTTATACCCAGTGGGATTTTATTGACCTGGTGGGACGCTACGGCATTGCCTGGCATGAAAAGACCCTGGGTCAGCTGTTCTGCGACGATTCGGCCCAGCAGATTGTCGATATGCTGATGGCGGAGTGCGAAAAAGGTCAGGTGACGCTGCGGCTGCGCAGTGAAATTCTGGATATTGCGCGTGATGATGACGGCTATACGCTTTCCCTGAATGGTGATGAAGTCCGGGCACCTGCGCTGGTGGTCGCCAGCGGCGGCCTTTCCATGCCGGGCCTTGGCGCTTCGCCCTTCGGCTACAAAGTGGCGCAGCAGTTTGGCCTGGCGGTTCTGCCTACCCGCGCCGGGCTGGTGCCTTTTACCCTGCACAAGCCGCAACTGGCGCAGTTTCAGACCCTGTCAGGGGTGTCGGTGGCGGCGGTTATCAGTGCGGAAAACGGCGTCAGCTTCCGGGAAAACCTGCTGTTTACCCATCGGGGATTGTCTGGCCCGGCTGTCCTGCAAATCTCCAGCTACTGGCAACCGGGGGAGTGGGTGACGGTGAATCTGGTGCCGGACGCCGATCTGGCGGCTTTCCTGGATGAGCGGAGGTCTGCCCAACCGGATCAGAGTCTGAAGAACGCGCTGGCACAGCAGTTGCCGAAGCGGCTGGTGGAGATCCTGCAAAGCGAAGGCCAGATACCGGATGTTACGCTCAGACAATTGAACGTGCGCCAGCAGGAGGCGCTGGTGGATCTGCTGGCCAACTGGCGTGTGCAACCGAATGGCACCGAAGGGTACCGCACTGCCGAAGTGACCCTGGGAGGCGTGGATACCCATGCGCTTTCATCACGCACTATGGAAGCGCGGGAGGTTCCCGGGCTTTATTTCATCGGCGAGGTGGTGGATGTCACTGGCTGGCTGGGGGGGTATAACTTCCAGTGGGCCTGGAGCTCAGCCTGGGCTTGCGCCCAGGCGTTGCAGGAACGCCATAGCGCGGCATAAGGTGCGCTATGGCGTCGGCCATCAGAAGGTAAAGCGGTAGCCCGCGTTCACCTTCCGGTGGTCGTAACGATTACCGGTACTGGCATCGAACTCCAGCCAGATATGGTGATCGTCAGCAAGGGTTGCGTTTACCCCCAGTCCGCTATTCCAGGTGTTGCTGCTAAGACTTTCGGACTCGGGCGAGCCGTTCAGACGGTAACTGATATCCCCTTTGAATTCCCGCAGGTAGCCCGTTTTCAGGTAGATTTCCGTCGGGATGCTCCCCTGATTCAGAGTATAACCGGCCTGGATTTCGGCGCGGCCGAGCAGCGACTGTAAGTTATCGAAATCCACCCTCAGGCCGTTACTGGCATGGGCGGATCTGACTAACTGATAGCCCCAGCTTAACTGACCCTGGGGCTCCAGCCAGAAACCTTCACGGGCCTCGCTGAACCAGAAGCGTTTGCCGGATTCAATAGAGAGGTTATAGCCCCAACTGCCCGCCATACCGCTGACGTTATCTCCTGCGCTGTCCTGCACGCTAAAGCTATTCTTCATACGCGAGGCTTTGGCGATGGTATCGATGTACCAGCCGTCGTCGGAAAGCCAGGTCAGGTAACCGCCGAGGCTACTACTGGTGACGGTACCGTCGCCGCCGCGTAGGCTCTGGGTGCCCCGGGTATAGCCCATCATCACGCCAAGTCGGGCGTTGCCCTGGCTGACCGGAATCTGGCGGTCGGCGCCAATTTGCCAGCCGCTGTAGTCCATGGTGAAACTGCTGAGTTTTCCGTTACTGAAACTGTCGAAGCGCCCACCGATACCGCGGATCCACATATTGCCGAGTTGCTGGCTCTGGCGAACCTCTCCCATGCGCTGCATCAGCGTTTCGTTTTCCGCCAGATTCAGCAGATAGGTACTGGTGAGTATCCCCGCTGCGGCGTTGGCGGTCGTAGTGATCTGCCCTGGTGACGGTTGTGGCGTCGGTATGGGTTGTGGTTCCGGTTCCGGTGTGGGTTCAGGTGTGGGTTGAGGTTCCGGTTCCGGTGTGGGTTCAGGTGTGGGTTCAGGTTGAGGTTCCGGCTGGGGTTCCGGCTGGGGTTCCGGCTGGGGTTCCGGCTGGGGTTCCGGCTGGGGTTCTGGCTCAGGTTGCGGCTCCGGCTCCGGGACTGTTTCGCTGTACAGCTCCCAGTTGGTAGCATTCTGGCGCAGGCGGTACTCGTAGCCCCCCAGTTCAACATTATGATTCAGGCTAAAACCCGCTGCGCCATCGGCAGTTTTTACCAGCGTCAGTACTTCGCTGCCATTGGTGGTGGCTGCGCCATTGTTCTGCACGCTCAGGCTGTGGCTACCGGCACTGCTGCCGGTAACGACCAGCCGATCGCTGCGCAGCCCGGCAATATCGGTCTGCATAGCGAAGGCGCCATTGCCGGTAAGGTCGGTGACGGTCAGCGTGGTGGGCGTCCAGACACCGTCGGCTGCACTGCTGATAACGACGGTACCGTTATTGGTCAGGGTAGTAACATCGCTGTCGCCAGTCAGGGACCAACGGCTGGTTGCGTCCAGATCCAGAAGGCTCAGATTTTGTGTACGACCGGTGAGCGTTGCGCCGTTACTGAGCGTCATATCCAGCGCGCTGCCGTTTTCCACGGTGATATCTCCCATCAGTGTGGAGGCATCGGCCAGAATCTGCGCGTTACTGGTGGTGCCTGCCGTTGTATCCGCGCTTGCGCTGATGTTGCCATTCACCATACTGCCTTCGCTCAGATTCACGGTGGTGCTGGTGCCGGCTAAAGCAATCGCATCGCCATGACTGGCGCGTAACTGACTGGCAGTAATCTCAATAGGATGATCCGCTTCGCTACCCACGGCCAGGGCGCTGGCGTCGGGGCCGCTCACATCCACCGTGCTGTCACGCATGGAGAAGGTTCCGGCGCGAATCAGCAGGCCGTGCGCCTGCTCCCCGGTGGTCGTAATGCCTGCATTCTGTAACGACAGCGTACCGCCGGAGCGCACCGTTGCTCCCACGCCGTAATAACCGCTGGTATTGACGGTGGTGTCGGTGACAGTCAGGGTTCCGTTATCCGAAACCAGCCCTACACCGGTATTGCCATCGGTGGCAATAGTACTGTTGTTGATAGCGACCACTCCCTGGTTATAGGCGAAGACGCCGTAGCCCAGTTCTCCATGGGTGACAATGTTGCTGCCATTAAATTCCACGCTGGAGGCGCTGCCTCTGTAAGTTCCTGTTGAGAAAATCCCAGCGGCGCCATAACCATGGGTGGTGATGGTACTGTCGTTCTGTACCACGATACGACCGCCGAGCTCTGCCGCCAGGCCGTGTCCGCTCTCTCCCTCTGTAGAGACCGTGCTGGCATCAAGCGTGACCAGCGACGCCACGCCGTTTAGCGTCTGATAACGTGCCCAGGCGCCATAGACCATGGTGCCGCTGGTGGTGAGCTGGCTCTGTTTCAGGTTCAGGGTGCCGCCATAGGTGCTGTGGGCCGCTGCGGCGTTGTAAAGGTTTGAACTTAGGGTCAGGCGCTGGCCGTTAACGGTGGTGTCGCTGTTAACCCATATTGCGGAGTTATTGGAGCCGGTTGCGGTACTTGAATAGCTGGCATCGCTCAGGTCGTGAACCTGTTTGTCACTGGCCACATAACTGGCCGCCCAGCCGGAAGAGGTGACCATAATCGAACCGGTGGCAATAGCCAGTAACGGTTTTGATAATAAGCGCGTTGTCATAAAAACACTCCCTGTTATCGTCTGTTATTCATTAACAGGCGGGGAATAATCGATAAAGATGGCGAGATAAATAACGAGTTAAATTATAATGAAGAGTCTTTAAGAATGAGCGCAGGATTATTTCCTGAGTGAGATGTGGTTTCGGTAATATTCTTATTTTTAAGATGATGGGTTATTAAGTTGATTTATGTAAGTGAAGTATTCTGATAAAGCCGAAAATAATATTGTTTTCGGCTTTTAATATATGGCTATTTATGTAAAGCGATACCTTTAATTGCTTTATCGACCAGCTTCTTTGGCCCCTGAATGGCGAGCCCGACCAGATTTAAATTATCGGCATCTTCCGCCAGAAAAACTTCCCGGTTGGCGGCGTCGTGGCCGGTGGAGAACATGGCTTCTACATAGGGCACCAGCGTTAAGTCACGCTCCAGCCCTTTACGGTGTGCCGACTGGAGCGTGGCCAGATCGCCGGAAAAGATCAGCATGGGTTGCCCGGAAATTGCAGGATAGCGCCGCTGGCGGGCATCAATATAGGGGGCACCGATAATTTCCGGCGCCGCAGAGGCAACGCCAGTCGCCAGGAAGGCCACTACGTTCAGGCGTTGCCAGGTAGCCAGATCGTCGCGCACGATAAAAGCGATTTTAGTATCGAACATCGGTCATTCTCTTCATTAAGTCCTGAGGGAAGGACCATCTTAGAAGCGGCGATCAGGCAAGTCTGGAACCTTTGTGCACAGACGCTGCCAGGCTGCGGGCGTCAGGCGGTAAGCGCGCTGGAACCAGCGCCCAAGGTGGCTCTGGTCGGCAAAACCCACCTGGGCTGCGACCAGCGCGGGTTCCAGACCCTGAGCCAGCAGCCTGCGCGCCGTGCGCAGTCGTAACCGGACCAGATAAGCATGGGGCGGCTGCCCGAAGGCGGCTTTAAACTGGCGGGTCAGGCGAAAGCGATCGATTCCGGCGCAGCGGGCAAGTTCGTCCAGTCCAATATTCAGCGCCATATTATCGTGGAGATAATCACGTACCAGCGCCATTCGCCCCAGAGGATGCTCCTGTATGGGGCGCGGATTGACATGCTGCGCCAGACGATCGATAAGCAGATCCATACTCTGATCGCGAGCCAGCCGACCTTCCTGATGGTGTATGGCAAAGAAGGCCTGCTGGATGGCGGTAATCAGCCGACTGTCTTCGGTTAGCGTGCTGCGAAATGCTCCCTGAAGAGCGGAAACATCTCCGGCGCCGCGCCGCTGCATATTGTCCGACACCCAGTCCTGGGGTAGATAGAGCATCGCGTAGGTAAAGCCTTCGGCCTCTGGCGCGTGGCCGTCGTGCACCGCGCCCGGTTCAATCAAAATGGCGCGCCCGGGGCTGCTGGTATGCAGTGAACGATGGCAGTGAAAGCGCTGCACGCCCTGCTGAGTGATGCCGACCAGCACTTCATCGTGATCGTGAGGATCGTAGGCGTGGCCGTTGAAATGAGCATGTACGCTTTCGATACCGGTTTCCGCATCGCGCTGTAATCTGAGCCAGTCGCCGCTGGTTGATGCCGTACCCATCAGAACGCTCCGTCTACTTATCTGGTCTGTCAGTTAAGCATATTCAGGTTTATGCCGAATACCGTTAGTGCTGACGTTTTTGTTCCAACTCCCGCACCAGCGTTTCCACCAGCTGCGCCGCAGGCATGGCGCGCGCGCGTGGGGCTCCGGTTCCGGCCCAGTGGGCTGCGTAGTCGTGGCATCCTTTGGCGCTGGCGGCCTGATGCAGTGCTTTGCCGATATCGTAAGCCACCGGGTAGTCGGCCACATCATTGGCAGGCGCATCGATATGCAGTCGGTTGATAATGCCGCGAGCCGGGCGCCCGGAGATGGTGCGTGTGAGGGCGGTATACTGCGCCCGTTCACTGCTGAGCGCTTCCCGGTAGTGGACATCGGCAGAGGATTCCGGGCAGGGGACAAAAGCGGTGCCGAGCTGGGCCGCGCAGGCGCCTGCTTCCAGCGCCCGGGCGATATCGGCGCCGTCCATCATGCCGCCGGCGGCGACGATCGGTAATTGGCAGCGCTGGCGAATGGCTTTCACCAGCGACAGGGTATCGGTCAGAGCATCGGGCGCGTCGGGGTCAAACATCCCGCGGTGGCCGCCTGCCTCGGCGCCCTGAGCGATAACGGTGTCGATACCCGCTTCGGCGATTAGTACTGCCTCTTCCACGCTGGTGGCGCTGGCAAGGGTGTGGACACCGGCCTGGCGCAGCGCCTCAAGGGCACGCTGGTCTGGCAGTCCAAAGTGGAAGCTCACCACGGCGGGAGGCGTTTCCAGCAGCACGGCCAGCATTTCCGGGTTATCGATAAAGCTCTGGTAGATTTCGCGTAATTCGCCGGGGGGAAGGGCGTTGAAGCGGCTAAATTCCGGGGTCAGGGCGTTAATCCAGCGCTGTTCGCGCCCGGCGTCGCGGCGTGCGGCAGCATGGCAGAACAGATTGACGTTAAAGGGCCTGTCGGTCAGCGCCCGGGTCGCCTGAATCATCTCTCTGGCTTTTTGAGGTGTAGCGGCGCCCAGACCAATGGAGCCCAGCGCCCCGGCATTACTCACCGCTGCCGCCAGCTCCGGTGTAGAGACCCCCGCCATCGGTGCCTGAATCAGCGGATGTGTTGCAAGTGAAAATGTTGCCATAACGTTAACCTTAAGCGGTATCTGGTAACGACATGGCAACATAAAGTGCATCTGAAAAGCAACTATTTGATGGCGCAGAGAATTTGGACGGTTGCTTTATGTTTGGTATCCATTTGATTATTAAATAGAAATTAAATTTAGTTGGTTCCATCCGTTAGCCAAAGATAAACCGGACTGATATCGCATGCCCTTATCTGGCTAAATTTATTCGTCATGGTTTTTATGTTATCCATTAACTTCTTTTTTATTTTTAATGTTCGATAGTCCTGAAAATAAAAAGATGAAAGGTCAACAAGAAAATGAATTAATACAGGAACCTTTAAAAGTATGATCGAATACAAAAAAAGGTTCCTGACTCTAATACCGTGACAATTTATTATTGTCAGGTCTGGTGAGTTATTCCCCCGCGAATGCGAATCCCTCGTCCGCCCAGCCGGTCAGGCCGCCAGGCATCACTTTAACCCGAAAACCGAGATCCGCCATTTTCATCGCCGCCCTGTCGGCACCATTACAGTGGGGGCCTGCGCAATAAACCACATAGAGTGCGTCTCTGTCCCAGTCGGCCAGATTCTTTTCGGTCATTAATCGATGTGGGAAGTGCATGGCGCCGGGAATATGCTTTTGACGAAAGGCTTCTTCACTGCCGACGGCGTGAATCAGGGTAAAGTCGATATCGCCATTGGCGAATGCGCTATGAACATCGGCGCAGTCGGTTTCAAATTGCAGTTTCTTTCTAAAGTATTGCGCGACTTCCTGGAGACTCTCTGCCTGATATTCAGAAACAATACTCATTTTTTATCCTTATTATATTGGGGGTTATCTATGACGCCCCGACTTCGGAGCGTCAGATATTATTCTTTACGGCTTGCTACCCAAATCGTCAAGCAGTCGCTGGTGGAACATTTGCGGATCTTCCATTTGCGGCGCATGGCCCATACCCTGGAATTCTACCAGTCGGGCATTGGGGATCATCTTCGCCACCTGTTTCCCCAGTACCTGGTAGTTGCCGAGCTGTTTTTTCACCTCTGGCGACGCAATATCGCTGCCAATGGCGGTGGTGTCACCGGTGCCAATAAACAGCGTGGTGGGTACTTTCAGGTCTTTAAATTCATACCAGACCGGCTGGGTGAAGATCATGTCGTAGATAAGCGCCGAATTCCAGGCGACCTTTTTATGCCCCGGCCCGGCGTTCAGCCCGGCCAGCATATCGACCCACTTGTCATATTCCGGCTTCCAGTTCCCCATATAGTAGGTCTTCTGTTCATAGGCTTTGATACCTTCCGCACTGGTTTTCAGTTCGCGCTCATACCACTGATCCACGGTGCGGTAAGGCGCCCCTTTTGCCTTCCAGTCCTCCAGCCCGATAGGGTTGACCATCACCAGTTTTTCGGTCTGCTGCGGGTACATCAGCGCATAGCGGGTAGCCAGCATTCCGCCGGTAGAGTGACCGATAACAATGGCCTTTTTCACGCCCAGTTTTTCCAGCAGGTGATGAGTGTTATCTGCCAGTTGCTGGAAGCTGTACTGGTAATAGTCCGGTTTGCTGGAGGTGCAAAAACCAATCTGGTCTGGCGCGATAACCCGGAAACCGGCGTCGGTCAGCGCTTTGATAGTGCCTTCCCAGGTGGCGCCGCAGAAGTTTTTACCGTGCATCAGCACGGCAACCCGGCCATTGGGCTTTTCAGGTTTGACGTCCATGTAGCCCATACGCAGCTCCTGCTGCTGGGACTGAAAGTCAAAGTGATGTAAAGGCCAGGGATAGTCGAACCCTTCCAGATTTTCGCCATAGGTGACGGCGGCCTGGCTTTGCGCCGCCAGCATCAGGCCCGCGGCCAGCAGGGAAACGCGTAACAGCTTTCGGGACATCGTGAATCTCCTTTAGCAATTCTAATAAAATCGGAGGGAAAATAAGTACGGCTGATAATTCCCACCGGAAAGGGTGTTAATGGTTTTTATACTGAAAATTGGGTTCGGGTGAAACTGTCGCGAGCAATAACCATAAAAGTGAAGGTGAAATAAGATTATCTAATGATTGGTTATTTAAATAAATTTACGAAAGTCATTTTTATAACGAATGATAATTAATTTTTAGTTAAGAAAATACTTTTAACTATATGTTTTTAAAGTGCTGGTAGAGCGTTCAGTGATAACGATTGCAGTTTTGTGAATTTACGAAAAATAGACATTAAATTTAAGTAAAATGACATAAATAAATTAATTTTGTTTATAGGATAAATCTTAGGCTAATTGATGATCGAAAGATGCTACACCTTATTTTTCGCAGTTGTGGCCTGGTGGAAATGCACGTTGTAGTCAATGTGCCATGCATTATCGCATGACCAGGCCGAAGAGGTATTTCCGAATTAAAGAGGCACGCTTTGACGACGTTAAAACCCCTGTTAGCCAGAAACCGTAGTTGGGCGCTTCAGTGCCGTCAACGGGACCCGAACTATTTTGAGAAATATGTGCATCAGCAGCAGCCGCATTCACTGTGGATTGGTTGTTCCGACAGCCGGGTACCGGCAGAGGTTCTGACCGGCTCTCATCCCGGCGAGCTGTTTGTCCATCGCAATATCGCCAATATGGTCGATAGTTCGGACGATAATTTTATGAGCGTACTGCAGTACGCGTTGTACAACCTGAAAGTGGAGCGGGTGGTGCTGTGCGGCCACTACGGTTGTGGCGGCGTTCAGGCGGCGCTGGCCCTTCCCGAACTGCCGCTGGCGAATGAAGATTCGGCGCTGTCCCGCCGTATCGCCAGCCTGCGCGGCGCTCTGGGTGACGATATCGATCAGTTTCATCGCTCGGAAGATGAAGAGGCCGAGCGCCATAAACGGCTGGTGGAGGCAAATGTCCTTATCCAGTTTGCCCGACTGGCGGCCTGCGAACCGGTGCGTGAGGTCTGGCGCAGCGGTCGGGCGCTGGGGCTGTACGGCTGCGTCTACGAGCTGGGCAGCGGCCACCTGAAAGACCTGATAGAACAAACCGCAGAGGAGTCGTCCCCATGAACTTGAGTACGCTGCGTCAGGATATTCCCGCCGGGCTGGTCGTCTTTCTGGTCGCGCTGCCGCTCTGTCTGGGCATCGCGCAGGCCAGCGGCCTGCCCCCCTTCGTCGGTCTGCTGACCGGGGTGATCGGCGGTCTGGTGGTGACGGCTATGAGTCCGTCGCGCTTCGCGGTCAGTGGACCGGCCGCCGGGCTGGTCACCATTGTGGTCGCTTCGCTGGAGACTCTGGGATCATTTTCCGCCTTCCTGCTGGCGCTGGTGCTGGCCGGGGTGATTCAGTTTGCGCTGGGTGTGGCTCGTGCCGGGCGCTTTATTTCGCTGGTGCCGGGAAGCGTGATTAAAGGAATGCTGGCGGCGATAGGCATTCTGTTGATTATTCAGCAGATCCCCGTGGCGCTACGGGCTTCGGGCGAACACGGCTGGCGAGAGCTGCTGACCGGCAGCTTCGCCTTTTCGCTGCCTGCCATTCTGGTGGGCGGAAGCGGGCTGCTGATCCTCTGGCTGTGGTCCACGCCGTTTATCCGCCGCGCGAAGTCGGTTAACTGGATCCCGGGGCCGTTGATCGCGGTGCTGGTAGGGGTGGTGACGACGCTGGTGACCCAGCGCGTGGCGCCGGAGTGGTTTGCCGCGCTGCCGCGTATCTCACTGCCTGAATTCGCCAGCCTGGGCGGGGTGATCGGCGAACTGGAAGGCCCGGACTGGGCGGCCTGGCAGAATCCATCGGTCTATGTGGTGGCACTGACCCTGGCGCTGGTGGCGAGCCTGGAAACACTGCTCAGCCAGGAGGCGCTGAATAAGCTGCGTCCCCAGCATCCGTCGCCGTCGCCCAATAAAGAGCTACGCGCTCAGGGGGTGGGTAATCTGCTGTCCGGCCTGTTGGGCGCCATGCCGATTACCGCGGTCATTGTCCGCAGTTCGGTAAACGTCAGTTCCGGGGCGCAGTCGAAGCTTTCTATTCTGATACATGGCGGGCTGCTGTTGATCTGCGGTCTTTGGTTCAGCGGTCTGCTTTCCCTGATCCCGCTGGCGAGTCTGGCGGCGGTGCTGCTGCATACCGGCTATAAGCTGGCGTCGCCGCGGCTGTTTGTCGACCATGCCCGCATGGGCGCCCAGCAGTTTGTTCCCTTTATCACCACCATTGTCGGCATCATTCTGTTTGGCATGCTGGCGGGGATCGGGCTGGGGCTGGCGACGCAGATTCTCTACAGCATCTATAAGAGCCATCGTAACGCGCTGCAGCTTACCCGCTACGATGACCACTATGTGCTGCGCTTTCAGCAGAACCTGACCTTCATGCACAACCCGCGCCTGCAGAATCTGCTGGCGGAGATCCCGGAAAACAGCGTGGTGATCGTCGAACACGATAATGCCAGCTGGATGGATCCCGACGTAAAGGCGGTTCTGGCCGACTTTGGCGAGAACGCCCGCCAGCGCGGCATCAGTCTGAATCAGTGGCCGGTGGCGCTCTCCTGAGTCAGACGATATCGTCCACCACGCCGCCGTCCACCCGCAGGGCGGCGCCCGAGGTGGCGGAGGCCTGGGGTGAGCAGACGTATACCACCATATTCGCCACTTCCTCTACCGTGGCGGCCCGCTGAATCACTGAGGCGGGCCGCTCGGCCATTACGAACGCCTTTGCCAGTTCTTCCAGCGACTTACCGGTTTTGGCCATCTCTTCCTGCATCATTGCTTCGAATCCATCCGACATCGTTGGCCCGGGCAGTACGCTGTTGACCGTGACGCCGCTGCCCGCGGCATATTTCGCCAGCCCGCGGGACAGCGCCAGTTGCGCCGTTTTACTAACGCCATAGTGGATCATATCGACGGGGATATTGCGGGCCGATTCGGAGGAGATAAACACCACCCGGCCCCAGCCTTTGGTCATCATGGCCGGGAGCAGGGCTCGGGAAAGGCGCACGCCGGACATCACGTTGGTCTGCCAGAAGCGATCCCAGGTGGCGTCATCGACCTCATCAAAGGGTTGCGGGCCGTAGATACCGGCGTTATTCACCAGAATGTCTACTCCGGCGACCTGTTTCAGCAGGGTTTCAACGCCCTGTGCGCTGTCCAGATTCGCCGCCACGCCGCGTAGATTCGCGGCCGGAAGCGCCGAGCGCAGCGTCTCCAGACCGTGGTTCACCGAGTCATCGCTGCGTCCGTTAATGATCACTTCGGCGCCGCTTTCCGCCAGCCCGTGCGCAATCGCCAGGCCTATTCCGCCAGTAGAGGCAGTGACCAGGGCGCGCTTTCCGGAAAGGTCGATATACATGTTGCTGCTCCTCATGTCTGATGAATTATCACCACTAAGGGTAGCAGCCGTGCGGTTCAGGCTTCGTTAAACAGGCGCAGCAGGGTGGCAACCGGGGCATCCAGCGGAGTGAGATCCTGGCGCACCAGCAGGTGTAGCGGCGTGGCGCGACGCGTCCCATGGCTGAGGGGCAGTGGAAGCAGGGTGCCGTCGGCAAGCTGCCCGGCAATACGCTCTTCCGGCAGCCAGCCGTAGCCCACCTGGTGTAGTACCGCTTCAGTCGCGGCGTCAATGGTCGAAAAGATCCAGTTTTCCCCTGGTGAGTGGTCAGGGCTTTCCCGGGCATCGCGGCCGGCAATCTGGATTAAAGGGTAGCGGGCAAGTAACTCTTCACTGAGCGGTTCATCAATATGGCTCAGGGGATGATCGCGATGCGCTACGGCCACAAAGTCGATATTCATCAGCCACTGACCGCGACCGCTGATGTCCTGACGGCGGGTCAGCACCATTACGTCGGCATCGGCGCTTAGCGGTTCGTATTCCAGCACTTCGGTCAGATGGATGCGGGTGGCGGGGTGCAACTGCTGAAAGCGTTTAAGCAGTCTGAACAATCGGGCGCGGGGATAAATAGCATCCACCACCAGATCCAGGCGAGCGCGTACGCCGTCGCGCAGGGTGGCGGCGCGGGATTCAAGATAGTAAAAGGCACTGAGCAGTGGCCTGGCCTGGGCAAGAAGCAGCTCTCCCGCCGGAGTCAGCACCGCCCTGCGCCCTTGTGGCTGTAGCAACGCCACACCAAGCCTTTCCTGGAGCAGATTCAGGTTATAACTGACCGATGACTGGCTGCGGTTGCTTGCCTCTGCCGCCCGGGCAAAGCTGCCCAGTTCGACTACTTTTTCCAGTAGCGCCCACTGCTCAAGGGTTGTTTTGTGCATAATTGATTTAACTATCCGATGAATTTAATGAAAAATTAGCGTTATTCACCCAAAAAGTGAAGAGGTATTCTTATCTCATCAATTCATCAGGAGGTACAACATGAGCAACTTCGATAAACAGGATCTGAGCGGTTTTGTGGGCAAACATCTGGTGTATACCTACGATAACGGCTGGAATTACGAAATTTACGTAAAAAACGCCAGCACCCTGGATTACCGCATTCACAGCGGGATTGTCGGTAATCGCTGGGTGAAAGATCAGCATGCTTATATTGTGCGGGTGGGAGAGAATATCTATAAAATTTCCTGGACTGAGCCGACCGGGACCGACGTCAGCCTGATTGTGAACCTGGGCGATCGCCTGTTCCACGGCACCATCTTCTTCCCGCGCTGGGTGATGAATAACCCGGAAAAAACGGTTTGCTTCCAGAACGACCATATTGCGCAGATGGAGGCGTATCGCGAAGCGGGCCCGGCGTATCCCACCGAAGTTATCGATGAGTTCGCCACCATTACCTGCGTTCGCGACTGTGGGGCAGATGACGACAGCGTCATCAACTGCCCGGCTAGCGAATTGCCTGCGGATTTCCCCAACAATCTGAAATAACGCGTTATGGCAACGGGCGCTGCTTCGGGCGCCCGGGGCCCAGCAAAATCGCCAGTTTGCTTCCCCCTTTGGTGGTCTCCATCCAGATCTTACAGACGCTGGTTAGCGGCACCGAAAGCAGCATTCCCACCGGCCCCAGCAGCCAACCCCAGAACAGCAACGACAGAAAAACCACCAGCGTTGACATTCCCAGACGACGGCCCATCACCCTTGGTTCTATCATATTGCCGATGACCATATGAATGGCGGAAAACAGCGCGCCCACCATCAGGCATTCGTACCAGCCGTTAAACAGCATCGCCTGTATCATGGGGGGAATGGCGGAGATAGTCGCGCCGATATTGGGAATAAAGTTCAGCAGAAAGGCCAGCACGCTCCACATCAGTGCGAACTCCACCCCCAGCAATTTCAGCCCCACCCAGGTAGTTATCCCGGTTAACAGACTCATCAGGGTTTTGAGCGCCAGATAGTGGCTCACCCCTTTCAGGGCGCGGTGCAGGCTGGCGATGTGAATCCGCGGATTATTCAGGGCGAAGCGCAGCTTATAGGGAATGTGGCGCACTTCCATCAGCATAAAGATGACGGTCATTACCAGCACCACCACGCTGACCATGGCGCCAGAAAGCTGGGTCATCAGGGTGGTGGCGAAAGAGACCATTCGTTCGGAATCCATGCGCTGTAGCAGGCGTTCCGGCGAAAGATGCTGATTACCGGGAATCAACCGTTCCAGTTGAAGCGCTCTTTCGGTCAACATCTGGTTGAATTCGGGCAGTCGGGTAGCGAATTCATTGAGCGAGCTGGCCAGCACGCCAATGACCAGCGACATCAGGATCAGCATGGTAATCACCACCACGGTGACCGCCAGGCCGCGCTGCAATCCGCGGCGCATAAACCAGACCACCAGCGGGTTGAGCACGATAGCAAAAAATACCGCCAGCAGTAGCGGCACAATAATATCCGACGCTGCGCGGATACCGGCCACAATAATGACCAACGCCGCCAGCTTCTGCAGCATATGCAGCCCGGCTTTCTCAGGGTCATAGCCTGACATCATCAATCCTTTTCTATGAGTGGTAGCAGGTGGGGCGCCAGAAAGTGTAGCGATATCTGGCGCATTTACGACGGATGATATCTGAAAAACGCGCAGTCGCCTGCTGAAGATTGCGTTTATACTGGGCGTTTTGTCGTATAAACCAGTGGTACTTTCATGCCCGATCAGGCAAGCGAGCCCGCGTTGAGCGGGTGGCGCCTTAATGTGCGGATCGTTTCCGTTGTTATTTTTAACTTTGCCAGCTATTTCACCATCGGCTTGCCGTTGGCTGTGTTGCCCGGTTATATCCACGAAGGGATGGGCTACAGCGCCTTCTGGGCGGGGCTTGCCATCAGTCTGCAATACTTCGCCACGCTGTTAAGTCGCCCCCATGCCGGGCGCTATGCCGACCAGTTGGGGCCCAAAAAGGTGGTGATTCTTGGCCTGTGTGGCTGTTTCCTGAGCGGCCTGGGTTATCTGCTGGCGGATCAAACCCGCGGCTGGCCGCTGCTGAGCCTGGGGTTATTGTGCCTGGGACGGGTGGCGCTGGGCATCGGGCAGAGCCTGGCCGGGACCGGCTCGACGCTATGGGGCGTGGGACTGGTGGGAACGCCTCATATCGCCCGGGTAATCTCCTGGAATGGTATTGTCACCTACGGGGCCATGGCCGTGGGCGCGCCGCTGGGGGTCTGGATCTGGCACTATGGCGGGCTGTCGCTGCTGGCCGCCATCATCATGGGCGTAGCGCTGCTGGCGGTGGTACTGGCCCTGCCGCGCCCGGCGGTAGCGGCCAGTAAGGGCAAATCGCTGCCGTTCCGGGCGGTGCTGGGTAAGGTGTGGCCATTTGGGCTGGCGCTGGCCTTTGGATCCGCCGGATTTGGAGCTATCGCCACCTTTATTACGCTGTTTTACGACGCCCGTGGTTGGGAAGGCGCCGCCTTTGCGCTGACGCTGTTTAGCTGCGCTTTTGTCGGCACCCGACTGTTGTTCCCCAACGGCATTAATCGCCTGGGGGGCCTGAACGTGGCGATGATCTGCTTTAGCGTAGAGTGTCTGGGGCTGCTTCTGGTCGGTCTGGCGCCGTCGCCGCTGATGGCAAAGGCGGGAACGCTGCTGGCCGGTGCCGGTTTTTCACTGGTATTCCCGGCGCTGGGCGTGGTGGCGGTGAAAGCGGTGCCGCAGCAAAATCAGGGCAGCGCGCTGGCGACCTATACGGTATTTATGGATTTGTCTTTAGGGATTACCGGGCCGCTGGCCGGGCTGATCATGGCCTGGACCGGAGTTGCCTCTATCTACCTTGCGGCATCGGGGCTGGCGGCGCTGGCGTTACTGCTGGCCTGGCGCCTGAAATTCTGGCCTGCCCGGACGACCGGGCAGGCCACATCATCGTAACCGGTTACTGAATCTTGAGGGTCTTAACGATGTTGTTGGCGTCGCTCTGGGCTTTCTGCTGATCGTCGGCAGGCAGGGTGACCTGCATGGTCAGCAATTTGTTATCCACTTTGCCCAGCAGGACGGTGGACCAGGCGCTCTGACCACGGGCGGAGACAATGCTGTCCAACTGTTGCAGGGTCTGGCCGTTTACTTCCAGTGATTTGTTGGAAACCACCTGGAGCTGCGGATCGCGGTTACGCTGCTGCTCTTCCAGACGCTTCGCCAGAACTTCCAGCGATTCGTTGGTGGTATCGCCCACAATGACGATCACGGCTTTCTGGCCGGTCGGATCGGAATAGACATGCATGTTGTTGCTCTGGGTACCGACCTTACCGCTCTGATCGGACATATCCGCTGGCAGTGAGAAGGTCAGTTTGCCGTCCAGCAGCGAGACAGACTGGCCGTTTTCGCTGCTTTGTGCTTCATCGCCGCCCTGGGCAGGCGTTTGGCTGTCACTGTTATCGCAGGCCGCCAACCCAAACACCAGCAGGCCGATACCGACATATTTTACCAGGTTGCGCATTGATTCTTCCTTACAGGTTATTTAGCACCAGGGTTGTGCCTCTCCTTGCATCTTAACACAAGATGCGAGCTGTCAGAGCGGCTGTAGCGCGGAAGGGGAGTGCCCCTTTGCCAGCCGTTTCAGCAACATATTCAACAACACGCCGTAGGCTGGCAGGAAGAAGATAATACTGATAAGTACTTTAAAGCAGTAATCGACCGTTGCGATCTCCACCCAGTTCTGGGCCATAAAGGGGTCGGGACTGCGCCAGAACGCGATAAAGAAGAACGCCAGGGTATCGCTGAAATTACCGAAGAAGGTTGAGGCGGTCGGCGCCAGCCACCAGCGGCGGCTTTGGCGCAGCCGGTTAAAGACGTGTACATCCAGAATCTGTCCCAGCACATAGGCCATAAAGCTGGCGCAGGCGATACGCAGTACAAAGATGTTCAGCCCGCCGAGCGCCGCCAGTCCCTGCCAGCTTCCCATATAGAACAGCGACGAGATAATCCAGGAGAGCAGCAGCGCCGGAATCATCACCGCGAAGATAATGCGTCGCGCCAGTGGCGCGCCGAAGATGCGCACCGTCAGATCGGTCGCCAGAAAGATAAACGGGAAGCTGAAGGCGCCCCAGGTGGTGTGGAAACCCAGAATGTTGACGGGGAGCTGAACCAGATAGTTACTGGAGATAATCACCAGCAAATGAAATAGCGAAAGCCCAATTAGCGCCCGACGATGCTGGCGCAGCGTTAATGCGATCATATCAACGACCTTTTTGATAAATGGGGTGAGGGAACCCAGTTGCGACAGGGTTACAAGGCCTGGCGCGCTGAAAACGCCGCATCATACTGCTTTGGCAGGCTATTGCAATGGATGATTTTCACGCAATCGTTCACCTTGCTTGCACGAAGAATTACCAGGCGTAAACTAATGCGATTTTCAGAAGCTGATGAGAAGAGTATGTCCGATCCTTTCGATTGCGCGAACCATACCCTGGACGCCCAGGGACTGCGCTGCCCGGAGCCGGTAATGATGGTGCGTAAAACGGTACGCACTATGCAGACCGGTGAAACACTGTTGATTATCGCCGACGATCCGGCTACCACCCGGGATATCCCCGGCTTTTGCCGCTTTATGGAACATGAACTGCTGGCCCAGCAGACGGAAGCCCTGCCTTACCGCTATCTGCTGCGCAAAAGCCACTGAGTTCACGGACAGCCAGGCTGCTGTCCTGAACCCCGGTCACATCCAATTTAAACCCCTGTTTTAAAAATTGGCGCTTTTGTGAAGCGCTTCACTCCCGCTTTGTCTCCGCTGGTCTAGTTTTAAACGGCAATGTAACAAAATTTTAACCAAAAAAAGACCTGCCGGAGCTGACACGATGACCCATAAAAGCATACTGCCGGCGTTAGCCGGTTTCTGTCTGAGCACCGCGTCACTGCTGTTTGCGCCCGTTGCTGCGGCGCAAGTGATTAAAGCGGCGGATGTCCATCCCGAAGGCTATCCCAACGTGGTTGCCGTCCAGCAAATGGGCGAAAAGCTGGAAAAAGCGACCAACGGAGAGCTGGAAATTAAAACCTTTCCCAATGGTGTTCTGGGCGATGAAAAACAACTCATCGAACAGGCTCAGGTAGGCGCTATTGATATGATTCGCGTCTCTATGGCGCCGGTTTCTTCCATTCTGCCCGCAACAGAAGTCTTTACGCTGCCCTATGTGTTTCGCGACGAAGATCATATGCACAAAGTGATTGATGGCCCGGTCGGTAAGAAACTGGGGACCATGCTGACCCAGGATCCTAACTCACGGCTGGTATTTCTGGGCTGGATGGATCCTGGCACCCGTAACCTGATAACCAAGAAGCCAGTGCTTAAAGCGGAGGATCTTAAAGGGATGAAGATCCGGGTGCAGGGCAGCCCGGTCGCGATTGATTCTTTAAAGGCGATGGGCGCCAACGCGGTGGCGATGGGGGTGAGTGAGGTATTCAGCGGCTTGCAAACCGGTGTGGTTGACGGGGCCGAAAACAATCCTCCTACCTATGTCGCCCACAACTATATGCCGGTGGCGAAGCACTATACCCTGAGCGAGCATATGATCGTGCCGGAAATGCTGCTCTATTCCCGGGTGAAATGGGACAAACTGAGCGCCGACCAACAGCAACTCATCATGAAACTGGCTCATGAAGCGCAGTTCGAACAGCGCAAGCTGTGGCAGGCCTACAACCAGCAGGCGCTGGAGAAAATGAAGGCCGGCGGCGTGCAGTTCCACAAGATAGACAAAACCCCGTTTATTGAGGCGACGGCGCCGGTACGCGAGAAATATGGCAAGGCGTATCCGGAGCTGATGAAGGCGATCGCTGACGTTCACTAACCTGTGGCCGGGTATTAGCCCGGCCCTTAGGGAGGACCTATGGCCCGTCTCTATATCACGTGGATGGATCGCCTGTACCTGGCCGCTATGGTGGTTTCCGGCATGGCATTGCTGGTGATGACCGTGGTGATTCCGGTGGGAATCTTCTTCCGCTACGTTCTGAACCGCGGCATTCCATGGCCGGAGCCGGTAGCTATCCTCTGTATGGTGACTTTTACCTTTATTGGCGCTGCGGTCAGCTACCGCGCGGGCGGGCATATTGCCGTCAAAATGTTGACCGACAGGGTGCCGGAAGGCTGTCAGCGCTTGCTGGCGCGGCTGGTGGATCTGCTGATGCTGGTGATTTCGGCGCTGATGCTGTGGTACAGCTTCTTTTTGTGCCAGGGACTGTGGCACCAGCCGGTGGCGGAGTTCCCGCTACTCACCGCCGGACAAACCTACCTGCCGCTGCCGGTGGGTTCGGCCATTCTGATTCTGTTCGTTATCGAGCGGCTGCTGTTTGGCTCTCAGGCCCAGCGACCGCTGGTGATGCTTGGCAACCCGGAATAGACGGAGGTAACGGATGGACGCACTGGTGTTATTACTGACTCTGGCGGCGCTGCTGGCCGTGGGCATGCCCGTCGCTTTCGCGGTGGGACTGAGCGCGGTAGTGGGCGCACTGTGGATTGGCCTGCCGCTGGAAGCGCTGATGATTCAGATAACCAGCGGGGTGAATAAGTTTACCCTGCTGGCGATACCCTTTTTTATTCTGGCGGGAGCCATTATGGCGGAGGGCGGTATCGCCCAACGTCTGGTGAACTTCGCCTATCTGTTCGTCGGCTTTATCCGCGGTGGTTTGTCGCTGGTAAATATTATGGCCTCCACCTTTTTTGGCGCTATTTCCGGCTCGTCGGTGGCGGACACCGCCTCGGTGGGTAGCGTGATGATTCCGGAAATGGAAAAGAAAGGCTATCCGCGGGCCTACGCCGCGGCGGTGACTGCCAGCGGCTCGGTGCAGGCGATCCTGATTCCGCCCAGCCATAACTCGGTGATTTACTCGCTGGCGGCGGGGGGAACGGTTTCGGTCGCCGCGCTGTTTATCGCCGGGGTGTTGCCGGGGCTACTACTCGGTGGTTCGCTGATGCTAATGTGTATGCTGTTCGCCCGGCGTCGCGGCTACCCGAAAGGGGAACCTGTCACTCTGAAAGCGGCGCTGAAGATCAGTATGGATGCCCTGTGGGGGCTGATGACGGTGGTCATTATCCTGGGCGGTATACTTTCCGGCATCTTCACCGCGACCGAATCGGCGGCGGTAGCCTGTCTGTGGGCCTTTTTCGTCACCATGTTTATCTATCGCGACTACCGCTGGAACGAATTACCGAAGCTGATGTTCCGCACGGTGAAGACGGTGACCATCGTGATGATCCTGATTGGCTTTGCTGCCGGGTTCGGCGCGGTAATGACCTGGATGCAGCTCCCGACGCGGATCACTGAATTCTTCACTTCGCTGTCGGATAACAAATACGTCATCCTGATGTATATCAACATCCTGCTGCTGTTGATTGGCACTCTGATGGATATGGCGCCGATTATCCTGATCCTTACGCCGGTGTTGCTGCCGGTCACCAACGCGCTGGGTATCGATCCGGTACATTTCGGCATGATTATGATGGTCAATCTGGGGATTGGCCTGATTACGCCGCCGGTGGGGTCGGTGCTGTTCGTCGCCAGCGCGGTCAGTAAGCAGAATATTGAAACCGTGGTGCGCAATATGCTGCCGTTTTACGGCGTGCTGCTGGTGGTACTGGCGTTGATTACCTGGATACCGGCTATCTCGCTCTGGCTGCCGAAACTGCTGGGGATGATGTAGCGGGCGACCTGGGTCGCCCGCACGGGTTACAGATAAAGTGCGCGCACGATCATAAAGTGACCGGCGAAGTAGCAGGCGGCCCCTACCGCATTGGCAGCGCGGAAGCTGCGGCGATAGTGGCTAATCAGCCAGATAATATTGCCGAGCAGCAGCAGAGCGGCGCCGATAAATCCCGAAAGCGCGGTGGCGGTGGGACGCAGGAACCACTGCTCCGCCGCCAGCCACACCATCACCAGCGTCATACCGATAAAGGTGCAGACCGGCCAGCGGAAGGTTTCCAGCCGGGTCCAGATGGCGGCGATAAGCAGAGCGCCGATGATGAGCAGCGCCAGCGGAATCGGCCAGAAAAAGTTAAGCGCCATACTGCTGGCGAACCAGATGGTATAGAGCAGATGGGAAAGGAAGAAGGCGCCAATGGCGTAGAGCATGCGCTGGCCGGGCAGCATCGTTAGCGCATCCCCCACCATACTGGCCAGCAGCCCCGCCACCACCAGATAGCCGATAGCGCTGAACATCGGCGCCTGCCAGGCCAGCATCAGCAGCAGTAACAGGGTAATGGGTTTAAATACCCAACGTTGCCAGGCGGGCCCGCGGTAGGTGGCATCCACATACAGCCAGCCGGAAAAGAAGACAGCGATAAATGACCACAGCATATTAAGCCTCTGAATCCGTTATGATTAGGCACGCTCGCGGCGTACGGTCCTGTCTCCAGTCTGGTGCGCCGGAGCGGGAATGACAAGAGCACTTTGTGCAGGCTATTCTTAAATCTACCGGCAAAGCAGGGACAGTCAAATGAATAAAATGCCGCTTTTCTTCATAATTATCATTGCACTAATTGTGGTGCTCGCCTCATTTCGCTATATGCACCAGCGACGTCAGAATGCGCTGAATGATGCGGCGCCGCTGCAAACGCGCCAGGCGGTAGTGGAAGAAAAGAGTCAGACGCCCGCGAGCGAACGACGATCGCGGCAGCGTCAGGTGACGCCGCCGGAGGATACCTTACGCTATGAAGTCAGCTTTCGCCCCCAAAAAGGAGGCGAAGCGTTGCGCTTTCGGGTAAGTGCCACGCAGTACCAGCAGCTAACGCCCGGGCAGGCAGGCATGCTACGGTATCGCGGCACGCGGTTTGAAGGTTTTTCTACCCGTTAACGTTTCTGCTGCTGTTTCTTCTGCCAGGCCAGTAGTTCGAACACCCCAAACAGGAAGATTCGGATCTGCTGGGCGGCGCCCAGCGGCTGGTCGGCTTTACCATTTTTATCGGCAGCCTGAGAGGCCTTCAGCAAGGTGAGTTGTAGGCCGTGCATCAGGATGGTGAAAACCATCGCCACATTAACGAAGATATTGAGCGGACGAGGAAAGGGCTGCACCAGGTTGAGCAGCATAAAGCCCCACACCCCGAGCATGAGCAGGCGCCCCAGATTAATTAACATTTTTTATTCTCCAGTAGTCACTTCGCGATGATAGAGGCGCCAGGCCACCTGGCCTGCGACCTTTTCCCGGTGTAGTGACCAGGTATGCGGCACGTTCGGGGGGCCGTTTTCGACTTCGCTTTCCACATAAATCAGCGCTTCGTCGGCCAGCCAGCCGTTGTGCTCCAGCAGGTGAAGGGTCTCGTTTAGCAGCCCTTTTCGAAATGGCGGATCGACAAACACGAGATCAAAGGGTGTGCCCGGGTGGGCAAGAAAGCTCAGGGTATCGGTGTTGACTACCTCGCCCTGGGGAGCCTTAAGCGTCTCCAGGTTCTTACGCAACTGCTGGGCCACGATGCGATCCTTTTCCAGCAGCGTCGCGCTGGCGGCGTAGCGGGAGAGCGCCTCCAGCCCCAGAGCGCCGCTACCGGCGAAGCAATCGAGGCAGCGCGCCCGGGTTACCCAGGGAGCCAGCCAGTTAAACAGCGTTTCCCGCACCCGGTCGGTGGTGGGGCGCAGTCCGGGGCTGTCCGGCACCGGGAGTTTTCGGCTACGCCACTGACCGCCGATAATTCGGATCTGGCCGCCGCCTGCGCTATGGGGTCTTTTCATAACTCTCACTAAAATGCGATTCTGACCGGCTATTTTAGCGGGCCCGGAAGGCGGGGGAAACCTTAATCACCTGGAGTGCTGCCAGCCCGGGAAAGTGTTAAACTAACGCATTCAATTTATTTCATAATCAGGCTCCCGTCCGCGCAGAAGACGGGGCTGCGCCATGAATCAACAGCGAGGAGCATGGTCGCCAATGGCAAAAGAGAAAAAAAGGGGCCTTTTTTCCTGGCTGGGATTCGGCCAGAAGGACCAGGCAAAGGACCAGGCAAAGGAGCCGGAAGCCGAACAGCAACCCCAGGAAGAGGCCACTGACGGCACAGAGCAGCCACCGCGCGAAGAGGCGCCTGCCTCCGTCGAGTCGTCAGAGCCGGCAACCCCTGTAGAACAGGCTCCTCACTCTGAGGAAGAGTCTGAAAAATTTGCCCACTCGGTGGTGGAAATCAATGAGCAACTGACGGAAAGCGAGAAACCGCATCCGCAGCCGCCGGAAGAGCAAGAACAACCCCGTGAACCGTTAAGCGAAACGCAGCCGGAAGCGCAGGTTGTTGAAGATAAGGCGCCGGAGCCGGAACCTGAATCGGCTGGCCGCGACGTCTGGCAGGATGAGCAGTCGCGCATCGTAGACGAAGAGCTGGATATCGCCCGCGCCGAACTGCGCGACAGTGCGTCAGGCCAACTGGCGGAAGATGAAGCCAACGCGCAGGCGCCCGTTGCGGATGCCGCGCCGGAGCAGGAACAGCAAGAGGCGGTTGCGCAATCCGCTGCGCCTGACGAGGATCGTGCAGAAGCAGAAGCAGAAGCAGAAGCAGAAGCAGAAGCAGAAGCAGAAGCAGAAGCAGAAGCAGAAGCAGAAGCGCCGCAGCCTGCCGCTCAGGCAGAACAGGAAAAGCCGACCAAAGAGGGCTTCTTCGCGCGTCTGAAGCGCAGCCTGGTGAAAACCAAACAGAATCTGGGCTCCGGCTTTATCAGCCTGTTCCGCGGTAAGAAGATTGACGACGAACTGTTCGAGGAGCTGGAAGAACAGCTGCTGGTGGCGGACGTTGGCGTAGAAACCACGCGTAAGATCATCGCTAACCTGACCGAAGGGGCTTCCCGTAAGCAGCTGCGCGACGCCGAAGCGCTCTACGGCCTGCTGAAAGATGAGATGAGCGGTATCCTGGCGAAGGTGGACGAACCGCTGAACGTAGAAGGTAAAACCCCGTTCGTGATCCTGATGGTTGGCGTTAACGGCGTGGGTAAGACCACCACCATCGGCAAGCTGGCGCGTCAGTTTCAGCAGCAGGGTAAGTCGGTGATGCTGGCTGCGGGGGATACCTTCCGCGCCGCCGCGGTGGAACAGCTCCAGGTCTGGGGCCAGCGTAACGATATTCCTGTGGTGGCGCAGCATACCGGCGCCGACTCCGCCTCGGTGATTTTCGACGCCATTCAGGCCGCCAAAGCGCGGGATGTTGACGTACTGATCGCCGATACCGCAGGGCGTTTGCAGAACAAGGCGCACCTGATGGAAGAGCTTAAGAAGATCGTGCGGGTGATGAAAAAGCTGGACGAAGAGGCGCCCCATGAGGTTATGCTCACCATTGATGCCAGCACCGGCCAGAACGCCGTTAGCCAGGCGAAACTGTTCCATGAAGCAGTGGGCCTGACTGGCATCACCCTGACCAAACTGGATGGGACCGCGAAAGGGGGAGTCATCTTCTCTGTGGCGGACCAGTTTGGTATTCCGATTCGCTACATCGGCGTCGGTGAGCGGATTGAAGATTTACGTCCCTTCAACGCGGACGATTTTATTGAGGCACTGTTTGCCCGAGAGGATTGACTATGATTCGCTTTGAACAAGTCAGCAAGGCCTATCGCGGCGGGAGGAAAGCGCTGCAGGGCGTCTCTTTCCATCTGCGACAGGGCGAGATGGCGTTTCTGACCGGCCACTCAGGGGCCGGGAAAAGCACCCTGTTAAAGCTGATTTGCGGCATTGAACGTCCCAGCGCTGGCCAGATCTGGTTTGGCGGCCATGATATCAGCCGCCTGAAAGCGCGTGAGGTTCCCTTCCTGCGACGTCAGATCGGCATGATTTTCCAGGACCACCACCTGTTAATGGACCGTACCGTATATGACAACGTGGCGATCCCGCTGATTATTGCGGGTGCCAGCGGTGAAGATATTCGCCGCCGCGTCAGCGCGGCGCTGGACAAGGTCGGGCTGCTCGACAAAGCGAAAAGTTTTCCTATTCAGCTTTCCGGTGGTGAACAACAGCGGGTGGGCATCGCCCGCGCCGTGGTGAATAAGCCCGCCGTGTTGCTGGCGGATGAACCGACCGGTAACCTGGACGGCGCCCTGTCGGAAGGCATTCTGCGCCTGTTCGAGGAGTTTAACCGCGTAGGGGTCACGGTGCTGATGGCGACCCACGACCTTGCGCTGATTTCACGGTGCCCGTATCGGGTGCTGAACCTGAGCGAAGGACATCTGCACGGAGGCGCCGCCGGTGAATAGACGCAAGCTGGTATCCAGGATCAAGCAATTTAACAGCCGGAACCCGCGCGGCGGGAAATCCTCCGGTCGACTGGGCGAACTGGGCCGCCTGGCGAAACAGCGGGTCAGTAGTGGCGGTAATCGTTCCTCCCAGCCAAGGCGCAAGGGCGTGAAGGGCGGCGTTAACGAACAGTTTCGCTATGCCTGGCAGGGAGCCCTGCAGGATCTGCGGGATAAACCCTTCGCCACCTTTCTGACAGTGATGGTGATTGCCATCTCCCTGACGCTGCCGAGCGTCTGCTACATGGTGTACAAAAATGTGAACCATGCGGCGACCCAGTATTATCCCTCTCCGCAAATCACCGTTTATATGGATAAGACGCTGGATGATAGCGCAGCCCAGCAGGTGGTGGCGCAGATTCAGAGCGAAGAGGGGGTAGAGAAGGTGAACTACCTCTCCAGAGACGAAGCCCTGGGAGAATTCCGTAACTGGTCCGGCTTTGGCGGCGCGCTGGATATGCTGGAAGAAAACCCGCTACCGGCCGTGGCGGTGGTGGAGCCGAAGGTAGACTTCCAGGGGACCGATTCGCTGAATACGCTACGTGACAGAATTTCCCGGGTTCAGGGAATTGATGAAGTGCGTATGGACGACAGCTGGTTTGCCCGGCTGGCGGCGCTGACCGGACTGGTGGGCCGCGTGGCGGCAATGATCGGCGTGCTGATGGTCGCCGCAGTGTTCCTGGTTATCGGCAACAGCGTGCGGTTGAGCATCTTCGCCCGCCGCGACACGATCAACGTGCAGAAGCTGATTGGCGCCACCGACGGCTTTATTCTGCGTCCCTTCCTGTACGGCGGGGCGCTGCTGGGCTTTAGCGGCGCTTTTCTGTCGTTGATTCTGTCAGAGGTGCTGGTGCTGCGGCTTTCGTCTGCCGTTAGCGAAGTGGCCCGGGTGTTTGGTACTAAGTTCGAACTCAGCGGCCTGTCATTCGACGAGTGTCTGCTGCTGCTACTGGTCTCCTCGATGATTGGTTGGGTGGCAGCCTGGCTTGCCACTGTGCAACATTTACGTCACTTTACCCCTGACTGATAAATCTCTGGTATACTCATTCCCTGCTTGCGAGATCCCGTCAGCAGGGAATGAGCAGTATGTTGACTCTTTCTACCCCCTGCCTGCGCTTTCATAGCATCGTCACATTTTTTTGATATTCTTATTCACAATTCGACATTGAACTTGTGGATAAAATCACTGTCTGATGTTACTGAAGCGCGTATGCTCGCAACAGCAAATGTCGCTCCGGAGCGGCGTTGCCTGATGGGGACGACGCGGAGTAAAAAAGAATTGTGAGGATTTGAATGACCAACGAGATGCAAAATTTAGCTTTAGCCCCGGTGGGTAACCTGGAGTCTTATATCCGGGCCGCCAATGCCTGGCCGATGTTGTCGGCTGAGGAAGAGCGGGCGCTTGCTGAAAGGCTGCATTACCAGGGCGATCTGGAAGCAGCTAAGAAGCTGATCCTGTCCCACCTGCGCTTTGTTGTTCATATCGCTCGTAACTATGCCGGCTATGGCCTGCCGCAGGCGGACCTGATCCAGGAAGGGAATATCGGCCTGATGAAAGCGGTGCGCCGCTTTAACCCGGAGGTCGGGGTGCGTCTGGTCTCTTTCGCCGTTCACTGGATCAAGGCGGAGATCCACGAGTATGTGCTGCGCAACTGGCGTATCGTTAAAGTGGCGACCACCAAAGCCCAGCGCAAGCTGTTCTTCAACCTGCGTAAAACCAAGCAGCGTCTTGGCTGGTTTAATCAGGACGAAGTCGAGATGGTGGCCAGGGAACTGGGCGTCAGCAGTAAGGACGTGCGTGAAATGGAGTCGCGAATGGCGGCCCAGGACATGACGTTCGATATGCCGTCCGACGATGATTCCCACGACGGCCAGCCGATGGCGCCGGTGCTCTTTTTGCAGGACAAAACCTCGAACTTTGCCGATGGTATTGAGGATGATAACTGGGAAGAGCACGCCGCGGATAAGCTCTCTGACGCGATGCAGGGTCTGGACGAGCGTAGCCAGCATATTATTCGCGCCCGCTGGCTCGATGAAGACAACAAGAGCACGCTGCAGGAACTGGCCGACTGCTACGGCGTTTCCGCCGAACGTGTGCGTCAGCTTGAAAAGAACGCGATGAAAAAGCTGCGAGCCGCGATCGAAGCCTGATAAAGCGCTCGCAGCTAACAAACCCCGACGTCTCCGGACGCCGGGGTTTTTTATTGGCAGGAGAAATCAGTACGGGCTTGCCGTTGGCCGCACGATGATTTCGCTGACATCGACATCGGGCGGTTGCGCAATGGCAAAGGCGATGGCACGGGCGATAGCTTCTGCCGGCATCGCACCGGCACGGAACGACTTCATGGCCTCACGGGCGGAGGCATCGGTGATGGTATCCGCCAGTTCGGATTCGGTCACTCCCGGACTGATAACGCTAACGCGAATATTGCCGCCGACCTCCTGACGCAAACCTTCGGAAATAGCCATAACGGCAAACTTGGTGGCGGAATAGACCGCAGCCGTCGGTACTACGCTATGGCCGCCGATCGACGACAGGTTGATGACCTGCCCTGAGCCCTGGCTTTGCATGAGGGGAAGTGCCGCTGCGATACCGTGGAGCACGCCGCGGATGTTAACGTCGATCATCCTGTTCCACTCGTCGAGCTTGAGTGCCTCCAGCTTCGATAGTGGCATCACACCGGCATTGTTGATTATCACGTCGATACAGCCATAGCTTTCCCGCGCCGCGGCGACAAAGGCCTGCATCGATTCAATGTCGGTAACGTCCAGTTCGCGAAAGTCGGCTTCGCCGCCCGCTTCGCGAATCTCGCTTACCAGTTGTTCCAGGCGGTCGCCGCGCCGCGCGCCCAGCATTAATCTGGCCCCTGAACCGGCAAGATGGCGTGCCGTAGCTGCGCCAATACCGCTGCTGGCTCCCGTTATCAGGACGACTTTGTTGGATATATCGTTCATGGTCATTCCTTCTGTTGATGGCGATCGGGCATGCGCCCTGTTCACGAAGAGCAGTCTATGGATTAAGTCAGCAAGAATAATCGGCGGGAAACTTCATAGATTATGAAGTCAGATGTATATAATCAGGCGTTTTACCTGACATGTTGCTTCAGGAAGTCGATGAATGCCCGCATGGCGGCCAGGTGGTGCCTCTGGCGCGGATAGCAGAAATAAAAGCCGTCGAACGGCGCGCACCAGGGTTCGAGCATGGTGACCAGACGCCCCTCGCGGATTAGCGGCGTCGCCCAGGCTTCAACGCTAAAGGCGATGCCAACGCCGTTGACGGCAGCGTCGAGCATCGCCCGGAGATCGTTGACGATCAAAGGGCCGTTAACCGCCACCCGGAACCAGCCACTATCGCGCTGAAACTCCCACTGATAAGGGTGTATCTGCCCTGGCCAGCGCCAGTTGATGCAGCGGTGTTGATGCAGTTCAGAAGGAGTGCGGGGTTTGCCGTACCTCGCCACATAGTCGGGCGAAGCCACTACGCAATGGCGCAACATCGGTCCCAGCGGGATTGCCACCATGTCCTGTTCGAGCAGTTCGCCAAGGCGAATAGCGCCATCGAATCCGGATTCGATCATATCCACCGGGTGGTCATCCAGCGTCAGATCCAGTTCAATTTCGGGACAGGTTTCGGCGAACGCCGCCAGTAACGGTTCGAGATAGAGTTGATAGCCAACGCGGAAGGTGTGAAGCCGCAGCTTACCGCGTGGCTGCTCTCCCAGTTCTGTGGTATCGGTAATGGCGGATTCAATCTCGGCGAAGGCGGGTTTGAGTCGTTTCAACAGCCTTTCACCCGCTTGCGTCATTCCGACCCGTCGGGTGGTGCGATGAAACAGGCGCACGCCAAGCCGCGCTTCCAGCCCTTTGATGGTCTGGCTCAGTGCCGAGGGGGAAACCTGTAGCCTTTCCGCCGCACGGACGAAACTCCCCTGCTCGGTGATACAGACAAATGCCTGCAGTTCAGCGAATTCATTTCCGCGCATGGTGGCTCCTGGCTGATTTTTATGCCTCGCGAATACAGGTCAACAGGGTCTGAAACGCCGCTGCCATCTGCTCTTCCGGCTGGCTGGCAAACCCCATAATCAGGCCGCTGCGCCGTCTGTCGGTCAGATAATAGCGCGACAGTGGACGTACCAGAATATTGCGCTGGTTGGCCAGTTGAGCGATGGCGACATCATCGCTGCCCGACGGCAGATTAAGGATCATATGCAGTCCGGCGTTATCGCTGAAATCGCTCACGGCATCGGGGCCGAGCTCATGTTCAATCAGAGCGCGGACGAACGCCCGGCGTCTGCCGTAGAGCAACCGCATCCGGCGAATATGGGCGGTGTAGTGCCCGGCCTGAATAAATTCCGCCAGCGCTGCCTGGATTATCGAATGACCGCTGCGATACAGTTCGGCGTGGGCCGTTTTCATACGCTCTGCCAGCGGGCGTGGCAGCACCACATAACCGATGCGCAGCCCCGGGTAGAGCGTCTTGCTAAAGGTGCCCATATAGATAACCGGTGCATCGGCCACCAGCCCCTGCAATGCCGGAATCGGCTGCCCGGAAAAGCGGAATTCGCTGTCGTAGTCATCTTCCACAATCCAGGCGCCGGTATGGCGCGCCAGCGCCAGCAGATGACGGCGCCGCTCCAGGCTCATCACGGCGCCCAGCGGATACTGATGGGAGGGGGTGACGAAGATCAGACGCGGTGGTTTATTCACCTGTTCCGGCGCGATCATGCCGTGATGATCCACCGGTATTGGATGCATATTGATTTCGTTAATCTTCAGCACGTTGCGAATCCCCCAGTAGGAGGGCTCCTCGATCCAGGCGTGATCCCCGGCGTCGCACAGCATACGGGCCACCAGATCGATGGCCTGATGTGTCCCTTCGGTAATCAGAATCTGATCGGCATGACAGCGCACCGAGCGGGCGACCCGCAGGTAATCCACCAGCGCGTTTCTGAGTTCGGGAGTGCCGCCCTGGCCACTATAGGTTAATCGTTCCGGTGGCGGGCGGCGGCCGAGTCGCGCCTGAATTTTACTGAACAGGCGGTGGGGAAAGGCGCTAACGTCCGGCACGCCGGGAATAAAGGCTCCCCACTGACGTGGGCTGGCGCTGGCCCGGTTGAGCAACTGCTCCCCGCGTCGGGAAAGGCCCGATGGCGTGGCGCCTTCTCCCCCGTCGTCCTGCTCGCTCTGGCAGGATAAAAAGCTATCCGGTGCGGTATCCGCGACAAAAGTACCACTTCCCCGCCTGGCGACAATATAACCTTCCGCCAGAAGTTGTTCATAAACGGTTAGAACAGTGTTTCTTGATAGCCCAAGCTGCTGCGCCAGATCCCGCGAGCCGGGCATCCGGCTGCCGGGCAGCAGGCTACCGTCAAGAATTGTGCGGCGAATCGCGTTATAAAGCCGCCGCTGTAGCCGCTTATCCGGCTCCTCATTGAGCCTGACCCACAGAAGATCGCCGACCAGAGTTTGCACAATTGGATCCATTAAATATTCCAGACTGGCACTCGATTGTAGGGCCAATCCCCGGGTAAATAAAGGTGACTGTTTCAAATTTGTTGCATAAAAGTAACTTATGACCGGGAGGAGATCGGGATGAACAATTCAGAACTGAACCAGCGCCGTCTTAGCGCCACGCCGCGTGGCGTGGGGGTAATGTGTGATTTTTATGCGCAGAAGGCGGAAAACGCCACGCTGTGGGATGTGGAAGGCAATGAGGTGATCGACTTCGCGGCGGGGATTGCGGTGCTGAATACCGGGCATCGCCACCCGCGAATCACGGCGGCTGTAGAACAGCAGCTCCAGGCCTTTACCCATACCGCTTACCAGATTGTTCCTTATGAAAGCTATGTGTCGCTGGCGGAGCGCATCAACGCCTGCGCGCCTGTTGAAGGTCCCTGTAAGACCGCGTTCTTCACTACCGGAGCGGAAGCGGTGGAAAACGCGGTGAAAATCGCCCGCGCCGCTACCGGTCGCCCGGGGCTAATCACCTTCGGCGGCGGTTTCCACGGTCGTACCTTTATGACCATGGCGCTGACCGGCAAAGTGGCTCCTTACAAAATCGGTTTTGGCCCTTTCCCGGGCTCGGTGTTCCACGCTCAGTACCCTAATGCCGCCCACGGCGTTTCGGTTGACGATGCCATGGCCAGCCTGCATCGCCTGTTTAAAACCGATATCGCGGCGGATCAGGTGGCCGCCATCATCCTGGAGCCGGTTCAGGGTGAAGGGGGCTTTAACGTGGCGCCGCCGGCGTTCACCAAAGCCCTGCGAGCGCTGTGCGACCAGCACGGCATCCTGCTGGTGGCGGATGAAGTCCAGACTGGCTTTGCCCGTACCGGTCGTCTGTTTGCGATGGAGCACCACGACGTTAAACCGGATCTGATCACCATGGCGAAAAGCCTGGCAGGCGGCATGCCGCTTTCCGCTGTGGCTGGGCGCGCAGAGATTATGGACGCCCCGGCACCAGGCGGTCTGGGTGGCACTTACGCCGGTAACCCGCTGGCGGTAGCCGCGGCCCATGCGGTACTGGATGTGATTACCGAAGAGAAGCTGTGCCAGCGCGCTGATGAACTGGGCAGTCATCTGGTGGAAACGCTCACCCAGGCGCGTCAGCACTGTCCGGCCATTGCAGATATCCGGGCTCTGGGGTCGATGGTCGCCGTGGAGCTTAACGATCCTAAAAGCGGCGAGCCTTCTCCTGCCCTGGTCCAGCAGGTGCTGAAACAGGCCAGGGAAGAAGGGCTGCTGCTGCTGAGCTGTGGGATTTACGGCAACGTGATCCGCTTCCTCTATCCGCTGACTATTCCGGATGCGCAGTTCAGCCGCGCTCTCGACATTCTGTCCCGCATTCTGTCCCGGATCTAAGGAGGCCCCAGCGATGCTCAAACTGAATCAACCCGATTTATTACGTCAGCAGTGCCTGGTCAATGGCGAATGGTGTGATGCCATGAGCGGCGCCCGGGAGCCGGTGATGAATCCGGCGACCGGCGAAACCCTTGCCAGCGTGCCGCAGTTTAGCGAGGCGGAAACCTTACAGGCAATAGAAAGCGCTAATCAGGCCTGGCAGGCGTGGAAACAGCTCACCGCCAAAGCTCGTGGGGCACTGCTCAACGCCTGGGCAGAGAAGATGATGGCGGCCCAGGAGGATCTGGCCCGGCTTATCACTGCCGAACAGGGCAAGCCACTGGCTGAAGCCCGTGGCGAAGTGGCCTATGCGGCGTCGTTTATTAGCTGGTTCGCGGCTGAAGCGCTGCGGGTGGACGGCTCGGTATTGCAGTCGCCGCAGGCTAATCAGCGTCTGGTGGTGGTGAAGCAGCCGGTTGGGGTTTGCGCGGCCATCACGCCGTGGAACTTCCCGGCTGCCATGATCACCCGCAAGGCGGCACCAGCGCTGGCCGCGGGCTGCGTCATGATAGTCAAACCCGCCGAACAGACGCCGCTGACTGCCCTGGCGTTAGGCCAACTGGCGGTGGAAGCGGGGATTCCGGCAGGGGTGCTGCAGGTGATCACCGGCGACGCGGCGCAGGTGGGTAAAACCCTGTGTGACAGCCCGGTGGTACGCAAGCTGAGCTTTACCGGCTCCACGGAAGTGGGGCGGTTGCTGATGGCCCAGTGCGCGCCGACCATCAAAAAACTGTCGCTGGAGCTGGGCGGAAACGCGCCGGTCATCGTCTTTGACGATGCGGATCTGGATGCCGCCGTAGCAGGGATTATGGCGTCGAAGTTTCGTAACAGCGGCCAGACCTGCGTCTGCGCCAACCGCATCTACGTTCAGGATGGCATTCACGATGCGCTGGTCGAAAAACTGGCTGCCGCCGTTGCCGACTTGCAGGTTGGCGATGGTTCCCGGGCTGAAACCAGCCAGGGGCCGCTTATCGATACCCAGGCGGTGGAAAAGGTACAGATCCATATCCGTGATGCCCTGGATAAGGGCGCCACGCTGGTCGCTGGCGGTCAGCCGCACGCGCTGGGCGGCACCTTCTTCCAGCCGACGCTGGTCACCGGCGTCACTCAGGAAATGCGCTTCGCCCGTGAAGAGACCTTCGGACCGGTGGCGCCTGTCTTCCGCTTTCGCGATGAAACCGAAGTGGTATCAATGGCTAACGATACCGAATTTGGTCTGGCCGCTTACCTGTTTACCGCTAATGCCGCTCGTCAGTGGCGGGTGGGGGAAGCTCTGGAATACGGCATGGTCGGCGTGAATACCGGGCTTATCTCTAACGAAGTGGCGCCGTTTGGCGGCGTAAAACAGTCCGGGCTGGGTCGTGAAGGCTCCCGCTACGGCATCGAAGAGTATCTGGAACTTAAGTATCTGTGCATCGATGTAAGCCGTTAATCATCATGAAATCCACCTGTTCCGGCAGCGCAGGCTGCCGGTACCCGAAGGAAGACTTATGTCCGAGAACACCACGTTGTCCGGGGCTTATACCGCCCGAGAGCGGGTAACCGCCCCCGCCAAATCGCTCAGTTTTCTGGAAGGCGTGGCGATGATCGTCGGTACCAATATCGGTGCTGGCGTACTGTCTATCGCCTATGCCTCCAGCAAAGCGGGATTCTTTCCGCTGCTGTTCTGGCTGGCGCTGGTGGGAGGATTAACCACCATCACCATGCTGTATGTGGCGGAAGCCACGCTGCGTACCCGTAAACATCTGCAGCTCAGCGGCCTGTCAGAGCGCTATGTCGGCAAACCCGGCGCCTGGCTGATGTTCCTGTCGGTCTGCGTTAATAGCGTAGGGGCGTTAACCGCCTATATGACCGGCAGCGGAAAGCTTCTGCAATCATTGTTGGGGATCTCCCCGGCGCTGGGCAGTCTTTTATTCTTTATTCCCGCCGCCGGAGTGCTGTGGCTGGGCCTGAAGGCCATTGGCCGCGGCGAGAAATTTATCAGTGTCGGAATGGTGGTGATGATCTCCGTGCTGGTGGTAGCCACCCTGTTGAAAGAAACCACCCAGATGCGCTATCTGCTGGATGGCGACTGGCGCTACATGGTGCCGGTGTTTAACGTGGTGGCTTTCTGTTTCGCGGCGCAGTATATCGTGCCGGAAATGGCGCGCGGCTTCGCCGATAAACCGGAACAGCTACCGCGGGCCATCATGACCGGTATGGGCATTACCTTTACGCTACTGGCGCTGGTGCCGCTTTCGGTTATCGTACTGAATGGTCTGGATGAGATTACCGATGTCGCCACCATCTCCTGGGGGCGGGCGCTTGGGGAATGGGCCTTCTTTTCGGCCAATATTTTCGCCCTGTGCGCCATGCTGACCTCCTACTGGGGGCTGGGTGGCAGCTTTCTGACCAATATCTTCGATAAATTCCGGTTAGGCGAAGATACCCAAATGGGGCGACGTTTTCTGGTGCTGCTGATTGTGGCGATCCCGCCGTTTATTCTGGCCTACAGCGGCATGGTTTCGTTTGTGAACGCACTCTACTTTGCCGGGGCGTTTAGCGGAGTGATCCTCTCGATCATGCCGATTCTGATCCTGAAAGGTGCCCGCCAGAATGGGGATATCACCCCGACCTGGCAGTGCTGCTCCCCGATCACGCATCCGGCGATTCAGGCCCTTATTGTGCTGCTCTATCTTGCCAGCGCCGTTTACGCCGTGGCTTCCGCGCTGGGTTATCTGCCTGCGGGCTGGTAATTCCCGCGTGGGCCCTTTTTCCCGCCCGGACTTCATCCCTGGCGGGATTTTTTTTGCCCCGGTCACTCTCTCAGGCTTCATCCAGTAAAATTATTATTCCCGACCGCAAGAAATAGAGTATGTTCTAGCGGAGTCCGTTAATTATTTCCAAATCAAAGCGGAACGGTAAAAAATAATCTTCTGGTTATAAATGCAAACACAATTTAAAACACAACAATAAGGGGAACATCAGGATGAATATCAAGGGTAAGGCGTTACTTACGGGATGTATTGCGTTAGCGTTTAGCCATTCGCTGCTGGCGAAGGATATTAAAGTGGCGGTCGTCGGCGCAATGTCTGGCCCGGTGGCGCAGTATGGCGACCAGCAGTTTACCGGCGCGGAGCAGGCGATTGCCGATATTAACGCGAAAGGGGGCATTAAAGGGGATAAGCTGGTGGCGGTGAAATATGACGACGCCTGTGACCCGAAGCAGGCCGTGGCGGTGGCGAACAAAGTGGTGAATGACGGCGTGCGCTATGTGATTGGTCACCTCTGCTCTTCTTCTACCCAACCCGCTTCCGATATCTATGAAGATGAAGGGATCCTGATGATTACCCCGGCGGCTACCGCGCCGGAACTGACCGCTCGCGGTTATCAGTTGATTCTGCGCACCACCGGTCTGGACTCCGATCAGGGCCCCACCGCAGCGCGTTATATTCTGGAAAAGGTTAAACCCCAGCGCATTGCGGTGATTCACGATAAGCAGCAGTACGGCGAGGGGCTGGCGCGCGCGGTACGCGACGGGCTGAAGAAAGGCGGCACTGATGTGGTCTTCTTCGACGGTATTACCGCAGGCGATAAGGACTTCTCCACCCTGGTCGCGCGTCTGAAAAAAGAGAATATCGACTTTGTTTACTACGGTGGCTACCACCCTGAAATGGGGCAGATGCTGCGCCAGGCCCGGGCCGCAGGTCTGAAAACGCAGTTTATGGGGCCGGAAGGGGTCGCCAACGTATCGCTGTCTAACATTGCAGGAGAAGCGGCGGAAGGGATGCTGGTGACCAAGCCCAAGAACTATGACCAGATGCCGGAAAACAAACCGGTTGTGGATGCGATTCGCGCGAAGAAACGCGACCCGAGCGGCGCCTTCGTCTGGACTACCTATGCAGCGGTACAGTCGCTGGCTCAGGCGCTGGAGCGTACCGGCAGTGAAGAGCCGGAGGATCTGTCAAAAGACCTGAAGGCCAAAGGCGCGAAAACCGTTATGGGGCCGCTGACCTGGGACGAGAAGGGCGATCTCAAAGGTTTTGAGTTCGGGGTCTTTACCTGGCACGCCGATGGCACGGCCAGCGACGCGAAGTAACAGACGATCGACTGGCGCCGTGTATGGCGCCGGTCATTCACCGGCGCCAGCCGTCGGCTTCAGCCTGGAATCCCATGGCCAGCATAAACGCCGTCATCACCGCATTATCCTCCACACCCTGGGCTGACATCCGCCAGTCGCTGACCTGCGGGTTATCGCGCATGGCTTCTTCCAGCAGATATTTACCCACCCCACGGCGTCGGGTCAGTTCCCGCACTCGCAGGGAATCCAGTTCGCCATGTGTTCCGTTGCAGGTAACCCGCAGCGCGCCAAGCAGGCGTTCATTGAATCGGGCCGCGTAAAGACGGTGGCTTTCATCCAGCGTCAGGTCGGCAGGCGCGTATTCTGGCCAGATTTTTTCCAGATCGATTTTATCCTGGGGGGAGAGTGCCGTGAGGCGAACAATGGTCAGCTTCATAAGGATTCATAACATCAGGAATGAGGAGGGGAAAGTGTACCCCAATCCCCTGGTGGCGCAAGTGGCCTTCCTGCGTCGTTTTTTAGCGTCTCATCGCCACCGAAATTGCCAGTGAATTTGTTTATATTATTAACCTGGCATGGTTTATAAAAATGAAACTGGAAAAATAAAAGGAATAAATATCCGGAATGGTCCGGATAAATTGGTTTAATAACCTAAAACGCTCCTGAATGTAGTACCACGTTTATTGTTTATCTACGTCATAAACCAGAATAATATCCCTGAAATATTGGGGGGCCACTCCCGATTACGCTTAATATTGAAGGTGGCGCTTCGCCTTCAGTCACAGGCGACTCTGAAAAAAGAAAAAGATAAACACAACAACCACTTCAACACACACGGGAATTATCGATGATGATATCAGGAAGCCAGTCTGGCATATCCGCCTGGGAGTCAGCGCGTTTAGCGGCAGGGATGCCTGCTTTTGCCGACGGCGGGCGACATCAGGCCAGCCGTAACCCCCATTCCTACCGCGTTACACATACTCTCAAAGGTTAAGCTATGTCTGAGCAGTTTCTCTATTTTTTGCAGCAGATGTTTAATGGCGTAACCCTTGGCAGCACCTATGCGCTGATCGCCATCGGTTACACCATGGTTTACGGCATTATCGGTATGATTAACTTCGCTCACGGCGAAGTCTATATGATCGGTAGCTATGTCTCTTTTATGATTATCGCGGCGCTACTGATGATGGGCATAGACGCTGGCTGGCTGCTGATTGGCGCCGCTTTTGTCGGTGCGATTGTCATTGCCAGCGTGTATGGCTGGAGCATTGAACGGGTTGCCTATCGGCCTGTGCGCAGCTCCAAGCGTCTGATCGCGCTGATCTCGGCGATCGGAATGTCTATTTTCCTGCAAAACACCGTCAGCCTGACCGAAGGATCCCGGGATGTGGCGCTGCCCAGCCTGTTTACCGGGCGCTGGGCCGTGGCTCACGGTGAAAACTTCTCTGCCACTGTCACCACCATGCAACTGGTGATTTGGGGCGTGACCCTGATATCGATGCTGGCGCTGACTCTGTTTATTCGCTACTCAAAGATGGGCCGGGCCTGTCGCGCCTGTGCTGAAGATTTGAAGATGGCGAGCCTGCTGGGCATCAATACCGACCGGGTAATCTCCCTGACCTTTGTGATCGGCGCGATCATGGCGGCAGTGGCCGGGGTATTGCTGGGACAGTTCTACGGCGTGATCAATCCCTACATTGGCTTTATGGCGGGGATGAAAGCCTTTACCGCCGCAGTGCTGGGCGGTATTGGCAGTATTCCTGGCGCTATGATAGGCGGCCTGCTGCTTGGCGTGGCCGAGGCGCTAACCTCTGCCTACCTGAGCACGGAATATAAAGATGTGGTCTCCTTCGCACTGCTGATTGGCGTGCTGCTGGTGATGCCGACCGGCATTCTTGGCCGTCCGGAGGTGGAAAAGGTATGAAGCCGACGCATATTCTGGGCGCGCTGATTTCCACCGCTCTGTTCTTTATTTTGTCCGCCATCTTTATGGGCGTGCAGTTGGGGCTGGACGGCACCCGGCTGGTGGTAGGCAGTGCCGCCGACGTTCGCTGGCACTGGATTGCGATTGGCTGCGGCGCGGTGTTTGTGGTGCAACTGCTGCGTCCTGTGATTCAGCAGCGTCTGAAAGGGGTGAGCGGGCCGAAGTGGGTGCTGCCCGCCATCGATGGCTCCACGCCGCGCCAGAAGCTGTTCCTGCTGGCGCTGCTGCTGGCTGCCGTCGCCTGGCCGTTCATGGTGACCCGCGGTTCGGTGGATATCGCCACCCTGACCATGATCTACATTATCCTCGGGCTGGGGCTGAACGTGGTGGTGGGGCTGTCCGGCCTGTTGGTGCTGGGTTATGGCGGATTTTACGCCATCGGCGCCTACACCTTTGCCCTGCTGAATCACTATTACGGTCTGGGATTCTGGACCTGCCTGCCGCTGGCCGGGCTGGTGGCCGCCGCCGCGGGGTTCCTGCTGGGGTTCCCGGTATTGCGTTTGCGGGGGGATTATCTGGCGATTGTGACGCTGGGATTCGGTGAGATCGTGCGTATTCTGCTGCTGAATAACACTGAATTTACCGGGGGGCCCAACGGGATCAGTCAGATCCCCAAGCCGACGCTGTTTGGCCTGGAGTTCAGCCGTACCGCTCGCGATGGCGGCTGGGATACCTTCAGCCACTTCTTCGATATTAAGTACGATCCCGGCGATCGCATGATCTTCCTCTACCTGGTGGCGTTGCTGCTGGTGGTGGTCACGCTGTTTGTGATTAACCGCCTGCTGCGCATGCCGCTAGGCCGGGCGTGGGAAGCGCTGCGCGAGGATGAGATCGCCTGTCGTTCGTTGGGGCTGAACCCGACGCGCATTAAGCTGACGGCCTTTACCATCAGCGCCGCTTTCGCGGGTTTTGCCGGAACTCTTTTCGCTGCGCGCCAGGGCTTTGTCAGCCCGGAATCCTTCACCTTTGCCGAGTCGGCCTTTGTGCTGGCGATTGTCGTACTGGGCGGTATGGGTTCCCAGTTTGCGGTGATTCTGGCCGCGATTCTGCTGGTGGTGTCGCGCGAACTGATGCGCGATCTCAATGAGTACAGCATGCTGGTACTGGGGGGGCTGATGGTGTTGATGATGATCTGGCGTCCTCAGGGGCTGCTGCCAATGACCCGCACAAAACTGAAGCTAAAAAATAGCAAAGGAGAGCGCGCATGAGTCAGCCATTACTTGCCGTTAGCGGTCTGATGATGCGCTTCGGCGGCCTGCTGGCGGTCAACAATGTGGAGCTGTCGCTAAACGCAGGCGAGATCGTTTCGCTAATCGGCCCCAACGGCGCCGGTAAAACCACGGTCTTTAACTGCCTGACCGGCTTTTATAAGCCCACCGGCGGCACCATTATGCTGGGCGATCGTCATCTGGAAGGGTTACCGGGCCAGGCTATTGCCCGCCTTGGGGTGGTACGAACGTTCCAGCACGTGCGGCTGTTTCGCGAAATGACGGTAATTGAAAACCTGCTGGTGGCACAGCATCTGCAACTGAAAACCGGTCTGTTTTCCGGTCTGCTCAAGACCCCGGCCTTCCGCCGGACTCAGAGTGAAGCGCTGGATCGCGCTGCCGTATGGCTGGAGCGCGTTGGTTTGCTGGAGCACGCCAACCGTCAGGCCAGTAACCTGGCCTACGGCCAGCAGCGGCGGCTGGAGATCGCCCGCTGTATGGTGACTCAGCCGCAGATCCTGATGCTCGACGAACCGGCTGCGGGGCTGAATCCTCGCGAAACCAAAGAGCTCGATGAACTGATTGTGGAGCTGCGCGATCGCCATAACACCACGGTGCTGCTGATTGAGCATGATATGAAGCTGGTGATGGGGATTTCAGACCGTATCTATGTCGTGAACCAGGGAACGCCGCTGGCCAACGGCACGCCGGAACAGATCCGTAATCATCCTGATGTTATTCGCGCTTATCTGGGAGAAGCCTGAGATGGAAAAGACGATGTTGACTTTCGACCGGGTGAGCGCGCATTACGGGAAAATACAGGCGCTGCATGAGGTGAGCCTGACCGTTAACAAGGGAGAAATAGTCACGCTTATCGGCGCCAACGGCGCCGGGAAAACCACGCTGCTCGGCACCCTGTGCGGCGATCCCCGCGCCACTCACGGCACCATTGCATTCGACGGTAAAACCATCACCGACTGGCCTACTGCAAAAATTATGCGCGAGGCGGTGGCCATCGTGCCGGAAGGGCGGCGGGTATTCGCCCGGATGACGGTGGAAGAGAACCTGGCCATGGGCGGTTTCTTTAGCGACAAACAGCAGTACCAGGAGCGCCAGCGCTGGGTTTATGAACTGTTTCCCCGCCTGCTGGAACGCCGCACTCAGCGCGCCGGGACCATGTCTGGCGGAGAACAGCAAATGCTGGCCATTGGCCGGGCGCTGATGAGCAACCCGCGGCTGCTGCTGCTGGACGAACCTTCTCTGGGGCTGGCGCCGATTATTATCCAGCAGATCTTTGACACTATCGAACAGCTCAGACGTGAAGGAATGACCATTTTCCTGGTGGAGCAGAACGCCAATCAGGCTCTCAAGCTGGCGGATCGCGGTTACGTGCTGGAAAACGGTCGGGTGGTGCTGGAAGATACCGGCGAAGCGCTACTGGCTAACGAAGCGGTGAGAAGCGCTTATCTGGGAGGGTAATTTCAGTTAGGGGAGCCGTTGGCTCCCTTTTTGACATCAGCCCTTCAGGCCACCAGCACCTCCACCCCCAGCGCTTCAAAGGCGCGGACTGACTCATTGCTGATGCCGCTGTCGGTAATCAGATAGTGAATGCTGCTCCAGTCGCAGGGTAGGGCGAACATCGACACCTTGTCGATCTTGCTGGAGTCCGCCACCACGTAGACCGTTTTCGCCGAACGGATCATCGCACTCTTCACCTTAATATCGGTTTCGCTGGGAAAGCTCAGACCCATACGCGGCGAGATGGCCGCGGTGGCAAGAAACAGCTTTTCGGCCAGCACATTTTCGAAAAAGCTGGCGGCCTTTTCGCCAGAGGTGGAGAGGGTCGGAAACTTAAAGGTGCCGCCGGTCAGAAGGATGTTGATGCCGGGCTCGCCACCCAGCTTCAGGGCGATATTTACCGCGGTCGTGGTCACCGACAGGCGGTGAATATGCTGCATATGTTCGACAATGGCGGTGGTGGTCGTACCGGAATCAAAGATCACGGTATCGCCATTTTCGATCTGTTGGGCAGCCAGTCGGCCGATGGCGTCTTTCTGTTCCAGATGAGTCTGGCGTTCCAGCAGTAACGCCCCGGTATTCTGTTTGCCGGTCACCAGTGTGGCGCCGCCGTAGTAGCGCTGCACAAAGCCCGCCTTCTGTAGTTCACGCAGATCGGTACGGATAGTCGCTTCCGTCAGACCAAAGGTTTCCGTTAACTGCTTCACGGAAGCCGTGCCATCTTCACGGATCATCTCAAGGATCTTATCCCTGCGCTGCTGCATATCCGCCAGTTGTTCGGTCTTGTTTTTCAATCGAAACGCTCCTTTCTGTGAACGTAATGAAGTGGTGCTCTTTTCCGTGCTCCGCAGTTTAGCGCTGCGCTGTAAGGAAAGCGAATTTGCCGTTTTATTACCGTCATATTTTCGAATGATTTTTGTTTTATATTTGATCAACGCCACAGAATCGGCTAAATAAACCATATACATTTTCGATCGAAAATCAAATGAAAGCGATCGAAGCGAATTCTGTCATCACGATCGTTAAGATCCGGAGGTAAACGTGGACCTACAGGCAATCAAACAGACGGCGCGTCAGGCCCGGCGCTATGTGCTGGAAATGAACCACAGAGCAGGCAAGGGGCACACCGGGGCCGATCTCTCAGAGATCGACATTCTCTGCACGCTGTATATGGCGGTAATGGATCGCTCAGGACCGCGTCCGGACCAGGATCGTTTTATTTTGTCCAAGGGGCACGGTGCCGGCGGCCTTTACTGCAGCGCGGCGGCGATGGGGCTGCTCGACCCAGGGGTACTGACGCAGTTTATGGGGGATGACACCTTACTGGCCGGGCATCCGGTGCGTCAGAAGCTGCCGGATCTGGTCGAGATTAACTCCGGCGGCCTGGGCCATGGCCTGCCGATTGCGGTCGGACTGGCATTGGGCAATAAGCTGGCCGGTCGCGGTCACCGCCGGGCCTTTGTTCTGCTGGGAGATGGCGAACTGGCGGAAGGCTCCAATTGGGAGGCGGCGATGTCTGCCAGTAAGTTCCGGCTCGACAACCTGGTCGCCATTGTCGATCGCAACCGGCTGCAACTGGCTGGGGCCACCGAGGAGATCATGCCGCTGGAGCCTTTGGGCGAAAAGTGGAGCGCCTTTGGTTTCGAAGTGCTGGAGTGCGACGGACACGACCCGCTGTCTATTTACCAGGCGGCGACGGCGCCTTCGGTGGATAAACCGCGCGTCATTCTGGCCAATACCGAAAAGGGCCACGGCATTTCCTTTATGGCGAATGTTCCCGCCTGGCATCACGCCGTACCTGACGATGAACAGCTTGCCCAGGGGCTGGCGGAACTGGAGGACTAACCATGCAAGATTTACGTGATGCAGTGATTGCAACCTTACTGGAAGCCCAGCAACAGGGGGCCAATCTGAACGTAATGGTGGCGGATTCCACCTCCACATCGAAAATCGCGCCCTTCGAAAAGGCGTACCCCGACAGGGTCGTCAACGTGGGGATTGCCGAACAGAACATGGTCGGTATGGCGGCGGGTATAGCCCTGAGCGGACGCACGGTTTTTACGGCCAATGCCGCCCCCTTTCTGCTGGCGCGCTCCAACGAGCAGGTGAAGAACGACATTTGCTATTCCGATACCAATGTAAAAATGCTGGGGCTGAATGCCGGTTTTGCCTACGGCCCGCTGGGGGCCACCCACCACTGCATGAACGATATCGCCATTGCCCGTAGCTTCGGCAACCTGCAAATCTTCGCTCCTGCGGATGCCAGCCAGGCCAGGGAGATTACCCGCCATGCCATTGCTCATCAGGGGCCGGTCTATATCCGGATGGACAGCGATAAGCTGCCGGTGCTGCATGACAACGACTGGCGCTTTACGCCGGGTAAGCCGGTGGTGTTGCAGGAAGGGGGCGATGCAGTGGTGTTCTGCCTGGGCACCATTGTGCACGAAGCGCTGGCCGCCTCCCTCCCCAATGTCACCATCGTCTCTCTGCCTTCGCTATGGCCGCTGGACGAACAGGCGATCGTCGCGCTCATTAACGCGCATCCACATGCGATCGCGGTAGAAGAACACGTTCTTAGCGGTGGCCTTAGCAGCATTATTGGTGAGATTCTGCACAAATATCGCCTGCCTCAGCGCTTCACGCCGCTGGGCGTACCGCCCTATGAGTTTACCCACAGTAGCAGCCGTAAAGCGCTGCGCCGCCAGTTCCGCATTGATGCACAGGGGCTGCGTCAGGTGCTGGAGCAGGTTGCGACTTCCCCCCTGGCTTGATTAAGGAGACAACAATGAGCGGTGAATACGACGTCAACCTGCGCTACGGCGTAGATACCTCCGGTGATTTGAGCGACAAAGTGGCGGTGGTGACCGGTGGTCTGGGCGGAATCGCTATGGCCAGCAATGAGATGCTGCTGGAAAAGGGCGCCAGGCTGGCGCTGCTTTATCCGGGGTTCGAGCGTGAAAAGGCGCAGCAGGAGGCGGAGCGCTTCGATGCTGACCGGGTGCTGTTCGTGGAGTGCGATGTCACTGACCCGGCCTCGGTCGAACAGGCGTTTGCACAAGTCGAGCGCCACTACGGGCAAATCGACATTCTGATTAACTGCGCAGGCTACGTCATGCTGCAACCGGTGCTGGAAACTGATATCGCCGAGTGGCGTAAGCAACTGGACGTGAATCTGACCGGCCCATTCCTGTGCAGCCAGGCGGCGGCCCGACTGATGGTGAAGGCCGGGCGCGGCGGCAAGATTATCAATATCGCCTCTCAGGCGGCATCCATCGCCATCGATAACCACGTGGCTTATACCTCCGCCAAAGCGGGGCTGCTGGGCATGACCAAAGTGATGGCTAAGGAGCTGGCCGCCTGGAATATCAACGTCAATACCCTTTCGCCCACTGTGGTGCTGACGCCGATGGGCGAAAAGGCCTGGCGTGGCGAGAAAGGCGAAACCATGAAGCAGCTAATTCCGCTGGGTCGTTTCGCCTACACCGATGAGATTGCCGCCGCCGTGCTGTTCTTCGCCGGTAACGGCAGCGACATGATTACCGGTGCCGATCTGATGATCGATGGGGGCTTCACCATCTGGTAAGCCCCGAAGTAACGCTGTTTCGCTGTACCCGACAATAACGATATTACAGAGAGAACATCTTATGAAATTGCGTTTATTACTTACCGCGGCGGCTGCCTGTACCCTCAGCCTGGCGGCTACCGCTGCAGAAAAAGGCACCATCCTGATAATGGTGAACTCCCTCGATAACCCCTACTACGCCTCAGAGGCCAAAGGCGCCAGCAGTAAAGCGAAGGAACTGGGGTATAAAACCAGCGTCCTTTCGCACGGCGAGGATGTGAAAAAACAGAACGAGCTGATCGATGCCGCCATCGGTAAGAAAGTTCAGGGCATTATTCTCGACAATGCCGACTCCACCGCCAGCGTAGCGGCCATTAAGAAAGCGAAGCAGGCCGGTATTCCGGTGGTGCTGATCAACCGGGAAATTCCGGTGGATGACGTGGCGCTGGTGCAGATCACCCACAACAACTTCCAGGCCGGTTCAGAGGTCGCCAACGTCTTTGTCGAAAGCATGGGCGAGCAGGGCAAATATGCCGAGCTGACCTGCAATCTGGCCGACAATAACTGCGTGACCCGCTCCCGTTCATTCCATCAGGTCATCGATCAGTATCCGGATATGGTGAGCATCGCCCGCCAGGACGCCAAAGGCACCCTGCTGGATGGCAAGCGCATTATGGACAGCATTCTGCAGGCCCATCCGGATGTGAAAGGGGTGATTTGCGGTAACGGACCGGTGGCGCTGGGCGCGATTGCGGCGCTGAAGGCCGCCGGGCGTAACGATGTGACGGTGGTGGGCATTGATGGCAGCAACGATGAACGCGATGCGGTGAAAGCCGGAACCCTGAAAGCCACCGTGATGCTGCAGGCCCAGGCCATCGCCGCTCAGGGGGTGACCGACCTCGACGCTTATCTCCAGAAAGGGGAGAAGCCCGCCAAACAGCGTGTGATGTTCCGCGGCATTCTGGTCGATAAGGACAACGCCAGTAAGGTGCAGGATTTTAATTTTGGGTCCTGAGGACCGGCTGTGGCGCCCCGTTCGGGGCGCAGAGGAGAAGAATATGTCCAGACAACTCTGGCTGGCGCTGGCGCTTATCGCGCCGGTGCTGGGCGGTTGCCGCATTGTCTCCCAGCAGGAGCTGGCGGATCTGAAAAATCCTCCCAATCCGCATATGGCGAACGTGGCGCAGACGTGGCAGCAGAGCCTGGTGCCGCAGGTGGTGAATGAGGCCCGTCCCGCCGGTGAACTGATGGCCGCGCTGCGGGCGGCGCCGGATTTCGATAGCGCCTGTAAACAACTGGGCTGGCGCAGTCAGGCCGAAAATCCCTGCGTGTTTTTCGTTAAGTTCAGCGGTGTGGTGGAAAAGGTGGATACCCGCTCGCGCAGCGGCAAAATGACGCTGCTGGCAAGTGACGGCACGCGGGCAGTCGTGCAATTGGGGCCGACCATTCGCGGCACCGCGCTGCGCGACGGCTACCGCAAGGTGAGCTACCAGGATTTTAACGATCAGGTACTGTTCGGCAGCTACAGCCGGGCGATTAACGATAAAGCTTCCGCCATGATGAAAGCGCTTGCGCCTGAGCCGGGTCAACAGATTACGGTGGATGGCGTCTTCAGCGCCTGGGATACGCCGGAACGGCTACCGGATATTACGCCCGCCCGGGCGACCCGCCAGCAAGGGGGACAGCCATGACGCAGCCTACTTCAACTCCCCAGGACGAGGTGATTCTGGAAACCCGCAACCTGTCCCGGATCTACCCCGGCGTAACCGCGCTGGATAGCGTTAATTACCGGGTCTATCGCAACCGGGTGAATGTGCTCATCGGCGAAAACGGCGCCGGAAAGTCGACGATGATGAAGATGCTGGCCGGAGTGGAAAGCCCTTCGTCCGGCGAGATCTGGCTTGATGGCGAGCCAGTTACCCTGAATTCGACCCACCAGGCGGAACGGCATGGCATCAGCATCATCTTCCAGGAGCTTAATCTGTTCCCGAACATGAACGTGATGGACAACATCTTCATCGGTAACGAGTTTTTCCAGCGCGGGCGGATTAACGAAAAGTACCAGTACGCGCTGGCGAAGTCGTTGCTCGAACGGCTGGAGCTGGATGTCGACCCTTATACGCCGTTGGGTGAACTGGGCATTGGTCATCAGCAACTGGTAGAGATAGCCCGGGCGCTCTCTAAAGATACCCGGGTGCTGATTATGGATGAGCCCACCTCGGCCCTCAGTCAGTCGGAAGTGAAAGTGCTGTTTAACGTGATGGAACAGCTTAAGCGGCGCGGCGTCACCATTATCTATATCTCCCACCGGCTGGAAGAGCTGATGGAGATTGGCGATCACATCACCATCTTCCGCGATGGCCGCTTCATCTGCGAACGCGAGGTGTGCGACGCCAGCGTGCCCTGGATTATCGAACAGATGGTGGGCGACAAGAAAAAGCATTTCGACTATCAGCCCGCCGAACAAGGGGAGACAGCGCTGGAGGTCACGGGGCTGACCGCGCTACACCAGAACGGCGGCTATCGGCTTAATGACGTGACCTTCAGCCTGCGTAAGGGCGAAGTGGTGGGCATTTACGGTCTGCTGGGCGCCGGGCGTACCGAGCTGTTTAAGGGGCTAATTGGTTTGATGCCCTGTCAGGAAGGCAAGGTCGCGCTGAACGGTGAGGCTCTCGACGGTCTGAACTTCCAACAGCGCCTGAAGCGCGGCGTGGCGCTGGTGCCGGAAGACCGGCAGGGGGAAGGCGTGGTGCAGATGATGTCCATCAAATCCAATATGACCCTTTCCGACCACAGCCTGCGCGGCTTCTGGCATTCATGCTCCTGGCTGCGCGAAAACCAGGAACACGAGCGGGTTCAGGAGATGGTTCAGCGACTGGCTATTAAAGTCGGCGACAGCGAACAGCCCATCACCTCGCTGAGCGGCGGTAACCAGCAGAAGGTGGTGCTGGGCAAGGCGTTAATGACCCGGCCGGAAGTGGTACTGCTGGATGAGCCCACCCGCGGCATTGACGTAGGCGCCAGGACCGACGTCTACCACCTGATTGGTCAGATGGCGCGTCAGGGACTGGCGGTGATGTTCTCGTCCAGCGAACTTGATGAAGTGATGGCCCTTGCCGACCGGGTGCTGGTGATGGCGGATGGCCGCATTACGGCGGACCTGGCGCGAGCCGGGGTGACGCGTGAAAAGCTGATAGCGGCTTCGACGCCCCATGAATAATCAGCCAGGAGTGAAACAATGAACCAGAAATATCGGCTGTACATGACCTTGCTGAAGGCCCGAACCTTCATCGCATTGCTGATCGTCATCGGCTTTTTCAGCGTGATGGTCCCGAACTTCCTGACGCCCTCTAACCTGCTGATTATGACTCAGCACGTGGCGATTACCGGCCTGCTGGCGATCGGTATGACCCTGGTTATCCTGACCGGCGGTATCGATCTTTCCGTTGGGGCGGTGGCAGGAATCTGCGGCATGGTGGCGGGAGCGCTGCTCACCAACGGAATTCCTCTTTGGGGAGATAACATCCTGTTTTTAAACGTCCCGGAAGTCATCGTCTTTGTGGCGCTGGTGGGGCTGGCTATTGGTTTTATCAACGGTGCCGTCATCACCCGACTTGGGGTCGCTCCTTTTATCTGCACTCTGGGCATGATGTATGTCGCCCGCGGCGCGGCGCTGCTGTTTAACGACGGCAGCACCTACGCCAATCTTAATGGCGCCGAGGCGCTGGGCAACACCGGCTTCGCCTGGCTTGGTTCCGGTACGCTACTGGGCGTCTACTTCCCGATCTGGCTGATGGTCGGCTTCCTGGCGCTGGGTCTGTGGCTGACCCGCAAAACGCCGCTGGGCCGCTATATCTACGCCATCGGCGGTAATGAATCCGCCGCCCGCCTGGCGGGGGTGCCTATTGTGAACGTCAAAATCTTCGTTTACGCCTTTTCTGGATTGTGTGCGGCACTGGTGGGACTGGTGGTGGCTTCTCAGCTTCAGACCGCGCACCCGATGACCGGCAATATGTTCGAGATGGATGCCATTGGCGCCACGGTGCTGGGCGGTACGGCGCTGGCGGGCGGTCGCGGCCGGGTCTCCGGTTCGATTATCGGCGCTTTCGTCATCGTCTTCCTGGCCGACGGTATGGTGATGATGGGGGTCAGCGACTTCTGGCAGATGGTGATTAAAGGGCTGGTGATCGTCACCGCAGTGGTCATCGACCAGTTCCAGCAGCGGCTACAGAACAAAGTTCTGTTGCTGCGGCGTCATGAAAAGAAACAGGCGGTGGCGCCGGTGTCGGAGGTGAGTCATGGATAAGGATGTGATTGTCGCGCTGGATGAAGGCACCAGTAACGTTAAGGCGGTCGCCATCGATAGCCGGGGAGCCGTGGTTGCCACCGCTTCCCGGGGGCTGACGCTCGCCACGCCGCGGCCGGGTTGGGTGGAGCAGGATGGCGATGTGCTGTTCGCCGAATCCGTTGTGGTGTTACGTGAAGTGATTAGCGCGGTAGGGGAAGCCCGGGTTGCGGCGCTGGCAATCAGCAATCAGCGGGAAACGGCCATTGGCTGGGAGCGGGAGAGCGGTCAGCCGCTGGGCCCGGCGCTGACCTGGCAGTGCTCCCGCTCCGGCCCCTTCTGCGAACGGTTGCGGCGCGACAGGCTGGACGAAGTGATTCGTTCCACCACCGGTTTGCCTGTCGCACCGCTCTTTTCCGGCTCCAAAATGCGCTGGCTGCTGGATAACACGCCTCAGGGGCATGAACGCGCGCAGCACGGTGAAATCTGCCTGGGCACCATCGATGCCTGGCTGCTGTGGCGTCTGACCGGCGGCGCGCAGTTTCGCTGTGATTACTCGAACGCCGCCCGCACTCAGTTACTCAACCTGCAAAGCCTGGCGTGGGACGACGCCATGCTGGCGCTGTTCGGCATACCGCAAGCCGCACTGCCAGAGATTTGCCCGTCGGCCAGCGAGTTTGGCGTCACCAAAGGCATAACGGGTATCGCTGACGGTATTCCGATCCTCGCTATGGTGGGAGATTCCCACGCGGCGCTGTACGGGCACGGACTGGGGCGCCCGGGAGGCATTAAGGCCACCTATGGCACCGGCTCTTCGGTGATGGCGCCGCTGCCTGCGCCGGATACCCGCATCACCCAGCTCGCCACCACGGTTGCCTGGCATGACGGCGAGCGGGCGGTCTACGGGCTGGAGGGCAATATTCCCCATACCGGCGACGGCCTGGCCTGGATGCTGCAACTGACCGGAATGAACGCGCTGGCCGATGTACAGAGGAGCGATGTGCTCCAGAGTCTGCCAGCTTCTGTTCCTTCTACTGACGGTGTCTATTTCGTGCCGGCGCTGACCGGCTCCGGTGCGCCCTGGTGGGACGATCGCGCTCGCGGGCTTATCTGCGGGCTGAGCCGTGGTAGCAGCCCGGCGCATCTGGTGCGTGCGGCGCTGGAGGCCATTGCTTATCAGATAGCCGATGTGATCGACTCGATGGCGCAGCACCCCGATTTCCACCTCAGCACGCTGATGGTGGACGGTGGGCCAACGCGCAACGGCTGGCTGATGCAGTTCCAGGCCGATCTGCTCAACTGCCCTGTGGCGCGTAGCGTCACTGCAGAGCTTTCCGCGCTGGGAGCGGGCCTGCTGGCTCGGCGCGTGCTGGATGGTCTGAGCGATGAATCCCTGCTGGCGCTGCTACCGCAGCATGAGGTCTGGCAGCCCGATGCCGCCCGGCATCAGCGACTTCAGGAAAGCTACCAGGGGTGGCGCGAGGCGGTGAGCCGCACCCACTGGAAAAACGAATCCGACACTCATTGCGCCGGGCGCTGCGGCGCACCGGCCTGATACCAGGAGAAAGAGAATGCAGCGAAATTTTCATGGAAAAACGGTGGTGATCACCGGCGCCTGCCGGGGGATTGGGGCGGGTATCGCAGAGCGCTTTGCCCGGGATGGTGCGAATCTGGTGATGGTTTCCAATGCGGAGCGCGTTTTTGAGACCGCGGCCGAAATCCAGTCGCGTTACGACGTCGCCATCCTGCCGCTTACAGTGGATGTCACTGACGAACAGCAGGTTCAGCAACTTTATCAGCAGGCTGCGGCGCGCTTCGGGGGCATCGATGTCTCGATTCAGAATGCGGGCGTGATTACCATCGATCGCTTCGGGAGTATGCCGAAAGCCGATTTTGAGCGGGTGCTGGCGGTGAACACTACCGGCGTCTGGCTGTGCTGCCGGGAAGCCGCGAAATATATGGTGCAGCAGAACGGCGGTTGTCTGATTAATACCTCATCCGGCCAGGGACGTCAGGGATTTATCTATACCCCGCACTATGCCGCCAGCAAGATGGGGGTCATCGGCATTACCCAGAGTCTGGCTCATGAACTGGCGCCGTGGAACATTACCGTTAACGCCTTCTGTCCCGGCATTATCGAAAGCGAAATGTGGGACTACAACGATCGGGTCTGGGGCGAGATTCTGAGTGATGACCGCAAGCGTTACGGAAAAGGCGAGCTAATGGCCGAATGGGTGGAAGGTATCCCGCTTAAACGCGCCGGACAGCCGGAAGACGTTGCCGGGCTGGTTGCCTTCCTGGCCTCTGACGATGCCCGTTACATTACCGGCCAGACCATTAACGTCGATGGCGGTCTGATCATGTCGTAGCTTGCCGGATTCTGCGCTAAGCTCACGGACTCCCGAATTTGATACAGGAAGAGTCTGTGACATCGTGGAATTATGCAACCATCGCCGCCCATCGGGGCGGCGGTAAACTGGCGCCAGAAAACACCCTGGCGGCGATTGATGCAGGGGCCGCGTTGGGCCATCGCCTGTTTGAATGTGACGCCAAGCTGTCGAAGGATGGTCAGATCTTCCTGCTGCATGACGATACCCTGGAGCGTACCAGTTCCGGCTGGGGTGTGGCGGGTGATCTGAGTTGGGAACAACTGCGGCAGGTCGATGCGGGCGGTTGGTTCAGCCATCGCTTTAAAGGGGAGCCGCTGCCGCTGCTTAGCGAAGTGGCTGAGCGCTGTCGTCGGCTTAACCTGCAAATTAATATCGAAATAAAACCCACCACCGGCTCTGAGGTGCAAACCGGGCGCGAAGTGGCGCTGGCAGCACAAAGGCTGTGGCAGGGCATGACGCCGCCGCTGATCTCTTCGTTTTCTATCGAGGCGCTGGCCGCGGCCCGCGATGCGGCGCCGACGTTGCCGCGTGGATTATTGCTGGAAAACTGGCGCGATGACTGGGTTGAACTGACCCGCCGTCTGGAATGCGTGGCGATTCACGTCTGGCATCGGGACTTAACGGCCGAGCGTATCGCCGCGTTGAAAGCTGAAGGGTTGCGGATTCTGGCCTGGACGGTGAACAATCCCCGGCGCGCGGAACAACTGTTGCGCCAGGGGGTAGATATTATCTGTACCGACCGTATCGACAGGATTGGGCCGGACTTCGCCCGCCAGATTTAGCGCAGGTTGTTATGGTTATTTCCCGGCTGCGACTGGATAGTGCGCTCGCGGTTATCGCGTATCTGGTTTTGCAGCCGCTGTTGCTGCTGCTGCTGTTGATTCTGAATGCCCTGATTCAGCCTGCCCTGTTGCTGGATCTGTCGGCTTTGTGACTCCTGCTGCATTCGCTGCTGGGTCGGGTTATTCATCATCTGCTGATTACGAATCTGTTGGCGCTGGTGTTGCTGTTGCGGTGTCAGCGGCTGGGCCATGGCGGTTAGCGGCAACAGTAGCGCCGCGATAATCAATGCGTTTTTCATCTGCGTTCTCCTTCCCGGAAGGTTTTGATAATTGTATCGCTTTTTTATCCCTGCCGATGGTTTTTCCGCCACATTGGGCCAGTATTAAACTGGGATTGTTCGGGAAAATGGGAGAAAAACAAGATGAAGCAGTGGATTATTGGGTTGGCGCTGGGCTTAAGTTTTCAGGTGATGGCGGCGCCGCCGCCGGTTTCTTATGGCGTAGAGGAAGATGTCTTTCACCCGGTGAAAGCCCGTAACGGCATGGTGTCATCGGTGGACGCTATCGCGACCCGGGTCGGGGTGGATATTCTTAAACAGGGCGGCAATGCGGTGGATGCTGCGGTAGCGGTCGGATTCGCGCTGGCGGTAACACATCCTCAGGCAGGGAATCTGGGGGGCGGGGGCTTTATGATGCTGCATACTACCTCGGGCAAGGTGACGGCCATCGACTTCCGCGAAACGGCGCCGGCCCGGGCCAGCCGCGATATGTTTCTTGATGACAAAGGCAACGCCGACAGCAAAAAGTCGCTGACCTCGCATCTGGCTTCCGGCACGCCGGGTACCGTGGCGGGGCTGACCCTGGCGCTGGAAAAATATGGTTCGTTACCGCTAAATAAAGTGATGCAACCCGCGATTCGCCTTGCCAGGGAGGGGATTGTGGTGAACGCCGCGCTGGCGGACGACCTGAAGCAGTACGGGAGCGAAGTGCTGCCACAGCACGCCAATAGTCGCGCCATCTTCTGGAAGGCGGACCAGCCGCTGGCGAAAGGGGAGCGGCTGGTACAGGCTAATCTGGCGAAAAGCCTGGAGATGATTGCGGAAAACGGTGCAGATGCCTTTTATAAAGGCCATATCGCTGAGCAGATCGCCACTGAGATGGCGAAGCACGGAGGTCTGATTGATAAAGCCGATCTGGCGGGCTATCGGGCGGTGGAACGCACGCCGGTACGCGGCGACTATCGCGGCTATCAGATTTACGCCATGCCGCCGCCTTCCTCTGGCGGGATCCATATCATTCAGATCCTCAATATCCTTGAGAATTTCGACCTGGCGAAGTACGGCTTCGCCAGTGCCGATGCCATTCAACTGGTGGCGGAAGCGGAAAAATATGCCTATGCCGACCGTTCGAAGTATCTGGGCGATCCCGATTTTGTGAAGGTGCCGGAAGCCGCACTGACCAGCAAAGCCTACGCCAAGTCGCTGGCGCAAAAGATTGATCTGAACAGGGCGCGCCCGTCGTCAGAGATAGGACCTGGGAATCTGACGCCTTATGAGAGCGATCAAACCACCCATTTTTCGGTGGTCGATAAGGCCGGTAACGCCGTGGCCGTAACCTATACGCTGAACACCACCTTCGGCACCGGCATTGTGGCAGGGGATACCGGGATTCTGATGAATAACGAGATGGACGATTTTTCCGCTAAACCGGGCACGCCTAACGTTTACGGGCTGGTGGGCGGCGAAGCTAACGCTGTGGGACCGCGCAAGCGACCGCTCTCTTCGATGTCGCCAACCCTGGTGCTAAAAGATGGTAAGACCTGGCTGGTGACCGGCAGCCCTGGCGGTAGCCGGATTATCACCACGGTGTTGCAGATGGTACTCAATACCATTGATTTTGGTATGAACGTGGCGGAAGCCAGCAATGCGCCGCGTTTTCATCACCAGTGGCAGCCGGATGAGCTGCGACTGGAAAAGGGTTTTAGTCCGGATACCATCAGGCTGTTAAAACAGAAGGGACAGAATGTGGTGGTGAAACCGGCTATGGGCAGCACCCAGAGCATTATGGTTGCGCCGGACGGTACGCTGTATGGCGCGGCCGATCCCCGTTCAGTCGATGATTTGGCGGCTGGCTATTAACCATAGCGGCGGCGTAGCGCGTCGCCGTTTTTCTACCCGCCTCAGTGGGTTATCGAAAACCCTTTAAACATCATTGGCTTTTACCTGGGTTTTAATCGCATTTTTTTCTAAAAAAGTCTGGACACATGCGAATGATAATGATTATTATTGCCATGCGTTCAGGGGACACCCTCCCAGGGTGAAGTCCTGAAAGCACGACATTGCTCACATTGCTTCCAGTATTTCTTAGCCAGCCTTGCGCTGGCTTTTTTTTATCCCGATCTTCTGCTCTGTTTCAGAGAAACTGAAGCTTATCGCACCAGGCGGTAAGATGAACCGACTCCTTCTGCCTTTCAGGTTGCGTAAGCCCTTTTCCTTATTGCCTGTGGCTTGTTCATTTTTTTTGAACAGAGGAGTCAATTTTCACCCTCTATGATTGCAAGCGGTTCGCGTCCACACTTAGGACATCAACGAATTCATGAGGGGGTACAGATGATTTACTTACGCAAAGCGAACGATCGCGGCCACGCTAACCACGGCTGGTTGGATACCTGGCACTCATTCTCTTTCGCCGATTACTACGATCCGAACTTTATGGGCTTCTCCGCGCTGCGGGTGATTAATGAAGATGTGGTAGACGCCGGGCAGGGCTTCGGTACCCACCCCCATAAAGATATGGAGATCCTGACCTATGTGCTGGAAGGCGCGGTGGAGCATCAGGACAGCATGGGGAATAAGGAACAGGTACCCGCCGGTGAGTTCCAGATTATGAGTGCCGGAACCGGCATTCGCCATTCGGAATACAACCCGAACAGCGACCAGCGTCTGCGCCTGTATCAGATCTGGATAATCCCTGAGCGGACCGGCATTACGCCGCGCTATGAACAGCGTCGCTTCGACGCCCTGCAGGGGCGCCAGTTGGTGCTGTCGCCGGATGCCCGTGACGGCTCCCTGAAGGTGTATCAGGACATGGAGCTTTGGCGCTGGGCCCTGAACAATGGGGAAGAGAGCCGCTTTGAGGTTCGCGAAGGGCGCCACGTCTGGATTCAGGTGGTAAAAGGCGAAGTTACGGTAAATGGCACCACAGCCACCACCAGTGACGGTCTGGCAATCTGGGATGAACAGACGCTGTCGGTTCAGGCCAGTCAGGACAGTGAAATTCTGCTCTTCGATCTGCCGCCGGTGTGATCGCGCTGCCAGACCTCTCAACCTTCTCCGTAACAGGGGAAGGTTGAGCCCTGTCCATGCTAAACTGAGGCGATTATCACCGATAAACGCTTCAGGACGATGAAAAAGAAAAGACCCGTACTTCAGGATGTGGCCGATCGCGTTGGCGTGACCAAAATGACGGTCAGCCGATTTTTACGTAATCCCGAACAGGTCTCCGTCGCGCTGCGGGACAAAATTGCCGCTGCGCTGGATGAGCTGGGCTATATACCCAACCGCGCGCCTGACATACTCTCTAACGCGACCAGTCGTGCGATTGGCGTGCTGCTGCCGTCCCTGACCAACCAGGTTTTTGCGGAGGTGCTGCGCGGTATTGAAAGCGTTGTTGATGCGCATGGCTATCAGACCATGCTGGCGCACTACGGCTATAAGCCGGAGATGGAGGAGGAGCGCCTGACCTCGATGCTCTCCTGGAATATCGACGGCCTTATCCTGTCGGAACGTACCCACACGCCGCGTACCCTGAAGATGATCGAGATCTCCGGTATTCCGGTGGTGGAGTTGATGGACAGCGTTTCACCCTGCCTGGATATCGCGGTGGGGTTCGACAACATCGAAGCCGCCCGTCAAATGACCGCCGCCATCCTTGCCCGCGGCCATAAAAATGTCGCCTATCTGGGGGCGCGACTGGATGAACGTACCCTGATGAAGCAGCAGGGGTATGAACAGGCGATGCGTGACGCGGGTCTGACGCCCTATAGCGTAATGGCGGAACGATCCTCTTCTTATTCTTCTGGCGTAGAGCTGTTTCGTCAGGCCCGGCGCGAGTACCCGGAGCTGGATGGCATCTTCTGTACCAACGATGACCTGGCGGTCGGTGCTGCGTTTGAGTGCCAGCGTCTGGGGCTACGTATTCCCGATGATATGGCCATTGCCGGTTTTCACGGCCACGATATCGGTCAGGCGATGGAGCCGCAGCTGGCCAGCGTGCTGACGCCGCGTGAACGGATGGGACGCATCGGCGCCGAGCGTCTGCTGGCGCGCATCCGTGGTGAGACCATCTCCCCGCAGAGGCTCGATCTGGGCTTTACCCTTTCGCCGGGGGGCTCAATCTGAATGACCTCAATATTTGATGTAGTTCACAATATTCGATCTTAGCACGGGATGGTGGTTGCTTCTTATGTTAGCGGCATCGACAATGTTACCGATAACAGTTACCCGTAACATTATTTCTTTCCGTAATTAGTTGTTTTCTTTCTTTTGTGCCAGTCGGAGTTACGCTATGAGCACTATCAATCACGATCATCACGTCTACGTCCTGATGGGCGTTTCTGGTAGCGGTAAATCCGCCGTCGCCAGCGAAGTAGCCCATCAGTTGAACGCGGCGTTCCTGGACGGCGACTTCCTTCACCCGCGCAGCAACATCGTTAAGATGGCGTCCGGTGAACCGCTGAACGATGATGACCGCACCCCATGGCTGCGCGCTCTGAATGACGCCGCTTTTGCTATGCAGCGTACTAATAAAGTATCGCTCATTGTCTGTTCCGCGCTGAAAAAACGCTACCGCGACCTGCTGCGTGAAGGTAACGATAACCTCTCTTTCATCTACCTGAAAGGGGACTACGACCTGATCGAAAGCCGCCTGAAGTCGCGTAAAGGCCACTTTTTTAAACCGCAGATGCTGGTAACGCAGTTTGAGACTCTGGAAGAGCCTCATGCCGATGAACGTGACGTACTGGTTGTGGATATTAACCAGCCGTTGGATGGTGTGGTGGCAAGCACCATTGACCTGATCAATAAAAAATAAAGGCTGTGTTGTGAGTACATTAACGCTTGTTTTAACAGCGGTAGGTTCAGTATTGCTGCTGCTGTTTTTAGTTATGAAGGCACGTATGCATGCTTTCGTGGCTTTGATGGTTGTTTCTATTGGCGCGGGCCTGTTTTCCGGGATGCCGCTGGATAAAATTGCCAAGACCATGGAAAAAGGCATGGGGGGAACCCTGGGCTTCCTGGCAGTGGTGGTGGCGCTGGGCGCCATGTTCGGCAAGATCCTGCATGAAACCGGTGCGGTGGATCAGATTGCGGTGAAGATGCTGAAGTCCTTCGGCCACAGCCGCGCCCACTATGCCATCGGTCTGGCGGGCCTGATTTGTGCACTGCCGCTGTTCTTCGAAGTGGCTATCGTGCTGCTGATTAGCGTGGCTTTCTCAATGGCGCGTCATACTGGTACCAACCTGGTGAAACTGGTGATTCCGCTGTTCGCCGGGGTGGCCGCTGCGGCTGCCTTCCTGCTGCCGGGACCGGCGCCGATGCTGCTGGCTTCCCAGATGCATGCCGATTTTGGTTGGATGATCCTCATCGGCCTGTGTGCGGCAATTCCGGGAATGCTGGTTGCCGGACCGCTGTTCGGTAACTTTATCAGCCGCCACGTGGAATTGAATATCCCCGACGATATCACCGAGCCCCATCTGGGCGAGGGGAAATTGCCCTCCTTTGGCTTCAGCCTGTCGCTGATTCTGCTGCCGCTGGTACTGGTGGGACTGAAAACCATCGCCGCTCGCTTTACCGTAGAAGGCTCGACCCTCTATGAGTGGCTGGAGTTTATCGGTCATCCCTTCACCGCTATCCTGGTGGCCTGTCTGGTGGCGATCTACGGCCTGGCGATGCGTCAGGGTATGCCGAAAGACAAGGTGATGGATATCTGCGGCCAGGCGCTGCAGCCGGCGGGGATTATCCTGCTGGTGATTGGCGCAGGCGGCGTATTTAAGCAGGTGCTGGTAGATTCTGGCGTAGGTCCGGCACTGGGCGAAGCGCTGACCGGTATGGGTCTGCCTATCGCGATTACCTGCTTTGTGCTGGCGGCGGCGGTTCGTATTATTCAGGGCTCCGCCACTGTAGCCTGTCTGACTGCGGTCGGGCTGGTGATGCCGGTTATCGAGCAGCTTAACTACAGCGGCGCGCAGATGGCGGCACTCTCTATCTGTATCGCTGGCGGCTCCATTGTGGTTAGCCATGTGAACGACGCAGGCTTCTGGCTGTATGGTCGCTTTACCGGCGCCACCGAGGCTCAGACCCTGAAGACCTGGACGCTGATGGAAACCATTCTTGGTACCGTTGGCGCGATTGTCGGTATGGTAGCCTTCCAACTGCTTTCCTGATAGCGGTTGGGTTAGGCGAATAAAGGGCTTCCGAATGGAAGCCCTTTATCGTTTCTGCAACGGAGAAAATAATCCCGGAATCCGACCCGTATTGATCGTAAATGATGCCGTCGTCTGTTCCGGGCGGCTAGCTGCGATTTACAGGCCCTTTATCCAGGCACGGATACCATCCAGGAACATCTGGGTGGCGATCATCACCAGCACCAGCCCCATCAGGCGTTCCAGCGCGTTAACGCCCTTTTCTCCCAGCAGACGCAGAAACAGCGAAGACTGCAATAGAATCAGCGCGGTACCGCCCCAGGCGACCAGCAGGGCGATCACCAGCTCGCTCATCTGGCCGGGATACTGGTGAGAGAGCAGCATCAGGGTGGCTAGTAGCGTCGGTCCCGCCAGCAGCGGAATCGCCAGCGGCACGATAAAAGGCTCCTCGCCAGCGGGCAGGCCGCTGGCATTCCCTTCCTGACCTGGGAAGATCATCCGAATCGCTATCAGGAACAGAATAATACCGCCGGAGATCGAAACCGTCTCCGCCCGCAGATTCAGAAAGCTCAGAATCCTTTCGCCCGCGAACAGGAAGACAAGCATCAGTAGTAATGCGATAAACAGCTCGCGAATCATAATCGCACGACGGCGCTTCGGCTCCGTGTGCTTCAGCACCGACATAAATATTGGCAGGTTGCCCAGCGGATCCATAATCAGGATTAGCAACACTGCTGCGGAGATAATTTCACTCATAGCGGGTTTTCTCTGGCGACGGTAGCCCTGACCTTATGATAAGCCGGGTTACTAATGGGGCCGCGATCATTGATTAATTTCACTTGCGACTTTGGCTGCATTTTGTATGGTGAATGACTGTACCAGTATCACCGCTGGGATGCACAACAGGCACATACCTCTCAGGAATTACTCATTATGAAAAATGTTGGTTTTATCGGCTGGCGTGGCATGGTCGGCTCCGTATTGATGCAGCGCATGCAGGAAGAGCGCGACTTCGACGCCATTCGCCCCGTCTTCTTCTCTACCTCTCAGACTGGCCAGGCGGCTCCCGCATTTGCCGGGAACGTCGGCAGTACGTTGCAGAACGCTTACGATCTGGAGGCACTGAAGGCGCTGGACATTATTGTGACCTGTCAGGGCGGCGATTATACCAACGAAATCTACCCTAAGCTGCGTGACAGCGGCTGGCAGGGGTACTGGATTGATGCAGCCTCATCGCTGCGCATGAAAGACGACGCCATTATTATTCTGGATCCGGTCAACCAGCAGGTTATCGACGCAGCCCTGAATAATGGTGTGAAAACCTTTGTGGGGGGTAACTGCACCGTTAGTCTGATGCTGATGTCACTGGGTGGTCTGTTTGCCAACGATCTGGTGGAGTGGGCTTCCGTGGCGACCTATCAGGCGGCGTCCGGCGGCGGGGCGCGCCATATGCGTGAACTGCTGACCCAGATGGGGCAGTTGCATGGTTACGTGGCGGAGGAACTGGCCGATCCGGCTTCCGCGATCCTCGATATCGAACGCAAGGTGACCGGTCTGACCCGTAGCGGCGAGCTGCCAGTTGATAACTTTGGCGTGCCGCTGGCAGGTAGCCTGATCCCGTGGATCGACAAGCAGCTGGAAAATGGCCAGAGCCGCGAAGAGTGGAAAGGGCAGGCGGAAACCAACAAGATTTTGGCCACAGATTCAGTGATTCCGGTAGATGGTCTGTGCGTGCGCGTCGGTGCCCTGCGCTGTCATAGCCAGGCGTTTACCCTGAAGCTAAAGAAAGATATCTCTATCGCCACTATCGAAGAGATGCTGGCTACCCACAATGACTGGGTGAAGGTGATTCCCAACGATCGCGAACTGTCGATGCGTGAACTGACCCCGGCGGCCGTGACCGGCACTCTGAATACGCCGGTTGGGCGTCTGCGTAAGCTGAATATGGGGCCAGAGTATCTCTCTGCCTTTACCGTTGGCGATCAGCTGCTATGGGGCGCCGCAGAGCCGCTGCGTCGTATGTTGCGCCAACTGGCCTGATAGTATACCGGTATCAGAAAAAGGGAGCCTTCGGCTCCCTTCTCTTTAAGATGTTGGCGTCGTTAGGACGCCAGCGATAACGCGGTCTTGCCGGGATGTTCCGCCAGCCACTGGGCCACCCGGGCCTGCTGTTCGTCGTTCAGCCACATGCCGAGTTTGGTGCGGCGCCAGATGGCGTCGTCCAGCTTGCGCACCCACTCGTGTTCCACCAGGTAGCGCAGTTCGGCTTCATAGAACTCGTGACCGAAATCCTCACCCAGATCGCTCAGTGAGTGGACATTCTCAAAAATCTTCTCGCTGTTGCTACCGTAGGTGTGGGCGTAGTGGCGCGCCAGGCTTTCGCTGAGCCAGCTATGGCGACGGCGCAGCTCTGCAGCATAGTCGTCGCGATTGCCCTGGAATTCACCACCGGGCAGAACGCCGGTTTTGGTCCAGGCCGGACCGATATTGCTGTAGTAGTGGGTCAGTTTTTCCATGGCGTGCTCAGCCAGCTTGCGGTAGGTGGTAAGCTTACCGCCGAACACTGACAGCAGCGGTGCTTTGCCGTGCTCGTCGTGGACGTCCAGGGTGTAGTCGCGGGTGATGGCCTGCGGCGAATCGGATTCGTCATCGCACAGCGGACGCACGCCGGAGTAGGTCCAGACAATATCGTTGCGGCTGAGCTGTTTTTTAAAGTGTGCGTTGTAGACCTTCAGCAGGTAATCGATTTCACCGTCATCGATCTTCACGTCCTGCGGATCGCCGTGATATTCCTGGTCCGTGGTTCCGATAATCGAAAACTCGTCCAGCCACGGAATCACAAACACAATACGCTTATCTTCGTTCTGCAGAATGTAGGACTGAGGCTGATTATGAGCGCGTGGCACCACGATGTGGCTACCTTTGATCAGGCGGATGCCGTAAGGCGAAGGCAGATGCAGCCCTTCGTCAAAGAAGGATTTCACCCAGGGGCCGGTAGCGTTGACCAGACCGCGCGCCTGCCAGCTGAAACGCTCGCCGGTATCGATATCCTCGGCTTCCACAATCCAGAGACCGTTTTCGCGGCGGGCCGAGGTGGCACGGGTACGGGTCAGCACTTCACCGCCTTTACGCACCACCATCTGGGCATTCGCCAGCACCAGACGGGCGTCATCCACCCAGCAGTCAGAATATTCGAAACCGCGCACGATTTCCGGCTTCAGGACCGAATCCGCGCCAAAACGCAAACCACAGGAACCCGGAAGGCTGGTGCGCTTACCCAGGTGATCGTACAGAAACAGTCCGGTGCGGATCATCCAGGCCGGGCGCAGGTGCGGACGGTGCGGCAGGCGGAAGCGCATCGGGAAGGCGATATGGGGGGCCAGCTTCAACAGTACTTCACGCTCGGCCAGCGCTTCGCTAACCAGGCGGAATTCATAATGTTCCAGGTAGCGCAGGCCACCGTGAATCAGTTTGGAACTGGCGGAAGAGGTGGCGCAAGCCAGATCCTGGGCCTCGAGCATCAGCACGGAGAGGCCGCGTCCGGCGGCGTCTGCCGCGATACCGGCACCGTTGATGCCGCCACCTATAACAATCAGATCTTTGGTTTCCATGCTGTCCTCATCACTTTCGTTATAGCTCAAAAATGTTCGTTATCGCTCATGATAGCAAAGAGAACGCGCTTTTGGTAACCAGGAAAAAACATTTTCGCGTGATATACATAACACAATGGCGTTTTAGCTATCCGGGAACGTAAACCTGGCGTTACCATTGGAGGCCGTGGCGCTGTGCTTTGTCGGGCGCCTGCCACCGGGTTTTCACCTGCGATAACAAGAGATATAGAGAGTTATATGGATCAGTTTGAAACAATCACGATTGAAGAGACGCACCAGAAACTGAAACAGGGCAGTGCGGTACTGGTGGATATTCGCGATCCGCAAAGTTTCGCCCTGGCTCACGTGCCGGACGCGTTTCACCTCACCAATGACACCCTGGTGTCTTTTATGCAGCAAACCGACTTCGAAACGCCGGTGATAGTGATGTGCTATCACGGCGTGAGTAGCCAGGGGGCGGCCCAGTATCTGCTGCAGCAGGGCTTCGAGCAGGTTTATAGCGTGGCGGGCGGTTTCGAGGCCTGGCATCGCCAGTTCCCCGAACAAGTCAGCCATGAGGCCGGTTAAAGGTCGGCGTTAGCGGGGGGACGGGGTATACTTCCCCCCTCTGTATGGATAATCCCGGCGAACGTCTATGTTAATGATTACCTCGTTCGACAACCCGCGCGTGGCGCAGGCGTTTGTCGATTATATGGCGACCCAGGGGGTCGTGCTCACCATCCAGCAGCATGCGCGCAGCGACGTCTGGCTGACGGATCCTCGTGAAGAGGGGCGGGTGCGCGAGGCGCTGGCCCACTTTCTGGAACATCCTGAAGATCCCCGTTATCTGGCCGCCAGCTGGCAGACCGGTCAGACCGGCACCGGGCTGCGTTACCAGCGCTATCCCTTTATGGAAACGCTGCGCCAGCGCGCCGGACCGCTGACTTTCCTGGTGGTCGCCGCCTGTATTGCCGTTTTTATCCTGATGCAGATCGTCGGAGATCAGAGGGTGATGTTATGGCTGGCCTGGCCGTTCGATCCGGCGCTCAAATACGAATTGTGGCGCTACTTTACCCATGCTCTGCTCCACTTCTCGTTACTGCATATCCTTTTTAACCTGATATGGTGGTGGTATCTGGGTGGGCCGGTGGAAAAACGGCTCGGTACCGGCAAACTGCTGGTGCTGACGTTGATCTCCGCCCTGCTGAGCGGTTTTATACAGCATAAGTTTAGCGGAGCCTGGTTTGGCGGCCTTTCCGGCGTGGTTTACGCGCTGATGGGCTATGTCTGGCTACGCGGCGAACGCGATCCCGATAGCGGGATTCAGCTACCGCGCGGGCTGATCGCCTTTGCGCTGATCTGGTTGATTGCGGGGTGGTTCGATCTGTTCGGGCTCTCCATCGCCAACGGTGCCCACGTGACCGGGCTGCTGGTGGGGCTGGCGATGGCGCTGGTGGACACCCTGCATGCGCGTAAACGAACGTAATCAGGAGTAGAAATGTGAAGCAAACACAACGTCATGACGCGATTATTGAGCTGGTTAAGCAGCAGGGATACGTCAGCACCGAGGAACTGGTGGCGCAGTTTTCCGTCAGTCCTCAGACTATCCGTCGCGATCTGAACGACCTGGCCGAGCAGAATATGATTATGCGCCATCACGGCGGTGCGGCGCTGCCCTCCAGCTCGGTCAATACCCCCTGGCATGACCGTAAGGCGACTCAGACCGCTGAAAAGGAGCGCATTGCCCATAGGGTGGCGAGCGAGATTCCCAATGGGGCGACGCTGTTTATCGATATCGGCACCACGCCGGAAGCGGTGGCCCACGCGCTGCTCGATCACCAGGATTTGCGGGTTGTGACTAATAATCTGAATGTGGCGACCACGCTGATGGCGAAAGAGGATTTTCGCATTATCCTCGCCGGTGGCGAGCTGCGCAGTCGTGACGGCGGCATAATCGGCGAGGCGACTCTGGATTTCATCTCTCAATTCCGGCTCGATTATGGCATCCTGGGCATTAGTGGGGTGGACGGCGACGGTTCGTTGCTGGAGTTCGACTACCACGAAGTGCGCACTAAACGCGCCATTATCGACAACTCACGCCACGTGATGCTGGTGGTGGATCACTCCAAGTTCGGTCGTAATGCGATGGTGAATCTGGGCAGTATCAGTCTGGTGGATGCAGTCTATACCGACGTGATGCCGCCAGCGGGGGTAATGCAGGTGATAAGCGCCCATAATGTGCAACTGGAACTGTGTTAATTCGGGCGTGACGTCCCTCTCCCCATTGGGGAGAGGGAAAAGGACTTAGTAGTATGAGTGCTCGCCGCGCTGATGTTCAGTGAGATCGCGCACCCCTTTCAGTTCAGGGAACTCATTCAGCAGTTGCTTCTCGATACCCTCTTTCAGAGTGATATCGACCATTGAGCAGCCGTTACAGCCACCGCCAAATTGCAGAATGGCGTAACCGTCATCGGTGATTTCCATCAGCGATACCCGACCGCCGTGGCCCGCCAGTTGCGGGTTAACCTGAGACTGAATCATATACTCCACGCGCTCGATCAGCGGCGCATCGTCAGACACTTTACGCATTTTGGCATTCGGCGCCTTCAGTGTGAGCTGGGAACCCAACTGATCGGTCACGAAGTCAATTTCTGCATCTTCCAGGAACGGTGCGCTTAATTCATCGACATAAGCGGTCAGCTGTTCGAATTTCAGTTCGGTATCCGTCGCCTCTACGGCATCCGGCGGACAGTAGGAGACGCCGCATTCCGCATTCGGGGTACCCGGGTTGATGACGAATACGCGAATCTGGGTCCCTTCCTCTTGATTGGCCAGCAGTTTGGCGAAGTGTGCTTGTGCAGCATCGGAAATACGGATCATAGCATTGGCCTGATAGTTGACTGGTTTACTCGGTTATAATACGCCCATCCGGGAGGGGCTACAAGGTGCGGCACAGGCACCATACCTGGGTGGCCGCGGCGCCATGGCGCGCCAGCAGTCTGGCGATTTCGCCGACGGTACTCCCGGTGGTGATCACATCGTCCACAATAGCGATATGGCGCCCGGCGACCGGGAATTCAAGCTGAAAGGCGTTTTTCAGGTTGGCTGCCCGCCGTCTGGCGTTGAGATGGTGCTGTAGCGGCGCGGCCCGCAGACGGCGCAGCGCTGCCGGCGGGTGATCGCATCCCAGCCAGCGAGCGAGCGGTTCTGCCAGTAGCGCGCTTTGGTTAAATCCACGTCGCCACTGGCGGCGCAGGGCCAGAGGGACGCTAACGATCAAGTCCGGGAGCGGTAACGCCCGATCGCGGCGGGCGGCCAGAATGTTCAGCAACATCAGGCGAGCCAGCGGTGACGCCAGCGCCACGCCGCCGCTGAATTTGAACTGGTGCACCAGCGTGCTGAGCGGACGCTGGTAATCACCCACGGCCACCATATGTTGCCAGGGAGGCGGTTTAGCCACACAGCGCCCGCAGAGCGAGGGGCTGGTACGGGCAGGCAGGCCGCAGCACGGACAGCGATGACGCGGTCGAATCAGAACGCGGGTACAGCAACTGCACAGCCCGTGAGACGCGAGCGTCAGGGGCATCTGGCATAGCCAACAGCGGGTCGGGATTGATAGCATACGTACCTCCTTCACGATGATGAGACCATAACCGATGAGTAAGCTCTGGTGGCAGACCCTGGGTACGGGGAAAGAGCATCTTGTGCTGTTGCACGGATGGGGACTGAATGCGGAGGTGTGGCGTTGCATCAGCGATCGGCTGGCCTCGCAATTTACTCTGCATCTGGTGGATCTGCCGGGATATGGCCGCAGCCAGGATTATGGGCCGATGACGCTGGCGGCGATGGCGGAAGAGGTGATGCGTCACGCGCCGCCGCGGGCCTTGTGGTTAGGCTGGAGTCTGGGCGGGCTGGTCGCGAGCCAGGCGGCGCTAACGCAGCCGGAGCGGGTAAGCGGGTTGATTAGCGTGGCTTCTTCGCCCTGTTTTGCCGCCAGGGAGGCATGGCCGGGCATTAAGCCGGAGGTGCTGTCAGGCTTTCAGCAGCAACTAAGCGAAGATTTTCGTCGTACCGTCGAGCGCTTTCTGGCGCTGCAAACGCTGGGGACTGAAACCGCGCGTCAGGATGCCCGCCGCCTGAAAGAGGTGGTGCTTAACCAGCCGATGCCGACGGTGGAAGTGTTGAATGGCGGGCTGGAGATCCTTAAGCAGGAAGATCTGCGCGAGCCGATGGTCGACCTGACGCTGCCTTTCCTGCGGATTTACGGCTCTCTGGACGGTCTGGTACCGCGCAAGGTGGCGCCGCTGTTGGATGAGCACTGGCCTCGCAGCGAATCGCTGGTGCTGCCGAAAGCGGCCCATGCGCCTTTTATCTCTCATCCCGAGGCGTTTTGTCAGGCGGTGGAAGACTTCTGCAGGAAAATTTCCGCAGGATAACGTGCATATTTTATCGTTTACGCCTTAACGTGAAGCGGCGGGATCTGCACTATCTCCGGAGTGGTATTGTCCATGTCTATAAGAGTGAATGCCGCTTCGAGCATTTTCGGTACATCCTGCTTAACCATATCAATATTTCGGTTGAGGAGCGTCACGAAGGGATCCCAGTCGAAGCATCCCAACGGCGGTAGTGGCTGTGCGGTTGTTCTGTTCCTGGATAGCTCTCTTAGCACGCCTTCCAGTGAAATCGTGGAGTTAACGAATAGTCCGTTAAGTTGATTTTCTGGTCCGGAACAGAAGTCGGCAAGGGCGGTTTCTGCCTTTTCTGATGCATATCCACAGGGCAACAGACAGGCGTCTGGCACGACCACGCGATAGTCGGAGTGCGCATCAAGGAATCCGCGCAGCCGCTCCCGGGTGTTGTAGTCTGACCCGCGACCGCCGATGAACACCAGGGGCAATGCGCTTCCTTTGTGGCGCATCACATTGTCCAGAATGCGGCTGGTCAACGCTTTGGCCCCGGCGTAGTTATCGGAGATGACTGATGGTGCCAGGGTTCCCGGCAGGTCCAGATTCAGAGAACGTACACCTGCCTGAACACAGAGCTGGGTGATTTTGTCGGGCTGCGTGGCTCCGGTGGCGATGACCCAATCCACCTGCCAGGAGAGCATATTTCGTGCGGCTTCCAGCTCCAGATCGGGATCTCTGCTGGTACAGGTCACAAAGGGAAACAGGCCGCGTGCGCGCGCCATGGCCTCAAACTTTTCCACAATTGCGCCAAAATAACGGTTGTCATATTTGGGAACGATCATACCAATGACGCCAGACTTGCGGCTGCGTAGTAGACTGGCCTGTCGGTTGACTGTGTATCCCTGCTGTTCGGCAATACGCATAACCTGTTCGGCTCGTCCGGGGCTGATGCGGCGCTTTTTCCATGAGCCATTAAGGATTGCACTGACGGCACTGGCCGATATTCCCGTCAGTTGCGCCAGATCGTAAATCGTGGTCTTCCTGTTTTTTTTGATGTCAGTCACAGGTTAACTTCTCCGCTTTATATTTCGCTTGTTACTACTATTTAGAGTTGCTAGATCTGCTTCATCGATTGAGCTGGTTGTGAATTAGCCAATAGCCATCATCGGAGGAGTATAAAATGAGCAACTCTGTTACCGCCATGAATCACCCCCTCCAGGGGAAAGTAGCCGCTATCACCGGCGCCGCATCGGGTATCGGGCTTGCCTGTGCCCAGGCCCTGCACAGCGCTGGCGCCACGGTAATACTAATCGACCGTGATGCCGCCAGTCTGCAAAAAAGCGTTACTGAAATGGGTGAAAATGCCTTCGCATTGCAAATTGACCTGATGAAGCCTGAACAGGTCGATGGCCTGCTGGAGGGGATCCTGAAGCTGGCTGGTCGACTGGATATTTTCCATGCTAACGCTGGTGCCTATGTGGGCGGCCCTGCGGCCGAGGGGGATCCGGATGTTTGGGATCGGGTTTTGAATCTGAATATTAATGCGGCCTTCCGTTGTGTACGTGCCGTCCTGCCTCATCTGATTGAGCAGAAATCCGGCGATATTCTGTTCACCAGTTCTATTGCTGGTATTGTGCCTGTGATTTGGGAACCCATTTATACCGCCTCTAAATTTGCCGTTCAGGCCTTTGTGCACACCACGCGTCGACAGGTGGCGCAGCATGGGGTGCGGGTCGGTGCTGTACTTCCCGGGCCAGTGGTAACCGCACTGTTGGATGACTGGCCGAAGGCTAAGCTGGAAGAGGCATTAGACAGCGGTAGTCTGATGCAGCCAACAGATGTGGCTGATGCTGTGCTGTTTATGGTTACACGGCCAAAACATGTCACCATTCGCGATCTGGTCATCCTGCCAAATAACGTTGACCTCTGACCTTCTCCCTCTTTCCGGATAATGCATGATGAACTGTGATAAAGCTGTTATTGGCGTGGATGTTGGTTCAGGAAGCGCACGAGCGGGTGTATTTGATGCTGACGGCAATCTGCTGGCACACGCATCGCGAAAAATAACCCTTTACCGTGATAGCGGCGATCGGGCGGAACAGTCCAGCCGGGAGATTTGGCTGGCGGTTTGCCACTGCGTCCGGGAGGCGGTAGTTACCTCCGGCGTATCGCCATTAGCGATTGCGGGGATGGGGTTTGACGCAACCTGTTCCCTGGTTGTGCTGGGAGCAGGGGGAGAGCCGCTGCCGGTGGGTGAGAGTGAAGATCCTGAACGCAATATTATTGTCTGGATGGATCATCGGGCGACGGCTCAGGCCGAACGTATTAATGCCACACAACATCCGGTGCTTCGCTATGTCGGAGGGCGTATCTCACCGGAAATGGAAACGCCCAAGCTAGCCTGGCTGAAAGAGCAGCGCCCTGAAATATATAACGGCGCCTGGCAATTTTTTGATCTGGCCGATTTTCTGACGTGGCGCGCTACCGGGGATCTCGCTCGTTCCGTTTGCACCGTCACCTGTAAATGGACCTACCTTGCGCATGAGCAACGTTGGGATCCGGATTATTTCCGCGCCATTGGTCTGCACGATCTGGCGGATGACGATTTTGCGCGTATCGGCCAGCGTATTGTCGAACCAGGCACACCTTGCGGGCAGGGATTAACAGAGGAAGCCGCAACCGCGATGGGGCTACCGGTGGGTACACCGGTTGCGGCTGGTCTGATTGATGCGCATGCGGGCGGTATTGGCACCGTGGGGGTGAGTGGGGGAGCCACTCGCAGCCTTGGATACGTCTTTGGCACCTCATCCTGCACCATGACCTCAACCCGTGAGCCGGTATTCGTGCCGGGCGTCTGGGGGCCTTACTATTCGGCAATGGTCCCGGGGTTGTGGCTGAACGAGGGGGGACAAAGTGCCGCTGGCGCAGCGATAGACCGATTGCTGGCACTCCATCCCGCAGCCCTGGAGGCCAGAGAACGGGCGAAACTTACCGGTGTTTCTCTGCCTGTCTGGCTAGCGGACAGAGCGCTGGAAGCCGTATCCGATGCTTCATACGCTGTCGAGCTGGCGAACGGTTTACATATCGTGCCGGAATTTCTGGGAAATCGGGCGCCGTTTGCCGATCCAGACGCGCGTGCCGTTATTGTTGGACTGGGTATGGAGCAGGATCTAAAAAGCCTGATATCACTCTATATCGCAGGGATCTGCGGTATCGGTTACGGTCTGCGACAGATACTCGGCGTTCAGAGTGAGCGGGGCATCAAAACGGAAAATATCGTCATCAGCGGAGGCGCCGGGCAGCACCCACTGGTGCGGCAACTGCTGGCGGATGCCTGTGGCTTACCAGTACTTTCTACCCGCTCTCAGGAGCCTGTGTTACTGGGAGCCGCTATTCTTGGCACAGTGGCTGGTGGATTAGCACCCAGTGTGGGTGATGCCATGGCGAACATGGTTGTGGCTGATACTCGCTATGAACCTTCCAGCGATGTATCAGAACTGCATGTTCGGCGCTATGAGGCATGGATACTGCTGCAGCAAACGGCAAAAGCTATTCGTCAGGCTTAAGCCACATCATAGGCAGGAAGTACGACAGCGCTCCGGTATGTTCTGAAATGCGGGTGCTCGTCTCTTCAGACCTTCAGCATCCAGCGCTCCGTCAGGCAGCGCTGGCCTTCCGGGCAACTGCGGCAGCTGCCGGAAAGGCAGCCATCGGCTTCATCGGGCACCCGCACCGTTCTGCCCATGGCTTCCAGCCGCTCCAGCATGGCGGTGACCAGCGGCAGTGGGGCGCCCAGCGTCTCGCTAATCTGACGCGCTTCCATCCGCCCGCGCAGCGCCAGCAAATCCCGAACCTGAGTCAGGGTAGCCATAGGTAGCCTGGTCTCCTTAGTGGCAGTCGCCAGCGTGGGACCGACAGCCGTCCGGTTTCCTGGCTGGCGCCAGCAGGTTGACGTCCACCCGGCTACGCATCCGCCGCAGCGTCACGAGTAGCGCCAGGTTAAACAGCACCACCACGGCAATGGCTGTCGTACTGTAGCGTGGATGTTCGCTAAAGGTGGCGCACTGATAGTAGAGGGTCGCCAGCGAGTAGCCGATGTTCAGCCCCCACAGTACCGAAAAGGTCATCCAGCCACGGCTCGATTCGCGGGCGATAGCCCCCATTACCGAGATACAGGGGATGTAGAGCAGCACGAAAATCAGATAGCTGTAGGCGGCGGCATCGCTGCCGAACTTACTGCTCATCACACCCATGGCGCCGCTGGCCATCTCGCCGTCACCCTTGCTGGCTTCGATGGGGTTAGCCAACACGCTCAGGCTGAAGGTCTCTTTCAGGCTCTGCCAGGTGTCATCAACCGCGCCTTTCAGTTCGTCGCTCAGGCTAAAGGTGGCGGGATCGAATTCGTCTTCGTGCATATCCTCGGCGGTATACAGGGTGTTCAGGGTGCCGACCACCACCTCTTTTGCCATGGCGCCGGTAAACAGCCCGACGGTGGCCTGCCAGTTATCCTGATGAACGCCGATCGGCGCCAGCAGTGGCGTCAGCACTTTACTCACCGAAGCGAGCGCGGAGTCGTTAATGCTATCGACTGTCTTGCCGCTGAACGAAAAGCTGTTCAGAGCACCGATAAAGATACTGACGATGACAATCACCTTACCGGCCCGCAGCACGAAGCCTTTCAGGCGCTGCCAGGTTTGCAGCAGCAGGCTCTTCATATGGGGAACGTGATAAACCGGAAGCTCCATCACAAAGGGAGTCGCTTCGCCGCGCATCAGCGTATATTTCAGCACCAGCCCGGTGACGATCGCCATCACAATCCCCAGCAGATAGAGCGAAAAGACCACCGTGGCGCCCTGCTTACCGAAGAAGGCGGAGGCGAAGACGGCGAAAATCGCCAGACGGGCGCCGCAGGACATAAAGGGCGCCATCATAATGGTCATCAGACGTTCGCGCGGCGCATCCAGGGTACGGGCCCCCATGACCGACGGCACATTACAGCCGAAGCCGACGATCAGCGGCACGAAAGATTTACCAGGCAGCCCCAGCGCCTGCATCAGGCGGTCCATAACGAAGGCGGCGCGTGCCATATAGCCGGAGTCTTCCAGGAAGGAGAGGAACAGGTACATCATGCCAATCTGCGGCACCAGCGGTAGCACGGTGTTGATACCGCCGCCCACCCCCTGGGCCAGGAAGATGGTCAGCCATTCCGGGAAGTGCAACGCATCTCCCAGCCAGCGGGTACCGTGAATAAAGATTGCTACCGAACCGCCGTCAAAGATGGGCTGAAGGGCGCCGCCGATATTGATCGCCAGCAGGAACATCAGGTACATCACCAGCAGAAACACCGGCAGCCCCAGCAGACGGCTGAGCACGATTTTGTCCAGCGCCACGGTCAGACGATTAGGCGCGGCGGTCAGGCTGTTGCTGACCTCATCGCATATTGCGGCGATGCTCTGATAGCGGGCATCGGCAATGCTCAATGCCGGATCCTCAATTTGGGTGCTCAGCCGCGCCAGGGCGCCGTCGAGATCCCCGGCAACGCTGCCCGCCAGATGGCGGCTATAAATATCGCCTTCCAGCATTTGTAGCGCCAGCCAGCGCCGTTCGCTGTGGGGTTGGGTGGCTGGCATCCGCTCGGCAAGCTGTTCGGCTTCCGCCAGCAGCGGCTGAGGATAGTGCACCAGCTCGATGGCGGTATTACCGCGATGGCGGTCAACAGCCAGTTTCAGACCGTCGATACCCCGGGCGCGGGTGGAGACCAGCGGTACTACCGGGCAGCCCAGACGGGCGGAAAGGGCGTCGATATCGATACGGATCTGCTGCTTTTCGGCAATATCCAGCATGTTCAGCGCTACCACGCAGGGAATGCCCAGCTCCAGCAACTGCAGCGTCAGATAGAGGTTACGCTCCAGGTTCGAGGCATCCACTACGTTTATCAGCATATCGGCGTCGTTGCTCAGAATGTAGTGGCAGGCGATCTGCTCATCGAGAGAGGTCTGGGAAGAGATAGTGGTCAGGGAGTAGGTGCCGGGCAGATCCACCAGTGTGACCGCATGGTCGGTGGTGGTGAACTGCCCCTCTTTACGTTCGACAGTTACGCCAGACCAGTTGCCGACCCGCTGGCGGGAACCGGTCAACTGATTGAACAGCGTGGTTTTGCCGGAGTTAGGGTTGCCAATAAGACCGATAGTGAGTTTTTTCATTTGTAGTATCGCAACGTGAAAGTGGTTCGCGGCGCCTGAAGCTCCAGGCGCCAGTCCGGTCAGGCGAGCGCTTCCAGGGAGAGTAGCGCCAGGTCTTTCTTACGTAGTACCAGGCTGATACGGCGCGTTTCTATCTGTACCGGATCGCCGAAAGGCGCCACCCGCACGACCCGGAATGAAGAGCCAGGCAGCATCCCGAGAGAGAGCAGCTTCTGACGCCAGGCCGGACTGATTTCCCGGGAAAATCCGGTAATTTTCCACGAACTGTTCGCGTGCATATGCATAGAATCCCCTGTGAACGAGACCGATCGGCAAAAAACCTGGCCACCGCAGGCGACCAGGAAAAAACCTGAAAAAGTATGAGGCAATGATAATGAGAACAATTTTTATCTTCAATCTGAAGAAGGGGGTTAAATGCGTTTTTTTTGAGCGTAAACAAATTTAGCGCTCGGGGCGGGATAACGAAGGGTTAATAAAGTTATCTGTCGGTAAGAAGGTTTTAGAAAATGGGCCAATGTTACTTTTATGTTGGCGCGGAAAGAGGCCGCCGGTGCAGGGCACCGGCGGCTTTCTGGGTTAGCGCTTCTTGCCGAAGGCGGCCGCCAGAGCATCGCTCATGGCGCTGTTACCCGCAGGCGTGCTTTCTGCCCGCCGGGGTTTACCCGCCGGACGGCTACGATCGCGGCCATTGCCGTTACCGGCGTTGCCGGAAGCGGAACGGCGGCTACCGGTATCGCCGGGTTGTTCATCCAGCCGCATGGTCAGCGCGATACGCTTACGCGCCATATCCACATCCAGCACCTTCACCTTCACGATATCGCCCGCTTTCACTACTTTGTGGGGATCGTCAACGAAGCTGTCGGACAATGAAGAGATATGGACCAGGCCGTCCTGATGAACGCCGATATCCACGAAGGCGCCGAAGTTGGTGACGTTAGTGACCGCCCCTTCCAGCACCATGCCGGGCAGCAGATCGTTCATGGTTTCCACGCCGTCGGCGAATTTGGCGGTCTTAAACTCGGGGCGCGGATCGCGGCCCGGTTTTTCCAACTCTTTGATGATATCGCTGACGGTCGGCACCCCGAATTTGTCGTCGGTAAAGTCCACGGCCTTCAGATTACGCAGGGCGCTGCCGTTGCCCATCAGATCGCGCAACGCCTGCTCAGTCGCCGCCAGAATGCGTTCCACCACCGGGTAGGCTTCCGGGTGAACGGTGGAGGCATCCAGTGGGTTATCGCCGTGGTTAATACGCAGGAAGCCAGCGCACTGTTCAAAGGCCTTCGGCCCCAGACGGCTTACCTTCAGTAACTGCTGGCGGTTGCTGAACTGGCCGTTTTCGTCGCGCCAGGCCACGATATTTTGCGCCATCATGCGCGTCAGACCCGCTACCCGGGTCAGCAGAGGGACCGAAGCGGTGTTCAGGTCAACGCCAACGGCGTTTACGCAGTCTTCCACCACCGCGTCCAGCTTCTTCGCAAGCTGGCTCTGGCTGACATCGTGCTGATACTGGCCCACCCCGATGGATTTAGGATCGATCTTCACCAGCTCTGCCAGCGGATCCTGAAGGCGGCGGGCGATAGAGACCGCGCCGCGCAGCGACACGTCGAGATCCGGGAATTCCAGCGCCGCCAGCTCGGAAGCGGAATAAACCGACGCCCCAGCCTCGCTAACGATCACCTTCTGGGCGGTCACTTTGGGGAACTGCTTCTGAACGTCCAGGTAGAAACGCTCGGTCTCGCGGGAAGCCGTACCGTTACCGATCGCCACCAGCTCAACGTTGTATTTTTCGCAGAGCGCGGCTACTACGGTCGCCGCTTTGGCCGCCTGACCGGTGTGGGGGTAAATCGTGTCGGTGGCGACCAGCTTACCGGTGGCGTCCACCACTGCGACCTTAACGCCGGTGCGTAGACCGGGATCGAGGCCCATAGTGGCGCGCAGCCCGGCTGGGGCCGCCATCAGCAGGTCATGCAGATTACGGGCGAAAACGTTGATAGCCTCGTCTTCGGCGCGTTCGCGCACCGTGCCCATCAGCTCAGTTTCCAGGTGCATCAGCACCTTAATACGCCAGGTCCAGCTCACTACCGCACGGCGCCAGCTATCCGCCGGAGCGTTGTTCAGACGCAGGCCCAGGTGGTCGATAATAATCTGTTCGCCGTGACTCTCTTTCGGCGGCTCGTCGAACTGCGGATCGGGGTTCAGGGAAAGTTGCAGTACGCCTTCGTTACGACCGCGGAACATTGCCAGAGCGCGGTGGGAAGGCACTTTGGCGATGGGTTCATGATGGTCGAAATAGTCGCGAAACTTGGCTCCTTCTTCTTCCTTGCCGCTCACGACACTTGCTACCAGATCGGCGTTCTTCCACAGGTAGTCACGCACTTTAGCCAGCAGGGCCGCGTCTTCTGCGAAGCGCTCCATCAGAATGTAGCGAGCGCCGTCCAGGGCGGCTTTCGCATCGGCGACCCCTTTATCGGCATCGATATAGCTTTCCGCTTCCTGTTCCGGGGTGAGGGAAGGCGTGTTCCACAGGCTGTCCGCCAGCGGCTCCAGACCGGCTTCGATGGCGATCTGCCCACGGGTACGGCGCCTGGGCTTATAGGGAAGGTAGAGATCTTCCAGTTCGGTTTTGCTCAGGGTGCCATTAATGGCCGTGGCCAGTTCACTGGTCAGCTTGCCCTGCTCATCGATGGATTTCAGAATCGCCTGGCGGCGATCGGACAGCTCGCGCAGGTAGCCCAGACGGGTCTCCAGTTGGCGCAACTGGGTATCGTCCAGCCCGCCGGTGACCTCCTTACGATAACGTGCGATAAACGGCACGGTGTTCCCTTCATCCAGCAGACGAACCGCGGCTTCTACCTGTTCGGCCCGGGCCTGCAGCTCACCGGCGATAATGCGACAGAGCGAATCATTCATCATGGCTAAAATTTCATCTTGTGAGTACCAAAAGTCAGGGGACAGTTATACGGACTGACGGCGAAAAATGCCAGTCGCAGCGGCCGGGCAGCGGGGAATCAGACAGTTCCTCGCATGTGGATATTGCTGTTATGATTTATGTCAGCGTTTGAATTCGGGAATATGGCTGTGGGCACCAAACTGATTACCCGGGAAGGGTATAACAAGCTGAAACAAGAGCACGATTACCTGTGGAACGAGAAACGCCCGGAGATCACTAAAATCGTCTCCTGGGCTGCGAGTCTGGGTGACCGCTCGGAAAATGCCGACTACACCTATAACAAGCGACTGCTGCGCCAGATCGATCGTCGGGTGCGCTTTCTGAGGAAGCTGCTACCGGTGCTTTCAATCGTCGATTATTCGCCGCAGCAGGAAGGGCGCGTTTTCTTTGGCGCGTGGGTGGAAATTGAAAACGAAGCAGGGGATGTGAAGAAGTTTCGCATTGTCGGCCCGGAGGAGATCTACAGCGAGCGCAAAGACTATATCTCCATTGATTCGCCTATGGCCCGGGCGCTGCTGAAAAAGCAGGTGGACGAAGAGTTTGTGGTCCAGACACCGGAAGGTGAAAAACTCTGGTTTATCAATGCCATTGAGTATCCGAAGGGCGATGCCGCGTTGGATGATACCGGCTTCAGACCGCTCCGCGGCTGAAAATGGCGATGACCTGCGTCAGGTGCGCCTTCATCGCCTGGCGCGCTGCGCGTACGTCCCGGGCTTCCAGCGCTTCCAGAATGGCGCGGTGCTCCAGTTCCGAGCGGTGCGGCATATCCTGCGGCGTGTAATGGCGCTGCAGCATACGGAACATACTGCCGTAGCGGTGGCCCAGCAAATGGCTGATGATAAAGGCCAGCGTGGGATTACCGCTGGCCCGGGCGATGCGAATATGAAACAGGCGATCCCCGGGATGAGTGACCGAGCCCGCGCGGTTATCGCGGCAGTTCTGTTCCCAGGCGCTGCGGATCCCCGCCAGCTCCTCATGGCTTGCGTGGCGCGCCGCCAGCGCTGCGGTTTCCGGTTCAATCAGCAGTCGGGTTTGCAGTAGCGAAAACGGCGGCAGTTCGGCGTTCAAATCCAGACTGATACCCAGTTCGTTATCCACGTCGCCCCACTGATCGCGCCCGGCCTGAGTCATTACCGGCTCCTGGCGGGCGTCCGGCGTCTGCGCCTTCACAATCACCCCGTTACCGACCTTCACATCCACCAGTCCTATCACTTCCAGCGCAATCAGCGCTTCACGCACCGAAGCCCGGCTCACCTGAAGCTGACGCGCCAGTTCGCGCTCTGGCGGCAGGCGGCTACCGGGAGGAAACTCGCCATTCTCGATGAGCTTGTGCAGTTGATCGGCTATCTGTCTGTATATCCTTGGGTTTTCAAGTCGGGTGATCGGCATGGGTTACCTTTTCTTACCAGTTTGAAGTGACTGAGTGCACAAAAAACAATCAGGAAACTTGAGTAATCGTTATCTGGGTGTAAAAAAATAGTTAATCCGAAACGCTGTTTTGAGATCTGAATAACCCATAACTGTACACACAATAACCCGTTACTCCGGTTTTGTCATGGTGCCGTCGGCGGCTAAAGGCCTGACCATTAGACCGAAGTAGCGAAGGAGTCACTATGGATTTAGCAGGTAAGCGAGCGCTGATAACCGGCGCCGGACAGGGGATTGGCTATAGCACCGCCAGACTATTCGTGGAGGCCGGTGCCGAAGTGATTGGTTGCGATCTGAATCCCGCGTCTCTGGAGGCGATCGCCGGTATTCAGGCCGTTACCCTGAATGTGACTGACGGTGCTGCGGTCGCGGCGGCAGCTCAAAGGCTGGGGCCGGTGGATGTACTGTTCAACTGCGCCGGAGTGGTGCACAACGGCTCGATTCTTGAGTGTCGCGAAGAGGAGTGGCGTTTCGCCATGGATCTTAACGTGACGGCGATGTTCCACACCATTCGCGCCTTTCTGCCCGCCATGCTCGAGCGCGGCGGCGGCTCCATTATCAATATGTCATCGGTGGCCTCCAGCATCAAAGGGGTGGCTAACCGTTTTGCCTATGGCGCCAGTAAAGCGGCGGTCATCGGTCTGACCCGTTCGGTGGCGGCGGACTACATCACCCGGGGAGTTCGCTGTAACGCCATTTGCCCGGGCACCGTGGAGTCGCCATCGCTACGCGATCGCATTGCCAGCCAGGCTCAGGCCCAGGGCAAAAGCGTGGAGGAAGTGTACCAGGCCTTTGTGGCCCGCCAGCCCATTGGCCGCATCGGTAAGTCTGAAGAAATTGCGCAACTGGCGCTCTATCTGGCCTCTGACGCAAGCGGCTATACCACCGGCACCACACAGATTATTGATGGCGGCTGGAGCAACTGACGCCTGTATACCTTCAAAAATTGGGGAACCACATGAAATTACTGCGTTATGGAGAGCCGGGCCAGGAGCGTCCGGGGGTACTGGATAAAGCGGGGCTGATTCGCGATCTTTCCGGGTATATCCCGGATGTGGCAGGTCCTGCGCTATCGGCAAAAAGCCTGGAGCATCTGAAGAGTCTGGATATCGAGGCGCTGCCCCACGTGCCGGGGCAGCCGCGCATCGGTGCCTGTGTGGGCAATATCGGCAAATTTATCTGTATCGGCCTGAACTACGCCGACCATGCGGCAGAGACCGGCGCTGAGATTCCGAAGGAGCCAGTGGTATTTAACAAGTGGACCAGCGCGGTGGTGGGCCCTTATGACAATGTGCTGATCCCACGCGGTTCAGAGAAGACCGACTGGGAAGTGGAGCTTGGGGTGGTGATCGGCCGTGCCGCCAGCTACATCAGCGAACAGGAGGCGATGGATTACGTGGCGGGGTACTGCGTGGTGAACGATGTCTCCGAGCGCGAATACCAGATCGAGCGCGGCGGCACCTGGGATAAAGGCAAGGGCTGCGACACTTTCGGCCCCATTGGCCCGTGGCTGGTCACAACCGATGAGGTGCCGGATCCTCATAACCTGAAGATGTGGCTGGAGGTGGACGGCAAGCGCTATCAGAACGGCAGCACCAGCACCATGATCTTTAACGTGCCGCAGATAGTCAGCTACCTGAGCCGTTTTATGAGCCTGCAACCCGGGGATGTGATTTCTACCGGCACGCCGCCGGGCGTGGGAATGGGCCAGAAACCGCATCCGGTGTACCTGCGTCCCGGTCAGACCATGCGTCTGGGGATTGAGGGACTGGGCGAACAGCGTCAGCAAACCCGGGGGGCCTGATCATGACGACGATCGTTGGCCTGCGCGTGGAGGATATTCGCTTTCCCACCTCCCAACACCTGGACGGCTCGGATGCCATGAACCCGGATCCCGACTATTCCGCCGCCTATGTGGTTCTGGAGACCGACGATCCACAACTGAGCGGGCACGGCCTGACTTTCACCATCGGTCGCGGCAATGAGATCTGCTGTACGGCTATCCGTGCCCTGGCGCCGCTGATTGTCGGTGAAAGTCTGCAAACCATCGCCGCCGATATGGGAGCCTTCTGGCGACGCTTTACCGGCGACAGCCAGCTACGCTGGATTGGCCCGGATAAGGGCGCTATTCATCTGGCCACCGGCGCGGTGGTCAATGCAGTCTGGGATCTGTGGGCAAAGGCCGAAGGTAAGCCGCTGTGGCGACTGGTGGCAGAGATGTCGCCCCAGGAGCTGGTGCGCTGCATCGACTTCCGCTACCTGACTGATTGCATCACGCCACAGGAGGCGGAAACGCTGCTGACTGAACGGGCAGAGGGCAAGGCCCGGCGGCTGGAAACCCTGCTGGCGGAAGGCTATCCCTGCTACACCACCTCTGCCGGTTGGCTCGGTTATCCGGACGATAAACTGCGACGCCTGTGTCAGCAGGCGGTGGACGCCGGATTTTCCCATATCAAACTGAAGGTCGGGCGCGACCTGGAAGACGATATCCGCCGGGTACGCATCGCCCGGGAAGTGCTGGGGCCGGACCGGCATCTGATGATCGACGCCAACCAGGTCTGGGAGGTCGATGAAGCTATCGAATGGGTACGCCAGTTGGCCTTTGCCGAGCCCTGGTTTATCGAAGAGCCCACCAGCCCGGACGATGTGGAAGGGCATCGCCGCATCCGGGAAGGGGTGGCGCCGGTGAAGGTCGCCACCGGCGAGATGTGCCAGAACCGGATTCTGTTTAAGCAGTTTATTATGCGCGACGCCGTGGATGTGGTGCAGATAGACGCCTGTCGTCTGGGCGGTGTTAACGAAGCGCTGGCGGTGATGCTGATGGCGGCGAAGTATCAGCTACCGGTCTGTCCTCATGCCGGGGGCGTTGGCCTGTGCGAATACGTCCAGCACCTGTCGATGATCGATTACCTGTGCATTTCGGGCAGCCGTGAAGGACGGGTGATTGAGTATGTGGATCATCTGCATGAGCACTTTGTCGATCCGTGCGTCATCAAAGGCGCAGCCTATATGGCGCCGACCACGCCGGGCTACTCCATTGAAATGTATCCGGAATCTATCGAGCGTTACCGCTTTCGCGAAGGGAATGCCTGATGCCGCGCATCGACGCCCATCAGCACTTCTGGCGCTACCGGCCCCGGGATTTCCCGTGGATAAACTCGCAAATGGCGGTGCTACAGCGTGATTTTGGCTCGCAGCAGTTGCAACCGCTGCTGGAGCAGCACGGCTGCGACGGCGCCATTACGGTGCAGGCCCGCCACAGCGAGCAAGAAAACGCGTGGCTGGTGGAGCAGGCGCGAACGCTTCCTGGCTTGCGCGGCGTGGTGGGCTGGCTGGATGTCAGGGCGACGAGTCTTGGCGATAAGCTGGCGCAGTGGTCCCATGAACCGCTGCTGTGCGGCGTGCGTCATCAGGTGCAGGACGAACCCGATCCCGCCGCCTGGCTGGATGACAGCGCGGTGAATGCGGGCGTTGAACAGGTACAGCGCGCTGGCTACGTCTGGGAGCTGCTGGTGACCTGGCGTCATCTGGAGGACGCCACCCGTTTTGCCCGTCGTCATGACCGCCACTTGCTGGTGCTGGACCATTGCGGCAAGCCGGATATTACCGCCGGGGCACGGCGCTGGGCTCAGCAAATCGCCCCTCTGGCAGCGCAGTCCCATGTGATGTGCAAGCTTTCCGGGCTGGTTACCGAGGCGCCCGGCGGGCAGTGGAAGGCTGAAGAGCTACGGCCCTTTATCGATGCGGCGCTGGAGGCATTCGGGCCGCAGCGTTTGCTGTTTGGTTCCGACTGGCCGGTCTGCCTGCTGGCGGCGGAATATGGACAAGTGGTTGCGTTAAGCGAACGGGCACTGAGTAAGCTGAGTCCGGCAGAGCAGGCGGATATCGCAGGCAATAACGCCGCACGGGTTTACCGACTGACGGAGGTCTGAGTATGGATCTGTTTCTGGAAGATAAGGTCGTTATCGTCACTGGCGGCGGTTCCGGCATTGGCGGCGCGATCGCGCAACTGCTGGCGCAGGAAGGGGCGATTCCGGTCATTGTCAGTAATGTCGAACCGGACGCGCAATTTATGGCGCAACTGACCCGGCATCAGCCCGACAGTCTGTTTATTCTGGCCGATCTGTGTCAGGAAGCCGCGTGCGACAGCGCTGTGACCCAAACTCTGACGCGCTTCGGGCGTATCGATGGACTGGTGAATAACGCCGGAGTGAATGACGGTGTCGGGCTGGAGGCCGGGCGCACCGCTTTTATCGGCTCTCTGGAGAAGAACCTGGTGCACTACTACCAGATGGCGCATCTGTGTCAGTCGGCGCTGGAGCGGGCCCGGGGCGCCATTGTGAATATCGCCTCAAAAACCGCTCTGAGCGGTCAGGGGGGAACCAGCGGTTACACCGCCGCCAAAGGGGCAATCCTGGCGCTGACCCGGGAGTGGGCCGTCTCCCTGCGACACAGCGGGGTGCGGGTGAACGCCGTAGTTCCGGCAGAGGTGATGACGCCGCAGTACCAGCGCTGGATCGAAACCTTTGAAGAACCGCAGCGTCAACTGGCGGCCATCAGCGCCCATATTCCTCTGGGGCAGCGGATGACCACGCCGGAGGAGATCGCCAGTACCGCGGTGTTTCTGCTGTCGGCGCGTGCATCGCACACCACCGGTCAGTGGTTGTCGGTCGATGGCGGCTATCTGCATCTCGACAGGGCGATAACGTGAACGGGGGGCGCAGGCGCTACTGCCAGGCGCTCGATCTGGTGGATTCCCCGGCGTTGATTGCGGAGTACGAGGAGTACCACCGGCAAATCTGGCCTGAAGTGGCGGCACACCTGCGTGAGCAGGGGGTCGCGCAGATGGATATTTACCGGCTGGGCACCCGGCTGTTCATGATTATGGAGGTGGACGCGGACTTTGATGAACGGCGTTTTGCGCGGCAGAGCCTGGATCACCCGGTGATTCAGCGCTGGGAGGCGTTGATGTGGCGCTACCAGGTGCCGACCCCCTGGACCCCGGAAGGGGAAAAGTGGGCGGCGATGACGAGGATATTTTCGTTGCAGGATCAATCCCCCGAGTAACGGCAGGCTGCCGTTCGGGCGTGTCGGGGCAATACCACTCTGTACGTCTTGTGAGGATATAATCATGCTGGTAAACGAGAAAACGTCGGCCGCAGGCGCGCCGACGCGCGCGACCACCGGTATGCGCTGGGCCTTTATGCTGGTCACCAGCCTGTTCTTTATGTGGGGTCTCTCCTACGGCCTGTTAGATGTCCTGAACAAACACTTCCAGGAAACGCTGCATGTCACTAAGGCCCAGTCCGGGCTGTTACAGGCCGCTTATTTTGGCGCTTACTTCCTGGTGGCGCTGCCAGCGGGCTACTTTATGGACAAACGCGGCTATAAGGCCGGTATTCTGGCGGGGCTTTGCCTGTACGCCCTGGGCGCGCTGCTGTTTGTGCCCGCCGCCTCCGTAGGCAACTTCGGGATGTTCCTGTTCGCGTTGTTTGTTATCGCCAGCGGCCTGGGCTGCCTGGAGACGGCCGCCAACCCCTATGCCACGGTACTGGGCGATCCCTCCGGAGCCGAACGGCGTCTGAACCTGGCGCAATCCTTTAACGGTCTGGGGCAGTTTATTGGCCCGGTGATCGGCGGCTCGCTGTTTTTTTCCGGCACCCAGAGCGTCGGGGATGAGCAGGGAGCGGTAAAACTGACCTATGTCGGGATTGCCGTGGTGGTGCTGGGGATTGCGCTGCTGTTTCGGCGCACCTCGCTTCCGGATATCCGCGATGCGCGTGAGGCGAATGACGGCCCGCGCGGGCTGTGGTCGCATCGCCATTTTGCCGGTGGCGTGGTGGCGCAGTTCTTCTATGTGGCGGCTCAGGTGGGTGTGGGGGCCTTCTTTATCAACTATGCCACCGAGCACTGGCAGGGGGTCACCAGCCGCCAGGCCTCTTATCTGCTGTCTGTGGCGATGATTAGCTTTATGGTCGGGCGCTTCTTCAGTACCTGGCTGATGGGGCGAATTAAACCCGCCACGCTGCTGGCGACCTACGCCCTGGTGAATATGGCGCTGTGTGGCGTAGTGATGATGGGCATCGACGGCGGCGTTTCGGTGGTGGCGCTGATCGCCGTGTTCTTTTTTATGTCCACCATGTTTCCCACCATTTTCGCACTGGGGGTGAAAAACATGGGCGGCCACACCCGCCGCGCCAGTTCGTTTATGGTGATGGCGATCGTGGGCGGGGCGGTGATGCCCTGGTGTATGGGGGCGATTGCCGACAGCAGCAGCACCGCGCTCTCCTACGGGCTGCCGTTGATCTGTTTCGCCGTGGTGCTGATTTACGGTCTGAGCCAGCGGCGCCACAGCGTCGCGGGGTAAAAAGATTCTGGCGTATGTGCGGGCGGGGGAAACCCCGCCCGTTTTTTTAACTACAATTTTTATGAGGTCACACCGGAAATAGAGATGGATCGGTAGCATAACCTGCTGTTAAATATGCTTTGTAACAATTTTGCCTGGAATATATACCAGTTTTAACTGGTGGTGGGCGCCTGCTTTTTTAGAATACTCTGCTACAGAGAGCCTTTGGGAGTTTAACAATGCAAGAGAATTATAAGATTCTGGTTGTGGATGACGATATGCGTTTGCGAGCTCTGCTGGAGCGCTATCTGACTGAGCAAGGCTTCCAGGTTCGTAGCGTGGCTAACGCCGAGCAGATGGACCGTCTGCTGACCCGTGAATCATTCCACCTGATGGTGCTGGATCTGATGCTGCCTGGCGAAGATGGCCTGTCCATTTGCCGCCGACTGCGTAGCCAGAGCAACCCGATGCCGATCATTATGGTTACCGCCAAGGGTGAAGAGGTCGACCGTATTGTCGGGCTGGAGATCGGCGCCGACGACTATATTCCCAAACCCTTTAACCCCCGTGAGCTGCTGGCCCGTATCCGTGCGGTGCTGCGTCGCCAGGCCAATGAGCTGCCGGGAGCCCCTTCCCAGGAAGAAGCGGTTATCGCTTTTGGTAAGTTCCGGCTCAATCTGGGCACCCGCGAAATGTTCCGCGAAGATGAACCGATGCCGCTGACCAGCGGTGAATTCGCGGTACTTAAAGCGCTGGTCAGTCATCCGCGTGAGCCGCTGTCCCGCGATAAGCTGATGAACCTGGCCCGTGGTCGCGAATACAGCGCCATGGAGCGCTCCATCGACGTACAGATCTCCCGCCTGCGCCGCATGGTGGAAGAGGACCCGGCGCATCCGCGTTATATCCAGACCGTTTGGGGCCTGGGCTACGTCTTTGTACCGGACGGCTCTAAAGCATGAAGCGACTGCGCTTCTCGCCACGAAGTTCATTTGCCCGCACCCTGCTTCTGATCGTCACTCTGCTGTTCGTCAGCCTGGTGACGACCTATCTGGTGGTGCTGAACTTTGCCATTCTTCCCAGTTTGCAGCAGTTCAATAAAGTCCTCGCCTACGAAGTGCGTATGCTGATGACCGATAAGCTGCAGCTGGAAGATGGAACCCAACTGGTGGTACCGCCGGCCTTCCGGCGTGAGATTTACCGGGAGCTTGGGATCTCGCTCTACTCTAACGAGGCGGCCGAGGAGGCGGGACTGCGCTGGGCGCAACACTATGAGTTTCTGAGTCAGCAGATGGCGCAGCAGTTGGGGGGACCTACCGAGGTCCGGGTCGAGGTCAATAAGAGCTCGCCGGTGGTGTGGCTTAAAACCTGGCTGTCGCCCAATATCTGGGTTCGGGTGCCGCTGACCGAGATCCATCAGGGCGATTTTTCGCCGCTGTTCCGCTATACCCTGGCGATTATGCTGCTGGCCATTGGCGGCGCCTGGCTGTTTATCCGTATTCAGAACCGACCATTAGTGGAGCTGGAACACGCCGCCATGCAGGTAGGGCGGGGGATTATTCCGCCGCCGCTGCGGGAATACGGCGCTTCTGAGGTGCGTTCCGTAACCCGGGCCTTTAACCATATGGCGGCCGGGGTGAAACAGCTGGCGGATGACCGTACCCTGTTGATGGCCGGGGTCAGTCACGACCTGCGAACGCCTCTAACCCGTATTCGCCTGGCGACGGAGATGATGGGCGAGCAGGATGGCTACCTGGCGGAATCGATCAATAAAGATATCGAAGAGTGTAACGCCATCATCGAGCAGTTTATCGACTTCCTGCGGACCGGACAGGAGGTGTCGCTGGAAGATGCTGATCTGAACGCGGTGCTGGGTGAGGTGGTCGCTTCAGAGAGCGGCTATGAGCGCGAGATTGAAACCGATCTGAAGCCCGGCGAGATTCCGCTGCATATCCATCCGCTGTCGATCAAGCGCGCCGCAGCCAATATGGTGGTGAACGCCGCCCGCTATGGCAACGGCTGGATTCGGGTAGCCAGCGGTACTGAACTGAACCGTGCCTGGTTCCAGGTGGAAGACGACGGCCCGGGGATTAAGCCGGAACAGCTTAATCAGTTGCTACAGCCGTTTGTGCGCGGCGACAGCGCGCGCAGCACCAGCGGCACCGGGTTGGGGCTGGCCATCGTCCAGCGTATCGTGAACAACCATAACGGTACTCTGGATATTGGCACCAGCGAGCGGGGCGGTCTGCGTATTCGTGCCTGGCTGCCGATGCCGCTGGCGGGAGGGCACTCGTCGCATCCGAAAGGGGAGTGATACTTCGCCCATAAAAAATGGTCGCCCGGGCGACCATTTTTTTTACCCAGAGGCAGTTAAAGCTGCGGACCGGCGCTAACCAGTTCGGCGCCTGCGGGGGTATCGGTATATTTATCGAAGTTAGCGATAAACAGCTGTGCCAGCTGGGTCGCTTTCTCCTGCCAGGCTTCCCGTGAGCTCCAGGTGTTGCGCGGATCGAGAATCTCCGGATTCACGCCAGGCAGCGAAGTGGGGATAGCCAGATTGAACAGCGGCAGGGTAAAGGTTTCTGCGTCGTCCAGTGAGCCATTAAGGATGGCATCGATAATGGCGCGGGTATCCTTGATGGAGATACGCTTGCCGGTACCGTTCCAGCCGGTATTCACCAGATAGGCCTGAGCGCCAGCTTCCTGCATTCGCTTCACCAGCACTTCGGAGTACTGGGTCGGGTGCAGGGTCAGGAAGGCGGCACCGAAGCAGGCGGAGAAGGTCGGCGTTGGTTCGGTCACGCCGCGCTCGGTACCGGCCAGTTTGGCGGTAAAGCCGGACAGGAAGTGGTACTGGGTCTGGCTGGCGGTCAGGCGCGAAACCGGCGGCAGCACGCCGAAGGCGTCGGCAGTCAGGAAGATAACCTTAGTGGCATGGCCCGCTTTCGACACTGGCTTAACGATATTGTCGATATGGTAGATCGGATAGGAAACGCGGGTGTTTTCGGTTTTCGAAGCATCGTCAAAGTCGATGGAGCTGTCGTCACGTACGGTCACGTTTTCCAGCAGGGCATCGCGGCGGATCGCGCGCCAGATATCCGGCTCGGCCTCTTCCGACAGACGGATGGTCTTGGCGTAGCAGCCGCCTTCAAAGTTAAAGACGCCGTCGTCGTCCCAGCCGTGTTCGTCATCGCCGATCAGGCGGCGTTTAGGATCGGTGGACAGGGTGGTTTTGCCGGTGCCGGAAAGGCCGAAGAAGACCGCCACGTCGCCTTTTTCGCCCACGTTGGCGGAACAGTGCATTGAAGCGATGCCACGCAGCGGCAGCAGGTAGTTCATGATGGCGAACATCCCTTTCTTCATTTCGCCGCCGTACCAGGTACCGCCGATCAACTGCATGCGTTCGGTCAGGTTAAAGGCGACAAAGTTTTCCGAGTTCAGCCCCTGCTCCTGCCACTGCGGATTAGTGCACTTCGCGCCGTTCATCACGATAAAGTCCGGCGTAAAGCTCGCCAGCTCTTCGTCGCTCGGGCGAATAAACATGTTCTTTACGAAGTGCGCCTGCCAGGCGACCTCGGTAATAAAGCGTACGGAAAGGCGGGTGTCGGGGTTGGCGCCGCAGTAAGCGTCCACCACGAACAATCGCTTGCCGGAAAGTTCGCTGGTGACCAGCCCTTTCAGGTGCTGCCAGGTTTCCTGACTGAGTGGTTTATTATCGTTTTTGCTTTTCGCGTTATCGTTCCACCACAGAGTATCGCGGGTGGTGTCGTCGCGGACGATGTACTTATCTTTCGGAGAACGACCGGTAAAGATGCCGGTATCGACAGCGACGGCGCCAGAGTTGGTCAGGGTGCCACGCTCAAAGCCCTCCAGGCTCGGGTCGAGCTCTTCTTTATAGAGGGTATCGTAATCGGGGTTATGGACGATCTCGGTGACATCAACAATACCGTATTGAGCGAGATCCTGTGGGGTCATGCCATTAGCGCCCATTTCACTACTCCTTAGCTAACTTATACTGCCTGAGATTGTAGGGGTGTTTCGAGGTTGTTAACCGCGACCGGAATCATAGATTTGTGAATTTGCACAAACCAGCGTCGGGGCAAACGCTGTGAGGCCCGTCACAGTTGCTCGAGAGTATGCCAGCATTTTACGCGGTGTCGGTGAAAATATTCCGAATATGTTAAAAAAATGTGCAGTTTGGAGGCGGTTTGTGAGTGTAAGCGCTTTCTCAGGAAAATGTATGAAACGACGCCTGATATCAGGGCATTGTTATACGTGAGCGCATGCCGGATACCCTCACCCCAGCCCTCTCCCTGAAGGGAGAGGGAGAATTAACGAGAGGGGATTAATGCAACTGATGTCCGGAGCTGCTCTCTTCAGCACGCAGCGTGACGATCTGCTCCGGCGTAAAGATGTAGTGGCTACCGCAGTAGTCGCAGTGCATATCGATTTCACCGTCTTCTTCGAGGATGCCTTTAAGCTCATCGTCAGGCAGGGTTTTCAACGCGTCCGCGCAGCGTTCGCGTGAGCAGGTGCACTTAAAGGTCACCGATTGCGGGTCGTATAGCTCTACCTCTTCCTCATGATAGAGGCGCCACAGCACTTCCTGAGCCGGCAGGGTCAGCAGCTCGTCAGCGCGAATGGTTTCGGTCAGGGTCGCCAGGTGATTGAAATCGTCGGCCTGAGACTCCTGCGCCGGCAGGACCTGCAGCAGCATACCGCCCGCGGCCGGTTTGCCTTCAGCTTCGCCGGTGCAGATAAACAGACGGGTCTGCAGCTGCTCTGAGCGCTGGAAGTAATCTTCCAGGCAGGCCGCCAGGGTATCGCCTTCCAGACCGACCACGCCCTGATAGCGCTCGCCGTCGCTCGGCGTAATAGTAATGACCAGATAGCCATTACCCACCAGGGTCTTCAGCGTAGCATCTTCCGGGATCTCACCCTGTACCCGTGCCACGCCGCGCATCTGCTGCTGGTTGTCACCGTTGATCACCGCCAGATTCATCGGGCCATCGCCCTGAAGCTGCACGGTGATATCGCCGGTGAACTTCAGGGTGGCGGTCAACAGGCTGGTGGCCACCAGCAGTTCGCCAAGAATATTCTTCACCGGCTGGGGATAGTCGTGGTTTTCCAGGATCTGCTGCCAGGTTTCAGAAACCGTCACCAGTTCGCCGCGTACGGCATAGTTCTGGAACAGATAGCGGTGTAATTGGTCGTGTTGGGACATAACTTCTCTCTCCGGGCGACGCTCAGTCAGCATCGCCATATTTAAATTTCATCAGGTCGCGGCGCTCTTTTTTGTCCGGGCGGCGATCCGGATGCGGCATCGACAGGGCGTTCATCTTGCGCGCCAGCGCCATTTTTTCCCGCTTGCTCTGGCTTTCTGCCGTCTCCTCATAGAGCTGCACCGCAACGCTCGCCGGGCCGCGTCGGCTGCTGATGCCTTTGATCAGCACTTCGCGTTCATCATTGCCCTGACGTAGCGTCAGCCGTGCATTCAGTTCCACAATCTTCCCGGGCTTGCTGCGCTGCCCGTTATAGTGCACTTTCCCACCTTCGATCATCTCGCGGGCGAGGGCGCGGGTTTTATAAAAGCGGGCCGCCCAGAGCCATTTGTCGAGGCGAACCTCTTCAGTCTGTTTCTCTTTCATGACGACTCCGATAGCTGTGGAATCAGATGGCGATAGTCATTCAGCGCCGGATGGCGAGCGTAACGTTTTTCCGCCATGCCGGAATCCGGATTGCCAACGCCCAGACAGAAGCGAATACCAAAGCGGGCGGCGGCATCCAGGATGGGTTCGCCGTCGTCGATAAACAGTGTCTTTTGGATATCAAGACCGGTATGTTCGACAACGGCCTGCCAGAGCCGGCGATCCTCTTTCGGATATCCAAATGTGTGGGTGGAAAGTAATAAATCAAGGTGCTGTCCCAGCCCGGTATGCTGTAGCTTCACCGCCAGATTGTGCGGGTGTGCGTTCGTCAGCAGAATCCGGCGCTTTCCCTGGCGCTGCAGCCAGTTCAGGAAAGGGACGGTATCTTCGCGCAGTGCGGCGTTCGGTCCCATCTCGCTGGTCATGCCGCGGATATCCAGACTCAGCCGCTCGCTCCAGTAATCCAGACAGTACCAGTTTAGCGTATGCTGCACCGCCTGATACTCCAGGTCTATCAGCGCTCTGGCCTGCGGTAGCGAAATACCGCGGGTCCGGCTCAGGGTTTCGGGCACCAGGGTCAGCCAGAAGTGGCGATCGAAGGCCAGATCCAGCAGGGTGCCATCCATATCGAGCAGGATTGTATCGATCTCCTGCCAGGGGAGCGAAATAGCGATAACGGGCTCCATTCAGCGCGCGGGAAAGGGATGGGCGACAGGTTAGCATAACCCGTCGCCGGGTGGGATCAGAAGCGCGGTTGAATATCCGGCCCCGGCAGCAGTACCGGGTTAAAGCAGCTTTCGTAATACTGCTGGATGGATTGCAGACGGTGGCGGTTGCGGCGATAGCGGCGTACGGCGAGCCAGCAGTTGGCGAGCAGGCTGACAATCAGGCCCAGCAGCAGCAGTGTGGTGCCCACGAAACGCCACTGGCCCAGGCTATCCGGAATGCTGTGCAGCGTGATATGGCGGGTACCGTTGGCGTCGGTACGAATGCCAGTGACGATCCCTTCGGCACTGAACTGGGTGTGCATCAGCATGTTGGCCAGGCGGCGGAACTCCGGCCACTGATCGCGAGCCGGGTAATCATAGAGCCCCATTGGTGGGAAGGGCTGATCCACCAGATCGGTACCTTCATCGCTGATAATCATAAAGCCACCCGGCGCCGGGCTGTTGAGCGACTGGGCGGCACGGGTCGTTTCACGCATAAAGAACGGCGCGGTCGAGGTGGTGACCAGATTATCCAGCGACTCCGCGCTAACCGGGCGTAGCGTGATGTTAACCCCGTCCAGCTTGCCGGTGTCGGCGCGTCGGGTCAGGGATGCCCAGTCACGGGAGTTCCCCAGGTTAACCAGCGCATTCTTCAGGCGGGTACACTCATCTTCCCCGGTGCACAACGCCTGGGTTTTCAGCACGATATCGGCGAAATCATCCAACAGCACCAGACCCGACTTTTGAATGGCGGAGGCCAACTGCGGGTTTACCTTTCTGTCTTCCCGGGTTTCCGGATGGAGCTGAGCGTGCACGGCATCGCTTAGCGCCGTTGCTTTTTCGACGATAGGGGAGTCAGGCACGGGCAGTGGGCGGGCGTTGTTCCAGACAATACGCGAGCAGTCGAACGGCATAAAGGGGGAGCTCTGACGTGACGGATAGGCGCCTGGCGTATGAATGTTGCACATACCGGAGCCCTTAACGCGCAGTGTGTCACCGACTCTGACGCCCGCTTTCGCCAGGGCCTCCAGGCTGGTAGCTTCAACGGTCTGGGCGCCTTTCAACCAGGAGACGGTCAGCTTCAGCGGCATTTCCAGCGGTACCCAGATGGTCAGCATCACCAGCACTAACAGGGAGCCGCAGGCGATGGTCAGATTACGTTTCCAGTGCTGTAGCGGAAAGTTCTTCACCTCGTCATGCAGCGACAGGAAGCGCCCCTGACGCACCACATGCCTGTCGAGATAGATATCAATATCGGTCTTTTGCCCCAGATCCTGAGTAATCCACGGCTGCCAGTGGGGAGGATAGATCAGATCGATGATGCCCAGCGAGATATTGTTGATGTGGTCCCGATCGGCTTCGCCAAACAGCCCCCAGCGCTTTGGCGTACCGCGCAAGCAGTGGATCTCACGCAAGGTGTTTTTAGCCGGGCGGGCAAACAGCCCCCACATACCGGCCCCCAACAGCAGCAACGCTCCCCCTAACAGCCAGGGAATAATGACGCCCGGCGTCACCAGACACAGGAACATTAGCAGCAGCGAAGCGACGACCAGAAAGGCTTCGCGCATGCCATCCGGGCGGCTCAGGGCATACTCTTCCGGGCTCTCCTGACGGATATTGAGCAGTTCAATCTGTTCGCTCTCTTCGCCGCGGATAGATGCCTGACGGTTATTGGGCTGCGTGGCGGGGAAGGCATCGGCTTCCTGCTGATATTCCAGAAGGCTGTGGCCGTTAAGCGCAATCACCAGCGGCATTGAGTCGGTACGGATTAGCTCCACGCTGTTATCGTCGGTGATGTACTGCTCCCAGAACGGGGGCAGATGGACTTCAACCGCGTCGAGGTAATAGCGCCACTTGTTGGGATCGTCCGTAGACAGACCGTAGCGGGTAATGGAGCGCGTCAGGCACAGCACTTCGTCGCTCAGGGCGTTAAGCGCCAGAGTGGCAGATGTGGTGCTGGCCCCGGTTGGGGTAATCTCCTGGCGCGTGCGTGACAGCGACGACAGGTAGTTCTCAATCGCCGAACGTTCGTCGCCCGTCAGCTTACGGGTGGTAGTGCCGGTGAAGGCGTGCAGCTCCCTGCGCAACTGGAAGCGCGGACTACGCCAGAACCTCCACCCGGCTACTGCCAGACAGGCCAGCATGGCTGCGATGAAAAAAGATACAGTGCTCATGCTTTTTCCGTCAAACCGTCAATATTCTTCTCTAAGCGCAGCAAACAGTGACCCTTCCAGCGCGTTGGAAAACAGATAATCATTGGCAGGTATGACGCGTGACAGGAATTATTTTTCAGGCATACCAGCGGTAGAGCAATGGTAGCAGAGCCGCTTCGATGGTTACATCGGCAAATTCTCATTTCAGGAACAATAACTTGACAGGGGAGTGTGATACGTGGTTGGTGATATGAAAGTTTCAGAAATGTAAATAAGAGGCAATTGACATTGCCGAAACCGTGCGCCATGTCGCACAATGCCCGAAATGTACCTGCTAAAGCGGTCGAGATGAGTAATCTGCAAAAACCGAAAATTCAACATGTCGAAACGGTCGCACGTTCCCGACTGTTTACTATTGAAGCAGTAGATCTGACTTTCAGCAATGGTGAATGTCGTGTTTATGAACGCATGCGTCCTACCGATCGCGAAGCGGTGATGATTGCGCCGCTTCTCGATGACCACCTGCTGCTGATTCGCGAATATACCGTGGGCACTGAAAGTTACGAACTGGGTTTCCCCAAAGGGTTGATGGATCCCGGAGAAACGGTAGAGCAGTCGGCGAACCGGGAACTGAAAGAGGAAATCGGCTTCGGCGCGCGCGAGCTGACTTTCCTGAAACAGGTAGGGATGGCACCTTCTTATTTCTCCAGCAAAATGAATATTCTGGTGGCTGAATCGCTCTATCCTGAAAAGCTGGAAGGCGATGAGCCAGAGCCGCTGCCGCTGGTGCGTTGGCCGCTTGCCAGAATGATGGATCTGCTGAACGAACCCGACTTCAGTGAAGCGCGCAATATCAGCGCGCTGTTCCTGCTGCGGGAGTGGCTGATAGCCCAGGGGCGTCTGCCGCCGGCGGTGACTGGCTGATTTTTTCAATGCACCATAAAAAAACGCCCGTTACGGGCGTTTTTTGTTAATCAGAACAGTTCCTGGGTTTCGCCATTATCGATAATGGTGGTACCGACATCGCGCACTGCATGGTGCGTGGGCTGGGTTCCCTCAATGAAGTACTCATCGCGGCTGTTTCCGCCGTTAGAGAGCTGCCCGGTCGCCCGGTCGATCTTGATGGTGACCACGCCTGGCGGCGGCGTTAGCGGTTCTTCAGGAACCCCTTCCAGAATCACCTTCATAAAGGCATCCCAGGCGGGTTGCGCGGTTTTCGCGCCGCCTTCGTAGCCGGAAACCTGATCCTTAATGGCGCCAGATGCGGTGGTACGCCCCAGATTACGGCGATGATCGTCAAAGCCGATCCACACCGATGTCACCACGCCCGGACCGTAACCAGAGAACCAGGCATCTTTCGAGCTGTTGGTGGTTCCGGTCTTACCGCCAATATCGTGACGCTTCAGGTCACGGGCCGCACGCCAGCCGGTACCCATCCAGCCGGGTTCGCCATAGATATTGGTGTTCAGCGCGCTCTTAATCAGGAAGGTCAGCGGCGTGTTGATCACGTGCGGCGCATACTCTGGCGCCGTACTACGGGAAACCAGATCCTGATTCGCCTGCTCGAGCTGCGGCTGGGGAAGACCCATATTGCGCTGCTGCTGAGAAGTCGTCACATTCTCCACGTCCTGATTTTCCATCACGTTGGATTTCTGGGTATCGCCGTAAATCACCGGCAGATTACATTCAGGGCAGGCGATTTTCGGTCTGGCCTCAAACTGGGTTTCGCCCTGAGCATTGACGATGCGGGTGATGAAGTAAGGATCCACCAGAAAACCGCCATTAGCCATGACCGCATAGCCCCGGGCAACCTGGAGCGGCGTGAAAGAGGCGGAACCCAGCGCCAGAGACTCGGTACGTACGATGTTCTGCGCCGGGAAGCCAAAGCGCTGCAGGTATTCGGCGGCGTAGTCGACGCCCATAGCGCGCATGGCACGCACCATCACTACGTTCTTCGACTGACCCAGTCCCTGGCGCAGGCGAATAGGGCCGGCATACTGAGGTGGTGAGTTTTTCGGTCGCCAGTCGGTGCCGGACCCGGCATCCCAGCGTGAAATTGGTACGTCGTTGATGATGCTGGCCAGGGTAAAGCCTTTGTCCATCGCTGCGGTATACAGGAACGGCTTAATGTTGGAGCCGACCTGACGCAGCGCCTGAGTGGCGCGGTTAAACATGCTCTGGCTGAAGTCAAAACCGCCAACCAACGCCCGTACCGCGCCATCTTTCGGATTCAGGGAGACGATGGATGAATTCACTTCCGGTACCTGAGCCAGCCACCAGTTGTCATCGACCTTACGCACCCAAATCTGCTGTCCGGTCTGGACCACATCGGTCACCTTACGGGGTGTCGGGCCCTGCTGAGTATCAGAACGCCAGGGGCGGGCCCAGCGCATGCCTTCCATCTTCAGGGACACGGCGCTACCGTCAGCGATTTGTGCCACGGCCTCTATAGGAGAGCTGGAGGTCACCACTGCCGGCACCAGGGGACCGTAGGTGGGTAACTTTTTCAGTTCTCTGATGATTTTTTTCTGGGGCCAGGGCGTCTCACCGACTTTCCACAACTGATTCGATGGGCCGCGATAGCCGTGGCGCATATCGTAAGCGATCACGTTATCACGCAGCGCTTTTTCAGCCGCCTGCTGGACCTTGCGATTAACAGTGGTATAGACCCGATAACCGTCGTTATAGGCGTCCTCACCGTAGCGCTTCACCATCTCCTGGCGCACCATCTCCGTCAGCCAGGGGGCGGAAAAGGCGATTTTCGGCGCGTGATAGTTAGCGTCAATCGGCTCTCTGCTCGCCTGAGCATACTGCTGGGCGGTGATATAGCCTTCATGCTCCATCCGCGACAGCACCACGTTACGACGTGCGGTGGCGCGCTCCAGCGAGTAGAGCGGGTTGAAGGTGGAAGGCGCTTTGGGAAGACCCGCGATCATCGCCATTTCGCTCAGCGTGAGCTGATCCACCGATTTACCAAAATAAACCTGTGCGGCTGCGCCCACGCCATAGGCGCGGTAGCCGAGGTAAATCTTATTCAGGTAAAGCTCCAGGATCTCATCCTTGCTCAGCAACTGCTCAATGCGAATCGCCAGAAAGACCTCTTTGATCTTACGGATCAGGGTACGTTCCGGGCTAAGGAAGAAGTTACGCGCTAACTGCTGGGTAATGGTACTGGCGCCCTGAGAGGCATGGCCGGAGAACATAGCGACGCTACCGGCGCGGAAGATACCAATGGGATCTACACCGTGATGCTCAAAGAAGCGGCTGTCTTCGGTCGCGATAAACGCCTTCACCATTTGGGGAGGGATCTGGTTTAACTTCAGGGGGATACGACGCTTTTCGCCGTACTGCGCCATCAGTTCACCGTCGGCGCTATAGACCTGCATGGGGATCTGGAGCCGTACCTCTTTCAGCGTGGCCACATCCGGCAACTGAGGCTCAACATATTTATATAAACCATATATCGAGCCCGCTCCCAGCAGGATGCAACACACTGCAAGGATGAATAAATACTTTACGAACTTCACTCGGAATTTCCCATTTCGTTTGGACCGGGCAGTTTATAAACAAACGCGCGGTAGTATAAAGGCAAGCCAGGCGCTTTGATACACCCGTCGTCATTCGGACTGTCTCCGTCGCCCGAATTAGTGGGGGTGTCGCCATATTTCAGAACAGACATCAGGGAGGAGCATTTATGGCGTTCGGTAACTGGCGAATTGGTGTGGATATTCAGGAAGATGTCATCAGGGCGGTGGCGGTCTCACGGCGGCGCGGCGCGTGGTACTTACAGCGTTGGTGGCGGCTGCCTGTCGACGGGGAAAATGAAGGGGAAAAGCTGAGCGTCGCACTTAATGGCTGGCACAGGCAGCTTCCGTTGGGCTATTGCCTGTGTCTGGGCTTTCCCACCCGCCGCACGCTGCAACGGGAGATCCCGGCGCCCCCACCGGAGTTGAGCGAACTTCAGTATAGCCACTATGTGGCCAGCGCGACCGGGCGTCAGCTCCAGATGTCGGAACAGATGCTGTGTCTGGATTTCCGCCCCGTTCCCGGTGAGCCGCGTTTTGCGGTCACCGCGGCCCGCGCCAGCGAAGTGGATCGGCTGGTCGCAAGCATGCGGCAGGCCCGGTTGAGGCTCACGGCGATAGCGCCGGAAGCCTGCGCATTGTTCAGCTTTTTGCCTTTTATTCACGATAGCGATGATGCCTGCCTGGTCTGCAGAACGGCGACGGAGTGGCTATGGGTTCGCCATGCCCGCTGGGGATCGCTTCCCTGTCAGGAGGTTCCCGACTGCGTGACGCTGTGCCAGCGTCTGTCGGTGACGGCCCGGCATCTGATCTGCTGTTCGCCTGGCGAGCTGACAAACGATGAGGTGCGTGAATTTGATCCCTGGCGGGTCCTGTCTCGTCTGCAACCGCCGCTGCCGGAACAGGGGGAACGCTATGCGATCGCGCTGGGACTGGCGCTGGCGAGGCTACCGCAATGAGGCTTATTAATTTGCTTCCCTGGCGCCGCAGTCTGGCGCAGCAGCGCTTGCGCTTCTGGGGGGCGGTGATGTCCGGGAGCCTGATGGCGATGCTGGCCGTTCACGGGTATCGCATTGCGCTCGGCTCCCTGGACTCCCGGCGCCAGATGCTGTTGGTCGAAAGCGATCGGCAACACCGTGAATGGCTGACGCAGGCGCTGGAACAGGCCGATATTCGGCAGCGTCAGCGTGAGGCGCAACAGCAGGAAAATCAGCGCCGGCATGCCAGGCGCGCGCAGGTTCTGGCATGGCGTGATGCCATGCTGTCTCTGTCGGGATTGTTGCCTGACGACGTCTGGCTTACCCGGCTGGAAGGGGATGCAAGTCGATGGCGCATCTCCGGTCTGGCGCGCACTTCCGATGCGCTAAGCGCTCTGGAGCAGGCGATCGGTCAACATTCAGATTTTCGCCATGCCCGCGCCGGGGCGCTGGTACACAAAGGGCCCCGTGAATGGCAGTTCACCTGGCAATTTGGGTTAGGTCATGATGCCGCCGCGCCTTGACGACTGGTTACTGGGGCCGCGCAGGCGTCGTGCGATCTGCGGTTTTATATGGGGACTGGTGATGGTCGGGATGACGGCGCTACCATCAGGCCCGGCGGCGCAGTTGCGTGAGGCCGATCGGGAGTGGGTGCAGCAGCGTATCAGGCTACGTCAGATGTGGTTGCAGGAGCAGGAAACCACTGCGACGTTGCTGCCGCCAGTGCGTCCTTTTTCTGCCCTGAGGCTGGCCCGGGCCAGCGGCGGGCAAATAACGTCGTGGCAGGCGGATGAGGGCGTGCTGATCCTCTCGGTGGATTGGCCGACTTTGCCACGGCTTTTTCGGTTACTGGCGGAAAGCGATGTTGTACTGCGCGGATTTCAACTGGAGCCTGGCGCCCCGGCGCTTAACCTGACCTTACGGCTGGAGGCAGAACAATGAAACGCTGGCGATGGATGGTTCTGCTGGTATTGAACGTACCGCTTCAGGCTACGCTACGCGACCCTTTTCAGGCGTTGCCGGATCCCTGCGCCGTCCCTTTTCACACCTGGCGCTTGCATGCGACGGTGCAGGGCAATGGGGGGCGTGCGGTCGCGATTGTCGCCGTGCCGGAAGGCTGGCGTCGCCTGTATCACGGCGAAACTCCCTGGCCAGGTTGGCAAGTGACGGAGATTGTGGAACGTCGGGTTTATCTGAAATCACAGGCGCGCTGCCCGGCTATTGTGCTGGAACGTGAGCCGCAAGGAGGAGGCTATGGCAGGAAGGAGCCTGATGCTGTTCGGATTTCTCTGGGCCGTCACGGGGCTGGCGGCAGTCCCTGATGAAGTTTCACTCAGTGCGGATGAGGCGCCGGTAGTGCAGGTGCTACAGGCGCTGGCGGAAAGCCAGGAGGTCAGTTTGGTGGTGGCCCCAGGCGTGGAAGGCAAGCTCTCTTTACATCTGACGGCCCTGTCCTGGAAGCAGGCGTTCGGCGCGGTGACCCAGGCTGCGGGGCTGGCCTGGGAGCGTAAAGGCAATCTGGTGAGCGTCTGGCCTGCGGGACGAAAAACACCGGGTACCGAACAACAGGAAGCTGCCCGTAATACGCCACGGGACAGGCGACCGCTACTGCGAGAGATCTTCCCCCTGAGCCACGCCAGCGCGGGCGAGCTGGCTGCGGCGTTACGGGAATCCGGGGAGCATGTATTAAGCGCTCGCGGAACTATTACCGTAGATGCCCGAACCAACCGGCTGCTGGTGGATGATATCCGCGCTGCGCTACCGCGTATTCGCTCGTGGGTCACCGAGATGGATCGTCCGATGGGGCAGGTCGAACTGATTGCGCATATCGTCTCTATGACCCAAAGCAGCCTGCGGGAGCTGGGCATCAAATGGTCCCGCGCTGCCCGTGCGGAGGGTCGAAGTTCATTGAGCGCTGATTTGTCTGTGGCGGCAGCCAGCAGCCGTATCGGGTTTAGTGTGGGTCGTATCAATGGGCGCCTGCTGGAAATAGAACTGTCGGCGCTGGAGCAGAAACACCAACTGGCGTTTATCGCCAGCCCGCGGCTGCTGGCGGCGCACCAGCAGCCTGCCAGCATTAAACAGGGCAGCGAGATCCCCTATCAGGTCGCCGGTACTGAGAAGGGCAGTGGCAGGATTGAGTTTCGGGAAGCGGTGTTGGGCATGGAGGTGACGCCCACTATCCTGCCCCACAGTCGGGTTCGGTTGAAGCTGAGAATCAGTCAGAACATGCCTGGCCAGAAACTTAAACAGGCTGATGGCGAAACGCTCATCATCGATAAACAGGAAATCGAAACCCAGATAGAGCTGCGGGAAGGGGAAACCATTGCGCTGGGCGGTATTTTTCAGCAGCGGCGCCAGAGCGATAAAGACAGCGTACCGCTACTGGGGGCGATTCCCGTTCTGGGGCACCTGTTCAGCCATGATGGGCGTAGCAAAGAGCGGCGCGAACTGGTGGTGTTTATCACACCGCATCTGCTTAAAGAGGGATAACTTATTGAGATAACGGGCCGGTAGAATGCGATTCATCCGTGCACGAATGGCGCGATATGCTATTTTTACGGCAGATGTGCCTCAGGAATTTGACGGCGGCAGGGAATTATCATACAAGGTGTACCGATTCCGGGACAGGTAGTCCGGCGCTTTCCCTTGCGTTGGTAGCGACGATGGCGTCTGCGGCGGTTTTCGCGCCCCGACGCTGATTTATTCGGTTGCCAAACTACCTTGAGTGTTGAGATAATTTTCAGTCTGATTCTCGAACTCACGCAATGAGGTTTCAGTTCATGTCTCGCCCCCAGGGTACGAATGGGGTGGGTTTATCATCAACGAATTGTCTTACGTAGTACCGAAAAAATGGCAGAGAAACGCAATATCTTTCTGGTTGGGCCTATGGGTGCCGGCAAAAGCACTATTGGGCGCCAGTTAGCTCAGCAGCTCAATATGGAATTCTACGATTCTGATCAAGAGATTGAGAAACGAACCGGAGCGGATGTGGGATGGGTCTTCGACGTTGAAGGCGAAGAAGGTTTCCGCCATCGTGAAGAAAAAATCATTAATGAACTCACAGAGAAGCAGGGTATCGTGCTGGCTACGGGCGGTGGCTCTGTCAAATCCCGCGAAACCCGCAATCGTCTCTCTGCACGCGGCGTAGTTGTCTATCTGGAGACGACCATCGAGAAACAGCTGGCACGCACTCAGCGCGATAAAAAGCGCCCGCTGCTGCAGGTCGATGCGCCGCCGCGCGAGGTTCTGGAAAATCTGGCCGGTGAACGCAATCCGCTGTATGAAGAGATTGCTGATGTGACGATCCGCACTGACGATCAAAGTGCTAAAGTTGTTGCCAACCAGATTATTCATATGTTGGAAAACAACTAATTCTGTTTAGATAACAGACTCGTTCGTCAGCACAAGCAAAAAAGGTACTGAGCGTCATGGAGAGGTTGACCGTCACCCTTGGGGAACGCAGTTACCCCATCACCATCGCATCCGGATTGTTCAACTCAGCGGATGCATTCTGGCCCCTGGCTGCTGGCGATCGGGTTATGCTGGTCAGCAACGAAACCCTGGCGCCTCTCTACCTTGAACCTGTGCGCGCCGTGCTGGAACAGGCGGGCGTTAAGGTTGACCAGATTATTCTGCCGGATGGCGAACAGTATAAAAGCCTGACTTCGCTGGATTCGGTGTTTACCGCACTACTGAAAAAGCCTCACGGTCGCGATACCACGCTGGTTGCCCTTGGTGGCGGTGTGATTGGTGACCTTACCGGTTTTGCTGCCGCCTGCTATCAGCGCGGCGTGCGTTTTATCCAGGTGCCCACCACCCTGCTGGCGCAGGTAGACTCCTCGGTAGGAGGCAAAACGGCGGTTAACCATCCGCTGGGTAAAAATATGATTGGCGCCTTCTGGCAGCCTGCCTCGGTGATTATCGATCTCGACTGTCTGAAGACGCTGCCCGCCCGTGAGCTGGCCTCCGGCCTGGCGGAAGTCATCAAATATGGCGTGATTCTCGATGCCGAATTCTTTACGTGGCTTGAACAGAATCTGGATGCGCTGCTGGCACATGATGAAGCGGCGATGTCCTGGTGTATCCGTCGTTGCTGTGAACTGAAGGCAGAGGTTGTGGCGGCCGACGAGCGGGAAAGTGGTCTGCGTGCTTTACTGAATCTGGGCCATACCTTTGGTCATGCCATCGAAGCTGAAATGGGCTATGGCAATTGGCTGCACGGCGAAGCCGTTGCTGCGGGTATGGTGATGGCGGCACGCACCGCCCAGCGTCTTGGACAGTTCTCCGAAGACGATACCCGGCGTATTATAGCGCTGCTGACACGTGCGGGGCTGCCGGTGGAAGGCCCGGTACAGATGGCGCCGCAAAGTTATCTTCCCCATATGCTGCGTGACAAAAAAGTGCTGGGCGGCGAATTACGTCTGGTATTGCCGCAGGCTATCGGGAAAAGTGAAGTTCGCGCGGGCGTGGCGCACGATTTAGTGCTGGAGGCTATTGCCGATTGCCTGCCAGCGTGAACAATAAGAGTGAACAGATGCCCGGACCAATATCGGGCAGACAGGTAGCCGCCCGCGGGCGGCTCCGTAGTTGATGCGCTAACAGTGCTTTTTTATCAGGCGTTGGCCTGTGAGTGGGGGTGTTAAATGGATGAGTTTAAACCGGAAGACGAGCTGAAACCCGATCCCAGTGACCGACGTTCTGGCCGCCAGCGTAACGGCGCCAGCCATGAGCGTGATAATGAACCCAGTATCAACGTCGATGATGTTGATATTGATGAAGATGATGTTCGTCCCGGTCGTCGCCGTGAAGAGACGGCGGATGACGAGCCGCAGCGTGAAGCTGTCCGCCCCGCGGCCGATGACGACGATGAGCGTCGCCCGCGCCGCCGTAAAGCTACCCCGGCCCGTAAACCTGCCTCGCGTCAGCACATTATGATGGGGGTGGGGATTCTGGTACTGCTGCTGGTGATTATCGGTATTGGCTCTGCGCTGAAGGGGCCTTCTTCTGACGATAACCGTACGGCAGACAACGGCGGCGAGAAGAATATTGACCTTTCCGCCAACGGTGCCGATAACGGCAACCCGCAGCCGGATAATAATGCCATGGCGCCTCAGGGCAGCGATGCGCAGAACAACGGTAACCCGCAGGATATCTCCCTGCCGCCGGTTTCCCAAACGCCGACGCAGTCCCAGCCTCAGGTTGCACAACAGGGCCAGCAGCGCGTTGAGGTTCAGGGCGATCTGAACACTGCGCTGACCGGCGATCGGGGTCAGCAGAATCAACAGCAGATGGATGTTGCCGCAAGCCCAGGCTCTTCAACGCTGCCGACCCAGCCAGCTACTGTGGCGCCGGTCGGTAATGGCCACCGCAGCACGGCGAGCAGCGCGCCGCATCAGACCGCGTCTCAGCAGCCCTCTCACCGCAGTGAGCCTCGTCAGGAGCGTAAGAAAACGGTAAGTGAACAGCCGCCGCGGACCAGCACGCAGCAGCATGCCAGCGCGCCGAAGAGTACGGCTTCCACCGCAAAGGCGACTCGCGAGCCGGTGAAAGCGAAGAGCGAAACCACTCAGCCTGCGCAGAAGGTTGCGACCACGGCCAGCAGCAAGCCTGAGCCGACGCAGAAAGCGGCGACCACCAGTTCGACTCAGCAGACGGCACCGACGGTCGCCGCTACCAGCAAGGTATTGAGCGGTAACGGCGGTGCGTTGCAGTCCGCGCCTTCCGGTCACTATACACTGCAGTTGAGCAGCTCTTCGAACTACAACAATCTGAGCGCCTGGGCGAAGAAAGAGAACCTGCAGGACTATGTGGTTTATCAGACGGTACGTAACGGTAAACCCTGGTACGTGTTGGTCAAAGGCGTCTACGCCTCTAAAGATGCGGCGAAAAGCGCAGTGGCCTCACTGCCTTCCGGCGTACAAGCCAGAAATCCGTGGACCAAACCTGTTGCTCAGGTGCAGTCCGACCTGAAACAATGATCGAAGCGCAGTATGCTGTCGGAGCTTCTCCACAGCTGGAGAAGGTATAAAATTGTCAGGCAGCATGAAAAAGAATCGCGCTTTTTTGAAATGGGCGGGGGGGAAATACCCCCTGCTGGAAGAGATCAAACGTCACCTTCCCAAAGGTGACTGTTTGATCGAACCTTTCGTTGGCGCAGGTTCGGTATTCCTCAATACCGATTACCAGCGTTATGTTCTGGCTGATATCAACAGCGATCTGATCCAGCTCTATAACATCGTGAAGGAACGGCCGGAGGAGTACGTACGTGAAGCGCGGGCGCTGTTTTGTGTAGCGAATAACACCTCGGATGCCTATTATGCGTTGCGCGATGAGTTCAATCAGAGCCGCGACGCGCTGCGGCGTTCGGTGCTGTTCCTCTATCTTAATCGCCACGGTTACAATGGCCTGTGCCGGTATAATCTGAGCGGCGAATTTAATGTGCCGTTTGGCCGATACAGCCGCCCTTATTTTCCTGAGGTTGAGCTGTATCACTTTGCGGCTCAGGCGCAGAAGGCCACCTTCCACTGCCAGTCCTATATCGATAGCATGGGTGATGCGCCGCCGGGTTCGGTGGTCTACTGCGATCCGCCCTATGCGCCGCTTTCCGCAACGGCCAACTTTACGGCTTACCACACCAACAGCTTTAGCCTGGCGCATCAGCAACAGCTGGCCCGTCTGGCGGAAGAGCTGTCCGGGCGCGGCATTCCTGTGTTGATCTCCAACCACGATACCGTGCTGACTCAGGACTGGTACCAGCAGGCGACGGATTTGTACAAGGTGAGCGTCCGGCGCAGCATCAGCAGCAATGGCGGAACGCGCAAGAAGGTAGACGAACTACTGGCGCTCTACAAGCCGCTTCAGGCCTTAGCCGCCGCAGACGAAGCGTTGAACAGGAGAAGTGGATGAAACAGTATCTGATTGCCCCCTCTATCCTCTCGGCCGATTTTGCACGGCTGGGGGAAGATACCGCGAAGGCGCTGGCGGCCGGTGCCGATGTGGTGCACTTCGACGTTATGGACAACCACTATGTCCCTAACCTGACCATTGGTCCCATGGTGCTTAAGGCGCTGCGCGATTACGGTATTACCGCGCCGATTGATGTACATCTGATGGTGAAACCGGTGGATCGCATCATTCCCGACTTTGCGGCGGCGGGCGCCAGCATCATCACCTTCCACCCTGAAGCTTCTGAACATATCGATCGCTCTTTGCAGCTTATTAAAGAGCACGGCTGTAAGGCCGGACTGGTCTTTAATCCCGCCACGCCGCTGACTTATCTGGACCACGTGATGGATAAGCTGGACGTGATCCTGCTGATGTCAGTCAACCCCGGTTTCGGTGGACAGTCGTTTATTCCCCATACCCTGGAAAAACTACGTCAGGTACGTGAGCGCATTGATGCCTCTGGTCTGGATATCCGCCTGGAAGTGGATGGCGGCGTGAAGGCCGACAACATTGGCGAGATTGCCGCGGCGGGAGCCGATATGTTTGTCGCGGGATCGGCTATCTTCGGGAAGCCGGATTATAAAGCGGTAATTGATCAGATGCGTAGCGAACTGGCAAAGGTGAGTCATGGATAAGTTTTCAACCCTGCGTGCCGTTGCCTTCGATCTTGACGGCACCCTGGTGGACAGCGCTCCGGGTCTGACCGAGGCGGTGGATAACGCGCTTTACGCGCTGGAGCTGCCTCGGGCCGGTGAAGATCGGGTCATTACCTGGATTGGCAATGGCGCCGATGTGCTGGCGGAGCGGGCGTTATGCTGGGCTCTGAAAGAAAAGGCCGAAGGTAAAGGCGAACCGCAGCCGGACGACGAAATGCGCCGTATGATGCGCAAACTGTTCGATCGCTATTATGGCGAAGTCGCTGAACAGGGGAGCTTCCTGTTCCCGGCGGTTGCAGAAACCCTGGCCGCGCTAAAACAGCATGGTGTGGCGCTGGCGCTGGTCACCAATAAGCCCACCCCCTTTGTGCGGCCGATCCTGGAAAGCCTGGGGCTGTCGGGTTACTTCGAGCCGATTATCGGCGGCGACGATGTCGAGAACAAAAAGCCGCACCCGGAACCGATTCTTCGGGTGGCGGAGCGGCTGGGCATTTCCCCGCAAGCATTGCTCTTCGTCGGCGATTCGCGTAATGATATTCAGGCCGCCCGGGCCGCGGGTTGTCCCTCGGTCGGTATGACTTACGGTTACAATTACGGCGAAGCGATCGCGCTTAGCAACCCTGACAAGGTGCTCGATCGCTTCCATGAACTTTTGCCCTTGCTTGGGCTTCCCCAATACGAACATCAGGAATGAGCCAATGACTAAGCCCATCGTCTTTAGCGGCGCGCAGCCGTCAGGAGAGTTAACCATCGGGAACTATATGGGTGCGCTGCGTCAGTGGGTGAACATGCAGGATGATTACCACTGCATCTACTGCATCGTCGACCAGCACGCGATTACGGTTCGCCAGGATCCTGCACAGCTGCGTAAGGCGACTCTGGATACCCTGGCGCTCTATCTGGCCTGCGGCATCGACCCGGAAAAAAGCACCATCTTCGTTCAGTCGCACGTGCCGGAGCATGCGCAGCTGAGTTGGGTGCTGAACTGCTACACCTATTTCGGCGAGCTGAGCCGCATGACTCAGTTTAAGGATAAGTCATCCCGCTATGCGGAAAATATCAACGCCGGTCTGTTTGACTACCCGGTGCTGATGGCGGCGGATATCCTGCTGTATCAGACCAATCAGGTTCCGGTTGGGGAAGATCAGAAGCAGCATCTGGAACTGAGCCGCGATGTGGCCCAGCGCTTTAACGCCATTTATGGCGAGATTTTCCGGATCCCTGAGCCGTTCATTCCTAAGTCCGGCGCCCGCGTGATGTCGCTGCTGGAGCCGACCAAAAAGATGTCCAAGTCGGACGATAACCGCAACAACGTGATCGGCCTGCTGGAAGAGCCGAAAGCGGTAGTGAAGAAGATCAAACGCGCGGTAACCGACTCCGACGAGCCGCCGGTAGTGCGCTATGACCTGACCAACAAAGCCGGGGTTTCTAACCTGCTGGATATTCTTTCCGGCGTTACCGGCCAGAGCATCAGCGAGCTGGAACAGCACTTCGAAGGCAAGATGTATGGCCATCTGAAAGGCGAAGTGGCGGATGCGGTTTCCGGAATGCTGAGCGAGCTGCAGGAGCGTTATCACCGCTACCGCAATGACGAAGCTTTCCTGCAAAAGGTGATGAAGGAAGGGTCGGATAAAGCCCGCGCCCGCGCCCAGGAGACGCTGAAAAAGGTCTATGAGGCTATCGGCTTTGTCGCGCAGCCGTAACCGCAACTAACCAACAAAAAAGCTCCCACCGGGAGCTTTTTCGTTATTGCGAATCAGTGGTTAGAGAACCAGTTCAGCTTATCGCGCAGGGCCACCACGCGGCCGACGATAATCAGGCTGGGGCTTTTGACCTGCTGTGCCAGTTCGCCTAACTGCGCCAGAGTCCCGTCCACTACCCGCTGGGTAATGGCAGTGCCATTTTCCACCAGCGCCACCGGCACTTTCGGCGACATTCCGTGGGCAATCAGGTTTTGTTGGATCTCTGCCGCCTGATTCAGGCCCATATAGAACACCAGAGTCTGTTTTTCAGCCGCCAGGCTCTGCCAGTTAAGCTCTTCGCCATCGTGCTTAAGATGGCCGGTGATCAGGCGCACGCCCCGGGCGTAGTCCCGGTGAGTCAGCGGAATACCGGCGTAGGCGGAACAGCCCGATGCGGCGGTAATCCCCGGAACTACCGAGAAGGGAATGCCGGCGTTGCACAGCACCTCCAGCTCTTCGCCTCCGCGCCCGAAGATAAAAGGATCCCCGCCTTTAAGACGCACCACGCGCTTACCGCGTTGGGCCTCGCGCAGCAGGATCTGGTTAATCTCCTCCTGGGGAACGCAGTGATAGCCTGCCCGCTTGCCGACGAAAACCCGATCCGCATCGCGACGCACCAGGTTCATGATGTCGTCGGAAACCAGCCGATCGTAAACCACAATATCGGCCTGCTGGATCTGCTGTAGCCCTTTCAGGGTCAGCAGACCGGCGTCGCCCGGCCCGGCGCCCACCAGTACCACTTCGCCGCGATTATCCAGCGGTTCATTGAACAGCGATTCGGTGACCTGGGTAACCGCTTTGTCATCGCGGTTGGCCAGCGATTGGGCCAGCCGATCGTTGACGAAAAACTTCTCCCAGAAGCGGCGTCGTTCGCCCATGGTGGTAAAACGGTCTTTCACGCGCTTGCGTAACTGGCCCGCGTAGTGGGCGACCTGGCCCAGGTGCAAAGGCAGTATCGATTCCAGCTTTTCACGCAGCAGACGCGCCAGCACCGGAGAGGTACCACCGGAAGAGATGGCGACCATCAGCGGGGAACGGTCGATAATGGAGGGCATGATAAAGCTGGCCTGCTTAGGGGCATCCACCACGTTGCAGAAGATACGCCGCGCTTCGGCAGCGTCGCTGACCTGCTGGTTGACCGCGTCATCGTCGGTGGCGGCAATGGCCAGCCAGCACTCATCCAGCAGCGCTTCGTCAAAGGGGCCCTGCGCCAGGGTCAGCAGCCCGGCATTTGCCCAGGCCTGAAACTGAGGAACAAAGTCGAGCGCGTTAACGGTCAGACTGGCGCCTGCCTCCAGCAGAAGCCGCGCCTTGCGCTCTGCGACATCGCCGCCGCCTACCAGCAGGCAGGCGCGGTCACGTAACTGGCAAAATATGGGCAGGTGATCCACGGTGTCTTTTTCCTCATCTTTTATCGGTAATGCTCGCCGGGCTGCGATGGCGTCCGTTGGGACACCCGGCAAGGCAAAACAGCATACCAGCAACCCCGCCCGCTGAATATGGCGCGGGCGGGGAGAGAGAAGGGGTTAGCCTGCGACCTGCTCCTGAGCCTCTGTGCGCTGAGGCTGCGGGCGTTCGGCGCGCGGTGTGGCGTACCAGTAACCCAGCCCCATCAGAATAGCGCCGGAGACGGTGTTACCCAGGGTGACCCACAGTAAATTATGGCCGATCCCTGCCAGGGTGAAGCTGTCGCCGTGGTTACCGAACCAGGAGAGGGCGAACAGCGTCATATTGGCGATGGAGTGCTCGTAGCCAGAGGCGATAAAGGCCAGCAGGCACCACCAGATAGCGATGAACTTCGCCGCCCCTTCGCTGCGAATTGCCATCCAGATCGCCAGACAAACCAGCCAGTTACACAAGATGCCTTTAAAGAACAACACCATGCCCGGCTGCGTGGTTTTCGCCAGCGCCGCGCTGTGGATAAGGCTGGTGTCTACCGGCAGCAGGCTACCGCCGCCCCAGTAATAGAGCAGCGCCACGAACACCGAGCCCAGCAGATTGCCGAGCCAGGTCTGAGGCAGAATGCCCCACATCTGGCGCTGACTGATGGTGCCTGCTTTGACACCCAGTGTCAGGAACATGGTATGGCCGGTAAAGAGTTCGGAACCGGCGATAATCACCAGCGTCAGGGCGATACCAAAGGTTGCGCCCATTACCAGCGGACGTACTGAGGGATCGAGCAAATTACCGAGGGTAAAGATGAGGATGATACCCAGTCCGACATAGGCGCCGGCCATAGCGGAGGCTATCCAGAAACCCAGAGGATTGGTGCGGTTGAGGCGGGCAATGCGCGCGGCATTCGCCGCACACAGCTTGATGGTGTCGGTGAACATGCAGTGGTTATCCTTAAGTCAAAATAAAAAAGTAAAAAAGAAAAATAAATGGGCCGGGGATACCCTTTATGATCGGGTATTTCCCCAAAAAATAACGCCCCCTGCGTGGCCGAAGGGGGCGTGGTGTATCAGGCTTTAATCTGTACCTGACCGTCCTGGACGCGGGCTTCAAAGTGCGCCACGGAACGGCCCTCATCTTCCATGCACAGTCCGTCGCGCAGACGGAAGCGCTGCTTCTTCAGCGGGCTGGCGACCCAAAGGTCGCCCAGGTGTTCGGCAATGATGCCGCGCGACAGCACGCTGGCTTCGAAGAAGGGGTCAATATTGCTGATGGCGTAGATCTGCTCATCCGCACGCGGGCGGAAGATAGCCACCTGCTGCTGACCCACCAGGGCGCAGACGCCGGTGGCGGGCAGGATGTCGGCTAACGGGCAGACGGTGGTCCACTGGCTCATGCGTTCTCCTCCACAAGGGTTACCGGAATGCGTTCATAGGGTGTGGCCGGACGATGCTGCTGGCGCTCAGGCACCACCTGCACATTCGGGTCGCGCTGCGGGCTGTTAATAAAGTGATGGAAGCGAACCTGGGCCTGCGGGTTATTTACCGTTTCGCTCCATTCACAGGCAAAGGCTTCGCGCAGACGGGCCAACTCAGCTTCAAGCTGTGCGTTAAGGCCCAGCTTGTCGTCGATGATGACGCTCTTCACGTAGTCGATGCCGCCTTCCAGGTTTTCCAGCCAGACCGAAGTACGCTGCAGTTTGTCGGCGGTACGGATGTAGAACATCATAAAGCGGTCGAGGTAGCGGACCAGGGTGTCGTGGTCAAGATCTGCGGCCAGCAGATCGGCGTGGCGCGGTTTCATCCCGCCATTACCGCAAACGTAAAGGTTCCAGCCTTTTTCGGTGGCGATAACCCCAACGTCTTTGCCCTGGGCCTCGGCACATTCACGGGTACAGCCGGAAACCCCGAACTTCATTTTGTGCGGGGTGCGGATACCTTTGTAGCGGTTTTCCAGCTCAACGCCAAAGCCGACGCTGTCGCCCACGCCGTAGCGGCACCAGGTGCTGCCGACGCAGGTTTTCGCCATACGCAGCGCTTTGGCATAGGCGTGACCGGTTTCGAAGCCCGCTTCAATCAGCTGACGCCAGATTTCCGGCAGATCGTCTTTCTGGGCGCCGAACAGGCCGATACGCTGGGAGCCAGTGATTTTGGTGTAAAGGTTAAATTCACGGGCGATACGACCCACCTCTATCAGCCCTTCCGGGGTGATTTCGCCGCCTGCGGAGCGGGGGATCACCGAGTAGGTACCGTCTTTCTGGATGTTCGCCAGGAAGTTGTCGTTGGTGTCCTGCAGCGGCGTGTGCTGAGGCTCCAGCACATACTCATTCCAGCAGGAGGCCAGCAGGGAGCCTACGGTCGGCTTACAGACTTCACAGCCGTAGCCTTTACCGTATTTTTCCAGTAATTGGTCGAAGGTTTTAATGCCTTCCACGCGGATCAGGTGGTACAGCTCCTGGCGGGAGAATGCGAAGTGTTCACACAAGTGGTTGTTCACTTCAATACCCTGTTTCGCCAGTTCGGCGTTCAGCACCTGGGTGACCAGCGGGATACAACCCCCACAGCCGGTACCGGCTTTGGTTTCCGCCTTCAGCGCGGCAACGGTGTGACAGCCTTTGTTGATGGCGGCGACCAGGGCGCCTTTGGTGACATCGAAGCAGGAGCAGATCTGCGCGCTGTCGGGGAGCTTATCCACGCCGATAGCTGGTTTGCCGCTGCCCGCATGGGCAGGCAGGATCAGCGAGTCCGGGTTTTCCGGCAGCTCAATGGCGTTCAGCATCAGCTGTAGCAGGTTGCCGTAGTCACTGGTATCGCCGACCAGTACCGCACCCAGCAGGGTTTTGTTGTCTTCGCTTACGATCAGGCGCTTATAAACTTCTTTGTTTTCATCGAGGTAGACATAGCTGCGGCAGCCCGGCGTGCGGCCGTGCGCATCGCCGATACCGCCGACGTCCACGCCCAGTAGTTTCAGCTTGGCGCTCATATCGGCGCCTTCAAAGGTGCTGATATTGCCCAGCAGATGGTCAACGGCGATCTGCGCCATCTTGTAGCCAGGGGCGACCAGACCAAATACGCGGTTATGCCAGCTGGCGCATTCACCGATGGCGTAGATATCCGGGTCAGAGCTCTGGCACTGGTCGTTGATAACAATACCGCCACGTTGCGCTACGGAAAGGCCGCACTGGGTCGCCAGCTTGTCCTGGGGACGAATACCGGTAGAGAAGACGATAAAGTCGATTTCCAGCTCGCTGCCGTCGGCAAAGCGCATGGTTTTACGCGCTTCCTGGCCGCCCTGAACGATCTCCTGGGTGTTCTTGCTGGTGTGAACTTTCACGCCCATGCGCTCGATCTTATTGCGCAGCTGTTCGCCGCCCATCTGGTCGAGCTGTTCGGCCATCAACATGGGGGCGAATTCGATGACGTGGGTTTCTACCCCTAGGTTCTTCAGCGCACCGGCCGCTTCCAGACCCAGCAGCCCACCGCCGACTACGGCACCACGCTTGCTGCGACGGGCGCAGGCTTCAATGGCGTTCAGGTCTTCGATAGTACGGTAGACGAAGCAGTCCTGGGTTTCGGCGCCTTTAATGGGCGGTACCCATGGATAGGAGCCGGTAGCCATAATCAGCTTGTCGTAGTAAAGCGTACGACCAGAGCTGGAGTGGATAACCTTCTCCTGGCGATTGATGGTAATGGCGCGTTCGCCAACCAGCACCTGTACGCCGTGTTTCTCGTAGTAGCCTTCCCGCACCAGCGACAGTTCTTCAGCAGTATGGTGGGAAAAGTAAGAGGAGAGGTGGACACGGTCGTAGGCGATACGGGGCTCTTCACAAAAAACGGTGATATCAAATTGCCCGGGTTCAGCTTTATCAAGAAGCTCTTCGATAAAGCGATGGCCGACCATGCCGTTACCGATAATAGCGAGTCTGACTTTGCTCATTTTTGCCTCGATTTCTTTTCTATTACCGATGACTTTAACGATTCAGCACCGGTTATTATTGATTCAGATCAATTTCGCCCCTGTATACCCCTTAATGGGTATATTCTTGATTTTTAAGTGGATATCTAAGTGGCGGAAAATGCTGGTTTTTAATTGAGCAGTTTCTTTAGGGGGAATATTGGCAGGTTGGGGAGCGATTCCCCCCGAGAGGGAGGAATCGGTCGTGAGTAGATCGGTCACTGTTTCACGATACAGGCATGCTGGCGGTGACGGGAGACAAATCCCAGTAGCAGGCACATCAGGAAGACCACGGCGTAGAGACCATTGGCGGTAAACAGCGCTGCCTGTGGCCCGCTGTGGGCGACTATCGGGCCGGTGACCACAAAGGTCAGCATGGTGCCGATGGTGCCGCAGGTCAGCACGAAGTTAACCAGTTTCGGTGACGCCACCCGGGTCTGTAGCGAGCCCAGGGTGATAATCGAGGTGTAGATAGCGCTGGAGCAAAAGCCAAGCGCCAGAATAAACCACGGCAGATGTGGGGCGCTGCTGGTAATAAAGCCGTACATCAGCAGCGTGGCAAGTAGCGCCAGCACCGTCAGGATGCGCTGCAGATCGAAGAAACGCAGTATCACGCTGAAGGCCCACATGCCCAGCATATAGGACATCCAGAAGTTACTGACCAACCTGCCGGCATCGTTCAGATTCATTCCCAACTGCCTGGCGTATTCCGGGACCCAGGAGATAAAACCCAGCTGGCCGAGGATGTAGCAGAGTGCCGCGATGGACAGGAACAGAACGCCGATTCCCCATTTCTCTTTCGGCGCTTTCTGCTGCTCAGGAGCGGCGTGGCGCCCCAGGGCCGGAAACTGGCAGCCCAGGGTCAACAGGAAAATGGCGACGTAGATCAGGCCGATGCAGACGTACACCCAGTACCAGGTAAGGCTGCGCGCCAGCAGAAAGGCGGCCAGCATCGGAAAAATCATGCCTGCCATGCTGAAGAAGGAGTCGGTAAACAGCAACCGGGAGCCGCGCTGACGGCCTTCATACATATGGGTAATCAGAAAGGTACCGATAGACATGGTAATACCGCTGACCAGGCCCATGACGAACATCGAGGCGGAAAAGAGAGCCAGGCTGTGGCCGAGTATCAGCCCCGCCAGCGCCAGGATCATCAATATGAAGCCAAAACGCAGCTGGGTTTTTAGCGGAACGATTTCCATTAGCCAGGCATTCAGGAAGATGGAGATCAGGATCCCGGCATTAAGAAAGGTGAAAGTATTACTCATGCTGGAGACCGGCAGACCGAAGTAATCTGCGATATTTCCCATGACCATTCCGGTGATAATCACCAGCGCCCCGGTCAGGGCGTAGGAGAGAAAACTGATCCAGGTAAGCTTGATACGATTGTGACTGGTCATAACGAACCTGTGAATAGAAGTGTAAAGCGCATTGACGGCGCGGTAAGCGCTCGAAGTCTAGACATTAATGTGATCAATTTAAACTTTTTACTGTTTATTTTATGAAATAAGCTTTTTGTTTTGTGTTTTGAGTCCCGTTTTTGAACTAAAAAACCGTTTTAGCTGCCAGTCATGGAGCCATCGTAAAAAAAGGTAAATGGCTGGCATGACGCAGCGAGGCTCTTTAAAATCAATCAATTCCCCTCAAGCTTCTCAAAGGAACCGTTCATGCTGAAATCGACCCTGGCAGCGGTCGTTACCGTGTTTGCCCTTTCAACGCTTTCTCCCGCCGCACTGGCGGCAAAAGGCTCCCCGCACGTTCTGTTGAATACCTCTGCAGGCGATATTGAACTTGAGCTGGATAGCCAGAAAGCGCCGGTTTCAGTACAAAACTTCCTGGACTATGCCAACAGCGGTTTTTATAACGGTACTGTCTTCCACCGCGTGATTCCGGGCTTTATGGTTCAGGGCGGCGGTTTTAACAAAGAATTGCAGCAGAAGCAGCCGAAGCCGCCGATTAAGAACGAAGCGGACAATGGTCTGCGTAATACCCGTGGCACTATTGCGATGGCGCGTACGGCAGATAAAGACAGCGCCACCAGCCAGTTCTTTATCAACGTGGCCGATAACGCTTTCCTCGACCACGGCCAGCGTGACTTCGGTTATGCGGTATTTGGTAAAGTTGTGAAAGGAATGGACGTTGTCGATAAGATCTCTCAGACCCAGACTCACGATGTCGGCCCTTACCAGAATGTACCGACAAAACCGATCGTTATTCTGTCTGTGAAGCCGCTGCCTTAATCTCTTCGCGCGCGGGCCCTGACGCCCGCGTGCTGCTCTGCCCCCGACGCGGTCCGGAATTGCTGCTTATACTTGTGGCAAACGGGCTGCGTACGGGAGGTGTCATGACCAAAAAACTCACCGACAAACAAAAAATCCGCCTGTGGGAACAGCGACGCTTGCCCTGCTTTCAGGACAGCTGTCGGCTGGAGATCCCTGATTCCGGGCGCGCGCCGGAGCCCGCGGGTAACGCACTGAGCGGCGAAGCGCTGGCGTTGACGACGCAACGCCTTGCCACGCTGGAGCTGGGCCCGGTACTGCGCGGCTTGCCCTGGCTGTGCGCCATCCATCATCATCTGTTTATCGAACTGTTCGATCGGGCCGGCGAACTGCGCCAGGTGGATATTTCGCTGGGAGATACGCCTTTCTGCCTGTTTACCCGAATCGAAAAAGAGGGTAATGCGCTGATGCAAAAGCTGGAGAATGAGCACTATCTGGCGGGGCTGGAGCGCCATCGCTTTGTGACGCGGCTGGCCTGGTATTACGGCGAGATTAATGTTCTGCATCCGTTCCGGCTCGGTAGCGGTCGTACTCAGCGTATTTTCTTTGAACAGATGGCGATCCACGCTGGTTACTGTCTGGACTGGAAACCCGTTACCCCACAGGCATGGCGCGATGCCTGCCAGAGTAGCGCTATGGGCGATCCGGCGCCACTGGAGGCGTTGTTCGCAACTGTCGTGAGCGTAGCAGGGGAAAAAGCGTAGAATAGCGCGGTATCATTTTTGCCGGAGCCGCCATGCTATTACTGATCGACAACTACGACTCTTTTACCTGGAACCTCTACCAGTATTTCTGCGAACTCGGGGCTGATGTCAGGGTGAAGCGTAATGATGAGCTCTCGCTTGATGAGATAACGGCGCTGGCACCCCGGCAACTGGTGATCTCCCCCGGTCCCTGCACGCCCAATGAAGCAGGCATTTCTCTGGCTGCTATCCGCCATTTCGCCGGTCGGCTGCCGATTCTGGGGGTCTGTCTGGGGCATCAGGCGATCGCCCAGGCGTTTGGCGCATCGGTGGTACGTGCCGGTAAGGTGATGCACGGCAAGACCTCCGCTATCCGCCATACGGGCGTCGGTGTATTCCAGGGGCTGAATAATCCCCTGACGGTGACCCGATATCATTCGCTGCTGGTGGATCCCGCTACCTTACCTGACTGTCTGGAAGCGACGGCCTGGAGCGATGAGCAGGAGATTATGGGGCTGCGCCACCGGACGCTGGCGCTGGAGGGGGTGCAATTTCATCCCGAGAGTATCCTGAGCGAACAGGGGCACCGGTTGCTGGAAAACTTCCTGAAGCGCTGATTTTATGTTTGCCAGTGTGTGATTTTTTATGCATATTTAATGATTATATTTTCAATTAAAGATGTGCGTAAAAAAGGGACGGTTAACCCATGGCAAATGAAAATTCAGCGATTACTCGCGCCACTTTTGATGATGTCATCCTGCCCGTTTATGCACCGGCGCAGTTTATCCCGGTGAAGGGGCAGGGCAGCAGGGTCTGGGACCAGCAGGGCAAAGAGTACGTTGACTTTGCCGGTGGTATTGCCGTCACGGCACTGGGACACTGCCACCCGGCTCTGGTGTCGGCGCTGAAGCAGCAGGGAGAGACTCTGTGGCATACCAGCAATGTGTTCACCAATGAACCGGCGCTGCGTCTGGGTCGTAAGATCATTGACGCGACCTTCGCTGAGCGGGTGATTTTCATGAATTCCGGCACCGAAGCCAATGAAACCGCCTTTAAGCTGGCGCGTTACTATGCTTCCACGCGCTACAGTCCGTACAAAACCAAAATTATCGCCTTCCATAATGCTTTCCACGGGCGTTCACTGTTTACCGTATCGGTCGGTGGACAGCCCAAGTATTCAGACGGCTTCGGCCCTAAACCTGCTGATATTATCCATGTGCCCTTTAACGATCTGCACGCCGTGAAAGCCGTCATGGATGACCACACCTGTGCCGTGGTGGTCGAGCCGATTCAGGGAGAAGGGGGAGTCACCGCCGCCACGCCGGAGTTCCTGCAGGGGCTGCGTGACCTGTGCGACCACTATCAGGCGTTGCTGGTCTTTGATGAGGTACAGTGCGGTATGGGTCGCGTGGGCAAGCTGTTCAGCTATATGCACTACGGTGTGACGCCGGACATTCTGACCAGCGCCAAAGCGTTGGGCGGCGGTTTCCCGGTGAGCGCGATGCTGACGACCCAGGAGATTGCCTCTGCTTTCCACGTGGGCTCCCATGGCTCGACCTATGGCGGTAACCCGCTGGCATGCGCAGTGGCGGAAGCGGCCTTCGACATCATTAATACCCCACAAGTGCTGGGTGGCATTCAGAGCAAGCGTCAGCGTTTTGTCGACCATCTGCGTCAGATCAACGAGCAATTCAATATTTTCAGCGAAGTTCGCGGTATGGGGCTACTGATTGGTGCTGAGTTGAGTGAAGCATATAAAGGGCGCGCCCGGGATCTGCTGAACGCAGCAGCGGAGCAGGGCGTTATGGTGTTGAATGCCGGGCCGGACGTGGTTCGTCTGGCGCCGTCGCTGGTGGTGGAAGACGCCGACATCGATGAAGGCATGGCGCGTTTCGCCAAAGCGGTGCAGAAAATTGCCCTGGGATGATTATTTGTGGCTTTGCAGACGGCGGCGTAGCCAGGCGCCGTGGTGGGGGCGCTGATGCCAGGCCACGGAAGAGATGGTATGCATCGCATTCAGATGGCTGAGGATGCGATCCAGATGGCGCTCCATGGTACTCATTGGGCCAATGGTGAGCGCCTCGGGGTCGTCCAGTACGTGAATGGCCCCGCTGTCGTCGGGGTTGTCCCAGGTCAGCCGTTGCTGGCAGCGCTGAATAGCGATTTCACAGGATTGCAGATAGCGTTGGGCCAGCGCTGGCGTCAGCATATTATGCTCGCGCGCCAGGATCGTCATGGCGTTAATATGCTCGACGATAAACTGGCTGTGGGTTACCCATAGCTTCATATCGGCCAGGTAACGGTTATTGAATGATGGCTCCTGCATTGCCTGATTTAGCGAGTTATAGAGCGCATTATGGGCCTGATTGACCCGCATTCGCTCCCAGGCCAGCGGGCCGGGCTGTGGATCGTCGCTCAGGATCTGGCGGATGGCCTGCTGGTCGCGCTCCAGCGCATCGTGGGCATTCTGTCGTAGCAGGCCGCTCTGCCACTGAGGCCACAGCCAGACCATGCCGCCAAAGGCGATCAGGCAACCGAGCAGCGTATCCACCAGTCGGGTCATAATAAACTGCTCACCGCTCAGCGAAAGCAGTTGCAGGCTGTACACCGCAGTGATGGTAAATCCGACGGTCGCCAGCGCGTAATGTTTACGGATTATCAGGTAGCCAATCAGCGTTATCAGCAGCATTCCCGCCAGAATATAGCCCTGGGGTACGTTAAAGTGCAGCGCGCCCGCCGCAATTAACAGACCCGCGATAGTTCCCCCCGCCCGGTGCAGAATGCGTACCCGGGTGGCGCCATAGCCGTTCTGGGTGACAAACATGATGGTCATCAGTATCCACCAGGGTTTGGGCAGATTGAGCGCGGCGCCAAGCAGACTGGCGATGGCAAGCATGGTTCCAATGCGCGCTGCGCTACGCAGCGCCGAGGACTTCAGCGACAGATAGCTGCGCAGCGCCCGAAGCAGCGGAAGATGCTGTTGCCGGTCGGCCATCAGATCCCGAATATAGAGCGGGCGCTGGGTGCGCAGTAGTCGGGCGATACGGCTGAAGTGATAGTGGCAGAACTGCCCCACCGGGTTTTCCGGATGCTGGCGGGCAATCTTTTCCAGCGCGGAGATGGGTTTTTCCATGCTAAAGCGCCGGGGATAGCGGTGGTAGAGTATATCGTCGCTGACTACGCGCAGTCGGGCGGCCACGGTACGGGCCGCCCAGCGAATCACCGGTTCCGCGTGGCTCTGCTCTACCAGTTTCTGTACCTCTTCAGGCTGGTGAAGGCTGACGGAAATATGCTCCTGAAGATCCAGCGCCACCTGAAAGACGCGCAGCAGGCGCTTATAATCATTCTGGCGGCTGGTGGCAGATAGCATATGCAACTGCTGATAACAGAGGCTGATGAGATCCACCACCTTTTGCTGACGAATCAGCAGCGGCGGCAGCGCATTTTCCGGATCGGTATGCTGGGTCAGCAGGCTGTATTTGGCTTCGCAGTAGTCCGCCAGTTCGCGATAGAGCAGGCTCAGGGTCTCGCGTAGCGGCTGTTCACGCCACATCCAGAACCAGAACCAGTTAAAGGCGCCGTACCACAGGGTGCCGAGCGCATACAGCAGCATCGGCTGCCAGACCGGCATATTGCCGGCCAGCCCCAGAGTAAAGATCGCGGCGATAAGCGAAGCAGGCAACAGGCGGCCATGCAGGGCGCTGATTTCCGCCGTAACGCCCAGTAACAGCGCCATTCCGAAGAAGATGGCGGCCAGTGGCAGCTTTTCCATCAGCAGTAGCTGAACCATCAGGCTGCTAAAGGCGAACAGCGAGCCGCCGACGATCAGGCGTTTAAAGAAACGTTTATGGGGGGTATCCAGGCCCGCGATATTGCAACAGGCGGGAACCAGCGAGAAGAGCAGGCCCTGTTGCAGGCTACCGAATATTAGCCCGATAATCACCGGCAGCGACAGTACCAGGGTCTGACGCAGCGCATAGTTAACTTCGGGGTGATAGATCAGTCGGCGCATTGGCACAGGGTAACGCGTCAGTGGCAAAGAGAAAAACGGCGCGTTGCCACAACACGCCGTTACAGACCGGGATTAACGGGTACCGAAGACGACGATGGTTTTCCCGTGTGCGGAGATCAGGTTTTGATCTTCCAGCATCTTCAGAATACGGCCAACGGTTTCGCGGGAACAGCCCACGATCTGCCCAATTTCCTGACGGGTGATTTTGATCTGCATTCCGTCTGGATGGGTCATTGCGTCCGGCTGTTTTGCCAGGTTTAGCAGGGTCTGTGCGATACGACCTGTCACATCCAGGAAGGCGAGATTGCCCACTTTCTCTGAGGTGACCTGCAGACGGCGGGCCATCTGCGAGGAAAGGCGCATCAGAATGTCCGGGTTTACCTGGATCAGCTGACGGAATTTCTTATAGGAGATTTCAGCGACTTCGCAGGCGGTTTTCGCCCGTACCCAGGCGCTACGCTCCTGGCCTTCTTCGAATAGCCCCAGTTCACCAATGAAATCCCCCTGATTCAGGTAAGAGAGGATCATCTCTTTCCCTTCCTCATCTTTGATAAGTACTGCGACAGAGCCCTTAACGATGTAATAGAGGGTTTCGGCTTTTTCACCCTGATGAATAAGTGTGCTCTTCGATGGATACTTATGAATGTGGCAATGAGACAAAAACCATTCGAGAGTCGGGTCTGTTTGCGGTTTGCCAAGCACCATGCGCGGTTATCCTCTGGTTATAAGCTGACGCCCGGAAGAATATGGGCCTCCGGGCGTATTGATCGTTTGTCCCCGCTCTTGGGGATCTGGCATGAGAAAAGCCTGTAAGCTACATAAATTTCACGTGAAATTTCATCCCGTACGCGCTTCGCCGCGCCGCGAGAGGGTATCCTCAGTGTTTTAGCATAGCTTTTTCCGGGTGTCTCCTATTGTCTCGTTTCAGCTTGACCCGGATCGCCTTCTGTTGCGACTTTCTTTGCGGCGGCTTACTCTGTGGGGAAAATGGCTTGATGGGAGCGACAACATGCAGTCACGAGTAAAATGGGTTGAGGGCCTGACTTTCCTGGGTGAGTCCGCCTCCGGGCATCAGGTGCTGATGGACGGGAATTCCGGCGACAAGGCCCCCAGTCCGATGGAGATGGTGCTGATGGCGGTGGGAAGCTGTAGCGCCATCGATGTGGTCTCTATTCTGCAAAAGGGTCGCCACGGCGTGACCGACTGCGAGGTGAAGCTAACCTCGGAGCGTCGTGAAGAGGCGCCGCGCCTGTTCACTCATATCAATCTGCACTTTATCGTTACCGGCCAGGATCTGAAAGACAATGCGGTGTCGCGTGCGGTGGATTTGTCTGCCGAGAAATACTGCTCTGTGGCGCTGATGTTGGGTAAAGCGGTGAATATCACCCATTCATATGAGGTGGTGGAAGGCTGATGCTGGCTGGGGAGGGGAGACAGATTCCCCTCCCCAGCCAGGGATTAGGCTATCTTTTTACCTTCCATAATGCGCCGCACCAGCGGCGTCATAATCAGCTCCATCGCCAGTCCCATCTTGCCGCCCGGCACCACCAGCGTATTGATATGCGAGATAAACGAGCCCTGCAGCATCGCCAGCAGCCAGGGATAATCGACCTCCAGATCCCGGAAGTGGATCACCACAAAGCTTTCATCCAGCGACGGGATCTCTCTGGCGGCGAAGGGATTAGAGGTATCTACCGTCGGCACGCGCTGGAAGTTGATGTGGGTACGTGAGAACTGCGGGGTGATGTAGTTAATGTAGTCTTCCATCGAACGCACCACCGAATCCATCACGGCTTCACGGGAATGGCCGCGCTCGCTGGTGTCGCGCACCAGTTTCTGAATCCACTCCAGGTTGACGATGGGTACTACGCCGACCAGTAGATCCACATGCTGCGCCACATCGTGCTGCGAGGTGACCACGCCGCCGTGCAGCCCTTCGTAGAACAGTACGTCCGTAGGTTCTGGTAGCGGCTGCCAGGGAGTAAAGGTGCCTGGCACCTGATCCCAGGGCACTGCTTCATCGTAGGTATGTAGATATTTGCGGGACTTTCCCGTACCGCTATGACCATATTCGGTAAAGGTATTTTCCAGCAGACCAAAGTCATTGGCGTCCGGGCCGAAATAGCTGATATGGCGCCCTAAATCCCGGGCCTTGCGAATCTCCATATCCATTTCCGGGCGGGTATAGCGGTGGAAACTGTCACCTTCGAGCTCGGCGGCTCTGAGCCCGAGTTCGGCGAAAATCTTACGAAATGCGATGCTGGTGGTGGTGGTTCCCGCACCGCTGGAACCGGTGACGGCGATAATCGGATGCCTGGTGGACATAGCTGAGCAACTCCTTGAGTACAGGGGTGTAGCCACTGAAACACGGCGAATTGTTTGGTAAACCAGATATTAGCCGCGGAATTGCGAGCGCGGCATGATGTTGACCGTTTCATAAAGTTCCGACCATACCACAACGGCTTCGCCGGTTTGTAGCTGATGCTTTACATCCGCCACTTTTTGTTCGAGCGAACGCTCATGTTCACCGTAATCGGTGCCTTCGCGCAACACAAAGGCTTCTATCAGGCTATCCAGCGTTTCCGCCGATATCTGCTGCCAGGGAATAATCATTTATCCATCCAGGAATTGACTTAACCAGTCGGGAATACGTTTTTCCAGCCACATTTCCGGGTGTCGTAGTGTTCCCCCCACGAAGCCGACGTGGCCACCGTGCTCGGTCAGCTGATACTCAATGTTGGGGGGCAGATGGTCGAGATCCGGAATGACCTGGTGATCCATAAAGGGATCGTCTTTCGCGTGGATAATCAGCGTCGGTCGGGCGATTTGCGGCAGCATTGGCAGTGCGCTACAGCGTCGGTAGTAGTCCAGAGCATCACGAAAACCGTGGATTTTCGAGGTAATCAGATCGTCGAATTCCCGGATGCGGCGAATGCGTTTCAGACGGGCCCTGTCGATGGGCAGGGTTCCGGGCCAGGCCTTGAGTTTGCGCCCGGCGTTAGCCTTCAGCAGATTCAGCAGATAGCGCTGGTAGAAACGGGAAAACCCTTTTTCCATATGGTAGCAGCAGGGCTCCAGCATCAGCGGCGCCGACACCACGACGCCAGCCGCCAGCGAACAGGCTTTTTCCTGTTGGGCCATCAGGCAGGCCAGCATATTACCGCCCAGCGAAAATCCCACCGCGGCGGTCGGACGAGCGCCGTAGCGCCGGCGCAGCCAGTCCAGGAAGTAGCTGGCATCGTTAGTTTCGCCGGAGTGATAGATGCGGTTCATGCGGTTTGGTTCGCCGCTACAGCCGCGAAAGTGCATCACCACGCCCAGCCAGCCGCGCTGTTTTGCCGCATTCATCAACCCGTGAGCGTATGGGCTGTGCAGGCTGCCCTCCAGGCCGTGAAACACCACCAGGCGCGGCTTATGCTGTGCTTTTGACGGGTGTTCGCTCCAGGCGAGGTCGATAAAATCGCCGTCCGGCGTATCGATTCTTTGCCACCAGGGGGTAAAGCGCAGCCGACGGCGTATCAGGCGCGGCAGCATGGTTTGCATATGCGGATTGCGTGCGCCGATCATTGGGCGGAAAAGCTGCGTCTCGTCACTATTGGCGGAGAGTTCTGCAGGGGTAATTTCTGCCATGGTACAGAGTAATTTTAGTTAATTAATCCACCATCATACCGGTAAATCCGTAGATTGTTGATGCTTTTTTTGGTCTGTTTAATTCGTCTCAAAGAGGGGGACCCACAGTTAAGGAATGCTTATTAAATCAATCCTGTGAGGAATACGTCATAATGAATCAGAATAAGAATACCCGTGCTGAAATGTTTTATCTACGGAGGTATTCAGTCCATGTTAAGGCGATTGCCGTTGCGGTTAATACTGAAACCTATTCTGGTGAGCACATCCTGAATATGCTGGTTTCTCTTTTACGTCAATCGGTTATTGGTAAAGCATTCGAATACCCCTGGCATTTTTAAGTATATCAGGCGAAGCGTTTTATTCCCTTCACTGACGGCATTTATATTCCGTCTAAATCTGTCGCCCATGGTCAGTTGATCCCACAACATGTTAATTCCCATGGGAATCATCAGGAAATAAGCAAAGAGCTCGATCTGATCGTGCCTGTGTCGTGAGGGAGAAAACGAGATTATTGATGTAGCCGATGCGGGCCCGCCAGTTGCTGCGGGCCCGAAAGGGGTTACAGGAAGCCGTCTGTTTTTAGCAGCTTTTCCAGAGTACTGACTTCGGTGTTCAGTTCCGTTTCGTCGTTTTCCAGCAACTGGGCGTGCTTCTGGCGGAAAGCGGAACGTAGCGCTTTCAATATTTCCACGCTGCGGGCCGTGACCTGATGTTCATTCCCATGTCCGGCAAGCTGACTGGACAGGTTCTGGCTTTTGGTGATGATCTCCTCGACTGACGGCAGATAGCGGTTCAGGAAATCCTGGCCGGGCTGCATATCCCGCGGGTCGGTCAGCATGCAGTGCTGGATAAGCCGCGCATACTTAATAATGCCTTTAAGTTCGCTGTGAACAGCGCCTTCCAGATTTTCCAGACTCTCCAGGCGGGCTATTTCCGTTTCAAACGGTGCCAGTTCCGGTTCGTCCTCGCTGTTATCAGGCTCCTTGTCTTCGTCAAACGCTTCCTCTTCGTCGTCTTCATCCTCTTCTTGCGCGGCTTGCCGCTCCTGGATAAACCGCGGATACCAGTACTTACAGTAAGTGACGAAAAGGGCAATAATCGCACCAGTATAGAAGGGGCTGTTGAGAAGCGTATAGGCTTCTATATAACTACCGATAACGAAGCTCCACAGCGCCATATACCAGTAATGGATGCCGCGCCATTTTCCCAGACTGTTTAGCAGATACACCAGCAGCGCCATACTGCCAGCCCAGAACGGGAGCGCCAGAATATCGCCAGTGGGGATCCAGAGCAGACCGGCGGCTATTCCCATCGCAAGAGCCCTACGGTCAAAAAGCAGAGTCCGGAACAGAATCGTGAATCCTGCCCAGCAGAATACCAGGATGGCGCCATCAAGGGAGCCCTCATCTTCCGGGAGCGGGGGATGGAGTTCCGTAGCCAGTGGCTGGAAGTTATTCATGAATCCTCTTGCCAGGACGAACAGCAAAAATACAAGCGTAGCGCGTTTCCAGCGTTTATCGGTCAACCTTTCGGCAAGGCGTTGCTCAAGACTGCTCATGTTATGCCTGCTCTACTTTTCCCGCGCCGCCGTTGGCGATATTCGCAAGGCGAAGGCGCAGGTCGTTTTCCATGGATGACAGCTCTTTTTCCACTTCGCTGCGACGCTTGCGGGCGTCGCTGGCGATATTGACCGACTCTTCAATAGTGTTCAGCAGACGGGACTGCACATCACGCAGGGTTTCGATATCCACTACCGACCGCTCCACTTCGCGGGCGGTTTCCAGGGTGCCGGTCTGCAGCAGCTCTGCATTGCGACGCAGCATCTCGTTGGTGGTATCTGAAACCTCTTTCTGCAGCTTTGTGGCCTGACGCTGTGAATGCAGCGACAGCGCCAGCACAATCTGGCTTTTCCAGATGGGAATGGTGGACAGAATGCTGCTCTGTATTTTTTCCGCCAGCGCCTGGCTGTTCCCCTGCATCAGGCGAATCTGCGGTGCAGTTTGTATCGCAATGGTGCGTGACAGCATCAGGTCATGCAGGCGGCGCTCAAAGCGCTGCATCCCGTCAATCATATCCCGGACAACCTGGGCATTCATGGGGTTATCGGAAAGCTGCGCCTGGGCCTGAGGCAGATCGTGTTGCTGGAGCTGCTCCAGCTTGCGCTTACCGGCGATGATATGCAGGTTGATCTGCTGGAAGAAGTCGCGGTTGCGGGTAAACAATTGCTCCAGCGTAGAGATATTGCGCAGTAGATCGACCATCGCTTCATCCAGCTTACGGGTAATACCTTCCACCTGCTGCGCCAGCGTTTGATACTCCATGAGCGAGCGTTCAACGCGGTTAAACAGCTTGCCGATCAAGGGGATCGAGGCCAGCATGCCGGGCTTTTTATCGAAGGCGGTCAGATCGACGGACTTTACCTTACCCAGCATGTCGGTCAGTTGTTCACCGATAGCGCCAGCATCTTTGGCGCGCACTTGCTCCATCAGGGCGTCGGAAAAGCGTGAAATGCCATTCATGGTTTTGGCGCCGTAAGACAGGGAAAGCACCGGATCGTTAATATCTATCTGCTCGATGAGTTGCTGAACTTCCTGCTGTTGTTCCTGGGTTAGCCGCTCATCAGAAGGGAGCGCGTCGGTAATATCCAGGGGGGCCTGAGAGGCGGAAACGGTGACTGAGGTGTTTTCCGTCATTAATGCATTCCTTAAATAAGAGAACAGTCCGTCTGCAGCAAAATGACGTGAGGCTGGCCACGGAAACAATGGGTGTAATGGTACTTCACGCTCAGAGGCGAGCCAACAAGGCCATGAGAAATATATGGACTCCAGGGGCGGTATTTTCTTTATATTCCTTTAAGAAATAAAAGATAATTTTTTATTTCTTTTTATAGTCTTCGCGTCCGGATACAACTGTCGCTAACAGAGAGTGAATAACGGAGCGAATGATGGCGGGCAGATTTCCTTTATTTCGGGCAGCGACGCTGCTGGCACTGGTGCTGACGGCAGGAGCGGTCCAGGCAGTGGAGGTGACCGTAGCGTATCAGACCTCGGCGGAACCGGCCAAAGTGGCTCAGGCAGAGAATCGCTTTGCGAAGCAGTCCGGGGCGCAGGCCGACTGGCGTAAGTTCGACAGCGGTGCTGGCGTGCTGCGGGCGATGGCCTCCGGGGATGTGCAAATCGGCAATATTGGCTCCAGCCCCCTGGCGGTAGCCGCCAGCCAGCGTTTGCCGATTGAAGTTTTCCTTGTCGCGTCGCAGCTCGGCAGTTCGGAAGCGCTGGTGGTGAATCCGAAAATCCGCTCGCCGCAGGATCTTATCGGTAAACGTATTGCCGTGCCTTTTATCTCCACGGCTCATTACAGCCTGCTATCGGCGTTACAGCACTGGGGCATTCGTCCCGATCAACTGACTATTGTCAATCTGCAGCCGCCTGCTATTGCCGCGGCATGGCAGCGCGGCGATATCGACGGCGCTTATGTCTGGGCTCCGGTGGTTAACGCCATGGCGAAACAGGGCCGGGTGCTGACCGATTCCGGGCAGGTAGGGCAGTGGGGAAAACCGACGCTGGATGTCTGGGTGGTACGCAAGGATTTCGCCGAAGCGCATCCGGAAGTTGTTACCGCGTTTGCAGCCAGCGCGCTGACCGCTCAGGGGGAATACCTGAAGGCGCCAGATGCCTGGCTGAAAGATAAGGAGCACCTCAGCGTTCTGTCGCGTCTGAGCGGCGTGCCGCAGGAACAGATTCCGGGACTGGTTAAGGGGAATCGTTATCTGCCAGTGGCGCAGCAAATAGAGCAGCTCGCTCAGGGCGGACCGGTGGCGCATACGATTCACGATACCGCGCAATTCCTGAAACAGCAGGGCAAGGTTGCCCGGGTGAGTGACGATTACAGCGACTGGGTGACCGATCGCTTTGTGAAACAGGTTCAACCCTAAGGAGGGCATATGCTGAAGGTCAGTCATCTCAGCGCCGGTTACCAGGGGCATCAGGTACTGCGCGATATTTCGTTGCAGATAGACAGCGGCTCTCTGGTGGTGGTACTTGGCCCTTCGGGTTGCGGTAAAACCACGCTGCTCAACCTGATTGCCGGATTTACGGCGCCTTCCTCGGGGGAGATTACCCATGATGGTCTGCCGGTGACCGGGCCGGGGGCCGATCGCGGCGTGGTATTTCAGAATGAAGGGCTACTGCCGTGGCGCAACGTGCTGGATAACGTGAGCTTTGGCCTGCAACTGGCCGGGGTGGAGCAGCCCCGACGGCATGATATAGCGCAGCGCATGCTTCGGCGTGTGGGACTGGAAGGCTATGAGCGGCACTTTATCTGGCAACTGTCTGGCGGTATGCGCCAGCGGGTGGGGATTGCCAGAGCCCTGGCGGCGGACCCGCGCCTGCTGTTGCTGGATGAGCCCTTTGGCGCGCTGGATGCCTTCACACGCGAGCAGATGCAGGAGCTGCTGCTGACCATCTGGCGCGATACCGGCAAGCAGATTCTGCTGATTACCCACGATATTGAAGAGGCGGTTCTGCTGGCCAGTGAGCTACTGATTTTGTCGCCGGGGCCTGGCAGGGTTGTGGATCGCCTGAACCTCGACTTCGGGCGTCGCTACGTGGAGGGCGAATCCTGCCGCAGCATTAAGTCGGATCCTGAATTCATCCGCTACCGCGAGTATGTATTGGGCAGCGTTTTTCACCAGCGGGAGGCCCTGCTATGAGCCTGCATGCCACGTTAAAAGCCGCAACCCGTCCAGGAACGCGCTACCGGTGGCGGATACCGGGGCGACTCTGGCTGAGCGCCGCTACGCTGTTGACCGTACTGGCAGTTTGGTGGCTGGTGACAATGCTGGGGCTTATCGATCCGCTGTTTCTGCCTGCGCCGCAGCAGGTACTGCATCAACTTATGGTTATTGGCGGATCTCAGGGCTTTATGGATGCCACGCTGTGGCAGCATCTGGCGGCCAGTCTGGGGCGCATTCTGGTGGCGCTGCTGGCGGCGGCGGTTATCGGCGTTCCCGTCGGTATTGCGATGGGGTTGAACGATAAAGTCCGAGCGGTGTTCGATCCGCTCATTGAACTGTACCGGCCAGTGCCGCCGCTGGCCTGGCTGCCGCTGATGGTGATCTGGTTCGGCATTGGTGAAACACCGAAGATTCTGCTGATTTATCTGGCGATTTTCGCCCCCGTCACGCTTTCCGCCGTGGCGGGAGTGCGCAGCGCCGATCCGGTGCGAGTGCGCGCCGCGCAGTCGTTGGGCGCCAGCCGCTGGCAGGTGTTGCGCTATGTGATTCTGCCCGGGGCGCTACCGGAAATTTTAACCGGTCTGCGTATCGGGCTGGGCGTTGGCTGGTCCACGCTGGTCGCGGCTGAGCTGATCGCCGCCACCCGTGGTCTGGGGTTTATGGTGCAGTCCGCCGGTGAGTTTATGGCGACCGATGTGGTGCTGGCCGGTATTGGCGTGATTGCGATAATCGCATTTGGTCTGGAGCTGGGGTTGCGCATACTGACGCGGCGGCTGACTCCCTGGCATGGAGTACAACGATGAACGAACGTCTGAGCATTACCCCGCTGGGGCCCGCTATTGGGGCTCTGGTTGATAATCTGTCGCTGGCAAAACCGTTGAGCGATGTGCAGTTTGAGCAGCTTTATCACGCGCTGATGAAGCACCAGGTACTGTTTTTCCGCAATCAGCCGATTGTGCCGACGCAGCAGCGCGACCTGGCACGGCGCTTTGGCGATCTACATATTCACCCGGTCTATCCTCACGCTCGTGAGGCTGATGAGATTATCGTGCTGGATACCCATAACGATAATCCGCCGGATAACGATAACTGGCATACCGACGTGACCTTTATCGAAAACCCGCCGCTGGGCGCTATTCTGGCGGCGAAGCAGTTGCCTGCCAGCGGTGGCGATACCCTGTGGGCTAGCGGTATCGCGGCTTATGAAGCGCTTTCCGCGCCGCTGAAACAGCTGTTGTGCGGGCTGCGGGCGGAGCACGACTTCACCAAATCCTTTCCGGAGTACCGGCACCGAGACAGCAAGGAGAGTCATGAACGCTGGAAGCGGGCGGTGGAGAATAACCCGCCGTTGCTACATCCGGTAGTGCGTACCCATCCGGTCAGCGGACGTCAGGCGTTGTTCGTTAATGAAGGATTCACCACCCGAATTGTCGATCTGGCGCCCAAAGAGAGCGACGCGCTACTGGGCTTTCTGTTTGCCCATATCACGAAGCCAGAATTTCAGGTGCGCTGGCGCTGGCAGGAAAATGATGTCGCTATCTGGGACAATCGGGTAACGCAGCATTACGCCAACGCCGACTACCTGCCTCAGCGGCGGGTGATGCATCGGGCGACGATACTGGGCGATAAGCCTTTTTACCGGGGGTAATGGCTGTGCGTGGCTGTGACGGCGTTGCTGCGTCGCCTCGGGATCTCACATACTATTTGTATGCTCCGTTCCCTCGGCTCCTTGCGCCTTGTCTCGCCGACGCACAGCCATGGTCCGGGCGTTACTGCTCCTCGAATACCTGAGTCAGTTGCTCCAGTTGTTCCTGCGCTTCCAGCCAGGCCATTTCCGTCTCTTCCAGAGCGGATTTAGCCTGGCTCTGGGCCTGCAGGCATTCGGTTAGCTCGGCTTTACGATCGGGATCGTACAGCCCCTGGTCCGACAGCTTCTCCTCGGCTGCCGCCAGCGTATCGCCCAGTTTTTCCATCTGCTTCTCAAGAGTCGCTATCCGTTTACGCAGCGGTTGGGTCTGGTTGCGGAATTCCGCTTCGCGCCGCTTCTGATCTTTACGAGCCTGGGCGCTGTTGGTGCTATCCGGCTTTGCTGCCGTATCCTGACGACTCTCCTGCTTCTGCTGGTCACTCAACCACTGCTGGTAGTCGTCCAGATCGCCGTCGAAGGGCTCTACCAGCCCGTCATGCACCAGATAGAGGTCGTCGGTGGTGGAGCGCAGCAGGTGCCTGTCGTGCGAAACCACCACCAGCGCGCCGTCAAAGCCGATCAGGGCTTCGGTGAGCGCCTGACGCATATCGAGATCCAGGTGGTTGGTCGGTTCGTCCAGCAGCAGCAGGTTGGGGCGCTGCCAGACGATGAGCGCCAGCACCAACCGGGCCTTTTCGCCGCCGGAAAAGTGCTGCGTGGGAGCGCTGACCTTATCGCCGCGGAAGTCGAAACCGCCCAGATAGTCGCGCAGCGCCTGTTCGGTCTCTTTTGGTGCCAGACGCGCCATGTGCTGGAGCGGAGACTCATCGGCTCGCAGAAACTCCAGCTGATGCTGGGCGAAATAGCCCAGCTTAATGCCTTTGGCTAACGCCACTTCGCCGTTAAGCGGCGCCAGTTCGTCCGCCAGCAGTTTGATCAGCGTGGATTTACCGGCGCCGTTACGCCCCAGCAGACCGATGCGTGAACCCGGAACCAGGTTGAGCTTAATCGACTTCAGCACGACTTTATCGCCATAACCGGCGCTGACGTGTTCCATCTTCAGCAGTGGATTCGGCAGGCTTTCCGGCGCCCGGAAGCTAAAGTGGAACGGGTTATCGACGTGGGCCGGGGCGATGAGCTCCATGCGTTCCAGCATCTTAATACGGCTCTGGGCCTGCTTGGCCTTGGTCGCTTTGGCGCGGAAACGATCGATATAGCTTTGCAGATGCGCGACCTTCAGTTGCTGGCTTTCGTAAGTCGCCTGCTGCTGGGCCAGACGCGTAGCGCGCTGGCGCTCGAAGTCGCTGTAATTGCCGGTGTATTCGAACAGCTGTTGCTGCTCGATATGAATAATTTTGTCCACGATGGGATCGAGAAAGTCGCGATCGTGAGAGATCAAAATCAGCGTTCCCTGATAGCTTTTCAGCCATTTTTCCAGCCAGATCACCGCATCCAGATCCAGGTGGTTGGTGGGTTCGTCAAGCAACAGCAGATCGGAACGGCAGATCAGCGCCTGGGCCAGGTTAAGACGCATACGCCAGCCCCCGGAAAAGTCGCTGACCGGGCGCTCCAACTGGGCGTTGCTGAAGCCCAGTCCGTGCAACAGACTGGCGGCGCGGGCGTGGATGGTCCAGGCGTCGATGGCGTCGAGCTTGCCGTGGAGCGTGGCGATGGCGTGGCCGTCGTTTTTCTCGTTGGCGCTGGCAAGCTGCTGTTCGAGCTGGCGATATTCGCGATCGCCATCGATAACATACTCGATGGCCGGCATGGCGAGCGCCGGAGTTTCCTGATTCACCCAGGCGAGCTGCCAGTTGCCGGGGAAGGTGGCGCTGCCGCCGTCGGCGGCGATCTCATGTTTCAGCAGTGCCAGCAGCGTCGATTTGCCACAGCCGTTCTTGCCCACCAGCCCTGCTTTTTGACCGGGGTTGATGGTGGCGGTCGCGTTATCCAGCAAAAGCTGAGCGCCGCGGCGGATCTGGAGAGATGAGAAAACAATCATAAGGCGCCGTATGTTCAGAGTATGTTAAATTGTCATGACGAAGGCGTAGCATGGTGGTATGCCCGCCCGGGCTGCATGGTAGCCCAAAACAGAATCGAAGACGACGCCCTGGAGGGTAATGATGTCGCAGCCGCCTAAAGTTTTGCTGCTGTATGCCCATCCGGAATCCCAGGACTCGGTAGCCAACCGGGTTTTGCTCCAACCGGCTCGGCAGTTAAGCAATGTCACCGTGCACGACCTTTACGCGCACTACCCGGACTTTTTTATTGATATCCGCCATGAGCAGGAGCTGCTTGAGCAGCATGAGATCGTGGTGTTTCAGCATCCCCTCTATACCTACAGCTGCCCGGCGCTACTGAAAGAGTGGCTGGATCGCGTGTTGAGTCGCGGTTTTGCCAGTGGCCCGGGCGGTGATGTGCTGGCCGGAAAGTACTGGCGTAACGTGATTACTACCGGTGAGCCGCAGGCGGCATGGCGCCGTGACGGCCTGAATCACTACACCCTGAATGAGGTGCTGCGCCCTTTTGAGTTGACCGCCGCCATGTGCCGGATGCACTGGATGAATCCGATGATTATTTACCAGGCTCGCCGCCAGTCCGCCACCGCGCTGGCTCACTACGCCAGCGCTTACGGCGAATGGCTGGCCGAGCCGCTGCCGCCGGGAGGACACTGATGGAAGGAAGTGATTTACTGCTGGCGGGGCTGCTGTTTCTGTTTGCCGCCGTGGTGGCGGTGCCGATCGCTGCCCGGTTGGGCATTGGCGCCGTGCTGGGCTACCTGCTGGCGGGGATCGCCATTGGCCCCTGGGGGCTGGCGTTTATCAGCGATGTCGACGAAATTCTGCACTTCTCCGAACTGGGCGTGGTGTTCCTGATGTTTATCATCGGACTGGAGCTCAATCCGTCCCGGCTCTGGCAACTGCGGCGCCCGATTTTCGGCGTCGGTACCGGTCAGGTGCTGATTAGCGCCGGGGTGCTGGCGGGGCTGCTGATGCTGACCAATTTCAGCTGGCAGGCCGCGTTGGTCGGCGGTATCGGGCTGGCGATGTCGTCAACGGCAATGGCGCTGCAGCTGATGCGCGATAAGGGGATGAATCGCAGCGAATCCGGGCAACTGGGCTTTTCGGTACTGCTGTTTCAGGATTTGGCTGTCATTCCGGCGCTGGCGTTGGTGCCACTGCTGGCGGGCAATGGCGACGATCATCCGGACTGGATCCGTATTGGTCTGAAGGTACTGGCCTTTGCCGGTATGCTGCTGTTTGGTCGCTATATGCTGCGCCCGGTGTTCCGCTTTATTGCTGGCTCCGGCGTGCGCGAGGTGTTTACCGCGGCGGCGCTGCTACTGGTGCTGGGCTCTGCGCTGTTTATGGATGCGCTGGGCTTCTCGATGGCGCTGGGCACCTTTATTGCCGGGGTACTGCTGGCGGAAAGCGAATACCGACACGAGCTTGAGATTGCGATTGAGCCCTTTAAGGGGCTGCTGCTGGGGCTGTTTTTCATCTCGGTTGGGATGGCGCTGAACCTGGGCGTGCTCTACACCCATCTGCTGTGGGTGGCGGTCAGCGTACTGGTGCTGGTGGCGGTGAAAGTGTTAGTGCTTTGGGGGCTGGCTCGCCTGCATGGCCTGCGCGCCGACGAGCGGCTTCAGTTTGCGAGCGTACTGAGTCAGGGCGGTGAGTTCGCCTTCGTGCTGTTTTCCGCCGCTTCTGCCCAGAAGCTGTTCGATAGCGATCAGATGGCGCTACTGCTGGTGACGGTCACGCTGTCGATGATGACTACGCCGCTGCTGATGAAGCTTATCGACAAACTGCTGGCCCGACGAATCAACAGTACGGAAGAGGGTAATGAAAAGCCCTGGGTGGAAGACGATCAGCCGGAGGTGATTGTGGTGGGCTTCGGCCGCTTTGGTCAGGTGATTGGCCGTTTGCTGATGGCCAATAAGAAGCGTATTACGGTGCTGGAGCGTGATATCGCCGCAGTCAATCTGATGCGTAAATATGGCTACAAGGTGTATTACGGCGATGCCGCGGAGCTGGAACTGTTGCGTTCGGCAGGCGCGGATCGTGCCCGCTCGATAGTCATCACTTGCAATGAGCCGGAAGATACGATGAAGATCGTCCATCTGTGCCAGCATCATTTCCCCCACCTGGCGATTCTGGCCCGGGCAAGGGGCAGGGTAGAGGCCCATGAGTTATTGCAGGCCGGGGTCAGTCTGTTCAGTCGTGAAACCTTCTCCAGTGCTCTGGAGCTGGGGCGCAAGGCGCTGATGTCGCTGGGGATGCATCCTCATCAGGCGTTACGTGCCCAGCATCACTTCCGTCGTCTGGATATGAGCATGCTGCGCGAGCTGATGCCGCTTCACAGCGACAATGCGCAAATTTCCCGGGTGCGTGAAGCCCGGCGCGAGCTGGAAGAGATTTTTGAGCGAGAGATGCAGCAGGAGCGACGTCAGATCAACGGCTGGGATGAGTTCGAATAGAGGACTGGGTAATGACAGTGCGTAAAAGATTTATCGCCGGTGCAGTGTGTCCACACTGTCAGGCGCAGGATTCCATGGCGATGTGGCGCGAAAACGGCGTAGATATTGTTGAGTGCGTGAAGTGCGGTCACCAGATGCGTGAAGCCGATAAAGAGGCGCGCGGTAGCGTGCGCGATCGCGAACAGGTTATCGGGATTTTCCATCCGGACTAGCGATATGCGGCAGGTTTTTTTAAGCTAAGGGGTACAGCGGCGTCGATTTCCGCTACAATCGGCGCCCGTCACTTTCTCACGCTCAGGAGATATCATGAAAGTAGCAAAAGACCTGGTGGTCAGTCTGGCCTATCAGGTACGTACAGAAGACGGTGTAATGGTTGATGAGTCTCCGGTGAGTGCGCCGCTGGACTATCTGCACGGTCACGGCTCCCTGATTTCAGGCCTGGAAAAAGCACTGGATGGCCGCAGCGTTGGCGATAAATTCGACGTTAGCGTTGGCGCCAACGATGCCTACGGTCAGTACGACGAAAACCTGGTTCAGCGCGTACCGAAAGACGTGTTCATGGGCGTTGATGAGCTGCAGGTGGGGATGCGTTTCCTTGCTGAAACCGATCAGGGTCCGGTACCGGTAGAAATTACCGAAGTCGGCGATGACTACGTTGTGGTTGACGGTAACCACATGCTGGCGGGTCAGAACCTGAACTTTAACGTTGAAGTGGTGGCGATTCGCGAAGCGACGGCGGAAGAGCTGGCTCACGGCCACGTTCACGGCGAGCATGACCATCATCACGGTGAAGGCGACGGCTGCTGCGGCGGTCACGGCCACGACCATGACCACGAACATGGCAAAGGCGGTTGCGGTAACGGCGGTTGCGGTTGCCACTAAGCGCGCTATAAATGCAAAAAAAGCTTCCATCCGGAAGCTTTTTTTATGTCTGTATTTCAGTAGTGCGGCGGTGGCGTTTCTTCTGACTGGTGTGCGACCAGCGATTCCTGGCTGGACTTGATCTTCTCTACCAGTATTTTCAGATGTTCGCGTAGCCTGGCCATTTCTAGCTCATGGGCGGTGACCGTCTGGTTCAGCTCTTCGATGGTCAGCTCCTGGAATGCCAGGCGGCTTTCCAGTTCGGCCAGGCGCTGTTCGGTCGATTTGTCGTGCATGATTCCTCCTGGGATTTGCCGCAGCCCCTGTACGGCTCCGGGATTTTACTGGAATTCTCCGGGTCTGACAGTGGCTTATTGCCGTTGAGGAAACTTATTTAAACAAAAATAGTCTTAACTTGACTCGGGATCAGACCGGGTGAGATTGTGTTGCTTTTCTCACAGACGGTATAGTACACAATTCGGTTCATACAAACCCGGGGCGAGAGACTTCGGGCTGGAGATAATGGATGAAATCACTGTTTAAAGTAACGCTGCTTGCGACCACGATGGCTGTGGCGCTGAATGCACCGCTGGCGTCCGCTGCTGATGCAGCTAAACCGGCTGCCGCTGCGAGCGACAGCAAAGCGAATTTCAAAAATGACGATCAGAAATCCGCTTATGCCCTGGGTGCATCTCTGGGCAGCTACATGGAAAACTCACTGAAAGAGCAGGAAAAACTGGGGATTAAACTGGATAAAGACCAGCTGATTTCCGGTGTTCAGGATGCTTTTGCTGATAAGAGCAAGCTTTCCGATGAGGAAATTCAGAAAACGCTCCAGGCGTTTGAAACCCGTGTGAAGACCGCCGCTCAGGAACGTATGGAAAAAGAAGCGACGGAAAACGAAACCAAAGGTAAGAAGTTCCGTACCGACTTCGCTGCCGAGAAAGGTGTGAAAAACACCAAGAGCGGCCTGCTGTATAAAGTAGAGAAAGAGGGTAGCGGCGACGCACCGAAAGACAGCGATACCGTGGTGGTGAACTACAAAGGTACGCTTATCGACGGTAAAGAGTTCGATAACTCCTACACCCGCGGCGAGCCGCTCTCTTTCCGTCTGGACGGCGTTATTCCAGGCTGGACCGAAGGTCTGAAGCACATTAAGAAAGGCGGCAAGATCAAACTGGTTATCCCGCCGGGTCTGGCTTACGGTAAGGCTGGCGTTCCGGGGATTCCGGCGAACTCCACCCTGGTGTTCGACGTTGAGCTGCTGGATATTAAACCGGCACCGAAAGAAGACGCTAAAGCTGATGCCGATAAGGCTAAGCAGGAAGCAGGAAAGAAACAGTAATCCGCTTCAGTTTAAGCGCCGCCCTTCGGGGCGGCGTTTTTATTTGGAATTAAAACTGGAAAGCGCTGGCTGGGCTGTATTACCTTAAGCTTCACACGTTATATAACGAGCCTGCATCTGCGTAATGGCAACAGGCTGCCGTAAAGGAGTGATTTTCTTCATGTCCAGGTCGCTTTTAACCAATGAAACCAGTGAACTTGATTTACTGGATCAGCGTCCCTTTGTTCAGACCGACTTCGATATTCTAAAATCCTACGAAGCGGTAGTGGATGGCCTGGCAATGTTAATTGGCCCCCACTGTGAAATCGTTTTGCACTCATTACAGGATCTGAAATGTTCGGCAATTCGTATCGCCAACGGGGAACATACCGGGCGTAAGATTGGGTCTCCCATTACTGACCTGGCGCTGCGCATGCTGCACGATATGACCGGTGCCGACAGCAGCGTATCAAAGTGCTATTTCACCCGCGCCAAAAGCGGGGTTCTGATGAAGTCGGTGACCATTGCTATCCGTAATCGGGAACAGCGGGTGATTGGTCTGTTATGCATCAATATGAATCTCGATGTGCCGTTCTCGCAGATTATGAGCACCTTCATTCCGCCGGAAAGTCAGGAGGAAGTTCCCTCTTCGGTTAACTTCGCTTCATCCGTGGACGATCTGGTAACTCAGACACTGGAGTTTACGATTGAAGAGGTTAATGCCGACCGTAGCGTTTCCAATAACGCCAAGAATCGTCAGATTGTCCTGAATCTTTATGAAAAAGGGATCTTTGATATTAAAGATGCCATTAACCAGGTTGCGGATCGTCTGAATATTTCCAAGCACACCGTCTATCTCTATATCCGCCAGTTTAAAAGCGGTGATTTCCAGGGGCAGGAGAAGTAATGCGTTTTGCCCTGACGGTGACCGGCCCCGCCTATGGTACTCAGCAGGCCAGCAGCGCGTTGCAGTTTGCCAGGGCGCTGATTGCCGAAGGCCATCAACTGGAGCGTGTGTTTTTCTATCGTGAAGGCGTTTATAACGCCAATCAGCTAACTGCCCCGGCCAACGATGAGTTTGATATCGTGCGCGCCTGGCAGGCGCTAAATGAAGACCATGGCGTTCAGCTTCATATCTGTGTGGCGGCCGCACTGCGTCGCGGTGTGGTAGATGAGACAGAAGCACAGCGCCTGGGGCTTAACGCCGCCAATATGCAGTCCGGCTTTACGTTAAGTGGCCTGGGACAGCTTGCCGAAGCGGCGCTGACCTGCGAGCGGATGGTGCAGTTCTGATGAAACGTATTGCCTTTGTTTTTACCCGGGCTCCCCATGGCTCTGCTGCTGGCCGTGAAGGGCTGGATGCACTGTTGGCGACTTCGGCGTTGAGCGATGAGATCGGCGTATTCTTTCTGAGCGATGGCGTACTGCAACTGCTGCCTGACCAGCAGCCCCAGAAAATCCTGGCGCGCGACTACATCGCCACCTTCGGCGTTCTGGAACTCTATGATATCGATCAGTGCTGGATATGCAGCGCCTCGATGCGCGAGCGCGGTCTGGAGCCGGGTCGTCCTCTGGTGATGGAAGCCGCGCCGCTGGAGCCGGATGCCTTACGCGCCCGGCTGGATGAGTATGACGTTATTTTCACTTTCTGAGGCCTTCATGCTGTTTACGCTCAGTCACTCCCCATTCCATTGCGATCTCGCCGCTCTGTTGCGCACGACCCGCGCCGGCGACGATCTGCTGCTGCTGCAGGATGGGGTTATCGCCGCGCTGGAAGGCGGGGCGGCCCTTGGGTTATTGCGTTCCGCCCCCATATCAGTCTACGCCTTGCAGGAAGATGTCGAAGCGCGCGGGCTTTCTGCGCAAATTTCGACCAAAATTGAGCGCGTAAGCTATACTGACTTCGTCAGACTAGCGGTAAACCAGCGTAGCCAGATGGCCTGGTAAGCTGCGTTCCGCTGTATATTTCTTGACACCCTTTCGGCCCGGCCCTAAAATTCTGCGTCCTCATATTGTATGAGGCCGTTTTATTACGTGTTTACGAAGCAAAAGCTAAAACCAGGAGCTATTTAATGGCAACAGTTAACCAGCTGGTACGCAAACCACGCGCACGCAAAGTTGCGAAAAGCAACGTGCCGGCGCTGGAAGCCTGCCCGCAAAAACGTGGTGTATGTACTCGCGTATATACCACCACTCCGAAAAAACCGAACTCCGCACTGCGTAAAGTTTGCCGTGTTCGTCTGACTAACGGTTACGAAGTGACCTCCTACATCGGTGGTGAAGGCCACAACCTGCAGGAACACTCCGTCGTCCTGATCCGTGGCGGTCGTGTTAAAGACCTTCCGGGTGTTCGTTACCACACCGTTCGTGGCGCGCTGGACTGCTCTGGTGTTAAAGACCGTAAGCAGGCTCGTTCCAAGTACGGCGTGAAGCGTCCTAAGGCTTAATGGATCTCCGTTAAGTAAGGCCAAACGTTTTAACTTAAATGTCAAACTAAACTCGTAGAGTTTTGGACAATCCTGAATTAACAACGGAGTATTTCCATGCCACGTCGTCGCGTCATTGGTCAGCGTAAAATTCTGCCGGATCCGAAGTTCGGATCTGAACTGCTGGCTAAATTTGTGAACATCCTGATGGTAGACGGTAAGAAGTCTACCGCTGAAGCAATCGTATACAGCGCGCTTGAGACCCTGGCTCAGCGCTCTGGTAAAGCCGAACTGGAAGCGTTTGAAATCGCCCTTGAAAACGTGCGCCCGACTGTCGAAGTTAAGTCGCGCCGCGTAGGTGGTTCTACCTACCAGGTTCCGGTTGAAGTTCGTCCGGTTCGTCGTAATGCTCTGGCAATGCGCTGGATCGTTGAAGCTGCTCGTAAACGCGGTGATAAATCCATGGCTCTGCGCCTGGCGAACGAACTTTCTGACGCTGCAGAAAACAAAGGTACTGCAGTTAAGAAACGTGAAGACGTTCACCGTATGGCAGAAGCCAACAAGGCGTTCGCACACTATCGCTGGTAATCCCACGACAGTGTAAGTCACCAGGCGGGCGCTTTAAGAAGCTGCCCGCGCTGGGTAACTCACTTGAACGCCTAAGGCAATAGAGGAATCAAATGGCTCGTACAACACCTATTGAGCGCTACCGTAACATCGGTATCAGCGCACACATCGACGCCGGTAAAACCACGACTACCGAACGTATTCTGTTCTACACCGGTATCAACCATAAGATCGGTGAAGTTCATGACGGCGCTGCCACTATGGACTGGATGGCTCAGGAGCAGGAGCGTGGTATCACCATCACCTCTGCTGCGACCACTACGTTCTGGCAGGGTATGGCGAAGCAGTATGAACCGCATCGCATCAACATCATCGACACCCCAGGGCACGTTGACTTCACCATCGAAGTAGAACGTTCCATGCGTGTGCTCGACGGTGCGGTCATGGTTTACTGTGCAGTCGGTGGTGTTCAGCCGCAGTCTGAAACCGTATGGCGTCAGGCAAACAAATATAAAGTTCCGCGTATCGCGTTCGTTAACAAAATGGACCGCATGGGTGCGAACTTCCTGAAAGTTGTTGACCAGATCAAAACCCGTCTGGCGGCTACCCCGGTCCCGCTGCAGCTGGCGATCGGTGCCGAAGACGCTTTCACCGGTGTTGTTGACCTGGTGAAAATGAAGGCCATCAACTGGAACGATGAAGATCACGGCGCAACCTTCACCTATGAAGATATTCCGGCTGACATGCAGGATCTGGCTGAAGAATGGCACCAGTTCCTGATCGAGTCTGCTGCAGAAGCTTCTGAAGAGCTGATGGAGAAATACCTCGGCGGTGAAGAACTGACTGAAGAAGAGATCAAAAAGGCTCTGCGTCAGCGCGTTCTGGACAACGAGATCATCCTGGTCACCTGTGGTTCTGCATTTAAGAACAAAGGTGTGCAGGCGATGCTGGATGCGGTCATCGATTACCTGCCGGCACCGACTGACGTTCCGGCGATCAAAGGTATGCTGGACGACGGTAAAGATACCCCGGCTGAGCGTCACTCTGACGACAAAGAGCCGTTTGCGGCGCTGGCGTTCAAAATCGCCACCGACCCGTTTGTGGGTAACCTGACCTTCTTCCGCGTGTACTCTGGTGTGGTTAACTCCGGTGATACCGTGCTGAACTCCGTGAAGTCTGCTCGTGAGCGCTTTGGTCGTATCGTTCAGATGCACGCTAACAAGCGTGAAGAGATCAAAGAAGTTCGTGCGGGCGACATCGCTGCTGCGATCGGTCTGAAAGACGTGACTACCGGTGACACCCTGTGCGATCCGGACGCGCCGATCATCCTGGAGCGTATGGAATTCCCTGAGCCGGTAATCTCCATCGCCGTTGAGCCGAAGACCAAGTCTGACCAGGAAAAAATGGGTCTGGCACTGGGTCGTCTGGCCAAGGAAGACCCGTCTTTCCGCGTATGGACTGACGAAGAGTCTAACCAGACCATTATCGCCGGTATGGGTGAGCTGCACCTCGACATCATCGTTGACCGTATGAAGCGTGAATTCAACGTTGAAGCGAACGTGGGTAAACCTCAGGTTGCTTACCGCGAAGCGATTCGCCAGAAAGTTACCGATATCGAAGGTAAGCATGCGAAGCAGTCTGGTGGTCGTGGTCAGTACGGTCACGTTGTGATCGACATGTATCCGCTGGAGCCGGGTTCAAACCCGAAAGGCTACGAATTTATCAACGAGATCAAAGGTGGTGTTATTCCTGGCGAATACATCCCGGCTGTTGATAAAGGTATCCAGGAGCAGCTCAAGTCTGGCCCGCTGGCGGGTTACCCGGTAGTTGACCTCGGCGTGCGTCTGCACTTCGGTTCCTACCACGACGTTGACTCCTCCGAGCTGGCGTTTAAACTGGCCGCTTCTATCGCCTTTAAAGAGGGCTTTAAGAAGGCGAAGCCGGTTCTGCTTGAGCCGATCATGAAGGTTGAAGTTGAGACTCCGGAAGAGAACACTGGTGACGTTATCGGTGACCTGAGCCGTCGTCGCGGCATGCTGCGCGGTCAGGAATCCAACGTAACTGGCGTTGTTATTCATGCTGAAGTTCCGTTGTCTGAAATGTTTGGTTATGCAACCGACCTGCGTTCTCTGACCAAGGGTCGCGCATCTTACTCCATGGAATTCCTGAAGTATGATGATGCACCGAACAACGTTGCTCAGGCCGTTATCGAAGCCCGCGGTAAATAAGCCCAGGGTTTTAATACAATGATCCCGTGCTCTCCTTTCCACAGGGAGAGCACAGAAAGTAAGGAATATAGTCGTGGCTAAAGAAAAATTTGAACGTACAAAACCCCACGTCAACGTCGGTACTATCGGCCACGTTGACCATGGTAAAACCACTCTGACCGCTGCTATCACCACCGTACTGGCTAAGACCTACGGCGGTGCTGCTCGCGCATTCGACCAGATCGATAACGCGCCGGAAGAGAAAGCTCGTGGTATCACCATCAACACCTCTCACGTTGAGTATGACACCCCGACTCGCCACTACGCGCACGTTGACTGCCCCGGGCACGCCGACTACGTGAAAAACATGATCACCGGTGCTGCTCAGATGGACGGCGCTATCCTGGTTGTTGCTGCAACTGACGGCCCGATGCCGCAGACCCGTGAGCACATCCTGCTGGGCCGCCAGGTAGGCGTACCGTGCATCATCGTGTTCATGAACAAGTGCGACATGGTTGATGACGAAGAGCTGCTGGAACTGGTTGAGATGGAAGTTCGTGAGCTGCTGTCTCAGTACGACTTCCCGGGCGACGACTGCCCGGTTATCCGCGGTTCCGCACTGAAAGCGCTGGAAGGCGAAGCTCAGTGGGAAGAGAAAATCATCGAACTGGCTAACGCTCTGGATACCTACATCCCTGAGCCGGAGCGCGACACCGACAAGCCGTTCCTGCTGCCGATCGAAGACGTATTCTCCATCTCCGGTCGTGGTACCGTTGTTACCGGTCGTGTAGAAACCGGTATCATCAAAGTGGGCGACGAAGTAGAAATCGTTGGTATCAAAGATACTGCGAAGACCACCTGTACTGGCGTTGAAATGTTCCGCAAACTGCTGGACGAAGGCCGTGCTGGTGAGAACTGTGGCGTTCTGCTGCGTGGTACCAAGCGTGATGAAATCCAGCGTGGCCAGGTTCTGGCTAAGCCGGGCTCCATCAAGCCGCACACCAAGTTCGAAGCAGAAGTTTACGTTCTGTCCAAAGACGAAGGCGGCCGTCACACTCCGTTCTTCAAAGGCTACCGTCCGCAGTTCTACTTCCGTACTACTGACGTGACGGGTTCCATCACTCTGCCGGAAGGCGTAGAGATGGTAATGCCGGGCGACAACATCAAAATGAATGTTGAGCTGATTCACCCGATCGCAATGGACCAGGGTCTGCGCTTCGCAATCCGCGAAGGCGGCCGTACCGTTGGCGCGGGCGTTGTTGCTAAAGTTGAAGCTTAATTTCTTTTAAGCTGAACGAAAAAGGCGCCTTCGGGCGCCTTTTTGCTATCTGTTGTAAGTGAATTGTAGTACTCACATGATCTTCTTCCCGCGATGCGCTATTGTAATCATAACTATTCTCATTTAGAATTTGCGCAGTTTTTGAACGGGAGTTGTTATGTACGTTTGCTTATGTAACGGCGTGAGTGATAAAAAAATCCGCCAGGCCGTGCGCCAGTTTCATCCCCAGTCTTTTCAGCAGTTGCGTAAATTTATCCCCATTGGCAATCAGTGTGGTAAGTGCGTGAGAGCTGCCCGTGAGATCATGCAGGAAGAGATGATCCAGATGCCGGAATTCAAAGAGATCGCCTGAGTCCGCAATTGATCACTGAGTGCTGCCGACGCTGTTGGTAACCTCAGGTTTAGCGGGGATAGTTTGACTTACCCCGTAGCCCTTCTACGCTTTTTTGTAGTGGAAGCGGAGGGTTAAAAATGAAAGGTGACGTTAAGATAATAAATTATCTCAATAAATTATTGGGAAATGAGCTTGTCGCAATCAATCAGTACTTTCTTCATGCCAGAATGTTCAAGGACTGGGGGTTGATGCGTCTGAATGACGTTGAATACCACGAGTCCATTGATGAAATGAAACACGCCGATAAATACATCGAGCGCATCTTGTTTCTTGAAGGCATTCCTAATCTCCAGGATCTGGGTAAGTTACGCATCGGCGAAGATGTGGAAGAGATGCTGCGTTCCGATCTGCAACTGGAGATGGAAGGCGCTAAAGACCTGCGGGAGGCCATTGCCTATGCTGACAGCATCCATGACTACGTCAGCCGGGACATGATGATCAAGATTCTTGAAGAAGAGGAGCATCACATCGACTGGCTGGAAACGGAGCTGGGGTTGATAGATAAGATTGGCCTGCAGAACTATATACAGTCCCAGATTAAGGAAGAGGAGTAACCCTCTTTCTGATTCAGTTACCGGCGGGGGAGGGGCTTCTCCGCCGAATGCCGTTGACAGTGACGCTTTTCTAAACAGCGCTTGCTTAAGTGTGATATTCACGTATAATGCGCGGGCTTGTCATTATTGACGGCGGGTTCGACGGAACCCTGTGGTAATCTTCTCTTTTTTGGATTGCCGACAATGCTCCCAATCGGGGAGCTACGCAAGAACGATTACACTCCCCCATCAATCGTAATGGGTGTGAGGAGTAATTCTTTTCGTCTATAAATAATTGGAGCTCTGGTCTCATGCAGAACCAAAGAATCCGTATCCGCCTGAAAGCGTTTGATCATCGCCTGATCGATCAATCAACCGCGGAAATCGTCGAGACTGCCAAGCGCACTGGTGCGCAGGTACGTGGTCCGATCCCGCTGCCGACCCGCAAAGAGCGCTTCACCGTTCTGATCTCTCCGCACGTTAACAAAGACGCGCGCGATCAGTACGAAATCCGCACTCACAAGCGTCTGGTTGACATCGTTGAGCCAACCGAGAAAACCGTTGATGCTCTGATGCGTCTGGATCTGGCTGCCGGTGTAGACGTGCAGATCAGCCTGGGTTAATCAGGGTCATTGAGCGATTGAGAGGTTGAAACAATGATTGGTTTAGTCGGTAAAAAAGTGGGCATGACCCGCATCTTCACTGAAGAAGGCGTTTCTATCCCCGTAACCGTTATCGAAGTAGAAGCAAACCGCGTTACCCAGGTTAAAGATCTGGCGAGCGATGGCTACCGTGCAGTTCAGGTTACCACTGGTGCTAAAAAAGCAAACCGCGTAACCAAGCCGGAAGCGGGTCACTTCGCTAAAGCTGGCGTTGAAGCTGGCCGTGGTCTGTGGGAATTCCGCCTGGCTGAAGGCGAAGAGTTCACCGTAGGTCAGGACATTAGCGTTGAGCTGTTTGCTGAAGTTAAGAAAGTTGACGTAACTGGCACCTCTAAAGGTAAAGGTTTCGCCGGTACCGTTAAGCGCTGGAACTTCCGTACCCAGGACGCGACTCACGGTAACTCCTTGTCTCACCGCGTTCCGGGTTCTATCGGTCAGAACCAGACTCCGGGCAAAGTATTCAAAGGCAAGAAAATGGCAGGTCAGATGGGTAATGAGCGTGTAACCGTTCAGAGCCTGGACGTAGTACGCGTTGACGCTGAGCGCAACCTGCTGCTGGTTAAGGGTGCTGTTCCGGGTGCAACCGGCTGCGACCTGATCGTTAAACCGGCTGTGAAGGCGTGAGGAGATAGCAATGGAATTAGTACTGAAAGACGCGCAGAGCGCGCTGACTGTTTCCGAAACTACCTTCGGTCGTGATTTCAACGAAGCGCTGGTACACCAGGTTGTAGTTGCATACGCTGCAGGTGCTCGTCAGGGTACCCGTGCGCAGAAAACCCGTGCTGAAGTGACTGGCTCCGGTAAAAAACCGTGGCGCCAGAAAGGTACTGGTCGTGCACGTTCCGGTTCCATCAAGAGCCCGATCTGGCGCTCTGGTGGCGTAACCTTCGCTGCACGTCCGCAGGACCACAGTCAAAAAGTTAACAAAAAGATGTACCGCGGCGCGCTGAAAAGCATTCTGTCCGAGCTGGTACGTCAGGATCGTCTGATCGTCGTCGAGAAGTTTGCAGTCGATGCGCCGAAGACCAAACTGCTGGCGCAGAAACTGAAAGACATGGCGCTGGAAGATGTGCTGATCATCACTGGTGAGCTGGACGAGAACCTGTTCCTGGCCGCACGTAACCTGCACAAGGTTGACGTTCGCGACGCAACGGGTATCGACCCGGTTAGCCTGATCGCCTTCGACAAAGTCGTCATGACTGCTGACGCTGTTAAGCAAGTTGAGGAGATGCTGGCATGATCCGTGAAGAACGTCTGCTGAAAGTGCTGCGTGCACCGCACGTTTCTGAAAAAGCGTCTACTGCGATGGAAAAAAACAACACCATCGTTCTCAAAGTTGCTAAAGACGCGACCAAAGCAGAAATCAAAGCTGCTGTGCAGAAACTGTTTGAAGTCGAAGTCAATGACGTACGTACCCTGATCGTTAAGGGTAAGGTTAAGCGTCATGGACAGCGTATCGGTCGTCGTAGCGACTGGAAAAAAGCTTACGTCACCCTGAAAGAAGGCCAGAATCTGGACTTCATTGGCGGCGCTGAGTAAGTCGGAGGAGTAAAGAACAATGGCAATTGTTAAGTGTAAACCGACATCTCCGGGTCGTCGCCACGTCGTTAAAGTGGTGAACCCTGAGCTGCACAAGGGCAAACCTTTTGCTCCGTTGCTGGAGAAAAACAGCAAGTCCGGTGGCCGTAACAACAATGGCCGTATCACTACCCGTCACATCGGTGGTGGTCACAAGCAGGCTTACCGTATTGTTGACTTCAAGCGCAACAAAGATGGTATCCCGGCAGTTGTTGAGCGTCTTGAGTACGATCCGAACCGTTCCGCGAACATCGCGCTGGTTCTGTACAAAGATGGCGAGCGCCGTTACATCCTGGCCCCTAAAGGCCTGAAAGCTGGCGACCAGATTCAGTCTGGCGTTGATGCTGCTATCAAAACCGGCAACACCCTGCCGATGCGCAATATCCCGGTTGGTTCTACCGTTCATAACGTAGAAATGAAGCCGGGTAAAGGCGGCCAGCTGGCTCGCTCTGCAGGCGCATACGTGCAGATCGTTGCTCGCGACGGTGCATACGTTACCCTGCGTCTGCGCTCTGGCGAGATGCGTAAGGTTGAAGCCGAATGCCGCGCGACACTGGGCGAAGTCGGTAACGCAGAACATATGCTGCGCGTACTGGGTAAAGCTGGTGCCAGCCGCTGGCGTGGTGTTCGTCCGACCGTTCGCGGTACTGCGATGAACCCGGTAGATCACCCGCACGGTGGTGGTGAAGGTCGTAACTTTGGTAAGCACCCGGTATCCCCGTGGGGCGTTCAGACCAAAGGTAAGAAGACCCGTAGCAACAAGCGTACTGATAAGTTCATCGTACGTCGCCGTAGCAAAAAATAATTTTAGAGGATAAGCCATGCCACGTTCTCTCAAGAAAGGTCCTTTTATTGACCTGCACTTGCTGAAGAAGGTAGAGAAAGCGGTGGAAAGCGGTGACAAGAAGCCCCTGCGCACCTGGTCCCGTCGTTCAACGATCTTTCCTAACATGATCGGTTTGACCATCGCTGTCCATAATGGTCGTCAGCACGTTCCGGTATTCGTAACCGATGAAATGGTCGGTCACAAACTGGGTGAATTCGCGCCGACCCGTACTTATCGCGGCCACGCGGCTGATAAGAAAGCCAAGAAACGTTAAGAGAGGAGGAAGAGATGGAAACTATCGCTAAACATCGCCATGCTCGTTCTTCTGCTCAGAAGGTTCGCCTGGTGGCTGACCTGATCCGCGGTAAGAAAGTGTCGCAGGCTCTTGAAGTTCTGACCTACACCAATAAGAAAGCGGCTGTACTGGTCAAGAAAGTTCTGGAATCTGCCATTGCTAACGCTGAACACAACGATGGCGCTGATATCGACGATCTGAAAGTCACGAAAATCTTCGTCGACGAAGGTCCGACCATGAAACGCATTATGCCGCGTGCCAAAGGTCGTGCAGATCGCATCCTGAAGCGCACCAGCCACATTACTGTGGTTGTGTCCGATCGCTGAGACTCTGGAGACTAGCAATGGGTCAGAAAGTACATCCTAATGGTATTCGCCTGGGTATTGTAAAACCCTGGAACTCTACCTGGTTCGCGAACACCAAAGAATTCGCTGACAACCTGGACAGCGATTTTAAAGTACGCCAGTACCTGACTAAGGAACTGGCTAAAGCGTCCGTATCCCGCATCGTTATCGAGCGTCCGGCTAAGAGCATCCGTGTGACCATTCACACCGCTCGCCCGGGTATCGTTATCGGTAAAAAAGGTGAAGACGTAGAGAAACTGCGCAAGGCCGTAGCCGATCTGGCTGGCGTACCTGCTCAGATCAATATCGCCGAAGTTCGTAAGCCTGAACTGGACGCTAAACTGGTAGCTGACAGCATCACTTCTCAGCTGGAGCGTCGTGTGATGTTCCGTCGCGCGATGAAGCGTGCTGTTCAGAACGCTATGCGTCTGGGCGCTAAAGGTATCAAAGTTGAAGTTAGCGGCCGTCTGGGCGGCGCGGAGATCGCACGTACCGAATGGTACCGTGAAGGTCGTGTTCCGCTGCACACCCTGCGTGCTGATATCGACTACAACACTTCCGAAGCGCACACCACTTACGGTGTAATCGGCGTTAAGGTATGGATCTTCAAAGGTGAGATCCTTGGTGGTATGGCTGCTGTTGAACAGGCGGAAAAACCGGCTGCTCAACCCAAGAAGCAGCAGCGTAAAGGCCGTAAATAAGGAGCGTCGCTGATGTTACAACCAAAGCGTACAAAATTCCGTAAAGTGCACAAAGGCCGCAACCGTGGTCTGGCTGCCGGTACGGATGTTAGCTTCGGCACTTTCGGTCTCAAAGCTGTTGGCCGTGGTCGTCTGACTGCCCGTCAGATCGAAGCAGCACGTCGTGCAATGACCCGTGCAGTTAAGCGTCAGGGTAAGATCTGGATCCGTGTATTCCCGGACAAACCGATCACCGAGAAGCCGCTGGAAGTGCGTATGGGTAAAGGTAAAGGTAACGTGGAGTATTGGGTTGCCTTGATTCAGCCGGGTAAAGTCCTGTACGAGATGGACGGTGTGCCGGAAGAGCTGGCCCGTGAAGCATTCAAGCTGGCAGCAGCGAAACTGCCCATCAAAACCACCTTTGTAACTAAGACGGTGATGTAATGAAAGCAAAAGAGCTGCGTGAAAAGAGCGTTGAAGAGCTGAACACCGAGCTGCTTAACCTGCTGCGCGAGCAGTTCAACCTGCGTATGCAGGCGGCAAGTGGCCAGCTGCAACAGACTCACCTGTTGAAGCAAGTGCGTCGTGATGTCGCACGCGTTAAGACTTTACTGACTGAGAAGGCGGGTGCGTAATGACCGATAAAATCCGTACTCTGCAGGGTCGTGTTGTTAGCAACAAAATGCAGAAATCTGCCGTTGTTGCTATCGAACGTTTCGTGAAGCACCCGATCTACGGTAAATTCATTAAACGTACGACTAAACTGCACGTACACGACGAGAATAACGAATGCGGTATCGGCGACGTGGTAGAAATCCACGAGTGCCGTCCGATTTCCAAGACCAAGTCCTGGACTCTCGTTCGCGTTGTAGAGAAAGCGGTTCTGTAATACAGTACCTCTTTCATACAAGATAAACGGCCCAGCGATGGGCCGTTTATTTTTTCTACCCATAGCAGGCCGGTGGTGTTATAATGCCGCGCCCTTGATTATGGGGCTTTCTAACGACCTGTTTATATTAGGTCCCGAAGTAGTAGTAGTTGACATTAGCGGAGCACTGAAATGATCCAAGAACAGACTATGCTGAACGTCGCCGACAACTCCGGCGCGCGTCGCGTAATGTGTATCAAGGTTCTGGGTGGCTCGCACCGTCGCTACGCAGGCGTCGGCGACATCATCAAAATCACCATCAAGGAAGCAATTCCTCGTGGCAAGGTGAAGAAAGGCGATGTGCTGAAGGCGGTAGTGGTGCGCACCAGGAAGGGTGTTCGTCGCCCTGACGGTTCTGTCGTTCGCTTCGATGGCAATGCTTGTGTTCTTCTGAACAATAACAGCGAGCAGCCGATCGGTACGCGTATTTTTGGGCCGGTTACTCGTGAACTTCGTTCTGAGAAGTTTATGAAAATCATCTCTCTGGCACCAGAAGTACTCTAAGGAGCGAACATGGCAGCGAAAATCCGTCGTGATGACGAAATTATCGTGCTGACCGGCAAAGATAAAGGTAAGCGCGGTAAAGTAAAAAATGTCCTGACTTCTGGTAAGGTCATCGTTGAAGGTATCAACCTGGTTAAGAAACACCAGAAGCCGGTTCCGGCTCTGAACCAGCCGGGTGGCATCGTTGAAAAAGAAGCTGCAATCCAGCTTTCCAACGTTGCGATCTTCAATGCGGCAACCGGTAAAGCGGACCGTGTAGGCTTTAGATTTGAAGACGGCAAAAAAGTCCGTTTCTTTAAGTCTAATGGCGAAACAATCAAGTAATTTGGAGTAGTACGATGGCGAAACTGCATGATTACTACAAAGACGAAGTAGTTAAAAAACTCATGACAGAGTTTAACTACAATTCTGTCATGCAAGTCCCTCGGGTCGAGAAGATTACCCTGAACATGGGTGTTGGTGAAGCGATCGCTGACAAGAAACTGCTGGATAATGCAGCAGCGGATCTGGCAGCTATCTCCGGTCAAAAGCCGTTAGTCACCAAAGCACGCAAATCTGTTGCAGGCTTCAAAATCCGTCAGGGCTATCCGATCGGCTGTAAAGTAACTCTGCGTGGCGAACGCATGTGGGAGTTCCTTGAGCGCCTGATCACCATTGCTGTACCGCGTATCCGTGACTTCCGTGGCCTGTCCGCGAAGTCTTTCGACGGTCGTGGCAACTACAGCATGGGTGTCCGTGAGCAGATCATCTTCCCGGAAATCGACTATGACAAGGTCGATCGCGTTCGTGGTCTGGATATCACCATTACCACCACTGCGAAATCCGATGATGAAGGCCGCGCTCTGCTGGCAGCCTTTGACTTCCCGTTCCGCAAGTAAACCAGGGTTACGTTCATGGCTAAGCAATCAATGAAAGCTCGCGAAGTTAAGCGTGCCGCACTGGCCGATAAATACTTCGCTAAACGCGCTGAACTGAAAGCAATCATTTCAGACGTGAACGCTTCCGACGAAGATCGTTGGAATGCCGTTCTCAAGCTGCAGACTCTGCCGCGTGATTCCAGCCCGTCCCGTCAGCGTAATCGCTGCCGTCAAACAGGTCGTCCGCACGCATTCCTGCGGAAGTTCGGGTTGAGCCGTATTAAGGTCCGTGAAGCCGCTATGCGCGGTGAAATCCCGGGTCTGAAAAAGGCTAGCTGGTAATTGTCACCAATTGAATCACGGGAGTAAAGACAGATGAGCATGCAAGATCCGATCGCGGATATGCTGACCCGTATCCGTAACGGTCAGGCCGCGAACAAAGTTGCGGTCACCATGCCTTCCTCCAAGCTGAAAGTGGCAATTGCCAAAGTGCTGAAGGAAGAAGGTTATATCGAAGATTTTAAAACTGAAGGCGACACTAAGCCTGAACTGGAACTGACTCTTAAGTATTTCCAGGGCAAGGCTGTGGTAGAGAGCATTCAGCGTGTCAGCCGCCCGGGCCTGCGCATCTATAAGCGAAAAGATGAGCTGCCGAAAGTTATGGCCGGTCTGGGTATTGCTGTCGTTTCTACCTCTAAAGGTGTTATGACCGATCGTGCAGCGCGCCAGGCTGGTCTTGGTGGCGAAATTATCTGCTACGTAGCCTAATCGGAGGAAAAAATGTCTCGTGTTGCTAAAGCACCGGTCGTTATTCCTGCCGGCGTTGACGTTAAAATCAACGGTCAGGTTATTACGATCAAAGGTAAAAACGGCGAGCTGACTCGTACTATCAACGATGCTGTTGAAGTGAAGAATGCCGACAATGCGCTGACCTTCGGTCCGCGTGACGGCTTCACTGACGGCTGGGCACAGGCGGGTACCGCTCGTGCACTGCTGAACTCAATGGTTATCGGTGTTACCGAAGGCTTCACTAAGAAGCTGCAGCTGGTTGGTGTAGGTTATCGTGCAGCGGTTAAAGGCAATGTGCTGAACCTGTCTCTGGGTTACTCACATCCGATTGACCATCAGCTGCCGGCAGGCGTTACTGCTGAATGTCCGACTCAGACTGAAATCGTGCTGAAAGGCGCTGATAAGCAGGTGATCGGCCAGGTTGCTGCTGACGTGCGCGCCTACCGTCGTCCTGAGCCGTATAAAGGCAAGGGTGTTCGTTACGCCGACGAAGTCGTGCGTACCAAAGAGGCTAAGAAGAAGTAAGGTAACACTATGGATAAGAAATCTGCTCGTATCCGTCGTGCGACCCGCGCACGCCGCAAGCTCAATGAGCTGGGTGCGACTCGCCTGGTGGTACATCGTACCCCGCGTCATATTTACGCCCAGGTAATCGCACCGAACGGTTCTGAAGTTTTGGTAGCCGCTTCTACTGTAGAAAAAGCTATCTCTGAGCAACTGAAGTACACCGGAAACAAAGACGCTGCCGCCGCTGTCGGTAAAGCTGTCGCTGAGCGCGCTCTGGAAAAAGGCATCAAAGATGTTTCTTTCGACCGCTCTGGTTTCCAATATCATGGTCGTGTCCAGGCACTGGCAGATGCTGCCCGTGAAGCTGGCCTTCAGTTCTAAGGTAGAGGTGTAAGATGGCTCACATCGAAAAACAAGCTGGCGAACTGCAGGAAAAGCTGATCGCGGTGAACCGCGTATCTAAGACTGTTAAAGGTGGCCGTATTTTCTCCTTCACCGCTCTGACTGTAGTGGGTGATGGTAACGGTCGCGTAGGTTTTGGTTACGGTAAAGCCCGTGAAGTTCCGGCAGCGATCCAGAAAGCGATGGAAAAAGCCCGTCGCAACATGATTAACGTCGCGCTGAACAACGCTACCCTGCAGCACCCGGTTAAAGGTGTTCACACGGGTTCTCGCGTGTTCATGCAGCCGGCTTCTGAAGGTACCGGTATCATCGCCGGTGGTGCAATGCGCGCCGTCCTGGAAGTCGCTGGGGTTCATAACGTTCTGGCTAAGGCCTATGGTTCCACTAACCCGATCAACGTGGTTCGTGCAACCATCGATGGTCTGGAGAACATGAATTCCCCGGAAATGGTCGCTGCCAAGCGTGGTAAATCCGTTGAAGAAATTCTGGGGTAATTGACCATGGCAAAGACTATTAAAATCACTCAAACCCGCAGCGCTATCGGTCGTTTGCCGAAACATAAGGCAACGCTGCTTGGCCTGGGTCTGCGTCGTATTGGTCACACCGTAGAGCGCGAGGATACTCCTGCTGTACGCGGTATGGTCAACGCGGTTTCCTTCATGGTTAAAGTTGAGGAGTAAGAGATGCGTTTAAATACTCTGTCTCCGGCCGAGGGCTCCAAGCGCGAAGGTAAGCGTCTGGGTCGTGGTATCGGTTCAGGCCTCGGTAAAACCGGTGGTCGTGGTCACAAAGGTCAGAAGTCTCGTTCTGGCGGTGGCGTACGTCGCGGTTTCGAGGGTGGCCAGATGCCGCTGTACCGTCGTCTGCCGAAGTTCGGCTTCACCTCTCGCAAAGCTATGGTTACCGCAGAAGTTCGTCTGTCTGACCTGGCTAAAGTGGAAGGCGACGTAGTTGACCTGAACACGCTGAAAGCAGCTAACATTATCGGCATCCAGATCGAGTTCGCGAAAGTGATCCTGGCTGGTGAGGTAACTCGTCCGGTAACCGTTCGCGGTCTGCGTGTCACCAAAGGTGCGCGTGCTGCTATCGAAGCTGCTGGCGGTAAAATCGAGGAATAAGTAGCAGATGGCAAAGCAACCGGGATTAGATTTTCAAAGTGCTAAAGGCGGCCTCGGCGAGCTGAAACGCAGACTTCTGTTTGTTATCGGTGCGCTGATCGTGTTCCGTATTGGCTCTTTTATTCCGATCCCTGGTATTGATGCCGCTGTACTTGCCAAACTGCTCGATCAACAGCGTGGCACCATCATTGAAATGTTCAACATGTTCTCTGGTGGTGCCCTGAGCCGTGCTTCTATCTTCGCACTGGGTATCATGCCGTATATTTCGGCATCGATTATTATCCAACTGCTGACGGTGGTTCATCCCGCCCTGGCTGAGCTGAAGAAAGAAGGGGAGGCTGGCCGTCGTAAGATTAGCCAGTACACCCGTTACGGAACGTTGGTGTTAGCGATATTCCAGTCGGTCGGTATTGCGACCGGTCTGCCGAATATGCCTGGGATGCAGGGTCTGGTGATTAATCCGGGCTTTGCGTTCTATTTCACCGCTGTTGTTAGTCTGGTCACGGGAACCATGTTCCTGATGTGGCTTGGCGAACAGATTACAGAGCGGGGTATCGGTAACGGTATCTCAATCATAATCTTCGCGGGTATTGTCGCGGGTCTTCCGCCGGCGATCGCCCACACTATCGAGCAGGCGCGGCAGGGCGACCTGCACTTCCTCCTGTTGCTGTTGGTTGCAGTATTGGTATTCGCCGTGACCTTCTTCGTGGTGTTTGTTGAACGTGGTCAACGCCGCATTGTGGTGAACTACGCCAAACGCCAGCAGGGCCGCCGCGTCTATGCTGCACAGAGCACACATTTACCGCTGAAAGTGAATATGGCAGGGGTCATCCCGGCAATCTTCGCTTCCAGTATTATTCTGTTCCCGGCGACCATCGCGTCGTGGTTCGGGGGCGGAACGGGTTGGAACTGGCTGACAACAATTTCGCTGTATTTGCAGCCTGGGCAACCGCTTTATGTGTTACTCTATGCGTCTGCAATCATCTTCTTCTGTTTCTTCTACACGGCGTTGGTTTTCAACCCGCGTGAAACAGCAGATAACCTGAAGAAGTCCGGTGCATTTGTACCAGGAATTCGTCCGGGAGAGCAAACGGCGAAGTATATCGATAAAGTAATGACCCGCTTGACCCTGGTCGGCGCGCTTTACATTACCTTTATCTGCCTGATCCCGGAGTTCATGCGTGATGCGATGAAAGTGCCGTTCTACTTCGGTGGGACCTCACTGCTTATTGTCGTCGTGGTCATCATGGACTTTATGGCTCAAGTGCAAACTCTGATGATGTCCAGTCAGTACGAGTCTGCATTGAAGAAGGCGAACCTGAAAGGCTACGGTCGTTAAGGCGCCTGAGAAGTTACGGAGAGTAAAAATGAAAGTTCGTGCTTCCGTCAAGAAATTATGCCGTAACTGCAAAATCGTTAAGCGTGATGGTGTCATCCGCGTGATTTGCAGTGCCGAGCCGAAGCATAAACAGCGTCAAGGCTGATTATCTCGCATATTTTTCTTGCAAAGTTGGGTTGAGCTGGCTAGATTAGCCAGCCAATCTTTTGTATGTCTGTACGTTTCCATTTGAGTATCCTGAAAACGGGCTTTTCAGCATGGGACGTACAAATCTAATAGTAGGAGTGCATAGTGGCCCGTATAGCAGGCATTAACATTCCTGATCACAAACATGCTGTAATCGCGTTAACCGCTATTTATGGCGTCGGCAAAACCCGCTCCAAGGCCATCTGTGCCGCTGCGGGCATCGCTGAAGATGTTAAGATCAGTGAGCTGTCTGAAGAACAGATCGACACGCTGCGTAACGAAGTAGGTAATTTCGTCGTAGAAGGTGATTTGCGCCGTGAAGTAACCCTGAGCATCAAGCGTCTGATGGACCTTGGTTGCTACCGTGGTTTGCGTCATCGTCGTGGTCTGCCGGTTCGCGGTCAGCGTACCAAGACCAACGCACGTACCCGTAAGGGTCCGCGTAAACCGATCAAGAAATAATCGGGGTGATTGAATAATGGCAAAGGCACCTATTCGTGCACGTAAGCGTGTAAGAAAGCAAGTCTCTGACGGCGTGGCTCATATCCATGCTTCTTTCAACAACACCATCGTTACCATTACTGATCGTCAGGGTAACGCTCTGGGTTGGGCAACTGCCGGTGGTTCCGGTTTCCGTGGTTCTCGTAAATCTACGCCGTTCGCAGCTCAGGTAGCAGCAGAGCGTTGCGCAGAAGCCGTGAAAGATTACGGTATCAAGAACCTGGAAGTTATGGTTAAGGGACCGGGTCCGGGCCGCGAATCTACCATTCGTGCTCTGAACGCCGCTGGTTTCCGCATCACGAACATTACTGATGTGACTCCGATCCCTCACAACGGTTGTCGTCCGCCGAAAAAACGTCGCGTATAACGCCCGTTTTTAGGAATGTTGGAGAAAGAAAATGGCAAGATATTTGGGTCCTAAGCTCAAGCTGAGCCGTCGCGAGGGCACAGACCTGTTCCTTAAGTCTGGCGTTCGCGCGATCGATACCAAGTGTAAAATTGAACAGGCTCCTGGCCAGCACGGTGCGCGTAAACCGCGTCTGTCTGACTATGGTGTACAGTTACGTGAGAAGCAGAAAGTTCGCCGTATGTATGGCGTTCTGGAACGTCAGTTCCGTAACTACTACAAAGAAGCAGCGCGTCTGAAAGGCAACACCGGTGAAAACCTGCTGGCTCTGCTGGAAGGTCGTCTGGACAACGTTGTATACCGTATGGGTTTTGGTGCCACTCGTGCAGAAGCACGTCAGCTGGTAAGCCACAAAGCTATCATGGTAAACGGTCGTGTTGTTAACATCGCTTCTTATCAGGTTAGACCGAGCGACGTTGTATGCGTACGTGAGAAAGCTAAAAAGCAGTCTCGCGTTAAGGCCGCTCTGGAGCTGGCCGAGCAGCGTGAAAAGCCTACCTGGCTGGAAGTTGATGCTGGCAAGATGGAAGGCACGTTCAAGCGTAAGCCGGAGCGTTCTGATCTGTCTGCGGACATTAACGAACACCTGATCGTCGAGCTTTACTCCAAGTAAAGCTTAGTACCAAAGAGAGGACACAATGCAGGGTTCTGTGACAGAGTTTCTAAAACCGCGCCTGGTAGATATCGAGCAAGTGAGTTCGACGCACGCCAAGGTGACCCTTGAGCCTTTAGAGCGTGGCTTTGGCCATACTCTGGGTAACGCACTGCGCCGTATTCTGCTTTCATCGATGCCGGGTTGCGCGGTGACCGAGGTTGAGATTGATGGTGTACTTCATGAGTACAGCACCAAAGAAGGCGTTCAGGAAGATATCCTGGAGATCCTGCTCAACCTGAAAGGGCTGGCGGTGAAAGTTCAGGGCAAAGATGAAGTTATTCTTTCTCTGAATAAATCTGGCATTGGCCCTGTAACCGCAGCCGATATCACCCATGACGGTGATGTCGAAATCGTCAAGCCGCAGCATGTGATCTGCCACCTGACCGATGAAAACGCATCTATTAGCATGCGTATCAAAGTTCAGCGCGGCCGTGGTTATGTTCCGGCGTCTGCCCGAATTCATTCGGAAGAAGATGAGCGCCCGATCGGTCGTCTGCTGGTCGACGCCTGCTACAGCCCTGTAGAGCGTATTGCCTACAATGTTGAAGCAGCGCGTGTTGAGCAGCGTACCGACCTGGACAAGCTGGTCATCGAAATGGAAACCAACGGCACTATCGATCCTGAAGAGGCGATTCGTCGTGCGGCAACCATCCTGGCCGAACAACTGGAAGCTTTCGTTGACCTGCGTGATGTACGTCAGCCGGAAGTGAAAGAAGAGAAACCAGAATTCGATCCGATCCTGCTGCGCCCTGTTGACGATCTGGAATTGACTGTCCGCTCTGCTAACTGCCTTAAGGCAGAAGCTATCCACTACATCGGTGATCTGGTACAGCGTACCGAGGTTGAGCTGCTTAAAACGCCTAACTTGGGTAAAAAATCTCTTACCGAGATTAAAGACGTGCTGGCCTCTCGTGGTCTGTCTCTGGGCATGCGCCTGGAAAACTGGCCGCCGGCAAGCATTGCTGACGAATAACCGGATCGCAGGTTAAGGTTTTACTGAGAAGGATAAGGTCATGCGCCATCGTAAGAGTGGTCGTCAACTGAACCGCAACAGCAGCCATCGCCAGGCTATGTTCCGCAATATGGCAGGCTCTCTGGTTCGTCATGAGATCATCAAGACGACCCTGCCGAAAGCGAAAGAGCTGCGTCGCGTAGTTGAGCCGCTGATTACTCTTGCCAAGACCGACAGCGTAGCTAATCGTCGTCTGGCATTCGCCCGTACTCGTGATAACGAGATCGTGGCAAAACTGTTTAACGAGCTGGGCCCGCGTTTCGCGAGCCGTGCAGGTGGTTACACTCGCATTCTGAAGTGTGGCTTCCGCGCAGGTGATAACGCACCGATGGCATACATCGAGCTGCTGGATCGCCCTGAGCCGCAAGCAGAAGCTGCTGCAGAGTAATCTGCCGCATGTAAAAAAACCCGCCCCGGCGGGTTTTTTTATATCTGGCGTTTTCCTCCTCCCCTGAATCCTCGTATCCTTATTTCATAACTCCCACGGAGATTCGCGATGTGGCTGATTGATGAATGGGCCGAGCGCCATATCCAGGAAGCGCAACGTAAGGGCGAACTGGACTCCCTGCCAGGCAGCGGTGAACCGCTTGAGCTTGATGATGACTCTCATGTTCCCTCTGAGCTACGTGCCGGTTACCGGTTATTAAAGAATGCCGGCTGTCTGCCACCAGAACTGGAAATGCGTAAAGAAGCTATCGAACTTGCTGATTTACTGAAGGGGATCCATCAGTTACACCCGGACTATAAGGCGGTGAGTAAACGTCTTTCCCTGCTGGAACTGCGTCTGCGGCAGGCTGGCATTAGCACCGATTTCCTTTATGGCAACTACGCCGATAAACTACGACAGCGCTTGCCTGAAGAGTAATGCTGACGCCTGTTGCGGCACTCGATACCGCGGCGCATAATAGCGCCGATTCCGTAATACCATCATGATGAGGTTTATTCTATGAGTCGCTATCAGCATAAACGCGGCAAGATTCAGGACAATGCCCTGGAGGCTTTGTTGCACGATCCGCTCTTTCGCCAGCGGATAGAAAAGAACAGCAAGGGCAAGGGGAGCTATAAACGTAAGGCTAAACATGGCGGTAAGGACTGGCAGGAGGCCAGTGGCAAGCAAGCGATGCGCTTTTTTACCACTGGTCTTCTCCCCCTTCGGTCCCAGCTTCTTCTTATCCCTTCTTTCTGATCCCACGTTCCGATAATCTCCGGTTATCATATAATAACACAATGATATTTAAGGGTTTTATTCCCTGTCCTCTATCACAAAAACCAAAAAACGTAATACCCAAACCAGAATTGATGGCTGTTGCAGCGGGCTAACTCTTTTCATACTGCCCTGGCCGGAAGCGCTCAGGTGCCCGGCATAAAAGGTGCGTTTCTTACAGAATGCCAGTCGCTGTATCACCCATTTTGTAGATTCCTTTAATCCACTTACTTCTGGTTGGGGGCCGAAATGGCGTTAACGCTGAAAGATAAGATTGGTTACGGTCTGGGGGACACCGCCTGCGGATTTGTCTGGCAGGCAACCATGTTTCTGCTGGCCTATTTCTATACGGATGTCTTTGGCCTGTCGGCTGGAGTGATGGGCACGTTATTTCTGATCTCGCGGATCCTGGATGCTGTCACCGATCCGCTGATGGGACTGCTGGTTGACCGTACCCGAACCCGCTATGGGCAGTTCCGCCCTTATCTGCTCTGGGGCGCGATCCCGTTTGGTATCGTCTGCGTCATGACCTTCTACACGCCCGATTTTTCGCAGACCGGCAAGATAGTTTATGCCAGCGTGACCTATATCCTGCTGACCCTGGTCTATACCTTTATCAATGTTCCCTACTGCGCGATGCCCGGCACGCTTACCAACGATCCCAAACAGCGCCATGCGCTGCAGTCCTGGCGCTTTTTTCTGGCGGCGGCGGGCGCGCTGGCGATCAGCGGTATCGCCTTGCCGTTGGTTGGCCTGATTGGCAAAGGCGATGAGCGGCTGGGGTATTTTGGCGCGATGTGTGTGCTCGGTATTACTGGTGTAGTTCTGCTGTATATCTGCTTTTTCACTACCCGCGAACGCTATCAGTTTGCTCCTCAGCCAGGGGCTTCGGTGACGCGCGATCTTCGATTGCTGTTGGGCAATGGTCAGTGGAGAATTATGTGCACTTTCAAGATGATGGCGACTTGCTCCACAGTAGTTCGCGGTGGTGCCACCCTCTATTTTGTGAAATATGTGATGGATCATCCTGCGCTGGCAACGCAGTTTCTGCTCTATGGCAGTATTGCCACTATGTTTGGCTCCCTTTGCTCCTCCCGCTTACTCGGGCGTTTCGATCGCCTTGTGGCATTCCGGTGGATTATCGGTATCTATTCATTGATTAGTCTGCTGATTTTCTTTATTCCGGCCGATAGCATTGCCATGCTTTTTGCCCTGAATATTCTGTTCCTGTTTATCTTTAATACCACCACGCCTCTGCAGTGGCTGATGGCCTCTGATGTGGTTGATTATGAAGAGAGCCGCAGTGGTCGTCGCCTGGACGGTCTGGTGTTTTCCACCTATCTCTTCAGCCTCAAGATCGGTCTTGCGATTGGCGGCGCGCTTATTGGCTGGATCCTGGCCGCTGCCAATTACTCTTCCAGCGCTGTGACCCAGCCGGAGAACGTAGTGACCTCAATCAGGTTACTGTTCTGCATTGTCCCCGTCATTCTCTATGCCGGTATGTTCGTTATGTTGCATCTCTACAAACTGGACAGCCGCAGAGTGGAAGAGATTAGCCGCCAGTTAGAGAAAAAACGCCAGCAGCAGTCGGAAGCGCCAGCCTCCTCTGCGGTTGCAGTTTCCAGTTAACGATTAGCGGGAGAAATGATGTCCACTATTACCAATCCTGTACTGAAAGGCTTTCATCCCGATCCGTCCATTTGCCGGTGCGGAGAGGATTACTACATTGCCACTTCCACGTTCGAATGGTTCCCCGGCGTACGGATCTATCACTCCAGGGATCTCAACAACTGGACGCTTGCAGCCTGCCCTCTGGATCGCGCATCGCAGCTCGATATGTGGGGTAACCCCGATTCTGGAGGTATCTGGGCACCCTGTCTGAGCTACGCGGATGGTCTGTTCTGGCTGGTATATACCGACGTTAAGGTGGTCGATTCGCCCTGGAAAAACGGACGAAACTACCTGGTGACTGCCCCCTCAATCGAGGGGCCATGGAGCGAACCGATTCCAATGGGTAACGGCGGTTTCGACCCTTCTCTGTTTCACGATAGCAACGGGCGTAAATATTACCTGTATCGCCCCTGGGGACCGCGCCATCATAGCGATCCCCACTGCACGATCGTGATGCAGGAATATTTTCCGCAGGAGCAGCGGTTATCCCCGGAACGTCGAACATTGTTTACCGGTACGACGCTGCGCTATACCGAAGGCCCGCATCTGTACCAGCGTGATGGCTATTACTATCTGGTGGTGGCGGAAGGCGGAACCAGTTATGAGCATGCTGTGGTGGTATTACGGGCCAGAGCGCCGGAAGGCCCTTATGAACTGCATCCTGATACCGTCATTATGACGACCTGGGACCAGCCCGAACATCCATTGCAGAAAAGCGGCCACGGCTCGCTGGTCGATACGCCCAACGGCGAGTGGTTTATGGCCTATCTGACCAGTCGACCCTTACGCTTGCCAGGGGTTCCGCTACTGGCTGTCGGAGGCCGCGGCTACTGCCCACTGGGGCGTGAAACCGGCATTGCCCGGATCGCCTGGCAGGATGGCTGGCCTTATGTAGAAGGGGGGAAACATGGCGGTGTGCAAATCCAGGGGCCGGAAACGGCAAACCGTGATGCATCTCCAGACGAAGCGTGGCGTGATGACTTTATCGATTCGACACTCGATCCTGCACTCCAGACCTTGCGCATTCCATTTGACGATCGCCTGGGGTCGCTGAGTGCCCGTAAGGGCTTTCTGCGTCTATACGGTAATGACTCCCTGGTCTCAACCTTCGCTCAGTCTACCGTCGCCCGGCGCTGGCAGCACTTTCGCTTTCAGGCTGAAACCTGCATGCAGTTCGATCCTGCCCATTTTCAGCAGAGCGCGGGACTGACCTGTTATTACAACACCAAAAACTGGAGCTACTTCTTTATGGATCGGGAAGAAGGCCGGGGTCGAACGCTGAAGATTATTCAGCTGGATCGTAATGTTCCGGGCTGGCACCTGTATGAAGAACCGATCCCGGTGCCGGAGGAGGTTTCCGCCGTCTGGCTGAGAGTGGAGGTTGATCACCTCAGCTATCACTATAGCTACTCGTTCGATGGTGAAAACTGGCAGCGGGTCGCGCTGAGTTTTGAAGCCTGGAAGCTGTCAGATGATTATATCGGAGGGCGAGGATTCTTTACCGGCGCCTTTGTCGGGCTGCACTGCGAAGATATTAGCGGCGATGGCTGTCACGCTGACTTCGATTATTTTAGTTATTTACCGGGATAATATGTGAAAGTTTGGCGGCTACGGTCGGGTAGCCGCCAGCGGAATCAGGGTTTACTGTTACGCTCTTTCAGCAGATCGCGAATCTCGCCCAGCAGAACTTCTTCTTTGGTCGGTTCTGGCGGCGCTGCCGGGGCCTCCTCTTTTTTCTTATGCAGGTTGTTGATCAGTTTGATCATCATAAAGATCGCCAGTGCGACAATCACAAAATCAAACACGTTCTGCAGGAAGGCACCGTAATTGATCACTACGGCGGGGGTATCTCCGACCGCTTCTTTAAGCGTCCAGGCAAACTGCTTAAAGTCGATACCGCCAATTAACAGCCCCAGCGGCGGCATAATAATATCCGCAACCAGTGACGAAACGATCTTGCCGAAGGCTGCACCAATAATGACACCCACTGCCAAATCCACCACGTTTCCACGCATCGCGAATTCGCGGAACTCTTTAAAAAAGCTCATTGTTATTACTCCATGTATATGCCGACACGGCTAAGTTTAACAGAAGCCGCCTGCTTTGCCATTTGTGCGCTCGGGGAATAGAGATGGTTATCCACTGAAATAAAAGGGATTTTATCAGGGCGGTAGCTACCGCCCTGGTTTTACAGGAAGAAGGGACTGGGCTGGAACAGGCGTTCCACATCAGAAACAAACTTCTTATCCGTCAGGAACATAATCACGTGATCGCCCTGTTCGATACGCAGATCGTCATTGGCGATCATGACGTCGTTACCGCGCACGACCGCGCCGATGATGGTGCCGGGCGGCAGCTTGATTTCACTGATAACCCGACCAACGACGCGCGAGGTGCTCTCGTCGCCGTGGGCTACGGCTTCAATGGCTTCCGCGACGCCGCGACGCAGGGAAGAAACCCCGACGATATCCGCTTTGCGCACGTGGCTGAGCAGCGCCGAAATGGTCGCCTGCTGAGGCGAGATTGCAATATCAATCACGCTCCCCTGAACCAGGTCGACATAGGCGCGTCGCTGGATTAGCACCATCACTTTCTTGGCGCCCAGACGTTTGGCCAGCATGGCCGACATAATATTGGCTTCGTCGTCATTGGTCACGGCGATAAACAGATCCACCTGTTCGATATGCTCTTCGGACAGCAGTTCCTGATCCGACGCATCGCCATAGAACACGATGGTATCCTGTAGCATTTCTGCCAACTCGGCGGCACGCTGCTGATCGCGCTCGATCAGTTTCACGCTGTAATCTTTTTCCAGCCGCTGGGCCAGACCGGCGCCGATATTGCCGCCGCCGACCAGCATAATGCGCTTGTAGGGCTTTTCCAGACGCTGAAGTTCGCTCATTACTGCACGGATATGCTGGGATGCGGCGATAAAGAACACCTCATCACCGGCCTCGACGATGGTTGATCCCTGCGGGCGAATTGGCCGATCGTGGCGGAAAATGGCGGCAACGCGGGTATCGATATGCGGCATATGTTCGCGCATCGTCGACAGCGCATTACCGACCAGCGGACCACCGTAATAGGCTTTCACGACCGCCAGCGCCACCTTGCCTTCGGCGAAGTTCACCACCTGCAGAGCACCGGGATATTCGATCAGTCGGTAAATACTGTCGATGACCAACTGCTCGGGGGCTATCAGGTGATCGATGGGCACGGCTTCCGGGGTAAACAGCCGTTCGGCGTCCCGAACGTACTCCGGCGCGCGGATACGGGCGATACGATTTGGCGTATTAAACAGCGAATAGGCCACCTGGCAGGCGATCATATTGGTTTCGTCGGAACTGGTGACCGCGACCAGCATATCGGCGTCATCAGCGCCGGCGTCGCGCAGTACTCTGGGGTGTGAACCATGGCCCTGTACCACGCGCAGGTCGAACTTATCCTGCAGGCTGTGTAGTCGATCCCCGTTGGTGTCGACTACGGTAATATCGTTATTTTCGCCTACCAGGTTTTCCGCCAGCGTACCGCCGACCTGGCCCGCGCCAAGAATAATTATCTTCATCGCATATCGCTTCGTTGATGCTGTAAACCCAATCCACTATGTGGATTAGCCCCTGATTAGCTTAGCGTAAAAGAAGCCATCGCCTTCATCCGCCGCAGGCAGATTCTGTATGCCGGGCTGTTCCGGCGTACCGGTTTCCACCAGACGGGCATCCGGATGTCGGCTAAGAAACGCGGCAATCTGTTCGCTGTTTTCCTGCGGCAGGATGGAGCAGGTCGCATAAACCATGGTACCGCCGGGCTTCAGGTGCGGCCAGATGGCGTTGAGGATCTCCGCCTGGAGTCGTACCAGCTCGTCGATATCCCGATCGCGGCGTAACCATTTGATATCGGGATGACGGCGAATAACGCCGGTTGCCGAGCAGGGCGCATCCAGCAAAATACGATCAAACTGTTGTTCGTCGCACCACTGCGCGGGGAAGCGCCCATCGCCGCATTTTACCTCAGCCTTCATCCCCAGACGCGCCAGATTTTCGTGCACGCGCTTCAGACGCTGGTCGTCAACGTCCACCGCCATCACCGTGGCGCCGGGGGCCGCTTCCAGAATATGAGTAGTCTTACCGCCCGGTGCCGCGCAGAGATCGAGGATAACCTCGCCGTCACGGGGATCCAGCAGATCGACACAACCCTGGGCCGAGGCGTCCTGAACGGTAACATCGCCTTGTTCAAATCCCGGCAGTGCCTGCACCGGCAGAGGGGAGTCCAGCCGCACCGCATCGCGGTAGCGTGGATGTGGATGCCCATTAATCTCCTGAGCTTTCAGGCGCTCAAGCCAGGCATCACGGCTGCCATGTTGACGGTTGACCCGTAACCACATGGGAGGGCGCTGGTTATTGGCTTCGACGATCGCCTGCCACTGCTGGGGGTAAGCTTTGCGTAATCGGGCCAGCAGCCATTCGGGGTGCAGCCAGCAGCAGTCATTCTTTGTCGCTTGATCCAGTAGCTCCTGCTGACGACGCTGGAAGTTGCGTAATACGCCGTTGATAAGCCCCTTAAACTGTATCTTACGCAGCGCCACGCTCCCTTCGACGGTTTCCGCCAGCGCCGCATGGGCTGGAATACGGGTGTGGATCAGCTGGTAGAGGCCTACCAGGATCAGATAGTGGACGACGCGCTGCTTCCCGGTCATGGGGCGGGCCATCAGTTGGGCAGCCAGCCACTCCAGTTGAGGAAGGGTACGTAGCACGCCGAAGCACAGCTCCTGTAGCAGCGCCCGGTCTTTATCCTGGACCTTATTCTGCATGGCAGGCAGCACATTGCTCAGGGACTGCCCCTTTTCCACCACCTGTTCGATGGCCTGGGCCGCCAGGCTGCGGAGGTTTACGTTTTTTTTCATAGACTGGATCGGTTCTGTGCCCGCGTTAAAAACAAAAATGCCCGGAGGGGGAGTTCCGGGCGTGAGTCAGACAGGTTGTCAGGCCAGGCGACTGCCAGGCTCGAACCATTCGCGGCGCGAGTTCAGCAGGTCGCGGGCCGCCATGGGCTTTTTACCCGCCGGTTGCAGAATTTCCAGATTCAGCACGCCATCGGCGGTGGCGATTCGGATGCCCTGCTTGTCGGCATCGAGAATAGTTCCTGGCTCGGCGCCAGCAGGGCCGTCGATGACTGAAGCCTGCCATACCTTGACCGGCTGCTCATCGATGGTGAAGTAGCTCACCGGCCAGGGGTTAAAGGCGCGGATGCAGCGTTCGAGCTGAGTCGCGGACAGTGACCAGTCGAGACGAGCCTCTTCCTTACTTAACTTTTCGGCCCAGGTGACTCGCGTTTCGTCCTGTTTTTCCGGGCTGGCCTGACTGCTGGCCAGCTGTGCCAGGGTTTCCAGCAGGCCTTTGGGGCCGAGCTCAGCAAGCGTGTTATACAGCGTAGCGCTGGTGTCCTGGGCCGTGATAGGGCAGGCGAGCTTATACAGCATATCGCCAGTATCCAGACCCACATCCATCTGCATAATGGTCACGCCGGTTTCGGCATCGCCAGCCCAGAGCGCACGCTGAATCGGCGCCGCGCCGCGCCAGCGCGGCAGCAGCGAGCCATGGACGTTAATGCAGCCCAGACGCGGCATTTCCAGCACGGCTTTTGGCAGAATCAGGCCATAGGCCACCACCACCATGACGTCGGCATTTAAATCAGCGACCAGTTGCTGGTTTTCTTCCGGGCGTAGCGAAACGGGTTGGAAAACGGGGACGGCTTTTTCCTGGGCCAGCGTCTTCACCGGGCTGGGCATCAGTTTTTTACCACGGCCCGCCGGGCGGTCTGGCTGCGTGAAAACGCCGACCACCTGGTGCTCAGACGCGAGCAACGCGTCCAGGTGACGCGCTGCGAAGTCCGGCGTTCCGGCAAAAATAATACGTAGTGATTCGGACACGTTATTTCCTGTCTGCTTAGCTGGCGGCGCGGGCTTTCATGCGATCCAGTTTCTCGACTTTCTGCACGATGCGATCGCGTTTCATCTTTGACAGATAATCAATGAACAGTTTACCCATCAGATGATCCATCTCGTGCTGAATGCAGATCGCCAGCAGGCCATCGGCTTCCAGTTCGTATTCCTTGCCGTCGCGGTCGAGCGCGCGAATCTTTACCTGCTCGGCACGCGGCACCAGGGCACGCTGCTCAGGGATGGAAAGACAGCCTTCTTCGATCCCGGTTTCGCCGTTTTTTTCCAGTAGCTCAGGGTTAATCAGCACCAGGCGTTCGTCGCGATTTTCTGAAACGTCGATAACGATAATACGCTGGTGAATGTTGACCTGGGTTGCGGCCAGGCCAATGCCTTCTTCGGCGTACATCGTATCGAACATATCATCGACGATACGCTGAATTTCCGCATTCACTTCTTTAACGGGCTCGGCAACTTTGCGCAGACGCTCGTCGGGAACATGTAATACCTGCAAAACTGACATAACTATCCGGATCTGTATTCAATGATTGAAAGGATTATGTCCTTTATTCTAGACAAATCGCCCCCTGATTGACAGCATCAGTCACCAATCACAGGGATTGTCTGGCGGCCTGTGTCAGGGGGGCGGACATGGATGAGACGGAGTTCTGGTTGCGCTTAATGGCAGTACAAAATTTAAGCGGAGAAAAGATGGTGGCGGTGGCAACCCGGTTTATTGCATCGCCCCGAGGGGACGGGTGGCGGCATGGGCTGACGCCGTTACAGCGCGTGCAGTTCGATGGCGTGACGTCTGTTATACTGGAGCGGGCTCATTGCTGGCTTGCCCAGCCGGAAAATCATCTGGTGACGGCGCTGGCGCCGGAATATCCGGTACAGTTACGGGCGATTGACTGGTTCCCTGGCGCTTTGATGGTCACAGGCAACACGGCGCTGCTGCGAAGTGAACAGCTGGCAATCGTTGGCAGCCGCAACCACTCCTGGTATGGCGCTCGCTGGGGAGAGCACTTCGCCCGTGCGCTGGCGGCGGCTGGTTTCTCTATTGTGAGTGGACTGGCATTAGGTATTGATGCCGTTGCCCATCGGGCTACGCTTGCGGTGAAAGGCAAAACGCTGGCGGTACTGGGTAACGGGCTGGGGACATTCTATCCGCGCCGCCACAGGCACCTGGCGGAGCAGATTATCGAACAGGGCGGTGCGATTATTTCGGAGTTCCCGCTGGATGCACCTGCGCTGCCTTATCATTTTCCACGGCGTAACCGAATTATCAGCGGGCTTAGCCGCGGCGTGCTGGTGGTTGAGGCATCGTTGCGTAGCGGATCTTTAACGACGGCGCGTTACGCACTGGAGCAGGGAAGAGAGCTGTTCGCACTGCCCGGTGCTATCGGTAGCCCCGGTAGCGAAGGAACCCACTGGCTGATCAAGCAGGGCGCGGTGGCGGTCACCGAGCCTCAGGATATTATCGATCATTTACAAAATGAGCTATGCTGGCTCCCTTCTTTAACGAATGCGGGCAATAATCCCACAGATCGCGAAGTCCCCCCATTGCCATTTGCCCACCTCCTGGCTAACGTAGGAGATGAGGTTACACCTGTTGACGTCGTCGCTGAACGTGCCGGCCAACCTGTGCCAGTGACAGTGGCTCAATTACTTGAACTGGAGTTAGCAGGATGGATCGCAGCTGTACCCGGCGGCTATGTCCGATTGAGGAGGGCAGGCCATGTTCGACGTACTAATGTATTTGTTTGAAACCTATATCCATACTGAGCCGGAAGCGCGCGTGGATCAGGACAAACTGACCCGTGATCTGACGGATGTCGGTTTTGAGCGGGAAGATATTTATAACGCCCTGATGTGGCTTGAAAAACTGGCCGACTATCAGGACGGACTGGCAGAGCCGATGCAACTGGCTGCCGATCCGCTCTCCATGCGTATCTACACTGAGGATGAGAGCCGTCGCTTAGATGCCGACTGCCGGGGTTTCCTGCTGTTTCTTGAGCAGATTCAGGTGCTGAACCTCGAAACGCGTGAAATGGTGATTGAGCGCATTATGGCGCTGGATGCCGACGAGTTCGATCTCGAAGATCTTAAATGGGTGGTGCTGATGGTGCTGTTTAACCTCCCGGGGTGTGAAAACGCCTATCAGCAAATGGAAGAGTTACTGTTTGAAACCAGCGAAGGCCAGCTGCACTAACGCGGCGGTCTGATAAGTTCATATGGCCAAACCGGCATTATTTGATGTTAGTCATCAGGAACTCTGCCCCCGCTGCGGGGCAGAGTTAGTTATACGCTCCGGGAAACATGGTCCGTTTCTTGGCTGTTCCCACTATCCGGACTGTGACTATATCCGACCGCTGAAGAATCAGACGGACGGACATGTCATTAAGGTACTGGAGGGGCAGCAGTGCCCGGCCTGCGGTAGCGAGCTGGTTTTGCGCCAGGGGCGTTTCGGGATGTTTATTGGCTGCGCCAGCTATCCTGCCTGTGGCCATACTGAGCTTATCGATAAACCCGATGACACTGCGATTCCCTGTCCTCAGTGCGGTGAGGGACATCTGGTGCAGCGGCGTTCTCGCTATGGCAAAACCTTTCATTCCTGCGATCGTTATCCAGCCTGCCAGTTCGCCATCAATTTTAAACCGGTAGTGGGGGAGTGCCCTGAATGTCACTACCCGCTGCTTATCGAGAAGAAGACCGCGCATGGCGTCAAACGCTATTGTGCGAGCAAACAATGTGGAAAGCCGGTTCCGGCCCAATCAACCTGTGAAGAATAACCCCCTTGAAATGACCCCTGAGGAGATTATCGCTCTCCTTAATCAACAGCAGGTCATCGCCTACCCGACGGAAGCCGTGTTTGGCGTTGGCTGCGATCCCGATAGTGAAGAAGCGGTTAACCGCCTGCTGACCCTGAAACAGCGTCCGGTAGAGAAAGGGCTGATTCTGATAGCGGCAAACTATCAGCAGCTTATGCCGTATATCGATGACAGTCGGCTTGATGCATCGCAGCGTGAGTCTGTATTTTCCCGCTGGCCGGGACCGGTGACTTTCGTTTTCCCGGCAAAACCCACGACACCGCGCTGGCTGACGGGCCGTTTCGACTCGCTGGCGGTACGGGTTACCGATCACCCGCTGGTGGTGAAACTGTGTCAGACATACGGTAAGCCACTGGTTTCAACCAGTGCGAATCTGAGCGGGCAGCCGCCGTGCCGTAACGCGCAGGAGGTTATCGCGCAGTTCGGGGTGGACTTCCCCGTACTGGCAGGGGAAACCGGTGGCCGTCTGAACCCTTCTGAAATTCGTGATGCCTTAACCGGCGAACTCATTCGTCAGGGGTAATAGCATGGAAACCTATGCCGTCTTCGGTAATCCGATTGCACACAGCAAATCGCCATTTATTCAGCGCCAGTTTGCCGAACAGCTGAGCATCACGCATCCCTATGGTCGGGTACTGGCCCCGATGGACGACTTTGTGTCGACGCTGGAGCGCTTTTTTATGACTGGCGGTCGCGGGGCTAACGTCACTGTACCCTTTAAAGAGCAGGCATTTGCTCGCTCCGATGAACTGACCGAGCGCGCTTCGCTGGCCGGTGCCGTCAATACGTTTAAGCGTCTGGACGATGGGCGACTGTTGGGGGATAACACTGACGGTGTGGGGCTGCTCAGCGATCTGGAACGTCTGCAACTGATCCGCCCGGGCGACCGAATCCTGCTGGTGGGGGCCGGAGGTGCGGCGCGAGGCGCGCTTCTGCCGCTGCTGTCGCTGGGCTGCCCGGTCACGATCGTTAACCGAACCTTTGTCCGAGCCCAGGAGCTGGCCCGGCTTTTCAGTCATACTGGTAGCGTTAGCGCGCTGGAGATGTCTGCACTTGAAGGCCATGAGTTCGATCTCATTATCAACGCCACTTCCAGCGGCTTAAGCGGTGAGGTACCGGCACTGCCGACATCAATACTGAGCCATCACGTTCGCGGCTACGATATGTTTTACCAGCAGGGATTAACGCCTTTCCTGCACTGGTGCGTGGATGGCGGTGTACAGCAGTATGCCGACGGTCTGGGCATGCTGGTGGGCCAGGCGGCGCATGCTTTCCTGTTATGGCATGGTAAATTGCCAGAGATAGAGCCGGTTATCGCAGCACTGAAACTGGAATTAGCGCAATGAACCAGTCTATCCAGTTTCCGGATCGTGAAACCTGGGATGAAGCGCGTCAGGCCGTCTGTTTCCCTGCGCTGGTGGGGGGGATGCAACTCACCTGCGCCATTCGCGGCGCAACGCTGGCGGCACGCTATGGAAATGTGGATGAGCCACTTGCGCTGTTCCGGACCCGGCGTTGGGATCTTGAAGAGGAGGCGGAACAGCGCATACAGGATCAGGAAGAGGATGAGTCCGGGTGGCTCTGGCTCTCCTGAGCCAGATAATCATCTTTCCATTTGACGTAGTTGTTGGCGGAATACTTCAGCCCCTCAAGCTCTTCCTGCTTCAACGGACGGATCTGCTTTACCGGACTTCCCAGATAGAGATAACCACTCTCCAGTCGCTTGTTCTGCGGTACCAGGCTGCCAGCGCCGATCATGACATCATCTTCAATGGTGGCGCCATCCAGTAGAATTGATCCCATTCCCACCAGAACCCGGTTACCTATGATGCAGCCATGCAGCATCACTTTATGTCCGACGGTAACATCTTCTCCTACGACTAATGGATTGCCTTCGGGATTCCTGGAAGATTTATGAGTCACATGCAATACACTGCCATCCTGAATATTGGTACGCGCGCCTATTGAAACAGTGTTGACGTCACCGCGGATTGCGACCAGTGGCCAGATGCTGACATCATCGGCCAGCCGGACATCGCCGATCACCACGCTGGATGCGTCCAGCATGACACGCTGACCAATCCGGGGAATAAGATCCTTATAAGGGCGGAGAACCTCAGCCATAGCTACCTCTTTGTTAAACAAACTTCATCAAGACTTTGGGCGCATTTCTGGTGCACCGCAAGGATGAAAAGTGACAAATCTGCGGCAGATCGTTCAGGATCTCTACGGAAAGGCTGAAAAAACATCAGTTGAAAGAAAAGATCGAAAAAAGGCTTGTGCTAAAAAATGGGATCCCTATAATGCGCCACCACTGACACGGAACAACGCCTTACAGCGCACCGGTCAGAAAGAGAAAATCCTGAAAATCAGGGTTGACTCTGAAAGAGGAAAGCGTAATATACGCCACCTCGCGACAGTGAGCTTAACGCCTTGTCGCAACTGCTCTTTAACAATTTATCAGACAATCTGTGTGGGCACTCGAAAGCACTGATATCCTGAACGTCGAAAGACGCTAAATGAATATCAAGTCTCAAGAGTGAACACGTAATTCATTACGAAGTTTAATTCTTTGAGCATCAAACTTTAATTGAAGAGTTTGATCATGGCTCAGATTGAACGCTGGCGGCAGGCCTAACACATGCAAGTCGAGCGGCAGCGGAAGGAAGCTTGCTTCCTTGCCGGCGAGCGGCGGACGGGTGAGTAATGTCTGGGGATCTGCCTGATGGAGGGGGATAACCACTGGAAACGGTGGCTAATACCGCATAATCTCGAAAGAGCAAAGTGGGGGACCTTCGGGCCTCACGCCATCAGATGAACCCAGATGGGATTAGCTAGCAGGTAGGGTAATGGCCTACCTGGGCGACGATCCCTAGCTGGTCTGAGAGGATGACCAGCCACACTGGAACTGAGACACGGTCCAGACTCCTACGGGAGGCAGCAGTGGGGAATATTGCACAATGGGCGCAAGCCTGATGCAGCCATGCCGCGTGTATGAAGAAGGCCTTCGGGTTGTAAAGTACTTTCAGTCAGGAGGAAGGGTGTGAGCTTAATACGTTCACACATTGACGTTACTGACAGAAGAAGCACCGGCTAACTCCGTGCCAGCAGCCGCGGTAATACGGAGGGTGCAAGCGTTAATCGGAATTACTGGGCGTAAAGCGCACGCAGGCGGTTGGTTAAGTCAGATGTGAAATCCCCGGGCTCAACCCGGGAACTGCATTTGAAACTGGCCAGCTGGAGTCTCGTAGAGGGAGGTAGAATTCCAGGTGTAGCGGTGAAATGCGTAGAGATCTGGAGGAATACCGGTGGCGAAGGCGGCCTCCTGGACGAAGACTGACGCTCAGGTGCGAAAGCGTGGGGAGCAAACAGGATTAGATACCCTGGTAGTCCACGCCGTAAACGATGTCGACTTGGAGGCTGTGAGCTTGACTCGTGGCTTCCGGAGCTAACGCGTTAAGTCGACCGCCTGGGGAGTACGGCCGCAAGGTTAAAACTCAAATGAATTGACGGGGGCCCGCACAAGCGGTGGAGCATGTGGTTTAATTCGATGCAACGCGAAGAACCTTACCTGGTCTTGACATCCACAGAAGAATCCAGAGATGGATTTGTGCCTTCGGGAACTGTGAGACAGGTGCTGCATGGCTGTCGTCAGCTCGTGTTGTGAAATGTTGGGTTAAGTCCCGCAACGAGCGCAACCCTTATCCTTTGTTGCCAGCGATTCGGTCGGGAACTCAAAGGAGACTGCCGGTGATAAACCGGAGGAAGGTGGGGATGACGTCAAGTCATCATGGCCCTTACGACCAGGGCTACACACGTGCTACAATGGCGCATACAAAGAGAAGCGACCTCGCGAGAGCAAGCGGACCTCATAAAGTGCGTCGTAGTCCGGATTGGAGTCTGCAACTCGACTCCATGAAGTCGGAATCGCTAGTAATCGTGAATCAGAATGTCACGGTGAATACGTTCCCGGGCCTTGTACACACCGCCCGTCACACCATGGGAGTGGGTTGCAAAAGAAGTAGGTAGCTTAACCTTCGGGAGGGCGCTTACCACTTTGTGATTCATGACTGGGGTGAAGTCGTAACAAGGTAACCGTAGGGGAACCTGCGGTTGGATCACCTCCTTACCTTTGGATACAGGTTTCGCAGTGTCCACACAGATTGTCTGATGAAAGTAAAGAAGCAAGGCGTCTGCGAAGCCGACTTTAGTGTCCCCTTCGTCTAGAGGCCCAGGACACCGCCCTTTCACGGCGGTAACAGGGGTTCGAATCCCCTAGGGGACGCCACTTGCTGGTTAGTGTGAGTGAAAGTCGCCAACCTTAATATATCTCAAAACTGGCTCAGTGAGTCACGTTTGAGATATTTGCTCTTTAACAATCCGGAACAAGCTGAAAATTGATAATCCATAAACGGGTTAACCGTTTAATGGGTCTCTCAAGCTTACAACACGAAGACATCTTCGGGTTGTGAGGTTAAGCGAATAAGCGTACACGGTGGATGCCCTGGCAGTCAGAGGCGATGAAGGACGTGCTAATCTGCGAAAAGCGTCGGTAAGCTGATATGAGGCGTTATAACCGACGATGTCCGAATGGGGAAACCCAGTGTGATCCGTCACACTATCATTAACTGAATCCATAGGTTAATGAGGCGAACCGGGAGAACTGAAACATCTAAGTACCCCGAGGAAAAGAAATCAACCGAGATTCCCTGAGTAGCGGCGAGCGAACGGGGAAGAGCCCAGAGTCTGAATCAGCGTGTGTATTAGTGGAACGGTCTGGAAAGTCCGGCGATACAGGGTGACAGCCCCGTACACGAAAATGCACATGCTGTGAGCTCGATGAGTAGGGCGGGACACGTGTTATCCTGTCTGAATATGGGGGGACCATCCTCCAAGGCTAAATACTCCTGACTGACCGATAGTGAACCAGTACCGTGAGGGAAAGGCGAAAAGAACCCCGGCGAGGGGAGTGAAACAGAACCTGAAACCGTGTACGTACAAGCAGTGGGAGCACCCTTTGGGGTGTGACTGCGTACCTTTTGTATAATGGGTCAGCGACTTATATTCTGTAGCAAGGTTAACCGAATAGGGGAGCCGAAGGGAAACCGAGTCTTAACCGGGCGTTAAGTTGCAGGGTATAGACCCGAAACCCGGTGATCTAGCCATGGGCAGGTTGAAGGTTGGGTAACACTAACTGGAGGACCGAACCGACTAATGTTGAAAAATTAGCGGATGACCTGTGGCTGGGGGTGAAAGGCCAATCAAACCGGGAGATAGCTGGTTCTCCCCGAAAGCTATTTAGGTAGCGCCTCGTGAATTCATCTCCGGGGGTAGAGCACTGTTTCGGCTAGGGGGCCATCCCGGCTTACCAACCCGATGCAAACTACGAATACCGGAGAATGTTATCACGGGAGACACACGGCGGGTGCTAACGTCCGTCGTGAAGAGGGAAACAACCCAGACCGCCAGCTAAGGTCCCAAAGTCATGGTTAAGTGGGAAACGATGTGGGAAGGCCCAGACAGCCAGGATGTTGGCTTAGAAGCAGCCATCATTTAAAGAAAGCGTAATAGCTCACTGGTCGAGTCGGCCTGCGCGGAAGATGTAACGGGGCTAAACCATGCACCGAAGCTGCGGCAGCGACACTTAAGTGTTGTTGGGTAGGGGAGCGTTCTGTAAGCCTGCGAAGGTGTACTGTGAGGTATGCTGGAGGTATCAGAAGTGCGAATGCTGACATGAGTAACGATAAAGCGGGTGAAAAGCCCGCTCGCCGGAAGACCAAGGGTTCCTGTCCAACGTTAATCGGGGCAGGGTGAGTCGACCCCTAAGGCGAGGCCGAAAGGCGTAGTCGATGGGAAACGGGTTAATATTCCCGTACTCGGTGTTACTGCGATGGGGGAACGGAGAAGGCTATGTCATCCGGGCGACGGTCGTCCCGGTTTAAGCGTGTAGGCTGACTTTCCAGGCAAATCCGGAGAGTTAAGGCTGAGGCGTGATGACGAGGCACCACGGTGCTGAAGTGACAAATGCCCTGCTTCCAGGAAAAGCCTCTAAGCTTCAGGTAACAACGAATCGTACCCGAAACCGACACAGGTGGTCAGGTAGAGAATACCAAGGCGCTTGAGAGAACCCGGGTGAAGGAACTAGGCAAAATGGTGCCGTAACTTCGGGAGAAGGCACGCTGACATGTAGGTGAAGCCCCTGCGGGTGGAGCTGAAGTCAGTCGAAGATACCAGCTGGCTGCAACTGTTTATTAAAAACACAGCACTCTGCAAACACGAAAGTGGACGTATAGGGTGTGACGCCTGCCCGGTGCCGGAAGGTTAATTGATGGGGTTATGGGTAACCAGAAGCTCCTGATCGAAGCCCCGGTAAACGGCGGCCGTAACTATAACGGTCCTAAGGTAGCGAAATTCCTTGTCGGGTAAGTTCCGACCTGCACGAATGGCGTAATGATGGCCAGGCTGTCTCCACCCGGGACTCAGTGAAATTGAACTCGCTGTGAAGATGCAGTGTACCCGCGGCAAGACGGAAAGACCCCGTGAACCTTTACTATAGCTTGACACTGAACATTGAGCCTTGATGTGTAGGATAGGTGGGAGGCTTTGAAGCGTGGACGCAAGTCTGCGTGGAGCCAACCTTGAAATACCACCCTTTAATGTTTGATGTTCTAACCTGGCGCCATTATCTGGCGTGGGGACAGTGTCTGGTGGGTAGTTTGACTGGGGCGGTCTCCTCCCAAAGAGTAACGGAGGAGCACGAAGGTTGGCTAATCCTGGTCGGACATCAGGAGGTTAGTGCAATGGCATAAGCCAGCTTGACTGCGAGCGTGACGGCGCGAGCAGGTGCGAAAGCAGGTCATAGTGATCCGGTGGTTCTGAATGGAAGGGCCATCGCTCAACGGATAAAAGGTACTCCGGGGATAACAGGCTGATACCGCCCAAGAGTTCATATCGACGGCGGTGTTTGGCACCTCGATGTCGGCTCATCACATCCTGGGGCTGAAGTAGGTCCCAAGGGTATGGCTGTTCGCCATTTAAAGTGGTACGCGAGCTGGGTTTAGAACGTCGTGAGACAGTTCGGTCCCTATCTGCCGTGGGCGCTGGAAGACTGAGGGGGGCTGCTCCTAGTACGAGAGGACCGGAGTGGACGCACCACTGGTGTTCGGGTTGTGATGCCAATTGCATTGCCCGGTAGCTAAGTGCGGAAAAGATAAGTGCTGAAAGCATCTAAGCACGAAACTTGCCCCGAGATGAGTCTTCCCTGAGACCCTGAGTCTCCTGAAGGGACGTTGAAGACGACGACGTTGATAGGCCGGGTGTGTAAGCGCAGCGATGCGTTGAGCTAACCGGTACTAATGACCCGAGAGGCTTAACCTTACAACGCCAAAGATGTTTTGGTGATGAGAGAACGAACGATATTCAGCTTGTGACGGATAAACGCTTATGGCCTGTATGGCGGTAAGCGGAACAGAATTTGCCTGGCGGCGACAGCGCGGTGGTCCCACCTGACCCCATGCCGAACTCAGAAGTGAAACGCCGTAGCGCCGATGGTAGTGTGGGGTCTCCCCATGCGAGAGTAGGGAACTGCCAGGCATCAAATTTAGTGTGCTGATATGGCTCAGTTGGTAGAGCGCACCCTTGGTAAGGGTGAGGTCCCCAGTTCGACTCTGGGTATCAGCACCACTTTATTCGGTTAAAGTTCGGCGCTTAAGAAAAGAATTTGTCTGGCGGCGATAGCGCGGTGGTCCCACCTGACCCCATGCCGAACTCAGAAGTGAAACGCCGTAGCGCCGATGGTAGTGTGGGGTCTCCCCATGCGAGAGTAGGGAACTGCCAGACATCAATTAAGAGAAAGGCCCGGTCATTTGACCGGGCCTTTTTCGTTACTGACGTTGAAATTCTTCCACGTCATCTACCGTAAAACCTCTTATCATATTCCCGCTCTGTCATTGAGCTCCCTCATACCCGGTGTGACGGTGACAGGACAATGATATAAAGACCTTAACGTAGCACATTGGGTCACGCTCAGACGGAACTGCAGAGGTAATGCGTCAGGCTGCTTGTGCTTTCCTGCGGGGCAGCAGGATCCCAGGGAAAGCTGGATATGTGATGTCCTGGAGCCTTCTGTAGCGCTTTAACGAGCATCAGGTAAAGGGGATGGAGCCGTTGGCTTTGGGGACCGGGGAGAGAGGGATTCAGGCAATAAAAAAGGCGCTTCCCCATGCCGGTCAGCGCCTTTTATCAACATGTAACGGATAATCAGTTCATGCCGTATTTTTTCAGTTTCTTACGCAGCGTGCCGCGGTTGATACCCATCATCAGGGCTGCGCGGGTCTGGTTACCGCGGGTGTATTGCATCACCATGTCCAACAGGGGCTGCTCTACTTCAGCCAGTACCAGCTCATACAGGTCATTAACGTCCTGACCATTCAGTTGAGCAAAATAGTTCTTCAGTGCCTGTTTTACCGAGTCACGCAGGGGCTTTTGAGTCACCTGGTCCTGAGAGTTAACGGTTGAAACGGTCAGTACGTCAGAATTTACGCGTTGTTCGAACATAGTTCTGTCAGCTCTTTTATTTCTGGTTACGCAAAATTTTCGAAGTATGCCTCCAACGCCTCCAGCTGTTCGCTGGCATCCTCAATGGCGTTGAATGTGCGCCGAAACTGGTCACTGGGCGCGTGCTCCTGGAGATACCATGAGACGTGCTTACGCGCAATTCGGTACCCCTTTACCTCACCATAGAAGGCATGAAGTTCCCTAACGTGCGCGCAAAGTAAGCGCTTAACCTCTGCCAGTGGCAGCGGGGGCAGCAACTCACCCGTGTCCAGATAATGCTGGATTTCCCGAAAGATCCAGGGTCTTCCCTGAGCCGCACGTCCAATCATCAGAGCATCTGCTCCGGTATATTCGAGCACGGCTCTGGCTTTTTGCGGGGTAGTCAGGTCACCATTCGCGATAACCGGAATGGAAACCAACTGTTTAACCGTCCGAATGCTGTCGTATTCCGCCTCGCCTTTAAACAGGCAGGCACGGGTACGACCATGGATGGTCAATGCCTGAATACCACAGCTTTCGGCCAGTTGGGCTATTTCCGCACAGTTGCGATGTTCAGGATCCCAACCGGTGCGGATCTTCAACGTAACAGGCACGTCTACTGCATTTACCACAGCGCTGAGAATCCTTTTCACCAGTTCCGGGTACTGCAGCAGGGCGGAACCTGCCAGTTTTCGATTCACTTTCTTGGCCGGGCACCCCATATTGATATCAATAATCTGGGCGCCGTTTTTCACGTTAATCCGCGCGGCCTCGGCCATATCTTCCGGTTCGCTACCGGCAATCTGAACCGTACGAATTCCCGGTTCATCCACATGCACCATTCGCAGGCGAGACTTATCACTGGCCCAAACTTCCGGGTTCGATGACATCATCTCTGAAACGGTCAGTCCGGCTCCCATCTCGTGACACAGCGTCCGAAACGGTCGGTCAGTAATCCCGGCCATTGGGGCTGCGATCAGTCGATTTCTGAGCTGGTATTGTCCGATGCGCATGAGTTAAGAAATGACCATATATGCCTGCAAGGCGGCGTATATTACGCATTTTTTGCACGAGATGAAAGGCCAAACTTTGAACAATCAGATGTTGTAGATCAATGAATCGTGTCACCGCCGCACGGTTATAAATAATAATCTTTACTAATCAGTTGCTTACTAAGGCATGATGTTTTTGTGCGCTACGCTATTTTTATAGAAACTTCCTGGCAATAATCCTGCCAGATAGCGTTAACGCACAGATTATGTGCTGAAAAACTGTGCCTGACCGGGGTTCTGAAGAAGGGGATGCGGCTATCGCATCCCCGCTGGATTCAGCGCCTTGTACCGGTAATACGGCACCACTCTTCCTTTTCCGCCACCGGATCAAGCGTGAAGCGTTCACGATAGGCTTCACAAACGCCTTCCGCCTGGCTCGCCAGCACGCCGGAGAGCCCCAGCAGCCCACCCTGGACCGGCAGAACGCTAATCAATGGCGCCAGCTCGCGCAGAGGACCAGCAAGGATGTTAGCGACCACGACGTCGGCCTGTAGCCCTTCCGGCTGCTGATGAGGCAGGTAGAGTTCCAGACGCCCGGCTACGCCGTTACGTTCAGCGTTATCGCGGCTGGCCTGAATGGCCTGAGGGTCGATATCGATGCCGATAGCGCGCGCGGCGCCCAGTTTTAGTGCCGCGATGGCGAGAATGCCGGAGCCACAGCCGAAATCAATCACGGTTTTACCGGTCAGATCCAGGCCATCCAGCCATGTCAGACACAGAGACGTTGTAGGATGAGTACCGGTACCAAAAGCCAGACCCGGGTCGAGCATGACGTTAACGGCGTTTTCATCGGGAACGTCACGCCAGCTTGGGCAGATCCACAGGCGCTCGCCAAAGCGCATGGGGTGGAAGTTCTCCATCCATTCGCGTTCCCAGTCCTTATCTTCGAGCTGTTCGATTTTATGGTGGAAGCCCGCGCCCAGCAAAGGATGCTGTTCCAGCTGCGCCACGGCGGCCTTCATATCACATTCGGCGTCGAACAGACCGATAACGTCGGTATCGCCCCACAGTCGGGTTTCGCCTGGCAGCGGTTCGAACACTGGCGTGTCGTGGGTGTCCTGAAAGGTGACGGATACCGCTCCGCTTTCCATCAGGGCGTCTCCCAGCTCTTCCGCGTATGAGCCGGTGGTATTAATTTTCAGTTGAATCCATGGCATGGCAAAACTCTTTCTTGATAAGCAGGTTAATAAACGGTGGCCGGGACACTGGCGCGGCCAAACCGGTTCCCGACCAGAAAGCACAGAAGGCTGACCAGCAGGGAAGGAACAATGGGATGGAAGCCCAGCACTTCTACCTTCAGCGTAGCCAGGAGGGCGTAAAGTACGCCACCGCTAATCATAGCGCTAAGGGCTCCTGCGGCGTTGGCGCGCTCCCAGTAAAGTCCGAGCACCAGTGGCCACAGAAAAACCGCCTCCAGGCCGCCGAAGGCCAGCAGATTAAGCCAGATGATCATCTGGGGGGGATGCCAGGCGGCCAGCAGCAGCAGGGCGCTGAGGATCAGGGTAATCGCAGTGGACATACGCTTAAGTCGTCGCTCGTTGGTGGCCTGTTCCGGGCGCATGCTGAGCCAGAGATCCTTGACGATCGTCGCCGATGACTGAAGCAACTGAGCGTTGATCGTCGACATAATGGCCGCCATAGGCGCGGCCAGAAAGATCCCGGCGGCTACCGGCGGCAGTACGGCAACCATCAACGTCGGTATCACCTGATCCGGAATGGCCAGATCGGGGATCACCGCACGCCCCAGTGCGCCGGCCAGATGCATACCCAGCATCAGGATACCCACCACCAGGGTGCCAATAATCATACCGCGGTGCACCGCCTTACTGTCTTTGTAGGAGATACAGCGCACGGCGGTATGGGGCAGACCGATAACCCCGAAGCAGACCAGCACCCAGAACGAGGCCAGAAACGAAGGCGTCAGAATATTATCTGCCCCCTGCGGCGTCACCAGTTGAGGATCGATATGCTGGAGCTTGCTCACCGCGGCGGGCAGACCGCCTGCGGCGTGAATAATCCCGACCAGCAGCAGCAGGGTGCCAATCAGCATCACCAGCCCCTGCATGGCGTCGTTCAGCACGCTGGCACGGAAGCCGCCGAAAGCGGTATAGAGCGCGATGCTGATCCCAAAAATCAGCAGGCCGCTTTCGTAAGGGATCCCCGCTGCCGTCTCCAACAGCCGCGCGCCGCCGATAAACTGTACCGTCATGGCACCGATAAAGGCGACCAGCAGGCTCAGGCTGGCCAGCCAGACCAGCAGTCGGCTCTGGTAGCGGGCATAGAGCATATCGTTGAGGGTCACGGCGTTATAGCGTCGGGCCAGGATGGCGAACTTCTTGCCGAGTATGCCCAGCGACAGCCAGATAGCGGGCAGTTGAATCATTGACAGCAATACCCAGCCCAAACCGTACTTATAGGCCGCTCCAGGACCACCGATAAAGGAACTGGCGCTAATGTAGGTGGCCGTCAGGGTCATAGCCAGCACGAAGCCGCCCATGGAGCGTCCACCCAGGAAGTACTCATTCAGGAAATTGCCCTGTCGGCGGCGGCGTATGGCCCACAGCGAAATGCTGAATACCACCAGCAGATAGGCGATCAGCGGCAGGATAACTTCAGTCTGCATGGTCATCCTCCAGTGGGATATCGCGGAAGATTCCCCGTACCATAAGCCAGCAGAGGGCGAAAAAGATCAGCGGTACCAGCAGGCAGGCCATTTCGAACCAGTGCGGCAGGCCGGTCAGGCCGGGCGTAGAGTCGGGTAGCCATGCGGCCAGGGTCCAGGCGACCAGATAGAGCAGGGTCAGCCACAGTGCCCAACGGGCCTCTTTGTGAGCCTGAACAAAACGGTTATCCATCTTTGTTCCCCGGGTTGTCAGATAAAGCGGCGATTGTACCTTATCCCCTCCCGGCGGGGCGAAAAAAGAAGGGCCGGTAAAAACCGGCCCTTGCGTGACGAGGAAGATAACTTACTGGAGACCCAGTTTCTTCTCCAGGTAGTGGATGTTAGTTCCACCGTGCTGGAAGTTTTCGTCATTCATGATGCGCATCTGCAGCTCGACGTTGGTTTTGATACCGTCGATAATCAGCTCCTGCAGCGCGTTACGCATACGCGCAATCGCCACATCGCGGTTTTCACCGTAGCAAATAAGCTTACCGATCATGGAGTCATAGTACGGCGGCACTGTATAGCCAGCGTAGATATGTGACTCCCAGCGCACCCCAAAACCGCCCGGCGCGTGGAAACGGGTGATTTTACCCGGGCTCGGCAGGAAGGTGTTGGGATCTTCGGCGTTGATACGGCATTCGACTGCGTGGCCGCGTACCATGACCTCTTCCTGTTTGATGGAGAGAGGCTGACCGGCAGCAATACGCAGCTGCTCTTTGATCAGGTCAACGCCGGTAATCATTTCCGTTACCGGGTGCTCTACCTGAATACGGGTGTTCATCTCAATGAAGTAGAACTCGCCGTTTTCAAACAGGAACTCGAAGGTACCCGCGCCGCGGTAGCCGATATCAACACAGGCCTTGGTGCAGCGTTCGCCAATATAGCGACGCAGTTCCGGAGTGATGCCCGGCGCCGGCGCTTCTTCCACCACTTTCTGGTGACGACGCTGCATGGAGCAGTCGCGCTCTGCCAGATAGATGGCGCCGCCCTGGCCGTCAGCCAGTACCTGAATTTCGATATGGCGCGGATTTTCCAGGTATTTTTCCATGTAGACCATGTCGTTGCTGAATGCCGCTTTCGCTTCAGCTCGGGTCATGGTGATGGACTGCGCCAGTTCGGCGTCGCTGCGCACCACGCGCATACCGCGACCGCCGCCGCCGCCGGAGGCTTTGATGATAACCGGGTAGCCAATGCGTTTAGCAATGGCGCGGTTACGGTCCATATCATCGTCCAGCGGACCGTCGGAACCCGGAACGCAAGGAACGCCCGCTTTCTTCATGGCGTTGATGGCGGAGACTTTGTCTCCCATCAGACGGATGGTTTCCGCTTTAGGGCCAATGAAGATAAAGCCGGACTGTTCAACCTGTTCGGCGAAGTTAGCGTTCTCAGACAGGAAGCCGTATCCCGGGTGGACAGCTACCGCACCGGTGATTTCTGCCGCGGAGATAATAGCCGGGATATTCAGGTAGCTCTTTACTGACGGCGCCGGACCGATACAGACAGTCTCGTCCGCCAGCAGTACGTGTTTCAGATCGCGATCCGCGGTGGAGTGCACGGCGACGGTCTTGATGCCCAGCTCTTTGCAGGCACGCAGGATTCGCAGGGCGATTTCACCACGGTTGGCGATAACAATTTTATCCAGCATGTTCGCCTCGTTATTCGATGACGACCAGCGGCTCGTCAAATTCTACCGGTTGGCCACTTTCCACCAGAACGGCTTTCACCACGCCAGCTTTATCAGCTTCGATCTGGTTCATCATTTTCATTGCTTCAACGATGCACAGAGTGTCGCCTACATTGACTTTCTGTCCCACTTCCACAAAGGCCTTCGCATCCGGACTCGGGGTGCGATAGAACGTCCCGACCATCGGGGAACGTACGATGTGACCACTGACTTCCGGGCTGGCAGGGGCTTCCATTGCCGGTGTTGCTGCCGGAGCCACCGCGTTGGACAGTGCCGGCTGCGGCTGCTGAGGAACGGCCCATTGCTGCATAACCGGTGCGGGCTGGTTGGCGACGGCGCGGCTGATACGTACAGACTCTTCGCCTTCAGAAATTTCCAGCTCAGCGATGCCTGATTCTTCAACCAGCTCAATCAGTTTTTTAATCTTACGAATATCCATGAGTGGGTTCCGTACTCTTTGTTTAGTTTGTGTATGACAGACGGTTAACCGCCGTCTGGAGTGCATAGGTGTAGCCATCCGCGCCCAGCCCGCAGATAACGCCAGCGGCGATATCGGAAAGATACGAGTGGTGACGGAATGGCTCGCGCGCATGCACGTTGCTCAGGTGAATCTCAATAAATGGGATGCTCACCGCCAGCAAAGCGTCACGCAATGCTACGCTGGTGTGCGTGAATGCGGCCGGATTAATCAGGATATAGTCAACCTGACCTTTAGCCTGATGAATACGGTCGATAAGTTCATGCTCAGCGTTAGACTGCAGGTGATCCAGCGTGACGTTCAGCGCTTTTGCTTGAGTGCGCAGCTGGCTAACAATCTCGGCCAGCGTCTGGCTACCGTATTTCTCCGGTTCGCGCGTGCCGAGCATATTGAGGTTAGGCCCGTTGAGAAGCAAAACCTGAAACTTGTCCGCCATTGTGCTGCCATCTCCTGCAATTTTCGGTGATATTACAAAATATACCTTCGATGCGTGGTTGTCACCCCTGAATGTGTTTAAAAAGCCATCAGAAGCAATCGTGGGGGCACATTATAATGATTTCGTGGCATTTAGCAGCTAAATACTGGTCGTATCAGGGAAGATTATCAACCGCAATCGCCAAAGAATCGCGGTTGATAAAGCGTTCTGCGGGGAAGGACACAGAAATGGTGAGCTAGCGCCACCACTGGCGGAATTTGCGATATCGGGTGGCTAAAAGCAGCAATGCCAACAGGGCGTAGATAACCGGTTGGGGTGACAACGTCTTCACGGACCATAGATAGTGGACGGGCGCGAGGATAGCCACCAGATAGACGAAGTTATGCAGTTTTTGCCAACGGGGGCCCAGTTTACGCTGCGCTGAACGGGTGGAGGTTATCGCCAGCGCCAACAGTATTAGCCAGCCGATCAGGCCCAACGTCAGATACGGACGACGGATAACTTCCTGCCCCAGTAACACCAGATTGTTAATACCCAGCTCCAGCAGCGCATAGCTGACCAGATGGAGCGAGGCCCACGCAAAGCACCACAGACCCAGTAAGCGGCGGGTGCGCATCAGTAGCGGCTGCTTAGCGTAGCGCGCCAGCGGGGCGATGAGCAAGGTCGCCAACAATAATTTCAGAGCTGTCCGCCCGGTAAAGTGTTGAATATCCCGGGCCGGATCGGCGCTGAGGTTGCCCTGAAATCCAGCCCAGAACAGCCATAGCAATGGAGCTAACGCTGCCGCATGCAAAAAAACTTTCAGCCAGGTGATTTGGCCCGCTGTCATACGCACTTAGAAATTCTCCTTAAGGTTAAGCCCACGATATAGCGAGGCGACCTGGTCGGCGTAGCCATTGAACAGCAATGTCGGCTGACGTTCGACCTTGAGAATGCCGCCAGCGCCAATGACACGCTCGGTGGCCTGGGACCAGCGCGGATGATCCACGTGCGGATTCACGTTGGCGTAAAAGCCATATTCATTCGGGGCCGACAGATTCCATGTGGTGGGTGGCCGTTCACGGGTCAGGCGGATGCGGACGATGGATTTAATCCCTTTGAACCCGTACTTCCAGGGAACGATTAATCTAATCGGCGCGCCGTTCTGCGGCGGTAACGCTTTACCATAAACGCCTACGCTCATCAGCGTCAGCGGATGCATAGCCTCATCCAGGCGTAATCCTTCCACGTAGGGATACTTCAGCCCGCCGCCGATAAAGCGGTCCTTCTGCCCCGGCATCTGCTCCGGCGCATAGAGGGTCTGAAAGGCGACATATTTTGCATGGCTGGTGGGCTCCACCAGGGCCAGGAGCTTATGCAGCGGGAAGCCGATCCAGGGAATGACCATCGACCAGGCTTCCACGCAGCGCATACGGTAGATACGCTCGGCAAGCGGGAAACGGGAGGTCAGCGCATCGTGATCCAGAGTGAGCGGTTTGGCCACTTCACCGTCGATAGTAAGCGTCCAGGGATCGGTCGCCATCGCACCTGCGTTGGCGGCCGGGTCAGCTTTATCGAGACCAAATTCATAAAAGTTGTTGTAGCCGGTGACTTTGTTTTCCGGGGTTAGCGGCAGGCCGCTTTGCCACTGCGGCGGTTTGCTGAAGTCCAGCGCTTTGCCTGCGGGAGCGGGGGGACGATCGTTGCCTTTAAACCAGTCGAGCAGGCTGGCCTGTGCTGGAGGCGTAAGCGTGAGCGCGGTAGCGCCAATTCCTAACATCTTCAGAATCTGGCGGCGCTGTAACATAAAGACAGACTCTGCCGTGACATCGGCCTCCGTCAACTTTTTGGTTTTCATTCATGTATCCTCCGTCATGCCTTTTCATCAGCATGACGGAGGCGGATTGCGAATGCGAATATGTCACGAAAAATTGAAGATTAGCCGACCTTCACCAGGGTGCGGCCCCGGGCCAGGTTATTGATGATGCGTTCGGCGTACTCCACGGCCTGGTCCAGGCCGATCTCCGTAGCGCTCTGTGCATAAAATGAGGCGGGAAGATCCCGGGCCAGGCGCTGCCAGGCTTCGCTGCGGCGGGCGGGCGGGGTCATCACTGAGTCAACGCCCTGCAGTCGCACATTGCGCAGAATAAACGGCATTACGGTGGTGGGGAGGGTGAATCCTCCCGCCAGGCCGCAGGCCGCCACGCAACCGCCGTATTGGATCTGAGAAAGCACTTTCGCCAGCGTCTCGCCGCCGACGGTGTCGATAGCGCCTGCCCACAGCTGTTTTTCCAGCGGGCGTCCGGCGCCGAATTCCGCGCGCGCCAGGATACGCTGAGCGCCAAGACTGCGCAGATAGTCGTGCGTGGTTTCGCGGCCGGAGACCGCCACAACCTGATAGCCAAGCTGATGAAGCAGGGCCACGGCGGTACTGCCCACGCCGCCGCTGGCGCCGGTAACCAGTATTTCACCGTGTTCGGGCCTAACGCCTGCGTCTTCGAGCGCCAGAACGCACAGCATTGCAGTGAAGCCTGCGGTGCCGATAATCATCGCCTTACGGCTGTCCAGCCCTTCAGGCATGGGAACCAACCAATCGCCTTTCACCCGGGCTGCACCGGCAAGACCGCCCCAGTGGCCTTCGCCTACGCCCCAGCCGGTGAGGAGAACGGACTGTCCAACATGGAAGCGGGGATCCTTACTGTGCTGTACCCGACCGGCAAAGTCGATGCCGGGCACCATGGGGAACTGACGCACAATTTTCCCTTTGCCAGTGATGGCCAGCGCATCTTTATAGTTAAGGCTGGAGTAATCCACCTCTACGGTTACGTCGCCTTCGGGCAGGGACGCCGGGTCGAGCGATTCAACAGCGGCATGGGTCTGGCCGTCGCGTTGATTAAGGATAAGAGCCTGCATCGAAATCCTCCGGGTCATTCAAAAATAAGCACCGGCGACTATACTCGCATGACGCCGTAGAGAAGGCGATTTATCGCAATAAAAAGGTGAGGTAAGCTGCCGCATGTCTGGTAAAATGGCAGTCTCATACAAGATAGTTAGTACTTACTTATATAATAGAGCCGGAAGCCGCATTGAGAAGCCACAGGCTGCTTCTGTACATCCGACGGAGTTAACACAGGGATGCGCTTAACGACGAAATTTTCCACCTTTATGACCCTGCTAACGGGACTGGCGATTCTGGTCACCCTGTTGGGGTGTTCGTGGAGTTTTTATCATTCGATTCATGAGCGGGGTGAGCACCGTCTGAACCGAATTGTGGCGCTGGTAGATAACGAACTGCTGGTGCGCTCGCCTGAGCAACTGGACGATCGTCTTAACGGTATGATGGTTCCGCTGGAGATTGTCCGCCTGACGCTGAGTTCGGGCAGCCTTCAGGTACTGGATCATGAGCTGCCGACCGGCTATCTGGCCGCCGGGCAGCATGTGCGCCTGCGCCATCACTCGGTACGGTTGGTGAAGCACCCCAGCCTGGTGCTGCATCTGACCTGGCGCGATCCCGTCGATGATTACTTCCATTCGCTGCTAACCACGACACCGCTCTCGCTGGCGATTGCCTTTATGGTCATCGTGCTGATATTTGGCGCCCGTTGGGTGAAACGCCAGTTTTCCGGTCTGGAGCTGCTGGAAGGTCGCGCTACCCGCATTTTGAACGGCGAACGGGGAAAAGTCGCGCGTGGTTCGCTACATGAGTGGCCGCCGCGGACCAGTAGCGCGATGGATGTTCTGCTGAGCGAATTGCACAACGCTGGCGAGCAGCGCAGTCGTGTGGATACGCTGATCCGCTCCTATGCGGCTCAGGATGCGCAGACGGGTCTGAGCAATCGCCTGTTTTTTGAAAATCAGCTCGCCATGTTGCTGGAAGATAATGAACAGGTAGGTACCCACGGCATGGTGATGATGATCCGTGTGCCGGATTTCGAAATTTTGCGCGAAACCTGGGAGCGTCACTCCGTCGATGACTACCTTTATAACCTGATCAATCTGCTGTCCACTTTTGTGATGCGTTACCCCGGCGCGTTACTGGCGCGCTATTTCCACAATGATTTTGCTGTTTTGCTCCCGCACAGCACCCTGAAAGAAGCGGACGGCATTGCCAGCCAGCTGCTGAAATCGGTGGATGCGATGCCGCCTACCCGCATGCTGGATCCCCTGGATATGGTGCATATTGGTATCTGCGCCTGGCGCGGCGGTCAGAGCGTGGAACAGGTGATGGAGCATGCCGAAGCGGCGGTACGTAATGCCGTGCTCCAGGGCAGCAACAGTTGGGCGGTCTATGATGACAAGCTGCCGGAAAAAGGCCGCGGCAATGTGAAGTGGCGTACTATGCTGGAAGATGCCCTGCGTCGCGGCGGGCCGCGTCTGTATCAGAAACCTTCAGTGCTGCGTAGTGGTGAAGTGCATCACCGGGAAATGGCCGGGCGCATCTTCGACGGCGAGACTGAGGTGACGTCGGCGGAGTATATGCCGGTGGTTCAGCAGCTTGGTTTAGCGGAGCAGTATGACCGCCAGATGATCTCCCGCATGATTCCGCTATTGCGTTTCTGGCCGGAAGAGACCCTGGCTTTTCCGGTCACCGTGGAGTCGCTGCTGCGCCGTCCATTTCAACGCTGGCTGCGCGATACTTTGATGCAGTGTGAAAAATCGATAAGAAATCGAATTCTTTTTGAACTTGCTGAGGCAGATGTTTGTCAACACATCAGCCGGTTACAGCCGGTCGTCAGGCTGATTAAAGTACTGGGGGCCCGGGTGGCCATTACGCAGGCGGGATTGACCGTGGTAAGTACGACTTACCTCCAGGATTTGGACGCGGAAATTCTCAAACTGTATCCCGGGTTGGTCAGGAATATTGACAAGCGTACTGAAAATCAGTTGTTTGTTGAGAGCCTGGTGGAAGCCTGCAAGGGAACGCGTACCATGGTTTTTGCTACCGGTACGCGAACCCGTGGAGAATGGCAGACGCTGATCGAGAAAGGGGTGAGTGGCGCACAGGGTGAATTCTTTGTCGGTTCAGAGCCCCTTGACAGCAATGTGAAAAAATATTCACGTAGATATCCGGTTTAGCCTGTCGTTTAGCCGGTTTTCACGTAGAATATTGCGCGCTGCATCCATAAGGGGGCCATGGGGTCTGCCGACTGGAACGTCGCAGTGTAATAACACCAGTTTATTTCGTTTTGCTGTAACAGAAAATTGAATAAATAATCAACATTACCCGGGTCAGAACGGGGAAATGTGTCAATCTGTTACGAGTGAAACGAGCTGTACTATTTTTCACCGAGGCAGAACGTTTTTTGCGCCTTGTCGCTGCTTCGAGTGGTTGGTAAAGTAAGCGGATTTTGTTTTCCGCCCCAGCTTTCAGGATTATCCCTTAGTATGTTGAAAAAATTTCGTGGCATGTTTTCCAATGACCTGTCCATTGATCTGGGTACCGCGAATACCCTTATTTATGTTAAAGGACAAGGCATCGTACTGAATGAACCTTCGGTGGTTGCCATTCGCCAGGATCGTGCCGGTTCCCCCAAGAGCGTTGCCGCTGTGGGTCACGACGCTAAACAGATGCTTGGCCGTACACCAGGCAACATCGCCGCCATTCGTCCTATGAAGGATGGTGTTATCGCCGACTTTTTCGTTACCGAAAAAATGCTGCAGCACTTTATTAAGCAGGTGCACAGTAATAGTTTTATGCGCCCCAGCCCGCGTGTGCTGGTGTGCGTTCCGGTTGGCGCTACTCAGGTTGAGCGTCGTGCGATTCGTGAATCCGCTCAGGGCGCTGGTGCCCGTGAAGTTTTCCTGATCGAAGAGCCGATGGCGGCTGCTATTGGTGCCGGTCTGCCGGTTTCTGAAGCCACCGGTTCAATGGTGGTGGATATCGGTGGCGGTACTACTGAAGTGGCCGTTATCTCTCTGAATGGCGTGGTTTACTCCTCTTCCGTGCGTATTGGCGGTGACCGTTTCGATGAAGCGATTATCAACTACGTGCGCCGCAACTATGGGTCGCTTATCGGCGAAGCCACGGCTGAGCGCATCAAGCATGAAATCGGCTCCGCCTATCCGGGCGATGAAGTGCGTGAGATCGAAGTCCGCGGCCGTAACCTGGCCGAAGGGGTTCCGCGTGGCTTTACGCTGAACTCCAATGAAATCCTTGAAGCGCTGCAGGAGCCGTTGACCGGCATCGTCAGCGCGGTGATGGTGGCGCTGGAGCAGTGCCCGCCGGAGCTGGCTTCCGATATCTCTGAGCGCGGTATGGTGCTCACTGGCGGTGGTGCGCTGCTGCGTAACCTTGACCGTCTGCTGATGGAAGAGACGGGTATTCCTGTCGTCGTTGCTGAAGATCCGCTGACCTGTGTCGCCCGTGGCGGCGGCAAAGCGCTGGAGATGATCGACATGCACGGCGGCGACTTGTTCAGCGAAGAATAAGCCGTCGCAAGAGAAGGGGGCTTCGGCCCCCTTCTGATTTCGGGAATACGCATAGCCTATGAAGCCAATTTTTAGCCGTGGCCCGTCACTCCAGATTCGCCTTATCCTGGCGGTAGTGGTGGCGCTCGGTGTGATTATCGCTGACAGTCGGCTTGGTACGTTCAGTCAGATCCGAACGTATATGGACACGGCCGTCAGCCCTTTCTATTTTATTTCTAATGGTCCCCGCGCGCTTCTCGACAGCGTTTCTCAGTCTTTGACCTCCCGTGAACGTCTGGAAATGGAAAACCGGGCACTGCGTCAGGAGCTTCTGTCAAAAAACAGCGAACTGCTGTTAATGGGGCAGTATCGTCAGGAAAACGCCCGTCTGCGTGAGCTGTTAGGATCGCCATTGCGTCAGGATGAGCAGAAGATGGTGACGCAGGTGATCTCTACGGTAAACGATCCGTACAGCGATCAGGTGGTGATCGATAAAGGCACCATGAATGGCGTCTACGAAGGTCAGCCTGTGATCAGCGATAAAGGCGTGGTCGGCCAGGTGGTAGCAGTTGCTAAGATGACCAGTCGGGTATTGTTGATTTGCGACGCGACCCACGCGCTGCCGATCCAGGTGCTGCGTAACGACATCCGCGTTATCGCTGCCGGTAATGGCTGCACCGACGATCTGCAACTGGAGCATCTGCCCGCCAACACCGATATCCGGGTTGGGGATGTGCTGGTGACTTCCGGCCTGGGTGGGCGCTTTCCGGAAGGGTACCCTGTCGGGGTGGTCTCTTCGGTGAAGGTGGATACCCAGCGCGCTTATACCGTGATTCAGGCTCGTCCGACCGCGGGTCTGCAGCGTCTGCGTTACCTGTTGCTGCTGTGGGGCGCCGATCGTAACGGTGTTTCGCCGCTGTCGCCGGAAGATGTGCATCGGGTGGCGAATGAGCGCCTGATGCAGATGATGCCGCAGGTACTGCCATCGCCGATGGGCCCACCGGCACCGCTTCCGGCACCGGCCACCGGCATCCAGCCCGCTGTGCCCGGTCAACGTCCGATGCCGGTTCCGCCGCCGGGAGGCGCTAACGGCGCGCCTGCGACCCAGCCCGCGCCTTCTGTGCCGACTCAGCCTGCAACGCCGGTCGCCCCGGCTTCGGGAGGCCGCTAGTGGCCGGATACCGTAGCCAGGGACGCTGGGTTATTGCGCTATCTTTTCTGATAGCGCTGCTGCTGCAGGTGATGCCGTGGCCGGATGAGATTATCGTCTTCCGCCCCAACTGGGTGCTGTTAATCCTTATATACTGGATTCTGGCGCTGCCCCACCGGGTGAACGTGGGGCTTGGCTTTGTACTGGGGGCTATTCTTGACCTGATCAGCGGCTCTACGCTGGGGGTACGGGCACTGGCGCTCAGTATTGTCGCCTATCTGGTAGCGCTTAAGTTTCAACTACTGCGTAACCTGGCGCTTTGGCAACAGGCGCTGGTGGTGATAGTGATGTCGCTGGCAGTGGATGTCATTGTCTTTTGGGCAGAATTTTTAGTGATCAATGTCTCGTTTCGACCGGAAGTGTTCTGGAGCAGCCTGGTCAACGGGATACTCTGGCCGTGGATTTTTCTGCTAATGCGTAAGGTTCGCCAGCAGTTTTCCGTTCAGTAAAGGTTACCTATGACAGAACTCTATCTCGCCTCGGGGTCGCCCCGGCGCCGTGAGCTGCTGACCCAATTGGGCGTCAGCTTTGAACGCATCGTTACCCAGGTGGAAGAGGTGCGCCGTCCTGGCGAAGAGGCGAGGCAATATGTTCTGCGTCTGGCGCGCGATAAAGCGCGCGCCGGCGTTGCTGCGGCTACGCAAAATTTGCCGGTGCTCGGCGCAGATACCATAGTTATCTTAAACGGCGAAGTGCTGGAGAAACCGCGCGATGCAGAGCATGCCAGCGAGATGTTGCGCCAGCTTTCCGGTCAGACCCACCAGGTCATGACCGCCGTTGCGCTGGCGGATTCCCAGGCTATGCTGGACTGTCTGGTGGTGACTGATGTGACCTTCTGTTCACTTTCCGGGCAGGATATCGCCGACTACGTGGCAAGCGGCGAGCCCATGGATAAAGCAGGTGGATACGGTATCCAGGGGGCGGGGGGCCGTTTCGTCAGAAAAATAAACGGCAGTTATTATGCCGTCGTTGGTCTGCCGCTGGTGGAAACACGGGAGTTGCTGAGCAATTTTCACGCCCTGCGTGATGAACGAGGACAACATGACGGCTGAATTACTGGTAAATGTCACTCCGTCGGAGACGCGGGTGGCCTATATTGATGGCGGTATTCTTCAGGAAATTCATATAGAGCGTGAAGCGCGGCGCGGAATCGTAGGGAATATCTACAAAGGTCGCGTCAGCCGGGTACTTCCAGGTATGCAGGCGGCGTTTGTAGATATTGGTCTTGAGAAGGCTGCGTTCCTTCACGCTTCCGACATCATGCCCCACACCGAATGCGTGGCGGGGGATGAACAAAAAAATTTTACGGTACGTGATATCTCCGAACTGGTGCGTCAGGGCCAGGATCTGATGGTCCAGGTGGTCAAGGATCCGCTGGGCACCAAGGGCGCGCGCCTGACTACCGATATTACCCTGCCTTCCCGCTATCTGGTGTTTATGCCGGGAGCATCCCACGTGGGGGTGTCGCAGCGCATTGAAAGCGAAGAAGAACGCGAACGCCTGAAGCAGATCGTCAGCGACTACTGTGACGAGCAGGGGGGCTTTATTATTCGCACCGCAGCGGAAGGAGTCAGTGACAAGGAGCTGGCCTCTGATGCCGCCTACCTGAAGCGGGTGTGGAATAAGGTGATGGAACGCAAAAAGCGTAACCATACCCGCTGTAAGCTCTACGGCGAACTGGCGCTGGCCCAGCGCGTGCTACGGGACTTTGCGGATGCCGCGCTGGACAGGATCCGCGTAGACTCCCGCATCACCTGGGAACTGCTGATGGAGTTCACTGCCGAATATATCCCCGAGATGACCGATAAGCTGGAACACTATAGCGGTCGCCAGCCGATCTTCGATCTCTTCGACGTGGAAAATGAGATCCAGCGAGCGTTGGATCGTAAGGTGGAGCTGAAATCAGGCGGCTACCTGATCATTGATCAAACCGAAGCGATGACCACCGTCGATATTAATACCGGCGCCTTTGTCGGTCATCGCAATCTGGACGACACCATCTTTAACACCAATATCGAAGCGACTCAGGCCATTGCCCGCCAGCTTCGGCTACGCAACCTGGGCGGCATTATCATCATCGACTTTATCGATATGAGTAGCGATGATCACCGGCGCCGGGTGCTACATTCGCTGGAACAGGCGCTGAGTAAGGATCGGGTAAAAACCAGCATTAACGGCTTCTCACCGCTGGGGCTGGTAGAGATGACCCGCAAGCGTACCCGCGAAAGCCTGGAGCACGTACTGTGCCACGAATGCCCGACCTGCGATGGCCGTGGAACGGTGAAAAGCGTTGAGACCGTGTGCTATGAGATCATGCGTGAAATCGTGCGCGTCTATCATGCCTATGATACCGACCGTTTCCTGGTCTATGCCTCGTCTGCGGTGGCGGAAACGCTAAAGAGCGAAGAGTCTCATGCGCTGGCGGAGGTGGAAATCTTTGTCGGTAAGCAGGTTATCGTAAAAGTTGAACCGCTCTATAACCAGGAGCAGTTCGACGTGGTCATGATGTAGCGCCACGCATTTGCAACAGAGTTCCGCTGCGGCGGCAGACAAGGAGTGAAGGGTGAGGAGACTGCCGGGCATTTTGATGCTCACGGCTGCCACGCTGATTGTAATCATCGCGCTGCTGGTCAGCGGTCTGCGCCTGGCGCTGCCGTATCTGGACAGCTGGCGTCCGGCGCTGTTGGCGAAAATCGAGGCGGTGAGCGGCGTGCCCGTTTCCGCCTCGCAGCTCAATGCCAGCTGGCAAAACTTTGGCCCGACCCTGGAAGCACGGGATATCAAAGTCGGCCTTAAAGACGGCGGTCACCTGGAGGTTCGGCGGGTTACTCTGGCATTAGATGTCTGGCAGAGCCTGCTGCGACTGCGCTGGCAGTTCCGCAATCTCACCTTCTGGCAACTGCATATTCGCACCAATACCCCGTTAAGCCGGGGGGACGGCGATAATGTTAAAACCGATAACCTGAACGATCTGTTCCTGAACCAGTTCGATCATTTCGATCTGCGCGACAGCAGCGTCAGTTTTCTGACCCCCTCCGGCGAGCGCGCTGAGCTGGCTATTCCCCAACTGACCTGGCTTAACACCCGTAACCGCCACCGTGCGGAAGGCCAGATAAGTCTGTCGAGCTTTAACAATCAGCACGGCATTGTGCAGGTGCGTATGGATCTGCGTGATGAAGAGGGGCTGCTGGATAACGGGACCGTTTGGCTGCAGGCGGACAATGTCGATGTGAAGCCGTGGCTCAGCCGTTGGATGAATCAGAAAGTGGCGCTGACCGATGCGCGCTTTAGCCTGGAGGGCTGGATGCGTCTTGATGGCGGCGAGGTTACCGGCGGCGATGTCCGACTGAAGCAGGGGGGCGCCTCCTGGCCGGGAGAGAGCGGCACTCATCGTCTGACAGTGGACAATCTGACCGCCCATATCAGTCAGGTGGATGGCGGCTGGCAGCTGGCGATCCCTGATACCCGCATCGCGATTGACGATCGACACTGGCCGAAAGGCGAACTGGCGCTGGCCTGGCTGCCGAAAACCGCGCAGCGCGATGAAGAGGTACGGATCCGGGCGGACAACCTGGCACTGGCTTCTGTCAGACCGCTGCTGTCAATCGCTGATAAATTTACCCCGCAGGCCAGCGACATCTGGCGCCAGATGCAGCCGCAGGGCATGTTTGAAAAACTGGCGCTGGATATTCCCGTCCAGCATATGGAAAAGACCCGTTTACAGGGACGCTGGCGCGATCTGTCCTGGAAACAGTGGAAGCTGATTCCCGGGGCGCAGAACGTGGAAGGCAGCGTTACCGGCAGCCTGGAAAATGGTCGGCTTATCGTTGGGCTGCATGATGCGATTATGCCTTATGAAGGCGTGTTTCGGGCGCCGCTGGAGGTGAGCCGCGGCAGTGCGACCATGGACTGGCGTCATGATGAACAGGGCTTCAGCCTGCGGGGGAGCGGCATTGATGTGCAGGCCAACTCCCTGTGGGCGAATGGCGACTTCCGCTACAGTCAGCCCAAAGGCGACGATCCCTGGCTGGGGATTGTCGCCGGAATTCGCACCCCCGATGGCGGGCAGGCCTGGCGCTACTTCCCGGAAAACCTGATGGGCAAACATCTGGTCGACTACCTGAGCGGTGCGATTCAGGGCGGTCAGGTTGATAATGCCACCCTGGTCTATGGCGGTAATCCCCATCTGTTCCCCTATGAACATAACGAGGGGCAGTTTGAGGTGCTGGTGCCGTTGCGTAACGCCACTTTCGCCTTCCAGCCGGGCTGGCCAGCTCTGGAAAATCTCGATATCGAGCTCGACTTCCTTAACGACGGGTTGTGGATGAAGACCCCGAAGGTGGCGCTTGGCGGGGTGACGGCGACTAACCTGAAAGCGGCCATTCCCGACTATGCCCGCGAAAAACTGCTGATCGATGCGGATATCAATGGTCCCGGTAGCGCCGTGGGGCCTTATTTTAAAGAGACGCCGCTGCATGATTCCCTGGGGGCGACCCTTGACGAACTCCAGCTTAGCGGCGATGTGAATGCCCGCTTACATCTCGATATCCCGCTGGATGGCGAGATGGTCACAGCCAAAGGCGACGTGCGCCTGAACAATAACGCCCTGTTTGTGAAGCCCATCGACAGCACGCTGGAAGGATTGAGCGGCAGCTTCAGCTTCGAGAACGGCAACCTGAATAGTGGTCCGCTGAACGCGCGCTGGTTTAATCAGCCCTTAAATCTGGATTTCTCCACCCATCAGGGCGAAAACAGCTACCAGGTGGGCGTCAATATGCAGGGGAACTGGCGGCCTGCGGAGACGGGCGTACTGCCGCCGCAGGTGAATAGCGCGCTGTCCGGCACCTTCCCCTGGCACGGTAAAGTGGATATTCAACTGCCGTACCGTGGCGATGCCAGTTACAAGGTGGATTTAAACGGCGATCTGAAAGGAGTGAGCAGTCGCTTACCTGCGCCAATGGATAAGCCTGCTGGTGAAGCGCTGCCTGTAGCAGTCAGTGCTCAAGGCGATCTGCGTCACTTTGACCTGACCGGTAGCCTGGGTCGCAACGGCCATTTCAATAGCCGCTGGTTGCTGAATAAGAAGCTGGAACTCGATCGTGCCGTGTGGGTCTCCGACAGTAAAACTCTGCCGCCGCTACCGGCTCAGCCCGGCGCGGAGCTGAACCTGCCCGCGCTGGACGGCGCCGAGTGGCTGGCGCTGTTCCGTCAGGGGGCGGCGCAGGAGGTCAGCAGTAAAACGCAGTGGCCTCAGGCGGTGACCCTGCGTACACCAGCATTGATGATGGGGGGCCAGCGCTGGAACAACCTGAGCCTGACTTCGGCGCCGGTCTCCGGCGGTACCCGGATTAACGTCAGCGGGCGTGAAATCAACGGAACCCTGACGATGCATGATAATGCGCCCTGGGAAGCGGCGATTAAGTACCTCTACTATAACCCGGGGCAGATGCAGAGCGGGCAACCGGGGGCCAGTGGCATACCGGAAACGGCATCCGCTATCGATTTTAACGGCTGGCCGGATCTTAACCTGCGCTGTGCTGAATGCTGGCTGTGGGGACAGAAGTACGGCCGTATTGACGCTGATGTCGCGATTCGCGGCAATACCCTGAAGCTGAACAAGGGGCTGGTCGATACCGGCTTCGCTAGCCTGACCGCCAACGGTGAGTGGGTGAATAACCCCGCCGCGCCGCGGACCTCCCTGAAGGGCAAGCTGAAAGGCAAGCAGTTGGATGCCGCCGCCGGCTTCTTCGGTGTGAAGACCCCGGTTCAGGGCTCTTCGTTTGATCTGGATTACGATTTGCACTGGCGTAAGGCGCCCTGGCAGCCCGATGAAGCGACGCTGAACGGGATTATTCATGCCCGGCTGGGCAAGGGGCAGATCGCCGATCTGGGGACTGGTCACGCGGGGCAATTACTACGTCTGTTGAGCTTCGACGCACTGCTGCGCAAGCTGCGCTTCGACTTCAGTGATACCTTTGGCGATGGTTTCTATTTTGACTCCATTCGCAGCACCGCCTGGATTAAAGACGGCATTCTGCATACCGACGATACGCTGGTGGATGGTCTGGAAGCGGATATCGCCATGAAAGGTTCGGTCGACCTGGTTCGTCGCCGCCTGGATATGGAAGCGGTGGTGGCGCCTGAGATTTCCGCCACTGTCGGCGTGGCTGCCGCCTTTGCGGTTAACCCCATCGTCGGCGCTGCGGTGTTTGCCGCCAGCCAGGTGCTGAGTCCGCTGTGGAACAAGATCTCGGTGCTGCGCTACCGGATCTCCGGGCCGGTGGATCAACCGCAAATTAATGAGGTGCTGCGCCAGCCGCGGACCAGTCCGGCCCAATGATTTGACGCGAGCCGGGAATTGCCTCAAGCTCACCTGATAAACCCTGAGCCCTGTTACAGGGCAACAACTGAATGAGTAGCAAAAACGATGAGTCTGAAGCTGGTAAGTGAGCAATTGCTGTCTGCGCATGGCCTGAATCATCAGGATCTGTTTTCCATTCTCGGCCAGCTCTCCGAGCGCCGTCTCGACTACGGCGATCTTTACTTTCAGTCCAGTTATCACGAATCCTGGGTACTTGAAGACCGCATTATTAAAGACGGCTCTTACAATATCGATCAGGGCGTTGGCGTGCGCGCCATCAGCGGCGAGAAAACCGGATTTGCCTATGCCGATCAGATTAGCCTGCTGGCCCTGGAGCAGAGCGCCCAGGCGGCTCGCAGCATCGTACGCGAGCAGGGGGAAGGGCGCGCCCATACCCTTGGCGAGGTTGCCCATTCACCGCTTTATACCTCAGTCGATCCGCTGACCAGCCTGACCCGGGAAGAGAAGCTGGATATTTTGCGCCGGGTTGATAATACCGCCCGGGCGGCCGACAGCCGCGTTCAGGAGGTGACCGCCAGCCTGAGCGGGGTCTATGAACTGATTCTGGTTGCGGCCACTGACGGAACGCTGGCGGCGGATGTACGCCCGCTGGTGCGTCTTTCCGTTAGCGTGCTGGTCGAGCAGGATGGTAAGCGCGAGCGTGGCGCCAGCGGCGGCGGCGGTCGTTTCGGCTATGAGTGGTTCCTGGCGGAAACCGACGGTGAAGTTCGGGCCGAAGCCTGGGCTAAAGAAGCGGTGCGGATGGCGCTGGTGAATCTTTCTGCCGTGGCGGCGCCGGCCGGGACCCTACCGGTGGTGCTGGGGGCCGGCTGGCCTGGCGTTCTGCTGCACGAAGCGGTAGGGCACGGTCTGGAAGGGGACTTCAACCGTCGCGAAACTTCGGTATTCAGCGGGCGTATGGGGGAGCTGGTCGCCTCTGAGCTGTGCACCGTAGTGGATGATGGCACTATGGCCGATCGCCGTGGTTCGCTGGCGATCGACGACGAAGGGGTTCCCGGACAGTATAACGTGCTGATTGAAAACGGCGTTCTGAAGGGCTATATGCAGGATAAGCTGAACGCCCGCCTGATGGGCGTTCAGCCGACCGGCAACGGTCGCCGCGAATCCTATGCCCACCTGCCGATGCCGCGTATGACCAATACCTATATGCTGGCCGGTCGCTCCACGCCTCAGGAGATTATCGAATCGGTGGACTACGGTATCTACGCGCCGAATTTCGGCGGCGGTCAGGTGGATATCACCTCCGGGAAGTTCGTTTTCTCGACCTCCGAGGCTTACCTTATCGAAAAAGGCCGCATCACGACGCCGGTTAAAGGGGCGACCCTGATTGGCTCCGGCATTGAAGCCATGCAGCAGATCTCGATGGTCGGTAATGACCTGGCGCTGGATAGCGGTGTCGGAGTGTGCGGTAAGGAAGGGCAGAGCGTGCCGGTTGGCGTAGGCCAGCCTACCCTGAAGGTGGACAGCCTGACCGTGGGCGGTACCGCCTGATCTTTCTGCGTCCGGCGCTGGTCAGCGCCGGACTTAGTGCGTTTCCTGATGGCCATTGCGGCCACGCATCGCCTGGTAGAGCTGGGCCACCTTCACAAAGTACTCTGTCAGATAGTTAATACATACCTCCACCTTGAGCGGCAGCTTATCTTTTTCGGTATAGAGCGCGTACACCGGGCGGGGATCGGACTGGTAACGGGGAAACAGAATCTCCAGTTCACCGCTGTTGACCCTGTCGATTACCCACATCAGCGGCACATAGGCAATACCGGCACCGGCGCTCAACCAGCGCGTTAACGTCATGGGATCGTTGGTCACAAAGCGTCCCTCGGGATGTAGTCGGATGGTGAGCCCTTCCGGCGCCACCAGTTCAAATTCGTTATCCGGTCGGACGCTGTAGCTCAGCCAGGCGTGGTTGGTGAGATCGGCGGGTTTTTCCGGTACGCCGGTTCTGGCCAGATAGCTTTTGGCGGCGCATACCACCATTGGCATGCTGCCCAGCCTGCGGGAAAACAGACTGGAGTCCTGTAGAGCGCCGACCCGAATCACCAGATCCAGACCGTCGGCAATCAAATCCGGTGCCGGGATGCCGGTCACCAGGTTGACCGTCAGCCCCGGGTACTCCCGCAACATTTCTGCGGTCATCGCCGCCAGGACATTTTGTGCCATGGTTGAAGAACTGCCGATACGCAAGGTACCGATAGGCGTGTTGTTAAAGGCGTAAAGTTGTTCGTGTACCTCCTGGGCTTCGTACAGCATCTTACGGCAACCCTGGTAGTAGATTTTTCCGGCTTCGGTCAATCCAATGCTACGGGTACTGCGGTTTAACAGCTTTACCTGGAGTTCATTTTCCAGGCGAGATACGGTCTGGCTGATGGCGGAAACGCTCATCTGTAACTGCCTGGCGGCGGAGGTGAAAGAGCCCTGCTCCACCACTTTGGCAAAAACCGCCATGCTCTTTAGTCTTTCCATTATTCACTCTGGCTTAAAAGTGATTTAGATCACAGATTATAGATAACAGCATAACAGTTACGTTAATATATTATTATTAACAAAACCTGCGCTGCGCTCTCGCCCGGCCATCCAGGCCATTAAATCTGTTGCAGTTTGTGGTACATAATAATTTATCTGCTTTTGTCTCCAGGATTAACATGAGTTTATTTCCGGTTATCGTGGTGTTTGGCTTGTCCTTCCCACCGATATTTTTTGAGTTGCTGTTATCACTGGCCCTGTTCTGGCTGGTGAGGCGCCTGCTTGTTCCAACCGGGATCTATGACTTTGTCTGGCACCCTGCGCTGTTTAACACCGCGCTATATTGCTGCCTGTTCTGGCTGATTTCGCGCCTGTTTGTCTGAGGTTGATGTGAAAACACTAACAAGAAATATCGCCCGTACGGCCATTACGCTGGTGCTGGTCGTTCTGGCTTTCATCGCTATCTTTCGTATCTGGAGCTTCTATACCGAGTCGCCCTGGACCCGTGACGCCCGCTTCTCTGCCGACGTGGTGGCCCTGGCCCCTGATGTCAGCGGTCTGGTGACAGATGTAAAGGTGCACGATAACCAACTGGTGAAGAAAGGGCAGGTTATCTTTGTGATCGACCAGCCGCGCTATACCAAGGCGCTGGACGAGGCAGAGGCGAACGTCTCCTATTATAAGGCACTGGTTAAAGAGAAACGTACCGAGGCAGCCCGTCGTAACAAGCTGGGGGTTCTGGCAACGTCTCAGGAAGATATCGATCAGTACAACAACAGCCTGCAAACGACGCTGCACGAGCTGGCCAAGGCGGAAGCGGCTCGCGATCTGGCGAAGATAGACCTGGATCGCACCGTGATTCGTGCGCCCTCCGACGGTTGGATCACCAACCTGAATGTCTACGCCGGTGAATATATTACCACCGGTTCCACCGCCGTGGCGCTGGTGAAGAAGGACTCTTTCTACGTTCAGGCCTATATGGAAGAGACCAAGCTGGAAGGTGTACGCCCGGGTTATCGGGTCGAGATCACGCCGCTGGGCAGCAACCATGTACTGAAGGGTACCGTGGATAGCGTCGCGGCCGGGGTGACCAATGCCAGCAGCACTAGCGACACTAAAGGGATGGCGACGATCGACTCTAACCTTGAGTGGGTTCGTCTGGCTCAGCGCGTGCCAGTGCGTATCCATCTGGATAAACAGACTGGAAACACCTGGCCTGCCGGAACCACGGCAACGGTAGTGGTGACGGGCGAAAAAGATCGCAATACCGATGAGATGTCGCCCTTTATGAAGCTGCTACACCGGCTGCGTGAGTTCGGTTAACCGTTATGGGATGGTATAGCATTGCGCCAGTGCATCTGCGCTTCGCCATTAAACTGGCAACGGCGCTGGTGCTGGCGCTGTTCGTGGGATTTCACTTCCAGCTGGAGACGCCGCGCTGGGCAGTACTGACGGCGGCCATCGTTACAGCAGGGCCGGCCTTTGCCGCTGGTGGCGAACCCTATTCGGGGGCCATTCGTTACCGCGGTATGCTGCGTATTGTCGGTACCTTTATCGGCTGTATCGCCTCGCTGGTGATTATCATCGGATTGATTCGCGCGCCGGTGGTGATGATCATGGTGGCCTGTCTGTGGACCGGGTTCTGTACCTGGATCTCCTCGCTGGTGAAGGTTGAAAACTCCTATGCCTGGGGGCTGTCCGGCTATACCGCGCTGATCATTGTTATTACGATTGAACATGAGCCGCTCCTGGCGCCGCAGTTTGCCGTCGAACGATGTAGTGAAATTGTGCTGGGGATCGTCTGCGCCATTGTGGCCGATCTGCTGTTTTCTCCTCGCTCGATCAAGCGTGAGATCGACAGAGAACTTGATGGCCTGCTGGTGGATCAATATCGGTTGATGCAGCTCTGCCTGGCGCATGGCGATCGCGATGAAGTGGACAAGGCCTGGAGTGACCTGGTACGACGCACCACCATGCTGCAGGGAATGCGCAGCAACCTGAAGATTGAATCATCGCGCTGGTCGCGGGCCAATCGTCGCCTGTATGCGATCAATACCCTATCGCTGACGATGATCACGCAGGCCTGTGAAACCTTTCTGATCCAGAATACCCGTCCCGAGGCTTTCCCCCAGGAGTACCGGGAACTGTTTGCCGAACCGGTAGAGACCGTGGCGGACGTGCACCGCAACCTGAAACGTATTCGGCGGGTTTTCTCCTGGACCGGCGAGGTAGATACCCCGGTCACGCTCTATAGCTGGGTGGGAGCGGCTACCCGCTATCTGCTGCTTAAGCGCGGCGTTATCAGTAATACCCGCATCAGCGCGGTAGAAGAAGAGATTCTCAACGGTGAGCCGGTCGTGAAGCCCGAATCGGCGGAGCGCCATCATGCGATGGTTAACTTCTGGCGTACCACGGTGTCCTGCATGGTGGGGGCGCTGTTCTGGCTGTGGACCGGCTGGACTTCCGGCAGTTCGGCGATGGTGATGATTGCGGTGGTGACCGCTCTGGCAATGCGTATGCCTAACCCTCGTATGATGGCGCTTGACTTCGTCTACGGCATGGTGGCGGCGCTGCCGGTGGGCTGTTTCTACTTCCTGGTGGTGCTCCCTTCGACGCAGCAAAGCATGCTGCTGCTCTGCATTAGTCTGGCGCTGTTGGGTTTCTTCATCGGTATTGAGGTGCAAAAACGGCGTCTGGGCTCTATAGCGCTACTGGCCGGGACCATTAACACTATAGTGCTGGATAACCCGATGACCTTCGAGTTCAACACCTTCCTGGACAGCTCGCTGGGCCAGTTGGTGGGGGTTATTCTGGCGATGATGGTCATCCTGGTGATCCGCGATAACTCGAAAGCGCGCACCGGGCGTATGTTGCTGAACCAGTTTGTGTCGGCGGCGGTCTCTTCAATGACCACCAACAGGGCGCGTCGTAAAGAGAATCATCTTCCGGCGCTTTACCAGCAACTGTTTCTGTTGCTCAACAAATTCCCGGGGGATATCGCCAAATTCCGCCTGGCGCTGACGCTGATTATTGCGCACCAGCGTCTGCGTGATGCCCCCATTCCGATCAACGAAGATCTCTCTAACTTCCACCGCCAGTTAAGGCGTACGGCGGATCGGGTTATTTCGGCCTCCAGCGATGGCAAGCGGCGCCGTCACTTTAGTCAGTTGCTGGATGAGTTGGATATCTATCAGGAGAAACTGCGGGTCTGGGAAGCTCCGCCTCAGGTCACTGAACCGGTGGGGCGTCTGGTCGGTATCCTGCGTAAATATCAGAATGCGCTGACGGATAATTAATGCTCTCTGCGGGGGAATAGCCGACGCCTGTGCGTCGGCTTTTCTATACTTAATGCCCGCGAACGGAAACTGAGATATCAGGAGAGAGTATGAGCGACCAGAAATTGCAGGATCATGAACTGTTTCGAACCGGCTACCTGGTAAATGGCGAATGGCGTAGCCTGGAGGAGACCTTCGAGGTGCTTAATCCCGCCAGCGGCGAGACTATTGCCAGGGTGGCCCGGGCCGGGAAAGCTGAAACCCAGGCGGCTATCGCGGCGGCGGCCCGTGCTTTTCCCGCCTGGCGTGCGCAACCCGCAAAAGCGCGCAGCGAACTTCTCTACCGCTGGTATCAGCTGATTCTGGAGCATAAAGCGTGGCTGGCGCGTCTGATGACCATCGAACAGGGAAAACCGCTGAAGGAGGCGGCTGGCGAGGTCGAATACGCTGCCAGCTTTATTCAATGGTTTGCCGAACAGGCGAAGCGAGCTAACGGTGAAATTATCCCGTCAGTGAAGCCCGGCTCGCGGATCCTGGCGACCCGTGAACCGGTAGGCGTGGTGGCGGCTATTACCCCCTGGAATTTCCCTATGGCGATGCTGACCCGCAAGCTGGGTCCGGCGCTGGCTGCTGGCTGTACCGGCGTGATTAAGCCCGCGAATAACACCCCGCTGTGTGCGTTCGCCTTACTGGCGCTGGCCCAAAAAGCGGGCATTCCGGATGGTGTGCTCAACGCCGTGGCGGGTAACACGCCGGAGATCAGCGATGCCATTATGGCAAGTCACGACGTGCGTAAAATCTCCTTTACCGGCTCTACTGCCGTGGGGAAAACCCTGATGCGTAATGCGGCGGAGACGGTGAAAAAGATCTCGCTGGAGCTGGGCGGCAACGCGCCTTACATCGTTTTTGATGATGCAGATATTGATGCAGCTGTAGAAGGCGCTATCGCCAACAAATTCCGCAATGCCGGACAGGTCTGCGTCAGCGTTAACCGTTTCTTCATCCAGGAGGGGGTTTACGAGCGCTTCGTCAGCCAGTTGGCCGAGGCGGTCCGTCGCCTGAAAGTGGGAGATGGTCTGGAAGAGGGCGTTAATGTGGGGCCGCTTATTGAGCCCGCTGCCGTAGAGAAAGTGCGTGAACATGTGGAAGATGCTCGCGGCAAAGGCGCCCGGATCCTGACCGGCGGTGCCGCCCATGCGCTGAGTGGCAACTTCTGGCAGCCCACGGTACTGGCGGATGCCTGCGACGAGATGCTGCTGGCGCAGGAGGAGACCTTTGGACCGGTCGCCGCCTGCTTTCGCTTCAGCACTGAAGAGGAGGTGCTCCAGCGCGCCAACAACACGCCATACGGTCTTGCCGCCTACTTCTATACCCGTGACCTCCAGCGGGTATTCCGCGTTTCTGCGGCGCTTGAAAGCGGTATGGTGGGGATTAACGAGTGCGCGGTTTCTACCGAGCTCGGTCCGTTTGGCGGCGTGAAAGAGTCGGGTCTGGGGCGTGAAGGCTCGGTGCTGGGCCTGGAAGAGTTCCTGGACGTGAAAACGCTGCATCTGGGCGGTTTGTCGTAATCGATAAGGGGCGGTGGCCGCCGCCCCGTTGTTAACAGCGGTAGCAAACCAATGAAACGCTATTCATTTAATTTCAGTGAAATAACCAATCAGGCCGACTTCTTCTATCAATTCAACCGGGCGTTTGGGTTACAGAACGGCCGGGTCAGTAATCTGGATAAGCTCTGGGATGTGGTGACGGGGAGTGAGCTTCCTTTGCCGCTGGAGATTGTGTTTACGCACCTGGGGGAGCGGGAACGCAGGCGCTATGGGGCGTTGATTTTGCTGTTTGATGAAGCGGAAGAAGAGCTGGAAGGGCGATTGCGTTTTAATCAGTTCCAGGATGGCGCATAAAAAAAAGCCCCCCGAGTGTTGGGGGGCAAGTCGTCGGACAAGACGACGAGGGTTTATTTGTAGAGTTCTGCGGTGGCGTGCCAGCTGGAGCCGGAGCGGGCCTCGATGATGCGATAGGCGGAAGCCCCTTCTTTATCTGCTTTTTTGCTCAGCTCGCTATTCATATCCATCGGTGAGCTGCCGATCTGGCTGACGGAGATGGTCCCCATCGGCTGGCGGCCTTCTGCCTGTTCGCTGTTGATCGAGCTGGCAGCGAAAGCGCCAAATGACAGCATGGAAAGGAGACTTACGGTTGCTACGGTAGTTTTGATGTTCATAAGGTTTACCTCGTCGAATTCTTCTGTTTGGGTCCTTTGTTTCGTGACCCTCATCACAAAATCAAGTATACACTAATAACGCATGAAATTAATACCTGATTAACTATAAACAATGAAATTTTATGTTAATAAAACTAGTTTTAAGTCTATTTAGTTATAAAAACGTCATGCTTATCACTTTATTTTATTTTTTTTATAAGAAAATCATATAGATGCAGGGAATGGATTTTTTGTGCCTTTTGATGGCGTGTTAACGGGTCGCCGCTGAGCTGAAAGCACGAACGGTAAAAAATAGCGGGATTGTGACAATAAAAGGGGGCCACCGCGGTCAGGCGGTGGAGGCAGGCGGTTTACAGCTCCTGATCGAAAAGCACCAGAATGGCTTCGTAGAGTTGACGGACGGAAAAGTTGCGCGACGGGGTGGTAAAGATAGTATCATCGCCGGCGATGGTGCCGAGGATCCCCTCTGATTTACCCAGTGAATCGAGCAGGCGGGCAATCAGTTGCGCAGCGCCAGGGCTGGTATGAATCACCACGACGGCATCGTTATAGTCGATATCCAGCACCAGGTTTTTCAGCGGGCTGGAGGTGGTTGGTACGCCCAGCTCAGCCGGAAGGCAATAGACCATCTCCATTTTTGCATTGCGGGTACGTACCGCGCCGAATTTTGTCAGCATGCGCGACACTTTCGACTGATTAATATTCTCGAAGCCCTGATCCTGTAACGCCAGGACGATTTCACCCTGGGAGCTGAATTTCTCTTCTTTCAATAGCGCCTTAAAGGCTCTGACTAATTCTTCTTGTCTGGCGGGCGTTCTCATATTGATAGTTCCATAACAGAGACGGGGATAGCGTCAATTATGCATTTTAATGAATTTTTATGCAAATCTTTGCCAGAACGTCGGATGAAATAATGTTATGGAATCGACGTTTTACATCAATAAAGCTTATTTTCAGCATAATGTGACGGCGTTTATAAATTAAAATAAAGTTAATTTAATGTTGTTAAAATGATGTTGTTTAATAAAGGAAAATGGGTGTAATGTTACTGAGCTAGATGTCGATGTTTGGTTGTGACATGGCCTGTACCCTAATTTATCCGGGGGGCAAGTATGGCATTTTCCCAGCTAAGTTGTTGCGTAGCATCGCATTTTATTTCCGGGATATTTGTAATTACCTGCTCCCTGGATTATGGTCTGTGACAGCTGAAGTTACGGCATAATTTTGCCAACCATAATAAGGAGTTTTAGGATGAAAGTTGCAGTCCTCGGCGCGGCTGGCGGCATTGGTCAGGCGCTTGCACTTCTGTTAAAAACCCAGCTCCCGTCAGGTTCAGAACTCTCGCTTTACGATATTGCACCCGTTACCCCAGGGGTTGCGGTGGATCTTAGTCATATCCCGGGTGAAGTGACCGTTAAAGGATATTCTGGTGAAGACGCCACGCCGGCATTGAATGGCGCCGACGTCGTGCTCATTTCCGCAGGCGTTGCCCGTAAGCCGGGAATGGATCGTTCTGACCTGTTTAATGTTAATGCCGGGATCGTCAGAAATTTGATTGAGCAGGTGGCGAAAGCCTGCCCGGAAGCCTGCATCGGCATTATTACTAACCCGGTAAACACCACAGTGGCGATTGCGGCTGAGGTGCTTAAAAAAGCGGGCGTTTACGATAAAAGAAAGCTGTTTGGGGTGACCACGCTGGATATTATCCGCGCCAACACTTTTGTGGCGGCGCTGAAAGGTAAGCCATCATCGGAGATCGAGGTACCGGTGATTGGCGGCCACTCTGGCGTAACTATTCTGCCGCTTCTTTCCCAGATTTCTGGCGTGAGCTTCAGCGATCAGGAAGTCGCCAGTCTGACCAAACGCATCCAGAATGCCGGCACCGAAGTGGTGGAAGCCAAAGCCGGTGGCGGTTCGGCCACGCTCTCGATGGGGCAGGCAGCGGCACGTTTCGGGCTGTCGCTGGTACGGGCGATGAACGGTGAGCAGGGCGTGGTAGAGTGCGCCTATGTGGAAGGCGATGGCCAGCATGCTCGTTTCTTCTCTCAACCGCTGCTGTTGGGTAAAGAGGGGATCGTTGAGTATAAGCCCATCGGCACCTTGAGCAGCTTTGAGCAGCAGGCGCTGGAAGGCATGTTGGATACTCTGAAGCAGGACATCGCCCTGGGCGAAGAGTTTGTCGGCAAGTAACTCCGATATAGTGAAGCAAAAAACCGGAATCATTGATTCCGGTTTTTTGTGCCTTAACGGCAAGGTTATTCGGCGTTGGGGTATTCCTGAATTGACACCTGAACCGTCAGCTTGCGGTTGTCACGCAGGATTTCCACCGGAATAACCGAACCGGGACGAATCTCCGCTACCTGGTCCATGGTCTCCACGGCCGAGACTGCTGGCTTGCTTCCTACCGAGAGCAGTACATCATTAGGCTGAATACCTGCCCGGGCAGCCGGGCCGTCCGGCTCTACCGCTTTCACGATGATGCCCTGCAGCGGATCCGGGCTTCCCTGACCCTGGCCATGAATCTTCGGCGCATCCATACCGGTAATGCCGATATAGCCGCGGATCACCCGACCATCGCGAATCAGCTTATCCATGATTTTGGTGGCCAGCTGTACCGGAATGGCAAAGCCCAGTCCTTCCGGCGTTTCGCCATCGCTGCTCTTATCAAAGGAGAGGGTATTAATACCGACCAGCTCGCCCAGCGAATTCACCAGCGCGCCGCCGGAGTTGCCGTGGTTAATCGACGCATCGGTCTGCAGGAAATTCTGATGTCCGCTGGGGCTCAGACCTACGCGCCCGGTAGCGCTGATAATTCCCAGCGTAATGGTCTGGCCCAGGTTATAGGGGTTGCCTATCGCCATCACCACATCGCCGATATGCGGCGTACGCTTCAGATTCATGGGAATGGTTGGCAGCGAGCTGGCGTTAATCTTCAGGACCGCCAGGTCGGTCAGGGGATCGGAACCAACCAGCAGGGCTTCGAAGAAACGCCCGTCCTGCAGGGCGACGATAATCTGGTCCGCACCGTTAATCACGTGCTTATTGGTAATAATGTAGCCGCGATTATCCATGATCACGCCAGCCCCCAGAGAGCGAATTTTCATCTGGTGATTGGGGGCAGTACGACTGTAAACGTTCACTACGGCCGGCGCGGCGCGGCGCACCGCAGCATTGTAGCTTAAAGGCGTTTTATCTGAGCTATCCACTTGCTGCGAAGACGACGAATTAATCTGGCGCAGTGAAGGGATAAACGTCAGCAACAGACCTGCGACAACCAGGCCAACGATCAGCGGGCGTAACAGTTTCAGAAACATGGATATTGATTAACCAAAGATGAAAACGCTCGCAGCATAGCACGAGTTCCGCGGGCATCCTATGAGGAATACCCGCGTGAAGGCGCATTACCGTAACAGCAGGTAGATGTTGTCGGAGCCGCGTACGACGTTCAGCGCGACAATGGCGGGTTTGCTTTCCATAATCTTGCGCATCTGCGCGATGGTGCGTACCCGTTCACGGTTAACGCCGATAATCACATCCCCTTTATGCAGACCGGCCTGAGCCGCAGGGCTGCCCTTTTCCAGGTTGTCGATAACGATCCCCTGGGTCACGCCATCTTTCAGATGACCGTCGCTCAGTGCCGCACCGCGCAGGGCGGGAGCGATCAGTTCAGCGCTGGCGGAAGCGGACGTACTCTTATCCAGGGTCACTTCTACCGTCATCGGTTTGCCGTTGCGCAGCAGGCCCAGCTTCACCTTGCTGCCTGGCTCGCTGGTGGCGATTCTGGCGCGCAATTCGGCGAAACTGTTGAGCCGATTGCCGTTGAGCGCGGTGATCACATCCCCAGCTTTAATCCCCGCTTTGGCAGAGCCAGAGCCTGGCATAACTTCGCTGACGAAGGCACCACGTTGGGTATCGAGGTTAAAGGCTTTGGCAATATCGGCGCTCATTTCGGTTCCCCGAATGCCCAGCAGGCCACGGCGGACTTCACCGGTCTGAATCAGCTGGTCGGAAAGAATCTTCACCATATTGGAAGGAATGGCGAAACCGATTCCTACATTGCCGCCGCCTGGGGCCAGGATGGCGGTGTTAATCCCAATCAGTTCGCCGTTCAGGTTGAGCAGCGCACCACCGGAGTTGCCGCGGTTAATGGAGGCATCGGTCTGGATAAAGTTCTCCAGGCCTTCCATGCTCAGGCCGCTACGGCCCAGCGCCGAAATAATGCCGGAGGTGGCCGTCTGTCCCAGTCCGAAGGGGTTGCCGACCGCCACTGCGAAGTCGCCAACCCGCAGCTTATCGGAATCGGCGATTTTAATCGCCGTCAGCTTGCTGGCTTTCTGGATCTGAACCAGCGCGATATCGCTCTGCTTATCACTGCCGATAAGCTTAGCCTCAAATTCACGGCCATCGTTCAACTGCACGCTAATTTTCTGGGCCTGATTAATGACGTGGTTGTTGGTCAGCACATAGCCTTTGGTGGCGTCAATGATGACGCCGGAGCCCAGGCCTTCGAACGGCTGGGCGGGCTGATCCGGAATATTGCCGAAGAAGCGCCGCAGCTCTTCGGGAATTTGTGGGTTTTGCCGCGCGCTGCCTTCCACCTTAATGCTCACCACGGCGGGCAGGACTTTATCCAGCATAGGCGCAAGGCTGGGCAGCGGCTGGCCGGAAACTTGTGCGGGTAATGCCGCGCTTACCGGCAGAGAGGTTGAAAGCGTCAGTCCGACGCTTAATGCTAATGCACTGAACAGTAAAGTTTTGTTCTTCATTGATGCTCTCGCAACCAGAAAGAGAAATGGGCAGTCAATCCCCACCGATAGTAGTGAATTCCGGGGCGGGTCACAATGCCCGATAAATGCGGCGGGGGTAAAAAAACGGGCCGCTGATGCGACCCATTATTATAAGAAATTACTGATGCTTACGCCCACGTAACAAGCCTGACGCCCCTTCCGAATAGTCGCGCGGCATCTGTACCGGCGCCTGATCGTTGCTGGCTTCCGATTCGCTCAGACGATTGCGAAAGGGGTTGCTTTCAGCGGACATCTCCGGCAGCAGGTTGCTGGAGCTTTTGGCCATATGCTGATAGAGCTGGCGATAATCGTGGGCCATATTGTCCAGTAGCTCGGCGCTATGAGCAAAGTGGCCGACCAGCTCTTCACGCCAGGTGTCCAGCTCTGCTTTTTTTTGTTCCAGTTCGTACTGCAGGGCCTGCTGCTGGCGGAGCTTACGGCTGCCAAAACGCATCGCGACGGCGCCGATAATGATACCGACGACTAACCCAATGAGCGCATATTCCCAGGTCATGAACGACTCCCGTTGTCTTGTTTTCCGTAGGGTTCTGACGGCACAGGCCGGTCAAACTTGTTCCACTATAACCGTTAATCTGCCAGAAGTGGAATCCTGAGCGTGCATCGCTTATGGTAGAACGGCAATTTTTTCGTCAACCCGTGCGGTTGAGTACTTTTTATAAAACGACAATATCACCATGCAAAGCCTTTCCCCAACATCGCGCTATCAGCAGGCCCTGAAGCAGGGCTCTCATCAACCGGACGACGTTCAGCAGGAAGCCGTCTCCCGATTAACCACCATCTGGCAGGAGCTGGGCGAACGGCCTGCACCGTCTTCCGACAGCGGCGGAGGGCTACGTGCCCGCTTCGGCAAACTGCTTGGCAAGCGGCAGGCGACCACCGCCGATGTTGAGCCGGTTCGCGGCCTTTATATGTGGGGGGGCGTTGGGCGCGGTAAAACCTGGCTGATGGACCTCTTTTTTCAGAGTCTGCCTGGGGAACGTAAGCTACGCCTTCACTTCCATCGCTTTATGCTGCGGGTTCATGAAGAGCTGACCACCCTGCAGGGGCACAGCGACCCGTTGGAGATCGTGGCTGACGGGTTTAAGGCCCAGGCGGATGTGATCTGCTTCGATGAATTTTTTGTCTCCGATATTACTGACGCTATGCTGTTGGGCGGTCTGATGGAGGCGCTGTTTCGCCGCGGCATCACTCTGGTGGCCACATCGAATATTCCGCCGGACGATCTGTATCGCAACGGTCTGCAGCGCGCCCGCTTCCTGCCTGCCATCGAGGCGATTAAAACCTGGTGTGACGTGATGAACGTGGATGCCGGTATCGACTACCGTCTGCGGACCCTGACTCAGGCGCATCTGTGGCTGTCTCCCCTTAATGAGCAGACGCACGGGCAGATGGCGCAGCTATGGCAGGCGCTGTCGGGCAGTCGTGAGCAGACGCCGGAAACCCTGGAGGTTAATCACCGGGCGCTGCCGGTATTGGGCAGCGTGGATCAGACCGTGGCGGCCAGCTTTGAACGGCTGTGCGTCGACGCCCGCAGTCAGCACGATTACATTGCGCTTTCACGTCTCTACCATACGGTACTGCTCTACGACGTACCGGTGATGACCCGGCAGATGGAGAGCGAGGCCCGGCGTTTTATCGCCCTGGTGGATGAGTTCTACGAGCGTCATGTGAAGCTGGTGGTCTGCGCCGTCGCGCCATTGCTGGAAATCTATCAGGGAGAGAAACTGAAATTTGAGTTCCAGCGCTGCCTGTCGCGCCTGCAGGAGATGCAGAGCGAAGAGTACCTGAAGCGCGAGCATATGCCCTGAAGTCACCCCGGCCCTCTCCCCGTGGGAGAGGGCCGGGGTGAGGGAAGCAGGCCGCAGGACGTTACCCGTAGCCCGCCGCCGCCCTCATCCAAATCCCAAAAAGGGGTCGATCTTTACCTGTGACTTCTCTATAATCTTGCGACCCCACGTTACAACAAAGTTTTTTTCCCGAAACTTTAGAGTGCCGGTGAAAACTATCCGAGGGGGTAGGTTTACTGGACAATGTCGTGTGAACCTCAACTGATTTTGAAACGTTTGGGTGTTCACCAACGTGTAACTTAATTTGGGTAAGCTTTTAATGAAAACTTTTACAGCTAAACCAGAAACCGTAAAACGCGACTGGTATGTTGTTGACGCGACCGGTAAAACCCTGGGCCGTCTGGCTACTGAGCTGGCTCGCCGCCTGCGCGGTAAGCACAAAGCGGAATACACTCCGCACGTTGATACCGGTGACTACATCATCGTTCTGAACGCAGAAAAAGTTGCCGTCACTGGCCACAAGCGTACTGACAAGATGTACTACCATCACACCGGCCACATCGGTGGTATCAAAGAAGCGACCTTTGAAGAGATGATTGCCCGCCGTCCTGAGCGTGTGATTGAAATCGCGGTTAAAGGTATGCTGCCGAAAGGGCCGCTGGGCCGTGCCATGTATCGTAAACTCAAAGTTTACGCTGGCAACGAGCACAACCACGCGGCGCAGCAACCGCAAGTTCTGGACATTTAATCGGGATTACAGGCAATGGCTGAAACTCAATACTACGGCACTGGTCGCCGCAAAAGCTCCGCCGCTCGCGTGTTCATCAAACCGGGCAACGGTAAAATCGTTATCAACCAGCGTACGCTGGAACAGTACTTCGGTCGCGAAACTGCTCGCATGGTAGTTCGCCAGCCGCTGGAACTGGTCGACATGGTTGAAAAACTGGATCTGTACATCACTGTTAAAGGTGGTGGTATCTCCGGTCAGGCAGGTGCTATCCGTCACGGTATCACTCGCGCTCTGATGGAGTACGATGAGTCTCTGCGCTCCGAACTGCGTAAAGCTGGCTTCGTCACTCGTGACGCTCGTCAGGTTGAACGTAAGAAAGTCGGTCTGCGTAAAGCACGTCGTCGTCCGCAGTTCTCCAAGCGTTAATTGCAGACTGCAATTGGCGAAAAACCCCGCTCTGGCGGGGTTTTTTTATGTCCGAGACCTGGCGGCGAGGGCTTTTGGGTGAAAACCCCAAATCCCTTCACCACACTACGCGTAAAATCTGGTAAACTATCATCCAATTTTCTGCCCAAATGCTGGTAACTGCTGATGTTTTGCGCAATGAGCGTCAACAAAAGCAACCGGCAGCGAAGGCGATTCTAATCACGCCGGTCTTGATTGCGGCTGGCAGCAGTATTTTTCTGAATATACCTGGAGGTTTTCATGGCTGTCGCTGCCAACAAACGTTCGGTAATGACGCTGTTTTCTGGTCCTGTTGATATCTATAGCCATCAGGTACGTATTGTTTTGGCTGAAAAAGGCGTCAGCTTTGAGATTGAGAACGTTGAGATGGATAACCTGCCTCAGGACCTGATCGACCTCAATCCCAGCCAGAGCGTACCGACTCTGGTCGACCGGGAACTGACGTTGTGGGAGTCCCGTATCATCATGGAGTACCTGGATGAGCGCTTCCCGCACCCGCCGCTGATGCCGGTTTATCCGGTGGCGCGCGGTGAGAGCCGCCTTTATATGCAGCGGATCGAGAAAGACTGGTACTCGCTGATGAATATCATCGAGAAAGGCTCCGCTCAGGAGGCCGATGCGGCGCGTAAGCAACTGCGTGAAGAGCTGCTGGCTATCGCGCCGGTATTCACTCAGAAGCCTTACTTCCTGAGCGATGAGTTCAGCCTGGTAGACTGCTACCTGGCGCCGCTGCTGTGGCGTTTGCCGGTTCTGGGCATTGAGATGAGCGGTGCAGGTTCAAAAGAGCTGAAGGGCTATATGACTCGCGTCTTCGAACGTGATTCATTCCTGGCTTCCCTGACTGAAGCCGAACGTGAAATCCGTCTGAGCCGGAGCTAAGGCTAATGGACATTACGCAGTTATCCCCGCGTCGCCCTTATCTGCTGCGGGCTTTCTACGACTGGCTGCTGGACAACCAGCTAACGCCGCACCTGGTGGTGGATGTCACCCTGCCGGGCGTGAATGTGCCAATGGAGTACGCGCGCGACGGGCAGATTGTCCTGAACATCGCGCCGCGTGCCGTAGGGAATCTGGAGCTGGGCAATGACGAAGTGCGTTTTAATGCGCGCTTTGGTGGCGTGCCGCGTCAGGTCAACGTGCCGATGTATGCGGTACTGGCCGTCTATGCCCGGGAAAACGGCGCTGGAACCATGTTTGAGCCGGAAGCGGCTTATGAAGAGGGTGCCGAGGTGTCGGGCGAGCAGCCTGCCACTGATGAAGGTGAAACCCTGATGTCGGTCATCGACGGCGACAGGCCGGACGCTGACGACGATAACCCGGATGACGATCCGCCGCCGCCGCGCGGTGGCCGCCCGACGTTGCGGGTTGTGAAGTAAATCAAACAGGGCCAAATGGCCCTGTTTCTTTATCATCTGTAGTCCCCTTTGTGGTATACCTTTTCTACCAATATTTCCGGATAAACAGCGCTTATGAGTTCATTCGATCAACCGGCAGGCAAGGATGCGGGCAGCCTGCGTCGTCGTCCGCTGACGCGTAAAAAGCTCTCAGACATGGTGGAGGAGGAGCTGGAGCAGATGATCCGTCGCCGTGAATTTTCTGAAGGAGATCCACTGCCGTCGGAGCGTGAGCTGATGACGATGTTCGATGTGGGGCGTCCTTCAGTACGTGAAGCACTGGCGGCGCTCAGACGTAAGGGGCTGGTGCAGATAAACAACGGCGAGCGCGCCCGGGTCTCTCGCCCCTCTGCGGACACCATTATCAGCGAGCTGTCTGGCATGGCGCAGGATTTCCTGTCCCAGCCGGGGGGGATCGCCCACTTCGAGCAGTTGCGCCTGTTCTTCGAATCCAGCCTGGTGCGTTACGCGGCCAGTTATGCCAGCGATGATCAAATCGCTGAACTGGGGAAAGCCCTGGAGCACAACAGTCAGTCGCTGGATGATAATGCCCGGTTTATTCGCTCGGATATTGAGTTTCACCGGGTGCTGGCCAGCATTCCCGGCAATCCCATCTTTATGGCTATCCACGTTGCCCTGCTGGACTGGTTAATCGCCGCCCGCCCAGGGGTGGCCGATGAAGAGCTGCATCAGCACAATAGTGAAAGCTATCAGCAACATATCAGGATCTATAACGCCATTTGCGATCGCAGCCCCGATGCGGCCGATCGCGCTTTGCAGGAGCATCTCACCAGCGTTTTTGCTACCTGGGCACGTCTGCGTTAAGCGCGTTACCGGTCTGCGAACGTCGTCCGTTTTAGTGAAGTTGCTCCCAAACTGAACATTCAGTCACTGGGGTGTCGCTTTTTTAGTCTGGTATAATAGGTATAAAGGTATATAGTTTCTGCATTCCCAACATGAATGAGGTCTCTATGTCAGCCAGTCTTAAAGGGGTTATGTCCGCGTTGCTTACGCCGTTTGATCGCGAACAGCGGCTGGATACCACCAGCTTGCGCCAGTTGGTTCGTTTTAATATCAGCCAGGGGATCGATGGCCTGTATGTGGGGGGCTCTACCGGCGAGGCCTTTGTCCAGAGCATCGCCGAACGGGAAGAGGTACTGGAAACTGTGGCCCAGGAGGCGGCGGGAAGGATCAAACTGATCGCTCATGTCGGCTGCGTCAGCACCGCAGAGAGTCAGCAACTGGCCGTGGCGGCGCAGCGCTACGGTTATGATGCCGTATCGGCGGTAACGCCGTTTTACTACCCCTTCAGTTTTGCGGAGCACTGCGATCACTATCGCGCCATTATCGATGCCGCCCGGGGGCTGCCAATGGTGGTCTATAACATTCCGGCGCTCAGCGGCGTACAGCTTACGCTGGATCAGATTAGCCAGTTGGTCACCTTACCGGGCGTAGCGGCGTTGAAGCAGACTTCCGGCGACCTCTATCAGATGGAGCAGATCCGCCGAGCTCATCCTGAACTGGTGCTTTATAACGGTTATGACGAGATCTTCGCCAGCGGCCTGTTGGCCGGGGCTAACGGTGGGATCGGCAGTACCTACAACGTGATGGGCTGGCGCTACAAAGCCATTGCCCGTGCGCTGGCGCAGGGTGAGGTCGATCAGGCCCGTCGCCTGCAAAGCCAGTGTAACGAGGTTATCGGTCTGCTGATTCAGACCGGCGTCTTTCGCGGCCTGAAGACCCTGTTGCACTATATGGATGTGGTGGCGGTACCGCTGTGCCGCAAGCCTTTTTCCCCGGTAGATGAGCGGTTCCTGCCGGCCCTGAAAACGCTGGCGCGACAGCTGCAGGAAGAGAACGGGTCACGCTAAGCCCCGGTATTGCCGGTAGCTACCGGCATCCGATCATTGTCAGCAAACGGGCAGAGCCCGTTGCGGGAGACACCGATGAGTACAACCGCTCCAACGATCCCGTGGTATCGCCATCTCAACCGGACGCAGTGGCGTGCCTTTTCCGCCGCCTGGCTGGGGTATCTGCTTGATGGATTCGATTTTGTTCTGATCGCGCTGGTATTAACGGAGATTCAGGCGGATTTTGGCCTGACGACCGTCCAGGCCGCCAGCCTGATCTCCGCCGCGTTTATCTCCCGCTGGTTTGGCGGTTTGCTGCTTGGCGCCATGGGCGATCGCTACGGGCGACGGCTGGCGATGATCACCAGTATCGTACTGTTTTCGGTCGGTACTCTGGCCTGTGGTCTGGCGCCGGGCTATACCACCCTGTTTATCGCCCGTCTGGTGATAGGTATGGGGATGGCAGGGGAATATGGTTCCAGCGCCACTTATGTGATTGAAAGCTGGCCCCGCCATTTACGCAATAAAGCCAGCGGCTTTTTGATCTCCGGATTTTCGGTCGGCGCGGTGGTGGCGGCGCTGGTATACAGCCTGGTGGTGCCGGTCTGGGGATGGCGGGCGTTGTTCTTCATCGGCATTCTGCCCATTATCTTTGCCCTGTGGCTGCGCAAGAACATCCCGGAGGCGGAAGACTGGAAAGAGCGGCATGCGGGCAAAGCCCCGGTGCGCACCATGGTTGATATCCTGTATCGCGGCGAGCACCGGCTGGCCAATGTGGTGATGACGCTGACGGCGGGCGTTGCTCTTTGGTTCTGTTTCGCCGGGGAGTTACAGAATGCGGCGATAGTGGCGGTGCTCGGTCTGTTATGTGCTGCGATCTTTATCAGCTTTATGGTACAGAGCGCGGGTCGACGCTGGCCAACCGGCGTGATGTTGATGGTGGTGGTCCTGTTTGCCTTTCTCTACTCCTGGCCTATCCAGGCGCTGTTGCCGACCTGGCTTAAAACCGAGCTGGCCTATGATCCGGGCACTGTTGCGCAGGTCCTGTTCTTTAGCGGCTTTGGCGCGGCGGTCGGCTGTTGCGTTGGCGGCTTTCTGGGGGACTGGCTGGGTACACGGCGGGCCTATGTCTATAGCCTGCTGGCATCGCAACTTCTGATTATTCCGGTCTTTGCGGTGGGGGGAACCAGCGTCTGGGTTCTGGGGCTACTGCTCTTTTTTCAACAGATGCTGGGGCAGGGGATCTCCGGGATCCTGCCTAAGCTTATCGGCGGCTACTTCGATACCGATCAGCGTGCTGCAGGCCTGGGATTTACCTATAACGTCGGGGCGCTGGGTGGCGCGCTGGCGCCAGTGCTGGGCGCCACCATCGCCCGGCAGTTGGATCTGGGCACCGCGCTGGGCTCGCTCTCGTTTAGTCTGACCTTTGTGGTGATTCTGCTGATTGGTCTGGATATGCCTTCCCGGGTACAGCGCTGGCTGCGCCCCGATGCCCTGCGTACCCATGACGCTATTGATGGGCTGCCTCTGAGCGGAGCGCAGCCGGGAAAGCGTCAGCGTAAGCGCGTGAATATTCCGGCCAGACGCTGAGGGAATACCTGGATAACGCTGAAAATGACGCCACCGGAAAGCATGTGCCGTTTTGCTGTATTAGCATGGAGGATCATAACGCAAAGCGGGAGGTGGCGTGACAAAATCGTGGCTAATGGGATGCGCCTGCGCGCTGCTGTTTAGCGCGGCGGTCAGCGCCGGGCCGGGCAGTTTCCCAACCGGAACGACTTATTACGACCCGTTGCGGGCATGGAACGGCTATATTCTGTTTCCCGGCGGCGATCGCAAAACCCATCTGATTGATATGAACGGCAACGAGGTCAAACGCTGGAATAACGAGAGTTTCCCCCCATGGCCGATAGACGGCGCTAAAGGACATCTCCTGGTTCAGCTTGAGCGTCAGGATAAGCCGGAAAAAGCGGCGACGCCGGGCAACGGCATGCTGAACGCGGTAGTAGGCGAGATGGACTGGAATGGCAGGGAAGTCTGGCGCCACGGCAGCCAGCGTAAGCCATTGCATCAGCATCACGATATCCGTCGGCTGGATAATGGCAACACCCTGATTATGGGGGCGGCAAAGCGTCGGCTGCCGGGGTTCGACTATCCGGTAATCGATAACAATATCGAAGAGGTGACGCCAGAGGGCAAAACGGTCTGGCGTTGGTGGGTGGGCGATCATCTGTATCAACTGGGCTTTTCACCGCAGCAGATAACGTTGATCAAACAGAGTCGCGATCCCGACTTTCTGCATTTCAATACTGCGGCGCCGCTGGGGGAAAACCGTTGGTTTGATGCCGGCGATCGCCGCTTTGCGCCTGACAACATTCTGGTCAATTCGCGCAACGGCAATGTCGCGGTCATTATTGATAAGAAGACGAAGCAGGTCGTGTGGCGTATCGGGCCGGATTATCCCCCGCTAAAGCTTGGCGATCCCCTGCCGCGCCCCCTGGATCAGATGGTGGGAGCCCATGATGTGCATATGATCGGCAAAGGGCTGCCCGGCGCCGGTAATCTGTTGATTTTCGATAACCAGGGCCAGGCGGGTTTTCCGCCGCCGCGTCAGGGGGTTTTCTCCGCCTCGCGGGTGATCGAAGTCAATCCGAAAACCCGGCAGATCGTCTGGGAATATTCAGCCCAGCAGTCAGGCAGGGCGGTATGGAGCTTCTACAGCGCCTTTATCAGTAACGCCCAGCGTCTGCCTAACGGCAATACCCTGATTAACGAAGGCCAGAACGGGCGCTTTTTCCAGGTTACGCCGCGCGGCAGGATTGTCTGGGAATATGTCAGTCCGTACTTCGGTAAGCAGATGCCGAAGGATAATTATGTGACCAACTCCGTGTATCGGGCGCGGATGGTAGATTATCGCTGGGCGCCAGCGGGGACGCCACGCTCGGAAACGCCGGTAAAAGCGGATTGCCGGCGGCATCCGGCAGCGCCGGGCTGTGCAGAAAATCAGGAAGGCGTCAGGGAATGAAACAGGCTGCGGGGAAATTCGCGGCCTGTTTGCTGCCATCGTCTTACGATTTCCCATAATGAGAGGGGGCGCAGTCCCCCTTAACCTGATTATTTCTGCCTCTTCGCGCTGGGTGTCATCGATTCAGTGAATCTTTATCGTTTCGTTATATGTCTATCATAATGAGTGATCTTTCCCCCTGTATTTGCCGGTAGTCTCTCCTTTTATACGGCTGGTATGTTTTTTGCCTGTTAGCGCTGTCTCACCACTTTTTCCAGGAGGGCGCAGATGGAGCGAGAAGCCGTTATCTACATCATCATTATTGTTTATATGTTGGTAATGGTCGGCATTGGTTTTTATGCCCGGACCCGAATTACCAATGCGCAGGATTATCATCTGGCTGGTCGACGACTCGGGCCGATTATGCTGGCTGGTACGCTGGCGGCAACGGAAATAGGCGGCGGCAGTTCGGTCGGCGTCGCCGCTAAGGCTTACGGCGCCTGGGGGCTGTCCGCTGGCTGGTACGTGGTAGCTACGGGATTGGGGATCTTTCTGGTCTCTTTTATCGCCCCCTTTATGCGCCGGACTATGGCGACGACGGTGCCAGAGATTATTGGTCGCCGCTACGGTTCGGCCAGCTATCTCATCACCAGTGTGGTTTCTCTGCTGTCTTTGGTGGCGCTGGCCGCGGCGCAAATTACCGCTACAGCTACCATTGTTCATGTTCTGACCGGGATCGATACCCACTACGCCGTGATTAGCTCAGGCGTTATCGTGGTGTTCTATACCTGGCTGGGAGGAATGTGGAGCGTAACGCTGACCGATTTTGTTCAGTTTTTCCTGATTATTTTCGGGTTTGCGGTGGCGGTACCGGTCGCTCTTTCCTCACTGGATGGCGGCTGGCAGTATGTCGTTAATCATGTCCCCGAGGAAAAATTCGATTTTACTCTGCTGGGCTGGAAGACAATTTTTGGCCTGGTCCTCATGTATTTTATGACCTTTTCCACCGGTCAGGAGGCGGTACAACGCTATTATTCCGCCCGTAATGAGAAAGTCGCCGTGGCGGGTTCTCTGCTCTGTAGCCTGTTTATGGCGCTGTACGCTTTTATTCCTGCCGTGCTGGGCCTGATCGCGTTGGCTGTTTTCCCTGATATCGAAGCGAATAATGCCCTGGCGACGCTCTCCGTCTCTTTGTTGCCACCGCTGATTTCTGGTTTGCTACTTTCTGCGGTAATCTCCGCTACGTTGTCGAGCGCCTCTGGTGATTTACTTGGGGCCGCCAGCATCTACACCCACGATCTGCATGAGAAATATTTGTTTTCCGGGCGACCGGTGAATAACCTGGCGCTGAGTCGGATTGTGGTTCTGATTGTTGGTGGCTGCGCCATTCTGCTTTCGCTGTGGAGCGGCGAAATTATTTCTCTGCTCATGTTCGCCTTTACGCTACGGGCGAGTGGTCCCTTTGCGGCCTGGGTATTTGGTTTACTGTGGGAAAAGGCGACGCCTCATGCTGGATTCTGGTCAATTCTGTTGGGCAGTCTTGCAGGGCTGGGTTGGCAGTTGGCGGGTGAACCGTGGGATGTGATGGCGATTGTCGCCGGAGCCCTGGTGAGCGTGGTGACTTTTTTGCTGGTCGCCTGGGTGGAAAAACAACTGGGCGTTGCGCCAGCGCCTTCGGCCTATCCGCCGGAGGATAACCCGTAATACGGCGTTGGATATACAAGCCGCGGTAACCCGCGGCTTGTTCTGTTCCTATCAGACTTCAAGGAAGTTAAGAATGCCGTCTGCCGCTTTACGGCCTTCGGCAATAGCGGTGACCACCAGATCGGAACCGCGAACGATATCGCCGCCAGCGAAGATTTTCGGATTGCTGGTCTGGAACGCGTTATCGCTGCCTTCCGGCGCAATGACGCGGCCCTGGCCGTCCAGCTCGACGCTGTGCTTCTCCAGCCAGTGCATAGGATGCGGACGGAAACCAAAGGCCATCACTACGGCATCGGCGGGCAGCACGTGCTCTGAACCAGCAACGATCTCGGCGCGACGGCGCCCTTTATCATCGGGCTCGCCCATTTCGGTACGTGCCATTTTCACGCCACACACCCGGCCATTGTCGTTGATCTCAACGCCCAGCGGCTGAAGGTTGAACTGAAACTCCACCCCCTCTTCACGGGCGTTCTTCACTTCGCGCTTCGAGCCTGGCATGTTCTCTTCGTCACGACGGTAGGCGCAGGTGACGTGGGTCGCCCCCTGGCGCACCGAGGTACGCACGCAGTCCATCGCCGTATCGCCGCCGCCCAGTACCACCACGCGCTTGCCTTCCATGCTGGTGTAGGGCTGCTGCGGATCTTCAGAGAAGCCCATCAGTTGGCGGGTGTTGGCAATCAGGAACGGCAGGGCCTCGTAAACGCCTGGCGCATCTTCATTTTCCAGGCCGCCGCGCATCGACTGATAGGTGCCCACGCCGAGGAAGACCGCATCATAGTCGGCCAGCAGGCTGTCCAGCTCTACATCCTTGCCTACTTCGGTGTTGAGCTTAAACTCAATGCCCATACCGGAGAAGATTTCGCGGCGGCGGGTCATCACCTCTTTTTCCAGCTTGAAGGCCGGAATGCCGAAGGTCAGCAGACCGCCGATTTCCGGATGGCGGTCAAAGACCACCGCCTTCACGCCGTTGCGGGTCAGGACATCGGCACAGGCCAGTCCGGCCGGTCCGGCACCGATAATCGCCACTCGCTTGCCGGTCTGCTTCACGCCGGTAAGGTCCGGGCGCCAGCCCATCTCAAGGGCTTTATCGTTGATATAGCGCTCGATATTGCCGATGGTCACGGCACCGAACTCGTCATTCAGCGTACAGGCGCCTTCACAAAGCCTGTCCTGCGGGCAGACGCGGCCGCAGACTTCCGGCAGCGTGTTGGTCTGGTGCGAGAGCTCCGCCGCTTCCACAATACGCCCCTCGTTGGCCAGCTTCAGCCAGTTGGGGATGTAGTTATGGACCGGGCACTTCCATTCGCAATAGGGGTTCCCGCAGTCGAGGCAACGGTCTGCCTGGGCGCTGGCCTGATTTTCCAGAAAGGGCTCGTAGATCTCAACAAATTCGATCTTACGGATCTTGAGCGGCTTCTTTGGCGGGTCAACGCGCTGTAAATCGATAAACTGGTATACGTTCTGACTCATAACAACCCCTTACTGCGCCTGCACCCGCAACTCGGCGGCGGTTCGGCTACGGTGACCCAATAATGCTTTAACATCGCTGGACTTCGGCTTCACCAGCGCGAATTTAGAGGCAAATTCCGACCAGTCGGCCAGGATCGCCTCTGCGCGTGACGAGCCGGTGTGCTGCACGTGCTCGGTAATCAGCCCACGCAGGTGCTCTTCGTGAATCGGCAGTTCGTCCACCTGCAGCACCTCCACCAGCTCCGGGTTGACACGCTTACGGAATTCACCGTCGTCATCCAGTACATAGGCAAAGCCGCCGGTCATGCCTGCGCCGAAGTTGACCCCGGTTTTGCCGAGGATGCAGACCACGCCGCCGGTCATGTATTCACAGCCGTTATCGCCGATACCTTCCACCACGGTGAGCGCCCCGGAGTTACGTACTGCAAAACGCTCACCCGCGCGGCCAGCGGCAAACAGCCGTCCGCCGGTGGCGCCGTACAGACAAGTATTACCGATGATGCTGGCTTCATGGCTGTGGAACGAGGAGCCGACCGGCGGACGTACCGCGATCAGTCCGCCAGCCATGCCTTTACCGACGTAGTCGTTGGCATCCCCGGTCAGGAACAGCTCAACGCCGCCCGCGTTCCAGACCCCGAAGCTCTGGCCTGCGGTACCGCTAAAGTGGGCGCGGATCGGATCGCCTGCCAGACCCTGGTCGCCGTGCTGGCTGGCGATATAGCCCGAGAGCGCGGCGCCTACTGAACGATCGGTGTTGCGAATGTCGAACCAGAAGGTTTTGCTCTGTTTCTCATCGACAAAGGGCTGCGCCTGCTTCAGCAACTGGGCGTTCAGCTCGCCGTTATCGAACGACGGGTTGTTCTCGGTGCAGTGGAGCGCTTTGCCTGCCTGGGGCTCGGCGGTCTCCAGCAGCTTAGAGAGATCCAGCTTCTGCTGTTTCGCAGTGAAGCCATCCAGCTCTTTCAGCAGATCGGTGCGGCCAATCAGATCCACCAGACGCTTCACGCCAAGCCACGCCATCAGCTCGCGGGTTTCCCGGGCGATGAAGTCAAAGTAGTTGGTTACCTTGAACGGCAGGCCGTGGTAATGGTTCTTACGCAGCTTTTCGTCCTGGGTTGCTACACCGGTCGCGCAGTTGTTCAGGTGGCAGATACGCAGATATTTACAGCCCAGCGCCACCATAGGTCCGGTACCGAAGCCGAAACTTTCCGCACCCAGGATAGCGGCTTTAATGATGTCGAGCCCGGTTTTCAGACCGCCATCGACCTGAAGGCGGATCTTGTGACGCAGGCCGTTGGCCACCAGCGCCTGCTGCGTTTCGACCAGTCCCAGCTCCCACGGACAACCGGCATATTTTACCGAGGTCAGAGGGCTGGCGCCGGTACCGCCGTCGTAACCGGCAATGGTGATGAGGTCAGCATAGGCTTTGGCCACGCCGGTGGCGATGGTGCCTACGCCAGGTTCGGAGACCAGCTTCACCGAGATCATCGCCTGCGGATTGACCTGCTTAAGGTCAAAGATCAACTGCGCCAGATCCTCGATGGAGTAGATATCATGGTGCGGCGGCGGTGAAATCAGGGTCACGCCGGGGACTGAATAGCGCAGTTTGGCAATATAAGGGGTAACCTTATCGCCGGGCAACTGTCCGCCTTCGCCCGGCTTGGCGCCCTGGGCCACTTTAATCTGAATCACGTCGGCGCTGCTCAGGTAGGCCGGGGTTACGCCAAAGCGTCCCGAAGCAACCTGCTTGATGCGTGATACTTTGTTGGTGCCATAGCGCGCCGGATCTTCGCCGCCTTCGCCAGAGTTAGAGAAGCCGCCGATGCTATTCATCGCTTCGGCCAGTGACTCGTGGGCTTCCGGGCTGAGGGCGCCGATGGACATCGCCGCGGTGTCGAAGCGTTTAAACAGCTCGCTGGCGGGCTCGACCGCGTCTACGGAGATGGCTTCGCCCTGCGGGTTCAGCGCCAGCAGATCGCGCAGCGCCGCGACAGGACGTTCGTTAACCAGCTTCGCGTAGGCCTGATAGTCCCGGTAGTCGCCACTCTGTACCGCTTGTTGCAGGGTACGGACCACATCCGGGTTATAGGCATGGTATTCGCCGCCGTGTACGTATTTCAGCAGCCCGCCCTGGCTCAGCGGCTTACGGGCCAGCCAGGCGCGCTTCGACAGGTTCAGCAGATCCTGCTGGAAGTCGCTAAAGCTGGCGCCGCCGATGCGGGTAACCACGCCGGGGAAACAGAGATCGCACAGATCCTGGTGCAGCCCCACGGCTTCGAACAACTGGGCGCAGCGGTAGGAAGCGATGGTGGAAATCCCCATCTTGGACATGATCTTGTACAGACCTTTATTGATGCCGTTCCGGTAGTTAAGCATCACTTCGCGCCAGGACTTGCTGATGGTGCCGCTGTCTACCATACGGGCCAGGGTTTCATAGGCCAGATACGGGTAGATAGCCGTGGCGCCAAAGCCGAGCAATACCGCGAAGTGGTGCGGATCGCGGGCGCTGGCCGTCTCGACGATGATGTTGGCGTCGCAGCGCAGGTTTTTCTCGATCAGGCGACGCTGAATGGCTCCCACCGCCATCGGCGCCGGAACCGGCAGACGATCTTTGGCGATATTGCGGTCAGAGAGCACCAGTAGCACGGTACCGTTATGCACCATGCGTTCGGCTTCGTCACACAGCGTCTGAATAGTGGTTTCCAGGCCGGTCTGGCTGGCATCGTAAGTGATATCCAGGGTATCGGCGCGATAGTACTCTTCGTCGAAGGTGGTGAGCTGACGGAAGTCAGACCACAGCAGGATCGGCGACTTAAAGCTCAGGCGGTGCGCCTGGCCTTCCGCTTCGCAGAAGACGTTCATCTCACGACCGATATTGGTGGCCAGTGACATCACATGGGCTTCGCGCAGCGGATCGATAGGCGGGTTGGTCACCTGAGCGAACTGCTGACGGAAGTAGTCATAAATAATACGCGGCTGGCTGGAGAGCACGGCGAAGGGAGTATCGTCCCCCATGGATCCGGTCGCCTCCTGGCCATTTTCGCCCAGAACGCGGATCACCGAGTCCAGCTCTTCGCCGCTGTAGTTAAACTGCTTCTGATAGCTCGACAGCAGAGTGTCGTCCATTTCACGCACGCCGACCTGGTCGTCAGACAGCTCTTCGAAGGGCACCAGGCGCTGAACGTACTGGTCCATCCAGGCTTTGTAAGGGTGACGTCCCTTAAGCTCGTCATCGGTTTGCGCCGAGTGCAGGATCTGCCCGCTACGGGTGTCGATCACCATCAGTTCACCAGGGCCGACGCGCCCTTTTTCCACCACTTCATCGGGCTGATAGTCCCAGATCCCCACTTCCGAGGCGCAGGTGATTAGCTTATCTTTGGTGATGACGTAGCGCGCCGGGCGCAGGCCGTTGCGGTCCAGACTACAGGCCGCGAAGCGACCGTCGGACAGAACGATACCCGCCGGGCCGTCCCAGGGCTCCATATGCATGGAGTTAAAGTCGAAGAAGGCGCGCAGTTCAGGATCCATATCCGGGTTGTTCTGCCAGGCCGGCGGTACCAGCAGACGCATGGCGCGGACAATATCCATACCGCCGCTTAACAGCAGCTCCAGCATGTTATCCAGCGAGCTGGAGTCGGATCCGGTTTCGTTAACGAAAGGCGCGGCATCCTGCAGATCGGGAATCAGCGGGGTCTTAAACTTATAGGTGCGAGCCCGGGCCCACTGGCGGTTACCGGTAATAGTATTGATTTCACCGTTGTGCGCCAGATAGCGGAAAGGCTGAGCCAGCGGCCAGCGCGGCACGGTATTAGTGGAGAAGCGCTGGTGAAACAGGCAGATGGAGGATTCCAGGCGCAGATCGGCCAGGTCCAGGTAGAAGCGCGGCAGATCCGCCGGCATACACAGACCTTTATAGATGTTCACCAGATTGGACAGGCTACAGACGTAGAAATCCTGATCCTGAATGCGTTTTTCAATGCGGCGGCGGGCGATGAACAGACGGCGCTCCATATCGCGTGGGCGCCAGCCCGCCGGGGCGTTAACAAAAATTTGCTCAATGCGGGGCAGGGAGGAGAGGGCGATTTCACCGAGTACATCGTCGTTGGTTGGCACGTCGCGCCAGCCGACGATAGACAGGGTTTCCTGGCGCAGCTCCTCTTCAACGATCTCGCGGCAGGCGCGCGCGATGGCGTCGTCCTTGCTTAAGAAAATCATGCCAACCGCGTAATTTTTGGCAAGACGCCAGCCCCGCTCTTCGGCCACCAGGCGGAAAAAACGGTCGGGTTTCTGTAACAGCAGGCCGCAGCCATCGCCGGTTTTACCATCGGCAAGAATGGCGCCGCGGTGCTGCATGCGGGCCAGTGCGTGGATAGCGGTACGCACTACTTTGTGGCTGGGTTCGCCTTCTATGTGGGCGATCAGGCCAAAACCACAGTTATCCTTCTCTAAGGATTTATCGTACAACATATCAGTGAACCTCCCCAGGCTCTGCGAGATTCCCGATACCGTTTGCTTTTGGGCGCAGAAGGGGCTGTGGCGACGAGTTGCGCGTGATTCACGCCTGACCCGAATTCGCCCTCCTTCAGACCTTCGCAGCGGTGGCACAAGTGTTGAGGACTTGCTTAAGAGGGAATCTCAATTACTGCATAAATATGATGGGGAGACCCCCATCGAGAAAGCTTCCAGCGAAATTCCAACTTATCGGGAAAGCGAACACAGGTCAAATGGCAAACTTATTTATCAAAAAAGCGTGTCGGTTGTTGTTATCTTTATGTATTTAAATGATTTTATGGTGTTTCAATCTGCAATCTGACCAATACCCGCGCTGGGCTTTCTGTGATCCCTCTCACTAAATTATCAGCCCTTCAATATCGATGAATGCTGCTGTCAGACTTAATTCCAGATTTTTTCACCAGTTTTCATTGTAAATGCAATCTATATGACTGTTTTAGGGGCCGAATAAATAATTTAACCAGACAGGGGAAAATATAAGGATAAGTTATTGGCTGGGTTGCGGGTAAAGTTGCAGTAATAGTGAATGGATATGCATATGAAGAAATCCCCCCGCAGACGCTTGATCCAGGTCATCGCCAGAGGGTAAGGATAATGGCAGGCTGGCCCCCTTTTTTCACGGGCCGGTCAGACAGATTATGCAGTTACAGGAATTAGTCAATATGTTTGGCGGCGATCTTCGCCGCCGCTACGGCGAAAAGGTTCATAAGCTGGCGCTGCATGGTGGCTTCAACTGTCCTAATCGGGATGGCACCCTGGGGCGCGGGGGCTGCACGTTTTGTAATGTCGCCTCGTTTGCCGATGAGAGTCAGCAGTACCTATCTATCCGCGAGCAACTGGACACGCAGTCTGACAAGCTGGATCGGGCTCGGCGCTGGCTTGCCTATTTTCAGGCTTACACCAGCACCTTTGCGGAAGTGGAAGTGTTAAGAAAAATGTACCAGCAGGCGGTCGCCCGGGCGGAGGTGGTGGGGCTGTGTGTTGGCACGCGACCAGACTGTGTGCCGGAAAGCGTGCTGGATTTGCTGAGCGACTACCGGGAACAGGGCTATGAGGTCTGGTTGGAGCTGGGGCTACAGAGCGCTCACGACAAAACCTTGCACCGTATCAATCGCGGCCATGATTTTGCCTGTTATCAGGAGACGACCCGACGCGCCAGAGCGCGCGGTATGAAGGTGTGCTGCCATCTGATTGTCGGGCTACCCGGCGAGGGCCAACAGGCCTGTCTGCAAACGCTCGAAAAGGTGGCGGAGACTGGCGTCGACGGGATTAAACTGCATCCATTACATATCGTTGAAGGCAGTATTATGGCGAAGGCCTGGCGGGCCGGTCGATTAACGCCTCCCGAACTCACAGAATATGGCGCCATCGCCGGGGAGATGATTCGCCATACCCCACCGGAGATTGTCTGGCATCGGGTTTCGGCCAGCGCTCGCCGCCCCACGCTGCTGGCGCCGCTATGGTGTGAAAATCGCTGGTCCGGCATGCTGGAGGTCGATCGCTGGCTACGGGCCCACGGCCCACAGGGATCGGCGCTGGGGCGTCCCTGGCGCTCTCCGGAGTAACGGGACGTTAACCTGCTGTCAATATTGCGCTATTTTTCCGGTATGATTGAGATTCAAACGCAGCTAAGGAATCCCTGATGAAGCAAATCCGGAAACTGGCGCAGTATTATGTCGACCTGATGATGAAGCTGGGCCTGGTCCGCTTCTCCCTGCTGTTGGCCCTGGCGCTGGTGGTGCTGGCGATGGTAGTGCAAATGGCGGTCACCATGCTGCTGCGCGGCCAGGTAGAGAGCATTGACGTTATCCGCTCGATCTTTTTCGGTCTGCTGATCACCCCCTGGGCAGTCTATTTCCTGTCGGTGGTGGTTGAGCAACTGGAAGAGTCGCGACAGCGGCTCAGTCGGCTGGTGGAAAAGCTGGAGGAGATGCGCGAGCGCGATCTGATGCTTAACGTCCAGCTTAAGGACAATATCACCCAGCTGAATCAGGAGATTGCCGAGCGCGAAAAGGCGGAAGCCGAACGTCATACCATGCTGGAAAAGCTAAAGGTCGAAATGAAGGAGCGCGAAGAGACCCAGATTCGCCTTGAGCAGCAATCCTCTTTCCTGCGTTCTTTCCTTGATGCTTCCCCGGATCTGGTGTTCTATCGCAATGAAGACAAAGAGTTTTCCGGCTGCAACCGGGCCATGGAGCTGCTGACCGGCAAAAGCGAGAAGCAGCTTATCGGCCAGAAACCTCACGAGGTGTACAACGATGAAGCCGCAGCCAAAGTTATCGAAACCGATGAGAAGGTATTTCGTCACAATGTCTCCCTGACCTATGAGCAGTGGCTGGACTACCCGGACGGGCGCAAGGCCTGCTTCGAGATCCGTAAGGTGCCCTATTACGATCGGGTCGGTAAGCGCCATGGCCTGATGGGGTTTGGCCGCGATATCACCGAGCGTAAGCGCTATCAGGAAGCGCTGGAACGCGCCAGCCGTGACAAGACCACCTTTATCTCCACCATCAGCCACGAATTGCGTACCCCGCTGAATGGCATTGTCGGCTTAAGCCGCATACTGCTGGACACCGAACTGACGCCGGAGCAGGAGAAATACCTGAAGACTATCCATGTCTCCGCCGTGACGCTGGGCAATATCTTCAACGATATTATCGATATGGATAAGATCGAGCGTCGCAAGGTACAGCTTGATAACCAGCCGGTGGATTTCACCAGCTTCCTGGGCGAGCTGGAGAACCTTTCGGCGCTGCAGGCCCAGCAGAAGGGGTTGCGCTTCGTAATGGAGCCGACGCTGCCGCTGCCTCATCAGGTGATTACCGATGGCACTCGTCTGCGTCAGATCCTGTGGAATCTTATCAGCAATGCGGTGAAATTTACCCGTGAGGGACGGGTAACGGTACGGATTCGCTACGACGAGGGCGATATGCTGCGCTTTGAAGTTGAGGATTCCGGTATCGGTATTCCTCAGGAAGAGCAGGATAAAATCTTCGCCATGTACTACCAGGTGAAGGACAGCCAGGGCGGAAAACCCGCCACCGGTACCGGTATCGGCCTGGCGGTCTCGCGACGGCTGGCGAAAAGCATGGGCGGCGATATTACCGTTAGCAGCCAGCCGGGTCAGGGCTCGACCTTTGTGCTGACCATTCAGGCGCCTCAGGTAGCGGAAGAGGTGGAAGACGCGCTGGAGCAGGACGATATGCCGCTGCCTGCATTGCATGTGCTGCTGGTGGAAGATATTGAGCTGAACGTGATTGTTGCCCGCTCGGTACTGGAAAAAATGGGCAACAGCGTTGAGGTTGCCATGACCGGTAACGAAGCGTTGACCCTGTTCCAGCCCGATGAGTTCGATCTGGTACTGCTGGATATTCAGCTGCCGGATATGAGCGGGCTGGATATCTCCAGAGAACTGCATCGACGCTATCGTGCTGACCAGCTACCGCCTCTGGTGGCGCTGACGGCTAACGTGCTGAAGGATAAAAAAGAGTATCAGGATGCCGGGATGGACGATGTACTTAGCAAACCGCTGGCGGTACCGGCGCTGACCGCCATGATTAAGAAATTCTGGGATGGCTGCGTACCTCAGGGCGAAAACGGGAAGGAGGCGCAAAGCGGCGTGAGTGATAAAGATAAGCATCAGACTCTGTTTGACCTGCCGATGCTGGAGCAGTACCTGGAGCTGGTGGGAGAGAAGGTAATTCTGGACGGGCTGGATATGTTTGAAAAGATGATGCCCGGTTACCTGAGCGTTCTGGAATCTAACCTGACGGCCCGCGACCAGAAGGGGATTGTCGAAGAGGGGCATAAAATTAAAGGCGCCGCCGGTTCGGTAGGGCTGCGCCACCTGCAGCAACTGGGCCAGCAGATCCAGTCGCCGGAGCTCCCCGCCTGGTGGGATAACGTCGGCGACTGGGTTGAAGAGCTTAAGCAGGAGTGGCGCCAGGACGTTGAGGCTCTACGCTTCTGGGTAGCGGAGACCAGAAAAAAATGACCCCGGCCAGGCCGGGGTGCGCGAAGTCTGCGCCAACACCAGGGAAAACGAGGCGCCGCTGGCTATTAGTTTGATTCATGGATAGCGACGCCGGGAGAGTAGTGCTGCACAGGCAATAAGATAGCAAACCTTAATGGTTTTGTTACCTGAATCAGTAAAATATGTGAAGTATAGCGTCCTAATCAAAAAATTTTATTGCCATTTTCCGATTAAGAAAAAGGACTAATGATATGAAAAAAATTGGCGTAATTCTTTGTGGCTGTGGCGTTTATGACGGCTCGGAGATCCACGAGGCGGTGATAACGCTGTTGGCGATAGCCCGTGCGGGCGCACAGGCGGTTTGTTTTGCCCCCGATAAAACTCAAGCAGACGTTATCAATCATCTGACCGGCGAGCCGATGGCGGAAAGCCGCAATGTCCTGATTGAAGCGGCGCGCATCGTTCGCGGCGAAATCCGCCCTTTGAACGAAGCCCGGGCCCAGGATCTGGATGCGCTGATTGTCCCTGGTGGCTTCGGCGCCGCAAAAAATCTCAGTAATTTTGCCAGTGAAGGAAGCAATTGTACCCTCGATCCTGAACTGCTACGTATTGCCCGCGACTGTCACCAGGCCGGGAAACCGCTGGGTTTTATTTGTATCGCTCCGGCGCTGTTACCGAAAATTATTCCGGCGCCGCTGCGCCTGACTATTGGTACCGATGCCGATACCGCCGAAGCGATTGAGGCTATGGGGGGCGAGCACGTGCCCTGTCCGGTAGAAGATATTGTGGTCGATGAAGAACAGAAGGTGGTGACCACACCGGCTTATATGCTGGCCAGCCGTATTGATGAGGCTGCAGACGGTATTGAGAAACTGGTCGCGAGGGTTCTGCTCCTGTGCCAGTAAAGAAGCGACGCGGCGGGCCGCTTGCCCGATTAAAACGCTGGCTGTTGGGGGCGATCGTGGTGGTGGTCGCATTCTGGGCGGGCGGTATTGCGCTGTTTGGCGTGCTTCCGGTTCCCTTTTCCGCTGTGATGGCGGAACGTCAGCTTAGCGCCTGGTTTTCCGGCGATTTCAGCTACGTTGCTCACTCCGACTGGGTGGGGATGGATGAAATATCCCCCTGGATGGCGCTGTCGGTGATTGCGGCAGAAGATCAGACATTCCCTGAACACTGGGGATTCGATGTGGGATCGATTCAGAAGGCGCTGGAAGAGAGCGGGGGACGGCCGCGCGGCGCTTCAACCCTTTCGCAGCAGACAGCCAAGAACCTGTTTCTGTGGGATGGTCGTAGCTGGGTGCGTAAGGGGCTGGAGGCTGGCCTGACGGCCGGGATTGAGCTGGCCTGGACCAAGCGTCGGATTTTGACGGTCTACCTGAATATTGCGGAGTTCGGCCCGGGCATTTTCGGCGTTGAGGCGGCTTCGCGTCACTTTTTCAACAAGCCCGCCAGCCGTTTGACGTTTTCAGAGGCGGCGCTGCTGGCCGCGGTTCTGCCGAATCCGATTCGCTATCGCGCTGATGCGCCAACCGGCTATGTTCTGTCTCGTCAGCAGTGGATTATGCGACAGATGCGTCAGTTAGGCGGGGAAGGATTCCTGAAACAACACCGGCTGCATTAAGCAGCCGGAGATGATTAACCTGCGCCGTGGCTGGGTGTAAAGCGGGGAGGAACCCGCTGGGGCAGTGGCGCCTGATCGAGCCCCTCAAACAGCGGGTGGGCCATAAAGCGCTGCCACTGGCGTGCCTGTTTGCGGTGGCAGAACCAGCGTGACCATGTTGCCAGCGGCAGTAAGGAGGCTTCCCCGATATTATCCACCACCACCGGCATGACCTCTGTGGGGCTAAGGCGGCGGCACAGAATGTTCTGCGGCTTCAGGTTCATGGTGACGATGCGGTGCTCGGCGAGCCAGCGCTTCAACTGGAGCAGCGTCTGGCGCAGCAGTCTCAGATCGCCGTTCTCCCTGCACTGGCGGGCAAATTCGTCCAGAGAGACAGAGGTATGACCGTCGTAATCTTTGATGATGTCGTAGATGTAGCCGGTGCCGAGATCGGTTTCAATGGTACCGTGATAGGCTGGCAGACCTGACCAGTCTTTCAGACGACGCCCCAAATGAGCATAATATCCCAACTCGCGCAGCAACTCTTTATCGCCGCCGCTCTCCTGGTTGTAGACAATCTTGATGCAGCGGTCAGGGTTGCCAGGATGCAGATAGCATTTACGATGACGGCCCGTCCCTAAAGGGGCTACATCAGAGAGTCGAACTACGCTGTCAGCCATGGAAACCTTCCCGTTTCGAATTTAGTAACACGGTTGATAGTATGAACGTTGAACTTAAATAAAGACTCAACGGCAGTGGTTTTCTTAATAAAACCTTAAGCCGAAGTTAGGATTAATCTGATGATAGAAGCAGGGGCACAAACAGCAAAGCCAACATCAGGTTGGCTTGATCTGAATCAGGTTTATTCGCAAGAGATGTGAAAGTCGGGGAAGGGGTTACTCTTCGTCAAAACCGGCGTTAAACAGCGCGATAACGGCACTTAACGCCTCCTGCTCCTGGGGGCCGCTGGCTTCGATTTCGATGTGGCCTCCCTGAGCGGAGTCCAGCATCAACAGGGCGATAACGCTGCTGGCTTCCGCCTCGATGCCGCCCTCGTTACGCAGCAGAACTTCGGCATCAAAGCTCTGTACCAGTTCGAATAGCTTCATCGCCGGCCGGGCGTGCATGCCCAGTCGGTTAGTGATTTCAACGGTTTGTCTGACGGTCATGTTTTACGCTTTTCCAGGGTTCGGTGGCGCGACTGCACATTCTTGCCGCGGGAGCGGAAATAGTCCGCCAGCTGTTCGGCAACGTAGACCGAACGGTGCTTACCCCCGGTACAACCGATGGCGACAGTCAGATAGCTACGATTGTTGGTCTCCAGCATAGGGAGCCAGAGCTCAAGGTAGCTGCGGGTCTGATAGATAAAGTTGTGCACCTCGGTGTGCCGGTCCAGGAAGGCGGCAACAGGCTTGTCCAGACCGGTCATCGGGCGCAGTTTGGGATCCCAGTGCGGGTTCGGCAGGAAGCGCACGTCGAAGACGTAATCGGCGTCGATGGGAATACCGTGCTTAAAGCCGAAGGATTCGAAGACCATGGTCAGCTCGCGTTCCCGCTTGCCCAGCAGCCGGGTACGGAGCATCTCCGCCAGTTCGTGTACCGACATTTCCGAGGTATCGATAATGAGGTCGGCCCGGGAACGCAGCGGCTCCAGTAGGTCGCTTTCACGGTCGATAGCGCTTTCCAGCGACAGGTTTTTGCTGGATAGCGGATGCAGGCGTCGGGTATCGCTGTAGCGGCGAATCAGGGTATTGCGATCGGCATCCAGGAACAGCAACTGCGGCGAAAAGGCTTTAGGCAGACTGTCCATTGCCCGTTCAAAGATTTCCGGCGATTCCGGCATATTACGGACGTCGATACTGACCGCCGCCGAAATACCGCGCTCAGCCAGCGTATTCGCCAGTTCCGGCAGTAGCACGACCGGCAGGTTATCGACGCAGTAAAAGCCCATGTCTTCCAGCGCGCGCAGTGCCACGGACTTCCCTGAACCTGAACGGCCGCTGACAATCATCAGCACCATGTGCAGTCTCTCCCCCCATTAATCGACCGCGTTGCTACGCGGCCGTGATTCCTGCCGGAATGTTTATTATTCAACATCCAGGTTTTCTTCAGTGATGATCTGATAAAGCTCTTCATCGCTTTGCGCCGCTCGCAGCCGACGGCAGATAGTTTTGTCCGCCAGCCGTTTAGCTACCAGAGACAGCGTATGCAGATGCGTTTTGGTCTGGTCCGCCGGCACCAGCAGCGCGAACAGCAAATCCACCGGCTGATTATCGATAGCATCGAAGGCGATGGGGGTCTCCAGCTTAATAAAGACGCCCACGGCGCGTTCGGTATCCTCTTCCAGCTTACCGTGGGGGATGGCGATACCGTTACCGATACCGGTACTCCCCATTTTCTCCCGGGTCAGTACAGCCTCAAACACGAGCTGGGGAGCCAACCCCAACTGTTTGGCAGCCAGCTCGCTGACTACCTCCAGCGCCCGCTTTTTACTCTGGCACGGGACGCCGCTTCGGGTACACTCCTGGTTAAGGACATTGCTCAGTTGCAGCGCTAAATCATTGTTCATCATAATTTCACCTAAGCCTTCTGCGGGAACGGCCCGCCGCAATGGCGAGCCGCACGGGTCACAGAAACGCCCGGACAATTAGTGTTGTTTCAGTTTATCTTTATGTTTGGTTAACTGCCGCGCCAGCTTGTCGATCAGGCCATCAATGGCCGCGTACATATCCTGAGCTTCCGCGCTGGCGTGCAGCTCTCCGCCGTTGACGTGCAGCGTCGCTTCCGCGACGTGGGAAACCTTTTCCACTTTCAACACAATATAGACCTGATTGATCCTATCAAAATACTGCTCCAGCTTGGCGAATTTTGGATTGATAAAATCGCGCAATGCATCGGTGATTTCGACGTTTTGTCCAGTGATGTTGAGCTGCATAGTGTCTTCCTTATCTGTTGAGTCAGACCAGTTGTTTACGCTGGTTAGACGGAGGAATCGATAAAGACTCTCGGTACTTCGCAACGGTTCGGCGCGCCACCATAATCCCCTGGTCGGAGAGCATGGCGGTGAGCTTACTGTCGCTCAGTGGCTTGGCGGGATTCTCCGCAGCGATTAATTTCTTCACCAACGCCCGGATAGCCGTAGAGGAGGCTTCGCCGCCGCCTTCGGTGCTCACGTGGCTGGAGAAGAAATACTTGAGCTCAAAAATACCTCCTGGACTCTGGAGGTATTTTTGAGTGGTGACGCGTGAGATGGTGGATTCGTGCATATCAACGGCCTGGGCGATATCGGCCAGCACCATGGGTTTCATATGCTCTTCACCATGTTCGAAAAAGGCCTGCTGCTGTTCCACAATACAGCGGCTGACGCGTAGCAGGGTGTCGTTACGGCTCTCCAGACTCTTAATCAGCCACTTCGCTTCCTGCAGATTACTGCGGATAAACTGGCTGTCGCTGTCGTTACGGGCGCTGGTCCCCATTGCCGCATATTGCTGATTAATCTTCAGGCGCGGAATACTGTCGCCGTTAAGTTCCACAACCCAGCGTCCCTGGTGCTTACGGACCAGCACGTCAGGGATAACGTATTCCGGCTCGCTGGTCTGAATCGACTGGCCTGGGCGTGGATCGAGGGACTGAATTAGCCCGACGGATTCTTTCAGCACCTCCTCTTTAAGGCGCGTAACGCGCATCAGCGAGCGAAAATCATGATTGGCCAGCAGATCGAGATGATCGTTGACGATCTGATGCGCCTCATTCAGGCGCGGGGTTTCGGGCGCGAACTGAGAAAGCTGGATCAACAGACATTCCCGCAAATCGCGGGCAGCCACGCCAACCGGATCGAAGCGCTGAATGCGTTTGAGTACCGCCTCGACCTCTTCCTGGGTCACCTCTTCATCGCCCATGCCGTCCAGAATGTCCTGGACTGTGATGGTGAGGTAGCCGGTGTCGTCGACGGCGTCGACAATAGAGGTCGCGATGGCGATATCGGTGTCGGAGAAAGGAGTTAGCTCAACCTGCCACATCAGGTAGTCCTGAAGGGACTGGGTGGTTTCGCCCTGGTAGATGGGCAGTTCGTCGTCGACATAGTCAGTGCCGGTACCGGAGGGGGTGCCTGCGGTATAGATCTCGTCCCAGCTGGCATCAAGCGGCAGCTCTTCGGGCATGGAGTCTTGTTCCAGCGCATCCCGGCTGTCGAGCGTTTCGCTGTCGCTGCTTTCGGTGGTCGCGACTTCGTCAAGGGGGTCGCTCTGTTCAAGCAGGGGATTGCTTTCCAGCGCCTGGTTAAGCTCCTGCTGGAGTTCCAGCGTGGAGAGCTGCAGCAGGCGGATGGCCTGTTGCAGCTGGGGCGTCATGGCAAGCTGTTGGCTCAGCTTTAATTGCAAACCTTGCTTCATGTTCAGAACAAGCTACCTCAGGTCAATGTTTCGATGAAACCGCGCACTCATAGGGGCGTGCGGCATCCAGTCCTTACCCTATCAGAGTCTGAACTCTTCCCCAAGATACACGCGTTTCACCTGGTCGTCCTTGAGGATCTCATCAGGCGTACCATGGGCAATCAGGTGCCCCTGGCTGACGATATAAGCGCGTTCGCAGACGGCCAGCGTCTCGCGAACGTTATGGTCGGTGATAAGCACCCCAAGACCGCTGTCGCGCAGGTGTTCGATAATGCGTTTGATGTCGATAACCGAGATGGGATCGACCCCTGCGAAGGGCTCATCCAGCAGGATAAATTTGGGATTAGCCGCCAGCGCGCGGGCGATTTCGACCCGTCGACGTTCCCCACCGGAGAGGGATTGACCCAGGTTATCGCGCAGGTGCTCGATGTGGAACTCTTCCATCAGCTCGTTGGCGCGATCGGTACGCTGTTCCGCCGATAGATCGTCGCGAATTTGCAGCACCGCCATCAGGTTGTCGAAGACGCTCAGGCGCCGAAAAATGGACGCTTCCTGAGGCAGATAGCCGATGCCGCGGCGGGCGCGGGCGTGCAGCGGCAGCAGACTGATGTCTTCATCGTCGATGATGATGTTACCGGCATCGCGCGGGACGATGCCCACCACCATGTAGAAGGTTGTGGTCTTACCGGCGCCGTTAGGGCCAAGCAGACCGACGATTTCACCGGACTCCACGGTCAGGCTGACATCTTCTACCACCTTTCGGCCCTTATAGGCCTTGGCGAGATTCTTTGCAGTGAGTGTTGCCATACGAAATTAGTTACTCTTCTGACCGGAATTGTTTTTATCCTGAAGCTGTGACGGTACCAGAACGGTTGTCACGCGTTTGCCTTTCTCACTGGAAGCCTGCATTTTCTGCTCTTTTACGAGATAGGTGATCTTATCGCCCTTGATGTTGCTGTCGAGCTGCTCCAGGTATGCATTACCGGTCAGGATGACATAATCATTCTGAAGCTCGTAGCGCATCTTGCTGCCGTGCCCTTTCACCGGTTTGCCGTTGTCCTGCATCTGGTAGAAAGTGGCAGGTTTACCATAGGCTTCCACCACCTCTCTACCTTTTTCGCCGCCCGGGCGGGTCACCACCACTTTGTCGGCGTTCACCTTGATCGTGCCCTGAGTCACCACCACGTTGCCGGTAAAGGTCACCACGTTGCCTTCCATATCCAGCGACTGCTGGTCGGATTCGATATGGATCGGCTTATCGGTGTCACCGGTAACTGCAAAGGCCGGGAGCGCTGCGGCAAAAAGCGTACCGGCCAGCAGGAGATTAAGGCTGTGTTTGTTTATTCTGGATTTCATATGAGGATCTAACCTTTTCAATCAGCTCGGCAGTTTTGCTGCGCAGGTTTCCGCGCATTTTCAGGCCTTTGGAATTAAATGTGGTCCCGTACAGCGTGACGAGGTCATCAGAAGTAACATCCTGTGTCACAAGGTTCACCTGGGCATTATCGGTGGTGATTCTACGCAATTGCGAATCTGGCGCCAGCGCGGTTACCACCACATTTCCGTACAAATACAGCATACGATCTTTAGTCAGTTTGGCGCGATCGGCGCGAACTGACCAGGTGGCGGTCTTATTTGCGTCGTTGGCGTCATAAACGGTCATCACTGGCAGAGTAAACCACGAAAGCTCTTCTGCGGAGAAATATTCCACGTGCTGAGCGACCAGTCGATAGTTCAACGCCCCCTGAGGGTTGTAAACGACGGTGTCGGAGTGCTCGCTCTTGTAGGTCGGCTCGTTACTGTTCACGGCTTCAGGCGCAGCATCGTCGAGGTCGGTCAGATTAATGCCGATCAGTACCAGTGCCACAATGGCCAGCCCGATAATGACCCAACGTTTCAGCTTACTCATAGGGATTGCCCTTTAGCCTCCTCCAGCTTGCCCTGCGCCAGCAGTAGCAGATCGCACACTTCGCGTACCGCGCCGCGGCCGCCTGCAATGCGGGTCACATAATCTGCTCGCGGCAGCAGCAGCGGATGGGCATCGGCAACGGCGACGCTCAGCCCCACTTCAGCCATGACCGGCCAGTCGATAAGATCATCGCCGATATATGCTACCCGATCGGCTGTTAATGAGAGTTTATGCAACAGCTCCTGAAAGGCCAGCCGTTTATCTGACTGCCCCTGGTAAAGATGTGTAATACCGAGCGTTTTACAGCGATCCTCAAGCAGCTTCGCATCGCGTCCGGTGATGATCGCCACCTCGATATCGGAGGTCAGGGCGCAGCGAATGCCGTAACCGTCACGCACGTTAAAGGCTTTTAGCTCTTCGCCGTTGTTGCCCATATAGATCAGGCCGTCGGACATCACGCCGTCGACATCGAGAATCAGCAGGCGAATATTCTGCGCCCGATTCATGACCTGCGAGCTTACCGGACCATAACAGGTGGCAAGCATTGCTTCCTGGTTGCTCATTACCGCTTATCCTTCTTTACACTACGCCAGCGCGCAGTAAGTCATGCATATGTAACACACCGCGTAGTTTGTCGCCATCGGCAACCATCACCGAGGTGATATGGCGGCTCTGCATCAGGTTGAGTGCATCGACGGCCAGAATATCCGGACGTACGCGAATACCGCCTGAGGTCATCACATCGGTGATATGGAGCTGATAGAGATCGACGCCGGTGTCGAATACCCGGCGCAGGTCGCCGTCGGTGAAGATGCCTTCAATGGTCATATCGTCGTCGCAGACAACCGTCATCCCCAGATTTTTGCGAGTGATCTCCAGCAGCGCGTCGCGTAGTGTCGCCTCTTTACTGACGCGGGGAATTTCATCGCCGGTGTGCATAATGTCGTTAACCCGTAGCAGCAGTTTGCGCCCCAGCGCGCCGCCGGGGTGGGAGAGCGCGAAATCTTCGGCGGTAAAACCGCGGGCTTTCAGCAGCGCTACAGCCAGGGCATCGCCCATGACCAGTGTTGCGGTCGTGCTGGTGGTCGGCGCCAGTCCCAGCGGACAGGCCTCCTGGGGAACTGTAATGCACAGATGGACGTCGGCGGCGCGCCCCATGGCGCTTTCCGGGCGGCCAGAGATGCAGATCAGCGGTACCCGCAGGCGCTTCAGCACCGGGATCAGCGCCAGAATCTCGCTGGATTCGCCGGAGTTGGAGATGGCGATAACGACATCCTGCGCCGTTACCATGCCCAGATCGCCGTGGCTGGCCTCACCGGGATGCACAAAGAAGGAAGGTGTGCCGGTACTGGCGAAGGTGGCTGCCATCTTGCGGCCAATATGGCCCGATTTCCCCATGCCCATGACCACGACTTTGCCGGGGCAGTGGAAAATCATTTCGCAGGCGCGCGAGAAGTCCTCATTGATATACTGCGTCAGTTGATTAATCCCTTCACGTTCGATCTCCAGCACCTCTTTACCCGCTTGCTGAAAGTCGAAACCGGGCGGTATAGCAATCTGCGACATAATCTTTTCCAGTTATTCAACGAGACGAGGAGCCGTGATAAACAGCACCGTCATCCATATTAAAAATCCACAGGTTAACAGGGCGCCTACCGTGCGTCCGATATGGCGCGTCTTACGCCAGCACAGCAGAGCAAAAAGTACGCTGACCACCAGCATCAGACCATAGTCCCGAACTATAGCCTGCGGGTCAAAGGCGCCAGGCGAGAGCAGCGCCGGCAGCCCAAGCACGATGGCGATATTAAAAATGTTAGCGCCAATAATATTACCGATGGCGATATCGTCCTCGCCTTTACGTGCGCCAGCAATCACCGTCGCCAGCTCAGGCAAACTGGTGCCAACGGAGATGATCGTCAGGCCTGGCAGCAGCTCGCTCACTGAAAAGGCGTTAGCCAGCACGGTGGCGTTATCGATCACCATTCGGGTGGCCACCGGCATAATCAGCAGCGCAACGCCCAGCCAGAGAAACGCGACCGGCTGGCTTACGCCGCGCGGTAATTCCAGCATTTGCTCATTGGTCAGGCTATCATTACCCTGACGTTGGGCGAGACGGGCAATCTTAACGGTAAACAGCAGATAAAGCACGGCGGTTGCCAGCAATATCACGCCATCCAGTCGGCTCAGGTTGCCGTCATACAGCAAAAAGCCGCACAGAACGCTGAGCGCCAACATTAAGGGTAACTCGCGGCGCAGAATATCGGAATGTACGGTAAAGGGGTGCAGTAACGCGCCCAGACCCAGTATCAGCAGAATATTGGTGATATTAGAGCCAAGCGCCGTTCCTACTGCCAGATCCAACTGGCCATGCAGCCCCGCCGCCGCCGAAACAATAATTTCTGGCAGGGAAGTACCGATACTGACTACGGTCAGACCAATAATCAGAGGTGGAACGCCCAGGCTCTGGCCAAGAATCGACGCGGCAAATACCAGCCGGTCTGCGCCATAAACAACCAGAAGTAACCCGATGATTAACAGAGCCGTAGCTAAAAGCATGCAGAATCCTCAAGGAAGGTATAATCGCCGGTCCATTGGCTGGAAACCCCGGGCGCGCATACAGTTCTGTGTTAGTTGCGTTTAATTCTTAATTTTGACTTTTAGAAGGGAAAAAGTAAAACAAATGCCAGCTTTAGCTAACCCGGCGCGTTATTCTTCTGTAAGAATGCGGGGTTTTGATGAATGCTCTGCCACAGAGCGAATCTTATGCGGTAAACAGGAACTCAATTGATGAGCCAGACGCAGACGAATCTGGTCGAGGTTCGGGGAGTCAGCTTCTCGAGAGGGGAGCGGCGTATCTTTGACGAGATTACGCTCTCGGTACCCCGGGGCAAGATCTCGGCGATTATGGGCCCTTCAGGCATCGGTAAAACGACGCTGTTGCGCCTGATCGGCGGCCAGATCCCGCCGGATACCGGGGAGATTCTCTTCGACGGAGAAAACATACCCGCCATGTCACGCTCGCGGCTTTACCAGGTGCGCAAACGGATGAGTATGCTGTTCCAGTCCGGGGCGCTCTTTACCGATCTCACCGTATTTGAAAACGTGGCCTGGCCGCTGCGCGAGCATACCCGGCTGCCGGAGCCGCTGCTGCATAGCACGGTGATGATGAAGCTGGAGGCGGTAGGACTGCGGGGCGCGGCGTCGCTGATGCCTTCCGAACTGTCCGGCGGTATGGCGCGCCGTGCAGCACTGGCGCGCGCTATCGCGCTTGAGCCGGATCTGATCATGTTCGATGAGCCTTTTGTCGGTCAGGATCCCATTACCATGGGAGTGCTGGTGAAGCTGATCTCCGAGCTGAACAGCTCGCTGGGTGTCACCTGTATTGTGGTTTCCCACGACGTGCCAGAGGTGCTGAGCATCGCGGATCACGCCTGGATTATCGCGGATCGTCGGGTGGTGGCTGAAGGCTCGCCCCAGTCGCTTGCGGATAATCAGGATCCCCGGGTGCGCCAGTTCCTGGACGGCATCGCCGACGGTCCGGTTCCGTTCCGCTACCCCGCCGGGGACTACCAACACGATCTAACAGGAACAGGGAGTTGAGCCACTCATGCTTCTAAATGCACTGGCGTCGTTCGGCCGTCGTGGGATAGCGACCTGCGCCGCGTTCGGGCGTGCCGGGTTAATGTTGTTTAACGCGCTGGTGGGCAAGCCGGAATTCCGTAAACACGCCCCACTGTTGGTTAAGCAACTCTATAACGTTGGCGTACTGTCGCTGATGATTATCATCGTTTCCGGGCTGTTTATCGGGATGGTGCTGGGGCTCCAGGGCTATCTGGTGCTGACCACCTACAGTGCGGAAACCAGTCTTGGCATGATGGTGGCGCTATCGCTGCTGCGGGAGCTGGGGCCGGTGGTGACGGCGCTGTTGTTTGCCGGGCGTGCGGGCTCCGCCCTGACGGCGGAGATCGGCCTGATGAAGGCCACCGAGCAGCTTTCCAGTATGGAGATGATGGCGGTGGATCCGCTGCGCAGGGTCGTTTCGCCGCGCTTCTGGGCCGGTATGATTTCGCTGCCGCTGCTATCGGTGATTTTTGTCGCCGTCGGGATTCTGGGCGGCGCGCTGGTGGGCGTGACCTGGAAAGGCATCGACGCCGGCTTCTTCTGGTCCGCCATGCAGAATGCGGTTGACTGGCGTATGGATCTGGTGAACTGCGTGATTAAGAGCGTAGTGTTCGCCGTAACCGTAAGCTGGATAGCGCTGTTTAACGGCTATGATGCGGTGCCGACCTCCGCGGGAATTAGTCGGGCAACCACGCGTACCGTCGTGCATGCGTCGCTGGCGGTGCTGGGTCTGGATTTTGTGCTGACGGCACTGATGTTTGGGAATTAAGTGAATGCAAACCAAGAAATCTGAAATCTGGGTCGGCGCGTTTTTGTTGATAGCGCTGGTGGCCGCCATTTTCCTGTGTCTGAAGGTGGCTAACGTCACCGCGCTGAACAGCGAGCCAACTTATCGTCTGTATGCGACCTTCGATAATATCGGTGGTCTGAAGGAGCGCTCGCCTATTCGTATCGGCGGGGTGACTATTGGCCGGGTGCACGATATCTCCCTTGACCCGAAGAGCTATCTGCCGCGGGTAGCGATGGACATCGAACAGCGTTATAACCATATTCCGGATACCAGCTCGCTGGCGATCCGCACCTCCGGGCTTCTGGGAGAGCAGTACCTGGCGATGAATATCGGCTTCGAGGATCCAGAGCTGGGAACCGCTATTCTTAAGGATGGTGATACCATTCAGGACACCAAGTCGGCGATGGTGCTGGAGGATCTGATCGGTCAGTTCCTGTACAAGAGCAACAGCGACGATAATAAGAACCCGGGCGATGGCGATAAGGCCGCGGCCGGAGATAATGGAACACAGCCGCAACCCGGCACGACGAAGTAATTCAGGAGAAAATTCATATGATTAAACGTATGTTAATGGTCGCTATGCTGGTGATTGCGCCGCTGGCAACAGCGGTAGCCGCGGATATGTCCAATCCTTATCAGGTGATGAACGAAGCGGCGAAAAAAACCTTCGATCGTCTGAAACGCGAACAGCCGCAGATTCGTCAGAACCCGGACCATCTGCGCGACGTGGTCGATCAGGAACTGCTGCCCTACGTGCAGGTAAAATATGCCGGTGCCCTGGTGCTGGGTCGTTACTATAAAGAGGCGACTCCGGCGCAGCGCGAAGCCTACTTCGCTGCTTTCCGCGAATATCTGAAACAGGCCTACGGCCAGGCGCTGGCGATGTATCACGGCCAGACTTACCAGGTCGCTCCCGAAAAGCCGTTGGGCGACGCCACCATAGTGCCGATTCGCGTTACTATCATCGATCCCAACGGTCGTCCGCCGGTACGACTGGACTTCCAGTGGCGTAAGAACACCCAGAGCGGCAACTGGCAGGCCTACGACATGATTGCCGAAGGCGTCAGCATGATCACCACCAAACAGAATGAATGGAGCGATCTGCTGCGCACTAAAGGCATCGATGGTCTGACCGAACAGCTGAAATCTATCTCTAAACAGAAAATCACCCTGGACGAGAAAAAGTAATGTCCGCATCGCTACGCTGGGCACGTCAGGGCGAGACCCTGAACCTGGAAGGCGTACTCGAGGAGCAGACCCTGCGTCCACTGTGGGACGCACGGGCTGAAGTGAGCCGCGACCTGCGGTATATCGCGTTGCAGGGGTTGGAACGGGTAGATACCGCAGGCCTGGCGTTGCTGGTGCATCTGGTTGCTCTCGCCTCATCTTCTGGTCAGTCGGTGACGATTAGCGGCGTTAGCCCCAGCCTGCAGACCCTGGCCCGGCTCTACAATTTGCCGTCAGGCGCCTTTCCCACAGACGGCCTCTAATTTTCAGCACTTTACCTGGCGGCCCGGATGATTGTTACAATCCGGGCCGCTTTGCCTGTTTAAGCGTGCGCCACTTTCCTCTAAGATGTGGGGCTGTTTTACTATCCGACGAAGTGATCCCATGGAAAATCATGAAATTCAGACAGTGCTGATGAATGCACTGCCCCTTCAGGAAGCCCACGTCTCTGGCGATGGCAGCCACTTTCAGGTTATCGCGGTGGGTGACCTGTTCGCCGATATGAGTCGCGTTAAGAAGCAGCAGGCTGTTTATGCGCCGCTGATGGAGCTGATTGCCGAAAATCGCATTCACGCGGTCTCCATTAAGGCTTATACCCCGCAGGAGTGGGAACGCGACCGTAAATTAAACGGCTTTTAAGCTATGGGCAGTGCGCCGGTAGCAGAGATTGAATAATAGAGAACTGTTGAATGGATAAGTTTCGTGTACAGGGCCCGACCCGGTTGAGCGGCGAAGTGGCGATTTCCGGAGCGAAAAACGCGGCCCTGCCGATTTTGTTCGCGGCTCTGCTGGCTGAAGAGCCGGTGGAGATTCAGAATGTTCCAAAACTCAGGGACATCGATACCACCATGAAGCTGCTCAGCCAGCTGGGCACCAAAGTGGAGCGTAATGGTTCTGTCTGGATCGATGCCAGCAAGGTCGACATCTTCTGTGCGCCTTATGAACTGGTTAAAACCATGCGCGCTTCCATCTGGGCTCTGGGGCCGCTGGTGGCACGCTTTGGTCAGGGTCAGGTCTCACTGCCGGGAGGATGTGCTATCGGCGCGCGTCCTGTGGATCTGCATATCAGCGGCCTGGAGCAACTGGGCGCAGAGATCAAGCTGGAAGAGGGCTACGTTAAAGCATCGGTTAATGGCCGTCTGAAAGGGGCGCATATCGTGATGGATAAGGTAAGCGTTGGCGCTACCGTGACCATCATGACTGCGGCGACGCTGGCGGAAGGCACTACCGTCATCGAAAACGCGGCGCGGGAGCCGGAAATTGTCGATACCGCCAACTTCCTGAACGAACTGGGCGCGAAGATCAGCGGCATGGGCAGCGATCGCATCACCATTGAAGGGGTAGAGCGACTGGGCGGCGGCGTATGGCGCGTACTGCCGGATCGCATTGAAACCGGCACCTTCCTGGTGGCTGCGGCAGTTTCCGGCGGTAAGGTGATGTGTCGCAATGCCTGCCCGCACACGCTCGATGCCGTGCTGGCCAAATTGCGTGATGCCGGTGCCGATATTGAGACCGGTGATGACTGGATAAGTCTGGATATGCACGGCAAGCGCCCGAAGGCGGTAAACGTGCGTACTGCACCGCATCCGGGATTCCCGACCGATATGCAGGCCCAGTTCACGCTGCTGAATATGGTAGCGGAAGGGACTGGCGTCATCACCGAAACCATCTTTGAAAACCGCTTTATGCACGTTCCCGAGCTGATTCGTATGGGCGCGCACGCGGAGATCGAAAGCAATACCGCGATTTGTCACGGCGTTGAGCATCTGTCCGGCGCTCAGGTTATGGCGACCGACCTGCGCGCTTCTGCGAGCCTGGTACTGGCGGGCTGTATTGCGGAAGGTGCCACGGTGGTGGAGCGTATCTACCATATCGATCGCGGCTATGAACGTATTGAAGATAAGCTGCAGGCGCTGGGCGCCAGAATCGAGCGCATCTCCGGCGAAGAATAATCGCTGAGATAAGAGCAAAAAACGGGGCCTGATTGGCCCCGTTTCGTTTTTAGCGCTGGCGAATGGAACGCCTTCTGTCGATAAACTCGTGGGTAACAGGATCGTGGTAGCGGGATGGCCAGATCACCCACGGGTCAATGCCTAACGCTTCGGCGATCAACCGTTCGCCTTTCGGCCAGGGGCGGCTAAGCGCGTTGGCAAGCGTGGACGAGCTAAGACCGGCACTGCGTGAAACCGCCGCCAGTGATGTTCCCTTTTTACGAAGCGCTGCGATGATATCGGCAGAGTGCCAGTCGACGAATTGGTTTTTCATGTTTTCTCCCTGTCAGCAGAATGTGCCATAGCTCCGGTGACTTCATTGCCTTCTGTTTATAACATAAACAGTTACCAATGGTTCCTGTAAGTTTCTAATACGCGCTGAAATGTGGACTGATGCACAGAGGAGAATGAAACGGGTGAAACCCGCGCCGGACGACGCGGGGGAGATTAGTGATTACGCTGTACGGCGATATGCGCCAGCGCCACCAGGGCTTCACGCTGCGGCGTGTCCGGCAGGGCGGCGAGGGCGGCGATGGCTTTATCGGCCTCTTCCTCCGCACGCTGACGGGTCCATTCCAGCGATCCGCAGGCGGCCATTGTTTCCAGAACCGGTTCCAATAAATGACGGCCGTTGCCTTCCTCAATAGCCTGACGGATCATCCGGGCCTGTTCCGGCGTGCCGTTCTGCATGGCGTGCAGTAGCGGTAGTGTCGGCTTGCCTTCATTCAGATCGTCGCCGACATTCTTGCCCAGAGTTTCGCCATCGGCGCTGTAATCCAGCAGATCGTCGATAAGCTGGAAAGCGGTACCCAGATAACGGCCATAATCCTGCAACGCCTGTTCCTGCTCCGGCGTCGCACCGGCCAGAATTCCCGCACACTGGCTGGCGGCCTCGAACAGGCGGGCAGTCTTGCTATAGATAACCCGCATATAGCTTTCTTCCGTGATGTCCGGATCGTTGACGTTCATCAACTGCAGTACTTCGCCTTCAGCGATAACGTTGACCGCTTCGGACATCACTTCCAGCACCTTTAATGAGCCCAGACGGGTCATCATCTGGAAGGCGCGGGTATAGATAAAGTCACCCACCAGCACGCTGGCGGCGTTTCCGAAGGCGGCGTTGGCTGTCGCCTTGCCGCGACGCATATCCGACTCGTCCACAACATCGTCGTGCAGCAGGGTGGCCGTGTGGATAAACTCAATCAGCGCGGCGAGCGTGATGTGGGCATCCCCCTGATAGTCGAGCGCCCGGGCAGAGAGCACGGCGATTATGGGGCGAATGCGCTTTCCACCGCCGCTAACGATGTAGTATCCCAACTGATTGATAAGCTGAACATCAGTGCTGAGTTGCTCAAGGATGACTGCGTTGACACCCGCCATATCTTGCGCGGTTAACTGATTAATATTCTCTAAATTCATCGCAAAAATCTGGCTATCGTCCTGTTGACCACACATCCCTACGGGATAACGTAATGGGGAATCGTATACTCAATTGTACGGATTGTACCGTAAAAACGCGGCAGATAAACGGCGCCGTCGCAGTTGCGTTTTTTTTCTGTACAGAACGTCGATCGGGCTTGTCAAAGCCTCACTATTTGCGTAATATTCGCGCCCTATTGTGAATATTTGTAGCGCAGCCTGAATCCAAAGAAAGGCCAGCGCGGAAAGCGGAGTTTTTTATGTACGCAGTTTTCCAAAGTGGTGGTAAACAACACCGAGTAAGCGAAGGTCAGACCGTTCGCCTGGAAAAGCTGGACATCGCAACTGGTGAATCCGTTGAATTCAACGAAGTTCTGATGGTTGCTGATGGCGAAGATGTCAAAATCGGCGTTCCTTTCGTTGATGGCGGCGTAATCAAAGCTGAAATCATTGCTCACGGTCGCGGCGAGAAAGTTAAGATCGTTAAGTTCCGTCGTCGTAAGCATCACCGTAAGCAGCAGGGTCACCGTCAGTGGTTCACTGATGTGAAGATCACTGGTATCAGCGCTTAATACAGGGGAGCAGGTAAAATGGCACACAAAAAGGCTGGCGGCTCAACTCGTAACGGTCGCGATTCAGAAGCTAAACGTCTGGGCGTAAAACGCTTTGGCGGTGAAGCAGTTCTGGCAGGTAGCATCATCGTTCGTCAGCGTGGCACCAAATTCCACGCAGGCACTAACGTTGGTTGCGGCCGTGACCACACTCTGTTCGCTTTGACTGACGGTAAAGTTAAGTTCGAAGTGAAAGGCCCGAAAAACCGTAAATTTATCAGCATCGTCGCTGAATAAGTTTTTCGAGTCCCGGTAACGGATAGAGCCCCGCAACACGTTGCGGGGCTTTTTATTATTCTGGGGCAGGCAGTTGCCGCAACAGGGGAAAGAGTGATGAAACAGCAGGCCAGCGTCGGTTTCGTTCTGGCAATCGTGACCGCGATGTGCTGGGGTGCGCTACCGATAGCCATGAAGCAGGTGCTGGAGGTCATGGATCCTCCTACTGTGGTGTTTTATCGTTTCCTGCTGGCCGGGATTGGGCTGGCGCCCATTCTGGCGATGCGCGGTCAACTACCGCCCTTGCGGATGTTCCGTAAGCCTCGCTGGCTCGGCTTACTGGCGATAGCCACCGGCGGCCTGTTCGGTAACTTTATCCTGTTCAGCTCCTCGCTTCAGTACCTGAACCCCACCGCTTCCCAGGTGATTGGTCAGCTTTCACCGGTTGGATTGATGGTGGCAAGCGTGATTGTGCTTAAAGAGAAGATGCGCGGTACCCAGGTGGTCGGCGCGCTAATGCTGCTGAGCGGGCTGATCATGTTTTTCAACACCAGTCTGGTGGAGATCTTCACCCGGCTGACGGATTACACCTGGGGCGTGATTTTCGGCGTTGGCGCCGCATCGTCATGGGTGTGCTATGGCCTGGCCCAAAAAGTTCTGTTACGCCGTCTGGCATCACAGCAGATTTTATTATTGTTGTATATTTTATGTACAATAGCCTTGTTGCCGCTGGCAAGCCCTGGGGTCATCATGCAGCTCGATAGCTGGCAGCTTGCCTGTCTTATCTTCTGTGGGTTGAATACCCTGGTTGGATATGGTGCCCTGGCGGAAGCGATGGCTCGCTGGCAGGCGGCGCAGGTCAGCGCCCTGATTACGCTGACGCCGCTGTTTACACTGCTGTTTTCTGAATTGTTGTCACTCGCCTGGCCCCTGGTCTTCGACAGACCGATGCATAATTTGCTGGCGCTGGTGGGGGCTTTCGTCGTGGTATCGGGCGCGATGTATTCCGCTATCGGTCACCGTCTGTGGGGCGGTTTACGTAAGCGTGACGCGGCGGTGGCAATGACCACTACCCGCCCGGGCGAATGAGTTACGGAGAAGTAAGATGAAGTTTGTTGATGAAGCGAAGATTCTGGTCGTCGCGGGTGATGGTGGTAACGGTTGTATCAGTTTCCGCCGCGAAAAATATATCCCGAAAGGGGGCCCGGATGGCGGTGATGGCGGTGATGGGGGAGACGTCTGGCTGGAGGCCGATGAGAACCTGAACACCCTGATCGACTATCGCTTTGAGAAAGCGTTTCGGGCCGAGCGGGGCCAGAACGGCCAGAGCCGTGACTGTACCGGCAGGCGGGGTAAAGATGTCTCCATTAAAGTGCCGGTAGGAACCCGTGTGGTCGACCAGGGCACTGGCGAAGTCATGGGCGATATGACCAAACATGGTCAACGTCTGATGGTTGCCAAAGGGGGCTGGCACGGCCTGGGCAATACCCGTTTTAAATCTTCGGTTAACCGAACGCCGCGTCAGAAGACTAACGGCACGCCGGGCGATAAGCGCGATCTACTGCTGGAACTGATGCTGCTGGCGGATGTCGGCATGCTGGGACTGCCTAATGCCGGCAAATCCACCTTTATTCGTTCGGTCTCGGCAGCGAAACCGAAAGTGGCGGACTATCCGTTTACCACCCTGGTGCCAAGCCTGGGCGTGGTGCGTATGGACAGCGAAAAGAGCTTCGTGGTGGCGGATATTCCCGGGTTGATTGAAGGGGCGGCGGAAGGCGCCGGCCTGGGCATTCGCTTCCTGAAGCATCTGGAACGCTGCCGGGTACTGCTGCACCTGATCGATATTGCGCCTATCGATGAGTCCGATCCGGTTGAAAATGCCCGGGTGATTATCAGCGAGCTGGAAAAATACAGCAGCAAGCTGGCTGAGAAGCCGCGCTGGCTGGTGTTTAACAAAGTCGATCTGATGGACAGGGCAGAGGCGGAAGCGAAGGCTCAGGAAATCGCCGACGCTCTGGGCTGGGAAGGTAAGCATTACCTGATCTCCGCAGCCAGCCACGACGGCGTGAACGCGCTGTGCTGGGATGTGATGAATTTCATCATTGAGAACCCGGTCAATAAGGAAGAAGGCGAGCAGCAGCCTGAGAAGGTCGAATTCATGTGGGATGACTACCATCGTCAGCAGCTGGAAGAGACGGCCAGCGAAGCAGAAGATGACGACTGGGACGATGACTGGGATGAAGACGACGACGAAGGCGTAGAGATTATCTACGAGCGCTAATCGTCAGAATACGCCCTGCGTTACCTTCACAAGAGAAGAAGGGACGCGGGGCGTTTTTTAATCGATATGGGTTGGTAGCCAGCAGCCCGCCTCAAGACCTTCGCTATCGCGACGGTTTTCCAGAATAATTTTCCCCCGATGAAGCTGCACGATGCGCTGAATAATACTTAGCCCAAGGCCGCTGCCGCCGTAGCGCTGATCGAGGCGGCGAAACGGCTCGGTAATTTTCAGCCGATGTTCCTCATCAATGCCGGGGCCCTCATCGATAACCGTCAGCTGCGTTCCTTCCTGCTGCTGGCTCAGCCGCACATCAATAACGCCGCCCTCCGGTCCGTAACGGCAGGCATTCTCCAGCAGATTACGCAGCATCAGGCGTAACAACACCGCGTCGCCTTCCACCATCAGGGGGGAAGACGCCGGCCAAATAATGCGTTGTTGGCGCTGCTGCGCCATCTCTTCCGCCTCCATGGTTAACGGGGCGATAATGTCGTTGCGCCAGTTCACGGTGGTGTAGTGGCCGCTGGCCAGCGCCTGACCGGCCCGTGACAGCATCAGTAGCTGACCAACGGTATGCATCAGGCGATCGATGCGCTCAATCAGCAACCCGGCCTGGGGCATTCCCTGCTGCTCCAGCAGTTCCAGATGCAGGCGGATGCCTGCCAGCGGCGTGCGGAGCTCGTGGGCGGCGTCGGCGGTGAACAGCCGCTCCTGCTGAATGGTGCTGTCCAGACGCGCCAACAGTTGGTTAATGGAGGTGGTGACGGCCGCCACCTCTTCCATATCGGTATACATCGGCAACGGCGAAAGATTATCGGCGGAACGGCTGGCAAGGCTACTGCGCAGACGGTTCAGCGGCCGGGTGATCCAGCTTACGGCCCAGAACGAGAAGAACAGGGTGAAACCCACCATCACCAGCGAAGGCACCAGCAGCGAGGCGATGGCCTCGTGAATCTCTTTTTCCACGTGCTGATTGCGGGTTTGTGCTGACAGCGTCTCATTAACCAGAAAGCCGATTTGCTCCTGGCTTTCATGCCACAGCCAGATAACGCTCACCAGTTGAAAGAACAGCAGAATCGCCGCCAGCATAATCATCAGACGGCGGCGCATGCTGTTCACTGGATTTTCTCCAGCCGGTAGCCGACGCCGCGCACCGTTTTAATGCGCTCTTTGCCCAGCTTGCGGCGCAGGTTATGGATATGCACTTCCAGGGTGTTGGAGCCGGGGTCGTCCTGCCAGCTATAGATATCCTGTTGGAGCGTTTCGCGGTGAACGGTCTGGCCGACCCGCATTATCAGGCGGCAGAGCAGAGCAAATTCTTTGGGGGTGACTTCCACCGGTTGGCCGCCCAAAAGTACCTGCTGAGTTTGCAGGTTGAGGGTCAAATCGTCTTGCTGCAGCAGGTTATCGCTCTGGCCCTGCCAGCGGCGGATCAGCGCCCGCACCCTGGCCTGAAGTTCAGTCAGGGCGAAAGGCTTGACCAGGTAGTCATCAGCGCCGGCATCCAGCCCCTGAACCCGATCTTCCAGCGCGTCGCGGGCGGTCAGGATCAGGACCGGATTACTGGTGCCGCGGCGACGCCACTGGCTTAACAGCGTGGCGCCGTCTTTGTCCGGCAGGCCGAGATCGAGGATCACCAGACTGTATTCGCCGCTCTGGATCAGCGCGTCCGCTTCGGCGGCGCTGGCCGCACAATCCAGGGCATAACCTTCGTTACCCAGCGCCTGGGCCAGCCCCTGTTGCAGCAGTAAATCGTCTTCGACAATGAGTAGCTTCATAGTCAGTTATTCCGGTAGATATCCTTATAAAGCCGCCCTTCGAAGCGGGATAAAGGAATACGACGGTTACGATAATCGGCCGGCGGTACGGCGTAGCCGGACAGGAACTGGACGAACGCCATTTTCTGACCGCTGGCAGTCGTGATAAAGCCAGCCAGATTATACACCCCTTGCAGCGATCCGGTCTTGGCGGAAACTTTGCCATTGACCCCCGCGATATCCAGACCGGCGCGATACTGCAGCGAGCCGTCGTGACCCGCCAGCGGCAGCATTGAAATAAAGTTCAGCTCGCTGTCGTGGGCAGCAATGTACTGCAGCACCTTCATCATGGTGGTTGGCGAGATCAGGTTGTGACGTGACAGGCCAGAGCCGTCCACAACGATGGTATTACCCAGATCGATACCCGCCTTTTGTCGCAGCAACTGGCGTACCGCATCGGCACCGGCGCGCCAGGTACCCTGAACGCCGAAGTATTCGCGACCAATGGTACGGAAAACGGTATCGGCGATCATGTTATCGGACTTCTTCAGCATAATGCGCAGCAGATCGTGCAGTGGCGGCGAATTCACGCTGGCAATGACGGTGCCGGGCTCTTCCGGTTTGGTCTGGCGCATCAGGGAGCCGTCGTAACTAATGCCTGCGGTTTTCAGTTCGTCTTTGATGATCGCGCCGGCATAGCCGGCACCATCCTGAATCGCGAAGGCGAGCGGCAGCGGATCGCTGCGCTGGGGCAGGCAGCCGGTCAGGGTATAGCGGTTAAGATCGCCCGGCACCACATCCAGTTCACAGTAGCGGGCGTCCGCCGAGCCGCGAGCCAGGGTACGCACCTGACTGAAAACGGTGACCGGATAGTATGAGGCGATACGCACAAAGGCGGTGTCGTTAGCTTTCGGCGCGCTGTAGAGCGAGACGGAAAAACAGTTGCGGTCGATAATGGCGGCCGACGGGGGGGCGCTGAAGCACTGGGTCATGTCGTTCCATGGCCAACCCGGCGCTTTATCGTGGCTGGTAAAGACCGAGGTGTCGATCAGGATGTTGCCGCTAATGCGCTGTACGCCCTCTTTTTTCAGCGCCGTCACCAGATTGCGAATATTCTGACGACGCAGAGTAGGATCGCCACTAAAGCGCGCGATCAAATCCCCCTGAAGTACGCCATCCTCCACATCGCCGCGGCGCTCCAGTGTGGTGGTAAAGCGATAGTCCGGACCCAACTGCAGCAGGGCCGCCAGCGCGGTAATCACCTTCTGGGTACTGGCCGGTAGCGCCATCTGCTGACCGTGGTAATCCATAGTTGGCGAACTCGCACCCACCTTCTGAGCCAGGAACGCAAGGTTGCTCCCGGCGGGGAGTTGCTGAACGTATTCATCCACACTGGCAGCCTGGGCGCTCAATGTAAAAATGCTGGTCAACCCGATTATAAAACTGGAAAATCGCATAAATCTCGCGGTTACGGCCTGGAAACGTGCCCGTCATACTACGGTGCATTGCACCGCAAAGTAAACGATGACCCCCGGGGAACTTCCGGGTAAAATGAGTATCAAATTGAAAAATTATCACTGACCCGGGGGTCTTCCCCGGGTCGGTTTTCTTTTGTTTCTTTCCCGGCTAAAAGCAGGACTTCCGGGCCAGGCCCGAGTGCCGACTGTGGTGTACCGATCCCAACAGGACAGTTTTAAGAGGTATAAGAAATGCAACCTATTCCGATGACTTTACGTGGTGCAGAAAAACTTCGCGAAGAGCTGGATCACCTGAAATCCGTCCGCCGCCCTGAGATCATTGCGGCGATTGCGGAAGCGCGTGAGCACGGCGATCTGAAAGAGAATGCTGAATACCATGCCGCCCGCGAACAGCAAGGCTTTTGCGAGGGGCGCATCAAGGATATTGAGGGCAAGCTCTCTAACGCGCAGGTGATTGATGTCACTAAAATGCCGAACAACGGTCGCGTTATCTTTGGAGCTACCGTTACCATTCTGAACCTCGATAGCGATGAAGAGCAGTGCTACCGTATCGTGGGTGATGATGAGGCGGATATTAAGCAGAATCTTCTCTCCGTCAATTCCCCTATCGCCCGTGGGCTGGTAGGCAAAGAGGTGGATGACGTGGTGGTGATCAAGACGCCGGGCGGAGAAGTCGAGTATGAGATCGTTAAGGTTGAGTACCTCTGATTTCTGCTACGCTTGTGTAATTGATGTCTGATTGTAAAGATAAGAAAAAGGCCGCGATGCGGCCTTTTAACAACTGAGGGGGCGTGGCATTTTGCACACACTCCGGCAAGAAATCGCCGTTTCTGGCTGTTACAGTAGCCCGAAACCGAGAGGGTTTCTTAGCGAGGAAGCGAAATTTTGCGCTCTTCAGAGGGACGATACAGCACAAGGGTTTTACCGATGACCTGGACATTGCAGGCGCCGGTCTCCCGCACGATAGCATCCACAATCAGGGCCCGGGTATCGCGGTCTTCCGCGGCAATCTTCACCTTGATTAACTCATGATGCGCCAGCGCTTGTTCAATCTCGGCCAGTACCCCTTCGGTCAAACCATTACCGCCAAGCTGTACGACGGGCTTAAGCGGATGTGCCAGACCTTTCAGGTGCTGTTTTTGTTTAGTACTCAGATTCATCGTGTTTTTTACTTACATTGGGATTGAAAACGGGCCATTCTACCGCCATCTCCCATTGAGAGTATAGCTAAGCTGGCGCAGTTTTTTTGAGCAGCGGCTTTACGATGAACCCGGATGGAATGCGAAATGACAGGTAAAAAGCGTTCTGCCAGCTCCAGTCGCTGGCTTCAGGAACACTTTAGCGATAAATATGTTCAACAGGCACAGAAAAAGGGGTTACGCTCCCGGGCCTGGTTTAAACTTGATGAAATACAGCAAAGTGACAAACTTTTTAAGCCGGGAATGACCGTTGTCGATCTTGGCGCCGCACCCGGAGGTTGGTCACAATATGTGGTAAGCCAAATTGGGGGCAAGGGCCGCATCATCGCTTGCGATCTTTTACCTATGGATCCTATTGTTGGTGTGGACTTTCTTCAGGGCGACTTTCGTGATGAATTAGTCGTGAATGCGCTAATGGAGCGTGTGGGCGATAGTAAAGTTCAGGTTGTCATGTCAGATATGGCGCCAAACATGAGCGGGACTCCGGCAGTAGATATTCCCCGCGCCATGTATCTGGTCGAACTGGCGCTCGATATGTGTCGCGATGTGCTGGCGCCGGGCGGAAGTTTTGTAGTGAAAGTTTTTCAGGGCGAAGGTTTCGATGAGTACCTGCGGGAAATTCGCTCCCTGTTTACGAAAGTGAAAGTTCGTAAACCGGACTCTTCTCGTGCCCGTTCACGCGAAGTGTACATTGTAGCGACCGGGCGTAAACTATAGTACCCTGACGCTGTTTGTTAACGCAGTTGTAATATGAGGTTAATCCCTTGAGTGACATGGCGAAAAACCTAATACTCTGGCTGGTCATCGCAGTCGTGCTGATGTCAGTATTCCAGAGCTTTGGGCCCAGCGAGTCAAATGGCCGTAGGGTGGATTACTCTACCTTCCTGCAAGAGGTCAATCAGGACCAGGTTCGCGAAGCGCGTATCAACGGACGTGAAATCAACGTTACCAAGAAAGATAGTAACCGATACACGACTTATATCCCCATCAACGATCCCAAACTGCTCGACAGCCTGGTTACCAAAAACGTAAAAGTCGTTGGTGAGCCGCCAGAAGAACCGAGCCTGCTGGCTTCTATCTTTATTTCCTGGTTCCCGATGCTGCTGTTGATCGGGGTTTGGATCTTCTTTATGCGCCAGATGCAGGGCGGCGGCGGTAAAGGCGCCATGTCATTCGGTAAGAGCAAGGCGCGGATGTTGACCGAAGACCAAATCAAAACCACTTTTGCCGACGTTGCAGGTTGCGACGAAGCCAAAGAAGAGGTGGGTGAACTGGTTGAGTATCTGCGCGAACCGAGCCGCTTCCAGAAACTGGGCGGTAAGATTCCGAAAGGCGTGCTGATGGTGGGCCCGCCGGGTACCGGTAAAACCCTGCTGGCGAAAGCGATCGCCGGTGAGGCGAAAGTCCCGTTCTTTACCATTTCGGGTTCCGACTTCGTAGAAATGTTCGTGGGTGTGGGCGCGTCTCGTGTCCGTGATATGTTCGAACAGGCGAAGAAAGCGGCACCCTGCATTATCTTCATCGATGAGATCGATGCCGTAGGTCGCCAGCGTGGCGCAGGTCTGGGGGGCGGTCACGACGAGCGCGAGCAGACTCTGAACCAGATGCTGGTTGAGATGGACGGCTTCGAAGGCAATGAAGGTATTATCGTTATCGCCGCGACCAACCGTCCGGACGTTCTGGACCCGGCGCTGCTGCGTCCTGGTCGTTTCGACCGTCAGGTTGTTGTCGGTCTGCCGGATGTACGCGGTCGTGAGCAGATCCTGAAGGTGCACATGCGCCGCGTGCCGCTGGCGACCGATATCGATGCTGCGATTATCGCGCGCGGTACCCCTGGCTTCTCCGGCGCCGACCTGGCTAACCTCGTTAACGAAGCGGCGCTGTTCGCTGCTCGCGGTAACAAACGCGTTGTGTCCATGGTGGAATTCGAGAAGGCGAAGGATAAGATCATGATGGGTGCGGAACGCCGCTCCATGGTGATGACCGAAGCCCAGAAGGAATCCACGGCGTATCACGAAGCGGGCCATGCCATTATCGGCCGCCTGGTGCCGGAACACGATCCGGTGCATAAAGTGACGATTATTCCGCGCGGTCGCGCGCTGGGTGTGACCTTCTTCCTGCCGGAAGGGGACGCCATCAGCGCCAGCCGTCAGAAGCTGGAAAGCCAGATCTCAACGCTGTACGGCGGTCGTCTGGCGGAAGAGATTATCTACGGTGTCGAGCATGTCTCCACCGGCGCCTCCAACGACATTAAAGTAGCCACTAACCTGGCGCGCAACATGGTGACCCAGTGGGGCTTCTCCGAGAAGCTGGGGCCGTTGCTGTACGCGGAAGAAGACGGCGAAGTCTTCCTGGGCCGTAGCGTCGCGAAAGCGAAGCATATGTCGGATGAGACCGCACGTATTATCGATCAGGAAGTGAAGGCGATGATTGAGCGTAACTACAATCGTGCCCGCCAGATCCTGAACGACAATATGGATATTCTGCACTCGATGAAAGACGCGCTGATGAAGTATGAGACTATCGATGCACCGCAGATCGACGATCTGATGGCGCGCCGTGAAGTCCGCCCGCCAGCGGGTTGGGAAGATCCGGGAACTTCCGGTGATTCCGGCAACAACACCGGCAGTAGCAGCGGCACGCCGCGTCCGACTGACGAACCGCGTGGCCCGACGCCGGGCAACACCGTGTCAGAGCAGACCGGCGACAAATAAGCGCTGACTGCAGTGTCCGTATCGTTATAAGTAAACCCCGGCTAAGACCGGGGTTTTGTTTTTCTGTCACCAGTCGTAGCTACAAGGAAAACCGATGAAACTCTTCGCCCAGGGCTCCTCTCTGGATCTCTCGCACCCTCAGGTTATGGGGATTCTCAACGTGACGCCGGACTCTTTTTCTGACGGCGGACGCCATAATGCGCTGATCGATGCGGTCAGGCATGCCAACGATATGATCAACGCAGGCGCGACCATTATCGATATTGGCGGTGAGTCCACGCGCCCCGGGGCCGATGAGGTGAGCATTGACGAAGAGCTGTCACGGGTGGTGCCGGTGGTTGAGGCGCTTTCCCGGCGCTTTGAAGTGTGGATTTCGGTGGATACCTCTAAACCCGAGGTGATTCTTGAGAGCGCGCGTGCGGGCGCCCATATCATCAACGATATCCGTTCGCTAAGCGAGCCGGGCGCGCTGAAAGCGGCGGCGAAAACGGGCCTGCCGGTCTGTCTGATGCATATGCAGGGAGAGCCACGCACCATGCAACAGGCGCCACACTACGACGATGTCTTCCTCGATGTCGTGGAATATTTCAACCAGCAGATTGCGCGTTGCGAAGCGGCTGGAATCGGAAAAGAGAAATTGTTGCTCGACCCGGGCTTTGGTTTCGGTAAAAATTTAGGGCATAACTATCAGCTTCTGGCCAGACTCTCTGAGTTTCACCGCTTTGGTCTGCCATTACTGGTCGGAATGTCGCGTAAGTCCATGATTGGGCAACTGCTGAACGTTGGTCCCGATCAGCGTCTGAGCGGGAGTCTGGCCTGCGCCGTGATTGCGGCAATGCAGGGCGCGCAGATTATTCGCGTCCATGACGTTAAAGAAACCGTAGAGGCACTGCGGGTGGCGGAAGCGACGCTTTCAGCAAAGGAAAAAAGCTACTATGAGTAACCGCAAATATTTTGGTACCGATGGTGTCCGTGGCCGGGTAGGCGACAGCCCTATAACGCCGGATTTTGTGTTGAAACTGGGTTGGGCCGCAGGCAAAGTTCTGGCGCGTAATGGCTCACGTCAGGTCATCATAGGTAAGGACACGCGTATCTCTGGTTATATGCTGGAGTCCGCGCTGGAAGCGGGCCTGGCCGCAGCGGGGCTCTCTGCCGCCTTTACTGGTCCGATGCCGACACCGGCGGTGGCCTACCTGACGCGTACCTTCCGCGCTGAAGCGGGAATTGTGATTTCTGCCTCCCACAACCCTTACTACGATAACGGGATTAAGTTCTTCTCTATCGATGGCACCAAACTACCGGACGATGTGGAAGAGGCGATTGAGGCCGAACTGGAAAAAGAGATCTGCTGTGTCGATTCTGCCGATCTCGGTAAGGCCAGCCGTATTGTCGATGCGGCTGGTCGCTATATTGAATTTTGTAAGGCGAACTTCCCGAACGCGCTGAGCCTTAACGGTCTGAAGATTGTGGTGGATTGCGCCAACGGGGCGACTTACCACATCGCCCCTAACGTACTGCGCGAGCTGGGCGCTGAAGTGATCGCGGTTGGTTGCGAACCGAATGGCGTTAACATCAACGATAAGTGCGGCGCCACCGATGTGGCAATGTTGCAGGCGCGGGTGGTGACAGAGCATGCGGATTTGGGCATTGCCCTGGATGGTGATGGCGATCGCATCATTATGGTCGACCATGAAGGTAACAAGATCGATGGCGATCAGATCCTCTATATCATTGCCCGGGAAGGGCTGCGCCAGGGGAGACTGAACGGCGGCGCCGTGGGTACGCTAATGAGTAATATGGGACTGGAACTGGCGCTGAAAGAGCTCGGTATTCCCTTCGAGCGCGCAAAAGTGGGCGACCGCTACGTGCTGGAAAAGATGCAGGAGAAAGGCTGGCGCATTGGTGCGGAAAACTCCGGTCATGTGATTCTTCTCGATCAGACCACGACCGGTGACGGCATTGTCGCGGGTCTGCAGGTGTTGGCGGCTGTGGTGCGCAATCGCATGAGCCTTCAGGACCTGTGCCGCGGTATGAAACTGTTCCCGCAGGTACTGGTGAATGTACGCTATACCGCTGGCAGCGACGATCCGCTCCAGAATGCGGAAGTTCAGAAGGTGACCGCTGAAGTGGAACGTGAACTGGCAGGGCGTGGCCGGGTGCTGCTGCGTAAGTCAGGGACCGAACCGCTGATTCGCGTGATGGTCGAAGGGGAGGATGAAACCCAGGTCACCGCTATGGCAAATCGCATCGCCGACGCGGTGAAGAAGGTTTAATCTCCGAAGCGGAAAGGCTCCTCAGGGGCTTTTCCGCTGCAGGTTGCGCGCGATTGCTGTTTTTTTCCGCACATAACATCAAGTTGAGAAATTGCCCTTGCGTGCGGCACAGGCTTTAGATAGTATTCAGACCCGCTTCAGTGGGGAAGGCTAATGCCATCTCACTATTACTTGGTTTGAAGCAAAGGTACGCGGAAATCCCGCAAGGAACAGGTCGATTATGTACGAAGCTCTTTTAGTCGTTTTCCTTATTGTAGCGGTGGCGCTGATCGCCATGATCATGCTGCAGCAAGGCAAAGGTGCTGATATGGGAGCCTCCTTCGGCGCAGGCTCTTCTACTACGCTGTTTGGTTCGAGCGGTTCCGGGAACTTTATGACCCGCGTAACGGCTGTACTGGCGACGCTGTTTTTTATCATCAGCCTCGTGCTGGGTAACCTGAACAGCAACAAAACCAGTAAGGGAAGCGAATGGGAAAACCTGACTCAGCCGAAAACTGAGCAGACTCAACCGGCGGCACCGGCTAAGCCGTCCAGCGATATCCCGAACTAATCAGCCAGCATCGGGTGCGGCTAATGCGAGAGCCGCACTTTACGTGCCGAGGTGGTGGAATTGGTAGACACGCTACCTTGAGGTGGTAGTGCCCAATAGGGCTTACGGGTTCAAGTCCCGTCCTCGGTACCAAATCCTGTTAACTTGCTTTTTTGGCAGTTCAGGCGTATCATCGCAACGTTTTCTGACGCGGGGTGGAGCAGCCTGGTAGCTCGTCGGGCTCATAACCCGAAGGTCGTCGGTTCAAATCCGGCCCCCGCAACCACTTTCCCTGAGAGTTCTTTTTCAAATATACTGTGAAGAGCATCGCCTTCGCGATGAATTTTGAAAAAAATTCTCCCGGAAGGTGACATCCGGAATAGTTCAGATTGCATTACGGCAACCTGAGGTATGACGGGTGACAGGGTTCAGTTATATAAAGCCCCGTTAATCGGGGTTTTTTGTTATCTGACGAGAGAATAACTGGGCTTTTGGCCCTTTTTTTATGTCCTGGGGGTGGATTTGTCCACATTAGAGCAGAAGTTAACAGAGATGATCACCGCGCCTGTGGAGGCGCTGGGTTACGAGCTGGTTGGCGTCGAATTCATTCGCGGTCGCACATCTACGCTGCGCATCTATATTGATAGTGAAGATGGCATAAATGTTGATGATTGCGCTGATGCCAGCCGCCAGGTAAGTGCCGTACTGGATGTCGAAGATCCCATCACTGTGGCTTACAACCTGGAAGTTTCCTCGCCTGGCCTGGATCGTCCGCTGTTCACCGCCGATCACTACCACCGTTATATCGGTGAAGATGTGAGCCTTGTCCTGCGCATGGCGGTGCAGAACCGTCGTAAATGGCAGGGCACGATTAAAGCCGTGGAAGGTGAAATGGTGACCGTCACGGTCGAAGGCAAAGATGAAGTGTTCGCGCTGAGCAACGTTCAGAAGGCGAACCTGGTACCCCACTTTTAACACTCTGGATTGAGGCGAAACCCAGGATGAACAAAGAAATTTTGGCCGTTGTCGAAGCTGTTTCCAACGAGAAAGCGGTACCGCGCGAAAAGATTTTCGAAGCGCTGGAAACTGCCCTGGCAACGGCGACCAAGAAGAAATATGAGCAAGAGATCGATGTGCGTGTCAGCATCGATCGCCGTAGCGGTGATTTTGATACCTTCCGCCGCTGGCTCATTGTGGAAGAGGTGACTCTGCCAACCCGCGAAATTACGCTGGAGGCTGCGCGCTTTGAAGATCCGGAACTCAACCCTGGCGACTATGTTGAAGACCAGATTGAATCCGTCACCTTTGACCGCATTACCACCCAGACCGCCAAGCAGGTCATCGTACAAAAAGTGCGTGAAGCCGAGCGCGCAATGGTGGTGGATCAGTTCCGCGATCGCGAAGGCGAAATCGTGACCGGGGTGGTGAAGAAGGTAAATCGCGACAGTATCTCGCTGGATCTGGGCAGCAATGCCGAGGCGGTGATTCTGCGTGAAGATATGCTGCCGCGGGAAAACTTCCGCCCGGGCGACCGCGTGCGTGGCGTGCTTTACGCCGTGCGTCCGGAAGCGCGTGGAGCGCAGCTGTTTGTCACCCGTTCCAAGCCGGAGATGCTGATCGAACTGTTCCGCATTGAGGTGCCGGAAATTGGTGAAGAGGTTATCGAGATTAAAGCCGCGGCCCGCGATCCGGGTTCCCGTGCCAAAATCGCGGTGAAAACTAACGATAAACGCATCGACCCGGTGGGCGCCTGCGTAGGTATGCGCGGTGCGCGCGTTCAGGCGGTTTCTACTGAACTGGGCGGCGAGCGTATCGATATTGTGCTGTGGGACGATAACCCGGCGCAGTTCGTCATCAATGCTATGGCGCCGGCAGATGTCGCCTCCATCGTTGTGGACGAAGATAAACACACCATGGATATCGCCGTTGAGGCCGGTAACCTGGCGCAGGCCATTGGCCGTAACGGGCAGAACGTTCGCCTGGCTTCCCAACTGAGCGGCTGGGAGCTGAACGTGATGACCATGGAAGACCTGCAGGCCAAACACCAGGCCGAGGCCAATGCTGCGATCGATACGTTTACCAAATATCTCGATATTGACGAAGATTTCGCCACGGTTCTGGTGGAAGAGGGCTTCTCCTCGCTCGAAGAGCTGGCTTATGTTCCGATGTCGGAACTGCTGGAGATCGAAGGTCTCGATGAACCAACCGTGGAAGCATTACGCGAGCGCGCTAAAAACGCGCTGACCACGCTGGCGCTGGCGAAGGAAGAGAGTCTCGGCGATAACAAGCCGGCTGACGACCTGCTCAACCTTGAGGGGATGGAGCATTCTCTGGCCTTAGAGCTGGCTGCACGTGGTGTCTGTTCGCTGGAAGATCTTGCTGAGCAGGGCGTGGACGACCTGTCCGATATCGAAGGCCTGACCGCAGAGCGGGCCGGGACGCTTATCATGGCGGCACGAAATATCTGCTGGTTCGGCGACGACGCGTAATCAACTTAGCAGGAAGGAACAGCATGACCGATGTAACCGTAAAAGCGCTGGCCGCAGAGATCCAGACTCCCGTGGACCGCCTGGTACAGCAATTCGCTGACGCAGGGATCCGGAAGTCTGCTGATGACTCTGTGACGGCGCAAGAAAAAGAAGCTTTGCTGGCACACCTGAATCGCGAACACGCTTCAGGGCCAGACAAGTTGACATTGCAGCGTAAAACGCGCAGTACTTTAAATATTCCGGGTACCGGCGGGAAGAGTAAGTCGGTACAGATCGAAGTCCGCAAAAAGCGCACCTTTGTAAAACGCGATCCGCAAGAGGCCGAACGTCTGGCAGCGGAAGAAGAAGCGAAGCGTGAAGCGGAAGAAACGGCCCGTCGTGAGGCAGAGGAAGCTGCCAAACGTGAGGCAGAAGAAAAAGCGAAGCGTGAAGCTGAAGAAAAGGCCAAACGTGAAGCCGCTGATAAAGCGAAACGTGAAGCTGCGGAAAAAGAGAAAGTGAGCAATCAACAGACCGACGAAGTGACCAAAGCCAGACACGCCGAGAAAGCCCGCCTGGAAGCCGAAGCCGCTGAGCTGAAGCGCAAGACCGAAGAAGAGGCGCGTCGCAAACTCGAGGAAGACGCCAAACGAGCCGCTGAAGAAGCGCGCCGCATGGCCGAAGCCGGTACCAAAGACTGGGAAGGGACGACGGATGATAGCGACTATCACGTAACCACCTCCCAGCATGCCCGTCAGGCTGAAGATGAAAACGACCGCGAAGTGGAAGGCGGACGTGGACGTAGCCGTACCAGCAAGGCCAGCCGTCATAAGAAAGGCAACAAGCATTCCGAGTCCAAGGCCGATCGTGAAGAAGCACGTGCCGCAGGGCGCGGTGGCAAAGGCGGTCGTAATCGCCGCGGCAGCGCGCTGCAGCAGGGCTTCCAGAAGCCTGCGCAGGCTGTTAACCGCGACGTGGTGATTGGTGAGACCATCACCGTTGCTGAACTGGCTAACAAGATGGCGGTAAAAGGCTCCCAGGTTATCAAAGTGATGATGAAGCTGGGTGCCATGGCGACTATCAACCAGGTTATCGACCAGGAAACCGCGCAGCTGGTTGCGGAAGAGATGGGCCATAAAGTGACTCTGCGCCGTGAAAACGAGCTGGAAGAGGCGGTAATGAGCGACCGTGATACCGGCGCTCAGGCTGAACCGCGTGCGCCGGTCGTCACCATCATGGGCCACGTTGACCACGGTAAAACCTCTCTGCTGGACTACATTCGTTCCACCAAAGTCGCCTCTGGCGAAGCGGGCGGCATTACCCAGCACATTGGTGCTTATAACGTTCACACCGACAACGGCAACATCACCTTCCTGGATACCCCGGGGCACGCCGCGTTTACCGCAATGCGTGCGCGTGGTGCTCAGGCCACCGATATCGTGGTTCTGGTGGTTGCAGCCGATGACGGCGTGATGCCGCAGACCATCGAAGCTATCCAGCACGCTAAAGCGGCGCAGGTGCCGGTCGTGGTTGCGGTGAACAAAATCGATAAGCCGGAAGCCGATCCGGATCGCGTGAAGAACGAACTGGCGCAGTACGGCGTTATTCCGGAAGAGTGGGGCGGCGAAAGCCAGTTTGTCCACGTTTCCGCTAAGGCCGGTACCGGTATTGACGAGCTGCTGGATGCCATCCTGCTGCAGTCCGAAGTTCTGGAGCTGAAAGCGGTACGTAACGGTATGGCGAGCGGTGTGGTTATCGAATCCTTCCTGGATAAAGGTCGTGGTCCGGTGGCATCCGTTCTGGTACGTGAAGGTACGCTGCACAAAGGCGACATCGTGCTCTGCGGCTTTGAATATGGCCGTGTACGTGCGATGCGTAACGAACTGGGCAAAGAAGTGACCGAAGCTGGTCCTTCCATTCCGGTTGAGATTCTGGGCCTGTCTGGCGTGCCGGTTGCCGGTGACGAGGCGACGGTTGTACGTGACGAGAAGAAAGCCCGTGAAGTGGCGCTCTACCGTCAGGGTAAGTTCCGCGAAGTGAAACTGGCTCGTCAGCAGAAGTCGAAGCTGGAGAACATGTTCGCCAACATGACCGAAGGCGAAGTCTCCGAAGTGAACATCGTGCTGAAGGCCGACGTTCAGGGCTCTGTCGAAGCTATCTGCGACTCGCTGCTGAAACTCTCCACCGACGAAGTGAAGGTGAAGATTGTCGGTTCCGGCGTTGGTGGTATCACCGAGACCGATGCGACCCTGGCTGCGGCATCCAACGCCATCATCGTGGGCTTTAACGTTCGTGCCGACGCCTCTGCGCGTAAGGTCATTGAAGCGGAAAGCCTGGATCTGCGCTACTACTCCGTTATCTATAGCCTGATTGACGAAGTGAAGCAGGCCATGAGCGGCATGCTGGCGCCGGAGTACAAACAGCAGATCATCGGTCTGGCCGAAGTCCGCGACGTGTTCAAGTCGCCGAAGTTTGGTGCTATCGCGGGCTGTATGGTTACCGAAGGCGTCGTCAAACGTCACAACCCGATCCGCGTCCTGCGCGAGAACGTGGTGATCTACGAAGGCGAGCTGGAGTCCCTGCGTCGCTTCAAGGATGACGTTAACGAAGTCCGTAACGGCATGGAATGTGGTATCGGCGTTAAGAACTACAACGACGTGCGTACTGGCGATATGATCGAAGTCTTCGAGATTATCGAAATTCAGCGCACTATCGACTGATAGACCACATATCGGCGTAATCATGGGGGGCTACGGCCCCCCTGTTTGTCTGGAGAAATTACCATGGCGAAAGAATTTGGTCGTTCGCAGCGCGTCGCTCAGGAGATGCAGAAAGAGATTGCCATCATCCTGCAGCGCGAAATCAAGGACCCGCGCTTAGGCCTGATGACTACCGTATCTGGCGTTGAGGTCTCACGTGACCTGGCCTACGCCAAAGTCTATGTCACCTTCCTGAATGACGATGATGCAGAAAACGTGAAGCAGGGCCTGAAGGCGCTAAAAGAAGCTTCCGGCTACATCCGTACCCTGCTGGGTAAGGCCATGCGTCTGCGTATCGTGCCGGAGCTGACCTTCTTTTACGATAACTCGTTGGTGGAAGGGATGCGCATGTCCAACCTGGTTTCCAACGTGATTAAGCAGGATGAAGCGCGTCGTGGGCGTGCTGACGATGGCGACAAGGAGGAGTAATGAGTCGTCCACGTCGTCGCGGTCGCGACATTCACGGCGTGCTGCTGCTGGATAAACCCGGCGGGCTCTCCTCCAACGATGCGTTGCAGAAGGTTAAGCGTCTCTATCGGGCTAATCGCGCGGGCCATACCGGCGCCCTGGATCCGCTGGCGACCGGCATGCTGCCCATCTGTCTTGGAGAAGCGACGAAGTTCTCCCGCTATCTGCTGGATACCGACAAGCGCTATCGGGTGATTGCCCGTCTTGGGCAGCGTACCGACACCTCCGATGCCGACGGCCAGGTGGTGGAAGAGCGCCCGGTGAACTTCAGCGCAGCAGAGCTGGCGCAGGCGCTGGAATCGTTTCGTGGCGAAACTCAGCAGGTGCCTTCGATGTACTCGGCGCTGAAACATCAGGGGCGTCCCCTGTATGAGTATGCGCGTCAGGGCATTGAAGTCCCGCGCGAGCCCCGGCCGATAGTGGTGTATGAACTGCTGTTTATTCGTCATGAAGGCGACGAGCTGGAGCTGGAGATTCACTGCTCCAAGGGCACCTATATTCGAACCATCATCGACGATCTCGGGGAAAAACTGGGCTGTGGCGCTCACGTTATCTTCCTGCGCCGTCTGGCGGTGGGACGTTATCCGACCGAACGGATGGTGACGCTGGAGCAGCTCAATGCGCTGGTCGCCCGGGCGGAAGCCGAAGAGTCTGATTCGGCAGCGCTGCTGGATCCGCTACTGATGCCGATGGACAGCCCGGCTGCCGACTTCCCGGTGGTTAATCTGCTGTCGGAAGTGGCTTTCTGGTTTAAGAATGGCCAGCCGGTACGGGTGAATGGCGCCCCTGCTGAAGGGCTGGTTCGGGTGACTGAAGGCGAAGAGCACAAGTTTATTGGCATGGCGGAAATCGCCGACGACGGGCGCGTGGCCCCGCGACGTCTGGTGGTGGAACACCAGGAGTAAATCTGGCGTCTGTGCGATATAACAAAGAAAAGGGGGGGAGCGCTGATGGCGCTCCCCCCCTTTGTTATTCAGGGATTAACGCAGATCTTTAACGGCGACGTGATCCATATCGTCGAAGACCTGGTTTTCACCAACCATTCCCCAGATAAAGGTGTAGGCGCGGGTGCCGACTCCTGAGTGAATCGACCAGCTTGGCGAGATCACCGCCTGCTCATTGCGAACCACGATGTGACGGGTTTCCTGAGGCTGCCCCATCATATGGAAAACGCAGCTGTCCTCTTCCATCCCGAAGTAGAAGTAGACCTCCATACGGCGTTCGTGGGTGTGGCAGGGCATGGTGTTCCACAGGTTGCCCGGCGCCAGTTCGGTCAGCCCCATGCTGAGCTGGCAGGTTTCCAGTACGTCGAGAATAAAATACTTATTGATGGTACGACGGTTACTGGTGACATCGTCGCCCAGCGTCTGGGGGGAGACATCCGCCGGTGTAACCCGACGGGTTGGGTAGCTCGTGTGCGCCGGTGCGCAGTTATAGTAGAAGCGCGGCGGATTTTGCGGATCCAGGCATTCGAAAACCACCTCCTTTGCGCCCTTACCCACGTACAGACCGTCGCGATGGCTCATCTCCCAGGCTTTACCGTCCACGGTGATGCGGCCCGCACCACCGATATTGATAACGCCCAACTCACGGCGTTCCAGGAAGTAGCTCACACCCAACTGCTTGCCGACCTCGCCACCCACGCTGACCGTGCGGGTGACCGGCATAACGCCGCCGACAATGATGCGATCGATATGGCTGTAGGTCATGGTGTACTCATCGGCCACAAAGATCTGTTCAATTAAAAACTCTTTGCGCAGACCGGTAGTGTCCAGTGTTTTGGCGTGCTCGCTATGAATGCTCTGACGTACGTCCATTCTCTCTCCTCTCATGGGGAGGCGGTATCCCGCAACCCCGCAATGCTGTCTGATTAATACTGACGAAACTTTTCTTCATCAACTTCTTTTCATTCTATCAGCGCCAAAAAATAAGAGTGTGACGCGCATAACTAAAACAATGTTTCATTCTGTTCAAACACACGTTCCGTGTTATAGCTAAGCGCGAAGAATTCATCCAGAGCGTATCCAGGCAATGGTCTGCCACTCCGCGTTTACGTGGTGGTTCGCCCGTCTGACTCACGCCGAGGATATAGGGTCACTGTTTATCGCCGTAGAGGATCCGGCCATGCCCCGGTCTGATAAAACGGTAAGGATTAATGATGAAGATTAAAGCCACGATTGAACGCATCCCAGGCGGGATGATGCTGGTCCCTCTGTTACTTGGCGCGATACTGAACACCCTGGCGCCGTCGACGGGGGAGTATTTTGGTTCCTTCACTAAGGGAATGATCTCAGGGACGGTGCCGATTCTTGCCGTCTGGTTCTTCTGTATCGGCGCATCGATCGACCTGCGCGCCACCGGCACGGTACTGCGTAAGTCTGGCACTTTGGTGCTGACTAAAATTGCCGTGGCCTGGATTGTGGCTATCATCGCCGCTTCTTTTATTCCGGAAACCGGTATTCAGACTGGCGTCTTTGCTGGCCTGTCGGTACTGGCAATTGTTTCGGCAATGGATATGACCAACGGCGGTCTGTACGCCAGCCTGATGAATCAGTACGGCACCAAAGAGGAGTCTGGCGCTTTCGTTCTGATGTCGCTAGAATCCGGCCCGCTGATGACCATGGTGATTTTGGGCTCCGCAGGTCTGGCTTCCTTTGAGGCTCACCACTTTATCGGTGCGGTACTGCCGTTCCTGATTGGCTTCGCGCTGGGCAATATCGATCATGACTTCCGCACCTTTTTCAGCAAGGCAACGCCGGTACTGATTCCATTCTTCGGATTTGCGCTGGGTAACACCATTAATCTTGGCGTGATCCTCGATACCGGCCTGCTTGGCGTGCTGCTGGGCGTGGCGGTGATTGTGATTACCGGTATTCCGCTGATTCTTGCCGATAAGTTTATCGGTGGTGGTAACGGCACCGCAGGGGTTGCGGCTTCCTCAGCAGCGGGTGCTGCGGTCGCTAATCCGGTTATCATCGCGCAGATTAACCCGGCATTCGAACCGGTGGCCGCATCGGCGACCGCACTGGTGGCCGCCAGCGTTATCGTCACGGCGATTCTGGTGCCGATTATTACCGCGCTGTATGCCCGACACGTGGGCGGACATAAGCCCGGGGTTCCACCGCTCCCCGGGGCCGCGGCGGATAAGCCATAACAGCCAGGGCGCGGAGGTATTCTCCGCGCCCGATGCGTTACTGACGAGCCCTTATCTTGCGATAAAAGGCGGCGACAGGTAGAATACACCGGCTTTATTCGGGGGTTGCTGAATTAGAGATCGGCGCCCTGTCATTTACCTTAAGTTTTGGAGTTCTAAAATGTCTCTAAGCGTTGAAGCTAAAGCTAAAATCGTTTCTGAGTTCGGCCGTGATGCAAACGACAGCGGTTCTACCGAAGTCCAGGTTGCTCTGCTGACTGCACAGATCAACCACCTGCAGGGCCACTTTTCGGAGCACAAAAAAGATCACCACAGCCGTCGTGGTCTGCTGCGTATGGTTTCTCAGCGTCGTAAGCTGCTCGACTACCTGAAGCGTAAAGATGTTGCTCGCTACACCAGCCTGATTGAGCGTCTGGGTCTGCGTCGCTAATTTTTGCAAGTTTCAGAAAAGGGGCCTTTACGGCCCCTTTTTTCAACCAGATGGCAGCAATTGCAGGTAAACTCATGTATTGTTGCTAAGAGTGATCTTTACCGCAGAGGTTCGCGCGGCTAATGAGAGGCTTGACCGCCAGGGGCGGTGCAGGGTTGTCATTAGTCGCGAGGATGCGGCTAAGATCGGGTTCTAACGACAGCGCGCCACAGGGCGCGCTGCCATGTTAATGAGAGTAAGGGTACTATTTTGCTTAATCCGATCGTTCAAAAATTTCAGTATGGTCAGCATACGGTAACGATAGAAACCGGCATGATGGCGCGTCAGGCTACCGCCGCTGTCATGGTGAGCATGGATGATACCGCGGTTTTCGTTACGGCCGTTGGTGCTAAAAAAGCTAAACCGGGTCAGGACTTCTTCCCGCTGACCGTTAACTACCAGGAGCGTACCTACGCTGCTGGCCGCATTCCTGGCAGCTTCTTTCGTCGTGAAGGCCGCCCGAGCGAAGGCGAAACCCTGACTGCGCGTCTGATCGACCGTCCTATCCGCCCGCTGTTCCCGGAAGGTTTTGTTAACGAAGTTCAGGTCATCGCGACCGTTGTTTCGGTAAACCCGCAGGTTAACCCGGACGTTGTGGCAATGATTGGCGCTTCCGCCGCGCTTTCCCTGTCCGGTATTCCGTTTAACGGACCGATCGGCTGTGCGCGCGTGGGTTACATCAACGATCAATACGTGCTCAACCCGACCACTGATGAACTGAAAACCAGTCAGCTGAATCTGGTGGTTGCCGGTACTGAAGGCGCCGTTCTGATGGTTGAGTCCGAAGCTGAGTTGCTGAGCGAAGAGCAGATGCTGGGCGCCGTGGTATTTGGCCACGATCAACAGCAGGTTGTTATTCAGAACATCAATGAGCTGGTGGCTAAAGCGGGTAAACCGCGTTGGGACTGGCAGCCAGAAGCCGCAAACGAAGCGTTGAACGCGCGCGTTGCCGCCCTGGCTGAATCTCGCCTGAGCGACGCTTATCGCATTACCGATAAGCAGGAACGCTATGCGCAGATCGACGCGATCAAATCTGAAACCATTGCTGCGCTGCAGGCGGAACAGCCGGAAGACCAGCCGCTCGATGAAAACGAGCTGGGCGATATTCTGCACGCCATCGAGAAGAGCGTGGTGCGTTCCCGCGTACTGGCTGGCGAGCCGCGTATCGACGGTCGTGAAAAAGATATGATTCGTGGTCTGGATGTGCGCACAGGCGTTCTGCCGCGTACTCACGGCTCCGCGCTGTTCACCCGTGGTGAAACTCAGGCTCTGGTTACCGCGACGCTGGGTACCGAGCGTGACGCCCAGAACATCGACGAACTGATGGGCGAGCGTACCGATCGCTTCCTGTTCCACTACAACTTCCCTCCGTACTGCGTAGGCGAAACGGGGATGGTAGGTTCGCCGAAGCGTCGTGAAATTGGTCACGGTCGTCTGGCGAAGCGTGGCGTGCTGGCTATCATGCCGGACGCTGAGCGTTTCCCGTACACCGTGCGCGTGGTTTCTGAAATCACCGAATCCAACGGTTCTTCTTCCATGGCCTCCGTGTGTGGCGCCTCTCTGGCCCTGATGGATGCTGGCGTACCGGTGAAAGCCGCCGTGGCGGGTATCGCGATGGGTCTGGTGAAAGAAGGCGACAACTACGTCGTGCTGTCCGATATCCTGGGCGACGAAGATCACCTGGGCGATATGGACTTTAAAGTTGCCGGTTCCCGCGACGGTATCACTGCGTTGCAGATGGATATCAAAATTGAAGGTATCACCCGCGAAATCATGCAAGCGGCGCTGAACCAGGCTAAGGGTGCGCGTCTGCACATCCTGGGCGTTATGGAGCAGGCTATCAACGCACCGCGTGGTGACATCTCTGAATTTGCGCCGCGTATCCATACCATCAAGATCAGTCCTGATAAGATCAAAGATGTTATCGGTAAAGGCGGTTCCGTTATTCGCGCACTGACCGAAGAGACAGGCACCACCATTGAGATCGAAGACGACGGTACCGTGAAGATTGCGGCGACCGATGGCGATAAAGCGAAACACGCCATCCGACGTATCGAAGAGATTACTGCTGAGATCGAAGTAGGCCGTATTTACAACGGTAAAGTTACCCGCATCGTTGATTTCGGTGCTTTTGTTGCCATTGGCGGCGGCAAAGAAGGGCTGGTGCACATTTCTCAGATCGCCGACAAGCGTGTAGAGAAAGTCTCCGATTACCTGGAAATGGGCCAGGAAGTGCCGGTTAAGGTACTGGAAGTGGACCGTCAGGGCCGCGTCCGACTGAGCATGAAGGAAGCTGCTGCTGAAGCGGCTCCGGCTGCGGCGCCTGCCGCACCTGAAGCTGAATAAGATGCGCTTTTCCGGCACTCTGCCAGTAATGGCAGAGTGCCGGTAAGCAGAGCTGGAAGCTCTGCGTTCCAGCCGGGGAACAGGACGTTCATCCAATAGTGTCTTCGGGAGTAGGAAATGAAGCCTTTTTTGCGCTGGTGTCTCGTTGCGACCGCTCTGGCGCTGGCAGGATGCAGCAGTAGCACTGCCTGGCGTCAGAATGAAGTACTGGCCGTGCCGCTACAGCCGACCCTCCAGCAGGAGGTGATTCTGGCGCGCATGGAACAGATTCTTGCCAGTCGGGCTTTAACCGATGATGAACGCGCTCAGCTTTTATATGAGCGCGGAGTATTGTATGATAGTCTCGGCTTGCGGGCTCTGGCGCGAAATGATTTTTCACAAGCGCTGGTGATCCGCCCGGATATGCCCGAGGTATTTAATTACCTGGGCATTTATTTAACGCAGGCGGGCAATTTTGATGCCGCCTATGAAGCGTTTGATTCTGTACTTGAGCTTGATCCAACATATAACTACGCGCATTTGAACCGGGGAATCGCCCTCTATTACGGTGGACGTTACCGGCTAGCGCAAGATGATCTGCTGGCGTTTTATCAAGACGATCCCAATGATCCTTTCCGTAGTCTTTGGGTCTACCTTGCCGGAAGCAGGATAGACGAAGACCAGGCCAAAGTGATGCTTAAGCAGCACTTTGACAAAGCGGATAAAGAGCAGTGGGGATGGAACATCGTCGAATTCTACCTTGGTCGCATCAGCGAAAAGACGCTGATGGAAAGACTGAAGGCAGACGCAACGGATAACACCTCGCTCGCTGAGCATCTCAGTGAAACCAACTTCTATTTAGGTAAGTACTACCTGAGTCTGGGGGATAAGAGCAGTGCCAGTGCACTGTTCAAGTTGACGGTCGCGAACAACGTCCACAACTACGTTGAGCACCGTTATGCATTGTTGGAATTAGCGCTCCTGGGCCAGGAGCAAGATGACCTGGCAGAATCGGACCAGCAATAGCTGACGAACATTAACCCATTAACCTTAAAGAATTCGTGTTGCAGGCAGGCAACGTACTACCGAGTCACTGACACAATGTCAGTACCCGGCGAATGCGAACGGCCTTTGGTTCGGCAACCCGAATGTGACGGGTGAAATCCCTTTTAAGTCATCATCTTAGCGGGTGAGGGCGTTTTTGTTTGTTAATCCATACAATTTGAGCCGGTTCACACTTTTCAATGAAAATTACAGACCATTTTCAAGATGAGTTATGTAGACTGGCCGCCATTGATACTGAGGCACTTGTACTACATGGCTGATATCGAAACCACTTTTAGCGAGCTGGGCCTGAAAGCCCCCATTCTTGAAGCACTTAACGACCTGGGTTATGAGAAGCCTTCTCCGATCCAGGCTGCCTGTATCCCGCACCTGCTGGAAGGTCGCGATGTGCTGGGGATGGCCCAGACCGGTAGTGGCAAGACCGCGGCATTTTCCCTGCCGCTGCTGAACAACATTGACGCAAACCTGCGCGCACCGCAGCTTCTGGTGCTGGCGCCGACCCGCGAACTGGCGGTGCAGGTTGCTGAAGCCTGTAATGATTTCTCTAAACACATGCGCGGCGTACAGGTTCTGGCGCTTTACGGCGGCCAGCGTTACGACGTGCAACTGCGCGCCCTGCGTCAGGGACCGCAGATCGTTGTGGGTACCCCGGGTCGTCTGCTTGACCACCTGAAGCGCGGTACCCTGGATCTCTCCAACCTGAAAGGGCTGGTACTGGATGAAGCCGACGAAATGCTGCGTATGGGCTTTATCGAAGATGTGGAAACCATCATGGCGCAGATCCCGGAAGGGCATCAGACCGCGCTGTTTTCCGCCACCATGCCGGAAGCGATCCGCCGCATCACTAAGCGCTTTATGAAGGATCCGCAGGAAGTGCGTATCCAGACCAGCATTAACACTCGTCCGGACATCAGCCAGAGCTACTGGAGCGTCTGGGGAATGCGTAAGAATGAAGCGCTGGTTCGTTTCCTGGAAGCGGAAGATTTCGACGCTGCAATCATCTTCGTGCGTACCAAAAATGCCACTCTTGAAGTGGCCGAAGCGCTGGAGCGTAACGGCTACAACAGCGCCGCGCTGAACGGCGACATGAACCAGGCGCTGCGTGAGCAGACCCTGGAGCGTCTGAAGGATGGCCGCCTGGATATCCTGATTGCCACCGATGTTGCTGCCCGTGGTCTGGATGTGGATCGCATCAGCCTGGTCGTGAACTACGATATCCCGATGGATGCCGAATCTTATGTACACCGTATCGGTCGTACCGGTCGTGCTGGTCGTGCAGGGCGCGCGTTGCTGTTCGTGGAAAACCGCGAGCGTCGCCTGCTGCGCAACATCGAGCGCACCATGAAGCTGACCATCCCGGAAGTGGAACTGCCGAATGCAGAACTGCTGGGCCAGCGCCGTCTGGCGAAATTCGCCGGTCGCGTTCATCAGCAGCTGGAAGCCAGCGATCTGGATCAGTATCGCGAACTGCTGAGCAAGCTGCAGCCGGAAGACGAGCTGGATATGGAAACTCTGGCCGCCGCGCTGCTGAAAATGGCACAGGGTGAGCGTCCGCTGATTCTGCCGCCGGATCCGGTTGTCGAGCGTCGTCCCAAGCGCGAATTCCGTGAGCGTGACGACCGCCGCGGTGGCGAGCGCAGCGAGCGCCCGCGCCGTGAACGTCGCGACGTTGGCGATATGGAGCTTTATCGCATTGAAGTGGGCCGTGATGACGGTGTGGAAGTTCGCCATATCGTGGGCGCCATCGCCAACGAAGGTGATATCAGCAGCCGTTATATCGGTAACATCAAGCTGTTTGCTTCCCACTCAACCATCGAGCTGCCGAAAGGGATGCCGGGCGATGTGCTGTCGCACTTTACCCGTACCCGCATTCTGAACAAGCCGATGAACATGCAGCTGCTGGGAGATGCCCAGCCGCGCGGCGAACGTCGCGGCGGTGGCGGTGGTCGTAACTTCAACGGCGAGCGTCGCGGTGGCGGTGAAGGTCGTCGCTTTAACAACGAACGCCGTGAAGGCGGTGGTCGCTTCTCCGGCGAGCGTCGTGAAGGCGGTCGCGGTCGTCGCGAAGAGAGCGGCAATCGTCGTCGCTTCGGTGATGCATAAAAATTAAGCGGAAAATGCTGCTTTACCCGCTGTAAAGTAAAATAAACGAATCCCGATCTGTCCGATCGGGATTTTTTTATCCCTTTTGTACTCATGTACTGGTACAATGCAGCAGCAGGCAGATGGCCCGCCACGATTTACCTTACAGGAATAGCATCAGATGACCGCACTCTCCACTTCCCGTCCGACGCCCTCCATTCTGGGCGGTGTGATGATTATCGGGGGCACCATTATTGGTGCCGGTATGTTCTCTCTGCCTGTAGTGATGTCTGGTGCCTGGTTTTTCTGGTCGCTGGCGGCGCTGGTGTTCACCTGGTTCTGCATGCTGCATTCGGGGCTGATGATTCTGGAAGCCAACCTGAACTACCCGCCGGGCGCCAGCTTCGACACCCTGACCAAAGATCTGCTGGGCCGTGGCTGGAACCTGGTGAATGGCCTGTCCATTGCCTTTGTGCTCTATATCCTGACCTATGCCTATATCTCGGCCAGCGGCTCGATCATCCACCATACTCTGGGGGAGATGGGCGTTGTTTTTCCGGCACGGATGGCGGGGCTGCTGTTTGCACTGGCGGTGGCCTTTATCGTCTGGTTGAGTACCCGGGCGGTCAGCCGGATGACCGCGATTGTGCTGGGGGCCAAGGTGATCACCTTCTTCCTGACTTTCGGCAGCCTGCTGGGTCACGTTGAGCCGGGCACGCTTCTGAACCTGAGTGAAGAAAGCCCGCGCTATGCCCCCTACCTGCTGATGACGCTGCCGTTCTGTCTTGCCTCTTTCGGCTATCACGGTAACGTTCCCAGCCTGATGAAATACTATGGCCGCGAGCCTAAGCTGATTATCCGCTGTCTGCTCTGGGGGACGCTGATTGCCCTGGGGCTGTACGTTATCTGGCTTCTGGGCACTATGGGCAATATTCCGCGCCAGGACTTTATCGGCATTGCTCAGAAGGGCGGTAATATCGATGTGCTGGTTCAGGCACTGAGCGGTGTGCTGAACAGCCGTTCGCTCAATCTGCTGCTGGTGATTTTCTCTAACTTTGCGGTGGCCAGCTCTTTCCTTGGCGTAACGCTGGGACTGTTTGACTACCTTGCGGATCTGTTTGGTTTCGACGATTCACCGCTGGGTCGTCTGAAGACGGCGCTCATCACCTTCCTGCCGCCGATGGTGGGGGGCCTGCTGTGGCCGAACGGGTTCCTGTATGCTATCGGCTATGCCGGGCTGGCGGCGACCATCTGGGCCGCTATCGTACCAGCGCTGCTGGCGCGGGCGTCACGCAAGCGCTTTGGCAGTCCTCGCTTTCGGGTATGGGGCGGTAAGCCGATGATTGCGCTGATTCTGGTATTTGGCGTCGGTAACGCGCTGGTGCATATTTTTTCCAGCTTTAATCTGTTGCCGGTGTTTCAGTAACAGCCATAAAAAAGGGACCTTCGGGTCCCTTCAGGTTGATGACAAAGAGGGAAAAAACGTGGTTTTTCCCTCTTTGTGGTTGAGCTGCCGAAAATCAATGAATTGATTTTCCTTGTTTATTTTTCTGGTGATTCTGGCCGAACGCGTTCGGCCCAGGTTTGCCATTAGTCTCAGGGACCTTCGGGTCCCTTCCATTCAGCGCAGATGGTGAATCACCTGATTGCTGCTGCCGCGCCAGATGAGCGCCGGATCTCTCAGGTCCTGAACGAACTTACCGTCCACCAGAACGTTAATCAGACTCACCACCTCCATTTGCTGGGGGGTCAGCTCATCCAGCTTGTAGCCGGTCCAGACCCAGATGTCTTTGCCGGGGCATTCGCGACGAACCCGCTGCACCAGTTTCAGAATATCGGGCACATTTTGCGGATGGAGCGGATCGCCGCCAGAGAGCGATAGTCCCTGGCGCCGTACCCGGGTGTCATTGAGGTCATCAATGATTTTTTGCGCCATCTCTGGCGTAAAGGCAACGCCGGAGTTCAGACGCCAGGTGCTTTTGTTGTAGCAACCGGGGCACTGATGAACGCAACCCGCCACAAACAGCGTGCAGCGGGTACCCGGCCCGTTAACCACATCGACCGGGTAATACTGGTGTATGTTCATCCTCAGCCCAACTGGCCGTTGCCCAGGTGCTTAACGCGGCGTTTCACCTCTTCCTGTTTACCGGCGTTAAACGGGCGCGCGTCCGGGCTGCCCAGGTAACCGCAGACCCTGCGGGTAACTGAAACCCGGCTGGCGTCATGGTTACCGCATTTCGGGCAGGTAAAGCCTTTACTGGTGCAGTCGAACTCGCCGGTGAAGCCGCATTCGTAACATTCATCGATCGGCGTGTTGGTGCCGTAATAGGGCACGTGCTGGTAGCTGTAATCCCAGACATCTTCCAGCGCTTTCAGGTTATGCTGCAGGTTGGGATATTCGCCGTAGCAGATGAAACCGCCGCTGGCGACGGGCGGGTAGGGCGCTTCGAAGTCCAGCTTATCGTAAGGATTCACCTTCTTCTCCACGTCCAGGTGGAAGCTGTTGGTGTAGTAGCCCTTATCGGTTACGCCCGGTACTACGCCGAATTCAGCGGTATCCAGACGACAGAAGCGATCGCACAGGTTTTCGCTCGGGGTGCTGTAGAGGCTGAAGCCATACCCGGTTTCCTCTTTCCAACTGTCTACAGCCTGGCGCAGGCGCTGAACAACGTCGAGCGCTTTAGCGCGCAGCGTTTCGCTGTCATAAACGTGCTGATTGCCGTATAGCGCGTTAATGGTTTCGTGGATGCCGATATAACCCAGCGAGATAGAAGCGCGACCGTTTTTAAAGATCTCTGCGACGTCATCGTCCGCTTTCAGGCGTACGCCGCAGGCACCTTCCATATAGAGGATTGGCGCAACCCGGGCCTTAACCCCTTCCAGGCGTGCGATACGGGTCATCAGCGCTTTTTTCGCAAGCAACAGGCGTTCGTCGAGCAGCGCATGGAAACGCGCCTCGTCACCTTTAGCTTCCAGCGCGATACGCGGCAGGTTGAGGCTGATGACGCCCAGGTTGTTACGGCCGTCGTGAATCTGTTCGCCGTTTTCTTCATACACCCCCAGGAAGCTGCGGCAGCCCATCGGGGTCTTAAAGGAGCCAGTGACTTTCACCACCTGGTCGTAGTTCAGGATATCCGGATACATGCGCTTGCTGGCGCACTCCAGGGCCAGCCGCTTAATGTCGTAGTTGGGATCGCCAAACTGGTGATTCAGGCCATCGCGGATGGCGAACACCAGCTTCGGGAAGACCGCGGTTTTGCGGTTCTTGCCCAGGCCGGCGATGCGGTTACGCAGGATAGAGGTCTGAATCAGACGCGATTCCCAACTGGTACCCAGACCAAAACCGAAGGTTACGAACGGCGTCTGGCCGTTGGCGGTATGCAGGGTGTTCACCTCATATTCCAGCGACTGGAAGGCGTCGTAGCACTCTTTTTCGGTGCGGGCGCGGGCATAACCTTCGGCATCCGGAATCTGCCATTCGTCGGCGGTTTTACGGTGCTTGTCAAAGCTGGCAGTGACGAAAGGTGCCAGCACTTCGTCGATGCGGTTAATGGTGGTGCCGCCATAAATATGACTGGCTACCTGGGCGATGATCTGGGCAGTGACCGCCGTCGCGGTAGAGATAGATTTCGGTGGTTCGATCTCCGCATTGCCCATCTTAAAGCCGCGGGTCAGCATGCCTTTCAGATCGATCAGCATACAGTTGAACATCGGGAAGAAGGGGGAGTAGTCGAGATCGTGGTAATGGATCTCTCCGCGCTCGTGAGCGCGCACCACATCGCGCGGCAGCAGATGTTGTTTGGCGTAGTGTTTGGCAACGATACCCGCCAGCAGGTCGCGCTGGGTGGGGATCACTTTACTGTCTTTATTGGCGTTTTCGTTCAGCAGTGAGGCGTTGGTCTGTTCGACCAGCCCCCGGATCTCCTGATTGAGCTGGCCGCGTTTTTCACGGGCAACATCGCGGTCATGGCGGTATTCGATATAGGCGCGGGCCAGCTGTTTGTACGGACCGGACATCAGCTGGTTTTCCACCGCGGTCTGAATCTCGTTGATATCGACCTGACTGCGATCCTGCATTAGGTTGCTAACAGTCTCCGCGACGGTGGCGCAATAGTCTGCGTCATCGACCCCCGCGGCGACGGCGGCGCGTATAATCGCTTCTTGAATACGCGCTGAAGTGAAAGGTACTTTGCACCCATCCCGTTTCATCACATGCGGTGTCATGATCTCTCCATTTTAAAAACAGGTTATCCACAGTGTCGACCGTTGGGCAGTACATCCTTTGCGGCTTGTTAATTAGAGGCTTTTCGCAATACCCGCCCGGCATTATCCACAGCCCGGCGCCTGTTTCCGGGCCGGGTGTGGTATCAGTCAATATGCACCAACTACAACATGTTGGGGTTGGTTGTGATTTTATTGCCTATATATGGTGTTTTCACTAAAGATGTTTGCGCTGTTGTTGACTCAGATCAAAGTAAAATTCCCGCTCCTGAAATGACGCGGCCTGGAACAAAGAGGGTGTTTTCTAATAAATCGATTGCCCGTTCAGATTTAAGTCATTCTGCGGCCGTGTTGGTTGACGTGCGGTTTAGTGACCGGACATTAGGATTTATCCCGATTATCGGCGGCATAGTGTCGCCCTTTCTTCTTTCTGCCGTTACCGGAGGCGTTATGGACCCCGATCCTTATCCCCAGTTGTGTAATTTCTTCCGGTAAGTCAGTTCTCTTCTTTTGATGGCTGCCTTCCGGAAGCGGAAGGCAGCGACACGCGTTGTGCCCCTGCCTGCTCGTTGATTTATTGCCCTGACGGGACGGCCTTGTCGTATCCGTAGGGATTGCGGTGCCTCGCAAGAAGCGCCGGAGGGACGCTTATGCTGTTTACTTTACTTTCTTCCCCTTTTACTGCTGCGCGTGGCTTACTGAACCGGGAAAAGCGCGCCAGAGCCGGGAGCGATGCCGAACTGGCTCGCGCCTGCCTGCACTATGCCCGTATGGATGAGGCTGCCCTGATGCGCCATTTCGCCAGCCATCCGGAAGGGCTGACCCCCGGAGAGGTAGTGAAAGCCAGAGTGCGCCACGGTCTGAATCAGGTGGCGTCGGAGTGTTCCACGCCATGGTGGCGCTATCTGGTTCGTAGCTACGTCAACCCCTTCAACCTGCTGCTGACGGCACTGGCGGCGATCTCCTGGGCTACGGACGATCTTTCCGCCACGGTAATTATTGCGCTGATGGTGTTTATCTCTACGCTGTTAAACGCGATTCAGGAGCTGCGCTCTTCCCGGGCAGCGCAGGCCCTGAAGGCCATGGTCAGCAGTAATGCGACTGTACTGCGCACCCTGAACCAGCGGGGCGAAAGCGGCTACGTGACCATTCCGGTTGAAGATCTGGTGCCGGGCGACATCGTCAAGCTGGCTGCGGGCGATATTGTTCCTGCCGATCTGCGCCTGTTGAACGGTCGGGCGCTGTTTGTTTCGCAGGCGACGCTGACCGGCGAATCGCTGCCGGTAGAGAAATCGGCTCAGCCCTGTGATTCCTCCGGCAGTCCGTTAGAAAGCAGCAACCTGTGCTTTATGGGCACCAGCGTGGCCAGCGGCAGCGGCCTGGCTTTAGTGGTGGCCACCGGAGAGAACACCTGGTTCGGGCAACTTGCCCGCCAGACGCTGGGGAAGGATCCTGAGCCTAATGCGTTTCGTCAGGGCATCAGCCGGGTCAGCCTGCTGCTGATCCGCTTTATGCTGGTGATGGCGCCGATCGTACTGCTGATCAACGGGTTTACCAAAGGTGACTGGTGGGACGCCGCGCTGTTTGCGCTTTCGGTGGCCGTAGGACTGACGCCGGAAATGCTGCCGATGATCGTCACTTCCACGCTGGCGAGGGGCGCTATGAAACTGTCGCGTCAGAAGGTGATCGTCAAGCGGCTGGACGCCATTCAGAATTTCGGCGCGATGGACCTTCTGTGTACCGATAAGACCGGCACCCTGACCCGGGACCGTATCCGGCTTGAGGGATACATGAATCTCGATGGCCAAACAAGCCAGCAGGTACTGGAGATGGCGTGGCTTAACAGCCATTACCAGACCGGTCTGAACAGCCCGCTGGATGAGGCGATAAAAGAAAAAATGGCGCAGGTTCAGGGGGAGGAGATCGCAGCCCGCTGGCGCAAAGTGGATGAGGTGCCCTTCGACTTCAGCCGACGTCGGATGACGGTGGTGGTAAGCCAGACGGTGGATAGCCACTGGCTGATCTGTAAAGGCGCGCTGGAAGAGATGCTGAATGTCTCGACCCGGATACGTCAGGGGAGCGACGTTATCAGGATGGATAGCGCACTACGCGCCAGGATTCGCCAGACAGCGGAGCAGCTCAATCGTGAAGGGCTACGGGTGGTGGCGGTTGCCGGTAAGCCGCTGCCGATGCGCGACAGCGAGTATGGACAAAGGGATGAGTCGGATTTGATCCTGGAAGGTTTTCTGACCTTCCTCGATCCGCCGAAAGAGAGCACGGCGCCTGCGCTGCGGGCGCTACAGGCGGGCGGCGTGGCGATTAAAGTGCTGACCGGTGACAGCGAACTGGTGGCGGCGAAAGTCTGCCATGAGGTCGGGCTGGCGCCAGGCGAAGCCCTCACCGGTAGCCAGATTGAGGAGATGGACGATGCCACCCTGGCCGCCAGGGCGCGGGAGTGCGTGCTGTTCGCCCGCCTGACGCCGCTGCAGAAGTCGCGTGTGGTCTGTCTGCTACGCGAACAGGGGCACGTCGTGGGCTTTATGGGCGATGGTATTAACGACGCTCCGGCGCTGCGCGCGGCAGATATTGGTATCTCGGTCGATAGCGCGGTGGATATCGCCCGTGAGGCGGCGGATATTATTCTGCTGGAAAAGAGCCTGATGGTGCTGGAACAAGGGGTACGCGAAGGGCGCCGCACCTTTGCCAACATGCTTAAGTACATCAGAATGACCGCCAGCTCCAACTTCGGCAACGTCTTTAGCGTGCTGGTGGCCAGCGCCTTTTTGCCTTTCCTGCCGATGCTACCGCTGCATCTGCTGATTCAGAACCTCCTTTACGATATGTCACAGGTGGCGATTCCGTTTGATAACGTGGATGAGGAACAGGTGGCTCGGCCCCAGCGTTGGGAGCCGGCGCAGATTGGGCGCTTTATGCTGTTTTTCGGCCCGATCAGTTCCATCTTCGACATCCTGACCTTCTGCCTGATGTGGTGGGTATTCCAGGCCAGGGTACCGGAGGCCCAGACTCTGTTCCAGTCAGGATGGTTTGTGGTCGGTCTGCTGTCCCAGACGCTGATCGTCCATATGATTCGCACCCGGCGCCTGCCATTCCTGCAAAGCCGCGCCGCCTGGCCGCTGATAGTGATGACTCTGGTGGTGATGGCGCTGGGGATCCTGCTGCCTTTTTCGCCCTGGGCCGAATGCCTGCATCTTCAGGCTCTGCCGTTAAGCTACTTCCCGTGGCTGGCGGCGATTCTGGCTGGCTATATGGCGCTGACTCAGGCGGTGAAAGGATTCTATAGCCGACGTTATGGTTGGTAGTAAGCCTTAATTGTGGCGATGTGTGAACGGCGTCCCGTTACCCGGTTTGCTCAAATCTTCTTCTCGTGATACCAGATGCGTTGACCATTTGACATCATAAAGAAGGAATCTTTGATGCTAAAATCAGTGCGTTATGCCGTACTGGCCGGAGCGCTCTCATTGAGTTTTTGCGGCCAGGCCGCGCCAGCTGGCGATCTGCCTCTGATGCCCTGGCCGCAGAAGGTGGAACTTTCAGCGCAGGCCGGTTATCTGACGCTGGATAATGAAGTATCGATAGCGATACGGGGCGACGATCTGGAAGGCGCTGTCGAGCGCTGGCGCCAGCGTATTGCCTTACAGACTGGCTGGGAGCTAAAGCCTCAGTCCGGCAGCCACCGGCCCCCGACCATAACGGTTACCATCGCCCAACGACTGGACCCCCAACCCCGGTTGGACAGCGATGAAAGCTATCACCTGAGTATCACTGCCGAAGGGGTGAAGCTCAATGCCGCCACGCGCTTTGGTGCGCTGCGCGGTATGGAGACGCTGCTGCAGTTGATCCGTCCGGGAGCGGAGCGAGTGGCTATCCCCTGGATAGAAATCGAAGACAGGCCGCGCTTTCCCTGGCGCGGACTGCTAATCGATTCTGCCCGTCATTTTATGCCGGTCAGCACTATTCTGCGCCAGCTCGACGGTATGGCGGCGGCGAAGCTTAACGTGTTTCACTGGCATTTGACCGACGATCAGGGCTGGCGTTTCGCCTCTACCCACTATCCTAAGCTTCAGCAGCTGGCGAGCGATGGTCAGTTTTATACCCAGGCGCAAATGCGGGAAGTGGTGCGCTATGCCACTGAACGGGGAATCCGCGTCGTGCCCGAGTTTGATGTTCCCGGACATGCCTCGGCCATTGCCGTGGCCTATCCCGAACTGATGAGTGCGCCAGGGCCTTATGCGATGGAGCGCGAATGGGGTGTGTTAAAGCCGGTGCTGGATCCTACAAAAGAGGAGACGTACCGGTTCATCGATACCCTGGTCGGGGAGCTGGCCGGTATCTTCCCGGACAGCTATCTGCATATTGGCGGCGATGAGGTGGATGATACCCAGTGGCGCAACAACCCCGATATCCAGAATTTTATGCGTCAGCACCAGTTGGCCGACAGTCACGCGCTGCATACCTGGTTTAACCAGCGGCTGGAGACCATTCTGGCAAAACATCAGCGGCGCATGGTGGGCTGGGACGAGATTTTTCATCCCTCTCTGCCTAAGCGGAGCCTGATTCAGTCCTGGCAGGGGCAGGATGCGCTGGGTAGTATTGCCAGAGCGGGCTATCAGGGCATTTTGTCCACCGGCTTTTACCTCGACCAGCCTCACGCCACCGCCTATCACTACCGTAATGAAGTTCTGCCCCAGGGTCTTAATGATATCGATAAGCCCCGGAAAGGGGACAGGGCGCAAAGCTGGTCCTTTACCATGCCTCGGCTGAAGGGGAGTGCGGTGGAAGGTAGCTTCACACTGATTGCCGATGCCGAAAATCGCACGTGGCGGGGTTTTATTGACTTCAAGGGGAAGTCACGGCGTGCCGTGCGTGATATTACCTGGCCCGGTGACGGACAGGTGAGCTTTAGCGTTGATACCTGGATGGGCGAAACGCGTCCGGTACTGACGCTGCGGGAAAATGTGCTGAGCGGATATTTCCTGGTGGGGAATACGCGCTATCCGGCCAGCGGTAAACGTCTGGAGGATATACCCGAAGGGAGGGCGCCGGTGGTTCCTGAACAGGAGCAAATGGCTAATATTCTCGGTGGCGAAGCCGCGCTCTGGGCCGAAAACGTGATAGCGCCGGTGATGGATATCAAACTCTGGCCGCGGGCTTTTTCGGTTGCCGAGCGGCTGTGGTCTGCCCGTGACGTTAACGATGTGGACAATATGTACCGCCGGCTGGCGCAGACGGACGCCTGGTCGACCATCTCTGTGGGATTGCAGCAGCATGACCAGTCTCAGCGTCAGATGATGCGCCTGGCGGGCACTGCCGATATTTTGCCATTACAGATTCTGGCTCAGGCGCTGGAGCCCGCCCAGTACTATACCCGCAACCATCTGAAATTCCAGGCCGGAAACTACCACCAGTTCGAGCCGCTTAATCGACTGGCGGATGCGCTGGGGCCAGAGAGTATGACAACGCGACAGATGCAGGGCTGGGTGGATGCGCTGATCGCCAATCCCCGGGATAAAGAGAGCGCTCAGGCGCTGCGCCGTCTCTTTATCCGCTGGCAGGATAACTATCAGGATCTCCTGCCATTGCTGGAAGGAAGCTATCAGTTACGGGCGATTAAACCGGTCGCGGAGGATGTGGCGCATCTGGCGGCATTGGGGCTGAAAATGATCGAACGGATAGAAAAACGGGAGCGTATCAGTGCTGCAGAGCGGGCCCTGTGGCAGAGTCAACTGGATGAAGCCGCCCGGGTGCGTGATGAACTGGTGATTGCGGCGGTATATCCGCTGGAAAAACTGTTGCGTGCTGGCGTGGAACTGAATCAATAACGGATGGAAGGCCGCAGCCGTCTGGCTGCGGCATGCGCCGATTAGCGGCGTAACGCGATAGCTTCGATCTCGATCTTCACGTCTTTCGGCAGACGCGCCACTTCCACGCAGGAGCGCGCCGGGAACGGCGCATCATTTTCAGTGAAGAAGGCCTCGTAAGCGGCGTTAACGATGGCGAAGTCGTTCAGATCCTTCACGAAAACCGTGGTTTTCACAATATCACTCGCTTTCAGACCGGAAGCTTCGACCACCGCTTTGACATTTTCCAGCGACTGGCGGGTTTGTGCTGCTACATCTTCTGATACGCCGCCGGTTTTTGGATCTACAGGGATCTGACCGGAGGTAATGATCATGCTGCCCAGGTCAACGCCCTGAACATAGGGGCCGATAGCGGCCGGTGCATTTTCCGTACTGATTGCGCGAGACATAGTCCTCTCCTGAAAAAGTCGTTCGTTATTAGCATAAGGCTCCCCCATTATAGGGAGCCTTGCCTTTATTTCCATCACCTTACCCGGCCAGAACCACCTGGTGTGAGAACTCTTTCTCACAGTATTTGCATTTCAGTGCAATATCCTGTTGGCGCTTTTTCACCGTAAAGCTGGTGGCGACCGGTTCATTGCGGCTGATGCAGTTGCTGTTCGGGCACACCAGCACGTTTTCAATCCGCTCCGGCAGCGCCGGACGGCTCTTACCCACCACCTCATAATTGTCGATACGGTTAACGGTGGCCTGAGGGGCATAGATGGCGAGCTGATTCACCTGCTCATCGGTCAGAAAAGTATTCTCAATTTTAATCAGATCCTTGCGACCCAGCTCGCCGGAGGGAAGGTTCAGGCCAATGGTAATACGCTGGTCGGTTTCGGTCAGACGGAACAGCGTCAGCAGGCGAAAGCCCACCCGGGCCGGAATATGATCGATCACCGTGCCGCGCTTAATCGCCTCAACCTGCAGTTTATTATCCTGTGTCATTTTGCTTCCCCTTTACTTAAGCCAAATCCTGAGTCAGTACCAGCGCCAGCAGCGCCTGGCGCGCATAGATGCCGTTCCCGGCCTGCTGGAAATACCAGGCATGGGGCGTGCGGTCGACATCGGTGGTGATTTCGTCCACTCTGGGCAGCGGGTGCAGTACCTTCATATTGGCGCGAGCGCCTTCCAGATCGGCGGCGCGTAGAACAAACTGCGCCTTCACGCTGGCGTATTCTGACGGATCCAGTCGCTCTTTCTGTACCCGGGTCATATACAGAATATCCGTCTGAGCCATCACTTCATCGATGCTGCCGTGCAGGCTCCAGGTAATGCCTTTCTCGTCGAGCATATCGAGGATGTACTGCGGCATCGCCAGGGCATCCGGCGCAATAAAGTAGAAACGGTTACCGTTGAATTTCGCCAGCGCCTGGGCCAGAGAGTGCACGGTGCGCCCGTATTTCAGATCGCCCACCATGGCGATGTTCAGGTTCTCCAGCCGACCCTGGGTTTCACGGATGGTAAACAGATCCAGCAGCGTCTGGGTCGGATGCTGGTTAGCGCCGTCACCGGCGTTCAGCACGGGTACCGCCCCGGAAAACTCGGTGGCCAGACGCGCGGCGCCCTCCTGGGGGTGACGCATCACAATGGCGTCGACATAGGTGCTGATAACCGAAATGGTATCGGCCAGGGTCTCTCCCTTCTTTCCCAGCGAGGTGTTGCTACTGTCGGAAAAGCCAACGACCGATGCGCCCAGGCGCTGAATGGCGGTTTCAAAGGAGAGGCGGGTACGGGTGGAGGCTTCAAAGAAGCAACTGGCGATCACTTTATGCTTCAGCAGTTCCGGCTGTGGGTGAGCCTTCAGGCTTGCGGCGGTGTCCAGCACCAGCTCCAGCTCCTCGCGGCTGAGGTCGTTGATGGAAATAATATGTTTCTGATAGAGCGGATTAGCCATCGTTCTCTCCTGTTTTCGACGCCCCGGCGCGTATCGGGCAAAAAAAAGCCCCTCAAACGAGGGGCTTTTTGATAATCGGTAAATGATGCGGAAGAAAAAAAGCGTGCGCCACGCCTGCAGTCAGGCGCTGGTGTAAATCACGATGCGCAGTTAGCTGAACCATATTTCCTCCCGGCAAAACGCCCGAAATTATACCCGTGTTTTTCGACGTATCAAGGAAAATAAGCACATTTTTTGCGCCAGTAATCGATTGCGCCTGCAGAGGTGAGCTGGCGCATATTTTATGGGGCTATTGGTAGTATGGCAGTATCGCCGGGTGTATAACGTGAAATATGAAACGTTGTTTTGAAAAAGGAAATGGCAAATGATTGTTGGCAATATTGATACTCCGATGCCCTGGCTGCCAGCGCCGCTGCGCCAGGCGATTGATGAAATCAGGCAGCGGGTGACTGACCAGACGCCCACCGGCCGTCACGATATCGACGGCGATCGGCTGTTCTTTTTGGTTTCTGAAGATATGACCGAAAAAAGAGAGGCGCGTCGGGCAGAGTTTCATCAGCGCTATCTGGATATCCAGATCCTCTTTCACGGACGTGAAGGCATGGTGTTCAGCAGCCAGCCCGCAGGTAAACCGGAGGTTGACTGGCTGGCGGACAAAGATATCGCCTTCCTTCCCGAAGGTAGCCAGGAAAAAATGGTGATACTGGAAGAGGGGGATTTTGTGGTGTTCTGGCCAGGAGAGGTGCATAAGCCGCTGTGCGCGGTGGGCGAGCCGGCGCGTGTGCGTAAGGTGGTGGTGAAGATGCTGGTGGAATAACGCCTTGCTTCCCCTCCCGCCGCCGCGGGAGGGGGCTGCCACTACTGCTGTGACAGCGTGGCGACCATTACGGCCTTAATGGTATGTAGACGGTTTTCCGCCTGATCGAAGACGATGCTGTGCTCGGATTCGAACACTTCATCGGTCACCTCCATACCGCCGTGCAGCCCGAACTCCTGGGCCATCTGCTGGCCGACCACGGTTTGATCGTCGTGGAATGCGGGCAGACAGTGCAGGAATTTGACCTGCGGATTGCCGGACAGCATCAGCACTTCTCCGTTTACCTGGTACGGTTTCAGTAGCGCGATACGTTCCGCCCACTTCTCTTTCGGCTCGCCCATAGAGACCCAGACATCGGTATAGATAAAGTCCACGCCGTTAACGCCAGCGCCGATATCTTCCGTCAGCGTAATACTGCCGCCGGTCTGACTTGCCAGCGCCTGGCACTCCTGAACCAGTTTTTCCTCCGGCCAGCAGGCTTTGGGCGCCACCAGGCGCAGATCCAGACCCGTTAACGCCGCCGCTTCCATCATGGAGTTACCCATATTGTTGCGGGCGTCGCCCAGATAGGCCATCGACATCTGGTTAAAGCGCTTCTCCGGCAGGTGCTCCTGCATGGTAAGCAGATCTGCCAGCAACTGGGTGGGATGAAATTCGTCGGTCAGACCGTTCCACACTGGCACGCCTGCATATTGTGCAAGAGTTTCAACGACGCCCTGTCCGTAGCCGCGATACTGAATGCCATCATACATACGGCCCAGCACCCGGGCGGTATCTTTAATGGACTCCTTATTGCCGATCTGGCTGCCGCTCGGGCCCAGATAGGTTACGCGGGCGCCCTGATCATATGCGGCAACTTCGAAAGAGCATCGGGTACGGGTCGAGTCTTTTTCGAAGATGAGCGCGATATTTTTGCCTTTAAGATGCTGAATTTCGGTTGCCTGTTTTTTTGCACCTTTTAGTTGGGCGGCAAGAGTGACGAGTTCATCGATTTCTGTTGAACTAAAATCAAGTAATCTAAGGAAATTCTTCTTATAAAAGGTCATCTTTCACCTCGCATGGCACCATGCCATCAATTGAATTAATATTCAATTTATAAGTATGAATATGCATTTTCAACCCCCGGGTAAATCTTTTTTTCCCATAAGCGTGGAGGCAATCACAGGGCTGTGTGAAAATAACAGTAACTGCCGACACACTGAGGACAGATCCATGGCAAACCCGGAACTACTGGAAGAACAGCGCGAAGAGACGCGGCTGATTATTGAAGAACTCCTTGAGGATGGCAGCGATCCGGATGCGCTGTACACCATTGAGCATCACCTCTCGGCGGATGACTTTGAAACTCTGGAAAAGGCGGCCGTTGAGATCTTCAAACTGGGCTATGAAGTGACCGATCCTGAAGAGCTGGAAGTGGAAGAGGGCGATACCGTCATCTGCTGCGATGCGCTGAGCGAATGCGCGCTCAATGCCGAGCTTATCGATGCCCAGGTGGAGCAACTGATGACGCTGGCTGAAAAGTTCGGCGTGGAGTATGACGGCTGGGGCACCTATTTCGAAGATCCGAACGGCGAGCCGGATGGCGACGGCGGCGACTATATTGATGAGGATGATGACGGCGTACGCCATTAAGGAAGAGGTTGCGGCGGCCCGGTGCCGCCGCACTGTTATCAGGACTGACACCATGGTTGACCCACAACTTATCGCGCCGGTGCTCGACTTCTTGCCGTGCCGGACGCCACAGGCCTGGATCGATCGGGCGCGAGATCCGGCTAACCTGCCGTTACTGCTCACCGACCATATGATTTGCGAGCTGAAAGCGGCCCAGACCGCGATGTTGCTGATCCGCAAATACGTAGCGGATAAGCGCGGCGCAGAAGCGTTGCTCGCCTGGCTGGAACCCTATGAAGCCTTCACTTTTCGCGACGGACCGGAGCCGGACTTTGTAGCGCTGCACCGGCGTATTGGTAAAAGTGAGATGCCTCACACTGACGATCCCTGGGGCCGCGCGCTTATCGACAGCATGGTGTTACTCATCAAAGAGGAGCTACACCATTTCTGGCAGGTGCGTGAAGTGATGCTCGCCCGCGAGATTCCCTACGTGAAAGTCAGCGCCAGCCGCTATGCCCGCGGTCTGCTGAAAGGACTGCGCACCTGGGAACCGGCGACCCTGGTCGATAAACTGATTTGCGGCGCCTATATCGAGGCGCGCTCCTGCGAGCGTTTTGCCGCTCTGGCACCGTATCTGGATGACGATTTGGGTAAGTTTTACCTGTCGCTGCTGCGCTCGGAAGCGCGCCATTACCAGGATTATCTGGCGCTGGCTCGTCTGATCGCGCCCCAGGATCTCGACGCCAGGGTGCGCGATTTTGGCGAGCTGGAAGCGCAACTGATTCTGGAGCCTGACGACGAGTTTCGCTTTCACAGCGGTGTTCCGCTGTAATATCTGAATCCTGAGGAGAAAAGGATGAACTGGACGATCCCTGTATTTATCGCCTGGCTGGTGCTGGTCGTTGCCCTGGCTGCGCTGTTCTGGCGTCGGCAGCGTCGGGGCATTGCGGTGGCGATAGCGCTTGCGGGTATTGTTATCGCGCTGCTGACGATTTCGGCTCGTTCAGGTAAACCCGATGCCGGATCGCAGATGGCGCTGGAAGATATTCCGGTCTGGAGAGTGATTCGGGAGCAGGAGCCGGCGCTCTACAGCCAACTGAACCGGCGGGCGCAGGAGCTGGAACAGGCCGGGGAGTCGCAGCAGCGAATTATCGATCTGCTACAGCCGCAGTTCAATACGCTTATGTCGCAGCGTTTACAGGAGGCTCCGGACGACAATGTGGTAGCGTGGATGCGCGCCAGTATTGAGCAAACGGCGCAGATTCAGAAGGTCAGCGGCGACGCCTGCTTTCGCTATCAGTTTCCGGGGGTGAAAGGTGGCATTGATGTAACGCAGTACCTGACACCTGAACAAATGCAGTACCGTTTCGAGGTCGATGCCCGAATGATGCGGGCCGCCAGGGGAGCGGGGCGGCATAAGGTTAGCGAACAGGAGCGCGAACAGGCACGCGCTGCGCTGGAGCCGGTCGTTAAGCACATGCAGCAACTGTACGGTCAGGATATTGCGCTGATGGCGGCGCCACAGCAGGCTCAGGGTAAAGAGACGCTGGTGTGCGATATGGTGCTGGCACTCTGGCGTCAGGTACTGGCGCTACCGCCAGAGAAGGCTGCGGCTATTATTCGCCTGACGCTATCAATGGGAGCAACGCCGTCGCGCTGAATTTACTGGAATTCGTCCACGGATTTCATTTTCCGCTTAGTGAGATGCTTTTTTCTGCGCTACTGACAAAGTCGTGGGGATAGTCTCATCGATGTGGTCGCTACAGCGTTTTCAGCATCCGCACTTCGCAGTCAACGTGTCCGGTGTTGCCCAACGCCCGATCGATATGGCGGAAGCCAAGGCGCTCATACAGGCGTATTGCCCGGGTCAGGGAGGCGGTGGTTTCCAGATAACAGTGGGTGAAACCAGCATCCCGGGCGAAAGCGAGCGCCGTTAACGCCAGCTGTTTCGCCAGTCCCTTGCCTCGCCCCTGGGGCAAAAAATACATTTTTTGTAGCTCACAAATGCCAGGCGCACCGCCGCTCAGCGGCGCCAGGCCTCCTCCACCTACGATTTCGCCTGCCAGCTCAACCACCCAGAACGCATGCCCGGGATGATGATACAAGGCGTAGAGTTCATCCAGATTTGGATCGGAGACGGTGTAGCCTTTATCCGCCGTCAGGCCAAATTCCGCCGAGACGGTGCGAATCACGCGGGCAATCACCGCGTTATCGTCAGCGCGCAACGGACGCATCATCAATTTGACCGGTGTGGCAACGCTCATAGGGGGATGTCCGGAAAATGACAGGTAAGGAAAAGTAAATAGCACCCGGCGGGCGTGAACGCAAGAGGGAAAGCGTCCTCACCCCGGTCCTCTCCAGGAAGAGAGGGCCAGGGTGAGGGGAAGGGAATTACAGCGCGGCGATAGTTGCCTGCTGCTCAATCAGCTTCGCTTTTGCTTCCGCGTAGCCTTTGAGCTTGTCACGCTCTTTAGCGATCACCGCTTCCGGCGCGCGAGCCACAAAGCCTTCGTTAGCCAGTTTGCTTTCAATACGGCCAATTTCCGCTTCGACCTTCGCCACTTCTTTCGCCAGACGTGCCAGCTCGGCTTCTTTGTCGATCAGACCCGCCATCGGAATCAGCAGTTCGGCACCATCCACCAGTTTGGTAACGGAAACCGGACCTTTATCGTCGGCGGGCAGCAGCGTAATGCTTTCCAGACGCGCCAGGCTCTTCAGGAAGTTCAGGTTGTCGTTCACCCGACGCTGAACGTCAGCAGAGGCGCCACGCAGCAGCAGTTCCAGCGGTTTACCCGGCGCGATGTTCATCTCGGCACGGATATTACGCACGGCGACGATGGCCTGCTTCAACCATTCGGTATCTGCGGTGGCGACATCGTCTTCCAGAGCCGCGTCATATGCCGGGAACGGTTGCAGCATAATGGTATCGGCATCGATGCCCTTGAGGACCTTCACACGCTGCCAGATAGCTTCGGTAATAAACGGAATGATCGGATGCGCCAGACGCAGCAGCGCTTCCAGTACCGTTACCAGGGTATGGCGGGTGCCGCGCAGCTCGGCTTCGCTACCGCCGTTCATCACCGGCTTGGTCAGCTCCAGATACCAGTCGCAGAACTGGTTCCAGGTGAACTCATACAGGATGCCGGCCGCGATATCGAAACGGTAGTTGTCCAGCGCTTCGCGGTAGGCTTTCACGGTGCGGTTGAATTCGGCCAGTACCCAGCGATCCGCCAGCGACAGCGTCATCTCGCCGCCGTTGAAGCCGCAATCCTGATCTTCGGTGTTCATCAGCACAAAACGGCTGGCGTTCCACAGCTTATTACAGAAGTTACGGTAACCTTCCAGACGCTTCATATCCCAGTTGATGTCGCGGCCGGTAGAGGCCAGCGCCGCCAGGGTAAAGCGCAGGGCGTCGGTACCGTGGGTTTCGATGCCGTTGGGGAACTGCTTCTCGGTACGCTTGCGGATTTTCTCTGCCAGCTGCGGCTGCATCATATTGCCGGTACGCTTGGCAAGCAGCGCTTCCAGAGAGATGCCGTCCACCATGTCCAGCGGGTCGATAACGTTACCCTTGGACTTGGACATCTTCTGGCCCTCTTCGTCGCGGATAAGCCCGGTCATGTAGACGGTCTTAAACGGCACCTGAGGTTTGCCATCCTCATCTTTGATGAAGTGCATGGTCATCATGATCATGCGGGCAATCCAGAAGAAGATAATATCGAAGCCACTGACCATCACGCTGGTGGGGTGGAAGGTCTTCAGAGCATCGGTCTGCTCCGGCCAGCCCAGGGTCGAGAAGGTCCACAGGGCGGAAGAGAACCAGGTATCCAGCACGTCTTCGTCCTGGCTCAGCGTCACATCCGCCGGGATATTGTTTTGCTGACGGACCTCTTCTTCGCTGCGGCCGACAAAGACGTTGCCTTCGGCGTCGTACCATGCCGGAATGCGGTGGCCCCACCATAGCTGACGGGAGATACACCAGTCCTGAATATCGCGCATCCAGGAGAAGTACATGTTTTCGTACTGCTTCGGCACAAACTGGATATCGCCGTTTTCTACTGCCTCGATAGCCGGTTTGGCCAGCGGCGCTACGCGTACATACCACTGGTCGGTGAGCATCGGCTCAATCACCACGCCGCCGCGGTCGCCATAAGGCACCGTCAGGTCATGGGGTTTAACCTCTTCCAGCAGGCCAAGGGCGTCGATGGCGGCAACCACGGCTTTACGTGCGGCAAAGCGCTCCAGGTTCTGGAATTCGGCCGGGATATCGGCGCTGTAGGCGTCGGATTCAGTGCCGTTGGTATCAAACACCTGGGCACTGGCGCGGATATCGCCGTCCAGGGTCAGGATGTTGATCATCGGCAGTTGGTGGCGCTTACCGACTTCGTAGTCGTTAAAGTCGTGGGCCGGGGTGATCTTCACGCAGCCAGTGCCTTTTTCCATATCGGCATGTTCGTCGCCGACGATGGGGATGCGGCGGTTCACCAGCGGCAGCATGACATATTTGCCAATCAAATCTTTGTAGCGCGGATCTTCCGGGTTAACCGCCACGCCGGTATCGCCCAGCAGGGTTTCCGGACGGGTGGTGGCGACCACCAGATAATCGTTACCCTCGGTGGTTTTCACGCCATCGGCCAGCGGGTAGCGGATATGCCACATCGAGCCTTTGGATTCGCGGTTTTCCACCTCCAGGTCGGAGATAGCGGTACGCAGTTTCGGATCCCAGTTCACCAGGCGCTTGCCGCGATAGATCAGATCTTCCTGCCACAGGCGAACGAACACCTCTTTCACCGCGTTGGACAGCCCTTCGTCCATGGTGAAGCGCTCGCGCTCCCAGTCCACAGAGTTGCCCAGACGACGCATCTGACGGGTGATGGTGCCGCCAGATTCCGCCTTCCACTGCCAGATCTTGTCGATAAAGGCATCGCGGCCATAATCGTGACGCGTCTTACCTTCTTCAGCGGCGATCTTACGCTCCACCACCATCTGGGTGGCGATACCGGCATGGTCAGAGCCCGCCTGCCAGAGGGTATTTTTCCCCTGCATGCGCTGGTAGCGGATCATGGTATCCATGATGGTCTGCTGGAAGGCGTGACCCATATGCAAACTGCCGGTGACGTTCGGCGGCGGGATCATGATGCAGAAGCTTTCCTGGCTCTTATCGCCGTTTGGCTTAAAGTAGCCCTGCTGTTCCCAGTGCTCGTAGAGCGGCTGTTCGATATCTTGCGGGTTATATGTCTTTTCCATTTCTGCTATGTCGTTCCGGGCGCCGTATAGGTGGCCGTGGTCAGGTGAAAACCGGCCACGCGATAGGCTTTGTAGCGTTCGCGCGCCAGCTGTTTCAGGGATTCGTCGTAGGGTACGAAGTCTATCACTTCATGGAAAGCGGTGGCAAAATCTGCAAAGTGCGGCAGCAGGCTGATGAGCAGATCCCGCGAGTGGCTGCCGCGTCGCGCCGGCCAGGCCAGCTCCACCGGCGCGCCGGCCCGGGGGCCTTCGCCCGCCAGGTTATGGGGCACAAAGCTGTGGGGATCGCGCTGCCACAGCGCTTCATCCAGCCGGATCGCCTGCTGTTCATCTTCGCAGGCGATAAGAATGCGTTTGCCCGCCCGCCAACGAACCGCCGCCAGTTCGCATACCAGCAGCTCCTGGGCGCTCAGGCCGTCCGCTGCGGCGTCGTTATCCATAAGGTAGAACGTTGCGTTTTTCATGGCGTTTGGTTCTTTGACAGCGTCGGGAGACGGGAAAGGGCGATACTTTATCACAGACTGGCGGCGCTGTGAGCGCCGCCAGTGACCTAATGGTTACTCATCGCCGTTCAGGCCCGCGCGGTTCAGCAGGAACTGAGAGAGCATGGCCACCGGACGGCCAGTGGCGCCTTTGGCTTTACCGGAACGCCAGGCGGTACCGGCGATATCCAGGTGCGCCCAGTTATACTTGCGGGTAAAGCGCGCCAGGAAGCAGCCTGCGGTAATGGCGCCGCCTGGGCGACCGCCGATGTTGGCCATATCGGCAAAATTGGACTCCAGCTGTTCCTGGAATTCATCACCCAGCGGCAGGCGCCAGGCGCGATCGCCAGCCTGCTCGGAAGCGCCGATCAGTTCGTGCGCCAGCGGATTATGGTTCGCCATCAGACCGGTCAAATGATGACCCAGCGCAATCACGCAGGCGCCGGTCAGCGTTGCGACATCTATCACCACTTCCGGCTCGAAGCGTTCCACGTAGGTCAGCACGTCGCACAGCACCAGTCGCCCTTCGGCATCGGTGTTCAGCACCTCTACGGTCTGGCCTGACATGGTGGTCAGCACATCGCCGGGGCGATAGGCGCGGCCACCAGGCATATTTTCACAGCCCGCCAGCACGCCGGTGACATTGATTGGCAACTGAAGCTCCGCCACCATCCGCATCACGCCGTAGACAGCCGCCGCGCCGCACATGTCATATTTCATTTCGTCCATATCGGCGGAAGGCTTAATGGAGATACCGCCGGAATCGAAGGTCAGTCCTTTACCTACCAGTACGATGGGATGCGCTTCGGGATCGGTGCTGCCGCGGTACTCGATGACCGACATCAGCGATTCGTTCTGTGAGCCGTTGCCCACCGCCAGGTAGGCATTCATACCCAGCTCTTTCATCTGCTGTTCGCCAATTACCCGGGTATTCACGCTGCTGGCGAAGGCGTCCGCCAGCTGACGCGCCTGGGAAGCCAGATAGGCGGCGTTACAGATATTCGGCGGCATATTGCCGAGATCCTTGGCGGCGCGGATACCTGCCGAAATTGCCAGACCGTGCTGGATAGCGCGCTCGCCGCTGGTTAGCTCGCGGCGGGTCGGCACGTTAAACACCATTTTACGCAGCGGGCGGCGCGGCTCGCTTTTGGTGGTTTTTAGCTGGTCGAAGCTGTAAAGCGTCTCTTTTGCGGTTTCCACCGCCTGGCGGACTTTCCAGTAGGTATTGCGCCCTTTCACGTGCAGTTCGGTCAGGAAGCAGACCGCTTCCATCGAACCGGTATCGTTAAGGGTATTAATGGTTTTCTGTATCACCTGCTTGTACTGGCGCTCGTCGAGCTCACGCTCTTTACCGCAACCAATCAGCAGAATACGCTCCGACAAAACGTTGGGAACGTGATGCAGCAGCAAGGTTTGCCCCGCTTTCCCTTCCAGCTCGCCGCGGCGCAGCAAAGCGCTGATGTAGCCGTCGCTGATTTTATCGAGTTGTTCGGCAATCGGGGACAGGCGGCGCGGTTCGAATACGCCCACAACGATGCAGGCGCTCCGCTGTTTTTCTGGACTACCGCTCTTTACACTGAACTCCATGCACTACGCTCCTGAATCTTAAAGACAACAGCGGGTTATGCGGTATAAAATCACGCCGTTTATATAACTCATTCCGCTGTTGTGGTGACTTCGTGTTAATCTTAACGAATGCGATATGCGGTTTCGGCACGACAGCACATTTTTTGCCCGCGTGCGAAAACGCTAAGTATAGTAATCTTAGCGACGTTTTCGCTGTTCCGGGAGAATAAATGACGTTTAAGCGTTGAAACAAGCGATTTTCCTGCAAAAAGACTCGTTTTCACAGGCGTATTTAATGTGATAATCATAAGATATCTTGTCCGGGAGACGCTCAAAAGCCAACTGGCGATTCTGTTCATCCTGTTACTGATCTTCTTCTGCCAGAAGCTCGTCAGGATTTTGGGAGCCGCGGTTGACGGAGAGATCCCGACCAATCTTGTCCTTTCGTTACTCGGCCTCGGCGTGCCTGAAATGGCGCAGCTGATTCTGCCGCTTAGTCTTTTCCTTGGCCTGTTGATGACCTTCGGTAAGCTGTACACCGAGAGCGAAATTACCGTGATGCACGCCTGTGGCCTGAGTCGGATGGTGCTGATCAAAGCGGCGATGTTGCTGGCACTGTTTACCGGTATCCTGGCGGCCGTCAATGTGATGTGGGCCAGCCCGTGGTCAGCGCGTTATCAGGATGAAGTGCTGGGGGAAGTCAAATCCAACCCCGGTCTGGCCTCGCTGGCCCAGGGGCAGTTCCGTTCGTCGTCTGACGGTAACGCGGTGTTGTTTATCGAAAGCGTGGATGGCAGCAACTTTAACGACGTTTTCCTGGCCCAGCTGCGGCCGAAAGGGAACGCGCGTCCTTCCGTGGTGGTGGCGGATTCCGGCCATCTCGTCCTGCGTAAGGATGGCTCTCAGGTGGTGACTCTGAACAAAGGCACTCGCTTTGAGGGAACCGCTATGTTGCGCGATTTCCGAATCACCGAATTCCAGGATTACCAGGCCATTATCGGTCACCAGACCGTCACCCTGGATCCGGATGATACCGAGCAGATGGATATGCGCACGCTGTGGAATACCCACACAGACAAGGCGCGTGCCGAACTGCACTGGCGTATCACGCTGATCTTCGCAGTGGTGGTAATGGCGTTGATGGTGGTGCCGCTCAGCGTGGTGAACCCGCGTCAGGGCCGGGTACTGTCGATGTTGCCGGCGATGCTGCTGTATCTGATCTTTTTCCTGTTGCAGACCTCGCTGAAATCCAACGGTGGCAAGGGTAAGCTGGATCCGGTGGTCTGGATGTGGGTAGTCAACCTGCTCTACCTGGGTATGGCGCTGGTTCTGAACATGTGGGATACGGTGGCGATGCGTAAGTTCCGTGCCCGATTTGCCACAAAAGGAGCCGTATGATGCTCGGATTCGGCGTACTCGACCGTTATATCGGTAAAACCATCTTTAACACCATCATGATGACGCTGTTTATGCTGGTGTCGCTCTCGGGCATTATTAAGTTCGTCGATGAACTTAAACGTGCCGGTAAAGGGGCCTATACCGCCTCGGGGGCCGGGATGTATACCCTGCTCAGCGTGCCTAAGGATATTCAGATCTTCTTCCCGATGGCGGCACTGCTTGGCGCGCTGCTGGGGCTGGGGATGCTGGCTCAGCGCAGCGAACTGGTGGTGATGCAGGCCTCGGGTTTTACCCGTATGCAGGTGGCTGCTTCGGTAATGAAAACTGCGATTCCTCTGGTGTTGCTGACCATGGCCATTGGCGAATGGGTGGCGCCTCAGGGCGAGCAGATGGCGCGTAACTACCGGGCCCAGATGGTATATGGCGGTTCGCTGCTCTCCACCAAGGATGAGGGCATGTGGGCCAAAGATGGCGATAACTTCGTCTATATCCAGCGGGTGCGCGGCAATAACGAGCTGACCGGCATCAGCATTTACAGCTTTAACAAGCAGCGCCGCCTGCAGTCGGTGCGCCACGCGGCCTCGGCCACCTTCGATCCACAACAGAAGGTGTGGAAGCTGTCCCAGGTGGATGAATCAATTCTGAGTAATCCAAAACAGATTACCGGAACCCAGACCGTAAGCGGTACCTGGAAAACTAACCTGACGCCGGACAAACTGGGCGTTGTGGCGCTGGATCCCGATGCGCTTTCCATTAGCGGTCTGCATAACTACGTGAAATACCTGAAATCGAGCGGTCAGGATGCCGGGCGCTATCAGCTCAATATGTGGAGTAAGATATTCCAGCCCGTTTCAGTGGCGGTCATGATGCTGATGGCGCTCTCCTTCATCTTTGGGCCGCTGCGTAGCGTGCCGATGGGGGTTCGCGTGGTCACCGGTATCAGCTTCGGCTTCCTGTTCTACGTGCTGGATAAGATCTTCGGTCCGCTGAGTCTGGTCTACCATATTCCGCCGTTACTTGGGGCGTTGATCCCCAGCGGAACCTTCCTGCTTATTAGCCTCTGGATGCTAATGAAACGCAGTTAAAATACGAGCTCCGTCTGCAAAGGCGGAGCACGTTTCTCTTTTGGCTTTGGACGCGGTTGTGAATTAGCGCTGCACGCGCTTCAGGGTGTTGCGAATTAATCGCCAGGAACTCCACAGCCCCAGCCCACGCCTGCCCCAGCGCATCAACATACGGGGACGGCGTAGCCCCCAGATAGCCATCAGGCCGCCGCCGGCCACGGCCCAGGTACGCAGGTTGAGCAGTGTAAGCCAGCCGCGATCGAATGATTCAGTCGCCTGCAGCCAGTTGCGCTGACAGGCGCTCAAATCCAGACGCTGTTGCTGAATCTGACTAAGCAACAGCGCCTTACGCTGTTCGCGCTCGCGACTCATTCTTTCTCCTCCAGTAATTCTCTGTCGGTTTTGAGTTCGCGGCGGGTGTAGCGCAGCAGCGAGGTTGAGCGTGCCTTACGCAGAGTCCAAATAGCGCCAATCAGAGCCAGAAGCAGTAGCGTGGCGGTGGTGGCGATCATCACGGCCAGCCGGTATTGCGGATCTACGGCCCAGATAATGAGTACCAGCAGACTCATCAGGCCGAAGGCGGCGAACAGCATCGTCAGGCCCAGCAGCAGTAAAAGCTGGAACAGGCGGGACTTCTCCTCTTCCAGTTCAACGACTGCCAGGCGCAGACGCGTCTCCACCATCTGGATCAACAGGGTCAGAACCCGCTGTCCGATCCCGACCAGGCTACTCCCTGGTCCCTGATGTTGACGGTTATCGGCCATAATCAGCGGCGGGACAGCAGAACGCCCAACACGACGCCCACGGCGGCGCCAATACCGATGCCGGTCCAGGGGTTATCGTGCACGTAGTTATCGGCGCGGGAGGCCGCTTCGCGGGTTTGACGGGCGATGGCATCGCCCGTATCATGCAGGCGGCTGCGGCTGTCCTGCAGCGCACGGCGCGCTTTTTCGCGCAGGGTTTCCAGCTCGGCCTTACTTTTCTCGCCTGAGGCGTTCAGCACCTCTTCCAGAGTATCGGCCAGTGACTGCAGTTCAACGCGCAAGTTTTCAGTATCTTTTGACATTACTACTCTCTCCTGATTGTTGAGTTCAGCTCCCGAAAATTAATATTCCCGGGCTTCTAACGCCTTCAGTTCTGATTCCTCTTCAGCGAGTTTACGCTCGCGTTTGGCAATTTTTTCCGGATCGCCTTTGCGTTTAGCTTCATCCAGCTCGGCCCGTCGTTCGGCGACGTCATCACGCTTCTCTGCAATATCTTTACGGTGATCGGCGCGAACCTGGTCATCGTTACAGTGAGCACGAACTTCGCTTAACGCTTTTTTCAGTCCGGAAAGACGATATTCGTTACCGTGCTGCTCGGCGTAGCTGATTTCCTTAAGAATGCTCTGCTCTTTTTCACTACATGGGGAGGAGGAGGCCTGCGCCACGGCGGTGAGGGATAAGAGCGCAACTGCCAGCATAATACGGCTTTTCATCAAGAAACCTTCCATTGTGTTACGGCGCGCAAAAGCGCCGAAAATTCCAGTCGATCGTGTAAATGCGGTGTAACCGCAACGAGATAAGCATAGACGATTCGCAACAAAACCCAAAGGCAATGCGTGGGTATTAACTACAGATTTTGCTTAAATGATTAGCCCAGGCGGTGGCGATCTGAGCGTAAGTGGGACAGCAATGACAGGGAACTGTCCCGATCTTCCTGCTGTGCGATGATGTAGTCGTGAGTCAGAGTACGGTTAAGGACTTCCCGTGCGGCGTTGCTCTCGGCGCTGGAGTCGAACTTAATCACCAGCGTATTACCGACTGGCGTAATGCTTTTGAAAGGAATGCCGTTAGCATCCAGATGGTGCCAGACAAAGAAGCCATCGGGTGAGCTCACGCCTGCGCGTACGGCACGGATCTCCAAAGACGCTTCCGGTTGTCGCAGCGTCAGCCAGACTGTCGTCGCGGTAAGCGCCAGCAGAGCGATAAGTATCAGCCGGCGCAGGCCCAGGTTCAGACGCATATTCACTTATCCCCGATTGGCATGTTTCTTCTTCCACAGTACCACCAGGGAGCCAATAAGCCCAAAAACCAGCAAGACGACGGGCAGTAGCATCAGGCCGGACATCAGCTTGTCTTCGTACTTCAGGAAGACCGGCGTTTTGCCAAGCAGAAACCCCAGGGTGGTCAGAATCAGAATCCACAGCAGACCACTCATCCAGTTAAAGAACTGAAAGCGTGCGCTGCTCAGTCCTGATATTCCGGCGATGGTAGGCAGCAGCGTGCGGACAAAGGCGATAAAGCGCGCAATCAGCAGAGCGGAAAGACCGTGCTTATGGAACAGATGATGGGCGCGCTGATGGTAGTGAGCAGGCAAATGCGACAGCCAGTTTTGCACCGTTCGGGTATTGCCCAGCCAGCGTCCTTGTATATAGCTCAGCCAGCAGCCGAGGCTTGCGGCCACCGTCAGCAAAATAACCGTTTGCGGGAAGCCCAGTGCCCCTTTGGCAATGAGTACTCCCACCAGGACCAGCAGGCTATCCCCAGGCAAAAACGCAGCAGGCAGCAGTCCGTTTTCCAGAAACAGGATCATAAACAAGACAAAATAGAGCATCCAGACCATGGATGGATTCGCCAGTGTTTCAAAATCCTGACTCCAGAGAGCGTTCAGCAGTTGCGTTATAAGTTCCATTCAGTTTTCCTGGTACACATCTGAAAACAAGCTACCCGCGGGCGCGGTGACTGTATGACACGATCGGCACAATCGCGCTGCCCGAATGGGCGTGCGACGGCTGGAGACGGTCGGGTGTCTGCATGCGCCAGATAGTTGTAGGGGACGATGCAATCATTTATTCCCGTCATACTTCAGAGCGTTAGTACGAGAGCGCCAGCCTGAATTATTTAGGGTATACGTCTAATTGTAACAAAGCCCTTCGGGCAACGTCATAATATTTATGTTTTGTTGAGTCTTGATTTTGCTTGTCGCGAAGAGGCGTGGCGAGGGTATTTACACAGGCTGACACTATACATTGTTTGCTTACCCTCGCCGGAGAAGGCTATTTTTGCGGGGTGGCGGGCAGATTGAGATGAATCACCGGATTTTCAGTAAACAGGAAACGGTCGGCGTTAAATTCAAAGTCGTCGCTGGTTTCGTTAAACAGCATCTGTTTGGTGTTTTCCAGGTGTTGCCACATCGCCAGTTTGGCTGCCGCCGGATCTTTGCGAATCAGGGCTTTCAGAATGGCATCGTGATCTTCGCACCAGTGATCGGCGGTACTGAGATCGATATGCTCGTGCAGCTTTTTCCAGTAGGGGTTATGTACCCGCTGAGTCCACATCTTTTCGACGATGGCCGCCAGGGCGCTGTTCTGGGTGGCCAGCGCTACCTGGACGTGGAACTGGAGATCCCACGGCGAGTCGCGATAGTCCTGCTCAGAGCGGGATTTTTCCTGAATTTCCATCAGCTTCACAATATCCTGCTTGGTCACCTGGGTGGCGGCGAACTCGGCGATATTGCTTTCGATAAGCTGGCGAGCCTGCAGGAGTTCGAAGGGGCCAAAACTGGCGAATTCCAAGCGCTCATCGGGCACCTGACCGTGTTTGGCCTGGCTGGAGATTACGTGAATGCCGGAACCTTTACGAACCTCAACGTACCCCTCAACCTCCAGCATAATGATCGCCTCGCGCACTACGGTGCGGCTGACGTTTTTATCTTCGGCGATAAAACGCTCTGCGGGGAGTTTTTCTCCCACAGTATAGGTACCACCTTCAATAGACTGCTTAAGGTCGGCAGCAAGCTGCTGATAAAGTCGTCGGGATTCTGTTAACTCCATGGGCGGCTCCGGACTGATTTGCAAACGATTTGTTATACCACTTTTCCCGAAGGTACACTACCGGGAGAGTGAAAAAGCCGCGCTGAGGCGGCTTTTTCACGGTTCGTTTCAGTGTTGTTGTGCGGGGTTCAGGGAGCCGGGACCGCCGTCGTTAAGCTCATCGGCCGGTTTGTTTTTCAGGACCGTCCAGATAACCACGGCACCCAGCAGATCGAACACCGCCAGCGCCGCAAACAGCGGGCTGAAGCCCAGTGTATCGGCCAGGGCGCCGACCACCAGTGCGAACAGGGTACTGGCGGTCCAGGCCGCCATTCCGGTCAGACCGTTAGCGGTGGCGACCTCGTTACGACCGAAGACATCGGAAGAGAGGGTGATCAGCGCGCCAGACAGCGCCTGGTGAGCGAAACCGCCGATGCACAGCAGGGCAATAGCGACATAAGGGCTGCTGAACAGGCCGATGGTGCCCGGGCCAATCATTAGCACGGCGCCAAGGGTGACCACCAGTTTACGCGAGACAATCAGGTTAACCCCGAACAGACGCTGGAACAGCGGCGGCAAGTAACCCCCGACGATGCAGCCGAGATCGGCGAACAGCATCGGCATCCAGGCGAACATGGCGATCTCTTTCAGGTTAAAGCCGTAGGCTTTAAACATAAACAGTGGGATCCAGGCGTTAAAGGTGCCCCAGGCCGGTTCCGCCAGGAAGCGCGGCAGCGCGATGCCCCAGAACTGGCGGTTACGCAGAATCTGCCAGGCGGACATCTTCTTACCGTTGTTGGTCTGATGCTGCGCTTCCTGACCGCCGATAATATAGTCGCGCTCTTCGTCACTCAGGTGCTTCTGATGTTTCGGATGCTTATACAGCACCAGCCACAGCATGGACCAGATAAAACTCAGCACACCGGTAATAATGAAAGCCATTTCCCAGCTGTGCCAGACGATAGCCCAGACCACCAGCGGTGGAGCCAGCATGGCGCCGATAGAGGAGCCGACGTTAAAGTAGCCAACGGCAATGGAGCGCTCTTTCGCCGGGAACCATTCAGAGCTGGCTTTCAGGCCGGCGGGAATCATCGCCGCTTCGGCAGCGCCCACGGCGCCGCGGGCTATGGCCAGACCGCCCCAACTGCCCGCCAGCGCGGTGGTTCCGCAGAACACCGCCCATAGTACGGCGAACATCGCATAACCGAGCTTGGTACCCAGTACGTCAAGAATATAGCCAGCAACCGGCTGCATGATGGTGTAGCACGCCGAATAGGCGGCGATAATGTAGGAGTACTGCTGCGTGGTGATATGCAGCTGCTCCTGAAGGGTCGGCGCGGCGACCGCAATCGTGTTACGCGTCAGGTAGCCCAACACGGTGCCCAGCGTCACCAGTGCGATCATATACCAGCGTAATCCTTTTATTTTTCTCATTTCTGACCTCTGTCTTGTGAGGTATCCATACCGTGCAATAAGCGACATATCGCCGCGTCAATCAGTCCATTTGGCAGATAGATGACAACGGGGCCAACGATAACTTGTCATACATCTTTAAAAGTTGAGTGACATCACAAAAGCACTTTTCGCTGTAAGGGTATCCTAAAGGGGTAGGAAGGCCAGTTCTGGCAAGGGTTTAGCAGGTAAATTGTGGTCTTTTTGCGTAAAGATTTGTCTTGATATTGTGAGTTAGTACACAAATTTACCATTGGCGAGAGAAATTGGTGTGATAACTTTGACATTATAGTTGCAGACCACAGAATCCATTCGCCAGAGGAAAAAACAATGAACCGGTTTATGACTGAAGATTTTCTGCTGGATACCGAGTTTGCCCGTCGTCTCTATCACGACCATGCTAAAGATCAGCCCATCTTTGATTACCACTGCCATCTGCCGCCGCAGCAGGTCGCGGATGACTATCGCTTCAACAACCTGTATGACATCTGGTTGAAAGGCGATCACTACAAGTGGCGCGCCATGCGCTCTAACGGCGTTGCCGAGCGTCTGTGTACCGGCGATGCCTCCGATCGCGAGAAGTTCGATGCCTGGGCCGCTACCGTGCCGCACACCATCGGCAACCCGCTGTATCACTGGACTCATCTGGAGCTGCGCCGCCCGTTCGGTATCACTGGCAAGCTGCTGTCGCCGGAAACGGCGGATGAGATCTGGAACCAGTGCAACGATCTGCTGGCTCAGGAGGCGTTTTCCGCCCGCGGCATCATGAAGCAGATGAACGTGAAGATGGTGGGCACTACCGACGATCCTATCGACTCCCTTAGCGACCATGCCCGCATTGCCGCCGATGGCAGCTTTGATGTCAAAGTGCTGCCGAGCTGGCGTCCGGACAAAGCCTTCAATATTGAGCAGGACACCTTTGTCGATTACATCGCTAAGCTGGCGGAAGTCGCCGATACCGATATCCGCCGCTTCAGCGATCTGCAGAGTGCCCTCTGCAAGCGTCTGGACCACTTTGCCGCTCACGGCTGTAAAGTGTCCGACCACGCTCTGGATGTGGTCCTTTACGCCGATGCCGACGAAGCTACGCTGGACGCCATTCTGGCTCGCCGCCTGTCTGGCTCTGCGGTAAGCGAACTGGAAACCGCGCAGTTTAAAACGGCGGTACTGGTCTGGCTGGGGGCCGAATACGCGCGCCGCGGTTGGGTGCAGCAGTACCACATCGGCGCGCTGCGTAATAACAACCTGCGTCAGTTCAAGCTGCTGGGGCCGGACGTGGGCTTCGACTCCATCAATGACCGCCCGCTGGCCCAGGAGCTCTCGCGCCTGCTGAGCAAGCAGAATGAAGAAAATCTACTGCCGAAGACCATTCTGTACTGCCTGAACCCGCGCGATAACGAAGTGCTGGGCACCATGATCGGCAACTTCCAGGGGGAAGGCGTCGCGGGCAAGATGCAGTTCGGTTCTGGCTGGTGGTTTAACGATCAGAAAGACGGCATGCAGCGGCAGATGACACAACTGGCGCAGTTGGGCCTGCTGAGCCGTTTTGTTGGGATGCTGACCGACAGCCGCAGCTTCCTGTCCTACACCCGTCACGAATATTTCCGTCGTCTGCTGTGCCAGATGATCGGCCACTGGGTGGAAGCGGGCGAAGCACCGGCGGATATCAAACTGCTGGGCACCATGGTGGAAAACATCTGCTTCAACAATGCCCGTGACTACTTCGGCATTGAACTGAACTAACCGGCTATTTCGAGGTTGATATGCAATACATAAAGATCCACGCGCAGGACAATGTCGCGGTCGCACTGGAGGATCTGCAGGAAGGGACGGTTATCGAACTGGACGGCGTTCAGGTTCAGCTCCGCCAGGCGCTGTCGCGCGGTCATAAGTTTGCGCTATGCCCGATCGCTCAGGGCGAGAACATTGTTAAGTATGGCCTGCCCATCGGCCATGCCCTGAGCGATATCCAGCCCGGAGAACATGTCCATTCCCAGAATGCCCGTACCAATCTGAGCGATTTGGATGAGTACAGCTATCAGCCTGAAATCACCGCCACCGGCGAACAGCCGGCGGATCGCGAAGTGCAGATCTATCGTCGCGCCAGCGGCGAGGTTGGGGTGCGTAACGAGCTGTGGATCCTGCCCACCGTTGGCTGCGTGAACGGCATTGCGCGTCAGATACAGCAGCGCTTTCTGAAGCAGAATGACGATGCGCCGGATATCGACGGCGTGCATCTGTTCAGCCACCCGTTTGGCTGCTCTCAGCTGGGCGAAGACCATATCAACACCCGCACCATGTTGCAGAACATGGTGCGTCACCCCAACGCGGGGGCGGTGCTGGTCATTGGTCTGGGCTGCGAAAATAACCAGATCGATGCCTTCCGGGAAACCCTGGGCGACTACGACGCGCAACGCGTTCACTTTATGGTCTGTCAGCAGCAGGATGATGAAGTCGAGGCGGGGCTGGAACATCTGGGGCAGCTCTATGAGGCGATGCGTCACGACCAGCGCGTGCCGGGGCGCCTGAGCGAGCTGAAATTTGGTCTGGAGTGCGGCGGGTCCGATGGCCTGTCCGGCATTACCGCGAACCCGATGCTGGGGCGTTTCTCTGACTATCTGATTGCTCATGGCGGTACGACCGTACTGACCGAAGTGCCGGAAATGTTCGGCGCAGAGCGGATCCTGATGAGTCACTGCCGCGACGAAGCGACCTTCGAGAAAACGGTGGCGATGGTCAATGACTTTAAGCAGTACTTCATTGCCCACAACCAGCCGATTTACGAAAACCCGTCGCCGGGGAACAAGGCGGGCGGCATTACCACCCTGGAAGAGAAGTCTCTGGGCTGCACTCAGAAAGCGGGCCAGAGCCAGGTAGTGGACGTTCTGCGCTACGGCGAACGTCTGAGCACGCCAGGCCTTAACCTGCTGAGCGCGCCGGGTAACGATGCGGTCGCCACCAGCGCCCTGGCCGGTGCCGGATGCCATATGGTGCTGTTCAGCACCGGGCGCGGCACCCCCTACGGTGGTTTTGTGCCGACGGTGAAGATAGCCACCAACAGCGAACTGGCGGCGAAGAAACCGCACTGGATCGACTTCGATGCCGGACAGCTTCTGCATGGTGTGACGATGTCCGATCTGCTGGACCGCTTTATCGACGTCATTGCTGATATGGCAAGCGGCAAGCTGGCCTGCAACGAGCGTAACGATTTCCGCGAGCTGGCGATATTTAAGAGCGGTGTCACGCTGTAAGGCAGAAATTGTAGTATGGTATAAAACGGCGTTTCACTTTGTGAGGCGCCGTTTTTGCGTTAGCGCGGATTAAAGGAGTATCCATGAACCTGGAATGGCTGGCCCAGGGGGTCGGCATCATCGCCTTTATTATCGGTATCACCACCTTTATCAATCGTGATGAGCGACGTTTTAAGAAGCAGCTTTCCTGTTACAGCGCGGTGATCGCCTGCCATTTTGTGCTGATGGGCGCCTGGCCTGCCGGTATGAGCGCCGGGCTGAATGCGCTACGCACCCTGATTACCCTGCGTACCCGCAGCCTGTGGGTGATGGCCGCTTTTATTGCCCTGACCCTGACGCTGGGTCTGGCGAAATTGCAACATCCCATGGAGTTACTACCCATTGTGGGGACCACCGTCAGCACCTGGGCGCTGTTTCGCTGGCACGGTCTGGGGATGCGCTGCATTATCTGGTGTTCCACCGTCTGCTGGGTTGTCCATAACTTCTGGCTGGGCTCCATTGGCGGAACGCTGATAGAAGCGAGTTTTCTGGTGATGAACGGCCTGAATATTATTCGTTTTCGGCGTATGCAACGCCGGGGTATCGATCCCTTTCGGGTGGAGCGGGCGGTAATAGAACAGGCCTCCGCCAGGGCGGACGGAGGCCGTGCGGGTTAACCCTGCTGTGCGCTGTTCGCCAGTGCGCGCTCTTCCGCCTGACAGGCGGCGGCGGTAAACAGCACGTCGGTGGAAGAATTCAGTGCGGTTTCGCAGGAGTCCTGAAGTACGCCGATAATAAAGCCGACTGCTACCACCTGCATGGCGATATCGTTGGGAATACCAAACATATTACAGGCCAGCGGAATAAGCAGCAGCGAGCCGCCCGCCACCCCTGAAGCGCCGCAGGCGCCCATCGCGGCCACCACGCTCAGCAGCAGGGCGGTAAACAGATCCACTTCAATGCCCAGAGTATGGACCGCCGCCAGGGTCAGCACCGTGATGGTAATCGCCGCACCCGCCATATTAATGGTGGCGCCCAGCGGAATAGAGACCGAATAGGTATCCCTGTCCAGCTTCAGCTTTTCACACATCGACATATTTACCGGAATATTGGCGGCGGAGCTGCGGGTAAAGAAGGCGGTGACGCCGCTTTCGCGCAGGCAGGCGAATACCAGCGGATAAGGATTACGGCGAATTTTGTACCACACCATCAGCGGGTTGATAACCAGCGCCACAAAGAACATGCAGCCAATCAGCACCACCAGCAGTTGGGCATAGCCCCAGAGTGCGTCAAAACCGGTGCTGGCGATAGTCGAGGCGATAAGACCAAAGATACCGATGGGGGCGAAACGGATTACCGCTCTGACGATACGGGTTATCGCTTCGGCAAAGTCGTTAATCAGGTTTTTGGTGGTGTCACCGGCATGGCGCAGCATAAAGCCTAATGCCACGGCCCAGACCAGAATCCCGATGTAATTGGCGTTAAGCAGGGCGTCGATGGGGTTGGAAACCATGCTCATCAGCAGTCCCTTCAGAACCTCCACAATACCGGAAGGCGGTGTGATATCGGTATTGCCAGTCACCAGATGCAGCGAAGAAGGGAACAGGAAGCTCACTACCACCGCCGTTAGCGCCGCGGCAAAGGTGCCCACCAGATAGAGGATCAGAATCGGGCGGATACTGGTCTTCTGCCCCTGCTTGTGGTTGGCGATAGAGGCCATCACCAGTACCAGCACCAGAACCGGCGCCACGGCCTTCAGGGCGCCGACGAACAGAGTACCGAGTAACCCGGTGGCAAGGGCTGCGGGTTTAGAGATCCAGGCCAGCAGTATACCCAGTACCAGACCGACCAGAATTTGTTTTACCAGACTGCCCTGCGTCAGTCGCCGGAACAGCCTTCCGGATGCATTTTGTGTAGCCATTATAAACCGTCCTGTGATGTTGAAACGTTACTGCCTTTCCGCGCGTACTTTCCGTACTCTTTGTAATTGTGAAAGGATGTAAAAATGCGTGTTTGCCAGTTCGAGTATAAGGAAATGCGGCAATCCGGAAAGAGGGGAGTGCTAATATTTGTGCGGAATGGCAGATTTTATAACGTCAAACTCACAGCTTATTAATATTTGCTTATTTAATAACCTGGTATGGCAGTGAAAAACGGGGCGCAGGCGCCCCGATTCGATTACTGAAGCTGTTTTTTAGCGTCATTACGCTTGTTCACCCAGGCGTTAATCAGCAGCGTGAGCGCCAGGATACCGCCCACCACGCCCAGTGAGATGGCAATGGGGATGTGATAGAAGTCGACAATCAGCATCTTAATACCGATAAACACCAGAATCACCGCCAGCCCGTACTTGAGCATCGAGAAGCGCTCGGCAACCCCCGCCAGCAGGAAGTACATGGCACGCAGACCCAGAATCGCGAACAGGTTCGAGGTCAGAACGATAAAGGGATCGGTAGTGACGGCGAAGATGGCCGGGATGCTGTCCACCGCGAAGATAACGTCGCTCAGCTCCACCATAATCAGCACCAGCAGCAGCGGCGTGGCAAACAGCACGCCCTTCTTACGCACGAAGAAGTGCTCGTTTTCGATGGTGTCCGTCATACGCAAATGGCTACGCAGCCAGCGCACCAGCGGCTTATCGCCAATGCCGCCTTCGTCGTCCTCTTTGACGATAGCCATCTTAATACCGGTAAACAGCAGGAAGGCGCCGAACAGATAGAGGATCCAGTCGAAGCGAGCGATAAGCCAGCTACCGGTAAAGATCATGATGGTACGCAGCACGATGGCGCCCAGTACACCGTAGATCAATACCCGGCGTTGTAGCGCGGCGGGAACCGAGAAGTAGCTAAACAGCATCAGCCAGACGAAGACATTGTCCACCGCCAGGGCCTTTTCAATCAGATAGCCGGTCAGGAAGGCCAGCGCCTGGGTATCCGCCACTGCGCGTCCTTCGGTGCCAGCCAGATACCACCAGAAGGCGGCGTTAAACAGTAAAGAGAGGGACACCCAGACGACAGACCAGGCGGCCGCCTGCTTCATCGACATCGCGTGCGCGCCGCGCTTGCCCTGAAGCAGAAGGTCGATAGCCAGCATGATAGTGACCACGATAGCGAATCCGCCCCATAACAGGGGGGTGCCGACAGTATTCATAGAGAGTTCCTTCAAAAACAAAAACGGCCAACGTCGGAAGACGTTAGCCGCAATTGCTGCGTTGCAGTTACACCTCGCCTTCCGGCAAGGTCTCACTTACAACGCGGACTACACTCTTCATACCTGAGTATAGAAAATTGTCCACATTGCCCGGCGACCGGAAACAAAATGTTTCGTAATGACGATCCACCGGCAATGAAGTTACTCCCCTTTGCGTCGACTACCATAGGCGAGGCTGCAAGCCGGGTCAATATTCTGTTACCGCTTATTTACCCAGCTTTACGTTGAGTGTTGGATATCCACCCCGTCCGCCGGGAACACCACGCCGGTCTGAGCGCGGATTCGGGTCAACTGGCGCGCGGTACTGCGGCTGAGTTGCAGGCCCGGGTGGTTCACTTCGCGTTCTTCCACCAGTCGGGCGAAGACCTCTGCTTCATACAACATGGTGTTGATATGCTGGGGCTCTGTCAGATCCTGGGGCGTTCCTCCGCGAGGAATAAAGGTGATGCGCTGTAGTTCTGAAATGCGCTCAATCACCAGCGAGCCCTTTTCCCCCTGAATCTCGCTCGGCAGCGTGGAGTCGCTCACCTTGGAGTGCAGCAGCGTCAGACTGAATTCGCCATAGTCCATCAGCACGCTACCGTGGCCGTCTACGCCGCTTTCCAGCAGCGTGGCATGCGCCTGTAGCGAATGCGGCTCGCCCCACAACGCCAGCGCGGTGGCCAGGCAGTAGTAGCCGATATCCATAATCGAACCATTGGAAAACGCCGGATTAAAGGTATTGGGGTTTTCGCCCGCCAGGTAGCGCGGATAGCGCGAAGAGTACTGACAGTAGTTAAACAGCACCTTCCGCAGCTTACCGACCCGCGGCAGCGCCTGGCGCAGCGCCACAAAATTGGGCAGATACGCGGTCTTGAACGCTTCGAACAGCACGACCTGGTTGTCGCGCGCCAGCTGGATAGCGGCTTTTACTTCCTGGAGGTTCGAAGCCAGCGGCTTTTCGCAAATCACATGCTTACCGTGGCTGAGCATTAACTGGATCTGCGAAAAATGCAGGGAATTGGGACTGGCGATATAGACGGCATCGACGGCGTCGCTACGCGCCAGGGTTTCCAGAGAGGTGAACAGCCTGTCGACCGGATAATCCCGGGCGAAGTCGTGGGCGTTCTCCAGGGTTCGTGAATAGACAGCAGTCAGGGTATACAGGCCGCTTTCATGGGCGGCATCGACAAACTGGCGGGTGATCCAGTTAGTCCCTATCACGGCAAGGCGTATCATTTTTGTGGATGTTCTCCGAAGCCTGAATCACGGATAGCGTAGCAGGTTGTTCAGTGAAAACCTGTGCGCTATACCGCTTCCCCATCACATGGTGGGAAAGCGGTATCCGTATCAGGTGCGATTGACCTGGTTTTTAAGGGAGCCAGCCTGCCATCCGGCCAGATTATCATTGAGGCCCTGAATCAGGTTTTCCACGCTGGCTTCGCTGGCCCAGGCAACGTGGGGAGTGATAATCAGGTTATCCAGATGGGTTTCCAGCAGCGGGCTGCCGCTGCGCGGCGGCTCTTCCGACAGAACATCCAGCGCCGCGCCACCCAGGGTGCCGTCGCGTAGCGCCTGAGCCAGCGCCGCTTCGTCAATCAGCGGACCGCGGGCGCTGTTGATCAGCAGCGCGCCGGGCTTCATGGCGCTAAGGGTGGCGGCATCGAACAGGTGACGGGTCTGGGGCGTTAACGGACAGTGCAGGCTGATGACGTCGCTTTGGGCCAGCACCTGGTCAAAGGCGGTGTAACCGTCGCGTACCTGAGACGCCTGTTTATGCTCGGCGAACAGTACCTTCATGCCCAGCGCTTCGGCCTTTTGCGCCACGGCACGGCCGGTAGCACCCCGGCCAAAGACGCCTAAGGTAGCGCCCTGCAAATCGCGAATCAGCGGTCCCTGAATACAGAAGTGGGGGGCGCTCTGCCATTCGGCAAAGGAACGGCGGCGGTATTCGATCAGATGACGACGCAGGGCGAAAATGTTGCCGATCACGGTTTCGGCCACGCTGTTGGTGGAATACCCCGGTACGTTACTGACCGCGATGCCTTGCTGGCTACAGGCTTCGATATCCACACAGTCATAACCGGTGGCCGCGACGCAGATATAGCGTAGATCCGGTAGATCTTTCAGCACATCCGCCCGTAGCTGCACCTTATTGGTGATAGCTACGGTTGCGCCGCGCAGCGCATCCGTCAGTTCATCGGGCCCGGTGCTGCCGCGATAAACCCACTCGTCGCACCAGTCGGGTTGAGGGATCGGTAAGGGAAGGGTATCGCCGTCGAGCGTCACGATCTTCATGCTGTCTCCTGGTTTATTGTGTTTGATCTACCCTGAAATCAGGGAACGGGACGATCTCAGCATATAGATCCAGGCTGAGCGGGTAAAAACCAAATTTTGAAGGGGTATTATCCCGCCGCCTGCAGGTCGCGCCAGGTTAGCCACAGACGGGTATCAAACTCCAGTTGATGGTACTGGGGTTCCATATGGCAGCACAGTTGATAGAAGGCCTTGTTGTGCTCTTTTTCTCTCAGGTGGGCCAGTTCATGAACCACAATCATCCGCAGGAAAGGCTCCGGCGCGTTGCGAAACAGGGTGGCGACGCGAATTTCCGCTTTGGCTTTCAGCTTTCCGCCCTGAACCCGGGAAATGGCGCTATGTAGCCCCAGCGCATGTTTCATGACGTGGATTTTATTGTCATACATCACCCGGCTGATGGGCGGCGCGCTGCGCAGGTAGCGGTTCTTGATCTGCTGGACGTAGTCCCAAAGCGCTTTATCGCTGGCGACATCATGATGTTGCGGATAGCGCGCTTGCAGCATGGCGCCCAGTTTGCCCCGATCGAGCAGGGTACTCACCTGCGCCAGTAGCGACTCAGGGTAGCCCTGTAGGTAAGTGAGCTTCGTCATGCTGTCTCCGCTATCGTTATGTGCCGCGTTTCCCGCAAGCGCCGGGTTTTCAGATATACTCTGGCGTTTTGTTTAGGGTGTGGATTTTATCATCCGGAGGGGTCGATGAGCCAGGTGGAACTGGGGGGACAGCAACTGACGTTGCAGCGTCTTCCCGCAACTGATGATGCTTCGCCGCTACAGGCGTGGGAAGCGGCGGATGAATATCTGCTACAGCAGGCAGGGGAGCCGGGCACAGGCCCGCTGTTAATTTTTAATGATGCCTTCGGTGCGCTGGCCTGTGCGCTGGCACAGCACCATCCCGTCTGCGTCAGCGACTCCTTTATTACTCAACAGGCAACGCGCCAGAACTTGCGGCTGAACGGCCTGGATGAATCGACGGTGACGCTGCAGGATAGCCTGGCGCCGCTGCCCCAGGCGCCGTCGCTGGTGGTTATCAAGGTGCCCAAACAACTGGCGCTGCTGGAACATCAGCTACGTGCCCTGCGGGCTGTGGTGACGCCGGAAACCCGGATCATTGCCGCCGCTAAAACGCGCGATATCCATAATTCCACCCTGGCACTGTTTGAGCGCATCCTGGGGCCGACCAGCACTTCGCTTGCATGGAAAAAGGCGCGCCTGATTCACTGCACCTGGAGCGCGCCAGCGCTTGATGAAGCGGCGCTGACCCACACCTGGGCGCTGGATGGCACGCCCTGGCAGATTCACAACCACGCCAACGTTTTTGCCCGTTCCGGGCTGGATGTCGGCGCCCGTTTCTTTTTGCAGCATCTGCCAGAAAATCAGGAAGGGGAGATGGTGGATCTGGGCTGCGGCAATGGGGTTATCGGTATGCAGCTACTGGCGCAGAACCCCAATGCGACGGTCACGTTTGTGGATGAGTCTTATATGGCCGTGGCTTCCGCCGAACTTAACGTTCAGCACAACCTGCCAGAGGCGCGGACCCGCAGCCGCTTTGTGGTCAATAACGCGCTGGCGGGCGGTGAGCCGGAAAGCCTGGACGCGGTGATTTGCAACCCGCCGTTTCATCAGCAGCACGCCATTACTGACTATATCGCCTGGCAGATGTTTCAGGATGCCAGGCGCTGCCTGAAATTCGGCGGCGAGCTGCGCATTGTCGGCAACCGTCACCTTGACTATCACCGCAAGCTGAAAAAGCTGTTTGGCAACTGCGCCGTCGTTGCCAGCAACAAAAAATTTGTGATTCTGCGCGCCGTGAAGCAGCGTAAAAGCAAGGCGCGTTAAATCGTCATCCCCAGTCGGGTGCCCTGTTCGATGGCCCGACGCGCGTCCAGCTCGCGGGCCTCATCACAACCGCCAATCAGATGCATCGGTCGGGGATCCCCGGCCAGTGCCTGCGCCAGGCTACGTTCCGGCTCCTGACCGGCGCAGACAACCACATTATCCACCGCCAGCGTGCGCAGGCCCTGCGGGGTATCAATGTGCAGCCCCGCGTCATCAATTCCCAGATAGGCCACGCCGGACAGCATCTCCACGCCGCAGGTTTTCAGCGTCAGTCGGTGGATCCAGCCGGTGGTTTTACCAAGTTTTGCGCCCGGCTGACCGGGGGAGCGCTGGAGCATCACAATCTGGCGCGGGCTGGGGTGTGGCCGGGCGCCTGCCGGCAGCAGGCCGCCAGGATGATGGAGATCGGTGTCGATCCCCCATTCGCTGCAAAAGGCGGGAATGCTTTGCGGAGTCGCACTCTGACTGAGCCAGAGCGCGGTATCCACGCCAATACCGCCGCAGCCGATAATCGCCACCCGCTTGCCTACCGGTTTTTTATCGCGCAGCACCTCCAGATAGCTGAGCACCTTCTGGTGCCCGATGCCGGGAATATCGGGCGTTCTGGGGCGGATGCCGCAGGCCAGTACGATCTCATCGAAGCCCTTAAGATCTTCAGGATCTGCGCGCTGGCCCAGACACAGCCGAATATCCAGATGATGGAGGCGGTTGTGGAAATAGCGCAGCGTTTCGTTGAATTCCGACTTACCCGGAATCTGGCGGGCGAGAGTAAATTGACCGCCGGGCTCCATCGCTGCGTCGAACAGCGTCACCCGATGGCCGCGCTGAGCGGCATTGATAGCAAAAGCCAGCCCGGCCGGACCTGCGCCCACCACGGCCAGATTTTTGATGGTAGCCAGCGGCGCGGGTGTCAGCAGAGTTTCGTGGCAGGCGACCGGGTTGACCAGGCAGGAGCTCACCTGACCTGCGAACACCTGATCCAGGCAGGCCTGATTACAGCCGATACAGGTGTTAATATCCGCCTCCTGCCCGGCCTGTGCCTTGCTGATCAGAGCCGGATCCGCCAGGAAGGGACGCGCCATGGAGATCATATCGGCGTCACCGGCGGCAAGGATCGCCTCGGCCACGCCGGGATCGTTAATGCGGTTGGTGGCGATGGTGGGCAGGTTCACCTGTTCTTTCAGGCGACGGGTCGCCCAGGCAAAGGCACCGCGCGGCACCGAGGCGGCAATGGTGGGGATACGTGCTTCATGCCAGCCGATGCCGCTGTTAATGAGCGTGATACCTGCGGCTTCCAGGCGGCGGGCCAGCGTCAGGGACTCTTCAAAGGTACTGCCGCCTTCCACCAGATCCAGCAGCGACAGGCGCCAGATAATAATAAAATCATCCCCTACGCTGGCGCGTACCGCACGCACCACTTCCGTGGCGAAGCGCATCCGACGCTCGGCGTCACCGCCCCACTCATCGCTACGCTGATTGGTACGGGCTGCCAGGAACTGATTAATCAGATAGCCCTCTGAGCCCATAATTTCCACGCCGTCGTAGCCCGCTTCCCTGGCTAGCATGGCGCAGCGGGCGAAGTCGTCAATAAGCTGGCGGATTTCCCGGGGCGTCAGGGCGTGGGGGGTAAAGCGGTTGATGGGGGCGCGCAGGGCAGAAGGCGCCACCGGATGAGGCTGATAGCTGTAGCGCCCGGTATGCAGAATCTGCAACGCGATGCGCCCATCGTGCTGGTGAACGGCCCGGGTGATGGTCCTGTGGGGGGGCAGTTGGCTACTGGCGTTGAGCAGCGCGCCGCCTGGCATTGTGACGCCGCTGGGGTCGGGGGCGATACCGCCGGTTACAATCAGCCCCACGCCGTGGCGCGCCCGTTCGGCATAGAAAGCGGCAAGGCGTTCGGCGCCGTCCGGGCGCTCTTCCAGCCCGGTGTGCATTGAACCCATCAAAACCCGGTTCTTTAATGTGATAAAGCCCAAATCCAGCGGCGTGAACAGTGTGGGATAGCGCATAATTGATTCCGGTGCGAACAATTTATGTGGTCGGATGAGTTAAGGATAATCCTCCGTTGGCGATCGAGCCTGTTGGTGATGAAGGATTGTGACGGAATTCACGCAGGGCGCATGCTGTAAGGGGTGAACACCATATCGACGCTTAAAATACGCGAATATTTCATTCTTTGTCCGAGAAAACAAATGTAATTATTTGTCTGTAAGTAATCTTATTTGGTAAGTCTTATCTTATTACGGGATCATTGGGTGCTTTCCTGTGTTTGTTATTTCATGAGTTTATTCCTATATTCATTTTCGCCGACAGGCGTTGTCCTGGTGTAAATAGATATGATGGATGTGACCCATGGTAAATGGATGTAAGACCAATACGAATATCAATGAAATCGATCGGGCTCTGGGCGAGTTGAATCTGGCGATTAAAAATCACTATGAGTGGGCCGGAAAGCTGCTGCGCCTGGAGCTGCTGGGCGGTGAACCTGATGACGATCTGATCCATATTGAGTCCCACAAGCGCTGCCATTTTAGTTACTGGCTGGCTGCGCAGGCGGAAATGGACGATTTACAGGTTGAACTTATTAGTGAAATTAATCGATGGCACGAGATTGTCCATCACCAGGCGCGCTTGTTAATTAATGTGATTATTGCTTCGACGGTGACGAGTGAACTGCTGGATGATTATTTAAAGGCTCAGCAGGAATTTATTCAGGCGATCGATAGCTATAAGGTCTATTTATTTTCATTAAGAAATTTGCACGACACCCTAACGGGATTACCGCTGCGTCAGATGTTATACAGCGACTTCGCCCTACGTCGCCAGCGCTGTCGGCGTGAGGATAAACAGCTGTGGCTGCTGATGATGGATATCGACCGTTTTAAGCGCATTAATGATACCTGGGGCCATAATGCCGGTGATGAGGTGCTGCGCAGCGTGGCGCTGACTCTGAAGGCGGGAACCCGCTGCAAAGAGGGCATTTATCGCTTTGGCGGTGAGGAGTTTGTGATGCTGCTGGAAGCCGATAACGAGCGGGAAGCGGCCCGGGCCGGTGCCCGTATCTGTCGCTATCTGGAGCAGCGCCCCATTAAGCGCGATGGCGAAGAAATTCAGGTGACGGTCACCGGCGGCCTGACGCCGATTCTGGAAGATGAAAGCCTGCACGAAGCCATTGGCCGCGCCGATAAGGCGATGTATTTCGGCAAAACCACCGGCCGCAATCGCTGTATTGTGACCGGCCCGAAAGGCGAGTTCATCAATGTGAGCTAGCCGGGGTTACTCAAGCTGGGCTATCTCCTGCGCCGCCCGGTCAATCACAGCGATGATGCGCTTTAGTCGCGCTTCGTCGCACTCACCCTGATTGACCTGCAGATCGAGCACCGCCTTAAAATTTTCCAGCGCCCGCTTCATCTGCGGGTTTTTGCGCAACTGATGGCCCACGGCCCGCGCTTTCAGACGCTGGTGGATATGGGTCAGATGTTCCCGATTCTCTGCAAGCCAGGTTTCTCCCTCAGGGGTAATGGCAATTCGCTTACGGCCGCCTTCCTCTTCGCTGATGCTGATGAACTGCTGCTGGGCCAGCAGATCGAGAGTGGGATAAATAACCCCCGGGCTTGGCGCGTAGTGGCCGCCGGTCAGCCCTTCAATGGCTTTAATTAGCTCGTAACCATGGCTGGCGCCGTGGGTCAGGATGTCGAGGATGACCAGGCGCAGTTCGCCGTGGCCGAAGAAGCGCGGGCGCTTGCCGTGTCGGCCTCCGCGCCCGTGACGGGAGGCTTCATGGCTCAGTTCACTGGCAACGGAGCCCCAGGGATTATCGCTGTCTCGCATGATGTGATGTCCTGTTTTATAGATATATCTATTTATATCTAAATATAATCCATATGCAATGAAGTATGCGGGATTTTATGTTAATCACTTGATAATAAAGAGATTAAATGTACTTCTCAACGAGAGTTCTGCCGTCTGAATGGCTATATCAAAAAAAGGTTGCATTTAACGCAATCAGGAATCATTATCACTTACACTGAAGTTTAGATATATCTAATGGATGCGGGCGCCAGTGAGCATGCCTGCACAAGAGTCCTTTTACGGTTGAAGAGAGAAACGATGGCTGAACAGAAAAACGAGAATCTTCCGCGTCGGGTACGTAACGAACTACGGTTCCGCGCCCTGACGGTACTGCGTAGTGAAACCATCGCCCCGGGTTTCCGGCGCGTGGTGGTGGGTGGCCCGGAGCTGGAAGGCTTTGTCTCACAAGGGTTTGATGATCATATCAAACTCTTTTTCCCCACCGATCCCGCCACCTTTACCGCTCCCCAGGCCACGGATGAAGGGATTATCTGGAGCAGCGATGAACGCCCGCCGTCGCGCGACTACACCCCGCTGTATGACGCGCAGCGCCACGAACTGGCGCTCGATTTCTTTATTCACGACGGCGGCGTCGCCAGCGACTGGGCGCAACGAGTGCAACCGGGCGATACGCTGTTCGCCGGCGGCCCGCGCGGTTCGCTGATTGTTCCCGAAAACTACGGCTGGCAGCTTTATGTCTGCGATGAAACCGGAATGCCGGCGCTGCGCCGCCGTCTGGAAGCGCTAAGCCGTCTGGCCAGCGGGGTAAAGGTGACGGCCATCGTTGCTATTCACGATCCGGCCAGCAAAGCCTATCTGGCGCATCTGTCCGACTTTGATATTGAATGGGTCGCGGCCGACGATGAGCAGGCCATTGTTCGTCGCCTGGAAACCCTGGAGATACCTGCGGATGACTACTTCCTGTGGGTAACCGGGGAAGGCAAGGTCGTAAAGCGCCTGAGCAGCCGCTTCGAAACGCCGGAAGTTGACGCCCGGCGCCTGCGCGCCGTGGCGTACTGGCACGAGAAAGAGACCTGATACTCAGCAGCACCGTCTGCGGGCGGCGCTGCTGGCAGTATTTTTTGCTATTCAGTATCGACTTTAAATCGGCAAACGGATTATAGGTTGCGGCGCCGACATCCTGCTGCGTATCTTCCCCCGCCACCACGCTGGTACCGTACTGGTCCGCTTCGGTGTACTTCGAATGTTCATGGTCATGGCAGTACAGATACAATCATTCCCAGTTGCTGACATCTTCCGGGTTGTTGGTATGATCGTGATCGATATGGTGAACCGTGAGTTCGCGCAGGTTGGAATAGACAAACTCCCGCGCGCAGCGTCCGCATACTCACGGATAGATTTTTAGTGCTTTCTCGCGATAGCCGCTTTCCAGCCGCGCGTAGTTTTTGGGGATCAGTGCCATTTGTCGGGGTTATCCGTTATCTGCAGATAATTTTACGATAGTGCCTCTAATCTATCGTTAATGGAACAGAAAGAGAACGGGGATAAGCTCAGCGTACTGATTTTAGCCGTCATTATCAGCGTCAGGCAGGCATGACTCATTACCAGGGGAAAGTTGCGCTGATGATCATTAGGGGCGGAACCGTAGAAATTTCCGTAGCCCGTATCAGGCAAAACCAAGAGTGTGCCGGAAGCCACCAGGCATTGCTGCTAAGCTGATCTGAGGATAAACAAAACTATACTATATTTAAGCTTTAAACCTGTCCAGTATGAGCGTATTGTGGTGCTATATCCATTTAAATTGTGTGTGTTTGATGTTTAAATTCAACGATCAGAGGAACTAGTTATGGATATTAGCAAGCTGCTTCTGGATTTTAGAATAACATCACATTGCAATCTCGGATGTGATCTGTGTTTTCGTAACCCTGGTATCAAAGATTCTTCTCTCTCCAGTGCCCTTAATGTTATTAACCGTATGTATAGAATGGGTTTCCGCCGTATAGGTTTTACTGGTGGTGAACCGACATCCAGAGCAGATTATATTAATCTGATTGAATATGCGAAACAGATGGGGTTTATGACCTATCTCTCCACAGTTGGACACCGCTTCATAATGGATCACGAGAGGTTAAATCAGGTTCTGGATTGGGTAGGAATGCCAATTGATGGTATTGACAGGCATGTAAACACAGATATTCGTAGTGATAAAATGAGTAACCGGCACAGAGTTATCGAAAATATACTAACATGGCTTCCGGATAATAATAACCGTATTAATATAAAACTCACTACAGTGGTTTCTCAATCAAATGCTAATCTGCTGAGCGATATTGTTAGTTGGGTTGAAAATATTCCCTATAAGATCCAGGCGTGGCGGTTTTATCAATTCTGCCCACTAGGGTTGGGAAAGAAAAAAGAGATAAATTAGAAATTAATACAGATGTGTCTATATCTAAAATGGATATGCTGAAAAAACAACATCCCGGCATGCCCATCAGCTGGGCAACCTTCGAAGAAAGGGACAAAGCCAATGTTGTTATGGAGCCAAATTGTGACATCATTATTCCTGATGGTGAAAACTATACTCTGTTGGGTAATATGTTAACAGACGCACCTGACAAAATTGTAAAAGCAATTTTTGGAAATAATGAAATCATGAGAAAATGTGAAAACAATAGGTTCTGGCTGGAGGAACGGGAGTTCATCTCATGAGATATAACTATCTTTATATGGATCCATGGTCGGCAGATAAAAAAGAGTGTTATGAGGTACGACCTCCTCTTTATATATGCCTTTCCGGAAACTCAGGGGTAGGTAAAAGTACCCTCCTAAAACGATTGTCTTCACGTTTGTTTAAGGAAGATTCGTATACTGTCGCTATAGATGAAAAAAGTGTTCATCATTCTCTTTTGCCTTATTTATTCGATGACACAAGCAATTATGGTTATCTTATTCAGCTCAACTTTATGATACAGCGTGCACTTATTATTAAATCCTGGCTGGATAAAGGGTTTAATCTGATAATGGAACGTTCTCATCTTGAAGATTATATTTTTATAAACTTCATGTTCAAAGCTGAATATATTAGCAAAATGCAGTATGATACTTACACTAACCTTTGGAAAAGAATCAACGAATTGCTAACCGAACCTGATGTTATAGTTTTTATAGATTACCCTGTAGATCATTCACTCGCCCATCTCCATGATGACGAAATGCATGGTATCCGACCTCAGGAATTTCCTGATGAGGATATGAAACTTAAATGGATAAAAGGTTGGTATTCGGAATACCGGCATTTTGTTGATAACCTTCCGGAACATCTTCGTCAACGGGTGATGATTTGCCATCATCCTGATGAGATTGATACCTTTTCTGATCTGATATTTCAGAAAGCAATGTTATTAAGGAGATAAAATGCGCCAGAGAATGATCGTGTGCCCTGTTATACAAAATGACGGTGAGTTTCTGCTCTGTAAAATGGCTTCTGATCGTGGCGTTTTCCCTGGACAGTGGGCTCTACCTGGTGGAGGAATGGAACCCGGGGAGACGATGGAAACATCCCTCAGACGCGAAATTATGGAAGAGTTAGGTGATAAACTGCTTATCACCGATATTAAGCCGTGGGCTTTTCGTGACGACATCCGTACTAAAACGTATCCAGATGGTACAACCGAAGATATTTATATGATTTATCTTATTTTCGATTGTGTTAGTGCTAATCGAGATATTACATTTAACGAAGAATTTCAGGAGATTATATGGGTGTCTCCTGAAACTATAAAAAGCATGGATTTAAATGAAGCAATCAGGGTCACTTTTACCCAAAAAGGGATCATTTAATTTAATGGGTTATCCCCGGTTTTAAGGCCGGGGATAATATTTGTTTGATAATGATGCATCATCTTGATACGGGAAAGTGTCTGGTAAACACTCGACCGTGCGACTGAAAATAACTCAGCGAGATCGCTGATTGAGTACCACCCGGCTTGATGTATCCGGCACAGCTCTTTCTGTTATTTATCAGACAGTTTTGGTTATTTACCCAACGTTTCCCCTTTGCATGCGAAATTGCCATACCCTCCCGGGTACGAAGGCGTATCAGATAGCCCTTGAATTCAGCAAAGGTCGTAGCTTCTATCCCGACGGATGACTACTTCCTGTGGGTAACCGGGGAAGGTAAAGCCGTGAAGCGCCTGAGCAGCCGCTTCGAGACGCCGGAGTTTGACGCCCGGCGCCTGCGCGCCGTGGCGTACTGGCACGAGAAAGAAGTCTGATAACAAACCGCGCTGCTGGTCGTCGGCGCGGTTCAGGTTTCCAGGCTGTCCGCCAGGCGCTGCCAGCAGAACGGCTCCAGTGATGCATAGTCCAGTTGAGCATGGGCCATCGCCTCCACCAGCGCTAACTGTATGGCGGCGCTGGCCATGCTCATCTCGCCGGTCATACCGCCATCCTGCAGCATTTTCACCACTTCCTGCATTTCTGCGGCCCGGCGACGGCCGTGTTCGGCAACCCGGCTAATCAGATAATCCGGCAGGGTATCGTTCCAGCCCAGCGATGGAAAACTGGCATGTAGCGAGGCTAACACCTCTTGTTCCACGCCATATTTTCGTGCCCCGCGCAGGCATTCGGTGGTCAGCGCTTCCAGCCCTTTGATCATGACGCTGCGGCACATTTTAATGGCAGAAACCTTACCCACCGCTTCACCACCGTAGCGGATATTCAGCCCCATACCCTTTAGCCGCTCGCACAGTGCATCCGCGCCCTGGCCCCCCGCCAGCATGGGGGTAGCCAGCCGCGACGGCGGTACCGGTGCCATTACGGCGACATCGATATAGGTGGCGTGCTGAACAGCCAGAGCGGCGCAGCGTTTGGTGTTGGGGGCGACGGAGTTAAGATCGAGAAAACATTGACCGTGGCTCAGCAGCGACGCAGCTTCCTGTGCGACCTCCAGTGCCGCATCGGCGGTAACGGTTGAGAAGATAAGTTCTGCATCTGATAGCGCTTGCGCCAAAGAATCCGCAGCCTGAACGCCGGCCCGCCGGGCTCTGGCCTGCATGACCGTACGCTGTTCGCCTGTCAGTTTGCAGTCCCAGATGCTGATGCGATGCCGGGCAGCCAGCTCTTCAGCCAGAACCCCGCCCGCTTCGCCGAAACCAATAAAGGCTATCCGTGTCATAAAACCTCCTTCACGGGCCAGAGCGCGCCCGGAATGGCGACATAACCGGCAAACAGCAGCCGGGCGCTGCGCGGCAGGGCGCAGCCTGCCAGTTCGCCCTGTTGGTTGCGGCGTATCACTACGCTGAACTCTCCGCTGGGGTGCTCTACGCTGATGTGCTGGTCGCCTTCGGTTGGGATATCCCCCCGATATAACCCCTGGGCTACGGAGCCAGGCACCAGGCAGGCGCTGGCAATACTTACGGCGCCAAAAACGCCTACGGAAGCATGGCAACGATGGGGGATAAAGGTACGGCTACAGATTGTGCCGCCGTGGGTCGGCTCAGCCAGTAGCGTCATTTTTGGCACGCTGCGTTCAGCGACGTCACCAAGCCCCATGCGTGGCCCCGCCTGCAAACGAATGGATTCCAGCCGTTGCTTTAGCTCTTCATCGGCGTCCAGTTCGCTGCGGCTTTCATAGCCGGTACGTCCGAGATCCGCCGCTCGTACCAGAACCACCGGCATTCCGTTATCAATACAGGTTACCGCCACGTCATCGAAGCGATCGCTGGCATTGCCGGTGGGCAGCAGGGCACCGCAGCTTGAACCGGCGACGTCCGGAAAGTCGAGCAGGATCTCGCTGGCGCCGCCGGGAACGCCGTCGATGTGGAGACTGCCTGCGTACTCGACCTCATCACCGCGACAGGGCACGCTGGCAACGGCGGTCTGACCGGTATTTTCCATATAGATGCGCACCCGGGTTAAGGGGGGCGTTGTTGGCAGCAGGCCACACTCAATGGCGAAAGGGGCGACGGCGGCCAGAATATTGCCGCAGTTCTGACCGTAGTCGACGACAGCCCGATCGACGCTCACCTGCGCAAACAGATAGTCGACATCGGCATCCGCTCTGGCGGAGCGGCGAATAATGGCAACCTTGCTGGTCAGCGGATCGGCGCCGCCGATGCCGTCTATCTGGCGAGGATCCGGTGAACCCATAGCCGCCAGCAGTACCCGATCGCGCAGCGTTGGATCATCCGGGAGATCGTCTGCCAGAAAGCAGGCGGCCTTCGAGGTGCCGCCCCGCATCAGCAGACAAGGAATTTTACGCTGCGCCATCGTCATCCTCCGCCTGCTGCGGCGTGTCGTAATAACTCAGCCCCTTTTCCGCCAGCCGGGGGCGCATATTGTAAATATCCAGCCCCAGTTCACCGTTGCGCATCCGTTCGCGCTTCATGGTTTCGTTCTCTTCCCGTGCCAGTGCCCGGCGAAGTACCTCTGCCTGTTCGGCGTGAGGGACCACGGCCACGCCATCGTCGTCGGCAACAATGATATCCCCGGGGGTGACCAACTGACCGCCGCAGACGATGGGGACGTTAACCGAACCCAGGGTTTCTTTTACGGTCCCCTGGGCAAAGACGGTACGCGACCAGACGGCAAAGCCCATTTCACGCAGGGTCTGAGAGTCGCGAATGCCAATGTCGCCCACCAGGCCAATAACGCCGCGAGCCTGAAGTGAGGTGGCGAGCAGGTCGCCGAAGAAGCCATCGCCGCAGGGTGAAGTCGGGGAGACCACCAGAATATCGCCGGGGCGGCACTGTTCCACCGCCACGTGGAACATCCAGTTGTCTCCGGGGGCGACCAGTACGGTCACCGCGTTACCGGCCACGGCCTTTCCCTGTTGAACAGGGCGAATGGCATGGTGCATCAGCCCCTGGCGCTGCCAGGCTTCGTGAACCGTGGCGACCCCCAGTCCGGCAAACTGCTTTAGAGTGGCGGGTTCACTGCGCGGAAGGGTACGGATCACCACCCCTTTTTTGTTAATCAGGCTCATGACAGATTCTCCGTGACGCGTGGAAAGATGCTCTGGAGCCCCTCGGCATGGGTAATGTTGCGGGCTTCGGTAATACCGATATTGCGTTTGGCCTGTACGCCACGCTGCAGCGCCACCCGGGTGTAATACTCCCAGAGGTGCTCCTGGCCCTGCATACACTGGATCGCCTGATATTTTTTATCCCAGACGCTGGTGATATCCAGCAGTACGTCCGGTTTCCAGTTGCACTGTTCAGGCTGATGAGGTTCGAAGCAGTAGACAGGCGGCGCTGCCACCACTTTTTCGCCGGGCCGATAGCCTTCGGCCTGAGCGATGATGCGTGCCTCCTGGGCGAGATTAGATGCCAGGGGATGATCGTAGTTGTAGGGATCCTGCATTGAATGGGTCAGAACAAAATGGGGCTGGATACGGCGATAGACATCCGCCAGCCGGAACAGGCTCTCTTTATCGGCCCGCAGCGGATAGTCTCCCATATCGAAAAACTCAATGTCGGCGCCGAGGATTTCAGCGGCGGCCTGGGCTTCTTCCCGGCGTTTCGCTTTCACTTTCTCTTCGGTCATCTCCCCCAGTCGCCACAACTTTGCCGACTCGCCGCGTTCGCCAAATGACAGACAGACGATATGTACCTGGTAACCCTGGCTGGCATGTAGCGCAATAGCGCCGCCGGCACGCCAGACAAAGTCCGCTGAATGGGCGCTGACCACCAGCGCGCTTTTTTGAGTAATCGAATGGCTCATGGCTGAAACTCCCTCTGTGATTTGATGAAAAGCTTGTCATTGGGAGCTGGGGCGTGGGTAATCATTTTATTTGCGCCGGTTATGATTTTTATTTATGTTCGTGAAAAATGCACGCCGGGTTCTGGAGAGCAGTGTGGAATCGTTTCTTGATTTTAATAGCATAAATATCATGCAGATACGTGCATTTTGCCAGGTGGTGAAATGGGGTTCTGTCTCTCGGGCAGCTAATGATTTATTTCGTACCCAGTCGGCAGTGACCCGTGCCATTCGCGATCTGGAGCAGAGCATGGAAGTGACGCTGTTCGAACGTCATTTCAGCGGTATGATCCTGACCGATTATGGTCGGGCTATTCTGCCCCGCGCCCGGCGTGCTATTGAAGAGTTACAGGCCATTCCGGCCATACTGGAACGGCTGAAGCCCGCGGCAGGCCCGGGGCGGGAATATGTGGAGCCGGTATGGTTGTTTAACGCCCGGCGTCTGCAAATTTTCCTGATGCTGTGGAGCGTAAATCATACCCAGAGCGTGGCCAGGCTACTGAACATTACCCAACCCGCGGTCAGCGCTGCGCTGAAGATGCTGGAAAAAGGCAGCGGCTTTACGCTATTTCGCCGCACCCCGGAAGGGGTGATGCCCACGCCAGCCGCGCAGGCTATCTATCCGGGCATTAGCCGGGCCCTGAATGAACTGCGGCTTATCGCGGCCGATATCTCGGCCCGACGCGGTATTCTGGAAGGCGAGGTAAGAATCGGCGCGTTACCCCTGAGCCGCACCCGCCTGTTGCCCGGCGCCGTCAGTCAGTTTTTGCGTGACTATCCGACCATTCGGGTGATGACCAATGAGAGCCCCTTCGATGCGCTGGTATCGGAGATGCGTGCCGGGAATATCGATTTTATTATCGGCGCTCTGCGCGACTGTGAAGGAACCGATCTTAGCGTTGAACCGCTGTTTGAAGAGGAGATGCTGGTCCTGGCACGTGTCGGTCACCCTTTGCAGCACCAGCCTGTTACTCCTGAAGCTCTGACCCGGGCCCGGTGGGTGTTGCCAAGGGCGATGACGCCAGCTCGCCAATTACTGGAAGCGGCTTTCCGGGAGATGGGATTACCAGCGCCGCAGCCCAGAGTGGAGACTGGCGATTTGGCCATGGTACGCGGTCTGCTGCTGGATTCCGATATGCTGGCGGCGGTGTCAGCCAGTCAGCTGGCCGTAGAGATTGAAAGCGGCGTACTGGCGCCGCTACCGCTGACGCTTTCCGGTACTCGTCGCGCGATTGGTCTGACATTCCGGATCGGAGCATTGCCATCCCCTGCTGCGGCAGCGCTGCTGGAAGCTATTCGTCAGGTGGCCCATTCACAGTGAAAATAAATCATTAATAAATTTTCTGGATATTCCCGAATCTTACCAGGTGTATTTTGGGGAAATTCTCATAAATGAATTAAATAATCACGTAATTTCAGTGCGTTGTGTTTGTTTTGTTATTTTTATGTTTTTTCTGGTTTGCCGGTTAACTCATTATTTTCTAAAGTTTTGTTTATATTTCTACTGTCTGAATAGTTATTTTTATGGATTGGTTTCTTATTATTTGTGCAGCAGAAATAGTCGTCTGGTTGTTTATTTTTAATAGCCGCTGAATCAGTGTGGGATATTTCATGTGGATGTGCTGAAGGAATCCGCGCTGGTTATTGTTGGCCTTTTTATTAATTATCTCAAAGAGAGACATATTATGACTGATAACGTGCTGTGGTCTGGAAAAGTGGATGCTAAGGCAGAGCAGGGCGTCAATACCGGTAAGACGCTGAAGGCGGGCGATATTATCACCATTACTGCCAGTGGTTGGATCAAGCTTGGTAAGGAAGACTATACCCTGGCGGCGCCTCAGGGCGCGATTCCCCGCGATGGTAGCCTGACCGCGTCTAAACATGTGGTACTGAAGGCGAAAATTGGTTCAACCGAACAGCCGGTTGGCAATAGCCTGTATCGCTGGACCGTGCCGACGGATGGCGAGCTGGTGCTGGTCGTGGTTGACGGCGCAGGGAAATATACCGATAACAGCGGCAGCTTCGATGCAGTGGTTTATCAGGAAGTCAGTAATGCTAAAAAAGGGGGGTGGAAAGGCCGGGTTGATGCGACCAACAGCAACTGGACCAAAACCGGTGTGACCGTAAATAAAGGCGATAAAATTTCGGTTGCCGCGTCGGGTATTGCGCAATATGACCGCAATGGACGCAGCTTTGGCCCTGATGGCGACAGCCAGCATCCCTCCGCGCAGCAGCGGGATCCCAACTTCGTCTGCCCGGATGCTATCGCGGGAACGTTGATTATTCAGGTTGGCAGCCAGAGTTACGGCATCGGTAGCGGTGAGTTCGACTGGCCGGCGCCTGAAAGCGGTGAAATTGCCTTTATCTTTAACGATATTAATCCGGCCACCGAATATCAGAACAACACTGGCGGCTATGACGTTAAATTAATTGTGAAAGGCTAATTTTCCGCTGTGGTATGCGGATCATCGCGATCCGCATACCTTCTTCTGTTACTTATCCCCGGCTACGGAATAGAGTACCTGCTGGTTGCGGGTCTTCTGAAATTCTTCCAGCGACTGCCCACGCATGGCGGCGTAGATGTGCAGATTCGAAACGCCAACCACCGCCCCCAGTTTCTCCAGCAGGAAAAAACTGGCACCGTAGTGAATCAGCCCGCGCCAGTCGAGGCGATTCAGAAGCTCCTGCTCCTGCGGCGATAGCTGTGCTTCATGATACAGAGCATGAGGCTCTTTCTGAAAGCGCTCGCGCCATGCCGGATCGGTAAGCTGGTGCAGGAAGCTATTCAGGCGAATGGCATTGAGACTGCGCTGTTGAGTAAAGGGCATGGTGCCTTCCAGCTTCTCCACCCCGGCCAACTGGCGGGCCATCTGTTCGCGATGGCGGCTTAGCGTATCTACTGGCGGCGTGCGGGCCTGGTTTTCCAGAATCAGGGTGGCGATACCGGTCATGGAAGGCAGATAGTAGTCACGCCATTTTTCGCTAACGTTGGCGGAAAGCGCACCGCGCATAATCAGCCACATGATCACCTCAGATCCTTCCATTCCGCCCAGTTCGGCATATTCCGCGATAGTCATTTCAGCCAGTTTTTCGGGATCGTTGACCAGCAGATCCATAAACTGCGCGTCCCATTCGGGATTGTTAAAGCCGCAGCGTTCGCCGTGTACCTGATGCGACAGTCCACCGGTGGCGACGACGGCCACACTGATATCTTCGGGATAACTTTCAATGGCCCGGCGCAGCGCCTGGCCCAGCTTATAGCAGCGACGGGCGCTGGGAATGGGAAACTGCAGTACGCCTACCTGGAGCGGAATCACCTTTGTCGGCCAGCCCTGTTCCCAGGGCATCAGGGCCGACAATGGCGAAAACAGGCCGTGGTCGAGCTTCTTATTCATAAAAAAGGACATATCAAATTCGTCGCTCATCAGGCTGGTGCCGATATGTCTTGAGAGTGCCGGATCGCCCTGTACGGGCGGTAGATGACGCGGCCCGCCGCCTTCATCCGCCACGCCATATTCGCTGTCGATACCCAGCGAAAAGGCGGAGTAGTGATCGAAGAAGAACGAAGTGACATGGTCGTTAAAGATGTAGACCAGCGCGTCTGGTTTTTTCTCGTCAAGCCAGCGCTGCATGGGCTCGAAGCTTTTAAAAATCGGAGCCCAGGCCGCCTCTTCCTGCTTGTTGTGATCGACAGCGAAGCCGATCGTCGGCGTGTGGGATACGGCGATTCCGCCAATGATTCGGGCCATAGTCTTACTCCAGTTATCGGTGATTAATGTGTTGCGAAAGGGCGCAAGCGCCTGTCATAGCGGCGGGGCTGGCATTACCGGAGGAGGGGCGCATACGGTGCAGTAAAATAGCGAGTGCCGCCAGCAGCGCCGGAATCGCCAGTACGCTAAAGATGGCGCCCTGACCCGGTGCCAGCGCCAGAATGACGCCTCCCAGCGATGAACTGAGAATGGCGCCGCTGCGGCCAATGCCATGTATCCAGCTAACTCCGGTGGCGCGTATTTCCGTCTGATAAAAAGCCGGTGAATAGGCTTGCAGACCGTTCTGGGCGCCGTTAATACACATGCCGCTTATAAAAATCAGCACTGACAGCATCACGGCGCCGAAACCCATCAATCCCTGAGTGAACAGGCACAGGCAGCCCAGCAGGTAAGTGGCCGCAATCACTGAGCGGGCCTGCATTTTATCCATCAACAGGCCGACGATGATTCCACCCAGCGGGCCACCGAGCTGGAACAGTCCGGTAATCATGGCTGCCTGCTGAAGCGAAAGTCCGCCAGAGCGCAGAATTGTGGGCAGCCAGCCGTTGAGCAGGTAAATAACGAACAGCCCCATAAAGTAGGTCAGCCATAGGGCCAGGGTGCCACGGGCGTAGCCATCCCGGAACAGCCCGGAAACTTTACTGCCGCTCTTCAGAAGAGGGGCCTCCAGCCGGAAGCGGGTCTGCGGCGTAAAAGCGCCGCCCATACGATTCAGGGTTGCGGCAATTCGCGCCCCGGAAATGTTGCGCGCCACCATGCTCATGGCGGATTCCGGAAGGCGCCACAACAGAATGGGTAGCAGCACCAGCGGCACTGCGCCGCCGAAAATCAGCGCCGAATGCCAGCTATAGTGGGAAAGGAGCCAGGCGGCAATAAAGCCACCCAGCCCGGAACCCACGTTAAAGCCGCTGTACATCAGGGTAATCATCAGCCCGCGGCGGCGGGCGGGCATATATTCGGCTACCAGAGTGACGCAGTTGGGCATGACTGCCCCAAGCCCCAGTCCGGTCAGAAAACGTAGCAGCGCCAGTTGGGTCGGGTTTTGGGCTGCGGCACAGGCCAGGCTGAAGAGGGCGAACAGCAGCACACAGCCCAGCAGTACTCGCTTACGGCCAAAACGATCGGAAAGTGGGCCAGCGACCAGAGCGCCGATAGCCACGCCGAACATGGCGGCGCCGAGAATGGGGCCCAGGGCAGCACGCGACAGGCCCCAGTCCTCAATCAGGGCCGGAGCGACAAAGCCCATCACCGCGGCGTCGTAGCCATCCAGGGTAATAATCAGAAAACAGAGCGCCACGACGCCCCACTGAAAGGGAGCGATAGGGCGACTGTCTATCCAGGCCTTCACATCGACAGGAATGTTATGACTCATAGGGTATGCATCCTTAAGCGGAAGTCTGATGTTGTGCTGGTTCCAACTTAAGGCAGCCGGAGGCGCGGTGTCCGGCAAAAAACATTTTTACCCCTATGAGTTATTTTTAATCTGTGAAGCAAATAACAAAGCGTTGTGGAAATATTTAGGCTCTAAGGGCGGGTAAGTAAGGAGATGTTATGCATTCAGGATGGTGGGGGTATGCATCTTGTTTATGGCAGGTGAAGCCTGCCATAAACACGCGGTTAACTGACAACCAGGACGTACCAAAGCCAGGAAAAAGGCATTACCAGGAACAGTCCGGGCAGCATATTGGCGACCGGGAACAGCTTGATATTACAAATACGCAGGCCGGTAGCGACCATGATCAATCCCCCGGCACAGGAGAAGTCTGCCATCATATCCGGCGTGGTCATGGGCATAATATAGTTAGCCAACATCGCTAACGCGACCTGAATGACAACCAGCGGAATACCGACGGTCGCGACTGAATAGCCGAGCATGGTGGCGAAGATCGCGGCGGTAAACAGGTCCAGTACGGTTTTGATATACAGGATAGATGGATCGCCGGTCATACCTTCATGCATCGCACCGAAGATGCCGGTACCGCTGGCGCAGAACAAGACCAGAATCGCGACAAATTTCTCGGTGAACTCTTCATGACTGAGGCCCTGAACGGGGGGCAGGAATTTATTGACCAGGCCGCGGGTCATCCCGGCTGCCTTACCAATACCTTTTTCGACATAAAATAGCTCGCCGATCACGGCACCAATGACCATGGCCAGCACCACTGCTGGCATAAATTTTACCTTGATGACCAGATTGATCCCAAGACCAACTGAGCAAAGCCCAAAGGTCATCGGCAGCGCGGCTTTTACGCGATCCGGCAGCTTATTGCCTGCCATAGCGCCGATCAAACCGCCGATAATGACCGCGGCACCGTTAACATAAGGTCCGATTAACATTGTTGATTACCTGTTATCGGGTGCCTTCGGCACCCTTGTTATGTTTAGTGGTGGAGGGCGCCTTCGCCCCAGCGGGGAATGTCGTTTTCAAGCCCGAACAGATCGAGGGCGCGAGCGACGCTGTGAGTGACAATCTCATCCGCGCTTTGCGGACGTTGGTAAAGCGCTGGAACCGGTGGGAAGACGATGCCACCCATTTCGGTGACCTGCTGCATATTGCGCAGATGCCCCAGGTTAAGCGGCGTCTCACGAGCCAGAAGTACAAGACGACGCCGCTCTTTGAGCACAACGTCCGCCGCACGGGTCAGCAGGTTATCGGTCAGACAGTGAGCGACGGCGCCCAGCGTGCGCATGGAACAGGGCGCTATCAGCATCCCCAGGGTTTTAAAGGAACCGCTGGAGATAGCAGCTCCCAGATTTCCGATGGCGTGAACGACATCAGCCATCTCCATGATCTGTTTCAGGTTGTAGTCCGTCTCTAACTGGCAGGTGCGCTCTGCCCCTTTAGAGATCACCAGATGTACTTCCAGCTCCCGATTGCCCAGCAGTTCAAGCGCTTTAACGCCGTACTGAAAGCCTGACGCGCCGCTGATACCGACGATGATACGTTGCTTGCTCATGATTCCTCCCGTTATTCGAAGTCAGGCAGGAAGCGTTTCACATCCACCTCTTTGAATTTTGAACGCTCGAAGTGCTCTTTTAGATGGAAAGGTACGGTGCAGTCGAAGATGGTCTTACAGGACATCCCCTGTTGCAGAATGCTCGGGCTGTATTTCGGGTCCTGAGAAGGGTCCAGCGGATGGCAGCGTACACCGGGAATGAAAACGGTATCGACGTCGCCCTGGTAGCGGGTTTGCATCGCCCACATAACGTCGTCACTGTCGAAGATGTCCACATCTTCATCTACCAGAATGACGTGTTTGAGTTCCGGGAACGCCGAGAAGGCGAGCAATGCAGCCTGACGCTGCCGTCCTTCATCCACTGGCGCTGATTTTTTGAACTGCATAACGGCCAGAAGCTTGCCGCCGCCCGCAGTATGGGCAAAGACATTTAGCAGTTTGCCTGGCATGGCACGTTCTACCATATCCAGAATACTCGCCTCAGTGGGAATTCCGGCCATGTTCACGTGTTCTTCGCCCGGTCCTACCGTGGTACGCCAGATAGGATTACGGCGGGTGGTGACCGCTTTAACTTTAATGACCGGAATCGCAGCTTTTGCTTCGCCGGTATAACCCGGGAATTCCGGCATGGCACGCCCGGTATCGGTATTCTGGTCCTCACGAACCCTTACGTCCGGCAGTAGTTCACCTTCGATCACGATTTCTGCGTGGGCAATGGCTTTTTCATTAATGGTTTTGCACTGCACCATCTCTACCGGATGTCCACGTAGGGCACCGGCGATGCTCAGCTCGTTAAAGCCCAGCGGTGTGGTCGGCGGCTCAAAACATGCGGCGACTTCAATGGCGGGATCCACACCAATACTGATGGAGATAGGCAGTGGTTTACCGGCGGCTTCGGCTTTCATACGGAAAGCATCGATATGGCGGCCAGGGGTCAGCCACATGGAAAGCTCGTCGCGGCTCTGTACGCACAGGCGGTGAATCGTAACGTCGGATTCGTGGGTATCAGGATCGGAGGCGTAACACAGACCCATGGTGATGTAAGGGCCTGCATCCTCTTCGGTATTGGTCGGCGCTGGCAGCAGTTTGCGCAAATCGAAGTCGTCGTCGCTCGCCAGGTGAACGACTTCCTGACATACCGCTTTATCGGCGCTTACCTCGATGGGGGCAATGGCGTGCTCCACAGAGTCTTTAAGCAGAAAGCCCAGTTTTTCCGGTTCGCAGTTCAGGAACTGGCCCACGCGCTTACGGGAACCATTAAGGCCGATAGCGACACTGATATCCTTAAAGCCTTTAATTTTATTAAAGACCATCACCGGACCATTTTTGCGGGTTGGACGCTGGCAGGTACCGCCTGCGCCAACGTAACGATAAACGCCGGACAGTTCCGCATGGGGATCCACTTCTACATGAGTTTCAACATATTCGCCGGGCGTTCTTTTTAATAATTCTAACGCCGAACGTAAATCATGTACCCCACTGGGGTTTTTATTTTTAGAATCTTTCATTCTTTTTCTCCACTATATCGGGTCGCCCCGTCGGTGATTGAAAATATATTCCTGGGGCATCATTTGAACAAATACCATTTAGGTTATAGCGATCAGATCAAAATGGTGTGAGTAAAGAACGGTGAATTTATGGCGATAAATTGTCAGAAATCGGTGTTTTTGCCATGTAAATTAACAGTAATGGCATTTTTATTCTTTTTACTTTTCATTATTGACGCAATTCATTAACAACTATTCGCACTTATTGTTTATATGCAGGAATCTTCTCCGATGTGAGATAATGCTAAAGGGCAAAAGGCGTTTGGGCCGGGGTGACGGACTTCAGGAGGAATTGTGGATCTGAAAAGGCTAAGGTATTTCTGTAAGGTGGTGGAACAGGGCTCTATCAGTCAGGCCGCTCGCATGCTCAATATGGCGCAACCGCCGCTGAGTAAACGAATCCATGAACTTGAAGAAGAGCTCAATGTTCCTCTGTTTGTGCGTAATGGTAAACGCATCGAGCCGACCGATGCCGGATATTATTTATACCGTAAAGCCTGTGAGATATTACGTGAAGTCGAAGATACCACGCGTGAAACATTAAAAATTGCCCATCGTGAAAGTCGGTTATTAAGGATTGGCCTGACGCATCTTTTTCAGTCTTATTTCAGGCCGTTGCTCCTGGAATTACACCGCCTTCATCCGGATGCCGAATTAAGTATTTCTGTTTCCGATTCCAGTAACCTGGAGTCTTATCTGAATGATGGCCTGATCGATATCGCTCTCATCCAGAAACCTTATAACAGTGACGGCTTCGATTACGTGGCTTTTGAGCCGGTACGACTGGTTGCGGTGGTCAGTAAGAAGCTCCTGTCAGAGCCGCCGGTACAGCCTTTCCCCTATCTGAAACTGGGAAAATTTCCCCTGATGCTGTTGCACCGCGCCCGGGATTCCGGCACCTATGAAACCCTGCTCGATCTGTTTCGCAAGGGGGGCGTCGATCCCCATGTGATTATGCATATCACACAACCCGGAGTGATTCTGGAATGGCTGGAAGATGGGCTGGCAGCCGCCACGCTGTTGCCCGTTTCTGAAGTGACTGACCGCCAGCTGAAGAACTGCCACGTGCTGGATATTTTCCCCTCTCCTCAGATCTTCTTTCCGGCGCTGGTTAAAACTACTGCTACGCCGTATATGAAAGAGCTGATGGAGATTATCGAAGCCGGTTATCCCTTTCCTGTCGCAAAGTAGCGTCGCCGACTATACTCATACCTTTCAGACATCGAAAAAATGCCTTATAGGTGTTTGTTTTAAAACAAAACGGGTTTTCCATATTGATGCGCTGTGCTACCAGCGGATGGTACTGTGGCAGGGCGATAAAAGTGTTGGCGGGATCGCGAAGCGGGATGAAAAAGTGCCGGACGGCTCATGGCCGCCCGGCGGCGGGGCAGGATTACAGACGGGCCTTAATGGTGTTGACCATAGCGCTGGTCGAAATGCCGTAGCGGTCGTGCAGGGTAGGCAGGGCCCCGGCCAGCAGGAACTCGTCCGGCAGGCCGACGGTCGCCATCTGGGCGCGCACGCCGCGGCGCATTAACAGCGCGGCTACCGCTTCGCCAAGACCGCCAACCGCACTGTGGTTTTCCGCCGTGACCACCAGCCGCCCCGGTTTCGAGGCCTGGGCGATAATGGTTTCCTCGTCCAGCGGTTTGATGGTCGGCACGTGCAATACCGCAGCGCCGATATTGTCCCTGCGCAGACGTTCGGCCGTCTCCAGCGCCCGCATGGTCATCAGGCCGGAAGAGATAATCAGCACCTCGCGGCCATCTTCCAGCAGTTGCGCCTTGCCAGGAACAAACTGGTAGTCGTATTTATCCAGCACCAGAGGAACTTTACCGCGCAGCAGGCGCATATAGACCGGTCCGGGTAGATCGGCAACGGCGGGCACCATCTGTTCGATCTCCAGCGCGTCGCAGGGATCGATCACGGTCATCCCCGGGATCGCCCGCATCATTGCCAGATCTTCCGCTGCCTGATGGCTGGGTCCGTAGCCGGTGGTCAGCCCCGGCAGCGCGGCGGCGATCTTCACATTCAGCGACTCTTCGGCAATGACCTGGTGAATAAAGTCATAAGCCCGGCGGGTGGCGAACACGGCGTAGGTGGTGACAAAGGGGGTAAAACCCTCTTTAGCCATGCCGCCTGCGGCGCCCATCAGTAGCTGTTCGGCCATGCCCATCTGGAAGAAACGTTCCGGGCAGGCCTGAGCAAAGATGTGCAGATCGGTGTATTTCGCCAGATCGGCAGTCATTCCGACGATATCCGGGCGCCGGGCCGCCAGCTCTACCAGCGCGTGACCAAAGGGAGCGGCGCGGGTGGGCTGACCCTCTTCGGCAATAGAGGCAATCATGGCAGAGGTGGTTAAACGGGGTTTGGCTGCGTTGCTCATTGGGCGCCTCCTGTCGGCTGCTGCGCGTCTAATACGGCGAGCGCTTTCTGCCACTCGTCTGCCTCCACGCGAATAAAGTGGTTCTTGTCCCGCTCTTCCAGGAAGGGGACGCCTTTGCCCATCAGGGTGTCGCACAGAATCACCCGTGGCTGCTTGCCTACATGGTTTTTCGCTTTATCGAAGGCGTCGATAACTGCGGCGGTATCGTTGCCGTCCACCCGCTGAACATACCAGCCGAACGATGCCCACTTATCCTGGAGCGGCTCGTAGCCCAGGATCTGCTGGGAATTACCGTCGGCCTGTTGGCGGTTGATATCGACGATGTTAATCAGGTTGCCCAGCTCGTGGTGGGCTGCCGACATGGCGGCTTCCCAGGTGGAGCCTTCGTCCAGTTCGCCGTCGGACATCGAGTTGATCACCAGCGCCGGGTTATTCTTGTGGCGCAGCCCCAGCGCCATACCAACGGCGATGCTTAAACCCTGGCCCAGCGAACCGCCGGAGATCTCCATGCCTGGCGTATAAGTCGCCATACCGGACATTGGCAGGCGGCTGCCGTCGGCGCCGTAGCTTTCCAGTTCTTCCTCCGGAATGACGCCTGCCTCAAGCAGTGCGGCATACAGGGCGATGGCGTAGTGGCCGTGAGAAAGCAGAAAGCGATCGCGCCCTTCCCATTCCGGCTCCAACGGGCGCAGTTGCATGGTGTGACAGAAGGCGGTCGCCAGCACGTCGGCATAACCCAGCGCCTGGCCGATATAGCCCTGGCCCTGTACTTCGCCCATACGCAGGGCGTAGCGCCGGATGCGCCAGGCCGCAGCGGCGACCTTTTCGATTTCAGCAGGTGATGGCATAGCTGGCTCCTTAGTGAATTAACATGCCGCCGTTGACATCAAGGGTGATGCCGGTGGAATAAGAGGAGAGGTCGCTGCCCAGGAACAGGGCGGCGCGGGCCACATCCAGCGCGTCGCCCAGTCGGTTCAGCGGAATACCGGCCAGAATGTTGCGGCGCATTTCGTCGGTCAGCTTACCGGCGGTGATGTCGGTCTGAATCAGCCCCGGCGTGATGGCGTTGACCCGAATATTATCCGGCCCCAGTTCCCGGGCCATCGCTTTCGCCAGTCCCAGTACTCCAGCCTTGGCCGCGCTGTAGTGCGGGCCGCCGAAGATACCGCCGCCACGCTGGGCGGAAACCGAAGAGATGCAGACAATACAGCCGCTGCCCTGGGCGCGCATGGTGGGAATCACCGCCTGTGAGGCCAGCAGGGTGCCGCGCAGGCTGACGTCCAGCACGGCATCGTAGTTGTTCTGTGCGATCTCCATCAGCTTCAGGGGTTGAGTGATACCGGCGTTATTGACCAGCACGTCGATACGTCCATAGCGGTTAATCACTTCGGCAATGGCTTGCTGCACCTGATGTTCATTGGTGACATCAGCCGCCAGCCCCAGGTGCTGGTCACCCAGTTGCGCAGCGGCGGCCGCGGCGGCATCGGCGTCCAGATCGAGAATGGCGACTCTGGCCCCCTGTTCGGCGAACAGACGGGCGGTGGCGAAACCCAGGCCACGAGCCGAGGCTGCGCCGGTGATAACGGCGACTTTATCGTTAAGCAACATAGTTTGACTCCGGTAGAGATAATACTCAGTGAAAGATATAAGCGGGCCGCTACTGCGGCTCGTCGAGAAACAGAATCACCACCAGGCCCAGCGCGGCGCAGATGCCAAACCAGGTAAACACCGCGTTGAAGCTGCCGGTGCTGTCCAGCAGGAATCCCGCCACCATGGGCGAAACAAAGCCGCCCAGATTGCCGCCGCTGTTAATGATGGCGGCGGCGATGGGATAGGTTTTGGGAGCCGCCGCAGCCATGCCGTAGGCGGTGAAGGCGGGCCAGCCGATATTGAGGCACAGGCCGACCATGAACAGACCGATACAGACCGCCAGGGTATTACCGGGAATGTTGAGCATAATCAGCATCATGATGACGGTAGTGATGGCGGTGAACAGCATGGTGGGCTTGCGGCGGCGGCCAAGCAGACGGTCGGAGATCCAGCCGCCGGCAATGGCGCCGATAAAGCCGCCGATGCAGGGCATGCTGGCCACCAGCCCCATGCTCATAAAGTTGAATCCCTTCTCTTTCACCAGATAGAGCGGAATCCAGGTCAGCAGCCCGTAGAGCACGCTGACCATCATGAAATAGGCCACGCAGTCCCCCAGAATGTTTTTGGAGGTGAACAGCGCCTTTGTGTTGTCCAGCGGCGCCAGCTTGCGTACCCGAATCAGCTTGTCGAGCAGCGCGAAGCGGGGGGACAGAACGATGTTGCCCTCCTGCAGCGCCGGATCGCTGTTTGCCTGACGGTCATTGGTAATTAACGCCAGTTCGCTCTCTGAGACAAAACGGCTTTCGCCCGGGCGGGATTTCACCAGCAGATACCAGGCCAGCGCGACGACGATGCCGGGAATGGCGAAGGAATAGAACACCCAGCGCCAGCCCCAGGTCACTGAAATCCAGACCGCCAGCGGCGGCACAATAATTGGCGCGAACATAGTAGCGGCAATAAACACGCCGGTGGCGGTGGCCTTTTCCCGGGCCGGAAACCAGTTGTTAATGGTGGCCGTGAGCCCCACCGGGCAGGGGCCTTCGCTCAACCCCAGACCAAGGCGGATCAGCTTGAGGCTAAAGACCGAGCTGGCGGTGCCCATCAGCCAGGTAAAGGCGGAAAAGCCGAAGATGGAAAGAGAAACCAGCCCACGGGTGCCTTTACGGGCAATAAAGAAGCCCGCCGGGATCTGACTGATGGCGTAGCCCAGAAAGAACATACTGGCGATGGCCCCGGCTTCGAAGTTATTAATATGAAATTCGTCGATAATAAATGGCAGTACCGCGCCAATATTGGTTCGGTCAGCGTAATTAATCGCATAGACAATAAATATCAGACTTAATACTACAAAGCGATAATTCGTCCTGGCGATTCCTGGGTACAGGGTGCTCTCAATTCTGGACATGTTTTCTCCTCATTATAGAGAAACGGCATGTGCTTTCTCTTTTATTTTCTTTTGTTGATTACGGCATGTTTCCGGTGAATATATCGACTCAGCACTCAGACACCAGACAAGAAAACTCAATTGATACTGAGAAAAATTTGTTATGTGACTGGATTCAAATGCCGAAACGGATGTAGCAGGGGAAAATCCTGACGGCTGATGTTCTGTTGCAGAATAATGATAAGTCCATCACAAAAATAGCCTGAAGGCGCAATGAGATACTGGCAATCGTCCTCATTACCGCCCTGGAAGTGGATGTTGGCAGGGCTTCGTGTAGTATCGGCGGCTAACCTGTAGCTACATTCTTTCCGGGAGGAGCCATGACCCGACGCGATAATAACAATAATTTACCGCTTCCCTCGCTGCGTAATATTCAGGCGTTTATTGAAGTGGCCAATGCCGGGAGTATTAACCTTGCCGCTGAAATATTAAATATAACCGCTTCGGCGGTCAGCCATCAGATTGCTGCACTGGAAAGCTTTATTGGTAAAAAACTTTTTGTTCGTAGCGGTAAGGGTGTCATATTAACCAGTATCGGTCAGCAATATTTAAAAGACGTTTCCGGGGCTTTAAGTATTATCGGTCGGGCCACCGATCAGGCTATTAATGATATTCATCATGAGCATTTACGTATTCACAGTGCCCCCAGCTTCGGGCTGTTGTGGTTGATGATTCGGCTGGACAAGTTTCGTCAACGCCATCCGGAACTCCAGCTTAGCCTCTCCTGCTCATACGAGAATCTGCAATTCGCCCGGGATAATATCGACATCGATATTCGTCACGGATTTTCGGAATGGCCCACCCTAAGCGTACGCACCGTTAAGCACGAGCGGGTGATGGTACTGGCCGCGCCGGAGTATCTGGCCTCGCACGCCATTCATGAACCCGCATCGCTGCTGGATTGTGATTTGATTCATTCCAACAGCACGCTGATTAACTGGAATCACTGGTTCGCTTTCCACGATGTCGAGAATCATGGGAAAAATTTTATTTTTAGCTTCGATCGCTCCTATATGAGCCTGGAAGCGGCGCGAATGGGGATGGGCGTGATTCTGGAAAGCAGCCTGCTGGCGGCGGACTATATCCGGCGTGGCCTGCTGGTGCCGGTGTTCGACGGGGCATTCAGCATGCCGCTTAACGCCCACCATTTCGTCTTCCCCCACGGGGCGGATAAGAAGGAGAAAGTGGCGCTGTTCCTGGCGTGGATCGGCACCGAATTGCAGAACGAGGGCTTTGAAGTGTAATGCTTCCGAAGCGAAAATCGGCTGGCTGATTCACTGGCAAATGTGCTGAATTTACCCACAATCGTCAGCGGCGCTTTGCCGCTATTTTTTTGTTAGCATGGCGCTCTGTATGGCACCTGGCGGATGATTTATTGAAGCTTAAACGCATCGCGAAAATTATTATTTTTGCCTTCACGGTATTTGCTGCCGTTATTGTTTATAACGCCATTATCATATACCGGTTCAGCCTGCAGGATGAGACGCAGACAGCAGACTGCGCCATCGTCGCCGGTGCCGGAATCATGGGAAACCGTCCCTCACCCGTATTTCAGGCGAGGCTGGACCATGCCGTCCAGCTTTACCGGCAGGGAGTGGTGCGCGCGCTGGTATTGACGGGTGGCTACAGCCCCGGGGCACCGACGTCGGATGCCGCGGTGGCCCGACACTATGTTCTGGTGAAAGGCGTTCCTGCCGACGCCGTTTTTATTGAGGAACGCTCTACGGTTACCCGGGAAAATATCCGCTACGCCAGGCAGATTCTGGTAGAGCAGCAGTGGCGCACGGCCCTGCTGGTGAGCGATCCACTGCATATGCGGCGCATGAAAAGCATTGCCTGTGATAGCGGCATCGACGGAAAATCCTCGCCGACGCCCTTTACCCGCTACCGGTCACGACTCTCACAGGCGCGTTTCCTGCTGAGCGAATCCCTTTACTACAGTGGATACCGCCTTTGGGGGTTATTGCCACAGGAACCAGGCAAACATCGTGACCACCGCGATGCTCACAATGTTAAGCCCAATGCCGACCCGCACCATATCGGTCTGCTTAATAAACCCTGAACCGAAGACAATGGCGTTGGGCGGCGTGGCGACCGGCAACATAAAGGCGCAGGAGGCGCCGAAACCGATAATCAGCGTCAGCAGCGCTTCCGGCATGCCCAGCGCTGTCGCTACCGTGGCGAATACCGGCACCAGCAGGGCGGCGCTGGCGGTATTACTGGTGAATTCAGTCAGGAAGATGATAAAGGTCGCTACCGCCAGCATAATGATAAACCAGTGGCTGGCGCCGAAAATATCCGCCATACCGTTGGCCATAATGGCGCTGGCGCCGGAATCCTGCAGGATGATGCTTAGCGTCAGGCCGCCGCCGAACAGCATCAGCACGCCCCATTCGGTGTTGTTTTGAATCTGCTTCCAGCTGGCGACGCCGCTTGCGCCAATCAGCACCGCGGCGGAGATCGCCACCAGCGAGTCGAACTGCTTCACGCCGCCAAGCATTGCGCTTATCTGGGTGCTGAAGATCCAGCTTACGACCGTCAGGGCGAAGATCCCCAGTGCTATCAGGCGCATGGTGGTCCACTCCACATGCTCCAGCTTGATATCCACCTTGTACTTAAGATTTGGCCGCAGCATCAGATACAGCACGCCCACCATCAGCGGCATCATCACTACCACCAGCGGAATGCCGTACTTCATCCATTCGAAGAAGCCGATATTAAGCTGGGCGGCGGCGATGGCGTTGGGCGGGCTGCCCACCAGGGTGCCTAAACCGCCAATGCTGGCGCTATAGGCGATACCCAACAGCAGGAAGATATAGGTTTTACGCTCTTTTTCCTGATCCAGATTAGTGAGGATCCCCAGCGCCAGCGGCAGCATCATCGCCGCCGTGGCGGTATTACTGATCCACATGGAAATTGCAGCCGTGACGCCGAACAGAATGATGACCGCCAGCCCCAGTCGGCCGCCCGCCAGCATCAATAGTCGGTTAGCGATAAGCCTGTCCAGCCCCTGTACGTGCAGCGCCGTCGCCAGCGCGAAGCCGCCGAAGAACAGGAAGATAATTGGGTTTGCGAAGGATTTCAGGGCGTTATTGGCATCCAGCAGGCCAAAACCAATGGCCAGCAGCGGGATCAACAACGCGGTGATGGTGACGTGGATTGCCTCCGTCAGCCACAGCACGCCGATAAACACCATCAGCGCCAGGCCAGCGTTAGCTTTTTCATCGAACGGCAAAAAATTAATCAGCAGTATCAGCAGAATAATGTCGATGGCGATAATCGCCAGCCCGCGCCCGGAAGGGGGGCTGGCCATAGCGGCTTTCAGAGGTTGTACATCCATGAGGTGGCTCCTTCGTTTTATCAATTTGTTAATACTTCACACTCTAAATGTATCAATTTGTATACATATGGAAATTATGAGGTCATTGATTTGCGATCCTGGTAGGGGTTTAAGATTTGTAATCGCAATAAGGGTTGTTCATTAATGAAGAGGATGCTAAGGCGTCCATGCCTTAAGGGTTACAGGCTGGCGGCAAATGTCGCCAGTTCGCGATTAAAGCGTGCGGGCTCTTCTATAAAGGGAGCGTGGCCGGAATCTGGATAGAGACGCGACTGAATCCCCGGATTGACCTGACGGGCTCGCGCCAGGGCTGGCTGGGGGCGGACCAGGGCGTCCTGCGCGCCGTAAATAAACAGCAGCGGAACCCGGGCCTTACCCAGCCCTTGCTCAAGCGCAATGCTCATTGACGGCACTGCGCGCTGCATGGGCCATGCCGCCAGAGCTGCATTGGCCAGCAGGCGCTCAAAGGTGACGCTATCCGGCTGCTGGTGGAAACATAGCCGCAGGAAAGCGCGTTCGCCATCCAGATGGGTCTTCAGATCCGCCGAGATCATATCCCGGTAAACGCTGGTGTGAGCGGGGATCTGCTCGGGCGTCAGTTCTACCACGCCATCCACGTAGACGGCGCCGCGAATATCGATATCCCCCCGGGCCGCCAGATAGTTGGTGATCACCGCGCCGCCCAGCGACCAGCCCACCAGCAGCGGCTTGTGGGCGTGGCTGGCGGCGATAACCGCCGCCAGATCCTCAGCCCAGCGTTTACCGTCGCGGTAAGCGGATTCCTGAGTGGGCTTATCGGAAAGCCCGTGACCGCGTAAATCGAAGGCGATCAACCGAAAGCGTTGCAGCTGAGGATCGCTAAACTGCCGCTCCCAGTTCAGGTGGCTGCCAAGCAGGCCGTGGATAAAGATGATGGGCGTACCCTGCGGATTCCCCGCCTCCTGCACCGCCAGCCGGACGCCGTCCGGCGCGGTCACGGTATAGCTTTTGGGCTGGGCCGCCAGCGCGGTGGAAAACAGCAGTAACAGCAGGGCCAAATAAGAATGGGCTGACAATCGCATTGATTACTCCTTCTGGGTTGATTTCCAGCTATCCTGAACCCTGACACTGATGTCAGAGTCAAGCGCTAACCCCGGGAGGAAAAATCATGTCTTTATCGATAGGTGAGCTGGCGAAAGAAACAGGCGTGAGCGTGCGGGCTATCCGCCATTATGACCGGCACGGTCTGTTAGTATCCCGGCGCGCCTGCAACGGCTATCGCTACTTTGCACCGCAGGCGATAACCCAGGTCCGGCAGATCCAGCGCCTGATCGCCACCGGTTTTAGCCTGGCGGAAATCAGCGCTTTCCCCGACTGTATGCGCATGACCGAAGACGCCGCCTTTTGCCCGGAAACCCGGGATATGCAGCTTAAGCGCCTGGCCGCCATCGAACGGCAAATCGCCGAACTGGAGCGGCGCAGGGATTGTCTGGCCGAAACCCTCAAGCGCAGTGAAGGGAAAGGGGATTTTTGAGGCATACATCCCCGCCATCAGGATGTATGCCTGAATGCCAGAGTTAGCGGTTGATCTTGTCGATCTTCAACATGCGGGCGATCACCGTATCCAGCTCTTTCTCTTCAAAAATCACTTTCCAGTCGGGTTTGATGATTTTTTCCCGGCCGTATTCCATGGCGATCATACAGGCGTCTGAGAAGGGGTTGGTGGCGCGGAAGGCGACCGCCAGGGCAATCTGGATATGCCCATACAGCATGGCTTTTGCCGCTTCTTCAGGTACGCCGCAATGTTTTACGGTTTCATCCAGTGACTCTTTCATAAAGGCGCCGACCATGCAGGCGACTGTATCCGCTGTATTTCAACGGTCTAATTTCTGAATGTGAAATTTATAGATGATATATAAATATAACCATATCAATACATTATATTCTTTTTAATTTTCCTAAGACATCTCACTTGTGAGCTATGACATGGTTATTTTTCCAAAAATTTTTTATGGTTTTAACATGATAAGTTTGGATATAGGGGCTTAGACATGACATCTCATTTTCACTACCGTATCGTAAATTATCTACGACTATTACGCGAAGCAGACGTACCACTGACAAGTGCTGAAATCTGTGTGAAAATGCAGATAAAACCACGTACACTCCGTAACGATTTATCTCGCTACAAAGCGATTTTACGTGAAAATGGTGTGTTGATTCATTCTCGTCCAGGTAGGGGATATCAGATACATATTCTGGATGAAAAAAAGTATCAGAACCTTATTTCCTCTATCGCGCAAGCGGAACATCGCCAGCATTGCATCGCTCCTGTCTATCCATCACAGCGGGTTAATTATATTATACGTCATCTACTCTCGGCGAGGGACTATATAAAGCTGGATGAACTTGCTGATGAAATATATGTGAGTCGGGCGACGTTGAATAATTGCATGACAGAAGTTCGTCGGATACTCACAAACTTTAAGCTTGGTTTACATTCCCGATCCGGTTATGGATTAAAAATAACCGGCAATGAGTTAAATATTCGCCAGGCTATGGCGCAATATTTTTTTTATGATAACAGCTATTCGGATTCGCAAAAGGCTAATCAACAGTATCCCCGCAATAAAATCGCAGATATTTTGACAGAAGCCTTGCAGGAAGGTCAGCTGAAACTAACGGATACTGGTTTTCGTAACCTGATTGTTCACCTTGAGATTGCCCTAAGGCGTGTCAATAACTGCCATGATGCTCCTGAGTTCCCTGAACACTACGCGGAATTAAAAGAACGGGAAGAATATCGTTTGTCTGAGCTATTGATTTCTCGAATCGAACGGGAATTTGCTGTTTCTTTCCCTGAAGCAGAATGTTATTTTGTTGCTATACATCTTGCAGGAAAGCGCTCTCTGCTCCAGCATCAGGCCCATGCCGTATCCCCTGATATTGTTCATTTATTTGATAAAATTAATCTCAGAATATTTGACGATTTCGCTATTGATCTGTCGGGAGACTTTGAGCTCTTTCACCTGCTGTCGCTTCACCTTATTCCAATGATGGATCGCCTGCACTGGGATCTGAAAGTGAATAACCCCCTATTAGAGGATATCAAACAGGAAAATCTGAAAGCCTTCGAAGTCGCGGTTCTTGCAGGAAAGATTATTCAGCAGGAGACGGGGCTAGAGGTCAACGAGGACGAAATAGGCTATTTGGCAATTCATTTTGGTCTGGCTATCGAGCGTCAGGGGAACTATGCTCGGCGTTACAATTTACTGCTTGTTTGCGCCAGTGGAATGGGAAGTTCTCAGCTTTTGCTTTACAGGATCCGGCAGCGTTTTGCACATGCCATCAGAGAACTGAAAGTAATACAGCTGTATGAGTTAAGCAACTTCGATCTGGCTGGCTATGATATGATTCTCTCGACGGTTAAGGTATCTTTTCAAACATCGCTCCCTGTGCTACGAGTAAACTATTTTTTTGATTCTCAGGATTTAAACCGCATGGAGCATTGGATGATTAACGATAAATTGCAACGCCGAAGAACCGTTTATCAGTATTTCCAACCCAATCTTTTTTTCACCGATCTACACTCTACGGACCGCTTTCAGTTGCTGTCTGAACTTTGCCAGCGCGTAGCGCTTAATGTGCCAGTGACTCAGAGTTTTGAGTCATGGGTCATTGAAAGAGAGAAACTCTCTGGTACGGCATTTGGATACGGAATCGCTTTTCCCCACCCACTACACCCCTGCGGAAACAGGACTTTCGTGGCGGTGGCTATACTGAAAAAACCTATGCGCTGGGATAACCATGAAGTACGTTATATTTTTATGATTAATATTCGCAAAGGAGAACAGGAGCCTCTGCAATGGCTGTATGAGAGCCTTATTTCCTTAATGGATAAGAGACAAAAATTAGCCGCTCTTGATACTCACCCCACATTTAACACGCTGATGTCTTTACTGATTGACAGTGTGACGACGGAAGAATCACCGGTGTTATAGAAAATGCCGCATTTATTGCGGCAAAAATCTGTAAGTTTCCCGATGCTCTCTCTGCATACAATCACATCTAATTTCTTCGATACTACAAGCACCGTGCGAACTGTTTTACTGGCAAACAATATAATTACCGAGCAGAGGACAGGAAAGAAGATGAATCCCTCAATAACATTTCTGGAAAAGCGTCTCATGCCACTAGTGACACGGGTAGGCAGGAACCGTGCGCTCACCGTTATTCGTAACGCAATGTGCGCTTGTATGGCCTTGCTCATTATTGGTAGTACCTCAATTCTGTTATCAAACATTCCGTGGGCCCCACTGGCAAATTTTATGGAGCCTGCGGCACCGGTTTTTAACGCTATTTTTAATGTCACCACGGGTATCATGGGGTTATTAACTGCGGCCAGCGTCGCTTATTATGGCGCGCAGGAATACAAGCAGGATATCTTTGTCTCTATCGCCACTTCCGTAAGTTTGTTTACTCTAAGCCAGTACCAGTTCATTGACGATGAAGGCTATCAATTAAATATCGACGGACTGGGAACCTCGGGGCTTATCAGTGCCATTATGATCGGTTTTATTACCTTAAAAACGCTGGCGCTATTTAAAGAAAAAAATATTACGATTCGTATGCCGAAAGGGGTGCCGGAAGCCGTTAGTGAGTCATTCTCCTCACTACTACCCGCTTTGTTTTTATTGATCTTATTCAGTTTGCTGGTCGTCGTCTTTCATTTTAATATTAATGTGACGATCGCGCGACTCATGACGCCAGTTACCTATGTTCTTAACTCCGCGCCAGGTTATGCCTTATATCATATGCTGTGTGCGCTGGTTTTTTTCTGCGGCATCAATTCGCAGGTGGTCATCGGTGTTGCAATGCCTTTTCTGATGCAAAATGGGGCGTTAAATGAGAAGGCTTTTCAGGCAGGGGAACAGGTTATGTTTGCCGCGACCAATGCAACCGACGCGATGATCTGGGCTGGCGGGACAGGGGCGACGCTGGGATTGGTTGTGCTGATGTCGCTGACTGCGAAGAGCCAGTATTTTAAAAAACTGGGGAGAATGTCGCTGGGGCCAGGCCTCTTTAATATTAACGAACCGGTTATTTTTGGTTCCCCCATCTGCTTTAACCCGCTTTTTATGTTGCCGTTTATTATTACCCCGGGTCTGATCGCAGCTGGTACATATCTGTTAATGCAGTATGGCATTATTGCCATGCCTCATGTCGCTAATCTTCCCTGGACAACGCCAACCTTCGTCGTCGGTTTTCTGATGACAGGAGGAAGTCTTTCCACCACGCTCTGGTCATTTATGATCATCATCATTTCGATGCTTATCTATTTTCCCTTCTTCCGTATCGCGGATAAGCAACTTTATTTGAAAGAGCGACAGGAAGCCGGGGATATAAACGAGGAAGGGAAGTAATGGAGCATCTTATGAAAAAGTTTTTCCCAAAAAACTTCCTTTGGGGAGCCGCAACGGCCGCGTATCAGGTCGAAGGGGCCGCCAGTGTGGAGGGTAAAGGTGTCTCGGTGCAGGACAGTAAAAATTTCTCTAATGCTTTTCACGACACGACCGTTACCTCTGACCACTATCACCGGTTCCGTGAAGATGTTGCGCTGATGAAAGCTTTAGGTTTGAAATCCTACCGTTTTTCGATTGCCTGGACGCGGATTTATCCCGATGGCCGCACGCTGAATACACAGGGGCTGAATTTTTATCATCAGCTTATTGATGAATTGCTAAAAAATGGCATCGAACCGTTAGTGACGCTCTATCATTTTGATCATCCTCAAATTTTACAGAATCAGTTTGGCGGTTGGTACAGCGATCGCATGATCACTCATTTCTTAATGTTGGCCGAAACCTGTTTCCGCGAGTTTGGCAGTCGGGTCCGCTGGTTTATGACGATTTGCGAATCGAATAATGTCGTGCTTTATCCTGATTTAATTGGTGGCGTACCAGAAGGCGTAGATATTGAAGTATGGCGTTTTCAGGTTAGCCGCGTGATGGCACTGGCTAATGCCAGAGTTATCCAGCTTTGCCGGAAGTTATTACCGGAAGCGAAGATAGGGCCTTGTATTGGCTATGCTATTGCTTATCCCGCAACCTGCGCCCCGCAGGATGTGATGGCCGCTCTCAACGAGGACGAGTTTCGCAGTTTCTATCCGCTCGATCTTCTTTGCCTGGGACGACAAAATCCCCTGATTATCAGCTATTTCTCCCAGAGAGGGATTGATATCCGCCTGCCTCAACCTGAACTGAACGAGATGAACGCTGCTCGACCCGATTTTATTGCTTTTAACTATTACCAAAGCGATGTCGCTAAGGCGTGCCCGACAGAGGCTGAACACGTCCAGCCGGGTTTCAATGCTGAGGGTAAACAAGGGGGATTCATATATCCCTCCTTTCCAGGATTATACGCCGGGGATAATAATCCTTTTCTGGAGCGCAGCGACTGGGACTGGGAAATCGATCCCGTGGGGCTGAGAATTGCCTGCCGCAAATTGTTTGACCGCTATCAGCTGCCGCTTATGATTACGGAAAACGGGCTTGGTGCCCGCGATAATCTGATAAATGGTCAGGTTAACGATACGTATCGTATTGATTATCTGAAAAAACATGTGGAGCAAATGCGGCTTGCTATCTGCGATGGCGTCCCTGTTTTAGGCTACTATCCGTGGTCATTTATTGACCTTATGAGCACCAGTAATGGCTACAACAAGCGCTATGGATTTGTGTATGTGGAGCGTGAGGACGGTGACGTTAAAACGTTAGCGCGTTATAAAAAAGCCAGTTTCTACTGGTATCAAAACGTTATTGCCAGCAACGGCACTTTACTTGATTAACGCAAGGACAACCATGAAAAATATCCTTTTAATGTGCTCAGCAGGAATGTCTACAAGCATTATGGTAAAAAATATGCGGGAGGCTGCGACTAAAATCAATGCAGAGGTCAATATTAAAGCAATTCCTGAACAGTCGCTCAGTCAAAATCTGGTCGGAACCGATATTATATTACTTGGGCCGCAGGTAGGTTTTCTTTTAGAGGATACTCGGGCAATCGCAAAAGACATTCCGGTTCGCGTTATTGACACTATGGATTATGGCACTATGAATGGAGAAAAAATTTTACGTCAGACGCTGGATATTCTTGGAGTAAAGTGATGGATGCGGAGAAAGTTTGTTTTGAAATGATATGTCATGTTGGTGAGGCGCGCTCCTATTTTATTGAAGCTATCCAGCATGCGAGAAAAAAAGAGTTCTCCAGGGCCAGAGAATTAATTGACAGTGGAAAGCAAAGTTATAATCAGGGGCATGCGGTACATGCCAGATTAATCCAATCTGAGATGGAGCAGGAAGGCAATCAGCTGTCCCTGATACTCATCCATGCGGAAGATCAAATGATGAGTGCGGAAAATTTTAAGATCCTAAGTGAGGAATTTCTTGCGTTATATATCTTTCTTTATGATGAGAAGTAATGTTTTGAAAAAATATCTTCAATCGTATTAATGACAGACGTACTTCTTCAGGCAGTGTATTTTTTTTTGCTGGCTATATTTAGTTACTTAAAAAACGCTACACTGCTAAAAATCTTTTTATGTATAAAACATATACTTGCTCTATCTATTAACGACGCATGATTTGAGGAAATGTAATGTACAGGACTTACAGAGATAAATTTATATCATCGATATTAACGATGTCTCTCTTATTTTTTTCAGTAATTTGCTTCGCTGAAAGTACAAAGGGAGAATTTAGTGTTTTTTTATTTAGACACGGAAAAACCTATTTTAATGAAACTGATCAAGTTCAAGGTTGGAGTGATACACCTTTAACCCAGAAGGGTATTGATGATGCAAAAAAAACCGGTGAGGCTTTTAAAAACATCCAGTTTCATTATGCTTATACCAGCGATCTCGGAAGGGCCAGAAGTACGGCAAATTACATTTTAGCCGCTAATAATTATACCACTCCTGATTTAGTCGAGATGGAGGGCCTCCGGGAAGTCTTTTATGGAAGTTATGAAGGAAAAACCAACTTTGAAATCATGAAGCCATTATTTGAGAAGAAAAACATAGATGTCACACCCGAAAACTGGGCCGATAAATATGGCGAGTTAATGTCGGTATCGTCTGAGGAATGGATGATTAATGAATATCACAATAACGACCCAACACATACTGCTGAGACCTACAATCAGGTATTGAGCAGAACGCAGGCATCAATTGACAAGATAACACGCGATGTTTTGTCGCGTGGAGGTGGGAACGTGTTACTGGTTACGCATGGTGAACAAATCGGTATGGTACTGGCGTATCTTTTTCCGGATTTTAAAAATGATGTCGCTATAAAAAACGGTAGTCTGACACTCATAAAATATCGGGATGGTCGCTATACCTTAAGCAAAGTGGGGGATGTTTCACACCTCAAATAGCACTAGCTTCGCCAGCAACTTTCTGAATGCCCCAAAAGCGCAGGTAATCCTGCGTTTTTGAATAGCCACGGTTTCCAGTTGAGAATGATGCAACGGTTATCTATGGTATCCATATAAAGAATCTGGAAAGTGCATCATCGTGGATTTATATTGTCAATGAGCTGAAATATCAGCGACGGGCAAATAAAGCACTATTTTTCTGCCTCGCGAGAGACATAATATCAACATTTCGGTAGTTTTCATAAATGAAAGAAATTGACGTGTCTAAAGTAGAGGTAAGCTTGTTGTTTTTCTGAAGTTGATGCAATAAAAAGCGTTCTATGATAGTAGCTTTATCTGCCATTGACCCTACATCATTCAGTTTTTCAATAAACTGTCTTCCTTCAGTACGCATGTCTTCACGCCATGTCAGATACAGATTGCCGCCTGACGGATCGTTCAGCCAGCGGTAGATGGAAAAGGCCCCTTCCGGCATGCGGCGCAATGGACGCACATACTTGTTCATCAAAAATTGGATGCTGGCTGTCGCCCTTTCCGCATTGTCACGGAAGTAGCCGGAGGAATCGGTATTAGATAGAAATTGCTTGATGACTTCGCCGTCTTCCCGTACCAGAAAATCGACCAGTTTATCGACGCTGGCCTGTTCGGTTTCATGCAGTTTGCGCAGCGTATCGGCAAAGATATCGCGGGCGAATCCACACCATTGTTCATCTTCGGCATTGATGGCTGACAGGATGACCGAGCGGGCAATACGGTCGTAATTGTGGACAGACTGGATTTCGTTGAAGATTGACCAGCCGACTGAACGAGTGTCAAAGGGGTTCAGTACGATATCGCCGGGTAAAAAGAATTTTGATAGCGGGGTGTCATCCGGGTCAGTAACGACCATGCGGTCACGGCGGCGCAGGATAGACGCGGCCAGCGATTCAATCGCCACGCTTTTACCTGTGTCGATGGAACCGGTAATCAGCAGATTGCGGTTTTCCAAGTGAATTGGTACGGGCATCGTGCCGATATAGACCGGTTAGACCTTGCCGGTTTTGCGCTGCGTCTGCCGGTTTATCGTGTTGATACGCTGGCACAGCGCATGGGGATTGAGCATGCGGGTGCCGCGTAAAAAACGCCGGTAGGGTGAGCCGCGATAGCCATCAGCTCCAAAGTGATTCAACGCCAGTACGGCACTAACCGCCAGAGCTACGCCGGTCAATGACCCGGCCAGTAATGCAGGCTGTTGTGATGTGGTGCTCAACGCATGGTTGAAGGCGGAAAGAGAAGCTAACGGGATGCTTCCCAATAGTGCGCCGCCCAGCCAGCCGATAGCGGGTAAGGTGATGCCAGCCACAAAACGCACCTGTTCGAGTTCGTGCTTTTGCATAAGATTTATCCCACTCTGAAATGATTATTCAGAGAGATAAAACAGACGTGAAATTGTGTCAATACCATTAAAATACAGTTAATTACGTAGTTTTTATTAGCTGGACACAGTTTAGTTAAAATAGAGATAAATCGGGGTTAAGAAAATTTTTTAGATGATATTTGAAACAGTGGGATTTACGCCACACTGATTGCCAGACGATACGGTTGATGGTTTTTTATTCAGGTGGACAGAAAGTCATCGTTCAACTATGCTATCAATGATAGCAATGCAGTCACGGGGGCATTTATGGCAACGATTACTATTCGTAACCTTGATGATGAACTGAAAGCGAGCCTGCGTATCGCCGCCGCTCGTCATGGCAACTCGATGGAAGAGGAGGTGCGTAACATCCTGAGTAAGGCGTTACAAAATCCGCAGCCAGAAAGAGGATTGGGTAGCCGGATTAACCAGCGTTTCAGGAGCATTGGTGGTGTCGATCTGGATATTTCCCGGCCCGATCGGCCTCGTGCGGCGGACATTGAATAATGATTGTTCTCGACACCAATATTGTTTCCGAAGTGATGAGGATGCGGCCTGAACCTGCGGTACTGGCGTGGCTGGATGCGCAGGATACAGGCCAATTGTTTCTTACATCGGTATCGGTAGCAGAAATTCTGTACGGTATCGCTCGTATGCCTGAAGGTCGTCGTAAACATCAGCTATTTGAAATGGCTGAAGGCATGTTTGACGAGGATTTCTCTGGCCGCCTGCTTGCATTCGATGGGCATGCAGCCGTCTACTATGCGGAACTCGTCGCTCAGCGAGATGCTGCCGGGCGGCCTATCGGGATGGCGGATGCGCAGATAGCGGCCATCTGCCGCTGCTGTGATGCAACGTTGGCGACGCGCAATACCAGGGATTTTGAGGCATTGGGGATCTTGCTGATTAATCCATTTGGTACTTAATCACCCCACTTCCTGCGCATTTAATCGTCGATTCAATTACGGGGCCAGTAAAGCTGATAAACGCGTCGGCGATAAGCCCAGTTCCTGTGTCTTTTCTGGCTCAGCTTCCAGGGTTCGTCATTCTCCTTATTGTGGTCTTGCGCATTGTCAGCGCCAATAAACCACTGGAATGGCCATCCGTATACTTTTCACATCTCAACAGCATGCGTTGATTTATAGGTTATCGATTGTTACAAAACATCTCGCCAGCCCGCGCCGCTGCTGGGGCTTTGCCGGAAAACCCAAACTGAAATGATTGAAACGGATGGCAGTTTTTTCAGTAAAAAGGAACTATGGAGGATCTGCCGAAAATATCAACTAGCAGATAAATAATGATATTTTTTATTTTATGTGAGTTTGTAAGATTAAATTATGCGAGGGACGGCAGACAAAGAAAAACCCGCAGAGCCTTGGCTGGTGCGGGTTTGGGCTGAGATCAGCATTATCAAATCGTATCCAGATTACAACCAGATTGAGAATTCAATATTCTATTTCTAATTAGTGCCTTCTCGCTGTAAATTAATACAATGTTTGGGATTTTTGGTTACAGTAAATGCAATTTATTAAAAAATGGTGGGCAGTTCTTGCTGTGGTGGCATCTTCTTTGTTCATGGTGGCTACTATGGACTCCAGGCAACTCATTGATAACTACCGTCTTGCTAAAGAATGGGTTGTGTCTAGTCCGGCGCTTGAAGGCTCATGGTCCTCCTCTTATCCAGGAGAAGATTTTGAGGGCTTGTCTGAAAATAAGTGGATTGAATCGCCAGAACAAACAGTTGTTGAGGTTTCTGTCAACGGACGTGATGTTTCCGGAATCATATCAACGCCTCAGATTAGAGAGTTCATCGATAATACCCCTCAAATAGTAGATTATTTTATGCTCGAAGGTCGTCGAACACTGTTTAGCCACTCCTTTGAAGCAAGAGCCTTTGAATACATCGGCGGTCACAAATATATTTTTGCCGAATTAAGTTTTACCCTTGAAGATGGGCGGCTTTTGATGGCTGATCAAAGTCCCGGAAAGAGTAAATTCGTGCCCCCAGAAGCTATGCTCCTAAAGCGGTCAGAAACATCATTTGACGAGCGCTTGCAACCTCATCTTGATGGTTATGCAGAAGAAAAGATAAAAAAACTTATTCCGATGATTAAAAATCTTCAGCAGGAAAGTCAGAGGAATGGTGATAGAGGCGCTGATAAATGAGCTTGTAGCGGCATCTGCTGCGACACTTGTACATCCCAAAACAAAAAATCCACTCTTCCGAGTGGCTTAATTATATGATTCTAAAGCTAAAATTTGGTGGCCCCTGCTGGACTTGAACCAGCGACCAAGCGATTATGAGTCGCCTGCTCTAACCACTGAGCTAAGGGGCCGTGACGGTGGATTATAAAGTAACTCCTTGCGGCAATCCAGCGTTACGCAGTGATATGCTGATTTTGTAACCAGCGGATTGCAAAGGCTTTATAATGGACTTTTTTACGCAAGGGGATGCCATGATAGACGATATTCTGACGCCGGGGCTGCGGGTGGTGTTTTGCGGCATTAATCCGGGTAAATCATCAGCCCACACCGGGTTTCATTTTGCCCACCCCGGCAACCGTTTCTGGCAGGTGATTTATCTGGCGGGCTTTACCGAACGCCAGTTGAAGCCGGCAGAAGAGCAGCATCTTCTTGATACCGGTTGTGGGATCACCATGCTGGTGGCGCGGCCTACGGTGCAGGCCAGCGAAGTGAAACGCGACGAGCTACGTGCCGGGGGGCAGGCGGTGGTGGAGAAAATATCCCGCTATCAGCCCGGCGCGCTGGCGGTGCTGGGTAAGCAGGCATATGCCCAGGCGTTTGGCGTGCGCAATGTGCAGTGGGGCAGACAGCCTCAGGGCGTGGGGGAAACCGAAGTCTGGGTTCTGCCTAATCCCAGCGGGCTGAACCGCGCGTCGCTGGATGAGCTGGCGGCGGCGTATCGTGAGTTAGATGAGGCGCTCAGGGGCAGGGGGCTTTAAGTGTCTTCTGGGGGCGGATTCTGTTGAGTACCTGCGGTTTGATGCCCTCACCCTGGCCCTCTCCCACAGGGAGAGGGTAAAAAAAAGCTCCCCGAAGGGAGCCTTTAGCATTTTATGCACTGCCAGTTAGTCGTCCAGGAAGCTACGCAGCACTTCCGAACGGCTCGGGTGACGCAGCTTACGCAGGGCCTTGGCTTCGATCTGACGAATACGTTCACGGGTAACGTCGAACTGTTTACCGACCTCTTCCAGGGTGTGGTCGGTATTCATATCGATACCGAAACGCATACGCAGCACTTTAGCTTCACGGGCGGTCAGGCCGGCCAGCACGTCGTGAGTGGCGGCGCGCAGGCTTTCGGTGGTGGCGGAATCCAGCGGCAGTTCGAGGGTGGTATCCTCGATAAAGTCGCCCAGATGCGAATCTTCATCGTCACCGATCGGCGTTTCCATGGAGATCGGCTCTTTGGCGATCTTCAGTACCTTACGGATCTTATCTTCCGGCATCAGCATCCGCTCGGCCAGCTCTTCCGGCGTTGGCTCACGGCCCATCTCCTGCAGCATCTGGCGCGAAATACGGTTGAGTTTGTTGATGGTCTCAATCATATGCACCGGAATACGGATGGTACGCGCCTGGTCCGCGATAGAGCGGGTGATGGCCTGGCGAATCCACCAGGTGGCGTAAGTTGAAAACTTGTAGCCACGGCGGTATTCGAACTTGTCCACCGCCTTCATCAGGCCGATGTTGCCTTCCTGAATCAGATCCAGGAACTGCAGACCGCGGTTGGTGTACTTCTTGGCGATGGAGATAACCAGACGCAGGTTCGCTTCCACCATCTCTTTCTTGGCGCGGCGCGCTTTGGCTTCGCCAATGGACATACGGCGGTTGATGTCCTTCACCTGCTCGATAGTCAGGCCGGTCTCTTCTTCAATCTGCTGCAGTTTCTGCAGGCCGCGATGCACGTCGTCCGCCACGTTGTGCAGCTTTTCGGACCACGGCTTATTCATCGCGATGGCGGCATTGAACCAGGTATCGCTGGTTTCGTTGCCGGTAAACAGCGTGATGAAGTTTTTCTTCGGCATTTTGCACTGTTCAACGCACAGCTTCATGATGATGCGTTCCTGGGTACGGACGCGGTCCATCATGACGCGCATGCTGTTGACCAGATAGTCGAACTGCTTCGGTACCAGGCGGAACTCTTTGAAAACTTCAGAGAGTTTATGAATCTCTGCCTGCGCGTCGGCGTGGCTGCGACCCTTACTCTTGATGACGCCACGGGCCACTTCATACTGGGTACGCAGCGCGGCGAATTTCTCGCGGGCGACTTCCGGGTCGATGCTGTTGTCGTCGTCGCTGCTGTCGTCATCGTCATCGTCGTCGTCATCGTCGTCCATCTCTTCCTGCGAGAGTTCGGATCCAACGTGAGTGGCGGTAGGGGCGAGATCTTCTTCAGCATTAGGATCGACAAAACCGGTGATCAGGTCGGAAAGGCGGCTTTCGCCCGCCTCTACGCGATCGTACTGCTCCATCAGGTAGGTGATGGCTTCCGGGTATTCGGCAACGGAACACTGCACCTGATTGATACCGTCTTCGATACGCTTGGCGATATCGATTTCACCTTCACGGGTGAGCAGCTCAACGGTACCCATTTCGCGCATATACATGCGCACCGGGTCGGTGGTACGCCCGATTTCCGATTCTACGCTGGAGAGCACCTGAGCAGCAGCTTCGGCGGCATCTTCATCCGCGGAGTTCTCAGCCAGCATCAGATCATCGGCATCCGGTGCTTCTTCCATCACCTGGATGCCCATGTCGTTGATCATTTGGATGATGTCTTCGATCTGATCGGAGTCGATGATATCTTCCGGCAGATGGTCATTGACCTCGGCATAGGTCAGATAGCCTTGCTCCTTACCACGGGTGACAAGAAGTTTCAGCTGTGACTGCGGGTTTTGCTCCATAAGACGGTATCCACACTGTATATTAGGGTTGGTGTCGGTCGGCGAAACCGCCAACAATAACGTATGCGGGCTGATTTGTTTCTCTTGCCGCTGCCCGTCTGCGCGGCTTTCGGGCTCACCCGATGACATTTCGGCATTTAAGCCGCTCAAAATTACTTCCTGGCGCGTGCTTCAGTAATCACGCGGACTTCTTCCCGCTCCGCCGGGGTTAACCCCTGGGTGCGTGCACGGGCGATCAATTCTGTCAGTCGTAGTTCAAGCACCGAATCAAACATGTGATCCAGCGCGTCAGTGAACGTTTTTTCCGCAATGTCCTTATCTGCTATATCGTCCCAGGTTGCGAGTTTTTCAAGGGTAGCGGCCTCTTTTGTGTCGCGATAATGCTCCAGAAGCTGCCCTGTCGTCAGACCTGGCTGAGCCAGACACTGTCCCACCAGTTCGCTGAACAGCCCAAGGCCGGGGATTTTGCTGCGGTCCAGACCTTCAAGCGACGGCACCAGCGGCGCCAGATCGGGATTTTGTATCAGTAACCCTATCAGTATACGCATGGTTGTGCGTTTTAGCTGGGGCGCCGGACGCACGCTTCCTTGATCCGCCTGTTTTGGTAACAGCTTTTCCAACTGGGCATCGTCCAGGATACCGAGCTTATTGCCCAGCTCCTGGCGCAGATAAATACGCAGGGTTTCACCTGGTACCTGGCCGATCAGCGGCAGCGCAAGGGTACTTAGCCGCGCGCGTCCGTCGGGGGTACTCAGATCCACCTGAGGCATCAGAGTGTTAAACAGGAAGACGGAGAGGGGCATTGCCTCATCCATCCGCGCTTCGAATGCGGTTTTACCCTCTTTACGCACCAGAGTATCGGGGTCTTCGCCATCCGGAAGGAACATAAAACGCAGCTGACGACCATCCGTCATATAGGGTAGCGCTGTTTCCAGCGCGCGCCATGCCGCGTCCCGCCCGGCGCGGTCGCCGTCATAGCAGCAGATAACCGTGTTCGTCACGCGAAACAGCAGTTGAATGTGGTCGGCGGTCGTGGAGGTGCCCAGAGAAGCAACGGCATAGTTAATGTCGTATTGCGCCAGGGCTACCACGTCCATATAGCCTTCCACCACCAGCAGGCGCGCCGGATCCGACGTATCCTGCCTGGCTTCATAAAGGCCATACAGCTGGCGGCCCTTATGGAAGATCTCGGTTTCGGGGGAGTTCAGATATTTTGGCTGACCGTCGCCTAATACGCGGCCGCCAAAGCCGATAACCCGGCCCCGTTTGTCGCGAATCGGGAACATCACCCGTTCACGGAAGCGGTCATAGCTGCGACCGCGATCGTTCGTTACCAGCATACCGGCGTCGGTCAAAGACTTGCGATTTTCGCTGTCTTTTCCAAAGCGTTTCAGCACGTTATCCCAGCCTTCCGGCGCATAGCCGATAGCAAAGCGATCGATAACCTGCTGACTCAAGCCGCGGCGCTGCAGATAGACTCGCGCTTTATCAGCGCCAGGCTGCGTTAGCGCCTGCTGGTAGAAGCCGTTCAGGCCATCGAGCAACTGGTACAGGCTCTGGCGCTGATGGCGTTCAATCTGACTCGGCCCGTTCCCCGCTTCATAGGGGATCTCCAGGTTGTGCATGGAGGCCAGCTCTTCCACAGATTCGACGAACTCCAGTTTGTCGTAGTTCATCAGGAAGTCGATGGCGTTACCATGCGCCCCGCAGCCGAAGCAGTGGTAAAACTGTTTATCGCCGTTTACGGTGAATGACGGGGTTTTCTCGTTATGGAATGGACAGCACGCGTGATAGTTCTTGCCCTGCTTCTTCAGCTTTACCCGCGCGTCGATGAGGTCGACGATGTCGGTACGAGCCAGCAAGTCATTGATAAAGACGCGTGGGATTCGTCCAGCCATAGGCCCCCGGTTTGTCAGCTCATAAACGAGAATAAGCCGCGCATTCCTTTCGGAAGCACGGCCTTACAACAATAACTCTGTCTGATTATGAGGGTAGCGCACCCTCAAAGACTAATTAGTACAGACGAGTGCGGCGTGCGTTTTCGCGAGCCAGTTTCTTCGCGTGACGTTTCACTGCAGAAGCTTTAGCGCGCTTACGTTCGGTGGTCGGTTTCTCGTAGAACTCACGACGACGAACTTCCGCCAGGATGCCCGCTTTTTCGCAGGAACGTTTGAAGCGACGCAGTGCTACGTCGAACGGCTCGTTTTCACGTACTTTAATTACCGGCATGTGCCTCTCACCTTTGATTAATTCGGTTTGCCGCTGGCAGCTCGCCAGCTTGTTTCAAAATGGTGCGGAATTTTACTGCAACCGCTGCTGCTTTGTAAAGCACCGCCAACGGCAGAATGCTGCCTTTTACAGGCATTACTCGCAAGGGGCAAGAGTATACACCATAGGCGGACAGAAGTTGAGCAAAGTTTTACTTCGGGCGCCCTGGGGCATACACTGCGCGCTATCAACAGAGGTAAAAGTAAAGACCATGCGTGTACTGGGTATAGAGACATCCTGCGATGAGACCGGCATCGCCATTTACGACGACAGCCAGGGGCTGTTAGCCAACCAGCTGTATAGTCAGGTAAAATTGCACGCCGACTACGGCGGCGTGGTGCCGGAGCTGGCCTCCCGCGACCACGTGCGCAAGACGGTGCCCCTTATTCAGGCGGCGCTGAGCGAGGCGGGGTTAACGGCAAAAGATATCGACGCCGTGGCCTATACCGCCGGGCCCGGACTGGTTGGGGCGCTGCTGGTTGGCGCTACCGTTGGCCGTTCGCTGGCCTTCGCCTGGCAGGTTCCGGCTATTGCGGTTCACCATATGGAAGGGCATCTGCTGGCGCCGATGCTGGAAGAGACGCCGCCGGAGTTCCCCTTTGTGGCGCTGCTGGTTTCCGGCGGTCATACCCAGCTGATTAGCGTGACCGGCATCGGTCAGTATCAGCTGCTGGGCGAATCTATTGACGATGCGGCAGGTGAAGCCTTCGATAAGACCGCCAAGCTGCTGGGGCTCGACTACCCCGGCGGGCCGATGCTCTCTAAGCTGGCGCTTCAGGGCACTCCGGGACGTTTTACCTTCCCGCGGCCAATGACCGATCGCCCGGGGCTGGATTTTAGCTTCTCGGGTTTAAAGACCTTTGCGGCCAATACCATTCGTGACCACGCCGGTGACGAGCAGGCTCGCGCCGATATCGCTCGCGCCTTCGAGGATGCGGTGGTGGATACCCTGATGATTAAATGCCGTCGGGCGCTGGATCAGACCGGTTTTAAGCGCCTGGTGATGGCGGGCGGCGTGAGCGCCAACCGTACCCTGCGGGCAAAGCTGGCGGAGATGATGACCAAACGCAATGGCGAAGTCTTCTACGCGCGCCCTGAATTCTGTACCGATAACGGGGCGATGATCGCCTATGCTGGCATGGTGCGTCTAAAGGCGGATTGCGTGGCGGATCTGAGCGTGAGCGTACGGCCGCGCTGGCCGCTGGCGGAATTACCCGCCGCCTGACTTCATGCCTCTCCTTCTCCCTCAGGGAGAGGGGCGGGGTGAGGAACAGACGGTTACTTCGGCTGCTGTTCCTCGTCCTTTTCTTTCTTCCCTTTCTTCAGCTTCTTCCAGATCTTTGTCTCCTGCCCCCGCCACAAGCGCTGAATATTGTCGTGATGACGCATCAGGATCAGGCAGGAAAGCATCGCCACCGGGAAGGTGAACTGCGGTTTGAACCACCAGACATAGAAGGGAGCGATCAGCGCGCTGACGATAGCGCCCAGCGAAGAGTAGCCGCTCAGCAGCACCGTCAGCAGCCAGGTACCGGTCATGACGCCGGTCAGATCCCAGCCGATGGGGGCGATGGCGCCAAGGGCGGTAGCAACGCCTTTACCGCCGCGAAAACCGAAGAAGACCGGCCAGATATGGCCCAGACAGGCGGCAATCGCCACAATGCCCAACCAGAAAGGGGGAACGCCCAGTCCCCAGGCGGCCCACACCGGCAGCATACCTTTCAGAATATCGAAAACCAGTACCACTGCGGCAGCGCCCTTGCCGCCGGTGCGTAGCACATTAGTGGCTCCCGGATTATGGGAGCCGCTCTGGCGGGGATCCGGCAGGCCGGCAAGTCGGCAGACCAGAATGGCGCTGGAAATTGAGCCGCAAAGATACGCGAGGATGATCATCCCAAGCGCGATTGCACTCATAACGCTGTTCCGTTGTGAAAATGTCGTTTTATTTTCTGCATCTGTGGATAATACGCATATTTCGCTGCAAGTGGTATCCCCGATGATGCTCCCTGCGCCGGGCTTCTGATGGCACCGGACCGGCCTGAAACCAGCCGCGGAGCGGGATAAAAGGGGTGGCGCTTGTCGCTTCTCTGTAACATAAATTATTTATGGTGCGAACAACGTAACGGGCAGGTCGTGATGGATATTGTATTTATAGAGCAACTTTCGGTAATTACCACCATTGGCGTTTACGACTGGGAACAGACCATTGAGCAGAAGCTGATTTTCGATATCGAAATGGGCTGGGATAACCGAAAGGCGGCGGCAAGTGATGATGTGAATGACTGCCTGAGCTATGCAGACGTCAGCGATGCGATAGTCGCCCACGTTGAAGGGGGGCGTTTTGCGCTGGTCGAACGGGTGGCGGAAGAGGTGGCTCAATTACTGCTGAGCCGCTTTAACTCGCCCTGGGTGCGCATTAAAGTCAGCAAGCCTGGCGCCGTGGCCAGAGCCGCCAGCGTCGGGGTGGTTATCGAGCGTGGCACAAATCTGAAAGGCTAATTTTAGGGTTATTCGGGTAAACCAAACGCGGTATGACAGGTCATACTGCGTGCACCTTTTTTGAGCTGCGGGTTGCGGCTATTTTATTGTTTATCATTTAGAGGGTTAATGCTGATGGGCGATGTTCATTCGCTGGTGATTGCCGCCATTCTGGGGGTGGTGGAGGGGCTGACTGAGTTTCTGCCGGTCTCCAGCACCGGGCATATGATTATTGTGGGCCACCTGCTGGGTTTTGAGGGCGACAAGGCGGAAACCTTCGAGGTGGTTATTCAACTGGGATCGATCCTGGCCGTGGTGGTGATGTTCTGGCGCCGCCTGTTCGGACTTATCGGCATTCACTTCGGTAAGCCGCCCCACGAAGGCGAAGGCAGCGGGCGGCTGACGCTCATCCATATTCTGCTGGGGATGATCCCGGCCGTGGTACTGGGGCTGGTGTTCCACGACACCATCAAATCGCTGTTTAATCCGGTGAATGTGATGTATGCCCTGGTGGTGGGGGGGCTGTTGCTGATTGCTGCCGAATGCCTGAAGCCAAAGCAGCCGCGCGCCGTGGGTATCGACGATATGACGTATCGCCAGGCCTTTATCATCGGCTGCTTCCAGTGCCTGGCGCTGTGGCCCGGCTTTTCGCGCTCCGGCGCCACTATCTCTGGCGGTATGCTGATGGGCGTGAGCCGCTACGCCGCCTCTGAGTTCTCTTTCATCCTGGCTGTGCCGATGATGATGGGGGCGACGGTGCTGGATCTCTACAAGAGCTGGGGATTCCTGAGCATGAGCGATCTGCCGATGTTTGCGGTGGGATTCGTTACCGCCTTTATCGTGGCGCTGATCGCCATTAAGACCTTCCTGCAACTGATTAAGCGCATTTCGTTTATCCCATTTGCCATCTACCGCTTTATCGTTGCGGCGGCGGTCTGGGCAGTCTTTATGTAAGATCGTGCTTTGCCCTCAGCCTGCGGGCTGAGGGCAGGCCTGCGCCTTCCACTGCGTGACCGCCTGAATGCGGCGGCGCGTTAGTTCATCGCGAATCTCCGCCCCTTTAAATCCCGCCTCGACCACCGCTTTGGTCGGTACCGCCTGAGCGACCTGCCAGGCGTCACGCAGTAGCCGCCCTTGCGGATAGTCGCTGGACTCAAATCCGGTACGCCCGCGAGCGTCTGCTTCGCTGGTCAGAGCGACCTGCTCCACGCGCTGGGGTTTACGCCAGGCATCGATATCGTCAAACAGCTTCACCAGAGTTTCGGGTCGCAGTATCGGCAGCGTGTGGATCAGATCGTGATAGCGGGCTACCAGCTTTGCCAGGTCGCGAATCTCATTCGGTACCCGCAGACGCAGGCACAGTTGTTCGACCAGCTTAACGCCCGCCGGACCGTGTCCGTGGTGGCGCGGCCATAGGTGCTTTGGGGTTAACCCTTTACCTAAATCGTGGGTCAGGGCGGCGAAGCGTACATCCACTTCTGGACTGAGCTGGGCGGCGATGGACAGCGTCATGAGGGTATGAACGCCGGTATCGATCTCCGGGTGCCACTTTTCCGGCGCCGGTACGCCAAACAGGGCATCCACTTCTGGAAACAGCACCGCCAGCGCGCCGCAGTCACGCAGCACCTGGAAATAGACCTGAGGATTACGGCTGGTCAGGGCGCCTTCGGTCTCTTTCCACACTCGTTCCGGCGTCAGATGTGCCAGTTCGCCGTTATCGGTCATCGAGCGCATCAGCGCCAGGGTTTCGTCGGCAATGCGGAAATTCAGATGGGCATATCGGGCAGCGAAGCGCGCGACCCGCAGCACCCGTAGCGGATCTTCATTAAAAGCGGGGGAGACATGGCGCAGCACGCGGCGTTCGATATCCTCACGCCCCCCCCAGGGATCGATAATCTCACCGTACTGGTCCATAGCGATAGCGTTAATGGTCAGATCGCGGCGCTTAAGATCCTGCTCCAGGGTGACGTCTGGCGCAGCGTGGCAGATAAAACCGGTATAGCCATGCCCGGCTTTGCGCTCGGTACGCGCAAGGGCATACTCCTCGTGGGTATCCGGATGAAGAAAGACGGGAAAATCGCGACCGACCTGCTGGTAGCTGGCGTCCAGCATCTGCTGCGGCGTAGCGCCGGTCACCACCCAGTCTCTGTCTTTGACCGGCAGACCTAACAACCCATCACGTACCGCGCCACCGACCAGATAAATCTTCACCTGCCATTCTCCTTACCGCTGTTGTTCAGCCGATGATACGTAAGTGTAGAGGAGAAGGCTAAGGAAAGCTGAGCAACGGGCGCCGTAGGGCGCCCGTTTGGTAAGGATTAGTTCATCCAGCGGTCTTTGCGTTTACGGCTGGGGATCATATGCGGGAGCAGCAGACCCAACAGCAGACCGACGCCGGCGACGCCGCCGCCGTACATAAACCACTGCATAATGATGGTGCGCTGCTTATCATCCAGCTGAATATTTGCGGCATTGACCTTCTTCTGGGCGACAACCAGCTGATTTTTCAACTGTTGATTCTCATCTTTCAGGCCGTTGATAATGCCGTCGCTTTTCGCGACTTTTTGCTGCATATCGGCGGTACGCTGGTTCCAGGTCGTGTCGATATTGTTAAGCTTGTCGGTCAGCGTCTTCACCTGGTTTTCCAGGTCCGGAACCCGGGTACGCAGACTGGGTTCGCTCTTGAGCTGGTCCACCGGGATCCAGGCGGTACGCCCGTCAGCTTCGCGGATCTGAGCATATTTGCCGTTGGTCTGAAGCAGCGCAACCTCATCGCCGGCATTAACAGTGCCCACCAGACGGTAGTTGTCTCCGGGGCCGCTGCGGATCCAGGTTGTCAGCTCGTCAGAGACGAAGCGTTTTTCCTCCGCATGGGCCGCTGTGGCTGCGCTCAAAGAGAGCAAAATCAGGCTAATCAGGCGTAATTTCTGCATTAGATCGTCGTTATTGTCATAGAACGTGAAAAAGTTATGGTGACATCAGTCTGACGAGGCGGGTGACAAACCTGAATGAGAATTATCCTGGTGTGTTTGCCCCGCGACCGCTGTCACCGCCTCAGGTTTTACGCCCGTCAAATCGCGCATAACGCGGCAATTTGGCGCAAAATGTCAGGCTGTATCCTGCCATGTATAATGACGGAATGCAGCCTTTCTAAAAGACAAGTAATTGAATCACAAGTTCGCAGGTATTTTGCCAGCGACTAACAGCAGGGTGACGGAACAGATTATGTCCCAGGAAATCGAATTAAAATTTATCGTTCATCAGGATGCACTGGCGCCGCTGCGCACGGCGCTGGATACGCTGGAAGGTGAACACGCCAGCGCTCGTAATCTATTGAATATCTATTATGAAACCCCGGATTTACAGCTGCGTCGCCACGATATGGGACTGCGGGTGCGCGGCGACAATGGGCGTTATGAGATGACCATGAAGACGGCGGGGCAGACCATTGGCGGCCTGCATCAGCGCCCGGAGTATAATGTGGCGCTGGAAAGCCCCGAACTGGAACTGGCACGCTTCCCGACGGAGATGTGGCCCCAGGGGCTGAATGTTGAAGCGCTGTCAGAAATGCTGGAGCCGTTATTCCGCACCGATTTTCAGCGTGAAAAGTGGGTGGTCACTTACGGGGAAAGCCGCATTGAGGTTGCACTCGATCAGGGCGATATCGTCGCTGGCGAGCATCAGGAACCGCTGTGCGAGCTGGAAATGGAACTGCTGGAGGGGCGAGTGGAGGACGTACTGAGCCTGGCCCGTGAAAAGCTATTGCGTGAGGGTTTACGTCAGGGAAGCCTGAGCAAAGCGGCCCGGGGTTACCACCTGGCGCGCGGGAATGCCCTGCGCGAGGTGCGCGAACTGCCGGGGATGGCATGGCTACCGAAGGCCAGCCTTGAGCAGGGGCTGGAAGCAGCGCTGACGCTGGCGCTTTGCCACTGGCAGTATCACGAAGAGCTGTGGGCTCGGGGTCACGACGGCGCGGCGCGTCAGGTGTTACATAGCGTTGCGCTGGTGCGTCATACCCTGGCGCTGTTTGGCGGCGCGATCCCAAGAAAAGCAAGTACCCACTTACGTGACAAGTTAAGTCAGCTGGAAGAAGCGCTGGCGGCACGGCCGCTGGATACATCTCTGCCCTGGAGTCTGAAGAGCAGCAGCGCCCAGCTGGCGCTAACCGAGTGGCTGGCGACCCGCGGCTGGCGCCCCTGGCTGGATACCAAAATGCGCAATAAGCTGGACGGCTCCTTCAAGCGCTTTGCGGATACCCACTTCTCCCGGCTGGCGGCGGAGCTGAAAACGGCTTTTTCCCGTAGCGGAAACGAACAGGCTGGTGAGCAATTACTTCGCCTGGAGCGCTGCCTGGATATGGCTCGAATATTGGCTGGCGGCTATAAAGAAGTTCGCTGGCAGCCGTGGGTGGGGAGCTGGCAGGCGCTGGCGGATGCCATCTCCCACGGTCGGGTGGGCGATATTGAACACACACGCAGACAGGCGCTGGCTCAGGCGCCGTTCTGGAACCATAGCGGGCAACACTAACCGGACAAGGACCACGTTATGACGCCGCTTTCCCCCATTTTGCAGCAACACTGGCAGACTCTGACGGCGCTTTTCCCTCAGGATATCGATCCCGAATCTCTTAACGAAGAGACCCGGGGAGCGCTGATTTTTAGTGACTTTCTGTTTAACAGCCTGATGGCGGAACCGCCGCTACTGGCTGAGCTACAGCAGTCGCCGCCCCGGCCCGATGAGTGGCGGGAATATGGCGACTGGCTGGCCGCCGGGCTTGCGGGTGTGGAAGACGAAGCCGGGCTGATGCGCGAGCTGCGCCGTTTTCGGCGCCGGATACTGACCCGCATCGCCTGGAGCCAGATTCTGCATCACGCCAGCACTGAGCAAACCCTGACCCAGTTGAGCGAACTGGCGGAATGCCTGATTGTCAGCGCCCGCGAGTGGCTGTACGCCGCCTGCTGCCGGGAGTGGGGAACGCCCTGCAACGCCAGTGGCGAGCCTCAGCCGCTGCTGGTGCTGGGCATGGGGAAACTGGGGGGCGGCGAGCTTAACTTCTCGTCGGATATCGATCTGATCTTTGCCTGGCCGGAAGGCGGCGTGACCCAGGGCGGTCGGCGGGAGCTGGATAACGCCCAGTTTTTTACCCGTATGGGGCAGCGTTTGATTAAAGCGTTGGATCAACCTACGGCGGATGGCTTTGTCTACCGGGTGGATATGCGGCTGCGCCCCTTTGGCGACAGTGGCCCGCTGGTACTAAGCTTCGCGGCGCTGGAGGATTACTACCAGGAGCAGGGGCGCGACTGGGAGCGCTATGCCATGGTGAAGGCCCGGGTGATGGGCGATCGTGACGATTCCGCCAGCCAGGAGCTGCGTGCCATGCTGCGGCCCTTCGTATTCCGGCGATATATCGACTTTAGCGTGATCCAGTCCCTGCGCAGCATGAAGGGGATGATCGCTCGTGAAGTGCGGCGCCGTGGCCTGACCGATAACATCAAACTGGGGGCGGGCGGCATCCGCGAGATTGAGTTTATCGCCCAGGTTTTCCAGTTGATTCGCGGCGGTCGGGAGCCGCAGTTGCAACAGCGATCCCTGCTGCCCACCCTGACGGCCATTGGCAGCCTGAATCTGTTGCCACCGAAGGATGTTGAAGCGCTGCGCGAAGCCTACCTGTTCCTGCGGCGTCTTGAAAACCTGTTACAGAGTATTAACGACGAGCAGACCCAGACCCTGCCGCAGGATGCGCTGAATCGCGCCCGTCTGGCCTGGGGGATGGGCATGGATGACTGGCAGACCCTGCACGCCCGGCTGGAACAGCATATGGCTGCGGTGCGCCGTATTTTCGATGCGCTGATTGGCGATGATGAACCTAATGGCGAAGAAGATACGGTGGCCGAGTGCTGGCGTGAGCTGTGGTTGGATGCGCTGGACGCCGATGACGGCATGCCGGAGCTGGCGCATCTGAGCGAAGAGGCGCGTCATCAGTTGCTTGAGCAACTGGCAGGTTTCCGGCGCGAAACGGATAAGCGTACCATCGGCCCACGGGGGCGTCAGGTGCTGGATCAGCTGATGCCGCGCCTGTTAAGCGAGATCTGCGTACGCGATGATGCGGCGCCGACCCTGGCGCGCATCACGCCGCTATTGAGCGGCATCGTTTCGCGTACCACCTATCTGGAGCTGCTGACCGAGTTTCCCGGCGCCCTGAAGCATCTGATTCGGCTGTGCGCCGCATCGCCGATGGTGGCCAACAAGCTGGGGCGCTACCCGCTGTTGCTCGACGAACTGCTGGATCCCAACACCCTCTATCAACCCACCGCCACCGACGCCTATCGCGACGAGCTGCGTCAGTATCTGCTGCGGGTACCGGAAGAGGATGAAGAGCAGCAGCTCGAAGCGCTGCGCCAGTTTAAGCAGGCTCAGCTACTGCGGGTGGCTGCCGCCGATATCGCCGGCACGCTGCCGGTCATGAAGGTTAGCGATCATCTAACCTGGCTGGCCGAGGCGATGATCGATGCAGTGGTGCGTATGGCCTGGAATCAGATGGTGGCACGCTATGGTCAGCCCACCCACCTGCGCGATCGCGATGGGCGTGGCTTCGCGGTGGTGGGGTATGGCAAGCTGGGCGGCTGGGAGCTGGGCTACGGCTCCGATCTCGACCTGGTGTTTCTGCACGACTGCCCGGCAACGGTGATGACCGATGGCGAGCGGGAGATCGACGGGCGTCAGTTCTACCTGCGACTGGCTCAGCGCGTGATGCATCTGTTCAGCACCCGTACCTCATCCGGTGTGCTGTATGAGGTGGACGCCAGGCTGCGACCTTCCGGATCGGCGGGCATGCTGGTCACTCCCCTGGACGCTTTTAGCGACTACCAGCAGAACGAGGCCTGGGCCTGGGAACATCAGGCGCTGGTGCGCGCCAGAACGGTCTGGAGCGACGCTACCCTGGCTGGCGGCTTCGACGCGATCCGCCGTCAGGTGCTGGAAAAGCCGCGCGATCCCGCCGCCCTGCGTGAAGAAGTTCGCAATATGCGGGAAAAAATGCGCGCTCATCTGGGCAATAAGCATCGGGGCCGCTTCGATATCAAAGCCGATGAAGGCGGTATCACCGATATCGAATTTATCACTCAGTACCTGGTACTGGCCCATGCTCATACCCAGCCGCTGTTAACGCGCTGGTCCGACAACGTACGAATTCTGGAGCTGCTGGCCAGAAGCGGGGTCATGGAGCAGGAAGAGGCGCAGGCGCTGACCAATGCATATACGCATCTGCGCGACGAGCTGCATCACCTGGCGTTGCAGGAGCTGCCCGGCCACGTGGAGCCTGCGCTTTTCGAACGCGAACGGGCGCAGGTTGCTGCCTGCTGGCAGAGGTGGTTGGGTGCCTGATTCTGTAATTATGCTATTATCGCGCCAGATTCGAAGTTTCTCGCTGGAGAGTCAGAAATGAAAGTAACGCTGCCCGAATTCACACGCGCAGGCGTCATGGTGGTTGGGGATGTCATGCTGGATCGCTACTGGTATGGCCCCACCAGCCGTATCTCCCCGGAGGCCCCGGTCCCGGTGGTGAAGGTGAATACAATTGAAGAGCGCCCCGGCGGCGCGGCCAACGTGGCGATGAACATTGCCTCGCTTGGCGCTTCTTCGCGGCTGGTGGGTCTGACGGGGATCGACGACGCGGCCCGCGCTCTGAGCAAAGCGCTGGCCGATGTTAATGTGAAGTGTGATTTCGTCTCGGTTCCGACCCATCCCACCATTACCAAACTGCGGGTGCTGTCGCGCAACCAGCAACTGATCCGTCTGGATTTTGAAGAGGGATTCGAAGGGGTGGACGCCGAGCCGATGCATGAACGCATCAATCAGGCGCTGCCGCAGATTGGCGCGCTGGTGCTGTCCGACTACGCCAAAGGGGCGCTGTGCAGCGTCCAGCAGATGATTCAGCTGGCGCGTAAGGCAGGGGTTCCGGTGCTGATCGACCCGAAAGGGGCTGATTTTGAACGTTATCGCGGGGCGACGCTACTGACGCCGAATCTTTCTGAATTTGAAGCGGTGACAGGTAAGTGCCGCAGCGTGGAGGAGATCGTCGAACGGGGCATGAAGCTTATCAGCGATTTTGAGCTCTCAGCGCTGCTGGTGACTCGCTCCGAGCAGGGCATGACGCTGCTGCAGCCTGGTAAGGCGCCGCTGCATCTGCCAACCCAGGCGCAGGAAGTGTATGACGTGACCGGCGCCGGAGATACGGTTATCGGCGTGCTGGCGGCGACACTTGCGGCAGGGAACTCGCTGGAAGAGGCCTGCTTCTTCGCCAATGCGGCGGCGGGCGTCGTGGTCGGCAAGCTGGGCACCTCCACCGTATCACCGGTCGAACTGGAAAACGCGGTGCGTGGTCGTTCGGAAACCGGATTCGGCGTCATGAGCGAAGCGGGGCTGAAACAGGCGGTTGCCGATGCCCGCAAGCGCGGCGAGAAGGTGGTGATGACCAACGGCGTGTTCGACATTCTGCACGCCGGCCATGTTTCCTATCTGGCCAATGCCCGTAAGCTGGGGGATCGGCTGATTGTGGCGGTGAACAGCGATGCCTCCACCCGTCGTCTGAAAGGCGACAGCCGCCCGGTGAACCCGCAGGATCAGCGAATGGACGTTCTGGCCGCGCTGGAGGCGGTAGACTGGGTGGTGCCTTTTGAAGAGGATACCCCGCAGCGCCTGATCGCGGAGATCCTGCCGGATCTGCTGGTGAAAGGCGGCGATTACAAGCCGGAAGAGATTGCGGGCAGTGAAGAGGTGTGGGCTAACGGCGGTGAAGTGAAGGTTCTGAACTTCGAAGATGGCTGTTCCACAACCAACATCATTCGCCGGATTCAGCAGGATGCAAAAGGCGAATAAGCTAATGGCGGGAGGCGCTCCTCCCGCTTATAGATTCAGGCCTGAGGCGCCTGCTGGTCGTCGGCGGCAGGCGCCTTATCCTTGTTTTCCAGCTCATTCAGGCGCTGCTCCAGCGCGGTCAGTTTCTCGCGGGTACGCAGCAGTACCTGAGTCTGCACATCAAACTCTTCGCGGCTGACCAAATCCAGGCGATTCAGCTGTGATTGCAGGACCTGACGGATTTTCTTTTCCACATCTTCCCCGAATTCGCGAATTCCTTTCGGCATCGACTCATGGACCTGGCGGGCGATCTGTTCAATTTTTTTCGGGTCAATCATAGCGGTTTCCCTGAGGTAAATAAGGTGTATTGCGTTAATTGTAATGCCTGATGCGCGGCGGATAAACCAATAATCATGCTTTCGCCATTAACCGCAAACCGCGATCCCGAAACGTCGTTGCCGGGTACGGTAATTAGCGTTATAGTGATCCTGCTTATTCTCAGGGCGGGGCGAAATTCCCCACCGGCGGTAAATCAGTTCGAATCCAGCAGGATGACTGAAAGCCCGCGAGCACTCCGGATACCATCCGGAGGTTAGCAGATCCGGTGTAATTCCGGAGCCGACGGTTAAAGTCCGGATGGGAGAGGATAACGATTCTGTCGGGCGCTACCCGCTCACGTTATTGTATTGCCGATTTTTCGGCACACTCCTAAGACAGCCCTGGTTCTGGTAATCCATAATTTTAATGAGGTTAACTTACCATGAATCAGACTCTGCTTTCCGAATTTGGCACTCCTTTCCAGCGTGTCGAAAATGCACTGGCCGCACTGCGCGAAGGGCGTGGCGCGATGGTGCTGGATGATGAAGATCGCGAAAACGAAGGCGATATGATCTTTGCCGCTGAAAATATGACCGTGGAGCAGATGGCGCTAACCATCCGCCACGGTAGCGGTATTGTCTGCCTGTGCCTGACCGAAGAGCGTCGTCAGCAGCTTGATCTGCCCATGATGGTGGAGAACAACACCAGCGCCTATGGTACGGGTTTCACCGTGACCATCGAAGCTGCCGAAGGCGTAACGACCGGGGTTTCCGCCGCCGACCGTCTGACCACGGTACGCGCCGCCACCGCCGATAACGCCAAACCCTCCGATCTTCATCGCCCGGGCCATGTGTTCCCGCTGCGCGCTCGCGAAGGCGGAGTGCTGACTCGCGGCGGCCATACTGAGGCGACCATCGATCTGGTGACCCTGGCAGGCCTGAAGCCGTCAGGCGTGCTGTGTGAACTGACCAATGATGATGGCTCTATGGCGCGCGCGCCGGAGTGTGTGGCCTTTGCCCGCCAGCATAATATGGCAGTCGTTACCATTGAAGATCTGGTCGCTTACCGCCGGGAGCATGAGCGCAAGGCCAGCTAACCTGCGTTGTTATTGATTACGTTGCCCGAAAGCGTGGTGGCGCTAAAAACAGCTTCCATCTCCGGAAGCTGTTTTTCTTTGTCCTCTTTAATCTCCCATCATGCGTCATTGACGTACATTCGTTGTGCCGGATACACTACGGCAATAACATACGCCACGGACGCACATCGATATTATTTATTGAGACGCCAGTCTTTATCGAGGATGTTCAGATACTGCTGAGCGATGATGAGTATCGTCGGTTTCTGCAGTACCTGGCGGACAACCCGACATCAGGTGAAGTGTTTCAGGATACAGGCGGACTACGGAAAGTGCGCTGGGCCTGTGGTGGTAAGGGGCGACGGGGTGGTGTGTGGATTATTTATTACTATAAAGTGAGTGATTTACAAATTCGGCTACTGTTGATTTATAAGAAAGGCGTAAAAGACGATCTGAGCGCAAAAGAGAAGCAAATTTTACGGGCCATGAATGAGAGGTGGTAAATGGACGAGAAATTATTCAATCGGTTAACTGAAAGCATGGCTCAGATGAATGGTATCCTGGAAGGAAAGGCATGCCCTTCCCGGGAAGCTATGGTGGCTGCGGTACAGGTGAAAAAAATACGTCAGGCGACCGGCTTATCGCAAAGTGGTTTTGCCCGGCTTATCTCCGTCAATATCGGTACCTTACGGAACTGGGAACAGGGAAGACGTGAGCCGACTGGCCCCGCCCGGGCATTGCTGCGTGCCATTGAGCGGGACCCTGAACATGTGCTTCTGGCGCTGGCTGCCGAATAATCATCCTGAATTCAACCGATGCCGGTGCTCTGTAACAGCGTCAGGCTGAATCCCATGACCGACATACCGCACAGCACGCCATAGCTTGGGTTGTTATGCGGATCGATCTCTTTGGCCAGCGGCATCAGTTCATCTACCGACAGCGCCACCATAATACCGGCCACGGCGGCCATAATCGCGGCCATCACCACCGGTGAGACCAGGCTGCCGAGGATAAGCCAGGCCAGTACCCCGCCCAGAATTTCGGCGCAGCCCGAAATGCCTGACCAGAAAATAGCCTTACGCCGCGACCCCGTGGCGGCATAGACCGGGCCAGCCACCGCTAATCCCTCAGGAATATTATGCAGCGCCACGGCCAGGGCGATGCCCGCGCCCAGTTCCAGATCGCTGCTGGCGGTCACAAAGGTGGCAATACCTTCGGGAAAGTTGTGCAGGCTGATGCCCAGGGTCAGCAGCAGCGCGGTGCGCTTAAGGTTGCGCTTCTTGAGGGTGCCGTCGAGCAGATCCTGAGGATGGGCATGGGGCAGGATGCGATCCAGCGCAAAGTAGCCCAGCAGCCCCAGCATAAACATGCCGTAGCCGATAACCGGCGACATTCCCGGCGTATCCAGCGCGGCTGGCAGCATCTCCATCAGGGATATTAACAGCATAATTCCGGCGGCGAAGCCGAGTGAAAAAGCCAGTACCCGATTGGAAGGCTTCTGGCCGATCACGCCGAAGAAAGCGCCAATGAAGGTAGCGCCACCCGCCAGCAGGGTCAGGATCAGAGGGGCAGACATCTCAAAGCTCCTTGATGATAATGATTCTTATTCATATTATCGAGAGGCCGCACAAAAAGCGACACCGCGGCCGGTGTTTTACAGAACGCTTACATTCAAATTTCCTGACAGTCTCCATCATGCTTCTCCGGCATCTTCACTGGCCGAAAATGGGTAAGGTGTTAATAACAACCTTACCATTTTCAGGATGTCTGTTTATGACGATTCGCCCAATGCCGGCACTTTTTCTTGGCCACGGCAGCCCGATGAACGTGCTGGAAGATAACCAATATACCCGCTGCTGGCAGCAACTGGCAGAGATATTGCCGCGTCCCAAAGCGATTGTGGCGATCTCCGCCCACTGGTACACCCGTGGTACGGGGGTGACAGCCATGGAACAGCCACGCACCATTCATGATTTCGGCGGTTTCCCGCAGGCGCTGTACGATACCCAATATCCGGCTCCCGGTAGTCCGGCTCTGGCGCGTGAGATTGCGGCGCGGCTGGCGCCGGTTCCCGTCATGCTTGATGAAGAAGCCTGGGGTTTCGACCACGGCAGTTGGGGCGTGTTGATCAAGATGTACCCCGCAGCGGATATACCGGTGGTGCAGCTAAGTATCGATGCTACTCAGCCTCCGGAATGGCATCTGGAGATGGGGAAACGACTGGCGGGCCTGCGCGAGCAGGGAATTCTGCTGGTGGCCAGCGGCAACGTGGTGCATAACCTGCGGATGGCGCGCCGTCAGGAGGGGGAAACGGCTTATCCCTGGGCCGAATCTTTTAACCAGTTTGTCAAACAGAACCTGACCTGGCGCGGATCCGCGGCTCAGCACCCGCTGGCGCATTATCTGGAACATGAAGGGGGCGCGCTGGCGAACCCGACGCCGGAACATTTCCTGCCGCTGCTCTATATTTTGGGGGCCTGGAACGGCGAAGAGCCGGTGACGCTACCGATAGAAGGCATGGAGATGGGCTCTTTGAGTATGCTGTCGGTACAGATAGGCGAGTAGCGCCGGAGGACTCTCCTCCTCCGGCACCAGGGCTTACTAGCCGGTAAAGCTGTGAGGATAGAAGCGCGACAGATCCTGGGTAATCAGCTCCCTGTCTTCACGGATGCCGATTCCGGCGGGTTGAGAGTCCACCAGCCAGCTGCCGATCAGGGTGTAGCTATCGCCAAACTTCGGCAGCGGCTGGAACTGCTGGATAATATAGCCTTCTTCCCCGTAGGGGCCGTCCACCCGGGCTATCTCCTGGCCTTTCTCGATAATGCGCACGTTGGCGCCTTCTCGGGAAAAGATCGGTTTCACCACATATTTTTCCAGTTCCGGATGATCCTCGTCAGCGAAGTACGCCGGTAGCAGGTTGGGGTGATTGGGGAACATTTCCCAGAGCATCGGCAGCAGCGCTTTATTGGACAGAATGCTCTTCCAGGCAGGTTCCAGCCAGCGAACGCCAGCGTCTTCCAGCTTGGTAGAGAACATCTCACGCAGCATAAATTCCCACGGATAGAGCTTAAACAGGTTACCGATCACCTGATCCTGCATATCCGTAAACTGGCCCTTTTCTCCCAGACCAATGTCTTCGATATAGAGAAACTCGCTGGCAACGTCGGCTTCGTTGGCGCAATCCTGAAGATACTGCACGGTGCCGCGATCCTCGACCGTATCGCGACAGCAGGTGAAGTGAAGCAGGTTAAAGCCGTGCTGGGCTTTAAGCTGTGCAAAGCGTTCAATCAGCTTCTCTTGCAGGCTATTGAATTGATCGCTGTCAGCTGGCAGGTTACCGGCCGCGATCTGATCCTCCAGCCAGATCCACTGAAAGAAGGCGGCTTCGTACAGCGAGGTTGGCGTGTCGGCGTTGTTTTCCAGCAGTTTGGGTTCGCCGGTGCCGTCCCAGGCCAGATCCAGACGCGAATAGAGCGAAGGCTGGCGACTGTTCCAGGACTGGCGGACAAATTCGCGCACGTGCTTTGGAATGCGGAAGCGATCCATTAGCGCATCGCTTGCCACAACCCGCTCCGCAACCTGCAGACACATCTGGTGCAGCTCTGCGGTGACCTCTTCCAGCTTTTCGACCTGAGCCAGCGTCAATCGGTAGTATGCCTCTTCGCTCCAGTAGGGCTCGCCGTGCATGGTGTGAAAGTTGAAGCCGTACTCGGTGGCTTTCTCGCGCCAGTCCGGGCGCTCGCTAATGGCGACTCTTTCCATGGATCAACCGCCCATGGAGCGGCTGGAGGTGCCGGTCGCGCTACGCTGCATTGCGGACTGCTTCGCCACGGATTCACCAAAGCCGCCGCGGGTAATGGTGGAGGTGGTGGCCGGTTTCGGCGCCATGGCTGTTTTCGGTACTGTCATAGTGCGGCCGGGGCGCGCAGCGCCGTAATTTTTACCACTGGCGTCGGTGTACTGGCCATAGGCCGGGCTGGCCGGGTTACGGGAAGAGAACAGCGGCTGTTGGGCTGCGCCGCCGCTCATCATTCGGCCCATCATGTAGCCCGCCATCAGCGGCATCCAGAAACTGCCGCTGGACTGTGCTTCGGCCTGATTTTCACCACTGCCAGCCATAGAGGCCTGAGCTGGGGTCTGCTGACACTGGTTTTCGCCAAATTCCGCCACGCAGTCTTCGCGAGTGGCATACTTCGGCGCGGTACGTTCGGCTTCCTTCACGGCATTGTTATAAGCCGTGGTGCATTCGGCGTTTTTGCCGGGATTGGCCTGTGCACACTGATCGGCGTTCTGATAGAGCGAGACAGTTTCATCGCTCTGCTCGCAGCCAGCCAGCATAAAGACCGCGCCGACAGCCAGTGCGACCGGCGTTAAATGGCGCGCACGCCAGTTCTTACGGAAAGCGGCGTGATTAATTGTTTTTGTCCGTTTCATCCTGTCTTCCTGAATCCCGAGGTATACACAATATTGTGGGCTAAAGGATAGAGGATGACTGGTTGAATTTAAAGCGCAAGCAGCGTGAGGAGTGAGCGGAGACGGGATCTTTACGTTGCCTTACGTAACAGGGGCGCCGTGCGGCGCCCCTGTATCAGTACTAGTTGCGGAACGGGTTGCGACCGCTGGTACTGTTGGTGGCCGTCGCCGGGCGGGCAACTGGCTGCGCGGCGGGCGCAGAGGCGCTTGCGCTGGCGGTATTGTAACCGTCGGCCCAGGCGTTCTGCTGCTGATTATCCGGCGCCAGGCTCTGGGGGCTGGTAGCAACCGGTTTACCCAGCGTATTGTTCAGCGTCTGCAGATCCTGTTCGTTCAGGGTGCCGAGCGCATACTTGATGTTCAGCTGGTTAATCAGGTAATTATAACGGGCGCTGGACAGCTGCTGCTTGGCATTATACAGCGCGGTGGTGGCATCCAGCACGTCGACGATGGTACGGGTACCCACCGAATAGCCGGCTTCCATGGCATCCAGAGAGCTCTGGGAAGAGACAACCAGTTGCTCATAGGCCTTCACGTTGCTGATAGAGGCATTCACGTTGTTCCAGGAGGAACGAACGGTCTGCACCATGCTGCGGTGTGCGCCTTCCAACTGCTCGCTGGCGCCCACAAAGGCGTACTGCGCCTGTTTCACCTGGGAGGTGACCGCGCCGCCGCTATACAGCGGCAGGTTAAAGCTCAGACCGATCTGGTTCTGGCCAGTATGGGAGTTTTGACGTCCAAGCTGGCGGCCTTTGGCATTGTAGTCCTGATCGGATACGCCAGAAGAGGCGTTCAGATCGATGGTCGGCATATGACCGGTCTGTGCGTAGCGAATCTGCTCGCGGGCCAGATCCTGGTTCAGACGTGCCTGCAGCAGCGACAGGTTACGTTTTTCCGCTTCTTTCAGCAGATTATTGACCGTATCGGGCTTCGCGGAGCTAAAGCGATCGACATTCAGCGATGCCAGTTCCGGGTAGAAATTACCGGTGATCTGACGCAGGTCTTCCAGCGCGTTATCCAGATCGTTACGGGCCGTCACTTCGTTAGCCAGTACGCTGTCGTACTGAGCACGGGCGTTCTGTACGTCGGTAATTGCCACCAGGCCCACATTAAACCGCTGGGTAGTCTGATCCAACTGGCGATAGATCGCCTTTTTCTCTGCTTCAATGTAGGAGAGCGAATCGATGGCGCTCAGTACTTTAAAGTAGGCGGTGGCGGTATTGAGGATCAGCTCCTGCTGGTCAACCTGCCAGGTCACATCCTGTATACCGGCGGTTTTTTCCTGCAGCGTCAACGCGCGCCATTTCGACATATCGAAAATGGTCTGGGTTAGCTGAAGCGACGCGCTGGTCGAGTTATAGTTGACGCCATTACCGTCACGGTACCCGGAGTTGTAGCTATAATCCGCACCCAGACCAAGCTGAGGCAGCAGCGGGCTGCGTGCTTCATTGATCTTCTCGAACGCTGCGTCACGGTCAGCGGCGGATTTACGCAGGTCCGGGTTGCTCAGACGAGCCTGCTGATAAACCTGTAGTAGGTTTTCAGCCTGGCTCATGGCGCTGAATCCTGTCAGACTCAGGCCGATAAGAATGGGGAGCAGTTTCTTCATTTGCATTCCTTGTTGTGAAGCTGAATTTTTTGTTAGCGCTGACAAGTGCCGAAAATGATCGCAGATTCTAACAGAGTCCGCCTGCGGACGGGCTTGGCGTAATGTGCCATCGGTCGCTAATACCCGTCAATCTACCATAGCATGGCGGAAACGGTAGCTATCCGGTTGCAAAACGATCATTTAACCACCATTACATGCGGATGACATCATGAGTAAACCGACAAAACCGGCAGTCACTTTTGGTAAAAACGATGTAGAAATTATTGCACGCGAAACGGCATACAGCGGCTTTTTTTCGTTAAAGAGGTATCGTTTCCGTCATCGCTTGTTCAGCGGTGGTATGAGCGAAGAGATCGCGCGTGAAATTTTTGAGCGCGGTCATGCCGTGGTCTTGCTACCCTATGACCCTGTGCGTGATGAAGTGGTGCTGATCGAACAAATTCGCATCGCCGCGTATGACACCAGTGACAGTCCATGGCTACTGGAACTGGTGGCGGGTATGATCGAAGAGGGTGAAAGCCATGAAGACGTGGCCCGCCGCGAGGCGCAGGAAGAAGCCGGATTAAGCGTCGGCCAGGTGCGCTCGGTGATGAGCTATCTGGCAAGTCCGGGCGGAACCAGCGAACGTCTGTCGGTGCTGGTCGGCGAAGTGGACGCCTCCACGGCAAAAGGTATTCACGGCCTGGCGGAAGAAAATGAGGATATTCGTGTCCATGTGGTAAGTCGGGAGCAGGCTTATCAATGGGTCAATGAGGGAGTTATCGATAACGCAGCTTCGATCATTGCCCTGCAGTGGTTGCAACTGCACCACGAGACGCTGAAAGCCGACTGGAACAGCGGTGCGCATTAGCCGTGCGCGACATCGCGACGGTCGCTTCAGCAGTGACGTTGAGTTTTCCGCGCTGTCAGCCCACTGTTACCGACAGGGGCGGCAATGCGGCTATACAAAAAGAGGTTACCCCCAGGTATGAAGCGCTATGTGCCTGATTTTCCGGAAATGATGCGGCTGAACGAAACCAACTTCGCTCAACTGCGGCGCCTGCTCCCGCGCCAGGACTCGCCTGGCGAGACCGTTAGCTACCGGGTAAAGGATGCGCAATATCGGATAACGATTCTTGAATCCACCCGCTACACTACGCTGGTGGAAATCGATCAGACGTGGCCGGCGGTCAGTTACTGGAGCCTGCCATCGATGACGGTGCGGCTGTATCATGACGCCATGGTCGCGGAAGTGTGTTCGAGTCAGCAGATCTTTCGCTTTAAAGCACGTTATGATTATCCTAATAACAGGTTGCACCAACGCGACGAAAAGCATCAGATTAATCAGTTCCTTGCTGACTGGCTACGTTACTGCCTGGCACATGGAGCGATGGCGGTGCCGGTGTTACCCTAACGTGTTTGGGGATATTGGGTCAGCGATGTGGTTAAGGTGATTCACTACCTTATATCAGGGGGCGCGGAGATAACGCTGCTGATAGCAACCCTGAAAGGGCAGGTCCCGGGTATGAGGACAGTGCCAACGAGTATGCGGCCTGAAGTATGACGGGTATGTTAGCGTCGTGAAAGCTGAAGGACACCATTTGGAAAGCCAGTTAAACCTTCCTGTGGCCGGTGGGGCCAGCATCAGGATTTTACAAATTACCGATACTCACCTGTTTGCCGACAAGAGCGGCACCCTGTTAGGGGTAAATACCTGGGAGAGTTATCAGGCGGTCGTCGCGGCTATTCATGCCCGGCAGAACGCCTGGGATCTGATTGTGGCGACCGGCGATCTGGCGCAGGATCAGAGCGCCCAGGCTTACCAGCACTTCGCTGATGGTATTGCGGGTTTTTCCGCGCCCTGCGTCTGGCTGCCCGGTAATCACGATTTTCAGCCTGCCATGTACAGCGCGTTGCAGGATGCGGGTATTTCACCTGCGAAGGTGGTTTACGCTGGTGATGCCTGGCAAATCCTGCTGCTGGACAGCCAGGTATTTGGCGTGCCCCACGGCGAACTCAGCGACTACCAGCTCGAATGGCTGGAGCGTCAACTCTCAAGGGCGCCGGAACGCCATACCCTGCTTCTGCTGCACCATCATCCTTTGCCGTCGGGCTGTAGCTGGCTCGATCAACACAGCCTGCGCAACTCTCCGGCGCTGGACGACGTACTGGCGCGCTGGCCGCGGGTCAAGACGCTACTGTGCGGCCATATTCACCAGGAACTGGATCTTGACTGGAACGGTCGTCGTCTGCTGGCGACGCCTTCCACCTGCGTACAGTTCAAGCCGCACTGCGCCAACTTTACGCTGGATACCATTCCCCCCGGCTGGCGATGGCTGGAGCTGGCGCCGGACGGTACACTCACCACCGAAGTCTGCCGTCTTGAGACCCAGGACTTCAGCCCGGATACCGAGTCAGAAGGCTACTGATGGCTAAGCTGCTTTATTTGCACGGCTTCAACAGTTCGCCGCATTCCGCCAAGGCGATGGCGTTGTCGGCGTGGCTGGCGGAACAGCATCCCGATATCGAGATGCTGGTGCCTGAACTGCCTCCTTACCCCGAAGAGGCGGCGCAGCTCATGGAAAGTCTGGTTCTTGCCCACGGAGGGGAAAATCTTGGCCTTGTCGGCTCTTCCCTTGGCGGTTATTACGCCACCTGGCTGTCCCAGTGTTTTATGTTGCCTGCCGTGGTGATCAACCCGGCAGTACGTCCGTTCGAGCTGCTGACCAACTTCCTGGGGAATAACGAGAACCCGTGGACGGGGCAGCAATATGTGCTAGAGTCTCGCCATATTTACGATCTTAAAGTCATGCAGATCGACCCGCTTGAGGCGCCGGACCTCATCTGGCTGCTACAGCAGACCGGTGATGAGGTACTGGATTACCGCCAGGCCGTGGCATATTACGATGCCTGCCGTCAGAGCGTGGAAGAGGGCGGTAACCACGCTTTTGTGGGCTTTGAGCGTTATTTCACACAGATTGTCGATTTTCTGGGGCTCCATTGAGTTCCTGGAAAGCACGACGCTTGACTACCTGAACGAACAGACCATGACGCAATCCTATAACGCAGATGCCATTGAGGTACTGACCGGGCTGGAGCCTGTGCGCCGCCGCCCGGGAATGTACACCGATACCACTCGCCCTAACCATCTGGGTCAGGAGGTTATCGATAACAGCGTGGACGAAGCGCTGGCGGGCCACGCAAAGCGCGTGGAGGTTATCCTGCATGCTGACCAGTCGCTGGAAGTGATTGACGACGGTCGCGGCATGCCGGTGGATATTCACCCGGAAGAGGGGGTTCCGGCCGTTGAGCTGATCCTCTGTCGGCTGCACGCCGGGGGCAAATTTTCCAACAAGAACTACCAGTTTTCTGGCGGCCTGCACGGGGTCGGGATCTCGGTGGTCAACGCCCTGTCAAAACGGGTGGAAGTGACCGTGAAGCGCGATGCGCAGGTATGGCGGATTGCGTTTGAAAATGGCGATAAGGTGCAGGATCTGGAAGTGATTGGTACCTGCGGCAAGCGCAACACCGGCACCAGCGTGCACTTCTGGCCGGACGAACAGTTCTTCGACAGCCCGCGTTTTTCCGTTTCGCGCCTGTCGCACCTGCTGAAAGCGAAGGCAGTACTGTGCCCCGGCGTGGAGATCGTCTTTAAGGACGAAGTAAATCAAACCGAACAGCGCTGGTGTTACCAGGACGGTCTGAAAGACTATCTGTGCGAAGCGGTAAATGGCCTGATCACTCTGCCGGAACAGCCCTTTATCGGCGATTTCCACGGCGAAACCGAAGCGGTGGACTGGGCGCTGCTCTGGCTGCCGGAAGGGGGCGAGCTGCTGACCGAAAGCTACGTGAACCTGATTCCCACCATGCAGGGGGGAACCCACGTTAACGGGCTGCGACAAGGGCTGCTGGACGCGATGCGCGAATTCTGCGAATACCGCAACATCCTGCCGCGCGGCGTGAAGCTGACCGCGGAGGATATCTGGGAACGCTGCGCCTATGTGCTTTCGGTGAAAATGCAGGATCCGCAGTTCGCCGGTCAGACCAAAGAGCGTCTCTCTTCGCGCCAGTGCGCGGCCTTTGTTTCCGGCGTAGTGAAAGATGCTTTCTCGCTGTGGCTCAACCAGAACGTCCAGGCTGCGGAGCAACTGGCCGAAATGGCGATCTCCAGCGCCCAGCGCCGCCTGCGTGCGGCCAAAAAAGTGGTGCGTAAAAAGCTGACCAGCGGCCCGGCGCTGCCAGGCAAGCTGGCAGACTGCACCGCGCAGGACCTGAGCCGTACCGAACTGTTCCTGGTGGAAGGGGACTCGGCGGGCGGCTCTGCCAAGCAGGCGCGCGATCGTGAATATCAGGCGATCATGCCGCTTAAGGGTAAGATCCTGAACACCTGGGAAGTCTCTTCCGACGAAGTGTTGGCCTCTCAGGAGGTGCACGATATTTCGGTGGCTATCGGCATCGATCCCGACAGCGAGGATCTGAGTCAACTGCGCTACGGCAAGGTTTGTATCCTGGCGGACGCCGACTCGGACGGTCTGCACATCGCCACGCTGTTGTGCGCGCTCTTTGTGCGTCATTTCCGCGCGCTGGTGAAGGGCGGTCATGTGTATGTGGCGATGCCGCCGTTGTACCGTATCGACCTGGGGAAAGAGGTTTATTATGCGCTGGATGAAGAGGAGAAAGCCGGTATCCTGGAGCAGCTTAAGCGTAAGCGCGGTAAGCCGGGCGTACAGCGCTTTAAAGGGTTGGGTGAGATGAACCCGATGCAGCTACGGGAAACCACTCTCGATCCTAACACCCGTCGTCTGGTGCAGCTAACCATCAGTGACGATGACGATGAGCGCACCCGCGCAGTGATGGATATGCTGCTGGCCAAGAAGCGCGCCGAAGATCGCCGCCACTGGTTGCAGGAGAAGGGCGACCTGGCGGATATCGACGTCTAAGCCATGTCCTGCGGGCGCTGTCGCGATTATGCGGCAGCGCCTGGCGCAGGCAGCGCCGCGGCTTCCTGATAGCCCCGATTAAAGCTGCGCACCAGACGTTCTGAACGAAAATCGGTAAAAAATTCTCTCATCAGGGCCTGATCCAGCCCGTAACGTCGGGTCAGAATTCCCGCCTTCCAGGCTGCCAGCGCCATTTCGCCATACCGCCGTTCCAGCTGATGGCAGTAACCCAAAATAAAACCGCGTTTGTAGTCGGCCCGATAGTCGGTGAAAGCGGCAATCTCCTGGGGATGTCGGCTCTTCATTCCGTCCATAACGCCCCTGGCAAATTCATTTTTCATCTCTGTTGCCTCCCCTTATTCGCTGTATATCTATATATATAACGAAGGTGTGAGAATATATCTACCTTAGAATAAGAGCGGTATCTCTTTTTTATAGCGAAGAGCGAAGGGGGAACTTTCGGACTAAACCGGGAAGAGAAAAAGCGATGCCAGGCATCGCTTTTGGTTTGCAGTAGGGCTTATACGCCCTCTTCGAGGATGCGAATACGGGTTTCCAGCACGTCCTCTTTCACCTTTTCAGACCAGGCCTTCATGTGTGGAGTCTGCAGGTGGGCCTGTAGATGAGCGACGCTTTCCCACTTTTCCACCATGGTGATGGAATCCGGCGCGCAGGTCTGGAAATCGACCTGGGCATGAGTATCCACCAGCGGCGCATAGCCGTGACAACCGTCCTCTTTCAGCACGGTCGGAATGATTTCCCTGAAGGCGTCCAGTACCGCCTGGCGATGGTGCTGGCCGGGGCGGGTACGGATGTCGGCAATGATAGTTAGCATGTTTGATTAACTCCTTAACGCCTGTGTTGCAAAACAGGCTCTTATCCTGAATTCATCACACGTCAGGCCGCGCTATGGCGGCCTGGCAACTGCAACGTTGGAATGAATACCGGGATACAGTTAAGCAAAAATTTCGCTCAGATGCTTGCGGTATTCTGCGATATAACGCGGAACATCGGGCATTTTGATGACGTCATTGGCGATAAAGGTCGGCAGGCTTTCCATGCCGAGGAACTGATTAGCCTTGTGGAACGGTAGGTAAACGCCATCCACTCCAACGCCGTGGAAGAACTGCTCTTCGTCGGTAAAGGCTTCCATCGGGGCGTTCCAGGTCAGCGAGAGCATATAACGGGTGCCCTGCATCAGGCCGCCGGAACCGTATTTCTTCGAGGCATCGGAGCGAGTGCGGCCATCGCTGGCGTACAGGGTGCTGTGTCCTTCGGTAAAGACATCATCCATATATTTTTTCACCGTCCAGGGCGCGCCCATCCACCAGCCAGGCATCTGCCAGATGATGACGTCAGCCCACTGGAATTTCTCCACTTCGGCTTTAATGTCGTAATCTGCATCGGCGCGGCTGACTTTCACGTCGTGACCGGCATCGCGCAGGAAACCGTCTGCCACCTCGGTCAGGGTATCGTTAAGCTGGCCGTTGGAATGGGCAAATTTTTTGGCCCCGTTGATAATAAGAATGTTGCTCATAATTTGTTCCTGAACTGTCATGTTTGAAAACGATCATATAGTGATATGAATCACGGAAAAACAGCCAAAATCGGCAAAGACTTTTGCGTTTTAAGCAACAATCTGGCTTCCTTGTGACCCTGAGCGCGAGATACTGTATTATCACCGCCATTGTCCCGCTTCACTCATGGAAAGCCAGTCTGAGGATTATTAATGAGCGATCTGACTCATGATGGCGCAGAGCGTCTTGCCCTGCATGAATTCACGGAAAACGCCTATCTGAACTACTCCATGTACGTCATCATGGACCGTGCGCTGCCGTTCATCGGCGATGGCCTTAAGCCGGTACAGCGCCGTATCGTCTATGCCATGTCGGAACTGGGGTTGAGCGCCAGCGCGAAATTCAAAAAGTCGGCGCGCACCGTGGGTGACGTGCTGGGTAAATATCATCCCCACGGCGATAGCGCCTGCTATGAAGCCATGGTGCTGATGGCGCAGCCTTTCTCCTACCGCTACCCGCTGGTGGACGGCCAGGGGAACTGGGGGGCGCCGGACGATCCCAAATCCTTTGCGGCGATGCGTTATACCGAATCGCGACTCTCTAAGTACGCGGAAGTGCTACTGGGCGAGCTGGGACAGGGGACGGTGGATTTCGTGCCCAACTTCGACGGCACGATGCGCGAACCGAAGATGCTACCAGCGCGTCTGCCCAATATTCTGCTGAACGGCACCACCGGTATTGCGGTGGGGATGGCGACCGATATCCCGCCCCACAACCTGAAAGAGGTAGCGCAGGCGGCCATTACGCTTATCGAGCAGCCGAAAACCACGCTCGATCAGCTACTGGATATCATCCAGGGGCCGGACTATCCTACCGAGGCAGAAATCATCACCTCGCGTGCCGACATCCGCAAAATCTACCAGACCGGCCGTGGCTCGGTGCGTATGCGCGCGGTGTGGAGCAAAGAAGACGGCGCGGTAGTCATTAACGCGCTGCCGCACCAGGTTTCCGGCGCCCGGGTACTGGAGCAGATTGCCAGCCAGATGCGTGCCAAAAAGCTGCCGATGGTGGACGATCTGCGCGATGAATCAGACCACGAAAACCCGACTCGTCTGGTGATTGTGCCGCGATCCAATCGCGTGGACATGGAGCAGGTCATGAACCACCTGTTCGCTACTACCGATCTGGAAAAAAGTTACCGCGTTAACCTCAATATGATCGGGCTCGATAACCGTCCTGCGGTGAAGAATCTGCTGGAGATTCTGAGCGAGTGGCTGGTCTACCGTCGCGATACCGTGCGTCGCCGCCTGAACTATCGTCTGGAGAAAGTGCTGAATCGTCTGCATATTCTGGAAGGTTTGCTGGTTGCCTTCCTCAATATCGATGAGGTGATTCACATCATCCGCAGTGAAGACGAACCGAAGCCGGTGCTGATGTCACGCTTTGAACTCAGCGAAACTCAGGCCGAAGCGATTCTGGAACTGAAACTGCGCCACCTGGCGAAGCTCGAAGAGGTGAAGATCCGTGGCGAGCAGAGCGAACTGGAAAAAGAGCGCGACCAGTTGCAGGCGATTCTGGGCTCCGAGCGTCGGATGAACACCCTGCTGAAGAAAGAGATTCAGGCCGATGCCGAGGCCTTCGGTGACGATCGTCGTTCGCCGCTCCATGAACGCGAAGAAGCGAAGGCCATGAGCGAACACGATATGCTGCCTTCCGAGCCGATTACCGTGGTGCTGTCGAAGATGGGCTGGGTGCGTAGCGCCAAAGGGCATGATATCGACCCCACGGGGCTGAACTATAAGGCCGGTGATGAATATCTGGCATCGGCTCAGGGCAAGAGCAACCAACCGGCGGTGTTCCTGGACTCTGCCGGACGCAGCTATGCTATCGATCCCATCACGCTGCCGTCGGCGCGTAGTCAGGGCGAGCCGCTGACCGGTAAGGTGACGTTGCCGCCTGGGGCGTTCGTGGAACAGGTGCTGATGGCCGGAGACGACCAGAAGCTGCTGATGTCATCGGATGCTGGCTACGGCTTTATCTGTACCTTCGGCGATCTGGTCGCGCGTAACCGGGCTGGTAAGGCCTTGATTACGCTGCCGGAAAACGCGCGCGTGATGTCGCCACTGGAGGTGGCCCGTCAGGATGATATGCTGCTGGCGATCACCGCCGCGGGCCGTATGCTGATGTTCCCGGTCGGCGATCTGCCCGAACTGTCTCGCGGCAAGGGGAACAAAATCATCTCCATTCCTGCCGCTGACGCGGCGAAAGGGGCAGATCGTCTGGCACACCTTTTGATTCTGCCGCCGCAGAGCGGGGTGACCATTCATGTCGGCAAACGTAAGCTGAAACTGCGCCCGGAAGAGCTGCAGAAGGTGCGCGCCGAGCGGGGGCGCCGCGGTACGCTGATGCGTGGTCTGCAACGCATCGACCGCATCGAGGTGGATGCGCCTGCGGGTAGGCAGGATACCAGCGGCGAGAAGTAGTTCGCGTGCGCCTGGTTGTGCGGGGAAGGTCTTGTTTCCCCGCGCAAATCTCGCTTACTATTTTTCCTGACAGGGCCATTGTTTGTTGGCGCAATGCGCATAACAATAGTGGCCCTGGGATTCCCACTCTAAGAACCTGGTTCTAACGCGCCATTCATCATACGTCAGTCGGCATTTGTCGGTATGACTTGTCAGTGGCTGCGGTTTCAGAGGTTGTTATGTTATTTATTTTTCGCTTTATTATCGTTGTCGTTTACAGCATCCTGGTATGCATATTCGGTTCGATCTGGTGCCTGTTCAGCCCGCGTAACCCGCGCCACGTGGCGACTTTTGGCCACCTGTTCGCCCGGCTTTCCTGCGTTTTTGGCCTGAAAGTGGAAACCCGTAAACCCGAAGGCGCGGAAAACTACGGTAATGCGGTCTATATTGCCAACCACCAGAATAACTACGATATGGTCACGGCCGCCTATATTGTGCAGCCGCCGACGGTCACGGTTGGGAAAAAGAGCCTGGTCTGGATCCCCTTCTTCGGCCCGATTTACTGGCTGACGGGTAACTTGTTGATTGATCGTAATAACCGGGCCAGGGCCCATGGCACCATCGCTGAAATGGTGCGCCAGATCCATAAACGTAAAATCTCTATCTGGATGTTTCCGGAAGGCACCCGTAGCCGCGGGCGCGGCCTGTTGCCCTTTAAGACCGGCGCTTTCCACGCCGCTATTGCTGCGGGGGTGCCCGTTATTCCGGTCTGCGTTTCCAATACCAATGATAAGGTTAAGCTGAATCGCTGGAATAACGGTCTGGTGATCGTCGAAATGCTGCCGCCGGTGGATGTCAGCCAGTATGGCAAAGATCAGGTGCGTGAACTTTCCGATCACTGCCGTGCGCTGATGCAGGCGAAGATCGACGAACTGAATAAAGAGGTTGCGGAGCGGGAGCGCGCCGGGACTGTGGAAAAGAAACAGACGAATTAACTTTTACCGGACGATTTTGCCGGGTTTTACAGGGAGCAAATATGTCACTCAGTCGGCGTCAGTTTATTCAGGCATCCGGAATAGCACTTTGTGCGGGTGCGGTGCCACTGAGGGCACAAGCGGAAGGGAAACAGCCTGTGTTGCCGGTTCCGCCGCTGCTGGAATCCCGCCGCGGACAACCGCTTTTCTTAACGCTACAGCGTACCCACTGGTCCTTCACCGGCGGAAGCAAGGTATCCGTATGGGGCTTTAATGGCCGCTATATGGGGCCGACCGTTCGGGTCTGGAACGGCGACGACGTCAAACTTATCTACAGCAATCGTCTACAGGAAAATGTGGCGATGACGGTCAGTGGTCTGCTGGTGCCTGGTCCCCTGATGGGGGGCGCGCCGCGTATGATGGGCCCTAATGCCGACTGGGCGCCGGTGTTGCCGGTTCGCCAGCAGGCGGCGACCCTCTGGTATCACGCCAACACGCCGAATCGCTCGGCGCGCCATGTGTATAACGGTCTGGCGGGCATGTGGCTGGTGGAGGACGAAGTCAGCAAGTCTTTACCCATCCCTAATCATTATGGGGTGGACGACTTCCCGGTCATCATTCAGGACAAGCGACTGGATAACTTTGGCGCGCCGGAATACAGCGAACCCGGCAGCGGCGGCTTTGTGGGCGATCGCCTGCTGGTGAATGGCGTACAGGGCCCTTATGTCGAAGTTTCCCGCGGCTGGGTACGTCTGCGCCTGTTGAATGCCTCTAACGCCCGACGCTATCAGCTGCAACTGAGCGATGGCCGTCCGCTGCACGTCATTGCTGGCGATCAGGGCTTTTTACCGGCGCCGGTGTCGGTGCGTCAGCTGTCGCTCGCGCCTGGTGAACGGCGCGAGGTGCTGGTGGATATGACCGATGGCGATGAGGTCTCCCTGACCTGCGGCGAGGCGGCCGGCATTATGGATCGCATTCGCGGCTTCTTCGAGCCCTCGTCGATTCTGGTCTCCAGCCTGGTACTGACGCTGCGCCCCACCGGGCTGCTGCCTCTGGTGACCGATAACCTGCCGATGCGCCTGCTGCCGGATGAGATTCTCAACGGCGCAGCGGTGCGTAGCCGCGATATCGCGCTGGGCAGCGATCCGGGCATTAATGGCCAGCTGTGGGATATGAAGCGTATTGATATCACTACCCAGCAAGGCAGTTGGGAGCGCTGGACGGTACGCGCCGATTCTCCCCAGTCCTTCCATGTGGAAGGAGCGCGCTTCCTGATTCAGGATGTTAATGGCGCGCTGCCGTTTGGCGAGGATCGCGGCTGGAAAGATACCGTGTGGGTGGATGGCCAGGTCGAGCTGCTGGTTTACTTCGAGCAGCCCTCCTGGCCGCATTTCCCGTTCCTCTATTCCAGCCAGACCCTGGAGTTGGCGGATCGCGGCTCCATTGGCCAGATCCTGGCAAACCCGGCCCCCTGATGCGCTATGGCCTTCCCCGATTCCGGGGGAGGCCGCAATCCCTGACAATATCCCTTCTGGTTTTGCCGGAATACGGCGTATAATTTCCGCCCTTTTTGTTGCCCGGAATCCCCATGTCCCGTACCACCCTGATCCAGCCTGAACGCACGCTTTTCTCCTGGCCTCGCTACCGGGATGACCATACGCCCGCGCCCTTTATGCCAATGTCCCGGGCCGAGATGGATAAACTGGGTTGGGACAGTTGCGACATTATCATCGTGACCGGGGATGCCTACGTCGATCACCCGAGCTTCGGGATGGCGATTGTCGGGCGAATGCTGGAATCTCAGGGCTTCCGGGTGGGTATCATCGCTCAGCCGGACTGGCAGAGTAAGCAGGATTTTATGCGGCTTGGTAAACCGAATCTGTTTTTTGGCGTGACCGCCGGCAATATGGATTCGATGATCAACCGCTACACCGCGGACCGTAAACTGCGAAAAGACGACGCCTACACCCCGGGTAACGAAGGGGGCAAGCGGCCCGATCGCGCCACGCTGGTCTACACCCAGCGCTGTAAAGAGGCCTGGAGCGATGTACCTGTCCTGTTGGGCGGTATCGAGGCCAGCCTGCGGCGCATCGCCCACTATGATTACTGGTCGGATAAAGTTCGGCGATCGGTGCTGATTGACGCCAAGGCGGATATGCTGGTGTTCGGCAACGGTGAACGCCCGCTGGTTGAAGTGGCACACCGCCTGGCGGCGGGGGAATCCATTACCGATATCACCGATGTGCGTAATACCGCCTTTATCTGTAAGGCAGCGCTGCCGGGCTGGACCGGCGTTGATTCCACACGCCTTGATACGCCGGGGCGTATCGATCCCATTGCGCATCCTTACGGCGAGGATCTGCCCTGTGCCGATGGCGCAGTGCCGGTTCAGCCGGATGAAGCTCAGCCGGTCACGATACAGCCGCCGCGCCCCAAACCCTGGGATCGCACATACGTGCTGCTGCCCTCTTACGAGAAGGTACAAAACGATAAGGTGTTGTACGCGCATGCCTCGCGCATTCTGCACCATGAAACCAACCCCGGCTGCGCCAGGGCGCTGATGCAGAAGCATGGCGATCGCTATATCTGGCTTAACCCGCCTGCGATTCCGCTTTCCACCGAAGAGATGGACGGCGTCTTCGGCCTGCCGTACCAGCGGGTGCCGCATCCTTCCTATGGCCGCAGAAAGATCCCGGCATACGATATGATCCGTTTCTCGATCAATATCATGCGCGGCTGCTTTGGCGGCTGTTCGTTCTGTTCGATCACCGAGCATGAAGGGCGGATCATTCAGAGTCGATCCGAAGATTCGATAATCAATGAGATCGAAGCGATCCGCGATAGCGTGCCGGGCTTTACCGGTGTTGTCTCCGATCTTGGCGGCCCGACTGCCAATATGTATATGCTGGGATGCAAGTCGCCACGGGCCGAGGAGACCTGCCGCCGTCTCTCCTGCGTTTATCCGGATATCTGTCGGCACATGGATACCGATCATCAACCGACTATCGATCTGTACCGCCGCGCCCGGGCGCTTAAGGGGGTCAAAAAGATCCTGATCGCCTCCGGGGTGCGCTACGATCTGGCGGTAGAAGATCCGCGCTATATTAAAGAGCTGGTGACCCACCATGTGGGAGGCTACCTGAAGATCGCACCGGAACATACCGAATCGGGGCCGCTGTCGAAGATGATGAAGCCGGGTATGGGCAGCTATCACCGTTTTCGTGACCTGTTCGATAAATATTCGCGCGAGGCCGGAAAAGAGCAGTATCTGATCCCCTATTTTATTTCGGCCCACCCCGGCACCCGGGATGAAGATATGGTGAATCTGGCGCTGTGGCTGAAGGAACACCGCTTCCGTCTGGATCAGGTGCAGAACTTCTATCCATCGCCGCTGGCCAATGCCACCACGATGTATCACACCGGTAAAAACCCGCTGACCAAAGTAGGCTATAAGAGCGAAGAGGTGGTGGTGCCGCGCGGCGATCGCCAGCGTCGTCTGCATAAGGCGCTGCTGCGCTACCACGATCCTGCCAACTGGGCGCTGATTCGCAGCGCGCTGGAAGCGATGGGTAAAAAACATCTGATAGGCGCCCGCCCGGGCTGCCTGGTTCCGGCCCCCACGGTAGATGAACTGCGCAACGCTCAGCGTAAGGCGCCACGCGGTCAGGCGGCGCTGACCCGCCATACGCCAATGAACAAACAGCATCGCAAGCCGAAACCGCGCGCCCGCTAATTCGTGAGGAGGCCGAATGAGTAAGACACTGATCCTGGAAGGCAGTCGGATTCACGATATCGGCAGCTTCTACGACCAGATTAACGGCCTGTTTATGGCGGATGAGAGCTGGCAGCTTGGGCCGAGCCTGGATGCCCTGAACGATTTGCTGTACGGCGGTTTCGGCGTCCTGCAGGGCAATGAACCGCTAACGCTGATATGGCGGGATATAGCGCAGAGCAGGGCGGCCCTGGGGCGTGACGCCACCCGTCGTTACTACCAGGATAAACTGGCCCAGCCGCAGCGTTATCATCAGGCGCGTATCAGGCAGGAGCTGGCCTTACTGGAGCGTGGCGAAGGTCCGACTTACTTCGATATCATCCTGGAAATTATCGCTGACCATCCCAACATCACGCTGGTTCCGGCCTGAGTGGTAAAAGCCCGGCGGGAAGCCGGGCCGTGAGGGTTACTGGACGCTAAAGGTATCGGGATCCGGGCCCAGTCGCTTGCCGCTATCGAGCTGTGCGATATCGCCCAGTTCGTCTTTATCCAGCCGGAAGTCCCAGACGTCGAAGTTATCGGCGATGCGCGACGGCGTGACCGATTTGGGAATCACCACCAGCCCGTTATCCAGGTGCCAGCGAATCACAATCTGTGCCGGCGACTTACCGTACTTTTTCGCAAGATCGATAATGACCTTCTTGTCGAAGACTCCTTCGCCGCCCTGAGCCAGCGGACTCCAGGATTCGGTCTGAATATTGTGCGTGGCGTTCCAGGTGTTCAGCTCGCGCTGCTGGAACAGAGGATGCAGCTCAATCTGGTTGATGACCGGCAGTATTCCGGTCTCTTCTTTCAGCCGCTGCAGATGCGGGATATTAAAGTTGCAGACGCCAATGCTTTTCACCAGGCCCTGTTTTTGCAGGTCGATCATGCCTTTCCAGGCGCTGACGTAATGGTCTTTTGCCGGAACCGGCCAGTGCATCAGATACAGATCGAGATAGTCGAGCTGTAACTTTTCCAGACTCGTCTCCAGCGCCTGTTTGGGATCCTGCTGGTCGGCGTTCCACAGTTTGGTGGTGATGAACAGTTCATCACGCGCTACGTCAGCGCTCTTCAGAGCTTGCCCCACGCCTTCCTCGTTGTGATAGGCGGCAGCGGTATCGATGGAGCGATAGCCGACCTCCAGCGCCTTATGTATGGCCGTGATTACCTCGTCGTTGCTCGCTTTCCATACGCCGAGCCCCAACTGCGGCATCAGATTCCCGTCCTTTAGTTTGATTAGGGTTGGATTTGCCATCTGTTCCTCCTGTAAGCATCGGAGCCGGAAGGTGTCCGGCGGCAGGATTTCCCCTCACCCCGGCCCTCTCCCGAAGGGAGAGGGCCGGGGTGAGGGGAAACATACCTGCCTGATTATTAATTCTGGACCAAATACCCAAAAACGAAAGTATCTTAACGGGCCGCCTCATAGATACGGCGGCTGACATCCAGGGTGATATCGCCATGCTCGCCAAGCCCGGTCATACCGTGTTCTTCCAGCTTCGCCAGCAGTGCCGGGATGCTGCTACCGTCCAGATCGTAGTCGCGCATCCGGGTTGGAACGCCCATCCGCTCGAAGAAGTCGCGGGTGGCGGCGATAGCGGCATCAATACGCTGTTCGTCGCTACCTTCGCGGATATTCCAGACTCGCTCTGCATACTGCAGCAGTTTGGCGTGCTTGCTGTCGCGTTTTTCATTCAGCAGCGACGGCAATACGACAGCCAGAGTCTGGGCGTGATCCAGCCCGTGCATGGCGGTCAGTTCGTGGCCCAGCATATGGGTGGCCCAGTCCTGGGGAACCCCGGCGCCGATCAGACCGTTCAGCGCCATGGTGGCGCCCCACATCAGGTTGGCGCGTACATCGTAGTTTTCCGGCTCGTCAAGCGCGCGTGGGCCTTCTTCGACCAGAGTCTGCAGAATACCTTCGGCGAAGCGATCCTGGATTTTGGCGTTCACAGGCCAGGTCAGATACTGCTCCACGGTGTGAACGAAGGCATCCACCACGCCGTTGGCAACCTGGCGCGGCGGAAGAGTATAAGTGTAGACCGGATCGAGCACAGCGAAGCGTGGTTGTACATGCGGTGACTTAAAGGCCTGCTTATCTCCAGTCGTGCGCCGTGAAATAACCGCCCCCTGGTTGGATTCAGAGCCGGTGGCTGGCAGCGTCAGAACGGAACCCAGCGCAATGGCGCTGTGGATCTCACTGCCAGAGTTTTCCAGAATCTGCCACGGATCGACATTTTCCGGATAGCGAGCCGCGGCAGCGATAAATTTAGTGCCGTCCAGCACCGAACCACCGCCCACCGCCAGCAGGAAGTCGATCTTTTGCTGGCGGACCTGATCCACGGCTTTCATCAGCGTCTCATAGGTTGGGTTCGGTTCAATACCGCTAAACTCATGGACTTCCATCCCTGTCAGCGCATCGTACACCTGATCGAGCACGCCGTTCTTCTTCACGCTGCCGCCGCCGTAGGTAATCAGCACCCGGGCGTCGGCCGGAATCTGTTCGCGCAGGTCGGCAATAGCGCCTTTGCCGAACAGGATGCGGGTCGGGGTATGAAGGTTAAAATTATTCATGGGTGAACTCCGTCTGGTTCAAAAAGGGTATGGCATTATTCTGCGACGACGGGCCCCCGAGCCTCAATGCTCATTCCTGCCTTTGTCTTGCCTGTTTCTCCATAATTGTGGAGAAAGTGTCTGGAGTTATGCACAATGGCTATCGAGAATGAACGGCGGTAAAGGGGGGATGGCAATGGCGCATATGGCAATCTGTCAGCAACTGACGGAAAGAATTAATAGACTGAAACAAAATGAAAAAATAACTGAAGATAGCGTGCCAGGGCTTTCGCTGATGTACGGTACTGCGCCGCATCCCAGGGCGCCGGTCGTGTATCAGCCCGGTATCATTTTTCTCTTTTCCGGACATAAAACAGGCTATCTCAATGGTAGGGTGTTTCAGTACAGCGCCAGCGACTACCTGCTGCTAACAGTGCCGCTGCCGTTTGAATGTGAAACTCAGGCCACGCCGGAACAGCCCCTGGCGGGAATGCGTATCAACGTGGATATTGCCCAGCTCCAGGAGTTGTTGATCGAGATTGGCGAAGACACGGCTTTCCAGCCACGGCCGGTAGTTAGCGGTATTAATCCGACCCCGCTCACTGAAGATATTCTCTGCGCCGCGGAGCGACTGCTGGACGTGCTGGAAAATCCTCTGCAGGCCCGGGTTCTGGGGCGCCAGATTATCCGTGAAATCCTGTTCTACGTGCTGACTGGCCCCAGCGGCGGGGCGCTGATCCAACTTTCCAGCCGTCAGAGCCATTTCAGTCTGATTGGTCGGGTACTGCGGCGGATAGAAACCCACTATATGGAAAGTTTGAGCGTCGATCAGATGGCGGCAGAGGCCAATATGAGCATCTCGGCGTTTCACCACAACTTTAAGGCGGTAACCAGCACGTCGCCGCTTCAGTATCTGAAGAGCTGGCGATTGCATAAGGCGCGAATGTTGATGTTGCACGATGGCGTGAAGGCCAGCGCGGCGGCAATACAGGTGGGCTATGAAAGTCCTTCCCAGTTCAGTCGTGAATTTAAGCGCTATTTTGGCGCCACGCCGCAGCGGGAAGTGGAAAAGATGCGCAGCATGCCGCCGCTGCCGGAAGGCGAAGCGACGGCAGGCAGAGGCCGTCAGGAACGGGCGTAGCGTTTTTTCAGAACCACCGCCAGAGCGCTGACCAGGCCTGCGACCAGCAGTACCACCGGTAGTACCATCAGGAAGGTCATCACCTGCTCTTCATGGCGCTGTACGAAGGGCACCAGACCCAGCGCATAACCGAAACTGGTGACAGACACCACCCACAGCAGGCCGCTCAGCCAGTTAAAAAGCTGGAAACGGCGGTTCGGCAGACCAGAAAGCCCCGCCAGGGTTGGCAACAGAGTACGGACGAAAGCCAGAAAACGACCCGCCAACAGCGCCAGCAGCCCGTGCCTGTCAAACATTCGGGTGGCGCGCTGGTGGTAGTGCAGGGGTAATTGTTCCAGCCAGCTCTGGACGAGGCGGGTATTCCCCAGCCAGCGCCCCTGAAGATAGCTCAGCCAGCAGCCCAGGCTGGCGGCAATGGTCAGCAACACAATCGTAGGAATAAAGCCCATGACGCCCTGGCTTATCAGGGCGCCCGCCAGAATCAGCAGGCTATCTCCCGGCAGGAAGGAAGCGGGCAGCAGACCGTTTTCCAGAAACAGCGTGACAAACATGACGAAATAAACGAAACCCACCACGTGGGGATCCGCGAGCGCGGTGAAGTCATGTTGCCAGAGCGCGGCGACGATATTCTCTATAACGGTCATGGGTGTTCCTGTGGAAAGAGCGAACTGCGTATCGGGGGCTATTGTAACCGGAAAAACCCCGGGAGCGGTGGCCCTGGGGCAATAAAATGCAGAAACTTTGACCCAGAGTGTTCATCACCGCGTCCACCGCCGGAAACCTTACGCGATACGGGCGAATCCCGCTGCTAAATCCGCAATTAAATCTTCAACGTTTTCTAAACCGATGTGTAATCTGACCAGAGTTCCGTTGAAGTCTGGCTGACCACCCGGGCGAATAGCTGCCAGTTCTTCCGGCTGATTGGCGAGAATCAGCGATTCAAAACCGCCCCAGGAGTAGGCCATTGAAAAGTGCTGGAAGTGGTCGAGGAACTGCGCCATGGCGGCATCATCGAGCCGCTTGTTCAGTACGAAGGAGAACAGGCCGCTACAGCCCAGGAAGTCGCGTTTCCAGAACTCATGGCCCGGGCTTTGCGGCAGGGCAGGGTGGTTCACCCGCGCCACCAGGGGCTGTTCGGCCAGCCACTGCGCCACGGTGATGCTGCTCTCCTGATGCTGGCGCAGGCGCACCGCCAGGGTACGCAGACCGCGACTGGTAACGTAGGCGGTATCGGCATCCACCATCTGACCCATCAGATAGGCGTTTTCCCGCAGTTGCTCCCAACAGCGCTCGTTCGCTACCGCCGTACCGATCATGGCATCCGAATGGCCCACCAGATATTTGGTCCCGGCCTGAATCGATATATCGATTCCGAACTCCAGCGCCTTAAACAGCACCCCGGCGGACCAGGTATTGTCGATCATAATGATAGCGTCCGGCGCTTTGCTGCGTACGGCGCGTACAATCGCGGGGATGTCCTGCACTTCCATGGTGATAGAGCCAGGGGATTCCAGGAAGACGATGCGGGTGTTGGGCTGGACCAGATCGGCGATGTTTTCCCCTACCATGGGATCAAACCAACTGGTAGTCACCCCCAGCTTCGCCAGAATTCGGGTACACAGATCCTGAGTGGGCTCATAGGCACTGTTGGTCACCAGAATATGGTCGCCCTGTTCCACAAAGGCGAGAACCGTATTGGCTACCGCCGCTGCGCCGCAGGGAAACAGCGCGCAGCCTGCGCCCCCTTCCAGCTCGCACATCGCTTCCTGGAGCGAAAAGTGGGTCAGGGTGCCGCGACGGCCATAGAACAGTTCGCCGCTGGCCCGGCCTTTGGTGGCGCGTTTTTTCTCTTCGACGCTGTCGAAAACCAGCGACGATGCGCGCTGAATCACGCTGTTGACCGAGCCCTGGGTATAGCGTTTACGCCGACCGGCATGCACCAGGGTAGTTTCGATATGCTGCTTTGTCATTGTCATCCCCATCTTTACGTCTGGATGTCCAAAATAAGCCACTGGGCCTCTTAGCGCAATGGGCAAGAAGGCGAAAGGGTGAACGCCTCTCTTTTTTTACTGCGTAAACGCAAGGAAAATGAGGACAAAGTGCGTCAGCATGTAAATACTAATGAGAACGACTATCAATTCGAAGCCGTTTTGGTATTATTACGAACAGTTTTTCTCTAAATTTCGTCCTGGAGAGTTAGTGTGACAGAGAATTTGATGCAGACGGATCTCTCCGTCATGGGTATGTATCATCATGCCGATATCGTTGTGAAGATAGTGATGATCGGCCTGATTCTGGCGTCAGTGGTCACCTGGGCCATCTTCTTTAGCAAGGGTGTGACCATGCTGAAGCAGAAGAGCCGCCTTAAGCGTGAACAGCAGGCTCTGGATGGGGTTCGTTCACTGGAAGAAGCGAATGAAAAATCGGCTTCTTTCGGAAACGGCAGTCTCTCTGCTCTGCTGCTTCAGGAAGCGCAGAATGAACTCGAACTCTCCGCGGGCAGTGAAGATAACGAAGGGATTAAAGAGCGTACCGGCTTTCGTCTGGAACGTCGCGTGGCTTCCGTTGGCCGCCTGATGGGGCGCGGCAATGGCTACCTTGCCACTATCGGCGCTATCTCTCCGTTTGTCGGGCTGTTCGGTACTGTATGGGGAATCATGAACAGCTTCATCGGTATCGCCCAGACCCAGACCACCAACCTGGCCGTCGTGGCACCGGGTATCGCGGAAGCGCTGCTGGCTACGGCCATTGGCCTGGTGGCGGCGATTCCGGCGGTGGTTATCTACAACATCTTCGCCCGCGTCATCGGTGGTTTTAAAGCCTCTCTGGGTGACGTGGCGGCGCAGGTTCTGCTGCTGCAAAGCCGTGACCTTGACCTGGAGGCCACCGCGGCAAATCGTCCGGTACAATCCGCCCGTAAACTGCGTGTAGGTTGATGCGCTATGGCGATGCACTTTAATGAAAACGTCGATAACGACGGCGAAATGCACGATATCAACGTCACGCCCTTTATCGACGTGATGCTGGTGTTGTTGATTATCTTTATGGTGGCGGCGCCCCTGGCGACGGTGGACGTGAAAGTTAACCTGCCAGCGTCCAGCAGCAAGCCGGCGCCGCGCCCGGAAAAACCGGTTTATCTGTCGGTGAAGGCGGACAACAGCATGTTCCTTGGCGATGATGCGGTCACCAAAGAGAATATGGTCAACGCGCTGAACGCCATGACGCAAGGTAAGAAGGACACCACCGTGTTCTTCCGCGCCGATAAGACCGTGAACTATGAAACCATGATGGATGTAATGGACACACTGCGCCAGGCAGGCTATCTCAAGATTGGTCTGGTGGGACAGGAAGTTTCCCATAAGTAGCGGTTTTTTTAGCGTTAAAACGGTAAACCCCGGCACTGAATGTCGGGGTTTTTTTATGAGCTTCAGACTTTAAGAGCACGTGCTTTGACAGCGCCGCCCCGTCATCACAGAATAGCGCTACAGGTCATGGGGAGCGGGCTATGAAGGATGAAAGACATCAGCGGATACTGGCGTTGCTCGGCCAGCACAACTGGGTAGCCACCGATGTTCTGGCATGCGCCCTGGCGGTAAGCCAGGAGACGCTGCGCCGCGATCTGCGCGAACTTCAACGTCAGGGAAAGATTCTGCGCAGCCATGGGCGGGCGCGTAGCCTGATGGCAGGGACATCCTATGCCGATCCGTTTCGCGCTCGCCAGAAGAGCCACCACGCCCGCAAAGCGGATATCGCCCGTCAGGCGCTACCCTGGATCGTCGAAGGTATCACCCTGGCGCTGGATGCCAGCACGACCAGTTGGTATCTGGCGCGCCAGCTCCCCGATCTGCCCCTCAGGGTATTCACTAACAGTTTGCGTATTTGCCAGGCGCTGGAACGGCGATCGCATATCCAACTGTTGCACAGCGGCGGCTGGCTCGATCGCGACAGCGCCTGCTATGAGAATCCGGCCCTGTTGGCGCTGTTGCGCCACATAGAAATCGATCTGTTTATCTTCTCCTGCCAGGGGGTGGATGCCGCGGGAGATATCTGGGACGTTCAGGGCTGGAATGCGCGTTTTAAACAACTGCTGCTAAGCCGTGCGGAGCAGTCGCTACTGCTGATGGATGGCAGCAAACGCGGTCGTACCGGTGAGGAGTGTATTGGCTCGCTGAGCGAGGTGACAGCGCTTATCGATGATAAAAACCGTGCACCGTAAACATCCGTAAGCCCGCTTTTACGCCGCGTTGGCTACGCTATACTGGCGGCTCCTTTTTTACTCAGCAGGACGTTTATGGAGCGCTTTTTTGAGAATGCGATGTACGCCACTCGCTGGCTGCTGGCACCGGTCTACTTTGGTCTGTCGCTGGCGTTGATCGCTCTGACGGTTAAGTTCTTTCAGGAGATCATCCACGTCATTCCCAACCTTTTTACCATCGCCGAATCGGATCTGATTCTGCTGCTGCTGTCGCTGGTGGATATGACGCTGGTGGGGGGGCTACTGGTGATGGTGATGTTCTCTGGCTACGAAAACTTTGTCTCTCGTCTGGATATTAACAGCAACAAAGAGAAGTTGAACTGGCTGGGAAAAATGGATGCCACATCACTGAAAAATAAAGTGGCGGCCTCGATTGTGGCTATCTCCTCAATTCATCTGCTACGCGTCTTTATGGACGCGAAGAACGTTCCGGATAATAAGCTGATGTGGTACGTGATTATCCACCTCACCTTTGTGCTCTCTGCTTTTGTCATGGGTTATCTGGACAAACTTACCCGTGGGGATCATTAACCGCGTAACAGGCCCGGCGGCTTGCCGGGCCTGCCGGGATCATTTATCTGAAGATGCCTGCCACAGATTCAGTTCTCCGTCGCTGACGTGAGCATCGATGGCCTTCAGCTCTTCCTCGCTAAAGCGCAGGTTGTCCAGCGCCTTCACGTTCTCTTCCAACTGCTCAGTGCGGCTGGCGCCAATCAGTACCGAGGTGACGCGATTATCCTTGAGCAGCCAGCTCAGGGCCATCTGAGCCATGCTCTGACCGCGAGCCTGGGCCATATCATTAAGGAGACGCAGGCTGTTAAGATTGCGTTCACTAAGCATATTTTCCGTCAGACCGCGGGCTTTTTTACCTTCGTGCTGCATGCGCGATCCGGCCGGAATACCGTTCAGGTATTTCCCGGTCAGCAGACCCTGAGCCAGCGGCGTAAAGGCGATACAGCCCATCCCGTTTTCCTCCAGGGTATCGAGCAGGCCACTGCTGTCCACCCAGCGATTCAGCAGGTTATAAGAGGGCTGATGGATCAGCAGCGGAATGCCCTGTTCGCGCAGCAGGCGCGCCATCTCAGCGCTACGCTCCGGCGAATAGGAGGAGATCCCGACATAGAGCGCTTTACCGCTCTTCACCGCGTGAGCAAGGGCGCCAGCGGTCTCTTCCATTGGGGTGTTTTCGTCCACCCGGTGCGAATAGAAGATATCCACGTAATCAAGCCCCATACGCTGCAGGCCCTGATCGAGGCTTGCCAGCAGATACTTGCGCGAGCCGCCGCTGCCGTAGGGGCCGGGCCACATGTCATAGCCCGCTTTGGTCGAAATGATCAGTTCGTCGCGATAGCTGGCGAAATCTTCGCGCAGCAGACGGCCAAAGTTGGTTTCGGCACTGCCCGGCGGCGGCCCGTAGTTGTTGGCAAGGTCAAAGTGGGTGATGCCCAGATCGAACGCTTTGCGCAGCAGGGCACGCTGGTTATCCAGCGGACTGACGTCACCGAAGTTGTGCCACAGGCCAAGGGAAAGAGCGGGGAGTTGCAGACCGCTGCGACCGCAGTAGCGGTACTGCATCTGTTCGTAGCGGGAGGGGTTGGCAAGGTAAGGCATGGTTACTCCTTTCTTGTTTTTGAAACGGTGTTTCTAATCCCTATACTAAAGCGCCCGCTGTCGTTATACCACCCCGGAATTCTGAGGATTTTGCACCGCCAGCCAGCGCGCCGGTTCGGCGAGGATCTGTCGGTACAGCCGATAAAGCGTGTCCGGCGTGGGGACGTCATGGCTCGCCTGACCGTGACGACGATGGGCCTGCCAGGTCATGGCTGCCTGAATCAGCGGCGTTTCTGACGGCGGTTTGCCGGATGCTGCCAGCAGGGGAGCCAGATCTTCCGGGGTCAGAGCGGCCAGTTGCGGCTGCGCTCGCTCAAGGAAGGTTCGGGTGATATCCAGCAATGTCTGAGCGCTAAAGTGTGCCGACTGGGCCATAAACAGCAGCCCGCAGCATCCGACACTCTGGTGAAAGCGACAGCTAACCGCATAGCCGACCTTCAGTTCATCCCGCAGTTGCCGGAAGTAATCCGGCGCCAGCAGCGCGGCCAGCAGGCGCACGGCGCTTTCGCTGGCGGGAAGGGTATCGGGAGCCGGACAGAAGAGCAGAATGGCTGTTTCATCGCTGGCCGCTGGCAGATAGTGGTGCCCACTGGTGGCAGGGGTGGGCGCTTTATCCCGGGTCAGTGGCCACGGCAGCCTGCTAAGCCGCTGCTCCAGTTGCCGACGCAGCGCGTCATCGCCGCCCATCAGCGCCGCCTGCCAGCACGGTTTATCTTCCGGGGGCTCCAGCAATGCCGGAAGCTGCGCCATCAGGGCGCGTAGGGCAATCTCACCCATCAACTGCTGGTGACGACGATCCAGGGCGGTATCGCCTCGTCGCCACGCTTCGGGCGTCATCTGTCCGAATGCGTTCAGTACGCTGTCCAGCGCCCATTCCATCACCAGCGGCGGGCCGCTTAACGTCAACAGCCATTCGCCGCCGACGCAGTCGAATTCCATGTCTCCGCCGTAGTGGCGGCAGGCCGCCGCCAGCGGTGCGCAAACCAGTTGCAGGGCCAGGCCTTGCCCGTCAGGCAGTCGCGCGCCAAGCAAAAAGATTGGTGCTCCCTGCCATGTTAGCTGCGCCAGTTCGACTGACCGCGACGGCGTTGGTGAAGGAGCGGGGCAGTGGCCATCCATAAATTGCCAGCCTGTCACCGGGGGCACGTCGCTGGTGGAGGGATACTCTCCCATCTCCAGGCTGAATCCCTGGCTGTTAACCGTCTGTCCGTCGAGCTGGGGCGTGCTGTACAGGCGCAACAGGCTGTCCGGCGTGATTGCCTGTAACAGCGGCCGCCACGCTTTGGAACAGGCGGCTTCACCCAGCATCAACGCCCGGGAGCGTAGCTGTTCCAGAGGGGAGCAGGCGTTAAATTCGCGCCGGGCCAGCGTCGCATAGTGGCGGGCGATTTCCGGACTCTGGCGTTGTAACTGCGCCAGCCAGTCGAAAAACAGGGCGGCGATACTTTCCGGCGCGGCTTCGCCGCAGGGAAGGTCAATAGCCAGTATCCGGGTATGTGGATTTTCCAGCACCTGGCGCAGTGCCGGGCGAGCGCCTGGAGCCTGTTTGCCCAATGCCTGAGCCAGGCTGCCTGGCGCATCGTCCTGAATAAATCCCTGGAGCAGGGCCGCAGCTTCGACAATAGCGGGATGATTATCAACGGCGAAGGTCAGCCGCAGTAGTGGCGTCTCCGCCAGCTTTAGCGCCATACGCCGTGGTTCAACGGCAAGGGGAAGAGCGATCGGGAACGGTTCTGCGCCATTGGGCAACTGCGCCCAGGGGGCGCTCAGCGCCATGAGCGTTTCTTCGCTTTGCGGTCCCTGGAGCCACAGCGACATATTGCCAGCGTGGTAATGGCGTTGGTGGAAATCGCGCAAGGCGGCCCGGATTGCCTGCGCGTCTTCGCCGAAGGTGGCCTGGCGACCGACATGAAAGCGATGCAGGGCCGGGGAGCCCGTACAGGCCAGTAGCGTCGCGGCTTCGCGCAGGGTTTCACCGTGGCGCTTAAGCAGGCCATATTCGGCATCAATAGCCGCGGTTTCCGCCTGGATAGCCGCCAGGGGAAAGGCCGGGGCAGACAGCATATCGTGCAGGCGCTCCAGACCGTCAGCCAGTCGTCCGAACCCGACCTCAAAAAAGAAGGCGGTCTGTTCACCGCGAGTGGTGGCGTTGAGCTGCCCACCCTGGCGCTGAACCCAGGGCATCAGCCGCTGCTGGTCACGGTAGCGGGCGCTTTCGGCAAACAGCGTATGTTCCAGCAGATGGGCCAGCCCGGGCCAGGCATCGGGTTCGTGACAGCTGCCGGTTTCGATGCGAACCAGCGCCGCCGCCCGCTTCGCCCCCGGCTGCGTAATGGCATGGACCCGCAGTCCGTTGGCGAGGCGGCGAACGATCATACGTGGCTCTTGTAGATGAGCTGTGAATTAGCGCGGTTACGGAACTGAAGCTGATGGATATCGAGCGATGCGCACTCCGCCTGGCGGCGGGCTTCGATAATCTTACCGTGATGGGGGGATTTGCTGCACACCGGGTCGGCGTTGGCGGCATCGCCGGTCAGCATATAGGCCTGGCAGCGACAGCCGCCGAAGTCTTTGGTCTTTTCCGGGCAGGAGCGGCAGGGCTCCGGCATCCAGCTATCGCCGCGAAAGCGGTTAAAGCCGAAGGATTCGAACCAGATATGCTTAAGACTGTGCTCCAGCACCGACGGGAATTCGATCGGCAACTGACGGGCGCTGTGACAGGGCAGCGCGGTGCCTTCCGGCGTAACGCTCAGGAATACCGCTCCCCAGCCGCCCATGCAGCCTTTAGGGCGCTCTTCATAGTAGTCCGGGGTTACGAACAGCAGGTCGGTCAGTACGCCGTCACGCTCCATACGGGTGCGGTAACGGGCGACCACCTCTTCCGCCCGGGCGATCTGATCGCGGGTCGGCAGCAGCCCTTCGCGGTTCAGGAACGCCCAGCCGTAGAACTGGCAGGTGGCAAGCTCCACGTCGTCGGCTTCCAGCGTCAGGCTCAGGTCGAGGATCTTATCGATCTGATCGATATTGTGGCGATGCAGAACAAAGTTGAGCACCATCGGGTAGCCGTGCTCTTTCACCGCTTTCGCCATTTCCAGCTTACGCTCGAACGCTTTCTGGGATCCCGAAAGCGCAGCATTGAGATCCGGATCGCTGGCCTGGAAGCTGATCTGAATGTGATCCAGCCCGGCATCGGCGAAGTCGGCGATCTTTTTGCGCGTCAGACCAATGCCGGAGGTGATCAGGTTGGTGTAGAAACCAAGATCGCGCGCCGCCCGAATCAGCTCGGGCAGATCCTTACGGGTCAGCGGCTCGCCGCCGGAAAAACCGAGCTGTACCGCACCCATCTCTCTGGCCTGTTCAAAGACCCGGATCCACTGATCGGTGGTCAGCTCTTTTTCCTGGCTCGCGAAATCCAGCGGGTTAGAGCAGTAAGGGCACTGCAGCGGGCAGCGGTAGGTCAGCTCTGCCAGCAGCCACAGCGGCGGTTTAATGGCTAATTCACTCTGGCTCACGTAATAAAATCCATTTCTGTTGCACCACGCGCGGGAAGAAGGCGACAACGTCGTTATCCACGCCTCCTGCATCGGGGTAGCGCTGGTTAAGTTCATCGATTATCCCGGCAATGGAGCGCTTACCGTCCACCAGCTGCAGAATTTCCGCTGCGGGGCCGTTCAGCTTTGCCATACCTTCCGGGTAAAGAATCACATGGCAATTTTGCGCCTCTTCCCACTGCAGGCGGTAGCCACGGCGGAAAACGGGGATCTGTTCGGTACTCATCAGACGAGCCTCGTGGTATGCCAGGCGTCTTTATCGGTGACGCTGTGATAGGGTTTGCGATGCAGCTCATAGGCCATGGTCATGGCATCCAGCATCGTCCACAGGATATCCAGTTTGAACTGTAGGATCTCCAACATTCTTTGCTGTCTTTCAACCGTAGTACAGAATGTTTTTGCAAGCGTAAGACCGTGTTCCACGTCGCGACGGGCCTCATTCAGACGGCGGCGGAAGTAGTCGTAACCTTCGGCTTCGATCCACGGGTAGTGGCCGGGCCAGGTGTCCAGCCGCTTCTGGTGGATCTGCGGTGCGAATAGCTCGGTCAGGGAGCTACAGGCGGCCTCCTGCCAGATGGTGCGGCGCGCGAAGTTAACGTAAGCGTCCACTGCGAAGCGCACTCCCGGCAGCACATGCTGATGGGAAATCAGCTCTTCACGCTTCAAACCGACCGCTTCACCCAGCCGCAGCCAGGCTTCAATGCCGCCCTCGGCGCCCTGATAGCCATCGTGATCCAGAATGCGCTGAACCCACTTGCGGCGGGTGTCGGGATCCGGACAGTTAGCCATGATCGCCGCATCTTTCAACGGGATATTGACCTGATAGTAGAAGCGGTTCGCCACCCAGCCCTGGATCTGCTCCCGGGTCGCCTGGCCGTTGTGCATCGCCACGTGATAAGGGTGATAAATATGGTAGTAAGCGCCTTTGTCACGCAGCGCCTGCTCGAATTGTTCAGGGGTCATGGGTGCGGTTTGCATAGTCGTGTTTTACCTAAATTTCGATGAGCATGCCGTCGTGGCTGACTTCAATACCGTGGCGGGTTAGCGCCAGGCGTTCAGCGGACTCCTCATCAAGAATGGGGTTAGTGTTATTAATATGAATAAGGATTTTGCGCCGGGCCGGTTGAGCCGCCAGCAGCGCCATCAGACCCTGCTGTTCGCCAAGGGCCAGGTGTCCCATCTCTTTGCCGGTATGGCTGCCGACGCCGGTGGCGGCCAGCTCGTCATCCTGCCACAGGGTACCGTCCACAAGCAGACAATCAGCGCGCCGGAACCAGGGCATCAGCGCCTCGTCAGGCTCGCCCAGCCCGGGGGCATAGAGCAGCGTGCTGCCGCTGGCGGTATCTTCCACAAACAGCGCCACGTTGTGTCCGGGCAGCGGACGGCCGCGATATTTCGAATAGGGCGGCGCATTGCTGACGATGGGCAGGGCGGTAATACGCAGCGTCGGGCAGATTCCGGGGTTAAAGGCTTCGTCCGGTGTTATCTGGTGATATACCAGACCGCCATTCCAGTGCGACAGCATGGGAAACAGCGGGAACCCCTCATTAAGGTCGTCATGGACTTCGGGGGTGCACCAGACCTGATGCGGGCAGCCTTCACGCAGGCTTAGCAGCCCGGTGGTGTGATCTATCTGACTGTCGGTCAGAATAATGGCGCCAATCGCGGTTCCCCGCAGAACATCGGTCTTGTGGAGTTCGGGATTCGCGGCCAGCTGTTGGGCTATATCGGGTGAGGCGTTACACAGGATCCAGTTTTTCCCGTCGTCGCTCAGCGCGATGGAAGACTGGGTACGCGGCGTGGCTTTGATGGTACCGTTGCGAACGCCCCGACAGTTCCGGCAGTTGCAGTTCCACTGAGGAAAACCGCCCCCGGCGCCGGAACCCAGGACTTTAATTTTCATGGTAAATCCGTTTTGGTGGGAAAGGCTCCTCCCGATTCGGGAGAAGCCGGGCGTGCTTAGCGGTTGGAAATGTACAGCGTCACTTCCAGGCCTAAACGCATATCTTCAAAATCAGGCGTGCACCATGTTTTCATATTATTTACCTCCGGTTATTAATCGCCACCCAGTCAGGGCTATCCGTTATGTTAACGAGGGACTGACTTGCCACTCTCCCGCTTATCAGGATAGCGTCAGGGTGATAATCCCGGGTTTTGGACCCGGGTCATGAGGCCCTATTTTAGATCACGATCACAATTTTTAATTAACAAATCATGCAAACCATTAACGGGTTTCGCACGATTAACTAACCCCAGCTCTGCTTCAGCACCCGTAGCCAGTTGCGCCAGCACAGTTTTTCCAGTAATGAGTCCGGGTAGCCCGCCTGGCGCAGGGCATCGATAAGATGTGGAAGCGCCGCCACATCGCGGAGCGCGTCCGGGGTTTGAGTACCATCGAAATCCGAACCGAAGCCGACTCTGTCTTCCCCCAGTTTTTCAATCAGGTAGTCAATATGGCGCACCACCTGAGTCAGGGGGGTGTCGGATTCCCGCTTGCCGTCGTCGCGCAGGAAGGCGTTGCCGAAATTAACGCCAACCAGGCCGTCGCTGGCGGCGATGGCGGCCAGTTGATCGTCGGTAAGGTTACGCGGCTGGGGACAGATGGCATGGGCGTTAGAGTGGCTGGCGACCAGCGGCGCATCGCTCAGTTCAGCGGTATCGAAAAAGGCTTTCTGATTCATATGTGAGACGTCCAGCATTATACCCAGCCGGTTACAGGCGTGAATCAGTTGCCGACCGGCCTGCGTCAATCCGGGGCCGCTGTCCGGCGAGCCGGGAAAGCTGCCGTTAATTCCTTCACCAAAGGCATTCGGCAGATTCCAGAAGGGGCCGATACTGCGCAGGCCCGATTGATACCATCCTTCGAGCTGGCTCAGATCCGCATCCAGCGCCGCTGCGCCTTCGATATGCATCACCATCGCGATTGCGCCGTCGTGAATACTGTTCTCGATCTCCGTTGCGTTCAGGCACAGACGCGCCCGGCCCCTGGAGCGCCCAACCAGCTCGTGCAGCAGCGCCATCTGGCGTTCGGTAATCTCCAGTGCGCTCAACTGTTCCGCCTGCTCCTGAGAGATATTGAGCATCTGCGCCACGTAGTGGGCCGGAGGTACAAAAACGGCGAACAGACCGCCCACAAAGCCGCCCTGGCGCATACGCGCATAATCGAGCTGTCCCGGCATCGTGCCATCAAGGAAATCCTCAATCGGCGAGCCTGACAGCATCCACAGTTGCAGGAGCAGATCGTTATGCCCGTCAAAGACAGGAAACGCATGTTTATTCATAGAGTTATTCATCTTTTCAGGCTCCTGTAGCAGAAGGGGAACGGTGGGCCCGGATAACCGGCGAGAACATTAATTCTACTAATGTTAACGATATGTCTATTAAATTTTAATCTTTAACAAAAATTTTTAACATATCCGAAAAAGTGATATGTTGATCGGGCTTTGACTGTTTCAGACGGTATCGCTCCGGTGCCGCCCAGCGTCAGCCATAGCATAATTTTTTGATTTATTGGGAATTATTGCACTTTTTGACTCTGTAGTGACTCCTGGATAGTGAAAAAAACAAAAGAGGCAGTAGAGATGAGGAAGTTGGCGCTTGTCATGCCCGCGGCCAATCTGCTGGGCGCGAACCACAAAGTGGACGTAGCGGAAGAGAAAACCGTCGATGTATTGCTGGTTGGCGGTGGAATCATGAGCGCGACGCTGGGCACGTTGTTGCAGGAACTCGAACCGGACTGGACCATCGAAATGGTGGAACGCCTGGACGGTGTGGCGCAGGAGAGTTCGAACGGCTGGAACAACGCGGGTACAGGCCACTCCGCGCTGGCGGAACTGAATTATACCCCCGAAACCGCCGACGGCGTGGAGATTACCAAAGCCGTTAACATCAATGAATCCTTCCAGATAACCCGCCAGTTCCTGGCATGGCAGGTTCGCAATGGCGTTCTGCATAACCCCCAGAGTTTTATCAACAGCGTCCCGCATATGAGTTTCGTCTGGGGCGATCGGAACGTCAACTTTCTGCGCAAACGTTTTGCCGCCCTGCAGCAGAGTACCCTTTTCCGCGGTATGGAGTATTCAGAAGATCCGGAGCAGATCAAAGCATGGGTACCGCTGATGATGGAAGGGCGCGATAGCGAACAGAAGGTCGCCGCCACCCGTATTGGTATCGGCACCGACGTGAACTTTGGCGAAATCACCCGTCAACTGGTGGCATCGCTGCAGAAGAAACCCAACTTCAGGATGCACCTGAATACCGAGGTTCGCACACTGAAGCGCAACAGTGACGGTACCTGGAGCGTGACCCTTGCCGACAGTAAAACCGGCCAGGATCGGGTGGTCAAAACAAAGTTTGTCTTCCTGGGGGCGGGCGGCGCATCGCTGAGCCTGCTGCAAAAATCCGGTATTCCGGAAGCGAAAGAGTATGCCGGTTTCCCGGTGGGCGGTGAGTTCCTGGTGACCGATAACCCGGAAGTAGTCAACCGTCACCTGGCGAAGGCGTATGGTAAAGCATCGGTAGGGGCGCCGCCGATGTCGGTACCGCATCTGGACACCCGGGTGCTGGATGGCAAGCGCGTGTTGTTGTTCGGGCCTTTCGCCACCTTTTCGACCAAATTCCTGAAGAGCGGCTCGCTCTGGGATCTGTTCGGCACCATCAACGGCTCCAACCTGATGCCGATGATGCGGGTCGGGCTCGATAACTTCGATCTGGTGAAGTACCTTATCAGCCAGGTGATGCAGAGCGATGAAGACCGCTTTGACGCGCTGCGCCAGTACTACCCGGATGCGAATCCGGATGAATGGCGTTTATGGAAAGCCGGGCAGCGGGTGCAGATCATTAAGCGCGATCCGCAAAAAGGCGGGGTGCTGCGTCTGGGCACCGAGATCGTAGGCGATCGCGAAGGCACCATCGCCGCGCTGCTGGGGGCGTCGCCGGGGGCATCGACCGCCGCGCCTATTATGCTCAACCTGCTGGAGCGGGCCTTCAGCGAGCAGATGGCCACCGCTCCCTGGCGTATGAAGCTACAGCAGATCATTCCATCCTGGGGCACAAAGCTTAATGGTAATGTCGAGGCGACCGAACAGGCGCTGAGCTATACCAGCGAAGTGCTGCAACTGGATAACCCGGTCCCGACCTGGCGTCCCGATGCCGCCCCGGAGCCGGATCGCGGTATTCCGGCCGCACAACCGGAAACGGTGGCCGATATCGCGCTCTGATTTCCGCGTTGCTGATGGCGCCGCGCGTTTTCACGCGGCGTTTTCTCCCTTCTGCGAATATTCTTAATTACGGCAAAGTGCCGGGCGGCGGGCAGAAATATCGGCCAGGTTTGCCAGAGGGGCGCAATTTTGCTATCCCCAACATAACATCATGACTGAACGGCAGCCGCGGCTGCCGTTCGGTCATTTTGGCAGGGGGATCGGTCGACTTAAAGGTAAATCATGCGGAAAATCCGCCCGTTGCGGAATCGGTATTCAAAACGTCCTGCAGCTTACGCCTGCCGGATATTTTGACTACGGGGTCCAGCACGCGCCGTTCTGGCTTGCCCGGTGACGGCTCCGGCACCCGATATCAGACGCTTTTTCCCGATCCCCTTATCAGACGCTCTCAGGCTCCGGTCTGGCGGGCGAGGTGTGCCTGATGGCGTCCGGGTACTTTGCCGGAAACGGGGTTTGTTGATGACAGAGGTTTTTCCGCTCGGGTGGCGACACCGGTCGTCGGCCGTGACCTGGCAGGAGAAAATTGCGATGCAGACAAACTCATCATCTGTAGATCAGGAACTGCCGCAGCAGGTCAGCGATGTCACAATAGTGGACAAACCGCTGATGAAGCGCGCCATTGGTGCGGCTTCGCTGGGAAACGCCATGGAGTGGTTTGATTTCGGCATCTACGGCTACCTGGCTGTCATTCTGGGTTCGGTCTTTTTCCCGGATGCCAGCCCGGTAGCGCAGTTGCTGTCGACCTATGCCGCCTTTGCGGTGGCCTTCCTGGTTCGCCCTCTGGGTGGACTTTTCTTTGGCCCCTTAGGGGATCGCATTGGCCGTAAGAAAGTACTGGCATTAACCATGATTCTGATGGCGCTGGGCACGTTTTCCATAGGGCTTATCCCCAGCTATGCCGCTATCGGACTATGGGCGCCGGCGCTGCTGCTACTGGCGCGTCTGGTTCAGGGATTTTCCACCGGTGGTGAATATGGCGGTGCCGCGACCTTTATTGCCGAATATGCGCCGGATAAAAAGCGCGGCTTTATGGGAAGCTGGCTGGAGATCGGCACGCTGTTCGGGCTGGTGATATCGGCGATGCTGGTGACCGGTCTGACGCACCTGTTGGGCAATGAGGCAATGCGCGAGTGGGGCTGGCGAATTCCCTTTCTGATCGCCGGTCCGTTGGGGCTTTTAGGGGTATGGTTGCGGCTGCGGCTGGAGGAGACTCCGGCCTTTCGTCAGTACCTGGAAAAGCAGGCGCCGAAAGAGAAGCCGCCCGGCATGGTACAGCAGTGGCGGGATCTGCTGGCGAACAGCCTGCGCCCGTTTCTGATCTGCATCGGGCTGGTGTTTATCCTTAACGTTTCGGACTACATGCTACTGACCTGGATGCCGGGCTACCTGAATGTGGTGATGGGGTTTAGCGAACTTCAGGGGCTGGCGGTGGTAATGGTCGCCATGCTGTGCATGATGGCGGTGATCCCCTTTGTTGGCATGCTGTCGGATCGCATCGGGCGCCGTCCGCTGTGGATGACCGGCTGTCTGGGGTTCCTGTTCCTGTCGCTGCCCTGCTTCTGGCTACTGGGTAGCGGCAATCTGGGGCTGGCGTTTGTGGGGATGCTGGTACTTGGCCTGCTGCTGAGCTGTTTTCTGAGTACCGTGGCTTCCACGCTTCCGGCGCTGTTCGCCACTTCGGTCCGCTATGGCGGTATGGCGATCGCCTATAATCTCTCCACCTCGCTGTTTGGCGGTACGGCGCCGCTGTTTAGCGCGTGGCTGGTGGAAAGCACCGGGCACCCGCTCGCACCGGCGTTTTATCTGATGTTTGCCGCAGCCGTTGGGGGAACCGCTGCCTGGCTGAGCAAAGAGAGCTCTCGCCAGCCGCTGGCTGGTTCGCCGCCAGCAGTGGAAAGTCACTCAGAAGCGGTGGCGCTGGTAAGGCGTAACCGCAAGCGACGTATTGGCATGAAGCCGCTTTCGGCCCGATAAAAGAACGCCGGGCGATAGTGCCCGGCGCGTTCCATTCAGGGTTATCCGTGGCGTTTATCTTCCGTTAGCGTATCGAAGTCCGAAGCGTCGTGACGTTCGTGTAGCTGTTCGGAAAGCGGCCCCGATGTGCGATTGACGATACGTCCGCGTTTCACGGCGGGTCGGGCATCTACCGCCTTCGCCCAGCGCACCACATTCTTATAGCTGGCGGCATCCAGGAATTCGGCGGCATCGTAAGAGCGGTTCAGTACCAGTCCGCCGAACCAGGGCCAGATAGCCATATCGGCAATGCTGTACTCATCGCCCGCCACCCATTCGTGATTCGCCAGTTGCCTGTCCAGCACGTCGAGCAGGCGTTTGGTTTCCATGGCGTAGCGGTTAATGGCGTATTCGATTTTGACCGGCGCATAGGCATAGAAGTGGCCAAAACCGCCGCCTACAAAGGGGGCCGATCCCTGGAGCCAGAACAGCCAGTTCATGGTTTCGGCGCGCGCAGGTTGGCTGGTTGGCAGGAAGTGGCTAAATTTTTCCGCCAGATAGAACAGGATAGAGCCGGACTCAAACAGGCGGGTCGGCGGGGTGGTGGAACAGTCCAGCATGGCCGGGATCTTGGAGTTCGGGTTGACGCTGACAAACCCGCTAGAGAACTGATCGCCTTCGCCGATTCGAATCAGGTGCGCGTCATATTCCGCCTCTTTTACCCCCTTCTCCAGTAACTCTTCCAGCATAATCGTGACCTTCTGGCCGTTGGGAGTCCCCAGTGAATAGAGCTGTAACGGGTGTTTGCCTTGCGGTAGCGTCGTCTCATGGGTGGCGCCGGATACAGGGCGGTTAATGGAGGACCAGGTGCCCCCATCTTCAGGCTGTTCCCAGGTCCATACTCTGGGAGGTTGATATTCGTGTTGCGACATCGTATTCCGCCTTTTGTTAAGTGATAGAGACCTGTAAAGACAGAATAGTGTAGCAGAAGCCGGGGTCTTTCCCGCCAGTGCGGTATACCGTTGTATTGGCGGACGATGCGTTTATAAAACATCTCTTTACCCGATGCGTAATGATGTCGTTTGATATTTTTTAGATCGTGAGGCGCGAAGCTAAAAAAATATGTTGCTTGAGTTGTTTAATCTCATTGTTTTGGTAAAGATATTGGGTTGGGCTGGAAATATAGCGTGAGTTATTCAATCTATACAAAATTTAAAACCGGGTTCAACTGCTGTGGCACGTTGCTGGAACAAAGAGCAGAGATATGTGAGTATTTTATATATAATAATTAATAGGTTGGCTGGAACAGATGTTCAGTGTGTTCATGAGCGTAAATAATCTGATTCTATTATCCATGCCGAATATCTTCGGGGGTTCGGCGGGCCGCTAAGTATGAATAATTACAGCGTAGTTATTCTTTATCGTCCGGCCGTTATTGTAGAAAAATATTTCTGGTTTGTTTGAACAGTGCCAAGAATAAAATTATATCCGATAGACTCTCCCGCAGTGAAAAAACGATTAGTGTCCATAAATCAAACATAGTACGTAAACCTGGGCTAAAGCGTATTCCCATAACACTGGGTAATGGCCTTAAGAATTCGGGGAAAAACACCTAAGCATTCTGTCTGCTCTCCTCTGCCCTGAGCGACATTCCCTGGTGGGAAGGGAAGCCTGAAAGGATTCAATCATTCTATAATCCTGTAATCTTTTGATTTTATGATTACAGGATTACAAGAGTATTTAATCTTCGCCTCTTTCCTTAAGCCACTGTTTTATCAGCGTTGTTGTCACTTCTGTCATATCCATATCGGCCTTAAGACAGGCCATCTTAAAGGACTTGTGCAACTCTTCCGGAATGTTCATCTGCAGTTTTTTGGTCAAACCGGTAGCGTTGCGTAACGAATTGACTGCCTGAACCGTGTTGCGGTTCTGGCCGAGTTTCATTTTCATACCAGCAGCTCCAGTATCTCGTTGGTCAGCACTTCAATCTCCCCTTTTGCGGCACCGTCATCGGTATCGAATACGGTACTGCCGTCCAGCATCACTCGTACATAGCTCTGGCGCTGGGCCATGCCGGTGCGTAGCGCCGGTACGCCGGTATCGGCGATGGAGGCTTTAAGTACCGACAGCATGCGCGCTTTCTGCACTTTACGGGTAATAAAGAAACGAGCGACGACAGGTTGCAGATCCTGCCGCGCTTCCAGCACAGCGAGAATCGCGCTACAGGCGGCGAAATCCAGCGGGGAAGGGGTAACAGGAATCAGCACCAGGTCGGAAACCATCACCGCCGCAGCCGAAATGGCTGAAATCGCGGCGGCGCCGTCGATGATGACATAATCATAGGATTTTAACGCCTTACGGACCTGGTAGACCTCTTTTTCACTGGCCGCTTCGGTCAGATCAAACTGGCACTTACTCTCTTCATACCAGTTGCTGATGCTCTGCTGGGGATCGGTGTCGACAACAGCGACCGAGTAGCCTTTGCGAGCAATGGCGGTTGCCACATTCACCGCCGCAGTGGTTTTTCCCACGCCGCCTTTCCCGTTCAGAAAAGCGATAATCTTAGCCATGGCTTATCCTTATCTAATGTAATTATCTTATGATTATTAGATTCTCATCATTACATAATTACGGCCATAGATAACAGTCTGATTTTTGTATCTTTGCATGACATCATTTAATGATTAAATAATGCTATAATCTTTTAATTAAAGAGTGTGGCGGGGAAGTATTGAAGAAAAGTCAGAGAACATGCGGTCTGAGGGCTGATTTTTGGATTTTATGATTTAATGATTACAGGATGTTGTGATGACAGGATTCACCGGGCTGGAGCATTGAAATGTGTAATCACAGGATTCAAGAATCCTGTGATTACATAATTTTAAGATGATTTGATGTCGGAAGCTCAGTGCTGCTGAGGCCAGACTTTCTCAAGCATCTGATGCAGTAGAAAGCCGCACGCCAGGGTGCAGGCAATGGCGACGCACACGGAAGAGAAACGATAAAGCGCACCGTAAAAGACATCCGAACCCGGCGTCTTTAGCCCGAAAAAGATAGCCAGCGCCGTCATGGCGCAAAAGCCCTGCACCGGACCGCTGCGTTCCCGCACGTGCTCTGCCGCGAACCAGGCCACGCCCAGGCCGTAGAACAGGCTCATCAGCGTCAGATTTTCTCCCCAGGTAAACAGCAGCGCCTGAATCAGAATGGCGCTGGCAGAACCGATTAGCGTCCCGAAAATGCGGTGGATGCTGATGGCGTAAATGCCCTGCCAGCGCATGGGAAACAGGATCAGCAGCGTTGCCGCCTGTGCCGCCAGCGAATCTTTCTCGTCAAATAGCTGGAAAGCCAGAAACGACAGGGTCGCCAGTAGGGTTCCAATGGTAATCTGGTGGCGTAGCGTATTGCTGTCTTTGGTTATTTGCGGCGGTGTCGGGCGAGGCTCGCGGTCCGGAAACAGCCAGTAAGCAACGAAAGCGCTGGCCAGCGCCAGTGCGGTAGCTGCCAGGTGTGACTGACACAAATCGGTCAGCGGCGTGTCGTGATAGCTGCCCAGATGCACCATGGCGTGAATCGCCAGCAGCGACTGGGCGCCCGCCAGAAAGGCTATACCGCTGGCCATCAGCCAGAAGCAGAACAAATTCACCAGTAGCATCAATAACACCATCAGCGCCGGTTGATTGATAAAGATGTCGGCGATAACCACCGTCACCAGCACGTTAAAGCAGCCGCTAAACAGAAACTGGCGTACCACGTGTGGCGTAAGCACCGGCACCAGCCCCATCAGGATCATCGGATAAATGGCGAAGTAAGATCCGTAATCCCAGGCAAAAAATTTGGGGATAACAAAACCGGCCAGCGCGCCCAGTACCAGGCGTTTTACCTGTTGCAGGCCATTCTCATCAAGATGGTGAAGAGCTTGTTCAGTAGACATAGTGTAATAACGCGACGGTGTGAATCTGTAGCCAGGCCAGCGGTCTGAGCAGCGGGTGGTGAAGAGGCAGAATCTGAACGGTCGCACGGGCGCCGCTGGGCAGGTTTACCGGCAACGTTTCTTCCAGTTCGAGGTAGACCCGCTGACGCTGAGCATCACGCACCCAGCGATCGCTCGCCTCGGTGGCCGCCAGCTTACCGTCCGCCAGAATCTGCCCGTCGGCGATCCCCGCTTCGGCGGACACCAGTTGAGCGTTGAACACCTCGCCCGGCAGGGCATCAAAGACCACCCGGGCATTGCTGCCAGCCCCGGCGTGGCGCAGCGATTTCTCGCGGAAGTCGGCGTAAATCTGTGCCCGGGGGCTGACCAGACTCAGCAGCGGCGAACTGGTGCTGGCATAGTCGCCGGGCTCCAGGTTCAGGTTACTGACATAGCCGGACTCCAGCGCCCGCACCCGGGTTCTATCCAGGTTGAGCTGGGCCTGATGAATGGCGCTGCGGGCCTGACGCACGTGCAGGTTGGCCTCGCCCGAAAGGCCACGCTGGATCTCCAGACTGTGAATGCGCGCTCTGGCCTGAGCGATTTGCGCGGCGTATTCCCGCTCGCTGCCGACGGCTTTATCCACCTCCTGACGAGAAACGGCGACGCCTCCCAGACTGCGGTAGCGGTGGGCGTCATTGCTGGCGACTCGCCAGGCCGCTTCGGCCTGCGCCAGGCTGGCCCGGGCTTCGGCCAGTGAGGCATCCAGCTCCCGGTTCTGATCCTGGGTTTGCTGCAGGCTAAGTTCGGCATCGTGAAGCGCGGTGCGGTAATCGCTGTCATCCAGAACGAACAGCACATCGCCGGCGTGAACATACTGATGGTTTTTAACGCTCACCTCCACCACCCGACCGCTCACCTCCGGAGCGACCGGAATCACCCGGTGCAACAGGCGAGAATGGGGCGTCAGAGGCATCAGAATATCGGCCACCACAAAGTAGCCGAAGGTCAGTACGGCCAGTAGTAAAGAGCAACGCGTCCAGCGGCGGAAGCGTTGTTCGGGGGTAACGGACATGGAAAGGCAAACCTCCGGATCGGACGATAAGTGGGGAAAGAACCGGATAAGTTTATATTTGAGCCGATGCTAATAAAATGGCCTAAAATGGACATCACTATTCCATAAATGAACCAGTGCAATGCAGGATCTCAACGAATTGTATTACTACGCCAAAGTGGTGGAGCGGGGCGGATTCGCCGAAGCGGCCCGGGCCACTGGCATTCCCCGCTCCACGCTCAGTCGCCGCATCGCGGCACTGGAAGAGCGGCTGGGCGTCAGACTTATCCAACGCTCGACCCGTCGTTTTAACGTTACCGATATCGGCTGGGAGTATTACCAGCACTGTCAGGCGCTACTGGTGGATGCCCAGGCGGCTCAGGCGGTGATCGACAGGGCCAGTGATACGCCGCGCGGCACCATTCGCCTGAGCTGCCACGTGGTCCTGCTGCATGCTCACGTTGGCGATATCCTGGCCGACTATATGCGGCGCTATCCGGATGTGATGGTAGAGGTGGAAGCGACCAATCGCCGGGTGGATGTCATTGGTGAAGGGCTGGATCTGGCGCTGCGGGTGCTGCCGCCGCCGTTGGAAGACAGCGAACTGGTGATCAAGGTACTGGGGGAAAGCCATCAGCTACTGGTGGCCCATCCGGATCTGCTGGCGCGCTATGGCGAGCCGCAAAGTCTGGAATCTCTGGTGCAGTTGCCGCTGCTGGGCGCCGGTCAGGGAGAAGAGCGGCTCTATCGCCAGTGGCGCCTGATGAATGCCGAAGGGGAAGAGCGGTTGCTGACCTACCGCCCGCGGCTCGCCAGCGACGATCTGGTGCTTCTGCGTCAGGCCGCGCTTGCGGGCAACGGCGTCACCATTCTGCCGCATATGATGATTCGTGACGACCTGCTGACCGGGCAGTTAGTGAATATTCTGCCCCAGTGGCGTCCGGCGCAGCGCATTATTCATGCCCTTTATCCCTCCCGTCGCGGTCAGATGCCCGCGGTGCGCCACTTTCTGGCCTTCCTGGCCGGGGCTTTGGGGGATATTTAACGGGTTTAGTCCCGGGTTTCTGCGTCCCAGTTACGCATGACCAGGGAGATGGCGCCCTCCATCGCATCGAGAGCGACGTCGTCTCTGGCCAGTATCGACAGCCCCAGCAGAAAACTGTCGAAAACCGTGGTCAGTGCCGCGATGTTGGTACCGGCACGCAATTCGCCGCTGGCAATGCCGCGTTTAATACAGGCGGTAATACCTGCCCGGGTACGCGCCCGGGAGCGGGTCAGGGGTTCGGTAATCGCGGCGTTTTTTTCTGATGGGGCGCTCATGGTGCCTAACCCAACCATACAGCCTTTAGGATGCCCTTCGCCGCACTGCATTCTGGCCGACTGGAGAAGCGCGGTTTCTATCGCTGTACGAGGGGGAAGATCGGTATCCCACAGACATTCCGTCACGTGGGCCCAGGTGGCCAGATAGCGCTGCGCGCACTCCAGAAACAGGGCTTCTTTGGAGCCGAATGCGGCGTAAAAACTGGGCGCGGTGATCCCTCCTGCAATGGCCGCTTTCAACTGGCTCAGGGAGGTGGATTCATAGCCGTTCTGCCAGAACAGATACATTGCCTGCTCTACTGCTTCTTCGCGGTCGAATGTCCGCGGTCGACCCGTTTTCGCCATCGTTTTGTCTCCTGGAGTACGCCGGATTATAGACTAATAGATACATAAGTCGTGGACAAGCTCGTCGCCAGCAGATTTACCAATTTTATACCGATCGATATTTATGTCGTTGACATCGCCGGAAGGTTCACACTATAAATATATACCGATTGGTATTTAATTAAAAATAACACCTGCAATGAGGGCGAATCTGTGACCACCACCACCTGTGAAAATCCGGTTCATCGCTTACCCATGGGAGCGCTGCTGGCGCTGGCGATGACGGGATTTATCTGTATCGTGACCGAAACCCTGCCAGCGGGACTGCTACCGCAACTGGCGGAAGGGCTGAATATATCCCGGCCCCTGGCTGGACAGCTGGTTACGGCTTACGCCATCGGCTCGCTGATAGCCGCCATCCCGCTCACCATCGCCACCCGTAGCTGGCGTCGCCGTTCTGTGTTGCTGCTGACTATCGTGGGATTTCTTATCTTCAACACTGTTACCGCGCTGTCGTTTAACGTCTGGCTGACGCTGCTGGCGCGCTTTTTCGCCGGGGTTTCCGCCGGGCTGGCCTGGAGCCTGCTGGCCGGGTATGCACGACGGATGGTGCCGGATTTCATGCAAGGAAGAGCGATGGCGGTAGCCATGGTCGGCACGCCGGTGGCGCTGTCGCTTGGCGTACCGGCGGGAACCTGGCTGGGTAACCTGGTGGGATGGCGTATGGCCTTTGGCGTGATGTCGATACTGACGCTGGGGTTGATCGGCTGGGTGCTGGCAAAGGTGCCTGACTATCCTGGCGAATCCGGCGCTAAGGCCCTGGGGCTGCGCCCGGTGCTCAGTACGCCTGGCGTTCGTTCGATACTGAGCGTGGTGATTGTCTGGATGCTGGCCCACAACATTCTCTACACCTATATCGCTGACTTCGTGTCGCTGTCGGGGTTACTGGCGCACGTGGATGTGATCCTGCTGGTTTTTGGCCTTTCGGCGCTGGTGGGAATTGGGTTTGCGGGGCGATTTGTGGATCGCTGGCTGCGGCTGTGCGTACTGGTCAGTCTGGCGATTTTTGCGCTGGTCGCCCTGTTGTTTGCCCTGTTCCCCGTTCAGACCATGGTTATCTATGCCGGTGTTGCGCTCTGGGGGATCACCTTTGGCGGTGCGGCCACGCTGTTGCAGACCGCGCTGGCGGATAGCGCCGGCGACGGCGCCGATGTCGCCCTGTCGATGAATGTGGTGGCCTGGAATAGCGCAATTGCCGGTGGCGGCATTGTTGGGGGGCTGTTGCTGAACCGCTGGGGGGCTGACTCCTTTCCCTGGGCGCTGCTGATTTTGCTGGCGGCAGGATTCTGTATCGCGCTGGCGGCCCGGCGCCACGGTTTTCGTCCGGGTGCCCGTACCGGCACTCTGTAATTTCCCCATCTAATTAAGGAAATCATCATGTTACGTAATTTTACTGGCGCTCTGTGCGGCGCCCTGGCGCTGCTGTCTTCCGTATCGGCCTGCGCAGAGGAAGAGTTTCCGATCCCGACGGGATTTACCAGCCATTATCAGACCGTTGACGGCGTTAAGCTGCACTATGTCAAAGGCGGTAGCGGGCCGCTGGTCTTTCTGGTTCACGGCTTTGGCCAAACCTGGTATGAGTGGCACCAGCTCATGCCGCTGCTGGCGCAGCACTACACGGTGGTAGCGCCGGATCTCCCGGGGCTGGGGCAGTCAGCGCCAGCGCCTTCATTACGGGGACGGGACGTCGCACCGCTACTGTTTAAGCTTGCCACCCGATTTAGCGGTGAACAGAAGTTCGATCTGGTGGCCCACGATATTGGCATCTGGAATACCTGGCCGATGCTGGTGCAGCACCAGGCGCAGATCCGCAAGGCGGTCTATATGGAAGCGCCGATACCTGATGACAGCATTTACGAATTTCCGGCCTTCACGCCTGAAGGGGAATCGCTGGTCTGGCACTTCAGTTTCTTTGCGGCGGATGGGCAACTGGCGGAAAAGCTGATTACCGGTAAAGAGCGCCTGTTCTTCGAACACTTTATTAAAACGCATGCCGTTAATAAGGCGGTATTCACCCCAAAACTGCTGGATATGTATGCGAAGTCTTACGCCAAACCGCACAGCCTGGCGGCGGCCTTTGGCTACTATCGCGAGCTGAATCAGAACGTACAGGATAACCGGAAGCTTTCCGGCACGCCGCTCACGCTTCCCGTTTTGGCGATTGGCGGCGGCGGGCACGGTGGAATGGGGCAGTTTCAGGTCGATCAACTGCGTCGCTACGCAAGTAATGTCACAGGCAAAGTGCTGCCCGGCTGCGGACACTGGCTACCGGAAGAGTGCCCGGGGCCGCTCAATAGCGCAGTTATCGACTTCCTGAATGCTCCCTGAATCGAATCATAAGGCGCATCAGACCGGGTCGCCGGGCTGTTGCGCCTTGCGGTAATTCTGTTCCATTTCATCCAGCGCGGCCTCGTTATCCAGCCCCCACTGATACATCTGTTCGATGGGTTCGGCAAAGGTTTTACCCAGCGGTGTGAGCTGATATTCGACCTTTGGCGGCACTACCGGGTAGACGTGGCGGGTAATCAGCCCGCGCTGTTCCAGCTCCCTTAACGTCTGGAGCAGCATCTTCTTGGAAATACCCTGCAAACTGCGCTGAAGCTCGCCGGGTCGGCAGCGTTGGCCCGGCCAGTGCCACAGCGCATGCAGCACCATGGTGCTCCACTTGACCGAAAAAAGCGCCATCAGCCTGCGCGGCGCGGAATCTGCAAAGAAGCAGAGTTTACCGTCAACAATCACCGGCATCTTATATCCTTCTGTTTAATGGTTACCAAATGGTGACTACTACCAATAAAGATACCATGTGTCTATAGTGTGCGCCCTGTTAATAACCGGCCAGAGGTAACGATGAAAATTCGCGGAATAATGGCGCAGGCGGCCGACCAGGCGCTGCGCGTGGGTGAAGTCACGCTGCGTGACGTGCAGCCGGACGATGTGCTGATCGACATTCTCTACTGCGGGGTGTGTCACTCCGATCTGCATATGGCGCGCAATGAGTGGGGCGTCAGCCAGTATCCGCTGGTGCCGGGCCATGAAATTGTCGGGCGGGTAGTGAGCACCGGTCAGGCGGTTAGCGAATGCCAGCCGGGCGATCTGGTGGGCGTTGGCGTCATGGTGGATGCCTGCGGTCACTGCCATTTCTGCCAGCAGCACGAAGAGCAGTATTGCGAAGCGGGCTTTACGCCTACCTATAACGGTCAGGATCGCTATACCGGGGAGATGACCCGGGGCGGCTACGCCCAGAATATCGTGGTGGATCGGCGCTTTGTGGTCTCGGTTCCGGAAAATCTGGATCCCCGGGGCGTGGCGCCGCTACTGTGCGCGGGCGTAACCGTCTGGTCGCCGCTGCGCCACTTTAATGTGAAGTCTGGCGACCGGGTTGGAGTGATCGGTCTGGGCGGGCTCGGCCATATGGCGGTGAAGCTTGCCAGCGCGCTGGGGGCTGAAGTGACCCTGTTCACCACCTCGCCGGAAAAAGGGGCCGATGCCCGTCGCCTGGGCGCGAGCCGGGTGGTGGTATCGCGCGACGCCGATCAGATGGCCGCCTGTGCGGCAAGTCTGGACGTGATTCTCGACTGCGTGGCCGCGCCGCACGAACTCGACCCTTACCTGGCGGCACTGAAAACCAATGGGCAACTGGTGCTGGTGGGGATCCCCGACAGCCCCCATCCGTCACCGGACGTCACGCCCATGGTATTCCGCCGCCTCAGCATCAGCGGCACCTCCATCGGCAGCATTAAAGAGACCCAGGAGATGCTCGACTTCTGCGGTCGACATAACATTACCGCTGAGATAGAGATGATTCGCGGCGCAGAGGTAGAAACGGCCTTTGCCCGAATGCTAAAAAGCGACGTGAAGTACCGGTTTGTGATTGATATCAAAGGCACGAGCTGGGTGGCGGATTAATTATCCGCCTGATTGTCAGGGGAATTTGCCGCCCGAGCGCTATCGGGCGGCGTGAGTTGATGAAAAAATAACGGCATGAATTATAAGAATCCCTGGTGATAATATGCTTTATTATTCTATAATATCATTTAATTAATTAATGTTATTTGTGAGAAAAATCCTATAAATATTTTATTTTAATTATTTATTTCAATTGCTTGATAATTTTTGTACAAGCTACCATCCCTTATATCCCTTCTTTTCTCTCATAAATGACTAATATTCTGTACTGGTTCAAAATATAAGTTTTGCTAATTTATTCACCCCACCGAAGAGGAAACATCAATGACAACAAAAGCTGCATGGTCAGGACAGGTTCCGGCAAACAATCCGCAGGGCGCTGCTACGGGTATTCAGCTCAACGCGGGCGATGAAGTTTCCATCAAGGCATACGGATGGATCAAATACGGCAAGGAAGAGTACGCGCTGGCCGCGCCGCAGGGGCGGGTTCGCGCCGGGCTCGAGACCAAAGATGAGATCGTGCTGAAAGCGCGTATTGGTACTTCAACTAAGAGCTATGACGTTGGTAATGGCGTTTATAAATGGGCCGCGCCGGAAGCGGGCGAACTGCACCTGTACGTTGCCGATAAGCCGGATGGCTATGGTGATAACAGCGGCAGCTTTACGGCAGAAGTCTATAAGTAATCACGGCCTTCGCCACTGGCGGAAAGAGTAAAAAACTATCCCGGCAACGAAAGAAAGAAGCCTGAGTTCGATAGAATACCGAACTCAGGCCCTGAAAGCTGCTTAATATAAATCGTCCAGCGGGATGTTTTTTTGCAAAGAATAAATGATGAGGATGAGATTTTAATAACTCATCGACAATATGAAAGGAGTTATCAATGGCAGTTAAACCTGTTTGGTCTGGAGAGATAGATGCGACTGCTCCTGAAGGCATCAGCACGGGTATCCAGCTTCAGGTAGGCGATGAAGTTTCTATTCTGGCGTCTGGTTGGATTAAATATGGTAGGGAAGATTTCGCGCTAGCGACTCCTCAGGGGAGAATAAGAGAAGGATACAAGGCCACGGCCAATAAAGTGCTGGGGGCTAAATTCAGTGGTTCAGACAAAAAATATGAAATTGGCAATGGTGTTTATAAATGGTCGGTCCCTGAAACGGGTGAGCTGATTTTATATGTGATTGATGCTGAAGGAAAATATGTCGATAACAGCGGCAGCTTTAAGGCGGAAGTCTATAAATAATCACAGTCCTGGCCATTGACGAAAAGAGTATCAGCCATCCTCATCGGATGGCTTTTTTATTTCACTCAGGAAGCAATCTTCATTAATACCAGTCCTGAAACAATCAGCACGGCCGCGATTATTCGCATTAATGATGCTGGTTCGCCCAGAATAAACAGGCCAACCATAAATGCGCCAACCGCGCCAATACCGGTCCAGATGGTATAGGCAGTACCCAGCGGCAGGGTACGCATGGCAAACGAAAGCAGGCCAAAGCTGGCAATCATGGCCACAATGGTAATCACTGCATAACTGGGGCGGGTAAATCCGTGGGACAGTTTCATGGTATATGACCAGACAATCTCCAGGATACCGGCGGCGACAAGGAAAATCCACGCCATAACAGACTTCTCCATTAGCGCCAGGTCGTCCTGACAAAGATGAAAGTCACCCGGGTCGTCCCGGATGCGGCGTGAGCCGTGCTCATGATATCAAACTGGCGTAGCGGCTGCCAGACTTCACCTTTCGATTCTCCCGCTATTCGGGATAGTTATTCCCATCAGGCATGGATTGTTCTCGTTAAATGACAAACCTAAACTTTCAGGCTCATTTACGGGTCGGGAGTCATAATGAAAATACGTTATTTAGGGTGGGCCGGAATCGAAATTGATTTTAACGGTCAGACGCTCCTTATTGATTATATTCAGGATACCTCTGCCATTCTTTCCGATGCGCAATTCCCGCAACCTTTACGTCCAGGGGGCGCAATAGCGGCGTTAGTCACGCATCTGCATGCCGATCATGCAGACCCTGATGCCCTGGTTCATGCCCTGGCGCCAGGGGCGCCGGTATTCAGACCGGCACCCACTCCGGGCGAGGGGGATGATTTAGCATGGACGGCTCAAACGGAGCGTGAATTTGCCCTATCGGGTTTAAAAACGGTGATAACCCAACCCTGGCAGTGGCACCAGGCGGGGCCGTTTCGCATGATGTCAGGTCCGGCCGTGGATGGCCTGGGCGATCCGCAATGCTGCTGGATTGTCGAAGCCGGAGAGTGTTGCATCCTTCATGCCGGGGATACGCTTAATCATGGGTACTGGTGGGCGCTGGCCCGGCAGGTGTCGCATATCGACATTGCCTTCCTGCCCGTGAATGGAGCCGTGGTGGCACTTCCTCACCTCCAGCCACCCAGCCCTTTTAATGCCACAATGCTTCCTGAAGAGGCCGCCGTGGCGGCGCATATTCTGGGAGCTACGCAGATTGTGCCCATTCATCACGGCGAGCTTCATCGCCCGGGAATTTATGAAGAGACGCCGGATGCGGTTGCGCGGCTGTGTGAAAAGGCCAGGGATTTAGGTATTGTGCCCAGGGTGGTGAAACGTGGCGACTGGGTGACGCCTGTTCAGGCGGGGGCCTGAACATTATTCCGGCGGCTCTGGCAGGAGGTGGGATGGACAGGCTTAAGGCGATGGCGATGTTTGTTACAGTGGCGGAGCAGGGGAGTTTTTCCGGCGCGGCGCGGGCGCTTAAGGCTTCTCTGACAACGATCAGCCGGAGCGTGGCTGAACTGGAAACGTTGCTCGGTGCCCAGTTACTCATCCGCACTACTCGTAAACTGACGTTGACCGATACGGGGCGCGACTATTTGTCCGCCGCAAGAAAAATTCTGGCTCAGGTCAGCGAGGCCGAACAGGCGGCGGCTGGCGAATTTGCCACGCCCAGAGGAGAATTACTGATTACTGCTCCTGTTATGTTAGGGCGCAAGCATCTTCTGCCGGTCGTGACGGCATTTCTGGCTACCTGGCCGGAAATCAATATTCGCCTGATTTTCTCAGACAGCAACCTGGATCTGATTGACCAGCAGGTGGATATGGCGCTGCGAATTGGCAACCTGCCAGACAGTTCGCTGGTGGCGACCCGGGTCGGAATGATGCGTAATCTGGCCTGCGCCAGTCCCGAATTGCTGGACAGGCTGGGGGAGCCGCGACACCCCGCCGATCTCAACGCGTGGCCAGCGATAATACTCAATACCGGCGCTTTGCCACTGACCCACTGGCGTTTTCACGAGCCGGATTCCGGTGCCATGATTGATTGTCGTGTGCTCCCCCGTCTCTCGGTAACGGCCGCTGAGGCAGCAGTACAGGCAGCGGAACAGGGCGCAGGAGCGGCAAGGCTATTGTACTATCAGGTGGATGATGCTCTGGCGCGCGGCTCGCTGCGAGAGATTCTGTCGCATTATGAAGCGCCGCCACAACCCGTGCAGTTGGTTCACGCATCCCGGGGGAAGATGGCGCTGAAACTGCGCTGTTTTCTCGACTTTGCCGTACCGCGACTCCGTGAGCGACTGTCGGATCAGGACAAAAATAGCGGGCGGTGATTCGCTTGTGGGAAAAATAAGCTGACGAATGCGGGGGAAGTGGATTCCCCCGCATCACTTTTAACGGTCGACAAACCGCGCAAAGGCATCGGTATAGCGCTCGCCCTGGGTTTGATACTGTTGCGACAGTCCGGCGTACTCTTGTGCCGACACACTGAGTGCCGCCGCGCCCAGGTTGTCCTCCAGGTGGCTGCGCCGCTTACTGCCGGGAATCGGCACAATATCCGGCCCCTGGTGCAGCAGCCAGCCTAACGCCACCTGTGCCGGTGTTGCGCCGTGTTTGTCTGCCAGCGCTTTTACTGCATCGACCAGGGTCAGATTAAAGGCGTAGTTGTCACCCTGCAGGCGCGGATCGCCCCACGAGCGGAAGTCATCTTTCGGGTAGTCCTGGGCGGGTTTTGCGTGGCCGGTCAGGAATCCCCGCCCCAGAGGGCTGAAAGGGACCAGACCAATACCCAGTTCGCGCAGCACCGGCAGGATCTCTGCTTCAATATTGCGTTCCCACAGCGAATATTCGCTCTGTAGAGCACTGACGGGCTGTACCCGATGGGCCCGACGCAGGGTCTCCACACTCGCTTCCGACAGGCCAAAGTAGCGCACCTTGCCTTCGGCAATCAGATCGCCGACGGCGCCAGCCACCTCTTCGATGGGCACATCCGGATCGACCCGGTGCTGATACAGCAGATCGATATAGTCGGTTTGCAGACGCTTAAGGGATGCCTCGACCACCTCACGGATATGCCGCGGTCGGCTGTCCAGACCGCTGGCCCGCGTCTTGCTGATATCGAAACCAAATTTGGTGGCGATAACGGTTTGCTGGCGCTGGCCGCTGTGGGTGAGCCAGCGTCCGAGCAGTTCTTCATTCAGGTAAGGGCCGTAGAATTCCGCGGTATCGAAAAAATTGAGTCCCAGCGCCAGGGCGCGATCCAGGGTCGCGAGTGACTCCCGTTCGTCGGCCACGCCGTAAGCGTGGCTCATTCCCATGCAGCCCAGGCCCATTTCAGAAACGGTCAGCCCCTGGCGACCTAACGCACGTTGATTCAGCATCTTTATCTCTCCGGTATGGTGTGAGGCTCCTATTCTGCGGGCGTTGACATTGATGTTTAATACCACGCATTCTTCATGAATTGATTAGCTACTGATATATAATTCATGAAAGACAGCGACTATAAGCAGCTGCGGGCGTTTCAGGCTATTGCGGAGCAGGGCAGCTTTGTGGCCGCCGCCAGAGCCCTGGGCATTACCCCTTCGGCGCTCAGTCAGGTGATTCGACGGCTGGAAGATAAGATGGGCACCCGGTTGTTTCATCGCACCACACGCAGCGTGTCGCTGAGCGAAGCCGGGCAGCGCCTGCACGCGCGACTGCGACCGGCGCTGGATGAACTGGATGCCGCCTTCCATGAAGCGCGTAGCCAGGCGGGAAAACTGTCCGGCCGGGTGCGGCTGCATGTTTCCAGCATTGCCGCGGACGATGTGCTGGCGCCGGTACTGGGGGGCTTTCACGCACGCTATCCCGATATCGTGCTGGATATCGTAGCGGAATCCTCTTTCGTCGATCTGATTGCGGAAGGTTTTGACCTGGGCATTACCCTGGGCGAATTTGTCCAGAAAGATATGGTAGCCTGCCCGCTCGGGCCGGAACTGCGGATGGTGGCGGCGGCCTCTCCGACCTATCTGGCACGCTTCGGAACCCCTGAAACACCGGGGGATCTGCAACATCATAAATGCATTAACTGGCGCCACCCGGGGCAGAACAGTCTGTATCGCTGGGAGTTTTTCCAGAACGGGCACTGGATCTCGCTGGCGGTGGAAGGGCCGCTTATCACCACCCGGCGCGAGGTGGCCGCAGTAGCGGCAGTTCAGGGAGTGGGCATTACTTTCTGGAGTGAAGATAAGCTCGCCCCCTGGCTGGAAAGCGGCGAACTTATCCCGTTGCTACGGCCGTACTGCCCGCCGTTTCTTGGCTGGCACCTTTACTATCCGCGCCAGCGCCACACCGCGCCCGCGGTGCGGGCGCTTATCGACTATCTGAGGGACGTGTGCCGTCAGGGGGCGTGAGTTATGCGTCTTCATCCTCTGAACGGCTGGCCTTTAAATCAATAATTCGACCAATCTGGTCGTGATAGACCGTCAGCAGGTTGTACTGACTCATCTCAGAGATAATCTGGGGCGCTACGTTAAAACTTTCCGCCAGTTCGTCATGGCGTAATGAAGCCAGAGCGCCGTGCCGTCTGGCGTCATAACGCCGCAGATTGTACTGATACCACAGAATCAGCAGCCAGCCGTTGATAACGGCAATCAGCAGATAAACCAGCACCGTATTAAACGAGGCGATAATTACCTCCCAGCGCTGGTTATGCTGTGCGGTAATCTGGGTCAGTAAATTGTGATACAGGAAAAACAGAAATCCGGCCCAGGCGATGGTGGTTAATACACCGTCGAAAACGCGCGGCAGCATGCGGTGCTCGGTCAGTATTAAGGCATTCTCGTTCATTATATTCTTCCTTTTCCGCGATCCGGGCTTATCCAGCGGGCCCGGGAGCGTTTACGTTTAAGCATCACTTTGGGGAAGGAGACCAGCGTGGTAAACAGGCTGATCATCCAGTACACCATCGGGAACCAGATCACCCAGAACAGCGATCCGGCCACCCTCTTTTCATAGCGTCGTTCAATAAACAGGCTGACCAGAAACTGCAACAGGCACATCACGCCCAGCAGCAGCCCGGTAAATTCCGGCGGAAACAGGCTGTCTACGGTCAGGTTGGGCGGCATCGAGATCAGATGGCTGGCGATAAACAGCAGGATAGTGACCGCACAGGCAAACGCCCAGGTGGTGGAAAGGGCATACTCCACGAACAGCGGCCACATGCGGTGATGCTCCCAGCGGAACAGACGACGCAGGTTGACCAGAAACACCTCCGCGCCGCCCTGGGCCCAGCGCAGGCGCTGTTTCCACAGTCCTTTTAGCGTCTCCGGCATCAGGATCCAGCACAGCGCCCGGGGCTCAAAGAAGATGGTCCAGTGCCGTAGCTGGAGCTTCCAACTGATGTCGATATCCTCGGTTACCATATCCGGGCTCCAGTAGCCGACATCCGCCAGCGCCTGGCGGCGGAAGGCGGCAATCACGCCGGAAACGGTAAATACCCTGCCGTAGATCCGCTGGGTACGCTTAATCAACCCGATAATCGAGGAAAACTCCCCGACCTGGATACGGCCGATCAGGGTGGAACGGGTGCGAATGCGCGGGTTGCCGGTTACGGCGCCGACGTGGGGATACTCGATAAGCGGGGCCGCCAGGTAAGCGGCTGTATCTCGCTCCAGCAGGGCGTCGCCGTCGATACAGACCAGCAGATCGCCCCGCGCCGCCGCCGCTCCCGCTTTAAGCGCCACCGCTTTGCCCTGGTTTTCCGCCAGTTGAATCACCCGAAGTTTTGGGCACTCCTGCGCCAGTTGGCGCAGAACCTGAGCGGTGTTATCGGAAGAGCCATCGTTGATGGCGATAACCTCAATATTTTCATAGCGCTGGCCCAGCGCAGCCTCAATGGTTTCCCGGGCGTTTTTCTCTTCGTTAAAGCAGGGGATCAGAATGGAAATCAGCGGATTGCCTTCCAGTTTCGGCGGTGGCCGGTTTTTGCCCCAGGGCCAGTGGCGCTCCAGTTGAAACCAGAAATAGAGCCCGCCGGTTATCCACAGCACCGACATAAACAGCGGCCAGAAGAAAACGAAATCCAGAATCAGTTCCCCGGTGAATATCGCGGCCACGCCTAATGGCAACCCGAATACCAGGCACAGAATGGAGAATGCAATAATGCGATCAGTCATGGTCAGGATACCAGTAGGAAGAGAATTCAGGCCTGATGCGTGAAATATCAGGTTGGTTATTAATGAAGTCGTCCGGGTAGTAGCCGTAATGTTTAACGCCGTTAAGCTGCAGCAGGCGCATCCACCGGGCCAGTTGCTGGTCGGCAATCGCGTTTTGCGGCTTCCGGCTCCAGTCCCTGGCCTGTAGCTCAAACAGGGTTTTATTCAGCGCGCCGGGGCGGGCCGCCACGGCCTGGATCAGCCGCGTCAGCCAGGCGTCGCTCTCGCTTTGCGGCACCTTTTCCATCAACGGCATCGCCATGGGCACCGTCCAGTCATAGGTCGCCAGAAAATCATCCAGATTCTGGGCGAACCAGGTTTCGCTTTTAGGCTCCAGGATTGGCAGAGCGAAAATATTGCGCGCGGTTTTCACCTGGGGACCGCGAATTTCTCGCACGCCCTGTCTCAGAGTGCGGGTCAATTCCACCAGAGCCTGGCTCTTAAAACGGGTCCAGCGCTGAAGCTCCGCCGGGTTATGGCGAATCGTGGCGATATCGCCCTGAAAACCGGCGGCGCGCCAGGCGGCCATGGCGTCCGGCCCGGCGTCCTCGAAGTCTGAAAGCACCGCATCGTCATGAAACAGAATGCCGTCAAAGGTGGCGTGGCGGGCCAGATCCTCATAGATATCCAGGATCTGCCTGCGAGCCTGCGCATTCCAGGGAGAAAGACGCTGATACGGCTGGGTGGCGCGCCGGGCATAACCAGACTGCGGGTCCCACTCCTGAACCCGCGGCAGTGACGGATTTAAGTCGAAAGAGAGCACCGGCAGCCAGGCGTATACCCTTACCCCGGCCCGGGTCTGTAACTGCCAGGAAACAAAATTAAACAGATCGGCGCGTACCGGCAGCCAGCGATTGGGAAAGTAAAGCGATTGAATATTGCCGTCGCCCAGCGGATCGGAAAACGCCTGCAAAAAGACATGGCTGATTTTCATGTCGTAGACGCGCTGCACCAGGGCATCGATATTTTTTGTCTGCTGGACGGGGTCCCGGTCATAGACATAGTCCAGATCCACATGCATGACTCGCACCGGATCGGTTTCCTGAATCCGGGCCACCATACTGGCGAAGGCTTTAATCGACGGATTCCCGGCTATCAGCAGACGCGGAATATTATCCAGATCCCGCACGTTAGCCAGACCGTTATTCAGGGTAAAAGCCAGCTGGTAGCCACGCTTTTTGGCGACGTCAAGCGTTGTGCCGTTTGCCGCGCCATAGGGCCATACCCAGGCCCGTGGAGAGCGTCCAGTGACCTGATGAATCTTGTCGGTGACCCGGCGTACGTCATTATCAATACGGCGAATAAATTGCAGATCGTTTTCGTACTGGCCAGAAACTTTATCGTAAAAACGGTTGGCGACTGCGGGTTCATGGCTGCCCTGGGGATTCGCCACAATACCGTAGTGCGACGCCCAGGTATGGGCGCCAATCTCCACCAGCGGCGACTGGCTTAACTCACGCACCAGCTTCCAGTTGGCGAATTTGGCCCGGGGCGTCATGAGCCCGCCGAAGTTAACCTGGCGGTCGGCGGGGGTATCCACCCAGCTTCCTACCGGCGCCCAGAGCGCGGGTACGTTATACGCCTTAAGCAACGGCCAGACCCGGGTATAAAAGCTGCTATAGCCGTCGTCGAAACTCAGTAAAAAAGCCTTTGGAGGCAGCGTTTTCATTCCGCTATGAGCATCCAGAATCTCCTGGACGCTGACTGCCCGGTAGCCGTTGCTCAGCAGCCAGCTAATTTGATCGTTCAGCGCGCTGGTGCGTACAGACAGGTAACGCTGGTCGGCCGCATCGTCTTCCACATCATGGTAAGCCAGCACCAGAAAGTGATTTTTCGGCCAGGGTTTACTGGCTTGCAGTTGGGGCCTTTCCTGCGGCGCCACGAAGGTGACTTCCCCGGCCCGGGCGCAAAAAACGATAGCCAACCAGCCAATAACCATCAGGCCGATGCGCAGACTCTTATTCAGCATGTTTATCCTTAAAACCGTAAATTCGCATCAAAGGCAACGGAGAGATTACTTTCGCGCTTGCCGTCATAGGGGCGTTTATCCCAGTTCAACATCACTCCGGCATCGACCACGTTATTCCACTGAATTCGCTGGCCGTATCCCAGTAGCGCGATGGCGCCGGTATCCTCGCTTTTCTGCCATCCGGCGCCGCCGCCGGCCATAAACTGCTGACTCCAGACGGTGTCGTAGCGCCGGTACATCACGTGATCGGCGGCAAGGGCCGCCGTGGCGGAAAGATCCCGCTTTGGGTTGTAGTAAGCCGCATCATCATGGCTGTTGGCGCTGGCGGATAATCCCGGAATCAGATCCAGAGTCAGGGTGGGGGCCTGCCAGATGCGCTCTTTGCCCTCCAGGCTATATTCCTGACGGCGGTTATGGTCGGAAAAGTCGCTGGCGGCGAAGCCGAACCGGTACTCACGGCGTTCGTTTTGATACCAGCGTACCCAGGTTTCGGCGCGATTAGCGCTAACGCCATTGCGCAGCGCCCGTAACGGCGTACTGGCTGATATACGCTCAAGCCCGCCCCCCAGTCGCCAGCTATCGCTAACGTCATACCAGGCAGAAACGCGCGCGCCCGGCTTGTTGGCACCGTGAAAATTGTTATTGGACAGCGCCAGTTCGGCCCAGGCGTTACGGGGGCGCCACTCCACGCCGCCGGAAACGTTGCGGCTGAAGCCCTTGCCTTCATCGAACCGGCCTGCGGCGAAGCGGGTACCGCCAAACAGACGCCAGTTGTCGGCCATCGGCGGACCATAGATCGCCGCCTCCCAGTTCTGGTCGTGGCTACCGCTGACCGGATTGTCTGAATGGATCCCCTGCGTACCGTTGATCCGCAGTTCTGACATATGGTGCACCTCGCGTGCCCTGGCCAGCTGTCGTGAGGCGAGGTCGAGCGGCGTACGAGCGATAACGTCATCGGTCAGTAGATCCATCTGTCGCCACTCCTGGAGATCCATGGCGACGTATGCCTGCTGGCGCTCCAGCTCGATGTTCGACGGCTCCAGCGATTCAGCCGCTTTGAGTTCGCGTTCGGCGGCCCGCGGTAGGCCCCGGGCCTGGAGCAGCGACGCATAGTCGATACGTAGCCCCTGGTTTCCGGGGGCCGTTGTCGCCATATGACGGGACAGCCTCTCAGCTTCCGGCAGCGCATGAGTCATCAGCAGATACTGAAACCAGAGCGACTGCCCGACAAGCCACGGATCGTTCGGCTGGGGCGTAGGCGAACCGAAGTCATAGCGGGTGTACGGGACGTTGTGGGTCATTCGCCCGATGTAGTGGCGAGCGGATGAATACTGACCGCTGTCCATCAGGGCGTAGAGCATTTCGTTCTGATCCTCTTCTTCCGTTTCTGGGGGAAGCTCCGGATGCTGGCGAATGATAGCCAGTGCGCGATCTACTTTTTTCTCTGCCAGATATGCAGACACCACCCAGCGTAGCGCCCAGGGGGGAATCGCCGTCTTTTGCGCGCTGAGCGACTGATATTCGCTGATAACGTCGTGGTAGTAGCCGTGGGCGTGCAGTGCACCAAGGCGGTCGATACGCGCCCGGGCGATATCGGCGTCGGCCCCGGGCTCATGACGCCAGCGGGCGAACAGCGCGTCATAGCGGTCCAGCGCCTTCTGAGCGAGGGTAAAGCGCGCCTGTTCGCTGCGGGATGGCGTATCGGCAAGGCGCACCAGTCCTGCGACCGCATCTAATTCCAGGGCGCGGCGCTGTTCAGGAGAAAGCGCCGCCTTATCTGAGAGCCTGAGAGCGGGATCGCTCACTCGGTTTAGCGTCAGGGCGTTAATCAGGCGATTAAGTACCGCCTGATCCCCTGGTGCGGCAGAGTATGCGCGGGTATCGTTCAGTAACTGATCCCAGCTTTTCCCCTGACGCTGATAAACATAAGAGAGCGTTTGCAGGTGCGGCGCGCTCGGTTGGGCCGCGACCAGACGGCGGGCTTCGCGCAGTGCCTGGTCATCCCTGCGGGCATCGGCCAGGGTTTTTATCCATCCGATGCGATAGTCGTCGTTTTCTGGTGCCAGGCGACGGGCGCGATCCCACAGCGCCAGCGAAGGCGCCCAACGTTTGAGATTGCGATAAGAGCGCGCCGCCGCCGCATCAGCCCGGGCAGGTAGGGCCATTTTTCTCTGCCATAATGACCAAAGACGAACCACGTCATCATCATGTCCGGCCCAGGAGGCGACCTGAATCCAGTCTGCTACCTGTTCGTTACTGAGCGGGTGCTGCTGCTGATAATGCTGAAGATAGTCCAGAAGCGCTGCGTAATTGCCATTCCGGGCCTGTAATACTCGTTCCTCATATACCGATTCAGTCCCCTGAACCATAAGCGGGAATAGTAATATGAATGTTAATGAGAATGATAGTTTAGTCCTGCTGTAAAGGAATAACTTATTGATACCAGGTAATAGATCCATAAATAACGTCCATATATCCCATCTGCACCAGGGCGCAGTTTTATTCACCGTTTGTGAATAAAATCAAACAGTGTCTGTATGCGAGTTGTGGTGTTGTAAACCCACCATTTAAAGACTGGATAAGTGCTTTGCTGCCGATCTCTTTCTGTATGTCGCTCCGTCTTTCATAAAGTATGACAAGTTAATGAATGAAACCGATTTTCAGATAAGGGGGAGAGATAACCAGGGTGAAATGTACACCTGATATCTTTTCGAATAAATATCCCAGATAGCCGCGTGGATACTTTTAAGAAAACTCTGTAGTGGATGTATTGATAGAATAAAATGATTATTTTACTTTTTGTTTAACTTGCTGATTTTAAATGGTGTTTATTTATTTTTATCAGTCCAGGAACTATCCGGTCAGGCCAGTTTTTTATAGTTATTCGTGGTTTTCTTATAACTATTTGGGACGATTCGTGACAAAAATTCTGAATGGATTGAGAAGATGCTTTTTTGTACTTCCGTTTTATTTATAATTGATGCTTCAGTTAATGGGGTTAGTGATTAGATACAGCTTATTAATACCGATGGGGAGTGGAGTTGTTATTGAGGGTAACTAACTTAAAGGTTAGTTATATCGTCACTGAGAGAAAACCAGACTCGGGGAGTAGAGGAGAAAGTCGAGCCTCTGCTTTTAGAAAGGATTTTATTAAATTATTGTTAACGGGATGGTTTGTGGCGGGTTCAATGTTTTTGGTTACTCAGGATCGCTATCTCTTTCAGGGAATCAAAAATTTCTTCCCTGATATAGTGTTACTGCATTCTACCGAGGGAGAAATTTTTGACAGCGACGGTAATGAATATTCGGTACTGGTGGACAGCCGGGCGCCACTGCGCCTTTCGGAGTATCTGATGCTCAGCACCGCAAGTCACGGTAAGCGCGTTAGCGGCATTGTGTTAGAGATGCGCTACCGCGAAGCGCATCTGCTGAGCCTGAAGTGGTGTATGGATATGGCTATGGCGCGTACCGATATGGCGGCGATGTTTGGTCTGTTTCTGGAAACGAAAGGGAATCGCCTGACCAGAGAGTGGTTTGATGAAATCCGACTGAGTGAACAAGAGCGCCAAATGCTGATACTGCTCAGGGAAGGTAAGTCTATGGAAGAGGCGGCAAGGGCTTTAGCGCTGTCGGTGAAAAGCCTGTACCGTAAGCGGATCGAGCTGTATGAACGGCTTGGGCTGTCCAACTTCAACGAAGCCTGCCTGTTTATCTTTAAAAACGGACTGCTGGATGTGCCTTATCATGCGCCCTGTGAACTGGCGGAGGCGGGGAGCGGATAATGTCCCCGCAGCGTGGAGTCTGTCGGGGATATCATCGTTCTTCGACATACAGATAGCCAATCCCCAGTATCTGGCTGGCGCGGTCTAACTGGCCGAAATGAATATTGGTGGCTTTGCTTTTCAGGGTGTCCTGCGGATCGAAGGGATTAAACGCAATCTGGCGGATAATGGCATCACGCCACTGCGCGCCGAATTCGCAACTGCGGCCATATAACCAAATCTGATTGATATTAAGGGTATTCAGAAAGTTATACAGGCTCATGCCAATGGCGGCGGCGGCGTGGCTGACCCAGTCAAGAATCCACGGCTCGCCGGCCTTCCATGCGGCCAGCAGTTGTCGGTTGGTGGGCTCTGCGCCTGGCTGGCGCTGGCGGGCCGCATGTTTTAGCGCACTCAGCGAGGCTACAGTTTCCAGACACCCGTATCTTCCGCAACTGCAACGCTGGCCGCGAGGATCGACAACGGTGTGGCCAATCTGGCCGCTGCCATAAAGATTCCCACGGAAAATCTCTCCATTGATGACGAAGGAAGAGCCGATACCGTAGTCGACATTGATAACGCAGAACTCGCTTTGCTGCCGGGGGTTCAGCCATTTTTCCGCCAGCGCCAGCATCACGCAGTCGTTATCGACGCGCACATCAATCTTTAGCTGCTCTTCCAGCAGGTATTTTAGCTCGACCGGCGCTTTCCAGGCGGCCTGGGGCATATGTTGCGAAACCCCGGTAACCGGATCCACCTGGCCGTGAACGGCCAGCGCCAGATTGATGCGCTGCTTTGGCCAGATCTGGCTTACCCGTCGCCACACATTGGCGATTTGACTGAGCAGCGCCTCTGGCGTCGTCACGCTAAAGGTTATCTGCCCGCATTCGCCCCGACCGACCAGTTGGGCATCGGCCAGTTGGTATTCAATACGGGTAGGAGTGACGCACATACACAGCGTCCATGCCCCAGTGGACGGCAACTGATAGCTGCCGCTGCTTTTCCCCCGCGAGCTTAGTGATTGCGGCGAATGCTCCAGCTTTCCCTCGTTCATCAGCTCTTCAAGAATATTGCTGGATGCGGGAATCGTGAGTCCGCTGAGCTGCGCCAGCCGCGACTTGCTGAGTCGCTTATGGCGCCACATCAGGGACATAAACAGGGCCTTATTGTGTTTACGTACCTGAAAATTGTTCAGTCCGGGCTGATGCATCCCGTCTCCTCCCCTGATGAGCAGGGCTCTCTCACTGGTTCAGTAAAGTGCGTTTACTGTGCAATGTGACACCACCCCCAGCCATGGCAGTCAGGCTTAGATAGAGTCCTGACTCTCCAGATAAGGGGGTAATCATGGTATTTGGTTTACGCTCGCCAGAGCAACTGGCAAACGAACTCACCGCGACCCGGGTTCCAGTAGGAGGACTTGCGCTATGGAGTCTTGGTCAGGCGGGACTGGTGATAAAAAATGCGGCGGGCACGCTGCTGGCTATCGATCCCTACCTGAGCGATGCCATTGAAAGAACGCACCCGGGTACGGAATTTGTGCGCCGTTTTCCTCCTGTCATTCCGCCGCAGGCCCTGGCGGTCTGCGACGCCATCCTGATAAGCCACTTTCATGACGATCACATGGATATGGACACCCTTGAGCCTCTGGCACAGCAGGCGCCTGGGCTGCCGTTCTGGATCCCGGCGCCGGATGCCGCCACCCTGCAGCGGGAAAATACGATCGTTGGCGGCCAGGTGTTTGCCGCGAAAACCGGGCAGGAAATTACGGTGGGCGAATTTCGGGTATTACCCATTGCCGCAGCCCACAGCGAATATGAGCGTGATGCGCAGGGCAACGATCGCTATCTGGGCTATCACATCGTCTGCGGGGATCTCAGCCTGTGGCACAGCGGCGATACGCTGGTCACGCCAGAACTCCAGACGCAGATGTGCGAGTTACGGCCGAATATCGCCGTCCTGCCGATCAACGGCGGCGACTATGCGCGCGGCGCCAGGGGCATTATGCCGAATATGAACTTTCGCGATGCGGCGGATCTGCACCATAGGATCGGCAGCGATCTGCTGCTGCCCTGTCATTACGATCTCTTTACCTGCAACAGCGACAACCCCGCCTGGTTTGTCGATGACATGCTGACCCGTTATCCCGGCAAAAAATTTCACCTGATGATGCCAGGAGAGCGACTGATCTATCTCCCCCAGGACGGCTAACTTTAACGGGAATCACCTGCTATGAATAATAATCAACAACTGGCATCGCGCGCTCCTGTCCTGTCGCGCCTGGGTATTCCGCCCGCACTGGCCTGGGGCTACGTCGCCGTCCTGCTTTTTATGATTGGCGACGGCGTGGAGTCTAACTTTATCGCGCCATACCTCAGCCGTAACGGCTTCACGCTGGATATCGCCACCACCGTCATCGCGTTTTACGGCGTGACGGTGACTATCGGCTCCTGGCTGGCAGGAGCGCTTTCGACCCTGATTGGTCCAAGGAACGTGATGATCCTCGGGGGCGTTATCTGGATTGTCTTTGAAATCCTGTTCCTGGCGGTGGCGTTACCTTCACAAAGCGTCATTGCCCTGATGCTCACCTACGGCCCGCGCGGCATCGCCTACCCGATGTTTGCCTACGCCTTCCTGGTCTGGATCCAGGCCGCTGCGCCTGCCGATATGCGCGGATCGGCAACCGGCTGGTTCTGGCTGTCGTTTACCGGTGGGCTGCCGACCCTGGGATCGCTGGTGGCGATCTTTTCGATAGGACTGATGGATGAATACGCCACCCTGTGGCTGTCGCTGGCGATCGTCGCCGTCGGGATGCTGGTGATGCTGGTGGCGCTGAAAGAGCGCACGGGCTACGCCCCGCTGCTGGATAAAGCGCATCGCCACCAGAGCCCAGGACGCACCCTGATGGGCGGTATCGATATTCTGTGGCGTGAACCGCGCATTGCCGCTGCTGCCGTGGTGCGTATCATCAATACGACCCCTTACTTTGGCTTCTTTATTTTCCTGCCGGGGTTCTTCACCGAACGCATCGGCTTTTCCCAAACCGAATACCTCAGCCTGATAACGATTATGGGGCTGGTCGGCATGAGCTTTAACCCGGTTATTGGCAAGATGAGCGACATTATCGGCTGGCGCAAGGTGCTGACGCTGTTCGGCGGTCTGGGATCGGCAATCGCCATGCTGCTGATGTACTTCGTTCCGCTGTGGAGCGGCGGCAGCTTTGTACTGAGCGTCATTTTTGCCTGCCTGTACGGCATTACGCTGTGTGGCTACGTGCCCGCCGCGGCGCTCTTTTCCACCCTGTGTCAGCCAAAAGATCGGGGGAATGCGATGGCGATTTACTGCTTCGCTGCCGGGATGTCCACCTTCTTCGGCCCTGCGCTGTATGGCATTTTCAACGGACTCTTCAACACCGAAGGGGTGATTTGGGGCTATGCGGCGCTTTACGTCATCAGCGCGGTTATTTCGTGGTTGTTCCTGCTCAGCCCGCAGGATCCCGGAGAACAAAATAATCCGGCGGTGGCGCGGTTACGAAAACTGGATTCAGCAATATCAGAATAAGAGAGCGGTAATGAAAAGTTACGACTATATCGTGGTGGGCGGCGGCAGCGCTGGCTGTATCGTCGCGGCGCGGCTGGTTAAGGAAGCCAACGCCCGTGTTCTGCTGCTGGAAGCGGGAAGCGATGAGTACCATCCGGTACTGAAAATGCCCGCAGGCTACATGAAATATCTGGCCAGCGACCGCTATCTGACCATGCACCAGACCCAGCCGCAGCCTCAGTTGAACGGTCGGGGGGTCATTGTGCCCCAGGCGAAGGTACTGGGCGGTGGCTCAACGGTGAATGCCATGGTCTACATGCGCGGTCATCGCCAGGACTATGAAGACTGGAACCACGCTCTGGGTCACGAAGGCGTGGACTGGTCGTGGGATTCGCTGCTGCCTCACTACATGGCGATCGAAGATAACGATCACCTGGGGGCTCCCAGCCACGGCGTCGGGGGGCCGATGAAGGTTTCCCATCTGGGCCATTTCAGCCCGCTGAGCCGCGCTTATGTGAAAACCATGCAGGGGATGGGCATCCCATACTCGCCGGATTTCAACGCGGGCGATCCGAGCGGCGTGGGCTTTATGCAACACACCATCGACTGGCGGACGCGCAAAAGGTGCAGCGTGGTGGATGCCTTTATTACGCCGCTGCGCGGCGATTCACGCCTCACCATTGCTTCACAGGCTCTGGTGAAGGAGATCCTGTTCGAGGGGGACGATGCCGTTGGCGTTCGTTTTCAACGTCATGGCGTCGATGAAACCGCAATGGCGGAAAAAGAGGTGATTCTGGCTGCCGGAGCCTATCAAACGCCGAAGCTGCTGATGCTTTCCGGCGTGGGGCCAGACGAGGCGCTGCGCGAGCAGGGGATCCCGCAGCGCCGCTCTCTGCCAGGCGTAGGGGCAAATTTGCAGGACCACTATGAAGTGCCGGTGGTGGCGACAACGCGCGGCGCATGGGGCTACTACGGTCAGGACAAGGGCTGGCCGATGATGAAAGCGGGTCTTCAGTATCTGCTGTTTAAAACCGGCCCGGTGACGACCACCGGGGTGGAAAGCTGCGCGTTTTTCGACCCTCTCAGCGGCGGAGCCATTCCCACCATTCAGATGTTTTGCGTGCCCACGGTCTACCTCGACCGCGATGTGATGGGGGAAAACCCCGGCCACGGCGTCACGATAAATTCCCTGCTGCTACGACCGAAAGCGACGGGCCACGTCACGCTTGAAAGCCGCGATGCCGCTGCGTTACCCCGGGTGGATACGCAGATTTTTGGCCACCCGGAGGATCTGGCCCGCACTATCGCCGGATTCCGCTTTGCCCGTCAGGTGATAGCGGCGCCGCCGATGGCAGAGATGGTCGACAAAGAGATTTTCCCCGGCGTGGACATCCGCTCTGACGACGAGATAGCCGAACACTGCAAACGCATGGTGAAAACCGGCTATCACCCGGTGGGAACTTGCCGTATGGGGCATCGGGACGATCCTATGGCGGTGTTGAGCAGCGACCTTCGGGTGCGCGGTCTGGGGCGCCTGCGCGTGGTGGATGCCTCTATGATGCCCAACATCATTAGCGGCAACACCAATGCGGTGGTCATGGCCGTGGCGCACCGGGCGGCTGATTTGATTATGGGCCGTGAAAGCGTGGATACCGATTCGAATAAAGAGAGGGCCGCCTGATGAGCGATAAGCTAAGACGGGTGCAGGAAGCGCTGGCGGGCTGGCAACTGGATGCCGTGCTGCTGACGCGGCGTGACAATATCGCCTGGCTGACCGATGGCGCGACTTTTCATGTGGTGGAACGGGCGGAAGTCGGGGTCGCCAGCCTGCTGATTACCCCTTGCGAAGTGCGGCTGCTGGCCCCGGATAACGAGCTGGCGCGTATTGTTGCCGAAGAGCCTATGCCTTTTGAATACGAAACCGCGAGCTATCCCTGGTATCAGAGCCTCAGACAGGGGCTTCCTGACATTTTCAACGGGGCGTTGGGCAGCGATACGCCTCTGGCAGGGACCCGGGATGTGGCGGATAAACTGGTCCTGCTACGCCAGGGGCTGAGCCCGCAGGAACAGGAACGCTTCGCCGAATTAGGGCGAGAGGCGGCAACGCTGCTGGAACAGATTGCCAGAGGGCTCAGTCCCGGTATCAGCGAACAGCAGATAGAAGCGGAAATCGCCCATCGCTGCCTGGAAAAGGCGATCCGTCCGGTCTGTGTGCTGGTGGCCGCCGATGAGCGTATCGCCAGCTTTAAACATCCGGTTCCCGGGCCGTATCCCGTTATCCGCAAAGTGATGATGACGCTGGGGGCAGAACGCCAGGGTCTGCACGTCAGCCTGACCCGCATTGTCCACTTTGGTGAGCCCGAACCGGCCCTGCGCCAGCGGGTTCTGGCGCTGGCGGAAATTCACGTCGATATCATGCTGGCTTCCCGGCCGGGAAGGGCGTGGCAGGCGATTTTTAGCGATATCCAGCAGGCCTATGAAAGGCAGGGTCAGGACGGCGAATGGCGCCATCATCATCAGGGCGGTCCGACGGGCTACGGCTGTCGGGACTGGATAGTCACGCCACAGACCGAAGGCGTTCTGGCACCGGGAACGGCGCTGGCCTGGAATCCCACTCTGAGCGGCGTCAAAAGCGAAGAGACCGCCATACTGACAGAAAACGGCATCGCGTGGCTGACGCGAAGCGGCGACTGGCCGCTGATTGATATTCAGCGCGGCGGGCAGCGCTGGCAGGTGGCCGACTGGCTGATTATGCAGGGAGAGAAACCATGAGCGAAAGACTCAAACAGAAGCGCGCCCTGATCACCGGCGCGGGCAGCGGCATTGGCAGCGCGATAGCCACGCTGTTCGCCCGTGAGGGGGCGGATGTCGCGCTGCTGGATATCTCCAGCGACAATACCGAAAAGCTGGCGGCCCAAATCCAGACGCAATATCAGCGACGCGCTATTGCCTGCGTGGCGGATGTCACCCGGCCCGAACAGGTACAACGCGCCGTCGGTGCCGCGGAACAGGCGCTGGGAGGCATTGATATTCTGGTTAACTGCGCGGGGATTAACGTATTTCGCGATGCGCTCGAACTCTCTCAGGAGGACTGGCAGCGCTGTATGGATGTCAATTTACAGGGGCCGTACAACCTGATCCGCAGCGTGCTGCCGGGGATGCTGGGCCGGGAGTATGGCAATATCGTCAATATTGCCTCGGTTCACGGCCATAAAATTATTCCCGGCGCTTTTCCGTATCCGGTGGCCAAGCATGGGCTGATTGGGCTCACCCGCTCGCTGGGGGTGGAATATGCCAGTCGCGGCATACGTATTAACAGTATCTCGCCGGGATTGATTATGACCCCGGCCGCCGAGGCCTGGCTGGCGAGCTGTCCGGATCCGGAGGCGGAACGGCGCAGACAGCAGGAGATTCTGCCCTGTCGTCGGGCGGGAGAGCCCGATGAAGTGGCCTATACCGCACTGTTTCTGGCATCCGACGAGGCACGCTTTATTAATGCCACGGATATCGTCATCGACGGCGGCAGAAGTCAGGTTTATCACGAGTAGTCTGCCGGGCTTAACGGCATAGCCTGCGAAGCAGCACAAATTTTTGGGCATATACTTAGCCTGCTCGCTTAACGCTGTGACTAACACCGGAGAAACTGCATGAGCCAACTGTTCACCCCGATAAAACTGGGCAACCTGACCCTGGAAAACCGCATCGCCATTGCCCCGATGTGCCAGTATTCGGCCGAACGCGGCCGGGCTACCGCGTGGCATCGCATTCATCTGGGCAATCTGGCCCTGTCAGGCGCCGGGCTGCTGATTCTGGAAGCCGCCGCCGTCGAGCCTGACGGACGTATCACCCCGCAGGATCTGGGAATCTGGGATGATGACACCGAACAGGCGCTGGGCGAGGTGCTGAAAGATATTCGCAAATATTCCCCGATGCCGCTCGGTATCCAACTGGGCCACGCCGGGCGTAAAGCCTCGACCGATGTTCCCTGGCGCGGCGGCGGTTTTCTGACACCGGAGCAGGGGGGATGGCAAACCTCAGCGCCTTCCGCGCTGCCTTTCCATAGCCATGACGGTGAGCCGCTGGCGCTCACTAAAGCGCGGATTGAAGAGATTAAACAGGCCTTTATCGACAGCGCCATTCGCGCCGATCGGCTGGGGCTGGATCTGATTGAAGTGCATGCCGCCCACGGCTATCTGCTGCACCAGTTCCTGTCGCCGCTTGCCAACCAGCGTGACGATGAGTACGGCGGTTCGCTGGAAAATCGCATGCGTCTGACGCTGGAAGTATTCCGCGAGGTGCGTCGGGTATTCCCGGCGGATAAGCCGGTTGGCGTGCGTATTTCGGCCACCGACTGGGTGGAAGGGGGCTGGGATATCGAGCAGTCCATCGCCCTGAGTCAGGCGCTGGAAAAAGAGGGCTGCGCTTATATTCACGTTTCCAGCGGCGGTCTGGCGCCGGAGCAGAGGATAAGCGTTGGTCCTAACTATCAGGTCCCTTTTTCCGCCGCCGTGAAGAAGGCGGTATCGATTCCGGTTATCGCGGTTGGGCTTATCACCGAACCGGAGCAGGCTGAAGCCGTGCTGGTGGAACAGGAAGCCGATATGATAGCCCTGGCGCGCGGGGTGCTTTACGACCCTCGCTGGCCGTGGCATGCGGCGGCGAAACTGGGGGCGAAGGTACAGGCTCCGGACCAGTATCTGCGCTGCGAGCCCCATGATGTGAAAGGGCTGTTCAATAAATAAATGTGTGCCGGCCCTGGGGGCCGGCTATCAAATACTGTTCAGATCGATATCTTCGCTGTACTCCAGACCAGAAATCTCTTTCAGCACCGTCTGCCCGCAAATAACGCGTTGCTTGTTAGCGTCATAAGTTAATGTGGGCTGACCGGCCAGCTCCCATCCCTGATTTAATAACTGCGTGATCCGACGGCAAAATTCGGCATCATCTGGTCCTGTAATATAACGGTAGGCTTTCATAGGTGTGACCTCAGTGGCTGGGTGACTCCTGCAACAATTTATTCTGCATGCAGCAGGGCTGGCAGAAACATTGCCTGTTTTAACAGGAATGAGACTCCGGTTACCAGTTTAGTTGTAACCAAACATCACCGTCGCGTTGTGGTAACGGTGCCAGACCAGAGGTTAACATTATGGGGCGCTAATGATTCAGATGATTTCGCCACGCGATATCCAGCATGCTGACCAGATTGGGAGCCTGCAGTTTTAGCATAATATGATTCTTAATCACGCTAATGGTTTTGTCGCTTATTTCCAGTTCCAGGGCTATGGTTCGGCTATCCATGCCGCGCATAAACCCCTGCAACACATCGATCTCGCGCGAGGTCAGCCGACTCAAATACTGATTGTCGGTCGGATAGCGCTGATAGTGTTGCAGGATATCCGGAGACAGATAACCGCCCCCTCGCTTTACCAGGGAAATAGCGTGTATCGCTTCGGGAAGCGGGGCCGTAATGGATAAGTAGCCATGGAATCCCATTCGTATCGCCCGTGAAAACATGAAGTAACTGGCGCCGCAGATGGCGACCAGGCGAATATCGGGGGCCTGGCGTCGAAATCTGTCCAGAATTGAAATCTCCTGTCGGGTAAGAGGAATATGATCAAGAATCAATATTTCTGGCGTTTCTCTTAACATCATGTCAGGGAGTTCAGCCAGCTTTTTCAGGCTATAGCAGCGGATACCATCGTTCTGACAGATAATCTCCCTGATCCCCCGACGCAGATAAAGATCCTGCGCGATCGCAATGCAGAACTTGCTCATAACGGAACGATCCTGTCGGCTGATGCAATCGTAGAGGGGCGATGGGCAATAATGATACGGGTGATTTTGAGCTCGGAAATGGACTTATTAATAAAGGCTTCATTGTCCAGATCCAGATGGCTGGTCGCTTCATCCATAAATAGCACCGACGGACGACGATAGAGCGCTCTGGCAATCAGCAGGCGCTGTTTCTGACCGCCGGAAAGCCCGGTTCCCAGTTCGCCCACCAGTGTTTCATAGCCCATAGACATCTTCATGATTTCATTATGAAGATTGGCATACAGGGCGCAGGTGGTCACCAGCTTCATATCGATATTGCTGTCGAATCCGGCAATATTGTCAGCGATGGAGCCTGAGAACAGCTTATCTTCCTGTAATACACAGGAGATCGCCTCCCGGTAATTATTCAGCCCCATATTATTAATGTTGATGCCTTCGACCAGAACTTCGCCTTCATTGGGGGAAAGCAGGCCGCACATCACTTTCATCAGTGTGCTTTTCCCTTTGCCGGAAGCGCCGACAATCGCCACGCTTTCACCCGGTTTTACTGCGAGGTTGAATTCGCTGAAGATGGGGGGAGTTAAGGGATCGTATTGAAAGGTCAGGTTTTTTAGTTCCAGCCTGACGGGAACGCCGGGGGCAAAAGGGCGGCGTGGCGCATTCTCTTTTTCCGGCTCGGTAAAGACAATGTCAGAGATCCTCTCATTGTGGAGCGATAACATACGTAGCTTAATCGCCAAATCGACCAGGCTTCCCGCCCGCTGAGAAAACTGCCCGCGATAGGCGTTAAACGCCATAAACATCCCAAGCGTCATAGAGTTATCTATCACCATAAGGGCACCTATCCAGAGAATCGCGACCTGATCGATGGTGTTGATAAAAATATTAATGCCGGAAAAAAACATATCGAAGCGGGTCTGGCGCACGCCGGTGTTTGCCGCATCGATATTCAGATTTAGCCATCCTCCCGATCGGTTGGCGTTGAGTCCCAGCGCTTTTATGGTGCCTATACCGTACAGCGTCTCCATAAAATGCGAGCCAGCCCGGGCGCTTTTTACAATCTGCTCTTCGGAAATGCGGCGGTAAACGTTATAGGTACTCAGTCGCAGTAGTGCATAACATGCCGTGAACCCCCCAACAACCCACGTCAGCCACCCACCGTACAGCGCCATCATCACTACCAGACCCAGGGAGACGATGGCATCCATCAGTCCGCCGACGACGTCCTGGGTAAAGGTACGTCGTATCACGTCCAGGGAAGAGAAACGGGACTGGATATCGCCGACCTGGCGTTTTTCGAAGAAAGAGAGCGGTAGCTTGATCATGTGGTCGAACAGGGAATTCTTCCACTGAACATCGATAAACGTCGAGATGACCAGACTTATCCACGAACGAATCATGCCCATAAAGGTGCGAAAGAGCATAAACAGCAGCAGCCCGCAGCAAATGACCATCAGTAGGCTACGGTCATGAGCCATGATGACGTGGTCCGTCACCAACTGCATACCGACAGGAAGTAGAAGGTTAATGGCTTCAATCACGATGGAAAGGGCGGCGATTTTGACTAATGCGCCTTTCAGCCCTTCGACATTGCGCATCAGATCCAGCAATTTGACGCGGGTTTTATAGCTGCCTTTTTCGAAGTGGTTTTCGGGCCAGAACTCTACAGCTACGCCGGTAAAGTGTTCAGAAAGTTCTTTAACACCGATAACGCGTTTGCCCAATGCCGGATCGTGGATAACCCAGCCAGCCCGATGATGGCCGACAAGCACAACGAAGTGATTCATATCCCAGTGCAGAACGCAGGGGAGCTTAAGCTTATTCACTTCGTCCAGATCGAGGGACAGCGAGCGGCTTTTCAATCCTATAGCCGAGGCGGTACGAATTAGCCCTTTAAGCGTCGTTCCCTGGGAAGAGACTGAAAAGTGATGACGCAGGTTCAGCATATCTACATCCAGGCCGTGATAACCGCATATCATGGCCAGGCAGGCAAGCCCGCATTCACTGGATTCAATCTGTAATATTTGTGGGACTTTTCGGGTCAGGCCAAAGTTAATTTTTTTTCTGAGGTAATCCAGTATTTCTTTATTCATTTGCAACCCGCCCTGTCACGCTATGCTTGACTTCATAAAACGGCATAAACATCCATTGATATAATTTACGCGTATCCAGAAAAACGATGGTCTTTGCCTGTAAGCCACCCGATAAATGCATCTTCTGGCCCTTGTCGCTGATATCGGTGTCTTTCAGGTCGACCAGCACTTTGTAGTAATTGCTGGCGCTACCTGCGCTCTCTTTTGGGGCGCTTCCGTAGCCTGTCATCTCCTCCCGGGAAGCCGGGATATAGGCAATGGATTTAATTACGCCGGGAAACTGGCCGAACTTTTCTGATGGAAAGGCGGAATAACGAATATTGACGGTATCTTTTATTTTAACGTAGGGCAGGCTGCTGTCAGGTATCCACAGCACCATGTAGTAGTGCGTTTTTTCCTGCGGCTGGATCTGTGCCAGAGAGCTGCCACTATTGACCATCTGTCCGGGCGTGACGCTGAGCGACTCGACCCGTCCGGCTCCCTGAGAAAAAATGATAATGGTCGCTCCGGCATCGGACTCGATTAACTTACGCTGAAGCTCATTACGCTGATAGATATTCTGCGTAATGTTATTGTCAAATTCTGCCGCACGGGTGAGTATCTGGCTGCGTAGCTGGGAAATCTGTAGCGTTTCCTGAATTGCCTGGCTGTTGAGCGATTGCAGATTACTCTGCTGCTGATAAAACATGAAGCGCTGATTATTTAGCTGATCGGTGGTAATTAACCCCCGTTTGCGATATCCCTCATAACTGGTCATGCCTTCACGCATTTTCGCTACGCCATCTTTGACGCTGGTGATAAGGCGGGTGGTTTTGTCATGGTTCTGCTGATAATTAGTGAGCTGTTCCTGCAAGTTACTGAGAGTTTCTTTTTTATTACTACTTAGCTTTTCGATAATTTGATCGATGTTGGCTATTTGCTTTTTGAGCACCGTGAGTGTTTCCGCGCTTACATTACCTGAAGTGGTTTGCCTGGAGACATTAATACTGTAGATAGGATCGCCAGATTTTACGCTGTCGCCCTGTTTAACGAAAACCTTACTAATGTATCCCTGCTGCGGAGAATAGATATTTATGGCGTGCGGGAAGGTAATCACCTCTCCGCTAACCTCAATCCGACGCGTATAGTCGAAAAAAAACAGGAAATAGAGTAACAGGGCCATAAACAGGATGCTCAGTAGCGCAATTAACCACGGTGGAAGTCCGTTAGTTAATAGTGCTCTTCCTCTCCATTCAGCCTTCTGACGATTAATTACTTGTAAGCGGAAGATACCAGGATTGCTCATATCGTCTTCATACATCCTCAGTGTTTTATTGAATAGCCGGGGTTTCCCCCGGCTAAAAAGAACGGATAATCAGGGAACGAGAGTCCCGTTGGCGAAGCCTTTGGCGACTTCGTCAACAACCTGCCAGGTGGTGTCCCAGCCCACGGCGGCAGAGGCGACAACCCCGCCGGTCAGGCCGATCAAACCGCCTGCGACCATACCAACACCCTGGCCGATAGCGCCGAAGCCCAGGACACCGCCGCCGTCACCACCGTGCTTGCCGCCGATGATGGCGCCGGCAAAACCCGCGGCAACTCCGCCAACAACAGCGCTTTTAATTGCTTCGCCGATGTCGGAAAAGAAGCCATTGCCATATGCGCCTGCAACTTCATCAATTTCAATAGTGGTTAATTCTCTCATTTTTATTACCTTCTAATATCAGTTAAGGATATGAAATACCATTGCCGACGAATAAGTTATTCAGACAATAGTATTTTGCTATTCATTCATAACGAATGAATTCTGTGCACTATTCGCAAATTAATTTTGCGTAATAGTAAAAGTCATTGCCGTATTGGCGATTCCTGGCGTTATCGTTGGCGCAGTTTGTATATAACCGGCGCGTAATGGAATCGTAATGCTGGTTTCAGCGCCAGTGTGATATGTCTCTTCCGTATCAAACTGCAGGGCTGTGCCGCTTTCTCTGACGACTTTGACCGCTACGCCGTTGGCCGAGCCTTCGCTACCGTCCAGCGGAATAACGCCTGGTTCGGGTGAGGCCGATCCGCCGCTGGCGCTAAAGGAGACTTTCACGGGCATGTTGTCTCCCTGGCAGGTCAATTCGACGTTAAAGGCCACCATATCGCTGGTACTGCCCGGGCCGTTAAACTCCGTACGCTGGTGTCTGCCCAGCGGTACGGTAATGCTGGGCGATTTCGCGTAGCAACTCTTGATCCTGGCGCCGCCGGCGGTGACCTGAAGCGACAGGATATTAGTGGCGCTGCCGGACGGTCCCGGCAGGGTGAAACGGGCCACCAGACCGGTAGGGAAGTTGCCCGGTTCAATTTCGCCGGTACGGTAAAACAGTAGCTGAATGTCGGAACCGCTTAATCCCAGAGTTTGATTAGGGGATAGGGCCGCATTGGTCACCGGCATGGAACGATCGGGTAGCACAAAGTCGGAAACCTTTACCCCAATGCCAGGCAATCCTGTTTCATACACGCCCGGCACCGTGGCGCTTGGTGTCGCCCAGCTTCCCAGAAGGGAGGAGCGATACGTTGTACTACCCGTACAGTTCAGGGTCAGCAACCTTGCGACGCTCAGGGTTTTTCCTCCAATAACTCCGCCGATGGGAATATTGGGATCCACTGCAAGATTAGGGAGCACCACCCGTACCGTTTCCGGAGAGGCTACAAAAGTACAGCCGGCAAACACCTTCGCGGAAGCAAATAAAAGAGGTGTTAGCAGTAAACTCAGCGTTCGGATGTTTAACATTATTTTCCTTCCTGATTCCTTTATACGCTCTGGTCTGGCTGCCGTTACCGACATTCCGCCGCCACTTTCTGAAGTCCCGGAGAGCCGTCACTGGTGATACGGTAGCTGGCCCGGCACTGGCTATCCGCCGTATTGCCCCAGGACACTCCCAGCGTTCCGCTTTCCTGTAATCCGCTCAGATAAACTTCGCCGTCATCGCCGACGATACTGCTGTAAGAGGAGCCTTCCCCTTCCGGCGTCACGGTTGCCCCAAAGGGAACGGGCAAGCCATTCGGTCGCGTCAACTTCACCATCACCCGCTGTCCGACGCGTCCGGAAAAGTCGGCCCTGACGACGGCGCCGCGCGTTGGCACTACGCTACGGGTGGTTTGTTCCAGTTCGACGTTGTCCGCCAGCGTTTCCGGATCGAGCGCGATTTCGTTACGGCGATAGGCGCTCATATAGGGCACGACGGTGTATCCGCGGAAGTCGGTTTTCACGCCGGTCTGGTTGATGACCCGGGTACTGCTTACGCCTGGCGCTTTCACGAGCGCAACGGTTTCGCCCAGCGGTTGGCTCAGAGTGATGCCATCTTCGTGCAGCATAGCTGCGCCTTTAATGCCATAGCTGACGCGTCGGCTGTTTTTATCCCAGGCGTATCCGGCGTTCACTTCGCCGTAGGTCGCCTGATAATCGGCATTCAGGTTACCGCCGCTTCCTTCGCCGTGATTTGTCCGGGACTCCTGAACGCTCCAGTTCAGATTGTTATCCGCCAGGGCCGTGCCGTTCAGGCCGACCGTCTGAGAGGTATCCCCATGACGCTGGGTATTGATGCTGTAGCTGGCCCAGGTATTGCTCAACCAGCGTTCCAGCGGAATATTGATGCTGAAAGCCAGGATCTGGTCCTTGTCGTAAACCCTGCCACTGTGTTCGTCGAAACCGATATCCTGCTTATATGAGTTGCGGTTATAGCTATAGTTAACGCTATAGCTGATTCCTTCCCAGCTATTGTTGTAGCCAACGGAAACGGAACGCATCTGGCGGCTATTGTTCCAGTAATCTTCGCCGATCAGGCTGAATGTTAGCGCGCCTGCACCCTGCCACAGATTCTGGCTGAGCGTCATTTCCGCGCGGTTGCGGCGGCGCTCCTGCCACAGCCCGTAGTCTTCGTCGCTGTTGTACCAGGAATCCATGACCTCATTCAGGGTGTAAAAACCGCGGGTTGAGTAGCGATAGCCCGCAATAGCGAAGTTGGTTCCGGTATCGACGAAATTCTTGCTGTAGCGTACGCGCCATGACTGTCCCTGCTGGCGTCCTTCATCCTTTGGCTTTCCCCATGACTGCGTCATGTCCAGGGAGAGGGCACCCAGCATTCCCAGGTTTTTCCCCAGCCCGCCAACCACCGACTGATAGCGCGATGAGAGCTGGGTTCCGCCGTAGATCGTGAAGCCGTAGGGCAGCCCCCAAATTCCTGTTCCCTGGGTAAAGAAGGTATGCTCCGAGTTATTGTTCTGGTATGAGCGGTAGGTCCCGCTGGTCAGGCTGTATTTCATACGCCCTTCGCGCTGCAGCACAGGAACCGACGCGAAGGGCACTACCATGTGCTGTTCGGTGCCGTCGGCTTCCTTAATGGTGATGTAGAGATCGCCGCTGCCGCCGGTCGGATACATATCGGAGATCGTAAAGGCGCCAGGCGCCACATAGCTCTGATAAATGATGTAGCCGTTCTGCCGGATAATAACCTGTGCGTTGGTGCGGGCAATGCCGCGTACTACCGGAGCATAACCTTTCAGGCTATCAGGCAGCATTTCGTCATCTGAAGCCAGCTGTACGCCGCGAAACGAGACGCTATCGTAGATATCCGAAGGCGAACTGCTTTCCCCAAGGGTAAGCTGGCTCTTCAGCGCTACGATGTCGCGTTGCAGGAAGGTATAAATCGTATCCCAGTGCGAATCGCCATGGCTGCTACGGCTCCAGGTCGTGTAGTTACGCAGACGCCAGGGGCCAATATTCAGCGAGGGACGAACGTTTAAATACTGGTTGTCACTATCGCGCGCGCCAGGCTTTTTGGCGTAATAATTTGCGCCGCTGAAGCTGTAATTCAGCCAGAATGCGCTGATTCCCTCGTCCCATTTTTCTGGTGGCACGTAGCCGCGCGCCTGATTGGTCATGGCCGCCTGTGGGATGCTCAGAATCAGTCGCTGTTCGCTGAAGATCAACTGCGCGTCGGCATCCGGAATGGCGTTCAGATCCACGCATTTCGCTGCGGTGTTCAGGGCCGGAAATCCATCTACCCGCACGCCGTAGCGAATCAGATCGTCCTCACTCAGGCAGGGCCACAGACGTTTTTTGCCGTCGGTGTCCGCTTTCAGCATAAAGGCTATATCGCGCGTTTCTTGATCCTGACGGTTGACCACCACATCGACATGGTAGATGCCAGGCTGTTGGGCATCCTCTTCGAACGCCGACAGATCTACCCGGGGACGATCGCTTCCCTGGCGCTCCAGCAGCGCGGGGTTAAATTGCGCTTTGGCCAGGGCCTGCGTGGTCATGCCGGACGCAAAAAGGATGCCCAATAACATTGAGGAGATTTTTTTATATTCCGCCACTGCCATCATTTACTGATTCCCTTCCTGTTCTCGCTAATTCATGAACCCGACATCAGAAACGCCCATCATTACAGCTGTGCTTGATGCGCGCGGCCTGATGCGCCAAAGTCGCTGATTAGCTTCCAGGTCACATTTCCCGAGACCGCCCCATTAAGCGAATAGGTTTTCGTCGCAAACGGAGCTACCCACTGCGGATCTTTTACTCGCTGTCCGCCAACGTTAATTTCATAAAAATTCATGTAGTACGGTGTTGGATTTTTCACCTGTAACTGGCCTGCGGAGCGCGTCCAGCGCAACTGTTCCGCCATATCTTCTGGCCGCTTATCTTTGAGCGCCTGGGGGCGGTAAATGAGCTTGATGCGCGTCTTTATCGCTACCTGCAACACGTTCTCTTTATCGGCGGCTTTCGAGGGGATTGATTTAATATTGACCCAATACAGAGATTCCCGGTCCGCAGCCAGATTTGAACCATCATTAAGAATTCTCATAATATTCTGCTGTTGCGCATCCAGCCTGAATAATGGCGGTGTAATCACAAACGGTGGCTTTCCGTTATCCGTATTTTCAACCCATGACTGAATTAAATAGGGCGATGAATCCGGATTATTAACGCTGAGTGAGGTTTCTTTTTTTCCTCCTTCAAAAATCACCCGGGTGCCGCCAATAATTACTCCGGCATAGGCTGTGGAACAGCCAAGAAAAAGCGCCAGGCACAGAGCCATTTTTTTCATCGATGACTTTCCGTTAGGTTAAATATTGGGTCGGGGTTACCGACCCAATAAGGTAATAACTTAGTTATAATTCATGGTGAAAGTCGCAACGGCGTTAGCCGGACCCGCGGTCACCGTGTCTGACATGGCGATATAACGGGCGTAGAAAGGCAGATCGTTTTCTACGTTAGCCTGCAGCGGGTAGGCGCTGGACGGTGTAAACAGCGGCAGTACAGCCTGAGTACGATCGGAAAGCTGGATACCTACTCCAGTGGCCACGCCGCTTTCTTCAGTCAGCGCCAGGACAGAGTCGTCACCTGAATAAGCGGTACCGTCAAATTTTACGGTGGCGCTGGTGATCGTATCCGGGCAATCCTTCAGCTTCAGAGAGAATTTAGTGGCGGAAGCGGTAGAACCCGCACCAGTAAAGGTGCTTTTATTTACCTTACCCAGATCGACAGTCATTTTGTTACCGGCACCGATATCAACAGTACAGGCTGCATCCACGATTTCACCTTCAAAATTAACGGTACCATCATAAGCCTGCGCGGAAACGCTGCCAGCCAGTAACATCATCCCTACCGCAGTAAGAGAAAGACCAGTTTTCATGTTCATAGAATTTCCTTTATATAAACATATTATTGGCGGTGAAAATTTATTTAGCGATATTGCTGTTTCACCATTATTTATTCCGTATGCATAACTCTCCGTAGCGGAGGTATACACGCAGGAACAATCCTTTAAAGTACGAGCTCATCTTTATGCTCACGATGTCCGCCTTGTTAAGGTTATGCCCGAGAATGCCAGGCACAACCTGAATGCGTCATATCAGTGAGATTCAAGATGTATTAATTATGTGTCCGGTTTTCTTAAAAGAGAAAGTGAAGTGTTTTTTGTGGAGAAAAAAAGAAAATAAATTTATGATTGCAACTCACAGAGTCGGAAGTAGAGAAAATAACATAAAATGTAAAACCCTTTGTTTTTTGTGGGGTGTTGTCGTTGGGTATTAGTAGTATCGCCATTTTTCCTATCATGATTCTGGCAGGCCGCGAGATATTTTATATGGTGTGTTGATGGTGATTTCAGCGTTATGAATTCATTAAAAATCAGTTAACTCGAAGCTGATGGCACAGAGTAGGATAACTCCTGTCTGCGAATCTCCGGAAACGCAGCAACGGCGCAATCAGGCATTAGATATGATGATTGATGCATTCTGTAAGATTTTTTATTCAATCCTTATAAAGGAAGGAGAGTTAGATGAAACATTTCAGGCTATTATTTCATCAAATCTTGATGTTGAAAATTTCAGTATGTGCAGAATATTCCTATATTGAATTAGTTTTCAGTTGTTTAACCTTTCTGGTTATCGGAGTTCATTTTTTATGAAATTTCGTATCTGTATGTTTTTTAAAGTTAAAAAAATGGAGCTGAATAATGATAATTAGCTGGTTGAGATTGTACGTATTTTCATCTTTTGCTATGAAGTATTCTGAACGCATATGTCAGACATGGTAGAATGGTATTAATAATCAATGTGTTATGAGGGTTAAGGAAAGTGCACAAAGCGATGTCTGTATGAAAAGCAACCCTTCATAAAATTAATTTACTTCAGCTAAATATTATAATAATATCCTTATGACATATGGAACTTTCCTGAAACATATATTCATGCTGACAATGGATGTGATACCGTATGCATAATCACTATATCATTAATAGTAAAGTTGAATTCCGCCCCGCAGTCAGTACATTGAAACCCCTTGATGGTCATGGCTCTGAGGTGGAATTAAACTCACCCGCTGCACGTTGTCTTTTGTTGTTAATTCATAAACAGGGTGAAATCATCGGGCAGCAGGAGTTCATGGATGAAGTTTGGGGGAAGAATGGAATACATGTGACTTCAAACACTTATTATCAGAATATATCAATATTACGTAAAGCACTAAAGAAGGCTGGAATTGATGACGAGATCATCGTAACCATTCCAAGGGTAGGGCTAACGTTAGCAAGTGAGACGCAGGTTGTCTGTGAAGGCCGCGAGAGTAAACCTCCAGTACCTCCAGCGGAACATTCAGCAAGGAGCGAACAGAGTAAAGAGAGTCCCGATAGCAACATTCAGAACAGCATACTTGAGATATCTTCAGAGAAACCACAACCCACGGTCATAGGCGGCTCTCCCCCGCTCACTGAAGCCAGAATACCACGCGCTCATTTTAATGGTTGTATCTCTCCTGGTATCTTATGCCTGGTGGCGGGGGTTCTTTTCTTCTGGTGGACACAGCATCATACGCAAAAAAATTACTACTCGAATTACCAGTTTATCTACCAGGGAAAGGGATGCAAAATTTATGCTTACCATCTTCTTAAAACTCAAAGCTTCAAAAACGAAGTGATTAACTGGGGCATGAAGTTTTCTTCCGATTGCGCTATCCATCCTTATATCTATATAGATAAATATGAAATATTACCCCGTGTCTCCGTGATACGTTGTGATAAAGAGATCAATAAAAACAATGAGTGCATATCTGAGTATTTTGTAGAGTAATACTAATGAAGCGAGTGATGATAATAGCTTGTGTCGTGTTTTCCATTGTAGCTGCTATGCTGGTGATAGAGATACATGTCAGAGAAGAGACCGATGATGGTTTCTCTTGTATCGCGAGTTACATACAACACAGCAAAGGATTTCGTATAAATATGATGGTCAGTTACACCTTTGGCGCCAGAAACGGCATCATCAATCTGACCGGTATAGCGACAGATGAAACGGGAAAGATATGGTCACTAGATCGTCGGGTCATTTTTCAGTACTACCGTGAAGAAAACATTTATTTCTTAACATCGGTACGGACCACCAGGTTTCCGAATGATAATGCGGATACCATGATGCTCAACAGATATATCCCTTCATTTTATCTGAAAGATTCTCAGGAAATAGTCTTGAAAATTTTGCCTAACGGGAGCAATAACTATCTATTTTTTCTGGATCCAATACCGATGTATAACTGTAAGCTCGCCCTCTGAAATTGTGTGACGGGTTTCTGCGTCTTCGGCTATCGTTCCGCTTTTGGGTTGGAAATAATGCAATATCGAACGGGGGCTGGTGTTCTGCATCGCGGATAATATTGCGGTTGGTATGCTTTGCGGCTTGTGAAGCTGCGGTGAATAAAAATAAATAAAACTTCACATGACCATAAAATCGCCAGGTCGTATAAAGTAACAGTTAATCCACTAAAAGCTACGCGGCTTTTGTTGTGCAACTTTGCTTTTACATAGAGCAATCGTTATCTTCTCAGGGAACGAAACTATGAAACCATGGCGTTTACATCAAACTGCCCTAAAATATCCGCCGCGCATATTTGCGAAATGGCGTAGGGTATATGTTTTTCCTTTTATTGGTACCGGTCTGTTAGCGTTTCACTTTGGTATTTACGCCGCTACGCTCAATAGCCTGAATGATACTGACTTTATGCAGCCAGGTTTTAGCGTAAATCCGGGAGATTCCGTAGTTGCGACATTAAGCGATACAGAAGGAACGGGTTATGGGGTTCTGAATAAAGAACGTGGCGGCCGTTTTTCACTTTCCCGGGATGTGACCGTAACCAGTAATAATGGTGCTCCCTGGTCCCGCGGCATCATGATGAACGGTGATGCCAGCTCCCTCAGTGCCGATCGTCTGGTTGTGAATAGCAGCGGTGCTTTTGCCGAAGGCATTGCCGTTAATGGCGATGATGTTCAGGTCGAATTAGGTTCCAGCAGCCGAATTAACGTAATCAGTCAGAGCGATCCTGTCCAGGCTGCAGGGATTTACCTGCGGGGCAATTCGCAACTGATGGCGAATGAGCTGTCTATTGCCACAGACGGCAATAATACCGAAGGGCTGCATATTGAGAATGAAGGTACCCGGGCGAACCTGGGAGAGAGCAGCAGCATCACTACGGCCGGGCGGAACAGCGCCGGTATTTATATCTTTGGTGCCAATGGCGATCCGCAAAACGGTCAGTCTTCTTTGACTGCTTCCCGTCTGAACATTCATACCTCCGGGGATAATGCTTACGGCATCAATATTCAGGCCGGTGCGGACGTACAGTTGGGCAGCGGTAGTTCCGTAACGACTGGCGGTGCCAACGCGATTGGGGTTTGGGCCGTGGGGGAGCACTTACAGATGCGGGGGGAAGCGCTGGCGATAAACACCCAGGGTGCAGGTGCCAGTGCCCTGGAAGCTGGATATGGCGCTCAGGTCGATATCGGCCCCGGGAGCCAGCTTTTTTCCGCCAGAGGGATAGGACTGGTCTCTGTGGAAACGGGAACCGTCGTCAGTTATCACGGCGATAAAAGCCACCGGAATATTGTGACCTCCCTTGCGGGGGTGGGGGCATCCGCTCAGTCCGGGGGCGAGCTTAATCTGGCGCATACCCAAATCGCCGTAACGGGACGACATCAACCTGATAAACCGGGTTATGGGCTGTGGGCCATTACCGGTGGCCGTATAAACGGAGAAGCGCTGACAATTCAGGGCGCGTCGGGTAACCGTGGGGTTTATGCGACTTCAGGTGGTGAAATTACGCTAACGGATTCTCTGTCAGTTGCGATGGCGGGGGCGGATGAGATCGCCATAATGACGGACAGCAGTGAGGATTACGGTTCAGGAATCGGGCGTATCCGCGCCAGCGGTGTGATCGACCTGCTGGGCGGCGTGAAGGCCGACACTGGCTCCATCGATATGGTGATGCAGCCAGGCTCTGTCTGGACGGGAGCCTCCGCTACGGCGAGCGAAAACGGTGCGATGTTAAATGTGGCTATGACCGGTAGCCGCTGGAATATGACCGGGGATTCCAGTGTGAGTACGCTTCAAATGGCTGGCGGTCTGGTTTCTTTCGCGTCAGAGCGGCCGGGAACTACGCTGACCGTAGGCCGATTAAGCGGAAGCGGCCGCTTTGCGCTGAAGACTGATATCGTGAGCGGCGGAGTGAATAACCATAGCGATAAACTCGTGGTGACCGGGGCCAGCGCCGGAAATCATCTGTTGGATTTCGCTAATCAGGGTAGCGCCGCCACGAACGGTAATGAACGTCTCACCGTGGTGGAAACGCCGGACGGCAAAGCCACATTTACCGGTACGCATAATGTTGAGCTGGGTGGTTATCTGTACGAATTGCATAAGCAGGGAACCGACTGGGTTCTTCGTGCAACTGCGCCCGATACGCCCGAAATACCGCCGAACGATGGGGATGATGTAACGCCGGATACGCCGGAAGATAATAATAACGGACAGCCGGAGACACCGACCGGGCCGATAACCAGCACGGCGGATGCCGGAGCCAGCTTCCTGAATATCGGCTATTTGCTCAATTTTGCGGAGATCCAGACTCTGATGCAGCGAATAGGGGATCTGAGGCAGGGTCGCCGTGGCGGCAATATGTGGATTCGCGGTTATGCCGGACGATTTGACAGCTTTTCTGGCGGTAAGCTGAGCCAGTTTACGCTGGACTATAGTGGTACCCAGTTCGGGGCGGACAAGAGATTTTTTGACGATATCCCTCTTTATACCGGGGTTTTTATGAGTATGACTCACTCCAGTTCCGATTACCGCAGCGGTGATGGGGGCGTGAAGGCCCACAGCGTGGGGGTTTATGGTTCCTGGGTAGCGGTGAACGGCTTTTACAGTGACACTGTGCTGAAATATACGCATCTGAAAAACAGTTTTAACGTTCTGGATTCCGAAGGGCGGGGCGTTGGAGGCCAGGGGAATTCGGGGGGCGTGAGTCTGTCTGTGGAAGCGGGGCGAAAATTTTCCCTGAGTGGTAAGGCGTTGAGAAACGGTTTTTACCTGGAGCCGCAGGCTCAGCTGACGTGGAGCCACCAGAACGCTTCGCATCTTCGCGCCAGTAATGGACTGCGAATTGATCTGGGCAGCTATGAGTCATTGCTCGGGCGCGCCAGTATGCTGTTAGGGTATGAAGTCGACCATCGCGATATCGCGTTGAATGTTTACCTGAAGAGCGGTTATTTGCATGAGTTTAAAGGCGATGCTGGATACCAACTGAATGGCTCGCAGGAACAACATCGCTTTCGCGGCGGCTGGTGGAATAATGGTCTGGGCTTCAGCGCGCAGTTTAAGCAACATCATACTCTCTATTTTGATGTAGACAGTTCGACGGGGTACCAGTTTAATCAGCGTCAGGCGAATCTGGGTTATCGCTACAGCTTCTGATTTACTGCTGCCGGTTCTTCCCGGTTGGTATAGGGAGAACCGGCATAATGATAATCAATCGGGTTGAATACGGCACGAATTCAGACTCTCAAAGATTATGACGATTGTATTTAAAAGTTGCCAATGAATTGTTTTACCGTAGGTGAACGTTCGAATTTTCTCCAGGCTAAAGCTACATCGGTTTTTAATCTGCTTTTTTTTATTTGATGAAAGGTGATATGTGGATGTTGAAAACATGTCATGGACTCCGGAATAAATGCGAAACCAAAACCGGCTGCGACCATACTTATAGATGAAGAAAACTGAGACGCCTGGATTTTGTTATCCATATTAATCCCTGCCTGCTGGCAGGTCTGATAGATCAGCTCGTAAAGCCCTGGTGCCACTTCCTGTGGAAATATAATGACAGGTGTTCCCGTTAATTCATCAAGCGATAGTTCAGCCTGCCTGGCTAAGGGGTGGCTGTGATGCAATCCAACCAGCATCTGTTCCCTGGCAATCATCCGCAGATTAAAAAACTGACTACTGTCGCAGGGCAGGCGCACAAAAGCGGCGTCAATCCTGCCTTCGTCCAGTTCATGCATCAGTGTCGCCATGTTCGCTTCTTTCTGATAAAGCGCAACGTTCGGATAATCTTTATGAAACTGATAAATCGTGGAAAATATTTTGGGATGAAAAGCATTGGAACTGGTTACACCCAGATACAATTTCCCATTAACGCCGCGGGCAATACCTTTCGCCTTTTCAAGGGCCGCATCGCTCAGCGCAATTATCTTACAGGCATCCTCATAAAAGTTTCTTCCCGCTTCAGTCAATTCTACACTCCGGGTCAGCCGGTGCAGCAGTGGAGTACCGACTTCTCTTTCTAATCTTTGAATTTGCTGGCTAAGCGGGGGTTGCGAAATTCCTAAAGATTCAGCGGCCCTGGAAAAATTTTTATTTTGTGCTACGGCGATAAAATAGCGGAGATAACGAAGCTCCATATAAAAACCTCCCTCATCCTGACGGTCTTTGGCTCTATATCAGAAATAAATTGAATTCGTATGTTCTGTATATTGGAACTGTTTGCTGAAACGAGTCAATAATTAATCGTCTTTCCAACCTGTTTTTAAAACGAGGGAACAAGGCATGACTCATGCAACCAATTGTTCTTGCGAGGAAAACCTGATTCAAATGATTTTGGGTTTTTCAGAGGATAACCCAGAGCTCGTGATATATCAGACCTCGCTAATGAGCGCGCTACTCAGCGGCGTGTACGAAGGCGAGACGACAATCGCGCAACTGATGACCCGGGGGGACTTCGGCTTGGGTACCTTTAACGAACTGGACGGCGAGCTGATCGCTTTTAGCCAGGAGGTATACCAGCTACGCGCCGACGGAAGCGCGCGCGTGGCGCTGCCGGATCAGAAAACCCCTTTCGCCGTGATGACCTGGTTCAGGCCTCAGTATCGGTTACAGATCGATCGCGCTATCAGCCGACAAAAACTGCATGACATTATCGACGCCCGGATCCCATCCGATAACATCTTTTGCGCACTACGCATCGACGGGCATTTCCGCCACGCGCATACCCGTACTGTACCAAGACAGACCCCACCATACCGGGCTATGACCGACGTGCTCGACGACCAGCCGGTATTTCGCTTTAACGGTCGGCATGGGGTTCTGGTGGGATTCCGTACGCCGCAGCATATGCAGGGGATTAACGTCGCTGGCTACCACGAACACTTTATTACCGACGATCGTCAGGGGGGCGGGCACCTCCTGGATTACCAGCTCGAACATGGCGTACTGACCTTCGGCGAAATTCACAAGCTGGTCATCGATCTGCCGAAAGACAGCGCTTTCCTGAATGCAAATCTGCATCCCGACAATCTTGATGCCGCTATCCGCGCGGTAGAGAACTAACTCTATATCTGAAGGAGGAGTCATCATGGATAATGAAAACCATACCCGGCAATGGGCCTGCGGCGCTGATATGGTCGTTGGTCAGCTTGAGGCCCAGGGGGTAAAGCACGTTTTCGGGATACCAGGCGCTAAAATCGATAAGGTTTTTGATTCCCTTCTCGATTCGTCCATTCAGCTCGTGCCCGTCCGTCATGAGGCCAATGCGGCCTTTATGGCCGCTGCTGTGGGCCGAATTACCGGCAACGCGGGTGTGGCGCTGGTAACGTCCGGACCTGGTTGCTCCAATCTGATTACCGGGATGGCGACGGCAAATTCAGAAGGCGACCCGGTCGTTGCGCTGGGGGGAGCGGTCAAACGTTCAGATAAAGCTAAACTGGTTCATCAGAGCATGGACACCGTGGCGATGTTCAGCCCGGTAACCAAGTATGCAGTGGAAGTTACCTCCTCCGACGCGATTGCCGAAGTCGTCTCTAACGCGTTTCGCGTTGCCGAACAGGGGCGTCCCGGCAGCGCATTCGTCAGCCTTCCCCAGGATATCGTCGATCAACCCGCGGTCGGCAGAATTCTGCCCGCCAATGGCGTCCCGCGTTCCGGCGCTGCGCCGGACGCGGATATCGCCCGGGTGGCCAGGATGATCGCTTCGGCTAAAAACCCGGTATTTCTGCTCGGGTTAATGGCCAGTCAGCGGGAAAACAGCGCCACTCTTCATCAACTGCTGGAAAAGAGTCGCGTTCCGGTGACCAGTACCTACCAGGCGGCCGGGGCGGTGAATCAGCAAAATTTCACTCATTTTGCCGGGCGCGTCGGACTGTTCAATAACCAGGCTGGCGATCGATTGCTGCAACTGGCGGATCTGATTATCTGCATCGGCTATAGCCCGGTGGAATATGAACCGTCGATGTGGAATACCGGTGACGCCACTCTGGTGCATATCGATGTCATGCCCGCCTATGAAGAGCGTAATTACATTCCGGACATTGAGCTGGTGGGGGATATCGCAAGTACCCTGGGTAAGCTGGCCGGGCATATTGAAAAGCCCCTGACGCTGTCGCCCCGGGCTGCCGAGATCCTGCTGGATCGACGCCATCAGCGCGATCTTCTGAATCGTAAGGGTGCGCAGCTTAATCAGTTTGCTCTGCACCCGCTGCGTATCGTGCGCGCCATGCAGGATATCGTGAACAGCGATGTCACCCTGACAGTGGATATGGGTAGCTTTCATATCTGGATCGCTCGCTACCTGTACAGCTTCCGCGCCCGTCAAATGATGATCTCCAATGGTCAGCAGACCATGGGGGTGGCGCTACCCTGGGCCATTGGTGCCTGGCTGGTGAATCCGGATCGTAAAGTGGTTTCTGTTTCCGGAGATGGTGGCTTTCTGCAATCGAGTATGGAGCTGGAAACGGCCGTGCGGCTCGGTGCCAATATTTTGCACATTATCTGGGTTGATAACGGCTACAACATGGTGGCGATTCAGGAACAGAAAAAATATCAGCGGTTATCTGGCGTCGACTTCGGCCCGGTGGATTTCAAAGTGTATGCAGAGGCTTTTGGGGCGAGAGGGTTCGCCGTGGAAAGCGCGGAAAGCCTTGAGCCTACTCTGCGTACCGCGATGGACGTTCAGGGCCCCGCGGTGGTCGCGATTCCAGTGGATTACAGTGATAACCCGCGACTGATGGGCCAGCTCCATCTCAGTCAGATTCTATGAGTAACCAGAAGGATTGTGTAATGAAAAAAGTTGCATTGGTCACCGGCGCCGGTCAGGGGATCGGTAAAGCCATCGCTCTGCGCCTGGCCAGAGACGGCTTTGCCGTCGCCGTTGCTGACTATAATAGCGAAACTGCGAATGCCGTTGCGCAGGAGATTAAAGGCTATGGCGGTGAGGCTATGGCCGTAACGGTAGACGTATCAGATCGCGAGCGGGTGTTCGCCGCCGTGGAAGAGGTGCGCCGGGAACTAAAAGGGTTTGATGTTATCGTCAATAATGCGGGGATAGCCCCCTCTACGCCCATTGAATCCATAACGCCGGAGGTAGTCGATAAGGTTTATAACATCAACGTTAAAGGCGTTATCTGGGGGATTCAGGCCGCGGTGAAAGCCTTTAAAGTGGAAGGCCACGGCGGAAAAATCATTAACGCCTGTTCTCAGGCTGGCCATGTGGGTAACCCGGAACTGGCGGTATACAGCTCCAGTAAATTCGCGGTTCGCGGTTTGACTCAGACTGCGGCCCGGGAGCTGGCGTCTTTAGGCATTACTGTGAATAGTTACTGCCCTGGGATTGTTAAAACGCCAATGTGGTCGGAGATCGATCGTCAGATCTCAGAGGCCGCTGGTAAGCCTCTGGGCTATGGCACCGAAGAGTTTGCCAAACGTATTACCCTGGGCCGTCTGTCAGAACCGGAAGATGTGGCCGCCTGCGTCTCTTATCTGGCGGGGCCGGATTCGGATTATATGACTGGTCAGTCACTGCTTATCGATGGCGGTATGGTTTTTAACTAATAGTGGTTTAGGCTCTGACATGGCCTGTGCTCCTGTCGCATTGCGGCAGGGGCTTTTTTATCAGTAATAATAATTGGCAACAAAATATTTTTACTCTGGTAAATAATGAAAGAGATCAGTGACATTAACAATGTTGTATAGAATAATCTGCCTGATTCAGTATCTTTGATGTCTCCAACTCTCTTTTCCATAAAAATTACTAAAACGAGAGGGTTTCTTAGTTTTGTTGAACTTTATGGCATACTCCTGGCTATATGTAACTGGTTTTTTCATTATCATGTATTTGTCATGAATTCTTATTCAGGATTCCTGGTGAACGGCGATATTAAATTTTATATGGCCATATCCTGAAGAGACAGGAGTTGTGATATTACTTATAGCGCGATCATTCTTTATTATTTAAATTACATTAAAATCAATTGGTTGGATGTGATTTTTGTCTTGTGTTATTTTCAGGTGATGGTGGAGTTATATGGCCGATTATCGATAATTACCTCCTGGCGTTGATGGCTGATAAGAATTTTGCCTCATTGACAATTAATTTTACCGGAGCAACTATTGTCTGGCATTATGCAACATAACAGGAGTTATATTATGGATAGTCATATTCTGGAAACTTTCCCTGTCTCATATTCTTATTCTGATTTCACTAACTGGTCAAAAGAGGTTACTGGTAGTCATATTCTCACCTGTGCGCCGGCCAACCAGCAGGAATTGCTGGCGGTGGTCAATTGGGCGTATAAAAATAATTATCATGTTCGTCCGGTGGGAATGAAACATAACTGGTCTACCCTGACGATTGCTAACGGTGATAATAACAGTAGCGTGCTGCTGGTGGATTTAACGAAGAAACTGACCAAAGTTTCTATTACTAAAGAGGGAGAACATGGTTTTGTTACGGCGCAAACCGGAATCGCCATGCAGACGCTGATGACGGAGCTGGAAAAGCAGAAGCTGGGGTTTTACGCCACACCGGCGCCAGGAGATCTGACGTTGGGCGGGGTGTTGGCTATCGGTGGTCACGGCACCTGCATCCCCGCAGCCGAAGAGGCACTGGCGGAAGGGGGAAGCTATGGTTCAGTAAGCAACAGCATTGTGTCTCTTAGCGCCGTAGTGTGGAATGCGCAGTCCGGCGAATATGAACTTAAAACCTTTAAGCGTGACGACGCGGAAATCGCGGCCTTTATGGTACATGTCGGTCGCGCGCTGATTTTTGAGGCCACTCTCCAGGTTCCGCGCAACCGGCGCCTGCGCTGCCAGAGTTATGTCAATGTGCCTGCTAAAGAGCTTTTCGCCGCGGAGGATTCCGGCCAGCGCACGTTCACTCACTTTCTGGAACAGTGCGGGCGGGCCGAGATCATCTGGTTCCCCTTTACCGAAAATCCCTGGTTAAAAATATGGACGCTGGAAGATCATTATCCGGTAACCGCTAAGCCGGTAAACACACCGTTTAACTATCCGTTTTCAGATAATCTGCCCGTGCAGGTTTCCGATCTGATTAAAAAGATCAATAACGGTGCACCGGAGTTTACGCCGGATCTGGGCAAGGCGCAGATGGAGCTGGTGAGTATCGGGCTGGGGGCAACGCTTTCCGGCGATCTCTGGGGCTGGAGCAAAGATTTACTGCTGTATGTTAAGCCGAGTACGCTGCGAGTCACGGCCAACGGTTACGCGATTATTACCCGCCGTGACAATATACAAAGGGTGCTGAATGATTTTGCCGTGAAGTATGAAGAGATGGTCAGCCGTTATAAAGAGAGAAACTCTTATCCGATGAATGGCCCGATTGAAGTACGCGTTACCGGACTGGATAAGGCCCGGGACAGTACGGTAGCGAACGCCGTCACGGCCGATCTCTCGGCGATACGTCCGGTGGATGATAAACCTGAATGGGATACCGCTATCTGGTTAGATATTTTAACCATGCCGGATACTCCGGACGCAAATAAGTTTTATCACGAAATGGAAACATGGATTTATAGCCATTTTAGCGGTGATTACGCTACCGTAAGGGTCGAGTGGAGTAAAGGCTGGGCTTATACCGACCAGGCCGCATGGGCCGCTGACGAAGTGATGAGTAAAGAAATCCCTCAAAGCTTTGGTGGCAGTTGGCAACATGCCCGGGATGTATTGGATAAATACGATCCTCACTATCTTTTTTCATCGCCGCTGATCAACACCTTCTTTAATTCAGAGAAGTAAACTCTGTTTTTTCTTAGACTAAAGCCACCATCCGGTGGCTTTATTATTTTGACGCGAAAAAATAATAAAAGCCGCCTGATGTTTCAGGCGGCTTTTATCGGTTTGCCTGGTCAGTCAGGACGTTTTATCGTTATCAGGCCCCCCACTCCTCCTCGAAGTGATAATCAATGCGGCTGGTGTCGCCGCCCAGCAGGCCGCCTACGTCGGCAACGGTCTTGAATGCCGCATATCCTAAGGAGTCTGCCAGATAGTGAATCCCCCCCAGGCCAACTGCGTTGAACGTCTGGCCTACGGAAGAAACCAGTCGGGTATTCAGAATATCGTTGGAAACCTTAACGGCATCCACGACGGTGTCTCCGACAAAACCCAGGGTGTCAGAAATAATCCCGGCGCCAGCAACCATTTCAATTTCATTAACGGTTAGTTCTTTCATAGATAAACTCCTTTGACTCTCATGTTCATACGCGATGCGTCAACGTCGCGCGCTTTTCCTTATGCTCAATCAAGTGGGACTAAGGAACTTGAATCCTTTTTAATATTTAAAGCACCGGCTTGGTGAACGGTCAAATAATATTTTTTCATCGTATCCAGATCTGTTTTTAAAATGAAAAACATTCTCAAGGATAGTTCTTATTTTATATTGTTATACCTCTGTTTATTCCTGGTTATTATTCCTGGTTAATGATGGGGGTAGTTTTTTATAATGCTGGTTATTAACGTAATTAGTGGATTGTGAATATCTGTGATAAGGTTTTTGTGATGAACATTAATTATTTCTTTTTGTGTTTTTTTTCAGCGTGAGAAATTTTCTGAAATTGATGTTTAACACCATAGCGCTTCAACCGGCGTCTTTGCGTCATAGTGCCAGGCGATCTGGGCCTGAAGGAGTTCGGCGCAGGCCAGAGCATCGGTCAAAGCATTATGCGCCGGGTAGTGGGGCAGGTTGTAGCGGGCGCGGCTTTCCGGCAGGCGCAGCGATATCCGTTTCCGGCCCATGAGCAGTCGCGCCGCCAGACTAACAGAGCTGTGACGGTGCAGGCGGGCTTCCAGCGCCAGGGTGTCGATACAGGGGAAGACGATCCCTTCGCCGATGCGGCGCTTAAGGGCGGCATCCAGAAACTGTCGCTCTATTCCACGATGGTGGACCACCAGCACATGACCGGCCATCCGTTCCAGTAGCGTGATAAACAGGGCGTTCAGATCCGGCGCTTTCGCCACCTCGGAATGGGTGATGCCGTGAATCACCACGGATTCGTCGCGCAGCGCCGTCCGGGGCTTCAGAAGCCAGTGCTGGCTGTGCCGCAGGCGAATGCGCTGAAGGGTCATCGGCACCAGGCCGATGCTGACAATATCATTGCGTCGGGCGTCGATGCCGGTGGTCTCAAAGTCCATAGCCAGTAACGGCACCTGGTCGATGGCGGTATCAGAGGGAACGGCGCCCGCCTGGTAGAACGCCTGTAGCGCGGGGTGTCGCGCCTGGCGGGCAAGGGCGGCCATTCGGGTAGCCCAGTCCTGGGATTCACTCTCTACGCCGGATCGTCGCGGCGCCGCTTTTAGCGGATGTTTGCCTATATAAAACACCATGCCTCAGCGTATTCGGCCCGCCTGATAGCGGTATTTCAGGAATTTCTGGGCGTTACTCAGGATCTGGAAGGCGTCTTTCAGGTTTTTGCGTTCGAAATCCGACAGCTTTTCCGGCTCGATATTATTGTCGGGCGGGCGTCGGGCATCCAGATCCAGCGCCTGATGGCGAATGCGAACCATCGAGATAAACTCCAGCGCGTCGCGCAGATCCTGACCCCGACCGTGGGGCAGAATATCGGCCTCAATAATATCCTGTAGCCGTTCAAAGGAGTTGCGGGCCCGGGAGCCGACCGCCAGGGCATGTACCCGGATCAGATCCGCCAGCGGGGCGGTGCCGCGCCGTTTCATATTGATGGAACGGCTGTGGTCACCGGAAGGCTCCATCACAAATCCCTTAAAGAAACCGAGCGGCGGCGTGCGTAGCAGCGCGTTGCGCGCCATGCAGGCCAGAAAACGGGCATTATGGCGCACCTGCCGGGTAACGGTCTGATTCAGGCGATCGGCCCATTCGGTTTTCCCCCACACGCCGTCGAGATCGAAAAAGATGGCGCACTCAAGCAGCGTCTGTGGCGTGGGCTGACCGATCCAGTCGGCGAAGTAGCCTTCCCACACGGCAAGGGGCTGACGCCAACGGGCGGTGGTCGCCATAATTCCGCCGCTGCAGTAGCGGTAGCCGCAGGCCGCCAGACCATCGCTCACAAAGGTTGCCAGTTGAAGAAACCAGCCGTCGTGGCGGGCGGGATCGAAGCGGTTATCGAGCACCAGCGCGTTATCCTGGTCGGTGACGATAAGCTGCTCCTGACGCGCCATCGAGCCCAGCGCCAGAAAGCAGTAGGGCACCGGCGGTGGGCCAAACTGCTGTTCCGCCAGCTCCAGCAGCCGCTGGGTAAAGCTGCGGCCAATCACCGCCATGGCGCTGCCGATCATCTTCGAGTTGGCATCTTCACGCACAATGCGCCGGAAGCAGTCGCGAACTTCGCCGCTCAGGGCGCTCAGTTCGCTGACGCTGTTGGCGTGGAAGATGCGCCTGACCACAAACAGGCTGTTCTGGGACTCGTAGCGGATAATATCCGACTGAGATATCACCCCGATGGGTTGTCCCTGTTTCAGTACCGGCAGATGGTGCACGTTGTGGCGCATCATGGTCAGCATGGCCTCGAATACCATCTGGTGATGTTCACAGTGAATCAGCTCCGGGGTCATGATTTCGCCGACCGGGGTATCAACGCTCAGGCCTCTGGCGATAACCCGGGTTCGCAGGTCGCGATCGGTGAGCATACCGGCCATTCGTGCGGCGTTGCCCATAGCGCCTTCCGGTACTCCTGGGTGCATCACCAGCAGGGAAGAAACCCCTTCGGCGCTCATAATTGTGGCGGCCTCCCGAACGCTGCCGGAGGTTTCGATGGTTACCGGTTTACGGCCAATCAGCGTATCGATAGGCGAGGTGAGCAGTTCGTTGGCGTCTTCGGTACGGGCCACGGTGTGGCGCAGCCGGGTGCGATCCTCCACCTCGACCACGTCGGCGAAGGATTCATATTGGGCAAACAGTTGATGGAATACCGGCGCAGGTATCAGCCAGGCCAGAGTATCTTCCAGGGCGGTGACCGGGAAGCGCACGCTGCTTTCGCGCAGCAGGCCGAACTGGCCGAAATAACCTCCGGCGCTGAGGCGATTATAAAGCTCGCCGTTACGCCGGTAGACTTCAACGGCGCCGCTGCGCACCACGTACCAGGCGTCCACCTGCTGGCCGAAAGTCAGGATCCTGGTGCCCGCTTTGAAATAGCTGACCTCGATCCCGGCGGCCACCTGGGCCAGCGCCTCGTCAGGCAGCGCGTCGAACGGTGGGTAGCTGCGCAGAAAGGCGATGATTTCCTGATGTTCGGCCTGCATTTTTTAGCCCTGCTCCGTGCCTGGGGCGGAGCGATAGCGCGGCTCCGAGGCCAGTCCCTTAAGCACTGAAAATGCGGCAATCAGCAGGACGATGGCGAACGGAAGTCCGGTAGAGAGCACCATGGTTTGCAGCGCCACCAGGCCGCCGCCCAGCAGCAGGGCTATCGCCACCACCCCCTGAAAACTGCACCAGAATACCCGCTGCGGTGTGGGGGCGTTAACTTTGCCACCCGCCGAGATAATGTCGATAACCAGCGAGCCGGAATCCGACGAGGTGACGAAGAACACCACCACCAGCAGAATGCCGATAAGCGAGGTTACCTTCGCCAGCGGCAGGGTATCAAGCATGGTAAACAGCTGTAGTGGCAGCTCCGCGTCGGCAATGGCCTGATATCCCTGATTGAAATACTGGAAGATAGTGGTGTCGCCCAGAATGGTCATCCACATCACGCAGGCCAGTGATGGAACGATCAGCACCGAGATAATAAACTCGCGCACGCTCCGGCCACGGGAAACGCGGGCGATAAACATGCCGACGAACGGCGACCAGGAGATCCACCAGGCCCAGTAGAAGGCGGTCCAACTGGCGACGAAGTTGCTGTCTTCGCGCCCGAAAGGGTTAGACAGCGCGGGCAGGTATTGCAGATAAGCCCCCAGGTTAGTGAAAAAGCCGGTCAACAGCGCAAGCGTAGGGCCGACGATGATAACGAACAGCAGCAGCAGAGCCGCCAGCATCATGTTGATTTCAGAGAGCCGACGTACTCCCTTTTCCAGCCCGGCCACCACCGACACGGTAGTAATGGCGGTAATGCCAATGACCAGCAGGATCTGTGTGGTCTGGCCCATCGGGATATCGAACAGGTAATTCAGCCCGGAAGCCGCCTGGGCGGCGCCTAATCCCAGGGAGGTCGCCAGGCCAAACAGCGTGGCCAGCACCGCCAGAATATCGATGATATGCCCGGGCCAGCCCCAGACCGAATCCCCCAGCAGCGGATAAAACACCGAACGCATGGTCAGGGGCAGGCCCTTATTAAAGGAGAATAGCGCCAGTCCCAGCGCCAGAATGGCATAAATCGCCCAGGGGTGGAGCGCCCAGTGAAAGATGGTGGTCGCCATAGCCAGATGGCGGGCGCTTTCCGGGGAGCCGGCCGCCGCGCCCAGCGGCGCGGCGTCAGTGCGAACGCCGTTTTCAACGCTGATTCCTCCCAGCGAGCTGGAAAAGTGCGACAGCGGTTCAGAAACGCCATAAAACATCAGCCCGATGCCCATCCCGGCGGCGAACAGCATGGAAAACCAGCTCAGATAGCTATAGTCCGGCCTGGCCAGGGTGCCGCCCAACCGGACCTTGCCCAAAGGGGAAAAGACCAGTCCCAGACAGAGAATCACGAAGATATTGCCGGTGCTCAGAAAAAACCAGCTCAGGTTGGTGGTCAGCCAGGTGAGTACGCTTTTGAAGACAGGTTCGACCTGGTTATGAAACACCAGCGTCAGCACGACGAAAATCACGACCGACATGCCGGAGATAACAAAAACGCGGTTATGGATATCCAGCCCGAACGGGCCGACGCTGACCACGATATTGTCCTGGCCCACCTGATAGTCGGTGTCGTAGGGGTTAACCTCACCATCGGGTACCATCGGATCTTTTGAATCCGTCATAGTGATTCCTCCCAGGGAATGGTTGGTGATTGCCTGAAGCCTGCGTGGGGCTGGCCACAGCTTCCGATCAGTCAGCCCATTCCGGACGGATAATAACGGTGCTGTCGCGCTGCGAAATGCCTGGCAACGTCTTACTGGGGTTGATTTGCGACATCCGGCCCGGGCAAGGTCTGGCGGTGATTTCCGGTCGGTCTGATGACCTGAAGCGTCGTGATTTGGCATTTTCTGGCGTCCATTTGCCGTAATAATGAAGGCTGACATTTCATTCAGGCTCCCGGGAGAAGAGGATGAGTATCAGCGTCTTTGATCTGTTCAAGATTGGTGTCGGCCCTTCCAGTTCACACACCGTGGGACCGATGCGGGCCGCGCAGCGGTTTGTCCAACAATTAAGCGACCAGGGCGTGCGTGAGGCGGTGCGACGCGTCACGGTGGATCTGTTCGGCTCCCTGAGCGCCACCGGCGTGGGGCACGGTACCGATAAGGCGACGCTGATGGGGCTGATGGGCGAATCGCCGGAAACGGTCGACCCCCAAACCATCGAGCCCGCCATTCGGGCGGTGTGCGAAACCGGCTTTCTGACCCTGGCCGGGGGCGAGTGCGTGGAGTTCGACTGGAATCGCGATCTGCATTTTGTTGATGAGGTGCTCCCTTATCACCCCAACGCCATGCGTCTGACCGCCTTCGATGCCCGGGGCGTGGTCTATGCCAATACCTACTATTCGGTGGGGGGCGGCTTTGTGCTGGATGAGAGTGAAGCCACCGCCACCGCCCATCTGGTACCCCAGGTGGTTCTGCCTTACGACTTTAACTCCGGCGCTGAACTGCTGGCGCACTGCCGGGAGCAGGGGTTAAGGGTCAGCGAACTGATGCTGGAAAACGAAAAGGTGTGGCGCGACGAAACGGCGATTCGCATCGGGCTTGCCGGTATCTGGCAGGCGATGCAGGCGTGCATCGCTCAGGGGCTGGAAAACGAGGGCGTATTACCGGGCGGGCTGAACGTGAAGCGGCGGGCCCCGGGTCTGTATCGCTCCCTGCGGCAGGCCACCGGAGCGAATGTGATCGGCACTACGCTATCGGCCATGGACTGGATCAACCTCTATGCGCTGGCGGTTAACGAAGAGAATGCTGCGGGCGGGCGCATGGTCACGGCGCCTACCAATGGCGCTGCCGGTATCATTCCGGCGGTGTTGATGTATTACATGCGCTTTAGCGAGCGGGCCGGGGATGGTGACGTGGTGGACTTTCTGCTGGCGGCGGCAGCGGTTGGGGCGCTGTGTAAGAAAAATGCCTCGATCTCGGGGGCCGAGGTGGGCTGCCAGGGCGAAGTCGGCTCCGCCTGCGCGATGGCCGCCGCGGGGTTGACCGACGTGCTGGGCGGCACCCCGGAGCAGGTGGAAAACGCGGCCGAGATTGCGCTGGAGCATAACCTGGGGCTGACCTGCGATCCGGTGGCCGGGCTGGTACAGGTGCCCTGTATCGAGCGTAACGCTATCGCCGCCATGAAGGCGATCAACGCCGCCCAGATGGCGCTACGCGGGGACGGTCAGCACTTTGTTTCACTCGATAAAGTTATTCGCACCATGCGCGATACCGGGCGGGATATGCAGGATAAGTATAAGGAAACCTCACGTGGGGGACTGGCGGTGAATGCGATTGAGTGTTGATGCCATCCTGAACTGATGTCTGCCCTGATCCGGGGCAGACGCACCAAAAAAGCATATAGCAACAGGCGATTACCCTGCTCAGCACGAAACGTGCCATCTCTGTTTTTATGATTCCGACAGCGGCGCTATATCACTCCCGATGAATGATTATCGGGAGATTGCGCATATATTTTTAATGTAAAAAGGAAGTGGTACATATGTTGCTTTATTGTTGTTTGTGGAAGTTAAGAGGTATCAGACCCGTTTGTTCCCTCTCCTGACTGAGAGACAACAGAGGCAAGAGCATATGTCTGAAACAAATGAATCACCCCAGGGTTGTACCGATAATTACAAGACACGTACCGTTGGTTTTTTACTGGTCAATAACTTCACCATGATGGCGCTGGCAACGGCGGTAGAGCCGCTGCGTATGGCGAACCAGTTAAGCGGCCGCGAGCTGTATGACTGGCATACCATCAGTGAAGACGGTGATACGGTGATGGCCAGCGATGGCATTAGCATTACCCCGGATTGCTCCATGGCTGACTCCAGCGCGCTGGATGTGCTGATTGTGGTGGGGGGAGTAAACATTACCCGCAGTTACAGCCGCCGCCAGATTAGCTGGCTGCAGATGATGGCGCGCAAACATATTCTGATCGGCGGCGTTTGTACCGGCCCTTATGTGCTGGCGGCCGCCGGGTTGCTGGATGGCTACCACTGTAGCGCCCACTGGGAATGTATTGCCTCCATGCAGGAAGCCTGGCCCAAAGTACGATGCACCAACCAGCTTTTCGTCATCGAGCGCGACCGCATGACCTGTAGCGGCGGTACGGTGCCGATGGACATGATGCTGAGCATGATCAAACGCGACTTCGGCTATCAGCTGACGGCGGCGATCTCGGAGATGTTTATCTGCGATAGGGTACGCAACGAATCTGACTATCAACGCATACCGCTGCGCCACGTGCTGGGAACCGCCCAGCCGAATCTGGTGGAAGCGGTGTCGCTGATGGAAGCGAATATCGAAGAAGCGATAGAACTGGATGAGCTGGCCGCCTATGTGGGGCTTTCCCGCCGCCAGCTTGAACGCCTGTTTCAGAAGTACCTGCAATGCTCGCCTTCCCGCTACTACATGAAGCTTCGCCTGTTTCGGGCCCGGCAGTTGCTTAAGCAGACTTCGATGTCGATTATCGAGATAGCCCTGGCCTGCGGTTTTGTCTCAACGCCGCACTTCAGCAAATGCTACCGCGAACATATCGGCATTCCACCGCGCGAAGAGCGGCGCGGCATACGCAGCCAGGAGCAGAGCGAAACCGTGCCGCAGCTGGTGACCACCGCACTGCCCGGTCTGAACGGTAAGAAAGAGCGCTCCGCCACTGCGGTGGCGGTACGTGCCCTGAGCGAGGCGCGCTTCGAACCTACCTACGGCTCGGTGGCGCTGGGCTGGACTTCGCCGCCCTGAGGTTTGCGGCCGCCTGCCCGTATGGGGCAGGCGGCATGGCGGGGCTATGCGGCCCAGTCTTCCAGGGTTAATCCCGGCACCCGCTCAAATTCCTTCACATTATTGGTGACAAGGATGGCGCCAGCGGCGATGGCATGCCCGGCAATGGCCGTATCGTTGGGCCCGATGGGCGTACCGGCGGCGGTAAGCGTTGCTTTCAGCTCAGTGGTTTCATCCACTGCGGCGCGGTCCCACGGCATAACAGCGTCAAGACGGATACAGAAGGCCTCTACCAGCTGCGCATGGCGCGGCGACGCTTTTTTACCGAGGGTACCGAAGCGCATTTCGGCATAGGTAATAGCCGACACCACAATGCGATGACGCTGCATGACCGCCTGCTCCAGACGCCGAATCACGGCTTCCGGCTGCTCACGCATGATATAAGAGCAGATACAGGTGTCCAGCATATAGGTTTTGGTCATAGCTTAACGCGCCCCTCGTCATTCACAATCTCTTCACGTTCCGTCATGAAGTCCGCATCGGCTTTCTCTTCCAGCAGGAACGATCCCCAGCTCGGTTTGATCGGCCGCAGAAGGATAGTGTCGCCTTCACGGGTAATCTCCAGTTCGTTAACGCCCTCAAAATCCAGATCCCTGGGTAAGCGGATCGCGCGGTTATTGCCGTTTTTAAACACAGATACCGTTCTCATCGTGATGGTCCCCGCCAGGTAAAAGAGTGCCCTGTTGCATATGGCGAGTATATGCCTGAATTCCCCTTATGTATAGGTCTGGCATATGCTTTTCTTCCACTCTGACGATAGCCCTGGTTTAAAGGTGGTTTTATGGTGCACTAAATTTTCTTCGGCGCGAGAGTTTGATTCGAAATGCCCGGGACGCCTCGACATTTTTTCACCGGCGGCGGGCTGCGCTCCGGGTCAGCCAGGTGACGCTTTCAGAACACTTTCCCGTCGTTGATAACCCTATGCTGTCGGACATCATGGTGTTACAGACAGAGGGTGGAGAGATGAACGCAGAACAGTTGCACAACGACGCCATCGTCATTGATGGCCTGGTGATCGCGAAGTGGGACCGCGAGCTTTTTGAGGATATGCGCCGCGGCGGCCTGACCGCAGCGAACTGTACGGTATCGGTGTGGGAAGGGTTCCAGAGCACCGTGAACAACATCGTCGCGATGAACGCGCTGATCGAGCAGAATTCCGATCTGGTCATTAAGGTGCGCAACACCGACGATATTCGCCGTGCCAAAGCGGCAGGGAAAACCGGCGTGCTGATGGGCTTTCAGAACGCTCACGCCTTTGAAGACCAGCTTGGCTACGTTCAGATCTTTAAGGATCTTGGGATCGGCGTTGTGCAGATGGCCTACAACACCCAAAACCTGGTGGGCACCGGCTGCTACGAGCGCGACGGCGGGCTTTCCGGCTATGGCCGGGAGGTGGTGGCCGAAATGAACCGCGCGGGCATCATGTGCGATCTCTCCCACGTGGGGGCCAAAACCTCTGAAGAGGTGATCCTGGCCTCTGAAAAACCAGTCTGCTATTCCCACTGCCTGCCTTCCGGCCTGAAGGATCATCCGCGCAACAAGTCCGATGCCGAACTGAAGTTTATTGCCGATCGCGGTGGCTTTGTCGGCGTCACTATGTTTACGCCGTTCCTGAAAAATGGCATTCACTCCACCATTGACGACTACGTTGAAGCCATCGAATACATCTTCAACCTGGTGGGTGAAGACCAGATAGGTATCGGGACTGACTTTACCCAGGGCCAGGATCAGGCCTTTTTCGAATGGCTCACCCATGACAAAGGCTACGCCCGTCATCTGACCGACTTCGGCAAGATAATCAACCCGGAAGGGATCCGCACCCTTGGCGAATTCCCCAATCTGACCGAAGCCCTGCTGCGCCACGGGTTCAGCGAACATCAGGTACGCAAAATTATGGGCGAGAACTGGGTGCGCGTTCTGGCCGAAGTATGGGGCGAATAACTGATGACCAGGGAGAAACTGATGAGCTCACATGCGCCTGAAATGCCGATTAACGTTGACGATGAAACCGGGGTCTGGACCACCGATGCGCTGCCAATGCTCTACGTGCCGCGCCACTTTTTCGTCAATAACCATATGGCGATCGAAGAGGAAATCGGCGCCGAACGCTATGCCGGAATCCTCTACAAAGCGGGCTATAAATCCGCGTACTACTGGTGCGAAAAAGAGGCCGAAGCCCACGGTATCTCCGGCGCCGCAGTCTTTGAACACTATATGAAGCGGCTTTCCCAGCGCGGCTGGGGGTTGTTCATCATTGAAGCGCTCGACCTGGCGCAGGGCACCGCCCGCATTCGCCTGGAACACTCGGCGTTCGTTTATCAGTACGGCAAGGTGAATCGCAAGGTCGATTACATGTTTACCGGCTGGTTTGCAGGCGCCATGGATCAGGTGGCCCAGAGTCTGGGCTATGCGGTCAGAACCCGGGCAGTCCAGACCCGGAGCGCCGCCGAAGAGGGAAGTGATTACGGCGTTTTTGAGGTTTCGCCGCTGTAAGTCCGCGTTGGCCGCCTGCGGGCGGTCAGGGTTTTTGCATTGAATCAGGGTGTAGCCATGTCTCAGTTTGATCTTCTGTTCCAGCCGTTGAATATCAACAAGCTGACCATCCGTAATCGTATCGTCAGTACCGCCCACGCCGAGGTCTATGCCACCGATGGCGGCATGACCACCGATCGCTACGTCAAATATTACGAAGAGAAGGCCAAAGGGGGCTGCGGCCTCTGTATCTGCGGCGGCTCCAGCGTGGTTTCCATCGACAGCCCCCAGAGCTGGTGGAGCTCGGTAAACCTTTCTACCGATCGCATCATTCCCCATTTCCAGAACCTGGCCGACGCGGTGCATAAGCACGGCGGTAGAATCATGATTCAGATCTCTCATATGGGGCGCCGCTCGCGCTGGGACGGCGAAAACTGGCCTAACCTGATGTCGCCGTCAGGCATTCGCGAGCCGGTACACCGCGCCACCTGTAAAACCATCGAAGTAGAAGAGATCTGGCGGGTGATTGGCGACTTCGCCCGTGCGGCGGTGCGCGCCAAAGAGGGCGGACTGGACGGCGTGGAGCTTTCCGCCGTGCATCAGCACATGATCGATCAGTTCTGGTCGCCGCGGGTGAATAAACGCGCCGACGAGTGGGGCGGCAGCTTTGAAAATCGCATGCGCTTTGGCATGGAAGTGCTGAAAGCGGTGCGGGAAGCGGTGGGAGCGGACTTTGTGGTGGGCATGCGTATTACCGGCGATGAGTTCCACCCCGATGGCCTGAGCCATGAAGATATGAAGCAGATCGCCGCTTACTACGACGCTACCGGCATGGTCGATTATTTTGGCGTGGTCGGTTCCGGGTGCGATACCCACAACACCCTGGCGAACGTGATTCCGAATATGAGCTACCCGCCGGAGCCGTTCCTGCATCTGGCCGCCGGAATCAAAGAGGTGGTCTCGGTGCCGGTGATCCACGCTCAGAACATCAAGGATCCCAACCAGGCCCAGCGCATTCTGGAACAGGGCTACGTCGACTTTGTGGGCATGACCCGGGCCCATATCGCCGATCCGCACCTTATTGCCAAGATCAAACTGAATCAGGTGGATCAGATCCGCCAGTGCGTGGGGGCCAACTACTGCATCGATCGCCAGTATATGGGGCTGGATGTGCTGTGCATTCAGAATGCGGCCACCTCCCGCGAACATATGGGGCTGCCGCACATGATTGAAAAGAGCGATGGCCCCCGGCGCAGGGTGGTGGTGGTGGGCGGCGGTCCTGGTGGCATGGAAGCTGCCCGGGTGGCGGCCGAACGCGGTCATCAGGTCACGCTGGTGGAGCGCGCTTCAGAGTTGGGCGGGCAGGTCACCATTGCCGCCAGAGCGCCGCAGCGCGATCAGATGGCTGGTATTACCCGCTGGCTGGCGATGGAACTGGAACGGCTGGGGGTAGAAATTCAACTGAACACCAGCGCAGACGCCGCCATGGTGCGCGATATGAGGCCGGACGTCTGTATCCTGGCGACCGGCGGCCGTCCGTTCCTTGAGCAGAACCCGGAGTGGGGCGCTGACGATGGCCGGGTGGTGGCCAGCTGGGACATTCTGACCGGCGCGGTGGAGCCGGGTAAAAACGTGCTGATTTACGACACCATCTGCGAATTTACCGGCATGTCCACCGCCGACTACCTGACGGCCAAAGGGGCGCTGGTCGAGCTGGTGACCGACGACATCAAGCCCGGCGTCGGTATCGGCGGCACCACTTTCCCGACCTATTACCGCAGCCTGTATGAAAAGGCGGTGATCATGACCTCGGACCTGGCGCTGGAGTCGGTTTATCGCGAAGGCGACAAGCTGGTGGCGGTGCTGGAAAACGAATACACCGGCCAGAAAGAGGAGCGGGTGGTGGATCAGGTGGTGATCGAAAACGGCACCCGACCCAACGAAGAACTTTATTACGAGCTGAAAGCGGAGTCGCGTAATAAGGGGCAAATAGATAACGAGGCGCTGTTTGCCGCCCATACTCAGCCGGTTCTGGCGCAGGCAGGAGACGGCATGATCCTCTGGCGGCTGGGTGACTGCGTTTCCCAACGCAATGTGCACGCGGCTATCTACGACGCATTACGTCTGTGCAAGGATCTGTAACAAAGGGGGCTGCATGATACTCGACAGATTACTCCCGGTGTTGCTGGGCGCGGCGCTGCTGCTGGCGCTGGTGGGTGCTCTCAGACGAATCCGCCTGTGGCGTGCCGGTCAGCAGGAAAAAACGGCCGGGCTTGCCGGGCTGATGGCCATGCCGCGCCGCTATCTGGTGGATCTTCACCATGTGGTGGCGCGGGACAAGGTGATGTCGAATACCCACGTGGCGACCGCAGGCGGCTTTGTGCTGTCGATGGCGCTGATTCTGGCGGTTTACCTGTTCGGCATTCATAGCCGCTGGCTGGCCGCGGCGTTGCTGGGGTCGCTGGCGCTGATGCTGGTGGGGGCGCTGTTTGTCTGGCGGCGCCGCCGCAATCCGCCTGCCCGCCTGTCGAAAGGGCCGTGGATGCGGCTGCCGAAGAGTCTGCTGGCCTTCGCCGCCAGCTTTTTTATCGCCACGCTGCCTGCGGCGGGGATTCTGCCGCAGGGCAGCGGCGGCTGGCTGCTGGCGGCGGTGCTGGCCGCCGGAATCGTCTGGGGGCTGGGGGAGCTGGTATTCGGCATGGCCTGGGGCGGGCCGATGAAGCACGCCTTCGCCGGCGCCCTGCATCTGGCGTTTCACCGGCGCCCGGAACGCTTTGGCGGCGGGCGCTCCACCGGTCTGAAGGCGGTGGATCTGGATGCGCCTAAGCTGGGGGTGGAAAAGCCCGTCGACTTTAAATGGAACCAGTTGCTTGGCTTCGACGCCTGCGTGCAGTGCGGCAGGTGCGAGGCGATGTGTCCGGCCTTTGCCGCCGGGCAGCCGCTCAACCCAAAAAAGCTGATTCAGGATATGGTGGTTGGGCTGGCCGGTGGTTCGGATGCCCGCTTTGCCGGTAGCCCCTATCCGGGTATCGAAGTCGGTAACGCGACCGGCTCACCGCATCAACCGATTACCGAAGGGCTGGTCAGCCCGGAGACTCTGTGGTCCTGCACCACCTGCCGCGCCTGCGTGGAAGAGTGCCCGATGATGATCGAGCATGTGGACGCCATCGTCGATATGCGTCGCTTCCTGACCCTGGAAAAAGGCGCCACGCCGAATAAAGGGGCCGAGGTGCTGGACAACCTGATCGCCACTGACAACCCCAACGGTTTTAACCCCCGTAGCCGCACCCACTGGGCGGCGGATCAAAACCTGCGGGTGATGAAAGAGGTGGGACAGGCGGATGTGCTGTTCTGGGTGTCTGACGGCGCGTTCGATATGCGCAGCCAGCGGATCCTGCGCGCCTTCGTGAAGATCCTGAAAGCGGCGGGGGTGGACTTCGCGATACTGGGCGACGAAGAGCTGGACAGCGGCGACGTGGCGCGCCGTCTGGGAGACGACGCCACCTTCCAGAGGCTGGCGAGGCGCAATATCGCCACCCTGGGCAAGTATCGTTTCAACCGGATTGTGACCACCGATCCGCACGCCTTTCACTGCCTGAGAAACGAGTACCCGGATCTCTATCCCGAAGGGGCGGAACCGGACTACGACGTGTTGCACCACACCACCTTTATTAATGAGCTGGTTAAGGCGCAGTTGCTGAACCTGAATGACTACAAGGGCGGCAGCGTCACCTGGCACGACCCCTGCTATCTGGGGCGCTATAACGGCGAGTACGAAGCCCCCCGTGAACTGCTGGCCGAACTGGGAATTCAGCCGGTCGAGATGGAACGCTCCGGCTTTCGTTCCCGCTGCTGCGGCGGCGGCGGCGGCGCGCCGATTACCGATATTCCCGGCGAACGGCGGATTGCCGATATGCGCATGGAAGACGTCCGGGCCACCGGGGCCGAGGTGGTGGCGGTCGGCTGCCAGCAGTGCACCGCGATGCTTGAAGGGGTAGTGGAGCCGCGCCCGGAAGTGAAGGATATCGCCGAACTGGTGGCCGAAGCCTTGGTGGAACCCACCGTGCCGCAGCCAGCCCGGCGTAAGAGCGAACAACCCACGATGGAGGTAGCCTGATGAGCGACATTGTGCGCAGAGATCCGCGCGCCGAGTGGATTGCGCGTAACCGCCTGCATCCGCAGCATGCGGCCACGACGATGCCCGCAGGTGAATCCCGGGGGCCGTCCGGGCTGATTCGCCGTAACCCTCATGCGGTGGGCTTTATCGGCCCCAATGGCATTCGTCGCATTGACCGGATGAACGTCAGCGGCCCGGCAGCCATGGTTGGACGCCGGGCGGTGAGCGCCGTGAAAACCGCGACGCTGCCGCTGAATCGGGTGGAGCAGGTGGATTACTACATCGCCGTGGTGCCCGATATGGTGGGTGGTCGGCTGAGCGAACACGATCGGGATGTGCTGGGCCAGGCTCATGCGCTGATCCGTGAGATGGGCGGCGCCGGGGCGGTGCTTGCCATTGTATTCGGCGAACATCGCGAGCCGTCGTTCGATACCGCGGGTGTCGACAGGCTGCTGGCGCTGAACGGCGCCGGATATCAGGAGTATGCGCCGGAGCTGCGCGTTGCCGCGCTGCATGAGGTCGACAACCAGTTTTCGCCGCGCCACTGGCTGCTGCCGGATAGCGTGGCGGGGGGCTTTGAACTGGGATGTCGGCTGGCGGCCCGGCTGGGCGAGCGCCCGGCGACTCAGGCCTGGCGGGTGGATGCGCAGCAGAGCCTGTGTCGCGGCGCCGGAGGCAGCATCGATATCACCCGCGCCACGCCGCGTCTGCTGCTGCTGGCCGCGGAGTGTGCCGACCCCATCGACGAAACTCGGCACGAAGCGCTGCCGGTTCAGCTACGCCAGACGGTAAGCGTGAAGCCGCGCATTCACGACGGCGGCCAGGTAGCGGTGGATCCCAACGCGGTAGCGCTGGCAGAGGCGGAATTTATTCTGTCGGCGGGCAATGGCGTGCAGGACTGGGAATTGTTCCATCAGTGCGCCGAAGCGCTCGGCGCTACGGAAGGGGCCAGCCGGGTGGCGGTGGACGATGGTTATATGCCGCGCCAGCGTCAGGTGGGCGCCACCGGCACCTGGGTGACCGCCAGGGTCTATGTGGCAGTGGGGATTTCCGGGGCGATTCAGCATTTGCAGGGCATCGGCCAGTGCGACAAGGTGATCGCCATTAACACCGATGTCGGTTGTGACATGGTGAAACGCGCCGCTCTGAGCGCGATAGGCGATAGCGGCGAGATTATGATCCAGCTTATCCGGCTGGTCAGGGAACATCGTCAGGAGGAGTTTGAACATGCGGCCTGAAAAGCGTAACGCCAGCCTGCGGGTTACCGCGCTGGTATCGGTGGGGCAACACCCCGATTCCGGACGCGAGCGTCGCGCCGGTCAGGATGCCCGGGCGGTTGAGCTGGGGTTAACTCTGGCGCCCCAGGGGCTGGAGGTGCTTCATGCGGGCGATCCCCACGCTCAGGCGCTGCGCAGCTATGCGGGAATGGGACTGAGTTCGTTGCGGGTTCTGGAACAGAATAAGATGGCGGACGTGGTCCCCGCTCTGGAGCATTATCTGAGCCAGAACAAGCCGGATATCATTCTGACCGGTGTGCGGGCCGAAAGCGGCGAATCGTCCGGCATGGTGCCTTATCTGCTGGGAGAAGCGCTGGGAATGCCGGTGGTGACCGGTATTGCCGGTATCGTCAGTATCGAGCGCGGCGAGGCGCATCTGCTACAGGCGCTGCCGCGCGGTCAGCGTCGGGCATTGAAGGTGGCGCTGCCGTTTATCGCAAGCGTTGATATGGCGGCGCCTACCCCGCGCCAGAGCGCTTTTGGCCCCGCCAGTCGGGCGCAACTGGTGGGACAGAAGGCGGATATTGAGTGTCGCGATGAGGTCAGGGAGCAGTGGCGTGAAGCGCCAGCCCGCAAGCGACCGAAGCGTTTGCAGGTGGTTAAAGCGAAAACCGCCGCCGATCGATTCAGGGCGGCGACCGCGAAGTCTCAGGGCGACGGCGGCCGGATTCTGCGTGATAAACCGGCCTCCGAAATGGCGCAGGCGATATTTGATCTGCTGCTGGAAGAGGGGGTGGTACGTAGTGGGCGCTGAGCTTCCTCACTCCGGCCAGGGGGAAAACCAGTGCCAGCCTGGTCCCCTCTCCCCTTTGGGCAGAAGGGTAAAATTAGCGCCAGCCCGGTCTCCTCTCCCCTTTGGGCAGAAGGGTAAAATTAGCGCCAGCCTGGTCCCCTCTCCCCTATGGGGAGAGGGTTAGGGTGAGGGGAAAGGGCCGGGATGAGGGTTAAAAAGAGGGAAGATCACCCATACTGCCGTTCAATATCGGGAACGCCGACCGGATAAAGCTCGCTATTATCGCCACCGCCCAGATTCTTCAACAGGGTATCGCTGTACCACTCCAGGAAATTAATCACCCCAAACTCATAGGTTTCTGAATAGGGACCGGGCTGATAGCCAATGGAGTTAATGCCGCGCTGATTCTCTTCCCCCAGAATTCTGTCCTGATCGTTGGTGGCATCCCACACCTGGCGCAGACGCTCCGGATCGTAATCCACGCCCGGCACGGCATCCTTGTGCACAAACCATTTGGTGGTGACCAGCGACTCCTGAGCCGAAATGGGCAGCACCCGGAACACAATAAAGTGATCGCTCTGCATATGGTTCCAGGAGTTGGGCAGGTGCAGAATGCGCATCGAGCCCAACTGATGGTTTTTAATACGTCCCAGCAGCTTAGTGCAGCCTTCGCTACCGTCGATGGTCATCACGCTGGCGCCTGGCTTTAGCGGCATACGCACGATGCGATTGCGTTGACCGAAGCTTCTGTGAAGGTGCGGGATCCCTTCCTGATCCCACTGAGCCGCCTGCTGATTGTAGTAGTCGATAAACTCCGGCGTAGCGCGCGGATCGTTGGTGTCGTCCCACTCCAGCAGGGTATTCAGTAGCTCCGGATGGCTGCCCGCGCAGTGGTAACATTCGCGGTTATTTTCCAGCACCAGCTTCCAGTTGGCCTTTTCATACATCTCGGATTCCGCCGCCAGCTTGGTGTTTTCCACATCATACGGCTCCATGTACTCCTCAAGCGTCGCCAGGAAGTTATCGAAGTCGGACTCTGGCGGCTGTTCGGCGATGCAGACGAAGATAAACCCGCCTCCGGTCCGGCAGTGCGCGGGTTTCAGACCGTGCAGGCTTTTGTCGAAATCTCCACCCATATTGGTGCCCGCGAACAGCAGATTGCCTTTCAGATCGTAGGTCCACTGGTGATAGGGACATACCAGATTCGCCACCTTGCCGCGCTGCTGTTGGCACAGTCGTGAACCCCGGTGACGACAGGTATTATGGAAAGCGTTGACCGCGCCGTCGGCGTCGCGCACCACCAGCACCGGATTCTGGCCGATCTCAAGGGTAAAATAGTCGCCCTTTTTCGGGATCTCGCTGGTCATGCCAACGAACAGCCACTCCTTCTGAAAGACCTCTTCCATATCAATACGAAACATCGTCGGGTCGTTATACAGCGGCTGTGGCAGCGAATAGTTCGGCTGGCGCCGCTTGAGCAAGTCAGTCATCTGGTCGCGAGCATCGATAATGCTGGCGCAGGTGATATTCAGCAGATCGTTATGACTCATGGTGGTGCTCTTCTCATTCAGATCAAAGTGTCGCGCCCGCGCGCGGGCACATCCCGATAGCTGGCTCCCATTACAGACAGGGGTCACTGTCAGACAAGATGCTGCACCCGGTTGTGAATGAGGAATGTTCTGGCAGCGACATCGATCCCCTCCGTTAGAGACGCAGGGAGGAACGCATTGTTGCCCGGTGGTTTTTTCAGACATCCCGATGTCGTGAATAAACAAATGGCGAAGCGAAGTTGAACTGAAAATTCAGCCTGTATCCGGCCGCGCCAAACCGTCGCGAGCTATCCATCGACCCTGGCCCACAGGAAGCATTCCGTATGACCAACCAGACTATTTCGGTAGTAAATACCGGCGCTTTTGAGTCCGTAACCACTCAGACCTGGAGCAACGGTCGTCATGCTGTGCGTTGCGTCAAGGTGATTCAGGAAACCTGGGATGTGAAAACCTGGTGCTTTATGGCCGAACAACCGGTGATGTTCTTCTTTAAGCCGGGCCAGTTCGTCACCCTGGAGCTGGAGATCGACGGCGAACAGGTGTTTCGCTCCTACACCATCTCCAGTTCGCCGTCGGTGCCGTACAGCTTTTCGATTACGGTGAAGCGGGTGCCGGGGGGCAGGGTATCTAACTGGCTGCATGATAATATGAGTGAAGGGATGGAGCTGGCGGTGCACGGGCCGGTTGGCCAGTTCAACTGTATCGACTACCCCAGCGACAGGGTGCTGTTTCTTTCCGGTGGGGTGGGGATCACCCCGGTGATGTCGATGGCGCGCTGGTATTTCGACACCAACGCCGATGTCGATATGGTGTTCGTTCACAGCGCCCGCACGCCGCGCGACATTATTTTCCAGCGCGATCTGGAAAACATGGCCGCGCGTATCGCCAACTTTAAGCTGAACCTGGTGTGTGAACGCTACGAATCCGGCCAGAACTGGGGCGGTTATCGCGGCTTCTTTAATCGCCCGATGCTTGAAATGATGGCTCCGGATTTCATGGAGCGCGAAGTTTACTGCTGCGGCCCCACGCCCTATATGAACGCCGTGCGTAATATGTTGCAGGAAGCCGGATTCGATATGGCGCGCTACCATGAAGAGTCGTTCGGGGCAACGCCGGAGCCGGTGAAGGAGCAGGCGCAGCAGGATGCCGAACAGGCGGCCGAAGTGGCCGAAGCGATACCGCGTTCCGACCTGCTCCAGGTCTTCTTCGCCAGCACCGGTAAGAGCGTACAGATAGCGCCTGGCGAAACCGTGCATGCCGCCGCTGCCAAGCTGGGCCTGCATATCCCCAAAGCCTGCGGGATGGGCATCTGCGGTACCTGTAAGGTGAAGCGGCTGGAAGGGGAGGTCGAAATGGCCCATAACGGCGGTATTACCGACGAGGATGTCGAAGAGGGGTATATCCTCTCCTGCTGTAGCGTACCGACCGGGGATGTGGTGGTGGAGTATTAAGGTGAAAAAGGAGGGGCTGGCCCCCTCCTGTCGCGCCCGGCTATTGTCCGGAAAACTCAGGCGTGCTTGCCGTGGAACTTCAGTATTTCTGCGGCAATAAAGTCTGGTTTTTCTTCCGCGATCCAGTGTCCGCATTCCGGTATTACGCCCCCTTCAACGTGGTGAGCAACTTGCTGCATACTGCGAAAGCTGATCTCGCCCATACAGTGCGAGCCGCCCCATGCCATCACCGGAATGTCGAGTTTATGGGCCGCCAGCTCACGGCTCTGGCGGGCAGATTCCGGGAAAGCCTTATAAAATTCAAAGCCTGCGCGCAGACCACCCGGCGCCGAATAGCATCTTACAAACTCATCAATGTCTGATTCGGTAACCGCCAGCGGATTGTAAGCATAGGTTTTGAAAAAGTAGCTCAGATATTCACGCTCGCGCCCGGTAACCAGCAGCTGCGCCAGGTCTGGGGCCTGGTGAAAGCCAAAGTGCCAGTACTCTTTCTCTGCGTCATCCTCGCTTTCAATGCCCAGAATTTTGCTTTCCAGGAATACGAGGCTTTTGACTTCCTGCCGGTAGTTCGCGGCATAAGCGTAGGCGACGCGTGCGCCGTTATCGTGGGCGACAAGGCGGATTTTCTGAAAGCCAAGATGGGCAACCAGCGCGTGCAGATCGTCGGCCACCGTATTGCTATCGTACCCCGTATCAGGCTTATCTGAATCCCCTGAGCCGCGCATATCGACAGCGATAACTTCATGGCCTCCGGCTATCAGCCGGGGAATCACCCGATGCCATTCGTACCAGGTCTGCGGCCAGCCGTGAACCAGCAGCACCGGCTCACCTGCGCCGCCGCGCACGTAGTGCAGCCTTACGCCGTTAACAACGGCAATTTCATGTTTGAGTTCGGTCATCGCTTCTCTCCATAGTGAATGTCATTTTTATTTTGTAGTGATCAATACATTAATGTCAATAATAGATGAGCAGAGGTTGATGCCGTTACCTGGGATGGTCAGAAGAATTGTGTAATAATCAATACATATTCATAAGCTATCTATTCGCTGGGGGAATTCATATGGCACGGGGGAGACCACGTACGTTTGACAGGGAAGCCGCTGTTGAGCAGGCGATGCTGATTTTCTGGGCCAAAGGGTTTACCAACACCTCACTGAGCGATCTGACATCGGCGCTAAAGATTAATCCACCCAGCTTCTACGCCGCTTTTGGCTCCAAAGAGGCGCTGTATCTGGATGTTCTGGAGCGCTACAGCCTGGAAATCGGTGAAAAATTATGGGGCGAGCTGCTGCGTGACGGGCCCGCATACCATGCAGTCGAAAACTTACTGTTAAATACGGCGCGCTATCTGACCAGAGAAAAATCGCCTAAAGGATGCCTGCTTTCGCTGTCGGGGATGGAAGGCGGTTTATCAGAGAGTTTGAGCAATGAACTTATGCGCCGTCGCCATGCAATGTTGATCCGGCTGGAAAACTGCCTGTTGGCTGCCCGGGGAAAAAACGAAATTTCAGCGCGTGCGGACTGCGAGGCCGCTGCCCGGTTTTACTTTACGCTTCAGCAGGGGATGGTCACCCGGGCCCGGGATGGTGAAACGACAGACGAGCTGGAAACTACGGCTAAATCGGCAATGCGGCTCTGGCCTGTGCTGTTACAGGATGGGTAAGGGTGAAAAAAATGGAGGGATTACCCCTCCATTAAGCACGTGAATGCAATCTGTTATTTGCTAATAAAATCCAGAATATCGGCGTTAATGACGTCGGCCTGGCTGGTATGCATACCGTGAGGATAGCCCGGATATACTTTCAGCGTGCTGTTGACCAGCAGTTTGTCCTGAAGCAGCGCGGCGTTTTGATAGGGAACCACTTGATCGTCATCTCCCTGAATGACCAGCGTTGGAACGGTAATGGCTTTGAGATCCTTAGTTTGATCGGTTTCTGAGAACGCCTTAATGCCTTCGTAATGGGCTTTGGCGCTGCCCATCATGCCCTGACGCCACCAGTTCTGAATAATCCCCTGGGAGACTTCCGCGCCGGAACGGTTGTAGCCATAGAAAGGACCGGAAGCGACATCCAGATAAAACTGGGTGCGGTTAGCGGCAAGCGCCGAGCGGAAACCGTCGAACACCTCAATGGGCGTGCCACCCGGGTTGTCGGGTGTTTTCACCATCAGCGGCGGCACTGAGCTAACCAGCACCGCTTTCGCCACCCGGTTCTGGGGCTGACCGTATTTGGCCACATAGCGCGCCACCTCGCCGCCGCCGGTGGAGTGACCCACGTGGATAGCATTCTTCAGATCGAGATGTTCAGCAACGGCCGAGGCATCGGCCGCGTAGTGGTCCATATCATGCCCTTCGCTGACCTGATCGGAACGGCCATGCCCGCGCCGATCGAGTGCGATAACGCGGTAGCCTTTAGCCAGGAAAAATAGCATCTGAGCATCCCAGTCATCGGCGCTCAGTGGCCAACCATGATGAAAAACAATTGGTTGTGCGTCTTTTGAACCCCAGTCTTTAAAGAAAATGTTAACACCGTCTTTTGTAGTTACGAATGGCATGGACTGGTCTCCTGCATGTAATGAGACGAAACGTTTTTGACAACCAACGGGCCCGGCACCTGCGATAGCAGAGCGTCGAAGCCCCCTGTTCCGGCATCTGAAGAGGCATTGTTGCCTCGTTTCAGGTGGAACCCACTATCAGTGTAGAAGGAATTTTCACGTTATGGGTGTGGGTATTTCGGGCGGGAAGAGGCCTGACTTCCGGGTGAGTCAGGCCGTGACACGAACTGATGTACAAGCTCTTGTGGCGCTTTATGTTTCCTCTTGCAGTGCCTGATGAAGCATCAGTTTAGCTCCCCAGGTCGTCAGTTCGACAATCTCTTCCTGTTCCATGCCGAAAGTATCCTTGAGTACCGTCAATGCTTCAGTGCCATACAAAACCGACATCAGCATGATCAGTTTCTGCACCTTTTCTGGCGGGAGTTGCGATTCAAGGGGAGCCAGCGCTTCCGCGAGCGCTTCACGACGGTTGCTCTTTTTAAGAAAACTTTCTCCTTCATGAGATCCTTCTTCCTGGCGGGTTTGCCAGCGGTGTTGCGCTATCCGCATGGCATCGCGCATCAGCGCTTCATGGGAGAAGAGCTCTCCGTATCCCCAGCTTAGCAACCTGGCGATATTCTCTTCGGGATCGGCTGTCATCTTCGGTTTTTCAAAGGCACCAATAACCCTTTTTACAACGTACTCCACGAACTCGCTATGGGTGGAGAAGTAACTCCTGAGCGTGACTTTCGCGTACTCCGCCTCGCGGGTGATCTCTTCCGGTGACGGAAATTTATTTTCCTGATACAGCTTCAGGGCTGCATGAGTGAGCCGCTCAAGGGTTCTGCGACGTACCGGAGACAGGTTATCTTCATCAAAAAGCTGCATTTTTTGTCTCGCTTCAAGGAAAAAATATCATGTGAGATAAAAATATCTTGAAGGTTATAAAATATTATCCTAGCTTTATATTGCACGAGATCAATTAATCTTTCACCCCCACCACGGAGTGAGCGGTATGGCCAGGTATGTGTATGTCATTGGTACCGCAGACACCAAGCTGGAAGAGCTGGTCTGGCTGAAGTCCTGTCTGCATGCGGCTGGCGTGGATTCCCGTATTATTGATGTGTCTACCGGAACCCCCGCAGAGTTAAGTGAAAACAGCAAGATAGATATTCCGGCAACGCAAGTTGCGGAATATTACCCGGAAGGTAGCGCGGCGGTTTTCTGCAATGAGCGCGGCCGGGCGGTGACGGCCATGTCTGTGGCTCTCTCCCGTTTTCTGCGCAGTCAGTCTGAGGATATTTCGGGGTTGCTCGGCATAGGCGGCTCTGGCGGTACTGCACTGATATCACCCGCCATGAAGGCGATGCCGATTGGCATGCCCAAACTGATGGTATCGACAATGGCTTCCGGTAATGTCAGCGAGTATGTCGGTGGTATGGATATCGCCATGCTGTATACCGTTACCGATCTCAGTGGTCTCAATTATCTTTCCCGTTCCATTCTTTCCAATGCCGCCAACATGATTGCCGGCGCGGTTAATCACGTTATTGCACCTAATCGGGCACAAAAGCCGGTACTCGGGCTGACTATGTTTGGTGTGACCACGCCCGGAATCAATCAACTGGTCGCCAGACTGAATCATCAGTATGACCCGCTGGTATTCCATGCAACGGGCAACGGCGGTACTTCGATGGAACGGCTGGTTGAAAATGGCGAGATCGTTGGCGTGCTGGATATTACGCTGACTGAGATCGCGGACCTGCTGTTTGGCGGCGTTCTGGCGTGCCCGGAAACGCGGCTGGACTGTATCGCTCAGACTGAAGTGCCGTGGGTGGGCAGTACCGGTGCACTGGATATGGTCAATTTCGGTGAACCAGGCAGCATACCTGAGCGTTATGCTCAGCGGCAGTTTGTCGAACATAACGCTCAGGTGACGCTAATGCGCACCACACCAGAGGAAAACTACCAGCTCGGGAAGTGGATTGGTCGCAAGCTCAATCTGTGTAACGGACCGGTAAGTTTTATTATTCCAGAAGGTGGATTTTCCGCGCTTGATGCTCCAGGCCAGCCATTCTTTGATCCTAAGGCAAGGCAGGCTTTTGCCGAAGGGTTAGAGTCGGTTGTGCTACAGACGAGCCAGCGGCGAATTATAAAAACACCTCACCATATTAACGCACCTGAATTTGCAGCTCTTGTGATTGAAGAGCTCAATATCGTCATGCAACACCAGGGAAACTGCCCACCACCCGGTTTGGGGGAACACTAATGCAAAACTATAAAATACTTGTCGAAAGTCTGAAGCAAAAAGTCGCCCGTAATGAACCTGTTATTGGCGCTGGTGCCGGCACTGGCCTCTCTGCACGTAGCGAAGAGGCAGGCGGAGTGGATCTGATTGTGATTTATAACTCAGGTCGATTCCGCATGGCGGGCCGCGGTTCGTTGGCCGGGCTGATGCCGTACGGTAATGCCAACCAGATAGTGCGCGAGATGGGAAACGAGGTACTGCCTGTCGTTAAAAAAACGCCGGTACTGGCCGGTGTGTGCGGTACCGATCCATTCTGCAATCTCTCGCCGTTCCTTGATGAACTAAAAACTCAGGGATTCGCGGGCGTGCAGAACTTCCCGACCGTTGGCCTTATCGACGGTAACTTCCGCAAGAACCTGGAAGAGACGGGCATGGGCTATGCCCTGGAGGTGGATATGATCCGCCTGGCGCATGAGAAGGGAATGCTGACAACGCCTTACGTCTTTAACCCGGAAGATGCCGTGGCGATGACTCAGGCAGGGGCGGACGTGATTGTCGTGCATATGGGGTTAACGACCGGCGGCGATATTGGCGCTGAAACGGCGCATGACCTTGAGTCCTGTATACCTGTTATCAATGACTGCGCCCAGGCAGCGAAAGCGGTGAGAGACGATGTGATAGTGCTGTGCCACGGGGGACCTATCGCTGAGCCTGAAGATGCCGCGTATATTCTGGCTCATTGCCCGGATTGTCATGGATTCTACGGAGCCAGCTCAATGGAGCGTCTGCCGACTGAAAAAGCGATTAAAAATACTGTTGAAGTCTTTAAGAAAATCAAACGTCATTAAGGCGTTAGCTAATGATTAAATAATAACAACAATATATCTGGCCGCGATATAAAATTAATAAAAGGCATTACCATGAATTAGTCTGCATGAACGAGGAGTTCAGGTGACTATTTCATGGTTTTTTTTATCTGAAGTCGCAGTGGTGTTAGGCAGGCCCACGTGCAGCGGTGCTAAAAAACGGCTTAAAGATTGTGACAGCTAAAGCTCCGCCCTCCTCTTGCGTGAGCATTTTTCAGCCAGAGGACTCTCTATGCCTTTGCAGATAAAAGACATTATAGATTTGCCAGCCCTTATTGAATCGCAACAGGTAGAGTTCAAACTGGTAATCGTCGTAGATCCGGTACTCGCAGGTAAATTTGTGTGCTCAATGGCTGTATATTTTTCCGCGTAGGGCGGATACCCGAAGAGCACATGCGGTAGCAGGATGGCAAGCATTAAAATAAAAAGTACAGAACACGGCTTAGGCTCACCTCTCTGCCTATTTTGTCATACAGATAGAAGATACTTAACTATCGTGACTTACACCACTGGATAGATAAAGTGGAAAGTTAGCATGTTTTGACTAATCAATATATTTGATATGTGGTTAAGTACCTAAAGTAACTATCAAATTAAGGAAATTATCATGACGTTACGTGAGAAATTAATTGGAGCCTGGGAGCTATTCTCTTATGTTGAAATCCCCACCAACGGTACCCCCCCGATTAAAAGATTAGGGGAATCCCCTAAAGGATTGATTATATATACGCCAGACGGATATATGTCGGCACAATTAATGCTGCCTGGACGAATTAACTTTAAATCAGGAGACTGGTTTAATGCTACTTCAGAAGAGTATTGTCAGGAGGCGACCAGCTATATTGCCTACAGCGGCAAATTCTTTGTGAATGAACAGGAACAGACGTTACAACACAATATGTATGTCTCTCTGTTTCCTAACTGGACTGGTCAGACACAACCACGGGTAGTCGAGATACATGATGGTGTACTAAAACTGAGTTCAGCATCACCGATTATGTCAGGAGGTGTTGAGGTTATGTCATATCTTGAATGGCACAGGGCCGCACCTAACTGAAATCCGTATGGCGAAGCAACAACCAACCGTAGCGCGGCCTGAATTACTGTGGGCAGAAAGGTCTTGCCCTTATGCCCTCAACGGTACCCCCGCAAGGATGTTGATGTGGGTAGAATTTGGTTGAAGCAATACTCTGGAAAGAGCTGATTCTGGCGGGGTGCAGAAACGAAAAACGGACCTCCGTGGAGGTCCGTTGATATGAATTTGGTGCCGGACCCGGAATCATATCCACGATTAACGTGCTGTTTGTTATTGGTTTTATTGGTATTTTTTGTAAATAGCGCCCCCACGAAGGCCCCCATAAAAAATCGCTTTGGTTTTGTGAGGGTTATCACGAAAAATCGTTATTTGGCGAATGAGGCTTCGTTATGTGTGGAGTTAGCTCCACACATAACGGCCTGAGGTCCACATATAGTGGATGGAACTCCACACATAACGGTTCGGGGTCCACATATAACGGCGTGAAAAACATACTTATCTTGCCCGCAGGGTGTTAATCCGTCACCCCTGCATTGAGCTGTAAGTTGATATGTCGGGTTAGGCACTTTTGAGATAATATTTGACAGTGTCGATTATTATTTATTGAATTACATAAATATTTTAATCTTTTTTTGAGATATAGCCATGAGGCCGTTGAGATAACCAAACATCATGGCTCTATTCATTCCCTCAGAACCAGAGCTAAAGGTACTGCTCCAGAACTCTCTCCAGCTTATTCACCGCCGCCGCATACTTGGCCGGACTCTTATCCTTCAGCACCGCCAGGTTACGCGACTTCCAGCGAATCGCCGGTAGGTGTTGAATTTCAGGATAGCGATACAGCGACCAGTCAGGGGTATTTTGCTTATAGCTGAGCAAGAACTGGCGATCTCTGTCCGTAAGATGCGATTTCAGCGCTTGTGGCAGCAAAGTCGTTACTGATAAAAGGGATTCCAGCGATGTTTCCTGCTGTGTCATGCCTGAAAATTCCTGTGCGTACAGGGTAGCGATCCGCGCTGTATCCCAGTTTGGTGCCAGCAGCTCGGTAATGGGGCGGGGATGCCCTGCCAGATAGCAAAGAAAACCGTCAAAGATCTCGCGCGTCAGGCCCGGCTTTTCCAGCATATTCAGCACGTCAAACAGATCGCGCGGATGCTGGCGGTCAAGCGCGGCGCAGATTTTACCGCCGTAAAGATCCGCCAGCGAGACGACATTCATGGTGGTGAAGCCATATTCCATTTCCACCTGTTCACATACCGGCATTTCTGTTGGTGGTAATAGTAGTCCACGCCAGACCGGACTAACCTCAATCTTTATCTTCGCGTCAGCGGTGTTAACGATGATGCGCTTTTCATCCGCTTTATTCTCCTGCCGGATAGCCGTGATCCCCGGTCTGCCGTTCAGCGATTCAGTAATACGCATCAAGGCGTCATTGATGACCGCCAGATCGGTATCGCGATCAGTAAAGGTTTTATACGTCAGATCGATATCCACCGACAGGCGAGGGAAATCTTGCACAAACAAGTTGATTGCCGTGCCGCCTTTCAGGGCGAAACAGGACTCCTTCGCTACATGCGGCAGGGCAGTAATTAATAGCCTGACCTGTCGGGCATAAATATCACGCAGATCCATCTTCGACTCCTTCCGGTTTAAATGCGCGGGGAACGGTGATTTGATAATCCGGCTCCAGCCAACCGCCGGGAACGATTTGCCGTTTTCCCGAGCCGGTTTCTATACCGCTTTGATCGAGGTACTGAAAGTAAGGATGCTCATTGCGTCGGGCAAGGTAGAGCATCACGCGGTTGGTTTTAACCGAATGACTGGCGCAGAGCAAAACCTGTAATTTTCGCGGGCTGAGAAGATTCATCCCCTGAAACAGGGCATCGGCATGTTCGAATGAGATCAACGAAGGAACGCCGCAGGCGATCTCATACGCGGCTAGTTCAGGAGCGCTGCCCGTTAACTGTCGACCATCGATATTGAGTTTCGTAGTCAATGACGTTACATCAACGGTGAGGCCCGACGTATACAGCGTGACGAACGTCGCGGATTGTTCAAAGGCGGCGAACCATCCCGGTAGTTTGACGTAAGCTGGAAGCGCGAGCCAGATCTGTTGTCTGCCCGGTTCGGTATAGTGGGCATGGCCTTGTAGCGCAAGGCTAGTCAGCCCCGCCACGCGAACCTGTTTTTCCCACTGTGTTTGCAGGCAGTAAATCGCATCCACCCAGTCTGGTTCTCGACCCGTCCGGCAGTAAACTCCGTGTGCGATCCGCCTGAGCCAGCCATTCTGGACATAAAGGTAAGAGAGCTTACGATCTATGCCGTTGCGGGTAAGCCATGACTGGAGCAACACCTGACCGGGGAGGGTGTTCTGCATCAGCCAGTTTAGATAGTTTGGCAAATGTCGCCTCTTGATGGACAATTTTTAAAATTATTAAACTAGTTTAGATTCATCAATGACACATAACAAGATTGAGTTTGATTATTTTGTGATATGTCTCCTTTCAATCGGCATATCACAAAAAATAAAAACCTGAAATTACGACAGACAAGCAAACCCAAATGTATTCGGTCAGTTTAAGCGGAACGTATAACATAGGCGTAAAGTTATCGTGTAGACATAGTGAACTGATTTTGTTTAAATTTTAGACAAAGGACAATGATTTATGGCATATCAGGCAATTTTTACCGGCTGGGATGCGTTGACAATTGAAGATCTGGTGGTTGCTTACCGGAAAGCAAAAGCTGACTGTTTCTTTGAGAATACTTTTCCCACAGCAATCAAATTTGCTGAATATGAACAGGATCTTCTCGGCAATCTCAATAAACTTTTAGATAGTTTACAGAGTCATAACGGTTTTTGTTCTAATAGCGATTTTATTGGTGAATTTCGCCTGCTGCCAAAAAAATTATCGATTAAGAAAAGACCGGATATAGAGAAAAATGGGCATGTTCATTTTTCTAATCCTGTTCGAGCTGCCGATCATTTATTTGATAACTTCGAACTGACGCCTGAGTTTCGTATCATTGGCGATTTTCCAGTGAATACACATATTATTTCTGCTTTATGGATTAATATGGTAGGGCATCAATTTGATGCTGGTCTGAAAAATTGTTGCTATGGAGCTCGTCTAAAACGTATTCGTAATGAAGAAATATTGAGCAATGAGCAGGATAAACCCTTTCATATTAGTGCAATTGGTTCATTCTCACCTTACTTTCATCCCTATCAGAAATGGCGTGGCGATGGTTTAAAGGCCATACGTGACGAATTAGATAAAGATCGTGATGTTATTGCAGCCTCATTAGATTTAAAGGGTTATTATCATTTTATTGATCCGCTGGCGATAATTTCTGAAGATCTCCATGTTGCGTTGAGTGTAAAACTCACTAATGAAGAAAAAGAATTCAATCTACAGTTAGCGAAATTATTAAAGCGTTGGTCTGATGGCGCATCAGAATTCGGAAAACAGATTGCAAATAAAAAAGTGGTAATAACTGGTGGTCTGGTAATTGGTCTAACGGCTAGCCGAATCATATCGAATATTTTATTGCATCGCTGGGATCAACTAATTCTTGAGAAGCTATCTCCGGTTCACTACGGACGTTATGTCGATGATATGTTTCTGGTGATACGAGATACTGGAGCAATTACCAATAATCGTGAATTTATGGCGTTATTGCAGGAACGGCTTGGTAAAGACTGTATTAAACCTGTGCCAGATAAAGAGCAGGTATGGCAAATAGAGCAAGGTGAGAAGTTTCAGGCTAAGACAACCATTCAACTTCAGTCTGATAAGCAAAAGCTTTTTATTCTTCAGGGAGGAGCCGGGATTGACCTCTTGGACAGCATCGAAAAAGAGATCTATGAACTTTCCAGTGAACACCGACTGATGCCGTCGCCGGATCAACTGGAAGATTCTACTGCCGCGAAAGTTCTTTCTGCTGCCGGTAGCGTAGGTGAAAATGCTGATACGTTGCGTCGGGCGGATGGATTAACTATCCGCCGCTTAGGATGGTCTCTGCAATTGCGTCATGTTGAAACCTTGGCGCGAGATCTGCCTCCCGGTGAATGGAAAGAACAACGAGAAGAGTTTTATCAGTTTGCATACAACCATATTCTCCGGGCGGATAACTTGTTTGCACATTTCAGCTATTTGCCCAGATTACTTGGTTTTGCTATCAGTATGAACGAATGGCAGCATGTCGAAAAAATCGTACTTAAAGCCTACCATTCAGTAGATAGACTGGCTTCAGTTATCAAATCAGGTGAAAAAATAACGATCAATGGTTGTGAAACCAAAGCAATAAAGAATCTCTGGCATTCCGCAAAAGGTACCCTGACTTGGTTATTTGTTGATGCGGCAACCCGTTTTTATTCTCCTGATAAATTATTTCTTGGTCAGTGCTCTAAAAAAGAAAAGCATTTATCAGGTATCTTTCTTTCTCAGATGATCGACAGCCTTGTACAATTTAAAGAATTAACTAATTTACGATTTGATTTTGCTGATTTTAATAAAAAGGCGCAGTCAGTTGCACTGGCGGATCTAGCGAAAGAGCCTTATAAGAAAATCTTACAAAGCCAGTCAGCAGGAAAACTCGTAGGCCAGCGTGATGGTAAGAAGGAAAGTAAAATTCTGAAATCAATAAATGCTGCATCGCTGATTGATATCGACATTCTTAAAGCGTTTCTGAAGTCAACCAGAAACACTCGTCTTGAAAAAGTGGAAAAAGGGGATCGCAAGAATGAGAGCTACTTGCCGTATGTTTTCCCAACGCGACCTTTAACGCCTGCTGAAATATCCGAACTGGCGCCTGAATGTGTCGGGTTACCCACCGCAGATGGTAAAATGCTGGATGATCGGCCTTCCGTTATCTGGGCTAAATATACACAAGCATTGCGTGGAGTGTGGATAAAGCCAACGTTGCTTGCAACAGAACAGGATACGGAAGATGCAACGACAACGTCACGAACACGGAAATTTCTCCACATTGGTACTGATAAAAAACGTAAAATTGTTGTGGCATTAACCAATATCAGAACCGATGAAGATGATTGGGCAAAAATGGCTTGTAATAAATCAGAACTATCACGCAGTCGATATCAGCGTATATCCGAATTGGTTAATGCAACGCTAAAATTATCACCTAAACCTGATTATGTTTTATTCCCCGAACTTTCTGTGCCGCTACGCTGGGTTAATAGCATTGCTGAGCGATTAAGTTCGGCTGGCATCAGTCTGATTGCCGGTACGGAATATCGCCATATTAATGATCATCAGCTACTTAGTGAGGCTGTACTCGTCCTGTCAGATAACCGATTGGGATATCCTGCATCGGTGAAAATATGGCAACCTAAGCTGGAACCTGCTGTCGGGGAAGATGAAGCATTACATTCAATGTATGGTAAATCGTGGGCATTTTCGACGCTCAGTGCGAAACAACGTAAGCCTGTTTATATTCATCATGGCGTTAATTTTGGCATCATGATTTGTTCTGAACTTCAGAATAGCAAGGCAAGAGTACGATTTCAGGGAGCTGTTGATGCCCTGATGGTACTAAGCTGGAATAAAGATCTTGACACTTTTGCGTCGTTGATCGAATCAGCCGCACTTGATGTACACGCATACACTATTTTAGTGAATAACCGTAAATACGGTGACAGTCGTGTGCGTTCTCCGGCAAAAGAGTCTTTTATGCGTGATATTGCTCGTGTGAAGGGAGGAGATAATGATTTTGTCGTTGCGGCTACGCTGAACATTGATGCTTTAAGAGCTTTCCAGAGCAGGGCTAAGCGGTGGACTAAAGAAGGAGATAAATTCAAGCCATTACCTGAAGGATTCCGTTTGGCCAGAAATAGAAAAAAACTACCACCAAAATAATATTTAGTGGCTCAGGTTATTTTGGGAGAATGTAAGGGAAAATTCTTGCTGTTCACGACCCTTAGCGGTATCTTTGCCCGGCACCTGCAAATTCAGGTGCCGGGATTGGTCTCCCGAATATCATACCTGCGACATATGACGCGTTAGCGTCTTTTTTATGTCGCGCGTCCGGCTATACCTCTATGGTGGGCTGGGCGGGGGCACCGCAAGGTGCGCCGGTGTAGGTATGGCCGGTAAGACCAACTCCGTTCAGTTCACCACCCGGAAGATTGGTCTCTTCGGTGGTGGAATTTAAATTCACATACCGGAGGTTGCCTTATGGCTACTACCCCAATCCAGACACATCCGTTACTTGCTGTTCCCTTCAACGCTGCCACGGACTTCACCGTCCTCGCCAGCCACTGCGAAAACTTCGCCGAGACCCTGATTGAAAGTAAAGATATTGCGTTAAAAATGGCGCCCTGCGGCAGACTCAACGCCGCTCCAGCCTACGCTGTTAGAACCCGTCCCGCCTCACCTTGTTGAAAGCCTGACCGTTGATACTCTTCCGGCAAACTCCCCTCAATTTGGGCCCGAATGCACCGAGCTTTGTAATTATTGCCTTGCCCTGACGCAGACGCTGGCGGGACAGGGGTTTTCCTCAGAAACGGAGAAATTCCTGAGTTGGTTGCTGTATGACCTGCTCAACTACTTCGCGGCGGAAATGAAAGCCCCGCGCTGGATACGCACCACCGACGGCGTGAAGTTTATTGACGAGGTGGCGGCATGATGGAACCTGACTGGCATTCCGTCAATATTATCGCGGCGCTGAAAAAGCAGTGAATGTCAGTGTCTGCCTTTTCCCGTAAATCAGGGCTGGCGTCCCCTACGCTGGCAAACGCACTTACCCGTCGCTGGCCCAAAGGCGAAAGGCTGATCGCCGAAGCGTTGGGTATTGCGCCAGAACAAATCTGGCCTTCCCGCTACCGCAGATCTGAATATCACTAAAGCAAAACAGAATCTCTCGATCTTTTGTCTGTATTTGCGGGCGGAAGGTGGGGAGAAGGAAAGCAGAGTGTGGCAGTTTGCCATTTTTATCTGACAGTCCCTGAGTATTGAGGGTGGGGCTATTACAGGTAATCGAATCTGGATCCCAAAACGCAAAAACCCAGCCTGGCGGCTGGGTTCTTTAATTTGTGGTGCCCGGACCCGGAATCGAACCAGGGACACGCGGATTTTCAATCCGCTGCTCTACCGACTGAGCTATCCGGGCAACGGGGCGCATTAAACCGTAAAGCGCTTGTGGCGTCAACGACTTTGTCATTGCTACGGCGCGTTTGACTGAATTATGTGCGCTATGGCGGGGCAACTGGTTGCGCGCCAGGCGAAAAGCTGTCACCATCGCGCCGTTTTGGTTCAGGGCTAACGCGGGACCGTATCATGAACCTGCCTACATTCTATTCTCTTTTCTTCGCGCACTGCGCTGTATCGCTCACTATGCGGTGAGGGGATCGCACGTATAGCGCAGGACAGCAGTAAAACCAGAGCCTCTCTGCTTTTACTGATGTCTGGCGGTCGGAGCTGAAACCCAGACCGAACTCTTCAGACAGCAGTGGGTACACGCCGCTCAGGCGCTGTGCCGCAGCACCCGTTTAGTTTTTGTCCGGGGGATCTGGATCTGTGAAACCGTTAAAAATCGCCGTCAGCCATGAGTTGCTGCCCCTTATTGCCAGCCAGCGCGAGATAGTCACGCTGGACAGTACCGACTTTACCGATGTCGCGGCGGTGGTGTTGAGCCCTGGCGACAGCCGCAGCGGCATTCTGGCGCTGCTTAAGCGTACCGGCTTCGGTATGCCGGTGTTTCTGTATAGCGATGCGCGGCAGACGCTGCCGGAAGGCATTACGGCGAACTTAAGCGGCGAGCAGGATTTTCCGGCGCTGGAGGCAGCGGCTTTGGCCTGGGAGCAGGCTTTGCTGCCGCCGTTCTTCGGTACTCTCAGCCAGTATGTGGCCATGGGCAACAGCACCTTCGCCTGCCCGGGTCATCAGCACGGTGAATTCTTTAAAAAACACCCGGCCGGTCGCCGTTTTTACGACTTCTTTGGCGATAACCTGTTTCGCGCCGATATGTGCAACGCCGACGTGCGGCTTGGGGATCTGCTGATTCATGAAGGTTCGGCCAAAGAGGCGCAGAAAAACGCGGCCCGGGTGTTTAACGCCAGTAAAACCTGGTTTGTGCTGAATGGCACCTCGGCGGCCAATAAGGTGGTGACCAATGCGCTGCTGACCCAGGGCGATCTGGTTTTGTTCGATCGTAACAACCATAAGTCCAATCATCATGGCGCGCTGTTACAGGCCGGAGCTACGCCTGTCTATCTGGAAGCGGCGCGTAACCCCTTTGGGTTTATCGGCGGCATTGATTCCCACTGCTTCGATGAAGGCTGGATACGGGAGCGGATCCGCGAAGTGGCGCCGGAGCGCGCCGATACGCCGCGGCCATTCCGGCTGGCGGTGATCCAACTGGGCACTTATGACGGCACTCTGTATAACGCCCGCAAGGTGGTGGAGAGCATTGGGCCACTGTGCGACTACATTCTGTTCGACTCCGCCTGGGTGGGCTATGAGCAGTTTATCCCACTGGTCTCTGATTGCTCGCCGCTGCTGTTGGATCTTAATGAAAACGACCCCGGCATTTTCGTGACCCAGTCGGTTCACAAGCAGCAGGCGGGTTTCTCCCAGACCTCGCAAATCCACAAAAAAGACGATCATATCCGCGGTCAGGCGCGTTTTTGCCCCTACAAGCGCATGAACAACGCCTTCATGATGCATGCCTCTACCAGTCCGTTTTATCCGCTGTTTGCGGCGCTGGACGTCAACGCCCGCATCCACGACGGGGAGGGCGGGCGTCAGCTATGGGCGCAGTGCGTCACCCTGGGCATCGAAATCCGTAAGCAGATCCTGGCGAGCTGCCGGATGGTTCGCCCCTTTGTGCCGGATGTGGTGGAAGGGCGCCCCTGGCAGGACTATCCGACTGAGCAAATTGCCCGGGAGCGCCGCTTTTTCAGTTTTGAGCCGGATGCAGGCTGGCACGGCTTTAGCGGCTACGGACGCGATGAGTATCGGGTGGATCCCTGCAAGCTGCTGCTGACCACGCCGGGCATCGACGCCGCCAGCGGTGAGTATCAGGAGTTCGGCGTACCGGCAGCGATCCTTGCCCACTACCTGCGGGAAAACGGCATCGTGCCGGAAAAAGCGGATCTCAACTCGATCCTGTTCCTGCTGACCCCCGCGGAAAGCCCGGAAAAGATGGCGCGGCTGGTGGCGGCGCTGGTCCGCTTCGAACAACTGCTGGAGCAGGATGCGGCGTTTCAGGATGTGCTACCGAGTCTGTGGCAGAAGTATCCGCAGCGCTATCGCGGCTACGGTCTGCGCCAGCTATGCCAGGAGATGCATCAGCTCTACGTGCGCCACGACATTAAATCGCTGCAAAAGGCGATGTTCCGTCTGGAAAGCCTGCCGCAGGTCGAACTGGGCGCGAAGCAGGCTCACGACGAATTTATTCGCGGTAATGCCGAACTGGTGGCGCTCTGCGAGGCCCAGGGCCGGGTTGCGGTCGAAGGGGCGCTGCCTTATCCGCCAGGGGTGCTGTGCGTGGTACCGGGGGAAGTGTGGGGCGGTGCCGCGCAGCGCTATTTCCTGGCGCTGGAGGATGTTCTGAACCAGCTTCCGGGCTTTGCGCCGGAGCTACAGGGCGTTTACCCGCAGTGCGATGACGCCGGTGTAACCCGGCTGTACGGCTATGTGCTGAAAGGCTGAAACTGACGCCCCCGGTTGCGGGGGCATCAGATAGTTTAGCCTCCCCGCAGGTAGCTCTTCTGGGCGGTATTCACCTTGTAGAGATAGCGGCGCGACTCCGCCGACGGGTGGCGGTTGGTCAGGGTTTCATAGACATCACCCGGATCCATACTGTTGATGATGCTAAAGGCCCGGGTTTTATCGCTGTTAAACACCCTCAGTACGCTGCCTGCGCCGCCGTTATAGGCGGTAATCACCGCATAGCGACGCGAAGTGGGGTTATCGATACCGGAAAGATACACGTTGCCCAGCATCGCCAGGTAGGCGGTACCCGTGTCGATATTGCTGGCCGGATCGAGCAGATAGCTGCGGCTGGGTTTACCCCACTTGCCTCGTGCGCGAAACACATCCAGTCCGGCGGTATGCTGCACCACCTGCATCAGCCCCAGGGCATCGGAACGGCTCACCGCATAGGGGTTAAAGCTCGATTCGGTCTGCATAATCGCCAGAATCAGCGACTCTTCCACGCCGTACTTGCGCGAAGCCTCGCGTACCATGCCCAGATATTTATGGGCGCGTTTATCCAGGTGGTTCGGCACCAGGTTAATGGTCACGCTGTAGATAATCCGTAGGCCGTTGCTGCTTCGGCGCTGCTGGAGCTTATTGTTCAGCAACCAGTCGGCGAAGCGATCGGCGCGCCACTGCCAGCGAATGGCTTCGCCGGTGTTATCCACCACCTGACCATAGAGGAATGGCTCTTTGGATATGTTGATGTCATCGGCGTCGGAATAGAGATCGACCGTGCCGGGATCGTCGCCCATCAGCAGGGTGGTGACAATAGCCTGCTTCAGGCGCGCCGCAGGCTCGGTCCCGGCGATAGTTTCAACGGTTATGGTCCCTTCATCAAAGTTGATGTGGCTGCGGGTCATAAAGCCGTCGGTATACTTCACGTAATCTTTGGGGCCGGCGATCAACACTTCGTCGAAGCCCCAGATATTTTCAATGTTATGGGCAAACTGGCCCATCAGAATGTCGAAACCGTTCGTATCCTTGGCGGGGGGCAGTGGTTCCCTGGGCTTATTACCAGAGCAGGAGACCAGCAGCGGCGCCACCAGGGCCAGCGCTAAGAGTTTTTTCATTGTTCCGGGAGTGCTGTTGTTAGTGTGCTAAAGGGCCGTAGCCCTCACTTATTTCTCGGGCGGCGTGTAGCCTTCAATGTGTACGTCTTTGCCCTCGAACAGGAAGTTCACCATCTCCTGTTCCAGTTGCTTGCGGTGTTCCGGATTCATCATGTTGAGTTTTTTCTCGTTAATCAGCATGGTCTGCTTCTTCTGCCATTCGGCCCAGGCTTCTTTTGAGATCTCGTTGTAGATCCGCTTGCCCAGCTCGCCAGGGTAGAGCTGGAAGTCCTGGCCTTCGGCATCGCGCTTCAGGTAAGTGCAGTAAATTGTGCGACTCATCATTAATCCTCTTTAAACAGCGCGAGCGGCATCGACCGGATCGCGGTGTAATTGCTGTAACAGACGCTCCACGGGAGCTGCCAGACCTACGCCCGGCGGCTGCGCTAAGTTATACCAAAGAGCCGCTCCCTCATCCATGCAGGCCGCCATCGAGGACACGGAAAGCCACATTGGCACGATGTCCAGATGAAAGTGGCTGAAGGTATGGCGAAAGGCGGTAAGCTGCGTCAGACCGCCATCGGCAATGCCGTGGCGGGCCAGCCAGGCGCGCAGGCCAGCTTCATCTTCGAATTGCGGGAAGCAGTATAGTCCACCCCACAGGCCGCTTGGCGGGCGCTGGTTCAGAAAAACCTCATCGCCGTGCTGCATCAGCAGGAAGTAACCGGTACGCTCCGGGATCGTCTGTTTCGGTTTTTTGCCCGGGTAGCTGCTCTGGGTGCCGTTGGCGAACGCCACGCAGCCGCTATTCAGCGGGCAGATATCGCATTTGGGGCGCGATCGGGTACAGACCATGGCGCCCAGGTCCATCATCGCCTGATTAAAGCGTTCCACGCCGCTGGCGGGGGTAACCTCATCGCTAATCTGCCACAGCCGGTTTTCCACCTCTTTCTTTCCGGGCCAGCCGCTTACGGCATAGCAGCGCGCCAGTACGCGCTTTACGTTTCCGTCGAGAATGGGGTAACGCTTGCCGAGCGACAGGGAAAGAATGGCCCCTGCGGTGGAACGACCTACGCCAGGCAGCGCATTGATGTCATCGAAGTTTTCCGGAAAGTGCCCGCTATGGCGCTCCAATACCTGCTGTGCTGCCTTATGCAGGTTGCGGGCCCGGGCGTAGTAGCCCAACCCCGTCCACAGATGCAGCACGTCGTCCAGCGGCGCCTGGGCCAGGGCGGTTACCGTCGGGAATCGCGCCATAAAGCGTTCGAAATAGGGGATCACCGTAGCGACCTGGGTCTGCTGAAGCATCACTTCAGAGAGCCAGACCTTATAAGGCGTTTTTTCCTGCTGCCAGGGCAGGGTTTTACGGCCAAATTTGTCATACCAGGCGAGTACCCGGCGTGAAAATTGAAGGGCTTGCATGTTTTTTTACGGCATCCCACATTGAATTACCTGGAGGCTGATTCCAGCACAGAGCGATAAGCCCTGTAAACCGGAAGTTTCCGGTGCTTGCATCCGGGTATTAACTTTGGATAATGCCCGCTTGCTTTCATTCTCAACAACAGCCAGGTTTTCACCATGAATAATGACGTCGTCTCACCGGAATTTGACGAAAGCGGCCGCGCCATGCGCCGTATTCGCAGCTTTGTTCGCCGCCAGGGGCGTCTGACCAAAGCACAACAGCATGCGCTGGACCACTACTGGCCAGAGATGGGCGTTGAGTTTTGCGCCGAACCTCTGGACCTGGGCGCGCTGTTCGGTAACGACGGCCCGGTCACGCTGGAAATTGGCTTCGGAATGGGCGCTTCGCTGGTAGCGATGGCCGAGGCCCGGCCTGAGCAGAACTTCTTAGGTATTGAGGTGCACTCGCCAGGCGTGGGTGCCTGCCTGAGCTCGGCCCACGAAGCCGGGGTGAAGAACCTGCGCGTGATGTGTCATGATGCGGTGGAAGTGCTGGAAACCATGATCCCGGACAACAGCCTGAACATGGTGCAACTCTTTTTCCCTGACCCGTGGCACAAAGCACGTCATAATAAACGCCGTATCGTTCAGGTCCCCTTCGCCGAAATGGTAAAACGCAAGCTGAAACTGGGCGGCGTTTTCCATATGGCGACCGACTGGGAAGCCTACGCAGAGCATATGCTGGAAGTCATGACCAGCATCGAAGGCTACCGCAATCAGTCGACGACTGGCGATTATGTGCCGCGCCCGGAGACGCGCCCGGTAACCAAGTTTGAACAGCGTGGTCATCGTCTTGGCCACGGAGTATGGGACTTAATGTTCGAGAGGGTGAAATAATGGCGAAGAATCGTAGCCGTCGTCTGCGTAAGAAATTGCATATCGAAGAGTTTCAGGAGCTGGGCTTTTCCGTTGCCTGGCGCTTCCCGGAAGGCACTTCTGAACAGGCCGTCGATCGGGCCGTGGATGACTTCATTAATGAGGTCATCGAGCCGAATGGTCTGGCTTATGATGGCAGCGGCTATCTGGCCTGGGAAGGGCTTATCTGCACCCAGCAGATCGGCAAGTGTACCGAAGAGCACCGCACCCTGGTCCGCCAGTGGCTGGAAGCGCGCAAGCTCGAAGAGGTGCGCCTGAGCGACCTGTTCGATGTCTGGTGGGACTAATCTAATCCGTTGCGGGTCGGCGTAAGTCGGCCCGCCTGCTTTACAGGAGAAAGGAATGGCGATAATTCGTAAAGCGCTGATGGCAGTGCTGCTGGTTACAGCCGCCCATGCCCAGGCGGAATACAAATGCGGCGTTCAGCCTAAGGACGATGTGGTAATCAAACCGCAGACGGTGCAGGTAGTGGGCGAGAATGGTGACCTGACCATCGCGCCGGACGGCGCCGTGAACTATAACGGCAAGGCGCAACAGCTTAGCGCCGCCCAGCGCGAGCAGGCTCAGGACTACCAGAAAGGACTGCGCGAGGCGCTGCCGTGGATCGATGACGGCGCCCGTACCCGGGTAGAGCGTGGTCGGGTGGCGCTGGATAAAATCATCACCGAGCAGGTGGGTGAAAGCAGCAATATGCGTAAGCGTCTGACCGAACTGGACAGCCAGCTTAAAGCGCAGATGAACCGTATTATCGAACACCGCCAGGATGGGCTGACCTTCCACTATAAGGCTATCGATCAGGTGCGTGCCGACGGCCAGAAACTGGTCAATCAGACCATGGGCGGTATTCTGCAGGACAGCATTAACGAAATGGGCGCGAAGGCGACCAGTTCTGGCGGCAGCAACCCTTTGCAGGGCATCCTGGGGAATCTGGGCGGTTTGCAGAGCGCCATTCAGAGCGAATGGAAAAACCAGGAAAAGGATTTTCAGAAGTTCGGCAAGGATGTTTGTAGCCGCGTGACCACGCTGGAAGAGCAGCGTCAGACGCTGGTGAAGGGGCTGAAGTAATTTTCCCCCCACCCCGGCCCTCTCCCAAAAGGAGAGGGCCGGGGTGGGGTCACCGCATCTCCAGCGCCTCCAGAATCGCCTCCATCACCGCCTCCTCATTCTCCCACAACTGATTATTCCAGAAGTGAATTACTCGCCACCCCTGCGTTCTCAACCACGCCTCTCTGCGCCTGTCATACTCAACCCGGCAAGCATGCTGCCCGCCATCCAGTTCAATCGCCAGGCGAACCGCGCAGCAGGCAAAATCGAGAATATAACGCCCCACCGGATGCTGGCGGCGAAATTTATAGCGCGCAAAACGGCGGTCACGCAGCATATACCAGAGCCGTTGCTCCTCACGGGTAAGGCTGCGCCGTAGCGTCCGGGCGTGGTGGGTGATGGTTTTCATGGCGGCCATCGTGCCACAATAAATCCCGCCCTGCGCTTTCTGATGCCGGTTCTGGAATCCATATTCAGACAAACGCTCTTTTACCTGGTAAACCCAGCGGGGCTGGCTACGCTCTATAACAGTCCAATAACTATAAGGAAGTAGCATGAAACTGTTTCCAGCTCTGACACTGGGGGCGCTGTGGGTTTCCGGCGCTCTTGCCGCACCGCTTCCCTGGTATCCCATCCACTACGAAGATATTCCTGTGCCGCAAGGCGTGGCGCCCTGGCTGCCCACCTTTTCTGACGATGGCGCGACGGTCTGGTTCCAGAACCAGTACGACGGCAATATCTGGCGGATTGCGCTAAATGATAAAACCCCGCACTGCGTGACCTGCGATTTTAGCGATCGCCCACAGTCGCTGGAGTCGGGTTTTAGTTACGCGCTGGCGGATAACCGGCGTCTTTTCATTGCTACCCGGGAACTGAGTCCCATCGGCGGCAGCGACGATCAAACGGCTTTCGACGGCTGGATGCTGGAGTGCCAGCCGTCGCTGACCCGCTGCGACAGCCATCAGTTTATCCCTGTCGAGATGGCGGGCGACCGCGAGGGGATGCAGGAAAACGTGCGCCTGCTAATGCGCCGGACCTGGCATCTGGCGCCGGACGGTGTACACCTGGGCTGGACAGACATTCGTTCGGATGGTTCGGCAATGCTGGTCGGTGCGCTGGAACGCCAGGCGGATCGCTACCGGGTAAAGGATATCCGGGTGATTAATCCGCCGGGGCCGGACAGCGCGGTGGATCGGGCCGAATACGCATCCCAACTGTGGGAGCTTAAATCCTTTGTCGATGGCGGCCGTTCGGCGCTGGTGGTGGCGGAGCTTAACAGCAATATCGACCCCTGGAAGGTAGATCTGGCTACCGGCAAGGCGACCCGTATGACCGCCTACGGCGACTGGGATGAAGATGGCGCTATCTCCCCGGATGGCGGCATGGAGGTGGTTTATTCATGGCGAACCCGCCAGCGGCTGGAGGTGACGTCGGCCATTCCACAACTGCGTAACTTTATCGCGCTACCGCTGATGACCAATATCTTTGTTTCCTGGATCTCCACCTGGCCTGGCTTCCAGTGCGATCTCTCGCCGTGGCTGCTGCCGGGGGATGGCGACAACGGCGGCAAGCTGGTGGGGCAGCCGCTAAGGGTATACAGCGACAGCGAAACCGCGGGCAACAATCTGGCGGCGCTGCCGTTCTGGAGCCCGGACTCCACGCGCATTCTGCTGCAGGGGCGCCTGCGCGAACCGGTGCCGGATGACTACTCCGAGGCGGTAAAAACCAAGGGGCTGGTGCCGCCGCGGGTCATGATGGTTCGCCTCGATCGCGACGCCACCCAGCCACAGCCTGCGGTGAGTACGGCGATCGGCGACTGGGCGCCGCCGGTGAGCGAATGGCGTGGCGCTATGGCTAACGATCGCACCGAAACCCTGGCGGGCCGGGCATCTGGCAGCGTGGTGGTTACCTGGCGCGGCGATCTGATAAGCGGCGGAGTGGATGCCACCTTTAATGACTTCAGCGACGATGGTAAAACCTTCGTTAACGGCACGGTCACCTCGCAGATGACACAACGGCCCACGGCGGAAAATCTGCCGCAGATCCATATTGATATCCGGGTCAGCGGCGAGAATCAGGGCAGTATGAAGGCGGATATTGTGAAGCAACTGGATAATTCCCTCCAGGGAGACTGGCAGAGCACCTATAACGGCGTTGCCCGTTCGGGGCTGCCTGTGGTGGGGCCCTGCTACAGCAGGCTGCCGCAGAAAACGCCGCTTCAGGCGACCCGTGCGACAGAAGGGCAGCAGACGCTGGTCACCGTTCAGGCCGATATTCACGGCGACGTGCGTCCGGTACAGAATGCCAGGGTGACGGCGAAGGGTCAGACCGTAAAAACCGATGCGCAGGGCAGAGCGCGGCTAAGCGATGTCCAGGGGACTATCAATGTGAACGCAGGTGAAACCTTCCAGCCGGTGACGCTAACGCCGTAGCCGTTACCTGGATAGCATCACATTATTTGTTTGTCGCGTTGCGATAATGCAGGAAGTTTAACTGTCCGGAGAAATCATATGGATATTTTCAGGAAAACGGCCCTTGCGGTACTGATGACGGGGCTTAGCGGTGCCGCGCTGGCCTTACCGAATGTCACCCTGCTGGCCACGGGGGGAACTATTGCCGGAGGCGGCGATTCGGCAACGGCCTCAAACTATACTGCGGGTAAAGTCGGCGTCGAAAATCTGGTGGAAGCCGTTCCGCAACTGAAAGATATTGCAGTGATTAAAGGTGAGCAGGTGGTGAATATCGGCTCTCAGGATATGAATGACGGGGTCTGGCTAACCCTTGCGAAGAAGATTAACGCCGGGTGCGATAAAACCGATGGTTTCGTGATCACCCACGGCACCGATACCATGGAAGAGACCGCTTATTTTCTTAATCTGACGGTTAAGTGCGACAAGCCGGTGGTACTGACAGGCGCCATGCGCCCATCAACCTCAATGAGCGCGGATGGCCCCTTTAATCTCTATAACGCGGTGGTGACTGCCGTTGATAAAGCGTCCGCAGGCCGCGGCGTGCTGGTGGTGATGAACGACAGCGTATTCGATGGCCGTGATGTCACCAAAACCAATACCACCAATGTCGCTACCTTTCAGTCCGTTAACGCAGGCCCGTTGGGCTATATTCACAATGGCAAAATCGATTATCAGCACACGCCTGCCCGTAAACACACCACCGCCACGCCGTTCGACGTCTCTCAACTGAGCAGCCTGCCGAAGGTGGGGATTGTTTATAACTACGCGAACGCGTCTGACCTTCCGGCTAAGGCATTGATCGATGATGGCTATGCAGGCATTGTCAGCGCGGGCGTCGGCAACGGCAATCTGTATAAAACGCTGTTTGATACTCTGGCGACCGCCGCCCATAAAGGCGTTGCCATTGTGCGTTCTTCGCGGGTGCCAACGGGGGCTACCACCCGGGATGCCGAAGTTGATGATGCGAAGTACGGCTTTGTGGCCGCCGGTACGCTGAATCCCCAGAAAGCGAGGATTTTGCTGCAGCTGGCCTTAACGCAGACCAAAGATCCACAGCAGATTCAGGCGATGTTTGACCAGTATTAAGATACAGAGCCGTGCGGAGCAAAGCCCCGCACGGCCCGGCATTATTCCGCCAGAAACAGCTCCAGCAGGGAATTCAGAAACAGCTTGCCGTGTTCGGTTATCTGCCACTGTTCCGCGGTTTCCGTCAGGTAACCCCGGGCGATGGCCTCGTCAATCTGCGGGCGTACCACTGACTCCATCAGTCCGGTATACAGCGTAAATTCGCGGCGCGGCGCAGGCTCCAGCAGGCGGAAGCGATTCATAAAGAATTCGAACGGCTTGTCGACGTTTTCCACCTCATGCTGACGATCCCGATAGTTGCCCTGCATATAGCCGCGCGGATGGCGGGTTTTGGCGGTACGCAGTATGCGCCCGTCCGGGAAGGTCACCTTGCCGTGGGCGCCGCAACCAATCCCCAGATAGTCGCCAAAGCGCCAGTAGTTCAGGTTGTGCTGGCACTGGTAGCCCGGTTTTGCGTAAGCCGAGGTTTCATACTGACGGTAGCCCGCTTCGGTCAACAGCTTATGTCCCTGTTCGAAGATGCTCCACAGCGCATCGTCGTCGGGCAGCACCGGCGGGCGTGAGCCAAACAGAGTGTTGGGCTCAATGGTCAGCTGATACCAGGAAAGATGGGGCGGATTAAGTTCAATGGCCTGTCGCAGGTCCGCCAGCGCCTCTTCCGGCGTCTGGTCCGGCAGGCCGTGCATCAGATCCAGATTGAAGCTACGCAGCCCCAGCCCGGCGGCCAGACGCGCAGCGCGCTTTGCCTCTTCCGGCCCGTGAATGCGCCCCAGCCGTTGGAGCTTGGGCTCGCTAAAGCTCTGTACCCCAATAGAGATGCGGTTAACGCCAGCGCGCTGATAGTCAACGAAGCGGTCCGCTTCTACGGTGCCGGGGTTGGCTTCCATGGTGATTTCGGCATCTTCCGCCAGCCGCAGCCGTTCGCGCACGCCGTCCAGCAACTGCTGCATCGCCGCGCCGGACAGTAGGCTGGGGGTGCCGCCGCCGATAAATATCGTCGCCACCTCACGCCCCTGAACGTACGCTATATCGTCGTCCAGATCGTGCAGCAGGTGAGCCACGTAGTCGTCGTGAGGCACCTCGCCCTTAAGGGCGTGAGAGTTAAAGTCGCAGTAGGGGCACTTCTGCACGCACCAGGGGATGTGGATGTACAGGCTCAGGGGCGGCAGCTTAGCCATGGCGCATGGCATCCAGCAGCAGCTTGAGCGCCTGACCGCGGTGAGAAACGGCGCGTTTTTCGTCGCGGCTCATCTCTGCCGCCGTTTTACCGGCATCGGGCACGAAGAAGACAGGATCATAGCCAAAACCGCCTTCCCCCGCAGGGGCCCGGGTAATCTCACCGGCCCAGCTACCATGGCACACCAGCGGAGTGGGATCTTCGGCATGGCGCAGATAGACCAGCACGCAGTGGAAACGTGCCTGGCGCTGACCGTCCGGCACCTTTTCCAGCGCTTCCAGTAATTTGTTCAGGTTCCGATCGTCGCTGGCATCGACGCCCGCGTAACGGGCGGAATAGATACCCGGCGCGCCGCCCAGGGCATCCACCGCCAGGCCGGAATCGTCGGCAATGGCAGGCAGACCGGTCACCTTTGCCGCATGGCGGGCTTTAAGAATGGCGTTTTCAATAAAGGTCAGGCCGGTCTCTTCTGCGGAATCGACCCCGAGTTCGGTCTGGGCCACCACCGCCAGACCAAAGTCCTGCAGTAGATCGGCCAGTTCACGCACTTTTCCGGCATTGCCGGTGGCGAGTACTACTTTTTGCATAGCGTAATCCTGTGATTAGTCGAGAAGTGCCGCGACGGGAGTCGGGATTTGTTGCGGATGGTGGATGACTATCTGTTTGTGGCGACCGGTTTCGCCCTTTTCTATCACCACCTGGCTTTTAGCGACCCGAAACTGTTTTGCCAGATACTTGACCAGATGGGCATTGGCCTGGCCGTCTACAGGCGGGGCGGTGATGGCGACTTTCAGTTCGTCGCCATGCTCACCGATAATAGCATCGCGGCTGGATTTGGGCTGGACGTAGAGTCTTAACACCAGCCCATCCGCCGTTTGACTGACGGCACTCACAGCAAATACCACAGCCCCGGGAACAGATCCATGCCAAGGTAGTTCAGCAGATAGAGCACCAGAATCACCCCCATCCCGGAAAAGTCGATACCGCCCATAGCCGGCAGGATACGGCGAATCGGCGCCATCAGCGGCTCGGTGAGCTGCATCAGCACGAAATCGAACGGGCTACGCCCCTGACTGACCCAGCTCATAATGGCGCGGATCAGGATCATCCAGAACACCAGAGTACCGGCTGATTTAAGCAGCGACAGCAGCCCCACCAGCAGATTCATCGGATCCAGTGACAGGCTACCGGTCTGAATCAACAACAGAATAGGGTACTTCAGCGTGGTCAGCAGGAAGGCCAGCAGCAGCGAGGCGCTATCGATAGGGCCCATCGCCGGAATAATGCGGCGCAGCGGCCCGATAATCGGCTGGGTAACTTTGACAATGAACTGTGAAAAAGGGTTATAAAAATCGCAGCGCGACCACTGCATCCAGATGCGCAGCAGCAGCACCATGACATACAGGTCGATCAGCGTTTTGACAATGAAAGTCAACGTCAGCATGGTGTTCCTCTGTAATTATTGTGGCTGGCGCGAGGAATAGTCCCGCGCGCCGAAAATGGCGGTTCCAATGCGCACCATGGTGCTACCAGCCGCGATAGCCGCGTCCATGTCATCGGTCATGCCCAGCGATAGCGTATCCACGGTGGAATATCGCTCTTTTAGCCGCGTAAATGCTACAGCCATTTGGCTCGCCACGGCAAACTGGCGCTGCCAGTCACTTTCCGGCGCCGGAATCGCCATCAGTCCGCGCAGCGTCAGGCGCGGCAGTTCCGCGACCTGGGCCGCCAGGGCGTCCAGCTCTTCCGGCGCGATACCGGATTTACTCTGTTCGTCACTGATGTTGACCTGAATCAGCACGTTCAGCGGCGCCATCTCTGCCGGACGCTGGTCGTTTAGCCGGGTTGCGATACGCAGGCGATCCACCGTGTGGCACCAGTCGAAGTGTTCGGCCACCAGGCGGCTTTTGTTGGACTGGAGCGGACCGATAAAGTGCCATATCAGGTTGTTAGCACCGCACGCATTGAAATGGAGAATCTTCTCCACCCCTTCCTGAACGTAGTTCTCGCCAAAGGCTAGCTGACCGGCGGCGACGGCTTGTTCGATAGCGCTCGCAGGTTTGGTTTTGCTGACTGCAAGCAGCGTAACTTCTTCTGGAGACCGCCCGCAACGCTCGGCAGAGTCGGAGATTTTGCGCTGAACCTGTGCCAGGTTGTGGGCAATGTCGTTCATTGATGCCTGGGATGTCATAACATGGAAGAAATCGTGACCCAAATAGTGGCCCATAGTGTAAAGCATTACGTCTCGGATCTACACCTGTGCGCGCGTCAGCCTGCCCGCTGGCGACGCCAGGGGGGGCTGGAAGAGCTACCCGGCGGCGCGCCGGAGCCGGAAAGCCTGCTACAGATGTGGCTGAGCCCGGTTCAGCGGGCGCAGTTCGATAGCTGCGGACAGCTGGATTTTGCGGTAACGCTGAAGGACGGGCGGCGGCTGCGCGCCAGCGCTTTTCGCCAGTGCGATGGCGTGTCGCTGGCGTTGAGGCTACTGCCGGAGAATGCGCCGCAGCTGGCACAGCTTGACGTGCCGCCATCGATCCCGGCATTGCTGGAAAGTGACGGTGGGCTGCTGCTGGTGACCGGCGCTACCGGCAGTGGTAAGTCCACCACCCTGGCCGCTATGGTGGATCATATTAATAGCCACCATGCGCGCCATATTCTGACTCTGGAAGATCCCATCGAATTTATTCATCGCTCAAGACGTAGCCTGGTGCAGCAGCGAGAAATAGGGGAACACTGTCCGGACTTTAGCGCTGGTCTGCGAGCGGCGCTGCGCGAGGATCCCGATGTTATTCTGCTGGGGGAGCTGCGCGATGAGCAGAGCATTCGCCTGGCGTTGACCGCCGCCGAAACCGGCCACCTGGTACTTGCGACGTTACATACCCGTGGCGCGCCACAGGCCATCGAACGGCTGCTGGATGGTTTCTCCGCCGCAGAGCAGGGGCGGGTTCGCTCACAGCTGGCCGGTAGCCTGCGGGCGGTGCTGGCCCAGAAGCTGGTTGCCGCCCGGGATGGCGGGCGAGTGGCGCTGTTTGAACTGATGATCAATATCCCAGCCGTCGCCAGCCTGATACGCGAAGGTAAGCTGCACCAGCTTCCCACGGTGCTGCATACCGGGAAGCAGTACGGTATGCAGACCTTTAATCAGAGCATGGCGCAGAGGAGGGAGCAGGGGGTGATTGCCGCTACGCTTCCATTCCCGCCGTAACATGCAACCCATACACCACCGGTAGCGCTCCGGCGCTGGCGAGTACCTCCAGAGTGATGCGGCTGACCTCAATGGGCTGCGCAAAGCGATGCTCGCACACGGAAAGGTGGTTTTCCGTGACTTCCAGCAGGGGTTCACCGTCCGCCAGTAATCGGTAGTGGGTCACACAGTGGGGGGATACCACGCAGTGATGGCCCATCTGCACCGTTTCCATCGCGTTATCGAAGTCGTTATCGAACAGCAGCGTCATGGCATCGATCCGGCAGGGCTGGGGCCAGCGCCATTCGATGGTTGGGTGAAGATCCTGCGGATCCGGCACCCATCCGTTGCTCTGCTGTTCCGGACGCAGTGCGCCGTTAACCAGGTTTTCCGGCGGATAGCAGCGCAGCGCTGGCGTAAAGGTCAGCGCAGGTAAGATCTGATGCGGGCGTCGGCGCGGCAGCCAGAAGTCGAACTCATCCACGCCGTAGTCGCCGTCTGCCACCTGGCGGGTATGCTTCGCCACCCGGGGATTCAGGCTGTTAAACACCGTCATCACGCCCGGAAGCTGTTGGTCGGTCAGGGCTATCTCGATCTGCGGTTCGTCTTCCAGGGCGATAAAAAGATACTGGTCGCGCTCGCTGCGGTACGGGAACACGAGGCTGTAGCGCTGTTCCGGTCCCGAGACCTCCAGCCACTGGCTTGCCACTTCGCAGTCCGGGGTGTAGTTACCGGTACGAACGCTTTCCATCAGCCGTACCCGCAGGCGCTGCGGCCGAGTGGCGCGTAACAGCAGGCCGATCTCCGGCAGGCTTTCTCCGGCGCGTAGCGGCAGCAGTAGCGCCATACGTTCATTGAGCGGCTGCCATTCTCCGCTGGCGGCCAGTTGCTTGGGTTGATATTCGCTACTGACGCTCACGGCAGCCCCCAGGGCCGGGTCTTCCAGGCGCTGGCGGGGGATATAGCATCCGCTGTGCAGCAGACGCTGCTGGAGCAGGGGGATCTGCTGTGGCTGCGCCAACTGGCGGGGAGTAAGCCGGTGCTGGTGGCATAGCGCTGCGGCGCGGCCCACCACTTCACCCAGTACGCCGCAGGTGCACATCACCCGGGCGCTGCCAAAGGCTACGTGGGTGGCGGAGATCAGGCGCCCGGTCAGCAGCAGATTGTCGATGGATTTACTGTACAGGCTGCGCCAGGGAATGGTGTAGGTGCCCTTGCTGTGGAACTGGCGGCAGCCGTCGTGGCTGCTGTATACGCCATCCGCCGGGTGCAGATCTATGGACCAGCCGCCGTAGGCCACGGCGTCATAATGGTCGCGCTGTTCGATAATGTCCTGCTGACACAGCAGGTAGTCCCCCATAAAGCGTCGGCTTTCGCGCTTGCCGGGAATGGCGCCCACCCATTCGATGGTCAGATCGTCGGCATCCGGGAACTCGCCGGAGTTCTTGATATGATCCCAGACGCCCCAGACTATCTTCCACAGCTCCCATTTGATTGTCTCGCTGTCGTGTACGGTGTCCAGCCTTCCTCCCCATTCCAGCCACCACAGATCGCAGCCGTTCAGGGTGGACGTCAGCCGCTTGTAGCGTGGAATGGCGGTAATGTCGTCCAGCGCAAAGCTGGGGGGAATGAAGCGAACCGGCTGGCCGGTGCGTTTGGTGTAGAAGTAGATCGAATGGCCAAGCTGGTGACCGAAGTGCTCACCGGGTGCCATCTTTTCGTCCAGCTCATCAAGCTCTTCCGCGCCGAGACGGTATTCGGCACCGGCCAGATAGCCCAGCACGCCGTCGCCGGTGGCATCGCAAAACTGCGAGGCGTGAATCTGATAAAAGGTTTCGTTAATGGCGTTAAAGCCGCGTACCGAGGCGATCCGCCCATCCTGGCTGTCGACTTCGAACAGCGCGGTATTCAGTAACAGCGTCAGGCCTGACTGGCGCTGCGCCAGGTCCAGCAGCAGCAGGTCGAAAATGACCGGGTTGCCCTCTTTGTTACGCCAGACATTCTCTTCAAGGATCTCTCCCATAATGCCGCCTTCCCGGGCCCAGCGGTTGTTGTTGCCCATATGGGAACTGGCGCCGTTAGCCCACAGGCGTACTTCGCTGGAAGCGTTACCGCCCAGCACTGGCCTGTCCTGTACCAGGGTAACTTTCAGCCCGTCACGGGCGGCGGCCAGTGCGGCGCACAGTCCCGCCAGTCCGCCACCGGCAACCAGAAGATCGCAGTGGATTTCAGTGTGGGGGAAATGGCGGCTGTCTGTCTGCGGGTAAATGTGCATGGCCGTTGATCCTGTTGTCTGATGAGTAGTAAGTATTGTGTATCTTTTATAGAAACAATTTACGACCAGGATAAAAATAAATCAATCCTCAGGGTCTGCAAAAAGGTGATTATTTTTATTGTTTAAAATCATGCAATTATTTTTTATTACGATTTTCGTCACAGTTAAGTTAATTCATGGTTGGTTATTTTTTGGCTTGAGTGTATCTGTTATAGACACAAATAAGGAGGGTAACCATGGCAAACATTGTGATAACCGGCGCCGCCGGGAGAATAGGATCCTGCATTGCTGCGCAGTTGCTGGCGCGCGGCGACCAGGTTACTGGTGTGGATCTGCAACCGGCGCGCCTGACACAGCCCGGATACCGGCATATCGAATGCCGTTTTGACTGCCCGGCCAGGGTGCAGGAAATTATCGCCGGGGCCGATGTTGTGGTGCATACCGGGGCGCTGATGTCGTGGCATCCGAAAGATAACGATGCCATGTTCCATGCCAATGTTACTGCCACCCGCCTGCTGCTGGAGGCTGCAAAAAATCAGCGGATAGCGCGTTTTGTGTTTGCCAGCAGCGGCGAGGTTTATCCGGAAGTTCGCGCTCACAGCCTGCCGGTAACCGAAGATCACCCGCGTAATCCCATCTCTTTTTACGGCCTGACCAAACTCCTGGGTGAAGAGCTGGTGCAGTTCTGGCAGCGTCAGGGGCTGGAAACCGTCATCCTGCGTTTTCCGCATACCCAGGCGGTGAGCGAAATTCTGGACGAAAGCAGCTTCTTTTCCGGCCCGCGCTTCTTTCTGCGCGGCAAAATTCGCCAGCAGCGAGACTTCGGCAATAGCACGCTGGCCGACCGTCTTGAGCGGGAACAGGGGGCGGATGGGCTGGACAAGATGATTATCCAGCACGGCGAAGCGGACGGCCTGCCCTACATGATGCATATCGCCGACGTTCGCGATACCGCGGCGGGCGTGATACTGGCGCTGGACCATCCGGCGGCTGCGAATCAGATCTTTAATCTGGGGCCGGATGATGTGGTGGAGTTTGACAAGGCCGTGCCGGAAATGGCGCGAATCATGGAGTTACCGGTGGTCAATGTCGCCATGCCGGGGCCAGCGGTGCGCTTTATCACCAGCAACCAGAAAATGAAGGCGCTGCTGGGCTACCAGCCTCGCTATGGCTTCCTGACTATGCTGGAAGAGGCCGCGCGTCTGCGCCGGGAAGCCGGGCAGGGTTAATGTGAAGCCTCTCTTTTGACAGGCAGTAAAATCCGGGAGAAAACGATGGAAAAGATTCTGAGTAAACCCGCAGCGGCGCCGGAAGCCAGCGCGGCGACCGCACCGTCGGGAAGGCAGGTCGGGGCGCCGGAGCTGCGCCGGGTTTTACTGGCCACCGGCATCGGCCACTTTGTTGAATGGTTTGACTTCGGTCTGTATGGCACCCTGGCCTTTATTATCGGCCAGCAATTTTTTCACGCAGGCGATCCGCAGTCCGGGCTGCTAATGGCCTTCGCGGTATTCGGGGCTGGGTTTATTATGCGTCCGCTGGGCGGGCTCTGGTTTGGTTCGCTGGGGGACAGGATCGGACGCAAGCGGGTGCTCTCCACCGTGATCCTGCTGACTTCGGTCTCTACCTTTGTGATTGGCGTACTGCCCACCTGGCACCAGGCGGGCACGCTCGCGACAGTATTGCTGGTACTGGCCCGTCTGACTCAGGGCTTTGCCGCCGGCGGCGAGAGCGCGGGGGCCACCACTTTCCTGGCGGAATATGCGCCGGACCGGCGGCGCGGCTTCTTTACCTGTTGGGTGGATAACTTCGGCTTTATGGCCTTTGTGGCCGGTAGCGGTCTGGTGCTGCTGATGACCGCTACCCTGGGGGATGAAGCCATGCACAACTGGGGCTGGCGCATTCCTTTCCTGATTGCCGGGCCGTTGGGGCTGGTGGGGCTGTGGCTACGAACCAACCTTGAGGATACGCCGGTCTTTAAAGCGATTGAACAGTCCGGCGAGGTCGAGAAAAATCCGCTGCGCACCGCATTGCGCAGCGAGTGGCGGGCGCTGTTATTCTGCGTTGGCTTTGTCGCCATTAAGGCGGTGGGGCACTGGGTGCTGCAGGCCTTTATGCCCAGCTATCTGATTCAGAACCTGAACTATTCGAAGATCGCCTCGTACTCCATTACCACCACCGGCCTGCTGGCGATTGCCATTCTGGTGCCGGTGATGGGACTGCTTTCGGACAAATATGGCCGTAAGCCGCTGATGCTGGCGGGCTGCGGCGGCTTTATTTTGCTGACCTGGCCTGCGCTGGTCTGGATGAGTCAGGGGGATGTGGCCTCGGCGCTGATGGCGATGTTGGTACTGGGAGTGTGCATTGCCGCCTTCGACGGCGCCTGTAGCGCGGCGATGGCGGAACTGTTTCCGACCCGTATTCGCTATGGCGGCATGTCGGTGGCCTATAACCTGACCGTCGCCTTCTTTGGCGGTATCACACCCTGGTTCTCGAGCTGGCTCATTCAGAGTACCGGCAGTAATGTCGCTCCCGCTTTCTACGTCATGGGAGCTGCACTGATCACCTTTGTGACGATACTCAAGGCGCGGGAAACGGCGGGCACGCCGCTGCGCCATCGCTAAGCCTTCGGCGGGCGGTTGCACTGCCGCCTGCCGGAGTTTGCTTTTGCTGGCACCGGCGATAGAATCGTTTTTTTCTCGACCGGGCCTGTTATGTCATCTCAACCCAACCAGAGTCTGATTGACGGTATTCGCTGTCTGCAATACCTGGTCTCCTGCGGCCGGGCCGTCGGCTGTCGTGAGCTGGCCCGACTGATGGGGCTCAATCCCACCCGCGTCAACCGGCTGTTAATGACCATGGCCGCCATCGGCCTGACCCAGCAGGATGAGCAGCGCCGCTATCTGCCGGGGCCGGGAATTCACGCGCTGGCGGCTCAGGCGATTCGCGGCTCCGCGCTCTTTTCCCATGCGCTGCCCCTGCTGGAACGCCACGCGCCCGCCGACGTGGTGGTGGCGCTGGGGGTACTGTGGGAAGATCAGGTGATCTACCTTTACCATTCGGAGCCCGGCGCCCGGGTTAGTCAGGCGCTGGCCGGTTTTGAAATGCTGCCTGCATGGCGTTCGGTCATCGGCATGAGCTTGCTGGCAACGGAGAGCGACGACAGGCTGCGCGAGCGTCTGACGCCGGAGCAGTATGCCCAGGTACAGCCTGCCATCGCCCGGCAGCGCGAGCAGGGATATGTGGTGTGGCATCACGACGACGGCGAAGTCTCTATGGCCCAGCCTCTGGGGGCTCACAGCGCCGCGCTGGCGCTGGCCGGTATGTGGCATATTTCTGATGATGAAGTCGCCAGCCGACTGGCGCAGCTTAAGCAACTGGTAGGTTGTCTGGTGAACCCGCTTTAAACTTAATACGGAAATCATGATGAATCACATTATCCGCGCCACGCCCCAACTGTTTCCGGCCCTTGGCGATGTGTGGGAAGCTTCGGTCAGAGCCACGCACCATTTTTTGCCGGAAGGTGAAATCGAAACCCTGCGCCCGCTGGTGCGTGACTGTTATATGCCTGCGCTTCAGGTATTTGCTTATCTTAATGAACAGAATATCCCGCTGGGATTTATGGGGGCTGGCGACGATCGACTGGAGATGCTGTTTGTCGCGCCCGAAGCCCGGGGGCAGGGGATTGGAAAAACGCTGCTGCGTTACGGCGTGGAAGTATGCGGCGTTCAGGAACTGGACGTTAATGAACAGAACCCGCAGGCCTGCGACTTTTACCGCCATATGGGGTTTGAAGTGGTGGGCCGCTCAGAGCGGGATGGCGAAGGTCGCCCTTTTCCGTTACTGCATATGCGGCTGGCGGAATAGTAGACTCAGGACAGTGGCTAAAAGTCAGGGGGATTGTATGTTATAAAAGCGTTGTGCCGCATATACCCCGATGATGTTATTTAAGGTAATGCTGTGATTACAGAGGTGAGAGAAAATACGATGAAAAAGTGTCTGCTTGCTTTGAGTTTTATTTCCGCTACCTGCTTTGCGGGAGGATTGTTTGATAAGCCGGTGAGTGAGGATCCTGAAAATTTCACCATGGCTAAGGTGGGGTCTCTGGATTTTCAACCGGTGCAATCGACTTCTCGTCTGGTGATGAGGAACGGCCATTTGAGTATTGATGGTGGCTCAGAGGCGGCTTGTCGTATTGAGAAAGGATTTGAAGGGCGTATGTCATCGAATCATACTGGTTTTTATGAGCTTAATAAGAATGGTTGCCATATTTTGGTCACGATAGATCCTTCAGTCGTCGGGGATAAAATAACATACAGCAGTACTGTTAGACTTTCACCCGGCTCTGGAAAAGCAGCCTGTCGATCTTATTGTCACACTGGAGATATCGATGCACTGGAAGGAATCTATAAATGAAATGCTACTTTTTACTTTTGCGTGGGAAGAATATAATCCTACCGATAAATACGACCAGGCATGTAATTACAGTGAAGATTAACCAATAAGTCTCTGGTAAAAAAAGGCTGGCAACATAAGATAGTCCGAAAACGATAAATATCTCAGCCGCCCATAGGACCCAGGCTTTTAAGTCGAAGATTAACATATCTATAAGTCTCATTCGAGGCTCCGTAATGTATACATGATAGCATTATAAACGGTATCCTCGGAATACGAAGGGATACTCAGGTAGCGGCGCAAAACTGGCTCGACAAAATACCACCAGGTCTCTAATCCTTCCTTATAGAGTATCTGATAGAATTCCGGGTTGATACGCTTAAGTGAATCGGCAGATGCTATTCTTTCCTGTAATAAGCCATAATGTTCTATTAGTGAAAATACTCCGGATGAAAATCCAGAGGCCAGTCTACCAAGGCTTCTGGAACCGATTGTAAAATTCACCAGGCCATAGGTTAATGCTTTTTTTGTCACTGAGCCAGAAACCATAATACCTAATTTATGTATATGGCCTCGTAAGAATGGATCCTGCTTCATTCTGTTATATATTCTATCGATTTGCTCATCAGATATACGACTTAATAGGTAATTAAAAAACAATGTAATTATTTTTCTTGTTGCGTCACCCTGGGAATATCCATGGGCAATAGATTGGAAGTGACGAGCATCTTCTCCCCGCAATTTGGAGCACACATCCTGGTAGTCATCAAATAAGCAGGAGGAATACCAGGAGAGACGAACTAACCCTTGATAGATATTAGTCAGTAATTCTTTACCATTTTCACCATGGAGTTTGTAACCTTTCTCTAAGGCGAGTGCTAATTTTTTATCATATTCATTTCTTATTTCAATAGCCCTTTCCGCCTGATTCATACTCTTTCCCCTCTGTTGTTTTAATTGATACGGTCTTTACCCCTGCCGTTCGAACCAGCTTTCCAGAATCACTACTGCCGAGGCGGAATCGACGCTGCCTTTATCCAGCGCCCGATAACCGCCGTGACTGAACAGGTCCGCACGGGCCTCTACGGTGGTGAGCCGCTCGTCGTGGAGCGTTACCGGAACGCCGAAGCGGCCATGAAGCCGGTTGGCGAATTTGCGCGCCCGGGCGGTCAGCGGTTGTTCGCTGCCGTCCATATTAAGCGGCAGGCCGACAATCACCTCGTCGGGCTGCCACTCCTTAAGCAGGCGCTCCAGCGCCGCCCAGTCGGGAATGCCGTCCCGGGCCTTTAGCGCCCCCAGCGGGCGGGCGGTGCCGGTAATGCTTTGCCCTACGGCCACGCCGATGCTTTTGGTGCCGAAGTCGAAAGCCAGCAGGGTTCCTGAAGCCATCAGGCATGCCCCGCAACGCCTGGCATGGTGAAGATATCCACACCGATCAGCCTTGCCGCATCGCGCCAGCGATCGGCGATGGGGGTCTGGAATAACAGGGCGGGATCCGCCGGGGCCGTCAGCCAGGCGTTATCCAGAATCTCGCTTTCCAGTTGTCCTTTTTCCCAGGAGGAGTAGCCCAGCGCAACCAGCGACTGCTTCGGTTGCTTCGGGGTGCCCAGAGTTTCCAGCACGTCACGGGAAGTGGTGATAACCGTTGCGTCGCTAATCAGAATGCTGGAGGTGAACATATCTGGCGGGCTGTGCAGAATAAAGCCGCGATCCTCCGCCAGCGGGCCACCAAGGAACACAGGGCGGTCAAGACGAATGGCCGGATCGCGCGGTTCCGGCACGATCTCCAGCTTTTCCAGAACTTCCCCAACGTTCAGGTTTTCCAGCGGTTTATTGATAATAATGCCCATCGCCCCATCGTCGTTATGCTCGCAGATATAAACCACGGCACGTTTGAACATGGGATCCTGCAGACCAGGCATGGCAATAAGAAAGTGGTGCTGTAAATTCATTGTCAGTCGTTTATATCCGGTTAGAACGGAGTCGATGTCCCGTCGTTATCAAAAAGCGCCATGGCCGGTATGACACACAGGGCGCGCCAGCAGCGCGCCCTACAGCATCTTATTTTGCCAGACGCTTTTCAATGGCGTCCATTAACATTCCGGTAATGGAAACAGGGAATTCGGCTTCGATTTCGCGCACGCAGGTCGGGCTGGTGACGTTAATTTCAGTCAGGCGATCGCCAATGATATCCAGGCCCACGAAAATTAGCCCCTTTGCTTTTAGTTCTGGCGCCACGCGGCGGGCAATGGCCCAGTCGCTTTCGGTGAGCGGGCGCGGTTCGCCGCGGCCACCAGCGGCCAGATTGCCGCGGGTTTCGCCGCCCTGGGGAATACGGGCCAGGCAGTAAGGCACCGGCTCGCCATCCACCACCAGCACGCGCTTATCGCCATCTTTAATTGCGGGCAGGTAGTTCTGTGCCATGCAGTAACGGCTGCCGTGTTCGGTCAGGGTTTCCACAATCACCGGCAGGTTAGGATCGCCCTCTTTAACCCGGAAGATGGAAGCGCCTCCCATGCCGTCCAGAGGCTTAAGGATGATATCGCCATGTTTTTGCCAGAAAGCTTTAATCTGCGCCAGGCTGCGGGTCACCAGGGTATCTGGCGTCAGGTCGGCGAACCAGGCAGTGTAGAGCTTTTCGTTGCAGTCACGCAGGCTCTGGGGCTTGTTGACGATGAGCGTACCCTGCTCTTCTGCGCGCTCCAGGGCGTAGGTGGCATAGATAAATTCGGTGTCGAACGGCGGATCCTTACGCATCAGGATCACGTCGAGTTCGCCCAGTCCAATCTCCTGCTCGTCCCCAAACTGATACCAGGCCTCATAGTTTTGCTCTACGCTCAGCTTACGGGTACGGGCGCGGGCTTCGCCATTGATCAGAAAGAGATCGTTCATCTCCATATAGTGCAGCTCATAGCCGCGGCGCTGGGCTTCCAGCAGCATAGCGAAGCTGGTGTCTTTCTTAATATTGATGGTTGCGATGGGATCCATCACGATGCCGAGCTTGATCATTATTTTCTCCTTAGCCCAGGTCGCCGAACCGGACCTGAAGTGCGGTTATGGCGGTCAGTGCTGTAGTCTCTGTACGCAAAACGCGTGGGCCCAGCAGAATGTCGGTAAAGCCGTGGCGCGCGGTCATGGCTATCTCATCCGCTGATAGCCCTCCCTCCGGGCCAATTAGCAACCGCAGACGCTGTACGGGCAGAGGAAGGGTATTGATACTGTGGCTGGCGCGCGGGTGAAGGTTAAGTCTCAGACCCTCTTCCGGCTCTGCGCACCAGGCTTCAAGCGTCATGGCGGGCCGGATCTCCGGTAGCCGGTTACGGCCGCACTGTTCACAGGCGGCGATAGCGATCTTACGCCACTGCTGAAGTTTTTTCCCGAGTCTCCCTTCATCGAGTTTAACCCCGCAGCGCTCCGAAAACAGGGGGGTAATGGTATTTACTCCCAGTTCGATGGATTTCTGTATGGTGAATTCCATCTTTTCGCCCCGGGACATCACCTGACCCAGATGCAAATTCAGGGGCGATTCGCGATCGTCAGTCGTGGCGTCAATCACCTGAACGCTTACCCGCTTTTTGCCTGCTTCGGTGATAGTGGCGTTAAAAACCTGGTTGCTGCCGTCGAACAACTGCAGCGCCTGGCCCGCTCCCATGCGCAGTACCCGGCCCACGTGGCCAGCGGCATCGTCGCTGAGGGCAATTTCTGTGTCGATCTGAAGAGGCTCAGGATGATAAATGCGGGGTATACGCATAGGGTTTCCAGTCCGGTTTGGCAGGTGCGCGCAAAGGTGCCGCGCAGTTTAACAATTGGCTGCTAGTGTAGGTTAGCCATTTTGCCGCTGGCAAGCTTTCAGCACCCAGGGGTTATGATTGCCCTGAATTCTGGCGATACGCGCATCGCGCTCGCACTCCCATGTTGTCACGGGGTAAAGCCTGTCCCAGGCTTCGAAAAGCCGGGTCTGCTGGCGCGACAGGCGCATATGATAAGTATCGCGCATATAGAAGTAAGTTCGGGCGATAGCGCCCCGAGCCTGCTGCGGTGGTTCAGCGCGTTTACCTTTAAAATCCACTTTCATGGCGCACTGGCCGTACTGGCCTTCGCCGCCGTTCCACTGACTGTACTGGAAATTATTGCGATCGCCGTTCACTTCCCCGATGGCGGGCTGCAGGTTATGCAGATCGGTTTCTATCTTGCGGTACACCGGGTCTTTATTGCAGTTCTTACGTCCGCCATTCTGCCAGCACTGGCGCTGATGGCCGAACTCCCAGGCGGGCATGACGTGTTCCCACTCAATGCGTGAGGCGCGATTTTGATTCTTACGTACCTGGTAGCCGCAGGAGGCCAGATCCGGCTCGCCTTTTTTGCCTTTCCAGGTGATTTTACACCCGCAATAGAAGGTGCCGGGGGCGTCAGCATTCAGTTTTACGCTGGCGGCTTTCGCCTTATAGAAACTGGTAATAGCCGCCTGGCTGGCGCCGCTCCACAGGGCGGTGCTGAGCGCGGCAGCGGCGGCCGCGAAAGCGATATTGCGATACATCTTCAACTCCGTGTCAAAACGAGCACGGATCCTGAAACAGACATCGCTTTGTTGCAATCAGTAAGATCGGTAAATTTCCAGAAAATCAGTCCGCTGAGGGCGCAGGACGTAAAAGCTGGCCGCAGTGTACGCAACGGTATTCGGCTTCGCCGCGCAGCACCCGGTTATGGCGGCGTACGGTCAGCTGGTGCGGCTGGCAGCCGCAGTGATAAGGAAAGGTCTTACGCGGCAGGGACTGCGTCGAAAAAGCGTGAGTGCGGCGGGCCGGTACTTCCAGCACTCGCTCCATCATCCACTTCCACTCTTTGCCGTGAGGGGCCACCCGGCCAAAGCGTTTCCACACCAGCAGGTGCGCCAGCTCGTGGGGCACCACTTCATCAATAAACGCCTGCTGGTTTTCCATCAGCAATACAGGGTTCAGGCGGATCTCATACTGCTCCAGCCAGGCCGTTCCGGCTGATGTGCCGCGCTGGTTCCAGAGCACCCTGGGTTCCGGATAGTCGCGACCCAGACGCTGGTTAGCCAGGCGTAACTTTTCCCGCAGGCAACGCATAACGGCCTGCTGTAGAGCGATGGGGAGGCGAGGGGTTTTCATGGGGCCAGAGCATAGTGGGGCTGGGCGGTGGGTGCAAGTGAATGGTCCATCACATCATCATATTCTGCTGATTTAGGTCTTCAAAAGCGTCACGCTAACCCTTAAAAAAACGCGGCGGGAATCACTCCCCGCCGCGTCCTTTCCTGCTGAAAGCGCAATTATTCGCTGGCGCCGATCTCACGCAGCGGGCGGCCTTTCATCAGGTTACGCTCGATATGCTCCAGAGAGATATGCTTGGTTTCAGGCACCAGCGCCAGGGTCAGGATAATAAAGAACAGGTTCAGACCCGCGTAGACCCAGAAGGTGTTGGCGTTGCCCAGGCTGTTGAGCATGGTCAGGAAGGTGGCCCCGACGATCATATTGGCGATCCAGTTGGTGGCGGTGGAGCAGGTAATGCCGAAATCGCGCCCCTTCAGCGGCTGGATTTCCGAGCACAGCACCCAAATCAGCGGACCAGCGCTCATAGCGAAGCCGACGATAAACATCAGCAGCATCGCAACCGCAAAATACTGGGCCGATGGTGAGGCGATGCCCACATTCATCATGGTACCCAGGGTCCCCATACCGATAGCCATCACCAGAAAACCCAGAATCAGAGTTGGTTTACGGCCCCAGCGATCCACCAGGCCGATGGCGATAAAGGTGGCCAGTACGTTGGTCAGACCGACAATCACGGTGCCCCACATCTGTTCGGTGGTGTTGCTGTAGCCCGCCAGTTCAAAAATCTTCGGCGCGTAATACATGATGACGTTCATCCCGGTGAACTGCTGCATCACCTGGAGCAGTACGCCCAGAAACACTGCGCGGCGGAAATTACGATTCTCTTTAAACAGCGCCCAGCCGCTCTGTTTCACCTTAAGACTCTCACGGATCTCATCCAGCTCGCGTCTGGCCTCTTCGCCGGTATCACGCAGGCGGGTCAGCACTCGCTCGGCGTCGTGAAAGCGGCGCTTGGCAGCAAACCAGCGCGGGCTATCCGGCAGAAAGAAGACACCTATCAGCAATAGCGCCGCCGGAATGGTGATGACGCCCAGCATCCAGCGCCATTCGCCGGAATAGCTAAAGGCGGTATCGGAAAGATAGGCGCCCAGAATACCGATAGTGATCATCAACTGGTACATGGAAATCATACTGCCGCGAATACGCTCCGGCGCGATTTCGGACAGATAGAGCGGCGCGGTATAGGACGCGACGCCCACCGCCAGCCCCAGCAGAACGCGGGAGACGGTCAGCACCTCTACGTTTGGCGCCAGCGCCGAAGCCAGAGAGCCGATAACAAACAGCACGGCGCCAATCATCAGACTATATTTGCGCCCAAGGCGGAAAGAGAGCCAGCCGCTGCCCACGGCGCCGACTGCCGCGCCAAACATCATTGAACTGACCACCCACTCCTGCTGGTGTGCAGTTATCTGGAACTCCTGAGAGATAAACGGCAGGGCGCCGGCGATAACGCCGATATCAAGCCCGAACAGCAAACCTGCCAGTGCGGCAAGGAAGCAAACAAAGAATGTCATGACTTTGTTTGAGTGCCGCTGTTTTTTATTGTCAGGCATAGCGCCCTCCGGTTGGATTAATCAGGTAACGGGTTAAGGGTAGGTAATGGGAAGGTGAAAATATGTGATTTCAATCACGAAGGTGTAATCGGTTACATAAATGTCAAGAAGTGTCAGTATGTAATTATTCTTTATTTTCATAAGGTTGCTTTAAGTTTTTTCCCTAAGGAAAGAAATATTTCGGATGATGCTGAAGGGGAATGTAATCTTTGACGTCTGTTTTTTCTGGCCGATAGAGGTCAGGAGGGGAGTCAGTAACAGGATTGGGTGTAATCGATTACAATTTAAAGGTCAGTAAGATTTGTTATTGGCCAGGCTCTGCTTATCCGCAGCGACTCCAGTGCTACAGAGGGGGAGAGTTAAAATTTGCCCGACAAAAATTTGAAAATCTTTGCGTTAAATCTCGTCAGTAATTAACCCAAAAATGTCCATCCCATATCAGGCGTTATCCCTTTATGGAATAAGGATTTTAGGATGATCCTTGTCTTTAAATTTCGTCAGTTTTCTGAAGCAATCGCATTATTTGCACTTTATTTTAACTATTATTTAACATTGCGCCGTATCGTAAGTAGGAAATTTCTGTTAATTTGCAGAATATTCCTGGCGGGGCGCGCAGCCTGTAAGGCTTGCCGTCTGGAAATTAGAATTCCACTGGTGTTTTAAATGGAGTTTCTTATTCCGACATCCGTTTGGCTATTTTTTTGTTAGCTAATCTTAGCCTTTATTGCGATCTGATAAGTTAACGCCGCCTGACGCTTATTCGGAATAAAACCTGGTTATTTCTTAGTTCTTAGCAAAATTAGCTAAGGCGAAAGAAAAGGCGCTTCAGGAGTGACTGCGAGATCGGGCAAGCAGTATCGGTAACAGGGATGAGAGCATATGGGACGCTTTATTGTAACAAGGATGGTTGTGCTGATACTTGTGATCTCCCTTCCGGGGTTTGCCGCGCCGTTGCCGCAATGGGCCAGCGGCCCGGGCGTGGCCCGCGTCGGTTCGGTCACGTTAAAAGAGAGCATTCTGTTTGCGCTCGATCGCGACCCCTCGGTGGGCGAGCAGGCGGCGCAACTGGGTATTGGTCAGGCGCAGATTGATGAGGCGCGCAGCGCCTGGTTCCCTCAGCTTTCCCTGAGTGGCAGCGCAGGACACAGTGAAAGTACCGACTCCAGCGGTTCGCTCAATAGCTCTGCCGTCTGGGGGCTAACGCTGACTCAGTTGATCTACGACTTTGGCAAAACCAACAACGCCATCGATCAGCGGAAGAACCAGCGGGAAAGCTATCGCTACCAGCTAATGTCAACGCTAACCAGCGTGGCGGAAGAGACCGCGCTGGCCTATGCGGAGGTGAAGCGCTATGACGAACTCAACGCGGCAGCGGAGCAGCATATCAATGCGTTGCAGGATGTTCTGCGTATGGTAAGCCTGCGCGCGGACGCCGGTCTGAGCTCTCGTTCAGACGCGTTACTGGCTGAAACTCGCATTGCCGGTATGCGCTCAACCCAACAGCAGTATCGCGCCGCGCTGCGTAGCGCCCGCGCCAGATTGGGGGTGTTGACGGGGATGGAAGCCAGCCAGTATTCCGCCATGCCGACAGCGCTGGCCCATGACCAGACCCCGCTCGATAACATTCAATACTCACGTATTCCTTCGGTACTGGCCGCAGAGTCTCTGGAAGTCTCTTCCCGATATGGGATCAGCCGTGCAAAGTCCGATCGCTGGCCAACGGTCAGCCTGAAAGGCGGGCGCACCCGCTACCAGACCGATAACCGCAACTACTGGGACGACCAGGTACAAATAAGTGTTGATGCTCCACTGTATCAGGGGGGGGCCGTCTCAGCCCGGGTTCGTCAGGCACAAGGCGAGCGCCAGAAAGCGCTCTCTAAAGTGAATCAGGCGAAGTTCGACGTGCTGCAAAAAGCGTCGGTCGCGCTGGCGGAATGGCAGGGCGCTCAGGGCCGTGAACAGGCCGGACGCCAGCAGTTGGAAAATGCGCTGCGCACCCGCCAACTCTATAAAAGCGAATATAAGCTCAGCCACCGCAGTCTTAGCGATCTGCTGAGCGTGGAACAGGATATCTGGCAGGCATCGTCTTCACGTATTACTGCCGATTATGACGGCTGGGCGGCGGCAATTAATTATGCTGCGGCGCTCGATACGCTTTTACCTTTAGCGGGAATTCAGAAGAACACGGCAAACCAGCTACCAGACTTAGGATAATCATCCTGCATGGAATGGAATTAAAGGAATGTGGATATTGCCTCAGAGGCACCCATTGCGCAAAAAAAGATAAATATATCCAGGACGGATATACGCAAGGAGATAAGACAGTGAGTAAGATCGTTGATGTCATTATTCGTAAGAGTGCGGAAAAAACGGTTTTAAACGCCGAAGGTAATCTGTCGGTTTCTATTTCTGCACCGAGCGTTATTCAAATCCACGCCTCTCCCACAGAGGTTGTTCGTTATGAACGTGTGGGGAACGATCTGCTGATTTATATGCAGGATGGCAGCGTGATTCGCTGTAACGGCTATTTTATCGGTGACCTGGAATCGGAGGATCGGCAATCGGTGCTGGTCTTTGCCGATGATCAGGGTCTGACTCATATCTCCTTTGCCGATATCGGCCAGGGCCAGGGGCTGACTCCGTTCACCCTGACGCCTCAGGCTACTGCTATCGACAGCATCGAACCCTTCCTGGAAAGCAGCTTGTTTGAAGGCGATACGCCCTGGGGATGGATCGCCGGAGCGGCGCTGGGCGGAGGAGCCATAGGCGCGCTGCTTGCTCACGACGGCGACGACCATACCCGCACCGAGGTTATCGATAACACCAAAGAGGTGGAAAGCATCACGCCGACCTTTACGGTTTCCGATAAGCAGGGCGATCGTCAGGGGCTGCTGGCCGCTAAGGCGATAACCGACGATGCCACTCCGACCTTTAGCGGTACCGGACAGCCGGGAGCCACCATCCAGATCAAGGATGCCAGCGGTAGCACCATCGCCAGCGCCATGGTCGGGAAAGACGGCACCTGGAGCGTCCTGTTGCCGACCCAGAGCGATGGTACCCACACCTGGTCAGTGGTGCAGATAGACGGCAACGATAGCACCAAAGCAGGGGATATCACCCTGACCGTCTCCACTAAAGAGGCGGCAATCACCCTTAACGCCACGGCAACAGATAACGTGGTAAACGGCGCCGAGCAGGCGGCGGGCTTTACCCTGTCCGGTAGCAGCAGCCAGTTCGCCAGCGGCAGCGTACTGACGGTGACCCTGAACGGTAAAAGCTACAGCGCCACCGTGGGGGATAACGGCGCCTGGAACGTTAAGGTACCGGCAGCGGACGCTCAGGCACTGGGCGACGGGAACTGGACGGTCAGCGTGACCGGTAAGGACATCACCGGTAATACCATCAGCGGCTCTCAGGCACTGAGCGTGGATACCCGGGCGCCGACCCTGACGCTCGATCCCGTGACCGCAGACAGTGTGATCAATGCCCAGGAGAAGGGCGAGTCGCTGATTCTGACCGGCCGCAGCGATGCTGAGCCGGGGCAGACCGTAACAGTCAGTCTGAACGGCAAAAGTTGGAGTGCGACTGTCGGTAGCGACGGGCGCTGGAGTGTTACCCTGGATGCCGCCAGCGTTGCGATCCTGGCCGAGGGTAAGCACAGCATTAGCGCCAGCGTCAGCGATAAAGCCGGCAACCAGACCAGTACTCAGGGCAGCTTTACCGTGGATACGTCCACGCCAGTAGTGATCCTGGACGCTATCGGCGGCGATAACGTGCTGAACGGCAGCGAATTGTCGACCACCCAGACGATCTCCGGCCGCGTTACCGGCGCGTCTGCCGGTGATACGGTGGTGGTGAAGCTCGGCGAACACAGCCTCAACACCATCGTACAGGCCGACGGAAGCTGGAGCGTGGCGGTCCCTCCCAGCCTGCTGAATGATTTTACCCGGCTTCATCAGATGCCGGTTTCGGTTTCCGTAACTAACGCGGCAGGCAATAGCGGCAGCGCCAGCAGCACGGTAACCCTGAGCAGCGACGGACCCACCTTCACGGTAGATCCCATCAGTCAGGACAGCGTGCTGAATGCGCAGGAAGCGCAGCAGCCTCTGAGCCTGAGCGGCACCAGTAACCTGACGGACGGCAGCACCGTTATCGTTACGTTCAATAATCAGAGTTACCAGACCACCGTCAACGGCGGTCAGTGGCAGCTTCAGGTGCCGGTTGAAGATGTGCTGAAACTGGCGAACACCCTGTATACCGTAACGGTCAGCGGCGCGGATGAAGCCGGGAACCCGGGCTCGGCTAGCGCCTCTGTACTGGTGGATACGGTACTGCCGACGGTGATTATCAACACCTTTGCGGGCGATAACCAACTGAATGCCAGCGAACTGGCGCAGGTGCAGACCTTAAGCGGCCGGGTGACCGGCGCGGTAGCTGGCGATATTGTCACTATCAGGATTGGCAACCTTAGCTATGAGGTGAAGGTAGAGGACAATCTGACCTGGAGCCTGGATCTGCCCGGCAGTGCGCTGTCGTCACTGGGCGACGGCGCATTAACCGTTGAGGCATCAGTGACCAACGGCCATCACAATACCGGTAACGGGACGCTGAATATCAGTATTACTGCCCAACTGCCGGGGATCCGTATCAACACCGTCTCCGGCGATGATGTAGTGAACGCCATTGAACGGCAGCAGGATCTGACCATTACCGGCACCAGCGAACATCTGGCGGAAGGAACTACGGTTACCGTTATCGCTAACGGCAAGAGCTATATCACCGCCGTTGATGCCAGCGGCAACTGGCGAATTGGGGTATCTGCCCGTGAGCTGGCGGACTGGCCCGCTGGCGATGTGGTTATTCGCGCCAGCGCGCAGGACGTAGCCAGTAACCCGGCTGGGTTTGAGCAGACGGTCACTGTCGATCTTAACGAGGTGGCTATTACTATTGATACGGTCAGCCTGGATGACGTGATTAACGCCGCGGAAAAAGGGACGATACTGGCTCTGAGTGGTATGACCCAGGGCGTGGAGCCAGGGCAGAGCGTGGTGGTGAGCTTTGCGGGTCAGCGCTGGAGCGCCAAAGTTCAGGATGACGGTAGCTGGCATCTGGAAGTACCGGCTACCGCAATGGATGGTCTGATGGACGGGCGCGCGGAAATTAGCGTGAGCGTCACCAACGTTCACGGCAACAGCGCTCAGGCTGGTCATCAGGTGATTATCGACAGCGCAGCGCCAACGCTTACCATCAACGCGCTGGCGGTGGACGATGTCCTGAATGCGCTAGAGCAGGGCCAGCCTCTGACCATTAGCGGTAACAGCACGGCGGAAACCGGGCAGACGGTGACCGTCATGCTGAACGACAAGTCTTATACCGCCACCGTAAGCGCCGATGGTCGCTGGAGCCTGAAGGTTGAGGCGACCGATCTGGCAGACCTTTCCGACGGTAACTTCACGGTTAATGCCAGGGTGGCGGATAAAGCCGGTAACCCGGTATCGGCCGATCGCGAGTTGACCGTGGATACCGCCATACCGACCATCACCATCAATACCGTAGCGGGCGACGACATCATTAATAGTACCGAGCACGGGCAGAACCTGATCGTCAGCGGTAACAGCAGCGGCCTGAAAGCGGGCTCCAGCGTGACGTTGGTGATCAACGATAAGAGCTACAGCGCGATTGTGATGGACGATGGCAACTGGCAGGCAGGGATACCGGCCGTTGACGTTTCCCAGTGGCCTCAGGGAGGGCTGACCGTCAGCGCCAGTGGCGCCAGTAGCGCCGGAAACCCGGCCAGCGCTCAACGCCCCGTCACGGTGGAAGTGGCGGAAGTCAGCATCGCCATCAATACCCTGGCGACGGATGACGTGATTAATGCCGCGGAGAAGGGACTGAACCTGACGCTTTCCGGCACTACCGGTAACGTTGAAGTCGGGCAGACCGTCACTCTGGCCTTTGGCGGCCGTACTTATACCACTCAGGTACAGGAGGGCGGCGTCTGGAGTCTGGAGGTATCGGCGGCAGATCTCAGAACCCTGGCGGATGGTGATGCCAGCGTGCAGGCCAGCGTCAGCAACAAAGCGGGCAATGCGGCTTCCGACAGCCACGACTACCGGGTAGATACCCAGGCGCCGGGGCTGACCATCGATACCCTGGCGGGTGACAATATTCTTAACGCCGCAGAAAAAGGCCTGCCTCTGACCGTCAGCGGCACCAGTACGGCGGAAGCCGGGCAGACGGTGACCGTCACCCTGAATGGTAAACCCTATACCGCCATTGTTCAGGCGGATGGTAAATGGAGCCTGGAGGTTCCGGACACCGATCTGGCGGCGCTGAAAGATGGCAACGTCACCATAAGCGCGACGGTAAGCGATAAAGCGGGTAACGAATCCACCACTGCGGGATCGATGCTGGTGGACGCCACCCGTCCGGAGATCGCGATCAATGATTTCGCCATCGATAATGTCATTAACCAGAGCGAACAGGCTCAGACCCAGGTGGTCAGCGGTCGCGTTAGCGGCGCGGCGGCGGGCGATAAAGTCACCGTCACGCTGGGCGAAAATAGCTGGACCACGGTACTGGATGCCAGCGGCAACTGGAGCCTGGGGCTCCCGGCGTCGACGATCGAGTCTCTGGAAGACGGCAGCTATACCCTTTCCGTGTCGGTCACCGATGCGGCAGGCAATACTGGCACCCAGGAGCGCGACTTCACGGTCAACACTCAGCTTCCGATCATCGCTATCGATACTATCGCGGGCGATGACGTGATTAACGCCCTGGAAAAAGGCGGCGAGCTGGCGGTCACCGGCACCAGCAACCAGCCGTCCGGCACTACCATCACCCTGATGCTTAACGGCGTTAGATATACTGCCACCACCGGCGATAACGGGGTCTGGAGCGTTACGCTGCCCGCATCGGCACTGGGAGCGCTGGGCGAAGCGAACTACACCCTGACCGCCAGCGTCACCGACGTTTACGGCAACAGCAACAGCGCCGATCGCGCGGTACAGGTGGACAGCGCCCGGCCGCAGGTGACTATCGACTCTGTCACCGCCGACAACATCATTAACGCCGCCGAACTGGCGGCAGGCCAGATGCTGACCGGTAAGGTCAGCGGCGCGGTCTCTGGCGATACCGTCACCGTGATGATGGGCGGCAAGAGCTACGAGGTGAAAGTACAGGACGACCTGAGCTGGAAGCTGGAACTGAGCCCGGAAATACTGAAAGCGCTGGGTGACGGTGAGCTGACCATCAGCGCCAGCGTCACCAACGGCCACGGCAACAGCGGCGGCGCGGAGCGGGATATCGCCATCGATGCCAACATTCCGGGGCTGCGTATCAACACCGTCTCCGGCGACGATATCGTTAACAGTATCGAGCACAACCAGGCGCTGGTGATTAGCGGCAGCAGTGAAGGACTGAACTCTGGCGCTACCGTTACTCTGACCATTAACGGCAAGACCTATACGGCCACTGTCAAAGCTGATGGCAGCTGGCAGACCGGGGTGGAGGCCGCAGATGTGGCCCAGTGGCCGGAAGGCAAACTGGTGATTGATGCCAGCGCGCAAAGCAGCGCCGGTAACCCGGTGGAGATCGGCCACCAGGTGACGGTGGATCTGGATGTCGTGGCAATCACCATCGACAGTGTTACTGCGGATGATGTGCTGAACGCCGCCGAGCGCGGCGAAGCCCTGACGCTCTCCGGCACCACCAGCAATGTGGAAGCGGGTCGTACCGTCACCATCACCTTTGGCGGCAAGACGTACACCGCCAAAGTGGCGGACGGCGGCGGCTGGAGCCTGGAAGTGGCAGCGGCGGAGCTGGCGAAGCTGCCGGAAGGCACCGCCAGCGTGCAGGTGAGCGTCACCAATAACGCAGGTAACGGTGCTTTGGCAGGCCACGAATATCGGGTGGATACTCAGGCGCCGGGCATCACCATCGAGACCCTGGCGGGGGATAACATCCTGAACGCCGCCGAACAGGGGCAGCCCCTGACCGTGAGCGGGACAACCACGGCGGAAGCCGGGCAGACGGTGACCGTCACCCTGAACGGCAAGCCGTACACCACAACAGTCAATGCCGACGGTAAATGGACGCTGGATATCCCGGCGGCTGACCTGGCGAATCTGAATGACGGCAACATCACCCTGAACGCCTGCGTCACCGATAAAGCCGGTAACCCGGCATCGGCGGCCAGCGAACTGCTGGTCGATGGCAGCGTTCCCACTGTGACCATCCATAACATCACCGCGGATAACGTGGTTAACCAGGCAGAGCACGGCCAGGCGCTGGTGATTACCGGCAGCAGCACCAACGCTCAGGCTGGCGATCGCATCACCATTACCCTGAACGGCAAAACCTATATCACAACCCTGGATGCCGACGGCAGCTGGAGCCTGGGGATTCCGGCGGCGGATGTCGGTCTGCTGACGGGGCAGGACTACACCCTGACGGCGAGTCTGACCGATAAAGCCGGTAACCAGGGAGCGGGGAGCCATGACTTTAAGGTGGAGCTCTCCGCTCCCTCGATTGCTATCGACACTATCGCGGGCGATGACGTGATTAACGCCCTGGAAAAAGGCGGCGAACTGGCGGTTACCGGCACCAGCAACCAGCCGTCCGGCACCACCATCACCCTGGTGCTTAACGGCGTTAGCTATACAGCAACCACCGGCGATAACGGGGTCTGGAGCGTTACGCTGCCCGCATCGGCACTGGGAGCGCTGGGCGAAGCGAACTACACCCTGACCGCCAGCGTCACCGACGTTTACGGCAACAGCAACAGCGCCGATCGCGCGGTACAGGTGGACAGCGCCCGGCCGCAGGTGACTATCGACTCTGTCACCGCCGACAACATCATTAACGCCGCCGAACTGGCGGCAGGCCAGATGCTGACCGGTAAGGTCAGCGGCGCGGTCTCTGGCGATACCGTCACCATCATGATGGGCGGCAAGAGCTACGAGGTGAAAGTACAGGACGACCTGAGCTGGAAGCTGGAACTGACCACAGAAATGCTGAAAGCGCTGGGTGACGGTGAGCTGACCATCAGCGCCAGCGTCACCAACGGCCACGGCAACAGCGGCGGCGCGGAGCGGGATATCGCCATCGATGCCAACATTCCGGGGCTGCGTATCAACACCGTCTCCGGCGACGATATCGTTAACAGTATCGAGCACAACCAGGCGCTGGTGATTAGCGGCAGCAGTGAAGGACTGAACTCTGGCGCTACCGTTACTCTGACCATTCATGGCAAGACCTATACGGCCACCGTCAAAGCTGATGGCAGCTGGCAGACCGGGGTGGAGGCCGCAGATGTGGCCCAGTGGCCGGAAGGCAAACTGGTGATTGATGCCAGCGCGCAAAGCAGCGCCGGTAACCCGGTGGAGATCGGCCATCAGGTGACGGTGGATCTGGATGTCGTGGCAATCACCATCAACAGCGTCACTGCGGATGACGTGCTGAATGCCGTGGAGCGCGGCGAAATTCTGACGCTTTCCGGCACCACCAGCAATGTGGAAGCGGGTCGTACCGTCACCATCACCTTTGGCGGCAAGACGTACACCGCCAAAGTGGAGGACGGTGGCGGCTGGAGCCTGGAAGTGGCAGCGGCGGAGCTGGCGAAGCTGCCGGAAGGTACCGCCAGCGTACAGGTGAGCGTCACCAATAACGCGGGTAACGGTGCTTCGGCAGGCCACGAATATCGGGTGGATACTCAGGCGCCGGGCATCACCATCGAGACCCTGGCGGGTGATAACATCCTGAACGCCGCCGAAAAAGGCCAGCCCCTGACCGTGAGCGGGACAACCACGGCGGAAGCCGGGCAGACGGTGACCGTCACCCTGAACGGCAAGCCGTACACCACAACAGTCAATGCCGGCGGTAAATGGACGCTGGATATCCCGGCGACAGATTTGGCGAACCTGAACGACGGCCAGGTAATGGTCAGCGCCAGCGTCTCTGACAAGGCGGGTAACCCGGTTCAGACCCAGAGTGAGTTGCATGTCGATGCCACCGTACCGGTTATCACCATCAGCAGCATTACGGCGGATGATGTGATTAACCAGACCGAACACGGTCAGGCGCTGATTATCAGCGGCGGCGTTAAAGGGGCGGCCACCGGCGATGTGGTCACTGTGACTATCGGCAGCAATAGCTGGGTTACCACCGTGGATGCGGCGGGTAAGTGGAGCGTGGGGATCCCGGATACGGCGGTGTCTGCGCTTGAGGATAATGGTTACCGCGTGATCGTTTCCGTGACCGATGCGGCAGGCAACAGCAGTAGCGAATCCCGCGATTTCACCGTAGATACCGCGGTACCGACGCTTTCGATCGGCACCATCACGGGTGACAATATTCTGAATGAGGTGGAAAAAGGGCAGCCGCTGACCATTAGCGGCGGCTCTGACGGACTGGCCGCCAATACCACCGTCACGGTAACGCTCAACGGTAAAAACTATACCGGCACCACCGATAGCAGCGGCAACTGGAGCGTGACGGTGCCCGCTGGCGATTTGACGGCGCTGGGCGAAGCCTTCTACCAGGTGAGCGTCTCCGCCACCGATAGCATCGGCAACACGGGTAACGCCAGTCATACCCTGGGGGTGGATTCCCAGTTGCCTGGCGTGGTTTTCGATACGGTCGCCGGGGATGATGTGATTAACGCTGCCGAACTGGCGGCGGGCCAGTCCCTGACCGGCAAGGTCAGCGGCGCAGCCCCCGGCGATACCGTCACCGTGATGATGGGCGGCAAGAGCTACGAGGTGAAAGTTCAGGACGACCTGAGCTGGAAGCTGGAACTGACCACAGAAATGCTGAAAGCGCTGGGTGACGGTGACCTGACCATCAACGCCAGCGTCACCAATGCCAGCAATAATACCGGTAGCACCAGCCACGAAATTACCATCGATGCCAACATTCCGGGGCTGCGTATCAACGCCGTTTCCGGCGACGATATCGTTAACAGTATCGAGCACAACCAGGCGCTGGTGATTAGCGGAACCAGCGAAGGGCTGAGCGCCGGTGCCAGCGTGACCCTGACCATTCACGGCAAGACCTATACGGCTACCGTCAAAGCTGATGGCAGCTGGCAGACCGGGGTGGAGGCCGCAGATGTGGCCCAGTGGTCGGAAGGCAAACTGGTGATTGATGCCAGCGCGCAAAGCAGCGCCGGTAACCCGGTGGAAATCGGCCACCAGGTGACGGTGGATCTGGATGTCGTGGCAATCACCATCAACAGCGTCACTGCGGATGATGTGCTGAACGCCGCCGAGCGCGGCGAAGCCCTGACGCTCTCCGGCACCACCAGCAATGTGGAAGCGGGTCGTACCGTCACCATCACCTTTGGCGGCAAGACGTACACCGCCAAAGTGGAGGACGGCGGCGGCTGGAGCCTGGAAGTGGTAGCGGCGGAGCTGGCGAAGCTGCCGGAAGGCACCGCCAGCGTGCAGGTCAGCGTCACCAATCAGGCAGGCAACGGCGCCCAGGCAGGCCACGAATATCGGGTCGATACCCAGGCCCCGGGCATCACCATTAACGCCCTGGCGGGCGACGATGTGCTGAATGCCGCCGAACAGGGCCAGCCCCTGACTGTGAGCGGGACAACCACGGCGGAAGCAGGCCAGACGGTGACCATCAGCCTGAATGGCGAAACCTACAGCGCTACGGTCCGGGCGGACGGTAGCTGGAGCCTGGATATTCCGGCGGCTGACCTGGCGAATCTGAATGACGGCAACATCACCCTGAACGCCAGCGTCACCGATAAAGCCGGTAACCCGGTCACCGCAGATCGCGCCATGACCGTGGACGCCACCATTCCGGTGGTGACCATCAATACGGTGGCGGGCGATGACGTGATTAACCGGACTGAACACGGTCAGGCGCAGATTATCAGCGGCAGCGTCACCGGTGCGAATACTGGCGACAAAGTGACCGTAACCCTGGGCGACCACAGCTGGACCACGGTGGTGGATGCGGCGGGCAACTGGAGCCTGGGCGTACCGGCGGATGTGGTCAGCGCCTTGCAGGACGGAAAGGTCAGCATCGACGTGACGGTAACCGACGCCGCAGGCAATAGCGGCAGCGCCAGTCATAACGTAACGGTGGACACCGGTCTGCCCTCGCTGAGCTTCGATACCCTGGCGGGCGACGGCATTCTGAACGCCACCGAGAAGGGCCAGCCGCTGGTACTGAGCGGCGCCAGCGCTCACCTGGCGGCAGGTACGGTGGTGACGGTCATGCTGAATGGTAAGGGCTACAGCGCTACCGTGGATGACAGCGGAAACTGGCGCACGGAAGTGCCGGTGGCTGACCTGGCCGGTCTGGGCGAGGCGGGCTACACCCTGACCGCCACGGCCACCAACGGCGTGGGCAACAGCGTGAATGCCAGCGGCAGCCTGACGGTGGATACTGCCAGACCGCAGGTGACCATCGATTCACTGACGGCCGACAACATCATTAACGCCGCCGAACTGGCGGCGGGTCAGACCCTGACCGGTAAGGTCAGCGGCGCGGCCTCCGGCGATACCGTCACCGTGATGATAGGCGGCAAGAGCTACGAGGTGAAGGTTCAGGACGACCTGAGCTGGAAGCTGGAACTGACCACAGAAATGCTGAAAGCGCTGGGTGACGGTGAGCTGACCATCAGCGCCAGCGTCACCAACGGCCACGGCAACAGCGGCGGCGCGGAGCGGGATATCGCCATCGATGCCAACATTCCGGGGCTGCGTATCAACACCGTCTCCGGCGACGATATCGTTAACAGTATCGAGCACAACCAGGCGCTGGTGATTAGCGGCAGCAGTGAAGGACTGAACTCTGGCGCTACCGTTACTCTGACCATTAACGGCAAGACCTATACGGCTACCGTCAGGGCCGATGGCAGCTGGCAGACCGGGGTGGAGGCCGCAGATGTGGCCCAGTGGCCGGAAGGCAAACTGGTGATTGATGCCAGCGCGCAAAGCAGCGCCGGTAACCCGGTGGAGATCGGCCACCAGGTGACGGTGGATCTGGATGTCGTGGCAATCACCATCGACAGCGTCACTGCGGATGACGTGCTGAACGCCGCCGAGCGCGGCGAAGCCCTGACGCTCTCCGGCACCACCAGCAATGTGGAAGCGGGTCGTACCGTCACCATCACCTTTGGCGGCAAGACGTACACCGCCAAAGTGGCGGACGGCGGCGGCTGGAGCCTGGAAGTGGCAGCGGCGGAGCTGGCGAAGCTGCCGGAAGGTACCGCCAGCGTACAGGTGAGCGTCACCAATAACGCGGGTAACGGTGCTTCGGCAGGCCACGAATATCGGGTGGATACTCAGGCGCCGGGCATCACCATCGAGACCCTGGCGGGTGATAACATCCTGAACGCCGCCGAAAAAGGCCAGCCCCTGACCGTGAGCGGGACAACCACGGCGGAAGCCGGGCAGACGGTGACCGTCACCCTGAACGGCAAGCCGTACACCACAACAGTCAATGCCGACGGTAAATGGATGCTGGATATCCCGGCGGCAGATCTGGCGGCGCTGAAAGACGGCAACATCACCCTGAACGCCAGCGTCACCGATAAAGCCGGTAACCCGGCCACCGCAGATCGCGCCATGACCGTGGACGCCACCATTCCGGTGGTGACCATCAATACGGTGGCGGGCGATGACGTGATTAACCGGACTGAACACGGTCAGGCGCAGATTATCAGCGGCAGCGTTACCGGTGCGAACACCGGCGACAAAGTGACCGTAACCCTGGGCGACCACAGCTGGACCACGGTGGTGGATGCGGCGGGCAACTGGAGCCTGGGCGTACCGGCGGATGTGGTCAGCGCATTGCAGGACGGAAAGGTCAGCATCGACGTGACGGTAACCGACGCCGCAGGCAATAGCGGCAGCGCCAGTCATAACGTAACGGTGGACACCGGTCTGCCCTCGCTGAGCTTCGATACCCTGGCGGGCGACGGCATTCTGAATGCCGCCGAGAAGGGCCAGCCGCTGGTACTGAGCGGCGCCAGCGCTCACCTGGCGGCAGGTACGGTGGTGACGGTCATGCTGAATGGTAAGGGCTACAGCGCTACCGTGGATGACAGCGGAAACTGGTGCACGGAAGTGCCGGTGGCTGACCTGGCCGGTCTGGGCGAGGCGGGCTACACCCTGACCGCCACGGCCACCAACGGCGTGGGCAACAGCGTGAATGCCAGCGGCAGCCTGACGGTGGATACTGCCAGACCGCAGGTGACCATCGATTCACTGACGGCCGACAACATCATTAACGCCGCCGAACTGGCGGCGGGTCAGACCCTGACCGGTAAGGTCAGCGGCGCGGCCTCCGGCGATACCGTCACCATCATGATGGGCGGCAAGAGCTACGAGGTGAAGGTTCAGGACGACCTGAGCTGGAAGCTGGAACTGACCACAGAAATGCTGAAAGCGCTGGGTGACGGTGAGCTGACTATCAGCGCCAGCGTCACCAACGGCCACGGCAACAGCGGCGGCGCGGAGCGGGATATCGCCATCGATGCCAACATTCCGGGGCTGCGTATCAACACCGTCTCCGGCGACGATATCGTTAACAGTATCGAGCACAACCAGGCGCTGGTGATTAGCGGAACCAGCGAAGGGTTGAGCGCCGGTGCCAGCGTGACCCTGACCATTAACGGCAAGACCTATACGGCCACCGTCAAAGCTGATGGCAGCTGGCAGACCGGGGTGGAGGCCGCAGATGTGGCCCAGTGGCCGGAAGGCAAACTGGTGATTGATGCCAGCGCGCAAAGCAGCGCCGGTAACCCGGTGGAAATCAGCCACCAGGTGACGGTGGATCTGGATGTCGTGGCAATCACCATCGACAGCGTCACTGCGGATGACGTGCTGAATGCCGTGGAGCGCGGCGAAGCCCTGACGCTCTCCGGCACCACCAGCAATGTGGAAGCGGATCGTACCGTCACCATCACCTTTGGCGGCAAGACGTACACCGCCAAAGTGGCGGATGGCGGCGCCTGGAGTCTGGAGATTGCGGCGGCGGATTTGGCGAAGCTGCCGGAAGGCACCGCCAGCGTGCAGGTCAGCGTCACCAATAACGCGGGTAACGGTGCTTCGGCAGGCCACGAATATCGGGTGGATACCCAGTTGCCGGGCCTGACCATCGATACCATTGCCGGGGATAACCTGATTAACGCCTCCGAGGCGGGCGCGGGGGTGACCGTGAAGGGCACCAGCGATGCCGAAGCCGGTCAGACGGTAACCCTAACCCTGGGCGGTAAGCAGTACCAGGCCAGGGTACAGGCCGATGGTAGCTGGAGTCTGGAGCTGCCTGGCAGTGACCTGACGCTGCTGGCCGATGCCAGCTATCCGATACAGGCAAGCGTCAGCGACAAGGCCGGTAACACCACCAACGCCAGTACCCAGGTGATTCTGGATACTCAGGCGCCGACCCTGACCTTTAATAAGGTGGCGGGGGATGATGTGATCAACCGGGTCGAGCACGACCAGGCGCAGATTATCAGCGGTAGCGTCACCGGCGCGAATACCGGCGATAAGGTAACGCTCACCCTGGGCGATCACAGCTGGACCACCACGGTGGATGCCGCCGGTCACTGGAGCGTCGGCGTACCGGCAGGGGTTATCGCCGCCCTTGAGGACGGTACCCTGACCCTGAACGCTACCGTGGTAAACAGCGCGGGCAACAGTGCGAGCCAGAGCCATGATCTGGTGGTCAGCACGACCGAAATTAGCCTGAGCGTGAATACTGTCGCGGGTGATGATGTGATTAACGCTACGGAAGCGGGCGGCGAACTGACCATCAGCGGCGGTAGCCACGGGCTGAAGAGCGGCGCGGCGATTAGCGTCAATCTGAACGGTAAGGATTACAGCGTTACCGTTGGCGATAGCGGCGCGTGGAGCCTGACCATTCCGGCAGAGGATGTGGCCGCGCTGGCAGACGGCGGCAGCTACAGCGTGATCGTTTCGGCCCAGGATACGGTGGGTAACAGCGCTTCGGCCAGTCATGCCATCACCGTAGATACCAGTGCGCCGGTGATCACCCTGGCGGCTATCTCGACCGACAATATGCTCAACGCGCTGGAACAGCAGCAGCCGCTGACTATTCGCGGCACCAGCAGTGCTGAGCCGGGCCAGACCGTCACCGTTACCCTGGGCGAGGCGAGCTATACCACCACCGTTCTGATAGACGGTAGCTGGACGCTGAATGTGCCGGTAGAGGACCTGGCGTTACTTGCCGAAGGGGCGCTGAACGTTACCGCAAGCGTGAGCGATAAGGCCGGTAACAGCACCAGCCAGAGCGCCACGCTAACGGTGGATACCCTGGCGCCGACCCTGACCTTTAACGCGGTGGCCAGCGACAACGTGATTAATATTGCTGAACAGCAGGCCGGACAGAGCATCAGCGGCACTACCACAGCGGAAGTCGGCCAGGTGGTGACGGTGAGCTTTAATAACCGCACCTATACCGCGACTGTGGGCGAAGGCGGCATCTGGTCGGTCACGGTTCCGGCAACCGACTTTAATGGTATGGCCGACGGTAATCACGGCTTTAGCGCCACGGTAACGGATAAGGCGGGCAACAGCGTGACCCAGTCCGGCTCCCTGAGTCTGGATCTGACCGCGCCGACCATCACCTTTAGCCCGGTGGCGACCGATGACGTGGTTAACGCCGCCGAGCAACTGACCGGACAGACCGTGAGCGGCACCACCACGGCAGAAGCCGGGCAGACCATCACCGTGACCTTTAACGGAAACGACTATACCGCCACGGTGGGTGAAGGCGGTAACTGGTCCATTACGCTGTCGGCAGAGGATTTCAACGGCCTGCAGGATGGTCGCTATACCCTGAGCGCGAAGGTGACGGATAAAGCCGGTAACGGCGGTTCCGGAAGCCACGAGTTTGCCCTGAGCGGTGAAGTGCCTTCTATTACCATCGATACCATCGCCCAGGATGACATTATCAATGCCGCCGAACTGGCGGACGATGTTTACACTTACCAGATGCGGGTGGTGGACCAGGCCGGCAACGTGAGCGCGACCACCAGCCAGCAGGTCACCGTGGATACCACGCCGCCGGACAACCTGGCGACCATCGTGGAATACAGCGACGATGTCGGGGCTTCTCGCGGCCGCTTCGGCGCGGGCACCACCACCGACGAGCGTACGCCGGTGCTGCATGGCACCCTGGGCGAAGCGCTGGGCTACGGCGAAATCGTGCGTATCTACACCGCCGATGGCGTGCTGCTGGGCGAAGCGGCGGTGAACGGTACCGAGTGGAGCTTTGCGCTGACTGAACCCGCCAGCGATGGCGATACCCCGGCTTACCAGGCAGTGGTGGTGGATGCCGCAGGCAACGAAGGCAGCCGCTCCCCGGAATTCAGCTTCACGGTGGATCTGCCGCTGATCGTCAACGCTCAGGATACCCTGGACACCACGCCGATCGTCTCTGGCACCATCGACTTCCGGATGCTGGATGGCGAATACATGGAGGTCACGATTAATAACGTGACCTACAGCTCACGCACCGGCGCGGTGGTGATCGATCCCAATAACAGCACCTGGTATGTGCAGATCCCGGATAGCGACGCGCTGGACATCAAAAGCTATGAAGTACAGGCAACGCTCTATGCTGCGGATGGCACCAGGGTTACCGCAGATGATAGCACCAGCGAACTGATGGTGTCCCCGACCCCGGAGATCACCTTTACCGCGACGGCTGCCTCTTCTGACGATACCGGTACCGCGCTGACCATCGGCGAAGACGGTACCTGGCGGATCCTCAGTAACTCGACAATCTTTACCCAGAACGGCACCAACTCTTCGACTTTGGGCTCTTTTAGTTCGGTGTCGGTTAAAGGGACGGATACCCAGCAACAGTCGTCATTTATCGACTTCGATCGCGATGGTTTGATGGATCTGATGGGGGCGGATACCAGCTATATTAACGGTCAGCAGTCCTTTAAATATAACGAGGACGGTACCTGGACCGCCTTCCAGGTAGGGGCGAATGGCGCCGCCGGTCAAGCCAATGACATCAATGGTAATACCTGGGTGTGGTATGGCGGCTTTATGGGGATCGATATCGATGGCGACGGCTATGTCGATCTGGTTTACGGCGATGAAACGCCCAACGATGCCAATGGGGCCGGTGGCTATGATTCACAGATAGTGATGAATACCGATGGCACCATTACCGGTTTCGATAAGACCGGCGCCTATGTGGAAACGGCTACCAGTCAGGATGGCGTGGCGGCCACCAATACCGGTAACGCGACCCCGGACCGCGAAGTCTCTGGCGTGGACCTGAATAACGACGGCTATGTCGATATTGTCTACCACGGTACAGTGGGTACTAACAGAACGTCGGGAGGCGGTTCCAGTGCCTCTTTGAATCGTCTGGTGGTGGTCAGCAACGGTGAGGACAGCAATGGCAACTACACGCTGACCAATACCCAGATCGTCACTAACGTATTCTGGGGTGATTCTGGCGTAGATAACTACTACACCACCATGACCTGGGCCGATCTGAACGGTGATGGCTATATGGATCTGTTCCTGGGTGGCATGACAAACCAGGGGGGAACCTATAGTCCTGCCAGTACCGTTTTGTATAACGACGGAAGCGGGAACTTAACTGCGGCCACAAACGGTGCGGGGACTGCTTCTAACCTCCAGAGCCTGGGCGACAACGTTAACAGTATGACCTCGCTGGCGGTGGACTGGAACGGCGACGGCAGGATGGATCTGATCGAAATTGCCGGTGCTGCAGGGAATACCGCGACCAACAACGCGGCTAACGTTGGTCTGCTGTGGCTGAATAACGGGGTGAACAGCGCCACCGGGCAGGTGAACTGGTCATCCAGCACTCTCATTACCAATGCCAACAACGGTACCCGAAACTTCGCCACTGGCGCCCTGGCGCTGGACCTGGACTACGATGGCGATCGCGATCTGGTGATGTTCCGCGCCGCTGGCGGCGCCACGGAGTATGTCGAGAACACCAGCGTTATCAACGACGGCACCAGCATTATCCTGCGTATCACCGATGTTAACGGTATAAACAGCTTTTACGGCAACACGGTGCTGCTGGTGGATGAGGCGACCGGCAAGGTGGTCGGCTCCCAGGTGATCAACCCGCAGGGCGGCGTCAACATGAACGACTCTTCGGCGCTGGTCTACTTCTACGGACTGGATGCCGATAAGTCCTACAGCGCGGTGCTGCTGGCGAACGGCAATGATTACGGCGGTATCGCTTCGGTGACCCTGGACTCTTCCGGTGTGACCAACGATATCGAAAACGTCAATGCCAGTTGGGGGGGGCTGAAGGCGGTCGAGAAGAACCACGCCTATGCGTTGACGGCGGAAGATGGCGCGGCGGCATCCGACAGTGCCCAGGCAGCCACCGACGGTACCAACAGTGTGGGCATTCTGGGCACCGGTTATAACGACACGCTGTATGCCACCGCGGGTACTCACGTCTACAACGGCGGTGGCGGTAGCAAGGTGGTGTCTGACACCAACGTCTGGAGCGCCGATGGCGGTATGGACATCGTCGACTACAAGCTGGCGGGGGATTCGGCGCTGACCGTCGACCTGAGCAGCAATGCACAGCAGGATACCGGTTTTGGCAAGGCGACCTTTGTCAATATTGAAGGCATCGCCGGTGGCGGCGGTAACGACACCTTTACCGGCAGCAGCGGTGATAACACCTTCGAAGGTCGCGGTGGTAACGACACCTTTAATATCGGTAACGGCGGCCAGGACACGCTGCTCTACAAACTGCTGAACGCGAACGATGCCACCGGCGGTAACGGCAGCGACGTGGTGAACGGCTTTACCGTGGGGACCTGGGAAGGTACGGCGGATACCGATCGCATCGACCTGCGGGAGCTGCTGGCTGACAGCGACTATAGCGGCAGCGGTTCTGCGACTTACGTCAATGGCGTTGCCACCCTGGATGCCAGCGCGGGCAACATCAGCGACTATATCCAGGTGGTGCAGAACGGCAGTAACACCGAAATTCGGATCGATCGCGACGGAACGGGCAGCCACTTTGACTCCAGTGCCGTGATTACCCTGAACGGCGTACAGACCGATCTGGCTACGCTTTTGGCTAACCACCAGTTGCAGTTGGTGTAACACAGAGGGAAGGCCCGCCTTCGGCGGGTCTTTTATAAGATTTACCTTAAGCCTGATAACTACAGACTGATTTTGGTATTGATCTGTCATCATCCGGCGCCTCTTTCGGGAAGGCGCCATTGCCGCAGAATCGGCCATGTCTGTTCACAGGAAGTGAAAAATGAGTACAACATCCCCCCGTTACGAACCCTGGCTGGAGGCGATGCTGAATATCGCCCGCCATTACCGGCTCGATTATTCAGAAGAGCATGTGCGTGTCGCCATCAGTCACGAAAGCCATCTGCCGCACCATCAGGTGCTGGAAGAGATGGCGCGCCAGTTGGGACTTGGCGCCCATAGCGTGCCGCCCGATGTTTCGCTGATTGACCCCTGGCGTCTGCCGCTGGTGGCGGAATTCAGCGAGGGGCAGATTGCGGTGCTGACCCGCATGGACGGCGACCAGAACGTTGTGTTGCAGTTTAGCGGCGATGGCGGCCTGGAAACCACCATGCCGCGCGCGGAACTGGTGCCACGCCTGGAGGCGTTGCTGGTGCTGCGTCCGCTGGAATCCATTCCCGACGCCCGGGTGGACGACTACGTGAAGCCCTGGCAGAAGAACTGGTTCTGGTCTCTGGCGCTGAAGGACTGGCGGCGCTACGGCGATATTATGCTGGCGGCGATGGTGGCTAACGTGCTGGCGCTGGCCGGGATGCTATTTTCGATGCAGGTTTACGACCGCGTGGTGCCTGCCCAGTCGCAGCCCACTTTATGGGTGCTGTTCGGCGGCGTGATGCTGGCGATTCTGTTCGAATTTATGATGCGGATGCTGCGCACCCACGTTTCTGACGTGGTGGGCAAACGGGCCGATCTGCGAATTTCCGAACGGGTGTTTGCCCACGCGCTGCGTATCCGCAACGGCGCCAGGCCGAAATCTACCGGTTCGTTTATTTCCCAGATTCGCGAGCTGGAAGCGGTACGCGATCTGATTACCTCCACCACCATCAGCGCGCTGTCCGACCTGCCATTCTTCCTGCTGTTCGTCTTTATTCTGTGGATGATCGGCGGGCCGCTGGTGTTTGTGGTGCTGCTGGCGATTCCGCTATTGTTGATCCCCGGGCTACTGGTGCAGAGGGCGCTGGCGCGACTTTCCAGCGAAGGGATGCGCGAGTCGGCGATTCGTAACGCCACCCTGGTCGAGGCGGTACAGGGCATTGAGGACATCAAACTGCAGCGCGCCGAGCAGCGCTTCCAGAACCAGTGGAACCATACCAACGATGTGGCCGCCTCGGTGGCGATGAAGCAGCGCTGGATCACCAGCATGCTGCTGACCTGGACCCAGGAGGTACAGTCCATCGTCTATGCCGTGGTGCTGCTGGTGGGCTGCTATCTGGTGATCGACGGCGATATGACCACCGGCGCGCTGGTGGGAACCTCGATTCTCGCTTCGCGCACCATCGCGCCGCTGTCGCAAATCTCCGGCATTTTGTCGCGCTGGCAGTCGGCAAAGGTGGCCCGCAAAGGGCTGGACGATCTGATGCAGCGGCCAATCGACGATCCGGGGCACGGTAAGCGGGTTCACAAGGCTCATTTGCGCGGCCACTACCAGTTGAAGAACGTCGGTTTCTACTACGACGAAGAGGCAAAGGTGAACGATGTCACCATTGCGGGGTTGGAAATTAAGGCCGGTGAGCGTATTGCGATTCTGGGCCGCAACGGCGCCGGTAAGAGCACGCTGCTTCAGTTACTGGCGGGAATGCAGATGCCGCAGCAGGGGCAGATTCTGCTGGATAACACCGGCCTGTCGCGACTGGATCCTCAGGATGTGCGCCGCGATATGCAGCTACTGAGCCAGCAGGCGCGTCTGTTCTTTGGTTCTATTCGCGACAACATTACCCTGGGACGGCCGCTGGCCAGCGATGAGGAGATCTACCAGGCGCTTTTGATCAGCGGCGCCGATGAGTTTGTACGCAAGCAGAAAGAGGGGCTGAACTACGCCATTGCCGAAGGGGGGGCCGGGCTGTCGGGGGGACAGCGCCAGGCGTTGCTGCTGGCAAGGGCGCTGATTGCGCGTCCCAATATTCTGCTGCTGGACGAGCCCACGGCCTGGCTGGATGAGATCAGCGAGAAACGCTTTATCGCCCATTTGCAGCAGTGGTTGGGCCCCAGCCGTACTCTGGTGGTCTCCACCCATCGCCTGTCGATTCTGGCGCTGGTCGAGCGGATTATCGTGATGGATGGCGGACGCGTGGTCATGGATGGACCGCGGGATGTGGTGCTTAAACAGTCGGGGCTGAACGTACCGGCGCCGGTATCGAAACAGGCGGCGGCGATGACCCGGGCGCAGACTGAAGCTATCATGGAGGAGGGCGTATGAATACAACATCTAACCTGCGGGAAAAGCGTCTGCCGCGCTCGTCGTTGATTATCTGGTTGCTGGCCGCGCTGTTGGTGGCCTTCCTGAGCTGGGCCAGCCTGTTTCATTTGGATGAGGTCACGACCGGTAGCGGCAAGGTGGTGCCGTCGTCCCATGAGCAGGTGATTCAGTCGCTGGAAGGTGGGATCGTCCATAAACTGTCGGTACGGGAAGGGGATCTGGTGGAGCGCGGCCAGGTGTTGGCGCAACTGGATCGTACCAAGACTGAATCGAGCGTACTGGAAAGCGTATCGCGGCTGAATGCCGCTCTGGCCACAGCCGCGCGTCTGAATGCCGAGGTGAGTAATAGTGAACCAGTGTTCCCTCAGGAGCTGGAAGGCGATTCTGAGTTGATACGTCAGGAGACGGCGCTGTGGAAGTCCCGACGCGACAGCCTGGAAAAGGGGCTGGCCGGGCTGAACCAGGGCGTGGCTCTGGTTCAGCGTGAACTGACCATGACGATACCGCTGGTGAAGGAAGGGGCAGCCAGCCAGGTCGAAGTATTGCGGCTCCAGCGTCAGAAGAACGAGCTGGAGAATAAGATCACCGAAATGCATAACCAGTACTACGTACGGGCCCGCGAAGAGCTGGCGAAAGCCAATGCTGAAATTGAAACCCAGCGTTCGGTGATGCGCGGTCGTGCCGACTCCCTGACCCGGCTGACCTTTACCGCGCCGGTGCGCGGCATTGTGAAAAATATTGAAGTCACCACGGTGGGGGGCGTGATTCCGCCTAACGGTAAGCTGATGAGCCTGGTGCCGCTGGACGACCAGTTGGTGATTGAGGCGAAGATCTCGCCGCGGGACGTTGCCTTTGTTCACCCCGGCCAGCAGGCAATGGTCAAGATCACCGCCTATGACTACTCCATCTATGGCGGACTGAAAGGGAAGGTGACGATGATTTCTCCTGATACCATTCAGGATGAGGTGAAGCGCGATATTTACTACTACCGGGTCTATATCCTGACCGATAACAATTATCTGACCAACAAGGACGATGATAAGTTTCCGATATTTCCGGGGATGATCTCCACGGTAGATATTAAGACCGGTAGTAAAACGATTCTGGATTATCTGCTGAAGCCGTTGAATAAAGCTCAGGAGGCACTGCGCGAACGTTAATTTTCATTCAGGGCCGCTGCGATTCGCTGGCGGTCTCTGAATGAATGATTCTGGTTCAATGTTTAAATAGTGGAACGCCCATGAAAAATAAAATCCCATATAGTCCTCCACCAGTGTGAAATAGGCGGGGTGGAGTAAAATATCTCCCGAGGGTAACTCGCTCAACAATTCTCTCTCTGCGGCTGCCTGGATCAGGCGGCGAATATGTGTGCGGGAAACTGAAAATTTACGAGCCAGTGCTTTCCAGGAGCAGCAGATAATGACACTGGGCTCCTGGCTTTGGCGGCGTGCTTCGCTATACAGCTCCAGCATAATCATTCTTCCGGCATCTTTATCCAGAAACAGGCAGGCTTCGGGCAGCATGTTTTTATAGACGATGCCGCGAAACAGATAGTCGGCGGCGCGATTAAAGAAGTCGCGCCGCTGCTGCTTGCGATCGAGCAGGGAAGGCGAGAAGCTATAGCCAGGGCACAGCAGGGCAAGAGGCCGGAAGGTGCCTTCCATATAGTGCTTCAGATCGTTCAGTCCTTTATCCGTAGGCTCAATCAGTATCTTGCGCCTGTCCTGACTATCCCGGAATGTACGCAGTCGGCCGCCGACTTTCAGCAGGCTGATAATAGCAATCACGCTATTCGGGCTGGCTATTTTATAGTGGGCGCATAATTCTTTTATCTGAGAAATTGACGAGGCCTGATGACCATATACCAGGCAGCAGGCTGCCAGTACGATGTTAAATCGCGTTTCCTGAAGAATGATTTTGTAGAATAACGGCTGCTTGCGGTAGATTTCCTGATTTATTTGGTAATGCAGGCTGATTGCCTCATGAAAATTTGGCAGCGTCTTTACCTGTTCGCAACGCAGGCGTAGTTTTTCCTTCAAGTGTTTTATTTCCATTTTTTACAATAAATGTCGCTGTGCACTGTTGTTATGATGTTAGTGGCCGGGGATCCGGATGCAAAGACTATTATTACACAGTTCCATAAAAAGATCCTTGCCTGGAAATAAATCTTGGGAGGAATCCTTATTTCACAGCAATAAAGGGTAATAAGGCTTCAAAAAAGATAAACGGTGCTTATTAATAAACAGGGTGTTTATTATTCAGCATAGAGTTATCAGGTGGGAAAGAATAAATTCAGGCTATCTGAAGATGATGGACCAAAAAAAGGGCCAGCACAGTGCTGACCCCGGATTCGACAGGCTGAAGAATTACTTCAGACCGGCAGCTTCACGCAGCTGAGCCGCTTTGTCGGTTTTTTCCCACGGGAAGTGTTCGCGACCAAAGTGACCGTAAGCAGCGGTTTCACGGTAGATCGGGTGCAGCAGATCCAGCATCTGAATCAGGCCGTACGGGCGCAGATCGAAGAACTCACGAACTAGCAGGGTCAGCTGTTCGGTCGGCACTTTCTCGGTACCGAAGGTTTCCACCATGATGGAGGTCGGTTCCGCCACGCCGATAGCGTAGGAAACCTGAATCTCACAGCGATCCGCCAGACCGGCAGCGACGATGTTTTTCGCCACATAGCGCGCCGCATAAGCTGCAGAGCGGTCAACCTTGGACGGATCCTTACCGGAGAAGGCGCCGCCGCCGTGGCGGGCCATGCCGCCGTAGGTATCGACAATAATCTTACGACCGGTCAGGCCGCAGTCGCCCATCGGGCCGCCGATAACAAAACGGCCTGTCGGGTTAATAAAGTATTTGGTGGATTCGTTCAGCCATTCAGTCGGCAGAATCGGCTTGATTACCTCATCCATCACCGCATCGTGCAGATCGGCCTGAGAAATATCCTCGGCGTGCTGGGTGGAAAGCACCACGGCATCGATGCCGACGATTTTGCCGTCGTCGTACTGGAAAGTGACCTGGCTTTTGGCATCCGGGCGCAGCCACGGCAGGGTGCCGTTTTTACGCACTTCAGCCTGACGCTGTACCAGACGGTGGGCATAGGTCACCGGTGCCGGCATCAGAACATCGGTTTCGTTGGTGGCATAACCAAACATCAGACCCTGGTCGCCAGCGCCCTGTTCCAGCGGTGAGCTGCGGTCAACGCCCTGATTGATGTCCGGAGACTGCTTGCCGATGGCGCTCAGTACCGCGCATGAGTTAGCGTCGAAACCCATATCAGAATGGATATAGCCGATATCGCGCACCGTATTACGGGTGATCTCTTCGATATCCACCCAGGCGCTGGTGGTGATTTCACCGCCGACCAGCACCATACCGGTTTTTACGTAAGTCTCGCAGGCCACGCGTGCTTTAGGATCCTGCTCCAGAATGGCGTCCAGCACCGCATCGGAGATTTGGTCAGCAATTTTATCGGGATGCCCTTCTGATACAGACTCGGACGTAAAAAGGTGTTTTGCCATGATTTCTTCACCCTAAGATCGATTCGTTGAGATTAGACTGCTGCGTAATGAGGTCCGAACAGCGCAATGTGCTGTGTCAGGAGGCTTGCGCAGGTAATCCACAGGAAGTCTGTGTGTTAATCAGTATAGATGGATTAACTTCTGGACGGCTATTCTAGGTTATTCCCTCCGCGCTTTTCCAGTCATTTTTGAAGATGGACACATTGTGTTAAACATTTATCCCTACGGTTTAACCCTAAATGGGGAGATTTTCCGGCTATTTTTGCTTTGCTTTTTGGCGCTGATATCGGTATAAATCGCCGCTACGCGGCATATAGCGTAAAGCATGATGTGAGACTTTATCGCCAGGCGAAGGCGAGGAGGTGATACGACAGATGAACCACCGTTTCCTGCATATGATTTGCGCCCAGCGTGCCGCGATAACGCCACCCTATATTTCCCTTCCGCATTTTTCTGGTCGGTTACCCCATACCGGCGCTTCTCAGGACTCCCGAGCCGGTTTGGCTGGAATTCATAATTAAGGTCGCTCCGTTTTTTCGGGGTTTTCTCGTGATGTTCCGGTGTCTTTAACGATGATAAATATGGGATCGTTTACCCCTAACGGCTGGCGACGGCCTGATGTCGATGGAACGCTATTTTCCGCAGTAGCGGCATATAGTTATACACTTATCAGCAACACTGAGGTTCGCAATGTCTGACGACATTTCTTTTGTTTCGGGTTCGTCAGCAGGCGAACAGGGCACACTCCGTTCAATGCAGGAGGTGGCAATGAGTTCCCAGGAGGCTAGCAGGATGCTGCGTACCTACAATATTGCCTGGTGGGGCAATAATTATTACGACGTCAATGAACTGGGCCATATCAGCGTCTGCCCGGATCCTGATATTCCGCAGGCGCGGGTCGATCTTGCCCGTCTGGTGAAGGAGCGCGAAGCGAAAGGGCAGCGTCTGCCCGCGCTGTTCTGCTTTCCCCAGATCCTGCAGCACCGGCTGCGTTCCATTAACGCAGCCTTTAAGCGCGCCCGGGAATCTTACGGCTATCACGGCGACTATTTTCTGGTCTATCCGATCAAGGTCAACCAGCATCGCCGGGTGATTGAATCGCTGATCCACTCCGGCGAACCGCTGGGGCTGGAGGCCGGTTCTAAGGCAGAACTGATGGCGGTACTGGCTAACGCCGGTATGACCCGTTCGGTGATTGTCTGTAACGGCTATAAGGATCGCGAATATATCCGCCTGGCGCTGATCGGCGAAAAGATGGGCCATAAAGTCTATCTGGTTATCGAAAAGATGACCGAGATCGCCATGGTACTGGAAGAGGCGGAGCGCCTGAATGTGGTGCCGCGCCTGGGGGTACGTGCGCGCCTGGCCTCTCAGGGATCCGGTAAATGGCAGTCTTCCGGCGGCGAGAAGTCCAAATTCGGGCTGGCGGCCACCCAGGTTCTGCAACTGGTGGAAACGCTGCGCGCAGCGGGGCGTCTGGAAAGCCTGCAACTGCTGCACTTCCACCTGGGCAGCCAGATGGCGAACATCCGCGATATCGCCACCGGGGTGCGTGAGTCGGCGCGCTTCTATGTGGAGCTGCATAAGCTGGGCGTTAATATCCAGTGCTTCGATGTTGGCGGCGGTCTGGGCGTGGATTATGAAGGTACCCGCTCGCAGTCCGACTGCTCGGTGAACTACGGACTGAACGAATACGCCAACAACATTATCTGGGCCATTGGCGACGCCTGCGAAGAGCACGGCCTGCCGCATCCGACGGTGATTACCGAATCCGGCCGCGCCGTGACCGCCCACCATACCGTGCTGGTCTCTAATATTATCGGGGTCGAGCGCAACGAATATACCGTGCCTCAGGCGCCGGAGCCGGATGCGCCCCGGGCCCTGCAAAGCATGTGGGAAACCTGGCAGGAGATGCACGAACCGGCTAACCGCCGTTCGCTGCGCGAATGGCTGCACGACAGTCAGATGGATCTGCACGATATCCACACCGGGTATTCGTCCGGCAGCTTCGATCTGAGCCAGCGCGCCTGGGCCGAGCAGCTGTATCTCAACATGTGCCATGAGATCCAGAAACAGCTCGATCCGCAGAACCGCGCTCATCGTCCGATTATCGATGAATTACAGGAGCGGATGGCGGATAAGCTTTACGTCAACTTCTCGCTGTTCCAGTCGATGCCGGATGCCTGGGGGATCGACCAGTTGTTCCCGGTGCTGCCGCTGGAAGGGCTGAATCATGCCCCCAGCCGCCGTGCCGTGCTGCTGGATATTACCTGCGATTCCGATGGCGCCATCGACCACTATGTGGACGGCGACGGGATAGCCACCACTATGCCGCTGCCGGATTACGATCCGGAAAATCCGCCGCTGCTGGGCTTCTTTATGGTAGGCGCCTATCAGGAGATCCTCGGCAATATGCATAACCTGTTCGGCGATACCGAAGCGGTGGATGTGTTTGTGGATGCCGAAGGCAATGTGACCGTAGAGCTTTCCGACGAGGGCGATACGGTGGCGGATATGCTGCGCTACGTGCAACTGGACCCTGATACGCTGCTGACCCGCTTCCGGGATCAGGTGAAACAGACCGGTCTTGACGATGCACTACAGCAGCAGTTCCTGGAAGAGTTCGAAGCCGGACTATATGGCTACACCTATCTGGAAGATGAATAAAACGTGGCGAGTCAGGGATAATTTTTCGCTGGCTCACACTCTTTGCTTCACCGACGCGCCGCGGGCTATCTGCCTGTTGAACAGTCGGACGAATGCGGCCATAATTCGAGGGCAAAGATAAATATTCAATCCCTTCCTCGTCGGGTCTAACGACGAGGAAGGGATTTTTTTTACCTATCCGAGAGGAAAAATCATGAGCACCTTAGGCCATCAGTTTGACAACTCCCTGGTATCCAATGCCTTTGGTTTTTTACGTTTACCGCTGAACTTCCAGCCTTACGACAGCGATGCAGAGTGGGTGATTACCGGCGTTCCCTTCGATATGGCGACTTCCGGTCGGGCCGGTGGCCGTCACGGGCCTGCGGCGATCCGCCAGATCTCCACCCAACTGGCCTGGGAAGGTAACCGTTTCCCGTGGGACTTCGATATGCGCGAGCGCCTGAATGTCGTGGACTGCGGTGACCTGGTTTACGCCTTCGGCGATGCCCGCAACATGAGTGAAAACCTCCAGGCTCACGCTGAAAAGCTGCTGGCGGCCGGTAAACGTATGCTTTCCTTCGGTGGCGACCACTTTGTGACGCTGCCGCTGCTGCGCGCTCACGCGAAACACTTTGGCAAAATGGCGCTGGTGCACTTCGATGCCCATACCGATACCTACGGCAACGGCAGCGAGTTTGACCACGGCACTATGTTCTATACCGCACCGAAAGAGGGTCTGATCGATCCGACCCGTTCCGTGCAGATTGGTATCCGTACCGAATTCGATAAAGACAATGGCTTTACGGTGCTGGATGCCCCGCAGGTGAACGATCGTAGCGTGGATGACGTACTGGCCCAGGTGAAGCAGATCGTGGGCGATATGCCGGTCTATCTGACCTTTGATATCGACTGTCTGGATCCCGCCCATGCGCCGGGTACCGGCACGCCGGTGATTGGCGGCCTGACCACCGATCGCGCGCTGAAGCTGGTGCGCGGGCTTAAAGATCTGAATATCGTGGGGATGGATCTGGTGGAAGTGGCGCCAGCCTACGATCAATCGGAGATCACCGCGCTGGCTGCCGCAACTCTGGCGCTGGAGATGCTCTATCTGCAGGCGTCGAAGAAAGGGCAGTAAATAACGGATATTTGTATATTTCAGCGCCCATCCCGGGCGCTATGCCCTTATTCTTCAACTGCGGGAATATTATTTTCTACGTATAGCGCATTTTTATTCCAGGATAGATAGTTAAGATATATGGAAAACCCAAATGGTATGCTACGCAGGAATAACATGACTGACCATAGAAAATATTCTAATCCAAAACCACAGGTGTATAGCGTTAGTGTTGATAACGTGATAAGTGATAATAAAATGATCGCTTCAGAAACATGGCTACCCGAAGAGAATAAACGTGTTTTTTTATTTGACTCCTTTGGTGTTATAACAAACTTCTTTTTACCCGGAAGTAATGCACAAACGACCGCTTTCGCAATGGTGTAATTTAGAGACTGGCTGGCAATAATTGAGAGCGCAGCACCACGAATTTTATCAGGGCTATACCTTATGTATAATAAAAATTGAGTTAATAACGTCATACAAAACGCGCTAACTAAAGAGACTGAAATCGCTAATGGCAATGACAGTTTTTCATCAGGATAAGTTAACTTAATGAGAGTCCAGCCGATTAATATTAAGGTAAGCAAAATGCTTATCGGTTGAATTATCCAGTGCATCCACCCTGCAATAAACTGATAACGTTGCTGGCAGGATAATTTTTCTCCGCCTGGCAGCAGAGATGACAAATGGGCACGTATTATCTGCATTGCCCCCATTGCCCAGCGAGAGCGTTGTTTTTGATAATCATGAAAATTATCAGGCATCAATCCTTGTCCGTAGGAGACTGGAATATATTTCATTTTATAATTATTTTGTAGGATTCTTAGCCCAAGCTCTGCATCTTCACAAATACACCATTCTGCCCATTTTAATTCTTTTAAAACAGATGCTCTTATCAGCGTCATCGTTCCATGAAGAATGATCGCGTTAAAGCTATCTCTGATAATCATTCCGGTATTAAAGAAACTCTTATATTCGTAGTAACATATCTGGTTGAAAAGATAATCTCTATTTCTGTAATTCTGAGGCGCCTGGACTACTGCGATATCAGGATCTGAAAAGAAATAGGTAAGTTTGAGCCAGTCTGATTCTACCTGATAGTCTGAATCAATGACCGCGATGACATCTGTTTTATCATCTGTCTTTTCAAGTAAGAAATTAAGAGCGCCACCTTTAAACCCCTTTAGATTGTCGACGTGCCAGAATTTATATTTATCACCCTGTGTCAGGCAATAATTTTCTATGGGTTTCCAGAGTAACTCATCACTGGTATTATTATCAATAACCAGTACTTCATAGTTTTCATAATCAAGAGAAGATAATTTGGATAGCGTTTTGATTACCATTTCAGGTGGTTCGTTTCGACATGCGATATGAAAAGAAACCTTACGCGCATTGGGTGAATAGTCCTGCATTTCTGGCAATGCGGAGATGTTTGATGGAATGAAGAACCTTTCCAGAGTTTCACGTATACTAATAAATGAATTGGTATAAAACCATAATGACCAGCATGTTATAAATAAGAGGGATAATATTTCCGACTGCGTATCTAATAGATAAATAATACCTTCCGCCAGAACGAGAAACAAACTGAAAAAAACTAATGCCAATGATAACTTCCCTGATCGTGAGCTGATGAATTCAAATAGAAAAACAGCCAGGCTCTTGTTTGCTATAGTATCTTTTCCGGTTAGAACAAATTTTGGTTTGCCATTCTTTTTTATTAATCCCCAGTTTGCACCAACGGTGCCTTCTACTGATTTCCATTTTTGGTCAAAGGCTTCTACAACGTTATAATCTATATGCTCACTATTTAAATAATTTGATATTATTCTTATGTGTTCTGCTTGCTGGTACATATCACATGGTAATGTATTGAGACTATGTCCAGCAGAAGGCCATCCTATTTCACCAACATAAATATTACGACCAGGAAAATGGTTTTTTACTTTTCTAATTGCATCCTTTATGAAATCAATGGATTTTTCACTGGATATATTTTCCCAATACGGAAGGATATGTATAGTTAATTCATCAACATTATCAGCAAGGTGAGGTGTATCCATCCATATGTGCCATAATTCGGCAGTGGTAACCGGAATATCTACAGCTTGTTTTACTTGGAGAATGTACTCTTGTAATTTACGTAGGGGGACATCATGACGGAACAATACTTCATTCCCAACAATAACGCGTATAATGTTTTTGTTTTCTTGTATGATCTCTATAGCTTTTTTTATTTCTTCTTGATTCTTTTTTTCATCATTGCCTATCCAAATTCCAAGACTGACTTTAATGCCTAACTTTGTAGCGATGCCGGGGATCTCTTTTTGCATTTCCGAGACTGAATATAATCTAATTTGTGATGTATATTGCGTTAGTATGGATAGCTCTGATTTTACTTTTTGCAATGATACAGGGCGACTTTTTTTTAGAGGAGAACCCGTTGAAAATGGCGAATAAGACACGCTTTTTATTGATACGGTGGAAGGGATCTTTTTGGTTTTATATTGGCGTATAAACAAAAAAAAAGGGAGAGGTAACGATAAGCAGATAATACCTAAAAATATAACCTGTAACCAAGTCATGCGTTATCCTTGCCACGTTAATTATAGGTACGGAAACTCAAAATTTGATTGGTTTCATTGACTAACTGATATTAATGTAGTGTTGGTTTTATATTTTTGCAAACGTGAAATGTAGATTTTTTTCTACAAAATAATTACCCTGATAAATTCTAATGTTAAATTCGGAAGGTGTTTCTCGTAGTAAGAAACGGGAATGGATTTGAAGGGATCTGTTTTAATCAGAGGGCGCCAACATAAAAATCAGCGTTCCCGAAGAAAAACTAACGTAGTGTTAAAATTTTTCCAGTGTGCAAGCCAGTTTGCGCTGGCTTGCTGGGATTATTCGTATGTATACGGGTCACGCCATCAGCGCCGTTGAACGGCGCATTTTCACCAGCAGCATGGTCCCCGCCGCCAGCGTTATCAACTGTGACGCGACCAGCACCGAAAAACCGGCGCTGACCGACCCCATCCAGCCCATCACCCCTCCCATTAGCATTGGAATAAAGGCGGCGCATAGATTGCCGATGCCGTTAATAATGCCGTAGGCGCTGCCTACCGCTTCCGATGGCGCACGCTGTTGTACCACCACCGGAATCGCCGCCCCCTGAATTCCCCAGCAGGCATTTGCCGTCAGCATCCAGAAGGCCAGCCAGCCAGGCTGGTGGCTCAGCATGAGCCCGCTTACCGCACAGGCCGTAGTGGCGCCGCCGACGATAAACAGCAGGGGAGCCCTGTCCGGCGGCAGTTTATCCAGCAGCACGCCGCCCAGAAATTTGGCGCCCAGGCTTAGCAAAAACGGCAGCGCCGCCAGCAGGCCGGTGGCCTGGAGTGAAAAGTGATGTTCGTCGCGCAGCCAGGCCGGTAGCCAGGCGCTGTTGCCCCACAGATAACTGAGAGTGGCGATCTCTACCAGCAGGATCCAACCCAGCAGCGGAGTACGCCAGGCAAGCAGAAAAGTGGTGCGAAAGCGCAGACGGTTCAGACGACGCAGGGCCGGCGGCGGCGGCAGAAAGCCCCACACCAGACCACCGCCGATAATCAGGTTGAGCAGTGCCAGAACATAAAAGGAGCCGGTCCAGCCCAGATGCTGCATCAGCCAGGTAATCAGCGGAAAGCCCACCGCCAGGCCCAGAGAGATACCCAGGGCGCTTACGGCGTTTGGCTTGCCCAGTTCGTTGGTGGCGAAGCGATCGCTGATATAGCGGGTTTTCATGGAAAACAGCGGCCCTTCGGCCACGCCAAGCAGCAGACGAGCGACCAGCAGCCCCATCAGCGAGCCCAGTAATGGCGAGACAGCGCAAATAATTGCCCAGATCAGGATACTGACCAGCAGCCCCTGACGATAATGCATTTTACTTTCCATTAGCGGTGTTAATAACAGGGCGGAAAAACCGTAGCCCAGCAGGAACAGCGTCATTAACATTCCCTGTAACATCCTGTTATCATTAAGCTGGAAATGGGCGGCGAATTCGGGGTTAAGAATCATCACCGAAATATTTACCCGGTCCACATAAGCGATCACGATTAATAAAAGTAATGCCAGTACGCCTTGCCATCTTGCGGAAAACATTGGCATTCCCTCCTGTTGGACAGATACAGCCGCAGATTAACCTTAAGTCATCGTGACAGTTTCGACACGAAATGAAATATCTTGAAAAATTCTTTGTTTTTCAGTTGGTAAGTGTTATGTGGTTTCATATTTGAAACCGTTATTAGCGCATGGATATTCTGTGTTTAGCGGGTTTTAATAAAAACTGTCAATAGACAGGGCGGATCTGATAGCGGAAAAAATAAATATAACTAAGCGACATCACAAAACAGAAAATAAATCACAATTTCATATACCAACAATTTTTCGTGATCAATTGCACACTTGTGCGATATTCCTTATTTCTTTTAACAAATCTATCACATTGGCCCTTGACCTGAAAAACCTCACTCTTATATTGGCTGTATTAAATAAGAAACAATGTTTCATATATGAAACAAAGGCCTGGAGGATCGCGATGAGCTGGATAGGCGTGTGTGATGTTGCACAAGTACAGGAAGATTTTCCCTTTAGCGGCAGCGTAGAGGGGAAAGAGATTGGGGTGTATCTGGTCGATGGCGAATATTTCGCGCTGGAAGATGTCTGCCCCCACGCATATGCCCTGCTAAGCCAGGGATTCGTTGAAGATGGCAAGGTGGAGTGCCCCCTGCATGAAGCGGTTTTTGATGTCCGCACCGGTACCTGCCTGCACGGCCCGGGCGGGCGTAACCTGAACCGTTATCCGGTTCGGGTATTTGAAAATCAGATCCAAATTACCTTTATACCGGAGACAGTAGAATGAGCGACACGTTGGACTTTAACCCCCAACTGCCGGAAACCCGGCAGTTTACCCCACCGGCAGAAGGCGGCAATGGTGCCATTCATCAGCCGGGCCAGTATCAGAACATTATCTGGCAGACCCGTCCCCGCGTACCGGAGCCTTTTGAACTTCGGCTGATTGATGCCCTGGAACAGCTATTCGACCAGGGCGCCGAAACCCTGGAAGCGCTGGTGGATGGCCTGAATGCGCAGCGGATCTTCGATCACCAGGGTGAACCCTGGAACGAACAGAGCTTCCGGGCATTTTTGCAGGTTAACGGTTACTGAGGGGGAAAAGATGACAACGACAGTTCGTGAATATCTGGACAAGGGGCTGCGCGGCCAGTGGTATCCGGTTCTGGCAAGCTGGGAAGTACAGTCGGCGCCGGTGGGCATTACCCGGCTGGGTGAGCAGATTGTTATCTGGCGCAATAAAGACGGCCAGGTACAGGCGCTGGAAGATCGTTGCCCGCACCGCGGCGCCCGCCTGTCTATGGGCTGGAACCTGGGCGATCGCATCGCCTGCTGGTATCACGGTGTGGAAGTGGCTGGCAGCGGCGAAGTGAAAGACGTTCCGGCGGTGGATCGCTGTCCGCTGGTGGGTCAGCAGTGCGTACGCAGTTATGCGGTGCAGGAAGCACACGGCGCCATCTTCCTGTGGTTCGGCGTGACCGACGAAGCGCCCACTGAGCTGGTGTTCCCCCAGGAGCTGGCGGATACCGACAGCTACAGTAACTTCCTGTGTACCGCCGCCTGGAACTGTAACTACCAGTATGCGCTGGAAAACGTGATGGACCCGATGCACGGCACCTACCTGCACTCCTCTTCCCACTCCATGGCGGAAGGGGATCGCAAAGCCGATATGCAGCTACTGCCCACTGAAACCGGTTTTATATTTGAGAAAAAAGGCCAGAGCGGCGTGAACTTCGACTGGGTGGAGTTTGGCGCCAGCGGCGCTTACTGGATGCGTCTGTCCATTCCGTATAAGAAGCGCTTCGGGCCGGGCGGCCACTTCTGGATCGTCGGCATGGTGGTGCCGGAAGACAACGACAACTGCCGGGTCTTCTTCTGGCGTATCCGCAAGGTGAAGGACTGGCAGCGCGACCTGTGGCGCTTTATGTACCGCAATCGTCTGGAAAAACTGCACTGGGAAGTTCTGGAGCAGGATCGCGTGGTGCTGGAAAGCCTGGCGCCGAATGCCCGCGACCATGAGTATCTGTATCAGCACGATGTCGGGATGTCGCGCCTGCGCCGCGTCATGCAGAAAGAGGCCACCCAGCAGCTTGCCAAACGCGAAGCCCAGAAGGGGGCCGCCTGATGTCCGGGCTGCTGGCGGATAAGCGCATCGTCGTTACCGGCGCGGCGCGCGGGCTGGGGGCGGACTTTGCCGAAGGCCTGGCGCGCCAGGGCGCCCGGGTGGTGATGTGTGACATCCTCGCGGGCGAGCTGGCGGAGTGCGCCCAGCGCCTGAGCGCCAGCGGTTGTGAGATCGAATCGTATCCCATCGATCTGGCCGATCCTGCTGCAATCGAGGCAACCTTCAACGCCATTGGCGAACAGGGAGCCATCGACGGGCTGGTGAATAACGCGGCGCTGGCCACCGGCGTGGGCGGTAAAGACATGATGGAGTACGACCCGGATCTCTGGGATCGGGTGATGCAGGTGAACGTGAAGGGCACCTGGCTCACCACTCGCGCCGCCGTACCGCTGCTGCGCGAAGGGGGAAGCATCGTCAATGTGGCTTCCGACACCGCGCTGTGGGGCGCACCGCGCCTGATGGCCTACGTTGCCAGCAAAGGCGCGGTGATCGCCATGACGCGATCCATGGCTCGCGAACTGGGCGAACGACGGATTCGGGTGAACGCCATTGCGCCGGGACTGACCCGGGTAGAAGCCACCGAATACGTACCCGCCGAACGCCACCAGCTATATGAAAACGGACGGGCGCTGGCGGGGGCTCAGCATCCGCAGGACGTCACCGGTAGCGTTGTCTGGCTGCTTTCCGATCTCTCCGGCTTTGTCACCGGACAGTTGTTACCGATTAACGGCGGTTTTGTTTTTAACTAAGGAACGACGATGGCGGATGCACAACCCTGTAAGTATCTGATTCCCGGACTGGAACGCGGTCTTCAGCTGCTGCTGGCCTTTAGCGAACAGCATCAGGATCTGACCTTTGCCGAACTACACCGGCTGGTGGATATGCCGAAAGCCACCGCCTACCGGGTGGTGCAGACGCTGGAACACATGGGCTTTCTGGAGCGCAACGCTCGCACTAACACCTTCCGCTTAGGGATGAACGTGCTGCGCCTGGGCTTTGAATATATTTCGTCGCTGGATGTGGCTCAGGTGGGGCAACCTGTTATCGAGCAGCTACGCGACAGCAGCCAGTGCAGCAGTCACCTGGCGATTCGCGACGGCCGGGATCTTATCTACATCGCCCGGGTCAGCGCCGCCGGAGCGCGCATCAACCAGGTCAGCGTCGGTACCCGGTTGCCGGTGCACTGCACTTCGCTGGGCAGAATGCTGCTGACCGATATTTCACGCGCCGAATTTGAGGCGCTGTTTCCGGACGAGCGCCTGCCGGGTAATACCCCCGGGCAACCCCGGGAGCGCGAGGCGCTGTGGCAGATGGTTCAGGCCGACCGGGCGCGCGGCTTTGTGGTCGGTGAATCTTTTTTCCGGCCGGGCATCTCCTCCATTGTCTACCCCATCTACGATCGCGACGGTCGGGTGGCGGCGGTGATAAGCATTATGGTGCCCTCCGATGAAGTACCAAAAAGCGACAGGGAACGTCTGCAAAATGAAGTCAGACTGGCGGCGGACAAAATTTCCGGTTTTTTAGGGCACCTGTCGCAGGCTTCATAAAATCAACAAGTTAGATAAAGGCACTTGATGGTGTCGGGACCCTTTTACGCCCGAATCCGGGCACAGAACGAATAACGAGGCGAATAACCATGAGCGTAACGGGAATTGAAAAGCTGGAATTCGGCGTCGAAGACATGACGCGTAGCGCCACCTTTATGCGTGATTTCGGCCTGCGTGATGACGGTTCACAGCGCCGTTTCACCACGCTGAGCGGTGCCCGGGTTGAACTGTCTCCGCTGGACGACGGCGAACTGCCCCCGGCGTTTGAACAGGGCTCTACGCTGCGCCGTATGACCTGGGCCGTGGCCGACGACCAGGCCCTGGCGGCGCTGCGCCCGAAGCTGAGCGCACAGCCGGGCTTCCGCGAGCTGGACGGTGCGCTGGAGTGTCGCGATCCCAACGGCATGACCCTGCGGGTGCAGGTCACACAGCAGCAGCCGGTGACACTTGACGTTGACCCCATCAACCAGTGGGGCGATATGCGTCGGGTGGATAAACCCAGCCCGCTCTACGAAAAAGCGGAGCCTATCAACATCGGTCACGTGGTGTTCTTCGTGGACGATCTGGCGGCGGTGGAGCGTTTTTACTGCGACGTGCTGGGCTTTCAGGTTTCCGATCGCTACGTGGATCGCGCCGTGTTTTTGCGCACCCAGGCCCGGGGCGGTCACCACAATCTGTTCCTGTTGCAGTTGCCGCATCGCGGGCGCGGCCTGAATCACGTGGCCTTTACCGTTCGCGATATTCACGAGGTGATAGGCGGTGGGCTGGCGATGAACAAGCAGCAGTGGAGCACCTTTATCGGTCCGGGGCGTCACCCCATCTCTTCGGCCTACTTCTGGTACGTCAACAGCCCCACCGGCGGCGCTTTTGAGTACTACACCAACGAAGATTACCTCACCGAAAACTGGCAGCCGCGTGAGCTGGAACATTCGCTGGTCTCCTTCACTGAATGGGCGGTGGAAGGGGGGATCGACTATGAAACCCGACGCCAGCAGAAAAAGTCGGAGGCGGCATGACGGCGCGCATTGTCATTATCGGCGGCGGTCAGGCTGGTGGCTGGGCGGCAAAGACCCTGCGCGACGGCGGCTGGCAGGGAGAGATCTGCGTGGTGGCCCAGGAAGATCAGGATTTCTACGAGCGTCCGCCGCTTTCCAAGGGGGCGCTGCTGGAAGAGAGTCCGGCTCTGCCGCGGCTGTTTAGCGAAGAGGTGCAACAGCAGCTCGACCTGCGCTGGTATCGCCCGAAGCGCGCCGAAGCCATTCTGCGCGACGAAAAGGCGGTTGTGCTGAACGACGGTGAAAAGCTGCATTACGACCAGTTGCTGATCGCCACCGGCGGGCGGGCCAGAGTGCCGGACGAAACCTGGCGCGCTCATCCGTATGTTTACACCCTGCGCGACTGGGAAGATGCCCGACGCCTGAAGCAGAGACTGGGGCAGTCTCAACGGCTGGCCGTGGTGGGCGGCGGCTGGATAGGGCTGGAGATTGCCGCTTCGGCGCGTAAATCCGGCGTGGCGGTCACGCTGTTCGAACAGCAGCAGGCTCTGTGCCAGCGTTCGGTGTCGCCCCTGGTTTCCGCCGAACTCCAGGCGCTGCATGAAGCGCAGGGCGTGGCGATCCGCTGCGGCTGCGGGCCGCTGGAGCTGAGCGATGACGCGGGACTGCCGGTGATTCACTGTGACGGACGGCGCGAGTCGTTTGACGCCGTGGTGGTTGGGATCGGGGTGGATCTTAACGTCGGGCTGGCGCGGGATGCCGGTCTTGCGGTTGAGCGCGCCATTGTGGTGGATGCTCAGGGGCGCACCAGCGATCCGGCGATTTTTGCCGCAGGCGATGTGGCGCAGCATCCGCGCTTTGGCCTGAGCCCCCAGTCCTGGGCTTTTGCGCAAAACCAGGCCATTGCCGCCGCCAGAGCGATGCTGGATGCCACAGCGCCAGGTTATGACGAAGAGGTATGGCTGTGGTCGGATCAATATCAGCACAACATTCAGATCCTTGGGATCCCGCAGCCCGACACCCGGACCCTGGTGCGGCGCGACGCGCGCGGTACGCTCTTTTTCTCGCTGGATGCGCAGGGACGGCTGACGCAACTGGTGGCCTTTAATGACCCCCGCACCGTCAAACTCGCCAAACGCTGGATGGCTGCCGGGCGGGATCTGTCGCAGCAACCGCTGACCGATCCTGACTTTTCACTGATGTCCCTGCGTTAAGGGAAAGCCATACCCGCGAGGGGGAGTGCAAGCATGACTACTTTAGAGACAGACACCGCGCCCCGGGCGGCGAGCGGTGAGGGGGAGCGCACGTCCGAAATGCCGGTCCGCTGGTCGATTCCGCTGGCCCTTCTCGCCTGCGTACTGCTGGCCTTTTTCGACAAGATAAGCATAGCGGCGCTGTTTTCCGACGACGGATTCCAGCAGGCCATGGGCATCGGTTTCGATACCACCAAACTCGGTCTGCTGATGACCGCCTTCCTGCTCAGCTATGGCTTTTCATCCATGCTGTTGAGCGGCCTGGGCGATCGCATTGCGCCGGTGCGCCTGCTGACCTGGATGATGGTGAGCTGGTGCGGGCTGATGGCCCTGATGGGTTTTACCCACTCCTATAACGCCATGCTGGTATTGCGCATCCTGCTGGGCATTGCCGAAGGGCCGCTGTTTTCACTGGCCTTCGCGATTATTCGCCACTCGTTCCCGTCTCATTTGCAGGCGCGCGCCACCATGATGTGGCTGCTGGGCACGCCGCTCGGCGCCGCCATCGGTTTTCCGCTGTCTATCTGGCTGCTGAACCACTTCGGCTGGCAGAGCACCTTTTTCACCATGGCGATTCTGACCCTGCCGGTGCTGTTTCTGGTGCGATTCGGACTGCGCCACGTGCGGATGGAAGCCGGGCAGAACAAGGCGAGCGCTCCCACGCCGGAAGCCCGCAGCGCCGCACGCCGTGAGCTGTTCGCCAGCCCGTATTTCTGGATGGTCTGCATCTTTAACATCGCGTTTATGACCTACCTGTGGGGCATTAACGGCTGGCTGCCGGGCTATCTGATTAAGGGAAAAGGCATTCACCTGGAGCATGCGGGCTGGATGTCGTCGCTGCCCTTTATCGCCATGCTGGTGGGGGAAGTGATCGGCGCCTGGCTGTCGGATCGCGTGGATCGCAGGGCCGCCGCCTGCTTTATCTCGATGGGGGGCGCCGCCATCGGTCTGTGGCTGGTGCTGCATCTGAATACGCCGCTGGCGGTCATTGCCGCCATGAGCTTCAGCACCTTTATGTGGGGTACCGGTGCGCCCAACATCTTCGCGCTGCTGGCTAAGGCGACCCGACCGGCGGTCAGCGCCACGGCGGGCGGTGTGTTTAACGGACTGGGTAACTTCGCCGGCGCGCTGTCCCCGGCGGTGATGGGGGCGCTTATCGCCTTCACCCACAGTATGGACAGCGGTCTGATCTTTCTGGTGGTGATTGCGGTGCTGGGCTGCGCGCTGTTACTGCCGTTACTGAAACGCTATTAAGGAGACGATGATGTCTGAGACCACAACCCTGGCGTCCGGCGCCAAAATGAAGCCGGAAAACCTGAGCATGGAAGAGTGGGTGGAGTCGCGTATCGCCCGTTTCGAAGGGCGTAAATATGACTGGAACGCCCTGAAATTCCAGGCCGATTTCGACCCGAAATACCGCCGCGCCCAGATGCGCTACATCGGCACCGGCGCTACCGGCGTTGCCAGCGACACCAACACGGTGCCCGCCGAACACTTTACCTTTTCCACCATGGTGCTGCCGTCGAAGTGTGAAGGGCCGCTGCATCTGCATGACGACGTGGAAGAGGTGTTCTTTATGCTCAAGGGCACCATCACTCTGATGATTCAGGACGGTGACCAGTATTACGAAACGGTACTGCGCGAGCGTGACCTGATTTCGGTTCCGCCGGGGATTTACCGCGGGTTGCTGAACCACGGCGAGGAAGAAGCGCTGATGTGCGTGATGCTGGGTACGCCGAAGCCGCATATTCCGAGCTATCCGGAAGATCATCCGCTCTCCAAAGTGAAGCGCGATAAAAAATAAGGAGCGGCTTATGACCTGCTGGCGCGAGACGGGGAGCGGTACGGCGCTGACGCTGCTGCACGGCATCAGTTCCGGCAGCCGTTCCTGGTATAAGCAGATGGCGGTGTTGAAGGAGTACCGCCTGCTGGCCTGGGATATGCCGGGTTACGGCGACAGCCCGATGCCTGAAGAGGAAAAACCGATGGCGGCGGACTACGCCGATGCCCTGGCGGTCATGCTGGACAGGGCAGGGGTAGAGAAAACCGTGCTGCTTGGCCACTCGCTGGGGGCGCTGGTTGCCAGCGCCTTCGCTGCCCGCTATCCCGGACGGGTGATGCGCCTGATCCTGGCGGATCCGGCCCAGGGATACGGACAGGCGGCCCCGGAGCAGCGCGAGCAGGTCTGGCGCCGTCGCGAACGGCAGGCGGCGGAGGGGATGGAAAACCTGGCCCGCACCCGGGCGGACAAACTGCTGCGCCCGGGTGCCCATCCTGAGGATATCGACACCGTGGCGGAGGGTATGCGCCGCCTGCGTCGGGAAGGATTCCTGGCAGCGGCCCGGATGCTGGCCGACGACGATATCCATCGCTGGCTGGGGGATTGCCGCTGTGAGCTGGAAGTGTGGTGTGGCGAACAGGATGCCATTACCCCCCCGGAAAACGCCTGGGGACTGGCCCAGCGCTGGAATGCGCCAGGGGTCGCCATCCCTCAGGCGGGGCATGCCAGCTATCTCGACAATGACAGTTTTTTTAATCAACAGCTTATACGGGTAATGCAAGAGGCGAGCTATGAATGCACAAATTGAGGACCGCGTAGCGGTGGTCACCGGCGGCTCCTCGGGAATCGGCTTTGAGACCCTGCGCCTGCTGCTGGGCGAAGGGGCGAAGGTGGCCTTCTGCGGTCGCGATGACGACCGGCTCGCCAGCGCGCTGGCGGCACTCCAGGGGGAATACCCGGAAGCCGAAATTCTGGCGCAGCGCTGCGATGTATTGCAGGAAGAGCAGGTTAAACAGTTTGCCGCCGCGGTCGCCGAACGTTTTGGCGGCGTGGATATGCTGATCAACAACGCAGGTCAGGGCTTTGTGGCCCATTTTGCCGACACGCCACGTGAAGCCTGGCTGCATGAAGCCGAACTGAAGCTGTTCGGCGTGATTAATCCGCTCCAGGCGTTTCTGCCGTGGCTGGAACGTTCGGATATCGCCTCTGTCACCTGCGTTAATTCGCTGCTGGCCCTGCAACCGGAAGAGCACATGATTGCGACCTCCGCGGCGCGGGCGGCGCTGCTTAATATGACGCTGACGCTCTCGAAGGATCTGGTCGAAAAAGGGATCCGGGTGAATTCGATTCTGCTGGGGATGGTGGAATCCGGGCAGTGGCGACGCCGCTTTGAAAATCGCACCGATAAATCCCAGAGCTGGCCCCAGTGGACAGGCGAGATAGCCCGTAAGCGCGGTATTCCGATGGGGCGGTTGGGTAAACCCCAGGAACCCGCCCAGGCGCTGCTGTTCCTGGCTTCGCCGCTGGCGTCTTTTACTACCGGTGCGGCGCTGGATGTGTCCGGCGGTTTTTGCCGACACCTGTAAGGAGCGCGACCATGAAAAAGGTGATGCTAATCGGTTACGGCGCGATGGCGCAGACGGTGATTGAGCGACTGCCAGAGGGCGTGGAACTGGGCTGGATTGTGGCGCGCGAGCGCCATCATGCCGCTATCCGCGACCGCTTTCACGGGAAGGTGGAAGCGCTGGCTGAGGTGAATGATTGCACGGGCGCCCCGGACCTGGTGCTGGAGTGCGCCAGCCAGCAGGCGGTGGCGCAATATGGCGCGGCGGTGCTGGCCCGGGGCTGGCATCTGGCGGTGATTTCCACCGGCGCGCTGGCGGATGCGGCGCTGGAACAGCGTCTGGCGGCTGCCCGACGCGCAGGCAACGGCAGGCTGACCCTGCTCGCCGGTGCGGTGGCCGGCATTGACGGACTGAAGGCCGCAAAAGAAGGGGGGCTCTACCGGGTGACCTACCGTTCGCGTAAAAGTCCGGCCAGCTGGCGCGGTAGCCACGCGGAAAAGCTGATCGACCTGGATTCGGTTAGCGAAGCGCAGATCTTCTTTGAAGGCAGCGCCCGTGAAGCAGCACAATTGTTCCCGGCCAATGCCAACGTAGCGGCCACTGTGGCACTGGGCGGCGTGGGCATGGATGAAACCCGGGTTCAGCTCATGGTGGATCCGCAAACCACCCGTAACACTCACACCCTGCACGCTGCCGGGGGCTTTGGCGAATTTAGCCTGGAGCTGAGCGGGCTGCCGTTAGCCAGTAATCCCAAAACCTCGACCCTGGCGGCGTTAAGTGCGGTGCGTGCCTGCCGTGAACTGGCGCAACAGTAAGGAGTAACCATGGAACCTCTGGATATTTTTGTTGGCGGAGAGTGGCGCCGCGGTGGTGGCAATTTGATGCATAGCCGCTTCCCGGCGGACGGCTCCGTGAATGCCGAACTTTATGCGGCAGATCTGGCCGATCTGGAAACGGCGGTCGAGCGTGGCGAAGCGGCGTGGCGAGATCCTGCATGGCGCAACAGCCTGCCGCATCAGCGGGCGCGGATCCTCTCGCGGGTGGCTGAGATCATTGAATCACGGGTGGATACGCTGGCAGAACTTCAGACCCGTGATAACGGTAAACCGCTGGCGGAAACCCGCGGCCTGGTCATGAGCGCGGCGGGAACGGCCCGCTACTTTGCGGCAGCCTGCGAACTGCTGGAAGGGGAGTTGCCGACGCCGCGTATTCCCGAGGTGATGACTCTGAGTCACTACGAGCCTCTGGGCGTGGTGGCGGCAATCACCCCCTGGAATTCGCCGATCGCCAGTGAAATGCAGAAGGTGGCACCGGCCATCGCTGCCGGTAATGCGGTTGTCCTGAAACCTGCCGAAGCGACGCCGCTGATGGCGCTGGAGCTGGCCAGGATCTTCGAACAGGCCGGGCTGCCTGCCGGGTTGCTCAGCGTACTGCCGGGGAAAGGATCGATAATCGGCGATGCGCTGGCCCGTCACCCGAAGGTGCGCAAAATCTCGTTTACCGGCGGTACTTCCACCGGGCGTCATCTGGCCCATGTGGCGGCGGAAAAACTGATCTCCACGTCGCTGGAGCTGGGGGGCAAGTCGCCCACCATCGTACTGGAAGATGCCGATATCGAGCAGGCCGCGCGCGGTATCTGCTACGGCATTTTCAGCTCTGGCGGTCAGGCCTGTATCGCAGGCGCTCGCCTTTTTGTTCACAGCAGCGTTTACCAGCCGCTGATGACCCGGCTGCTGGAACTGACCCGCGGTTTGCGGATCGGTCATCCGCTGACGCCGGGCACCCATATCGGGCCACTGATTAGCCCGCAGCATCGCGACAAGGTGATGAGCTACGTTCAGATGGCCCGTGACGAAGGGGGCGAAGTGCTGTGCGGTGGCGAGATCCCGGCCGATCCTCAACTGGCGGCCGGTAACTGGTTCCAGCCCACCATTATTGAAGGGCTGGAGAATACGGCTCAGGTCTGCCAGGAAGAAATTTTTGGGCCGGTGCTGGTGGCGATGGCCTTTGACGACGAGCAGCAATTAATTGCCGAGGCTAATGATTCGGTCTACGGCCTGGCTGCGGGTATCTGGAGCCGGGATACCGGGCGGGCGCTGCGGCTGGCACAGGCGCTTGAGGCGGGCACTATCTGGATTAATACCTACAAAGTTTTTTCTATTTCCACGCCGTTTGGCGGCTTTAAAGAGAGCGGTTTGGGCCGCGAGAAGGGCATTCAGGGGCTGAAAGCCTGGATGCAGCAAAAGAGCATCTATCTGGCGACCGGTAACGGCGTTAACCACTGGTGCGACTAACAAAAGGGCTGATGATGAGCGAAATGATTACCGTGGGCGAAGCCGTCGCCCGTACCCTCGAACTGTACGGCGTCGATACCCTGTATGGCGTGATCTCTATTCATAATCTGCCGGTGGCCGATGCTATCGGGCAGCGCGGCAATATCCGTTTTGTCCCGTCGCGCGGAGAGGCAGGTGCGGTCACCATGGCCGACGCTCACGGACGTTTTTCCGGCCTGGGTGTCGCGTTAACCAGCACCGGCGCCGGAGCGGGCAATGCGGTGGGGGCGCTTGTAGAGGCCATGAACGCCAGTACGCCGCTGTTGCACCTGACCGGCCAGGTGGAAAAGGCCTGGCTGGATGCCGATACCGGCTTTATTCATGAAACCCGCGACCAGATGGGCTATCTGCGGGCCAGCTCTAAGCGCGCTTACCGGGTATCCAACGCTAATCAGGCGGTGGCTATTGTACAGCGGGCGATTCAGGAGGCTCAGACGCCGCCCTGCGGGCCGGTTTCGGTTGAGATTCCTATCGATATCCAGGGCAGCAAAATTCCGGCGTCGCTGGTAACGCTCCCTGCGGCGCCGCTGAGTGCTCAGGCGCCGGATGCTGAAAGCGTAGAACGTCTGTGGCAGCGCCTGCGTCAGGCAAAGCAGCCGCTGCTGTGGCTGGGGGGCGGCGCGCTGGAATGCGGCGAGGCGGTGGCCCGCCTGGCGGACGCCGGGGTGACGGTGATTTCCAGCACCCACGGACGCGGCATTTTGCCGGACAGCCATCCGCGCAGCCTGAGGGCGTTCCATAACTCGCCGTCGGTGGAAGAATTACTGGCGCAGTGCGATATGACGCTGGTGGTGGGATCGCGGCTGCGCAGCAATGAAACCCGCTCATGGACCCTGAATCTGCCTGAGCCACGGGTTCAGATCGATATCGATCCGGCGGCGGCCAGTCGTAACTATCTGATGGATGAAACCCTGGTGGCGGACAGTGCGCTGCTGCTGACGGCGCTGGCCGAAAAAGCGCAGGGGCGGATATGGGGCGATGCCCGGTGGGATGCGCAGATTCGCGATGCGCTCAGCCTGGCGGTGAAGGGGCTGCGCGATCAGTGCGGCGCCTATGCGGCTCTGAATGACGCCATCGAACAGGCACTGCCTGCCGACGGTATTCTGGTGCGCGATATTACGGTTTCCGGCAGCCTGTGGGGCAGCCGTCTGTTCCGCGCTAACGGTCCGTTGGGCAATATCCATTCGCTGGCCGGCGCCATCGGCATGGGGTTGCCGATGGCGGTCGGTACCGCGCTGGCCAATCCGCAACGCAAAGTGGTGGGGCTGGTGGGCGATGGTGGCCTGAGCCTGAATCTGGGCGAGATGGCGACTCTGGCGCAGGAGAAGGCCAACGTGACGCTGCTTATCATGAACGATGGCGGCTATGGCGTGATGCGCGGCATCCAGGACAAATACTTCGGCGGCCGTCAGTACTACAACGAGCTGCATACCCCGGACTTTACCGCGCTGGCTCAGGCGATGGGGCTTCAGGCCTGGTCCGTAGAGCGGGAACAGGATTTCCAGGCGGTGCTGGCGGAAGCGCTGGCGATGCCGGGACCTTCGGTGGTGGAGGTGCGTATGGGGGCGATTGGCCCGCTGCGCTTTGCCGGACCGCCGCAGAAAACATTGTATTGAGCTATCAGGGGCCGCACTGCGGCCCTTTTTTATTTCTGAACCGGTCGCGCATTTACTGCATTTTGCCTTCCTCTGGTACCCCACCGCTGTCGTACCTTACTTACTGAAATGGTAAAAAAGTGAACCTGATCGTGTACAAAGTACTCCTGTGTGTGTACCTTGTACCCTGGCAAGGAAGAACGACTGATGATGGAATTTATCGAAACGTCCATGTTTACCCGGCAGATCAAGCAGATCGCCACCGATGATGAGCTCATGGCGCTTCAAAGAGAGCTGATTGCGTTTCCGGACAGAGGCGAAGTGATACAGCAAACCGGTGGGTTGCGTAAAATCAGGATGGCGACGGGCGCCCAGGGAAAAAGCGGCGGCGCCAGAGTGATTTACTTTCTGGCAACCCGGGAGATTGTCTGGTTAATCATGGCGTATCCTAAAAATGTTAAAGACAGCCTGACCGATGCCGAAAAAGCGGCGCTGAAGAAACTGACCTGGCAACTGAAAAACGAGGTGTAAGATGGATTTTTTTAACGACCTGAAAACGTCCCTGGAAGAGGCGGTGGATATTAAGAAAGGGGCGCAAGCGCCCGGCCGTGTGACCCGCTATGACATTGCGGATGTAAAGGCGATTCGCGAGCAGTTGAATGTTTCCCAGAGCGAAATGGCGAAAGCGCTGGGCACCAGCGTCGACACCATTAAAAGCTGGGAGTCGAAGCGGCGTAATCCGACTGGATTAGCAGCAAAGGTGCTGGCGACCATCCAGTCGGATCCCGCGTTTTTTTATGCCCTTGCGGCGCACTGATGTAGACAGACAACATCCCCGTAAGGAGTCTGTATGAAGCTATGGCCTGTGGTAAGCGGCGTTGTTCTGGCGTTAACGCTGGTGGCCTGTCAATCGCCAACGCCGCCAAAGGGTGTGAAACCCATTCCCCGTTTTGATGGCGAACGCTACCTGGGTAAATGGTACGAAATAGCCCGTCTGGAAAACCGTTTCGAGCGGGGGCTGGAGCAGGTGACGGCAACCTATGGTAAGCGCCCCGACGGCGGTCTCAGCGTACTAAATCGGGGTTATGATCCGGTGCAGCGACGCTGGAAGGAGAGCGAAGGTAAAGCGTACTTTACCGGCGATCCTACGACTGCAGCGCTGAAAGTCTCATTTTTTGGACCATTCTATGGCGGCTATAACGTGATTGCGCTGGATGACGACTACCGCTACGCCCTGGTCAGTGGACCGAACCGCGACTACCTGTGGATTCTGGCTCGCACGCCGGAAATTCCGGAACCAATAAAACAGGACTATCTTTCTGTTGCCCGTGGGCTGGACTTCCCGGTTGATAAACTGGTGTGGGTTAATCAGCGGGCCAGGTAACTCTTCTGCCCGGATTTTCGCCGGGCCGAAGAAACGTTTAAGAGTGGCGACAGGATGCCTGTAGCACCGCGTTTTCCTTACGGGCCGCCCATGCGGCGAACCCCGAACAAATTAGCAGCAGCAGACCGAAGGCGAACGGGCTCCACCATCCGACAGCGTCAAACAGGAAACCACCAATACCCGCACCCAGCGTAATCGCCATCTGAATCACCGCCACCATTAACCCACCGCCCGCTTCGGTATTATCAGGCATTGCCCGACTCAGCCACAGCCCCCAGGCCCTCGCCGCGATAGGGCGAGGCCTTAGCGAGTGGGGACTATTTCGCTGGCGGCGTCAGGCCGTCGGCGCGCATGCGTTCGCGGATGTGCGCGGCACGCTCTTCGGAGCCCGGGTGGTCGTCAAACATTGAGCTGCTGCGACCCTGCTCCATTTTGGCCAGTTTCTCGAAGCTGGTGACCAGCCCGGAAGGGTTGATGCCTCGTTTGCGTAGCAGATCGTAGGAGTAGTCGTCGGCTTCGGACTCCTGGCGTCGTGAGAATTGTGCGTTAACCAACTGCCCGCCCAGCGCGCCCAGTTCCGACTGGGAGAGGCTGCCCAGAATTCCCCCGGCTGAGGCGGCAATCGCCCGCAGGGTATTGGTGCCCATGGCGACCTGAATCCCTTTTTTCACATGGCCGAGCGCTACGTGGCCCATTTCGTGGCCGACAACCGCTTCCACCTCGTTATCGTTCATCATGTCCATCAGCCCGCTGTAGACGCGAATACAGCCGTTGGCCATGGCGAAGGCGTTGACCTCTTCGGACTGATAGACCTTATAGTTGGTCTTCACGCCGTTAATATCGCTCCCCAGGGCGCTGGCAATTTTGTTCAGGCGTTGGCTGTATTCGCTGTTGGCTGGCGCAATAGTCGATTTACTGTCCATTTCAGTACAGGCTTTGTCGCTCAGTTCGATGACCTGTTCATCGCTGACCGGGAACAGATTTAGAATACTGGAATCAGAGGATCCCGAGCCGCCGGAATCAAGAGTCTGGCAGCCACTCAGCAGTGTCGTTGCGGCGACGATACCCAACAGCATCGGACGCATTTTCATGTGTTAACTTCCGTTTTAAAAAGATAATGAAGGGATCTGAAAAGCGGCGACGATGATATCAGGCGCCGACCTGGGGCTGAGTATAAATAAGAACCCCTGTCGTGGGCGAGCCATTGTCCGGTTTTATTGCCCGTTCCGGAGATTTCCTAAGTGGACAAAAGGATGCTCCATGTACATGACCAGCGGCTTGCGGTACATTGTTGATAACATTTTTGTTCAAATCTAAGGCGTAGCCTGTAACCATCCGATCTGGAGTCAAAATGTCTTCTCGTAAAGAGCTTGCCAATGCCATTCGTGCGCTCAGCATGGACGCCGTTCAAAAAGCCAAATCCGGTCACCCGGGTGCCCCTATGGGTATGGCGGATATCGCAGAAGTTCTGTGGCGCGATTACATGAATCACAATCCGACCAACCCGCACTGGGCCGATCGCGACCGCTTTGTGCTCTCTAACGGGCATGGTTCCATGCTGATCTACAGCCTGCTGCACCTCACTGGCTACGATCTGCCGATGTCTGAACTGCAGAACTTCCGTCAGCTGCATTCGAAGACGCCGGGCCACCCGGAAGTCGGTTACACCGCGGGCGTTGAAACCACCACCGGTCCGCTGGGGCAGGGGATTGCCAACGCGGTGGGTATGGCGATTGCCGAAAAAACCATGGCGGCGCAGTTTAACCGTCCGGGCCACGATATTGTCGACCATCATACCTATACCTTCCTGGGCGACGGCTGCATGATGGAAGGGATCTCCCACGAAGTGTGCTCGCTGGCGGGTACCCTGAAGCTGGGCAAACTGGTCGCTTTCTACGACGATAACGGTATCTCCATTGATGGCGAAGTGGATGGCTGGTTCACCGACGATACCGCGAAGCGCTTCGAAGCTTACGGCTGGCACGTGGTTCGTGGCGTTGATGGTCACGACGCTGACGCTATCAAAGCCGCCATTGAAGAAGCGCGTGGCGTCACTGACAAGCCTTCTCTGCTGATGTGCAAAACCATTATCGGTTTTGGCTCGCCGAACAAGGCCGGTACTCATGACTCCCACGGTGCGCCGCTGGGCGATGCCGAAGTTGCCGCTACCCGCGAAGCGCTTGGCTGGAAGTATGAGCCGTTTGTGATTCCTCAGGATATCTACGCGCAGTGGGACGCCAAAGAGGCGGGCCTTGCGAAAGAGCATGCCTGGAATGAGAAATTTGCCGCCTATGCGAAAGCTTTCCCGCAGGAAGCCGCAGAATTTACCCGCCGTATGAAGGGCGAAATGCCGGCCGACTTTGCGGAAAAAGCGCAGTCTTTCGTCGAGAAACTGCAGGCTGAACCGGCGAAAATCGCCAGCCGTAAAGCTTCCCAGAACGCTATCGAAGCTTTCGGTCCCTGGCTGCCTGAATTCCTGGGCGGCTCCGCCGACCTGGCGCCGTCTAACCTGACGCTGTGGTCCGGCTCTAAAGCGCTGAATGAAGATCCGGCGGGTAACTATATCCACTACGGCGTGCGTGAATTCGGTATGACCGCTATCGCCAACGGTATCGCGCTGCACGGCGGTTTCCTGCCGTACACCTCTACCTTCCTGATGTTCGTTGAATATGCCCGTAACGCGGTGCGTATGGCGGCACTGATGAAGCAGCGCCACGTGATGGTGTACACCCATGACTCTATCGGTCTGGGCGAAGATGGCCCGACTCACCAGCCGGTTGAGCAGCTCTCTTCCCTGCGTCTGACGCCGAATATGAGCACCTGGCGCCCCTGTGATCAGGTGGAATCTGCCATTGCCTGGAAATATGGCGTTGAGCGTCACGACGGTCCGACCGCGCTGATCCTCTCCCGCCAGAACCTGGCGCAGCAGGAGCGTAGCGCTCAGCAGCTGGCGGACGTTGCTCGCGGCGGTTATGTGCTGAAAGATTGCGCAGGCCAGCCGCAGCTGATTCTGATCGCCACCGGCTCTGAAGTTGAGCTGGCCGTGGCTGCCTGGGATCGCCTGACGGCGGAAGGGGTGCAGGCGCGCGTGGTTTCCATGCCGTCCACCGACGCTTTCGACAAGCAGGATGCCGCTTATCGTGAATCGGTACTGCCGAAAGCCGTTAGCGCTCGTGTGGCTATCGAAGCTGGTATCGCCGACTACTGGTTCAAGTATGTGGGTCTGAACGGCGATATCGTGGGTATGACCACCTTTGGTGAGTCTGCTCCGGCAGAGAAACTGTTCGAAGAGTTTGGCTTCACCGTGGATAACGTGGTTAACAAAGCGAAAGCGCTGCTGTAACCCCATTATCGGGTATTGATGAAAGGCTCCCGGTGGGAGCCTTTTTTCGTTGGCTTCCTTCCAGTGACGTTATTTTGTGACGCACATCAAGTTATTTTCCCGGTACCGCACCCAGGGCGTTCCTTTTAGCGGCCGTTTCGCTTATTCTGGCTGAAGCGTTTCAGTTGTTTCGTTTCAGTAGAAAAAATGCTCGACAAACGACCAAACAGTCACCCTTTGGGCATGCAAAGATTCCTTAAGGCATCACGCTGGATTACTCTGTCAGCCGTTTTGGTGGGAATCTGGCAGGAGAGATATGACCGTACGCATCGCGATTAATGGCTTTGGCCGCATCGGACGCAATGTGGTTCGCGCCCTCTACGAATCCGGGCGCCGCGCGGAGATTGCCGTGGTGGCTATCAACGAACTGGCGGATTCCGCCGGGATGGCGCATCTGCTTAAGTACGATACCAGCCACGGGCGCTTCGGTTGGGACGTTCGTCAGGAGCGTGACCAACTGTGGATTGGCGATGACGTTGTGCGCCTGCTGCATTTGCGCGAACCCGAACGGCTTCCCTGGCGCGATCTGGGTATTGATGTGGTGTTGGACTGCACCGGCGTGTACGGCAGCAGGGCCGATGCCGAATTGCATCTCGCCGCAGGTGCGAAGAAGGTGCTGTTCTCTCATCCCGGAGGGAATGACCTGGACGCTACCGTGGTTTACGGGGTGAATCATCAGGCGCTCAGGGCGGAAGATCGTATGGTGTCCAACGCCTCCTGCACCACCAATTGCATTATCCCGGTGATTAAGCTGCTGGAAGATGCCTGGGGCATTGAGTCCGGAACGGTAACCACGATTCACTCCGCGATGCACGATCAGCAGGTTATCGATGCATATCACCCGGATCTGCGGCGTACCCGGGCGGCCAGCCAGTCGATTATTCCGGTTGATACCCGGCTGGCGGCGGGCATTACCCGTATCTTTCCGCAGTTCTGTGACCGCTTTGAAGCGATAGCGGTCAGGGTGCCAACCATCAACGTAACTGCCATCGATCTGAGCGTTACGCTGCGCCAGGCGGTGACGGTTGAACAGGTTAACCTGTTGCTGCAAAAAGCGGCACAGGGGGTATTTCATGGTATAGTTGACTATACGGAATTACCGTTGGTCTCGACAGATTTTAACCACGATCCGCACAGTGCCATCGTCGATGGCACCCAGACGCGGGTCAGCGGTGGGCACCTGGTCAAAACCCTGGTCTGGTGCGACAACGAATGGGGCTTTGCTAACCGAATGCTCGACACAACGTTAGCGATGGCCGCCACTGGTTTCAGGTAAGGCGCGGTTTGCGCCTGCAAAACTTTAAGAATCAACGAGAGGATTCACCATGTCTGTAATTAAGATGACCGATCTGGATCTGGCTGGTAAACGCGTGCTAATCCGTGCGGATCTGAACGTGCCGGTTAAAGATGGGAAAGTGACAAGCGATGCCCGTATCCGTGCCTCCCTGCCCACCATCGAACTGGCTCTGAAGCAGGGCGCAAAAGTGATGGTCACTTCCCACCTGGGTCGTCCGACCGAAGGCGAGTACAACGAAGAATTCTCTCTGCTGCCGGTAGTTAACTACCTGAAAGACAAGCTCTCTAATCCGGTTCGTCTGGCGAAAGATTACCTGGACGGCGTTGAAATCGACGCTGGCGAACTGGTGGTGCTGGAAAACGTTCGCTTCAACAAGGGCGAAAAGAAAGACGACGAAGCTCTGTCTAAGAAATATGCCGCACTGTGCGACGTGTTCGTGATGGACGCTTTCGGTACTGCGCACCGCGCCCAGGCTTCCACCCACGGTGTGGGCAAGTTCGCCGACGTTGCCTGTGCTGGCCCGCTGCTGGCTGCCGAGCTGGACGCGCTGGGTAAAGCGCTGAAAGAGCCGGCTCGCCCGATGGTTGCCATCGTTGGTGGTTCCAAAGTTTCTACCAAACTGACCGTGCTGGACTCGCTGTCTAAAATCGCTGACCAGCTGATCGTGGGCGGCGGTATCGCTAACACCTTTGTTGCCGCACAGGGCCACAACGTGGGTAAATCCCTGTACGAAGCTGACCTGGTAGATGAAGCCAAACGCCTGCTGGGCACCTGCGATATCCCGGTTCCGACCGACGTACGTGTGGCAACCGAGTTTTCTGAAACTGCGCCTGCAACCCTGAAGTCGGTAACCGACATTAAAGATGATGAGCAGATTCTGGATCTGGGCGATGTTTCCGCTGAAAAACTGGCGGAAATCCTGAAAAACGCTAAAACCATTCTGTGGAATGGCCCGGTTGGCGTATTCGAATTCCCGAACTTCCGCAAAGGCACCGAGATTGTTGCCAACGCTATCGCTGACAGCGAAGGCTTCTCCATCGCAGGCGGCGGCGATACCCTGGCCGCCATCGATCTGTTCGGCATCGCCGATAAGATCTCCTACATCTCCACTGGCGGTGGCGCATTCCTGGAGTTCGTGGAAGGCAAAGTACTGCCGGCAGTCGCCATGCTCGAAGAGCGTGCTAAGCAGTAATGCATCTTCAGGCGGGAAAATCCCGCCTGTTTTTCAATGACATCCTGGCGATTTCACTCAGGTGAAAGACGACGGATGAAAGGCCGAGAAGATACAGGACAACGTAACATGTCAAAAATTTTTGATTTCGTAAAACCTGGCGTGATCACTGGCGATGACGTACAGAAGGTGTTCCAGGTAGCAAAAGAGAACAATTTTGCTCTGCCGGCAGTTAACTGCGTGGGTACTGACTCTATCAACGCCGTGCTGGAAACCGCTGCGAAAGTAAAATCGCCGGTTATCGTCCAGTTCTCTAACGGCGGTGCGGCTTTTATCGCGGGTAAAGGCGTTAAGACCGATGTTCCTCAGGGCGCGGCCATTATGGGCGCTATCTCTGGCGCGCATCACGTGCACCAGATGGCTGAACACTACGGCGTGCCGGTTATCCTGCACACCGACCACTGCGCCAAGAAACTGCTGCCGTGGATCGATGGCCTGCTGGACGCCGGTGAGAAGCACTTTGCCGCGACCGGTAAACCGCTGTTCTCTTCCCACATGATCGACCTGTCTGAAGAGTCTCTGGAAGAGAACATCGAGATCTGCTCTAAATATCTGCAGCGTATGTCCAAAATGGGCATGACCCTGGAGATCGAACTGGGCTGCACCGGCGGTGAAGAAGATGGCGTGGACAACAGCCATATGGACGAATCCGCGCTGTACACCCAGCCGGAAGACGTGGACTACGCGTACACCAAGCTGAACGCCATCAGCCCGCGTTTCACCATCGCCGCTTCCTTCGGTAACGTACACGGCGTTTACAAGCCGGGTAACGTTAAGCTGACTCCGACCATTCTGCGCGACTCTCAGGACTATGTTTCCAAAAAACATAACCTGCCGCACAACAGCCTGAACTTCGTGTTCCACGGTGGTTCCGGCTCTACTGCTGCTGAGATTGAAGAGTCTGTAGGCTACGGTGTTATCAAAATGAACATCGATACCGACACCCAGTGGGCAACCTGGGAAGGTATTCTGAACTACTACAAAGAAAACGAAGCCTATCTGCAGGGCCAGTTGGGTAACCCGAAAGGCGCAGATCAGCCGAACAAGAAGTACTACGATCCGCGCGTATGGCTGCGTGCCGGCCAGCAGTCCATGGTGACTCGCCTGGAAAAAGCGTTTAAAGAGCTGAACGCTATCGACGTACTCTAAATCAGCGCGTAACGCACTGTTGACAGGGCCTGCTGCAAGCGGGCCCTTTTTTTGTTTTTATTCTCCTCTTGTGGTTGCCTGCTTCTCCCCTGGTATAATCCCCCTCCTTTGCTTACCCTTTAAGGGGATTGCTTCGGCGAAGCGAGTTTAAACCATAACGATATTAAGGATTTATGGATGGAAGACATTAACGTCATTGGCGGCATTGAAAATGCCGGTAACTGGGTCGTGCGCAATCAGGCGCTGCTAATTGGCTACGCGGTTAATATTGCCGCCGCTATCGCTATCATCATCATCGGTATGATCGTGGCCCGCATGGTGTCTAATGCGGTCAATAAAGTCATGCTGTCCCGTAAGATAGACTCCACCGTGGCGGATTTCCTTTCCGCACTGGTACGCTATGGGATTATCGCCTTTACGCTGATCGCCGCCCTGGGGCGGGTTGGGGTACAGACCGCTTCGGTGATTGCAGTACTGGGTGCTGCCGGTCTGGCCGTGGGGCTGGCGCTGCAGGGCTCGCTCTCTAACCTGGCGGCTGGCGTATTGCTGGTTACTTTCCGCCCGTTCCGCACCGGCGAATTCGTCGATATCAGCGGCCAGTCCGGCACCGTGCTGAACGTGCAGATTTTCTCTACTACCATCCGCACCCTGGATGGCAAAATAGTGGTGATTCCAAACGGCAATATTATCAGCGGCAATATCGTGAACTATTCACGCGAGCCGGTACGCCGTAACGAATTTATTATTCAGGTCTCTTACGATGCCGATATTGATGAGGTAAAACGCCTGCTCAATGAGCTTATCCAGGCTGACGATCGCATGCTGAAGGATCATGATATCGTGGTGCGTCTGAATGAACTGAGTGCCTCTTCGGTCAACTTTGTGGTGCGTGCCTGGAGTCGCAGCAGCGAACTGATGCCGGTTTACTGGGATTTCCTGGAAAACGTGAAGCGCACCTTTGATGCCAACGGTATCAGCTTCCCGTATCCGCAGATGGATGTTCATCTGAATCAGGTGAAGCCTGCGGAAAAAGCATAATTTTTATGGCCGGCCAGTGCGCCGGCTTTTTTATCCCCTCCTGTATTAGCCCATCTTATCGTTGATTAAAATTATCCATTTCCTCTAATAATTCTGCGGTATTACACTCTGCCGACAATGATAAAGAGTGGAGTTGTATTGCTATGTTATCCTGGTATTTTCAGGGGCTTATATTAGGTTCAGCCATGATTTTGCCATTGGGACCGCAAAATGCGCTGGTGCTGAACCAGGGCATTCGCCGCCAGTATCACCTGATGGTGGCGACGCTGTGCGCCTTAAGTGACCTGGCGCTGATTGGCGCCGGTATTTTTGGCGGCAGCGCGCTGCTGTCTCAGTCACCCTGGTTGATGGCGCTGGTGACCTGGGGCGGCGTGGCCTTTCTGTTCTGGTACGGATGGGGGGCCTTTAGGGTCGCTATGAGCCCGGATGTGGCACTGACCAGTGAGGAGACTCGCAAGCAGGGAAGAGTGCGGATTATCATCAGTATGCTGGCGGCCACCTGGCTTAATCCTCATGTCTATCTGGATACCTTTGTGGTGTTGGGAAGCCTTGGCAGCCAGCTGGAAGCAGAGCCAAAGCGCTGGTTTGCTATCGGGACTATCAGCGCCTCTTTCCTGTGGTTCTTCGGTCTGGCGCTTATGGCCAGTATGCTGGCTCCCCGGTTGCGTACCGCTTTGGCCCAGCGCATTATTAATGGCGGCGTGGCGCTGGTGATGGTCGTTATCGGCCTGCGTCTGGCAGGCGAAGGCATTGATTTGCTGAAAACGCTGGCAGGCTAACCCCGGCGCCGTCGATAAACTACACTAAAGGCCGGATATCGTGATTTTTCAGGCGAAAAGCACTTGCAAGGCAGCAGCGATTTCGGCTGAATGGCAGGCATCATTTGTGGAATGAGGAACGGAGGAATGACAGTGAAGTTTAAAGTATTAGCATTAGCGGCTGTGTTAGGGCTGAGCGGCGTGGCCGCGCAGGCAAACGAGTTGCCGAATGGGCCGCATATCGTCACTTCTGGCACCGCCAGCGTCGATGCCGTTCCCGACATCGCCACCCTGACCATTGAGGTGAGTGTTTCATCGAAAGAGGCCGCTACCGCCAAGAAGCAGGCCGACGATCGCGTTGCCCAGTATCTGGGTTTTCTGCAGAAGAACGGCGTAGAGAAGAAAGATATCAGCTCCGCGAATCTGCGCACTCAGCCGGAATATGATTATCTGAAGGACGGCAAGTCTCAGCTTAAGGGCTACCGCGCCGTACGTTCGGTCGAAGTGACGCTGCGCCAGTTGGATAAGCTGAACGAACTGCTGGACGGTGCGCTGAAGGCCGGCCTTAATGAAATCCGTTCGGTCTCTCTGGGTGTAGCGCATCCGGAAGAGTACAAAGAAAAAGCGCGTAAGGCGGCGATCGACGATGCCTTACGTCAGGCTCGTAGTCTGGCTCAGGGCTTCGACAGCAAGCTGGGGCCGGTCTATAGCGTTCGCTACCACGTGGCTAACTATCGCCCAACGCCGATGGTGCGGATGATGAAAGCCGAAGCGGCGGCGCCGGTATCGGCGCAGGAAACCTACGATCAGCAGACCATTCAGTTTGACGATCAGGTGGATGTGGTATTCCAGTTGCAGCCGCAGGGTGGGGCGCAGCAGCAGTAACTTCCCCCTGGCCCTGACCTTCTCCCCAATGGGGAGAGGGTCAAAGGGTTAATCCTGGCGTAGTACCTTATGACCGAATGCCACCAGGGCATCGGTCACTTTGCGCATCATCCGGCTTTCTGGCGCGAAGCGGTGCCAGTAAAGCATCCGGCGCTGATACAGACCCGGGGTCAGGTCAATCAGCTCGCCATTTTCCAGCTCTCTCTCAATCTGAAGATGCGGAATCATACAGCAGGTGGTGCCCTGACGCGCCAGTTGAACGAAGGCTTCCGATGAGTTCACAATATGACAGGGCACGCTGCCTGGCGGCAGATCGAAGTTCTGCTGCAGGAAGGCCTGATGCATATCGTCGAGGTGATCGAAAGCCACCGCGGGCGCTTTAAGCAGCGCTGAACGGGTGACGCCATTGGGAAAATAGCGTTCGGCGAACGCCTTTGAACCGACGAACAGATAGTCCAGTGCGCCCAGTTTATCCACCAGGCAGCTCGGCAGCGCCTGGGACTGAATACTGACTGCGCCGACCACTTCACCGCGGCGCAGGCGCTCCTGAGTGCGGGTTTCGTCTTCGACCTGAAGATTCAGACGAATAGGGGAGTCGGCCAGCACTTCCGAAAGCGCAGGCAGCAGCCAGGTCGCCAGACTGTCGGCGTTCACCGCCAGCGAAAGCAGCAGCGGCGTGGAGCCGGATTCATCTCCAAGCCACTCCTCTTCCAGTAGTTCCACCTGGCGCAGCAGCGCCAGCAGCTTTTGCCCCTGTTCGGTAGGGCGCGGCGGAACGGTTCGTACCAGAAGCGGTTGCCCGAACATATTCTCCAGCTGCTTGATGCGCTGTGACACCGCAGACTGGGTGATGCACAGCTTCTGCGCGGCGCGCTCAAAACCCCGCTCGCGTATGACCGCATCCAGTGCCTGTAATGTCCTGTAGTCCGGGCGTTTCATTGTTGTGTTGTACTCCTGTTTTTATCGTGCCCAGCACTATGACACAATTTCGGTCTTGATCCAGTATTGGATCGCCGTCGGGCTGCCCACTTTTGTGTCGTCATGCACTATAATGCCGACATCTTTCACGAACAGGCATAACCATCATGACGCAGGATGAACTGAAAAAAGCGGTCGGCTGGGCCGCTCTCCAGTACGTACAACCGGGAACTATTGTGGGCGTTGGCACCGGCTCCACCGCCGCTCATTTTATCGATGCGCTGGGTACCATGAAGCACCAGATAGAAGGCGCGGTATCAAGTTCAGACGCCTCAACGGAAAAGCTTAAAGGGCTGGGCATTCCGGTGTTCGATCTCAACAATGTGGACTCCCTGGGGATCTACGTGGATGGCGCAGATGAGATTAACGACCAGATGCAGATGATCAAGGGCGGCGGCGCTGCGCTGACGCGCGAAAAGATCATCGCCTCCGTGGCGCAGAAGTTTATCTGTATCGCGGATAGCTCCAAGCAGGTGCCGATTCTGGGTAACTTTCCGCTGCCGGTAGAGGTTATTCCTATGGCACGCAGCTGCGTGGCGCGTCAGCTGGTGAAGCTGGGGGGGCGCCCGGAGTACCGCCAGGGCGTGATGACCGATAACGGTAACGTGATTCTTGATGTGCATGGCCTGGAGATTTTGGACCCCGTGGCGCTGGAAGATGCTATTAACGCCATTCCCGGCGTAGTGACTGTGGGACTGTTTGCACGTCGTGGCGCCGATGTGGCATTGATTGGTAGCGAAGATGGCGTAAAAACAATCGTAAAATAAACGCCGCTTTTTGCCTGAGCCGGGGCGGATGATGCCCCGGTTTGCCAGAAATTTTTTACACCGCTTTTTTAGTGACATATGTCACATATTTTTCCCATCTCCCGCATTTGTTCTGTAACATTTCTATCACACAACGTTTTGTTCTGCTTTTGCATCATCATGACTTTTCTTAAATAAAGACCACGCAAACGTTCATATTGCCGGGACCGCTATTTTTGATATGTTGACAGAAGGCGAGCTTATGTTCGGTCGTTAAGACACAGCATCTACAACAAGACAGGGTCGGGAAATGGCAAAAGTATCACTGGAGAAAGAGAAAATTAAATTCCTGCTGGTGGAAGGCGTGCATCAGAAAGCGCTGGATAACCTGCGGGCCGCGGGTTACACCAACATTGAATATCACAAAGGGGCGCTGGATAGCGATGCGCTGAAAGCGTCGATCCGCGATGCCCACTTCATTGGAATCCGATCCCGTACTCAACTGACCGAAGAGATCTTCGCTGCGGCCGAGAAGCTGGTAGCGGTAGGCTGTTTCTGTATCGGCACCAACCAGGTGGATCTGGATGCGGCGGCCCGCCGCGGTGTGCCGGTGTTCAACGCGCCGTTCTCCAATACGCGCTCGGTCGCTGAGCTGGTGATTGGCGAACTGTTGCTGCTGCTGCGCGGCGTACCGGCAGCGAATGCCAAAGCGCATCGCGGCGTCTGGAACAAGCAGGCGGCGGGCTGTTTTGAAGCGCGCGGTAAAAAGCTGGGCATTATCGGTTATGGCCACATCGGCACCCAACTGGGCATACTGGCGGAATCGCTGGGTATGCACGTTTATTTCTACGATATCGAAAGCAAACTGCCGCTGGGCAACGCCACTCAGGTACAGCATCTTTCCGATCTGCTGAATATGAGCGATGTGGTGAGCCTGCACGTGCCGGAAAATGCCAGCACTAAAGATATGATTGGCGAACATGAGCTGGCGCTGATGAAGCCGGGCTCGCTGCTGATCAACGCCTCACGCGGCACCGTAGTGGATATCCCGGCGCTGTGCGATGCGCTTTCCCGTAAGCACCTGGCCGGTGCGGCCATTGACGTTTTCCCGACCGAGCCTGCGACCAACAGCGATCCCTTCCTGTCGCCGCTGTGCGAGTTCGACAATGTGCTGCTGACGCCGCACATCGGCGGCTCCACCCAGGAAGCGCAGGAGAATATCGGCCTGGAAGTGGCCGGTAAGCTGGCTAAGTACTCCGATAACGGATCCACCCTTTCGGCGGTGAACTTCCCGGAAGTTTCCCTGCCGCATCATGGCGCGACCGTGAGCCGTCTGCTGCATATTCATGAAAACCGCCCCGGGGTGCTGACAGCCATTAACCAGATCTTTGCCGCCGAAGGCATTAATATCTCAGCCCAGTATCTGCAGACCACGCCGCATATGGGTTATGTGGTTATCGATATCGATGCGCCGGAAGCGGTGGCGGAAAATGCCCTGCTGGCCATGAAGGCGATTCCGGGCACTATCCGCGCGCGACTGCTCTACTAATTTGCGTCGTCAGTAACAAAGGCCTCTTCGGAGGCCTTTTGCTATTTATCGGGCCGCGCTTTCTGTTTCCGGTTGTGCCGAGGCCGGTACGCCGAACAGCTTATCGAACGCCCAGTTATAGATGAAGGTATAGCAGGGGATGATGGCGATCAGCGCCATATCCAGCAGGAAGGCTTGCACCAGGGTAATCCCCATCCACCAGGCGATCAGCGGGATCAGGAACACCACCAGCGTTAACTGAAAACCTACCGCGTGCAAAATACGCCGCTTTACGGTGCGGGTACGCGAATCCTGGCGGCTTTCCCACCACTCAAACAGCGTATTCCAGATGAAATTCCAGCATACGGCGATGGTGGTAATAATCACCGATAGCGGGCCGGTGGTGGTGGGGGCGGTGCCGGAAAGCAGCGCCAGTCCCAGAGCGGAGATTGTCATTCCAATCAGTTCATAGGCGGTGACATAGACCAGTTTGCGTTTTACACCCTGCACATTTTCCTCTCTGTCGGTTTCGTGATGATGATGTGGGCGCTAAGATTGCCTCAGCGTGACTGACAGAAAAAGTCAGGAGCTATCAATTTTAGTGACAGGTTGGGCTATGCACTTTACGCGTGACAATATCGAACTGTTTCTGGCCGTGCTGGATCACGGCTCCTTTTCAGCCGCAGCCAGGGCGCTACGCCGGGTGCCTTCGGCTGTCAGTATGGCGGTGGCGAATATGGAAGCGGAGCTGGGCTATGCGCTGTTTGACCGCAGTCGCCGTGAGCCGATGCCCACCGACCGGGCCCTGGCGCTGGCGCCTCACGTCAGAGCGACGCAGGACCAACTGACCCAGTTGCACAACCATGCGCTGGCGCTTTCCCGGGGGTTAGAGAGCCGGTTGTCCATCGGTGTGGTCACCGATGTTAATCCTCAGGCGTTGCTGCGGGCGGTGAATCAACTCTCCCGACGCTATCCGCTGCTGGAGGTGGAGATGATTCAGGCAGCGCAGGATGAGATTGTTCACCTGTTGCAGCAGCAGCGCATCAGTCTGGCGCTGGCCTGGGGTGGCCTCCAGGTCGACGGGCAGCTGCAGTTTCAGTGGGTGGATGATGAAGCGCTGGTGGCGACCCTGGCGGCGGATCACCCGCTGCTTGCCGAAAAGAATGCGCCGCGCTGGCTGGAGGATTTGATTCAGGTACGTCAGATTGTGGTGGCCAGCCGCGATCGACCGCTGGCGGATGCCCGGGCGAAGGTGGCGACTTCCTGCTGGTATGCCGACAGTTTCGCGATGGCGTTGGAGATGGTGGAAGCCGGGCTGGGCTGGGGCAATTTCCCCCAGACGCTTATTGCCGCCAGACTGGCTCAGGGCGAACTGGTACGTTTACGATTCGGTAATACCGAGAATGCGCTGCGTTTGCCGGTGCACCTGATATGGAATAAGGCGCAACCGCTGGGACAGGGGGCCAGAGAACTGGTGGCGCTGATGCGTGGCGGGAAATAGCGATTACCACTGCCACAGCCGGGAAGGGGTTACCATCGCGGGTAACGGAATATCCCAGTGCTCTACCGGCAGGCTTTCCACCTGCTGGCAGTCATGCGCGTAACCCACCGGCGCGAAGCCGTGGCTGCGCCAGTTTTGTAAGGTGCGATCGTAAAAGCCGCCGCCCATGCCCAGACGCTGGCCGCAGGTGTCGAAAGCGACCAGCGGCACGACCAGGGCGTCCAGGGCGTCCAGCGCCAGCACCTGGCGCACGTCCAGCGGGGGCTCGGCGATTTTCAGGCGGTTTTCCCGGAGTTCGGTTTGCGGCGTATAGCGCAGGAATAGCAGATTACCGGTACTGAACGGGTGAAGAACCGGTAGATAGACTTCGCGATTATCGGCCCACAGCGCCTCAATGGCCGGGCGGGTATCCAGTTCGCCGTCAAAAGAGAGAAACAGCGCTACGCGTTTAGCCTGACGTACGGGCGCGTAGGCCAGTAGCCGCTGGGTGGCCTGACGGGCGGCAAGCTGCTGCTGGTCGGTGCTTAAGGCGCGACGACGCTCACGTACCATCTGACGAATTTGTTGACGAGTCTGGGGAGTGATTGCGCGTTGGGTCATGGTAGTTAAAAGAAGAGAGGGAATCTCCGAGATGCCGCCGCAGGCTGTAACCCTTGAACCCGTGGTTCAAGGTGAATGCATCGTCATATTCTTAAGGCTTCCCGGGCGGACCGGGCATGCTCACCGAACATGGATCGTCACATTCTTGTGGTATGAAATATCGGCTCAGGGGACTGGCCCGCTTGCAAACATCTCAGAGAAATTTTTTCCTTCAGGGTCACTCTACCATAGTCGACCATGAAGTGTTATTCAAACTTTGCACCCGTTCGTTCTGAATTGCGACCCTGTTCAAGCAGTGCCTGCTCGATAGTCTGCTGCAGCATGCGAATTCGTTGATCCATACTATCAGCATATTCCTGGGTCTTGCCCTTTTCCTGGGCCAGTTCATAGCACACGTTAAGTGCGGCGATGAAAATCAGGTGCTCGGTATTTGTGACTCTAGTGCGTTCTTTTAAATCCTGCAACCGCTGATCGAGCTCTTCTGCAGCCCGGTTCAGGGCATCCCTTTGTTCGGGCGGACAATTGACCCGCAGGGAGCGTCCAAAAATCTGGATATCGACTGGTTGTACAGACATGCCCACCTTCCTGCTGTTTGATTGCCAGCCTTCCACCACCGCCCGGGGCGGCGAAGGGGCGTCACTATAAGCTACACCACATCGAAGATACAAGCCCTTTTCTGGTATCTCCGGGGTTCATGATGGTAGCATACCATAGAACTCTTCCTCCCAACGACGACGAATGCGCATGTCTATACAAAACAACGCTATGCCTGGTTACGACGCGCTCGGCCAGCTGCTCAACCAACAGGGCGTGGGACTGACTCCCGCGGAAATGCACGGTCTGATCAGCGGAATGCTATGCGGCGGCAATAAAGACGCCAGCTGGCGGACGCTGCTGCACGAACTTACCAACGAAGGTCTGGCTTTCAGTAAGGATCTTAGCGATACCCTGGGTCAGATGCACTCTGCCACCGGCGAAACGCTGGAGGACGACGGCTTTAATTTTCAGCTTTTTCTTCCTGCTGAAGAGTCCAGCGTCTTCGATCGCGCTGATGCGCTGGCGGGGTGGGTCAACCACTTCTTGCTGGGCCTTGGCGTGTCACAGCCTGGCCTGGACAAGGTCAAAGGGGAAACTGGCGAGGCGATCGACGATCTGCGTAGCATCGCCCAGTTGGGCTATGACGAGGACGAAGATCAGGAAGAGCTGGAGATGTCGCTGGAGGAGGTCATCGAGTATGTGCGAGTCGCTGCGTTACTCTGCCACGACACCTTCAACCGCCCGGCACCCACCGCGCCGGAGGTACAGAAACCGACGCTTCATTAAACTTCAGGAGGTGCTATGACACAGCAAGAGTTTTTGCGTCGCCGTCAGGCGCTGCTGGCGCAGATGGCGCCCGGCAGCGCCGCGTTGATTTTCGCTGCAGCGGAAGCTACCCGCAGCGCTGACAGTGAGTACCCCTATCGCCAGAACAGCGATTTCTGGTACTTCACCGGTTTTAACGAGCCGGAAGCGCTGCTGGTTCTGATTAAGAGTAATGAAAGCCACAATCACAGCGTACTGTTTAATCGCGTTCGCGACAAAAACGCCGAGATCTGGTTTGGCCGCCGTCTGGGTCAGGAAGCCGCACCGCAAAAGCTAGGGGTCGATCGCGCCCTGGCCTGGAGTGAAGTCAACGCTCAGCTCGGGCAGTTGCTGAATGGTCTGGATGTGGTCTATCACGCGCAGGGACTTTATCCCTATGCCGATAAGATTGTGTTTGGCGCGCTGGAAAAGCTGCGCCAGGGCTCGCGCCAGAATCTGAGTGCTCCCGCCACGTTAACCGACTGGCGCCCCTGGGTGCACGAAATGCGCCTGTTTAAATCGCCGGAAGAGATAGCGGTACTGAAACGCGCCGGTGAGATCTCGGCGCTGGCCCATACCCGCGCCATGGAAAAATGCCGTGCCGGTATGTTTGAGTACCATCTGGAAGGCGAAATTCATCACGAATTTAACCGTCATGGTGCCCGTTATCCCTCTTACAACACCATCGTGGGTTCGGGGGAAAATGGCTGCATCCTTCACTACACCGAGAATGAAAGCGAATTACGCGATGGTTCCCTGGTGTTGATTGACGCGGGCTGCGAATATCAGGGCTATGCGGGTGATATTACCCGTACTTTCCCGGTCAGCGGCCGTTTTAGCGCGCCGCAGCGCGCCATCTACGACATTGTGCTGGAATCGCTGGAAACCGCGCTCAGATTATACCGCCCCGGTACCACCATTCAGGACGTCACCAGCGAAGTGGTGAAAATTATGCTTAGCGGTCTGGTCCGGCTGGGCATCCTGAAAGGCGGCGTAGAGCAGTTAATGGAAGAGAACGCCCACCGGCGTTTCTTTATGCACGGACTGAGCCACTGGCTGGGGCTGGACGTTCACGACGTAGGCGAATATGGCCCGGATCGTTCGCGCCCACTGGAGCCAGGCATGGTGCTGACCGTGGAGCCCGGGCTCTATATTGCGCCTGATGCCGATGTTCCGGCGCAATATCGCGGTATCGGCATTCGTATCGAAGACGATATTGTGATTACCGAAACCGGTAACCAGAACCTGACGGACAGCGTGGTGAAACGGGCGGAAGATATTGAAGCCCTGATGGCGGCGGCGCGCGCATGAGTGTGATTATTGTTGGCGGAGGGATGACCGGCGCTACCCTCGCGCTGGCCCTGTCGCAGTTAAGCGGCGGCCAGCTTCCGGTGCATCTGGTGGAAGCGCATGCGCCTGAGTCACAGGCTCATCCGGGGTTTGATGCCCGGGCTATCGCGCTGGCCGAAGGCACCTGCCGGTTACTGGCGCAGATCGGTATCTGGCCCGCGCTTTCCGGCTGTGGTACCGCCATTGAGCAGGTCCAGGTCAGCGATCGCGGCCATGCTGGCGCGGTGATTCTGGAGGCGCGCGATTATCAGACCGAAGCGCTGGGCCAGGTGGTGGAACTCCATGAGGTCGGGCTGCGCCTGTTTAATCTTCTGCGCGATGCGCCGGGTGTGACGCTCCACTGCCCCGACCGGGTTGCGGGCAGCCATCGCACGCAGCAGGAGGTGACGGTCACGCTGGAAAGCGGGAAGACGCTGACCGGCCAGGTGCTGGTGGCGGCGGACGGTTCGCGCTCGCCGCTGGCCGCCGGTTGCGGCATCCGCTGGAGCCAGCAGGATTACGACCAGGTCGCCGTGATCGCCAATGTGACCACCGCGCTGCCGCACCAGGGACGCGCCTGGGAACGCTTCACCCCCGACGGTCCGCTGGCGATGCTGCCGATGTCGCAAAATCGCTGCTCGCTGGTGTGGTGTCACCGTCGCGACCGTCAGGAAGCGGTGATGGCCTGGAGCGATGAACGCTTCTGCGATGAGCTTCAGCGCGCCTTCGGCTGGCGCCTGGGGCGTATTACGCAGGCAGGCGCGCGTAGCAGTTATCCGCTGGCGCTGACCCGTGCCGATCGTAAAGCCACCCATCGCCTGGCGCTGGTGGGAAATGCGGCCCAGACGCTGCATCCCATTGCCGGTCAGGGCTTTAACCTGGGCATGCGCGATGTGATGACGCTGGCTGAAACTCTGACAGCCGCCTGGCGTCAGGGTGAGGATATCGGTCTGTGGCCGGTGCTGGAACGTTATCAGTCCCGCCGTCGCCAGGACCGGGCCGCCACCGTTGGTGTGACCGACGGCCTGGTGCAGCTCTTTGCCAATCGCTGGGCGCCGCTGGTGGTGGGGCGCAATCTTGGCCTGATGGCCATGGATTATCTTACGCCGGTGCGCGATGCGCTGGCGCATCGTACCTTGGGTAGGGTGGTTCGTTAAGGAGAGTCATAGTGCAAAGCGTAGATGTGGCAATTGTCGGTGGCGGCATGGTGGGGCTGGCCCTTGCCTGTGGTCTTGAGGGCAGTGGCCTGCGTGTTGCCGTTCTGGAACAGCAGGCGCCGGAAGCGCTGGATCCCCAGGCGCCTCCGGCGCTGCGGGTATCGGCGATCAACGGCGCCAGCGAGAAATTGCTGACCCACCTTGGCGTATGGTCGGCCATTTTGCAGCGCGCCAGTTGCTATCACGGTATGGAAGTGTGGGACAGCGACAGCTTCGGGCGCATTGCCTTCGATGACAACAGCTTTGGCTTCAGCCATCTGGGCTACATCATCGAAAACGCCGTGATTCACCAGGCGTTGTGGCAACAGGCGCAGCAGTGCAACGACGTAACGCTGCTGGCGCCTGCGCAAATGCAGCAGGTCGCCTGGGGAGAAAACGAAGCCTTCCTGACCCTGAAAGATGGCAATATGCTGACCGCCCGACTGGTGGTGGGGGCCGACGGCGCTAACTCCTGGCTGCGCCAGCAGGCCGATATTCCTCTCACCTTCTGGGACTACCGGCATCATGCACTGGTCGCCACCATTCGTAGCGCGGAGCCTCACGGCGCCGTGGCGCGTCAGGTGTTTCACGGCGATGGTATTCTGGCATTTCTGCCTCTGAACGATCCCCATCTGTGCTCCATTGTCTGGTCGCTGCCGCCGCTGGAAGCAGAGCGGCTACAGCAGGCCGATGAAGCGGCCTTTAATCAGGCGCTGTCAGTGGCATTCGATATGCGCCTGGGGTTATGCCAGCTTGAAAGCGAACGTCAGGTCTTCCCGCTAACTGGCCGCTACGCTCGCCAGTTTGCCGCGCATCGTCTGGCATTATTGGGTGATGCCGCGCACACCATTCATCCGTTGGCGGGGCAGGGGGTAAACCTGGGCTTTATGGATGCCGCGGAGCTGATGCATGAGCTGCGCAGGTTGCACGCTGGCGGTAAGGATATTGGTCAGCACCTCTATCTGCGCCGCTACGAGCGCAGCCGTAAGCACAGCGCTGCGCTGATGCTGGCGGGCATGCAGAGCTTCCGGGAGCTATTTGCAGGTCAACATCCGGCGAAGAAGCTGCTGCGCGATGTGGGCCTGAAACTGGCCGATACGCTGCCCGGCGTGAAGCCTCAGCTTATCCGTCAGGCGATGGGGCTGAATGATTTGCCTGAGTGGCTAAAGTAGTTTTTGGACTCTCCTTCTCCCGGCGTCCGCCGGGAGAAAAATCTCTCATTTGAAATATTCTAATTTCATCGCTTATTTCGCATTAGATTTATTTATCCGTGGCGAAATTTGATGTAGTGGAATTGTTCTTATTTTTATCATAAATGTTATCTGATTCTGATTTTTAGCCTAAATACGATGCGATTATGTGCATTGTTTCGCATTTTGCCAGTCATATTCACTGTCTCCTTTGTTCATCCTGAACCTCATCCGCTAATGTGTCTGCTTATGGTTCAGCCGCCCTTTCGGTGGTAAGTTCAATGCAAAGGTAACGTTTGCGTCGATGCCCGTTGCGGCACCGGCGCCGGGTTTCGTCCGCCGATCCGGCGGGCGGACAACGCCGCCCATCTGAACGGAAAACGAGGAAGAGATGGCTCAACAGACCCCTTTGTTTGAACAACATAATCTTTGCGGTGCGCGTATGGTGGATTTCCACGGTTGGATGATGCCGCTGCACTACGGTTCCCAGTTGGACGAGCACCATGCGGTGCGTACCGATGCTGGAATGTTTGATGTCTCGCACATGACCATCGTTGACCTGCGCGGCAGTCGCACCCGGGAGTTCCTGCGTTATCTGCTGGCGAACGACGTCGCCAAACTGACCAAACCGGGCAAGGCGCTCTACACCGCCATGCTTAACGCCTCCGCTGGCGTTATCGACGACCTGATTGTCTACTTCCTTGCCGATGACGGGTTCCGCCTGGTGGTGAACTCCGCCACCCGCGAAAAAGATCTTGAATGGATAACCCGCCACGCCGCTGATTACGAGGTAGAGATCACCGTGCGTGACGATCTGGCGCTGATTGCGGTTCAGGGCCCCAACGCCCAGGCCAAAGCGGCGGGCCTGTTTAACGACCAGCAGCGTGCGGCGGTTGAGGGAATGAAACCGTTCTTCGGGATTCAGGCTGGCGACTTCTTTATTGCCACCACCGGTTATACCGGCGAAGCGGGCTATGAGATTGCCCTGCCTAATGAACAGGCGGCGGCATTCTGGCAGCAGTTGGTGGAAGCGGGCGTTCAGCCCTGCGGCCTTGGCGCCAGAGATACGCTACGCCTTGAAGCCGGTATGAACCTGTACGGTCAGGAGATGGACGAAGGGGTATCGCCGCTGGCGGCTAATATGGGGTGGACCATCGCCTGGGAACCGGCGGATCGCGACTTTATCGGTCGTGAGGTACTGGAAGCACAGCGCGAGCAGGGCACCGAACAACTGGTCGGACTGATCATGACCGACAAAGGCGTGCTGCGTAACGACTTACCGGTGCGCTTTACCGATGCCGAAGGCAATCTGCAGGAAGGGAAAATCACCAGCGGCTCATTTTCGCCGACCCTGGGCTACAGCATTGCGCTGGCCCGGGTGCCGGCAGGCATTGGCGACACCGCTATCGTGCAGATCCGTAATCGCGAGATGCCGGTAAAAGTCACCAAACCGGTTTTTGTGCGCGCGGGCAAACCGGTCGCGCAGTGAATGTGATATCGCTTTAGCCAATTCGGGGCCGGCCTGACGCCATGGAGGCCGCCCACAGTGGATACCGAACAATTCAGGAGAACAAAGATGAGCAATGTGCCGAACGAACTGAAATACAGCAAAGAGCATGAATGGCTGCGTAAGGAAGCCGATGGCACTTACACCGTGGGCATTACCGAACACGCGCAGGAGCTACTGGGCGATATGGTGTTCATCGACCTGCCGGAACAGGGCGCCACGGTTAGCGCGGGAGACGACTGCGCGGTCGCGGAATCCGTTAAGGCGGCGTCCGATATCTATGCGCCGGTGAGCGGCGAAATCGTGGCCGTGAACGATACACTGAGCGACTCTCCGGAGCTGGTTAACAGCGAGCCTTACGCTGGCGGCTGGATCTTTAAAATTAAAGCCAGCGACGAAGCCGAAGTCGCCACGCTGCTTGACGCCGAAGCCTATACCGCCCTGTTGGACGAATAAAGTAAAGGGGCCGGGCATCTCCCGGCCCCTGTTGTTTTGCCCTTTGCGATCCGGAAGCACAGCTCATGAATCAGACCCTAAGCCAGCTTGAAAACAGCGAAGCCTTTATCGACAGGCATATTGGCCCTTCCTCCGAACAGCAGAAGCAGATGCTGGAAGCGGTGGGCGCCGACTCCCTGGATGCGCTGATTGCGCAGATAGTGCCAGAGGATATCCAACTGGCCGAACCGCCCAACACCTCTGGTGCGGCCACCGAACACGACGCGCTGGCGGAGCTAAAAGCTATCGCCCGCCGCAATAAATGCTTTAAATCCTGGATTGGTATGGGCTATGCCGCCGTGCATACCCCGCCCGTGATTCTGCGCAACATGCTGGAGAATCCGGGCTGGTATACCGCCTACACTCCGTATCAGCCGGAAGTCTCTCAGGGGCGCCTGGAGGCGCTGCTGAACTTCCAGCAACTGACGCTGGATCTTACCGGGCTGGATATCGCCTCTGCTTCGCTGTTGGATGAAGCGACCGCCGCCGCTGAAGCCATGGCGATGGCGAAGCGCGCCAGCAAGCTTAAGGGCGCCAACCGCTTCTTCGTAGCGGCAGACGTGCATCCCCAGACCCTGGACGTGGTCCGTACCCGCGCCGAAACCTTTGGGTTTGAGGTGATCGTTGACGAAGCCCGCTGCGCGACCGAACACCAGGATTTGTTTGGCGTACTGCTCCAGCAGGCAGGTACGACCGGTGAAGTCCACGATTACGGCGACCTTATCGCCGAACTGAAGAGCCGCAAGATTATTGTCAGCGTCGCCGCCGATCTGATGGCGTTGGTACTGCTGACTGCCCCCGGCAAACAGGGAGCGGATATCGCCTTTGGTTCTGCCCAGCGCTTTGGCGTGCCAATGGGCTATGGCGGTCCGCATGCGGCCTTCTTCGCCGCCCGCGATGAATTCAAACGCTCAATGCCAGGACGCATTATCGGCGTATCCCGTGATGCATCCGGTCAGACCGCGTTGCGTATGGCGATGCAGACCCGTGAGCAGCATATCCGCCGCGAAAAGGCGAACTCCAATATCTGTACTTCACAGGTGCTGCTGGCCAATATCGCCGGTTTCTACGCAGTGTGGCACGGCCCGCAGGGGCTGAAGCGCATCGCGAACCGTATCCACCGCTTCACCGATATTCTGGCCGCCGGGTTGAAGGCGAAAGGGCTAACGCTGCGCCACGAGAGCTGGTTCGATACTCTGTGCGTTGAAGTGGCAGATAAGGCGGGCGTTCTGGCCCGGGCGGAGCAGCGCGAAATCAACCTGCGCAGCGATATTCCGGGCGCGGTAGGCATTACCCTGGATGAAACCACCACCCGTCAGGACGTTCTCGATCTGCTTAGCGTGCTGACTGGCGACGACCATGGTCTTGAGATCGACGCGCTGGATAAAGAGGTGGCGCTCGATAGCCGCTCCGTGCCGCAGGCTATGTTGCGCGACGACGAGATCCTGACGCATCCCAACTTTAATCGTTACCGTAGCGAAACCGAGATGATGCGCTACATGCACAGCCTGGAGCGTAAGGATCTGGCCCTTAACCAGGCGATGATCCCGTTGGGCTCCTGCACCATGAAGCTCAACGCGGCGGCAGAGATGATCCCCATCACCTGGCCGGAATTCGCCAGCCTGCATCCTTTCTGCCCGCCGGAGCAGGCGGAAGGCTATCAGTTGATGATAGGTCAGCTTTCCGAGTGGCTGGTGAAGCTGACCGGCTATGATGCGCTTTGCATGCAGCCGAACTCCGGCGCCCAGGGGGAATACGCGGGCCTGCTGGCGATTCGTCGCTATCATGCCAGCCGCAACGAAAGCGGGCGCGATATCTGCCTGATCCCGAGCTCCGCCCACGGCACCAACCCGGCCTCGGCCCAAATGGCGGGAATGCAGGTGGTGGTAGTGGCCTGTGATAAACAGGGCAATATCGATCTTGCGGATCTGCGGGCGAAGGCGGAACAGGCGGGGGAGCAGCTTTCCTGCATCATGGTGACCTATCCTTCCACCCACGGCGTTTATGAAGAGACGATCCGCGAGGTTTGCCAGATAGTGCATCAGTTTGGCGGTCAGGTGTATCTGGATGGCGCCAATATGAACGCCCAGGTGGGGATCACCAGCCCGGGCCATATCGGCGCGGATGTTTCGCACCTGAATCTGCACAAAACCTTCTGCATTCCGCACGGCGGCGGCGGTCCGGGTATGGGCCCCATCGGCGTGAAAGCGCATCTGGCACCGTTCGTGCCGGGCCACAGCGTGGTGCAGATTGAAGGAACGCTGACCACTCAGGGGGCGGTTTCCGCCGCGCCGTTCGGCAGCGCGTCGATCCTGCCCATTAGCTGGATGTATATCCGGATGATGGGGGCTCAGGGTCTGAAGAAGGCGAGCCAGGTGGCGATTCTGAACGCCAACTACATCGCCAGCCGCCTGAAGTCGGCTTATCCGGTGCTCTATACCGGGCGTGATGATCGGGTGGCCCATGAGTGCATCCTGGATATTCGTCCGCTGAAAGAGCAGACCGGTATCAGTGAAATGGATATCGCCAAGCGTCTGATCGATTACGGTTTCCATGCGCCGACCATGTCCTTCCCGGTGGCGGGCACCCTGATGGTGGAGCCGACGGAATCGGAAAGCCAAATGGAACTGGATCGCTTTATCGACGCCATGCTGACCATTCGTCGCGAAATCGACCGGGTGGCGGACGGCGAGTGGCCGCTGGAGGATAACCCGCTGGTTAACGCACCGCACATTCAGCAGGAGCTGGTGAGCGAGTGGAACCACCCTTACAGCCGTGAACTGGCGGTATTCCCGGCCGGGCAGCAGAACAAATACTGGCCGACGGTAAAACGTCTGGATGACGTTTACGGTGACCGTAATCTGTTCTGTTCCTGTGTTCCCATCAGCGAATATCAGTAATCTAAAGTTCCCTCTCCCCTCGGGGAGAGGGCCAGGGTGAGGGGGAAATGTTCGCACATCTGCAGAGGAATAACCTATGACACTGGCTCTGGTCACCGGCGCCAGCCGGGGAATTGGGCGGGCCACCTCACTGCTGCTGGCCCGTCAGGGGTACTGCGTGGCGGTAAACTATCTGCGTAATGAAGCGGCGGCCAGCCAGGTGGTTGAGGAGATCGCTGCCGCAGGCGGTAGCGCCTTCGCGGTACAGGCCGATATTGCCGACGAGCAGCAGGTGGTTGCGATGTTTGAACGTCTGGATCAGACGGGTGAACCGCTCAGCGCGCTGGTGAATAATGCCGGTATCTTATTCCAGCAGGCAAGGCTTGAACAGCTGGATGCCGAACGGATAAACCGGGTGCTGGCGACCAACGTGACTGGCACCTTTCTGTGCTGCCGCGAAGCGGTAAAGCGTATGTCCCATCGCCACGGCGGGGCGGGCGGCGCTATCGTTAACGTCTCGTCTGCGGCGGCGCGGCTGGGATCCCCCGGGGAGTATGTCGACTATGCCGCTTCTAAAGGGGCTATGGATACCCTGACCACCGGCCTGTCGCTGGAAGTTGCAGGGCAGGGCATTCGGATTAATGGCGTGCGTCCCGGTTTTATCTATACCGACATGCATGGCGATGGCGGCGAGCCTGATCGTGTGGATCGGGTTAAGGCATCGCTGCCGATGCAGCGCGGCGGTCAACCGCAGGAGGTCGCGGAAGCTATCGCATGGCTGTTAAGCGACCGCGCCTCTTACGTCACCGGCAGTTTTATTGACCTGGCCGGGGGGAAATAGTGCTTTCCTGCCATTCAACGGGGCGCAGGCGCCCCGGTTCTGATTAGGCCGTTACGTTAATATTGCGACCAATTGCCGGATTAGACGGCAGCGCAGGCGCGGATTCCAGAAGGGTGAGCGCGGTATCGGACTGTGAATTGATGGCTTTTTTGAGAACGGTATTGCCGATCTCGGTGCGTAGCTGCATCTGATCGAGAGCAGCCGCCATTGAATCAACCTGAGCGATATCCATCATATTTTCCTTATAGTGAATAATGGTGATAACCGGTAAAACTGCTACCTGTCATCACCATTATCGGGGTGGGGCGGATAAAACTTTATCTGTGCTAATCCATCCCTTTCGATGTGGCGATATCGCGGCGCTGGAATTACAGCATTTCGCCGTTGCTGGCGATTACCTGCTGATACCAGTAAAAGCTCTTTTTACGGGAGCGGGACATATCGCCGCTGCCGTCGTCGTGCTTATTCACATAGATAAAGCCGTAGCGCTTATCATACTGGCCGGTGGTGAAGGAGACGCAGTCGATACAGCCCCAGGGGGTGTAGCCCATCAGCTCCACGCCGTCGTAAGTCACGGCCTTTTTCATCTCTTCCACGTGGGCACGCAGATAGCCGATGCGGTAGTCGTCGTTGATGGTACCGTCCGCTTCCGGGGTATCCACCGCGCCGAAGCCGTTTTCCACGATGAACAGCGGCTTCTGATAGCGCTCCCACAGTTCGCACAGCGCGTAGCGCAGGCCCACCGGGTCAATCTGCCAGCCCCAGTCGGAGGCCTTAACGTGCGGGTTAGGCACGCTTCCCTGGAAGCCGGAAAGCGCGTCGCCGCTGCCGCCTTCCGCCTGTACCGCGTTGGTCATGTAGTAGCTGAGGCCCAGATAGTCACAGCAGCCTTCGCGCAGTACCTGCTCGTCACCAGGCTCCATCTGGATAGTAAATCCGCGGCGCTGCCATTCATTCAGCACGTAAGAGGGGTAGTAGCCGCGCATCTGCACGTCGGTAAAGACGTAGCGCTCGCGCATGGCCTCCTGGGCGAACATCACATCCTCTGGCTTACAGGAGAACGGATAGAGCGGCACCATGGCCAGCATGCAGCCAATTTTCATCTCCGGATTGATCTGGTGGCCAATCTTCACCGCCATGGCGCTGGCGACAAACTGGTGATGCATCACCTGGTACATGGTCTGTTGCGGATTTTCATGTTCGGTATAGACCACGCCGGAACAGCAGTAGCCGAACAGCGGCGCCCGCCAGTTACGCTGGTTATTGATCTCGTTAAAGGTCATCCAGTACTTCACTTTGTTCTTATAGCGCTCGAACACCACCCGGGCGAAGTTCACGAAGAAATCCACCACTTTACGGTTAGTCCAGGCGCCGTAGTGCTGTACCAGGTGCAGCGGCATTTCAAAGTGGGAAAGGGTCACCACCGGTTCGATATTGTATTTCAGCAGTTCGTCGAATAAATCGTCGTAGAACTGCAGGCCCTCTTCATTGGGCTCCTGCTCGTCGCCTTTCGGGAAAATGCGGGTCCAGGCAATGGAGGTGCGAAAGCACTTAAACCCCATTTCGGCGAACAGCTTTACGTCTTCTTGATAGCGACCGTGAAAGTCGATGGCTTCGTGGTTCGGGTAGTACTTACCCGGCTCAACGGTTTGGGTGATTTCGCGGGGAACGCCGTGAGCGCCGCCGGTCAGTACGTCGCAGATGCTCGGCCCCTTTCCGCCTTTGTTCCAGCCGCCTTCTACCTGGTGCGCGGCGACCGCGCCGCCCCACAGAAAGTCTTTCGCAAGGGTCAGTTTTTTCATATTCGTCATTCTCTTTCAGATACCGTAAATATAATTAAATTATAAGGCGATAGACCAGCCTGATTATTGCTGTTGAGGCCGAGTCTAGCAAAGAGAAATAAAAAGTCACGCTATAACAAATAGCAGAAAAGGTGACATGTTACTTATAAAAAACACCCTGTTTTTTATTCGCTATTTTCTGACCAGTCGGCGGCCAAGCGATTCCAGGATATAGATAACCGGAATCTGGGTGGTGATGTCATAACCGCCGTCAAGGCGGGTCTGGGGGATGTGCCACGAGATATTAAAATCGGCCAGCTTTGCCAGTCGTGAACCGTCGTGGCTGGTGACCGAGAGCACCTTGCAGTGGTGCAGGCTGAACTGGCTGGCGAAGCGCAAAATCTCTTCGGTTTCGCCGGAAACCGACAGCACGATAGCCAGCGCATTACGGGCCATATCGCTGGTGATTGGGAAATAAGGGTCATCAATATGATTACTGAATTTCCCCATATTAGAAAAGTAGCGGGCGCCATATTTCGCCATGGCGCCAGAAGTGCCTACGCCAACGAAAATAATGCGCTCAGAAGCAAGAATAATCTCGGCGGCGCGATCGAGCAGGGCATCAAATTCGGCGGTATTGATGCTGTTAAAATAGCGGGTGATTTCACCCACGGCGAAAATATCCTGCTGTGGCGTATTCTGCTCCAGCCAGAGCTTATAGCGAATACGGAATTCGGAATAGCCATCGCAGTTAAGCTTACGGCAGAAGCGTAACACCGTGGTGGTGGAAACCCCTGCCGCTTCCGCCAGCTCGCGAATGGTCATGTACATCACTTTGTCGCGATTTTTAATGACAAAGTGGTAGACCGTCATCTCCAGGTTATTGAGGCTGGCGATGGCGGCATGGGTGAACATCGACACGTGGCTATTCCTCTTGCGGCGGCTTTAACGCAGCCAGCCTTTCTGCTGAGCAATCTGAAGCTGGCCTTCCACATAGTGCCACAGCTCGGGCAGGGTGTCGGCTACGTGGGCGTTACGCTGTATAACCTGCTCCAGAGCAATATTATTTTCCAGCCAGCTGCGGCCTTCATTATGCAGATTCTGCAACACCGGCAGGACGCGATCCAGAGCGCCAGCAAAGCGGGCATCCAGACTTTCACCCGCTTCGTATTCCTGCCAGAGCAGCAGAAACTCGCCCGCCATGGGCTGGGGCAGTAACCCGAAAAGACGTTCGGCGGCCCGGGCTTCCTGCTCTTCCACCGCTTCGCGGCCTGCCAGATCGTAGACCAGTACGTCACCCACGTCGATCTCCACGATGTCGTGAAGCAGCGCCATTTTCACGACCCGACCAATATCGACCCCCTGCGGCGCGAACGGGTACAGGCTCAGTGCGCCCATCGCCAGATGCCAGCTGTGTTCGGCGGAGTTTTCATGGCGGCTGTTGCCGATAAGCCGGGTTCGCCGCTCCACCTGTTTGAGCTTATCCAGCTCCATCAGGAAGGCGATAACCTGGTGCAGGGCATCGGGGGTGGCGGTGGCGGTCATTTCGGGGTCTCCGGTTAGGGTCTACAATGGTCTGATTGTAAAGGAAAAGGCAGGCTGACGCGATGCGGAGCGCTGACAGTTACAGGCAGTCACACAATTATTTTGAGCTAACGGTTGTTCGCTGGAATTATTTGCGGTTATGCTGGGGGCGCTGATTTTTTCGTCATCAACCCCGCGGAGTCGCAACTCGTATGGCCCGAAAACCATTGATCGCTCAGGGATACTCGCTGGCGGAGGAGATCGCCAACAGCGTTAGCCACGGCATAGGCCTGGTCTTCGGCATTGTCGGACTGGTACTGCTGCTGGTTCAGGCGGTAGATGCCAACGCCGGTGCCACCGCTATTACCAGCTACAGCCTGTACGGCGGCAGCATGATCCTGCTGTTTCTTGCTTCCACACTCTATCATGCGATACCTCATGAGCGCGCCAAACGCTGGCTGAAAAAGTTTGACCATTGCGCTATTTATTTGTTGATTGCCGGAACCTACACGCCGTTTCTGCTGGTGGGACTGGATTCCCCGCTGGCTCACGGGTTGATGATCGTTATCTGGAGCCTGGCGCTGTTAGGAATTCTGTTCAAGCTCACTATCGCCCACCGTTTTAAGATACTGTCGGTAATCACCTATCTGGTGATGGGCTGGCTGTCGCTGATTGTGGTTTATCAACTGGCCATCAGGCTATCCGTGGGCGGCGTGACGCTACTGGCGGTAGGTGGCCTGGTCTATTCGCTGGGCGTTATCTTTTACGTCTGTCGGCGTATTCCCTATAACCACGCCATCTGGCATGGCTTCGTACTGGGCGGTAGCGTCTGCCATTTCCTGGCGATTTATCTCTATGTCCGCTGATACCAGCCCCCCTTGCGGGGGGCGGTTACGTTACTCTTCAACCAGGGTATAGGGCAGGGGAGCGATGGTCAGTTCGCCGCCTTCGTCTTCATGAACCCGGAACAGGCTTCCCTCTTCCATATCATTGTTCATGACCACCTGCGCCAGCAGTCGACCGTCGTCCAGGCGCACGGCAGCCAGTACGGTACCGGTACGGCGCCAGTTTTCGCCCATCTTCAGCTCCATGCTTTCCCCGGATTCCGGCACCCGCCCGGCCTGACCTTCCAGCAGCCACAGCGCGCGTTTATTGGCGCCGCGGAATTTAGCACGAGCCACCATCTCCTGGCCGGTATAGCACCCTTTTTTAAAGCTGATGCCGCCCATCACCTGTAGGTTGGTGGCCTGGGGAATAAATTGCTCGCTGTTGGCGCTGTCGATCACCGGCAGGCCGCCTTCTATATCCAACGCCAGCCACTGGTCGCTGTTATTGAGCTGGGCTTCACCGCGTAGCGATTCCGTTAACCGTTCCGCGCCTGCGGCATCGGTGACGATCAGGAAACGTTCCGCGGGCCACGGCAGCCACATCAGTTGGGTATCCCCATCGTTTACCTGCGGCGTATCGGCATCCGGCAGCGTGCCGAACAGGTTGGCCAGCGCCGATCGCGCCTGGAAACCGGCCACGCCAAGCAGAACGGTGTTGTCGTCTGCTTCGATGGTGACTTTCGAGAAAACGGCATATTTTTTCAGGGCGGCAAGCTGTGCGTCACGCACGCTGCGGCGCTCAATAAAGGCGAAGCCATCATGGCGGCGGAACAGTCGCAGGTTGCTCCACATTTTGCCCTTGGGATCGCAGTGCGCCACCAGTAAGTGCTGGTTTTCCGTCATCAGGGCGATATCAGCAGTGACCTGCCCCTGCAGATACTTTTCGCTGTCCGGGCCGGAAACAGTCACCAACCCCCAGTCGTCAAGGGTCATCAGCGTAAGGGGCAGACGCGCGCTGGCCCCGGGTTGGCGGGGAGGAAACGGATTGAAAGCCATAGCAAAGTCCCAAAGTTGACTCGTGATGAATATCACCTAATGGTAAAAGAGCCGCCTGTCAATGCAAGCGCTTTGATAGCGCGATTTGTGCCCTGAGAGGAAACTGCGGCCGGGTACGCAAAGTAGTGCGAAAATGCGCCAGTAGCGAAAATATTTCACGGAAATTCAGCGCAGGATGCAACATTCAGTAATGGAAATAGCAAAAAAGCAGTTACACTATCTGCCGTCACCCAACTGTCTGTTAAGCAGGTAAGAGAGTATGGATATCAATAATAAAGCCCGAATCCACTGGGCTTGCCGTCGTGGCATGCGTGAACTGGATATCTCCATCATGCCCTTCTTCGAATACGAATACGACACCCTCAGCGATACCGACAAACAGCTGTTCGTCCGTTTGCTGGAGTGTGATGACCCCGACCTCTTCAACTGGTTGATGAATCACGGTGCGCCCGCGGATGCGGAGTTATTGCGTATGGTACGGTTGATTCAACAGCGGAACCAGGAACGTGGTCCTGTGGCAATGTGATCTCCGGGTCTCCTGGCAGGCGCAGTGGCTCTCTCTGCTGGCGCATGGGATAGTCGCGACCGCCATTCTGCTGCTTCCCTGGCCTTTGAGCTATATGCCCATCTGGCTGCTGCTGATTGCCCTTGTGGTATTCGACTGCGTGCGTAGCCAGCGGCGTATCCATGCCTGTCAGGGAGAGCTGGCGCTGCTCGACGATGACCGTCTGAGGTGGCAGGGTAAGGTCTGGGAATTTTCTGGCCGACCGTTGCCGCTGCCTGGCGGCATGCTGTTGCGGCTTAAGTGTCCGGAAACCCGCAAGCGCCAGCTGCTGTGGCTGGCAGCGGATTGTTTGCGGGAAGAGGAGTGGCGCAATCTGCGCCGTCTGTTACGTACCCGTCGGTTGCAGGGCGAGTAATTCCAGGCGTCGGGCATTGCGGCTGACGCCGCCGTTCATCAGGCGAGACGTTCCGCCATCTCTCCCAGAATCTGCTCACACCATACCTGAATACGTTCATCGCTCAGGTCATACTGATTGGTTTCATCCAGCGCCAGCCCCACGAACAGCTGACCGTCAGCGATAACCGGTTTCGGGCTGGTAAATTCATAGCCTTCGGTCGGCCAGTAACCAATGAAATCCACCCCTTTGGGGGCCAGCCTGTCATGTAGCATACCCAGCGCGTCCAGGAACCATTCCCCGTAGCCCAACTGATCGCCCATGCCATACAGGGCCACAATTTTACCCTGCAAATTCAGGCTATCGAGCTGGTCCCAGACGGCTTCCCAGTCCTCCTGAATTTCACCGAAGTCCCAGGTGGGAATACCAAGGATCAATACATCGTACTGCTCCATCAGCGCCGGGGCGTCGTCTTTAAGATTATGCAGGGTGACCAGTTCCGGGCCGATAATGTCGCGGATCTTCTCTGCCGCCATCTCGGTATAACAGGTGCTGGAGCCATAAAAGAGGCCGATATTCATAGCGATGACTACTCAGTTATTCAACGTGTCTGGCGGCAAGTGTATCAGATTCCGGCGGCATGCATTTATCCTTCAGGCGACTGGGCGTGAATCTGCATAGCGCTTAAATTTGGGTATAATGCGGGTCTGCGTATAAAAGAGAGCCAAAAGTGGAACAGGATTTAGCCCGCATTGAACAGTTTCTCGACGCGCTCTGGCTGGAGCGCAGCCTGGCGGAGAATACGCTCAGCGCCTATCGCCGCGACCTGAAAACGGTGGTTTGCTGGCTGCATCATCAGGGTAGCGATTTGCTGCGCGCCGGTGCGCCGGAACTTCAGGCGCTGCTGGCTGAACGGGTGGAAGGGGGCTACAAGGCCACCAGTTCCGCCCGTCTGTTGAGCGCGCTGCGCCGCCTGTTCCAGTATCTCTATCGCGAAAAAATGCGCCCGGACGATCCCAGCGCGCTACTCTCTTCGCCAAAACTTCCCCAGCGTTTGCCCAAAGATTTGAGCGAGGCTCAGGTGGAACGCCTGCTTCAGGCGCCGCTGGTGGAGCAGCCTCTGGAGCTGCGTGACAAAGCGATGCTGGAGCTGCTCTACGCCACGGGACTGCGCGTTTCTGAACTGGTGGGGCTACAGCTTAGCGACGTCAGCCTGCGTCAGGGGGTGGTGCGGGTGATTGGTAAAGGGAATAAGGAACGGCTGGTGCCGCTGGGCGAAGAGTCGGTGTGGTGGCTGGAAAACTATCTGACCCATGGGCGCCCCTGGCTGTTAAACGGCCAGACCAGCGACGTATTGTTTCCCAGCCAGAGGGGGCGCCAGATGACGCGCCAGACTTTCTGGCACCGAATCAAACATTATGCCGCGCTGGCCGGTATCGACGGTGATAAGCTATCGCCTCACGTACTACGTCATGCGTTTGCCACCCACCTGCTCAATCACGGTGCGGATTTACGCGTGGTGCAGATGTTGCTGGGACACAGCGACCTTTCCACCACCCAGATTTATACTCATGTGGCGACCGAGCGTTTGCGTCAGCTGCATCAACAGCACCACCCGCGGGCGTGAGTGCTTCAACACGACAAAGGATTATTGATGAAAAAAGGTCTTGTACTCTTTTCGCTGCTGGCCGCTACCTTTGCTGGCGCCGCCCACGCTGATGACGCTGCCATTAAACAGACCCTGAGCAAACTGGGAATGGGGCAGGCAGAGATTAAAGACGCGCCGGTGCCCGGTCTGAAAACCGTATTAACCAACAGCGGCGCGCTCTATATCACGGAAGACGGCAAGCACCTGCTACAGGGGCCGCTGTATGATGTGAGCGGCGGCCAGCCGGTCAACGTGACCAATAAGCTGCTGATGGGCAAGCTGAACGCCCTGAGCAAAGAGATGATCGTCTATAAGGCGCCGAAAGAGCAGTACGTTATCACGGTTTTCACCGATATCACCTGCGGCTACTGCCGCAAGCTGCATGAAGAGATGAGCGACTATAACGCTCTGGGCATCACGGTGCGCTATCTCGCTTTCCCGCGCCAGGGGCCCCAGAGTCAGGCCGAGAGCGATATGAAGAGCATCTGGTGCGCCAGCGATCCGCGTAAGGCCTTTGATAGCGCGATGAAGGGCGGAAAAGCCGCGGCCGCCAGCTGTGATATCGACCTCACTCAGCACTATGCGCTGGGCGTTCAGTTCGGGGTTCAGGGCACGCCAGCGATGGTCCTGAACGACGGTTCGCTGATTCCGGGCTATCAGGGGCCGAAAGAGCTGAAGGCCTTCCTGGATCAGCACAAGAAGCTGACGGCAGGCGGGCAGTAACGGGTGGAACAGCAAACGCAACTTCGGCGCCGGGAACCAGACACGACCGTTGTATTCCCGGCGCAGGTGCCACCTTTGCTGCAGCGACTCTATGCCAGTCGAGGCGTACACAGTATGGCGGATCTGGAGCGTAGCGCCAAAGGGCTGCTGCCCTGGCAGCAGCTTAACGGTATGGCCCAGGCGGTAAAACTGCTGCATCAGGCGCTCATCGATAATCTGCATATCGTGGTGGTGGGCGATTTCGACGCCGACGGCGCTACCAGTACCGCCCTGAGCGTTCTTGCACTACGCGCTTTTGGCGGCAAACAGATAAGCTATCTGGTGCCGAATCGCTTTGAGGATGGTTATGGACTGAGCCCCGAAGTGGTGGATCAGGCCCATGCCCGCGGTGCGCAGATGATAGTGACCGTGGATAACGGTATTTCCTCTCATTCCGGGGTGGCCCGGGCCCACGAACTGGGGCTACCGGTGGTGGTGACCGATCACCACCTGCCGGGCGAAACGCTACCGGCGGCGGATGCCATCATTAACCCAAATCTGGCGGATTGCGACTTCCCGTCGAAATCGCTGGCGGGCGTTGGGGTCGCCTTTTATCTGATGCTGGCGCTGCGAGCCCATCTGCGCGAAAGTGCGTGGTTTGAGCAGCAGGGTGTCACGATCCCCAACCTGGCCGAATTCCTCGATCTGGTGGCGCTGGGAACGGTAGCGGACGTGGTACCGCTCGATGCCAACAACCGAATTCTGACCTGGCAGGGGCTGAGCCGTATCCGCGCTGGCCACTGTCGTCCAGGAATTCGCGCCTTGCTGGAAGTGGCGAACCGCGATCCTAAACGTCTGAATGCCAGCGACCTGGGCTTTGCCCTGGGGCCGCGTTTGAACGCTGCCGGTCGACTGGACGATATGTCAGTCGGCGTGGCGCTGTTGATGTGCGATAACCTGAGCGAAGCTCGGGTACTGGCTAACGAGCTGGACGCGCTGAACCAGACCCGTAAAGAGATAGAGCAGGGGATGCAGGCCGAGGCCATGACGCTGTGCGAATCCCTGAGCCGTAGCTGCGATTCGCTGCCAGCGGGGCTTGCGCTCTATCATTCCGAATGGCACCAGGGGGTGGTGGGAATTCTGGCTTCGCGAATCAAAGAGCGCTTCCACCGCCCGGTGATTGCCTTTGCACCGGCAGGCGACGGCACTCTGAAGGGCTCTGGCCGTTCGGTACAGGGACTGCATATGCGCGATGCTCTGGAGCGTCTGGATACCCTGCACCCCGGGCTGATGCTGAAGTTCGGCGGCCACGCCATGGCGGCGGGCCTGTCGCTGGAAGAGGCCCGCTTCGATGAGTTCCGCCAGCGCTTCTCTGCGCTGGTGGGGGAGTGGATAGACCCGGCGATGCTTCAGGGCGAAGTCTGGAGCGACGGCCCGCTCTCTGCGCAGGAGATGACGCTTGAGACGGCAGAGCTGCTGCGGGATGCCGGCCCCTGGGGGCAGATGTTCCCGGAACCGCTGTTCGACGGCCAGTTCCGCCTGCTCCAGCAGCGCATCGTTGGCGAACGCCACCTGAAGGTGATGGTGGAGCCGGTTGGCGGCGGACCGCTGCTGGACGGTATCGCCTTTAATATCGATACCGCTCTCTGGCCGGATAACGGCGTGCGCGAAGTGATTCTTGCCTATAAACTTGATGTTAACGAGTTCCGTGGCAACCGTTCGGTACAGCTGCTGATCGATAAACTCTGGCCGCTGTAAGAGGAGCTCCGTCGGCGTGACGGAGCTATAAAAACCGCGCCAAATCCGGTAAACTCAATCCCTTATTTTCGAAAACCGTCCACTAAAAAGACTGACTACTCATGTTTGAAATTAATCCGGTAAAAAACCGCATCCAGGACCTCAGTGAACGCGCCGACGTTCTTAGGGGGTATCTTTGACTACGATGCCAGAAAAGAGCGTCTTGAAGAAGTAAACGCCGAGCTGGAACAGCCGGACGTCTGGAATGAGCCCGAACGCGCCCAGGCTCTGGGTAAAGAGCGCTCTTCTCTGGAGGCGGTCGTTGAGACCCTTGACCAGATGAGTCAGGGCCTGGAAGACGTAGAAGGTCTACTGGAACTGGCCGTTGAGGCCGAAGATGAAGAGACCTTCAATGAAGCCGTCGCCGAACTGGATCAGCTGGAAGCCAAACTCGGTCAGCTGGAGTTCCGCCGTATGTTCTCCGGTGAATACGATAGCGCCGACTGCTACCTGGATATCCAGGCCGGTTCTGGCGGCACCGAAGCGCAGGACTGGGCCAGCATGCTGCTGCGCATGTATCTGCGCTGGGCGGAAGACAAAGGCTTTAAGACCGAAATCATTGAAGAGTCGGAAGGTGAAGTGGCCGGGCTTAAGTCCGCGACTATCCGCATTGCCGGTGATTACGCCTACGGCTGGCTGCGTACCGAAACCGGGGTTCACCGCCTGGTGCGTAAGAGCCCGTTCGACTCCGGCGGTCGCCGTCACACCTCGTTCAGCTCCGCGTTCGTCTATCCGGAAGTGGATGACGATATCGATATCGAAATCAATCCGGCGGATTTGCGTATCGACGTTTACCGCGCGTCCGGCGCGGGCGGTCAGCACGTTAACCGTACCGAATCGGCGGTGCGTATCACCCACATCCCCACCGGGTTGGTGACGCAGTGCCAGAACGACCGTTCGCAGCACAAGAACAAAGACCAGGCCATGAAGCAGATGAAAGCGAAGCTTTATGAACTGGAAATGCAGAAGAAGAATGCCGAGAAACAGGCGATGGAAGACACCAAGTCTGATATCGGCTGGGGGAGCCAGATCCGCTCCTATGTGCTGGACGATTCGCGCATTAAGGATCTGCGTACCGGTGTCGAGACGCGCAACACCCAGGCGGTGCTGGACGGCTCTCTGGATAAATTTATTGAAGCAAGTTTGAAAGCGGGGTTATAAAAACCACTATGTCAGAACAACAGCCTCAGGGCACTGAAGCGGCGGCCGAGCTTAATAACGAACTACAAAATCGTCGCGAAAAGCTGGCTGCGCTGCGCGGTCAGGGCGTGGCTTTTCCTAACGATTTCCGCCGCGACCATACCTCCGAACAGCTGCATCGTGACTACGACGAAAAACAGAACGAAGAGCTGGAAGCCCTGAATATCGAAGTGAACGTGGCCGGTCGTATGATGACCCGCCGCATCATGGGTAAGGCTTCCTTCGTCACGCTGCAGGATATGGGCGGCCGCATTCAGCTTTACGTTGCGCGCGACGATCTCGACGAAGGGGTTTATAACGAGCAGTTCAAGAAGTGGGATCTGGGCGATATTATCGCTGCCCGCGGTAAGCTGTTTAAAACCAAAACCGGCGAACTTTCTATCCACTGTAGCGAACTGCGCCTGCTGACCAAAGCTCTGCGCCCGCTGCCGGACAAGTTCCACGGCCTGGCGGATCAGGAAACCCGCTATCGCCAGCGCTATCTGGACCTGATTGCGAACGAAGAGTCGCGTCACACCTTCCGGGTGCGTTCCCAGATCCTGTCCGGTATTCGCCAGTTCATGGTGGGCCGCGGCTTTATGGAAGTGGAAACCCCGATGATGCAGGTGATTCCGGGCGGCGCTTCCGCGCGTCCGTTTGTGACTCATCACAATGCGCTGGATATCGATATGTATCTGCGTATCGCGCCGGAGCTGTACCTGAAGCGTCTGGTGGTGGGCGGTTTCGAGCGGGTGTTCGAAATCAACCGTAACTTCCGTAACGAAGGTATCTCCGTACGCCATAATCCCGAGTTCACTATGATGGAACTCTATATGGCCTACGCGGACTACAAAGATCTGATCGAGCTGACCGAATCGCTGTTCCGCCAGCTGGCTCAGGAAGTACTGGGCACCACTGAGGTCGCCTACGGTGATGAAACCTTCGACTTCGGTAAGCCGTTCGAGAAGCTGACCATGCGCGAAGCCATCAAAAAGTATCGTCCGGAAACGGAGATGGCGGATCTCGACGACTTCGATAAAGCGAAAGCGATTGCCGAAAGCATTGGCATCAAGGTTGAGAAGAGCTGGGGCCTGGGCCGTACCGTGACCGAGATCTTTGAAGAGGTGGCGGAAAGCCATCTGATTCAGCCGACCTTTATCACCGAATACCCGGCCGAAGTCTCGCCGCTGGCGCGCCGTAACGACCAGAATCCGGAAATCACCGACCGCTTTGAGTTCTTCATTGGCGGCCGCGAAATCGGTAACGGCTTCTCGGAGCTGAATGACGCTGAAGATCAGGCGCAGCGCTTTGCCGACCAGGTTGCGGCGAAAGATGCGGGCGACGATGAAGCGATGTTCTTCGATGAAGACTATGTGACCGCGCTGGAGCACGGCCTGCCGCCGACCGCCGGTCTGGGCATTGGTATCGACCGTATGGTGATGCTGTTTACCAACAGCCACACCATCCGCGACGTTATTCTGTTCCCGGCGATGCGTCCGCAGAAGTAATGCGTTGATATAACGTGCGCAAACGCCCTCCTGATACGGAGGGCGTTTTTGTTTCTGGCATCGGGCGATGCTAAGATAGCGGTCGTTTAAGATTCAGGCCCGAGAGGACGAGATTTGAGCAGGGGACGCCCGGTAATCACCCGATTTTTCAGCATGCTGTGCATATGCTTCAGCCTGCTGCTGACCGCCTGTTCTTCGAATAAATCTCTGCCGGAGCAGGGCAGCTATAGCGGTCCAACCTGGACTGTGAAACGCGGCGATACCCTGTGGCGCATTGCCTACAGCAGCGGCAGCAGCGTTAAGGCGCTGGCTCGCCTGAATAATCTTTCCGCGCCTTATACCCTGGCCGTTGGACAAAAGCTGCGTCTGAAAGGCAGTGCTACGACGGCGAAATCTACCCGAACCGCTAAAGCCACGCCCCGTAAAACCTCCAGCGGCGCTGTGGCGAAGGCTGCGCCGCCGCCGGCGGGTTCGCGCTGCTGGCGCTGGCCGGCTCAGGGCAAAGTGGCGCTGCCGTTCTCCAGCGCTCAGGGCGGTAATAAAGGGATTGATATCGGCGGCCAGCGCGGCGCGCCGATCTATGCGGCGGGGGCCGGTAAGGTGGTCTACGCCGGTAATCGCCTGCGCGGCTACGGCAACCTGATTCTGCTGAAGCACGGTGAAGATTACATTACCGCCTATGGCCATAATGAGCGCATTCTGGTGACCGAAGGCCAGCAGGTGAAGGCCGGACAGCAGATAGCCACCATGGGCAGCAGCGGCGCCAGCAAGGTGGGACTGCATTTCCAGATTCGCTATCGCGCCACCGCCATCGACCCCCAGCGCTATCTGCCGCCTTCGTGCTGACCTTCGCTTAAAATACCAGCACTTAACGCAGCGGGGGTTGCCAGAGGGTGGGGAAGGTCTATAATGCCATACGCACTTCCGATGCGGGCGTAGTTCAATGGTAGAACGAGAGCTTCCCAAGCTCTATACGAGGGTTCGATTCCCTTCGCCCGCTCCAAAACCATTCTTAAAGTCTACTAACTTACTGAATCCTGAGGGACACGGCTTAAAGCCTTCCGATAGTTTTACTCACTGTAACCAACACTGTGACTAACTTTGTTGAAGTAGTGAGCAGACCCAGGGACTCAGTACATGCTCAACTCAAGAACCTACCCTTATTAGCGTAACGGTGTCTTCTACATCCGTCTTGGGATGAAGACTACTGGTTGCCTGACAGCTTCGCTTCCTTCTCACAACCGTTATAAACTAGCGTCAGTATGTAGTGGCACATTGAATTTTCGAAGCAGGGGAAAACAACGTCTTTCGATGCGCAACCCGGCTCCACTGGCGGCACCTGAGGCACTGAATCAGAGCTGGTCGATTTTATGCATGATGCACTGGTGTGTGGCAGGCTATTTCGGACCTCCAATGTGGTGGATGACTTTAACCGAGAGGCCCTCGCAATAGAAATCGACCTGAATATTCCGGCATAGCGGGGGGCAGAGTGCTGGACAGGGTCGTGGCAAACCGCGGCTACACGCTGAAGATGCGGATGGATAACGGACCAGAACTGATCTTGCTGGCGTTGGCACAATGGGCTGAAGAACATGGGATCATTCTGGAGTTTATTAAATCGGGTAAACCGACGCAGAATGCCTTTATCGAACGCTTTAACCGGACGTACCGGACAGAGATACCGGATTTTTATCTGTTCAGGACACTGAATGAAGCACGGGAGCTCACAGAGTGCTGGCTGACGGAATACAACAGTGAGCGACCTCATGAATCCCTGAATAACCTGACGCCGGAATAGTACCGGCGATGACTGGAAAACCGGAAATCTCAAAAAGTGCATGGAACTAAAACGGGTATGCATTTCAGAATGCTCTTTGCTCTCCTTTAATTTTATGAACTAATGCCTGATTGATTGTTTTTTTATTAAATGAAATAAGAGTTATCTTGTTTTTGGTTTTTTTTGCCAGGCAGGATTAAATAATGTTATGTCTGTAGGTTAATCCTTGTTATATCTTGCCATGGGATTGTTTTTAAATGTCCAGGATTTTTCCTTTTTTAATAAGATAAATCCAACAGGCGGATTCTTACAGGAATTGTAAAAAGGGGGGTGATATGTCCTAATTACTTTTTGGTTATGGCGGTTTTTTATTTTTCAATGCCCTTCTTTTTATGATGTCCTATGTTAACAATATTTTTGTAATGCAATGATTTTTATTGGAATTATTTATTGTTTATGATTTTTGCAATCGCATTTATAGATCAATATCTTGGTTTCAATAGTTATTAGCTATTAATTGGGGCGGCTTTATCGGTAAAAACATCTTTGATATTTTTGTCTGGTGAATAAGAATCTCCATAAAGGAAAATAAAAAATAAATTATATGTGGTATCTTTTGTGATATTTATTATGGTGGGTGTCGGTATGTATCGTCATCAGTATTGACGGTATTCATTGATAATTTGAAAATTACCAGGGAACTTAAGCCACAGTAAAGAAGGTAGCTTCCTGAAAACGCCTTTTGCTGGGGGCCCTGGGTTCGGATATGTTACTGCTGATAATGGCCATAGCCAGGATGGTGAATGCAATGAATATTGTAGTTATTTCCGATGATGTTTTCTATAGCCAGGGCCTAAAGAATTATCTTGTCTCCCAGGGTGCCAGTGTGTTTGTTTATCATTGCATTGAGGATCTTGAGCATCTTTCTTACCCGATCTTGCTGTACATCGTGGCGATAGATAATAACGTTTTTTTACAGCGAGCTTGCCAGGCTTTGAATAATGTAAAAAATGTTCTTCATGTTTTTGATGTTATGGAAATGAGCAACAGCTCGATTTATACCGGATATATATCAAAAAGGATCGAGTGTAAGTCAATGTGGGCATCGGTATGTCGATTTATCAAGGTTGGTTATACTCGTAAGATCTCATTTTCAGCGACTGATTTTTTGATTATGAATAGTATCATTGATGAGCAAGATCGCATTGCGACTATTGCACGGCGATTGCATATGCCGACGAAGAAAGTTCATGGTAAAAAATATGTGTTGATGAAGAAATTAGGATTTACCCGTCCTCACCCCAAAAATCTTTTTTTCTGTAATGCGTTGATGGTATTACGCTGTAATGCAAAAAATATTGGTTACCTGAAAAAGTCTGAGGGTGATAACGTTCATTTTCCCCGCTGGCAGGAGGATATAAGCATCGTAAAAGGAACTTAACCTATAGAATTTTAAGGCGTTAGCTACCTGATTAATAGTTTAGTCAACGGATTAACACAGCTTCTTTATTTTAAGGGGCTGATGCTTATATTGTGTCATCCAGGGGATGAAAATGAATTCTATCTTTAGAGTAAAATGGAACAGAAATCTTCGGCGTTATGATGTGGTTTCCGAACTGGGAAGTCGAAACAGCAAGGTCACTGGAGGAACGGATAAAATCCGGATTGGTTCTCCTGTTATACGGTTAAGCACGCTGGCAGCTCTGATTGCGACTTCACTGCTACAGTTCGCTCAGGCACAGGATTTTACTGTTGTTCCGACTTCACCGACTAATATCACCACTCAGGTGATGCAAAATGGTAGTAATTCTCTGACCGGCGATTTTTCCGCTGTTCAGCGTGGGAATCCGGGATATCAGTGGATGACGCTGGGTGAAGCGCGGGCACAGGGATATATTAGCGCTGATACTGAAAAGTGGATCGATTATAACATTATTCGTATTGGCTCTCAGGCGACATCTATTAATGTAAAGGATCCTATAACCGGCGCGAACAGGAGTATGTCCGTTTATAATAATGCGGATTTTCAGCAGCAGGCTGGGGAAGATTTTCGCGTTGCAGTTTCCCTTCCTGCTGGCGCCAATGGTCAGTATGTAGATAAAAATTTTTATGTGGTCGGTACCGGTTCCAGCCTGGACATTAATGTTGGCAGTACCGGTAGTTCATGGGTAACGGATGTCAGTAACCGGTTTAGCGCCATCTTAAAAAGTAGTGTGAAAGATCAGAACCTTTCATCCGCTTTCCACGTCACCTCTGACGGCAGCGGCAGAGCGATTCTGAACTACCTTTCTAAGACCGTGGTCTCTCTGGGAAATAACAATAACAATATCAGTGATGCCAGCAGAGCGCTGGCAAATATGCCCGTTGATAGTTTTACTGGGACGTTTGATAGCGTCATTGGCCAACAGACAGTTAATAACCTTGAGGATTTTAAGAACTATAATAGCGCGATTATTAAAGCCCTTCAGAGTGGCGAAATCCACCTTGATGAAAAGGGGTATCGCGAAGATCTGATGAAAGCCTGGGATAATACCATCCATAAGGTTTTCGCTGATGTGGATATCGCAGCTGATGATGCGGTGCGGGGTTACGTTAACGACAAGGCAGTTTCATTTATTCACGCAGACGGCGCCGGGGCGGCGGTCACGATTGGCGACAGTGCCAATATCCAGATGGTTGACTCTACCGCGACGTTGGTAAATCTGGAGAATGGCGCTACCCTGGTGAACAACGGTATTTTAGGCAGCGCCGGAAATCCCCTTCAGAATTCTTATATTATCGCCGCGCACCAGACCTCAGTGGCTGAAAATAATGGAATAATTGATGCAGGTACCAACCCGGAGATGGCGGCCTATTTCGGTGAGCAGCAAATGGAAGGGGTCGCATACGGTCAGCAGTCGGCGATTATTGCAGATGGTTATGCAGTCGTTAAGAATAACGCGACCGGTATGATTAATATCGCGGCAAGAGACGATTACAGGGGCAATACCGGGGTGCTTCTCGCCAGTCACGCGGACTTTACCAACGATGGCAACCTGAATATCGCCGCATCTCAGGAATCGACAGGTATATTAAGCACCGAAAGCAATATTGGCGTGGAGGCTCAGGACAGTACCCGGGTGACCAATAACGGCCAGATCTATATTGGTCGGGAAGCCCAGCGCTCGGTTTCCGAAGATACGGCGGATCTGGCTATCGGGCAGCACTCCATTGGCGTTCATGTTTATGGCAGTGCGGTATTTAATGCAACTCAGGACTCTTCCATTACCATCGGCAGCCTGGTAGAGAATGCGACTGCGATAGATATTGGCGGCACCGCCACTCTGAATCAGGCCGGAACCATTAATATTAACGGCAATGTTGTTTCTGGCTCGGCGGCCCGTAACGTCGGGATACTGGTTCAGAAAGATGCCACGCGCGCCGACCGGGTGGTGAATAGCGGCACAATTAATCTGAACGGAATAAACGCCATCGGTATCGATGTGCTGGGCGGCGGTCAGGCGACCCATACCGGCACCATCAATATTAACAACGGCTTCGATTCGGCCAGCGGCTATCCGAACTATGGCGTGGTGGCTGAGGAGACCGGCGCCCTGGCGATTATCTCCGGCGATATCAATCTTAACGGCGATCGCGCCGTGGGGGTTTACGCTCAGAACGGCGGCGTCATCAATGTTATCGATCAAGGGTCCGTCAATTTTATCTCTGGTCAGGAGCAGACCGGTTACCTGATCTACGGCGCCGGCTCTACGGTTAATAATACCGCTACGGGGTCGCAGGTCGTCTCTACGCAGGGCTCTACGCTATACCGTATTGATAAGGGAGCAACTTTTACGGGTGATACCGCTGGTACATCCACGCTTAGCGCGACCGGAAAAGATTCAACTATTATTCGCGTTACGGGTCAGACGAGCAAAGGCGAACAAAGTACGCTGACTACCGGCGGTCTGGCGCTGGAGGTGCATGCCGAAGGGGCGACTGGCGTGCGCGTGGAAGGCGGCGCGAAAGGTACTATCGATGCTGATACTGACATTACCATTTCTGGTACGGGCGCAACGGCCGGTATCGTCGACGGTCGCTATTTTGATTACAAAGACGCAAAAGAAGATGCGAGTCTGAAAGGGGATTCCGTTCTGACCAGCTATGCCACGCTGTCGGCAGACAATACCGCTTCAGATGCCCTGGGATACAAAGTGCTGAGTGGCGGTACGCTGGAACATAAGGGGAGCATTGATTTTACCGGCGCTGCCGACAGTACTGGCGTACTGGTTAATGGCGGTACCCTGGATAACAGCAAAACCATCGCCGTCAATGGCGTCGCCGTCGATATTGAAGGTCCGGATTCGACGGTCACCAATACCGGAACCGTTACCGCAACGGATGGCACGGCGGCCTATCGCGTAGGGAACGGCGCGTCTCTGACGCTGAGCGGCGCGGGAACCACGAATGCTAAGGGAACCGCTAACGGCATTCTGCTGGATACCGGCGCAGTGGGGCTGAACGTTGAAGGCGCCACCATCCAGATGGATGCTGACGGTACCGGCAACGGAATTGAAAACACGGCGGAAATCACCGGCATTCAGTTGACCGATACCACCATTAACGTGGGCAAAGGGGCCGGTATCCGTACGGCCTCCACCCTGGCTTCGGAAAACAGCGGAGCGATCTCCGTTAACGGTAGCGGCACCGGCATTCTGTTTGAGAATAAGGATGGCTCGACTACCGATGGCGCCTTCGATCTCTCGGCATCCCAGAATCTGGTCATTGATGTTAACTCCGCTCAGGGTAAAGGTCTGGTGACCAATACCCGGGGGGCGGTGATGAGCGGCGTTAGCGTTAATATCAATAATGAGCAGGGGGGGGCGGCGCTGGAGATCGGCGGCACAACCAGCCGCGTTGAACAAAGCGGCAACCTGAGCTCTTCCTCACTGGAAAAGGCTGTGGTGGACCTGCAGAGTAGCGGACTGGATAGCATGCTCAACAGCGGTTCTATTCTGGCCCGTTCAGCGGATCAGGTTGCCGTACAGGCGTCATCCGACTCTTCTGGCATAGCTTTTACTAACGCCCAGGGCGGCGTTATTCGCGGCAGGGTTAATCTGGAAGGCGGGGAAAACCGCGTTAATCTGGAGCACGGCAGTCAGGCCACCGATGTCTTCACCCTTGGCGGCAATGACAGCTATCGGTTGAAAAATATCGATGATACCGACAGCGCGCTTTTCACTTCGCTGAATGCCGGTACGGGGAGCGATTTGCTGCAGCTGGATGGTTCGCAGTATGCGCTGAATGCCGATGGCGTGCTGAACGGCTTTGAAAATATCAGCCTGATCAATCAGTCCCGGTTCACGCTGAATAAGGTATCCCTGGCGCTGGGCGACAATCAGGATGATGCGGCGGGCACTGGCTACAGCATTGAGGCCGGTAGTACGCTCGGCATTGTGGCGGATAAAAACGTCGACTTTGCCAGCCATCTGGCGGGCACCGGTCTGGTCCAGGTGAATCTGGGAAGTTCGGATAACGCTTTTGCATTTACCGCCAACAACGCCGGGGATGGCTTTACGGGGACCGTGGATCTGGCCGACAGCCGTTTCCTGTTGGATGGCGATAACACAAGCGCGCTGTCGAAAGCCACGCTGAAGCTCAGCGACGGCAATATAACGACCGTTGCCAAAGGCACCCAGACCATTGGTGGCCTGACCTTTAACGGCGGTACCGCCCGTTTTGATACTGATACCCTGGGTAAGGGCGTGGCGGAATCCTATGTGGAAACGACGGACCTGCTGGACATCAGTGGTCGGGGACAGGTGCAGGTGATGTTGAATCCGGTGCTGAATGCGCCGACGTTGCCGGACAATACGCTGAGCCTGATGCAGCAGGACGATGCCCAAATCGGACTAAAACTGGCAGGCAGCACCGGCACCGTTGCGGGCAGCGGCGGCAACCTGACCCTTATCGATCAGAACGGTAACGTCATCAGCGATGCGGTCACCGCCAGCGTAGAACAGAACGGAATGGCCGTGGCGAACGCCACCTATGATTATCGTCTTACCGGTGGCGATAACAGCGACGGGCTTTGGGTGAACTACGGCCTGAAGTCGCTGGCGTTGCTGACAAAAGGCGAAGATGCGCTGACGCTGAGCGCCGCAGGCCTGCAGGGCGCGGGCGCCGATCTTAGCGCCCAGGTGACCGGCGACGGCGATCTGGCCGTGGATAGCGGCGCCGGGAATACGCTGTCGTTGTCGAATCTGGATAACGACTATACCGGCGTAACCGATGTTCGCAGCGGCAATTTGTTGATGGTAAACGACAACGTGCTGGGCCAGACCGCTGAACTGCGCCAGGCGGCAGACACCGCCGTGGATATGGGGGGACACAGTCAGAGAGTCGGTCTGCTGAATACGCAGGCGGGCGCGAAAACCATGCTGAACGGCGGAACGCTAACCGTTGCGAACGGCGGCGAGGTAAACGGCGCCCTGTCCGGTGCGGGTAACCTGGTTCTGAGCGGCGGCACGCTGGCGATTAACGGCGCGAACAGCGAACTGAGCGCGGCGACCCGCATTGACGCGGGCGCAGAGGCGGCGCTGAACCATGTCTCCGGGCTGGGTAGCGGCGGTATACAGGCAGACGGCACGCTGAGGCTGAAACAGGCTGCGGGCGATTTGGTTAATGCCCTGAGCGGCGCAGGCCTGGTGGCCGCAGAGCAGGGCAGCGACGTCACTCTACGTGGCGACAACAGCCGCTTTGCCGGTCGTTTTGATATCTCCGCAGACAGTCAGCTTACCGCCACTTCTCCGGCCAGTCTGGGAACGGGCGCGGTGGCAGACGAAGGCACTCTGACGCTGGATGTTGCCGAACGCTGGCAGATAGCAAATGCCATTAGCGGTAGCGGCGATGTCCACAAGGCTGGCGCAGGCCAGGTCGTACTGCAACAGGCCGCTGCGCAGTATACCGGCCAGACGGACGTTGCCGCCGGCACTCTGACGCTGGGTAGCGCAGGCAGCGACGTGACGCTGGCATCCTCTGCGGTCAGTATCGCCAGCGGCGCCGTGTTTGGCGGTTATGGCGGTACGGCGGGCGATGTCAGCAACCAGGGTACCCTGGTGGTGGGCGAACTGACCTCTCCGCTGACCAGAGCGCTGGCGACATCAGGCAGCGCCACCACCTTTACCGTGGGCGGAAACCTGACTAACGCCAGCAATATTGTCATTGGCCAGAGCGGCTTCGGCACCCCTGGTAATGTGCTGCACGTGAGCGGCGACTATGTTGGCAATGGTGGGACTATCGCCTTTAACACCGCGCTGGGCGGCGATGATTCCGCGACCGATCGCATGATTATTGATGGATCCACCAGCGGTACTTCGGCGGTGAGCGTCACCAACGCGGGAGGCAGCGGCGCGCAGACCCTGAACGGCATTGAGCTTATCAGCGTCGGCGGTAATTCAGCCGGTGAATTCACCCAGTCTGGCCGTATTGTGGCGGGGGCGTACGACTATCAACTGGTGCGCGGCTCGGGAAGCAATGCCAGTAACTGGTATCTGGTTAGCGGTACAAATCCGGATCCGACACCCACTCCGGATCCCGATCCGCAACCGACCCCGGATCCTGAACCAACGCCAGAGCCCTGGGTTCGTCCGGAAGCCGGGATCTACACGGCGAATATCGCGGCGGCCAATACGCTGTTTGTTAACCGTCTGCACGATCGTCTGGGGGAAACCCACTATGTGGATGCTCTGACCGGTGAAAAGCGGGTGACCAGCATGTGGCTGCGCAATGTCGGTGGACACAACCGCTTTAAGGACAGCAGCGGCCAGCTCAGCACCCAGGCAAACCGTTATGTGATGCAGCTCGGCGGCGATGTCGCTCAGTGGAGCAGCGACGGACAGAACCGGTTCCATCTTGGGGTGATGGGTGGTTATGCCAACCAGAAGAGCAACAGCCGTAACAGCCACAGCGGTTATCATGCCGACGGCAGTATTAACGGCTACAGCGTGGGGCTGTACGGCACCTGGTTGCAGGATAACGAAACCAAAACCGGCGCTTATGTGGATACCTGGTTGCAGTACAGCTGGTTTAACAACAGCGTTAGCGGTGAATCCATCGGCAGCGAAAGCTATAAGTCGAAGGGGCTGACGGGATCGGTGGAAGCCGGTTATACCTGGAAACTGGGCGAGCGTGATGAGCGTACCCGCTTCTACATCCAGCCGAAGGCGCAGGCTATCTGGATGGGGGTAAAAGCCGACGACCATACCGAAGTCAACGGTACCCGGATCTCCAGCGAAGGGGACGGTAACGTTCAGACCCGGCTTGGCCTGCGCGGCTTTATTAAAGGCCACAGCAAGCTGGATGACGGTAAGCAGCGGACCTTCGAGCCGTTTGTTGAGGCGAACTGGATCCACAACACTCGTGACTTTGGCGCCACGATGAACGGTGTTCGGGTCACTCAGGCCGGTGCGCGTAATATCGGCGAGCTTAAAGTGGGCGTGGAGGGTCAGCTTAACCCACAGGTTAACCTGTGGGGCAACGTGGCCCAGCAGGTTGGCGACAAGGGCTACAGCGATACCAGCGCCATGCTGGGTGTGAAAGTGAACTTCTGATTGACAGGGCCCCGTACAGGGGCCCTTTTCCTGGCATCATTTTTCTTCTTGTGATTCTGTCTGAACCTTCCCGTTTCCTCCGTAAAACGATGGAGATACTTTTCTCCACTCGCCTTCATTCTATCCCTTACTTAATTATCAGGTTATTTATCTTCCGTTATATATGTATCACTGTGTGGTTAAATAACACGCCAAATTGATAACGCATTTGAATTATATCGATTGGTAATTTTTTGTCTGATGGTCATAAAACAACGTCAAATAATGGGTGATAGCCTTTTTATGTTTAAGGATAAATATCTAAAAATAACCATGCAAATGCTATGATTATTTAATGGAAGGATTTGATGCATTAGTGATGTTTACCTTTTCTACTCATTTGTTTTGGTTGTTTGTTTTTATTTTTTGCTCTTTTATAGTTTTTTGTTCTGGGTTTTTGGTTTTCTGCCTTTTTGTTTTTCTTTATTTGTTTTGTTTTTTGGATTTAATCTCTTTTTTTGTGATTGGTTGGTTTTTTTAACCTTTGCTATCAAGTGGTTATTGTGGCGTTTATCCTAAAGTGATTTTGTTTTTATGTTTATTTTCATATGGATGCTGTATTTATTTCAGTGAATAAAGTCTTTATAGATTATTCTTATACCTGTTTTGCACTTTTTGAGCATCCAGCTAGACTCGAAACACCCATAAACCGTTTTACATATTCCCTTACAGGTGGTGATGAAAAAGAGACTGCCCTGGGATGCCAGAGTTGCGTCTGTTGTTAGTTTTGCGCTCTGTTGTATCTCCCAGGCAGAAATAACAATTCACATAGCAATAACTTTAAAAAATACATACAGCGGCGCTGATTAGTTCTGGTCAGCTTAACCTTTGTAATGGAAGCTAATATGGTAGACATCGCAATCACCGATGCTGCTGGTAATGCCATGCGCGCTACCAGCGGCAATGAGATTAATTTATCTTCACCAGGCATTGTGAAATTAAAAATAAACCCGCAAGATATTGCGGGAACCAGCAGGGTGGGGAATGACCTCTCAATTTCGCTAAATAATGGCGAAAAAGTTGTGGTAAAAAATTTTTTTACCGCAAATGAACAGGGGGAAACCAGCAAGCTGGTACTGGAAGATGGGCAAGGCGCATTGTGGTGGGTGCAAAACCCGGAAAGCGTACCGCATTTCCAGCCCATAGAAGATATCAGCGCACTGGCCGCAGAGGATGAAGGCATCAGCGCAGCGCCTTTTATCATGGCCGGTGCGGGCGCCCTGGGTATCGCTGCCATGTTCCTGGGGGCGAATAACGATGACGATAATCATCATAGCTATGTCCCCCCGGAAATGGATTCTGGTGAGGATGATAATACGGCGCCCGCCGTCGTCGACGATCTGAAGATTGTTGATGATCAGGAACCCGTTACCGGGGAGATTACCCGCGGCGGCGCCACGAACGATGCCCGCCCAACCCTGAGCGGAACGGCGGAAGCGGGCAGTCTGGTCACTATCTATGATGGTGAAAAGGTATTGGGCAGCGTCACGGCTGACAGCAATGGTAACTGGAGTTTTAAACCATCGACGGCGCTGGGTGATGGTCAGCACAGCCTGAGCGTGACGGTAACGGACAGCGCCGGGAACGTGAGCGATCCTTCCCCGTCATTTACGATTACAGTGGATACCAGCGCGCCTGAAGCCGGCACCATTAGCGGTGAGAGTGCAACCAGTAACAGTCTGCCCGCGTTGAGCGGAACGGCGGAAGCGGGCAGCCTGGTCACCGTTTATGATGGCGATAAAGTGCTGGGTAGCGTCACGGCGGACAGCAATGGCAACTGGCGTTTTACGCCGTCGACATCTCTGAGCGATGGTCAGCACAGTCTGAGCATTACCGTCACGGATAAAGCCGGAAACGTGAGTGAGCGTTCGACGGAGCTCGTCGTGACCGTGGATACTCAGGTTGCCGCCGTCACCAATCTGGAGCTGATCGATGATTCCGGCAAAGATATCAAGATTATTTCCAACGGCGGAACCGTTAACGATACGCGTCCCACTTTACGTGGTAATGCGGAGCCCGGAAGTACCATCTCTGTTTATGATGGCGATACGCTGATTGGCAAAGCGATTACGGATAGCCATGGCAACTGGAGCTTTACCTTCCCTTCTGAACTGACAAAGGGTTCTCATCATTTCTCGACGGTTGTCACCGATGCGGTAGGGAACGTAAGCGCCCGTTCCCCGGATTTTTCCGTGAATGTACAAGGTCAGGGAGCTGGCGGCGGTTCAGACTCTGACGCTGATGCGGATAGCGATTCGGACAGCGATTCGGATTCGGACAGCGATGCTGATTCTGACAGCGATTCGGACTCTGACAGTGATTCGGATTCGGACAGCGATTCGGATTCGGACAGCGATTCGGATTCGGACAGCGATGCTGATTCTGACAGCGACTCGGATTCAGACAGTGATTCGGATTCGGACAGCGATTCGGATTCGGACAGCGATGCTGATTCTGACAGCGACTCGGATTCAGACAGTGATTCGGACTCCGACAGCGATTCGGACTCTGACAGCGATTCCGACTCTGACAGTGATTCCGATTCCGACAGTGATTCGGATTCTGACAGCGATGCTGACTCCGACAGCGACTCAGACTCTGACAGTGACTCGGACTCCGACAGTGATTCCGACTCTGACAGCGATTCCGATTCTGACAGTGACTCCGACTCCGACTCCGACAGCGACTCGGACTCTGACAGCGATGCTGACTCCGACAGCGACTCAGACTCTGACAGCGACTCGGACTCCGACAGTGATTCCGACTCTGACAGCGACTCAGACTCTGACAGCGATGCTGATTCTGACAGCGATGCTGATTCTGACAGCGATTCGGACTCTGACAGCGATTCAGACTCCGACAGCGACTCGGATTCGGACAGCGACTCGGATTCGGACAGTGATTCTGACTCTGACAGCGACTCGGATTCAGACAGCGATGCTGACTCGGACTCCGACAGCGATTCCGATTCGGACAGCGATGCTGATTCTGACAGTGACTCGGATTCTGACAGCGATTCAGACTCCGACAGCGACTCGGATTCAGACAGCGATGCTGACTCGGACTCCGACAGCGACTCGGATTCAGACAGCGACTCGGACTCCGACAGTGATTCGGACTCTGACAGCGATGCTGATTCTGACAGCGACTCAGACTCTGACAGCGATTCGGACTCCGACAGCGATTCGGATTCAGACAGCGACTCAGACTCCGACAGCGACTCGGACTCTGACAGCGATTCGGATTCTGACAGTGACTCGGATTCGGACAGCGATTCTGACTCTGACAGTGATTCGGATTCGGACAGCGATTCGGACTCCGACAGCGACTCAGACTCTGACAGTGACTCGGACTCCGACAGTGATTCCGACTCTGACAGTGATTCCGACTCTGACAGCGACTCAGACTCTGACAGCGACTCAGACTCTGACAGTGATTCCGATTCTGACAGTGATTCCGACTCTGACAGCGATTCCGATTCTGACAGTGACTCGGACTCCGACAGCGATTCTGACTCTGACAGCGATTCGGATTCGGACAGCGATGCTGACTCCGACAGCGATTCAGACTCTGACAGCGACTCGGATTCAGACAGCGATTCGGACTCTGACAGCGATTCCGACTCTGACAGTGATTCGGATTCGGACAGCGATTCGGACTCCGACAGCGATTCAGACTCCGACTCTGACAGTGACTCGGACTCCGACAGTGATTCCGATTCTGACAGTGACTCGGATTCGGACAGCGATTCAGACTCTGACAGCGACTCGGATTCAGACAGCGATTCGGATTCGGACAGCGATGCTGACTCCGACAGCGATTCAGACTCCGACAGCGATTCTGACTCTGACAGCGATTCGGACTCCGACAGTGATTCCGATTCTGACAGTGACTCGGATTCGGACAGCGATTCAGACTCCGACAGCGACTCGGATTCAGACAGCGATTCGGATTCGGACAGCGATGCTGACTCAGACAGCGACTCGGACTCCGACAGCGACTCAGACTCTGACAGCGACTCAGACTCTGACAGTGACTCGGACTCCGACAGCGATTCAGACTCCGACAGCGACTCGGATTCGGATAGCGATTCAGACTCCGACAGCGATTCTGACTCTGACAGCGATTCGGATTCGGACAGCGATGCTGACTCCGACAGCGATTCAGACTCCGACAGCGATTCTGACTCTGACAGCGATTCTGACTCTGACAGTGACTCAGACTCTGACAGTGACTCGGACTCCGACAGTGATTCCGACTCTGACAGTGATTCCGACTCTGACAGCGACTCAGACTCTGACAGTGATTCCGATTCTGACAGTGATTCCGATTCTGACAGTGATTCCGACTCTGACAGCGATTCCGATTCTGACAGTGACTCAGACTCCGATAGCGACTCAGATTCGGACAGCGACTCGGATTCTGACAGCGATTCGGACTCCGACAGCGACTCGGACTCTGACAGCGATTCGGATTCTGACAGTGACTCGGATTCGGACAGCGATTCTGACTCTGACAGTGATTCGGATTCGGACAGCGATTCGGACTCCGACAGCGACTCAGACTCTGACAGTGACTCGGACTCCGACAGTGATTCCGACTCTGACAGTGATTCCGACTCTGACAGCGACTCAGACTCTGACAGTGATTCCGATTCTGACAGTGACTCGGACTCCGACAGCGACTCGGACTCTGACAGCGATTCTGACTCTGACAGCGATTCTGACTCTGACAGTGATTCCGATTCGGACAGCGATTCGGATTCGGACAGCGATGCTGACTCCGACAGCGATTCAGACTCTGACAGCGACTCGGATTCAGACAGCGATTCGGACTCTGACAGCGATTCCGACTCTGACAGTGATTCGGATTCTGACAGCGATGCTGACTCCGACAGCGACTCAGACTCTGACAGCGATTCGGACTCCGACAGCGACTCGGACTCCGACAGCGACTCGGACTCTGACAGCGATTCGGATTCTGACAGTGACTCGGATTCGGACAGCGATTCTGACTCTGACAGTGATTCCGATTCCGACAGTGATTCGGATTCTGACAGCGACTCGGATTCAGACAGCGATTCGGATTCGGACAGCGACTCGGATTCGGACAGCGATTCGGACTCCGACAGCGACTCGGACTCCGACAGCGACTCGGACTCTGACAGCGATTCGGATTCTGACAGTGACTCGGATTCGGACAGCGATTCTGACTCTGACAGTGACTCGGATTCAGACAGCGACTCAGACTCCGATAGCGACTCAGATTCGGACAGCGACTCAGACTCCGACAGCGACTCGGACTCTGACAGCGACTCCGATCTCCAGGCCAGAGACGATGCAATCCAACTGGAGCTGACGTCCACCACAACCCAGACCACCAGCAGCCATTCGGATACCGGTAGCATCTTTATCGGTCTTCTGGGCGGATTAATTAATCTGGGCAGCGGTAATGCCGTTACCGGCTTCACCGTCGAGGAAGGGCACAGCGCCAGTATCGATGTGACAGTCACTGGTCGTTCGTTACTTTCCGCCATCAGCGATCTGGATGTGGCGGTGCAGCGCTGGGATGCCAGCAGCGAAACCTGGGTCACCGTGGCAGATAGCTCCAGCGATCCGTCGCTTATCTCCATTATCGGTGGCGACACCGTTTCGTTGACCCTGGATAACCTGGAACCCGGACAGTATCGCGTCACGGCGCTCAGTGATAACGCGCTGCTGGGGCTGCTTTCCACCACCACCGTCGCGGTTGATGTCACCGATACCGGGCCGGGCGTTAGCGGTACGGCCAGCGGTAACCTGATTACCGATGATGACGGCGTTCACGGTAGCGATAGCGTAACGGCAGGCACGCTGGTTAGTCAGGTCACCAATAGCGATGGTACGGTCGTTGAGGTTCCCGCCAGTGGCGAAGGGGTGACCATTGACGGCGAGTATGGATCGCTGACGCTGTTTGCCGACGGTAGCTGGACCTACACGCTGCTGGATACCTCGACCTCGGTACAGGGTAAAACCGAAACCTTCACCTACACCCTGAGCGACGGAACGCAAAGCTCCAGTGCGAACCTGACCATAGCGCTGACGCCGCCGGGTGGCAGCGACGAAGTGGTAACGGCCGTTGACGATCGGGTCACGCTGGATGTCGAAACTGTCTATCAGGAAACCGATAACGGTGAAAGTTCGAAGACCGGCTTTGTACTGCTGAACCTGGGATTGGGCGATATCCTGGATCTCAGCCTGATCGATATCAATAACCAGGCAACCTTCTCCGTAGGGGCGGATGAAGTACGCAACCTGAACCTGCAGGCCAATGCCGGTGGCATTGCGATAGGAACCTCGTTCGATCTGTACATCTACAAATACGATGAACAGAGCGGCCAGTATCAGGTCATGCAGCGCGTGGAAGACTGGTATCGAATCATCCTGCTGGGCGGAGTTTCGGATGAACTGCCGATTACCCTGACGGAAGGTAACTACCTGTTCCTGCTCAATGCTACCAGCGGTCTTTCAGTGGCGACGGGATATACCCTGAAAGTGCTGTCCGATGTGACCCACTCGGTATCCACCGATAACGTCAGCGTTACGGGCAACGTGGTAAGCGAAGGTGACGGGGCCGATACGGTGCCTGAAGGCAGTGTGATTAGTAGCGTGAACGGCGTCACCATCGCCAGCGACGGGACGACCACCATTGCCGGTCTGTATGGCGAACTGGCCATCGATAATCAGGGGAACTACACCTATACCCTGTATGGCGGTCAGGAAGCGGCGAACGTCGGAGCGAGCGAACGCTTTAGCTATACGGTTACCGGACCGCAGGGGACTCAGTCCACCGCGACCCTGACCGTTAATCTGACCCAGCCTCAGCTTACCGCCGTTGATGATACGGTGGCGCTGGAAGCGGCTGCGGCCAACGTTAGCGCTGCGTTTAGTCAGGTAAACCTGGCCAGCGCCGACTGGACCACCGGCAGCAGCAGCGTCACGCAGAACGCCCAGGGCGCTTTCCACGTGGATGAAGGCCATGTCCTGACGGGGATCTCGTTGCAGTACGCCCTGGACGATAGCCTGCTGTTGGGCAGCGTGGGGCTGACCATTAGCTACACCATTACCAATGCGGCAGGCGAAGTGGTGGCAAGCAGTAGCTCGCCCCTGATAACCAACAGCAATGCGTCGCCGGAGGCGATAAGCCTGGGCTCCCTGGTGTTGGCAGGGGGAGATTATGTTCTGCACGTCACCAGCATCTCCGATGCGGCGGGAACGGTGATTTCACGGCCAACGGTATCGGTTGATGCCTCGCTTTCAGGCACCGAAATCACACTGGATGAGTTCCATACCGGTGAAGCCGTGACCGTCACGGGCAACATCCTGGATGGCAGCGATGCCGATGGCGCAGCGGATGAAACCCTTGATATCAACACTCAGCTTATCGTCAGTAACGACCAGCAGTCGGTTACGCTCAATCAGTACGATGAGCAGCCGGCAACCCTGGCAGGCAAGTACGGCACCCTCACCATTTATGGCGACGGTCACTACAGCTACAGCCTGAATGGCGATGTTGATATCACGTCCATCACCCAGAAGGAGACCTTTGACTATCAGTTGAAGACCGCAGATAACGCCAGCGTCAGTGCGACGCTGACGGTCGATCTGCATCCGATGCTGAGTGGTAGCAGTCAGGGCGATACGGTCACCAGTACCGCCTATGACGATACCTATACGCTGGGGGCGGGGGCCGATACGGTCATCTTTAACCTGCTGGATGCACAGGACAGCACCGGCGGTAACGGTAGCGACAATGTCTGGAGCGACTTCTCCACCGCCGATGGCGATGGCGTAGACGTCACCGGGCTGCTTACCGACTGGGATGGCAGTAGCGATACCTTCGGCCAGTATCTGTCGGTGGAGCATACGGAAGACGGAAACACCGTTATTTCAATCGACAGAGACGGTAGCGGTTCGCAATACCAGTCCACGGAACTGATTACCCTGGAAGGGGCAGAAGTCACGCTGGACGAACTGCTACAGCACAACAGTCAGGATAACGTGTAACGGAAAACAGGCGGCACAGGGATGTGCCCGCCAGGTATCGGATTGAATAACGATACCGGCGGAGAAAATAACGATTATTTATCGTGCTAATCATAATAAAACTGAATTTTTGGGAAGTAATATGGGAATACATCGCTATTGCCATGTGGGGATCGTCTGCCTGCTAATGGGAATGATGCCATGCTATGCCGCATCTGAATCGGACGACATTCGAACGATTGACCCCCAGCAATTAAAGGCACAGCAACTACCTGCATTAACAGGCCAGGTGATGGAGCCTCTGCGCCATCAGCCTTCCACGCCGCTGGATATTAACGCTGCGGTACATCGCGCCGTTCAGTGGTATCCGGATATTAGTGAAGAAATTAATAAACTTTTTACCCAGGCGGCGAAAGTCGATGTGGCACGCGCGAAATATTATCCCCAGGTCAACGGGGGATTTAATAACGGCGTGACCAATACCTATACCGATCATGGCTATAGTCCGTCGCTGGTATTATCCATTTCACAAATGCTGTACGACTTCGGCAAAGTCGACAGCTCGGTGCGCGAAGCGAACGCCGCCGTGGCGCAGCAGCAGGCTATGGTGCTGCTGAGCATTGATAAAATCGCCCACGACGCCGGTGCGGCGCTGGTTCAGGTTCAGGGCTATCAACGGCTGGTAGCCATTGCGCAGGAACAACTGGCGGCACTGGATAAAATCGGTGTGCTGGCGCGTCAGCGCAATAGCGAAGGCGCCAGTTCGCTGTCGGATGTGGTGCAGACCGAAGCGCGTATCGAAGGTGCCAGAGCGACGCTGACCCAGTATCAGGCCAGCCTTGAACGCTGGCGGGCCACGCTCTCCACTTATCTGGGGTGGGAACAGACTCAATCAGTCAGTGACGTTTTCCCGCGTCAGATGGATGGCGCCTGCCAGGTATCGCATATCGACGACCAACTGGTACCGCAAGTGCTGGCAGCCCATGCCCAAATGAATCAGGCCGTGGCGCAGCTGGATAGCGCGAACGCCCAACTGCTGCCCACCATTTCTCTGGAACCTGAAGTTACCCACTACCTGAACGATCGCTATGCCAACAGTCAGACCCTGGATCGGACCCAGTATTCTGCCTGGGTCCGGGTGCAGATGCCGCTGTATCAGGGGGGAGCGCTAACCGCCAGTCGCGATGCGGCGCAGCACAGCGTGGCGGCGGCGACGGCGGCGGTAAGAACCGCGCAGTTAGAGGTTCGCCAGCAACTGAGCGAGGCCAGCAACGAAGCGGTCAGTCTGCAGCAGGCGCTATTGATTCAGGCCCGCCAACAGGCGCTGAGCGAGAAGACCCGCACCCTGTATCAGCAGCAATACCTTGAATTGGGCACCCGCCCGCTACTGGATGTGCTCAACATTGAGCAGGAGATCTTCCAGTCGCGCTTCGTGGAACAGCAAACCCGAAGTCAGCTCAGAAGCCTGCAACTCGACTGCCTGTACAGCACCGGGCGCACCCGTAGCGCCTTCTCTCTTGATAAACAAGCCATCCAGGGCGTGGAGATCCGTTCATGAGTGACATCCTTCCAGCGCCGCACGTAGAAACACCAACGGCGCAAGATATTGCCGACTGGCAGCGGGTTATCGCCCAGGTGGCCCGTCATTATCGTATTACATACTCCGCGGGCAGTTTGCAGGCGGTTGCCAACTGGCAGAGCGAACAGCCTCTGGCGCAGGTACTGAAAAACCTGGGACGCCAGGCCGGGCTACAGGCGCGAATTCTGAGCGAAGAGATCGGGCAGATTTCACGCTGGCAATTGCCGCTGGCAGTCCAACTGCGCGACGGTCAGATTGGCGTCATACTCAGCTTTGACGGCGAGGACCAGGTGGCGGTCAGCCTGACGCGCGATGAAGAGCTCATTAATCGCTACCCGCTTCAGGACCTGCTGTCGGAAATCTGTCTGGTGGTGGCGCTGCGCCCGTCGGCCCAGGCGCGGGATCCCCGTGCCAGCCGCTATCTGGAGGCTTTCCGGCCAGACTGGCTGCGTAAGCTTGCGATACAGAAACTGCGCCCTTACGGCCATGTGATGCTGGCTTCGCTGTTTATCAATCTGCTGTCGATGGCGGGCATTATTTTTTCGATGCAGGTTTACGATCGGGTCATTCCGGCTCAGTCGTACCCCACGCTGTACGTTCTGGCGTTTGGAGTGCTGATTGCGGTGCTGTTTGCCTTCGCGCTACGGCTGATGCGCGGCCACATTACCGACATACTGGGCAAACAGGCGGATATTCGTATTTCCGACCGGGTGTTTGGCCATGCCCTGCGACTGCGCAACAGTGCGGTGCCACGTTCTACTGGTAGTTTTATCTCCCAACTGCGCGAGCTGGAGCAGATTCGTGAAATGGTGACCTCGTCCACCGTTTCCGCCGTGGTGGATTTGCCCTTCTTCCTGCTGTTTCTGGTGGTCCTTTGCGTTATTGCGCCTCAACTGGCCTGGATTGCGCCGCTGGCGGCGATCCTGATGCTGGCGCCGGGTCTGATGCTGCAAAAAAAGCTGGCTCATCTGGCCCGTCAGAATGTGCAGGAATCGACCCTGCGTAACGCCGTGCTGGTCGAAAGTATCCAGGGGCTGGAAGACATTAAGCTGATGCAGGCGGAAAATCGCTTTTTGCAGCAGTGGAATGGCTATATCCAGATCACCGCCCAGTCTGGGGTTCGCACCCGTAAGCTGACCCAGGGGCTAATCGCCTGGGGGATGAGCGTTCAGGGCATGGTCTATGCTGGCGTGGTCATGCTGGGAGCGCCGTTGGTGATCGACGGTGACATCACGACCGGCGCGGTGGTGGCCGCTTCGCAGCTTTCTGCGCGCATGGTGGCTCCCATGACCGCGCTGTGCGGCGTTCTGGCGCGCTGGCAGCAGGCACGGGCCGCCAAAGCCGGACTGGACAGCATTATGAGTCTGCCGGTGGAAAATGGTCCGGATGAGCAGCGTATCGCCAGTCCGGTGCTGCACGGCAACTACCGTTTCAGCAATGCGCTGTTCCGCTATCACCAGGATGATCCCCAGGTACCGCTGCGGGTCGCGAAGCTTGAGATCGAGGCCGGTGAGCGTATCGCCGTACTGGGTCGCAACGGCGCCGGAAAATCGACCCTGCTACAGGCGCTGGCTGGCGGTATTCCTCTGATGGAAGGGGAACTGACTCTGGATAATCTGAGCCTGGGGCATATTGATATGGCGGATGTGCGGCGTAACGTCGGGCTGCTGACCCAAAACGCCCGACTGTTTCACGGCACGCTGCGCGAAAACCTGACTCTGGGGGCGCCGAATGCCAGAGACGATGAGGTTTTCGCGGCGCTGGAGGTGTGCGGCGGCGCGGACTTTATCCGCCGTCTGCCGTTGGGGCTCGACCATCTGGTGATGGAGGGGGGCAGCGGTCTGTCGGGCGGCCAGCGCCAGGCCATTCTACTGGCGCGAATGCTGCTACGCGATCCCAATATTGTGCTGCTGGATGAGCCCACCGCGGCGCTGGATGAACACACTGAACGCGACTTCCTGCAACGTCTTGAACGCTGGCTGGGAGGACGCACCCTGGTGGTGGCGACTCACCGCACCGCGGTAATGGCGCTGGTAGACAGAGTGCTGGTACTCAAAGAGGGGCAACTGGTGATGGATATGCCGAAAGAACAGGTGCTTAACCGGGCAGCGGCCCCGGCGGGAGGCGATAATGAAAAACAGTCAGCCTGAACAGGCGCTGCCGCTGCTGGCCGGAGTGGATAGCGACATGGATGATGGCGCGCTGTCCCGCTCCCAACGGGTGGTGGTGGTAATTGCGCTGCTGTTGTTGGTGACTCTGGTCTGGGCGTGGTTCGGCACTCTGGACGAAGTGTCCACCGGAACCGGGAAGGTGATTCCCAGCACACGCGAGCAGGTGATTCAGTCACTGGACGGCGGCATTCTGGTGGCGTTGGGGGTAAAAGAGGGGCAGCGGGTTCAGGCCGGTCAGATAATCGCCCGACTGGATCCGACCCGTTCGCAATCCAACGTAGGGGAGAGCGAGGCCCGCTATCGGGCGGCGCTGGCCGCCAGCGCTCGCCTGTATGCCGAAGTGAACGATCTTCCACTGACCTTCCCGGAAGCGCTTAAGGACTCTCCGCAGCTCATTTCCGCAGAGAGCCGCTTGTATCACGCCAGACGTAGCCAGTATGCCGACTCGCTGACTCAGATTAAGGCGTCTCTGGCGTCGGTAAGCCGGGAGCTGGAGATCACCCAGCGTCTGGTGAACACCGGCGCTGCCAGCAATGTGGACGCTCTGCGACTTCAGCGTCAGAAGGCCGATCTGCAACTGAAGATGCTGGATTTGCGTTCCCAGTATCTGGTTCAGGCCCGGGAGGAACTGTCCAAAGCTAATGCCGAATCCAGCACGTTATCGGAAGTTATTAAGGGACGAGCCGACTCCCTGCGGCGAATGACGGTGACTTCGCCGGTGCGCGGCATTGTGAAAAATATTAAAGTAAACACTATTGGCGGCGTGATTCCGCCTAACGGCGAACTGATGGAGATTGTGCCGATCGACGATAGATTGTTGATCGAGACGCGTTTGTCGCCGCGCGACATTGCGTTTATTCACCCGGGGCAGAAGGCGTTGGTGAAAATCACCGCCTATGACTACGCCATCTACGGTGGTCTGGAAGGGCAGGTAGAGAGCATTTCGCCGGACACTATACAGGACGAGGCCAAACCGGAAATCTACTATTACCGTGTCTTTATTCGTACTGATCACGACTTTTTGCACAACAAAGCAGGCAAACGCTTTTCGATCGTACCGGGTATGATCGCCAACGTGGATATCAAGACTGGCGAGAAAACGGTGCTGGATTATCTGATTAAACCCTTTAACCGCGCCAAAGAAGCACTGCGGGAACGCTAATTTTCCGGGAGGATGGCAATGTCTTTAAGTCATTTATTAGAGCGCGCCTGGCCGCAGGCGCAGACCCTGGTGCCAGAAAAGCAAGGCGATGGCTGGACGCTGTTTTTTAGCCTGGGGTCACCGGAAAGCCGTGCCCGGGTGGTAACGGCACGGGGACGCAGCTTTCCCGAAGCCTGGCTGGCTGGCGCTCAGGCGTTGCAAAAACAGCGCCATAAATCACAGGTGGAGCCCTGCTGGCTGCGGGTGGAGGTGGTGAACAAGATTGAGCCTCTGAACTGGGGTCAGCTTAAGGAAAAACTGGCGCGTACCAAGCGTAATTACTTCCGCTTTGGCCTGAGTTTTGACGCGCAATTCTCCCGGACGCTGCTGGAAATGGAAATCAACGCCAACGCTATTCTCTACGACGGCAAGATTCCGGTCGCCACGCCCAATGCCGGTAATCTGGCGCGCTACGGCGAACAGCGCTTTGGCGAAGCGCTAAGCTGGCCCGAAAGCGACAGCGAAACGCTGTGGCGCTTTACCACCTGCGGCCTGTTTACCGATGGCCGCCAGGTATGGGAACTCACTTCGCAGGGCCGTTATTCCGGTTTCCGGCAGGTAGAAAACTGGCAGCAGACGGCGTTGCCGCAGGCCATTACTCAGGGCTGCGATTTCCTGGCCCGCCAGGTACTGGCGCAAGGCAAGTATGAGTACGGCTGGTTCCCCTGTTTCGACCGGCGAATTGGTACCTATAATGCCCTGCGTCACGCCAGCAGTACCTGGGCGCTGATCGATGGCTGGTCACTGACGCGTAATCCGGAACATAAAGCGGCCATTGAGCGGGCGCTGGACTATTTAACCGGACAACTGATTCAGAATTTTTCATTGCCTGACGGCGGCAGCGCCGACTTTGTGGTGGATGTCGGTGATGAAATTAAACTCGGCGCTAACGCCGTGGCGATCCTGGCGCTGGCGAAGTACAGTGAAGTCACCGGCGAAACCCGCTATCTGGAGCAGATGAACCGGCTGGCGGAAGGCATTGCTTTTATGCAGGATCCGCACAGCGGCGGCTTTGTGCACGTGCTGAATGCGGCGGATCTGTCGCTCAAAGAGGCTCATCGCATTATCTATTACGATGGCGAAGCGGCCTTTGCGCTGATGCGTCTGTACAGCCTGACCGCCGAAGCCCGCTGGCTGGATCGCGTTAAAAAAGCGGTGGATCATTTTATCGTTAAGGAGCACTGGCGCGCCCACGATCACTGGCTGGGCTACTGTATTAATGAGCTGACGATCTACTGCCCGGAAGAGAAGTATTTCCGCTTTGCTCTGGACAATGTCCGCGATCACCTCGATTTTGTTGCCGAGCGGGTGACCACCTATCCCACGCTGCTGGAACTGATGATGGCGGCGCAACAGACCCTGACCCGACTGGCGAATTCTCCTCATCGTGGGCTGCTGGCGGATTTCGACCTCGCTAAATTTAACCGGGCGCTGGAAACCCGGGCGCGCTACTTGCTGAACGGCTTCTTCTGGCCGGAACTGGCGATGTATTTCAAACGACCCCGGCGCATTGTTGGCAGCTTTTTCATTCGTCATCACGGCTATCGGGTGCGGATCGACGATGTGGAGCACTATCTGTCGGGCTATGTCGCTTATCTGACCTGGCTGCGACGCAGTCAGCGCCAGCCGGTGGCATTAACGCCATGGTCCGCCACCCAGATTATGTTTCTGGGGGAAAACTTGCGTAATGTCGGCAACGGCATCGAAGTGGCGATGGCGCGGCGCGCCAGGCTGTTCGTTGAACGGCTGGGGCAGACGCCGTGCATTATGACGTCGGCGTGGAATCCGGCGCTGGGGCAGACGGTGGCGCAGTTTAAAGAGAGTGGCCGACTGCCGCAGGGCGTACGGGTAATGTCGATTTACGACGGACTGCTGGCGATGCGCGATCGCGGGGAACTATCGGCGCTGCCCTGGCAGGTGCCCGGGCCGCTACTGAACCGTACCCGCAGCGATGGTGGTCTGTATCGTTTGCAGTTTGCCCATAAGGACGCTCCGCAGCGCCTGGCGCTGGAGGTTTTTGTGGACGGCCACAGTCAGGCGCTGCTGCTGAAACACTATCAGAGCCGTAACGATCGTTCGGTGCTGACGCGCATCGACTGGCACCAGACCGGAAGCGGCATGGTCAGCTTCCTGAGCGAGTCGGCCTGGCTGGCGGCGGCGCTGAATGCCACTCTGGCGCCTGAGGTGCGCTGGCACTTTATCGTCGATAAAAATCTGCCGTGGCGTGATTTTGTCTTATCCGATCCCAGGTCGCGTTTTAACGCCACGGTGACGTCGGTTATTCATAATACCCACCGTTTGCGCAATGGGAAATTGAAGCAGTCCTACGCGCACCTGCTGGTGGCGGAAGCGCCGGTCGATCAAATTCTGGTGCTGACCCGGGAACAGCATGACGATCTGGTACGCGATGGCGTAAAACCCGAGATGCTGCGAATAATCCCGAATGAGGCTCCATTGGCTGGTATTACACCCACTAACAGGGATAACCGGCGGGTGCTCTATATGGCGCGCTATTCGGCAGAAAAACGTCACGATCTGCTGGTCAGGGTGTTTCAGCGAGTGCTACAGGCGGTGCCGGATGCGGAGTTACACACCTGGGGCGCCGGTCCGTTGCGTCAGGGGCTGGTGCGGCAGGTGGCGCAACTGGGGCTGGAGGCGTCGATAAAGATCCACGGTTTTACCGATGACATCGCCCGGCTCCATAGCGAAAGCTGCTGCGCGGTGCTCTGCTCCGACCAGGAAGGGCAGTCGCAGTTCGGTCTGGAGGCGCTAAGTTACGGGACGCCGTTGGTCAGTATGGCGGTGAAGTATGGTCCGCGCGATCTGCTGGCCGACTTCGACTGCGGCCGCCTGGTGCCGGATGGCGATGAACAGGCGCTGGCCGACGCGCTTATTGAGGTGCTGACCCATCCTGAGCAACAGTCCCGGATGCGCCAGCAGGCGCGGCTAAGCGCGGCGCGCTTCCATCCGGATATTGTGGCCGGGTACTGGCGCACCTGGTGGCAGGCGCGTAGCGAGGCGCCTCAGGCGCTTTTATGTGAATAGACGTCTGGATGGATATATGGTTATTCAATAACGGTATTTCCTCATTATGCAGGGCTGTGCTCCAATGGATGGCATCATTATTATTTATCATTGTGAATTAAAAGGAATTTTAAGATGAAAAAAATTGTAGCCGCCCTGCTGGCTGGCGCCTGCCTGTTGTTGACCGCCTGCTCTCAGGACGATGACAGTAAAGTAAAAGTGGCGATTAACACCGGTCCGGACCAGGCCATCTGGGATGTGGTGAAAAAAGTCGCTCATGAAAAATATCAACTGGATGTCGAAGTCGTCTCCTTTAATGATTACGTGTTGCCCAACGAGGCGCTGCGTAATAAAGACGTGGACGCTAACGCCTTCCAGAGCATTCCTTACCTGGAGGATCAGTCGAAAGAGCGCGGCTATCAGTTCGCGATCCTGACCAACACCTTCGTTTACCCCATCGCAGGCTATTCGAAGAAACTGAAAAACCTGTCTGAGCTGCCGGACGGCGCGACGGTGACTATCTCCAACGAAGCCACGACTCTGGGGCGTAGTCTGCTGCTGCTGGAAGCGAAAGGGCTGATTAAGCTGAAAGAGGATGTTGGCTTCCTGCCCACGACCCTGGACATTACTGCCAATCCTAAGCATCTGAAGTTTGTGGAAGTGGATACTCCGCAGTTGACCCGGACGCTGGATGACGGCAACGTCTATTTATCGATTATTAACAACAACTTCGCCTCGCAAATTGGGCTTTCCGCCACCCGTGACGGCCTGTTTATGGAAGATAAAGCCTCGCCTTATGTCAACGTGATGGTGGCGCGGAGCGAAGATAAAGACGATCCGCGACTGGCGAAGCTGGTTGAGGCGTTTCGCTCTGATGAAGTGGTGAAAAAGACCGAAGAGATCTACAAAGGGGATGCCATAAAGGGCTGGTAACCGGCTGGCGTTTCCAGTAAAGCCCCCATACTGCTCCGGCAGATGGGGGCTTTGTTTTCAGATAAAGAAGTCGCTTAATGCCCGGGCGGTGGCCAGGGGTTGTTCTTCCGGAATAAAGTGGCCGCAGTGGGCGATGGTCTGTCCTTCTATCCTGGTCACGAAGGGGCGCAGCGGTGCCGCCATATCGGGAATCGAACCCCGATCGGCGCTAAGAGCCAGTACCGGCACGTTAAGGGGGCCCGCCTGCTGTAGCTCGCGGTTCTGGCGGGCGGAAAGATCGGCGGCCCGATAGTAAGCCAGCCCCGCCCGCAGGCCGCCGCTGGTGGTAAATACCCGCAGATACTCATCGATATCCTGTTCTGAGAAAGCGTCCGGAAAGGCTGTTTTGCGGCGCAGGAACCAGTCGAGATAGAGCCGTTCGCGCCCGCTTATCAGGGCTTCCGGCAGATCGGCGATCATGTGGAACGCAAAGTGCCATGTCTTCCAGGCTTTATCGGGGGACAGTGGCAGTGCGTCCGGCAGGGTAATGCCGGGAATACCGGCATCAAGTAACGCCAGGCGTTTCACTTCATCGCGATAGCGGTTGGCAAAAGGCCAGGCGACCCAGGCGCCAACGTCGTGCCCGGCCAGATAGTAGCGGTGCACGCCCAGTTGCGCCAGCAGGCCATGGGCCTTATCGGCCAGGGTCAGGGTATCGTAGCCATCCAGCGGTTTATCGGAATCCCCCTGTCCCGGCAGGTCCGGCGCGATAATATAAAAGCGTGAGGCCAGCGCTTTCATGACCTTATGCCAGGCGTACCAGCTTTGCGGAAAACCGGCGAACAGCACCAGGGTAGCGCCTTCTTCATTGCCGCCAGCCACGTAGTGGAGCCGCAGGCCATCGACGGTAGCGTAACGATGTTCAAAGCCGGGAAGCGACGCCACCGGGCGCGATGCAGGGCCGTTGTTTAACGTGTTTGTTGGCATGGTGATTTCTCCCGTTGTGATATTTAGGAAATGATCAATTCCTAAATGGGTAAAATTTTTAGTCGAGCAGCTTCATGATCTGAGCGATGGCGGCATTGCCATCGCGAATTTCCGTCACCTTGCCCATAACGCGCATTCCCAGAGTCAGGCAGAGCAGCAGATCGGCCGTCAGTGTCGGATCGATACCGGCTGCGATCGAGCCATCGCGCTGGCCTTCGCGAATCATTTCGTCAATAAATGCCCGGTTGCGCATGACGGCCTGGCGCGCCAGGCCGGCCAGTTCTTCATCCAGCGCCTGGGATTCCACGGTGCTGCCTACCACCAGACAGCCGCGCCGTCCTTCCAGATCTGCTGCGGATTCCAGATAAAAGCGCAGCCATTCGGCTATACGCTCCCGGCCGCTGGCAAAAGGCGCCAGTCGGGCCTGCAGTGCTGCACTGCGCTGTGACAAATAGCGGGCGAAAACCTGAATAAACAGATTACGCTTATCCTTAAAGGCCTTATAGATACTGCCCGAAGTCAGGCCCATAGCGGTGCTTAAGTCGCCTATCGTGGCGGCGTGATAGCCCCGGTTGCGGAAAACCAGCATCGCCTGATCCAGGGCGCTGTCTGTGTCGAATTCCCGCGGTCGTCCACGCTCTTTAACCTGTGACTGACCCATGGCGCTCCCAAATTAGAAAATGATCATTTCCTAAATGATGGCAAAGAAAGCGCCGGGAGTAAAGCCGTGCCCGACTATACTGACAAACGCTTCCGGGTCCGGGAGTGACTCTGGCTATTAAGGAATTTGTCATGATCGTGAGGAATCACCTTTGCTTAGTTACGCTGTGCTGTCTGGCGTTGTCGGCCGCCCGGGCCGTGGCGGCGGATGGCAGCAGCTTTTCCCATAAGGACTGGGATCTGGTCTGCGATAACACCCTGACCTGTCGCGCCGCAGGCTATTCGCCGGAAGGGACAGAGCAGGCTGCCAGCGTATTGTTGATGCGTAAGGCGGGCCCAGGTACGCCGCTGGACAATCGGGTGCGGCTGGCTGAGTCAGAAGATGGGCAGAGCGCAGGCGATGCGCCGCAATTGATGGTAGCGAACCAGTCACTCGGAATGTTACAGCCCGCTGATGATGACGCCTGGCTGATGAATGGGCGCCAGCTCGACGCCTTTATGGCGGCGTTGCATAGCGGTAGCGCTATTGGTTTTCGTGATGCCCGCGGTACGTATCCGCTTTCCGGAGCGGGATCCAGCGCGGTATTGCTCAAAATGGATGACTTGCAGGGCAGGGTGGGTACCCGTGGCGCGCTGATTCGGCCTGGTACGCGAGATGAATCCGGCGTACGGCAGCCGAATCCCGCGACCGTTGTCGCGAAAGCGCCGGTGGCGGATAAAGAGAGCCGCGCCATGACGGCCGATGAGATCGCGCGGATAAAGCCGAATCTGATATCGCGCATTGAGGCCAGCGGCGATTGCGACGATGAATGGATGGGTGAACACTGGTATTTCGCCCGGCTGGACGATCGCTATGGGCTGGTGGGGGCATCCTGCTGGCGCGGTGCCTATAACAGCGGCGATATCTGGTTTGTTATCGACAACGAGAACCACGAACCGGTGCAGCTGGTGACCACTGGCGCTACGTCTTACCAGCAGGGAAGCCTCGAACTTTATCAGAAGGGACGTGGACTGGGCGATTGTATACGCTTTTCCAGCTGGACCTGGAACGGCCAGCGCTTCGTCGCCAGTTCGGATGGCGATACCGGCCGCTGCATGATGATTCGCCCCGGTGGCGCCTGGACGCTCCCGACCCTGGTTACTCGCCAGGTCCAGCGCTAATGATTTCCGGCGCCGGGCTTTGCCTGGCGCCGCACTCCTGAAGTTTGAACTCCGCCACATTTCCCGATGATTTTCGAAAAGTGCAAGTTTTGATGAAAAACTGGCCTTCTTTTTTCCCTCCGTCATATCAAAAATGCAATATCAATCATTTTTAAAACACAAATTAAACAAATAAATAACAATTCATCTGCGAGGTACCCTATGAAAACCCAGGTCGTTATCGTTGGCGCGGGTCCGTCCGGACTACTGCTTGGCCAGCTGCTGCAAGCTGCCGGAATCAGCAATATCATCCTCGAGCGTCAGTCCCCCGACTATGTGCTGGGCCGTATTCGCGCCGGTATTCTGGAAAGCGGTACGGTTGAGCTACTGCGTGAAGCAGGCGTCAGCCAGCGCATGGATTCCGAAGGACTGGTGCATGAGGGGGTGGAATTTCTGTTCGACGGGCAGCGTATTCCGGTGGCTCTTAAGGCCCTGAGCGGCAAAGCGGTGATGGTCTATGGACAGACCGAAGTGACCCGGGATCTGATGGCGGCGCGGGAGCAGGAAGGGGGCGCCTCGTTCTATGGCGTCAGCCGGGTGGAGCTGCACAGTCTTAAATCCGATAGGCCGCGGGTTACCTTCGAACAGGCGGGGGAACGTTACAGTATCGAGTGCGACTATGTGGCGGGCTGCGACGGCTTTCACGGCGTATCGCGCCAGGCGATTCCCAAAACGGTGCTGCGCGAGTATGAGCGCGCATATTCCTTCGGCTGGCTGGGGCTGCTGGCGGACACGCCGCCTTTGCATCACGAGTTGATCTACGCGCATCATTCCCGTGGTTTTGTACTGTGCAGTCAGCGCTCGTTGACCCGAAGCCGTTACTACCTTCAGGTGCCGCTTAGCGAAAAGGTGGAGCAGTGGTCGGACGCCCGCTTCTGGGATGAGCTGGAGCAGCGCCTGCCCGCCGAACTGACCGCCGGGTTGCAGACCGGACCGTCGCTGGAAAAAAGCATCGCACCGCTGCGCAGCTTTGTGGCGGAGCCCATGCAGTACGGGCGTCTGTTTCTGGTGGGGGATGCGGCACACATCGTGCCGCCGACCGGCGCCAAGGGCCTTAACCTGGCCGCGTCGGACGTCAATTACCTGTGGCGCATTCTCAGCAAGGTATATCACGAAGGGCGAACCGATCTGCTGGAACGCTATTCGGAACTGGCGTTACGCCGGGTGTGGAAAGGGGAGCGCTTTAGCTGGTTTATGACCGGCCTGCTACATGAATTCAGCGAGCAGAGCGGCTTCGAGCGCCGGATCCAACAGGCGGAACGCGAATATTACCTGACCTCCCGGGCCGGGCTGACCACCATTGCGGAAAATTATGTCGGCCTGCCGTTTGAAGAGGTGCGCTGACGGAGAATAAAGGCCCCAGCTTATTGAGCAGGAATTCGGCCACCCCATTAAACTCTTAGTGGGGGGCTTTGTCACCGGAGCATCCCCACAGCATGCGGCAGCTTCTGGCATATTGCCGTCGGTTCCGGTGGGGTGTGCACCGCAGGAGGGCCGCAACATCAGGTTTCCTGAGTCCGGAGGTGATTATGTCCCTGTTATTCAGCCCGCTTAAGGTCGGGCCGCTGACGCTGAAAAATCGCATTGTGGTTCCGCCCATGTCGCAATATTCCGCAGGGAGCGATGGCGTGGTGGCGCCGTGGCACGCGCGGCATATCGGTAGTCTGGCGATTTCCGGCGCCAGTATGGTGATTAGCGAGGCGCTGGGCGTGACGCCGGATGGCCGGATTACGCCGCACTGCCTGGGTTTATGGAACGATACCCAGGCGCGGGCGTTACAGAAGTTACTGACCGATATTCGTACTTACAGTGATACTCCCATCGGCGTGCAGCTTAATCACGCCGGGCGCAAGGCAGGCACCAGCCCGCCGTGGATCGAGCACGGCGCCCCGCTCGGCAGCGAACAGGGAGGATGGCATACGGTCGCTCCTTCCGCCGTCCCGTGGCGGCCGGGATGGTCCGTACCAGAAGCGCTGGATGAGCCCGGGATGGATCGCATTCTTCAGGCCTTTATCAGTGCCGCCAGGCGGGCGCTGGAAGCGGGAGTGGATTTTGCGGAACTGCTGGCGGCTAACGGCTATCTGCTGAGCCAGTTTTTGTCGCCGCTCAGTAACCAGCGTCGCGATGATTATGGCGGCAGTCCGGAAAACCGGATGCGCTTTCCACTGCGGGTGGCCCAGGCGCTGCGCGAGATCTGGCCAGCTTCGCTGCCGTTAGGCGTACGCTTTAACGGTGGCGAATTTGCTGATGGAGGGCTGGAACTGGCAGAAGCCGTTCAGTTTGCCCGGGAGCTGCATCGTCTGGGATATGACTACCTGAGCGTTTCCGGGGGATATAACGTTTATAACGAGACACCGCCCGCCGGGCAGCAGGGCTATATGGTACCCTTTGCCGCAGCGGTAAAAGCGGCGCTGCCTGATGCGATCGTCATTACGGTAGGCATGATCTATGAAGCGAAGCAGGCCGATGCGATCCTTCAGGAGCGCAAAGCGGATCTGATCGCGGTGGGGCGCGCTATTCTTGACGATCCTCACTGGCCGATCCATGCCGCGATCGCCATGGGTGAAAAGGCATCCTGGCCGAAACCTTACGATCGCTTTGGTTCCCGGGGCTGGCCGGGCCATAAACCACAGGAGGCGTAATGACCCTGGCGCGGCATATTCCAATCTTTAAGCTCTATGGCGAACGCCTGCACTGGCCAACGCCGGATCTGCTGCACTGTGAGTCTATTCGTAGCCGTAGCAGGCTACATGAGTGGCATATTCGTACCCATCAGCATACCGATCTTATACAGCTGCTTTATATGCATAAGGGGGAGGTGGAGATCGAGATTGAAGATGTGGTCCGGCGCTACAGCGAGCCCTGCCTGCAGGTGGTTCCGGCCCTGTGCGTGCACGGTTTTCGCTTTGCGCCGGGGACGCAGGGATTTTCTCTATCGTTGGCGGCGCCGCTGGTGGCGCGCTTTGAGCAGCAGTTTGGTCGTCCGTTGCAGGTGCTGAACCAGGCGGCCTGTATGAAGCCGGGGGCGTCCAGTAGTCGGATTAATGCGTTATTTGAGACGCTACAGCATGAATATCGGGCGGATCATGACGCCCGGGATATGATGATCCACTCGCTGCTCGGCACTCTGCTGGTCTGGCTTAATCGTCAGGGCGCGCCGCGTAAGGCGGTGAGTGACCGGCTGGAGCGGCGGCGTGCGGCCATCCGGCGTTTTAACCAACTGGTCGAACTCCACTATCGGGAACATCTACCAGTTGCCCATTATGCCAGCCAGATTGGTATGTCCGGCGCCCATCTTAATACCCTGTGCCGTGAATATCATGGATGCAGTGCGCTAAGCGTGCTGCATCAGCGTCTGCTACTGGAAGCGAAGCGCAGCCTGCGTTATACCAGCATGACGGTCAGTCAGGTCTCCGACTACCTTGGCTTTAGTGATGCCACCTACTTTTCCCGTTTCTTTCGGCGCTGCACGGGCGTCACGCCCAGAGATTTCCGCGACCGTTCCGGCGCGCGCCGCCTGGCGTAGCCCTCTGGCGCTTTCCTCAATACTGTCTCCTGTCACCCGCCTCTTTCAGACAAAGTAAAGATGCGGGTGATTTACACGTTTTCTGCAAATTGCTAAAGTGTCATTGTTAAGGATAATCCTAAAAATTGTTAAGAATGATCTGGTTTTTGATTATTTGCCGGAGAGAGATATTGAAGGACCATCAAAGAAAGTACCTTGCATGGCTGCTGGTCTTCCTGCTGGGAGCGCTCTTCTGGCTCACCCTTTTTCTGATATGGGTATACTGATGACAGCACAGGGGAAGCAGCAACCGCCGGATTCCGGGGAGTCGGAAACGGAAGGGCACAGGCAGATCCGCAACAGGATGGATCGTATGGGGTTGGATCCCGATCAGCGGCGTTTTATCGAAGAGATGCTGGATGACGAAGAGGATGGTACGCCGTCAGAGTGAGCGCCTGAACGGCAATGCTCTTTTCTCCCTCTTCATGAACATCTCTTTTCCCTTTACGGGCGCGATGCCTTAACCCATTCCCCCAGCGGTGCTGGCTGCTGACGAAACAGACGGAATCGCTGAGCCAGAAGCAGTTCTGCGGTGGCGATAGCGTCGCTCAGGGCGTGATGAGCCGGATATTCCGGCAGCCGGTAGCGGCGGCGCAGATCGGAAAGGCGCCAGCTAACGGCGCCGCGCTCGCTGGCCGCTGGGAAGGCCTGTTCTATCTTCAACGTATCCAGCCACACCAGCGGCAGTTCCGGTAGCGCGTTGCGCCGCAGGTACTGACGGGTAAATTCGCGCTCCATCACCGCCCCGTGAACCACCAGCACTTTGCCCGCCATTGCCGACCAGAGCTTATCAAAGGCTGCCGCTTCGCTGACGCCATGTTGCTGCATTTCCGGCACGATATGGTGCAGGGCGACGGCGCTGCCGTCGGTATCGGTCGATGCCTGTAACAGCAAATGACGGGCGCTTTCCAGCGCGATGATGCCCTGATGCACCTCCACCCAGCCCATGCTGACAATACGATCCCTTTCGGCGTTCAGGCCGCTGGTTTCGAAGTCAAAAACCAACAGCGGCAGTTGGCGAATATCCGTCTCTGCCGACGGCAGCGGCGTCCGGAGAATGGCCTGTATCCCCTCCGGCCATCCGGCCTGAACGGGGTCAAGCGCCTGCCGCTGCTGTTCCAGCTTTTTTAGCGGATCCTTTGCCGTAAACCAGTTCACATTAGCCTCCGAACTTCATTTTTGCGGCCTCCTGGAAGCCGGAAACGATGCTAAAGGCGTCTTTCAGGTGCTGGCGCTCGAAACTGCCGAAGCGGGCGGGATCCAGCATGTTGTCAGGCGGTTCGCCGCGGCTCAGGGCCAGACGCTGATGCAGGTAGCGCAACTGGGTCGCGTAGCGCCAGGTGCCGAGCATATCCTGGACAGACGCTTCGTTTAGCGCCTGGCGATCCTCCAGTTGCAGGATGCGATCCTCGGTATTCAGCGTTTCAATATCCGCATGCAGGGCGTAGATACGCACCAGATCCACCAGACAGTGGATGGCGGCGCGCTTGATATTGAGTACCTTCTTGTTGTCGCCGTCTTTTTCCAGCACCAGTTTATGGAAGATGCCCAGCGGTGGCCGCACCCTCAGGGCGTTACGCAACAGCGCCGCCAGTAGCTTAACGTTACGGCTGATTTGCTGGTGGCGATAGTCATCAAGCTGCCGGAACAGCCCGCCGTCGCCCGCCACGTGGCGGATTTCGATAAACACATTCAGATTGAGCAGCCATTCGTATTCCGGGTTGGTGGCCCATTTGCGGTAGTAGTTCTGCCACACCGTCAGACGCTGGCACCAGGTGGGGGTGACCGCCATAAAGCGACCGGAACAGAGGGTATAACCGCAGTCGGCGAGCCCCTTGCAGACGTACATCGCAAAGTGGTTGAAGTAGTGGCGATCGCTGTCAGTGGCGCCGTCGTCCAGCAGCAGGGCGTTGTCCTGATCGGAAGAGAGGTGCACTTCGCCCCGGGCGTGGGAGCCCGCCGCCATCCAGGACCAGGCGCAGGGCGGCTCCCCAAGGTAGCTGATAGCCAGTTCGGTCAGGCGCCGGGTAAAGGCGTCGTAGATCATGGTCAGCACCTGGGCGATAACCGTAGGAGAGACGTTACCGTCCACCAGCGCTTCGAAAATCGCCTGGCGGGTAGGGGTTAGCGCCTGGAGCTCCGCGCTGCTATGGGCCCGGCTAATCTGGTCGATCAGAAATATCGCCTGCACGCTGTTTTTCTGCACCAGTTGCTGGGGCGTGACCAGCCCCACGACGTGGTGCTGACGGTCGATGACCGGGATGTTCTGGATGTTGTATTGCATCATCAGGCCGGTGGCGCGAATCGCCAGTTCGTCCTGATAGACGGTATGCAACTGGTCGGTCATTACGCTGGCGATGGGCTGGCGAATATCGTGGCCGCGGGCCACCACCCGTTTGGTCATGTCCTTGTCGGTCATCATGCCAATCAGCGTGCGGTTTTCATCCACCACAAAGGCGCAGGAGGTACGGACCTGGTCGCGCATTATTCGCGCCACTTCCTGGATGGGGGTCTGGGGTGTGACGACGGCGATATTGCGGTTAGCCACATCCCCCACCGGCCGGAAGAACAGCCCTTTTTCCTGATCGGACCAGCGCACATTCAGCGAGGATTCCATTCGGCTCCAGGCGCTGAGCGCCAGTTGGGACACCACTTCTGGATAGTCGGCGATGGCGTCGAGCAGCGCCTGATAGCCGATACGGTAGATCAGGGTGTTGTCGATGGCCTGTACGCTGTAGTCCGGTGCGGGCTGCTGCCAGGATTCATGCAGCAGCCCGAAACCAAAGATATCTTCATCCCCCAGCCGGGCCCGCAGGCTGCCGTCGGGGTGGCGCTGTTCGATGGCGCCGGTGCGAATAATGTAGAGATAGCCGGTGCCGTCAGTCGGTTTATCCAGGGTTTCGCCCTGGCCCAGATAGAGAATCGCCATCTGCTCTGCGACCCGATGCAGCACCGGCACGGGAAGCTGATTAAAGGGCTTGATGGGCTGCAAAAAGGCGACGATGTTGGGTAGCAGTTCTTCCGTCATGACGACACACACTCCTGAATAAAAAAGGCCCCGCACCTGTCACAGTGCGGGGCCGGACGTCCTGCAGGCAGATTACCAGAACAGGGCGTAGATTACCGCCAGCGCGATGACGATGGCGTAAGCGGCAATGTTGAAGCTCCGCTCGGTGTGGAAGGTTTTGGCGGTCAGCACAATCCCTTTTTCGTCGTCGTCGGCTTCAGAGGTACTCAGGCTGGTCAGCGCAATCACCACCAGGGTGAACAGCAGCGTATAGAGCATCTGGTCCATAAACGGCATGTTCAGCGGCATAAACTTCAGGAACAGCGCGAACGGGATGGAGAGCACCACGCCCAGAATCGCCCCTTTGCTGGTGGTTTTCTTCCAGAACAGACCCAGCAGGAAGACCGCCAGAATGCCCGGGCTCACCAGACCGGTGTACTCCTGAATGTACTGGAACGCCTGGCCAATGTTACCCAGCAGCGGTGCTACCAGACAGGCGACGATCAGCGCAACAACGGCAGTGACGCGGCCCACGTTGACCAGTTTGTGATCGCCCGCTTTCGGGTCGATGTACTCTTTATAGATATCCATGGTGAAGATGGTGGCGGTGGAGTTCAGCATCGACGCCAGCGAAGAGACGATAGCCGCCGTCAGCGCTGCGAATACCACGCCTTTCAGACCAGCCGGCAGGAACTGGGTCAGCCACGGATAGGCTTTGTCCGCATGGGCGGCGGTCGGCATATTGTGGCCCGCAATGCTGCCCATATTAGCCATCAGCTCCGGCGAAGAGGTAATCACGTAGGCTGCAATACCCGGAATCACCACCAGGAACGGCACAATCATCTTCAGGAATGCGGCAAACAGAATACCTTTCTGCGCTTCCGGCACTGATTTCGCCGCCAGGGTACGCTGAATGATGTACTGGTTGAAGCCCCAGTAGTAGAGGTTCGCCACCCACAGACCGCCGATCAGCACCGCAATGCCCGGCAGGTTCATGTACTGCGGGTTGCTCTGATCGAGGATCATCTCGAAGTGACCCGGCGCTGCTTCGTACATTTTGGCGATACCGCTGAACCAGCCTTCGTCGCCGCCGATGAAGTGCACCGCCAGCCAGGTGGTCAGCAGGCCGCCCAGGACCAGGAAGAAGACCTGGATTACGTCGGTCCAGACCACCGCCGAAAGACCGCCGTAGATGGAGTAGACCAGGGCGAACAGCGCCAGACCAATGATGGAGTACATCAGCGGAATACCGAGGATGGTCTCCAGCGCCAGGCCGCCGAGGTAGAGGACGGAGGTCAGGTTAACGAAGATGTACAGGGCGATCCAGAAGATAGCCAGGATGGTCTTCAGGTTCTTGTTAAAGCGCTTCTCAACGAATTCCGGGATGGTGTAGATCCCTTTTTCGATGAACACCGGCAGGAAGTATTTGCCGACAATAATCAGCGTCAGCGCTGCCATCCACTCGTAGGAGGCGATAGCCAGGCCGATGGAGAAACCGGAACCGGACATGCCGATAAACTGCTCGGCGGAGATGTTCGCGGCGATAAGCGATGCGCCGACGGCCCACCACGGCAGGGATTTACCCGCCAGGAAGTAGTCTTCGGTACTCTTTTGCTTGCCTTTTTTGTCTCTGGAAACCCAGAGGCCGACGCCGATGATAATCGCAACGTAGACTGCGAATACCACCATGTCGAGAAGGCCTAAACCTTGTTCAATGTTAGCCATGACTTTTATTCCTACGGCAACCAGATATTCAGAGGCTAATGTAAGCGTTTCCACTGTAATTGAATGTAACCTGATTCACACTTTTATTAAATTTCTCATTGTCTGACATACCGATAAACATGAGTCTTTAAGAATCAACCTGGGTGACTACTTTCAGCCGCATAGTTAACCCGATAAAACATAAGGTGGTATGTGGTTTGCCTCAGATTAATATCCATGATTAGAACAAGCCTATTATCATGGCCTGGCATCGGAGATACCCGTGCGATGATGGCAGAGTCATCGGTGTGTGATAACGGTTACACTGCGGAAAAACGAAAGGCGCGCCGGGGGAAAATCGGTCGCGCCTGGGAGCTATTCATCAAGAATGGGAACAAAGCCGCCAAAGATCATGCGTTTTCCGTCAAAGGGCATTTCATCGCCCAGCGCTTTCATGCGTGGATCGCTCATGAGTTTCTGGTTCGCCGCATCGCGAACTTCCTGGGAAGGGTACTCAATCCAGCTGAACACCACCTCTTCATCCTCCTGCGCCTGCACCGCCATGCGAAAGTCGGTGACATTGCCGTCCGGCACGTCATCGGCCCAGCATTCCACAACGCGCAGAGCGCCAAACTCCTTAAAGAGCGGGGCGGCTTTGGCAGCCATCTCCCGATAGGCTTCTTTATTTGCGGCGGGTACGGCGACGACAAAACCGTCGACATACTTCATAGGTTTTTCTCCGGATTAAAGGGATTGGTCGGGCCGGTGGGGCAGGCCCGAACTAAGTATAGTCCGGGTCAGGCGTTCAGACCGTATTCCAGCAGGATCAGGGCATGACGTTCGATAACCTCCGCCGATAGCGCGGGCTGGGCGGGGCGGCTCTGGGCAGCCAGCGGCACCAGAATCAGGCTGAGCAACGAAGTGAACACCAGGGCGGGTTCAAGATCGCGGTGCAGTTTGCCTTCATCCTGCCAGCGGCGCAGGGTATCCAGCGCCATCTGTCGCTCGGCGCTGCCGTGACGGGCGTACATCTGCTGACGCAGCACTCCGGCATCGCTGGTGACTTCCTGGAGCCACAGCGGTGCGAACCAGGGATGACGCCGGGCCGCATCGGCGATCTTATGAACCAGCGCGCGGATGGCTTCCCGGGGGGCGTTAGCATGCGCAGTAAAGACGGCGGCGATATCACTGCGCAGCGGTAAAAAACGCTCCTCTATCATCACATCCAGCAGTTGTTCGCGGGTGTTGAAGTAGTAGTGAAGCACCGCCGGAGTGACACTGGCCTCTTTCGCAATGGCGTTCAGCGAGGTTTCCGCTATGCCCCGGCGGGCAAACAGATTCAGGGCGATATCGAGCAGATGCTCCCGGCGATCGTGACTTTTGGTCTGGCCCCTGGGGCGCCCTGGCCGACGACCTGCGGCCGTCGCGTTGACTTTCAGTGCTGTCATAATAACGGTATCCATTGACTCCGCGACATCATTATCTGAATATTAATTATTCGGTTAATTAATTTCAAATGAGTTAGGGTTATGAGCGCACAAAGTATAACGCACCGGCAAGGTAAGGCGACCGGCGGCGCACCTTCGATCCGGTTGCTGTTCAGCGCGCTGCTGCTGGTGATGCTGCTGTCCGCCCTGGATCAGACCATTGTCTCTACCGCGCTGCCGACCATTGTTGGTGAGCTGGGTGGGCTGGATAAGCTCTCCTGGGTGGTGACCGCCTATATTCTCTCTTCCACCATTGTGGTGCCGCTGTACGGCAAGTTTGGCGATCTGTTCGGTCGCAAGCGGGTGTTGCAGATTGCGATTGCGCTGTTTCTGCTGGGCTCGGTACTGTGCGGTCTGGCGCAGAATATGACCCAACTGGTGTTGATGCGCGCCCTGCAGGGGCTGGGCGGCGGCGGTCTGATGGTGGTCAGCATGGCGGCGGTGGCGGATGTGGTGCCGCCCGCCAGTCGCGGTCGCTACCAGGGGTTGTTTGGTGGCGTATTCGGTCTGGCAACCGTTGTGGGGCCACTGCTGGGCGGTTTTATCGTCCAGCACGCTTCCTGGCGCTGGATCTTCTATATCAACCTGCCGCTTGGGCTGTTTGCATTGGTCGTGATCGGCGCCGTTTTTCAGGGGGGCGAACGTCGGGCACGTCATGAGATCGACTATCTGGGCGCCTTCTGGCTCAGCCTGGCGCTGCTTAGCATTATCCTGTTCACCAGCGAAGGGGGCAGCGTCTACGGCTGGGATGAGCCGCGCTTGTGGTGCATTCTGGCCTTCGGGTTGGTGGGGATTGCCGGATTTATCTATGAAGAGAGGCTGGCGAAAGAGCCGATTATTCCGCTAGCGCTGTTTCGTAATCGCAGCTTTGCAGTGTGCAGTCTGGTGGGTTTTATCATCGGGATGTCGCTATTCGGTTCAGTAACCTTCCTGCCGCTCTGGCTGCAGGTGGTGAAAGGCTCAACGCCGACCGAGGCGGGGCTGCAGCTGCTGCCGCTGATGGGCGGACTGCTGGTGACCTCGGCCCTGAGCGGTCGCATTATCAGCCGTACCGGCCGCTATCGCATCTTCCCCTTACTGGGAACGCTGCTGGCATCGATCGGCATGGCGTTGCTGACCCGGCTGACCAATGATTCTTCCAGCTGGGCGCTCTGGCTCTATACCGGTCTGCTGGGAATGGGGCTGGGTCTGGTGATGCAGGTTCTGGTGCTGGCGGTGCAGAACAGCGTAGGGGCCGGGCAGATCGGCGTGGCCACCTCCGGGGTGACGCTGTTTCGCTCGGTCGGGGGCTCTATCGGGGTTGCGCTGTTTGGCGCCATCTTTACCCGGGTGCTGAACAATAACCTCTCCCGACTATTGCCTGAAGGGGCGGTACTGCCGCGTGAGCTGAATCCTGCGGCGATTCATCACCTGCCTGAGGCATTGCGTCATGACTATCTTCAGTCCTTTGGCGCCGCTATTCATGCCGCCTTTCTGGTCGCCGCCGCGGTAATGGTACTGGCGTTTGTCCTCTCATGGCTGATTCGCGAAGCCCCCCTCAAAACACATCACTAACGCTTTTCTTCTGCTGCGGCGCCGGCCGGCGCCGCCTCTTTCTTACCGATTCATAACATTTTGCGTGTGATATCTCTCAAATTTTTCAACAATTGCAGAAAAATTTGATAACAATGTGTTTAAGATAAATCCTGTCTGCCGAATGGAGAAGGACAGAGAGATGAAAGATGTGGTGATTGTCGGTGCTGTGCGAACCCCTATCGGCTGCTTTAAGGGCGGTTTATCCGGGCATTCGGCGACCGAGCTGGGTAGCGTGGTGGTGAAGGCGCTGCTGGAGCGTACCGGCGTGGATCCGCAGTCCGTAGATGAGGTGATTCTCGGCCAGGTGCTGACCGCTGGCGCCGGGCAGAATCCGGCACGTCAGACGGCGCTAAACAGCGGACTGCCGTGGTCGGTTTCGGCCATCACCATCAACGATGTCTGCGGATCGGGTCTGAAGTCCCTGCATCTGGCGACCCAGGCGATTCAGTGCGGTGAGGCGGAAGTGGTTATCGCCGGTGGCCAGGAGAATATGAGTCGCGCGCCGCGGGTGCTCAGGGAGAGCCATAATGGGGGGCTACCGGGAGGCGATCAATTGATTGACAGTCTGGTGCACGACGGCCTCTGGGATGCGTTTAACGACTACCATATGGGCGTGACGGCCGAGAATCTGGCCCGGGAGTACGGTATCAGCCGCGAATTGCAGGATGCCTACGCGCTGGCGTCGCAGCGTAAGGCGCGTGCTGCCATTGACGCCGGTCGCTTTCGCGATGAGATCGTGCCGGTACTGAATGACCAGGGCGAGAAGGTGGAGACCGACGAGCAGCCGCAGTTGGATCCCTCTGGTGAGGGGCTGGCGAACCTGCAACCGGTCTTTGATTTTGCCGGTAGTAGCGTGACCGCAGGTAACGCTTCGTCGATTAACGACGGCGCGGCGGCAGTGATGATGATGAGCGCCAGTCGGGCGGAGGCTCTGAATCTGCCGGTACTGGCGCGCATTCGCGCTTTTGCAAGCGTTGGGGTCGATCCTGCGCTGATGGGCATCGCTCCCGTGCACGCTACCCGGCGCTGCCTGGAGCGCGCGGGATGGCAGCTTGAGGATCTGGATTTGGTGGAGGCCAACGAGGCTTTTGCCGCTCAGGCGCTGTCGGTCAATAAGCTGCTGGAATGGGACGAGCAGCGGGTTAACGTTAACGGCGGCGCTATTGCGCTGGGCCACCCTATTGGCGCCTCCGGCTGCCGCATTCTGGTATCACTGGTTCATGAGATGGTGAAACGTAATGCCAAAAAAGGGCTGGCGACGCTTTGTATCGGCGGCGGTCAGGGCGTGGCGTTGGCTATCGAACGAGATTAGCCTTTCTTCCCCGGTATAAAGCCGCCGCAGATAACCTCTGCGGCGGCTTTTTTATTCAGATACGATGAGTTGAATGAGTGAAAAGTTAGTTAGCTGCATATCAATTTCATTGTAAATTATTTTATTTCAATTCTTATGCGTGACCGCTGACCAGCGGAAAATTCCCTCCTGATTAAACCCATCTTTGCCCATCTATCTGTGATCGCTGACAGGATATTTATCACATAATGCATTTTAAAGGTGAGGCTAGTCACGAATGTGGGCCTCTGTTTCTGTGTAATAAATATTTACGATCGCGATCACTAAAATAAAATTCTGTAAAAAATAAAATCACATTTCATAAAAATGAAACGCCATTTTATTAGGGGATTTTCATGTTAAAGAGAACTCTGGGATTGGCTGTGCTCTGTGGGGCTACATTTACCGCACAGGCGGTAACCGTAGATTTGCGCCATGAATATGTTGATGCAGGAAGCAATGCCGATCGCGTATCAGTTTCACATCGTTTTGCCAATGGGCTCGGCTTCGGGGTGGAAGCGAAATGGAAGTCGGGCGGCACTGACAAAGACCAGCCATTTACCGATATTATCGGTAATGGCCATGAAGAGTCCCTTAGCTGGCGCTGGAAGGCGACCGAAAATATTGCCCTTACGCCCGGTGCGAATATTGAAAGCAATGATAGCCGTACTATCTACAAGCCTTATCTGCATGCACAGTACAGCTTTAATAGCGGATTATATGTGGCGGCGCGTTATCGTTTTGAATATACCCGTTATCCTAACGACAAAGATGAAGAGGATAATAAAACCAATCGCGGCGATTTTTGGATAGGTTACGTATTGGGTGACTGGCGCATTGAATTTAACTATCTCTACAAGCGCAGCGAACATCAGGTACTGGCGGACAATAAGAAGTGGGCGGATGAATATGATGTGAAGCTGGCCTACAAAATCGACCAGAACTGGGCGCCTTATTTCCAGGTGGGGAACGTACCTGGCAGTAAATCCACTGATGAGCGCCAGACCCGTATGAGGGTCGGTGTGGCCTACGCCTTCTGATGTTGCCGCCGGCGCCCCGGAACTCTCCGCTGGGGCGCCGGAGTGGTCTCAGGCCGCGATATTCCTGTTACGTTTCGCCATCATATTCTTCATATCGATGCCCGACGGCTTCTGATAAATCTCCAGGCCAAAGTAGCGGGCGGTAGCGAACATATACTCAAAAATTTCCGACTGGGTATCTTCGTATTCGCTCCAGAACACGTTCGAGGTAAAGCAGTAGATTTCGAGCGGTAATCCTTCCGCCGTGGGGCTGAGCTGGCGCACCACCAGATACATATCGTTGCGCACATCGGTCCGCCGCTTCAGATACTCCAGCACATATTTCCGGAACAGCCCAAGGTTGGTGATACCCTGGTTGATAAGCTGACTGGCGGAAATTTCCTCCATGCGGCTGGTCAGCCAGTTTTCAAGCCCAACATATTTTTCGGGTGATATCTCTTGCAGCTGATTAAGTAGTAGGGGCGTGGCGAAAACAATGCTTGATTGATCGATAAAAAAGCTGCGCTTAATGCGACGACCACCGGACTCAAACATTGGCTGCCAGTTGGTATAGGGCTCGGTAATAAAATTCTTGGTCGGCACCCGGGAAACGGTGTTGTCCCAGTTGCGGATGGTAATGGTATGCAGGGCGATATCGGTCACTTCGCCGCTAATGTTATTTTGCGGCATCTCGATCCAGTCTCCCGGTTTTATCACGTTGGATGAGGAAACCTGAATATTGGCGACCAGGGAGATCAGGGTATGCTGAAACACCAGCATCAGCACGGCAGCTACGGCGCCAAGACTGGAAATAATGATAATCGGCGATTTGTTGGACAGCGTAGCGAGCACCAGAATGGTGGCAACAGACGAAACCAGAATTTTGGCTATCTGAATATAACCCTTTATTGAGTGGTGTTTCTCGCCGTGTTTTTTGATATAGGCTGAATTGGTGAGATCCAGCATTTCATTGACCAGCATGGTGATATTAATAATAAACAGCACGCCGCACAGGGTACGGATGGCATCCAGCAGGGGATCCGGCAGGCCCTTAATGACCTGGGATAAAAAGTAGACGGTAATCACTGGCGCGATATTGGCCAGACGGCGCGAAATGCGCATGTCCTTATCGTGGGGATCCGACTTTTTGGTGTGCAGGATAAAGCGCCGGACGATATTCAGCAGAAAGAATTTACAGACCACTGCTGAGATAAAGCCGGCGAACAGCATAAAGGCGATCGCCACCAGCGAGAAAATGATTTGGTGGTTCAGGACCCAGTTCCATATTGATAGCGCATCGTGCATAGGGGCGTTCCTCTGGATGGCGGAGAGACACATCATGATGGCTGTTTTCCAGGAATCATCTTTACAAAAGATGGGGATGACGCTAATTCAGACTTTTCTTGCCGGTGGTGAACCAAAAAAAAGCCCCATCGCAGCACGACGGGGCAAGGCCAGAAAAAAACAGCAAACTCAGGCAGTCATCATTTCTCGCTGCGCTGGCAGCTTCGCGATATAGAGCGCCGGTTTACCGTCTTTATCAGAAGTAAACAGCACCGCACTGTCATCCGGCGTAAAGGAGGGGTGTGGATGGGTCACCTGGCGGCTGTTGGCGAAGGTTTCCCAGGATGTATCGTGGCGCGCCACCCGGAACCAGGCTTTGCGCGCGACATCAAAAACATACAGATAAGGATCGTTTTCGATGCTGTAGCCACCGGTATCCTTCACGTCTACCGGGGTGCCGGATCCGTCGCCGACCAGCAGCGTTCCGTCGAAATTGCTCATCAGATGCGAACAGGCGGGCATCTGCATCAACGCTTCGTTCACACCGCTTTCAGGTTCGAAACGGAAGATGGTGCGTCCCTGTTGCCCTTTCAGATAAGAGACGTAGATCAGCGCAGAGCCATCCGGCACCCAGAATTCATGGGTGCAACTCTCACCTTCGGCGTGCTCTTTAACTTTACGGACGTTGCTGCCATCTTCATTGACCAGCCACATACGGGCATCGACCAGGTCGTGCGGCCCTTCGTGGCAGAAGGCGACGGTGCTGTCGTCAAACGGCCGGTAGATAGGGTGCCCCAGCCATATTTTGCCTTCGTGGATCGTAGCGCTGTCACCGCTTTGCAGATCGACGCGCAGCAGGCGGCAGTGGGGGCCTTTATGAAAGAAGTCATGGAAGATCTGCCAGTCGCTCAGGGGCACCCAGTCGCTTTTGGCGATCTCGATCCCCACCAGTTTGGTGCAGTCGCTATTGGCAACCCAGGTGCCGTAACCCACCCACTCATCCGGCACGCGGTACACCTCGCGCTCTGCCAGGGTTTCCAGAGAGACTTCGAACAGGGTGCGATCGTTTTTTACGTAGTACAGGAAGCGATCGTCAGGAGAGAGGAAACCGCCAAAGGTGTTGTCGCCCGGGCCTTCGGTTAACTGAACTGCCTGCCTGTTCGCCAGATCCAGCAGGTAATAGTTCCAGTGGCCATCGAACTCCCCGGCGAACAGCAGGTGACTGCCATCCCGGGTAAAGCATTTCTGATAGAAATAATTACGGTGGCAGGTTACTTCAGGGGGAGTTAAACGGGTTACCTCCGCGCCGGTATCCGGGTCGCGACTGACGTGATAAGTCAGGTCTACCCGCATTCCTTTAGCCATATTACGCTCCTTCCAGCTCGTCGAATTATATAATCAAAAAGATAGTGTTAATTTATAGAAACATTGTTTCATTTTTTGTGATGGTTCGCGCACTTTACCATTTTGATACGAAATTATGTGGTTATCCGGACCTGGCTATCGCGCGCTAACCCTAAAGAGGCAGGGGAAAGCTAAGATCGCCAACCTGGCTCACATAAAATGAAACATTGTTTTATTTAAAATTGAAATCGAGTTTCATGAATAATAGTATGCTGTTGTCAGTTAAGATTGGTTCCACGTAACGGGGCCACTGAGGGGGTTTGCAGGGGAAGGTGAGCAGGGGTTGCCGACGGAACCTGGACCAGATATCGCGCGGGGTGCCGTGCATCAGTAAAAGATTACCTGCCAGGCGGCAGGTCAGACAGATACTAAGGAAAATCATATGATTCTGGATTCATTCTCACTGCAGGGCAAAGTGGCTATCGTGACCGGCTGCGACACCGGTCTGGGGCAGGGCATGGCGCTGGGCCTGGCTCAGGCGGGCTGCGATATCGTCGGTATCAATATCGTTGAGCCGACCGAAACCATTGAACAGGTGACTGCCCAGGGGCGTCGCTTCCTGAGCCTGACCGCCGATCTGCGTAAAATCGATGCCATTCCGGAACTGCTTGAGCGCGCGGTAGCTGAGTTCGGTCATATCGATATTCTGGTCAATAACGCAGGCCTTATCCGCCGCCAGGACGCAGTCGATTTCAGCGAACAGGACTGGGACGATGTGATGAATCTGAACATCAAAACGGTCTTCTTTATGTCCCAGGCGGTGGCGAAGCAGTTTATCGCTCAGGGGAATGGCGGCAAGATTATCAACATCGCTTCAATGCTTTCATTCCAGGGCGGCATCCGGGTGCCTTCCTATACCGCTTCCAAGAGCGGCGTCATGGGCATTACCCGCCTGATGGCCAACGAGTGGGCAAAACACAATATCAATGTTAACGCCATCGCGCCTGGCTATATGGCCACTAACAACACCCAGCAGCTGCGTGCCGATGAACAGCGTAGCGCCGAGATTCTGGAACGTATTCCGGCGGGCCGCTGGGGTCTGCCGTCTGACCTGATGGGGCCCATCGTATTCCTGGCGTCCAGCGCTTCTGACTACGTAAATGGCTATACCGTGGCCGTTGACGGCGGCTGGCTGGCCCGCTAAACGCTTTTTGACCTTTGTTGTGCTTCTGCCTCCCGCCAGGGGGGCTTTTTTTTGGATAGCGGGTTTGAGCCGAAGATTAAAGGCGACGGTGTCTCCATCATGATGGCCCACGCCGGACTATGCATCCGGTATATCGAAATTGGGGAATCGGAAAGGGTCTGAGATTAAAAGATTATATAATCCTGTGATTCAGGGATTAAAAAACCCCGCCGTAATCGACGGGGTCTGTCAGCCGGATTAGTGGATTAGCGCATGGCGCGGCGCAGAATACGGTCGCCCTGGCGCTGGAAGTCGGCGGCGGTCTCCTCCACCGATTTCTTACCATAATCGATATACTGAATAGCGGTGCCAAACAGGGAGACTATCTGCGGATCGTCGAAGTAGGGCGATGTCGTAACGTGGTTCGGCAGCGACTGCGCCAGCTTCAGCCCGGCCACCGCCGGATCCTCATCTTTAATGGTGCCGTCTGCGGTCAGCTGTGCTACCGCCGCTTTACTTAGTGGTACGCCACGCTCAAGCCCCAGCGCCTCGACCCCTTCCTGACTGTTGAGCAGGAAGTTCATCAGAATCGCCGCCTCTTTCGGATGTTTGGTGCTGCGGCCGATAGAGAACATCTGAGCCGGTTTAAAGAACAGACCAGCATCTTTGGCGTCTGGCAGCATCGGGTAGTCACCCAGTTCCAGTTTTGCAGGTGGCTTCAGGTTGTCGGAATACTTGGTGATGGTAGAGTTCCACATGTAGGTACCCGCCCACTCGCCTTCGATCCAGGGGCGCATCTCATACATATTGTTCTTACCGAATGAGGCGTAGTGTTTACTGTCCGGCATCACGTGGCTATCCACCAGCTTTTTGTACATCTGGAAGAACTCGACCCACTGCTCTTTGCTCCAGGCAAACTTCTTGCCCTTTTCGTCAATGGCTGGCTGATTGTACTTCTGTACCATCCAGGAGTTCAGTAGCGCCAGCACGTCCTGGTGTTCCAGTACTACCGGGTAGTACTGCTTACCCAGTTTTTGTTCAAAGGTTTTACCGGCCGCCATCAGTTCATCCCAGGTTTTGGGGTAGCTGATACCGGCCTTCTTCCAGGTCTGATCGTTGTAGTAGAAGATCCTGGCGGTCACAGAGATCGGGATCCCGTTCAGCTTGCCATCGATCGTGGTGGTTTGCAGTTCTTTGGGATCGAACTGGTTAAGATCGAGCGCATCGCCCACCTGGTTAAGGTCGTAAAACCCGTTGCCGTTTTTCGAAAAGATCGGCAGCCAGTTCCAGTTGGTCTGCATAAGATCCGGCTCGGTGCGTCCGGCTATCTGGGTGGTCAGACGGGAAAGGTGCCCGTCCCAGCCAGTGTATTCCGCTTTAACCCGAATATTGGGGTGCTGTTTATGGAATTCTTCCAGCGCCTTCAGGGTTTGTTGGTGGCGGCCATTACCGCCCCACCAGGACATCCGTAAATCGACCTGCTCTGCCGCAAAAGAGGGCAGGGCGCTGAGTGCCAGGGCAGAGGTGACCAGCGCACTTAAGACTATTTTTTTCATTATCTCAGGGCTCCTTTACAGAGAGATGTTCTGTTCGGTTTTTGCGTCGAAGATATGGCATTTATCCATATCGAATCGGAACCAGACCTGACGGTTTAGCCCCTTGTCTAGCATCGGTCGGATCTCGTCGGAAGGTACTCGCGCTGTCAGCTCATAACCCGCGACCTTCAGGTAGACGAAGAATTCATGGCCCATATTTTCCACCCGCACCATATCGCCGCGAATGCCGCCTTGTGAGAACGGTTCATCGGAAACAGAGACAAATTCCGGGCGCACGCCGTAGAAAATCTCTTCATCGCGATGACCGGCCAGCTTCTGCTGATGGCGGGCCCCCAGCTCCAGGCTTTCGTCGCCCAGTGTGATATGCAGGCGGCCTGCTTTTTCCACCAGGCGGGACGGGCGAATATTCATCTCCGGCGCGCCGATAAAGCCTGCAACGAACATGTTTTTCGGGTGGTGGTAGAGGTTGTCCGGGGTATCCACCTGCATGATATGGCCGAGCTTCATCACGCAGATGCGATCGCCCATGGTCATGGCTTCAGTCTGATCGTGAGTGACGTACACCGTGGTGGCCGGTTTACCGCTCTGCTTCAGCTGTTTATGCAGATCGGAGATACGAATACGCATAGAAGCGCGCAGTTTGGCGTCCAGGTTGGAGAGCGGTTCGTCGAACAGGAACACGTCCGGTTTTTTCACGATGGCGCGGCCGACTGCCACGCGCTGGGCCTGGCCGCCAGAAAGCTGGCGCGGCAGCCTGTCCAGCAGCTCTTCCAGCTCAAGGATCTTCGCCGCTTCTTCCACCTGTCGCTTGATCTCATCCTTTGGCATTTTGCTGAGCTTCAGGCCGAAAGCGAGGTTTTCGCGCACCGTCATATGGGGGTAGAGCGCATAGTTCTGGAACACCATGGCGATACCGCGCTCTTTGGGCGCCAGATTATTGACCACCCGCTCGCCGATGCGTACTTCGCCGCCGCTGATGGTCTCCAGACCGGCCAGCATGCGCAGGGTGGTGGATTTAGCGCAGCCGGAAGGGCCGACAATCACCATAAATTCGCCTTCGGCAATGGTCAGGTCAATACCGTGTACCGCCTGAAAACCGTTGGAGTAGACCTTCTGCAGTTTGTTGAAAATCACTTCAGCCATGTTGATGTTCCCTCTTATCCTTTAATTCCACTGCTGGTCACGCCCTGTACGAAGTAGCGCTGAGCCAGGAAGAAGATGATGATGGACGGCAGAATAGAGATGCCTGCCATTGCCAGAATTTCGTTCCACGGCGCCCCTTCAGTCACGTCGATGGACATTTTCAGCGCCAGGGCGATGGGATATTTATCCACGCTGTAGACGTAGATCAGCGGCCCGATAAAGTCGTTCATCGACCACATAAACTGGAACAGTGCGACCGAGATAATGGCGGGCTTGAGGATCGGCACCACCACGTACCACAGCACCTGGAAGGAGTTGCAGCCGTCTATCTGCGCTGCTTCTTCCATGTCGCGCGGTACGCCGCGCAGGAACTGAATCAGCATAAAAACAAAGAAGCCCTGGGTGGCGAACGCCATTGGCAGATAGAGCGGCAGGTAGCTGTCCAGCAGGCCCATTTCGCGAAACATCAGGTACTGAGGAATCAACAGCACGGTACTCGGCAGCAGCATGGTGGCGATAAGCGTAGCGAACCAGAACTTCTTCCACGGAATCTCAAAGCGGGCAAAGCCGTATGCCACCACGGTGGAAGAGATAATGGTCAGCAACACCTTGGGGATCACATACTGGAAAGTATTCAGCATATAGTGACCGAAGGTGTATTCGGTACCGGTCTTCCAGCCGTTGGCAAAGCCATCCGTGGTGGGATTTTCCGGAATCAGCCCCAGGGTGGTGAAGATCTCATGGTTCGGCTTAAAGGCCGCCGAGAACATCCATGCCAGCGGATAGAGCATCAGCAGTCCGACCGCGATCAGAATGGTGTAGCGGATCCAGGCGTTGATCTTTTCGCGTCTCAGGGTGCGTTTGACTTCCTGTTCCGCCGTGCTGCCCGACACATCATTAATGGGTTGAATATCAGCCATTTTTGCCTCCCTTATCGGCGGAGTAGAAGACCCAGTATTTCGACGACTTAAAGGCTATGGAGGCAAAGACCGCCACCACCAGGAACAGCACCCATGCCAGCGCAGCGCCATAACCCATATCGAAGTATTTGAATGCGGTATCGTAGATATAGAGCGAGAACAGATAGGTGTAGTGGGTCGGACCGCCGCCGGTAATGATGTAAGGGGCGGTAAACTCCTGGAACGCCTGAGTGGTCTGCATAATGAAGTTGAAGAAGATAACCGGCGTGATCAGCGGTACGGTTACCTTCATAAACATCTGCCATTTCGATGCGCCGTCGATCATAGCGGCTTCGTACTGGGACTGCGGCACGTTCTGCAGCGCGGCCAGGAAGATCACCATCGCCGAACCAAACTGCCAGACGCGCAGCAGGGTGACCGACATCAGCGCCAGAGAGGGTTCGCCCAGCCAGTTCACCGGGTCAAAGCCCAGCACGCCGATAAAGCTGTTAAGCAGGCCATCGATGGCGAACAGGGCACGCCACAGTACGGCAATAGCTACTGAGCTACCCAGAATCGACGGGATATAGTAGGCGGTACGAAAGAAGCCGATGCCCCGCAGCTTGAAGTTAAGGACAAAAGCGATACCCAGCGCAAACGCCAGCTTTAGCGGGATGGTCAGGAAAACGTAGGCGAAGGTGACCCCCATGGACTTCCAGAACAGGTCATCCCCGGTCAGCATATAGCTGTAATTTTCCAGTCCGACGTATTCTGGCGGGTTCATCAGATCGTACTCGGTAAAGCTGAGCGCGAAGGATGAAATGAACGGGAAGGCGGTAAAGATAATCAGCCCGATGACATAGGGTGATATCCAGGCCAGTCCCAGCAGCTTGTTTTCATTCATACATACCTACCTGGCAGTTAAGTTTAAAAACTTTTGTTACAAGAGACGGCGCCCTGTGCCGTTTCGCTTCTGGAAGCGGCCCCATGCGCCGTAGCTGTGGTTCTGTGTTTGTATAGTCTTTTGAAAACAAAGATATTGTTCCTTAATCTGATTCTGTTGTCCGGCACCGCCGTTGTACCATGCCAGGAAAAATGAACTCTCATTCCCAATAAATAAAACGACGTTTTAATTCAGTTTATTGCTATTTGTAACGGCGTCATGCGTGGGATAGTGGAAATGTGATCGATGTCGGAACGCTGTTTCAATAATTTGATGGGGACGTGGTTTTTTCCGCTATCAGCGTTCAAAGGGCAGGGGGGAAATGCTGAACCAGACGGGGAGGAAACGGAAAAACAGGCGCCAGATCTGACCTGGCGCCGGAGGCGTTATTTATCCAGAAAATCTTCGCGCACGGGCGTGAAGGTATCGAGCAGTTTGCCTGCGCTGATGCAGACGCAGCCGTGCATGATGTGTGGCTCCTTATACAGGGTATCGCCGGCGCGGACGCGGTGGGTTTCATCGCCAATAGTGAAATCAAACTCGCCGGACAGCACATAGGTCAGCTGTTCGTGGGGATGATTATGCATCGGCCCCACGGCACCCGCTTCAAAGCTGACCTCTACCGCCATCATTTTGCCGTCGTGCGCCAGAATGCGACGCTTAACGCCATCGCCCAGATCTTCCAGAGTGGTTTGGTCGTAAAAGGTAAACATCGGTGGTTATCCTTATTAGTGAAACAATGTTTCAATTAATTTATGCAAGCGGCTGAAAAAAGCAAGCTCCGCGGGGGGCAAGAGTTCAGAAAGCCGATCGCTGTCGTGTTGGTTTTGCTGTTATATAGAGTATCTGAGATAAGAAGGGGGAAAGCATGAACACGATAGGGCTGCTCGGGGGCATGAGCTGGGAATCCACCATTCCTTACTACCGGCTAATTAATGAGGGCATCCGGGAACGCCTTGGCGGACTGCATTCGGGGCAAATTTTGCTGCACAGCGTCGACTTCCATGAGATAGAAGCCTGCCAGGCTTCGGGTGAATGGGAGCGGGCGGGGGCGATACTGACCGACGCTGCGAATGGTCTACAACAGGCCGGCGCTCAGGGCATTGTGCTGTGTACCAACACCATGCATAAGGTAGCCCCGGCCATTGAGGCGGGCTGTGAACTGCCATTTATCCACATTGCGGATGCTACCGGCGAGGCTATTCGGGGTCGTGGATTAACAAAGATCGCACTGCTTGGCACTCGCTATACCATGGAACAGGACTTTTACCGTGGGCGGTTGCAGGACAGCTACGCCATTGAAACGCTGATCCCGAACGAGCAACAGCGGGCGCTGATCAACCGGGTGATTTTTGACGAACTATGCATGGGGCAGTTTAGCGAACGTGCAAAGCGTGACTACCAGGCGATTATCGAAGCGCTGGTGACCCAGGGCGCTCAGGGGGTTATCTTTGGCTGCACCGAGATAGGTATGCTGCTGAACCAGCAGGACTGCCCGGTGCCGGTATTTGATACCGCGGCGCTGCATGCCGAAGCAGCGGTGAGTTTTATGTTGGGTTGAAGGGGGAATGGCAGGTATCGGTCCTGCCCATACCTGATTTAACGGTGTGGCATTTCCATCCGGATGCACTGAAATGACGATAACGAATACTGAACTTAATGTCCTGAAAGTAATGGCAGAGAAAGGCATTGAATGGACCTGGATGAGTCTGGATCGCACTCTTGCTATAAGGAATATCCCCGGCTTCAGCAATGTAGCGAATATAGTAACCAACCTCGCTAACCATGGCATAGTTGATATTGTTCACACCGAAGGGCAGTCAAAACCGCGCTACCGCGTATCAGAACAGGGTCATCGGCTACTGAGTGAACTTAACGAGTAACTCCTCGTCAATTTACCGTATACCCTTACAGGAACCGCTCTGTCATCTGACTAGTGACGCTCTGGCAGAGAGGCACCTGATAGCAAGAGAAAGGTTTCGGACTGTCTTTATAGCACCGAGCGAATCATGTTCACTCCCGCTACTACTTCTTATTCAGCATCGACTTTAAATCGGCAAAGGGATTATAGGTGGCCGCAGCAACGTCTTTCTGCGCATCTTCCCCTGCCACCACGGTGGTGCCGTACTGGTCGGCTTCGGTGTACTTCGAGTGTTCGTGGTCATGGCAGTAAAGGCACAGCAGCTCCCAGTTACTGCCATCTTCCGGGTTATTGGTATGGTCGTGATCGATATGGTGAACCGTGAGTTCACGCAGGTTTGAATAGGCAAATTCCCGCGCGCAGCGTCCGCATACCCAGGGATAGATTTTCAGTGCCTTTTCACGATAGCCGCTTTCCAGCCGCGCGTAGTTTTTTGGGATCAGTGCCATTGCTGATATTACCTGTTGCAAAGAGAGTGTTTTACGATAGTGCCCCACAATGTATCCATAATGGAACAGAAAGAGAATGGGTAATGTGTTCCAACCCCGGCCTGCACCGTAGTGCAGGCACTCTGGAGTACTGAAAAGCGTCCAACCCCTTAAACAAACCTGTTTTTACCTGCCTGCCATGCAAAACAGGCCTGAGCCAATGAAATCAAAAGCATAGTTGCCAACGTGGAATGCCAGCTATGGGTGTGGCCGTGCAGTATGCCCGCAAGGTATGGACCAGTGGAGCCAATCAAATAGCCAATACACTGTGCCTTACCGGACAACTGGCCCGCCTGATTGTGTTCCCGGGCTCTCAGGCCAAAGAGCGTCAGACAGGTGACCATGGACATGCCCGCGCCCGTACCGGCAAGCACGAGCCATAAAATGGAAAGCTCAGGCATGACCAGAAGACCGGCAATGCCAGCACTAATAAATAATGAGCATATCAGCCCCAGCAATCGCTGGTCTTTCAGACGTGCAATGAAAGCGGCAGTAGACAGATTGGCGACAACAGCAACAGCCTGGTAAATGAAAAGATGGAAACCCGCCGCTGTTGAGCTGACGCCATGCTCGCTTGCCATTGACGGATACCAGTCAATGAGCGTGTAAAACACCAGCGTATGCAGGGCCATAAACATTGAAACCTGCCACGCGACGGCGCTTCTCCATACAGACTTAGTCCCCTGTATATGCGGTTTTTCGGTTGTTGCGGGCTGCTGATTTGCTCTGGCACACACCTTCATCCATACAGCCAAAGCGATGGCCGCAGGTATTACCCAGACGCCAAGCGACAATTTCCATGTCGTGGTGCTGAATCCTGAAAGCGGTGCAGAAATGCCACTTGAAAATGCTGCGGTTAGCGCCATGGTTGCGGCATACAGGCCCACGCAGCGTGCAGTATGGTCAGGGAAATCTCGTTTGACTAATGGCACTACCAGCACATTCGCAATGGCGATCCCAAGCCCGGTCATAAAAGTGCCGGACCATAGACCGGTCAGCCCTGACAGCGAGCGGGCCAGACATCCCACAGCTATCAACACAAGTGCCATTAAAAGCGCTTTCTCAAGACCAATCCGGCGAGTGAGTACCGGTGCAAAAGGGGAGGCAAGGGCAAAAATGAGTAACGGCAGTGCGTTAAGCAGGCCCATGGCAGAGCCTGATAAATTAAACGAAGCAGCAATTTCATGAATAACCGGACCCAGAGCGGTAATTGGCGCCCTCAGATTCGTGGCTATCAGCAAAACACCGACTAAAGTCAGTGAGAAAAAGGGGTTTTTAGCGAGTGAGGTTTTATCTGATATGACAGACATATTAAGTCAACCCTGCAAATACGATACTTTGGTGCGATCGTAAGTCATGCGTTGGTTGACGTTAACGCTTACGCAATTCAGGTAGCCTGAAATGTCTGACGCGGAGGTTACCTTCGCTTGCGGTAGGTGTCAACATGCCCGGACGCATGTAACGTGGCCCACTTTTCACCTAAACAGAGCCCCCGTAAACGCCTGGTCTCGTCTTTATGTTAATGCCGCAAGACACCGCTTTTACGGTAGTTTCAGCGCCGCTTTTATGGATTGCGCTGCCCCGCTTGCCAGATGAGCGCAGAAGGCATCGACCAGCGCCGAGGCCGGGCGGTGTAGTGGGCGAATCAGGCTAACGGTAAAGGGCACTTCAATGCTAAATGGCCGCACTACCACGCCGCTGGCGGCGTATTCCAGCGCGGTTAGTGGATTCACTACCGACACGCCCACCCCGGCGCGCACCATGGCGCAGACCGAAGCGGCGCTGTGGGTTTCCACCACCATCCGGCGCCGTACCTCGTGCTGCTGGAACAGCGAATCCAGTAGCTGGCGATAGCTGTCGGTGCGCGACAGGCTGATATAGTTTTCACCGCTGAAATCGCCAGGCGTCAGTTGCGCCTTTGCGGTCAGTGGATGTCCGGCGGGCAGTACGCAAACCTCATTCAGCGTGAGCAAAGGAATACGTTCGGTACCGGCGGGGGCCGTGGCGGTCTCGGTCAGTCCCAGATCGTGGCGCTGGGCGGAAAGCCACTCCTCCAGCAGCGGTGATTCCTGGGGCACGATGCTCAGACTCAGTTCCGGGTAGCGGGCCAGAAAGGGCTGTACCAGTTCCGGCAGCAGCGAATGGGAAAATACCGGCAGGCAGGCAACGGAAAGCTCGCCCTGGCGGAAGTCGCGCAGACTCTCCGCCGTACTGAGAATCCGGTCCAGTCCATACCATGAACGCTGCACCTCTTCGAACAGCCGCAGCCCCTGTACCGTGGGATGCAGGCGCCCTCTGGCCCGCGTAAAGAGCTGAAGCCCCAGCAACGTTTCAAAGCGTGCCAGTTCGCGGCTGACCGTCGGCTGGGAGGTGTGCAGCAGTCGTGCGGCCTCGGTCAGGTTTCCGGCGGTCATGACCGCGTGAAAGATTTCGATCTGGCGCAGGTTGATGGCAGGCATGGTTTCTCTCCGTTAAGACTGTCCATCAGGCTATTTTATTTGCCATTTTGAACCTGGGCAGTGCTCGGAATCCTCACGTACTACGTGTACGCTCCGGTTCCAGCGCGCTGTCCGTGTTGCAACTGTCGGCATCAATAACGCCTGATGGCCGGGTCTTATAAACCATATCATTTTTGCATAGACAGGGCAGAAAACGATATTTTTTATTAGGCTCCGGCTGTGGCGTAATGGAGGAAATGAATTTCCGGAGGTTGTTCCGTGCCACACTCTCTTGACCATACCGACAGCGCGCTTAATGCCGCTACGCTGCTGACGCTGCCTTCCCGCTTCGGCGGCCCGCTCTGGGTTTATGACGCGGATATTATCCGCGGTCAGATAGCCAAACTGCGCCAGTTCGACGTGATTCGCTTTGCCCAGAAGGCCTGCTCCAATACCCATATTCTGCGCCTGATGCGAGAGCAGGGCGTGCGGGTGGATTCGGTTTCCCTGGGGGAGATCGAACGGGCGCTGACGGCAGGGTATACCCCAGCGGAGATCGTCTTCACCGCCGATCTGATCGATGAACCGACACTGGCACGGGTCAGCGAGCTGGGCATTGCGGTTAATGCGGGATCGGTGGATATGCTGGAGCAGCTTGGTCAGGTATCTTCCGGCCATCCGGTCTGGCTGCGGGTAAACCCCGGTTTCGGTCACGGCCACAGCCAGAAGACCAACACCGGCGGTGAAAACAGCAAGCACGGTATCTGGCATCAGGATCTGCCGCTGGCGCTGGCGACCATCGAGCGTTATGGCCTGCGACTGGTGGGCATCCATATGCATATCGGATCCGGGGTGGATTACGGGCATCTGGAGCAGGTGTGCGGTGCCATGGTCGATCTGGTGTTGTCTGTGGGTCAGGATCTGGAAGCCATCTCTGCGGGGGGCGGTCTGTCGATTCCCTATCGCGACGGCGAAGCGTCGGTGGATACCGGGCACTACTACGGGCTGTGGAGCGCGGCCCGGGATCGGATAGCCGAACGGCTGGGGCACCCGGTCACGCTGGAGATCGAGCCGGGGCGCTTCCTGGTAGCCGAAGCCGGTGTACTGATGACCCAGGTGCGCAGCGTTAAGCAGATGGGCTCGCGCCACTTTGTGCTGGTGGACGCCGGATTTAACGATCTGATGCGCCCGGCGATGTATGGCAGCTACCATGATATTTCGACGCTGGCGGCGGATGGTCGCGATCTTAGCGCCGCGCCCGCGCAGGAAACCGTGGTGGCAGGGCCGCTGTGTGAATCAGGAGATGTCTTTACCCAGCTGGAAGGGGGCATGGTGGAAACTCGCCTGCTGCCGTCGGTCGCGCCGGGTGACTGGCTGGTGATCCACGATACCGGCGCTTACGGCGCCTCGATGTCATCCAACTACAACAGTCGTCCGCTACTGGCGGAAGTGCTGTTCGACGGCGGTCAGGCGCGCCTTATCCGTCGGCGCCAGACCATTGAAGAGCTACTGGCGCTGGAGAACGTCTGACGCTATTCCGACCGGGGAGGCGCCACCGAGTGGCGCCTGACCAGAGTCGGATTAAACAGATGCGTTACCACCGGCGGCGTCAGGCCGTCGGCCAGCGCCAGGGCCAGTTCCGCGGCCTGGGTCGCCATAGTCACGACCGGATAGCGCACCGTGGTCAGGCGCGGGCGCACATAGCGTGATACCAGCACGTCATCAAAGCCAATCAGCGACAGTTCCCGCGGTACCTCAATGCCGTTATCGTTCAGCACGCCCATCGCCCCTGCGGCCATAGAGTCGTTATAGCAGGCCACGGCGGTCACGCCGCTGGCACGCCCCAGCAGTTCGGTCATGGCCTGTTCGCCACCGCTTTCGTCCGGCCCGCCAAAGGTGACCAGCCGCTCATCCCGGGGCATACCGTGCTCTTTCAGGGCATCGTAGTAGCCCTGCAGGCGATCGTCGGCATCCGAAATCGGGTGATTCGAGCAGATAAACCCGATGCGTTTATGGCCCATCTGAATCAGGTGACGGGTAGACAGCCAACCGCCGTAACGGTCGTCCAGCGCTACGCAGCGATGCTCAAACCCTGCCAGGCTGCGATTAATAATGACCATCCCCGGGATCTGCTGCATCAGTCCGGCCAGCTCCAAATCGGGAATCATTTTGGCGTGCACCACCAGCGCCGCACAACGGTGGCGGATCAGTTGCTCAATGGCCTGACGCTCTTTCTGTTCATTATGATAACCGTTGCCGATCAGCAAAAAGTTACCCGTGCGCCAGGCGACCTGGTCCAGCGCTTTCGCCATGGCGCCGAAGAAGGGATCCGAAACATCGGAAACCAGTAGCCCGATGGTTTCGGTGGTCTGCTGAGCCAGCGCCCGGGCATTGGCGTTGGGATGGTAGTTCAGCTGCGCCATGGCCTCGGCCACGGCCAGGCGTGATGCCTCGCTTGCTTTGGGCGAGTGGTTAATCACGCGTGAGACCGTGGCGACGGATACCCCCGCGAGTCGCGCGACATCCTTAATGGTCGCCATAGTTCACCTCTGATTGGGTAAGCGTTTACACAGCTTAGTTTTGCGGAATTTCACTGTTAGTTCAAGAAAATGACTGTTACCCAGTTCAAAAGCTGAATAAAAAAAATGCCAATAGTGAAAAAAGTTTCACAGCGAGTGTGGGTAATCGCCCGACAGGGAAGTGTGTCTGTGCTGCGGTGGGAAGGAACAGGCGTCAGGCCCGCGGCCTCTCCGGCATTCGGGGAATAAACCCGTAGTTTCAACAGTTTCAGTTCAAACCTTTGGTTACATTTTGCGAAGGGCTGTTGCGATTCAGTCTTAGGTCGGGAAAAGCCACACTGCTAAAGTTGAGATCCCAGAGGTATTGATAGGTGGTGTCAGCTTTACGCTTGTCACAACAGTTACACCAACCTGCGCGGATGCGCAGGTTTTTTTTTGCTTCGCTCCCCCTCCTTACTCGTATAATCTGCCGTAGCTACACTTAAATAATAACGTTCTCAGCTATAAAGGGATTTCGATGCTATTTCGTCTTTTTCGTAACCTCTGTCGGATTCTGTTTCGCGTGCAGATCCATGGGGATGTAGGAGCGCTCAGTCAGCAGCGAGTGCTGATTACGCCCAATCATGTCTCCTTCCTGGATGGCGTTCTGCTGGCGCTGTTTCTGCCCGTTCGTCCCGTTTTTGCCGTTTACTCTTCGATTAGCGATCGCTGGTTTATGCGGGCGCTGAAGTCGCTTATCGACTTTGTCCCCCTGGATCCCACTAAACCGATGTCCATCAAACATCTGGTGCGTCTGGTGGAACAGGGGAGACCGGTGGTGATCTTCCCGGAAGGACGCATTAGCGTCACGGGCTCGCTGATGAAGATCTACGACGGCGCCGGTTTTGTGGCGGCTAAATCGCGCGCCACCGTGGTGCCGATGCGCATCGAAGGGGCCGAACTCACCTTTTTCAGCCGTCTGAAAGGGCGGGTACGCCAGCGCCTGTTCCCGCGTATTACCCTGCATATTTTACCGCCGACCAGCATCCCGATGCCGGAAGCGCCCCGGGCCAGAGACAGGCGCCGTATCGCCGGTGAAATGCTGCATCAGGTGATGATGGAAGCACAGATGGCGGTACGCCCGCGTGAAACGCTGTTCGAAGCACTGCTGAGAGCAAAGTCGCGCTACGGCGCCCGTAAAAATTGCATTGAAGACATTAACTTCACGCCAGACAGCTATCGCGGCCTGTTAACCAAAACGCTGTTTGTCGGGCGGATTCTGGATAAATACAGCCGCCAGGGGGAAACCATCGGCCTGATGTTGCCAAATGCGGCCATCAGCGCGGCGGTTATTTTTGGCGCCGTCTCCCGTGGCCGGGTTCCGGCCATGATGAACTACACCGCCGGGGTTAAGGGACTGACCAGCGCCATCAGCGCTGCGCAGATCTCCACGGTGTTCACCTCCCGCCAGTTCCTGGAAAAGGGCAAACTCTGGCATCTGCCGGAACAGGTCACTCAAGTGCGCTGGGTGTTTCTTGAGGATCTGAAGGCTGATATTACCCTTGCCGATAAGCTCTGGATTTTTGGGCATCTGCTGGCGCCGCACCTGGCTCAGGTGAAACAGGAGCCGGAAGATGCCGCTATTGTGCTGTTCACTTCGGGCTCAGAGGGCAATCCCAAAGGGGTGGTGCACAGCCATAAGAGCCTGCTTTCCAACGTGGAGCAGATTCGCGCCGTAGCTGACTTCACCGCCGACGATCGCTTTATGTCGGCGCTACCGCTGTTTCACTCCTTCGGTCTGACTGTGGGGCTGTTCACGCCGCTGCTGACCGGGGCGGAGGTCTTCCTTTATCCCAGCCCGCTCCACTATAGGGTAGTGCCGGAACTGACCTATGACCGTAACTGTACGGTGCTGTTCGGGACTTCGACTTTTCTTGGCCACTATGCCCGCTTCGCGAACCCCTATGACTTCTATCGGGTGCGCTATGTAGTCGCTGGTGCTGAAAAACTCCAGGAGAGCACCCGCCAGATTTATCAGGATAAATTCGGACTGCGCATTCTTGAAGGCTATGGCGTGACCGAATGCGCGCCGGTGGTGTCGATCAACGTTCCCATGGCGGCGAAGCCGGGCACCGTCGGAAGGTTCCTGCCTTCCATGGATGCCCGACTGCTGGCGGTTCCTGGCATTGAGCACGGTGGGCGCCTGCAGCTTAAGGGGCCGAATATTATGAAAGGCTACCTGCGGGTGGAAAACCCCGGCGTGCTGGAAGCGCCTGCGGCAGAAAACGCGCAGGGCGAACTGGAAAATGGCTGGTACGACACCGGCGATATTGTTGCCATTGATGAGCAGGGCTTCTGCGCCATTCAGGGGCGTGCGAAGCGCTTTGCCAAGATTGCAGGCGAGATGGTGTCGCTGGAGATGGTGGAGCAACTGGCACTGGCGGTATCTCCGGATAAACAGCACGCCACGGTGGTTAAGAGCGATGCCAGCAAAGGCGAGGCGCTGGTGCTCTTCACCACAGATGGCGAACTTAAGCGCGAAAACCTGCAACGCCACGCTCGCGAAAGCGGCGTGCCGGAACTGGCGGTGCCGCGCGATATTCGCTTTATGAAGCAGTTGCCGGTGTTGGGCAGCGGTAAGCCTGACTTTGTGACGCTAAAAGAGATGATTGAACAAGCGGAGAGCACCAATGACTGAGTCGGGAGCCGCCAGCGCCTCTATCTGGTCCCGGGGAATGATGGCGGTGATAGCCGCCCAGTTCCTCTCGGCCTTTGGCGATAATGCACTGCTGTTCGCTACTCTGGCGGTGCTGAAGGAGTTCCACTACCCGGAGTGGAGCCAACCGGTGCTGCAAATGGTGTTTGTGGGCGCTTACATTGTGTTTGCTCCCTTCGTAGGCCAGGTGGCGGATAGCTTCGCTAAGGGGCGGGTGATGATGGTGGCGAACGCCCTCAAACTGCTGGGTGCCGGGATGATCTGCTTTGGCATGAATCCCTTTGTTGGCTATACCCTGGTGGGGATTGGCGCGGCCGCATACTCACCGGCCAAGTACGGCATTCTGGGGGAACTGACCACTGGCGACAGGTTAGTAAAGGCTAACGGACTGATGGAGGCCTCGACCATAGCGGCTATCCTGCTGGGTTCGGTGGCGGGCGGCGTACTGGCGGACTGGCATCTGACGGCGGCGCTGGTGGTTTGCGCAGTGGTCTATGCCGGTGCCGTGGTGGCTAACCTGATGATTCCGCGTCTGCCTGCGGCGCGTCCGGGTCACTCCTGGCGCCCGCGGGAAATGGCTCGCGGCTTTGTTCATGCCTGCGTCACGCTGTGGCGCGACGGCGAAACCCGCTTTTCCCTGCTTGGTACCAGCCTGTTCTGGGGCGCGGGCGTTACGCTGCGCTTTCTGCTGGTGCTCTGGGTGCCGGTGGCGCTGGGGATCGCCGATAACGCCACGCCCACCTACCTGAACGCTATGGTGGCTGTCGGCATCGTTGTCGGAGCGGGTGCTGCGGCGCGTCTGGTGACCCTGGAAACCGTGGCGCGCTGTATGCCTGCCGGGGTGTTGATCGGCGTAGTGGTGGTGGCCTTCGCGCTTCAGCATCAGCTGCTGCCCGCTTATGGGCTACTGGTGCTGATCGGTATTCTGGGCGGTTTCTTCGTGGTACCGCTAAACGCGCTGTTGCAGGAGCGCGGCAAACGTAGCGTCGGTGCCGGTAACGCTATTGCGGTACAGAATCTGGGCGAGAATGCGGCGATGCTGCTGATGCTGGGGCTCTATTCGCTGGCGGTGAAGGCCGGGGCGCCGGTCGTTGCTATTGGCGTGGGCTTCGGAACGCTGTTTGCGCTGGCGATTGCCGGGTTGTGGATCTGGAAGCGATTGCGTTAGGTCTGACGGAGAATTAAAACAGGGGCGCTGCGTGCGCCCCTGTTGCTTTATTATGGGGCAGGATAGGTCCAGTTGCGGTGTACCGCCTCCAGCTCTTCCCGCACCTCGGCACTCAATTCCAGGTGTTGGCTGTCGATGTTGCTCTTAAGCTGTTCCATGGTGGTGGCGCCCAGCAGGGTACTGGCGACAAACGGCTGCTGACGCACGAAGGCCAGCGCCATCTGGGCCGGATCCAGTCCGTGTCGGCCGGCAACCTCGACATAGGCGGCCACGGCCTGATTCGCCGGTTCGCCGCTATAGCGCGTAAAGCGGCTGAACAGCGTATTACGCGCGCCGGCAGGGCGGGCGCCGTTCAGGTATTTTCCGGTCAGGGTACCGAAGGCCAGGCAGGAATAGGCCAGTAGCTCAATGCCTTCGTGTTGGGCTATCTCGGACAGACCCACTTCGAAGCTGCGGTTCAGCAGGCTGTAGGGATTCTGGATGGTGACAATACGCGGCAGATCGTGTTTTTCCGCCAGTTGCAGATAGCGCATCACGCCCCAGGCGGTTTCGTTGGAGACGCCGATATAGCGAATCTTACCGGCCCGCTGGCAGTCGGCCAGCGCTTCCAGGGTTTCCAGCAGGGTCACCGGCGGCGTGCTGTCGTTCCATTCATAGCCGAGCTTGCCGAAGCAGTTGGTCGCACGCTGGGGCCAGTGCACCTGATAGAGATCGAGATAGTCGGTTTGTAGTCGTTTCAGGCTGGCGTCCAGCGCTTCGCGAATGTTTTTGCGGTCCAGAATCTGGTTAGGGCGGATGCTGCTGTCGCTGTTGCGGGACGGACCGCTGACTTTGGAAGCGATAACCAGCTTTTCACGATTACCGCGCTTATGCAGCCAGTTACCCACATAAGTTTCGGTGAGTCCCTGAGTTTCGGGACGTGGCGGTACGGGATACATCTCCGCGACGTCGATCAGGTTGATCCCCTGAGCGACGGCATAGTCGAGCTGCTCGTGAGCGTCGGCTTCGCTATTCTGCTCGCCGAAAGTCATGGTGCCAAGACCCAGTCGGCTTATCTCCAGCGAGCTGTGAGGGATTCGGTGATAGTGCATTGCCGGTTTCCTTTTCTCTTTCTTGTGATGACATTGTTGCGATAAGTTGTGTCGTAACGCGTCGGCGCACGTCCTGTAACCATGACAGAGCCAGCGTAAAAGGGAAAGAGGAAAGCGGGGAAGGCGTTATAAAAAAGGCCAGCGAGGCTGGCCTTTTATCGTTTAACGTTCAATGATTTGCGAAACATCATCGCGGTTAATCTGCATTTCATTGCCCTGATTATCGCGATAGCTGACCAGCCCGGTATCATCGTCGACCTGCGGCTTGCCTTCGGTCAGAATCATCCGACCATCTTTGGTCGCCATGACGTAATCACTGCTACAGCCGGAAACAGCAAATACCATGCCGACGGCGGAAATTGCTACAGCCCATTTTTTCATTCTATTCTTCCTCAGCGAATTCTGTATGTGCCTATATTTTAGTAATAACCTGGCGAGATAAATTAAAAAAGGGGGCAAGTCTTAAAAACGGAGTATTATTGTAAGAAAGTTCCCTGGAAGTGGGGTAAAACGCAACAAAAGCTGCGTTTTACCCGCTAACTCACAGTGGATTCTTTTTGTTGCGTAGCAGATTCAGACATTCCACTGCAATCGAGAAGAACATGGCGAAATAGATGTAGCCTTTGGGAACTTCGACATCAAAGCTTTCCAGAATCAGGGTAAAGCCCACCAGAATCAGGAAAGAGAGCGCCAGCATCTTCACCGACGGGTGCCTGTCGACAAACTCGCCGATGGGGCGCGCAGCGAACATCATCATACCCACAGCGATCACTACGGCGGCCATCATAATAAACAGATGATCGGAAAGACCAACCGCGGTAATGACGGAATCAAGACTAAAGATAATATCCAGCAGCATAATCTGGATAATCGCCCCCCAGAATGAGTGGACGTTGGTTTTCATCTCTTCTCCGCCGCCTTCTATCGATTCATGTACCTCCATACTGGCCTTCCAGATCAGAAACAGCCCCCCCATCAGCAGGATCAGATCCCGCGCCGAGATGGCTTCGCCAAACAGAGTAAACAGCGTCTGGGTAAGATGGCTGAGCCAGGCAATGGAGGCCAACAGCGCCAGACGCATTACCATGGCGCCCAGCAGCCCCAAACGGCGGGCTTTATTCTGCTGATGTTTTGGAAGCTTCGCGACGACCAGAGAAAGGAAGATGATATTGTCGATCCCCAGAACGATTTCCAGCAGCGTCAGCGTACCGAGCGCCAGCCAGGCATTGGGATCCGTAATCCATGCAAATAACATTAACTATCCTGCCAAAAAAGAGAGAACAATAGCTTATCAGGCTATTTTATCTGTCGGCCTTGCGGCGTTCCTGATAAGCGCAAACCCTAATTATAAGCGCGCCTGTACTTGCTTTTACAACAAGAAGTGGCGCGCCAACAGCGCGGCGGTAAAAGGTTTCTTGAGATAAAAGCCACGCGGTCGGGTCAAAATGGTCTCACCATTAGCGCCGATGGCGTCGGTCAGCGCCTGGCCGTTTGCGGCTTTGGGACGGATCTGCAGTACCTCTCCGTGGCGCGCGGTAATACGCTCGACCTGGCCCAGCACAATCATATCCATCAGCTCTTCCCAGTCGCGGCGCAGCTGCATCTCTTCCTCTTCAGAAGGGCTCCACAGCAGCGGCGATCCTACCCGGCGCTCGGCCAGCGGAATGGTGCGCTCTCCTTCCACCGGCACCCAAAGCACGCGCTTTAGCTTGTGGCGCACGTGGCAGGTTTCCCAGACCACGCCGCTGTTGCCGGTGAGTGGGGCTACGCAGACAAAGGTGGTTTCCAACGGCCGTCCCTGCCTGTCGATAGGGATCGTTTTTAGCTCCACACCAATAGCGGCGAAGTCCTGCTCTGGCTTGCTGCCGGCGCTGGCGCCCAGCCACATCTCGAGCAGAATGCCGATCCAGCCTTTATCGCGGCGCAGATCCTTCGGCACCGGCAGGCCCGCCATGGCCCCCAGCTCCCCAAGACTGCAACCGGCGAGTAATCGGGCCTGTTCCAGCAACTGTGCTTCATTTTCCGGGGGGCTAACAGGCAGGTGTAATGATTCCATAAATGGCTCAATGCGGGTGGTGAAAAAATAGACGCACTTTCAGGTGCTTGTGGAAAGAGTTTACTCCTTTGTGGCTTTAAAAACCAATATGATGATTTATATAGGTTTTTACCATCTTTTCGGCAGCGGATTTGCCAGGCGAGACGGGTTTTTCAATAATGGTCACCGACAATGAACAGGATCTTACACCGGGTTATCCACAGAAAAATGGGATAACTGGGCAAATCCGCCACTACTGTTTCGATTTACAGCCTTGACGGCAGGCGAAAAAGGAATTTTCAGGCGATTTGTGTCTAACTTATTGACACAATCTGTGGATAAAAACGGCGCTGCTCGATCTTTCATCACTCTGGGATCCATGAGTGTGATGATCGTCACTAAATCTGTCATTCAGACATATCTTGTTGTTTTAATTTCATGATATATAATCATTTATTATTCAGTGCGCTTTGCGCAACTTAAGTGGCAGGATAAGTTTTCCCGTGTTAATTAGCCAGTTCTACACAGTGATATCCACAGAAAAAGTGAATAAAACCGCTCTGAATTGCACCTGCCTGTTTATAACCTTGATCTTATCTGTGAGTTATTCAATTGTTATACCTGTCGCGTCCCTGACATAGAGTGGTTTACCGCCTTTCGGGAGTATGAAACAATCGCAGCATTCAGGTTTATTTTGGGGTAGTCCAGTGATCGACGACGATGGCTACCGCCCGAATGTGGGTATCGTGATCTGTAACCGGCAGGGGCAGGTAATGTGGGCCAGACGTTTTGGCCAGCACTCCTGGCAGTTTCCCCAGGGGGGAATTAACCCTGGCGAGTCCGCGGAACAGGCGATGTATCGGGAACTGTTCGAAGAGGTGGGGCTGCAACGTAAAGACGTGCGGCTGCTTGCCTCTACCCGTAACTGGTTACGTTACAAGTTACCGAAACGTTTGGTGCGTTGGGATACAAAGCCGGTTTGTATCGGCCAGAAGCAAAAATGGTTTCTTCTGCAACTGATTAGCAATGACAGCGACATCAATATGCAAACCAGCAGCACGCCGGAGTTCGATGGCTGGCGGTGGGTAAGCTATTGGTATCCGGTGCGCCAGGTGGTCTCATTCAAGCGCGATGTCTATCGCCGCGTGATGAAAGAGTTCTCGGGCGTTGTAATGCCCTTACAGGATGCGGCGCCGCAGCGTAACGCTTCCTCTGGATGGCGAAGAAAAAGAGGTTAAGCCACTCCCCGTATGCTCACTCAGTTACGAGAGATTGTCGAAAAGGTTGCCAGCGCCCCGCGCCTGAACGAGGCGCTGGAAATACTGGTGAATGACATCTGCCAGGCTATGCATACCGAGGTCTGCTCGGTTTACCTCGCCGATCGCGATCGCCACTGCTTTTACCTGATGGCAACGCGCGGGCTGAAAAAGCCGCGCGGCCGGATAGTCACCCTGGCCTTTGATGAAGGCATTGTGGGGCTGGTGGGCAGGCTGGCGGAACCCATAAACCTGGCCGATGCCCCAAAGCACCCGAGCTTTAAATATGTGCCAGGTGTTAAGGAGGAGCGTTTCCGCGCCTTCCTTGGGGTGCCGATTATTCAGCGCCGCCAGTTACTGGGGGTGCTGGTGGTGCAGCAGCGCGAGCTGCGCCAGTTCAACGAGACCGAGGAGTCCTTCCTGGTCACGCTGGCCACGCAGATGGCCGCCATTCTTTCCCAGTCCCAGCTTACCTCTTTATTTGGCCAGTACCGCCAGGCGCGGATTCGTGCACTGCCCGCGGCTCCCGGCGTGGCGGTCGCAGAAGGGTGGATGGACACCACGCTGCCGCTGATTGAACAGGTTTCGGCGGCCTCCACGCTGGATATCGCCCGGGAGCGGGAACGCCTGGGTGAAGCGCTGGAAGAGGCGGGGGCCGAATTCCGCCGCTACAGCAAACGCTTCAGCGGCGGGGCCCAGAAAGAGACGGCGGCGATCTTCGATCTCTACTCGCACCTGCTTTCCGATCCACGTCTGCGTCGCGAACTGTATGAAGAGGTGGATAAAGGCTCGGTGGCTGAATGGGCGGTTAAAACAGTCATTGAAAAGTTCGTCGAGCAGTTCTCCGCCCTGAGCGAAGGTTACCTGAAGGAGCGCGCGGGCGATCTGCGTACCCTGGGCCAGCGGCTACTATTCTTCCTGGACGATACTATTCAGGGGCCCAACACCTGGCCTGAACGCTTTGTGCTGGTAGCGGACGAGCTTTCGGCCACCACCCTGGCGGAGCTACCCCAGGATCGTCTGGCCGGCGTAGTGGTGCGCGACGGGGCATCGAACTCCCACGCCGCTATTATGGTACGCGCCCTGGGGATCCCCACGGTGATGGGCGCCGATATCCAGCCAACTTTCCTGCACGAACGCATGCTGATCGTCGACGGCTATCGCGGTGAAGTGCTGGTGGATCCAGAACCGGTACTGATTGCCGAATACCAGCGTCTGATAAGCGAAGAGAACGAACTGAGCCGTCGGGCGGAAGATGGCGTAGAGCAGCCAGCCTGCCTTGCCAGCGGCGAACGGGTGCATGTCATGCTTAACGCCGGCCTTAGCCCTGAACATGAACAGAAGCTTGGCGCCTGGATCGATGGTATTGGCCTGTATCGCACCGAAATCCCCTTTATGTTGCAGAGCGGCTTTCCTTCGGAAGAGGAGCAGGTAGCCCAGTATCAGGGCATGTTGCAGATGTTCCACGATAAGCCGGTGACGCTGCGAACCCTGGATGTCGGGGCGGATAAACAGCTGCCCTATATGCCCATCAGCGAAGAGAACCCTTGCCTGGGATGGCGCGGTATTCGCATTACCCTCGATCAGCCAGAGATCTTCCTGATCCAGGTGCGTGCCATGCTACGTGCCAATGCCGCCACCGCCAACCTAAGTATCCTGCTGCCGATGGTCTCCAGCCTGGACGAGATCGACGAGGCGCGCAGGCTTATCGATCGCGCTGGTCGGGAGGTGGAAGAGACGCTGGGCTATGCACTGCCGGCGCTGCGTATTGGGGTGATGATCGAGGTCCCCTCAATGCTCTATTTGCTACCGCAGCTGGTGGGGCGAGTCGACTTTATCTCGGTCGGGACCAACGATCTGACCCAGTATCTGCTGGCGGTGGACAGGAACAACACCCGGGTGGCTTCGCTGTATGACAGCCTGCATCCGGCAATGTTGCGCGCCATGGCCCAGATAGCCCGGGAAGCGCGAGCGGTTGGTATCGAGCCCGGGGTGTGTGGAGAAATGGCAGGCGATCCGATGTGTGTGGCGCTGCTGGTCGGCATGGGTTATCGCTCGCTGTCGATGAATGGCCGTTCCGTCGCCAGGGTGAAATACCTGCTGAAACGTATCGATCTGGAAGATGCGCAGAATCTGGTGCAGCGCAGTCTGGAGGCCCAGTTAACGACTGAAGTGCGCCATCAGGTGGCGTCTTTTATGGAGCGACGCGGTCTGGGCGGTCTGATTCGCGGCGGGCGCTGATTCCATTACGTTTCTTTTACATCTTCATGACCGCACCGCCCGCGGCCTTTGTGGTATGATTCGCGGCTTTGGGAGCGCGCCTGAACGGCGCGCGGCTAATTTTCCCGCCCCTTCCACACCGGCGGGACAACAATGCTTTGTGGTGACCGATGAATAGTGGCTATCTGCGTTTCCCCGACTTCGATCCGGTAATTTTCTCCGTGGGACCGGTTTCGCTCCACTGGTATGGTCTGATGTACCTGGTGGGTTTTGTTTTCGCTATGTGGCTTGCGGTTCGCCGCGCCAAACGTCCGAACAGCGGTTGGACCCAGAACGAGGTTGAAAACCTGCTGTATGCCGGCTTTGTCGGCGTGTTCCTCGGCGGCCGCATCGGCTATGTGTTGTTTTATAACCTGCCGCTGTTCCTTGAGGATCCGCTCTATCTGTTCCGGGTATGGGATGGCGGGATGTCGTTCCACGGTGGCTTGATTGGCGTCATCTGCGTGATGCTTATCTTCGCCCATCGCACCAAACGCACCTTTTTCCAGGTCTCTGATTTTATTGCGCCGCTGATCCCCTTCGGTCTGGGCGCCGGTCGCCTTGGTAACTTCATTAACGGTGAACTCTGGGGCCGCGTCGATCCCAACTTCCGCTTCGCCATGCTGTTTCCCGGCTCGCGTTCAGAAGATATCGGCCTGCTGGCGAGCCATCCGGAATGGCAGCAGCTGTTTAATACCTATGGCGTACTGCCGCGCCACGCTTCCCAGCTCTACGAAATGGCGCTGGAAGGGATTGTGCTGTTCATCATCCTGAACCTGTTTATTCGCAAACCGCGCCCCACCGGCTCCGTTTCCGGGCTGTTCCTGATCGGCTACGGTGCGTTCCGCATTATTGTGGAATTTTTCCGCCAGCCGGACGCGCAGTTCACCGGCGCCTGGGTGCAGTACATCAGCATGGGGCAGATTCTCTCTATCCCGATGATCGTGGCCGGTATTGCGATGATGGTCTGGGCGTATCGCCGCCCGCAGAAGCAGATTTCGTGAGGATGTATGAAACAGTATCTTGATTTAATGAAAAAAGTGCTGGAAGAGGGCACGCCGAAGGACGATCGAACCGGTACGGGGACGCTCTCTATCTTTGGTCACCAGATGCGCTTTGATCTCCAGCAAGGGTTTCCGCTGGTGACCACCAAGCGCTGTCACCTGCGCTCTATCATCCACGAACTGCTCTGGTTCCTGAATGGCGACACCAACGTTGGCTATCTGCGTGACAACAAGGTCACTATCTGGGACGAATGGGCTGATGAAAACGGCGACCTGGGGCCGGTATACGGCAAGCAGTGGCGCGCCTGGGGAGCGCCAAATGGCCAGACCATCGACCAGATCTCCCGGGTTATGGAACAGCTGAAAAGCGATCCTGATTCTCGGCGTATCATCGTTTCCGCCTGGAACGTGGGGGAGCTGGACCAGATGGCGCTGGCGCCGTGTCACGCCTTCTTCCAGTTCTATGTGGCGGACGGGCGTCTCTCCTGCCAGCTCTACCAGCGCTCCTGCGATATTTTCCTGGGACTGCCGTTTAATATCGCCAGCTATGCGCTGCTGGTGCATATGATGGCGCAGCAGTGCGACCTGGAAGTGGGCGACTTCGTCTGGACCGGCGGCGACACCCATCTGTACAGCAACCATCTGGAACAGACCCGCCTGCAGCTGACTCGCGAACCGCAGCCGCTGCCGAAACTGGTCATCAAACGTAAGCCTGATTCGCTGTTTGACTACCGTTTCGAGGACTTCGAGATCGAAGGTTACGATCCCCATCCTGCCATTAAGGCGCCTGTCGCCATCTGATTTTCGGATGGATAGCCAGTCGCAATAACGCCAGCCGGTGATTCCCCCGGCTGGCGTTTTTTTATGGGCACATTTTGCGAGTCAGCTTCGTAGATGGCTGCAAGCTGGTGTATCTGCGCATCTTTGTTCCGGGCTGTCTCGCAGCGTCACATTCCCGCACTGGCGTTTTTCTCCGCCGTTGGCAGACTGGCGCTATGAACAGAAAGTCAATGGGATTTACGCTGCCTGAACTGTTGGTGGTCATTGCGCTGACCCTGGTGCTGAGCGGTATGGCTACGTATAGCGGGTATAGCTGGCAGCAGCGTCAGCGTCTGTGGCATAGCGCTCAGTTGCTGAGGGCCTGGCTACAACTGGTGCGTGACGATGCCGGTGCCTTTAACCGTGAGCGAAAGCTACAGGTGCTGCGTAACGGCGAGCGCTGGTGTCTGGTCAGCGAACCGACGCTGCATTGCGGGGGAGGGCGGTTTAGCTTTTCGGTCCCCTGGGAGGATGTCCGGCTGACCTCGATAACCGGTGAACCGGGTTTTTTTGGCCTGCGTAATACCGCCTGGCCGGGGCACCTGACCCTGGAAAATGGAGCGGGGAGCTGGCAGGTGGTGGTATCGGTATGGGGGCGCATCAGGCTGTGCAGGCCAGAGGAGGAGAAATGTCGGTGATGCCACGAGGTTTTACCTTACCGGAGCTTCTGATCGCCATGGCGCTGGCCAGCCTGATTGGGTTGGGCGTGGCCCGGGTGTTGCCCGGGCTCTACCTGGCGACGCTGAATGAAGTGCAGCGTCAGTGGCAGCAGGAGGATCTTTGGCGGCTGGCGTTTACCCTGGGCAAGGTTATCCAGCGGGCGGGATACTGTCAGCGTCAGTGCTCGGGGCCTGGGTTATGGCTGGCAGAGCAGGGGCGTTGTCTGCGGGTACAGTGGCAGGGTAGCGACGTTCAGGGATTCCGCCTGCGGAATGATTCCCTGGAAACCTTGAGTGGCGCTGCCGACTGCGCGGGAAGTCACTGGGAAAAAATGACGGAACCCGGCCGACTGAAGATTGTGGATTTTCAGGTACGCCGGGTGGTGCGCTCAGAGCTGGCGCCGCTGTGGGTGGTGGAAATTACCGGCCAGGCTGCCGGTCCAGGGGAGCCGTTTGTCGCCCGCTATGCCGTCAGCGGGTTTAACCTGTGAACCGGGGGCGGCGCCAGCGTGGTTCGGCGCTGCTGATGGTGCTGATGACCCTGGCGTTAGGCACGCTGCTGCTGCGGGGGCTGGGGTTACATCATCGGCTGCGCCAGCCCATTCTGGCGCTGGAAATTCAGCGCATTCAGATGAGCAGCAGGGCGCATTCGGCGCTGGCATGGGGAATGCGGCAAACCTGGGTGCCGACCCCCACGTGGCAGTGCCGGGAGGCACCGGACCAGGGGAGGGCTTGCCTGCGAGCTACCGCCAACGATGAAGGCGTTCTGATGGGCCTGGATAGTACAGAAACGATGCGCTACTGGCAGTGGGTCACGATAACGGAGGAGCGGATACGGGCGCAGCCCCGGGGCTGGAGCGACTTCTGTCCGCTGGCAGACGGGGGGTGTGAGCTGCCATGACGCGAAGAAATTCCGGCTTTAGTCTGGTGGAAACGCTGGTGGCGCTGGTGCTGTTTAGCCTGGCGTTAAGTGGTCTGCTGGGCTGGCAGCGCTCGCTGATGCTGGGTCTGCGCGAGCAGCACCAGATGCTGCTACGCTGGCGAGAAGCTGAACGCCTGCTCGAGGTTCAGGCGCCAGCATCCACCGTTCCTGGCGTTATAAGAGGCGAGACAATAAAAGAGGGATGTGTCAGCATCTGGGTTATGATTAGCGGCGCTACGGGCGGCAATACGCGGCTTTCACGCCTTCACTGCCCGGGTTTTAATACCGGTTCTGCCCTGAATACCCCCTCTCCCCTTAGGGGAGAGGGATGAGGGACATTTTGAAGTTGTGCAGGAGTCTTTATGCTACGGGTCTACCACTCTAACCGGCTGGATGTGCTGGAAGAGATCATGGAGTTTATTGTGGAGCGCCAGCCGCTGGCGGATCCCTTTGAGTCCGAGGTGGTACTGGTGCAGAGCGTCGGTATGGCCCAGTGGCTGCAAATGACTCTTGCCGAACGCTTTGGTATTGCCGCCAATATCAACTTTCCGCTGCCTTCCAGCTTTATCTGGCAGATGTTTGTGCAGGTGCTGCCCGGCATTCCTGAGGAGAGCGCCTTCAGTAAAAGCGCCATGAGCTGGAAGCTGATGAGCCTGCTGCCATCACTGCTTGAGCAGCCGGAATTTGAAGCTCTGCGCCACTATCTGGCTGAGGATAACGATCGCCGTAAGCTGTTCCAGTTGGCAAGCCGGGTGGCGGATCTGTTTGACCAGTATCTGGTCTATCGCCCGGAGTGGTTGCTGACCTGGGAGCGCGGCGAACAGGTGGAAGGACTGAGCGCCGTTCAGGGGTGGCAGGCGCCGCTGTGGCGCGGGCTGGTGGAACTGACCGCGAAACTGGGTCAGGCGCCCTGGCATCGCGCTAATCTCTATCGCCGCTTTATCCGCACCCTTGAAGAGAGTGACAACTGCCCGCCGGGGTTGCCGTCGCGTATCTTCATCTGTGGCATCTCGGCGCTGCCGCCGGTTTACCTCCAGGCGCTACAGGCGCTGGGGCGCCATATCGATGTCCATCTGCTGTTTACTAACCCCTGTCGCTATTACTGGGGCGATATTAAAGATCCTGCTTTCCTGGCCCGACAGTTGAGCCGCCGCCGCCGGGTTCACGGCAGCCAGCAGAGTCTGCCGCTGTTTCGCGACACGGACCAGGCGGCAGGGCTGTTTAACGAGGATGGCGAACAGATGCTGCCTAACCCGCTGCTCGCCTCCTGGGGCAAGCTGGGGCGCGACTACAGCTTCCTGTTATCGGATCTGGAACAGACGGCGGAGATAGACGCTTTTGCCGACGTGCCGCCAGATACGCTGCTGCACCGGCTACAGGCCGATATGCTGACCCTGGAAAATCATGAGGTCGTGGGGCTGAATGAACAGGAATACGCGCGCAGCGATAATAAACGGCTGCTCGATTCTCAGGATCGCAGCGTTACGGTCCATCTTTGCCATAGCGCCCAGCGGGAAGTCGAGGTGCTGCACGATCGCCTGCTGGCCATGATGGAAGCCGATCCTGCCCTGACGCCCCGCGACATTATCGTGATGGTGGCGGATATCGACAGCTACAGTCCCTTTATCCAGGCGGTATTTGGCAGTGCCAGCGAAGAACGACGGCTGCCTTTCGCCATCTCTGACCGACGGGCCAGAGAGGCACACCCGGCTATTCAGGCCTTCCTGGCATTACTGGCTCTGCCGGACAGTCGCTTTACCTCTGAGGATGTGCTCTCACTGCTGGAGGTGCCCGCGCTGGCTGCCCGCTTTGCTATTGATGAAGAGGGGCTGCGCTACCTGCGCCAGTGGGTCAGCGAATCCGGCGTGCGCTGGGGGATGGACGACGATAACGTCCGGGAATTTGAGCTGCCGGCCACCGGACAGCACACCTGGCGTTTCGGACTCACGCGCATGCTGCTGGGCTATGCCATGTCGAGTAGCGCCGGTGAGTGGCAGTCGCTGCTGCCCTATGATGAATCCAGCGGGCTGATTGCCGGTCTGGTCGGGCACCTGGCGGATCTGCTGGCTCAACTAAGCGAATGGCGCAATCAGCTGGCACAACCCCGGGCGTTGAACGAATGGCTACCGGTCTGCCGCGAAATGCTGAATGCTTTTTTCCAGGCGGACACCGAGACCGAAGCGGCGCTGGCGCTGATCGAAAAGCAGTGGCAGGGGGCGATTAGCCAGGGGATAGAGGCCGACTATCAGGATACCGTGCCGTTGACGCTGCTGCGCGACGAACTGGCACGGCGGCTCGATCAGGAGCGTATCAGTCAGCGCTTCCTGGCAGGACCGGTTAACTTCTGTACCCTGATGCCAATGCGCTCCATCCCTTTTAAAGTTGTCTGCTTGCTGGGTATGAACGATGGCGTTTATCCCCGCACGCTTTCACCCCTGGGTTTCGATCTGATGAGCGAAAAACCAGTGCGTGGCGATCGCAGCCGCCGTGACGACGACCGTTATTTGTTTCTGGAAGCGCTACTCTCTGCCCAGCAGCAGCTTTATATCAGCTACATTGGCCGCTCGGTGCAGGATAACAGCGAGCGTTTCCCTTCGGTGCTGGTGGATGAGCTGGTGAACTACATTTCTCACAGTCACTATCTGCCGGGGGATGAAATCTGTAACAGTGACGAAAGCGCTCGTCGGGTGAAAGCGCATATCTGCTGGCAACATCCGCGCACGCCCTTTGATGCCCAAAGCTATCTGCCGGGGGATGAACGTCAGAGTTATGCCCGGGAATGGTTGCCTGCGGCCAGCGAGCGGGGTGAAGCGCACGCCGATTTTATCCAGCCGATTGCCGAACAGCCGCTGACCGCACTTTCCTTCGAACAGCTCCAGCGTTTCTGGCGCCATCCGGTACGGGCTTTCTTTCAGATGCGTCTGAGAGTCAGTTTCGCCGTCGAGGAGACCGAGCTGCCAGATGCTGAACCCTTTACCCTGGATGCCCTGGAGCGTTTTCGGGTTAATCAGCAATTGCTGAATACCCTTGTGCGTCAGGAAGATCCCCAGCGCCTCTACCGCCGTTATCGGGCAGCGGGTGAGCTACCTTACGGCGCCTTTGGCGATATATGGTGGGAAAACCAGTTGGAGGAGATGCAACCGCTGGCACAGCGGGTGGTGGAAGAGCGTCAGCCGGGAGAGAGCCAGGAGATTGATTTGATGCTTGGCGACGTGCATCTGACCGGCTGGCTGCCGGACACTCAGCCGGACGGCCTGCTGCGCTGGCGGCCTTCCCAGCTTCAGGTAGGGCACGGTATGCAGCTCTGGCTGGAGCATCTGGTGTGGTGCGCCAGCGGCGGCAGTGGGGAAAGTCGTCTGTACGGTCGTAATGACAGCCAGTGGCGCTTCCCGGCGCTGGAGCCAGAACAGGCCCGCGAGCTATTGCGTGAACTGGTGGCGGGTTATCAGCAGGGGCTGTCGCAGCCGCTTATTCTGCTGCCTGCCAGCGGCGGTGCCTGGCTGAAAGCCTGTTACGATTCACATCAGGATATTATTCTGTGGGATGAAGAAACGCAGCGCAAGGCGCGCACCAAACTGCAGCAGGCCTGGGAAGGGAACCAGGTTGTGCAGGGAGAAGGTCAGGATATCTGGCTACAGCGGCTGTGGCGCACGCTGGATAATGCGTACTATGATGCGATAATCGGTGAAGCGCAGCGCTGGCTGCTACCGCTATTTCGCTATCATCGCGATGCGTGATTGTATAAAAATTGCTCACCATGGCGAGTTGCTTTATGATGCGCTCGCCGTAAGGGTATAACAATCATCAAAGCCGGAAGCCGTTCGTGATGATATATCAGGAGGTTAGATAGTGAGGTTCGTGAATGCCTAAATGCAGCACCTGGTTTACCACCTATTTCTTGTTTGTTTTCATTGCCCTGTGGGCACCACTGAGTCAGGCAGACACGGGCTGGCAACCTCTAAAGGAGACTGTCCGTAAAAGCGAGAAAGACCCCCGTCAGTACCAGGCCGTTCGCCTTAATAACGGTATGGAAGTGCTGCTGGTGTCCGATCCCAAAGCGGTGAAGTCGCTGTCAGCGCTGGTAGTGCCGGTAGGGTCGCTTCAGGATCCCGATGCACATCAGGGACTGGCTCACTATCTGGAACATATGATCCTGATGGGGTCGAAAAAGTACCCCAGCCCGGACGGTCTTTCCGAATTCCTGAAAATGCACGGCGGCAGCCATAATGCCAGTACCGCGCCTTATCGTACCGCTTTCTACCTGGAGGTGGAAAATGATGCGCTGGCGCCAGCGGTGGACAGGCTGGCGGACGCCATTGCCGAACCGCTGCTTTCACCGGAATATGCCCAGCGTGAACGTAATGCCGTCAATGCCGAGCTGACCCTGGCCCGCTCCCGTGACGGAATGCGTATGGCGCAGGTCAGTGCCGAAACCATTAACCCGGCACACCCGGGCTCCCGCTTTTCCGGCGGTAACCTGGAAACGCTGAGCGATAAACCCGGCAGTAAGCTCCAGGATGCGCTGGTGTCCTTCCGGGATCGCTGGTACTCCGCCAATCTGATGAAGGCGGTCATTTACGGCAATAAGCCGCTGCCGGAACTGGCCTCGATTGCCGCTCAGACTTATGGGCGAGTGGAAAATCGCCACGTTCAGAAGCCGGAAATTGATGTTCCCGTCGTTACCGATGCCCAGAAAGGGTTGATTATTCACTATGTGCCTGCGCTACCGCGTAAACTGCTGCGCGTCGAATTCCGTATCGATAACAACAGCGCGCAGTTCCGCAGCAAAAGCGATGAGCTGATCGGTTATCTGATTGGTAACCGTAGCGCCGACACGCTCTCTGACTGGCTGCAGAAGCAGGGGCTGGCCGAAGGGGTGAATGCCAGCTCCGATCCTATGGTGAGCGGCAACGGCGGGGTATTCGCCATCTCGGTATCGCTGACGGATAAAGGTCTGGCTCAGCGTGACAAAGTCGTAGCGGCTATCTTTAGCTATCTTAAGCTACTGCGGGAAAAGGGGGTGGATAAACGCTACTTCGACGAACTGGCCCACGTGCTGGATCTCGACTTCCGCTATCCCACGCTGACCCGGGATATGGACTACGTAGAGTGGCTGGCGGATACCATGCTGCGGGTACCGATGGCGCACGTGCTGGATGCCTCTAATATCGCCGACCGCTACGACCCTAAGGCTATTAAAGCCCGTCTGGCGATGATGACGCCGCAAAACGCCCGGGTCTGGTATATCAGCCCTGATGAACCGCACAACAAGACGGCCTACTTCGTGAATGCGCCTTACCAGGTCGATAAGATCACGCCGCAGACCCTGAATACATGGCGCGACGAGGGGCAGAAAATCAGTCTGAATCTGCCCGCGCTCAATCCCTACATTCCGGATGACTTCACGCTGATTAAGCCAGAGAAAAAGTACCCACACCCTGAACTGCTGGTGCAGGATCCGGGATTGCGGGTGCTCTATATGCCCAGCGCGAATTTCGCTGATGAACCCCGGGCCGATCTGACGCTGGTGCTGCGTAACCCGCAGGCAATGGACAGCGCCAAAAATCAGGTGCTGTTTGCTCTGAATGATTATCTGGCAGGGCTGGCGCTCGACGAACTGGCAGGCCAGGCGGCAGTGGGCGGTATCTCTTTTTCGACCAACGCCAACAGCGGGCTGATGGTCAACGCCAACGGTTATACCCAGCGTTTGCCTCAGCTACTGAGCGAATTGATGAAGGGCTACTTCAGCTATACCCCGACTCAGGAGCAACTGGATCAGGCTAAGTCCTGGTACACCCGGATGCTGGATTCCGCCGAGAAGGGCAAAGCCTATGAACAGGCTATTATGCCAGTTCAGATGCTGTCGCAGGTACCTTATTTTCAGCGTGCCGACCGTCGGGCACAACTGCCGGAGATTACCCTGAAGGATGTATTAAGCTATCGCGACAACCTGCGGCGCAACGCGTTACCAGAGCTGCTGGTGCTGGGCAATATGGCGCCTCAGAAGGCTGCTGAGCTTGGGAAGCAGCTGCGCGAGCAATTGGGCACTCAGGGCAGCGAATGGTGTCGCTCCCGGGACGTGCTGGTGGATAAAGCCCGCCGCATACTGATTGAGAAGGCGGGCAGCAGCACTGACTCGGCGCTGGCGGCCCTGTTTGTGCCGACGGGCTACAGTGAAGAGACCAGCGGCGCCATGAGCAGCATGCTGGCGCAGATTATCCAGCCCTGGTTCTATAATCAGTTGCGTACCAATGAGCAACTGGGCTATGCGGTGTTTGCCTTCCCGATGTCGGTGGGGCGTCAGTGGGGCATCGGCTTCCTGCTGCAAAGCAGCGATCGCCAGCCTGCGGCCCTGTGGCAGCGTTACGGCGCTTTCTTCCAGGGGGTGGAGCAGCGACTGCGTAAGATGCCGCCCGCCGAGTTCGCACAGATTAAGCAGGGCGTGATCAACCAGTTTATGCAGGCGCCCCAGACGCTGAATGAAGAGGCGACACGCCTGAGCAAGGACTTTGACCGCGGCAATATGAATTTCGACTCGCGCCGCAAAGTGGTGGACGAAATCCGTAAGCTCACGCCACAACAGCTGGCCGACTTTTACCGCCAGGCGGTGATGGAGCACAGCGGCGTAGCACTGCTGTCGCAGATTGCCGGTTCGCAGGGCAAAGCGGACTACGCCAGTCCTGAAGGCTGGGAGCGTGAATCGGATATCCACAAGCTGCAAAAAACCTTTTCGTTGGTAAGTGATAAACCATGACCGATATCGCCGCGCAGCCCCTTGAGCCCCTACGGTTGCCGCTCACGGGTGAGCGGCTGATCGAGGCTTCGGCGGGCACCGGTAAAACCTACACCATTGCGGCGCTCTATCTGCGCCTGTTGCTCGGCCTGGGAGGGGAAGCTGCCTTTCCCAGGCCGCTCGGCGTGGAAGAGCTGCTGGTAGTGACCTTCACCGAAGCGGCCACCGCCGAACTGCGGGGCCGTATTCGCGCCCGTATTCACGACCTGCGTATCGCCTGCGTGCGTGGGGAAAGCGACGATCCCCTGCTAAGCCGTCTGCTGGCGGAGATCCCCGAACCTGCCCGGGCCGCCGATATTTTGCGCTTTGCTGAGCGTCAGATGGATGAAGCCTCGGTCTTCACCATCCACGGTTTCTGCCAGCGCATGCTTAGCCTGAATGCTTTCGAGTCCGGCATGCTGTTTGAACAACAGCTACTGGAAGATGAGAGCGAGCTGCGTCAGCAGGCGTGCGCCGATTTCTGGCGCCGCCACTGCTATCCGCTATCAAGGCCTGTGGCCCAGGCGATTAGCGCGCAGTGGTCCGGCCCGCTGGCGCTGTTGCACGATATCGACAGCTGGCTGCAGGGCGAGGCGCCGCAGTTGAAACGTCCGCCCCAGGAGGATGAGACCCTGGAACAGCGTCATCAGCGCAATCTGGCGCGTATCGACGCGGTAAAAGCGCAGTGGCGGGAAGCGGCCCCCGGGCTGGCGGCGCTTATTGGCGATTCCGGCGTAGATAAGCGCAGTTTCAGCAGCCGTAACCTGCCGCGCTGGCTTGAGGGGGTGGGGGTGTGGGCCGACGAGCCAACCCACGGCTATCTATTGCCGGAAGCGCTGGAAAAATTCAGCCAGCGTTTTCTTGATGAAAAGACCAAAAAGGGCGAGCCGCCGCGTCATCCGCTGTTTAGCGCCATCGAGGCGCTACTGGATGAGCCGCCGGGTCTGCGCGATCTGGTGATTGCCCGGGCGCTGGCGGAGATTCGCCAGACCGTGGCGCGTGAAAAGCAGCGGCGGGGCGAGCTGGGCTTTGACGATATGTTGAGTCGGCTGGATGCCGCCCTGAGCCAGCCGGGGGGCGATGCGCTGGCGGAGGCCATTCGCCGCCGCTTTCCGGTGGCGATGATCGATGAATTCCAGGATACCGACCCCCAGCAGTATCGTATCTTCCGCCGCATCTGGCTTGGGCAGCAGGAAACCGGACTGCTGCTGATAGGCGATCCCAAGCAGGCTATCTATGCCTTTCGCGGCGCGGATATTTTTACCTATATGCGCGCCCGCTCCGAGGTGAGCGCCCACTATACGCTGGACACCAACTGGCGCTCGTCGCCGGGAATGGTCGAAAGCGTCAACCGCCTGTTCGCCCACCAGGAAAACGCCTTTCTGTTTCGTCAGATTCCGTTTCAGCCGGTCAATGCGGCGCCGCCCAATGGGCAAATGCGCTTTACCCTGAATGGCGAGGTGAGCCCGGCCATGTCGGTCTGGCTCCATCCTGGCGATGGCTGTGGAGTAAGTGATTACCAACAGACAATGGCCCGCCAGTGTGCGATCCAGATTCGCGACTGGCTAACGGCAGGGCAAAATGGTGACGCGCTGCTGTGGCGCGGGGAGCGCTCGCGCCCGGTTGAAGCCCAGGATATTACCGTGCTGGTACGTAGCCGCAACGAGGCGGCTATTGTCCGGGAGGCGCTGGCGGCGCTGAATATTCCTTCGGTCTATCTTTCAAACCGCGACAGCGTGTTCGTCACCCCCGAAGCGCGTGAACTGCACTGGCTGTTGCAGGCGGTGCTGGCACCGGGCCAGGAGAGCGCACTGCGCAGCGCCATGGCGACCAGTATCCTGGGGCTGGATGCCGCCGCCATCGATGCCATGAACCAGGACGAACGGGCCTGGGACCGGCTGGTGGAAGAGTTTGATGAATATCGCCAGCTCTGGTTACGACGCGGGGTGATGCCGATGATTCGCGCCATGATGGCTAAGCGCGGGCTGGCGGAAAACCTGCTGGCTTCCCCCGGCGGCGAGCGGCGCCTGACCGATCTGCTGCACCTGAGTGAACTGTTGCAGGAAGCCTCAGCCCGCCTCGACAGCGAACATGCCCTGGTGCGCTGGCTGGCGCAGCATATCGAAGCCCCGGATAACAATGCCGCCAGCCAGCAGCTCCGGCTGGAGAGCGATCGCCATCTGGTGCAGATTGTCACCATCCACAAATCGAAAGGGCTGGAATATTCCCTGGTCTGGCTGCCCTTTATCGCCTCGTTCCGCCCCCAGAAACAGGCGCTGTGGCACGATCGCGACAGCTTCCAGACGCTGCTGGATCTGAGCGACGATAAACAGGGGCTGGAACTGGCGGAAGAGGAGCGGCTGGCGGAGGATCTGCGCCTGCTCTACGTGGCCCTGACCCGCGCCATCTGGCACTGTAGCATCGGTATCGCGCCGCTCTATCTGCGGGGCAGAACGAAGAAAGGCGATTCCGACCTGCACCTTAGCGCTATCGGCTGGTTGATTCAGCGCGCTACCCCCTGCGACGCAGCGGGGCTGCGCCAGGCGCTGGAAAATCTGTGCAGCGACGATATTCAGCTTCGGGAGCTGGCGATGGACGATGAACGGCCATGGCAGCCGAACGCCCCCGCTGCGCGCGAACTGGCGGCAAGAGAGGCCACTCGTGCCAGGCGTGAACCCTGGCGGGTGACCAGCTATTCCGGGCTGACCCGCCACGGCGGCGGCATCGCTCAGGATCTGATGCCGCGCCTGGATGTGGATGCTTCAGGCAGCGCGGAACAGAGCAGTGAGCCATTACTTACTCCCCATCACTTCCCGCGAGGCGCTTCGCCGGGAACCTTCCTGCATGGCCTGTTCGAACAGCTGGATTTTACCCAACCGGTGGATCCGGACTGGCTTGGTGAGCAGTTACAGCTCGGCGGCTACGACGAAGCGTGGCAGCCGGTACTGGCTCCGTGGCTGGAACAGATTCTGGCCGTGCCGCTCGGTGATGACGGCGTCAGTCTGAATCAGCTTTCTGCCCGTGAGCGTCAGGTGGAGCTGGAATTTTACCTGCCGATTAGTGCTGCCCTCACTCCTGAGCAACTGGATGCGCTGGCCCACCGCTACGATCCGCTGTCGGCGCGCTGCCCGGAACTGCAGTTCCAGCAGATTCGCGGCATGCTGAAGGGGTTTATCGACCTGGTATTCCGCTGGCGTGGGCGCTATTACCTGCTGGACTATAAATCGAACTGGCTGGGGGAAGGCAGCGAAGCTTATACCCGCGAGGCGATGGAAAAGGCGATGTGCGAACACCGCTACGATCTGCAATATCAGCTCTACAGCCTGGCGTTGCACCGTTATCTGCGCCATCGGCTGGCGGATTATGATTATGAACGTCATTTTGGCGGCGTCATCTATCTGTTTCTGCGCGGCGTTGAGCCGGGCAATTCACAGCAGGGCATCTTCACTACCCGGCCGGATCCGGCGCTGGTGGCGGGGCTGGATGCGCTCTTTTCCGGGCAGGAGGCATCATGACGTTGCATGAACTGTTCGGGCAGGCGGTGGAGCTGAAGCTGCTGCGCCCGCTGGATGCCCGCTTCGCGCTGACTCTGGTGGGGGATGACGCGGCGGCGACGCTGGCGGCGGCGCTGCTGAGCCGCGACGCAGGGGAAGGGCATGTCTGTTTGCCGCTTTCCCGGCTGCGGCCAGAGCTCTGCTTTGAGGCGCGCCATGAGTCACTGGCGCAGGCGCTGTTTACTGCGGCAGGTCATCCTGACGACTGGCGTCAGGCGCTGCTGGCCTCTGCCGCAGTCAGTGAAGACGATGCGGCAACGCCCCTGAAACTGGTAGGCGATCGCCTCTATCTGAACCGAATGTGGCAGGACGAGCAGTCGGTGGCGCGCTTTTTTCATGACGGAAACCGGGTGGTCTCCCAGGATGCGTCACAGTTGCGCGCGGTGCTGGACTCCCTGTTTGGCAGCGCTACTCAGGAGACCGACTGGCAGAAAGTGGCCGCGGCAGTGGCGCTCACCCGCCGGGTTTCGGTGATTTCCGGCGGTCCTGGCACCGGTAAGACCACCACGGTGGCAAAACTGCTGGCGGCGCTGATACGGCTGGAAGAGGCTAAAAGGCCGCGTATCCGGCTGGCGGCGCCAACCGGTAAAGCGGCGGCGCGTCTGACCGAATCGCTGGGCAGTGCCCTGCGTCAGTTGGCGCTAACACCAGAGCAGCAGGCGCTGTTGCCTGAAGAGGCAGGTACTCTGCACCGGCTGCTGGGCGCTCAGCCTGGCAGTCAGCGTTTACGCTACCATGCCGATAACCCGCTGCATCTGGACGTGCTGGTAGTGGATGAAGCATCAATGGTGGATCTGCCGATGATGGCGCGGCTGGTGGCGGCTCTGCCGCATCATGCCCGGGTCATCTTCCTGGGCGATCGCGACCAGCTGGCTTCGGTGGAAGCCGGGGCGGTGCTGGGCGATATCTGCCATTTTATCGGCGATGGCTATAGCGCCGAGCGGGCCCGGGAGCTGACGCAACTGACCGGCTGTCCGGTACCGGGTAGCGAGAAATCGGGTGCTGAGGCGTTGCGCGACAGTCTGTGCCTGCTGCGTAAAAGTTACCGCTTCGGCCATGATTCCGGTATTGGACGTCTGGCCGCTGCGGTTAACCGTAGCGACAAAGCGGCGGCGCGTAGCGTGTTGGGCGAAGGCTTTGAAGATGTTACGTTCTGGCCGCTGGGGAACCTGGATGAATATGCCCGGATGCTGGTGGGCGCCCGGGAGGGCTATGCCCGTTATCTGTCGCTGTTACGCAATGCCGACGCTGCGCCGGAAGCGCTGATTGGGGCGTTTAGCGAATACCGGCTGTTGTGCGCTCTGCGCGAAGGGCCGTTCGGCGTGCGTGGTCTGAACGAACGGCTGGAGCAGGTTCTGATGCGGCGCGGTGCGCTGGCGCGCCCGCAGAGTGGCTCCCGCTGGTATCACGGGCGGCCGGTGATGATTTCCCGCAACGACAGCGCACTGGAGCTGTTTAACGGCGATATCGGTATTGCCCTTGAGGGCGACGAGGGGATTCGGGTCTGGTTTCCCATGCCGGACGGCAGCGTGAAATCGGTGCAGCCCAGCCGTCTACCGGCCCATGAAACCGCATGGGCGATGACGGTACATAAATCTCAGGGTTCGGAGTTCGATCACGCGGCGCTGGTGCTGCCATCGCGCTTTGTGGCGCTGGTGACCCGGGAACTGGTCTACACCGCCATTACCCGGGCGAAGCGGCGGTTGACTATCTGGGGACGGGACAGCGTGCTGGAGCAGGCCATTATCACCGGTACTGAACGGCGTAGCGGCCTGCCCGCGCTCTTTACTGATTAAGCTCCACCATTAACACTTTGGAGCGGCGCTGGTAGTTGTACATCTGCTTTTTGCTTTCCGGCAGCAGTTCGACATCTACCGGAATAAAGCCGCGCTCCTGGAACCAGTGGATGCTGTGGGTGGTCAGCACGAACAGCCGGTTCAGCCCCATCTGACGCGCCTGGGTGGCGATGCGCTTGAGCAGCTCTTCGCCCCGTGATGAGCTACGGTAGTCCGGGTGAACCGCCACGCAGGCCATTTCGCCAATCTGCTCTTCCGGGAACGGATAGAGGGCGGCGCAGGCGATGGTCAGGTTATCGCGCTGGACGATGGTGAATTTGTCGATCTCCATCTCCAGCTGTTCACGGGAGCGGCGCACCAGGATGCCCTGCTGCTCCAGCGGGCGAATCAGCTCCAGAATGCCGCCGATATCGTTAATAGTGGCGCGCCTTACCTGCTCGGCGCTTTCCATCACAATCTGGGTGCCGATACCATCCCGTGAGAATAGCTCCTGCAACAGCGCCCCGTCTTCGCGATAGCTCATCAGGTGACAGCGCCGTACCCCGCTACGGCAGGCCTTCAGGGCGCCGCGCAGAAAACGGACGGTGCCGGAGTGATAATCGCCTTTGGCTTCCATCTCTTCGACCCGCTGTTGGGCCTCGGCCGGAAACAGCTCCGACAGAATGCCGCCTTCACCGTTGCTGACTCCCTGGGAAGAGCAGAAACCGATCATTTTTTCGGCCTTCAGCTTTACCGCTACCTGGGTGGCGATCTCTTCTGAGGTCAGGTTAAAGCTTTCGCCAGTGACGGAGACGGCGACCGGCCCCATCACCACGATGGCGCCGCTATCGAGCTGACGGTGGATGCTCTCGGCGTCGATACGACGAATTCGCCCGCTGTGGCAATAATCCACGCCGTCGTCTACGCCCAGCGGCTGTGCGGTAATAAAGTTACCGCTGACCACGTTAATATGCGCGCCCTGGAGCGGCGTATTGTTAAGGCTCATCGACAGCCGGGCGGTGATCTCCAGTTGCAGCAGGCCCGCCGCCTGTTTAACCAGTTCCAGCGCTTTGGCGTCCGTCACCCGGGTGTGCTTGTGGTAGACCGGCTCACAGTGGTGGGCGGCCAGGTTGGCGTCTATCTGCGGGCGGGCGCCATAGACCACCACCAGGCGAATTCCCAGGCTATGTAACAGACCTATGTCATTAACAATACTGGAAAAATTCTCGTGCTCGATGGCTTCTCCACCCAGCATAATGACAAACGTTTTCCCGCGATGGGCGTTGATCCAGGGGACGGAATGCCGAAAACCCTGAACCAGTTCTGTCTTGCGCTCCTTTACCACGGCACGATCCTCAGTGAATTATTATTCGTAATAAGTGTATTTTTATTCTTTTATTGAGGTGGGCGCAAGGGGAAATTTAGCGCTTTTTTGCCCAACGGCGGTACGGATTTTCTTGATTGTTACCGTATGTTTACCCTTTTATAGATGACACCCGGTGACGGTTTCGCTAGAGTTTCGGGTTCGGATTTTTGTACTATCGCACCAGATTTCTGTTCATTGTTTTGGCCTGGGAGAATCATGTCGGGAGAGAGTCCAATCAGTCGTCGCCGGTTACTTCAGGGGGCAGGGGCGATGTGGTTGCTCAGCGTGAGTCCGCTGGGTTTTGCAGCGACCAGTCAGGTCATCGCGGTTCGCGTATGGCCAGCGTCTACTTATACCCGCGTCACCATTGAGTCCAACCGCGAGTTAAAATACCGCCAGTTCGCGCTAAGTAATCCTGAGCGCGTGGTGGTGGATATCGAAGGCGTTCACCTTAACTCGGTACTGAAAAAACTGGGTAACCTGGTTCGCCCGGACGATCCCTATATTAAGTCGGCGCGGGTAGGGCAGTTCGACCCGCAAACCGTGCGGCTGGTGTTTGAGCTTAAGCAGGACGTGGCGCCGCATATGTTTGCGCTGGCGCCGGTGGCGGAGTTTAAAGAGCGTCTCGTGATGGACCTCTATCCGGCGAAGGGCGATACCGAACAGGATCCGCTTCTGGCGCTGCTCGAAGACTACAACAAGGGCGACCTGGACAAAGCGGCGCCGGATCAGGGGCCTTCACCTGGCAGGGCGGGGCACGATCGCCCGATAGTGATTATGATCGATCCTGGCCACGGCGGGGAGGATCCCGGAGCGACCGGTAAGCATCGTACTCATGAAAAGGATGTGGTGCTCCAGATTGGGCGTCGGTTGAATAAGCTGATTGCCAAAGAGCCGAATATGAAAGCCTATATGACCCGTAACGAGGATGTCTTTATTCCGCTACGGGTTCGTGTGGCTAAGGCCCGAAAACAGCGAGCCGATTTGTTCGTTTCCATCCACGCCGATGCTTTTAACGATCGCTCAGCCCACGGTTCATCGGTCTATGCGCTTTCGACCAAAGGCGCCACCAGCACTGCCGCTAAATATCTGGCTCAGACTCAGAACGCCGCCGATCTGGTGGGCGGGGTGAGTAAGAGCGGTGACCGCTATCTGGATCACACTATGTTCGATATGGTGCAGTCGCTGACCATCACCGATAGCCTGAAATTTGGTAAGGAAGTATTAACCCGACTGGGCAACGTTAACCGTTTGCATAAAGGGCGGGTTGAGCAGGCGGGCTTTGCGGTACTGAAAGCGCCGGATATTCCGTCTATTCTGGTGGAAACGGCTTTTATTAGTAACGTTCAGGAAGAGCGTAAGCTGCGAACTGCTGCATTCCAGCAGAAGGTGGCGGAGTCGATCCTGGCGGGGATTAAAGCCTACTTTGCCGATGATGCGCGTATGGCGCGGCGTGGCTGAGAGAAAATCAGATGAAGAAACCGGCCGGGTGCCGGTTTTTTTGTTTCTGATGCTGGAATAAGGGAATTTACGGTTTTCTAGCGGCAGAAACAAAAAAACACCCGAAAGGGTGCCTTAATGATTGGTTGCGGGGGCCGGATTTGAACCGACGACCTTCGGGTTATGAGCCCGACGAGCTACCAGGCTGCTCCACCCCGCGTCCGTCTTTACTACTTACATTGTTGCGCCACTGGCGACTTGAATTGGTTGCGGGGGCCGGATTTGAACCGACGACCTTCGGGTTATGAGCCCGACGAGCTACCAGGCTGCTCCACCCCGCGTCCGATGGGTGCGCAATATACTCCCCTGAGATTTTGATGCAACCCTTTTTTAAAGAAATCGTGGATTTAGCCGGTGACCGTTGAAATATCCCCCGATAAGCGCGTTTTTTAATCATTTTACATTTTGAGGCCCCTGGCGCGTTTCAATAGCCCGGAGCCTTTGGTATCTTGCTCTGCGGGCATGCGGCATAACTGATATAGAAGAGAAGATGAATGAAAGGACGTTGGGCCAATAAGATTTTGACGGGGGCTATGCTGGTGTTGCTGGCCGCCTGTTCCTCTAAACCGACCGATCGCGGTCAGCAATATAGCGATGGTAAATTTACCCAGCCGTTCTCGCTGGTGAATCAGCCGGATGCCATCGGCGTACCGATTAACGCTGGCGATTTTGCCCGTCAGATAGGGGAGATCCGCAATGCATCGCCGCGCCTGTTTGGCAGCCAGAGCGATGTTTACGGCGCCGTTGAGCAGTGGCTGCGTGCCGGTGGCGATACCCGCACCCTGAGCCAGTACGGTATCGACGCCTGGCAGATGCAGGGGGCGGACAGCTACGGCAACGTGCAGTTTACCGGGTACTACACGCCGGTCGTTGAGGCTCGCCGCACCCGTCAGGGTGAGTTCAAATATCCTATCTACCGGATGCCGCCGAAAAATGGCCGCCTGCCTTCCCGTGCGGCGATCTACAGCGGCGCGCTGAGCGACAGCTATGTTCTGGCGTGGAGCAATTCGCTGATCGATAACTTTATTATGGATGTCCAGGGTAGCGGCTATATCGACTTTGGCGATGGCAGCCCGCTGACCTTCTTTGGCTATGCCGGTAAAAACGGCCATGCCTATCGCAGTATCGGCAAGGTGCTGATCGATCGCGGTGAAGTGAAGCGTGAAGATATGTCGATGCAGGCCATCCGCCACTGGGCCGAAACCCACAGTGAGGCGGAAGTGCGCGAGCTGCTGGAGCAGAATCCTTCGTTCGTCTTCTTTAAGCCCGAAACCTTTGCCCCAGTGAAAGGCGCTGCCGCGGTGCCGCTCATTGGCCGCGCCTCTGTGGCTTCGGATCGCAGCATTGTGCCTACCGGCACCACCCTGCTGATGGAAGTGCCGCTGCTTGACGATAACGGCAAGTTTACCGGCCAGTATGAGATGCGCGTGATGGTGGCGCTGGATGTGGGCGGTGCCATTAAAGGCCAGCACTTCGATATCTATCAGGGCATTGGCCCGGACGCCGGACACCGTGCGGGATGGTATAATCACTATGGTCGCGTCTGGGTACTGAAATCGGCGCCGGGTGCCGGGCACACCCTGTTTAACGGCTAGTTTATTCAGTGAGTTCCCTCTCCCTTTTGGGGAGGGGGCAGGGTGAGGGGCAAATCCCGCTTCTCACCCTCTTCTATTTCTGAGGTTTCAATATCATGACAACAGTAGTTACCGACGCCTGGCAACAGCGCTTTGGCGGCACGGCGCGTCTGTACGGGCGCGATGCCCTGACGCTTTTCGCTAACGCGCACGTCTGCGTGGTGGGGATTGGCGGCGTTGGAAGCTGGGCGGCGGAAGCGCTGGCGCGTACCGGCATTGGCGCCATTACGCTTATCGATATGGATGATGTCTGCGTGACCAACACCAATCGCCAGATTCACGCGCTGCTCGACACCGTGGGGCAGGCGAAAGGCGAGGTGATGGCGGAGCGCATTCGCGCCATTAATCCCGAATGCCGGGTCACGGTGGTGGATGATTTCGTGACGCCAGATAATGTGGTACAGCTGCTGGATCAGGGATTCAGCTATGTGATTGACGCAATCGACAGCATCAGGCCGAAGGCGGCATTAATCGCCTGGTGCCGACGTAATAAGGTGCCGCTGGTCACTACCGGCGGTGCAGGTGGGCAGATCGATCCCACACAGATTCAGGTGGCCGACCTGGCAAAGACCATTCAGGATCCGCTGGCGGCTAAGCTGCGCGAACGTCTGAAGCATGATTTCGGCGTGGTGAAGAACAGTAAAGGCAAGCTGGGGGTGGATTGCGTTTTTTCCACCGAGGCGCTGGTCTATCCTCAGCCCGACGGCTCAGTGTGCGCCGCGAAAAGCTCTGCTGAGGGGCCGAAGCGAATGGATTGCGCTTCCGGCTTCGGTGCGGCGACCATGGTCACCGCCAGCTTTGGCTTTGTGGCGGTGTCCCATGTGCTTAAGAAGATGATGGCGAAGGCGGCGCGCCAGCGCGGCTGATATCAGACTTCGAGGGCGGCCTGCTGCACGGCCAGCGCCAGCGCCGCCAGCCCCTGACTGCGCGAGGCGCTCAACTGGGAGCTGAGCCCCAGCTCATCGAATAGCGCCAGGGGATCCTCCTGACGCAGCGCTGCGGCCGTTTTCCCCTCAATGGCAGTGAGCATTACCGCCAGCAGACCGCGAACGATCCGCCCTTCGCTATCGCCATAAAAGTGCAACCGGCCATCCGCCAGCCGGCGGTGGCCAAGCCACACGCGGTTTTCGCAACCGGCTATCTCAATCCCCGGGTTCTTTAGCGTTTCCGGCAGGGCGGGAAGCTGTTTGCCCAGCAGGATCAACTGGCGGTACTTATCTTCCCACTGGCGCAGCGGGCCGAAGGTCTGGCGCAGACTGTCTGCGGTAATCACGGTGCCAAAAGGGTGGCCGACTAATTCCGGGCTTGTCATCGTTTCAGTCTCCCAGTATTTCCAGAGCCCGGTCGACGGCGTCGATAAGCTTATCGACATCTTCCCGGGTGTTATAGGGGGCAAAGGAGGCCCGCAGGGTGCCGTTGACGCCCAGCGCCGCCAGCAGCGGTTGGGCGCAGTGCTGACCGGCCCGCAACGCGATGCCCGACTGCGCCAGCAGCGTGACCATATCGGCATGGTGAATGCCCGCGAAGTCGAAGGCCAGCAGGCTGGAGTCCTGGAGTCGGAAGCTGCGAAAGCCAGGGCGTCGGGCCAGCGCTTCCTCGGCCAGGGTCGCCAGCCCCTGACAGTAGCGCTCGGCTTCCGCCATATCCGTTTCACTCAGCCACGCCAGGGCGGCGCTGAGCCCCGTGACGCCCGCGATATTTGGGGTACCCGCCTCGAAGCGGTGCGGGATCGGTTGGGGCGTGAAACCGTCGAAGCTCACTTTCTCCACCATTTTGCCGCCGCCGAGCCAGGGGGGCATGGCTTCCAGTAGCTCCTCACGCCCGTACAGTACGCCGATGCCGGTCGGTCCGTAGAGCTTATGACCAGAAAAGGCGTAGAAGTCGATGTTGAGCTCGTGTACGTCCGGCGGACAGTGAACAATGCCCTGGGCGCCGTCCACCACGACTACTGCGCCAGCCGCGTGCGCATAACCGATGGCGCGCGCCAGGTCCGGACGGCCGCCGGTAACATTAGACATCTGCCCCAGCGCCAGGATGCGGGTACGTGGCGTTAACAGCGCCGGTAGCTGGTCGATATCCGGCAGGCCGACAGCGGTAACGGGAAGTTTAACCACACGGGCGCCGGTCTGTTGGGCCACCATCAGCCAGGGGACCATATTGGCGTGGTGTTCCGCTTCGCTGACCAGAATCTCATCGCCGGGTTGCAGGCGAGGGCGGGCGTAGCACTGCGCCACCAGATTAATGGACTCGGTGGCGCCCCGGGTCCAGACAATTTCCCGGTCACTGGCGGCGTGAATCAGCCTTGCTACTGCGCTGCGCGCCGCTTCATAGCGGCTGGTAAGCTGTTGCGCCGCTTGATACTGGCTGCGGTGTACGTTACCGGCGCTCAGGTTGTAAATCTGCTGGCTGGCATCGATAACCGGCTGGGGTTTCAGGGCGGTGGCGGCGCTGTCCAGGTAGACCCCCGCGTCGTTCAGCGCCGGGAACTGCGCGCGAAAGCGGGCAGGATTAAATGCATTCATGGCGATCCTCATACTGATACGTGGATCGTGACGCATTTCGGCGTCGGGAACAACTATTGGATTACTCTGCTTTCTGCTCCATTTATTCGGTATTGGATTAAGCTTAGTAATGACGGATAACTGTTTCTGGCCGTTGCCCATCGTGGGCTACAGAATTTAAGGAGAAAACGATGAACAAGAAAGTCGCACTATTCTTTTCGGCCTGTGCCATGGCGGTAACTTTGACCGCCTGCTCAGGCCCAAACTACATGATGCACACCAGTGATGGCCGTACCATTATCTCTGAAGGTAAACCGGTCACCGACAGTGAAACCGGTATGATTAGCTACGTTGATGCCGATGGCAACAAGCAGCAGATCAACCGTACCGATATTCGTGAAATGGTGGCGCTGGACTAGGTAGCGTCACAGCCGTTACCTTAATGGGCAGGCGGTCAGACGCCTGCCTTTTTTGTCTTTGCGCTGTCCCGGGGAAGAGCAGACAAAAAAAAGCACCGCATCTGGCGGTGCTACATTAAATCACTATGGACAGACAGGGTAAATGTACAGAAAGTGAAATCAGGTAGCCCTGCTACCGTGGTCTGAATCGCAGACCAATTGCAAACACAACAACACAACATCACAACCGTAAGCCAAAAGCCCCCGAAACAAGTCCGTAAGCTTTTCGTTCCGGCTCAGGAAGTGGCGCCACTATAGGTATTTGCTGGTAGATGCTCAACGGACAATTTATAATGCCTCAGATAAAAAAAACTAATAGGTGAAAGTTGTAGCCTATTTGTGTATTCGCATTAACAATTGGTATACAAAGCCATGTCCAAGCGATTGCCACCTCTTAACGCGCTGCGTGTTTTCGACGCCGCTGCCCGCCACCTTAGTTTTACTAAAGCGGCCGAAGAACTCTTTGTGACTCAGGCGGCGGTTAGCCACCAGATCAAGTCGCTGGAAGATTTCCTTGGCCTGAAACTGTTCCGGCGCCGTAACCGTTCGCTGTTGCTGACGGAGGAGGGACAGAGCTACTATCAGGACATCAAAGAGATTTTCTCCCAACTGACGGAAGCCACGCGTAAGCTTCAGGCCCGTAGCGCCAAAGGGGCGCTGACGGTCAGCATGCTGCCCAGCTTCGCCATTCACTGGCTGGTGCCGCGGCTGTCGAGCTTTAACGCCGAATGGCCGGGCATTGATGTGCGTATCCAGGCGGTGGATCGCGAAGAGGAAAAACTGACCGACGATGTGGACGTGGCTATCTTTTATGGCCGTGGCAACTGGCCGGGGCTTAGGGTGGAAAAGCTGTATGCAGAATACCTGCTGCCGGTCTGTTCGCCGCTGTTGCTGACCGGCGACAACCCGCTGAAAACGCCGGAGGATCTGTCCCGCTATACGCTGTTGCACGATGCATCGCGTCGCGACTGGCAGACCTGGATGCGTCAGATGGGGCTGTCGCATATCAATGTGCAGCAGGGGCCGATTTTCAGCCACAGCGCCATGGTGCTCCAGGCGGCGATCCACGGCCAGGGGGTTGCGCTGGCCAATAATGTGATGGCCCAGTCGGAGATTGAGGCGGGGCGTCTGGTATGCCCCTTCAACGATGTTCTGGTCAGTAAGAACGCTTTTTATCTGGTATGCCATGACAGTCAGGCGGAACTGGGTAAAATAGCCGCCTTTCGGCAGTGGATTCTGGCAAAGGCGGCCAGTGAACAGGAAAAGTTCCGCTTTCGTTACGAACAATAGAAAACGACGCGCACTCAGGTAGCGCTTATTTAGGGTTTGATTATGACCAGCCGTTTTATGCTGATTTTCGCCGCGGTGAGCGGCTTTGTGTATGTGGCACTGGGCGCGTTTGGCGCCCATGTGTTGAGTAAATCCTTAGGCGTGGCCGAAATGAGCTGGATCCAGACCGGGCTTCAGTATCAGGCCTTCCATACTCTGGCGATTCTGGGACTGTCGGTAGCAATGCAGCGCCGTATTAGTATCTGGTTCTACTGGAGCAGCGTCTTCCTGGCGCTGGGAACGGTGCTGTTCAGCGGCAGCCTGTACTGTCTGGCGCTCTCGCACCTGCGTCTGTGGGCCTTTGTTACCCCGGTAGGCGGCGTAAGCTTCCTGATTGGCTGGGTGCTGATGCTGATTGGCGCCATTCGCCTGAAGCGTAAGGGCGTGACCCATGAATAAGGTGATTCTTTACTGCCGTCAGGGATTTGAGAAAGAGTGCGCGGCGGAGATAACCGACAAGGCCGGTCGCCTGGAAGTATACGGCTTCGCCAGGGTTAAGGATAACAGCGGTTATGTGAGCTTCGAGTGCTACCAGCAGGGCGATGCCGACAAGCTGGGGCGCGAGCTGCCGTTCAGTGGGCTTATCTTCGCCCGTCAGATGTTTGTAGCCGGTGATTTGCTGGAAGATTTATCCCCGGAGGATCGCATTACGCCGATTACTGCCGCCCTGAATGGCGTGGTGGAGCGCGGTGGCGACCTTAGGGTCGAAGTGGCGGATACCAACGAAAGCAAAGAGTTGATGAAGTTCTGCCGCAAATTCACGGTGCCGCTGCGTTCCGCACTGCGTAACGCGGGCGTGCTGGGGCGTCAGGACTCCGCGCAGCGCCCGGTGGTGCACGTCTTTTTTATTGCGCCGGGTTATTGCTATATCGGCTACTCATACAGTTTTAACAACTCCCCTTTCTATATGGGAATTCCACGTCTGCGCTTCCCGGCAGACGCTCCCAGCCGCTCCACCCTCAAGCTTGAAGAGGCGTTCCACGTCTTTATTCCTCACGACGAATGGGACGAACGGCTGGCTAACGGCATGCATGCTGTGGATCTCGGGGCCTGTCCAGGCGGCTGGACCTATCAACTGGTGAAACGCAATATGTGGGTCTACAGCGTGGATAACGGTCCCATGGCCCAGAGCCTGATGGATACCGGCCAGGTGACCTGGCTACGGGAAGATGGCTTCAGGTATCGCCCCACCCGCACCAATATCTCCTGGATGGTGTGCGATATGGTGGAAAAGCCCGCCAAAGTGGCGGCGCTGATGGGCCAGTGGCTGGTGAACGGCTGGTGTCGTGAAACCATCTTCAACCTGAAGCTGCCGATGAAAAAGCGCTACGAGGAAGTTTCCCGCAACCTGGTGCATCTACAGAGCCAGCTTAACGAGGCCGGGATCAACGCCCGAATTCAGGCGCGTCAGCTCTATCACGACAGGGAAGAAGTGACCGTACACGTCCAGCGGCTGTGGGCGGCGGTCGGGGGGCGGCGCGACGAGCGCTGAGTCAGCTTCAGCGCGTCAGACGCAGCTGCTGCAGATTGCCATTGAGCTTAAGATCGGTTTGTAGCTGAGCCACCTTCCGGCTGATAAACGCCTGGTCGCGACCTTCGATCAGGCGTTTACGCCATTTGTTGTCGATGGCCTCCAGGTTTTCGTAGACTCCCTCCAGGGTTTGGTACTGGCCGATAAGCTGAGCCGCGCTTTTGGGACCAATGCCCGCCACGCCTGGAATCTTACTGCTGCTGATGCCCGCCAGCCCCCAGAAATCCGGGAGTTGGGCTGGCTGCACGCCGAATTCGCCATCCACAAACGGGGCATCCAGCCAGCGTTTCTGAAAGTAATCCCGCACCCGAATGGCGGGCGACAGCAGCTGGCAGTAGCCTTTATCTGTCGAGACGATGGTCACCTGCTGTCCGGCACGCGCGACCTTTACTGCCAGGGTAGCCGCCAGATCGTCGGCTTCCTGGCCTTCCAGCTCCTGGCTGGCGACGCCCTGGGCCAGGAAGGCTGCGCGCAGCCGGGGCATCTCCTGATGCAGATCTTCAGGCATGGGGGAGCGGCCAGCCTTATAGTCCGGCAGAATCTGATGGCGCCATCCTTCGCGCCGTGCTTCGTCATCGAAAACCGCTACCGCGTGGGTGGGCTGGCAGTGGACTATCAGCTGTTGCAGCGCGTGTACGCAGCGCTCCTCACAGGGAGAGCCCTGTACCGCATGAATACGACGAATCAGATTAAGTGCGTCGACGATAAGAAGGTGAGCCGCCATCGTTTTTCCCCTGTCTGAAGAAGGGCTTACCCTAACATAAATCGGGGGGTGGTGGGGAAGAGAGGTGCGGCTGACAGCGCCGAAGCGCTACCAGCCGTAAGGCGACTAATCGCAGGCCAGCACTTTCATCGCCAGGCCGCCACGCGAGGTTTCGCGGTATTTGGCATTCATATCTTTGCCGGTCTCGTACATGGTTTCAATAACCTTGTCCAGACAGACCCGCGGCGCGCTGGTACGGCGCAGCGCCATCCGCGCTGAGTTGACCGCTTTGACTGAGGCAATGGCGTTACGCTCGATGCAGGGCACCTGCACCTGGCCCGCTACCGGGTCGCAGGTCAGCCCCAGGTTGTGCTCCATACCGATTTCCGCGGCGATACACACCTGAGCCGGACTGCCGCCCAGCAGTTCCGCCAGGCCCGCAGCGGCCATGGAGCAGGCCACGCCGACTTCGCCCTGGCAGCCCACTTCGGCGCCGGAGATCGATGCGTTCATCTTATACAGCGAGCCGATGGCGCTGGCGGTCAGCAGATAGCGCGACAGCGAACCGGGGTTTACCTCGCGGATAAACTTATCGTAGTAGGCCAGGACCGCAGGCACGATCCCGCAGGCGCCATTGGTTGGCGCGGTGACCACACGACCGCCCGCGGCATTCTCTTCGTTGACCGCCAGAGCGAACATATTGATCCAGTCCACGACGGCCATGGGATCGGTGCTGATTTTGTCCTGACTGACCAGCATCCGGCGCAGTGCGGCGGCGCGACGCGGCACCCGCATTTTGCCCGGCAGTACCCCTTCGGTATGAATACCGCGCTCAATGCCGCCGCGCATCACCTCCCACACTTGAGTAAAGTGCTGGTCCAGCTCCTGCTGGCTGTGCAACGCCAGCTCATTTCTCAGCATCAGTCCGGAGAGGGAGAGACCGGTTTCCTGACAGTGGCGCTGCAGGTCTTCGGCGCTGGAATAGGGATAAGGTACCGCCACCGGCGCCTCATCGACCTGGCCGAAATGCGCCTCATCAACGATAAAGCCGCCGCCGATGGAGTAGTAAGTCTGGCTGTACAGCACCTGGTCGCCGGTCAGCGCGGTAATGCGCATACCGTTTTCGTGCAGCGACAGATTATCAGCATGGAAATTCATGCAGCGATCGACCGGGAATTCCACTTCATGCTGACCCTTTGCCAGCATCAGACGACCAAAGGTATTCACGTCCTGAATAAAACCGGGAATGGCGTCGATATCCACCGTGTCAGGAAGGTTGCCCGCCAGGCCCATAATAATGGCGATATCGGTGTGGTGGCCTTTACCGGTCAGGGAGAGCGAGCCGTAAACGTCCACCACCACGCGGGTGACATCGTGCAGGATCCCCTGCGCAATCAGGTCGTCAGTAAACTGTTTACCCGCCTTCATCGGCCCAACGGTATGTGAACTTGAGGGGCCGATACCGATTTTAAAGATATCAAAAACACTAATCATGATGGTCACCGGTAGCAATGAGCATATCAGGGGGAGAGGGCGCCGTATGGCGGCGCCCCGGAAGATTAACTGAACAGCGAGTAGAAGATAGCTGAGATAGCGATCAGGCCCATGATGACAACGAACACGTTGCTGATGTGGCCGCTGTACTTGCGCATCGCCGGTACTTTATGGATAGCGTACATCGGCATCAGGAACAGAATCATCGCGATAATCGGGCCGCCCAGGGTTTCAATCATCCCCAGAATGCTCGGGTTCATGGTTGCCACAATCCAGGTGGTGACCAGCATGAACAGTGCGGTAATACGGTTCAGACGACCTTCTTCAATGCTCTTACCGCGACCGCGCAGGGATTTAATCACCATTCCGTTGAAGCCTTCGCTGGCGCCCAGATAGTGACCCAGGAAGGATTTAGTAATCGCCACGATAGCGATGATCGGCGCCATCCAGGCGATAACCGGCGCGTTAAAGTGGTTCGCCAGGTAAGAGAGAATCGAGATGTTCTGCGCTTTTGCTGCGGCGAGATCCGCCGGCGTCAGGCTCAGTACACAGCTGAACACGAAGAACATGACCGTCAGCACCATCATGATGTGTGCATAAGCCAGGATACGGGAGCACTTCTTCTCGGCGTTGTCGCCGTACTCTTCACGCTTGGCAACGGCAAAGGAAGAGATGATCGGCGAATGGTTAAAGGAGAACACCATCACCGGAATCGCCAGCCACAGGGTCATCAGCAGGCCGCTGCCAGTGTTGGCGCTGTTGCTGAATGACAGCGTTTCCAGCGCGGCTCCGCTCCACTGCGGAATCAGGTAGAAGGCCAGCAGCATCAGGACCGCCACAAACGGGAAGACCAGAATACTCATCGCCTTAACGATCATCTGACGACCGAAGCGGACGATGGTCATCATCCCGACGATCAGAATCAGGGACAGAATAGCGCGCGGCGGCGAGGTCATTCCCAACTGGTGGGTGATAAAGCTGTCCACGGTGTTGGTAATCGCCACGCTGTAAACCAGCAGAATCGGGTAAATGGCGAAGAAGTAGAGCAGGGTAATCAGCTTACCGGCGCCCACGCCAAAATGCTCTTCCACCACTTCAGTGATATCTTCGCCCGGATTCTTACCTGACAGCACAAAGCGCGTCATGCCCCGGTGGGCGAAGAAGGTCATGGGGAAAGCCAGAATGGCCATGATAATCAGCGGTATCATGCCACCGACCCCGGCGTTGATCGGCAGGAACAAAACGCCTGCGCCGATAGCCGTGCCATACAGGCCCAGCATCCACATGGTGTCGGTCTTGCGCCAGGTACTGCTGCTTGCCGTATCAACGGAAGCGATAGTGCTGGTTTGGGTGGTTTCCATAGAAGGTCTCCAGGGGAACAAAAATGGCCAGGTGTTGGTTAATCACATTGAAAAAATGTAATACCGTAAAATGAAATCCTATTTCAGGCGGAATTGTTGTGATTTTTGCCTGCTGTGATTGTCGGGCGGAAAGATACATCTACCTACAATATGTATCAGTGATCGCGATCTCAAATGCCATAAATACACTTTTAGTATGCCATTTGTTGGTTGTTTGTACTGTGTGAGAACAAATTTGTAACACATATGGCCAATGAGGCTACCATCAATAAAAGATGCAGGAAATATTAAGTCAGGTGGGAGCTTGGGTTTTACTGAGAAAAGTGTGATAAACAGGATTTTTACATGAATAATGCGCTAAACGCATAATAATTGTCGATATGCGATTTAACGAAAACGTTAACGTGGCGGAGGAGAGGGAAGGAAAAGGGCGCCGGTGACGCCCTTGTGGATAATTAACGGCAGATTTCGTAGCAGGGAATATAGGTGCTGCCCGGCAGCTTCATGCGGTGCTGGGCGACAAAGCCCTGTAGCAGGGTATCCATATGCTGCATCATGCGTGGATCGCCGTGAATGCGGTAAGGGCCGAACTGCTCGATGGCGCGAATTCCCACCTCTTTAACGTTACCCGCCACAATGCCGGAGAATGCGCGGCGCAAGTCCGCGGCCAGCTGCTCGGTCGGGCTATCCGGATAAAGGTTCAGGTTGGCCATATTTTCGTGGGTCGGTTCGAACGGCACCTGCAGATCCGGCGCAATACGCATCGACCAGTTAAAGCCGTAAGAGTCGCCGGTTTCGCGGCGGTTTTCTTTTACCTGCGGCATCGCTTTCTTCATCTGGCGCGCGACCCGGGCCGGATCGTCGATGATGACCTCATAGTGGCGGCGCGCTTTTTCACCCAGGGTGTTAACGATAAATTCGTCCAGCACCCGGAAGTAGTCGGCGCTCTCTTTGGGGCCAGTGAGGATCAGCGGCAGGATCTGGTCGTGGTTGTGGGGATTCATCAGAATGCCCAGCAGGTAGAGCAGCTCTTCGGCGGTGCCTACCCCGCCCGGGAAGATAATGATGCCATGGGCGATGCGAACAAAGGCTTCCAGACGTTTTTCAATGTCCGGCATGATGATCAGCTCGTTGACCAGCGGATTCGGCGGCTCGGCGGCGATGATAGAAGGTTCGGTCATGCCGATAAAGCGCCCCTCTTTATAGCGCTGCTGGGCGTGGCCTACCGCGGCACCTTTCATCGGCGCCTCCATCGCGCCCGGACCGCAGCCGGTACAGATATTCAGCTCGCGCAGCCCCAGCTCGTTACCGACCTTGCGCGCGTAGAGGTATTCGCCTTCATTAATGGAGTGACCGCCCCAGCAGACCACCATATTGGGCGCTTCTCCCACGTGCAGCGCCCGGGCGTTGCGCAGAATGGAGAACACCAGGTTGGTGATATGGGCGGGGTCTTCCAGATTCAGGCGCTGGAAGCGTCCCGCCAGATCGATCTGGCCACTGACGAACAGAATATCGCGCAGCACGGCGAACAGGTTAGCCTGCAGCGAGCGGATGATGCGACCGTCGACGAAGGCCTCTTCCGGCGGGTTAATGAGTTCCAGTTTGACGCCGCGTTCGCGGCGCAGCACGTTGATATCGAAATTCTCATAGCGCGACAGCAGCTCTTTGCTGCTATCGGTCTGGCTGCCGGAGTTAAGCACCGCCAGCGAACAGTTACGGAACAACTGATAGAGATCGCTACTGGCGGTACGCTTGAGCATATCGACTTCCAGCTGCGACAGCATGTCCATGGAACCGAGGGGACTGATATGTGTAATCAAGTGAACTCCTTATGGGGCGAAAATCGCCGCTCCCTGCTGCTTACAATAGCCCGCCGTTGCGGTAGTTAACAACCCGCAGCCGCACTACTGGCGCACCAGGCGTCCGGTAGCGGGCTGGAAAGGCACGTTACTGCGCCAGGGATTAATGTCCAGACCGCCGCGTCGGGTATAGCGGGCGTAAACGCTCAGCTGTTCCGGCTGGCAGTAACGCTGAATATCGCTAAAGATGCGCTCCACGCACTGTTCATGAAATTCGTTGTGACGGCGGAATGACACCAGATAGCGCAGCAGCTTTTCACGATCGATACGCGGTCCGCGGTAGCGGATTTGCACCGAGCCCCAGTCCGGCTGATGGGTGATCAGACAGTTGGATTTCAGCAGATGGCTGACCAGGGTCTCTTCAACAATGTCGCCGCTGGCCGCCTGATCCAGCCAGTCGGCATTAAAATCGTAGTCGTTGATAGTGATGGGCAGATCGTCGATACATTCGCCGTCAAAGCGGGCAATAGCTTCGCCTTCCAACTGGTGCAGCTTATAGAGACTGACTTCGACATCGCCCTGAGCGCAGGCGCTGAGATCGCCGACCAGGGTATCGCGCACCTGCTGCCAGTCCGCAAAGCGGGTCTGGTTGAAGCTATTAAGGTAGAGCTTAAAACTTTTGGATTCGATCAGGTTCGGGCTGTCGGCATTAATCGAGACGTGGCCCACCGCCACCTGAGGCAGACCGCGATCGTTCAGCCAGGAAAGCTCGTAGAGCGTCCAGATATCGGCGCCGTGGAACGGCAGCGACTCCGCCCGCAGACCCAGAGGGTCGCGGTTCAGGCTGCGCGGCACTGCCTGAAGCAGCGCGGCGTCCAGGGTATCCCGGTATTTGGTCGTCTTCCCCAGCGTCAGGCCGCTTAGCGCCTGATGGTTGTCATAATCAGACATGTTTCACCTTAGATAAAGCAGGTACACTAGAGCGCGTAGTGTAGCCTACCCGGGGGAGAGAGAAAAAGTGAGTGAAGTACAACAGGCGCTGGCCGATTTTACCCGTCGCTATTGTGAAGCATGGCGCAACCAGAAGGGCGGTGACCCGCAAAGCTATGAACTGTACGGCATTCCTTCGCCCTGCATCGTGGCGACCGAAGAAGAGAGCGTACGCTGGCAGCCTGCCCCCTTTACTCTGGCGCAAAATCTGGATGGCGTAGAGCGAGCGCTGGAGATCCGAATTTGCGATGATGCTCAGGCGTTCTACACAACGCAGTTTGCCGGTGATATGATGGCGCGCTTCGGGACCCATACCCTTATGCTGCTCCAGCCCTGGAGCGAAGACGACTTTCTGCGAGTGCAGGAAAACCTGATTGGCCACCTGGTCACTCAGCAGCGTCTGAAGCTGGCCCCGACGCTGTTTCTGGCCACGCTGGAAAACGAACTGGAAGTCATCTCACTGACCAACCTGACAGGCGAAGTGGTGCTTGAAAAGCTCGGTACCGCGCAGCATCAGGTACTGGCTCCTTCGCTTGACGCATTTCTGCAGCAGCTCCAACCCCAATGCTGAGCCAGGCGATTATTGCCCGTCTTGTTGTGAGAGATCTCTTACAAGCAATGTAAGAGATCGTAGTCAGAAGCATCGGAGATAATCCCGCGTAGTTTATGTGAATATATTGCTTATCAATGAATTAAAGATGCGCTTACGACTTTCGAATGAAGATTTCGTCCCATTCCTGGCTGTAAGCCCCTTGTTCAGAAGCGGGTTTTAGAGGAAGCTATATCCATCGACACGGAGGTAGAGACCAAAGCGCTTATCAGGATGATGACCTTTGGAACAGGAACACGGCCAGGAAGGTCGGTACAGGGAAAGGCTTCAGGATGAAGCAAGGATAGCGCAGGAGCGCATAAAGGACACCTCCAGGATGGAGAATGAGAGCCGGACGGGATAGAAGGCGGATCATGAAGATCAAAGCGTATGTCAGGGTGATGTCGCTGATATCAGGATGATGAGCAGGATGCTGGCGCGAAGGAGCGCAGGTCAGGAAGGCCACGGGAAAAGTTGTCAAGGAAGAGCAGGGAGCACTGAAGGTAGCTGGACCGCTGCAAAACGAACCGGAGAGCATTGCTTTTAGCAATGCTCTCCTTTTTTTGTATAGAAAAACGCCCCCCAGCCTGCCGGGGGGAGATGTAAAGAACCAGGGGCACATCCGATGGGGCTGTAAATCGGTCAGCTCGCGATAACGGTCAAATGTGTCATACGAGATGCCCATGATTTAGCATGTTTTTGAGTTCCTCTGCCGGATTGAGCAGACCAGTTTTGTGTTTGATGATGGGATTGGTAGTACGAAGTATGGGAGCTGGCTCGTGTTTTGTATAAGGATCCGACGCCCATATCAAAATCGGTAACTCCAACCTTTCAAGCCCATGTATCAGAGCAAATTGCGACAATACATTTTACGATCTGATGTTTGTCGAGCAGTCGGTAAATCGTAACTTGTCACCGAAATCTGCCATTAATTTATCTGCTTTTTTTCTGTCGGTAATAATCATGTCAATGCTGCTCAGAGGGCAAACGTGTGAGACTGCCCGGTATCCTATCTTCGATGAGTCAGCAAGAATAACCCGGGTTTTAGCTGCCCCTAAGATGGCAAGTTTAGTAGGGATTTCAATGGCATTGACATTTGTTATACCTGCCTCAGGATGAACGCCTTCCGCTCCCATAAACGCCCAGTCAGCATAAACTTCGCTAAATTTGCGCGTGGCATCCGGACCGACCAGCGTAAATGAATTTCCCGTCACTGCACCGCCTGTTACGTTCAAATTAATGGCCGGATACTGGCAGAGAAGCATGGAAATATTGAGATCGTTGGTGATCACCGTCAGATGTTTTTTCAGCGCCAGAAGAACAGCAAGTTCATAAGTCGTAGAACCATTATCAAGGATCACCGAGTCTCCATCTTTCACAAGGGACGCGGCATAATCTGCTATCGCAACCTTCTCAGCATGGTGTCGGCTCTTACGGATGCTGTAGGGCGTATCCTGCTCCTCAGTAGACAGCGCCGGCAATACGCCGCCGTGCGTCCTTATGATATGGCCGTACTTTTCAAGATAGATAAGGTCACGCCGAATTGTTGAACTGTCTACGTTAAATTCTTCAGAAAGCTGGCTGGCACTAAGATAACCAGTTGAAGCCAGCCTGGTCAGTATCTTTTCACGTCGTTCGTTAACGACCATTTCGCTCTCCTTACACGCTTACATGCAAACGATTTTATCACCTTAAGCTGGCCCTGGAAGCTCAATAACATATTTTGGTTGGGGTTTAGCTCGAAGGCCAGAAAATACAACTCTTATCACATGAATGATATCGTGCACTTGAATGCACGATATCGTGCATATAATGTGGCAACATTGTTCAATGCATTACCGGATTACTATCTTTCTCACCCTGGAGGCCCTTATGTCCAATCCTTATGAACTTGATATTGCTATGCAGCCTGAAGCTGTTCTGGCTCAGATTAACAATCCCCTGCCTGATAGCCTGCACCATCTGAAATTGACCGATTATGATCGGATTGTGCTGACCGGAATGGGCTCCTCTGATTACGCGCTTATTCCTGTTGAGCGAGCGCTTATTGCGGCGGGCCTGCCTGTATGGCGTATAGATGCTGGCCGCTTGCTGGATATGCCTAATCTGGTTACGGGGAATACCCTGATGTGGGCAACCTCTCAGTCAGGTATGAGTGGTGAAATTGTCGCACTTCTGAGGCAGGGAAACCGTCCAAAGACACTGATCGGGCTAACGAATGATGAAAATAGCGAGCTGGGTAAGCAGGCGGATATTCTTATCACACTGAAAAGTGGTGATGAAGCCACGGTGAGCTCAAAGAGTTATTTAAACACGCTCATTGCCTGTTACCGGACCCTTGCGGTGCTGCTGGGGCAGAGTGAAAAAGCTGTGTGTGCTTCTGTAGTCAGCGGTTTGGATACTATTAAAAACCTGGTGCCTGAACGCGACATCGTACAGCCTTTCGCTGATGCGCTTTTTCGCGCACCTCAACAACGGGTCGCTTACATCGCTACGGGATCATATGCTTCCAGCGCGCTTACCGGCGCACTCATCACCAAAGAGGCCTCTAAGATCAGTGCTGAAGGCTTTATCGGTGGTGAATTCCGTCATGGCCCGCTTGAGACTTCTGGTGCTGGCATGCTGGCCGTCCTGCTGGGTAAACCAGGCGATGCGACGCTTGAAAAACTGGCTGCCGAAATGCAGGCGAATGGCACCACTGTCGTCACCATCGGCGAAGCACCATTTGCCGGATCTGCTTTGCTTCCCGTCCCTCAGGGCAGCGAACTTCTGCAGCTCATCTGCGGCTTCATCTACATTGAGCACCTGACAGTGGTACTGGCCAGCCGAAACGGTTTTGTTGCCGGTCAGTTCCTTTACGGTCAAAAAATCACGGTGGCAGTATGACCGGGAATATAAAAGCAGGTATCGATATTGGTGGAACGGGTACCCGTCTTATTCTGCGGGATGAAACGGGAATACTGGCGACACGCACGATCGCCACCGCGGAATTCGCCATTATTGAAAAAAAAGACCGTGTGGACGCGTTAGCGTCCCACCTACTCTCTCTGGTTCCCGCTGGTCGTATGCTGGAAAGCCTGGGTATTGGTGCAAGCGGACCAGTTGATACTACGCTCGGCATTATTAATAACCGGGATACGCTTGAGTGCTTCTCCTTTTTCCCGCTGGTTGATGAGCTGAAATCGCGACTGGGCATCAGAGTGGGGATCGATAACGACGCTGTAGCGGCCGTACTCGGTGAATACTACTTCGGTGCAGGTAAAGAAAGTAAGCGACTGCTGATGGTCACATTGGGTACGGGGATCGGTGCCGCACTTCTGGAAAACGGTAAACCATTCCGGACTGGTGACGGGCAGCATCCTGAAGCAGGGCATATTCCGATTTCCGGAAATCCGGCCACCTGTTACTGCGGATTACGGGGATGCTGGGAAACGCTGGCGTCAAGGTCATGGCTGCAGCAGAATCTTGAGTCACTTCTCCCCGACGTCGCTTTTGAAAAATATGACGTTAACTTCTACAAATCGGTGGCACTTCAGAGAGATGACGTAGCCCATGTCTTTCATCAGTACGGTAATTACCTGGGGAGAGGATTGGCGACGTTACTCACTCTGTATGGACCTGACTTGACCATTCTGAGTGGAAGCGCCGCACATTATTACCCGCTGTTCAGAGCCGGTCTGGAAGAAGCCCTCTATCGTGCTGACGCTTATGCCAGGAATAACTGTATCGTGCCTTCAAAGTTAGGGGATATGGCCGGGGCTCTTGGTGCGACGATGATCCCCGAATTAGGTTAGTTGCCATTATAATAAATGACGGAGTAACATCATGGTTAGTTCCGAGTTAAATGATGGAATAAAACATCCAGCAAAAATCAGTAAATTCAGCTTTTTTATTATCATGTCCATTATAATATCGTCACTTGGCGGCATTATATTTGGTTATGACACTGGTGTCATTGGTGGTGCCATTATCTTTATTGGCAAAGAGTTTCAGATAAATGATTATCTGCAAGGCATTATTGTCAGTATGTCCCTGTTGGGTGCGATGATTGGTGCGCTGGCGGTAGGGCCGCTGGCTGATAAATATGGAAGAAGGAGCAACCTGTTTATTTCTGGCGTGTGTTTTGCCGCAGGTGCAGTTATTTCAGGCGTCAGCGAAAGCATCGAGTTGCTGACGGCGGCCCGAATCCTACAGGGCATTGGCGTTGGGGCATCTTCCGTACTGGTCCCTGTGTATATTGCAGAACTTGCCCCTGCAAAAATACGCGGGCTTCTGGTGACGTCATTCCAGCTTATGATAACGGTCGGTATCGTTATTGCCTACGGCGTTAATACTGTAGCAGAAAGCCAGGGGGAATGGCGGTTTCCAGTCGGAGTTGCCAGCATATTCGGAGTTGCCCTTGCGGCAGGCGTATTTTTTGTAAGGGAATCCCCACGCTGGTTGATTGCCGTCAACCGACATGAGGACGCTCGCTCAACTCTGGTAAAACTACGCGGCACTGATAATGTGGAGGAAGAAATCAGGGAGACTGAGCGGTTGAACGCACTGGAGCAGGACAACATCAGATGGCGAGATTTGTTCAGCGGCCACATACGGCCAATGATCCTGATTGGTGTGCTGGTTGCTTTTTTTTCTAATGCCTGCGGAATCAATCTGGTGATTTATTTTGCTCCTAAAATCCTGCAGACCAGTGGTTTCAGCTCTTCAGCCTCATGGATCGGTACCGTTGGCCTGGGTGTCACAAATGTAATATTTACCATCATCGGAATGCTGATTGTTGACCGTGTCGGGCGCAGGCCTCTGCTCATAATCGGCGCAATAGGCCTGACAGTCATGTTGATTATTCTGGCGGTCCTGTTCTCAGTCCCTCCTTTTGAGGGGAGTGGATGGCTGGCTCTGGGAGCTCTGCTGGCTTATATCGTACTTTATGCTATTAGTCCTGGAATGCTGGGATTCCTGATGATATCCGAACTGTCGCCTTTAAGGGCCAGAGCTAAGGTGACCAGTCTTTCAATCTTTGTAATTTTTGCAACAAACCTGGTTATTGCGCTGTTATCCTTGCCTATGCTTAACGGATTGGGTACTTCGGTGACTTTCTGGCTGTTTTCCGCTATATGCGTTGCCTTTAGCATCTTTAGTTTTTATGTTCCCGAAACAAAAGGAAAAAGCCTGGAGGAAGTTGAGGTTTATTTTAAACAAAAACATCAGACCAGATAAATTACTTATATGCAGAGTTTAATTTCATAAAGGTTTTACAGAAATGTAAAGCCTTTTTCTAATGTTAAAAGTGATACTGAATATCTGACGTATAAAGGAATGTACCGATTGGCACTGGTTTTTTCACCGATAGCCGGGTTCAGAGCCAGGGACGTTATGCACATAGCCAAATTAAGCCCAACAGGCGAGATATTTCCATCTTGATGAACGCGAACGGTATTGTGTTAATCAGCGACGGGTCGGTTATAACCGGCCTGGAGTGCCCCTCCAGCCCATCAAACCCGGTTTCCGAAAACGCTCCAGATCCCCGCTGGCGTCAGGGACAGTCTATGTTTACTCCTGTGAATGGGGGGAGCGTTTCCATAAGGTAATGCGTTTTTTTAATCATTTTCATATTCGGGGCAGCAAAATCTGGCCACTGTTTTAGAGTTCTTCCAGAACAATCATTCTGATTCATTCATTGGCATCCTGCCGCGTGCTATCCTTTGCCCCTTTCCGTTTTCAGCATCATGAGGTACCCCATGGAACAGCATCGCGCCGTGCGTGAACGACTTTTGCATCTTGAACAGCTGCTGCGCGATCGGCAGCAGTGGCAGGAGACGGCGCCAGCGGCTGAAGCCTTTAACAGCGATCAGCCTTTCTGTATGGATACGCTAACGCCCCACGAATGGTTGCAGTGGGTGCTTCTGCCCCGCATGCATGCACTGATCGACGCTGAACAGCCCCTGCCGGAAAGCTTTAATGTGGCGCCTTACTATGAGGTGGCGCTGGTGGAAGGTCATCCGGGGCGTGATGAGCTGTTAGCGGCGCTTCAGGCACTGGATCTGCTGTTTGCCGGAGAACAGTAATGCTGGAGATCCTGTATCAGGATGAATGGCTGGTGGCCGTCAACAAGCCGTCCGGCTGGCTGGTGCACCGCAGCTGGCTGGATCGAGATGAACGTGTGGTGGTGATGCAGACGGTACGCGATCAGATCGGGCGTCACGTCTTTACTGCCCACCGTCTGGACAGGCCGACCTCCGGCGTGCTGCTCATGGGCTTGTCCAGCGAGGTTGGCCGTCTGCTGGCCCAGCAGTTTGAAGCGCACCAGATACAGAAGCGCTACCATGCCATCGTTCGCGGCTGGCTGACGGAATCGGCAGAGCTGGACTATCCGCTGCGCGAAGAGCTGGATAAAGTCGCGGATAAATATGCCCGGGCAGACAGAGCCCCTCAGAGCGCCGTTACCCACTACCGCGGGCTGGTCACCTGCGAAATGCCGGTGGCGGTCGGGCGCTATCCCTGCGCGCGCTACAGCCTGGTGGAGATGCTGCCCAAAACCGGGCGTAAGCACCAGCTACGCCGCCATATGGCGCACCTGCGTCATCCTATTATCGGCGACAGCCGACATGGCGATCTGCGCCAGAACCGCGCTGCGGCGCAGCATTTTGGCTGTAGCCGCCTGATGCTACACGCCAGCGAACTGACGCTTAACCACCCGGTTACCGGCGAGCCGCTGCGGCTGGTCGCCGGGCTGGATCGAGCCTGGATGACGGCGCTGGAGCATTTTAGCTGGCGCGGAGTTCTCCCCGAGATTGAAAGGGTTGAGTTTCCCGAAGCTTATGGTCAGGATGAGGCGAGTTCGACACACGAAGGAGCGCCAGGTCATGGCTGAAGTGGGAATATTTGTTGGTACGATGTACGGCAATGCGTTGCTGGTGGCAGAGGAGGCTCAGGCCATCCTTGGCGAGCAGGGGCACCAGGTTAAGGTGTTCGAAGATCCAGGGCTGGAAGCCTGGCAGTATTATCGCAATCACTATGTGTTGGTGGTGACCTCGACCACCGGGCAGGGCGATCTGCCGGACGGCATCGTACCGCTGTTTGAGGCCATTAAAGAGATTGGCTGGCAGCCAGAGTTGAAATACGGACTGATCGCGCTTGGCGACAGCACCTACGAAAACTTCTGCGGCGGCGGTCGTCAGTTTGATGAACTGCTCCAGGAGCAGGGCGCGACCCGGGTGGGTGAAATGTTGACCATCGACGCCAGCGAAGATCCCGAGCCGGAAGTTATCACTAATCCCTGGGTTGAAGGCTGGAGCAAATTACTGTCATAACTGGTCTTTTCTGAGGCGGCGCGCTCTGCGCCGCTCCATCTTTTCTTTCTGTTCTAATGAACCCGCTATTTTCCCCGCGCCTAAGGCGATTCCACGCCATTCCGTGAAGCAACGCCCAGTCAGTTGTGCGGATGCCCCAAACAGACCGTCACAGAGTGCTGAATCTTGTGGCGCTGCACGGTGAGTGGTCATTCCCCCTTTCTTTATACTTTTTCAGGCAGGACTGCATCTGCTCAAAAATAAGCGCCGAACCACAGGGAAAAGCCCCGGCGCCACAACTAATAAATCATTCTGATTACCCTACAGGTTGTGCTGTTCAGAATGAAAAGTAGCTCAACGTCAGGCCGCGCCCTTTAACTCTGCACGGGCGCTGCTGGCGGCTATTATTCAGGAGTACAACAATGAGTACATATCAAACGGCGGAGAGCGTCGCTGGAAAGCGCACTAATGCTCGCTACTGGATAGTGGTGATGTTGTTTATCGTCACTTCGTTTAATTACGGGGATCGCGCTACGCTGTCGATTGCCGGTTCGGAAATGGCCCGCGATATTGGGTTGGATCCGGTGGGCATGGGGTATATCTTTTCCGCCTTCTCCTGGGCATACGTGATCGGCCAGATTCCTGGCGGCTGGCTGCTGGATCGCTTTGGATCCAAGCGCGTTTACTTTTGGTCCATCTTTATCTGGTCGTTGTTTACCCTGCTGCAGGGATTCGTCGATATCTTTAACGGCTTCGGGATCGTGATGGCGCTGTTTATGCTGCGTTTCCTGGTCGGGTTGGCGGAAGCCCCCTCGTTCCCGGGCAACAGCCGTATTGTCGCAGCCTGGTTTCCGGCTCAGGAGCGTGGCACTGCGGTGGCGGTGTTTAACTCGGCCCAGTATTTTGCCACGGTGATTTTCGCGCCGATTATGGGCTGGCTGACCCATGCGGTGGGCTGGAATCACGTCTTTTTCTTTATGGGCGGCTTAGGGATCATCATCAGCTTTGTCTGGCTGAAGGTTATCTATAACCCAACAGAACACCCAAAAGTTAACAAGCAGGAACTGGCCTACATCGAAGAAGGCGGCGCGCTGGTCAATATGGACCAGGCGGGCAGTAAAACGAAGACCAGCATGCGTGAAAAGATGGGCCAGATAGGCCAGCTGTTCACCTCGCGGATGATGGTAGGGGTTTATCTCGGCCAGTACTGTATTAACGCCATGACCTACTTCTTTATCACCTGGTTCCCGGTTTATCTGGTACAGGCGCGTGGAATGTCGATTCTGCAGGCGGGTTTTATCGCCTCGGTACCGGCGGTGTGCGGCTTTATCGGCGGGGTGCTTGGCGGGGTGATCTCCGACTGGCTGATGCGCCGTACCGGGTCGCTCAATATTGCGCGTAAAACGCCTATTGTCTGCGGGATGCTGCTTTCTACCTCGATGGTGCTGTGTAACTACGTGCAGGCGGAGTGGATGGTCGTGGGATTTATGGCCGCGGCCTTCTTCGGCAAGGGGATCGGCGCTCTGGGTTGGGCGGTGATGGCCGATACCGCGCCCAAAGAGATTAGCGGCCTGAGCGGCGGCCTGTTCAACATGTGCGGTAACCTTTCCGGCATCGTAACGCCTATCGCTATCGGCTACATCGTGGGCGCTACGGGTTCGTTTAACGGCGCGCTGGTTTATGTAGGCATCCACGCCCTGGTCGCGGTGTTCAGCTTCCTGTTTATCGTCGGCGATATCAAACGTATTGAACTGAAACCGAAAAACACAGGGGGAGCCCATGAGCATAGCGTCAAGCCCGATTATCAATGAGATGCGGGTAATCCCGGTGGCGGGACACGACAGCATGCTGCTGAACATCGGCGGCGCCCACGCGCCGTTTTTTACCCGCAATATCGTGGTACTGACCGACAGCGCGGGTCAGGTGGGGCTGGGCGAAGCGCCGGGGGGCGAAACCATTCGCCGTACCCTGGAGCAGGCGATTCCGATGGTGGTGGGCCAGCCAGTGGCGCGAATGAACCGGTTGGTGCAACAGGTCCACCAGGGTAACCAGTCCGCTGACTTCGATGCCTTTGGTCAGGGCGCCTGGACCTTCGAACTGCGGGTCAATGCGGTAGCGGCCCTGGAAGCGGCGCTGCTGGACCTGCTCGGTAAGGCCCTGAACGTGCCGGTTTGTGAACTGCTGGGACCGGGGCGTCAGCGTGATGAAGTGACGGTGCTGGGCTATCTGTTCTACATTGGCGATCGTCAGAAAACGCCGCTGCCCTACCAGGAAGGGATCCGCAACGGCCATTCCTGGTATCATTTGCGTCATCAGGAAGCGTTAAATGCCCGGGCTATTGTTGAACTGGCGGAAGCGGCGCAGGATCGCTACGGCTTTAAGGATTTCAAACTGAAGGGCGGAGTGCTGCCCGGCGAACAGGAGCTGGAGTCGGCTCAGGCACTTAAGCGCCGCTTTCCCGACGCGCGGATTACGGTCGATCCTAACGGCGCCTGGTACCTGGATGAAGCCATCGAGCTGTGTCGCGATATGAAGGATGTGCTGACCTATGCCGAAGATCCCTGCGGCGCCGAACAGGGTTACTCCGGGCGCGAAGTGATGGCGGAATTCCGCCGGGCGACCGGTTTGCCGGTCGCCACCAATATGATCGCCACCAACTGGCGGGAGATGGGCCACTCCATCATGCTTAACGCGGTGGATATCCCGCTGGCCGATCCGCATTTCTGGACCCTGAGCGGCGCGGTGCGGGTGGCGCAGATGTGCGATGAGTGGGGGCTCACCTGGGGCTGCCACTCCAACAACCATTTTGATATCTCGCTGGCGATGTTTACCCACGTAGGGGCGGCGGCGCCGGGCGAGCCTACCGCCATCGACACCCACTGGATTTGGCAGGAGGGTGAAGCGCGTCTGACCCGGGAGCCGCTGGAGATTCGCGGTGGAAAGATTGCAGTACCGCAGGGGCCGGGGCTGGGTATTGAACCAGACTGGCAGCGAATTGAGCAGGCGCATCAGCTCTACTGTTCGCTGCCCGACGGCGCGCGTAATGACGCAGGGGCGATGCAGCACCTGGTGCCTGGCTGGAAATTTGACCGTAAGCGTCCCGCTTTCGGTCGCGGATAATCTGAAGAAGGAAAACTAACAATGACGATACATCATTCCACGCCGGTCGTGACGGAGATGCGGGTGATTCCGGTTGCCGGGCATGACAGCATGTTGATGAACCTGAGTGGCGCTCATGGACCGTTTTTTACCCGCAACATTGTCATTATTAAAGATAATTCCGGACATACCGGAGTAGGGGAAATCCCCGGCGGAGAGAAGATCCGCAAGACCCTGGAGGATGCCGCCGCGCTGGTGCAGGGGAAGACCCTGGGCGAATATCGCAACGTACTGAACGCGGTGCGCCGCACCTTTGCCGATCGCGATGCCGGTGGCCGCGGTCTGCAAACCTTCGATCTCCGCACCACCATTCACGTGGTGACCGGTATTGAAGCCGCCATGCTCGATCTTCTGGGCCAGCACCTGGGCGTGAATGTGGCCACCCTGCTGGGGGACGGTCAGCAGCGCGATGAGGTCGAAATGCTGGGTTATCTATTCTACGTCGGGGACCGCAAACGTACAGATCTGCCCTATCAGAGCCAGACCGATGAGCGCTGCGACTGGTATCGCCTGCGTCATGAAGAGGCGATGACCCCGGAAGCAGTGGTGCGTCTGGCCGAAGCCGCTTATGAGAAGTACGGCTTTAACGACTTTAAACTAAAGGGCGGCGTGCTGGCGGGCAGCGAAGAGGCGGAAGCCGTGACCGCGCTGCATGCCCGATTCCCTAAGGCGCGGGTGACCCTCGATCCCAATGGTGCCTGGTCGCTGGATGAGTCTATTCGTCTTGGCAAGCAGCTGCGCGGCGTGTTGGCCTATGCCGAAGATCCCTGTGGTGCCGAGCAGGGCTACTCCGGGCGTGAAGTCATGGCGGAATTCCGCCGGGCGACCGGTCTGCCCACCGCCACCAATATGATCGCCACAGACTGGCGTCAGATGGGCCATACTTTATCACTCCAGTCGGTGGATATTCCGCTGGCGGATCCCCATTTCTGGACCATGCAGGGATCGGTACGAGTCGCTCAGATGTGCCATGAATTTGGTCTGACCTGGGGCTCGCACTCCAATAACCACTTCGATATTTCGCTGGCGATGTTCACCCATGTGGCCGCTGCGGCGCCCGGTGATATTACCGCTATCGACACCCACTGGATCTGGCAGGAAGGCAATCAGCGCCTGACGCGCCAGCCGCTTGAAATTAAAGGTGGTAAGGTGCAGGTGCCTCAGACGCCGGGGCTGGGGGTGGAGCTGGATATGGACCAGGTGATGCGGGCCCATGAGCTTTATCAGAAACAAGGGCTGGGGGCGCGCGACGATGCGGCGGCTATGCAGTATCTGATCCCCGACTGGCGCTTTGATAATAAACGCCCCTGCATGGTGCGTTAAGCCGGAGTTGCCCGGGCTGCGATGGCTCGGGCGCCGGACCCCGGGTGGGATATGGAGCATAAGGAGCGCCGATGAAGATTGTTATCGCGCCAGACTCCTGGAAAGAGAGTCTGAGCGCGCTGGAAGTGGCTGACTGTATTGAGCAGGGCTTTCGGGAAATATTCCCTGAAGCGCATTATGTCCGGTTACCGGTGGCGGATGGCGGCGAAGGAACCGTTGAGGCGATGATTGCGGCCACCGGCGGTCGCCGGGTCGCGCTTGAGGTAACCGGGCCGCTGGGCGACAGGGTCGCAGCCTTCTACGGCCTTTCCGGCGACGGGCGCTGCGCCTTTATCGAAATGGCGGCGGCCAGCGGTCTGGAGCTGTTGCCTTTGGCGCAGCGCAATCCGTTAATCACCACCTCCTGGGGCACCGGCGAACTGATTTGCCACGCGCTGGAGGCCGGTGTACAGCAAATTATTATCGGCATTGGTGGCAGCGCCACCAATGACGGTGGGGCCGGTATGCTACAGGCGCTGGGCGTCAGCCTGCGCGATGCGCAGGGGCGGGAGCTGGAGCGCGGCGGCGCGGCGTTGGCTCAACTAAGCGCCATCGATATCAGCGGCCTGCGGCCGGGACTGGCGCATTGTCATATCGACGTGGCCTGCGATGTCACCAATCCCCTGATCGGCGAGCAGGGGGCATCGGCGGTGTTTGGTCCCCAGAAGGGCGCCACGCCGGAGATGGTGGCTCAGCTTGATGCTGCGCTGGAAAACTTTGCCCGGGTGGTGCGTCAGGCGCTGGGCACGGAGATTCAAAACCTGCCCGGCGGCGGTGCGGCCGGTGGGATGGGGGCGGCGTTGCACGCTTTCTGCGGCGCCAGGCTACGTCCCGGGGTGGAAATTGTCACCGGTGCGTTGAAGCTGGAGCAGCAGGTGCGCGATGCCGATCTGGTGATTACCGGAGAAGGGCGCATCGACAGCCAGTCGATTCAGGGCAAGGTGCCCTATGGCGTGGCGCAGGTCGCCCGCCGCCACAATAAACCGACCATCGCCATTGCCGGAAGCCTGGCCCCGGATGTGAGCGTGGTGCATCAACACGGTATTGATGCGGTATTCAGCGTGATTAACCGCATCTGTTCGCTGGAAGAAGCGCTGGATAACGCCGCAGAGAACCTGCGTGCCACGGCGCGCAATGTGGCTGCCGTGCTGGCGTTAGGGCGGCGGCTGGGGTGACTCTCCCTCTCCCTGCGGGGAGAGGGGAATAGGGCCTACTTCAACCGCTGACAGGCCTCTTTGGTCACATTATCCATCTCATCCAGCAGTTCCAGCAGTTCGGGTTCCAGCTGTTCCGGCGGCGTACCGCTGCGTAACTGCTGTTCCAGCAGAAAGCAGAGATTTTTCAGACGCGGTACGCCGCTGTAGCTACAGCTACCGTGCAGTTTATGGATGATGTCGATCAGGCTGCCAGGCTCTTCCCCCGCCAACTGGGCCTCCACGGTATTGCGCACCTCTGGCAGGAACGATAACAGCATGCCCAGCATTTCACGCGCCAAATCCGTCTTATTAGCGGCCTGACGCAGCGCCAGTGACCAGTCCAGAGTTGCATTGGGATCGCTTTGGGGAACCTCATCGTGCTGCGGCGTTTGAGGCAGTCGGGTGCCGGGCTGGTAGCGCTGTAGCAGAGCGCACAGCTTCTCTTCATCGATGGGCTTCGCCAGGTAATCATTCATACCGGCGCTCAGCAGCTTCTCTTTCTGCCCCGCCATGGCGTGGGCGGTGACGGCAATCACCGGCGTTTTATTGTGCTGAGGGATCTGGCGAATCAGCTCGCAGGCGCGGATACCGTCCATTTCCGGCATCTGGATATCCATCAGCACCAGATCGAAGCCCATCAGACGCGCCTGTTCAATGGCAGCGGTACCGCTTTCACACAGCACCACATGGCGCACCCGGTCTTCCAGCAGGGCGCCGATAAGCTTAAGGTTGGCCGGATTATCGTCCACGGCCATCACCGTCATTGGCAGTCGTACATCGTTGCGGGCGACGGTAGCGGACGGAATCAAATCGCTGTGATGCTCCAGCAGCAGCGGCATCAGCCGGGTCTGGGTGATGGGTTTAATCATACAGGCCGAAGCGCCGCCCTGTTTTAGCTGTTCGGCATTAACCAGCGCGTGACAGGGCAGGGCGAGGATCAGGCAGGGCGACATCCGGGCGGCGCTGGCAAGCCACGAATCTTCCATCGAAAGTGGCGTACGATCGGTGACCGGAACGCCAATCAGCATAAAGTCATACTGCTGTTCCGTCAGCTCTTCGAGCGAGGTGCCCCAGGTCACCTGCAGCGGCGTACTGGCCAGCATATCCAGAGTCCCCTGGGCGGCGGCGGTATTGGGCTCAATATAGGCGAGGTGTTTGCCTGCCAGTACGCTGAGCGTGCTGTTATCCGGTATCGCATTGGGATTAAGATCCAGGTTGATATGGAACCAGAAGGTCGAGCCGCGTCCCGGCTGGCTGTGGAAAGAAATATCACCGCCCATTTCGCGCACCAGCTTCTGGGTAATGGCCAGCCCCAGTCCGGTACCGCCATGGCGCCGGGAGATACTGGCATCCGCCTGACGGAAGGCCTGGAACAGTCGGGACTGATCCTTTTCCGGAATACCGATACCGGTATCGCGGATCTGTACTTCGATCTGCAGCTTGTTATTCCCTATGGCGCGCTGTTCCACCACCAGATCGATATTGCCGCTTTCGGTGAACTTAATGGCGTTACCCACCAGATTAGTCAGAATCTGCTGCAGGCGCAGCGGGTCGCCAATCACGTTATCAGGGACGTTATTCTCAATATCCAACGTGAGCTCCAGCCCCTTATCGTGGGCGGAATGCGCCAGCAGCGTCACGGTTTCATCCAGCGCGCTACGTAACAGGAAGGGGATACTTTCAAGAATCAGCTTACCGGCTTCCAGTTTAGAAAAGTCGAGCACGTCATTAATAATGTTCAGCAGGTTATTAGCCGAACGTTCAATCGTATTCAGATGATCGCGCTGGGTGCCGGTCAGGTCGGTTTTCAGCGTCAGGCGGGTAAAGCCGATAACGCCGTTAAGCGGGGTGCGCAGCTCGTGGGACATATTGGCCAGGAACTCTGACTTAATACGGGCAGCTTCCTGGGCGCGCTTCTTCGCCAGATCCAGTTCGACGTTCTGAATTTCCATCTGCTCCAGGGTTTCCCGCAGATCGGAGGTGGCCTGATCGACGTTATGCTGCATCTCTTCATGGTAGGCGGTGAGCGACATCGCCATCGCATTGATACCGTTTTTCAGCATATCCAGTTCGCCCAGCATAAAGCCTTCTACCCGGCTGTCGAGCTGGCCGCGGCGGATGCGGTCAACGGTGTTCACCATATTACGGATGGGGCCGGTGACGTCGCGCATCAGTCGCCAGGCGAAGATCATGGCGATGCCCATACAGAGCAATACCAGCAGGGTTGATGTTAGAATTTCCTTATATTGCTGTAGCCGTACCGAACGCAGGTCCAGCTCCAGCGCTACATAGCCCAGGGTATTATTGGCCGGTTTGGCTTCGGTAATCTCCGACTCGTCTGGCGAATAGCGTTCGGAAATAATGGGCGTGCGCAGAATAATATCGTCGCCGTGTCGGGTGACCGTCAGCCGTCTGGGCTGGGGAGCACCTTCCGGTAACCTCAGCAGCGAGTGGTCGAGCTGATAATTAGAGGTGACGAACAGCCGGTTATTTTCATCGTAGACCGAAATACCGCGCACGATATCGGAATGGCGGCGATGCAGTACGCTAACCAACTGACGGATGGACTCCCGGTTGTGGAAGCTCATGCCATATTCGCTGGAAACCGCAAGGGGTTCGATAATACTGGCGCCGGCACCTTCCAGCTGGCGCTGCAGATCGTTATAGCGGTGAACCACGAAAAAGATACTGAGCAGCAGCCCGATAAGCACGGTAGGCGCCAGAATCAGTATCATCATACGTGCCCGCAGGCTGTAGTTGGTCATGAGGTTCCGATATGGGACAATTAAGAAAAATAGTAACAGGTAATACACACTCGTAATGGCGCAATTCTACTCTGCAAAGCGACGCGTGACGACGCGTAAGATCATAACCGTGGATGTTAACGATCTGGATTCTTTCGGCCAGGGCGTGGCCCGTCACCAGGGGAAGACGCTGTTTATCAGCGGCGCCCTGCCGGGAGAGCGCGTAGAGGCCGAGCTCCGTGAGGAGAAGCGCAATTATAGCCACGGCCTGGTTAAACGGCGAATGAACTCGAGCCCCGACCGGGCGGCGCCGCGCTGCCCGCATTTCGGCACCTGTGGCGGCTGCCAGCAGCAGCATGCCAGCATCGCACTACAGCAGCGCAGTAAGGCCAGCGCCCTGGGGCGCATGATGAAGCGCGACGTCGATGAAATTATCAGCGGGGAACCCTGGGGCTACCGTCGCCGGGCGCGTCTTAGCCTGAAATACACGGCGAAGGGGCTACAGATGGGCTTTCGCCAGGCCGCTTCGGACAAACTGGTGGATATCCGGCACTGCCCCGTTCTGGTGCCCCAACTTGAGGCGCTGCTCGAACCGCTGCGCGCCTGCTTGTCCGCACTGCAGGGGGCGAACAAGCTGGGCCATGCCGAACTGGTACTGGCGGATAGCGGGCCTCTGTTAGTGTTACGCCATCTGGCGCCGTTCAGTGCAACCGACAGAAAAAATCTGGAATGCTTTTCGCATTCAGAAAATCTTGCGCTGTTTCTGGCAGGTCAGAATGATATCCTGGAACAGCTGTGCGGTGAGGCTCCCTGGTATCAGTCGGACGGTCTACGCTTAATGTTCAGTCCACGCGACTTTATCCAGGTAAACGACGGCGTAAACCAGCAGATGGTGGCGCGAGCCATCGAATGGCTCACACTTTCCGGCAACGATCGGGCGCTCGATCTGTTTTGCGGTATGGGCAACTTTACCCTGCCAATGGCGCGGCGGGCCGGTCAGGTTGTGGGTGTGGAAGGTGTACCGGCGCTGGTGGAAAAGGGCCGGGAGAACGCGGCTTATAATCGTTTAAACAACGTAACATTCTGGCATGAAAACCTGGAGCAGGATGTTACCCGGCAGCCCTGGGCTGCCGACGGCGTGGATAAAATTCTGCTCGATCCGGCGCGGGCGGGCGCGGCTGGCGTTATTGCGCAGATCGGGCGCCTGGCCCCCGAGCGGGTGGTCTATGTTTCCTGTAACCCCAGCACCCTGATGCGCGACAGCGCGGCGCTGTGCGAGACCGGTTACCGTCTCACCAGGCTGGCGATGCTGGATATGTTTCCCCATACGGGGCACCTGGAGTCAATGGCGCTATTTGAACGACGTTAAGCGTCTGCGTTATGCAAGGCCGCGTAATAGCGGCAGCCCTTCGGGCGCAAAAGGAGAGGATAATGGTTGCGGTAAGAAGTGCACATCTCAATAAAGCTGGCGAGTTCGCCCCGGATCAATGGGTAGCGAGTCTGGGAATCAGCCCGCAGTCTTGTGAGCACCTGGCCGAAACCTGGCATTATTGTGAACAGCAGACCCAGGGGCACCCTCAGGCGGAGCTGCTGCTGTGGCGCGGCGTGGAGATGGTCGAGATCCTCTCGATGCTGAGCATGGATATCGACACCCTGCGAGCGGCGCTGCTGTTCCCGCTGGCCGACAGCGGGGCGGTCACGGAAGAGGTTCTGCTGGAGAGCATGGGCCAGCAGGTGGTGCATCTGATTCACGGCGTACGTGATATGGACGCCATTCGCCAGCTTAAGGCCACCCACACCGACGACGCTATTTCGTCCGAACAGGTGGATAACGTGCGCCGTATGCTGCTGGCGATGGTGGATGACTTCCGCTGCGTGGTTATCAAACTGGCGGAGCGTATCGCCCACCTGCGGGAAGTGAAGGATGCGCCGGAAGATGAACGGGTGCTGGCGGCCAAAGAGTGCACCAACATCTATGCGCCGTTGGCCAACCGGCTGGGCATCGGCCAGCTTAAATGGGAGCTGGAGGATTACTGTTTCCGCTATCTGCACCCGGCGGAGTACAAAAGCATCGCGAAGCTGCTGCACGAGCGGCGCATCGACCGCGAACGCTATATCAATGAGTTCGTGGCCCGACTGCGGGAAACGATCAAGCAGGAGGGGGTTAAGGCCGAGGTATACGGTCGCCCCAAACATATCTACAGCATCTGGCGTAAGATGCAGAAAAAGCGGCTCTCCTTCGACGAACTGTTCGACGTGCGGGCGGTGCGTATTGTGGCCGACCGTCTGCAGGACTGCTATGCCGCGCTGGGCATCGTCCACACCCTGTGGCGCCACCTGCCGGACGAGTTTGACGACTATGTCGCCAACCCGAAACCGAACGGCTATCAGTCGATTCATACCGTGGTGCTGGGGCCGGAAGGCAAAACGGTGGAGATCCAGATCCGCACCAAACAGATGCATGAAGAGTCGGAGCTGGGGGTGGCGGCCCACTGGAAATATAAAGAGGGCGCCGCCAGCGCCGGGCGCTCCGGCCATGAGGATCGCATTGCGTGGCTGCGTAAGCTGATCGCCTGGCAGGAAGAGATGTCCGATTCCGGCGAAATGCTGGATGAGGTGCGCAGCCAGGTCTTTGACGATCGGGTCTACGTTTTTACCCCGAAAGGCGATGTGGTGGATCTGCCCGCAGGCTCTACGCCGCTCGATTTCGCCTATCACATTCACAGCGATGTGGGGCACCGCTGCATTGGTGCCAAAATTGGCGGGCGTATCGTTCCCTTTACCTACCAGCTACAGATGGGCGATCAGGTTGAGATTATCACCCAGAAGCAGCCTAACCCGAGCCGCGACTGGCTGAACCCGAACCTGGGCTACGTCACGACCAGCCGTGGTCGTTCCAAAATCCACGCCTGGTTCCGTAAGCAGGATCGCGACAAGAATATCCTGGCCGGACGTCAGATACTGGATGACGAACTGACCCATCTGGGCATTGGGCTGCGCGAGGCGGAAAAACTACTGCTGCCGCGCTACAACTTTAACGAGCTCGACGAACTGCTGGCGGCCATCGGCGGCGGCGACATTCGGCTTAACCAGATGGTGAACTTTCTGCAGGCGCAGTTTAATCAGCCGAGCGCCGAGGAGCAGGACGCCGAAGCTCTGCGTCAGCTGCAGCAGAAGAGTTATGCGCCTCAGGGCCAGAACCGGCGTCGGGATGACGGTCGGGTAGTGGTGGAAGGGGTCGGCAATCTGATGCACCACATTGCCCGCTGCTGCCAGCCGATTCCGGGTGATGAGATCGTCGGCTTTATTACCCAGGGGCGCGGTATTTCTATCCACCGCGCTGACTGCGACCAGTTGACCGAGCTGCGCGCCCACGCGCCGGAGCGTATCGTCGATGCGGTCTGGGGCGAAAGCTACTCTGCGGGCTATTCGCTGGTGGTTCGGGTCACCGCCAACGATCGCAGCGGGCTACTGCGCGATATCACCACCATTCTGGCTAACGAGAAGGTGAACGTGCTGGGAGTGACCAGCCGCAGCGATACCAAACAGCAGCTGGCGACCATCGATATGAATATCGAAATCTATAACCTGCAGGTGTTAGGACGGGTACTGGCCCGGCTTAACCAGCTACCGGACGTCATCGACGCCCGACGCCTGCACGGCGGATAACATAAGATCTCCCCTCTCCTGGGGAAGGGGCTCCGTAATCTTTTCCCCTCTCCCTTTGGGAGAGGGCCGGGGTGAGGGGATATATTTCTTACAAGGACACCCGATGACGCAAATCGACCGACTACTCAACATTATGCAGCGCCTGCGCGACCCGGAAACCGGCTGCCCGTGGGACAAAGTCCAGACCTTCTCGACCATTGCCCCCTACACCCTGGAGGAGACTTACGAGGTACTGGATGCCATCCAGCGCGAGGATTTTGATTCCCTGCGCGGTGAACTGGGGGACCTGCTGTTTCAGGTGGTGTTCTATGCCCGAATGGCCAGTGAGCAGGGGCTCTTCGACTTTGAGGATATCTGCGCCGCCATCAGCGACAAACTGGAGCGCCGTCACCCCCATATCTTTGGCGACAAAGCGCTGAACGATAGCGCAGCCATCGCCCACAACTGGGAGCAGACCAAGCGAGAAGAGCGGGCGCTGAAGGCGCAGCATTCGGCGCTGGACGATGTGCCGGAAACCCTGCCAGCGCTGATGCGCGCCCATAAAATTCAGAAGCGGGTCGCCGCCGTGGGCTTTGACTGGGAAACCCTGGGCCCGGTGGTCGATAAGGTGCATGAAGAGCTGGACGAAGTGATGCACGAGGCGCAGCAGGCGGTGGTGGATCAGGCTAAGCTGGAAGAGGAGATCGGCGATCTGCTGTTCGCGACGGTGAATCTTTCCCGCCATCTTGGCGCCAAAGCGGAGATGGCGCTGGCCCAGGCTAATCGCAAATTTGAACGCCGCTTCCGCCAGGTGGAGCAGATAATTGCGGCGCAGGGGCTGGAGATGAACGAAGCGACGCTTACCCAAATGGAAGCGGCCTGGCAGCAAGTTAAACGTCAGGAATATGATATTTAACGACTTTTTTCGCCAGGAGCCCGCCTGGTGAAAATTTTAATTAACAAGCTATTGATTTGCATCAAAAACATTTCCTGCCCGGTCGCTATTTTCTATGCCCTGCGGCGGCCAGATGAATGGCTGGAGCCTGGAGAAGGAATGTTTGTGGGACCCATATGAATCGGGTATACTGCTTTCCCGTCCTGGTTATTCCATCGTCTTTAAACCTAACTTCTCAGGTTCAGCATGACAACGAACTATATTTTTGTGACCGGCGGGGTCGTATCCTCTCTGGGTAAAGGCATTGCCGCAGCCTCCCTCGCAGCCATTCTCGAAGCCCGTGGCCTTAACGTGACCATCATGAAACTGGATCCCTATATCAATATCGATCCAGGCACCATGAGCCCGATTCAACACGGGGAAGTGTTCGTAACCGAAGACGGCGCTGAAACCGATCTGGACCTGGGGCACTATGAGCGCTTCATCCGTACCCGAATGAGCCGCCGCAACAACTTCACCACGGGTCGAATCTATTCCGACGTTCTGCGTAAAGAGCGTCGCGGCGACTATCTGGGCGCCACCGTTCAGGTTATCCCCCATATCACCAACGCAATCAAAGAGCGCATTATCGAAGGCGGCGAAGGCCACGATGTGGTGCTGGTTGAGATCGGCGGTACCGTGGGCGATATCGAATCCCTGCCGTTCCTGGAAGCGATTCGCCAGATGGCGGTAGAAGTGGGCCGCGAGCACACGCTCTATATGCACCTGACCCTGGTGCCTTATATGGCCGCCGCAGGCGAGGTGAAAACCAAGCCGACTCAGCACTCGGTTAAAGAGCTGCTCTCCATCGGTATCCAGCCGGATATGCTGATCTGCCGTTCCGACCGCGCTATTCCGGCCAACGAACGCGCCAAAATCGCGCTGTTCTGTAACGTGCCGGAGAAGGCGGTTATCTCTCTGAAAGACGTCGATTCCATTTATAAAATCCCTGGCATGTTGAAATCCCAGGGCCTGGACGATTATATTTGTAAACGATTCAGCATCGAGTGCCCGGAAGCCGATCTTGCCGAATGGGAGCAGGTTCTGTACGAAGAAGCCAATCCGTCGGGTGAAATCACCATCGGGATGGTGGGTAAGTACATCGAGCTGCCGGATGCCTATAAGTCGGTTATCGAGGCGCTTAAGCACGGTGGCCTGAAGAATCGTCTGACGGTGAACATCAAGCTGATTGATTCGCAGGATGTTGAGACTCGCGGCGTGGAGATCCTGAAGGGTCTGGACGCGATTCTGATTCCAGGCGGCTTCGGCTACCGCGGCGTGGAAGGCAAGATTGCCACCGCCCGCTATGCGCGTGAGAACAAAATTCCGTATCTCGGCATTTGCTTAGGTATGCAGGTAGCGTTGATTGATTTCGCCCGTAACGTGGCGGGTATGGAAAACGCCAACTCCACTGAATTTGTGCCAGACTGTAAGTACCCGGTCGTGGCGCTGATCACTGAGTGGCGTGATGAGAACGGTAACGTGGAAGTCCGCTCCGAGAAGAGCGATCTGGGTGGCACCATGCGCCTTGGCGCACAGCAGTGCCAGCTCTCCGACGACAGTCTGGTTCGCCAGCTGTACGGTGAGTCAACCATCGTTGAGCGTCATCGTCACCGTTACGAAGTCAACAACATGCTGTTGAAACAGATTGAAGCAGCCGGTCTGCGTGTGGCAGGCCGTTCCGGGGACGATCAGTTAGTCGAGATCGTCGAGGTTGCGGACCATCCGTGGTTTGTCGCCTGTCAGTTCCACCCGGAATTTACTTCCACCCCGCGTGACGGGCACCCGCTGTTTAGCGGCTTTGTGAAAGCCGCGGGCGAGTACCAGAAGCGCCAGGAGAAGTAACGATAATTAATGGCAGCGCGGCTCCATCGCATTCCGAGCAGGATGAGGATACGCGCTGCTGGTCCGGATTTTTTTAGTTTAACCAGTGACTTGAGGAAAACCTAATGTCCAAAATCGTTAAAGTCATCGGCCGCGAAATCATCGACTCTCGCGGTAACCCGACTGTTGAAGCCGAAGTTCATCTGGAAGGCGGTTTCGTTGGTATGGCTGCTGCCCCGTCGGGTGCTTCTACCGGTTCCCGCGAAGCGCTGGAACTGCGCGATGGCGACAAATCCCGTTTCCTGGGCAAAGGCGTAACCAAAGCCGTTGCCGCAGTTAACGGTCCGATCGCTCAGGCTGTGCTTGGCAAAGACGCTAAAGACCAGGCTGGCATCGACAAAATCATGATCGATCTGGACGGCACTGATAACAAATCTCAGTTCGGTGCGAACGCGATCCTGGCCGTTTCTCTGGCTAACGCTAAAGCCGCTGCTGCTTCTAAAGGCATGCCGCTGTATGAGCACATTGCTGAGCTGAACGGCACTCCGGGCAAATACTCCATGCCGGTACCGATGATGAACATCATCAACGGCGGTGAGCACGCTGACAACAACGTCGACATCCAGGAGTTCATGATCCAGCCGGTTGGCGCTAAAACGGTTAAAGAAGCTATCCGTATGGGTTCCGAAGTGTTCCATCACCTGGCCAAAGTACTGAAAGGCAAAGGTATGAACACCGCAGTGGGCGACGAAGGCGGCTACGCGCCGAACCTGGGCTCCAACGCTGAAGCTCTGGCTGTTATCGCTGAAGCGGTTAAAGCTGCTGGCTACGAGCTGGGTAAAGACATCACCCTGGCGATGGACTGCGCAGCGTCTGAATTCTACAAAGACGGCAAATACGTTCTGGCTGGCGAAGGCAACAAAGCGTTCTCTTCTGAAGAGTTCACTCACTTCCTGGAAGAACTGACCAAACAGTACCCGATCGTCTCCATCGAAGATGGTCTGGACGAGTCTGACTGGGACGGTTTCGCTTACCAGACCAAAGTTCTGGGCGACAAAATCCAGCTGGTTGGCGACGACCTGTTCGTGACCAACACTAAGATCCTGAAAGAAGGTATCGATAAAGGTATCGCTAACTCCATCCTGATCAAGTTCAACCAGATCGGTTCTCTGACCGAAACCCTGGCGGCTATCAAGATGGCGAAAGACGCTGGCTACACTGCCGTTATCTCTCACCGTTCCGGTGAAACCGAAGATGCGACCATCGCAGATCTCGCGGTTGGTACTGCGGCTGGCCAGATCAAGACCGGTTCCATGAGCCGTTCTGACCGCGTTGCCAAATACAACCAGCTGATTCGTATCGAAGAAGCGCTGGGCGAAAAAGCACCGTACAACGGTCGTAAAGAGATCAAAGGTCAGGCGTAAGCGTCTGCATTAATGAGTCTCTGAAAGCCCCGGCAGGGAACTGCCGGGGCTTTTTTTATGGTTCGTCGCGGATTAGCGTGGAGTGTTCGAAAATGGATGGAATATGAACACGTCGGAGAAAGTTCCGTTCACTTTTAGTAAGCGCTTCTCTGTTAATTCGGAACACGTGAACGGGCCAGGGGGGCTCAGTCGCCACCCCCCTGGCGGCCCGGGCTCCCCGGCGGTAAAAAACGCCGCTGACACGTTCACCGGCGCCGGTATTCACATATGAAAAATCACCTTAAGGTGAAGGGAATCTTCTCCAACACATCATATTCATTCAAAATCAGGCTCACGCTAATATGCAATGCCCGCCGCTTTACAACAACAGCGGCAGCGTTGCGCTGGCCGTTTGCTGACTGAGTTCGGCATAGCGCTCATCAATAGCGATGAGAGACATCGCCAGCAGCTCTACCAGCAGCATCACGCTGATTTTGGCATTCAGCGCGCCGCCGCTCAGAGGACCTTCTGGCGTCGCCGCCACCAGCAGCATATCGCTTAACGACGCCAGCGGACTGGAAGGGGTGTTGCTGAGCGCCAGAATCTTCACGCCGCGCTTGCGGGCCAGCTTCACCACGTGCAGCAGATCGCGGGTGGAGCCCGAACTGGAGATCGCCACCACCAGATCCTCCTGACCGAGCGTTGCCGCGTTCATCGCCGCGCGATGCATATCGCTGTACTGTTGCGCGCTTTTGCCGAAGCGCAGCAGCTTATACTGAAGGTAATCCCCGGGGATGGCGCTTGCCGCAACGCCGTATATCTGCACCGAACGTGCCTGATGCAGCGCCTGCGCCGCCGCTTTCAGCATCTGGCGATCCAGCAGTTTCGCCGTATCCTGTAGCGCCTGTACCGACTCTTCCACCACCCGATCGATCTCATCTCCTGCCTGGCGCGGCGCGGTCTGGTGCTGAATATCCAGCGCCAGCGCCATTTTAAATTCGTTATAGCCTTTGCATCCCAGCGTCCGGCACAGCCGGGTGACGCTTGCCTCGCTGGTTTCGCTTTCCCGCGCCAGTTCGGTAATGGTCAGGTAGAGCACGCTGGCGGGGGCGTTTAACACAAACTCCCCCAGCTTCTGCTGGGTCGGGCTGTATCCGGATACGCTCTGCCGCAGCCTGAGCAGCAGGTTTTCATGTTCTGACATGCAAGTTCCTTAATGCGTTTTGCTACCGGTTAGTGTGGCGGAAAGCGGGTTGCTGACGCCAGTCATTTTAAAAAAGTATGATCCGTCTCCCGACTTCTGGTGATAATTTTCAATATATGGATTTTGTGTGGTAATAATTTTCACCATATTCTGCAGGGAGAAACCTTATGTCTGTATTCAGTGGCGCCTCATCGGGAGGCTGGTTCGAAAAAGCGCAGCGCTTTGGCAAATCCTTTATGTTGCCGATTGCCGTGCTACCGGCGGCAGGGTTGCTGTTGGGGATTGGCGGCGCGCTCTCTAATCCCAACACCATCACGGCGTATCCTTTCCTGGATGTCGACTGGCTGCAGGCGATATTCACCATTATGAGCAGCGCCGGTGCCATCGTATTTGCCAATCTGTCGGTGCTGTTTGCGGTAGGTGTGGCGGTGGGGCTGGCGAAGAGCGATAAAGGCACCGCCGGGCTGTCGGCTCTGCTGGCGTTCCTGGTGATGAACGCCACCATTAATGCCTTGCTGATTCTGACCGGCACCCTGGCGCAGGAGAATCCTGGCGCGGTAGGGCAGGGAATGACGCTGGGCATTCAGACTCTGGAAACCGGCGTCTTCGGCGGGGTGGTTATCGGTCTGGTGACCTGTGCGCTGCATCATCGCTTTCGCAATATTGCGCTGCCGCAGTTCCTCGGGTTCTTCGGCGGTTCGCGCTTTGTGCCGATCGTCAGCTCCCTGGCCGCCATCGTAGTGGGGGCCGTCATGACCGTTATCTGGCCCCATTTTCAGGCGCTGATTTTTGGGCTGGGCGGGCTGGTGGATGCCACCGGTTATCTGGGGACGTTCCTGTACGGCTTTATACTGCGCATGCTGGGTCCCTTCGGTCTGCATCATATTTTCTATTTGCCCTTCTGGACCACGGCGCTGGGCGGCACTGAGATGATCAACGGCCAGCTGGTGGAAGGCACGCAGCGCATCTTCTTTGCCCAACTGGGCGATCCCGCGACTCAGCAGTTTTATGTCGGGACTTCACGTTTTATGTCCGGGCGTTTTATCACCATGATGTTCGGGCTGCTGGGCGCCTGCCTTGCGATGTACCACACGGCGAAACCCGAAAATAAAAAGCGCGTGGCTGGACTGTTGCTTTCGGCGGCGCTGACCTCATTCCTGACCGGCATTACCGAGCCTATTGAGTTCTCGTTCCTGTTTGTGGCCCCTGCGCTTTACGTTATCCATGCCCTGTTCGATGGCCTGGCCTTCATGCTGGCCCATATCCTGCACATCACCATCGGCCAGACTTTCTCCGGCGGCTTTATCGACTTCATGCTGTTCGGCGTGCTGCAGGGCGAGGCGAAAACCCACTGGATGTATGTACCCCTGGTCGGCGTTCCGTGGTTCTTCCTCTACTACTTTACCTTCCGCTTCGCCATTGTCCGCTTCGGTTTCGCCACCCCAGGCAGGGAGAAAGAGAGCGTGGAGCAGAGTGAGTTCGCCTCGGGCGAACGGGCTCAGGCCATCGTGGCCGGACTGGGCGGCAGAGATAACCTGGAAGAGGTGGACTGTTGCGCCACGCGTTTACGCGTGACGGTAAAAGATGGAAGCAAAGTGGACGAGGCGGCGCTAAAAGCGACCGGCGCCCACGGCGTGATTTTGCGTGGCAACGGCGTGCAGGTGGTCTATGGCCCGCACGTCACCATTATCAGAAATGAAGTAGAAGAGATTTTAGCCTGATGAATACGTTACTGAACGGCCTGAAAGGCCAGCTGATTGTCTCCTGCCAGGCGCTGGAAGACGAGCCGTTACATAGTCCCTTTATTATGTCGCGCATGGCGCTGGCGGCAGAGCAGGGGGGAGCCGCCGGAATTCGCGCCAACAGCGTGGCGGATATTGCGGCCATCCGCCAGCAGGTTGCGCTACCGGTTATTGGCATCATTAAACGTGATTACCCCGACAGCGAGGTATTTATCACCGCGACCCTGAAAGAGGTGGATGAACTGATGACGGTAGCGCCGGAAATTATCGCGCTGGACGCCACCGCCCGCCCGCGCCCCGGCGGCCAGAGTCTGGCGACGCTGGTGGCGCAGATTCGGGAACGCTATCCCAGCCTGGTGCTGATGGCGGATGTCTCCACCCTGGATGAAGCGAAAACCGCCGAAGCGCTCGGTTTCGACTGCGTCGGACCTACGCTGTATGGCTACACTGGAGAGACCAAAGGCCACAAACTGCCAGAGCAGGATTGCCGTTTTCTGGGCGAGCTGGTCGATGCGGTGACCATTCCGGTGATTGCCGAAGGCAATGTGGAAACCCCGGAACTGGCGACTCGCTGCCTGGCGCTGGGCGCCCATGCCGTGGTGGTTGGCGGGGCCATTACCCGACCCCGGCAGATTACCGAACGCTTTGCCGCAGCCATAAACGCGCACGTCAGGGAATGACCCGCGGCCGCGGATTTGCGATAATCCGCGTTTCCTTTACGCGACAGAGATGATTATGCAGTACCCGATTAACGAGATGTTCCAGACGCTCCAGGGCGAAGGTTACTTTACCGGCGTGCCGGCTGTCTTTATCCGGCTGCAGGGATGCCCGGTCGGCTGCCCGTGGTGCGATACCAAACATACATGGGAAAAACTCGCCGATCGGGAAGTGTCGATGTTCAGCATCATGGCCAAGACCCGCGAGAGCGACAAATGGGGGGCGGCGGGCGTTGAGGATCTGCTGGCCATTATTCAGCGCCAGGGTTACAGCGCCCGCCACGTGGTGATCACCGGCGGCGAGCCCTGCATCCACGATCTGACTGCCCTGACCGAAGGGCTGGAAAGTCAGGGGTTTAGCTGCCAGATAGAGACCAGCGGTACTCACGAAGTGCGCTGCTCGCCGGGCACCTGGGTGACGGTTTCGCCAAAGGTGAATATGCGTGGCGGCTATGATGTGCTGTCGCAGGCGCTACAGCGTGCCGATGAGATCAAACACCCGGTCGGCCGGGTACGCGACATTGAAGCGCTCGATGAACTGCTGGAGACTCTGGACGATGAAAAGGCGCGCATTATCGCGCTACAGCCCATCAGCCAGAAAGAAGAGGCGACCCGCCTGTGCATCGAAACCTGCATCGCCCGCAACTGGCGGCTGTCGATGCAGACCCATAAGTATCTGAATATCGCCTGATTCAGGTTTAAATAGATCTGAGCACCCTCTTCCCTTTGGAGATAAGGATTGTGTGGGAGCCGTTTTTCCCCCTCTCCCCTTTGGGGAGAGGGCTGGGGTGAGGGGAGGCGATTACTCGCCGCGGTACACGCAACCCGCCGTGCAGGTCTCTTTTACCTGAACCGCGCTCAGCAGCGGCAGTTGGGGTTTTACCTGCTGCCAGATCCAACGGGCCAGCACTTCGCTGGTGGGATTTTCCAGCCCCGGAATATCGTTAAGATAGTAGTGATCCAGGCGTTCCCAGGTGGGCTTAAACGCCGCTTTCAGCTCGGCAAAGTCGATGACCCAACCGGTATGGGGATCCACTTCGCCGGTCACTTCCAGGCGCACCATAAAGGAGTGGCCATGCAGGCGCCCGCACTTGTGACCTTCCGGCACGTGGGGCAGCCGGTGTGCGGCTTCGAACGTGAACTCTTTAAACAGGGTGGTTGACATGATCCGACCTCGGTGTGACAAAAAACCGCCGCATAGTACCGGAAATGTTTTTTTTTGGCATTAACTAAAACCCGCTTTGCGCAAGTTTCGCCCTTTTCAGAGACTGTGACTTATGATTAACATGTAAAATCAGTTGGTTAACAAATCAGTTTTTGCGTTAATCAATAACATAAAAAGCGGTTAGGCGATTTGGTTATTAATTATTTCCATCCCTTCTTTAATTGTTATTACCCCCGCCGTTAACCTTACTTTCACTTCTGTTTTCGCCCCCGGGAGTCAGGATACCTGCAGCGCCGTAACGTCAGCGCTCCCTGACGTTACGGGGCGGGTGAACGCTTTTAGCATACTGGAACATAACGACGCATGACGACTCAGGCCCCTCCCACTTCGCTGCTTCCGGTGACACCGGAACAGCTGGCGCGCCTCCAGGCGGCGACCACGGACTTCACCCCCACCCAGCTGGCATGGCTTTCCGGCTACTTCTGGGGGATGGTAAACCAACAGCCTGGCGTGGCTGCCGGGGCAGTCCCTGCGCCGGAAGCGGCGGCGATTACGCTGATTTCCGCCTCCCAGACCGGTAACGCGCGGCGGGTGGCCGAACAGCTGCGTGACTCCCTGCTGGCGGCGAAGCTGAACGTCAATCTGGTCAACGCAGGCGACTATAAATTCAAGCAGATCGCTCAGGAAAAACTGCTGGTGCTGGTTGCCTCCACCCAGGGGGAAGGGGAGCCGCCGGAAGAGGCAGTCGCATTGCATAAATATCTGTTTTCGAAGAAGGCGCCGAAACTGACTGATACCGCCTTTGCCGTATTTGGCCTGGGCGACACCTCCTATGAATTCTTCTGCCAGTCGGGTAAGGATTTCGACACCCGCCTGGCGGAGCTGGGTGCGGAACGGCTGCTGGATCGCGTGGATGCCGATGTGGAATTCCAGGCCGCGGCGGAAAGCTGGTGCCAGCGTATTACCGAGGTCCTGAAGGAGAAAGCGCCTCAGGGGGCCCCGGCTCCCACCGCCGTTGCCGGTGCGGTGAATGAAATTGTCACCACGCCATGGACCAAAGAGGCGCCGTTCGCGGCATCGCTTGCGGTGAATCAAAAGATTACGGGGCGCGGCTCTGATAAAGACGTGCGCCATCTGGAAATTGATCTGGGCGACTCCGGCCTGCGCTATCAGCCAGGAGACGCACTGGGCGTCTGGTATCAGAACTGTCCGGCGCTGGTGCAGGAACTGGTGGAACTGCTGTGGCTGAAGGGCGATGAGATCGTAGAAGTCAACGGTAAATCCCTGCCGCTCAGCGAAGCGCTGCAGTGGCACTTTGAGCTGACGGTGAATACCGGCGGCATTGTGGAAAACTACGCCACCCTGACCCGGAACGACGCGCTGCTGGAGATGGTGGGCGATCGCGATAAGCTGCACCACTACGCGGCCACCACGCCGATTGTTGATATGGTGCGCTTTGCTCCGGCCCAACTGGAGGCTCAGCAGCTTATCGGGTTACTGCGCCCGCTGACGCCGCGCCTGTACTCCATTGCTTCGTCCCAGGCCGAGGTGGAAAACGAAGTGCATATCACCGTTGGCGTGGTGCGCTACGACGTGGAAGGGCGTGCCCGTAGCGGCGGCGCATCCGGCTTCCTGGCCGACCGGGTGGAAGAAGACGGCGAAGTGCGGGTGTTTATCGAACACAACGACAACTTCCGCCTGCCTGCTAATCCGGAAACGCCGGTCATTATGATTGGCCCCGGCACCGGTATCGCGCCGTTCCGCGCCTTTATGCAGGAGCGCGATGCTCAGGGGGCATCCGGTAAAAACTGGCTGCTGTTCGGCAACCCGCATTTTACCGAGGATTTCCTCTATCAGGTGGAGTGGCAGCGCTATGTTAAAGAAGGACTGCTGACCCGCATTGATCTCGCCTGGTCCCGCGACCAGAAAGAGAAGATTTACGTACAGGATAAACTGCGCGAACAGAGCGCAGAGCTGTGGCGCTGGATTAACGACGGCGCCCATATTTACGTCTGCGGCGACGCCAATCGCATGGCGAAAGACGTTGAGCAGGCGCTTCTGGAAGTGATTGCCGAACAGGGGAGTATGGATCTGGAAGCGGCAGATGAATATTTAAGTGAGCTGCGCGTAGAGCGCCGTTATCAGCGAGACGTTTACTAATGAGCGAAAAACATCCCGGGCCCCTGGTGGTCGAAGGTAAACTGGCCGATGCCGAGCGCATGAAGCTTGAGAGTAACTTCCTGCGCGGCACCATTGCCGAAGATTTAAACGACGGCCTGACCGGCGGATTTAAGGGCGACAACTTTCTGCTAATCCGCTTTCACGGCATGTATCAGCAGGACGATCGCGACATCCGTGCCGAACGCGCCGAACAGAAACTGGAGCCGCGCCACGCCATGCTGCTGCGCTGCCGCCTGCCGGGCGGCATTATGACCACGAAGCAGTGGCTGGCTATCGACAAATTCGCTGGCGAAAAAACGCTGTATGGCAGCATCCGTCTGACCAATCGCCAGACCTTCCAGTTTCACGGCATTCTGAAGAAGAACGTGAAGCCGGTGCACCAGATGTTGCACGAAGTGGGGCTGGATGCGCTGGCGACGGCCAACGACATGAACCGTAACGTGCTGTGCACCTCTAACCCGATTGAGTCGCAGCTGCATGCCGAGGCTTACGAGTGGGCCAAAAAACTCTCTGAACACCTGCTGCCGCGCACCCGGGCCTATGCGGAAATCTGGTGGGATCAGGAAAAAGTGGCCACCACCGATGAAGAGCCGATCCTCGGGCCGACCTATCTGCCGCGTAAGTTTAAAACCACGGTGGTGGTGCCGCCGCAGAACGATGTGGATCTGCACGCCAACGATATGAACTTTGTGGCCATTGCCGAAAACGGCAAACTGGTGGGCTTTAACCTGCTGGTGGGCGGCGGTCTTTCCATTGAGCACGGCAACAAGAAAACCTATGCCCGTACCGCCAGCGAGTTCGGCTATATTCCGCTGGAGCACACCCTGGCGGTGGCGGAAGCGGTGGTCACCACCCAGCGCGACTGGGGTAACCGTACCGACCGTAAAAACGCCAAGACCAAATACACCCTTGAGCGTGTTGGGGTGGATACCTTTAAGGCCGAAGTGGAGCGCCGGGCAGGCATTACCTTCGAACCGATCCGCCCCTATGAATTCACCGGTCGCGGCGATCGCATCGGTTGGGTGAAGGGTATCGACGATAAGTGGCACCTGACGCTGTTTATCGAAAACGGTCGTATCCTGGACTACCCGGGGCGCCCGCTGAAAACCGGCCTGCGTAAGATAGCCGAAATCCACAAAGGCGATCTGCGCCTGACCGCCAATCAGAACCTGATCATCGCCGGGGTGCCGGAAAGCGATAAAGCTTCGATCGAAGCGCTGGCCCGGGAACATGGCCTGATGGCGGCGACATCCAGCCTGCGGGAAAACTCGATGGCCTGCGTCTCTTTCCCGACCTGCCCGCTGGCGATGGCGGAAGCCGAGCGTTTCCTGCCCAGCTTTGTTGATAAGGTGGAAGGGCTAATGGCGGCTCACGGCGTGGAGGATGAGAATATCGTTCTGCGCGTAACCGGCTGCCCCAACGGCTGCGGCCGCGCCATGCTGGCGGAAGTGGGGCTGGTGGGTAAGGCACCCGGGCGCTATAACCTGCATCTTGGCGGTAACCGTATCGGCACCCGTATTCCGCGGATGTTCCGGGAAAACATCACCGAGCCGGAGATCCTGAGATCCCTTGATGAACTGATAGGGCGCTGGGCCAAAGAGCGTGAAGCGGGCGAAGGTTTCGGCGACTTCACCGTGCGTACCGGAATTGTGCGGCCGGTCCTCGATCCGGCGCGCGATTTCTGGGAATAAACGATAACCTCTGGCCCTCTCTCTTACCTGCCCCTCTCCCTCTGGGAGAGGGCTGGGGTGAGGGGAAAGGGGGCAGGGGAAAGGGGAAACTATGTCCGTACTTGATCTCACTGCGCTAAACGCATTACCGAAAGACCAACGCGGCCAGGCGCTGGCCGACACCAATGCCCAACTGGAAGCGCTGAGCGCTCAGGAGCGCGTGGCCTGGGCTCTGGAAAACCTGCCCGGCGAATTTGTTCTGTCGTCGAGTTTTGGGATTCAGGCGGCGGTTTGTCTGCATCTGGTGACCCGGCAGCGGCCCGATATCCCGGTGATCCTGACCGATACCGGCTATCTGTTCCCGGAAACCTATCGCTTTATCGATGAACTGACCGAAAAGTTAAAACTGAATCTGAAGGTGTTTCGGGCCAGCGAAAGCCCCGCCTGGCAGGAAGCGCGCTACGGTAAGTTGTGGGAACAGGGCGTGGAAGGTATCGAGCGCTATAACCAGATCAACAAAGTAGAGCCGATGAACCGGGCGCTGGAAAGCCTGGGGGCGCAAAGCTGGTTCGCCGGCCTGCGCCGCGAGCAGTCCGACAGCCGCGCGGCTCTGCCGGTGTTGGGCATCCAGCGCGGGGTATTTAAAATTCTGCCGATAATCGACTGGGATAACCGCACGGTGTACCAGTATCTGAAGCAGCACGACCTGAAATACCACCCGCTGTGGGACGAAGGCTATCTGTCGGTAGGGGACACCCATACCACCCGCAAATGGGAGCCGGGTATGGCGGAAGAAGAAACCCGCTTCTTTGGCCTTAAGCGCGAGTGCGGGTTGCATGAGGGGTGATAATTCCTGGCAGTTATAAGAATGTTCCCCGCGCCAGCGGGGATAAACCGTGGAATGCCCCTGAAGGCAGGTTACGTAGCCAGCCTCTAAGCCTTCCCCTTCGCCAGCTCCTTCACCAGCGGGTAAAGCACGCTGACCACCTGGCGGCCGCGTTTTTCGATGCGGCCGGGCAGGTGTTTGTCCAGGTATTGCGGATTGTCGCGCTTAACGCTGTGCCATTTCAGGGCGTCGGCGGTGGCGGTATGGCGGGCGCTGATATTCAGTACCGGGATACCGGCCTGATCGAAAGGCGTGACGTCGTTCGGCGTATCGCTGCTCTGGAGTCCGGCGCTGGCGGGAATTCCCCTGCGGTGGGCCAGGGTCAGGGCGCGATCGCGGGTCAGCTTGCGTACGCTGCCGGGGGTGTTTTGGCCGCTGTTAAACCACAGTCGGTCGCCTGCCACCAGATTATCCAGGTTAATGACCAACAGGATATTTTGCTGCTGATCCGGGCTCATGCGCTTTAACACATCCCTGATGCCCGGCTGGCCTTCATCACGGCCGCTGGTGGCGATAAAGCGGATGCCGTAGCGGGTGGGAAGGTTTTGCAGGCGTTCGGCCAGCTCCAGCATCACGCCCAGCCCAAGGGCATTATCGTCCATACCCTGAAGGGTCAGCCCCCCCAGATTACCGTCGCGCTCGCTGTCGTTTTTCGGCGTATAGGTATCCAGGTGCGCCATGATAATAATCTGCTGGGGCGCCTTTCCCTGATGCGCGGCGATAACGGTGCTGCCGGTCACGTTCTGCCAGCTCTTCTGACCGGCGGCGCTGGTGTAGATGTAGCGGCTGTGGAACTGGCGAATATCGCTGTGGTAGCCCCAGCGACTAAACTGCTGGCGCAGAAAGTCTGCCGACAGCATCTCTGCCGGGGTGCCGATCATCCGGCCGGGAAAATGAGTGGCTATCTGGCGGGCCTGAATATTGGCGGTTTCGCCGTATGGGGCCGGGGTGGCCGCAGCGGGAAGGGCGCAACCGACGCTCAGCATCAGGCAGAGAACCGAGCGACGCAGTGCGGAAAGCATGAGAGTTCCTTAATCCTTTACAGCAAAAAATTATGCCAGCACAGTATGAAACCCTGCGTTTTGTACTGCAATTTCTATTGCTCTTAAATAGTGGAAAAACGGTGGGTTAATTCATTTTGTGGCTAAGCTTTGCCAGCGCGTTATTCTTTTACGGAACACCTCATTCCAATTGGGAATTTCATAACAAATCATCACGGGTCGTATAGTCCGTTCATTCGCTTTAACAATTTGCCGGAATAACGGCGGCAGTGCCGCGTATCCGGTTTAAGGGAAGGCTATGGACAATACACGACTCACTCATCTGCGACAGCTGGAGGCGGAAAGCATCCACATCATTCGCGAGGTGGCCGCGGAATTCTCTAACCCGGTCATGCTTTACTCTATCGGTAAAGACTCCTCCGTGATGCTGCATCTGGCCCGTAAGGCATTTTCCCCCGGTACGCTGCCCTTTCCGCTACTGCACGTCGATACCGGCTGGAAGTTTCGCGAAATGTACGCATTCCGCGATCGCACCGCCAAAGAGTATGGCTGCGAACTGCTGGTGCATAAAAACCCGGAAGGGGTGGCGATGGGGATCAACCCCTTCGTGCACGGCAGCGCCAAGCACACCGATATTATGAAGACCGAAGGGCTAAAGCAGGCGCTGAACAAATACGGCTTCGATGCCGCGTTCGGCGGCGCGCGTCGCGATGAAGAAAAATCCCGTGCCAAAGAGCGCATCTACTCGTTTCGCGACCGCTTTCACCGCTGGGATCCCAAGAACCAGCGCCCGGAGCTGTGGCACAACTACAACGGCCAGGTGAACAAGGGCGAAAGCATTCGCGTATTCCCGCTCAGCAACTGGACCGAACTGGATATCTGGCAGTACATCTATCTGGAAAACATCGAGATTGTTCCGCTGTATCTGGCCGCCGAGCGTCCGGTTCTGGAGCGCGATGGGATGCTGATGATGATCGACGACGATCGTATCGACCTGCAGCCGGGCGAGATGATTAAACAGCGTATGGTGCGCTTTCGTACCCTGGGCTGCTGGCCGCTGACCGGCGCCGTCGAATCCGAAGCCCGGACGCTGCCGGAAATCATCGAAGAGATGCTGGTGTCGACCACCAGCGAACGACAGGGGCGCGTGATAGATCGCGACCAGGCGGGCTCGATGGAGCTGAAAAAACGCCAGGGTTATTTCTGAGGAGCCGCCGGATGAACACCGCAATTGCACAACAGATCGCCGATCAGGGCGGCGTGGAAGCTTATTTACAGGCGCAGCAGCATAAAAGTCTGCTGCGCTTTCTGACCTGCGGCAGCGTGGACGACGGGAAAAGTACCCTGATCGGCCGTCTGCTGCACGATACCCGCCAGATTTACGAAGATCAGCTCTCTACGCTGCATAACGACAGCAAGCGTCACGGTACCCAGGGCGAAAAACTGGATCTGGCGCTTCTGGTGGATGGCCTGCAGGCCGAACGCGAGCAGGGGATCACCATCGATGTCGCCTACCGCTATTTCTCTACCGAGAAGCGCAAGTTTATTATCGCCGACACGCCGGGCCATGAGCAGTACACCCGCAATATGGCCACCGGCGCTTCGACCTGCGATCTGGCGATTCTGCTGATCGACGGCCGTAAAGGGGTTCTGGACCAGACCCGTCGCCACAGCTTTATCTCGACCCTGCTGGGGATTCGCCACCTGGTGGTGGCGGTTAACAAGATGGATCTGGTGGAGTACAGTCAGGAGCGCTTCGAGCAGATTAAGCAGGACTACCTGACCTTTGCCGAACAGCTCCCCGGCGAGCTGGATATCCGCTTTGTGCCGCTTTCGGCGCTGGAAGGGGATAACGTCGCCAGCCAGAGTACTCATATGCCCTGGTACAGCGGCCCGACGCTGCTGGAGATGCTGGAAACCGTGGAGATCCAGCGGGTGGTGGACCATCAGCCGCTGCGTTTCCCGGTGCAGTACGTGAACCGCCCGAATCTGGACTTCCGCGGCTATGCCGGTACCCTGGCCTCTGGTCGGGTGAAAGTAGGCGATCGGGTTAAAGTATTGCCCTCCGGCGTGGAGTCCAGCGTGGCGCGCATCGTAACCTTCGATGGCGATCTGGATGACGCGGTCGCTGGCGAAGCTATTACCCTGGTGCTGGCGGATGAGATCGATATCAGCCGCGGCGATCTGCTGGTAGCGGCGGAGGCCGAACTTCCGGCAGTGCAGAGCGCGAAGGTTAATGTGGTCTGGATGACTGGCGAACCGCTGGCGCTGGGTCAGAGTTATGACGTGAAAGTGGCTGGCAAGAAGAGTCGCGCCCGGGTGGATGCCATCAACCATCAGGTGGATATCCATACCCTCGATACTTACAGCGTCGACAGCCTGCCATTGAATGGTATCGGCCAGGTGACCCTGACCTTCGACGAACCGCTGGTGCTGGACGCCTACCAGGACAACCCGGTTACGGGCGGTATGATCCTTGTCGACCGACTGAGCAACGTGACCGTGGGCGCCGGGCTGGTGGATACGCCGCTGGCCCAGGAAAGCCGGGCGCCTTCCCGCTACAGCGAGTTTGAGCTGGAACTGAATGCGCTGGTGCGCCGCCATTTCCCGCACTGGAATGCACGGGATCTGCTGGGAGAGGGCTAATGGCGCAGCATGATGAGAACGTGGTCTGGCATACGCACCCGGTGACCCGCGAGCAGCGCGAGCAGCTGCGAGGCCATCGCGGTGCGGTGCTGTGGTTTACCGGGCTTTCCGGCTCCGGTAAGTCCACCGTTGCCGGGGCGCTGGAGCAGGCGCTCCACGCTCAGGGCGTGGCCACTTACCTGCTCGATGGCGACAATGTGCGCCATGGCCTGTGCCGCGATCTCGGTTTCAGCGATGACGACCGCCGGGAGAATATCCGGCGGGTGGGCGAGGTGGCCCGACTGATGGTGGATGCCGGTCTGGTGGTGCTCAGCGCCTTTATCTCTCCCCATCGTGCAGAGCGTCAGATGGTGCGTGAACTGGCAGGCGAGGGGCGCTTTCTGGAGATCTTCGTCGATACCCCGCTGGCGGTGTGCGAAGCGCGGGATCCCAAAGGGCTATACCGCAAGGCGCGGGCAGGCGAGCTGCATAACTTTACCGGTATCGACTCGGCCTACGAGGCCCCGCAAGCGCCGGAACTGCACCTTGATGGTCAACAATTGGTAACAAATTTGACCGATCAGATGTTAGATCTGCTGCGTCGGCAGGATATCATCAGATCCTGAAGACAGCGCCGGGCAAGCGTTTTGCCCGGTCGCCAGCCGACAGGATCCTCTATGCGTGATACCCCCCCTTACATCATTTCCCGGGAATCCGGATTACCGGAAATGGAAGAGCAACAGACCGCCTGGTCACTGCCAGGGGGGATTATTGGCTTCTGTTCATGGCTGCTGGCGCTGGGGCTGCCGTTCCTGCTGTTCGGCTCCAATACCCCTTTCTTTTTTCTCTATACCTGGCCTTTTTTCCTGGCGCTGATGCCAGTGGCTGTGGTGGTGGGAATCGCCCTTCATTCGCTGGTGGGCAGACGCCTGCTGGTGAGCATTATCGCAACCCTGCTCGTGGTGGCGATGATGTTCGGCGCGCTGTTCCTGTGGCTGACCCATTAAGGGTGGCATCAAAGCGTAACAGATCGTTGCCGCAGCCCCCCGGGGGCGCATCATGGCGTGTTCTGTGGTACATTCTTGCGCACGTAAGTCTAACGTCATACGGGCCCGCTGGAGCCCAAAGGTAAGTTGTGGGATGATGAAGCCGTTTTATCTGGGGGCGGAATGGGAAAACTAACGCTGCTATTGCTGGTTTTGCTGGCCTGGTTACAGTATTCACTATGGTTTGGCAAAAACGGCGTCCACGACTATACGCGAGTAAAAGACGATGTTGCCGTGCAGCAGGGAACCAATGCGAAGCTAAAGGCGCGTAACGATCAGCTGTTTGCTGAAATCGACGATCTGAACGGCGGCCTTGAAGCCATTGAAGAGCGCGCGCGTAACGAACTGAGCATGACCCGTCCGGGCGAAACCTTCTACCGCCTGGTGCCGGACTCGTCGAAGCGTAACTGGAAAGCGGGACAGCAACAAAATAATCAATAAATAATTAAATCACTGGATTTGGGTTTCGCACAGATGGCAGGTTCCTCCGGGGATATTATCGGCGTGGTGCCGGCCGCCGGCATCGGCAGTCGTATGCAGTCGACATGCCCCAAGCAGTATCTCACCATTGGTGACAAAACAATTCTTGAGCACGCGGTTGCCGCGCTGCTGGCACATCCCAGGGTTCGCGAGGTGATTATCGTCGTCAGTCCTGAGGATCGCTGGTTTGCCGGGCTACCGCTGGCAACGCATCCGCAGGTCAGGCAGGTTGAGGGCGGCGCCCAGCGCGCCGACTCGGTGCTGGCCGGACTCAAAGCCGCCTCCGGCGCCGAATGGGCGCTGGTGCATGATGCGGCGCGCCCCTGTCTTCATCCCGACGATTTAGCACGCCTTCTGGCGCTGACTGAACAGAGCCGGGTGGGCGGCATTCTGGCGGCGCCAGTGCGCGATACCATGAAGCGCGGCGAGCCGGGAAAACAGGCCATCGCCCATACCGTCGAGCGCGACGATCTCTGGCACGCATTAACGCCGCAACTCTTTCCGTTAGCGCTCCTGAAACAGTGCCTGGAGCGGGCGCTGGACGAAGGGGCGACCATAACCGATGAAGCTTCCGCGCTGGAATACTGCGGCTTTCACCCCGAACTGGTCAGCGCCCGTGCCGATAATATTAAGGTGACGCGCCCGGAAGACCTGGCGCTGGCGGCATTTTATCTTACCCTGTTACAGACAACGGAGAATCACTGATGCGTATCGGACACGGTTTTGACGTTCACGCGTTTGGCGGCGAAGGGCCGATCGTTATCGGCGGCGTACGCATTCCCTGGGAAAAAGGGCTGCTGGCGCACTCCGATGGCGATGTGGCGCTGCATGCGCTGACCGATGCGCTACTGGGCGCCGCGGCGCTGGGTGATATCGGTAAACTGTTTCCGGATACCGACCCGGCCTTCAAGGGGGCCGACAGCCGCGCCCTGCTGCGCGAGGCCTGGCAGAGGATCCAGGCGAAAGGCTACCGGCTCGCCAACGTTGACGTTACTATTATTGCTCAGGCCCCAAAAATGGCGCCGCATATTCCGCAGATGCGCGTATTCATTGCTGAAGATCTGGGCTGCCATATGGATGACGTTAACGTGAAGGCCACCACCACCGAAAAGCTGGGCTTTACCGGTCGCGGAGAGGGGATTGCCGCCGAGGCGGTGGCGTTACTGATTAAGTCAGAGGCATGATGGACTGGAATAATCTCACCTGGCTGCACGGACAGCCGCAGGCGACCGGGCAGCTAAAGGCCAGCCCGGAAGACTTTGTGGTGACGGAAGATCTGGGATTCGCGCCAGACGGCGACGGAGAACACCTGCTGGTGCGCATTCTGAAAAAAGAGTGCAATACTCGCTTTGTTGCCGATATGCTGGCGAAGTTTTTGAAAGTACCGGCCCGCGAGGTGAGCTTTGCCGGGCAGAAGGACCGGCACGCGGTGGCGGAACAGTGGTTCTGCGTGCGTCTGCCGGGTACATTGATGCCCGATCTCAGCGGCTTTCAGCCAGAAGGCTGCCAGGTACTGGAATATGCGCGCCATCGCCGCAAACTGCGTACCGGCGCCCTGAAAGGCAACGCTTTTACTCTGGTATTGCGGGAAGTGACCGGGCGCGCTGAAGTTGAACAGCGCCTGAATGCCGTTCTGCGCCAGGGGGTGCCAAACTATTTCGGCGCTCAGCGCTTTGGCCACAGCGGCAATAATCTGCACCAGGCCAGACGCTGGGCCCAGAGTAATGCGCCGGTGCGCGATCGCAATAAGCGTAGCTTCTGGCTTTCCGCGGCGCGCAGTGCGATGTTTAATCAGATTGTCAGCGAGCGCCTGAAAAAACCAGAATTTAATCAAGTCATTGATGGCGATGCGTTACAATTGGCCGGTCGCGGCAGCTGGTTTGTGGCGACCGAAGAAGAGCGCCCTGAGCTGCAACGGCGGGTGGATGACGGCGAATTGATGATTACCGCCGCGCTACCGGGGCGCGGCGAGTGGGGCAGCCGCAATGCCGCACTGGCCTTCGAACAGCAGGTTCTGGCGGATGAAATGGATTTACAGGGGCTTATGGTGCGCGAAAAAGTGGATGCGGCGCGCAGGGCCATGCTGCTGTACCCCCGGGATCTGTCGTGGAACTGGTGGGATGATGTCACGCTGGAACTGAACTTCTGGCTGCCGGCGGGCAGCTTTGCAACCAGCGTGGTCAGGGAACTAATCAACACGGGTGACTATGCGAATATTGCTGAGTAACGATGACGGGATCCATGCGCCGGGTATTCAGGTGCTGGCTAAGGCGCTGCGTGAATTCGCGGAGGTCCAGGTTGTTGCTCCTGACAGAAATCGCAGCGGCGCTTCCAATTCGCTGACGCTGGAATCGCCGCTACGCACCTTTACTCATCCCAATGGCGATATCTCAGTACAGACGGGCACCCCTGCAGACTGCGTTTTCCTGGGCGTGAATGCGCTGATGCGTCCCGCACCGGACGTCGTGGTTTCCGGCATTAACGCCGGTCCGAATCTGGGGGATGACGTTATCTATTCCGGTACAGTCGCGGCAGCGACAGAGGGGCGTCACCTCGGTTTCCCCGCCCTGGCGGTCTCGCTGGACGGCCACCAGCACTATGAAACGGCGGCGGCGGTAACCTGCGCGATTCTACGTGGGCTGACCCGCGAACCGCTGCGCACCGGCCGGGTTCTCAATATCAACGTCCCCGATCTGCCGCTAAGCGAGATTCGTGGCGTGCGCGTCACCCGTTGCGGTAGCCGCCATCCGGCAAATTCGGTGATCCCTCAACAGGATCCCCGCGGCAATACTCTGTACTGGATTGGTCCCCCCGGCGAGGCTTGCGATATCGGCCCCGATACCGACTTTGCCGCAGTGAAGCAGGGGTACGTCGCCATTACGCCGCTGCAGGTGGATCTTACCGCCTATAGCGCGCAGGAGGTGGTCAGCGCCTGGGTTTCCCGGGCAGGGGTTGAGACGCAATGGTAACTGGACGCGTTCAGACGCTGGTTGAACAACTGAGAACACAGGGCATCAGGGACGAAAAGGTACTGGACGCCATTGCCCTGGTGCCGCGCGAAAAATTCGTCGACGAGGCCTTTGAGCACAAGGCCTGGGACAATGTGGCGCTGCCCATCGGTTCCGGGCAGACGATTTCGCAGCCTTATATGGTGGCGCGTATGACCGAACTGCTGGAGCTGACGCCGAACTCGCGGGTGCTGGAGATCGGCACCGGCTCTGGCTACCAGACCGCTATTCTGGCGCATCTGGTGCATCACGTCTGCTCGGTGGAGCGGATTAAAGGGCTGCAGTGGCAGGCACGTCGCCGCCTTAAGCAGCTGGATTTACACAATGTTTCGACCCGTCACGGCGACGGCTGGCAGGGGTGGAAGGCACGCGCCCCGTTTGACGCCATCATCGTGACGGCGGCGCCGCCTGAAATACCGACTGCGCTGATGGCGCAGCTCGATGAGGGCGGCATTCTGGTCCTGCCGGTAGGCGACGAGCAGCAGTATTTGAAGCGGGTTCGTTGCCGGGCAGGCGAATATATCATCGACACTGTTGAAGCCGTGCGCTTTGTTCCCCTTGTGCGGGGGGAGCTGGCTTAAGTCCCGGAAATTTCCGGTTTAACTCTGTCGTGGTCGGGGTATGGTGGTGCAATGCGTACCATCATCGCCGACGCCGATAGATAAGTCGCAGTGTCTGGCTGGCATTAATCAGAATTCACTCCTGGGGGAGCTATGAGCGCGGGAAGCCCTAACTTCAAATTACGTCGGATTGCGACATTATCGCTGGTCAGCCTGTGGCTGGCAGGCTGTTCCAATAACTCAACCCAGGCGCCGATCAGTTCGGTAGGGGGCAACGACGCAGGCTCCAGCGGCAGCGGCGGTATGGTGATTTCTCAGCCGCCGCCGATCCAGAGCCAGCCTCAGCAGGCCCAGCCGGTACAGCAGCAGACTCAGCCGGTACAGCAGCAGACTCAGCCGGTGCAGCAGCAGGCCCAGCCGGTACAGCAGCAGGCTCAGCCGGTGCAGCAGCAGGCTCAGCCGGTACAGCAGCAGGCTCAGCCGCAGTCCCAGCCGGTGCAGATGGAAAATGGCCGCATCGTCTATAACCGTAGCTATGGGGATATCCCTAAAGGCAGCTATTCCGGCAGCACCTACACCGTAAAACATGGCGACACCCTGTTCTATATCGCCTGGGTGACCGGGAATGACTTCCGCGATCTGGCTCAGCGCAACAATATTCAGGCGCCTTATGCCCTGAACGTGGGTCAGACCCTGCAGGTGGGCAACGCCTCCGGCGCATCGATTACCGGCGGTAACGCGGTGACCGAGGCCGATGCTAAGGCTCAGGGGGTGGCAACCGCATCTGCACAAAATTCAAACGCGGCAGTTGCGTCGAAACCGACAATTACGTATTCTGAAGATTCAGGTGAACAGAGTGCTAACAAGATGTTGCCGAATAACGCGCCCGCGACAGGTTCTGTAGCGGCGCCAGTTACGGCACCAACGAACAGCACGGCCGAACCGACTGCCAGCAGTACGTCTACCAGTTCGCCGATCTCATCATGGCGCTGGCCGACTGAGGGCAAGATTATCGAGAACTTCTCTGCCGCCGAAGGGGGCAATAAAGGGATCGATATCGCAGGTTCGAAGGGTCAGTCCGTCATCGCTACCGCCAACGGGCGTGTGGTCTATGCCGGAAACGCTCTTCGTGGTTACGGCAATCTGATTATCATCAAGCATAATGATGACTACCTGAGTGCCTACGCCCATAACGATACTATGCTGGTCCGGGAACAACAGGAAGTTAAGGCGGGGCAAAAAATTGCTACCATGGGTAGCACCGGAACCAGCTCGACACGTTTGCATTTTGAGATTCGTTACAAGGGGAAATCCGTAAACCCGCTGCGTTATTTACCGCAGCGATAAGACCGGCAAAGTACGCTTGTGCCAGGTGCTTTGCCCAGGGATCACGGGTAGGAGCCACCTTATGAGTCAGAATACGCTGAAGGTTCATGATTTAAATGAAGATGCGGAATTTGATGAGAACGGAGTAGAGGCTTTCAATGAGAAAGCCTTGAGTGAAGAGGAACCCAGTGATAACGACCTGGCAGAAGAAGAGCTGTTATCACAGGGTGCTACACAGCGTGTCCTTGATGCAACGCAGCTCTATCTCGGGGAGATAGGTTTCTCCCCGCTGTTAACAGCCGAAGAAGAAGTTTACTTCGCTCGCCGTGCCCTGCGCGGTGACGTTGCCTCCCGCCGACGCATGATCGAAAGTAACCTGCGTCTGGTGGTGAAGATTGCCCGCCGTTACAGCAATCGTGGTCTGGCGCTGCTGGATCTGATTGAAGAGGGAAATCTGGGGTTAATCCGCGCTGTGGAGAAGTTTGACCCCGAACGCGGCTTCCGCTTTTCAACCTATGCCACCTGGTGGATTCGCCAGACTATCGAACGGGCGATTATGAATCAGACCCGAACGATCCGTCTGCCGATTCACATCGTGAAAGAGTTGAATGTCTATCTGCGCACCGCGCGCGAACTCTCCCATAAACTTGACCATGAGCCAAGCGCAGAGGAGATCGCCGAGCAGCTGGATAAACCGGTGGATGACGTCAGCCGAATGCTGCGCCTGAATGAGCGTATCACCTCGGTGGATACGCCGCTCGGCGGTGATTCGGAAAAAGCGCTGCTGGATATCCTGGCCGATGAGAAAGACAACGGTCCGGAAGACACCACCCAGGACGATGACATGAAACAGAGCATCGTTAAGTGGCTGTTTGAACTGAACGCCAAGCAGCGTGAGGTGCTGGCCCGTCGCTTTGGCCTGTTGGGCTACGAGGCGGCCACCCTGGAAGACGTGGGGCGTGAAATCGGTCTGACCCGCGAACGCGTGCGTCAGATTCAGGTCGAAGGGCTGCGCCGGTTGCGTGAGATCCTTCAGACCCAGGGGCTGAACATCGAGGCCCTGTTCCGCGAATAAGTGCTTTATTCCGCATAAAAATGCCCGCCAGCTTTCTCACTGGCGGGCATTTTTCTTGCTGCAATATTATCTACTTAACCTTCACCGCACCGGTTACGTTTTGCTTTAACGGCTGATAACGCGCCCAGAGAATAATGGCCGCCAGCACCACCAGCGGCACCAGGGGATCGAGCCAACTGCCGCCGCTGCCAAACAGCAGGTTAAGCAGCGTCACGCCGATACCGCCAATGGCCCAGGCGATAGTGGTCGGCACCGACCAGGCCACCATCTGTTGCTTCACATCGGAAATCCCAATCATGCGATTCACTACCCAGTACAGGCTGTCATTGAAATAACCGAAGAACAGCGACCCCATGGTGGCCGCCTGGGCGGCGAGCAGCATATTAATGCCGGGTAACTGCGCCAGGATCGGCGCGGATATCGAAGCCGCGGTGATCATCGCCACGGTGCCGGATCCCTGAATCACGCGCACCAGGGTCGCGATAATAAAGGGGATCAGGATCGGCGATACCGGCAACTGGGCGACCTGCTGCGCCAGCTGATGCCCTGCGCCGCTATCGCGTAGCACCGCGCCTAGCGCCCCGCCAGCGCCAGTCACCAGCAGAATAATGCCCGCGCTCTGAATCCCCTCTTCAAGGCGTTCCGCCGTGGTGTGTTTGTCCATTCGGGGGACCAGGGTATAGACCGTCAGCAGCACGCTGATTGAAAGTGCGACAATGGGGTTGCCGATAAACGCGATCCCCTTAACTACCGGGTGATCGTCGATCCCGCTCATGCTGTCGAAGGTCGCCAGGGTTGAGCAGATAGCTTTCAGGAAGATCAGCGCCACGGGCACCAGGATCGGCAGCAGCGACAGCGTCAGGCCCGGCAGGTTTTTCTGTTCTTTTTCTTTGTGATACTGCTCCAGCGTTTGCTTAAGCTCTTCGCTGCCCGGCGTGGCGGGAATAAAATGGGGGTATTTCTTATCCAGCCACTGGGCATAAAACACAATCCCGATAACGCAGGGTATGGCCAGCGCCATCCCGGTTAGCAGCATGGCGCCAATATCCACGTTAAAAATACCGGCAACGCCCAGCGGACCAGGGGTTGGCGGTACGGTATGGTGCGTCACCACCAGACCGCCCGCCAGCGCGATTCCCATGGTCAGCAGCGATCGTTTACCGCTTTTCGCCAGCGCCTTGGCCACCGGATAAAGAATCACGAAGGCCGAATCGACGAAGATAGGAATGCTGACAATATAGCCGGTCAGGGCCAGCGCCCACTCTTCACGGCGTTTCCCCAGCCAGCGGATAAAGCTCCATGCGATACGTTCCGCAGCGCCGGAAACTTCCAGTAATCGGCCCATCATCACCCCAAGGCCGATGACGATACCGATGCTGCCAAGCGTAGTGCCGAAGCCGCTGGTGATAGTCGACAGCGTTTTATCGATCCCCATTCCGCCGATCAAACCGGCGATGCAGGCCGCGCAGAGCATAGCGATAAGCGCGTGTACCCGGGTGCGAAGTACCAGCCACACCAGCACGAAGACCGCGACAATCAGCCCGATGATGGGAGCAGGCAGGGCGTTCATACGGCCTCCTGAATATCGTCGGTACAGAAACGTTGCGTGATGGCGTCGAAGTGCGCGTCGGCGACAAACCCTAACGCCAGAGCGGGCCGGTTATCGATACGTCCCGGCCAGGAGGCGACTATGGCTTCAATCTGCGGATCCCGCTGATGGCGGACGCGGGCCAGAGCTTGCTCGCCGCCGGTACGTTCCAGGGTATCCAGCATCTCCTGAACCGTGACGCTAAGGCCGGGCAGATTAATACTGCGCTTCAGTTCCGGGGATTCCAGCGTGGCGGCGTACAGCAGATTGGCGACCACCGTTGACGGGCTGGCTACCCACAGACGCAGATCGGGAGAGACCGGGCAGAGAGTATTTTCCCCCTGAAGCGGCTCCCGGATAATGGCGCTAACGAATGAAGAGGCCGCGCGATTGGGCTTCCCGGGCCGGACACAGATGGTGGGAAGGCGCAGCGCCAGGCCGTCAACATAGCCTTTCCGGCTGTAGTCGTTTACCAGTAGTTCGCAGGCCGCTTTCTGCGCGCCGTAGGAGGAGACGGGCGTGAGGGCCGTCGCGTCATCCACGCATTCGGGCAGGGGGCCTCCATACACCGCCAGCGAGCTGGAAAAGACAAAGCGTATTCCCGGGTGGCTTGCGCGACAGGCTTCCAGCAGGCGCCGGGTCAGGTCCAGATTAACCTGCCAGCCGAGAGAGAAATCCTGCTCTGCGTGGCTGCTGACAATGGCGGCCAGGTGATAAACCACGCCGGTATCCGGGCCGATAAGGGATTCAACCGCTCCCGGGTAGGTGAGATCGGCTTCGAGACAGCGCAGGCGTGGGGAGTCGACGGGGCGCTGCGGCAGGTTGATATCCACCAGCAGCAGTTCGTCGAATGGCTGGGATGACTGGAGCAGGGCGCTGGCCAGCTTCTGGCCGATAAAGCCCCCTCCACCGGTAATGATTATCTGCATCCGGTGTTCCTCTTTCATTATTATTCAGGGACAGAAGGTGTTATTGAGTCAGCGCGTTAAGCCACGCCAGACCCGCCAGGGTTGCGGCGCGCGGCTGATATTCGCAGCCCACCCAACCGCGATACCCCACTTCGTCGAGCAGTCGAAACAGCCAGGGGTAATTGATTTCGCCCTCATCCGGTTCGTGTCGTCCCGGAACCGAGGCGATTTGTACGTGGGCATAGCGCCCGGCGTATTCGCGCAGCAGATGGCTCAGATTGCCGTCCACCTGCTGGGCGTGGAAGGTATCCAGTTGAATAAACAGGTTGGGACGGGAGACTTCGTCGACCAGCGCCAGTGCCTGGTACTGGCTGGCGAACAGATATCCCGGCTTAATGCCTGGGCTGAGCGCTTCCACCAGAATCCGTTTCTGGTGACTGGCGAAACGGTCGGCGGCGTAGCGCAGATTATGGATAAAGGTGGCGCGATAAGCTTCGCTATCGGCCCCCGGGGGCACGACGCCCGCCATAATATGGACCTGCTCGCAGTCCAGCGCGATGGCATACTCCAGCGCGATATCGATATCTTCCCGGGCATCGTTCTCCCTGCCGGGTAATGCGCTACGCCCCCACTCACCGCGCTGGCTGTCGCCCGGGCGGGTATTAAACAGCGCCAGGGTCAGCCCGTTCGCCTCCAGCTGTTCGCGGATTTCGGCGGCGGAGTAGTCGTAAGGAAACAGGAACTCCACCGCCCGGAACCCGGCCTGAGCGGCCGCGGCGAAGCGCGCCATAAAGGGAAGCTCGCAAAACATCATCGACAGATTGGCGGCAAAACGCGGCATGGATTATCTCCTTTGGTTGAGTTCTGCAATTTCCGCTTCGGTCAGATAGCGAACCGGACTACCGCGCAGGATAAATATCAGCTTCGCCGTCTCTTCCAGCTCTTCGGCGTTATTGGCGGCCTCCTGCAGCGAGCCGCCGCCCACCACCGGGCCGTGATTCGCCAGCAGGAAAGCCCGGTGTTCTGCCGCCAGCGCGGCAAGGCTGGTCGCAATACGCTCATCGCCGGGGCGGTAATAGGGCACCACCGGAATGGCCCCTAACTGCATCACCACATAGGGCGTAAAGGGGCGGATGGCATTACCGGTATCCAGTCCCTCCAGACAGGAGAGGGCCGTAGCCCAGGTGCTGTGCAGGTGAACCACGGCTTTGCAGTCGGGGCTGTTGTGATACAGCGCCAGATGAAAACGCACCTCTTTGGAAGGCTTATCGCCGCTGATCCACTGGCCCTGTGGCGTGACCTTCGACAGTCGGGCGGGATCGAGGCGCCCCAGGCAGGATCCGGTCGGCGTCGCCAGCAGGTTGCCGTCTGGAAGTCGTAAAGAAAGGTTTCCCGCCGATCCGGTGGCATAACCACGCTGGAAAAACGATGTGGCTATCTGCACCATCTCTTCGCGTAATAGCATCTCTTGCGTCATACCGGAAACGCCTCCTGTGCGCGGCTAAAGAAGGCTTCGTCGCCGAAATTGCCGGATTTGAGCGCCAGCGAAACGGGTTTATCGAGGGCGTTGACCCAGGGAACGCCGGGAGAGATGGGGGGGCCGATATGAAAACCGGTAATGCCCAGACTCTGGGTTACCACGCCGGAGGTTTCACCGCCCGCCACGATAAAACGAGTCACGCCCTGGTCGGCTAGCATTGCGCTGAGGGTGGCGAACAGCGCTTCAACGGCCAGGCTTGCCCGTTCTGCGCCGAACTGTCGCTGGATATCGGCCAGCGCTTCGGGCGCTGTGGTCGCGGCAATCAGCGGCGCCAGCTGGCTGTGCTGATCCATAAACCAGGCCACCAGCTCGTGGGCGTACGCCGTGCGGTCACCTTCATCCAGGCAGCGGGCGATATCCAGATGGATGGTCGGGGCGCGTTTCTGATAATGCTCCACCTGACGTTGGGTCATTGAAGAGCAGGAGCCTGATAGTACCGCACCGGGGCCTGCCAGCGGATAACCGAGCTGGCGGGCATCACCGGTACTGGTGGTCGCCCGGTGGCGCGCCAGCCCCGCTGCCAGGCCGGAGCCGCCGGTAATCAATGGCCAGTCGCATAGCGCTTCACCCTGAATCGCCAGATGGCGATCGTCCAGCGCATCGAGTACGGCATAGCGATAGCCTTGCTCGCGGCTGCGCGTTAGCGCTTCGCGCAGCGCCACGGCGCCGCGTTCGATAACCGATGCCGGGATAACCGCGCAGCGCCCGCGGGACTGGGCCTCCACCAGCCTGGGCAGATAGCTGTCGGTCATCGGGTTAACCGGATGATGGCGCATCCCGGATTCAGACAAAAGCTGCCCCTGGACAAACAGATAGCCCTGGTAGACCGTGCGTCCGTTGACCGGCAGCGCCGGGGAAAAGACGGTAAATGGGATTTCCAGAGCATCCATTAAGGCATCTGTTACCGGGCCGATATTGCCCCGGACGGTGCTGTCGAAGGTGGAGCAGTACTTAAAGTAAATCTGCGTGCAACCCTGATTTTTTAGCCAGCCCAGCGCGCTCAGCGAGGTAGAAACGGCCGTTTCCGGCGGGCAGGCGCGGGTTTTCAGGCTGATGACGATGGCCTGACATTCCGGCGCCGGGCCCGTGGGGACCCCGTTGAACTGCACCGTTTCGACGCCGTTTTCCACCAGAAAGCTGGCGATATCGGTCGCGCCGGTAAAATCGTCGGCGATGACGCCCAGTCGTATCATGGCTGCTCCTTATGGGGGGCATCAGGAAGGGTGATGCCGGAAAAAATCTTGATGACCGCGCTGTCGTCCTCTTTGCCGAATCCGGCATTGCTGGCGCTGGTAAACATGTTGAGGGCGGTGGTGGCCAGCGGCAGGGGAAAACGCAGCCCCCGGGCGGTATCAGCCACCAGCCCCAGGTCTTTGACGAAGATGTCGACGGCGGAGTGGGGCGTGTAATCGCCATCCACCACGTGGCGCATCCGATCTTCAAACATCCAGGAGTTTCCGGCCGCGTGGGTGACCACGTCGTACATGACATCCAGGGGAATGCCAGCCCGGGCGGCCAGCGCCATGGCTTCTGCGCCGGCGGCGATGTGCACGCCCGCCAGCAACTGGTGGATAATCTTAACGGTGGAGCCCGCGCCGGGTTCGCTGCCGATGCGGTAGACCCGCTCGGCAACCGCGTCCAGCACCGGAGCCAGCGCCTCGAAGGCCCGGGCGCTGCCGGATGCCATCACCGTCATTCCGCCCGCCGCCGCCTTCTTTGCGCCGCCGGAAACCGGGGCATCCAGCATCTCCAGGCCGAGCCGGGCCAGCCGGGTGGCGATCTCCCGCGCGTCATCGGCGGAGATTGTCGAGCTGACCATCACCGCCATGCCCGGCTTCAGGCATTCGGCCACGCCGTCAGGGCCAAACAGCACCTGTCTGACCTGGTCTGCATTGACCACCAGGATAAGCAGAGCATCCAGACCCGGGGCGAATTCCCGGGCGCTGCTGGCAACGCCTTGCGCCCCCGCATCGCTCAGCGTCTGACGCGCAGTGGGATTCAGGTCCGCTCCCCAGGTGGTTAATCCGGCACGCAGACAGGAAAGGGCCGCGCCCATCCCCATAGCGCCCAGTCCGACCACACCGAGGTTAAATGTTGGACTCCTCATCAGGACTCCTCCAATGTTAAATTTAGTGACTATTTGTTCCCTGGTGTGAATTTAATCGTAATGATAAATTTTTAGGGTGCGCTGATTCACAAAAAATCACATATACTGTTATTTTTTGTGAATTCCACCCGGTCTGGCAGTGAGCGGAGCCCTGGCAAATAGCGTAGAATCGGTTCAGGAAAAAGAAAGGAGAGAACGGTGATACCCGCAGAGCGCCGACAAATTATTCTGGATATGGTGTCTGAAAAGGGCATCGTGAGTATTGCTGAGCTTACCGGGAGGATAAAGGTGTCTCATATGACCATCCGCCGGGATCTGCAAAAGCTGGAACAGCAGGGCAGCGTTGTGCTGGTCTCCGGCGGGGTTGAGTCCCCGATGCGTCTGGCCCAGGAGCCGTCCCATCACTCTAAAACCCTGCTGGCCGAAGCGCAGAAAGCGGCCATCGGTCAGTTGGCCGCCCAGCGGATTAAGCCGGGAAGCTGCATCTATCTGGATGCGGGAACCACTACCCTGGCGATAGCCCGGCAGTTACACCATCATCAGGATCTGACGGTGGTCACCAATGACTTCGTGATTGCCGACTATCTGCTGGATAACAGCGATTGCACAATTATTCACACCGGTGGCGCCGTATGCCGTGAAAACCGTTCCTGCGTGGGGGAGGCTGCGGCGACGATGCTGCGCCATCTGACTATCGATCAGGCTTTTATTTCGGCATCTTCATGGAGCCTGCGGGGCATCACCACGCCAGCGGAAGACAAAGTGACGGTGAAGCGGGCCGTTGCTGCCGCCAGTCGCCAGCGGGTGCTGGTATGCGACTCCACTAAATATGGGCGGGTGGCGACCTGGCTTGCTCTTACAATGAGCGACTTTGAACTGCTGATTACCGATGACAGACTGCCGGAAGGGGTAGAGCGGGCGTTAAACGAAGCGGGGGTTTCGGTGCTGTTGGCAAAGTAGCGCGTCCCTCCGCCCCCGGAGAGGGGGCGGAGGCGTTGTCTTACACCAGACTTTTCAGGCGATAGATCCAGTCCAGCGCCTGGCGTGGTGAAAGGGTATCGGGATCCAGCGACTCCAGGGCTTCCACGGCGGGGGAGGTCTCTTCCACCGCCAGCAGCGACATCTGGCTGCCGTCTACCTGGCTTGCTGCCGCGTTGCCGGAAATCTGTTCCAGTTCGCGCAGTTTCTGGCGCGCCCGTTTGACCACCTCTTTAGGCACCCCGGCCAGCGCCGCGACCGCCAGACCGTAGCTCTTACTGGCTGCTCCTTCCTGAACGCTGTGCATAAAGGCGATGGTGTCGCCATGCTCAACGGCATCGAGATGGACGTTGGCAACGCCTTCCATCTTTTCCGGAAGCTGGGTCAGTTCAAAGTAGTGGGTGGCGAACAGCGTCATCGCTTTAATGCGATTCGCCAGGCTTTCAGCGCAGGCCCAGGCCAGCGACAGGCCGTCGTAGGTCGAGGTGCCGCGGCCAATTTCATCCATCAACACCAGACTTTCCGCGGTGGCGTTATGCAGAATATTGGCGGTCTCGGTCATCTCCACCATAAAGGTGGAGCGGCCAGAGGCCAGGTCATCGGCGGCGCCGACCCGGGTAAAGATGCGATCCACCGGGCCAATTTCGGCTTCGGCCGCAGGCACGAAGCTGCCTATCCAGGCCAGTAGCACAATCAGCGCGGTCTGGCGCATATAGGTACTCTTACCGCCCATGTTCGGGCCGGTGATAATCAGCATGCGCCGCTGGGCTGAAAGCGCGAGCGGGTTGGCGATAAAGGGCTCTTTCAGCACCTGCTCAACCACCGGATGGCGACCGTCCACCAGGCGAATCCCCGGTTTATCGCTAAAGGTGGGGCAGGTGTAGTTCAGGGTTACGGCGCGTTCGGCCAGGTTGACCAGCACATCGAGCTCTGCCAGCGCAGCGGCGCTCTGCTGAAGTTCTCCCAGATGCGGCAACAGCAGATCGAACAGTTCGTCGTAAAGCTGCTTTTCCAGCGACAGGGCTTTGCCTTTCGAGGTCAGTACCTTGTCTTCGTACTCTTTCAGCTCAGGAATGATATAGCGCTCGGCGTTTTTCAGGGTCTGACGGCGCACGTAGTTCATGGGCACCATATGGCTCTGGCCGCGGGAGACCTGGATGTAATAGCCGTGTACGGCGTTAAAGCCCACTTTCAGGGTGTCGATGCCCAGCCGCTCGCGTTCGCGAATCTCCAGCTTTTCAAGGTAGTCGGTAGCGCCGTCGGCCAGGGCGCGCCACTCATCAAGTTCCGCGTTGTAACCGGGGGCGATCACGCCGCCGTCGCGTACCAGCACCGGTGGCGTTTCAATAATGGCGCGCTCCAGCAGTTCGCACAGCTCGTTAAACTCTCCCATCTGCTCGCGCAGGGTCTGTACCGAATCCACCGCTACATCTGCCAGCTGCTCGCGCAATTCGGGAAGCTGCTGGAAGGCGTGACGCATACGCGCCAGATCGCGGGGGCGGGCGGTACGCAGCGCCAGACGCGCCAGAATACGTTCCAGATCGCCCACCTGGCGCAGGACCGGCTGTAGCTCGCTACCGCTATCCTGGAGTGCGGCGATAGCCTGCTGGCGGCGTTTAAGCTTTACGGTATCGCGTATCGGCATATGCAGCCAGCGCTTCAGCATACGGCTGCCCATGGGGGTGACTGTGAGATCCAGCACCGACGCCAGGGTATTTTCCGTTCCGCCCGCCAGGTTCTGGGTGATTTCCAGGTTGCGGCGGGTGGCGGCATCCATCACGATACCGTCCTGCTGGCGTTCCATGGTGATGGAGCGGATATGGGGCAGGCTGGTGCGCTGGGTATCCTTCACGTACTGCAGCAGACAGCCAGCGGCGCACAGCCCGCGAGCGGCGTTTTCCACGCCAAAACCGGTCAGATCCCGGGTGCCGAACTGTAGGTTCAACTGCTGACGGGCAGTGGCTATCTCGAACTCCCACAGCGGGCGGCGGCGCAGGCCGCGGCGGCCTTCAATCAGGCTGGTTTCACAAAAGTCTTCGGCGTAGAGCAGCTCGGCGGGGTTGGTACGCTGCAGCTCTGCGGCCATCGCTTCGCGATCTTCGGGTTCAATAAGTCGGAAGCGGCCGGAGCTGATATCCAGCGTGGCATAGCCGAAGCCTTTATCGTCCTGCCAGATGGCCGCCAGCAGGTTATCCTGACGTTCCTGCAGCAGCGCTTCGTCGCTGATGGTACCCGGGGTGACGATACGCACGACCTTACGCTCCACGGGGCCTTTGGTGGTCGCCGGATCGCCGATCTGCTCACAAATCGCCACTGATTCACCCAGATTCACCAGCTTCGCCAGGTAATTTTCCACCGCGTGGTGGGGAACGCCCGCCATCGGAATCGGCTCACCGGCCGAGGCGCCGCGTTTGGTCAGGGAGATATCGAGCAGCTGAGAGGCGCGCTTCGCATCGTCGTAGAACAGTTCATAGAAGTCTCCCATCCGGTAGAACAGCAGGATATCGCGATGTTCCGCCTTCAGGCGCAGATACTGCTGCATCATGGGAGTGTGGGCGTCGAAATTGTCGGTCGTGCTCATGGCGTTTTCCGTTTTATAGATTCAGAACTGCGTGATTTTTGTCGTTCTTGTTGGCATCACAGGACTCCCTGTCATCAAAGATGCCGCATTCCTTCGGGCATGCTCGGGGTATGGGTGGCGCAGCGATGCGTGCAGGGGCACGGAGCGGTACCGGGCACTGCGGCCTATGATATCGAAGTCTGCTATACAGGAAAACCGCAGAGGAGAAGGAGTTGCGAGATGTGCCGATAAACAGGAATTTTACGGGAATTCTTTAAGGGGGATTTATGGTGATTTATAGGGGGATCCTAATATAGGTTGTACTCTGAAAGGCCAGAGACAGATGGGGATTTTGTTGTGAAAATGCCCGGGTCTTATTGGGTTGAACCTTATTCTTCTGAAGAGTAAGTGCATGATATTATTGTTTATATATTAACAGGGCTAAAATGACCTTTCCCGAAATCATTAAGATGAACGTCATTATCTGGATCTTCTGGGCGGTGGAACTGTTCGTCTTTGTCGGACTCGCCTGGGTGGCCAGCCTGATTTTGCCGGACGGCTACTGGGTTGCCTTTTGCGCGCTGCTGCTTGTTGTCGTCACCGTCGTGGGGATTCGGGTATTTAACCGGGTGATGGAGAGGGAACAGAAAAAATAGCGCCTTTCGAAAATATCCGCTCAGCCGGTAATCCTTTGCGATAAGAGGCTTCTTATCGTACGCTTTATGCTATCGCATCATGCCTCTGATGCAGGAAGAGTAAATATGCTTCAATGGTTAAAACGCGCTGGTTCGAAGATATTCGCTTTGTTTATCGACGATCTGATTACATGGGCGATAACCTGGATTTCGATTGGGTTGATCGTGTTGTTCGCTCTTGCTACCTCTCCTTTTTTATCTCCCGGCCTCTGGGCGCTGGTTAACGGCATTTTTGTTATTTGTACCCTTATCGGGGTGTCGTTCGCTTTTTCTCATTTACCCTGGGGCCGGAAATCTTCCCGCTCCCGGTGAGCCGCTATTCTTAGGGCAGCCGCGCGGAAATATCGCTAAAACAGAGATGGCTCGGATCGGGCGTCAGCGCCGATTGCTGGCGCAGAGTGTCCATATCCAACTGATGTAGTAACCGGGCAACCGGCGAGGATGAACGCACTACCAGTACGGCGCTGGAGATGCTTTCCACCATGTGCAGTGCTTCCGGGGTATCCAGCGGGTGGATATTCAGCCCCACTTTATCGAGTGGAATCAGTGACTCTTCCTGATGCCAGATACCGGTGTCGATCTGCCCCAGGAACACCGCGCGCGGCAGCAGGGTAAAATCCACTTCGATGTAATCGCAAGTCTGTTCGGGAAACTGCGCCCGGGTCAGGCGCTGGTGGTCGCTCGAGTGGTAATCGATGCCCACCCGCAGGCGGTCGCCAGGCTTTTCCCCATGCTGTTCCACCACCACCAGACTGCCCGGACGATAGTAGCTGCCAGCACCAACGTCGAACATTTCATAACCCCGGGTGGCAGCGTCGCCGAGCAGCATTTGGGCCGAGCCAGAAGAGAGCAGCACGATATCCGCCGCCCCTTCGTCAAACGCGGCAAGGCGCGAACGCGCGCCGCGCAGGTAGCCGAGGGTCGTGACCACATCCCACTGACTACACTGTTGCACCAGCGCTGCAGCGACCTGGGTCGCTTCCTGGGAGCCTCGGGGGGGAAGAAGCATATGTACAGGAGGAAGTCGTGCCGCATCCCAGAGCAAGGCGAAATCCCAGGAGACCACAAAGGTCCCCTGATGACCGCGGGAAACAAGAGCGACGGCGCCGGAACTCTTAAGCTCCTGTAGTGCCTTTTGCACCGTGCCGGAGCCTATCTCCAGCGCCTCCTGGAACCAGGAAGTGGTAGGCAGACGGCCAGCGATCCCAAGAGTGATGATGGTACGGGCGATAAATGCCACCGGAGAAAGCTGTTTCGCATCCTGGGAAAAAACTGTCATTGTTTCCATCGACTCTTACTGTTCCAGAAGCCGTGATGCCTGTTCAACACTCTGGTTTTCATGCACCACTGCATTCAGTGCGCGAAGCACTCCAGCAGGCTGCTGCGCACGGAAAATTCGCCGTCCAAACATCACCCCTTTGGCGCCAGCCTCGATAGCGTCGGCCGCCAGTTGCAACGTGGCGTGTGGATCTTCGCCACCAGCGCCACCTGCAAGCAGTACCGGAGTATAGCAGGTGCTTGTTACAGCAGCAAAATCCTCCACTGAACCGGGCCAGAGCGCCTTAACCAGGTCTGCGCCAATATCGGCGGCGATACGGCAGTACATGCTCATCACTTTGGCGCTAAGGGCATCAGGATCGACGCCTTCCAGCGCCGAGCGTGGTTCAATAATCAGCGCAATGCCGTGACGCTCGCATTCGCGGGCGATATGGGTATTGCGGATAATTTCCGCCTGTTCCAGAGCGGTATCTTTCTGCCCCAGATACATATAGGTCATGACTGCATCAATGCCACAGGCGGCGACGTCGCTGATATCGGCCAACTGGGCCAGAACCCCTTCGCTACGCCCGTCTTTTCCCGGTGTATAGATAGCCCGGGCATGGTTTTTCCAGTCGAGGTGAAGAACGAAACCTGGGCGATCGCGTCCGATAAAGCTGTGTTCGACCAGCGGAATCATTCCGGGGGAGACCATCACGCCATCGGCTCCCCGTAACTGGCCGAAGACTGTCTCGATCTCTTCGCGTGTTTTTAGCCCTGAGGGCGGGCCAGCCATAACACCGTGGGATGCGGCGACCACCACTGCTCGCCCGGTTTCCGGGCGCAGGATACGACCCAGTCGAACAGCTTTTCCGGTTCGGGAATCCATATTGATCTCCTTCACAAAGTTGGCAAAAGTCGATTTATGCAATTTGCAGCTTTCTGCAAATTGATCGTATATTAGCTGCCAATCGGATGTCAATGAAATATGCCTGGGGCGCAACGGCATCAGAAAATGGCCCTGGACGTTCTGTTAAATCTATAAGTGCAGGAGTAGGTATGTCTGACATTTCCCATCTTATTCGCGCGTTGAAAAGCGTTATGCCCGGGGAGCAGGTGTTGACGGATAGCGAAGCGCTTCAGGCATCGAGCCACGATACCTGGCCGCTTTCCACCAAACTCAGACGTTTAGGGTGCCATGATTACCAGGCGGATGTTGTGGTAAAGGTCACCGATGAACAACAAATTCAACAGGTACTGGCGCTGGCAACGGCGAATGATGTTCCGGTTACGCCGCGCGCGTTGGGCTCTTCCGTTACCGGGCAGCCGCTTCCGACGCGTGGTGGCGTGGTGCTCGATCTGAGCGACATGACGCTGAATCGGGAGATCAATACCACCAATATGACGGTGGAGGTTTCGGCGGGCTATAACGGCGGAAAACTGGAGGATGAGCTCCAGCAGCAGGGGTGGACGCTGGGTCATTCCCCACAATCCCTGTATCAGTCCAGCGTTGGGGGGTGGCTATCTACGCTAGCTACCGGACAGTTCTCTTCTTATTACGGCGGTATTGAAGATCTGATTACTGCCTATACGGTGATTCTGGCCACGGGGGAACGGGTGCGTCTGAAGGCTTCTCCGCGTGCGGCGATGGGGCCGGATCTGCGTCAGCTGTTTATCGGTGCGGAAGGCACGCTGGGCGTGGTCACGTCGGTACAGCTTAAGATGTTCCCGCTGCCCCAGACTCGCCTGTACGATACCCTGGCGCTGCCTTCTGTAGAAGCAGGACTAAAGATACTGCGCGAACAGGCGATGGCCGGGCTGCGTCCCTTCCTGTTACGTCTGTACGATACCGCCGAAGCGCGCCACGCGATGCAGGATCCGGCGCAGGATAAGCCGGTAATGTTCGTGGGTACTCAGGGCGTCGATGCCATCGCCCGCGCTGAGATGGCGGCTCTGATGGCGATTGTCGGGCGCCACGGCGGCGAATCGCTGGGGAGTGAAGGGGTGTTGAAGTGGATGGATCGTCGCTTTGATTTTTCTACGGTAGAAAACTTGCTTGATACCCGCGGCGGCTTTGCGGAAACCATTGAAATTGCGCATACCTGGGATGGTATTGCCGACCTTTATCACTGTCTGAATAAAACCCTGACGCCGCTGGCGGGCGAAGTGCTGTCGCATTTTTCCCACGTTTATCCGCAGGGTACTTCCATGTATATGATTCTGCTGGGTAATGAAGAAAATGACAGCGAAGCAATAGAGAAGCTGCGGATGATCTGGAAAGAGGCGATGCGTGTCTGTCTTGAGCATAAGGCTGAGCTGTCGCATCACCACGGCGGAGGTCTGGTGCGTTCCCCTTACGCCAGGGCGTCTCTGGGATCGGCACATATGCTGCTGCGCCGCGTAAAGCAGGCGCTCGATCCCAACGGCATCCTGAACCCAGGCAAGCTGGGACTGTAGCGGATAACAGGGGGCGATCACCATGTGGTTTCTCGGCATTGATATTGGCACTACGCATATAAAAATCATCGGCCTCGATGAGGAAGGGGCTCTGTTGCCGGTCACAAAGCGCCGCACCCCCGTTATCCAACGCGATGGCCTGATTTTCCATGACGCGCTGGCGGTATGGCAGGAGCTGGTGGAGCTGATCGTCGGATATGCGCGTGACGAGGCCAGGGCTTGTGGCCCCTTAGCGGCTATCTCTATCGGTACCTTCGGCCAGGAGGAATCGGTGGCAGTGAATCATCGTGGTGAGGTGGTTTACCCCTCGCTGGCCTGGTGGGAAAACACCCCCGGCTCGCCGCTTGCCTGTGACGTACGGCAGTGGCTCGATAGCCAGGAGCACTATGCCGTTTCGGGGATGCGTTTGCGGAGTAATCAGAGTCCGGAGCGGTTAAGCTGGCTGCGCCAGCAATATCCTGACCTGTGGCGTCAGACTGCGCAGTGGGTGGATTTTGGCAGCTACGTGATGTGGCAATTGACCGGCGAATGGCGGGCCAGCAGTTCGCAGGCAACCCACTCTCAGTGCATCGATCTGAAATCCATGCGTCCACATGAACCCACCCTGGAAAAACTGGGGCTTGGGCCTCAGCTGTTTCCGGCGATTCTGGATACCGGCGCGCTCTGTGGTGAAATTTGTGCGCGGGTGCTCCCCGGCGTCGTGCTCTGCCCTGGCGCCAGCGTATTTATCGGCGGTCACGATCAGATCGTGGGTGCCTGGGCGGTGCAAAATCGCCAACCGACTCACGTTTTTGATTCGATTGGCACCTCCGAATATCTGATGGTACTGACGCCGAATTTTCCTGATATCCCCATGGCCTGGCAGCTTGGCGTGGATATTGAACGGACATGGCAGCCGGGGGAGTACGTGATGGGATGCGCTACGCCTTCCGGCAAGATTGTCCAGACTCTGGTGGAGCTGCTGTATCAGGGGGACTATGAGCGATTTTTTGCCGATCTGCACCGGGAAGGTGCTGGCGCTGACATAGCGGTTTCGGTCTGTGAAGACGAGACGCGGGGGCTGTTCTCTTTGCACCATCTGAATGCTGGCATACAGCCTGCCGGCATTATTCAGGCGACGCTCAATCATATCGCCGATCGGGCCTGGCATCTGCTTTCCCGGATGTGTGAAATCGGGGGTATTCGTCCGCAGGAGGCGGTGTTAATGGGCTCATTATTCCAGCGTTGCGAGATGCTTGAACACCGTAAACAGCGCTGGCGTATGCCGCTGTTCGTGAGCGATCTGGCCGAACCCGTCGCCACCGGGGCTGCCATGATAGCCCGCGAGAGCTGGCTGATTGCAACGGATCGGGAGGCGTGCCTGTGAACGTGATTATTGCCTCATTAAATACCGCGATTGAACGGCTTTTGCTGGTGGACAAACAGCGCCCGGGTCAGGTTCATCGTCTGCTGGATGATCAAACCCTGGCGGGAGGGAAGGGGGTCAACGTCGCCAGGGTACTGCGTCAGCTTAAGCCCTGGCTGGCCGGGGCGCCGACGCCGCGTCTGTTGGGGTTTCTGGGGGGAGCGACCGGTCGCTTGTGCCGGGAACTTCTGGCGCAGGAACAGCTGGACGGAAACTGGTGCGATATCGCTGGCAGCACCCGTATTTGCGAAGTGATTACCGAGCGTGCAGCACCGGAGCTGGCCAGCGTATATAACGCCGCCGGACCGGAAGTCCAGTCGGATGAGCGCCAGCGGCTACACGGGATGCTGGCGCAGGAGATTCGTCAGGCCAGCGCGCTTATCTGTACCGGTTCACTGACCAAAAATCTGGCGGCTGACGAATACCGTCACTGGATTGCGCTGGCGCGCCAGCATGGGGTTCCGTCACTGTTGGATACCCAGGGGGAAGCGCTGTTGCAATCCGCCGCGGCGCTTCCCGATATTATTAAGATCAATCGCGATGAACTGCTACAGGCCAGCGCCGATTCCTCTCTTTCCCTGCCCGGGGTGTGGCTGGCGCAGGGGGTTCGCTGCGTCATCATCACCAATGGCAGTCAGCCTACGCAGGCGCTGACGCCAGACGGCGAGTACCAGATCGCGGCTCCCGAGGTGGAGACCGTCAGCGCGGTGGGCTCAGGTGATGCGTATTGTGCCGGGCTGATCGCCAGCCTGATAGCCCGCCCCCAGGCGGGATGGCGCGCGCATCTGACGCTGGCGGCCGCCTGTGGCGCGGCCAATGCCACCAGCCCCACCGCCGGTCTGCCTTCCGGCATCGATCTCTTAGCGCTACAGCAACGCTGCACGGTGCGTGCCGTTTCACACCCGCGGCGTTCTGCTGTCTGATAACGGAGAGTGATTATGGTCAGTCATGCTCATATCACCGCAAATGTCCCCTGGATGCGTAACGTTTTATTGATTTCCCTGGTGACCGCCGTGGGGGGATTCCTGTTTGGTTTCGACAACGGCAGTATTTCCGGCACAGTGGGGTTTTTGCAGCATAAGTTCGCCCTTGATGCGGACGGTATTGGCTGGGTTACCTCGTCTATTATTGTGGGCTGTATTATTGGGGTCGCTATCGCGGGTCCCCTTTCCGATGCCGTCGGGCGTAAAAAGGTTTTGTTGTTAACGGCGCTTATTTTTATCTTCGGTGTGCTGGGCCAGGCATTGGCGACGTCGGCGCAAATACTGGTGTGGTTCCGTATTCTGGTGGGGATTGGCATTGGCCTGGAAACCACGGTTGCTCCCATGTATATCGCCGAAGTGTCTCCGGCGCGTATTCGGGGAAGACTGGTTTCGTTCAATCAGTTATTTAACTGCATTGGTAACCTTGCCATTTTCGCTATCGCAGCCATGATCGCCAGCCATGCCAGCGAGGCATGGAATATCGAGAACGGCTGGCGGGTTATCTTTGCCACCGGGATTGCACCTGCGATCGTCTTTTTTTTCCTGCTGATCGGTGTGCCGGAAAGCCCGCGTTGGCTGATTCGTAAAGGGCGTGAGCAATCCGGTCTGCAGGTGTTGTGTAAAATCAATCCTGATGAGGGGGCCGCCCGGGAGCAGCTGGCGACAATTAAATCCGCGCTGCAAAGTGATTCCCGCGCCGGGTTAAGGGAGCTACTGGCGCCGCGGCTGCGTAAGGTACTGGCCATCGGCTTTTGCGTGGCGCTGTTCCAGCAGATCACCGGAATTAACGCCATCTTCTACTACGCGCCGGAGATCTTTAAAACGGCAGGCGTGGATACGAGCGGTGCGATGTCCTTTACGGTACTTATCGGTTTAATGCTGGTTTTGTCTACGCTGGTTTCCATGTGGCTTATCGATAAAGTGGGCCGCCGTTCGTTGCTGATCTTCGGCTCGATGGGCATGGCGCTGGCTCTTGGGGGAACCGGTCTGATGTTTCGAGCCAGTGAGCCCAATACGACGGGCTTGCTTGCCTGTATTCTGGCTTATGTCATTATTTTTGCGGCCTCCTGGGGGACGGTGGCCTGGGTGGTTATCGCAGAAATATTTCCCACTCAGGTAAGAGGCGTTGCCGTTTCCATCGCCACCTTTGCATTGTGGGGCGGTAATTTTATCGTTGCCCGTTTTTTCCCGGTACTGGTTGAGAATATTAGTGCCGCCAATACCTTCTTTATTTTCTCCGGTGTTTCACTGGTCGCATGGATTTTCGTTATCGCAATGGTTCCGGAAACCAAAGGAAAGACGCTGGAGCAAATTGAGGACGATATTCATCGTAAATAACAGGAAGATGCGTGTTAATTAAAAATTGTATTAATAACCTGTCGATAATCTCAGGAGAGAGTTATGAGACCTGGAAGAATATTACATCCACAAATTGCTGGCGCGCTCGCCAGCTTGGGTCATGGCGATATTATTCTGGTAACTGATGCCGGGGCGCCGATTCCCGCAGATGCGAGACGTATCGATCTCGCCTTCTATCCCGGAACAGTCGATTTACTTGAAATACTACGGGTGCTGCGTCAGGAGATTTTTATTGAGAATGTGATTTTTGCCAGTGAGGTGGAAGAGGGAAATCCACGACTGTTCACTCAGGTAACTGATATTTTTACCGGCAGTGGCGCTGATTTTACATTACTGCCACACGGTACTCTGGTGTCGGATGTTTATCACAAGGCCCGGTTTGTTATTCGCTCTGGATCATTAATTCCATGGGGTAATTTTGGGCTGGTCGCCAGTACCGATCCTGATGCCTGGTTTGACGATACCATGAAGATGCTACCGGAATATGAGGAACGCTCCAGACGGATAAAAAACAGGGCCGTGCCGCGGATAATAAAATCACACTAACGGGTGAGAAAATGAATACGACATATTATATGAGTTATAAGTTGTCACTCATTGCCTCATTAGCCGGGTTGTTATATGGATTCGATTCCGCAGTGGTCTCGGGCGCTATATCTCATCTCAGCAACTATTTTTCTCTGGATGCAGCCGGTACCGGTTGGGCGGTATCATCGGTTGTGCTGGGGTTTATGATCGGCGCTTTTAGTGGACAGTTCATCGCTCAGGCCCTGGGGAGAAAAAAGGCGCTGCTGGCAACCGGAGCCCTGGTATTTGTGGCCGGTATATTTACGGCTATCCCCTACAATTTCACTATGTTTATTGTCTTCCGCATTATTGGCGGCATTGGCGTTGGATTAGGCTCCGCTACCGCACCAGTCTATATCGGTGAAATATCGGCACAAAAAATACGGGGTAAAACATTAGGTTTCTACCAGATGATGATTGCTCTGGGGATTCTGCTGGTGTATCTGGTCAACGCACTGGTCGCCAGTTGGATCCCTGACTCCCAATGGGGCACTGATTATGCCTGGCGTTATATGTTAGGGGCGATGGCGATTCCAGGCTGCTTGTTTATGGGGCTGGCGCTGTTCCTGCCGGAATCTCCACGCTGGTTAATTGATAAAAACCGCGACGATGAAGCGAAGTCTGTTCTGACCAGAATTAATGGGGCTGGCTATGATTGTCAGACTGAGATTACTGCGATAAAAAAATCATTCCAGGCCCCTGCCGGGGCGCAGGCGCAAAGCGAATCTCTGTTTTCCAGAAAATACCGTCGGGTTTCCCTGATTGTACTGACGATGGCGCTGTTGGCTAACCTGTGCGGCATTAATGCGGTCCTGTACTATGGCAATGTCCTGTTCGAAAATATGGGGATCGCCAGCGCCCGGACGGCATACTACCAGCAGGTGATAATCGGTATCGCTTTTTTTGCCGCGGCGACCTGGGCCGTGGTGAATATCGAAAAGTATGGCCGACGCAGGCTATTGATCATCGGGTCGTTTATCTGCTTTGTGGCGATAACGCTACTCGGAGCTTTAATCTGGGTCGGGATCGCCAGCCTATGGATGCTGGTATTGATGGTGGTTTATATTTTGTTTTTCGGCGGGACGATCGGCCCGATTCTGTGGATTATTATTCCGGAGCTGTCACCCAATCGTATCCGTGGAAAGCTCATGTCGTGGGCGACTTTTCTTATCTGGACCGGTAGCTTTATTGTCTCTCAAACTTTCCCGATGCTAACCGATAGCGTCTGGCTTAATCACCTGTTCAATGGCAGTTTCCCCTTTTTCCTGTATGGCCTGTTCTGTCTGCTATGGTTTTTACTGAATCTCTTTTTCGTGACAGAAACCAGCAACAAATCTCTGGAGCAAATCAGTGCGGAGATGAGTCAGGCATAGCCTGGGAAAAAATACCCTGTGCGGCGGGTCTGTTCCCCCGGCTCACCGGTTTAACATTCAGTTAAGCTTCTGATTATATTCTGCTGATTCAGCCGGGGGGAAATCTCCCCCGTCTGGATGATGGAAAGTATGGAATAAGGAGCTAATTTGTACGGACTGAATTTTGGTACCGCGCTGACCAGTATGATGATGGGGGCGCTGTTGCTGCTGGCGGGGGCCGGGCAGGTTAGTGCCCGGGGTATGGCGCTGGCGGGCTATCAGCTACAGCATGAAACCCGCCTGCCGGAAGTGGAAAACCTGTCATCGCTCACCTGGTGGGCGAAACGCGGCATTCTGATGGCGACCACCAATCGACCGGCGGCCATTCTGGCTCTTAGCCCGGAAGGTAAGCTGCTGCATCGCCAGGAGATCGATTTTATTCGCGATGCGGAGTCGATTGAGTCGCTGGGCGATAACCGTTTCGCGCTGGTGGATGAGCATAATTCGCGACTGTGGATTGTGACCATTGCCGATGACTTTTCGGTTAGCGTTGTGCAGCAGTTTAAGCCCGATTTCTTTGGCAAAGCGCGCAACCGCGGAATCGAGGGGCTGGCGTGGGTCGAGCGGGACAGTACCCTGTGGCTGGCGAAAGAGCGTAAACCAATGGAGCTTTATCGCATCCGATGGCAGGCGAAAGCTCAGCAACTGTCGGATCTCGACGATGCCAGCTATCTTGCTGATAGCTTATCGCTGGATGATATCTCGGGTATGGATTATTACGGCGGCAACCTGCTGATTCTTTCCCATGAGTCGAAGCGGCTGCTGGAAGTGGATCCTGAGCAGAGCGCGGTGGTAAGCCAGATGTCGCTACGCGCCGGGCAGCACGGTCTGAAAGAGGATGTCCCTCAGGCCGAAGGGGTTACCACCGATCCCGAAGGCAGGCTGTATATCGTGAGCGAACCCAATTATTTCTATCGTTTTGCTCCTGCGCAGACACAGTAAAGTGCGTTCCGGCATCACAGGATGCCGGACATTTTCTGCTAAGGAATATCTGACGCAGATCAAATATTTATCATTTTCTTTACAAATCTTGAACTTCAGATTTAAATTCCGCCAGCGTTTACTCCTCCCTGAAAAATCAATTCGTTAATACAGTCCCTTTTAATTTTGTTACCGATAACAACGTAACTTGTTCATTTGGAAAGGCATTTTTCAACCTTGTTTTAGCCGTTGATGAGATTAGCTTTATTCGCGACAGCCGTTAAGGCACTTCGCTAATAGCGGCATAACCAGAACAGCAAATTGTCCATTCTCGTTGTGCAATAGTGACAGGAAGGTTTGATGAGCAAGAATAATGATAACGGGGAAATGCCCTCCAGAAGGCGTTTCCTGCAGCGGACGCTGTCGCTGATTCCGCTGGCTGCTGCGGGTAGCAGCCTGGTGACCCTCAGCAGCCCGGCGGCCCAGAGTGACTCCCAGGGCGTGAGTTCCGACTATGTTCCGGTGTTTTTCAATAACGATGAGTGGCGCTTTATTCTGGCCGCTACGGACCGGCTGATCCCCACCGACGACAACGGTCCAGGCGCCGTCAGCGAAGGGGTGCCGGTATTTATCGATAAACAAATGGAGCTGCCCTACGGTCACGGCCAACTGTGGTATATGCAGGGGCCTTTCGCCAGCGCCGAACCTGAACTGGGCTATCAGTCCAACCTGGCTCCCCGGGAAACCTACCGACGGGGGATCAAAGCCATTAATGCCTGGTGTCAGGAACATCATCAGAAGGTGTTTGCCGACCTGAGCCACGCTCAGCAGGAGGAGATTCTGACCCGGCTGGAACATGGCCAACTGAGTTTTGAAGAGGTGCCCGGCACGCTGTTCTTTACTCAACTGCTGGAAAATACCAAAGAGGGCTGGCTGGCGGATCCGCTGCATGGCGGTAACCAGACGCTGGCGTCCTGGAAGCTGATTGGCTTCCCCGGCGCTCGCGCCGACTACCAGCAGGTCATGGAGCATCCGAACCAGCCCTATCCGCTGGGCCCGGTGAGCATTTCAGGGAAGAGGAGCGTATAACCATGGCGATAAAAAAAGATCCGGTGGATGTGCTGATCGTCGGTTTTGGCTGGACGGGTTCGCTAATGGCGATGGAGCTGGCCGATACCGGACTGAAAATTCTGGCGCTGGAGCGCGGTGAAGCGCGCGACACTTATCCCGATTTTGCCTATCCGCGCATTGCGGATGAACTGACCTACGGTATTCGCCTGAAGCTGTTCCAGAATGCCTCCAAAGAGACGGTGACGGTACGTCATAAGATGTCGGATACCGCCTTGCCATACCGTCGCTTTGGCTCCTTCCTGCCGGGAAACGGCGTGGGGGGCGCTGGTGTGCACTGGAACGGGATGCTGTGGCGGGCGCTGGATGCCGATCTGAAGATGCGCAGCACCGTGATTGAAAAATACGGCGCGGACTTTATCCCGGCCGATATGACGGTCCAGGATTATCCCTTCACCAGTGAAGAGATGGAGCCTTACTTCGACAAGTTTGAAAAAATCTGCGGCGTGGCGGGACAGGCGGGCAACGTTAAAGGCAAGATTATCGAAGGCGGCAACCCCTTCGAAACTCCGCGCCAGAATCCGTATCCCACCAAACCGCTCAAGCAGCAGTATGCCGGAATGCTGTTCAGTAAGGCGGCCCGCCAGCTGGGCTACCACCCGTTCCCGGTTCCGGCGGCCAACTGTAGCGAGCCCTGGACTAATCCTTATGGCGTGCAGTTGGGGGTCTGTAATTATTGCGGTTTCTGTGAACGCTTTGGCTGCTTTAACTATTCGAAAGCCTCGCCGCAGTCCTGCGTTCTGCCAGCGCTGCGCCAGCATAAAAACGTTGAGTTGCGTACCCAGTCCCACGTACTGCGGGTCAATACCGATTCCACCGGCACTAAAGCGACCGGGGTGACCTATATCGACGCCAACGGCCAGGAAGTAGAGCAGCCGGCAAGCCTGGTGGTGTTGAGCGCCTTCCAGTTGCATAACGTGCGTTTGCTGCTGCTGTCGAAGATCGGCAAACCTTACGATCCGGTCACCAACACAGGCGTGGTTGGGCGCAACTACGCCTATCAGATGAACGGCGGCCTGTCGCTGTTCTTTAATAAGGATACTTACTTCAACCCGTTTGCCGCCACCGGTACTACCGGGATGTATATCGACGAGTTCAACGCCGAAAACTTTGATCACGCCAAGCTGGGCTTTGTGGGAGGCGCGACCATTTCCGCGACCACCACTGGCGGTCGCCCGATCCAGCAGATGCCGGTATCGTCGAAGGCGCCGAAGTGGGGATCCGGCTGGAAGAGTGCTATCAAGGATAACTACCTGCACACCATGAATATCGGATCCTCAGGATCGGTGATGCCATACAGACAGTGCTACCTCGATCTCGATCCCACTTATAAGGATCTGCATGGCCAGCCGCTACTGCGCATGACCTTCGACTGGCAGCCGAATGAGCTGAAAATGACCAACTTTATCGGCACCAAAGCCGAAGAGATTGCCAAAGTGATTAATCCGGCCAGCTATGAAATGCACTTTAAAGGGATGGATGCCCACTACGATGTGCGTCCCTATCAGTCCACTCATACCACTGGCGGCGCGGTGATGGGGGATAACCCGTCCAACAGCGTGGTGAATAAATATCTGCAAAGCTGGGATGTACCAAACCTGTTTGTGCTTGGCGCCTGTTGCTTCCCACAGAACCTGGCCTATAACCCAACGGGCATCGTCTGCGCTACGGCGCTGTTCGCGGCCGACGCGATTCGCACCCGCTATCTGGCGAATCCCGGACCGCTGGTTCAGGCATAAGGGAGGCCGCATAAATGACGATTCAATGGCAGAAAATTGTGCCGGTATTGCCGCTGGCACTGCTGATGTCCAGCGCTTACGCGCAGGATTCCACCCAGCGCGGCGAACAGCTGGCCAGGGCAGGGGACTGCGTCGCCTGTCATACTGCCGCAGGGGGGAAACCCTTTGCCGGTGGTCTGAAGATGAGCACGCCGGTGGGGGCAATCTATTCCACCAATATCACGCCGGATAAAGAGACCGGTATTGGCGACTACAGCTATGAGGAGTTCGCCAAAGCCGTACGTGAAGGGGTGGCGAAAGATGGTCATAACCTCTATCCGGCCATGCCTTATACCTCCTTTGCCCGTATTAATGATGAAGACATGCGCGCGCTGTATGACTTCTTTATGCATAAGGTGACGGCCGTGAAGCAGGAGAACCGCGACAGCGATATTCCCTGGCCGCTAAGCATGCGTTGGCCGCTATCGGTCTGGAATCTGGCGTTCCATGACGATAAGCCCTTTAAACCGGACAGCCGTCAGAGCGATGAGTGGAACCGCGGCGCTTATCTGGTTCAGGGGCTGGCTCACTGTGGCACCTGCCATACGCCACGCGGTGTCGGTTTCCAGGAGAAAGCGCAGGATCAGACCGAAAGCGACTGGCTGACCGGCGGTACCCTGGAAGGCTGGCACGCGCCGGATCTCACCGGCAATATGAAGAGTGGTCTGGGGCGCTGGAGCCAGCAGGATATTGTGGATTTCCTGAAGAGCGGGCAGACGTCGCACGGCATGGCCTTTGGCTCGATGCGCGATGTGGTGGCGCACAGTACCCAGCATCTGAGCGATGCCGATCTTAAGGCGATTGCCGTCTACCTGAAATCCCTGAAGCCGTCCGATCCCAAAGCCCAGGCGCCGAAGGCGGATACAGCCACGACGGAAGCCTTAGTCAAAGGAGATATGAGTAAACCCGGAGCCCAGGAGTATGTGGACAACTGCGCCGCCTGTCATCGGCTGGATGGCAAAGGCTATGCCCGAACCTTCCCGGCACTGGCCCATAACAGCGCGGTGCTGAGCGACGATCCCTCCTCGTTGATTAGCATTGTGTTGCAGGGGGGCCAGGCGCCGATCACCCGCGATGCGGTGACCGGCCTGAGCATGCCGGACTTCGCGTGGCGTCTGAGCGATAAACAGGTATCCGATCTGCTCACCTTTGTGCGCAGCGGTTGGGGCAATAATGCCGGACCGGTCACCGCGGATCAGGTCAAAGAGCTGCGGGACGAACTGCCGCCAGCGCCATCCGGTAAGGATAAGCCGTAGCGGCATCGATGAAAAAACGGGCCGGGAAGGCCCGTTTTTCTTACACCGCGGCTGCGGTTTCGTCGCCTTCTTCAGTATTGAAGAACGCTACCCGCGTCGTCAGTTCCCGGGTTTGGTCATTCATGGCATCCGTTGCGCTGGCGGACTCCACCACCAGGGTGGCGTTCTGTTGGGTAACAATCTCCATCTGATTAATCGCCATCGCAATCTGGTTGATACCGCTGCTCTGTTCCTCAGAGGCTACGGAAATCTCACGCATAATATTGCTGACCTGAGTGGTGGATTTAACAATCTCCTGCATGGTGCTACCGGCGCTGGAAACCAGCTTAACGCCGTGGCTGACGTTATTGACGGAATGCTTGATCAGATCGCCAATCTCTTTGGCGGCATCGGCGCTGCGCGCCGCCAGGCTACGGACTTCCGTGGCGACCACGGCGAAGCCACGCCCTTGTTCACCGGCTCGGGCGGCTTCTACGGCGGCGTTCAGCGCCAGAATGTTGGTCTGGTTGGCGATGCCGCTAATAATGTTGTTGATTTCGGCAATTTGCTGGGCGTTATGCTCAATTTTCTGCATGGTTTCCGTCACCCCATTCATCACCGTTTCACCGTTACGGGCCGTCTGATTAGCGCTGGCCGCCAGGCTACTGGCCTGTTGAGCGTTTTCGGCGTTGTGGCCGACGGTGGTTTTGATCTCCTCCATGCTGGCGGCCGTCTCCTGCAGCGCGCTGGCCTGCTGCTCGGTGCGGCAGGAGAGCTCCTGGTTACCGCAGGCAATATCGCTGGCGCGTGATTGAATGGTGACGGCGCTGTGTTTTACCGAAGCGATAATCGAAATCAAAGAACGGCGGGTTCTTTCCAGCTCTTTGAACAGGACCCCCAGCTCGTTTTCTTTACTGGGGGGAATGGTAAAGGTGAGATCGCCGTTGCCCATATGCCTGAAGGTGGTTACCAGCTGTTGAACGGTAAAGAGAAAATCGCGTTTGAACCAGCCGAGTATCAGTATGAACAGCACTGAGATAACCACAATAAAGACGATACAGAGGGTGATGTATTGGGAAACGATGCGATGATAATCGTCGTTGATCTTCTCATTAAGGTTGTTGCTGAGCGTGGAATATTGATCGATTAAGGTGCTGAGATTGTTTATCCGATCGGCAATGGCGAAAGAGTCGATTTCGTGGTTTTTAATCCGGTTGCTGGTATCCTGACTGAAATCGAGAAGGGTATGAACCTCGCTGGCTATTTTATTCGCCAGCGCCTGGATTTCCGGGGTCGCTTTAGGCTCTTTCTCCCATGCGCTGATATCCTGTCTGGCGACAGTCAAATCGTTAATCAGGCGCTGTTCGCCATCGACAGGAAAAGGGCGGCCTGCTTTAAGCTCGGAAACAAAATAGTTGAGATTTGCGCGGATCCCCGTGATTCGGTAGCGGGTATCGCTGATGACGAGCATTCGGTCGGTGAGCTGATCCAGGTTATGATAGTTTTTCTGCGCCGTTTTCATGGCAATGATGGAGGCCAGCGTCAGACCAATAAATACCAGAAACAGAAACGCAAGGCCGGTTTTCATCAGTGTGGCTATTTTCAGGTTTCGCATTTTACATCCTTGGTTATGACCGCAGGCCGGGTTTGGGATAAAGCGATTAACCCTTAAGGCGTGAAAAGTGGTTAATACTGATGCCAACTTATGATTACCATTTGCAGTTATAGGTAACCGCGCAACCCGCGGAGCGTTCGCGTTATTGTTTTGTTATCGTATGGATGTAGATTTTTCTTAATTGTTTTTTTCAAAGAATTATTATTTTTTGATAGCCACTGCCTGTTTGTGGTTTTTATCGAACAACATCGACTGGCTTTATTCACCCGGAGAATGTCTGGCTGGATTGCTCAAAAGCGCAGAAGTGATAGAAAAATCGTATGTCTTTCTTTGTTTCAGCATGAGTTACCCATTACCATTACTGACACTTTTCGCGGTTAGTCACAGGGATACTTTATGCTCAGTCGTCGTTATGCCACTTCACTGCTTCCTCTGCTGGTTTTACTCTCCGCCTGTAGCAGTAAGCCGGAATCTCAGCCTGAGGCCACAGTCACGCCTCAGACGGTTGCGCCCGCGCCCCAGGGCGGTTTTTTACTGGAGCCGCAGCACAATATGACCCAGCTCGGCGGCGATTATGCCAATAACCCCGCCACGGCCAGCTTTATCGAAAAGATGGTCAGCGAGCACGGCTTCGATCGTCAGCAACTGCACGAGATCTTCTCCCAAACCAAACGCCTTGATTACGTGCTGCGCCTGATGGATAGACAGGCGCCGACCACGCCGCCGGCGCCCGGCCCTAACGGCGCCTGGCTGCGTTATCGCGCCAAATTCATTACCCCGGATAATGTGCAGAACGGCGTGGTGTTCTGGAACGAGCATCAGGATGCGCTGAACCGCGCCTGGCAGCAGTATGGGGTACCGCCGGAAATTATCGTCGGCATTATCGGCGTGGAGACCCGCTGGGGGCGGGTTATGGGCAAGACCCGCATTATCGACGCGCTGTCCACCCTGGCCTTTAACTATCCGCGACGGGCCAAATACTTTGCCGGTGAACTGGAAACCTTCCTGTTGATGGCTCGCGACGAAGGGGACGACCCGCTCTCACTGAAGGGCTCTTATGCGGGGGCTATGGGCTATGGCCAGTTTATGCCTTCCTCGTATAAATCTTTCGCGGTGGACTTTAACGGTGACGGGCACGCCAACCTGTGGGATCCCGTGGATGCCATCGGTAGCGTGGCTAACTATTTTAAGGAGCACGGCTGGAAACAAGGCGAACCGGTGGCGATTCAGGCCAACGGCCAGGTATTTGGTATGAAGACTGGCTATAACACTAAATACAGCGTTAGCGAACTGGCGGCCGCGGGACTGACTCCCACGGCCCCGCTGGGTAACCATCAGCAGGCCAGCCTGCTGAGTCTGGATGTCGGCACCAGCTATCAGTACTGGTACGGTCTGCCCAACTTCTACACCATTACCCGCTATAACCACAGCACTCACTACGCCATGGCGGTCTGGCAGTTGGGTGAAGCGGTATCTCAGGCTCGCTAAATGAAACGCCCTCCACCGGCAGTGTCGGGGAGGGCGTGAATGTTTACCCCTTGCGCCAGCGGCGGGTGAGAGGTTTTTCCAGTTCTACCACCAGGAACATCACGGCGCCGATGGCGAAGGTGATAGCCCAGTAGCGGATCGGCAGCGCTTCGGTACCGAACAGGGTCTGCATAAAGGGCAGATAGATAATCGCCAGCTGCAGGCCGAGCAGTACGCCACTCACCAGCCAGATCCCCTTATTTGCCAGCAGGCTGCGGCCGAGCGAGAAGCCGTTACTGACCCGACAGTTCAGCATATAGAACCACTGCGCCGTCACCAGTGTCTGTAGCAGAACCGTACGGACAAATTCGGGGCTGTGACCGCGGGGCTGGAGCCAGGCTTCCAGAATAAAGGCGCTGATGGCGATCATGGTGCCCACGAAGGCGACGCGCCAGACGGCGAAGCCATCCATCACGTGTTGCGCTGGATTGCGGGGGGGCCGTTTCATGATATTGCGCTCACCAGCTTCAAAGGCCAGACCGAAGGAGAGGGTGGCCGAGGTGGCCATATTCATCCACAGAATCAGCACCGGGGTGAGCGGAATAAGATTACCGGCCAGCAGGGCGATAATAATCAGCAGTCCCTGCGCCAGGTTGGTCGGCATAATGAACAGGATGGTCTTCCTGAGGTTGTCGTAAACCCGGCGCCCTTCGCGCACTGAGCCCGCGATAGTAGCGAAGTTGTCATCCGTCAGAACCATATCCGCCGCTTCTTTGGTGACTTCGGTGCCTTTAATGCCCATCGCGATGCCGACATCGGCCTGGCGCAGAGCCGGGGCGTCGTTAACGCCATCGCCGGTCATGCCGACAATTTCACCCTGCTGTTGCAGCGCTTTTACCAGACGCAGCTTATGCTCAGGGCTGGTACGGGCGAAGATGTCGTACTGCGCTGCTGCCGCGCTGAGCGTCGGGTCATCCATTTTTTCCAGATCGTAGCCCACGACCGCGCGATCGCTGTTACTGATGCCAAGCATCCGACCGATGCTCATGGCGGTTTCCGGGTGATCGCCGGTGATCATCTTCACGCGGATCCCGGCCTGCTGGCAGGTGCGAATAGCCTCTACCGCTTCAGGGCGCGGCGGATCCATCATCCCCGCGATGCCCAGGAAGATCATTCCCTGGTGCAGATCGTCATGGGTCAGGGTTTGCATATCGTCAGCCACCGGTTTCCAGGCTGCGGCGACCATGCGCAACCCTTCGCGGGCGTAACGCGCCATCTCCGCTTCCCAGTCGTCGCGTCGGAAGGGCAGGGCGCCGCGCTGGCTCTGCTGCCTGTCACAGAGCGCGAACAGCACATCCGGGGCGCCGGTCATCAGTACCCATGACTGGCCGTCGATACGGTGCAGCGTAGCCATATACTTGTAGCGCGAATCAAAGGGGATCTTGCTGCGCAGCTCGCTGGCGACCGGGGTGAGGTTAGCCTTGGCGGCCAGCACCTTAAGCGCCCCCTCTGTCGGCCCGCCGGTGATGCTCCACTGCCCCTGTTCGTTGCGCCCGAGCTGGCTGTCATTACACAGGTCGATGGCGCGCAGATAGCGCTCCAGCACGCTACCGGGTTGCGGAGTGACCGGCGCGTCGCTGCCCTCAAGATGGATATCGCCGCATGGCTCATAGCTTTCGCCATCCACGCGGTAGCAGGCATCGGCGGTGATGATCGCCTTGACCGTCATCTCATTCATGGTGAGGGTGCCGGTCTTATCGGAACAGACCACGGTCATTGCTCCCAGGGTTTCCACCGTGGGCAGTTTGCGGATAATGGCGCGGCTCCGGGCCATGGTCTGCACGCCCAGCGACAGGATAATGGAGATAATCGCAGGTAAGCCTTCCGGCACGGCAGCCACAGCCAGACTGATAAGCGACAGCAGCAGTTCGCCGAGAGGCATATCGCGCAGTACCAGACTAAAGACGAATAGCCCCGCCATCATGGCCACAATCAGCGCAAAAATGGCTTTTCCGAGTTTATCCATCTGGACCAGCAGCGGCGTACGATGTTTTTCGATACCGGCCATCATCTGGTTGATATGGCCCAGTTCGGTATCCGCGCCGGTTTCAATCACCACACCGATGCCTGCGCCAGCGGCGATAGTGGTACCGGAAAACAGCAGGTTGGTACGATCGCCCAGCGCCAGATCGCCGCTCAGGGTGGCGGCGTGCTTATCGACCACGGTGGATTCCCCGGTCAGGATCGCCTCTTCAACCCGCAGGTTATGGGCTTCCAGTACCCGCAGATCGGCGGGAATACGGTCGCCGGCGCGCAGGATGACTATGTCGCCGGGCACCAGTTCACGGGTGGGAATGGTTTCATGCTGACCGTCGCGCAGCGCCACCGCATCGCTGGACAGCATATTACGAATGCCCTGCAGCGATTTCTCCGCATTGCTCTCCTGAATATGACCGATCAGGGCATTCACCACGGCAACGCCAAGAATCACGCAGGTATCGATCCAGTGGCCCATTAGCGCGGTCAGCAGGGCGGCGGCCAGCAGCACATAGATCAGGACATCATTAAAATGGGCGAGAAAGCGCATCCATGCGGGCTTGCCCTTCTTTTCCGGCAGGGCATTCGGCCCAAATTGTTCCAGCCGCTCTTGCGCCTGCTGGCGACTCAGACCGCTGACCTGGCTTTGCCGGGCTTCCAGAACCTCCTGGGTGGAAAGTTGATACCAGCTTTTTTTCTCTGAGCCGTTAGGTTCGGACGCTGCATGGTATGTCGTCATTTTAGTCATGGCGGCACCTTGAATAAGTTATATCTAAAATTGCTATGAAATAATTTGAAATGAATACTAATGATTAGTTTGATTTGATTTATTGATTTTAAGCAAATTCCTATTTGTATCAGGCTGGCATGATGAAAAAAGCCGATTTAGATCTGTTTTTGTTATGTGGTTAGATATATCCTAATTTTAATAATTTTATAAAAATAAGGAGCTTATATGGTTTTTGGTATTTATAGCGGAAAGCGAATAGCGTTTTATGTTGTGCTGGCGATTATTATTGCGGTAGTCATTGGTTTTACTACCTATACTTTTGTAAAAATGATGATGGGGTAAGGTAAATTAATATTTTGTAATATAGTTAAATGTCATTTTTATTATTGGCGGGAGGTATCGGAATAATCGATTCCGGGCAACCGTCAGGCGCTTTTGTTGAGCGCTATGCGTCCGTGATTCTCATTTTTCGGGCCTTCTCGCACATGTTGCGGCCCGCTCACCCCTTCCGGGCGGAAAGTGCTACTCTGTTGCCCTTGATAACCTCCAGTTCGGAACCATCATGAAAGATGAAGAGATGATGCGACTCAGCCAGCGGCTGGGCCAGGCACTGACCGGGCGCGACGCGACGGTAACCACCGCGGAATCCTGTACTGGCGGCTGGGTGGCGAAAGCGTTGACCGATGTGGCGGGAAGCTCTGCCTGGTTTGAGCGCGGCTTCGTGACATACAGTAATGAAGCGAAATCCCAGATGATCGGCGTGAGCCCTGAAACCCTGGCGGCGGAAGGGGCGGTAAGCGAAGCCGTGGTGCGCCAGATGGCCCAGGGAGCGCTGGCGGCGGCGGCGGCCGATTACGCGGTTTCCATCAGCGGCATTGCCGGGCCCGACGGCGGCAGCGCGCAGAAGCCGGTCGGCACGGTCTGGTTTGGTTTCGCCGCTGCGGATGGACGGGTTCTGGCGTTCCGGGAATGCTTTGCCGGAGACCGGGAAGCCGTGCGCCGACAGGCGACGGGCTATGCCCTGAATACCCTGTGGCAACAATTTCTACAAAACGCTTGATACTGTACAATCATACAGTATAATTAGCGCAAATTACCTTATTCGATAAGACGCAGAGTGGCGTTACCACGCTTTCCCCTGCATGACAGGAGTAAAAATGGCTATCGACGAAAACAAGCAAAAGGCGCTGGCGGCCGCACTGGGCCAGATTGAAAAACAATTCGGTAAAGGCTCCATCATGCGTCTGGGCGAAGATCGCTCAATGGATGTGGAAACCATCTCTACGGGCTCCCTGTCGCTGGATATCGCGCTGGGCGCTGGCGGTCTGCCGATGGGGCGTATTGTCGAAATCTACGGTCCCGAGTCTTCCGGTAAAACCACTCTGACGCTGCAGGCGATTGCTGCGGCACAGCGCGCGGGTAAAACCTGCGCCTTTATTGACGCCGAACACGCGCTGGACCCTGTCTACGCTCGTAAGCTGGGCGTTGATATCGATAACCTGCTCTGTTCGCAGCCGGATACCGGTGAACAGGCGCTGGAAATCTGTGACGCCCTGGCCCGCTCCGGCGCCGTGGACGTTATCGTCGTTGACTCCGTTGCCGCCCTGACGCCGAAGGCAGAGATCGAAGGTGAAATCGGCGACTCCCATATGGGTCTTGCCGCCCGTATGATGAGCCAGGCAATGCGTAAACTGGCGGGTAACCTGAAACAGTCCAACACGCTGCTGATCTTTATCAACCAGATCCGTATGAAGATTGGTGTGATGTTTGGTAACCCGGAAACCACTACCGGCGGTAACGCACTGAAGTTCTATGCCTCCGTTCGTCTGGATATTCGCCGTATTGGTGCGGTGAAAGAGGGCGAGAACGTGGTGGGGAGTGAAACCCGCGTTAAAGTGGTGAAAAATAAAGTCGCTGCGCCCTTTAAGCAGGCTGAATTCCAAATCCTGTACGGTGAAGGGATCAACTTCCACGGCGAGCTGGTCGACCTGGGCGTGAAGCATAAGCTGATCGAAAAAGCGGGCGCCTGGTACAGCTATAACGGTGACAAGATCGGTCAGGGTAAGGCAAATGCCAGCAACTACCTGAAAGAACACCCGGCAGTGGCGACTGAGATCGAGAAGAAGCTGCGTGAACTGCTGCTCAGTAATCCGGATGATACGCCGGACTTCACCGTGGATGACCAGGGCGAAGGCGTCGCACAGACCAACGAAGATTTCTAATCTGTCTGCCCCGTGAGGTTGTTGGCAAACCTGGGCCGAACGTGTTCGGCCACAGTCGGTTAAAAACTAGCAAGGAAAATCAATTTATTGATTTTCGGCTGGTAACCACAAAGAGGGAAAAACCACGTTTTTTCCCTCTTTGCTATCGACCTGACGGGGCTACGGCCCCGTCTCTTTTTTCTGAATCCGTTTAGCCATTATGTCTGCATCAACATCTGCTTCATCAGGTCGTTCACCCTATGCCCGCTTGCTGGATCGCGCAATGCGCCTGCTGGGGATGCGCGATCACAGCGAACAGGAACTGCGGCGTAAGCTGGCGGCGCCATCGCCCGTGCGGCGCGGCAATGCTGAAGAACCCGCGGATCCGCAGGATATTGAGCGGGTTGTTACCCTGTGCCTGGAAAATCACTGGCTGGATGATGTGCGTTTCGCGCAGCGCTACGTGGAAAGCCGCGCCCGCAAGGGGTATGGCCCACAGCGTATCGCTCAGGAACTCCACCAGAAAGGCATCACCCGTGACGGCGCTTCTCAGGCGCTGGCGGAATGCGAGGTCGACTGGGAAAGCCTGGCCCGGGAACAGGCCCAGCGTCGGTTTGGCGAACCGCTACCAAAAAGCTACCCGGAGAAGGCCAAAGTGCAGCGTTTTTTGCTACAACGCGGCTTTTATATGGAAGATATACAGGCTGTATATCGAAATTTTAGCGATTAGGCCACACTGGGTTTTACTTCCCCCCGCAGAAAACATATCTTATTCCCTCTTTTTTATTCCTGAACCGGACTCATGCAGTCTGGTTCACCACGACTCGTTAGCTTGATTTCAGGATAACTATGAGCAAGACCACCGCTGAGATCCGTCAGGCGTTTCTCGACTTCTTTCGCAGCAAGGGACACCAGGTCGTAGCCAGTAGCTCTCTGGTTCCCAACAATGATCCGACGTTGCTGTTTACCAACGCCGGGATGAACCAGTTCAAGGATGTCTTCCTTGGCGTGGATAAACGTAACTACACCCGCGCCACGACCGCGCAGCGCTGCGTGCGCGCCGGCGGTAAGCACAATGATCTGGAAAACGTGGGCTACACCGCGCGTCACCACACCTTCTTTGAAATGCTGGGCAACTTCAGCTTTGGCGACTACTTCAAACGTGACGCCATCAACTTTGCCTGGGAACTGTTGACCGGCGAGCAGTGGTTTAACCTGCCGAAAGAGCGCCTGTGGGTCACCGTTTATGAAACCGATGACGAGGCTTTCGACATCTGGGAGAAGGAAATTGGCGTGCCCGCCGAACGGATTATCCGTATCGGTGACAATAAAGGGGCTCCTTACGCTTCCGATAACTTCTGGCAGATGGGCGATACCGGCCCCTGCGGCCCCTGTTCCGAGATCTTCTATGACCATGGCGACCATATCTGGGGAGGCCCGCCGGGCAGCCCTGAAGAGGATGGCGATCGCTACATTGAGATCTGGAATATCGTCTTTATGCAGTTTAACCGTCAGATCGATGGCACCATGGAGCCGCTGCCGAAGCCGTCAGTGGATACCGGCATGGGTCTGGAGCGTATTACCGCGGTTCTGCAGCATGTGAATTCCAACTACGATATCGATCTGTTCCGTACGCTGATTGCCGAAGTAGCCAAAGTCACTGGCGCCCGCGATCTGGAAAACAAGTCGCTGCGCGTTATCGCCGACCATATCCGTTCCTGCGCATTCCTGGTTGCCGATGGCGTAACGCCGTCCAACGAAGGGCGAGGCTACGTGCTGCGTCGTATCATTCGTCGCGCAGTGCGCCACGGTAATATGCTGGGGGCGAAAGAGACCTTCTTCTATAAGCTGGTGGCGCCGCTGATTGAGGTGATGGGCGCGGCCGGTGAAGATCTGAAGCGTCAGCAACAGCTGGTGGAGCAGGTACTGAAGACCGAAGAAGAGCAGTTTGCCCGTACGCTGGAGCGCGGTCTGACACTGCTGGATGACGAACTGGCGCAGCTTAGAGGCGATACGCTGGATGGTGAAACCGCTTTCCGTCTGTACGATACCTACGGCTTCCCGCTGGATCTCACCGCTGATGTCTGCCGCGAGCGCAACATTAAGGTTGATGAAGAAGGCTTTGAACGCGCAATGGAAGAACAGCGCCGCCGTGCGCGTGAATCCAGTGGTTTTGGCGCCGACTATAGCAGCCTGATTCGCGTGGATGGTGCGTCGCAGTTCCGGGGTTACGATCATCTGGAACTGAACGCTAAAGTGACCGGACTGTTTATCGACGGCCACGCCGTGGAGCAGCTGACTGTCGGTCAGGAAGCGGTCGTGATTCTGGACGAGACGCCGTTTTATGCGGAGTCGGGTGGCCAGGTCGGTGACCAGGGCACTCTTTCTGGTAACGGCTTTCAGTTCCAGGTGCAGGATACTCAGAAATATGGTCAGGCGATTGGTCATATTGGTAAACTGGTTTCCGGCTCTCTGCAATCCGGCGCTGGCGTACAGGCTGATGTTGATGGGGCCCGCCGCGACCGTATTCGCCTGAATCACTCGGCGACGCACCTTCTGCACGAAGCGTTACGCCAGGTGCTGGGCACTCACGTGGCTCAGAAGGGCTCGCTGGTGAACGATAAGGGCCTGCGCTTCGACTTCTCGCACTTTGAAGCGATGAAGCCGGAAGAGGTACGTGAGGTTGAAGATATCGTGAATACGCAGATTCGCCGTAATCTGCCGATAGAAACCAACATCATGGATCTCGAGGCCGCGAAGGCGAAGGGCGCTATGGCGCTGTTCGGCGAGAAGTATGACGACAAAGTGCGTGTCCTGAGTATGGGTGACTTCTCTACCGAGCTGTGCGGCGGCACCCATGCCAGCCGTACCGGCGACATTGGTCTGTTCCGTATCGAAGCCGAGTCGGGAACAGCGGCTGGCGTACGTCGTATCGAGGCCGTTACCGGTGAAGGAGCCATGGCGGTGCTGCATGCGCAAAGCGATCGGCTGCATGATATCGCGCAGTTGCTGAAGAGCGATAGCCATAGCCTGGGCGATAAAGTGCGTGCCGTACTGGAGCGTAATCGCCAGTTGGAAAAAGATCTGCAGCAGCTTAAAGAGCAGCAGGCGGCTCAGGAGAGCGCCGGGTTGTCCAGCAAAGCTATCGATCTGAACGGCGTTAAGCTGTTGGTCAGCGAGCTGAAGGGCGCTGAGCCGAAGATGCTGCGCACCATGGTTGACGATCTGAAGAACCAACTAGGCTCGACGGTGATTGTTCTGGCTACCGTTTCCGGAGATAAGGTTTCTCTGATTTCCGGGGTATCCAAAGATCTTACCGATCGCGTAAAAGCGGGAGAGCTGATTGCGATGGTTGCCCAGCAGGTGGGCGGTAAGGGCGGTGGTCGTCCTGATATGGCCCAGGCTGGCGGCACTGACGTGCAGGCTTTGCCGGGGGCTCTGGCCACTGTTGAAGCCTGGGTTACCTCGCGGCTGTAAGTAAAAATATAACCTAAGCGGCGCCATAACTCTGTCGGTTATGGCGCTTTTGCATCACACACAATCGTTAGTGATTAAAGTCAGGTTGAAGTTGTGCACATCGGCTAAACTTAGGTATAACAGAGTGCAGAGGAGTGATTTTCAGCACCTTGGGTGTTTGTTATCGCTTACCGTATGCGTTATATGATGGATAATGCCGGGATACAGAAACCCGACTCTTTCAATCTTTCAAGGAGCAAAGAATGCTGATTCTGACTCGTCGAGTTGGTGAAACCCTCATGATTGGGGATGAAGTCACCGTGACAGTTTTAGGGGTAAAGGGTAACCAGGTTCGCATTGGTGTGAACGCCCCGAAAGAAGTTTCTGTACACCGTGAAGAGATCTACCAGCGTATTCAGGCTGAAAAATCACAGCAATCCAGTTACTAAGGTTTTGCGCCTTGCCCGGGTGGGTGGGGCGCATTCCTCTACTTCTCCTCTCTGTTTCCCCTGTCTGCTTCTCTATCGTTTTTATTGCTCTGTCGTTCTGACCGCCTTACTGCATCGCTCTGTCTGCCCTTTCGGGCGCAAAAATAGCTGCGTCAGATGGCGCCTTTGTCGTTGATAAAATACCCTTTTTGATGTCAAAGCAGGCTGATTGCCTGTGAATTGTGCAATCAATCCAGGCTTTCGAAAAATTGTTTGACTTCCCACACTCAGAAAGTAATATGTGCGCCACGCAACGCCGAAGAGCAATTCGCAAAACGGCGTGACTCGTAAGAGGCGTACGGTGAGGTGGCCGAGAGGCTGAAGGCGCTCCCCTGCTAAGGGAGTATGCGGTTAATAGCTGCATCCGGGGTTCGAATCCCCGCCTCACCGCCATTTTGCATCCGTAGCTCAGCTGGATAGAGTACTCGGCTACGAACCGAGCGGTCGAAGGTTCGAATCCTTCCGGATGCACCATCTTCTTAAATGTTGTCAGGTACGACGGCATTAGCTAAGTCAAAGCAGGCTTAGCGCACAAGTAATTCTGTGCATCCGTAGCTCAGCTGGATAGAGTACTCGGCTACGAACCGAGCGGTCGAAGGTTCGAATCCTTCCGGATGCACCATCTTCTTCAGTGTTGTCAGATACGACGGCATTAGCTAAGTCAAAGCAGGCTTAGCGCACAAGTAATTCTGTGCATCCGTAGCTCAGCTGGATAGAGTACTCGGCTACGAACCGAGCGGTCGAAGGTTCGAATCCTTCCGGATGCACCATCTTCTTCAGTGTTGTCAGATACGATGGCATTGGTTAAGTCAAAACAGACTTAGCGCACAAGTTATTCTGCGCATCCGTAGCTCAGCTGGATAGAGTACTCGGCTACGAACCGAGCGGTCGAAGGTTCGAATCCTTCCGGATGCACCATATTGCATAGTGTCGTCAGTGATGACGTCATTATTGAAAGCGCGGTGATAGCCGCAGGCACGAGGAAGGATAACGTCACCGACAGGTGACGGCCCGACAGGGTGAGGCGAAGCCGAATAATCCTTCCGGATGCACCATATTGAAAAACGCGGCTTCAGGCCGCGTTTTTTCGTTTCCGCTCCCCACTATCTGTTATTTTGTCCATTTCTGCTTTTTAGCGTCTGAACTTTCATCACACCCGTTATTATTCCATCTGCAATTAGCGACATCCCCGGTCGTTTACGATAAAGTAACAGCCTGTCATTTTCCGGTGCGGGGGCTGGATGTACGATCGCTATGAAGGGCTGATTTTCGACATGGATGGCACCATCCTTGATTCTGAGCCAACGCACCGCCTGGCCTGGCGGGAAGTATTGAAAGGCTACGGAATGCATTTTGACGAGCAGTCCGTGGTGGCGCTCAATGGTGCGCCTGTCTGGCAGATAGCCCGGCATATTATTGAAATGAATCACGCTGAACTCGATCCTCACCGCCTGGCCGCTGAAAAGACGGCGCTGGTCAGCCAGATGCTGCCGGAAAGGGTGCAGCCGTTGCCGCTGGTTGAGGTGGTGAAGACGTGGTATGGACGTCGCCCCATGGCTGTAGGTACCGGTAGCGACAGCCATCTTGCAGAAATGCTGCTAACCCGTCTGGGGCTGCGTCAGTACTTTACGGCGGTGGTCGCGGCCGATCACGTCAGCCACCCGAAACCCGCTCCTGACACCTTTTTGCGCTGCGCGTCCCTGATGGGGGTGGCGCCTGAGAAGTGCGTAGTGTTTGAGGATGCGGATTTTGGCCTTCAGGCCGCTGCCGCCGCGGGGATGGATGCGGTGGATGTTCGCCAACAGTGAGTGACGCGCTGGCGCTATTCTCGCTGTTTAGCGGCAGCTTTCTGAGCGCTACGCTGCTGCCCGGTAATTCAGAAGCGTTACTGGTGGCGTTGCTGCTGGCGGAAAAGAGTTCGCCTCTGATGCTGGTGGCGGTCGCGACCCTGGGCAACAGCCTGGGGGGCGCGACTAATCTTATTTTGGGGCGGCTGTTTCCCTTGCGGACGCAGTCGCGCTGGCGGGAACGCGCGCAGGGCTGGCTCCAGCGCTTTGGGCCAGCGGCGCTGCTCCTGAGTTGGGCACCGGTAGTCGGGGATTTACTCTGTCTGCTGGCGGGATGGTTGCGTCTGGCCTGGGGGCCGGCGCTCTTTTTCTTATGTCTCGGCAAGGCGTTACGTTACGCGTTAGTGGCGGCGATCACCCTGCAGGGGATAAGCTGGTGGCACTAATTGGTTGTTTGAGTGAGGCCCGGTGATGAGCTGAAAGGCGGCGCACCGAATCGTCAACCAGTACAATTATGCTTAATAAAAATGTTTTCTACAGGCGGGAGGTCAATTTGATCCCGGACGTATCACAGGCGCTGTCCTGGCTGGAGTCTCATCCACAGGCACTGCGCGGCATTAACCGCGGTCTGGAGCGCGAAACGCTACGCGTTACGCCAGACGGCCATCTGGCAACCACCGGACACCCGGAACATCTTGGCGCGGCGCTGACGCATAAGTGGATTACGACGGATTTCGCGGAAGCCCTCCTGGAATTCATCACGCCGGTCGATGGTGATATCGATCATATGCTGACCTTTATGCGCGACATTCATCGCTACGTGGCGCGTAATATCGGCGACGAGCGCATGTGGCCGTTCAGCATGCCCTGTTTTATCGATAACGGTCTGGATATTGAACTGGCGCAGTTTGGCAGCTCGAATATCGGTCGTATGAAAACGCTGTACCGTGAAGGGTTGAAGAACCGCTATGGCGCGTTGATGCAGACCATTTCCGGCGTGCACTATAACTTTTCACTGCCGCTGGCCTTCTGGCAGGCCAGGGATGGCGTAGAAGACGCTCAGAGCGGTAAGGCGGCTATCTCGGCAGGCTATTTCCGGTTGATCCGCAACTATTACCGCTTCGGCTGGGTGATTCCGTTCCTGTTTGGCGCTTCACCGGCTATTTGCTCGTCGTTCCTGCAGGGTAAGCCACAGACGCTGCCTTTTGAAAAGACTGACAACGGAATGTTCTATTTGCCATACGGAACCTCCCTGCGTCTGAGCGATCTGGGTTACACCAATAAGTCGCAGAGCAGTCTGGGTATCACCTTTAACAACCTCGATAGCTACGTCGCTGGCCTGAAACAGGCCATCAGGACGCCTTCTGAAGAGTTTGCCCGTATCGGTCTTGAAAAAGACGGTAAGCTGCTGCAGCTTAATACCAACGTGCTGCAGATTGAAAACGAACTCTATGCGCCGATCCGTCCCAAGCGGGTGACCCGCAGCGGTGAGTCCCCCTCTAACGCGCTACTGCGTGGCGGGGTGGAGTATATCGAAGTCCGCTCCCTGGATATCAACCCCTTCTCGCCGATTGGCGTCGATGAACAGCAGGTGCGTTTCCTGGATCTGTTTATGGTCTGGTGCGCACTGGCGGATGCGCCGGAGATGAGCAGCGCCGAACTACAGTGCACCCGGGGTAACTGGAATCGGGTGATTCTGGAAGGGCGTCGTCCGGGGCTGACGCTGGGAATTGGCTGCGAAACCGCGCAGTTCCCGCTGGAGCAGGTCGGTAAGAATTTGTTCCGCGATCTGCGGCGCGTGGCACAGACGCTGGATGGCGTTAACGGCGGCGATGCTTATTGCACCGTTTGCGATAGTCTGGTGGCCTGCTTTGAAGATCCGTCGTTGACCTTTTCGGCCCGCACTCTGGATTTGATGCTGGAACAGGGAATTGGCGGCGCTGGCCGCGTGCTGGCTGACCAGTATCGTACTATGCTGAGTCAGGAGCCTCTGTCGGTGCTGAGCGAAAAAGAGTTTGAGCAGGAGCGTGATGCATCCTGGCGTCGTCAGCGGGATATTGAGGCGGCGGATACTGAGCCGTTTACAAGCTGGCTGGCTCATCAGGAAGGGTAGAAAAGAAAATGGCCACATCATTGTGGCCAAACGTTCATCTCTGATGACAGGGATGATGATAACAAATGCGCGTCTTTCATAGATTCAGACTCGCGCAGGAACGAATAGTTCAGTTAATTTCAAAAAAAATCACTAATCGGAGGTGACCAGATGCCGTTGTTGGATAGCTTCACAGTCGACCACACCCGTATGGGGGCGCCGGCGGTGCGCGTAGCCAAGACTATGAACACACCGCATGGCGATACTATCACCGTGTTTGACCTGCGCTTTTGCGTGCCCAATAAGGAAGTGATGCCGGAAAAAGGGATCCACACCCTGGAGCACCTGTTCGCCGGCTTTATGCGTAATCACCTGAACGGCAACGGCGTGGAGATTATCGATATCTCGCCAATGGGCTGCCGTACCGGTTTTTATATGAGCCTGATTGGTACGCCGGGTGAGCAGCGGGTGGCTGAAGCCTGGAAAGCGGCGATGGCCGATGTGCTAAAAGTGCAGGATCAGAATCAGATTCCGGAACTTAATGTTTATCAGTGTGGTACTTACCAGATGCACTCGCTGGATGAGGCGCAGGAAATCGCCCGTCATATCCTCGATCGCGACGTTCAGGTCAACAGTAACGACGAGCTGGCGCTGCCGAAAGAGAAGCTGCAGGAGCTGCATATCTAGCGTAATGCTAACGCTGTCGCAAAGAGAAAGGGGAGCCATAAAGGCTCCCTTTTTCGTGGTGGCTTAGTGGGCGCCGCCGCCGTCACCGCTGGCGCTGAACGGTGGTCGGGCGAACCAGACCAGCCCCAGCAGCAGTACAAAGATACCGGCGGAGGCCCAGAAGATCTCATTGGCGGAGATAATCAGCCCCTGATTGGTGATCTGCTGGGCTATCCAGCCGGAAGCCTGCTGGTGGCTCATCCCCATACCCTGTAACTGGTCGTACATCGCCTGGGCGTTCGGGTTGTAGGGCGTGACCGACTCCGTCAACTGGGCGTGGTGCATCGACTCGCGGTTGGTCCACATGGTGGTGGTGATGGAGGTACCAATAGAGCCCGCCAGGGTTCGGGTAAAGTTAGACAGGCTTGATGCCGCGGCCAGACGCTCAGGCGGCAGGCCGGAAAGGGTGATGGTGGTCAGCGGCATAAAGAAGCAGGCCACTGCAAAGCCCTGAATAAACTGAGGCCACGCGGAAGCGCCAAAATCCATGCCCGGCTCGAAAGTCCATGCGCGCCAGTAGAAACAGACTGCATACATAATAAAGCTGAAGGTCACCAGTCGGCGCATATCGAGCTTATGGGCAAAGCGTCCAATTAGCGGCGACAGGATCACCGGAATAATGCCTACCGGTGCCGAAGCCAGCCCCGCCCAGGTGGCGGTATAGCCGTACACCTCCTGTAGCAGCTGCGGTAGCAGTACGATACTGCCGAAGTAGAGCATATAGGCAAGACTGATACACAGACAGCCGATGGTGAAGTTGCGGCTCTTGAATAGCGACAGATCGACAATGGGGTTCTTGTCGGTCAGCTCCCAGACAATCAGGAAACTGATCGCTACCACTGCCACAATTGTCAGCACGATAATCTCGGTGGAGTTAAACCAGTCCAGCTCTTTACCTCGGTCCAGCATGACCTGCAGGCTACCAATGCCGAGTACCAGCAGACCCAGCCCGATACCATCGATGGGGCGACGTTCTGTTTTAGTCTCCCGTCCGCGCAGGGTCTGGAGCGTCATCAATACCACGACAATCCCGATGGGAACGTTAATAAAGAAGATCCAGCCCCAGTGGTAGTTATCGCTGATCCAGCCGCCAAGGATCGGACCGCAGATGGGCGCCACGATCACCGTCATCGACCACAGCGCCAGCGCGACGTTACGCTTAGCGGGCGGATAGTTGCTGAGCAGCAGACTCTGAGACAGCGGAATCAGCGGCCCGGCTACTATCCCCTGAATCACGCGGAACAGGATCAGCATCTCCAGGCTGTTAGAGACGCCGCAGGCCCATGAGGCGACGGCGAAGGCGGTCGTTGACCAGAGAAACAGCTTCACTTCACCCACCCGCTTCGCCAGCCAACCGGTCAGCGGAATCGAGATGGCGTTAGCCACCCCGAAGGAGGTGATAACCCAGGTCCCCTGGCTCAGCGACGAGCCAAGGTTACCGGCGATGGTCGGGATGGCGACGTTCGCGATGGTGGAGTCCAGCACCTGCATAAAGGTCGCCAGCGCCAGCGCGATGGTCATCAGGGCCAGCGGCGCTCCCTCCAGCGGTTTCTGTTGTTGCATGGCTGCCTCCGCCGCGTTAGCCCGCGTTTGCGCGGATGATGTTGTCGATCAACTGATTGACGGGGGTCAACGCCAGCTCGCGGGCATCGCTTTCATAAGCGGGTTTGCTGCGGGTCTGGGTTGCCAGCATCGGGCCGCGACTATCGCTGGTATTGACCTTCACCAGCGTGGAAAGGCCGATACGCAGCGGATACTGCTTAAGCTGCTGCTGATCCAATTCGATACGCACCGGCAGGCGCTGAACCACCTTGATCCAGTTGCCGGTCGCGTTCTGCGCTGGCAGCAGGGAGAAGGCGCTGCCTGTTCCCATATCCAGCCCGACCACTTTGCCTTTGTACTCCACCTTATCGCCATAGATATCACTGACAACCGTTGCCGGTTGGCCGATACGCATATTGGCGAGCTGGGTCTCTTTAAAGTTGGCGTCGACCCACAGGCCGGTAGCGGGCACGATAGCCATCAGAGAGGTACTGGTGCCGATCTGCGCGCCCACCTGCACGGCACGGCGAGAGACGTAGCCGGTCATCGGGCTAACGATGCGGGTACGCTCCAGCGCCAGCCAGGCGTTGCGCACTTCCGTCGCGGCCTGTTTCACGGCGGGCTGGTCGGCCAGCGGGGTATCGAGGATCATCGCCTGATTGGCGTTGTACTGCTCTATCGCGGCATCGAGCTGAGCCTGGGCACTGGCAACCGAATCACGGGCGTGCTGCAGCTCTTCACGGCCGATCAGGTTGTCCTTACCCAGCGGAACCCGGCGATTAAGGTCGGTTTGGGCCTGGGCCAGCGCAGTACGTTTCACCGCGATATTGGCCTGATATTGCCTGCTGTTGATGATTAACTGACGGGTCTGGCGCACGCTGTTAGCCAGCGCGGTCTTTGACTTTTCAAATGCCTCCCGGGCATCAGTGGGATCGAGCGTCACCAGGACGTCGCCCTTGTTCACAAAATCGGTATCGTCCACCCATACTTTGGTGACGCTGCCCGAAACCTGAGACATGATTTGCACCTGATTACCGGCAACGTAAGCGTCGTCGGTCTCTGCGTAATGACGCAGAACCAGGAACCACCAGATACCATATGCCACTGCCAAAACCACAAACAGCAGGGTGAGCAGAAGAAGCGCGCCTTTGCGCTTACCCTTCTTGCCAGCCGGCTGCTGTGGCGATTGAGTTTCCGCATGTGCGCTCATGCTTATCTCCACTCTATTTATTATTGGAGCCCGAAATACCGGGCCGTTTAGCCATAAAGGCCAGCACACTGCTGTGCTGGCCTGTATGTAAAAAACACAGTTATTCTGAACGAGGGTTCAGCGCGCTGCTATTCCGGTCTTAGCCCATGGCTTCGGGTTGAAAGGATTTCTCGTCCATCTGGTCGAGCCGGGTGAGTAGCTTACGGGTGATCTGCTCAAGCTGATTTTTTTCGCTGTCGGAGAGCGACGACCAGAGGTGATGCAGGCAGCTGTGCTGCGGCGGTAGCACCTGGTTCAGGAACTCGTGGCCCTTCGGCGTAAGATGCAGATGCAGACAGCGGCGATCGTTATCGCTTTCGCGACGCTCGATCCAGCCACGTTTTTCCAGCTCGTCGGCGATACGGGTGGCGTTGGTGCGGGAAGAGCCCAGCGCGCAGCTCAGCTCACTCGGCTGAATGCTGTGATTTTCCTGGGATTCCAGCGTGATCAGCGCCATGAATAAGGTCTCGTTGATTCCCTGAGCCTTCAGCATTTTGTTGCGGTTTTCCAGCAACTTTCCTTGCATATGCATGCAAAGACGGGTCAGGAGAATCTCCTGATAAGGAAAAGCTTCGTGACGGCTGGCACGAAACTTAAGCATCTGTTCTATGGGCGAAAACGAACTATCCATTTGGGCATAACCTCATTAATTGCAGCCGATATAGTAACGACGGTGATAAATAAAGTAAATGTATTATTTTCTTAAGTGTGGCTAACGGGGCGATGCCTGAATGGCCGCACAGGCCGCAAGTGGCGCGCCATACAGCGATTTCATCACATCATACTCCCAGGGAAAGCGGGAACCCTTAGGGGAAAAACCAGGAATAATCAGAGGGAGCGCTAATGATTTTGAATAAGTGTGCAATGGAAGGATACAGAATGAGGTTAATTTGAACAGGTTGAAATAAAGGGTGAACCATGTGTGATATGTCTGCCAGAATGTAATAAGCATTATGTTTGAATAAAAATACGGATCGTACATTAGCAAACTCCGGGCCGCCTTAACAGTCGCTATTTGAGCGGAAGTCGGCGGCCCGTTCCTTCAGGTAATGCTTTCCTGACGATGGTAACCGCGCCACCAGACCAGCAACCCGAGCACCGAAACCAGCGCGCCCGCACCGCACACGCCATTCCAACCCGCATGCTGCCAGGCGCTGGCGGAAATCAGCGAACCAGCGGCACCGCCGATAAAGTAGCTGGTCATATAGCCCGCCGTCAGGCGATTACGCGCCTGTGGGTGTGCATGATAGATCACGCTCTGGTTGGTGATATGTACCCCCTGAACGGTGAGATCCAGTACCACAATCCCCAGGATCAGCGCGGGGATGGACCACTGGCCCAGCGCGATCGCTCCCCAGGAGAGTAGCAGTAGCAGCAGCCCGCCGCTGGTGGTCAGGTGAGCTTTGCCCTTATCGGCCAGACCGCCGACCGGTCTGGCGCCCAGAGCGCCTGCCGCACCGGCCAGACCAAAAAGGCCGATGACCCCTTCGGAATAGTTAAACGGCGGCGCCGCCAGCAGAAAGGCCATTGAGGTCCAGAGGATGCTGAAGTTAGCAAAGGTCAGGCAACCCAGCAGGGCACGGGTACGCAGCAGGCGATCGTGGGCGAACAGGCTAAAGATGGAGGCCAATAGCTGACCGTAATTCAGGGTGTTGTGCTCTTTAACCCGCGGCAGACCGCGCCACAGGGCGACTGCCATCAGCGCCATCAGAGCGCTGGCCACCCAGTAGACGGTACGCCAGCCCCCAAGGCTTGCCAGCAGGCCCGCCACGGTGCGCGCCAGCAGTATACCCAGCAGCAGGCCGCTCATAATGGTGCCCACCACCCGACCGCGGCGCTCAGGAGCCGCCAGGGTTGCAGCAAGGGGGACCAGAATCTGCGCGACCACCGAAAACAGCCCGGTCAGCGCGGTACCCAGAATCATCAGCGCCAGATTCTGGCTGAGGGCAGTGATCAGCATACCGCCAGCGGACAGTAGCGTCATCGCCACGATCAGGCTGCGACGTTCAAACATATCTCCCAGCGGTACCAGGAATAGCAGCCCGGCGGCGTAACCCAACTGGGCCGTGGTGACAATAAAACCGGCCTGGTTTACCGACAGGGAAAAGGCGCTGGCGATGGTGTCCAGCAGCGGCTGCGCGTAGTAGTTACTGGCGACGGCAAGGCCGGTGGCGACGGACAGTAGCAGCGTCAGCGAGGGGCTAATGCCTCGATCTTGTTGGGTCATTCGATTTTAGCGTTCGATGGGGGATGGAGCGCACAATAATAGTGAATATTCGCGGCGCTGCCACCCTGAACTCACGGTTTTCAGGTGTCGGATTGTGCCACACGACGGCCTGGCTGGCGTTACAAGGGCAGGGTCTCCAGCGCACGGCGGATGGCCGGGCGCGCCAGCTGTCCGACCAGCCAGGGGCTGTAAGCTGCGGGAATGGCGCTAACGCCTGCCAGCAGGCGAACGACGGGAACCCAGCTGTAATCCATCACTTCGTCCGGGCGTGGCTGCGGTTCGCTATCGGTGCGGGTAAACCAGACCGGGCAGTATTCGTTTTCGATAATACCGCTGGCATCGACGGCGAAATAACGATAGTCGTTATCGATAAGCTGCGGCTGTGAAATGGTCAGCCCCAGCTCCCACTGGCAGCGGCGCCTGACGGCATCGCTCATCTCTTCGTTCGGCATGGGGTGTCCACAGGCCGAATTGGTCCACACGCCGGGCCAGGCTTTTTTACTCAGGGCGCGGCGGGTCAGCAGCAGCTCGTTGCGCTGATTAAAGACATAGCTGGAAAAGGCCAGATGCAGGGGCGTATGGTCGCTGTGCACCCGGGATTTGGCTTCGGTCCCGATAACGCGCAGATTGTCATCCAGCAGCAGGACCTGTTCATCAGGTTGATTCATCGTTACTCCGCGCAGTTCGATTGTGTGGCGATAATGATAAATGACCCTATTATCCGTATAAGAACATAACTTGCGGTTAAACCCGTAGCGATTTGTCGACAGATGCTTTCTTCTGCGTACCACTGGCGCCCAGGGGGCGCCAGTGGCTGATTAACGCGATGCGCTCTGGCTTACCGCGCCTGCGGGGTTAATATCGGTGCGGGTCAGAACCGGCTGGGGCTGCGATGTCGCGCTGCCGCTCAGCTCGCTGACCAGATCGTTAATCCCGTCGCTCATACTGGAAAAACGGGTCAGGGGGGAGCGGGTCACCACCACAAAGGCGCCGACGTTTTTCTCCGGCACCATCGCCATATAGGTGATAAAACCCCCGGCGCCGCCGGTTTTCTGGATAATTCCCGGCCTGCCGTCTTTCGGTTTCATATAGACCCAGCCCAGCCCCAGGGCATCGGCCCGGCCAGGTACGTCCATGCCAATCACTTTAGCAAACTGGCTACGCTGGTAGATCAGCGTCTGCATGCGATCCGCCTGGCTGCTTCTGGAATGGAAGTCGGATGCCAGGAACTGCTGCATCCAGCGCATCATATCGTCCGGCGTGGAGTAGATACCGCCGCTGCCGACAGCGGCCAGCGTATTGTTACAGGGGCTGGCGCCACGTTCGGGGATCATCAGCCTTCCGCACTGATCCGGCGAAGGGGTAAAGGTGGTGTCTTTCATCCCGAGTGGACGGGCGATCTGCTCATCGAACAGTTTGGGATACGGCTTACCGGAAGCGCGCGCCAGGGCATCGGCCAGCAGATCGTAGGCCAGGTTAGAGTAGGCGGCCTGACTGCCGGGGGCGTGTTTCAGGCTGGCCGATTCCAGCCAGTTCCAGCGCTGCTGGCGGGTAGGCCAGATAAAGACCGGGCGGGGAGAGACGCCGCCTGGCTGTTCGCGGGGCAGGGCGCTGGTATGGGTCGCCAGGTTAACCAGCCGGATGGGTTCGCCGTGATAGGTAGGCACCCGGGCGCCAGGCGGCGCGTATTTGCTGAGCGGATCGTCGAGTTGCACCACCCCCTGGTCGAGCAGCTTAACCATCACTTCGCTGGTCATCAGCTTGGTCAGAGAGGCAACGCGGATCACCGAATCGAGCCGCGGCTTCACATTGTTGCCGGGGCGGGTTTCCCCCAGGCTCTGAAAGACGCGCTGGTTGCCGTTAATAACGACCATCGCCATGCCTGTGGCGCCGCTTCCGTAGAAGATATGATTGGCGTAACGCTCGGCGATATCTGCGGTGGACAGCGGGTCCGGCGCCTGTGCCGCCCGGCTAGCGATGGGAAGTGCCGCCAGAGCGATAGCGGCAAAAGAGAGAAAACGATGTTTCAATGCAATCCGTCCAGTGAGTGTACAATTTTTAACTTAAGACTATTGGTGTTTATATCACGATGTGGCGCTTTGCCAGCACAGGTGCGCGTTATCGCACGAAAAAAAACGTAACCTGTCGTTTCACGGGTAACCCTTTTTTACCTGAGCGTACCGACAGAGCCAACGGCCGCCGCTGGCGTGGGTGAGGAAAGTTCCCGGAGGCGCTCTTTCGTGCGATCCAGCAAGGCAGAACGCCTTTTATAAGGAATTACTTAAGACGTACTCTTGTCCATCGTCAACCTGCTTCACGGTTTGATACAAGATTCTGACGTTACTGTGACTCGCTTCACGTTATCTTCTGTGGGTTTGGTCACCTGCGCGGGGCGGGATTCCTGCGCCGCCGCTATGGCGATTCGTGTTTATGCTGGAGTTTTATTGATGTTTAAATCTTTTTTTCCGCGTCCGGCGCTGTTTTTCTCTTCGGCGCTTATCTGGATGCTGGTAACTATCCTGTTCTGGCAGCTGGGCGGTGAACGCTGGCTGAATCATATCGTCGGCGCCAGCGAGCAGGTACCGATCAGTGCAGCCCGTTTCTGGTCCGCCAGTTATCTGCTGTTTTACGGCTACTATTGGGCCTGTACCGCGCTGTTCGCCGGATTCTGGTTTATCCGGGCGCCGCACCGCTGGCAGTACTGGTCGATACCAGGTAGTGCGCTTATTGTCTTCGTCACCTGGTTTCTGGTGGAGGTGGGGCTGGCGGTTAACGCCTGGTATGCGCCGTTCTACGATCTGATCCAGCAGGCGTTAACCTCGCCGGGTAAAGTGCGGATTAATCAGTTTTACAGCGAGATAGGCGTCTTTCTGGGAATTGCGCTGATCGCCGTCGTGGTATCGGTACTGAATAATTTCTTCGTTAGCCATTACGTCTTTCGCTGGCGTACCGCCATGAATCAGTACTATACCGCGCACTGGCAGCGACTGCGCCATATTGAAGGGGCGGCCCAGCGCGTGCAGGAAGATACCATGCGTTTCGCCACGACGCTGGAAGATGTGGGCAGCCAGTTGCTTAAGGCGGTGGTCACGCTGTTCGCCTTTCTGCCGGTGCTGGTGGCGCTCTCTCCCCATATTAAAGAGTTACCGGTGGTGGGACAGATTCCGTATCCGCTGGTGGTGGCGGGCGTGGTCTGGGCGCTGATGGGTACCGCGCTGCTGGCGCTGGTAGGGATCAAGCTGCCCGGTCTGGAGTTTAATAATCAGCGAGTGGAGGCGGCCTACCGAAAGGAGCTGGTCTACGGCGAAGACGATCCCACCCGTGCTGCGCCGCCCACGCTGGGTGAGCTGTTTCACTCGGTGCGCCGTAACTACTTCCGGCTCTACTTCCACTATATGTACTTTAATATCGCCCGCATTCTCTATATGCAACTGGATAATGTTTTCGGCCTGATCGTGCTGTTTCCGTCGATTGCGGCCGGGGCTATTACTCTGGGGCTGATGACCCAGATCCTCAATGTGTTCGGCCAGGTGAGGGAAGCGTTCCAGTATCTGATTCTCTCCTGGACCACCCTGGTGGAGCTGATGTCGATCTACAAGCGTCTGCGCAGCTTCGAGCACCATCTGGATGTGCCGCAGCCGCAGATGATTCAGGAAGCCTGAAGGCGCGGGCGTTGACGGCACAGCGGCATAATGGCAGGCTCCCGGTAGCGAACCCGCAATTTGGAAGGAAATCTATGGAGAATCATCGACGCTTGCGGCTGCCTGCCATCGGGATACTGGCCGCGCTGGTGCTGGCGGGCTGTAGTCAACAACGCGCGCAGCCGCTGCCTGAAGGGGTAAAGCCCGTCGACGTGGCTGCCACCGTACGTCAGAAAATGCCGGCCAGCGTAAAGGATCGTGATGCCTGGGCCCGGGATATCGCCACCACCTTCTCCAGCCAGGGGCTGGCGCCCACCGAAGAGAACGTCTGTTCGGTGCTGGCGGTGGCGGCTCAGGAGTCCACGTATCAGAGCGATCCCACGGTGCCGAATCTGAGTAAAATTGCCTGGCAGGAGATCTACCGCCGCGCCGGTAAGCTTTACGTGCCGGAGTTTATGGTGCGGGCGGCGCTATCGGTGAAGTCCCCCACCGGGAAGAGTTACGCCGAGCGTCTGGATCGCGTGAGGAGCGAAGGGGAGCTGAGCGCTATATTCGATGACTTTATCGATATGGTGCCGCTGGGACAGAAGCTGTTCGGGCGTCTGAACCCGGTCCATACCGGCGGGCCGATGCAGGTCAGCATCGCCTTTGCCGAACAGCACCAGGACGGCTATCCGTGGAAGATAACCGGTACCGTACGCCAGGAGGTGTTTACCCGGCGCGGCGGCCTGTGGTTCGGTACTTATCACCTGCTGAACTATCCGGCCAACTATGACCGGCCTCTCTATCGCTTTGCCGACTTTAACGCCGGCTGGTACGCCAGCCGTAATGCCGCCTTCCAGCAGGCGGTCAGTAAGGCCAGCGGCGTAAAACTGGTGCTGGATGGCGATCTGATCCGCTATGACAGCGACGAGCCGGGTAAGACTGAACTGGCGGTACGTCGGCTGGCGTCACAGCTCGATATGAGCAATAGCGAGATCCACCAGGCGCTGAAACAGGGCGATACCCTGGAGTTTGAAGAAGAGTCGCTTTACGAGAAAGTCTTTGCGCTGGCGGAAAAGCGCAGCGGCAAAAAACTGCCGCGGGCTATTTTGCCGGGGATTACTCTGGAGAGCCCGAAGATCACCCGCAATCTGACCACCGCATGGTTTGCGAAACGGGTGGACGATCGCCGGGCTCGCTGTATGGCTCGCTAGCGGCGTAGATGACGACGCCGCAGGCGTAACGCGGTTACCGAGGCGCCCACCAGCAGGGCGCCAAGGGCAAAAACCCCAATCCCGAACAGGCTGCCAACCCCAAGTCCCATTTCAATCTGTGGGCGGGTGGTATCGCTGTTCTGCATCAGATGTTCAAAGACGCCGGGCGCCTGGATCAGCATATCGACCAGCAGCGAGCCGACCCAGAAAAAAAACAGCACGAAAAGTGCGTAGGCGACGTTGCCCAGGGGAGATCCTTTCCCTTTCGTACCGGTCACCGCCGGTTTCGATAAAGTAAAGTCTGCCATATAACCTCCGGGGATACTGTCCTGAATGCGGGATGTAACCCGTAATGGTCAGTGTGGCAGGTCATAGGGATTGTCAATATCGGATTGCTGGTAATTTCGGGTACAGAATGCTCCTGGAGTCGCAATTTCTGCTCCATTTCACATTTATGTAACTTTTATTTCCGTACGGTAATATTTGAGATTTTCCGCACTTAGGGCCGGTTCAGCGCTGGCAGCGCTGAACCGGCATCTGTTTACGGTATGCTCCCGGCGGCTGGTGGAAGGTCCTGGTAAAGATACGGGTAAAGGTCTGCTGCGACTCGTAGCCATACTTAAGACTGATATCAAACACCTTCTCATCGGTATTGCGCAGATCCCGCGCCGCCATCTTCAGCTTTCTTTCACGGATATAGCGACCCAGGCTCTGTCCGGTGTACTGAAGGAACAGGCGTTGAAGGTGCCATTTGGAATAGCCAGCGTGGCGGGCGATGTCATCAATGCGCAACGGCTGGTGCAGATTATCATCGATCCAGTCGATCAGCGTTTCAATGACCTGATGCGGAATGGACATAGTTTCTCTCCCTTTTTGCGGCAGGTGCGACGTTATTATTTTTGCCACCAGGTGGTGAACGGCTGCTGGTGGTCTGTCCGGACGACTTCCCCCATCTGCGGCGTTAGCAGCGTCCAGGGCTTTTCAGCGGCGGCAGCCACCAGGCGCCGCCAGGGGTCGTTCCATTCATGATTGGCCAGTACAAAGCGCCCGGCGTGGCCGGGAATAACGGCGCGGGCATTCAGATCGCTGGCCCCCTGCGCCGCTTCTTCCGGCATCATATGAATATGTTTCCAGCTCGGGTCGTACTGACCGTTTTCCATAATGGCGATATCAATAGCGCCAAAGCGTTGGCCAATCTCTTTAAAGTGCGGTCCGTAGCCGCTGTCGCCGCTGTAGTAAATCTTGCTGTCCGGCGTGGCGAACAGAAAGCTGGCCCACAGCGTCTGGTTGCTCTTCAGGCCGCGGCCGGAAAAGTGGCGGGCGGGCAGCACGTGTACATTCAGCGTATCTGACAGCGGCCAGCTCTGGTGCCAGTCGGATTCAATAATTCTGGCTGGGGCCATACCCCAGTGGCGCAGGTGCGATCCCACGCCGAGCGGCACCAGCGCCTGGCGGATCTTCGGCAATAGCGCCTTAATCGTGGCGTAATCCAGATGATCGTAGTGATCGTGAGAGATTATCAGCGTGTCGATCTCGGGCATGGTCTCGGCCTGCCAGGGCAGGGCGCGGGAAAAGGCCTTGTTCACGAAAGAGAAGGGCGCGGCGTAGTCGCTAAATACCGGATCGATCAGAATACGTTTGCCGCCCATCTGCAGATACCAGGAGGAGTGGCCAAGCCAGACGATAATCTCCTGTCGGGGATCCAGAGTACGCAGATCGGTAGGGAAATAAGGAAGCGGGGCGTCAGGGCGAAGCCCCTCTTTAGCGCGAAACAGCATCTCCAGCAGCAGTCGGGTTCGGCTTTTATCGCCGGTCAGCATCGGCGTTGGCAGCGCATTATGGAACTGGCCGTCGTAAAAGTTGGGCGAGCGGGCCAGCAGCGCCTGATGGGCACCGTCCGGCGCCCGACCAAAACCGGGCGCAAAGCTGAGCGTCATTCCTACTGTAGTTGCTAGCGACATCATAATCACCGCGCTAATAATGAAAATTCTCATGACCAGGGTGCCAGACGACTCACAGATTTTTAGTCAGCACTGACAATAAGTTGAATATGAGTGAGTAAACACTCATTATATGAGCGAGTTGTTTTCCGTCAAGGAAATTATTAGGCGCACGGTTGAGGTTGCGGCCTGGCGGTAAGCCGTGATTCAATTCGCGGCAATCAGAACCCACGGGAGGTAAAACGAGTGGCTCGTCCAAAAAGTGAAGATAAGAAACAGGCATTACTGGAAGCGGCGACTATTGCCATCGCCCATGCCGGTATTGGCGCCTCTACCGCCATGATAGCGCGCGGCGCCCGGGTGGCAGAAGGAACCCTGTTTCGCTACTTTTCCACTAAGGACGAACTGCTGCGAGCGCTTTACCTGCACCTGAAACAGCTGCTTTGCCAGCGGATCCTGGGCGAGCTGGATCTCCAGAATTCACACCCGAAGGTATTGCTGAATAATATCTGGAACAGCTATATCGACTGGGGGATGGAGTGTCCGGACGGTTACCGGGCCGTCTGCCAGCTGGAAGTCAGCGATAAGATCGATGACGCTATCCGCCGTCAGGCCGACGAACAATTTCCTGAACTCAACGATCTGTGCGAACAGCAGGTACGACCGGTGTTTCGCAGTGACACCTACCGGACTTTTGGCGATCGGATGTTTATGGCGCTGGCGGAAACCACCATCGCCTTCGCCAGCCGCGATCCTGAGCGTGCCAGCGAAGTGAAAAGCATTGGTTTTGAAACCATGTGGCGGGCGTTGGCCAACGACTAAGCGGGGCGGTCCCCGCCTGTTGCAATGTCAGAGAACGACGGAACTTTCCAGGGCGCTGTGTTGGGCATGGCGTTCCAGAGCCAGGTCGATCAGGCGGCTGATTAAGTCGCGATAACCTATGCCGCTGGCCTGCCACAGCTTGGGGTACATGCTGATATTGGTAAAGCCGGGTAGCGTATTGATTTCGTTGACGATGACCTCGTTATTCGGCGTCAGGAACACATCCACCCGGGCCATGCCGCAGCATTCCAGCGCCTGATATGCCTGGACGGCAATGGCGCGAATGCGGTCGTTGATTTCCGGGGGCAGATCGGCGGGCACCACCACGTTGGCCTGGCTGTCGCTGATGTATTTCGCGTCATAGCTATAGAACTGGGCGCTGACCACGATCTCGCCGCAGGTGCTGGCCTGGGGCTGGTCATTGCCGAGTACGGCGCATTCGATCTCACGCCCCTGAATCCCCTGTTCGACAATCACTTTGGTATCGAAGCGGAAAGCCAGATCCAGAGCCGCCTGGTACTCCTGTGCGCTGGTCACGCGGCTGACGCCCACCGAAGAGCCCTGACAGGCGGGTTTAACGAATATCGGCAGCCCGAAACGCTGGCTGAGGGCGGCAAAGTCGACACTGTCGCGGGTAGCTGGCCTCAGAGTGACGAAAGGCGCCACATTGATACCGGCGTCGCGTAGCAGGCGCTTGGCCACATCTTTATCCATACTGGCCGCCGAGCCCAGCACGTCAGAGCCGACAAACGGCAGATTCGCCATCCGTAGCATGCCCTGCAGGGAGCCATCCTCGCCGAGGGTGCCGTGCACGATCGGAAAGATGACGTCTACCGGCAGAGCGTCGCCGCTCAGGGTATCGGTCAGCGCTGGCGCTTCGCTTCCCGGCAGCAGGGCAAGAAGGTGTGGAGAGGGATTCAACGCGATATGCGCCGGGGAGTCGGCGTGATTGAGCCAGCTGTCGGGCGCGTTTAACTGCCAGCGGCCTGTTTTATCCATGCCTAACAGCACCGGTTCAAAGCGCGTTTTATCCAGTGCATCGACAATATTCTTCGCCGACTGTAACGACACTTCGTGCTCGGACGATTTGCCGCCGAACACGATACCCACCCGTAGTTTTGCCATGTCAGAAACCCTATAAGAAAATGGTGCAAAGCAGACAAAATAGCACGCTCCCCACAGGGCTTCATCTGCTTCCTGCGTTCAATATGGCACAACCTTCTATACTGATTATTCTCTACGCGAAGAGCCGGATTCTGCCATGGCAAAATGGGGAGGTTTCCTGATTTTCATGCTGCTGGCGGCGACGTTTGCCTGGTGGGGCACTGGCGCGATACCCCCGCAATACAATCCGTGGGCGCCTCTGACCCTGGACGACCCCCCGACGCTTGTGACCCGCTATAAGCTGCGCGGGCTGGAATCACAGCCTCAGCGCTGTTTTGCGCTGCTGGAGACGGCGCGCGCCAGGGGGATGATAGGCTGGCGTCACCAGCCGGACGGCGGCGGCGAGTGTCCGCTGCACGATCGGGTTCGGGTGGCGAATTTTGGCGCCATCGCGCTAAGCGGTCCCTTTCTGGCCAGCTGTCCGCTGGCGCTACGCAGCGTGATGTTCTGGCATCAGCGGGGAGCGAAGCTGGCCGGTCAGTTACAGGGCAGTGCGCTCACCCGTATCGACCATATCGGCAGCTATGCCTGTCGCAATATTTACCACCGCAGCGAAGGGCGGCGCAGTGAACACGCCAGCGCCGATGTCCTGGACGTGCGCGGCTTTCGTTTTGCCGACGGGCAGCGCATCAATATTCTGAAGGACTGGCCGGAAGACGGGCTGCGCGGCGTACTATTACGGGAACTGTTTTACCAGGGGTGCCCTTATTTCGGCAATTCGCTGGGACCGGAGTTTAACGCCGCCCATGCCGACCACTTTCACCTTGGGGTGAACGGCTTCGGTCTGTGTCGCTAATCCGTTTGTATGATAAAATCGCACCGCCTGGAGGAAGGGCATCGGGTGCGCCATCCCGGGGTGCGCTTTCTGCTACGCTTTTATCTCTTTTTGATTGACGTTTGACTTGCTGAGTAACTCCCCCTGATGGAAAAGTGGAAGATCAACCTAATATCGGTCTGGTTCGGCTGTTTCTTCACCGGCCTGGCCATCAGCCAGATTCTGCCGTTTCTGCCACTTTACGTCGCCCAATTAGGAGTGACTTCCCACGAAGCGCTATCCCTCTGGTCCGGTCTGACATTCAGCATCACTTTTCTGGTTTCGGCTATCGTCTCGCCTATGTGGGGGAGCCTGGCGGATCGTAAAGGGCGCAAACTGATGCTGCTGCGCGCCTCCGCCGGTATGGCGGTAGCGATTCTGCTACAGGCCTTTGCCAGTAACGTCTGGCAGCTGTTCCTGCTGCGTGGTTTGATGGGGCTGACTTCCGGTTATATTCCTAATGCGATGGCGCTGGTGGCATCACAGGTCCCGCGCGATCGCAGCGGTTGGGCGTTAAGTACGCTTTCTACGGCCCAGATTAGCGGCGTGATCGCCGGGCCGCTGCTGGGGGGCTTTATGGCTGACCATCTGGGGTTACGCACCGTCTTTCTGGTGACGGCCGGGCTGCTGATGGTGAGTTTTACCGTGACGCTGTTGCTGATTCATGAAGGGGCCCGCCCGGCCCAGGCAAAGAATGAACGCCTGAGCGGTAAGGCGGTGTTTGCGTCGTTGCCTTATCCGAAGCTGATTATTAGCCTGTTTGTGACCACCATGGTGATTCAGTTGTGTAACGGCTCTGTAGGGCCGATTCTGGCGCTGTTTATTAAAGATATGGCGCCGGACAGCAACAATATCGCCTTTATGAGCGGTCTGATCGCTGCGGTGCCCGGCATCTCGGCGCTGATTTCCGCGCCGCGTCTGGGGCGGTTGGGGGATCGTATCGGTACCTCCCGTATACTGGTGGCGACCCTGGCGGCGGCGGTGGTGCTTTTCTTCGCCATGTCATTTGTCACTTCCCCTGTGCAATTGGCGGTGCTGCGTTTTCTGTTGGGATTTGCCGATGGCGCTATGCTGCCCGCGGTGCAGACGCTGCTGGTCAGAAATGTCAGCGAGCAGGTGACCGGGCGTATTTTTGGTTATAACCAGTCCTTTATGTACCTGGGAAATGTCGTAGGGCCGCTTATGGGGGCCGGAGTATCGGCAATGGCGGGCTATCGCTGGGTGTTTATCGCCACGGCGCTGGTAGTGTTAGTTAATCTGTGGCATCTGGGGCGAACGCTGAAGCAGCAGAAGGCGGCATCAAAAACAATATAAGATTATTGTTAACTGATATATAAACTGCACATTTATTTCCTGACTAAAATGGTCGGTAATTGTGAACTGCGACAGTAAAAACGTTTCGCTGCCGCGGATTCTTTGCAGTTTCGCACATTCTCTCACCGACCTGAAAAAAATATGCTATCCGCCTCTGGGATTTATCCTGCATGAGTGTTAAGTTGGTGTTAAAGAATCCTCGTGGGAATCATCTCATGAAAAACTTAATTGCCGAGCTATTGGTTAATCTGGCTGAAAAAGAGGCCCAGACCAACGATATCGCTGCCCGTCTTGGGGCGCTTGAAGTGGTTGTTACTGCGCTACTGGGGGGGCTTGACGCTCCGCAACGACAGGCGCTGGTGGATAATGTCGAGACGGAAGTCGATCGCTACCGGAAAAACATGAATGCAAACGTTTACACGCCGGAATTATTGCAGCATCACCTGCAAAGACTACTCAGCCAGGCATCCTGAACCAGCCTAATTAATCGCTCTCCGCTGTCATAATATCGTCACCTGCTATTTCTATCATGATCCGGTTTTATTTCGTAAACACCGGATTCGGCAATGTGGCGTGCTGGTTATTGTTGGTGCATTTTCAGGATAATGTTGAACATGTGAAACGATCAGGGCTGTAATCTCTTTTCCCTGGCTTTTTTCTTAATGTCGGGCCACTATTTAGCGCGCACAATAAAAAAGGATCGCATGATGAAAAAATTGTTTATGGCAATGGTCGTTATTGGTATGGCCTGTGGCGCCAGCGTGCAGGCTGCGGAAAAGCAGGCGACGCCGCAACAGCAGCGGATGACCGTCTGTAATCAGCAGGCGGGCGCGAAAAGTCTGAAAGGCGATGAGCGTAAAAGCTTTATGAGCAATTGCCTGAAAAAAGATGCAGCGCAGGCAGAGAAAAAACTTACGCCTCAGCAGGCTAAAATGAAGCGCTGTAACGCCGATGCCGCGAAGAAATCTCTGAGCGGCGATGCGCGCAAGAGTTTTATGAGTAACTGCCTGAAAAAGGCGTAATGCGTGAAGCATAACAGCGCGCCCCGGCGATAAACCGGGGCGTTTTTTATGGAAGCAGGTATCAGGACTTGCTCATCTGGCGGGATTTTGCCATGCACTGTTCCATCGCTTCGATAACGGCGGAGCGTAGTCCTTTCTGTTCCAGCACGCGGACCGCCTCAATAGTGGTGCCGCCCGGTGAGCACACCATATCCTTCAGCACGCCCGGATGTTCTCCGGTTTCCATCACCATTCGCGCCGATCCCATCACCGCCTGAGCAGCAAACTTATAGGCCTGAGCGCGGGGCATACCGCCGAGTACTGCGGCGTCGGCCATGGCTTCAATAAACATAAAGACGTAAGCTGGCGCCGATCCGCTCACGCCGACTACCGGGTGAATCATCTCTTCCGAAATCACCTCCGCCTGGCCGAAGCCGCGGAACAGATTTACCGCATCGGCGGTATCTTCCGGGGTAACCAGCGCATTCGGAGTGACAGAAGTCATACCGGCATTCACCAGCGCCGGGGTGTTCGGCATAGCGCGGATAATTTTGCGATCGTGGCCCAGGGCCATCGCCAGCTGATCGAGGGTGATACCCGCGGCGACAGAGATAACCAGAGAGTCTTTACTCAGGCTTGAGGCGATGTCGGTCAGCATCTTCAGCATGATATTGGGCTTTACGGCGGCGAACACGATATCGGCAATCTGAGCCACCTCCTGCGCGCTCTGGGCGCCGTTGATGCCGAACTGCTCGCGCAGGGCATCGACTTTTTCCTGCGTCGGCGTATAGACCCAGATCTGACCGGCGGAGACCAGGCCACTGGCGATAATGCCCCCCAGGATGGCCTTGCCCATGTTGCCGCAACCAATAAAACCGATTTTCTTATCCACAGCATCACTCCGTCATTTGTCTCTCAAGTAATGATAGAGTATCGCAGCTTGCCCTCCTGATGTAGGGGGAGGGCGCATAATGGGAAGACTGACGATTTTCCCCAATGGGTCATATCAGTGGAACGTGGAGTAGATAATGCAAATCTGGGTGGATGCGGATGCCTGTCCGAACGTAATTAAAGAGGTGCTGTACCGGGCGGCGATGCGGACGCAAATTCCCGTCACTCTGGTGGCGAATCAGGCGCTCAGGGTGCCCGCTTCCCCAATGATCCGCACCCTGCAGGTGGCGTCGGGCTTTGATGTGGCGGATAACGAAATTGTGCGCCGCTGCGCAGCCGGAGATCTGGTTATCACCGCTGATATCCCGCTGGCCGCCGAGGTGCTGGAAAAGGGGGCCGCAGCGCTTAACCCGCGCGGTGAACGCTACAGCCCGGCGACCATCCGTGAACGTCTGACGATGCGTGACTTTATGGAAACGCTGCGCAGTAGCGGCGTTCAAACCGGCGGACCGGCAACGCTCAGTCCGCGCGACCGCCAGCAGTTTGCCGCTGAACTGGACAAGTGGCTGCAGGCGGCCAGGAGGGGTTAGAGCCAGCTGTCGTCGTCACCGCCAAAGTCGCCGTCGCCGCCAAAATCGTCGCCGCCGAAGTTCATCCAGTCGCCGCCGTCATCCTGAGTGACACTGGCGTCCTGGAACGCGTCGTCGCCCCGATCGTTGTCGGCTGCGGAGTTGTCAGCCGCCGGGTTATCGGCTGTCGTGCTGGCGGCATCATTCGCCTGTGGCTCGGGCTCGTTAATGATGTTCACGATCTCCTGCGGCTGGGAATGCTGGAACATGCCGGTCAGCATATTACCCAGTACCACGCCGCCCGCCACGCCTGCCGCCGTCTGTAGGGCGCCAGCCATAAAGCCGCCGCCGCGAGTCGCCTGAGGCGCTGCCGACTGGGCATAACCACCCGGTGCGGCACTCTGCTGGTACTGGCTGGTGCCGGGAATGGGGGCGCTACCACCATGAGGCGCGGCGCTGGCGGTTTGACGCGTCGGCGTGCTCTGCTGGCCGCCGCCGAACAGCCCGGCCAGGAAACCGCCACTGGCCGGTTTGGCCTGTTCCAGTTCGCGAACCTGAGATTCCAGCTCCTGAATTCGGGCATTGAGCTGTTTCACCGCCGCTTCCTGGATCAGGATAGTCTGCGCCATATAGTAGGGGGCGGCAGGCTGACGCTTCAGATGCTCATTAATCCGTGATTCGGCTGCTTCATCGCGTGCTGTGCTGTTATCCTGCGCCTGCTGCAGACGATCAAAAAGCCCATCGATCAGGCGTTGTTCTTCAGATTGCATAGTTTCCTGGCTCCATCATTCTCAATACGGTTACCAGTTTGCCGTAAAATGGCGAGCTGTAAACGGGAATCCGGGTAAAGGTTTGCGGAAATATGTTAACGGACATCTCATTCTTATCTGGCAGGAAAAGGTTGAGCACGATGGCCACTTTCGGTAAGGTGGGGCTGCTATTTGGTACATAAAGTTTACAGTTGATAAATACGTTAGACTTTTCTGGTTATCAGACGCGTACCGTTAACGTTGCACTGTATTATTTACGTTACACTTTTCTCTGTACTAGCCAGCTGATATGATCCCAGTTTCGACCCCCAGTCACAAACCTGGACCGACAAGGACGACGGAGAGAGAGGATTTTCCACCCATGACACAACCCCTGTTTTTAGTCGGCGCACGTGGCTGCGGTAAAACCACGGTTGGCGGCGAGCTGGCGCAGGCCCTTAACTATCGCTTTGCCGATACCGATCACTGGCTGCAACAGAATGCCGGAATGAACGTAGCGCAGATTGTGGAAGGTGAAGGGTGGGCCGGTTTTCGCCAGCGGGAATCCCAGGCTCTGCAGGCCGTAACGGCCCCCGAACAGGTGATCGCGACCGGTGGCGGTATGGTGCTGGCTGACCATAATCGTCGCTTTATGCGCGAACGCGGCGTGGTTATCTATTTAGAGGCGTCGGTGGCCGAACTGGCCAGAAGGCTGGAGGCTTTCCCGGAAGAGGGGCAGCGGCCAACCCTGACCGGCCGTGGGATTAGCGATGAAGTGGCCGAGGTCCTGGCAGCCCGCGATGCCCTGTACCGCGAAGCTGCCCATCACGTGGTGGATGCCAGCCTTCCGCCGCAGCAGGTGGTGACGCAGATTCTGTGCGCGCTGCGACTGGCAGATGCTTGCTAGTTTCCTGACTTCCCGTGTGCGGTGTCCCGCCGCACATTAATTATTCCTTTTGCTCATCGTTTTTACCTGTGACTTCATGGGATTAAAGCGCAACGGTTGACATTTCGTTAATCTTTTTAACGAAACATTTCCCGTAACGTGCCAGGCTTGTGGTTAATTTATAATCGACCGTTGGCACGTGCGCGCTGGCGGCCGTATCCGAAAAGTAGTGGTTGGCAAAAAAGGCGAGCAAGATGAACACATCCCTGGCGATTGTCACCGCCGGCGTCGTGCCGGTGGGTGAAGTCATGCCACTTTTAACCGAACATATCACTGAACAACAAATTACGCATATCAGTCTGTTAGGGCGGCTGACCCGCGAAGAGGCACTGGAGGATTACGGCGCCGCCCCGGGTGAAGAGACCGTGCTGGCGCTGCTCAGGGATGGCGAACTGGTACAGCTCTCACTCACTAAGGTCGAACTGGCGCTACAGGGGATGATCGAGCTCCTGGATAACCAGGACTATGACGTCATTCTGGTACTGGGGAATGGCCGCTACACCCGGCTTAGCACCCGCAATGCGATGCTGCTGGTGCCTGACCGACTGATCCCGCCGCTGGTGGCCTCGATCGTAGAAGGGCATCAGGTGGGGATCCTGCTGCCAACGCCGGAGCTGCTCTCGTTCCAGCAGAAAAAGTGGCGGGAGCTGGGGAATTCGCCCCTGTATACCCCCGCGGCTTCTCTGAGCGATGACAGCGCCCTGGTCGGCGCAGGAAGGGAGCTGGTACAGCGTGGAGCCGATGTGCTGGTGCTCGACAGCCTGGGTTTTCATCAGCATCATCGCGACCTGCTACAGCGGGCGCTGGATGTGCCGGTGCTGCTGTCGCATATGCTACTGGCGCGTCTGACTTCGGAGCTGTTGGTTTAAGCGCTGTGGCGGGGATTGCCGCTGGCAACTATAGTCTTCCCAGAGGGCAACGGGGGAGGCCTTATGCTTAACAGCAATGATTATCTGTTGGGGAAAGTGAAATCCATCGGCTTTACTAGCGCCAGCGCCGGACAGGCCTGTGTGGGGGTGATGTCGGTAGGGGAATATACCTTCGATACCGCGCAGCCGGAAGAGTTTACCGTGGTCAGCGGCGCGTTAAAGGTGCTGCTGCCTGGCGAGGCGGCCTGGAAAACCTTTAGCTCCGGCTCGGTTTTCACCGTACCGGCGCAGAGCGGTTTCCATCTGCAGGTGGCGGAGCCGGTGGCTTATCTGTGCCGCTATCTGGTGCGATGATCGTGAAACTATGCTCACGCGATAACGCCCGCGACCATTACGAACGCGGGCGTTTTTGCAATCAGCTATCCGTTACTTCTGGGCAGCCAGCGCCTGTTTGATCCAGCCGTCGAACTGCGCCTGATGGGCTTTGATCCAGCCATCGACGTGGTTATTGATATCCGCTTCGGATGATTTACCGTCATGCATCATCGCGTTCTGGGCGTTGATATCGGCCAGCGGCAGCTTCATGATGGCGAACAGTTTTGCCGCAGCCGGGTTCTTCGCGGCCCATGCCTTATTGGCGACGATATGCATCACGTTCACCGGGAAGCCGTAGTTGGTGCCGTTCGGTAGTTTGGTATCGATATCTTTCTGCTCGCCAGGCATTGAGGAGAAAGGCACCTGCAGCCAGACCACGTCTTTGCCCGGCTTCATCACATCACTGACCCAGTACGGCGTCCAGGTGTAGTACAGAATCGGCTTGCCCTCTTTGTGGCGGGTGATGGTATCCGCCATCATCGCCGCATAGTTGCCCTGATTATGGGTCACGGTTTTTTCCAGACCGAAGGCCTTAAGCTGATGGTTGATCACCGTTTCACAGCCCCAGCCCGGGTTACAGCCGGTCATATCCGCCTTGCCGTCACCGTTAGAGTCGAACAGTTTGGCGATTTTGGGGTCTTTAAGCTGATCGATACTCTTGATCTTGTACTTATCGGCGGTCTTTTTATCGATCAGATAGCCCTGGGCTGCGCCGGTTACAAAGGTGCCTTCGCGGTAGAACTTGTTATCGCCGCCGGCGGCCTTGTACATATCATCGTGCAGGGGCTGCCAGTTGGTGGCCAGGAAGGTGGCATCGCCAGAGGCAATGGAAGTGTAGGCGACGTTGTAATCCACTTCGCCCGGTTTATCGACGGTATAACCCAGTTTTTCCAGCGCGCGGCTGACCAGTAGGGTCTGGAAAGTCTCTTCGGTAATGGTGCTCTGCACCGGTTTTACAGTGATTCCTTTGCCCGGTAGGGCGTCGGCAAAGGCGCTGGTAGAGACCAGTGTGGCAAAGGCTGTGGCAAACAGGACAGAATGTTTCATCGTTATTCCTTTTGTTTGTGGGAGCAGGGCAGGCGGCTGCGAAGCCGCCCGACGCTTATTTGGTGAAGGGACGCATCAGAAGACCCACCGGACCAGAATGATACCAGTGGCGGCTGCCGCGGCTGCGGGCATCGCGGCCGATGGACTGGGTCAGTCGGTCGAGGATAATCGCGAGGATCACGATCCCTACGCCGCCCACCGAGGCAAGACCCATATCCAGTCGGCCGATCCCCCGCAGTACCATCTGACCCAGACCGCCAACGGCAATCATTGAGGCAATCACCACCATCGACAGCGCCAGCATCAGGGTCTGGTTAACCCCGGCCATAATGGTGGGCATCGCCAGCGGCAGCTGAACCTTAAACAGCATCTGACGCGGGCTGGAACCAAAAGATCGCGCGGCTTCGATCAGATCTTCAGGCACCTGGTTAATCCCCAGGATCGTCAGACGCACGATGGGGGGCAGGGCGAAGATAATGGTCACCACCACCCCGGGCACGTTGCCGATACCGAACAGCATGACGATCGGTACCAGATAGACGAAGGCTGGCGTGGTCTGCATGGCGTCGAGTATCGGGCGCACGATCTTCGCGGTTCGGGGGCTACGCGCCAGCCAGATCCCAAGTGGCAGACCTATCACCACGCAGAACAGCAACGCGGTCAGCACCAGCGCCAGGGTGATCATCGCCTGGGACCAGGCGCCGATGGCGCCGATGACGATCAGCGACACCAGGGTCGCCACCCCCATGCTCAGGCTCGACATCTGCCAGGCGATCAGGGCGAAAATCAGAATCGCCACTGGCGCCGGCATGCCCAGCAGCATTTGCTGGAAGGCGTTCAGGATATAGTCCACCGGTACGCGGATCCCCTGGAACAGCGGGCGGAAGTGGGTGACTATCCAGTCGATGGCGGTGGTGACCCAACTGTCCAGCGGAATCAGCGTATGGTGGAACGGATCCATGATGTTGAAGTGTTCTGGTTGCGGCGCGGGGGCGCTGTTCAGCCAGTCGGCACCGCCGCCGCCGTCCTGCGGCGTCTGGGCCGGGGCGCCCCAGGCATCGGCGGCTGAACCGGCGTCTGCGCCGTTATTCGGCGCCTGGTTTGCGGCATCTGCGGCCTGGTTAGTCGTTTCGGCGCTACCCCATGGATTATTCTGTTCACTCATTGTTTGCTCCCTCCCGATCTAATGCCTGCAGCAGCATCCCCTTGGAGATGATGCCGATGTACTGCTGTGCCTCATCCACGACCGGTACCGCGCAGGGGGCCTGGCCGACGGGGGTGAGCAGCTCGCTGAGTGGCGTATCTGCCATCACGGGTTCCGGAGAGTCGAGCAGCGCCTCATCCAGTCCCTGTCCCGCCGCCAGCGCGCGTTTCAGGGAGTCGATAGAGACGATGCCAAGAAATTTCTGGCCGCGCTCGATGATGTAGCCGAACTCCAGAGCATCGTCCTGAAGCAGCTTCAGCGCCGAGCGGGGACCAAAACCGGTGGTCTTGCGCAGCAGGCCGCGCGGTGTCCGGCGGGCGATATCTTTGGCGCTAAAGACCTGGCTGATATCAACGCCGCGGAAGAAAGTGCGAACGTAATCGTTGGCCGGGTTGTTGAGGATCTCATCCGGTGTACCGACCTGAACCACCTCGCCGTTTTGCATAATGGCAATGCGATCGCCAATCCGCATCGCCTCATCAAGATCGTGGGAAATAAAGACCACGGTGCGCTGATGTTTAGCCTGGAGTTTGACTAATTCATCCTGCATTTCACTGCGAATTAAGGGATCGAGCGCCGAGAAAGCTTCGTCCATTAGCAGAATGTCGGGATTAATGGCCAGGGCGCGGGCCAGACCTACGCGCTGACGCATACCGCCGGAAAGTTCATCCGGGTATGCGTGCGCGTAATTTTCCAGTCCCACCTGGCGCAGGGCGTCGAGGGCTTTTTCCTGGCGCTCCTGCTGAGGGGCGCCGGCTAATTCCATACCGAATGCTGTATTATTCAGGACATTCATATGGGGCATTAGCGCAAAGGACTGGAAGACCATGGCGATTTTTTTTCTGCGCACCTCACGGAGTTCAGGTTCCGATATTCTGGCGATATCCACACCATCGATCAGTACCTGGCCGCGGGTGGGCTCTATCAGGCGATTGAGAAGGCGTACCATGGTGGATTTTCCCGATCCGGAAAGCCCCATAACGACGAAGATCTCGCCTTCTTCAATGGTCAGATTGGCGTCCTTAACGCCCAGTGAAAGCCCTGTTTTCTCTAAAAGTTGCTCTTTTGAGAAACCCTGGTCTATATATTTGAAGGCTCGTTGGGGATGTTCCCCAAATACCTTGTAAAGATTTTTGACTTCTAATTTAATTGCCATGCAAGAGCGTATTCCTGTTTTTATTTGAATATATTGAAATTCCTGGTGAAATAAAACTCAGGCTATACCCTAACATACTCAGATTCTGTGGCAACCCTCATATCCTGAGATGACTTTGCATGAGAATATGCTAATGGTTGTAAATTTACCGTGAGACAAGGGCTCGGAGTGGATAATCGATGAGGCTATTTTTGTGATGTGGTGCAGAAAATGGTCATTTTTCTGATGGAGAAATGAACACCATTTTTAAAGATAATTTTTGTAATAAGCAAATGCTTATAGTGTGTTTTTTTTTGGCCCGAATTCAAATAATTCGGGCGTTATTTTTTATTAATTGATCATTCAATTAAAGAATAAAGAGAGATTAAAAATCCCAGTCTTCATCTTCGGTGGCAACCGCTTTTCCCATCACATAGGAAGAGCCTGAACCGGAGAAAAAGTCGTGGTTTTCATCGGCATTGGGAGAGAGGGCGGCCATAATCGCCGGGTTGACTTCCGCCATTTCAGGCGGGAACAGCGCCTCATACCCCAGGTTCATCAGCGCCTTGTTGGCGTTGTAGCACAGGAACGATTTTACCTCTTCTTCCCAACCGGAATCGCCATACAGCGCTTCGGTATAGGTAAGCTCGTTTTCGTACAGCGCCATCATCAACTCAAGGGCGAAATTGCGTAGATCATCGCGCTGTTCCTGGGTCACGCTCTCCAGCCCCTTCTGATACTTATAGCCGATGTAATAACCATGTACCGCCTCGTCACGAATGATCAGGCGGATAAGATCGGCGGTGTTGGTGAGTTTGCCGCGGCTCGACCAGTACATCGGCAACCAGAAGCCGGAATAGAACAGGAACGACTCCAGAAATACGCTGGCGATTTTTTTCTTTAACGGACAGTGGCTTGCGTACTGTTCCAGGATAATACGCGCTTTATTCTGCAGCGCCTCATTCTCTTCGCTCCAGGCGTAAGCGGCATCCACTTCCCGGGTCTGGCACAGGGTGGAAAAGATAGAGCTGTATGAGCGGGCGTGGACCGCCTCCATAAAGCTGATATTGGAAAATACCGCCTCTTCATGAGGGGTGAGGGCATCTTCCATCAGCGCGGGGGCGCCAATGGTGTTCTGAATGGTGTCCAGCAGCGTCAGGCCGGTAAAGACCCGAATCGTTAGCTGCTGTTCGGCGGGACTCAGGCTCTGCCAGGCGGTGATATCGTTAGATAGCGGTACCTTTTCCGGCAGCCAGAAATTGCTGGTTAGCCGGTTCCAGACCTCGAGATCCTTAGCGTCCTGAATTTTGTTCCAGTTGATGGCGGAAACCCGGGTTAAATGTCTCATTAGTGATTCCTTACAGCGCGCAGGAGACGCAGCCTTCGACCTCGGTGCCCTCCAGCGCCATCTGGCGCAGGCGGATGTAGTACAGCGTTTTAATGCCTTTCTTCCAGGCATAGATCTGGGCCCGGTTAATGTCACGGGTGGTGGCGGTATCCGGGAAGAACAGCGTCAGCGACAGCCCCTGATCCACATGACGGGTGGCTTCGGCATAGGTGTCGATGATTTTTTCCGGGCCGATTTCATAGGCGTCCTGCCACAGGGCCTGGTTTTCATTGGTCATAAAGGGGGCCGGATAGTAGACGCGACCGGTCTTGCCCTCTTTACGAATCTCAATGCGCGACACAATGGGGTGAATGCTGGACGTCGCGTGATTGATGTAAGAGATAGAGCCCGTGGGGGGAATCGCCTGTAAATTCTGGTTATACAGCCCCCATGTCATGACATCGTCGCGTAGCTGCTGCCACATTTCCCGGGTGGGGAGGGTAATACCGGCCCGGGCAAACAGCGCCGCCACCTTTTCGGTCTTCGGCTGCCAGCGCTGTTCCAGATAGGGGCGGAACCAGTCGCCGCTGGCATAGCGGGAAGACTCGAACCCGGCAAAGCGCTGGCTGCGCTCTCTGGCCAGTTGGTTAGAGGCCCGCAGGGCGTGCCAGGTGATGGTGTAGAAGTAGATATTGGTGAAATCCAGCCCCTCTTCAGAGCCGTAGGCGATGCCTTCCCGGGCCAGATAGCCGTGCAGGTTCATCTGCCCCAGACCAATGGCGTGGGAAGCCGCATTACCTGCCTCGATGGAAGGCACAGAGTGAATATGGCTCATATCGGAGACTGCGCTCAGGCCGCGCACCGCCGTTTCTACCGTCAGGCCGAAGTCAGGCGAATCCATGGTATGGGCGATATTCAGCGATCCCAGGTTGCAGGAGATATCGCGCCCCACCTTGCTGTAGCTAAGATCGTCGCGATATTCGCTGGCGGCGTTCACCTGCAAAATTTCAGAGCAGAGATTGCTCATATTAATGTGACCGGCGATGGGGTTGGCGCGGTTCACCGTGTCCTCATACATGATGTAGGGATAGCCGGATTCAAACTGGATTTCCGCCAGAGTCTGGAAGAAGGTGCGAGCGCTGATAGTCTTACGACGCACCCGGCTGTCGGCCAGCAGCTGGTCGTACATTGCCGAAATGCTGATATCCCCGAACGCCTTACCGTACAGGCGTTCTACATCATAAGGAGAAAACAGCGCCATTTGCCGGTTTTCCTTCGCCAGACGGAAGGTGATATCGGGGATCACCACCCCCAATGACAGGGTTTTGATGCGGATCTTCTCGTCGGCGTTTTCGCGTTTGGTATCCAGAAAGCGCAGGATGTCCGGGTGGTGAGCATGGAGCCAGACGGCTCCAGCCCCCTGGCGGGCACCGAGCTGATTAGCGTAGGAGAAGGCATCTTCCAGCATCTTCATCACCGGAATCACGCCCGACGACTGGTTTTCGATCCGCTTAATGGGAGCACCCGACTCGCGCAGATTCGACAGCAAAAATGCCACGCCGCCGCCGCGTTTGGAAAGCTGAAGCGCCGAATTTACGGCGCGACCGATGGACTCCATATTATCTTCGATGCGCAGCAGAAAGCAGGAGACCATCTCGCCGCGCTGCTGTTTGCCCGCATTGAGGAAGGTCGGGGTCGCTGGCTGGAAACGGCCGCTCAGTATTTCGTCCGTCAGCTGGCGCGCCAGGCGTTCATCGCCCTGAGCCAGGGTCAGGGCGACCATACAGGCCCGATCCGCAAAATGTTCCAGATACTGGCTGCCATCGAAGCTCTTCAGCGCGTAGCTATTATAGAACTTCCAGGCGCCGAGGAAGGTGCTGAAACGGTAGCCGCTGGCGTGGGCCTGCTCCAGCAGTTCAACCAGAAAGGCGCGTGAGTAACGCTCAACCACCTGGGCTTCGTAATAGCCTTCCTCCACCAGGGTGGTTAGCCGTGTGTTGGTATCCGGGAAGCGACGAGTGTTGGGCTCAACGTGCTGGTGCAGGTAGCTGTCTACTGCCAGATGGTCTTTGTCGAACTGAATGTGCCCCTGCTCATCATAGAGATTGAGCATCGCGTTCAGGGCGTGCCAGTCAGGCATTTCCGGAGTTACAGAGAGGGGGTCTGTTGTCGCCAAAATTCGGTTACTCCCTTACGCACGTTGTCGATATCTTGTGGGGTTCCCAGCAGCTCGAAGCGGTAGAGCAGGGGAACGTGGCATTTTCGGGCGATGATGTCGCCCGCCAGGCAATAAGCTTTGCCAAAATTGCGATTGCCAGCGGCAATCACGCCGCGCAGCAGCGCGCGATTATGTTCGTTATTCAGAAACAGGATAACCGGGCGGGGAACGGCGCCTTTAGAGCCGCCGCCGCCGTATGTCGGGGTGACCAGGATGTAGGGTTCGCTGACGCACAGAGGCTGCGCTTCATCCACCGGTATGCGCAGCGCCGGTAATCCAAGGCGCTGGATAAAGCGGTGGGTGTTCTCCGATGTACTGGAGAAGTAAACCAGCCGGGTCATGCGCCCGCCGCGCTGTTCACTGGCATCCGCAGTCGGTTGATCATATCGGGGCGGAATCCGCACCAGCTTTCGCTATCGGTGACTACCACTGGCAGCTGGCGATAGCCCTGGCTGCGTAGGCCGTCTGCCATCTCGGGATGCTGGTCCAGGTTAATCAGCTCAAAGTCGAAACCGCGGCTCTCCATAGCGCGCTTCGTCGCGTGGCACTGCACGCAGTTATTACGAGTGTAAATAGTAATGCGCATGATTCGTATTTCCATTTAAAATGACAAGGCGGCGACGTTTAGGTCGTCAGGATCGTCTGTTGTCTGATGGGTAAATACTAGATGTAGTTTGTAAAACTTTCAACCGCGCAATATATGGTATTTTAACCATAAAAAACGCCCCGTCCGGGGCGCTGTCGTTCCGTGCCTGAAACTGGCGCTGGCGCTACATTCTCATGCCGACGGCCAGACGATTGAAGGCGTTCATCAGGGCGATAGCGTGGGTCAGATCGCTGATTTCCTGGGGGCTAAAGTGCTGCTCCAGCGGATGATAAACCTCATCACCGGCACCGCTTTCCGCGATATGAGTGACCGCTTCAGCCCAGGCCAGCGCCGCCTGCTCTTTTTCACTAAAACGCTGGCTGACCCGCCAGCCGGCCAGTGCATCCAGTCTGGCCTGATCTTCGCCGCGTTTGCGCAGCGCGTTGCTGTGCATTTCAAGGCAGTATGCGCAGCCGTTAATCTGGGATACCCGCAGAAAGACCAGCTCGATTAAGCGGCCATCAAGCGGCCCTTTTTCCAGCGCCATCAGCGCCGCAACCATCTGTTTATTCACCTCTGCCGAAAGTTCGCGATAGGGCTGACGTAGTGTGCTCATCTTTTCCTCCTCAAGTGGTCCGGGGAAAATAACACTATAATGGTCTGTAAAAGAGAGCCAGAAAATGGATAAAAATGCAGACCAGAACTTCTTCCTCATTTGTACCGCGCTACCGGCAACTGGCGGAGCAGATTAGGCGTTCCATTGAAAGCGGAGAACTACCGCCCGGTTCCCGCCTGCCGTCCAGCCGCGTACTTGCTCAGGAGCAGGGCGTGTCACGAGCTACCGTGGAAAATGCACTGGGGGAGCTGGTGGCTCAGGGCTGGCTGGAACGCCGTAGCCGTTCGGGAACCTATGTCAGCGCGGCACTTTCCGCCCGGCCCGTCCGTCCCTTACAAAAAGGGGCAGATCGCCGCCATCCGGCGCCGCTGCCGTTCCAGCCTGGCCTTCCGGCGCTGGATGCTTTCCCCCGTGGGCTGTGGGCCAGGGTGATGGGCAGGCGCCTGCGTCAGCAGAGTCGCTTCGATCTGGCATTACCGGATCCCGCAGGAAATTGGGGGCTGCGGCAGGCTATTGCCGACTGGCTGCGTTTTTCGCGTAGTATCGACTGCCGTCCGGAACAGGTATTTATCGCCGCTGGCTACCCCATGGTGATGACGCTGCTGCTACGCGCTCTGGCTCGCCAGGGCGACGGTATCTGGGTGGAAGACCCCGGTTATCCTTTTATCCGCCCGGTGCTGGAGCAAAACGGATTACGGCTGAATCCGGTGCCGGTAGATGGGGAAGGGATGGTGATTGATGAAGCCATCCGCCGCTATCCCGGTGCCCGTTTTGCCCTGTTGACTCCAGCTCATCAGAGTCCGCTGGGCGTTGCACTTGCCGCCAGCCGCCGTCGCCAGCTGCTGGCCTGGGCAGTACAGCGTGATGCCTGGATAATCGAGGATGACTATGACAGTGAATTTCGCTATCAGGGGCGTCCGCTACCGCCTCTGAAGAGCCTGGATGCTCCCCGGCGCGTCATCTATGCAGGCACCTTCAGCAAGACGCTGTTTCCCGCTTTGCGCTGTGGCTGGCTGGTAGTGCCGGAAGAGGTGACGAACGCCTTTGCTGAACAGAGCGTGCTGACGCCCTGTTCCGTACCGCCGCTGATTCAGCTGGCCATCAGCGACTTTATCGGCGAAGGTCACTTCTGGCGCCACCTGAAAAAGATGCGCCAGATCTATACTCAGCGCCGCCGCTGGCTGGAACAGGCTCTGGCGGAACAGGGGTTTCCGGTCGTGCCTCAGGCCGGGGGGATCCAACTACTGATGCCGGTGACCGGGGACGATCGCACTGCCGCGGCCAGGGCTCGTGATGCCGGACTGGCGGTGGAGGCGCTGGGCGCATGGCGACTGGAAAGCCAGGGGGAAGGGGGATTGATCATGAGCTTTACCAATATTGCCAGCGCCCGCCACGCGGAAGAGCTGGCAGCGCGTTTGCATCGGGCATTGTTGTAAAAAATCCGGCTCCGCGAGCGGCTGGAAGAAAGAAGGGGTATTTCTCCGGGTTATGGCTTCCCCGAGTGATGAGCGGGAACCAGACAGGCCCGGACGCGCAGCGCTATACGTCGATCCACGATTGCTGAAAAATTCTGTTACCTTGCCGGGTTCCGGATCGCCCGCCAGCGGTGATTTTTTCTGCTACACCTGGTAAATCTCCCGGTCCGATTCCCGAGAAAAACGCCCGAATCTGCATTTTTGCCCCGGAGTGGGCCGCAGGGCATGGTTTGTGGATTATTCCGAAAGCGCATGCCGGGAGCATCATGTAAGGTTGCGCTGCGGTACAAAGATGACGAGGAAAAACTATGTATTTACGACCCGATGAGGTAGCGCGCGTACTGGAAAAAGCTGGCTTTACCATGGAGGCTGTGACCAACAAAGCCTATGGCTATCGCCGCGGTGACAACTTTGTTTATGTCAATCGCGAGGCGCGTATGGGACGTACCGCGTTGATTATCCACCCGGCCCTGAAAGAGCGCAGCCTGACGCTTGCCGACCCTGCCTCGGAAATCAAAACCTGCAATCACTATCATGAATTCCCGCTATGGCTGGGCGGCGATGCAGAAGAACACTACGGCATTCCTCACGGCTTCAGTTCACGCATTGCACTGGAACGCTATTTGTCCGGGCTGTTTGGCTAATACCGAAAATCCCCTTCAGAGATCAGGCGCTTGCCCTGATTCGCTCGTAGCCGGAAACCCGGAACAGGCGCCGACAGTAATCCAGAAAAAACCCGTATGCGGCGCCCATCAGCATGGAAACCACGATGTTGGAGCTGACAGCCGCGAGGATCTGCGCGGGCTCCGCCCCAACCGACCAGAGGATGGCAGCGTACACGGGCGACTGAAAGCTTACGTAGGCCAGCACATCGGCCAGGGTTTTCCCCCAGCGAGCGTTGGTTAGCCGCCGGGAAAAGCGGATAGCCGCATCACGCCACAGGCCGTAGGGCCAGGCGATGATGATATTGACCGGAATTGAGACCAGCCTGGACGACAGCGACTGCTCGAATGCCATTCCTGAAATAAAGATCTCGATCAGCATCCCCGTAACAAAGCACCAGACCACCATAGCGAAGGTGTCTGCGGCCGCATGGCGCAGATGCGACGTTTTAAATATCACGGGATCCTCTCTTTTTGGCGTCAATTGCTGTAAAAGCGCTTTTGTTATGGTTTTATCTTTTGCTTTAATGGGCTTTGTATAGGATATAGCACTATCTTTGCGGTGGGCAACCAGGTGAAAGTTTTTATTTCCGGGACTTTTAGTCACAAAATTTTTTGCGGAACCTCAAAAGGTGCTATTTACACCATTTTTGACGGTCTTCGTCAGGTAATTTCTTTAATATCAATTTGATGATGGATTCATAATTTCAGACTGCTTTTTCTGAACACCCCGGCAGACCGTTGATAAAATGATCGTAAATGTAGATTTATTGTGAACTAATGGTAAACGCCTGACTGTATCACCCGGAGGGGAGTGCGGATGATGTCCGGTGACTACTGCGATATTTCCGGCAGTCTTACGATCGTCATATTTATTATTGTTAAGCGAATTTTCCCGCGCCTGAAACGATATTTCTCTTCGCGCCAGGTAGCGTCCTTTCTGCGTTTTCAGCACGGAGCAGCAACGCTTGTCCACGGCGATATTCGAAGAATAACCTGAATCCAGAGGAGGTTAATATGACAGATGAATCTCATTGGGGTTTAAATAATATTCAGTTAGGTTACTATATATATCGTTATAGCGGCGTTGTTGTTGAAAGTTTATACGGTTGTGGGGCTGCGACTGGTAATATAATTTCCAATCCAGTACCTTATGACGCCGTTTATTTCTAATCCTTGCCTGATACTGTGGGAGATATATGTCTTTAACATTACAAAACCTCAATAACATCCGTACCCTGCGTGCTATGGCGCGCGAATTTTCTATTGAGCAGCTCGAAGAGATCCTGGAAAAATTCCGGATGGTGGCTGAAGAGCGCCGTGAGGAAGAGAGCTCTCGTCAGCAGGAGATTGCGGAACGTGAAGAGAAGTTAAAGACCTGGGTTGAACTGATGCAGGCCGACGGTATTGACCCGAATGAGTTGATTAAAGAGCTCGGCAGCGCCCCGCGTAAAAAGCGCGCCGCCCGTCCGGCGAAATATCGTTATACCGATCTGGACGGCAGCGAAAAAACCTGGACCGGTCAGGGCCGTACGCCGAAAGCTATCGCTCAGGCTATCGAATCCGGTAAGTCTCTGGACGACTTCCTGATCTGATAATACTCCTCTCCCGTATCGGGAGAGGAGTCGCTTATTTAACAGACGCCGAAATCACCCTCTTCCGTATAGGGGGTGACATCGGCGGCTTTCAGGGTAATCTTTTCTGCGTTTTCATCATTTGTCGCTACGCCGACCACCTGGTCGTCGTGAATTTCCACAATTTTCAGTTTCGGCCCGCCAGTGCGCGGCTGCACAATATCACCAATCTGGTACATCATTGTTCTCCTCTGTTTTGTGATAACGCTACTCTCCTGGTATAGCGTGACTGGCGAGATCTGTTTACTGTTTTATGCCATTCGTGCTGTAGAAATGCTACGAGTGTGTTACCAAAAGGTTTTTGAAGATATGATATTTGCGCTTAACTGAGCCATTTAGAGCCTGTTAGCAGGGATTATAACGCTGGCTTGTAACTGAACGACTTTGGCGAATTAACAATGAAGTATGTCATCCTGCTCATTTTTATTGTCTCTGTTCTGTATGTTCATTATCGGGGACGCGTCCGTTATAAATTCTGGCGCCAGCTATCCGATCACTCCACATTTACTGCACCGCTAAACGGGTTTATGTATCTTTTCTCCCGGGTGCCGACTACGCCTTATCTACCACTGGAAACCTTTCCGGAACTTAAAACATTACAGGATAACTGGCAGGAGATTCGTGAAGAGGGTCAGCAACTGATGGCGCTCCAGGAGATTAAAGCTTCTGACAAATATAACGATGCTGGATTTAACTCATTTTTTAAAACCGGCTGGAAACGCTTCTATCTGAAGTGGTATGAAGAGGCTCATCCTTCGGCGCATCAGCTGTGCCCGAAAACCACTGCGCTGCTAAAGACGATACCCTCCATTAAGGCAGCCATGTTCGCGACGCTACCGGACGGTAGCCGTCTGCCGCGTCACCGCGATCCTTATGCCGGTTCCCTGCGTTACCATTTGGGACTGGCGACGCCCAATGACGATCGTTGTTTTATTGAGGTGGACGGTAAATGCTACAGCTGGCGCGATGGGGAAGGGGTGCTGTTCGATGAAACCTATATCCACTATGCGGAAAACACCAGTGGGGAAAACCGCCTTATTCTGTTCTGCGATGTAGAGCGCCCCATGCGCTACCGCTGGACACAGGCCGTTAACCACTGGCTGGGGCGCAATCTGATGAGCGCAGCAGTGGCACCCAACAGTGATAGCGACCGGGTAGGGGGAATTAACCGCGCCTTTAAATATATTTATTCGATACGGCGGGTGGGCAAACGTCTGAAGAAGTGGAACAAGCCGGTCTATTATCTTATTAAGTGGTTGCTGTTTGGTGGTATCGCCGCGCTGATTTGGTGGGCGCTCTAATCCTCTGGCAGGCCAGCTACATCGAAATGTGCGTAACCGGCCGCCGGAGGTAACCCGGAGCGAATCCGATGGCTACACTAATGCATTTAAAAGCCTGGCCGATAATGGAAACCGGCGCGCCGGATAGCGCCACGTCACCAGGCGGTAATCAACTCAGAGTTAATCAGATCACGGATACGATGAAACAGACAATCTTTCATGGCCACAGGGAAAGCCCGACGGACTTCGCGGCTGGAGATGGCAATGGTGGGCAGCAGCCGGTGCGCTACGCCTTTGAGACAGTGGCATTGCTGTACGATCCCGCCAGGCGGGAAGCGGCCAGCGTGCAGTTTGATAAACTGGCTCGCGCCGGTCAGCGGCGTGCCAGGATGGTGATGGTTCCTGCCGTGGGCAATACGCCGCTGGAGCGCTGTAGCGGGCTGTTGACTAGTGCTCTGGATCAGCAGTGGGGGAATCTGCTGGTGCTGGAAAGTGGCATTCACTTCAGCGCCGATCGCCGTGCCTTGAGGAGGCTGAGCAAGTTGCTGCATCACCTGCCTTATCTGGAGTGGCAGGGGCTGATTCTGGGGGCCAGCTATCAGCAGATAGCGCCGATTTCGGCGCTGCCCGGCGTGGCGCGTATTGGCGCTGCGGACCAGCTGTGCGCCTGGGGTGTCTCCGGCGATTATCTTCCCGAACTGCTGGAAGCCAGCCACCAGGCGCTGGTACGCGGAGAAACCGGCTATGCCGGATGGCAGTCGCTGTTTACCCGGGACTGCTGGCTGGGAATGATGCCCGGGTTTGCCCGAATGCTCTCCCCGGCTCCGGGGGAGTCTCTGCCCGAGGGTAAGGCTTTACCGGCCGCCTGAACCCTGGTGATATCACGCGGCGCTGTGGATTTTGCCGTGCCGCGTTGTCATTTTGTGCTGAAGAGTCGGATATTCATAACGCGCCGGTAAAACCATTTATCTTTCACTTCACTACTAATCACTCGGGGTAATAGGTTATCCTCGCAAGCAAATAGCCATTAATTTAAAGCCTTTTCTTAATTCATTTTTCCGCATTATTAATAAATCGCGTCATTTGTAACTTCATCGTTATTTTTATTAACGTTAAATGTTTCTGCGCTCACGGCTTTTTCTGATAAGAAAAAAACTAAAGTAATCTGTTAGTCTGCTATCGTTTCGGGTAGACTTTTAGGCCGTTTTTTGGGTTGCTATCTTGTGGCCTTTTGTTTATATGAATCATTTATGGAACATTACCCGGTGGGAGCTTATTATCTCCGCCATGACTATCATTGTTGTTAGTATCCTTATATCCACGGGCGTTCAGTGCTATAAAAACTATATAAATGACATCAAATCAGTCATGGTGCTGGATACTGATAACATTACCTTAAAAATAACCTAAACGATTTTAATGAGGTAAAGTGAAAAGTCTATCAAGACCTGGATACGATTGCCGCTATTCTTACCCGCGGAAATGAAGCCAGCGTCCAGCGTGGCGGAGAAGATTGAACGGATTGCCCGGCGACTGTCACGGGCTATTGATGCCAGTCCGCAGATTCCTACCGGCGTTAGCATCGGCATTTCCTGTATTGAGCACGGGTGGCGCTGACCTTTAATCGCGCCGATAAAAAGCTCTATCGGGTTAAAAACAGAGAAAAAATAGCTTCCTACTCTAAGTTCCATCGTTGGTGATCATCTTGAAAATTGATATTAACCGGGCGCTGATCGCGGTGTCCAAAACAGAGGAAAATTTTACCAGCACTCCTTCGTTTCACGGTATCAATGTTGGCTTTATGTGCTACCGGCTGGCGTTGACGATGGGTAAGCCAGAGCCTTTGTGTCAGAAAGCGTTAATTTGCGGTCTGCTGCACGATTGCGGCGTTTCCAGTCAGGATGAGATTCGACGGTTGCTGAACGATGAAGTCGACGTGGGCGTCGACAGCCAGCACAGTATTCGCGGCTACAGGATGCTCCAGGAGTGTGCGCCGTTGCGGCAGTTCGCAAGGCCAGTGCAATATCATCATGGCGACTGGCGGAGAGCACGCGACGGCGGTCTGACGGAAGAAGAGTGCTTTTTGTCGTCCATCGTGAATCTCTGCGATCGGCTGGACGTGGCCTGCCGCAAAACCAGGATCTTCGATTTGCTTCAGCACGGCCAGGAGTCGGAAATCGTCATTGAGCCGGTTTATGATTATCTGATCGCCAACAGCGACTGTGCGGCATTCTACCCGGGCATTCTCGCGGCGTTGCATGAGATGATTGAGGTTGACGATTTCTGGTTCTACTTCCGCGCTCACTATATTGAGACCCTGATCCTTAAGCAGGATCTGAATGCGCTGTTTCCGGCGCAGACCCGTCAGTACTTTATTGATATCGCCCAGTTCTTTTCACGGATTGTCGATAATAAAAGCACCTATACCTATCAGCATTCGCGTAAGGTGGCAGAGCTGGCGTTCTTTATCGCCAGCAAAATGGGGGTGGATGAGGCAGGCCGGTATCAGATTTTCGTGGCCGGGTTGTTGCACGATGTCGGTAAGCTATTTACCGATGAAGAGGTGCTGAACAAAAAGGGGCGGCTCGATAACGCCGAATATAAAACCATTCGCCGCCATGTGACCGATACCCGCGCCATCCTGCGCTATATCCTGGATTCTGAAAAGGTCGTGACCTGGGCTGCCGATCACCACGAACGGCTGGATGGGTCGGGCTATCCGCTAAGGAAGCGGGCAGGGCAGTTAGCGCTGGAAAGCCGCATTATGGCGGTGGCCGACGTCTTTCAGGCGCTGTGTCAGCACCGGCCCTACCGCTCATCGCTGACGCTTGAGCAGGCCATCGCTATCGTTAACGATGAAGCGTCCGGCGGTAAACTTTGCCCCGAAGTCGTGGCGGTATTTAACCAGCATGCCCGGGAATGCTACCGGATTGCGACCTGATGCGATCTGCCTGGAACCGCGAGTAACATACTGGAAGCGGTACGTTTTCTGTGCATACTGTTTAAGGGAAATCGCAAACTCTTTGCGCCATGGCCTTATATTAAGGAGTTCACATGTCTGGATGGTTCGAGTTAAGTAAAAGCAGCAACGATCAGTTCCGGTTTGTTTTAAAAGCCGGTAATGGCGAGATCATTCTTACCAGCGAGCTGTACACCACCAAAAGCGCGGCTGAAAATGGGATTAAATCCGTTCAGACCAACAGCCCGCAGGATGAGCGTTACGAGAAGAAAGAGGCCAGTAACGGCAAGTTATTCTTCAACCTGAAAGCGGCTAATCATCAGGTGATTGGCACCAGCCAGATGTACGCTTCGCCCCAGTCCCGGGAAACGGGGATTGCCTCGGTGAAGAGTAATGGCAGCAGCGAGAAGATTAAAGATCTGACCTCTGCCTGAGCCAGAGAGACTCAAGCCCGCATAGGCAGTGCCATGCGGGCTTTGTGCGTTTAACTAACGCCGTCGGTTATTTTTTAAAGTAGTCCGGCGCCCACGGGCGGGGATCGACTTCCATAAACGGCGCCCGCTCAAAACGGGACTTCAGCGCCCAGGGTACCGTACAGTCGAATATCGTTTTACTGGTGATACCCTGCCCGCGAATCGACGGGCTGTAATCCGGCATCTGGGACGGATCCAACTGGTGCCCTCTGACTCCCGGAATATTAGTGATGCTGACATCGCCCTGCATGCGGGTGGTCATAGCCCACAGAATATCGTCGCTGTCGAAGATATCGACATCCTCATCAACCAGAATAATATTCTTCAATTCCGAGTAAGTCGCCAGCGCAATCAGCGCCGCCTGGGCCTGGCGCCCCTCATCGGACGGCTGGCGTTTTTTCACCTGCAGAACCCCCAGGAATTTACCGCCGCCTGCGGTATGGGCGTAAACATTTTGCAGGAAGCCGGGAATAGCCGCATCGACGGCATTCCAGATACTGGCTTCGGTTGGTAATCCAGCCAGAGTGGTGTGCTCCTCGCCCGGGCCGACCAGAGTCTGAAGAATGGCCTGGTGACGCATGGTGACCGCTTTGACCTTAATAACCGGCAGCGACGGGTTGGCTTCACCGCAGTAACCCGGGAATTCGGGCATGGCGTGGCCGGTATTGGTGTGTTGATCTTCCCGGACTCGCACCTCTGGCAGCAGCTCCCCTTCGATAATAATTTCGGCTCTGGCGATGGCTTTTTGTGCAACGGAAACCCCCTGTACCAGCTCGACCGGCGTCTGGCGCAGCGCCCCGGCGACGCCGAGTTCGTTATAGCCAAAGGGCGTGGTGGGGGCTTCAAAGCAGGCGCCGATGTAGATGGCGGGATCGAGCCCCATATTGATGGTGACCGGCAGCGGTTTTCCGGCCTGTTCCGCTTTCTGACGGAAGACTTCGATATGACGCCCGGCGGCAAGGAACATCGAAAGTTCGTCGCGCTCCTGTACGCAGAGGCGGTGAATCGTCACATCGGTGAGCGAGGCGTCTTCAGGATCGCTGGCTAACACCAGCCCCAGGCAGAAGAACGGACCGGCATCGATGGGGGTATTGGTTGGGGCGGGAAGCAGTTTACGCAAATCGAAGTCGGGGTCGTCAGCGTAAAAGACCTGTTCCTGACAGGGAGCCTGTGAGGCAGGCACCACCACGGGAGCGACGGGATTTTTGACCGCCTGACCGACGTGCAAAGCCAGTTGGGAAGGCTCACACCCCAGCAGCAGCGCGGCCCGCTCGCGACTGGCGTGCATCCCCACCAGAATGCGCGAGTGGGGATAGCCTTTGATGCTGTTAAACATCATCGCCGGGCCGGTGCGGGTAGGGCGTTTCACTGTACCACCCGCGCCGATGTGCCGGTATACGCCCGCCAGTTCGGCATTCGGATCCACCGGATGATTCGTTTCAATAAACTGACCGTCATGCTGTTGCAGCAGCGCGATGGCGCTACGCAAATCCTGAACCTGATTTTCCATATATTCCTCCTTCAAACCGATGGGATCAGTGTGATTCGAATAAGGATTGCTATCAATTGCATCATTTATGCAATATTGATAAGTTTTTTATAATCAAAAGGCGAGGGGGGACAGACGATGCAGTTTCGGCTGATGCGCAACTTTATTACAGTGGCGGAAGAGCTTCATATGCATCGGGCGGCGGAGCGGCTGAACATGGCCCAGCCTGCCCTGAGCCAGCAGATTAAAAGCCTGGAGCAGCGGCTCGGCGTATCGCTCTTTTCCCGGGCCCACCGGCGCTTAACGCTGACCCCCGCCGGTGAAGCTTTTTTGCAAAAGGCGCGTATGGCGATTGAGATGGCCGACCAGGCCGTGCTGGAAGCCAGGCGTACGGCGCGGGGAGAGCAGGGGGTGCTGAATCTGGGCTATGTCTCCAGCGCCATGTTTAATGAAAAACTCCCCGCCATGCTGCGCCAGCTTCGTACCCGCTGGCCTGACATCCGGGTTTCACTGACCACCGGCGACGTTCAGACGCTGTATGAAGCAGTACAAAACTATCGTCTGGATATAGCGGCGATCCGCGCCCCGCTTGCAGCAGTGCCGGATGAGCTGGTGGTGCGGCCTTTCTTTAGCGAAAAAACCAGACTGGCGCTCTGGGAGCAGCATCCGCTGGCGAATGCCACGGCGCTAACCCTGGCGTCACTGAAAAATGAAAACTGGATAACCCTGACCGATCCCGACGGTATGGGGCTGGAGCAGTATTTTACCGATGCCTGCCGCCAGGCCGGCTTTCAGCCGAAGGTGGTGCAAAAGGTTAGCGATGTGCCCACGGTGATAAGCCTGGTCTCGGCGGGTTTCGGCATTGCGCTGCTTCCTGCTTCCGTACAGGCGATTCGGCTCAATAACGTCGTCTATATCGATACGCTGGATCGCCTGGTTCAGAGCGAACTGGCGCTGGTTTATCATCGGGCGATCCGCTCCGAAGTGCTGAAAAAGTTTCTGGGGCAGATTCAGGAATGATAAGAGCCCACCGGCTTAGCGCCGGTTCCAGGGCATTTTTTCCAGCAAAATCGCCATACCGCACCAGCCGCTGATACCGGCAAAAGTCAGTCCGGCGCCGACAAAGGCGGGTAGCAGAAAGAACCCAGGGCTGATGCTGTAACCGGCGATGACTCCCGCCAGAATAAGGCTACCGGCGGCGATTTGTACCTGGCGCATCAGGGGGAGCGGCTGTTTGCTGACTTTCACCGTTGGCAACCCGGCCTGCTTCCAGGCGTTGATTCCACCATCCATTAAAATCACCCGGGCGGGCTCAGTCAGACGGGCAAGAGCATCCGCATTTTGCCGGGTTCGCGAACCGGCCTGACAGTGAAAAATCACCGGTTGAGCAGGGGAAGATCCCGCCAGTTTTGCGCCTGCCTGGATCTCTGACAGCGGCAGGGAAATGGCGTCAGGGATATGCTCGCGGCGAAACTCGTCCCGTTCACGGATATCGACAATCAGCGCGCCTTGCTGGTTAATCTGCTGAATTTCTTTGGGTAATGCGCTGGTAAGACTCATTGTTCTGGCTCCGGGCAGTAAATCGCTTTCAGGGTCGCGACAATTTTCTGAACGGCGTCGTCAATGATGAAGTAGTTCATCCGCTGCGCCTGGCGACGACCCTCAATCAGGTTTTCCTCTTTCATCCTGGCAAGATGCTGCGATGTTGCAGACGGGCTTAGCCCAATAAGCCTGCTGAGCTCACCGGCCGGAGTGCCGGGGGCGTCAATTAGCGTGCAAAGAATCATCAGCCTGCCGGGGTTGCTCATGGCATTCAGTAGCGCAGAGGCTGCCCGGGCGCTCTCTTTAAGCTGGGTGAGGTTGCTTTCGGTCATTTTATTTAGAGAATGCTAAATTAAGGAAAGTCTAAAATACAGGAGGATGAGGAGAAGGGGAAGCGTTACCGAAGTAAAACTTCGGTAACAGGAAAGATTAAATCGACATACCGCCATCGACTGAAAAGGTCGAGCCCGTTACGTAGGAGGCTTTTTCTGAAAGCAGCCATAACACGGTTTCCGCTACATCTTCAGGCTGACCGATACGCCGCATTGGAATCATGTCATCAAGCAGATGTGCATCTCCACCGGTCGAACGCATGTAATTTGGCGTTTCGGTCGCGCCCGGGCGGACCGCGTTGACCCGAATACCAGGGCCCGCATACTCCTTTGCGACTGCGCGCGTTAAACCTACATTCCAATGGCGTATATGAGGGGGAAGCGTGAAAATCTGGATATGGTATATTTTCTGGTAGAAAAACAGCTTGAACCTTACCTTGTCTTCATTGAAAGCCACCCTATCGATTGTAAAGAGATACAGAATGAAGTCTGTAAAATCGTTTTTAACTAAACTGGCGTCCCATTCTGTAGAGGGGCTTATTACAGCTGTTTCCGTTTTTCTGGCTATGGGATCTTTTTTCTGGTTTGACAACATATGGGCAAAGTTGAGTGGCTTTGCTGTCTCTCTCATTGCAGGTTACTTTCTCAGCTATCAGGCTGCAAAATGGCGCCAGTCGTAGTGGTTTATACAAGCGTGTTTTGCTGTAACCGGGGATAGATCACTTAGTTATTTACGGGATTGGTTTTGCGGATATCATCTGGTACGTTTTGGATCCAAATTCGCGTTTAATGCCTTTGGGATCGCCACTAAAAGGCAAGCGCAGGCGCGACGGCGTCAGAGACGGTATAATTTTGGTCGACAACCAACTGAGCTGATTCGCATTTTAATTCAGGATTAAAATTTCTTCTTTTCATTGGAGAACCAGTGGTGTTCTGAGGTGAGCATATCATCTCTGTTCAGGTGGCCAAATTCAGTGAACCACTACAACGAAAACTACACCGTCAAGCTGAAGGATATGTATGAGAGGACTCTGTGTGCAAATGAGTATATACTGTTTAAATAACCATGTTTAATTTATGGGGATTGCATGGTTAATTAAGTTTCTTGTTAATAGAAAAACTTGTTATGGAGAATGTATGAAACTTTCTGCGATCTATATCAAAAATTTTAAAGGGATAAGCGAAGAGATAAAAATTTTAATAGATAATGTCGTGGTTTTGATAGGTAAAAACAATAGTTGTAAGTCGACGATACTAGATGCGTATGAAGCCTATTGCACCTTGGGTTCCGGGAGCCGTAGTCTTGATGATTTTCATAATAGAGATGAATCACTTCCTATAGAAATTACTGGTTTGTTTACTGAGGTTGATGAGGATGATATAAGGCAGATCGGGCAGGAATGGTTTCATGAGGAGCTTGATGGTTTTAGACAATGTTCAAAATTCAAAATAATTTGGGAAGACGCTGAAAACGACGGTAAAAAACTTAGTTTTAGTAATCAGACCAATGATTGGAAAGCAGGAGGCGCTGGAGGGTGGAATTCAATTTTATCAAGTAGATTACCAACTCCTATAAGAATAAATCCAAATGACTCTCATGTTGCTTTAGAAACTATAGTAAAAGATTTAATTGCAAGTAATGCCGTTGAGAAATTAAAAAAAGATAAATCGAAAGCGGCAGGTATAATCGCCGAAATTCAGGTTTTAGCAAAGGAAATTGAAGCTGATTTATTAGATAGTATCCAGGATATAAGTTCTGGTATTGAAGAGAATGTTGATTCGATGTTTAAAGGCGTAAAGGTTAGGTTTGAGACAGGGGTAGGAAAGTTTGAACCAGAAAAAGCGATTAAAGAAGGTAGTCGCTTTATTTTTGATACTAATGGTTGTAGTTCACCTCTTTCACACCAAGGTTCTGGTGTACAACGCGCATTTCTGTGGGCTGCCATTAAGACTTTGTGTGGTAAAGGACTCCTTAAAAAGGGTAGGAAAGCTATAAGCAATGAAAAAGCTAAAATTTTATTAGTAGATGAGCCGGAAATAAATATGCACCCCTCAGTAGTGCGATCTGTACGTGATGCAATTTATACCTTAGCTGATATAGCTGGGTGGCAAGTAATTTGCACAACGCATTCTCCTCTTTTTATTGATCTTACTCGTTCACATACAACCCTCATTAAAGTAACTAATATTCAAAGTAATTTAAAATATTTCCAAACTGAGAAAAATACTTTTACTCCGGATGAAAAGGAAAATTTAAAAACACTAAATAGATGTTGTCCAACAGTTAATGAATTTTTCTTCTATGATAGTTCGATATTGGTGGAGGGGGACACTGAGTTTTTAGCCTACAATCATATCTTGTTTAACTCTGGCAAAGAACATGAATATTGTGTCATAAATTGTAGAGGGAAAGCGAATATACCAACTTTCATAAAAATATTAAATCAATTCGGTAGTAAAGCGATAGCAATACACGATTTAGACCAGAAGTTCATTGAAGGTGATAGAGTAAATGCAATGTGGACAATAAATAAAAGGATTCGGGAGGCGGCAGATCTTTCTAATGGCAATATAATTACTGTTGCTCATCTCCCAGATTTTGAAGGGCACTATTTAAAAGAAAAACCTAAAAAGGATAAGCCGTATAATATTTTCTGTCATTTATCTTCAGAAGACTTTAATATAAATGATAAATATTTATCTTTAAGGAGTAGCTTGAGCGATATTGAAAGTGGTATTCACCTTGGTTTGTATGCAAATTGTGATGCTATTGATGCTTGGGAAGGGGTTGAATTTAATTGACCCCTTCAAAAGAATTAAGGCTATGAAAGATATATAAAGTTGCCCCACCATTGCATTAGTTTTTCTCGTTGTTCAAGGTAAAGAGAGCGATTATACGCTCTCCTTACCTCATTTTTATCTGCATGGGCCAAGGCAGCTTCTATAACATCAGCATTGTGCCCAGCTTCATTCATCGCTGTACTTGCTATTGAGCGTAATCCATGTGCAACTAGCTTACTTCCATAACCAATTCGTTTTAAGGCAGCATTAGCCGTTTGGCTATTCATTGGATGCTTTGGATTATTCCTGCTAGGAAATATAAATTCACGATGAGCGCTAATTGGTTTCATGATATATAAAATATCAATTGCTTGAGACGACAAAGGAACAATATGTTCGCGTTTTGCCTTCATTCTCTCCGCCGGTATCGTCCATAACTTCGCCTCGAATTCGATCTCTGACCATCGAGCGCTAGAAGCCTCAGAAGGGAGCACAAGAGTCAGGAGCTGCCATTCAATCAGACCGGTGTTAACAGCGTAAATCATGATTTCGTTAATACGTTGTACTAAGCGGCGAACGGTTTCGAGTGCGCCACGCGCTTTAATCGGCTCCAGCGCTTCAACTAATGTACGCGCTTTTATCTCCTGAACCGGGATCTCACCAATGGTCGGAAATATATCTTTCTCTAGCGAGCGCCAGATATCTTTCGCGTAATCGGGTGTAACGTTATTGCGCTTCATGGCAAACCAGTTTGCGGCCACGTTTGAAAAAATACTATCTATCGCGATCTGTTTCTGCTACCTGCTCGGCTTGTGTTTGCGGGTCGATGCCTCTAGCTAATAAAGAAAGATACTTCGCGCGCAAACTTCTAGCTTCGGCCAGAGACAGGGCGGGGAATGCGCCGAGGCCCATCATGGGGCGCTGTCTTGTTGCCGGTCTTTGGTAGCGAAAGCGCCACAGCTTTTTGCCGCTAGTTTTCACCATAAGGAAAAGGCCGTCGCCATCATGTAGCGTGAGATCTTTATCAGTCGCTTTAGCGCGTATTAGTAAGGGGGCGTGTTGTCCGTGCCACTGTGGCCGCTCCTTCGTGAATTGGTGTACGTTTTTAGGTATACATCCTATCGTATACCTAAACGTATACCAATAATCACCGGATTTAGCCGGGTGTTCTCGGACAACGACAGACACAAAAAAGCCCGCAGGGCTTGCGCCGTGCGGGCTCTTAGGACCTCATCGGATGACTCTGGTAATCACCGATGGAAGATTTTGGTGGAGCTGGCGGGAGTTGAACCCGCATCCGTAGTTAATGCAAGTGAATGAAAATTAAGATTTTCATTTTTTAATAACTCTGCGCGTGCATTTTATGTGCATATTGGTGTCCGTTTGGCGTCCCTCAACAGTGTGCTGGTGGAGGATTTTTGCTAAGAGGCCTGCGAGGTACAAAAAACAGTAAAAATAGTGGATAATCTGGGTCACTTACTATTGATCCATAATATCCATATGACAACACTGGTGCCACCAACGAAGTTTTGCATTTATTCAGATGAGTCTAGGGCTGGAACCCTGAGATTTATCAATGCGATAGAGTCGATTGGTGTGAGGAAAAAAAGTAAGGTAACTGTCGATTTAAGTAAGGTTAAATTTGCTTCAGCAGCGGCTTCAGTGCTCTTTTTCGCCATCGTTAACAGAGCCCAATTTCTTACCAAAGATCCTAACTTTATTCGTTTTGTCTGGCCCAAGAAAGATGAAAATCCTGAGGGACACCGCTGGATCGTCAGTACCGGCCTTTCTAGAGCATTGCTTGCCGGTACAGATGAGAAGCTAAAAATGCTTACTCGTGAGGAACGTTACTTTCAGTCCGCTGTCGAACCCTTTGAGCACATTATTGATACAGTCGTCATGTTGCAACAGAAGGCTGTCTTGAATGATGATCAATTAGGGCTCTTACTCACAGCTATTAGTGAGGCTCTTTTGAACGTTTCGCATCATGCCTATGAAGATGATGCCTTTAAGGAGGACATACTGCTACTTAAGGGCAAGCGCTGGTGGCAATGTGCATGGTTTAATCCAGATGAGAACAAGGTTGTTTTCATAGTCTGTGACCTTGGCTTGGGGATTTTTAAGAGTTTCGTACAAGAAGACGATGGTTTTAGCGTTCAAAACGAAGTATCTTCTATAAGTAGAGCTATGCTGGTAGGAGAGTCTCGGTTTGTTGGCTCTGGCCGTGGGAACGGCTCGGAAGACATCAAACGTCCGATTGGCGTAGGATGTGAAGATGATGAGACATTACTGATCTTAACAGGGCATGCTCGCTACAACTATAATTCTAAAGACAGGTCTCCTCGGTGTGAGAGGCTAGCTGAGTACATACCAGGAACTTTACTACAGTGGTCGTTGGTTCCCAGGAGATGATTTTATGAGAAACATCGTCATTGCGAAGGAGTTCTCCAGAACACCATTTGGGCGCTATACAACTGATAGCCCCAACAGTGCTGAAAGGTTCCGCCGGGAGCTCCTGGTTCCTGCGCTCAAAGGTGAAGAAAAGGAGGTCGTGGTCGACTTCCGGGGTATCGCTTTGGGTGTTGGATCATCGTTTTTGGAAGAGGCTTTTGGCGGATTAATCCGAAAAGAAGGCTTACCGAAGGCTAACATTAAGGCTCGTCTTGTTATAAAAAGCGATGTTCCGTTCTACAAAGAGCAAATTTACAAATTTATTGATATGGCTCAACCGGAAAGAGCATAAGGGCAATCGTTGATCAAAGAAGCACCAGTATCTTTTTTTGCTCAGTTAGGACAGTATTCGTGGTGCCTTACACTAATTGGCCTCTGTGTCGCCTTGATCGGGTGGCGAGTTGCTTATAAAAATTCTATAAGGCTCGCTACTCGGTCGGAGTCTAAATCCATCATTGATTCAGTATCGAAGTTGGTGATTGAAATTTCTGATCTTTCGATAGACTTTTGGTTGAATAAGTCTTCGCCGATAGATGCGAATATTGATGCTGAGCAAAAAAATAAAGAAATAAGAGCAAAAGTTGATCAGTCCTCAAGCTACTTGTTCAATGTGTTAGCCAAGGCTCAACAGATATCAAAACTTTCGGAAGTGTTATCCCTCCGTGGTCTTTCCATTCCTGATAATTTTCTTTCAACTGTTCTTGAAAAAACAACATTGGATTGTGAAACGGCTTATCAAATGGATCACGAATTTCGGACTGAACGATCTCAAGAAATTGTAAGTGCATGTATGAATGTTATTCATAAACTTTATGAAACTTTCCAGTTCTATCATCCTCCTGCTAAACAGGAAACATTCACGAGGATGATTATGAGGAAGTTCTCAGAGGTAGAAGACTGGCATGATGGGATGAAATAAAGGCCATCACTGGCCTTTAGCTATTATATTAGTGTTTCCATCGTAGGCTGCCAAATAAGTTCCATAATGTCTAAACAGCATTTCTGGCCCCTTGTGCCCCATCTGCCCGGCCAGCCAGAAAAGGTTAACGCCTTGGCTGATATGCCGCGTCGCGAACGTATGCCGCGTCTGGTACGGGTTACGATAGCGGACCCCGGCTTTTTTCAACGTCGGCACCCAGGCCTTTTTACGAATGGCATCAGCATTAGCCCACGGGGCGCCAGTTTTCGGATCGCTGAAGATGTACGGGCTTTTCATAAATGTTATGGCCTTCTGGGCCTGAAGCGCCTGCAGTGCTTCGTTGTTCAGTTCAACATTGCGGGTACCGGCTTTAGTTTTTGTCCCTTTGATTACACCGGCGACGCTGGCGTTTTGCACGTGTGCCGTGTTGCCAATGAAGTCGATATCATCCCAGGCCAGCGCGCATAGTTCAGAGCTACGCAACCCCGTATTGAAGGCGAAGCGGAACAGGTTTTCCCACTCCTGATATCTGCAGGCTGAATAGATAGCGGCCGTTTCCGCCGGTGCGAACGGATCCACTTCATAATCGTCATCATCCGGCACGTTCTCAACGACGTGATAACGTGATGCGCTGACCAGGGTAACAGGATTAACCGCCAGCAGGCCGTCTGTTACAGCCTCATCGAGGGCGCTACGCAAAAATGACAGGTTATTCCTGATCGTTTTTAGCCTTGTCGTTCGCGATGCGATCCAGTTTTTCAGCACGCCGGGCGTTAATTCCGCAACATGCATTTTATGAAGCCCGGAAAGGGCGCTCATGCATTTCTTATAACCGCCTATTGTTGACGGTGAAAGATTCCTGTTTTCGCAAATATTAAGATACTCGTCCAGATACGCTTTAATATTTTTTGTTTTCTTTACCCCTCCAAATATTTGAAGTTTTTTGGATTTCGGAAAGTATTTAGCATATTCAAAATCACCAGTCGCGATTTTATTCTGAATCTCTCCCAGTAAGCGTTCAGCATATTTTATTCCACGGGCATTCACTTCGATTCTGGACAGGGGCTCCCTGCAGAGAACCCCTTTGTATGTGAATGTGATTACCAGTGTCGAACCGCTTTTATTATGGCGCTCCGTTATGCCGCGTGGGAGTGATAGGGATCCTTGTTTTTTCTTGCCCATCTTGTGACCTCAGTTAAGTCAATCCACCGCTCCTTTACGCCATCGATCTTTAATACGTGGACACCTTCAAGCCACAAACCGCGCTGGATCCGCTTATTAACAGCTTCCACGGTTTCGCCGGAATCCCGGCAGTAAGTTGAAATAGGTACGCATTCAAGATTCACGATCCACCCCCGAAACTCTTAAACCAAAATTCTCGACAGCTTTGCATACATCACGTTCATACCGGCAGTGCTGAAATACTCCCTCAAACCAGTATTCTGGATCACAGGTTCTGGGCAGTTCTATTTCACTCCTGGCGGTGACCGTGATACCGCGAGAAACTCCGGGGCGAAGGGATATAGCCCCTTTGCGCTCCAGTGCCTTCAGGTGTTCTGCTGCGGCATTGGCTGAGCGAAACCCCATACCAGCCGCGATTTCGGAATTTGTGGGTGGCATACCGTGCCGGGCTGTGTACTGGTCTATGAATTCCAGAACCTGCCGCTGGCGATCGGTAAGGGCACCTTTTGCGATTAACTTGGCCATGGTCTTTCTCTCCATACAGGCCCGGCTGCACCCGGGCTACTTCTTCAGATATGCACAATTACCGCACCCGCCGCGAGCGCCCTCTGTGCAACTGCGGCAGCGGTCGAAATGGTACTGCCGCTGGTTAATATGGTCATACTGCACTGCATTGCTCCGTTCCAGTTTCTCGACATACGCCAGCATCTTTTCAGCCAGCCTGTATAACTCACAATTCTCTCTGTCTGCCGGGTCGCTGTAGTGGTCTTGCATTGAAATGAAATGATCACGCAACGATTCTTTCTCTTTCACGCTTATCGGGCGGAAGCATAAAAACGTTAAAGGCGTCCAACAGTTGGGCATAGTCTGCTGCCGTCAGTTGCAGAACGTCTGCTTCATTCAGATTGCACAGCTGCGCAATCATACGAAGTTCTTTTTCCTCCTCCACGCCGCGATCCTTCGCGTAGGCAATGCGGTCGCGCACCAGTGGTTCACGCATAGTGACCGTATTCAGCGCCGCGCCATTCTCCAGCGTGACCGGGGAGTACAGGTTAATCGTGACGGTATCACCGGGAAAATTCATGATATTTGCTCCATAAAAAAACGGCCCGCAGGCCGTTGTACATAGTCAGATCAGATTACAGCCGCACTTTTGCCGCCAGGCCGGACAACATATCGGTGCCATTAACCCGGCGCATAAAGCGCTCGGTATCGATTTCAAACAGCGAGATGCCATCAAGCGTCTGTTTGTAATAGCTGACGGCAATATCGACCGTAACCGCATTTTCCGATGTTGTTGCGTTAGACCGGGCATCCGGCGTCACCGTCATCACAAAACCCTCGATCTCCTCAATGGTCCCTTGCGCCGTACCATTCGACAGGTAGCCCTGATACGCAGTGAACCGGGTAGCCGTTATACGGGTTATCCGCCTGCGCCTCGGCATAACCGGCACGGGACATCACCGCAGCGCGGACGGAATCCCCTACAATGTTGCCGTTGCCGGCATGGAGGTGAACCGCGCCCGGTCCGGCGCTCGGCGTGGTCCCGGCAGCCAGGGCAGACAGCAACTTGCTGCGCGCCTGCTCAGCGTTACAGCTCATATCCGCGATACACTCCGCTTTCAGGCTGGCGAATGCCGGAAACTGCTCAAATACGGCAGAAACATCAGCAACCCGCTGGGCGTTTGCCTGCTGCATATTCTGCTGCAGCTGTGCGGCCAGGGCACTGATATCGATATTCCCCATCAGGGGCTGCTGGGCCTGCTGCTGTGAAGCCTGCCCTGGATTCTGATGCTCCCCCTGGATTGAAGGCTCTGTGCCATTCTCCCCTTTCGGTTGCGGGCGGTTCTGTGCGGTATGCGCGCGCGGCGTAAACAAATTTTTGATTTCTTGAGGCATATTTCCAAAATCCTTCAGTTTATTTTCATTGATACAGGCCGCGGCCTGCAGTTCTGGCTCCAGCACATCCGCGAAGCCATTCGCCAGCGCTTCGGCGCCATTCATCCAGGTTTCTGCTTTCAGCATCGCCTCCAGAGCCTCCTGCGACAGCCCCGTTTTTTGCATATAGGCGTTTAACATCAGCGATTCATTACGATCCAGCCAGTCGGCATATTCCCGCATATCGTCCGAGTCACCGGCGACCCCTCCCCAGGGTTTGTGAATCATCATCCAGGCGTTTTCCGGCATGTGGACCGTTGCACCAGGAAGGCAGGCAATCATTGAAGCCATGGAAGCCGCGACCCCGTCGATCCAGATGTCCACTTTTGCCGTCAGGCGCGCCAGGGTGTTATAGATGGCGAAACCGTCCATCACGTCACCGCCCGGACTGTGGATATGCAGGTCAATGGCGGCGGCCTCGAATACACCAACTTCCCGGCAGTCGCTGGCAAACCGCTGGGCTGAAACGCCCCAGGCACCGATAACATCGTAGATGTAAACTTCAACCCGCCCGGCAGCCAGCGCGCGGATCTCATACCAGCACTGCCCGTTAACAGCATCCACTCCGGCCAGGCTGGCGCGGGGGTTAATCATCGTCCCGCGGCGCGGGGTTTGTGGTTGCATTGATAGTCGCTCCTTTATCGTTGGCGGCGTCAGAATCGAACACCAGACCGTTATCGCGGTTGTAATCAACCTCGCGCTTACGCTGTCGCTTAACCTCCTGGGGATTCTGCCCGCGGGCGCGTACCCATTATGCTAGCGACAGAGCGCCGGGATCTGGATCTTGATGATGGTTCTTTCTGGCCAATTCTTGAGGGGATCGCCCCTTCCGCTGATGTTGCCATTATCCCGCTGAAGCCCGGGCAGGCATACGGCGCCTTCCTCACTCGCTTCAATGAACTGACCGGGAGTGTCGAATGAGCTACTTACATCCGATGGACGTTCATTTAGAGCGTAGGGAACGGGTTGATGGCATTGTCATCGATGTTTTTGATGAAGATGGCGATCAGCAACTGACGCTCCCCGGCGAGCTTTCTAATTCTGGTGCTATCGCGGTCATCAGGGAAATAAACCGAGCATTTGAACTGGGAGTGCAATCAGGCAAGCGCCAGCGCAGTCGTGAGTTTCTAGCTCTGTTGAAAGATGGGGAGGCCCGCAGCAATGGCGATGAGTGAATTAAGCGCTATTTATGCCGCTCTGCAACAGGCGGGTGTTACCCGGGTGAAACTGACCAGTCCGGCGGCAGATATTGAAAATGCCGCCGGCAGGGCACCCTGGTGTGCGAATATCAATGTTACCCGCATACAAGGGGGCTCTGATGGCTAAATTCCGTTCTTTACTCCCACCGTCAGCGATAACAGCTGAGCGGTCTATGGAACAGGCCAGTACTGAGCAGATCACAGCCATTAATACCAGTATGGTCCGCCAGGTGAAGAGCGCTGATGACTGCCCGGCGCATCTGTTGCCCTGGCTGGCCTGGGAACTGGCTGTCGATTTCTGGGAGGACACATGGACAGAAGAACAAAAACGGCAGGTGATCCGGGATGCGGCGTATGTGCATCAGCACCGGGGAACGGCCGGAGCGGTGAGGCGTTCACTCAGTGCTGTCAGCCTGCCGACGACCGTTATTGAATGGTGGCAGGAAACCCCGAAACGTGAGCCCTATACGTTCCGGGTAGAGGTTTACAGCCACGACGAAATTAATGCGGAGCTATATGACCGTATTCGTCGGCAGGTAAACAAGGCAAAGAATTTACGTAGTTACCTGAGCTCTATTGATGTGATCGCTGATATCGGTGCGACAGGTAGCTATTTCATCGGTGGCGCAATTACTGCGCATATTGATATCGATATTTATCCGGGGGAATGATGTCAGAATACCTTTCTATTATTACTGACCAGGGAAAAGATCTGGAGGCCGCGGCCAAAGAAAGTGGCACGCAAATAGAGTTACAAAAATTTGTTGTCGGTGATGGTTCAGGAAAGCAGGTGACGCCTGATCCCGCCCGAACTGCGTTGGTTAACGAAGTTTATCGCGGTGATATTTCATCCCTGAAGGTTTCTCCGGATCAATCCAGTCAGTATATAGCTATGCTTGTCCTGCCTCCTGATGTAGGTGGGTTTGTTGTGCGCGAAGTGGGGCTTCTGACGTCTGACGGGGTTCTTTATTCAGTCGGAAGTAGCCCTGCTATTGAGAAGCCGAATGATGGCGTCAGTGTTAATCTACAGTATCGCCTTGCTGTGTCGGAGACTGAAAGTATTACATTACAGGTTGCAACGGGGGATGGGCTGTTTCTCCGGCAGGATGAAAATCTTAACGACGTTAACGATAAAGCAGAGTCCCGCAAAAATCTTGGTCTGGGATCTATGGCTGTCCAGAATGCTAATGCTGTTAATATAACCGGCGGGTCAGCGACATTAAACAATTCAGCATCTAATCCGTTAACGGTAAAAAGTCAGAGTCCGTGCATAAAATTTGAAGAAACGGATACTGGTAAAAGTTACTGGATGGTAGTTGATGGGAGTAACATTCGTTTACATCAAGATTCCACCGCAGGAACTGCAATTTATACCTGGGATTCTGCGAGCAGCATATTTACTATTGCTGGTACAGTTAGATTATTGAGCGCGCTATCAATGTCATCCGGTGGGACAGGAGCAACTACGGCGTCAGGTGCCAGGAGTAACCTCGGTTTGGGTACTATGGCTACGCAGAACAGTAATTCAGTCAGTATCACGGGTGGTAGGGCTGTGTTTGATTCCTCTGCCTCGCTGCCGGTTGTCCTGCAGGGGTCATCACCTGCACTCAGGTTTACGGAGACTGATACTGGTCAACAATATTTTCTGCTGGTAGATGGCAGTAATATTCGTCTTGATCAGGACTCTACGGCAGGAATCAGTGTTTTTTCATGGAGCAAAAACAGCAAGTCTTTTTCCATTGGCGGCTCTGTAAATCCCAGTGATTATTCAAATTTTGATTCTCGCTACCAGGCAAAGGGTAGTTACTACACTACATCACAATCAGATGCACGTTATCAGTTAAAGAATTCGGCTGCGAGGTCTTCAAGCGGATGGTTTAAAGACGCCAGTACAGGAATGATTATCCAGTGGGGTACAGTGACAGTTCCTGTATCATCATCGGCGACATCTGGAGTTTCATTTTCATTTCCTACATCATTTCCTAATGCAGCACTATCAATTACCGCCACGCCTGCAAGAACTGGAGTGTCAGTAAGTGGGAATGTGGCTGTTGTGGCTGTGCCTTCTTTTACATCTAGTGGTGGAAGAATTACTGTTGATACCAATCGTGGTGAGGCAATTTCTATTGCACAGCCAATCAGATACATAGCAATCGGATATTAAAATGAATTATTACTCTGCAACCACCAATGGTTTTTACTCATCTGAAAATGAACAGGCGTTTCATGAGTCCGGCAACTGGCCTGATGATGCTGTGGCTATTTCTGATGCCCTCTATAACAAAATGATGTCTGGTCAGTCGGCGGGGATGGTTGTAGTTGCATCTGATTCCGGGTTACCGGAGTTACAGAAATCTGAACAGCCAGAGCCAGCTCAAGAGGCACTTATAGAAGTTGCTGAAGCCGAAAAATCCCGCTTGCTGAGCGACGCAACAGCGATCATCGCCCCACTTCAGGATGCTGTCGACCTCGGCATTGCTACTGATGACGAAACCGCTTCACTGGTAGCATGGAAAAAATACCGGGTCATGTTAAACCGTGTTGATACCAGTATGGCTCCGGATATTGAGTGGCCAGCAAGCCCTAAGAAATCAACAAAGTAATTATTGTTAAGATGGCACGGCTGATAAGTTTTATATCAGCCGTATTGAATTTTTATCGGGCGATCCCTTCGCTCCGCTTCTGCAGGTTATCTATCCTACCTAATTTTAACTTTATCCACATCGTGAATCTAACCTCAATAAGCTTGTGTGTTATATGTGATATGGCGATGGATATAAGAAACGATATAATAGATAACAGCAAAATCATAGGCATAGAGATTGCGTATTTTCCAAGTCTTTTAAATATTATGTAATTTATAGTGTTGTGTGATAAGTAAAGCGAAAAGGATATATCCCCTAAATATATAAATGCTTTCGGTATGTGTTTTTTTATGATTTCGTTTGATAATGCAAGTGCTAATATCAACACACCAATTGTTCCACCCAGTTTAGGGCTGAGAATTGGTAAGTGTCTGGTGAATACACCGTATGCAATTGTGGGGATTAATATGATTGAAATCAGTAGGGATATCTTCTCTATCCAATTGGGGTTATAATTCTTTTTAATTACTAAGAAAAGCCAGCCGGACAAGGCACCAATAACAAAATCAAGGATGATTGGGTTAGACATTAATCCAAATGCGGCATGATTAACATCGTATCCTGATGGGCTTAATGTCGGGGCCTGTCCAAAAACAAATGGTATCAGGAACACTACACAAGCCGCCCATGATATGAGGGCGGCCATCCGCTCCCTTAGTAAAAGACAAAGGGAGAATGCAATGTAAAAATACAACTCATAGTTTAATGTCCAGCGAACATTATACATTCCACTATCATCAATATAGTGTGGCGCGGCGTTTGCGTCATAAACTGTAAACGTTAAAGCGCTAATTAAATTTTCTGTTTTTGATTCATAGTGAAATGTACTCATTGCACCCATAGAAAAGAAGGCAACAAGCAAAAAGAAATAATAAAGGGGTATTATTCTTGTTGCTCTATTTAGCAGGAATTTACATGATGATTTCCATCCGGCATCATATGCTTGGGTTGTATACACCATAATAAAACCGCTAATAACGAAGAAAATATCCACCCCCATAAAGCTCCATCCAAAGATAGAGTGCCAGTATCCTAGAGTATCTGGTTCCAACCATGCCAGTCTGTAGTGATAATGAAAGATGACTACGAATAAAGCGGCTAGTCCTCTAAGAACCTGTAAAGAATCTAATTTTTTCATTTTATATACAAAATTATTGATTAGTGATAGCTCCAATGTTCCGCATTTTAGACAGAACTCGCTCTAATTCGTCGGGAGTCAGCGCGAGTTGTGCAGCTATGTAGAACAGAATATGCGGCGACATCGCTCGCGGTGATTCCCCGCCGGTGTATTTTCGCCACTGGCTATTACTGGCTACGCCAGCCAGATCGGCCATCTGAGCGCCAGTGTAGCCCAGAACCTCTTTCAGTCGGTTCAGATCGTCAGGAGAGGGAGGGGTGTAGTCGTTAATCAGTCGCATATGTCACCAAAGGAAAAGCCCCCGCAGGGGCTTAGCGCTAAATAAATTTGAGCAGTACGGTTGTGATGGTTGCCACCGCACCAATCAGGCCGGAGGCTACCACGATGGGATACCATGCTGATTCTCTGTTGAGTTTTGATGTTTCGGCAATCAGCTTAGCGATTTCAGCGTTGATTTTTGCTAGTTCGGCCTGGGTCATTTCGTTGGTGCTCATCGTTCTTCCTTTCGGGTTCGGGCTGCGGCCTTTCCGCTACCTCATGCGATAAATGATAGCCCCTTTGGTGCTATTTATCAACGACAGGAAGAAGAAAAAAGCGACGCACAGCTCACAACGCGCCGAAATCGAAATGAAAGATTTATGCCCGGCCAGCTTACCGGCATGGCTCGAGCCGGTAAAGATGTGCTGTTCCGGTTTGGAATTCGACTCGCAAATCAGGAGACGGCAGCTGGTTGCCGACGTGCTTTGTGTGTCGCTGAGCAGCATTTAAAGGCATGTTCCGATAGAACGTAAAAGCTGACTTACTTAAAGATGCATATGTCCGGATCGGGGATATTTATCATGACGGGGATTCCGGACGGCGGAGATGGAATAGCCCGGAGCATTAGTGGCCCGAACGACCTGAGTGACCATAATCGGCCGGGGTGTACTCGGCTGTTTTGACCCTGTATAGTTTAGAAATCATAAACGATGGAGCTATTCGTAATGGCATTGCAGGGAAAGTTTATCATTAACGATGCAGACTACTCGCCACTGATGATCTACGGAGTAGGAACATTTATGGCATTTTCTGGTAATGGGGTATACCGCAACCGTGGCGGGTGTGGAATCATTCCTAATAATGGCCCTATTCCTCGCGGGAAATACTGGATTGTAGATCGCCCTGAGGGGGACTGGAAAAACAGGTTACGATCATGGGCTATAGACGTGGAGCGCACGTATTGGGATGGTGTGCCTACGGATCATTCAAGCTGGTTCGCTCTTTATCGTGATGACCATACGATCGATGATACTACGTGGTTTGAAAGTGTGAGACGCGGCGCTTTTCGTCTTCATCCCGGCCAACTTTCGCTGGGGTGTATTACCCTGGCCCACAGTTCTGACTTTCAAACGATTAGAAATGCGCTATTGAGAACGCAGAAAATCAGAGTGCCGTGTATGAGAAGCCTGATGGCGTATGGAAGCATAGAGGTGATCGCAAATGGTAGTACTTGTCCGTAGGATATTAAAAATTATCTTCTTTATCGTGCTGTCAATTGCGATTGGCAGAAGTTTTGATATCTACTCGTTAGTTAGCGTGGATTCTGCGATCCGCTTGTCTTATCAGCTTTTTGGTGAGGGTGGGCAGGAGAATGTAGAGGCTGTATATTCTCTGATTGATATCGTGATTATAATCATATTAACCACGATTGCATACATGCTCGTAATGAAAGGAATTCGCTACTTCAAAAAGTAAGGTGCGCAGGTATGGCGCACCTGCCTGTTATGACCTCATATTCCAGTCATCGGTATACTGAACATTTCCGTCCACATAACGCCACGTGACTCGTTCGTACATCATAGAGACGGATTCCATGTGGTTGATCTGAGAGTTGCCGGATAGTTTAGCGTTCGGCATGCCTGGGTTAACGCCGGTGATCTTCACGCCTTCAAACAGCATGACAAAATAGGCCTCTTCCTGGCCCGCATGATTGATGCGATACCATTTTATTTCGGCGCTTTTCAGCGTCTGGCCTTTAGCTACTGCCTTATAGAGATACGGGCTGGACGAGTCAAACTCCTTTTCAATTATCACCGGTGAGTGGCTACGAGTGCCTGTGATTTTCCCTGTGTTGCTGTCTACAGGGAGATTTAGCCCGTGGCTGAATCCCACAACCTCAATACTTCCTTCACGATCTTGAACGTCTACAGACCCTTTAATGTCTGCGCCTCCATCGTCCTTGAGCCACATATAAGCCGGTATTGGCATGCTATTTCTCCTTGAGTAAATATCCATGAATTATGCATGGTATCACAACATAAGAAATGCTAAAGGAATAATAGGGGGTAACAGATGGCTATGATAAACACAGGGCGGTAGGCTAAATATCGGCGTACAACACGAGAGTGTAGGGGGCATATGGCCAGGTTGAGTACGGAGGTTCTGCGTAACGTAAAATCAGCATAAAAAAAGAACCCGACGGAACCGCCGGGAAAAGAATCTAAAATACATCAGGTTGAACCGGCGGCCTGTGCACTCCTGTGTCAGTAATCGAAGGGGACCTCCGACCAAGCACGCCATTAGATGATTCTACATGCATGTAACATTTGGTCAACCATGGAGTAATTATGGGAAAACGGCTGGTGTTCAGGAATTAATAGTCTGAGTTTTCCTCAGGTTTCTGGCGTTAGGCATGTATGGATAACAGTGCAAAAAAGAGCCCGACATAATGCCGGGCATAAAGCCATATCGTATTTGCTTTGACGGTTATGTTGATGGAGCCTGCCAGGGGGTGAGGCACATGGGAGGCGCAGAACCCATCACAATGTTTATAGTGCACATAAAACATTTTGGCAACATTGAGTGACCGGATGGCGAGTAAAAAAATCCCGGCGTGGACCGGGAGGATAATAAAAACATCAGATTGAGGTGGCGGGCTTGGTGCATCCACCGGCAGCAGACCTGAGCTACTGGGCCCACCGCAAGTAAATACTACATGTGTGAAGCGTTATATCAACCATTGATTTACCATGGATAAGGTGGTTGATGCATCCGGTATGTTACTAACCAGCATTTGCAGACATATTCCGGTAGCGTGATGGAGGTAGGGGGGGCAGAGCAGCCCATAGATATCCAAAAGCGTTCTGCAAAACTATTTGTTATGCATTGATCTTTAAGCATATTTTTTTCCTCTGTTTTGGCTGTTTTATTGCGCTATTTTTATGGTAATAACCTTTTAAATCAGGTTGTTAGGGTTTAAGAAAATCGCTACCGGTCTGGTATATGCATGTCAGACTTCATCGGCGACCATCCACATATCTGCTTCTTCAAACATCTCTTCCAACAGCCGCAGCAGCTTCTCTTTTTCGTGCTTGGGCGCGTCGGTGTTCAGGCTGCTCGACTCCATAGGCTTAACCTTCACGACGGCATCGGGAAAGATCCTGTGAACGCGTTTTGTCAGTTCAGATAGAATGATCTCCCGGGCGCCGGTCAGGCCGTTAACGTTTCTTTTGTCGTAGATCAGCTCAACAAACATAGCTACCTCGTTAATTCACTGTATACATAAACAGTATAAAATTAACTGTGATTATGTCCAGTAAAAAACGGAAGTGGACTGCCGGGCAAGCATAAAGAAAAACCCCAGACCGTTAAGTCTGAGGTTCTGTCAAAGTGCACGTGCATTTCACGTGCATATTTTTGTCTTTTTTCGGTCTGCCTGCTGTCTGGTCAGTGTCCGTAAGTGGCTGTTTTTCTTGCCGCTGTCCGGTTGCAGTCCTGTCAAAAGTGGTGGAGCTGGCGGGAGTTGAACCCGCGTCCGAAATTCCTACATCCTCGGTACTACATGCTTAGTCCAGTCTTTACATTCACCTGCCAGCTGCGGACGGACACGCCACTAACAAACTAGCCTGATTAGATTTAACGCTTCAACCCCAGGCAAGGCATCCACGCGATCTCTTTTGGGTTTGACCTCTCTTGATCCCCGTCCTAAGAGCGGAGGCTAGGGAGAGAGGGCTCTGAGCAGGTTATTAAGCTGCTAAAGCGTAGTTTTCGTCGTTTGCGACTATTTTTTTGCGGTTTTTTAGCGAGGCCTACCGCACCTCGGCATGCACCTTGGGTTTCGCGAATCCCGTCGAATCCAGAATCAGCCCCAAAGAGTGAATCGAGTATATCACAAATTTATCACGGGAGAACCGTCGCTAACGAGAGTGGCGACAATTCAGGCATCCTGCGCTTGCGGGCCGCCGCGTGATTTAGTCTACCAGCACCCGGGGAACGGTGGCGCCCCACAGGATAGAGGTTTGGGTGAACAGCACATCGGTAATCTCTTCCACCTCTTCACCGGTCACTTCGGCATTGCCCTGTTTGCCGAACAGCACCACTTCGGCGCCTGGGGCGATACCCGATGTGCCGGTAACATCTACCATAATGGTGTTCATCGAGGTTTTGCCCACGGCCGGGTAGCGCTGGCCGCCAATCAGTACGTGGCCCTTGTTGCTGAAGTCGCGCAGGTAGCCGTCGGCATAGCCCACCGGAATGTTAGCCAGCAACGAGTCGCGCTTTAACGTGTAAGTGCGGTCATAGCCGACGGTGGATCCTTTTTTATAGGCGTTAACGGCAGCGACGTTGGATTTATAGGTCATCACTCGCTGATAGCTATGGGTGGCGGTGGTATCGCCATAGAAGATGCCGCCGACCCGCACCAGGTCCAGGCGCGATTCCGGTACCCGCAGCGTGGCCCAGGTGTTGGCGGTATGCAGCGTAATATCGCTGCGCTTCAGCCCGGCGGCGGCGATAACGGCAGCCGCCTGCTGGTTAAACAGCTTCAGCCCGGCGCGGATTTCGGCTTCATCCTCCATTGGGTAGTGGGTCATAATCCCCACCACCTTCAGGTTGCTAAGGTGGGCTATCTGGCTGGCCGTGGCAATGCCCTGTGAGGTACTGACATCCAGACCGTTACGCGACATACCGCCAGAGTTCAGTCCCAGGTGGATGGGCAGAGTTTTACCGCGCTGCTTTGCCAGTGCGTTCAGCTCGCTGGCAACCTGCGGGTTACCGATTAACTCCTCGACGTTATAGTCGATCACTTTCGCCATCTCCTGGGGCGAGGCGCTACGCACCCGCATCAGCCGACCTTTAAAGCCCAGGTCACGCACCGTTTTCACTTCGGCGTTGCTGGCAATGCCAATGCACTGAACGTTATTTTCCATCATGACCGGCGTGACCAGCGACAGGTCGTGGCCGTAGGCGTCGCCTTTCAGAATGGCGCACAGCGTGGATTTCCCGCCCAGTAGCTGCTGAACCTGGTGGATATTGCTGGTCAGCTTGCCGCGCGAGATCTCAAGCCAGGCGTGTCCGGGTTGTTCGGCGCTGCGCGACAGGGCCGCGTGATGGTCTGGTGCGGTCTGATGAGCCGATACCGGTGTGGTGGTCTGCTGGCAGCCGGCCAGCGTAAAGAGCGCCAGCAGCGGCAGCGCGTGGCAAAGTCCTTTAGCGTTTTTCATGGTCTGTCCCAAAGTATTGGTGAATGAGTTTTTATTTTTAACGCATAATTATTCGAATTCAGGCGTGAGTCAATACTCTGGCTATGGCCATTTACTAAGAAAAGTCAGGGGGATAGAGGGAAAATGGCTGCCGCCGTGGCGACAGCACGGGAGGGGAGTTGGTTTAGCGACCGGCGTTTTTCATGATCCGCGCTTTATCGACCTGCCATTCACGATCTTTCACATCGTTACGTTTGTCGTGCTGCTTCTTACCTTTCGCCACGCCAATTTTCACCTTGCACCAGGCGTTCTTCCAGTACAGCGACAGCGCCACTATGGTATAACCTTCGCGGTTAATGCGTCCGTACAGGGTGTCCAGCTCGCGCTGATTCAGCAGCAGCTTACGGGTGCGGATCGGGTCGCAGACTACGTGGGTAGAGGCAACGCTCAGCGGCGTAAAGTTAGCGCCGAACAGGTAGGCTTCGCCATCTCTCAGGATCACATAGCTATCGCCAATATTGGCCTTACCGGCGCGCAGCGACTTAACTTCCCAGCCCTGAAGGGCCAGGCCCGCTTCGTATTCATCTTCGATAAAGTATTCATGGCGGGCGCGCTTATTAAGCGCAATGGTGGCTGAGCCAGGTTTGTGTGCTTTTTTCTTCGTCATAGTGCCGCTCAGTATAGGTAATCCGATGGTAAAACGCACCCCCATCCCGTGGGGGACAGACTATGTTAGCATGTCTTGCTGCGTAATTTTTCTTTGCCAGGCCAGAAATGTTATTATCTGTGGGTTGTATGAGACACAGGAAATGGTATGCCGCAGATCAGTCGCACTGCGCTGGTGCCTTATAGCGCTGAGCAGATGTATCAGTTAGTCAATGATGTAAAGTCCTATCCCGACTTCCTGCCGGGCTGCGTGGGTAGCCGGGTGCTGGAATCCACTCCCGGCCAGATGACGGCGGCGGTGGAGGTGGCGAAAGCCGGGATCAGCAAGACTTTTACCACCCGCAATACGCTGACCAGCAACCAGAGTATCCTGATGCATCTGGTGGATGGCCCCTTTAAGAAGCTGATGGGCGGCTGGAAGTTTACGCCGCTGGCGCCGGATGCCTGTCGTATCGAATTCCAGCTGGATTTCGAATTTACCAATAAGCTGATCGAGCTGGCGTTTGGCCGCATCTTTAAAGAGCTGGCGGGCAATATGGTGCAGGCGTTCACGAGCCGGGCCAAAGAGGTGTACAGTGTCGCCTGAAATCCAGGTCGAGGTGGTTTATGCGCTGCCGGAACATCAGTATCTGCGGCGGGTGACGCTACCCCAGGGGGCGACCCTGGAGCAGGCCATTGTGGCTTCCGGTCTGCTGGAGCTGCGCCCGGATATCAGTCTGCAAAAAAATAAGCTGGGTATCTACAGCCGTCCGGCAAAAGCGGGCGATGAGGTGCACGATGGCGACCGGGTGGAAATCTATCGCCCGCTGATTGCCGATCCGAAAGAGCTGCGCCGTCAGCGTGCCGCAGGCAAGAATAAGTCGTAGCGATTTAGCGCATAAAAAAAGCTCCCCTTGGGAGCTTTTTTTATGCCGGTCCGCCGGTTTACTTCTGCAGCGCGGGCTTGTTGTCGATATTGGTCAGTACGCCGTTGCTGTCGAAGGTCAGCGTCAGGGTCTGCTGGGTGACTTTCTCGTGGCCCGGCTGTTGGCGGAAGATGTAATACCAGGTGTTGCTGCCGAAGGGATCGGTCATCATCGGCGTACCCAGCGCATAGGCAACCTGCTGCTGCGTCATACCGACGCGGATTTTTGAAACGTCGCCAGGAGCCAGATAGTTACCCTGGCTGATGTCAGGGCGATAAACCACTCGCTCCAGAGTGGAACAGCCGGCGGTTAACATCAGAAGAACCGCTGCGGCGGCAGTCAGCGTTTTACAGCGCATAGTGATTTGATTCCTTTTCGGGCCCGAACGGCGCGTGGCTCATACGTAATACGCCGATGATAATAAACCTTTACGCAGTTTAAAACCTTAAAGGCGCTTCACTGAGACCGCCAGCGGTGAAAAAAGTTGGCGGCAGGGTGACTGTTTTTACGCTGTTTTTGCCTGAGTGCCGCGTTTTACGCCGCCTCGCTGATTTTCATGACCCGGTCAGTAGCTCGTTTTATTCTGTTGCGAATTCCTGCGTTATTCACTGTTTTACCCGGCGCCGCACCCGAAATCCGGCTGCGGCGCTGTCCCTGGGCTGTCAGGCGGCCAGTAGATCTTTGGCGTTGGCCAGGGTGTTGCGGGTGACTTCGCTGCCGCCCAGCAGGCGTGCCAGTTCGCGTAGTCTGGCTCGCTTATCCAGCGGCTGCATGCGGGTTTCTGTCACTTCGCCGTCGGTCTCTTTGCTGACAAAGAAGTGGTGGTGCCCGCAGCCAGCCACCTGGGGCAGGTGGGTAACGCACATCACCTGGGTGGAGTCGCCCAACTGGCGCAGCATCTGACCTACGACCGCGGCAGTGGGGCCGCTGATACCCACATCCACTTCGTCGAAAATCAGCGCCGGTGTTTCCATCTTGCGGGCGGTAATCACCTGGATTGCCAGCGCGATACGCGACAGTTCGCCGCCGGAGGCGACTTTGGCCAGCGGCTGCAAGGGCTGGCCCGGGTTCGTACACACGTGGAACTCCACGCGATCCGCCCCTTCCGCCGTCAGCTGGTTTTCGCTGAACTCTACCGCAATGGTCAGGCGGCCATGGGGCATGGCCAGCGCCTGCATGCTGTCGGCGATGAGTCGTTCCAACTCGCGGGCGCTGGCGCTACGGCTCTGGTGCAGGCGTTGCGCGGTTTCCAGCGCCTGGCGATGGTTCTGTTCCACCGCCAGGGCCAGCGCCTCCTGACCTTCGCCCTGTTCGTCCAGCAGGCGCTGTTCTTCCAGCAGTTGCTGGTGTAGTTCCGGCAGCGCTTCCGGCGCAATCTGATGCTTGCGCGCCAGGGCTATCTGACGTGAGATACGCTGTTCCAGCTCAAACAGGCGGTTGGGATCCAGGTCCATGCGATCGCAGTAGTGGCGCAGCTCGTCGCTGGCTTCGTCGATCTGGATGGCGGCCTCTTCCAGCATTTCCAGCACTCCGGAAAGCTTATCGTCCATGCCTGCCAGTTCAGTGACCAGCTGGCGGGCGCTATAGAGCTGGCTGCTGAGCGTCTGATCTTCTCCGTCGGCCAGCAGCGTTAGCGCCTGTTGACCGGTAGAGAGCAACTGACCGCTGTTCGCCAGGCGACGGTACTCTTCGTCGATAGTTTCGAACTCGCCGGCCTGAGGGGCGAACTCATTAAGCTCTTTAAGCTGGTAGTGGAGTAGTTCGGCGCGCGCGGCGCGCTCCTGTGACTGCTGCTGGAAGCTGGCCAGTTCCCGGCAGCTACGATGCCAGGCGCGGTAGCGTTCGGCCATCTCCTGTTGTAACGCCGCTTCCCCCGCGTAACCGTCCAGCAGGTGTTTCTGATGTTCCGGGCGCAGAAGCTGCTGATGGGCGTGTTGACCGTGGATCTGGATCAGCCGCTGGCCCAGGTCGCGTAGCTGAGAGAGAGGGACGGCGGTGCCGTTAATAAAGCCCCGGGAGCGACCATCGGCGTTGATCACCCGACGCAGCAGGCACTCGCTGCCATCTTCCAGGTCGTTCTGCTCCAGCCAGCGGCGGGCGGCGGGCGTATCCTTAAGTGAAAAACGGGCGCACAGGTCGGCACGAGCGGCGCCGGGGCGTACCATTTCGGCATCGGCACGGCCGCCCAGGCACAGGGTCAGTGCGTCGATAGCAATGGATTTCCCCGCGCCGGTCTCGCCGGTGATGGCGGTCATACCACGCTGAAAATCTACCTCAAGGTCGCGAACGATAGCGAAGTTGCTGATGGTGAGTTGTGCCAGCATAGCCACTCTCCTGTATAAATATCAGGGCTGTGTTTTTGCACAGTATAGCCTGGTTTTTTATACAGTAAAGTGGCTGAGTGAATTTCAGAATAATTTTTTTGACCAGCCCAGCTTTGAGCTTAATGTATTGAAATAGCTGTAATCTTTGGGGTGGATCAGGTTCAGGTGATAGTCGCAGCGGCGGATCACCACATCTTCGCCTTCCTGAATAGGCAGGGCGATCTGGCTGTCGCAGCTAATTTCCAGGTCGCTGCGCATATGGGAAAAACGCAGTCGGATGGTGCTGCAACTGTCAATGACCAGCGGGCGCGCCGACAGGGTATGGGGGAACATCGGCACCAGGGTAATGGCGTTTAGCGAAGGCGTCAGAATGGGGCCGCCGGCAGAAAGCGAATAGGCGGTGGACCCCGTTGGGGTAGAGATAATCAGCCCGTCTGAACGCTGGGAAAAAGCGAATTTCTCGTCGATATAGACTTCAAATTCGATCATATGCGCCACCTTGCCGGGGTGCAGCACCACTTCATTGATGGCGGTGCTCAGGCGGCTCTGGCGATCGCGGCGGCATACCTGGGCTTCCAGCAAAAAGCGCTGTTCGGTGATATAGTGCCCCTCAAGGACGTCGGCAAGCTGCTGCTGGGCGTTGTCAGGATCGAGGTCGGTCAGAAAACCCAGATTACCGCGGTTGATGCCGATCACTTTAATATCGTAGCGCGCCAGCACCCGTGCGGCGCCGAGCATATTACCGTCGCCACCGACCACCACGGCGAGATCCGCCTGCTGGCCAATTTCCGCCAGGGTGCCGGTGCGTACCTGAGTGAGCTGAAGCTCCTGGGCGATCTGCTGTTCGACAATGACGTCATAGCCCGCTTCGTGCAGCCAGCGCCAGAGCATTTCGTGGGTGGTCAGCGCGGTGGGGTGGCGTGGATGCCCGACAATACCGATGCAGTTGAAATGTTTATTCATTTTCCAGTCAGGTCCTTAAACAAGGCGTGCGTTCCACAATCTGCCAGCGTCCCTTGAAACCGGGAAACTGATCCCCATAATAAGCGAACCAGCCAGATGAATGCTAAAGAAACGCGGAGAATTTCATGAGTAGTAAAGAACAGAATCGACCAGACGAGCAAGTCTCTGAAGAGAACACCACGGAACAGCAGCATGAAGAGGTGGAAGTGACTGAAGGTGCTGAACAGGTGGATCCGCGCGACGAACGTATCGCTAATCTGGAAGCGCAGTTAGCCGCGGCTCAGCAGCAGGAGCGCGATATTCAACTGCGCACCAGGGCAGAGATGGAAAACCTGCGTCGCCGTACCGAACAGGATGTGGAAAAAGCGCACAAGTTCGCGCTGGAGAAGTTCGTTAACGAACTGCTGCCGGTGCTCGACAGCCTGGATCGCGCCCTGGAAGTGGCCGACAAAGAGAATGGCGATATGGCCGCGATGATTGAAGGGATCGAGCTGACCCGTAAATCGATGCTCGACGTGGTCCGTAAGTTTGGTGTTGAAGTGGTGGGAGATACCCAGGTTCCCTTCAACCCGGATGTTCACCAGGCGATCGCGATGGTGGAATCCGAAGAGGTTCAACCGAACCACGTGCTGATGGTGATGCAGAAGGGTTACACCCTGAATGGCCGTACCATCCGCGCCGCGATGGTTTCCGTGGCGAAGGCGAAGGCCTGATAGCCCGAAGAGTGCCGCCCTCTCTCCGGGAGAGGGCGGTATCGATTATCCCTCCACGCTTTCGCGTAGCGGCTTCACCGGCATCACTCTCACCTGCTTAATCATATTGTCCTGAACGTCCAGGATGTCGATATCATATTGTTCGATGCGTACCCGGGTGCCCGGCGCCGGAATCTCTTCCAGAGCTTCCAGAATCATGCCGTTGATGGTGCGGGCTTCGTCTTCCGGCATCTTCCAGTTAAAGGCCTTATTCAGGTCACGCACGTTGGCGCTGCCTTCAATCAGTACCGAGCCGTCATTCTGCGGGCGGACCTCTTCGGCAAGGGTCGGGGACATCGAAGTGGTAAAGTCGCCGACGATCTCTTCCAGAATATCCTCTACCGAGACCAGCCCCTGAATATCGCCATATTCGTCCACCACCAGGCCGACCTTCTTCTTGTTACGCTGGAATTTCACCAGTTGCACATTCAAGGGCGTGCCTTCGGGGATGTAGTAGATCTCATCGGCGGCGCGCAGGACACTCTCTTTGGTGAACTCTTTTTTCTCGGTCATCAGCCGCCAGGCTTCACGCACCCGCAGCATGCTGATGGAATCGTCCAGCGACTCGCGGTAGAGCACGATACGCCCGTGGGGTGAATGGGTGAGCTGGCGCTGAATGGACTTCCAGTCGTCGTTGATGTCGATACCGACAATCTCATTGCGCGGCACCATAATGTCGTCGACGGTCACTTTCTCAAGGTCGAGCACCGACAGCAGCATATCCTGATTGCGGCGCGAAATCTGGGAGTGGGACTCGTTAACGATGGTACGTAGTTCATCTTTGCTCAGGGCGGCGCTAACGGCGCCATCGGCCCTGATACCCACCAGACGCATCAGAAGGCGGGTGATCATATTGAGCAACCACACCAGCGGCATCATGATGATTTGCAGCGGCGCCAGCAGAACGCTGCTGGGGAAGGCGACCTTTTCCGGGTAGAGCGCGGCAATGGTCTTTGGCAGCACTTCGGCAAACACCAGCACCACAAAGGTGAGTATACCGGTGGCAATGGCCACCCCGGCGTCGCCATACAGACGCATACCAACAATAGTGCCCAGCGCCGAGGCCAGAATATTGACGAGGTTATTACCAATAAGTACCAGACTTATCAGGCGGTCGGGTTTCTGCAGTAGCTTCTCAACCCGCTTTGCGGCGCGGTTCCCCTGCCGTGACAGGTGGCGCAGGCGGTAGCGGTTAAGGGTCATCATTCCGGTTTCAGAGCCGGAAAAGTAAGCAGAAATCACCACCATCACGATCAAACTGACGATCAGCGTGGTGGTTGAGATGTGTTCCAAGAGGGTTTCCTTTACAGTGACAAACTTAGCCGGAGATTTGTTGCAGTATCCGGCTTCCGAAGTAGGCCAGCGTCAGCAGGGCGGCGCCAGCCACGTTGAACCAGACTACGCGCCGTCCGCGCCAGCCGCCATGATAGTGGCCCCATAGCAGGATGATATAGACGAACCATGCCATAATAGACAGGACGGCCTTGTCGATATTTTCCGAGCTGAACAGGTTGTTCATATAGAACAGGCCGGAGCACAGGGTCAGGGTCAGCAGCACGACGCCGACCTGGGTGATGTGAAACATCTTGCGTTCGATGGTCATCAGCGGTGGCATATCGGCGCTAAAGGCCAGCCGCTTATTTTTCAACTGATAGTCGATCCAGGCAAGCTGTAGCGCATAGAGCGCGGCGATAATCAGCGTGGCGTAGGCGAACAGCGACAGTCCGATGTGCACCATCACTCCCGGCGTGGCTTCCAGATGCGTAATAAATTCATTAGGCATAAAGGTCGCCAGGGCCAGGTTGATCAGCGCGAACGCATAGACGATGGGCAGCAACAGCCAGCCGCGATTGCGTGAGGCGACGATGGTCATGACGGTGCAGATCATCAGACTGACCAGTGAGCCGACGTTAAGCAGGCTCAGGTTCTGGCCGCTGTCGCCCGCGAAGATGCGAGCCTGTAGCGCCAGGCCGTGGCAGATTAGCGCGATAATGGCGGAGATCAGGGCGAAACGGCGCCATCCGCTGTTTTTCTTTAACAGGCCAGGGACGATCAGCGCCAGACTGAAAGAGTAGGCGACAAGCGCAAGCAGTGCAAAAACAGGCATATACAGGTGTCGATTATGAGCCAGAGAGTCGATAAGGCAGTATAGCGTTACCCGGCTTCCGCTCCAACCGTTGCTTGCATCGCACATGGGCGGCTTCGTGATATACTCGCCCCCAAATGTTACGTTGCAGTCGCGTGAGCGACCTAAAGTCACCACCCCAGGCAAGAGACAATGTTTGATAATTTAACTGACCGATTGTCGCGCACGCTGCGCAATATCAGCGGCCGCGGGCGCCTTACAGAAGAGAACATTAAAGATACCCTGCGTGAAGTGCGCATGGCGTTACTGGAAGCCGATGTGGCTCTTCCGGTAGTTCGTGATTTTATCAGCCGCGTAAAAGAGAAAGCGGTTGGTCACGAGGTGAACAAGAGCCTGACCCCAGGGCAGGAGTTCGTCAAAATCGTGCGCGGCGAGCTGGTCGCCGCCATGGGCGAAGAGAACAATGAGCTGAATCTGGCCGCGCAGCCGCCGGCGGTGGTTCTGATGGCGGGCCTGCAGGGTGCCGGTAAAACCACCAGCGTCGGTAAGCTGGGTAAGTTCCTGCGCGAAAAGCGTAAGAAGAAGGTACTGGTGGTGTCGGCGGACGTTTACCGTCCTGCGGCCATTAAACAGCTGGAAACCCTGGCTCAGCAGGTGGGGGTCGACTTTTTCCCCTCCGACGTTCAGCAAAAGCCGGTCGACATCGTCAATGTCGCGCTGAAAGAGGCGAAGCTTAAGTTCTACGACGTGCTGCTGGTGGATACCGCCGGTCGTCTGCACGTTGATGAAGCGATGATGGACGAGATCAAGCAGGTCCACGCCGCAATCAATCCGGTAGAGACCCTGTTCGTGGTGGATGCCATGACCGGTCAGGATGCTGCGAATACCGCGAAGGCGTTTAACGAAGCGCTGCCGCTGACCGGCGTAGTGCTGACCAAAGTGGACGGTGACGCCCGCGGCGGTGCTGCGCTCTCTATCCGCCATATTACCGGTAAGCCCATTAAGTTCCTTGGGGTCGGTGAAAAGACCGAAGCCCTGGAGCCGTTCCACCCGGATCGTATCGCGTCACGTATTCTCGGCATGGGCGATGTGCTGTCGCTGATTGAGGATATTGAAAGCAAGGTCGATCGCGACCAGGCTGAAAAACTGGCGAATAAGCTGAAGAAGGGGGACGGTTTCGATCTCAACGACTTCCTGGACCAGCTTAAGCAGATGAAAAACATGGGCGGTATGGCAAGCCTGATGGGTAAGCTGCCGGGCATGGGCCAGTTGCCGGACAACGTGAAGTCGCAGATGGACGATAAAGTTCTGGTGCGCATGGAGGCGATCATCAGCTCCATGACCCGCAAGGAGCGTGAGCGACCGGAGATCATCAAAGGTTCACGCAAGCGCCGTATCGCGACTGGCTGTGGCATGCAGGTTCAGGACGTTAACCGCCTGCTGAAGCAGTTTGACGATATGCAGCGTATGATGAAGAAGATGAAGAAAGGCGGCATGGCCAAGATGATGCGCGGGATGAAGGGGATGATGCCCCCTGGCTTCCCGGGGCGCTGATTGGGCTGCGCTTCCAGGCCATTGTTCACTTCTTCAATTGATTTTTGCGCGAAAATGAGTAAAATTTTCGGGCTTTAATATGACACCGGGCTCCGTTCCTCGATGGAGCCCGGTTGTTTTATTCACACAAGAGGATGTTATGGTAACTATTCGTTTAGCACGTCACGGCGCTAAAAAGCGTCCGTTCTACCAGGTTGTCGTTACTGACAGCCGTAATGCTCGCAACGGTCGCTTCATTGAGCGCGTTGGTTTCTTCAACCCGATCGCCAACGAAAAAGAAGAAGGCACCCGCCTGAACCTGGATCGTATCGAGCACTGGGTTGGCCAGGGCGCTACTGTTTCTGACCGCGTTGCGCAGCTGATTAAAGCCGCGAAAAAAGCAGCTTAATCTGTCACGGTGGTCATGATGAGCAAGCAACACGCCGCGGCGGCGCCCGTTGATCCCATTGTTCTGGGTAAGTTGGGCTCTTCCTATGGCATTCGTGGTTGGCTCAGAGTGTTTTCCTCCACCGAAGAGTCCGACGGCATTTTTGACTATCAGCCCTGGTTTATTAAGCAGGCAGGTCAGTGGCAGCAGCTGGAGATTGAAAGCTGGCGCCATCACAATCAGGATATGATCATCAAGCTGAAAGGCGTTGACGATCGCGATACGGCAAACCAGCTCACTAACAGTGAGATTATGGTTGACGCTTCGCAACTGCCGTCCCTTGAGGAGGGTGACTACTACTGGAAAGACCTTATTGGTTGCCAGGTCGTCACTACCGCAGGGTACAACCTGGGCAAAGTCAGCGAGCTGATGGAGACCGGGTCGAATGACGTTCTCGTCATTCAGGCAAACCTGAAGGATGCATTCGGGGTCAAGGAGCGGCTGGTTCCGTTCCTCGATGGGCAGGTTATCAAGAAAGTCGATCTCACGACCCGAACTATCGAAGTCGAATGGGATCCTGGTTTTTAAACCTCCGGATAAACGGTAACAGAGTGGCGCTATGGGGATTGGCTTGTGTTTATTGGTATAGTCAGCCTGTTTCCAGAGATGTTCCGCGCAATTACTGATTACGGGGTAACTGGCCGGGCGGTAAAAAATGGCCTGCTGAGCATTCAGTGCTGGAGTCCGCGTGACTTTACGCACGACAGGCATCGCACCGTGGACGATCGTCCATACGGAGGCGGACCGGGAATGCTTATGATGGTGCAACCGTTAAAGGATGCCATCAATGCAGCCAGAGCCGCGGCAGGCGAAGGCGCTAAGGTGATTTATTTGTCACCTCAGGGGCGTAAGCTCGATCAGACCGGCGTTAGCGAGCTGGCCACCAATCAGAAACTGATTCTGGTGTGCGGCCGTTACGAAGGGGTTGACGAGCGCGTAATCCAGACCGAAATTGACGAAGAATGGTCAATCGGCGATTACGTACTGAGTGGGGGAGAGTTACCGGCAATGACGCTGATTGATTCGGTTTCCCGGTTTGTTCCGGGAGTACTGGGCCATGAAGCTTCGGCAATCGAAGATTCGTTTGCCGATGGATTGCTGGATTGCCCGCACTATACGCGTCCTGAAGTGCTGGAAGGAATGGAAGTACCGCCGGTATTACTGTCGGGAAACCATGCTGAAATCCGGCGCTGGCGTTTGAAGCAGTCGTTAGGGCGCACCTGGCTTAGAAGACCTGAACTTCTGGAAAACCTGGCTCTGACTGAAGAGCAAGCAAGGTTGCTGGCGGAGTTCCAACTGGAACAGACGCAAGAGCAACAGAACGATGATGGGGCGGTATAACGCCGACCACTCAAAATATCAGTTTACCCAGGATAAGAGATTAAATTATGAGCAATATTATCAAGCAGCTTGAACAAGAGCAGATGAAGCAGGACGTACCTTCCTTCCGTCCGGGCGATACCGTGGAAGTGAAAGTATGGGTTGTTGAAGGTTCCAAGAAGCGTCTGCAGGCATTCGAGGGCGTGGTTATCGCTATTCGTAACCGCGGTCTGCATTCTGCATTCACTGTTCGTAAGATTTCTAACGGCGAAGGCGTTGAGCGTGTATTCCAGACTCACTCTCCGGTTGTTGACAGCATTGCTGTTAAACGTCGTGGTGCCGTTCGTAAAGCTAAACTGTACTACCTGCGTGAGCGTACTGGTAAGTCTGCTCGTATCAAAGAGCGTCTGTCCAAGTAATGTTCGCGTAAGCGACATCCCAGAAGAGGGCCGGCATTTGCCGGCCCTTTTTTATGGCTTCAGGCGCCGGTATAGCATGCCGAGCAGTCCGAGAAACACCCACGTCCATAGCACCAGTACCACGGGCGTAAAAAGGTAATGGAGCAGCGGTATCCAGTAACTCACCCCGACCTGAGGCAGAAAGCTCATCGAGGCGACGCAAAACATCCCCATTGGGAAAATGGCGGACCAGTTCTGCATACTGTAGCCGGGCGTGAAGGCGCGGCTGGCAATACGCCAGATCAGAATAAACACTAGCAGTACCAGCCACCAGCAGGATGCCGACCACAGGAACAGGCTGATGCCCAGGATGATGGGGGCCAGAACATCGAGCCGTGGCAATGAAAGCGCCATGGTATACAGATGGCTACCCGCCAGGGTCGAGATGGCCAGCGCGCCCATATTAATCCACCAGGTCGGCGAAAAGCTTTTATCGTCCATTGGCACAAACAGCCAGCGCAGAAATGCCAGCGCGATCACCATCAGGTACAGCATGATACCGATGGCCCAGATACCGACGCAGAACAGAAAGAAGCCTGCGCTGGCGGTCGCGGGAGCCGACAGGCTGCTCCCCAGTACGGCAACTGAGCATCCTGATACGGTGCACAGCAGCCAGCTACCGTTCATCCCCTGCACCAGCGCGGGTTTGGATTTCGCCATGGTCACGCCGGTGAGCATGGTATTTACCAGCACTACATAGAGTCCGCAGCCCAGCCAGAACAGCGCCATCGGTATCGCCGGTAACGCCGTCATTTGCACATACTGAACCCCCAGCACGTTGGTGGCGGCCACCAGCGTCAGATAACCCGGCCCTTTTTCGTGGTGGGTCAGATCGCGCCAGACGCTGCCCGGGGTAAGGATAAGCTTTCCCACCGCCAGCGTCAGGCAGATGGCATACTGGATATTATTCAGAATAAACAGCACCCGGGCGGCAAAATGTATTCCGGCCAGATGGCAGGCAATGCTGACGATACCGGTGGCCATAATCAGTGCGAAATAGCCGTACTGGAAGTTCCTCACACAATCTCTCCTTGAGGCATGCGCCCATGGGCGCATGGTGAAAAATCTCCCTCTATTATTGCTGAATTTTGGGCGTTATTAAGGCTCCTTTGTGCACAATAGCGAAGGGACATCCGGCGTGGAAAATATCCAACGGTTATCGTAACGCTCAATAATCAGGTTGAGCTCTTTTCCCGGCTGCAGATAAAAACCGGGTACGGTAATGCCGGTATAGCGGGCATCCAGGTTATCTGCCAGTGAAGGAACGACCTTTCCTGAGCTCAGCAGATAAGCGTTATGGCGGTGGGTATAGCTAAAATAGATACTGCGGCCCAGGCTCCAGCTACGGTTGGCACTTTTAAGCACGCCGGAAAGTATTGCCAGTCCCTCTCCATCTTTTAACTGGTAGCTCAGATTACCCGAAAAGGTCTCCCTGCCGATTTCCCAGGTGACCTGGCCGCTACAGTGAATGGTGGGGTTGCTCCAGGCGTACCAGCGAACGATCGCCGCCACGATAATCAGTACCGGAACCGCAAGCAGAAGTATTGATCTACTTTTCATGATGGACGCTCAACCAGGTGGAACACACGGCGTGGGGATTGGTGCGCAAGTCGCTACTGCAGACAAACGCGGTGATTTTATTACTGCTGCTCAGGCCGGAAAGATAGAGCGTTGCCTGGTTTTTGCACAGATCCCGGTGTGCGAGCATATAGCTGAGGTAGTAATCAACGAACACCTCATTCGGCTCGTAAAAAATGCGGCAGGATTGCTCCTTCTGCAACTGCATGGAGAGTGGCAGATAGTGGCTGAAAATGGGGGCAGGTTCGGTATTAAACAGAATAAAGAACAGAAACAGCCCGGCCATCAGATAGCTTATCAGCAGCATTCGCGCTTTGCCGGCGGCTCTGAGCGGCGCTTTGTCCGGTGATTGTGCTGCACCGATGGCCGGGAGAGCGCTGGATTCTACAGGCTGTGGTATGGGCTCATCCGGTATGCTTAATGGCGTGATAAGCGGGGGAGCATCATCTTCCGCTGCTTCACAGGCAGTAAGTCGTGCGATCGCCGTCGTTTCAGACAGCATCATGCCGCGTCGTGAAATGGTTTTAATGGTGTCGCGCGGTAAGCCGACGTTTTGCAGTGAGTTACGTAGCGTCAGTATGGTTTGATAGAAGGTATTTGGTGAGGTTCCTCCATTATTATCCCCCCAGCCAGCGGCAATCAACTCTCTTTGTGGCGACACTTTCCCTGTGTTTTTAATTAAATACAGAAAGCATAGCGTAGCCGGAAGTTGCAGATGAACCTCATTCTCAGTGAGCCGATTATAAAGCGATCTCTCGTTAGGTCTGAATTCAACGCTGTGGTTAATCAGATATCCTTTTTCTGAATGCATTAACCTGAGCACAACAATTTCCTTCCGTTTAGGACTATTCTGTAGACTTTACACGTAACTAACAAAATAAGAATAGGCTTAATGTAAATTTGCGATATAAGAAAACCTAAGAAATAACAAAAAACGTTGTAAAACATGTGGTTATATATATTGTTTTGATTTTTTATTAAGTGATCATAACTGAGGAGAAAATCGACAATTGTGATGCTAGATTAACATCAGATTGTTGATTTTTACTTTTTTTGTAGAGATGTTGTTTCATTTATTGGATCCTGGTGCCGGAGATATCCATGTGATGGCGAACGAGATGAGAAAACCACATGATCGTGAGTTGCTATTTTAAAGCAGCAAGGGTTGTGGCGTAAACGTCAATCATCAGGAAGGTAGACAAATTTGTAGATAAGTTCTTTCTTTAATTAAATGTATGAGGAGAGCCAGTCCGGCTGTCTTTATAAATCGTTATGGTTGGAAATAATCGTAACGATGTGGGTTGAGAGTTTTTACCAACGTTGCAGATCAAGGAAAGTGGCAGATGAAAAGACACAGACGTTATTCCCCGTTGGCAATTGCAGTATCCGCAGCAATATCCTCATTGGTTTTTAATGCTTACGCCTCATCTGGGCTGGAATCTATACCGGCGAATGGAGATTCATCTCTGCTACCCCAGTCTATTCGTGATTTACTTCCTGCTTCAGCACCGTCGAATTACCAGAAACTGTCGCCAGGAAACTATGTTTACAAATGGGATGCGGGAACCATAGCCGTATATGGCGATAATGTTTCGCTAAATGGGCCAGGTATGGAGGCATTTGAACACACGGTGACTGCAATCCAGAATAATAAATCTGGAAGTCCGGTCCTGGTTTTTGGTGATGGGCTATCCATTACTACACAATCGAAAAATTCGGCTAATGCAGGAAAAGATGTGGATGGTATCCGCACTCACGGCACTAATACCCCTGATAATCCGGTGGTGGTTATTGTTGGTGATGATGCATCTATTGTTGTCAATGGAAGCAGTGGTGATGGAATAAATGCCGGTTATTCTTCTTATAGTGGAGGAAATGGCTGGCTGGGTTCTGCTAATATTTACGTTGGCGATAGATTAAATATTAAGGTTACAGGAACCGGTGGCTATGGCATAACCGCGAATGCCATGAAAGACTCTACACTGGCGAAAAATAATATTATCGTTGGTCATGATGCTCGTATTGTGACAGAAGGCAGTTCGGGTTATGGTCTGCGCTCTGGTAGTGATGGTTCCTATATACAGCTTGGTGACAGGGCTATTGTTGAGACGTCAGGGCTTTCAGGCTCGGCGGTCTACAGTCATGGCGGGGCTGGGGTTGTATTGGGCGATGCCGCAACGCTGACCACCAAAGGAAATAGCGCTCATGGTATTTATTCATATAATGGCGCGTATGTTAATACCGGCGATGGGCTGAAAATATTCACAGAAGGAGATACGTCACATGGTATTTATGCGTATTCCAAAGAGGCTAAGGTAACCACTGGTGATAATGCCGAAATTTCCACCACGGGGAAAAGCGCATCGGCAGTCTATGCCAATAATACCGGGGCAGTAACCCTGGGGGCAAATAACGTTATCACTGTCTCAGGCACCGAAAAAACCAGTGCGACAGCGTTATCTCCCCATGGCCTTTATGCCAATAAAGGAAAAATAACGCTGTCTGATGGTAGCACTATTACGATGGCGGGTAATCATGATGCCACTAGCTACGCGATATACGCGAATTCGGGCGGCGTTATCGATGGTTCCGCCGGGGGGCGGTATAACATTAATGGCGATATCCTCTCTTCCGGAACCGATGCCTCATTGGGAGACAGCCATATTAAACTCAACATGACCGCTGGCTCGGTCTGGAATGGAGCCTCATTTCTTGGTGATACCGGAAATTTCGACCTGGTCATGAACGACGCTTCCTGGAATCTGCGTGCTGACTCGACGCTAACCCGGCTTACGCTTAATAGTGGCGCAGCGGTTAATTTCCAACATCAGGATGGGAATTTCCAGACGCTGACCGTGGTCGGCGACTACACAAGGGCTGGTGGTACGATCGCATTCAATACCGTCCTGAATGGCGATGGTTCACCCACGGATAAATTGATCGTTCAGGGCAACACTGCGGGGAATACCCAGGTGTCGGTCAATAATGTGGGTGGTACCGGTGAACAAACGGTGGAAGGTATTGAGATCGTTAACGTCGCCGGGAATTCAGACGGTACCTTTACCAAACAGGGTCGTATCGTGGCGGGGGCTTACGACTATAATGTGGTGAAGAAAGAGAAAAACTGGTATCTGACCAGTTACGTGACGCCGGTTGAGCCTGAACCCGAGCCGGAGCCTGAACCGAAGCCGGAGCCTGAACCGAAACCAGAACCTGAGCCGAAGCCCGATCCGGAACCGACGCCAGAGCCTGTCCCGGAGCCAACGCCAGAGCCAACGCCAGAGCCGATGCCGGAACCCACACCAGAGCCGATCCCGGAACCGCATAATCCGCAGCCCGAACCGGTACATCAGTTCCGTCCGGAGTCCGCCAGCTATATCGCCAACAACTATGCGGCCAACACCATGTTTATCACCCGTCTGCACGATCGACTGGGCGAAACGCAGTACACCGATGCGCTGACCGGCGAACAGCGAGTCACCAGCCTGTGGATGCGTCACGTTGGGGGGCATACTCGCTTTAAAGATCGCAGCGGTCAGTTACACACCCAGAGCAGCACTTACGTGATGCAGATAGGCGGCGATCTGGCGCAGTGGAGCAGTGATGGTCTGGATCGCTGGCATCTCGGTGCCATGGCCGGTTACGGCAATAGCCGCAGCCGCACTCGCTCCAGTATTACCGACTATGGCTCCCGCGGTCAGGTGACTGGCTATAGCGTGGGTCTTTATGGCACCTGGTACGCCAACCAGGTCGATAAGAGCGGCTCTTACCTGGATAGCTGGGTACTCTATAACTGGTTCGACAATAAGGTGATGGGCGACCATTTGGCCACCGAGAAGTATAAATCCCGCGGCTTTACCGCCTCGCTGGAAGGGGGCTATAGCATTAAGCTGGGTGAAAGCGCGCGCGCCAGCTACTGGGTCCAACCGAAAGCGCAGGTTGTCTGGATGGATGTTAATGCCAGAGATCACCGTGAGCATAATGGTACCCGGGTCTCTGACAGAACCGACGATAACTGGCTGACCCGCGTGGGCGTGCGAGGTTATATCAGCGGCCACAGCCAGGTCGATGACGGTAAAGATCGCACCTTCCAGCCGTTCGTTGAGGCCAACTGGATCCATAACACCCAGAACTACAGCGTGAAGATGGGCAATGCATCGAACGAGATGCGCGGCGCGAAAAACATCGGCGAGCTGAAAGTGGGCGTTGAAGGGCAACTGACTCAGCGTTTGAATCTGTGGGGCAATGTGGCTCAGCAGCTGGGCGATAAAGGCTATAGCGATACACAGGGAACCCTGGGGCTGAAGTATCAGTTCTGATTTTCCGACCCGCTCACACTCGGCTGACGATCGAACGGGATCGTCAGCCGTTTTTATTGGCAGCGGCCATACTCAGCATAAGTTCACCAACAGAAGGCAGAAACCATGGCGGGATCGCTTTGTGATATTCCAGACGTCAGCGTTGGCCACGCCCAGGATGCAGAAGCCCAGACCGGTTGTAGCGTGGTGCTATTCGGGCAGGGGGCGGTATGCGGTGTGGATGTTCGGGGCGCGGCGCCGGGAACCCGGGAAACGGATCTACTGAATCCCGTTAATGCCGTTCAGAAGGTCGATGCGCTGGTGCTAAGCGGCGGTAGCGCCTTTGGGCTGGATGCCGCCAGTGGCGTTATGCGCTGGCTGGAAGAGCAGGGCAGAGGCTTCGAGACTGGCTATGGGCGGGTGCCGATCGTCCCGGCTGCGGTGATCTTCGACCTCAATTTTGGCGATCCCCGGGTGCGGCCCGATGCCGCCATGGGCTATCGGGCGGCGCAGCTGGCTTCTCGTGCGCCTTTTGCTTCCGGTAATACTGGCGCTGGCGTGGGTGCCACGCTGGGCAAAATGATCGGTGTATCGCGGGCGATGAAAGGCGGTATCGGCAGCGCCTGCGTGGCCGGGCCCGGTGGGCTACGGGTGGCGGCTATGGTGGTCGTGAATGCGCTGGGAGAAGTGCGGGATCCGGATAACGGTCAGCGGCTGGCAGGCGCCTGTGATGAACAGGGCCAGTTGCTGGATTTACCCTCCCTGGCGCTGAGGGCTGAAGGAGGCGCGGAATTCTCTTCGGGCGCCAATACCACAATTGGCGTGGTCAGCTGCAATGCCCGTCTGGATAAAACCGCAATGACGAAAGTGGCGCAGATGGCTCACGACGGCCTGGCTCGTACCATCTGGCCGGTACATACCATGAGCGATGGCGACACGCTGTTTGCCGCCACTACCGACGGCGTGGCGGCATCGGTGACCATTGTCGGTATGCTGGCCGCCCAGGCGGTCGCCAGCGCGGTGATCGATGGTGTCAGCTCTGCCCATAGCGCCCGCGGTGTACCGGGTCTGGCGACCCTGGGGGGAGAGTAACAGTAGTCACACATTATTTAACTACGAAGCAATAAATCCATTACAATAGCCGCCTTTCACAGGCAGACGGGTGGTTAACGGGTGCGGAGACGTTCGGGCAGGATGATGCGCTACGCGGCGCGACTTGCGCTGTTCGCCATGATGCTTATCGTGGTGGCGCCGCAGATCTCGATCGCGCTACGTCACCATACTGCCGCCGATATGTCCCACGCAGGCCACGTCATGCATCCTGGCATGATGATGCCAGACTCTTCCGGCCTGCATATCGATCACGCCGAAGCCTGCGGCTACTGCGTGCTTCTGAGTCACGTTCCCGGCATTCTCTGGCCGCTGCTGGCATTGCTGGTAGCCCGAGGCGGCCGCTGGCGCGAGGTCGCCAGCCCGGCGCGGCGCCGGGCGTTTTCCCGTTTTCTCTGGTCCCGACCGCCTTGCCGTGCCCCACCTGCGTTGAGTGCTTTGCATTAACCCTTTGTTTTGGCTGCTGCCTTCGGGCTGTGGCCCGTTATGATTTGCATAAAGGAAAGCTAATGACTCAACGTGCATCCCGCCAGGCATGGGTAAACCTGTTGCGGCGGCTCCACTTCTATATTGGCCTGTTTGTCGGGCCCTTCATATTTATCGCGGCTCTTTCGGGAACGCTCTATGTCGCCACGCCCCAGCTTGAGGCGTGGCTGTTTCGCGATGCGCTGACGACAAGTGTTAAAGGCTCGCCTCACCCGCTGGCGGACCAGGTGGCGGTCGCCCGCCAGGCCGCTGGTGCTCCATTGCCGGTGCAGGCGGTGCGTCCGGCATCGCAGACGGGGGAAACCACCCGGGTCATGTTCAGCGATCCGCAACTCGGCGCATCGGAAACCCGCAGCCTGTTTATCGATCCCGTCACTCTGGAGGTGAAAGGCGATATGACGGTCTACGGTACCAGCGGGATTCTGCCGCTGCGTCTGTGGATCGATAATCTGCACCGCTCGCTGTGGCTGGGGGATATCGGGCGTAACTACAGTGAACTGGCGGCATCCTGGATGTGGATCGCCGCGCTGGGAGGGATCGCGCTCTGGTTTCTGACCCGGCCACCGCGCCAGCGTAAACCGACCCGCCATAATGCGTTTGTCAGTCAGCGTCGCTGGCACGTGGCTCTGGGGTGGTTACTGCTGGTTGGATTGCTGCTCTTTTCCGCCACCGGGCTGACCTGGTCGCGCTGGGCGGGCGATAATGTTAACCAGCTACGGGCAGCGATGGACTGGATGACGCCCCAGGTCAATGCATCGCTGAGAGGAGAGCCTGCGGATAACGATCCCCATGCCGGGCATCACAGTAGCCACCATGGAATGGCGATGGCGGAGCCCGGACTGGATAACGGACTGTTTGACGCAGTGCTGTCCGCGGCGCGTCAGGCGGGTATTCAGGCAGCCAGGGTGGAGATTCGACCGGCGAAGACGACGGATCGGGCGTGGACGGTCAATGAGATCGACCGTCGCTGGCCTACGCAGGTGGATGCGGCGGCGGTGAATCCCCATACCCTGACCGTTATTGATCGGACGCGCTTCAGTGAATTTCCGCTCATGGCTAAGCTGACGCGCTGGGGTGTCGATTTCCATATGGGGATTCTGTTCGGTCTGGCTAACCAACTGGCGTTAATGGCCTTTGGCACTGCGCTGTGCGTGCTGATCCTGTTGGGTTACCGGATGTGGTGGCGCCGACGCCCGGCGCCGGGACAGGTGAATCCGGCGCTGACTCTGGTGAATGCCTGGCTGGGGTTGAGCTCTGTAGGCCGTGGCGTGACCTTTGTCACCGCGTTGCTGCTGGGCCTGGCGCTGCCGGTGATGGGCGTGAGTCTGGCGCTGTTTCTGGCGGCGGACCTTGCCCGTTGGCATCGGGCAAGGAGTCAGGCACCGGTCGGCGCCTGATGGTCAGGGGGCGCTGACGATCCACCTCAACCGGTGGTTTTCAGCGTCCCCGACGCAGTTTCTTATTGTGGTACATGCTGCTGTCGGCGATCTCCAGCAGGCTCTCAGAGGTTGAGTCCGGTTCCACCAGGGCATAGCCGACGCTCAGAGAGAGGCTAATGGCCTCGCCGTTGCGCAGCGGCATAGGGGGAACAAACAGATAGCCGAGCCGGGAGATTAGCCGCTGGATCTGCTCATCGATGGTGACATCTGAGATGAGCATGGCGAATTCGTCGCCGCCCAGTCGAAAGGTGGGATAGCGGCGGGCGGAAAAGCGCAGCAGGCGGCTGGCGATCTCCCTGAGTGCCCGATCGCCCGCGGCGTGTCCCCAATTGTCGTTAATCTGCTTAAAGTTATCGCTATCCATAAACAGCAGCGCATGATGGGTGCGCTGCAGCGGATCGGTAAGCACCTTTTCCAGGGCTTCCCGAAAGGCGGCTCGGTTTGCCAGCCCGGTTAACGGATCGTGTAACGCGCTTTTACGCAGTGAGGCGCTGTGGCGCTGCTGCTGCTTCTGCCACTGCTCCATTTCATCCAACAGGCAGTTAAAATCATGGGCGAAACGCTGGAACTCCTCGATAGGCTCGGGTTTGACGCGCCGGGAAAAGTGACGATTCTGGCGGACGTCATGCACCACTTCGGTGATGTTCTGTAATGCCTGAACCAGTCCACGATGAAAATAGTGGCTGATGGCCAGCGACAGGGCAGACGCAAGAATGAGAAAACCGGTCAGCAGCGCCAGCGACAGCCAGATAAAGTGGGTGATGAGCCGGCCTTTCGCCGTCAGCTGTACTTCGCCGACGGGCACGCCATCGTACCAGACGGTCTGTACCACTGGATCCGGCAGCAGCCAGCGTTGGATCAGGGCATCGGGCGTTTTGGGGCGCGGACGCGGTGTTGTCGGCCAGCGGGCGATCGGGCGGCCTTCACTGTCGCGGACCAGAGCAGAAGAAAACTGCTGCTGCCGGCCCAGAGCGGTAAGGGTCTCATGAATTTCGCCGACATCCCGGAAGGCAACTGCCGCTTCCAGGCTATGGCTGACCGTTACCCCTAACAGCTGCATATTTTGTTGAGCATACTGTTTAAGCGTTAGTACGGATGCGATGCTCAGAAACAGCCAGCAGGCGATCATGGCGGTCGCAACGCTAAGAATGCTGATGCGTTGCAGGATACGGCGGAAAGTGGGGCGTCCGGAAGAAATAAGGATGTTACTCATAGTGCGGGGTCCGTGAGCGTGCCAGCAATAAAGCATCCGGACTAACGCGTACGCCGCTACGTACCAGCGTGTCCAGGTAAACGGAAAAAAAAACCTGTTTATCGTGAATAGTCAGGCAGAAATCGCGGCTCATTAAGCATTGAAGATCCTGCCCGGCCATTAGCAATAAAGAATGAGATTGATAACCCGCTATTAATTGCATCTGTTGTTATTCACTTTCATTGCCAAAATAAATGGCATAACACTCTGCGGTTAACGCCTCATTATTATTTTCTACCGCTACCGAAATACAACCTGCGGATATGGCTGGGCATGCCGGTGACGATGGTGCGCACCGACGATGCCGCGGGATGTGCGGCGATAGCCGTTACTGCCAGGAGTCATCCAAAAGGGTTCCATGATTTCATTGATGGTGATTTCGCCAGATGATCGGGTTCTGTTGGATCACCTGCTGTTATTATTTCGTGATAATAACATTTAGTATTTATTGCGTCATTATTTACATCTTTACTGTGAATTATCCCATGTTACTGAAATATATAAAACACGGTTTTTTTAATCACAGATAAATAACTATTCATGCCTTTCGGATATCTATGATGCATAAAGGAAAAAACTCCTCAGGCGGTGCTTTTTTCCTTCAGCGTGCGCGCCAGGCTAAAAAACAAGTGTAACTTATTCGTTACACTTAATGGTTGAAAAGCCGATTAAATAGCATGCCGTAAAGTATTATTTACGAATTATGGATTGAAAAGTTTACCTCTTGCGGTTATGGTAATTGCTCCCGCAGGGGAGACTTTTATCGCCAACGTTTATTAAGGATCGCCATCATGCAAAAAGACGCGCTGAATAATGTCCATATCGTAGAAGAACAGGTCATGATCACCCCCGATCAATTGAAAACCGCTTTCCCGCTGACGGCCGCGCAAACGGAGCAGATTGCCCGTTCTCGCCAGACGATCAGCGATATCATTGCCGGGCGCGATCCGCGTCTGCTGGTGGTATGTGGTCCCTGTTCCATTCATGATCCCGAATCGGCCCTGGAGTATGCGCGTCGCTTCCAGGCCCTGGCGAAAGAGGTTGGCGATAGCCTCTATCTGGTCATGCGCGTCTATTTTGAAAAACCCCGTACCACCGTGGGCTGGAAGGGGCTGATTAACGATCCGCATATGGATGGCTCATTCGATGTGGAAGAGGGGCTGAAAATTGCGCGTCGTTTGCTGGTCGATCTGGTGGGTATGGGGCTGCCGCTGGCGACCGAAGCGCTCGATCCTAACAGTCCGCAGTACCTGGGCGATCTCTTTAGCTGGTCTGCCATTGGCGCCCGTACCACGGAATCCCAGACTCACCGCGAGATGGCTTCGGGCCTGTCGATGCCGGTGGGCTTTAAGAATGGCACTGATGGTAGTCTGGCGACGGCGGTTAACGCCATGCGCGCCGCCGCCATGCCGCACCGTTTCGTCGGTATTAATCAGGCGGGGCAGGTGTGCCTGCTGCAAACCCGCGGCAATCCGGACGGCCATGTGATCCTGCGCGGCGGTAAGTCACCTAATTACGGACCAGATGCCGTGTCCCAGTGCGAAAAAGAGATGGAACAGGCGGGACTGCGTCCGGCGCTGATGATAGATTGCAGCCATGGTAATTCAAATAAAGATTACCGTCGTCAGCCGGCGGTGGCGGAATCTGCCGTCGCACAGATCAAAGATGGGAACCGTTCGATAATCGGTCTGATGCTGGAAAGCCATCTGCATGAAGGCAATCAGTCGTCGGAGCAGCCACGCAGTGCGATGCAGTACGGAGTATCAGTCACCGACGCTTGCATCAATTGGGAAACCACGGAAGCGCTGCTGCGAGAGCTGCATTCCGATCTGGCGAAATCGCTGACGGCGCGTCTGGGTTAAGAGGTTATTCATGGTTGCAGAACTGACCGCGTTACGCGATCAAATCGATGAAGTCGATAAATCACTGCTGGCGTTACTGGCCCGCAGGCTGGAGCTGGTGGCCGAGGTGGGCGAAGTTAAAAGCCGCTACGGATTGCCGGTCTACGTACCCGAGCGCGAGGCATCGATGCTGGCGTCGCGTCGCGCCGAGGCGGAAAAGCTTGGCGTGCCGCCCGATCTTATCGAGGATGTGCTGCGCAGGGTTATGCGTGAATCCTACTCCAGCGAAAACGACAAAGGATTTAAGACCCTGTGTCCGACCCTGCGCCCGGTAACTATCGTCGGCGGCGGCGGCCAGATGGGGCAGCTGTTTGCGAAGATGCTGATCCTGTCCGGTTATCAGGTGCGTATTCTGGAGCAGGAGGACTGGCCTCGTGCCGACGAACTGCTGCAGGACGCCGGTATGGTGATTGTCAGTGTACCTATCCATCTGACCGAGGCGGTCATCGCCCGCCTGCCTGTGCTGCCGCGCGACTGTATTCTGGTGGATCTGGCGTCGGTGAAGAACGCGCCGCTACAGGCGATGCTGGCGGCGCACTCCGGGCCGGTGCTGGGGCTGCACCCGATGTTTGGGCCTGACAGTGGCAGCCTTGCCAAGCAGGTGGTGGTCTGGTGCGATGGTCGTCAGCCCGAAGCTTATCAGTGGTTCCTGGAACAGATCCAGATCTGGGGCGCGCGACTGCACCGCATCAGCGCGGTGGAGCACGATCAGAATATGGCCTTTATTCAGGCGCTGCGCCATTTCGCGACCTTCGCTTACGGCCTGCATCTGGCGGAAGAGAATGTGGACCTGGAACAGCTACTGGCGCTCTCTTCGCCTATTTACCGGCTGGAGCTGGCGATGGTAGGGCGCCTGTTCGCCCAGGATCCGCAACTGTACGCCGACATTATTATGGCTTCTCAGGAGAACCTGGCGCTGGTGGGGCGCTACTACCGGCGCTTCGGCGAGGCGATCGCCTTGCTGGAAAATGGCGATAAGCAGGCGTTTATCGACAGCTTTAACCGCGTGAAGCACTGGTTTGGCGATTATGCGCCGCGCTTTCAGAGCGAGAGCCGGGCGCTACTGCGCCAGGCTAACGACAGCCGCAAGTAACCCTCAGCCGGTAAAAAGCCCGCAGCGCGGGCTTTTTTGCTATGCCGGATTCACCGGCACCACATTCTCGCTGGGGTAGCAGCCCAGCACTTTCATCGAACGGGCGATCTCGCCCAACTCACGCAGCGCCTGCCGCATGTCTGCCGACTCAAGGTTGGCCTGAATATCAAGATAAAACATCTCTTCCCACGGATTACCGTGAATGGGCCGTGATTCCAGCTTCACCATAATCAGGTTGTGGTTACGCAGCACCAGCAGCGCCTCCACCAGCGCGCCCGCCTGCTGGCCGGTAGCCATCAGCAGTGTCGTCTTAGCTGGCACCTGGTCGGAAACGCCGATGGCTTTACGGGCCAGTACCAGGAACCGGGTGATGTTCTGGGTCTGGTTAGCGAGATGGCGATCCAATACCTGCAGCCCATAGAGCGCTCCGCCGTCTTCGCTACCCAGGGCGGCGACCTTCGGTGAGCCGGATTGGGCGACTTTCTCCATGGCGGCGGCAGTACTTTCACAGTACTCGATCTTCCAGTTCGGATGGCGATTAATAAACTGGCTGCACTGCTGGAACGGCTGAGGATGGCTGTAGACGGTTTCGATCTGATCCAGGTCAGTGGTGGTCGCGACCAGCACGCAGTGATCGATGGGCAGGGTTAGCTCGCCAACGATGGAAAGGCTGGTGTGCTGTAGCAGATCGTAGACGTCATTGATGGAGCCTGAGCTGGTGTTTTCCACGGGCACCACGGCGTAATCGGCCTGGCCGGTTTCCACCTGCTGGAAAATATCCTGGAATTTAGGGCAACCGCTTTCGATAAACTCGTCGAAGTGGCGGGCGGCATAGCGACGTGCCGCCAGATGGGAGTATGAGCCTTTTGGCCCCAGGAAGGCGATACGGGCGGAGCGGGGATTAATCTTGTTCAGGTGCTTCTGGAGCAGCGCCTGCTGGGTCAGAACCGAATCTTCGATAATCAACTGGAACAGACGGGTAATGTAGTGAGCATCCAGGTGATGGGGTTTGCCCAGGGCGATAAGCCGTTCCAGCAGGTCGCGCTCGCGGTCGATATCACGCACCGGGCGATGGGACCTGAGCTTGGCCTGACCGACTTCTACCGCCAGCTGGCGGCGTTCGGCCAGCAGGGCCAGTAATTTTTCGTCCAGGGCGCTGATTCTGTTACGCAGGGCCAGCAGGGGGTTGTCGCTCATAGTGCTACCTTTTTTGTCGTTATCATAAAAAAGGCCTCCCGTTTGGGAGGCCTGTCAGTTCGTCTTCGCATTCTTTTTACATGACGAAATGCCTCCCATTCAGGGGAAGGTAAAAAAGAAGAATGCGAAGAAGAACGGCTGAAGTTTCACGATATCTGTTCCATTGGGGACCGGTTTTTAAAGTAACTACACTCGTTTCACTCTGTCAATAAAAAACGCGCCCGAAGGCGCGCTCCTTATATGAAACTGTGTCGATAAAACTCAGACCCCCGGGTCGGCTACCGGCGCCGCATCCTTCACTGAAGCGGTGGCGCGGCGGGCTTCTCCCTTGTGCTGTACTTTGTTCAGCTGGCGCTCCAGCTTGGCGATCAGGTCGTTAATGGCGGTATACATATCGTTATGTTTCGCGCTGGCGACCAGCTGGCCGTTGGGGGTGTTAATGGTGGCATCGGCCACAAATCCCTGCGGCTCTTTGGACAAGATGATGTGGGGGTTAATCAAATGAGTTTGCCATTTGTCCAGTTTGGTGAGACGGTCTGCGACGTGCTGGCGGATTGCCGGGGTGATTTCCATCTGTTTGCTGGTAATGTTCATTGTCATAAATTTACCTCTTGTCTTTCCCGTCTTGGTGATTTCAGCATACCGCTTCTAATGTCAAAATGTGTGATCCAAATCACGGAGATATGTCACGTTTTGTCAACAAAACCTTTTTGTGAGTCAGGACAGGAAGAGGCGATTTTTCACTTGAGCTTTCCGGCGCCAGGGGCCATATTTGATGAGATGTCTTGCAGGTTGATACGCGTCAGCAGGCGAAAAAATGTATAAAAAAACGGCAGCGCACGGGCTGCCGTTTTTTGTGGGACGCTGAATCAGCGGTTGGCGGCAATGATTTTTGCGACCTTTTCCGCTTCGGCATTCAGCTGCAGCTGACGGTAAGCATTTTCCATCAGCGGCAGAGCATCGCGCGTGGCCTGAGTATCCGGATAATCACGCAGCATGCCTTCAACACGGTTTACCACCGCTACCCATGCGCCGCGACGGGTGTAGTACTGAGCGACGGAAAGCTCATATTTCGACAGACGATTTTTCAGGAACGTCATACGACGGGCGGCATCGGTTGCGTACTGACTGTTGGGGTAGCCGCGCACCAGCTTTGAAAAGTCATTGAAGGCGTCGCGGGCATGGCGCGGATCGCGATCCGAGCGATCGACCCCAAAGAAGCCCTGAAGCGCGCTGTCATCCATCGCCATATCGGTTAATCCGCGCATATAAAGTACGTAGTCGATATTGGGGTGGGTCGGGTTCAGGCGCATAAAGCGATCGATGGCGGCCTGCGCCAGCGGAAGATCGGCATTTTTGTAATAGGCGTAGATCAGATCGAGCTGCACCTGCTGCGAGTAAGGTCCAAACGGATAGCGGTTATCCAGCGCTTCCAGTTGCGTTATCGCCGCTTTCCAGTTACCGTCCTGCAGCTTTTGCTGAGCAGTCGAGTAGATGTCGGAGGGTGAACTGTCGGGCACCTCATCTTTGGTGCTGGAGCAACCGACCAGGGCCAGGCTCAGCGTGGCGGCAGCCACCAGATATTTCATGCGCGTCATGACGTTTTGACTTTCCTCAGAATGTTATTCAGGGAGACTCTCCGTTAAGCTCCCGTTGAAGACCAGCTACAATAGCACACTATATTAAACGGCGAAGCCGTAAAAACCCAAGGTTAACGAAGAAGCTGTATATGGCACAACCAGTAAAACTCACCGCAACGGTGTCCGAGTCACAACTCGGCCAACGCTTAGATCAGGCTTTGGCCGAATTGTTCCCGGATTATTCCCGTTCGCGAATAAAAGAATGGATTCTTGACCGGCGGGTGCGGGTCAATGGCAACATTTGCGAAAAACCAAAAGAGAAAGTGTTGGGCGGCGAGAGCGTTGATATCGATGCAGAGATCGAAGAGGAAGCCCGCTTCGAACCGCAGGATATCCCGCTGGATATCGTTTATGAAGACGATGACATCATCGTTATCAATAAGCCACGCGACCTGGTGGTCCATCCCGGCGCAGGTAACCCGGACGGCACGATACTGAACGCGTTGTTGCACTACTACCCGCCGATCGTCGATGTACCGCGCGCCGGTATTGTTCATCGCCTGGACAAGGACACCACCGGGTTGATGGTGGTGGCAAAGACCATTCCGGCGCAGACTCACCTGGTGGATGCGCTGCAACGTCGTGAGATCACCCGCGAATACGAGGCCATCGCTATCGGTCATATGACGGCAGGGGGAACGGTAAATGAGCCTATCAGCCGCCATCCCACGAAACGCACCCATATGTCGGTACATCCGATGGGCAAACCGGCGGTAACCCACTACCGTATTATGGAGCACTTTCGTATCCACACCCGGCTGCGGCTGCGGCTGGAGACGGGTCGTACTCACCAGATCCGCGTTCATATGGCGCACATTACTCATCCTCTGGTGGGTGACCCGCTTTACGGCGGTCGTCCTCGCCCGCCGAAGGGGGCGTCAGAAGCCTTTATCGATGCGCTACGCAAATTCGACAGGCAGGCGCTGCACGCTACCATGCTGAGGCTGTATCATCCCATCACCGGTATCGAGATGGAGTGGCATGCGCCCATTCCTCAGGACATGGTGGATTTGATCGCCGCGCTGCGCGATGACTTTGAAGAACATAAGGACCGGGTTGACTGGCTATGACCAAACTGATCGTTCCAGAGTGGCCGATGCCTGCGGGCGTGGCGGCCTGTAGCTCCACCCGGGTGGGAGGCGTTAGTCATGCCCCCTGGGACTCCATGAACCTTGGGGCTCACTGTGGTGACGATCCCCGGCTGGTGGAGGAAAACCGACGCCTTTTCTATGAGGCGGCGGCATTCCCTTCTGCGCCGGTCTGGTTGGAGCAGGTACACGGTCGTGCGGTGCTGAAGCTGGACGGTACTGTGCCAGCTTCGAAGCGTGCCGATGCCTCCTGGAGCGATCGCCGGTCAACCGTTTGTGCGGTAATGACGGCGGACTGTCTGCCGGTGCTATTCTGTAATACGGCGGGAAATGAAGTGGCTGCTGCTCACGCTGGATGGCGCGGCCTGTGTGAAGGTGTACTGGAAGAGACCGTCTCCTGTTTCCGTGACCGCCCGGAGAATCTTATGGCATGGCTGGGACCCGCCATTGGTCCCGCAGCCTTTGAAGTCGGAGGTGAAGTGCGTGAGGCCTTTGTGGCGAAAGACTCCCAGGCTGAAAGTGCTTTTCGTCCGGTCGGTGAAAAATTTTTCGCCGATATATATCAGATTGCACGTCAGCGCCTGGCGAATGTGGGCGTTCATCAGGTCTTTGGTGGAGAACGCTGCACATTTAGCGAGAGTGGCGATTTTTTCTCTTATCGCCGCGATAGAACGACTGGTCGTATGGCAAGTTTCATCTGGCTGATATAACCTATAAAATCAAGACGATCCAGTACGGGTAGCTATTCCTTCACATAATTATGGTCATTAACCTTGAATAATTGAGGGATGACCTCATTTAATCTCCAGTAGCAATTTTGACCTGTTATGGGAGGAGTTATGCGTCTGGATCGTCTTACTAATAAATTCCAGCTTGCCCTCGCCGATGCCCAATCCCTTGCACTCGGGCACGACAACCAATTTATTGAACCCCTTCATCTGATGAGCGCCCTGCTGAAGCAGGAAGGCGGTTCCGTTGCGCCGTTATTAACGTCTGCGGGCGTTAACGTCGGCCAGCTACGTACATCTATTGAGCAGGCGTTAAGCCGGCTACCGCAGGTGGAGGGTACCGGCGGTGATGTACAGCCTTCACAGGACCTGGTTCGCGCCTTAAATCTTTGCGACAAACTGGCGCAGAAACGTAATGACAACTTTATTTCGTCGGAGCTTTTCGTCCTTGCGGCGCTGGAGTCCCGCGGCACTTTGGCGGATCTGTTAAAAACCGCGGGTGCCACGACGGCTGGCGTGACACAGGCGATTGAGCAGATACGCGGAGGAGAAAGTGTGAACGACCAGAGTGCTGAAGATCAGCGTCAGGCACTGAAGAAATTTACCATCGATCTGACCGAACGGGCGGAAAGCGGCAAGCTGGACCCGGTCATCGGTCGTGATGAAGAGATTCGCCGCACCATCCAGGTGTTGCAGCGCCGTACTAAAAATAACCCGGTACTGATCGGGGAACCTGGGGTGGGTAAAACCGCCATCGTCGAGGGGCTGGCCCAGCGAATTGTCAACGGCGAAGTGCCGGAAGGGCTGAAAGGCCGCCGGGTGTTGGCACTGGATATGGGGGCGCTGGTGGCGGGCGCAAAATATCGCGGTGAATTCGAAGAGCGCCTGAAAGGGGTGCTGAACGATCTCTCCAAACAGGAAGGTAACGTCATCCTGTTTATCGATGAGTTGCACACCATGGTTGGTGCCGGTAAGGCTGATGGCGCCATGGATGCCGGTAATATGCTGAAACCGGCGCTGGCCCGTGGTGAACTGCACTGCGTGGGCGCCACGACGCTCGACGAATACCGCCAGTATATAGAGAAAGATGCCGCGCTGGAGCGTCGCTTCCAGAAGGTATTTGTTGCTGAACCGTCGGTTGAGGATACCATCGCCATTCTGCGCGGGCTGAAAGAGCGTTATGAACTGCATCATCACGTGCAGATTACTGACCCGGCCATCGTCGCTGCCGCAACGCTGTCGCACCGCTACATTTCCGATCGCCAGCTGCCGGATAAAGCTATCGACCTGATCGATGAAGCGGCTTCCAGCATTCGCATGCAGATAGACTCTAAGCCGGAAGAGCTGGACCGCCTCGACCGTCGGATTATCCAGTTGAAGCTGGAGCAGCAGGCCCTGTTGAAAGAGTCTGATGAGGCCAGTCAAAAACGGCTGGAGATGCTCAACGACGAACTGTCGGATAAAGAGCGTGAATATTCGACCCTGGAAGAGGAGTGGAAGGCAGAGAAAGCGTCGCTTTCCGGTACCCAGACTATTAAAGCCGAGCTGGAACAGGCGAAAATCGCCATGGAGCAGGCGCGTCGCGTCGGTGACCTGGGACGGATGTCCGAACTGCAATACGGGCAGATTCCCGAGCTGGAAAAACAGCTGGCATCCGCCACGCAGTCAGAAGGCAAAACTATGCGTCTGCTGCGTAACAAGGTGACCGATGCCGAGATCGCCGAAGTGCTGGCGCGTTGGACCGGTATTCCGGTTGCCAGAATGATGGAGAGCGAGCGTGAAAAACTGCTGCGTATGGAGCAGGATCTGCATCAGCGCGTGATTGGTCAGGATGAAGCGGTAGAAGCCGTTTCGAATGCGATTCGCCGTAGCCGCGCCGGGTTGTCAGATCCTAATCGACCGATCGGTTCGTTCCTGTTCCTGGGACCGACCGGGGTGGGTAAAACCGAACTCTGTAAAACGCTGGCCAACTTTATGTTCGACAGCGACGATGCCATGGTGCGTATCGATATGTCCGAGTTTATGGAGAAACATTCGGTTTCCCGTCTGGTCGGGGCGCCTCCGGGATATGTCGGTTACGAAGAGGGCGGTTATCTGACCGAAGCGGTACGGCGTCGCCCATATTCCGTCATCCTGCTGGATGAAGTGGAAAAGGCGCACCCGGATGTGTTTAACATCCTGCTTCAGGTTCTGGATGACGGTCGTCTGACGGACGGGCAGGGCAGAACGGTAGATTTCCGGAATACCGTGGTGATCATGACCTCCAACCTGGGGTCCGATCTGATCCAGGAGCGCTTTGGCGAACTGGATTATGCCCATATGAAAGAGCTGGTGTTAGACGTCGTAAGCCATAGCTTCCGCCCTGAGTTCATCAACCGTATTGATGAAGTGGTGGTCTTCCACCCACTGGGCGAACAGCATATTGCATCGATTGCCCAGATTCAGCTGCAGCGACTCTATCAGCGTCTTGAAGAGCGCGGTTATACCGTTCACATTTCGGATGAGGCGCTGAAACGGCTGGGTGAAAACGGCTACGACCCGGTTTACGGGGCGCGTCCGTTAAAACGCGCTATTCAGCAACAGATAGAGAACCCGTTGGCGCAGCAGATCCTGTCGGGTGAACTGCTGCCGGGTAAGCCTGTCGAGCTGAAGGTGAAAGACGACCAAATCGTTGCTGTTCAGTCGTAATGGAAAAACGGGCCTTTCGGGCCCGTTTTTGTCTTCTTTTTCGCCGGTTCTGCTATATTTTTACTCATGTCGCTTGAAAAGTGTTCATTTGGCATTTTTTTTAAGATATTCCCTTGCCAGCACGAATTCAGGCCCTATAATGCGCCACCACTGACACGGAACAACGCCTTACGGCACACCGGGTCAGCGGGACGAAAGCGAAAATAAACGCTTGACTCTCAAGCGGGAAAGCGTAATATACGCAGCCCGCGCCACTGACAAAACAGCGCGCAACTGCTCTTTAACAATTTATCAGACAATCTGTGTGGGCACTCGAAAGCACTGATATCCTGAACGTCGAAAGACGCTAAATGAATATCAAGTCTCAAGAGTGAACACGTAATTCATTACGAAGTTTAATTCTTTGAGCATCAAACTTTAATTGAAGAGTTTGATCATGGCTCAGATTGAACGCTGGCGGCAGGCCTAACACATGCAAGTCGAGCGGCAGCGGAAGGAAGCTTGCTTCCTTGCCGGCGAGCGGCGGACGGGTGAGTAATGTCTGGGGATCTGCCTGATGGAGGGGGATAACCACTGGAAACGGTGGCTAATACCGCATAATCTCGAAAGAGCAAAGTGGGGGACCTTCGGGCCTCACGCCATCAGATGAACCCAGATGGGATTAGCTAGCAGGTAGGGTAATGGCCTACCTGGGCGACGATCCCTAGCTGGTCTGAGAGGATGACCAGCCACACTGGAACTGAGACACGGTCCAGACTCCTACGGGAGGCAGCAGTGGGGAATATTGCACAATGGGCGCAAGCCTGATGCAGCCATGCCGCGTGTATGAAGAAGGCCTTCGGGTTGTAAAGTACTTTCAGTCAGGAGGAAGGGTGTGAGCTTAATACGTTCATACATTGACGTTACTGACAGAAGAAGCACCGGCTAACTCCGTGCCAGCAGCCGCGGTAATACGGAGGGTGCAAGCGTTAATCGGAATTACTGGGCGTAAAGCGCACGCAGGCGGTTGGTTAAGTCAGATGTGAAATCCCCGGGCTCAACCCGGGAACTGCATTTGAAACTGGCCAGCTGGAGTCTCGTAGAGGGAGGTAGAATTCCAGGTGTAGCGGTGAAATGCGTAGAGATCTGGAGGAATACCGGTGGCGAAGGCGGCCTCCTGGACGAAGACTGACGCTCAGGTGCGAAAGCGTGGGGAGCAAACAGGATTAGATACCCTGGTAGTCCACGCCGTAAACGATGTCGACTTGGAGGCTGTGAGCTTGACTCGTGGCTTCCGGAGCTAACGCGTTAAGTCGACCGCCTGGGGAGTACGGCCGCAAGGTTAAAACTCAAATGAATTGACGGGGGCCCGCACAAGCGGTGGAGCATGTGGTTTAATTCGATGCAACGCGAAGAACCTTACCTGGTCTTGACATCCACGGAAGGTCTCAGAGATGAGACTGTGCCTTCGGGAACCGTGAGACAGGTGCTGCATGGCTGTCGTCAGCTCGTGTTGTGAAATGTTGGGTTAAGTCCCGCAACGAGCGCAACCCTTATCCTTTGTTGCCAGCGATTCGGTCGGGAACTCAAAGGAGACTGCCGGTGATAAACCGGAGGAAGGTGGGGATGACGTCAAGTCATCATGGCCCTTACGACCAGGGCTACACACGTGCTACAATGGCGCATACAAAGAGAAGCGACCTCGCGAGAGCAAGCGGACCTCATAAAGTGCGTCGTAGTCCGGATTGGAGTCTGCAACTCGACTCCATGAAGTCGGAATCGCTAGTAATCGTGAATCAGAATGTCACGGTGAATACGTTCCCGGGCCTTGTACACACCGCCCGTCACACCATGGGAGTGGGTTGCAAAAGAAGTAGGTGGCTTAACCTTCGGGAGGGCGCTTACCACTTTGTGATTCATGACTGGGGTGAAGTCGTAACAAGGTAACCGTAGGGGAACCTGCGGTTGGATCACCTCCTTACCTTTGGATACAGGTTTCGCAGTGTCCACACAGATTGTCTGATGAAAAACAAAGAAGCAGTGAAAACCTCTACAGGCTTGTAGCTCAGGTGGTTAGAGCGCACCCCTGATAAGGGTGAGGTCGGTGGTTCAAGTCCACTCAGGCCTACCAAATTTTCCCTGATGCCGCGTTGTGAAATGACTCGCATACTGATTGTATGCTTCGCCATTCCACGCCTTGCCTCAGGAAAAATTAACGGTGAACGAGGTTATCTAACGACTTTGGGGCTATAGCTCAGCTGGGAGAGCGCCTGCTTTGCACGCAGGAGGTCTGCGGTTCGATCCCGCATAGCTCCACCATAACACTACTTCAGAATGTACTTAATCGTGCATTGTGAAGTATCTGCTCTTTAACAATCCGGAACAAGCTGAAAATTGATAATCCATAAACGGGAAAACCGTTTAATGGGTCTCTCAAGCTTGCAACACGAAGACATCTTCGGGTTGTGAGGTTAAGCGAATAAGCGTACACGGTGGATGCCCTGGCAGTCAGAGGCGATGAAGGACGTGCTAATCTGCGAAAAGCGTCGGTAAGCTGATATGAGGCGTTATAACCGACGATGTCCGAATGGGGAAACCCAGTGTGATTCGTCACACTATCATTAACTGAATCCATAGGTTAATGAGGCGAACCGGGAGAACTGAAACATCTAAGTACCCCGAGGAAAAGAAATCAACCGAGATTCCCTGAGTAGCGGCGAGCGAACGGGGAAGAGCCCAGAGTCTGAATCAGCGTGTGTATTAGTGGAACGGTCTGGAAAGTCCGGCGATACAGGGTGACAGCCCCGTACACGAAAATGCACATGCTGTGAGCTCGATGAGTAGGGCGGGACACGTGTTATCCTGTCTGAATATGGGGGGACCATCCTCCAAGGCTAAATACTCCTGACTGACCGATAGTGAACCAGTACCGTGAGGGAAAGGCGAAAAGAACCCCGGCGAGGGGAGTGAAACAGAACCTGAAACCGTGTACGTACAAGCAGTGGGAGCACTCTTTATGGGTGTGACTGCGTACCTTTTGTATAATGGGTCAGCGACTTATATTCTGTAGCAAGGTTAACCGAATAGGGGAGCCGAAGGGAAACCGAGTCTTAACCGGGCGTTAAGTTGCAGGGTATAGACCCGAAACCCGGTGATCTAGCCATGGGCAGGTTGAAGGTTGGGTAACACTAACTGGAGGACCGAACCGACTAATGTTGAAAAATTAGCGGATGACCTGTGGCTGGGGGTGAAAGGCCAATCAAACCGGGAGATAGCTGGTTCTCCCCGAAAGCTATTTAGGTAGCGCCTCGTGAATTCATCTCCGGGGGTAGAGCACTGTTTCGGCTAGGGGGCCATCCCGGCTTACCAACCCGATGCAAACTACGAATACCGGAGAATGTTATCACGGGAGACACACGGCGGGTGCTAACGTCCGTCGTGAAGAGGGAAACAACCCAGACCGCCAGCTAAGGTCCCAAAGTCATGGTTAAGTGGGAAACGATGTGGGAAGGCCCAGACAGCCAGGATGTTGGCTTAGAAGCAGCCATCATTTAAAGAAAGCGTAATAGCTCACTGGTCGAGTCGGCCTGCGCGGAAGATGTAACGGGGCTAAACCATGCACCGAAGCTGCGGCAGCGGACGTATCACTTAAGACGTCTTACAGAGGCTTAATGATTGACGGAGCGTTTTTTGCGACGTCAATGCGTTCATTAAAGTCGAGGCGGCTTAAGGATACGTCCGTTGGGTAGGGGAGCGTTCTGTAAGCCTGCGAAGGTGTGCTGTGAGGCATGCTGGAGGTATCAGAAGTGCGAATGCTGACATGAGTAACGATAAAGCGGGTGAAAAGCCCGCTCGCCGGAAGACCAAGGGTTCCTGTCCAACGTTAATCGGGGCAGGGTGAGTCGACCCCTAAGGCGAGGCCGAAAGGCGTAGTCGATGGGAAACGGGTTAATATTCCCGTACTCGGTGTTACTGCGATGGGGGAACGGAGAAGGCTATGTCATCCGGGCGACGGTCGTCCCGGTTTAAGCGTGTAGGCTGACTTTCCAGGCAAATCCGGAAAGTTAAGGCTGAGGCGTGATGACGAGGCACTACGGTGCTGAAGTGACAAATGCCCTGCTTCCAGGAAAAGCCTCTAAGCTTCAGGTAACAACGAATCGTACCCGAAACCGACACAGGTGGTCAGGTAGAGAATACCAAGGCGCTTGAGAGAACCCGGGTGAAGGAACTAGGCAAAATGGTGCCGTAACTTCGGGAGAAGGCACGCTGACATGTAGGTGAAGCCCCTGCGGGTGGAGCTGAAGTCAGTCGAAGATACCAGCTGGCTGCAACTGTTTATTAAAAACACAGCACTCTGCAAACACGAAAGTGGACGTATAGGGTGTGACGCCTGCCCGGTGCCGGAAGGTTAATTGATGGGGTTATGGGTAACCAGAAGCTCCTGATCGAAGCCCCGGTAAACGGCGGCCGTAACTATAACGGTCCTAAGGTAGCGAAATTCCTTGTCGGGTAAGTTCCGACCTGCACGAATGGCGTAATGATGGCCAGGCTGTCTCCACCCGGGACTCAGTGAAATTGAACTCGCTGTGAAGATGCAGTGTACCCGCGGCAAGACGGAAAGACCCCGTGAACCTTTACTATAGCTTGACACTGAACATTGAGCCTTGATGTGTAGGATAGGTGGGAGGCTTTGAAGCGTGGACGCAAGTCTGCGTGGAGCCAACCTTGAAATACCACCCTTTAATGTTTGATGTTCTAACCTGGCGCCATTATCTGGCGTGGGGACAGTGTCTGGTGGGTAGTTTGACTGGGGCGGTCTCCTCCCAAAGAGTAACGGAGGAGCACGAAGGTTGGCTAATCCTGGTCGGACATCAGGAGGTTAGTGCAATGGCATAAGCCAGCTTGACTGCGAGCGTGACGGCGCGAGCAGGTGCGAAAGCAGGTCATAGTGATCCGGTGGTTCTGAATGGAAGGGCCATCGCTCAACGGATAAAAGGTACTCCGGGGATAACAGGCTGATACCGCCCAAGAGTTCATATCGACGGCGGTGTTTGGCACCTCGATGTCGGCTCATCACATCCTGGGGCTGAAGTAGGTCCCAAGGGTATGGCTGTTCGCCATTTAAAGTGGTACGCGAGCTGGGTTTAGAACGTCGTGAGACAGTTCGGTCCCTATCTGCCGTGGGCGCTGGAAGACTGAGGGGGGCTGCTCCTAGTACGAGAGGACCGGAGTGGACGCACCACTGGTGTTCGGGTTGTGATGCCAATTGCATTGCCCGGTAGCTAAGTGCGGAAAAGATAAGTGCTGAAAGCATCTAAGCACGAAACTTGCCCCGAGATGAGTCTTCCCTGAGACCTTTGAGTCTCCTGAAGGGACGTTGAAGACGACGACGTTGATAGGCCGGGTGTGTAAGCGCAGCGATGCGTTGAGCTAACCGGTACTAATGACCCGAGAGGCTTAACCTTACAACGCCAAAGATGTTTTGGTGTGATGTTGAGAGACAGAATCAAATCAGCTTGTGACGGATAAACGCTTATGGCCTGTATGGCGGTAAGTGGAACAGAATTTGCCTGGCGGCGAGAGCGCGGTGGTCCCACCTGACCCCATGCCGAACTCAGAAGTGAAACGCCGTAGCGCCGATGGTAGTGTGGGGTCTCCCCATGCGAGAGTAGGGAACTGCCAGGCATCAAACCAGTGAAGAACCCCGGTCATTGACCGGGGTTTTTTGCGTTGAGTGCACCGGGAAAAATTGTCCTGTCCCCGCGGGTGGAAGGCATCAACCCGCAGTACGCCTCACTATCTTTCCTCTCCAGGTTACGACTGAAAGTGGTCTGGTTCTTGCGTTATTTCAAAATTCCAGGCTGCTTCACAAAAACACAAAACAACAAATAATTAACACTTTCTTTACTCTGTCGCTAAGCGCAATCTGATGCTTTGCGTTTTACCGGCTCCAAAGCCGTACCGGAAGACAGGAGAAATAAATAATGACTGAAGCAACCGTCGAAACACAAAAGACGGAATTAGCCGCCAGCGATACCCGAAAGCGGATCTGGGCGATTGTCGGTGCCTCATCCGGCAACCTGGTCGAGTGGTTTGATTTTTATGTCTACTCATTCTGTTCACTCTATTTTGCTCATATCTTTTTTCCCACGGGAAACCCCACCACACAGCTGCTACAGACCGCCGGTATCTTTGCCGCAGGCTTCCTGATGCGCCCTATCGGCGGTTGGTTATTTGGCTGGATCGCCGACAAACATGGTCGTAAAACCTCCATGCTAATCTCGGTTTGCATGATGTGCTTTGGCTCGCTGGTTATCGCCTGTCTGCCAGGTTATGCGACGATTGGGACCTGGGCGCCGGCGCTGCTGCTGCTGGCTCGCTTATTTCAGGGACTTTCCGTGGGCGGTGAGTATGGCACCAGCGCTACCTATATGAGTGAGGTCGCCATTGAAGGCCGTAAGGGGTTCTATGCCTCTTTCCAGTATGTCACGCTGATCGGTGGTCAGCTGATGGCGCTGCTGGTTGTGGTGGTGCTACAGCAAATTCTGACTGATGCTCAGCTGCACCAGTGGGGATGGCGTATACCTTTCGCACTGGGGGCCGTACTGGCGCTGGTCGCTCTGTGGCTGCGTCGTTCCCTGAATGAGACATCAGAAAAAAGCACCCGGGCATTGAAAGAGGCCGGTTCGCTGAAAGGGCTGTGGCGCAACCGGCGCGCTTTCGTTATGGTTCTGGGCTTTACCGCCGGTGGCTCTCTGGTGTTCTACACCTTTACCACCTATATGCAGAAATATCTGGTGAATACCGCAGGAATGTCGACTTCCGTCGCCAGCGTGGTAATGACGGCGGCGCTGTTCATCTACATGCTGGTTCAGCCGCTATTCGGCGCGCTTTCCGATAAGATTGGTCGCCGTAACTCTATGCTCTGCTTCGGCTCGCTGGCGGCAATTGGCACCGTACCGATTCTGACGGCGCTACAGAACGTCAGCTCGCCGTTTGCGGCTTTCGGTCTGGTGATGCTGGCGCTGTTGATTGCCAGCTTCTACACCTCCATTAGCGGCATTCTGAAGGCCGAGATGTTCCCGGCGCAGGTCCGGGCACTGGGAGTCGGTCTTTCCTATGCGGTGGCTAACGCACTGTTTGGCGGATCTGCAGAATATGTGGCGCTGTCCCTGAAGTCTCTGGGCTCCGAGAGCAGCTTCTTCTGGTATGTTTCTGTTATGGGAGCCGTTTCTTTCCTGGTCTCCCTGATGTTGCACCGTAAAGGGAAGGGGATGAAGCTCTAACGCCCCGCCAGTTGCCAGATGGCGTAGCCGGTGGTTGCACCGGCTACGTCCCACGCAAAGTCATGCCAGCTCCAGCCGGTTCCGGCCGGGCGACTATCCCACAGCTCTTTACCCGCTCCGACAGAGACAGAAAACATAAAGCCGATAGAGGCGCTGCGGTCCCGACTGTAGCCCTGATGCAGGCCATATTCAGTACCGGCGGCGGCCAGCATGGCGGATGCGATAAAGTGCTGTGCCTTATCCTCTCCTCCCCAACTGTCATTGGCCATATGGTGGCCGCAGCCGGACAGAAGCAGGGTGGCGATGACGACGGCGGTGCGACGCATAGCTTATCCCTGAGAGTGAATGCCCCACAGTGCGGGGCGGGTAGTTATCAGAGGATACGGCTGATCAACCTGTCGATACGGATACGGCGCAGGCGTCGTATCAGTTTGCGTACCTTTACCGGGTAATCAGCAATGCTCTGCAGATCCCGATAATGATGCACAACGGTGGTGTGGGTGCGGATCAGCGACAGCTCGTGATCGCGCTGTGCTGCCAGTTGATGCCACGGATCGTGGATCAGAATGGCGTTTTCCAGATCCAGTCGCCAGGCGCGGGGATTCAGGTTGTTGCCCGTAAGCAGCATCCATTCATCGTCCACCCACATCCCTTTCAGGTGATAGCTGTTATCCTCGTCCTTCCAGAGCCGGACGGTCAGTTGCCCGTTATTCACATAGTATTGCAGACGGCTGAGGAAACGGCGTAGATTGATTTCGTAGAGATAAGGCAGTGCGCCGATGATTTTAAAAGGCTGGTCTTCAGGAATATAGAAGTCGTTGGCGGTTTTGTCGCCGACGATAATCTCTACCTGCTTTCCGGTACGTAGCAGATGAATAATGCTGCGTACCAGCACGGCCGGTAAGTTGAAGTAGGGCGTACAGATGGTCAGCTTATGCTCGGTACAGGGCATAAGATGATAGATAGCCTTATTCAACTGGCTGGATTTGCCGAGCCCTACCAGCGGGGTGACCGATAGTTCGTCGTCGCTGGCATCGCCTTTAAAACGCAACGGCGCGTCGCGCAGGGTCTGGCGATAGAGGCGAATCTCGTTTTTGATCTCCGGGCTTTTGGGGCGCACCTTGCTGTCCAGGCGGTTAACCGCGCTGCCGTTCGCCAACTGAGTCTGTACCCAGTCGTACATCAAATCCGCCAGCCGGGAGTTGCGAATCAGATGGTAGCGATCGTAGCGGTATTTATCGTGCTGATGCAGATAGACATCATTCAGACTGGCGCCGCTGTACAGTACGCTGTCGTCGATGATAAAGCCTTTAAAGTGGAGTACGCCCAGTGCTTCACGAGTATTGATCGGCACGCCGTACACCGGAATGCTGACGTCAGGATTCTCCTGCGCCATGCTACAGTACCAGTCGGCATTGGTTTGCGAAGCGGCATCGCCGATGCGTCCACGCTGGGCGCGGTGCCAGTCCACCAGTACGCTCACCTCCAACTCGGGACGGCGGCGTTTAGCCTCATACAGGGCGGAGAGTACCCCTTTTCCGCCATCGTCCTGCTCAAGGTAGAGCGCGACGACGCAGATGCGCCGGGTGGCGCTGGCTATCTTCTGGAGCAGAGTCTGCCGGAAGTCAGCGGGGGTATAAAAGAACTCCACGTCATCAACAGACTGAGAAAGTTTTGGTAGCTGAGCAAGGTGTTGTTGATGTTTATTACGTTTAAATTTAGACAACATCACAGTGCGTTTCTTCTCTATTCATTAGATGGCCTTCTGTTCCATGCAGATGACAGAAGCTGACGATAATACCATTACTGTCCGCCGATGTGGGGGAAGATTTCTGCTTGCTCAGGAATCATCCATCCGGGTCAGATAGCGATAACGTCAGGTTAACGATCCCGTCTTCAAGATCGGTTTTGAGCTTAAAGCCGAGTTTACGCGCCAGGGCGATCATTCCCTGATTGCCTGGCATGGTAATCCCATTCAACTGCTGCAAACCGTGATCTCGGGTATAGCCGATCAATTTTTCCAGCAGTCTGCGACCCAGGCCCAGCCCTTTGAGATCCGAACGAATCAGTACCGCGAATTCGGCATCGATATTATCCGGATCGGAGATAGCCCGGGTTACCCCCAGGATCTCTGCGCTGTCGCCCTGGTGACGCACCGCAACGAACGCCATTTCCCGATCGTAGTCGATCTGGGTCATGTTGGCTAAATCATCATGGGTAAATTCGTTGATTTCACTGAAGTAGCGGTAGTAGAGATCCTCTTTGGTCACCAGGGCGATAAAGCGCTGCAACAGCGGTTCATCTTCCGGAAGGATGGGGCGGAACAGGCAGCGTTCACCGTTTTTCATCTCCACCAGCTCTTCCAACTGTTGGGGATAGGGGCGGATAGCCAGCCGACTGTCGGTATCGCCCTGGAACTCCGCCAGTTGGAGCGTCACATCCAGCAGCGTGAATTCGCTGCCGGAGGCGAGCAGGGGGTGGATGTCAAGGCGCTGGATCTGTGGGCAATCCACGACCAGGTTAGAGACCTGTACCAGCAGGCGGCTCAGGCCGTCAATATCCAGCGCTCTGAGCGCGCTGCGCCCGCGGATCTTCTGACGCTTAATGGCCTGAATCACCAGGTAGCGCGCCAGATTCATATTCAGCGGCGGTAGCGCTACGGCGGCTTGTTCATCAGGGCGCCAGGCGACGCCGCCTTCGCCCAGCATAATCAGCGGGCCAAATACCGGGTCCTGCTCCACGACGACTCGCAGCTCCTGGGCTCCGGCTCTGTTGGCCATACTCTGGACCAGCAACCCGTGAACCCGGGCCTGGGGCCAGGTCTGTCGCACGCGTTCGAGAATGGCATCGGCGGCCTGCTGGACTTCAGCAGGGGTACGCAGATAGAGCATGACCCCCTGAACCTCCGATTTGTGGGGAATATCCGGGGAACGCAGCTTGAGTGCGACCGGGTAGCCGATCTGCCCGGCAATATGCACGGCCTCCACGCTGTCGCTGGCAATCCAGGTTGGCAGCGTTGCCAGACCATAGGCACGCATAATTGGCTGTACCTCGTGGGTATCCAGCGTTGTGGCGCCGTCCTGTAACGCCTGGCGAATCAGGCTATGGGCTTCCCGGGTATCGGCCGTCAGGCTGGCGGGCAGGGCGGGCGTTTCACGTAGCTGTTTCTGGTTACGGCGGTACTCCACCATATGCATAAATGAGGTAACGGTTCCTTCCGGCGTTCGGTAGGTGGGAATACCGGCATCGCTGAATAACCGGCGGGCTTCCTGGGATGAAAACTCTCCGCACCAGTTGGTCAGCAGCGTTACGTGCTTACCGCGCGGATGGCGTGCGACCAGCTCGATAATCTGCCGGGCGCTCTCTGTGCCGGGCGCTGAAGCGCTTGGGGCATGGATGACCATCAACGCATCGACCAGTCGGGTATCGAGCAGTATCTCCAGCACCTGTAGATAGCGCTCCGCTGTGGCATCGTCGCGCAGGTCCAGCGGGTTACCGGGAGTTTCACCTGCGGGCAGTACGGCACTTAACCGACTCAGTGTCTCTTCATCCAACTGGGCCAGTTTGCCGTTGCGCGACTCCAGTTCGTCCAGGGCCAGCGCGGCGGGAGCCGCGCCGTTACTGACAATCATCAGTCGCTCGCCGCGTAGCGGTCGCATATAGCTTAGGGTTTCAACTGCGGAAAAGAGCTCGTGAGTATCCTGTACCCGCAACAGACCAGCGCGCTGAATGGCGGCATCCCAGGCGGCATCCAGCCCTGGCTGGCTTTTTAGCAGCGCCTGGGCCCGGGGACCACGTCCGCTCTTAATCACCAGAATCGGTTTATTGCGTGAAGCGCTGCGCGCTGCTGAGACAAAGCGCCGGGCATCGCTCAGATGTTCCAGATGTAGCAAAATAGCGCTGGTTTTACTGTCTCTGGCCAGGAAATCGAGCAGCTCATCGACATGGATATCGACGCTGTCGCCAAGGGCGATAAACCAGGCAAAGCCCAGTTGGCGCTGCTGGGCCCAGTCAAGAATGGTATTGGAAACCGCGGCGGACTGGGAAACGAAGGCCAGCCGACCTTTATGAATGGGCACCGGCGAGAAGCTGGCGTTCAGCCCCTGCCAGGGGGCCAGCAGACCCAGGCTGTTAGGACCAAGCAGGCGAATCTGCCAGCGGGTGGCGCAGGCCAGCAGTTCCGTGTGCTGTTCCGGCGGGGAAGAGAGCACGATGCAGGCTTTGCATCCCTTGCGGCCCAGCGCTTCCAGAAGTTCCAGGTTGCGTCGGGCGTGGGTGCAGATCACCGCCAGGTCAGGCGTGAAGGGCAGGCTATCGATATCTGGCCAGGCCAGCACGCCGCATACTGCCTTCCAGGAAGGGGTTACCGGCAGAACCGGTCCGGAAAAACCGCCGGACAGCAGGTTGCGCATCATCAGATAGCCGGTGCGCTGCGTTTTATTCGACGCCCCGATCACGGCGATCGATTTGGGGCGTAGCAGGGCCTCTAACCCGCGTTGACTCATGGCGCTCTCCTCCTGGAAATATTCCCTGAGTTTAAACGCTTTCCCGTTCCGTTGCTGTGATGGCGTACTGATGATGCGGTTTTCCGGCAAGATAACGCGCCCGGAACAGCGAGAAATGCTGCTGGAGCCCCAAAGCGGCAACGTCGTCACCCGCCAGAGAGAGCAGGGCGCTGGCTACTTCAGCGGTGCAGTAATGGTCCCTGGCATGTACTTCGCGTAACAGATAGTCGCTCAGGCGATCGAGTTCAACGGAGATCACCGGAAAGCCCTCCAGCCACGGACTTTTACGAAACATTTTGCGCGCTTCCGACCAGGTACCGTCCAGCATAATAAACAGCGGCGTCTTACCGTTATCCGGCGGGGCATTAATGACTGTGCGATCGGCGTTAGCGAACGAGGCCGGGAAGACCACCATCGGCTGCCAGTGGGGCTCGCTCAGCAGCGCGAGCAGCGCCGGAGATGGTTCGGTGCGCGACCACTGAAAGGCGAGGGTATCCGGCAGGATATCGGCGATCAGCCGCCCGGTATTGCTGGGTTTCATCGGCTCGGTATCGTACATCACCAGGCAGAAGCGGCTGCGGGCGGGGGCGGGTTGAATGGTGCTACACAGACACTGCTTTAGTGGCAGCAGACAGCGCTGGCAGCGGCGTATCCGGTTGCCGCGGGCGTGAAACGGGCGAGTGGCGCGCGCCAGGCGTTCGGCGCGCAGACGAAGAACGGCGTTTTCAGTCATCAGGGGCGTTGGCAGAGAATAAAAACGTCATTCTTGCAGAGTGAAGTCAGTGGAACAAGCTCCCGGGGCTCAGAGATTCTCGTCCAGCCACTCTTCGAAAGGGGTCTTTGGCATAGCGCCGCTCAGCATGTCCACCAGTTTCCCCTCTTTAAAGATCATAATTGAAGGGATACTGCGAATGCGGAATCGGGCGCTTAGCTCCGGTTCGGCTTCGGTATTCACTTTCACAAAACGCAGCTGTCCGCTACGCTCTTCGGCAACCTCTTCGAAGACGGGCGCGAAATTGTGGCAGGGACCGCACCAGGGAGCCCAGAAGTCCACCACAACCGGCAGGGAATCTTTCAGCAGTGCATCCAGCGTGGCGCTGGTGGCATTGGTAACCTTGCCATCGAACAGCGCATGGCCGCAGCGCCCGCACTTCGCCGCATCGCCGGCACGTTCGTCGGGTACGCGGTTAATCGCCTGGCAGGCGGTACAAACGGTATTCATAGTAACCTCAGAGTACAGATGTTCAGTCAATGGCCCGGAGCCAGTTATGTTTCAATTATGTTAAACAGTATTCGTAAAAAAACCGTCCGGCACAATTCGTTTTGTTCAATGAGTACAATAGCCGCCGGCTTTTGATGAAAGACAATGGCTAACCGGGGACACTTCGGGTAATCTGCGCGCTTCGCGCAGAGCTGGTGGAGAAAAAAATGAGCGACGACGATTTCAAAGGTAAAAGCGGCAAGGTCAAAGTGATGTATGTCCGCGGCGGTGACGACGATGACAAACGCGGCCGTAACCCCCGCACCGGGAAGGGTGGGGCGAAAAGCAAAGCCTCCACCAGTGGCAAGCGACGCCCTGCGCGTGACGATCGCGGCGGCGAGCGCGATCGTTCTCCGTGGCGTACCGTTTCCCGGGCTCCGGGCGATGATGCACTGACCATGCCGGATCACGGCGGTATCAGCGGTAAGAGCTTTATCGACCCTGAAGTACTGCGCCGCCAGCGAGCGGAAGAGACCCGGGTCTATGGTGAAAACGCCTGTCAGGCGCTGTTCCAGAATCGTCCTGAATCCATCGTTCGCGCCTGGTTTGTACAGAGCGTCACCCCACGCTTCAAAGAAGCGCTGCGCTGGATGGCGGCGAACCGTAAAGCCTACCACGTGGTGGATGACGCCGAGCTGGCGAAGGCTTCCGGTACTGAACATCATGGCGGCGTCTGCTTCCTGATCAAAAAACGTAACGGCCTTACGGTAGAGCAGTGGATCGAACAGGCGCCAGCCCAGGAGTGCGTACTGGCGCTGGAAGAGATTGGCAACCCCCATAACCTGGGCGGGATCGTGCGTAGCTGCGCTCACTTTGGCGTGCGCGGAGTGCTGGTTCAGGATGCGGCGCTGCTGGAATCCGGCGCTGCAGTGCGGACTGCGGCAGGCGGTGCCGAGCACGTTCAGGCCATCACCGGGCCGAGCTTTAACGGCGCGCTGGAGCAGTTCCGCCAGGCCGGGTATCGCATTGTGACCACCTCCAGCCATAAAGGCACGCCGCTTTCCCAGGCGGAGCTGCCGGAAAAAATGGTACTGGTGCTGGGGCAGGAGCAGGACGGGATCAGCGATGCCACCTTTGCCAATGCCGATTTGAGCATTAGCATTGATGGCACCGGCAAGGTTGAGAGCCTGAACGTTTCTGTGGCAGCCGGGGTGATTCTTTCCAACTGGTGGCGTCAGAACAGCCACTAAATAATGGTGTCGCGGTCGCCGGGCCGCGACAAATTATTCTGTCTCGCCTTCCGGCAGGCGCGGTGTCCAGTCGATCGGCTGCTCATTGCGCGATTCCAGATACGCATTGGTCTTCACGAAGTGACCGCAGCCGAAGAAGCCCCGATGGGCCGAAAGCGGCGAAGGATGCGGCGCCTGCAGCACACAGTGGCGTTGACGATCGATAATGCGTCCCTTCTTCTGGGCATGCGCGCCCCACAGCAGAAACACCACGCCTTCCCGATGTTCGTTGATGATGGAGATGACCTTATCGGTAAAGGTTTCCCAACCCAGGCTTGCGTGAGAATGCGCTCTTCCGGCTTCGACGGTCAGCACCGTATTTAGCAGCATCACCCCCTGACGCGCCCAACTTTCCAGATAGCCGTGATTCGGCCGTACAAAACCGGGTATGGATTGCTCCAGCTCTTTATACATATTTTGCAGCGAGGGCGGCGTTGCTATACCGGGACGAACGGAAAATGAGAGGCCGTGCGCCTGGCCCGGGCCGTGGTAGGGATCCTGACCGAGGATAACCACCTTAATATCCCCCAGCTCGGTAAAGCGAAAGGCGTTAAAGACGTCTTTCTGCGGTGGGTAAACGGTCACGCCCTGTTCCCGCTTGATGGCGACGGTCTTAAGGGTTTCAATAAAGTAAGGCTGTTGCTTTTCATCCGCCAGCACGTCGTGCCAGGTGAGGTTCGTTGTCATTCCGCTCTCCTGCGATTATTGTCCGTCATAGATTAACCTCTTCTTTCCTCAGCACAAAATGATGTCCGGACAGATGAGGTCAGTAGTTTAAAAATTGTTGAAAATTTACAAAAATATTTGCGTACTCCCTTTTGGCTAAGTTGATGTAAAACAAATAAATGATTTTATGCCCACAAATTACAGGTGGTTTTTATTGACCCAGGTCAAAGAATGCCCCCATCCTGACTGGTATACAGAACAGTAAAGCAACAAAGGTTTTACCAATGTGCCAGTCTGTGGCGCAGGCATCACCGAATAATGAAGCCTATAGGGAGACGAAAATGATTACTGGTATCCAGATTACAAAAGCCGCTAATGACTCACTGATGAACTCATTCTGGCTGCTGGACAGCGAAAAAGGCGAAGCGCGTTGCGTATGTGCGAAAGCGGGCTTTTCCGAAGATCAGGTTGTTCCGGTAAGTCAGCTGGGCGAAATCGAGTACCGTGAAGTACCGATGGAAGTTCAGCCGCAGGTTCGTGTTGAAGGCGGTCAGCACCTGAACGTAAACGTTCTGCGTCGTGAAACCCTGGAAGACGCGGTTAACAACCCGGAAAAATATCCGCAGCTGACCATCCGCGTATCCGGCTATGCCGTGCGTTTTAACTCGCTGACGCCGGAACAGCAGCGCGACGTTATCACCCGTACTTTCACCGAAAGCCTGTAATTAAGAAGGGTTGAATGTACAAACGCCGTCGGGGCAACCCGGCGGCGTTTTTCTTTATCTGACGAATGAAAAAAGCGCCGGGCTGGCCGGCGCGGGTCGGGCATTATTCGTTCTCGCCCTGGGGCTCAGTCGGATGACCGGTGTTGGGCTTGCGGCGTTTACCGACATTTTTAGTATCGCGATGGCGCTGCTTCACCCTGGGCTTATTCTTACTCTGTTCTTTTTTCTTCTCTTCCCGCTTCAGCTTCACTTTTTTGGACGGCTTGCCCTGTAACTTGTCGCTGGGGGGGCGGGTGGTCGGGCGCAGTTCATCGATCACCCGTACTTTAATCTGCTCCTGGATATAGCGCCCGATTTTGCCCAGCAGCAGGTGGTCGTGCGCCTCCACCAGTGAAATGGCAGTGCCCTTACGACCCGCACGCCCGGTACGGCCGATACGGTGCAGGTAGGTGTCGGCGGTGCGCGGCAGATCGAAGTTAAACACGTGACTGACGTCCGGAATATCGATACCGCGGGCAGCGACATCAGTCGCGACCAGCACGCCCACCCGACCTTCGGTCAGTCGTTTGATCGCCTCATTGCGCTTGGCCTGGGGCATTTCCCCTTCCAGCCAGCAGCTCTGAATCCCCGCTTCATGCAGCCATTTCACCAGCTCATGCACGCGTTCGCGCTTGCGAACAAATACGATGGAGCGGCTGGCATCCGGCTGTTTCAGCATATGGGTTAACAGCGCCGTTTTATGTTCGACATTATCGGCGCGATAGTACCACTGATGAATCTTCTTACGCTCGCGGGTGGATGGGGTGGCAGAGACCTCGACCGGCTCATTCAGCAGACGGCGTGAGAAATCGGCAATGGCTTCGCCTTCCAGGGTCGCGGAAAACAGCATGGTCTGGTTACGCCAGCGGGTTTCGCCGGAGATATGTTCGATGTCCTGGGCAAAGCCCATATCCAGCATCCGGTCTGCCTCGTCCAGAATCAGCATCTCGACGGCGCGGCAGTCAAAATTTTCTTCTTTTATATACTGAAGCAGACGGCCGGTGGTGGCGACCACGATATCCTGGTTCTCGCTGAACACTTCGGCGTGGTTCATGTAGGCAACGCCGCCAGTGATGGTAGCGATATCCAGATGGGTATGAGCGGCCAGCTCCCGGGCCTGGTCGGCAACCTGCATCGCCAGTTCGCGGGTCGGTGTAAGAATCAGTACCCGTGGCGGGCCTGATTTCTTGCGCGGAAAGTCGATCAGGTGCTGCAGGACGGGCAGCAGGTAAGCCGCTGTTTTACCGGTACCCGTCGGAGCGGAGCCCAGGACATCGCGGCCGTCCAGCGCCGGCGGAATAGCGGCTGCCTGAATTGCCGTGGGGCGGGAAAAACCCTTCTCCTCCAACGCGTCCAGCAGGCTTTCGTCAAGTTCGAGTTCGGAAAAAGTGGTTACGGTCATGGTCTACCTCTGTGTGGGGCGCCGATTATAGACGTAATGGCGATGATGTTCGACCTCTTTCCGCCGCTGCTATCTTTTCCCCGCCGCGGCTTTCACCTATGCTACTGCGGTCTTTCCTCCAGGTGGTGAAAATGTCTCAACATAAAACGGTGCTCCCAAAAAATGGATTTACCTTCAAACAATTTTTCGTCGCTCACGATCGCTGTGCAATGAAAGTGGGGACGGACGGTATTCTTCTGGGGGCCTGGGCGCCGGTGGCCGGAGCCGACAGTATTCTGGATATCGGTACCGGCAGCGGCCTGCTGGCTCTGATGCTGGCCCAGCGTACCGGGCCGGAGGTAACGATTGATGCCGTAGAGCTGGATCCCGATGCCGCGAGCCAGGCGACGGAGAATGTCGTGGCGTCGCCATGGCGTGACAGAATTCAGGTGTATCAGGACGATATCCGGACCTGGACCTGTCAACAGACCCGGCGCTATTCGCTGATCGTCAGCAATCCGCCTTATTATCCCCAGGGCGTGGCCTGCGCCAGCGAGGCCCGGGAGCGGGCGCGCTATACCGGCGAACTGGATCACCAGACGCTGCTGGCCTGCGCCGCTCAGTTGATTACCGAAGAGGGCTTTTTCTGCGTAGTATTACCGGAATCGTTGGGGGAGCGCTTTACCGCCATTGCGAAAGAGCAGGGCTGGCACTGCCGTTTCCGTACCGATGTGGCGGAAAATGAGATGCGGCTGCCGCACCGGGTGCTACTGGGATTCTCCCCCAAAGCGGGGGAGTGCTTTAGCGAGCGTATCGTTATTCGCGATGCCCACCACAATTACTCAGAAGCCTGGTGCGGACTGACCCAGGATTTTTATCTGTTTATGTAGCCGACGGCACGAGCAGCGTTGGGCCGGATTCCGCCAGTGGCTGAGGGTAGTCGAGCGTATAGTGCAGCCCGCGGCTCTCTTTACGCGCCAGCGCGCAGCGCACCATCAGTTCCGCCACCTGGGTAAGATTACGCAGCTCCAGGAGATCGCCGGAGACCCGAAAGTGGGCGTAATATTCGTCGATCTCCTGCTGTAACATCCGGATACGGCGCAGGGCGCGCTCCAGCCGTTTGGTAGTGCGCACAATCCCTACGTAGTCCCACATGCACAGTCGCAGCTCGTGCCAGTTATGCTGAATCACCACCTGTTCATCGGCATCAATGACCTGGCTTTCATCCCAGGCGGGTAGCCTGGCAAGTTGGGCACGCTGCGGTAGCTGACGCTCAATATCCTGTGCTGCAGACCAGCCATAGACCAGACACTCCAGCAGGGAATTCGACGCCATGCGATTGGCGCCATGCAGGCCGGTGTAGCTGACCTCGCCGATAGCCCACAGCCCGTCGACATCGGTCCGTCCATGGGTATCTACCATCACGCCGCCGCAGGTATAGTGCGCTGCGGGCACTACCGGTACCGGGTCACGGGTCAGGTCGATGCCCAGCTCGTTGAGTTTTTCCGCAATGGTCGGGAAGTGCTGACGTACAAATTCTGCCGGTTTATGGCTGATATCCAGATGCATGCAGTCCACGCCTAAGCGCTTCATTTCATGGTCAATGGCCCGGGCCACGATATCGCGCGGCGCCAGCTCGGCACGAGGATCCACCTCTGGCATAAAGCGGCTGCCGTCTGGCCGGGTGAGCCAGGCGCCTTCACCGCGCAGCGCCTCCGTCAGCAGGAAATTGCGGGCCAGCGGATGGTAGAGCGCGGTGGGGTGAAATTGATTAAATTCGAGATTCGCCACCCGGCAGCCTGCGCGCCAGGCCATTGCGATACCGTCGCCGGAGGCAACATCCGGGTTGGTGGTGTACTGATAAACTTTGGCCGCGCCGCCAGTGGCTAAAACCACGCCTCTGGCCCGGCAGGTTTCCACCCGATCGGCCTGCTGATTCCAGACCCAGGCGCCAATCGCCCGGCGTGAGCCTGCGATGCCGCACTTATCGGACAGGATAATATCTACGGCATGATAATGTTCGAGGATCTCAATTCCGGGATGGGCAAGCGCTTTGCCAACCAGGGTATTTTCCACCTCTTTACCCGTAGCGTCCGCCGCATGCAGGATCCGCCGGTGGCTGTGGCCCCCTTCGCGGGTCAGGTGGTAGCCCGGCTCGCCGTTAGGGCGCGGCTCTGTATCGAAGGCCACGCCGTTGTCGATAAGCCACTGCACGCACTCTCTGGCATGGCTGGCCACGAAGCGTACCGCATCGGGATCGCAGATACCGGCACCGGCGATAAGCGTATCCTCTACGTGGGCGTCAATGCTGTCGTCTTCATCAAACACGGCAGCGATTCCACCCTGGGCATAAAAGGTTGAGCCTTCATTAACGGGGCCCTTACTCAGTACGATCACCCGGGAATGTTCCGCCAGGCGTAAGGCAAGGCTAAGACCGGCGGCACCGCTGCCGATAATCAGTACGTCACAGGAGAGGTCATTGGCGTGGTTCATGATGGTTTGTTTAATTTACTAAACAGAATAATCCCGAGAATAGCACTGGAAGTCGAAGCTGCCCACGGTTTTTTTCCTGGAAGTTATGTAGAATAAACACTGCATTGTCTGACGCTTTCTGAGAAAGGCATCCCAGGATTTAAGGATGAAAAAAGGTGGTGCATGCGATACTCTGCTGGGGTTTGTTTAACGCGGGTTCATTTTGGTGCGTTACGCTTAACATCGCGAAATGAGAACGATTGATAACCCTGATTCGCGAAAACCACAGAACTACAATGGTATAAAGGGAACTAATTGGATAACCGGCACTCTAATCCTCTGCTTGCTCACGGTGCAGAGTTCGGGTGGAATTTCGATTATGCGTGGGAATTTAGTTTGAGGAGACATTACCTCGGATGAGCGAGCAGCTAACGGATCAGGTCCTGGTCGGGAGAGCGCAGAAAAACGATCAGCAGGCGTTTAACCTGCTGGTGGTACGCTATCAGCATAAAGTGGCGAATCTGGTTTCCCGTTACGTCCCGTCGGGGGATGTGCCGGACGTGGTGCAGGAGTCATTCGTCAAGGCATGGCGAGCCCTGGATTCTTTCCGGGGCGATAGTGCGTTTTATACGTGGCTTTACCGCATTGCGGTAAACACGGCTAAGAATTACCTGGTGGCTCAGGGGCGGCGCCCGCCTTCCAGCGATGTAGACGCTAACGAGGCGGAAAACTTCGAAAGTGGCGGTGCGCTGAAAGAAATTTCGAACCCTGAGAACTTAATGTTGTCTGAAGAGCTACGGCAGATAGTTTTTCGTACTATCGAGTCACTCCCGGAAGATTTACGCATGGCTATCACGCTACGGGAGTTGGATGGACTGAGCTACGAGGAGATAGCCGCCATCATGGATTGCCCTGTTGGGACAGTGCGTTCCCGAATATTCAGGGCGAGGGAAGCTATTGATAACAAAGTCCAACCGCTTATCAGGCGCTAACGATAGCGGATACTGAAAAAGGTATTTAGGCATGCAGAAAGAACAACTTTCCGCTTTGATGGATGGGGAGACGCTGGACAGCGAGCTGCTGAACAACATCTCCGGCGATGAAAGACTGCAAGAAACCTGGCAGAGCTACCACTTGATCCGCGATACCATGCGCGGTGATACCAGCAAAGATATCCTCAACATCGATATTTCTGCTGGCGTGATGGCTGCCATTGCCAATGAACCTGTTCGCCGCGCTGCTCCCGCCATTGAAGAGTCACAGCCTGCGCCGCATCAGTGGCAGAAAATGCCGTTCTGGAAAAAGATGCGTCCCTGGGCGTCCCATATCACGCAGATCGGCGTGGCTGCTTGTGTGTCGCTGGCAGTGATCGTCGGTGTTCAACAATATAACTCGCCTGAAGCCAGTGGCGATGGTCAACCTGAATCTCCGGCGTTCAATACGCTGCCGATGATGGGCAAGGCCAGCCCGGTCAGCCTTGGCGTTCCTTCCGGGAACGAGGTCAGCAATCAGGGCGGCCAGCAACAGCAGCTCCAGGAGCAGCGTCGTCGTATTAACGCCATGCTGCAGGACTATGAACTGCAACGTCGTTTACACGCCGAGCAGCTCCACTTTGATCAGTCGCAGAACCAGCAGGCAGCCTTGCAGGTTCCCGGTAATCAATCATTAGGAAGCCAGTCCCAGTAATGAAGCAACTTTGGTGTGCTCTTTCTCTGGTCGCTGGCTGTCTGTTCTACTCCAACGCCTCGGCGGATACATCGTCCGGGGCGTTGTTGCAGCAGATGAACCTTGCGAGCCAGTCTCTTGACTATGAGCTCTCGTTTATCAGTATCAACGCCCAGGGCGTAGAGTCGTTACGCTATCGCCATGCCCGCCTGAATAACAAACCGCTTGCACAATTGCTGCAACTGGATGGCCCGCGTCGGGAGGTGCTGCAACGCGGCGACGAGATCAGCTATTTTGAACCGGGGCTGGAGCCCTTTACCCTGACCGGGGACTATATCGTTGATTCGCTCCCTTCAATCGCCTACAGCGATTTCCGCAAACTGGCGGCGTATTACGATTTTATCTCCGTTGGTAAAACCCGTATTGCCGATCGCCTGTGCGAGGTGATTCGCGTCGTGGCGCGCGACGGTACCCGCTATAGCTACATTGTCTGGCTTGATTCGGAAACTAAACTGCCGATGCGCGTCGATCTGCTCGACAGAGATGGAGAAACCCTGGAGCAGTTCCGGGTGATCTCCATGACCGTGAACGACCAGGTCGGACAGGGGATGACGGAGCTGGCGCAGGCGAACCTGCCGCCGCTGCTTTCGATACCGGACAGCAAGAAATCGACCTTTAACTGGGCCCCCTCCTGGCTGCCTCAGGGCTTCCGCCAGGTTTCCAGCAGCCATCGCCCTTTGCCGGGCGCTGGCATGTCGGTAGAATCGCGTCTTTATTCGGATGGACTGTTCAGCTTTTCGGTGAATGTCAGCCGCGGTTCGGGCAATAACGGCGATCAGGTACTGCGCACCGGGCGTCGTACGGTGAGTACTGAGCTGCGCAACGGGATGGAGATCACCGTGGTGGGTGAACTGCCGCCCCAGACCGCAAAGCGGGTCCTGGACAACGTAAAGCTGGATAATGCGCAATGATTAAAGAGTGGGCGACAGTGGTGTCATGGCAGAACGGTGAAGCACTGGTGAGCTGCGATGTGAAATCCTCCTGCAGCAGCTGCGCTTCCCGTGCCGGTTGTGGCAGCCGGGTGCTGAATAAGCTGGGTCCTCAGACGGAGCATACCATTGCCGTTCCCAGCAGCGAGCCGCTGGCCGTCGGGCAAAAGGTGGAACTGGGGATCGCGGAAAGCAGCCTGCTCGGTTCCGCCGTGCTGGTCTATATGACACCATTGGCTGGGCTATTCCTGATGGCGGCGCTGTTTCAGGGGCTGTTTAGTACCGATCTGGCCGCGGTGTGCGGCGCCCTGTTGGGCGGCGTGGGCGGTTTTCTGATCGCGCGCGGTCTGTCGCCACGCCTTAGCCGCCGCCAGACGTGGCAGCCGGTGATCCTGAGCGTAGGACTGGCTCCGGATGCGCTACGCGTTGATACTTCTCCTGCCGCAGAACAAAAATAGCCGCCGCTCTTCTTTTATATCCCTCCCTTATACTCAGGGTGTCCAGCCGGAGATGCTGTTTCCCCGCTTTCTGGTTGTAGTGTAGAATGCGGCATTTCCGGCAGAATGATACTGTAGGCACCCTGGCCCAGAATAGCGCGAAGCGCGGCGCCCCCGAGGCATAAGTAAGGCATAAAATCTCCAAATATGAAGAATATACGCAACTTTTCGATCATCGCACATATTGACCACGGCAAGTCGACGCTGTCTGACCGTATCATCCAGATCTGCGGTGGTCTTACCGACCGTGAAATGGCGGCTCAGGTGCTCGACTCCATGGAGCTGGAGCGTGAGCGCGGCATTACCATCAAAGCGCAGAGCGTGACGCTCGACTATAAAGCCCCAGACGGCGAAACCTACCAGCTTAACTTTATCGATACCCCGGGCCACGTAGACTTCTCATATGAAGTTTCCCGCTCGCTGGCTGCCTGTGAAGGGGCGCTGCTGGTGGTGGATGCCGGGCAGGGGGTAGAAGCCCAGACCCTGGCGAACTGCTACACCGCCATCGAGATGGATCTGGAAGTAGTGCCGGTTCTGAACAAAATCGACCTGCCTGCCGCCGATCCTGAGCGAGTCGCTGAAGAGATTGAAGACATTGTCGGTATCGACGCCAGCGACGCGGTGCGCTGCTCGGCCAAAACCGGCGTGGGCGTTCCGGAAGTGCTGGAGCGTCTGGTGCGCGATATTCCGCCGCCGGAAGGCGACCCGGAAGCGCCGTTACAGGCATTGATCATCGACTCCTGGTTCGATAACTACCTGGGCGTGGTCTCGCTGGTGCGTGTGAAAAACGGCACCCTGCGCAAGGGCGACAAGATTAAGGTGATGAGCACAGGCCAGGTGTATAACGCCGACCGGCTGGGTATCTTCACTCCGAAACGCGTCGATCGCACTGAACTGAAGTGCGGCGAGGTGGGTTGGTTGGTCTGCGCCATTAAAGATATTCTCGGCGCCCCGGTGGGGGATACCCTGACCGGCGCGCGCGCCCCGGCGGATAAAGCTTTGCCGGGCTTTAAGAAGGTGAAGCCTCAGGTCTACGCCGGTCTGTTCCCGGTTAGCTCTGACGATTACGAAGCCTTCCGTGATGCCCTGGGCAAACTGAGTCTGAACGATGCATCCCTGTTCTATGAACCAGAAAGTTCTACTGCGCTGGGCTTTGGTTTCCGCTGCGGTTTCCTCGGTCTGTTGCATATGGAGATCATCCAGGAGCGTCTTGAGCGCGAATATGACCTGGATCTGATCACCACCGCGCCGACGGTCGTGTATGAGGTGGAGACCACCGGGGGCGAAACGCTTTACGTCGACAGCCCCTCCAAGCTGCCGGCCATCAACAATATTGAGGAGCTGCGCGAGCCTATCGCGGAGTGCCACATGTTGATGCCGAAGGATTATCTGGGCAACGTAATCACGCTCTGTATCGAGAAGCGCGGCGTGCAGACCAATATGGTCTACCACGGCAACCAGGTGGCGCTGACCTATGAAATCCCGATGGCGGAAGTGGTGCTCGACTTCTTCGACCGCCTGAAGTCCACCTCCCGCGGTTATGCCTCGCTGGACTATAACTTCAAGCGCTTCCAGGCGTCCGATATGGTGCGTGTCGATGTGCTGATTAACGGCGAGCGTGTCGATGCGCTGGCGATGATCACCCACCGCGATAACGCGCCGTACCGCGGCCGCGATCTGGTGGAAAAGATGAAAGAGCTGATTCCGCGCCAGCAGTTCGATATCGCGATTCAGGCTGCCATCGGCAACCATATTATTGCCCGTTCAACGGTAAAACAGCTGCGTAAAAACGTACTGGCGAAGTGTTACGGCGGCGACGTCAGCCGTAAGAAAAAACTGCTGCAGAAGCAGAAAGAAGGTAAGAAGCGCATGAAGCAGGTCGGTAACGTTGAACTGCCGCAGGAAGCGTTCCTCGCCATTCTGCACGTGGGCAAAGACGGCAAATAAACCTTTAAAGGAGTTGGCATGGCGAATATGTTTGCCCTGATCCTCGTGGTCGCCACGTTAATCACGGGATTATTATGGTGCCTGGACAAATTTGTCTTCGCACCAAAGCGTCGGGCACAGCAGGAAGCGGCGCAGGCTGCGGTCACTGAGCCGCTGGATAAAAAATCGCTAAAAAAGGTGGGGGCTAAGCCAGACTGGCTGGAAACCGGGGCGTCTATCTTCCCGGTGCTGGCGGTGGTGCTGGTGGTGCGCTCGTTTATTTATGAGCCGTTCCAGATTCCGTCCGGCTCGATGATGCCGACATTGCTGGTGGGCGATTTTATCCTGGTCGAGAAATTCTCTTACGGCATTAAGGATCCGCTGTTCCAGAAGACGCTGATCGAGACCGGCCATCCCAAACGCGGCGATATCGTGGTGTTTAAATATCCCCGTAACCCGTCAGTGGACTATATCAAGCGCGTGGTGGGCCTGCCGGGCGATCGCGTCAGCTACGATCCGCTGGCGAAAGAGGTGAGCGTTGCGCCAAACTGCAGTTCTGGTCAGGCCTGCGACAGGCAGGTGCCGATTGTTTATAGCGGCATTGAACCTGCTGACTTTATGCAGACCTTTGGCCAGCGCAGCAGCGGCTTCTGGCCGGTGCCGAAAGATGAAACCAAAGAGGGGGCTACCCGTCTTCTGGAGCGTCAGGAGTCACTGGGTGAGATTGCGCACCGTATCCTGATGGTGCCTATCGCCCAGGATCAGCCTGGCGCATACTATCGTCAGTCCGGCCAGAGCGCGGGGACCTGGATCGTTCCGCCGGGACAGTACTTCATGATGGGTGACAACCGTGATAACAGCGAAGACAGCCGTTACTGGGGTTTCGTTCCCGAGAAGAATCTGGTGGGTAAAGCCGTCGCTATCTGGATGAGCTTTGAAAAACAGCAGGGCGAATGGCCAACCGGTGTCCGTTTAAGCCGTATTGGCGGAATTCATTAAAATCAAATAACGACATCCCCAGTCGTTACGTATAGAATATTTCCCCGGATTTTCAGGTGCGGCCCCCGAAAGGGGGCCGCGGCACACCAAAACGTTCTGTTTCCTTCAGCGCGGTTTGGTGTGCTGAATTGTTGACGCATCCATAAACTGGTATCACATGAACCCCATCGTAATAAACAGGCTCCAGCGTAAACTGGGCTACACTTTTCAACATTATGAGCTGTTGCAGCAGGCGCTGACCCACCGTAGTGCCAGCAGCAAGCATAATGAACGTCTGGAGTTTCTGGGTGACTCCATTCTGAGTTTCGTTATCGCCAATGCGCTGTATCATCGTTTTCCGCGCGTTGACGAAGGTGATATGAGCCGTATGCGCGCCACTCTGGTGCGCGGTAACACGCTGGCCGAGATCGCCCGGGAATTCGAACTGGGCGAGTGTCTGCGCCTGGGGCCGGGTGAGCTGAAGAGCGGCGGTTTCCGCCGTGAATCGATCCTGGCGGATACCGTGGAAGCGCTGATTGGCGGCGTGTTCCTGGATAGCGATATTCAGACCGTAGAGCGGCTGATCCTCGAGTGGTACCGTCAACGCCTTGACGAGATTAGCCCGGGGGATAAGCAGAAAGATCCCAAGACGCGGCTGCAGGAGTTCCTGCAGGGGCGCCATCTGCCGCTGCCCACCTACCTGGTGGTTCAGGTGCGCGGTGAAGCGCACGACCAGGAATTTACCATCCATTGTCAGGTGAGTGGCCTGAGCGAGCCGGTTGTCGGAACCGGCTCCAGCCGCCGCAAAGCGGAGCAGGCAGCCGCTGAGCAGGCGCTGAAGAAGCTGGAGCTTGAATGAGCGAAAAAAGTTATTGTGGGTTTGTCGCCATCGTCGGTCGACCCAATGTGGGAAAATCGACGCTGCTGAATAAGCTGCTGGGGCAGAAAATCTCCATCACTTCACGCAAGGCGCAGACCACCCGTCACCGTATTGTCGGCATCCATACGGAAGGGGAGTATCAGGCGATCTACGTTGATACCCCGGGCCTGCATATGGAAGAGAAGCGTGCTATCAACCGGCTGATGAACCGCGCCGCCAGTAGCTCCATCGGTGATGTTGAACTGGTGATCTTCGTGGTGGAGGGCACCCGCTGGACCGCAGATGACGAAATGGTGCTGAATAAGCTGCGCGACGGCAAGGCACCGGTGATCCTGGCGGTCAATAAGGTGGATAACGTTGCCGAGAAATCAGAGCTTCTGCCGCACCTGCAGTTCCTGGGCAGCCAGATGAACTTCCTGGATATCGTGCCTGTCTCGGCAGAGACCGGCATGAACGTGGATACCATCGCCGGCATCGTGCGTAAACATCTGCCGGAAGCGATTCACCACTTCCCGGAAGATTACATCACCGACCGTTCCCAGCGTTTTATGGCTTCGGAGATTATCCGCGAGAAGCTGATGCGCTTCCTGGGGGCCGAACTGCCATATTCGGTGACCGTGGAGATCGAACGCTTCATCACCAATGAGCGCGGCGGCTACGATATCAACGGCCTGATCCTGGTGGAACGCGAAGGGCAGAAGAAGATGGTGATCGGCAATAAAGGCAGCAAGATCAAAACTATCGGTATCGAAGCCCGTAAAGATATGGAAGAGATGTTCGAAGCCAAAGTGCACCTTGAACTTTGGGTGAAGGTGAAATCCGGCTGGGCCGATGACGAGCGCGCGTTGCGCAGTCTCGGTTATATCGACGATCTCTGAGGCAAATCGCGATGGAAGGCTGGCAGCGGGCTTTCGTTTTGCACAGTCGCCCCTGGAGCGAAACCAGCCTGATGCTCGATCTCTTCTCTGAAGAGTCCGGGCGGGTAAAGGCCATCGCCAAAGGCGCCCGCTCCCGCCGTTCCAATCTGAAAGGGGCGCTTCAGCCCTTTACCCCACTGTTGGTCCGCTGGGGCGGCCGTGGGGATGTCAAAACCCTGCGCAGCGCTGAAGCGGTCTCCCTGGCGCTGCCGCTCTCCGGAATTCATCTCTACAGCGCGCTCTACGTCAATGAGCTGGTCTCCCGCGTGCTGGAGCAGGAGACGCGTTTCTCCGGACTTTTCTTCGACTACCTTAACTGTATACAGACTCTGGCGGCGGGTAGCGGTTCACCGGAGCCAGCGCTGCGCCGCTTCGAGCTGGCGCTGCTTGGCCACCTGGGCTATGGCGTGGATTTTATGCACTGTGCGGGCAGTGGTGAAGAGGTCAGCGATACCATGACCTACCGCTATCGCGAAGAGAAAGGCTTTATCGCCAGCCTGGTTATCGACAACAGCAGCTTTACTGGCCGGGATCTGCGGGCGCTGGCGACCCGGGAATTTCCTGACCTTGACAGCCTCAGGGCCGCCAAACGCTTTACCCGCATCGCGCTGAAGCCCTATCTGGGCGGGCGCCCGCTCAAGAGTCGTGAGCTGTTCCGCCAGTTTGTGCCGAAAAAGCGCACTCCGGCGGCGCAGTAGCCCGCGGCGATATCGCGGTGTAAACTGCTGATACTGAAAATCGATTTTACGCCTGTCCCGTCAGGCGACTACGTAAGGCAAGTTCATGGCTGAATTACTGTTAGGGGTCAATATCGACCATATCGCCACGCTGCGTAACGCACGTGGTACCTGCTATCCGGATCCGGTTCAGGCGGCGTTTATCGCTGAGCAGGCGGGGGCGGATGGGATCACCGTACATCTGCGTGAAGATCGTCGCCACATCACCGACCGTGACGTGCGTCTGCTGCGCCAGACCCTTCAAACCCGTATGAATCTGGAGATGGCGGTCACCGATGAAATGGTGGCTATCGCCTGTGAACTGCGTCCCCACTTCTGCTGTCTGGTGCCGGAAAAGCGTCAGGAGGTGACCACCGAAGGCGGTCTGGACGTTGCCGGTCAGGCGGAAAAAGTGGGTGCGGCCTGCAAGCGTCTGGCGGATGCCGGTATTCAGGTTTCCCTGTTTATCGACCCCGAAGAGCAGCAGATTGATGCGGCCGTTGTGGCGGGCGCCCCTTACATTGAAATCCACACCGGCGCTTATGCCGATGCGCCGGATGACGCTGCCCGGGAACGGGAGCTGGCGCGTATCGCTCAGGCCGCGCGCTACGCGGCGCACAAGGGCATCAGGGTCAACGCCGGTCACGGTCTGACCTATCACAACGTGAAGCCCATTGCGGCGCTGCCGGAAATGCACGAGCTGAATATCGGTCATTCGATAATCGGGCGGGCGGTCATGAGCGGCCTGAACGAAGCGGTGGCTGAAATGAAACGCCTGATGCTGGAAGCACGCGGCTAATGGCGGTGCTGGGGCTTGGTACCGATATCGTCGAAATCGCGCGTATCGAGGCGGTGATCGAGCGTTCCGGCGAACGTCTGGCGAGAAGGGTGCTCAGCGATGGCGAGTGGGCGCAGTATCAGGCCCATCAGCAGCCGGTGCGCTATCTTGCCAAACGCTTCGCGGTAAAAGAGGCAGCGGCCAAGGCGTTCGGTACCGGCATCCGCAACGGTCTGGCTTTTGCCCAGTTCGAAGTCTTTAACGATGAGATGGGCAAACCGCAGCTGCGCTTTCACGGCGCGGCCCAGGCGCTGGCTATTCAGATGGGCGTGACGGCGGTGCACGTTTCGCTGGCGGATGAGCGGCGTTATGCCTGTGCGACGGTGATTATCGAAAACTAATACCCGTCATTCTTCGAGCTGCAGGTGTGTTGGCTGCGCTCAGCTATTCGGCCCATCCATGGGCCTCGCCCCTTCGGGGCTGTGCTGAAGCACGTTCATATAGATATGTCCTGCAACTCGAATTATTTAAGGTATAGATATTTTATCTGCATGATGGAGCAGCACAAACTTATCCCAAAGCTGCTCCTCATCTTCGACGTGCGCCGGATCTTTCACAATGGTATTGGGGATCGGACACACCTTCTGGCAGGTCGGCGTCTCATAATGGCCGATGCACTCGGTACAGCGATCGCTGTTGATCTCGTAAATACTCTCCCCCATGGAAATCGCTTCGTTCGGGCACTCCGGCTCGCACATATCGCAGTTGATGCATTTTTTCGTGATAAGCAGCGCCATGGGGCAGACTCTCTACGGCTGAAACGGGCGGCTATTATACGCCGCCGGGCGCTGAAAACCAGCGCCGGGAAAGGGATTTTATGCGTTAATGCATTGTTACGGCATCCACAGCGTGGATTTGGCAATACCGGCCACGTACTGGATCTTCGCCACGTCGATGCTGGCCAGACGGATCGGCGCATGATCCTCATTGACCGGCAGCAGGTGATAGTAGCCGTCACGCTCGAACAGGAAGGTTTTTACCATCACTTCGCCGCCGTGGGTCACCACCAGCACCTCATCGCCCGGATGATAGCTGTGATTGGGCTCGATAATCACGAACTCTCCCTCTTTAATACGCGGCATCATCGAATCCCCAACGCATTTCAGGGCATAGACATCGTCGTCGCTGGAAGGCCAGCGCAGATAGCCATCGCCGCTGCCGACCGGATACTCCATATCGCTCCAGTAACCGCCGTGACCCAGTTGGGTATTGCCCAGTACCGGTACGCCGCGGGAGTGGAACTGCCAGGCCTGGTGAGCCAGTGAGTCGCTGTGAGGGCCTTCCTGTTGCAGGTCGCGCTCGATAAGATCGATGGGCGATACCTGAAAGAAGGCGGCGATATTGCTAAGCGTGGTGTATTTCGGGTCCCGTACCTCGCCGGTCAGCATCCGGTGCAGCGTGGACTGCTGCATTCTGAGCTGGCGCGCCAGTTCGCTGACGCTGGCAACCCCAGACTTATCCATCAGATATTTAATGTTTTTTTGCAGAATATCTGCGGCCTGTCCCATCTCCTTCTCCCGCCTCCTGAAAATGCTTTAATGCATAATTGCATAGAATATTGCGATCTTCAAGGGAACCATGGTAGACAGATTATGCGTTTTCGTATAATCTTCGCATTGTGGCTATACGAAATCGGATTTTACGTGGTGTAGTAACGCAACGTAGGGGCAGAGTTTTCTGACGTGGAGGAGGCATAATGCGCAATATTCAGCAGGTACTTGAACGTTGGGGGGGCTGGGCTGCCAGGGATAACAGCGGGCTGGACTGGTCGCCGGTAGCGGCTGGCTTTAAGGGACTGGTGGCAACCCGGCGCTCTAACCGTCCCAACTGTAGTGATGATGATGGTCTGGCCATCGATGCCTGTATCTCAAGGCTGCGCCAGACCCGCCAGAGCGGAGAGTTCGATCTCCTGATGGCGCACTATGTTTACGGCGTTCCCAAACGAACGCTGGCAAAAATGCTTAAACAGGATGAAAAAACGGTACGGGTACAGATGCAGGTGGCGGAAGGGTTTATTGATGGCTGCCTGAGTATGTCGGATATTCGACTCGAAATGGATCCCGAAGTGGAATTCCAGCGAGTGATTCCCGAAATGAATGCCCGGCGGATGAGAATGCTGGCATAAAAGTGAATTAAATAAAGATTACTTCTCTGGATTGAATTATTCAGACTGATGACTATCGTCAAAATAAATATTGATGAGGCGCCATGCTGGGCGCCTTTTCTTTTTATAAAAAGAAAAAATAATATCTTGTGCGGCCCGCAAATTGAGTGCTAGCCTGATAAAAATAAAAAAGTATTGTTCAGGGTGACTGTAGTGGTGTTTTTCGAAAACCAAAAAATAAATTGCATTAAGGGGTTGCGCGGCCCGCAAAGTTGCTGCTAGCCTGATAAAAATCGCGAAATACATATTACGGCGCCTTAATTAAGGCGCTTTTTTATTTTGCGATAAAGTATCAAATAAGGACTTGTGCGGCCCGCAAAACCGGTGCTAGCCTGATAAAAATCGTGAAATACGTATTCAGGCACCTTAATTAAGGTGCCTTTTTGTTTTTCAGGAAAATGATAAAATAAGAGCTTGCGCGGCCCGCAAAACAGATGCTAGTCTGATAAAAATCGCAGAGTAATAAACAAAAACGCTGCATTTTTTATTATGCTGTAAATATAAAGGCTACCTTCGGGTGGCCTTTTTTATTTGCGCATTAATGACTCCCGCTGTTTTAGGTCGCAGGCCAATAAAGTCAGGAGTGATTAATGAATATCAGTGATAAAGGGCTGGCGCTGATTAAGCGTTTTGAAGGATGCAGCCTGAAAGCGTACCCGGACCCCGCCACTGGCGGGGCGCCATGGACCATTGGTTATGGATGGACTCGCCCCGTGGATGGCGTTGCGGTACATCCGGAGATGGTCATCACTAAACAGAAAGCGGAACAGCTGCTGCGTTGCGGCATCGTCAGCTACGAACAGGCCCTGAACCGGCTGATTCGGGTACGGCTGACTCAGAATCAGTTCGATGCTCTGGTCAGTCTGACCTGGAATATCGGCACTCGCGCTTTTTCCACCTCTACGCTGCTTCAGAAGCTGAACGGCGGTAATTACCAGGGCGCTGCGGATCAATTCCTGCGCTGGGTTCACGCTGATGGCAAGGTAATGCCAGGTCTGGAAAGACGGCGCAGAGCAGAGAAAACGCTGTTTTTAGCAGCACCATAAAGAGGAGTAACGGTATGATACTTGATACAAAAGACTTTGAGCATCATGGTCATCGCTATCGACTTTATATAGCCTATAAAGAACAGGTCACTGAACCAGAATTATTTCATCCACTTTATTTCCTCGACCCCAGTATGCAGTTCGATGTGATGATTCAGAATAACAATGAGTCTGATGGCGCTGCAATATTATATGTCGGGATAGGTTATCCGGAAGGTGTGGATGTTCAGGCGGCACGAACCCGCGATTATACGATTCCGGCGGAAGGTGCTGAATATGAAGGTGGCGGTGGGGCTGAAGCGTTCTACGATTTTATCGCCACGCAGGTTAAACCCTGGGTTGAGTCTGCTTATGCAATAGATACCGGTAAACAGACACTGGCCGGGCATTCATATGGTGGACATTTTGTTCTGTATACCTTGTTTAACCACGGTAACGCATTCCAGAATTATGTCTCTGCCAGTCCTTCGATATGGTGGGGCGATGGCATTCTCGTTCCGGAGGGGGATTTGGTTCTTGATAAAGATATTAATCTTCTGAGCCTGATTATTGGGGAGTATGAAGAAAAAGTTCACCCTGAAAACGGTGAGTCGGACAGGGAACGGATAGAGCGAATTAATGCGGATCCTCGCCTGCGGACCCGTAACCTGGCAATGAGGCTAATCGGCAACGAACAGCGATGCAGTTTCAGTTTTCTACCCGGCCGCCGTCATGGAGGTGTTCCTAAGGATTACGCGAAGATCGCGAATATTATTGCTGGTCAACAGCCCCAGGCCGACGGGCTGTAGCTGTTGTTGAAATCTGGCGTGTAATTCTGTTTGCCCGATATAGAACAAGAGAAAGGAACTATTCCTTTTTAATATTCATTAGAAATGTAATGATGAATGGAGGCTGTATGCCTGACGTTAAATTTCCTGAAAATTCAATTATTCCCTCAATTAAAGAATATTCGACTGTAGCAGATGCTTCGTTATCGTTAAATAAATTAACAACTATCTATATATCTAATGAAAACCAGATTCCCGATCTGGAGAGTAAGCTTGCTGTATTTATTGAGGAGTTCAAGTTACTCACCGGTAAGGCGTTGACATTGACTTATGATAAACCTGTTGAGCAAGCTGGTTGTATTATCGTCGAGATTAATTCTGAAAATGCATCAGGGTATTTTGATGAGCATTATATTGATGTGATGCCTGATGAACTACGAATCGCTTCACCCACTGTTTCTGGCATTTTTTTCGCAACACGAACTGTCTTACAATTTGCTCAGCGTACCGGCACTATCCCTGTGGGAAATATTCATGATTATTCGTTGGTGAAGGAGAGGGGGCTGCTGCTGGATGTTGCCAGAAAGTATTTTCCAGTTGCATGGGTTAAAAAACTGATTGAGCATATGGCTGCACTGAAGCTGAACGTTTTGCAGCTACATCTTTCCGATAATGAAGGGTTCAGACTTGAAACTTCTGTCGATAAAGATAAGTATGGTGTGGACTTCGAAACGCCATCCGTACTTACAAAAAATGATATTCTGGAAATTATTCAATATGCAAAGGAACGATGCATCAGTGTTATTCCTGAGTTTGACAGCCCGGGACATATGGCAAACATTATCGGTAAGCTTCAGGAGCATGATGCCGATAAATATAATGACATTTCCTCCGGTATTTTAACGAAAAACAATCTTAATATTAAAAGTGCTCTGGCGAAGCAGATAGTTTCTGACATTATAAATGAATGGGCGGATGCTTTTGAAGGCTGCCCGGATTTTCACCTGGGTGGAGATGAATTTTATGTTTCTTTATTGCCTTTGATTTTCGGTATAACTCATGATGATGCGGTGACATATCTGAATGAACTATCTGATCAGGTTATCAGGAAGGGAATGAAACCACGTGTCTGGAATGATGAAATATTCAGGGATGGCTGGAGTGTTGAACCGAACAAAAATGGCGTTATCTGTTACTGGTCGGCAACTATCGGATTTGCTATTAACGGACAGGTTATCCACCTGGATCACTATGCACCTGTGACGGATTTTATTTCCCGCGGATATCAGGTTGTTAATGCCAACCAGAATTATCTGTATTATTCTCATGGTAATTATCAACCTAAGCCACAGGAAATTTATACAGAATGGACGCCTCTTGTCTTTGCCGGTAAGAATGAAGGGATTGATGCACAGCAAGTTATTGATGACCTGAGTCAGGTTGTCGGAGCATTATATTGCGTCTGGTGCGATGGAGGCGACTCCCTGGAAGAAGATATCATTTATCAGGATATCAAACTAGCTATTCGCTCAATGTCTGAAAAAAGCTGGGCCAGCGATACGGCTAATGATTATTCCCTGTTTACTGCATTATCTGACGACTGGGAGCCGATCCATCTTTAAATTATATACTTGCCATACTTCAAACCGCATCTTTGTTGGCTGCCTTTGCTCACTCTGGTCACATAGCCGGACTATGTGATCGGGGATTCGCTCAGTTGCCGCCGCGATGCAACTTGAATTAATTAGAGTATAGATTTTGGTCGGTCTGAAAATAATTCTCCAGCGAGAAAAGGTATTCATCATTCTGGAATAGCGTTTGCTACTGATTTTAGTTTCAGGTCCGAATAGGACTGAATAACGTCATTATTAATGCAGCAGTTGAGTTGAGTACACCATGAAGTGGATAGACAGTTTTCTTCCATCGCTGTATGCCGCGCTGGCGGCGGGCAGTATCTCTGCGCTGATGAGCATCTACGACGGCAAGTCGGTAGTGAAAACCGTTACCGGCGCGCTGTCATGCGGGATTCTGACCCTGGCGATAGCCGGCTCGCTGGAGCTGTTTGGCTTGCCCGGTAATTCGGTCACCTTTGTTGGGGCCACTATCGGTTTTGTTGGCGCTGAAAAAGTACGCGATAAGGTGCTGGCGCTGTTTAATCGTCGCACCGATAACCGCCGGGGGCCGGGCGGCTGATGGCAGCTATTTTGACATCCTGGCGACTGGCGGGGGGCTGTCTGCTACTGGCCCTGCTATGCGGTGCCGGTTATCTGGCGGGTAAAAGTACGGCGGATAACCGATGGCAGGCGCGCTGGAGTCAGCGCGACGCCGCAGACGCCCGGGAAGCAGCCCGTCATCAGGCGCAGATTAGCGCGCTGGAGGCGCGTCGGCGTCGTGAAATTGAACAGGTCACCCAACATGCACAACAGCAACTTTCCGCGTTACAGGACGATGCCGCTGCTGCTCGCGCTGGCGCTGAGCGGCTGCGGCGCGAGCTCGAACGACTGCGCCAGTCGCGCACAACTGCCGCCGCTTCCGGAGGCGGCACGACAGCCGACGGTTCCGTGGTTCTGCTCACCGGGCTGCTCGCGGAATCTGTCGAGCGCAATCGACAGCTGGCAGCAGAGGCTGACCGGCGACGCGCAGCCGGCATGGCCTGCCAGCAGGCCTGGCAGGCCATGACTGACAGCCAACCGTAACCGCTTATCGCCACCAGGCAGGACACGATGGCAAACCCGTGCCGAACTTGTTCGGCCAGAAGCCCCTGAAAAATAAACAAGGAAAATCAATTCATTGATTTTCGACCGATATCCACAAAGGGGAAAAACCACGTTTTTTCCCCTTTGTCCTCAAACCAGGGCCCCGATGATTCGGGGCCTTTTTTATGGGGCACGCATCGGCGCAGGGCGCCGGGGAGGAGATGTGAGCAACAGCAGTAATACGCCGGGATGGCTGACGCCCCGGTCAGAAGAGCCCGAATACGATGCCGCGCTGGATGCGCTACTGGCCGACTGGATTGTCGGCGTAGCAGCGCTGGCGCCGGACGCGGTCATTGTCAGGCGGGAAGAGGAGGAGGCGGCACCCCAGGGGGATAACTGGTGCGAATACGCGGTAAGCGAAATCGCTCGCGCCACCAGCGCCGCCTTCTCCCGGCAGGGGGAAGAGCAAGTGACCCAGCAACGGGATGAAACCCTGACCTGCTCGCTCTCTTTTTTCGGCCCCAACGGCCAGAGCATCGGCACCCGATTTCTGGATGGCCTGCTGGTCAGCCAGAACCAGGACGAACTACGGGGGCTGGGTTTCGCCTTTGGCGGCCACGGCGCCCTGACCGGCAGTTCGCAGCAGATAAATAACCAATGGGTAAAGCGTTACGACGTGACGCTGCGCCTTTACCGGACGGTGGCCCGTGAGTACGGCGTTATGGCGCTGACCCAGGCTCCCGTCACTTTCTTTACAGGAGAATAGAGTATGTCACAGGGGTTACCTGTTTCTGATGTGGTGAATGTAGACATCATCATGGCGCCCGGTGCGGCATCGGGCCGTAACTTCGGCTCACTGCTGATTCTGGGCAGTTCGCCGATCATTCCGGTTACCGAGCGTATTCGTCTTTATGCATCGGCTGCCGATATCGGTGAAGATTTTGGCCTTGAAAGCCCGGAATATGTGGCGGCAACGGCATTTTTCTCCCAGTCTCCGCAGCCGCGAGAGGTTTATGTGGGGCGTTGGGCTAAAACGCCGGACGATGAAGAGAATGGTACTGCCGAAACGCTGCCGGAGGCTGTGAATGCCGTTCTGCAGTTTACCAACTGGTACGGAATTGGGATTGCCGACAGCGAAGCGGTCTCCGATGCGGACTATCTGGCCGTTGCGGCGGCGATCGAATCTGCTTCGCCCAGTCGTATTCTGGCGATCACCTCGGCAGATTCCACGATCCTCGACACGACCAACAGTACCGATCTGGCATCGAAACTGAAGGCGGCGGGTTTTGCTCGTACCTTCCTGCAGTATTCGTCCGGCAATCCGTATGCGGCTATCTCCGCATTTGGTCGTGCCTTTACGGTCGATTTTACCGGTAGCCAGACCACTATCACCCTGAAATTTAAACAAGAGCCGGGAGTTACTTATGAATCCCTGCGCAGCAATCAGGCTGCCGCAGTGGATGCCAAAAACGCGAACGTCTTTGTGCTCTATGCCAATGACACCGCCATTCTGCAGCAGGGCGTTATGGCCAACGGTGATTTCTTTGATGAACGCCATGGCCTGGACTGGCTGCAGAATTATGTCCAGACCAACCTTTACAACCTGCTCTACACCAGCACTACCAAGGTTCCTCAGACTGAAGCGGGTATTACGCGCCTGCTGAGTAATGTGGAACAGTCGATGGATCAGGCGGTCCGCAATGGCCTGGTGGCGCCGGGCATCTGGAACGGTGGCGATATCGGCGAACTTGGCGCAGGCGAAACTCTGACCCGCGGCTACTACGTTTACGCTCAGCCGCTAAGCCAGCAGGCACAGTCCGATCGTGAAGCCCGTAAAGCGCCGCTGATTCAGGTGGCCTGCAAGCTGGCGGGTGCCGTGCATTACGCCGATGTCGCTATCAACGTAGTACGTTAAGGAGAAACTAATGAGCACTTACTCTTTTATGGATGTGACCGCTTCCTTCGCGGGCCCGACTGGCATTATCGATCTCGGCGCGGGCTCTGGCCTGTCTGAAGAAGGCATCACCGTGGCCATGGCGGAAGAGAAGAACAGCATGAAAATCGGTGCGGATGGCGAAGTGATGCACTGCATGCGCGTCAGCAAGCATGGAACCGTCACCGTCAAGCTGCAACAGACTTCGCCTTCTAATAAGAAACTTTCTCTGGCCTATAACGCCCAGAGCCAGTCTTCGGCGACATGGGGTAATAACGTGATTGTTATCCGTAATAGCGCATCGGGCGACATCACTACCGCCCGCGGCGTGGCCTTTAAAAAGCTGCCCGACCATGCGAATGCCAAAGAGGGCGGCACGGTTTCCTGGGAATTTGAGTGCGCCAAAATCGATCAGGTGCTGGGGGAGTTCTGATAGATGGAAATCGCGATTAAAGCAGCTAATTACCGTATTGCCCGACTGAACGTCTTCGATCAACTGAAAGTGGCCCGTAAGCTCCTGCCGGTACTGGCGGGGATGCTCACCGACTTTCAGGCGTCCCGTCAGCAGGAGGAGGGCGCCATGGCGGCGCTGTTGCCGAAAATCGCCGACGCCATCAGCACCATGAGTGAAGAGGACTGCAATGCCATTATCCACCCCTGTCTGGGGGTGGTTTCCCGACAGCATATGCAGGCCTGGGTGCCGGTGTTCTCTCAGGGAGAACTGGCGTTTGACGATATCGATCTGATGACCATGCTGCAACTGGTGGCCCGGGTGGTGGCCGATTCGCTGGGAAATTTTTTGCAAGAACTCCCCGGCGCGGCGATGCCCGACCAGCCAGCGGCCTGATTCTCGACACGCTGCCGGGCGGGGAAGATTACATTCTGCGTCCGGCAGAGGTCTTTCATATTAGCTGGATGGATCTGAAAAACGGCGCGGTGGATCTCTGTGACATCGCGCTGATGAATGACTATCTGGCCATGAAAGGAGATAACCAGGCGCGCATTGCACGCTGGAGGGAACAACATGGCTGAAAACGAGGAGAAAACTCAGGATTCCGGTGACGCCACAGAGGCAGCCGGCACCCTGAAGAGCCTGTTTAAACAGCTCGAAAGTGGGTTGGGGAAAGTGGCGCTGTCGCTGGCAGAGACACCGCTGCGGCTTGCCGAATTTACTACGGAGGCTGCCCGGTCGCTGGATGCCGTCGAACAGAAAGCACGCGAAGCGAATGTTACGCTGATGCAGTGGCAGGCGCTGAATTACGCCGCAAAGCAGAGCGGTGGCGACCCACAGGCGCTGATTACGGCGTTTCATAGTCTGCAGGAGACGCTGACTCACTCACCGGCAAGTGTGGCTCAACTGTCGACTCTGGGGGTGAGCGTGTTGGACGGTCAGGGGAATCTGCGCGATGCCCTGACGATATTCCAGTCTTTTAGTGAACGGATGGCTTCGCTACCGCCTGAAAGTGCCGAAAAACTGGCCCGGCAGTTTGGGATCAATACAGAAGCCCATCAGGCTATAAGCCAGGGGATGGGAAGGCAGTTGGGGGATTATCGGGCCGTTTCTGGTGTTGCTATGGCAGGCGCATTGCCGTCAGCGCAGGGGGGTGAAGGTTATCTGAATGCGATGCAGCGTCTGGAACTGTTGCAGGACGGTATTGAGCAGCGCTTTACGGTGCAACTCACCAGTCAACTGAATGAGCCCATGAACCGAGCGGTGGAGCTGATTCTGCAAAAGGTGCCGATGATTTTACCGGTGGTGGATAAGCTGGCCGAAGCTGCCGGAACCCTGGCAACGCTGGTCGTAAACGCGATGGCGGATATCGTGGCATCCATTGAGCAAGTCATCGGTTGGTGGCAGGGGCTGGACGGAGAGGCCCGAAATCTGATCGCAACGCTGGGGGGCGCGGCGGCTGCGATGTGGTTGTTGAATATGGCGTTTCAGGCTTCGCCATTGGGACTGATCCTGGGGCTGGCGACGGCCATTATGCTGCTGTATCAGGATTTCCAGCTATGGAGATCCGGAGGCAACAGCCTGATCGACTGGGAAAGCTGGGCGCCAGGTATTGATTACGCGCTGAAGAGTGTTGCCAGCCTGAAACAGAGTTTTATGTCGTTGATGAATGGCGTTGTCACGCTGGGTAGCGGAATCAATCAGCTGTTTTTACGGTTTGATAAATTTCTGGGGATCGATGTGTCCGGGTTTAGCGCCAGGAAGGTGTTTGACTGGATTATCGAGGGCGTTCGACGTTCGGTTAATGAACTGGATGGTCTTATTAGAGCGATAAATCTTCTGATGGATGGAGACATCAGAGGATCGCTGAGGGTGCTGAGCGATACTTTTCGTCCCTCTGATGAGACTAAACGTCTGAGAGAGTTGTCGGCGGATGCGGCGGCGGATTCCCGGGCGTTAACCAGTGGGGGGCGTGATATTCGTCTGAGTGGAGCACAGGGACTTTCTCCGGCATTCCCTTTCCCGGCTCTGAACAGTGAGCATTATGCGCAACTGAATATGTCGCTGGGGCCGGAACCGGGGCGTGCGCCACTACCCGGGGAGATCCGTGAACCGTCCAGCCCGGCGGTGATAGCGCCGAATCTGCAGCAGGAGACCCATATCAATATCTATGGCGCGACGGATCCCAGAGCGACCGGGTTGGAGGTCGCGGATCGTCAGCAGGGGGTCAATACCTGGCTGGCAGAACAGTACCGAACGGGGGTAGCGTGATGGATATTCTCTCTACACTTCTGAATCAGCAAACGCGTAGTATCAGTCTGATACAGCCGGAAGGTGGACAGACCGGCCTGCTATTGCCCAGCGTGGTAATAAGTGAAAGCCATTCGGATACGCTTGAAATCACCGATCACCCGATTGAAGCTCCCACGACGGAGGGGTACGGCAGTGTTGCCGATCACGCCTGGCGTAAGCCCGGCTCGGTCACCATGAAAGTGGGGTTCGGCAGTAGTGGTTCGCTGCTTGACCTGTGGGACACCTCCGGCGTTGTCTCCATGCCGTGGCAAAGTCCAAAGCAGGTCTATGAAACGCTACAGGGTTTTCAGCGTGCCCGTAGCCTGCTGGAGGTCAACACGGGTAAGCGCCTGTATAAGAATATGCTGCTGAAGTCCCTGACGGTAACCACGGACAAGGATACCGAGAATGTACTGTCAGCGGATCTGATATTTCAGGAGGTGCTTATCTCCCGGGCGACCAAAACCATCGTGGAGGATAAGTCCCGAATGCGCGACAGGCAGAGTACCGCAGCGCAGCGCGATACCGGCAATAAGAGCGCGGTCCCGACAGGCAACAATGCACTGGTCACTCAGATCAGCGGTACGCGGGCAGAGAGGGGGTTTAGCTAATGCAATTAAGTGAAATTCCACTGACGCCGGATAATCAGAGCTTTAACCTGGTGGCTGGCAATGGCCGCTGGTGTTTGCAGTTACTGTGGCGTGACAGCGCCTGGTTTCTGGACCTGCTGGATGAGAGCGGTCATGAGGTGCTGACCGGAATGCCGCTGGTTAATGGCTATAACCTGCTGGGGCAGTATGAGTATCTGGATATCGGATTCGGGCTGCTGGTGGTGAGCGAAGACGATGGATTGGGGGCGCCGGGAATTGACGATCCTGGCGTGCGCAGCCGTCTCTATACCGTAACGGAGTAAATGATGAGCCAGAACTGGATGCGTCATTTCGAACTGAAACTGCTCGACAGGGATGATGAGGAGATTCAGTTGAATGACTTTAAGGTGACCTTTCGTATTGACTGGCGTGACGATTCTTCGCCCGTGGTTGCCGACGTCAAAATCTGGAACCTGTCAGATAATCTCTGCAATCGTTTGATGAAAAAGGAGTATAGCCAGATGACGATTGTCGCAGGCTATGACGGCGGTGGCGAAAACGAAGAGGAGCACAACTACGGTACGCTATTCAGCGGTGAGATTCGCTTTGCCGTTAAGGGGAGGGACGATCTGAAAGACACCTGGATTCAGCTACAGGCAGCGGGAAATTATAGCGCCTGGATTGATATGACCACAGAAACCACTCTGGCCGGAGGGCATACAGTTGCCGATATTAACCGGTTAATGATGCGTGACTTTAATACCCGGGGAATTACCCAGGGGGTGACAGGCGCAATGCCGGAGGTGGTTTACCCCCGTGGCCGCGTCATGATGCGACCGGCGCGTGAACAGATGGATCTGGTTGCTGAAATGTGCGCGGCCACCTGGCAGATGGTCGAGGGACAGTTACGAATGGTGCCGGTGGATAACTATATCGATAACGTCGTGGAGCTGAATGGTGAATCCGGGCTGGTGGGTATGCCGCAGCTAACGCTGAATGAGCAGGTAAACGTAAAGTGCCTGATTAACCCTAATATTCAGCTTAATTCTTTGATTAAGCTTACTAAAAATAAGGTCTATTCACCGCTACCAGCGTCGATGAAGCTGGACGGTAAGTTGCCGGAAAAAACGCAACCCGGGCCGGAATCACCAAAGCCGGGAATTGATGGTCTGGGCGAATATATCGTGCGGGCGATTACCTATAAAGGAGATACCCGGGGAAGTGACTGGTATATGGAGATGACCTGTGAAGCGAAAGGCGATAAGCAGCCGCTGGGCTGGTCTTCGCAATAACGACTATCTGGAATAACCACCCGCTACGGCGGGTTTTTTTATGGGAGGAAGCATGCCCGTTGCAATGCAATCCCTTATCGGCGGCGAAGGGTATACCGCCGCCGCAATGATGAAAAAACTGCAGGCCGGTCTGCGGGTCGCGCTACCGGGCATTATTCAGTCTTTTAATCCCGATACGGTGACCTGTGAGGTACAGCCAGCGCTGCGCGGTCAGCGCACCACCAGCGATGGCAAAACTGCCTCTGTGGCGTTGCCGCTGCTGGTGGATGTCCCCGTCGTTTTCCCCCGGGGAGGCGGCTGTACGTTGACCTTCCCGGTGAACAAAGGGGATGAGTGTCTGGTGGTCTTCGCCGATCGCTGTATCGATTTCTGGTGGCAGAACGGTGGAGTACAGGAGACGGTCGATCCCAGGATGCACGATCTGTCTGATGCTATCGCCATCGTGGGGCCGATGTCGCAGCGTGAAAAGATTGGCGCTATCAGCCAGGACAGCGCGCAGTTGCGCACCGACGACGGCGCCGCCTTTATCGAAATTGCGACCGGCGGCGCTATCACCATGACCAGCCCGCAGGTCACCATTAACGGCCCGCTTCAGGTCAATGGCGAAATCAACTCCACTGGCGATCAGGTCGCTGGCGGCATCAGCCAGATGACCCATAAGCACGGTGGCGTGCAGAGCGGCAGCGGGACGACGGGAGGTCCGCAGTAATGCGATACAGACGTGAAGACAGTCACGGCGATTACACCTTTGGTCAGGGGGACGGCGCCTGGCTGATTGATTCGCCGGAAACGGTGGCACAGGCGGTAAAAACCCGCTTTGAACTCTGGTACGGACAGTGGTTTCTGGACACAGCAGAAGGAATGCCGTGGATGCAGGCGGTACTGGGGCGTCATGACCCCAGCCTGCGCGATATGGCCATCCGCCAGCGCATTCTGGAAACCCCGGGTGTTACCGCGATTTCGGCCTTTGACGCCACCTTTAATTCCACCACCCGCCGGGTCCGCTTTACGGCCACGATCGAGACCCGCTACGGGGAAACAACGGTTACAAGTGAGGCATGATGGCTCTTAATCCTGAAACACTGGGGCTGGCGGCGGAGGTCACCCCGGCGGGGATCAGCGCACCTGATTACCCGACCATCTTAAGCCGCATGACGGACTATTTTCGGCAGATTTACGGTGAAGACGCCTACCTGGATCCGGACAGCAAAGACGGCCAGATGCTGGCGCTCTATGCGCTGGGTATTCACGATGCCAATAACGCCGCCATTGCGGTTTATAACGCTTTCTCGCCGGTGACCGCCAGCGGGCGGGCGCTGAGCAACAATGTAAAAATTAACGGTATTGCCCGCAAAGGGGCCAGCTACTCGTCGGTGGATGTGGTGCTGACCGGAGAAGTGGGCACGCTAATCGCCTCTGGCAGTCTGCGTGATGAAAACGGCCAACTTTGGGATCTGCCGACCAATATCACCATTCCGGTTTCCGGCTCAATTACGGTTACCGCAGTCTGTCAGGCGGCGGGCGCGGTGCCAGTCAGGGCCGGTGCGCTCAATCAGATAGCCACCCCGACCCGGGGCTGGTACAGCGCCACCAATCCTCTGGCGGCAACACCCGGTGAGGCGGTAGAGAGCGATGCCGAGCTGCGTCAGCGTCAGTCGCGCAGTACGGCGCTGGCTTCCCGGACCACGGCCGACGGGCTGGACGGCGCACTGCTGAATATTGATGGCGTCAGTCGGGTACGTATCTATGAAAACGATAGCGATATCAGTGACGACAACGGTCTGCCGCCGCATTCGATAAGCTGCATTGTCGATGGCGGCGATGCAACGCAAATTGCTGAAACCCTTTCTGCTCGTAAGGACCAGGGAACCTCTACATGGGGTACGACCCAGGTGACGGTGACGGGGCGCTATGGCGAACAGAAAAATATCCGCTTCTCGCGTCCGGTGTCGGTACCCATTTATGTTCACATCGAACTGGCGGCCTTACCGGGCTACAGCAGCCAGACGGCACAAGCCATTAAAGAGCAGGTGGTGACCTATATCAACGGGCTTGGGATCGGCGAGTCGCTTCTGTTGAGTCGGCTTTATTCCCCCGCCAACCTGGGCGTGATGAGCGGCGGCGACAGTCGTTATTACGATATCCGCGCGCTGGAGATTGGGAAAAACCCACAGGAGCTGGCGAGCGCCAGCATTGAGATCCTGTTTAATGAAGCGGCCCAGTGTAGTGCGGAGAATATTGAGATAACGGTGATCGCATGAGCAAGTATCTTGAACGGATCACCAACTATCACGTCACGCGCACCTGGTTTCCTCAGCATATCGACTTAATTACCCGGCCTTTTGGCGATGTGGCGACCATGGTCTCTGGCCTGGTGCGCCAGTTTGATATCGACCAGGCGCGAGGGGAGCAACTGGATATTCTGGGGCAGTGGATTGGTCGTTCGCGTCAGGTTAAGACCCCGCTTACCGATGTCTATTTCACCTTTGATAAAGAGGGGCTGGGCTGGGAGCAGGGGACCTGGCTGGGGCCTTACGATCCGGAAACCGGGTTTACTTCCCTGAGTGATGATGTTTACCGGCTGGTGCTAAAGGCGCAGATCGCCATTAACGGCTGGGATGGCTCCGTCGCCGGGCTGGACTCGCTGCTGGCGGTGGTGTTCGCCGGTTCCGGCATCGAAATGCAGATTATCGATAACCTGGATATGTCGGTCACCATCAACGCCATCGCGCTTAATGGTATTGCCGCGACTTCTGCCGAACTGATTGCGGTGATTAAGGCCGGTGAACTCAATGTGAAAGCGGCTGGGGTGCGGATTAAGGCGCTGAATATTATCGACCCGGCGCGACCACGGTTTGGGTTTGATATGGAGACCGACACGGTCCTTGGATATGACGAAAGTTACTGGAGTTAATAATGGCAACGAATGAATTTAAAGCTTTTGCCACCGCGGGTGGCGCCAATGTGCTGAGCCAGGAGGAGTATCTGGCTCTGGCGGCTCTCTCGACCGGCTTTCAGTCCGGTATCGCAAAATCGGCCGAGATGAATAAGGCCCTGCGTCAGGCCACCACCGGCGTGGCGGCGCTGACCCAGTTTATCAGCGAGGCGACGGACAGCGATATTAACGATAACGGCGATGTGAGTGCGCTGGTGACGAAACTGGCCGCCGCCCTGGCCGCCCGCGGCCTGAGCCGTGAGAATCCCTTTGCCGATATCGCTGCCGATGGCACGGTAAATCAGGCTCTCGCAAACCTTGGTTTGGGGGAGGCGGCGAAGATGGATGCCCCGGAACTTTCCGATTTAAACGGGAATAGAGGATATGCCATATTCCCGGCTATAATTAATGGAAAGGTATCAAATATCATCCATCAATGGGGTTTAACATCGGAGTCTAATGCTGTTGGACAAGCAACAGTAACCTTTCCGATCCCATTTCCCAATAAATGCTCATCATTTATCGTAACAGAGATAACTAATTCCCAGCCTGGAATCTCTGGCGCAGCAGCAGTTTTATCATGGGGTGTCGTAGGGACATCATTAACAAAAACCAGTTGCATGGTTCAAAACTCTAAAAATGCTCAGGAAACAGCGTATTGGTACGCTGTTGGATATTAAAATTTCATTCCGGATAACCTAATGATTCTCACTAAAAATAATAGTTAGTATTAAGTGTTTTTTTGAATAACACATAATGGCGCTTGTGGATATTTTAAACCCCTATCCTGTTATTATCTTTAAATTTGATACTCCTGTGAGTAAATATGATGAATAGGGTGTTTTGATAAAACAAAATTTCATCACAAACCTAATGGCTAGCACTTATGGGGTGATTTATTTTTATCTTTAAATAGCGGGCACAGGAGAATGAGATTATATCTATAGCTTCACGAGATAAACTCAAACTTCTATGCCTGCATTTATTTAATATAAGCTGAAGTATTGTTAGATAGATTTATCTATCAGGATGCTCTCACAATATAGCTAAATGCTACGTTACATGGCCGGGTTTCGTTGGCCGTTTTAGGTTTATTCATGCCCGGGTTATTCCAGCCAGTGCTGGTTCTATATGTGCGTAAGGACGAATGCGGAGCTTCTGAAGTATTTGCCAGGCCATTATTATTCCCAACTGGTTTACCATCACTCCGAATATATATTTTTGGCTGATTATAATCAGTCCATTGGCCATTACTCCCCTCTGTTCCGACATAACGCATATTGTCAGAAAATGCCGCGTAAATATCTCTCTCTGTACTACCATTTTCAACACCAGCATAACCTTGGTTGGTTGGCAAACTTAGTGCATGATCTTCGAAAGCAAAATCCTGTTTAGATAGTATTTTACGCCCACTATCAACCCCGCGCCCATCATCCCACCCACGAATAAACTCGCCCCTTAAATCAGGTAATTTCCCGGATGGATAAGCCAGCGCCAGCTTTGGGTATTTCGTTGTATCAAAGGCAGCACCATTACATTTCAGCCAGCCTTCTGGGGCTGTTTCTCCAGGCCAGGGAACGGGCACCCCCACTGGCAGCGCGCTACCTTCCCCCAAACCAAGGTTTCTAAGAACCTCACCCAGCCGCTAGCATAGCCCCTTTTGATCGGGAGACAGCGATGCGGATTGGCTATGTGCGGGTATCCACCAGTGAACAACATACGGCGCTACAGCGTGATGCGCTGGAAAATGCCGGTTGCGATTTAATCTTTGAGGACAAAATCAGCGGGCGCAGTACCGAGCGGCCAGGATTAAACCAGTTGTTAAAGCGGCTGGCGCCGGGGGATACCCTGATGGTCTGGAAGCTGGATCGGCTGGGTCGCAGTATGCGCCATCTGGTGGCGCTGATTGAGGAGCTGCGCGAGCGCGGGGTGAATTTTCGCAGCCTGACCGATGCGATTGATACCTCCACCCCAATGGGCCGTTTCTTCTTTCATGTTATGGGGGCGCTGGCGGAAATGGAGCGCGAGCTGATTGTCGAACGCACCCGGGCAGGGTTGGCAGCGGCCAGGGCACAGGGGCGCATTGGCGGCAGGCGTCCGAAGCTAACGGAGCAGCAGATTGCCCAGATAGGCCGCCTGATTCAGGCGGGCCACTCCCGTGATGCTCTGGCGCGTATCTACGATGTTTCGGTTAAAACAATCTACCGCTATCACCCGGCTGGCGCCGGGCGTTGAGTATCACACCAACCTCTTCACCAGCGCCTCGCTCTGTCGGATAAGCACCGGGGCGTGCTCCAGATCTTTCTGGATCAGCCCCATAAACAGCAGATCGGTGAGCAGCCCCTGCGCGCTGGTGGAAGAGATAGCCGCGCTGCGGGTGGCCTGTTCTTCGGCAAGGGTAAACAGGTTGTGACTGGCGTGCTGATGCAGGCTATTGGGGGCGAAGCCGGTGATTGCCAGCACCGGCATGCCCACGCGTCTGGCCTCTTCGGCCGCCAGATTGATTTCGCGGCGTTCGCCGGAGTAAGAGATCGCGACCAGCAAATCCTGTGCGCTCATCGCCTGTACCGTCGCCAGCAGGGCGTGCATATCCTGCTCCGCCACCGCGTTCACCCCAATCTTCATCAGCTTCCACGCCAGATTCTTCGCCACCAGTCCGGAGGCGCCAATTCCCACCAGCATAATGCGCCGCGCGCCATAGAGCATCTCTACGCCGTGCGCCAGCATCTGTTCGCTGTTGATCTCCAGGGTGGCGTTCATCGCCGCCATATTTTCCCGAATCAGCTTTTCCCCCACGCTGCGCAGCGGATCGTTGCCATAAATATCGTTGTGTACCAGCACCGGGTCCGTGGAAATCGGGTTTGCCAGGGCGTCGCTCAGGGCCAGTTTTAATGCGGGAAAGCCCTTGTAACCGAGCTTCTGGGCGAACTTCACCACGCTGGACTGACTGACGCCAGCCTCTGCCGCCAACTGTTGCGAGCTAAGATGGCGGGCCCGATCCGGCTTTTCCAGCAGGTAGTCCGCAAGGCGCTTGTCGCTCTGGGCCAGCAGGGGATAGCGCTGGCGGATAACTGTCAGGCAGTTCACATCTCTTCCTCAACGTCGGTGGTCAGTCTGTGATCGTTACCGGAAATTATCACAATTACCGCTCGCGATTAAGAATTTTATATTCCATTATAGGCTCAGTTTTATGAATTAAATATTCAAGAGAGGCATAATGAATCTTGGCGCACTGGTTTCTGAATCACGTAATCCTGAAACAATGGATCTGGACGCACTCTCCACCCTGGAGATGGTCACCCGGTTTAATCAACAGGATGCCACGGTGGCGCAAGCGGTAAAAGCCACGCTGCCGCAGGTGGCGCAGGCGGTGGATGCCGCGGCCGCTGCGCTGCTGGCGGGGGGGCGAATTATCTATATGGGTGCCGGTACCAGCGGTCGTTTGGGAATACTGGATGCTGCCGAGTGTCCGCCTACCTTTGGGGTATCTCACGATCTGGTGGTGGGCCTGATCGCCGGGGGACCGGGGGCGCTGCTCAAGGCGGTGGAAGGGGCAGAGGATAATCCGCAGTTTGGCGAACAGGATCTGCGTGAGATCAATCTGGAAGCGCGGGATCTGGTGGTGGGGCTGGCCGCTTCCGGGCGCACTCCCTATGTGCTGGGCGGTCTGGCTTATGCGCGTAGTTGCGGTTGTACCACGGTGGCAATTTCCTGCAATCCGGATTCCGCTATCGCCCGGGCGGCGGATATCGCTATCTCGCCGGTAGTGGGGCCAGAGGCGCTGACCGGCTCCACCCGCCTTAAGTCGGGCACTGCCCAGAAACTGGTGCTGAATATGCTCTCCACCGGTGCGATGGTGAAATTCGGCAAGGTATTTCAGAATCTGATGGTGGATATGAAAGCGACCAATGCCAAGCTGGTGGATCGCGCCTGCCGGATGCTGATGGAAGCCACCGGCACGCCGCGTGAGCGGGCCGAGGTGCTGCTGGCGCAAACCGACTATGAGGTGAAGCCCGCCATTCTGATGGAACTGGCCGGTCTGGATGCGGTAACCGCCAGGGCCCGCCTCGCTGAGCATCGCGGCTATCTGCGCGCCGCGTTGCAGGGATAAAGATCATCAGAGGGAGAAACAGGGATGGACAGACAACAGCTGGCTCAGGCGATTTTGCTGGGCGTTGGCGGGCAGGGCAATATCGTCCGCCTGGAAAACTGTATGACGCGGGTGCGGTTAACGGTGCGCGACGAAGCGCAGCTGGCGCTGGACAAGCTGAAAGGCCTGCCCGGCGTCAGCGGCTATGTGAAGCAGGGGGAGCAGCACCAGCTTATCGTCGGCCCCGGTCGGGCGGCCCAGGTAGTGGAGTCGATGCAGACTCTGATGAGCGGCGCCCCCGCTCAGGCGCAGCCGGTGGATACCGCCGCCCGTACCAAAGCCGAAGCAAAAGCGCGCTATAAAGCACCGATGAGCGATGCGTTGCGCCAGTTGGCCAATGTCTTTATCCCGCTGATTCCGGCCTTTATCGCTTCGGGTCTGATTACCGGCATCGTCAATATCCTTAAGCGCCCGGATATCGTCGGCGATTTTGCGGTGCAAAACCCGAATTTGCTGGGACTGATGGGCATCTTTGGCAGCGCGGTTTTCGCCATTATGAATATTCTGGTGGGGGTTAACGCTGCGAAGGTCTACGGCGGATCGATGGCGATGGGCGGCGTCATGGCCGGGATCCTCTCCAGTCCGCAGCTGGCGCAGATCGAACTGTTCGGCGAACATCTGCAGCCCGGGCGCGGCGGGGTGATCGCCGTGCTGCTGGTGGTGGCGCTGATGTGCTGGATTGAAAAGCGGCTGCGTAGCTGGCTGCCCGGCTCGCTGGAGCTGATTCTTAACCCGCTGCTGACCACGCTGATTGCCGGTACCGTGGCTATCGTGGCGCTACAGCCGCTTGGCGGCTGGATCTCGGATGCTATCGCGCATGGCGCGACTCTGGCTATCGATAAGGGCGGGCTGCTGGTCGGCGCCATTCTGTCCGGGGCTTTCCTGCCGCTGGTGCTGACCGGGCTGCATCAGGGGCTGGTTCCTATTCACGTCGAACTGGTACAGGCGCATGGCTTCAATGCGCTGCTGCCTATCCTCTCTATGGCCGGTGTCGGTCAGGTGGGAGCGGCCATCGCCGTTCTGATGAAAACCCGCAATGCGCGTCTGAAGCAGATGATAAAAGGGGCACTGCCGGTGGGGCTGCTGGGCATCGGCGAGCCGCTGATTTTCGGTGTGACTCTGCCGCTGGGGCGCCCGTTCCTGGCCGCCTGTCTGGGGGGCGCGGTCGGCGGAGCCCTAATCAGCTACTGGAAGGTTTCTACGGTCATTACCTTTGGGCTTTCCGGGCTGCCGCTGGTGTTCACCATGGTTTCCGGTAAAGTGATGTTGTATCTGGCGGGGTATCTGATTACCGTGATTGCCGGTTTTCTGTTTACCTGGCTGATTGGCTTTAAAGATCCAGAGGAGTAACGATTGAGCGATAACGGACGTCGGGTGGTTTTTTTTGACCTGGATGGCACGCTGCACCAACAGGATATGTTTGGCTGTTATCTGCGCTGGCTGCTGCGTCGCCAGCCGTTGAACCTGCTACTGGTGATACCGCTGCTGCCGGTGGTGGCGCTGGGGCTGCTGATTCAGGGGCGCGCTACCCGCTGGCCCATGAGCCTGCTGCTGTGGGGCTGTACCTTTGGCCGCAGCGAACGTCGACTCCGGCAGCTCGAAGCCGATTTTGTCGCGGCGTTTCGGAGCAGGGTCACCGCTTTTCCGGTGGTTCAGCAGCGGCTGAATGACTATCTGGATAGCGCCGATGCCGATGTCTGGCTGATTACCGGCTCTCCCCAGCCGCTGGTGGAGCAGGTCTACGGCGATAGCCCGTGGCTGCCCCGGGTGAAGCTTATCGCCAGCCGTATGACCCGGCGTTGCGGCGGTCAGGTGCTGACCCTGCGCTGCCTGGGCCACGAAAAGGTGGCCCAACTGGAACAGCGGCTGGGCGTGCCGCTTCAGCTCTATAGCGGCTACAGCGACAGCAGCCAGGATAACCCGCTGCTGCGCTTCTGCGAGCACCGCTGGCGGGTCACGCCCCAGGGGCGACTGCAGCAACTGGAGTGAAGTCATCGCCCCGTGTATAATGCGCGCCCCATTAATCCGGAGGTCGCCGTGTCCGAACAGCCCATCGATCATGAATACTGGATGCGCCATGCGCTAACCCTGGCGCAGCGCGCCGGGGAAGAGGGCGAAGTGCCCGTCGGCGCGGTACTGGTCTGGCAAAATCAGGTGATTGGCGAAGGCTGGAATCGCCCTATTGGCCGTCACGATCCCACCGCGCACGCCGAAATTATGGCGCTGCGCCAGGGGGGGATGGTGCTGCAAAACTATCGTCTGCTGGATACCACGCTGTACGTAACCCTTGAGCCCTGCGTGATGTGCGCCGGGGCCATGGTGCATGGCCGGGTCAGCCATCTGGTGTATGGCGCCAGCGATGCCAAGACCGGCGCTGCGGGTTCGCTGATGGATGTGCTGGGCCACCCGGGAATGAATCATCGGGTACAGGTTAGCGGGGGGATTCTTGCGCCAGCGTGTTCGGCACTGTTGAGTGAATTTTTTCGCCAACGGCGAGCGCAAAAAAAGGCGCAAAGGGAAATGGACCGTAATCGGGGATAGCCACTTCGCCTGGGGTGACCGCCGGATACCCCTGGGCCAGTTGAGTGCTTTTCGCTTTTTGGCGCTCTTTCTCTCTCAGGTACCCTTCCAGACTCTGCTGGTAGCGGCGAATATTCTCCACATAGGCGTGGGCTTCGTGACCCCGGGCATAGCCGTAAGTGGTCTGAGTGTAGTAGCGCTTCTGGCTCAGTAGCGGCAATGTCTGCTTCACATCCGCCCAGCTGTCGGGATTCTTTTTCAGCTTTGCGGTCAGTGCCCGGGCGTCCAGCATATGGGCATAGCCCATGTTATAGGCTGCCAGCGCGTACCAGATGCGCTCCTCTTCCGGCACCGTTTCGGGCACCTTACTCATCATCTTCTGCAGATAGCTGGCGCCGCCGCGAATGCTCTGTTCGGCATCCAGCCGATCTTCAACCCCCAGACTTTGCGCCGTATTGCGGGTCAGCATCATCATGCCGCGCACCCCGGTGGGGGAAGTGGCCAGCGCGTTCCAGTGCGACTCCTGATACGAAATGGCCGCCAGCAGGCGCCAGTCGATGCTTTGCGCATACTTTTCAAATAGCGGCTGCAGTTCCGGCAGCACGTTATCGATGGCGCGCAGGAAGCTGCGGGTGTCCACGTAGTCGAAGGTGCCGACGTGGCCCAGGTATTTCTCTTCAAGACGTGCCAGGGTGCCGTCACTGCAGATGTCGTTAAAGAAGTCGAGCAGCGCTGCAGACAGGCTGTCGTCATCGTCACGGGGAGAAAACCAGGTGACGGGCTGCTCTTCGGTGACGTCCAGCGCGACGGCCAGTTGCGGATGAATACGCTGAAACATGCTGATGGCGACGGAGTCGGCGATGGTGTAAGTGATATCGCCGTCCAGCACCTTGCGCAGTAGCTCATTGCTGCTCCGGCGTTCATCAACGTGCCAGCTCAGTTCGGGATACTGACCTTCGCGCAGCTTACGCAGTTCGCTCAGCGCCGCCAGACCGGGCGTCAGGGTCATCTGCTGCGCGGTGATCCCCTCCAGGCTCTTTGGTCTGAGGGTGCCCTTACGGTAGACCAGCTGTTGAGATACGGCGTAATAGGCCGGGCCAGCCTGGTAAGCCTGACGGCGATCGTTGTTATATACCAGCCCGGCCGCCAGAATATCCGCCTTACCGCTGTCCAGATCGTCGAACAGTTGATCGATGGTCGAACGCACTTTCACTTCCAGCTTCACCCCCAGATAGCGGGCAAACTGCTGCGCCAGCTCATAGTCCAGGCCGGTGATTTTATTTTTCTCGCGGTACCAGGTGAGCGGGGTGGCGATGGTACTAACGCGCAGCACTCCCCGACTCTGAATCTCAGCGAGACGGTTTTCAGCTTTGCCAAACCAGGGAACGGAGGGCCATAGCGCAATCGCCAACAACAGGGCGACCACCCCGACAAGCAGATAGTTAATCTTTAGTTTCTTCAATAAGTTAAGTCTCTGCGCTGTCTTAAGTCCTGGTTGGGAGCCAGGAAAATTTCATTATTATACGGGGCTATTGGAGCCGCATTTTGCTCAACAATGCGTGCGCTGGCAACCGCTTAGTGCGTTTTTTGACCATTTTACGTACAGCGTCACAGGAATTTTATTTCTGCGCAAACGGTTTCGTCGCCGCTGTGGATTCTCTATAATGACGCCCGTTTTCCCCTGGTGCCATCGATGGCGCCATACAGTCGCTTCGAAGACGAGAGATCTTATGATGGAAATTCTGCGTGGTTCGCCCGCCCTGTCAGCCTTCCGAATCAATAAATTGCTGGATCGTTTTAACGCGGCCCGGCTGCCGGTAACCGGCGTCTATGCCGAATATATGCACTTTGCTGACCTGGCGGCCCCCCTTGACGATGAGGCGCGCGCGCGGCTTGTGCGCCTGCTGGAATATGGCCCGACCCTGGCAAGCCATGCGCCTGGCGGTACGCTGCTGCTGGTGACGCCCCGTCCCGGTACGCTCTCCCCCTGGTCCTCTAAAGCCACCGACATTGCCCGCAACTGCGGTCTGAGCCAGGTGAAGCGCCTGGAGCGCGGCGTGGCCTGGTATCTGGAAGGGGAGTTGAGCCCCGCTCAGCGCGATGCGGCGGCGGCCCTGGTTCACGACAGAATGATGGAAAGCGTGTTTACCGCGCCTGAGCAGGCCGAATGCCTGTTCGCCCATCACAATCCGCGTCCGGTTCAGAGCGTCGATCTGCTCGGTCGCGGGCGCGAAGCGCTGATCGAAGCCAACGTTCGTCTGGGGCTGGCGCTGGCGGAAGACGAAATTGACTATCTGCAGCAGGCGTTTACCTCTCTGGGTCGCAATCCTAACGATATCGAACTCTATATGTTCGCTCAGGCGAACTCGGAACACTGTCGCCACAAGATCTTTAACGCCGACTGGATTATCGACGGGGAAACTCAGCCGAAGTCGCTGTTTAAGATGATTAAGAACACCTTCGAGCAGACGCCGGAGTACGTGCTCTCCGCCTATAAAGATAATGCCGCAGTGATGGAAGGCTCTGAGGTTGGGCGTTTCTACCCGCAGGACGCCGATGGTCGCTACCAGTATCATCAGGAGCCGACCCATATTCTGATGAAGGTCGAGACCCACAACCACCCGACCGCAATCTCCCCGTGGCCGGGCGCGGCCACCGGCTCCGGCGGTGAAATTCGCGATGAAGGTGCCACCGGGCGCGGCGCAAAACCCAAGGCGGGGATGGTCGGTTTCTCGGTTTCTAACCTGCGTATTCCCGGCTTCGAGCAGCCCTGGGAAGAGGATTTTGGCAAGCCGCAGCGCATCGTTTCGGCGCTGGACATCATGCTGGATGGCCCGCTCGGCGGCGCTGCCTTTAACAACGAATTTGGCCGCCCGGCCCTGAACGGTTACTTCCGTACCTACGAGGAGCGGGTGAGCAGCCACAACGGCGCCGAAGTGCGTGGTTATCATAAGCCCATTATGCTGGCGGGCGGTATCGGTAATATCCGCGCCGATCACGTCCAGAAAGGGGAGATCCCCCCGGGAGCGAAACTGATCGTGCTGGGCGGTCCGGCCATGAATATCGGTCTGGGCGGCGGTGCCGCTTCGTCAATGGATTCCGGTCAGTCCGACGCCGATCTCGACTTTGCCTCGGTACAGCGAGATAACCCGGAAATGGAGCGTCGCTGTCAGGAGGTGATCGACCGCTGCTGGCAGTTGGGGGATAACAACCCGATCCTGTTTATCCACGATGTGGGGGCGGGTGGACTTTCCAACGCCATGCCGGAACTGGTGAGCGACGGCGGGCGCGGCGGCCGTTTTGAGCTGCGGGATATCCTGAGCGACGAGCCGGGTATGAGCCCGCTGGAAGTCTGGTGCAACGAATCTCAGGAGCGCTATGTGCTGGCGGTGGCGCCGGAACGACTGGCGGATTTCGATGCCCTGTGCCGTCGCGAACGCGCGCCCTATGCAGTGATTGGCGAGGCGACAGAGGAAGAGCATCTGACCCTGAATGATAGCCACTTCGACAATCAGCCCATTGATATGCCGCTGGATGTTCTGCTTGGTAAAACCCCGAAAATGACCCGCGACGTGGCCAGCCAGCAGGCTCAGGGCCAGGCGCTGGATCGCACCGGTATCGATCTCATTGATGCGGTGAAAAGGGTATTGCATCTGCCTGCGGTGGCTGAAAAGACCTTTCTGATCACCATTGGCGACCGTACCGTCACCGGTATGGTGGCCCGGGATCAGATGGTCGGCCCCTGGCAGATCCCGGTGGCTGACTGCGCGGTGACCACCGCCAGCCTGGACAGCTATCACGGCGAAGCCATGTCCATGGGCGAGCGCGCGCCGGTTGCGCTGCTGGATTTTGCCGCCTCCGCCCGTCTGGCGGTGGGCGAGGCGCTGACCAATATCGCCGCGGCGCAGATTGGCTCCCTCACGCGGGTGAAGCTTTCCGCTAACTGGATGGCCGCGGCGGGCCACCCCGGTGAAGATGCCGGTCTGTACCAGGCGGTGAAAGCGGTGGGCGAAGAACTGTGTCCGGCGCTGGGGCTGACCATTCCGGTGGGTAAGGATTCAATGTCGATGAAAACCCGCTGGCAGGAAGGCAGTGAAGCGCGTGAAGTGACGTCGCCGCTGTCGCTGGTGATTAGCGCCTTTGCCCGGGTAGAGGACGCCCGTCGTACCGCCACACCGCAGCTCAGCACCGAAGAGAATGCCCTGCTGCTGATCGATCTGGGTCAGGGCCGTAATGCCCTGGGCGCCACCGCGCTGGCCCAGGTTTATCGCCAGTTGGGCGACAGCACCGCTGACGTTCGCTGTCCTGAGCAGCTAAAAGGCTTCTTCGACGCTATCCAGGCGCTGCTGGCCCGCGGTTCGCTGCTGGCTTACCACGATCGCGGCGACGGCGGCCTGCTGGTCACTCTGGCGGAGATGGCCTTCGCCGGTCATTGCGGTCTGGATGTGGATATTGCCGCCCTGGGCGACGATCGCCTGGCGGCGCTGTTTAACGAAGAGCTGGGCGCTGTGATCCAGGTTGCGGCCGATGAGCGCGAAAGCGTGGAAGCGCTGCTGGCGTCCCACGGTCTGGCAGCATGCACCCATTATTTGGGCCAGGCGAGCGTCGGAGATGACTTTATCGTTCGTGCCGGGAGCGAAACGGTGTATCGCGAGAGCCGCAATCAGTTACGTCAGTGGTGGGCAGAAACCACCTGGCAGATGCAGCGCCTGCGCGACAACCCGGCCTGCGCCGATGAAGAGCACGCGGCGAAGGGCGATAATAGCGATCCGGGGCTGAACGTCGCCCTGAGCTTCGATATGGATGAGGATATCGCGGCACCCTTTATCGCCACCGGTGCGCGCCCGAAAGTGGCGGTGCTGCGCGAACAGGGGGTCAACTCTCATGTCGAGATGGCGGCGGCATTCCATCGCGCCGGTTTTGACGCCGTGGACGTGCATATGAGCGATCTGATTGCCGGACGTCACGATCTGGGCGATTTCCATACCCTGGTCGCCTGCGGCGGCTTCTCTTACGGCGACGTACTGGGAGCCGGCGAAGGCTGGGCGAAATCGATTCTGTTCAACGAGCCGGTTCGCGAAGCGTTCCGCGGCTTCTTCCTGCGCCCGGATACCCTGGCTCTGGGGGTCTGTAACGGCTGCCAGATGCTCTCTAACCTGCGGGAGCTGATTCCGGGTAGCGACCTGTGGCCGCGCTTTGTGCGTAACCAGTCCGAGCGCTTTGAGGCGCGGTTCAGTCTGGTTGAGGTGGCGGAAAGCTCCTCGCTGCTGATGGAAGGCATGGCCGGTTCCCGTATGCCGATCGCCGTTTCCCACGGCGAAGGTCGGGTGGAGCCGCGCGTCGGCGCGCCGCTGAGCGAACTGGAAAGCCGGGGACTGGTGGCGCTGCGCTATGTCGATAACTTCGGCAAGGTGACCGAGCGCTATCCGGCTAACCCGAACGGTTCAGCGAATGGCATTACGGCGGTAACCAGTGAAGACGGGCGCGTTACTATTATGATGCCGCACCCCGAGCGCGTATTCCGGAGCGTGGCGAACTCCTGGCATCCGGCACAGTGGGGCGAGGACAGCCCCTGGATGCGTCTGTTCCGTAACGCCCGTCGTCAGTTGGGTTAATGCTGCTGCCTCCCGTTACTCAGGAAAATCGTAACGGGAGGTAATGATAGTGTCGGGAAAGCGCGACAGCATGGGGCATCTGATGTCGCCAAAAGGTGACATTTAACTTGTTGATTTTTTGTTTCTGAGCTTAAACGGGTTATGAGTGTCTCCATAAGGAGACAGTTCTGAGGAGCACTTCTCTGGTCAGTTTAAGAATGTTTTATAATAAACACATTTAAAATCATGAGTTTATTTGTTTTCTTTTATTTTTGGCATAAAACGTGCATTATATGAATCAGTGGCTCATTCACCTTCTTATGTTAGCCCCGCCAGTCGGACGTGCTACATAAACCTACGAATGACGCACAAAAAGGTGCCTGCCGTCCACCATCTGATAATAGTGAGTTCGCTCCTTTATCAGGCATCGGGCGAAACGTTGAGTAAGGCACCGCCTGATTCCAGTAAAGCGGCAGAGTCAATTTGGCTCTGCCGTTTTCACATCTGGCGCTTTCCTCCTGCGTCGCGCTCCGTTAGCATCATGGCATTATGGATAACCTGAGAGCATGCCGTTGAAACGCTGGTCCGTCTTCCCCCGTTCCCTGCGTCAGGTGGTTATGATGGCGTTTTTGCTGGTGCTGGTGCCGCTACTGGTGCTGGCCTGGCAGGCATGGCAGAGCCTGAATGCTCTGAGCGATCAGGCGGCCTGGACCAACAGAACGGCGCTGACCGACGCCCGCCGCAGCGAAGCCATGACCAGCGCCGCGCTGGAGATGGAGCGTAGCTATCGTCAGTACTGCGTGCTGGATAACCCCACCCTGGCGAACGTTTACCAGAGCCAGCGCCAGCGCTATGGCCAGATGTTGGCGGCCCACGCCAGCGTGCTGCCTGATGAGCGCATCTGGCGCACGCTAAGTCACGCCCTTGAAGGGCTGAGCGCCCTGAAGTGCCGCAATAGCGGCCCGGATGAGGCGGCGTCGGCGCAGCTCGAAACCTTTGCCCATGCCAATACCGAGCTGGTACAGGCGACCCGCTCGGTGGTTTCTGCCCGCGGCATACAGCTACAGCGGGAGATTGCCGAACGCGGTCGCTACTTTGGCCGTCAGGCGCTGGCCCTGTTTCTGGTCAGCCTGGCGCTGGTGATGCTGTTTACCCGAATGATTATTGGCCCTGTTAAGGGGCTGGAACGCATGATTAACCAACTGGGAGAAGGGCAGAGGCTGGATGAGATGCCGCTGTTCAAAGGGCCGCGGGAACTGCGCTCGGTAGGGCAGCGCATTATCTGGCTGAGCGAGCGCCTGAGCTGGCTCGAATCCCAGCGCCATCAGTTTTTGCGGCATATTTCCCACGAACTTAAGACCCCGCTTGCCAGCCTGCGCGAAGGTACGGCGCTGCTGGCTGACCGGGTGGCAGGGCCGCTGACGCCGGAGCAGGAAGAGGTAGTGGCGATTCTCGACAGCAGCAGTCACAATCTGCAACGGCTGATAGAACAACTGCTGGACTATAATCGCAAGCTGACCGACGGCGCCAGCACGCTGCAGCCAGTGGCGCTGGCGCCGCTGGTGGAGCGGATTATTGCCGCGCATGCGCTGCCGGCACGGGCTAAACTGATGCAAACCCGGGTCACCCTGGCCCCGGAAGACTGCCTGGCAGACCCCAGTCTGCTGACTAGCGCGCTGGATAATCTCTACTCCAATGCGGTGCACTATGGCACTGAATCCGGTACCATTTATCTGCGTAGCTACCGGGCGGGTGATCATCTGACCATCGAGGTCGCCAACGATGGCCCATCGATTCCGGAAAGTGAACGGGCCATGATTTTCGAACCCTTTTATCAGGGCAGCCAACAGCGCAAGGGCGCGGTAAAGGGCAGCGGTCTTGGACTGAGCATTGCGCAGGATGCGATCCGGCGTATGCAGGGCACCCTGCGCCTGGTGGATGATAACGACGCGGATGTCTGTTTCCGCATCGAACTGCCGGTCTGTACCGGAAATGAGACGATATGACGAATGGGTTGACTGGCGTTGCGCGGTGGCGCAGCGCCTGTACGGGACTGCTACTGGCGGCGAGCCTGACGCTGCTGGCAGGCTGCACGACCGTTAAGGAACAGGGCGCGCACCATGCAGGGGCGCGTCCGGCTGAACCGGAACGCCAGGTGGCGGATTATCTGGCGACGCCCTGTCCCACACTGTGGCGACTCAAAGGCGCCGTGGCGGAAAATAATCCGCTGTACTGGCTGCGGGGCATTGACTGCGCTGAACGGCTGGCGCCTGCCGATGCCCGCTCGCTGGCTCATCGCTTTGATGAAGAGACCTGGCAGGCGGCGTTTCGCCAGGGGATCCTGCTGGCGAAGGCGAAGATTACTCCCCAGGAGCGGCGGCACAATCTGAATAAGCTGGATAACATGAGTTATGCGGTGCCACGTCAGGTGCACACGCTGTATCAGATGCTGCGCGATAACCAGGCCCAGGAGCTGTCGCTCTCCGACGCCCGCTGGCGCTATAGCACGCTTCAGGAGCAGAGCGATAGCGAGCTGGATGAGCTGCGTCAGCAGCAGAAACATCTGCACGGCCAGTTGGAGCAGACCCGGCGTAAGCTACAAAACCTGACTGATATTGAGCGTCAGCTTTCCAGCCGCAAAGGGGCGAGCAGCTACCTGCCCGATGGTGATGCACCAGCCCCCCAGGCGCCGCAAAGCGATGACGCGCAGGAGGCCAAACCATGACACAGCACAGCGGCGCGCGACTGCTATTGGTGGATGACGATCCAGGGTTGCTGAAGCTATTGGGTATGCGTCTTACCAGCCAGGGCTACCAGGTCACCACCGCGGAAAGCGGCCAGCAGGGCCTGAAACTGCTGGCCAAAGAGCGGCCGGATCTGGTGATTAGCGATCTGCGGATGGACGAGATGGACGGCATGCAGCTGTTTGCTGAAATCCAGAAAACGCAGCCGGGGCTGCCGGTGATCATCCTGACCGCCCACGGCTCGATTCCCGATGCGGTGGCTGCCACCCGTCAGGGAGTATTCAGCTTTCTGACCAAACCGGTGGACCGGGACGCGCTCTACAGGGCGATAGACGAAGCGCTGGCCCAGAGCGCCGGGACGGGAGACAACCTGTGGCGTGAAACTATTGTCACCCGCAGTCCGGTAATGCTGCGTCTGCTGGAACAGGCGCGTATGGTGGCCCAGTCGGACGTCAGCGTACTGATTAACGGCCAGAGCGGCACCGGTAAAGAGGTGCTGGCCCGCGCCATTCATCAGGCCAGCCCCCGTGCAGGCAAGGCATTTATTGCTATTAACTGTGGCGCGCTACCGGAACAGCTGCTGGAGTCTGAACTTTTTGGTCATGCGCGCGGCGCTTTTACTGGTGCGGTCAGCAGCCGTGAAGGACTGTTCCAGGCTGCCGAGGGCGGGACGCTGTTTCTCGATGAGATTGGCGATATGCCGGTACCGCTTCAGGTGAAGCTGCTGCGGGTGTTGCAGGAGCGCAAGATACGGCCGCTGGGCAGTAATCGCGATGTCGATATTAACGTGCGTATTCTTTCCGCCACCCACCGGGATCTGCCGAAAGCGATGCAGCGCGGCGAGTTCCGCGAGGATCTGTTCTATCGCCTGAACGTCGTCAGCCTGAAGATTCCGGCGCTGCACGAGCGGGCTGAGGATATTCCGCTGCTGGCGAATCATCTGCTGCGTCAGGCGGCGGAGCGGCATAAGCCCTTTGTGCGCAGTTTTTCCACCGACGCGATGAAACGCCTGATGGCCGCCAGTTGGCCGGGCAATGTTCGCCAACTGGTGAACGTGATTGAGCAGTGCGTGGCGCTGAGCCCGGCGCCGGTCATTAGCGAGGCGTTGATCCAGCAGGCGCTGGAGGGTGAAAACACCGTGCTTCCCACCTTTGTAGAAGCGCGCAGCCAGTTTGAACTGAACTATCTGCGTAAGCTGCTGCAGATCGCCAAAGGCAATGTCACCCATGCAGCAAGAATGGCGGGCCGCAACCGTACTGAATTCTACAAACTGCTGGCGCGTCATGAACTGGACGCCAGTGACTTTAAAGAATAGGCTGTGTTCCCTGATGCCCGACAGTTTATAACCAACGAGGCGCCGACACAGAGGCGAGCGCTGCGTGTAACGCAAGTTGATTTAAGGATGCACCATGAAAAAGATTGATGCGATTATTAAACCCTTCAAACTGGACGATGTGCGTGAAGCGCTGGCCGAAGTAGGGATTACCGGAATGACGGTCACCGAGGTGAAAGGCTTCGGCCGCCAGAAGGGGCACACCGAGCTTTATCGCGGCGCCGAGTATATGGTCGACTTTCTGCCGAAGGTGAAGATCGAAATTGTGGTGGCGGACGATATTGTTGATACCTGTGTCGATACCATTATTCGTACCGCCCAGACCGGCAAGATCGGTGACGGTAAGATTTTTGTCTTTGATGTGGCGCGCGTGGTGCGGATTCGTACCGGCGAAGAGGATGACGCGGCGCTGTAATCGTCACGCTCTGTTAAACAAACGGCCCGCTTTTGCGGGCCGTTTCGTTTTTTACAGCACCTTATGCGGGCCGAAGCATTCGTAGTGGATGCGTGATTTATCCACGCCCAGTTTCACCAGCTGTTCGGCGGCGAACTGCATAAAGCCGACCGGCCCGCACAGATAGAACTGGGTGGCTGAATCGCTGAACTGACCGGCTTCGTCCGCCAGCGTCATCAGCCCTTCGCTATCGAAACGCTGCTGCGCGCGGTCGTCGGCGTCCGGCTGGCTGTACCAGACGTGGCTGTGGAATGCCGGTAGCTGATTGCCCAACTGGGCTACCTCATCAGCGAAGGCATGCACGCTGCCGTTTTCGGCGGCGTGGAACCAGTTCACCTGGCCGCGATGACCGGTAGCGGCCAGAGTGTTAAGCATCGCCAGCATCGGAGTCTGACCGACGCCGCCGGAAATCAGGGTAACCGGTGTTTCAGGCGTAACATCCATAAAGAAGTCGCCCGCCGGCGCCACCAGGTTGACCACATCGCCTTCTTTCGCATGCTGATGCAGCCAACTGGACACCTGGCCTTCGCCTTCGCGCTTCACCGCAATACGGTAGCTCTTGCCGTTGGGATTGCGGGTCAGGGAGTACTGGCGAATCTCCTGATGAGCAAAGCCTTCTGGCTTCAGCCAGACGGCGGTGTACTGGCCAGGGCGGTAGTCGGCCACCGGCTTGCCGTCCACAGGCTCCAGTTCAAAACTGGTGATAAGCGTGCTCTGGGGCTTTTTCGCCGCGATGCGGAAAGGACGGGTGCCTTCCCAGCCACCCGTTTTGGCTTTGGTTTCGTCGTAGATTTGCCCTTCGCGGTCGATAAACACCTGGGCCAGCACGCCGTAGGCTTTACCCCAGGCATCCAGCACTTCGTCGCCCGGGCTGAACATCTCGTCCAGCGTCGCCAGCAGATGGTGACCGACGATCTGATACTGATCGGGGCGGATCTGGAAGCTGGTGTGCTTCTGGGCGATTTTCTCAACGGCCGGCAGAATCGCTGCCAGGTTTTCAATATTGGTGGCATAGGCGCAGATGGCGTTAAACAGCGCTTCACGCTGGTCGCCGTTGCGCTGGTTGCTCATATTGAAAATATCTTTCAGTTCCGGGTTGTGGCGGAACATACGGTCATAAAAGTGGGCGGTGAGTTTGGGGCCGGTGTCGGCAAGCAGGGGGATGGTGGATTTCACGACGGCGATGGTCTGGGCGTCTAACATTGCGCACTCCTTATTCTCAGATTTCTTAAAGTGGTATATGTGATGCATTTTATGGAAATGTCATAACCATGTAAAGGAGGATGTTATGTAAGTGAATAAAATACAACTGGACGATGAGTATCTTTCCTGTCATGCGTGTAAACCTGGAAATCCATAACGCCTTGTTTGGCGGGTAGCCAATCGTTTGCGCACAATCCTTTGTCAAGACCTGTTATCAGACTTTTAATCGGTTATACTGGGGGCCGTTGCCCGCCGTGGGCGAGTCCTTTTATCGTTAGCTGAGTCAGGAGATGCGGATGTTAAAGCGTGAAATGAACATTGCCGATTATGATGCCGAACTGTGGCAGGCTATGGAGCAGGAGAAAGTACGTCAGGAAGAGCATATCGAACTGATCGCCTCCGAAAACTACACCAGTCCGCGTGTGATGCAGGCGCAGGGCTCTCAGCTAACCAACAAATATGCCGAAGGTTATCCCGGCAAGCGCTACTACGGCGGCTGTGAGTATGTCGATATCGTTGAACAGCTTGCCATCGATCGCGCCAAAGAGCTGTTCGGCGCCGACTACGCTAACGTCCAGCCCCACTCCGGCTCTCAGGCTAACTTCGCTGTTTACACCACGCTGCTGCAGCCGGGCGATACCGTGCTGGGCATGAATCTGGCCCATGGCGGCCACCTGACTCACGGCTCGCCGGTTAACTTTTCCGGTAAGCTGTACAACATCGTGCCTTACGGTATCGATGAAAGCGGCCATATCGACTACGCGGATCTGGAAAAACAGGCAAAAGAGCATAAACCGAAGATGATTATCGGCGGCTTCTCTGCATATTCTGGCGTGGTGGACTGGGCGAAGATGCGTGAAATCGCCGACAGCATCGGCGCATATCTGTTTGTTGATATGGCGCACGTTGCCGGGCTTATCGCCGCCGGCGTCTACCCGAACCCGGTTCCGCATGCTCACGTGGTGACTACCACTACCCATAAAACTCTGGCCGGTCCGCGCGGCGGACTGATTCTGGCCAAAGGCGGCAGTGAAGAGCTGTACAAGAAGCTGAACTCTGCGGTTTTTCCCGGAGCTCAGGGCGGTCCGCTGATGCACGTGATTGCCGGTAAGGCCGTGGCGCTGAAAGAAGCCATGGAGCCGGAATTCAAAACCTATCAGCAGCAGGTGGCGAAGAACGCTAAAGCCATGGTGAAGGTGTTCCTGGATCGCGGTTATAACGTGGTTTCCGGCGGTACTGATAACCACCTGTTCCTGCTGGATCTGGTAGCGAAAGATCTGACCGGTAAAGAGGCGGATGCCGCGCTGGGCCGCGCCAACATTACCGTGAATAAGAACAGTGTACCGAACGACCCGAAGAGCCCGTTTGTGACTTCTGGCGTGCGTATTGGTACTCCGGCGGTTACCCGTCGCGGCTTTAAAGAAGCGGAAGTTCAGGAGCTGGCGGGCTGGATGTGCGACGTGCTGGACAATATCCAGGACGAAGCGACCATCGAGCGCGTGAAGCAGAAGGTGCTGGATATCTGCGCCCGCTTCCCGGTTTACGCGTAAGCGCCTCTTATCTTTAAGTAATGCCAGTCAGTTAAGAAACTGACTGGCTTGTTTATCTGGAGTCTATTTCGGACATACTTCCGGAAAGTAAAAAAATATTTAGTGGATTATTTTAGTGTTCTGTATGTCCCCTGGGGGGCTTTCCCGGGTACTTTAGTTAAATTAAAATTATCTGGTCGATATTTATTGTTTTCTGATTTTGTCTTCGCCAGCATGAGCCCCAGAAAGAAAATAGCATTAACAGCATTTCCGCCGCCTTCTCCTACAGCCTCAACAATCAAAACAATAATAAACAGGATCAGCAATATCCATCCACTCTGGCCGGTATCATGTAGTCGCCTGACGGAGAAAGCTAATCCGGCAAGCCAGGAATAAAGGCTAATGCTAATAACGATAAAGAGTCCGACACCAGAATAACCCTGAAAAATAACCTTCAGATAAAATGAAGCCAGAGTTACCAGGATAATAACAATCCACTGAAAGAGCACAAAAAATAAATAACTCTTGCGATCGGCAACGCCTTTGTAAGAAAAAGCCTTCCTGTAACCTTCAACTCCATTTTTGATAAAAAACATCGCTTTCCCCTGCTCTTATCAATGAACGCCAATTGCGTTCATATCCATAACATAAAGATGGTCATCCTGCCGAAATTTATCATGATCCCAATTGTTTGAATAGATTCAAACAATTGGGGGAGTAAAGTCGCCCGTATCCGTTTTTCATTTTTTCAGGGTTGCGGTATTTTGGGGGAATTATCCAAAAAAGGAGTGGGTATGGCCAGGTATCGGGTGGGGAACCGATTTCTTTCGCAGGAAGAATATGATGCAGAGCAGGACGGGAAGTGGATGCCGGGTCTTTTTCTTGTTGGGGCGCTTGGTTCCGGATTCCTGCTCCATACCTATGTGGTTAACCCTGCATGGCATGCTGCCATATGCTTTATTGTGACGGTGTTTCCCGCCGTGGTGATCGGTTGTCTGCTTGCCCGATTTCGAAGGATTATCATAATGCTGATAGATCTGGGGATTGCCCTGTTGGTGATTGCTGTTGTGATTGGGATTCTGGTGAAAATAGTATAGTGCCCCGGGGAGTGGCGCCGTAGCATTCTGGCATTTCTGTTCCCGGACGAGTAAGTCAACGATCAGCTACGCCAGAAGGTGCGCGACAGTAAAATCAGCACCGGATAAATTTCCAGGCGGCCCAGCAACATGGCGGCGCACATCAGGTATTTGGCCGGATCGTTCAGGGTGCCGAATCCTGCCGCGGTTTCGCCGAAGCCCAGCCCCATATTGTTGATACAGGCGGCGACGGTGGCGAAGGCGGTCAGCAGATCGTAGCCCAGCAGATTCAGCAGAATGATAAACAGGCAGGTACAGAGGGCGTAAAGAAAGAAGAAGCTCCAGACGCTGCGCAGCACCCGGTCGCTGACCGGGTGGCCGCCGATGCGCACGCTGATCAGCGCCCGGGGATGCGCCAACTGGTGGATCTCCTGGCGGCTCTGTTTAAACAGCACCAGGAAGCGCAGCGCTTTAATACCGCCGCAGGTAGAGCCGACGCAGCCGCCAAAGAAGCTGCTTAATAGCAGTAAGACAATGATATGTACCGGCCAGTCGGCATAATCACCGGTGGCCAGCCCGTTATCGGTAATCATCGAACTGGTCAGGAAGAAGGCATGGACAAAGGATTCCGGCAGGCCGTACATCCCGGCGCGCCAGACCTCCAGCGTGACGATAATCACCACCACTGCCACGACCAGCAGGAAGAAACGCAGCTCGGCGTTGTGTAAAAAAGGCTTCAGGCTGCGGCGGCTGAGCACCACAAACCAGAGCGCGAAGTTAATGGCCGACAGCAGCGAAAAAAGACCCGCGACGCCCTCCACGGCCAGGCTATCGGCATGGCCCAGGCTTTCATTCCAGGTGGAAAAACCGCCCAGCGATACGGTCGAGATACCGTGGCACAGCGCATCGAAACCGGGCATTCCGGCGAACCAGAAGGCAAGAGAACAGGCGGCGCCCAGCAGCAGATAGGTCAGCCACAGTTGCTTTGCGGTATCCGCCAGCCGCGGCGTCAGGCGCTCTTCCTTAAAGGGGCCCGGCATCTCTGATTGATACAGCTTCATCCCACCAATGCCCAGCAGCGGCAGAACCGCCACCGCCAGTACGATAACCCCCAGACCGCCCACATAGTTAAGCTGCGCCCGGTAGTAGAGCATCGAGCGCGGTAGTCCCGAAACTTCGCTCAGTACCGATGCGCCGGTCGTGGTAATGCCGGATATCCCCTCAAACAACGCATCCACCGGCCGCAACTGTAGCTCATCGCTCAACCACAGCGGCATGGCGCTAATCAGCGAAAACAGCAGCCAGAACAGCACGATAATCAGAAAGCCGTCGCGGGTTTTAAGCTGCACGCTGCTGGTGCGCGTGATGGCCCAGCTTCCGGCCCCAAGCGTGGCGAAAATGGCAAAGGTGAGCAGAAAAGCAAACAGGCTGCGCTCTTTGTTGATAAGAGCGACAAACGCTGGCGGCAGCATGGTCAGGCTGTAGAGAAAGACCAGAAAGCCGCACAGATGGATGACTACCCGGGTGCGGGAGGGCGATGATGAAACGGATTCGGCGCTGGCGTACAAACCTGTTGTCCTCATGACTCCCCCGTTCGGAGGAGGTCGTTCACGTAAACGCGGCTAAAGATATCACAAGCGGTACGCCATATCCTGAAAACACGTCGTCAGATGGCTTCCAGATTCAGGCCCCGGGTCTTCGGCCCGAACAGTCCCACCGACAGCATCACCATCATCATGCTGACCACGATAAAGATAATCACCCCGCTGGTGCCGCTGTATTGCAGAATCAGACCGATCAAAATGCTGGTGAATGCGGTAGATAACCGACTGAAAGAGTAGCAGAAGCCAACGCCTCTGGCCCGAATATGGGTCGGAAAGACCTCGGCCTGATAGGCATGATAGCTAATGGTCAGCCAGGCGTTGGACCAGGTGATCATAAAGCCGCACAGGATCAGCAGCAGAGGCTGGTTCTGGAGTGCGAACAGGGTGCCGAACACCACCGTGGTCAGGGAAGAGAAGACTATCTGCCACTTGTTTTCCATGCGGTGAGCATAGCGGCTGCAGATCAGGCAGCCCACCGGATAGGCCAGGGTGATAAAGAAAGCATAGAGCAGGCTGTGGGTAATGCTGGCCCCCTGGCCGGAAAGCAGAGCCGGTAACCAGTTGCCGAAGCCGAAGAAGCCGATGGCCTGGAAGAAGTTCATCACACACAGCATTAGGGTGCGGCTGCGATATTCCGGCGACCACAATTCCCGGAAGCTGCCGCGACCGGTGGTATTGGACGACATGTCACCGGCATTGAAGCGGGCGGCGGGCTGAAGGCCGCAGCGCCGTTCCATATCGCACATGACCCGGTGCGCCTCATCACTGCGACCGTGACGCGCCAGCCAGCGTGCCGATTCCGGCAGATTTTTACGCACCAGCCAGATAACCAGCGAACAGACGGCGCCGATGATCACCACCAGTCGCCAGCCGCTGACGCCAAAGTAGTTATGGGGCACCAGCCACCAGGAGAGCAGAGCTACCGTGGGCACCGACAGAAACTGGATAAAGAACGCGAAGGAGAAGGCTTTGTTGCGCAGCGACGCTGGCACCCACTCGGTCAGATAGGTATCGATGGTGACCAGCTCAATCCCCAGGCCAATGCCGACCATAAAGCGGCACAGAATCACCCCTTCCGCCGTGGTCTGGCAGGCCATCAGCAGGGAAAACAGGCCATACCAGGCCAGGGCGAACATAAAGGTCAGGCGGCGGCCGAAACGGTCGGCCTGGGGAGCCAGCAGGCTGGCGCCGATGAACAACCCCAGAAAGGTTACCGAGGCGAATGCGGCCTGATCGGCCACGCCAAACAGGCCGTCGCTGCCGGTATGAAAGATGCCATCGGCCACCAGACCGGTGCTGATCCAGGCGGTCTGGAACAGGTCGTAGAGTTCGAAGAAGCCGCCCAGCGACAGCAGCACGATAAAGCTCCACAGGCCGCGGGAGGAGGGCAGAGCGTTGATTCGCCCGGCGATATCGCGCCCGGGAGCGGCATCGGGCTCTGGCGCATCTAAGGGTAAAGTGCGGGATTGCATGTTACTGTTATCCTCTGATAATTATTGTGTTTGCCCGTCAATGTTAAGTTAATGTAAATCGAGTTAAATTTTTAAATCATTAGCTGGCAATGAAAATTCAGCGTAAAAGCAGGAACAGTGACGGTCAGTTAGTGAAAGATATGGGATGAGGCGCTTTTGCCTTCGCCGGCTGGGGTGCCAGCACAGAGAATTCTTCTATCCTTTAACGTATTCCGTGCCTGACATTGCCTCCTCACACCGGGCAGGAAACCGGAGCCTTATGAAAAAGAGTTTATTGTGTCTTGCTATCATCCTGATTACCTGGAGCGCGCGGGGAGAGTCGCAGGTACAGCCTTTCCGTCCGGCGATGGCCAGCTTGTCCAACGAACTGGAGTTCGATGCGCTGCGCGGCCACGTAAAAAGTTTTGAGCAGGCGCTGTATGGCGACAGCGACAAACCGCTGATGGTGGCGAAAGGGCAGTTTGATCCCAGCGGTTGCCTTAAAGAGTATGAACGGGCGGACAGAACCAGCGGCGAGTATATGAAGCTGGTGCGCGGTAGCGACAGCAACACTCTGGTGTCGGTACGCGATAAGCGCAATACCATTGTGCTCAATGACAAATGCCAGATTGTGGAGACCACTAACAGCGATCCTGTCCATAAGCTCTATATCTACGACAATGGCTTTCTGGTGAAAGTTAAGGATGCAAAAGACGCCTGGGTCTATCGCGAGTACTTCTATACCCGCGAAGGCATGCCAAAAAGCATTGTATTTTATAGCGAACAGAACGATGTGCTGCTGATTACCGAGCCAAAGCGCAAGCTGGACGAACCCTGGGATTTTATTACCCAGGGGCTGAGTAACGGTATGCCGTTCTACCAGGCGCTGAAGAAGTGCCGCTACGACAAAATGGCCAACCCTCTGGTCTGCGACTACGCCGTCAATACCCTGACCGACGGCGGCGAAAAGAAAGAACAGCAGCGGATCCGCTATCGCACGACCTATTACTGACTTCCTGCTTGCCTGAATGCGGAGCCTCTGACAGAGTATCGGCTCCGCAGGGGAGGGAATAATGGTCGTGCAATCAACGCGCTGGCTGGCGCTCAGCTACTTTACCTACTTTTTTAGCTACGGCGTTTTTCTGCCATTCTGGAGCGTCTGGCTCAAAGGAACCGGCCTGACGCCGGAAACCATTGGCCTGTTGCTTGGCGCCGGGCTGGTGGCGCGTTTCCTGGGAAGCCTGCTGCTGGCGCCGAGGGTGCGGGATCCGGGACGTCTGGTGCAGGCGCTACGCCTGCTGGCGCTGGTAGCGCTGATCTTCGCTATTGGCTTCTGGTTGGGTAATACCGCGCTTTGGCTGCTATTGGTGATAGTCGGTTTCAACTTTTTCTTCTCTCCCCTGGTGCCGCTGACCGATGCACTCGCCAATACCTGGCAGCGCCAGATAACCATGGATTACGGTCGGGTCCGGCTATGGGGATCGCTGGCCTTTGTCATTGGTTCAGCCCTGACCGGTAAGCTGGTCAGCCTTTACGGTCATCAGGCCATCCTGATGGTACTGACGCTGGGGATCATCGCCATGCTAAGCGGAATGCTGCTACGGCCTTCGGTGGCCCCACAAGGGGACGCCCGCGGCGCAGATCATGTCGGCTGGCAGGCCTGGCGCCAGCTGTTGCAGGAAAACTGGCGTTTCCTGGGCTGCGTGACTCTGCTACAGGGGGCTCACGCCGCTTACTACGGCTTTAGTGCGCTGTACTGGCAAAGCGTGGGCTATTCGCCGAGCGTGGTGGGCTACCTCTGGTCGCTGGGCGTGGTGGCGGAAATCCTGATCTTTGCTTTTAGCAACCGACTGTTCCGGCGCTGGAGCCCCCGGGATCTGCTGCTGCTTTCCGCGCTGTCTGGCGTGGTGCGCTGGGGGCTGATGGGCTGGACCACCGAACTGCCGTGGCTGATTGTGATGCAGATTCTGCACTGCGGCACCTTTACTGTTTGCCATCTGGCGGCGATTCGCTATATCTCGGCGCACCGTGGCGCTCAGGCGATTCGCCTGCAGGCGCTCTATTCGGCGGTGGCGTTGGGGGGCAGTATCGCGCTGATGACCATGATCTCCGGCTTCCTCTATCAGCATCTGGGGGCCGGGCTATTCTGGGTGATGGCGCTGGTGGTGCTACCGGCTCTGGTGCTGCGGCCTTCCGTGGCGGCAAGAGATTAACCTTCCAGAATTTCCCGGATGTGTCGCTGCTGGCGTTCGCCCAGCGGCCCTTCGCTGTGGATCAGCGGTGGCGAAACCAGCGGCAGGGGCGTGGCATAGGGGGTGACAATCACCGCCACCCCTTTGGGCGAACCCGATGCCTGAAAGTCCGTCAGCGACTGATGGCGAATGGCGATGGGCAGCAGCGTTAGTTCACGAAGCTGCTGCTCGATCTCCGCTTCCAGCGCTGGATTGGCGCCCGTGACGATCAGCACCTGGCGTTCATGAAGATCCTGGGCCTGCATCAGCCAGGCGCCGAAAATCACCGCCACCAGGCCCGCTTCATCATCGGAGAAACGCACGCCGTAGCGATTTTCGAACGGGATTAGCGCTTCACGGGTGGTGCGCATCAGCTTTGGATAGAGGGTGGCCACATCCCGGGTCACCGGGCTGGCGACCATAATATCGAACAGCGAGCGGTCCAGCGCCTGGGCCAGGTGAATATAGAGTTGCCTGCTGAGCCCCTTCTCATCGCTGAAGTCACGACCGGAAAGTTCGCGAAAGTAAGCGATCAGATCGGCGATGGCGCGCTTCAGGCGCCGGTCCTGACGCTGGCTATCGTTACGCGGATCCGGGGTTCGCAGCAGCATAAACAGCACCGCCAGGAACAGACGCTCGTTCTCATGGGGGGGATGCGGTGTGCGACGATCCCAGTGGCGCACAATCTCTTTGGCCGCCAGCGCTTCAGCACGGGTCTGGGCCCAGCGCCGCTGGCTGTCGCTAAACTGGGGAATATGGCCCTGCTGATGCTGAGTCAGGCAGAACTGCAGGTAGAGGTTCAGGAACTGGTTGTCGCCAGGTGTGAACTGTCGCTGCAGACGGCGCGAACAGAGGTTGACCAGGGCCTGAAGGTTGGTATCGTCATAGAGCGCGCGTGAAATCCCCTGCTGACGCAGCTCCTGTTTCAGAGCGGGGGCAAACTGATGCCGGACGAAATCCGGACACAGACGCAGGCCCCGACGTAGCCAGTGAAGCAGGCAGAGGCGACGATCCAGTGCGGTGCCTTCAATCCGGTAGCTGCCGTCGGGTTGAGTCAGGATATTAAGCCGATAATTCTCCCGAATTTCATGGCGGGCATCGGCGATATCCTGGTGAACGACGGCTTCATCCACCCCATTAAGGCGTGCGATGACCTGGGGGGTCACCGTCTGTCCCGGAAGACAGAGCGTTAAAAGCAGGTGGCAGCGGCGTTGCGGATCGGAAAGCACAGATGGTGGCGGCTGAAGCAGTGTCATCATCCGATTTTTCCCGTTAGTCGTGTTCAGATCCAAGGATAGTCGAAGTTTTATGCTCCGTTTTTTCTGCTGAGCATTTTTCAGAAGGTTGTTTCGCCTGGCTCACAGTATTTTTCGCTGAGGAATGATGGATATCACTAAATCAGGACGTTGCAGCGCGCTGGCGCTGACTTTGCTGGCCCTCTCTGCCGGTGCCTTTGGGCATCCGCACAGCTTTATCACTCTTGAGAGCCAGATGGTGGTGGAGAATGATGCACTCGCCGGGCTGGCGATGCGCTGGACTATGGATGAAATGACCTCGGCCGATCTGCTGTATGACGCAGGCAGCGCCGCGCCGGATTCACCGGTCTGGAAAAAGCTGGCGGCCGAGGTGATGGCGAATGTGCTGGGGCAGCACTACTTCACGGAATTCTGGCATGGCGATCGGAAGGTGACTTTCAGCAATCTGCCACGCGATTACCGGCTGGCACGCGAGGGGAACAAGGCGGTGCTCTTCTTTACGCTGCCGCTGGCGCATCCCCAGCCGCTGGCAGGGCAACGCTATCGCTTTACCACCTTTGATCCCACTTACTATGTGGATATGCGCTACGACAATGCGAATTCGCTGACGCTGCCAGAAGCGCTGCGCCAGCGCTGTAAGCTCAACCTGAACACCCCGGAGCCCGACGCAAAACTGCAGGCCTGGGCCCTGTCGCTGGATAAAGAAGATGCGCCGCCGCAGGAGATGGAACTGGGTAAACACTTCGCGCAGCAGGTGACGCTGACATGTCAGTAATCAATAACCTTTCCTCACCCCCTGCTCGCCGCTGGCTGGCGTTTTGGCCGCTGGCGCTGCTGATACTGGCAATTGTCGGTGCTGGCGTGGCGCTGTGGCTGAACTGGCCGCAGTTGATGCTAAAGAGCACGCTTTGGCAGCGTGAGGTTAATGGCAAGCTTAGTGCGCTGTTACAGGCGGTGGCCGAAAACCCGGTGCGAGCTGGCAGCGCGCTGCTGCTATTCAGCTTTGCTTATGGCGTGCTGCACGCGCTGGGGCCGGGGCACGGCAAGGTGGTGATGACCACCTGGCTTGCCACTCATCCCTCGCGGCTGCGCGCCAGTCTGGGCGTGACGCTGGCATCGTCGCTACTCCAGGGACTGGTGGCTATCGCGCTGGTCAGTCTGGTGCTGTGGCTGCTGGCGCTGCCGGTGCGCACACTGCATCTCAGCGCTTTCTGGCTGGAAAAAGGGAGCTACCTGCTGGTGGCGCTGCTTGGCGTAATGCTGTGCTGGCGGGCGCTCAGGCGACTGCGCGGTCTGCTGCGGCGCCCGGTTTTCCTGCGGATGACACCGCATCATCAACACAGCGCTACCTGCGGCTGTGGTCATCAGCATCTGCCCTCGTCGCAGCAGATGGAAGAGAGGGGGAGTCTGCGCGAGCGGATTTTGCTGGTGCTGTCGATGGGAATGCGGCCCTGTTCCGGCGCGATCGTGGTGCTGTTATTCAGTAAAGTGATTGATGTTTTCTGGTGGGGTGTGGCGGCGGTGATGGCGATGTCAGCCGGGACTTCGCTGACCATTTCCGGGCTGGCGCTGCTGGTGCATAGCTGTCGGCAACTGGCTCGACGCATGAGCGTGAGTCGAACTCCGGCGCTATGGCAACGGGTGGCCGGTGTCACTCTGGCGCTGGCTGGCGGTGTGATACTGGTGGCGGCGGGAATTATGATGTGGCTGGCGGCGGCTCAGCCGGTCGGGCGGGGGCTCCGCCCCTTCTGACCAGGGGCGGAGTGCGGGCATCAGCGCTTAAGCGCTTCGCTCAGATCGTCGCGCACGCAGGCGAGCAGGGATTTCACCACTCGCGGGTTACCGGCCACGATATTGCCGCTGGTCAGGTAGTTATGACCGCCGACAAAGTCGCATACCAGACCGCCTGCTTCACGCACCAGCAGTTCACCGGCGGCGAAGTCCCAGGGCTTCAGGCCAATTTCGAAGAAACCGTCCACGCGACCGGCGGCAACATAGCCCAGATCCAGCGCGGCGGAGCCGGTGCGACGGAAGTCGGCGCACTGGGTAAACAGGCTGGAAACCATCTTGATGTAGGCAGTGGAGTGCTGCTTGGCTTTGAACGGGAAACCGGTGGCGAGAATGGTGCCGTCCAGATCGCGGGCGCTGCTGCCGCGCAGGCGATAGCCGTTTAGCTGGGCGCCCTGACCGCGGACGGCGCTAAACAGTTCGTTACGCATCGGATCGTAAACCACGGCCACTTCGGTACGGCCCTTAACGCGCACGGCGATAGAGACCGAAAAATGCGGCAGGCGTTTGATAAAGTTGGTGGTGCCATCCAGAGGATCGATAACCCACTGTACATCCTGGTCGCTGCCCGCCAGTTCGCCGGCTTCTTCAGAAATGATGGAATGCTGCGGATAAGACTTACGGATAGTCTCGATGATAATGCGTTCGGCTTCTTTGTCGACGTTGGTGACAAAATCATTGCTGCCTTTCTGGCTGGCTTCCACCGCGTCCGGGGTTTCATAGCTTTTAGCAATAAAATTACCGGCCTTGCGCGCCGCGCGCACGGCGATGTTGAGCATCGGATGCATGAGTTACTCTCACTGGATGTTAAAGAACGGGAAAAACGGGCGGAGTATAGCAGAGGGTTCGGAATGTGTCTTCGCTTTATGGTAGGATCGCCTGTAAAACCTGATTATTAGTCCAAAGGCATATGCTGCAGAATATTCGAATCGTACTGGTGGAGACCTCTCACACCGGCAATATGGGCTCGGTCGCCCGTGCTATGAAGACCATGGGCCTGACCAATCTCTGGCTGGTGAATCCGCTGGTGAAGCCGGATTCCCAGGCGATTGCGCTGGCGGCTGGCGCCAGCGATGTGATTGGCGATGCGCGCATCGTTGATAGCCTGGACGAAGCTCTGAGCGGCTGTAGCCTGGTCGTGGGCACCAGCGCCCGTTCCCGAACGCTCCCCTGGCCGATGCTCGACCCCCGCGAATGCGGCGTAAAAAGCGTTGAAGAGGCGCAGCACGCGCCGGTGGCGCTGGTTTTTGGTCGTGAACGCGTTGGCCTGACCAACGATGAACTGCAGAAGTGCCACTACCACGTGGCGATCCCCGCTAATCCGGAATACAGCTCCCTTAACCTGGCCATGGCGGTACAGGTTATCTCTTACGAAGTCCGTATGGCGGCGCTTGCTGCTGCTGAGCAGACGGCACCGGAACCGGGTGATGAAACGCCTTATCCGCTGGTTGACGATCTGGAACGCTTTTATGGCCACCTGGAGCAGGTGCTGCTGGGAACTGGTTTTATTCGCGCCAACCATCCGGGGCAGGTGATGAACAAGCTGCGCCGTCTGTTCACCCGTGCCCGTCCGGAAAGCCAGGAATTGAACATCCTGCGCGGGATTCTCTCTTCGATGGAAGAGGGGAATAAAGGGAAGCCGCAGAATCAGAAATAGTTGAGTGTTTTACCTGGGTAAATAGTTGACCAAATTACTCAGGAATGTCAGACTTGTGCCGCTATGTAAAAACTATATCTATGGTAAACCCCCGGGTCGAGGGGCATTTTTGAGGTTAAGTAAGACATGAGACTGACATCAAAAGGGCGCTATGCCGTGACCGCAATGCTGGACGTTGCACTCAACTCCGAAGCGGGCCCGGTACCGTTGGCTGATATTTCTGAGCGGCAGGGAATCTCGCTCTCATACCTGGAGCAGTTGTTCTCCCGCCTGCGTAAGAATGGTCTGGTGGCCAGCGTGCGTGGACCGGGGGGCGGTTACCTGCTAGGTAAAGAAGCCGGCAGTATCGCGGTGGGCGAAGTGATCAGTGCCGTTGACGAATCCGTCGACGCTACGCGTTGCCAGGGTAAGGGCGGTTGTCAGGGCGGCGATAAGTGTCTGACGCACGCGCTGTGGCGCGATCTGAGCGATCGCCTGACCGGCTTCCTGAACAATATTACGCTGGGTGAGCTGGTGAACAACCAGGAAGTGCTGGACGTTTCTGACCGCCAGCAGAATGACTCTCATCGCAGCAGCCGCGCACAGGATGCTATCGATCTGAAACTGCGCGCTTAGTACCAGAATAACGATATTCAGAATCAGGACGGGGCGCATCGAGTGACTGGCCGTACGTCCCCGCCAGCCCGACCTGATTCTTTGCATTGAAGTGATGTACGGAGCTTAAGAGCAATGAAATTACCGATTTACCTCGATTATTCTGCGACCACGCCGGTGGATCCGCGCGTCGCAGAAAAAATGATGCAATTCTTAACGATGGACGGAACCTTCGGTAACCCGGCATCCCGCTCCCACCGTTTTGGCTGGCAGGCCGAAGAGGCGGTCGATATCGCCCGTAATCAGATTGCCGATCTGATTGGCGCCGATCCGCGTGAAATCGTCTTCACCTCCGGTGCAACCGAATCTGATAACCTGGCGCTGAAAGGTGCGGCCAACTTCTATCAGAAAAAAGGCAAGCACATCATTACCTGCAAGACCGAGCACAAAGCGGTGCTGGACACCTGCCGTCAGCTGGAGCGTGAAGGCTTTGAGGTCACTTACCTTGCCCCGAAAAGCAACGGTATTATCGATCTGAAAGATCTGGAAGCGGCGATGCGTGACGACACCATCCTGGTTTCCATCATGCACGTGAACAACGAAATCGGCGTGGTGCAGGACATTGCCACCATCGGCGAAATGTGTCGTTCCCGCGGTATCATCTTTCACGTTGACGCCACTCAGAGCGTAGGTAAACTGCCTATCGACCTGAGCCAGCTTAAAGTGGATCTGATGTCTTTCTCCGGCCATAAAATCTACGGCCCGAAAGGGATCGGCGGTCTGTACGTTCGCCGTAAGCCGCGTATCCGCATCGAAGCGCAGATGCACGGCGGCGGTCACGAGCGCGGCATGCGTTCCGGCACTCTGCCGGTACACCAGATCGTTGGCATGGGTGAAGCCTACCGCATCGCGAAAGAAGAGATGGAGACCGAAATGGCCCGTCTGCGCGGTCTGCGTGCTCGCCTGTGGGACGGCCTGAAAGATATTGAAGAAGTTTACCTGAACGGCGACCTGGAACAGGGCGCGCCGAACATCCTGAACGTCAGCTTCAACTATGTTGAAGGCGAATCGCTGATTATGGCCCTGAAAGATCTGGCCGTCTCTTCCGGTTCCGCCTGTACGTCCGCCAGCCTGGAGCCTTCCTATGTGCTACGCGCGCTTGGGCTGAATGACGAGCTGGCTCACAGCTCCATCCGCTTCTCTCTGGGGCGTTTCACGACTGAAGAAGAGATCGATTACACCATCGAGCTGGTGCGTAAATCCATCGGTCGTCTGCGTGACCTTTCTCCGCTGTGGGAAATGTTCAAACAGGGCGTTGATCTGGACAGCATTGAGTGGGCTGCGCATTAATCGATTTCGGACGTAAGGAGTATTTAACATGGCATACAGCGAAAAAGTCATTGATCACTACGAGAACCCGCGTAACGTTGGGTCCTTCGACAACAGCGACCAGAACGTGGGCAGCGGCATGGTCGGCGCGCCGGCCTGTGGCGACGTGATGAAACTGCAGATTAAAGTTAACGGTGAAGGCGTGATTGAAGACGCCCGCTTTAAGACTTACGGCTGCGGCTCCGCTATCGCTTCCAGCTCTCTGGTGACCGAGTGGGTCAAAGGGAAAACCCTGGACGAAGCGCAGGCGATTAAAAACACCGATATTGCGGATGAGCTGGAACTGCCGCCGGTGAAAATTCACTGCTCGATTCTCGCGGAAGACGCTATCAAAGCGGCCATCGCGGACTATAAAAGCAAACGTGAAGCAGAATAATTTTTTTTGAGGTTGTGATATGTCGATTACCCTTAGCGATAGCGCTGCTGCGCGCGTAAACACTTTTCTTGCCAATCGCGGCAAAGGGTTTGGCCTGCGCCTTGGCGTGCGCACTTCAGGCTGTTCCGGTATGGCCTATGTACTGGAGTTTGTCGATAGCCCCGCCGATGATGACGTGGTGTTTGAAGACAAGGGCGTGAAGGTGGTGATCGACGGTAAGAGCCTGAGTTTTCTGGACGGCACGCAGCTCGACTTCGTGAAAGAAGGGCTGAACGAAGGCTTTAAATTTACCAACCCCAACGTGAAGGATGAGTGCGGTTGCGGCGAAAGCTTCAACGTCTGATTCGGCCTCTTCTCTGACTGCCCCACCACCTTCCCGGTGCGTGGGGCAGTGCTTTACTTCGCTAACCCGGAACGGATATGGATTACTTCACCCTCTTTGGGCTGCCGGTTCGCTTTGAGCTCGAAAGCCGCACTCTGGCTGCCCGCTATCAGGAGCTGCAGCGCAAGTTCCACCCGGATAACTACGCCAGCCGCCCGGAAGCTGAACAGCTTCAGGCCGTGACCCAGTCAGCCACCATCAACCAGGCCTGGCAGACTCTGCGCCATCCGCTGCCCCGCGCTGAATATATACTGTCGCTGCACGGTTACGACCTGGCAAATGAGCAGCAGACGGTGCGCGACACCGCCTTTCTGATGGAGCAGCTGGAACTGCGCGAAGAGCTGGACGATATCGAACAGGCCCGTGATGAAGCGCGGCTCGAGGCGTTTATCGCTCGCCTGAACGCAACGATCAAAACCCGCAGCGAACAGATGGTTCAGGAACTGGATAGCGAAGTCTGGGATCAGGCTGCGGATACCGTGCGTAAGCTGCGTTTTCTCGATAAACTGCGGAGCACAACAGAACAACTCGAAGAGAAGCTGCTCGATTTTTAATTCTGGAAGCTTAACATGGCCTTATTACAAATTAGTGAGCCCGGCCTGAGTAACGCGCCGCACCAGCGCAAGTTGGCGGCAGGCATCGATCTGGGGACCACCAATTCGCTGGTGGCCACGGTGCGCAGCGGGCTAACCGAAACACTGGCGGATTGCTATGGGCGCCATCTGCTGCCCTCTGTGGTGAATTATCAGCAACAGGGCCTTATCGTTGGCCAGGAAGCGCGCGCGCTGGCGGCGCAGGATCCTGTTAATACCATCAGTTCCGTTAAACGCCTGATGGGGCGCTCGCTGACGGATATTCAGAGCCGCTATCCTCATCTTCCTTATCGTCTGCATGCCAGTGTTAACGGCCTGCCGATGATCGATACCGCCGCCGGTGTGGTTAATCCGGTGCGGGTTTCCGCCGATATTCTGAAAGCCCTGGCCGATCGCGCGCGTGAAGCGCTGGCGGGGGAGCTGGACGGCGTAGTCATTACCGTTCCCGCCTATTTCGACGACGCCCAGCGTCAGGGCACCAAAGACGCTGCCCGTCTGGCGGGTCTTCACGTTCTGCGCCTGCTGAATGAACCTACTGCCGCGGCCATTGCTTACGGCCTGGATTCCGGCAAAGAGGGGATTATCGCCGTCTACGACCTGGGGGGCGGCACCTTCGATATTTCGGTGCTGCGCCTGAGTCGCGGCGTCTTTGAAGTGCTGGCGACCGGCGGCGACTCCGCGCTGGGTGGTGATGACTTCGATAATCTGCTGGCCGACTGGCTGCGCGAGCAGGCCGGGGTTAGCGACCGTCAGGATGCGACGCTACAGCGTCAGTTACTGGATGCCGCCACCGCTGCCAAAATCGCCCTGAGCGATGCGGATAGCGTGGCAGTCGATGTCGCAGGCTGGCGCGGTAACGTCACCCGTGAACAGCTTAATGAACTGATTGCGCCGCTGGTTAAGCGTACGCTGCTCTCCTGCCGCCGCGCCCTGAAAGATGCGGGCGTTGACGCGCAGGAAGTGCTGGAAGTGGTGATGGTTGGTGGCTCTACCCGGGTACCGCTGGTGCGCGACAGGGTGGGTGAATTCTTTGGCCGCGAACCTCTGACTTCCATCGACCCGGATAAAGTGGTCGCTATTGGCGCCGCGATTCAGGCCGATATCCTGGTGGGCAACAAGCCGGACAGCGAAATGCTGCTGCTTGATGTTATTCCGCTCTCGCTGGGGCTGGAAACCATGGGCGGTCTGGTGGAGAAAGTGATTCCACGTAACACCACCATTCCGGTCGCCCGCGCTCAGGAGTTCACCACCTTTAAGGATGGTCAGACCGCTATGGCGATTCACGTGCTGCAGGGCGAGCGCGAACTGGTGCAGGACTGCCGTTCGCTGGCGCGCTTTTCGCTGCGCGGGATCCCGGCTATGCCGGCAGGCGGCGCCCATATCCGCGTCACTTTCCAGGTGGATGCCGACGGCCTGCTGAGCGTCACCGCGATGGAAAAATCCACCGGCGTGGAAGCCTCAATTCAGGTGAAACCTTCCTATGGTCTGAGCGACAGCGAAATCGCCGATATGATCAAAGACTCCATGGCTCATGCCGGCGAGGATGTTCAGGCCCGTATGCTGGCTGAACAGAAGGTGGAAGCCGCACGGGTGCTGGAAAGCCTGCACAGCGCGCTGGCCGCCGATGGCGAGCTGCTGAGCGACCAGGAGCGCGGAACCATTGAACAGAGCGCGGCCCATTTGCGCACTGTTGCCGCGGGCGACGATGTCGACGCAATTAAAGAAGCCATTAAAACGATAGACAAACAGACCCAGGAGTTTGCCGCGCGCCGGATGGATCTCTCCATTCGTAAAGCGCTCAAAGGCCACTCTGTGGATGAGGTTTAATATGCCAAAGATTGTTTTTCTGCCCCATCAGGATCTCTGCCCGGATGGCGTGGTTGTGGAAGTCGAAGCTGGAGAAACTATTCTTGATGCCGCGCTGCGCAACGGTATTGAGATTGAGCATGCCTGTGAGAAATCCTGCGCCTGCACCACCTGTCACTGCATCGTACGCGAAGGCTTTGATTCGCTGGATGAGAGTAGCGAAGAAGAAGATGACATGCTGGATAAAGCATGGGGACTGGAGCCGGAAAGCCGCCTTGGCTGCCAGGCAAAGGTCACCAGCGAAGATCTGGTGGTGGAAATTCCGCGTTACACAATTAACCATGCCCGCGAGCACTAACGGGGATAGAGTGATGGGACTAAAATGGACCGATAGTCGGGAGATTGGCGAGGCGCTGTACGACAGCCGCCCGGACATCGACCCGAAAACCGTGCGTTTCACCGATCTGCATCAGTGGATTTGTGAACTGGAAGAGTTCGACGACGACCCTAAGGCCTCAAACGAAAAGATTCTTGAGGCGATACTGCTGGTCTGGCTGGACGAAGCGGATTAAGACAACGGGCTGCCAGAAGGCGGCCCGTTTCGATCCAGAACGAAAAAAGAAGGAGTTCAGGATGAGTGAAGCGATGAATATTACCCTTTCCACACAACCGGCCGACGCGCGCTGGGGCGAAAAAGCCAGCTTCAGCATCGGTAATGACGGCATCACCCTGCATCTGAACGGCAAAGAAGATCTGATTCTGATTCAGCGCGCCGCGCGCAAAATTGACGGACAGGGCTTTAAGCGGGTGCGCCTGGCCGGTGAAGGATGGGACCTGGAGAAAAGCTGGGCCTTCTGGATGGGCTACCGGGGTCCGAAAGGGGAGCGTAAGGTTGAATGGGCCGAGCTGGACGAGGCTTCGCAGCGCGAGCTGGAAAGTCGCCTGAAAATTATCGACTGGGTACGCGACACCATTAACCTGCCGGCGGAAGATTTGGGGCCGTCTCAGTTGACTCAGCGGTCCGTCGACCTGCTGAATGACGTGGGCGGCGAGCAGATTAGCTACCGTATCATTCGTGGCGAAGATCTGCGTGAGCAGGGCTATACCGGGATCCATACCGTGGGTCGCGGCTCCGAGCGTTCGTCCGCGTTGCTGACGCTGGACTACAACCCAACCGGTGATGAAAATGCGCCGGTCTACGCCTGTCTGGTCGGCAAAGGGATTACCTTTGATTCCGGCGGCTACAGCATTAAGCCCAGCGCATTTATGGACTCCATGAAGTCCGATATGGGCGGTGCCGCGCTGGCGACCGGCGCGCTGGCTTTTGCGATTACCCGCGGCCTTAAGCGCCGCGTGAAGCTGTTTCTGTGCTGCGCGGATAATATGATCAGCGGCAACGCCATGAGGCTTGGCGATATTATCAGCTACCGTAACGGCAAGCGGGTTGAGGTGATGAATACCGATGCCGAAGGGCGCCTGGTGCTGGCGGACGGCCTGATCGACGCCTGTCGTGAAAAACCGGCGCTGATCGTTGACTGCGCCACCCTGACCGGCGCTGCCAAGACCGCGCTCGGCAATGATTATCACGCGCTGCTGAGCTTTGACGATGCGCTGGTTGAGCGCCTGATGGCAAGCGCCCGGGCCGAAAACGAAGCGTTCTGGCGCCTGCCGCTGGCGGAAATGCACCGCAGCCAGTTGCCATCTAACTTTGCGGATATGAGCAACACCGGCAACGCTGCCTGCCCGGCGGGCGCCAGTACTGCGGCGGGTTTCTTGTCGCACTTTGTTGAAGAATACCAACAGGGCTGGCTGCATATCGACTGTTCGGCCACTTACCGTAAATCGGCGGTGGATCTGTGGGCGGCGGGCGCTACCGGTATTGGCGTTCGTACCCTGGCGAATCTGTTGACCGCGGAGTAAAGATTTGCCCCTCACCCTGACCCTCTCCCCAGAGGGGAGAGGGGATAAAGAGCCACAACCGGCTCCCTCTCTCCAGAGGTGAGAAGGGATAAAGAGCCACTACCTGCCCCCTCTCTCCAGAGGTGAGAAGGGATAAAGAGCCACTACCTGCCCCCTCTCCAGAGGTGAGAAGGGAGAAAGAGCCACAGCCGGCCCCCTCTCCCTTCGGGAGAGGGATGGGGTGAGGGTAAGGGGAAAAATAAATCATTCGGAAAACCCTATGTCAGAAAATAATAATCAACTGGAAACCCTGCTGGCGCAGGCCGCCACCGAACCGGCGTACCGCCCGGCCTTTTTCCGCACCCTGCTGGAGTCCAGCGTTTGGGTGCCGGGTTCTGCGGTGGAAGAGGGCGCTTTCTCTGCCGATTCCGCCGTTGACCTCCACCACTGGGAGAAAGCCGACGGCACATCGGTGATCCCCTTTTTTACCTCGCTACAGACTCTTGAACAGGCGGCCCGGGATGAACAGCCTTTTGTGGTGATGCCAGCGCGGACGCTGTTTGAGATGACCACCGGCGAGACGCTGTTTCTGAATGCCAGGCTTGAGACCGGCAAAGAATTTTCCCCTCAGGAGATCCGCCATCTGCTGAGCCAGGAGGGCGATCCGCTCAGCCAACAGCAGGTGCTGGAAGGGGGCGAGGCGCTACTGCTTTCTGAAATCGCCCAGCCGCCGCAGCAGATGCTCGATTCACTCGCGACGCTGTTTAAAACCATGAAGACGGTGAAGCGGGCGTTTATCTGTTCCCTGAAAGAGCAGGCCCAGGACGAACCGGTATTGCTGATTGGCATTGAGGCTGAAGGGGAGCTCGAGTCGATTATCCAGGCGGCAGGCAGCGTGGCGATAGATACGTTACCGGGAGACGAGCCGGTGGATATCTGCCAGGTGCAGGAAGGTCAGGGGGGGATCAGCCACTTTATGATTGCCCATTTAGCGCCTTTCTATGAGCGCCGCTGGGGCAGCTTCCTGCGTGATTTTAAGGACCGCCGTATTATGTAAAACAAACGACCCGGTCATTCAGGCCGGATCGTTTTGCCGTCAGGCGTCGGGGGCTACCGGCAGATCGTCGCGACTGCCCCATTCGCTCCAGGCGCCGTCATACAGGCGCAGATCCTGAGCACCCAGTTCGGTAAGAGCCAGTAGCACCACGGCTGCGGTCACGCCTGAGCCACAGCTGGCAATCACCGGGCGTTGCGGATCAATTCCCTGCTGTGCAAACAGCGCGCGCAGCGCTTCGGGGCTTTTCAGCGCTCCCTGCTCGACAAGAGACCCCCAGGGCATATTCAACGAACCGGGAATATGGCCGCGTTTCAGGCCCGGTCGGGGCTCATCCACTTCGCCGTTAAAACGCGCTGCCGGGCGGGCATCCACCACCTGAGCCCCCCCTTCGTGGCTGGCGAGTAACACTTCGGTCAGCCGGGCAACGACGTGGGCGTCGAACTCCGCATTGAATTCGCCCTCTTCGGGGGCCGCTACGGCACCGCTCTGTAACGGACGCTGCTCCGCCTGCCAGCCAGCGAGACCGCCAGCCAGAATCGACACCTTACGGGCGCCGAAACTTTTCAGCATCCACCAGGCGCGGGGGGCCGAGAAGAGATCGCCCTCGTCATAGACCACAAGATGGCGATCGTCGTGAACGCCCAGCTCGCGCATGGCGACGGCGAAGCCTTCCGGGCGCGGCATCATATGCGGCAGGGAAGAGGTGTGATCGGACAGGGCTTCGATATCAAAAAACAGGGCGCCGGGCAGGTGGCCCGCGCGGTATTCGCCGGGAACGTCCCGGTGTTCCTGGCCCGGGGGCGCCATGCGGGCATCCAGAATCTGAATTTCTGGGTCATTGATATGTTCTGCAAGCCATTCGCTTGCAACGAAAAGAGACGTACACATGATTGCGTCCTCGCGCCATTACTCGTGTTGAAATTGTTAAATTTTTTTATCCGTTCAACAAGCGCATTTACAGCGTTGCGCGAGATGGCGCAAGAATTAGCGGGAAAATACGCTCCCGGAATCGGGAGCGTGAAAGGGGGCTCAGAATGAATCCTGATGCAGATAGCGCCAGGCATATTGAGCATAAAGCTCCGCACCGGTAGCCATAGCGTCTTCATCGATATTAAAACAGCCGTGATGGTGCGCGAAGTCAGAGCCTTTTTGCGGACAGCCGCAGCCGACCAGCGCGAAACAACCCGGTGCTTTTTCCATATAGAAACTGAAATCTTCACCGCCGGTGGTGGGACGTTCGGTCATGAGCGCCGCATCGCCAAAGGCGTCGCAGATCACCGATTGGGCCAACAGCGCGCTACGCTCTTCGTTTATCACAGGCAGCGTACCGTAGGTGTAATCTACCTGCGCGCTGGCGCCGTAGATGGCGGCAGTATGTTCGGCATAGCGTTCGATGGCGGTTTTCAGACGTTCGCGGGTTTCCAGGGTGAAGCAACGAACGGTGCCATCTAGCACGGCATTTTCCGCGATGACATTAAAGCGTGTACCGACTTCCATTTTACCGATGGTTACGACGGCGGAATCCTGTGCGGCCGTTTCGCGGGAAACGATGGATTGCAGGTTCATTACGAATGAAGAGGCAACCACCGCAGCATCGACGCAGGCTTCCGGCATGGAGCCATGGCCGCCGCGTCCTTTAAACGAAACCTTAAGCAGGTCAGCAGAGGCGAAGGATGAACCCACTTTACAGGAGACCTTACCGGAGGGCATCTGGCTCCAGATATGGATGCCAAAGACATTATCCACGCCTTCCATGGCTCCCTGATTGACCATTTCTCTGGCGCCTTCGGCGATTTCTTCCGCGGGCTGGAAAATCAGGCGGACATTGCCGGGAAGCTGGCTGCGAATGCTATTCAGCGCAGCGGCTGCGCTGAGCAGCATCGCGGTATGGGCATCGTGACCACAGGCGTGCATTTTCCCCGGAGTATGGGATTTGTAGCTCAGGTCATCATTAAGTTCCAGTATCGGCAGTGCGTCCATATCGGCGCGCAGTCCCACTGTTTTCCCGGGTTTACCACCCTGAATTTCGGCAATAATTCCGGTGGGTGTTGTGAGTCGGTAGGGTATGCCGAGTTCGTCGAGAGCTTTAGCGATCTGTTGGGTGGTGCGTATCTCATCCCATGGCAGTTCAGGATGGGCGTGCAGATCGCGGCGAAAATCTATCATCTGATGCTGGTGCGCTTTAATAAATGCCGCAATGGCTGGGTTAGTCATGGTTTTTGGCCTCTGTCATTGCTTTAACCGTGTGGAAGATAACTTCTACGCCTTTGGCTATTTGTTCTGCATCCGTCCACTCATCGGGATGGTGACTGAGTCCATCACGGCTGGGGACAAAGATGAGCCCGGTTGGTGCCAGTCCCGCGAAGACCATGGCGTCGTGCCCGGCGCCGCTGACCATGGTTCTGCGGCTATAGCCAAGCCTGTCGCACTGTTGCTCCAGACTGTGGACAATCTCTGACGCCATGGGGGTAGGGGCAATGTACAGCGTTTGTTCAACTGCCGCAGTGATGCCCTGGTTTGCCTGTTGGTTGATAGCTTCCCGGGTCTGGTCGATAACCTGGCGCAGTTTCCGCTCATCACGTGAACGAATATCTACGGAAAACACGACCTGATGGGGAATAACGTTGGCGCCGTTAGGGTGGACCCGAAGCTTACCGACGGTTGCCACGGTCGCATCCCCGGCCTGGCGGGCGAAATCTCCCACCTGGCTGATGATATGGCTGGCAGCGAGAAGTGCATCCTGGCGTCTGTCCATCGGGGTTGTGCCCGCGTGGCCTGCCTTGCCGGTAAGCGTTACGCTAAGCTGGGTCATTCCGACAACCACATCGACAATACCGATATCGGTGCTGGTTTGTTCCAGCACCGGTCCCTGTTCAATATGTAACTCGATAAAGGCTTTGAGTGATTCAGGAGTGCGAACCACGCTGGAGACATCCCGGGGGGCATAACCGGCTTCTGACATGCGTTGGGCTGCGCTGATACCCGTGCTGTCATGCAGGCTTTCCAGCATCTGAGAAGAAATATGACCGGCCATGGCAGAGGATGCCAGCAGGCCACGTTCGAAGCTGGCGCCTTCTTCTTCTACCAGTGCGACGACTTCCAGCGGGTAATGCGGAGACAGACCCTGTTCATTAAATAATGTGGCGATTTCCAACGCCATAATCACACCGGCCGCACCGTCAAAGGCTCCACCATGGGGAACCGTGTCAAAATGGGAACCAATCATGACCGAAGGGAGATCGGCTCGGGTACCAGGCAGTGTACCGATAACGTTGCCTATGGCGTCTTCGCGAACCTGAAGTCCCGCCTGTTCCATCTGCTGGCATAGCCAGGCGCGTGCGGCGTGGGCCTGCGGACTGTAACTCATACGAGTGATACCCTGACCTGGCGTGGCGTTAAATTCGGCCAGTTCATCAAGAAATCGCCTAATGCGGGAAGCGCAAACTTTCATCGTTTTATCCTGTTATCGGGGTAATGTAGCTAACCAGAATACCGGCCAGCACAACAGAAACCATGGTGACGGAAATAAAACCACCGACCAGCATCGGGCCCAGCATATGGTGAGTTAATACCTCCCGCTCTTTTGCATCCCGGGTCAGGGAGTTAATGGCTTCGTTGGTAATAATATAGTCCGCCGGAAAGCCGTACAGAGCTGTCAGTGAAATGGCGAAGGCCATCGGCATATTAACGCCAAGTAATTTGCCGACCAGCCATGAAACAATAAACATACCTATTACCGCAGTAGTAATCAGCACCAGCATCGGGTAAAGCAAACGTAACAGCATTTCCGGCGTTGCTTTATTTAGCGTGTCGAAAATAAATAACATCAACCCCATAACGGCGAAGCCAAAGCCATTCGCTTTCTGAAGTGTTTGGCGCTCAAGAAAACCGAATGACGTGAAAATGACGCCGAATAACAGGCAGAGTACAAAAGGGCTAATGCTCACCAGCGGGGCGCAGAGATCGGAAACCCACCAGGCCAGAAAACCGACGAAGGCCAGACGCAGGAATTTAAAGTAGCTGGTATTATACTGGGCCGGAAAGGCGTTGAAGAAACGCGGCATTTCCTCTTCACCCGCGACAGTTGTGGTCTGTGCCTTATTCGGCTCTGTCTGGGGTGAGTATTCTTTCCATTCACCGCGACGATACTTTTCCAGTACGTGACGGCCTTCTCGCTGTAGCATAATCGCGGTAAGAGGGTAACCCGCAAAGCCCTGCATGACGTAAATCAAGATAGCGAAGACAGACAGATCGACCAGCCCAGCTTCGGCGGCACCTTTGGACATGATTAACGAAGAAACGATGCCGCCGACCAGCGGAGGAATCGTCACCAATGCAGTGTTCATGTCGAATAACACTGTGCAGACGGCAAATACGGCAATAGCGATGCCTGCGATACCGGCAAGGGCGATCACCACCGTTTTCCACTGTTTACCTAACTCTCGCAGGGACAGCAAAGTTCCCATGTTGGTAATAAGCAAATACATTAGCATTACTGCAATGGCTGGTGTGATTCCGGCCTGACTGATGATATCCGCCGGGAAAAAGGTCCAGTAACCCACCAGGAATAGAACTGCGCAGACGAATACCGACGGTATCCAGGCTTTTGAACGCGTAGAGACGATATCGCCGATATAAAGTATTGCAATAATAATAACGAGTGCGACCATCTGATTCATTGGCAACTTCCATTGTTTTTTATGCTGTCAGGGGATGAGTGCGTTGCCATAATACAATAATTTCCAGAACATTCACGATATGTTATTTCGGGGGTGCCCGGTGTCGTGGTTGAAAATAAGATTATAATATTGGTTTTTTCAGTAACACCTGGTGTTTTATTCTGGGTGTTTTGATTATCCTGGTAATTAATTGTGGTGTTTTGAATAAAGTGTTACGGCGTTTTCTTATGACCTTCCAGCCAGCGGTTCTGGAACGAAGCCACCGGAGAATGTAACGCTCAGGGAGGCATTACCCGTTCAGGACGCGGCAGGCAGAAGGAGATAGACGCAGCTTTACGGAGAACGGGTTAGTGCTCCAGGATGTTGCCGAACATTGTTTCTTTTTAAAAAAATGTTGCCTTTTCCCGTAGGCAACGCCGTGATAGCTCTTTATAATCCTGCGCCAGGCATTACCGGGGGACCCGGTGTAAAACAGAACAACATCATAAGAGGTTATCATGGCTATTGAACGTACGTTTTCCATCATCAAGCCCAACGCGGTGGCGAAAAACGTAATTGGCAGCATCTTTGCTCGCTTTGAGACGGCTGGGCTGAAAATTGTGGGTACCAAAATGCTGCATCTGACCGTTGAGCAGGCGCGCGGTTTTTACGCTGAACACGACGGTAAGCCGTTCTTTGACGGCCTGGTTGAATTCATGACTTCTGGCCCGATCGTGGTTACCGCACTGGAAGGTGAGAGCGCCGTGCGTCGTCACCGTGAAATCCTGGGCGCCACCAACCCGGCGGACGCGCTGGCCGGCACCCTGCGCGCCGACTACGCCGACAGCTTTACCGAAAACGGCACTCATGGTTCTGATTCCGTAGAGTCTGCGGCCCGCGAGATCGCCTTCTTCTTCGGTGAAGGCGAAGTCTGCGCCCGTACCCGCTAAGGGAATCTATTAAGCGGCGCTTACACTTTATTTCCCGGCAGCTGCTTGCAGCCGTGGAATCTGCGCCACAGAATTTGTACAATGCTGCGCCCCTGGAGGCTGAATGCTTCCCGGGGCGCTTCTTTTTTTAACCCGCCAGGGGCCATAACGTGTAACAACGAGGCCGGAAAAAATTATGTCAGAGCAAATTGTCACCCCCGCAGTTGCATCCGCTGCCGATACTGCTAACAACGAAAAAATTAACCTGCTGGATCTCACCCGCCAGCAGATGCGTGAGTTTTTTGTCGAGATGGGCGAAAAACCGTTCCGCGCCGATCAGGTCATGAAGTGGATCTACCACTACTGTAGCGATGACTTCGATGAGATGACCGATATCAACAAGGTGCTGCGTGGCCGCCTGAAGGCGGTAGCGGAAATCCGCGCGCCGGAGGTGGTTGAAGAGCAACGCTCTTCGGATGGCACGATAAAATGGGCGATTCTGGTCGGCGGTCAGCGAGTTGAAACCGTTTATATTCCGGAAGAAGATCGCGCCACGCTTTGCGTCTCTTCTCAGGTGGGTTGCGCGCTGGAATGCAAATTCTGCTCCACCGCGCAGCAGGGCTTTAACCGTAACCTGCGGGTATCGGAGATTATTGGTCAGGTATGGCGCGCGGCGAAAATTATTGGCGCCGCTAAAGTGACCGGTCAGCGCCCCATAACCAACGTGGTGATGATGGGGATGGGTGAGCCGCTGCTAAATCTGACCAATGTAGTACCGGCTATGGAGATCATGCTGGATGACTTCGGCTTCGGGCTTTCCAAACGTCGCGTGACCATCTCCACCTCCGGCGTGGTACCGGCGCTGGATAAGCTGGGCGATATGATCGACGTGGCGCTGGCGATTTCGCTGCATGCCCCGACCGATGAGATCCGCAACGAGATCATGCCCATCAACAAAAAATATAATATCGAGACCTTCCTGGACTCGGTCCGCCGTTATCTGGAAAAATCTAACGCTAATCAGGGTCGCGTGACTATCGAGTATGTCATGCTCGATCATATCAACGACGGTACCGAACACGCGCATCAGCTGGCGGAATGCCTGAAGGACACTCCGTGCAAAATTAACCTGATTCCATGGAACCCCTTCCCGGGGGCGCCCTACGGTCGCAGCTCTAACAGCCGTATCGACCGCTTCTCGAAGGTGCTGATGGGCTATGGTTTCACCACCATCGTTCGTAAGACCCGCGGTGATGATATCGATGCCGCCTGCGGCCAGCTGGCGGGCGAAGTTATCGACCGTACCAAGCGTACTCTGCGTAAGCGTATGCAGGGTGAAGCCATCGACGTTAAAAGCGTCTGATGCATTCGCCGCCCGCACCGGGCGGCGAAAATTCCGCTTTTCGCGATATCATCCAGGATTATGAGTCGCGAAGCGATAATTACGGTGCGTTTTTTCACGCTTTAAGGCAGTATGTAACGGCACAACAACAGTTTAGCCGCGTTAAAGTGGACAACTTTTGTGTACTGAGACCGGACAGGCGAGAAAAAGCTGTCTATGGTTAAGAAACCCGGCGCTAATATACCTGGCGCAAACGGTCGGTTCCGCAGATGGCGGAGTCGATACAACGGGAATAGCGCGGCGGCGAAGCCCGGTTGCGCAGAGATCTTTCGCGGCGCAGGACTAGCGCGAAGAGCGCAATAGTTGCCCTGAATGAAATACGGGGAATTCCAGTCGGCGCCAGTTACTTAATTCGAACCGTACCAGCAGTTGTAGCTAAATGAATACAGAAGCCACTAACGAACAGAATGCAGCACAAAGTACGGGCGAACGTTTGCGTAACGCCCGTGAACAACTTGGACTGAGCCAGCAGACGGTGGCTGAAAGACTGTGTCTTAAAGTCTCTACCGTTCGCGATATCGAAGAGGATAAATCCCCTTCGGACCTGGCCTCTACCTTCCTGCGCGGTTACATCCGTTCCTATGCGCGACTGGTGCATATTCCGGAAGACGAACTGCTGCCTATGATGGAAAAGCAGGCGCCGCTCAGAACCTCTAAAGTACAGCCGATGCAGAGCTTTTCGCTGGGCAAACGCCGTAAAAAGCGCGATGGCTGGTTAATGAGTTTTACCTGGCTGGTGCTTTTTGTGGTGGTCGGCCTTACCGGCGCCTGGTGGTGGCAGAATCACAAAGCGCAGCAGGAAGAGATTACCTCGATGGCGGATCAGCCCGTCACCAACCAAAGCGATGACGGTTCCCAGTCAGTACCGCTGGATACCGGTAGCGCCAACGATAGCGCGACGCCGACCGACAATAGCGCCAGCGCCGTTCAGAACAACACGCCGGCAGCGACCGCGCAGCAGGCTCCGCAGACTCAGCCGGAAAGCGCACCTCAGGCTACGCAACAGCCCGCCAGCCCGGCGGATAATAACGCCGTTGTGGCGCCGAGCCAGGCGAACGTAGAGCAGACAGCGGGCCAGCAGCAGGCGCCTGCCAACGCGCAGGATCCGAACGCAACGACGGCTGGCCAGGGTCAGCTGCCGACCGATGCTGCGGGCGTAACGCCGCCGCCTGCCGATCCTAATGCGATCGTCATGAATTTTAATGCTGACTGCTGGCTGGAAGTCAGGGATGCTACCGGTAAGAAGCTGTTCAGCGGGATGCAGCGCAAAGACGGAAGTCTGAATCTGGCGGGCCAGCCGCCGTACCGCCTGAAAATTGGCGCACCGGCCGCCGTTCAGATCCAGTATCAGGGTAAACCCGTCGATCTGAGCCGCTTTATCAGAACTAACCAGGTTGCACGTTTCACACTGAACGCCGAATAATCGGCGTTCCGTTCCGAAGCCTGCATGACAGAGAAGTAGCATGAACCACGAATCCCCTATCCGGCGCAGGAAGTCGAAGCGCATCTACGTCGGAAATGTTCCTATCGGCGATGGCGCCCCCATCGCCGTACAGTCCATGACTAACACCCGCACCACCGATGTGGCGGCGACGGTTAATCAGATCCAGGCGCTGGAGCGCGTTGGCGCCGATATCGTGCGCGTTTCCGTGCCGACCATGGATGCGGCAGAAGCCTTTAAGCAGATCAAACAGCAGGTGCAGATCCCGCTGGTGGCCGACATTCACTTCGACTACCGCATCGCCCTGAAAGTAGCGGAATACGGCGTGGACTGCCTGCGTATCAACCCGGGTAATATCGGTAACAACGAGCGTATTCGTCAGGTAGTGGACTGCGCTCGTGATAAAAATATCCCGATCCGCATCGGCGTTAACGCCGGATCGCTGGAAAAAGATCTGCAGGAAAAATATGGCGAACCGACTCCGCAGGCGCTGCTGGAATCGGCGATGCGCCATGTGGATCATCTGGATAAGCTCAATTTCGATCAGTTTAAGGTGAGCGTGAAGGCTTCCGATGTCTTCCTGGCTGTAGAAGCTTATCGCCTGCTGGCCAAAGCTATCGATCAGCCTCTGCACCTGGGGATCACCGAAGCGGGCGGCGCCCGTAGCGGTTCGGTGAAATCCGCGATCGGCCTGGGAATGCTGCTGGCTGAAGGGATCGGCGATACGCTGCGCGTTTCGCTGGCGGCGGATCCGGTGGAAGAGATCAAAGTGGGCTTCGATATTCTGAAGTCGCTGCGGATCCGCGCTCGCGGGATCAACTTTATCGCCTGTCCGACCTGCTCGCGTCAGGAGTTCGACGTGATCGGCACCGTCAATGCCCTGGAGCAGCGGCTGGAAGATATCATCACCCCGATGGATGTTTCGATCATCGGCTGCGTGGTTAACGGCCCAGGAGAAGCGCTGGTATCCACCCTTGGCGTGACCGGGGGCAGCAAGAAGAGCGGCTTCTATGAAGACGGTAAGCGTAGCGATCGTCTGGACAACGACGATATGATCGATCAGCTGGAAGCGAAGATTCGCGCCCGGGCAGCCATGATGGACGAAAGCAAACGCATTGACGTTCATCAGCTGGAAAAATAAAGCAAACTGGGAAGCGGCGCGCTTCCCGTGTATGATTGAACCCGCAAAGGCGCTCACGAACTTTCGGAGCCGCCGGAACCGGGTTCATTTTTTGTATAAGAGAACAGAGAACTAACGTGGCAAAGAATATTCAAGCCATCCGCGGCATGAACGATTACCTGCCGGAGGAGACCGCGCTCTGGCAGCGTATTGAAGGCATCCTGAAGCAGGTGCTCGCCAGCTACGGCTATAGCGAAATTCGTACACCGATTGTAGAGCAGACCCCGTTATTCAAGCGCGCCATCGGTGAAGTGACCGACGTGGTTGAAAAAGAGATGTATACCTTTGAGGATCGCAACGGCGACAGCCTGACCCTGCGTCCCGAAGGCACCGCGAGCTGCGTTCGCGCCGGCATCGAGCATGGTCTGCTGTACAATCAGGAGCAGCGCCTGTGGTATATCGGGCCGATGTTCCGCCACGAGCGTCCCCAGAAAGGGCGCTATCGTCAGTTCCACCAGATCGGCGCGGAAGTGTTTGGTCTGGCCGGCCCGGATATCGATGCCGAGCTGATTATGCTGACCGCCCGTTGGTGGCGCGAGCTGGGCATTGAACAGCACGTGAGCCTGGAGCTGAACTCCATTGGTTCTACCGAAGCGCGGGCCCGCTATCGCGAAGCGTTGATCGCCTTCCTGGAGCAGCATAAAGAGACGCTGGATGAAGACAGCCAGCGTCGGATGTACACCAACCCGCTGAGGGTGTTGGATTCCAAAAACGCACAGGTTCAGGCATTGCTTGACGATGCGCCCCAGCTTGGCGACTACCTGGATGACGAGTCCCGCGAACATTTCGCCGGGCTGTGCGCTTATCTGGATGCCGCTGGCATCAGCTACACCGTGAACCAGCGTCTGGTGCGCGGGCTTGACTACTACAACCGCACCGTTTTTGAATGGGTGACCACCAGTCTGGGCTCCCAGGGAACGGTATGCGCCGGTGGCCGCTACGACGGTCTGGTAGAGCAACTGGGTGGCCGAAGCGCGCCGGGTGTCGGCTTTGCCATGGGCCTGGAGCGCCTGGTGCTGCTGGTTCAGGCGGTTAATCCTGAATTTAAAGCGAATTCCGTTGTCGATATTTATCTGGTCTCTTCGGGAAGCGGCACCCAGGCTCCGGCTATGCTGCTGGCGGAGCAGGTGCGCGACCGTCTGCCGGGGTGCCGGTTGATGACCAACTACGGCGGCGGTAACTTTAAGAAACAGTTCGCCCGCGCCGACAAGTGGGGTGCCAGCGTAGCGCTGGTGCTGGGCGAGGACGAGGTAGCCAATGGCAATGTGGTGGTGAAGGATCTGCGCTCCGGCGAGCAGCAGACCGTACCGCAGAGCGACGTGGCCGCCCATGTGCAGACGTTGCTGGGCTAATCCCCGGCAATAAGGCGTGAAGGAGTAAGGACTGCGTGGAAATTTACGAGAACGAACACGACCAGGTCGACGCGGTAAAACGCTTTTTTGCCAATAATGGCAAAGCGTTGGCCGTTGGCGTGGTGATTGGCATTGGCGCCCTGATCGGCTGGCGCTTCTGGAGTAGCCACCAAACGGAATCGGCCATGGGGGCATCTCAAGCCTATGAGCGCGCTATTTCCGGCGCCCAGGCAGGCAAGCCCGATTCGCTGGAAGCTGCCGGCAAATTCGTCACGGATAACAAAAACGCTTATGGGGCGCTGGCGGCCCTGAACCTGGCGCAGAAATACGCCCAGGACAACGACCTGCCGAAAGCGGCGGCTCAGCTGCAGCAGGGGCTTTCCGCCACGAAGGACTCCAACCTGCAGGCGTTGATTAACCTGCGTCTGGCGCGGGTGCAGATCCAACAGAAGCAGGCGGATGCCGCGCTGAAGTCGCTGGATACCATTAAGGGCGAAGGCTGGTCTGCGATTGTGGCCGATCTGCGCGGTGATGCGCTGCTCAGTAAGGGCGATAAGCAGGGGGCTCGCGAAGCCTGGAGTAAAGGGGTTTCCAGCCAGGCATCTCCGGCGCTGCGTGAAACCATGCAAATGAAAATAAACAACTTGTCCAGCTAAGAGGGACCCGATGCAATTGCGTAACTTACTTGTGCCAGGATTGCTGTCTTTGACCCTGCTCAGCGGCTGCTCGCTGTTCAGCAGCGAAGAAGATGTGGTGAAGATGTCTCCGTTGCCGGAAGTGACCAATCAGTTTTCGCCCAGCGAAGCGTGGAGCACTTCCGTCGGTAACGGAATCGGTGACTTCTATTCCAACCTGCATCCGGCTTCCCGGGACGGCGTGGTCTATGCCGCGGATCGCCACGGTATCGTAAAAGCCGTAAACGCCGATGATGGCCGTGAAGTGTGGTCTGTCGACCTGTCTGAAAAAACCGGTTTCTTCTCGCGTAACCGTTCGGCCCTGCTGTCTGGCGGTGTGACCATCGCCGGTACTCATATTTACGTTTCCAGCGAAAAAGCGGTGGTTTATGCCCTGAATGCGGCCGATGGTAGCGTGGCATGGCAGAGCAAAGTCGCCGGAGAGGCGCTCTCCCGTCCGGTGGTCAGCGACGGGCTGGTGCTGGTTCATACCAGCAACGGCATGCTGCAGGCGCTGAACGAGAGCGACGGAGCATCGCGCTGGACGGTGAACCTGGATATGCCAACCCTGTCGCTGCGCGGTGAATCTGCGCCGGCAACCGCCTATGGCGCGGCCATTGTTGGCGGCGATAACGGTCGCGTCAGCGCCGTGATGCTGGAGCAGGGGCAGATGATCTGGCAGCAGCGTATTTCGCAGGCCACCGGCGCCACCGAAATCGATCGCCTGGGCGATGTGGATACCACGCCGGTTATCGTCAATGGCGTGGTTTACGCGCTGGCTTATAACGGTAACCTGACGGCGCTGGATCTGCGCTCCGGCCAGATTATGTGGAAGCGCGAGTTGGGCTCGGTTAACGACTTCGTCGTTGACGGCAACCGTATTTTCCTGGTGGATCAGAATGACCGCGTACTGTCTCTGACCACTGACGGTGGCGTAACGCTCTGGACTCAGAGCGATCTGCTGCACCGTAACCTGACTACCCCGGTGCTGTTTAACGGCTACCTGGTGGTGGGCGATAGCGAAGGCTATCTGCACTGGATTGATACCACCAGTGGCCTGTTCTCTGCTCAGCAGAAGGTGGACAGCTCTGGTTTCCAGACCGAACCGGTTGTGGACGGCGGTAAGCTGTTTATTCAGGCGAAAGACGGTACGCTCTACGCAATTACCCGCTAATATATTAAGCGTAGCGAGAAGGAAACGGCTCCTGTACACATCAGGGGCCGTTTTATTGTTTACTGAAGCGATGCTAACGGCATCGTGGATTGTCAGTTATGAGGCTTTAGATAATGGTACCTGTGGTCGCGCTGGTCGGGCGCCCGAATGTCGGAAAATCTACCCTGTTCAACCGTTTAACCCGCACCCGAGATGCGCTGGTTGCGGATTTCCCGGGACTGACCCGCGACCGTAAGTATGGTCGTGCGGAGGTAGAAGGGCGCGAGTTTATCTGTATCGACACCGGCGGTATCGACGGCACCGAGGAAGGGGTGGAAACCCATATGGCGGAGCAGTCGCTGCTGGCGATTGAAGAGGCGGATGTCGTGTTGTTTATGGTGGATGCTCGTGCAGGCCTGATGCCGGCAGACGAAGGCATTGCCCGCCATTTGCGTACCCGCCAGAAGCCGACCTTCCTGGTGGCTAATAAGACCGATGGTCTGGATCCCGACCAGGCGGTTGGCGAATTCTATGCGCTGGGTATGGGCGATATCACCCCCATTGCAGCTTCACATGGGCGCGGCGTTACCAGTCTGCTGGAGCGCGTACTGCTGCCGTGGATGGAAGATGTCTCGCCTGAAGAGACTACTGACGACGATGAGTTTCCTCCGTTCGATGAATTTGATGAACAGGCGGAAGAAGAGGAAGAGGCGTTCAATCCCCAGGATCTGCCGATCAAAATGGCTATCGTCGGACGTCCTAATGTCGGTAAGTCCACACTAACCAACCGTATCCTCGGTGAAGAGCGGGTTGTGGTCTTCGATATGCCGGGCACGACCCGCGACAGTATTTACATCCCGATGGAGCGCGACGAACGTGAGTATGTACTCATTGACACCGCCGGGGTGCGTAAGCGCGGTAAAGTGACCGAAACGGTTGAAAAATTCTCGGTCATCAAAACCCTGCAGGCAATTGAAGATGCCAACGTGGTGCTGCTGGTCATTGACGCCCGTGAAGGGATCTCCGATCAGGACCTTTCGCTGCTGGGCTTTATTCTTAACAGCGGTCGCTCGCTGGTTATCGCCGTCAACAAGTGGGATGGCCTGAGCCAGGAAGTGAAAGAGCAGGTGAAAGAGACCCTGGACTATCGACTGGGCTTTATCGACTTTGCGCGGGTGCACTTTATCTCCGCCCTGCACGGTAGCGGTGTGGGCAATCTGTTTGAATCGGTACACGAAGCCTACGACAGCGCCACGCGCCGCGTGAGCACCGCGATGCTGACCCGTATTATGAATATGGCGGCCGACGATCACCAGCCGCCGCTGGTACGCGGACGTCGCGTGAAGCTGAAGTATGCCCACGCCGGTGGTTACAACCCGCCGATCGTGGTGATTCACGGTAACCAGGTGAAGGATCTGCCGGATTCCTACAAGCGCTACCTGATGAACTACTTCCGCCGCTCCCTGAATGTGATGGGCACGCCTATCCGTATTCAGTTTAAAGAGGGGGATAACCCCTTTGCAGGCAAGCGCAACACCCTGACTCCGACTCAGATGCGTAAGCGTAAACGCCTGGTTAAGCATATTAAGAAAAGCAAATAGCGAACCGGCGAGATTCACTAAGACGCATCAAAACCATCAAGCCCGCACTGTGCGGGCTTTTTTGTTGACCACTACACTTACCCCAGAAGGAAATACACCGTCCTTTGGCCGGTACCCCGTGGTGTGATTTATCCGTGAGGCGCTTATGACAGAGATAGAAAAAGCTGTATACACATTTAATGACCTCAGCGCGAGCATGGGATATGAGGTCAGTCCTCCATGGTCAGGCAAAATAAAGCCCTATAATTTTGGGCGCGATATCGCTCCGGAACAGCCTGATTTTTGGTGTCAGTACGAGGCGTTATTGCGTATCAGTAATGGGTTATTCGCTGATGGGCACACTTTCTACGGTATCAGCGTGGACGGAGAGCCTGGTCTGATTGAGTACAATGATGCGTTAAATACGCCGGATCTTGAAACAAAAGCCATGCAGGGACGAATAGTCGTAGGGGAGAATAATACCGATATCCTTTACTACGATACCCTTACTGGAAGGTGGGAGTCATGTGACCACATTGGCACGGATAATGTGTGGAAATCATGCGATAGCCTGACTCAACTTGTTCAAACTCAGGTAGATATGCTTACTGAGGTTTAAGTGGAACATGCTTGAATGGGACGGGCGCCCGGAGGTTTATCAATGGTTCTGAGCGGAGAGATTCAGGATGCGTATGGCGCGAAAGTAATGCTAACAGAGCTATTAAATAAAGTCCCTGAGAATAGCTGGGACTGGAGAATGTTTGAGTTTGAGGGCACAGGTGTAGCTCCGCAGGGAATGACAATGCCCGATTTTGAAGATCTGGTGATGTCCGAAGAATATGGGTTTGCTTTTAGCTGGGATAGTCTGACCCAATTTGCCAGCGAACTGTCTGATGTAAAATCATGTGTACTTGCCGCAGTGAGTAGTCCTGTGGATTATGAATCGCTTGATGATGGCTCAGGAGAGGGGGTTATTGCCTTCATCGGTATTTATGACAGTACCGACTGGGAGATAAAAATCCCTTAGCAGTCAGGAAAACCGGGGATTGTTCCCGGTTTTTTATTGTCACCAGCATGGCCTGCCGGATCGGATTATCTTGGAATATTCCTTATGGGATGCTTACAGGTGACTATCAGGCACTCATAAAATTATTGAGCTTCTGTCGGGTTGAGTGATGCACATATGGCAAGGATGTTTACACAGCATGTGAACTGTTATTTATGGTTAAAATATGAACATAAATAGTGTCATTAAGTTTGATCGCTTAACATGAAGTTACGATCTCCTTGTGCCAGAATTAATTATCTACTGGTGACCGATGGGGTTATAAATGTGAAGAAGTTCCTTATATTTTGTCTGCTACCACTTTTTCTGGTGGGTTGTAAGCCAGGAGGAGAGAAGGCAACCCAGTTGGCACAGTCTGTGGTAGCTAATGACATGAACGATCCTGAAACGACAAAATTCCGCAATGTGCATTACGTTCAGGAAGAAGAAAAGCCGGATGGCACCGTCAGAGGCGCTGTCTGTGGGGAGATCAATTCCAGGAACATGTTTGGGGCCTATGATGGCTATCAGCCATTCCTTGTGGTGCTGGAAATGAAGTCTAAAGGAACTTTCTCTAAGAGACTGTAATTAAAATTGTGTAATTGCCTGTTTTTGGTATGTTCACTCCAGTAACGGAGACAGGCATTTATGGACGAAAAGAAACTCAAAGCCCTTGCGGCTGAACTGGCTAAAGGCCTCAAAACCGAAGCCGATCTCAATGCTTTTTCCCGCATGTTGACGAAGCTTACCGTCGAAACGGCGCTCAATGCGGAGCTGACTGACCACCTCGGGCATGAGAAAAATGCGCCCAAAACAGGCTCAAACACCCGCAATGGCTACTCGTCAAAAACGGTGTTATGCGATGACGGCGAGATCGAACTGAACACGCCGCGTGACCGCGAAAACACCTTCGAACCACAGCTGATTAAGAAACACCAGACGCGCATTACGCAGATGGACAGCCAGATTTTATCCCTCTACGCCAAAGGCATGACTACCCGCGAAATCGTCGCCACCTTCAAAGAGATGTACGACGCCGATGTGTCACCCACGCTGATATCTAAAGTCACGGACGCCGTAAAAGAGCAGGTCACGGAGTGGCAAAACCGGCAACTGGATGCGCTGTATCCCATTGTTTATATGGACTGTATTGTTGTTAAAGTTCGCCAGAATGGCAGTGTGATAAACAAAGCTGTTTTCCTGGCGCTGGGGATCAATACTGAAGGCCAGAAAGAGTTACCGGGCATGTGGCTGGCCGAAAATGAAGGAGCAAAGTTCTGGCTAAGCGTGCTGACGGAGCTGAAAAACCGGGGTCTTCAGGACATCCTGATTGCCTGTGTGGATGGTCTGAAGGGCTTCCCGGATGCGATAAACAGCGTCTATCCGCAGACTCACATCCAGTTGTGCATCATCCATATGGTGCGTAACAGCCTGAAATACGTATCCTGGAAGGACTACAAAGCCGTCACCAGCGGGCTAAAAGCAGTTTATCAGGCCCCGACCGAAGAGGCGGCGCTGATGGCGCTGGATGCGTTCGCGGGCGAATGGGACGATAAATATCCGCAAATCAGCAAAAGCTGGCGTACGCACTGGGAAAATCTGAACACGTTTTTCGGCTACCCGCCGGATATCCGTAAGGCTATCTACACCACGAACGCGATAGAATCGCTGAATAGCGTGATCCGTGCCGCGATTAAGAAACGCAAAGTGTTCCCGACAGATGACTCGGTGCGGAAGGTTATTTATCTGGCGATCAAGGATGCGTCGAAAAAATGGAGTATGCCGATCCAGAACTGGCGGCTGGCAATGAGTCGTTTTATTATTGCGTTCGGTGACCGCCTGAGCGATCACCTTTAATACATTGGCAGTTACACAGAATTACTGACAGGCTCTTCTCTAAGGGAGTCTCTTACACCGTCCCCTTTAAGCATGTCTTTGCAGATATCGCAGCGGCAAGGCAAACTAAGATATATCGCGAGCGCTGCGACAGCCAAAAATAACGTTAATCCTTAGCCCGCAGCAAGCGGGCTTCTTATGACAAGCCGGGTGTCTCTTTATTCCTGGTTGTACATGCCAAGTGGCGCAGTTCCTTACTTCATTCCTTAATTTGTAACAGATATCTCCTAAATCCATACGGGTCGTTATTTACAGGCTATTCTTAACTACACGCCGTGATACCTGTGTCATGATTAACAGGTATGACATCCATACGTCTGTAGATGAGGGAACTATGAAAAAAACAATCGTCGCGCTGTCTGCGCTTTTCCTGGCCGCTCCGGTATTTGCTAACACCATGACACATGCAACCGATGAGACCGTTGCCGAAGCGCATAAAGGCGCTAACTCGGCAAAAGAGGGACTGCACCAGGCACAGAATAAAGGCGAGGAGCTGAAGCTGAAGTCACAGCATGCAGCAGAAGGAAAAAGTGACACCATGGGCAGCAAGGTGAGTGAAAAATCTCAGGAAACCTGGCATAAGACCAAAGAGGGCACCGAAAAGGGCTGGAACAGCACCAAAGAAGGCGCCGAGAAGGGCTGGGATAAAACTAAGGAAGGAACCGGCAAGGCCTGGGATAAGACCAAAGAAGGGTCTGAAAAAGCCTGGGATAAAACCAAAGAAGGCGCGGAGAAAGGCTGGGATAAAACCAAGCAGGGCGCCGAAGATCTGAAGAAGAAAGTGACCGAATAATCACGCTGATTCAGACTATCAACAGCCCACGCTATGCGTGGGCTGTTGCGTTTATAGCATCCGCCAGACAAATCCCGCTTTCAGCATTGTCTGGCGGTGGGCGCTACTGCTGGATACCGAGGTATTTTTAAACTCGATAAATGGCGCCAGACTGTCGGTTAACCGGTAGCTGATTTGCAGCTTTCCTTCCGCATCTTCCCGGTGACCGCGATACAGCGTCTGGTTGCTTTTCTTATATTTAATGCCGTAGCTCAGTGACACCCTGTCTATTTTATAGCCGTTCATTAACTGCCACATTTGTGTCTGCTTACGTGGTTTACCCGTGGATCTTTTTATTTCATAGCGATACATCAGCGACAGCTTTTGATGCTTTGCATAGCTGTAACTGAACTTTAACTGTGGCTTATATTTACGGGCATTGGTTTTTCTGCTCCAGCCCATTTCCGGGGTCACATCCAGTAATGAAGACAAACGAAATCTCTGCTTCAAATGATATTTTAATTCATCGTGACCTCCGTGACTCCATGCGGCGACCCCCGATTCCCGGGCGGCGCGTTTATATTCCAGACCGGCGCCGAAGCCGTTAGAAAAACCATGGCTGATGCCCAGACTTTCTTTATGGATCTTATCGACATCGGCGATCTCATGGTAATACTTCAGTTCCAGCGCGCAGGCGTGATGAGCCGCACCGCACAGGAACAGCAGCAGCGAAATAAGATATTTCATGGTGGATGAGCTCCATGCCGCGCTATTGCGGCGAAGCGGCCCGTAGCGAAAGGGCTCCGCTACGGGCGGTCAGTCAGCAGTGGTTACCACTCAGAGTGCCAGTCGATCTCCGGTAGGGCGTCTGAATCGATAGCCTTATGCATATGATCCAGGCTGGAGGCCAGCGGGCAGAGGGTTCCGACCTCGGTTTTACGGCAGTCCGGGGCCTGGTATTCGGTTTTCAGTAGTGGGTGCTGGCTATCCAGCGGCGTCAGGTTGCGGACCTGATCCAGACTCTGGGACTGGAACAGGATGCGGATATAGCGCTGTCCGCTGTCGTTGTCGCGCCAGCGCTCAAATACCAGGCTACCCGCCGGTGGAATATTGCCCTGAGGGTAGTTGCTCTGCTGCCAGTTAAAGCCCAGCAAAGTGCGCAGAAACGCAACGTTGGTGTCATGGGCCACGATCAGCAACCAGCGCGCTTCGGGCGGACCTTTCGGGGCGCGTTTGCCGGTCTGAAGCGCCAGCGCTATCTGGTTAAGCAACACCGAACCACCGCGTCGGGCCACCAGCGGGATATCATTGGTCAGGCTGTATCTAAGGGTGAGCAGCGGCATCAGGGCTGCGACCTCTCCGGCGTTACGGGCATGCCCAAAGGCGACCTGTTCCGGTGGCAGATTTTCGCTCCAGCCCAGGCGAATGGTCTCTGCCATATTCGACAGTACATTCAGCCCCTGAATCGCGACTTTGCCATTGGCGCTGACCTGCGGCGTCCAGGCCTCATCGAAGGCCGGGCAATTGTCGCCAGCGCAGACTGCCTTCTTCAGCCGTGCGACATCCCCGGCATAGCGCTGTTTCAGCTGTTCGGGAGAGCCCTTCATGGCCTGATCGATAGCGGCTTTCGCCTGCTGTGGATCCAGTGTGACCAGCCCCATTTTCAGCGAGTGGAACAGCGGGTCGCGATCGCCTTTCAGGCCGTGAATCGCGACGCCGCAGCCGGGAAAGGCGCCGTCGGTCAGCGCTCTGGCGGTGGCGCGGGTGCGCTGTAGCGGACTTGCCCAGACGTAAAGATCGCCCGGCGCAGGGCAGCCTGCCGGTAACAGACCGTGCTGACGCCAGCTTTTCGCTTCGGCCTGGCCTTTCAGCAGGGCGGCGGCATAGCCGTGACCGGTCAATTCGCCGTCACTGTTGTACCAGACCGGCCAGCTGCGACCGCTACCGGCCTCCATGGCTTCGCGGTTGCCCGGCGTTGGGGGACGAACCCCGTGGCGGCTGACCTCCACCACTTTTTCCAGGGTCCAGGAGGGGGCGGCCAGCGCACTGCCTGTGGAAATGGCGGCAAGGAAAACCCCCGCCAGTAATTGACGTAATTTACACATATTCTTGTCCTTATAGGTCTGATGTCGGCCTGAATCAGGCGCTGACGGAGTGCCTGAGGCTGTTGCGTCGGATAACAATGGCGGCGGTGATACAGGACATCAGCACAGAGGCCAGCCCGGTCGCCACCCAGAATATCGACAGGGCATGAAAATTGTAGAGCGTTTGCCCCGCCTCGATGACGGACGTTTTACTGATGATAACACCGGTAATAAATTCCCCAACGCCAGCACCAACATAGCTGGCGATGCCGATAGTGCCCAACGCTGCGCCAGCGGCTTTTTTCGAGGAGATATCCACCGCGATAAGTCCCCCCAGAAAGCAGGTGAGGGCGCCAATGGAAGCGCCAAACAGCACCATGGCGAAGATATCGCTGTAATAGTGGCGAGGGAACCACAGGATCAGCGCCAGACCCGCCAGATTCAGCATGCCGATCAGAGCCGCCATAATGCTGCGGTTATTGGAAAAGAAGCGATCGGAGAGGACGCCGGCGATAAGGGTACCGGCAATGCCCGCAATGGCGTTAACCCCAACAATGCCGGATGCCTCCAGGGTCGTGTAGTGCTTGGCCTGCTGCAGGAAGAAGATCCCCCATGAGTTAATGGCGTAGCGATCGACATACATAAAGGCGGAGGCCAGCGCCAGGGTCCAGAGGGCCGGGTTGCGCAGCGAGAATAACTGCTTTTTCAGCACCGAGCCGCTGGCCTGAGTGTCATCCTCTTCCTGAGGTGACATAGCAGGGTAACCGGCGCTCTGGGGGGAATCGCACATTAAAAACAGTATCAACACTATGCCCACCGCGCCCAGCACGGCCGTGGTCAGATAGCCCGCATGCCAGCCGAAACCAGCAATCACGGCGGCGATCACGATATAGGTCATCGCTTCACCAATGTTATGGGCAGTGGACCAGATACCGTAAAATGTTCCGCGCTCCTGATCGCCATACCAGCGCGCCAGCGACACCGCGCAGGGGCCTACGCCCATCGACTGGGCCCAGCCGTTAATGCCCCAGAACAGCGTTAGCAATACGACGTTGGTGGTCACCCCCATCATCAGGTTCATGATGGCGCTCAGCAGCAGGCCGAAGGCCATAAAGCGCACTACATTGGCGTGATCGGCCAGAAAGCCGTTCACCAGCTTGCCTATGGCATAGGTGAAGAACATTGCCGAGCCAATCACGCCAAGGTCGGTGGGGGTCAGCCCCAGATCCACCAGGGCGCTCTTGGCCACGGTGAAGGAGAGGCGACAGACGTAAAACATCACATAGGCGACGGTCATCGCCAGAAAGGTGCGCCAGCGCAGCAGGCGAAACGCTTTTTCGTTAAATCCCCCTCGCGGTCGGACCGCGGGAGACGCTTTAAAAAAAGCCAGGATACCAGACATTGTTCTTACTCCACGGCAGGGATTGAATATCAACGTGGCTATGTGTTCACTGACTGTTCCTGAGGTCATGACTCTGCCTGGCTCCGGTGTTTCGTTACGGGCGCATTTCGCCGCTCCGATACCGCCGGGGCGCGTCAGAGTATTTCAGTTGGGCATACTGCCATGCCTGCCGCAGCCTGACCTGTGCACAAAGATGACTTTCCGCTGTCGCACATTAGCCAACGCCGTCGTTCAGCGGCGGCTTGTTATTGTTCTGGCCGCCGTGTTTTTGCAACCGGAGTCCGGTCGTGAAACTGCTACTTCAGTGGTTGGACGATCATCTCCGCCAGTTGCGGGTAGAGCGCCGGTGTGCTCATTAATACCGGGTTGCCGTGATCCAGACCGCCGTCGTCCAGATAGCGATTGGTGATGCCACCGGCTTCCTGAACCAGTACCAGACCGGGCAGGCTATCCCAGGGATTCATATGGGGTTCGTAGTAGCCAATCAGCCGACCGGCGGCGACCTGGGCCGTCATCAAAGCACCGGAGCCGCTACGGATAAACATGCCGCCAGCGCCGAGTAGATGGCTGATAAAGGGAACGAAATCTTCCGGGGTGACCCGATGCGAGGTGCCCACGCCCATAACGCCTTCTTCCACAGAGTGAGCGCCATGTACGCTGATACGCTCCTGGTTCAGGAAAGCGCCTTGGCCCCGGCAGGCGTGGAACAGCTCCTGATGATTGGGATCGCAGACTACGCCGATAACCGGTTCCCCACGGTACAGTACTGCCAGCGAGACGCACCAGGTGTGTAGTCCATTCAGAAAGCAGGCGGTGCCATCGATAGGGTCGACCACCCACAGAAACTCCGCCTCACGAGGCTGACCGCCACTCTCCTCGCCCAGAAAGCCGTCCTGCGGGAAGGTCGTTTCCAGAGTATCGCGAATCTGATTTTCCACATCGCGATCCGCCTGGCTTACCACATCCTGCAGATCGCCGCCTTTATGCTCCACGGCAAGCTGCTGACGCTTGCGGTAAAACGTCATCGCCCGCTGTGCTGCGCTGTCCGCTAACTGGCAGGCGAACTGATAACGTCGTTCTATTTCTGTCGATATTTCTGTGGGGATAGCCCGGTTCATACGTCGTTTTCCTTTTGGTTGCACACGTGTGCAATTTCAGGGTTAAAAAAATGCCCGACCGGCACAGGGCAGTATGGGCACATTGCTCACCCGGTTCTGTGATCCTCTCCAAATAAAATAAAAATTCTGTTTTTTTATAAATAAAATAATAATTTCGACTAGCGGCGGGCGATCAACTGTACGGGAACCACCTTTTTTACCGGCGGGCGCTGATCGTCTTCCATACGCTGGATAAGCAGCGACACCGCTTCACCGGCCAGCCGCTCGACATCCTGGCGCAGGGTGGTTAACTGCCGGGCGGCATATCCGGCCTCCGGAATATCGTCAAAGCCGACCAGCGGCAGCGAAGAAAGCGACGGATGCTGACTAAGGGCGTCACGCAGGCCCAGCGCCAGAGTATCGGTGGCGCAGAACACGCCATCGATATCGGTGCATGTTTGTAACTGCGCAACAGCGTTAAAGCCTGCGTGGTAGTCGCTGCCGTTAACGTCAATGCAGGTAGCATTGGTCAGCGCCTGGCAGAACGCGTCCCGACGCTGCCGGGTACTAAAGTTGGCGGGCTGTTCGCCAATAAATGCCGGGCGCTGGCAGCCGCGCTGCTGCAACCAGCGGGCGGCCTGGCGAGCGCCGTCGACGTTATCGCTATAGACCACATCGGTGCCGGGCAGATCGGTATCGCGATTGATAATAACCACCGGGATACTGCGGGCCACGTATTCCTGGGCCAGAGACAGCGGCGGGGCGCCGGAAGTCATGATAATTCCCGCCACGTGATAGCTCATCAGATCCCGCAGGCCGGGCGCCTGCTGGTAGCTGTCTTCGGCGTTGACCAGCAGAGGGATCAGCCCCTGGCGCGCCAGCTGGTGGGTGAGGGGGCCAATCAGCTGGTTGCGAAAGGCGTTACTGAAACCCGCAGTCACCAGCCCGACAAAATTGCTGCGCCCTTTGTTCATGCTACGGGCCAGAATATTGACCTGATAGCCCAGCTCCCGGGCGGCCTCTTCCACCCTGCGGCGGGTTTCGGGCGCGACGGAAGCCCCGGGCGTAAAAGCGCGCGAAACGGCGGAGCGGGAAACGCCGGCCAGCCGGGCCACATCGCTGGCGGTAACCCATTTTTTCTCGGTGCTCATGGCTTCTCCGATGGACGATAGCTGGCTTCTACTGTACTGGAAGTGGCCTGCGCTATCTATCGTTCAGGTCGGGCATCGCGTTGATTGTTCGCAGATATTAACGGCACGGCTTCGACAGCATAGCAACCAGCGTATACACTTTTCCCCCAGAATTTTATTTGAGTCAGGAATACCCTATGGCCTCGCTGCAAAGACCCGTACTGTCGCTTCCGGATGGCGCCGATAAGCTGCTGCTGCACTCCTGCTGTGCGCCCTGCTCAGGAGAGGTGATGGAGGCGATTCAGGCGTCGGGCATCGACTACACGATCTTTTTCTACAACCCGAATATCCACCCGCAAAAAGAGTATCTGATCCGCAAGCAGGAAAATATCCGCTTTGCGCAGCAGCACGGCGTACCTTTTGTCGACGCTGATTACGATACGGATAACTGGTTTGAGCGGGCAAAAGGGATGGAGTGGGAGCCGGAACGCGGCGTTCGCTGTACCATGTGTTTTGATATGCGCTTCGAACGCACCGCGCTGTACGCCTGGGAGAACGGCTTTCGCGCGATTAGCAGTTCACTTGGCATTTCGCGCTGGAAAAATATGCAGCAAATCAATGATTGCGGGCGTCGCGCCGTGGCGCCTTACGCCGGAATGCATTACTGGGACTATAACTGGCGCAAGCAGGGCGGTGCGGCACGGATGGTGGAAATCAGCAAGCGCGAGCATTTTTATCAGCAGGAGTATTGCGGCTGCGTTTATTCATTACGCGATACCAATCTGCACAGGAAAAATCAGGGGCGACCGCTGATTAAGATCGGCGTTCGTTACTATGGCGATGACAGTGATGCGGAGTAACGCCAGCTCCCGGCAACAGAGGTAAAACGGATGGAAGTACTACATTGCCCTGACTGCGAAGGTTTACTGGTACAAGAGGGCGACCTGGCCCACTGCAACGACTGCGGGCAGGATTTTCAACTGGAGGCGCGCTGCCCCGAATGCCATCAGCCGCTGGAAGTGCTGAAAGCCTGCGGTGCGGTGGACTATTTCTGCCGTAACGGCCACGGTTTGATCTCGAAAAAGCGGGTGATCTTTGCCCCTGGCGCCGGGGCTTAGGGATCGCCGCACTCCTCGCCGTGCTCCCACAGATCTTTTAGCGCTGGCGGGGCGTCAGTCTCCGGCACCAGCAGGATCACATCCTGATATTGGGTGCTGACGTGGCGGGTCCAGGTTATCTGGATCCGGTAGTAGCGTTGGTCGCCCTGGCCGGGGGAATCCGGGCGACCGGGGGGCATCCCCAGCGGCAGTATCTGGCGCAGAATTTCGCACACCCGGCGGCGGCGCTCTTCGTCCAGCGCGGCCAGCACGATGCGCCGCTGGCCGGAAAGGCGTGGGATCCAGGCGAAGCCGCCCTCGCGGGCCAGCTCCACGATGGCATCGTCGGTCAGTTCGGGGAACGGCGCCATTAGAGTACGCCCACCGTTTTCCACGCCTGCTCAATGGCTCCGGCGACCTCGTCATCAAAACGCTGGCGGGCGTGAGCCAGAGTCAATTGTGCGAAGGTGGCGAAGTCGGCATCCTGCGGCAGTTCGCTGTCGCACAGCGTGTCGTACCAGATCCGTCCGGCGCGCTCCCAGGCGTAACCGCCCAGGGCGCTGGCCGCCAGATAAAAGGCGCGATTGGGGATGCCGGAATTCAGATGGACGCCGCCGTTATCCTCCCGGGTTTTGACAAAATCGTTCATATGGCCCGGCTGGGGATCCTTGCCCAGCAGCGGATCGTCATAGGCGCTTCCGGGGTCGGACATAGAGCGCAACCCCTTGCCGTTAATTCCTGACGCCAGCAGATCGGCGCCAATCAGCCAGTCTGCCTCATCGGCACGCTGGCGCAGGTGATACTGCTTTACCAGACTGCCGAACACGTCCGACAGCGACTCATTCAGGGCTCCGGCCTGTTCAAAGTAGACCAGCGCGGCTTCGTGTTCGGTCACGCCGTGGCTCAGCTCATGGGCCACCACGTCAATAGCGATGGTAAAGCGGTTAAAAATCTCACCATCGCCGTCGCCAAACACCATCTGCTGACCGTTCCAGAAGGCGTTCTGGTACTCCTGACCGTAATGGACGGTACCGACCAGCGACATACCCTGATTATCCAGCGAGTCGCGCTGGTACTCGCGCCAGAAGAAGTCGTGGGTAATCCCCAGATAGTCGTAAGCTTCATCTACGGCGCTGTCGCCGCTGGCGGGCTGACCCTCTTTACGGGCCTGCACGCCGGGAAGCTGTTCCTGATTTTGCGCATCGTAGATGTCGCGCAGCAGCGCGCCTTTGGCGCCGGTGGCGGCATGACGCTGTCGGGGATAGCCCTGGGCCATCAGCGTCTGTACATGGGTCAGCGTCTGGCGGGCGCAGCGCTGCTGGAGCGCCGAGCCGTGGGCGATAATTCGGGTCAGAATATAGGGCGGGATAACGCCGGAGTATTGGTTGCGTCTCATTCGGGCCTCCCTGATGTCGATGCCTTCCGCCAGGTGGCTTAAGTATAGCCGCCGGAAGGCGCACCGGTGGTTCAGGGGGCCTTTTTGGCGCGTCGTTTTTTCTCGGGCGTGATGCGGGTCACCTGACTTTCTACCCAGCCGTCCGCCAGGCGGGTGGTCAGGCTATCGCCGGCGTGCACCTGGGCGGTCTGTTTCAGCACTTTGCCGTCAGATGCGGAAGTCACGCTATAACCACGGGCCAGCGTCGCCAGCGGGCTGACGGCTTCAAGGTGAGTCAGGGCGCTGCCAAAGCGCTCGCGGGTGGCGCTCAGGCGACGGGACATAGTCTGAGACAGTCGATATTCCAGATTCTGAATCCGGCTGGCGGCGCGGTGGATACGGGGCTGTGGCTGCTGCTGGTCAAGACGGCGGACCAGGCGAAGCTGGCGCTCGTTAGCGCGTTTCATCTGCTGCTCCAGAGCGCCGTCCATCCGCTGGCGTAGCCGAATAAGCGCGGTCTGCTGGCGGGCCAGGCGTAGCTGTGGATGCTGCTGCTGCAGACGATGATTCACCAGGGAAAAACGTCGGGCGCAACCGGCCAGGTAGTAATCCATCGCCATCTCCAGCCGACGCTGTTGCCCCTGGATCTGACGCAGCAGCTCCTGCTGATTACGGCTGACGATCTCCGCGGCGGCCGAAGGGGTCGGAGCGCGCAGATCGGCCACGAAGTCTGCGATGGTCACGTCGGTTTCATGCCCTACGGCGCTGACGATGGGAATACGGCTGGCGAAAATCGCCCGGGCCACCCATTCGTCGTTAAAGCTCCACAGATCTTCCAGCGAGCCACCGCCGCGCCCGACGATAAGCACATCACACTCATTGCGAAGGTTTGCCAGTTCGATGGCGCGAACGATCTGCGCGGGCGCTTCGGCGCCCTGTACCGCGGTGGGGTAGATAACCACCGGCAGCGAAGGATCGCGACGCTTCAGAACGTGCAGGATATCGTGCAGCGCGGCGCCGGATTTCGAGGTTATCACCCCAACCCGGTGCGCCGGAGTTGGCAGCGCCTGCTTGAGCGCCGGGTCGAACAGCCCCTCGTCATTAAGCTTTTGCTTGAGCAGCTCGAACTGCTGTTGCAGCAGGCCATCGCCTGCGGGCTGCATGCTTTCGGCAATAATCTGGTAGTCGCCGCGCGGCTCATAGAGTGTGATATTCGCCCGAATCAGCACCTGCTGGCCCTGTTCCGGGCGGAAGGTGACGCGGCGATTGCTGTTGCGGAACATGGCGCAGCGTACCTGGGCGCCGTCATCCTTCAGCGTGAAGTACCAGTGACCTGAGGCAGGGCGGCTAAAGTTAGAGATTTCGCCGCTTATCCAGACCTGGCCCATTTCGCGTTCCAGCAGTTGACGCACCGTCTGATTAAGACGGGTGACGGTAAAAACGGAGGCGGGGAGAATCGAAGACATGTGAGCTGGATCAAATTCCAAATCAGCAGGTTATTCAGTCGATACTACCGTTACGACAGGTGAAGGCAAGTTTTTTAGCAAAAAAATGTGGATGCAACCGATTACCACCTGTATAATGCCGCGGCAATATTTTATCTGTTCTCTAACCCCCAGGTCGAGATATTGCCCATGCTACGTATCGCTAAAGAAGCACTCACGTTTGATGACGTTCTGCTGGTTCCCGCACACTCCACCGTTCTGCCGAACACCGCCGATCTCAGTACTCAACTGACCCAATCCATTCGCCTGAATATTCCTATGCTTTCTGCGGCTATGGATACCGTCACCGAAGCGCGTCTGGCGATTGCGCTGGCTCAGGAAGGCGGACTTGGTTTTATTCACAAGAACATGTCCATTGAGCGCCAGGCCGAAGAGGTTCGGCGGGTGAAGAAACACGAAAGCGGCGTAGTGACTGACCCGCAGACCGTGCTGCCTTCCACCACCCTGAAAGAGGTCAGAGAGCTGACCGAGCGTAACGGCTTTGCCGGTTACCCGGTGGTTAACGAAGCTAACGAACTGGTCGGTATCATCACCGGCCGTGACGTGCGTTTCGTGACCGATCTCAGCCAGCCAGTCAGCGCCTATATGACCCCGAAAGAGCGTCTGGTCACCGTGCGTGAAGGCGAGTCCCGCGATGTGGTGCTGACCCGCATGCACGAAAAGCGCGTTGAGAAGGCGCTGGTGGTGGATGAAGGTTTCCACCTGCGCGGCATGATCACCGTGAAAGATTTCCAGAAGGCCGAGCGTAAGCCAAACGCCTGTAAAGATGAGCATGGCCGCCTGCGCGTAGGCGCGGCGGTAGGCGCTGGCGCCGGTAACGAAGAGCGTATCGACGCGCTGGTTGCCGCAGGCGTTGACGTGCTGCTGATCGACTCTTCCCACGGTCATTCAGAAGGGGTGCTGGAGCGCATTCGCGAAACCCGCGCCAAATACCCGGATCTGCAGATTATCGGCGGTAACGTCGCGACGGCCGCTGGCGCGCGTGCCCTGGCGGAAGCTGGCGTTAGCGCAGTGAAAGTGGGTATCGGCCCCGGCTCCATCTGTACTACCCGTATCGTCACCGGGGTAGGGGTTCCGCAGATCACTGCCGTCTCCGACGCCGTTGAAGCGCTGGAAGGCACCGGTATTCCGGTTATCGCCGATGGCGGTATCCGTTTCTCCGGCGACATTGCCAAGGCTATCGCCGCTGGCGCCAGCGCCGTGATGGTGGGCTCCATGCTGGCGGGCACCGAAGAGTCCCCGGGGGAGATCGAACTCTACCAGGGCCGTTCCTTCAAATCCTACCGCGGTATGGGCTCGCTGGGCGCCATGTCCAAAGGCTCTTCCGATCGCTACTTCCAGAGCGATAACGCCGCCGACAAACTGGTGCCGGAAGGGATTGAAGGGCGCGTAGCCTATAAGGGCCGCCTGAAAGAGATAGTGCATCAGCAGATGGGGGGCCTGCGCTCCTGTATGGGCCTGACCGGCTGTGGTACTATCGACGCCCTGCGCACCAAAGCGGAGTTTGTTCGCATCAGCGGCGCGGGGATTCAGGAAAGTCACGTCCACGATGTGACCATCACCAAAGAGTCCCCCAACTATCGCCTGGGCTCCTGATATGACTCGCCCGGCCCTGCGCCGGGCGATTGACTTTAATTGCTACTGCCTCGGAATAAACGTCAATGACGGAAAACATTCATAAACATCGCATACTTATTCTCGACTTCGGTTCTCAGTATACCCAGCTGGTTGCGCGCCGCGTGCGTGAACTGGGCGTGTACTGCGAACTCTGGGCGTGGGATGTGACTGAAGAACAGATTCGTGGGTTTAACCCCAACGGGATTATTCTTTCCGGCGGTCCGGAGAGCACCACGGAAGCCAACAGCCCGCGTGCGCCGCAGTATGTCTTTGAGGCGGGAGTGCCGGTATTCGGCGTGTGCTACGGCATGCAGACCATGGCGATGCAGTTGGGTGGCCAGGTTGAAGGCTCCAGCGAGCGCGAATTCGGCTATGCCCAGGTGGAAGTCACCACCGACAGCATGCTGGTGGAAGGCATTGAAGACGCCCTGAGCGCCAGCGGTAACCCGCTGCTGGATGTCTGGATGAGCCACGGCGACAAAGTGACCGCCATCCCCGACGGTTTTGTGACCGTTGCCAGCACCGAAACCTGTCCGTTCGCCATTATGGCTAACGAAGAAAAACGCTTCTACGGCGTGCAGTTCCACCCGGAAGTGACGCATACCCGCCAGGGCCTGCGGATGCTGGAACGCTTCGTGCGTGACATCTGTGGCTGCGAAGCGCTGTGGACGCCAGCGAAAATCATCGACGATGCCGTTGAGCGCATCCGCCAGCAGGTGGGTAACGATAAAGTGATTCTCGGCCTGTCCGGCGGCGTGGATTCTTCTGTGACGGCGATGCTGTTGCACCGCGCCATTGGCGATCGCCTGACCTGCGTCTTCGTGGACAACGGTCTGCTGCGTCTGAACGAAGCCCAGCAGGTGATGGAAATGTTCGGCGACCATTTCGGACTGAACATTGTTCATGTGCCCGCAGAAGAGCGCTTCCTGTCACAACTGGCCGGTATCGACGAGCCGGAAGCCAAGCGTAAAACTATCGGTCGCGTCTTCGTAGAAGTGTTCGACGAAGAAGCGCTGAAACTGGAAGACGTGAAGTGGCTGGCCCAGGGCACTATCTACCCGGACGTTATCGAGTCTGCCGCTTCCGCCACCGGTAAGGCGCATGTCATCAAGTCGCACCACAACGTGGGCGGCCTGCCGAAAGAGATGAAGATGGGCCTGGTTGAACCGCTGAAAGAGCTGTTCAAAGACGAAGTGCGCAAGATTGGCCTGGAGCTGGGTCTGCCGTTCGAGATGCTGTATCGCCATCCGTTCCCGGGACCGGGTCTGGGCGTTCGCGTACTGGGCGAAGTGAAGAAAGAGTACTGCGATCTGCTGCGTCGCGCCGACGCCATTTTCATTGAAGAGCTGCGTAAAGCCGACCTGTACGACAAAGTCAGCCAGGCGTTCACCGTGTTCCTGCCGGTGCGTTCGGTAGGCGTTATGGGCGATGGCCGTAAGTACGACTGGGTGGTTTCCCTGCGTGCCGTCGAAACCATCGACTTTATGACCGCTCACTGGGCGCATCTGCCTTATGAATTCCTGGGCCGCGTCTCTAACCGCATCATCAACGAAGTGGATGGCATCTCCCGCGTGGTGTATGACATCTCTGGTAAGCCGCCAGCGACCATTGAGTGGGAATGATCCAACGTCTGGCATTGTCAGGCATCTACTGGCATTAATAACATCTAAGTCCGCGTAAATGCGGACTTTTTTCGATTTTGCGTCTGGCAGTGTCTGGCAATATAGGGCATCGTCAAGCAACTCCTTCTTATGGCAGAATGGGTGGTACGATTTGAACCTGATGCCATGTTCGGAACTCGATACCATGCGACCCTCAGTGGGGTGTTCATGGTATCAATATAGGCTAACGCATTGTTTTGTAAGGTGATTATGGAGGGATTGCGGAGGTTCTTGAGCATGGTATTTTTGAGTGGAGATTCAATCCGATCATGCTGACTGATACCAAGCTGCGCAACCTCAAGCCCAAGGACAAGCTCTACAAAGTGAATGACCGTGACGGCCTCTACGTGGCCATCACGCCTGCGGGTTCGATTTCATTCCGCTACAACTACTCGATCCACGGTAGGCAGGAGACCATCACCTTCGGCCGGTACGGTGTCGGAGGGATTACGCTAGCCGAAGCCCGCGAACGGCTCGGCGAGGCCAAGAAGATGATCGCCGCAGGGAAATCTCCAGCCAAAGAGAAGGCGCGGGACAAAGCCCGCGTTAAGGACGCTGAAAACTTTGGTGCTTGGGGCGAAAAGTGGCTACGCGGCTATCAAATGGCTGACGTTACCCGCGATATGCGTCGAGCTACCTTCGAGCGCGAGCTTAAGCCGAAGTTCGGTAACCAGAAGCTGACAGAAATCACCCATGAGGATTTACGGGCGCTGACTGATGCGATCGTGGAGCGCGGGGCGCCGGCAACGGCCGTGCTTTGCCGCGAAATTGTGATGCAGGTCTTCCGTTGGGCCATAGAACGCGGCCAGAAGGTTGAGAACCCGGCCGATCTGGTGCGCCCCTCGACTATCGCCAAGTTCGAGCCGCGAGATCGAGCACTGACGCCAGATGAAATTGGCTTGATGTACCAGTATATGGAGCGCATTGGCACCACACCTTCGATCCGTGCGGCCGCCAAGTTGCTGTTGCTTACGATGGTACGCAAAAGCGAACTGACCAACGCAACGTGGAGCGAAATCAATTTCACCGACGCGCTCTGGACAATCCCCAAGGAGCGGATGAAGCGCCGTAATCCCCATTTGGTGTTCCTTTCTAGGCAGGCGCTCGACATTTTCATAGCTCTGAAAATCTTCGCGGGCAGCTCGGAGTACGTGCTGCCGTCGCGCTATGACTCGGACTTACCGATGAGCAGCGCCACGCTCAATCGGGTGCTCACGCTGATCTATCGTCTGGCTCAGAAGGAAGGACAGTCGCTTGGCAAGTTCGGACCGCACGACTTGCGGCGTACAGCCAGCACGCTGCTGCATGAGGCAGGCTATAACACTGACTGGATCGAGAAGTGCCTTGCGCACGAACAGAAGGGCGTTCGCGCCGTCTACAACAAGGCCGAGTACCGCGATCAGCGCAGGGCGATGCTACAGGATTGGGCGGACATGATCGACGAGTGGACAATCAGGAAGCCCCGCCTCAAGGACTGATTCGGAGCCTTGAGACCTGCTTTTTGTAGCGAAATGCCCACTTCGGTGGGCTTTTCTTTGTCCGTAAAAATATGTTTGACGGACATTTATTATCTCCAAAAATTCTTTAAAAAAACTCCCGGAAAACAAGAGATTTGGCGAATAACGCTGTCCGCCAAACGGACGTTTGACGTGCACTATGTGATTGATTTTTTTTGAAAAAAATGGCGATAGATGTCTGGAAATATAGGGCATTTTAGAGCAATACTTAAGCCTCGCATGATGACAAAACGAGGTATTCGGTATGCAAACAAAATTCACGCATAAGCCCACGGTCCTTATCGACAAAAAGAGGCTGTTAGAAATAATTCCGTTTTCTGAAAGAACAATTTTCAATCTTGAGCAACAAGGGGCATTCCCTCGTCGCATTGCACTCAGCAGCCGAAAAGTTGTTTGGGATTTGGCCGAGATATTGGAATGGCTTGATGCACGTAAGAAAGGCGGCCCGGCTCCCCGGCCCGGAATGGGGGCCTGAATTGTGGCGATTGACTTACGGGCGGCGTTCGAAAACGAACCGCCCACACTGGACTTTATTTGGCCGGGCTTCCTTGCAGGGACAGTAGGCGCGTTGGTGGCTCCCGGAGCCACAGGAAAGAGCTTCTGGGCACTGGAAGCCGCAATGACCATCGCTTGCAGCATTGCCGGTGGTGATCTTTTAGGGCTTTCCCCGGCCAGTACTGGCCGCGTGGTCTATTGCGCTGGAGAAGACCCGAAAGTCGCACTGGTGCGCCGTATTCATTCCATTGGCCAGCACCTGAACCAGCAGTCACGCGAAGCCATCGCGCAGAACCTCACCCTTGAGCCGATCATGGGTAAGCGCTTGAACGTGATGGATGAGCGGCACCTTGCCCGCGTCATTGAATTTTGCGCCGGTGCCCGGTTGATCGTACTGGATACCCTGAGCCGCATTCATGACAGAGACGAGAACAGCAACGGCGACATGGCAAGACTTGTTGCCACGCTTGAGCATGTTGCGGCCAGCACCGGAGCCTCAGTTCTATACCTGCATCATGTCAGCAAAGGTAGCGCCCGCGAAGGTCAGACGGATCAACAGCAGGCAGCACGAGGCGCATCCGCTCTAATCGACAATGCCCGCTGGTGTGGCTATGTCGCCAGAATGACCGAGGCTGAGGCCGAACGCCTCAGTGATCGCATATATGACCGACGGCCTATCGGAAATGAGCGGCGCAAACACTTTCTGCGGTTCGGCGTGAGCAAGGGCAACTACGCCGAAGACGACGATGATCGCTGGTATCAGCGTCATGACGGCGGCGTTTTGCTGCCGGTGGAGTTGTTGGACGCCAAGCAGGACAGCGGAAAGGGGCATCAACGTGAGCAAGCATGACTTAACTCACGCCCGGCACGACCCGGTGCATTGTCTGGCACCCGGCCTGTTCCGTAGCCTCAAACGTGGCGAACGCAAGCGTAGCAAGCTGGACGTTGTATATGACTACGGCAACGGCAAGCGTATCGAGTTCAGTGGGCCGGAACCGCTGGGGGCCGACGATCTCCGTATTCTGCAAGGACTGGTAGCAATGGCTGGACCTTCTGGCCTTGTGCTTTCTCCCGATCCTCAGACAGAAGCCGGTCGGCAGCTGCGGCTATTTCTCGAACCCAAGTGGGAAGCTGTCCAGCAGGATGCGATGGTGGTCAAGGGTAGCTATCGGTCGCTGGCCCGTGAGGTTGGCTATGCGGATATCGACAATACTAGGCCAGTACGCGATTGCATTGAGAGGCTCTGGAAAGTCTCTATCATTGCGCAAAATGGAAGGAAGCGGCAGGGCTTCCGATTGCTGTCTGAGTACGCAAGTGATGAGCAGGACGGCAAGCTGTATGTGGCATTGAACCCTCTTATTGCTCGCGCAATCATGGGCGGGCAGCACATCCGCATAGACATGGCCGAAGTTAGGAAGCTACAGACCGACCCCGCCCGCCTGATTCATCAACGACTATGCGGCTGGATTGACCTCGGTAAGTCGGGGCGGGTAGAGCTGGACACGCTATGCGGCTATGTTTGGCCGGATGAACCGACCAACCCGAATACCATCAAAAAGCGCCGCCAGACGGCACGCAAGGCGCTGGCCGAGCTTGCTGCCGTGGGTTGGAGGCTGGACGAGTATGCTAAGGGCAAATGGGAAATCGGGCGACCCAAGGCATCCGACTGTAACGCTGCTCCCCCTGTTTAACGGCACCCCACCCCCTGTTTAACAGTACCCAGCCCCCTGTTTAACGGCACCCGGCCAGTTTCTGAAAACCCAGCAACGGCGGGCCTTTGCGGGCCGTTCGCAAATTCCATCCAAGATTCTCTAAGAATCTCCAGCATGCGCGCTAAGCGCCGCGCCTTGATGGCGCAGCTCATCGCTTGCTGCTCTTGGTCGGCCTACGGCCGTTGGGCACCAAAAAGGTGGGGTGGGCCAGCCGTCGCCGACGCGGTTAGTTCCGTGGATTACCCACCGGTCGCAGAGCCTGGTCGAGCTGTTGAAACCGGCAAAAAGACATCAGGCACCAAAAAGGGAAGGACAGGGCCAAAACCGGCATAAGGCTCTAATGGACTGAAAAAGCGTACAAAATCGCTCCCGCATGGGTCGTGGTGGTGTTTTTTTCGGCGTCGCAATGGAGTTTATTGCTGTCAGGTGTGAAAACTTCTCACAGGGCGATACAGGCCGTTTTTACGGTGTGTAATAGACGGAGCGGAGAACGTCCTTCCTTTTGGTGCCAAAAAAAGCCCTGCACTTGGCAGGGCGGGCGGGATCATTTGCGGCGCTGCTGGCGCTCTTTTAGTGTTTGTTCCGACATGATGGCCATGCGCAGTTGCTCTATCATCACCACCTGATGCTTGCTTCCGAACAGCGGGAGGCGGTTGATGGACTGCGCCGCCCCAAACAAGCCATTAGCAGCCTTAAGGCGATAACGGTTCATGCGTTGTTCTCGTGGTTCCAGCCACCGCGCAAATGCATCGAGTTGCGGTCCATAGCCCCGTGAGCGCAGGTATTCGCGCAGGAAGTACATGCCGAAGGCGACAGCGAAGGCCGCCACACAGAAAATCAGATATTCAATCATTGTTCGGTCTCCGGTGCATTGGCCGCCTTGGCAGCAGTTGATTGGGTTTCATCGCTCTTGCGGTTTCCAGTCGCTGCCAGCGCGTCAGCCTTGGCCGTCGCTTCCGCTGACATGCCGGGCACCTTCATGCGAGCAAGGGTGCCGGGAATTGGTTTGCTATAGAGGTTCATGCCTCACCTTCCTGTTTCGGGTTGTTGGATTTCTCCGCGCCGGTCGGTTGTGCCGGGGCTGCGGACGGTTCTTGTGCTGGACGAATAACATTGGTTTCTTCCGCAACATCTGCGGATACACCGCTGTTAGGTGGGTGTTTTTCGTCACCCTCATCGCCGTCAGGCATTTGCGGCGGGGTGCCGCCGCCCATACTCGCCGCGCCTTCCATGCCCGGCACAGAGATAGCGGCGAGCGTCCCGAGGCCACGGGTGGCCGCACTAGCCAAGTTGTTAGCGCCGGAGGCCGCTTTTTTCAGTGTTTGCGCCGCCTGCTGCGGCCCACTGAGACCACTGTTGCGCGGAGTGTCGATCGGGCTGTTGATGCCGCTATCTGACAGCGATTTGCCCGCCTGCGAGCCACCGACGCGAGAACCGGCCGACTGAGCGGCTGTGCTACCGCCCGTCGCCGTTCCTTTGGTCGACGTACTGTTCATGGACGGCATGGCGGACGGTGCAAGGTTCTGCTGGCCACCGGCCATGCTCGCATTGATGCTTTCGGCCAATCCACTTCCAGCGCCACCACCAGAACCGCCGCCCAACGCACCCGCAGCGCCACCGGCTGCATTTGCGCCGCCTGACATCATGGAACCCACAGCCAAGCCGCCGACGGCGGCCGTAGCAGTCATTGCCATACCACCGATCGCCGCACCGCCGCCCATCGATGAGCCGGTGATCATGCCCGCAATCAGATCCGGGATAGAACGAGACAGGTAGGCGCACACCAACGACAGACCCAGTAAGGTTAGCGTTGATCCAATATCACCTTGGTAGTGAGCGAACCATTCCTTTGATACCGTCACGATCAGGCCGACAATCAACGTCAGAATGAACAGCTTGGCACCAACGGCCACGGCATAGCGAAGTGGAGCAATTGCGAAATCCCGCGTCCACGACGAACCGCCAAAGCCGACGAACAGCACGGCCGCATTTATCAGTACGTAAGACTCGACAAGCGTCACGAACATAAATGCGGCGATGAACGCGAAACACAGCAGAATGATGATGCCCGAAATAGCAATGACAATCGCAGTTTCGGGAGAGAAAAGAGAAATGCTGGATAGCACTTTCTCTGATAGCTCCACAGCAGTGGCGAACATATCGCCGGGCATCAGTTCCTTGACAAATCCCGAAGCATGTGCCCCTGCTTCACGGAAGCTGTTCACGATAGCCGTGCTCCACTCCGTGGAGTACGTCAGCAAGGCGAGGAAAAAGCCTATCGTCATGACGAACTTGATCAGCTCGCGGAACATTTCTCCTACTTCCGCACTTTGCCAAAGCAAGTTGCCGAACGTCCAAACGAACTGAATCCCAGCGAGCAGGAACAACAAATTTCGGGCATACCCTTGTAACTTTGGCCCCCACTCGCTGGATTTCTCCAGAATCATATCCAAGAGGCTTTGCATTGAAGTGTCGCTTTGCCCCAAATCGACACCGGCGGCCGAGGCGCTTCCGGCTGTCAGAAGCAGGCCGATAATGATGCAATTCAGCATTAGTGAACGCTGCATAATCAGTACCCCTTAGCGCCGCCGCGTGTGCTTTGGCCGCTCCAGAATTTTGCGTCTGCCTCTTTCGGGGTCTGGGGTGTCGTTACCGCGCAATCATTGCCCGCGTAGACAATCACACCAGCCAAAACGGCCCCACCAAGAGCGGAACCGAGGCACAGCATCAAAAGGAAGATCTTAGAAATCGTCATAATCAGTACCCTTTAGCGCCGCCGCGTGTGCTTTGACCGCCCCAGAAATGTTCATCAGCGGCGTTCTTCATGGCCTCCTGCTCGGTTTGCTTGGCCATGTAGTTGCCTTGCAGGGTGATTTGCGTAGCCACCAGATCGCGCAGCTTCTGGAGCTGCTGCACGTTCTGCGCCGCAATCTCGTTCCCGGCTTGAATGGCCTGCTGACGGCCAACGGCCGACTGCGAACGGCTCACCAACTGATCCAGCATCGCGCTCTCATTCTCGAATGTGCTGGTATTTACGCCAGCGGCCTGCATGGCCGTGCGGGCGTTATCGAAGCCCGATTGCGCCCAATCTCGATAACGCTGCGGCATGTTGCTTTGGCCTTGGCCAATCGAGTTCAGATAGCTGTCATAGCCCTTGAACTGCTGGCGAAACTGTTCGTCCAGATTGCTGATGTTGCGGCCGAGCGACTGCGCCGAGTTGTAGACACTGGCCACGCGCTGAAGGTCGCCAGTGATGGTGTTGAACATGCGGTTGGGCAGTGACATGCCCTGCTTAATCATGTTGTCGTACTGCTGGATCTGCGTCTGCAACTGCTGCGCGGTGTTCAGTTGTGTGTTGACCGCTTCGGCGTACTCGTACATCTGCTGATAGAACGTCGAGCAGTTCGAGCAGTAGATGGCATAGGCCGGAGCCGGTGCCATGTAGAGACTTACACTAAGGCTTGCGCTTGCCATTGCTAGAGCGAGCGCCGCGCCTCGACCGAATTTTCGGGCGGCATAAGCTGACGTTTTTTGCGATTCTATTTCCATACCGAATGCCTCGTTTTGTCATCATTAGAGGTTTGATTATTTACCGATATGGAGCAGTTTTAAATATGCGGATAATTTTTTATCTGCATATAATTCAATGGTTTATGTCCGTAAACTGTCCGTCAATCTTCAAGAGATTGTTTCTCAACACTATGATTTTGATCGCGTTTTTCTTGACGCGTGAATGGGGTTCGGCTGTCCGGTTTGTTACGTTTTGCGGACAAAAAAAGCCCACCGAAGTGAGCTTTTGATAAGGCGGTGTGCGGCGTCAGTGGGTCGCGTAATAGGGATTCTGTACGCGATAGAGGTCACGCTCTGTTTCAGGGATGTGCAACGTTTCAAGGTGCCACTCTTCGAGTGAAGAAGCCAGCTCGGCCGCAATGCGCTGGGCTTCCATAACGCTCTTGCTAGACCTCCCACTGGCTCGACCGAGGCAGGCTTGCAATTCGTTGAGTTGATTGGCCAATGCGCTGATGCGGTGAGCTGTCTTCATGATCAATTCCCCTTGCTGATCCTTTCCACGATTTTGTCGAATTCCTCCCGGACTTGATCGTCCGTAAGATCAAGATTAACCAATCCTGACTTTATTGCAATTCTTCCGATTCTTTCTGCTGCCTCATTGTCGAGTTTTGCCAATCTGGCTTTCGCCATTTCAAGCTCAGAAAGCGCATCAGCTCGCCGCTCTGAAAGTGTCTTTCTAGCCAATTTATCCACTCCTCTTTGGTGTTATTTTGGCTTTACGCCGTTGAATGTAATTGCATTCTAACGACCGTCGGCATGCTTGACCATAACAGGATCATCGCTTCCCATCGTGCTTGTAGGGAGCGAGAATTGGCTGACCTCGTTTGATATATCGTGTGACGTATTTTGTGAACTGGGTGTATCCCATTTCGAGCCGGTCCGCGAATGCCTCATAAATCCACACCAGCGGTACCCCGCGCTCGTGCTCCTTCCGCACCTCATCAAGTACCGCTACGAACGATGCGCGGCCACGGCGTTGAGGGCGACGTTCAGTATTTGCATTTTGATGGTCGGTCATGTGCCTTTCTCCGTTCTCGATGTTCGGTCCAAACCAGTATATCCAAGCAAATAAAATTAGCGCAATTTTACGCAATTCTGTGCTCGTAATAACGCGACACTGCGTGATTTAAGGAAAACTAGCGCAATTATAGGAAAATGAACGCAACTGATGTTAGCGAAGCTGGCCATTAGCGTTAAATTGCACTGAGCAGTACGGCAAGATGTGTGTTGTAGGCCTACGCTGCTACGCAGCTAGGGCCTCCACCACCGCCCCTTACTCGCCTGCGGCTCGACGGCATCTTGCTCTGCGAGGCTGACAGTCGCTGCCGCGCCCCACCAATTACGCTGTGGAGGTTTGATGAACGACAACAAGACATCAAAGAGAGAGGCAGACCGGCCGCGCCGTCAGGTGCCCCCTATTAAGGTCTGGGTGACTGATGATGAAAAGGGAGAATTGGTACGCAGAGCGGATGCGGCGGGCTTGTCCTGTGCTGCGTTTTTAAGGGCCATCGGACTGAATCAGCCGATAGGGTCACGGGCTGATTTGGAGGCAGTGCGCGAACTTGTGAAGATGAATGGCAATCTTGGTCGAGTTGCGGGTTTGTTGAAGCTCTGGCTAGCTGAAAGGCGCGGTCAAGGTGCAAGGCCCGTTGACGTTGAGCAGATGATGATCGAATTTCGCGAATTACAGGCGGGAATTCGAGAGAAAATGAGCGCTATAGTCTTTTCCAGAAAATGACGAAGGGTTATGCTCAGTTTTTCGGGTTTTCTGTTTGATGCTTCTTCGGGATTGGTTGCTGGTTTAACCTGCAATACATATCCATTTTGATGTACTTTGGATTGTGCAATCCAATAAAATTCGGTGGGCAACATGAAATATATCAAAATTCTGCATGCTTGATTGTTCCGTAGGGATGGGGGTATCGCGAAATGAAAGACAGATCACATATTGAGGTAATGGTCGAATATCTCCGCGCCAATCCGGCCTATTCAGAACAGTTGCTTGCCGAAGTACGTCGCGATGGAAGTTTGGATGAGTTGGCGATTCTTTTACGACAGATGAAAGAGGCATTTGAGTGCGACTGTACATGTTCGGGATCCGCAGCGAAACAATGATGACCAAGCTGCGTCGGTCGTGACGGCCCAAGCTGGATGCGGTTTCCTCAAAAATGAGTGAATATCCTTTGCGACGCTGGGCGCAAGGTGGCTTCGTAGTGTGTATGCTTAAGTCCGTTTCGCTAATTCTCGCGTTCGGGGGGACTCGCAATCGGCGCGAAAGGGGATAAAATGCTATCTGATATTTCTATAACAAACGAAGCAAGTTACGGGGCAAATACGCAACGTCTGGCAGGACTTCGCTCAATCAATTTTATTTTCGGTACCAATGGATCGGGTAAAACGACTATCTCGCGTGTCATTGCAGACCCCGCTTCAAAACCCGCCTGCGCTGTTACGTGGACCGGTCAGCCACTGGAGCGTCTTGTCTACAACAGTGACTTCTGCTCTCGGAATTTCGCTCAACAGATGCCGGGCATTTTCACGCTAGGGCAGGCGGAGGCTGAAACGCTTGCCAAGATCGAAGCGGCGAACGCCCAAGTGCAATCCCTAACCCGAGACATTGCTCAACTCCAAAATACCTTGGGTGACGTAAGCTCCGGCAAGCTCGGGGAACTCCAGACTTTAAGGACTGGCATAGAACAGAAATGCTGGGAGATCAAGACACTCCACGATCCTTATTTTCAAGAGGCATTCACTGGCTTCCGAAGTTCAAAGGCTAACTTTTGCGACAAGATCCTGATGGAGTGGGCGCAGAACTCTGCTGAGATTGTCCCGCTTGACGAGCTCAAACAACGTGCGCTGACAATTTTTGAGAAAGGGCTCGAACGTCTTACACCCATCGTAGTGTTTGACGCCAACGACCTTGTGGTCCTTGAAGGCTCGGCAGTTCTCTCGAAAAAAATCGTAGGGAAAGAAGACGTCGACATCGCTGCACTTATACGTCGCCTCGGCAACAGCGACTGGGTGCGGCAAGGCCTTGGTTATGTAGACGAAACGGGGCCGCAGTGCCCATTCTGCCAGCAGGAGATGAACGACTCTCTTAAAACAAAACTGAATGACTACTTTGACGAAACCTATCTTGCTGATATCGCAGCAATCGAACGCATAAGGGACGCATATGATGCTCACTCCAAAACCCTTTTGTCTCGGCTCGAGTTGATCCACAGTGCGGGAAGCAAGTATCTTGATGTGGTAGCGTTTCGCGCCGATATCGATCGACTCTCGGCACGGTTAGAGTTGAATCTTCGGCAAATCGACCGCAAACGGAAAGAGGCAAGTTCGCAAGTCACGCTTGAGCCCGTTGGTGAAATCGTCGCCTCCCTTCAAGATGCTATCTCCAACGCGAATACTGAGATAGGTAAGCACAATGCGACAGTTGACAATCTGGCGACCGAGCGGGCCACTCTTATATCGCAAATCTGGAGATGTTTACTTGAGGAGTCGAGGCTCGCATTTACTGACCACGATAACGCGAAAAGGGGGCTTGATCGTGCCGTTACTGGCCTGACGGCCGGGCTTGCTTCAAAGCGAGCGGCGCTTGCAGAGGCCAGTAACGAACTTGCAGCGTTGGAACGCGAAGTAACGAGTGTTCAGCCAACCGTTACGGAAATTAACGCCATTCTAAGATCGTTCGGCTTTACGGGTTTCCGCCTCGCGACCGTTGGCCAACATCAAAACCTCTATGAAATTGTAAGAGGAGATGGGAGCGAAGCGGCTACCACCCTTAGCGAGGGAGAGCGCACCTTCATCACTTTCCTCTACTTTTACCACCTCATTAGAGGCAGTATGAATGCAAGCGGGATAAATGCGGAGCGAGTCGTCGTGTTTGACGATCCTGTCTCTAGCCTTGACAGCGATGTGCTCTTTATCGTCAGTGCTCTGATCAAACGTGTGCTCGATGAGGCTTGCCGAGGGACTGGGCTTATTAAGCAGGTCTTTCTATTGACGCACAACATCTACTTCCATAAGGAAGTATCTTTCGATCCCAAGCGCGGCACAGAATGCCGAGCACATGAGACGTTTTGGATCGTGCGGAAAGTGAACGATGTATCCGTAATCACCAGCTACAATCACAACCCTATCAGTACTTCTTATGAGCTCCTTTGGGCTGAGGTCAGATCGCCGAACCGATCAAATATCGCGCTCCAAAACACGCTAAGACGCATCCTCGAGAACTACTTCAAGATTCTCGGAAACCTTGATAAGGATGACATCTGCGCGAGATTCGAGGGTCGCGACCAGCAAATATGTGGTTCGCTATTTACTTGGGTGAATGATGGATCGCACAGTTTCAACGATGACCTGTACATTTCTGTCGATGAAGCAATGGTCACCCGTTATCTCGATATTTTTCGCAGAATATTCGAAGTCACAAATCACCTCGCGCATTATGAGATGATGATGGGGCCACAAGCGCTAGCTACTCTAGCACTTGCGAATGAGAACACAGCCACCGACGCAGTGGACGAAACGGCAGCATGAGTTACGATTTCAAAAATCTATCATCGGCCGACTTTGAGGATCTTGTTCGAGACCTCATAGGACGAGAAGAAGGACTTCGCTTCGAAGCATTCTGCGCAGGGCCGGATGGCGGTATTGATGGCCGGCACGCGCAGGCTAATGGTAACGTCATTCTACAGGCGAAGCATTATGAAGGTTCGCCGTTCGGTAAGTTGATAGCCACTATGAAGCGTGAGCGATTTTCAATCGATAAGCTCGCTCCGATTCGCTACATTTTAGCGACTTCCTGTAAGTTCACCCCACTTGGAAAGGGTAAGCTCACTCCGCTTATAGGGCCCAGCCTGAGGTCGGAAGCGGATATTTTTGGTCCGGAGGACCTCAACGGTCTTCTCCGGAAGTTCCCAGATATTCTCAAGTCGCACATCAAACTGTGGCTTTCAGGTGCGGGTGTTCTAGACCGAGTCGTACGCGCGGCGGCCCATACCTTTGCAGCGTTCACGCGAGAAGATATTGAACAGAAGGTCCGTGTCTACGCATCAAACCCGAGCTTCGATCAATCACTGGCTACGCTGGAGAAGCATCGGCTTCTTATCATCTCAGGGCCCCCGGGTGTTGGTAAAACGACACTGGCCGAGATGCTGTGTTACACCTTCCTGAGTGAGGAGTGGGAGCTCGTTCCCATCCGTAGTCTAGAGGACGGCTTCGCGGCCATTAGCGACAGCAAAAAGCAGGTGTTCCTTTTCGACGACTTCCTGGGAAGGGTTGCCCTCGACCGGCAAGCTCTGGCGCACAAGGATTCTGATTTAGCGCGGTTCATGAGCCGAGTACGTCGCTCCCCAAATGCTCGTTTTATCCTGACGACGCGCGGGTACATCTTTGAAGAAGCCCGGAGGGTTTCCGAACATCTTGGCGACCAGCGCCTCGATGTAACGAAGTACGTTCTCGATGTTGGTGTTTATACGCGCCGGATTAAGGCGAGGATTCTTTACAATCATCTACTCGTGTCAGAGACACCACAGTCGCATATCCGTGCGCTATTGGAAAGCAAGAAGCTTGCGGAAATTGTTGATCACAAGAACTATAACCCGCGTGTCATCGAGGCTATGACCGATGCATTTCGCATTGGTGATATCGAACCCGCAGACTATGCTGTGGCCTTTATCGGTGCTCTGAATAACCCTAGCCAGATTTGGGATACCGCATTCCGGACACATATCGATCATCGGTGCAGACACCTCTTGATGGCGATGTTTTTTCTCACGGAGTATGGGGTGCCCCTTGGCACGCTTCGCTCGTCTTTCGAGCCCTTACATACAGCGATGAGCACAGCCTATGGCCAACCGCACGGGCCTAAGGACTTCGAAGAAGCCCTTCGCATCCTAGAAGGTAGCTTCGTCAACATTGTCAACATCAGCGGACCAAGGGTTTCTTTTCTCAATCCTTCGCTCAAGGATTATCTCTCATCCTATCTGTTGGACACAGAGCTATTAATTCGTCTTGTCCCTACAGCCGTCTCCATAGACTGGTTGTCGAGTTTGTGGGATTTTGTGTATCCGCGCGGTCTTAGCGAAGACGATCAAACAAAGATCGCCCTAGCCTGCGCTGGCATGCTGGATATGATCGAAACGCGTCCGCACTGGCGCCCGCGAGCTGGCGACGCGCGGTCGCTTGAATACAACGATGCTGCAAACTCCAAACGGCTGGGGATGTTGATGGACTGGTGGCGGCTCACGAACGAGCGGGCATTTGCTGACAGCATCATGGCGATTGCCCGCAATCCACAGCAGGGCTTTGGTGCATGGTTGGATGGAGAGGCCTTGATCGACATATTTTGTCGGCTAGGTGACAAGGGATATGGGCGGCCATTCATATACGAAACCGAATTATTGGAGCTCCTTGAGAAGGCGATCACGGACACTATACGCTGGTGTTCGAGTGACATGCTCTCCACGCTCGTGGATGCAGTGGATGCAGCGCAAGGGCTGCCGTCCAGCATCAACCATGCCTTGCAGGCCGCTGTGCTAGAAGAGTTCGAGGAGAATACCAGTCGCATCAACGAGGATGATAGCGAGTCCTCCTTATCGGATCGTATCGATGCCCTCAAAAAGTTCGCGCCCCGTTTCGGCGTGCCGGAAGATGTTTTGAGTAGCGCCGTCTCAGACATCGAGGACCGAATCGGCGAGATTGAAGACCGGAGCAGTCCCGCTCCCTCCCCGAGTTTCCCACCATCGAACAAGAGAGAGCGGGAGAAGTTTGACGATAGAGCTCTTCGAGACCTTTTCACTCCTCTCTTGGATCGGTAGTAAAGTTATTGCCGTTTAGGCCGTTTCATTCAGGAATGGGATCATCTTCCTGACATGGTATTTATTATGGTATTGCCGATAGGTTTTTTTATAACCATATGATTTTAATGTAAATTAATTATAACAATATAATTGAGTGGGAATAAGCCGATAACCCTTCCTGAGTTTTCATGAACAGGTAAAACTGCAATCAACCCTCTGTTTTTACAGGGGGTTTTTATTTATGTACATTCATACTTGCTCGATATACCGTCCTCGCCCATCCCCATGTCCCAGATCCGTTGAGGTTACCGCCAGCGCCTCTTTGTAGCTTAACCCCTGCCCCTCGTAATAGCGGATCGCATCCTGCGCCCAGGCATAGCGAAGAGCGTGAGGGGAGTATTCGCCCGTCAGCCCGGCATCGCGGAGAGGGTTGTGCCAGTAGTCCATCGCGGATTTCAGATCCGGCTTGTCAATCAGATGCTCGTTACGCTCCCCCGGCAGTTCCTCCTGTATCGGTAGAGCGCTGCCTGTTGAAATTCTGCCGCGGTATTTCCTTCTTATGTATATCCCATTGACATATCCCATGATTGCCTTATGCTGGCACTGTGTATAAAACTTCACCACTGGAGGCGAGAATGGAAAAGACAACCGTATTCAAAAGCAACCGTAGCCAGGCGGTGCGTCTGCCAAAAGCGGTGGCTTTACCGGAGGATGTCAAACACGTGGATATCGTCGCGGTAGGGCGAACGCGCATTATTACTCCCGCAGGCGAAAGTTGGGACAGCTGGTTTGATGGTGAGAGCGTGACGTCTGACTTTATGGCCGCCCGTGAACAGCCAGGTGACCAGGACCGGGAAGAGTTCTGATGCTCAAATACATGCTGGATACCAATATCTGTATCTATACGATCAAAAATAAACCTCAGGCAGTCCGGGAGGCGTTTAACCAGCATTACGGGCGGATGTGCATCAGTTCTGTCACGCTGATGGAGCTGATTTACGGCGCGGAGAAATCTGCCAGCCCGGAGAAAAACCTGCGCGTGGTCGAAGGATTCATCGCCCGGTTGGAGGTGCTGAATTATGGTATCGATGCGGCGGTACAGACGGGGCAAATCCGGGCAGAACTGGCAAGAGCAGGTACGCCCGTTGGCCCGTATGACAGCATGATTGCGGCCCACGCCCGCGCACTGGGTTTAATTCTGGTGACGAACAATACCCGTGAGTTCGAACGTATTAATGGATTACGTCTGGAAGACTGGAGTATCAGCTAAGCCATTTAGTTCAAAGACAATGTCAGGGGAATGATTTAACGTCTGGCGCATAACAGCGATAAAACCCCTCTAAGCCCGCGTGAATGCGGGCTTTTTTGTTTTTGTGTTTACCTCGTGCTATTTAGTACAGACACCTGCCCTGATGATGGGTTAATCAAATCAGGAGAACGCAAGATGTCTGACTATCCCACTGTCGCGCTGATTGGTCCTGGCGCTATCGGGACCACCATCGCCGCTGTTCTGCATGAAGTTGGCCGAACGCCGCTCCTTTGCGGGCGTACCGCGCATTCGCAGTTAATTTTGCGGCACGACGCGAGGGAAGTCGTGGTGCCAGGCCCGGTATTGAACGATCCGGCAGCGATCGGTCGCCCGTTCGATCTGGTGTTTGTCGCGGTGAAAACCACCCAGGTTGCTGATTGCGCCAGTTGGTTGGCTGCGCTGTGTGATGAAAACACGGTGGTATGTGCGCTGCAAAATGGCGTCGAGCAGGAAAGCCAGTTAGCGCCCTACGTCAACGGCGCGACGGTGCTGCCTTCGGTGGTCTGGTTCCCGGCCCAGCGTGAGCCCGATGCTTCAGTCTGGCTGCGCGCTAAACCACGTCTTACGTTGCCTGATGTGCCGCAGGCAAAACGGATAGTTGATGTGCTCGGCGACACAGGCTGCGCGGTTGAGCTGTCAGCCGATTTTATCTCCATCGCCTGGCGTAAACTGCTACAGAATGCCGTTGCCGGTCTGATGGTCCTGGCTAACCGACGCGCCGGGATGTTCTCACGAGAGGATATCACCGAACTGGCTCTGGCTTATCTGCGCGAGTGCCTGGCGGTAGCCCGTGCCAGCGGTGCATCGCTGAACGATGATGTTCCTCAGGAGATCGTTAATGTTTTCCGCCGTGCTCCTGTCGACTTAGGCACCTCAATACTTGCCGACCGACAGGCTAATCGCCCGCTGGAATGGGATATCCGCAATGGCGTGATACAGCGTTATGGTCGCGTTCATGGTATTCCTGTGCCCATCAGCGAGGTGCTGGTGCCGCTGCTGGCGGCCGGGAGCGAAGGGCCGGGGTGAGCTGTTAAGGCCGGGGGGTAAGACCCCCGCTCAATACATCCATCTGTCCGCAGTCTCATCATCAGGGCGCAGGCTCATTACAGGTTCAGGTGCGGATTCGCCGTCAGGCACGGGTGAATAGACGTTGTGCGGGTTTTATGTCACTTTGTGGTGATGATTCCCTATACACGTCTACGATATCTATGTTCAAACGTCTCCTCTCTTCCCTGAGCAGTAAAAAAAATTCCTCAACAGTAGAGCCCGCGGCGGCGGATGAATCATTGATTGTTGCCTACGATGCTTACGGACAGCAGATGAAAATCCCGCGTAGCGAGTGGCGCGACAAGGTGTTTTTGCCTGCTCTGCAACAAAAGTGGGACAGTGCGGCAGACCTCTATAGCGCAATTCTGTCGGGCCTGGAGGATGGTTTCCCTGCCGATCTGATACCGGCTGCCGAACGTCTGGTTGAAATTGACGACATCCCCGAGCGCGCGCATGTGATTCAGGGGATTGTATTAATGGAAAATGGTCAATCCGATGCCGCCGAACGCACGCTGCGTGCCGGGATTGCGAAAGTCGGCGCAACCGGAACGCTGCTGACTAATCTGGCTAAGGTCTTTGCCGGGCGCGGTGAGGACAGCCGCGCAGGCGAAACGCTCTGGCAGGCGATTCAGGCCGATCCGAATCAGGATAACGGCCTGCTTTGGTGGGCAACGCTTCAGCAGGAGAGCCAGGGAGACGCCGGATATCTGAATGCGCTTCGCACGGCAGCAGCTTTACCCGGTAGCTGGAGAGCGCAACTGTGGCTGGCGCGCCATCATCTGGAGCAGGGCGAAACAGAGCAAGCCCGGGTCTTATACCGTGAAGTGCTGGCTGGTAAGGCGTTCGACGCCGGTGCGTTAATGATGATTTCCGGCGATCTGGGACGGAATGGCGAAATCGCGTCAATCGTTGAACTTGTCGCACCGATCTATGACGAACATCAGCATGATCCCATGGCGGGCATTAACATACTGCGCGCTTATCAGGCGCTTGGTGAGGTTGAGGAAGGCGAAAAGCTGCTTGCCCGGATGTATGCCCTGGGTCTGGCGCCCCTTAAACAGCATCTTGATGAGTTCGCGCAGGCTTTTCAGGAGATGCGTAAACAGGATGTTCAGCACGCGGCTGTCGATCCCAATGAGTTGCAGATCAAAACGTTGTCACTGACTCAACCGATTTGGCATTACGGTTTGAATCGGGCTGACTGGCTCTTTAGCCGCAAGCCTGAAGACGCTCAAAAAATAGGATTCTTTGCACTTTCAAAAATAGTGGAAGGCTCTGTGCAATCCGAATCGCAGCTTGAAGACAATATTGGACGTCTGAGCCGTGCTATTCCCCTTTATTTTGCTGAAGCGGTGCATTACTGGAGCCACTACGCGTCGAGTTGTTATATCCAGGTGGTGGAAGGTAAAGGTCCCATATTATCCGGCAATGAGACTGATGGTAACGCGCTTTTCGATCTGGTACCGCCCGCGATGAACTATTTTGTTACCGGAGAAATCGGCTGTTCCGGAAAAGGGGAGCAGGAGCAGTGGCAAGTGTCGCTCACCCTCTGGAACTGCGCGGCAAGAACGAAACAGGTCTCAGAAAGTGGCCAGGCGCTGGAAGCAGAGCTGGGATCGCTGATTCTGGACCTTGAGCAACGTCTGCTTGCGCACGTAGGGTTAAGGCGTGAACAGCCATTGGATCCGTTTTATCTGCGGCCTTCTACAGAAATGATGGGCGTTTATCTGTCTGAACTGGGTCAGGCGTTTATGCTGACGCTGGTTGCGAATAAGCAAATACCCCGAAGCGCCATATGGGGAGAGCGGGCGATGCTTGAATGGCCGCTCAGGATGGCGCTGCATTGGCCGCAGGCGGAAGTTCCGAAGCTAATGTATCTTTCCGGACTGGGGAAGGCATTTGATTATCGCTCTGACCTGGTTGCCGAATATAAGGAACAGAGTCTGGCGCTGTTGCATGAAGCCAGGGAAACAAACAGCCCCGTGGACAGACTGGCTCCGCTGGTCTGGAAATTATTTGATATGCATGATGAGTTTGCTGACCGTCGCCAGCATTTGTCGCCGGGAGCAGATGAAGCCTATGCGGCGTGGCTGGCACGGCTGGCGGATAAGTAAACAGGAATGCTTGAGCCAGCGGGCTATTCTGTTACATCACCCACAATCGCTTATATCAGGGCCGTCTGCGCAAAGTAGGGTGACTGATTGAAATACTCGATCAGAAGCTCGGTAAGAACTCGTATCTTGCGCGCAGGATGTTCGGTGGCCGGATAACATATGTCCCTGCCGGAGGGGGCGGATGATGAGTCATGATCGGCACGAGCGCGCCAGAGGCGACATGTTGCCAGGTCAGGCAATCTGGTAGGTAAGCGATTCCCAACCCAGCTACGGCGGCGGCAACCAGAGCCGTGCCGTTATCGGCTTTAAAACGCCCCTGTGAACGAACCGTAATCACCCTGTTGCCCGCCATAAGCGCTGCCCTGCATCAGGGCCTGGTGGGTGAGGAGAGCCTCAGGTGTTTTTGGCTCCCCATGCGCCAGCAGCCTGGCCAGTATGGGATGCGGTATTGTCGGTCATTCCTGCTCCACGAATAAACCGCGCCCGCCAGGGCTTAAGCACCAGCAGCGCCAGCAGGGCGCAGATAATATCCAGAGTAATGGCGCAGCCGAAGACCAGATTCCAACTGGCGGTATGTTGATAAAGCAGCGCCGCCAGCGGCCCGCCGAAGATCGAGCCGATTCCCTGAGAAATATAAAGCCAGCCGTAATTGGTGGTGGCGAAGCGGGTGCCGAAGGTATCGGTCAGGGTGGCGGGAAACAGCGAGAAAATCTCGCCCCAGCCAAAGAACACCACCCCGGAAAGCAGTACAAACAGCAGCGGATCGTCCTTGCACAGCAGCCATAGCGTCATGGCAATGCCCTCAAGACCGAAAGCGAAAAACATCATCTTTTCGCGGCCTATGCGGTCAGAGATATAGCCGCAGACCGGTCGGGTCAGACCATTCATCACACGATCGATAGTCATCGCCAGCGGCAGCGCCGCCATACCCAGAATGGTGACCGAAGTGATACCAAAATCACCGGCGAAGATAGCCATTTGCGACGTCACCATCAGACCGGAAGTCGACATCATGGTCATCATCACGAACATCAGCCAGAACAGCGGCTGGCGCAACATCTCTCTGGGGGTAAAACTGCGGGTGGTGACGTTTAGTGGCGTATCGATCTGTTGCGCCGGTTGGGGTTTTGGCGCGCGCAGCCCCTGGCCGGCGATAAACCCCAGCACCGCCATCAGCAGGCCGAACTGCCACAGGGTGTTTTCCAGCCCTTTTGCCGCCAGCGCGGTGGTGATGGGGAAGGTGGTCAGGATAGCGCCCATACCGTAGCCCGCCGCTACCATGCCGGTCGCGAAGCCGCGTTTTTCCGGGAACCAGCGCACCATCAGCCCAACCACGCCAATATAGACAATACCGGTGCCCAGGCCGCCCAACACGCCGTAATAAAGATAAAGCTCTGTCAGGGAGTTCATTCTGGCTGCCAGCATCCAGCTTATGCCGGTCAGTACCGTGCCCAGGGTAATCAGACGACGTGGGCCAAAGCGGTCGATCAACCGTCCCTGAAATGGTGAAAAGAAGGTTTGCAGAATAATCAGCAGCGAAAAGGTGAGCTGAATTTCCGCCAGTGGGGCCTGTAGTTTTTCCATCAGTGGGCGGGTAAAAAGCGCCCAGACATATTGCGGGCTGGAGATAGAAATCATGCAAATCAATCCCAGCGCCAGTTGGATCCATTTCATTTTCTGACTGGCAACAACCGCGCCCGATAACGTTGTATTGGTCATATCGCCGCTCCGATTTCGTGAGAGTGAGCCAGCGGTGCATTAACCATGCCATTACCGTGAAATCGATGCGGGAGCCTGAACGGGCGCGGCCTGGCGTGCTTATTCTGTATCCTTTAGGACTCTTTTCTCTGCCCCGTCGTGAGGCAGACGTAGCGTATTCGCGGTGCAACGGATCAATCCCAGCGAGTATTTTGCGGCACATTTTCTGGTTTTATTCTTTGAGGCTGGACAGGGCAGCCCAAAAGCGCGATTTACTCTGCTCAATGTTTTCAGGCAGAGCGAATGAAGGGTCGGTATTTTCGACTATTATTCGCGCGTTTTTTAAACCGGACTAACCGAACTTAGTTTAGGTTCGGGGGCGGAGATGCGTATTGTGAATATTCATGAAGCAAAGACACAGCTATCGCGGCTGGTTGAGCAGGCGGTGGCAGGGGAGCCGTTTACTATCGCCAAAGCGGGCAGGCCGCTGGTAAAGGTCATGGCTCTGGATGCCGCTGAGCCGGGGCAGGAGCAGCGGTTAGGCTTTATGGCGGGAAGGTTCCAGGTTCCGGACGACTTCGATCGAATGGGCGATGAAACCATTGAGAAGCTGTTTGGTGGTGAGCAATGAAATATTTGCTGGATACCCGTGTTCTGCTGTGGGCGGCGGGAATGCCGGAACGCTTATCGCCCGGGGCGGTGGCGCTGCTGAACGATAGGGAAAACAGATTATTTTTTAGCGCCGCCAGCCTGTGGGAGATCGCCATCAAACGTGGTCTGGGGCGCGCTGACTTCCCGGTTGACGGCCGGGTGTTGCGGCGCGGCCTGCTGGATAACGGCTACAGCGAGCTGGCTATCAGCAGCGAGCACGTAGCGGCGACAGAAAGGCTACCGGGGTTGCATAAGGATCCTTTCGATCGCCTGCTGGTGGCCCAGGCTGCAGTTGAGGGCATCACACTGCTGACCGCAGATGCCCTGGTGGCCCGCTATCCCGGGCCGATCGAGCAGATCTGAGGGTTATTCCGGATGATAGTCGCGGTCATAGAAATCGCGTATTGCATTCCAGGCCAGCATGCGGTGACGTTCCAGTAGCAGCATATGGGTGGATTCGCCTATTTCCAGCCACTGGCGCCAGGGCGCATTTTCCAGCTCGCTAAATAGTGCCCTGGCAATCGCCAGCGGGACATCGATATCCCATTCGCCGTGCACCAGCAGTACCGGAACGCGGATATCTGCGGGTTGATAGTATTTGCGGCCCACGCGCCAGTAGTCACGGATATCCTGAATGGGGCCGCTGACGGCACGTATTTTCCCGGGCGTATGGCTCTGGCTCCAGGGATCTTCGGCCAGGGTGGCGTCGGCCCACTGATCGAACCAGCCTGCGGGAATGAGCCTGTCCCGGGCATGTTCCGGTGCGGCGCTTAGCCAGCCGTTCAGGGTTTCGCGCACTGCAATCAACCTCCAGGCGCCGGGATCGCCTCCGCTATCGATACGGGTGGGTTGGTCGTTCAGCCACTGGGGAGCGACCAGCGCCAGCTTGTGGACTCTGGCGTTATTACGGCTGGTCCAGGCGGCAGCGACGGTGCCGCCCCAGGACATGCCGAAGATATTCAGTTGTTCAAGATGACGGCGCTTAAGTACGAAGTCGACCACGCTGCCCAGATCGGCTACGCCATCATCAGTGCCTGCCAGCGGTGGATGTTGCCCGGCTGGTTGATCCATCTCTGGCGGGCGGGTGGAGCGGCCATAGCCCCGCACGTCCAGAGCGTAGACGTCGTAGCCTGCGGCAGCAAGATAGTCGAGAAACGAGATGCCGTTAAAGGGAACGTCGTACAGACTACCTGATGAGTATGTGGCACCGTGTACCAGGACGATGGTGCGCTGAGGGCTGAAGGTTGTCATCGCCGCCGGGCGACGGTGACGGACATGAAGTTGAATATCCGGGCGCTGCGCCGGAACGTACAGTGCTTCATCAATGAGTTCGATACCTTTAATGGTGCGAACGGTGCTCATAGGGGGCTCCTCAGGCGTATTGCCAGCTAAAGACGTTTCCCTGACGGCTAACGTGGCCGACAGAGCTACGGGCGAAATGGGAGGTAAAGACCAGAGCGTCGTGCTCAGTGGCCCAGGTCAGCATGCGTTGGCGCGAGCGTTGTGCCTGTTCTGGCCACTCGCAGTAAAGGGTATTGAGGTCAGGCGCCATAATCTGCAGCGGGTGATGCATGATATCGCCGCTGAACAGCGCCTGTTCTCCCTGGGATTGCAGGGCGATGGACATATGACCGATGCTGTGTCCCGGGGTGGGAATAAACTGGAAGTTATCGAGGAAGTCGCCCCCGTCGGGGCCGATACGTTCGGCCTGTCCGGCAGCGATAACCGGCGCTACGCTGTCTTCAAATACGCCGCGATTCGGAATATTGACCTCGTTGTGGCTGTCCGGGCTGGCATACCACTCCTCTTCACGCTGGGGAAAAACGTAGCGCGCCCGGGGAAAGGTGGGGACCCAACGACCATCGATAAGGCAGGTGTTCCAGCCGCTGTGGTCAACGTGCAGGTGGGTCTGTAGTACGTAGTCGACCTGCTCCGGCTGTATGCCTGCTGCAGCGAGACGCTGTAGCCATGGCGTATTCAACTGATGAAACAGAGGGTTAAGCGGTCGCAGCTTATCGTTGCCTGCGCCGGTATCGATAAGGATGGTATGGTGACGGGTACGAACCAGCCAGCTGTGAATACTCTGGATCAAATGACCGCTGGCAGGATCGAGATCGCCTGGCATCAGCCAGTCGCGGTTCTCTTCAACCAGTTGGGGATCGAGCTTCGGATAGAGCCGGGAAGGCAGGGTGCCATTCAGGGAGAGCTCGTCAATTCGCGTGATAGTGATATCGCCAATTCGGTAACCGGGATTTAGGTGCATAGCCTGTGCTCCGTTGGTGAATTTGTCACCGGTAGTCTATGATTAGCGTCTGTAGTGAACAAATCGATTCAAATTATGTCCTCTATTGATCATTTCAATTTGTGGTCGTTTGACCTGAACCTGCTGATTGCATTCGATGCGTTGATGCGCGAGCGCAGCGTAACCCGTGCGGCGGCCCGTCTGAAGATTCAGCAACCGGCGATGAGCCATAACCTGAAGACGCTGCGGCTGCTGTTTGACGATGAGCTATTTGTCAGAGTGGGGCAGGTGATGAGACCCACTGCCCGGGCGTTGACGCTATCGGCCTCGGTTAACCAGATTCTGGAACAGGCCCAGACTGCGATTACGGCACGTGAAGTATTTCGCCCCGAGGTGGAGCGTCGTACCTTTGCCATTGGATTTTCCAGCGAAATGGAGGTGCTGCTGATGCCGGGGCTGACCGCCAGGGTTCAGTCTGCCGCACCAGGTATTAACCTGTTGGCGCGACCGGCGCAGCCCGCTCAGGTTCACCGCTTGCTGGACGAAGGGGAGATCGATCTCGCTATCGGCTGTTTTGAGTCAGGGAGTGAACGCTATCGTCGGCGTTTGCTGTTTGAGCAGTCATTGATGAGCTGTTTTAACCCGCAATTGTTGGATCTGCCAACGCCGATAGATCGCCCAACCTGGCTGGCTCAGCGCCATGCCCTGGTATCCCAGAATGCCAGCATTCGCGGGTGCCTGGACCGGGCGCTGCAGGCGGCAGGGGTTGAGCTGGAAATGGCGATGGCGGCCCCGGAGTTTCTGACTGTATTGAGCGCCGCCATGCAAACACCGGTGCTGGCGACGCTCCCGGCGCGTATTGTGCGGCGTTACGCGCCGTTGCTGAGTCTGGCGGTTAGCCCTGTCCCCCTTGAGCTGCGGGTGATGCCTATTGCCATGGTCTGGCCGACCCATACAGACAGCGATCCGGCGAGCGAGTGGCTGCGTCAGCAGGCAACGGCGGTGCTGGCTGAGGTCGATTAACTACCTGGTTAGGAGTAGATGCCGTCGCTTATGCGGTTTTTGGGCTGGAATGAGTCGATAATTAGTCGATGATTCTTTACTCAAGGGGACGGGTTCGGGGTATGATCCGGCCGTTATAACAGCAGGGCGCTGACGCTATCTATTGTTTTTGGCGCTACTGACGTGAGATACGGTCCTGGGAGGTACTCAGGCTGGTCTGTTGGGCGCTGACTTTCTCCTGATAGTGATGCCATGCACCGATAGAAGAGTAAATAAAACGGGCAAAGAAGAGAATAAAGCTAATAAGCAGTACGATGCGGATCATGCGACTGTTCGATCGCTGCCGTTTTCGCGTGCCGGTAAACTGTGTCACTGAGTGATCCTGTTGGTAAGCCCGTTTGGGCGATAGCGTCATTAGGGCACAGCGGGAATGCCGGGTCAATGTTTGTACTGTAAAAAAACGTCAGATGTCTGAGATGTTATATAAGTGTTTTTAATTAATAATCGGATTGCTGGAAAAAAGCGATGCGTATTAAAAAACACCCTTAAATAGTCGTGACAGGCCATGTAAATTGATTTTAATCAATTTTAACTTTTAGCGAGTAACTAGAATCAGCACTCGCTTAAGAGAGGGGGAGCTGTGATCCACTTTTCACCACAACGGTCAGGTTGGATGCCTGTCTGAAAATACCATCATGGAGCTTCTGGTATTCTGAAGGACATCTAATGCAATTTTCTGGCTGGTACCAACGAAATAAAAACAAATGGTGGTGTCTTCCGTTAATTCTTCCGGTTTTGATTCACCCATTGGCATTTTATTTTTCCGTTTACACGGAGCTGCACGGCATTCGTGTTGTTCTTTACTATATGTTGCCGGCGATGATGTTGGCACTGATGATGATTTTCAGCTGGGCGGCGCTGCCGGGTATTGTGCTGTCTATTCTGTTTCACTACCTGCCGCTGCGCGGCAGCTTTGACGGTTTTGCCTCTGCGCTGCACTATCTGCTGATGCTCACAATTTGCTGGGGCGGCTACAGCCTTTTCGTGCCGAGGCGTAATAACGTCAACTTCGGCAATATGTACCAGACGGCGGCCCGCATGTTCTGGCTGGTGTTCTGTAGTGCGACCGCCTTTTTCCTGCTGTACCAGAGCGCGATCCGTTTTGGTTTATATGCCGCCCAGGTCAGCCTGTTGGGGGATACTCCCTGGAAAATCAGTACGTTGATTAACTATCAGGCGCTGCTGGTGAGCTGTCTGACCGGTTTGCCGTTCTGCTACTTTATTATTCGTACCCTGCGCCACCCCCGCTTCGCACGCAGCTTTTTCTCGCGTATGCGCGCCCAGTTCCACCCGAATACCACCCGACTGGAGCTGGGGCTGTGGTGGGCCTGTATTCTGCTGTTGCTAAGCCTGCTGCTGCTGCCGCTGACTGACGCCAGCACCATCTTTAATACCAACTACACCTTTACGCTGATGTTGCCGGTGATGATTTGGGGGGCCATGCGTTTTGGTTTCCTGTTTATCACCACGGTCTGGACGATCATGCTGCTTATTGTCAGCCACTATTTTTACCGCTATCTACCGCCAGGCCTGGATTATGACAATCAGATGGCGCTTACCAGCTCCTGTTTTCTGGTGTTTTCGTTTTCCATCTATCTGATGGCGGAGGTAACCACGCGCCAGCGCGCCAGTCACGAAAAGGTACGCTATGCGGCCTATATCGACCCGGTAGTACAGATGCCGAACCTGCGCGCCCTGAACCGGGATCTGAACGGTCACGCCGGTTCTATGCTGTGTCTGCTGCGCTTCCCGGAGCTCGAACTGCTGAGCCGCAACTACGGTATGCTGCTGCGCATCACGTTTAAGCAGGAGATGGCGAACTGGTTAAGCGGGATGTTGCAGGAAGGGGAGCAACTCTATCATCTGTCCAGCGACGAACTGGCGTTACGCCTGAATGGCGAAACCCAGAAAGAGCGTATCGAAGCGCTGGATGAGCAGATCAGGCAGTTCCGCTTCAGCTGGGACGGCATGCCGTTTCAGCTCCAGGTGGGTATTAGCTACAGCTATGTGCGCGCTCCGGTGGCCCATCATCATCTGCTGCTGGGGGAGCTCGGCACCATGGCGGATCACTCTGTACACACCGGCCATCCGGAAAGCCTTCAACTCTATGGCGCTCGCCACGTACAGAAGGCGGTGAAGAGCAAAGTGGATATGATGAACCAGCTTCAACAGGCGCTGGATCATGATGGTTTCTTCCTGCTGGCGCAGCCTATCGAAGGGGTACGCGGCGATACCTATCATGAGATATTGCTGCGGATGAAAGATGAAAACGGCGAGGTTGTCGAACCGGACTGTTTCCTGCCGGTGGCCCACGAGTTCGGCCTGTCATCGAAGATCGATCTGTGGGTGCTGGAAAAGAGCATGGCCTTTATCTCCGACCATCGCGATGCGCTGCCTGCCTGTCGTTTCTCGGTCAATCTGACACCGTCATCGGTGTGTCGACCGCGCTTTGTGAATGACGTTCAGCGTCTGCTAAAACGCTATGACGTACAGGCGTGGCAGTTGGTGTTTGAAGTGACCGAAAGCCACTCTCTGACCAACGTAGAGCAGGCCAGTCGCACCCTTTCTGCATTGCAGCACATGGGGTGTCGGGTGGCGATTGATGATTTTGGTACCGGCTACGCCAGCTATGCGCGGCTGCGCGATCTGAACGCGGATATCATGAAAATCGATGGCAGCTTTATCCGCAATTTACTGGTTAGCAGCCTCGATTATCAGATTGTGGACTCCATCTGCCAGCTGGCGCGTACCAAGAAGATGCAGCTGGTGGCCGAATCGGTCGAAACCGACGAGATTCGTGAGGCCATACGCAAGCTGGGCATTGACTATATGCAGGGGTGGGCGATTGGGCGCCCTCTGCCTCTGGAAGCGCTGGCGCAAGGGAAATAACCTGAGGGCTGCCCCAGTGGCAGCCCTGGATTTTATCAGGCGTCAGGCGCCGACTCTTCCTCTATTTTTAGCTTCCAGCCGGTGACATTGCGCCAGTACAGCTGTTCTTTTTCCAGATCCAGCAGCGACAGCGCGTTCTGGCTGAACCAGTTATGGGGAAAGCGCAGGGTCCAGTGGTGATCGTCGGTTTCCAGCACCAGCGTGGGCGGCGACGTGGAGGCCTGACGCTGGTTATTCAGCAGCACCCCCAGGCGCAGCAGCTTAATCAGTGGAATAAACTGCTTCTTTTTAAACAGCGTAAAGCGCGGTAGCTCGTCAATCTTAATAGCTTTGCGGTGATAGCGCACCAGCGTCGCCATTAACGCCTGCTGCTCCTGGGTAAAGCCGGGCAGGTCGCTGTGTTGAAGGATATAGGCCGAGTGGCGGTGCAGTCCGCTGTGATTAATATTGAGCCCCACTTCGTGCAGCATGGCGGCCCACTGGAGCAGTACCGCCATCTGCGGGTTGGCAAGCTTAGGATTCTGCGCCTGCCACTGCTCGAACATGCGCAGAGTCGTTTCCAGCACCCGCTTCGCCTGTTCGCTGTCGATATTGTACTGGCTTGCCAGGCTCTGGGCCGTGCGGCTACGAATATCCTGATGGCGGAAACGGCCTTCCATTTCATAAAGCACCCCCTCGCGCAGGGCGCCATCGGAAAGACGCAGCTCCTTAATGCGCAACGAGTCGAAAACGCCGCACAGAATCGCCAGCCCGGGTACGAAAACCGCCCGACGCTCGTCAGACAGTCCTGGTAGTTTGAGTGAACTGATGCGCTTGTATTTCAGGACTTCGTGACACAGCATCTCCAGGCGTTCCGGCGTGATCAGTCCATCCTTTTCACCCATCTCCAGCAGTACCTCATGAGCCGCTTTGATGGTACCGGAAGCGCCCAGCGCCACGTTCCAGCCTTCAATGCGGTACTGCCAGGCCAGATTCTCCAGCTTTTGGGTGGCGGCCAGTCGGGCGCGATTAAAGCGCACGGGGGAAATTTCGCCTTCCGGAAAGAAGTTTTGCCCGAAGCTGACGCAGCCCATGCGTCGGCTTTCTACCATACGCGGTTCAAAGTTTTCACCGATCACCAGTTCAGTAGAGCCGCCGCCGATGTCGATCACCAGTTTGCGGCCCCGTTCCGGCTGGGTATGCTCCACGCCCATAAAGATCAGGCGAGCCTCTTCGTTACCGGAGATGATCTCGATGGGGTAGGGGATCACCGCCTCGGCGCGTTTCAGAAATTCCGCCGCATTGGCCGCCTGACGCAGGGAGTGGGTGCCGACGATAGAGACATTGGCGGCGCTGAATCCCTGTAGCCGCTCGGCGAACAGCGCCAGGCAGGCCAGGCCACGCTCCATGGCCTCTTCGCTCAGGATGTTGTCGGCGTCCAGACCATCGGCCAGATGAACGCGCTGCTTAAGACGACCGATGATCTGCATGGCGCCATCCACCACTCGGGCGATGACCATGTGAAAGCTGTTGGAGCCGAGATCGACCGCAGCGAACTCCTGCGGTCGGGGGGCTTGTTGAGTGATCGGCATAGGTATTATTCAGGCTGTTCCAGAGATTTGATGTATTCATAAATCGCCTGTTGCGAGCGGACCTTACGGCGATTGCCGCGCGGTACATAGCGATTACTGAGTTCTTTGTCGATGATGCGCGCTTTAACGGTGTCGCTAAACAGAATGGCGATAATGTCCAGTACCCGCTGCTTCAGGCGCGGATCGAGCAGGGCAACGGCGACCTCGATGCGGTAATCGATGTTACGCGTCATCCAGTCTGCCGAAGAGAGGAAGACTTTTTTGTCGCCCCCGTTTTCAAAGATGTAGACCCGGTCGTGTTCCAGATAACGATCGACGATGCTGATTACCCGGATATTTTCGCTAATACCCTCCAGGTCAGGGATCAGCGAACACATACCTCGCACCAGCAGATTTACCGGTACCCCGGAGCTGGAAGCGGCGTACAGCCGATCCACCAGACCTTTATCGACCAGGTTATTCAGCTTCAGGGTAATGCCCGACGGCAGCCCCTGCTGGGCGTTGGCGATTTCGTTATCCACCAGTTCGTAGAGCAGACGGCGCGAGTTTTGCGGCGAAACCATCAGGTGGTCGAAACTCACCGGCCGGTAGGGGTTTTCAATAAAGTTAAACACCCGACGCACCTCGCCCGTGATGCGGGCATCGGCGGTCAGCAGCGAATAGTCGGTATACAGGCGCGCGGTCTTTTCGTTGAAGTTGCCGGTACCGATATGGGCGTAGCGTACCACCTGCTCCCCTTCGCGGCGGGAGATTAAAAACAGTTTGGCGTGAATTTTCAGCCCCGGGGCCGAAAAGATCACGTGGACTCCGGCTTCGGTCAGACGTTTGGCCCAGTGAATATTGGCCTCTTCGTCAAAGCGCGCCTGGAGCTCCACCACCACCGTCACCTTTTTGCCGTTGTGGGCGGCATGGATCATCGAATCGATAATGCGTGAATCTTTGGCGACCCGGTAAATATTGATTTTGATGGAGATAACGCTCGGATCGAAGGAGGCCTGGCGCAATAATTCCAGCACGTGCTCAAAGGTATGGTACGGATAGTAGAGCAGCACATCGCGCTCGCGAATGGCGTCGAAGCCATTACGGAACCTGTCGAACCAGATATGACGCAGGCGCGGCATCGGCTTATTCACCAGGTTGGCTTTACCTACGTTGGGGAAGTCGATGAAGTCCTTAAAGTTGTGATAGCGACCGCCGGGAATAATGGAGTCATAGCGCGAGATCGACAGTTTGTCGGCCAGCAGTTGCACCATGGCGTCCGGCATATCGCGCTGATAAACGAAGCGCACCGGTTCGGCAGTCAGACGCTGCTTCAGGCTGGAAGACATCAGCTCCAGCATCCCTGACTCCATTTCATGCAATAGCTCATATTCGGCGTCGCGGGTCATCTTCATGGAGTAGGCGTTCAGCGTGTCGTAGTCGAAGAAGCCGCTAAAGATCTCATCCAGGCAGTAGCGCATGATGTTATCCAGCAGAATCATCGGCTTACGCCGACGCGGCGCTTCCGGCGGCAGGTTGACGAAGCGCGGCACTTTATCGGAGGGGATCTCCAGCAACGCATACTTAATCTCTGAACCGCGAATGATCTCCACCGTCAGGTAGGTGTAGTCATCCTTCAGGAACTGCACCAGATCGGTTTCCCGGGTAATCAGGATCGGCGTAATGTGCGGGCGCAGATAGTGTTTGAAGTAGTGACGCAGCCAGTTTTGCTGGTTGGCAGAAAGCTGACGTTCGTTAATCAGGAAGATCTGGTTACGCGCCATCTCCAATAACAGATCGTTATACAGCCCATCGAACTCCTGATCGGCTTTGAGCACCCGGTTCTGGATTCTGGTTAACAGATGGCGGGAGTTGGAGTGGGTACCCTGAACCTTGTTAATCAGGATCCGCCGTTTCAGTTCAGCGAAGCGTACCTTGTAAAATTCATCCAGGTTATTGGAATAGATGCCCAGAAAACGCATGCGCTCAATGAGCGGATTTGATTTGTCCGCCGCTTCCTGAAGTACGCGTTCGTTGAACGATAACCAGCTTAGCTCTTTTTCAATGTACAGCTTTTCCTGACCCATGCGACTCACACTCCGTTTGGTTGGTTCCCGTTTCCGGACGTGGAAAATCCGTCTCGGCGCTTATTATGGCGAGCAATATCCGGGTATGTCCAACGCCAGGCAGAAGTATCAGACAAGACTCTCCTTCCCGGGAGGGAAGGAGAGTGGTTATTCGTCGGCGGCGTAGCCCCGGGAAGGCAGGGGCTGGTCGTCCAGCCAGGCGGCATTATCGCGCATAGCCAGACGGCCATCCATAAACCAGCCGATCACCAGCGGGTAGATGGCGTGCTCCTGGTGCTGAACCCGGGCGATAACGGTCTCTTCGTCGTCGCCTTCAAAGATGGGCACGTTGGCCTGGAGGATCACCGGACCGCCGTCCAGCTCTTCGGTGACGAAGTGTACCGAAGTGCCGTGTTCGCGATCGCCGTTTTCCAGCGCCTGGCGGTGGGTATGCAGGCCGGGATATTTCGGCAGTAGGGAAGGGTGGATATTGAGCAGGCGACCACGATAATGGGCCACAAAAGCCGGGCTAAGAATACGCATATAGCCCGCCAGTACCACCAGATCGGGCGCGTGCTCATCAATCTGCGCCATTAGCGCATGATCATAGGCTTCACGATCCGGATAGTCGCCAGGTGAGAGCGCAAACGCGGCGATACCTGCCGCGCGAGCGCGCTCAAGACCGTAAGCATCGGCCTTATTGCTAAATACCGCCTCAATGGTGCCATCAATCCGTCGTTGCTGGCAGGCATCGATAATCGCCTGCAGATTGCTTCCACTGCCAGAAATAAGCACCACAATCTTTTTCATTACCCAATAACCACGCGTTGTTCAGAGTCAGAGGCCCTGATAATACCGATTTTCCACGCCTTTTCACCCTCTGCATTAAGCAGAGCGATGGCTTTTTCGGCTTCGTCAGGCGCCAGGGCGATGACCATGCCCACCCCGCAGTTAAAGGTGCGATACATTTCGTGCTGGCTGACGTTACCCGCCTGCTGAAGCCAGTCGAACACCGTCGGCCACTGCCAGCTGGATTCATCGATAACGGCCTGGGTATTATCCGGCAGAACGCGCGGAATGTTTTCCCAGAAGCCGCCGCCGGTCAGGTGGGCGACGGCGTGAACGTCGCACTGTTCGATAAGCTTAAGCACCGATTTCACGTAGATGCGGGTCGGCGCCAGCAGATGGTCCGCCAGCGGCTGGCCGTCGAGCTGGGTAGTGAGCGGGTCGCAGCCGCTGACTTCGACAATCTTACGCACCAGCGAGTAACCGTTAGAGTGCGGGCCGCTGGATCCCAGGGCGATCAGCACGTCGCCGTCGGCCACTTTGGTTCCGTCAATAATCTCTGATTTCTCTACCACGCCGACGCAGAAACCGGCCACGTCATAATCTTCGCCGTGGTACATGCCGGGCATTTCAGCGGTTTCCCCCCCGACCAGCGCACAGCCAGCCTGCAGACAACCTTCGGCGATGCCGCCGACGACGCTTGCTGCGGTATCTACGTCCAGCTTGCCCGTCGCATAGTAATCAAGGAAGAACAGCGGCTCTGCCCCCTGAACCACCAGGTCATTGACGCACATGGCTACCAGATCGATGCCGATAGTGTCATGACGTTTCAGATCCATCGCCAGTCGCAGCTTGGTGCCAACGCCATCGGTGCCGGAAACCAGCACCGGCTCGCGGTATTTCTGCGGCAGGGCGCACAGTGCACCAAAGCCGCCAAGCCCCCCCATCACTTCCGGGCGGCGGGTTTTCTTCACCACTCCTTTAATTCGGTCGACCAGTGCATTGCCCGCATCGATATCAACACCGGCGTCTTTATAGCTGAGAGAGGTTTTATCGGTCATAAAAAAGGTTCCAGCGCGGTAGAAAAAATCGCGGTGATTCTAACAGTCCAGGCAAACGTTTGCGAGCCCTTCCGGTAATGAAAAACGCGCTAAGGAAGCAGGGCGCTGAAACAGGGCTCTGCTCTATACTGATCCGGAATCGATTGATCCCGATCGTGCGCCTTAGTGATGGCGCAGCGGCAAAAAAGCGGTATAATCCGGCGATTTTTTTTATGGCTGACGCATTTTGGGGAGATAGAGCATGAAGATTGTGGAAGTGAAACACCCACTCGTGAAACACAAACTGGGTCTGATGCGTGATGTGGACATCAGCACTAAACGTTTTCGTGAGCTCGCCTCGGAAGTCGGAAGCCTGCTGACTTATGAAGCCACTGCCGCTCTGGAAACCGAAACGGTGACTATCGAAGGCTGGAACGGCCCGGTGGAAATAGAACAGATCAAAGGTAAAAAGATAACTGTAGTGCCGATTCTGCGTGCCGGTCTTGGCATGATGGACGGGGTGCTGGAAAACGTACCCAGCGCGCGCATCAGCGTGGTAGGCGTTTACCGCGATGAAGAGACCCTGGAGCCGGTGCCTTACTTCCAGAAACTGGCCTCGCATATCGACGAGCGTATGGCGCTGGTGGTGGACCCGATGCTGGCGACCGGTGGCTCGATGATCGCCACTATCGACCTGCTGAAAAAAGCGGGCTGCCACAATATTAAGGTGCTGGTGCTGGTAGCGGCGCCGGAAGGTCTGGCTGCGCTGGAGAAAGTACACCCGGACGTAGAGGTTTACACCGCCTCTATCGATCAGGGACTCAACGAACACGGATACATTATTCCGGGCCTCGGCGACGCCGGGGACAAGATATTTGGTACTAAATAATTTATTCAGCCGACTTTAACAGTCGGCTTTTTTTTGGATTTTCTTTCTTCGTTTATCACACAGAGGATATTGCTATGACGCGCCGTGCTATCGGGGTGAGTGAAAGACCGCCGCTGTTACAGACGCTCCCACTCAGTCTACAGCATTTGTTCGCCATGTTCGGCTCCACCGTACTGGTGCCGATTATGTTCCATATCAATCCGGCAACGGTCCTGCTATTCAACGGCATCGGCACGCTGTTGTATCTGATTATCTGTAAAGGGAAGATCCCTGCTTATCTGGGCTCCAGCTTTGCCTTTATTTCACCGGTACTGCTGCTGTTGCCGCTGGGCTATGAACTGGCGCTGGGCGGCTTTATCGCCTGTGGCGCGCTGTTCTGCCTGGTGGCGCTGATTGTGAAGAAGGCGGGCACCGGCTGGTTGGATGTGATGTTCCCGCCTGCGGCGATGGGGGCCATTGTGGCGGTGATCGGCCTGGAGCTGGCGGGCGTTGCCGCCAATATGGCGGGCATGCTGCCTGCTGACGGTCAGTCAGTGGACGGCACCACGCTTTCCATTGCGATGGTAACCCTGGGCGTCACGGTCTTTAGTTCGGTTCTCTTCCGCGGTTTCCTGGCGATTATCCCGATTCTGATCGGCGTGCTGGTGGGCTATGCCTTCTCCTTCTGTATGGGCGTGGTGGACATTACGCCGATCCGTGAAGCTCACTGGTTTGCGCTGCCGACCTTCTATACCCCGAAATTCGAGTGGTTTGCCGTGCTGACAATTCTGCCCGCGGCGCTGGTGGTGATTGCCGAGCACGTCGGCCATCTGGTGGTGACCGGAAACATCGTGCGCAAGGATCTGGTGCGCGATCCGGGCCTGCACCGTTCGATGTTTGCCAACGGTTTTTCCACCATGTTCTCCGGTTTCTTTGGCTCGACGCCGAATACCACCTACGGCGAGAACATCGGCGTTATGGCGATCACTAAGGTGTACAGCACCTGGGTGATCGGCGGTGCGGCTATCCTGGCGATTCTGCTCTCCTGCATCGGTAAACTGGCGGCGGCGATCCAGATTATCCCGGTACCGGTCATGGGCGGGGTCTCCCTGCTGCTTTACGGGGTGATTGGCGCTTCCGGTATTCGGGTGCTGATTGAATCTAAAGTGGACTTCAGCAAGGCTCAGAACCTGATCCTGACTTCGGTCATTCTGATTATCGGCGTTAGCGGCGCTAAGATTCACATCGGCGCCGCTGAGCTGAAAGGCATGGCGCTGGCGACCGTGGTGGGTATCGCCCTGAGCCTGATCTTCAAGGTGATTAGCATTCTGCGCCCGGAAGAGACGGTACTGGAGGCGGACGACGACGAACAACAGGCTCCGCACGCTTGATCCTTGTGCAAGCTGGCCCGCCGCTTGCGCGGGCCAGCTTCAACCCTTTCGCTAAACTGTGGTAAACTTCCTCGCGATTTTTTCGCAAGTTCTGGTTGAGGTCCCTCTGAACACACCGGCTCAGCTCTCTTTGCCGCTCTATCTTCCTGACGACGAGACGTTCGCCAGTTTCTGGCCGGGCGATAATCCTGCCTTGCTCGCTGCGCTACAGAACGTTTTGCATCAGGAACACAGCGGTTACATTTACTTCTGGTCCCGGGAAGGAGGAGGCCGCAGCCATCTGCTGCACGCCGCCTGTGCCGAGCTTTCCCTGCGTGGCGAAGCGGTGGGGTATGTCCCGCTGGATAAGCGGACCTGGTTTGTGCCTGACGTACTGGAAGGGATGGAGCAACTGTCGCTGGTCTGCATCGATAATATTGAATGCATCGCCGGGGATGAGTTGTGGGAGATGGCGATCTTTAACCTCTATAATCGCATTCTGGAGTCCGGCAACACCCGGCTGCTGATCACCGGCGATCGCCCGCCGCGCCAGCTTAATCTGCAACTGGCGGATCTGGCATCGCGCCTGGACTGGGGGCAGATCTACCGGCTGCAACCGCTTTCTGATAACGACAAGCTTCAGGCACTGCAGCTGCGCGCCCGGCAGCGCGGTTTTGAACTGCCGGAAGACGTGGGGCGTTTTCTGCTCAAAAGGCTGGATCGCGAAATGCGTACGCTGTTTATGACGCTCGATCAGCTTGACCACGCTTCGATTACCGCGCAGCGCAAGCTGACCATTCCGTTCGTGAAAGAGATTCTTAATCTGTAACCGTTATCAGGCCAGCAGTTCCAGTACCTGTTCCGGCGGTCGACCAATGCGCGCTTTATCGCCCTTAACCACAATGGGGCGTTCGATAAGCTTCGGATTCTCCACCATGGCCTGAATCAGCTGCGCCTCGCTAAGAGAGGCGTCGCCCAGATTCAGCGTCTTGTACAGATCCTCTTTCTGACGCATCAGACTGCGGGCGCTTTCGAATTCCAGCATGTTCAGTAGCTTACTGATGGTGGCTGCATCCGGCGGCGTTTCCAGATAGAGCACGATTTCGGGTTCAACGCCGTTTTCCTTCAGCAGGGTGAGGGTCTCCCGGCTCTTGGAGCAGCGGGGATTGTGGTAGATGGTAACGGTACTGGACATGCCTGATTAACTCCTTAGCTGTTCTTCTGATACTGACGGAAACGCTGCTGCATCTGACGCAGTTGATCGATACGCGCATCGTAACGCGCCTGCTGCAAACTCCCAACCTTCACCTGGCTACTGGCGCTGCTTAATAGCGTAATGGCCTGATCCAACTGACCGCGCAGCGCCAGCAGTTCGGCGCGAGCGGCCAGTTCCTGGTCGCGATTGCCCTGGGCGGCTTCAGCCTGGGCCAGCAGATCCCAGCCGTTGGTATCGTCGCGGTGCGAAAAGGTGTAGCGGTTAAGAATCGTGGCGGCTTTGGCGGACTGCCCGCTCTGAACGTAAGCGTTCGCCAGGTTAAGCTGCAACACCGGGTTGGTTTTTAGCCCCGGGGCGCCATTCAGGCGGCTGATGGCCGAGGCCGCTTTGTTCTGACCCAGATCGATATCCGTGGCGAGATCGAGATACCAGGGGTTGTTCGGGCTGGCGCTTAGCAGCGGCTGGAGCTGACGCCAGGCTTCGGCGTAGTTTTTGTTTTCCATCGCCTGCAGGGCCCGGCCATAGCGGGCGGCGTGCTGCTGACGCACGTTACCTTTATCCAGACTATCCAGCAGCTCGCCGGTGAGCTGGTTGCGGCCGGTGTTATACATGCCCAGCACGCGTACCTTCGCCATATAGAAGGCTTCCGATGACTGAACGACCACCGGACGCATCTGATTGGCGCGGTTGCGGGTATCGGAAAGACGGCTTTCCGGCAGGGGGTGAGTCAGCAGAATTTCCGGTGGGCGGCTGGAGTAGCGGGCCTGGTCGAGCAGCTTATCCAGAAAAGCAGGCATTGCCTGGGGATCAAACCCGGCACGCTGCAGCACCTGCAGGCCGATGCGATCGGCTTCCTGTTCGTTCTGCTGGGTGAAGCTTATCATCCCCTGACGGCTACCGGCCAGGGTGCCGGACATAGCCGCCATCCCGGCCTGGGGGCTGGCCATCGCCAGCAGAATCGATCCCAGCGCGCCGACCCAGGTCAGCGGCGCATAGCGCTTCTGATCTTCCATGGCGCGTGCCAGATGGCGCTGGGTGACGTGGGAGATTTCGTGAGCCATGACCGAGGCCAGCTGGCTTTCGTTATCGGCATAGCGAAACAGCGCTGAATGCAGGACGACATTACCGCCGAAAAAGGCGAAGGCGTTGATTTCATCGTTGCTGATCAGGTGAAAGTAGAACGGCGTGCGCACCGAATGGGCGTGGTTCACCAGGCGCATGCCCAACTGATTAATATACTGCTGGAGCAGCGGGTCATTAATCAGCGGGGCGCTACCGCGCAACTGGCGAATATAAAAGTCGCCCATCTGCATCTCCTGGGCGATGGAGAGCGTGCTTGCGGCGGTTGTTCCGATATCCGGCAACTGGTCCGTGGCGCTATCAGCGAAGGCCGGCGCAGTCTGACCCGCCATCATGGCGGTAATGAGGGTGGCAACCAGTGTTTTTTTCAACTGCCTGAACATAGCCTCTATCCTGTGTAATCAGCGTCTTCTTTTATGACAACCCACCGGCGACAGGGTTCGTTGCCGGTGGGTAACCGGGAGTGTAGCCGCCCTGGGTCGTGAATGGAAAGCTTAATTGCCCGCGTTGGTTTCGGGGTCATCAAAAATAAAAAACGCGGCCTTTACCGCAACATTTCGCTACAATCTGAGCGCATTTTTTTCATCAGGAGACCTCAGGGTTAAGGAAACATGCTCGAACTTTTAACGCAATGGTACCGTCGCCGCTTTAGCGATCCGGAGGCGATTGCGCTTCTTGTGATCCTGGTGATGGGTTTCGGTATTCTGTTCTTCTTTTCCGGTCTGCTGGCGCCGTTGCTGGTGGCGCTGGTGCTGGCTTATCTGCTGGAGTGGCCCACGGCCCGGCTGGAAAGTATGGGTTGTTCACGCTGGCTTGCCACCAGTGTGGTGCTGGTGCTGTTTGTCGGCATTCTGCTAATCATGGCGCTGGTGGTGGCGCCTGTGGCCTGGCAGCAGGGGATCTATTTGATCCGCGATCTGCCCAATATGTTGAACAAACTGACGGATTTCGCCGCTGCGTTGCCCAGGCGCTATCCGGCGCTGGTGGATGCCGGCATTATTGATGCCATGGCGGAAAATCTGCGGGCGCGAATGACGCTGCTCGGCGAGTCGGTGGTGAAATATTCGCTGGCCTCGCTGGTGGGATTACTGACGCTGGCGGTCTATCTGGTGCTGGTGCCGCTGATGGTTTTCTTCCTGGTGAAGGATAAGGTGCAGATGCTCAATGCGGTGCGCCGGGTGTTGCCCCGTAATCGCGGGCTGGCCGGGAAAGTCTGGGCCGAGATGAATCAGCAGGTCACCAACTATATTCGCGGCAAGGTGCTGGAGATGGTGATTGTCGGCGTCGTGACCTGGCTGGGTTTCTTGTACTGTGGGCTGAACTACTCGCTGCTGCTGGCGGTACTGGTGGGGTTTTCGGTACTGATTCCCTACATTGGCGCCTTCGCGGTCACCATTCCGGTGGTGGGGGTGGCGCTGTTCCAGTTTGGACTGGGGGCCGAATTCTGGACCTGCTTTATTATCTACCTGGTGATTCAGGCGCTGGATGGCAACCTGCTGGTACCGGTGCTGTTTTCCGAAGCGGTGAACCTGCACCCGCTGGTGATTATTCTGTCGGTGGTGATCTTCGGCGGTCTGTGGGGATTCTGGGGCGTTTTCTTCGCCATTCCTCTCGCTACGCTGATTAAAGCGGTGGTCAGGGCCTGGCCGGATAGCCTGGTGGACGAGCGGAAGGCTGACTAACGCTGAATGGCAGACCCGCAAAGCGTTGTGGTAGCGGGTCTGTTTCCAGCGGTTAGAAAATCCCCGTGAAGGGGTTCCAGCTGTTGTAGCCTTTAACTTTATGCAGATAGTAAGCGTAGTTGGTCGTGATGCCCCACATGACGCTGACGATAAGGCCGCATAAAGAATCTAAATTCAATCCGGTAATGAGTTCGACGATACCTAAAATAAAGCCGATTGCCACAGAGCAGACAATAAGCGTAAGACATCTTTTCCACATACCCAGAATCAAAAAATAGATCGGGCCGAAGAAAAAGGAGATGACGTTCATATTATATAAGAAGCGTTTGTACCACGGCAGGCGGCGTAATGCTGCTTTAAACTCTGGCGTTTTGGGAGCCCCGTTTTTTTCGAAGAAATCAAAACGTTTCTGCCACTTTTCTGAATGTTGCTGTGTTGTCACTAAGAATGTTCTCATGCGTGAACGGGAAGGCTGGAATTTACATAAATTTAACTAGCGATTCAAGCGATCCCGGTTGCGCGATCCAGAGGAATAAAACAGGGAAGGGGAAGGCGCACCTTAGAATGACGCTTTAAGGTGCGTTTGAACTTAAGAAGATAGCGCGACTCAGGCGGCGTTTTCTTTCAGCCAGGCCAGCACGATATCGTGATGGTTACTGGTCTTGAAGTTGTCGAATACGTGCTCGACGTTACCCTTTTTGTCGATCAGGAAACTGATACGGTGAATGCCGTCATAGGTCTTGCCCATAAAGCTTTTCTCACCCCAGATACCAAACTGTTCACATACGCTGTGGTCTTCGTCGGACAGCAGGGTAAAGTTCAGATCCTCCTTGTCGACAAAGCGGGACAGCTTCTCGGGTTTATCGGTACTGATACCGAGAACCTCGACGCCGTATTGCTTTAACTCATCCATGCTATCGCGCAGGCTGCAGGCCTGAACGGTGCATCCGGGCGTCATTGCTTTCGGATAGAAGTAAACCAGAACACGCTGCCCCTGGAAGTCGGTTAAATTTACCTGTTCGCCGTCCTGATCGGGCAGACTAAATTTAGGGGCGACATCGCCAGCTTTCAGTGGATTCATACGACTCTCCGTCTTATTCATCATCTTGCTGTGGGTAATTCACAACGTTAATAGTGCCTTGCGCATTGAGTTCTGTACACAAGTCTTTAAAGGCCTGCTCAATGTTTGTCGCATCCTGCAGTGCCGGGCTATGCGCCGCGATTTGGATATAAAGCTGCGGCGCTCCCGGCTGCTCGTTTTCATCGTTCGCCTGAGTCCGGGAAATCAGTTCGGCAATATTCATTTGATGGGAGTCGAACAGGTCGGTAAATCGCTCAATCAGGTGAGGGGAGTCCGCCACTTCCACCTGGACGCGTACCGTTGCGGGCATGGCCTGGCGCGCCTGAGCATGGGTGCGTTTCATTACGATCAACAGATCCAGTTCGGCGCCTTTTAACGGCAGCGTGGATTCAATCTGGGTAATGGCATTCCAACTGCCGGAAAGCAGCATGATAAAGGTAAATTCGTCCCCCAACATGGCCAGGCGGCTATCTTCGATATTACAGCCACAACTACTGACGTGTCGGGTGATGGTATTCACGATGCCGGGACGGTCTGCACCTAACGCGGTGATGACCAGATGGTGTTGTGATGAGGCTGTCAAACCGGAGCTTCCTGTGGTTCTGTAGAGGTAATCATAAGGAAAGCATAAAAAAATCCGCCATACAACCGCACAGGTGCCCTGGCCGCTTGCTTTTACTGCGGCTCCAAACGTACCATTGTGGCACTAGTGTACGGAGAGGATGGACCATGTTCACGGGAAGTATTGTCGCGCTGATTACGCCGATGGACGATAAGGGCAACGTCTGTCGGTCCAGCCTTAAGAAACTGATTGATTACCATGTCGAAAGTGGAACTTCGGCAATTGTCTCGGTAGGGACCACCGGCGAGTCTGCCACGCTGAGCCACGATGAACATGGCGATGTGGTGATGATGACGGTTGAGCTGGCGGATGGCCGTATTCCCGTTATTGCGGGCACCGGTGCGAATGCCACCTCAGAGGCCATCTCTCTGACCAAAAGGTTCAACGACAGCGGCATCGTCGGCTGTCTGACGGTCGTGCCTTATTATAACCGCCCCACCCAGGAAGGACTGTTCCAGCACTTTAAAGCGATCGCTGAAAACACCAGCCTGCCGCAAATTCTGTATAATGTGCCCTCTCGTACCGGCTGTGACTTGCTGCCGCCGACCGTTGCGCGTCTGGCGCAGGTGCCGAATATCGTTGGTATTAAAGAGGCAACGGGGAACTTAAGCCGCGTTAACGAGATCAAAGATCGGGTTGCGGATGATTTTATTCTGCTTAGTGGCAACGATGACAGCGCGCTGGACTTTATGCAACTGGGCGGCCACGGCGTGATTTCCGTAACCGCTAACGTGGCGGCGCGTGATATGGCGCGGATGTGTGAACTGGCGGCCGCAGGCGAATTCGCCGCTGCGCGCGAGATCAACCGACGCCTGATGCCGCTGCACGAGCGTTTATTTATTGAACCCAATCCTATCGCGGTGAAGTGGGCCAGCAGGGAGTTGGGACTTGTGGCGACCGATACGCTTCGCCTGCCGATGACCCCGCTGACCGCGGAAAGTCGTCCGGTGGTGCTCGATGCGCTGAAGCATGCCGGTTTGCTGTAAAGTTTAGGGAGAATTGATGGCTTACTCAGTCTCAGTACAAAAATCAACCGTGGCAAAAGTGGTGGGCCTGTCGCTCGTCATGATGCTTGCCGCCTGCAGTTCCGATTCACGCTATAAGCGTCAGGTTAACGGCGATGAATCCTACCTGGAAACACCGGCGCTGGCCGAGCTGCATGCTCCGTCGGGGCTGATGTTGCCGCTGCAGAACGGTCAGTATGATGTGCCGTCGGCTCGCACCAGCGGCGCTATCGGCAAAAAACTCGATATTCGTCCGCCAGCGCAGCCGCTGGCGCTGGTGAGCGGTGCGCGCACTCAGTTCACTGGCGATACGGCGACCATGCTGCTGGAAAGCGGCAATCAGGGCTCCCTCTGGCCGCAGGTGGTGAGCGTTGTTCAGGCTCAAAACTACCCGATTATGAAGCGGGAAGATGCGAATCAGAGCCTGACCACCGACTGGGTAAACTGGAACCGTGCCGATGAAGATCAGCAGTATCGCGGCCGTTACCAGATTGGCGTGCAGCAGCAGGGCTATCAGCAGGCGCTGACGGTGAAACTGCTGAGTCTGGAGCAGAACGGTAAACCGGCTGCCGACGCGGCGTCGATGCAGCGTTACAGCACTCAGATGTTGAACGCCATTGCGGGCGGTCTGGAGCAGAACCAGAGCAACCGCAGCAGCAATGCCAGTACTGGCCGTATCGACGTGCAGAGCGGCGCGGATGATACGGGTCTGCCGATGCTGGTCGTTCGCGCGCCCTTTAACGATGTCTGGAACCGTCTGCCGCCGGTACTGGAGAAAGTGGGGATGAAGGTTAATGACACCACCCGCTCCCAGGGCAGCATGGAACTGAGCTACGATCCGCTTTCCGATAGCGACTGGCAGGCGCTTGGCGCTCGCGATCCGGGCCTGTCCAGCGGTGACTACAAGCTGCAGGTCGGCGACCTCGATAACCGCAGTAGCCTGCAGTTTATCGACCCGAAAGGGCACACGCTGACCCAGTCGCAGAACGATGCGCTGGTGGCGGTATTCCAGGCCGCATTCAGCAAGTAATTCCGGGGCCGGCGCCAACACGCCGGCCTTTTCAATTCGCGTTAATACACTGACTACACCTGGAGTAATAAAGATGCAAAAGCAAGCTGAGTTGTATCGCGGCAAGGCGAAGACCGTCTACAGTACGGAAAATCCCGATCTGTTGGTGCTCGAATTTCGCAATGATACGTCAGCAGGCGACGGTGCGCGCATCGAACAGTTTGATCGCAAAGGGATGGTGAACAATAAGTTTAACCACTTCATTATGAGCAAGCTGGCAGAGGCGGGGATCCCGACGCAGATGGAAAGACTGCTTTCTGACACCGAATCTCTGGTGAAGAAGCTCGATATGGTGCCGGTAGAGTGCGTTATCCGCAACCGCGCGGCGGGTTCGCTGGTTAAGCGTCTCGGCGTGGAAGAGGGCATTGCGCTGAATCCGCCGCTGTTCGATCTTTTCCTGAAGAACGATGCCATGCACGATCCTATGGTCAACGAGTCTTATTGCGAGACCTTCGGCTGGGTAAGCAAAGAGAACCTGGCGCGGATGCAGGAGCTGACCTACAAGGCGAACGACGTGTTGAGCAAGCTGTTCGACGACGCCGGTCTGATCCTGGTGGACTTCAAGCTGGAGTTTGGTCTGTACAAAGGTGAAGTGACCCTGGGTGATGAGTTTTCGCCGGATGGCGCGCGCCTGTGGGATAAGAACACGCTCGACAAGATGGATAAAGATCGCTTCCGTCAGAGCCTGGGCGGCGTTATCGAAGCGTACGAAGAGGTTGCCAAACGTCTCGGCGTTAATTTGGACTAACTGCGCAATCGTTTCCGTTGTCTCCCCCGGAGCCCGCACCCTGCGGGCTCTTTCTTTCTGGTTTATTCCCTTCCCGGCGGTTTTTTTCTGATTCTTACACTGTATTGACGTTTGCTTAGGGAAATACTGGCCTGTCTCCCCGGATATCGCTCATAATTAACCTTATTATCCTAACAACAGGAATGATGTTATGCGTTGGCAAGGGCGTCGCGAGAGCGACAATGTTGAAGATCGTCGTAATCAGTCGCGAGGAGGTTTTCCTGGCGGGGGCCGTGGTTTTCGTCTGCCGCGTGGTAAGGGGGGGATTATCCTGCTGATTGTGATAGTGGTAGCAGGTTATTACGGTTATGACCTGACGCCGCTGCTGACCGGCGGCGGCCAGTCGCAGCTCCAGCAGCAGAGTTCCCAGTCGATTAATCCCAACGAGGATGAAGCCGCGAAATTTACTTCGGTGATCCTGGCGACCACGGAAGATACCTGGAGCCAGCAGTTCCAGCAGATGGGGAAAACCTATCAGAAGCCGAAGCTGGTGATGTACCGCGGAGTGACGTCCACCGGCTGCGGCACTGGCCAGTCAGCGATGGGGCCGTTTTACTGCCCGGCGGATGAGACCGTCTATATCGATCTCTCCTTCTATGATGAGATGAAAAGCAGCCTGGGCGCCGATGGCGACTTTGCTCAGGGCTATGTGATTGCCCACGAAGTGGGTCACCATGTGCAGAAGCTGCTGGGCATTGAACCGAAGGTACGCCAGATGCAGCAGAATGCCTCTCAGACTCAGGCCAACCAGCTGTCGGTACGTATGGAGCTTCAGGCAGACTGCTTTGCCGGAGTCTGGGGTCACGGCATGCAGCAGCAGGATATTCTGGAGGTGGGCGATCTGCAGGAAGCCCTGAACGCTGCCGAAGCGATTGGCGATGACCGATTGCAGCAGCGCAGTCAGGGCCAGGTGGTGCCGGACAGCTTTACCCACGGTACTTCCGAGCAGCGCTATACCTGGTTTAAGCGCGGTTACGACAGTGGCGACCCTAAACAGTGCGACACCTTCGGCGACAACCTGTAACCGATGTGGCTGAATGAACTCGATGCCCTGACGCGCCAGCAGCAGCGTCAGGGCATTCGTCGTTTACTGGTGCTGAGCGGCGAGTCGGACTGGAGCCTGGAACAGGCCAGATGCCTGAAGCAGCGGCTGAGTGGCGACTGGTTGTGGGTGGGTGAGACAGAAGAACAAACTGCCCACTGCGCGCCCGGCGCGATTCGTCGTCTGCTGGGGCGTGAATTTCTTCATGCGATATTCGATGCCCGGACGGGGCTGGATGCCGAAGCGCTGGCGGCGCTGGCGGGAACGCTGCGGGCCGGTAGCTGGCTGGTAGTACTGGCGCCCTCCTGGACTTCGTGGCCGAATCAGCCGGACGCCGACAGTCTGCGCTGGAGCGGTCAGCCTGACCCCATTCCCACCCCGCACTTTATTCACCGTTTGCAACAGGCGCTAAGTCAGGAGCCAGAATGCGTTATCTGGCGCCAGGGGCAGGCGCCACGTCTGCCGGTGCAGGTTGAACGCCCTGACTGGCAGCCTGCCGCTGGTGGTCCACTGGCGGAACAGCAGGCGATTTTGCAGGCGCTGCTCGCTATGCCTGCGGGGGTGGCGGTGGTGACCGGGCCGCGCGGGCGCGGCAAGTCGACTCTGGCGGGGATGCTGGCCCGCCAGTGCGGCAGGCCAGTGGTGATTTGCGCTCCAACCCGGTCCGCCACCGACGTACTGATGCATCACGGCGGTGAGCATGAGTCGTTTATGGCGCCAGACGCGCTGTTGCAGGCGATACAGCGCGGGGAGCCCCCGGTGGGCGAGTGGCTGATTGTTGACGAAGCTGCCGCCATTCCTGCTCCCTTGTTGCGTCAGTTGATCGCCGCTTTTCCCCGAACGCTGTTAACCACGACGGTACAGGGCTATGAGGGAACCGGGCGCGGTTTTCTGCTCAAGCTGTGCGCTTCGCTGCCCCGATTGCAGAGCTTTACGCTCGATGCGCCAGTACGCTGGGCTTCTGGCGATCCGCTGGAGCGTCTTCTCGATCGGGTTATGTTATTCGACGATCGTCTGGCGGCGCCCTGCGCGGGCGATTTGCAATATCAAACGCTGCCAGACGGCGCTTGGCTGAATGACGATGGTCGCGAGGCGCAAACCTGGCGGCTGCTTACCGGAGCCCATTATCGTACCTCACCGCTCGATTTGCGGCGTCTGTTGGATGCTCCAGGCCAGCGTCTGAAGGTCGCCTGCGTGAATGAGCGAGTGGCGGGGGCGCTATGGCTGGTCGAAGAGGGGGGATTAACGCCTGAGCTGAGCGAGGCGGTATGGGCCGGGCTGCGGCGACCGCGCGGTAATCTGGTGGCTCAGTCGCTGGCGGCCCACGGTGGCTCGCCGGATGCCGCTACTCTGAAAGGGCTGCGTATCAGTCGGGTGGCGGTACATCCGGAGCGCCAGCGCCAGGGGATCGGTAGCCGTTTACTGGCGAGCGCTGGTGATATGAGCGATGGTCATGACTACCTGTCCGTCAGTTTTGGCTATACCGATGAACTGTGGCGTTTCTGGCAGCGCGTCGGCTTTATGCTGGTGCGTATCGGCAGCCATAGGGAGGCCAGCAGCGGCTGCCATGCGGCAATGGCGCTACGCCCGCTGAGCGAGCGAGGAGAAGCGCTGGCACTGCGTGAGCAACTCAGACTGCGGCGCGACGCATGTTGGCTGCAACCGTGGATTCGGGAGCCGATTCCGGTTGCTCAGCTTCCAGAGACTACGCTTAATGATGAAGACTGGCGCGATCTGGGTGGTTTCGCCTTTGGTCACCGGTCGTCGGAAGCCTGCATCGGCACGCTACAGCGGTTGCTGCTCAACAGCGAGCTGGCGCTGCCCGGGCTGCGGGGCTGGTTGACGCAGGGGCTGGCGGGGACTGAACTCTGCGCTCAGTTGGGAATAAACGGGCGTCGGGCATTGCTGGTGCGCCAGCGCCAGGAGTGCGCCACGGCGCTAAAAGCGCTGGATGCCCAACGGACAGATGTGCTGGAAGCCTGGCTGGCGAAGGTCAAAAATTTTCAGTGATATCATCAATTTTGTGCCATGGTGATTTTTCGCTATCGGCGTAGAGTGGCCCCCATAGTCAGGAGGCAACGATGAAACATGACCATTTTGTAGTTCAAAGTCCTGCCACACCCCCTCAGCAATTGCTGCTGCTGTTTCACGGGGTGGGCGATAATCCGGTCGCGATGGGGGAGCCTGGCAGCTGGTTTGCGCCGCTGTTCCCCGATGCGCTGGTGGTCAGCGTCGGGGCGCCGAATCCAGGCGGAGCGGAGCCGGGTCGTGAGTGGTTCTCCGTGGCTGATGTCAGCGAAGAGAACCGCCAGGCGCGTATCGATGCGGCAATGCCGCACTTCTGCGCCCTGGTACGTTACTGGCAGGAAAAAAGCGGCGTGATGCCCGCAGCGACGGCGCTGATTGGCTTCTCTCAGGGGGCCACCATGGTGCTGGAAAGCCTGAAGGCGGAACCGGGGCTGGCATCGCGTCTTATCGCCTTTAACGGCCGTTTTGGTCAGTTGCCGGAGCGAGCCAGCCTGACCACCACGGTGCATCTGATTCACGGCGACGAGGATCGGGTCATCGAGCCTCAGCATGCGGTGAAGGCCCACGAGGCGCTACTGGCCGTGGGGGGCGATGTGACGCTGGATATCGTCGAGGGGCTGGGTCATGCCATTGACAATCGCAGTATGCAGCTGGCGCTGGATCACCTGCGCTATACGGTGCCTAAGCACTACTTCGATGAAGCTCTGGGCGGTAAGCCCGGCGAAGACGATGTGATTACGATGATCTAAAACCAGGGATTGCAGGCAATAAAAAAACCGACGGGTGAGGTCGGTTTTTTTATGTTCCGGCGTGGAGCGGATGGCTCTGCCCGGGGGAACTCTTCTATCTAACCCTGGCGATTTTATAACCACCTGCACGGTTTTACAAGTCGTTCCCGGTATAATTCCGCATGGTTAGCTCTGGAGTGATTTTCCTCTTTGGCATTCTGGCCATATCGGTTTCAAGTCCTGGCTGAATTCACGGGTGGTGCCGGATTCGGTGCTCTGGCCGGAGAGGGAACTCTTCTATCTAACCATGAGGAGCCGCTGTGGTGACAGGCAACCCATGAGTAAGCCGCGGTGTGTTCTCCCTCCATGGAGTGGAGAAACGGATGAAAACTTTTATCGATAAGGTTCTCATCGTTCTTAAAGCGCTGGTTGCGCTGCTGGAACTGATTCGCCGGTTTATTGTGCGGTAAGGGCGGAAACGTAACTAAGGACGGAGACCGCCTCCGTCCTTTAATAACGCTTTACGGCTTCTTCTTCGGCCAGTCATCGTCATCGTCCCACTTGTCGTTAAAGTCGCGGTGGGGCGGCAGATCGGGCTTATTGTCCAGATACTTCTTCGGGTCAACGCGCTTCAGATCTTTAATGACGTTGATAAAGATACCGACCAGAATCACCAGTACCAGTATCCACCAGTATTTACTTAGCCAGTCCATGCGCCTCTCCTGAAGGGTAAACGGCCGCTCAGGCGACCAGTTGTTCCATAATACGTTGATACATCCGGGCCAGCAGTTGCAGGTCAGCGGCGTTCACGCACTCGTTAATCTTGTGAATGGTCGCATTCACCGGTCCCAGCTCTACCACCTGCGCCCCCATTCTGGCGATAAAACGCCCGTCAGAGGTGCCGCCGGTAGTCAGCAGCTGCGGCTTAATTTCATTATAGTGCTCAACGGCGTTGACCACCGCTTCCACCAGACGACCACGGGAGGTCAGGAACGGTTGGCCGGACAACCACCAGTCCAGGGTATAGCGCAACTGATGACGTTCCAGCAGTTCGCAGACCCGCTGTTGCAGCATCTCCGCCGTACTTTCGGTGCTGAACCGAAAGTTGAACTGAACGAACAGTTCACCGGGAATCACGTTATTGCTGCCGGTACCGGCCTGGATATTCGCAATCTGCATGCTGGTGGGGGGGAAGAACTCATTGCCCCTGTCCCATTCGATATTCACCAGCTCATCCAGCATAGGCGCGGCGCGGTGTACCGGATTATCCGCCAGCTGCGGATAGGCCACGTGGCCCTGAACGCCGTGAATGGTCAGGTTGCAGGTCAGGGAGCCGCGACGACCGTTTTTTACTACGTCGCCCACCACTTCGCTGCTGGAGGGTTCACCTACCAGACAGTAATCCAGACGTTCATTACGCGCCATCAGCGTTTCCACCACCTTCACGGTGCCGTTTTTCGCGCTGGCTTCTTCGTCGGAGGTTACCAGGAACGCCAGGCGACCACGATGGTTCGGATGCTGGGTGACGAAGCGTTCGGCAGCGACCACCATGGCCGCCAGCGAGCCTTTCATATCGGCAGCGCCGCGACCGAACAGCAGGCCGTCGCGAATGGTGGGCTCGAAAGGGGGATTGATCCAGCGATCGCCATCTCCTGGGGGGACCACGTCGGTATGACCAGCGAAGGCCAGGGTCTCCCCCTCGCCACGCCAGGCCCAGAAATTACGGGTATCGCCGAAATCCATAGCCTCAATGGTAAAACCAATGGCGCGCAGGCGTTCGATAAGCAGATCCTGGCAACCCGCGTCATCGGGGCTGAGGGAGGGGCGGCGAATAAGCTGTTGGGTCAGTTCGATGACCGGGCAAGACATACTACTTAACCTCATTGAAAAACTGCTGATAGCTGCTGTCGCTGAAACCCAGCAGCATAGGCTTCTGCGGCGCGCAGAGCAATGGTCGTTTGATAATCGCCGGCATCTCCAGCATCAGTTCGATAGCCGAAGCGGCGTCGGTAATGGCGTTGCGCCGTGATTCATCCAGCTTACGCCAGGTGGTGCCGCGGGTGTTAAGCAGCGGCTCCCAGCCCAGTTCGGCGATAACGCTTTCCAGTAGCGCGGCGTCAAGACCGTCTGCCCGGTAGTCGTGAAAACGGTAATCGATGTTTTCGGCTTCCAGCCAGCGGCGGGCCTTTTTAATTGTGTCGCAGTTTTTTATGCCGTACAGAGTGACCATGCCAGGTTATCCTTGTGACTTTCAGGGAATAAAGCGTCAGGCGTGACGTTAATTATTTTCGGGGCGTCGAATATTCCCGGGCTGATGGTAAAACAGACGATCAGCGTGAGACGGCGGAATTATTTGGCGCTTCCGGTACTGCGCCAGCATATCAATTTGCCACCTTCCGGGCTACTGCCGTTTCTGATGCGGGCTGGCGGGGGATTTTACGTCGTTATTTTCAGAGTATTCTGCGGTGGCAAGGCATGACCTTTTATCCGGAATTATACAGATGATTTTATCGGGGCGGAAAGAGGATGTTACCGATGTTGATAAAAAACAATGATAATGAGGCTGTAATGATTGAATGCGGACGGGTGAACTGGAAAGAATTTATTGAGATGATGCCCGGTAAATAAAGAGTTCGGTATTTTTAACAGGTAAAGCGCTGCATGGAATCAATAAAGGCGACCTGAAAAGGTCGCCTTTTTACATAACGTTTAATCGGTGGGGCGTTCACGTAGCGGGAAACGGCGCCGTACCAGCACAAAGAAGATAGGGACGAAGATAATCGCCAGTACGGTGGCGGCGATCATTCCGCCGATAACCCCGGTGCCCACCGCGTGCTGGCTGCCGGAACCGGCGCCGTTACTGGTGGCCATCGGCAGCACCCCAAAGACAAAGGCCAGTGACGTCATGAGTATCGGACGCAGGCGCTGGCGGCAGGCTTCCATAGTGGCGGCGACAAGCTCCTTACCCGCGGCGTTCATATCGTTGGCGAACTCCACGATCAGGATGGCATTCTTCGCCGACAGGCCGATCACCGTCAGTAGCCCCACCTGGAAGTAAACATCGTTTTCGAGGCCGCGCAGCCAGGTGGCGAGTAGCGCGCCGGCCACTCCCAGCGGCACCACCAGCATCACCGAGAAGGGCACCGACCAGCTCTCGTAGAGTGCCGCCAGACACAGGAATACCACCAGCAGCGAAATCGCATACAGTGCCGGAGCCTGGGCGCCGGACAGCCGCTCCTGATAAGACATACCCGTCCACTCCAGGCCGAAGCCGGTGGGCAGTTTCTGTACCAACTGCTCCATAATATCCATCGCCGTACCGGTACTGACCCCAGGAGCTGCTTCGCCGACGATCTCCAGCGCCGAGTAGCCGTTATAGCGTTCCAGGCGCGGCGAGTCAGTAACCCAGCGCGAAGTCGCGAAGGCCGAGAAGGGCACCATGGTGCCAACGCTGTTGCGTACGTACCACTTATCGATATCTCCCGGCAGCATTCGGTACGGCGCGGCAGACTGAACATAAACCTTCTTCACGCGCCCGCGATCGATAAAGTCGTTAACGTAGCTCGAGCCCCAGGCCGTTTGCAGCGTGTCGTTAATATCGTCTACCGAAATTCCCATGGCCTGAGCCTTACGCTGGTCGATATCCACCTGCAATTGCGGGCTGTCGTCCAGACCGTTATGACGAACCCGGGTCAGGCGCAAGTCCTGGTCCGCCATGGTCAGCAACTGGTCGCGGGCCTTCATCAATGCATCGTGGCCCAGTCCTGCGTGATCCTGAAGCTCCATATCGAAGCCGGTGGAGTTACCCAGACCGCTGATGGCCGGCGGGCTACTGGCGAAGACCCTGGCCTCTTTAATATTGCGGAAGGCTTTGGTGGCCCGCTCGATAATGGCGAACGACGAGCCGGTCTGCGGATCCCGGTCATCCCAGTCATTCAGGCGAATAAACATGCGCGCCACATTCTGACCATTCCCTCCAGGTCCGGAGCCAATGGTGGCGAAGACCGAGCGGACGTTCTCTTTCTCTTCGGTCAGATAGTATTTTTCAATTTTTTCAACGACCTTCAGGGTCTGTTGCTGCGTTGCGCCCGGCGGCAACTGCACCGACGTGGTAAAGACGCCACGGTCTTCATCGGGCAGGAACGACGTGGGCAACTGCATAAACAGCACCACCATACCGCCCAAAATCAGCACGTAGAGCACCAGCCAGCGCAGGGTGCGCTGCAATATCTTGCCCACGCCGGTTTCATAGCGCTGCGCGTAGCGGTTAAAGGTGCGATTAAACCAACCGAAGAAGCCGCGGCTTCCGTGGTGTTCGCCCTTCTTTAACGGCTTAAGCAGTGTGGCGCACAGCGCCGGGGTCAGGATCATCGCCACCAGCACTGAAAGAATCATAGAAGTGACAATGGTGATGGAAAACTGGCGATAGATAGCGCCGGTGGTGCCGCCAAAGAAGGCCATGGGGATAAAGACTGCCGACAGTACCAGGGCGATACCCACCAGCGCTCCCTGTATCTGTCCCATCGACTTGCGGGTGGCGGCCCTGGGCGACAGACCCTCTTCGCTCATAATTCGTTCGACGTTTTCCACCACTACGATGGCGTCATCCACCAGCAGACCGATGGCCAGCACCATGGCGAACATGGTCAGAGTGTTAATACTGTAGCCAAAGCCATAGAGCACCGCGAAGGTGCCCAGCAATACCACGGGCACGGCAAGGGTCGGGATTAATGTCGCCCGAAGATTTTGCAGGAACAGGTACATCACCGCGAACACCAGTACCACCGCTTCGATCAGCGTTTTCACCACGTCGTGAATCGAGGCCTGGACGAAGGAGGTGGTTTCAAAGGCGATACGGTATTCCAGCCCATGAGGGAAGTACTGAGAGAGCTGGTCGAGCCGGGTCAGCGCCAGCTTTGCGGTTTCCATTTCGTTGGCGCCAGAGGCCAGTTTAATCCCCAGCCCCGAAGCGGCCAGGCCGTTATAGCGGCTCAGGTAGTCATATTTTTCCGCCCCCAGCTCCACTTTTGCCACATCCCCCAGCGTCACCAGAGATCCGTCCTGATTGACCCTGAGTGTGATTTTGCGGAACTGCTCCGGGGTTTCCAGCATCGCCTGGGCGTTGATCGTGGCGTTCAGCGCCTGGTCGTCGACGGCGGGCGTTGCCCCTAATTGTCCTACCGCCACCTGGCTGTTCTGAGACTGTATGGCGCTGACCACATCCTGGGTGGTGAGCTGGTAGCTGTTGAGTTTGTCGGGGTTAAGCCAGATACGCATCGAGTATTGAGTGCCGTAGGCATCCACGTCACCCACGCCGTTCACCCGGCTGAGCGGGTCCTGAATATTACTGGCCACATAGTCGGCGATATCCTGCTTATCCATACTGCCGTCGGTAGAGACAAAGGCGATCATCAGAATATTGGTATCGCCGGTTTTCCTGACGGTTACCCCCTGACTTTGTACCGCCTGAGGCAGCTTGCGCAGGGCGGACTGAAGCTGGTTCTGCACCTGTTGCACCGCTTCATCCGGATCGCTGCCGGCCTGGAAGGTGAGGCGAATGGTCGCCTGGCCGGTATTGCTGCTCTGGGATGACATATACATCAGATTATCGAGCCCGGTCATATTCTGTTCGATAACCTGGGTCACGGTATTTTCCAGGGTCTGCGCCGACGCTCCCGGATAGTTGGCGGTGATCCGCACGTTCGGAGGAGCGAGATCGGGATACTGTTCAACCGGCAGTGACAAAATGGCCATCGTCCCCGTCAGACAGAGCAGGATTGCGATAACCCAGGCAAAAATCGGGCGGTCGATAAAAAAGTTCGCCATGTTAAAGAGGGCCTCAAAACAGCAATGGGCGGTAAAAGTAGCGTGGTTGTCACTTTATCCTCTCCTCCAGAGTTAAACGTGGAGAAAATGAGGAGATAGTGTAAATCAGGGACGTTATATGAACATAAATGTATAGACGGGGGTTATATCCCCCGATTCTCCAGGAACAGCACCGTGGCGGCGACCCTCGAGCGCACGTTCAGCTTGCGCAGCAGGTTACGGATATGCACCTTTACCGTCTCTTCAGAAATATGCAGCGTCCCGGCGATCTGCTTATTGGAAAGCCCGCGGGCGACTTCCTGAAGTACATCAAGCTCGCGTTCGGTCAGCGCAGCGAACGGGGACTCCTGAGCGTCAGACATATCGCGATGATTCAGGTATTCCCGGATGCGCTGGCTAAAGGCGCCGCCCTGGGTCGCCCCTTCGCGGATAGCCTCCAGCAGCGTATCGGGATCGCTGTCTTTCAGCAGATAGCCATCGGCGCCGGCGTCGATCATGGCGCGGATGTCCCCTGGCGCATCGCTCACGGTCAGGATAATGACCCGGGCGGTAATACCGTCGCGGCGCAGGGCATGGAGCGTATCCAGTCCGCTCAGGCCTTTCATATTCAAATCCAGCAGGATGATATCCGGCGCAACGCGTTCGGCCAGGCTAACGGCCTCTGCGCCGCTGCTGGCTTCTCCTTCCACGCTGAATACGTCGTCGGTCTCCAGCAACTGACGGATACCGCGACGCATTAACGGATGGTCATCGACAATTAAAACCCGGTAGCGGATCTTTTCTGACATGGGGTAACTCCCTGGAAGATATTCTCTTGTTATCATTATGGCCGGAGTTCGGCCTGTGCTGTGGTCTCGTCCGCCGCGCCGGGGAAGCTGACGCGTACGCGGGTGCCTCCTTCCGGCAGGCGGGAAATCGTCAGTTCGCCGCCGAGACAGTCGGCGCGCTCCTGCATAATATTAAGGCCGTAATGGCCTTCCGGCTCTTCGAGGCTGGGAATTCCCCGACCGTCGTCAATAATATCGGCAATATAGCGGTTGGGCGCCGCACTGTAACAGCGCACCCGAATCTGCCGGGCATCGGCGTGACGAATGGCGTTCAGGAGCGCCTCGCGGATAATCTGTAACAGGTGCACCTGGCGCGGGGCGTCCAGCGCCTGGTCCGCCAGGTTGCAGGTCAGTTCGATAGTCGCTTCGCTGCGGTCGCGCAGCGGGGCGATCATCTCCTGTAAGGCTTCCGGCAGGTTAGCCTGCTGAAGCGTCAGGCGGAAGGTGGACAGAAGCTCGCGTAGCTGGCGGGTGGCATCGTCCAGCGCCTGGGTAAAATCGCTGATAATGGCCCCGGCGCGCGGGTTCTCATCCGGCACCGCGCGGCGCAGCAGCGTAATCTGAATCCGCAGATAAGAGAGCACCTGGGCCAGGGAGTCGTGAAGCTCCCGGGCGATGGTGGCGCGCTCTTCCATCAGCAGTAATTGCTGGTGCTGCTTCTGGGCCTGAAGCAGCCAGACGCCGCGTCCCAGCATATTGGCGACGCTTTCCATCAGTTGCAGGGCGGGTTGTTTATCCCGGGCCTGCCAGCGTAGCTGACCGATGGTTTGCTGCTGCTGGCGAATAGGCGTGCTCTGCCAGGAGAGGTTGTCACGGGCCCGGCCTGCGCTCAGGCACCAGTAGTCTCCTATCTGCATCTCCAGCGCGCAAACCGGTTCGTGGCGCAATACGATCTGCAGCGCCTGCTGAAAATTCTGATTATCGGTCACGCTAATGGTCATGGCCTGGGAGCAGCCGTACAGTACCTCCAACTGGCGGTTGGCCTCCTGCAGACTCAGGGTCTTTTCCTGGACGCTCTCTTCCAGTCGCTGCCACAGTTTATGCAGTTCCCCGGACATGCGGGTGAAACTGTGCGCCAGCCAGCCCAGCTCATTTGGCAGACTGCTGTCGAGATGCGGATGGTCAAAGTCGCCGCGCTCGATAGATTCGCTGGCAGATACCAGTGCGTTCAGCGGCGCCACCACCTGGCGGCGAATACGGCGCAGGGTGAAGAAGATCAGGGTGATAATCGCCAGAAATCCCACGGCCGACACTGCAATCATGACCCTCATTTTATATTCAGCATGGTGCTGAAGCGCCAGAACGAACAGGTCTATCTGCCCGACATAGTCGGCGATATTGGCCTGATACCACTGGCGATCGCCCTGCGCCAGGCGCAGATCCATCTGGCGCCAGTTGTTATCCAGAGCGCGATAACGCTGGCTGACCTCCCCGGGCGTCAGAGGGCTTTCCAGCGCCCTGAGCACCGGCGCCTTCAGGGTTTGCGCGTACAGTTCCCGATGCTGCGCCAGGGCCTGGGGATCGCCCTGCAGGTCGTAACCCAGCCGATAGCTCTGCATCCGTAGGGATCCGGCGATATTCACCGCTTCCGCATCCCGCATACTGCTGGAAAGCGTCAACAGCGCCGCACCGGTCGTCAGCAGCGACAGCAGAACAATCGAAAAAAAGGCGCGCGCAAGGCTGGTCGAAACCGGGCGTTTTACCATGGCGGGTTATTCATTCACTCATTATTTATGTGGGCGCAAGCTATATCAGAAACGGGGGATGAGGCAAAGCGTTTAGCGCTGAAATTTCGCACTGTGCGGCAGCACGACCGTACCAGGATACGATCTGATAAAAAAGGGATAACGTTACTGTTACGATTCCCGTCAGGACGCTCAAATTTTATTGCATCTGCACAACGTTATTTGATCCACCACAGATTACACCACATCAGGCATTGTCTGCGACGTGAAATATCCTTACTAATAGTGCCACTAAATATCGTGCAGATGGATAATGCCATGATGAGTTCTTTCGTCCTTGCCAGCGCGCAGCGCTGCCTGGGGTGCCGCGCCTGCGAAGTTGCCTGTGTAATGGCCCACAATCAGCAGCGTCATCCACTCACGCCTCAGGGTTTTTTGCCGCGGGTCAGAGTGGTGAAGTCGGTGGGGGCGCGTAATGCGGTCAGTTGTCACCAGTGTGAAAGCGCCCCCTGTCAGGCGAGCTGTCCGGTGGCGGTTATCTCCCGGCGCGATGGGGTGATCCAGGTGGCGCAAAGCGGCTGTATTGGCTGTAAGTCCTGCGAGCTGGCCTGTCCCTTCGGCGTCATGCAGGTGGTGGTGGACGATGACGAGTCAGGGGTTCAGGCACTGAAGTGCGATCTGTGTGAAGGGCGCGAAGGCGGCCCGGCCTGTGTGGCGGAATGTCCGACCGGGGCGATAGCGCTGATGACGCCGCAGTGGCTTGGCGCTCAGGGAAAGGCCCGGCGTCAGCAGGCCGCCAGCGGAAAAGGGCTGGCGCCAACCAGGCCGGTCACAGCAGAACAGCTTCTGGCCGCCATTGCGCCACGCGCCGAACCGGCAAAGCGTGAGGCCGCAGAGCGCCGCCAGGATAGTCAGGAGATTGTCCTGGCGTTCAATGCGAAGCAGGCGCAGACCCAGGCCGAACGCTGCCTGAGCTGCGGTACCCACAGCATCTGCGAATGGACCTGCCCGCTACATAATCCGATTCCCCGCTGGCTGGAGCGGGCCAGGCATCAGGGCGAACAGGCGGCCGTTGAACTGTTGCATCAGACTAACTGCCTGCCGGAGGTCACCGGGCGGGTCTGCCCCCAGGATCGCCTGTGTGAAGGCGCCTGTACGTTACGGGATGAAGGCGGCGCCGTAACTATCGGTAATCTGGAACGTTACGTTGCCGACCAGGCGCTGGACCAGGGCTGGCGCCCGAATCTCTCCGACGTGGTCGCCACCGGTAAACGGGTGGCGGTTATCGGCGCCGGTCCGGCGGGGCTGGCCTGTGCCGATCGTCTGGCCCGGGCCGGCGTGGCGGTCACGGTGTTCGACAGGCATCCGGAGATCGGCGGCCTGCTGACCTTCGGTATTCCTGCCTTTAAGCTGGATAAATCGCTGCTGGCGCGCAGGCGCGAGATTTTCAGCGCCATGGGGATAACGTTTGAGCTTAACTGCGAGGTGGGCCGTGATGTTGCGCTACCTCAGCTACTGACGCAGTACGATGCGCTCTTTGTCGGCGTGGGCACGTATCGCGCCATGAGAGCTGGAATTCCTGGTGAAGAGGCGTCCGGCGTCTGCGCCGCGCTGCCCTATCTTATCGGCTATACCCGGCGTGAAATGGGGCTGGAAGCATCGCCTGCATGGCCGTTGCGCGATATGGCAGGCCAGCGCGTGGTGGTATTGGGCGGCGGCGATACGGCGATGGATTGCGTACGTACCGCTCTGCGCCAGGGGGCGCAGGAGGTGACCTGCGCCTACCGTCGCGATGAGGCCAATATGCCCGGCTCGAAAAAAGAGGTCAAACACGCCCGGGAAGAGGGGGCAAGCTTTGAATTCAACGTTCAGCCGCTGGCCTTTGAAACCGATGAGCGGGGGCAGTTAACTGGGGTGAGGATGTTGCGCACCCGAATGGGAGAGCCGGATGCCCAGGGGCGTCGCCGCCCGGAGCCGATCCCCGGTTCTGAGTTTATTCTGTCTGCCGATGCCGCCATCGTCGCCTTTGGTTTCCATCCCCATGCGCTTCCCTGGCTTGAAGAGATGGGAGTAAGCCTGACCCGGGATGGACGCATTCAGGCCAGCGTCACCAGCCCGCGCCCCTACCAGACCAGTCATCCGCAGATTTTTGCCGGCGGCGATGCGGTACGGGGTGCCGATCTGGTGGTGACTGCCATGGCGGAAGGCCGGCATGCGGCCCGCGGAATCCTCGACTACCTGGGGGTAGTCACCCGACCCTGAAGGGGTAGATTTATCCTAAAGAAACGCCCCTGTCAGGCCTGGCCTGACAGGGGGATTCCCCGTTTCGTGCGCCGCTTTTCAATAAACTCGCCCTAACCTTGATCGCACTACGTCTTTTACCCCTAAAGGGTGATGCGGTGGTAACCCCTGCTCGCCTATGTTAACGCCTGAAAACAGGATCGATGCAACGACCCTTAGCGGCGGCGCGAATTCTGAAATAACAAAAGTAATTCTCTTTTTTCTGGGTGCAATGGAATGGCGATAACGCAACTCTCGCGACGTGGTCTGTTGACCGGCTGGCGCCGTTCGACACAGGCCATCCGCCCGCCGTGGAGCGGCAGCGAAGCCGATTTTATCGAGCGCTGCTCGCGCTGCGACGCCTGCTCGGCAGCCTGTGAAAGCGCCATTATCCTGGCAGGTCAGGGCGGCTATCCCCGAATCGATTTCCGCAACGGTGAATGCACCTTCTGCTATGCCTGCGCCCGCGCTTGTCCGCAAGCGCTTTTTACGCCGCGTGACAGCGCGCCCTGGTCGCTACGGGTGGCGGTGAATGACGTCTGCCTGACGCGCCAGCAGGTGGACTGCCGCAGTTGCGAAGACAGCTGCGAGCCGCAGGCGTTGCGTTTTCTTCCCACCCGCGATGGCGTAGCCGCATTGCAGGTCGATGTATCGCTGTGTACCGGCTGCGGCGCCTGCGTGGCGGGCTGCCCGGTTTCAGCCCTGAGTCTGAGGAGTTCTGATGGACAGTAACTGGCAGGTCTGCGGGCTGATGGTGCAAACCCGCCCGGAAAACGTCGCTACGGTGACAGGCGCGCTGAACGCGCTGCCCGGCAGCGAAGTGGCAGTCAGCGATGCCGCTACCGGCAAGCTGGCGGTTGTGATGGAGGCGGCATCCAGCAGGGAGCTGCTGAACAATATTGAGTCGGCACGCGAACTCGCAGGCGTGCTGGCGGTGTCGCTGGTTTACCACCAGCAAGAGAGCTAAGGTGAGGAAACACCAATGAAACTCAGTCGTCGTAGCTTTATGAAAGCTAACGCCGTCGCCGCGGCCGCTGCGGCAGCCGGCATCAGCGTCTCTTCGGTCGCCCGTGCGGCGGTCGGTAAGAGCGATGCCATAAAATGGGATAAGGCGCCGTGCCGCTTTTGCGGTACCGGATGTGGCGTGCTGGTCGGCACCCAGAATGGTCGCGTGGTGGCCAGTCAGGGCGATCCGGAAGCGCCGGTAAACCGCGGGCTTAACTGCATTAAGGGCTATTTCCTGCCCAAGATCATGTACGGCAAGGATCGTCTGACCCAGCCGATGCTGCGTATGCGCAATGGCCAGTACCACAAAGAGGGGGAGTTTACCCCGATTAGCTGGGATCAGGCTTTCGACATTATGGCGGACAAATTTAAGGGCGCCCTGAAAGAGAAGGGCGCCGACGCCATCGGGATGTTCGGCTCCGGCCAGTGGACCATCTGGGAAGGCTATGCCGCAGCCAAGCTGTTTAAGGCGGGCTTCCGCTCTAACAACATCGACCCGAACGCGCGTCACTGCATGGCGTCCGCGGTAGTGGGCTTTATGCGCACCTTCGGGATGGATGAGCCGATGGGCTGCTACGACGATATCGAACAGGCGGACGCTTTCGTGCTGTGGGGCTCTAACATGGCGGAGATGCACCCGATACTGTGGTCGCGCATCACTAACCGCCGCCTGTCGGATACCAACGTTGAGGTTGCGGTGCTCTCTACCTTCCGTCACCGCAGCTTTGAGCTGGCGGACAACGGTATGGTCTTCACGCCCCAGAGCGACCTGGCCATCCTTAACTATATCGCCAACTACATCATCCAGAATAACGCGGTTAATGACGCTTTCTTTAAGCAGCACGTGAATCTGCGTCGCGGCGTCACCGACATCGGCTATGGTCTGCGCCCCAGCCATCCGCTGGAAAAATCGGCGAAAAACGCCGGTTCCGACGCCTCTGAACCGATGAGCTTCGAAGAGTACAAAGCCTTTGTGGCTGAGTACACCCTGGAGAAAACCGCAGAGATGAGCGGTGTGCCGAAAGATCAACTGGAAGCGCTCGCGAAGCTCTACGCAGACCCGAATAAGAAGGTGATCTCCTACTGGACCATGGGCTTTAACCAGCACACCCGCGGCGTCTGGGCCAATAACCTGTGCTACAACCTGCATCTGCTGACCGGCAAGATCTCCCAGCCTGGCTGCGGACCTTTCTCCCTGACGGGGCAGCCTTCCGCCTGCGGTACCGCGCGTGAAGTCGGCACCTTTGCCCACCGTCTGCCTGCCGATATGGTGGTGACGAACGAAAAGCATCGCGCTATTGCCGAACAGCAGTGGCAACTGCCCAGCGGCACCATTCCCGCGAAGGTGGGTCTGCACGCCGTGGCGCAGGATCGCGCGCTGAAGGACGGCACCCTTAATGCCTACTGGGTGATGTGTAACAACAATATGCAGGCCGGTCCGAATATCGATGAAGATCGCATGCCTGGCTGGCGCGATCCGCGCAACTTCGTGGTGGTTTCCGATCCCTATCCAACGGTGAGTGCCCTTGCCGCCGACCTGATTCTGCCTACCGCGATGTGGGTGGAAAAAGAGGGGGCTTACGGTAACGCCGAGCGCCGTACCCAGTTCTGGCGCCAGCAGGTGCAGGCGCCGGGTGAAGCGAAGTCCGATCTCTGGCAACTGGTGAATTTCGCCAAACGCTTTAAGACCGAAGAGGTGTGGAGCGAAGAGTTGCTGGCCCAGAAGCCGGAGTACCGCGGTAAAACGCTGTACGAGGTGCTGTTCGCTTCTCAGGCCGTGAGTCGGTACCCGCTGAGCGAGCTGGCGGAAGATCAGCTTAACGATGAATCCCGCGAGTGCGGTTTCTATCTGCAGAAGGGGCTGTTCGAAGAGTACGCCGCCTTTGGACGCGGCCATGGCCACGATCTGGCGCCTTTCGACGACTATCACAAGGCGCGCGGCCTGCGCTGGCCGGTGGTGGACGGTAAGGAAACCCAGTGGCGCTACAGCGAAGGCCACGACCCCTATGTAAAAGCGGGCGAGGGTTACAAATTCTACGGTAAGCCGGACGGTAAAGCGGTTATCTTCGCGCTGCCTTTTGAACCGGCGGCGGAAGTACCGGATAAAGAGTACGACTTGTGGCTCTCCACCGGTCGCGTGCTGGAACACTGGCATACCGGCAGTATGACTCGCCGCGTACCGGAGCTGCATCGCGCTTTCCCGGAGGCGGTGCTGTTTATCCACCCGCTGGATGCCAAACAACGCGGCCTGCGCCGCGGCGATAAGGTGAAGGTGGTATCGCGTCGCGGCGAGGTTATTTCGATCGTCGAAACCCGCGGCCGTAACCGTCCACCTCAGGGACTGGTCTATATGCCGTTCTTTGATGCCGCTCAGTTGGTTAACAAGCTGACGCTGGATGCGACGGATCCGCTCTCTAAAGAGACGGATTTCAAGAAGTGCGCCGTGAAACTGGAGAAGGTCTGAGTCCATGGCCAGAACGGACGCGCCCGGTCCCGCCCGTCGTCGCTTTTTGCGCGATGTGACGCGTGCCGCCTGCGGTCTGTCGGCGGTGCTGGTTCTGCTGGGTATTCGTACCGAAAGTAGTCGCGCCAGCGGTGTCCGGCTGCGGCCCCCCGGCGCGTTACCGGAACCAGCCTTTTCCCGGGCCTGCGTTCGCTGTGGTCAGTGCGTACAGGCCTGCCCTTACCAGACCCTGAAGCTGGCGACTCTGGCTTCGGGCGAGGCGGCGGGCACGCCGTACTTTGTGGCCCGGGAGATCCCTTGCGAAATGTGCGAGGAGATCCCCTGTGCGGTGGTCTGCCCGAGCGGGGCGCTGGATAGCGGATTGCCCTCTATCGACGCGGCCCGTATGGGGCTGGCGGTACTGCTGGATCAGGAAAATTGCCTGAACTTCCAGGGGCTGCGCTGCGATGTCTGCTACCGGGTTTGTCCGGCTATCGATAAGGCGATCACCCTCACGCCTGAGAGTAATAGCCGCACCGGTAAACACGCCCGCTTCCTGCCTACGGTGCACAGCAGTGACTGTACCGGCTGCGGCAAGTGCGAACAGGCCTGCGTGCTGGAACAGGCGGCGATTAAGGTGCTGCCCCGGGAACTGGCGAAAGGCGAGCTGGGGCATCACTACCGCTTTAGCTGGCTGGAGGGCGCCGATGGCAAATCGTAAGCAGGAAGCCGGTCGCGATGCGCTGGCGGTAAAAGGGTGGTGGCGTAGCTACCGCTGGCTGTTGCTGCGGCGTCTGTGTCAGGTGATGGTGCTGGCGCTGTTTTTGTGCGGCAGTTGGAGCGGCGTCTGGATTCTGCATGGCAACTACAGCAGTAGCCTGCTGCTGGATACGGTGCCGCTCAGCGATCCGCTGATGGTGCTACAAAGCCTGGCGAGCGGCCATCTGCCTGCGACCCTGGCCCTGAGCGGCGCGCTGATCGTCGGGGGATTTTACGCCCTGGCGGGCAGACGTCTGTTCTGTAGCTGGGTCTGCCCGGTGAATCCGCTGACCGATCTGGCCGCCTGGCTGCGTCGGCGGCTGGGGATCACCGCTTCGGCATCGTTGCCGCGCTGGCTGCGCTATCTGATTCTGGCGCTGGTGCTGGCAGGAAGCCTGCTTACCGGCAGTCTGCTGTGGGAGTGGGTGAATCCGGTGTCGATTGCCGGACGCGGCCTGATCTTCGGCTTTGGCGCCGGGATCTTCCTGCTGCTCGCCCTGTTTCTGTTTGATCTTCTGGTGGTTGAACACGGCTGGTGCGGCCACCTCTGCCCGCTGGGGGCCTTCTATGGCCTGACCGGCGGCGCCGGTGCACTGGGCGTAACCGCAGCCGGGCGCGAACGATGCACCCGCTGTATGGACTGTTTTCACGTTTGTCCGGAGCCGCAGGTACTGCGGGCGCCGGTACTGGATAAGCAAAGTCCGGCCCGGATCGCTGGCCGTGACTGCATGACCTGTGGGCGCTGCGTCGATGTCTGCGCCGAAGAGGTTTTCAAAATAACAATTCGATGGAGTTCGGGAGCAAAAGATGAATAGCCCTGTCCGTAAAAAAGGAGTACTGCGCACCCTGGCGGCGGCGCTGATGTTAATGATGAGTGGCATGGCGCTGGCGGAGGGATCGGTGGATCTGAGCCAGTCGCCGGAAGTCTCGGCGACCCCGGAAGGGGCGATTCGTATGCCCAAACAACAGGAGCGTATGGCACTGAACTATGTGAACCAGCCGCCGATGATTCCGCACAGCGTGGACGGTTATCAGGTGACGACCAATACCAACCGCTGCCTGCAGTGCCACGGTGTAGAACACTACCGCACCACCGGCGCGCCGCGCATCAGTCCCACCCACTTTATGGATAGCGACGGTAAGGTGCTTTCCGGCGTGGCGCCGCGCCGTTACTTCTGCCTGCAGTGCCACGTACCGCAGACCGATGCGCCGCCGATTGTGGAAAACACCTTTACGCCTTCCCAGGGCTTTGGAAAGTAGAGGCGAATGATGGAAGAGCAAAAAAAACCGGGCGTAATTCGCCGTCTGTGGCGCTGGTGGCGCCGTCCGAGCCGTCTGGCGCTCGGCACTTTACTGCTGGTTGGCTTCGGTGTCGGTATTATCTTCTGGGGCGGTTTCAATACCGGTATGGAGATGTCCAACCGCGAAGAGTTCTGTATCAGCTGCCACGAGATGCGTAATACCGTCTACCAGGAGTATATGGAGACGGTACACTACAACAACCGCAGCGGCGTACGCGCCACCTGCCCGGACTGTCACGTTCCCCACGAGTGGGGCCCGAAGATGGTGCGTAAAATCCAGGCCAGTAAAGAGCTGTATGCCAAAGTCTTCGGGATTATCGATACCCCACAGAAGTTTGAGGATCATCGTCTGGCCATGGCTCAGAACGAGTGGCGGCGAATGAAAAACAACAACTCCCAGGAGTGCCGTAACTGTCATAACTTCGACTATATGGACTTTACCGCCCAGAAGACGGTGGCGGCGAAGATGCACGATCGGGCGGTGAAAGAGGGGCAGACCTGTATCGACTGCCATAAGGGTATTGCCCATAAGTTGCCAGAGATGCACGGTATTAAGAACGGATTTTAATCCTGACCCTGAAGCCGCCCCGACCGGGCGGCTCAGGTTGATGACAAAGAGGGAAAAAACGTGGTTTTTTCCCTTTTTGTGATTATCAGACGAAAATCAATGAATTGATTTTCCTTGTTTATTTTTCTGGTGATTCTGGCCGAACAGGTTCGACCCGGGTTTGTCATCAGTCTCAGCCGCCCCTGACCGGGCGGCTTTTTTGTGAGCCGCGACAAATTTTGCCTCACCACGTAGTATAGGGGCGAGCCGTAAGTCGTTGGAGCAACTATGTCATCGCTAAAAATAGACGTAATTAAAGATAAGATCCTGTCGGAAAACTACTTCGTACTGCGCAATATCACCTATAACCTGACTCGTGGGAGCGGCGAGGTGGTGCGCCACAAGCGGGAGGTTTACGATCGGGGCAATGGCGCCACCATCCTGCTCTATAATCGGGAGCGACGCAGCGTGGTGTTGACGCGTCAGTTTCGGGTAGCGACCTGGGTTAACGGTAACGCCGACGGTATGCTTATTGAAAGCTGTGCCGGGCTGCTGGACGCCGACGCGCCTGAAGCCTGTGCCCGTAAAGAGGCAATAGAAGAGACCGGCTTTGAAGTGGGAGAGGTGACGAAGCTGTTCGAACTCTATATGTCGCCCGGCGGTGTGACCGAACTGATTCACTTCTTTATGGCCGAATATAGCGAGGCCGCGCGGGTTAACGCTGGCGGCGGCGTCGATGATGAAGATATAGATGTGCTGGAACTTCCGTTTGAGAAAGCGCTGGCGATGGTGCGCAGCGGCGAGATTCGCGACGGTAAGACGGTTATCCTGTTACAGCATCTGCAACTGCTGGGCATGATGGATTAACGCGGACCCTTCCCTGGGTCCATGCTCTGGTTAACGCGACTGCCGCGCCAGGGTCTGGCGCGCTTTGTCCACGATATTGTCGACGGTGAAGCCGAAGAACGGGAAAAGCTGCTCCGCCGGAGCTGACTCGCCGTAACTGGTCATACCGACCACATCACCGTGCAGGCCGACATATTTCCGCCAGTAATCGGCAATACCCGCTTCGACTGCCACCCGGGCGCCGATACGGGCGGGCAGTACCGACTCGCGCCAGTCGTCATCCTGGGCGTCGAAGGTGTCGGTGGAAGGCAATGACACTACCCGTACGCCCACGCCTTCCTGTTCAAGGCGCTCTGCCGCCTGCATCGTTACCGCCACTTCCGAGCCGGTGGCGATCAGAATCAGTTCGGTTTCCCTCTGACTCTCTTTCAGTACGTAGCCGCCGCGGGCCACCGCGTCGAGCTGTAGCGGTGTGCGATCCATCTGCGGCAGCCCCTGACGCGACAGAATCAGCGCCGTGGGGCCGGTGCGGTGTTCAATGGCCGCTTTCCAGGCGACTGCGGTTTCGACCTGATCGCAGGGGCGCCAGGTGCTGAAGTTTGGGGTCAGGCGCAGGCTGGCGAGCTGCTCTACCGCCTGGTGAGTTGGTCCGTCTTCCCCCAGACCAATGGAGTCATGGGTATAGACCATAATCTGGTGGGCCTTCATTAACGCCGCCATGCGTGCCGCATTACGGGCATATTCCACGAAGGTCAGGAAGGTGGCGCTGTAGGGCAGAAAGCCGCCGTGCAGGGCGATACCGTTGCCGATGGCGGTCATGGCGAATTCGCGCACCCCGTAGTGGATGTAGTTTCCGGCGATATCCTCTTTGAGCGAGCGAGAGCCGGACCAGATGGTCAGGTTACTGGGGGCCAGGTCTGCCGAGCCGCCCATCAGCTCCGGCAGCGACGGGCCGAAGGCGTTCAGGCAGTTCTGCGATGCCTTACGGCTGGCTATTTTCGCCGGGTTGGCCTGCAACTGATGGATAGCCCCCTGGCTCAGGGCCGCCCAGTCTTCCGGTAGTTCGCCGCGCATCCGACGCATAAACTCTCGCCCCTGCTGCGGATTGGCTTCGCTCCATTGCGCCAGCCGGCTCTCCCATTCGGCTTCGGCACGCTCACCGCGCGCTCTGGCATTCCACGCCTGGTAGATATCATCGGGAATCGAGAAGGGGGGATATGTCCAGCCCAGCTGTTTGCGGGCCAGCGCCACCTCCTCTTCACCCAGCGCCGCGCCGTGCGCCTCTTCCTTACCGGCCTTATTGGGGGAGCCGAAACCGATGATGGTGCGGCAGATAATCAGCGAAGGCTTGTCCTTCACCCGCTGGGCTTCCTGAATCGCACGACGGATAGCTTCCGGATCGTGGCCGTCAATCTCATGGACCACGTGCCAGTGATAGGCTTCGAAGCGTCTGGCAGTGTCGTCGGTAAACCAGCCTTTGGTTTCGCCATCGATAGAGATGCCGTTGCAGTCGTAAAAACCAATCAGCTTACCCAGCCCAAGGGTTCCGGCCAGTGAACAGGCTTCGTGGGAGATCCCCTCCATCAGACAGCCGTCGCCCATAAATACCCAGGTATAGTGGTCGACGACCTCGTGGCCCGGCTGGTTAAACTGTGCCGCCAGGGTGCGTTCGGCAATCGCCATCCCCACGGCGTTGGCCAGCCCCTGGCCCAGTGGGCCGGTGGTGGTTTCAACGCCGGGCGTCAGCCCGGATTCGGGGTGACCGGGGGTTCGGGAGTGGAGCTGGCGAAAGTTTTTCAGCTCATCCAGCGGCAGATCGTAGCCGCTCAGGTGCAACAGGCTGTAGAGCAGCATCGAGGCGTGCCCGTTTGAGAGCACAAAGCGGTCGCGATCCGGCCACAGCGGGTTGGCGGGATTATGTTTCAGGAAGTCGTTCCATAACACTTCGGCAATATCCGCCATCCCCATAGGCGCGCCGGGATGCCCCGAATTAGCCTTCTGTACGGCATCCATACTCAGGGCGCGGATAGCGTTGGCAAGTTGTTGTCGGTTCATTATTCACTCCAGGGAAGGCAGTTAGAATCTGGAGGAGAGGAGATCCTCCAGCTTGCGTTGATCGATGGCGAACAGCCGAATGCCTTCGGCTAGTTTGTCCACCGCCATGGGATCTTCGTTGTGTTCCCAGCGGAATTCCGCCTCGTTAAGCGGCGTTGGGCGTTTAAAGCCCTGTGAATTGGGGACCAGCTTGCGGGGCGCCGGTTCTTCGCTTTCCTGTAACTGCTGGAGCAGGGACGGAGAGATGGTCAGGCGGTCGCAGCCCACCAGCGCCAGAATCTGTTCGGTACGGCGGAAGCTGGCGCCCATCACGATGGTCCCGAAATTATGCTGCTTATACCAGGCGTAGATATTGCGCACCGACTTCACGCCGGGGTCCTCATCCACCACGTAGGGATTCAGGGGCTGACGCGCCTGGTACCAGTCGTAAATACGGCCCACGAACGGCGAGATCAAAAAGACGCCCGCTTCGGCGCAGGCTCTGGCCTGAGCGAAAGAGAACAGCAGGGTGAGGTTACAGTTGATGCCCTCTTTTTCCAGCAGCTCTGCGGCGCGAATCCCCTCCCAGGTGGCGGCGAGTTTGATCAGGATGCGTGATTTGTCGATCCCCTGTTGCTGATACAGCTCCACCAGACGGCGCGCTTTGGCAATGCTTTTCTCCTGGTTGAAAGAGAGGCGGGCATCCACTTCGGTAGAAACCCGGCCTGGAACGCTTTTAAGAATTTCTACGCCAAAGTTAACCGCCAGCTTGTCGCAGGCATTCATGACCTGCTCTTCATGGGTGTTCCCCTGCTTTTTGCCCCATTCAATGGCATCGTTAATCAGATGCTGGTACTGCTCCAGCGCCGCGGCCTTAAGCAGCAGGGATGGGTTGGTCGTAGCATCCTGGGGTTGATAGTGGCGAATGGATTCAATATCGCCGCTGTCGGCAACCACGGTGGTGAACTGTTTGACGGCGTCTAGCTGGTTCATTTGAAACTCCCTGGTTATAGAAAATACCTTGTGGCATAACAGAAAAAGGATAGCAGAGAGGTGTGGTAATGCTTTGCAGGATATGTAACATAACGGTTAAAACTAAATAACATTTCGAGACCCGTGATGCTGATACTTTGGCTCTGTTCAAAGTTTGCGTGGCGGCTCGGCGCGATACTCTACCGGTGCCAGATGGCGCCATATCCCTGACATCTTCCTTAGCGAAAAAGATAGGAACAAAAAATGGACGAACAGTTAAAGCAAAGTGCCCTCGATTTCCACGAGTTCCCTGTGCCGGGCAAAATTCAGGTTTCGCCGACCAAGCCGCTGGCAACCCAGCGCGACCTGGCGCTGGCCTACTCCCCGGGCGTGGCGGTACCTTGCCTTGAGATTGCCGCCGATCCCCTCGCGGCCCACAGATACACGGCGCGCGGCAACCTGGTGGCCGTGGTCTCTAACGGTACTGCGGTGCTGGGGCTGGGAAATATCGGCGCACTGGCTGGTAAACCCGTTATGGAAGGGAAGGGCGTGCTGTTCAAGAAGTTTGCCGGCATCGATGTGTTCGACATCGAAGTTGACGAAACGGATTCCGATAAGCTTATCGACGTGGTGGCGGCGCTGGAGCCGACCTTCGGCGGGATCAACCTGGAAGACATTAAGGCGCCCGAGTGCTTCTACATTGAGAAGAAGCTGCGCGAGCGCATGAATATTCCGGTCTTCCACGACGACCAGCACGGTACCGCCATCATCTGTACTGCCGCGGTGCTGAACGGCCTGCGGGTGGTGAAGAAGAACATTTCCGATGTGCGGCTGGTGGTTTCTGGCGCGGGCGCGTCAGCCATTGCCTGTATGAACCTGCTGGTGGCGCTGGGTATGCAGAAGCACAATATCGTGGTGTGCGACTCCAAAGGCGTTATCTATAAGGGCCGTGAAGAGAACATGGCTGAAACCAAGGCTGCCTACGCCGTCGATGACAACGGCCAGCGTACCCTGGGTGAGGCGATTGAAGGCGCCGATATCTTCCTGGGCTGCTCCGGCCCGAAAGTGCTGACTCAGGAGATGGTCAAGAAGATGGCCGACTCGCCGCTGATTCTGGCGCTGGCTAACCCGGAGCCGGAAATCATGCCGCCGCTGGCGAAAGAAGTGCGTCCGGACGCCATTATCTGCACCGGCCGTTCCGACTTCCCCAACCAGGTTAACAACGTTCTCTGCTTCCCGTTTATCTTCCGTGGCGCGCTGGACGTGGGCGCGACTGCCATTAACGAAGAGATGAAGCTGGCGGCGGTACACGCCATTGCCGAACTGGCCCACGCCGAACAGAGCGAAGTGGTCGCTTCCGCCTATGACGATCAGGAGCTTTCCTTCGGGCCGGAATATCTGATCCCCAAACCGTTCGATCCGCGCCTGATCGTTAAGATCGCGCCGGCCGTCGCGAAAGCGGCCATGGATTCCGGCGTGGCGACGCGGCCCATCAGCGACTTCGAAGCCTATAAGGATAAGCTGACCGAGTTTGTTTATAAGACCAACCTGTTTATGAAGCCGATCTTCTCCCAGGCGCGTAAGGATCCCAAGCGAGTGGTACTGGCGGAAGGCGAAGACAACCGCGTGCTGCACGCCACCCAGGAGCTAATCTCGCTGGGGCTGGCGAAGCCTATCCTGATCGGTCGTCCGAGCGTGATCGAAATGCGCATCAAGAAACTGGGTCTGCAGATCGAGCCGGGTCGTGATTTCGAGATCGTTAACAACGAATCCGATCCGCGCTACAAATCTTACTGGAGTGAGTATTACGAGATCATGAAGCGCCGCGGTGTGACTCAGGAGCAGGCCCAGCGGGCGATCCTGAGTAACACTACCGCCATTGGTGCCATCATGGTGCATCGTGGAGAGGCCGACGCGCTGATCTGCGGTACGATTGGTGAATATCACGAGCACTTCTCGGTGGTGGAGAAACTGTTTGGCTATCGCGAAGGGGTGAGTGCGGCCGGGGCGATGAACGCGCTGATGCTGCCGAGCGGCAACACCTTTATTGCCGATACCTATGTGAACGACGATCCGACGCCGGAACAGCTGTCGGAAATCACCCTGATGGCGGCGGAAACCGTGCGTCGCTTCGGGATTGAACCTAAGGTGGCGCTGCTGTCGCACTCCAACTACGGCTCTTCGGATGCTCCGGCGGCTCGTAAGATGCGCCAGACCCTGGAGCTGGTGCGCGAGCGAGCGCCGGATCTGATGATCGACGGTGAAATGCACGGTGATGCGGCGCTGATGGAGAACATCCGTAACGATCGTATGCCGGACAGCCCGCTGAAAGGCTCGGCTAACATCCTGATTATGCCGAATATGGAAGCGGCGCGTATCAGCTACAACCTGCTGCGCGTTTCCAGTTCGGAAGGGGTGACGGTAGGACCGGTGCTGATGGGCGTCGCCAAACCGGTTCACGTGCTGACCTCTATCGCTTCGGTACGTCGTATCGTGAATATGGTAGCGCTGGCGGTGGTTGAAGCCCAGACCAACCCGCTGTAACGAATAGCGGCCATCAAAAACGGCCACTTCGGTGGCCGTTGTTTCAGGTTAAACCCAGTCCCGCACTTTCAGGAAGTCGCTTAACTCCGCCTCCGGGCTGCCAGGCTCGGGCTGGTGATCATACTGCCAGCGCACCAGCGGCGGCATCGACATCAGTATCGATTCGGTGCGCCCGCCGGTCTGCAGACCAAACAGCGTGCCGCGATCCCAGACCAGATTAAACTCCACGTAGCGCCCGCGGCGCCACAGCTGAAATTCGCGCTCGCGCTCGCCCCAGGGCATGGCGCGACGCTTGTCGACAATCGGCAGGTACGCGTCCAGATACCCCTGGCCGACGGCGCGAGTGAAGTCGAAGCAGTGGTCGAAGTCCGGGGTGTTCAGATCGTCATAGAACAGACCGCCAATACCGCGTTGTTCATCCCGGTGTTTCAGCCAGAAATATTCATCGCACCACTTCTTGTAGCGCGGGTAGAGCTCTTCGCCGAACGGCTGGCAGAGATCGCGCGCGGTGCGGTGCCAGTGGCGGGCATCTTCCTCAAAGCCGTAATAGGGGGTGAGATCGAAACCGCCGCCAAACCACCACACCGGTTCGGTCCCTGGCTTTTCAGCCATAAAGAACCGCACGTTGGCATGGCTGGTGGGAACGTAAGGATTGCGCGGATGTACCACCAGCGAAACCCCCATCGCCTCGAAACTGCGGCCTGCCAGCTCGGGGCGGTGCGCTGTGGCGGAAGCCGGCATCTGGTCGCCGTGGACGTGAGAAAAGTTAACCCCTGCCTGTTCGAATAGCTCGCCATTCAGTACCCGAGTACGACCGCCGCCGCCGCCCGGGCGCTGCCAGTTATCTTCGCGAAAGCGGCTGTCATCACGGCTGGCAAGCTCATGACAGATGCTGTCCTGCAGTTCCAGCAGGCAGGTTTTTACTTTTTGAATATCGGGTTTCATGATGCTGCTTTGCGTTTAGAGTGAGCCTTGTGGTTATCGAACCAGTTAAAGTAGTTCACCACGCCGCCCGCGATGGCATGGGCGATTTTCTGACGAAATGCGGTGGTGCCTAACAGGCGCTCTTCTGCAGGGTTGGTGATAAATGAGGTCTCCACCAGTACCGACGGTATAGAAGGTGATTTTAGCACCACAAAGGCGGCCTGTTCAGTGCTCTTACTGTGCAGGCGGTGAACCGCGCGAATTTGCTTAAGCACATGAGATCCCAGGGTCAGACTGTTGCTGATGGTATCGGTCTGAACCAGATCGAACAGCACCTGCTGCAGGTAGTGGTCGCGATTTTTGGCCTTGCTGCCCGCCACGTCATCGGCGGCGTTTTCACGCTCGGAAAGGTATTTGGCCATAGCGCTACTGGCGCCGCGGTTAGAGAGCGCAAAGACCGATGCGCCGGAAACCGAAGGGTTGGTAAAGCCGTCCGCGTGGATCGACATAAAGAGATCGGCGCCGTGCTTGTGGGCGATCTCCACCCGGTCATAGAGCGGAATAAATTCGTCGGTAGTGCGGGTCAGACGGGCATCGTAGCCCTTCTGGCGCAGAATGGTACGCACGTTTTTGGCGATGGCCAGTACTACGTGCTTCTCCATGGAGCCGTTGCTCCCGAGCGCGCCGCTATCGATACCGCCATGGCCGGGATCCAGTACGATCACCCGGCGACCGCCGGATTTACGGCTGGGGGTACTGTGCCCGTTCTGGGTCTTTAATGCCTTACTCTCTTCCCGGGCGTACGCGCTATTGAGTCCGGCAAAGGTCAGTGCAGCCAGACCGGTTAATAAAAACTGGCGGCGTGATGCAATGGGTTGCAGCGTCTTTATTTTACTCATACGGCCTTGTTGTTTTGTCTTTGTGATGTCCCTTGAAGCCTGAAGGCTCCATTATTGTTACTTTAGCCACGCCCCTGGGGCGGGGTGTTGTTATATCCTATCGTAACTTGTGAAACGCCAGCGGCTGATAACAAATGTTTTACTTTTCATTTCAATCAATGACAGTCGCTATTATGCCACCGATAGCGATGTTGTGAGGCCAGGATATTGGCTATTTCTTCTATTGAAGCCATAATCAGCCTTTTCAGGGTAAAAACGCGGGGCTACTCATGGAGATACGCATTTTTCGCCAGGATGATTTCGAAGAGATAATTACGCTCTGGGAACGCTGCGAGCTGCTGCGCCCCTGGAATGATCCTGAAATGGATATCGAACGTAAAATGAATCATGACCCGGATCTGTTCCTGGTCGCCGAAGTGGGCGGAGAGATTGTCGGCTCGTTAATGGGTGGATACGACGGCCACCGGGGGTCGGCATACTATCTGGGGGTGCATCCGGAATTCCGCGGTCGCGGTATCGCCAATGCGCTGCTCAGCCGTCTTGAGAAAAAGCTGATTGCCAGGGGCTGCCCCAAAATCAACATTCAGGTGCGCGAAGATAATGACGTGGTCATTGGAATGTATGAGCGTCTGGGGTATGAACAGCAGGATGTGATTAATCTTGGGCGACGTCTGATAGAAGATGAAGAGTACTAAATGAAGCTGAAGCGCGCCCCGTGGCTCAACGGGGCGCAATAATCGATTACGGTTTGGTGATTCTCTTAACGTCGATTTCGACCGAGTTCCAGTCTTTATCCACTTCACCTTCGATACGGACTTTATCTTTCGGGGTCACCGTCAGACCGCCCCAGACGTCGTCGTCGATATCGACATTGACTGAGCCGCTGGCGTCGCGGAATTCATACAGTTCCTTGCCGACTTTACGTACGATACTGCCTTCCAACACCACCCAGCTATCGTCGCGCAGACCTTTCGCCTTTTCCACCGTGGTATTGGAAACGTTAGGACCAACAAACCCCCCCTGACGCTGGGTCGACTGAGTATCCGGACCGGAAAAACCGCCATTCTGAGCCATTGCAGAGGTTGTGGTCAGAGTGGCAGCGGCGAACAGCAGAGCCAGAACGCTTTTTTTCATCTTAATCTCCTTATTCGTGTTACGCATATGTGCGTACGGCTTTCACAATGCCATAATTTACCGCTTCCATCTTATCTAAAGCTTAAGGCATATGTGGGAAGCATCTGATTATAATAGCCAGGGCTGGTTAAGACTGCCGCCGCTATTTTGGGTGGTGCTGGTGCTACAGGCCCGTACCTGGGTACTGTTGGTGTTGGCAGGAGCCTCACGCCAGCAGGGGGAGACGCTGCTCGCACTGTTCTATCCGGACCGTACCGCCTTTTGGCTCGGCCTGCTGGCGGGGATCCCCGCAGCCCTGGCGTTTCTGCTTAGCGGACGCCGTCACCGGTTTGTGCGACTGTGGCGGGGATGGCGGTGGGTGCTTATCGTGGCACAATTAGCCCTTTCACTCTGGCAACTGTGGATGCTGGCACAGGGAGAGGCGGAAACCGTGACCGCGCTGGCGTTGCTTATCGTCGATCTGCTGGCGCTCTGGTGGCTTCTGGTCAGCCACCGCCTGCGTGCCTGTTTTGAGCAGGATGGCACTTTTACCTGATGCCGCACTCCAATAGTGCGTCATACAACAAGTTCGGGAATGAGAATGAACAAACTGCGAGCATTACTGATCGGGGGGCTGGTACTGATGACGAGCGGTTGCTCGACCCTGTCTGAGGTTCACTGGTCGAAGATGGCGCCCTGGAACTGGTTTGGTTCCTCTATCAGCGTCAGTGATAACGGCGTAGGGGGCATCAGCGCCGCCACGCCGCTTAACGAAGAGGCTCTTGCCGACGGTCTGAACGGGGATTACCGGTTGCGCAGCGGGATGAGGATGACCAACGGGCGGGTGATGAGCTATTACGAAGCCCTGAAGGACGACAAAGTGGCGCTGATTATCAGCGGCGATGGCGGCCAGGTCGGGAAAATCGAGGTGATGGACGAGGATATCGCCACCGCTGACGGCGACGTGAAGCCTGGAACGCCCTTTAGCGACCTGTATAGCAAGGCTTACGGCGCCTGCACCAAAGGCAGCGGCGACGATGCTGAACTGGTGGTCTGCAAGGCGCCGAACAGCCAGCACCTGAGCTATCTGTTCGGCGGTACCTGGCGCGGACCGGAAGGGCTGATGCCTTCTGACGACACGCTGAAAGAATGGACGTTGAAAAAAATCGTCTGGCAGCGTTAAGCCGCGATACTATATAGCCCTGTCGCGCCGCGTTTATCCGGCGCTGATTTCATCACAGGACGGGTGGTATAAGCCCGCATAATAATTAACGCGCTGTCGTTGAGTTTATTTTCAGGAGGAGTTATGTCCCGGGTGCAGACCGGTATTTTGCCGGAACACTGTCGCGCCGCTATCTGGCTGGAAGCGAGTTTTCAGGGGGATTTCGCTGCGCTGAAGCAGGGATGTCAGGATTTTCATGCACGTCTGGAAGCGCTGCGCGCCCAGTGGCCGGATGCCCGCCTCGGCGCGGTGGTGGCCTTTGGACACGATCTGTGGCGCGATCTGAGCGGCGGCGTTGGCGCGCCGGAGCTGAAAAACTTTACCCCGCTCAGTAAGGGACTGGCCCCGGCCACCCAGCGTGATGTGCTGATCCACATCCTTTCCTGGCGTCATGACGTTAACTTCAGCGCTGCCCAGGCCGCGCTGGCGGCCTTCGGCGATGCGCTGAAGGTGGAAGAGGAAACCCACGGCTTCCGCTGGGTGGAAGAACGCGACCTCAGCGGTTTTGTGGATGGCACCGAAAACCCGGCCGGTGAAGAGCTGCGTCGCGAGTATGGCATCATCAACGGCGGCGTGGACGATGGCGGCAGCTACGTGCTCGCCCAGCGCTGGGAGCACAACCTGAAGCAGCTCGACCGCATCAGCGTGCCCGATCAGGAGATGATTTTTGGTCGTACCAAAGCGGCGAATGAAGAGATTGAACCGGAAGAGCGTCCGGTCACTTCGCACCTGACCCGCGTGGACCTGGAAGAAGACGGCAAGAGCCTGAAGATTATTCGCCAGAGCCTGCCTTATGGTACCGCCAGCGGTCCCCATGGCCTGTATTTCATTGCCTATTGCGCGCGGTTGCACAACATCGAGCAGCAGCTACTGAGCATGTTCGGTGAAGCCGACGGCAAGCGCGACGCCATTCTGCGCTTTACCAAACCCGTGACTGGCGGCTACTACTTCGCCCCCTCCCTGGACCGTCTCCTGGCCCTGTGAGTCAACTCTGGCGCGGCTTTCCGGTCGCGCCGCCTTCTTATATTGTTTTGCGCTTGTAAATCACCAAACGGTATATAAAAGCGTTACAGCTTTGCCTCCCGTTATAAATACACTGATATCCATTGAAGTATCGGCGTGATAGCTGCTGGATTCAGATATTAGGGTGGGAGAATGTCCGTTAAGTCATTAAAAACATCAGGACGCGCGCTGGCGGTTTCGCTGCTGTTGCTGGCGGGCCAGGCGCAGGCGACCGAGCTGCTCAACAGCTCCTACGACGTTTCGCGTGAACTATTTGCCGCGCTGAACCCGCCGTTTGCCAAACAGTGGGCCAGTGAAAACAACGGCGATCGCCTGACCATCAAACAGTCCCACGCCGGATCCTCGAAGCAGGCGCTGGCGATTCTGCAGGGCTTAAAAGCCGACGTTGTAACTTATAACCAGGTGACCGATGTGCAGATCCTGCACGATCGTGGACGCCTGCTCCCCGCCGACTGGCAGGGCCGTCTGGCGAATCATAGCTCGCCGTTTTACTCCACCATGGCGTTTCTGGTGCGCAAGGGAAACCCGAAGAATATCCACAGCTGGCAGGATCTGGGGCGCAGCGACGTTAAGCTTATCTTCCCGAACCCGAAAACCTCGGGCAATGCGCGTTACACATACCTGGCTGCCTGGGGGGCAGCTCAGAAGGCAGACGGCGGCGATAAGGCGAAAACCGAACAGTTTATGACCCGCTTCCTGAAGAACGTTGAAGTCTTCGATACCGGCGGTCGCGGCGCCACCACCAGCTTCGTGGAGCGCGGACTGGGTGATGTGTTGATTAGCTTTGAATCCGAAGTGAACAATATCCGCAACCAGTACCCGGACCAGCAGTTTGAGGTCGTGGTGCCGAAGGTCAACATCCTGGCGGAATTCCCGGTGGCCTGGCTGGATAAAAACGTGAAAGCTCGCGGTACTGAAAAAGCGGCGAAGGCATACCTGAATTACCTGTACAGCCCACCGGCCCAGAAGATCATTACCGATTTTTATTATCGGGTGAACAACCCGCAACTGATGGGACAGTTGAAGGATCGCTTTCCGGAAACCGAGCTGTTCCGGGTGGAAGATCTGTTTGGTGGCTGGAGTGAAGCGATGAAAACCCATTTCGCTAGCGGTGGCGAACTGGACCAACTGCTGGCGGCGGGGCGTAACTGATGTTTGCCGCTTCGTCAAAGCGGGTATTGCCAGGCTTTACCCTGAGCCTGGGCACCAGTCTGCTGTTCGTCTGCCTGATTCTGCTGCTGCCGCTGAGCGCGCTGGTGATGCAGTTGTCCCAGATGACCCTGGATCAATACTGGGAAGTGGTTACCAATCCACAGGTGGTGGCCGCCTATAAGGTGACCCTGCTCTCTGCCGCCGTGGCGTCGGTGTTTAACGGCGTTTTCGGCATGCTGATGGCCTGGATTCTGACTCGCTATCAGTTCCCCGGTCGTAGCCTGCTGGACGGGTTGATGGACCTGCCGTTCGCGCTGCCGACGGCCGTGGCGGGCCTGACCCTGGCGTCGCTCTTTTCGACCAACGGCCTGTACGGCGAATGGCTGGGCGAGATGGGCATTAAGGTGACCTACACCTGGCTCGGTATTGCGGTGGCGATGGCCTTTACCAGCGTACCCTTTGTGGTGCGTACCGTTCAGCCGGTACTGGAAGAGCTGGGGCCGGAATACGAAGAAGCGGCTCAGACCCTGGGAGCGACCCGCTTTCAGAGCTTTCGCCGGGTGGTGCTGCCGGAACTTTCTCCAGCGCTGATGGCCGGCGTGGCGCTCTCTTTTACCCGTAGCCTGGGGGAGTTCGGTGCGGTGATCTTCATCGCTGGGAATATCGCCTGGAAGACCGAAGTGACTTCGCTGATGATTTTTGTTCGGTTGCAGGAGTTTGACTATCCGGCAGCCAGCGCCGTGGCGTCGGTGATTCTGGGGGCGTCGCTGTTGCTGTTGTTTAGCATCAACACGCTGCAGAGCCGCTTTGGTAAACGGGTAGGGGGGCACTGATGTCTGAGGTAACCCAACTTTACGATCGTCCACGGGTGGACTGGGTGAAATGGCTGCTGATTGGTATTGGCGCGCTGTTTTCATTCCTGCTGCTGGTAGTGCCGATGATCTACATCTTCACCCAGGCCTTTGCCAAAGGGGTGATGCCGGCGCTGAATAATCTGGCGGACCCTGACATGCTGCACGCCATCTGGCTGACGGTGCTGATCGCGCTGATCACGGTGCCGGTTAACCTGGTGTTCGGTACGCTGCTGGCCTGGTTGGTGACGCGCTTTACTTTTCCCGGTCGCCAACTGCTGTTGACCCTGCTGGATATTCCCTTCGCGGTATCGCCGGTGGTGGCAGGCCTGGTCTATCTGCTGTTTTACGGTATTAACGGCCCGGTGGGATCCTGGCTGGATGCCCACGGCCTGCAGATTATGTTCTCCTGGCCCGGCATGGTGCTGGTCACCATCTTTGTGACTTGCCCCTTCGTGGTACGTGAACTGGTGCCGGTGATGATGAGTCAGGGCAGCAATGAAGATGAAGCCGCTATCCTACTGGGGGCATCCGGCTGGCAGATGTTCCGCCGGGTAACGCTGCCCAATATCCGCTGGGCGCTGCTGTATGGCGTGGTGTTGACCAACGCCCGCGCCATTGGCGAGTTTGGCGCGGTGTCGGTAGTTTCCGGCTCGATACGCGGAGAGACGCTGTCGCTGCCATTGCAGATAGAACTGCTGGAGCAGGACTACAACACGGTCGGCTCCTTTACCGCCGCGGCCCTGCTGGCCCTGATGGCGATTATTACCCTGTTTTTAAAGAGTACGTTGCAGTGGCGCCTGAATAATCAGCACAAACGCCAGCAACAGGAGGGACAACAATGAGCATTGAGATCGACACAATCAAAAAATCATTTGGCCGTACCCGGGTGCTGAACGATATCTCACTGGACATTCCTTCCGGCCAGATGGTGGCGTTGCTGGGGCCTTCTGGTTCCGGAAAGACCACGCTGCTACGTATTATCGCCGGGCTCGAAAGCCAGAGCAGCGGACGTATTCGCTTCCACGGCACCGACGTCAGCCGTCTGCATGCCCGGGATCGTCGGGTAGGCTTTGTGTTTCAGCATTACGCGCTGTTCCGTCATATGACGGTATTCGACAATATTGCCTTCGGTCTGACGGTGCTGCCGCGTCGTCAGCGGCCGGATGCCGCGACTATTCGTCAGAAGGTCACCAAACTGCTGGAGATGGTGCAGTTGGCCCATCTGGCGGACCGCTTTCCGGCTCAGCTTTCCGGAGGTCAGAAGCAGCGCGTTGCGCTGGCCCGAGCGCTGGCGGTGGAGCCGCAGATTTTGCTGCTGGATGAACCCTTTGGCGCGCTGGATGCTCAGGTACGTAAAGAGCTGCGTCGTTGGCTGCGTGAATTGCATGAAGAGCTGAAATTTACCAGCGTCTTCGTGACCCACGACCAGGAAGAGGCGATGGAAGTGGCCGATCGGGTGGTGGTGATGAGCCAGGGCAACATCGAACAGGCCGATGCGCCGGAGTTGGTATGGCGTGAACCGGCGACCCGTTTCGTGCTGGAGTTTCTGGGCGAGGTCAATCGCCTGAGCGGTACCCTGCGCGGCGGTCAGTTCCACGTTGGCGCTCACCGCTGGTCGCTGGGTTTCACTCCGAGCTGGCAGGGCGAGGTGGATCTGTTCCTGCGTCCCTGGGAGGTCGACGTCAGCCGTCGCACCAGTCTGGATTCGCCGCTGCCGGTGCAGGTAGTAGAGGTAAGCCCCCGCGGCCACTATATGCAGCTGGTGGTGCAGCCCGAAGGCTGGAGCCGCGAGCCGCTGACGGTGGTGATGCAGGATGAGCAGCCCCTCAGACGCGGCGATCGCCTGTTCGTCGGTTTGCAGAACGCGCGAATTTATCATGGCGATGAGCGTATTCAGCCGGTTGCGTTAGCGCGCACAGCCTGATAGAAGAGAAGAAAGAGTTACCAGAAGCGGCCATCTGGCCGCTTTTATTTTCTGGATAAGTAAAACGTGAGCACACTGGAAAACACAATTGGCAATACCCCGTTGGTTCGCCTGCAGCGCATGGCGCCGGATAACGGCAGTGAAATTTGGGTCAAGCTGGAGGGCAGCAATCCCGCTGGTTCGGTAAAGGATCGGGCGGCGTATTCGATGATAGTCCATGCCGAGGCGCGCGGCGATATTAAACCGGGCGATGTGCTTATCGAAGCCACCAGCGGCAACACGGGGATCGCTCTGGCGATGATTGCGGCGCTGAAAGGGTACCGCATAAAACTGCTGATGCCGGATAACATGAGCCTGGAGCGTCAGGCGGCGATGCAGGCTTACGGCGCTGAGCTAATACTGGTGAGTAAGAGCGACGGCATGGAAGGCGCCAGGGCGCTGGCCCGGGATATGGCAGAGCGCGGTGAAGGCTACGTGCTGGATCAGTTCAATAATCCGGATAACCCGCTGGCCCATTATGAAACTACCGGGCCGGAGATCTGGCGCCAGACTGCTGGCAGGCTGACCCACTTTGTTTCCAGTATGGGGACCACCGGCACCATTACCGGGACATCGCGTTTCCTGCGCGAGCAGAGTAAGCCGGTCACCGTCGTCGGGCTGCAGCCGGAAGAGGGCAGCAGCATTCCGGGAATTCGTCGCTGGCCCCGGGAGTGGATGCCGGGCATCTTCGATGCCGCGCTGGTAGACGAAGTGCTGGATATCAGCCAACAGGATGCAGAAGTCACCATGCGCCGTCTGGCGAGGGAAGAGGGGATTTTCTGCGGCGTGAGTTCCGGCGGCGCGGTGGCGGGCGCTCTGCGCGTGGCGCGTACCACGCCGGGGGCGGTGGTGGTGGCGATTATCTGCGATCGCGGCGATCGCTATCTTTCCACCGGCGTTTATGGCGAAGAGCCCCTGACTCAGGGAGCGGGTATCTGAATCCTGCCCATAAAAAAACGGCGCCAGAGAGCGCCGTTTTTACATCGGGTAAACGCGATTATTTTTTAATACGGATAACCGGCGTTTCGCCAACGGTTACGCTACCGGACAGCTTGTTGAGCTCTTTGATTTCATCCATATTGGAGATAACAACCGGGGTCAGCGTAGATTTCGCTTTCTCTTCCAGCAGCGGCAGATCGAACTCGATGATCGTGTCACCGACCTTCACGCGCTGGCCTTCTTCAGCGATGCGCTTGAAGCCTTCGCCTTTCAGCTCAACGGTATCGATACCGAAGTGGACGAACAGCTCAATGCCGCTATCAGATTCGATAGAGAAGGCGTGGTTAGTTTCAAAAATTTTACCGATGGTGCCGTCAACCGGTGCGACCATTTTGTCGCCGGTCGGTTTGATAGCGATACCATCGCCAACGATTTTCTCAGCGAATACCACGTCAGGTACGTCTTCGATATTGACGATTTCGCCGGACAGCGGCGCAACGATATCAATTGTACCGGTATCGCTGCCGCCTTTATTGTCACCGAACAGTTTACTAAAAAACCCCATTAACCTTCTCTCCTAAGCAGTAATTTGAGCCGCATCTCGTGGATTAGCAGATTGTTTTTTCTTCAATGAACTTGTTAACCAGCGTCATTAACTCGTCCGTTGTCGGTTGAGCAAGAGCCTGCTCTGCTAACACCTTCGCATCTTCGAAGTTAGTGTTACGGATTATCTTCTTGATGCGCGGGATAGAGATGGCACTCATACTGAACTCATCCAGCCCCATCCCCAGCAACAGAAGTGTAGCACGTTCATCACCAGCAAGCTCACCGCACATACCGGTCCATTTGCCTTCTGCATGAGAAGCATCAATAACCTGCTTGATCAGGTTAAGGACCGACGGCGACATCGGCTGGTAGAGATGCGAGATCATATCATTACCACGGTCTACTGCCAGTGTATACTGCGTCAGATCATTGGTTCCGATACTGAAGAAGTCGACTTCTTTAGCCAGATGGCGGGCAATGGTCGCCGCGGCCGGGGTTTCCACCATCACGCCAATTTCAATTTTTTCATCGAAGGCTTTGCCTTCGTCGCGCAGTTCGGCTTTGTAGCCTTCCAGCGCTTGCTTCAGTTCACGCACCTCTTCGACAGAGATGATCATCGGGAACATGATACGCAGTTTACCGAAAGCGGAAGCGCGCAGGATGGCACGCAACTGATCGCGCAGGATCTCTTTACGATCCATAGCAATACGGATGGCGCGCCAGCCGAGGAACGGGTTTTCCTCTTTCGGGAAGTTCATATAGGGCAGCTCTTTGTCGCCGCCGATGTCCATGGTACGCACGATAACCGCCTGTGCGCCGCAGGCTTCCGCCACGGCCTTATAGGCTTCAAACTGCTCGTCTTCAGTCGGCAGTGACTCGCGATCCATAAACAGGAATTCGGTGCGGTAGAGGCCAACGCCTTCCGCGCCGTTGCGCTCGGCGCCCGCGACGTCGCGCACGGTACCGATGTTGGCGCAAACTTCAACCTGATGACCGTCCAGCGTGATAGCCGGCAGATCTTTCAGCTTAGCCAGTTCGGCTTTCTCTTCGGCAACCTGAGTCTGGAGCTGACGCATGGCGTCGATCTCTTCCTGGCTCGGGTTGACATAAACTTTATTGTTTACCGCGTCGAGGACCAGATAGTCGCCGTTTTTCACCTGACTGGTGACGCTACCAGTACCCACGATCGCCGGCAGCTCCAGGGAGCGGGCCATGATGGAGGTGTGGGAAGTACGGCCACCCAGATCGGTGATAAAGCCCAGCACCTTGTCCAGGTTCAGCTGTGCGGTTTCTGACGGGGTCAGATCGGCCGCTACCAGGATCACTTCGTCCTGAATGGAGCTCAGATCGATAATTGCCAGACCGAGGATATTGCGCAGCAGACGCTTACCGATGTCACGCACGTCAGCCGCGCGCTCCTTCAGGTATTCGTCGTCCAGCTCTTCCAACGCAGTGGCCTGACCTTCGATAACCTCGTACGCCGCTGCATCAGCGGTGGCGTGCTTATCTTTAATCAGGGCTATGATTTCCTGCTCCAGCTCTTCATCTTCCAGCAACATGATGTGGCCTTCGAAGATGGCTTCCTTTTCTTCACCGAAAGTCTCGCCCGCTTTAACTTTGATAGCTTCGAGCTGAGTGGATGCTTTGGCGCGACCGTCCAGGAAGCGTTTGACTTCCTGATCGACGTTGTCGGCAGAAATCTTTTTCCGGTCGATGACAATTTCATCTTCCTTCAGCAAGAGCGCCTTGCCGAAAGCGATACCCGGGGATGCTAAAATGCCTGAAATCATAACCCTACCTTTAATTGACTGATATTAATCCGAAACTGAATGAGTGATTACTCAAGTTCCGCCATCAGTTTTACCAGATGCTCTACGGCTTTCTGCTCGTCTTCGCCTTCAGCGGAGATAGAGACAACGGTGCCCTGAGTCAGGCCCAGAGTCTGCAGCTTAAACAGGCTTTTGGCGCTGGCGCTTTTGCCGTTGGAAGTCACGGTGATCTCGGAGCTAAAGCCTTTAGCTTCTTTAACAAACTGCGCGGCAGGGCGGGTGTGCAGACCGTTCGGAGCGGTAATGGTAACTTCTTGCTGGAACATTGTATTTCCCCAACTTATAGGTTTAGTGTTATGGAACTAAAGTCTAGCCTGGGGGCCACACTTTAGCCTCTATTACTTAAGCGCTGGCGTAACCGGGACGCGGTGCGAATGCTGCAAGCCGTCGAAGTGCGATGGGCTCGATCAGCCATCTTGCCGTTAGCGCCTCGCTCGCCACCGAATATTATGCATCCTGATGCCCGAGTCTACCAATGGGATAAATCGATTCAGCCGTTAAGGGCTCTCAGCGAATAATTTCGCGCATCAAAATAATTAGCAGGTTAAATACCAGAGGCGGGGGGGGTTAAGCAATGCCAACAGGGGTAAAAGTTTGATGGAAGCCACAAAAAAGCACCCCTAAAGGTGCTTTTTTAAGCTTTTTTAACAAGATGGCATCACTGTTGCAACTCTTTTTCGGTAAAGAGATCGGCGAACAGTGCGGTGCTCAGATAGCGTTCGCCGGAAGAGGGCAGAATCACCACAATATTCTTGTTAGCGAAGGTCTCATCTTCCTGCAGTTTCAGCGCGGCGGCGACGGCGGCACCGGAAGAGATACCGGCCAGGATACCCTCTTCTTCCATCAGGCGACGGGCCGTAGAGATGGCTTCTTCATTGGTGATGCCAACAACCTGGTCAACCAGTTCGAGGTCGAGGTTGCCTGGAATAAAGCCGGCGCCAATCCCCTGGATCTTATGCGGACCGGGTTTCAGCTCATCGCCTGCCAGCGCCTGAGCGATAACCGGAGAGTCGGTAGGCTCAACGGCGACGGCGATCAGGTCTTTTTTGCCTTTGGTATTCTTGATATAGCGGGCTACGCCGGTTAGGGTGCCGCCGGTACCGACGCCTGCAATAAACACATCCACATTGCCGTCAGTATCTTCCCAGATTTCCGGACCGGTGGTTTTTTCGTGGATCTCCGGATTGGCCGGATTGCTGAACTGTTGCAGCAGCAGGTATTTTTCGGGGGCGCTGGCGACGATCTCTTCCGCCTTTTGAATAGCGCCTTTCATCCCTTTAGCCCCCTCGGTCAGCACCAGGTTAGCGCCCAGCGCCTTCAGCAGCTTACGACGTTCGACGCTCATGGTTTCCGGCATGGTAAGCGTCAGTTTATAGCCCCGGGCCGCGGCGACGTAGGCCAGTGCGATACCGGTATTGCCGCTGGTCGGTTCAACCAGCTCGACGCCAGGTTTCAGCAAGCCGCGCTTTTCGGCATCCCAAATCATGTTAGCGCCAATACGGCACTTAACGCTGAAGCTGGGGTTACGGGATTCCACCTTTGCCAGGATGCGCCCGTTACCGATGCGGTTGAGACGCACCAGCGGCGTGTGGCCGATTGTCAGGGAGTTATCTTCGTAAATCTTACTCATGGCCGGTCCTTAACTGTATGAAATTTGGGAACCCCACCAGCATACCCGGTTGGAGTCCAGGGTGAAGTAAGGAAATCGCATATCTATATATTGATGCGAAATAAATGACTGACAGTATGGAATAAGGATGAAAATTGCCAGGGTGGGCGCACAAATAGCGTATTGCAGAATGACGCCCGGGACGGGCGTCATCTTTAGCGCTTAACGCCAACGGGCATGTCGGGTCCGGTAGCAGTCCACCCACATGGCGGTGGCGCCGCAGACCGCGACCGGCATGATGACCAGATTCAGTATCGGGATCAGCGTGAACAGGCTGACCAGGGCACCGAACTGCATATTAATCATCTTGCGTTCGCGCAGTGCGATACGCATTTCGGCGAAGGGAACCTTGTGGTTATCGAACGGGTAGTCGCAATACTGAATCGCCAGCATCCAGGCGCTGAACAGGAACCAAAGTACCGGCGCCACGGTCTGGCCGATTCCGGGAATAAAGTACAGAAGCAGCAATACTACGGCCCGGGGCAGGTACCAGGCAAACTTCTGCCATTCGCGTTTCATGATGCGCGGCAGATCTTTCATGATGTCGATAACGCCGGTATCCGGCGGCGTGGCGCCGGTCAACCGTGCCTCGAGCTGTTCCGCCAGTAGTCCGTTAAACGGGGCGGCTATCCAGTTGGCGACGGTGGAAAAGAAGTAGCTGAAGACCAGCAGGATAGAAAGCGTGGCCAGCGGCCACAGCAGATAGCTCAGCCATTGCAGCCAGTCGGGAACGTGACTCATCAGCGCCGGAATCCAGGCCCCCAGTTGGGTAAACAACCACCAGAAGGCGCCGCCCATCCACAAAACGTTAACCAGAAGGGGCAGGAAGACAAAACGGCCGATGCCCGGCTCGCGAATCAGCTTCCAGCCCTGAGAAAAGTAGTGCAGCCCGCTACGGGGGGTGCTGCCGCTGTGTGATACCATGTCTGGCGTTGCTCCTTAATAAGACAACCGATTTGGTGCCCGCCTATCATATGTCGGGCAAAATGCGATAACCACCTCGGAAATGGTCGAAAAAACAGCAAAAAGACCTTTTTAGGAGATCTTTCTGATGAGAAGCTCAAGGGGGCACTTGCACTTAGGCAGATGGACAAATACTCTTAGTGAGTAAATGTTTGCCGCGGTGGCAAGGTGTTAGAACAACAGAGAATATAATGATGCAGGACTTGCGTCTGATATTAATCATTGTTGGCGCGATAGCCATAATCGCCTTACTGGTACACGGACTGTGGACCAGCAGAAAAGAGCGTTCCTCGATTTTCCGGGATCGTCCGCTTAGACGCATGAAGTCTGAGCGCGATGAGTATGAGCCGGAAGCGGAGGCCGACGAAGGCGTCGGCGAAGTTCGCGTGCGTCGGGTTCAGCCAGCGGAGCCGCAGGATGAGCTCCGTGAGCAGGCGCCACAGCACAACTACCAGCCGCCTTATGGCGCGCCGCAGCCGCGTCAGCAGACGCCGCAGCAACAACCGGGACAGCAGCAGGCGCCGCAATCTCAGCCTCAGCGCCCTGCGCCTCAGCCTGCCGTACAGCCACAGCCTGTGGTTCAGCAGCCAGAGCCGGTGGCGCAGCCTCAGCAGCGGCCTCAGGCCCCTCAGCCGACGTCTGCACCGGTTCAGCAACCCCCGCAGCTGGAGATGCCGCCTCAGGCTCCCCAGCCGCAGCCCGAACCACAACAGCCGCCTCAGGCGCCGGAGCCTGTCGCACAGCCTGAACCTGAACCCTTTGCGCCAGAGCCTGCCGCGCCAGCGCCGCGCAAAGAGGCGGTGATTGTCATGAACGTCGCCGCTCACGCCGGCAGCCAGCTTAATGGCGATGTTCTGCTTAACAGCATTCAGCAAGCGGGCTTCATGTTTGGCGAAATGAATATTTTCCATCGCCATTTAAGTCCGGACGGTAGCGGCCCGGTGCTGTTCAGTCTGGCCAACATGGTTAAACCCGGCTCTTTCGATCCGGAAACTATGAATGATTTTATGACTCCGGGCATCACGATCTTTATGCAGGTTCCCTCTTACGGGGACGGGCTGCAAAACTTTAAGCTGATGCTGCAGTCGGCTCAGCACATTGCCGATGAAGTTGGTGGCGTAGTGCTTGATGACCAGCGTCGGATGATGACGCCGCAGAAACTGCGCGAGTATCAGGATACGATTCGTGAAGTGTTGGGCACCCAGCCCTGACGCGCTACGTTAATCGGTTTCCGCTTTCCCTGAACCCCCGCTCGTCGGGGGTTTTTTATCGTTGATGGTGCGATATGGACTCTATAGAAGACAAACTTTTACTGCTGCGAACCACGCTTCGTCATCATGAATATCTCTACCACGTGCTGGATGCTCCGGAGGTACCGGACGCGGAGTACGATCGCCTGATGCGTGAATTGCGTACGCTGGAAGAGGCCCACCCTGAGCTGGTCACGCCGGATTCGCCCACCCAGCGGGTAGGGGCGGCGCCGCTGAGCGAATTTACCCAGGTACGTCATGAAGTGCCGATGCTGTCGCTGGATAACGTCTTTGATGAAGAGAGCTGGCTGGCATTCTATAAGCGCATTCAGGACCGACTGAAGAACGGCGATGAGATCACCTTCTGCTGCGAGCTTAAGCTCGATGGCCTGGCGGTCAGTCTGCTGTATGAAGAGGGTGTGCTCACCCGCGCTTCCACTCGAGGGGACGGCACTACGGGTGAGAACATCACCAGTAATGTGCGGACCATCCGCGCTATTCCTCTGCGCCTGCAGGGGGACAACATCCCCAGCCGGGTTGAAGTGCGCGGCGAAGTGTTCCTGCCGCAGGCTGGTTTCGAAAAGATTAATGAAGAGGCGCGTCGCACTGGCGGCAAGATTTTTGCTAACCCGCGTAATGCGGCGGCGGGCTCTTTGCGCCAGCTGGATCCGCGAGTTACCGCGAAGCGACCGCTTACTTTCTTCTGTTACGGCGTGGGCCTGCTGGAAGGCGGTACGCTTCCGGACAGCCATATCGAACGACTACAGCAGTTTAAAGCCTGGGGGCTGCCGGTGAGCGACCGCGTGCGTCTGTGCAGCGGCGAACAGGCGGTGCTCGATTATTACCATCAGGTGGAGCAGGATCGCGAAACCCTGGGTTTCGATATTGATGGCGTGGTAATTAAGGTCGATTCGTTGCCGCTCCAGGAAACGCTGGGCTATGTAGCGCGGGCGCCGCGCTGGGCCGTCGCCTTTAAATTTCCGGCTCAGGAGCAGATGACTTGGGTACGCGACGTGGAGTTTCAGGTGGGCCGCACTGGTGCTATTACGCCGGTGGCGCGTCTGGAGCCGGTGCAGGTCGCGGGCGTAATGGTCAGTAACGCCACGCTGCATAACGCCGATGAGATCGAGCGTCTGGGTCTGCGCATTGGCGATACCGTGGTGATTCGCCGGGCGGGCGACGTGATTCCCCAGGTAGTGAGCGTGGTAACCTCTGAGCGCCCCGACGACGCCCGGGAAGTGGTCTTTCCGACCCACTGTCCGGTCTGTGGTTCAGAGGTGGAGCGGGTGGAAGGTGAAGCGGTGGCGCGCTGTACCGGCGGACTTATCTGCGGCGCTCAGCGCAAAGAGGCGCTGTGGCACTTCGTCTCTCGTCGGGCTATGGATGTCGACGGTATGGGCGTGAAAATTATCGACCAACTGGTGGATAAAGAGTACGTCAAAACACCGGCAGATCTGTTCCGACTCAGCGCCGGGGTGCTGACAGGATTAGACCGCATGGGGCCGAAGTCGGCCCAGAATCTGGTGAACGCGCTCGAAAAATCGAAACAGACCACCTTTGCCCGTTTCCTCTATGCGTTAGGGATTCGCGAAGTGGGGGAAGCCACGGCGGCCGGACTGGCGGCCCACTATGGCAACCTGGACGCGCTAATGGCGGCGAGCGTGGATGAACTTCAGCAGGTGCCGGACGTCGGCGTGGTAGTCGCCAGCCACGTGCATAACTTCTTTGAAGAAGAGAGCAACCGTGACGTTATTCGCCAGTTGACTGAAGACGTGGGAATTCACTGGCCTGCGCCGGTGGTGGTGCGCGCCGAAGAGATAGACAGTCCGTTTGCTGGTAAAACCGTGGTGCTGACTGGCTCTCTGAGCCAGATGTCACGGGACGATGCCAAAGTGCGCCTGGTGGAACTGGGGGCGAAGGTGAGCGGTAGCGTATCGAAGAAAACCGATCTGGTCATTGCCGGGGAAGCCGCTGGTTCCAAACTGGCAAAAGCCCAGGAGTTAGGGATCGACGTTATCGACGAGGCGGAGATGCTACGCCTGCTGGGGAAATAATCAATGGATAAAGAGCGCCTGATTGAAATTGCCAATACCATCATGCCGTTCGGAAAGTATCAGGGCAGGGCGTTGATTGATCTGCCGGAGGAGTATCTGCTGTGGTTCTCCCGCAAGGGAGAATTTCCGAAGGGGCACCTTGGCGAACTGATGGCGCTGACGCTGCTGATAAAGGTCGAGGGGCTGGACCATCTGGTCCGCCCCCTTAAGCGTCAGTAGTACCATTATCCTTCCTGTGTCGCCTGGATGGCGCCGCTTTCCAGCTGGCGCCGCCGGTAACGCTGCGCCAGCATGGCGCAGACCATCAGCTGAATCTGGTGGAAAATCATTAGCGGCAGCACCATCATCCCTACCGCCTGAACCGGGAACAGAATATTGGCCATCGGAATCCCGTTCGCCAGGCTCTTTTTCGATCCGCAGAAGACAATGGTAATTTCATCCGCCTTGCTGAAACCGGCGCGGCGTGCCACCAGGGTGTTAACCGCTAATACAATCGCCAACAGCACGATGCTGGCCAGTACAATGAAACCCAGTGCACCGATCCCTACCTGACTCCAGATACCGTTATTCACAGCTTCGCTAAAGGCGGTATAGACCACCAGCAGAATCGAGGTCTGATCGGTTTTGCCGATCCACTTACGATGGCGTGCCACCCAGTTCGCGGTCCAGGGGCGTGACAGATGGCCGAGCACGAAGGGCAGCAGCAGTTGCAGCATAATGGCGCCGACCTGGCGCAATCCGTCCTGGCTGGCGCCACCGCCGGTATGCATCAGCAGGCTCACCAGCAATGGCGAAAGGAAAATCCCTAACAGGCTGGAGGCGGAAGCAGAGCAGACCGCCGCCGCCACGTTACCGCCTGCCAGCGAAGTAAAGGCGATGGCCGACTGCACGGTCGCGGGCAGAATGCACAGATAAAGGAATCCTGAGTAGATTTCCGGGCTGACATTCACTGGCGCCCACCAGGCGAACAGCACGCCCAGCGCCGGAAACAGAATAAAAGTGCTGCACATCACCCACAGATGCAAACGCCAGTGGCTGCCGCCTGCGACCAGCGCATCTCGAGATAGCTTGGCCCCGTGCATAAAGAACAGCAGGGCGATGGCGGCGGTGGTCAGCCAGGAGAAATAATCCACGAAGACGCCGCGGGCCGGAAGGAACGAGGCCAGCAGCACGGTTGCGATGAGGGTCAGGGTAAAGGGATCGAAAATACGTAGCAGTTTCATAACGTCACCTGTGATCTTTTCTTTTTATTGTGCAAAGGGTGGTTTAATAAATAAAATTGATTTATTTCATCTATACATGAAGGTTTTCGATGAATTACTCGCTGAAACAGCTTCGCGTTTTTGTCGCGGTGGCCCGGGCCGGAAGTTTCAGCCGGGCCGGACAGCGTATCGGGCTGAGTCAGTCCGCCGTCAGCCACAGCATTAAAGAGCTGGAAGAGACGCTCGGCGTTCGTCTGTTGGATCGCACAACCCGCGAAGTGACGCTGACCGTCGCCGGGCAGCAGCTTGCCGTTCGTCTGGACAGGGTGCTGGATGAACTTAACAATACGCTGCTGGATGCCCGCAGCACCGGTCAGCAGTTGAGCGGTACTGTGAGGGTCGCAGCCAGTCAGACCCTCTCAGCGCATCTGATGCCGCAGTCTATCGCCTGCTGTCAGCAGCGCTATCCGGCGATCCGTTTTGTGCTGCATGACAGACCTCAACATTGGGTGCTGGAAAGTATCCGCAGCGGCGAAGTGGATTTCGGTATGGTGATTGACCCGATTCAGGCGGCGGATCTCGATAGTGAAACGGTACTCTCGGAACCTTTTCTGCTGCTGTGCCGTTGCGATCATTCGCTGGCGGCCCAGGATCAGGTGCCCTGGCAGGCGCTGAATGGTGCCGAACTGGTGTTGCAGGACTATGCCTCGGGCAGTCGCGCGCTGATCGATGAAGCGCTGTCCAGTCAGGGCATTGAAGCCAGTATCGTGCAGCAGATCGGCCACCCTGCCACGCTGTTTCCCATGGTGGAGGCGGGAATCGGCATCAGCGTGTTGCCGGCGCTGGCATTACCGTTACCGGAAAGTCGGCCGTTGGTGGTCAGGAAGCTGGTGCCGGTGGTTCAACGGCAGTTGATGCTGGTGAGGCGTAAAAACCGTTCGCTTTCCGGTGCGGCCCGGGCGGTATGGGATGTGGTGGCGGAACAGGCGCGTTTGCTGAACGAGGCCCGTAAAGGCGATGCGCTGTTTGAATAATCGAAAGGGAAGGGCAGAAAAGCAAAAAGGCGCCTTTAGGGCGCCTTTCTACATGGTGGGTCGTGCAGGGCTCGAACCTGCGACCAATTGATTAAAAGTCAACTGCTCTACCAACTGAGCTAACGACCCGAAGTGGTGGGTGATGACGGGTTCGAACCGCCGACCCCCTCCTTGTAAGGGAGGTGCTCTCCCAGCTGAGCTAATCACCCACTTCGGTACTTCTGTATAACACCAGTTTTATCAACCGGCAAGAAAAGCTGCCGCTGAAGAGTTTGGTGGGTGATGACGGGATCGAACCGCCGACCCCCTCCTTGTAAGGGAGGTGCTCTCCCGGCTGAGCTAATCACCCGGACTCTTCAAACTGCTCTTCTACACGGCGGGATACACTATAAATAGTGGTGGGTGATGACGGGTTCGAACCGCCGACCCCCTCCTTGTAAGGGAGGTGCTCTCCCAGCTGAGCTAATCACCCCCGCTGTGTGGAGTCGCATTATAGGGATAGCGGAAAATGAGTCAACGCCTTTTCCAAAGTTTTTGTTTATTCGTCGTAAAATTAAACAAAGCGCTGTTGGATCCCCCATCGCGGATGGATTTTACGACAATTTTTGGCTATCCAACCGGTGCCTGCCCGCACCGACATTGAGGAATCGCCTCACGGTGGTAGAATGTTGCCCACTTTATTTTCCCTGGCTTGCCGACTTCCGGCACTTTTATACGTAATTAAGGCCGCTTAATGAAAATCAAAACCCGCTTCGCGCCCAGTCCGACTGGCTATCTGCACGTCGGTGGCGCTCGTACCGCACTCTATTCATGGCTGTTTGCCCGTAATCACGACGGCGAGTTTGTGCTGCGTATTGAAGATACTGACCTGGAGCGTTCAACCCAGCAGGCTATTGACGCCATTATGGATGGTATGAACTGGCTGGGGCTGGACTGGGATGAAGGTCCTTATTTCCAGACTAAACGCTTCGACCGCTACAACGCAGCCATCGACGAGATGCTGGCGGCGGGAACGGCCTATAAATGCTACTGCTCGAAGGAGCGGCTGGAAACACTGCGCGAAGATCAGATGGCAAAAGGCGAAAAGCCGCGCTATGACGGGCGCTGTCGCCACGATCACAGCCATCACGACGCCAGTGAGCCCTGCGTGGTGCGTTTCGCTAACCCGCAGGAAGGATCCGTGGTGTTTAACGATCTGATCCGTGGCCCTATCGAATTCAGTAACCAGGAGCTGGACGATCTGATCATCCGCCGTACCGACGGCTCTCCGACCTATAACTTCTGCGTGGTGGTGGATGACTGGGATATGGAGATCACCCACGTGGTACGTGGTGAAGACCATATCAACAACACGCCGCGTCAGATCAACATTCTGAAGGCGCTGAATGCGCCGGTGCCGGAATACGCCCACGTTTCGATGATCCTGGGCGACGATGGCAAGAAGCTTTCCAAGCGTCACGGCGCGGTAAGCGTGATGCAGTACCGCGACGATGGCTACCTGCCGGAAGCACTGCTCAACTATCTGGTGCGTCTGGGCTGGTCCCATGGCGACCAGGAGGTCTTCTCTATCGAAGAGATGAAGCAGATGTTCACCCTGGAAGCAGTCAGCAAATCTGCCAGCGCTTTCAATACCGATAAGCTGCTGTGGCTGAACCATCATTATATCAACCATATGGATCCGAATTATGTGGCGACGCACCTGCAGTGGCATATCGAGCAGGAGCAGATTGATACCCATAACGGTCCTCAGTTGTCCGAGCTGGTAACGCTGCTGGGTGAGCGCTGCAAGACCCTGAAAGAGATGGCGGCCAGCTGCCGTTACTTCTATGAGGATTTTGCGGAGTTCGACGCCGATGCGGCGAAGAAGCATCTGCGCCCGGTCGCTCGTCAGCCGCTGGAAGTGGTACGCGACAAGCTGCAGGCTATTACTGAGTGGAATGCGCACAATATTCACGAAGCCATCCAGGCTACAGCCGATGAGCTGGAAGTCGGTATGGGTAAAGTCGGGATGCCGTTGCGTGTGGCGGTTACCGGCGGTGGTCAGTCACCGGCGCTGGATGTGACTGTTAACGCCATCGGTCAATCCCGCAGCCTGGAGCGCATCAATAAGGCGCTGGAATTTATCCAGGCGCGCGAGCAGGCGTAATAGTGCTAAGTCGCTCTTTCCTTGAGGAAGGGGCGATTATTCCTTCCCCGACAGGCGCCGGAAAATACCGGAAATGCCTTCCCGGTGCAGCAGTGCGGTTAGCTTCTGCCGCTCTTCGTCCGTTAGCTGACGCAGGGCTTCCACCCATAACACTTCAAGCGTATTTTGGCCGCCAGCGTATGGCACGGCGGGTTCGGCAGCGTTTTTCTGGGTGCGCTGGCGCATCAGCGGCGTATTCATCAGAAAGCTTCGCACATCGGCATTAACGTGAACCACATGGGCACGACCGCCTTTTACACCGTGCAGCGGTGTTGTCTGCCAGCCGAACCTGCGGGTCCAGCGGTTAATGGCCTGCGGGGTATAGCCTGTCAATCGCGCCAGCTCTTTTGGCGTCATTTTGTTTTTAAAGGCGATCATCCGTATTCATCCTGGCGGATGCTAAGTCGGGTTAACATGCCGCCGATACCTTCACGTAGTAATAATGAGGTGAGCTGCTTCTGCTCTACCGCGTTCATCTCTCTGACGGCATTAAGCAGCAGATTTTCCAGTGAGGTTTCCCCTGCCTGGTAGACAGCGTTGCTATCGGCGGCGCTACGTTGGGTACTGAGAATAAATTCGCGCACCCGCTCATCAACGTGGATCAGCCGGGCCTTGCCCCCCTGAATACCGGGGCGTGGGGAGGTTATCCAGCGCTCTCTGCGTACCCATTTATTGATTGTCTGACGGCTATAGCCAGTCAGCGCCGCCAGTTCGTCTGGCGTCATTCTCTCCCTGAACATAGTGCTACCATCCTGGTTTGTTTTTAATGGATTAGTTTACGCCATCATATTACGTGAATCCGTGACGGGATTAACTAACATTTGGTCAAAATGCGAACTGCCACGAAGGATTTGCTGCCTTTTTCAACGGTTGATCGGGGAGAGTGAAAATAGCGTTGACACCGGGAAAGGGAATTCATATTATGCCGCCCGTCGAGACGACAAGTCGTTTACGAAGGGGCTATAGCTCAGCTGGGAGAGCGCCTGCATGGCATGCAGGAGGTCAGCGGTTCGATCCCGCTTAGCTCCACCAAACCTTATCCCACAAGGTTCGGATGTTAAACGATGCGACTCGGGGCTATAGCTCAGCTGGGAGAGCGCCTGCATGGCATGCAGGAGGTCAGCGGTTCGATCCCGCTTAGCTCCACCAGATACTGAACCCCTGCTGTTACAGCAGGGGTTTTTTTATGCCTGATTAAGAAAGACCTGAACAGATCTTGCGCAATAATTATCCCTCCGTGCGCGGCTGTACTTATTTTGGTGATGAGCTTTTCTTATTATTTCTTATGCCTGAAATTGGCCGCCTGAGTATCCAGGCAGGGTCACCGTAAATTCCGGCCTGACTGCTCTTATTTGCTGCTTTTTTCCCTTGTCGCCTCTCACTATTTGGTAAAGATGTATTGGCTTCTGCCAGTATTCTGGAGTCACTGTCTGGCAGGGTAAAAAAGGGCTGAATGCCCTGCTTTTCTTGCCTGGATATGCGAACAAACCTATTATTCTGAAGCAGCCAGCCCGGCTACCGATCACAAGAGCGATTAGGCCAAATGAATGGATATTTCACGCCAGCGATAAGGAAATTCGCGATTTCACTGGTGCTTTTCTTGATTCTTCTACCGCTGTCGCGGGCGGTTTCTCCCAGGGCCATCATCGAAGGTAATGATATCTTCCTGGTCTGGATGCCCCTGAGCGCGATTATTGCCATGCTCTATCTGTTTGGGCGTGCGGCGGTGCCGTCGCTGTTTATTGCGCTACTGCTGTTTTTCCCTGTGAAGTTTCATTTAAGCACGGTGCAGTTGTTGGTGTTTATCGGCTGCGTGACGCTACCAGTATTAGTGGCCTGCACGGCGCTGCGCATCATTCTCGGCCGGGCCTGGCGCTTTGCGGTACCGCTCACCGGCCTGGGTGTTCGCCTTTTCTGGCTCGGCTTTTTTGCCCCCTGTTCAGTGAAGCTGTGTATGTATCTGGCCGGTAAAATGCTCGATTTTCCACCGGTACTGAACCACTACTTCGGCAATAACACACCGAAATTTTTCTCCATTGTTGATGTTATGGGGCTGGTTGCGGCAGCGCTTCTGTTTCCACGCCTGTTCTATTATCCGCTGCGTATGCTGCTGAATCCGCGCTTTGCCCGCGCTTTCTGGCGTGCCAGCATTTGCCCTATGCTGGAAGAAGGGCGCCGCAGCTGGTCGCTGTGCTGGGTTGTTCTGCTGGCGACCTTTCTTATCGTGCTGTGCTGGTACTCTGAGACCGTGCTGATCTCCGGTTATCTGGTTCCCCTGGTGTTCGTTCTCTTTACGGTCGGAATTCGTCTGGTGAATCAGGGGTTGATGCACCTGCTATGGGCCTTTTCCGCCTGGCTGCTGCTGACCTTTAACAGCAATTTTCTCGCTGGCGTGGCCAACGGGGGATCGCTCGCTTTTATTCTGTCGGTATTTATTTCGTTTACGGTCTGCCTGTTCTACATGACTACGATCTATCGCAAGAGCGAGTGGATGCAGAGCAACTACTATCGGCAGTCAGAGACCGATCCCCTGACGCTGCTCCCCAACCTGCGTGCGCTGGAGCGTCATCTGGCGGATTATCCCCAGGGGGCGCTGTGCTGCCTGCAGATGTCTAACCTGGAATTTTTGAGCCGTCACTACGGTATTGTGATGCGTATTTACTGCAAACGTAATATCACACAAACGTTGCAACCCTGGCTGCATGAAGGGGAGAGGGTCTTTCAGATCCCAGGCTGTGAGCTGCTGATTTTCCTGCGTGGCCCGGAAATTCAGGCGCGGCTTAGCCATATGGTTGATCTGCTGAGCACCAATAAAATTCACTGGAACGGCCATGAGATCGATATTGAGTATGGCGCTTCCTGGGGCGTGGTAAACCATATCCAGCCGGATGATCTCCAGCAGCGGCTGGGGCAGCTTAGCTGGCTGGCGGAGCAGGCCTGCGCCGATAATCGGGTTCAGGCGATGGATCAGAACGATCAGGAGATGCTGCTGGACCAGAGTTCGGAGCGAGTCTATCTGCTGCGCCAGGTGACCCGGACACTGGACGAAGGGCGGCTCCGGCTCTATGCCCAGCCGATTCTGGATCGCAATGATAAGGGCTATCGCGAGATTCTGTGTCGGATTTTCGACGATAGCGGTCAGATGATTATGCCGGACCGTTTTATTCCCGTGGTGGCGGAATTTAACCTTAGCGCCCGTTTCGATATGCGGATTCTGGCTCAGTTGCTGGAGTGGCTGCGTTGCCATCCCTCATCCCAGACCGGAGCGCGTTTCTCGGTCAACCTGATGCCGCTGACTCTGATGCAGAAGGATATCGCTGGCGATATCATCAGGCTGTTTGAGGATTACGGTGTCATGCCGGAGGCCGTAATTATCGAGGTGACAGAGGCGCAGGCCTTTTCTGATGACGGCGTCAGCCATAGGAACATAGCGCTACTGCGCAGTCGGGGATTTCGAATCGCTATTGATGACTTCGGCACCGGTTACGCCAACTACGGGCGCCTTAAAGATCTGGATGCCGATATCATCAAGATCGATGGGTGTTTCGTGCGCGATATCCTGAACGGCCCGCTGGATTCGATGATTGTCCGCTCCATTTGCGAAATGGCTCAGGCTAAATCGATGACGGTGGTGGCAGAGTTCGTGGAAAACAGTCAACAGCGCGATCTGCTGCTGTCGCTGGGCGTGGATTATCTACAGGGCTGGCTGATAGGTAAGCCGGAACCGCTGGAGGCATAAAAAAACCTCCCGCAGGAGGTTTTTTTACCAGCCGTCTGAGCCTTACAGCACCAGCGCGGCAATGGAAGCAGAGAGTACGCTCACCAGGGTTGAGCCATACACCAGTTTCAGACCGAAGCGGGAAACCACATTACCCTGTTCTTCGTTCAGCCCTTTAATGGCGCCAGCGATAATCCCGATAGAGGAAAAGTTAGCGAACGAAACCAGGAATACCGAAAGAATACCTTCGGCGCGTGGCGACAGGCTACCGGCCACTTTTTGCAGCTCCATCATGGCGACAAACTCGTTGGAAACCAGTTTGGTGGCCATGATGCTACCCGCCTGTAGCGCTTCGCTGGCCGGAACGCCCATAATCCAGGCCACTGGCCAGAAGATGTAGCCCAGAATCCCCTGGAAGGAGATACCCAGCACCGCGGCAAACAGCGCGTTCAGGGCGGCGATAAGAGCAATAAAACCGATCAGCATAGCAGCGACGATAATCGCCACCTTAAAGCCCGCCAGAATATATTCGCCCAGCATTTCAAAGAAGCTCTGTCCGGCGTGCAGATTGGTCATCTGCAGGTTTTCGTCGCTGCCTTCCACACGGTAGGGGTTAATAATCGACAGGACAATAAAGGTGCTGAACATATTCAGAACCAGCGCCGCCACCACATACTGCGGTTCAAGCATGGTCATATAGGCGCCGACGATCGACATAGACACGGTGGACATCGCCGTGGCCGCCATGGTGTACATGCGGTTGCGCGACATCTTGCCCAGAATGTCCTTATAGGCGATAAAGTTTTCCGACTGCCCCAGAATCAGTGAACTGACCGCATTGAAGGATTCCAGGCGACCCATTCCGTTCACCTTCGAGAGCAGGGTACCAATAAATCGGATAACGACGGGCAGTACCCGGATATGTTGCAGAATGCCGATCAGCGCGGAAATAAAGACAATAGGGCATAATACTTTCAGAAAGAAGAAGGCCAGTCCTTCATCGTTCATTTTGCCAAAGACAAAATCGGTGCCTTCACTGGCGAAGCCCAGCAGCTTCTCGAACATCTCTGAGAATCCCTTCACAAATCCCAGTCCGGCCTCCGAATGCAGGAAGAACCAGGCCAGCACAACTTCAATGGCGAGCAGCTGGATGACATAACGAATGCGGATTTTTTTCCGATCGTGGCTAACCAGCAGAGCGAGTAGTGCAACTACGGCAATCGCCAGAACAAAGTGCAGAACGCGGAACATGTTGGCTCCAAATTATGAGGAAGGTTTAATTTCGGCGCACATTCTATGAAACACACGATAATAAAACGAGAGAAAAGTCACACTATGGTGACCTGATTCGTCCACAAAGCTCAATCGAGGGTCAACCCCTGTTATGTAATGTTAATTAAAACAGTGAAACGTTATGTTGTTCTGTTAGAATGATCGTCAGGTCGCTGATTTCCTGTTCGATGACATTTAACTATCAGCGTAGTCGTCCAAACCCCGCCTTTCATTGTTTTCAGCTATCACAATTATCAGGAACCCCCTCAATAAATGCACTTGATAATCATTCGCATTTTGGTAGCATAAAACATAGCAAAGGCTATATTTTTGAGGCAGTGATGACAAACAGTCGCGTTGAAGCTAATACAGGGCGTGCGGCACGCAAGCTAAGACTGGCGCTGATGGGGCCAGCGTTTATTGCCGCCATTGGCTATATCGATCCCGGTAACTTCGCCACCAATATTCAGGCTGGCGCCAGTTTTGGCTACCAGCTGCTGTGGGTGGTGGTCTGGGCCAACCTGATGGCGATGTTGATTCAGATCCTGTCAGCGAAACTGGGGATCGCTACCGGTAAAAACCTGGCTGAACATATACGCGATCGTTACCCGCGTCCGCTGGTCTGGTTCTGGTGGGTTCAGGCGGAAATTATCGCCATGGCTACCGATCTGGCGGAATTCATTGGGGCCGCGGTGGGCTTTAAGCTGCTGCTTGGCGTTTCGCTGCTACAGGGTGCGATACTGACCGGTATCGCCACCTTTTTGATCCTGATGCTGCAACGCCGTGGCCAGAAGCCGCTGGAAAAAGTGATAGGCGCGCTGCTGTTGTTTGTGGCTGGTGCCTATATCGTTGAGTTGATTTTCTCGCAGCCAGACCTGCCAACGCTGGCAAAGGGCATGATCGTGCCCGGGCTGCCGAACGGCGAGGCGGTCTTCCTGGCGGCCGGGGTGCTGGGCGCCACCATTATGCCTCACGTTATCTATCTGCACTCCTCGCTGACTCAGAATCTGCACGGTGGTACCAGGCATCAGCGCTACAGCGCCACCCGCTGGGATGTGGCTATCGCCATGACCATTGCCGGATTTGTTAACCTGGCGATGATGGCGACCGCGGCGGCGGCTTTCCACTTTAGCGGCCACACCGGGGTGGCGGATCTGGATGAAGCCTATCTGACCCTGGAGCCGCTGCTCAGCCACGCCGCCGCCACTATATTTGGTCTTAGCCTGGTGGCTGCCGGTCTGTCATCCACGGTGGTGGGTACTCTGGCGGGGCAGGTGGTGATGCAGGGATTTGTGCGCTTCCATATTCCGCTGTGGCTGCGCCGGGCGATCACTATGGCGCCTTCCTTTGTGGTGATCCTGATGGGGCTGGACGCCACCCGCATTCTGGTGATGAGCCAGGTGCTGCTCAGTTTCGGTATCGCGCTGGCACTGGTTCCGCTGCTGGTTTTCACCAGCGACAAATCGCTGATGGGCGATCTGGTAAACAGCCGCTTGATCAGGCTGCTCGGCTGGCTGATCGTCGCCGTGGTGGTGGCGCTCAACCTCTGGTTACTGATAGGGATGGCAACGGGGAATTCGCGTTGAACGTCCCCTCCTGGTCGGGAGGGGAGGTTTTAGTGATGATGGCGGCCGTGATGCCCATGGCGATCGTGATGACGACGCTCATGATGATGCTTGCGGTAGTGGTGGCGGTCATGATGGCGATACTTCTTATGGCCGCGCCAGGCGTTACGATGGTGCCAGCGGCCGTCATGCCAGCGCCAGTCCCGGTTCCAGCTGTTGCGATCGCGCCAGTGGTGCCCGTCCCAGCGATGACCGCGGTGATCGCGATCGCCAATCTGCAGTTTTACCCCAGGCAGTAGATAAATTTCTCCGGCGTTGGCGAACCAGGGTGTGGCGGCCAGTAGCACAGCGGCAAGAAATAATGACTTCAATTTCATACGAACTCCTTATTATCAGCCGGGTTTATTTCATACCCGTTGTGCTAATTTTAAGGAAGGGTAACGACGTGTTTCATCGCCGCTATTCTTAAATCCTGCGCCGGAGCACTTTTTGTAAAAGTCTGATATTACGCGTTCAGGATGGCCTCGATTTCGGCGCGTTCATCGTTGCTGAACTGACGCATTGCCAGCATGCCCGCGGCATCCTCAATCTGAGCCACCTTACTGGCGCCAATCAGTACCGATGTGACCAGCTCATCGCGCAGTACCCACGCCAGCGCCATCTGAGACAGCTTCTGACCACGGCGCTGCGCCACATCGTTCAGGCGGCGGATGCGCTCCAGGGTCTGGGGCGTGATCTGCTCCGGATTCAGGAACTTACTGGCGCCAGCGGCGCGTGAATCTTCCGGAATCCCGGCCAGATAGCGATCGGTCAACAGTCCGCCTGCCAGCGGTGAAAAAGCGATACAGCCCACGCCGTTCTGCTTCAGCGTATCCAGCAGCCCGTTTTCCGGTTCACGTTCAAACATCGAATATTTTGGCTGGTGGATCAGACAGGGGGTACCCAGGTCGCGCAGAATGGCGAATGCCTGGCGGGCCAGCTCCGGCGGATAGTTAGAAAGGCCGACGTAGAGCGCCTTACCCTGACGCACCAGATGGTCGAGCGCTCCCATGGTCTCTTCCAGCGGAGTTTCCGGATCCGGCCGGTGATGGTAGAAAATATCCACATACTCCAGCCCCATACGCTTCAGGCTCTGGTTCAGGCTGGACACCAGATACTTGCGTGAACCCCAGTCGCCGTAGGGGCCTTCCCACATGGTATAGCCTGCCTTGGATGAGATAATCAGTTCGTCGCGCCACGGGGCAAAGTCGGCCTTTAACAATTGCCCGAAGTTACGCTCCGCCGAGCCAGGAGGCGGTCCATAGTTATTCGCCAGATCGAAATGGGTAATGCCAAGATCGAAGGCGCGGCGCAGTAACTGGCGGCTGTTGTCGATTAGCGTGGAATCACCAAAGTTGTGCCACAGCCCCAAAGAGACCGCGGGCAACTTAAGGCCGCTGTGGCCACAGCGGCGATATTCCATCTGTTGGTAACGGGTATGGCTGGCCTGATAGTTCATGGTCAGAGTCCTGTTTGACTAATTAAAGTGACCGTAGTGTATACGGTTACACTGGCCCTGTGGCAAGTGAATAGGCTTTATAGTTGTGTGGAAATTTAAATTGCCATCATAGGATTATGGTATTTGCCTGGACAGAGGCGGCGGCTACTTAATACTCAGAACAGATACTGACTGAGAAAGGAGCCATTATGCCAATCCACTACAGCGTTGCCGATTATTTGCTGGATCGCCTTGCCGAATGTGATATCGGACATCTGTTCGGCGTCCCCGGAGACTATAACCTCTTTTTTCTCGATCACGTCATCGATCACCATTCGGTGCGCTGGACCGGCTGCGCTAACGAGTTGAATGCCGCCTATGCCGCCGACGGTTACGCCCGCTGTCGCGGCGCGGGCGCGCTGCTTACTACCTTCGGGGTGGGGGAACTGAGCGCTCTGAACGGGGTGGCGGGCAGCTATGCGGAGTACCTGCCGGTTGTCCACATCGTTGGGGCTCCAAAGCGCGAGATCCAACAGCGCGGCGCGCTGGTACACCACACCCTGGGCGATGGCGACTTCCATCACTTCGTGCGCATCGGCGCCGAAATGGCGGCGGCCTGGAGCATTCTGACGCCGCAAAACGCCTGTTCTGAGATTGACCGCGTCATCTGTGCGGCACTGAGCGAGCGGCGCCCGGTCTATCTGCTGCTGCCCTGTGATGTGGCTGAAGCGCCTGCCACACCGCCAGAGTTCTCGCTGGAGATACCAACATATTTTGCCGCACCGAAGCGGCTGGAAGCGCTACGCCTGAGTGTTCAGCAGTTACTGGATAATGCCCCTCGCGTGGCGCTGCTGGCGGATTTCCTGGTGCAACGCTACGGTCTGGACGGTGAGCTACGCAAGTGGATGAGCGAAGCGCCGCTGCCCCATGCCACCACACTGATGGGCAAAGGACTGTTTGATGAGACTCAGCCGGGATTTATCGGTACCTGGAGTGGGGGCGGCAGCGCGCAAAGCGTACGCCAGGCCATTGAAAACGCCGATCTGACCCTCTGCATTGGCGTACGTTTTACCGACACCGTCACCACAGGATTCACTCATCACCTGGAGGAGGCGCGCACCATTGATATTCAGCCGGATGCCGTCAGGGTAGGAAACCGCTGGTTCAGCGGCATCCCCATGGCGCAGTCGGTGGAGGTGATTCAGCAGCTATGCCGCCAGAACCTGCGGGGGCGCGAACTGGATGCGCCATCGCCACCGCCGCTACCGGCCTGTCATGAAGGGCTGCTCGATCAGCATGCCTTGTGGCAAACCCTGCAGGCCTTTATTCAGCCGGGCGATATCGTGCTGGCGGACCAGGGCACGGCCTCTTTCGGCGCCGCTGCGCTGCGTCTGCCCGGGGAGGTTAACTTTATCGCTCAGCCGCTATGGGGCTCGATTGGTTATACGCTACCTGCCGCCTTCGGCGCCCAGACCGCCTGTCCGGATCGCCGGGTGTTATTGATTGTTGGCGATGGCGCGGCCCAACTGACTATCCAGGAGTTAGGAAGCATGCTGCGCGATGGCCTGCGGCCGATTATCCTGGTGCTGAATAACGACGGTTATACGATAGAGCGGGCGATCCACGGTGCCGAACAGCGCTATAACGATATCGCACGCTGGGACTGGACCCGGCTTCCCCAGGCGCTGTGCGTGGACTGCCCGGCGCAAAGCTGGCGGGTGACGGAACGGGTACAGCTGGAAGGGGCGCTCAACAAGGCGGCCTCTTCACGGCGGCTGTCGCTTATCGAGGCGGTACTGCCCCGTCAGGATGTGCCGGAGCTGCTCAGTCGGGTGACCGAATCCCTGGGTTACGCCCAAGAGTCATAACCGTAGCTGAAACGTTTAAGGTTATTCTGTGACGGGGGTCAATATTCACGGGGCATCTGTGCTATGGTCGTTGTTGTTGTCCGGGCTTGATTCTAGAGTATGGACAGACTTTTCAGACTTAAGCGGAGCATCTGACCAATGACCAATTTTGCCCTGGTGGGGGACGTCGGCGGCACCAACGCGCGCCTTGCGCTGTGTTGCCTGGATAATGGCGAAATTTCCCGTGCTAAAACGTATTCCGGGCTGGATTACCCCAGCCTGGAAGCCGTGGTGCGCGTTTATCTGGAAGAACAGAGCGATGTCAGCATTGATAAAGGCTGTATCGCCATCGCCTGTCCGGTCAATGATGACTGGGTGGCGATGACTAACCACACCTGGGCCTTTTCGATTGCGGAGATGCGCAAAAATCTGGGCTTCAGCACCCTGGAAATCATCAACGACTTTACCGCGGTTTCGATGGCGATTCCGATGCTCAGTTCAGAGCACCTGATTCAGTTTGGCGGCGGCAAGCCGGTGGAAGGCAAGCCCATTGCGGTATACGGCGCCGGTACCGGGCTGGGAGTGGCCCATCTGGTGCATGTGGATAAGCGCTGGGTCAGCCTGCCCGGGGAAGGGGGGCATGTGGATTTCTCCCCCAACAGCGAAGAGGAGGATATTATCCTTGAACAACTGCGGGCCGAAATGGGACACGTTTCAGCCGAGCGCGTGCTTTCCGGCCCAGGTCTGGTGAATCTCTATCGCGCTATCGTGAAGGCCGACGGGCGGCAGCCGGAAAACCTGCAACCGAAAGATGTGACCAAACGGGCACTGGACGATAGCTGCACCGACTGTCGTCGCGCGCTGTCGCTGTTCTGCGTGGGGATGGGGCGTTTCGGCGGCGATCTGGCGCTGACCATGGGCACCTTCGGTGGGGTCTATATCGCCGGTGGGATCGTGCCGCGGTTTCTGTCGTTCTTCCAGGCCTCGGGATTTCGCGGCGGCTTCGAAGATAAAGGGCGCTTTAAGTCCTGGGTCGAAGATATTCCGGTTTATCTGATCACCCACGAACAGCCGGGCCTGCTGGGCTCCGGCGCCCATCTGCGTCAGATTCTGGGGCAGGTGCTTTAATGCCGTGCGCCTGGCTTACAGGCGCATCAGCTGGCGAAAGGCCTTTACTCTGCTGCGGCTGACCGGCACCTGAAAATCCAGATCGCGTAGCCGCAGTATGTAGGTATTGTTAAACCAGGATTCGATCTCGCGGATCTTACTGAGGTTGACGCAGTAAGAGCGGTGGCAGCGGAAGAAGTGACCTTCCGGCAGACGGCTGCAAAACTCCGTGATGTTGATCGGCATAATATAGGTCTCACGCCGGGTATAGACGAAAGTCATCTTCTCGTGGGCTTCGGCGTAGTAGATATCATTGATATCGGTCACGATAATCCGTTCGTCTTTGATCAGATTGATCGTGGCGTTTTCGCGCGCAGCGCCACCCTGCGGCTGGTTCTGCTGCTGCCAGGCGTGGTGCAGCTTGTTCAGCATGCTGATAATGCGCGACTCTTCCCAGGGTTTGAGAATATAGTCGAACGCTTCCAGCTCGAATGCCTCTACCGCATGCTCTTTCCAGGCGGTAATAAAAACGACAAAGGGCCGTTTGGCGAATTTGCTGATATTCTGCGCCAGCAGTACCCCGTCGAGAGATGGAATGTTAATGTCCAGGAAGATGGCGTCCACTTCGTGATGCTGCAGATATTTCAGCACGTCCAGCCCGTCGTCAAAGATGCCCACGATCTCCATCTGGCTGTGTTCTTTGATTAACCAGCTCAGCTCCTGCTGGGCCGGGACTTCATCTTCAACGATAATCACTCTCATGCTTCATCCTCCTGCGGGGCCGCACCGGCTCTCGGGACGGTGAAGGCGATTTCGGTGCCGGGCTCCAGGCGGTGAATATGCAGCCCCTCGCCGTAAAGCAGCTTTACCCGGTGGTGTACGTTCAACAGGCCAATCTTATTGCCCGGCATCTCGTTGCTTTCCACCCGGGCGATGACCGCCGGGTCAATGCCATGGCCGGTATCCCGCACGGCAATGCGTACCCGGTTGTCGTACTCGCTAATGCAGATGGTGACCACGCCTTTACCTTTACAGGGCTGAATGCCGTGCACGATGGCGTTTTCGACCAGCGGTTGAATCAGCAGGCTGGGGATCCGGCATTCCACCTCTTCATCAATGTCGTAAATCACCGTCAGCTTATCGCCAAATCGTGCCTGCTCAATGGCGATGTAGTCTTTGATCTGGTACAGCTCGCGCTTGATATCGATGGGTTCGTCGTCATTCAGCTCAATGTTGTAACGCAGATAGCGCGACAGATTAAAAATCAGCTGGCGGGCGGTATCGGGATTCAGCCGAATCGACGATGAAATAGCATTCAGGGCATTAAACAGGAAGTGAGGGTTAATCTTGCTCTGTAGCGCTCGCAGTTCTGCTTTGTTAGCCATTTCGCGCAACTGCTCGGCCCGGGAAACTTCCAACTGGGTAGAGATAATCTGCGACAGTCCTACCGCCATTTCGCGCAGCGAAGAAGTGATCTGGTGGGCGTGGCAGTAGTAAATCTTCAGGGTGCCGGTCACCACCCCTTTTTCCCACAGTGGGATCACCAGCATGGAGTGGATCTCCGGAGTGCGCCAGGCTTCATCATCATTGCGAATAATAATCCGCCCGTAGCGGATAGCCTGGCGGGTGGTGGGGCTGATCTCATCCATATGGCCGCGATAGTTGTCGTGGCCAACTCCGGTGTAGGCCAGCACTTCGGCGGTATTGGTGATCGCCACTGCATCGGCATTGATATCGCGCCGGATGATATCGCAGATCTGATGCAGCGCGTCGCCGTTAATATTACGAAACAGCGGCAGCGTTTTATTGGCAATCTCCAGCGCCAGTTTGGCCTGGCGCGCCGCGCTGGCCTCTTTTTCCCCCTCCACGCTCTGTACCAGCAGTACGATAAAGCCGATACAGACGCTGCCCAGAATCATGGGGATACCGATCTTCGACACAATATCCAGCCCCAGCGCCATATCGGGAGCCAGCAGTACCACCAGCACCATGGTCAGGGTTTCGCACAGCATGCCGCCAAGAATACCGACGCGCCAGTGGTGCGATTTGGGAATACGCAGACTGATCCAGCCAGCGACAAAGCCCGCCACGATACTGGTGATCAGGCAGGGAATAGAGGTAATGCCGTCAATATCGATCAGGTAGCGGTGAATCCCGGCGATAAAACCGGTGATGATCCCCACCCAGGGGCCGAACAGAATACCGCCAGACATCACGGCGATAATGCGCACGTTAACCAGCGAGCCTTCCACCGGCACGCCGGACCAGGTGCTGAACAGTGCGAACAGCGAAAACAAGACCGTCACCGCCATCAACTCTTTGGGCGTATGGGCACGCTTATGCAGCAACTGGCGGAACAGCCGGATGCGAATCAGGAAGAACAGGCAAATCAACATCAGGGCCGCGCGGTCAAATACCGCCAGCAGCATATTGAAAATATCGTGCACCAGGCGCTCGTAACAAAAGGGGAGGGGTTATAGGATAAAAAATCTGGCGCGGGATCGCCAGCCGAAGCCCCATTCAGACGCGCTCCCCGGATAGCAAAACGCAATAACGGTGAAAAAACTCTGCCTGTAGTGCCGTCTGGCTTTAGATATTGCTTATATCAGATACGGTAAGTTAACTGCCTGGTTTTGATCTTAATGTCAGAATAATAATCTTATAATAAATCCGTTTCCCTCTATCCTTCGGTGGATCTTTTTTAATTTGCCTCTCGACAGCATAAAATTTTTCATGGCAGGATGGATAAAGGCCATGCAGTGGCCGCGTCGCTCGGACGGTCCGGGCGCTGACGTGAATAAAGAGGAATCTATGACTGACTCCAGTCCCAAACGCCGTTTCGGGCGTATCGACAGGCTTCCCCCCTATGTGTTTAATATTACCGCTGAACTGAAGATGGCTGCGCGACGGCGCGGCGAAGATATTATCGACTTCAGTATGGGCAATCCGGACGGCGCCACGCCGCCGCATATCGTTGAGAAGCTCTGTACCGTGGCCCAGCGCCCGGATACCCACGGCTACTCCACCTCGCGCGGTATCCCGCGACTGCGGCGTGCGATCTCGCGCTGGTATCAGGAGCGCTATCAGGTAGATATCGATCCTGAAAGCGAGGCCATCGTCACCATCGGTTCTAAAGAGGGGCTGGCGCATCTGATGCTGGCGACCCTGGAGCATGGCGATACGGTGCTGGTGCCAAACCCGAGCTACCCGATCCATATCTACGGTGCGGTGATCGCCGGTGCCCAGGTGCGTTCGGTGCCGTTGGTGGATGGGGTGGACTTCTTTAACGAGCTGGAGCGCGCCATTCGGGAAAGCTACCCCAAGCCGAAGATGATGGTGCTGGGCTTTCCGTCTAACCCCACTTCTCAGTGCGTCGAACTGGAGTTTTTCGAACGGGTTATCGCCCTGGCGAAGCGCTACGATGTGCTGGTGGTGCACGATCTGGCCTATGCCGACATCGTTTACGACGGCTGGAAGGCGCCGTCGATTATGCAGGTGCCGGGCGCCCGCGATGTGGCGGTGGAATTCTTTACGCTTTCCAAAAGTTACAATATGGCAGGCTGGCGTATCGGCTTTATGGTCGGCAACCAGGAGCTGGTGGCGGCGCTGGCGCGCATTAAGAGCTATCACGACTACGGCACCTTTACGCCGTTGCAGGTGGCGGCCATTGCGGCACTGGAAGGCGATCAGCAGTGCGTGCGTGATATCGCGGAGCAGTACAAGCGTCGCCGGGACGTACTGGTTAAAGGGCTGCATGAAGCGGGATGGATGGTGGAATGTCCGAAGGCGTCGATGTATGTCTGGGCGAAGATCCCTGAACCTTACGCCGAGCTGGGCTCGCTGGATTTTGCTCGTAAGTTGCTGAAAGACGCCAAAGTTTGCGTGTCGCCGGGTATCGGCTTCGGCGAATATGGCGATACTCACGTGCGCTTTGCGCTGATTGAAAACCGCGATCGCATTCGCCAGGCGGTGCGCGGCATTAAAGCGATGTTCCGGGCTGACGGGCTGCTGTAACCCAGCGGCAGAAACACAAACAGGAGCCATTGGCTCCTGTTTTTCTTCCCCGGCGGGGTTAATCAAGCATCAGGAAAAAGGTGCCTGCCCACAGCAGCAGAATCACCGAGATGCCCATCAAAAAGTATTTCACGTTACTTTGCTCCGCGTTTCCGCCTGCACGCTTGAATTCACATTTCAATGCTCAAACACAGTACCTGGAAGAGGGCCGATTTAGCGCTCCGCTCCTCTGGCACCATGGCCCGGACGGGTCAGACGGCGCTAATGTACCTGCAAAGCTGGATCGAGACAAGCCTCGCTGCATAGCCTGATAAACATTTGGTGCGGCAGCTGCTTTAGCGTGGTGGCGAAAAGCGCGGCCCTGCTGTTAACACTGTCTGATAACAATGAAATGATGTTTCATTGATTAAGAAAAATCGTATCGCATCGATGGATCAGAAAAATGTCTGGGGGGCTTCTGGTATTCAGACTTTCTTTAATAACAGCCGGTCAGTACATGGCTACTTCCGTCTGGTATCTGTTTGACCCGTGGGACGGCGTGGCGGCATATCAACCTGCGCCGCAGTGGTTAATTTCCACGGCACCAGCGGCGTACAATAAATGCCGCGCCGACGCCGTTAAGCACGCACAGCATAGCGGCTATCCAGATATCTTCCTCTCCGGCCTCGAAGCCGGAGAGGTACCAGAATGTCGGCAGTGTCAGCAACAGGGTAATGGTCAGCCAGGGGATGAGTTGTCGACATGGCATGGTTGTCGCCTCAGCGGAAGAAGGCCGTCGCCTGGCTCAGGGTAATGCCAATACCCCACAGCAGCGGAATTCCCACCATCAGCCAACTGATGATGAGCTGAGGATATTCCGGGTTCGCTTTCCAGTTTATGGCAGGTGACAGCGAGTTTTCCGACGTAGTGACCACCTCGCGCATCCGGTGTTTGTCCGCCACTGGTCGCACCAGCAGCGTGCAGAGCAGGCCGACTATCAGCAGCCCCGATAAGACGATAAGCGTAATATCGTAGACCTGGCGCGGCGGCACGCCGATGCTCAGCTGCCAGTCGCGCAGGTAGTTAACCAGCACCGGGCCGCTAATTCCTGCCGCAGACCAGGCCGTCAGCAGGCGACCGTGGATAGCGCCCACCATCCGGGTACCGAAGGTGTCGGCCAGCCAGGCGGGAATGGTGGCAAAGCCGCCGCCGTACATCGAAATAATGACGCACAACACAATGGCGTACAGGGTGACGTTACCGGCGCTGTTAATCAGCAGTAGCGAACTATAGAGGCTGGCGCCCAGCAGAAAGAAGAGGGAGAAGGTGATTCTGCGGCCGCACAGATCAGATAGCGAGGCCCAGAAGAAGCGCCCCATAATATTGAACAGGCTAAGCAGGCCGGTAAAGCCTGCCGCCAGAGTGGCGATGCGTGCCAGTTGGTCTTTATCAAGCTGCTGCCAGCTGAGATCCAGTCCCAGCAAACGCCCGGCGAAGATCTCCTGCAACATAGGAGAAGCCATGCCCAGTAACCCGATACCGGCGGTGACGTTCAGCCACAGCACCAGCCACAGTAGCCAGAACTGCGGGGTGCGCCAGGCGACATTGACGTGTACCTGAATGGTACTGATGCCGCGGCCAGTTGAAGGCCGGTAGCTTTCGGGAGTCCAGCCTTCGGGCGGTACCCGATAGCTAAGGGTGCCGGTTAGCATAAAGATAGCGTAGAGCAGGGCCAGCGCCAGCAGACTCTGCCAGACGCCATACCCCTGATCGGTGGCGAAAACGGTCATCAGCCAGTCGGCCAGCGGCGCGCCGATCAGCGCGCCGCCGCCAAATCCCATAATCGCCATACCGGCTGCCATGCCCCGTTTATCCGGGAACCAGCGCATCAGCGTAGAGACCGGCGAGATATAGCCCAGACCCAGGCCGATACCGCCAATGGCTCCGGCGCCAAGCCACAGCAGCCATAGCTGGTGGGTGTAAATCGCGAGCGACGACAGCGCCAGGCCGCCGCACCAACACAGGGTTGCTACCATTCCCACTCGCCGTGGTCCCACCTTTTCCAGCCAGTCGCCCCAAAGCGCGGCGGAGGCGCCCAGAAAGACGAAGAACAGGGTGTATGTCCAGCCGAGCATCGATATTTTCCAGTCGCATTCCCGGGTGATGAGCTGCTGCCAGACGCTCATCTCCGCCGGGCAGGTCAGCGGCGCGTTGCCGCCAATCAGCTGTGACATTGGCAACCAGTACACTGAAAAGCCGTAGGCCATGCCGATACACAGGTGCAGCGCAAGGGCCGCAGGCGGAACCCGCCAGCGGTTATAGCCCGGTCGGGCGATGGTGCGCTGCTTACTGAAAAAACCGTGCTCTGCAGTATGAAACGGCAGGTCGCCGACGCTCTGTTGAGTCATATTTCTGCTCCTTGATATGGGATACAACGCCTGGCGATTTAGTAAGCAGAATGGATGCCAGGGGGAGGCTGGCAGGGGCAAAAATGCGAGGAAGAACGATTAAGCGTGGATCAAAAAACGGCGAAATGAACAAGATGGACCATTAAGCAAAACGGATAACCCGGGGGGAGGTCATCACGCTTTCGTATTTTGATAATCAGCAGGATGCAGCGCAGTCCGATATCCTGCGCTACCAGACAGCCTGGAGTGTCTCATATTGAGAACCGCGGGAAGAAAATAAATGCTCAGCTTCCCGTCACCGTGGCGGAACCATCGCGTTTCGCCACCTTAAAATTGCGGGTGTCTTTCGCCAGGTCATCTACCACGCCTTTCATATCGTTCAGTGTCAGCAGCTTACTGGCGTTGGAAATTTGCTTACCCTGGCCTTTACGCACAAACTTCGCCACCACTTTATGGGTTTGCGAATCGATAAGTTCGCCTTCGAAGTAGAGGTGGGTATCCTGGGTTCGATAGCCGGTGACATACTCGGTTCCCGCCAGCGCCAGGGTGATGGGCAGCACCTCATAAAATTGCAGTCCCTGGTTTGAGGTATCTACGGCGGTAATGGCGCTACGGAACACCAGGGTGCCTTTACCCGGTTTATCGACCAGCGGATAGCGTTTCGACACCGCATCCTTCATCTGGATATCGGTATAAGAGAGGATCTTATCCAGCGTCTCTTTACCGATCTGGGTGGTGGGTTTTGGCTCGGGATAATAGACAACCGGCTGATAAATCACGCTGTGATAGTCTTCGGGGTTAAAGTCTTTGGCGATCCAACGCATCACCGGTTTTCCGGAGGCGGTCTCGGCCTCCTCAAGTCCGGAGTAATCTTTCATAAAACCGGAATACTGCTCCGGTGAGGCAAGTTTGCTGGCGCAGCCGCTTAATAAAAGCGCGCAGCCAGCGAATAAAAATGGGACAAAAGTTGAACGCTTCATATCGGCTCCTGGATATAGAGGCGCCAATCATAGCGGTGCCGAAAAAATAGACTACTTAATCATTGTGTTAGCGCATCTAATTTCGTGAGTGGTTATTTCCGATAAAACAAATTAGCGGCTGATAGTTTCCGTAATGAAACATTATAGAGAGATATTAAAAATGTTGTTTTTTTGGGGGGCAGGAATGGAAATACGGATGAATGTGGCGTCCCCTGCAGGAATCGAACCTGCAACTAGCCCTTAGGAGGGGCTCGTTATATCCATTTAACTAAGGGGACGGCGGCGACCAGTATACCTGTTTTTGCCGTCAGGTTAAGCTACCGGTCGCCTGACTGCTTAAAGTATCGCCAGCCGCTATTCCACCTGCGCGCTGCGGGATTTTTTCTGATTCGCCATATCGTTGCGAATCTGGGCGTGGCTAATCAGCGCGAAGATAAAGGTGCCGCCGATAATATTGCCCGCCAGCGTCGGCAGGGCAAAGGGCCACAGGAACTCGCTCCAGCTGGCTTCGCCGTTAAAGACCAGGAAGAAGATCTCGACGCTGCCGACCACGATATGGGTGGTGTCGCCTAAAGCAATAAGCCAGGTCATCAGAATAATGACCCAAATCCTGGCGGAACCGGCGGCGGGCAGCATCCACACCATGGTGCCAATCAGCCAGCCGGAAACAATGGCTTTGGCGAACATCTCCCCCGGGCTGTTATGCATCACCGCCGCGCCGATTTCGCTGAAGGCGGCGCGGGTCGGTTCGTCGAACACCGGCATAAAGTTAATGGCCAGCGCTGCCAGCGCGGTGCCTGCCAGGTTGCCCAGCACCACCAGGCCCCACAGCCGCAACAGTAACAGCAGATTACCCGCGCCGGGTTTATGCATCACTGGCAGCACGGCGGTGACCGTGTTTTCGGTAAACAACTGCTGGCGCGCCATAATCACGATAATAAAGCCGAAGGTATAGCCAAGGCACTCAATCATAAAGGCGCCGGGCACCCCTTCCAGATGGACGTGGAAAATGCCTTTTGCCATTAGCGACGCGCCCATCGACATTCCGGCAGCGATGGCGGACCAGAGCAGCGCCATGGCGTCGCGCTCCAGCTCTTTTTCTCCCTCGTGGCGTATCTGTTCATGGGTGGCCATGGCGCGTGAGGGCAGCGCCTGTTCACGGCGCTCAATCTGTTCGCCTTTTTGCTTCTCTTCGCTTTCGACCTGCTGGTTGTCATTAGACGGGTTCATGATGGTTTTCCCTTCGTTGGTTATCCTGGTATTAAGCGTAGCCGCGCTCTGGCAAAACTATCCGATCACTTTTTGATCTGATTAAAAACATTACCCCTTTATGAGTATCAATCAGGCCCGGCCGGGCTTAGAGCAGGCCAGCGGTGTATGGTATGATTCCCGCGCCCTGAATGATGATGGAGTTCCTCCCCGATGCTTGATGCGCAAAATCTGACCTGCGTTCGTGATGAACGAGTGCTGTTTCAGGCGCTGTCGTTTAGCGTTGGAGCGGGCGATGTGGTGCAGGTTGCCGGTCCTAACGGCGCCGGAAAAACCTCGCTGTTGCGTATCCTGTGCGGGCTGGCCTCTATGGAAGCGGGGCAGGTATGCTGGCGCGATACGCCGCTGCGTCGCGACCGCGAAGGCTACCATCGAGAATTGCTGTGGCTGGGTCATCAGCCTGGGGTGAAAAGCGTGATGACGGCGGATGAAAATCTGCGCTTTTTCCACGCTGGCTCCGATCAGCAGGCACGCTGGCAGGCGCTGGAGGCAGTCGGGCTGGTGGGCTATGAAGATGTGCCTGCGGCCCAACTTTCTGCCGGACAGCAACGGCGGGTCGCATTGGCCCGTCTGTGGCTAAGCACAGCGCCGCTGTGGATTCTGGATGAGCCTTTTACCGCGCTCGATGTCTCCGGGGTTGAAAAACTGACCCAGCGTTTTGAATTTCACGCCGCGCGCGGGGGAATGGTGGTGCTGACCACCCATCAGCCATTACGGCCAATGTCCTGTCCGCTGCGCTGTATTACCCTTGCTCCCAGTGTGATGGAGGAAGGCGCATGATGTGGCAGATCTTCCGGCGCGAGCTGCGGGTGGCGTTTCGCAAAGGGGCGGAGATTATTAATCCGCTGTGGTTTTTCCTGATCGTGATAACGCTGTTTCCGTTAGGACTGGGGCCGGAGCCGCAGATGCTGGCGCGTATCGCCCCTGGCGTGATTTGGGTGGCGGCGCTGCTCTCTTCGCTGCTGGCGATGGAGCGACTGTTTCGCGACGACTGGCTGGATGGCGGCCTGGAGCAACTGATGCTGATGCCGTTACCGCTACCGGCGGTGGTGTTAGCCAAAGTGTGTGCTCACTGGGTGGTGACCGGCCTGCCATTACTGTTACTGTCGCCGCTGGTGGCGATGCTGCTGGGGCTGGATTTTCACAGCTGGCAGATAATGGCCCTGACGCTGCTGCTGGGCACGCCGACCCTGAGCTTTCTGGGCGCCATTGGCGTTGGACTAACGGTGGGGCTGCGGCGCGGCGGCGTGCTGTTGAGTCTGCTGGTGCTACCACTTACCATTCCGCTACTGATTTTTGCCACGGCGGCGCTGGATGCGGCGGCGATGAATCTGCCGGTAAACGGCTATATGGCGATTTTAGGCGCCTTTCTGGCCGGGAGCGCCACCCTGAGTCCTTTTGCCACGGCGGCGGCACTCAGGGTTAGCGTGCAATAACAAAAGAATTTCTGAGCTTTGTGAGCGATAAAACAATGTGGAAAGCATTACATCGACTGGCGATTCCGGAGCGGCTCTATGGCCTCTGCGGGCGCTTTATCCCGTGGCTGGGGTTACTGAGTGCGCTGCTTCTGGTGGTGGGCTGCATCTGGGGCTTTGCCTTCGCGCCTGCGGACTACCAGCAGGGGCAGAGCTATCGCATCATGTATCTGCACGTACCGGCGGCCATGTGGTCGATGGGCATCTACGCCTCAATGGCGATTGCCGCCTTTATTGGCCTGATCTGGCAGATGAAGATGGCCGATTTGGCGGTTGCCGCTATGGCACCGGTCGGCGCTACCTATACCCTGATTGCGCTGATTACCGGCTCTGCCTGGGGTAAGCCGATGTGGGGCACCTGGTGGATCTGGGATGCCCGTTTGACTTCGGAGCTGGTGCTGCTGTTTCTGTACGTTGGGGTTATCGCCCTGTACAACGCCTTTGACGACCGCCGCCTGGCGGGGCGCGCCGCTGGTATTCTGGTGCTGGTGGGCGTCGTAAACCTGCCGATCATCCACTACTCGGTGGTCTGGTGGAATACCCTGCACCAGGGCTCCACCAATATGCAGCAGACTATCGATCCGGCTATGCGGATACCGCTGCGCTGGTGCATTTTCGGGTACCTCACGCTGTTTGTGACGCTGACGCTGATGCGCCTGCGTAACCTTATTCTGATTCAGGAACGCCGCCGCCCGTGGGTGGCCGCGCTGGCGCAAAAAGGGAGGAATGCCTGATGCAACTGGCCTTTAATAGCTGGCAAGATTTCTGGGCGATGGGGGGGTACGCTTTCTACGTCTGGCTGGCGGTCGCAGCAACGGTTGTCGCCCTGTTCGGCCTGGTGGCTCATACCCTGTGGCAGCGTCGTGCGCTGCTGGAAGAGGTTCGCCGTCAACAGTCCCGCGAACGGCGTATTCGCGCGGCGCAACAGAATATTAAGCCTGAGGAAGCATAAGTGAATCCACGTCGAAAAACCCGACTCTGGCTGGCGCTGGCGCTGCTGGCGGGGTTAGCGCTTACTGTCACGCTGGTGCTTTATGCGCTGCGTTCCAATATCGATCTCTTCTATACCCCCGGCGAAATTATCTACGGCAAAGGGGAAAGCCACCTGAAACCGGAGCCCGGGCAGCGCCTGCGGGTTGGCGGCATGGTGATGCCCGGCAGCGTGAAGCGCGATAAAGAGAGCCTGAAGGTGAGCTTTAAGCTTTACGACGCCCGTGGTGTGGTGGATGTCTCTTTTGAGGGCATACTGCCGGATCTGTTCCGTGAAGGGCAGGGCGTGGTAGCCCAGGGGGAGTTTGGCGAAAACAATCATATTGTCGCCAAAGAGGTACTGGCTAAGCATGATGAAAACTATACGCCGCCGGAAGTGAAAGAGGCGATGAAAGAGAACCACCATCGCCCCGCGGAAGCTTATAAGGATAATCACTGATGATGCCGGAAATAGGCAATTACCTGCTCTGCCTGGCGCTGGGCATTGCGCTGGTGCTGAGCATCTGGCCGCTGTGGGGCGCATCGCGTCAGGATGTGCGGCTAATGGCGCTGGCGCGGCCGCTGAGCTGCGCGCTGTTTCTGGCTATTCTCGGGGCGTTTCTGATCCTGGTGTACGCCTTTGTGGTCAATGACTTCACCGTGCTGTATGTGGTGAACAACTCCAATACTGAGCTGCCGGTCTGGTATCGGGTGGCGGCCACCTGGGGGGCCCACGAAGGATCGCTGCTGCTGTGGGTACTGCTGATGAGCGCCTGGACTTGTGCGGTGGCGCTGTTCAGCCGCCGGATGCCGCTGGATTCCGTAGCGCGGGTCCTGGCAGTAATGGGGATGATCAATGTCGGCTTCCTGCTGTTTATTCTGCTGACCTCAGACCCTTTCACCCGCACCCTGCCGGATTTTCCCATTGAAGGGCGCGATCTGAACCCGCTGTTGCAGGATATCGGGCTTATCTTCCACCCACCGCTGCTGTATATGGGCTATGTCGGTTTCTCGGTGGCCTTTGCCTTCGCCATCGCCTCGCTAATGGCGGGCAAGCTGGATACCGCCTGGGCGCGCTGGTCGCGCCCCTGGACTCAGGCCGCCTGGGTGTTCCTGACCATCGGTATCGTACTGGGCTCCGCCTGGGCATACTACGAGCTGGGCTGGGGCGGCTGGTGGTTCTGGGATCCGGTGGAAAACGCCTCCTTTATGCCCTGGCTGGTGGGTACTGCGTTGATGCACTCGCTGGCGGTGACCGAAAAACGCGGCAGCTTTAAGGCCTGGACCGTGCTGCTGGCGATTACCGCGTTCTCGCTCTGCCTGCTCGGTACTTTCCTGGTGCGCTCAGGCGTGCTGGTGTCGGTACACTCCTTTGCCTCGGATCCGGCACGCGGCATGTTTATTCTGGCGCTGCTGGTGATCGTGATCGGCAGTTCGCTGCTGCTCTACGCCGTGAAGGGCAACCGGGTACGGGCCAGGGTCAGCAATGAACTGTGGTCGCGCGAATCCTTCCTGCTGGGCAACAATGTGCTGCTGGTAGCGGCTATGCTGGTGGTGCTGTTGGGCACGCTGCTGCCGCTGGTCCACAAACAGCTGGGACTGGGCAGTATCTCCATTGGCGAGCCCTTCTTTAACACCATGTTCAGCGTGCTGATGGCGCCTTTTGCCCTGATGCTGGGCATCGGGCCGTTGGTACGATGGCGTCGCGATGAACCCCACAAGCTGCGCGGGCGGTTGCTGATTGCGCTGGTGGTTACCGCGTTGCTTGCGTTGCTGCTGCCCTGGCTGTTCCAGGACCGGATCGAAGCGATGACGGTAGTCGGGCTGCTGATGGCCATCTGGGTCTTTGTGCTGGCGCTGATGGAAGTTCATGAGCGTGCCACCGTCAGGCACGGCCTGTGGCGCGGGTTGACGAAACTGTCGCGCAGCCACTGGGGCATGGTGCTGGGCCACGTCGGCGTGGCGGTCACTGTGGTCGGTATCGCCTTCAGCCAGAATTACAGCATCGAACGCGATGTGCGGATGAAGTCCGGCGATAGCGTGAATATCCACCAGTACCACTTCACCTTTCGCGATGTACACGATATTACCGGCCCTAACTACCGGGGCGGGGTGGGAATTATCGACGTCACCCGCAACGGCAAGCCGGAAGCGACGCTGCGTGCCGAAAAGCGCTTCTATAACAGTAATCGGATGATGATGACCGAAGCGGCTATCGATGGCGGTCTGACCCGGGATCTCTACGCTGCGCTGGGCGAAGAATTGGACGATGGCAGTTGGGCGGTTCGTCTGTACTACAAACCCTTTGTCCGCTGGATCTGGTACGGCGGCGTCCTGATGGCGCTGGGGGGCGTGTTCTGTATGCTCGACCCGCGTTACCGTTTACGTAAAACGCTAAAGGGGGCGCGCAATGAATCGTAAAGTGCTGTTTATTCCGCTATTCCTGTTTCTGCTGCTGGCAGCGGCGCTGCTCTGGCAACTGGTGCGCAACGCCGATGGCGACGATCCCACCCGACTGGAATCGGCGCTGATCGGCAAACCAGTGCCGGTATTCCGCCTGGAGTCGCTGGAAAGCCCGGGTAAAATGTACGATCAATCGGTGCTGACCGACGGCAAGCCGCTGCTGCTTAACGTCTGGGCCACCTGGTGCCCCACCTGCCGCGCCGAACATCAGTTCCTGAATGGCCTGTCGGCCCAGGGGATCCGCGTGGTGGGCATGAACTACAAGGACGATCGCCAGAAGGCCGTTCGCTGGTTGAACGAACTGGGCAACCCTTATGCTCTGAGTCTGTTCGACGGCGACGGTATGCTGGGACTGGATCTGGGGGTCTACGGCGCGCCGGAAACCTTCCTGATCGACGGCAAAGGGATCATCCGTTACCGCCACGCCGGCGATCTTAACGATCGGGTCTGGCAGCAGCAGTTGAAACCACTGTGGGATAAATACAGCCGGGAGGCGGGGGCATGAGTCGTTGGTTAATCGGGCTGATGGCCCTGATGATGACGCTCAGTGCCTGGGCGGCCATCGATACTTACCAGTTTAAAAACGAGGCCCAGGAGCAGGAATTCCGCCAGCTTACCGAACAGCTACGTTGCCCCAAGTGCCAGAACAATAGCATTGCCGACTCTAACGCTATGATCGCCGCCGATATGCGCCAGAAGGTGTATGAGCTGCAACAGCAGGGCCAGAACAAACAGCAGATCATCGACTATATGGTGGCGCGCTATGGTCATTTCGTCACTTATGAGCCGCCGCTGACGCCGCTGACCATTTTACTGTGGCTGATCCCGGCGCTGTGCGTGCTGGGAGGCGCGGTGGTGATTGTGATGCGCAGTCGCCGTCGCGGTAAGCGCGATGAGAGCGCCCTGAACGAGCAAGAGCAGCAGCGGCTGAAAGCGTTGCTGGAAAAAGAAAGGAAGGCGCCATGACGCTGCTGATTGTCACTATTATCGTCCTGCTGCTGGCCGTATCTCTGCTGCTGTTTGTGCCCTGGGGACGTGCGCAGAGCCCGGATCGCAACGAAATGAACCGCGCTTTTTATCACGCCCGACTGCAGGAACTGGAACAGGATAATGCGCCGGTCTCACCCGAGCAGCGCGCACGGATGGTCGAAGAGCTTCAACAAAACCTGCTACAGGATATTCCCGACGAACCGGGCTCCCGGGATGCCCGGGCATCCAGCCGCTGGATACTGCTGCCTGCGGTGCTGCTGCTGGCGGCGGTAAGTATTGGCGTATTTCTGAAAACGTCGGGCGTTTCCAAAGTGCGTGAATGGCAGGCGGTGACCCAACAGACGCCGGCGCTGATGCAGCGTGTGATGGATCCCAACGCCCAGCCGCTGAATATGGAAGAGATGGCGCGTCTGGGGTTGGGGCTGCGTACCCGCCTGCAGGATGATCCCACTAACGTTCAGGCCTGGCAGATGCTGGGACGTATCGGTATGGTACTCAACAATGCCAGCACTGCCACCGACGCCTTTGAGCGCGCATGGAAACTGGCGCCGGATAACACCAGCGTCAGGCTGGACTATGCTGAAGTATTGACCCGTTCCGCTGATCCGCAGGATAACCAGCAGGGCGGTGCTATGTTGCGTGAAATGTTGCGCGCCGATCACACCAATATTCGGGTGCTGAGCCTGCTGGCGTTCAACGCTTTCGAACAGAAACAGTACCAGGAAGCTATCGGTGCATGGCAGATTATGCTGCGACTTCTGCCTGCGAACGATGAGCGCAGAGCCGTTATTGAGCGGAGCGTCGCTCAGGCGAAAGTGGAGTCCGGCGTAGACAACGTGAAACTGGCTGTTACAATCACGCTCACACCGGAAGCAAAAAAAACCTTACCCGAGAACGGGATACTGTTTATTTCGGTAACCGATGGCGAATCGAATGTGCCGGTAGCAGTCAAAAAACTGCCGCTGAGCCACTTCCCGCTGTCGCTGACGTTAGATGATACCGACGCCATGATGTCCAACCGGCCATTGTCCGGCCTGCATCGGGGCGTTGTGAAAGTGCATATTTCTCAGAATGGCAGACCCGAGCCGCAGTCTGGCGACTGGCTTGGGGAAAGTGCGACCATTGCGCTGCCAGCCCAGGGGCCGGTGGCGGTTGAAGTGTCGCGGCAGCAGCCTTGAACGCGCCAGTCACATAATACAGGGAGATGCTATGAAAGTTCGCCTGACCGGGCTGGCGATCGCCACCTTACTTTTGGTGGGCTGTGCCAGTTCTTCAGACCCGCAGCAGCAGCAGGGGCGTTCGGATCCTTTCGAAGGATTCAACCGCTCGATGTACAACTTTAACTTTAACGTGCTGGATCCCTACGTTGTACGGCCGGTGGCCGTGGCGTGGCGGGATTACGTGCCGCAACCGGCGCGTAACGGGCTGAGCAACTTCACCAGTAACCTGGAAGAGCCCGCCGTTATGGTGAACTCCTTCCTGCGTGGCGATATCTACAAGGGAATGGTGCACTTCACCCGCTTCTTCCTGAACAGTACCCTGGGGCTGGGCGGCCTGATGGACGTGGCCGGGGCGGCGAACCCGAAACTGCAGCGTACCGAACCGCACCGCTTTGGTAGCACCATGGGCCATTATGGTGTGGGTTATGGCCCTTATATGCAGTTACCGTTCTACGGCAGCTTTACTCTGCGTGAAGACGTCGGCGATATGGCGGACGATCTCTATCCGGTACTCTCCTGGCTGACCTGGCCGCTATCCATCGGTAAGTGGACCATTGAAGGGATTGAAAGCCGCGCCCAGTTGCTGGATTCCGACGGCCTGCTGCGCCAGTCGTCCGATCCCTACATTATGGTGCGTGAGGCTTATTTCCAGCGCCACGACTTTATTGCCAATGGTGGTGAACTGAAGCCGGAAGAGAATCCTAACGCTCAGGCGATTCAGGACGATCTTAAAGACATTGATTCTGAGTAATTGTCGCTTTCTTGTATAAAGAACCGGCTATCATGCCGGTTTTTTATTGTATACAGAAAACCCCCAGCTAGGCTGGGGGTTCCGTGAAGCTTTCAGCTATAAATCAGTTATATAAACCCCTTTTGATTTGTTAAAACACCTTGCGGTCTGGCAACTGCAAGGGTTAAACAAGAAATCAAAAGGGGGTCCCAATGGGGGACGAAAAGAGCTTAGCGCATACCCGATGGAACTGTAAATATCACATAGTTTTTGCGCCGAAATACCGGAGACAGGTGTTCTATGGAGGGAAGCGCAGGGCGATAGGTAAGATCTTAAGAAAGCTGTGTGAATGGAAAAGTGTGAAGATACTGGAAGCGGAATGCTGTGCAGATCATATCCATATGCTTGTGGAGATCCCGCCGAAGATAAGCGTGTCGAGCTTCATGGGTTATCTGAAAGGGAAAAGCAGTCTGATGCTGTACGAGCAGTTTGGAGATCTGAAGTTCAAATACAGGAACAGGGAGTTCTGGTGTCGTGGGTATTATGTAGACACGGTGGGCAAGAACACGGCAAGGATACAGGAATACATAAAGCACCAACTGGAGCAGGACAAGCTGGGAGAACAGTTATCGATTCCGTATCCAGGTAGCCCGTTTACGGGCCGTAAGTAACGAAGTTTGATGCAAATGTCAGATCGTATGCGCCTGTTAGGGCGCGGCAGGTAAGAGAGCCTTATAGGCGCATCTGAAAAACCTCCGGCTATGCCGGAGGATATTTATTATGTAGATAAAGCGGGAAAATAAAATCTCTCCGTATTTGTAGCCAGCTTTCTTATAAAAAACTTTTCTCCCTATTTTATTATCTCTTTTTCCTGTTATGCCTACGGTTATTCCGTTTTGATTAAATAGACTTCTGTTTTTATTTAGAGCGTGGTTAATTGAAAAGGTGATTTAAATAAGAATTTTTCATATTGTATTTTTCAAAACTATCTAAAATAGTGATGTTTGCTGGCGACGTAGGGTAAGAATCGCCTTAATACCGGTGCGTTAGGCTTTAGCGATATTCATAACAAAGCGGATTTTAAAATCGAACATTCTGGTATCATTCTTAGTGGTGGTGGCAAATGGCACCATCACTATCCATAATAAGAACCATCAGCAGCTTTTTTCAGAATCGATTAACTGGCTTATGAATATTGTCGTGGCGGTGATTTGTTCAGGGGAAATATGCTGCGTTGATGAAGGTTTCGTTCACCTTAAGGTTACTTTTCTCTGTCACTTCTGGCACCGGTGAATGGGTAAGGAGGTTCAGGCATCGCCTCCTTACAACCTGGGTTTCCAGTCCGGATGGGGAGCCAGCAGTCAGTATCCAGCGTCGAAACCCTCACTATTTTTCTCAGATATGCCGAAATTTTTGGCGAGAATCATTCCGTAGGCAATTAGCTTGTTATCGTCCGGGATGGAGATTATCGCTCTGCAAATATCCGAATCAATGGCTGGATATGAGATAAAATAAGTATTCGTTGGGATGTCATTAACAGCAATAGTTACTTGCGTAACTATTGCTGTTTTTGTGACGTCATACTGATAACTTGCTATTTTTAAATAAAATTATGACCTGTCTGTTCTGGCATTTTTTAAACGCGCACTGTCATATTTGTACTAATAATAATACGAGAGGGATCGTTCGTTGATTTTTATTGTTCAGGTAGCTATAAAATAAGCGTGGGGAACGCCTCACAACAGGAGAATTATCTTGAATTTATATATCAGGAGATGGGATATATGAGAGATCTTAATATTCATGAAATGAATGAAGTTTCTGGTGCTGGCGTTATCGCTGATGCAGGTACTGCTTTAGGCCGTGGTATTGGTGCTATTGTAGAAAACTGTGGTGTAGAAGGCGCTACGGATGCAGGAGCTTCGCTGGGGACTGGTATTGGCCAGGTAGTTGAAGTCGGTGTTAATCTGGTGGGTTCAATTTTCGGCGGTCTGTTTGGCGGGCTGTTTCGGTAAGAAATAAGGCTCGCTGTCATTAATACCTATAGCCATAAGAGCTCTGTCTTATGGCTATCAAGAAGGTGTCTATGTGAGAGTTGTATGTAGCGAAATGAATATCGTTAGCGGCGATGTCGTTATTCAGAATGGGATCCAGGAGCAGGTAAAACTTTTGGCGATATAATCGGCCGGGGGATGATAACGCTGCCTGGCCCAGCTATACGGTGTTCGGTAATTTTGTTTTTGGTCGACCAGACGCTCAGATTGGTAATAAAAGTGGTGGCTTTATTAGTTCCGGAGTTGGCAAAGGTATTGATGGATTGATTGAAAAAACACTGGTATTAGTGAATATTTATTTATAAGGGAAATGTTTTTTTCTTAAACTTTTTTGTAGTTACGGGCATAAAGTTCCCTTTTGTTTAAGCCTCGTACTTTCAGGAAAAAATGCCGGTATTTTATGAGTAAAAAAGGGTTGTTTCGCCAGGAAGCGCTTGAAAATGCGAAAGCCAGATGGCTCGGACAGGCATTGCTGCTGTCGAGTTATCCAGGATGGGTCGTGATGTTCTTAACCTGTGCTTTTATCGGTGTACTACTGTCAGTGATTATTTTTTGTGATTACACGCGAAGGATCAATGTTAACGGAGAAGTGACCTCCTTGCCAAGAGCCGTAAATATATTTTCACCCGGCCAGGGGTTTATTAGTCATGCCCGGGTAAAGGTTGGTGAGTGGGTTAAAAAAGGTGATTCACTCTATCAAATCGATGTTAGTCGAACGACTCGCTCTGGTAATGTCAGTGAAAATGTTATTCAGGCGATGCGCGAACAAATTCTTATTGTTGAAAATATTATTCGTAAGCTGGAAGTCAATAAAAAAAGTACCTTAGCGCATATGGAAGAGCAGTTGGCGAAGTATCAGAACGCCTTGCAGGAATCATACCGGGTTGTTAATAATGCGAAAAAGGGCATGGCAGACATGAAACTGACCATGGAAAATTATGTTGATTATAAGCGCCGCGGCCTGATTAATAATGATCAGTTAACAAATCAACGTTATCTGTACTATCAACAGCAAAGCGTTTATCAGAATCTGAATACCCAACTAATTCAGCAAAGTTTGCAGATAATCAGTCTGGAAGACGATATCGTCACTAAAGCGACCGGGTTTGATAACCAAATTGCCCAGAATCAGTACCAGTTAAGTAACCTACGGCGCCAGCTGGCGGAGATGGATGCGACAGGAACGCTGCTGGTTAGCTCGCCTCTCGATGGCAGAATAGAGTCTCTGAGCGTGACCCAGGGGCAGATGGTTAATAATGGGGACAGCCTGGCGCAAATTGTACCGGAAAATAGCCAGGGCTATTTCCTGATTCTTTGGTTGCCTGATAGCAGCCTTCCTTATGTTGGCGTTGGGGATAAAATAAATATTCGCTATGAAGCTTTTCCCTATGAGAAGTTTGGTCAGTTTTCCGGGGAAATCGTATCCGTTTCCAGCGTGCCCGCTTCACCTCAGGAGCTGGCGTCATACAGTAATCCCCCCCAAATTCAGCAGAACGGCATGGTTGAACCTTTTTATAAGGCGATTGTGAATATTGAGTTCGATCATAGACGGCGTACGTTGAGGCTGACAAATGGAATGAAAGCTCAGGCTACGGTATTTCTTGAGCGACGGCCTCTTTATCAATGGATTCTTTCGCCTTTCTATGATGTTGTGAATAGTCTGATGGGGCCAGTAAATGGATAAGTCACTATTAGCCCGAATTTATAACCGGCTACAGTTTGCTCTGATAAGAAAGGTGCCTCAGATACTGCAAACTGAAAGCGCAGAGTGTGGGTTAGCCTGTCTGACTATGATTTGCCGCTACTATGGAATGGATGTCGATCTATTCAATTTGCGTCACCGATTCGGAATCTCTTCGCATGGTGCGACGCTTGGCCTGTTAGTGGATATTGCCGGTAAAGTTAATCTTAAGACCCGAGCGCTGTCGCTGGATCTTAACGAAGTTCGCCAGCTCAGAACGCCCTGTATCCTGCACTGGGATATGTGCCATTTTGTGGTACTGATTTCGGCTCGCCGCAACCGCTTTGTAATCCACGATCCGGCGTTTGGTCGTAGGGTCGTAGGGCTTGCCGAACTTTCCCGACACTTTACTGGCGTAGCTCTTGAACTATGGCCGGTTAAAGGGTTCTCAAAGGAAAAATCCCGCAGCAAGATGCGGTTGCGGGATCTGATGAGCAATATTCACGGGCTGGCTGGGGCATTAAGCAAGATCTTCTGCTTCAGTCTGTTGGTCGAAGCCATTAACTTGCTTATTCCGGTTGGTACTCAACTGGTCATGGATCATGTGATTATTGCAGAAGATCACCATCTGCTTTCGCTAATCTGTATCGGACTGCTGGCCTTTATCCTGTGCCGTACATTTATTGGTACGTTACGGGCATGGACCACTCTGGTTATGGCCTCGGTCATTGATGTTCAGTGGAAGAGTGGAATATTCGACCATTTAATGAAGCTACCGCTGGACTATTTCGAAAAGCGTCGTTTGGGTGACATTCAATCACGAATCGGGTCACTGGATATAATTCGTCAGACGCTAACGGAAAACCTGGTTAGCAGCATTATTGATATTATCGTCGCTACGGGCGTATTTATTATGATGGTGCTTTATGGTGGCTGGTTGGTGTGGGTTGTCTGCGCATTTACGCTGTTTTATATGATTTTGCGTATTTCTACTTATAATCGCTATCGTCAGGCCTGGGAAGAGAAGATAGTGAAGGAGGCTAAAGCTAGTTCACATTTTATGGAAACGCTGTATGGAATTAGCACATTAAAGGCGCTGGGGATTACCGGGTTACGCTCACGGTTTTGGCTTAATTTGAATATTGATAGCGCCAATGCGCGAATTCGTACCACGCGGTTGGACATGTTGTTTGGAGGCATTGTCAACTTTATCGGCGCTGTCGACCAGATAACGATCCTCTGGCTTGGGGCATCAATGGTTATTGATGGAGGAATGACGCTGGGAATGTTTGTGGCATTTAGCGCTTATCGTAGTCAGTTTTCCGCTCGGACCGCCAATTTGATTAATATTGCTTTACAGATGAGGCTGCTGGGGCTGCATAATGAGCGCGTGGCGGATATTGTGCTCAGCGAGCCAGAGGAGGAACAACCGGAAAGAGAGCTGGCGGCGGTTAATGAACCCATCGCGTTTCGTACCAGGAATATCGCTTTTCAATATGATGCGTTGTCCCGACCGATTTTCTCCGGGCTGAATATTACGGTTAAAGCAGGGGAAAGCGTGGCGATAGTCGGCCCGTCGGGGGTGGGGAAAACTACGCTAATGAAAGTGATGTCAGGATTACTGAAACCGACCGAGGGAAGCATTATCGCCAATGGGTTGGATATTAATAACGTTGGATTGAATAACTATCGACATAGTATCGCCTGCGTTTTGCAGGACGATAAGCTGTTTGCCGGCTCTATTGCTGATAATATAAGCAGTTTTGAAGAATATAGAGATTATGCCAGGATCGAGGAGTGTACTCGTCTTTGCAATATTCATGATGAGATAATGCATATGCCTATGGGGTATGAAACTTTGATCGGCGAACTAGGGGGAAACCTCTCCGGCGGGCAGAAGCAACGCCTGCTAATCGCGCGCGCGCTGTATCGTCAGCCAGGCATTCTGTTTCTTGACGAAGCGACCAGCCATCTGGATCTGGATAATGAAGCGAAAATCAACCAGGCCATTCGTGACCTCTGTATTACACGTATTTTTATCGCACATCGACCTTCGACTATCGCCAGCGCCGATCGCGTTATCGATCTGACTGCTGGCGTATCGTGATTAATGCGTCATTTCGTCAGTCGCGTAGAGCACCAGTGCCATATAAATCGAGAAATACATACGAAACAGCGAGATAAATTTTTCAGACAGCAGTATGGAAAGGTTATTCTGAATTTTCAGGTAACCTTTTTCCTGCGCCTCTCGTAATACGCTACAGACGTGAGAACGTGAAACGTGGCCATACTGAGCAATTTTCTTGCTGGATAACATAATACAGCGGCTATTTTGTTGAACATATTCCCGGTATATGATTAGCATGATCATATGGCCAGCATCTTTCTCAATAAAGAGTGCAACTTCAGGTAATATATCTACGATAGTAATATAATTTAAAATATAATCACTATAACGAAGCAGGAAATGGGGGATAAAATTTTCCGCATTGCGCGCATAGTGTAAAGAAACGGTGCTGTTCAGAATTTCGTAGGGTTTAAGCATGCTTTGGATCAGCTCAAACGCTTCCTGGAGAAGGCTGGTTGAAGGGGAATACAGACTTTCGCGGCGGTTGTCGTTGCGGCGGCAGGTTTCCAGGCGGCCGGAGACCCGAAGTTGTATCAGTAATGCGTTGAGGGCGCTGGCACTCATCAAATCTTTTCTTTTGAGAATGAAGTGCTTAACTTGCTTTAACGTTGCGCTGGATTTATTACGATAGTAAATCGCCAGAATCGTTGAACAGACGTAGAAACGATGATGCTTAAATAATACTTTGTAAAATAACGGCTTTCGGGTGTAGAATGTACTGAGCATCATCTCGTGAATCATAATCATTTCATTAAGATTCGTTTTCTTACATATATTACAGGCTCTTTCTCTTAATTCATTAATAAGGATATATCGTCGCTGGCTTTCCATGATTGCTACCATCCCTGACTCATTAATTATATAAAAATGCGCGGCGAACATTCGGAGCGCTATAGTAAGGAGCGCAGCGAAAACACTACCCATCCCTCTATTATGACGCTATTTTCGGGATTTGGGCAACAGATAATATAATTTTACGTTGTAACATGGGTGATAGCACGTTGTTCTCTTTACTTATTGCCTGCCACAATGGGAGGGTTCTGGTTAAAAATTAAAGAGTGATTTCGTATAAGAAAGCGTTGGTTAGTAACTAATGAGATTTGGATACAAACTTACAGTATTTCACTATCCGGGGATAACAGCAGGCTGTTGGCGCGGGTGGAAAACGATCCGCTGTTTTTATCGCTGTCCAGCCGCAATACCTTTTACGACTCGTGCTGGCTGATATAGAGTTCGCTACGTTTAAATGTTCAGGGCACCGTTGTCGATGCGCTTAATTATTTTCCAGGATCCGGATTCCGGGAATAAAAAAGGGATGAGCCATGCTCACCCCTTTTGCCTTCATCGTACCGCGCTTAGAAGCGGTAGTTAAAGTTGGCGCCATACAGCCAGGCTTTACCGTCAGATTTAAAGGTGTAAGGACCTTCGTTGATGGTGACGTGCTGACCGTGCATATAGGAAACGCCCACATCCACCGACGCATCCTCGTTAAAGGCGTAGGTGGTGCCCAGGCTAAGCCACAAACGATCCTGATCCGGAATAGAGATGGAGCGGGAGTTAGCCGGAACCGGGCTGTCATCGAAGGCGATACCGCCGCGGAAGGTCCAGTTATCGTCCATATAGTAAGTGGTACCCAACGCCACGCGCCATGCATCCTTAAAGCCTTCATGCTTATAGAACAGGGTCTGCCCGCCTTGTCCTTTGGCCTTCAGCTCCTGGAACTGGCTCCAGCTGGTATAGGTCATGCTGTAGTGAATAGCCCATTTAGGCGCGACCCGGTTGTAGCCTGAAATTTCCCACATCTCTGGCAGATTAAGCGTCAGAGCACCATCCACGGTGCTGCCGTCAGTGCCCATCGGCAAACCGAAACCGCCCAGAATCTGGTTATAGGCCGAAGGCAGCGAGCTCTTATAGGCGCCGTCGAAGTCAATCTTCACTTCGGAGCGGTAGGTCAGACCGTAACGGTTGTTTTTATCCAGTTCGTACAGGATACCGGCGTTCCAGCCAAAGCCCCATTCGTTGCCCTTAAGGCGGGCGATTTGGGTGTCGTAGGGCAGGTTCGCCACCATACCCGCCTGTGCAGGCGGCAGCATGCCGGAGCCCGCGGCGATCTGGCCCATATCCCCGGCATAGCGCTCAATTTTGGCCCGGGCGTAAACGGCATTAAAGCCCAGTCCGAAGCTCCACTGCTCGTTCAGACGATAAGCGCCGCTCAGGTTCAGGTTCATGGTTTCCAGGTCGGTCTTACCACCCATAGTGCCTGCGGCATAGCTATCGGCAAACTCGGTGGCCAGACCGTAGTTGGAGGTCAGCGATGCCCCCCAACCGAAGTGTTCGTTAATCGGTGCCACGAAGTGGATATTCGGCACCCATGCGGTGGGGGCGATGTTATCCGCGTCCAGGCTGTTGCCGGTAGGAGAGGTGCCGGAAATATCCACGTCCGGATCGACGAAGATGGCCCCGGCGGAAAAGCTCGGACGATCGAACATCATAATGGTTGCCGGGTTGCGGCTGGCGGAGCCCGCGTTATCGGCGATGGCGCCTTCCCCTGAATAGGCGCGACCAAGGCCTGAGGAAGAGAACTCGTTTAACTGAAAGCCGGCAGACCACGCGGATGTTGAGATGAGTGCCACTGCGACTGCTATCGATGATTTTGTAAACAGGGTTTTCTGGCTCATGACCAAAACCTCATAATTTATTTTTATTCAAACAATGTTACATGCCGTAACAGGAGCGCGAAGTGTAGGGTCTGTGGTACTGCGAGGAAATCAGACCAGTGGCGAGAGTATGGTACGACCAGCAGGAATGTTGCAGTTATGTATACGATTTTTTTCAATTGTAATTAACGAAACGAGATCTGGCTGGCAATTTCCCGGGGGATTACGGGGTCATTGGCGGGCATTTTTTGTTTTAGATCATTTTTAATTGTGATTTTTGTCACGTAAGCGGTATTCCGACATTCTCAACTGGAGAGGGGCAGGGACGGGGCGTAAAATATTCGCAGTATCTACCGGCGCATCTTCGGGTGCGTAAACAGAGGAAATGATTATGAGCAAATGCAGTGCTGATGAAACTCCGGTTTGCTGCTGCGTTGATGTTGGCACCGTCATGGACAACACTGACTGCACCGCTTCCTGGAGCCGGGTATTCTCAACTAAAGCCGAAGCTGAAAAGATGCTGGCGGAACTGACGGCCAAAGCGCGTCAGGCCGAATCTGAACCCTGCCAGATTACGCCGCGCTTCACCGAAGAAGCCGAAGGCGTGCGCATGGATGTCGATTTCGTTTTCGCCTGCCAGGCAGAAGCACTGATCTTCCAGCTCGGCCTGCGTTAATCCCTCTTATAAGCCCTCCATCCCGGAGGGCTCTTTTTGTATACAGAAAACCCCCAGCTAGGCTGGGGGTTCCGTGAAGCTTTCAGCTATAAATCAGTTATATAAACCCCTTTTGATTTGTTAAAACACCTTGCGGTCTGGCAACTGCAAGGGTTAAACAAGAAATCAAAAGGGGGTCCCAATGGGGGACGAAAAGAGCTTAGCGCATACCCGATGGAACTGTAAATATCACATAGTTTTTGCGCCGAAATACCGGAGACAGGTGTTCTATGGAGGGAAGCGCAGGGCGATAGGTAAGATCTTAAGAAAGCTGTGTGAATGGAAAAGTGTGAAGATACTGGAAGCGGAATGCTGTGCAGATCATATCCATATGCTTGTGGAGATCCCGCCGAAGATAAGCGTGTCGAGCTTCATGGGTTATCTGAAAGGGAAAAGCAGTCTGATGCTGTACGAGCAGTTTGGAGATCTGAAGTTCAAATACAGGAACAGGGAGTTCTGGTGTCGTGGGTATTATGTAGACACGGTGGGCAAGAACACGGCAAGGATACAGGAATACATAAAGCACCAACTGGAGCAGGACAAGCTGGGAGAACAGTTATCGATTCCGTATCCAGGTAGCCCGTTTACGGGCCGTAAGTAACGAAGTTTGATGCAAATGTCAGATCGTATGCGCCTGTTAGGGCGCGGCAGGTAAGAGAGCCTTATAGGCGCATCTGAAAAACCTCCGGCTATGCCGGAGGATATTTATTATTTCTCCATCTTTCCGTGCGTTGACTCGCATTTTCCCGTCGCCGCTCCTGGCTGAATGCCGCTTTCTGGTTAACACTGATATCAGGTCAGACCTCTTTAAAAATTACGCCAGGAAAACAAGGGAGCGTTATGAATCAACCCGGACCGCTGGTCACCCGCCAGGGGGAGCGTATTGCATTTGTCGCCGGTCTGCGTAGCCCATTCGCCCGCCAGGCGACGACACTCCGTGCGCTGCCGGCGCTCGATCTGGGCAGGATGGTGGTGGCGGAATTGCTGGCGCGTAGTGAAATTCCCCCCGAATCCATTGAACAGCTGGTCTTTGGCCAGGTGATTCAGATGCCTGAAGCGCCCAATATCGCCCGTGAAATCGTGCTGGGGACCGGCATGCGGGTAGAGACCGATGCCTACAGCGTCAGCCGCGCCTGTGCCACCAGTTTCCAGGCGGTGGCCAATGTGGCGGAAAGCCTGATGGCGGGAACGATTCGTGCCGGTATCGCCGGCGGTGCCGATTCGGCTTCGGTGTTGCCCATCGGCGTCAGCAAACGGCTGGCGGCTACGCTTGTGGATCTCAACCGCGCGCGCAGTCTGGGGCAACGCATGAAGCTGTTGGCGGGTCTGCGGCCCCGGGATCTGCTGCCGGTGGCACCGGCGGTAGCGGAATATTCCACCGGCCTGAGGATGGGGGATTCGGCGGAACAGATGGCGAAAAAACACGGCATCAGCCGTGAGGATCAGGATGCCTTTGCGCATCGCTCGCATCAGCTGGCAGCTCGCGCCTGGCAGAAGGGGTGGCTGAATCCGGAGGTGATGACCGCGTACGTCCCGCCGTGGCGGGAGCCGGTCAGCGGCGATAACGGCATTCGCCAGGATTCCCGACTGGAAGATTACGCCAGGTTGCGCCCGAGTTTTGATCGCCACCACGGTACGGTCACCGCCGGAAACAGTTCGGCGTTGACCGACGGTGCGGCGGCGCTGGTGATGATGACCGAATCCCGGGTCCGGGAGTTGGGGCTTACCCCGCTGGGTTTTCTTCGCAGTTACGCCTTTCGCGCGCTGGATGTTCGTCAGGATATGTTGCTGGGCCCGGCCTGGGCCACACCGCTGGCGCTGGAGCGGGCCGGAATCGCTATGGCGGATTTAACCCTGTTCGATATGCATGAAGCCTTTGCCGCTCAGGCGCTCTGTAACCTGAAGATGCTGGCAAGCAGCCGCTTCGCCCGGGATGTTCTGGGGCGCTGCCGGGCCACCGGCGAGGTGGACGGCAGTCAGTTTAACGTGCTGGGGGGCTCGCTGGCTTACGGGCACCCCTTTGCCGCCACCGGTGCGCGCATGATAACCCAAACTCTGAATGAACTGCGGCGGCGCGGCGGCGGCCTGGGGCTGGTCACCGCCTGTGCGGCGGGGGGGTTGGGTACCGCCATGGTTCTGGAGGTCGAATAATGGAAACAGGCTCCGCATTTTCCCTGACGCTACGCCCGGATAATGTCGCCGTCATCACCATTGATATTCCCGGCGAGCAGATGAACGTCCTCAGGATCGATTTTGCCGATGAGGTGCGCGCTATGCTGTGCAAGCTAAGGGAAAACCCCGATCTGGCTGGCGTGGTGTTTATCTCCGGTAAGCCGGATAACTTTATCGCCGGTGCCGATATCAACATGATTGCCGGTTGTCAGAGTGCCGAACAGGCCGAAGCGCTGGCGCGTCAGGGGCAGCAGTTAATGGATGAAATTGCCGCCTTGCCGGTGACCACGGTGGCGGCGATTCACGGCCCTTGCCTGGGAGGCGGCCTGGAGCTGGCGCTGGCCTGTCAGCAGCGGGTATGCAGCGACGACGAGATCACCCGGCTGGGGCTGCCGGAAGTTCAACTTGGGCTGTTGCCGGGCTCCGGAGGAACCCAGCGTTTGCCGCGGCTGGTGGGCGCCAGCCGGGCGCTGGAGCTGATGCTGACCGGCCGCCAGTTGCGGGCGAAGCAGGCGTTGAAGATGGGACTGGTGGATGAGGTGGTGTCACAAAGTATTCTTCTCGACAGCGCAGTAGCGCGCATTATGAATGAGAATGTACCGCGTCGTACCTTACCGATACGGGAACGACTGCTGACCGGGCCGCTGGGGCGAGCGTTACTGTTTCGCATGGTGGAAAAGCAGACCCGGCGCAAAACCCGGGATAACTACCCGGCAGCGCAGCGCATTCAGGCAGTGGTACATACGGGGCTGACTCAGAGCGACACCGTGGGCTACGACGAAGAGGCCAGAGCCTTTGGCGAACTGGCGATGACGCCTGAATCTGCGGCGCTGCGCCACCTGTTTTTTATTAGTACCCTGATGAAAAAAGATCCTGCCAGTAAAGCGACGCCGCTACCCGTCAGGCAGGTTGGCGTACTGGGCGGCGGCCTGATGGGGGGCGGTATTGCGTATGTGACCGCCACCCGGGCCGGGTTGCCGGTCAGGATTCGCGACATCCGGGAAGAGGGGATTCATCACGCGCTGAAGCACGCGTGGCAGCAGCTTTCGACCCGGGTCACCCGGTGTCAGTTAACTGTAGCGCAGCGCAATGCGCAGATGGCGTCTATCACTGGCACTACCGATTACAGCGGCTTTGGCCAACGGGATCTGGTGATTGAAGCGGTGTTCGAAGATTTGGCCCTGAAGCGTCAGATGGTGGCGGAGGTCGAAACTCACGGGGCGCCGCAGACGATTTTTGCCTCTAACACCTCGTCGCTGCCTATTAGCGAGATTGCCGCCGGGGCCCAACGCCCGGGGCAGGTGATCGGGCTGCACTATTTCAGTCCGGTGGAAAAAATGCCGTTGGTAGAGGTGATTCCCCATGCCGAAACCGACGAAGCGACGCTCGCCACCGCGGTCTGGCTGGCGAAGCGTCAGGGGAAAACCCCGATAGTGGTGGCCGATCGCCCGGGCTTCTACGTAAACCGCATCCTGGCGCCCTATATTAATGAGGCGCTGCGCTGCCTGAGCGAAGGAGAGCCGGTGGAGCATATCGACGAAGCTCTGACCGCCGCCGGGTTCCCGGTCGGGCCGATACAGCTGCTGGATGAAGTGGGTATCGATGTTGGAACTAAGATCATCCCGATACTGGAACAGGCTTTCGGCAGTCGCTTTAGTCCACCTGAAACGATTGCAGCAATTTTGAACGACGATCGCAAAGGGCGCAAAAATGGCCGTGGCTTCTATCTTTATCCCGCCAAAGGGGGTAAAAGCAGGAACAAGAGGGCCGATCCGGCTATCTACCAGCTTCTTGGCGTGACGCCAGCGGCGCAGCAGAGCGCTCAGGCCATTGCCCGGCGCTGTATGCTGATGTTGTTGAACGAAGCTGCGCGCTGTCTGGATGAATCGGTAGTGCGCAGCGCGCGCGATGGTGATGTCGGCGCGGTCTTCGGGCTGGGGTTCCCGCCGTTTCTGGGGGGGCCTTTCCACTATATAGACAGGCTGGGGGCCCGCACGCTTGTGGCGGAACTGGAACAACTGGCGGAACGTTTTGGCGAACGTTTTAGCCCCTGTCAGGCGCTGCGCGCTCGGGTACAGCGGGAAAAAGCCACCGGTCAGGGGAACCCTGAACCGCAGGAGGGAGTCTGAATAGAGGTAACTGATTGAAGCGTCAGGCAAGGCTTGAATGTTGCGCTGGCTGTTTTGTCATCAGTCATTGACTACACTTACACCATTAAGGTAAAAGACAGCGTTTCATTCGAAAAATGGATCAGGCACAATGCCCGGCCGTCGACTACGCGCAGTTAACAGATGATCCTGTTTAACCGTGCAGGTCGGCGTTTCTGGTTAACAAAAGCGGTGCAATATGCAAGTTTTTATCATGCGTCACGGCGACGCGGCACTCGATGCCGCCAGTGACTCGGTTCGTCCGCTAACCCACTGTGGTTGTGATGAATCCCGTCAAATGGCGACCTGGTTAAAAGGTCAAAAGGTGGATATCGAACGTGTTCTGGTAAGCCCCTATCTGCGAGCCGAACAGACTCTGGATGTGGTGCGTGAAACGCTCTCCGGCCTGTCACAGGTAGAAGTCATGCCGGAGCTGACCCCCTGCGGCGATCCCGCCATGGTCAGCGCCTGGTTGCAGACCCTGGCAAACGAGGGCGTCTCCTCGGTGCTGGTGATTTCACATCTGCCGTTGGTGGGGTATCTGGTATCAGAGCTTTGCCCGGGGGAAACTCCGCCAATGTTCTGCACTTCAGCGATCGCCAGCGTCACACTGGATGCCGAAACCGGACAGGGGAAATTCGACTGGCAGATGAGTCCCTGCAACCTGAAAATGCCGAAGGCGATCTAACCTCCGGCCTGACGCATATCTTCCGATCTGCGCCCCCGAAGCCGCCTCTGTGCGGCTTCGGTCATTTATAGCACCGGTCTGCCGCTACGGTAGCTCCGGCGGCTGCCACTCCTCCACTTCGATCAGCACCAGCAGCGCGGCATCGCCACCCCAGGTCTTTGGTGCCTGATGGAAGGCCATAACGTGAGGGTGCTGCGCCAGCCACAGTGGCGTCTGCTGTTTCAGAATATGTTTGCCGTGACCGTGCATTACGCAGGCGCACCAGACGTGCTCGCGGCGACAGGCCGCAATCAGCGCCCCCAGTTCCTGTTTAGCCTGCAACTGAGTCAGGCCGTGCAGGTCGAGGAACAGCTCTGGCGAATAGTCGCCCCGCTTAAGCTTCTTGAGTTCGAAGTGGCTGACGTCTTCGCGCACGTAGCGCATGGGGCCATCGTTTGACAACAGAGGCTGAAATTCGTCTGAAAAGTAGTGGCTGGCATCCACCTGTTCCTGAATCAGACGTTTGGTCGGCACTTCACTGCTTTTTTTGCGCAGCGGACGGTGCACGACCGTGTCCTGGGAAAGCTTGCGCGTACCGCGCATCAGCTCCCGGAACAGCGCCTTATCTTCGGGGTTAAGTGGATCTTTTTTGTTCATAACGTTCTCATACTCGATGGAGATCGTGGATTTTAGCATTTTCTCATCGACTGTTAATAAAAGCCGTTGTCGCTTTATCTGTCTGAGTGCTGATTTGTCGCGGCGTTCATGGCAAACTAGCCGCCGGAAAGAATGCGCTATCGGCCTGCGGAGGGCAATGTGGATAAAATTTTTGTTGATGAGGCAGTCAGCGAGCTGCATACCATTCAGGATATGCTGCGCTGGGCCGTCAGTCGCTTTAGCGCCGCCAATATCTGGTACGGCCACGGCACCGATAATCCCTGGGACGAAGCCGTACAACTGGTTCTGCCTACTCTCTACCTGCCGCTGGATATCCCGGAAGATATGCGTACTTCGCGCCTGACCTCCAGCGAACGCCACCGCATTGTCGAACGCGTGATCCGCCGGGTGAATGAGCGTATTCCGGTGGCCTACCTGACCAACAAAGCCTGGTTCTGCGGGCATGAATTTTATGTGGATGAGCGCGTGCTGGTGCCGCGTTCGCCGATTGGCGAGCTGATTAATGGCCGCTTCTCCGGGCTGATTGGCCACGAGCCGCGCCACATACTGGATATGTGCACCGGCAGCGGCTGCATCGCCATCGCCTGTGCTTATGCCTTCCCGGAAGCCGAAGTGGATGCCGTGGATATCTCCCTGGATGCCCTGGCGGTTGCCGAGCGCAACATTGACGAGCACGGCATGCAAAATAATGTCACGCCTATTCGCAGCGATCTGTTCCGCGATCTGCCAAAGGTGCAGTATGACCTGATCGTCACCAATCCGCCGTACGTCGATGCCGAAGATATGGGTGACCTGCCGGGCGAATATCATTTCGAGCCGGAGCTGGGGCTGGCGGCGGGGTGCGATGGCCTGAAGCTGGCGCGTCGCATCCTTGGCTGTGCTCCGGACTACCTTAACGACGGCGGCGTGCTGATTTGCGAAGTGGGCAACAGTATGGTGCATATGATGGAGCAGTATCCGGACGTGCCCTTTACCTGGCTTGAGTTCGATAACGGCGGCGATGGGGTCTTTATGCTGACCAAAGAGCAGCTAATCGCCGCCCGTGAACATTTCGGCATCTATAAAGACTAAACGCAAAACAACAGACGGGAGCGGGCAATGAATCCGCTCCTCTTCAAATACAACGACGACAACGGTAAGGAGCCGTGATGGCAGGGAACAGTATTGGACAACTCTTTCGCGTAACGACATTCGGTGAATCCCACGGTCCGGCGCTGGGCTGTATTGTAGACGGCGTACCGCCGGGCATTGCGCTGACCGAAGCCGACCTGCAGCACGATCTGGACCGGCGCCGCCCGGGCACCTCGCGCTACACCACCCAGCGCCGCGAGCCGGACCAGGTGAAGATTCTGTCCGGTGTCTTCGAAGGGGTCACCACCGGCACCAGCATCGGCCTGCTGATTGAAAACACCGACCAGCGCTCCCAGGACTACAGCGCCATTAAGGATCTGTTCCGTCCCGGGCACGCCGATTACACCTATGAACAGAAATATGGCCTGCGTGACTATCGCGGCGGCGGTCGCTCTTCGGCGCGGGAAACCGCCATGCGCGTGGCTGCGGGGGCCATTGCCAAAAAGTATCTGGCGCAAAAACACGGCATTGAGATTCGAGCCTGTCTGACCCAGATGGGCGATATTCCGCTGGAGATCAAAGACTGGTCCCAGGTTGAACAGAACCCCTTCTTTTGCCCGGATCCGGCGAAAATCGACGCGCTGGACGAGCTGATGCGCGGCCTGAAGAAAGAAGGCGACTCTATTGGCGCGAAGGTGACCGTTGTTGCGGATAATGTTCCGCCCGGGCTGGGCGAACCGGTTTTCGACAGGCTGGATGCCGATATCGCTCACGCGCTGATGAGCATCAACGCGGTAAAAGGGGTGGAGATTGGCGACGGCTTCGATGTTATCGCCTTACGCGGCAGCGAAAACCGCGATGAGATTACTCATCAGGGCTTCCAGAGCAACCACGCTGGTGGCGTGCTGGGCGGTATCAGCAGCGGTCAGCAGATCCTGGCCAGTCTGGCTCTGAAGCCAACCTCCAGCATTATGGTGCCAGGCCGTACCCTGAATCGCGCTGGTGAAGAGGTGGAAATGGTAACCCGTGGGCGTCACGACCCCTGCGTCGGGATCCGCGCTGTGCCTATCGCAGAGGCGATGATGGCCATCGTCCTGATGGATCATCTGCTGCGTCAGCGCGGCCAGAACGGCGATGTTGTCAGCCCATTGCCGCGTTGGTGAAGCCATGAAAAAACCGCTTATCGCTCTGGCTTGCGCGCTAATGTGCGCGGGCGCCGCGGCCGCTACGCCGTGGCAGAAAATCACCCATCCTATCGCCGGAAGCCCGCAGTCAGTGGGCACCTTTTCTAACGGCTGTATTATCGGCGCTCATCCGCTGCCGCTGGAATCAGATAACTATCAGGTGATGCGTACCGACCAGCGTCGCTACTTCGGTCATCCGCATCTGGTGGCGTTTATTCAGCGCCTGAGCAGTCAACTGCATCAGGACAATCTGGGCACCATGCTGGTGGGGGATATGGGAATGGCGGCCGGTGGCCGTTTTAGCAGCGGCCACGCCAGCCACCAGACCGGTCTGGACGTCGATATCTTCCTGCAGTTGCCGCACTATCGCTGGACCAGCGCGCAGCTGCTGCGACCCCAGGCGCTCGATCTGGTCTCCGCTGACGGTAAGCGGGTGGTTTCCTCCCGCTGGCAGCCACAGCTTGGCACCATGGTGCGGCTCGCCGCTCAGGACGACGAAGTCACGCGTATCTTCGTGAGCCCGGCCATCAAGCAGCGGTTATGCGAAGATGCCGGAGCCGATCGCGACTGGCTGCGCAAGGTTCGTCCCTGGTTTGGTCATCGCGCCCATATGCACGTCCGTTTGCGCTGCCCGGCAGATAGCCTGGAGTGTGAAGAGCAGGCTCCGCCACCGCCGGGTGACGGTTGCGGCTACGAACTGCAGAGCTGGTTCGAGCCACCGAAGCCTGGTAGTCAGCCCCACAAGAAGAAGACGCCGCCACCGCTGCCGCCTTCCTGTCAGGCCCTGCTGGATAGACACCTGCTATAACAGGAGAGCAAAATGGAATGGTTTATGGTGTCACCACTGCTTCTGGTGGTGCTGTTTTTCGTGGCTGTTCTGGCCGGTTTTATCGATGCCCTGGCCGGGGGCGGTGGACTGTTAACGGTTCCTGCCCTGATGGCGGCGGGTATGTCGCCTGCTCAGGCGCTGGCTACCAATAAGTTGCAGGCCTGCGGGGGATCGCTCTCTGCCAGCCTCTACTTTATCCGGCGTCGGGTGGTGAACCTGGCCGATCAGAAGCTGAATATTCTGATGACCTTTATTGGCTCTACCAGCGGCGCGTTGCTGGTGCAGCACGTTCAGTCGGATATCCTGCGTCAGATTTTGCCGCTGCTGGTGATTGGTATCGGCCTCTACTTTCTGCTGATGCCGAAAATCGGCGCAGAGGATCGTAAGCGCAGGCTGTACGGTCTGCCATTCGCCCTGGTGGCGGGTGGTATGGTCGGTTTTTACGACGGTTTTTTCGGCCCCGGCGCGGGCTCTTTCTACGCGCTGGCGTTCGTTACCCTGTGCGGCTTTAACCTGGCGAAATCCACGGCCCACGCCAAGGTGTTGAACGCCACTTCGAATCTGGGCGGCCTGCTGCTGTTTATTATCGGCGGTAAGGTGGTCTGGGGGACCGGCTTCGTGATGATGGCCGGGCAGTTCTGCGGCGCCCGCCTTGGCTCGCGCCTGGTATTAAGCAAAGGACAGCAGTTGATCCGCCCGATGATCGTGGTCGTCTCCGCGGTGATGAGCGCTAAACTGTTATATGACAGTCATGGACAGGAATTCCTCCACTGGCTGGGGATGGCATAACACGATGAAACATCACTATGAGCAGCTTATCGACGTGTTCGATAGCTGTTTTTTCGATGAATTTAATACCCGTCTGATTAAAGGCGATGATGAACCGATCTATCTTCCGGCAGATGAAGAGGTCGGTTATCACCGTATTATCTTCGCACACGGCTTTTACGCCAGCGCCCTGCATGAGATCTCTCACTGGTGTATTGCGGGCGCCAAACGTCGTGAGCAGGTGGATTTTGGCTACTGGTACTGCCCGGACGGTCGCGATGCGCAGACCCAGGGCCGCTTTGAGGATGTCGAAGTGAAACCGCAGGCGCTGGACTGGCTGTTCTGCGTGGCGGCGGGTTATCCCTTTAACGTCAGTTGTGACAACCTGGAAGGGGATGTCGAGCCGGATCGCATTGCCTTCCAGCGTCGGGTGCATGGCCAGGTGATGGCGTATCTTGAGCAGGGGATCCCGGCGCGACCGGCGCGCTTTATCGACGCCCTGCGTCACTATTACCATACGCCGCCTCTGGCGGCTGAGCAGTTCCCGTGGCCGGAAGATTTCCGGTAAGCGACAGATTTATGATGAGGAAAAACGATGATCGCGGATTTTGAAGCAAGCATTCTGGCGTTAATTGACGATATGGTGGAGCACGCCAGTGATGATGAACTGTTCGCCAGCGGTTATCTGCGCGGCCATCTGACGCTGGCGGTGGCCGAACTGGAACACGGCGAGGATCACTCGCCGGACGCGGTCTATGCCACCGTGGCTGGAAGCCTGGAAAAGGCGATCGGTGCGGGCGAGCTGTCGCCCCCGGATCAGGCGCTGGTACTGGATATGTGGGATCGTCTGTTCCAGAAGGCGAAGGCGCAGTAATTCCCCTCACCATAACCCTCTCCCCAATGGGGAGAGGGAACCCAAAGACGGTATCAACCTACACCCTCTCCCTGGGAGAGGGTTGGGGTGAGGGAGAGGGCCTTCCCCTTCAACAACTTCCTGATCCATAACCGATTCGGATTCAGCGCCGCCAGGGTTGTGGCCTCCAGCGGCAGCGGTTCGCCGCTCATCTGCGCCGCCAGAATTTCGGCCGTGAGCGGCGCGCTGCACAGTCCCCGCGATCCCAGGGCCCCCAGAACAAACAGATTCGGATAAACCGGCGCATTTTCTACCCGCTCTGGCGTTGTCGCCTGTTCAGCCAGATGCGCATAGCGGGAGACCGTGCTGTTAAAATCCGGAACGGCGCCCACCATCGGCATGTGATCGCGGGTGGCGCAGCGTACGCCGCTGCGCGCTTCACCGGCGCTGATATCGACCTCCCTGGCCCACTGCGCTTCGGGGAAGCAGTCGATCAGACGCTGGCGATTCTGCTGCTGGTCGTCTGACCGATAGTCGGTGCTGGTTTCGCCCCGATGGTAGCTGGCGCCAATGCAGTGCTGGTCGAAGCCCGGACTGCGTGGGGTCAGATAGCCGTCGTAGCACAGCACCTGGCGTAATGCGCCCAGCGCTGGCGTTGAGGGGATATGACTGACCTGACCAGCAACCGGGTAAACCGGTAGCGCTTCGCTCTGGGCAAAACCGCCGATCTGATGACCGCAGGCCAGTACCAGCGCCTGATGGCGGCTTGTTTTGCCGTCGGCGAAGTGAAGCATCCAGCCGTCACCGGAAGGCTGGATATCGGCCACTTGACGGCGGTAGTGCAGTTGCAACCCCCTATCCACAGCGAGCGTGAGGGCGGCGGCGGTGAGCTGCGCCGGATTCAGCCAGCCTCCCAGCGGATAACTGATACCGCCGCAGCCGGTCGCCACGCCAGTCAGTTGTTCAGCCTCTCCGCTATTCAGGCCCCGGGCGATGGCGTCCGGTAGCCCTGTGGTCAACATTTTGGCGATCTTGTTGCGACTCTTCTCATTCCAGGCCAGTTGGGTTACGCCGCACCAGTCGTGCTCGAAGGTTAGCGGCAGGGCGTCGTAGAGTCGGCGTGCGAAGGTGAACGCGGCGGGGAAAAAGCCCGCCAGCGCGGAATCTCCGGGGTTGAGCAGGGGATAGAGTGCCCCCTGGCGGTTGCCGGAAGCGCCCTGCGCCGGGGAATCGTCCGCACAGTAGAGCGTGATCTGCCAGCCGCGCCTGAGCAGCGCCAGCGCCAGTAGCGCGCTGGCGATACCGCCGCCGATTAGCGCCGCTTCCCGGCCCTGGGCTGGGGGGCGGTGATACCACGGGGTTTGCCCATGCCCATGCCCAGGCGGGGCGGTTTCCAGCGTACCGGTTAACATTTCACGCTTGCGGCCAAATCCTTTGCGTTTCGCCATGGCAAAGCCCGCCTCCTGTAAACCACGCCGCACAAACCCGGCAGCGGTAAAGGTAGCGAGCGTGGCGCCGGGGCGTGCCAGTCGCGCCATGCCGTGAAACAGTTCCGGTACCCACATATCCGGATTCTTCGAAGGCGCGAAGCCGTCAAGGAACCAGGCATCGACCTGATTGCGATAGCTGTCATCCAGTTGTGACATAGTCTGGTTAATATCACCAAACCACAGATCGAGCGTGACCTGGCCATTATCCAGCAGTAGTCGGTGGCAGCCGGAGAAGGGGAGCGGCCAGCTGTTCTGAAGCTGGTTAGCCAGCTCCGCCAGCTCGGGCCAGTGGCTATGTGCGCGAGTCAGGGAGTCCCTGGTCAACGGGTACTTTTCAAAGCTGATAAAGTGCAGACGCTTCAGCGTTGCCTCGGGATGGGCGGCGCGAAAGGTGTTAAATGCCTGCCAGAGCGTCAGAAAATTGAGCCCGGTGCCGAAGCCGCTTTCGGCGGTGATAAACAGCTCACGCGGGTGCTGCGCAAAGTTCTCCGGCAGCTGATTTCCCCCCAGAAACACATGGCGCGTCTCCTCCAGTCCGTTATCATTAGAAAAGTAGACGTCATCGAATTCTCGGGATACAGGTGTACCCTCTTCGTTAAAGTGGAGGTTGGCCGGTTGTATAGAGGATTGTTTCACGTAAGTTGCTCGTCTGACAGGCAGTAGAACGATCTTAACGATGTGTGTAAGAGTGCGCAAATTTCCCGACTAATTCTCTGATCGGACTTGTTCGGCGTACAAGTGTACGCTATTGTGCGACTCGAAATGACTAATCGTGCATTGACTTGCAAAGAGGTATTGAATGAAACGTGCAGTGATTACTGGCCTGGGCATCGTTTCCAGCATCGGTAATAACCAGCAGGAAGTCCTGGCATCTCTGCGTGAAGGACGCTCAGGGATCACTTTCTCTCAGGAATTTGTCGATTCCGGAATGCGTAGCCACGTATGGGGCAACGTTAAACTTGACACCACCGGCATGATCGACCGCAAAGTGGTCCGTTTCATGAACGACGCCTCCATCTATGCATACCTCTCCATGCAGCAGGCCATTGAAGATGCCGGTCTGAAAGACGAGGTTTATCAGAACAACCCTCGAGTGGGCCTGATTGCCGGATCCGGCGGCTCCTCTAAATCTCAGGTGTTCGGCGCCGATGCGATGCGCAGCCCGCGCGGCCTGAAAGCGGTGGGTCCGTATGTCGTGACTAAAGCGATGGCCTCTGCGGTTTCCGCCTGTCTGGCGACTCCGTTTAAAATCCACGGCGTCAACTATTCCATCAGCTCCGCTTGTGCAACTTCCGCACACTGTATCGGCAATGCGGTCGAACAGATCCAACTGGGCAAGCAGGACATCGTATTTGCCGGCGGCGCCGAAGAGCTGTGCTGGGAAATGGCCTGTGAATTCGATGCCATGGGCGCGCTTTCCACCAAATATAATGACACGCCGGATAAGGCGTCCCGTACCTATGATGCAAGCCGCGACGGCTTCGTTATCGCAGGTGGTGGCGGTATGGTTGTGGTGGAAGAGCTGGAACACGCGCTGGCGCGTGGTGCTCATATCTACGGCGAGATTGTTGGCTACGGTGCGACCTCCGACGGTGCCGACATGGTGGCACCTTCTGGCGAAGGCGCGGTACGCTGCATGAAGATGGCGATGGATGGCGTGGATACCCCTATCGACTATCTGAACAGCCACGGTACTTCCACACCGGTCGGCGACGTGAAAGAGTTGGGGGCTATCCGCGAAGTCTTTGGCGATACCACCCCGGCTATCTCCGCCACCAAGGCCATGACCGGTCACTCCCTGGGGGCCGCAGGCGTTCAGGAAGCTATCTACTCTCTGCTGATGCTGGAGCACGGCTTTATCGCGCCGAGCATCAACATTGAAGAGATGGACGAGCAGGCGAAAGGCCTGAACATCGTCACCGAGCCGACCGAGCAGCAGCTGACTACGGTGATGTCCAACAGCTTCGGCTTTGGCGGCACTAACGCCACGCTGGTGATGCGTAAATACAGCGCCTGATTCAGGTACTGAATGGAAAAGGCCGCACGAGCGGCCTTTTTTACGTCCGGAGCAGATGGAGTCAGCAGTATGTCTGCCATAGAACAAAGCAAAAAAGCCTCTCAATCAGAAAATCTGTCGCTGTTTCGTATCGCCTTTGCCGTCTTTCTGACCTATATGACCGTCGGATTGCCGCTGCCGGTGATTCCGCTGTTTGTGCATCAGGATCTGGGTTACGGCAATACCCTGGTCGGGGTGGCGGTAGGGATTCAGTTCCTGGCCACGGTACTGACTCGCGGCTATGCCGGTAAACTGGCGGATCAGCGCGGCGCCAAACGTTCAGTGATGCAGGGCATGCTGGCCTGTGGGCTGGCCGGGCTGGCCTGGCTGCTGGCGGCGATCCTGCCGGTGCCGACGGCGGCGAAGTTTGCCCTGCTGGTGGTGGGGCGTCTGATCCTCGGTTTTGGCGAAAGTCAGCTGTTGACCGGTAACCTGGCCTGGGGGCTGGGACTGGTGGGGCCCCGACGCTCCGGTAAGGTAATGTCCTGGAACGGTATGGCGATTTACGGCGCGCTGGCGGCGGGGGCACCGCTGGGATTATGGATCCACAGCCACTTCGGTGTGGCGGCGCTGGCGGGTACGACGGTTGCGTTGCCGCTGGTGGCGCTGTTGTTTAATGCCGGCGTGGGACGCGTACCGACCCATAATGGCGAGCGTCCGTCGCTGTGGAGCGTGGTGGGGCAGATTTGGCCCCAGGGCATTGGTCTGGCGCTTCAGGGGGTAGGTTTCGCGGTTATTGGTACCTTTGTCTCACTGTGGTTTGTCAGCCGCGGCTGGCCGATGGCGGGCTTTACCCTGACGGCATTTGGCTGTGCTTTTGTACTGATGCGTATTCTGTTCGGCTGGATGCCGGATCGCTATGGCGGAGTGCGGGTCGCCGTGGTGTCGTTGCTGATAGAGTCCATTGGCCTGACGCTGCTGTGGCAGGCGCCTAATGCCTGGATTGCGCTGACCGGCGCGGCCCTGACCGGTTGTGGGTGTTCGCTGATCTTTCCGGCGCTGGGCGTTGAGGTGGTGAAACGGGTGGCGCCGCAGGTGCGGGGCACGGCGTTAGGGGGATATGCCGCATTCCAGGATATCGCCTACGGAGTGAGCGGACCGCTGACTGGCCTTCTGGCCACATCAATGGGATATCCTTCCGTGTTTCTTGCTGGCGCTATCAGTGCGTTATTGGGGATAGCGGTCACGCTGGCGGCGTTTCGTCGCTAACTGAAAGGCGCCCCGAAGGGCGCCTTTTCACAGCATCAACCAGAGTAACGCGATAACCGCAATCACCACGATCAGCGCCAGGCCTGGGCGCTCCTTCAACTGATTCAGCGGCGCCATAATGGGGCCGAACAGCACCTCCTGCCGGACATGTTCCTCCTGACGGTGGGAGACTTCTTTACGAACGCGATCGCAACGCAGCATTAAGAGCTGATTTAACAGATCCTGCACCTGGGGCGGCGTCAGTATGCTGTTGGGCAGAGCTCCATACTGCTGTCGGGCGTAATCGCCGATCTCCCGCCATTCGTTGCTTTCCAGCGGCTGCTTTAGCGCTGCCTGCAGGCTATGCAGAGTCGGGGCGCTTTCGCGGGACAGCATCAGACGGGCCTGTAACCAGGTGGTCAGCGGCGCATAGTGGCGGGCAGCTATGGGGGCTCCATGCTTTGCGCCGGTCAGCTCCAGCATCGACTGCCAGATAAGCTTCGCCGACTCCCCGGTGGCGGCGGAAAGCTTACCCACCAGTTGATTGAGCGCGTTATGCTCGGCAGGCAGCAGCGGGCGCTCGGTGGCCGGGCGCTGTACCGGTTGGGGGATAGAGAGCTCGCCGCGCTGTAGTAGGGTCAGCACCTGTTTGAGCTGGTCCGGCGTAAGCTGGCTCAGCACCGTCTGCCCGAACTGCTGGCGGATATAATCGCTCACCGCCTGGCGGTTATTGCCGTGCTGGAGTAGCACGGTGAGCTGTTGCAGTACCTGACGCGGCTCATGACGGACCTGTGCCTGACTCAGACGCTGCTGTAGATTCTGCTCGGCGGCGGGAAAGTGACGCGCCAGTAGCGGCTGATCGTTGTTCATACCCAAATCGTGCTTTAGCGCGGCCCAGACACCGGCTCCAGGCTGCTGGCTCAGGGCGATGATACGGGTCACCAGACGCTCCAGCACGGTGCGCTGCTGTGGTGTCAGAGGCTGAGGCGCGGTCTGAGGGCGGCCAACGGGAGGTTCACCCGGAGGATGCGCACCGGCGCCTGAAAGGGGCTGTATCATCGATATTCCTTACTCTGTACGATAAAACATTGAGCGGCAGTAACAGACACTGTCTGGGCCTGGCGGCGGGATTATGGCACACTTATATCCTTTATACTTCATATTGCAGGCACGGGTTTGCCCTGTGCTCACAGAGCTGCCATCCAGGCCCGATTGTAATCTGAAGTGGCTGCGGGGAGATCCCTTCTCCCGCACAAAAACAGGTACGGTAACGTGAAAATTCTCGTCGATGAAAATATGCCTTACGCCCGCGAACTTTTTAGCCGCCTGGGCGAGGTGAAGGCTGTTCCCGGCCGCCCGCTGCCGGTGTCAGAACTGAGCGATGCAGAGGCGCTGATGGTGCGTTCGGTCACGAAGGTGAACGAGGCGCTATTGCAGGGGCATGGGGTTAAATTTGTTGGCACCGCCACTGCGGGTACCGACCATGTGGATCAGGCGTGGCTGGCGCAGCAGGGCATTGGTTTCTCGGCGGCACCTGGCTGTAACGCCATTGCCGTAGTGGAATATGTCTTTTCCGCGCTACTGATGCTGGCGGAGCGCGATGGTTTTGCGCTGCGCGATCGTACTGTCGGGATTGTCGGGGTTGGTAATGTCGGCTCCCGTCTGCAGGCGCGCCTGGAAGCGCTGGGCATTCGCACTCTGCTGTGCGATCCGCCCCGTAAAGACCGCGGCGACGACGGTGATTTTCAGCCGCTGGAAACCCTGGTTCGGGAAGCCGATATTCTCACATTCCATACGCCGCTCTATAAAGAGGGGCAGTATAAAACGCTGCATATGGCCGATGAAGCGCTGATTGCCAGCCTGAAACCCGGGGCTATCCTGGTGAATGCCTGCCGCGGACCTGTGGTGGACAACGCCGCTCTGCGCCGTCGTCTGGAGGCCGGACAGGCGTTGAGCACGGTGCTGGACGTATGGGAGCCGGAGCCGGATCTCGACGTGGAATTGCTTAAGCGTGTCGATATCGGCACTGCGCATATCGCCGGCTACACTCTGGAAGGCAAAGCGCGTGGCACGACCCAGGTGTTTGAAGCCTACAGCACTTTCCTGGGGCAATCCCAACAGGTGGCGCTGGATACTCTGTTGCCAACGCCGGACGTGGTGCGTCTGGCGGTACATGGCCCCCTTAACCAGGCGCTGCTGAAACGTCTGGCGCATCTGGTGTATGATGTGCGCCGCGATGATGCGCTGCTGCGTCATGCAGCGGGGCGACCGGGCGAATTCGACAAGCTGCGTAAGAACTATGCCGAACGCCGCGAATGGTCCTCGCTTTACGTATTATGTGACGACGCCGCAACGGCGGCTCTGCTGCAAAAGCTGGGCTTCGGCGCCGTACACCATCCATCCCATTAATTCTGTTGACCGTCCGCCACAGGGTGGGTGGGCGGTCATTGTCTGGAGTAAACCACCATGTCTGAAGGCTGGAATATTGCCGTGCTGGGCGCCACTGGCGCCGTGGGCGAAGCGCTGTTAGAGCTGCTGGCGGAGCGCCAGTTCCCGGTTGGGGAGCTGTATGCGCTGGCGCGTAGCGCAAGCGCGGGTGAACGACTGCGTTTTGCGGGCAAAAGTCTCGTCGTTGAAGATGCCGAAACCTTTGACTGGAGCCAGGCACAACTGGCGTTTTTTGTTGCGGGTGAAGAGGCTTCGGCGCGCTATGCTCAGCAGGCCGCCGATGAAGGATGCCTGATTATTGACTCCAGCGGCCTGTTCGCGATGGAGCCCGATGTACCATTGGTGGTGCCGGAGGTTAACCCGGGCGTGCTGGCGGACTACCGCAACCGTAATCTGGTCGCCGTAGCGGACAGTCTGACCAGCCAGGTGCTGGTGGCGATAAAACCGCTGATGGAAGAGGGCGGGCTGGCGCGCCTCCAGGTCACCAGTCTACTGGCCGCTTCGGCCCAGGGTAAGGTGGCGGTGGACGCGCTGGCCGGTCAGAGCGCGCGTCTGCTGAATGGCATGCCGCTTGACGATGACGATCACTTTGGGCGCCAGCTGGCGTTTAACCTGTTGCCGCTGCTGCCGGATGCCGATGGCAGCGTGCGCGAAGAGCGTCGCATCGTCGATCAGGTGCGTAAAGTGCTTCAGGATGAGGGCCTGCCGATTTCCGCCAGCTGCATCCGTTCGCCGGTTTTCTACGGTCATGCCCAGATAGTGAGCATGGAAGCCCTGCGCCCGCTGGCCAGCGACGAAGCGCGCGATGCCTTTGAGCGTGGCGAAGATATCCAGCTTAGCGAAGAAAATGATTTCCCGACCCAGGTCGGAGATGCTTCCGGTCACGATCTGCTTTCTATCGGCTGCGTGCGTAACGACTACGGTATGCCGGAACAGGTCCAGTTCTGGTCGGTGGCCGATAACGTACGCTTCGGTGGTGCGCTGATGGCGATAAAAACCGCCGAGAAACTGGTACAGGAGTATATGTACTAATGACGGAGCAGCAGCAACCGCTTTACACCATCGCGCTGGGCATCGAATACGACGGCAGCCGTTATTACGGCTGGCAGCGCCAGCGCGAGGTGCGTAGCGTTCAGGAGAAACTGGAGAAAGCGCTGTCACAGGTGGCGAATGAACCCGTAACGGTCTTCTGCGCCGGGCGAACCGACGCTGGCGTACACGCTACCGGTCAGGTGGTGCACTTTACCACCCATGCGCTACGTAAAGATGCGGCCTGGACGCTGGGCGTAAATGCGAATTTGCCTGGAGACATTGCGGTACGCTGGATGAAAAATGTGCCGGAAAAGTTTCATGCGCGTTTTAGCGCCACCGCGCGCCGTTATCGTTACCTGATCTACAACCACCGCCTGCGTCCGGCGGTGTTGCAGCAGGGGGTGACCCACTACCATGCACCGCTGGATGCCGAACGAATGCACCGGGCTGCTCAGTGCCTGCTGGGGGAAAACGACTTTACTTCGTTTCGGGCGGTGCAGTGCCAGTCGCGTACTCCCTGGCGCAACCTGATGCACATCAACGTGGCGCGTCACGGCGCTTACGTGATGGTGGATATCAAGGCCAATGCGTTCGTCCACCATATGGTGCGTAACATCGTCGGCAGTCTGATGGAGGTGGGCTGTGGCAATCAGCCTGAAGGGTGGATTGCCGAACTGCTGGCGTTGAAGGATCGCACCCTTGCGGCGGCCACGGCAAAGGCAGAAGGGCTGTACCTGGTGGCGGTGGACTACCCTGAAGAATTCGCGCTTCCGCGCCCCCCGATGGGGCCTCTTTTTCTGGCAGACTGATAGTAGCCGAGGAATAAAACACGATGGATTTCATCCGCTTTGTTATTGATTTTATCCTGCATATTGATGCCCACCTGGCCGAAATGGTGGCGCAGTACGGGATTTGGGTTTACGCCATTCTGTTCCTGATTCTGTTTTGTGAAACGGGCCTGGTGGTAACACCTTTCCTGCCCGGGGATTCGCTGCTGTTTGTGGCGGGCGCGCTGGCGTCTCTGCCTTCAAACGAACTGGATGTACATACCATGGTGGCGCTGATGGTGGTGGCCGCTATTATCGGCGATGCAGTGAACTATACGATTGGTCGGCTATTCGGCGACAGGCTGTTCAGCAATCCGAACTCGAAAATCTTCCGCCGCAGCTACCTTGATAAAACCCACGCCTTCTATGAAAAACATGGCGGAAAAACCATTATCCTGGCGCGTTTTGTACCGATCGTTCGCACTTTTGCGCCGTTCGTGGCGGGAATGGGGCGTATGTCCTATCGCCACTTCGCTTTCTATAACGTGACCGGGGCGTTACTCTGGGTACTGCTGTTTACCTATGCGGGCTATTTCTTCGGTAATATGCCGGTGGTACAGGAAAACCTGAAGCTGCTGATTGTGGCGATTATCGTGCTGTCGGTACTGCCCGGTGTGGTGGAAGTGGTGCGTCACAAGCGCGCTGCCGCCCGTCAGGCGAAGGCGAAAGAGTAATTATCACGGGTTAGACCAGTTTTTTGTCCAAACTCGCAGGCCGTTATGTTTTAATGAGCGACATTTATGGCCTGTGGCAGGCAAAAATGGCATCATGCGTCCCACAGAAAAACTGGCATTGACCAGGTTCAGGCAGAAAGGTCATCAATGAGCTGGATTGAACGAATTCTCAATAAAAGCAATATTACACCTACCCGCAAGGCGAACATTCCGGAAGGGGTGTGGACCAAGTGTGACAGCTGTGGGCAGGTTCTCTATCGCGCCGAACTGGAACGTAATCTGGAGGTTTGCCCGAAGTGCGACCACCATATGCGTATGCCGGCGCGCGAGCGGCTGCATACACTGATGGACGAAGGCTCCATGGTGGAGCTCGGTAGCGAGCTTGAGCCGAAAGATGTGCTGAAGTTTCGCGACTCCAAAAAGTATAAGGATCGCCTGGCGAGCGCCCAGAAAGAGACCGGTGAGAAAGACGCGCTGGTGGTGATGAAGGGCACCCTGCACGGTATGCCGGTAGTGGCTGCCGCCTTTGAGTTTGCCTTTATGGGTGGCTCTATGGGCTCTGTGGTCGGTGCGCGCTTTGTACGGGCCGTTGAGCAGGCGCTGGAAGATAACTGCCCGCTGATCTGCTTTTCCGCCTCTGGCGGCGCCCGTATGCAGGAAGCGCTGATGTCGCTAATGCAGATGGCGAAAACCAGTGCCGCGCTGGCGAAAATGCAGGAGCGCGGTCTGCCCTATATCTCTGTGCTGACTGACCCGACCATGGGCGGCGTATCGGCAAGCTTTGCCATGCTGGGCGATCTTAATATCGCTGAGCCGAAGGCGCTGATTGGCTTTGCCGGTCCAAGGGTTATTGAGCAGACCGTACGTGAAAAACTGCCGCCGGGCTTCCAGCGCAGCGAATTTCTGATCGAAAAGGGCGCCATCGATATGATCGTCCGTCGTCCGGAAATGCGCCTGAAGCTGGCGAGCGTGCTGGCTAAGCTGATGAATCTGCCGGCGCCGGATCCCGAAGCGTCCCACGACCCCGTCGTCGTGCCGGATGAACCGGTGCAAGAGCAGGATTCACAGGCCTGACGATGAACAGGGGCAGGGCCGCAGGGCGCTGCCCTTCGTATTTCTGAACCCTGATTACAGAAACGGGCATCATGGAAAAATCTATTCCACAAGCCACGTCGTCTTTGGGCACGTGGCTTTCTTATCTTGAAAATCTGCACAGTTTAACCATCGATCTGGGCCTGGAACGGGTAAGCCAGGTTGGCAGCGCGCTGGACGTTCTGAAGCCAGCGCCTTTCGTTTTTACTGTTGCCGGAACCAATGGCAAAGGCACCACCTGCCGAACTCTGGAAGCCATGCTGCTCTCTGCCGGGCTGCGGGTTGGAGTTTACAGTTCGCCGCATCTGGTGCGCTATACCGAACGGGTCCGTATTCAGGGCGAAGAATTGCCGGAAACGCGCCATACCGCCTCATTCGCGGCAATCGAAGCCGCGCGCGGCGAAACCTCGCTGAGCTACTTTGAGTACGGCACCCTTTCTGCGCTGTGGCTGTTTAAGCAGTCATCGCTGGATGTGGCCATTCTTGAGGTGGGGCTGGGAGGCCGTCTGGATGCAACAAACATCGTGGACGCCGACGTGGCGGTGATTACCAGTATCGCGCTGGATCATACCGACTGGTTGGGGCCGGATCGCGAAAGTATTGGCCGTGAAAAGGCGGGGATCTTCCGTACCGATAAATCTGCGGTGGTGGGGGAGCCGGATATGCCGGAAACCATTAGCGAAGTGGCCCGGGAAAAGGGCGCAATGCTGCGCCGCCGCGGGGTGGAGTGGGATTACGAAGTGACCGGCGATACCTGGCGCTATCGCGATGCCGCAGGCGTGCTGGAAGCGCTACCGCAACCCCTTGTGCCGCAGCCCAACGCCGCCACGGCGCTGGCGGCGCTGCGCGCCAGTCATCTTCCGGTAGGGGAGACCGCCATTCGCGAAGGACTACGCCAGGCAATGTTGCCGGGCCGCTTCCAGCAGGTCGGCGAGTCGCCGCGGGTGATTCTCGACGTGGCCCATAATCCCCATGCAGCGGCTTATCTGGCCGGGCGCCTGAAGACGCTGCCGCGTGAAGGGCGGGTACTGGCGGTGGTGGGAATGCTGCACGATAAGGACATCGCCGGTACGCTTGCCTGTCTGGAGCCGATGGTGGATAGCTGGTATTGTGCTCCGTTGGAGGGGCCGCGCGGTGCGACGGCGCAGCAGCTGATTGAGCACCTTGGTAACGGGCAATGTTTTGATAGCGTGGCACAGGCGTGGCGCCGTGCCTTAAGCGAGGCCCGGCCCCAGGATACGGTGCTGGTGTGTGGTTCTTTCCACACGGTAGCCCACGTAATGGAAGAGATGGAGGCGGTGAAACGAGGTGGCGAGTAAGTTTCAGAACCGATTGGTAGGCACTATCGTGCTGGTGGCGCTGGGCGTCATCGTGTTGCCAGGTCTGTTGGACGGGCAGAAAAAGCATTATCAGGATGAGTTTGCCGCCATTCCCCTGGTTCCCAGACCGGGGGACAGCGATGAACCGGATATGCTGCCGGATGCCGGCGCCGCGCTTCCGGCGCAGCCGCCGGAAGGGGCAGGCGAAGAGGTCCGCGCCAGCAGCGCCACGCCGACGGTGGATACCCGTCGACTGTCTGGCGGTACCGAGACGCAAGTCAGCGAGCCGGAACCGGTCGCGCAGCCTGAGCCGGTGAAACCGCGCGAGCAGCCGAAACCAGCGCCTGAACCTGCTAAACCCGCTCAGCAGGAAAAACCGCCGGTGGGTAAGGCATACGTGGTACAGCTGGGGGCGTTGAAGAACGCCGATAAGGTCAGCGAAATCGTGGCTAAACTTCGCGGCGCTGGCTACCGGGTGTACACTATTCCGTCCACGCCGGTACAGGGCAAAATCACCCGCATTCTGGTTGGACCGGATGCGTCGAAGGATAAACTGAAATCATCCCTCGGAGAGCTGAAGAGTCTTTCAGGCCTGAGCGGTGTCGTGATGAACTACAGTCCGTAACCGGCGCCGGGCAAGCCGGAACGGCGAAATGTGAGGGAGTGGGCAATCAGCGGTTGAACGTTTTTTGCCCACTTTTTCTTTTCTGCGATGCGAAGGAAACCGCTACGCAAACGTTTTCTTTTTCTGTTAGAATGCGCCCCGAACAGGATGTCAGGGCAAGTAGGTACGGAACGAATATGGTCTGGATTGATTACGCCATTATTGCGGTCATCGGCTTTTCCTGTCTGGTAAGCCTGGTCCGCGGGTTTGTGCGCGAAGCGCTGTCGCTGGTTACCTGGGGATGCGCTTTCTTTGTCGCGAGCCACTACTACACTTACCTGGCAACCTGGTTCACAGGCTTTGAGGACGAACTGGTTCGTAATGGGATAGCGATAACGATACTGTTTATCGCCACGCTTATCGTCGGTGCTGTCGTGAACTACGTGATAGGCCAACTGGTCGAAAAGACCGGCCTGTCCGGAACGGACAGAGTGTTGGGGGTCTGCTTCGGCGCCTTAAGGGGCGTGCTGATTGTCTCCGCCATCCTCTTCTTCCTGGACTCTTTCACCGGTATGGCGAAGAGCGAAGACTGGCAGAAGTCGCAGCTTATCCCACAATTCAGTTTCATCATCAGATGGTTCTTTGACTATCTGCAAAGCTCGTCAAGTTTCTTGCCCCGGTAACCACGCCGGGGTTGCGGCTTAATGAGGAATGACAACATGTGCGGTATTGTCGGTATCGCCGGTGTAATGCCGGTAAACCAGTCGATCTATGACGCGTTAACGGTGCTTCAGCACCGCGGGCAGGATGCCGCAGGCATCATCACCATCGATGCGAACAACTGTTTTCGCCTGCGTAAGGCCAACGGTCTGGTGAATGATGTGTTTGAAGCCCGCCATATGCAGCGGCTGCAGGGGAACATGGGAATCGGCCACGTCCGTTATCCCACCGCCGGCAGCTCCAGCGCCTCTGAAGCCCAGCCTTTCTACGTTAACTCTCCGTACGGGATTACGCTGGCGCACAACGGCAATCTGACCAACGCCCACGAGCTGCGTAAGATGCTGTTTGAAGAGAAGCGTCGCCATATCAATACCACCTCCGATTCTGAAATCCTGCTCAATATCTTTGCCAGCGAGCTGGATAACTTCCGCCACTACCCGCTGGATCCGGACAACATCTTCGCGGCCGTAGCCGCCACTAATCAGCAGATTCGCGGCGCTTACGCCTGTGTGGCGATGATTATTGGTCACGGCATGGTGGCCTTTCGCGATCCTAACGGTATCCGCCCGCTGGTGCTGGGCAAGCGCGATGTGGGCGATGGCCGTACCGAGTATATGGTGGCCTCCGAAAGCGTGGCGCTGGATACCCTGGGCTTTGAGTTTCTGCGTGATGTGGCCTCTGGCGAGGCTGTCTACATCACCGAGAAAGGGCAGCTCTATACCCGTCAATGCGCAGAAAATCCCACCACCACGCCCTGTCTGTTCGAGTATGTCTACTTTGCACGGCCGGACTCCTTCCTGGACAAAATCTCCGTCTACAGTGCGCGGGTGGGTATGGGGCGCAAGCTGGGTGAGAAGATCGCCCGCGAGTGGGAAGATCTGGATATTGATGTGGTGATCCCGATTCCGGAAACCTCCTGCGATATCGCGCTGGAGATTGCGCGGATCCTCAATAAACCCTATCGCCAGGGCTTTGTGAAAAACCGCTATGTCGGTCGCACCTTTATCATGCCTGGCCAGCAGCAGCGCCGTAAGTCGGTGCGTCGTAAGCTCAATGCCAACCGCGCTGAGTTCCGTGACAAGAACGTGCTGCTGGTGGATGATTCCATCGTACGCGGCACCACCTCGGAGCAGATTATCGAGATGGCGCGCGAAGCCGGGGCGAAAAAGGTATATCTGGCCTCTGCGGCGCCGGAGATTCGTTTCCCTAACGTTTATGGCATCGATATGCCTTCCGCCAATGAGCTGATCGCTCACGGACGGGAAGTGGAAGAGATTCGCCAGATTATTGGCGCCGATGGTCTGATCTTCCAGGGGCTGGAAGATCTCATTGAAGCGGTACGCGCCGAGAATCCCGATATTGAGCAGTTCGAATGTTCGGTATTTAACGGAGTCTATGTGACGAAGGATGTGGATCTGAAGTATCTGGAGTTCCTTGACTCACTGCGTAACGACGACGTGAAGGCAATGCAGCTTCAGAACGAGGTCGAAAGCCTGGAGATGCATAACGAAGGCTGACCAGTGACGGCCCCCGGATCTGGCCGAACGCGTTCGGCCCAGGTTTGTCATCAGTCTCACGGCTCCCGGAAGGGAGCCGTCTTGCATCATGCGCCATAATCCGGCACAGTTGCCGCACCTTTGATATGAGATGGGCGCAAGCATGAAGCGACTGATTGTAGGTATATCCGGCGCCAGTGGCGCGATTTACGGCGTACGACTGCTGGAGGTGCTACAGCCGCTGCCGGATATCGAAACTCACCTGGTGATGAGCCAGGCTGCCCGCCAGACCCTGGCGCTGGAAACAGACCTTCAATTGCGTGATGTCCATGCGCTGGCTGATGTGGTTCACGACCCGCGTGATATTGGCGCCAGTATCTCTTCCGGTTCGTTCCGGACCCACGGTATGGTTATTCTTCCCTGCTCCATTAAAACGCTGTCTGGCATCGTAAACAGCTATACCGACGGTTTGTTGACCCGCAGCGCTGATGTGGTGCTCAAGGAGCGACGCCAGCTGGTGCTGTGCGTACGGGAAACGCCGCTGCATCTGGGGCACCTGCACCTGATGACCCGGGCGGCGGAAATGGGGGCGCTGATTATGCCGCCGATGCCGGCTTTTTATCATCGTCCGCAAAGCCTGGAAGATCTGATCGATCAGACCGTCAACCGGGTACTGGATCAGTTCAATATCGAACTGCCGCAGGATCTCTTTAACCGCTGGCAGGGCACCGCAAAGGTGCGCTGATAAGGGAAATCTGCAACGCCTTGCCCCAGGATGGGGCAAATCTGTAATCGCGATCATATCCTGACAAATTATTTCCTCTCTGCAATCCGTTTTTCTGCTGTCGCTGTTCTGAAGCTGCTATCTTTTGCCTGTCGGTAACTTTTTATTAACATTTACTGTCTGCCAGACTGGCATAAGACGTGCAAATAGTTTGTGGTAGTCCCGGCTATGCAACACAACATCTGATAATAAAATTTCCCCGTACAGAGGAATCTCCAATGAAAAAGCAGGCTCTTGCACTCACTCTGCTCTTTGGCCTTACCAGCAGCGCGTTCGCGGCACTTCCGCAGACTATTCGTATCGGGACCGATGCCACCTATGCGCCATTCTCATCACTCAATACCCAGGGACAGGTGGTCGGTTTTGATATCGACCTGGGGAATGAAATGTGCAAACGGATGGCGGTAAAGTGCAACTGGGTACCCAGCGACTTCGATGCCCTGATCCCTTCACTCAAGGCAAAGAAGATAGACGCGATTATCTCGTCGCTGTCAATTACCGAAAAGCGTCAGAAGGAGATTGCCTTCTCCGATAAACTTTATGCCGCGGATTCCCGGCTTATTGCCGCTATGGGTTCGCCCATTACACCCACCCTGGATTCGTTGAAGGGTAAACATGTCGGGGTCCTGCAGGGCTCCACTCAGGAGGGATATGCCAACGCCCACTGGCGCACGGCGGGCGTGGATGTGGTGGCCTATCAGAATCAGGATCTGATCTATTCGGATCTGGCTGCCGGGCGTCTGGATGCCGCCTTCCAGGATGAGGTTGCGGCCAGCGAAGGCTTCCTGAAACAGCCTGCCGGAAAAGAGTTTGCTTTCGCGGGACCCGCGGTGAAGGACAAAGCCTTCTTTGGTGACGGAACCGGGGTGGGGCTGCGTAAGGAAGATAGCGAGCTGAAAGCGGCAATGGATAAGGCGCTGGCAGAGATACGTAAAGATGGCACTTACGACAGGATGGCGAAAAAATACTTCGATTTTAACGTTTACGGTGACTGAAATGCTATGCACCACTCTGGTGCCAGATGCGCACCAGAGTGGTGCGTGGATGCATAGTTAGTCACCCGCGGCAGATAAAAATGGGTAATTAAGGCGGAAAGCTTTGGCCTCTGTCATGGAAAAATGGCAGGATAGCCGGTACGCCTGTTGTTTTTACGGCTTTGATAATAAAGATCGCTCAGCTGAGGATAATGATGAAAAAGTTGGCTTTGTCTCTCTCTCTGGTGCTGGCATTTTCCAGCGTTTCCGGCGCCCTGGCTGCCGTTCCCCAAAAACTACGCATCGGTACCGATCCCACTTATGCCCCCTTCGAATCGAAGAGCCCCAGCGGTGAGCTGGTCGGTTTTGACATCGATCTGGCGAAGGAGCTGTGTAACCGCATTAAGACGCAATGTACCTTCGTGGAAAGCCCGCTCGACGCGCTGATCCCGATGCTGAAAGCGAAGAAAATCGACACCATTATGTCGTCGCTATCGATCACCGAAAAGCGCCAGCAGGAGATCGATTTCACGGATAAACTCTACGCTGCCGACTCCCGTCTGGTGGTGGCAAAGGGCTCCACGATTCAGCCGACCCTGGAAAGCCTGAAAGGTAAGCGTGTGGGTGTGCTGCAGGGCACCACTCAGGAGACCTATGGCAACGTCCACTGGGCGGCTAAGGGGATCGAGATTGTCTCCTATCAGGGGCAGGACAATATCTATGCCGACCTGACGGCCGGGCGTATCGACGCCGCGTTTCAGGACGAAGTTGCCGCCAGCGAAGGTTTCCTGAAGCAGCCGGTGGGTAAGGATTATCAGTTTGGCGGTCCGGCGATCAAAGACGAGAAGCTGTTCGGTGTAGGTACCGGTATGGGGCTGCGTAAAGGGGACGACGAGCTGCGCGAAGCCCTGAACCATGCCTTTGCCGAAATGCGTGCCGATGGTACTTACCAGAAGCTGGCAAAGAAGTACTTTGATTTTAATGTGTATGGTGACTGATCGTTACCGTCTGACATGGCGTCTGCGGGCGCCTGTCGTTGCAAACGCTTCATCATGAGACGGACAGATGCTGTACGGTTATTCACAAGTCATTCTTAACGGCGCGCTGGTGACCCTGGAGCTGGCGCTCAGTGCCCTGGTGCTGGCGGTGCTGATTGGCCTGGCAGGCGCTTCGGCGAAGCTGTCGCGCAATCGCCCACTGGCCTGGCTGTTCGGCGGCTATACGACCCTGATCCGCGGCGTGCCGGATCTGGTGTTGATGTTGTTGATCTTCTACGGTCTACAGATGGCGCTGAACGGCGTAACCGAAGCGATGGGTTTCTCCCAGATCGATATCGATCCGCTGGCGGCGGGGATCGTGACGCTGGGTTTTATCTACGGCGCGTATTTTACCGAAACCTTTCGCGGCGCTTATATGGCGGTCCCCAGTGGACATATCGAGGCCGCCACCGCGTTCGGTATGAGTAGTGCGCAAACCTTCCGGCGTATTCTGTTCCCTGCCATGATGCGCTATGCGCTGCCTGGAATTGGCAATAACTGGCAGGTGATTCTGAAGGCCACGGCGCTGGTGTCGCTGCTGGGGCTGGAGGATGTGGTAAAAGCCACCCAACTGGCGGGTAAGGGAACCTGGCAGCCGTTCTGGTTTGCCATTGTCTGCGGCATTATCTATCTGGTGTTCACGACGGTCTCTAACGGCGTGCTCTGGCTGCTTGAGCGTCGTTACTCGGCAGGCGTCAGGAGGGCTGAACTGTGATTGATATTGTGCAGGAGTACTGGAAGTCGCTGCTCTGGACCGACGGCTACCGCTTTACCGGCGTGGCGATCACTCTGTGGCTGCTGATTCTCTCGGTGGTGCTGGGAGGCATGCTGGCGCTGTTGCTGGCGGTGTGCCGGGTATCATCGAATAAGTTTCTGTCGCTGCCGGTCTGGCTGTTTACTTATATTTTTCGCGGTACGCCGCTTTACGTGCAACTGCTGGTGTTCTATTCCGGAATGTACACCCTGGAGGTGGTCAAGGGCAGCGAGATGCTGAGCGCCTTTTTCCGCAGCGGCCTGAACTGTGCGCTGTTGGCCTTTACCCTGAACACCTGCGCCTATACGACCGAAATCTTTGCCGGTGCCATTCGTTCGGTGCCTCATGGCGAGATCGAGGCGGCGCGAGCCTATGGCTTTTCGCGTTTTAAGATGTATCGCTGTATTATTCTGCCGTCGGCGCTGCGTATCGCGCTGCCTGCTTACAGCAATGAAGTGATCCTGATGTTGCACTCCACGGCGCTGGCCTTTACTGCCACGGTACCGGATCTGCTGAAAATCGCCCGCGACATCAATTCGGCGACCTATCAGCCCTTTACCGCTTTCGGGATCGCAGCCGTGCTGTATCTGATTATCTCTTATGTGCTGATTAGCCTGTTCCGCCGGGCGGAAAAACGCTGGCTGCGGCACACTAAACCTGCCTCTGCGCACTGAGTACGACCATGTCTGACTATCAATTAAAGGTAACCGATCTGCACAAGCGCTACGGCGAACACGAAGTACTGAAAGGCGTGTCGCTACAGGCTCGGGCGGGTGATGTGATTTCGATTATCGGCTCTTCCGGCTCTGGCAAGAGCACTTTCCTGCGCTGCATTAACTTTCTGGAAAAACCGAGCGAAGGCAGTATTGTGGTCGATAACCAGGAGATTAATCTGGTGCGTGACCGGGACGGTCAACTGAAAGTGGCGGATAAAAATCAGCTACGTTTGCTGCGCACCCGGCTGACCATGGTGTTTCAGCACTTTAATCTGTGGAGCCATATGACGGTGCTGGAAAATGTCATGGAAGCGCCGGTTCAGGTTCTGGGGTTGAGTAAGGCTGAAGCCCGGGAGCGGGCGCAGAAATATCTGGCTAAGGTGGGCATCGATGAGCGCCAGCAGGCCAAGTATCCGGCGCATCTGTCAGGCGGTCAGCAGCAGCGCGTCTCTATTGCCCGGGCGCTGGCGATGGAGCCGGAAGTATTGTTGTTCGATGAGCCGACTTCGGCGCTGGATCCTGAACTGGTCGGCGAGGTGCTACGTATTATGCAGCAGTTGGCGGAAGAGGGGAAAACCATGGTAGTGGTGACCCACGAAATGGGCTTTGCCCGCCACGTTTCCAGCCACGTGATTTTCCTGCATCAGGGCAAAATTGAAGAAGAGGGAGCGCCGCAGGCGGTGTTCGATAATCCTCAGAGTCCACGGCTACGGCAGTTCCTCTCCGGCTCGCTGAAATAATCATGACTTATGAAGCCGTCAGGAGCCTGACGGCTTTCAGTGCCGGGGCGCTTCGCCCAGTTTTGCCAGCTCTTCCAGCGCCAGACCGGTAATCTGGGCGATCTCTGTGGGGGCCATTCCGGTGCTCAGCAATTTTTGGGCAATGTGCAGACGGGCCTCTCTATCCCCCTGACGTTTCCCCTTGCGGTGGCCTTTGCGTTCCAGATATTGGGCAATGGTTTGCATACTTTGCTCCCTCTCTTTCGGTAGTCGTGTGGCCAGTTGCCGCAGTAACCGGGCTGGCACACGGGCTTTCCCTGCCAGCAGCAGATAGTTGATCAAGGCATCAACGTGCTGGGATGGTGTTTCACTGTCTTGCAGCAACTGCGCCAGCTTATCCATTAACGCCGTCAGATCCCGGCGACGGATATGTTTTTGCAGCAGCGTGAGCGCCGCCAGGCTCCGGTGCCTGAGGATCTCCGCATCGGAAAGTGCCTGAATATCCACCAGGGGCAGCGGGCTGTTGTACAGCCTGCGCGCCCCGACCGGATCGCAGAAGGCATCGAACCAGCGCAGCGACCAGGGCCAGCAGTGAAGTTTCCCCTGGTAGAAGAGCGCCGGAATCACCAGGGGTAATGTGCGATGCCCTTCGTCCAGATGGCGCTGCATGGTGGCGATGGCATAACGGATTAACCGGAACGCCATGAGCTTGTCTGGCGTACTCTGGTGTTCGATCAGCAAATAAATATATCCTTTGCCGTCCGCCGTTTTCATGCGCCAGAGCACATCGCTGTAAAACGGGCGCAGGCTCTGTTCGACAAAGTTGCCGGACACCAGTCTGAGCGTTGATGGATCGCAAATATCACGCAGCCAGCACGGCAGGTGTAACGCAATAAAATCACGGGCCGTGTCAGGGTGAGACAATAACTGGCGAAATACGGCGTCGTGCGGGGTTGTTGCAGCGGCTGATCCCATGATGACCTCCCTGTTAATTGTCCGGAAATTATCACAGACCAGAGAAGACGCCAGCCGCTAAAATAGAAACCCCGAGACGCCTCGGGAAAATAGTTTATTCCGTCGCCAGCAGCCAGCGGGCCGTCGCTTCGTCAGTCACCAGCCCGGAGATCCAGGCGCCGCGCAGCGCAGCGCGAATCGCCTGATATTTCTGCTGCCCGCCGGCGAAGCCGATAATCGGCCGTGAAGTCTGGCTTTCCAGGGGAACGCTGGTCAGTAACTGGTCGGTTTCGCCATAGATGCGTTCGCCATCGTGGTTAAAGAAATGCCCCAGCATTTCCCCCACCACGCCACGGTTATTTAGCTGGCGCACCTGCTCATCGGTAATAAAGCCTTCGGTATTCAGGGGGCAGCCAGGCCCCACTTCGCCAATACCCAGGAAGGTGATGCTGGCAGCTCGGGCGCGGTCCGCCACGCGCTGCCAGACCTGGTGGCGGCACCACATTGTTTTATCTTCCGGGCTGTCGGCATAGAGCGGTGCCGGAATGAAGAAATACTTGCCCTGCATTTTCTCCGCCATTTTGAGCGGCATATCGTAGCGGGTGCCGGAGTCATCCCGGGCGATAGCCCCAATCATGGAGACGCACTGGTGCTGGGGGCGTTCCAGCCAGGGGAGGGCGTCGACAATGGCGCCCAGGGTTTTTCCCGAGCCTATTCCAAAAGTCTGGGGCGATTCATCGGCAATAAACTGCGCCATCACTTCTGCGCCTTCCACTGCCAGAATCTGCAGTGCCGGTTCGTCGATCAGCGCGCCTGACGGAGCCACCCGGCACAGCGTCAGGCCATATTTTTCCTGGAGCGCACTGGCCAGATCCAGGCAGTAACTCACCGGGTGACGAATACTGACGCTGACAATCCCCATTTCGCGCGCCGAGGAGACCAGTCGCTGAGCCACCTGGCGTGAAACACCCAGCGCCTGAGCCACCTCCTGCTGGGTAAGACCGGCAACGTAGTACATCCAGGCGGCGCGTGCCGCGAGTTCCTGTTTTTTCTCTTCTTTATTCATCGTCGTGTCCGATTCTGTCCTGCCGTCATTCTATCCCTGAAGCGTTATTTTCCATAGTGGGCAAAAGCCCTTTAAAAAAGCAAATGTTCAAAATGAGGCGTAGATCGCGGAAAAAAACACCATTCGGCAACTACTATTCAACAACTTTTTAAAAATAGGGCAAATGCTCTTTGATTTGGCAAATATTTAAAACCGGAGCGACTATGACGACGAAATCGGTGTGGATGCATATCGGCGCAGGCTCTTTCCATCGCGCGCATCAGGCCTGGTACCTGCACAGACTGAGGGAGCAGGGGGATGATGCGTGGAGTATCGCCCTGGGAAATGTGCGTTCCGATGCGGCGGCGTTACTGGAACGGCTGGCAGTCCAGCAGGGGAAATACGTGCTGGAGACGGTGACGCCCGACGGCGAGCGGGAATGGGAGACCATTACCTCCATCCGCCGCATTCTGCCCTGGGATAGCGAACTGAGCGCGCTGGTGGCGCAGGGAGCGGCGCCGGAGACCCGCATTATTGCCTTCACGGTGACCGAAGCCGGTTACTACTTAACACCCGATCATGAGCTTGATCTTACCCAGGTCGATATTCAGGCCGATCTGCGCGGCGATGCCTGCACGCTGTATGGCGCGCTGACCCGGATCCTCCACCAACGTATGGCGCAGGGTGGCGCACCGGTGACGCTGTTGAGCTGCGATAACCTGCGCCATAACGGCGGGCGCTTTCGTCACGGTTTTCTCGCCTTCCTGGCGGAAAAGGGCGAGCAACCGCTGGCGCAGTGGGTACGTGATAACACGACCTCGCCGGATACCATGGTCGATCGCATCACGCCGCGTCCTACGCCGGACGTAGCGCAGCGGGTAAAAGAGGCCACCGGCTTTGACGACGGGGCGGCAGTGATGGGTGAATCCTTTATCCAGTGGGTTATCGAAGATGACTTTATCGCCGGAAGGCCCGCGCTGGAGAAGGTTGGGGTGGAGATGGTGGATTCGGTACTGCCCTGGGAGGAGGCGAAAATTCGCATTCTGAACGCCACTCACAGCTGTATCGCCTGGGCAGGGACGCTCGTTGGCTACGATTATATCGATGAGAGTACCCGTCAGCCGCAGATACAGCAGATGGCGCGGGAATATATTACCCGCGATGTGATCCCATCGTTAACGCCCAGTCCGCTCGATTTAGCCGATTACCGCGACGTGGTGCTGGCGCGCTTCGCCAATCCGTGGATCCGCGATACCAACCAGCGGGTAGCGGCAGATGGTTTGTCGAAAATTCCTGGCATGGTGACACCAACCCTGATTGAACGCCTGCGGGCCGGGCATACCCCTGAGGCGACCGCGGTGCTACCGGCGCTGTTTTTCCTGTTTCTTGAACGCTGGGCCCAGGATGCGCTGCCCTGGACTTATCAGGATGGCGTGATACAGCCGGAAGCGCTGCGCCAGCGCCTGACCGGCAGCGATCCGCTGGGCAGTTACCTGCGGGATCCCGCCCTGTTTGGCGAGCTGGCCCAGGATCGGACATTCCACAAGTTGGTGGCGCATACCGTCGCGCGGCTGGAAACCTGGATCGAACAGCACCAGCCTGTTTCTGGCTGAATGTAACGAGCGGCCTCTGTACCTGCCTGAGGCCTTTATTTCCGGTAAAAAAAAGGAAGATTGTTATGCAATCTCAATCTAAAGAATACTGGTTTGGCTTACCGACAAAACTGCTGTGGGGATTCATCGCTATCGCGATCTTCATGTCCGGCGACGGATTCGAAATGGCTTTTTTATCGCGACACATTACCGATATGGGCTTTAGCCCCGCCCAGTCGGCAATGGTATTTACGGTATATGGTCTGGCGGCGGCGCTGGCCGCCTGGGCTTCCGGCGTGGTGGCGGAAATCATTACCCCGCAACGGGCAATGCTGATCGGTTTTGTGCTGTGGATCGTCATGCATGCGCTGTTTATGGCGCTGGGACTGGGGATGCGCAACTACCCGCTGATGCTGCTGTTCTATGGGATTCGCGGCCTGGCCTATCCGCTGTTTATCTATTCATTTATGTTGCTACTGGTTCAGGTGCTGCCGCGGGAACGGCTGGCGGCAGCCACCGGCTGGTTTTGGGCGATGTATTCGGTCGGTATCGGCGTCGTGGGCAGCTATCTGCCCAGTCTGATCATTCCCGGAATGGGGGAAACCGGAACCCTGTGGTTTGCCATCGCCTGGGTGGCCTGCGGCGGGATCCTCGCCTTTTTCAGTCTGCGTAACGTGGAGGTGGATCGCTCGCGAATGAATCTGCCGCTGCGCGATAAGATGACCGAACTCTCCCGGGCGGTCACCATTCTGTTTGTGAACCGCGATGTGTTCTATGCCTGCCTGATCCGCATTATCAATACCCTGTCACTGTTCGGATTTGCGGTGATTATGCCGCTACTGTTCGTCGATCGGCTGGGTTTTTCCATTTCGGAGTGGCTGCAGATTTGGGCGGTCTTTTTCTTTGTAACCATCTTTACCAATATCTTCTGGGGGATCACCGGAGAGGTTATTGGTTGGATTCGTCAGGTGCGCTGGTTTGGCTGTCTGGGCATGGCTGCCTCCAGCCTGGCGTTCTACTACGTGCCGCTCTGGTTTAGTCATAATTACTGGATGGCGATGGTACCGGCGGTGATGCTGGGCATCTTTGTAGCGGCATTTGTGCCGATGACGGCAGTGTTCCCGACTCTTGAGCCGAATCACAAGGGGGCAGCAGTTTCTATCTATAACCTTTCTGCCGGGCTGAGTAACTTTGTGGCGCCGGCCATTGCTTCGGCACTACTGCCATTCTTTGATATCGTGGGCGTGGTGTGGGCCTACACCGGACTCTATCTGTTTGCCGGGGTTCTGACCTTTATTATTCGGGTGCCGCAACCAAAGCGAGTCCGGCAACGCACGCCGACCGCTGAGCCGACGCGCCAGGAGTAATCGCTATCTGGAGGAGGTCTGATCCAGCACGTCCTGTAACGCCTCCTCCAGATCGTACCAGCGAAAGCCAAAGCCCGATGCCTCCAGCCGTTTGGGTAATGCCCGCTGCCCGCCCAGTACCAGCACTGAAGATTCTCCCATCAACGCCCGGATGGCGAACGCGGGGGCGCGAACCAAAGCAGGCCGCTTCAGGGCATGGCCCAGCGCATGGGCAAACTGCTCGTTGCGGACCGGGTAGGGGGCGACCATATTAAAGGGACCACGTAAATCGTTATCCAGCAGCCAGATAATGGCGTTGACCATATCATCAATATGGATCCACGGCAGATATTGACGCCCGCTGCCGCTGGGGCCGCCGAACCCGATGCGAAACAGCGGCAGCAGCTTACCGAGAATACCGCCCTTCGGGGCCAGCACCACGCCGGTACGTAACAGACAGACCCGGGTCTGGTCACCCTGAGCCTGGCAGGCGATCTGTTCCCAGCGGGCGCAGAGTTTATGGGTAAACTCGTTATGCGGCGGCTCCTCTTCGGTCACCACCACTTCCCCGAGATCGCCATAATAGCCGGTTGCCGAGCCGGAAATCAGAATGGCGGGCGGTCTGGCGCTGGCTTTAAACAGCGCAACCAGCTGTTCGGTTATCTGCCAGCGGCTCTGGCACAGACGCTCTTTCTGGGCCGTGTTCCAGCGCCGGTCGGCAATAGGCTCTCCCGCCAGATTAATCACAGCATCAAAACCGTCCAGCGAGGCCTGGTCATACAATCCTTTCCACAGGCTGATGCGCGGATCGAGCAGACTCCGCGCCCGCTCCGGGTTGCGCGTGACCACTGTGATTTCATGGCCCAGGCTCAGCAGGCGTGGCGCGAGATGACGGCCGATCAGTCCGGTGCCGCCGGTGATGACAATTTTCATGAGCCCTCCTGAACGGGAACATGCTCCTCCTTCCATCATAGAAGAGCCTGATTAGATAACAAGTATTTGTAATCAATTGAAATCACACTATAAAGCTAAATTTTTTGGTCAGGCTGCCAGCACCATTCGCGTTTATCGCCAGGTAACTTCCAACGGGGCGGTGAGCCGAAACGGTCGATAAAAAAGTCGATAACCGTCCGGACGCTGAGCGACAGGTAACGGGTATGGGGATACAGCATGGCGATCAGCGGCGGCTCCTGATGAGTGGAAACCGTATAGTCTGGCAACAGTAATGCCAGCTGTCGGGTGCGTAGCAGTTCGCCTATCTGCCAGTCGGGCATCATGATAATACCGGCGCCGCTAAGCGCCGCATTGACCAGGGTTTCAGCGTTGTTGGAGGTCAGCGAACCACTCAGCGTCATCACCTGCGGCGTAGTACCGGGGCGGGAGAAGAAAGTGCGTTGAAGCCCCATGGCGCCCTTGTAGACCAGACAATTATGGTTCATCAGGCTGCGGGGCGTTTCGGGTATACCATGGCGCGCCAGGTAGCCGGGGCTGGCCGCCAGCAGCAGTTCCGAACGGTCGACAATGCGGGCGTGGGCGCCGGAGTCTGCCAGCGGGCCAATACGAAACAGCAGATCGGCGGCATCGGCCAGCGGATCGATAAACTCATCGGTCTGAACCAGCTCAACCTTCAGATCTGGCCAGGCGCGCCACAGCTCCCCCAGCCAGGGGGCGATATGTTTCTGGCCGAAAACTACCGGGGCGTTAATCCGCACCAGACCGCCAGGGGAGCCTTCCCGTTCGTGAACCCGGCGGGTGGTTTCATCCAGCTCGCTCAGCATAGCGCGAAAGGTCTGGCCGTACTGGCGCCCGATCTCTGTTGCAACGATGGCGCGGGTATTGCGGTACAGTAGCTGGGCGCCGAGTTCGCTTTCCAGTTGCTGAATGATCCTTGATACGGAAGAGGGGGACATGTTCTCCCGCCGGGCAACCTGGGAAAAATTCCCCATCTCCAGTACGGCGACAAACAGTCGCATGCTGCGGATATCCACGCTCATGGTCACTCCATTTATGCGGGAATTGCAAAGGTGTTGTGTAGTTTATCCTGTTTTTAGAATAGATGCTCCCGGCTAACATCTGCGTCATCTCATAAAATCAGGTGTACTGACAATGAAATTACTGGCGGTATTTTTGGTCATTCTGGCCGGAATGGGGCTTTCCGTAGAGGCCGGGCTACTTGGCCCGCTTGGTGAGAAAGTGGGTCACTACTGGGCCAGTCTGAGTCTGTTCGGGATAGAGGCGGCGCTGGCAGGGCTGTTGATGCTGTTCTGGGGACCGCGTAATCCGGTCTCTTTTCTGTCGGCGCCGGGCTGGCAGTTAACCGGCGGTATCTGGGGGCCGCTCTACGTCATTATTCTGACCGTGGCGACGCCGATTATCGGCATCACGCTGTTAATGACCGGCGTGCTGGCGGGCCAGGTCGCTAAAAGTCTGTTGATCGACCACTTTGGGTGGTTCGGCGCTGAACGACGCCCGGTTAACGGGAAAAAACTGATCGCGCTGGCGTTTGTCGCTGCCGCGCTGGTACTGATTGCCGGAGGGCGTTAATGATGATTGTGATAATGACTTTACTTGCGCTGGCGGGTGGCGCCTTTCTTAGCGTCCAGGCTGCTGTGAATGCCCGTCTGGGCGCCAGTCAGGGAGCTATCCGCACTGCGTTTCTGACCTTTCTGGTGGGCACCCTGGTCTGCGCGGTTCTGGTTATCTTTTTCGAGCCGCCCCATGCGGTGACGCTGCTGGACGTGCCCAAGTGGCAGCTACTGGGGTCGCTGCTCGGCCTGGTTTACGTGCTGACCATGGTCTTTGCCGTACAGCGTATAGGAACGGCCCTGGCGACGGTGGCGGTGATTCTGGGGCAGCTTAGTATGTCGATTATCATCGACAGCTTTGGCTGGTTGGGCAACAGCGCGATTCCTTTCTCCACTAACCGGGTTCTGGCGGCGATCTGCCTCGCTATTGCGCTGTGGTTTATCTGGCAAAGCCAGCAGGACGAGAAAACGCAGGTCATTCAGGAAGCAGAACAGTCGTAGTTACACGGCATCAGGATTTGGCTGATTCTTCTGTGATGGCCGGGCTTTTTTATCCGGCCTGAACCAGGCTACATTATTGATTCCAATAATCGCCGTGAGAATGCCATGAATCAGCCAGTGATAACGCTATGGAGCGATGCTCAGTATTTTAGCCCCTGGGTTATGTCGGTTTATGTCTCCCTGATGGAAAAGGGGGTGCCTTTTACTCTGGAAACCGTCGATCTGGAACAGCAGGCGAACCTGAATCCGACATGGCCAGGCTATGGCGTGACCCGACGGGTGCCACTGCTGGAGATTGACGGTTTTGCCCTGAGCGAATCATCGGCGATTGACGAATATCTGGAAGAGCGTTTTGCGCCACCCACCTGGGAACGGCTTTATCCGTTCGATCGCGAAAAACGGGCTCAGGCGCGGCAGCTCCAGGCCTGGATACGCAGCGGCCTTGTCGGGCTGCGGGCCGCGCGTCCTACCGACGTTATTTTCGCCGCTGCCCGGCGTCCTCCCCTTGATGAAAGCGTACAGCGTGAAGTGAACAGCCTGTTCAGTCTTGCGCAATCGCTACTGGCCCAGGGATCGCAAAATTTGTTTGGTGAGTGGTGTATTGCCGACAGCGATTTAGCGCTGATGCTCAACCGACTGGTGATGCACGGCGATACCGTGCCGCCGCGCCTTGCGGAATATGCCGGCTTCCAGTGGCAGCGCGCCTCTGTGCAGCGTTTTGTCGCACTATCGGCAAAGGCAGCCGCAGGCTGAACCGTGCTAAAAAATCCGTTATCATTACCTCCTGTCTGATTTACACGGGTATAAGTGAAATGAAACTGATGTTCGCATCGGATATTCACGGTTCGCTGTCGGCCACTGAAAAAGTGCTGGAACGCTTTGCCGCCAGCGGCGCGCAGTGGCTGATTCTGCTGGGAGACTTGCTGAATCACGGCCCGCGCAACGCGCTGCCGGAAGGTTACCAGCCTGCCCGGGTGGCGGAACGCCTTAACAAAGCGGCTGAGCGCATTATTGCGGTACGCGGCAACTGTGATAGCGAAGTGGATCAGATGCTGCTGAACTTTCCCATTACCGCTCCCTGGCAGCAGGTTTTACTGCCGCACGGGCGATTGTTTCTGACCCACGGCCATCTTTATCATCCGGATAAGCTGCCCGCTCTGGCGGCAGGTGATGTGCTGGTCAGCGGCCATACCCATATCCCGATGGCGGAGCGCCGCGGCGAGATTTTTCTCTTCAATCCCGGTTCGGTCAGCATCCCAAAGGGGGGCTTTGCGGCCAGCTATGGAATGCTGGATGATGGACTTCTGAGCGTTTATAGCCTTGAAGATAACGCGCTTATTGCGCAGCAGGATATAACACCGTAATTTGACTGACGACCAGGCATTGCCTGACCATTAACGCGCCGTCAGAGCGCCCAGAACAGAATAAGGTTTCCCGATGGTGGAGCAGAGTCAAACTGGCACGGAATGGGTTGACATTGTCAACGAAGATAATGAAGTGATCGCGCAGTCCAGCCGCGAGCAGATGCGGGCGCAGTGTTTGCGCCATCGCGCGACCTATATCGTGGTGCACGACGGTATGGGCAAAATTCTGGTGCAGCGCCGTACTGAAACCAAAGACTTCCTGCCCGGCATGCTGGACGCTACCGCGGGCGGCGTGGTGATGGCGGACGAACAGATGCTGGATTCCGCCAAACGCGAGGCGGAAGAGGAGCTGGGGATTGCCGGGGTGCCTTTTGCCGAGCATGGACAGTTCTACTTTGAGGATGAAAACTGCCGGGTCTGGGGCGGGTTGTTTAGCTGCGTATCTCACGGCCCCTTTGCACTGCAGGAAGAGGAGGTCAGCGAGGTATGCTGGATGTCGCCGGAGGAGATTACCGCCCGCTGCGACGAATTTACCCCTGACTCCCTGAAGGCGCTGGCGCTGTGGATGAGCCGCAATGCCGGTAATGAGTCGCGCAAAGAGCGTGACGACAAGCCGGTGAAAGCGGAAAAGGAAAAGAGCCCGGAACCAGCCTCAGACCAGAAACCGGACAGCGAACAACCGGCGGAATAAGCTGTTAACAGCTTTCCCGCAGACGGAGCGTTGGCAGTAGCGGCGTGCCGTCTTCCGGCTCTTTCCCGCCAAGGCGCGCCAGCAAGGCGCGTCCGGCTTCTTCCCCAATTCGATAATGTGGTACCGCTACGGTGGTCAGCGCAGGCTGGCATACCCGGCTGGCATCGCTGTCTCCGAATCCGACAATCGCCAGATCGTCCGGTACCCGGATGCGCCGTCTTTGACATTCCCAGAGGGCTCCGCAGGCCAGTTCATCAGAGACACATACCAGGGCGTCCAGCTCTGGCCAGGCTAACAGAAACTCCGGTAGCTGGGCGGCACCGGTTGAGAAATTCGGGGCCGTTGCGGCATTGATGACGCGCCCGGGAGCGAGGTGGTATTTCATCATTGCCTTATACCAGCCCTGCAGGTGCTGCTGAAAAATCCACTGTTCCTGGCGGGCGCACAGCAGCCCGATATTCTGATAGCCGCGCTTTATCAGCATTTGAGTCAGTTCGAACATGGCAGTGACAATATCGATGCCGATATTCATATCAATGGGATCGTCACAGGTCGCGCCGATCTCCAACACTGGCATTTCCACCTGGGTCAGCCAGTTTGTTACCGTTTCGCTATGCTCTACGCTTAGCAGAATTGCAGCGGCAAGATTAGAGGCCATCAGCGTTTCCAGCAATTTTTCTTCCCGCTCCAGGCGATGGCGCGATTCAGCCAGCATGATCTGGTAGCCGGCCGGTTGCAGTACCTGCTGTAATCCGGCGAACATCTCGGTACACCCCGATTCGGCCAGGTCGGGCACAATCATGGCGATGGTGCGCGAAGAGGCAGAGGCGAGGGCGCTTGCCGTCAGATTAGGGGTATACCCTAATTCCTGTACCACGGCCTGAATCTTCTCTCTCAGCTTTTCTGAAACCTGTTCCGGTGTACGCAGCGCGCGTGAAACGGTCATGGTGCCCACGCCTGCCTGCTGGGCCACATCTGCGAGCGTCACTTTGCCAGTGCCACGTCTCTTTCTGGTTATCGACATGCTAATTCCTGCTTCACAACCTGTGAGTTATCTGGCGCTCCCGCTCCGTGCTGCGGATTGGGAATTCCCGCAAGTATACGTCGTAACCCGGGAGGTTTTCTGCCTTTTCTCAGCATTCGCTCTTTCTGATAGCGCTATCACAAATTGCGAGTGCGCTAAATGGTAGCGCTATCTTTTGTGGTGCTCATCACAGTAAGAGGTGAATGCCTTGCATAAAGTTTGTTCATTCCAAACGGGTAGCACCGGAGGTTGAAGATGCTGAGTCGCTGGCTGAACGACGCCACCATTCAACTGGCAACGTCAATGGACGACTGGCAGCAGGCACTGGCGTACTGCGCCCGGCCATTGCTGGATCAGGGGGTGATTACGCCGGGCTATCTGGAGGCTATCCAGCAGCAGTATCGCCAGCTGGGCCCGTATTTTGTGCTGGCGCCGGGACTGGCAATGCCCCATGCCCGACCGGAGCAGGGGGCTTTGGCCACAGGGCTGGCGTTATTAAAGCTGGAGCAGGGGGTGACCTTCGGCGGCGTGGAACAGGAGCCCGTGGATTTGATTATTCTGCTGGCAGCCGCCGATCGCCACAGCCATATTGACGCGCTTGCTGCGCTGGCCGAACTTTTTTCCAGTGAAACGGATTTAGCGGCACTTCATGCGGCCACCCGTCGGGAAGAAATAATGGCGATTATCGCCAGATATTAATTAACCGCTCTTTATTTATTTGCTGTGGTAATCCGCGGCATACACTTCTGTTACTCCTGAATAAAGGTGAATGATGATGAAAATTATGGCGGTGTGTGGATCGGGACTCGGCAGTAGTTTTATGGTCGAGATGAATATCAAAAAAATTCTTAAAAAAATGGAGATTGAAGCGGACGTGGAACATGCCGATCTGGCCTCTGCCACCATAGATGCGGCCGATCTTTTTGTGATGGCGAAAGATATTGCCGCCAGCGCCAGCGTTCCGGAAGAAAAACTGGTGGTTATCGATAACATTATCGATATTAATGAGCTGGAAACCCGGCTGCGTGCTTATTTTTCCCAAAAATAACTTCTGAACATCGGGTGGAATTATGCTGAGTTTCATCGTCGATATATTAAAAGTTCCTGCTATTCTGGTGGGGATTATTGCCCTGACTGGACTGCTGGCGCAGAAAAAAGGATTTTCTGATGTGGTGAAAGGCACCATCAAAACGATTCTGGGTTTTGTCGTGTTGGGCGGTGGTGCTACCGTGCTGGTCAGTTCGCTTAATCCTTTGGGGGGAATCTTTGAACATGCGTTTAATATTCAAGGGATTATTCCTAATAATGAGGCGATAGTCTCTATCGCGCTGGAAAAATATGGCGCGGCAACGGCGCTGATCATGGCATTTGGGATGGTGGCGAATATTGTGGTAGCGCGCTTTACCCGGCTGAAATTTATTTTTCTGACCGGCCATCACACCTTTTATATGGCCTGCATGATTAGCGTGATTCTGACGGTGGCGGGGTTTAAAGGGGGAGCTCTGGTCTTTACCGGTTCGCTACTGTTAGGGCTGGTGATGGCCTTCTTTCCGGCGCTGGCCCAGCGCTATATGCGGCGTATTACCGGCAATGATGATATCGCCTTTGGTCATTTCGGAACCCTGGGCTATGTACTGGCGGGCTGGATCGGGGGACTGTGCGGTCGGGGATCGCGCTCGACCGAAGAGATGAACCTGCCAAAGAACCTGAGCTTCCTGCGCGATAGCTCTATCTCTATCTCGCTGACGATGATCGTCATCTACATGATTCTGGCAGTATGCGCCGGACGCGACTACGTCGAAGGAGAACTTAGCGCCGGTCAAAACTTCCTGGTCTACGCCATTATTCAGGCTATCACCTTTGCTGCCGGAGTATTCATCATCCTTCAGGGGGTGCGGCTGATTCTGGCGGAAATTGTTCCGGCCTTTACCGGATTTTCAGAGAAGCTGGTACCCAATGCCCGACCGGCGCTGGACTGCCCGGTGGTCTATCCCTATGCCCCGAATGCGGTACTGATTGGTTTCCTGTTTAGTTTTCTTGGCGGGCTGGTGGGGCTATTCCTGTTGGGCCAGTTAAAACTGGTGCTGATCCTGCCCGGGGTGGTGCCACACTTTTTTACCGGCGCAACGGCCGGGGTGTTTGGCAATGCCACGGGGGGACGACGCGGCGCGATGCTGGGGGCCTTTGCTAACGGCCTGCTGATTACCTTTTTGCCGGTACTGCTGCTGCCGGTGCTGGGGGCGCTGGGATTCGCCAATACCACCTTCTCTGATGCCGATTTTGGGGTTGTGGGGATCGTGCTGGGCAATCTGGCACGCTGGCTGTCGCCGATACAGATTACCGGTGTGGTGGTGGTCGTGTTCGCACTGCTGGTTATCGCAGGGGTATTGATGAGGAATAAGCCGGTTCGTCGTCACGACGGCGAAGAAAAAGGAGGGGTGAAATCATGACGTCGGTAAGTGAACTGACGCGCCTGGCGCGCGCTATCCGTATTGAAACATTGAAAATGCTGAATCATCTGGGGTTTGGTCATTATGGCGGCAGCATGTCAGTGGTAGAGACCCTGGCGGTACTCTACGGCGATGTGATGCGAATTGATCCCTCAAAAGCAGACTGGCCGGAGCGCGACTATTTCGTGCTATCTAAAGGTCATGCGGGCCCGGCGCTATATAGCACTCTGGCGCTCGGGGGATTTTTTCCCATGGAGGCGCTGGCGACACTGAATCAGAACGGTACCCGTTTGCCGAGCCACCCCGATAGGCTGAAAACCCCGGGGGTGGACGCCACCACCGGTTCGTTGGGACAGGGGATCTCTATCGCGGCAGGGATTGCGCTTTCCCACAAGCTGGCCAGCCGCCCGAACCGGGTATTCTGTATTGTCGGTGACGGTGAGTTAAATGAGGGGCAGTGCTGGGAGGCATTCCAGTTTATCGCCCATCACCGCCTGAATAATTTACTGATCTTCGTAGACTGGAATAAGCAGCAACTGGACGGCACCCTGGATGAAATTATCCAGCCTTTCGATCTGGCCGAAAAGTTTCGCGCTTTCGGTTTTGATGTGCTGACCATCAAGGGGGACGATATTGCGGCACTGCATCAGGCGGCGAAGCCCGCGCGCGGCGAGGAGCAACGGCCATTGCTGGTGATTCTGGACAGTCATAAAGGGCAGGGGGTGCCCTGTCTGGAGGCGTTGAGTAATTCACACCATTTACGGCCCAATGCGAAAATGCGGGCAGCGCTGGAACAGGCTGTCAGAGAACTGGAGGCTATCCATGATTAAGGTTGCCGCCCCGGGCGGAAAAGATAGCGTGGAGATGCGCAGCGTCTATGCGCAGTTTGTCACGGAGCAGATTGCGGCCCAAAGCGGCATTATCGCGTTGGAGGCGGATCTGATGAGTTCAATGGCGATGGACAGCGTGCAGCGTGACCATCCCAGGCACGTAATTAACTGCGGTATTATGGAGGCCAATGCCGTTGGTGTGGCGGCAGGTCTGGCCCTGACCGGGCGGCGCCCCTTTTTTCACACCTTTACCGCCTTTGCCAGCCGTCGCTGCTTCGACCAGCTATTTATGGCGCTGGATTACCAGGGTAACAATGTGAAGGTGATAGCTTCCGATGCCGGGGTGACGGCCTGTCATAACGGCGGGACCCATATGTCGTTTGAGGATATGGGGATTGTGCGCGGTCTGGCGCATGCCGTGGTAATGGAGGCCACCGATGCGGTTATGCTGCGCGGGCTCCTGGAACAATTGATCGATATGGAGGGGTTCTACTGGCTGCGCACTATTCGCAAACAGGCCGCCACCGTCTATCAGCCCGGCAGCCGGTTTACTATCGGCAAAGGTAACCTGCTGCGCGACGGCCAGGATGTGACGCTTATTGCCAACGGTATTATGGTGGGTGAAGCGCGCCAGGCGGCACACATACTGGAACAGCAGGGGATAAGCGCCGCAGTTATCGATATGTTCACCCTTAAGCCTATCGATCGACAGCTGATTGTCAGATATGCACGTCAGACGGGGCGCATCGTAACCTGCGAGAATCACAGCATCCATAATGGCCTGGGCTCCGCCGTTGCCGAAGTGCTGGGAGAGTCCTGCCCGACGCCGATGCGGCGCGTTGGGGTTAATGGGCGCTATGGTCAGGTGGGCACCCAGGCGTTTCTTCAGCAGGAGTATGGCCTTACCGCCGGGGATATCGTTGCGGCGGCGCACGAGCTGTTGTAATAGCTCCCCCGTCTCAGGCGGGGGAGGTTCATACCAATTACAATAACTCCATCACCCGGCGCAGCAGGCGAATGCGCGGTTCGATACTGGCGATATCCAGATATTCCTCCGGGCTGTGAAAACCCGCGCCGATGGGGCCCAGGCCATCAAGCGTCGGAATTCCCGGCGCTGCGGTATGGTTGGCGTCGCTGCCGTCGCCCACCGATTGCCAGCGGATGCCCCCCTTCATCCGCACCCGCTTGATACAGTTTTTTTCCGTTGCCCACTGAGGTGAACTGATTCAGGTCATATTTGGTGTCGAAGGGAAAAGCCAGAAACAGGAAATGTGACAGAGAGTGGGTTTGGGGGGAGAAATGTCCGGGCCGCCCCAAAGGACGGCCCGGACATCAGTACGCCACAGCTTACTGCTGGGTGGACTGAATCGCGGTCAGTGCGATGGTGTAGACGATATCGTCAACCAGCGCGCCGCGGGACAGGTCATTCACCGGCTTACGCATACCCTGCAGCATCGGTCCGATGGAGATCAGATCAGCGGAACGCTGTACGGCTTTGTAAGTGGTGTTACCGGTGTTCAGATCCGGGAAGATGAAGACGGTAGCGCGACCAGCAACCGGAGAATTCGGTGCTTTAGATTTAGCTACGTCGGCCATTACGGCGGCGTCATACTGAAGCGGGCCGTCGATCATCAGATCCGGGCGTTTTTCCTGGGCCAGACGGGTGGCTTCACGCACTTTCTCTACATCGCTACCTGCGCCGGAGGTACCGGTGGAGTAGGAGAGCATCGCGACACGCGGCTCAATACCGAAGGCAGTGGCGGAATCAGCAGATTGAATAGCGATTTCAGCCAGCTGCTCGGCGGTCGGATCCGGGTTGATGGCGCAGTCGCCATAGACGTAAACCTGTTCCGGCAGCAGCATAAAGAACACGGAAGAGACCAGCGAGCTGCCCGGCGCGGTTTTGATCAGCTGCAGCGGCGGACGGATGGTGTTGGCAGTGGTGTGAACAGCGCCAGAAACCAGACCGTCGACTTCGTCCTGCTCCAGCATCAGCGTGCCCAGCACGACGTTGTCTTCCAGCTGTTCGCGAGCAACGGCTTCGGTCATGCCTTTGTTCTTACGCAGCTCCACCAGGCGGGCAACGTAGCTTTCACGTACCACGTTCGGATCGACGATTTCGATACCGGCACCCAGTTCAACGCCCTGAGAAGCCGCAACGCGGTTTACTTCGTCCGGGTTGCCCAACAGCACACAGGTCGCGATACCGCGCTGTGCGCAGATAGAAGCCGCTTTGACGGTACGCGGTTCGTCGCCTTCCGGCAGCACCACGCGCTTGCCTGCTTTGCGCGCCAGCTCGGTGAGCTGGTAGCGGAAGGCGGGCGGAGAGAGGCGACGGCTGCGCTCGGAAGTGGCGGTCAGAGAGTCGATCCACTCCTGACTGATGTGGCTGGCCACATATTCCTGAACCTTCTCGATACGCTCGTGGTCATCGGCCGGAACTTCGAGGTTGAAGCTCTGCAGGCTCAGCGAGGTCTGCCAGGTATTGGTGCTGACCATAAAGACCGGCAGGCCGGTGCTGAAGGCGCGTTCGCACAGTTTGGCGATGCGCTCGTCCATCTGATAACCGCCGGTCAGCAGCAGGGCGCCGATCTCAACACCGTTCATGGCGGCGAGGCAGGCAGCGACCAGTACGTCGGGGCGATCGGCAGAAGTTACCAGCAGAGATCCCGGGCGGAAGTGCTCCAGCATATGGGGAATGCTGCGGGCGCAGAAGGTCACAGACTTCACGCGACGGGTGTTGATGTCGCCTTCGTTAATGATGTCGGCATTCAGGTGACGAGCCATATCGATGGCGCGGGTGGCTATCAGATCGAAGCTCCACGGCACGGCGCCCAGCACTGGCAGCGGGCTGGTTTCCTGCAGTTTTTTGGGCTCGATGTGGATGACCTGGGCCTTGGTGGAGTCGTCGAAGATCTCGGAGAGATCCGGACGAGTACGGCCCTGCTCGTCAACCGGCGCGTTCAGCTTATTGACGATAACGCCGGTGATGTTGCTGTTCTTCGCGCCGCCGAAGCTGCTGCGAGTCAGTTCCAGACGCTCTTTGATCTGCTCCGGGCTGTCGGTGCCGGGTGCCGTCACGAAGACGATTTCCGCGTTCAGCGTTTTGGCTATCTCGTAGTTCAGCGACTGGGCGAACTGGTGTTTACGGGTCGGCACCAGGCCTTCGACCAGCACCACTTCCGCATCTTTGGTATTGGCGTGGTAGTTGGCGATAATCTCTTCCATCAGCACGTCTTTCTGGTTGCTGGACAACAGCGACTCGACGTGGCTCATGCGCAGCGGCTCGGCGGCCGGCAGGTCGGAGTTAGCGCGGATGATGGTGGTCGTCTGGTCAGGCGCATCGCCGCCGCTGCGCGGTTGGGCGATGGGTTTGAAGACGCTCAGACGAACGCCTTTACGTTCCATTGCGCGGATCACGCCGAGGCTGACGCTGGTCAGGCCGACACTGGTTCCGGTTGGAATAAGCATGATGATACGGGACACGATTTATCCTCTTGCTGCAGGCGCCCGCTGCGGCGGGCGCGACACAAAACAACACCGCCAGCAGGGCTGGCGGTGGGGAATCAGGCGGTCAGACGGCTGGCGTCCTGCGCGATGACCAGTTCTTCGTTGGTCGGAATGACGATGGCCGGACGAGTGCCTTCTTTATTGATGAAGCCAGACTTGCCGAAGCGGGCAGCCAGGTTGCGCTCGTGATCGACTTCGAAGCCCAGTACGCCCAGTTTGCCCAGGGAGAGTTCACGTACCATCGCTGCGTTTTCGCCGATGCCGCCGGTGAAGATGACCGCGTCCAGACGACCATCCATCAGCGCGGTGTAGGAACCGATGTACTTCGCCAGACGGTGGCAGTAAACGTCCATCGCGCGCTTCGCATCTTCTTTGGTGTCGTAGTTATCTTCAACGTAGCGGCAGTCGCTGGTCACTTCGGTCAGACCCAGCAGGCCGGACTCTTTGGTCAGCAGCTTGTTGATCTGATCCACACTCATACCCAGAGTATCGTGCAGATGGAAGATGATAGCCGGGTCGATATCACCGGAGCGGGTGCCCATAACCAGACCTTCCAGCGGGGTCAGACCCATGGAGGTGTCAACGCATTTGCCGTTGCGAATCGCAGAAACGGAACCGCCGTTGCCCAGGTGGCAGGTAATGATGTTCAGCTCTTCCACCGGCTTGTTCAGCACTTTGGCGGCTTCCTGGGTGACATAGAAGTGGCTGGTGCCGTGAGCGCCATAGCGACGGATGCCGTGCTCTTTATACAAGCTGTATGGCAGGGCATAGAGGTAAGACTCTTCCGGCATGGTCTGATGGAACGCGGTGTCGAATACGGCCACGTTTTTGTCCTTCAACTGCGGGAAGGATTTCAGCGCTTCTGCGATGCCGATCAGGTGAGCCGGGTTGTGCAGCGGTGCAAAAGATGCGGAGTCTTTGATACCCTGGATAACGCTGTCGTCAATGACAACGGAGCGGGTGTATTTCTCACCGCCGTGCACGATACGGTGGCCGATAGCGGTCAGTTGGGCGGATAGCTCCGGCTTCTGCGCCAGAATGTTATTAACAATAAAGTTCAGCGCTTCGCTATGGGCAGCACCTGCGCCCAGCGCGGCTTCTTCTTTATTTCCGTCCATTTTCCATTTGATGCGGGCTTCCGGCAGGTGGAAACACTCGGCCAGGCCAGAGATGTGCTCTTCGCCGTTAGCGGCATCAATGATGGCGAATTTCAGTGAGGAGCTACCGCAGTTCAGAACCAGTACTAACTTACTCGACATGGAAGTACCTATTTATATACGTGGCTAAAAAAACGACATTCAGTCTCTCAGCGTAGCGTAAGATGACGTCGACGTTTATGATTAACGTCATGCCAGGTTCTTTATTTTGGCATGGCGAAGAAATAGTCATGCGTTCAGGCGATTTCGCGTAAACTAAAGACACAGGCGCAAAGCGCAAAATGTGGCACCAGGTGTTCCGTTACGGTTAACCCTACGGGAATCAAAAGGCGGCCACCAAAGGCCGGCACAGGATACTCGATTGCGCCACTTAATGACAAAACATTTTGAATCTTGTCACTTACTGTTGTTATCTTGCATAAAAATTTTATTTTTTGTTTGTGAATTTGAGGTATAAGCCATGTCATCTTCCCCGAATCGCCCGGTGAGCGGGTTTAGCCTGTTTCGTCGGGGTCAGCAGTACGCCGGGACGTGGCCAATGGAAAAACGTCTTGCCCCCGTCTTTGTTGAAAACCGCGTGATTCGCGCTACCCGTTTCGCCATCCGCTTTATGCCGCCGATCGCCATCTTTACGCTGTGCTGGCAGATAGCCCTGGGGGGCCAGATCGGCCCGACTGTCGCAACCGCGCTATTTGCGCTGAGTCTGCCGCTACAGGGGCTGTGGTGGTTGGGTAAGCGTTCGGTGACGCCGCTGCCGCCGTCAGTCCTTCAGTGGTTCTATGAGGTTCGGGAACGTCTGGAAGAAGCCGGGCAGTCAATGACGCCGGTACAGGGCAAGCCTGACTACCAGGCGCTGGCGGAAACCCTTAAACGCGCGTTTCGCCAGTTGGATAAAACTTTTCTTGATGATTTGTAATCCCCCCTGAATTACGCATATAAAGGAAGGCACATTTATGTGCCTCTTTTTTTAGTCTATTGTTCGCAGGCTCTCAGCCTTGAGGAGTAAAGAAATGGAAATGACCAACGCCCAGCGTCTGATTCTTTCGAACCAGTACAAAATGATGACCCTGCTCGATCCGGACAACGCCGAGCGTTATCGTCGCCTGCAGACCATCGTGGAGCGTGGCTACGGGCTGCAGATGCGCGAGCTGGATCGCGAATTTGGTCAGCTCACGGAAGAGACCTGCCGCGAAATCATCGATGTGATGGAGATGTACCACGCTCTGCACGTCTCCTGGAGCAACCTTAAGGATAACCAGGAGATCGACGAGCGTCGGGTCACCTTCCTGGGTTTTGATGCCGCGACCGAAGCGCGTTTCCTGGGCTATGTGCGCTTCATGGTGAATGTGGAAGGGCGCTACGCCCACTTCGATGCTGGCAGCCACGGCTTTAACTCGCAGACGCCAATGTGGGATAAATACCAGCGTATGCTGAAGGTCTGGCACGGTTGCCCGCGTCAGTATCACCTCAGCGCCAATGAAATTAGCCAGATTATTAACGCCTGAACCGGGAGGTAATGCGTGGAGTGTCAGGGATTCCTGTTCGATCTTGATGGTACGCTGGTGGATTCACTGCCGGTGGTGGAGCGGGCATGGTGCCGCTGGGCCGATCGTTTCGGCATCAACCATGAAGAGGTGCTGAGCTTTATTCACGGTAAGCAGGCGATAACCTCGCTGCGCCATTTTATGGCCGGGCGTGATGAGGCGGACATTCAACGCGAATTCTACGCGCTGGAGAAAATCGAAGCGGAAGATACTGACGGTGTCATCGCGCTGCCCGGGGCACTGGCTCTGCTTGAACAGTTAAACGCGGCGGGTGTGCCCTGGGCTATCGTGACCTCCGGCTCGCTGCCGGTGGCATCGGCCAGGATCCGGGCGGCGGGGCTGCCGGAGCCGAAGGTTCTGGTGACCGCTGAGCAGGTGGCGAAGGGGAAACCGCAGCCGGATGCCTACCTGCTGGGCGCCCAACGTCTGGCGCTGCAACCGGAAGCTTGCGCGGTGGTGGAAGATGCCCCTGCGGGGATCGAAGCTGGTCTGGCGGCGGGCTGCCGGGTGATTGCGGTTAATGCGCCTCAGGGGACGCCGCGCCTCGACGAGGTGGACTTCGCTATCGCGCGCCTGGATGCGCTGCGAATACTGCCTGAGCCCGGCGGTTTAACGCAGGTGGAAACGCACTGAATAATGATTTGGCCCCGCTTCTGGCGGGGCTTTTTTATGGCATGATGCATGTCTGTGTGAATTCAACAAGGATGGGTTGTGAACGCTGAACTTATCTGGGTTCTGTCCCTGTTGGCGATTGCCGTTATTTTATTTGCGACCGATAAGGTACGCATGGATGCCGTGGCGCTGATGGTGATTGTCGCCTTTGTATTGAGCGGCACTCTGACCCTGAGCGAGGCCTTTTCGGGCTTTAGCGATCCGAATGTTATCCTGATCGCCGCGCTGTTTATTATCGGCGAGGGGCTGGTGCGCACCGGTGTGGCGGCGCGGATGGGCTCCTGGCTGGTACAGGTGGCGGGCAGTAGCGAAACCAAAATGCTGGTGCTGCTGATGGTTACCGTTGCCGGGTTGGGCGCATTTATGAGCTCCACCGGCGTAGTGGCGATTTTTATTCCTGTGGTGCTGAGCGTTTCAGCGCGTATGAAAATTGCGCCTTCGGGTCTGATGATGCCGCTCAGCTTCGCTGGTCTCATCAGCGGCATGATGACCCTGGTGGCGACGCCACCTAACCTGGTGGTGAACAGCGAACTGCTGCGCGAAGGGCTGCAGGGCTTCCACTTTTTTAGCGTGACGCCGATAGGCGCGGTTATTTTGCTGCTGGGCATCGGCTATATGCTGGTGGCGCGCTTCGCCCTGAAGGGACGGGAGCGGGACGACGGTAAAGAGGGCTGGAAGCGCCGGACTTTTCGGGATTTGATTAAAGAGTATCGCCTGAGCGGGCGGGCGCGGCGCCTGGCGATTCGCCCGGGTTCTCCGTTGATCGGTCAGCGGCTGGACGATCTGAAACTGCGCGAGCGCTATGGTGCTAACGTGATTGGCCTGGAACGCTGGCGTCGCTTCCGGCGTGTGATTGTGAACGCGACCGGTGGAACCGAGTTTCGGGTGCGGGATGTGCTGTTGATCGATATGTCCAATTCAGAAGTCGACCTGCGCGAATTCTGTGGCGAACAGATGCTGGAGCCGATGATACTGCGTGGCGAATACTTTTCCGACCAGGCGCTGGACGTAGGGATGGCCGAAGTGGTGATGACGCCGGAGTCGGAGTTGATGGGACAGACGGTGCGTCAGATAGCGTTTCGCAGTCGCTATGGTCTGAACGTGGTGGGCATCAAGCGCAACGGCGAAGCGATAGCGGGCGGCTTACTGGATGAGCCGCTGCAGTTGGGAGATACCCTGCTGGTTGTCGGTAACTGGAAGTTGATCAGCCAACTAGGACAGCAGAGCCGCGATTTCGTGGTGCTCAATTTGCCGGTGGAAGAGCAGGAAGCCTCTCCTGCCCATAGTCAGGCACCCCATGCCATTTTTTGCCTGGCGCTGATGGTAGCGCTGATGCTAACCGATGAGGTCCCCAATCCCGTTGCGGCCATTATCGCCTGTCTGTTGATGGGTAAGTTTCGCTGTATCGACTCTGAAAGCGCCTGGAAAGCGATCCACTGGCCAAGCATTATCCTGATTGTGGGCATGATGCCTTTCGCGCTGGCGTTGCAGAAAACTGGCGGGGTGGATCTGATCGTTAAAGGGCTAATGGAGGTGGGCGGTGGTTACGGGCCGCATCTGATGCTGGTTTGTCTGTTTGTGCTGTGCGCCACCATTGGGCTGTTTATCTCTAACACCGCCACGGCGGTGTTGATGGCGCCAATCGCGCTGGCGGCGGCGAAGTCGATGGGCGTTTCTCCTTATCCTTTTGCGATGGTGGTCGCCATGGCGGCATCCGCCGCCTTTATGACGCCGGTTTCGTCGCCGGTGAATACTCTGGTGCTGGGGCCGGGTAACTATCAGTTCAGCGACTTTGTGAAGATTGGCGTGCCATTCACCCTGATTGTGATGGTGGTCTGCGTGTTGCTGATTCCGGTACTGTTTCCGTTCTGATCTCTTCCCGCCCGGTGTTTAACGCCGGGTGGTTATTTCTGATGCGCCGAGAGTTCGTGACGCGCCGCTTGGGCCAGAAAGTGACTACGATCTCGATAAGCGGCGGGATTCTCTTTTACCCGATTATCAATGCAGGCCAGCAGAGTATCGGGTAGTGAAATATTGATGCGCAGCGGCTTACCGCTAAAGCGGCTGATATCGACATCGACGGCGAACCATTCGCTATAGTCTACCCACTGGGGATCCTTCTTATAGCGCAGAGTGCCCGCATCGTGGAGAGTGGACAGATCGACGCTGTCTTCCGCCATCTGTTCCACAATAAGCAGAATGGCTTCCCTTGCCCTGGCGGCCATTTCCGCTTCGGTATCGGCGGCGGAAAGGCAACCGTAGCTTTCGTTACACAGAGCCGGTACCACCAGTCCGAACGCGGTCTGGTCATTTTCCGGTAAGCAAACGCCAACAGAGAAAAACATATATGGCCTCCTGGTTAGTGGGTCTGGATCCCCGCCATCCTTTTGATAGCTTTTACCGTGCCGACAGGTAAATCCTTTTTGGGATGTGGGACCGGGAATGTACGCCCGGTAATGGGAGACCACCAGATTTGATGACTGCCGCCGCCCTGGCGGCGCAGAATGCAACCTGCCGCAGTCAGCGTTTTTATCAGATCGCCGGATTTCATGGCTCCCTCCCGGTAGTGATATTTATACACACGAGTACACACAAATCAAGTTCGGCCTGACCATAATGAAAAATGCGTCACGGCATGATACGGCGTTGTGGTTCCAAAGGGCGGGAGAGAGTGATTTTTTGCGAGAGGTTACGAAGAGAAAAAGAGCCCGTCAGAAGCGGGCTCCAGGAAACGGTTACAGCGGAGAATCCTGGCTGATTTCGTCGAGCGACAGATGAAAGCTGGGAACGAAGACCTGCATAAAATAGTCCATTTCTTCACTTTTTCGCTCGGCCAGGGTCTTTTCCAGTCGGCTCTTTGCCAGCAGAAACTCATTGTTCCCGGCGGACAATTCCTCCAGACATTTCAGGTAAGCGCACAGAGCATCTGCCTGTTTAACCAGCGATTTTTCCTCTGCGCTGCATTGCTGTTCATCGATAAGCGGGGCGAAGATATCGCGCAGCTCTTCGGGAACCATCTCGACCAGTTTGTGCTGGGCTATCTTTTCAATCGCCTTATACTCATGAGCAATCTGGGTGTTGAAATACTTTACTGGTGTCGGTAGATCGCCGGTTAGCACTTCGCTGGCGTCGTGATAGAGCGCCAGCAGGGCGATACGTTCGGCGTTAAGATTGCCGCCAAACTTGCGGTTTTTGATAGCCGCCAGCGCATGGGCGACCATCGCCACTTGCAGACTGTGCTCGGAAACATTTTCCGTACGCACGTTGCGCATCAGCGGCCAGCGATTAATTAGTTTCAGGCGGGAAAGGTGGGCGAAAAAGTGACTCTGGCTCATAGTACATCATTCCGGAAACGGTATTGAGCCATTGTGAGGGCAGCGAAGGGAAGATGCAAATCCCTGCGCTGCCGCGCGCTTTACTGATGGTAACCGGAAAGGAAACGGCCGAATTTGCTGATGGCCATCTCCAGATCGTCAACCCGGGGCAGGGTGACGATACGTACGTGATCCGGGTAAGGCCAGTTAAAGGCGCTGCCCTGAACCAGCAGTACTTTTTCCTGCAACAGGAAGTCGAGCACCATTTTCTGGTCGTCGTGCAGATTAAAACGCTTAGGATCGATGCGCGGGAACATATAGAGCGCGCCATTTGGCTTAACGCAGCTCACGCCAGGAATATCGTTAATCAGTTCCCAGGCGCGATTACGCTGCTCATAAAGACGGCCGCCTGGCAGGATAAATTCGCTGATGCTCTGATAACCGCCCAGGGCAGTCTGAATGGCGTGCTGGGCCGGGACGTTAGCGCACAGCCGCATCGACGCCAGCATTTCCAGCCCTTCGATATAGCCGCGGGCGTGTTTCTTCGGCCCGTTCAACACCATCCAGCCCTGGCGGAAACCCGCCACGCGGTAAGTTTTTGACAGACCATTAAAGGTGATGGTCAGCAGATCGGGCGCCAGTGCGGCAATAGAGTGATGTTGCGCCTCATCGTAAAGAATCTTGTCGTAGATCTCGTCGGCAAAAATGATCAGGTCGTGCTGGCGGGCGAGCTCAACAATCTCCAGCAGCAACTCTTTGGAATAGACGGCGCCGGTGGGATTGTTGGGGTTAATGATGACGATTCCGCGGGTGCGGGGCGTAATCTTTGAACGAATGTCATCCAGATCCGGGAACCAGTCGGATGATTCATCGCACAGATAATGCACCGCATTACCACCGGACAGAGAGACCGCTGCAGTCCACAATGGGTAGTCCGGCGCTGGTACCAGCATCTCGTCGCCGCTGTTCAGCAGAGCCTGCATGGCCTGCACAATAAGCTCTGAAACCCCATTGCCGATATAGATATCTTCGGTGGTAATATCCAGCATGCCGCGCTGCTGATAGTGCTGCATAATGGCTTTACGGGCCGACCAGAGTCCCTTGGAGTCGCAGTAGCCCTGAGCCGTTGGCAGATTGCGGATGACGTCCACCAGGATCTCATCCGGGGCCTCAAAACCGAAAGGGGCCGGGTTGCCGATATTCAGTTTCAGAACCTTATTGCCTTCTTCTTCAAGGCGTTTGGCCTCTTTTAGTACCGGGCCACGGATGTCATAGCAGACGTGATCGAGTTTGCTGGATTTTTCGATGGGTGACATGAATCAGACCTTTTATTGTTACGGCTTCCGGCCGTGGAAGCGCAGCGCCTGTCAATGTACTCCTCCCGCGCGCGCTTTTGAAGCCCGAAAAGAGGGCCAAAACGTCGAGACGGGACAATTGTTACAACATTCGGGAAATAATAAAAAAAAACGGCTCAGGATAAAATAATGTTTTGATTCCACAGGTTTTTATGGGAAAGAACAGATAACTTAGCGTTAAATGCGATACGGTTTTACTCAAGGCGCTATCCAGGAGAAAGTGTGATCCCGACATGCAGAATTATCCTGTTTTTCACTTAAGTAATGGTTAACATTTCCAGGTGAGAAGATTTGAAAATTAATTATCAGGTTAAAAATCTGTAGAGTAAGACAGACAACGTTGTAAGCTAAAGTTGCAAAATGGATGATTAATTATTCAGATACCTCTAATAGGGTAGGTTCTCTGTTGAGTGTTATAAACAGTGAAACAGAGCTTTCAAAAACAGATACAGATCAGATAAATCGCAAGAAAGCTTATAAATGAAGCAAAGTTGCGATAAGATGTTCCCCTACCGTCAGAGTGGGCCAACTCGGTTCCACGTTATCTGCCGGAAGCGATAGTCGCACAAAAACCATGTAGTTCGAAGGGATTAGCTAACAAATAGTCTAACTGTAAAATAGTTTAATTTCCCTAAAGCTAAATTTTACTGAAGTGATAAAAACCATTAATTCTTTAAACGCGTTGACAATGATTTCCATACTTTAATTGACGGGGGTAGCGTATAAAAACGAGAATTTGGCCGTTGGATTGATTAACAGGATATATGAATCCGACAAAAATGCTGTCAATAACCTTCAGTACCAGGAATAGATGTCCCAATAAATAAATCAGGATGACTGCCAGGAACAGGCAGCTTCAGAACTGAACGGAGACGTGCTTCAAAAGGAATTGCTTTATCTCTTTGATAATACACAGCAATAGAACCGGGGCAGCTCCATAAGAGCAACCTACTACGTGAAAAAATATGATAAATGCAAACCGTCCGATACTTAACCTCGATCTTGATCTGCTGCGAACCTTCGTTGCAGTCGCCGATCTGAATACCTTTGCTGCTGCTGCTGCAGCCGTTTGCCGTACTCAGTCCGCTGTCAGTCAGCAGATGCAGCGGCTTGAGCAATTGGTGGGTAAAGAACTGTTCGCTCGCCATGGACGCAACAAGCTGCTAACGGAACACGGTATCCAGCTCCTGGGGTATGCCAGAAAAATCCTACGCTTTAACGATGAAGCGTGCAGTTCATTAATGTTTAACGATCTCCAGGGTGTTCTGACGATCGGCGCTTCTGATGAGTCTGCAGATACCATTCTGCCGTTTTTACTCAACCGGATTAGCTCATCCTGGCCACGGCTGGCGATTGACGTTCGGGTAAAGCGTAATCCTTGCATGCCCGAGATCCTGCGTCAGCAAGAAGTGGACCTGGTCGTTACCACATCGCGCCTGGAGCAGGCTGACTGCCTGACATTACGTACCTCGCCCACGCTCTGGTATTGCGCGGCTGATTATATCTTCCAGAAAGGGGAGACCGTGCCGCTGGTATTACTGGATGAACCCAGCCCCTACCGGGATATGATGGTCGGGCTCCTGAACGAAGCTGGCATTCCCTGGCGTATCTCTTATGTCGCGTCTACGTTGCCGGCCGTTAAGGCGGCGGTGAAAGCGGGCCTGGGGATTACCGCTCGCCCTGTCGAGATGATGAGTCAGGAGCTACGCGTGCTGGGACATTCTGATGGCCTGCCGCAGCTGCCGGAAACCCGCTATCATCTGTGCCGTCACCATACGTCTTCCAGCGAGCTTGCGGAAGCCGTGTTCCGGGCGCTGGGTGATGAACACAACTCCTGGCATTACTACCAGAACGGCGGCGCCAGTGGCGAAGCGCAGTCACGTGGCGAAAGCAGCGGCGACTGATGAAAGCGTCTGTGACTTTCCGAACGTAATGATTAAAAACAGGCCGCTAAACGGTTTTTTAAGCCGGGCGGCTCGTTTTTTAACCTCTCCTCGTCGGCAGGCCTGCTGGCGGTGAAAAAATGCGCTAATTTTATAAAGGCGCCTCTGCTTTTTTTGATCTCAAACCGTGAATCCAGGATGACAGGCCGCATTTCTTGTTAAAAAAACACCGTCATTGTTGCTGCTTTTTTATGTGAATTAACAAAACCGTGTCCTGGATCAAGAAATTACTCCCTTCAGGGGGGATGAAACTCTGACAATTCCTGCCAGAATAGTAGGGTAGTACCCTTTTCACACAGTGACGGACTCGATTCAACAGTAGCATTTTGGGCTATATGTCCCGCAGATGTAATCGATATGGCATAAAATGTTAATGAGAATGGTGTTATGTGAACTAATGTGTGGATACCTTTGTTAAAGTTGACAAAAGGTTATAGAAAGGGGTAAAAAACCCTAATAATTAGCTGCCTTACCGTTCTTCTTTGTGGCAGAAATTGTGCGGTTTTTTGTTCCTTCCCGTAAATCATTGTGGTGTTCATCTGCTGCATGCGCACAGGCAGAGATTCCGTAACCACTTTTTGAGAAAGCTTTGAGTATGTCAACATCCATTGAAGTCATCGCTCACCACTGGGCGTTTGCCATCTTTTTCATTGTTGCCATTGGTCTGTGTTGTCTGATGCTGGCCGGGGCCTGGTTCCTGGGTGGTCGCGCTCGCGCAAGACACAAAAACACGCCCTTTGAGTCAGGTATCGATCCGGTTGGAACGGCACGCTTACGCCTTTCAGCTAAGTTCTATCTGGTTGCCATGTTCTTCGTCATCTTCGACGTAGAAGCGCTTTATCTTTACGCATGGGCAATCTCCGTTCGCGAAAGCGGGTGGGTAGGATTTATCGAGGCCGCAATTTTCATTTTAGTGCTACTGGCAGGTCTGGTTTATCTGGTGCGTATCGGCGCGCTGGACTGGACGCCCGCGCGTTCGCGCCGCGAGCTTGTTAATCCGGAACCGACCAACAGTCACACTCACCAACAACGCTAAACGCGAGGCAATCAGATGGACTATACGCTCACTCGCATAGATCCTAACGGCGAGAATGACCGTTACCCCCTGCAAAAGCAGGAGACCGTAGCCGATCCTCTCGAGCAGCATGTACACCGCAGCGTGTATATGGGCAAGCTCGAGCATGCGCTGCACGATATGGTGAACTGGGGGCGTAAAAATTCCCTGTGGCCTTATAACTTCGGCCTTTCCTGCTGCTACGTTGAAATGGTGACCTCCTTTACGGCGGTGCACGACGTTGCGCGCTTCGGCGCCGAAGTTCTCCGCGCCTCTCCGCGTCAGGCGGATTTTATGGTGGTCGCTGGCACCTGCTTTACCAAGATGGCACCGGTTATTCAGCGTCTTTACGATCAGATGCTGGAGCCCAAATGGGTCATCTCTATGGGGGCCTGCGCCAACTCCGGTGGCATGTACGATATTTATTCTGTGGTGCAGGGGGTGGATAAATTCCTGCCGGTAGATGTGTATATTCCAGGCTGCCCACCGCGTCCGGAAGCGTATATGCAGGCGCTGATGCTTTTGCAGGAGTCTATTGGCAAAGAGCGCCGTCCGCTCTCCTGGGTCGTAGGCGACCAGGGGGTTTATCGCGCCAATATGCAGTCTGAGCGCGAACGTAAGCGCGGCGAACGCATTGCCGTGACAAACCTGCGTACACCAGACGAAATTTAACCGACGTCTGCGGTCGTGAAACCTCCCCTCGCATATTAAAACCCATAAGCGCGAGGTCACGACCGGCAGTCAGCATTGAACCGTTGGCAATGGTGAACAATATGACCGACTTAACCGCGCAAGACGTGACACAGCCAGGCTGGCAAACCCGGGATCATCTGGATGATCCAGTCATTGGCGAACTGCGCAACCGTTTTGGGCCGGATGCCTTTACTGTCCAGGCGACCCGTACCGGGGTTCCCGTTGTCTGGGTCAGAAGAGAACAGCTCCTGGAAGTGGGGGAGTTTTTAAGGAAGCTTCCCAAACCTTATGTCATGCTTTTCGATCTGCATGGCATGGATGAACGACTCCGCACACACCGCGAAGGCTTGCCCGACGCGGATTTTTCCGTTTTCTACCACCTGATTTCCATCGATCGCAACCGCGATATTATGCTGAAAGTGGCGCTGGCGGAAAACGATTTGAATGTGCCGACTTTCACCAAACTTTTCCCGAACGCCAACTGGTATGAGCGCGAGACCTGGGAGATGTTCGGTATTACCTTTACCGGCCACCCGCACCTGACCCGCATCATGATGCCGCCCACCTGGGAAGGGCATCCGCTGCGTAAAGACTATCCGGCGCGCGCCACCGAATTCGACCCCTTCACCCTGACCAAACAGAAAGAAGATCTGGAAATGGAGGCGCTGACCTTCAAGCCGGAAGAGTGGGGCATGAAGCGCGGTAGCGAAAATGAGGACTTTATGTTCCTCAACCTGGGGCCGAACCACCCGTCGGCCCACGGTGCGTTCCGTATTATCCTGCAGCTGGACGGCGAAGAGATCGTCGACTGCGTGCCGGATATCGGTTACCACCACCGCGGCGCGGAAAAGATGGGCGAGCGTCAGTCCTGGCACAGCTACATCCCTTATACCGACCGTATCGAGTATCTGGGCGGTTGCGTTAACGAAATGCCTTACGTGCTGGCGGTTGAAAAGCTGGCGGGCATTACCGTGCCGGATCGCGTCAACGTGATTCGCGTGATGCTCTCTGAGCTGTTCCGTATTAACAGCCACCTGCTCTATATCTCCACCTTTATTCAGGACGTCGGCGCCATGACGCCGGTCTTCTTCGCCTTTACCGACCGCCAGAAGATTTACGACCTGGTGGAAGCGATCACCGGTTTCCGTATGCACCCGGCCTGGTTCCGCATCGGCGGCGTGGCGCACGATCTGCCGCGCGGCTGGGATCGCCTGCTGCGTGAATTCCTTGAGTGGATGCCGAAGCGTCTGGACTCCTATGAGAAAGCGGCGCTGCGTAACACCATCCTGAAGGCCCGTTCCCAGGGCGTGGCCGCCTACGGCGCGAAAGAGGCGTTGGAGTGGGGCACCACCGGGGCAGGGCTGCGCGCCACCGGTATCGACTTCGACGTGCGTAAGGTGCGCCCGTACTCCGGTTATGAAAACTTCGACTTCGAAGTGCCGGTGGGCGGCGGTGTCAGCGACTGCTACACCCGCGTGATGTTGAAGGTGGAAGAGCTACGCCAGAGCCTGCGGATTCTGGAGCAGTGTCTGAACAATATGCCGGAAGGTCCGTTTAAGGCCGACCATCCGCTGACCACGCCGCCGCCGAAAGAGCGCACGCTGCAGCATATCGAAACCCTGATCACCCACTTCCTGCAGGTTTCCTGGGGCCCGGTCATGCCGGCCAACGAATCCTTCCAGATGGTGGAGGCCACCAAGGGGATTAACAGTTACTACCTGACCAGCGACGGCAGCACCATGAGCTACCGTACTCGCGTGCGCACGCCGAGCTTCGCGCACCTGCAGCAGATCCCGTCGGCGATCCGCGGCAGCCTGGTATCGGACCTGATCGTCTATCTGGGTAGTATCGATTTTGTCATGTCAGATGTGGATCGCTAATTATGCACGAGAATCAACAACCACAAACCGAGGCTTTTGAGCTGAGTGCCGCTGAGCGCGAGGCGATCGAGCACGAAAAACATCACTATGAGGATCCTCGTGCGGCCTCCATTGAAGCATTGAAGATCGTCCAGAAGCAGCGCGGCTGGGTGCCGGACGGCGCCATCGAAGCCATTGCGCAGATCCTGGGGATTCCGGGTAGTGACGTGGAAGGCGTGGCGACATTCTACAGCCAGATCTTCCGCCAGCCGGTGGGGCGCCACGTGATTCGCTATTGCGACAGCGTGGTATGCCACATTACCGGCTATCAGGGCATTCAGTCGGCGATTGAAAAGCACCTGCAGATCAAACCGGGTCAGACCACCTTCGACGGCCGTTTTACTCTGCTGCCCACCTGTTGTCTGGGCAACTGCGACAAGGGGCCGACTATGATGATTGACGAAGATACCCACAGTCATCTGACGCCGGACGGGATCCCCGAACTACTGGAGCAGTATAAATGAAGCCGATCACCCTGACTCCCGAAACCCATCCTCTGACCTGGCGCATGCGCGACGATCAACAGCCGGTGTGGCTGGATGAGTACCGCAGCAAAAATGGTTATGAAGGTGCCAGGAAGGCCCTTGGCAGCATGGCGCCGGATGAGATTGTCGCTCAGGTGAAAGACGCTGGCCTGAAAGGGCGCGGCGGCGCGGGCTTCTCCACGGGTTTGAAGTGGAGCCTGATGCCGAAAGATGAATCCATGAACATCCGCTACCTGCTATGTAACGCCGATGAGATGGAGCCTGGCACCTATAAAGACCGTCTGTTGATGGAACAGCAGCCGCACCTGCTGGTGGAAGGCATGCTGATTGCCGCTTTCGCTCTGAAGGCGTACCGCGGCTACATCTTCCTGCGCGGCGAATATGTGGAAGCGGCGGCGAACCTGCGTCGCGCCATCGCGGAGGCGACCGAAGCCGGGCTGTTGGGGAAAAATATCCTCGGTTCTGGTTTTGACTTCGAGCTGTTTGTGCATACCGGCGCGGGTCGTTACATCTGCGGTGAAGAGACGGCGCTGATTAACTCGCTGGAAGGGCGCCGCGCGAATCCACGCTCCAAGCCGCCGTTCCCCGCCACTGCCGGGGTATGGGGTAAGCCGACCTGCGTGAACAACGTGGAAACGCTGTGTAACGTACCGGCGATTCTGGCGAACGGCGTTGACTGGTACAAAGGCATCTCAGCCGGTAAGAGCGAAGATTGCGGTACTAAGCTGATGGGCTTCTCTGGTCGGGTGAAAAACCCCGGCGTCTGGGAACTGCCGTTCGGCACTACCGCTCGCGAGATTCTGGAAGACTACGCCGGTGGTATGCGCGATGGTCTGACGCTGAAAGCCTGGCAGCCAGGCGGCGCCGGGACCGACTTCCTGACCGATGCACACCTCGATCTGCCTATGGAATTTGCCAGTATCGGCAAAGCCGGCAGCCGTCTGGGTACTGCGCTGGCGATGGCCGTCGACAACGAAATCAATATGGTCTCTCTGGTGCGTAACCTGGAAGAGTTCTTTGCCCGTGAATCCTGCGGCTGGTGTACTCCGTGCCGCGACGGTCTGCCCTGGAGCGTGAAGATCCTGCGGGCGCTGGAGCGTGGTGAAGGGCAGCCGGGCGACATCGAAACCCTGGAGCAACTGTGCCGCTTCCTGGGGCCGGGGAAAACCTTCTGTGCTCACGCGCCCGGTGCCGTGGAGCCTCTGCAAAGCGCGATCAAATACTTCCGCGACGAATTTGAAGCGGGCATTAAACAGGACTTCAGCAACCTGCATGCCATTAACGGCATCCAGCCTAACCTGTTAAAGACGCGCTGGTGATTAGCCCCCTCACCCCGACCCTCTCCCCACAGGGGAGAGGGAGATAAAGCGGGAACCCGGCCTTCGGGTTCCTCCTCTCCCGGAGGGAGAGGGCAGGGTGAGGGTGGTTTTACGAATTTTGATTAACGCCCGGTATTCGCCGGGCCAACTGGAAGCATGCTGACTATGGCTACGATTCATGTAGACGGCAAAGAATACGAGGTAGATGGAGCGGATAACCTGCTACAGGCTTGTCTCTCCCTCGGCCTTGATATTCCTTACTTTTGCTGGCATCCGGCGCTGGGAAGCGTAGGTGCCTGCCGCCAGTGTGCGGTGAAGCAGTATCAGAATGCGGAAGATACCCGCGGCCGCCTGGTGATGTCCTGTATGACCCCGGCCGCTGACGGCACCTTTATCTCTATTGATGATGAAGAGGCAAAACAGTTCCGCGAAAGCGTGGTGGAGTGGCTGATGACTAACCATCCCCACGACTGCCCGGTGTGCGAAGAAGGGGGCAACTGTCACCTTCAGGATATGACGGTAATGACCGGCCACAGTTTCCGCCGTTACCGCTTTACCAAGCGCACCCACCGCAATCAGGAACTCGGCCCCTTTATTTCTCACGAGATGAACCGCTGTATCGCCTGCTACCGCTGCGTGCGTTACTACAAAGATTACGCGGACGGCACCGACCTTGGGGTTTACGGCGCCCACGACAACGTCTATTTCGGGCGCCCGGAAGACGGTACGCTCGAGAGTGAGTTTTCCGGCAACCTGGTGGAAGTCTGTCCGACCGGGGTCTTTACCGATAAGACTCACTCCGAGCGCTACAACCGTAAGTGGGATATGCAGTTCGCTCCGAGCATCTGCCAGCAGTGCAGCATCGGCTGTAACACCAGCCCCGGTGAGCGCTATGGCGAGCTGCGTCGCATTGAGAACCGCTATAACGGTAGCGTAAACCACTATTTCCTGTGCGATCGCGGCCGTTTCGGCTACGGCTACGTTAACCTGAAAGACCGTCCACGCCAGCCGGTACAGCGCCGTGGCGATGATTTGATTGCGCTCAACGCTGAGCAGGCGATGCAGGGCGCGGCGGATATTCTGCGTCAGTCTAAAAAGGTTATCGGTATCGGTTCACCGCGCGCCAGCATTGAAAGCAACTTCGCGCTGCGCGAGCTGGTGGGTGCCGACAACTTCTATACCGGCATTGCCGGTGGCGAGCAGGCGCGCATTCAGATGATGCTGAAGGTGCTGCGTGAAAGCGGCGTCAGCACGCCATCGCTGCGTGATATCGAATCCTATGATGCGGTGTTGGTCCTCGGTGAGGATATCACCCAGACCGGCGCCCGCGTTGCGCTGGCTATCCGCCAGGCGATTAAGGGGAAGGCGCGTGAGATGGCTGCCGCCCAGAAGGTGGCCGACTGGCAGATTGCCGCCATCATGAATATCGGTCAGCACGCCAAACACCCGCTGTTTGTCACCAACGTAGATGCTACCCGCCTCGACGATATGGCAGCCTGGACCTATAAGGCGCCGGTGGAAGATCAGGCGCGTCTTGGCTTCGCTATTGCCCACGGGCTGGACGACAGCGCTCCGGCAGTGGAAGGGCTGGATCCGGAGCTGGGCCGTAAGGTGGATGTCATCGTACAGGCGCTGGCTGGTGCGAAGAAACCGCTGATTATTTCAGGCACTAACGCCGGTAGTGAAGCCGTGCTGCAGGCAGCGGCCAACGTGGCCAAAGCGCTGAAAGGGCGCGGTGCCGATGTCGGCGTCACTATGGTTGCCCGTGCGGTCAACAGCGTTGGGCTGGGCATGATTGGCGGCGGTTCGCTTGATGAGGCGCTCACCGAGCTGGAAAACGGCAGCGCCGATGCGGTCATCGTGCTGGAAAACGATCTGCATCGTCACGCTTCGAAAGCGCGGGTTGATGCGGCTCTGAGCAAGGCGCCGCTGGTGCTGGTTGTCGACCATCAGCGCACGGCGATTATGGATCATGCGCATCTGGTGCTTTCCGCTGCCAGCTTCGCAGAAAGCGACGGAACGGTCATCAACAATGAAGGTCGCGCCCAGCGCTTCTTCCAGGTTTACGACCCGACCTACTACGACAGCAGTGCGATTATGCTGGAAAGCTGGCGCTGGCTGCATTCGCTGCACAGCACGGTGGAAAACCGCGAGGTGGACTGGACCCAGCTTGACCACGTGATCGACGCCTGCATTAAGCAGTTCCCGGAACTGGCCGGTATTAAAGATGCCGCTCCTGATGCCTCTTTCCGCATCCGCGGTCAGAAACTGGCGCGTGAACCGCACCGTTACAGCGGCCGTACCGCCATGCGCGCCAACATCAGCGTGCATGAACCGCGTCAGCCGCAGGATCAGGACTCAATGTTCGCCTTCTCAATGGAAGGGAACAACCAGCCGGGAGCCGCGCGCTCTCAGGTACCTTTTGCCTGGGCGCCAGGCTGGAACTCCCCGCAGGCCTGGAACAAATTCCAGGACGAAGTGGGCGGCCATTTACGCCATGGCGATCCTGGCGTTCGCCTGATCGAAGCGGCCGACGGTCAGCTTGATTACTTCAGTGACGTTCCTGCACGTTTTACTCAGCAGGAAGGAAGCTGGCTGATCGCACCTTACTACCACCTGTTTGGCAGCGACGAGATGTCGGCTCGCTCGCCGGTGTTCCAGAGCCGTATGCCGCAGGCTACGGTGCGCCTTAACCCGGCCGATGCTGCAAAGCTTGGCGTTAACGAAGGCGCCATGCTGACCTTTAGCTGGGAAGGGCAGGCCATTACGCTGCCGCTCACGCTTTCCGAAGGGCTGGCGCCGGGTCTGGTGGGATTACCGATGGGCATGCCGGGTATCGCGCCGGTCCTTGCCGGGGCACGTCTTGATAACCTGAGGGAGGCAGCGCAATGAGTTGGTTAACACCGGATGTTATCGAGATCCTGCTGAGCGTCCTGAAGGCCATTGTGATCCTGCTGGTCGTGGTCACCTGCGGCGCCTTTATGAGTTTTGGCGAGCGTCGTCTGCTGGGCCTGTTCCAGAACCGCTACGGACCTAACCGTGTGGGCTGGGGCGGTTCGCTGCAGCTGGTGGCGGACATGATCAAGATGTTCTTTAAAGAGGACTGGATCCCGAAATTCTCGGACCGCGTCATCTTCACCCTGGCGCCGATGATCGCCTTCACCTCGCTGCTGCTGGCCTTTGCTATTGTGCCGGTCAGCCCTAACTGGGTGGTGGCCGATCTGAACATCGGGATTCTGTTCTTCCTGATGCTGGCGGGTCTGGCGGTCTACGCGGTGCTGTTCGCTGGCTGGTCGAGTAACAACAAATACTCTCTGCTGGGGGCGATGCGCGCTTCGGCCCAGACCCTGAGCTATGAGGTGTTTATCGGGCTCTCCCTGATGGGTGTGGTGGCGCAGGCCGGTTCATTCAATATGACCGACATCGTCAACAACCAGGCGCATCTGTGGAACGTCATTCCGCAGTTCTTCGGCTTTGTCACTTTCGCTATCGCAGGCGTTGCGGTGTGTCACCGTCACCCCTTCGACCAGCCGGAAGCCGAGCAGGAGCTGGCGGATGGTTACCATATCGAATATTCCGGCATGAAGTTCGGTCTGTTCTTCGTCGGGGAATACATCGGAATCGTCACCGTTTCGGCGCTGATCGTCACGCTGTTCTTCGGTGGCTGGCATGGTCCGTGGTTGCCGCCCTTCATCTGGTTTGCGCTGAAAACCGCATTCTTCATGATGATGTTTATTTTGATCCGCGCGTCACTGCCGCGCCCGCGTTATGACCAGGTCATGTCCTTCGGTTGGAAGGTGTGCCTGCCACTGACGCTGATCAATTTGTTGGTGACCGCCGCGGTCATTCTCTGGCAGATGCCATAAGGGGTGAGAAAACCATGACATTGAAAGACTTAGTGGTTGGTTTCGGCACCCAACTGCGCAGTATCTGGATGATTGGCATGCACGCGTTCGCCAAACGCGAAACGCGCATGTATCCGGAAGAGCCGGTATATCTGCCGCCGCGCTACCGTGGCCGTATCGTGTTGACCCGCGATCCGGACGGCGAAGAGCGCTGCGTGGCCTGCAACCTGTGCGCGGTCGCCTGCCCGGTGGGCTGTATTTCTCTGCAGAAAGCGGAAACTAAAGACGGGCGCTGGTATCCGGAATTCTTCCGTATCAACTTCTCGCGCTGCATCTTCTGCGGCCTGTGCGAAGAGGCCTGTCCCACCACCGCGATTCAGCTGACGCCGGATTTCGAGCTGGGCGAGTTTAAGCGCCAGGATCTGGTGTATGAAAAAGAGGATCTGCTGATCTCCGGTCCGGGCAAGTACCCGGAATATAACTTTTACCGGATGGCGGGTATGGCAATCGACGGCAAAGATAAGGGCGAAGCGGAAAACGAAGCTAAGCCTATCGACGTCAAAGGCCTGTTACCTTAAGGAGTCGGGAATGGAATTTGCTTTTTATATCTGCGCCCTTGTGGCGGTCCTGGCCACCCTACGGGTGATCACCCATACCAATCCGGTGCATGCGCTGCTGTATCTGATCATCTCTCTGTTGGCTATCTCGGGCGTTTTCTTCGCGCTGGGCGCCTACTTTGCCGCGGCGCTGGAGATCATCGTGTACGCCGGAGCCATCATGGTGCTCTTCGTCTTCGTGGTGATGATGCTTAACCTGGGCAAGTCGGTGGTGGATCAGGAACGCGAGTGGCTGAAGCCGCAGCTGTGGATTGGTCCGGGGCTGCTTTCCGCCATTCTGCTGGCAGTGGTGGTTTACGCCATCCTGAGCGTTAACGACCAGGGCATCGACGGTACCGCCATTAGCGCCAAACAGGTCGGTATCGCGCTGTTCGGCCCCTATGTTCTGGCGGTGGAGCTGGCTTCTATGCTGCTGCTGGCGGGCCTGGTCGTGGCCTTCCACATCGGGCGTGAGGAGAGGCCAGGCGAGCTTTTGAGCAACCGCCCTGGCGATAGCGCGAAAAGAAAAACGGAGGAGCACGCATGATCCCGTTACAACATGGACTGATTCTGGCCGCCGTGCTGTTTGTTCTTGGGCTGACCGGTCTGGTCATTCGTCGCAACCTGCTGTTTATGCTGATTAGTCTGGAAGTGATGATTAATGCGGCCGCCCTCGCCTTTGTGGTGGCGGGCAGCTACTGGGGTCAGGCCGACGGTCAGGTGATGTATATCCTGGCTATTAGCCTTGCCGCGGCCGAAGCCAGTATTGGCCTGGCGCTGCTGCTGCAGCTCCATCGTCGTCGCCAGAATCTGAATATCGATTCAGTAAGTGAGATGCGCGGATGAATCTGCTCTGGTTAACTATTGTTCTGCCACTGATTGGCTATTTGCTGCTCGCTTTTTCCCGCGGGCGCTGGTCGGAAAACCTGGCGGCTGCGGTGGGCGTCGGTTCCGTCGGTCTGGCGGCGCTGGTCACCGCGTACGCCGGTATAGAGTTTATGGAAAACGGTCGCCAGGCTTTCAGCCTGCCGCTGTGGACCTGGATGTCGGTAGGCAACTTCCATATCGACTTCACCCTGGTACTGGACGGTCTGTCGCTGACCATGCTGAGCGTGGTCACCGGCGTAGGCTTCCTGATCCATATGTTCGCCTCCTGGTATATGCGCGGTGAAGAGGGTTACTCCCGCTTCTTCGCTTACACCAACCTGTTTATCGCGAGCATGGTGGTACTGGTGCTGTCCGATAACCTGCTGATGATGTATCTCGGCTGGGAAGGGGTGGGGTTGTGCTCCTATCTGCTGATCGGTTTCTACTACAGCGACCCGAAAAACGGCGCGGCGGCGATCAAAGCCTTTGTGGTCACCCGCGTGGGCGACGTGTTCCTGGCCTTTGCGCTGTTTATCCTCTACAACGAGCTGGGAACCCTGAACTTTCGCGAGATGGTTGAGCTGGCGCCGGCGCACTTCGCCGCGGGCAACAATATGCTGATGTGGGCGACCCTGATGCTGCTGGGCGGCGCGGTGGGTAAATCGGCACAGCTGCCGTTGCAGACCTGGCTTGCGGATGCGATGGCCGGTCCGACGCCGGTTTCCGCGCTGATTCACGCGGCGACCATGGTGACCGCGGGTGTTTACCTGATCGCCCGTACTCACGGCCTGTTCCTGATGACGCCGGAAGTGCTGCATCTGGTAGGCATCGTCGGCGCTGTGACTCTGGTACTGGCGGGCTTTGCTGCGCTGGTACAGACCGATATCAAGCGCGTGCTGGCCTACTCCACCATGAGTCAGATTGGCTATATGTTCCTGGCGCTGGGGGTTCAGGCCTGGGATGCCGCTATCTTCCACCTGATGACCCACGCCTTCTTTAAAGCGCTGCTGTTCCTGGCATCCGGCTCGGTGATTCTGGCCTGCCACCACGAGCAGAACATCTTTAAGATGGGCGGACTGCGTAAGTCGATTCCGCTGACTTACGCCAGCTTCCTGGTGGGGGGCGCGGCGCTGGCTGCGCTGCCGGTGATTACCGCTGGCTTCTACAGTAAAGATGAGATTCTGTGGGGCGCCGCGGCTGGTGGTCATAACATCCTGATGCTGGCCGGTCTGGCCGGGGCGTTCCTGACCTCTGTCTACACCTTCCGCATGATCTTTATTGTGTTCCACGGCAAAGAGCAGATTCATGCTCATCCCGGCAAGGGCATTACCCACCATCTGCCGCTGATTGTGCTGATGATCCTCTCCACATTCGTGGGGGCGCTGATTGTGCCGCCGCTGGCAGGCGTTCTGCCGGAGAGCGACTTCGGTCACGACGGCAAAATGGCGCTGGAAATCACCTCTGGCGTGGTTGCCGTAGTGGGGATCCTGATTGCAGCCTGGCTGTGGCTTGGCAAGCGTCGCCTGGTGACCGCAGTGTCCAACAGCGCGCCGGGCCGCTTCTTCGGTACCTGGTGGTTCCACGCATGGGGCTTTGACTGGTTATACGACAAAGTCTTCATCAAACCGTTCCTGGGTATCGCCTGGCTGCTTAAACGCGATCCGCTGAACGGCATGATGAACATCCCGGCCATCCTTTCCCGCTTCTCAGGCCGTGGCCTGCTGCTGAGCGAGAACGGCTACCTGCGCTGGTATGTGGCATCCATGAGCATTGGTGCGGTCGTGGTACTGGCCCTGCTGATGGTACTGCGCTGAGTTGCAGATGTGGGCATCGCCCCACGAAGAGAACAATTTTTAGGTCATTATTCCTGATAACCAGGCCGGGCCTGAACAGGAATTAAGAGAAGGGACAAACATCGCCATGTTATTACCCTGGCTAATACTAATCCCCTTTATCGGTGGGTTTCTGTGCTGGCAGACTGAACGCTTCGGCGTGAAAATGCCGCGCTGGATCGCGCTGATTACCATGGGGCTGACGCTCGCACTCTCCCTGCAGCTCTGGCTGCAGGGGGGTTACTCTCTGACTCAGGCGGCAGGAGTGCCACAGTGGCAGGAGCAGTATGTTCATGACTGGATCCCGCGCTTTGGCATCTCCATCCATCTGGCGATGGATGGCCTGTCACTGCTGATGGTGGTGCTGACCGCGCTGCTCGGCGTGCTGGCGGTACTCTGCTCCTGGAGAGAGATCGAGAAGTATCAGGGCTTCTTCCACCTGAACCTGATGTGGATTTTGGGTGGCGTTATCGGGGTATTCCTTGCCATCGATATGTTCCTGTTCTTCTTCTTCTGGGAGATGATGCTGGTACCGATGTACTTCCTGATCGCACTCTGGGGTCATAAAGCCTCTGACGGGAAGACCCGCATCAGCGCAGCCACCAAGTTTTTCATCTATACCCAGGCGAGCGGTCTGGTGATGTTAATCGCTATTCTGGCGCTGGCGTTTGTTCACTATAACGCCACCGGCGTCTGGACCTTTAACTACGAGCAACTGCTCAATACGCCGATGTCTCACGGCGTTGAATATCTGCTGATGCTCGGTTTCTTTATCGCCTTTGCGGTGAAGATGCCGGTGGTACCGCTGCACGGCTGGTTGCCGGATGCGCACTCTCAGGCGCCGACCGCCGGTTCCGTGGACCTGGCGGGGATTCTGCTGAAGACCGCGGCCTACGGTCTGCTGCGCTTCTCGCTGCCGCTGTTCCCTAACGCGTCTGCGGAATTTGCCCCTATCGCCATGTGGCTGGGCGTTATCGGTATCTTCTACGGTGCCTGGATGGCCTTCGCCCAGACCGATATCAAGCGTCTGATCGCCTATACCTCGGTTTCCCATATGGGCTTTGTGCTGATTGCCATCTACACCGGCAGCCAGCTTGCCTACCAGGGCGCGGTGATTCAGATGATTGCCCACGGTCTTTCTGCGGCGGGTCTGTTCATCCTGTGTGGTCAGCTCTACGAGCGTATGCACACCCGCGATATGCGCCAGATGGGCGGTCTGTGGAGCAAGATTAAGTGGCTGCCAGCCATGTCGATGTTCTTCGCCGTCGCCACCCTGGGGATGCCGGGGACCGGTAACTTCGTGGGCGAATTCATGATCCTGTTCGGTAGCTTCCAGGTTGTGCCGGTAATCACCGTTATCTCCACCTTCGGTCTGGTGTTCGCCTCGGTTTATTCGCTGGCGATGCTGCACCGCGCGTGGTTCGGCCAGCCGAAGAGCGAGGCGGCGAAACAACAGCTTCCTGGGATGTCACTGCGCGAACTGTTTATCATTCTGTTGCTGGTGGTGTTGCTGGTACTGCTCGGGGTTTACCCGCAGCCGATTCTGGACACTTCTCACGCTGCTATGGGCAACATCCAGCAGTGGTTCACCAGTTCAATTTCAACTACAAGGCCGTAATTCGCCATGACTTTAACTGCACAACACTTGATTGCGCTGCTACCGCTGTTAATCGTGGGGTTAACGGTGGTGGTTGTGATGCTCTCCATTGCGTGGCGACGCGACCACTTTATCAATGCCACGCTGTCGGTTATCGGGCTTAATGCTGCGCTGCTGTCGCTCTGGTTTGTCGGGCAGGCGGGCGCGATGGATGTCACGCCGCTGCTGCGGGTCGATGGTTTCGCCATGCTCTACACCGGGCTGGTGCTGCTGGCAAGCCTCGCGACCTGTACTTTCGCCTATCCCTGGCTGGAGGGGTACACCGATAACCGCGAAGAGTTCTACCTGCTGGTGTTGATCGCCTCGTTGGGTGGCATTCTGTTGGCTAACGCCAACCATCTGGCTGCGCTGTTCCTGGGTATTGAGCTTATCTCACTGCCGCTGTTCGGTCTGATTGGCTACGCCTTCCGTCAGAAACGCTCTCTGGAAGCCAGTATCAAGTACACCATTCTGTCGGCGGCGGCCTCGTCGTTCTTGCTGTTCGGGATGGCTCTGGTCTATGCCGAGTCCGGTTCTCTCTCCTTCGTGGCGCTCGGTAAGAGCCTGGCCGACAGCATGCTGCATGAGCCGCTGCTGCTGGCAGGTCTGGGGCTGATGATTGTCGGTCTGGGCTTTAAGCTCTCTCTGGTTCCTTTCCACCTGTGGACGCCGGATGTCTACCAGGGGGCGCCTGCGCCGGTTTCCACCTTCCTGGCTACGGCCAGTAAAATCGCTATCTTCGCCGTCGTGATGCGTCTGTTCCTGTACGCGCCGCTGGGCGACAGCGATGCGGTGCGGGTGGTACTGGGTGTCATCGCCTTCGCCTCCATCATCTTTGGTAACCTGATGGCGCTGAGCCAGACCAATATCAAGCGTCTGCTTGGTTTCTCGTCTATCTCTCACCTGGGCTATCTGCTGGTGGCGCTGATTGCGCTGCAGAATGGTCAGATATCGATGGAGACGGTAGGGGTCTACCTGGCGGGTTATCTGTTCAGCAGCCTGGGCGCCTTTGGTGTCGTTAGCCTGATGTCCAGCCCGTATCGCGGACCAGATGCCGACTCGCTGTACTCTTACCGCGGGTTGTTCTGGCACCGTCCGGTTCTGTCGGCGGTGATGACGGTGATGATGCTGTCGCTGGCGGGTATCCCGATGACGCTGGGCTTTATTGGTAAGTTCTACGTGCTGGCCGTGAGCGTGGATGCGCACCTGTGGTGGCTGACCGCCGCCGTGGTTATCGGTAGCGCCATCGGCCTTTACTACTACCTGCGTGTGGCCGTGAGTCTCTACCTGAGCGCGCCGCAGCAGCTGAACCGCGATGCGCCTTCCGACTGGGCCTTCACTGCGGGCGGTGTGGTGGTGCTGATCTCGATGCTGCTGGTACTGGTGCTGGGCGTCTGGCCACAGCCGCTGATTAGCCTGGTGCAGATGGCGCAGCCGCTGATGTAATGCCGTTTGTCCGCTTCAGGTTTGGGCAATGAGAGCCTCTCTCCCCGTCGGGGAGAGAGGCTCTGTTTCATTTACCCCGGGTAAATAATGATTATGTCCGGTTTAACGATAACCTTCACTGAACGGCCGGTCTGGAATCCGGCTTCCACCAGCCAGTGGCCTTTCAGATGCAGACTGGGGCTGCGGCTGTAATACGTTGTCATGCCGGTGGCGCGATTTTCGTGACGCGTGCTGATATATCCGACGGTCAGGTTGCGTTGTGTTTTGGAAATAGCGGGGCGTGGCTTATGATGGGCATCAGCCATAATCAACTCCTGTTTAGTTGGTTGTGGTTAGCGGCCTGTCAGTGTTCCTGCACTGGCGGGTCGCGTCTGTGTTAATCAGAGTTTCTGTCTTCTTCCTTCCTCCCCTGAATAAAAATCGCTGTTGGTATTTTAACCTGTAATAAATCACAGTGGTGCGCTGTATTTCTGTTCTCTGAATCTGGTTCGCAATAATTCTGTGCGTTTTCGGTGTTGTTTCATTGATGGGAAATATTATTACGGTGGTGCTGTATTCATGAGCAATATGCTGCGCTGGCGAAGATTCCGTTCACCTTAAGGTGAGTTTGCATATGTGAATAGCGGAGTCGGTGAACGGGTCAGGGGGACTTCAAACGCCAGTCCCCCTGACCACCCCCGGCTTTCCGGCGTAAAAATCGCCCTTCGGGTCCCCTGCGCTACTTCCCGTCGGGCTTATCGGACCGGGCGAGAGCCGCCTTCCCTGGCGGCCTCGCCCTGGAGTGACATCCCTGTCACTCCTCCGGCCCTCCGTGAACGCTTCGGCGATTTTTAGGCCGGAGAGTGTCACCGTCTTTAATCTTCTGCCGGGATTAATTAAAACAGAACAGGGCGGCGGCGATTGAGCCGCGCCTTCCCCGTTCACCGGCTGTGAATCAACAGAGAAGCAGTGACGTAAAGTGAACGGAATAGCCCACTACGCACACATATTCCGCCGGTTTTCGGTTCCCGCGTTCGAATACTTCACGTTAATTTATGAACAATAGAAAACAAAAAACGCCCATCACCAGTACCCCAGCCACTTCCACCATAGCCCGCCGACGGTTAACCAGACCACCAGGTTAATGACGCTCATAATAAAACCGGCCTTCCACCACTGCCCAAGCGTGGTATAGCCGGAACCGAAAATAATCGGCGCCGTACCGGTGGCGTAGTGGGTTAACGACATCATCAGCGAAGAGGAGAACCCCAGAATCAACCCCAGCAGCACAGGCGGCGCGCACAGTGCGATACCGGCCGCGAAGAAAGCGGCGAACATCGCGGTGACGTGGGCGGTGGTGCTGGCGAAGAAGTAGTGGGAATAGAGGTAGACCAGGGTTAACAGTAGCGTACTGCTCACCCAGCCCAGCCCCATATGGCTGATACTGCCGCCGACCGCCAGCGACAGCCAGTGAATCAGCCCCAGCTTGCCCAGGAAGCTGGCCATCATCACCAGCGCGGCAAACCAGACTACCGTATCCCAGGCGCCTTTATGTTTCAGAATATCGTCCCAGCTCAGTACGCCGCTGCCTAACAGCACCGCCAGCCCAATCAATGCCGCGGTAGTCGGATTCACCGCCAGCGCCGGGCCAAACAGCATGGCCGGAACGCCTGCCCACAGCAGCAGCAGTAGCGCGAAGACGGCCAGGGTGATTTTTTCCGGTAGCGTCACCGGACCCAGCCCCTGTAGCTTTTCCCGGGCGAAATGGGGCGCGTCCGGCGTGCTTTTAATTTCCGGGGGATAGAGGAAATAGACAATCAGCGGCATCAGCAGTAGCGAACAGACGCCCGGTACCAGCGCCGCCAGCGCCCACATGCCCCAGCTTAGCTCTACGGCCCCGTGAGTGCCTTTGGCGATCAGGCTAACCACCAGGGGGTTCGGCGCCGTGGCGGTAATGAACATCGCCGAGGTGATCGGGTTGATATTGTAGTTAACCAGCGCCAGATAGCGGCCGATTTTACCGCTGCTATTCAGTTCGGGCCGGGAGCCAAAGCTGTCGGCAATCGACTTCATAATGGGGTGAATAATACCGCCGCCGCGTGCGGTATTGCTGGGCGTGACCGGCGCCAGGGTGGTTTCCGCCAGGGTCAGGGCATAGGCGATCCCCAGCGTTTTCCTGCCAAACAGCGAAATAAAATAGTAACCGATACGCGCTCCCAGCCCGGTTTTATTCAGGCTGATGGAGATCATCATCGAAAAGCCAATCAGCCAGATCAATGGATTAGAAAATCCGCTCAGGGCATCGCTGAGCGCAGCGCCAGGCTTACCTGGATTAGTGACGCCGGTGACGGCGACCAGGGCAATAGCAATAATCGACACCGCGCCAATGGGCATGGCCTTACCGATAATCGCGATAATGGTGCCGATAAACAGCGCCAGTAGCTGCCAGGCATTCGGCTCTACGCTTGACGGCGGCGGAATAAAAAACCAGAGCGCCAGGGTGACGGCAACGGCAACCAGTGTGGGAACAGGCCTGAGCGGCGTGAGTTTATCCATAACATCCCCATTTATTACCCGCGATCGTTCAGATCGGCTGACGACAACCTGAATTCTGTTGGGATGACTTAACGTAATGGTGTTCCGGCAACGGGACGTCCCGGTGGCTCAAGCGTGGGGGGATGCGGTGTTTCTCTCAATGATGTATATCAATGCGATGGGGGATATATGCGATCGTCCTGATAAACGTGCCGGATAGCGTGCTGATATCCGGCCTGTACGGGGGGCTTAAAGGGATACGCTGTAAAAGTCCTCCGCCAGCTCAGTTTCCGGAAACAGCGCCCGGCTTTCGGCCAGCAGGGCGGCAGCGCCCTCCGGACTATAGCGTGAGCTGATATGGGTAATAATCAGCCTGGCGGCATGGGCATCCCGGGCCAGTGCTGCGGCCTGGCGACTGGTTGAGTGGCCGCGACTATTGGCTTTTTCCGCCATGGCGTGCTCCAGCGTCGCTTCATGAACGATCAGATCTGCTCCGTTGGCGAGCGTCAGCGCTGCTGGCCCTGGCGCCGTGTCGCCGAAGATGGCGACAGTTTTGCCGCGTTGAGGCGGCCCCAGCCATTCGCGGCCGTCAATAACGCGGCCATCCTCCAGCCTGACGCGCTCGCCTTTTTTCAGCTTCTGGAACAGCGGACCGGGGGAAACGCCCGCTGCCGCCAGACCGCGGGCGTCCAGAGTGCCTGGCCGGTCGTGCTGCTCAATGCGCCAGCCGTAACACTCCACCGGATGCACCAGGGAAGCGGCGCTGACCCGCAGGTCGCCATCATCAAAAATCTGACCCGCTTTAATTTCCTGAATTTCCAGCGGATAGTCGGTCCAGGAGCCGCTGAGTCGCAGACAGGTTTCAACATATTCCCGCAACCCTTCAGGCCCGTACAGGGTGAGCGGCGCGACGCTGCCCGCCATGGAGCGGCTACACAGCAGGCCCGGCAGGCCGAAAATATGGTCGCCGTGCAGATGGCTGATAAAGATCTTCTCGATATTTCCCGGATGGCTGGCGGTGCGCAGCAACTGGTGTTGGGTGCCTTCACCGCAGTCGAACAACCAGCGTCCGCTGCCCTGATCGCCGGGTTTAAACAGAATGGCGGTGACATTGCGCGAGCGGGTCGGGACACCGGCGGAGGTGCCGAGAAAAGTCAGTTCCATGGTAATGTTCTGTTGTCTGCGTAAATTGAAGTACCAGTATAACGATAACCGTAAGATAAATAAGGAACGCATCATGATTCAGTGGCAGGACCTGCACCATTCCCAACTTTCGGTAACTCAGCTTTATGCGCTGCTACAGCTGCGCTGCGCGGTGTTTATCGTCGAGCAAAACTGCCCCTATCAGGATATCGACGGTGAAGATCTGCGAGGCAGCAACCGCCATATTCTGGGCTGGCGTGAGGGAGAGCTGGTGGCCTGTGCCCGGCTACTGGAAGAGCCGGATGGTGTGGTCGCCATCGGTCGGGTGATCGTGTCCCCTCAGGCCCGGGGCGAGAAGCTGGGCTATCAGTTAATGGAACAGGCGCTGGCGGCCTGTAAGCGCCACTGGCCCGGTGTCGGACAGCGGCTGGGCGCTCAGGCTCACCTTGAAGCATTCTATGCCAGCTTCGGCTTTCAGCCAGTGACCGATATCTATGACGAAGATGGTATCCCCCATATCGGTATGGCGCGCAGCTAGAGTACGCAAATTACCCATATCCTGGCTATAGTCAGTTGAGGTTAACTTGTATGAGGGAGGTAAAGAATGGCAGGGGCTTCAACTGGTTATCGTAACAATCCGGAAGACGATCTGGCGCAGCTCAGGGAAACTCTGGACGAGATCCTGCACGCTTCCGACGATCCCACGGATCAGAAATATATCGAGCTGCGCGAGCTTGCAGAGCAGCGGCTGCATCATATCAGGCAGCGCCTGAGCAGCGCATCGGACAGCTATTACTACCGGGCGAAAAAGGCGGTGTGCTGCACCGACAGCTACGTCCGCGATAATCCCTGGCGCGGGGTAGGTATCGGCGCCGCTGTTGGCGTGGTTCTGGGGTTATTACTGGCCCGCCGCTGATTTCGCACATCGTGCGTCATTGCTGACCTTACCTAATGGGTGGGATTTCTCTTTGCTACCCAGACCACGTATACTTCAGGGCTTTTCAGGGAAGGTGGGGTTACCGTGAATTCACTTACTGGGGCATTGAATCAGCTGCTGCGTCAGCTCGATGGCCCGTTTCCTGAAGCGCCCGGCCTGCGGCAGTTTTATGTCACCGTGACGCCGGAAGGCGAACCCGACGGGCTGGCGTGGCTGGCGAGCCAGTGGCTGTGGCCGCAATTTTACTGGCAACAGCGCGACGGCGTGGAAGAGCTGGCGGCGCTGGGTGCGGTGCGCCGCTTTTCCAGCCTTGCAGCCGCCCGGGATTTTCTGACGGCGGAGCAGGGTGGCGCGCTGATGCGCGTCTGCGGCCTGAACACTTTTGACCCTGGACAGGGTAGCCTGTTCGTTCCGCGCCTGCTGTGGCGCCACCGGGGCGATGAAATCACACTGACGTTAACGCTCTATAGCGAGCATAGCCTCCAGCAGGATGCGCTGGCCGCCCGCCGTTTTCTCCGCCGTCTTGTCGCTCCTCAGCCTCTGGTTGCCATGACCGGTGAATGCCTGGAAGAGCGACACCTGCCCGATAGGGAAGGGTGGCATAGCATGATTACCCGGGCGCTGGATGCGATCATCGCTGGTGATATGGAAAAAGTAGTACTGGCCAGAGCCAGCGATCTGCGCTTTAGCTGCCACCTTTCGCCCGGCTCGCTGCTGGCAGCCAGTCGGGCGGTTAACCGCGGTTGCTACCACTTCTTTATGGCCTTTAATGAGGGTTCGGCCTTTCTGGGCTCCAGTCCGGAGCGTCTGTGGCGCCGTCGCGGTCTGGCGCTCACCACCGAAGCGCTGGCGGGCACCGTGGCCGGGGACGATGACGACGGACGCGCGGCGCATCTTGCCCGGTGGCTGCTGAACGATGAAAAAAACCAGTACGAAAACAGCCTGGTCGTCGAGGATATCTGTCAGCGGCTGGAAGGCGCCGCCAGCGTGACGGACATTGCAGAAGCGCGAATTGTCCGGCTGCGCAATGTCCAGCATCTGAGACGTGATATCGAGGCCCGACTGGCTCAGCCTGACGATGCTCTGTGTTTGCAGCGGCTCCAGCCCACCGCCGCCGTAGCAGGGCTGCCGCGCGAAGCGGCGCGGCGTTTTATTGAACAGGCGGAGCCCTTTGACCGTGAGTGGTATGCCGGCTCTGCGGGCTGGCTCTCCGTTGATGACAGCGAATTTTGCGTATCGCTGCGTTCGGCACGCGTTCAGGAAGACCGCCTGAGGCTGTATGCCGGCGCCGGGATAGTGGCGGGCTCAGTGCCCGATGCCGAATGGCAGGAAATAGAAAATAAAGCGGCGGGATTGCGCTCGCTGCTGTTTTCGTCCGGGCGATGAATGCGCTGATACCGATATATATCAATAATCAGACCTGGCGCAATTCTTATAATATTTGATAAATGAATACCGGACTCCGACATGTCAACAAGTACCTTTAACCGCCGCTGGGCGGCCGTCATTCTGGAAGCGCTGACTCGCCATGGCGTGCGCCACGTTTGCATTGCGCCTGGCTCACGCTCCACGCCGCTTACGCTTGCGGCGGCGGAAAATGGCGCCTTTATCTGCCATACCCATTTTGATGAGCGCGGGCTGGGCCATCTGGCGCTGGGGCTTGCCAAGTCTGGCGGAGAGCCGGTCGCAGTCATCGTTACCTCCGGCACGGCGGCGGCGAATCTCTACCCGTCGCTTATCGAAGCGGGGCTAACCGGTGAGCGCCTGATTCTGCTGACCGCGGACCGTCCGCCGGAGCTGATTGATTGCGGCGCCAATCAGGCGATTCGCCAGACCGGAATGTACGCCAGTCATCCGAGTCAAACCCTTTCCCTGCCGCGCCCGACGCCGGATATTCCGGCCCGCTGGCTGGTTTCGACGATCGACAGCGCCATGGGACAGCTACGTGCCGGGGGGCTGCATATCAACTGCCCCTTCGCCGAGCCGCTCTACGGTGAGCCGGACGCCAGCGGTCTGCCCTGGCAGCAGGCGCTGGGTGACTGGTGGCAGGAGGACACTCCCTGGCTGCGTGAAGAGCAGGAGCTGGGCTGCGCGCGCCAGCGTGACTGGTTCTTCTGGCGTCAGAAACGCGGCGTGGTGGTGGCCGGTCGGCTGAGCGCCAGGGAGGGCGAACAGGTCGCCGCATGGGCTAAAACCCTGGGCTGGCCGCTGATTGGCGATGTGTTGTCCCAGACCGGTCAGCCATTGCCCTGCGCCGATCTGTGGCTCGGTAATGCCCGGGCGGTGACCGAACTGAACGAAGCGCAGGTGATTATCCAGTTCGGCGCCAGCCTGACCGGCAAGCGTCTGCTGCAGTGGCAGGCGACCTGCCATCCGCAGGAGTACTGGCTGGTAGACAACCTGGAAGGACGGCTCGATCCTGCTGCCCATCGCGGGCGTCGCCTGGTGGCGGAAGTGGCCGACTGGCTGGAGATGCATCCCGCGGAAAAACGCGCCCCCTGGGCACAGAGCCTGGCGCCGCTCTCAGAGCAGGCCAGAGCGCGGGTCGGGCAGATGACAGAAACCTTTGGCGAGGCTCAGGTTGCCAGCCGACTGCCGCAGCTACTGCCGCATCAGGGACAGCTGTTCCTGGGCAACAGCCTGGTAGTCAGACTGGTGGATGCGCTGGCGCAGATGCCTGCGGGGTATCCGGTTTACAGTAACCGTGGCGCCAGCGGCATTGATGGTTTGCTTTCGACCGCCGCCGGGGTACAGCGTGCCGTCGCGCGGCCGACCCTGGCTGTGGTGGGCGATCTTTCGGCTCTTTACGATCTAAATAGTCTGGCGCTGCTGCGTCAGTGTCCGGCGCCTTTCGTGCTGCTGGTAGTGAATAACAACGGCGGTCAGATCTTTTCGCTACTGCCAACGCCGGTGAATGAGCGCGAGCGCTTTTACTGCATGCCGCAGAACGTTGATTTTTCTCACGGGGCGGCGATGTTCGGTCTGAACTATCAGGCGCCGCAGAGCTGGGAAGAGCTGACGGCGGTCATAAATAATGCCTGGCGAACGCCGGGGGCCACCGTGGTGGAACTGAAGGTCGAAGAAACCGCAGGCACCCGGACGCTCCAGCAACTGCTGGCGCAGGTCAGCCATCTGTGAAACTCCACGCTACTGCTCATCTGGCCCGGGATGAACATTCTCCCTGGCTGGTCTGGCTGCACGGCTTTCTTGGCAGTGGCGAGGAGTGGCGGCCCTTTATGCAGAGCTTTCCCGGCTGGTCTCAGCTGTGGGTGGATCTGCCAGGACATGGCGGCTCTGCGGATATCGTGGTGAATGACTTTGACGATGTCAGCGCCCGACTGGCGGAAACGCTGGCGTATCACGGTATTGCGCGTTACTGGCTGGTGGGCTATTCGCTGGGTGGTCGGGTGGCGATGTATCACGCCTGTTTGGTCCGGCCGCAGGGGCTACAGGGGCTGGTGGTGGAAGGTGGAAATCCCGGTCTTGAAACCCCTGCGGCCAGACGTGAGCGGGCGGAGAATGACGCCCGTTGGGCTATGCGACTGCGCTCGGAACCGCTGGAACAGGTGCTGGACGACTGGTATCGCCAGCCGGTATTTCGCCATCTGAGCGCGCAACAGCGCGCGGCGCTGGTCGAACTTCGCCGCCGTAACGATCCCCGGGCGCTGGCGGCGATGCTGGAAGCCACCTCGCTTTCGCGCCAGCCGTATCTGGTTCCGCAGTTAAAAGCGCTGACAATTCCTTTTTATTATTTGTGCGGCGAGCAGGACGCGAAATTTCGCGCGCTGGCAAACCGCAATACGTTGCCGCTACGTACCATTCCCGGCGTCGGGCATAACGCTCACCGGGAAAATCCACAGGCGTTTAGCGCGACGCTTTCTGAATTACTTCATTCGGCTTATGAGGAAAAACCATGATTTATCCAGATGAACAAGAGCTCTATGCCCCGGTGAAATGGCACGACTGCTCGGAAGGTTTCACCGATATTCGCTATCACAAATCGGAAGATGGGATCGCGAAGATAACCATTAACCGCCCGCAGGTGCGTAACGCCTTTCGCCCGCTGACCGTTAAAGAGATGCTCCAGGCTCTGGCCGATGCCCGTTATGATGATGGCATTGGCGTTATTGTTCTGACCGGAGAAGGGGATAAAGCCTTCTGCGCAGGCGGCGATCAGAAAGTGCGCGGCGACTACGGCGGCTATCAGGATGACGGCGGGGTTCATCATCTCAACGTGCTGGATTTCCAGCGCCAGATTCGTACCTGCCCGAAACCGGTGGTAGCGATGGTGGCGGGCTACTCCATCGGCGGCGGCCATGTTCTGCATATGATGTGCGACCTGACCATCGCGGCGGAAAACGCCATCTTTGGTCAGACCGGGCCGAAAGTCGGCTCCTTCGACGGCGGCTGGGGCGCTTCCTATATGGCGCGCATCGTGGGGCAGAAGAAGGCGCGTGAAATCTGGTTCCTGTGTCGCCAGTACGATGCGCAGCAGGCGCTGGATATGGGGCTGGTCAATACAGTCGTACCGCTGGCGGAGCTCGAAAAAGAGACCGTGCGCTGGTGTCGCGAAATGCTGAAGAACAGCCCGATGGCGCTGCGCTGCCTGAAAGCGGCGCTGAATGCCGACTGTGACGGTCAGGCGGGGCTGCAGGAGCTGGCGGGTAACGCCACCATGCTGTTCTATATGACCGAAGAAGGTCAGGAAGGACGTAATGCCTTTAACCAGAAACGCCAGCCCGACTTCAGCAAATTTAAGCGGAACCCCTGATGCGTAGCGCCCAAATCTGGCGCTACAGCCTGCCGATGGAGGCGGGCGTGGTGCTGCGCAACCAGCGGCTGAAAAGTCGGGACGGTATGGTGGTTCGCCTGTGTGAGGAAGGCCGTGAGGGATGGGGCGAAGTCGCGCCGCTGCCGGGCTTTAGTCTGGAGTCGCTGGCGGAGGCCGAGCGCCAGACGCTGGACTGGGTCGATGACTGGTTAGCGGAAAACAACCCCGACTGGCCGTCGGCGCCGTCAGTGGCTTTTGGTCTGAGCTGCGCGCAGGCGGAATTGACGGGCGAATTGCCTCTGGCGGCGGAGTATCGCGTCGCGCCTTTATGCACTGGCGATCCGGATGAGCTGTTCGCTATGCTGCAGGCGCTGCCGGGCGATAAGATCGCCAAGGTGAAGGTGGGGCTTTATGAAGCGGTTCGCGATGGCATGGTGGTGAATCTGTTACTGGAGGCCATTGGCGATTTACGGCTGCGGCTGGATGCCAATCGCGGCTGGACACCGCTTAAGGCGCGACAGTTTGCTAAATATGTGAATCCGGAAGTCCGTTCGCGCATCGCTTTTATCGAAGAGCCCTGCCAGACCCGCGAGCAGTCACGGGAATTCGCCCGGGAGAGCGGTATCGCTATCGCCTGGGATGAGAGCCTGCGGGAAGCGGATTTTACTTTCGAGGCGGAACCGCATCTGGCGGCAGTGGTGATTAAGCCAACCCTGACAGGCAGCCTGGAACGGGTGCGGCAACAGGTGGCGCAGGCCAGGGCGGCGGGTCTGGAAGCGGTGATTAGCTCCTCCATCGAGTCCAGCCTGGGGCTCACCCAACTGGCAAGAATCGCCGCCTGGCTGACGCCGGGAACCCTCCCAGGTCTGGATACTCTGTCGCTGATGGAAGCGCAACTGGTACGGCCCTGGCCCGGCAGTTCGCTCCCTGTTATTGCACATAGCGCGCTGGAGCGAGTGCGATGACGTTTAACGACTGGCCCTGGCGTCACTGGCGCCGGGAGCGGCCTGATGCTCCGGCGTTGTGGATCGACCAGCAACGGCTGGACTGGCAAAACCTGGGGTTACGGGTAGATGCCCTGGCGGCGGGTTTCCGGGAACAGGGCGTTCATGAAGGCGATGGCGTAGCGCTGCGGGCCAAAAACGGTGGGCAAACTCTGCTGGCCTGGCTTGCGTTGCTACAGTGCGGAGCCCGGATCCTGGCGCTGAATCCGCAACTGCCGTCCACGCTGCTGGATGCATTACTGCCTGAGATGACCCTGAGCCATGCGCTGGATCTGACCGGAGAGGCATCGCTTTCCGGTCTGCCAGCCCTCGAGTGTCGGGAAACGGCGGGTGAAGCGGTAGTACCGTGGCTACCCGGGCGTCTGGTGTCGATGACCCTGACTTCCGGCTCTACCGGTCTGCCGAAGGCGGCGGTACACAGCGCCGCGGCCCATCTGGCCAGCGCCGAAGGGTTGCTGGCGCTGATGCCTTTTGAACCGGAGGACTGCTGGTTGTTGTCTCTGCCGCTGTTCCACGTTTCGGGGCAGGGAATATTGTGGCGCTGGCTGCTGGCGGGAGCGACCCTGGCGGTGCGCGCCATGCATCCGTTACATGACGCGTTACAGGGGTGTACTCATGCCTCCCTGGTGCCCACCCAGCTCTGGCGCCTGTTGAACGAGGAAATCAGACCTGTGCGGCTTCGCGAAGTGCTGCTGGGTGGGGCCGCGATACCGGCATCCCTGACCCGGGAGGCGGAAGCGCGGGGCATTCGCTGCTACTGCGGATATGGTCTTACGGAACTGGCTTCTACGGTTTGTGCTCGCCGGGCCGATGGCGAAGGCGATGTGGGGCCAGCGCTGCCCGGGCGCGAAGTCAGGGTGGTGGATGACGAAATCCAGATTCGCGCCGCCAGTATGACCAGCGGTTACTGGCGTAACGGCAATGTGCAGCCGGTGGTCGATGCCCGGGGATGGTTCCATACCCGGGATCGCGGCGTGTTAAGGAACGGAACGCTGACCGTGCTGGGGCGTCTCGACAACCTGTTCTTTAGCGGCGGCGAAGGGATCCAGCCCGAGGCAATTGAACGAATTATCGCCGCGCATCCTGGCGTGCATCAGGTGCTGGTCGTACCGGTGGCGGATGTCGAATTTGGTCATCGTCCGGTCGCGGTGGTGGAGTGTGACGGCGCGCTGGATCTGGATACGCTTCGCGGCTGGGCCGCAGAGCATCTGGCGCGTTTTCAGCAGCCGGTATGCTGGCTGCTTCTGCCGGAAACGTTGAAGTCTGGCGGCATTAAAATTTCTCGCCGTGCCGTGCAGACGTGGGTGGAACAGCAGCGGTTATGATCAACAGAAAAGGCCGCCGATATCCCGGCGGCCTGTGTGTTATGCCTGGCGCTGCAACTGCGCCATGTCCTGCGCGCTAAGGCCGGTGATTTTTGACACCGTTGCGGGGGAAAGTCCGCTGTTCAACATCGCGAGGGCGATTTGTCGCGTGGCTTCGCGAATGCCTTCCTGGTGTCCTTCAATGCGGCCCCTTCGCTTATCACTCCGGGCTTTTCGGACAGGGCTAGAGTCGCCGTCCCTGGAGATCTCGCCCTGGAGCGACATCCCTGTCGCTCCTCCGGCTCTCCGTGAATGCTCCGGCGTTTTTTAAGCCGGGATTAGGCCACTACTGTCATGTACTGCGATAGACATCAACTTGCGCTGGCTTCTTCCTCTTTATCTTTACCGCGCTGGCGGCGGCGCGCCAGCCGCACCAGCGGTGGAACCACGATTATCAACACGGCCAGCACCAGCAGGGATTTGGCCACGCCGCTTTCCCACAGGATATTAAGATTGCCATTACTGATAGAGAGCGCGCGGCGCAGGTTCTGCTCCAGCAGTTCTCCCAGCACGAAGCCCAGAATCAGCGGCGACATTGGGAAATGCATTTTGCGCAGGATGTAGCCCAGGATCCCCAAACCTACCATCAGCAGCAGGTCGAAGGTGGTGCTGTGTACCGCATAAACCCCTACCGCAGAGACAGCGGCGATAGCCGGTACCAGGAACCATGAAGGGATAGCGAGCATCCGGGTAAACAGGCCGATCAGCGGGATGTTCATCACCAGCAGCATCACGTTGGCGATAAGCAGCGCCGCGATCAACCCCCAGACGATATCGGGCTGTTCGGTGAACATCGCAGGACCTGGGGTGATGTTATAGAGCGTCAGGGCGCCCATCATCACCGCCGTGGTGCCGGAGCCAGGAACGCCGAGCGTCAGCATCGGAATAAAGGAGCCGCAGGCCGAGGCGTTATTCGCCGCTTCCGGTGCCGCCACGCCGCGAATATTCCCTTTACCAAAGCTCTCTTCATCGCCGCTGATTTTTTTCTCCATCATCCAGGTGATAGCGCTGGCGATGGTGGCACCGGCGCCGGGTAGGATCCCTACGAAGAAACCGATGAACGAGGATCGCAGCGTGGTGCCTGCGCACTGGCGCGCTTCCTTAAGGTTAAACAGCAGGCGCCCGGTTTTGCGCACCAGGCCCTGGCCGCTACTGGTGCTCTCCAGCATCAGCAGGATCTCGGATACCGAGAACAGGCCAATCACCACCACCACAAACTGGATGCCGTCGGAAAGATGCACGCTGTCGAAGGTAAAGCGGTAAACCCCGGTATTGGCATCGACGCCGACTGTCGCCAGCCCCAGACCGATTAACGCCGCCAGGAAGGACTTCAGCGGGTTCTGAGCCATCATGCTGCCCAGACAGGCGATAGCAAACACCATCAGCGCAAAGTATTCCGCCGGACCGAAGGCCAGCGACCAGTTGGCCAGCAGCGGGGCGAACAGGATGATACCGCAGATAGCGATCAGCGATCCCACGAAGGAGCTGACGGCAGAAATAGAGAGCGCCACGCCTCCGCGTCCCTGTTTCGCCATCGGGTAACCGTCCAGCGCCGTCATAATGGCGCCAGCATCCCCCGGAACATTAAGCAGGATCGAAGAGATACGCCCGCCATATTCACAGCCGATATAGACGGTGGCCAGCAGTATCAGCGCCGATTCGGGGGGCAGATGCAGGGCAAAGGCCAGCGGCAGCAGGATAGCCACGCCGTTAATCGGTCCAAGGCCCGGCAGCAGCCCGACGATGGTGCCGACAAAACAGCCGATCAGGGCGATCATCAGGTTGCCGGGGGTCAGTGCCACGGCAAAGCCCTGGGAAAGATAGAGCCAGGTATCCATCGCGGTCTCCGTTATTGAGGCAGCCACGCGCCCAGGGGCAGCGTGACGTCCAGCAGTCGATCAAAGGCATACCACAAGGCGATGCCCAGGAAGGCGCCGGAAAGCAGCGCCGCGGGAAGCCTGGCGCCAAACAGCAGGCCAAGCGTGGCGGTGAGTAACGCGGTGGCCAGCGCAAAGCCGAGCCACTCAAAACTCCAGGCGTAAATCACCAGCGCCAGCATCATAATCAGCAGGCGGCGCAGGGTAGTGGCAGACGGCCAGTCCACTTTTTCCGGGCGGCGCACCAACAGCATCAGTGAGCACAGCAGCATCAGCGCCATAATGACGACCGGAAAGGGACGAGGCCCCACCGGCTCATAGCTGTATTCGCTGTGGATCTGCCAGCCGACAATCAGCCCACCGATACATAGCAACGCCCAGATAACGGCAAAAATACGATCGCTCATCGTAGCCTCCGGTTATTTCGCCAGACCGAACTCTTTGGCTTTATCGCGGTAGTAGGTCACCTGTTTCTTCACGTAGGCATCCAGATCTTTGCCGGTTTTATTGAATTCAAACAGGCCGCGCAGATCGCGCTGTTTCTTGAATTCGTCGCTCTGCTGGAGTTTGTTAAAGGCGTCCACCCACCACTGATAATCGGCGTCGCTAACCTTAGGCCCAACGTAGAAACCGCGCATCACAGACCATTCCACGTCGTAGCCCTGCTCTTTGGCGGTGGGGATATCAGCCAGCTTGCCGGGCAGGCGCTTGTCCGACAGCACTGCCAGTACGCGGATCTTATCGCCGCCGACATAGGGGATCATTTCACTCAGATCGCCGGAGATGGCCTGAACGTGATTGCCGAGCAGAGCGGTAATGGGTTCGCCGCCCCCTTCAAAGGCGACGTAGCGCATCTTGCGCGGATCGACCTTCGCCTGTTGAGCGACAAGCGCCGTTTTCATCCAGTCCTGGCTGCCGATAGAGGCTCCGGCACCAAAGACGACGTCGTTGGGATTCTTTTCCAGCGCGGTCATCAGATCCTTCAGGTTTTTCCACGGGGAGTCGGCGCGAACGGCGATCATGCCGTAGTCGGTACCGACGCTGGCGACCCAGCGCACATCGTCAACGCCGTAGCGGCCAAACTTGCCCTGAGCCAGGTTAAGCAGGGAGCCGCCGGAAAAGGCGACCACGGTGCCGGGCTCGTCCGGGCGCTGGGCGATGACGGCGTTATAGGCCACAGCCCCCACGCCGCCAGGCATATAGGTGACACGCATCGGTTTTTCGATGGCGCCGGTCTCCAGCATGCTGACCTGCAGCAGCTTACAGGTCAGGTCGAAGCCGCCGCCGGGCTTGGCGGGAGCGATACATTCGGTACGCGACGGCGCCTTTTGCTCCGCCTGGGAAGGCAGCGCGCCGAGCAGCAGGGGGAACACGGCCAGGGTCGCGATCAGGCTCTTTTTCATTGCTTATCCTCATACCATAGATGTGAGTCATTGTTATTGCTTGTCGTGGACCGCCGGTGACGGCCTGGTTGCGTGATTGTTAAGGCAGTTACCTTTCATTTCCCTTTCAGCGACGGATGGATGTGAATTTATGTGACGGGGGTCGTGGGTTAACCGGCTGAAGAGACGAGATTATCGCGGTACCGTTTTGCTAACCCACCTGCAAATACGGCAATCATTTGTTGCAAAAATGTAATGTATTTCCATGATCTCTGTGGATCGGAAATCACGACGTCTCACATACCCGTTCGGGTTTTGCGGAGACGTACAAGAATAAGAGCAGGGGAAAATGCGTCTGTTACTGGCTGAGGATAATCAGGAGCTGGCCCACTGGCTGGAAAAGGCTCTGGTACAGAGCGGCTTTGCCGTGGACTGTGTGTTTGACGGCCAGTCGGCCGATCATCTGCTGCAAAACGAGGGCTATGCCGTGGCGGTGCTGGATATTGAGATGCCGCGCCTTGACGGCCTGGCGGTACTGCAGCGCCTGCGCCAGCGTGGACAGTCGCTGCCGGTACTGCTGCTGACGGCCCGCAGTTCGGTGGCGGATCGGGTTCGGGGGCTGAATCACGGCGCCGACGACTACCTGGCAAAACCGTTCGAGCTGGAGGAGCTGGATGCCCGACTCAGGGCGCTGGTACGGCGCAGCGAGGGGCAACTGCAGGAGACCCAGTGTCTGGGGGAACTGAGCTGGCATGATGGCGGCTACTTCGAACTTCAGGGGCGGCCGCTGTCGCTGACGCCGCGCGAACAGGCGCTATTGACGGTGCTGATGTATCGTCGCCGTCGCCCGGTGGCACGCCAGCAACTGTTCGAGCAGATTTTTAGCCTGAGCGACGAAGCCAGCCCGGAAAGCATTGAAATCTACGTTCACCGGTTACGCAAGAAGCTACAGCCCGGCAACGTGCGTATCACCACCATCAGGGGGCTCGGCTATTTGCTGGAGTGCAGCGATGAACTGGCTTAAAGGTCCTTCATCGCTGCTCTCCCGCCAGTTGCTGTTTCTTGGTCTGCCGCTGGTGGTGCTGTGGGGGTTTTCGGCCTTCAGCAGCTATATCAGCGCTATGAATGCCGCCACTCAGGCGTTTGATCGAATGCTGCTGGCGTCCACTCGTACCGTGGCGGAACGGTTGGTGGTGCGCAATGGGCGATTGCAGGTGGATGTGCCCTGGGTGGTGCTCGACAGCTTCGAGCGCAATATGGATGACCGACTCTACTACAAGGTGGTTGATACCGAGGGCAGGGTGATTTCCGGCTATGACAGCCTGCCGGATATTCCTGGCGGCACGCCGCGCAGTGAACTCTATCCGGCACTGGCGTGGTTCTGGCATACCCGCTGGCGCGGGCAGGGAATGCGGGTGGCCTGTCTGTTGCAGCCGGTAAACGAAGGGGGCATCAACGGTATGGCCAGGATCTACGTGGCCGAAACCCTGCAATCCCGGCGTGAGATGGCGGCGAACCTGCTGGCGTCATCGCTGTGGACCCAGGGGGGACTGGTGATACTGACCCTGATTTTGAGCGGGTGGCTGCTGCGCCGCGTACTGCGGCCGCTGCGTCGTCTTTCGGCGCATCTGGCCCGGCGCCAGCCTGGCGATCTCTCGGCGTTACCGGCGCTGCTGCCGTGGTCGGAAACCCGGCCGTTGATGAGTGCCTTTAACCGCTATCTTGAACGTCTGCGGCACCTGATTGCCCGCCAGGCGCGCTTTAGCGCCGATGCTTCGCACCAGTTGAAAACGCCGCTTACCGTGCTGAAGACCCAGGTGGCGGTGGCGCTGGCAAGTCAGGATCCTCAGGTATGGCGCCAGAGCCTGGAGGCGATGAGTGGCACTCTGGACGGCACGGTACAGCTCACAGAGCGGCTGCTGCAGCTGGCCAGTCTTAAGCGTCGCGAGCCGGGAAGTCAGGCCTTTACCCGGATCGATCTGGTGGCGCTGGCCCAGGCCTGCTGTTTTTCCCGGCTCACCCAGGCGCGCAGTCGGCGTATTGACCTGGGCTATGAAGGGGAAACCAGTCCGGTCTGGATTGACGGCGAAGAGCTACTGTTGGCGGAAATGTGCGCCAATCTGCTGGATAACGCCCTGAAATATACGCCTACTGGCGGCACCGTCACCGTACGGGTGGTATGTCAGACGCCCCAGGCGCTGCTGGAAGTAGAGGACAGCGGGCCGGGGATCGACGAGCATCAGACGCAGCAGGCGCTCACGCCGTTTCGCCGTCTGGAACAAGGATCGATGCAGCCGGGAGCGGGACTGGGGCTGGCGTTGGTTAATGATATCGCGCGCTGGCACCGTACCAGGCCGGAACTGCTGCATGGAGAAACGCTGGGGGGATTACTGGTGCGGGTGCGGCTGATGAGCCGTGAAAAGCGGGGGCCCTGAGGCCCCCGGCGGGAATTACTTCTGTGCTTTTAGCGCTTCCAGCGCGCTTGCGACGCCCGCGCCGTAGGCCGGATGCACCTGGGTAAACAGGCCAATCTGGCGTTCCTGAATAAATTCCGGCACCTGCGCCAGTTCGCCGGCGATACGACCAAACATCCGCTGATGCTCTTCTTCGCTCAGCAGTTCAAACAGCTTGCGCGGCTGGCTGAAGTAGTCGTCATCTTCCCGGTGGTTCCAGTGATCGGCGGCGCCTTCCAGCGACAGCGGCGGTTCGCTGTAATCCGGCTGTTCCTGGAATACCCCAAAGCTGTTCGGCTCGTAGGTCGCGCCGTTACCGCTGTTACCGTCAACGCGCATGGCGCCGTCGCGGTGATAGTTGTGGAACGGGCAGCGCGGGGCGTTGACCGGGATCTGGTGATGATTCACGCCCAGGCGATAGCGGTGAGCATCGCCGTAGGAGAACAGACGGCCCTGCAGCATACGGTCTGGCGAGAAGCCGATACCGGGAACGATGTTGGCCGGAGACATGGCAACTTGCTCGACTTCGGCAAAGTAGTTGTCCGGGTTGCGGTTCAGCTCCAGTTCGCCCACTTCAATCAGCGGGTAGTCGGCATGCGGCCAGACTTTGGTCAGATCGAACGGGTTGTAGGGTACCTTAGAGGCGTCGGCTTCCGGCATCACCTGAATGTAGAACTTCCAGCGCGGGAAGTCGCCTTTTTCAATAGATTCAAACAGATCGCGCTGGGAGCTTTCGCGGTCTTCGGCCACCAGGCGTTTGGCTTCGTCATCCATCAGGTTTTCAATACCCTGCTCGCAGCGCAGGTGGAATTTCACCCAGAAGCGCTGGTTATCGGCATTGATAAAGCTGTAGGTGTGGCTACCAAAGCCGTGCATAAAGCGGTAGCCGCGCGGCAGGCCGCGATCGCTGAAGTCAATGGTCAACTGATGCAGGGATTCCGGTAGCTGAGAGAAGAAGTCCCACTTATAAGTTGGGTTACGCAGGTTGGTACGCGGATCGCGTTTCACTACATGGTTGAGATCCGGGAATTTCAGCGGGTCACGCAGGTAGAACACCGGGGTATTGTTGCCCACCAGATCCCAGTTGCCTTCTTCGGTATAGAATTTGATGGCGAAACCGCGGATATCGCGTTCGGCATCGGCGGCGCCACGTTCACCGGCAACGGTGGAAAAACGGATGAAAAATTCGGTCTTTTTCCCCTGCTCGAAGACTTTGGCACGGGTATAGCGGCTGATATCCTGGGTGATGGTAAAGGTGCCGTAAGCGCCGGAGCCTTTGGCGTGCATGCGGCGTTCGGGAATCACTTCACGGTCAAAGTGCGCCAGCTTTTCCAGAAACCAGACATCCTGTAGCAGCATGGGGCCACGCGGGCCTGCGGTCGCTACGTTATTGTTGTGAGCCACAGGGGCGCCTGCGCCAGTAGTTAAGCCTTTCTTGCTCATCGATTGTCTCCCTGGGATAAAATCGGGTGGGTTGTTAATTTTCCGTTTATGACGGATCACGCTACGCCTTATTGTTGTCCTGGTTGTTGATCGCACGCAATTTGGCTTTCTCTATCACAGTTATTTTCCCTGCCTGTCATAATCATCATAAAAATAAGGATTTTTCTGCACTTCCGGGCTGGGATAAGGCCTGGATTTTGAAATATCCAGGCGCAGGAGGTTATTCAGGCTGACCGCCAGGCTATAGTGGAACTCTTTATTTGTGCGGGACCGAACGATGATAAAAGTAGAAATGCTCTCCACTGGCGATGAAGTGCTGTATGGGCAGATTGTGGATACCAATGCCGCCTGGCTGGCGGATTACCTGTTCGAACAGGGGTTGCCGATGAGCGGGCGTAGTACCGTAGGGGATAATCTGGAAGCGCTGGTTTGCGCTTTGCAGCGTCGTAGCCGGGAGTGCGACGTACTCATCGTTAACGGCGGTCTGGGGCCGACCAGCGACGACCTCAGCGCCGAGGCGGCGGCCCGTGCCGCAGGTGTGGCGCTGGTGGAGGATGCCGGCTGGCTGGAGACCATGGCGCGTTACTTCTCTTCCCGCGGTCGCGAGATGTCGCCCGCTAATCGCAAGCAGGCGCTGATTCCGCAGGGGAGTGAGGTCATCGACAACCCGGTGGGCACCGCCTGCGGCTTCGCGATGCGGCTGAATGGCTGTCTGCTCTGCTTTACCCCGGGCGTTCCCAGCGAGTTTAAAACCATGGTGGCCCAACAGATCCTGCCGATGCTGCGTCGCTGCTTTGAACTGCCTGCGCCACCGCTCTGCCTGCGCCTGACCACCTTTGGGCGCGGTGAGAGCGAGCTGGCTCAGGCGCTGGATACCCTGCCGCGCCCACAGGGTGTGACGCTGGGTTACCGCTCTGCCATGCCGATTATCGAACTGAAGCTAACAGGCCCGGATGCCATGCGTACACAGATGATGACGCTGTGGCAGGAGGTGCGGCGAGTGGCGGGTGATAGCCTGATTTTTGAAGGTACAGACGGCCTGGCTGCACGGCTTGCCGGGCTGCTTGCGGCTCGGGAGTTGCGGCTTGCGGTCAGCGAACAGTTTACCGGTGGCCTGCTGTGCTGGCAGTTGGGGGAGGGCGGCGTGACGCTACAGGCGGGGGAAGTTCTGGCGCCGCCATCTCAACCGGAAACTTTGGTACAGAGCGCGGCACGAGCGGCCCGGTTTGCAGAACAAACTCAGAGCGATCTCGCGCTGGTGGTGGGAGCCCGGCAGGAAGAGCATCTGAATCTGGTGCTACATACGCCTGAGGGGAGCCAGGGGCTGAAGATTTCGCTTAACGGTCGGCGCTACAGCCAGCGCGACCTTCAACAGGTGTGCGCCATGATGGCGCAGAACATGCTACGCCGCTGGCTGGAAGGGCTGCCGCTGGAGGCCAGCCATAGCTGGATCCAGGTGGAGTCGCGTTTTCCTTCCTGACCTGTCGCCCCGGAGAATCATTCCGGGGCTATTTCCAATATGTTGTTTTTCGACCGCCAGAAAGTTCCCTGTCACCCGTTTTGGGTATTTTAATAATGATTTTTTGTTTTTTTGTGAGCGAAAACGCGCAATTGGTAATGGGGATTGTGTGGTTTTCTGGGCGCTGTCGTCATTTTTTAATAAATATGTAACACAATGTGCGATGTTTCACATTAAAATATGCTCGTATTCACTATTATTACGCTCGAAAAAGAAAATTGATTATTCTTTAATCAGTTAATAATCAAAATAATCAGTGAATTGCCAGAAATAAAACGCCACGGAGGCTACATGTTAACTATTTTTAAACCCGCCGCGCATAAGGCGAGGCTACCGGCTGAAAAAATCGATCCGGTTTATCGTCGTCTGCGCTGGCAGATTTTTATGGGGATATTCTTCGGCTACGCCGCTTATTACCTGGTGCGTAAGAACTTTGCGCTGGCGATGCCTTATCTGGTAGAGCAGGGTTTTTCCCGCGGCGATCTGGGTTTTGCGCTTTCCGGCATTTCCATCGCCTACGGTTTTTCCAAATTTATTATGGGCTCGGTCTCCGATCGCTCGAATCCGCGCGTTTTTCTGCCGGCGGGGTTAATTCTTGCCGCCGCCGTGATGCTGTTTATGGGATTTGTACCCTGGGCGACGTCCAGCATTGCCGTGATGTTCGTACTGCTGTTCCTGTGTGGCTGGTTCCAGGGAATGGGGTGGCCGCCGTGCGGGCGTACCATGGTGCACTGGTGGTCCCAGAAAGAGCGTGGCGGCATCGTTTCGGTCTGGAACTGCGCCCATAACGTGGGCGGCGGTATTCCACCGCTGCTGTTTCTGTTGGGGATGGCCTGGTTCAACGACTGGCACGCGGCCCTGTATATGCCCGCTTTCGCCGCCATTCTGGTCGCGCTGTTCGCTTTCGCCATGATGCGCGATACGCCGCAATCCTGCGGCCTGCCGCCGATTGAAGAGTATAAGAACGACTATCCGGACGATTACAGCCAGGAGCACGAGCAGGAGCTGACGGCGAAGCAGATCTTTATGCAGTACGTTCTGCCGAACCGCCTGCTGTGGTACATCGCTATCGCGAACGTTTTTGTCTATCTGCTGCGTTACGGCATTCTCGACTGGTCGCCAACTTACCTGAGAGAGGTGAAGCACTTCGCGCTGGATAAATCCTCCTGGGCCTATTTCTTCTATGAGTATGCCGGTATTCCCGGGACTCTGCTGTGCGGCTGGATGTCCGATAAGGTGTTCAGAGGCAATCGCGGCGCTACCGGCGTCTTCTTTATGACTCTGGTGACCATCGCCACGGTGGTGTACTGGTTGAACCCCCCCGGAAATCCGGGAATCGACATGACCTGTATGATCGTTATCGGCTTCCTGATTTATGGTCCTGTGATGCTGATTGGTCTGCATGCTCTGGAGCTGGCGCCCAAGAAGGCGGCGGGGACTGCGGCAGGCTTTACCGGGCTGTTCGGCTACCTGGGTGGTTCAGTGGCCGCCAGTGCGATAGTCGGCTATACCGTCGACTTCTTCGGCTGGGATGGCGGCTTTATGGTGATGATTGGCGGCAGCGTGCTGGCGGTACTTCTGCTGCTGGTCGTGATGATAGGTGAACATAAGCACCATCGTGAAATGCAGGCAAAACAGGAGAACAAAGGATGATATTCCAACGACGACTGGCAGGCGTCGGTATAGGTATCGTGGTTGCCGGTATGATGGTGGGTGCGGCGGCTCAGGCACAGGATAAGCTCGTTATCGCCCATCGCGGCGCCAGCGGCTATCTGCCGGAGCATACGCTACCGGCCAAGGCGATGGCCTATGCTCAGGGTGCGGATTACCTTGAGCAGGATCTGGTGATGACCAAAGATGATCAACTGGTGGTGCTACACGACCACTATCTGGACCGGGTCACCGATGTGGCTAAGCGTTTTCCGGGGAGGGCCCGTAAGGACGGGCGCTATTACGCCATTGATTTCACCCTGGCGGAAATTAAGTCGCTGAAGTTTACCGAAGGGTTCGATATCGAAAACGGTAAGCAGGTGCAGACTTATCCCGGCCGCTTCCCGATGAATAAGTCGGATTTTCGGGTTCACACCTTTCAGGAAGAGCTGGAGTTTATTCAGGGTCTGAATCACTCCACCGGTAAAAATATGGGCATCTATCCGGAAATTAAGGCGCCCTGGTTCCATCATCAGGAAGGCAAGGATATTGCGGCGAAGGTGCTGGATGTTCTTAAACAGTATGGCTATACCGGTCCACAGGATAAGGTTTATCTGCAATGCTTTGATGCGAATGAGCTTAAGCGGATTAAAAATACCCTGGAGCCGCAACGCGGTATGAACCTGAAACTGGTGCAGCTTATCGCTTATACCGACTGGAATGAAACCCAGCAGCAACAGCCGGACGGTAAATGGGTGAATTACAGCTACGACTGGATGTTTAAACCCGGCGCCATGAAGCAGATTGCGCAATATGCCGACGGTATTGGCCCCGATTACCATATGCTGGTAGAAGAGGGCTCAACCAAAGGCAACATTCGCCTGACCGCGATGGTGAAAGAGGCCCACGCCAGTAATATGGTGGTACACCCTTATACGGTACGCGCCGATGATTTACCGGACTATGTGAGCGACGTCAATCAGCTGTTCGACCTGCTCTATAACCGGGATAACGTGGACGGCCTGTTCAGCGACTTCCCCGATAAGGCCCGCGCTTTTCTTGATAAATAAGCAACGACCATAAAAAAACGCCAGTCGGTATGCACCGACTGGCGTTTTTTCTGACCTTAATCAGTCACATCTCGATTTCGATATCGCCTGTAGCCTGGCAGCAGCAGGGCAGTATCTCGCCGGGCTGAATAAAGGCCAGCGGCTGACTCAACCAGTTAACCTGGCCGGCGATCAATCGGGTACGACAGGCGCCGCAATAGCCTTCGCGGCACTGATACTCCACATCGACCTGGTGCGATTCCAGCGCCGCCAGCAGCGACGGGTGTTCGTCCTGGCACTGGAGCTGGGTGCCGCTGTGGCGAAGGAGGATACGGAAAGCCATAATCAGAGCTGGAAGTTGCTCAGATCGTCGGCGTCGATATTGGAATCGATCTGACCGACCAGGTAAGAGCTGACTTCCACTTCCTGAGGCGCGACCTGAACGTTGTCAGACACCAGCCAGGCGTTGATCCAGGGGATCGGGTTGGAGCGGGCTTTGTCGTACGGCATATCCAGGCCCACTGCATTCATACGAATGTTGGTGATGTACTCAACGTACTGGCACAGAATATCCTTGTTCAGGCCGATCATCGAACCGTCGCGGAACAGATAGTTGGCCCACTCTTTTTCCTGCTGCGCCGCCATAACAAACAGATCGTAGCACTCCTGCTGGCATTCACGGGCAATCTCGGCCATTTCCGGGTCATCTACGCCGCTACGCATCAGGTTGATCATATGCTGGGTGCCGGTCAGGTGCAGCGCCTCATCACGGGCGATCAGCCGGATGATTTTGGCGTTGCCTTCCATCAGTTCGCGCTCGGCAAAGGCGAAGGAGCAGGCGAAGCTGACATAGAAGCGAATCGCTTCCAGGGCGTTCACGCTCATCAGACACAGGTAGAGCTTTTTCTTCAGCTCGTGCAGGTTAACCGTGACGGTCTTGCCGTTAACGTTGTGGGTGCCTTCGCCCAGCAGATGCCAGTAGCTGGTCATCTCAATCAGGCCGTCGTAGTAGGTGGAGATATCCTTCGCGCGCTTGAGGATCTCTTCGTTGGTGACGATGTCGTCGAACACCAGCGCCGGATCGTTGACGATGTTCCGGATGATATGGGTATAAGAGCGCGAGTGGATGGTTTCTGAGAAGGCCCAGGTTTCCACCCAGGTTTCCAGTTCCGGAATCGAGATCAGCGGCAGCAGGGCGACGTTCGGGCTACGGCCCTGAATGGAGTCCAGCAGGGTCTGATATTTCAGGTTGCTGATAAAGATATGTTTCTCGTGATCCGGCAGGCTCTGATAGTCAATGCGGTCGCGGGAGACATCCACCTCTTCCGGACGCCAGAAGAAAGAGAGCTGCTTCTCGATAAGCTTTTCGAAAATCTCGTATTTCTGCTGGTCGAAGCGGGCCACGTTGACCGGCTGACCGAAAAACATCGGTTCGCTTAGCTGGTCGTTTTTCGTCTGTGAAAATGTGGTGTATGCCATGTTATTTGTTCCTGTGATACGAAAAACAGGGGCAGGTTAGCCCGCCCCCTGATATCAGATTTTGCAAGCGCCGCTTTCGCAGCCATCATCCTGGATGGAAGGCGCCAGGTCGTCCTGAGAATCTTCCGCGCCGTCGCGGGTGTTCTGATAGTAGAGCGTCTTCACACCGAACTTATAGGCGGTCAGCAGATCCTTAAGCAACTGCTGCATCGGCACCTTACCTGACGGGAAGCGTACGGGATCGTAGTTGGTGTTGGCGGAAATCGACTGATCGATAAACTTCTGCATCAGGCCTACCAGCTGCAGGTAACCGTCGTTGCCCGGCATATCCCACAGCAGCTCATAGTTATCCTTCAGACGCTCATATTCCGGCACCACCTGGCGCAGAATGCCGTCTTTCGAGGCCTTAATGCTGATGTGGCCGCGCGGCGGCTCGATACCGTTGGTGGCGTTCGAAATCTGCGAAGAGGTTTCAGACGGCATCAGGGCAGAGAGTGTCGAGTTGCGCAGGCCGTGAGTCTTAATGGATTCACGCAGAGCCTCCCAGTCGCAGTACAGCTGCTCGTTGCTGATGGCATCGAGATCCTTTTTATAGGTATCGATGGGCAGCACGCCTTGCGCGTAGGTGGTTTCATTGAACCACGGGCAGGCGCCCTGTTCCTTCGCCAGTTCGTTAGAGGCTTTCAGCAGCCAGTACTGGATAGCTTCGAAGGTTTTGTGAGTCAGATTGTTAGCGCTGCCGTCGGAGTAGCGGACGCCGTGCTTCGCCAGGTAGTAGGCGAAGTTGATAACGCCGATACCCAGAGTACGACGGCCCATTGCGCCGCGTTTCGCTGCCGGAATCGGGTAATCCTGGTAGTCGAGCAGGGCATCCAGCGCACGTACCGCCAGGGTGGCCAGCTCTTCCAGCTCGTCCAGGCTTGAGATGGCGCCCAGGTTAAAGGCGGAAAGGGTGCACAGCGCGATTTCGCCGTTTTCGTCGTTCACGTCGTCCATCGGTTTGGTCGGCAGGGCGATCTCCAGGCAGAGATTGCTCTGGCGAACCGGCGCCACCTGGGCGTCGAACGGGCTGTGGGTGTTGCAGTGATCCACGTTCTGGATGTAGATACGGCCGGTAGAGGCGCGTTCCTGCATCATCAGAGAGAACAGCTCTGCGGCCTTAATGCTCTTCTTACGGATGCTGCCGTCATTTTCGTACTGCACGTACAGGCGCTCGAACTCTTCCTGATTGGCGAAGAAGGCGTCGTAGAGGCCAGGCACATCGGACGGGCTGAACAGCGTGATGTCGCCGCCTTTCAGCAGGCGGGTATACATCAGCTTGTTGATCTGCACCCCGTAGTCCATATGACGGACGCGGTTAGCTTCGGTACCACGGTTGTTTTTCAGTACCAGCAGGCTTTCGACTTCCAGATGCCACATCGGGTAGAACAGGGTGGCGGCACCGCCGCGAACTCCGCCCTGGGAGCAGGATTTCACCGCCGTCTGGAAGTGCTTGTAGAACGGAATACAGCCGGTGTGGAACGCTTCGCCGCCGCGGATCGGGCTGCCCAGGGCGCGGATACGACCGGCATTGATGCCGATGCCGGCGCGCTGGGACACGTATTTCACAATGGCGCTGGAGGTGGCGTTAATGGAGTCCAGGCTATCGCCGCACTCAATCAGCACGCAGGAGCTGAACTGGCGGGTCGGGGTACGTACGCCGGACATAATCGGCGTCGGCAGCGAGATCTTAAAGGTGGAAATCGCGTCATAGAAGCGCTTCACGTAGTCCAGACGGGTTTCGCGCGGATAGCCAGAGAACAGGCAGGCGGCAACCAGAATATAGAGGAACTGGGCGCTTTCGTAGATTTCGCCGGTCACGCGGTTCTGGACCAGGTATTTACCTTCCAGCTGTTTTACCGCGGCGTAGGAGAAGTTCATATCGCGCCAGTGGTCGATAAAGCCATCCAACTGCTCGAACTCTTCCCTGGTATAGTCTTCCAGCAGGTGGCGGTCGTATTTACCCATTTCCACCATTTTGGATACATGATCGTAAAGCTTCGGCGGTTCGAACTGGCCGTAGGCTTTCTTACGCAGATGGAAGATGGCCAGACGCGCAGCCAGGTACTGGTAGTCCGGCGCTTCGCGGGAAATCAGGTCTGCCGCCGCTTTGATCATGGTCTCGTGGATATCGGAGGTTTTCATCCCGTCGTAGAACTGGATCTGGGAACGCAGTTCAACCTGAGAGATGGAGACGTTATTCAGCCCCTCTGCCGCCCAATCCAGTACCCGATGGATTTTATCCAGATTAATGCGCTCAGTGCGACCGTCACGTTTTGTAACCAGCAGACTCTGATTCATGTGGGAAATACCTGTCCGTGAGATGAAAATATCCCCCGTTTTATTCACAGAAGCAGCCCTGTGACTAACTCTGTGGATAAATACTATATGTAGGGGGTTGAAGATAAATGAACCGCTATATGGTGAGTATTCTAGTAAGGAATCTCGGGAGAACAAGTATTGATTTTGTTATCAAATTGGGGTTGTCAGGTAGGGGATTTCGCTAAGTCCACGCCACGTAAGGGCCGGGCGGGTTGTCAATGACCTGGAAAAAAAAATGAAAATTTGATCGAGTGCTGAATTCTTAGCCCTGCCAGGAAAAATCCATTCTGAAACCAGGTAAAAGTCCTGGAGAAAACCGGCACCTTTCGGGTGCCGGAATGAACAGCTCAGGCCGTTGTATGCAACATATAGTTAACATCCACGCCGGGACCCAGGGAAAAGCGATCGCGCAGCGGGTTATAGTGCAGGCCGGTCATATGTTTTTCCCGTAACCCGCTGCTACCCACCCAGCCAACCAGCTCCGCCGGCTTGATAAATTTCTTCACGTCGTGGGTGCCACGCGGCACCATGCGCATAATATATTCCGCGCCGACCACCGCCATCAGCCAGGCTTTGCCATTACGGTTGATGGTCGAAAAGAAGATGTGGCCACCGGGTTTTACCAGGCGTGCACAGGCGTTGACCACCGATTGCGGATCCGGCACGTGCTCCAGCATTTCCATGCAGGTCACTACGTCATAGGCCTGAGGATGCTGGTCGGCATGCTGTTCCACGGTTTGCTGAACGTATTCGACCTGGATACCGCTTTCCAGCGCGTGGAGGCGCGCCACCTGCAGCGGCTCGGCGCCCATGTCCAGACCGGTGACCGTGGCGCCTTCCCGGGCCATGCTTTCGCTCAGAATGCCGCCGCCGCAGCCGACATCCAGCACTTTCTTGCCAAACAGGCCGCCCGCGCGTTCGCAAATATAGCCCAGACGCAGGGGGTTAATGCGGTGCAGGGGGCGGAATTCCCCCTCCATATCCCACCAGCGGGAGGCGACCGCTTCGAATTTGGCAATCTCATCCCGATCGACATTGGGTGAAAGCGGCGCGTTTTCTTGATTCATGGCGGTTCACACTCCTTCTTTGTTGTAAAAGCGAGTATATCAGGCCGGGCGCCTGAATAAAGCGCCGGGAGAGCGCTATCCTGCTTACCTGAGCCGCCAGGGCTGTGTTATAATTTTTGACCTTTAAATCCGGGATACAACAGAGGGATAGCGGTTACATGAGCGACCTTGCCAGAGAAATTACACCGGTCAATATTGAGGAAGAGCTTAAGAACTCTTACCTGGACTACGCGATGTCGGTCATTGTTGGCCGTGCACTGCCGGACGTCCGCGATGGCCTCAAACCGGTTCACCGTCGCGTCCTGTACGCCATGAACGTACTGGGAAATGACTGGAACAAAGCCTACAAAAAGTCGGCCCGTGTCGTTGGTGACGTAATCGGTAAATACCATCCCCACGGCGATTCCGCTGTTTATGACACCATTGTTCGTATGGCGCAGCCTTTCTCCCTGCGCTATACCCTGGTCGATGGCCAGGGTAACTTCGGCTCCATTGACGGCGACTCCGCGGCAGCGATGCGTTATACCGAGATTCGCCTGGCGAAGATCGCCCATGAGCTGATGGCCGATCTGGAAAAAGATACCGTCGACTACGTGGATAACTACGACGGTACCGAGAAAATTCCTGATGTGATGCCGACTAAGATCCCTAATCTGCTGGTTAACGGCTCTTCCGGTATCGCGGTGGGGATGGCGACCAACATTCCGCCTCACAACCTGACCGAAGTCATTAACGGCTGCCTGGCCTATATAGATGATGAAGACATCAGCGTTGAAGGGCTGATGGAGCACATCCCCGGGCCGGACTTTCCCACCGCCGCCATTATCAATGGCCGCCGCGGGATCGAAGAGGCCTACCGTACCGGTCGCGGTAAGATCTACATTCGCGCGCGCGCGGAAGTGGAAACCGACGCGAAAACCGGGCGTGAAACCATCATCGTTCACGAGATTCCCTACCAGGTTAACAAAGCGCGTCTGATCGAAAAGATCGCCGAACTGGTAAAAGATAAGCGCGTCGAAGGGATCAGCGCCCTGCGCGACGAATCCGATAAAGACGGGATGCGCATCGTTATTGAAGTGAAACGCGATGCCGTGGGTGAAGTGGTGCTGAACAACCTTTACTCCCAGACCCAGCTTCAGGTCTCTTTCGGGATCAACATGGTCGCGCTGCACCACGGTCAGCCGAAGATCATGGCCCTGAAGGAGATACTGGAAGCCTTCGTCCGTCACCGCCGCGAAGTGGTGACCCGCCGTACCATTTTCGAACTGCGTAAGGCCCGCGATCGTGCGCATATCCTGGAAGGTCTGGCGATCGCCCTGGCCAATATCGACCCGATCATCGAACTGATTCGCCGGGCGCCGAACCCGGCCGAAGCCAAAGCGGGTCTTATCGCGAAAGCCTGGGATCTGGGTAATGTCTCCGCCATGCTGGAGCGTGCTGGCGACGACGCGGCACGCCCCGAATGGCTGGAGCCGGAATATGGTATTCGTGACGGTAAATATCATCTGACCGAACAGCAAGCTCAGGCGATTCTGGATCTGCGTCTGCAGAAACTGACCGGCCTGGAGCACGAAAAGCTGCTCGACGAATATAAAGAGCTGCTGGAACAGATTGCCGAACTGCTGCACATCCTTGGCAGTGCCGAGCGCCTGATGGAAGTGATTCGTGAAGAGCTGGAGCTGATTCGCGATCAGTTCGGCGACAACCGCCGTACCGAAATCACCGCCAACAGCGCTGACATCAACATCGAAGACCTGATAAGCCAGGAAGATGTGGTCGTCACCCTGTCTCATCAGGGCTATGTGAAGTATCAGCCGCTTACCGATTACGAAGCTCAGCGTCGCGGCGGTAAGGGCAAATCTGCTGCCCGTATAAAGGAAGAGGACTTTATCGACAGGCTGCTGGTGGCCAACACCCACGACACCATCCTCTGCTTCTCCAGCCGCGGTCGTCTGTACTGGATGAAGGTCTATCAGCTACCGGAAGCCAGCCGCGGCGCCCGTGGTCGACCTATCGTCAACCTGCTGCCGCTGGAAGCGGACGAACGTATTACCGCTATTCTGCCGGTGCGTGAATACGAGGAAGGGGTCAACGTCTTTATGGCAACCGCCAGCGGTACCGTGAAGAAAACTGCCCTGACCGAGTTCAGCCGTCCGCGTAGTGCCGGTATCATCGCCGTGAATCTGAACGATGGCGACGAACTGATTGGCGTGAACCTGACCGATGGCAGCGACGAAGTGATGCTGCTCTCCGCTCACGGTAAAGTGGTGCGCTTTAAGGAAGACGCCGTGCGCGCCATGGGTCGTACCGCTACCGGCGTACGCGGCATTAAGCTTGCCGAAGGCGACCGTGTGGTATCGCTGATTGTTCCGCGCGGCGAAGGGGCTATCCTGACCGTCACGCAGAACGGCTACGGTAAGCGTACTGCCGTGAGCGAGTATCCGACCAAGTCCCGCGCCACTCAGGGGGTTATCTCTATCAAGGTGACCGAGCGTAACGGTCACGTGGTGGGCGCGGTTCAGGTGGATGACTGCGACCAGATCATGATGATCACCGATGCCGGTACCCTGGTGCGTACCCGGGTTTCCGAAGTGAGCATCGTGGGCCGTAATACCCAGGGCGTGATTCTGATCCGTACCGCGGAAGATGAAAACGTAGTGGGTCTGCAGCGCGTGGCTGAGCCGGTGGATGACGAAGAGCTGGACGCTATCGACGGTAGCGTGGCGGAAGGCGAAGATGAAATCGCGCCGGAAACCGACAGCGATGATGACGCTGATGCCGAAGGCGACGATAACGCCTGATTGGTTTAGTTGACGTGATAAACCGGCCGGGGAGACCTGGCCGGTTTTTTTATACGCGCGTTCAGAACAGCAGCAGGCCGATAATAAAGAGCGGCGCTGAGAAGAGCAGGGCGGTCATACAGAACCCCATGATATCGCGCACTCCCAGCCCGGCAATGGCCAGCGCAGGCAGCGCCCAGAATGGCTGAGCCATATTCATCCACTGTTCTCCATAGGCGATAGCCATTACTGATTTGCCCATATCAGCGCCCAGCTCCTGAGCGGCCTGCATCACAAAGGGGCCCTGAATCACCCAGTGGCCGCCGCCGGAAGGTACCGCGAAATTGATTAATGCCGAGCTAAAAAAGGTCATCAGTGGAAAGGTGTCCTGACTGGAGACCCGAATAAAAAATTCGGTAATCAGGCCACCGAGGCCGGAGTGTTCCATCATCAGTTGAATACCGGCATAGAAGGGGAACTGAATCAGGATCCCGGCAGTGCTGCGCGCCGCCGCGACGGCGGCACGCATATAGGCCATTGGCGTGCCGTGCAGCAGCAGTCCGGCAATCATAAACATCAGATTGACGGTGTCGATCGTGATGTTAAAGCCGTGGCCGATAAACCAGATAACCAGAAAGGCGATACCGAGCGCGCCGATAATCAGCGCCAGCAGGCGGCTCTCTTCCAGACGTTCGGCAGGAGTCGCGTCGGTAGCCAGGGTCTTGCGGGTCGGGGCCTCTTCACGCAGCAGTTCGGGATCGATGGTTACCACCTGGTGCGGCGCGGGCATCATCATCCGGGTCACCAGCGGCATCACCACAATCAGTGCCAGGGTGATAAACAGATTAAAACCGGTAAACAGCGTCTGACTGACCGGTATCAGGCCGACGATGTGCTCCACCGGATTACCGGGTGTTGCCGCCAGCAGCGGCATCGATCCGGAAAAACCGCCGCCCCAGGTCAGAAAACCGATATAGGCGCAGGCGATCAGCAACGGATAATGGGAACCCGCTACCCGCCGCGCGACTTCCCGGGCGAACATGGCGCCGACCACCAGTCCGAATCCCCAGTTGATGACACAGGCGACGGAGCCGAAGAAAGTGACCAGCATCACACCCTGGGTCGGCGTTTTTGCCAGCGATGCGGTGCTGCGCAACAGGCGCCTGACCGGGCCGGAGCTGGCCAGCGCGTGGCCGGTCACTACAATCAGCGCCATCTGCATGCTGAACTCCAGCAGATTCCAGAAACCGTCGCCCCACATGCCTACCAGCGAAACCGGCGTGACGGGGGTCAGCCATAGCGCCAGCCCAAAGACCAGCAGGGTTAACAGCATGGCGAAAATGAGCGGATCGGGCAGCCAGCGGCTGACCAGACGCGTCATCAGGTATGAAATACGCCCGGGCATCAGGTTTCTCCTGTCAGTTTGCTGAAAAGCGGCGCCCGACTGCGGGCCACGTATGGGATGCAGTGTGGTAAATGTTAATTAATAGTTAAAGAAAGTTTTATTAATTGTGTGATTCAGGCGGGCTTTGTCGACGGGCGGCAAAGTAAATCGGCCACAGGAATGGGAGTCCTGGCGTTGCGGGAGAAGGCGTTTGCGGATACCTTATCCGCATTCCTCCAGAGGTATTAAGGACGCCGGGGCCGCTTTGAAATATTTTGTCTCCTTTCGCACCACGCTGAAAGTTTCTCGCTATCTGTTTCGCGCGCTGGCGCTGCTGCTCTGGTTACTGATCGCGCTGTTCTCGGTATTTTACATCGTGAATGCGCTGCATGAGAAAGAGTCGGAGATTCGCCGCGAATTTAATCTGAGCTTCGATCAGGCCCAGCGTTATATCCAGCGCACCTCGGATGTCATGAAGGAACTGAAATATATTACCGAAAACCGTCTGGAAGGCGCCCGGCAGCCGCCGCTCCACAACAGCGACGATGAAACCGTTCAGCCGCCCAATTTTGTGCCGCTGTTTGCGGATTCTGACTGCTCGGCGCTGGGCAACACCTGGCGTGGTTCGCTGCAGTCGTTGGCCTGGTTCCTGCGCTACTGGCGGGAAAATTTTTCGGCCGCTTACGATCTTAATCGGGTATTTCTGGTCGGCGGCGACAGCCAGTGCATGGCGGATTTCGGGCTACGAAACTTGCCACTGGAGCGCGAAGGGGCGCTGAAATCCCTGCACGATAAGGTGCTGAAGTATCGCAATACTCCGCAAAATGAACAGTCCAACAGCCTGTACTGGATAAGTCAGGGACCGCGCCCGGGGATCGGCTATTTCTATACTCTGACGCCGGTCTATCTGGCGAACCGCCTGCAGGCGCTGCTGGGCGTGGAGCAGACCATCCGGATGGAGAACTTCTTTACGCCGGGCAGTCTGCCGATGGGGGTTACCGTACTGGATGAAAACGGTCATCCGCTGTTTTCACTCACCGGCGGCGATAGCGCTATTGTGCCGGACAGCCGCTGGGTGCAGGAGCGCGCCTGGTTTGGCTATACCTCCGGCTTTAAAGAGCTGATCCTGAAAAAGAATCTGCCGCCTTCTTCACTGAGCGTGATCTATTCGGTGCCGGTGGATATGGTGCTGGAGCGCATCCGGATGCTGATTCTGAATGCGGTGCTGCTCAATGTGCTGGTGGGGATCGTACTCTTTACCCTGGCCCGCCTGTACGAGCGGCGGATCTTTATTCCGGCGGAATCCGACGCCCAGCGTCTGGAAGAGCACGAACAGTTTAACCGTAAGATCGTAGCCTCGGCGCCGGTGGGGATCTGCATTTTGCGTACCCAGGACGGCACCAATATCATCAGTAACGAGTTGGCTCACAACTACCTGAATATGCTGACGCCAGAAGACAGGCAGCGCCTGACCCAGATTATCTGCGGCCAGCAGGTCAACTTCGTGGACGTGCTGACCAGCGACAGTACCAATCTACAGATAAGCTTCGTACATTCGCGCTATCGCAACGAGAATGTGGCGATCTGCGTGCTGGTAGACGTCAGCGCCCGCGTGAAGATGGAAGAATCCCTGCAGGAGATGGCCCAGGCGGCGGAGCAGGCCAGTCAGTCGAAGTCGATGTTCCTGGCGACGGTCAGCCACGAACTGCGTACCCCGCTGTACGGTATTATCGGTAACCTGGATCTGTTACAGACCCGGGAACTGCCGAAAGGGGTCGATCGGCTGGTCACGGCGATGAATAACTCCTCCAGCCTGCTACTGAAAATTATCAGCGATATCCTCGACTTCTCCAAAATCGAATCGGAGCAGTTGAAGATCGAACCGCGCGAGTTTTCGCCGCGTGAGGTGATGAGCCACGTGACGGCCAACTATCTGCCGCTGGTGGTGCGTAAGCAGCTCGGGCTCTACTGCTTTATTGAACCGGATGTCCCGCTGGCGCTGCGTGGTGACCCGATGCGTCTGCAGCAGGTGATCTCCAATCTGTTAAGTAACGCAATCAAGTTTACCGACGTGGGCTGCATTATTCTTCACGTCTCGGTGGATGACTGCTATCTGCGTTTCCGGGTTCGCGATACCGGGTTGGGAATCGCCGCTAAAGAGGTGGTGCGTCTGTTCGACCCCTTCTTCCAGGTGGGTACCGGCGTACAGCGCAACTTCCAGGGAACCGGTCTGGGGCTGGCGATTTGTGAAAAACTGGTCGGCATGATGGATGGTGATATCGCGGTGGATTCGGAGCCTGGCATTGGCAGTCAGTTCACTATCCGTATTCCGCTGTATGACGCGCGCTTTTCGATGCCAGAGGGCATTGAGGCACTGGAAAAGAGCTGTTGCTGGCTGGCGGTGCGCAACGCTTCACTGTACCACTATCTGGAGCGACTGCTCGGACGTCACGGCATTCCGGTCCAGCGCTATAACGGCGAAACGCCGGGCGAAGAGGACATACTACTGGTGGACGACGATCCGCATAATCAGTGGGCGGGCAGGGCGCAGGTGGTCTTCTGTCGGCGCCATATTGGCGCGCCGCTGGAACGTGTCCCGGGCTGCTGGATTCACAGCGTCTCCTCGCCCCATGAACTGGTTGCGCTGTTGGGCCGTATCTTTAGCGTAGAGGTGCAGCACGAGGGGGGCGCGCCGGAGCTACCGGCACCGGACACCATTCGCGAGCAGAATGACGATATGATGATTCTGGTGGTGGACGATCATCCGATTAACCGCCGCCTGCTGGCGGATCAGCTGGCCTTGCTGGGCTATCCGTGTCTGACCGCTAACGATGGGGTGGACGCGCTGAATGTGTTGAGCAAGAATCATATCGATATCGTCCTCAGCGACGTCAATATGCCCAATATGGACGGCTATCGTCTGACTCAGCGAATTCGCCAGCTGGGGCTGACGCTGCCGGTGGTTGGGGTAACGGCGAATGCGCTGGCGGAAGAGAAGCAGCGCTGCATTGAGTCCGGAATGGATAGCTGCCTGTCGAAGCCGGTGACGCTGGATATTATCAGGCAGACCCTGGCGCTTTATGCTGAGCGGGTGCGTAGTACCCGGGAATAAAAAAGCTCTCCGTAAGGAGAGCTTTTTTACCGGAGCATGTTGTTACTCTTTATCGGCGGGCGTCAGGCTGACCGAAGAGAGATAGTTCAGCAGGGCGATGTCGTTATCAACGCCCAGCTTCATCATGGCCGATTTCTTCTGGCTACTGATGGTTTTAATACTGCGGTTCAGCTTGCGGGCAATCTCCGTGACCAGGAAGCCCTCGGCGAACAGGCGCAGTACCTCGCTCTCCTTCGGAGAGAGACGCTTGTCGCCATAGCCGCCGGCGCTGATTTTTTCCAGCAGGCGGGAAACGCTCTCCGGGGTAAACTTCTTCCCTTTTTGCAGCGCGGCCAGAGCCTTCGGCAGATCGGTCGGGGCGCCTTGCTTAAGGACGATCCCTTCGATATCCAGATCCAGCACGGCGCTGAGAATAGCCGGGTTGTTGTTCATCGTCAGAACGATGATCGACAGGCTCGGGAAGTGGCGCTTGATGTACTTAATGAGCGTAATGCCATCGCCATATTTATCGCCCGGCATGGAGAGATCGGTGATCAGCACATGCGCGTCAAGTTTCGGCAGGTTGTTGATTAAAGCTGTGGAATCTTCAAACTCACCGACAACGTTCACCCACTCAATCTGCTCAAGAGACTTGCGGATGCCAAACAGTACGATCGGATGATCGTCGGCAATAATTACGTTCATGTTGTTCATGTAATAGGCTACCTTGCTATGCTACAGCAAGCTTTTGACATAACTGTCAATCTCGCTGATACATTTCTCTATGGCCGGCGCATCTTTCTCACGAATATGATGTTCCAGCGTTTCACATAACTGCTTGCCGGGTACCAGATTAAGCATGGCAAACACCCCTTTAAGGCGGTGAGCCGTCTGTGCCAGCGAAGCAAAATCGTCCGTTGCTGACTCAGTATACAGCCTCTTTACATCATCCGGTACTGTATCGACAAAGAGCGCGTAATAGCCACTGGCGTGGAGTTGAGCGCTTTCATCGCTGACGGGCGATGCCGTTTCAGTTACGGTTTCCTGTGCCAGTTGCTCTTCTATTAGTTGTAGCACTGCTTCCTGCATGGCATGACTAATATTAAAGTTAACGCGGTACTGGCCTGGGCCGAGTTTCCGCATTCCTGGCTCATCATCGCTTAAAAGTATGCCGGAATCTGTAAGATTAGACGGATTATCAGTCAAAAAGAGATCAAAGTCTTGACTGGTTGTTTTTTCATCTGGCGTGACGCAGGTGGCGCCCCAGCTTTCCAGCTTACGTACCACAATGTTGCGGACCTCGTTCGCCGTGATGTCCACCAGGGCTATCACATCGTCCAGCAGGCCTTCATCCTGCTCTTCCGTGGTTTCGTTGAGCTGTTGGGGCATGCTGACGTGCAGGCTGTAACGGGTACCCAGTCCTTCCCGGGTTTTAATATTGAGATGCCCGTCCAACTGGCGCGCCAGTTGGTTACACAGCCAGAAGGTCAGGCCGTCGGCCGTGTCGAAATCATCTTCGCTGGTCGCATTGCGGAACGGAAAGTGCAGATTGTCGATCTCGCCGCGTGCGATCCCTTCCCCGGTGTCCATCACCCGGAACAGGAGGCGGTCTTCTGAGCCCTCTTCGGCGCTGATCTCCAGAGTAATCTTGCCGATAGGAGTGGTGACGATAGCATATTGCAGCAGCATCAGCAGGATCTGACGCAGGGCTTCGCGATCGCCGTGCCGCTCGTCGTTTGCCGCCAGGCAGTTATTGGTCAACAGCTGTAGCCCTTTGCGACGAATGGCAGGCAGTACTTCCGGCACCACATCATCAATCAACGATTGCAGGGTAAAGCTTTGGTTATGAGGCTTCCAGCCGCCATCTTCCAGCAGCGTCGCCAGTTGAATTTCGTCGACCAGCCGCACCAGGCGTTGAGCATCATCCACCAGAGCGCGGCGCGGTTCATCGGCAAGCATCGCTGCCTTATCCGCCAGCTGATTTACCGGGCGTTTCAGCGCGTTGCTGATGTGCTTCATAAACTCTGCGCGTCCGCTCTGGTTGCGTTCATACAGCAACTGAGCCTGGCGCAGTTTCTTGTTCACCAGAATCTCTTTGTCCTGATCGCGAATCACAAAGATCTGCAGGCGAGGGGCTATCTGGCTGCGGAACAGGCGAATTTCGTAAAGCTCGTTGTTGACCGTCGCCTGAATCACCCCCTGATGCTGATCCGCCATAGAGGCAATGTTCTGCAGGTTCAAATGGGGCAACAGATGATCGGCCGTCGGGTTGCTGATTAGCGTGCGGCGGGATTCCGGGTCCCAGGCCAGTAACCCGAGAGGAAGCTGGGCGACGATCTCTTCATTGAGCGCCCGCAGGGTTTGCAGTTCGCCGCTGGCGGCGCTGCTCTCTTCCTGGCGCGGCGCCGGGTTGCGGAAGGTGGTGTAACCGAATAGCGCCAGTGCCAGCAGGCCGATATTCAGCAGCAGGGGCAATAAGATGTTCTGCAGGGTGTCGGTTAACAGTGAACCGAAGGGAACCTGCCAGACCAGCTTCAGGTGGGTGCTGGTCAGCGGAGCCACAATTTCCAGCCGGGTGCCATTAAAGGTGACGGCTACGCTGTCCCGGGCCTCTTTCTCCTGTCCGCTGGCGCTGACGGCGTCATCATCCGGGTCCAGCCGGAAGTTTTCCAGCGGCATGCCCGGCGGGATCAGATCGTTGATTGGTAGATCGAAGGCCACCACCGTTGCCAGGTGGCCCGGCTGGTTAAAGGTGGTGCGCAGCGTAAAGTAGTAGCCGTTCTGCCATGCCAGACGACGCAGCGGCGAAAAGCTTTCGCGTTCGTCCAGGGCGTTAGCCTGCTGGAGCATTTCGGCCCGTCGTGAATCGACAATACTGCTGACGCCGGACTCTTTTAGCCCGGTGGATAGATCCTTAAGCGGCAGCGTGGATACCAGGATCAAACTGTTGTCCTGGCCATTAAGGTAGTACATCGACCAGGGGGTAGATTCTGCGCCCCACAGGGTATCGAGATAGCTGGAGATACGCTGGGTCATCTCCAGCGTAGTGCTGTCATGGGAGCCGAAAATCAGCGCTTCCGTCTTACGGCGCGGCTTTTCCAGATACCAGACATCCTGACGCAGACGGGTTTCCTGCAAATTATCGCTGCCTTCGCCGGAAGAGGGCGGCGTGGCGATATTGTCGTAGATTTGCCATGTGGCGTAGCGCCAGGTATCGACCCGCTTATGCAGCGCCCGGGTGATATCGGCGACCTGGTAGCTCTTACTCTTCAGCCAGGCGTTAACGGAGCTCTGAACCATCACTCCCATGGTGACCAGAAGGACGATGATCAATAGCAGAAAGAAGCGGGTAATGCTGCCCGGCATAAGGGAAAATTTATTGGGGCTCATAGCGTCAGATTGACTCATTATTCCGGTGTAATCCTGCGGCCCCTGGCCGTTGGTTAGTGGATGAAGATATCAATGGCGCGCAACAGGCCGCGCAGATGCCAAAAGCATACCGGGAAAAGGGGCTGGCGTCATCGCCAATCAGGGCGCCGACGGCGCGAAATATCGCAAAAAATGGGCGAATAATAGCGCGAGACAGCGCTGGCAATGATGAAAAGCTGGCGACCCGATGAGAGAGTGAAGGGGGGGCATTTTTTGACTGGCGTGATAATCCAAAAGGAAATATTTGACTCGGTGAATTAATTTGGATGCAGTTTATTCTCAACAAAACATTGATTGAAGCTTAAACAATTTCTGGGTTTTGTGACGAGTGCAACCTTATTAGCATAAATAAAGGTAAATTTAAGTAAAAAGGAAATAAAAAAAACCGGATCGAAGATCCGGTTTAAATAGGGGTAAACGGACATTCAGAACTGAATGACGGTAATAAATAAAGTTAATGATGATAGCGAGAGTGATTCTATATTTGAATGGCGTCACTGTTTTGACAATCAGTGCTTAACCTTTTCTTTACTGGGATAAGAAGTATCTGTTGCCTGTTATTGCAGGGCTTTCTTAACCTTTGATGCGCTGTTTTTTGCTTAATGTGCGGAAAAAAGTTCCCTGTGATTTACATTTGGTTACATCTATATTGCAGACCGAAACATCTAAAAAGTTTTAGTATCATAATCCCATTGGATTATTCCGTATTTGTTTTACACAATGGGTTGCCGGCTGATTATGAGGGTAATCAGCAAGCAGTGGCAAATTACCTGAATTATTTGGTTTGCATCGTGCAGCAGGTATTCACAAATCGGCTTTAAAGCGATGAAAAAAGCCAGCCGCACAGCGCCGGGCCTCTGAGGGGGGGCTCGCAATACCCGGTCGCCCTTTACGGTTTTGCGATGAGGGGGCGCGCTGAGATGTCGCCAGTAATGAGGGTAAAAAAGGCATATAACAGAGGGTTAATATAATGAAACTGAAAGTTCTGTCCCTGCTGGTTCCAGCTCTGCTGGTAGCAGGTACCGCGCACGCGGCCGAAATCTACAATAAAGACGGAAACAAGCTGGATCTTTACGGGAAAGTCGACGCTGAACACTACTTCTCCGATGACGACGGTGCTGATGGCGATCAGACCTATATGCGTATCGGCTTCAAAGGCGAAACCCAGGTTAACGACCAGATCACCGGCTATGGCCAGTGGGAATATCAGATCAACGCCAATACCGATGAAAGCGAAAACAATGCCTGGACTCGTGTGGCCTTTGCCGGTCTGCGCGTAGGTGACGCTGGCTCTCTGGACTATGGCCGTAACTACGGCGTTATCTATGATATCGGCGCCTGGACCGACGTACTGCCGGAATTCGGCGGTGACACTTACGGTTCTGATAACTTCCTGATGTCCCGTGCTAACGGCGTTCTGACCTACCGTAACAGCGACTTCTTCGGTCTGGTGGACGGTCTGAACTTTGCCCTGCAGTATCAGGGTAAAAACGGCAGCGCCCGCGGTGAAGACTTCGATGGTCGTAAACTGCAGAAGCAGAACGGTGACGGTTACGGTCTGTCCGCGACCTACGATCTGGGTGCTGGCTTCGCCATCGGTGGCGCCATGTCCTCCTCCAAGCGCACCTGGGATCAGAACAACCTGACTCCTTATGGCAACGGCGACCATGCTGAAGCCTATACCGGTGGTATTAAGTACGACGCCAACAACATCTACCTGGCGGCTATGTACACCCAGAACTACAACACTGCCCGCTTCGGTGGTCGTGATAATGATATCTACGGCTTTGCTAACAAAGCGCAGAACTTTGAAGTGGTTGCTCAGTACCAGTTCGACTTCGGTCTGCGTCCGTCTATTGCCTACCTGCAGTCGAAAGGTAAGGACATTGAAGGCTGGGGCGACCAGGATCTCGTGAAATACGTGGATGTGGGCGCAACCTACTACTTCAACAAAAACTTCTCCACCTTCGTGGATTACAAAATCAACCTGATCGACAGCAACGACTTTACCCGTGCCGCGGGTATTGGTACCGACGACATCGTTGCGCTGGGTATGGTTTACCAGTTCTAAAAAAACATTTGCGCGTCACCAGAGGGTCCTTCGGGGCCCTTTTTTTATCTGTTAGCTAAACCACCGACCGCCGACTGCCACAACGAACCGCTTTTGTTGTACCCTTGCCTGCGCATGTAACCAGAGGAAAGAAAAATGGATCTGACGCTGATGCGACGCGCGCTGCTGGTGGCGGCCGTAGCGCTGGTGGCGGGCTGCGACAACGCGCCGCAAAAAACGGCATCGAAAGGGCTGGTGCTGGAAGGTAAAACCATGGGGACTTACTGGCGTGCCAGTCTGGCCGACGTTGAGCCGGGGCGCGGCGCGGAACTGCGCCAGAAAATCCAGGCCCAGCTGGATGCCGACGATCGGCTGCTCTCGACCTGGAAGCCGGACTCGGCCCTGTCGCGCTTTAATCAGTCGCGATCCATCGCCCCCTGGCCGGTGGATGAAGCGATGAGCGATATCGTCACGCTGTCGCTGCGTATCGGGGCGAAGACCGATGGCGCCATGGATGTGACCGTCGGTCCGTTGGTGAATCTGTGGGGATTCGGCCCGGATAAGCAGCCGGTACAGACGCCGACTCAGACGCAGATTGACGCCGCCCGGGCGCAAACCGGCCTTAACCACCTGAAGGTGATTAACGCGTCAGGCCGACAGTGGCTACAGAAGGATCTGCCGGAACTCTATGTGGATCTCTCCACCGTCGGTGAAGGCTATGCCGCCGATCATCTGGCGCGCCTGATGGAACAACAGGGCATCAGCCGCTATCTGGTTTCGGTGGGTGGAGCGGTCGTGACCCGGGGCACTAATCCGGAAGGGCGGTCATGGCGGGTCGCAATTCAGAAACCGACCGATAAAGAGAACGCCGCTCAGGCGGTTGTCGATCTCAACGGTCACGGAATCAGCACTTCCGGCAGCTATCGCAACTACTATGAGCTGGACGGTAAACGGATTTCCCATGTGATCGATCCCACCACCGGCCGCCCGATTCAGCATAAGCTGGTGTCGGCCACGGTCATTGCGCCGACGGCGCTGGAAGCCGACGGCTGGGACACCGGGTTGATGGTGCTGGGCACCGAGAAAGCAAAGCAGGTCGCGCAGAAAGAGGGGCTGGCGGTCTATCTGATTGTCAAAGAGGAAAAGGGATTCTCTACCTGGATGTCGCCGCAGTTTAAAACTTTCCTGCTGAGCGAATAAAATTAAAAAGCAAGAAACCGGGTTTTTAGTGGGGAACTGGCTGGCACAGTAGCGGAAAACCTGAACATAAGGAGTCCGTTATGACCGAATACATTACCGATGAATGCCGCTGGCAGGCGCTTCAGGCGCGGGATTCGGCGGCGGATGGTCACTTCGTCTTTGCCGTGATCACCACCGGCATTTTCTGTCGCCCCTCCTGTCGTGCGCGTCATCCGCTACGGCGCAACGTTCGCTTCTTCGGGGATGCCGCTAAAGCGGCGGAGGCAGGCTTTCGCCCCTGCAAACGCTGTCAGCCGGACAGAGAGGATGCCCGGGCGCGGCAGCGGGAGCGAATTATCGAGGCCTGCCGCCTGCTGGAGCGCAGCGAAACGCCGCTGACGCTCGAAAAACTCGCACGCCAGGTGGCGATGAGTCCGTACCATTTTCATCGTCTGTTTAAAGCTATGACCGGCCTGACCCCCCGGGCCTGGCAGCAGGCCCGCCGCGCCAGCAAGGTGCGCGAGGCGCTGGCGTCCGGGCAGGAGGTGACCCGGGCGCTTTACGATGCCGGCTATCCTTCCGGTAGCAGCTTTTATCAGCAGGCGGATGCCGCGCTGGGGATGACGGCGCGTCAGTATCGCCAGGGCGGCGAGCGGGCCGATATTCGCTATGCCCTGACGCACTGTCAGCTGGGAGCGCTGCTGGTGGCGGAAAGCGCACGCGGTATCTGCGCCATTCTGCCGGGGGACGAGCCTCAAAGCCTGGTGGCGGAGCTGACGCAGATGTTCCCCCGGGCACGGCTGGATGCCGACGATCGCGGCTTTGCACAACGGGTCGCCCAGGTGGTGAGCTGGCTGGACAGGCCTGTAGGCGCCTTCGCGCTGCCGCTGGACTTACAGGGCACCGCGTTTCAGCGTCAGGTGTGGCAGGCGCTACGCAGCATTCCCGCTGGCGCCACCCTGAGCTACCAGGCTCTTGCTGCGCGTATCGGGCGACCGCAGGCCACCCGAGCGGTGGCTGGCGCCTGCGCCGCGAACCGGCTGGCGGTGGTGATTCCCTGCCATCGTATTATTCGCCAGGATGGCGCGCTCTCTGGCTACCGTTGGGGCGTGGCCCGTAAGCGACTGCTACTGGCGCGGGAAGCCGAACAGGAGGAGTAACGATGCTCAGTCTTTTTGACGGTGAAGCTCCCTGGCAGGAGCCGCTGGGGGCGGGGGCGATGATTCTGCGTCGTTTTGCCAGCGCGCAGGCGCAGGCATTGCTGCAGGCGATTGAACAGGTGGCGACAGACTCTCCTTTCCGCCAGATGGTGACGCCGGGGGGATACCGCATGTCGGTGGCGATGACCAGCTGCGGCCCGCTGGGCTGGGTGAGCAGTCCTCAGGGCTATCGCTATGCCGAATGCGATCCCTTAAATCATCGTCCCTGGCCTGCCATGCCCGAAGCCCTGCGGCGGCTGGCTGAAACCGCAGCCTTCGACGCGGGTTACCCGGAGTTCCGTCCGGATGCCTGTCTGATCAACCGCTATGCTCCCGGGGCGAAGCTGTCGCTGCATCAGGATAAAGATGAACGCGATCTTAGCGCCCCTATTGTTTCGGTGTCGCTGGGGTTGTCGGCCATTTTCCAGTTTGGCGGCGCTAAGCGTCACGATCCGCTGCGCCGCTTTTTACTGGAACATGGCGATGTGGTGGTGTGGGGAGGTCCGTCGCGCCTGTGGTATCACGGTATTCAGCCCTTAAAACCGGGCCATCATCCTGCTACGGGGGAATGCCGCTATAATCTGACCTTTCGTCGGGTCGCGTAAAGCGAGTAAAAATAAGAATTATTCTTGCCGTCTGGCGCCAGCCGTTTAAACTGCCCGCTGATTTAGCGTCGTTGTGGATTGATGGTTTATGAAACTTCTCTTTGTCGTCTGGCGCCAGTATCGCTGGCCCTTTCTGATGGTGATGGCGTTAAGCCTCGCCAGCGCCGCATTAGGCATTGGACTTATTGCTTTTATCAATCTGCGCCTCATCGAAACGGTGGATCGCTCGCTGTCGATACTGCCGGAATTTCTTGGGCTGTTGCTGCTGCTGATTGTTGTCACTCTGGGCTCCCAGTTAGCGCTTACTACCCTGGGGCACCACTTTGTTTACCGGCTACGTAGCGAATTTATTAAACGGATTCTGGATACCCACGTCGAGCGCCTGGAGCAGTTAGGCAGTGCTTCGCTACTGGCGGGGCTGACCAGCGACGTGCGGGCCATTACCATCGCCTTTGTGCGCCTGCCGGAACTGGTGCAGGGAATTATTCTGACGGTGGGCTGTGCGGCTTATCTGGCCTGGCTATCGCCCACCATGCTGTTTGCCACCGCCGCCTGGGTGGTGGTGACCATTATCGGCGGCTGGCTGCTGGTCTCCCGGGTTTATCGCCATATGGCGATTCTGCGTGAAACCGAAGACAAGCTCTACAACGACTACCAGACGGTGCTGGAGGGATGCAAGGAGCTGACCCTGAATCGCGAACGCGCCGCGGATATCTACCAGAATACCTATATTCCCGATGCCAAAGAGTACCGGCACCATATTATCCGGGCCGATACCTTCCATCTTAGCGCTCTTAACTGGTCCAACATTATGATGCTGGGGGCTATCGGCCTGGTCTTCTGGATGGCCAACAGTCTGGGCTGGGCCGACACCAATGTGGCTGCGACTTACTCCCTGACGCTGCTGTTCCTGCGCACCCCGATGCTTTCTGCCGTAGGGGCGCTTCCTACGCTACTTGCCGCCGAGGTGGCCTTTAATAAATTGAACCGCTTTGAACTGGAGGCGTATCGCGAAAGCTTCCATCATCCCCGGGCGCCTGAAGCATGGCAGACTCTGGAGCTGCGCGATGTGGTCTTTACCTATGGGGAAGGGGGCTTTACCGTCGGGCCGCTGAACCTGACCATTCAACGCGGCGAGCTGCTGTTCCTGATTGGCGGCAACGGCAGCGGCAAGTCGACCCTGGCAATGCTGTTAACCGGGCTGTACCGGCCGGTTTCCGGTTCGCTGTGTCTGGATGGCAGGCCGCTTGCCGCAGAGGATATGGAGGCCTGGCGTAGCCTGTTCTCGGCGGTCTTTACCGATGTCAGTCTGTTCGAGAGGCTGCTGGGGCCGGAAGGTCAGAGCGCCGATCCGGCGCTGGTGGAGCAGTGGCTGGCGCGTCTGCAGATGGAAAATAAGCTGAAGCTGGACGACGGACGCATCCTGAACCTGAAGCTTTCCAAAGGGCAGAAGAAACGGGTGGCGCTGCTGCTGGCTATTGTGGAACAGCGCGATGTTATTCTGCTGGATGAATGGGCCGCGGATCAGGATCCTCACTTTCGCCGTGAGTTTTACCAGGTGCTGCTGCCGCTGATGCAGCAGATGGGGAAAACCGTGTTCGCCATCAGTCACGACGATCACTACTTTGTGCATGCAGATCGCCTGCTGGAGATGCGTCAGGGGCAACTGAGCGAGCTGGTGGGCGAAGATCGCGAACACGCCAGCCGTGATGCGGTGGCCCGTACCGGCAGTTAATCAACCACGATTGCGCACTATTCCAGCGAACGATCGCTTTTTTTACGCCAGAACAGCGCGATATGGCGGTCGTTTATTATTATTTACAGAGCCTGCCAGTATGCTTGCTGCCTTCCCGTACGGGAAGGCGCGATTGAGTTAATGTTTCCAGGGATGTCGAGTTATGACCGCGACTGTTAAATACAGTATTCAAGAGCGTGCCGCAGACCGGGCGCGCATTCGCTATCTGCTCTCCGAAGGGGAAGAGGTCACCGAAGCGATACTGGGTAAACCCGGTCCCGTGGATGAGCATGACGCACAGCGGTTACATGACGATATTGATGAAGTCACCCAGTTGGCCCGCCGTCTTCCCGAGCCCGACCTGGCCGATACCCTTGAAGCGTTGCCTTCTGAAGAGCGCCACGCCCTGTGGCGCCTGGTGGGGGAAGAGAAACGCGGTAAGGTGCTGCACGAGGTTTCTGAGCACGTCTGGGAAGATCTGATCGATGAGATGAGCGACCGCGACCTGCTACGGGTGCTCAGTACCCTGGATATCGACGAACAGATTTACCTGGCCCAGCGCCTGCCCCGCGATCTGACAGGCCGCCTGCTGGCAACCCTGTCACCGGAAGAGCGGGCCCGGGTGGGGCAGGTACTGCGCTATGAAAAAGGCAGCGTCGGCGCCATCATGGAGTTCGAGGTCATCACGGTCCGCGCTGAGATCACCCTGGCCACGGTACAGCGCTACCTGCGGCGTTTGGGTAAAATGCCGGAAAACACTGACAAACTCTTTGTCACCACCCGGGATATGACGCTGCTGGGTGAGCTGGAGTTGACCACTATTCTGCTGCACCGCCCCCAGACCCGGGTGGAAGAGGTGATGGAGAAAAACCCCGTCACCTTTATTCCGACCGACCCGGATGAAGAAGCGGCGCGCACCTTTGAACGAGACAACCTGGTCAGCGCCGCGGTGGTCGATCACCAGGGTAAGCTGATGGGGCGTCTGACGGTTGATGAGATAGTCGATGTGGTTATCGAAGAGACCGACAGCGGCCTGCGCCGGATGGGGGGGATCAGCGCGGAAGAGGATGTCTTCGCACCGGTAGGCAAGGCGGTAAAATCTCGCTGGGCCTGGCTTGCCATTAACCTCTGCACCGCGTTTATCGCTTCAAGGGTAATCGACGGTTTTGAACATACCATCTCCCAACTGGTGGCGCTGGCCTCGCTGATGCCCATCGTGGCCGGTATTGGCGGCAACACCGGTAATCAGACCATCACCATGATTGTACGCTCCCTGGCGCTTCAGCACATTCAGCCTGGCAACTTCGGTTTTCTGCTGGGGCGTGAAATGGGTGTGGCGTTAATCAATGGCCTGGTGTGGGGCGGCATTATGGGCATCGTAACCTGGCTGCTGTACGACGATATGGCGCTGGGAGCGGTAATGACGCTGGCGATGGTGCTGAATCTGCTGGTTGCGGCGGTGATGGGTGTAATTGTGCCGATGGTGATGGTGCGACTCGGGCGCGATCCTGCCGTGGGATCCAGCGTGATGATTACCGCGATTACCGATACCGGCGGTTTCTTTATTTTCCTGGGGCTGGCGACGCTGTTCCTGATGTAAACCGGAGCGCCGCCAGCCGCCTGTTACAGCAGGCCGCTCAGCTTCTGATGGAAGCTGCGGCTGCGCATATCAAGCCCGACAATCTCCACCTCGCACTGATGGCGCCGGTAGCGATTTTCAATGGCATCCAGCGCCGCCACGCTTGAAGCATCCCAGATTTGTGCCCAGGTGAGGTCGATAATGACCTTCTTAGGGTCCCCGGCATAATTAAAGTGCTCGAACAGATCGTTGCTGCTGGCGAAGAACAGCGGTCCACGCACCGTATAGCGCACCGACTGGCTGTCCGGCGCCAGTTCGCGGTCGGCGTGGATCACGTGGGCCACGCGGCGGGCAAACAGGATAATGGCGAATACCACGCCGCCGACTACGCCAATCGCCAGGTTGCCGGTCCAGACCGTGGCGGCAACGGTCACCACCATCAGCAGGGTTTCAGACAGCGGTAGACGCTTCAACGTTGAGGGTGTCAGGCTGTGCCAGTCCAGGGTTTTCAGGGCGACGACCATCATAATTCCCGCCAGCACCACCATGGGAATGCGCGCCATCAGGGCGCTCAGACCGGTAACCAGTAGCAGCAGGAACAGCGCGGCAGCGATAGTAGAGATACGGGTGCGTCCCTTGCCCAGCTCCACGTTAACCATGGTCTGACCAATCATGGCGCAACCGGCAATACCGCCATAGAAACCCGCCAGAATATTGCCCACGCCCAGTCCCCAGCTTTCACGGCGCTTGCTGGAAGGCGTATCGGTTAAATCATCCACCAGCTTGGCGGTCAGCAGCGACTCCATCAACCCCACCAGCGCCACGCTCAGGGCGCAGGGCCAGACGATCTGCAGCGTTTCCAGATTCAGCGGCACCATCAGTTCCGTCAGGCCGGGCAGCCCCGGCTGCATGGGGCCTTCGTCGCCCACGGTCGGCGTCTGTAAACCAAAGCCCAGGGCGAGGGCGGTCACCGCCACAATTGCCACCAGCGGTGAAGGCACGCTTTTCAGCAGTCGGGGAAGCAGCAGTACGATAACCAGGGTCAGGGCAAACAGTTGCCAGACCGTCATGTTCTGTCCCCAGACGTGGGGAACCTGGGCGCAGAAGATAAGGATCCCCAGCGCGTTAACGAAGCCGGTCATCACCGAGCGGGGAATGTAGCGCATCATACGCGCCAGTCCCAGCAGGCCGAACAGAATCTGGAACAGACCGGCTAACACGACCGCGGGCAGGATATAACCCACACCGTGGGCATGAACCATGGGACCAATGACCAGCGCGACTGAGCCCGCGGCCGCGGTCACCATCGCCGGGCGGCCACCCAGTAGAGACAGGCTCAGACAGAGCACGACGGAGGCGATCAGGCTTATCTTAGGATCGACACCGGCGATAACGGAAAAGGAGATAACTTCAGGTATGAGCGCCAGAGCAGTGATGATACCTGCCAGGCATTCCCGGGTTAGCAGGCGCGGCGAAACCAGTACCTGGCGCACCGTCGGGTTCTGCTCAACGGCAGGCTGATGTATTACTTCAGACATAGTAGATTCGCAGGTTTATTATCATTTTCCCCGGAATGGGGTACAGACGAAGTGTGACTTTTGTCACGAAAGGTCAAGATAGTACAGGGAGTGCGCAGCAGATTCCAGCTTTTGGCAGTTGTGGTGGTGTCAGGGCCAGTGTTGCGCGCTATGTAGCACACGCAGTATTCGCACCCGCCTGTGACATATTTGATAAATCATTACATAGTGGCGGCGGATGACTACCTCCCGGGTATTGTCGAGCCTGCCAGGTTTGTGCATCAAAAGATGCTCGCTGGCCCGCCGGGCAAAGGCTTCAAAATGGTCATCCAGCGCAATTGCCGCCTGGGGATTATCGCGGGCAATAAAATCCATAATGGCTTCCCTGTCGTTAATTGCAAGCCTGCTCCATACCAGCTTCACAGATCCCTCAACGTATTTTTTTGCGCAGCGCCTCCTTTCTGGCCGCAAACTGCGCACTGGCCTTATCATCAGGGACATCGGAATGCGAGTCGTCCAGCGTTTCCCGTACTTTTGCCCGGAACCAGGCGTCGTAAATCTGTGGGTCAGTGGTGAGCTCCACGGGCAGTCCACCCTCACTGGCGATGCGGGTTAGCAGAATACGAACCGCATCGGATACGGTGAGTCCCATTTTCTCCAGCACGGCGCTTGCCTGTTCTTTGACTTCAGTGTCGATGCGCGCCTGGACTAAGCTATTTGCGACCATGTTCATTACCTTGTTGCGATATCCGGATGTCCAAAATGTAATTCAACTGAATGACAATGGCTACATCAGAGTGTTCAATTTGGGATATTCGCTGCTCCATGAACGATTGCTTAACCTATCCTGAACTCGATTGTGCTCCTGCGTCTACGCTATAAATTACCCGCGTTCAGGCATTGCGAGACAAACCGCAGAACGCGCTGCAAGCCGTTCCGGTTGTTATACTCAGGTAATCACTGGCAAGCGGAGAAAACGATGAAGAGTATTCTGGCAGGTGCGTTAATGTTTGGACTGGTTGCCTGCGCCGGTGGTGTTCAGAAGGTTGGCGTTTATCATTCCCTGAACGCCAGGCAGTGCGAGCAGGGCGGGCTGTCGCTGGCTGAGCTTAAGCAGTCACTTTCCGCAGCCGGCGTGCAGACGGCGGATGTGGGGAAAGTGACAGACGATGGTCGGATGCGCGTAACGGTGTGTGGTGCGCCAGACGGTAAAGTTGGCGTATTCCAGATTGATAAAAGCGATCTGGCTCGGGCCCGTCAGGCCGGTTTTGAACTCTGGCCAGCGCGTCAGTAATGTTGATTACTTTAATTAAAAAACTATTGTTTTATTGCGTGGGATAGCGTTTTGCTATCTCTTTTTTATTTTTTCATGGGGTAAGTTTTGGTTTTGTTATTTCCACTGACAGCAAACAACTACGAAATATGTGGTTTAGTAGAAGGTGAATGAGATTTTAAAATAAAGTAAAAATAAGTTAATATGCGCGTTCAAATAACTCATTAACGCAAAAAAACATTATTATGCCTGCAATAAAAAAGAGTGTTCTTTCGCTAACAGCGCTGGCAATGTTTGTCAGTTCAACGACTTACGCTGATACCGATGCACCGCAAAAAACGGATTTCCTGTTAATTGGCGGCGGTATTATGAGTGCTTCTCTGGGCACCTGGCTCCAGGAGCTGCAGCCAGGATGGCGCCAGATGATGGTGGAAAAACTGGACGGTGTGGCGCTGGAATCCTCTAACGGCTGGAATAACGCCGGTACTGGCCATTCCGCCAATATGGAACTGAATTACACCCCTCAGCGTGCGGATGGTTCCATCGATATTAGTAAAGCGCTGAATATCAACGAACAGTTTATGATTTCCCGCCAGTTCTGGTCGGCCCAGGTGAAACGTGGAAATTTAAAGGACCCCCATGCCTTTATTAATTCCACACCGCATATGAGCTTTGTCTGGGGCGATACCAACGTTGATTACCTGAAGAAACGTTATGATGCGCTGCAAAAGTCTACTCTGTTCCAGGGAATGAAATATTCAACCTCGCACAGCCAGATTAAACAGTGGGCGCCGCTGATTATGGAAGGCCGCGATCCGAATCAGAAAGTGGCGGCGACCTGGACGCCGGTAGGCACCGACGTTAACTATGGCGAAATTACCCGCCAGCTGATTGGCAGCCTGAAGAAGAGCGATCGCTTTACACTCCAGACCTCGTCTGAAGTGACCGGATTTACGCGTAATGCGGATAACTCCTGGCATGTCACCATCAAAAACGTGAAAAGCGGGCAGGAGCATGCGGTCGATGCTAAGTATGTGTTTATCGGTGCCGGCGGTGGTGCGTTGAAGCTGCTGCAGAAGACCGGCATTCCGGAAGCCGATAACTATGGCGGTTTCCCGGTTGGCGGCTCTTTCCTGATGACGGAAAACCCGGCCGTGGCCGAACGCCATCTTGAGAAAGTCTACGGTCAGGCTTCGGTTGGTGCGCCGCCCATGTCGGTACCGCACCTGGACTCCCGCTACATTGACGGCAAACGCGTAGTGCTGTTTGGGCCATTCGCGACTTTCTCGACCAAATTCCTGAAAAACGGCTCGCTCTTCGATCTGCTCAGTACCACCACCACCAGCAACGTGATGCCGATGACTCACGTCGGACTGGATAACTTCGACCTGGTGAAGTATCTGGTGAGTCAGGTGATGCTGAGCGACGATGACCGTTTCGCGGCGCTGAAGGAATACTACCCGAACGCGCGAAAAGAGGACTGGAAGCTGATCCAGGCCGGTCAGCGCGTGCAGATCATCAAGAAAGATGCGGATAAAGGCGGCGTACTGAAGCTGGGCACGGAAGTGGTGGTAGACCAGCAGAAGACTATCTCCGCGCTGCTGGGGGCTTCGCCAGGAGCATCCACTGCGGCGCCTATCGCGCTGAATGTGATTAAGCAGATGTTCCCGCAGCAGTTCGAATCACCGCAGTGGCAGAGTCGCATTCGCGCTATTGTACCGAGCTTCGGCGAGAAGCTTAACGGTAACGCGGCGCTGACTCAGAAGGTCTGGGATGATACCGCAGCCACGTTGCAGTTGACCAAACCGCCGGTGATCCAGATGCCGGGCCAGGGCGATACCGGTTCGGAGCCGCCGCAGAGGGAAGATTCCCCTCAGCATGATATGGCGCTGTAAAACGCCCACCGCTTATGGCTCCCGTCCGGGGGCCATTTTTTATCTTCTTATCGTAGCCTGCCTGAACGGGGAGGGACAGGGCGGCTGTTTTACCGGGGAGGAAAAAACGGAGCCGTATGCAAGAGCCCCGTCCCGGCAGTTGTCTGTTGGTTAGCCGGGGTGGGAATCATACCCGGTTGATGCAGGGAGTCCAGTTAGCGGGCGGCACTTTCGGATTTTTTAGCGGTTGGCGTTGAATTGCTACCAGCAGCATGGGCCATGATATCTCCGTCGAATTCTCAGGCGCTGCTGGACAAAATGTTCTCAGTATCAGAACTGGAGTGATAACCGACAGGGAAAAGGCATTTACACAGAATAGTGTACAGGCTCTTTTATTATTGAGTTCGGTGGCCGCCTGAGCGATCACCTTTAATACATTGGCAGTTACACAGAATTACTGACAGGCTCGCAGGTTTTCGTCAGGCCGTGGCTCTTTCGTTCCATGCATCTGTGTATTGGATATTATCGTCAACAATACGCCATGTGATTTTTTCGTACTGTAAGCTGACGCTCTCAACGTGGTTCATTTTATCGTTACCCGCCAGTTTCACATTGGGCACACCGCAGTTAACACCTGTGATTTTCACGTTTTCCATCAACACGGTGTAATAGCAGACTTCCTGCCCGGCATCGTTGATATGGTAGAAGCGAATCTCAGCGCTTTTTAACGTTTGCCCGGTAGCCGCAGCTTTATAGAGATAAGGTGTGGAACTATCTACTTCTTTCTCAATCATCATGGATGAATGCTGGCGGGTGCCGGTAATCTTCCCATTGGCGCTGTCTACAGGCAGGTTAATCCCATGACTCATTCCGATAATTTCAACGCTTCCTTCACGGTCCTGTACATCGACAGACCCTTTAATGTCTGCACCACCATCGTCTTTTAGCCACATATAGGGAGGGATTGGCATATTTACAAACTCCTTATTTTTTTCAGTAACATCATGGCTAGCACGTAAATTACTGTTGTTATTGAAAATACTGTGATTACCGATATGTAAAAGTAGAGGTCATAGAAATTGTCTGCACCTATCTCCCCTGGACCATAGAGTAGGTGGCCGATGCGGTGAGTTAATTCGTGGTCCATCCATTTTTCAGGGTTGCCAATGGAACGACCTACCGCTAACGACAGAAGAATGTATAACGTAACTTTGGAAAGTCTACGGGCAAGAGTTGGTATAGCCATTTACAACCTCAATCCAACCACGGGCCATGAGAGCGCGCATGCAAGGAACCTGCATTGGTGTTGTTCTTAATAATGCGTTTCTTATGAGTGCGTAATCAGAGTTGTGGGCTATGGTGATACAGCCCTCAGAAATGGTGCCTGGGTGTAGTCTGAACAACCCACGATGAACACCATTTATCCAGGTGCCGTCATCAATGCCCCAATCATCTCGATACAATGCAAACCACTCGTCGCGTCCAAACTCAGTCCCATAGTAAAGTTTATTAAACAGGTCCTGAGCTTTAGCTTTTGCCCATGACCCCAACCCTCCAGAACCACGCTCTACTATCCAGTATTTACCCGGAGGTAATGGGCCGTCATTTGGAACAGCACCACAGGCCCCTTTGTTACGGTATACACCCTTCCCCGAGTGCGCCATAAACACACCAACACCATAAAGGTTGAAGGGCGCATAGTCAGCACCATTCAAAAGTAACTTTCCATGTAAAGCCATATAACCCTTCGCATTGTATTGCTTTGGTATGTAAATTGTACAACCACTTAAGAAACATTGGGATAGGCAATCAAAGTATAAAAATCTGAAAATATAAGCTGAAAGGGCACTTAACACATACTAAATGTGGCACGTAGCGCAGTCGAGTAGAGCAGGACCGAGCGAAGCGAGAAACGGTCATGGTGACGCGCCTGTCGTAGCCGTAGCGACGATGTTGTAACAGGGTAAGAGATTACCTTCTGCGCACGCCGAGGCGCTAAGAATGGAATAGAGGTGATGGATGGCATAGAGGATGGCACGTGCCACTTTTTGTTGCAGAATCGGTCAGAAGTATAAAAGAAAAAAGCAGCCATAAAGGCTGCTTTTTCCCAGGGAATTTTGGTCGGCACGAGAGGATTTGAACCTCCGACCCCTGACACCCCATGACAGTGCGCTACCAGACTGCGCTACGTGCCGATTCAGTGGGGCTAATACTACCTTTTTATCCGCTGAATGCAAGGGGCAGACCGTCTGACTGAGTTATAAATAATCAATCAGTTAGCAATAAAGCGTTTTTCATCGGTCAGTACCTGCAGCAGCAGGCCAAGTTGCGGTCGCTTCTGTTTTTGCTCTTCCCCTTTGCGGTTCCAGACCTTGTAATTGCCGTTGTTATCCAGCACCAGCGTCATTTCCGGGGTGGTGATAGAGAGCGTATTGCTGTCGGCGCCCACCACCCAGTTATTGTTGCGGTTAGCGGCAAAAAGATCTTCACCCTGAGAGTACTCCCAGGCCGGTGTCCGCACGTGCAGCAGGCGCTGCATCAGGGTGGTCATCAGATCCCGATGGTCGGTGAGGCGTGTGACCTGCTGGGCAGGCGTACCGGGCCAGTGAATCACCATCGGCACCTGAATGCGGGCGCGGGACCAGCCGAAGCTGTCGCGCTGCTTGTCCAGCGGCACGCCGTGGCTGCCGGTGATGATGACCACGGTGTTATCCAGCTTGCCGCTGCGCTGTAGCGCATCCAGCACGCGACCAATCTGGCGGTCTACATTTTGCGCGCCCTGAGTATAGCGGCGCGTGAAGTCCTGCTGATTGCTCTGTTCATCGACACGGGTGCCGTTAAAAGAGATCCACGAGAACCAGCGGTTATCTTCGTTGGCATATTTACCCAGCCAGTTCATCCACTGGTTGGCGGTCTGTGCGTCCGACTGATTGTGGGCGGGCGGCAGCGAGAAGTCGGAAAGCAGCGCCTGGCGGTACAGCGGATTACCGAAACCGTCGGAGGCGAACAGCCCCAACTGGTAGCCCTGCTGATTCAGCGCGCTAATCAACGCGGCTGGCGTACGGGATGAGAGCACGCCATCCATATAGGCGGGTGTAATACCGTAGAACAGCCCGAAGATGCCGCTGTCGGCGTTGTTGCCGGGGCTCATATGCTGGGTGAAGTTGACATTCTGCCCGGCAAAATTTGCCAGCTGCGGCATGGTTTTCTCAAAGCTTGCGTAATTTAGCCCATCCACGGTAATCAGCAGTACGTTATGACCGGCGCCCATGTCGCGATAGTTTAGCGGACCGAGCGGATACTGGACCGCGGCCGCCTCCGGGTTGCCCTGTTCCACAAGGCGACGCTCATACTCCTGAGCATCCAACAGGCCGTGCTTCTCAAGGAAGCGACGCGCCGTCATCGGGTAGGAGAGCGGCAGGTTGGCGCGCTGCATGGTAATCGGGCGATAGAAATTGGCATCGGCCCAGATGTACATCAGATGGCTGGTGAAGAACGAGACGCAGAACAGCGTAGCCAGCGGTTTGCCGTAGCGGTTACGGCGGCGGCTGAGGCTGCGCAGCTTCTGCCAGCTCCAGGTGGCAAACAGCATCTCGATAAGCAGAATCACCGGCACGCCGATAAACATAAGCTGCCAGTCGCGGGCCATCTCTCCCTGATCGGGGTTGATCACCAGCTCCCAGACCACGGGATTCAGGTGTAAATGGAAACGGGTAAAGACTTCGCTGTCGATCAATAGCAGCGTCATTCCCGCCGTGGCGAAGGCCACCGACAGAAAGCGCATCAGGCGCTGCGACATCACGACAAAGGTCAGCGGGAAGAGAATCAGCAGATAGGCGGCGAACACCAGAAAGCTGAAATGCCCCGCCAGGCTGAACCACGAGTACAGGCGACCGGTCAGCGTTCCCGGCCAGTCGGCAGCCAGCAGATACCGGCTCCCGAGCAGGATTGCCACCAGAATATTGAACAGAGCAAACCAGTGCCCCCAGCTGATCATCTGGGAGACTTTTTCGCGGTAGCGCTGACGGTTAGTCACCATAACTCGTTAACATTATTCCTTAATGCGCTTTATCTTCGTGAATGGAAGAGTTCAGCGCTTCGGCGAAGGAGCGGGCCAGTATACGCCGCTGGTTGGGTGCCACGCTGCTGTTAATCAGGTTTGTGACCATATTGCCCAGAACCATCAGGGAGAGATCGGTCGGGGCGCGGTGTTTTTCAATCACTTCAACCAGTTCGCTGAGCAGCGCTTCAACGCGTTCGTCACTATAGCGGGATGTTTGTGGCATAAAAATCAGTTATCAGTCTGTTTCCGGAAAGGGAGCATCTTACCGTAGACGTCGGTTTTTTTCCGCTTTTTTATCACGGTTGCAGTGTACCGCCAACCGTGGCTGAATACCCGGCGCCTTTATGCGCCAGCGGCGATGATCGCCAGCGGCGCTTATGTATAATGGCGCAATACAGCCATATCAGGAGAGTTTAACATGAGTCTGGATATCGACCAGATAGCCTTGCACCAGTTGATCAAACGCGATGAGCAGACGCTGGAGCTGGTTCTGAGGGACAGTCTGCTGCAGGAAGGTCCGGCGGTAGAAGAGATGATGGCAGAATTACACCGGGTCTATAGCGCCAAAAGCAAAGCCTATGGTTTGTTCAGCGAAGAGAGCGAACTGGCACAGGCGCTGCGTTTGTGTCGCCAGGGTGAAGAGGATTTCCTGGGCTTCAGTCGCGCCGCCACCGGGCGCCTGCGCGACGAACTGGCGAAATATCCGTTCGCTGACGGCGGTATCGTCCTGTTTTGCCAGTATCGCTATCTGGCCGTGGAATATCTGATGGTGGCGGTGCTGAACAATCTGAGTAGCATGCGGGTTAACGAGCAGCTCGATCTCAGCACCACGCACTATCTGGATATCAACCACGCCGATATCGTGGCGCGTATCGATCTGACCGAATGGGAAACTAACCCGGAATCGACGCGCTACCTTACCTTCCTTAAGGGGCGGGTAGGGCGTAAGGTCGCGGATTTCTTTATGGATTTCCTTGGCGCCAGCGCGGGGCTGGATGCCAAAGCCCAGAACCGCGGGCTGCTACAGGCGGTGGACGACTATACCGCAGAAGCGCAGTTGGATAAGGGCGAGCGCCAGAACGTGCGTCAGCAGGTTTACAGCTACTGCAGCGAGCAACTGCAGGCCGGTGAGGAGATTGAACTTTCTTCCCTGTCCCAGGAGCTGCCGAACTTTGGGGAAAAAAGCTTTCAGGAGTTTACCGCTGAACAGGGGTACGAACTGGAAGAGAGCTTTCCGGCGGATCGCAGTACGCTGCGCCAGCTCACTAAATTTGCCGGCAGCGGCGGCGGGTTGACCATTAACTTCGACGCCATGCTGCTGGGCGAGCGTATCTTCTGGGATCCGGCAACCGACACCCTGACCATTAAAGGGACGCCGCCAAACCTGCGCGATCAATTGCAGCGCCGTACTTCCGGCGGCTGAATCGAGACTATAAAAAAAACGCCGCAATGCGGCGTTTTTCTTTTCGGCAACCCGGCGATTACGCGCGCAGGAAGTCGATGTGAGTCAGTTTCGGCTTGAACGGGTGACGCTGTACCGCCTGAACCTTCACTTTCTCTTCTTTACCGTCAACAACCACGGTCAGCACTTCAGTGTAGAACGCTTCGTTCTTCTGAGTGTTGATAACCTGGTCGTGATCCAGCTCGATAGCTACCGGCTCGGCATTGCCGCCGTAAATGATTGCCGGGAACTTGTTAGCTGCGCGCAGGCGGCGGCTCGCACCCTTACCCTGCTCTTTACGTACTTCTGCGTTGATAGTAAACATGAATGTCTCTCTATATATAAAGCCTGTTACAGGCGACCCAGCAACAGGCGAATGTTCAGCTCTGCGGCTGCAGAGCGGGCTGCATTATAGCGGCAAGGCGCTGCCGCGGCAACGTAAACCGCCGCGATGGGAAAAAGCACGCTGGTAACTTTAAACAGGCAGATATCTGGAGTAGCATCTGCGCCCAATGTCTGGCATTTGTCATGGTTCCGCTTACGCGGAGGGATTTGGAGTAAGTTAAGTGTTTGCTGAGTTTGGAGTACTGAATTTCTGGACCTATTTCTTTGGGGCGGTATTTATCGTGCTGGTACCAGGGCCTAACACCCTGTTCGTACTAAAAACCAGCGTGGCTCACGGCGTGAAAAAAGGCTATCTTGCGGCCAGCGGCGTCTTTGTCGGCGATGCGGTACTGATGTTTATGGCCTACGCCGGTGTGGCAACTCTGATTAAGACCACGCCAGTGCTGTTTAGCGTGGTGCGCTACCTGGGGGCTATCTATCTGCTGTACCTGGGGGGCAAGATGCTTTACTCCACCTTTATTCTCAAAGGGCAGACATCGGATCAGGGGAGGGCGGTTCCGGGGGGGGCGATTCTGCGCCGCTCGCTGGTGCTGAGCCTGACCAATCCCAAGGCTATCCTGTTCTACGTCTCTTTCTTTGTGCAGTTTATCGACGTGAAGGCCGCGCATCCGGGCATGGCATTCTTTATTCTGGCCAGCGTGCTGGAGCTGATTAGCTTTGGCTATCTGACCTTCCTGATCTTTTCCGGTGCCTTCGTGACCCAGTATGTGCGCACCCGCACCCGACTGGTAAAACTGGGCAATGCCCTGACCGGTATGCTGTTTGTCGGTTTTGCGGCGCGATTAGCCAGCCTGCAGTCCTGATTGTGGTTCAGCCGCGCAGTTCATTGGCGCGGCGAAACCGCCCCTGATAGTCGAAAATCTTTTCCCGTACCTGCCACCAGGCGCCTTTCTTACGGGCCACCACAAAGTCCGGGTGACGCAGCGCCTGCTGCTGCGCCACTACCTCGTCCAGCGTCAGCCAGGGCAGGGGAACGCCGGGTGCCCGGCTGTGGGGGCGGATAAACAGCTGCTCGAAAGCGGTGCGCTGGGCCCGGCTGCTGGCCCGGAAGCGTTCGCTAACGTCGGCGCCATCTTCGTCATAGTAGGTCACCTTTAGCCACGGGCCTTTGGCATCGCTGCCGTTCTCCAGCGTCATGCCGCTACAGCGCAGCACCAGCGCGTCTTTAAGCTTTAGGGCCGCTTTTAGCATATCGTCGGGGTCTACCAGCACCTGATCGCACTGATGGCAGCGCCGGGCGGCGATGTCGTTTTCGGCATTGCAGTTGGGGCACTGCTTAAAGCGGAAGCGGTAGCCGCACTGTTCGCGTAGACCTTCGTCGTCTTCAAACCAGCCCTGGCAGCGGCGCCCGAAGTGTTCAATGACAGTGCCATCGGCGGCGGTTTTGCCCCAGAAAGTATTGGCGAAGCCGCAGTCGGGGCAGAAGACCTGCACCGGGACGTTGTCGCTCTTTTTACGCGGCGCTCCCACTTCCGGGGCGTAGAGATCGTGCGGATTACCGGCATAGTCCAGGATCAGGCAGTTCTCTTTCCCGGGAGCCAGCCGCAGACCGCGACCCACGATCTGCTGGTAGAGGCTGACCGACTCGGTGGGGCGCAGAATGGCGATCAGATCGACATGGGGAGCATCGAAACCGGTGGTTAGGACCGAGACATTCACCAGATAGCGAAACTGCTGGCGCTTAAAAGCCTCAATAAGCGCATCGCGCTCGGGCCCGGGGGTATCGCCGGTAATCAGGCGAGCCCGATCGGCGGGCAGCAGGCTGGTAACCTCCCGGGCGTGCTCTACCGTGGCGGCAAAGATCATCACTCCCCGACGATCGGCGGCGAACTCTTCTATCTGGCTGATAATATGGGGCGTGATTCGTCGCTGATCTTTGAGTTCACGGTTGAGATCGCTTTCACTGAATAGCCCGTTTTCCCTGGCCTGCAGGCGACTAAAGTCGTACTGCACCACCGGCATATCCAGGCGTTCCGGCGGCGTCAGGTAGCCATGCTTAATCATATAGCGCAGCGGCAGTTCGTAGATGCAGTCGCGAAACAGCGCCTTTTCGTCGCCCCGAACCATGCCGTGGTAGTGGAACTGATAGATCCAGCCTAAACCCTGCCGGTAAGGGGTGGCGGTCAGGCCCAGCAGGCGCAGGCGCGGATTGGCGCTCTTCAGATGACTGATAATCTGCTGGTACTGGCTTTCGCTATCGTCGCTGATGCGGTGGCACTCATCGATAATCAGCAGTGAAAACTCTGCGCTGAAATGGTCAGGGTTACGGGCCACTGACTGAACGCTGCCGAAAACCACTTTTCCCTGGCTCTCTTTACGCTGCAGTCCGGCGGCATAGATATCGGCCTCCAGCCCCAGAGCGCAGTATTTAGCGTGGTTCTGGGCCACCAGCTCCTTAACGTGAGCCAGTACCAGCACCCGGCCGCGGGCCAGTCTTGCCAGTTCGGCAATAACCAGGCTCTTACCGGCTCCGGTGGGCAGTACGATGGCGGCGGGAGCGTCGTGATGGCGGAAATGCTTCAGCGTGGCGGCGACCGCCTCCTGCTGATAGGGACGTAAACGAAAAGTCATAGCGCAGGCTTCGGGTGAAACATAGCGGCATTATGCCATAACACCGCGACAAAATGGGGTTTTCCGCCGCTTTTACCGAAGGCGCGAGATCGCTATACTGACCCATTGATTGATCATTTCTTGTATCCGCGCCGCAGTGGCCGGAATCTGTAACAGACAGGCATAACAATTTCATGCGACTCGATAAATTTATCTCCCGGCAACTGGGCGTCAGCCGCGCCATTGCGGGGCGGGAGCTCCGCGCTCAGCGGGTAACCGTTGACGGCAATGTGGTCAAAGACGGGGCATTTAAGCTCCAGCCGGAACATCAGGTAGCCTTTGATGGCAATCCTCTGATTCAGCAGAGCGGCCCGCGTTACTTTATGTTGAACAAGCCTCAGGGCTACGTCTGCGCCACTGAAGATCCCGATCATCCGACCATCCTTTACTTCCTGGATGAGCCGGTGGCCCACGAGCTACACGCCGCCGGGCGGCTGGATATCGACACTACCGGCCTGGTGCTGATGACCGACGACGGCCAGTGGTCGCACAGGATTACCTCGCCGCGCCACCACTGCGACAAAACGTACCGGGTGACCCTGGAATCGCCGCTGGCGGAGGATGTCGCCCATCAGTTTGCCGAAGGGGTGGAGCTGAATGGCGAGAAAGCGCCGACCCGGCCGGCACAGCTGGAGGTTATTACCCCTACCGAAGTGCTGTTGACCATCAGCGAAGGGCGCTATCACCAGGTGAAGCGGATGTTTGCCGCCGTGGGTAACCACGTGGTGGCGCTGCATCGCGAGCGTATCGGCGCTATCGAGCTCGATCCTGAACTGGGGCCGGGTGAGTATCGTCCCCTGACCGAAGAAGAGATCGCCAGCGTCGGGCTTCCGCCGCGTTAATATCAGGAGAACATCAGTGACCACCACCGGGAAAAACTCCTCACTGGGGATCGTTTTTATCCTCGGCCTGCTGGCCATGTTAATGCCGCTGTCGATCGATATGTATCTGCCTGCGCTACCGGGTATCGCCCGGGAATTTGGCGTATCAGGCGGCAGTGCCCAGATGACCCTCAGCACCTACATTCTGGGGTTCGCCATCGGTCAGCTGCTATATGGCCCCATGTCCGATAGCCTGGGGCGTAAACCGGTGATTCTGGGAGGCACGCTGTTTTTCGCCGTAGCGGCGGTGGCCTGCGCGCTGTCTCAGACGATTGGTATGCTGATCGGCATGCGTTTCCTGCACGGTCTGGCTGCGGCTTCCGCCAGTGTGGTGATCAATGCCCTGATGCGCGACACATACTCCCGTGATGAGTTTTCGCGCATGATGTCCTTTATGATGCTGGTGACCACCGTGGCGCCGCTGATGGCGCCAATGATGGGGGGAGCGGTGCTGGTGTGGTTCAACTGGCATGCGATCTTCTGGATCCTGGCGGCCACCGCGCTGGTAGCGTCGTTGATGATCATGTTCCTGATCGACGAAACCCTGCCCCAGGAGCGACGCCAGAAGTTTCATATTCGTACCACCCTGGGGAATTTCGCGACCCTGTTTCGCCACAAGCGAGCGCTGAGTTATATGTTGGCCAGCGGCTTTAGCTTTGCGGGGATGTTCTCGTTTTTGAGCGCCGGGCCTTTTGTCTATATCGAACTGAATCAGGTTCCGGCGCAACATTTCGGTTACTACTTTGCGCTTAACATACTGTTCCTGATCGTGATGACCACTATCAACAGTCGTTTTGTTCGCAGGGCAGGGGCGGTGAATATGTTCCGCTTCGGGCTGCTTGTGCAGTTTGCCATGGCTCTGTGGCTGGTGGCGACGCAGATTGCCGGAGTGGGCTTCTGGTCCATGGTGTTGGGCGTGGCGGCGTTTATCAGCTGCGTGTCGCTGGTGTCATCCAATGCGATGGCGGTGATACTCGACGAATTTCCCCATATGGCTGGTACCGCATCGTCTCTGGCGGGGACTTTCCGTTTTGGGATTGGCGCCATTACCGGCGCGCTGCTGGCGCTGGTGGATTTCCATTCCGCCTGGCCGATGATCTGCTCAATGGCGCTGTGCGCTACCCTGTCAATTCTCTTCTATCGCTACGCCAGCCGCCGCTAACGGCGGGGCAGACTGCTTCATCGGGCGCCATCTGGCGCCCGGTTTCTTAATTCACATCAACAAAGTTACCGGTAAAACTGATATAGTTGTTTAGCTTTTGTAACGTTATGGGATGATAAAAGTCACATCTTTGTAGTAAAAAAAGTTGAGTTAGATCCCATAACAGGGTACATATAGCCCAAAATTATGGACCCCTGTCACATAAACTATCCCCGCAACGACCGAAGTTTTACGGTCATTCTGTGCGATGAAAGAGGGAAGAGGGGGACCAGGTTGATGCAATGTTCAACAACATTATGTTAACCTTTGTGCAATAATTATATGAATAACGGTACTTCCGGGGACTTCAGTTTGAACACACTACAGCTTTCCATCATCCACCGCCTGCCCAATAGCTATCGCTGGGCCGCCGGTTTAGCAGGTTCCAGTGTTGAACCGATTCCGCCCACGCCAAACGGCATGTGCGAAGATAACAGCCTGGTGGGACTTAAACTCCTGAGCCCAAACGGCGATAAGGCCTGGTCGGTGATGCGTAACCTGAGCCTGGCCCTGAGCGATATCGATGTCGAGAGTTCGATCCTTGAATGTGAAGGGGAGCCCTGCCTGTTTGTGCGCTGCCAGGACGAATATGCCACCACCTGCCGCCTGAAGAACTGCGGTGTCGCTATCGCTGAACATTTTTCCGCCACCGCGCCCTTCTAAGCTTGCGTCAGTCGGGCGCCAGTAACTGACGGGTATAGTCCGTCTCTGGCGCGTTAAAGATTCGCTGACAGTCTCCCTGTTCCACGACCTCTCCCTGCCGCAGCACCACCACCTGGTGGCAAAGCGCGCGCACCACCTGCAGATCGTGACTGATAAACAGATAAGCCAGCCGGTGCTTACGCTGAAGGCTCTTCAGCAGCGCCAGGATCTGCGCCTGTACGGTCCTGTCCAGCGAAGAGGTGGGTTCATCCAGGACAACCAGTTCGGGCTGAAGGATCAGGGCGCGGGCAATGGCGATACGCTGACGCTGGCCGCCGGAGAACTCCGATGGATAGCGGTGACGGGTCTTCGGATCCAACCCCACCTCTTCCATAGCGGTGACGGTGCGCGCTTCGCGCCCCGCAGCATCCAGCTGTGGGTGATGTACCCTCAGCCCCTCTTCAATAATCTGCTGCACCGTCAGACGGGGATTCAGAGACGAATTGGGATCCTGAAACACCACCTGGATGCGGCGTCGCACCGGTAGCATCTGCTTGCGGTTCCACTGGTGTAGCGGCTGACCGTCGAACACAATGGTTCCACTGGCGTGGATCAGGCGCAGCAGCGCCAGACCGGAAGTACTTTTACCGGAGCCGGACTCGCCCACCAGGCCGATGCTCTCTCCCGGACGCAAGGTAAAGCTCAGATTGCGAATACCGTAATGGTGGCCGACGGTACGCTTCAGGAGTCCGCGGCGGATAGGAAAAGCCACTTCCAGGTTCTCTACCTGCAGCAGCGGCGGTTGCTGCGTATCGAACGGCTCAGGATCGCCAGACGGCTCTGCCGCCAGCAGCATGCGGGTATAGTCATGGGCGGGGGCGGCGAACAGCTGAGGCATGGAATTACGCTCCACGCAGCGTCCGCGGCGCATCACTGCCACGTCGTCCGCCAGCCGCTGCACCAGATTCAGGTTATGGGTAATAAACAGCATTCCCATATTCAACTCTTTTTGCAGCTCGCGCAGCAGGGAGAGGATCTGGGCCTGAACCGTTACATCCAGCGCGGTGGTAGGTTCGTCGGCAATCAGCAGTTCAGGGTGAGTCAGTAGCGCCATGGCGATCATCACGCGCTGGCGTTCGCCGCCGGAAAGCTGATGCGGAAAGTTGTTGAGTCGCTGCTTCGGGTTGCGGATCCCCACCCGCTCCAGACAGGTGATAATTTCGGCGCGCGCCGGTTCGCGTCGCATACCGCGGTGCAGCGATAGCACCTCATAGAGCTGCTTTTCCACGTTGTGCAGCGGGTTGAGCGACACCATGGGCTCCTGAAAGATCATGGCGATGCGGTTGCCGCGAATGGCGCGCAGTTCGCTTTCCGGAGCATGCAGTAGCGGCTGGCCGTGGAAAAAGATCTCGCCGGACGGATAGCTGGCAGGCGGCGTGGGCAGCAGGCGCAGCACCGAAAGGGCGGTGACGCTTTTGCCTGAGCCGGATTCCCCCACCAGCGCCAGGGTCTGGCCCGCTTCGACATACAGCGACAGATCCTCCACCACCCGCTGTTGTCCAAAGGCGATGGAAAGCTGGTCTATCGACAGGAGCGGCGTAGTCATGGTTAACGTCCCCGGGATGGATCGAAGGCGTCGCGCACGGCTTCGAAAATAAAGATCAACAGCGACAGCAGAATCGCCAACGACAGAAAGGCGGCAATCCCCAGCCAGGGCGCCTGAAGGTTATTCTTGCCCTGTAACAGCAGCTCACCGAGGGACGGCGCACCCAGCGGCAGGCCAAAGCCCAGAAAGTCGAGCGAAGCCAGCGTGGTAATGGATCCACTAAGAATAAACGGCAGGAAGGTGAGGGTGGCCACCATGGCGTTAGGCAGCATATGGCGCAGAATAATGGCGCCATCGCTAACCCCCATCGCCTGGGCGGCGCGGATATAGTCAAAATTGCGGGTGCGCAGGAATTCGGCGCGCACCACCCCCACCAGACTCATCCAGCCAAATAGCGTCGTGATACCGAGCAGCCACCAGAAGTTGGGCTGTACCACGCTTGACAGCAGGATAATCAGAAACAGCGTCGGCATGCCGGACCAGACTTCGATCACCCGCTGGCCCCAGAGGTCAACCCGTCCGCCGTAGTAGCCCTGGAGTGCCCCCACCAGAATGCCGATAACGCTGGTACAGAGCGTGAGCATCAGGCCAAACAGAATCGAAATACGGGTGCCGTAGAGGATACGTGCCAGCACGTCGCCGCCGTTGGCATCGGTACCCAGCCAGTTTCCGGGAGCAGGGGGCGAGGGGAAGGGCCGGTCGGTGGCGAAATTGATGCTGGTGGCGCCAAAGCGAACGGGCGCCCACAGTACCCAGCCCTGGGATTCAATCTTCTGACGTAGCCAGGGATCCTGGTAGTCAGCGCGGGTAGGTAGCGGCCCGCCGAAGTCGCTTTCCCGATAGTCGGTCACCACCGGGAAGTACCAGCGGTCCTGGTAATGCACCACCAGCGGTCGGTCATTGGCAATAAGCTCAGAAAACAGGCTGAGTACGAAAATCACGACGAAGATCCACAGCGACCAGTAGCCGCGGCGGTTCTGACGAAAGCGCGCCCAGCGCGCCTGGTTGGCGGGACTAAGACGGCTCATGAACGCCCCTCGAAATCAATACGTGGATCGACCAGGGTATAGGTCAGGTCGCTGAGGATATTCAGCAGCAGGCCTATCAGGGTGAAGATATACAGGGTGCCGAACATGACCGGATAATCGCGGGAAACGGTGGCCTCATAGCCCAGCAGCCCCAGCCCGTTAAGCGAGAACATCACCTCAATCAACAGCGAACCGGTGAAGAACATGCTGATAAAGGCCGCCGGAAAACCGGCGATAACCAGCAGCATGGCGTTACGGAACACGTGTCTGGTCAGAATACGCTTTTCATCCAGCCCCTTGGCCCGGGCGGTCACCACATACTGTTTACGGATCTCATCAAGGAACGAGTTCTTGGTGAGCATGGTCAGCGAGGCGAAGCCGCCAATCACGGTAGCCAGTACCGGTAGCGCGATATGCCACAGATAGTCGGTAATTTTCTGATACCAGGGCAGGCTGTCGAAGTTGGCGCTGACCAGACCCCGTAGCGGGAAGATATCCAGCCAGCTGCCGCCGGCAAAGAAGACAATCAGTAAAATGGCGAACAGGAACGAGGGCACGGCGTACCCGACAATAATCACCGCGCTGCTCCAGATATCGAAGCGGCTACCGTTGCTGACCGCTTTGCGGATCCCCAGTGGAATCGACACCAGGTAGATAATCAGGGTGCTCCATAGTCCCAGCGAGACAGACACCGGCAGGCTCTCTTTAATCAGGTGCACCACCGAGGCACTGCGGAACAGGCTGTTGCCGAAGTCGAAGCTCAGATAGTCCTTGAGCATTTTGAAGTAGCGTTGGTGTAGCGGTTTGTCGAAGCCGTAGCGTTTGGTGATCTCTTCGATAACTTCCGGATCCAGCCCCCGGGCGCCGCGGTACTGGCTTTCCCCCGGGCGGGCGATACCGGTATGGGCGTGGCTGGCGCCGTCACCGCCGCCGGTAACGCCGGGCATTCCGGGCTCCTGACCGAACTGAATGGCGGCAATCGCCTGGTCTACCGGGCCCCCAGGCGCGACCTGAACAATAAAGAAATTCAGCGTGATGATGGCCCACAGAGTGGGGATCACCAGCAGCAGTCGACGGATAAGATAGGCGCTCATCATAATCCTCAGCGTCGTTCCGCCGGCAGGCGCGCGGCTTTGTTAATGTCATACCACCAGGTATCGAAGCCCAGCGAATAGCGGGGACGAATCTGTGGGTGGGAGAATTTATCCCAGTAAGCGAGGCGGTCAGAGGCCATATACCACATGGGCAGCATATAGAAATTCCACGTCAGCACCCGGTCCAGCGCCCGTCCCAGCGGCAGCAGTTTCTGCTCATTGCCCTGGTGGGCGATTATCTGGCTAATCAGTTTATCCACCACCGGATCCTGAACGCCCGGGGTATTCCAGGTGGAATCGATAAAGGCGGAGTCCCAGATAATCTGGAGATCGGAACTGGGATACGTCATGGCGCGATATACCGTCGGCATCATATCGAAGTCGCGGCTGCGCAGGCGGTTGGTCAGTTGGGAGTTATCCACCTGGCGTACGTTCACCCGAATGCCCAGCCGTTCCAGGCTATGGCTGAAAGGCAGCGCCCACTGGTTATTGGCGCCGCTGGCCAGCAGCAGCTCGAACGTGAAGGGTTTGCCGGTTTTCACGTTAACCAGCTTGCCGCCTTTAACTTCCCAGCCTGCCTCTTTCAGCAGCGCCAGCGCTTTCAGCAGGTTATCGCGATCGAAACCGTTGCCCCGGGAAACGGGGGGCTTATAGATTTGGCTAAAGACCTCGGGCGGCAGCGATTTCTTAAACGGCGCCAGCAGCGTCAGTTCGTCGGCCTGAGGGTAGCCGCGGGCGGCGTACTCCGTGTTCTGGAAATAGCTGTTGGTACGACTGTACGCGCCATAGAACAGCGCCTTGTTCATCCACTCAAAGTCAAACGCCAGGGTAATGGCTTCGCGCACCCGGCGGTCGGCGAATATCGGGCGTTTGACATTAAAGGCCAGCCAGCGGGCGTTCTGGGCCGAATTGTTATCCTGCTCTTCGCGCACGATATGGTGATTAGTGAAATTTTTGCCCACATAGCGGGTAGCCCAGTTTTTGGGGCTGGGTTCTTCCCGGAAATCGAAGGCGCCAGCTTTAAAGGCTTCGAAGGCGACATTGTCATCCAGGTAGTAGTCGTAGCGGATGGTATCGAAGTTCCAGCGTCCGCGGTTCACCGGCAGGTCGGCGGCCCAGTAGTCTTTAACCCGGCTAAAGATGGCGTACTGCCCCATACGCCAGGCGCTGAGGCGGTAGGGCCCGCTGGACAGCGGCGGTCTGGAGAGCGGTTCTCCCAGATTGTGATGGCGCCAGAATTTTTCCGGCATCACCGGCAGGGTAAACAGGCTCAGCATGGTGTCCTTGCTGGGCTTAGGCAGTTCAATACGCACGGTTAACCGGGAAATCGCTTTGACCTTCACGCCTTTATAGTAGATGCGGAACTGAGGCACGCCTTCGGTCATAAATTTATGGAAGGTGTATTCCACGTCTTTGGCGGTAATGGGGCTGCCGTCGTGGAATCGGGCCCGGGGATTAATGCTGATTTCGGTCCAGGCGAAGTCTTCCGGGTGGCGCGCCTTTTCGGCGATCAGCGGATAATAGCTGCCTGGCTCGTCATCTGAGGTGGCAAACAGCGCGTCGTACAGTTCGCCGGTGCGGATACCCGCGTTGCCGCGTAGCGCATAGCGGTTGAAATTATCAAAGGTGCCAATCGCTGACAGGGTGATGCTGCCGCCCTTAGGCGCGGCGGGATTTACGTAATCGAAATGGTTGAAATCGACGTCGTATTTAGGCTCTCCGAGTACGGAAAACGCGTAGCTTTCATGAATCTCCTGTGCGATGACAGAACTACTTATCAGACTAAGCAACAGGACGAACAGGCGCACAAACATCGTCGTCAGCAATCCTTTTATCAGGAAAAGCACCGCCGAAACCGCCTTTTCCTGAGGCAAACGACGAGCAGGACTAAGAAAAACCAGTGCTTTGATAATAATTTACTGGGACCGGATTGTGAAATTAATCCTGCCGTGCCTGCCATTCGATGAGTTCCCCTATGGGCAGCGGGCGACTGAACAGATAGCCCTGTAGATAGTTGACTCCCTGATCCACCAGCCAGCGGGCCTGCTCCTGGGTTTCGACCCCTTCGGCGACGGTCGTCATATCCAGACGTTTTGCCAGGGCGATAACGGCGTCCAGCACCGGCGTGGTGACGGTTTCCATACCGATACTGCTGACAAAACCACGGTCGATCTTCAGGTAGTCGAGCTTAAAGCGCTCCAGGTAGATCAGGGCGCTATGGCCGGTGCCAAAGTCGTCCACCGCGATTTCAAAGCCCTGCTGATGCAGCCAGTTGAAAACGTCGCTGGCCTCGTTTTCATTCAGCATATCGCGTTCGGTGATTTCGAAGACCAACTGGAAATGGTTGGGCGGCAGAGCGTCCACCAGATCGAGGATATCCTGCTTAAACTCCGGTGCATGCAGGTGGCTGGGAGCCAGATTAATGCCGAGCTTACTACCGGCCGGCAGAACCTGGCTTAAGCGCGGCGCGTCCCGGGCGATAAGGGTAAACAGATGGCGGGTCAGCGGTACAATAAGCTGGCGGGCCTCAGCCCAGGCGATAAAGGCATCCGGGGAGATAGCTCCCGCGCTGGGGTGCGCCCAGCGCATCAGCACTTCAACGCCGGTGAATTTCATCTCTGGCGCTTTGATGACCGGCTGCCAGACAATATGGAACTGATTACGGCGTATCGCCGTCTGGATCTCTCTGCCGTTACGCAGTCGCATCATCAGTATCAGACTACACAGCAGCCCGCCGCTTAGCCCCACGACCAGGCCCGCCAGCAGACTGAGCTGGATATCCTCAGTAGTCAGGATATCGCCATACAGCCATAGCGACATCGGATAGCCATCGAGGTCGGTGACCCGGGTGGGGTGGGGCCCCAACTGATCCACAGGAATAACCCGCGGAGAGAGGGTGGTCAGCGCTTTATCGCCGACTACCAGCGCAATACCGTTAACGTCTTTTTGGCGTTCGGTATAGAGCAGATAGGGGGTCAGGTTGACGTTCAGGGTGGTAAAAATACCACGATCCGGCACCAGAGGATTGCGGTACCAGACAGCGATAGCGGGCTTGTTCGGCAGCATGGGGGTGCCTTCCATAATCGCCAGATCCACCGCTTTATTAATATCGATACCCGCCGCCATTTGTTTTAGAGGCATATTCATATACCCCGTGGCGGAAGAGCAGTAGGCGGCGCCTTCCTTCACCAGTAAAAAGGCACGTACGTTAACGTTAAAGGCAGCATGGGAAGTCAGCTGTGAGACGATATTCCCGCAGTCCGTCATGGTTAGTGGCTGAATGGCCTGGGCCGTGGCGCCCAGCTCGCCAAAGAAGGCCTCCATGTAACCGCGAATGTCCTGGGTCAGAACATCGTAGCTGGCCTGGCGTTTGTGATATAGCCAGCTGGCGGTCAGGGAACCCGCTATCAGAGCGCAGAACAGACCAATAAGAAGGCTTAATACAGCGATTCTTTTGGGTGTTGAAAAGTAATGGTCGAATATTTTTCTGCCGGGCACGTTAGATACCAAATTAAACGTCTGTCTGATTCGGCTTTATTTTAGCCCCAGACTAAAAAGAAGCATGCTTTTACATGCGGAAATAGTCACTCATGTTAATAAAAGCATCCATAGTATTTTGCTGCTAAATGGTTTTTCTGGTCATGATCATCATAGTGTAGCCATAAAAAAAACGCTGCCCGGCAGCGTTTTTTTCTTTCTCTTTCCCTGAGAAGATATCAAGGGACTGGAATAATCTTAACTGCGGGTTAAAACCCGTCTTGCTTGATTATAACGCTTGTTCCAGTAAGGCTGGTCAAGATTGGAAATCATAACGCCGCTGCTGGTGGAAGCGTGAACAAATTGGTTATTACCGATATAGATGCCAATGTGACGACCGGTGGAACCCGCGCGGAACAGAACCAGATCGCCGGTGCGCAATTTACTGCGGGAAACGGGAGTGCCACTGCTTCTTTGTTGGGATGTCGAGCGGGGAAGTTCAAGACCAAACTGCTCACGGAACGTACGTTGAACAAATGCGGAACAATCAACGCCTCTTTTGGTATCGCCCCCCAGTCGGTAGCGAACTCCTTTCCAACTGGCATATTGATCCATCAAACGGGATTTAATATCCAGATTGTGAACCATGCTTTCGAATTCATCCTGAGAGGTCTGGAGTAAGAATCCGTTATCGCTGCCGGTGGTTGAAGGTGTATGCGTATTATTTGCGGTATTGGTGGAGCTACAGGCCGAGAGCACGGCCGCCACCGCGACTGCAGGTATCACCCGCAGGATATATCTCAAAATTGGTTGAGATGTGACCATTGTGTTTTTGATCCCTTGATGTCCTTAACGACAATGTCGTTATGAAAAATGCCAAACGTGCTGAGAATAAGTATCGAACGGGAATGAGACAAATCTGGAATAATAAAACTGTGGCGTAGCGCACATTTTTATTATTCAGGGGCCCCGAAACTCCGGCGATAAAACGAAAGAAAGATTACCCGATCAAACACCGGTTGGCGAGGGGTTTTACGTCTGTTTTGCGATAAGTTTTGTGATGGTTTGCCCGTAAATGTTAGCAAATTTGACAGCGCGCTGGTGGTTAAAAAAACGGCGTTGCGAGGGTTTTATGAACAGATGAGGAATCTGTTATCAATTTCAACAAATAACACGGGGAAATTGCCGGGAATTATTCCCGGCAATTTATGAAATTTATGTTGAATTAATTAGCCTGAAATGTTGCTTGCTTGTTTGTATTTGCCAGGAAGATGGCGATCAAACCAGAGAATAATCTTATCGTTTAATGAGGTCATCAGACACCAGGGCAGGCCAACCAATACCACGGATAATGAACCGACAAAGACATCGGTAAACCAGTGTGCGCCGCTCATCATACGCGGTAATGAAAAGACAACCACAATAACCAGCGCCGTCACGAAGGCCCGGCGTCCGAAGTAGCGCAGCATAAAGCCCGCGAAGATTAGCAGCATCATACCGTGGTCGCCGGGGAAGCTGTCGCGCGAGGCATCCTTGGTCGAGATGGGCAGCAGATCCCGGACCCGATGCACATGCTCAAAAGTCAGCGTCGGGCTTGGGCGCTCTACCGGAATGCGCTGCCCCAGCTGGTTCAGCACCACGGCGGTCAGCAGCATGGTCAGACCCATAATAAAGATATGGCGGCGCTCACGGGCGGTCGCTCCCTGCCAGTAGCTCAACATCAGCAGGCCCATACACAGCAGCGAGCAGAGATCGAAGGCCCGGTTGTTGGTGATAGCCACCAGCCACAGAAAAGCGCGGCTGTTAACCAGCCCGGCGTTAAAGTAGTGGAAAATACCGGCGTCAATCGCGAACCAGAACCCATGGTCCGGGGGCAGATACCACGAAAAGAACAGCACCAGTCCCAGTGCGTTCAGTAACAGAATGTGAAGAGTGTTGGGGCGAGTCATTGGTTTCCCACCAGTGAATAGCTGGTGGGAAATACGCTAACGGCTGGCGCGTAAACGAAGCATCAACGCTGATTGTCGTCAGGTAAACGAAGCTTCAACAGATCCTGTTGTAGCTGATTCCAGTCGCATTCCGCGCTGTGAATGATTTCGATACGGCTGTCTGGCGGGGCGACATTCTGGGTTTCGATATGAAAATCCTGACCCTGGCGATTGATGCGAACCAGCCCTTCGGGAATGCGCATTACGCCCTTTACCCGATCTACCGGCGCCAGCCGCGCCCACTCCAGCAGGCCAATGGTGTCGAAGCGGGTCTCTTCGTCGAAGATCCAGCCGCAGGCGTGATGACCCTGTCCGCTGTTAAGGCTGCGGCGCCAGCGCTGGTGAGAAGCCAGGCTCAGGGCCGCCAGTCCGCGGGAAGCGGGGTGGGAGTGACTGTGGCTTTCGCTTGCGGGCAACGTGCGTAGATTATGGCGTGGGCTATCCAGCAAGGCGGGATCGATCTGACCCTGGCTGACGGTAATGGCTTTGCGGCCCGCCAGATTGCTACTCAGCCACGCCTCCAGAGCTGCGCGGCTGGCCTCGTCCTGCCTGTCGGCCTTATTGGCGATAATAATATCGGCGGCGGCCAGCTGATCGCGGAAGTTCTCATCGTTTTGCAGACGCTGTTCCAGCAATTGACGCGGTTCGAGCAGCGTCAGCGTGGCACGCAGATCGATCCAGGGTTCATAGACATCGGCGGTAAGCATATCCAGGATCTGCTTCGGATGGCCCAGCCCGGTGGGTTCTATCAGCAGGCGATCCGGGCGCCCCTGACGCAGCAGTGTATTGAGTCCTACCTGCATGGGCAGGCCGTTGACGCAGCACATGCAGCCGCCAGGGATCTCTTTTAACAGCGCGCCGCTGTCTGCCAGCAGGGCGCCGTCAATGCCGATCTCGCCAAATTCGTTTACCAGTACCGCCCACTTCTCATTTTCCGGCTTGTTTGCCAGCAGGTGAGTGATGGTGGTGGTCTTACCGCTACCAAGAAAGCCGGTAATCAGGTTGGTTTTTGTCACAGGGGCTCCGGGATTGTCGTGATGTGGCGGCAGTGCCGCTAACAGGGAACCTGCCTATCCTGACGAAAAAACGAGGAAAAGAGAAGGGCGCGGCGGGTTATGGGCGCCGCGCCAGAGGTGTTAACCGGCAAGAGTGGCGGCCACCGTGCTGCGGGCACCCTGGCGACAGAGCTGGCGCCAGGCCTGTTCTACCGAATCGACAAAGACAGGATTAGCGGGCAGATCGTCGCCGAAGATCTCTTTGAGCGTCAGCAGGGCGGCAACCCGCTCCTGTTCGCTGCTCTGGGCTACCCGGCTGGCGATCTTCTCCAGCAGCGGATCGCGGATGTCTATTGGCTCGCCCCTGTCATCCACGCCGCTGACGTAGCGCATCCAGCCGGCCACGCCCAGCGCCAGTAACGGCCAGTCGCTACCGTTAGCCAGATGCCAGCGGATGCCGTTCAGCATACGCTGCGGCAGCTTCTGGCTACCGTCCATGGCAATCTGCCAGGTGCGGTGCGGCAGGGCGGGGTTACTAAAGCGGGCGATCAACCCCCGGGCGTAATCGTCCAGACTGACGTTCTGGATATTCAGCGTAGGGGCCTGTTCCTGCATCATCAGGCGGCGGGCGGCGGCCTGGAAATCGGCATCGGCCATGCAGTCGGCAATGGTCTCAAAGCCTGCCAGATAGCCCAGCCAGGCAAGAAACGAGTGGCTGCCGTTGAGCATACGCAGCTTCATCTCTTCCCAGGGCAGAACATCCTGTACCATCTGTACGCCTACCTGCTCCCAGGCTGGTCGGCTGGCCACGAAGTTATCCTCAACCACCCATTGAATCCAGGGTTCGGCGCAGATACCGCAGGGATCTGCCACCCCGACTGCATCGGCGATCTCCTGAAGCGACGCATCCGTGGCGGCGGGCACAATGCGGTCTACCATGGTAGAGGGGAAAGTCACGCTATCGCGGATCCATGTCGTCAGGGCCGCATCACGCTGCTGCGCCAGCCCCAGAACGGCATTGCGGACCGTATGCCCGTTGTCGGGAATGTTATCGCAAGAGAGAACGGTAAAGGGGGCCAGGCCACGCTCCCGACGGCGCGCCAGGGCTTCCACCAGAATGCCCGGTGCGGAATGAGGCTGGTCCGGATGTTCAAGATCGTGGCGGATGCGCTCATTCGTTAAATCGAGCTGGCCGCTGGCCGGATCGATGCAGTAGCCCTTTTCGGTGATGGTGAGCGAAACAATGGCGACCTGCGGCTCGCAGAACTTTTCAATAATGGCGGAGAGGCCATCGAGCCGGGCATTCAGACATTCGTGAACGGCGCCCACCACGATGGCTTCGCTGCCCTGGGGACCCTTTTCCAGAACCGTATAAAGGTGATCCTGGGCGCGTAACGCGCTCATCAGTTTATCACCGCTAAACAGGCTGATTTCGCAAATGCCCCAGTCGCCACCCAGCTGGTTTAGAACCCTGTCGGTCAGTAGCGCCTGGTGGGCACGGTGGAAGGCGCCAAATCCCAGGTGAACGATGCGGCTTTTAAGCTGTGTGCGGTCATAGCCCGGCTGACGGATGCCGGACGGTAGCGCGACGCTGGCGATAGTGTTCATGAAATGTTATTCCCGATAACCATTGATTAACATGGTCAGTGTAAAGTTATATGACAACAAATAAAATTGGTGTGCCTTATTTATCGGGGGAATGTGAAGCAGATCAACCAATGCGGCGGAGAATATTGACGTATTAAGATGGACATGTAGGGTAGGCATGTTGATCGATTGGTATAACATCTTTTGCGAGGAAATGGCGATGGAACAAACCTGGCGTTGGTATGGGCCGAATGATCCGGTCACCCTGGACGATGTACGGCAGGCGGGTGCGACTGGCGTGGTTACTGCGCTGCACCATATCCCTAATGGTCAGGTATGGCCGGTTGAAGAGATCCGCGAGCGTCAGCGGCTGCTGGCGGAAAAAGGGCTCACCTGGTCAGTGGTCGAGAGCATCCCGATTCATGAGGATATCAAGACCCATAGCGGCGACTACGACCAGCATATCGCCGCCTGGCAGCAGAGCGTGCGTAACCTGGCCGAATGCGGCATCGATACCGTCTGCTATAACTTTATGCCGATCCTGGACTGGACCCGTACCGATCTGGCCTGGACGCTGCCGGACGGTTCAAAGGCGCTGCGTTTCGATCAGATAGCCTTTGCGGCGTTTGAACTGCATATCCTTAAGCGCCCGGGGGCCGAAGCCGACTATAGCGAACAGGAGCGCGCCCAGGCGGCGGATTACTTCGCCGCCATGAGCGCCGCTGACATCGACAAGCTAACCCGCAACATCATTGCAGGCCTGCCCGGCGCGGAAGAGGGCTATACCCTCGATCAGTTCCGTGCCCGTCTGGCGGAATATGACGGTATCGATAAGGCGCAGCTGCGTGAGAACATGGCTTACTTCCTGAAAGCGGTGGTGCCGGTGGCGGAACAGGCGGGCGTTCGCCTGGCTATCCACCCGGACGATCCGCCGCGCCCGATCCTGGGCCTGCCGCGCATTGTTTCTACCATTGACGATATGCAGTGGATGAAACAGACCGTGGACAGCATTTACAACGGCTTCACGATGTGCACCGGTTCTTACGGCGTTCGCGCCGATAACGATTTGGTGAATATGATCGAAACCTTTGGCGATCGCATTCACTTTACCCATCTGCGTGCCACCTGCCGGGAGCAGAATCCGAAAACCTTCCATGAAGGGGCGCATCTGCAGGGCGATGTGGATATGGTCGCGGTGGTGAAGGCGATTCTGACTGAGGAGTCTCGACGTAAAGCGGCGGGCGATTTGCGCCCGATCCCGATGCGTCCGGATCACGGTCACCAGATGCTGGACGATCTGCATAAAAAGACCAACCCGGGCTATTCGGCTATCGGGCGTCTGAAGGGGCTGGCGGAAGTGCGCGGCGTTGAGCTGGCGCTGAAAAAACTGCTATTCCCTGAACTGCTGTGATTCGCAGGTAAAAAAACGGGAGGCAGAGCCTCCCGTCAGGTTGATGACAAAGAGGGAAAAACGTGGTTTTTCCCTCTTTGTGGTTATCAGCCGAAAATCAATGAATTGATTTTCCTTGTTTATTCTTATGGACGATTACTCGGCGCGCCCCATATAGCGGCGTTCGGCCACGTGAATACGGATTTTCTCACCGGTGACCAGATATTCCGGCACCTGAATAGTCAGGCCGGTAGAGAGGGTTGCCGGTTTGGTACGGGCGCTGGCGGAAGCGCCCTTAATGCCCGGCGCGGTTTCGGTGATTTCCAGATCCACCGTCTGGGGCAGCTCCAGCGCCAGCACCTGGCCGTCCCAGGTCAGCACCTGCATACCGGGAATGCCCCCTTCGGGAATAAACTGCAATTCGTCGGCGATCTGCTCCTGATTAAAGGAGTAGGGGGTGTAGTCTTCATCATCCATAAAGACATATTCGTTGCCGTCGACGTACGAGAAGTTGACCGGGCGGCGGCTGAGCACGATAGTGTCGAGGATATCGTCGCCCTTAAAGCGCTCTTCCACCTTCAGACCGGTACGGACATCCGAAAAACGCATCTTATAGAGCGTGGCCGCGCCGCGAGCGCTTGGGGCCTGGATATCGATGTCTTTTACCAGCAGCAGCTTGCCATTGTAGTTGATGGCCATGCCGCGCTTGATTTCGTTAGCTCTTGCCATGAATTAATCCTGATCGATAACGCGATAAAAATATGGCGACAAGGTACTCGCGGCATGGCATTCAGGCAAGTGAATTCTCTGGCGGGTAAAGAGAGTGGCGCCATGCCGGATGGGCTGTTAGAGTGGCGGTTTCCCTGGCCGGAGCCATCCGATGGACTGTCGCCCCGACTGCGGTGCCTGCTGCACTGCTCCTTCCATATCCAGTCCGATTCCCGGTATGCCTCAGGGCAAACCCGCAGGCGTACCCTGCGTACAGCTCGACGAGCGTCAGCGCTGTAAAATCTTTGGCTCTGTGCTGCGCCCTGCGGTGTGCGCCAGCCTGAGCCCGGATGCCGCCATGTGCGGCACCAGCCGGACCCAGGCGCTGGCGTATCTTATCCACCTGGAGCAGGCGACAGCACCCTAAACGTCGCGAATACGCAGCAGACACCAGACGGTAACGGCAATCATCCCCAGTGCCAGCCAGAATACCGAATGGTAACTCCAGATCTCTGCAGCTATGCCTGCCAGCGAACCGGCAATAATCCAGCCGACGCGGGTGGTATTGGTGTACAGCGTGGTGGCGGCGCCCGCCTGACCGGGCATCAGATCCTGAAAATAGAGCATACCGATACCCGCCAGAATCCCAATATAGATAGCGTTCATTAGCTGTAGAGCCAGCAGCAGTATTGGGTTGTGCACCGTCAGCATACCGATATAGAACAGCAGCCCGCCGACCACCGCCACCCGCATCAGGAAGCGCTTGCCGAAGCGCCGGGCGTAATAACCGGCGATCAGCATGGTGGGAATCTCCAGCCCGGCGGCGGTGCCCATCATCAGACCGGCCAGTTTTTCCGGCAGCTTGAGCTCGTGGATAATATAGAGCGGCATATTAATGATATAGAGGCTGTTGCTGCCCCACATCATGGTACAGGCGGTAAACAACAGCAGGGCGTCGCGACGATTGCGGCGTGGCGCTTCCAGTACGCCTGCCCCGGCGGCGGGATCTTTACGCATCGACGGCAGCCAAAACCAAACGATCAGCCCGCAGACGATAAAGGCCGCAGCGGCGCTGAGGTACATGACCTCGAAGCCGAAACCCAGCGCCAGCGCGTAGGCCAGCGGCGGTCCTACCACCCAGGCCAGCGACACCTGGGCGCGCAGGATAGAGCTGAACATTACCGCTTCGCGCCCGGTGCGCTCCGCATGCTCCCGGGCCAGGGCGAACATTTGTGGGTTAGCCGTAGAGCCAAAGCTGCTAAGAAAGACGCCGATAAACAGCAGAATAAAGTAGTTACGGTTCCAGGCGAACAGGACGCAGGCCAGCGCTCCCAGCAGGCAGCAGCCCAGAATCAGGCTCTTACGATCGCCACGGCGGTCGGAATGGCTGGCCAGAAACTGGCTGACCAGAATGCCGATAACCGCACTGCCGGTAAAGAACAGCCCCACCATGGCAGGACGGGCATGAACTTCTTCACTCAGAAACAGGCTCAGGGTGGGCGTCTGGAGCGCGCCGGCAATGCCGGTCAGAAAGGCGACGATCAGGAACGCCGCCGACGTCAGGTTGACCGGGCCTGAACGCGGCAAGGTAGAGTCAGATTGCATGGGAAATGTTTGAGTTGGTGAATTAACGCGCGCAGTGTAGCGGGCTTGAAGATAAATAAACAGTCACTAAAATCAAAAGCGGCATCAAAAATCAAAACGGCATTCCACTTCGATAGCGGATACTGCCTTGTTCCGCGCCTACCCGCGGTGCTGATGCAGGCTGAAAGTGTGCTGAAACTCAAAGTTCTGTGAGTCGATATCGCCTGCAACTTGCCTGAATTCCGGGAATGGCGGACACTAACTGGCCATTTTTTTGAAACGTTTCAGCGCTTCTGTCCGACGGGAAGCGGTTGCATGGCATCCTGTTTTATGGTCCGATAGCTGAAACGTTTCAATTTTACGGGAGCAAATATGCCGCGCTTAAGGTGTCGGGTGCTCTCCATCGGGTTGGCGGAGTGCGTAGAACGCTGATGGAAACGAGGCCGCACAGTCAGTTAATTTTGGATGCCGATACCCTGCTACTGGATGCGGAAACCCGCGATCTTGCAGTGCTTCAGGCCCTGAATATCGGCATGCTGAAGGCGCGCGGGGCGATTGACGACGCCTTTGCCCATAGTGCCAGCGGTCAGCATCCCAATAATCTGGGCCAGGGCATCTGGCTTAATGACAGTCTGGACGGTAATCTCATCAGCGCCGTAGCCATCAGTCGCCCCCGGGAGCCATTTCTGGTGAACGGGCAGCCCGTTGCCCTGCTGATGACCGTCTCGGTAGCGGACGACGAAGCGTTGTGGATACTGGGCCGCCTGAGCTCTCTGCTAAGCCAGCAGCAAGGCGAACGTCTGCTGCGGGCCTGCCCGGCAGGGCTGCTGGCGCTACTGACCCGGGATGAAGCGGCGCCGCAGACTGCCGATTTTGTAGTACGTAACGAATACGGTATTCATGCCCGTCCGGGCGCCGTACTGGTCAATATTATCAAACAGTTTAAGAGTGACATTACCGTGACAAACCTTGACGGAACGGGCAGGGCGGCCAGCGGCCGTAGCCTGATGAAGATAGTCGCGCTGGGCGCGAAAAAGGGACACCGTCTGCGTTTTACCGCCTGTGGCGAGGATGCGTCACCGATGCTAAAAGCGATAGGTGACGGTATCGCCAGCGGCCTGGGGGAGGGAGTGGCATGACCAGACGCGTTGCCACCATCACCCTGAATCCGGCCTATGATCTGGTGGGGTTTTGCGAAGAGATTGAGCGTGGTGAGGTAAACCTGGTGCGGACTACCGGTCTGCACGCTGCGGGAAAGGGTATTAACGTTGCTAAAGTGCTGAAGGACCTGGGCATCGATGTCACCGTTGGCGGTTTTCTGGGTAAAGAGAATCAGGAAGGTTTCCAGCATCTGTTTAGCGAGCTGGGTATCGCCAACCGCTTCCAGGTGGTGCAGGGGCGTACCCGTATTAACGTTAAGATGACGGAAAAAGATGGTGAAGTGACCGATCTTAACTTCTCCGGCTTTGAAGTGACTCGTCCCGACTGGGAGCGTTTTGTCTCTGACTCCCTGAGCTGGCTGGGGCAGTTTGATATGGTGTGCGTCAGCGGCAGCCTGCCGGTGGGGGTACACCCCGATGATTTTACCGACTGGATGATACGCCTGCGCCGCCAGTGCCCGTGCATTATCTTCGACAGCAGCCGCGAAGCGCTGAAGGCCGGTCTTAAAGCGGCGCCCTGGCTGGTGAAGCCCAATCGTCGGGAGCTGGAGATCTGGGCCGGGCGACCGCTGGAAAGTATGCAGGACGTGGTGGAAGCGGCCCATAAGCTACGCGAGCAGGGGATAGCCCACGTGGTGATTTCGCTGGGGGCCGAAGGCGCGCTCTGGGTCAACGCCTCGGGCGCCTGGATAGCCCGCCCGCCCGCCTGTGACGTGGTCAGTACCGTCGGTGCCGGAGACTCTATGGTCGGCGGCCTGATCTACGGCCTGCTGATGCGTGAAACCAGCGAACATACCCTGCGTCTGGCGACGGCGGTGGCGGCGCTGGCGGTGAGCCAGAGCAATGTGGGCGTCAGCGATCGTACCCGGCTGGCGGCCATGATGGCGAAGGTGGAACTCAATCCGTTCAATGGCTGAATGGCGCGGGGCCCGCTTTGGGCCCCGTTATTTTATGACGATCAGTCGTTCTGCTGGTCGCGCAGCCAGGCAATCTCTTGATCCCAGATATCCGGATTAATGGTTTCCAGAATCAGTGGAATGCCGTCGAAGCGCGGATCGCGCATGATCCAGCGAAAGGCGGTATGGCCGATATTGCCTTCACCCAGGCTGTGGTGGCGATCCACCCGGCTGGCGAATTCGCTCTTTGCGTCGTTCAGGTGCATGCCCCGCAGGTACTCAAATCCCACTGTCCGTTCGAAATCGGCAAAGGTTTCTGCGCAGGTTTCTTCGGTGCGCAGGTCATAGCCTGCCGCGAAGGCGTGACAGGTATCGATGCAGACCCCCACCCGTGACTTATCCTCAACGCCTTCGATAATTTCCGCCAGTTGCTCAAAGCGAAATCCCAGGTTGCTACCCTGACCTGCGGTGTTTTCGATAACCGCCGTGACGCCTTCGCTCTGCTCCAGCGCGATATTAATGGAGTCGGCGATACGCGCCAGGCATTCCGATTCGGAAATCTGTTTAAGGTGGCTGCCGGGGTGAAAGTTCAGCAGTGAAAGTCCCAGTTGCTGGCAGCGCTGCATTTCGTCAATAAAGGCAGCGCGGGATTTTTCCAGTGCCTCCTGAACCGGGTGGCCCAGGTTAATCAGGTAGCTGTCATGGGGCAGGATCTGGCCGGGGCCAAAGTTGTACTTGCTACAGGCCGCCTTAAAGTTTTCGATGGTTTCATCACTCAGGGGGGCGGCGCGCCACTGGCGCTGATTTTTGGTAAACAGGGCGAAGGCGGTTGCCTTCAGCTCTGCGGCGCGGATGGCGGCATTCTCCAGGCCGCCGGCCGCGCTCACGTGCGCTCCAATATACTTCATTATCTTTGTTCTCCGGTCGTCCCGCAGGGAAGCGCCTATGATAGCGGTTCGACCGGCAAAAATCTTACAGGATGTGCTGCACCGCCAGGTTAATGGCGCCGCCGCCGACAATCAGCCAGATAAACAGGATAAGCGCTAGCAGCATCGGGCGCATCCCGGCCTTTTTCAGGGCGCTGACGTGGGTGGTAAGCCCCAGAGCCGCCATCGCCATGGCCAACAGTACGGTATCCAGCGCCACAATTTCTTGCACCAGCGCATCCGGCAACAGGTGGAAGGAGTTAAATATCGCCACCACAATAAATAGCACCGCGAACCACGGAATAGTGATTTTGCTCTTCTCCTGCTGGCCGGCAGGGGCCAGCTGTTTCACCCGTCCTGCCAGCAGCAGCAGGAAGGGGGCCAGCATCATCACCCGCAGCATCTTGGCGATGACGGCGCTGTTTTCCGCTTCCGGGCTGATGGCGTGACCGGCGGCAACGACCTGGGCCACTTCATGTACTGTTGAACCGGTATAGATGCCGTAAGCCTCCGGGGTAAACCAGTGGCTGAGCAGCGGCCATAGCGCCGGATAGATAAAGATGGCGAGAGTACCGAAGATCACCACGGTCGCTACCGCCACGGTAACTTGACTTGCCTCCGCTTTGGCTACCGGCTCCGAGGCCAGTACCGCCGCTGCGCCGCAGATACTGCTGCCCGCGCCAATCAGCCAACTGGTCTGGCGATCCAGACCGAACAGGCGCTGGCCCAGCAGGCAGGCCAGACCAAAGGTGCTGGACAGGGTCAGAATATCGATAACGATCCCGCTCGCCCCGACGTCGGCGATCTGGGCAAAGGTCAACCGGAAGCCGTAGAGGATGATCCCCAGGCGCAGCAGATGCTGCTTAGAAAAAAGCACCCCGCCATCGCACTGGCGCCATACTTTAGGGTAGAGGGTATTGCCCACGACCATGCCAATCAGAATGGCCAGCGTCAGGGCGCTGAACCCGGCGCCTGCCACCTGGGGAATGTTGCCTCCCCATAGGGCGATAGCGGCAATCAGGGCGCTCAGCAGCAGCCCTGGCGCAAAGTGCCACAGCGTACGGTGCGGCGTAGATAATGTCGAAGTCGTCATGGATTTCCTCCCAAAGTATGGGGAGAAGCCTACTCCTGACTGGTATAAATATAAAATTGATTATATCTTTATAATTAATCTGAATAAGTAGTAAGTTGGCCATTTGGGTCGACATGATGGGGATTCTATGCATATCACACTGCGTCAGCTCGAGGTCTTTGCCGAAGTCCTGAAGAGCGGTTCCACCACCCAGGCCGCTCAGGTGCTCTCGCTGTCTCAGTCGGCGGTGAGCGCCGCACTGGCCGACCTGGAAGGGCAGCTTGGGGTCCGACTGTTCGATCGCGTTGGTAAGCGGCTGGTGGTGAATGAGCACGGGCGACTGCTGTATCCCCAGGCCGTGGGCCTGCTGGAGCAGGCGGGGGAAATTGAGCAACTGTTTCATAATGATGTAGGGGCGATTCGCGTCGGTGCCAGCAGCACCATCGGTAACTACATTCTGCCGGAAGTGGTTGCCCGCTACCGCCGTGACTTTCCCGATCTGCCGCTGGATATCAGTATTGGCAACAGTCAGGACGTGATTAACGCGGTGGCCGATTTTCGGGTCGATATTGGCCTGATTGAAGGGCCCTGCCATATGGCCGACATTGTGACCGAACCCTGGCTGGAAGATGAACTGGTGGTTTTTGTTGCGCCGACATCGCCTCTGGCTCAGGGGGCGGTAACCCTGGAACAACTGGCGGCCGCGCCGTGGATCCTGCGCGAACAGGGCTCCGGCACCCGCGAGATTGTCGACTATCTTCTGCTTTCCCATCTGCCGCATTTTCGACCGGGCATGGAGCTGGGCAACTCTGAGGCTATCAAACATGCGGTGCGCAACGGGCTGGGAGTAAGCTGTCTGTCGCGTCGGGTCATTGAAGAGCAGCTTGATAACGGCACTCTGGTGGCGCTGGACGTTCCGCTGCCAACCCTGGTGCGCACGCTCTATCGTATTCACCATCGTCAGAAGCATATTTCCAGCGCGTTGCAGCGCTTTTTACGCTACTGCGAACCGGTGTAGCCGAACCGCGATTTTCTGCTTTACTTATAATTCTTCGGCTGTCATGAAGCGATCTTATAACCGATGAATTGCGTCAGGCGCTTTTTATAACTTCTGCTACAATCGCGCCTCATTATTTGAATAAGCAACAGTTTTTCTATGGTTTCTGAAGATAACAGCACACAGCCGACGGGGCTACGGCGCGAACTGAAAGCGCGCCATTTGACGATGATCGCCATTGGCGGTTCAATTGGCACCGGGCTGTTTGTGGCCTCCGGGGCAACGATTTCTCAGGCGGGCCCGGGCGGCGCGCTGCTCTCCTATATTCTTATCGGCCTGATGGTCTACTTCCTGATGACCAGTCTTGGCGAGCTGGCGGCTTATATGCCGGTTTCCGGCTCCTTCTCGACCTATGGTCAGAAGTACGTGGAAGAGGGCTTTGGCTTCGCGCTGGGCTGGAACTACTGGTACAACTGGGCGGTGACCATCGCCGTTGACCTGGTGGCCGCGCAACTGGTGATGACGTACTGGTTCCCGGATACCCCCGGCTGGATCTGGAGCGCTCTGTTCCTGGGCATTATGTTCCTGCTCAACTACATCTCGGTAAAAGGCTTTGGTGAAGCGGAATACTGGTTTTCGCTGATCAAGGTGACGACCGTTATCATCTTTATCGCCACCGGCCTGCTGATGATTATGGGCATCTTCAAAGGTGCGCAGCCTGTTGGTTGGGAAAACTGGAGCACCGGGGACGCCCCCTTTGCCGGCGGTTTTGCGGCGATGATCGGGGTGGCGATGATTGTCGGCTTCTCGTTCCAGGGCACCGAACTGATTGGTATTGCTGCCGGTGAATCCGCTGACCCGGAGAAAAATATTCCCCGTGCGGTGCGTCAGGTATTCTGGCGAATCCTGCTGTTTTATGTGTTCGCTATCCTGATTATCAGCCTGATTATTCCCTATACCGATCCGAGCCTGCTGCGTAATGACGTTACTGATATCAGCGTCAGCCCCTTCACCCTGGTGTTCGAGCATGCCGGTCTGCTGTCTGCCGCGGCGCTGATGAATGCGGTTATCCTGACTGCGGTGCTGTCCGCCGGTAACTCAGGGATGTATGCCTCTACGCGTATGCTCTACACCCTGGCCTGTGATGGTAAGGCGCCTAAGGTGTTCTCGAAGCTTTCTAAGGGCGGGGTGCCGCGTAATGCGCTCTATGCCACCACGGTGGTGGCCGGTCTGTGCTTCCTGACCTCGATGTTCGGCAATCAGACCGTTTACCTGTGGCTGCTGAACACCTCCGGGATGACCGGCTTTATTGCCTGGCTGGGTATTGCTATAAGCCATTATCGTTTCCGTCGCGGTTACGTGCTGCAGGGCAATGATATTAACTCTCTGCCATATCGTTCCGGCTTCTTCCCGCTGGGGCCGATCTTCGCCTTTATTCTGTGCCTGATTATTACTCTGGGCCAGAATTACGAAGCTTTCCTGCAGGATCGCATCGACTGGGTCGGCGTAACCGCCACCTATATCGGCATTCCGCTGTTCCTGGCTATCTGGTTTGGCTACAAGCTGGTCAGAGGTTCACACTTTGTCCGCTACAGCGAGATGGAGTTCCCGAGCCATTTGAAGAAGTAAGTTCCAGTAACGGGGCGCTGCGGCGCCCCGTTTTTTTATCTTTTCCTTCCGTGTTCCATATCTGCAACATTCACATTTTCTCCATCTTGTTAATAAAGATATTGATAACAATTATCATTTGTTTTATCTTTTGCGAAAATTGTAAAAAAGCGTGTTTGTCTGCTCTAAAACCATTGATCGCTCTGGGGAATCCCGGTCAATGGCGGGGTCTGAATAACGGGAAAATACCCGTTCGGATACCAGAGCGATAACCACCGTCGTCGGCTCCGATGACTTTGCTGTGTGAGTGAATTTGATTTGTTTGCGTTGTTGACCTCATGGAGAAAAGAATGTTTAGGTTAAATCCCGTGGTTCGGGGGGGCGTGTGCCTGTCCGCCGCCTCGCTGATGCTGCCTGTCTGGGCTGAAACCGGCGCGGAGCGGAAGAAAGAAGATGTGATGGTAGTCACAGCCGCGGCGGTGGAGCAGAATCTGAAAGACGCTCCCGCCAGCATTAGCGTGATTAGCGGTGAAGAGCTCAAGCGCCGCCCGGTGCAGAATCTGAAGGATGTGCTGAAGGAAGTGCCGGGGATCCAGTTGACCAATGAAGGGGACAACCGGCAGGGCGTCAGTATTCGCGGCCTCGACAGCGGATATACCCTGATTCTGATCGACGGTAAGCGCGTTAACTCCCGCAATGCCGCCTTTCGCCACAATGATTTTGACCTGAACTGGATCCCGGTAGATGCCATTGAGCGCATTGAAGTGGTGCGCGGTCCGATGTCCTCGCTGTATGGTTCGGATGCGCTCGGTGGGGTTATCAACATTATTACCCGTAAGGTTGGGCGTGCCTGGCACGGCAGCCTCAGCCTGGACACCACGGTCCAGGAAGACAGAGACCTTGGCGATAGCTATAACGGTAGCCTGTTTGTCACCGGCCCGGTGATTGACGATGTGCTGGGGGTAAAATTCTGGAGCAGCCTTGGCAAACGCGAAAAAGATAAGCAGCAAACCTCTGCCACCAGTGATACCGGCGAATCGCCCCGTATTGAAGGCTACACGGCCCGTAGCGCTAACGTTGAATTTGCGCTGACCCCCACCGATAACCAGGATATCGATTTCGGCTACGGCTTCGATCGTCAGGATCGCTCTTCGGATTCGCTGGATAAAAACCGTATGGAGCGCCAGAACTACTCGCTATCGCACCGTGGCCGTTGGGACTTCGGCAACACCGAGTTGCGCTTCTACGGCGATCGCCTGGAAAATCTCAATTCCGGCAACAGCGAGCCAATTGTGTCACGCAACAATACCCTGGATGGCAAGCTGGTACTGCCGCTCACGGAATATAACCATATGCTGACCATGGGCGGCGAGTGGCGTCACGATAAGCTGAGCGATTCGGTGAATCTGACCGGCGGCGCTGGCGGTAGCAGCACCTCCGCGACCCAGTACGCGCTGTTTGTCGAAGATGAATGGCGGCTGTTTGAGCCGCTGGCCCTGACTACCGGCCTGCGTATGGACGATCATGAAACCTACGGCGATCACTGGAGCCCGCGCGCCTATCTGGTATGGAGCGCGACAGACAGCGTAACGGTGAAAGGGGGGTGGGCTACGGCCTTCAAGGCGCCGTCGCTGTTGCAGCTTAGCCCGGACTGGCAGAGCAACTCCTGCCGCGGCTCCTGTAAGGTTGTAGGGAGCGCGGATCTGAAGCCGGAAACCAGCGAAAGCTTTGAACTGGGGCTTTACTATGCTGGCGAAGAGGGCTGGCTGGAGGGCGTGACCGCCAGTGTCACCGCCTACCAGAATGATATTGACGATATGATCAACATCAGCCGTACCTCAAATGCCGGGCTGGCGCCGACCTATCCTAACTATGTGGGCATGATCGATGGCAAGCCCGCTTTCCGCTACTACAACGTGGATCGGGCGCGTATTCGCGGCGTTGAAACGGAGCTGAAAGTGCCGTTTAACGAGCAGTGGAAACTGACGCTGAACTACACCTATACCGATGGCCGCAATCTGAGCGGCGGCGGTAATAAGCCGCTGGAAGAGCTGCCGTTCCATAATGCTCATGCGACGCTGGACTGGCTGCCGGTCGATGACTGGTCGTTCTACGTTCAGGCTGACTACACCGGCGAGCGCCGTACCATCACCAGCGGTAACCCAACGCCCGGCGGCTACACAATCTGGAATGTCGGCGCAGCCTGGCAGGTGACAACGAACCTGAAGCTGCGTGGCGGGGTGCTGAACCTGGGCGATAAAGATCTGAACCGCGACGATTACAGCTACAACGAGGATGGCCGTCGTTACTTCCTGGCGGCGGATTATCGATTCTGATCAATCTGTCGGGCCATGTCTTTTATCGGCATGGCCTTTCTTTCTTAAAAAATCTCCGCTTTATCGTTATCATGCCCGACATCTTTTCCTGCCTGCGGAGCAACCATGGGCCAGACCAAAAAAGGGATCATCTGCGTGCTGTTCGCCGCCGTGCTGTGGGGCAGTTCCGGGGTGTGTGCGCAATATATTATGGAGAGCAGCCGGGTATCGGCCCAGTGGCTGACCATGGTAAGGCTGCTGTTCTCTGGCCTGATTCTGTTGATGCTGGCGTTTATGCAGGGCGAGCGCATCTTCCGTATTTTTACCGACCGCGCGAGTCTGTACCGACTGCTGTTCTTTACCCTGTTTGGCGCGCTGTTGGTGCAGCTTTCGTTTCTGGTGACCATTGAAAAATCCAATGCCGCCACGGCCACGGTGCTACAGTTCCTGTCTCCTTCGATTATCGTCGCCTGGTTTGCGCTGACTCAGAAGAGCCGCCCGGGTCTGTTTGTGTTGATAGCCATTATCACGTCTCTGGCGGGCACCTTTCTGCTGGTCACCCACGGTAATCCCACCTCGCTCACTATTTCCGGCGCGGCGTTGCTGTGGGGGATTATCTCGGCCTTCTCCGCCGCCTTTTACACCACTTATTCGTCGGGGCTTATCGCTCGCTACGGTACGCTGCCGGTGGTCGGATGGAGCATGCTGCTGGGCGGATTGATACTGCTGCCTTTCTATGTGCGCCAGCCGGTGCAGATAGCTAATGATGGTAGCGTGTTGCTGGCCTTCTTTTATCTGATTGTGGTGGGTACTGCGATTACCTTTAGCCTCTACCTTAAGGGGGCGCAGGTGATTGGCGGGCCGCGGGCCAGTATCCTGAGCTGCGCAGAACCGCTCAGTAGCGCGCTGCTGTCGCTGCTGCTGCTCAATGTGGTCTTCACCGTGCCGGACTGGGTCGGCACCTTGCTGATTGTCTCATCGGTGATGCTGATAGCGCTGGATTCGCGCCGCAGGCAGGGGCGTTATGCCCCGCACGACGGCGGGGCAGGGGATGCTACTTAAACAGATATCCCGCGTGAAAACGCAGATGCTCCTCAATAAAACTGGCGATAAAGTAGTAGCTGTGGTCGTAGCCGTGCTGGATGCGCAGCTCCAGCGGCCAGTCACGGCTTCGGGCGGCCTCGGCCAGTTGGGCGGGTTGTAGCTGCTCTGCCAGGAAGGTATCGGCATCGCCCTGGTCTACCAGCATGGGCAGTCTGGCCTCGTCGGGGGCGTTGGCCAGCAGTTCGCAGCTATCCCATTCGCGCCAGGTAGTTTCGTCGGCGCCCAGATAGGCGCTAAACGCCTTTTGTCCCCAGGGGACCTGGCAGGGATTAACGATGGGGGCAAAGGCGGAAACCGAACAGAAGCGCCCCGGATTTTTCAGCGCCATAATGAGCGCGCCGTGACCGCCCATTGAGTGACCGGCAATGGCCTGCTTCCCGGAAAACGTGAAGTGACTGTTCACCAGGGCGGGCAGTTCGTCGCGCAGATAGTCATACATCCGATAGTGGATGGCCCATGGGGGCTCGCTGGCGTTCAGGTAGAAACCGGCGCCCTGACCCAGATCGTATGAGGCATCGTTCGCAATGGACTCACCGCGCGGGCTGGTATCCGGCATAATCAGCGCAATACCCAGTTCGGCAGCCATCCGCTGGGCGCCGGCTTTAGTGGTAAAGTTTTCGTCATTGCAGGTCAGGCCAGAAAGCCACCACAGCAGCGGCGGCGCGCTTTCACGGGCGGGCGGCAGGAACAGGCTGAAGGTCATGGGGCAGCCCAGCGTTGTTGACGGGTGGCGCCAGCGCTGCATAAGCCCGCCAAAACAGCGATGCTCTTCAATTTTTTCCATCTGGTGACTCCATGTTGTTTCGCACAGGTGGCCTTCATCATAGCAGCCAGCGGGGCAAAATTTCACGATGACTGAGGAAGTTTCACTTCACCCGCTGCCGGGAATGGCGCATCATTCCCCCGTTGCGCCCGGGGTTGAAAGAATGCAGCTATTTCAGCCATTATCTCGGGTAGCCGCTGGATTCTGTGCGCCCGCTGCCGCACAATGAGCGCACGCTCCGTCCCATGAGGCGGAGATTAGCCACACCTGCAGGAGAAAAACAAATGCCGTCACTCAGTAAAGAAGCCGCCCTTGTTCATGAGGCGCTGGTCGCTCGCGGGCTTGAAACACCGCTGCGTCCGCCGGTGCACGAGCTGGATAACGAAACCCGTAAAAGTCGTATTGCCGGTCATATGACGGAGATCATGCAGCTGCTTAATCTCGATCTTAGCGATGACAGCCTGATGGAGACACCGCATCGCATCGCCAAAATGTATGTGGATGAGATCTTCTCCGGCCTCGACTATGCGAACTTCCCGAAGATCACCCTGATCGAAAATAAGATGAAAGTGGATGAGATGGTGACGGTGCGCGACATCACGCTGACCAGCACCTGTGAACACCACTTTGTCACTATCGATGGCAAAGCGACCGTCGCCTATATTCCGAAGGATACGGTGATCGGCCTGTCGAAAATCAACCGTATTGTGCAGTTCTTTTCCAGCCGTCCTCAGGTTCAGGAACGCCTGACCCAGCAGATTCTGGTGGCGCTGCAAACCCTGCTGGGCACCAATAATGTGGCGGTATCCATCGATGCGGTCCATTATTGTGTCAAGGCTCGCGGTATTCGCGACGTCACCAGCGCCACCACCACCACTTCGCTGGGCGGTTTGTTTAAGTCGAGCCAGAATACGCGCCAGGAGTTCCTGCGCGCCGTACGTCACCACGGCTAATCACCCCAGGCAGGAAAGATGAAGAGAAATGTCACGCTGGATTTTATTCGCGGCGTTGCCATTCTCGGCATCCTGCTCCTGAATATCAACGCCTTCGGCTTGCCGAGGGCGGCCTACCTGAATCCCGCCTGGGCTGGCCATATCAGCCTTAGCGATGCCTGGACATGGGCGTTGCTGGATCTCTTCGCCCAGGTGAAATTCCTGACGCTGTTCGCGCTGCTGTTCGGCGCCGGGTTGCAGATGCTGCTGGCGCGCGGTAAGCGCTGGATTCAGTCGCGCCTTAGTTTGCTGGTGCTGCTGGGGTTTCTGCACGCCGCGCTGCTGTGGGATGGCGATATCCTGCTGTCTTACGGCCTGGTGGGGCTTATCTGCTGGCGTATGGTGCGTGACGCCCACGGCGTTCGTCAGCTGTTCAATACCGGCGTGCTGCTATACCTGATTGGCGTGGCGGTGCTGCTGGTGCTGGGCGGTATTCAGGGCAACGGCTCCGACCGTAGCTGGGTTCCGGGCGCCGCGGCGCTGCAGTATGAACAGTTGTGGAAACTGGCTCAGGGCGGCGAAGCCGTCAGTCAGCGTCTGGGGTCGTTAAGCGACAGCCTGCTGGCCCTGGGGGCGCAATATGGCTGGCAACTGGCGGGTATGATGCTGCTGGGCGCTGCGCTGATGCGCAGCGGCTGGCTGGCCGGGCGTTTCAGTCTGGCCCATTACCGGCGCAGCGGCTGGCTGCTGATAGCTTTGGGGATGGCGATTAATATTCCCGCTATCGTGGCTCAGTGGCGCCTGGGATGGGACTATCGCTGGTGTGCCTTTATTCTTCAGGCGCCGCGTGAACTGAGCGCGCCGTTTCAGACCATCGGTTATGCTGCGCTGGCGTTCGGCTACTGGCCGAAGCTTGCTCGCTTCCGGCTGACGGCGGCGGTGGTCTGCGTGGGGCGTATGGCGCTGACCAACTATCTGCTGCAGACCCTGATCTGTACCACGCTGTTCTATCGCTTTGGGCTGTTTATGCAGTTCACCAGGCTACAGCTGTTGGCCTTTGTTCCGGCGGTATGGGCGGTGAATCTGCTGTTTTCGCTGCTGTGGTTGCGCCATTTTCGCCAGGGGCCGGTTGAGTGGCTGTGGCGACAGCTTACCGCCAGGGCGGCGGGCGTGCGCCTGGCGCAAAAACACAAACATCCGGGCGCTTAAGGCTTAAGTTTCTTTTCCAACTCAACCAGCTGTTCGGGGGTCACCGCCGGATAGTTTTGGGCGTCGTCGGTGATTTCGTGGGTGGCCGGAATTGGCACCAGCGGTCCCAGGAAGCGCGGCTCGCGTTTAAAGATATAGAGATCGGCCAGCGCGCTCAGGCGGGCGCCAAACTCGCGAATGCGTACCGTCAGCATATTTTTGGGGGAAGGAACCGCATAGCACTGGGCCTGAATGCCCATATGCCAGGCGATAAATAGCGCCCGCTCGCAGTGAAAACGCTGGGTGATGATGATGAAGTCATTGGTATCGAACACCTTGCGGGTGCGGACGATGGAGTCCAGGGTGCGAAAACCGGCGTAATCCAGCACGATGGCGGAGGGATCGACCCCGGCGGCAATCAGATCGCGCCGCATGGTGCGCGGTTCGTTGTAACTCTGTAGCGCGTTGTCGCCGCTGAGCAGCAGATAATCCACCTTGCCGCTGTTCCAGGCGTTAATCGCTCCCTGAATGCGGTATCGATAATACTGATTAATTACCCCGGTACGGTAGTACTTGGCGGTGCCCAACACCACGCCGACCTGGCGGCGGGGCAGATCCTGAATTTCATCATAAACCCAGGGGGAAGTCTTCCAGCTCATCCAGCGGTCCAGCGCAAACACGGACAACAGCAGTAAGCCGATAATGACCAACAGGCTGTAAAACAGGCGCTTCAACATGGAGTTGCGGACTCGGCATCGGGGATCAAAAGGTTATCCAAGGCTACTTTATCCGTGGAAATGGCGCAACTCGGGCGGGTCCGGTTGCGCTAATTTTCAGCCGTTTGCCGATCGGTTGAGCAGGGCGCGATCGAGACTGCGGCACTCCAGTGTACGCAGCAGCGCGACCGTGGCTTCCCACTGGGTCAGGGTTCCGTCCGGCAGTTCGGCCAGAATGGCGCGTAACAGATCCTGTGGTTGGTAGCCGCACAGATACATCAGGTTTAGCGCGGCCTGTAGCGGCGGTAGTGAGGGGTTATAGGCGGCATTCTCTGCATAGCTGCCGGTAAACAGCGTGCCGTCGCGCATCTCCAGCGCCACGCCGGAAGGCGACTGGCTATAGGGCGCGTGGCTGCGGTTGGCGGCGGCGATGGCGGCCCGGCTCAGGGCATCACCCTCCAGCGGATAGCCGTGGTCTTGTTCATCTAGCAGCAGCGTGGCGATATTGAGATCCTGCGGCCCGAAGGCATCCGGCAGGTAGTCGCCCAGAGTAGCGGGCTGGCGCCCTGGCAGGTGAATATGCAGATCGGTACCGCTGTTCAGTTCGTTCATAAACTGACGGCAGTGGCCGCAGGGGGTGTAGTTGACGGTAATCGCCGCCAGACGGCGTTCACCGCGCATCCAGGCATGGGCGATGGCGCTCTGCTCGGCGTGCAGGGTTTGCTGCATGGTGGTGCCCGGGAACTCCATATTGGCGCCCAGGTATATGTTACCGCTTTCGCCCCGGGCTACGGCACCGACGTTAAAGCGTGAAATGGCGGTGCGGGCGCAGGCTGCGGCCAGCGGCAGCAGGGCAAAGGCCAGCGCATCATCATCCAGTCCGCTCTGGCGCTTCAGGGTCTCCGCTTCCGCAGCGCTGAACATGGCGGGGAAGTGTTCATCGGCTACAAGTTGTGCCAGCGCGGAGTGCAGTTGCGCAGGCATCTGGTCGAGTGCGACCTGAAAACGTGAATGCATGAAAGGATTCCGAATCAGCTTAATGGAACCGTAGTGTACGGTGCTGTTGTGAAGCTATATGTGATCTTAATCCAATTATTAATGTAACAAATGAAAATTAACGTCAGTAAAAAGCGAACCGGCGCAGAGTTTAGCCCATCAGCGCCATGATTACCGGGAACATAAAGGGAGCCAGCAGCGAGGTGAAGATTCCGCAGATCACCAGCGCCAGAGAGCCAAAGGCGCCTTCCTGGTAATCGAGCTCCGCGCAGCGGGCGGTACCCAGTGCGTGAGAGGCGGTGCCCATGGCCAGACCGCGTGAGGCTTTGGTGCTGATATGCATGCGGTTAAGCAGAGTATGGCCAAATACCGCCCCAAGAATCCCGACGAAAATCACGCACACCGCGCTGATGGCCGGAATACCGCCGATGCTGCCGCCGACCGCCATGGCGATAGGGGTAGTGACCGACTTCGGTAAAATCGAAGCGGCGATCTGCGGTGTCGCCCCCATCAACAGTGCGACGGCAGTACCGGTAAACATCGCCACCACGCTGCCGATAAAGCAGATGCTGATAATCGACTTCCAGCGGGCGCGAATCTGATGCAGTTGCTCATAGAGCGGGAAAGCCAGCGCCACCACGGCCGGTTGCAGCAGATCGTTCAGCACTTTGCTGCCCTGGAAGTAGTGCGCATAGGGGGTGCCGCTCAGCAACAGTAGCGGAATAATCACCACCATCGAAACCAGCAGCGGATTGAGCAGCGGCGTTTTCAGCCAGCCCCCCAGTCTGCGTGCCGCGAAGAAGACAATCAGCGTCAGGGGAAGCGACCACCAGATATCGTGGATCATTTGTTATTTGCCTCTTTTTGTCCGATGACTTTGCGTTCGCCGTGAATTAAATGGGAGCTCCAGCTCACCACCACCAGCACCACCAGAGTGCTGACCACGCAGGAGACCACCACCGGTCCAAACTGGGCGCGCAGCAGATCGAAATACTGCATTACTCCAACGCCGATAGGCACAAACAGCAGCGCCATATAGCGAATCAGCAGATGGCAGCCCGGTTTCACCCACTGGGCAGGCAGAATTTGCAGCGACAGCAGCAGAAACAGAATCAGCATACCGATAATGCTGCCGGGAATCGTAATAGGCAGCAGGGCGGCGATGGCGATACCGGCATATAAACAGGCGTAAATCAGCAGAAAGGCCCGCAGGTAGTGCCAGATGATTTTTAAAGTCTTGTGCATGGCGTTAACCCTTAGTGAAACGCATTCATCATACAATTAAATCCAATTCTGTGATACAGGTAGCAACATGAATTCCAGGCATACCTTTTATTCCTGGCCTGCCTGACGCCGGAACGCAAGTCATGCACAGCGGCGAGAGAGACTTTATTACCCATGGCAGAAACGCTAGCATAGCGCCTCTTTATTCAACGGGCGGATTTATGCGGGTATTACTGGCGCCGATGGAAGGGGTGCTCGATGCGCTGGTGCGCGAACTCCTCAGCGAAGTGAATGACTACGATCTGTGCATCACCGAGTTCTTACGGGTGGTGGATAAACTCTTGCCAGTAAAGTCTTTTCTGCGTATCTGCCCGGAGCTGGAACACCAGAGTCGCACCCCCAGCGGTACCCCGGTGCGTATTCAGCTACTGGGGCAGTATCCCCAGTGGCTGGCGGAAAATGCCGCCCGGGCCGTGGAGCTGGGCTCCTGGGGGGTGGATCTTAACTGCGGTTGTCCTTCAAAGGTGGTAAACGGCAGCGGCGGCGGCGCCACGCTGTTGCGGGACCCGGAGCTTATCTACCAGGGGGCGAAGGCGATGCGTGAAGCCGTTCCCGCCCATCTGCCGGTGACCGTTAAGGTGCGACTGGGCTGGGGCAGCAGCGAACAGCGCTTCGAAATTGCCGATGCCGTACAGCAGGCTGGCGCCAGCGAGCTGGTGGTACACGGGCGGACCAAAGAAGACGGCTACCGGGCTGAACGCATCGACTGGCCAGCCATTGGCGAAATTCGCCGTCGTTTGTCGATTCCGGTTATCGCCAATGGCGAGATTTGGGACTGGGAAAGCGCTCAGGCCTGTATAAAGGTGACCGGCTGCGATGCGGTAATGATTGGTCGCGGCGCCCTTAACGTTCCCAATCTGAGCCGGGTCGTGAAAGAGAACGCCGCGCCAATGCCATGGCCGGAAGTGGTACAGCTGCTGCGCAAATATACTCGCCTTGAAAAGCAGGGCGATACCGGTCTGTACCACCTGGCGCGCATCAAACAGTGGCTGGGCTATCTGCGCAAGGCTTACCCCGAAGCGGGGGATCTGTTTAGCGCGGTGCGCCCCTGTCAGACCTCCCGGGCGGTATCAGAGGTCATTAACGGCTGGCAGCTCCCGCAGCAAGCCGGGATTGAATAAACGCTCTAAGCCACATTAGTGCCGGATCGCTGCTGTGGCGCTGATGCCATAGCAGCGATAGTTCGAACGGCGCAATAGTCAGCGGCGGCGGACTGGAGCACAGTCCGCCGCCGTGACGCCACACATCGGCCAGACCGGCGGGCACCGTCGCCAGGGCGGGCAGGGTCGCCAGCAGCCCGGGCATTCCCGCAAAGTGCGGTGTGGTATAGCAGATTCGCCGTTGCAGGCTCTGCTTACCGAGCAGGGTATCGATCTGGCTGCTGGCCGCTTCGCGGTAACTCACCAGCAGATGGGGATGTTCGACGTACTGCTCCAGGGTCAGCGGCGTTTCCAGCGCCAGCTGCTGCGGGTGCCATAGCGTGGTAAAGCCCATGGTGGTCAGCGCTTCGCGCTCCAGCCAGCGCGGACCACCGGCGGCGACGCTGACAGCCATATCCAGCTCTCCTGCCTCCAGCCGCTCCGGATCGCTGAACGGGTCGGCCGCCACCACGCTCAGTCGAATCCCTGGCGCCATCTTATTCAGCGCTGGCAGAATCTGCGGCATCAGCCACATCTCCACCCAGTCCGTCATACCGAGCGTAATGGTGGTGCTGGCCTGGGCCGGATTGAATTCCGGGCGCTGAAACAGCGCCGACTGTAGCTGTTCCAGCAGCGGCATCAGTTCACCGTGCAGCTCCATGGCGCGGGCGGTGGGCTGCATTCGGTGGCCGCTGCGGATAAACAGCGGGTCGTCGAACATTTCCCGCAGACGCGCCAGGGAGCCGCTAACCGCAGGCTGCCCCAGGTGCAGCTTTTCCGCCGCCAGCGACACGCTTTGTTCGCGGAACAGCACCGCGAAGGCGATCAGCAGGTTCAGGTCTATTCTGCGGAAATCATTCTCTTTGATAGTCATTATTTCTCCAATCAATTGGAGTGATACTAGCGATTCATCAATACTTCAGCAAGGTTTGTTCACTGTGTTGGAGGATAAGATGAAAACGTTAATGGCGTTGATGGTACTGACTGCTTCCGCAGCCGCTCAGGCCGCGATCTCGCAAACGGCATATGGCCTTAAACTGGGGGACTGGCAGGTGACCGCCGTCTCTGACGGCAGCGCTAAGGTGCCACTGGAAAAGCTGATGAAGAATATTCACCCCGATACTCTGCGCCAGCGTCTGGCGGCGGCGGGGGAACCTTCGCCCACCCCGACGGCGATTAATGCTTTTGTGATTGATACCGGGAAGCAGCGCATCCTGGTCGATACCGGAGCCGGTTCGCTGATGGGGAAAAGCAGCGGTCTGCTGGTGGATAATCTACGGGCCGCCGGGATTGCGCCGCAAAGCATTAATACCATTCTGCTGACCCATATTCACGCCGACCATTCCGGTGGGCTACAGCGCGACGGACAGTTGCTGTTTCCGAATGCCACGGTATGGGTCGATAAGAAAGATGTCGATTTCTGGCTCAATCCGGCCCACGGCGACGAGGTGACGGAAGCCGAGCGCCACACCTTTGAAGAGTCACGCCGCTCGCTTGCGCCGGTACAGGCGGCCGGAAAGTTGCGAACCTTTAACGCACCGGCGCAACTTCCTGAAGGCATCAAGGCCGTGGCGGCGCCGGGGCATACGCCAGGCAGCGTCATGTATCGGGTGACCCGGGGCGGTAAGACTCTGGTGCTGTGGGGGGATATTATCCACGCCGCCGCCGTGCAGTTTGCGCTGCCTGATGTCGCGATTCGCTTCGATGTGGATAGTGGTCAGGCGGTAGAGACCCGCAGGCGAATACTGGAACAGATTGCCGATGAAGGCGACCTGGTGGCCGCGCCTCATATTGCCTTCCCGGGGTTGGGCCACGTGGTGCATCAGGGCAGCGCCTTTCAGTGGCAGCCGCTTTAATTGTAAGGACGACGAGCGGCCAGCAGGAAAAACATCGGGCGATCGGCCTCTTCGGCGAGCTGGGGCGCGGCGACAATTTGCTCCGCCGTTGGGCCCCATTCATCGAGATGAATCAGCTCAAGGCCGCTGGCCAGCACCAGGTTTATCCAGGTGGCGAGTTTGCGGTGCTGCTTTCTGACATCGGCGTTAAACCAGTGGTTGACCCGTTCGCCTTCCTGCTGGTAGTGGTTAACCGGCCAACTGCGGCGCCCTTCGGCATCGCTGCCCCAGCCCAGCGCCAGCGGTGCGGTATAGATGGGATGCTCGGCGGAAAAGATCAGCATACCACCGGGAACCAGCGCCTGGTGGATGGTGGAAAACAGCGCCGGAATTGCTTTCAGATAGTGCAGGGTCAGGGAGCTCCAGACCAGATCCAGCGAATTTTCGGGGAGCGTCAGCGTTTCCAGATCGGCATGCTGCCATGCGATAACGTCGTCTGGCGTCATGGCCCTGGCCTGTTCCAGCATTTTCTGTGAGACATCGAAACCGGTGATGCTGGCGGCCCCCGCTTCCCGGGCATAGCGGCAGAACCAGCCGTAACCGCAGCCGAGATCGGCAATACACTTTCCGGTAAGAGTCGGCAGCAGGGCGCGCAGGGAAGGCCACTCAGGAGCGCCTTCCAGCCCCTGAGTCGAACGGTCAAGGGTGGCATAACCCGCAAAAAATTGCGGATCGTCATAGACATTCTGGGTCATAAAAACTCCATAGAGTAGGGGCGTCAGCCCGCGTTGTTATCCTTGCTTTCGCGCGCACTGCGCCGTTTCAGCCAGATACGCACCAGCCACACCAGGGCAATCACCAGCAGCAGCCAGACCAGATGCTTAATATGCTGATCGAATTTGTGCAGCCAGGGGGCAATCACCTCGCCGCCCAGGTAACCCAGCGCGCTGAACAGAGTGGCCCAGACTATCGCGCCCAGAATATTGAGCGGCAGGAAGATGCGCGGCGGCAGGCGGCTGGCGCCAATCAGGATCGGACCAATGATCCGGAAACCGTACATAAAGCGGGTGCCGATGACGAACAGCCAGGGGCGATGATTAATCATACTGCGCGCCCGGGCAATCTGTTTTTGATGGCGTGGAAAGCGCTTCAGCAGGCCATTACCGAAGCGGCGCCCTACCAGATAGAGGAGCTGATCGCCGATCATCCCACCGAGCGCGACTGCGGCCACCACCAGCGGAAACTTAAGCAGCCCCTGATGTGCGGCCACGCCGCCGAGCAGAGTGATGGTTTCGCCTTCCGCCAGACTGCCAATCACCAGCGCAGCGTAGCCGTAGTGGCTGATTAAATTATTAATATCCATTGACTGATAAAACCTTACTCTGGCGCGTGCCTGAGCCTTAAGCATACACCCACAGGCCATCGTCAGTCTCAACGGCGCCGCTCTCCCGCCGGAGATGCTCATAAAATAATCTATAATTAACCAGACGCGGTAGCGCGGCATCATGAGATGAGGGAGGTTACTATGAACCATGTCTGGGGGCTGTTTTCCCATCCCGATCGTGAAATGCAGACCATTAAGCGTGAAAACGAAACGGTATCGCACCACTATCTGCACCACGTGCTGATTATGGCGGCGATTCCGGTGATTTGCGCCTTTATCGGCACCACGCAGATTGGCTGGAACTTTGGCGCGGACAACTACCTTCAGCTGTCGCTGGGGACCGGGATTGGGCTTGCCGTACTGTTCTACGCCCTGATGCTGGCCGGGGTGGCGGTTATGGGGCGGGTCATTTGGTGGATGGCGCGCAACTATCCGCAGCGTCCTTCTCTGGCGCGCTGTATGGTGTTCGCCGGTTATGTGGCGACGCCGCTGTTTCTGAGCGGCATTGTGGCGCTCTATCCTCTGGTCTGGCTCTGCGTGCTGGTAGGCACCATCGCGTTGTGCTACACCGGCTATCTGCTGTACGTGGGGATCCCCACCTTCCTGAATATCACCCGCGATGAAGGGTTGAGCTTCTCCAGTTCGACCCTGGCGATTGGCGTACTGGTGCTGGAGGTACTGCTGGCCCTGACGGTCGTGCTGTGGGGCTACGGATATAGATTATTCTGAAAACGGCTGCGCCGTGCCGATTTCGCGCTCGGCGCAGCATTTAGTGACGATTCCCGGCTGGCGACGATGATTGGGGGCGGATATGATGCCGTTTCCGCACGTCGTCGCGTCTCTGAGGCTGACGGCAGCGGCTAATGCTATTTTCCCGTGAACAATTTGAAGCCGATCATGCCGAAACTCCGTCTTTCCCTGTTCAGCCTTGCGCTGATGCTAGCTGTTCCTTTTGCGCCTTCCACTGCCGCTGCCGCGACCAGCGCTGCCGCTTCCCATGCCGCCACGCCGCAGATTGCCTCTGGCAGCGCCATGCTTGTGGATCTGGCGACCAATAAGACCATCTGGTCGAGCCATCCTGATGTGGTGCGGCCTATCGCTTCGGTTTCTAAGCTGATGACCGCGATGGTGGTGCTGGATGCGAAGCTGCCGCTTAACGAAAAGCTGTCAGTGGACATCAGCCATACGCCGGAGATGAAAGGGGTCTATTCCCGGGTACGATTAGGTAGCCAGATCAGCCGTCACGATATGCTGCTACTGGCGCTGATGGCCTCGGAAAACCGCGCCGCTGCGAGCCTGGCGCACCACTATCCCGGCGGCTATGACGCTTTTATCCGCGCCATGAACGCCAAAGCGAAAGCCCTGGGCATGACCCATACCCATTTTGTGGAGCCCACCGGGCTTTCCGAAAGCAACGTCTCCACCGCCCGAGACCTGACTAAACTGCTGATCGCCAGCCAGCGCTATCCGCTGCTGGGCAATCTGAGCACCACGGTGGAAGACACCGCCACCTTTAGCCATCCCGCCTACAGTCTGCCGTTCCGTAACACCAACCACCTGGTGCGTCGCAGCGGCTGGAATATTCAACTGACTAAAACCGGCTTTACCAACGCAGCCGGCCACTGTCTGGTGATGCGCACTACCATTAATGGCCGCCGGGTGGCGCTGGTGTTGATGGACGCTTTCGGCAAATATACCCACTTTGCTGATGCCAGCCGCCTGCGCACCTGGCTTGAAACCGGCGAGGTAAAACCGGTGCCTGCCGCCGCGCTGGCCTATAAAAAAGAGCGCGCGGGACAGATCGCGGAAAATTGAGGAAATTAACCGGCGCCCGTCCAGGCGCCGGTCTGGGGATTACGCCTCTTTATGAGCGGCGGGGTCGTGATTCTGTCCACACCCGCACTCGCCCCAGTACTTCAGCTTACTGGTCTTGCCGATACCGGGATTCATGCTGTTGGTCGGGTCGTTGGCCTTATAGAAGGTACGCAGGCTTTCCGGCGCTTCGTACAGATGGCCGACGTTATGCTCTGCCGGATACTGAGCGCCGCGCTCACGCAGCAGCGCCAGCATCTGATCCTTGACCGCATGGGGATCCACCCCTTTCTTCACGATATAGTCCTGATGGAAGACGTAACACATAAAGTGACCGTAGTAGAGCTTATGCACCAGCTGGCTGTCGATCTCCGGCGGTAGCTGCTCGAACCAGTCGCGATCGTTGCGCTTCAGGGCGATATCCAGCGCTACGATATCCTCGACCTCCTCGGTGTGTACCGCATGGTAGCGTATTGCGGCGCCGGCAGCGGCAAAACGGTGCAGGAAGGCTTTGGCGCCCTCTTCGGCGGTGCAGGCAAAGAAGTCTCCCTCCGCTTCACGGAAGTACTGTGAAAGCCACTCCCGGGCCTCGTGAATGCCATCGCCCGCCATCTTCAGCAGCAGGTGATGTTCATATTTATCACGCCAGCTCTTCATCCGCGGCGGCAGATGGGCCGGGAACAGAGTGCTTAGCTTTTGCATAAAGCGGTCGGTAAAGTGGGGTTTCACGAAAGGCACACGTTCCAGCAATGCATCGGTCCGCCCCTTCATGGTGAAGAAGAAGGGCATTTTGTCGGTGCCCATCTTATCGATCATCAGGAAGGTGTCTTTGCCGTAAACCTCTGCAATATCGTAGATATCGCGGTGCATGTACTCACCAGCCACCGGCAGATGTTTAAAGTTAGCCAGAATATGGCGGCGGATTTCGGTCAGCACCTCTGGCTGATTGGTGCCGATGTAGAACACTTCCTGCTGTTTTTCCGCCGGGAAGGTATCCAGACGCACGGCAAAAACCGCCAGCTTACCGGCGCAGCCGGAGGCTTCGAACAGCTTTTCAGGGTTGGCGTTATAGCGTGATGGCGTATCGGCTTCGACATCGCGCACCCGATCGCTGTAGCTATGGTCAGAGGCCTGACGCTGGTCGTGCCGAACGTCTTCGGGGCGCACCCGTTCGTCGTCCAGACGGCCAAGAATCTGCTCCGGCGTTTCCCCCAGCTCAATGCCCAGGTGGTTCACCAGGTTCAGTTTACCCTGTTCATCAATGCGGGCGAACAGCGCCATTTCGGTATAGGCCGGGCCGCGCTGTACCAGCGAGCCGCCGGAGTTATTACAGATGCCGCCAATCACCGAGGCACCAATGCAGGAGGATCCGATCACCGAGTGCGGTTCACGGCCCAGCGGCTTCAGGGCCTTTTCCAGGGTGTAGAGCGTGGTACCCGGGAAGGCCAGCACCTGCTCGCCGTTATCCAGCAGTTGAAGTTTATCCAGACGCAGGGTGCTGATGATGACGATCTCTCGATCGTAGTCGTTGCCACTGGGGGTCGAACCTTCGGTCAGGCCGGTGTTGGCGGCCTGCATCAGAATAATGGCATCGGCATCCACACAGGCCTTCAGCACCCGCCACAGTTCCAGCAGGCTACCCGGAAAAACCACCGCCAGCGCATTTCCTTCGCCAGAACGGAAACCCCGTCGGTAACGGGCGGTTTTGGCCGGTTCGGTGAGAATATGGGAATGACCAACGTGACGGGTCAGTTCATTGATGAGCTCAGCGCTGTTGCGGGTCGCTGTAGGTGACATACTCCACTCCTTGTGGCCAATAGATAATTAATGATAGCTCTCAGAATATAACGTTCACAGAGAAAACACCGAAAGATCAGGCTATAACATTTCTTACGCGGTTTCGCTTGTGGCAAACTGCTATGCATATCAGGACGAGGCGGCTGCCAGCTCCTGCCGCTGAATATCGAGACAAGAGAGTGTATTAGATGAAATGGCTTTGTTCTGTAGGCGTTGCCGTGGGGCTGGCGCTTCAGCCAGCGTTGGCTGACGATTTAATCGGTAATCACCCCATGACCCCGCAGGCGCGGGATGCGTTTGTCAGCGATTTGCTAAAGAAGATGACCACGGATGAGAAGATTGGCCAGCTAAGGCTTATCAGCGTCGGTCCGGATAATCCGAAAGAAGCCATACGTGACATGATCAAAGAGGGCCAGGTCGGGGCGATTTTTAACACGGTTACCCGGCCGGATATCCGCGCCATGCAGGACCAGGCCATGTCCCTCAGCCGCCTGAAAATTCCGCTGTTCTTCGCCTTCGATGTGCTCCACGGTCAACGCACCATTTTCCCCATCAGTCTGGGCCTGGCGTCCACCTTTAACCTGGATACGGTCAGAACCGTGGGGCGGGTATCGGCTTATGAAGCGGCGGACGATGGTCTGAATATGACCTGGGCACCTATGGTCGATGTTTCGCGCGATCCGCGCTGGGGACGGGTGTCTGAAGGCTTTGGTGAAGATACTTACCTGACTTCCGTGATGGGGCGCGCCATGGTCGAGGCGATGCAGGGCAAAAGCCCGGCGGAGCGCTATTCGGTGATGACCAGCGTTAAGCACTATGCCGCCTACGGCGCAGTTGAAGGCGGTAAAGAGTACAACACGGTGGATATGAGCCCCCAGCGTCTGTTCAATGACTACCTGCCGCCCTATAAGGCCGGTCTGGATGCCGGAAGCGGTGGGGTGATGGTGGCGCTTAATTCCATCAACGGAACGCCCGCTACCTCTAATAGCTGGCTGCTGAAAGATGTGCTGCGTAAAGAGTGGGGCTTTAAGGGGATTACGATTTCCGATCACGGTGCCATTAAGGAGCTGATTAATCACGGCGTTGCCAGCGATCCGCGGGATGCGGTGCGGGTGGCGCTCAATGCTGGCGTCGATATGAGCATGAGCGACGAGTACTACAGCAGATATTTGCCGGAGCTGGTGAAGAGCGGCGAAGTCTCTATGGAAACTCTGGACGACGCGACCCGTCACGTGCTGAACGTGAAATACGATATGGGGCTGTTTAACGACCCCTATAATCATCTGGGTCCCAAAGAGTCCGATCCAAAAAACACCAACGACGAAAGTCGTCTGCATCGCGAAGAGGCGCGGGCCGTCGCTCGTGAAAGTCTGGTGCTGCTGAAAAACCGGCTGGAGACGCTGCCGCTTAAAAAGTCTGGCACCATCGCGGTGGTGGGACCGCTGGCGGACAGTCAGCGCGATATTATGGGTAGCTGGTCGGCGGCCGGAGTAAAAGAGCAGTCGGTGACCGTACTGCAGGGCATGAAGAACGTGGCCGGAGATAAGGCTTCGATCCTGTATGCCAAAGGCGCCAGTATCACCGACGACAAAGGCATGATTGACTTCCTGAACCTGTACGAAAAAGCGGTACCGGAAGAGAAGCGCACGCCGCAGCAGATGATCGATGAAGCGGTAGCGACAGCGAAGCAGGCCGATGTGGTGGTGGCCGTGGTGGGGGAATCCCAGGGGATGGCCCATGAAGCGTCCAGCCGTACCAGCATTGGCATTCCGGAAAGCCAGCGTCGGCTGATAGCGGCTATGAAGGACACCGGCAAGCCGCTGGTACTGGTGCTGATGAACGGGCGCCCGCTCTCGCTGGTGCGGGAAAACCAGCAGGCCGACGCTATGCTGGAAACCTGGTTTGCCGGGACCGAAGGGGGAAATGCTATCGCCGATGTGCTGTTTGGCGACTATAACCCTTCCGGTAAGCTGCCGATGTCGTTCCCGCGCTCGGTGGGACAGATTCCGGTCTACTACAACCATCTGAACACCGGTCGACCCTATAATGCCGATCATCCGAACAAATACACCTCGCGCTACTTCGACGAAGCTAACGGCGCGCTGTTCCCGTTCGGCTTTGGCCTGAGTTACACCACTTTCTCGGTATCGGATGTGAGTCTGTCGGCGCCGGTCATGACCCGCGACGGTAAACTGACCGCCAGCGTTACGGTGAATAATACCGGTAAGCGGGAAGGGGCGATGGCGGTGCAGATGTACTTGCAGGATGTGACCGCCACCATGAGCCGTCCGGTGAAAGAGCTAAAGGCCTTTAAAAAGGTGACTCTGAAGCCGGGCGAAAGTCAGACCGTTAGTTTCCCCATCGACGTTAATGCGCTGAAGTTCTGGAACGCGCAGATGAAATATGACGCCGAGCCGGGTAAATTCCGGGTGTACATCGGTCAGGATTCCGCCCGGGTAAAACAGGCGGAATTTGAACTGAAGTGATCGATCGGGGCCGAAAATAGCGGCCCCGATGCGTTTTGCATGCTGGAATCGTGATGCGACCGCAATTGTATGGGCTTCGCTGGTCACTTTTGGCTTTTTTCGTCCATGCTGTTGTATTCACCCATAACAAAAGTGAGAGGAACGGGATGAAAATCGGGAAATTGCAGGGATGGGCAGTGGCGCTGGGATTGATGCTGAGCGCGGCTTCGGCTGGCGCGGCGCAGCCGGTTACGGTGGGGTCCAAAATCGATACTGAAGGCTCGCTGTTAGGTAATATTATTTTGCAGGTGTTGGAAAGCCACGGTGTGAAAACCGTTAATAAACTGCAGCTTGGCACTACGCCCGTGGTGCGCGGCGCCATTACTGCCGGTGAACTGGATATCTACCCGGAATATACCGGTAACGGCGCGCTGTTCTTTAAAGATCAACAGGATCCGGTGTGGAAAGATCCCACAAAGGGTTACCAGAAAGTCAAAAATCTCGATGCGCAGAAAAACAAGCTGATCTGGCTGACGCCTGCATCGGCCAATAACGGCTGGACCATTGCGGTACGCCAGGAGCTGGCTCAGGATAACAAACTGAAATCTATGGCGGATCTCAGCCGCTATCTGAAAGAGGGCGGTGAATTTAAACTGGCGGCCTCGGCGGAATTTATCGAACGTCAGGATGCGCTACCGGCCTTTGAAAAAGCCTATGGCTTTAAACTTAAGCCCGACCAGCTACTGTCGCTTGCCGGGGGCGACACCGCAGTGACCCTGCGGGCGGCGGCGCAACAGACCTCTGGCGTGAATGGCGCTATGGCCTACGGCACCGACGGCCCGGTAGCGGCGCTGGGCTTGCAAACCCTGAGCGATCCTCAGCGGGTTCAGCCTGTCTATGCTCCGGCGCCGGTGGTACGTGAAGCGGTACTTAAGGAATATCCGCAGATGGCGCAGTGGCTGGACCCGGTGTTCCGGGCGCTGGACGAGAAAACGCTCCAGCAGTTGAATGCGAAGATCGCCGTAGAAGGGGTCGATGCAAAGCAGGTCGCCGCCCAGTGGCTGCGCGATAAAGGACTGGCAGGCGCTCAGGACTGATGCCGCGCTGTTATAACCGCGTCACCCTGCTGCTGTGCGCCCTGATGCTCCTGTCGCTGGCGTTGCCGTTTGTCAGCTACGCTCCTAATCGGCTGGTTTCCGGCGAGCCGCTCACGCTGTTTGCCGTGCCCGGCGGCCCGACCCTTTGGCTGTTGCCCGGGCTGGGGGGACTGCTGGCGCTGGCCTTTGTCGTCCAGCACCCTCGCACCCTGGGGCTGACCCTGCTATGGGGCGAAGTGCTGTTTCTGCTACTGCTGTTGCAGCTTGGCCGTAGCGCCGATGAACTGGCCCGCCAGGGGAGCGCCATTGCCCGGACCTCGCCGGGTGGGGGCTTCTGGCTGCTGATGGCTCTCTGCCTGCTTCTGTGTCACGACGCCACGCGACGCCTGACCCGACGTCCGCTGCTGCGCTGGCTGTTACAGGCGCAAATCTGGCTGTTGCCGCTGCTGATGCTGGCGGTCGGTCGCTTCGACGAGCTGTCTCTACTTAAAGAGTACGCCAACCGGCGGATGGTGTTCCAGGACGCCTTCTGGCGCCACCTGCTGCTGGTGGCCGGCACCCTGATTCCGGCACTGCTTATCGGTGTGCCGCTGGGGCTGTGGTGTCGGCGTCGTCCCGGACTGCGCGGTCCGGTATTTACCCTGCTCAATATTATCCAGACCATCCCCTCCGTGGCGCTGTTTGGCCTGCTGATTGCACCGCTGGCGGGGCTGTCACGCGCCTGGCCGTGGCTGGGGGAGATCGGGGTCTCCGGCACAGGCCTGGCCCCGGCGCTGATTGCCCTGGTACTTTATGCGCTGCTGCCGCTGACCCGTAGCGTAGTGGCCGGGTTGGATCAAACGCCGCGTCAGGTCATGGAAAGCGCCCGCGGTATGGGGATGTCCGGCTCCCGGATCTTCTGGCAGGTGGAAGCGCCGCTGGCGGCACCGGTGTTACTGCGCGGGATCCGCCTGGTGGCCGTACAGACGGTGGGTATGGGCACCATCGCCGCGCTTATCGGCGCCGGAGGTTTTGGGGCGCTGGTGTTCCAGGGGCTGCTTAGTAGCGCGCTGGATCTGGTGCTGCTGGGGGTGATCCCGGTGATTGCCCTGGCGGTGCTGGTGGACGGGCTTTTTAATCTGATAATTTCGAATCTTAAGGCCATAACTGATGATTGAGTTTAACGGCGTCAGTAAATATTACGACGGCGTGGCGGCGGTCAGCGATCTCAACCTGCACTGTCCGGAAGGCGCTTTTACCGTACTGCTGGGCAGTTCCGGGTCTGGAAAATCGACCACGCTTAAGATGATTAACCGGCTGGAGCCGCACGATAGCGGGACTTTGCTATTTGGCGGCCAGGATGTGCGGCGCATTGAAGTGAAAAGCCTGCGGCGGCGCATTGGCTACGCCATCCAGTCGGTGGGGCTGTTCCCTCACTGGACCGTGGCCCGCAATATCGCCACGGTCCCCAGCCTGCTGGGCTGGGAGCGCGCCAGAATCGAGGCGCGAATCGACGAACTGCTGGCGCTGCTTGGGCTGGAGGATGGCCGGTTTCGCAACAGCTATCCGCATCAGCTTTCCGGAGGTCAGCAGCAGCGGGTGGGGGTAGCCAGAGCGCTGGCGGCCGATCCCGAGGTACTATTGATGGACGAACCCTTTGGGGCGCTGGATCCGGTGACCCGTAGCTCGCTTCAGCAGGAGGTGCGACGCATCCATCAGCTGCAGGGGCGCACCTTTGTGCTGGTTACGCACGATGTGGACGAGGCGCTGCTGCTGGCCGACAGGCTGGTGGTGATGGATCAGGGCCGGGTGATTCAGCAGGGGAGCCCCGCAGAGCTGCTGACCCGCCCGGCCACGCCCTTTGTACGGGACTTCTTCGGCGGCAGCGAACTGGGCGTGCGTCTGCTGGCGCGTCGTACCGTTGCACAGTGGCTGCGCCCCGGTGAATGGCTGGAAGGGATCGAACCTATCGATGAACAGATGACGCTGCGTGAGGCGCTGTCCCGTTTTGTGGAGCAGGGCTGCCAGCGTCTGCCGGTAAAATCGGCCAACGGGGAGCGGCGCGGGGTGCTGCACTTTTGCGATCTGGCGGCACAGGAGCAGGAGTCCATGCCATGAGGTGGCTGCGTGAACCGCTTATCTGGCTGGTGCTACTGTTTGGCGCGCTGCTCTATGGCCTGCCGTACAGCGAACCACTATTCCGCTGGCTGTTTCCGGATCTGGCTAATCCGCTGTGGCATCAGCAGAGCTTTGCCTCCCTGACGCTGGCGCATCTGGCGCTGGTGGTGGTATCAGAACTGGTCGCCGTGGCTATCGGGCTGGGGCTGGCGGTCAGTCGTCCGGGAGGCCGGGAATTTCGTCCGCTGGTGGAGACTATTGCCGCCGTAGGACAGACCTTCCCGCCGGTGGCGGTACTGGCGGTGGCGGTGCCCGTGATGGGATTTGGCGCGCTGCCGGCATTAATCGCCCTGGCGCTGTATGGTCTGCTGCCGGTACTTCAGGGAACCCTTGCGGGGCTGGCGGTGGTGCCGGTCGAGGTTAAACAGGTGGCCAGCGGCGTGGGCATGGGGTCGTGGCGGCGGCTGTGGCAGGTGGAACTACCGCTGGCGGCGCCGGTGATTCTGGCCGGTGTACGAACCTCGACGGTGATCAATATCGGAACTGCGACCCTGGCCTCGACGGTCGGGGTCAATAGCCTGGGAACACCGGTGATTATCGGTCTGAGCGCCTTTAATACGGCCTATGTTCTGCAGGGGGCGCTACTGGTGGCGTTGATGGCTATCGTTATCGACCGCGCCTTCGGGCTGTGGCTGCGTCGGCTTAATTACCATGCAGAATAATGGAATACCCTGCCAGCATCACACCGCTAATCCCACCCAGAGCCAGCACGACCATTGCGCCAATGATGGCGATTTTTCCTGGTTTCATCGGTTACCTCTTCATGTTAACGGTTGGATTGTACCCTGAAACCGGTTGGTTAACCCAGCATTACGTGCCTGATAAAGGAAGAGTGTCGCCCGCAACGATGATACACTGCCGCACCGCATCCCGGACTCTGAAGGCTTTATGTTAAGTAATGATATTCTTCGTAGCCTGCGCTACATCCTGAAAACCAATAATCCCGACCTGCTACGGATTCTGGCGCTGGCCGGTACCGACGTCAGCGCTCAACAGCTAACGACCTGGCTTAAGAAAGAAGATGACGAGGGGTTTGTTCGCTGCCCGGACATCATCCTGTCGGCTTTTCTTAACGGCCTGATTTACGATCGGCGCGGGAAAGATGAAAATGCACCGCCGCTGGCGGTGGACAGACGTGTTAACAACAATATCGTACTGAAAAAGCTGCGTATCGCCTTCGCGCTGAAAACCGACGATATTCTGGCGATTCTGACCGAACAGAAGTTTCGGATTTCACTGCCGGAAATCACCGCGTTTATGCGGGCGCCGGACCATAAAAACTATCGGGAATGCGGAGACCAGATGATGCGCTATTTTCTGCGGGGACTGGCAGCTCGTCTGCATGGGGAGTAGCCCTTACCCCTCACCCCAAAGGGGAGAGGGGACTGGCGGGTACTGGTTTTCTCCCTCTCCCCCTGGGGATAGGGGACTGGCGGGTACTGGTTTTCTCCCTCTTCCCCTGGGGATAGGGGACTGGCGGGTACTGGTTTTCTCCCTCTTCCCCTGGGGATAGGGGATGTGCGGATGCTGGTTTTCTCCCTCTCCCCCCAGGGGAGAGGGCCGGGGTGAGGGGGCTTACTTCACCTGCTGACCAGGCTTAGCGCCGCTGTCCGGGCTTAACAGGAAGATATCCTTGCCCCCGGGACCTGCGGCCATCACCATGCCTTCCGATACGCCAAAGCGCATTTTACGCGGCGCCAGGTTGGCGACCATAATGGTCAGGCGACCGATCAGCGCCTGAGGATCCGGATAGGCGGAGCGAATGCCAGAGAAGATATTGCGCTTCTCGCCGCCGATATCCAGGCTCAGACGCAGCAGCTTATCAGAGCCTTCAACAAACTCAGCGTTCTCGATCAGAGCGATACGCATATCCACTTTGGCGAAGTCGTCAAAGGTGATGGTTTCCTGAATCGGGTCATCCGCCAGCGGGCCGCTGACCGGCGCCGCCGCGCTTGCCTTCACTTCCTCTTTCGACTCTTCGATCAGGGCGTCGACCTGTTTCATATCGATACGGCTATACAGCGCCTTAAACGGGTTCACCTTGTGGCTGAGCAGCGGTTGGGCTATGCCGTCCCAGGTCAGTTCGACGTTCAGGAAGGCTTCCGCACGGGCGGAAAGCTCCGGCAGAACCGGCTTCAGCCAGGTCATCAGCACCCGGAACAGGTTGATACCCATGGAGCAGATACGCTGCAGGTCGGCATCGCGGCCTTCCTGTTTCGCCACCACCCACGGCGCTTTTTCGTCAACGTAGCGGTTGGCCTGGTCCGCCAGCGCCATAATTTCGCGTACGGCACGGCTGAATTCGCGTTTTTCCCAGGCGTCGCCAATGCTCTGTGCCGCATCGACGAAGCTCTGATACAGCGCGGGGGAGTCCAGTTCGGCAGAGAGTTCGCCGCCGAAGCGTTTGGCGATAAAGCCCGCATTACGAGAGGCCAGGTTAACCACCTTGTTAACGATGTCGCTGTTCACCCGCTGAACGAAGTCTTCCAGGCTGAGATCGATATCGTCAATACGTGGTGACAATTTGGCGCTGTAGTAATAGCGCAGGCTATCGGCGTCAAAGTGCTTCAGCCAGGTGCTGGCTTTAATAAAGGTGCCGCGCGACTTGGACATCTTGGCGCCGTTTACCGTTACGTAACCGTGCACAAACAGGTTGTTCGGCTTACGGAAGCCGCTACCTTCCAGCATCGCTGGCCAGAACAGGCTGTGGAAGTAGACGATGTCTTTGCCGATAAAGTGATAGAGCTCGGCGTCGGAATCCTTGTTCCACCAGTCGTCGAAGTTAAGATCCCCACGCTTGTCGCACAGGTTCTTAAACGAGCCCATATAACCGATAGGCGCGTCCAGCCAGACGTAGAAGTATTTACCCGGCGCCCCCGGAATTTCAAAACCGAAGTAGGGCGCATCGCGGGAGATATCCCACTGCTGCAGACCGGATTCAAACCACTCCTGCATCTTATTGGCGACCTGCTCCTGCAGCGCGCCGGAGCGGGTCCAGGCCTGCAGCATTTCACTGAAGGCCGGCAGGTCAAAGAAGAAGTGCTCAGATTCGCGCAGCACCGGCGTGGCGCCGGAAACCACCGATTTCGGTTCGATCAACTCCGTCGGGCTGTAGGTGGCACCGCACACTTCGCAGTTATCGCCGTATTGGTCCGCCGCCTTACATTTCGGGCAGGTGCCTTTCACGAAACGGTCCGGCAGGAACATGCCTTTTTCCGGATCGTAGAGCTGAGAGATAGTCCGGTTTTTAATAAAACCGTTCTCTTTCAGGCGATTGTAGATAAGCGATGACAGCTCGCGGTTTTCTTCGCTATGGGTGGAGTGGTAGTTGTCATAGCTGATATTGAACCCGGCGAAGTCTTTCTGATGCTCCTGGCTCATTTCGCCAATCATCTGCTCCGGCGTTATGCCGAGCTGCTGGGCTTTCAGCATGATCGGCGTGCCGTGGGCGTCGTCGGCACAGATAAAGTTGACCTCATGGCCGCGCATTCGCTGGTACCGAACCCAGACATCAGCCTGGATATGCTCCAGCATGTGACCGAGGTGGATGGAGCCGTTGGCGTACGGCAGGGCGCAGGTTACCAGTATTTTCTTTGCGACTTGGGCCATAGTGACAATAAATCTTTCGTAGTAAAAAGGGAGATCGATAGTACCAGAAGGGGATTCAACTCAAAAGCGACGGCAGTTCAAATTATTCCTCGCTCTGGCGACTGTGCTCTCCTGTGCCCCCGGACTGTCAATCCCGGGCGTGGCATATGTATAATTAGCGGATGCAGTCTGTGAATGTCCGCAGACAACAACTACTACTACCTACAAAGGAGTCGGGATGAATTCGCAATCCCCGGCCGGTTCCCCGGAAGCCCTGCGCGCCATGGTTGCCGGAACGCTGGCTAATTTTCAACATCCAACGTTAAAGCATAATCTTACCGCCCTGAAGGCATTGCATCACGTGGCGTTACTCGACGGTACTGTCCATATCGAACTGCAAATGCCTTTTGCCTGGAACAGCGGCTTCGAAGCGTTGAAGGCGGAGTGCGGCCCGGAGCTGCTACGGCTGACCGGGGCCCAGGCTATTGACTGGAAGCTGAGCTACAGTATTGCCACCCTGAAGCGGGTGAAAAACCAGGCGGGCATTAACGGAGTGAAGAACATCATTGCCGTGAGCTCTGGTAAAGGCGGCGTCGGGAAATCCTCCACGGCGGTGAACCTGGCGCTGGCGCTGGCGGCGGAAGGGGCGAAGGTCGGGATTCTGGATGCCGATATCTACGGTCCCTCTATTCCCACCATGCTTGGCAGCGAACATGAGCGCCCGACCTCGCCGGATGGTACCCATATGGCGCCGGTCATCTCTCACGGCCTGGCGACCAACTCTATCGGCTATCTGGTAACGGATGATAACGCTATGGTCTGGCGTGGGCCGATGGCCAGCAAGGCATTGATGCAGTTACTGCAGGAGACGCTATGGCCGGATCTCGACTACCTGGTGCTGGATATGCCGCCAGGCACCGGTGATATTCAATTGACCCTGGCACAGAATATCCCGGTTACCGGGGCGCTGGTGGTGACCACGCCGCAGGATATTGCGCTAATCGATGCGAAGAAAGGCATCGTGATGTTCGAGAAGGTGGAAGTGCCGGTGCTGGGTATCGTCGAAAACATGAGCATTCATATTTGCAGCAGCTGTGGCCATCATGAACCGATCTTCGGTACCGGCGGCGCTCAGAAGCTGGCTGAAAGCTACAACACTGCGCTGTTGGGGCAGATGCCGCTGCATATCTCGCTGCGTGAAGATCTCGATCGCGGCGAGCCTACGGTGGTTAGCCGTCCGGACAGCGAGTTTACCGACCTCTACCGCCAGCTGGCAGGGAAAGTGGCGGCGCAGCTCTACTGGCAGGGGGAAATTATTCCCGGAGAAATCGCCTTTCGTGCTGTTTAATTGATTTACAACAGGTCGCCATTTCAGGCGGCCTGATATTTTCTATACAAATCTTGACGATTTATCTATACAATTCTTGACGTTCTATCTGCTGCCGCAGCGTATTGGGATGAATCTTACTATTTTGTAGATTATTTTTTCTAGTTATGTAATTAAAATGATCGAAAAATAAATTATTCCACCTTTTTAGCGTTGATTATTCCTGTGTTACACAATTTTGTTTGATCTACAACATAAGATGCATTAGAAATACCACTTATGAGATTGATCCCAAACCAGCGTGATGATGTGCATAGCCATGGGCTCTGGCGCGGGGTAGTTATATGAATCAATCAGGGTAACAAATCTCTAAGATGAAGAATAATTCCATGGGTGATTATTATTTGCTAAATAATGTGCGGTTCTCGCCCGAAGAACGTACCCTATTTAATGATGAAAGCGGTGAAATACTGGTATTAACAAATATTTCTGCCAGATGTTTGTTATGCTTTTGTGAGCATTATGAAGAGTTAATTAGCCATGATGAACTGATTGAGTTTGTCTGGGATGTTCAACATAAAACGGTCCAATATAATTCTCTGTATCAAACGCTGCTGATACTGCGGCGCTCACTGGTTCAGATCGGTCTGAGCCAGGAGATGATCCGTACCCTGCCGCGTAAGGGCTTTATCATGGGCGGCATACATCTGGAACGACACAGTAGTGAAACGCCGCCCGATATTCAGTATCAAAATGGTGCCGGGGAGCAACTGACCGAAATGGAAGCGCCTGCCGTTCAGGGCGAAATCGTGGATGATGATGTACCGCCGCTACTGATGTCGCAGCGCAGTGAAGCTCAAATCTCTGAGGTTACGTCGAACAAAGCGTCCGGTATAACGCTGCGTTTATCGCTCACGACCTGTCTGGCGATGGTCATGCTGCTGGTACTGGCGATTGCGGGGTTGTGGCACATTATTTCCCCTGAAAGTCGTAACTTTTTTGCCGGTTATGAAGTGGTTAAAGACGCACCGGGAGCCGGGATCTGTACCTGGCTGTATAACAGCGATGCCACGAACTTTCAGCGCCACCGGCAGTTCAGTGCCGACCATCCCGAGCTGTGCAATGAGCAGGAGGCTATCTATGTTACGGCGTATGATACTTCCCGTAAGATTTCAGCCGTAGCTTGTAGCAATAGCCTGACAACAGCCAATCGCCAGGCGCACTGCCTGTCGTGGTATTACCCTAATCGCCCAACAGTTAAGACTCCTTATAATGAAGAAAAAAAATAAAGTTGTGATTAGCGCTGTCGTCGCTGTTTTTCTTATTATTGCCGTTGTTGTCTATTTTTATCAGCTACCTTCGCGGCGAAATAACACCTTCGTTTGTAGCGCCCGGGTAGTGATAAAAAATGAAGATTATACCCTGTATACGCTGCTCAGTTTTCATCTGGGACGCAGTGAAGGCGTTGCTGCGCTGTCTGGTTATATGGAAGATGGACAGCACAGGGAAACGATGATCAATCGCTATATTCACTTTACGGAACTGGAGCGGGATGAAGGGAAACAGTTACATAGCGATCGGATCGTTCCTGCATCCAACGAAAATGTCTCCACCACGGCGCTGGCGGCAGTGTTACCCGATTTCTTTGTTGAAAAAGGTTATCTGTTAAATCTACAGCGTACCTGGGCCGGGGAAAACAGCTTGATGATTCTGGTGGCGGGGTTTCCGGCCATTCTCTGTGATTAAATTCCTCCCTTTTGGGGAAACGGATGCAGGTCCGTTTCCCCGGGGAGAGGCCGTCTGGCCGTGAGCGAACGTTTTTTTTAGCGCGCAAGCAGACTAATAATACCAAAATAAGATGGCGTTTCTTTTGTAAATAACAAAAGAAATCAAATTGTTACGTGTAAAGTTTTCTATGGAGGGATCTTATAACTCTTATCTCATCATGATAATAGGATTTATCTTGTTAGGTTATCTGGAATCGCTGATTATGCATTCGAACGAAAGCACTGCCAGTTACGACCCTAAGTGTTTTTATATCTGTAAAGGACAAACACAACTTTTCTCTCTGGGATTTGTTTTGGGTTTAATATCCGGATGGTGGAAGGCTGTCCAGAATAATGCAGAGGATGCGACATGACGAATGTAAATGTTATTTCGAATGATACCTATTATCTTCTTGGCATTGAGGAAACAGCAGGATTTCGTGCCATTAATATTTCGCCTTATCATGTAAATAACCCGGCGGAATTTAACACGAGTATCGAAAGTTGTAAACGTGAAGGCTGCCATAATGCGATGTTCGTGTTTGCCTTTGATGATTTATCCCTGGTCGAACATGCTATTAATTATACCCGGCAGCAGGGGATAAAAGCGGTATTTCTGGTAGAGCAGCCTCTGGAATATAGCTATTTTGTCTGTAACGGCCTTTTTTTTGCATCGAAAAAGCATAGCCGGCATGGGTTTTATGACATCCTGTCGCGCCTGAGTAAAATCCAGGATCTACCGCAGGGCATGATTTCAGAGCGGGAAATGGAAGTGCTGGGAATGTTGCTGAGTGGGATTGAAACCAAAGAGATCGCGCAACGTCTGGAGATCTCCGGCAAAACGGTCAGCGCTCACAAGAAAAAGGTTGCCCGGCGCTTTGGCATGGATAACTGGAATGATGCGCTGATGTACAAATACCTGACTATGATTGTTGATCGCGTTGAATCGGAATCAAAACCTCAGCAGGCTGCTCAGCCAGTGCCTGTCCATATTCCTCACTGGCATGAAGAGCAAAGCCTGCCGAAGGTTGAAGCCCTACCGATGGTCAGTAGTAGCTTAGCGGCTGTAGAAAATATCGCCGGATTCCGCCTTTAAGATCTTGCCTGTAGTATTGGAAATCAGCACATAGTTGCCGCCCATATAAGTCCAGTGGCTGTCTGCCTGAGGCGCCGGGAGATTACGCTGCTTCCACTGGGCGATCTCATAGGTTTTACCGCGATAGGTTTCCGGTGCCATATCGCCAATTTCGAAGCGCTGGAAGTCGGCGGTGAACTGCTTAATTTCATGGGACTCCGACGTTTCGGTCGCCGGTTTCGCCCCGTCAGTGGGCTGCTGGGCGTACAGCGTGGTTATCGGCAGGGCGCTACCCAGCGTAAGCAGCATCGATAACATCATCATTTTGGATCTGGCCATAATCACTCCGGATAAAAATGGGCAATCACGGGGCTCGTCCTTGTTTTGCGCGCCGACCGGCTGAACTTCCAGGATGCGAAAATGGGAAGCAGCGGCCACGAACCCCAATATTTTGCGATCATCCTCTGTAGGCACAGAGGCGGCAAGCCTGATTGTGTGTTCAGTATTGTCATTCTGGCAGTAAATGTTTCACTGTGCCGAAAAAGTGTGACGCTTTAGTGAAGGGGATCGCGATGCGGCATGCTTTTCCCTGCCGGAGATCTGTTGCAGCGCTGCGCTTTCCCCTATGATATTGCCCCCTGACGGAAAACGAGTCACTGAATGATTTGGTTGATGCTGGCCACCCTGGTCGTGGTTTTTGTTATCGGTTTCAGAGTGCTGACTTCTGATTCACGGCGTGCGGTAAAGCGGCTGAGCGAGCGTCTGGGTATCACCCCAGTGTCCATTGAGTCGATGGTCGATCAGATGGGCAGGGCGCCAGGCGCGGAGTTTATCGCCTGGCTGTCCCGTCCAGACGAAGCGCATTTGCAAGGCGCGGCTGCGACGCTGCTGGTCTGGCAGGTGTGTATTGTGGACGGCAGCGACGACAATATGGCGACCTGGCATCGGCGGTTGCAGAAGGCGCGTCTGGCGGGACCGCTGAGTGACGCCCAGCTTCGCCAGGCAATGGGTTTTTTACGCGAACTGGAGCCGGATATGCAGGAACTGCAGCTATTTCAGGCCCGCTATAACGCGTTATTCAGTGACCAGGACAGCGTGAGCTGGCTGCATTAAACGCCCAGTCAGACTGTTAGTAAACTGTTAGGTTTGTCACAATTTAATGTTACACTGCGCGGCTTTACATCCGTTATTAGTGAAGGTCGTTGAATGTCTGATACCGCGCAGACCCCGGGAACCCCTGAGGTGACCCGAGCCAACTGGTCCGCCGTTTTTGCCGTTGCCTTTTGCGTTGCCTGTCTGATCACCGTTGAATTCCTGCCGGCCAGTCTGCTGACGCCGATGGCTCAGGAACTGCGTATCAGTGAAGGACTGGCGGGGCAGTCGGTGACCGTGACTGCCTTTGTGGCGATGTTCTCCAGCCTGTTTATCACCACCATTATCGGCCAGACCGATCGTCGGCGGGTGGTGTTGGCTTTTGCCGTACTGCTTACCATCTCTTGCCTGCTGGTGTCGTTCTCTCACAGCTTTGCCTTATTGCTGCTGGGGCGCGCCTTCCTGGGCATGGCGCTGGGCGGCTTCTGGGCGATGTCTGCTTCATTAACCATGCGTCTGGTGCCGCGCCATACCATTCCTAAAGCGCTGTCGGTGATCTTCGGCGCCGTCTCTATCGCGCTGGTGATTGCCGCGCCGCTGGGCAGTTTCCTGGGCGGGCTTATCGGCTGGCGTAACGTCTTTAACGGCGCGGCGCTGATGGGATTTCTTTGTATCTTCTGGGTATGGCGGGCGTTACCCCGACTGCCGGGTGAAGCGCCGTCCCGGCAGCAGAATATTATCTCGGTACTGCGTCGTCCCGGCGTGCTGGCGGGGATGATTGCGATATTTATGGCGTTCGGCGGCCAGTTCGCTTTCTTTACCTATATCCGTCCGCTGTATATGAATCTGGCCGGGTTTGATGTGGATGGCCTGACGCTGGTGCTGTTGAGCTTCGGTATCGCCAGCTTTGTGGGGACCTCGCTCTCTTCCGCTTTCCTGAAAGTGAGTCTTAAGGGAGCGCTGGCCTGTGCGCCGCTGGTGCTGGCGCTCAGCGTACTGGCGCTGATGCTCTGGGGCAGTGATAAGTGGGTCGCTACCGCCGTGGCGATTATCAGCGGTTTTACCTTCTCTCTGATTCCGGTGGGCTGGTCCACCTGGGTAACCCGGACGCTTTCCGATCAGGCCGAAAAAGCGGGATCGGTGCAGGTGGCGGTGATCCAGTTGGCGAACACCTGCGGCGCGGCGCTTGGCGGGTTGGGGCTCGATCACCTGGGTCTGCTGGCGCCGCCGGCCATGTGCGGTGTGATGATGCTGCTGACGGCGCTGCTGGTGGCTGCAAAAGTGCGGGTGCATGCCTAAAGCATTAGCATGGCGCTCAGCTCCTGCACCACCCTGAGGGCGGGAATACGCACCGAGCGCCAGTTTTGCAGATCGATAAGCTTCACCTCCTGCTCATCTCCTTCGACCATCAGTACAAACCGGGCGCCCTGACTACGGGCGTTCTTCTGCCGGGTCGCGGTTCTTAGCTGCGAACAGTCATTGACGATACTCAGGCGCGGAAAGCTCTGGCGTAGCGTACGGCCCAGCAGCAGCGCGTTACCGTGGGCGCGGCTACGTTCGGGAATAATCACCAGATCCACCTGACGGCTGTGAGGCGCATCGCGCTGCACACTCTGCAGTAGCTGCATAATCGGCTCGATCATAAACGCAAAACCACAGGCGTGAATATCGCGCCTGGTCAGTTGACTGGCGCTGTGATCGTAACGTCCGCCGCGGCACAGCAGCCCGGGCGCCGGAATTTTATCGCTATGCCATTCGAACACCAGGTGGCAGTAATCGTTAACCGGAAACAGCGCTTCGTCGTGGGTATAGGGGATCGCCATTTTATCCAGGGCATTGCACAACTGGCGAAAGCGCAGGTGGGAGTCATCGGAAATAAAGGTCGCCAGCCGCGGCGCGCTACCTGCCATGCGCTGCAGCAGGACATCCGGATCGTTCAGCAGCCGTTCCGGCGTCTGCTGTAAAATACGCTGCTGATCCGGGGAAAGTAGCTGCGCCATGGGGTGATAGTAAGCGCGCAGCGCTTCGCGGAAACAGGCGAACTCCGAAGCGGCGCCCGGCGTATTCAGGCGCAGCTCCACCTGGTTTTCGAGATGGAGGTCGCGAAAAAATCCGGCCTGCAGCGCAATCTGCTCCAGCTCGATACAGTGTCCCGGATAGCCGAATGCCTCCACGCCCAACTGATGGCATGATCGGATCGCCTCTTTCTGCTGATGGCTGCGGCGGAACATCGTGCCCAGATACCATAATTTGCTGGTTTTCTGGAGATCCTGATGGCTCGCCACAATACGCAGACAGCCCATGGTTCCGTCGCCACGCAGCAATGCCTGGTGATTAAGCGGTAGTTCGTCGGTTCCTGCGGAAAAAGGGGAGGCAGACAGCTCCTGTTCCCAGCGTTCCAGTAACGGCATACGAATTTCCCGGTAGCAGTAGCGTTGCAGAAGCTGTCCTGCCTGTCTTTCCAGCCAGCTCCAGGCGGAAACCGGGTTGTTGTAATATTTACGCGGTCGCCCGACGCTGCGGGGTTGCAGCGATCGCGCAAGAGTACCTTCCAGCGAACGGCTGAACTGCGGGGTCGCCAGCAGGCAGTTTTGCTCCAGCGCGGTTTCGATACGGCTAAAAATGGTCGGGCTGAAGGGGCGCTGACACAACTGGCGATATTGATGAACCCGCTGTTCGGGCGTGGCGCCCAGTCGCAGCCAGCAGGGATGCAGGCTGAGCCGCTCGGGCGGCGTATCGGCGAAGCTGTGGCGCCCCGTCGGTTCCCGGTGCTGATGCTCAACGTACTTCTTTACCAGCAGAAACCAGGCGTCAGCTTCGATCGGGCTGCTCCAGTAGCGGCTTTCCCAAAGCGCGCCGCGCCGATGATAACGGCCGTTATACCAGGGCACGTAGCTACGTCCGGTATATTGCATAAAGTGTCCCATCGCCTCTTTATCCGGCGCGTCGAGCAGCAGCAGAATGCGTTGGGGCGTTAGCGACCAGGCATAAAGGCGCACTGTATACAGCGCGCAGGCGCGATCGAGACATTCAAGAAAGCGATTGTAGTCTTCTGGCGATTTAAAGAGCGGTTCATAGTTATGCCCGCGAAGTTTAATCAGGTGAGGGAGCCCTGGCACAAAGAGTCTTTTTTTTCTGGACATCATCAATTCTCACCGGGTGGCTGAAAGTCCGCCATTATTGTTATTAAACGCGTCGGCGCGGTGGTGCCTTCAGGGGCCGACGCGATCCTGCAAAGAGTAAAAACCTTAGCGCACCGACGCCTGTTGTAGCGCTTCCGCTAGCTGAGCGTCGCTGACTTCAGACTGCTGATTGTTGGCCAGATCCCACAGTCGGATGGCGCCATCGTGGTTCAGGGTCACAATATACTGGCCGTGGGACTTCAGAGCGTTCTGATGCTGGCGTTTTAGCCGGGCGCCGCTGCAATCTACGGCGATATAGCGTTGAGGGCAGCGCTGACGCAGGAATTCAGCCAGCAGCAGGGCGCGGATATTACCATCCTCCAGTTCGCTGGTGATAGTGACGTCGGGACGGTAGTGCCACTGGGGGTTATCCTTGTCGCTAACGGCCTGGATCAGCAGCAGCAGGCGCTCAATGCCAATGGCGAAGCCGCAGGCGGGCAGCGATTTGTCGCCGAACAGATCGGCCAGTCCGTCATAGCGGCCGCCGCCGCAGACCGTGCCCTGGGCGCCGAGTTTGTCGGTCACCCACTCAAAGACAGTGCGGGTGTAGTAGTCCAGGCCCCGAACCAGGCGGGTATTCAGGCGCCAGGGAATATCGGCGCTATCGAGCAACTGGCACAGAGTGGTGAAGTGCTGGCGTGATTCATCTTCAAGGAAGTCGAGCAGTCGCGGCGCCTGTTCAATCATCTCCTGCATTTGCGGATTTTTACTGTCGAGGATGCGCAGAGGGTTAACCTCCAGGCGGACCAGACTCTCTTCATCCAGCAATTCGCGGTGTTGTTCGAACCAGGCGACCAGCTCCTGTCGGTACTGGCTGCGCTCCCGGGCCGTCCCCAGAGAATTTATCTCCAGCCGTACGTGTTGCAGAATCCCCAGCTCCTGGAATAGATCGCGAACCATGAAGATCAGTTCGGCGTCGATATCGGCCCCCGGCATACCGAAAGCCTCCACGCCGAACTGGGTGAACTGGCGCAGGCGGCCTTTCTGGGGGCGTTCATAGCGGAACATCGGCCCCTGATACCACAGGCGCTGGGTTTTGTTGTAGCACATATTTTGTTCCAGTACGGCGCGCATGCAGCCGCTGGTGCCTTCCGGACGCAGAGTGATATGTTCGCCGCTCTTATCCAGAAAGTTGTACATCTCTTTAGAGACGATGTCGGTCGCTTCGCCTACGGCGCGTTCAAACAGCGCGACCGGCTCCAGCAGCGGCAGGCGCATTTCCTGATAGCCGTAGCGGAAGGCCATATGGCGAAATTTACCCTCCAGCCATTGCCACATGGGTGTTTCATCCGGCAGGACATCACGCATTCCACGTATTGCGCGTAACTTGATCATACAGATTCCTTTTTATTGATGAGAACCAGGCGCCGGCAGTAGCAGGGGAGAGGCGGTTCTCTCCCGTCGCTGCCGGCGTACGATATACAACAGGTAAAGAGGGATTGTGGCGATTTGTAGCAAAACGCCGCACAACAGGGCGCGTGACTGTCCGGACAGTATCGCGCCCGCAATAAATGCAAAGGCGGTCAGGCTCAACAGGCAGTAACCGTAAAATCCGCCGCCGCGGTAACGGTCTTTCATCACCATCATTCCAGGTAGCGCCAGGGCGGCGAAGGCATAAGGAAAAAGGCTGGCCGCGACGGCCAGAACAATGACGTTTCTGAACTGACTTTGCAGGCTCGCCGACAGCGTCAGCAGTAGCACCAGGGTCATCAGGATAGCGGTAAAGATCAGCGCGACCCAGGGCACGCCGTAACGATTCGTGCGGGCGAAGATCGGGGGAAAAATGCCTGACTCTGCCGCGGCGCGGGGAACTTCGGTTTGCAGAATCTGCCAGCCGGGCATGGCGCCCAGGCAGGCGATAATGGCCGCTGCGGAGATAAGCTGCCCGGCGCCGGTGCCCCAGATGGCCCGCGCGGTATCGGCGAAGGGCGAAGCCGATGCCGTAAGCGTTGCGTGGGGCAGAATTCCCATAATCACGTTAGTGGAGCTGGCATAGCACAGACCGGTAATGGCCAGCCCGCACAGGGTCGCCAGCGGCACCGTGCGATCCGGTTTTTCCACCTGGCTGCGGGAAACTGAAGCAGATTCCACCCCCAGAAAGCCCCACAGAGAAATCACCGCCGCATTAATGATGGCATGGCCGTCCGACTGGCCGCTCAGATTCCAGGCGGCCCGATAGATGTGGAGATCGAAGTGGCGCCAGCCCAGTAAACCGATGCTGAGAATCGCCGCGACCATGCAGCCGCCGGTAATAAGTTGCGCTTTACCTACCAGCTTTGCGCCGCGCAGCCCCAGCAGTACCGCCAGCCACAGCAGGGCGATACAGGCCAGCGCGCCGTAAAGCGGGTGGAGCAAAACGGGGAAAAAGAAAGAGAGATAACCCACGCCTGCCAGCAGCAGAGCGCAGTTGCCGACCCAGGTAGCCAGCCAGTAAAACAGCGTCATTTGCAGGCCGATAAAAGGGCCAAAACAGTAATGAATGCTGGCGATAATGCCGCCATTATGTGGGAAGAGGGCGTTCATCTTGTTAAAGATGAGCGCCAGGCAGAGGATGACCAGGAAGGTCAGCGCCCATCCCCATACTGAGACCGAACCGATTTGCCCAAGGGTGGTGGGCAGCATAAAGACGCCGCTACCCATCATATTGGACGCCGTCATGACAGTCAGCGCCAGCAGCCCCATGCGGTGCGAAGTTGAGCGGTTTTCATCCATATCATTTTTTGTCCCGACGCAGTGAGGTGAAAGGACTGGCAGGTTGCGAACGCCGCTCTCGCAGATGTTGCTTTACCCGGGTAAAGCGTTTAGCGTGAACGGGGCTCGTAGCGAGCCGGATGCGCCACTGGTAACGGTTGGCTCTGGTGCCAGTGGCGCGTTTGCGTGAAGGGTGGTGAGGAATCACCACCCTTTTTTACGCCGCACGGGCGTTGAGATCGGCGATAACATCGTCGATCAGAGCGTCTACCTTGCTGGTATCCAGGTGGTGTCCGGAAGCGATCAGGTGAGCGACGTCGCCCGATGTCGCCAGGCAGTGTTTTTTCCATACCGCTTCTGACGGGCAGGGGAAGACCACGGTAATGGAGTTCTTATTACGCCAGGCGTTAACGCCTGCGGCCTGGAAGCGATCGACCGCGTACTGCGCGATGTCAAGGCAGTGGCGAATACGGCGCTGCCAGTCGGCGAGGGTGTGGCTGCGGACCGCCTCCCACATCATCAGCGGGGTATGGCCGTTACGGGAGCCGGTGATGGTTTTGTCGTGGGCTGATATATAGTCGATTTCAACGCTGATTAAATCGACGTTTTTACGCCGCGCCACGACGATCCCGCAGGGAATGGGGCAGCCGATCATCTTATGGCCGGAAACGCCGATAGAGTCGATGCCGTCGGCAAAAGTAAAGGGCTGGGGGTCGTCAACGAAGGGCAGAATCATGCCGCTCAGCGCTGCATCAGCGTGCAGATAGTAGTCTTCCCGGGCGATGCCCGCTTCCTTCAGGCGCTGCTGGATGATAGCGATATTATCGACTGCGCCACGCACCGTAGTGCCAATATTGGCGAAAATAATCGGATGCCGCTCGCCGTCGGCGGCGATTTTATGCATCAGATCGTCGTAGTCCATCTCGCCGTTAGGCTGGGATTCCACCACCCGCGACTTAATGCGCAGCAGCTTAACGATCTTGGCGACCGAATAGTGGGTATCTTTGGAATAGTACAGGGTGCCATCCGGGAACAGTTCGCGACCCAGATAACAGCCGAACATATTGCCTTCGGTGCCGCCGTTGGTCACGTAGCCCCAGCTTTCCTCAAACGGAATTTTGAACAGCTGGGCAAAATATTCCATCACTTCTTTTTCAAATTCGAAAGAGTTCAGAAGGTAGTTACAATATTCCGCCCAGTCGCCACAGTTATTAATGGAAAAACGCATAAATCTTTCCAGAATGGTGTAATCGAAATCGGCGGATTCCGGGTAACCAATATTGAAATACTGGTTCTTAACACAATATGACCAAAACGCATCGAGTTTATTCTGATCTGCGATGGATAGTGTCATTTTATTTCTCCTTTTCAAGCATAACGTTTAATGACGAACTGACGTTCAGACTTTCTTATCCAGATAAAGCACTCTTTCGCCTTTCTTACTGCGGCCAGCGGCCACGAAGCAGAACAGGGGAATGGTTACCATCATCATCACCACGCCCCAGAACATGGAGTCTGTGCCGGAGCCCAACAGGGCAAAGATGCTGTAAATCATGCCGATAACCACCATCACGCAATAAAACATAAAGCTGCGACCGCGATTTAATTTCTTCGAGACCATAATGATCGGCAGGGAAATCAGGGCGTACATATAGGGCAGCAGCGAAGCGAAGACCGACATCAGAATCACCACTTCAAACTGCTTCGCCAGGTTAGGGGAGGCGGTCATCATTAACACCAGGCTCATCAGTACGCCGGTGAAAATCAGGCTCTTCATTGGCACGTCGCGCTTATTGGTATCGGCGAAGAACTGCGGGAACAGGCCCTGCTGGGCACCGGCGCGGGGGCCTTCAGACTGCAGGATCAGCCAGCCGGAGATCGAGCCGAAGCAGGCGATAATACTGAGCGCTGAAGCGATGTTGCCGGCGGTCTTGCCGAACATATAGCGCGCGGCGTCGGCAAAGGGCGCGGCGGAGTTAACCAGCTCGCTGTGCGGCACCAGGCCCATAATCACCGAGCAACTGCCCACATAGCAGACCGAGGCAATCAACAGTCCGTACACCGTCGCTTTGGGTACGGTCTTTTCCGGATTGTCCACCTGGCCGGTAGAAACCACAGCCGATTCAACGCCCAGGAATCCCCACAGCGCAATGGATGCGGCAGAGATAATCGCCGAGCTGTCGCTGCGGCCTGTGCCGTTATACACTTCGGTAAACATATGCGGATCAAACCAGAACCAGCCTACGGCGCCGACGCCCAGCACCACCAGCAGCATACAGCTTGCGGTAAATGACTGGGCGCGGCTGGCAGTTCTGGCGCCGAAGCTTGCCAGTACGACAAAGGCCCACAAAATAACGATGGCGGCAATACTGCTGTACATCGGATTTTTTAATTCCGGGAAGAAATAACTTAAATATCCCACCCCGGCGACCAGCAGGGCCACATTGCCCACCCAGGCGCTAATCCAGTAGCAGACGGTGGTTTGAAAACCAATAAATGGACCAAATGCATCGCTGGCATAAGCGACAATCCCGCCGGTGCGCGGCGTAATTAAACTGGTTTTGGCAAATACCAGCGCCAGAGCGATAACACCGACAATAGTGAGCACCCAACCCCACAGCGAGATATAACCAACGCCGGCAAGGTTGGTGGGCAACATAAATACGCCGGAGCCCATCATATTTGAGGCGGTAACCAGCGTAAGGGCGACCACTCCCATTTTATGAGCTGAGCCTGAGCTAACCGATCCCATAATATTTTTCCTTATTGAGAAACAGACATGAAATAAGCGTTATAACCAGTGCTTTTCTGCCGATTCTAGGATGGGAAGGGGGGTAAATTTTGACAATGATCACTTTTCGCCTGGCTGGCATACAATAACGATGCGCAAATTGCTGCTTATTTGAACAATGATTTGGATATTGACTCCGTCCCCTTTTTTTTGAACAGGAACGGCTGCCTGAAGAGCCAGCGCTTATTCTCAGGCTAAACCGGAGAATCGGTCTGAATAATTGGTGATTTCTGTGGCCACAAATGCGTTTACAGCGCCATTGTTACCTTTTATCATGGCGGCTGATTAAAGGAATTAAAGAAAACTAATTCCTTTAAAATCAAATGACTCGGGGTGCTCCGCCGACTGGATGCGGGGCTGAGAAAGACCCGTTGACCTGATCCGGATAGTGCCGGCGTAGGGAAGTCAGATGCCCGTACCGGTATCCCTCTTCTTCGCGCCGGGCGGGAGTTCACCATGCAATCTGATCCACTGTGCAGCGACGCTGTCTTGCAGACGCTGCATCACCTTCGTACCACTTCGCCGTTGGTCCACTGTATGACCAACGATGTGGTACAGACCTTTACCGCTAACGTTTTGCTGGCCCTTGGCGCCTCGCCTGCCATGGTGGTAGATGAGCAAGAGGCGGCACAGTTTAGCGCTATCGCCAGCGCACTCCTGGTCAACGTCGGAACCCTGACTCGCGAACGTGCTCGTGCCATGCGCGCCGCCATCGACAGCGCCCGTGAGGCGCAGCGCCCGTGGGTGCTCGACCCGGTGGCTGTGGGGGGGCTGACGCTGCGTAGCGACTTCGCCCAGGAGGTACTGGCGCTTCAGCCTGCCGCAATTCGCGGCAATGGATCGGAAATTCTGGCGCTGGCCGGGGGTCAGGGCGGGGGACGCGGCGTCGACAGCACCGACAGTGCCCGGGTTGCGCTGCCTGCGGCCCGCCATCTGGCCCGTGAGAGCGGCGTGGTAGTGGCGGTGACCGGCGAGATAGATTATATCACCGACGGCGAACGCACTCTGGAGGTGCCCGGCGGCGATATTATGCTGACCCGGGTGGTTGGAACCGGCTGTGCGCTCTCCGCGGTGGTAGCGGCCTGCTGCGCTCTGCCGGGGGAGAGGCTGGAAAATGTCGCCGCCGGTTGCCGGATAATGGCCCGCGCCGGGGAAATGGCGGTTACCCGCAGTCAGGGACCGGGGAGTTTTGTCCCGCAGTTTCTGGATGCGTTATGGCAACTGGATGCGGAGGCGCTGGTATGAAACGGATTAATGCTCTGACCATTGCCGGCACCGACCCCAGCGGTGGTGCAGGTATCCAGGCGGACCTGAAAGCTTTTTCTGCGTTGGGCGCCTATGGCGCCAGTGTGATAACCGCGCTGGTGGCCCAGAATACCTGCGGCGTGCAGTCGGTCTATCGTATCGAGCCGGATTTTGTGGCGGCGCAGCTCGATTCGGTGTTCAGCGATCTGCGCATCGATACGGTGAAGATCGGCATGCTGGCGGAAACCGATATCGTTGAAGCGGTAGCGGAACGCCTGGCGTACTGGCAGCCGCACACCGTGGTGCTGGATACCGTGATGCTGGCTAAAAGCGGCGATCCGCTGCTGTCGCCATCGGCGGTCTCAGTGATGCGCGAACATCTGCTGCCGCGAGTATCGTTAATCACCCCCAATCTGCCAGAGGCGGCAGCGCTGCTGGAAGCGCCGATGGCCACCAGCGAGCGCGAGATGCATCAGCAGGGGGAAGCGCTGATGGCGCTGGGCTGCGAGGCGGTACTGATGAAGGGCGGCCATCTGGACGATGCCGAAAGCCCGGACTGGCTGTTTACCCGCGATGGCGCCCGGCGTTTTACTGCGCCCAGGGTGCAGACGAAAAACACTCACGGTACCGGCTGTACGCTTTCGTCGGCGCTGGCGGCGCTGCGGCCGCGTTACGATGACTGGGGCCAGACCGTGGTGGAAGCCAAGGCCTGGCTGACTCAGGCGCTGGCGGCTGCCGATAGCCTGGAGGTGGGGCACGGGCATGGGCCGGTGCATCACTTTCATGCGTGGTGGTGATTTTGTGATTATATAATCACAGGATTATTGGATGGTGTACTATCAACTCATTTTCAGTTGGTTGTGGTTAGCGGCCTGTCAGTGCTTCAACACTGGCGGGTCGCGACTGTATTAATCACCTTTCTTGTTGTTATGCACCTTCCTTAACAAGATACTGGCTGCTGTTATTTTACCCTGTAATAAATCACAGTAGCGTGTTGTATTTCTGTTCTATGAATCTGGTTCGCAATATTTAATGGGGTTTCAGTGTTGTTTCATTGACGGGAAATATTATTACGGTGGTGCTGTGTTCAGGTGGAATATGTCACGCTGGCGAAGGTTCCGTTCACTTTAAGGTGAGTTTGCTTATGTGAATACCGGCACCGGTGAACGGGTCAGGGGGACTTCAAACGCCACTCCCCCTGACCACCCCTGGCTTTCCGACGTAAAAATCGCCCTTCGGGTCCCCTCCGCTTTTCCCGTCCGCCGGACGGGTCGGGCGTGACGGCACGTCCGTGTGCCGCACGCCCTCACCCCGACATCCCTGTCGGGGTGACCCTGGCGGCCGTGAACGCTGCGGCGATTTTTAGGTCGGAGACTGTCGCCGTCTGTAACCTTCTACCTTCCCCGTTCACCGGCTGTGAATCAACAGAGAAGCAGTCACATAAAGTGAACGGAACCTTCTCCGACATTTACATATTCCATTCGTTTGTGAATGCTTAGCCGAATCCGCGCGACACCTTAATTTCCCCCGACTAATGAAACGCATCAGCCATTACCACCACTGGCAGTGAAGCGTGACAGCGGAATTAACTGAAAGTACGGCGACTTCTGGCAAAACGTACCGTAACCAACCAGACTTAATGCGCCCGCTTTTCAGGCGGGTCAGGATTTAACTGGTGCGGCGGGAAGCACCCGCTGCCGTTACGGGAGTGAATTATGACTGATATTGCGCAGTTACTTGGCAAAGATGCTGACACACTGCTCCAGCACCGTTGTATGACCATTCCGGCGGATAATCTCTACCTGCCGGGCGACGACTATGTCGATCGGGTCATGGTGGATAACAACCGCCCACCTGCGGTCCTTCGTAATATGCAAACCCTGTACAATACCGGCCGCCTGGCGGGTACCGGCTATCTGTCCATCCTGCCGGTGGACCAGGGCGTGGAACATTCGGCAGGGGCTTCGTTCGCCGCAAACCCCCTCTATTTCGATCCGAAAAACATTGTTGAACTGGCGATTGAAGCGGGCTGCAACTGTGTGGCTTCTACTTACGGCGTGCTGGCTTCGGTGGCGCGTCGCTATGCTCACCGCATTCCTTTCCTGGTGAAGCTGAATCACAACGAAACCCTGAGCTATCCCACCCAGTATGACCAGACCCTGTATGCCAGCGTCGAGCAGGCGTTCAATATGGGGGCGGTTGCCGTGGGGGCGACCATTTACTTCGGCTCTGAGGAGTCGCGCCGCCAGATTGAAGAGATCTCCGCAGCCTTTGAACGCGCCCACGAGCTGGGTATGGTGACCGTACTCTGGGCCTATCTGCGTAACCCTGCCTTCAAAAAAGATGGGGTGGATTATCACGTTAGCGCCGACCTGACCGGCCAGGCCAACCACCTGGCGGCCACCATCGGCGCCGATATTGTGAAGCAGAAGATGGCGGAAAATAACGGCGGCTATCAGGCAGTTAACTTCGGTTACACCGACGAACGGGTCTACAGCAAACTGACTACCGATAACCCCATCGATCTGGTGCGTTACCAGTTGGCGAACTGCTATATGGGCCGTGCCGGGCTGATTAACTCCGGTGGCGCCGCGGGCGGCGAAAACGATCTGTCCGATGCGGTACGCACGGCAGTGATTAACAAGCGTGCGGGTGGTATGGGGCTTATTCTGGGACGTAAGGCCTTTAAGAAATCGATGGCCGACGGCGTGAAGCTGATCAACGCCGTACAGGATGTTTACCTGGATACTAAGATCAACATCGCCTGATGTTCTGGCGCGCCGCGGTTCCTGGCGGTGCGCCATTTCCCCTTTTCTCCCTTCTGATTATGCGGCCATTCGGGTATCGACGGCTGTCACATTTTATTAACACTCTGTGAAAAGCATCACGCTACCCTGGGCAGACGTCCAAAAAACGGTGCGTATTTACGCGCTTTTGTCCGAGGCAGGCGGTGAAAAATCCACCTAACTTGAATATCGAAACGCTGTTTTAGATTAACAACTCCCTCCGTAGTGGTTAGCAGTTGCGGTAGCGAATGGCGCGCAGACGCCCTGAACGATCCCGATTAAGGACCCATACCCCTGTGAAAATTGAATCTATTAATGTCTCTGTCTTTACGTATCCCACTCGTCGCTGTTCCGACAGCGCCGGTCATTCCCATCCCGGGGAAGAGAGCCAGGCGAAAATGGCGCTGCTTACCATCACTGCCGATGACGGAACCTGCGGTTATACCCTGGCGCCGCCGGAGGTGGTGCGTCCCTATGTGGTGGAAACTTTTTTCTGTCCGGTGCTGGTGGGGCAGGATCCCTTCCGGCGTGAACAACTGTGGCAGGCGCTGTCCCACTGGCAGCGCGGTAGCGCCCATCAGCTTACCGAGCGGGCGCTCTCGTTTGTGGAACAGGCGCTGTGGGATCTGGCGGGCCGTAAGCTCAATATGCCGGTCTGGAAGCTGCTGGGCGGTTACCGCGACCGGGTGCCGGCCTATGGCAGCACCATGTGCGGCGACGATTTGCCGGGCGGGCTCTCTACGCCCGAGGAGTACGGCCGGTTTGCCGAAACCCTGGTGGCCCGCGGCTATAAGGCCATTAAGCTCCATACCTGGATGCCGCCGGTGTCGTTTGCGCCCAATCCTCAGATGGACGTTAAAGCCTGTGCCGCGGTGCGTGAAGCGGTCGGCCCGGATATTGCGCTGATGCTGGATGGCTACCACTGGTACAGCCGCAGCGAAGCGCTGTGGATTGGTCGGGAGCTGGAAAAGCTCGGCTTCGCATGGTTTGAAGAGCCGATGGAAGAGGCGAGCATGGCCTCCTACGCCTGGCTTGCCAGTAACCTGAATATCGACGTTATCGGCCCTGAAAGCCTGGGCGGTAAGCACCACAGCCGCGCCGACTGGGTGCAGGCCGGAGCCTGCGACATTCTGCGTGCGGGCGCCAACGGGGTAGGGGGCATCGGGCCCTGTATGAAGGTGGCGAGTCTGGCCGAGGCTTTCGGTATGGACTGCGAGGTGCACGGCAACGGTGCCGCCAGCCTTGCGGTGGTGGGGGCCATCCGTAACTGTCGCTGGTACGAGCGCGGCCTGCTGCATCCGTTCCTCGACTATGACCAGCCTGCGGCTTACCTCAATAGTCTGGTCGATCCCATGGACAGCGACGGCATGGTTCACCTGCCCGAACGACCCGGCCTGGGGGAAGATATCAACTTCGCCTGGGTAGAAGCGCATACCGTAAGCCAATACTAAAACGCCGCGCTGTGCGGTAAAAAATACCTCTGACCTTCGGTATCTCTATGATGACAACAGGCTCGCGATGGGGGGCGTGGCTGCTCACGTTCCTGCTCATGCTGGGGGCCGCTCCGACGCTTGCGAAAACGCCGTCGGACCAGCTTATTATCGGCATGAATATGAATAATCTGCTCACCCTGGATCCGGCCGCGATGACCGGTAACGAGGCGGTGGGCATGATGGTTAACCTCTACGATCCGCTGGTGGAACTGGATCCCAAACGGCTGAGCAACGTGCGCCCGGCGCTGGCGGAGTCGTGGCAGATTAGCCCCCAGGGCGACAGCATTCGCTTTCACCTGCGGCGCGGTGTGACCTTTCATTCCGGCAATCTGCTGACGGCGGAAGACGCGGTCTGGTCAATGCGCCGCGTACTGCACCTGAATCTGGCTCAGGCTTCGGTGTGGAAATCCTACGGCTTTACCCGGGATAACGTTGACAGCCACGTGCGGGCGCCGGATCCCTGGACCGTGGAAATTACCCTGCCGCAGCCCGGCGATCCGCAACTGGTGATCTACTCGCTGGCGGCGTTAGGCAATGTGGTGGTGCTCGACAGTAAAACGGTGCAGGCCCATGCTCAAAACGGCGACTGGGGCAATCGCTGGCTGACCACCCACGCCGCCGGATCCGGGCCTTTCTCGCTGGAGGTCTGGCAGGCCAAAGATCGGCTGACGATGGTACGCAATCCCCACTACTGGCGCGGTGAGCCGAAGCTCGCCCGGGTGATTTTCCGCCATTTTCAGGAATCCCAGACCCTGCGTCTGATGATTGCTAAAGGGGATATTGATATCGCCAGCAATATGGCGGTGGCTGACGTGCGGGCGCTGCGCGACGATCCGGCGGTCACCGTAGACGGCGTGCGGCGCGGCACCCTCTACTATGTGGCGATGAGCATGAACGAGCCTCATTTCGCGAAGCCAAAGGTGCGCGAAGCGGTGCGCTGGCTGATTGACTATCAGGGCATCAACAAGGCGCTGATGCCCGGCTACGGCGTGTTGCATCAGCGGCCAATTCAGTCGGGTATGGCGGCAACGTTGCCGGACCCCGGCTACCGGCTGGACGTGGCGCGGGCGAAGGCGCTGCTGGCCGAGGCTGGCTACCCGGACGGCTTTGAGACCACCCTGCGGGTCCTGGCGGATCAGCCATTTATCAATATCGCCATCGCGGTGCAGTCCACCCTGATGCAGGCCGGTATTAACGCCAAAATCATGACCGGCACCGGCAACCAGATCTACGGCGCCATGCGCGAGCGGCGCTTCGACATGCTGGTGGGGCGCGGCGGTAGCGGTATGGAGCCGCATCCCCACTCCAGCCTGCGCTCGCTGGTCTACAACCCGGATAACCGTGACAGCGCGCGCCTGACCAACTTTCAGGGCTGGCGTACCGGCATGTATGACCCGCAGATCAACCGGATGATCGACCAGGCGCTGGTGGAGCGCGATCCGGTGAAACAGCAGGCGGATTATCAGGCTATTCAGCAACGCTATGAACAGTTAATCCCGGCGCTGATCCCACTGTCTCAGATGGTGGATTCGGTGGTGGTGCGTAACGAGGTGCTGAACTACGTTCCTCACCCGTCGGCCACCACTTTTCTGCGCGATGTCAGTAAACGCCCGGCGGGCGGGGAGGTACGAGGATGACGGCGATATCATCTTCTGGCGGCATCATGGCCCGGCGTCTGTCGGCGCGTCTGTGGCAGGTGGCGGTCACGCTGTTTGGTCTGTTGCTGTTGACCTTTTTTATCGGCCGGGTGATGCCGGTAGACCCGGTACTCTCCATCGTTGGGCCGGATGCGGACCAGAGCACTTACCAGCAGGTTTATCAGCAGTTGGGCTTTGATAAACCTCTGTGGCACCAGTTTATTATCTGGCTGGGCGGGCTGGCCCAGGGCGATTTGGGCAATGCCCTGCTGACCGGAAGGCCGGTGGCTCAGGATATCCTGCGGGTCTTTCCGGCCACCCTGGAGCTGGCGACCCTGGCGATTGTTATTGGCGCCGGGCTTGGCATTCCGCTTGGGGTGATGGCGGCGGCGCGGCGCAATGGCGCCCTTGACTACGTGGTGCGCATCATCAGTCTGGCGGGATATTCCACCCCCATTTTTTGGGTGGGGATGATGGGGTTGCTGGTGTTCTACGCCTGGCTGGGTTGGGTGGGCGGCGCCGGGCGGCTGGATATGAGCCTGGACGGTGCGGTGCCAACGCGCAGCGGTCTGATTGTGCTGGATGCGCTACTGGCGGGCAATATGGAGGTGCTGCGCAGCGCGCTGAATCACCTGATCCTGCCCGCAGCGCTGCTGGGCTTCCATTCGCTGGCCTACATCAGCCGGATGACCCGCAGCTTTATGCTGGCCCAGTTGTCTCAGGAGTTCATTATCACCGCCCGGGTTAAGGGGCTGACCGAACGACAGGTCATCTGGAATCACGCGTTCCGCAATATTCTGGTGCAGTTGCTGACGGTGGTGGCGCTGGCCTATGGCTCGCTGCTGGAAGGAGCGGTATTGATCGAAACCGTCTTCTCGTGGCCCGGCTTCGGTTCGTGGCTAACCGGCAGTTTGCTGCTGGGCGATATGAATGCGGTGATGGGCGGCGTGCTGGTGGTGGGAATTATCTTCGTCACTCTGAATCTGCTGTCCGACATGCTTTATCAACTCTTCGACCCGAGGACCCGATCATGACGCTTTCCCTTGAATCCGGTGCCGCCGCTGTCGGTGAACGCCGGGTGCGGCTCAAGCGCGCCGCCAGGCGAAGTGCCGCGTTTATCGGGCAGATGGCGCGCAATCCGCTGACCGCTATCGGCGGCGCTATTATCCTGCTGCTGATAGTGACGGCGCTGTTTGCCCCCTGGATAGCGCCATACAACCCGCTGATTCAGGATCTGAATAATGCCCTTAGCCCGCCGGATGCCCGCCACTGGTTCGGCACCGACGAGTTCGGACGCGATATTTTCAGCCGTCTGGTCTATGGGGCGCGGATTACGCTCTACATTGTGCTGCTGGTGTCGCTGACCGTGGGACCGCTGGGGCTGGCGCTGGGCGTGACCGCAGGCTATTTCGGCGATGCGGTGGACAAAGCGCTGATGCGCATTACCGATATTTTTATCTCGTTTCCGAGTCTGGTACTGGCGCTGGCCTTTGTGGCCGCCCTGGGGCCGGGGCTGGAGCATGTGGTGATCGCCATTGCGCTCACCGCCTGGCCGCCCATCGCCCGTCTGGCGCGGGCGGAAACCCTCTCCCTGCGCCAGGCGGACTTTATTTCGGCGGTGCGGCTGCAGGGGGCGTCGCCGCTGCGGGTGCTGTGGCGCCATATCGTCCCGCTGTGCCTGCCGTCGGTGATTATCCGCATCACCATGAATATGGCCGGGATTATTCTGACTGCGGCCGGACTGGGCTTTCTGGGGCTTGGCGCCCAGCCGCCGCAGCCAGAGTGGGGGGCGATGATCTCCAGCGGTCGCACTTACATGATGGAGTGCTGGTGGGTGGTGACCATTCCGGGGCTGGCGATTCTGATTAACAGCCTGGCGTTTAACTTTTTAGGAGACGGCCTACGTGACATCCTCGATCCCCGCAGCGAATAACGCGCCGCTGCTCGACGTGCGTAATCTGCACGTTGAATTTGTTAACGGTCGCCAGACTACCCACGCGGTACGCGGCGTCTCTTTCGCGCTGGGCCGTGAAAAGCTGGCGATTGTCGGTGAATCCGGCTCCGGTAAATCCACCGTTGGACGGGCGCTGCTGCGGCTGCATGCCGCCCGCACCCGGATTCATGCCGACAGATTACAGTTTGGCGACCTGGATCTGCGTAGCGCCTCTGCCGCTCAGATGCGCGCCCTGCGCGGCGGGCGGATCTCCATGATTATGCAGGATCCGAAATATTCCCTGAATCCGGTGATTTGCGTGGGCGATCAGATAGCCGAGGCCTGGCGGACCCACCATACCGGCAGTCGCAAAATGGCGCGGGAAAAAGCGCTGGCGATGCTGGAAGTGGTACGGATCCGCGATCCGGGCCGGGTCTACCGGCTCTATCCCCATGAAATTTCCGGCGGCCAGGGGCAGCGGATCATGATTGCCATGATGCTGATTACCGATCCCGAACTGGTGATTGCCGATGAACCGACTTCGGCGCTGGATGTCTCGGTACGTTTACAGGTTCTGGGGCTGCTTGACGATCTGGTGCAGTCGCGCGGACTGGGGCTTATCTTTATCAGCCACGATATCAACCTGGTGCGCAGCTTCTGCGATCGGGTGCTGGTGATGTATGCCGGCAGGGTGGTGGAGTCCATTGCCGCACGGGATCTGGATCGCGCGCAGCACCCCTACACCCGGGGGCTGATCGCCGCGCTGCCCGAACTGCATAACCGCCGCGAGACGCTGCCGGTGCTGCAACGCCAGAGTCGCTGGCTGACCGAATAATCAGGAGGCGTTATGGAAACCATGATTCGCACTCAGGGGCTGAATTTGCACTTTGGCGAAGGGGCCGATCGTCGCCAGGTGTTGTTCGATGTCGAGCTCAGCGTACGCCCCGGCGAGATTTACGGGCTGATAGGGGAGTCCGGCTCCGGTAAAACCACGGTGCTTAAGTGCCTGGCGGGGCTGTTTACCCACTGGCAGGGCCAGCTTGCCATCGAGGGCGAACCGCTGACCCACCGTCTGAAGCGCGAACGCTGCCGCCAGGTTCAGATGGTGTTTCAGGATCCCTGGGGTTCGCTGCATCCACGCCATACCATCGGCGATATTCTGGAAGAGCCGCTGCTGATTCACGGCATTGGCGGGCGCGACGGGCGCATCAACCGCTGGCTGGATCGGGTGGGGCTTAATCGCGCGTTTCGCGACCGTTATCCGCATCAGCTTTCCGGCGGCCAGCGTCAGCGGGTGGCCATCGCCCGGGCGCTAATCCTGGAGCCCAGGGTACTGCTGCTTGACGAGCCCACCTCGGCGCTGGACGTGTCGGTACAGGCGGAAATTCTTAACCTGCTGGTGGCGCTGCACCGCGAGGGCGGGCTGACTTATCTGATGGTGACCCACGATCCCGGTGTGATGGCTCACTTGTGCCAGCGGGTTTCGGTGATGCAGCACGGTAAAATACTGGAGACTCTGGGGGTCGATGCGCTGGTGGCAGGAAAGGCCCGTCAGCCTTATACCCGGATGTTGATTGACGCCAGCCAGCGCTATAGCCGCGAGCTGGCGCGGGAGGTGGCGGCGTATTAAGGGGGATTGCGGGGTAGCGCGGGGATAAAGTCATCGGTGGTCAGAGGGGTTTTTAGGGTTCATCACGGATTAGCGTGAAGTGTTCGAAAGCGGAAACCAAAAACCGGCAGAATATAATGAGGCGGTGGGCTGTTCCGTTCACGTTGAGTGACAGCTTCTCTGTTGATTCATAGCCGGTGAACGGAACCTTCTCCTGCGCTGCATATTCATCCATAAAAAAGGTTAACCACCGGTAGCTTCCATTTCACGTTAGCCTGCGATGAACCATTTTTAGGCCGGAGTGTGCCACTGTCTGTAACCCTCTCCCCTGGGGGAGAGGGCAAAGGAGGGGTCACTTCAGCAGCACACAATCCGGCGGCAGGCGGCAACTCAGAGCCCCCGGCTTAACGTCAATGCGGAAGCTGCGGCCAGTCAGCGGTTCGCCGTCCAGATTAAAGGTCATGTCGTGCGGCGCTTCAATCTCGAACCAGGATGAGGCGCCGTCGATAATATTGGGGTTCTCCTCCGGCTTGCCCAGAGTGGAGAGCAGGGCGGGCAGCAGCTCTTCGCCGGTGAAGATGCGCAGTTGCAGCAGACCGTCGTTGATCAGCGCTTCGGGGCAGAGCTGCTGACCGCCGCCCGCCTGACGGCCGTTACCGATGCCGATCGCCAGAGCATCCCCCTGCCAGTGGAAATTCTCGCCGCGAATCTCGCAGCGGTCCGGCTTCAGGGTATCCATCCGCAGCAGACCGTGAATAAAGTAGGAGACACCGCCCAGCGCCGCTTTCAGTTTTTCCGGAGTTTCGGTCGTGATTCGGGTACCGAAGCCGCCCGTTGCCATATTGATAAACCAGGCCTTATCGTTAACGCCGACCAGATCGATGGCGGAAGGGCGTCCGACCAGCGCCAGCTGTAGCGCCTTGTCTGCCTCAAGAGGGATACCGGCGCTGGTGGCAAAGTCATTGGCGGTGCCGAGCGGCACAATGCCCAGCGCAGGCTGCTGGCCGCTCAGGCCCGCCAGAGCGGTGGCGACTTCGTTAATCGTGCCATCGCCGCCTGCGGCAATCACGGTTTGCGCGCCAAGAGCCACGGCTTCGTCGAGGTAGCGGGCGGCATCGCCGTGCTCCCAGGTGACGCGCACTTCCAGCCGGTGGCCTGCTTCGCGCATATCGGCAACGGCCGTTCGCAGGGCCTCATCGCCCGCACTTTTACCATTAACAATCATCAGTGATAAGCAGGAATTTTCCATATCTGACTCTTCGGACCAAACAAGGGGGAGATTAAGTTTATCGTACAGCGAGGCGGGGCGCCTGAGAACAGGACGAAAGACAAAAATAAACCTGCGTAAGATGAGTTTACGCAGGTTTAAGGAGGTGATTGCTGTTAAAGCTGATGATTCATTTTCGTTCGAGCGATCATCATACCGTCGTCAGTCGCGCTGGTGTGTGATCGTTTTCGAAAAAAAAAGATCCCCGCTTAACTTACGCTAACCTGCTCATTTCCGTGCGGATTACGGGTGGTCTGACCGTTCAGATTGCGCATCAACAGGGCATACTCCAGCGGCATTGCCTCGGGGACCGGCAGCCAGACGGTGTGGCCGTTGCCCGGGGCGACTTCCACTGCGGCACCTTTGCCGTTTTCCATGCTCTCCAGGGTGAAGGTGACATTGCCCTGGGGAGTCATCATCTCAAGGAGATCGCCCAGCGAAAACTTGTTCTTTACCGCTACCGCAGCAAAGGAGCCGCGGCGTTCGCCGGTGAATTCGCCGACAAACTGCTGTCTGTCGGAAACCGAGTAGCCGTACTCGTAGTTCTGGTAGCTGTCATGAGTATGACGACGCAGAAAACCTTCGGTATAACCGCGGTGCGCCAGCCCTTCCAGGGTCTGCAGCAGTGAAGGGTCAAACGGTTTACCGGCCGCCGCGTCATCAATGGCCTGGCGGTACACCTGGGCGGTACGGGCGCAGTAATAGAAGGATTTGGTGCGGCCTTCTATCTTCAGCGAGTGCACGCCAAGCTGGGTCAGACGGCCAACGTGTTCAATGGCGCGTAAATCCTTTGAGTTCATGATGTAGGTGCCGTGTTCGTCCTCGAAGGCGGTCATATATTCGCCCGGGCGCTGGCTCTCTTCAATCATAAAGACCTTATCGGTCGGTGCGCCGCTGCCCAGAGTGGGTTCTACGTTTTGAACCGGGATCGGCTCGTATTGATGGACGATATTGCCCACCTCATCCTGTTTGCCTTCCTGCACCTTATATTCCCAACGACAGGCGTTGGTGCAGGTCCCCTGGTTGGGGTCGCGCTTGTTGATATAACCGGAAAGCAGGCAGCGGCCGGAATAGGCCATGCACAGCGCGCCATGCACGAAGACTTCCAGCTCCATTTCCGGCACCTGCTGGCGGATTTCGGCAATCTCTTCCAGCGACAGCTCGCGGGAAAGGATGACACGGGTCAGCCCCATTTGATGCCAGAACTTCACCGTCGCCCAGTTTACGGCGTTGGCCTGTACCGAAAGGTGAATCGCCATCTCAGGGAAAGCTTCGCGGACCATCATAATCAGCCCGGGATCGGACATAATCAGCGCGTCTGGCCCCATATCCACCACCGGTTTCAGGTCGCGGATAAAGGTTTTCAGTTTGGCGTTATGGGGAGCGATATTCACCACCACGTAGAACTTTTTGCCAAGGGCATGGGCTTCGTTAATGCCGAGCGCCAGATTTTCGTGATTGAATTCGTTATTGCGTACCCGCAGGCTGTAGCGTGGCTGGCCAGCGTAGACGGCATCGGCGCCGTAGGCGAAGGCGTAACGCATATTTTTCAGCGTTCCCGCCGGAGAGAGCAGTTCCGGTTTAAACATGATTTTCTCGTTCTGATGACAGGTCAGACCCGTCTCACCTGATGAGACGGCGGTATAGCGAGGGCTTTGGATATAGCCTTTATTTAAGGGCGGGAATTGTAGCGCCAGCAGGCGGGGGAGTAAACCGGGAACTGCGAGCTGGATTCTGGTTATAAAATGTACAGCTGGTCTGATTTATTGTAATGTCGCTATTCAGGTGGTGGTGATTAAACGCTTTTTACAAGGAAGGTAACGATGCCGGTATTGCTAACAGGAGATTCTTCTATGGTTGTGATTCCAATGTCATATTCCCCTGCGACTGTCGCCCGTCGCTTTGCCGTGCTGGAAGAGGTCAGAATCCGTAACCTGGTGTATCAGGTGATTTTCGACAGCGATACCCCCTTTGCCGCGGTGATAGAGGCCGTGCCTGTCACGATAAATGGCGCGCTTCGCCACAAAGTGGTGGCAACGCTTGAGTTACGGCGACGTCCGCAGCTTGAAGGCGTCCTGGTCGAAAGCTTTTGGGAAGATAGCGATGTGGCGCAAATTGAAGGTGTGGTTGTGGAAGGTAGCCTGCGCCATATCGGGCTGGCGACGCTGATGTATGAAACCCTGGCGGTTCAGGGCGGTATTACGCTACTGAGTGATAATGAACAGTATCAGGGGGGTAAAGCCTTATGGCGACGTATCGCCCGACAGTCACATCTATTACAGGTGTTTGTTCTGGATACTGACGCTGGTCGCTATTATCCGTTTGATGGCGAAAGAATTCGTTATGACGGTAAAGGTATTCCGGAAGCAGAGATTTGGAGCGAACATCCGAATGATTGCCGACATGCCGTTGTGTTGGTTGCCGAAAACGGGGGCTGGTGGGACAGTTCGGTACAGGAACTCACGCGCCGGATTACAGCATAATCACCCGCTGGGCTGAAGCGATGGTTGAAGGGCGATGCGCCACGATAATACGGGTGATCGCAAGGCCAGCGATGGCCTGATTAATCAACTGTTCATTATGTTCATCCAGGTGGCTGGTGGCCTCATCCATAAACAGAATGCCGGGTCGGCGATACAGGGCCCGGGCGATAAACAGCCGCTGAAGTTGTCCGCCGGAAAGTCCTTCACCCAGCTCACCAACCTGTGTCTCGTACCCCATGGGCAGCGCCATAATATCGTCGTGAATGTAGCAGAGTCTGGCGCAGTCCATCATCCACGCTTCGTCCGGTTGCTGGCTGAAACCGCAGATATTGTCGCGCAGCGCGCCGGACAGCAGCCTGTCGTGTTGCAGTATCGACGCGATGGCGCAGCGATAGCTGGCGAGGTCCGAGCGGTGAATATCCCGACCATCCACCTGAATGGTGCCGGAGTCTGGTGGCGTTAAGCCACTGAGTAGTTTAAGTAGCGTGCTTTTCCCGCATCCGGAAGCACCGGTAATAGCGACGCTTTCCCCCGCCTTAACCTGAAGCGAAACGCTGTCGAGCACCGGCGCGGAAAAGCGATCGTAACGGTAGGTCAGGTTTTCAGCGTGCAGACTGAGCGCCTTTCCCGGGGGATAATTAACCTGCGCTGAGCCGGTATTTTCCGGCGGGGACAGTGCGATATCACTGACGCGTTCGTTATGCAGTGACAGTATGCGTAACTGGAGCAGGGTATCAGTTAACCCAAGGGCGCTGTTGGAAAACAGGGTCCGAAATGCGCCAAATGCCACCCACGCGCCCAGCGTCATCTGATTCTCAAGGACCATGGATACCCCCAGCCAGAGGATCAATATGGATTCACTGCCGCCAATCAGCGTGGCTGCAATACTAAATGCCATATCAAACTTTCCGATCCGGATCCCGGCATTTGTGGTCAGTGCGTTCAGATTCAACATGGTGCGGCTGCGAATTTCCGCCAGCCCCTGGGCTCTAAGGGTATTTATACTGAACAGCGTTTCGGTCAGATAAGAGTCGGCGTTGGCGCTTTTGATCAGCTGCTCTTCCGACAGCCGACGATACAGAGGCCAGGTGGTCAGGCGCAGAATGATATAGATCAGGGTAAAACCCAGGGCGACGCCAGCCAGAGTACCACCGTATAAAATCAGCATGGTCAGCGAGCCCGCGCAGATGATCAGACCAATTACGCCACCGGTAATTTCGTGAATAAAGGCCTCGCGAATAATATCGATGGAAAAGTAGCGTGACTGAATATCGCCCAGCTTGCGCTTTTCGAACCAGTCGAGTGGCAACCTGAGCATATGGCGAAATAATCCGTCTTTCCATTGCAGGTCGGTGAGTGCGTTTACCTGCAGGGTGGCCCAGTAGCGCCACAGCAGGATCCCTCCCTGAAGCATCGTCATTAGCAGTAGCGCCAGGCAGATCAAACTCAGCGTGCTGCTGTCGCGTTCGGGGATGATATGGTCCATGACCAGTTGGGTCACCATCGGAAACAGCAGGCCGATAAACTCCGCGATGAGCGACAGCAGGAAGAGTTTGACTAATACCCCTTTGAATCCCCGGATATTGCGCAGCAGATCGAGCATTCTGATACGCAGAGGTGTGGCAGGAGGGGGAAAGGTGGTTTCCGGCCAGAGCTCCAGAGCAACGCCGGTAAAGCTTTTTGACGCCTCTTTCAGCGTGATACGCTTTCGGCCACAGGCGGGATCGTGAATCGTAATGCCGCCCGGGCGGACATGGGTCAGCACCACAAAGTGATTGAAATTCCAGTGTATGATACAAGGCAGTGTCAGATTCCCCAGCTCCTCCAGCTCAAGGGAGAGCACCCGGGAGGCCATACCGAGTTCGCGGCCAATACCCGTCAGGGTCGCCACCGTGCAGCCGTGCAGGGACAGGCCAAAGCGCTGTCGCAGGGTTAGCACATTGGTTGACATTCCATGGTAGCAGGCAAGCATCGCCAGGCAGGCTAACCCACATTCACCGGCTTCGCTCTGCTGCAGCACAGGCACTCTGTGGCGCAGCGTCAGGTTGAGCAGGGCGCTATAGGGCATCCACCGGCCCTCTGGTCTCGTTACCGATCCTGAGTACCGGCGAAAACAACCATTCGATCAAACGCCTCTTTTCCAGAAATAGTGTACAGCTGGCCCGCAGACCATTCTGTGGCTGAAACCGTCGGTTACGCCAGGAGAACTGCGTATGACGGGGGATAACCCGCATTTTATACCAGGTCTGTGAGTTATCGTTGGCCATCTCCTGGGCTGAAGGGTAGGTTGCCATCTCCTGACGTGAAGCGGGGACTGCGGAGATGGCAACGACTTCGCCAGAAAACTGGCCAAATTTTTCGGCCGGGAAGGCATCATAGCTCAGGTTTACCCTGTCACCCACGGCCACATAGGGAACGGCATGGGCGGGCACCCACAGTACCAGCTGATAGTGACTGATGTTCCCGGGAATGATTTGCAACAGGCTGTCACCCGGGCTAATGGTCTGGCCCGGGATAATTCCTGAGGTTTCGATCCTGCCTGTGACCGGGGCGGTGACCCGCAGGCTGCCGCTGGCTTCGGTTTCGGTCAGCTGCCTGACCAGGTCGCTGCGTTGGATGGCCAACTGAAATAGCTGATTATCGAATTCGGCTGCCTGGGTTTGCAGCGTGCTGGCCAGCAGCAGAATCTGTAATTTATTCTGCTGATGCTGAGTGCGGACGTTTAGCATATTGAGCTGCTGTTGTTGATCCAGGGAGACCTGGTCTGTGAGCTGCTCTTTGTTGATCAATCCGCGGCGCAGATACTCCTGATAGCTCTGTACGCTGTGGCGGGTGTAGTTCATTCCCTGGCGGATACTGTCCAGAATCGGCTGAGAATCCGTAATTTCACGTTGGTAACTGGCTTTCTGGCGGGCGATAAGGGCCAGGGTAACCTCCTTATTATGGCGCGTTCGCTCAAGGATGTTATCCAGCATGGCTATCTGCTGTTCGATATTTTGTTTTTGTATTTTATTGACCGCGCCTGCCGCGGTGGTTCGACCCACATCTATCTCATACAAAGCATCTCCCCGGCGAATCTGACTCCCCGGGGCGATAAAGCTTTGCGATATAACGCCCTGATGCAGAGAGTAGACGGTGACTGGTCGTGGTTCGGAGATCAGTTCGCCACTGACCTTCACCTTGCGGTATCCGTTACCGAAGAACAGCAACAGTAGCGCCAGGGTGAAGAAAAGGGCCGTAAAGAGAGCGGTAAACCAGCGTGGTATACCCGCCAGTATTACAGCCTTTCCCTGCCAGTGTTCGCCGCGGTGTCGAAGCGCTTCCTTTCTGAATATCGTCATCGCAACAGATTACCGTTGGCGATCTGGGTGAATTCAGCCAGCGCGTGACGAAAGCTGCCGATATCTGCGCGTTCGATCAGGTAGTCATCGCTCTCCAGATCATTAAGAGAGAGCTGGAGCTGATATGCAATCCAGGCCTCTTCCCGAAACTTCTCTCTGGCATTGAGATAACGAGCGAGCAGATACAGGGTCGTGACCTCCCTGCTCTGGTAATGTTGATACAGCGCTTCTGCATGCTGAAAGGCCTGATGAGGCTCTCCCCGTAGCAGTAGCCAATGGATAAATCGGGCCTTGATATTGAGGGCGTAAATCTCCCACTGGCTGTCGTAAGGCAGGGGGAGCGCGGCGAAATTGCGCATGATATCGGCATATTCCGGACCATCGTCAGGCAGATAGCGCAGAGCGAAATATTGCCAGCGCAGATTATTGGGCTCCAGCGCCATCTGCTGCTGTAATAGCGTCCAGTTGCGCTGGTGCTTATGCTTCTGGTGCTCACTGTCAGTGAGGTAACCGGTATGATGAATTCTGATTTCGGGTACAAACCGGATTTCGCTCTGTGCTTCGCGAAGGTACTCGTGCACCCTGCCGTAATAGCGCAGCGAGGGACGTTTTTTAAACAGCCGGGCGTTGTTGAGAAGTTGGGTGCCGTTCAGGTTATCGATCAGGGGAGCGTAGAGCGTGCGGCCATGATCTTCGTGCATCAGGCGGATAAGGGTTCGGCGAAACTCAGGTCGTGATTCGCTGGCGATATATTCGTCGGCGTCGAGCATCAGGCACCATCGATAACGGGTTTGCGTGATGGCGAAATTTCGGGCGGCGGAAAAATCGTCGTTCCACCGGCGGGTATGGAGCGTAATGGCTGCTCCATAGCCTGAAAGGATATCCAGGGTGCTATCGGTTGAGCCGGTATCCAGCACCAGAATTTCATCGACCAGCCCAAGCAGCGAATCGATGGCGGCGGCAATGGTTCTCTGTTCGTCGCGGCAGATAATTACCGCGCTGATTCCCTGTTGTTGCATAGTCCATTCATCCATGTGGAACGGGCGCTTAACGGCGTGTCTAGCGTATGGCTAAAGAAGGCGATTCCCGGATACGCGCCGTGCATCGCCTCTGATAAAAAGGCAGGCGGAATTTCTTCGCTAAGCTTCAGAATCTGATAGCCCAGCGCCAGCAAAACTTCGACTATCATCCCGGGGCCGGTTAACGCAAGGGTGACTTCACCGGTTTTGATCAGGCTTTCATAGCGCCAGGGCAGCAAGCGCGAGAGATAGTGACGGTTATCGTGGCTGGCAATCAGCGTAAAAATGGCGTTGTTGGATTCCAGAAAGCGATAACGCTTGTGGATGGTGCGCAGCATAATCGAGACGCCTTTAGCGCCGGGCGCGCAGCCGATAACATTGCTGAACCAGGTCTCCGGGAGCCAGGACAGGGCGCTGAGTACCGGAAGATCCCGGTAGCAGGCGATCGGTTCCAGGGCACGAATATCGGCCAGACGGACCGGCGCGGTATCCGCGATAATAGCCTGGCAAAGCGGCTCCCGCAGCGGTTCCGGAAACGACAGCAGGCAGGCCCTTATCTGCGCCAGAGCATCCTCGTTTGGGGCGCGCAGCCTGATAAGCAACGCGGTGGATTTGGCGCGGGTTATGGCGTGATGCCCCGGAATGCCGACCAGATGCTGCCAGGCATTGGTTGTGGTAAAAAGGCCATCAATGTCGGGTAGGGTATCCCTGTCGATATAGAGTCCGCCAAAGCGATAGAGAATCAGCAGCCGGACGATGTCGCTGGCCGCTGCGAAGTTGCCCCTGAGTATCACTTCATAGTCGTAACACCGTCTCAGGGCGGCGAATTTGCCGGTAAATAACGAAGCGATTTCGTTGATTTGCAGATCGGAGGCAGGGGTGGGACTGACAGGCCGCGGTTGCTCAGGAATCCCTTTGAGCGCCAGGAATTGCGCGGCTAACGCGTTAAAGGTTTTCTCCCCGGCCATTTGCGGATGAATAAAGGCGAATGCCTCGTTTTGTAGCCGCAACAGCGCGTCATGCCGATCGCAGGGGCGGGTGGTTTTGACATGGTTGGCCAACTGATGATGAAAGCGCTGGCAGTCGTGACTTCCGGAATCGACCCACAGACAGCAGGTTTTATTGGGGTTGGCCGCCTTCCAGATTTGGATATAGCTCAGATCCAGAGAATGCCGATCGCCAATCCATACCGTATGAATCAGATCGGGAATCCTGTATTCCGGTTTATGGGCTATGTGGGATACATCAGGCCTGGGGCGATTGATCTCCTGGGGGAGTGTCTGAGGGGCGCGCTGATTAAATGCGGCGACAATTTCTGCGCGCAAACGCCGCTTAAAATCGTCGTGAGGGTCTTTCATTATTAAGAACCCTGGCGCAGCAGATTAAATATCAGCGATGAAAAGGTCACATCCTTACCAAATTCCTTAAGTGCTTCGGTATTGGCACGGTAATTCTCTAAGAGAAGGTCGATAGCTTTTCCCTCATCGGCGGCCGAGATTTCCAGATCGATTTTTTGGAATCCATCGCTAATCAGTTTTTGGCGAAGCGTATCGGATAACTGCGTTTTATTATAAACGTTAATAGCGATATCCTTTGAATAAAACACCCAGATCGTCATTATCAACTCCTTCTGGTTACTGAGGGGACCCTTCCGTGGGGCGAGGCAGATGATTCAGGCAGCCATTTCAAAAGTGAAACGGCGCCTGAATATGTAAATTAACGCTGCGTTCCGAAGTTATTCGCACCACCGCTAGTGCTGCTATTACTGCGGCTGCCGCCAGCGCAGCCGCCAGAGCCAGCGGGTTTATCGTAGGGATTATTGGGGGCGAAGAACCCCCCCGCCAGCGTTCCGCTACTGCCGCGATTACCCGCATTGCCATTGCCTTTGTTGCTGCTACTGCCTTTATTGCCGGACGCGCAGTTGCTGTTGCCCGGGCCGCAGGTACCAAAACCGCCGCCGACCATGATATATTGCGAAGTTGTAATTTCTTTCATAATACAATCCCTATATTAATTGTCCGATTGTAGATATCGATTTCTGAAAAGAGAGGGAACAGAATCGATATCTGGAAATTACTGGAAATACTTTTTATGTAAATTACCAAATTGTAACTGAATGTAATTTATCAGGATGGCGTGGCGGGTTATTTTTAATTGAAGGTGTTACGTGAGTAAGTAATTAATTTCAGGTGAGGTGGTCGAGTTTTTAATATGAGTGGCTAACAGTGGCTATTATATTTATATGAAAGTATAACGGGCGATTTTATGCCCGTCATATTATTGGCACGCGGTTTAAACCACCTGGCCTGCCTCGGCTTCCCAGCGATAGCCCACACCATAAACCGCGCGGATAAAGGCCTGTTCGGCATCCTGGGCTTCCAGCTTGCGGCGCAGGTTTTTGATATGGCTGTCGATGGTGCGATCGGTCACTACCCGGTAATCGTCGTAGAGATGGTTAAGCAACTGCTCCCGGGAAAACACCTTGCCGGGTTCGGTCGCCAGGGTTTTCAGCAACCGGAATTCGGCGGGGGTCAGATCCAGCACCTGGCCGCGCCAGCTTGCCTGGAAGCGGCCTTCGTCGATAATCAGCGGCTGGTTGTCGCTGGCATTTAGCGCATCGCGCTTAGGCTGCACGCGGCGCAGAATGGTTTTAACCCGCGCCACCACTTCCCGTGGGCTAAAGGGCTTGCAGATGTAATCATCGGCGCCAATCTCCAGCCCCAGCAGGCGGTCAATTTCTTCGATTTTGGCGGTGACCATAATGATGGGCACATCGGAAAAACGGCGAATTTCCCGGCACAGGGTCAGGCCGTCGGTGCCCGGCAGCATCAGGTCGAGCAGAATCAGGTCCGGCGGCGTCTGGTGAACATAAGGCAACACCTCATCGCCGTGGGCCAGCAGGCTGGGCGCGTAACTGGCGGCGCGCAGGTAGTCGATCAATAACTGGCCCAGTTTGGGTTCGTCTTCCACCACCAGTACGCGTGGCGCATTGTCATCAATCGGTAATTCAGTCATACGCTTTGACTTCTCTGTAAATCGGGATCCAGCGGTAACTCTACCCTAATGCATACCCCGCCGGAAGGTGAATGGGTAGCCTCAATGGTGCCGCCATGCGCATGGACAATGTTCTGGCAGATAGCCAGACCCAGACCAGAACCGCCGCTGGCGCGGTTGCGGGAGCCTTCGGTGCGATAAAAGCGCTCGAACAGTTTGTCTAACTGCTCATCCGTGACCCCGGGCGCGCTGTCGGCGAAGTTAAGCACAAAGTTTCTGCCGTGTAGCGTGCCGCTGACCTTAAGTTCGCCGCCGGCGTCGGTGTAACGCAGGCTGTTTTCCAGCAGATTAGTGAATAGCTGGAGCAGGCGATCGGCGTCGCCGGGCAGGGTAACCTGTTCCGGAAGCGCCAGGCGCAGGCTGAGTTCGCGACTGCGGAACCGCTGTTTAAACACCCCGGAGGCCACTTCCAGCAGCGCCACGATATCCAGCGGTTTCATCTGATAGGCCAGCGCCCCTTTGTCGGAAAGGGAAAGCTGATGCAGATCGTCCACCAGTTTGGTGAGAGTGGCGACCTCCACCTGCAGCGATGAGACGGTCTCCGGCGTAAAGTTGCGCACGCCGTCCTGAATCGCCTCCAGCTCACCGCGTAGCACCGCCAGCGGCGTGCGCAATTCGTGGGAGATATCCGCCATAAAGGCGCGCCGCATCTGTTGGTTTTTTTCCAGGGTGCTGGCTAACTGGTTAAAGTCGTTAGCCAGCCGCCCCAGTTCGTCCTGGCCTACCGGAATGCGGGTGGTGAAGTCCCCCGCCGCCAGCTTATGGGTGCCGTCTACCAGCTTTTTCACCGGTTTTAGCAGGCCGCGCGCCAGCGGCAGGGTGGCACCGGCGGCCAGCAGGATCGACAGACCGACGATCAGCCAACTGGTGCGCTTCTGCTGTCGGTCGAAGTTGATGTCGGTGCTACGGGTCAGGCGTTCCACCGGCGATGAAACCACCCAGCCCACGGTTTTCCCGCCCACCAGCACCGGCTGGCTGGCGCCATCCGGCGGAATGTGCCCCGGCGGCCCCACTAAACGGCGGAAGTTGCCATCCGTCACCCAAAACTGGGTGCGCCAGCCGTGGGGAGGCATTTCGGAATTGGGGTCGTGTTCAAACGAGCGCAGCAGCCGAAACAGAAAACGGTCGTTATGACGTAGAAAACTCCAGTCGCCGTGAACGCTGTACTGTTCGGCCAGCGCGTCGCTCAACTGAGATAATCGCTGCTCGTTACCGTGTTTGATGTAGTCGATAAAACCGCGTTCGAAGCTGATACGCACCGCCTGGTGCATCAGTATCAGCACCAGCAGGCAGGTGCCGAAGATGGCAAAGAACAGTTTGGCGGTAATGCCGGGTCGCCAGCGTTTCATTCAGGGCTCCTTTTGCGCCGTGCGATGGCGACATTTTTACTGCTGTCCTTTGGCACCCGGGCGAACAATAGCGCGGGCAGGGCGATAATCACCGCCATGGTCAGCCAGGTGTAGAGAAAGACGTGGTGGGCGGCGCCACTGTCGACGGACAGATGCTGGCTACCGTACAGGCCCAGCAGCAGACCGGCCAGGGTCACGCCCAGGCTCATAGAAAGCTGCATCACCATCGACAGCAGGCTGTTGCCGCTGCTGGCGAGGCTGTCCGGCAAATCTTTCAGGGTCAGGGTATTCATTGACGAAAAACGCATGGCGTTGACCATGCCCAGCATAAACAGCACCAGCGGCAATGAGGCGGTCCAGCCCAGCAGTCCGGCCGTCATAAACAGCACGGCGATAAACGCCAGCGCCAGGGTGGCGAACACCAGCACGTGACGATAGCCAAAACGGTTGACCACCTGAACCACAATACGCTTCATCCCCATATTGCCCAGCACCATAGGGATCATCATCAGACCGGCGTGGAATGGCGAAAAGCCCAGCCCTACCTGAAGGAAGATGGGAATCATAAAGGGCAGCATTCCGCTACCAATGCGGGCGAACAGGCTGGCGGTGAGTCCGATGGCGTAAGAGCGGGTGTGGAACAGGTTCAGGCTGAACAGCGCCCGGGGATTGCTACGGGCGTGACGCAGATAGAACATCAGCGCCACCGCACCTGAACTGACCAGCAGCGCCAGCCACAGAGGATTGATACCCAGGCCCTTACTGCCATCCAGAGCGATGGTAATGGCCGCCATACCGAAGGCCAGTAGAAAGAAGCCGCTAAAGTCGAAGCGCCGGGTCTGCATCCGGTAGTTGGGCATCAGCCACAGAGTCGCGATAGCACCGGCGATCCCGACAGGCAGATTGATCAGAAAGATCCAGTGCCAGCTTGCGTACTCTACCAGCAGGCCTCCCAGGGCCGGACCGAGCAGCGGGCCGACCTGACCCGGCAGGGTCACGAAGGTCATGGCGGCCATATACTGCTCACGAGGGACTATCTTCATCACCGTCAGGCGCCCTACCGGCACCATCATGGCACCGCCGATACCCTGAACCACCCGGGCCATAATCAGGGCGTTAAGGGTGGGGGCCAGAGCGCATAGCAGGGAGCCCAGGGTAAAGATCACGATGGCGCTAAAGAAGATATTACGCACCCCGACCCGGTCCGCCAGCCAGCCGCTGGCGGGCAGCATCACCGCCACCGTCAGCACATAGGAGACAATCACCATATGCATACGCAGCGGGCTTTCCCCCAGGCTCTGAGCCATGGCGGGAAGCGCGGTATTGACAATGGTGGTGTCCAGCGACTGCATAAAGAAGCCGAAGGCGACAATCCACAACTGCCAGCGAACCGTATTCGGGAGCTCGGTCATCGTTTATTCACCCATCAGTGCTTTCTCGCGCTTGCTCCGGCGCGTAAAGCGCAGCCGCAGACGGTCAAAGAACAGATAGACCACCGGCGTGGTGTAGAGCGTCAGCAACTGGCTCATTACCAGACCGCCGACGATGGTAATGCCCAGCGGCTGGCGCAGCTCTGCGCCGTCGCCGCTGGAGATAACCAGCGGCAGGGCGCCGAACAGCGCCGCCAGGGTAGTCATCATAATCGGCCGAAAGCGCAGCTGACAGGCCTGGAAGATGGCCTCCTGGGGCGACAGATCTCCGTGGCGCTGGGCCTCGATGGCGAAGTCCACCATCATGATGGCGTTCTTTTTCACAATGCCAATCAATAGCATAATCCCAATCAGCGCAATCAGGCTGAAAGGGGCGCCGAAAAGCATCAGCGCCAGCAGGGCGCCGACCCCGGCCGAAGGCAGGGTGGAAAGAATGGTCAGCGGATGAACATAGCTTTCATACAGGATCCCCAACACGATATAAACCGTGGCGATGGCCGCCAGAATCAGGATCACCTGAGAGTTCATGGTCTCCTGGAATAGCTGGGCGGTCCCGGCGTAAGAGCCGCGCACCGATGAAGGCACCCCAAGCTGAGTCATGGCCCTGTCGATAGCCGCGCTGGCTTCGGAAAGCGAAACCCCGGTCGGCAGGTTAAAGGAGATAGTCGACGAGGCCGACAGCCCCTGATGATTCACCGACAGCGGGGCGTTGGCAGGCTGCCATTTGACGAAGTACGACAGCGGGACAGGCTTACCGTCGTTATTGATAACGAACATCTGATCGAGGGAACTGACGTCCTGGGTATAGCGCGAGTCCACCTCCATCACCACTTTGTACTGGTTCAGGGGCTGGTAGATGGTGGAGATCTGACGCTGGCCGAAGGCGTTGTTCAGCAGGTTGTTCGCATCGGAAACGTCAATGCCCAGCCGCGACATGCTGTCGCGATCGTAGACCAGATCCATCTCCGCGCCGTTGTCCTGTTGATCCGAATTGACGTCCGCCAGCTCAGGCAGCGCCGCCAGCGCTTTACGGATCTTCGGCTCCCATTCGCGCAGAGCGCTAAGGTCGTCAGACAGCAGGCTGTACTGATAACTGGCGTTGGACTGACGTCCGCCCACCCGAATATCCTGCACCGCCATCAGGAACAGGCTGGCACCGGGCTCTTTCATCAACTTTTTACGCAGCCGGTCGATCACCTGCTGGGCGCTTTCGTTCCGCTCCGACAGCGGCTTAAGGGTGATAAACATCATGCCGCTATTGACCCGGGAACCGCCGGTAAAGCCGGTGACGTTATCTACCGCCGGGTCTGCATGGATGATGGTCATAAAGTCCTGCAGTTTACCGCGCATCGCCTGGAACGAGATGCTCTGATCCCCCTGAATGCCGCCCATCAGGGCACCGGTGTCCTGCTCCGGGAAGAAGGTTTTGGGAATGGTGATATAAAGCCAGACGTTAAGGGCGATGGTGGCGAGTAGCACGCAGCCCACCAGCCGGGCGTGGTTAAGCGCCCACTTAAGGGAGCGTGCGTAGCCCTGCTGCATGGCATTCAGAAGCCGACCGATACCGCGATTATGCTGGGGCTTGTCGCTGTTGCGCAGCAGCCAGCCGCACATCATGGGTGTCAGGGTCAGCGAGACTGCCAGCGAAATACCGATAGAGACCGAGAGCGTCACGGCGAATTCGCGGAACAGCCTGCCTGGCAGGCCGCTCATCAGCAGCAGCGGCAGGAACACCGCCACCAGCGACACGCTCATGGAGAGCACGGTAAAGCCCACTTCACGCACCCCCTGGAGCGCCGCCTGCAGGGGCTTCATCCCCGCCTCAATGTGGCGGGCGATATTCTCCAGCACCACAATAGCGTCATCCACCACAAAGCCGGTGGCGATGGTCAGGGCCATCAGCGACAGGTTATTCAGGCTAAAGCCGCACAGGTACATGGCCGCAAAGGTGCCGATGAGCGATACCGGCACGGCCACCGCCGGAATGAAGGTGGCGCGGCCGGAGCGCAGGAACAGGAATACCACCAGAATCACCAGCCCCACCGAGATCGCCAGGGTTTGCTCCACTTCCGCCAGCGAAGCGCGAATGGTGGGGGAGCGATCCATCGCTACCTGCAGGTCGATGGCGGCAGGGATGGTTTCGCGAAGCAAAGGCAGGCGCTCGCGAATCCTGTCCACGGTTTCGATAATGTTGGCTTCCGGCGTTTTGCGCACCATCAGCAGAATGGCCGGTTTGGCGTTGGTCATCCCGGCGTTGCGCACGTCCTGTACCGAATCGGTCACGGTGGCGACATCGCTCAGGCGTACCGCGGAGCCGTTGTTGTAGTGCACCACCAGCGGCTGATATTCGGCGGCGGTTTTCAGCTCGTCGTTGGTCTGCAACAGCCAGCGCCGGGTATCGTCTTCCACCGCTCCCTGGGGGCGACGCACGTTGGCGTTGCTGATGGCGTTGCGCACCGCATCCAGCGAGACCCCCTGGTTAAACAGCGCCTGGGGATTCAGCGCCACCCGGACGGCGGGCAGGGAACTACCCCCGACGCTGACGTCGCCCACGCCGTCGATCTGGGCGATGGTCTGAGCCAGTTGGGTCGAGGCATAGTCGTACAGCTCGCCCTGGGAATAAGTCTCCGAGGTGAGCGTCAGGATCATGACAGGCATGTCCGACGGGTTAGCCTTGCGGTAGGTCGGGCGGCTGGGCATGCCGCTCGGCAGGAGGCTCTGGGCGGCGTTAATCGCCGCCTGCACGTCACGGGCCGCGCCGTTGATATCGCGGCTGAAGTCGAACTGCAAAATAATGCGGGTACTGCCCAGCGAGCTGCTGGAGGTCATCTCGTTGATTCCGGCGATGCGGCCCAGCGAGCGTTCAAGCGGCGTCGCCACCGAAGAGGCCATGGTTTCCGGCGAAGCGCCAGGCAGCGAAGCGCTGACCATAATCACCGGAAAGTCCACCTGCGGCAGCGGCGCTACCGGCAACAGCCGGAAGCCCAGCACCCCGCACAGCGTAATGGCGACGCTGAGCAGGATGGTAGCCACCGGACGGTGAATAAAGAGGGCGAAGAATTTCACTTACGCCTCCTCTTCACGCTTAGGAAAACGGCTGCGGGTCCAGTGTGACAGGCGGTCGAACAGCAGGTAGATGACCGGCGTGGTGAACAGAGTCAGTACCTGGCTGACCAGCAGACCGCCCACCATGCCAATCCCCAGCGGGCGGCGCAGTTCGGCGCCGACGCCGGTACTCAGCATCAGCGGCAGCGCGCCGAGCAGTGCCGCCAGGGTGGTCATCAGGATCGGGCGGAAACGCAGCAGGCAGGCCTGATAGATGGCCTCATAAGGGGCCATGCCCTGTTCGCGCTCCGCCGCCAGCGCAAAGTCGATCATCATGATGGCGTTCTTCTTCACGATGCCGATCAGCAGGATGATGCCGATAATGGCGATCACATCCAGTTCGTTACCCGCCAGCATCAGCGCCAGCAGGGCGCCGACTCCGGCGGTAGGCAGGGTGGAAAGAATGGTGATGGGGTGAATAAAGCTTTCGTACAGCACCCCCAGCACGATATACATCGCCACCACTGAGGCCACAATCAGCCATACCGTGCTGCCCAGCGCTGCCTGGAAGGCGAGGGTGCTGCCCTGGAACGAGGTGGTGATATCACTCGGGAAGTTCAGGGACTGTTCAGCTTCGTTAATCGCCTGTACCGCGTCGCCCAGCGAATAGTCGTCCGGTACGTTGAACGAGATGGTGGTCGACGGGAACTGATCCAGATGGTTGATAGTCAGCGGCCCAAAGCGCTGCTCGACCTTTGCGATAGCGTTTAGCGGGACGATGCCGCCGTCGCTGCTGGTCAGGCGAATATGGTCAAGCGCCGCCAGTCCCGGCGTGGTGCTGGTGTCATGCCCCAGCACCACCCGGTACTGGTTGGCCTGGGTGTAGATGGTGGAGATCAGCCGTTGGCCGAAGGCGTTATACAGCGCGTTATCCACGTCTGACATGGTAATGCCCAGACGGCTGGCTGAGTCACGGTCGACGTTAACGTATGCCACCATCCCCTGGTCCTGCCAGTCGCTGCTGACATCGGCAAGCTGTGGCAGGGTGTTCAGCTTATCCATCAGCTTCGGAACCCAGGTGCTGAGCTCGTCGAGGGAGGTAGCCTGTAGCGTAAACTGATACTGAGTGCGGCTCACCTGGGTATCGATGGTCAGATCCTGAACCGGCTGTAAATAGAGTGAGATCCCCGGCAGATTTGCCACCTGTTGCTGCAAACGCGTGATGACGGTACTGACCCGATCGTCGCGTTCATCCAGCGGTTTCAGGTTGATTTGCAGACGGCCGCTGTTGAGCGCCGGATTGGTGCCGTCGACCCCGATAAAGGACGCTACGCTCTCTACCGCCGGATCTTTCAGGATCACATCTGCCGCCTGACGGCTTCGGCCTGCCATGGATTCGAAAGAGACCGACTGCGGCGCCTGGAGGGTGCCCTGGATAATGCCGTTATCCTGCACCGGGAAGAAGCCTTTGGGGATCATCACCCACAGCAGCACTGTCAGCGCCATGGTGCCCAGCGCCACGCCCAGGGTCAGCCACGGGTGGTTTAGCACCCGCTTCAGCACCCGGCCGTAGGCGGCGATGATGCGATCGAACATCCGCTCGCTGGCCCGGGAAAAGCGGTTCTGTTTACGCAGCGATTCGTGGCTCAGCATGCGGGCGCACATCATGGGCGTCAGCGTCAGGGATACCACCGCCGAAATCAGAATTGCCACCGATAGCGTAATGGCGAATTCGCGGAACAGACGACCGACGATATCCCCCATAAACAGCAGCGGGATCAGCACCGCAATCAGCGAGAAGGTGAGGGAGATAATGGTAAAGCCGATCTCTCCCGCCCCTTTCAGCGCGGCGGCCAGCGGTTTCTCGCCCTTTTCTATGTAGCGCGAGATATTCTCGATCACAACGATTGCGTCATCCACCACAAAGCCGGTGGCGATGGTCAGCGCCATTAGCGTCAGGTTGTTGATCGAAAAATCGAAAAAGACCATCACCGCAAAGGTGCCTACCAGCGACAGCGGTACCGCCACGCCGGGAATAATGGTGGCGGGCACGTTGCGCAGGAACAGATAGATGATCATCACCACCAGCGCGATAGCCAGCATCAGTTCGAACTGGGTATCGGTCACCGAGGCGCGAATATTGGTGGTGCGGTCGGTCAGCAGTTCCACTTTTACCGATTTGGGCAGACTCTCTTTCAGGGTCGGCAGCAGCTTACGGATATTGTCGGCAGTATCGATGATATTGGCGCCCGGCTGACGCTGGACGTTCATGATAATCGCCTGATCTTTGTTCGCCCAGGCGCCCAGCCAGCTATTTTCTGCACCCTGTTCTACGGTTGCCACATCCCCCAGTCGCACCGGCGAACCGTTCTGGTAAGCCACGATCAACTGGCGGTACTCTTCCGCTGACTTCATCTGGTCATTGGCGGAAAGAGTAATGGCACGGGCCGGGCCGTCAAGGCTCCCTTTGGCGGAGTTAACGTTGGCGTTGCTGATGGCGGTACGCACCGTTTCGCTGGTCAGGCCAAGGGCCGCCAGCGCCTGGGCGTTAAGATTAACCCTTACCGCCGGACGCTGACCGCCGGAAATGCTGACCAGACCCACGCCGGAAACCTGGGAGATTTTCTGGGCCAGTCGGGTTTCCACCATATCCTCAACCTGGGTCATCGGCAGGGCGGAGGAGGTAACGGCCAGGGTCATAATCGGCGGATCCGCCGGGTTCACCTTGCTGTAGACCGGCGGGTTAGGCAGATCGCCCGGTAGCAGGTTGGTGGCGGCGTTAATGGCGGCCTGCACTTCCTGCTCAGCCACATCCAGCGGCAGGGTGAGCTGGAACTGCAGGGTGACCACCGAAGCGCCGCCGGCGCTCTGGGAGGACATCTGCTTAAGCCCCGACATCTGGCCGAACTGGCGCTCCAGCGGCGCGGTAATGGCGGAGGTGGTCACATCCGGGCTGGCGCCGGGGTAGAGGGTCACCACCTGAATGGTGGGGTAGTCCACTTCGGGCAGCGCCGACACCGGCAGGAAGCGATAGCCGATAATACCGGCCAGCATGATAGCCACCATCATCAGGGTGGTGGCGACCGGGCGCAGAATAAACAGGCGGGACGGGCCGCCGGTGGCGCTGGGAGGCAATACCTGCATCAGGAACCCGCCCCCTGAGCGCCGCCTTTCTCTTTCAAAGAGGCGCGTTTACCCGAGCTGGTTTCGGCGTCGTGGGCATCCACCACTTCCACTGTGGCACCTTCGGTCAGACGATCGATACCGTCGGTTACGACCCTGTCTCCTGCGGAAAGCCCGCCGGTAATCACCACTTTTTCGCTGTCCTGAATGCCGGTGGTCACCAGATGTTTACTGACCTTATTGCCGTCGCCCAGCACCCAGACGAAGTGGCCTTCGTTACCCATCTGTAGCGCCGCGGAAGGGATAACGACCGCGTCATGCTGGGTATCTACCAGCATGCGGGCATTGACGAACTGGTTGGGGAACAGCCTGTCATCCTGATTGGCAAAGCGCGCCTTGAGTTTGATGGTGCCGGTGGTGGCATCGATCTGGTTATCAAGGCTTAACAGGGCGCCAGCGCTCAGCTTCTGCTTGTTGGTGCGATCCCAGGCTTCGACGCTCAGGGTCTGCCCCGCCTTCTGGGCTGCCAGAATAGAAGCGATATCCCCTTCCGGCAGGGTGAAAACGACGTCGATGGGGTGGGTCTGGGTCAGAACCACGATGCCGGTGGTGTCGCTGGAGGAGATCTGGTTACCGATATCCACCTGCTTCAGGCCGACCCGGCCATCGATAGGGGCGGTGATGCGGCTCCAGTCGAGCTGCAACTGGGCGCTGGCGACCGAAGCCTCATCGGCTTTAATAGTTCCCTGGGTCTCGCTGACCAGCGCCTGCTGGGTATCCAGCTCCTGGCGAGAAACCAGATTGGTTTTGGCCAGTTGCTGATAGCGAGCCAGATCGCGGCGGGCGTTGGCGAGCGTTGCGCGATCCTTCGCCAGCTGACCCTGGGCCTGGGCGAGGGCCACCTTAAATTCGCTGGGATCGATTTCCGCCAGAAGGTCGCCCGCTTTTACCTGCTGGCCTTCCTGAAAGTGGATAGCCATCAGTTGACCGTTAACCCGGCTGCGTACCGTAACGGTATTAGCGGCGGTGACGGTGCCAAGGCCCGTGAGATAGCGCGGAACCGACTCGCTTGTCGCTGTAGCCGCCTGTACTGGCGGCGCCGGGGCGCGCATACCGCGCCCACCGCGTGCGCCTGCGCCGGGTTTCTGCTGCCCGGCGGCCTGGGGGGGCGAATTGCCGTCGCTGGAGGTGTGCGAACGCCAGAAATAGAGCGCTGCCAGCACGATAATCACAATGCCCGCCAGCCACATCCAGCGGTTCTTCTTAGAGCCTTTCATCATTAACGTCTTCTACCCTGAAACGATTTGGCGTAATGGTACTAGTTTAGACGGCGTCAGGCAGGGAAAAATGGAGGAAATATGGAATGGCCTTCAGGAATAGTCTGGTTCCTGAGGTGGTTGTTATCAGGCTTTACAACGCAGGTTATCAGAGTGCTACAGAGTAGCACTGAGACTGATGACAAACCCCTGGCCGAACTCGTTCGGCCAGAATCACCAGAAAAATAAACAAGGAAAATCAACCACAAAGAGGGGAAAGCCACGCTTTTTCCCTCTTTGTCATCAACCTGAGTGCTACAGAGTGGCGCTAAACCCCGGTGAAAATCAGAGACATCTACCCTCTAAGCACGGTGGGGCTTATAAAGTTTTTTATCAATGCTCGCGATAGCTTTCTCTGGAGTAACGGATTACTGACTTCTGGAGAAATCATGCTTAACTCTATCCGTACCAGGCTATTAGCTGCGACAATCCTCATTGTCATAATTTCATTATTGGTCAACACCTTTGTTAACTATACCGCCAGCGCCCGCGCGAATCAGAGGTCGCTCGACGCCACGTTAACCTCGCTGGCAGAAAGCCATGTGGCAACCATTCAGCACTGGGTTGCCGCCCGCAGCGCCCACATTGAAGCGTTACTTCCCTCTATTTCTGAAGATAATCCGCTCTCGTCACTGAAGCTCATTAGCGTGGCGGGTGACTTTTTTAACGTTTTTGAAGTCTCTGCGGGAAAAAAGTTTATCGCCTCCGATATGAGCGGCGTGCCTGAAGGGTTCGATGCCACGATACGCCCCTGGTATCAGGAGGCACAACAGGCCGGAAAGACCATCCTGACTAATCCCTATGTCGATATCGGGACGGGGAAACTGACCGTTACCGTGGCGTCACCGCTGGTGGAACAGGGGGTTTTTCAGGGCGTAGTGGGTGGGGATATTGATATCTCAGATGTCACCGACAATGTGCGCATGATTAACCCGACAAAGCATAGCTTCGGGATGCTGATCGCCGCTGATGGCACCATCATCGCTCATCCGGATGATGCGCTGACGCTTAAGCCGCTGAAAAGTATTAGTGAAAATATCAGTCTGACGCAGCTTTTGACATCGAAGACGCCGTTCCAGGCGACGATCTCAGGACGGGAAGCCTATATGATAGCGTTGCCGATACCTGGCACTTCCTGGTATATCGCGATCGCAAGGGATCTGGAAGAGGCGCGGCAGGGAATGCGCGATCAGCTGATGATGTCGGCATTAGTCACGATCGTGCTTATCGTCCTGTCGTCCCTGTTTATCCATTATCTGGTGCGCAGCAGCATTAAACCGCTGGATAGAACCCGGGTTTTGATGGATGAGATGATGGATGCCATTGCCGCCGGAAATGGCGATCTCACCCGGCGCCTGCCGGTGATGGGAAATCGCGAGGTGGTGCAAATCGCCAGCGCTTTTAACCGCTTTGTCGATAAACTGGCGGCGGTTATCGGCACGATTCATTATGGTAGCGAATCCGTGCGTTCCACCTCGCTGGAAATTTCGCAAGGGACTCAGGAGTTGGCCACTCGCACTGAAACCGCTGCGGCGAACCTGCAACAAACTTCTGCGGCATTAGAGGAAATTTCCGCTACGGCAATGAACGCCGCCAGCGCTGCGGATCGTGCCAACACCGCGGTGCTGGAAGCCGCTGAAGTGGCGCGTAGCAGCGGCGAGTCGATAGGGGAAGTGACGCAGACGATGAATGGTATTGAACGCGCGTCCGAAAAGATTGGCAATATTATCGGGGTTATCGACGGTATTACTTTCCAGACCAATATTCTGGCGTTGAATGCATCGGTGGAAGCGGCCCGCGCGGGGGAGCAGGGGCGGGGTTTCGCCGTGGTGGCAAGCGAAGTGCGTAATCTGGCCGGTCGCAGCGCCGAGGCGGCCAAAGAGATCCGCGAGCTGGTGGAGAATACTGTGCACAGTGTGAGTACCGGGGTCCGGCAGGTACAGCAGGCCAGCAATACCATCCAGGAGGTGGTAAACAGCGTCTCATCGGTTACCGTAATGATGAGTGAGATCAGCCGTTCGGCGCAGGAACAGACGACGGGCATTAACGAAATTAATCAGGCGGTGGCGCAACTGGACAGCATGGTGCAAAAGAATGCGGCGCTGGTTGAAGCCTCTTCGGCCTCTTCCGGGGCGTTGCAGCAGCAGGCGACCGAGCTGGCTCAGGTGGTGGGGCAGTTTAAGATTTAAGTGGATGATATAAAGGGGGAGGGCCTGTCGTGATGACGGGCCCTTATTTTGGTTAATTGCGAATTAGCGTGGAATGTTTGAAAGCGGAAGCTAAAAACCGGCAGAATATGATGATGTGGTGGGCTGTTCCGTTCACTTTACGTAACTGCTTCTCTGTGGATTTACAGCCGGTGAACGGGCCAGGGGGGCTCAGTCGCCACCCCCCTGGCGACCCGTTCACCGGCTCAGCTATCGACATAAGCAAAATCATCTTAAGGTGAACGGAACCTTCTCCTGCGCTACATATTCACCCGGAAGATGGGGCAGTCGCCGATAACTTCAGCTTCACGCTAAAGCGCGATGGCCCCCTTTTTATACATTAGCGAAAAACCACCTGCGCCCAACGGGCCAGCCCGGCGGTAACGGAACCAAAATCGTCCCCGCCCTCGATGGGAATATGGGGCAGCAGGGCGCCCAGCGCCTGGCGAACCAGCGGCGAACGGGCGCTGCCGCCGGTCAGATAGATGACATCCGGCGTCTCTCTGCCGGACTCCAGCGCCAGAGTGACCTGCTCCAGAATGCGCTGCAGCGGCTGACTCAGCGCCGCCTCCATCCCCTGGCTATCGATATCGGCGATAAGCGCATCGCTGATAAAGTCAAGGCGCGTCGCAATCCGTGCGGTATCCGACAGCGCAATCTTGCTCTCTTCGGCGCAGCGCACCAGACGATAGCTCAGGCGCTGGCGCCAGACCGTCAATAGCCGTTCAACCTGTTGGGGCTGACGGGCGTCGCGCACCAGGTCTCTCAGTAACCGCCCGCAGGCCGGACTGTAGAAGTCGCTCTGGGCGGGTAGATCGTTGATAGCCACCGCGTTCCACCAGGGTAGGGTCGGCAGGGCGATGCCTTTTTCCGTTTCGCCGCCCATGCCCAGCAGCGGCATCAGCTGCTTAAAGGCCAGCGCGATATCCAGATCGTTACCGCCCACCCGGCAGCCGCTGTGGCCGAGCAGCGAGGCGTCGCGATCCCGGGAATTCAGCCACTGGGGTCCCATCAGCAGTAGCGAACAGTCGGTGGTACCGCCACCGATATCCACCACCAGCACCCGTTGCTCATGGCTCAACGTCGCTTCAAAATCCAGCCCGGCGGCGACCGGTTCATACTGGAATGCCACCTCGCCAAAACCCGCACGCTTTGCGGCACGATCCAGAATGCCCTGGGCCTGAGCATTCGCGTCATCGCCGCCCAGCCCCTGGAAGTTAATAGGGCGGCCAATGACGGTGGCGGTGATTTCCTGGTCCAGTTGGGCCTCTGCCTGTTGGCGAATATGCAGCATCATGGCGCAGACCAGATCTTCAAACAGCGCTACCTGTTGCGGCTTCAGGCCGCTGGCTCCCAGGAAGGATTTCGGTGATTTAACGAACCAGACCTCTTCCGGGTCGTCCATATAAAGGTCCAGCGCCGACTGGCCAAACAGCACGCTGGCGGGAGTAATGATGATGTCTTCTTCGCGGTTATAGCTCATCGCGCGCTTAAGCAGCGCCTGGCCTTCGTTGCTACCCGGAGAGATTTGGTGATGACGCCACAGCCATTCGCTGATGCCTTCGCGGGTGGGGGCGCAGATCATTGACGCCAGCAGATTCCCCTGGGGCGTCAGCGGCAGCATTTCAGGGATGCCGTCGCGCATCACGGCCATTGCGCAGTTGGCGGTGCCATAGTCAAAACCGGTAAGCATCGTTAATTCCTGGTCGGGTCTCGAAGAAGGGGGGCGACTTTAGCGAAATGTCCGGCATCCGGCAATATTTCTGGCGGGCTTGCCGCGGAATAAAAAAGCAAAGCGTCAGGCTACGCGGCCCGTTATGCTGAATCAAAGAACATGGAGACTGAGGAGCCGTTATGCTGACGCTGGAGCTAAATTATACGCCCCCCTACGACTGGAACTGGATGCTGGCCTTCCTGGGCGCGCGTGCCTGCGCAGGGCTGGAGTGGGTCACGCCAGAGCGTTATTGCCGCAGTCTGTCGCTTATGGGGCATAGCGGGCTGTTGACCCTGGAGCCCGATACGGCGCGCCATCGGTTGCGGGTGGGGCTAACGCCAGGGCTGGCGCCGGTCGCGCGTCAGGTGAGTGAACGTATAGGAGGGTTGCTGGATCTGGCGCACGATCCGGCGCCGACCCTGGCCGGACTGGGCCCGTTGGCGGCCAGCCGCCCCGGTCTGCGCCTGCCGGGGTGTATCGATCCTTTCGAACAGGCGGTGCGCGCCGTGCTGGGGCAACTGGTGAGCGTGGCGATGGCCGCGAAGCTGACCGCCAGAGTGGCGCAAACCTTCGGCGAGCCGCTGCCGGGGAATCCGGGCTGGCAGTTGTTTCCTGAACCCCGGCGTCTGGCTTCTCTGGCGGCGGAACAGCTGCGGCCGCTGGGCATGCCGCTCCAGCGCGCCCGGGCGATAATTCATATCGCCGCGCTGTGCGCTGCCGGGGAATTCCCGCTTGAACGACCGGCATCGGTGGAGCAGGGGATTCGCCAGCTGATACAGTTGCCAGGCATCGGGCGCTGGACCGCCAGCTATTTCGCTCTGCGCGGTTGGCAGGCGCCGGACGTGTTCCTGGCGGATGATTATCTGGTGAAGCAGCGCTTTGCAGGGATGACGCCAGGGCAGATTCGCCGCTATGCCGAACGTTGGCAGCCGTGGCGCAGCTATGCGCTGTTGCATATCTGGAACAGCGATGGCTGGTTAGCCGCCTGATGGTTTTGTCTGGTATCAAATGCGTGAAATCCCTATAATTGCGGCGGCGGGCATAAGCGCGCTACCTTTCTTAACTTATCCTGACTGTTCAGGGTTTGCGCTGTAGCGGGTTCACAGAGCTAACCTGAGCCAGGAAGGACATATTATTCAGTGAATCAGGTCGTTTAATTTATGACTGACAAGTCTCATCAATGCGTCATCGTTGGGATCGCCGGCGCATCGGCATCAGGGAAAAGTCTTATCGCCAGTACGCTCTACCGTGAGCTGCGCGATCAGGTTGGCGATGAACACATTGGTGTTATTCCAGAAGATTGTTATTACAAAGATCAGGGTCACCTCTCCATGGAGGAGCGGATTAAGACCAATTACGACCACCCCAATGCCATGGATCACAATCTGCTGTTCCAGCATTTGCAAATGCTCAAGCAGGGGAAAAGTATCGAATTGCCGGTTTACAGCTATGTGGAGCATACCCGTACTCAGGAAACCGTCCATTTCGAACCGAAAAAAGTGATTATTCTGGAGGGGATTCTGCTGCTGACCGATGCGCGCCTGCGCCAGGAAATGAACTTCTCGATTTTCGTCGACACACCGCTGGATATTTGTCTGATGCGTCGTATTCGTCGCGACGTGAATGAGCGTGGTCGCTCTATGGACTCGGTAATGGCACAATATCAAAAGACGGTGCGTCCGATGTTCCTGCAGTTTATCGATCCTTCCAAGCAGTATGCGGATATTATTGTGCCACGCGGGGGTAAAAACCGCATTGCCATCGATATTCTGAAGGCCAAAATCAGTCAGTTTTTTGAGTAAAATCGCCCGAGGGGGCGGCATATTGTGCGCCCCTTCCGTCCGACTTAAGGAGAATAAAAGATGCGTCTGTGCGATCGTGATATCGAAGCCTGGCTCGATGAAGGCCGTTTAGCCATCACGCCGCGCCCGCCGGTGGAACGGATTAACGGCGCGACCGTTGACGTACGCCTGGGCAATAAATTCCGCACCTTCAGCGGTCACACGGCGGCGTTTATCGATCTGAGCGGTCCGAAGGCCGAAGTTAGCGCGGCTCTGGATCGGGTCATGAGCGATGAGATTGTGCTGCCGGAAGGAGATGCCTTCTACCTGCACCCCGGAGAGCTGGCATTGGCGATAACGCTGGAGTCGGTGCGCCTGCCGGACAACCTGGTCGGCTGGCTGGATGGTCGATCGTCGCTGGCGCGTCTGGGGCTGATGGTGCACGTGACTGCTCACCGCATCGATCCAGGCTGGCAGGGCCATATCGTGCTGGAGTTTTACAACTCTGGAAAGCTGCCGCTGGCGTTGCGCCCCGGTATGATTATCGGCGCCCTGAGCTTCGAACCGCTATCCGGGCCTGCGGCAAGGCCTTATAACCGACGCCAGGACGCGAAATATCGCGACCAGCAGGGCGCCGTTGCCAGCCGTATCGACAAGGATTAGTTGGAACGCACGCACATTTGAGGACGTAATGAGACGATTTCTTACCACGCTGATGATACTGCTGGTCGTACTGGTTTCCGGTCTTACCGCGCTGGTGGTGATGGTGGATCCTAATGACTTCCGCAGCTACATGGTAAAGCAGGTTGAACAGCGCAGCGGATATCAGCTGAAGCTTAACGGCCCGTTACGCTGGCACGTCTGGCCGCAGCTCAGCATTCTCTCGGGGCGGATGTCGTTAACCGCGCCGGGTGCCAGTCAGCCGCTGGTCAGCGCGGATAATATGCGTCTCGATGTCGATCTTCTGCCGCTGATTTCTCATCGTCTGCAGGTCAGTCAGGTGATGCTGAAAGGGGCGGTGATTCAACTTACGCCCCAGAGCGAGGAGCGACGCCCGGCGGATGCGCCGGTGGCTCCAGGCTCCACCCGGGCGCCGGGGGATGAAACCCGGGGTTGGTCTTTTGATATCGGTCGCCTTGAGGTGGCCGACAGCCTGCTGGTGTTCCAGCACGGCGATGATGAACAGGTGGCGGTGCGCGGCATCAATCTGCAGATGGAGCAGGATGAGCATCACCGCGGTCAGCTCTCCTTTAGCGGGCGCATCAACCGCGATCAGCGCGATCTGACGCTGTCGATGGACGCAGATCTGGATGCCAGCGACTATCCAGAAAATCTGAGCGCGAATTTCACCCGCCTGGAGTACCAGCTCCAGGGGGCCGATCTGCCGCAGCAGGGCATCAGCGGGCAGGGGAGCTTTAAGGCGCTGTGGCGAGAGCCGGAAAAGCGCCTGAGCCTGAACGACTTTTCCATGACCGCCAACGATAGCACGCTGCGCGGCGCGCTGAGCGTCGTATTGAGCGAGCAGCCGGTCTGGAAGCTGGATCTGGCATCGGATAATCTGAATCTGGATGCATTGATGGTCCGCGCCAGCGCAGATGGCACGCCCGTCACCAACCAGCAGGGGCAGAGCCGGGTGCGTCCGCGACCGGTGATTGCCAGTAGCGGTGACGAGCCCCAGTACAGTTTGCTGCACGCTTTCAGCGGCGAGATTGATCTGAAGCTTGCCGGTCTGCGCTGGCGCGGTCTGAACTTTAGCGATGTCGCCAGCCATATGGTCAATAACGGCGGCATGCTGAATATCGATAAGCTGGAAGGACGGCTGGGTAACGGGAAGATCTCGCTGCCGGGCAGCGTGGATGTTCGCAGCGGCGAGGCACTGGTCAACTTCCGGCCTCAGGTAGAAAATATCGAGATGGCGCCGCTGCTGACGGCCTTCGATTATCCGCTGGCGGTGTCGGGCCAGCTTTCGATGTCCGGCGAGTTTTCCGGCAGCCAACTGGATGCCGAAGCCTTCCGCCATAACTGGCAGGGGAAGGCCAGCATTGATATGCGTAATGCCCGGCTGCAGGGCATGAACTTCCAGCAGCTGGTTCAGCAGGCGGTGACCCGTGAGAATAACGATGTTTCGGCGCAGCAGGAGTATGAAACCGCGACGGTTATGAACCAGTTCCACTCCAGCGCCTCGCTGGATAAGGGCATTCTGACGCTTGAGAAAATGGCGGGCAGCTCACAGGTGCTGGCGCTGGAAGGTAGCGGCACCCTGGATCTCGCCAAAGAGCTGTGCGATGCGCTGTTTAACGTACGGGTGATTGACGGCTGGGGCGGCGACAGCGCGCTGGTGGAAACCCTGAAACAGACGCCGATCCCGCTGCGTATCTATGGTCCATGGAGCCAGTTGAACTACAACCTGCAGGTATACAGAGGGCTGCGCAACCACTTGCGCGATGAAGCGAAGCAGCGTCTGAAAGAGTGGGCGGAGCGTAATAAAGAGAGCCGTAAAGGGCAGGATCTGCAGAAGCTGTTGAAGGATATGTAGCTCACCCCTCACCCCTCACCCTAACCCTCTCCCCAAAGGGGAGAGGGGACTGGCTGGAGACCCCCTCGCACATAAAAGGGAGAGGGGACTGGCGGGAGCCCCTCTCGCACACAAAGGGGGAGAGGGGACTGGCTGGAGACCCTCTCGTACACAAAAGGGAGAGGGGACTGGCTGGAGACCCTCTCGCACACAAAGGGGAGAAGGGACTGGCGGGAGACTCCCTCGCACACAAAAGGGAGAGGGGACTGGCTGGAGCCCCTCTCGCACACAAAGGGGAGAGGGGACTGGCTGGAGCCCCTCTCGCACACAAAAGGGAGAGGGGCCGGGTTATTGCGGGTTTTCTCCCTCTCCCTCCGGGAGAGGGCCGGGGTGAGGGGGCACAATCAACACCTTCTGCACCCGATGACTTTCCACTTCCAGGGTGCGTAACAGATAGTCACCAACCTGAACCTCTTCACCAGACGAGGGAACGTGCTGTAGCAGCTCCATCAGCAGACCCGCCACGGTGTTATAGTCGCGCTTATCGCTGAGCGGCAGAGGTACATAAAGCACCAGATCGTCCAGCGGCATATGACCGTTCACCGTCCAACTGCCGTCCGGGTTAGCGGTAATATCGTGACGGGCGTCGATCTCTTCGGCCTCATTAGGCAGATTACCGGCAATGGTCTCGGTAATATCGCTTAGGGTCACCAGCCCCTCTACCGAACCAAACTCATCCACCACGAAGGCGAAATGGGTGTGAGCGTTACGGAACTGCTCCAGCGCCGGAAGCAGCGTTAGGGTTTCCGGGAACACCAGCGGCTGGCGCACCAGGGCCCGCAGGTCCAGCGCCTCCCCACGCAGCGCCTGCCCCAGCAGGTCGATAACGTGGACCACGCCCAGCAGATTATCCTCACCGCCGGTGACCACCACCCGGGTGTGCTGGTTTTTTTCCAGCAGGGCACGGATTTTATCCATCGGGTCGCCCAGATCGATATATTCAATATCGTGGCGCGAGGTCATAATGCTGCTGACGGTGCGCTGATTCAGATTCAGCACCCGGCCTATCATCATGCGCTCCTGAGGATCGAAAATCTCTTCTGTGTTTTCCTGGGCGGCCACCAGCGCGTCGCCGTCGAGTTCTCTCTCTTCCTTATTACCGCTCAACATGCGCATGACCGCTTCGGCGGTGCGCTGACGTAGCGAATAGTTGGCCGACAGAAAGCGGCGGCGGTTAAAATTCGCCAGCTGATTAAGCGCCTCAATTACCACCGAGAAGCCGATGGCGGCATAGAGGTAGCCTTTGGGAATATGGAAGCCAAAACCTTCCGCCACCAGGCTAAAGCCAATCATCAGCAGGAAGCTCAGGCACAGGATCACGATGGTCGGATGGTTGTTAACGAAGCTGGTCAGGGCCTTGCTTGCCAGCATCATCAGGCTGATGGCGATGATCACCGCCGCCATCATCACCCCAAGGTGGTCCACCATTCCGACGGCGGTAATGACCGAATCCAGCGAAAAGATGGCATCCAGCACCACAATCTGGGCGACCACGCTCCAGAATTTAGCGCCGCGTCGCTGGCTGGGCGCTTCCTGGTCTTTGCCCTCCAGCCGCTCATTCAGCTCCATGGTGGCCTTGAACAGCAGGAACAGCCCGCCGAACAGCATAATCAGGTCCCGGGCGCTGAAGCTCAGCGTCCTGATATGGAACAGCGGTTGGGTCAGGGTGACCAGCCAGGAGATAGAGGCCAGCAGCACCAGGCGCATCAGCATGGCCAGCATCAGGCCGGTAATTCTGGCCCGGTCGCGCTGGCGGGGAGGAAGCTTTTCAGCAAGGATGGCGATAAACACCAGGTTATCGATACCGAGCACCAGTTCGATAACGATCAGGGTGACTAACCCTGCCCAGATTGAGGGATCGGCGATCCATTCCATAGGGCGTTGGCTACCTTCATAACGTATGACGAATGTCACATCGTAATCCTGGTGAGCGATGATGCCAAATGCAATTATATACTGCGATTAATCTTAAACGGAGAAGGGCGGTCATTTCATAATCACCCGATAACCAGATAATTACCATGAGGAATTATTAAGTGAACAAGGGGGCTGCTATAGGTAACTGTCTTAATACCAGTGAGAATTTACTGGGAAATATCTGTTAATTATGGTTGATGTATATGGCGCTGCTTAATGTCAATATAAAGAAAATCCTAAAACCAAAAAATTGCGCAGTTAATATTATTCTTAAAAACGTGATAACCGCGACCTGTTAACTTGCCTGGTAATAAGTTAGCTGCAACAATCGATTTCAGCGTTTGGCGATTAACGTTATGGCATGGATTAAGTTTGCTCGGTTATTTCTCTATTGAGTAAATTATGTTCATTATTTTGCCAACCTGGGACTTGTCCTGGAGACTGGCAGCTAACGCGGTATAAACAACAACTTACTGACTCTCAGTTGATTGGTAGCTGTAAAGCCAGGGGCGGTAGCATGTCCCTTAACCGGTCAATTAGCCCACTTATTCTGTCAATAACTTACGCTTGATAAGGCCAATTTTAGGAATGATTCCATTTATATTCCAGTGCCAAAATCCGCATTCTTTATCGGAACTTTAGCGTAGCGACGATTATTATTTTCAGGATAATGACTCTGCCATAGTGATAAATATTCAATGATGAAATCCAAACTAAAATTGATGCCATTATTGGTGTCTGTGACCCTGATGAGCGGCTGTACCATATTGCCCGGGAGCAATATGTCGACGTTCGGCAAAGATGTTGTCAAACAGCAGGATTCAGATTTTGATGTTGACCGGATGGTAAATGTTTATCCGTTAACGCCAAGGCTGGTGGAGCAGCTGCGTCCGCGTCCTAATGTCGCGCAGCCGAATGCGGGACTGGAACAGGAAATCGCGGGTTATCAATATCGTGTCGGTCCTGGGGACGTGCTGAACGTCACCGTCTGGGACCACCCGGAACTGACCACCCCGGCGGGTCAGTATCGTAGTTCAAGCGATACCGGTAACTGGGTCCAGGCCGATGGTTCGGTGTTCTATCCCTATATCGGTAAGGTCCACGTCGCAGGCAAAACCCTGGCGGAGATTCGCGATCAGATTACCGGGCGCCTTGCCTCCTATATCGCCGATCCCCAGGTTGATGTGAACGTCGCGGCCTTCCGTTCCCAGAAAGCCTATATTTCCGGCCAGGTTCAGAAGTCTGGCCAGCAGGCGATCACCAACGTGCCGCTGACGATACTGGACGCCATTAACGCCGCGGGCGGCCTGACCGAAAACGCCGACTGGCGCAACGTGGTACTGACCCACAACGGTAAAGAGCAGCGCATCTCTCTACAGGCGCTGATGCAGAATGGCGATCTCAGCCAGAACCACCTGCTGTATCCGGGCGATATTCTCTACGTACCGCGTAATGACGATCTGAAAGTCTTCGTTATGGGCGAAGTGAAGAAACAGAGCACCCTGAAGATGGACTTCAGCGGTATGACCCTGACCGAAGCGCTGGGCTCGGCGGAAGGTATCGATATGACCACCTCCGACGCCACCGGCATCTTCGTTATCCGTCCGTTGAACAACGACCGCAACGGTAAGATCGCCAGCGTCTACCAGCTGGATATGTCCGACGCCACGTCGTTGATTATGGCGACCAACTTCCGTCTGCAGCCTTATGACGTGGTTTATGTCACCACGGCACCGGTGGCTCGCTGGAACCGTCTGGTCAGTCAGCTGCTGCCGACCATCAGCGGTGTCCGCTATATGACCGATACGGCTAGCGATATTCATAACTGGTAACGCCTTATGTTTAACAAAATACTTGTGGTTTGTGTGGGGAACGTCTGCCGTTCCCCCACGGCAGAGCGTCTGCTCAAGAACTATCAGCCCGGACTCACGGTGGAGTCGGCGGGACTTGGCGCGCTGGTTGGCCGCGAGGCGGATGCCAGCGCTCTGGAGATCGCCCGCGCGCACGACCTGTCGCTGGAGGGCCACTGCGCCCGCCAGGTCACCGGCAAAATGTGCCGTGGCTACGATCTGATCCTCGCCATGGAAAAGCGTCATATCCACTCGCTGTGCGAACTTGCCCCGGAAATGCGCGGCAAGGTGATGCTGTTTGGGCACTGGGATAACGAGCGCGAGATCCCTGACCCCTTCCGCAAAAGCCGCGAGGCCTTTGAAGCGGTATACGACCTTCTCGACCTTTCTGCCCGTAAGTGGGCGCAAGCACTGACAGCTCAGCAGGGATAACAATGACAGAACAAGTAAAACATTCTGCCGCCTCGACTGAGGGCAATGATGAAATCGATATCGGCCGCCTGATCGGCACGGTCATTGAGGCCCGCTGGTGGGTGCTGGGGACCACCGCGGTCTTCGCGACCATCGCTATCGTTTACGTCATGTTCGCTACGCCTATCTACAGCGCGGATGCGATGGTGCAGATAGAGCAAAACTCCACCAGCTCGCTGGTTCAGGATATCAACAGCGCCCTGAACAGTAAGCCCCCCGCCTCCGAGGCGGAAATGCAGCTGATTCAGTCGCGTCTGGTGTTGGGCAAAACCGTAGACGATCTCGACCTGGACATTGCGGTTGAGAAGAACCACTTCCCGGTGTTCGGCGCCGGTTGGGACCGTCTGATGGGCCGTCAGGATGATACCGTGAAGGTCACCACCTTTAATCTGCCTGCAGGCGGAGCAAAGCAGACCTGGACCGTGGAAGTGGTGGATGACACCCACTATCTGCTGAGCAACGACGACGGCTTCAGCGCCCGCGGCGAAGTCGGAAAACCGCTGAACAAAGATGGCGTGACCATGAAGATAGACGCCATTCACGCCTCGCCAGGCAGCGATTTCACCGTGACCAAATATTCCACTCTGGGCATGATTAAATCGCTGCAGGGTAACCTGAGCGTGACTGAAAGCGGTAAGGATACCGGCGTGATGACCCTGACCTTCACCGGTGAGGATCGCGATCAGATTCGTGACATTCTGAATGCCATCACCCGTAACTACCAGGCGCAGAACATCGAGCGTAAATCGGCTGAAGCCTCACACAGCCTGAAATTCCTCGATAAACAGCTGCCGGAGGTGCGCGGCCATCTGGACGAGGCGGAAAACAAGCTTAATGCCTACCGTCAGAACAAAGATTCCGTGGATCTGCCGCTGGAGGCCAAATCGGTACTCGATTCGGTGGTGAACATCGACGCCCAGCTTAACGAACTGACCTTTAAAGAGGCCGAAATCTCCAAGCTGTATACCAAGCGTCACCCGGCCTACCGCACCCTGCTGGAAAAACGTCGAGTGCTGGAAGATGAGAAAGCGAAGCTGAATTCGCGTATCAGCGATATGCCGCAGACCCAGCAGGAGATCGTGCGTCTGACCCGCGACGTGGAGTCCGGTCAACAGGTCTATATGCAACTGCTGAATAAACAGCAGGAGCTGAAGATCACCGAAGCCAGCACCGTGGGTAACGTGCGTATCGTCGACCCGGCCATTACCCAGCCGGGCGCGGTGAAGCCAAAGTCGGCGCTGGTGATTCTGGGCAGCATTATTCTGGGCCTGATGCTGTCGATTATCGGCGTACTGCTGCGCGCCATCCTGAACCGCGGTATCGAAAGTCCGCAGGCGCTGGAAGATGCGGGCCTCAACGTTTATGCCAGCATCCCGCTTTCCGACTGGCAGAAAGAGCGCGATACCGTTAAGACCATCAAGGGCGAGAAGCGCTACAAGCAGAGCCAGCTTCTGGCGGTGGGCAATCCGACCGACCTTGCCATCGAGGCGATCCGCAGCCTGCGTACCAGCCTGCACTTCGCCATGATGCAGTCCAGCAATAATGTGCTGATGCTTTCCGGGGTCAGCCCCTCCATCGGTAAAACCTTTGTGGCGGCCAACCTGGCGGCGGTTATCAGCCAGACCAATAAGCGGGTGCTGCTGATCGACTGTGATATGCGTAAAGGCTATACCCATGAACTGCTGGGCACCACCAACGCCCATGGCCTGTCTGACCTGCTGGTCGGGCAGGGGGACATTGCCAGCGCGGTTCAGAAAACTTCCATTCCGGGCTTTGACCTGGTACCGCGCGGCCAGGTGCCGCCGAACCCTTCCGAGCTGCTGATGAGCGAGCGTTTTGAAGCGCTGGTGAAGTGGGCCAGTCAGCACTACGACATGGTGGTTATCGATACCCCGCCGATCCTGGCGGTGACCGATGCCGCCGTAGTGGGTCGTCTGGCGGGCACGACGCTTGTGGTAGCGCGTTATGCCATGAACACCCTGAAAGAGGTGGAAACCAGCGTCGGTCGCTTCGAACAGAACGGCATCAAGGTTCGCGGCGTGATTCTGAACTCCGTCTTCCGTCGGGCTTCCGGCTACCAGGACTATGGCTATTACGAGTATGAGTACAAGTCAGAGAGCCGCTGAGTTTCTGCCCGAACGCCAGGGCATCAGTGGGGCCGCGCTTTGGGGCGGCCCTGACGGCAAATATGATTTGAGGAAAAGATAAAAAATGGTCAATCAAACGCGTCCTCTGGTTTCAATCTATATGCCTACCTGGAATCGTCAGCAACTGGCCATTCGCGCCATTAAATCGGTGCTGCGCCAGGATTACGATAACTGGGAGATGATCATTGTCGATGACTGCTCCTCCTCTTATGAGCAGTTGCAGCAGTTTGTGAGCGAGCTGAACGACTCCCGGGTGACCTACGTTCACAACGAGATTAACTCCGGCGCCTGTGCGGTGCGCAACCAGGCGATTCTGCAGGCGAAAGGCGAATTTATTACCGGAATTGACGACGACGACGAATGGACGCCGAACCGGCTCTCGGTGTTCCTGGAACACCGGCATCAGCTGGTGACCCACGCCTTTTTGTATGCCAACGACTATGTGTGCAGAGGCGAGGTCTATTCTCAGCCGGCCAGCCTGCCGCTATACCCCAAAACGCCGTTTACCCTAAAGCAGTTCTTTAAGCGCAATATTATCGGCAACCAGATCTTTACCTATACCAAACGCTTTCAGGCCAGTCTGTTCGATGTCACGCTGCCTGCAGCCCAGGATTACGACGCCTTCCTGCGCCTGGTGGTGGACAATGGCGCCCCCTGGAAAGTGGAAGAAGCCACCCAGGTACTGCACGTTAACCACGGTGGTTTAAAGATCGGCACCTCGCGCAAGAAATTTGCCGGCTACTTTAATTTCTATCGCAAGCATAAAGATAAATTCGACCGCGGCAGTCGTAAGTATCAGCTGTATACGCTGTATACGATTCGCAACAAGCGGATGTCCCTGCGTACCTGCATGGCGCTGCTGTCGCTGCGTAACACCAAGCGCATGGCTCAGGGCTTTATAGGGAAATAATGATGCATTTACTGGAAGATTTACGCGCTAACTCCTGGAATCCGCGCCCGTGCTTCATGGTGGTTTCTTACCGTATCGCCCATTTTTGCTCGGTCTGGCGTAAGAAAAACGTCCTGAACAACCTGTGGGCCGCGCCGGTGCTGATTATGTACCGCTTACTGACCGAATGCCTGTTTGGTTACGAAATTCAGGCTGCGGCAGTTATCGGTCGTCGCTTTACCATTCATCACGGCTACGGCGTGGTCATCAGTAAGTTTGCCGTTATTGGCGATGACTTCGCCATTCGCCATGGCGTGACCATTGGCGGGCGCGGCGGTATTGGCGGTCGTGATAAAAGTCAGTCGCGACCGGTGATCGGTAACCATGTCGAAGTGGGCGCCAACGTGATGCTTATCGGTCCTATTACTATCGGCGATAACGTGGTTATCGGCGCGGGCAGCCTGGTGCTGGACAGTGTGCCGGACAATGCGGTGGTGATGGGCGATAAGGCCAGAGTAAAGGTAGTGAAGTGAATATCTTACAATTTAATGTGCGCCTTGCAGAAGGCGGTGCGGCCGGTGTGGCGCTTGACCTTCATCAGCGGGCACGGGCAGCGGGTCTTTCTTCACGCTTTATATACGGCTACGGCAAAGGCGGCAAAAACAGCGTCAGCCATGACAACTACCCGGACGTAGTCAAACACACGCCGCGTCTGGTCTCTGTCGCCAATATTGTGCTGTTTCGTTTCCTTAATCGCGACCCGTTCGGCAACCTGAATAACCTTTACCGCACGGTGACGCGCTGCGAAGGGCCGGTGGTGCTGCATTTCCATGTGCTGCACAGCTACTGGCTCAACCTGAAAGAGGTGGTGGCGTTCTGCCAGAAGGTGAAGAGCCATAAGCCTGACGTGACCCTGGTCTGGACGCTGCACGATCACTGGAGCGTTACCGGTCGCTGCGCTTTTACCGATGGCTGTGAAGGCTGGAAAAGCGGCTGTAGCGCCTGTCCAACCCTGACCAACTATCCGCCGGTAAAGGTGGATCGCGCCGCCAGTCTGGTGGGCGAAAAGCGCGACCTGTTTCGCAGCATGCTGGGTCTGGGCTGCCGCTTTATTTCGCCAAGTAACCACGTGGCGGAGGCCTTTAACAGCCTGTATGGCGCCGGGCGCTGTAAGGTGATTAACAACGGTATCGACGTGGCCACCGAGGCGATTCTGGCGGATCTACCCGCCGTGGCTCCGGGGCAGGGGGCACCGAAAGTCGCCGTGGTGGCGCACGATTTGCGCTACGACGGTAAAACCGATCAGAAGCTGGTGCGCGAGCTGATGGCGCTGGGCGATAAAATCGAGCTGCACACCTTTGGCAAGTTCTCGCCCTTTGAAGGACCGAACGTGATCAACCACGGTTTTATGACCGATAAGCGCGCCCTGATGAGCGAGCTGAACCAGATGGATTCTCTGGTGTTCAGCTCGCGGGTGGACAACTATCCGCTGATTCTGTGTGAAGCGCTGTCGATTGGGGTACCTGTTATCGCTACCCACAGCGACGCCGCCCGTGAAGTGCTGGCCAGAACCGGCGGGCGCACCTTTAGCGCGCAAGAGGTGGCGGCGCTGGCCCAGTTGCCGAAGGCGCAGCTGGCCCAGGCGGTCTTTGACTGCGACCTTGCGGCGTTTATGGCCGAATCGCGCAAGGCCTATAGCGGAAAACAGATGCTGGAGGAGTATGTCTCGTTCTATCAGAGTCTGTAGCTACCTGCTGTTACCCATTATCTATCTGCTGGTTAACGTTAAGCTGGTTAACCTGGGTGAAAGCTTCCCTGTCACCATCGTGACCTTTCTGCCGGTTATTTTGCTGCTGTTTATGGAACGCATCAGCCTGAAAAAGCTGATGATAGCACTGGGGATCGGCGCCGGGCTGACGTTGTTCAACTACATCTTCGGCCAGTCGCTGGATGCCAGTAAGTATGTCACCTCAACGATGCTGTTCGTCTATATCGTCATCATTATCGGGATGACCTGGAGCATTCGCTTTAAGACGGTTTCACAGCGTAACCATCGAAAATTGTTGAGAATGTTCTATATCGTTATCGGCATTGTGGTGAGTATCGCTGCGGTAGAGATGATTGAGATTATCCTTACTGGTGGAAGTAGCCTGCTTAAAACAATCTCTGGTTATTTGATATACAGTAATAGCTATGTTCTGAATTTTATTAAATTCGGCGGGAAACGTACTACGGCTCTCTATTTTGAACCCGCATTCTTTGCATTGGCATTAATCTCAATTTGGCTTTGCGTAAAGCAGTTCGGTATCAAAACCCCCAAGACTGATGCTATGATTTTGTTAGGCATAGTTCTTTCAGGGTCTTTCTCCGGGGTGATGACCTTTATTATGTTCTATCTGCTGGAGTGGGGCTTTAAGTACCTGAATGCCAACGCAATAAGGAAGAAGTTACCGCTGGCGATTATTTCGCTAGGGGCCTTTATGGTCGGACTGGTATTTGGCTTCCCGTATATCGCCGACCGTATTGGTGATTTAGGGACCGAAGGATCGTCATCTTACTATCGTATTGTCGGGCCGCTGGTGATGGTCGGATACTCCCTGACCAATATTGATGGTGTAGTGCGATTTGGTTCTCTTTACGAATATGTCGCATCATTCGGAATTTTTAACGGTGCGGACGTCGGTAAAACCATAGACAATGGGCTGTATCTGCTAATCATCTATTTTTCATGGTTTGCGATTATTCTTACCGCCTGGTATATGGCACGGATTGTAAAAATGTTCCGCGGAGCCTTTGGCAATAACCAGAACTTCCGCGTACAGCTTTGGCTGTTTATGCCATTGTCGTTGTTTTTTACCGGCTCAATATTTAGTCCGGAATATGCGTTCTTAATCGTCTGTCCGTTTATTCTGCGTAAAGCGTTAAACAACACAGACTCCTTATGAGGTCAGATATGATTCTGTTAAGCGTGATTACTGTCGCCTGGAAAAATTATGAAGGGGTGGTGAAAACCTGGCAGTCGCTGGCTCATCTGGCAGATACCCCGGGGATCGAGTTCGAGTGGATCGTGGTAGATGGCGACTCGCAGGACGGTACCCGCGAATTTCTGGAAAACCTGAACGGACAGTACCAGTTACGCTACCTCAGCGAGAAAGATAACGGCATCTATGACGCCATGAACAAGGGCATTGCGATGTCTCGTGGGCGTTACGCCATCTTCCTGAACTCCGGCGATGTCTTCCACCAGAACGTCGGCGAAGTGGCGCAACAGCTGGCGCAGCAAAAACAGGATCGCGCCATGTATCTTGGCGATGCGCTGTTGGATTTCGGCGATGGTAATAAAGTGCGTCGTAGCGCTAAAAGCGGCTGGTACATATACCACAGCCTGCCCGCCAGCCATCAGGCGATCTTTTTCCCGGTGAATGGGCTTAAGCAATATCCCTACGATCTGCAATATAAAGTCTCTTCCGATTACGCGCTGGCCGCCAGAATGTATAAAGAGGGCTACCCCTTTAAACGCCTCAAAGGGCTGGTATCTGAATTTTCTATGGGCGGCGTCTCGACCTCGAATAATCTTGAGTTATGCCGCGATGCTAAAAAAGTACAGCGTCGGATATTACGGGTGCCAGGTTTTCTGGCTGAAATTTCATATCAATTTCGGTTACGGACCACCGGTAAAGCTAAGGCGCTGTATAACAAGGCATAACGCAATTATCAGGAAATAATATGCAGGAGTTACGTGGATTCTCGGTGCCGAAAGGCTTCCGGGGAGGGCATCCTATTAAGGTTCAACTGTGGTGGGCGGTACAGGCAACGTTATTTGCATGGTCCCCACAAATACTCTACCGGTGGCGCGCTTTTTTATTACGGCTGTTCGGCGCACGAATTGGAAAAAATGTGGTTATTCGCCCATCGGCGAAAATTACCTACCCGTGGAAATTAACCCTTGGCGATTATGCCTGGGTAGGCGACGACGCGGTGTTATACAACCTGGGCGATATTTCCATCGGCGCTAACGCCGTGGTTTCACAGAAATGTTATCTGTGCACCGGCAGTCACGATTATATGAGCGAGCATTTCGATATTAACGCCACCCCAATTGTGATTGGCGAGAAATGTTGGCTGGCGACGGATGTCTTCGTCGCGCCCGGCGTTGAAATTGGCGCCGGCACCGTGGTGGGGGCCCGTAGCAGCGTATTTAAGTCGCTGCCGGCCAACGCCATTTGTCGGGGCAACCCGGCGCAGGTAGTACGCAATCGAACGCCGGAATAAATAAACGGCGTAGAAAAAACCAGGGTTTTTGCACACTCACGGCTCAATGTCGAGCCTGGCGCTAAGACATAGCCCGACATAATACAGAGGATAAAATTTTATGAGTAAAGTGGCTCTCATTACCGGCGTAACCGGGCAGGATGGCTCTTATCTGGCTGAATTACTGCTTGAGAAGGGGTATGAAGTGCACGGTATCAAACGCCGCGCGTCCTCCTTTAATACCGAGCGCGTCGACCACATTTATCAGGATCCCCATGCCAGCAACCCGAAGTTCCACCTGCACTATGGCGATCTGACCGACTCCTCTAACCTGACCCGCATTCTGAAAGAGGTGCAGCCGGACGAGGTCTATAACCTTGGCGCTATGAGCCACGTCGCGGTTTCTTTCGAATCGCCGGAATACACCGCGGACGTGGATGCCATCGGCACCCTGCGCCTGCTGGAAGCCATCCGCTTCCTGGGTCTGGAGAAGAAAACCCGTTTCTATCAGGCTTCTACTTCTGAACTCTATGGTCTGGTGCAGGAAATCCCCCAGAAAGAGACCACGCCGTTCTACCCGCGTTCTCCGTATGCGGTCGCCAAACTGTACGCTTACTGGATCACCGTCAACTACCGTGAATCCTACGGCATGTACGCCTGTAACGGCATTCTGTTCAACCATGAATCTCCGCGCCGTGGCGAAACCTTCGTGACCCGTAAGATCACCCGCGCTATCGCCAACATCGCTCAGGGTCTGGAGAAGTGCCTGTACCTTGGCAACATGGATTCCCTGCGTGACTGGGGCCATGCCAAAGATTACGTGAAAATGCAGTGGATGATGCTGCAGCAGGAGCAGCCGGAAGACTTCGTTATCGCAACGGGCGTTCAGTATTCGGTACGTCAGTTCGTGGAAATGGCGGCGGCGAAGCTGGGTATCAAACTGCGCTTTGAAGGTGAAGGCGTGGATGAGAAAGGCATCGTTGAATCGGTCACCGGTCATGACGCACCGGGCGTGGCGCCGGGCGATGTGATTGTCTCTGTTGACCCGCGTTACTTCCGTCCGGCGGAAGTGGAAACCCTGCTGGGCGATCCGACCCTTGCGCACGAAAAACTGGGCTGGAAACCGGAAACCACCCTGCAGGAGATGGTCTCCGAAATGGTCGCTAAAGATCTCGAAGCCGCGAAGAAGCACTCGCTGCTGAAGTCTCACGGCTATGAGGTGGCCATCGCGCTGGAGTCCTGAGCATGACGAAACAACGGATCTTTGTGGCCGGCCACCGTGGAATGGTGGGGTCGGCCATCGTCCGCCAGCTGGAGCAGCGCGGGGACGTTGAGCTGGTGCTGCGCGGTCGTGACGAGCTGAATCTGCTGGACGGCGCCGCCGTGGACGCTTTCTTTGCCCGCGAGGCCATCGACCAGGTTTACCTGGCGGCGGCCAAAGTGGGGGGAATTGTCGCCAACAATAGCTTTCCGGCGGACTTCATCTACCAGAACATGATGATCGAGAGCAACATCATTCACGCGGCCCACAGCCACAACGTGAATAAGCTGCTGTTCCTGGGATCGTCCTGTATCTACCCGAAGATGGCCAACCAGCCGATCAAGGAGAGCGAGCTGCTGCAGGGTACGCTTGAGCCGACCAACGAGCCCTACGCTATCGCCAAGATCGCGGGTATTAAGCTGTGCGAATCCTACAACCGTCAGTATGACCGGGACTATCGCTCGGTGATGCCGACCAACCTGTACGGACCGAACGACAACTTCCACCCGAGCAACTCCCACGTGATCCCGGCGCTGCTGCGTCGCTTTCACGAGGCGACCCGGGAGAATGCGCCGGACGTGGTGGTGTGGGGCAGCGGTACGCCGATGCGCGAATTCCTGCACGTGGACGATATGGCGGCAGCCAGCATCCACGTGATGGAGCTGGATCGCGAAGTGTGGCAGGAGAACACCGAGCCGATGCTGTCGCATATCAACGTCGGCACCGGGGTGGACTGCACCATTCGCGAGCTGGCCCAGACCGTGGCCAAAGTGGTGGGCTATCGCGGCCGCATCGTGTTCGATGCCTCGAAGCCGGACGGCACGCCGCGCAAGCTGTCGGACGTCAGCCGCCTGCACAGCCTGGGCTGGTTCCATGAAATCGGTCTGGAGCCGGGACTGGCCAGCACCTATCAGTGGTTCCTCGAAAACCAGCAGCGGTTCCGGGGGTAAGGATGTTCCTGAGCGAGGCGGATTTCGCCACGGTGGTGCGTAGCACGCCGTTAATCTCCATCGATTTGATCGTGGAGAACGAACGCGGGGAGTTCCTGGTTGGGCGGCGTAACAACCGCCCGGCACAGGGTTACTGGTTTGTTCCGGGCGGCCGGGTACAGAAGGACGAAACGCTGAGTTCCGCCTTCGGGCGTCTGACCCTGAATGAGCTGGGTAAAGCCTTTACCCTGGACGAGGGGCGCTTTTATGGGGTCTGGCAGCACTTCTACGACGACAACTTTTCGGGAAGTGACTTTTCGACCCACTACATCGTGCTGGGTTTCCGGCTGACGGTGAAGGAGGGCGAGCTGCAACTGCCCACCGAACAGCATAACGACTATCGCTGGCTGTTACCGGACGCGCTGGTTGAGAACGATAAGGTCCATGACAACAGTCGCGCTTACTTCCTGGAAGAGCGCAAGCGCGAGGTTCCCGGTCTATGAAGATTCTGGTCTACGGCATTAACTACTCCCCGGAGCTGACCGGTACTGGCAAATACACCGGTGAGATGGTGGCGTGGATGGCTGACCAGGGCCACGAGGTGCGGGTGATTACCGCACCGCCTTATTACCCGGAGTGGCAGGTGCGTACTGACTACTCGGGCTGGAAATATCGAAAAGAGCAGGGGGCGGCCACCGTCTGGCGCTGCCCGATGTATGTGCCGAAGCAGCCTTCGACCCTGAAGAGACTGGTTCACCTGGGCAGTTTTGCCCTGAGCTCTCTGTTTCCTCTGCTGGCCCAGCGGCGCTGGAAGCCGGACCGGATCATCGGCGTGGTGCCGACTCTGTTCTGCACCCCGGGGATGCGGCTGCTGGCTGCACTTACCGGTGCCCGTACGGTGCTGCATATTCAGGATTATGAAGTGGACGCCATGCTGGGTCTGGGTATGGCGGGCAAAGAGAAGGGCGGCAGGGTCGCGCGGCTGGCCAGCGCTTTTGAGCGCAGCGGGCTGCACAACGTAGACCATGTCTCCACCATCTCCCGTTCGATGATGAATAAAGCCATCGAAAAAGGGGTGGCGCCTGAGCGGGTGATCTTCTTCCCCAACTGGTCGGAAGTGGCGCGCTTTCACGATGTCACTGCTGAGCAGGCCGATGCATTACGCGACCGATTGGGGCTGGATGAACAGAAAAAAATCATCCTCTATTCCGGCAACATCGGTGAAAAGCAGGGGCTGGAGAATGTGATTGAAGCGGCTAAACGCCATAGCGATCGGCCCTGGCAGTTTGTGATTGTCGGCCAGGGGGGCGGTAAGGCCCGGCTGGCGCAGATGGTGGCCGATTACGGTCTGGATAACGTGAGTTTCCTGCCGCTTCAGCCTTATGAAGATTTGCCTGCGCTACTCAAGATGGCCGACTGCCATCTGGTGATTCAGCGCCGCGGCGCAGCCGATGCGGTACTGCCGTCGAAGCTGACCAATATTCTGGCGGTGGGCGGCAATGCGGTGATTACAGCCGAAGCGCCCACCGAACTGGGGCAGCTGTGCCTGGAGCATCCCGGTATCGCGGCCTGTGTAGAGCCGGAATCGGTGGATGCCCTGAGCGCAGGTATCGAAGCCTGCCTGTTAATGCCAAAACAGAACACGGTGGCACGTGAATATGCCGAACGCATGCTCGATAAAGAGAGCGTGTTAAGTCAATTTATTGCTGATATACGGGGATAACGATGAGTCAGTCACAACTCTATCCGGTGATCATGGCGGGGGGCTCTGGTAGCCGTCTCTGGCCCCTTTCCCGGGTGCTCTATCCCAAACAGTTCCTGTGCCTGAAGGGTGAACTCACCATGCTGCAGGCCACTATCAACCGCCTGAACGGCGTGGCCTGTGAAAGCCCGGTAGTTATCTGCAACGAGCAACATCGTTTTATCGTCGCCGAACAGCTGCGTCAGCTAAATAAGCTGACCGAAAACATTATTCTGGAGCCCGCCGGGCGCAATACCGCTCCGGCCATCGCCCTGGCGGCGCTGGCGGCGCGCCGCAGCAGCCCGGATCAGGACCCGCTGATGCTGGTGCTGGCCGCCGACCACATGATTGACAACGAAGCGGCCTTCCGCAATGCGGTGGTGGAAGCGATGCCGTTTGCCGAAAGCGGCAAGCTGGTGACCTTCGGCATTGTGCCGAATCAACCGGAAACCGGCTACGGCTACATTCGCCGCGGTGAAGTGTGCGATCGGGAGGCTGACGCCCTGGCCTTTGACGTGGCGCAGTTCGTGGAAAAACCGGACCTGGCTACCGCCGAAGGCTATGTCTCCTGCGGCGAATACTACTGGAACAGCGGCATGTTCCTGTTCCGCGCCGGTCGTTATCTGGAAGAGCTGGCGAAGTATCGCCCCGATATTATGCAAGCCTGCGAACAGGCGATGGCCGGTTGCGATCCCGATCTCGACTTCGTGCGGGTGGATGAAAAAGCGTTCCTCGCCTGCCCGGATGAGTCCATCGACTATGCGGTGATGGAAAAGACCGCCGATGCGGTAGTGGTGCCGATGGACGCAGGCTGGAGCGATGTTGGCTCCTGGTCCTCACTGTGGGAAATCAGCCAGCGCAGCGAAGAGGGCAACGTTCACCACGGCGATGTGATAAGCCATGGTTCGGAAAACAGCTACGTTTACGCCGAATCCGGCCTGGTCACCACCGTGGGCGTGAAGGATCTGGTCGTGGTACAGACCCGGGACGCGGTGCTGATTGCCGACCGCCATCAGGTGCAGGACGTGAAAAAAGTGGTGGAGCGCATTAAGGCCGACGGCCGTCATGAGCATCATATTCACCGCGAAGTCTATCGCCCCTGGGGCAAATATGACTCCATCGACGCCGGTCAGCGTTATCAGGTGAAAAGAATCACCGTGAAGCCGGGAGAAGGGCTGTCGCTACAGATGCACCATCATCGCGCCGAACACTGGATTGTGGTGGCGGGGACCGCGCAGGTCACCATCGACGATAAAGTCAGCCTGCTGGGCGAAAACGAGTCCATCTATATCCCGCTGGGGGCGACCCACTGTCTGGAAAACCCCGGCAAGATTCCACTGGAACTGATTGAAGTACGCTCCGGCGCTTACCTGGAAGAGGATGACATCGTGCGATTCCAGGATCGCTACGGACGCGTCTGACGCCCCAGGCCGGGGACCCCAATAAAAATCGCCTGCATGCTCTCCCAGGCCCGGGAGAGCGGGTGGGTGTTGCCAGAATAAGGGAAAATAACGATGACCAAACTAACCTGCTTTAAAGCCTACGACATTCGTGGCCGACTTGGGGATGAACTGAACGAGGATATCGCCTGGCGCATTGGCCGCGCCTATGGCGAGTACCTGAAACCGCAGACCATTGTGCTGGGGGGCGACGTGCGCCTGACAAGCGAGGCGTTGAAGCTGGCGCTGGCGAAAGGGCTGCAGGACGCCGGGGTGGATGTGCTGGATATCGGTCTTTCCGGCACCGAAGAGATCTACTTCGCCACTTTCCATCTGGGCGTGGACGGCGGCATTGAAGTGACCGCCAGCCATAACCCGATGGATTACAACGGCATGAAACTGGTGCGCAAGGGTGCTCGTCCTATAAGCGGTGACACCGGCCTGCGCGATGTCCAGCGCCTGGCGGAAGCTAACGACTTCCCGCCGGTCGACGAATCACGCCGCGGCAGCTATAAGCAGCTCGACCTGCGCGACGCCTATATCGATCATCTGTTCTCTTACATCAATACCGCTAACCTGAAGCCGCTGAAACTGGTGATTAACTCCGGTAACGGCGCGGCGGGCCCGGTGGTGGATGCTATCGAAGCACGCTTTAAGGCGCTGAATCTGCCGGTCTCCTTTATTAAGGTGCACAACACGCCGGACGGTAACTTCCCGAACGGTATCCCCAACCCGCTGTTGCCGGAATGCCGGGCAGATACCAGCAATGCGGTGATTGAACACGGCGCTGATATGGGGATCGCCTTTGACGGCGACTTCGACCGCTGCTTCCTGTTCGATGAAAAAGGGCAGTTTATTGAAGGCTACTACATTGTCGGCCTGCTGGCGGAAGCCTTCCTGGAAAAAGAGCAGGGGGCGAAGATCATTCACGATCCGCGTCTTTGCTGGAACACCGAAGATGTGGTGACCGGCGCAGGCGGAGTACCCGTGATGTCGAAAACCGGCCACGCCTTTATTAAGGAGCGGATGCGCGCCGAAGACGCCATTTACGGCGGCGAGATGAGCGCCCATCACTACTTCCGCGACTTCGCTTACTGCGACAGCGGCATGATCCCGTGGCTGCTGGTGACGGAACTGCTGTGCCTGAAGGGTAAGACCCTGGGTTCACTGGTTGAAGAACGCATTGCGGCCTTCCCGGCCAGCGGCGAAATCAACAGCAAACTGGCGGATCCTGCGGCTTCCATCGAGCGGGTAAAACAGCGCTTTATCGATGAAGCTCAGGAAGTGGACTACACCGACGGGCTGAGCATGGCCTTCGGCGACTGGCGCTTTAACCTGCGTAGCTCCAACACTGAACCGGTGGTGCGTCTGAACGTGGAGTCCCGTGCCGATCGTGCACTGATGGCGGCCCGTACTGAAGAGATCGTGGCGTTACTGAATGGCCCGGAGCTGCGATAGTTTCCCCCCGGCCCTCCAGGGGGAGGGCCGGGAAGAGGTCGTTAACTGCCGCGTAAGGCAAAATACAGGAACAACGATGACGACTCTAAAAAAGCGTGAGCGATCTAAGACCAATGCATCGTTAATTTCTATGGTGCAGCGGTTTTCCGACATCAGCATTATGTTTGTCGGCTTGTGGCTGGTCTGCCGGATCAACGCGCTACCCTTCTTTTATGTCTACCTGCTGATGGCCCTGATGACTCTGGTGGTGTTCCAGATGATTGGCGGGATCACCGACTTTTACCGCTCGTGGCGCGGAGTGCGGATCTCGACAGAACTGCTGATGCTGCTACAGAACTGGACCCTGAGTCTGGTATTCAGCGCCGGACTGCTGGCCTTTAACGATGACTTTAAAGCCAGCTTCGGTATCTGGCTTAGCTGGTATCTGCTGTCCAGCACCGGTCTGGTAGTGTGCCGCTCCTGCATTCGCTATGGGGCGGGATGGATGCGCAACCACGGTTACAACACCCGTCGGGTGGCGATTGCCGGCACGCTGCCGGTGGGCGCCGAACTGATGGAAAGCTTCCGCAACGAGCCGTGGCTTGGCTTCGAGGTGATGGGGGTGTATCACGATCCGCATCCCGGCGGCGTACCGCCCTCCTGGGCAGGCAACTTCGACCAGCTGGTAGAAGACGCCCGGGCTGGCAAGATCCACAACGTCTATATCGCCATGGCGATGAAAGATGAGGTTCACATCCGTAAGCTGGTGCGCTCCCTGAGCGATACCACCTGCTCGGTGATGCTGATCCCCGACGTCTTTACCTTCAATATCCTGCATTCCCGTACCGACGAGGTGAATGGGGTGCCGGTGGTGCCGCTGTTTGATACTCCGCTCAATGGAGTCAACCGCATCATCAAGCGGATCGAAGATATCGTGCTGTCGTCGCTGATTCTGCTGCTGATCTCGCCGGTGCTGTGCGCCATTGCGCTGGCGGTCAAGCTGAGCTCTCCCGGCCCGATTATCTTCCGCCAGACCCGCTACGGGATGGATGGCAGAGCCATTAAGGTGTGGAAGTTCCGCTCGATGCGGGTGATGGAAAACGACGCCGTTGTGACGCAGGCCACGAAAGGCGATCCGCGCGTGACCCGGGTGGGCAACTTCCTGCGCCGTACCTCGCTCGATGAGCTGCCGCAGTTTATCAATGTCTTTATGGGCGGTATGTCCATCGTCGGGCCGCGGCCCCACGCGGTGGCCCACAATGAGCAGTATCGTTCCCTGATCGAAGGCTACATGCTGCGCCATAAGGTGAAACCGGGCATTACCGGCTGGGCGCAGATCAACGGCTGGCGCGGCGAAACTGACACCCTGGAGAAAATGGAAAAGCGGGTTGAGTATGACCTGGAGTACATCCGTGAATGGAGCCTCTGGTTCGATATCAAGATTGTGTTCCTGACCATTTTTAAAGGCTTTGTGAATAAAGCGGCCTATTAAGGGGTGCCTGTGAGTCTCAGAGAAAAAACCATCAGCGGCGCCAAGTGGTCCGCCATCTCCACGGTGATTATCATCGGTCTGGGGCTGGTGCAAATGACGATACTGGCGCGGATTATCGACAACCATCAGTTCGGTCTGTTGACGGTGTCGCTGGTGATCATCGCCCTGGCGGATACCCTTTCCGACTTCGGGATTGCCAACTCGATTATTCAGCGTAAGGAGATTGGCAATCTCGAGCTGACCACGCTCTACTGGCTGAACGTTGGGCTGGGTATTGTGGTGTTTATCAGCGTCTTTCTGCTGAGCGACTTTATTGCCGCCATGCTGCATAACCCGGATCTGGCATTGCTGATTAAGACGCTCTCCTTCGCCTTTGTGCTGATCCCCCACGGCCAGCAGTTCCGGGCCCTGATGCAGAAAGAGCTGGAGTTTAACAAGATAGGCGCTATCGAAACCCTGTCGGTGCTGTTTGGCTTCTGCTTTACGGTTATCAGCGCCCACTTCTGGCCGCTGGCGCTGACCGCCATCCTCGGTTATCTGGTCAACACCGCAGTGCGTACCGCGCTGTTCGGCTGGTTTGGTCGTAAGATCTACCGCCCGGGCTTTCGCTTCGCGATTTCGTCGGTCTCTTCCAACCTGCGCTTCGGTGCCTGGCTGACCGCCGACAGTATCATCAACTACATCAATACCAACCTGTCGACCCTGGTACTGGCGCGTATTCTGGGCGCCGCAGTCGCCGGTGGCTATCAACTGGCGTGGAACGTGGCGGTGGTACCGCCAATGAAGCTGAACCCCATCATTACCCGGGTGCTGTTCCCGGCCTTCGCCAAGATTCAGGACGATATCGATAAGCTGCGGGTCAACTTTTTTAAGCTGCTGTCGCTGGTGGGGATTATTAACTTCCCGGCGCTGCTGGGGCTGATGGTGGTCTCGAATAACTTCGTACCGCTGGTGTTTGGCGAAAAGTGGAATTTTATTATCCCGATCCTGCAGCTGCTGTGCGTGGTGGGGCTGCTGCGCGCTATCGGTAATCCCATCGGCTCGCTGCTAATGGCCAAGGCGCGGGTGGATATCAGCTTTAAGTTCAACGTGTTCAAAATCTTCCTGTTTATTCCGGCGATTATCCTGGGCGGCAAATTTGGCGGGGCGCTCGGCGTCACCCTGGGCTTCCTGACGGTGCAGGTGATCAACACCATCCTGAGCTACTTCGTGATGATTAAGCCGGTGCTGGGCTCCAGCTATCGCGATTACATCCTCAGCATATGGCTGCCGTTCCGGCTGTCGATTCCGACGCTGGTCGTCAGCTACGGGCTGGGTCTGGCGCTGAAGGGGCAGATGGCGTTGGGCGCGCTGCTGGCGCTGCAGATTATCGCGGGCGGGCTGGCCTTTGGCGCTGCGCTGATATTGTCGCGCCATCCGCTGGTGGTGGAGCTTAAGCGGCATCTGCCCTTTTTCCCCTCACCCCGCCCCTCTCCCCAGGGGGGAGAGGGAGAAAAGCCCTGAGGGGACGATTGTTGTTACAAGTTTACGCCGACCAACTCCCTCTCCCTTTGGGAGAGGGTTGGGGTGAGGGCATCAGTTGAAGAACCTGTTTAGAGGTCAGAGAATGAAAATATTGATTCTGGGCAACCACACCTGCGGCAACCGCGGTGATGGCGCCATTTTGCGTGGCCTGATTGACGCGATGAACCAGCTTGCTCCCGAAGCGGAGATTGATGTGATGAGCCGCTTCCCAACCAGCTCAACCTGGCTGCTGGGCCAGAAAGTACTGGGCGATCCGCTGTTTGAACAGCGCCGCCGCCTTAATAACGCCGCAGGCTTAGTGGGCCGGGTAAAAAAGGTGCTGCGCCGCCGCTATCAGCACCAGGTGCTACTGGCGAAAGTGACCGAAAGCGGGCGCCTGCGCAATATCTCTCTGCCGGAAGGTTTTACCAACTTCACGGCGCAACTCACACAGTATGACGCCATTATTCAGGTGGGCGGTTCGTTCTTTGTCGATCTCTACGGCGCGCCGCAGTTTGAACACGCGCTGTGCAGCTTTATGGCCAACAAGCCAGTGTTTATGGTGGGCCACAGCGTCGGCCCGTTCCAGGACCCGCAGTTTAACCAACTGGCGAACTACGTGTTCGGCCGCTGCGAAGCCCTGATTCTGCGCGAGCGGGTCAGTCTGGATCTGATGGAAAAAAGCCAGATCGACACCCGTAAAGTGGAACAGGGGGTGGATACCGCCTGGCTGGTGGCTCATCACGACGAAGATTTTGTGGCCAGCTACGCGGTACAGCACTGGCTGGACAAAGCCCGGGGCGACAAGACCGTTGCGATTACTCTGCGCGAACTGTCGCCCTTCGACAAGCGGCTGGGCACCACTCAGCAGGCCTATGAGCAGGCGTTCGCCGGTGTGGTGAATCGAATCATCGAACAGGGTTACCAGGTGCTGGCGCTTTCCACCTGTACCGGCATCGACAGCTATAACAAGGATGACCGGATGGTGGCCCTGAAGCTCACACAACTGGTCGACCGCCCGGAACGCTTCCACGTGGTGATGGATGAGCTCAACGACCTGGAAATGGGCAAAATTCTGGGCGCCTGCGACCTGACTGTTGGCACCCGACTGCACTCTGCCATTATCTCGATGAACTTTAATACGCCAGCCATCGCGCTTAACTACGAGCACAAGTCCGCCGGGATTATGCAGCAGTTGGGGATGCCTGAGATGGCGGTGGATATCCGTCACCTGCTGGATGGCTCCCTGCAGGGCATGGTGTCCGACACCCTCGGTCAGTTGCCCGCCATTAACGACAAGCTGGCACGTGCCGTGGAGCGCGAGCGCGAGGACGGTATGAAGATGGTGGCCTCGGTACTGGAACGTATCCGGGGGGCGAAATGAAGGTTAGTTTCTTCCTGCTGAGATTCCCGGTAGCGTCGGAAACCTTCGTACTGAACCAGATAGCCGCGTTTATCGATATGGGTTACGAGGTGGAAATTGTCGCCATTCACAAGGGCGATATGACCAATACCCATGCGGTATTCGACTACTATCAGCTGGGAGAAAAAACCACCTGGCTGCTGGATGAACCCAACGGCAAGCTGGCTAAACTGAAGAGCCGGGCGATGAACACCCTGCGCGGCGCCGGGCGCCTGCAAACCTGGCGGGCGCTGAACTTCGGTCGCTATGGCGACGAGTCGCGCAATATGATTCTTTCCGCCATCTGTGGCCGCCAGCCGTCGCCCCTGAGCGCCGATGTCTTTATCGCCCACTTCGGACCGGCGGGGGTCACCGCTGCCAAGCTGCGGGAGCTCGGGCTGCTGCGCGGCAAAATCGCCACCGTATTCCATGGGGTTGATGTGTCGCACCGCGATGTGTTGAATCACTACACCCCTGAGTATCAGCAACTGTTTAATCGCGGCGACCTGATGCTGCCTATAAGCCGGTTGTGGGCCAGCCGCCTGCAGCAGATGGGCTGCCCGGCGGAGAAGATCGCGGTATCGCGCATGGGGGTGAATATGGAGAAATTCAGCCTGCGCCCCCTGAAGGCTCCGGGTCAGCCGCTGAAGATGATTTCGGTGGCGCGCCTGACCGAGAAAAAAGGGCTGCATGTGGCCATTGAGGCCTGCCGCCTGTTACGCGAGCGCGGCGTTGATTTCCGCTACCATATCCTGGGCATCGGCCCCTGGGAGCGCCGGTTGCGCACCATGATTGAACAGTTCCAGTTGGAAGAGTATGTGGTGATGCCGGGCTTTAAGCCCAATCACGAAGTGAAGGCGATGCTCGACGAAGCCGATCTGTTCCTGCTGCCTTCGGTAACCGGCGCCGATGGCGATATGGAAGGTATTCCCGTGGCGCTGATGGAGGCCATGGCGGTAGGGATTCCGGTGGTTTCCACGCTGCACAGCGGTATTCCGGAGCTGATTGACGCCAATCGTTCCGGCTGGCTGGTACCGGAGTATGACGCCAGCGCCCTGGCCGACCGGTTAGCGCAGTTCGCCGATGTGGAACAGCAGGAGCTGGGCGCCATGCTTAAGCGCGCCCGGGAAAAAGTCGAAAACGAATTTAACCAGCAGCGCATTTATCGCGAGCTGGCAGGCCTGCTGCAGACGCTGTAAACCCACGCCGATGTTATGAGGATTTATGCACCCTAAAGATAATCCCCGCTTTTCCCTTACCCGCCGTAAGCTGCTGCTGACCGGTTCGGTACTGGCGGCAGCGCCGCTGTTCAACTCCCCGGTAGCGCGGGCCGTGGGGCGTAACGCCGAAGTCAACGTCAATGATTACTACCAGGGCGACTGGCCAGCTGCCTTTAAACAGGCCTTCCGGGAAGGCGATGTGGTGGTGGTTCCGGCAAACGTCAACTGCAAAAAGGTGAATGCGCGCATCTTTATGCCGGAAGGCAAAACCCTGAAGATTGCCGGTGCCATAAAAGGCAATGGCCGCGGGCGCTTTATATTGCGGGACGACTGTAAGATTGTTGGCGAAGGGAAGGGGCGGATGCACAATCTCTGCCTGGATGTGCGCGGCTCGAACTGCGAAATTCGCAATCTGGATATGAGCGGCCACGGGCCGGTGGCGCAGATCTACATTGGCGGCAAGCATAAGCAGGCGCCGATGATAGAAAATCTGACGATCGATAAACTTCACGTCCATAACGCCAACTATGCCATCCTGCGCCAGGGGGCGCGTAACCAGCTGCACGGCGTGCGTATCACCAACTGCCTGTTCAAGCAGCTGCAGGGGGATGCCATAGAGTGGAACGTGGCGCCCCACGACAGCAATATCCGCATCTCTGACCATGTGATCGAAGATATCAACTGTACTAACGGCAAAATTCACTGGGGCATCGGTATCGGTCTGGCGGGTAAAACCTACGACAACCGCTACCCGGAAGAGACCAGCGTAAAGAACTTTGTGGTGGCCAATATCCGCGGTCGTAACTGCCGCCAGCTGGTGCATGTGGAGTGTGGCAAGCACTTCACCATCCGTAACATCAAGGCGGAGAACATCACACCGGCCTTCAGCCGCAAGGCGGGGCTCGACAACGCCACCGTGGCGCTCTACGCCTGCGATAACTTTACCGTTGATAATGTGGATATGGTCAACAGCGCGGGAATACTGGTTGGCTACGGCACCAAACGCGGTAAGTATGTCGCCATCCCGCAGAACTTCCGCATTAACGATATCACCATGGATAACAGCAAACGCGACCTGCCGTGGAAGCTGCGCGGTATGGATATCTCCTGCGGTAACCCGATCTCTTTTGTCTCCCTGACCAATATCAACCTGAAACACGCATCGCTACGGGTGCATAACAAGCCCCAGCACCTGTTTATGCGCAATATCAGTATCGTCCAACCCAAAGAGGATGGACCGGCGCTGGAGCTGAATTTCGACCTGCGTAAAGACGTGCGCGGCCAGTTTATGGCTAAAAAAGATACGCTACTGTCTATGGCTAATATCGACGCGGTAAACGAAGATGGCCAGAGCTCGGTAGACATTGACCATATCGACCATCAAAAGGTTAACACCGGTAAACTGAATTTCGCGGTACCGCAGGTGGCGAAGAAGTAATCGAAACAATCAATTTGCGAAGAATCTTAGGTTTGTCAGGGGGATAAGCGGATTTTTGCTATTTCTTATACCGGATAACCAGCGATAGAATTGATCCATATACCACGATTACGAAAACACGCTGGCATCAGTGTGTGAAAAGATTATAATTCATCAACTATTTAAAGGTGGGACTGAAAATGGTTAATTTGAAAGCGGTTATTCCGGTAGCCGGGCTGGGTATGCATATGCTGCCCGCGACTAAGGCGATTCCAAAAGAGATGCTGCCTATCGTCGATAAGCCGATGATTCAGTACATTGTCGATGAGATTGTCGCTGCCGGTATCAAAGAGATCGTTCTGGTTACCCACTCTTCCAAGAACGCGGTCGAAAACCACTTCGATACCTCCTATGAGCTGGAGTCGCTGCTGGAACAGCGCGTTAAGCGCCAGTTGCTGGCCGAGGTGCAGAACATTTGCCCGCCAGGCGTCACCATTATGAACGTACGCCAGGCAGAGCCGCTGGGGCTGGGCCACTCCATTCTTTGCGCGCGCCCGGCCGTGGGCGATAACCCCTTCGTGGTGGTGCTGCCGGATATCGTACTGGACGACGCCAGCGCCGATCCGCTGCGCTACAATCTGGCCGCCATGGTGGCTCGCTTCCAGGAGTATGGCCGCAGCCAGGTCCTGGCCAAACGGATGTCGAATGGCGATCTTGCTGAATATTCGGTGATCACAACCGTTCAGCCGCTGGAAAATGAAGCCGATCTCAGCCGCATCGTTGAGTTTATCGAAAAACCCGACGAACCCCAGACCCTGAACTCTGACCTGATGGCCGTTGGCCGTTACGTGCTTTCCGCCGATATCTGGGCCGAACTGGAGCGCACCGAAGCGGGCGCCTGGGGCCGTATCCAGCTTACCGACGCCATCGCCGCGCTGAATAAAAAGCAGCCGGTAGAGGCGATGCTGATGACGGGCGACAGCTACGACTGTGGTAAGAAGATGGGCTATATGCAGGCGTTTGTGCAGTATGGACTGCGCAACAATAAAGAAGGCCGGAAGTTCCGTGAAGGCATTGAGAAGTTACTGGCCGAGTAACCGTCACCGCGTGCGGTGGCAGTGATGACCCATTAACGGCAGTCTCAGGCGCTGGTTAACCACCGGCCCGGACTGCCGTTTTTGCTTTGTAAATCAAGGAAATTTTCTGATTAAAACATCTTGGATCTGAGTACAGGTTGCTGAGAGGATGTGTTAATCAAAGCGTTTGATATTGCCGTTATCCTGTCAGTTATGTGCGACAGGTTAGCAGCTGGAAAATCAGGGGCATTGCTGTTATTTCGTGCAATGCCGCGGCGGACATATGCCGTCAGTGTACTGGTAGCTGTAGAGCCAGGGGCGGTAGCTTGTCTCTTCGTTAAAGTAAGTCGTTAAATTATATCTAAGAGTGAATATTATCTGACAGGTAATTACCTCACTGTTTTATTCGTTTCCCTTCTTTAATACGTTCTGAGCTAAGAGAGATTAATTGTGAAGATTCTTGTTACCGGCGGTGCGGGGTTTATTGGATCTGCCGTAGTCCGGCATATTATTAAGGACACACTGGATGAAGTGGTTAACGTTGATAAATTAACCTATGCAGGTAACCTGGAATCTCTCTTGGCCGTAGCAGACAGCGAGCGTTATTGCTTCGAGCAGGCAGACATTTGTGATAAAGCGGCGATGGAACGCATTTTTGCACAGCACAGGCCAGATGCTGTGATGCATCTGGCCGCAGAGAGCCATGTGGATCGCTCTATCTCTGGCCCTGCCGATTTTATTGAAACCAATATTGTTGGGACCTACACGTTGCTGGAAGCCGCTCGTGCTTACTGGTCGTCACTGGATGAAGCCCGTAAGTCTGCTTTTCGTTTCCATCATATTTCCACCGATGAAGTGTATGGTGACCTCCCGCATCCGGATGAGTGGCAAGAGGAGGGGGCGCTACCGCTGTTCACCGAAACGACCGCTTACGCGCCAAGTAGTCCCTATTCAGCATCGAAGGCCTCTAGTGACCATCTGGTTCGGGCGTGGTTACGTACTTATGGATTACCAACAATCGTGACCAATTGTTCAAATAACTATGGTCCATATCATTTCCCGGAGAAGCTGATTCCCCTGGTGATCCTTAATGCTCTGGACGGTAAACCGTTGCCGATCTACGGTAAGGGCGATCAGATTCGTGACTGGCTGTATGTGGAAGACCATGCTCGTGCATTGTATACCGTGGTTACCAAAGGACAGATTGGCGAGACCTATAATATCGGCGGACATAACGAGAAGAAAAACATTGAAGTGGTCCAGACTATCTGCGATCTGCTTGATGAAATAGTACCGAAAGAAGTCTCTTATCGTGAGCAGATCTCTTATGTTGTTGACAGACCTGGTCACGATCGTCGCTATGCGATTGATGCTGCTAAGATCGGTAAGGAACTGGGGTGGAAACCACAGGAAACCTTTGAGAGTGGAATTCGTAAGACAGTACAGTGGTATTTAGTAAATTTGACGTGGTGTGAACGAGTACAAGATGGCTCGTACAGATTCGAGTGAATTTATATCAATTTTGTGGGTTGAAAATGGAAATTATTAAAACTTTTATTGATGATTTAATTGTCATTAAACCAAAAATATTTGGTGATCATCGTGGTTTTTTTTATGAAATGTACAATAAAAAAGCATATGAATATATCGGGATCGCAGACGAATTTGTCCAGGATAATCGTTCCGCCTCACAACAAGGGGTATTACGAGGACTACATTTCCAAACAGAGAATGCTCAAGGAAAGCTAGTTTCTGTGCTGCAGGGAGAAGTTTATGATGTTGCTGTTGATCTTCGTAAAGGGTCAAAAACATTTGGGAAACATTATGGCTTAATATTAAGTGGCGAAAATAAAATACAAATGTATATTCCACCAGGATTCGCTCATGGATTTGTTGTTATTAGTTCATATGCAGAGTTTTGTTATAAATGTACACAATATTATTCTCCTGAGCATGAGTCTGGGATTATTTGGGATGATAAGGATTTATCTATTGATTGGCCAGTGAAAGAACCTATTTTATCAGAAAAAGATAAAAAATTGGATACGTTTGAAAATTATAAGAAAAAAATGGGAATGGCATAACATGAGTATTACCAGTATTATCGGTGGGCATGGATTTGTAGGGCGTGAAATTTGCAAAATACTTGAGAGTATTGGTGGTTCATATAATGTCATTGGCCGGGGCGATGTAATATCTCGCGGTGAGAAGTTCGATCGAATAATATATTGCGCTGGGGAAGGGGATTGTCAAAACAAGCCATTTGATGTTTTTGATGCTAATTGCTCCTTGCTATATCATGTGTTAAAAAACACTAACTTTAATAAATTAGTGTATATTTCATCTACTCGTCTTTATATGAATGGAGATAGTTCTGATGAAAGTAGCAGTTTGCATGTTGAGGATAGTGACAATAGACGTTTGTTTAATTTGACAAAAATGGCTTCGGAAGAGCTTTGTTTAAGGAGTAAAAAGAATATAACTATACTTAGGCCGAGTAATATTTATGGTACAGCGCTTAAGAGCACACTCTTTTTGCCTTCAATTATTAAGGATGCCATCACAAGAGGGGTGGTTAATATGTTTGTAGACAAATCTTATGCAAAGGATTATGTATCGGTTAAAAATGTAGCAGAGGCTTGTGTCAATTTTAGTAGTCGAGATATAGAATATAACAAAATAATAAATGTAGCTTCAGGTAAAAATGTGACAGCAAGTGATCTCGCAAAATTGTTAATTAAAGAAACTAATTGTAAGGTTATTTGGCATGAAACTCCAAATAGAAAGGAGGAGTTTCCTGTTATAAAAAATGAATTACTAAGAAAATACATGCCTGAGATGAAAATTGATGATGTCATGAGAGATATGGAAAGTATGATTTCTCAGTTTAGGATGTGTATGGGAGATGTAAAAAAATGAATATATGTGCGGTTATAGTAACATATAACAGGAAAGAATTACTTCTACGCTGCATAAAGTCTATTTTATCCCAGAATGGTTCTAAGGTTGACAAAATACTAATAATAGATAATGCATCTACTGATGGGGTAAGAGACTATCTTATAGATAATAAAATACTGTCAACTTCTGATGAGTTTTTTCATGATAATATAGCTGTAGAATATGTAAGGCTTGAATCGAATATCGGTGGGGCTGGAGGATTTAATAAAGGACTTAGCATTGCATTTAAGCAGGGGTTTGATTTTTATTGGGTTATGGATGATGATGGGTATCCTGCAGATACCTGTTTGCAGCATCTTTTAAAATACACCGAGCAATTTGATTTTTTAAGTCCTCTGGTTTTGAATGAAAAGAATCACGAAAAATTAAGTTTTGGTATTAATGGTGTTATTTCACTGGAGACAATTCACAAACTTTATTTTGATGTTGACGTTATAGCAAATAAAGCAAATCCATTTAACGGAGTTTTGTTCTCAAGGAAAATGTTAGATTTAATTGGATTGCCTAAATCGGATATGTTCATTTGGGGGGATGAAAATGAGTACCAACAAAGAGCTTTAAAGGCAGGGGTAAATATTGGAACAGTAAAAGATGCGTTCCATTTTCATCCTGAAAACAGAGTTAATTCCAAACTTATCTTTAATAGGATAAAGGTAAATTTGCCCGAGGATAGTTTGAGACGCTATTGCTATTTCAGGAATTATACTTATATAATAAAAAAATATAGCACCAAAGCTTCTCTAATGAGATGGTTTGCTAAGTATATTTTGTTTTTTGTGATTACTTTTGATTTTAATGGATTATCTTTATTTTTTAAAGCAGCAGGTCATGCTCTAACTAATGATTTTACCCATCACAGAGAATATCTGAAATGATAATGGTGCTGGTGCTTTTTGTTCTTGTATTATTGGCTGTCTTTTCTTGGTTCTTATTTAGAGATATCAGAAGTCCCGTTTTTCTTTTTGTTTTTATATGGAGCAGTGTCTTTTTTGTTAATATCGCGATGCTTGATTACATCGCTGTAAGCGAGGAAGCTCTTACTTATGTAATGTTCATGGTTTGTGCATTTATTATTGGTGCAGTTTGCTTCAAAGGAAAAGTTTTTGTTACAAATACTGTTAATCGTGGTTCTATTAATGATTCATTGCTGAGAGTGTTCTTTTTTATATCATTATTTATTCAATTACTGGCCCTAATAATACTGCTATATGAATATCAGCGATTTCCGGGCGGAATAACATCATTTATTGGATATCTGCGTTCAGTGCAAATGTTTCCAGATGAATTTGCATATCCGGGTATGCTATCTAACGCATTATTAATGCGGATAATAAAAAATAATTATTTGTTCAACTATATTTTATTAATTATATATGTGTTACGGAGTCCAGACGTAACAAAAGGAATTATCATTTGCTTGCTAAGTCGTCTGCTATATGCAGGCCTAATGGGAAGTCGCTGGCAAGGTGTGATGGATATTTTAAGTCTAGCATTTATTTATTTGGATAGAAAAGAGTATTTATCTAAATCCATAATTAAATACACCTTTTATTTCTTGGTTTTCTTTATGGTTGCAGGTGTATTTAGAAGCTCGAATGGATTTGGTATTGATTATTTTATAATGTATATCTTTGGCGGTCTTCCTGCATTCGGGGAAATGTTTAAAAATCCTGATTTGTTTTATTTACCTAATACTGCAATCTATATAGAGCAATTGCTGGGGGGGGCTGCAGATGGAGCATTCAATATAGTTGCGGATAGTATATGGTTAAATGACTCAATAAAGACAAATACTTACTCTGTATTTGGTGTGTTGTATAAATATTATGGCCATCTGGGGTCTCTAATATATTTCTTTTGTTATGGGGCAATATTATCCATTCTCGCAAGAAATAAAAGTAATGGGCTTTTTTCTCCAGTATTATATTATATCGTAGCGCCTACAGTCTTGTTAACCGTATTTACTGAAAGTATCCTACTGCTTTTTCCTATTATCTTGAGATTGCTGTTTTTAATGCTTATTTTGAAAATATCTATAAGAGTGAAAAATGTATCCGCCTAAAGTTAAAGTATCAGTAATAGTTCCTGTTTTTAACGTTGAAAAATACGTTGAAAAATGCATGGATAGTTTATTGAATCAAACCTTGACTGACATTGAAATAATTATTGTCAATGATGGCTCAACAGATCGCTCTGGTGAAATCGTTCAGCGATATATTCGACAGTACAATAATATTAAATATGTCGAACAAGAAAACAAAGGTCTTAGTGAGGCAAGGAATGCTGGCGTAAGATATGCCGAAGGAGAGTATTTAGCCTTTTTGGATTCGGATGACTGGGTTAAGGCTGATGCCTATGAAATACTTTATAACAAAGCGATCATCAATAATGATGATATCGTATGCTGTGGCTTTTATATGAGTTTTGAAAATGGGGCGGCGCAACGTGAATATATTACCTCTAAAGAGTATAATAGCGTCGAACCACTTATAGAATTTGAAATCTTCAGGCACATTAAAGTAGCTGCATGGGATAAGCTTTACAATAGAGAGTTTTTTATACGTTCCGGCATCCGTTATCCAGCAGGGTTATGGTATGAAGATACGGCGGTATCGGTACCATTGTTGCTAAAAGCCAAAAAAATATCCGTAATTTCTCGTCCACTGGTCTATTATAGGCAACGTGAGGGTTCAATTACTAAGCAGAATGATTTTAATCCTAAAATATTTGATGTCTATCAAGTGTATGAATGCGTAAGAGAGCACAGTACAGAGTTAGTTGGACATGAAAATATAGAGAAAATATATTGTTATTTTTATACTAAAAAATGTGTTATTGATAACTTTATTCGGATGATGTCATATAATCATCTTCGTGAATATATTGATTCATTACGACACCAGTGCCGCGAGCGTTTTTCACTTCTGGATGTGGTGAAGAATTCGTTATTGAGTACTAAGGAAAAAATATTTGCATTGTTAATACTAATAGCGCCCTTACCTATACTAGTACTGGTTACTAAATGGGGCATAAAATGAAGTGGTTAACATCAGTAATAAAAAACAAAACAATCAAAAACATAGTTTCATTAAGCCTTGTTCAAGGGCTAAACTATATATTACCACTGATTACGTTGCCATATCTTGTCAGGACATTAGGGGTTCATAGCTATGGTGTGTTGACGTTCTGTGTGGCGTTTAATCAATATTTTTTGTTATTTACTCAATTTGGATTTAATTTTTCGGCCACTCAGCGTATAGCGAAAGCACGGCAGGAGAAAGAGCAGATAAGTAAAATATTTTTCTCAGTGCTAGGTGCGAAGCTCTTCTTTTGTTTCGTTAGCTTTGTTGTATTATGTATTTTGATAATATTGGTTCCCTATTTTTATAATATTAAGGTGATTTTATTATTTTCCTTTGTGGCTATTGTTGGTGATGTTCTCTTTCCTGGTTGGTTTTTTCAGGGGGAAGAGAAGATGAGCAATATAGCAATATCTAATATATTGGCTCGCTTAAGCACTGTACCACTAATTTTTTTATTTGTTAATAGTACTGATGATGTAGCTAGAGCCGCACTCTTTATGGGATCGGCGAATGTGCTTGCAGGAATAATTGCTATGATCGCAGTTGTCAAATCCGGGCGTGTCAGTCTGTATAAACCCAGCATTAAAGACATCAAAGAAGAAATTATTTGTTCTTGGCATTTCTTCATATCTTCAGCGGCAATGAGTCTGTATACGGTAACGACTCCGGTTCTTCTCGGAGCAATTAGTGGCCCTTATGTTCTGGGGGTTTTTTCCGCAGCAGATAAATTACGGCAGGCTCTTCAAGGATTGCTTAACCCTGTTTCTCAGGCGCTTTATCCAAAGATATCTCGGATGATAAAAGAGCAAGATAGAACAACTGTTTTTCAGTTCATTCGAAAACTTTTGACTGTTCAGGCAGTTTTTGGACTAGTGGTGAGCCTTATATGTTGTTTGGGGGCATCGGTTATTATCCCTCTGGTATATAATAAAAGTGGGACACCGGATGTTATTGCTGTTTTTGAAATTCTAGCCTGGATCCCGTTTGTTGTCTCTATCAGTAATGTTTTGGGGATACAGACTTTGTTGACTACCGGATACAAAAGGGAGTTTAGTCAGGTTATCATTACTGGTGGTGTGGTTAATATTGTGCTGCTTTGTCTATTGGCTTTTCACTTTGAAGCATTTGGGGCTGCTTTGTCTATTTTAATAACAGAGGCGATTATTACTATTGGCATGTCCCGAATGATAATGAAATTAAAAATACCTTTATTTAATAGGTGATGTTATGTACGACTTTATCATTGTAGGTTCTGGGCTATTTGGAAGTGTCTGTGCTCATGAATTAAGAAAGAAAAATAAAAAGGTGCTTGTTATCGAGAAGAGAAGTCACCTTGGTGGCAATGTTTATACAGAAGATAATAAAGGGATCAGTGTACATAAGTATGGAGCTCATATATTTCATACAAATAATAAGGATATATGGGACTATGTTAATAGTTTTGTGGAATTTAACCGCTTCACAAATTCCCCATTAGCTTTACATAACGATAAGCTTTATAATTTACCCTTTAACATGAACACGTTTTATCAGCTATGGGGTGTGACTGAACCTGGGCAGGCTAAAAAAATTATTGAGTCACAACGACAGGAATTGAATGGGAAAAAACCTGAAAATCTTGAAGAGCAAGCAATCAGTTTGGTTGGAAAGGATGTCTATGAAATATTAATCAAAGGATATACAGAGAAACAATGGGGACGTAAAGCAACAGAATTACCGCCCTTTATTATTAGCAGGTTACCTGTGCGATTTACTTTTGATAATAATTATTTTTCTGATCGTTATCAAGGGATCCCTATTGGGGGGTATACCAAATTAATTCAGGCAATGCTCGATGGCATAGACATTAAATTCAACGTTGATTATCTTCAATATCGGGATGAATATGCTGGTTTAGCAAAGAAAGTTATATATACAGGGTCTATCGATGAGTATTTTGACTATTGCCTTGGTGAGTTAGAATATCGCTCTCTAAATTTCGAAGTTCTTGAGTTAGACACTGATAATTTCCAGGGGAATGCGGTTGTTAATTACACTGAAAGAGACATACCATTTACTCGTGTCATTGAGCATAAACATTTTGATCCTGTTGAAACTCAACACACTGTGATCACCAGGGAGTATCCTGCTGAATGGCATAGAGGATTGGAAGCATATTATCCTGTAAATGATAAGAAGAATAATGAGCTATATAAACGCTATCGTAAACTAGCGTCAGAGGAAAAGAATGTGATATTTGGTGGCCGGCTGGCGGAGTATAAATATTATGATATGCATCAGGTAATACTTTCTGCTCTACAAACAGTAACTAAATTATAAAGTGTAAAACAATGGAAAGTGTTTTATTAATCTGCCCTACCTTTTATAATTATAGAGAAATTATAAAAGTAGAGCTTGAAAGACAAGGGAATAGCGTAGTTGCGTTTGATGAACGCCCATCAAACGACACATGGTTTAAAATCGCCTTAAGACTGCTAGGGGCAAAGCCTTTACTACCTATCACCAGACGTTATTACAGAGATAAGATATCACAAATTGAAACACCACAAAACATAGGGCTTATTTTAATTGTTAATCCGGAAGCAATGGATAAAATAATTATAGATGAACTTAGAAGAGCTTGCCCTAATGCGCGTATAGTTATCTACTTATGGGATTCGCTGAGAAATAAAAGATATATATCCGAGTTGTTTCGGTTCTGTGATAAAGTCTTTACATTTGATTATGATGATGCGAAAAGTAAAATGCTGGAATTTCTTCCGCTTTTTTTTACTGTTTCCTCCCGGGGGCGAACAACTGTTAAACCTAAAAAAATAGTGTTCATTGGCTCAATACATAGCACACGATTGAAAACTATTGCGTTCGTCAATTCACTTGCAATGAAAGAAAGAATAAAATTCAGTTTTTCTCTCTATTTTCCAAGTCGTATCATATATGCAATTACTTATATAAAGAGTGGTGTGCTACGCAAGCAATTAGGGGACCATGTAATACTTAAACCGCTTCCTTATGATGAGTATTTACATGAAATGTCCTCGTCAGAATTTGTTCTGGATATCGCTCATCCTAAACAGACAGGTCTGACAATGAGAACATTAGAAGCTATTGCATTTAATAAAAAAATAATTACTACTAATGATAACATTAAAAATTATGATTTTTATGAGCCGGATAAACATTTTATTCTGACTAAGGAGAATGAACACCAGCTTGTTGATTTTATTCAACTGTCTTCACCAGAGTGTTATTATCCACAGTCGGTATTAAATAAATACAGTATTAGTAATTGGGTCGCACGACTTCTGGAGAGAGAATGAATATCTTAGGGATAGGTTTTTATGATGACTTCGCTCGTTTTTTTCATGCTCTGGGTGATAATTTTAATAAACGAGGTGTTAAATTTAATTATCTGAGTATATATTTTAGTGGGTTTTTCTATTCGCGTTTAAGAAAACGTAATGCCAGTTGGATGGTAGTACATGTCTGGCGTAGATATTTTTTTAAACGACGTTACTATCAGATGGCTGCAACAGCTGATGAATATAGAGGGGTGAACCTTGATAAGGCGATACGTTATCATGTCTGCTCACTACCTAAGCATAAAGAGTATTATAGAGCAATAGCATGTGCTTATATAGACTATGCATTTCAATACTTTAAGTGTAAAAAATATGATGCAATGATTGTCAGCGGTGACTCCCGATTGCAATGTACTGTTTTTATTGAAGTTGCAAAACAATTTAATATAAAAATTTACTATTTTGAGCAGGGGGCCTTTGACACTACATTTATTGATTGCTGGGGCGTGAATTCGAATTCAGGGGCTCGACATATTAATGCTACCAGGAGCACATCTCAGGACATGATGCTACAATTGCTAGCGTTGACAATCGAGAAGAAAAAAAATAAAAAGTTCTCCCGGACAAAAATTTACCGATTGAGTGATAAAATATTAAATATATTGTTGCTGATTTTTTTTAGACAGAGTGAAATACTTGAGGGGCTAGGTATAGTCAAGCATAAAATTGATTTGACTACTGATGTTGACACAGAGCAAAATAATGAATATATCCTTTTTGCCGCACAGGTTCCTCATGATGTCAATATGATTTTACACAGCCCTGCATTTCAAAACCATTATCAGATAATAAGGTTTATTAATGAGTCGATCCCTGATAAATATAACATAATTGTCCGGGAGCACCCACTTTATAAAAGTAGGTATGAACCCGAATTCTATGAGTATATCAGGGATAACCAACGAGTCATTTTGGATAATACGTCACAGCTACACGATTTAATAAAAAGTAGCTCTTTAGTAGTAGTGAATAATTCTACTGTTGGTGTTGAAGCATTGGTGTTGGGTAAGAGGGTTTTTGTTACCGGGGATGCTTACTATGATACTTTCTCGGGGGTGTGGCGTTTCGGAGATGCATCCGATAGAGAAAAACTTACTGCGGGTAACTATACTTTTGATATTAATGATAGAGAGCGATCGCATGCAGAACTCGCTACGCTGTTGGATGATTACTTATATTCAGGGCATTTTCGTGATGACGACCTGTCATTTACCAAAACAATAGCAGAAGATATTATCAACGGAAAGGTTAAGTGTGAAAAAAATACCATGGTTGATTAGAGCATTAGTTTATAAAATATTCTTATGGAATATGGGGGGAGTTGTTTATCTCGGTCGCCCTTTATATTTGAAAGGTTTGAGGTATATTCAGTTCGGGCATAAATTCAGAATCTATCCTCATGCACGTATTGAAGTAGCAACTGATGCAAGATGTAAGTTTGGTGATAACTCAGCGATTGGTGATAATTTACATCTTATCTGTGAACGTCGTGTGATAATTGGTAATGATTTTCTATGCTCATCTAATGTGTTTATTTCTGATACCGATCATTCTTTTATATTGGATGACGTTCCCTTTATAAACCAACCCTGTGTTTCTGCAGAGACAATAATCGGGAATAATGTTTTTTTGGGGAAAAATGTTGTTGTTCTGGCTGGGGCCAGATTAGGGAATAATACGGTTGTTGCAGCTAATGCAGTAGTTAAAGGACATTTTCCTGACAATGTCATGATTGGGGGAATACCGGCAAAAATTATACGTTCGCTTTGATGACTGTTATGGGGTTTTAGTGTTGTTATCAACGATTCTCTAGGTATTCTGTGGGAGGTGTAGATGAAAGGAATAGTGCTTGCTGGAGGTGCGGGGACGAGATTGTACCCTATAACCACGGCGATTTCTAAACAGTTATTACCTATTTATGATAAACCTATGATTTATTATCCAATCTCTGTGTTAATGTTGGCTGGTATTCGTGATATAGTAATTATTACAACGCCTGAGGATTCTAAGTCATTCTATCGATTGTTAGGTGATGGTTCACGGTTTGGAGTTAATTTCTCTTATGTTATTCAAAAAAGCCCTGATGGTCTGGCTCAATCTTTCATATTGGCAGAATCGCATATAAAGAATGAAAAATGCGCTCTTGTTTTAGGTGATAATATATTTTTCGGACAAAGCTTTGGTCGAAATTTGGATAGGGTTATTGCCTCCAATAACGGAGCTACTGTTTTTGCCTACCAAGTTTTGGACCCTCAGCGATTTGGTGTCGTAGAATTTGATGATAATTTTAAAGCCATATCAATTGAAGAAAAGCCAGCTAAACCAAAATCAAACTGGGCTATAACCGGCTTGTATTTTTACGATGAAAACGTTGTGGACTACGCGAAACAAGTGAAACCGTCAGCACGGGGTGAACTGGAAATAACTTCATTGAATGATATGTATTTAAATGATCAACGACTTTCAGTAGAGATACTTGGCCGGGGCTTTGCGTGGCTGGATACGGGAACCCATGATAGCCTGATAGAAGCATCACAATTTATTCATACTATTGAAAAAAGACAAGGTTTTAAAGTTGCCTGCCTGGAGGAAATTGCATACCGAAATAAATGGTTAACAGCTGAGCAAGTGTTGGATTCGGCAAAAATGTTGGATAAGACCCAATATGGTCAATATTTGACAAGTTTAATCGCCCGGGAATGATGTACTCGGTATACCAGTATGGTTAAGTTAGAATTGTTCATTATGTTTATCGCTGATACTATTTTTATTTGGCAGCCAAGAGTATTATAATCCGGTTGTTTTTCTGCAGAGTCATTTGCAACCGTAAGCACACCTGACAGGAGTATGTAATGTCCAAACAACAAATCGGCGTTGTCGGTATGGCAGTGATGGGGCGCAACCTGGCGCTTAACATCGAAAGCCGTGGCTATACCGTTTCCGTTTTCAACCGCTCCCGTGAAAAGACCGATGAAGTGATTGCCGAAAATCCCGGTAAGAAACTGGTGCCACATTACACGGTGCAGGAGTTTGTTGAATCCCTTGAAAAGCCACGTCGTATCCTGTTGATGGTGAAGGCCGGTGAGGGCACAGATAAGACTATCGAGTCGCTGAAGCCGTATCTGGAAAAAGGGGATATTCTGATCGACGGTGGCAACACCTTCTTCCAGGACACTATCCGTCGCAACCGTGAACTCTCTGCCGAAGGCTTCAACTTTATCGGTACCGGGGTATCCGGCGGTGAAGAGGGGGCGCTGAAAGGGCCTTCCATCATGCCAGGTGGCCAGAAAGAGGCTTACGAGCTGGTGGCACCCATCCTGAAGCAGATTGCCGCCGTTGCCGAAGACGGTGAGCCATGCGTGGCCTATATCGGCGCAGACGGTGCCGGTCACTATGTGAAGATGGTGCATAACGGTATTGAATACGGCGATATGCAGCTGATTGCTGAAGCCTATTCCCTGCTCAAGCACGGTCTGAACCTGTCCAATGAAGAGCTGGCGACTACCTTCTCTGAGTGGAACAAAGGTGAACTAAGCAGCTACCTGATCGATATCACCAAGGATATCTTCACCAAAAAAGACGATGCGGGTAACTATCTGGTCGATGTGATTCTGGATGAAGCTGCCAATAAAGGCACTGGTAAATGGACCAGCCAGAGCTCGCTGGATCTTGGTGAACCGCTCTCTTTAATCACTGAGTCAGTATTCGCACGCTATATCTCTTCCCTGAAAGAGCAGCGCGTTGCAGCTTCTAAAGTACTGACCGGTCCGCAGACCCAGCCTTTCGCGGGTGATAAAGCTGAGTTTAGCGAAAAAGTACGTCGTGCCCTTTACTTAGGTAAAATCGTCTCCTATGCGCAAGGCTTCTCACAGCTGCGCGCTGCGTCTGACGAATACCACTGGGATCTCAACTACGGCGAAATTGCTAAAATTTTCCGCGCTGGATGCATTATCCGTGCTCAATTCCTGCAGAAGATCACCGATGCCTATGAGCAGAACCCGGCCATTGCCAATCTGCTGCTGGCGCCGTACTTTAAGCAGATTGCCGATGAGTATCAGCAGGCGCTGCGCGATGTAGTGGCTTATGCGGTACAGAATGGTATCCCGACCCCGACCTTCTCTGCGGCTATCTCCTACTACGATAGTTATCGCTCTGCCGTGCTGCCGGCCAATCTGATTCAGGCTCAGCGCGACTATTTCGGTGCCCATACCTATAAGCGTACCGATAAAGAAGGCGTGTTCCATACCGAGTGGCTGGAAGATTAAGCTAATTCTTAATTAGTCACCTGAAAACCAGCTGATTTATCAGCTGGTTTTTTTTATTATCAAAGGGACTACTGGAAGTAGAGAGACTATCTCCGTCAACGGCGGAGGTAATAGCGCTAAAGTAGTCGGTTAGTATACGAGATCAAAGGTTGCTGAACTGTTGTCGAGTGCCGATTATTTCGCCATCCGGCATTAGATAAATCGCAATTTCAACCTTTTCTTAGTAAAGTGGCTCCGGTGATTTCCAGGGGAGTATGCGATACTTCTTCCCGCATATCTTTTGTGGGCAGTCTCTTTGATGGTTTTTTGGGTTAATTTTTAAAGGTTACTATGAACCAGAATTCTCAAGCGGCACAAGGTGTAAGCCGCTCGCCGGAAACGGTCGATCTGCTGGATCTGCTGATGCAGCTGTGGCGCGGTAAGAAAACCATTATCGCCTTGGTCATTATCTTTATTCTGCTGGCCGTGGCTTATCTGTTTGTGGCCAAAGAGAAGTGGAGTTCGACGACTATCGTTACGCTACCTGATTCCGGCCAGATTGCTAACTATAGTAACTCGATGAGCATTATCTATAGTCAGAATCGGGGTTCGGCCCCTTCGGTTAGCGATATTCAGAACCGTTTTTTCACCCGTTTTAACTCGCTGATGTCGGCCCTTTCTGAAGAGCTGGATAACCAGGAAAAACCGGAAAAATTAACCATTGAACCGGCGGTGAAAGGCCAGTCGGTGCCGCTTAAAATCAGCTACGTTGGACCCAGCGCCGTTGAAGCCCGTAAAACGCTCACCGCCTATATCGATAAGATTAACCAGCGGGTTATCGATGAGTTGAATGCCGACCTGGTGACCAATATCAACGCCACCATGAAGGATCTTAAGAGCTCTATGGATGCTCAGGAAGCCTCGGCCAAAGCCCAGCGCGAGCAGCGGCTGGAGATCCTGCGCCAGGCGCTAAAGGTGGCCGAGCAGAGCAATATCAAGGATACAATGGTTAAGCAGGCCGAGACGCTGTCCGAGGATACGCTGTTTACCCTGGGTAGCGATGCCCTTTCGGCGACCCTGAAAAACGAATCTACCCGGCCGCTGCCGCTTTCCGGACAGTACTATAGCACCCTGCAGTCCTATCTGGCGGTAAAGGCGCTGGCCCAGAAGCCGGATGTCGGTAATTCATTCCACTATGTGATGAAGCCTAATCTGCCGGTACGGCGTGATAGCCCGAAGCGTGGCCTGACGCTGGTACTGGCGGCGTTACTGGGGGGGATGATTGGTTCCGGCGTGGTGCTGGTTCGCAACGCGCTGCGTAACTATAAGCCTGCCGCGTAATATAGCCATCTGCGAAAAAAGCCCGCCGTTAAAAAACGGCGGGCTTTTTTGATCCGGGGAGACGTAACTACTGATGCCTGCCCCGCAAATTCTCAATCACCGCCCCTAAATCAAGCTGCTGATCCTGAAGCAGCACCAGCAGATGGTAGACCAGGTCGGAAGCTTCATTAACCAGCTCTTCACGGTCGTGCACCGTAGCGGCCAGCGCGGTTTCCACCCCTTCTTCGCCCACCTTCTGGGCAATACGCTTGGTGCCGCTGGCGTAGAGCTTCGCGGTATAAGAGCTTTCTGGGGCGGCCTGTTTGCGCTCCGCCAGCAGCTGTTCGAGTTGATACAGGAACAGCCACTGGTGCTGTGGCGCATCGCCAAAGCAGCTGGTGGTGCCTTTATGGCAGGTGGGGCCGATGGGGTTAGCCTGAATCAGCAGAGTGTCGTTATCGCAGTCCGCCGCAATACTGACCAGCTTCAGGAAGTGGCCGGAACTTTCACCCTTGGTCCACAGCCGCTGTTTGCTGCGTGAATAGAAAGTGACGTTACCGCTCTCCTGGGTTTGCTTCAGCGCTTCCGGCGTCATATAGCCGAGCATCAGCACCTCGCCGGATGCCGCATGCTGGACGATGACGGGGATCATATTGTCGGTTTTGGCCCAGTCCAGCGCCTCTGTCTGTTTATCTGTTAACACTGTCGAATCTCCACGCCCTGTTGCGCCAGGTAAGCTTTTAGCTCACCGATATTGATAATTTGTTTATGAAATACGGATGCAGCCAGCGCGCCGTCCACTGCCGCATCGCGGAAGGCTTCCAGAAAGTGCTCCATGGTCCCGGCGCCGCCAGAGGCGATAAGGGGGACGCGGCAAACCTCGCGCACTTTGCCGAGTTGTTCCAGGTCGTAGCCGTTGCGCACGCCGTCCTGGTTCATCATATTCAGCACAATTTCACCGGCGCCGCGTTGCTGCACTTCCTGTACCCAGTCCAGAGTCTGCCACTGGGTGATCCGGGTGCGGCTCTCGTCGCCGGTATACTGGTTAACCTGATATTTACCACTTTGTTGGTCGAACCAGGTGTCGATGCCCACCACGATGCACTGTACGCCAAAGCGTTCCGCCAGCCGGGTAATCAGCGTTGGGTCCGCCAGTGCCGGGGAGTTGATGGAGATTTTATCGGCCCCGAAGGAGAGGATCTGAAGCGCATCGGCCTCTGATTTAATCCCGCCTGCCACGCAGAACGGAATATCGATAACTTCCGCCACTCGTGAAACCCAGCTCTTATCCACTACCCGGCCATCGCTGGAGGCGGTGATATCGTAAAACACCAGTTCGTCGGCACCTTCTTCGGCATAGCGCCTGGCCAGCGGGACGATATCTCCGATGATCTCATGGTTGCGGAACTGCACGCCCTTAACCACCTGACCGTCGCGCACGTCCAGGCAGGGGATTATCCGTTTTGCCAGCATTGGAGAGCCTCCTTCACATCAAATTTTCCTTCCAGCAGGGCACGGCCAACAATTACGCCGCTCACGCCGCTGCCGCGCAAGGCCTCAATATCTGCAAGCCCGCCAATACCACCAGAAGCCTGAAAACCCACCTGGGGATAGAGGGTGCAGATTTCGCGATACAGCCCGACATTGGAGCCGCTCAGGGTTCCATCGCGGGAGATATCGGTACACAGCACGTGGCGCAGCCCCAGCGGCAGAAAGCGTTCCACCAGTTGCTCCAGAGTCACGCCAGAGGTTTCCTGCCAGCCGCTCACCGCCACCTGCTTATTACCGGCCTCGTCGATACGGACGTCCAGCGCCAGTACGATGGCTTCGGCGCCAAAGCGTTCAAACCACTGTGCAACCAACTCCGGGGATTTCACCGCCGTGGAGCCGACCACTACGCGGCTGGCGCCTGCCGTCAGCAGAGCTTCCACATCTTCCGCGCTGCGAACGCCGCCGCCGACCTGAACCGGCACGCTTACGCCCGCCAGCAGGCTTTTCAGCAGTGGGATCTGGCGCTGGTTCGGATCTTTGGCGCCGGTCAGATCCACCAGGTGCAGCACCTGCGCGCCTTGCGCCTGGTAATCCTGTAGCCGCGGCAGCGGGGAGCTGCCGTAGTCGCGCTGCTTGCCGTAATCGCCCTGATGGAGACGCACCACCTTGCCGTCAATTAAATCTAAAGCCGGGATAATCATTTACATCTCCAGGAAATTTTTCAGAAGCTGCGCGCCCGCCTTGCCGGAGCGTTCCGGGTGGAACTGTACGCCGTAAAAGTTCTCTTGCTGTACCGCGGCGCTAAAGGCATCGCCGTAATCGCAGCGGGCGATGGTGGCCTCGCTCACCGGCATGGCGTAGCCGTGCACGAAGTAGAAGTAAGCCCCGTCGTCAACGTTGCGAAACAGCGGATTACCCTGTTCAGGAAAGACCTGGTTCCAGCCCATATGGGGCAGCGGCAGGCCGCGGTCGACCATTTTCACCACCGGCTGGTCGATAACGCCTAAGGTGTCGATGCCGTTACTCTCTTCGCTGGAGCGCGCCAGTAGCTGCATACCAAGGCAGATGCCCAGCACCGGCTGGGTACAGCGGCTGATAAGCCCGATCAAATCGCGCTCGCGCAGTTGATTCATGGCGGCCCGGGCGGTGCCGACTCCCGGCAGAAACAGCTTGTCGGCGCGCAGCACCACTTCCGGATCGCGGCTAACGGTGGGGTTGGCTCCCAGTCGCTGAATCGCCCATTTTACCGACGAAAGATTGGCGCAGCCGGTATCCAGAATCACCACATTCATCACAGCACTCCTTTTGATGAGGGGAGGGCGTCGCCTTCCACGCGGATCGCCTGGCGCAGGGTGCGGCCAAAGGCCTTAAACAGGCTTTCCACCCGATGGTGGTCATTCTTGCCCTTGGTTTTCAGGTGCAGGGTGACGCCCATGGCATAAGAGAGGGAACGGAAGAAGTGCTCAACCATTTCGGTGCTCAGGTCACCCACCCGCTGGAAGTTAAACTCGGCTTTGTATTCCAGGTGCGGACGGCCAGAGATATCCAGCGCGCAGCGCGCCAGACATTCGTCCATCGGCAGCACGAAGCCAAAGCGGCCAATACCGCGTTTGTCGCCCAGCGCCAGTTTCAGCGCCTCGCCCAGCGCCAGGCCGGTATCTTCCACGGTGTGGTGATCGTCGATATAGAGATCGCCTTTGACTTCGACAGCCATACGAAACCCGCCGTGGGTGGCTATCTGATCCAGCATATGATCGAAGAAGCCAACGCCGGTGTTGAACTGGCTACCGCCTTCACGATCCAGCCACACCTGCACGTCGATCTGGGTCTCTTTGGTATTGCGCTCAACGTGAGCGTAGCGATCGCGCTGAGTCAGACGTTCGCCGATGGTCGGCCAGTTCAGGCCGTCAGTGCCGTAGCGCAGCCCCTGAATGCCCATGTTTTCGGCAAGCTCCAGATCGGTGGCGCGATCGCCAATCACATAGCTGCTGGCTTTATCCATTACGCCATCTGCCAGCCAGGGTTGTACCAGCGCGGTCTTCGGTTTGCGGCAGTCGCAGTTATCCGCAGGCAGGTGCGGGCAGATCAACACTTCGTCGAAGCGCACGCCCTGGGAATCGAACACCTGCATCATCAGGTTGTGGGGACCATCGAAGTCGTCCTGGGGGAAACTGTCAGTTCCCAATCCATCCTGGTTGGTTATCATAATCAGCTTAAAGCCCGCCTGTTGTAGCTTAAGTAAGGTCGGGATTACCTGAGGCTCAAAGGCCAGTTTATCGAAACGGTCAACCTGGTAATCGACCGGCGGCTCGCTAATCAGTGTGCCATCGCGATCGATAAAGAGAAACTTCTGGCTCATAGGGTCTCCTGATTTGCCCGTACGGCGAGCTGGTTAAGGGCGTCGAGCAGACGCTGGCATTCGGCACGGGTGCCGATGCTGATGCGCAGGCACTCTTCCAGACCGGGTTGTTTATGCTGATTACGCAGGATAATGCCGCAATCCCAAAGCCGCTGGAACAGGGGCTGGGAGCGGTCGAAGCGCACCAGCAGATAGTTGGTTTGCGATTCAAAGACCTGATCGACGCCGGGTAACGTACCCAACTGTTCGAGCAGGTACTGGCGGTTGTCCAGAGTTTCCGCCACCCGCTGGCGCATGGCGGCGATCCCTTCGGCGCTCAGGGCCTGGGCGGCGATATCGGCCACCGGGGTAGAGAGCGGGTAGGGGGCGATAACCTTAAGCAGCATCTGAATTAGCGGTGCGTTAGCCAGGGTGAAGCCGCAGCGTAGCCCTGCCAGCGCAAAGGCTTTAGAGAGCGTGCGCAGAATAGCCAGGTGCGGATAGTCGTTGAGCCAGTCCGCCAGGGAGGCGGTGGGGCAGAATTCAATATAGGCTTCATCCGCTACCACGATGGCGCGACCGCGGGTCATCTCCAGCAGCGCGCGCAGGTCATCCGGGTTGATTAACTGACCGGTAGGGTTGTTGGGGCTGCAAACGAATACCACTTTTACGCCATCTAATTGGGCTTCAATAGCGGGCAGATCGAGCTGCCAGCCGTTGATGGCCGGTACGGTGCGGCAGTCTACGCCAATGGTTTCAGCGCTGACGCTGTACATGCCGTAAGTGGGCGGGCAGTAGAGCACGGCGTCCTGGCCCGGCTCGCAGAAGGCGCGAATCAGTAGTTCGATGCCTTCATCGGCGCCGCGGCTGACCAGTACCTGCTCCGGTTTAACCCCGGCGTAGTCGGCATAGCGGCGAATCACCTCCGCAGGCTGGCACTCCGGGTAGCGGTTCAGGGTCTGCATGGTCAGCTGAAACGGCACCGCCGTCGGGAATTCATTGGCATTCAACCAGACATCGCCATTACCGCCCAGACGGCGAGCGGACTGGTAAGGGGTGAGCTCGCGCACGTTGGCGCGGGCAAGGGCTTCTATCTCGTTCATTTCTGCTCCTCCAGCGCCGCCAGACGCAGTGATACCGCATTCTTGTGGGCCGTTAGCTGTTCCGCAGCGGCAAGGATCTCAATGGTGGCGGCGAGCCCGGCAAAGCCCTGCTGGCTCAGCTCCTGCACCGTCATCCGCTTCTGGAAGTCCGCCAGTCCCAGGCTGGAGCAGGTGGCGGTGTAGCCATAGGTCGGCAGCACGTGGTTGGTGCCGGAAGCATAATCTCCGGCGGATTCCGGCGACCAGTCGCCAAGGAACACCGAACCGGCGCTGGTAATACCCTCGACCAGCGATCGGGCGTCGGCGGTCTGAATAATCAGGTGCTCGGGGCCGTACTGGTTGGAGATCTCCACGCACTGGGCAAGAGAGCGAGCCACAATCAGGCGGCTGGCGGCCAGAGCCTGGCGGGCGGTTTCCGCGCGCGGCAGGGCGGCAAGCTGGCGCTCTACCGCGGTGGCCACCCGTTGCGCCATGGCGCTATCCGGCGTCAGCAGAATCACCTGAGAATCCGGGCCGTGCTCCGCCTGGGAAAGCAGGTCAGAGGCGACAAAGTCAGGGTTAGCGCGCGCATCGGCAATCACCAGCACTTCCGATGGCCCGGCGGGCATATCGATGGCGGCGCCGTCCAGTCGCTGACTAATCTGGCGTTTGGCTTCGGTGACAAAGGCGTTACCCGGGCCGAAGATTTTATCCACCTGCGGCACGCTATCGGTGCCGAAGGCGAGGGCGGCGATAGCCTGGGCGCCACCGACCTGGAACACCTCCTGCACGCCGCACAGTTTGGCCGCATAGAGGATCTCGTCGGCGATGGGCGGCGGCGAGCACAGTACCACCCGGCGGCAACCGGCGATGCGCGCCGGGGTCGCCAGCATCAGCACCGTGGAAAACAGCGGCGCCGAACCGCCGGGAATATAAAGCCCCACCGCGTCGATAGGGCGGGTTACCTGCTGGCAGCGCACGCCGGGGCGGGTTTCCACGTCTACCGCAGGCAGTTGCTGGGCGCGGTGAAAGGTTTCGATATTGGCGACGGCAACGGCCATCGCCTGCTTCAGTTCGTCGCTCAGGCGTTCAGCGGCGGCGTCGATTTCCGCCTGACTCACCTTCAGGCTCTGAACCTCGGTGTTATCGAAGCGGGCGCTATATTCGCGCAGGGCGGTATCGCCACGCGCTTTAACGTTATCCAGAATCTCGCTGACGGTACGGCTGATGCTGTCGGAAGCGGCAATGGCCGGGCGCATCAGCAGTTCGCGCTGGCGTTGGGCGTCGCAATCGTTCCAGTTAATGACGGTATTAAAGGCCATGGTGGTTACTCCATCATCTTCTCAATCGGCAGGACCAGGATCGAGCTGGCGCCCAGCGCTTTTAGCTTTTCCATGGTTTCCCAGAACAGGGTTTCGCTGCTGACCATGTGCATGGCTACCCGCTGCTTATCGCCAGCCAGCGGCAGAATAGTGGGGCGCTCGGCGCCGGGCAGCAGCGCCACCACTTCTTCCAGACGCTCGCTGGGGGCGTGCAGCATAATATATTTGGATTCCCGTGCCTGGATAACCCCCTGAATGCGGGTCTGCAGTTTATCGATCAACTGCTGTTTGTTGTCCGGCATCTCGCCGTCGCGCTGAATCAGACAGGCTTTGGAGCGGTAGATAACCTCGACTTCACGCAGGCCGTTGGCTTCAAGTGTTGCGCCGGTAGAGACCAGATCGCAGATGGCGTCGGCCAGCCCGGCACGGGGGGCCACTTCCACAGAACCATTCAGCAGGCAGGATTTAAACGGGACTTGTTTCTGGTCGAGGTAGCGTTTCAGCAGATGTGGGTAAGAGGTAGCAATACGTTTATCAGAGAGAGAGGCGATGCCGTCCCAGGGCTCGTCCTGAGGTGCGGCCAGCGACAGACGGCAACCGCCGAAGTCCAGGCGCCGCAGGGTGAAGTAGCGCGGATCTTCGCCCTGGGCGCGGCGGCTGAGCAGCTCCTCTTCCAGCACGTTCTCGCCGATAATGCCAAGGTCCACCACGCCGTCCATCACCAGGCCCGGAATATCGTCATCGCGCACCCGCAGAATATCGATGGGCATATTCTCCGCCAGGGCGATCAGACGCTGGGTGTGCAGGTTAACCTTAATGCCGCAGCGGGCCAGTAATTCGCGTGAATCATCGCTTAAACGGCCGGATTTCTGAATAGCTATGCGTAAACGGGTGTTGTCTGACATTGTGCTCTACCTCTGATTTGGTAAAAATTCTGCTGAAACCGCGCAATAAAAAAGCCCCCGGAAGGCGATCTTCCGGGGGCTCTCTGTCTTGCGTTCTGCACCACTGGAAGATCTGAATGTCTTCCAGCACACATCGCCTGAAAGACTAGTCAGGATGATGGTGATGATGGTGGTGTTTAAATTGAACGCAATTCATAGCAATCTCGTCTGAATGATTATTCATAACCTGTGACGCTTACCCTAAACCAGTTTGAACGCGGAACGCAAGGGCTTTTTTAGTGAAAATATTCCGGTCATTAATTCTGCTCCGAGATCATGATTGCCACGGTGTCCGGCTCCAGGGCGCGGAACAGATGTTCGCGATCCGCGGGGTAACAGATATAGTCGCCGGGGCCCAGTTCCTCAAGGGCTTCGGTCAGCCCCAGCAACGCCCGGCCGCGGGTAATGATCATATGCTCTACCGAACCCGGCGGGTGAGGGGGCGACAGGCGATCGGCGCCGGGTTGAACCACCACCTGGTATATGTCGCGCCGGGCGCCTGGGGGGCAGTTGGCCAGTAAAATTGCCTGATAGTTAGAGTGTTCCGCCGTGACCCGGCTCCCTTCGCCGTAGCGCAGCACCCGGGTGGTGGTTTCCTGGTGTTCCAGAAGCTGGGCGAAGGGGATGTTCAGGGCCACGCACAGCGACCAGAGGGTCTCGATACTGGGATTACCGTGGCCGCCTTCCAGCTGCGATAGCGTGGATTTAGCGATGCCGGCGCGTCGGGCGACTTCGCTTAGCGACAGGCCAGCGCGTTCCCGCTCCCGGACCAGACTCTGGGCGATGACGCGGATCGGTTGGGTCATGAAAACTCCGTTATTCCTGATACTGAATGTTTTTTTAAATGAACATAACGTTCATCTTGATAAACGGTCACACGATGTTCATTATAATGGATACTTCCGTTCGATGAAGAATCTATTGAGGTTATTTATGTTCACTCAGCGTTTCGCCTGTCTGCCGGGCGAGACTAAAAAAGCTGTCTTACTGGTTTGCCTGGCCGTGGGGGTCGTTGGGGTTTCCTATGGCTCACTGGCGCTGGCTTATGGTTTCCCGCTCTGGGTGCCGGTGGTTTCTTCCATGCTGGTGTTGGCCGGGGCATCGGAATTTATGTTCGTGGCGATTATCGCCAGCGGCGGCAGCCCGATTACCGCGGCGCTGGCGGGGCTATTGGTGAATGCCCGCCATATTCCGTTCGGCGTTGCGGTGCGTGAACTGGTCGGCGGGAGGCTGAGTCAGCTTCTGGGCTGCCATATTATGAATGACGAGAGCGTGGTGTTCGGCATGTCCCAGCCGACCCTGGAAAAACGTAAGGCCGCCTACTGGCTGTGTGGAATCGGCGTGGCGATCGCCTGGCCGCTGGGGGTTTTGCTCGGCGGCGGTGTCGGCAATTTTCTGCCTGCCCCGGAAACTATTGGCCTTGATGCCGTCTTTCCGGCCATTCTGCTGGCGCTGGTGGTTCCGGCCTTAAAGAAACGCACGACCCTGATTCGCGCCAGCACCGGCGCGGTGATTTCGCTGGCCGCCGTACCCTTTACCCCCACCGGTCTGCCGGTGCTGTTATCGATGCTGGGCTTACTGGCAAGGAGGAAATAGTGTCGGAGACCCTGATGATTATTATCGGCATCGCCATTCTGGCGGCGGGCACCTGGCTGATGCGCTATTCCGGTGCGGTGCTGGGCAACCGGCTGGCGTTTTCGGAACGCGCTCAGGCGCTGCTAACCGATGCCGCCACCACGCTGCTGTTCTCTGTCGCGCTGGCGGCCACCATTTATGAGAACGACCACTTTGCGGGTATGGCCCGGGTGGCGGGCGTGCTGGTGGCGGTGTTTCTGGCCTGGCGCAAGGCGCCGCTGATTGTAGTGATTGTGGCGGCGGCCGTGGTAACCGCCGGGCTGCGTTACCTTGGGGTGCATTAAAAACGTCATTTTGCACGGTTATTGAGCCAGGATTGATGCCGTGAATTGTCAGTTTGCCGCTGCTGGCGTAGCCTTAACGCAATAGGTAAGCAAGCTTCCTTTTAAAAGGAGTATGAAGGTATGAAAAAGGTCGCGATTGTCGGGTTAGGGTGGCTGGGGATGCCCCTGGCGCTCTCACTGATCGGTAAGGGCTGGCAGGTTACCGGCAGTAAAACCACAGAGGATGGCGTAGAAGCGGCGCGGATGTGCGGGCTGGAAAGTTATCTGCTGCGGCTTACTCCGGAACTTGAGTGTGACAGTGACGATCTTGAAGCGCTGCTCGAGGTCGACGCGCTGGTGATTACGCTCCCGGCCCGCCGCAGCGGCGAGGGGGAAGACTTTTACCTGCTGGCGGTGCAGGAGATTGTCGACAGCGCCCTGGCACACGCTATTCCGCATATTGTCTTTATCAGTTCCACCTCGGTTTATGGCGATGCCGAAGGGGTGATGACGGAAGATTCTCCGCTGAACCCGGTAACCGACAGCGGTCGTTGGCTTCGGGAGCTGGAGCACTGGCTGCACGATTTGCCGGGCACGTCGGTGGATATTTTGCGCCTGTCCGGCCTGGTGGGGCCGGAGCGTCACCCCGGGCGCTTTTTCGCCGGTAAGCGCGCGCCCCACGGTAATCATGTGGTCAACCTGGTGCATCTGGAAGACGCCGTGGCGGCCATTGAACTGTTACTGGAAACGGAGGGCGGCGGTCGCCTGTATAACCTGAGCGCGCCGCAACATCCCACCCGCGGCCGTTTCTACCCGCAAATGAGTCGCCAGCTTGGTCTGGAAGCCCCGTTATTTAGCGATGACGCTAACGGCGGAACCGGCAAGCAGATAGACGGTAGTTTAATCTGCCGGGAACTGGGGTTTCATTACCGCCATCCTGACCCGGAAAGGATGCCGCTGGAGTAGAAAAATTCTCCAGGTCTGAGCGTAGAGCAATCCCGCGTGGCGCCTGACGGCGCGGCCTTTTGGCAGGGGGGCATTTTTCGTCAAAAAAGAATTGGCCGATCGTGGCTTTTTCATCTTGTCATCCGGTCATTTCCTGGTGCAAAATACGCGCCCTGCAAAACGAGAGATTAACCGACGTTAAAAAGGCGTCGGTTATTTTTTTGCATGTAGCAAAGTGAATTCAATAAAAGAGGCCGGGCTCAGTACCGGATAGATACTTACTTTAAAAAGCACGACAGATGTGTCGCCGAGGAAAACTAAGATGGTGCAATTTTTTGTTTTTGCGTCAGGGGGTTACAACCATGTCGCATAACGCCACCGCTACTTCTTCTTCCCGCGTGGAACTGCGTAAGACGCTTACGCTGATTCCGGTTGTGATGATGGGCCTTGCCTATATGCAGCCTATGACACTGTTCGATACGTTTGGTATTGTGTCCGGCCTGACCCACGGTCATGTCGCCACCGCCTACGCCTTCGCACTGATTGCCATCCTCTTTACCGCCCTGAGCTACGGTAAGCTGGTTCGCCGCTTCCCGTCTGCCGGTTCGGCCTATACCTATGCCCAGAAGTCCATCAGCCCCACGGTTGGCTTCATGGTGGGCTGGTCGTCGCTGCTGGACTATCTGTTCATGCCGATGATCAACATTCTGCTGGCAAAAATCTATTTCGAAGCCCTGGTACCGTCGGTTCCGTCGTGGATCTTCGTGGTGGCGCTGGTGGGCTTTATGACCGTCTCTAACCTGCGCAGCATCAAGACCGTGGCGAACTTCAACACGCTGATCGTGATTCTGCAGCTGGCCATTGTGGCGGTGATTGTCGGTCTGGTGGTGTGGGGCGTGGCCCACGGTGAAGGCGCCGGCACTTTGGTGAGCTCACGTCCGTTCTGGGGCGAGAACGCTCAGGTGGTGCCGATGATCACCGGTGCGACCATTCTGTGCTTCTCGTTCCTGGGCTTCGACGGCATCAGCTCGCTGTCGGAAGAGACCAAAGACGCCGAGCGCGTGATTCCTAAGGCGATCTTCCTGACCGCGCTGATTGGCGGCCTGGTGTTTATCGGCGCCTCTTACTTTCTGCAGCTCTACTTCCCGGATATCTCGCGCTTTAAGGATCCGGATGCGTCTCAGCCTGAGATTATGCTGTATGTGGCGGGCCACGCCTTCCAGTTTGGCGTGCTGATTTTCTCCAGCATTACCGTGCTGGCTTCCGGTATGGCGGCTCATGCTGGCGTATCGCGCCTGATGTACGTGATGGGCCGCGACGGCGTCTTCCCGACCCGTTTCTTCGGCTATGTTCATCCGACCTGGCGTACTCCAGCGCTCAACGTGCTGCTGGTTGGCGCCATCGCGCTGCTGGCGATTAACTTCGACCTGGTCACCGCGACGGCGCTGATTAACTTTGGCGCGCTGGTGGCCTTCACCTTCGTGAACCTGTCGGTGATCTCCCAGTTCTGGATCCGTGAAAAGCGTAACAAGACGCTGAAGGATCACATCAACTACCTGGTACTGCCGATCTGCGGTGCGCTGACGGTTGGGGCCCTGTGGGTAAACCTGGAGGAGAGCTCCATGGTGCTGGGACTGATCTGGGCGGCTATCGGTCTTATCTATCTGGCCTGTGTGACCCGTAGCTTCCGCAACCCGGTTCCGCAGTATGAAGATATTGCCCAGTAATTACTGAGCCGATACGAGAAGGGCGCCAAAGTGGCGCCCTTTTTTACTCTTTAATATCAATCAGCTTTTTCACTTCCAGCTTTTCCAGCTTGCCGCCTGACTCTGCCAGAAAATTGTTATGCCAGGTCATGGCCATATGTTCCTCCAGCGCCTGGGCCGACTTCCAACGCTCAAGAAAGACAAAGTGACCGGGGTTGCCCTGCTCTTCATGAAGATCGTACTGAATACAGCCCGGCTCGCTGCGGTTGGATTTCAGCATCGCCCGGGTTGCTTTACATGACGCCTCGTGGTGTTCCGGTTTTGCCACGATCGGAGCCGCGACTTTGACTTCGCCCATTCTTATACTCCTGTCAGGTGTTAAGAAAGACTCAGTCATAAGCGTAGCCATTTTTTATCCGGCCAGCTCCTCGACGTACTGCCACAGCGCCTTCAGCAGGTTCTGTTTATCGGTATCGCCGTCGTGCTGCTGCCACAGCTCCTGAAGATGCGTGGCGTAGCTTTGCAGCGCTTCGGGGGTGAAGACTCCCCGGCGGTGCTCCAGCCAGCGCTGCTGTTCTGGCTCAATCAGGGTGCCCGGGAAGTTGCGGGCGCGATAGTTAAACAGCAGCTTTTCAATGCGCGGATCGGCAAAGGTAATATCCAGCGCGGGCAGATTTTGTGGCGCGGTTTCGCGCACAATGGTCATGGCAGTGCGGTCGGCATCGCTGAAAAAGCCATCGTACAGTTGGGCATCCACATTGCTGTGGGGCGGAAAGGGCGGCGCTTCGGCAAACAGGGCCACCAGCTTTTCACGTACCTGCGGCGAGGCGCGCAGGGTCTTCAGGTTATCCAGACACTGCTGACGGTTAATGCCCAGACGCTCCGCATCTTCCGGACGCAGGGTGCTCCCCGGCGCCAGCACCGGGCACTTATTCAGATGTACCAGCTTCACCGGCACCGGTGAGTCATCGCCCAGTTCGGCCTTCGGGGTATAGAGGCGTTCGCGCAGGGTATCAGCGTCTAATTCCAGCAGTGGTGCGATATCACCCGCCAGATCCACCATAATCACCGCATTGCGATTGTCGGGGTGCCAGGCCAGCGGGGCTATCCAACTGGTATTACCGCGCCAGGCACCGAACATCCCGGAGACGTGAACCAGCGGCTTCATTTGGGGAATATCGATAAGGGTCGCCAGCTTGCGCTTATTGCGGTGGCTGTACAGGTAATCGAACAGCCGCGGCTGACGACTTTTCACCAGTTGCGCCATGGCGATGGTGGCATAGACATCCGCCATCGCATCGTGGGCGTTGGCATGTTCCACGCCGTTGGCGGCGGTCAGATGCTCAAGCCGGAAGCTCGGCAGCCCGTCATCGTTTTCCGGCCAGACGATACCATCCGGACGCAGGGCATAGCAGGCGCGCATCACATCCAGCAAATCCCAGCGCGAATTATTGTGCTGCCAGCTCCAGGCGTAGGGATCGAAAAAGTTGCGATAGAAGATATTGCGCGTGACCTCATCGTCGAAGCGCACGTTGTTATAGCCCAGCACGCAGGTATTGGGCACGGTAAACAGATCGTGGATGCGCTCAGCAAAGCGCGCTTCGTTATCGCCACGTGAGCGCGCCTGTTGGGGAGTAATACCGGTGATCAGCACCGCTTCCGGGGTCGGCAGATAGTCGTCTGCCGGTTTGCAGTAAAAAACCTCCGGCTCGCCGATAATATTGAACTGTGCATCGGTACGGATGGCGGCGAACTGCGCCGGGCGATCCAGCGCCGGATGGGTGCCGAAGGTTTCATAGTCATGAAAGAGGAAGGTCGGCTGCTCGGCTTTTTTATCCACGGTATCGCTGTGCTCCTGGGGTTGTGCGCGGCTGAAATCAGACAGGCTATGGTAAACCAGAACTCCCCCCGGCTGAAACTGCCACGGCGCTTATCGGTGTCAGAACCGCAGGGCAGACCAGGAATCGACGGATAATGCCCCTGTTACCGTGAAATTGTGAAATGGCTGTGCCAGGATAGGGGCTGTGTTAAATCGGGCCAGCGCGGGGAGCGTTATGCGGGATTACCGACTGGATAGCATTAAAGCGTCCCTTATTTTTTTAGTGGTTTTTGGTCATATTATCGAAGCCGCAGTTCCGGGGTCACCGATGCTGTCCCGCATTTATGATTTTCTGTATCTGTTCCATATGCCCGCCTTTATTTTCCTGAATGGCTATGTGGTTAAAGAGCGCTTTACGGTTAATTATCAGACGATTTTCTATAAGCTGATAATTCCGTTTGTGGCCCTCAGTCTGCTGTATGAACTGGCCGAATTGATTATTTACCGTGACCTGTCCAGCTATATTAAGAACGGGGCCCCTAACTGGATATTATGGTATCTGTATAGCCTTATTTTCTGGAAGCTGTTAACGCCTCTGTTTATGCGGCTGCGGTTCGCGCTGGGCATCTCCATTGCCGTGTCGGTGGCAGTCTCTTTTGTCGACTTTGACGGTTACGCCTTCGGCATTATGCGTACTTTGGTCTTCTTCCCGTTCTACATCGCCGGGGTTCAGGCCGCCTCTTCGAATCGCCTGCGACTGGAGAACGTCTTTAACCCCAAAGCCGCCTGCGTGGGGGCGGTGATATTGCTGCTGAGCTACCTGTTCGGCGACCAGTTTGGCACGGCGCTGCTGTACGGCAGTAGCACCTTCCCGGCGCTGGATGAAGGGCTTCGTGAAGCGGCGCTAATGCGTTTGGGGCACTACCTGCTGGCAGTGCTCTGCATCTACGCCTTCTGCGCCCTGACGTGGTGGTGGCGTGGCCTGGCGAAAATCGGTACCCGCACGCTGTTTATCTATGCCCTGCACGGGCTGGTGGTGAAATATCTGCTGTGGGATGCGTTGCAGAAACTTAATGCGCCATGGCAGGTTGCTGTGGCGGCACTGGCGGCGGCAACGGGGTTGACCTGGCTACTGTCACGCGATGGCGTAAAGCGGCTGATGGATGGCTGGATAGCGCTGGTTGGCCTGGTTCTGGCTCCGCGGGAAAACCGGCGCAGCCAGAAGCAAGCGAAAGGGTAGGATTATTTGCTCAGTTTGCTGGTGGGCGTAATTTCGGCGGTGGTATCGTTAATCAGAACCACCTGATAATCTTCGCGATCGAAGCTAAAGGTTTTCGGCTTACGATTTAAATAAGTCAGCACTTCCAGCTCATTTTTGGAATAAGATTTATCGGGATTCCCGAGCTTCGATATAATTTGCTGTTTTGACATTCCGGTATCAATGTCAGAAATTTTACCGGCAGAGGAACATGCACAAAGCACCAAAGCGCAGGCCGAAATGGCAATTTTTTTAATCATTGGTATTCCTGTCTTTATCGCTACTTCTAAAACGAACATCAATATACAGCAAACAACCGGTTATTTTGTGGCCGTTTGTGCAACATTGCGGCCGCTATTATGCCATTTTATGTAACACCCCGCTTGTTATTTTATGGCAGTAAACATTCTTAAAATAACAGTGATTGTAGGGTCTAATTAATGGCAGACGGCTAAGTAAGCCGTAATGGCGGGCTCCTGAGCGATCGCGTGGTTCAGACGTCTCTTCTTTGGCATCACCGGCGGATAAACGACAATCGGCGCATTTCTGTGTGGCTGTCATACTTTCTTGCAATTTGCCGCAGCACCGTAATAAGAAGTTCCGTAAAACAGGCGACGTTTTTTGTAGTCATTGAGGACATGCCGTTGAAATTCCGCTTTATTCTTGCTGTTTCTTTTCTTTCCTGCTGCGTTCAGTCCGCCACGGCAGCGGAGGCACCGGTACAGCCGTTGCCGCAGCCACCGCAAATCCAGGCCGGTTCATGGGTATTGATGGATTACACTACCGGCCAGGTACTGACTTCTGGTCATCCCCATCAACAGCGTAATCCCGCCAGCCTGACCAAACTGATGACCGGCTACGTGGTGGATCGCGCTATCGATAGCCAGCGTATTTCTCCCGACGACGTAGTGACCGTCGGTAAAGATGCCTGGGCTCAGGGGAATCCGGTGTTTAATGGCTCCTCTTTGATGTTTCTCAAGCCTGGCGACAAAGTAACGGTGCGCGACCTGAGCCGTGGCCTGATTGTAGATTCCGGCAACGACGCCTGCGTGGCGCTGGCCGACCATGTGGCGGGCGGTGAGCCGCAGTTTGTGCGGATGATGAACGACTATGTGCAGAAGTTGGGGCTGAACGATACCCACTTCGAAACCGTACACGGCCTGGATGCGCCGGGTCAGCACAGTTCGGCGTGGGATCTGGCACTGCTGTCGCGGGCCATTATCCACGGCGAGCCCGAGTTTTATCATATGTACAGCGAGAAGAGCCTGACCTGGAATGGCATCACGCAGTACAACCGTAACGGCCTGCTGTGGGATAAAACGCTGAATGTCGATGGGCTGAAAACCGGCCATACCTCTGGGGCGGGCTTTAATATTATCGCTTCCAGCGTGGATGGTCATCGCCGCCTGATTGCCGTTGTGATGGGGGCAGACAGTTCGAAAGGGCGTGAAGAGCAGGCTCGCAAACTGCTGCACTGGGGCCAGGATAATTTCGATACGGTTCGGGTTATGCACAGTGGTAAACAGGTGGGCCAGGAACGAGTCTGGTACGGCGATAAAGAGAAGATTAGTGTGGGCCCTGAACGCGACTTCTGGATGGCGCTGCCGAAGAGTCAGGTTTCTGGCATTAAGGCGAAGTACGTGCTGGATACGCCCAACCTGGAAGCTCCGCTCAAGGCTCACCAGCAAATTGGTGATATCGAGCTGTATAACGGTGACAAAGAAGTTGCCAGAATGCCACTGGTGACGCTGGAAGCCGTAAACAAAGGTGGTTTGTTCTCACGGATTAGCGACTGGTTCAGCAAACCCTGAGTTTGATCGACTACGCCGGGCGGGACTCTTTCCCGCCTTTTTTGTCTTCGCCTTTCTTTCTGCTCTTTTTTTCACCACCATTATGGAATCCGTATCACAGGATGGCGTTAGGGTATCTTGCAGGCTATTTCTGACTTTGATATTAAGCTGTATAAATATACAGTTATTGTCTCCGGAGGAGAATATGCACTATCAGATTCAACGGGTTGCAGAACGTACGCTGGCGGGGTTTCACCTTGTGGGGCCCTGGGAAAAAACGGTGCCGAAAGGGTTTGAGCAGCTTCAGGCCTGGGTCACCACCAAACAGCTGGTTCCCAGAGAGTGGATCGCCGTCTACTTTGGTAACCCGGAACTGACGCCGCCGGAGGCGCTACGCTGCGATACCATGATATCGGTCGATCCGGCGTTTGAGATACCGCCCAATAGTGAAGGGGTGACCAAAACCCGGCTGGCGGCAGGTCTGTTTGCCGTGGCCCGGGTACAGGTGGCGGATGGCGATTTCACCGCGCCCTGGCTTAGCTTCTTCACGGCCGTTTCTGGCGATGGGGCGCATCAGCTCAGGGAAGGGCCGGTATTTGAAATCTATCTTAGCGACGGGAGCAACGGCGTGTGGGATATCGAGATGTATATTCCGGTCGTGCTAAAGCAGGCTGAATAAAAACGGGGAGCCGAAGCTCCCCGGGTCACGATTACTCTTTGAGCTTTTCGCGCATCTTCTGAACGTCGCTGGCGCTGACGGCGGGTGCTGCGTTGCCCCAACTGTTGCGAACGTAAGTCAGCACGTCGGCAATTTGGCTGTCGGTCATGGTGGCTGCAAAAGCGGGCATAGCTGGTGCGGTCGGGCGCTCTGGCGTATCCACGCCGCGGCTGCCGGCCAGCACAACGCGCATCAAAGAGACCGGCTCTTTGGCGTTGAGAAGCGGGCTGTCCGCCAGTTGCGGGAAGATATGCTGCACGCCTTTACCGGAAGAGGTGTGGCAGGCGGAGCAGCGATCAAAATAGATCGCTTTACCGGTGACCATTTGTGCCTCTTCAGGCTTCAGCGGTGCTGGCGGCTGTTCGTTATCCTGTTTCAGGGATTTCAGATAGACCGCCACGGCCTGCAGATCGCCATCGTTCCAGTGCTGTGAGGAGTTTTTCACCTCTTCGGCCATCGGCCCGGAGGCGATGTCGTAGCGGTTCATCCCGGTACGCAGGTAGTCTTTAATATCCTGAACGCTCCAGCGGCCAATGCCGTCGTGGTTAGCGGCAGTGATATTAGGCGCCCACCAGTTTTCAACTTCGGCGCCCTGCAGGAACCGGTCGTTCTTGTCACCGCCCAGAATATTTTTGGGGGTATGGCAGGTGCCACAGTGGCCAAGACCCTGCACGATGTAAGCACCGCGATTCCATTCCGCGGACTTCGACATATCGGGTTGATATTGCCCTTTGTCGAAGTTCAGCCAGTTCCAGCCAATCAGACTGGTACGTACGCTGAACGGGAAGGGTAACTGGTTGGTTTCAACGTGCTGCTTCACCGGTGCCAGGGTCTGCAGATATGCCCAGATGGCGCGGTTGTCCTCATCCGAAACTTTGGTGTAGGCGGTAAAGGGCATGGCGCCATACAGTCGCTTGCCGCCGTGGCCGATGCCTTCCGACATGGTGCGGCGGAAGTCGTCATAGGTCCAGTTACCGAGGCCGGTCTCTTTATCCGGCGTAATATTGGCGCCGACCAGGCTACCGAATGGCGTTTTAAGCTCTACGCCGCCAGCGAACGGTTTGCTGGGTTCGGCCGTGTGGCAGGCGGCGCAGTCACCCAGGGTCGCCAGGTAGCGCCCTTTTTCTACCTGGTCGAATTCCGGCTGAGCCAGCGCCTGGGCGGAGGCCGCCAGGCAGGAGACGGCGAGCAACGACAGTGCTAAACGTTTCATACGTTAATCATCTCCCCCGGATTCTTCAGGTAGAAATTACGGATGGAGAACGCGGCCTTATAGGCCAGCGCCCCTACGGTGCCGGTTGGGTTATAGCCCGGGTTCTGCGGGAAGGCGGATGCCCCCACCACGAACAGGTTCGGCACGTCCCAGACCTGGAGATGCTTGTTAACGGAACTGATGGAAGGATCGGCACCCATAATGAATCCGCCCACAACGTGGGAAGACTGGTACGGCATGCTGTTCCAGTGGCCGGTCATCGGTTTAGAGACTATCTCGCGCGGGTTCATCGCTTTGGCGATCTCCGCCACTTTGTTGGTGCAGTACTGCGCCATCTTCAGATCGTTTTCCGGGAAGTCGAAGGTAATGCGCAGCAATGGTCGACCCAGGCGATCCTTATAGTTGGGATCGAGCGAGAGGTAGTTGGTACGAGTGGTGTAGCTACTTGCCTCACAGCCAATGGACATGGTGCTCTGGTAGTTATCCACCATCGCTTTCTTCCAGCCCTTGCCCCATTTCGGGGAGCCCGGCGGGGTGGGGTGGTAGCCGATAGGCGCACCGCCGATGGGGGTAACGCGAATACTGCCGCCGCCAAAGAAGCCCAGGCCGCTGTGGTCGAAGTTATCGTTGTTAAAGTCGTCGATGCCCATACCGACAGCGCCAGCCCCGATGAACGGGTTGAACTTCTTGTCGTCGAAGAACAGGGTCACGCCATTGGCGGTCTGGTAGGCATAGTTACGCCCGGTGGTGCCGCTGTTGGTGACAGGATCATAGGCTTTGCCAATGCCGGAAAGCAGCATCAGGCGCACGTTTTCAAAAGTAAAGGCGGCAACGATCACCAGTGACGCAGGCTGTTCCCACTCGTCGCCGGAAGAGTCGATATAGGTGACTCCGGTGGCGCGCTTGCCGCTGCTGTCGGTATTCACCTTCAGCACTTCGCAGAAGGTGCGGGCTTCGAAGTTGGGCTGGCGCATCAGGGCTGGCAGTACGGTGGTGATGGCGCTGGCCTTGGAATAGTTAGCACAGCCGTAGTTGGTGCAGAAGCCGCAGAAAGTACAGGGGCCCATGACCACGCCGTAGGGGTTGGTATAGCCTTCGGAAACCAGCGAGGACGGAACCGGGAAAGGGGAGTAGCCCTGATTCTTCGCGGCTTGTGCAAACAGCGTCGGGCCATAAGGCTGCTTCAGCGGCGGGGTGGGGTATTCGCCGGAGCGAGTGCCCTCGAAGGGGTTGCCGCCTTCCTGTTTTTCGCCATTGACGACGCCTGCTTTTCCGGATGTGCCCGCGACCCGTTCGAAGGCCATATAGTGCGGTTCCATCTCTTCCCAGGTAGTGCCCCAGTCCTGCAACACCAGTTCATCGGGAATGCTGCCATAGCGTTCCAGCAGGTGGCTTTTCAGGCGGAACTCTTCCGGCTGAAAACGGAAGGTGATGCCTGCCCAGTGGTTACCGGCACCGCCGGTGCCGTTACCCGGGTGGAAGGAGCCCCAGCTACGCATGGGAAGCGCGGTCTCGGATGGGTTGTTACGCATGGTGCAGGTGTTCTGTCGGGTGCGCAGCATCAGCTCCTGGCGCTGCACATAGCGCAGTTCGTCCGGTACCGTGGCTACGTTGAAATCGCGGGCGGTATCGCGCCACGGACCGCGTTCAATACCGACCACCCGCAGGCCTTCGTCGGCCAGCTCTTTGGCGATGATGGAGCCAGCCCAGCCCAGGCCGATCACCACCACGTCGGTTTCAGGAAGTTTTTTTGCCATGATTGATTATCCTTTCTTCATCCAGTCCGCGCTGCCGGTGATGCTGACGGGGGTAAATTTCAGCTCTTCGTTATGACGCTCGATGAAATCGCGGTAGTCATAGCGTGCGCCGGGGAACCCGATCATCTTCCAGGAGACCATATCGCGGTTACCGCCGTAGACGGGATCGGCAAAAAAGCCTTCGGTGGTGTTGCTCAGCACCTGCGCAAAGAAGTCCGCGCTCTTGATGCCTTCCAGGGCGATCTCACCCTTTTCCAGCGCAGTCAGGACATTATCCTGATCGTCGCCGCTCAGTTCGTGAAAACCTTTGTTGTGCTGATTCCGGCACCATTTATCCAGCGCTGCCAGCCCGATGCGGTAGCGCTGACGTGGAGTCAGCGGAGACTGATCGCCCTGCTCGGGCGTCCCCTCATGGAAAGGGCCTTCCATGTACAGGCGTTCAAAATTGCCGTAAAAGCCGTGGAGCTGTCGGTCGATAAAGACAGCGCAGCCTGCGGCTTTCCCGCCCACGCTGAGTTCATCTTCGGGAATCAGACGATCCACAATGGCTTCGAGGGTGGCGACTTCGGCGTCGTTGAAAAACAGCCAGCCTTTGCCGTCAAATGTTTCAGGGGGGTTATCGGCGAATGGCTCCCAGCCCGGAGCACCGGTTAACGTTGCCGCTTTCGCGGAACCAGTACCCAGGGCGAGTGCCGCGCCAGACCATGCAAGAACCTGCCGACGGGTGACCCCGGGCAGTGTTTTTTGTGGTTTGCGCATGTTGCTTCCTTAAAAATGCAGAAAATGCTGCGCTGAATGGATTACGCAGCGAATAGTGTGTGCTAAGGGTAGTTGCCTTTCTTTTGTAAAGATAAGGGTATTTAGTGCGATTTTGAAATGCAAATGTTAGAAAATATTAATGAATGTGATCTATTTTTAATCAAGAAATGTTACAAATCATCGAGCAAGCGGCGTTTTTACTGGTTTTTTGGGACAACTCCGGCGCCATGTTAAAATAATCTTTTATTACGTTACGCGGAGTGCAGGCGTGCGTCCTGACAAATCATTAACCTCCTTTGATATTCGCCTTTACCGCCACTACCGAATCGTTCACGGAGTGCGAATTGCGCTGGCGTTTGTACTGACCTTCCTGGTGGTGCGTCTGCTCGATGTGCCAGAAGGGAGCTGGCCGCTGATCACCATGGTGGTGGTCATGGGGCCGCTCTCGTTTCTGGGCAACGTCCTGCCGCGCGCGGTGGACCGTATCGGCGGCACCATTCTGGGGGCGGCGTTGGGGCTGGTAGCCCTTCAGCTCGAACTCTGGTCACTACCGCTGATGCTGCTGTGGTGCGCTGTCTCGATGTTCCTGTGCGGCTGGCTGACGCTGGGCAAGAAGCCCTATCAGGCGCTGCTGATTGGCATTACCCTGTCGGTGGTGGTTGGCGCGCCGACCGGCGAGATGGGCACGGCGCTGTGGCGGGCAGGGGATGTTATCTTCGGCTCTCTGCTGGCTATGCTGTTTACCATTATCCTGCCCCAGCGCGCGTTTCTGCTGTGGCGCATTCATATGGCAGACTTTTTCACCGGCTTCGATCGGTTGCAGCAGGCGGGGCTTTCCCCCAATCTGGTGGAGCGCCCGCGGCTCGACAAGCCGCTGCAGAAACTGCTGAACGACGTGGTGAAACTGCGGGCACTGATTGGCCCTTCCAGCAAGGAAACCCATATCAACAAGGGGATCCTGGAGGCGATTCAGACCGTCAGCCGCAATATCGTCTGCACTCTGGAGCTGCAGATTAATGCCTGGTGGGCGTCGCGCGAGAGCCATTTTGTCATGCTTAACGCGCATACGCTGCGGGAAACCCAGCAGATGACGCATAACACGCTTCAGGCGCTGAGCCGGGCGCTGTATGAAGGCAGTCCGGTACCGGTTAAGCGCAATAGCGAAGCGCTGGCGGAGATTGTCGATGAGCTGAGCGGGCTTCTGAAAGATCGCGAACCGGGTAATCGCTACGAGGCGCACATCTATGGCTACGTCTGGCTCAGTCTGGAGCTGGCGCGCCAGCTGGAGATGCTGTCGCAGCTTATCGCCCGGGCATTGCGCAAATAATCCGCGACCAGGGCGCCGAATGGCACGGGTTGTTTCGATTCAGCTGGTTTTAAGGGTATGATAGCCACACTATTTTCGGCCAGAATGAATGGCGAAAACCATTGTTATCAATGACCGCTATCATTAGTGTTGGGTCTGAAGCGGTTGTCTGAACGAATCCGAGTCTTACAATTAGCAGGGGTATAAAAATGGAAAATAGCAAGCCTTCTTTTCAGGATGTACTGGAGTTCGTCCGTCTGTTCCGTCGTAAGAACAAACTGAAGCGTGAAATTCAGGACGTTGAGAAAAAAATCCGTGACAACCAGAAGCGTGTACTGCTGCTGGACAACCTGAGCGAGTACATCAAGCCGGGCATGAGCGTGGAAGCCATTCAGGGCATTATCGCCAGCATGAAGAGCGATTATGAAGACCGTGTGGATGACTACATCATCAAGAATGCCGATCTTTCTAAAGAGCGCCGAGATATCTCCGACAAGTTGAAGACCATGGGTGAGCCGAAAGTGAACGGTGACCACAAAGCCTGATTCTGAGCTTTTTTCTCCCCGCTCTGGCGGGGAGATGCCGGTCACTTCGCGGGCTGACAAACCAGCGTGGTGATCCAGGGTGCTTCATAGCGCCATTCGCCGTAAAAACGCTGACCCGCCTTTAAATCCGCCGTCAGGCTCTCTCTGAGCTCCAGCACAAAGCTTCCCTCGTCGGCCGCGACCAGGGCCGCGGCATGAAAGCCAAAATAGCGCCGTACTTCCGGCCATAGCGCCTTATACAGGCTCTCTTTGGCGGAAAAGGCCAGCAGTATGCCCCATTCATCGCCGTAACCGGCCGCGCCCAGCCGCATCACCTCGGCATCGTTGATAATCTCCGGCCCGCAGTTGCGCATCACTTCGGCATCAAAGCGTTCCAGATCGACCCCCACCCGCCAGGGTATGGCGTCGGCCACCATCAGCGCCAGCGCCCGATCGCCGGAATGGCTGATGGCCCCCATGGCACCCGCAGGCCAGTGCGGCGCGCGATTCTCTGCCCGTAATACATGGCCGTGAATATCTGCCGCATCCAGTAGCTGCTGGCTGCACCAGCGCCCGGCCAGGTATTCGGCCCGCCGTTTCGTGACGGCGCCGGCCAGCGAATCAGGAAAGGGGACAGCCAGTTGCTGCCACAGCGTCTCCTGATACTGTTCACGATCGAAGGTCGCCTCACAGAAAAGCGCCTCAGGTTGGCTGGCCAACCGGCCGCAACGGGTTTGGGGCAGAAAGGGGGAGTGAAAGCGCTCTTTATCAATAATCAGCACGGCGTGGTTTCCAGAAAAAAAAGGCAGTCACTCCTGTTGCGCTCGCTGCTCCCGTCAGTGCGGCTAGCATAGGGGAACCTTCTCAGTCGGAGAGGCGTTATCGCTTTTCGGTGACAGCTCGCAAATTAAGCGAATACGGTCGCGTCCTGAATATCCGGAGAATACACCGCCGAAGCGGGACTCTGTATATCCGGTAAGCGTTTTCTGACCTTGCTCTATTATAACGGCCCACCGGGACAGCCTGTCCTGCGGGCCGATGGGAATCAACAGATGCCACTCTCCCGGTGGCGCCAGCGTAAAGCGCCCCAGGCTATCGGTAGTGGTGATGCGAACCTGTTTATCCACATTGGTTAATATCACTGGTACGTCGGCGACAGGCTGCCCCTGGTTGAGGATAACGCCTTCGATATGCGGGCTGTTATAGTCATGAAAGACGCATCCGGATAATGAAACCGTCAGAAGCAGGGCTGCTATGGTTGATAGCGCCCCGTTACGCAGGGCGGTGTGATGCATGGTCAGATCGCTCGACAGAGTGCGGGTGGCATTTATGTTAACACTATCACGCCATGCTGCGGGAGAGGATGTTGTCCTCTGGTCGTTACCAGCAAAAATCCCTGAATGCGTCTTCAGCTTTCGCGATGGGCAGAACGCTCGAACAGCTTATAGCGGATGAAAAACCGGAAGTCGTGGACGAAGCTCAGGTAATGGCCACTGATATTCTGCTTAACATCCACCCTGGCGGGCTGCGTGAGAAAGTACAGTAAACGCAGGTCAAAATGGCCCGGGCGCTGGGCATCCGGCAGCCTGGTGTGGCAGGAGTGGAAAAATCGGGCCGCGATCTGAAACTTCCCCCCTCAAACGTTACGTCGAGGCGGCAGGGGGCAAACTGCGCCTGGATGTTGAACGGGCGGATGGTTCTCACTACGAATTTGTACTGTAGAGGCTGTAGCCAGAGCGTAAAAAGCAAGAAGCCCGCTTAAGTTTCCTTAAGCGGGCTTCTTTAAATCTGGCTCCTCTGACTGGACTCGAACCAGTGACATACGGATTAACAGTCCGCCGTTCTACCGACTGAACTACAGAGGAATCGTGTGGAGGCTTATCATAGCGGCGAAAAAAAATTTGTCAAACCTCCGCAAGCTACCGCTGCATCGTTTGCTGAAAAGTTCGACATCCCGGCATAAAGCGTAACGATTTTTCATCAAAAAACCTTTGCAGGGCAGGGGATTGTGGCTCATGATTGAAATGTTGTTTCAACTTTCAGATGCAGGTCCACCTTGAGACTCTATGCTGCATTGCGCCAGGCGGTGGAGCGCACTCCCTGGTATTCCCGTCGTAAAAGCTACAAGACGCTGTTCTGGCGCGAGATTACTCCGCTGGCGGTGCCTATTTTTCTGGAAAACACCTGCGTTCTGCTGATGGGGGTGCTCAGCACCTTCCTGGTCAGTTGGATCGGCAAAGAGGCGATGGCAGGCGTCGGGCTTGCCGACAGCTTTAATATGGTGATTATGGCCTTCTTCGCCGCCGTGGATCTGGGTACCACGGTGGTGGTGGCCTTTAGTCTGGGTAAGCGCCAGGGGAAACGGGCCCGGGCGGCGACTCGCCAGTCGTTGGTATTGATGACGCTCATCGCCATCGGGCTGGCGCTGCTGATTCACGTGGTGGGCCAGCAGATTATCGACATTATCGCCGGTGCCGCCAGCGCGGAAGTAAAAGCCCTGGCACTGACCTATCTGGAGCTGACCGCCTGGAGCTATCCGGCGGCGGCTATTGCGCTTATCGGCAGCGGCGCGCTGCGTGGGGCGGGCAATACCCGTATTCCGCTGTTGGTGAACGGCGGCATGAATATCCTCAATATCATTATCAGTAGTGTGCTGATTTACGGTCTTTTTTCCTGGCCGGGGCTGGGCTTTATCGGTGCCGGACTGGGATTGACCATCTCGCGCTACATCGGTGCGCTGGGGATTCTCTGGGTGTTGATGAAGGGCTATAAATCGCTGCGGGTGTCGCTACGCAGTTACTTCCGGCCACTCAACGTGGGGATTTTATGGGAAGTCCTGGCGATTGGCCTGCCCGCCAGCGTGGAGTCAGTGTTGTTCAACGGCGGTAAGCTGTTGACTCAGATGTTTGTGGCTGGAATGGGCACCAGCGTGATTGCCGGTAATTTTATCGCCTTCTCCATTGCCGGGCTGATTAACCTGCCCGGTAACGCCCTGGGGTCGGCTTCGACCATCATCGTGGGGCGGCGGCTGGGTAAAGGACAGCGCGCCCAGGCCGAACGTCAGCTACGTCACGTGTTCTGGCTTGCCACCCTTGGGCTTACCGCCATCGCCTGGCTGAGCGCGCCTTTTGCCGGGGTGATGGCCGCATTCTATACCCGCGATCCCGAAGTGAAAGAGGTGGTGAAACATTTGATCTGGCTTAACGCGCTGTTTATGCCGATCTGGTCCGCCTCCTGGGTGCTGCCTGCGGGCATTAAGGGGGCTCGCGACGCCCGTTTTACCATGTGGGTGACGATGCTGGGTATGTGGGGCTGCCGGGTGATTGCTGGTTACATCCTGGGCATTGAGCTTGGTATGGGCGTGGTCGGGGTCTGGCTGGGGATGTTCCTGGACTGGGCGGTGCGCGCCGCCTTCTTCTACTGGCGTATGATAAGCGGCCGCTGGCTGTGGAAGTATCCGCGCCACCCCGAACGGACGCAGGAGGCGCGCAGGGAAGGCGGGTGAATGATTATGGCGACGCGGCCGACCAGGCTGCGTCGCGCACTTTTACGCTTACCGGCAACAGGCCGCTACGGGTAAAGCTGTCCGCCAGCGTCTGCTGCTGGTCAAAAATCTCCTCTGTCATGGGGGCCGCGCCGAAGGGCATGCGCGCCAGCGCTTTTTGCCAGATGGCTGGCGGCAGTCCGGTGGATGCCCCCAGAATATGTGCCGCCTCGGTCTGATGGGTATTGGCCCACTGACTTAACGCCTGTAATTCGGTCAGCACCCGTCTGGCAATCTGCGGCGAGCCTTCGGCAAAGCGGCGGCTGGCCAGATAGAAGGTGTAGTGGGGAACCAGCCCTTCGGCACTGGTTATCTGGCGGGCCTGGAGGCGCGTCTCTACTTCGGCCAGGTAAGGATCCCAGATGGCCCAGGCATCTACTGCACCGCGCTGGAAGGCGGCCCGGGCATCGGCCGGGGGGAGCCATACCGGCGTAATATCGCGAATGGTGAGCCCCGCTTTCTCCAGCGCGCGCAATAGCAGCCAGTTGACGTCGGAGCCTTTATTGAGCGCCACCCGCTTGCCTTTCAGATCCGCCACGCCCTGAATCGCTGAATCTGGCGGCACGACGATCGCTTCGGTCTGCGGGCTGGCTGGCGAGTGGCCCAGATAGACCAGATCGGCTCTGGCAGCCTGGGCGAACACCGGCGGTGCATCGCCGGTAGCGGCAAGATCGATACTGCCAACGTTTAATCCTTCCAACATCTGCGGCCCGGCCGGAAACTCCACCCAGCGAACCTGAACCCCGGATTTCTCCAGCGCCTGTTCAAGGCTACCGCGTGACTTCATCAGTGCGAAAATATTGGCCTTCTGATAGCCGATGGTGACCGTTTGCGCCTGGCTGTCGGGGGGGAACAGTACGCTTAGCGCAAGCGTTAGCAGGAGTGCGGTTATTCCTTTCATCTTATTATTCCGGATTGTACAGGTGGCGCCAGGATAGCAAACGCGCAACAGCGGGTTGAAATAACAAGATTGACGAAGGTATTGCGAAAATTGGGATAAGGCAGGAAAGAGAAACAAAAACCGCCCGGCAAGCGGGCGGTTTTCTAAATCTGGCTCCTCCGACTGGACTCGAACCAGTGACATACGGATTAACAGTCCGCCGTTCTACCGACTGAACTACGGAGGAATTGGGGTAACGGGGCGCATATTAGCGGCGGGTCATGGGCTTGTCAAAGCCTGTTTTCATGAAAAGCGCGCGTTTGCCGATAATTTCTGCAAACGCGCGAAATAAGGCCTTTTTTTGCGGTATTTCTAACGGAACGGCGGCTCGTTAAAGGTGCGTAACTTGCGGGAATGCAGGCGTTCGCCTTCGGCCCGCAGCAGGTCGATGGCGCGAATTCCGATCTGCAAATGTTCCGAGATAGCCCCCTCATAAAAGCGGTTCGCCTGACCCGGTAGCTTAATTTCGCCGTGCAACGGCTTGTCGGAAACGCACAGCAGCGTACCGTAAGGCACCCGGAAACGATAACCCTGGGCCGCGATAGTGGCGCTTTCCATATCGATAGCCACGGCGCGGCTCTGGTTAAAGCGCAGCGCCGAGGCTGAATAGCGCAGCTCCCAGTTGCGATCGTCGGTGGTCACCACGGTGCCGGTGCGTAGCCGCTGTTTCACCTCTTCGCCCGGCATGCCGCTAACCTGTTTGGTGGCGTCATACAGGGCGCGCTGTACCTCGGCGATGCTGGGAATGGGGATATCCGGCGGCAGCACCGCGTCCAGCACGTGGTCGTCGCGCAGATAGGCGTGGGCCAGCACGTAGTCGCCAATGGCCTGGCTTTCACGCAGGCCGCCGCAGTGGCCGATCATCAGCCAGGCGTCCGGGCGCAGCACTGCCAGGTGATCGCAGATGGTTTTAGCATTGGAAGGACCGACGCCGATATTGATCAATGTAATTCCCTGACCGTCGGCGGTGACCAGGTGCCAGGCGGGCATCTGATGCTTCTTCCAGGCCAGATCGGAGATCTCCTGCTCCGGCGTTTCGGTATCGGCGGTGATCCAGTTGCCGCCCGCGCAGGAGAGGGCGACATAAGGGCTGTTTGGATCGAGGATCTGCGCGCAGCCCCAGCTGATAAATTCATCCACGTAGCGGGTGTAGTTGGTAAACAGCACAAACGGCTGGAAGTGCTCCGGTGGCGTGCCGGTGTAGTGGCGCAGGCGCGCCAGCGAAAAGTCGACCCGTCGGGCGTCAAAGTGCGACAGCGGGTAATGTTCGGTGGGGTGCCAGAGACCGTCCGCCGTCTCATCGCCAATCAGCGCCAGTTCGGTATTGGGGAAGTGGCGCGCCAGGCCTGCGCTCATCGAACGATCCAGCCCCAGTTCGGCGCCGTCGATCACATAAGGCCAGGGAATCTCATGCTGCGAAGGGGCAATGCTAATCTGCGCGCCGTAGTCGTTATACAGCAGGGTAAGCTGCTCTTCCAGATAGCCGCGAAAAAGCTGAGGTTGGGTGATGGTGGTGGCATAGCTGCCGGGGTGGGTGAAGCGCCCCCAGGCCCGGCTGCGCGGGGCGCTGCGTGACTCGCCGTCCCAGCTTACCCGCAGTTCGGGATAGACAAAAAGTCCGGCGCGACGCGCCTGTTCGGACGGCAGCTCGCCGGTGTCGGTGTAGCGGGCGATGGCATCGCGCAAGGCCGCTACGGCGTTCTGGTACAGCTGTTCCAGTTTATCCAGCGCCTGGATGGGAGTCAGGCTGGCTGCGTTGTCCTGGGTCATGGTCTCTCCTTGCGGTAGTACAGGAAGCATTGCCGATAGTATGTCACAGCATCGCCAGAACAGAAGGCGTCGTCGGAATGAATTCGGTGCGCGAAAAGGGAAGGCGCGGGCGGAGATCCGGCCGTCTCCGCCGCTTATTGTTAGTGCTGCTCCGGCGCTTTCATCAGCAGCGCCGTTGCGCCGGAAAGCAGGCAGCCTGCCAGCAGATAAATCGCCACGCTGTGCCAGTCGCCGCCGGAAAAAGTGACCAGCGCCGCGGCGATAAAGGGCGTAAAGCCGCCGCCGACCACGCTCGCCACCTGATAGCCAACCCCGGCGCCGCTATAGCGGTAGCTGGCGCCGAACATCTCCGTAAACATTGGCTGCTGAACGCAGACCACCATATCGTGGGCGACATTCGCCAGCATGATCGAGAAGAAGACAATCCAGAATAGCGACTGCGCCTCCAGCGCCATAAAGAACGGAAAAGCGCAGACAGTGCCCACCAGCGCGCCAGAGATATAGACCCGGCGGCGACCAAAGCGGTCTGCCAGCCAGGCGAAGCAGGGGATGGTCAGGCAGCTCAGGCCGCCCACCAGCAGGCCGATATTCAGAAACAGTTCGCGCGGCAGCCCAAGATTCTGAGTCGAATAGTTCAATGCGAAGGCGGTGACGATATACATGGTCAGCAGTTCGCACAGCCGCAGCGCGATAATCTTCAGGAAGGCGCCGGGGTGGCGAATCAGCGCTTCGACAACCGGCAGACGCGGCTTAACGCGGGGAATCTGGTTCTGGCGCTGCTGTTCAAATTCGGCGGACTCTTCCATACCGTTACGCACCCACAGCGCTGCCAGCACCAGCACAATGCTGAACAGGAACGGAATACGCCAGCCCCAGTTCAGGAACTGCGCGTCGGTAGTCAGGTGGCTGATAAGCGAGACCAGACCGGTGGAAAGCAGCAGGCCGACGCCGTAGCCCACCTGCACGCCGCTGCTGTAGAAGGCTTTCTTTTTACTGGGGGCGCTCTCTACCGACAGCAGCGCCGCGCCGCCCCATTCTCCACCGACCGCGAAGCCCTGGATAGCCCGCAGGGTCACCAGCAGCACCGGCGCCCACCAGCCGATGGTGGCGAAAGAGGGCAGAATGCCGATAAGCGCAGTGGCGGCGCCCATCATCCAGACGGTCATCATCAGCATTCGTTTACGGCCCAGCCGGTCACCGAAGTGGCCGAAGATAACGCCGCCCAGCGGACGAAACAGAAAGCCGACCCCAAAGGTGGCGAAGGCCGCCAGGGTGCCCATGGCGGGATCAATCTGCGGGAAAAATTCGCTGTTAAAGACCAGTGCGGCGGTAATGCCATAGAGCAGAAAGTCATACCAGTCTACGACGGCGCCAGCGAAGCTACCCCAGGCGGCGCGACGGGCGCGGTGAATAGAAGGCGTCTCCTTATCAGAGGAAGCGGAGATGAGCGTGGAGTCCATAATTGTCCTGTCTGTTGATTTGGTTTTTTTTATTAGTATCGGGTGCGGGGCACTCACATTACAGCCGCCACCGTTGATGATGGCAGCAGTGAGACTACCGCGATGGACGGCGCGAGAAAACGATTTTATCAACCTCATTTGGGGGAAAGGTAAAAATAAGAGCAATGCGAGGGATAATCCGCCTTAAGCCCATCATTAATGTGTGGAAGCGTTCATTACTGGCAGAAAATCCTGGTGCGATGCACCTTATTTTTTAGTGGTTATAAAACAGGCAGAAACGGAATAATGAATTATGATTAGGTTTCACTGGGTAATTGATCTTCAGCCCTGAAGGCGACGATAAAATAATGGCGGATAAAGATGATGGGTAATCGTTCTCTGATATTATCGGGTATGCTGTTATGGGCAGGGAATGGGATAGCTGTGGCGGAGCCGCTGCCGATAGAGCTGGAGCCGATACGCAACTCGATGCGCGATAACGCAGGCGATCTGGCCAGACTCTACCAGGAGTTATCCATTATTAGCATTACGCCGGGCATCAGCGCGGCAAATTTTCGCGCCGATCATAACGCCAGCGATCCTCTGGATATTGATTCATGGAAATTAGCACCGAGTTACGCGTTCGATATCGGCGTTGATGGTTTCCGGCCCTATATTGAAGGCACCTTCGGTTATGTAAGAAGCGATCAGAACCTGGATTTAGGCGACAGTGATTATCTGAGGCTGGATACCAAAACGCTCTCTGCTTTGGGCGGCGTGGGGGCCGAGTTTGATATCGCCAGCAATACCATTTTACGCCCGATGGTGCTGGTTGGTTATTCGCACACTTCGAACGACGCTTCTTCCGCCGGATTTCTGGGAGATACCCTTTATAGTGCGGGGCGCGGCGTTATAGCCGATTTTAAAATGCGTAGCATGCTATACGGCGGTGCGCTGGAGCTGGAGCAGCGCCATCGCTGGGAAAATGATGTGAAGCTCACCGCTAACCTGCGCTATGACTACCTGGTGGATGATATCTACAGCGCCAGCGATTCGTCGCTGGAAGAGCGCAACGAATTTAATGTATTAACGGGGGCTACCGAGCTGAATGGCCCGACCGATCTCGCGCCGTTTGGCCTACCGTTGCGCTGGATTGGTTTTATTACCGGTACTTATATGCCTGACACCCGGGGAGATATTGGTTTTGACTACTTCGTGGAGATCGGCGGAGGTATTGAACTGGTGGATAACGGGGTAATTCCGGGGATCGAGGGTGTCAGCCTGCGCGGTTCCGGCATTGTCGGGGATGGGGTAGAAGGCTGGAGCGTTGGGCTGAGTGCGGAATTTTAACCGTCCAGACAGTGATATAATCGATTAGCTCTTTTAATGAGGATTCTCTGAATCCGTACACAAGGGAGATAAAAGAGAATAATTATTTAATTTGTTGATAATTAACTGATATTTATGTGATTCCTGGTAAAGCTCTCACGATAACCTCAATGATTTGGTGGATATGCGTGCATATGCATATTACAGCCTTATTTTCCTGAATGCTGTCGCTAACAGTCCTTATTCGCTCCGATCTAAGCAAAATTTCTCTCCACGATCTGATTAGCCTGTTAATCATCAGCAATATTGATGATTAACAACCAACTTGCAAACGCTAATGATATTGGTAATTATTATCATTAGCGTTTTGTGGGGTGTTCTGTAACGATAAATACGGAGACCCGGGGGGGAGAGATGGCAAGGTTTTCTCTGAAAAACGCTCCCTCCACAGGTTAATGGATGCCGTAGCAAAGGGCCTTATGCGCCCTTTCTTTAAGGAAGAACCGATAGAGCAAAATTCCGTTTATCGTGCAATTGCTGACCCACCAACGCCCGCAATACCAGGACGGAGCCTGGCAACATGGCAATGTCTCTGGCCGTTTATTCAGGAAATAACGCCTCATGCGTTATTGGCAGTCGGGAAAGGGATTTCCCTCTCCGATCAGGGCATTGCTGCGTGGGTAAAACATGATTTGTCTTGCCTGCAACTTCTTATTTGCAAGCCCCGGCGGAATTCCACATTGGCGCAGCGTAATGAGTCGAACGATATCGAAAGTCGGCTCAAAGCGCGTGGCGTGGTTGCGTTTATTTTCAGTTTTAAGTTCAAAGAGCAGAGAGGGATTTTGTTATGCGTATTCTGTTTGTGGGGCCACCCCTGTATGGCTTGCTGTATCCGGTATTATCGCTTGCCCAGGCGTTTCGCGTTAACGGGCATGAAGTGGTGGTCGCCAGCGCAGGGAAATTTGCGTATAAGGCCGCAGAGGCTGGCCTGGTGGTATTTGATGCGCTACCCGGATTCGATTCAGAAGCCGGTTATCGCCGCCAGGAAGCAATACGAAAGAGCAGCCATTTAGGCACCCGAATGGGCCGTTTCTCTTTCTTTAGTGAGGAGATGGCCGATTCGCTGATTGAATTTGCCGGGCACTGGCAACCTGACCTGATTATTTATCCGCCCCTGGGCGTGGTGGGGCCCTTAATTGCGGCGAAATACGGTATTCCCGCCGTGATGCAATCCGTGGGTTTTGGGCATACTCCCTGGCACATTCAGGGCGTGACGCGCGCGCTGGAAGAAGCCTACCGCCGACATGGTGTTGATGCGCCGCCGCGCGACATGGCGTGGATAGACGTCACGCCGCCGAGCATGAGCATTCTGGAAAATAACGGCGAGCCGGTGATCGCCATGCAGTATGTGCCCTACAACGGCGGGGATGTCTGGGAAAGCTGGTGGCAGAGGGAACCTGGCCGGAAACGTTTACTGGTCAGCCTTGGCACCGTAAAGCCGATGGTCGACGGTCTGGATCTTATCTCATGGGTCATGGATTCGGCCGACGATGTGGACGCCGAAATCATCCTGCAGCTATCCACCAATGCCCGCTCCGATTTGCGAAAACTTCCACCCAACGTACGGCTCGTCGACTGGATCCCAATGGGCCTGTTCCTGAATGGTGCCGACGGCTTTATTCACCACGGGGGAGCAGGCAATACCCTGACGGCGCTGCACGCCGGAATACCGCAAATCGTCTTTGGCCAGGGGGCAGATCGTCCCGTTAATGCCCGGGCGGTGGTGGAGCGGGGGTGCGGGATTGTGCCCGACGATGGTGGATTAACCAGCGAGATGATCAATACCTTCCTGGCGAATCCCGCCTTCCGTCACGCCTCTTTGCAGGTGGCCGCCGAAATGGCGGCCCAGGCCAGCCCGTCGGCGGTGGCTGAAAACCTTATCGCGATGCTGAAACACGGCTGACCCACTCATTTTTTATACATAAAGGAGGCTTAATGCCTGCCGCTCAATCTTCCACGCCAGCGCTGTCGTGGATTGTCCGCCTTGCTGGCGTGTGTTGGGAACGTAAGACGTTAAGCATGATTGTCATCGTGGCGTCGGTCTCGACCATTGTTCTGGCCGCTCTGGCGCCGTTATTGACCCGACAGGCGGTTAACGACGCGCTGGCGGGCGACGCCTCGCAGTTGCCGTGGCTCGCCAGCGGTCTGATTTTCATTGCGCTGTTCGATTTCATCGGTAACTACGTGCGTCGCGGCTATGCCGGTGAGCTTTCGCTGTGGGTTCAGCATACCCTGCGGAGCAGGGCGTTCGACAGCATTCAGAAACTGGATGGCGCAGGACAGGATGCCCTGCGCACCGGACAGGTGATTTCACGCACCAACAGCGACCTGCAGCAGATGCATACCCTGTTACAGATGTGCCCGGTGCCGCTGGCGGTGCTGACCTACTACGTGGCGGGTCTGGCCGTGATGCTATGGATGTCGCCATCGATGACGCTGATTGTGGTGGCGGTACTGTCCAGTTTAGCCGTCACGGCGCTGCGCGCCCGGCGTCGGGTGTTTGCCCAGACCGGACAGGCATCGGACAAACTGGCGCATATGACGGAGCATATGCGTGAGGTGCTGACGCAAATTGCCATCGTTAAATCGTGTGTCGCGGAGCTGCGCGAACTGAACTGGCTGGATAGCCAGTCGCGGCAGATGGTGCGGGCGCGTATTAGCGCGGCGATAGCTCAGGCGATGCCGGGGGCCACCATGCTGGCGCTACCGGTACTGGGGCAGATAGTCCTGTTGTGTTATGGCGGCTGGTCGGTGATGACCGGGCGCATCGATCTGGGTACCTTCGTGGCTTTCGCCAGTTTCCTGGCGATGCTAACGGGGCCGACCCGGGTGCTGGCGACCTTTCTGGTGATTGGCCAGCGGACCCGGGCTCCGGTGGAACGGGTGTTTTCACTGATCGATACCCGCCCGCAAATGCAGGATGGCACGCAGTCGGTTGCCGGTAAGGTGGTTGGGCTCCGGCTTGAACAGGTGGGATTTACCTACAGCAGCGGCACCCGGGTATTGCGTGATATCTCCTTTTCTCTGGAAGCTGGTGAGACCATGGCGGTGGTCGGCGCATCGGGATCGGGGAAGTCCACGCTGCTGATGCTGCTGGCGCGGTTTTACGATCCTTCTTCCGGCGCTCTGTGGCTTGAAACGGAGCGGGGCAGACAGAATATTCGCGATCTCAGGCTGGATGAACTGCGGCGCACGGTGGGCGTGGTCTTTGAAGACGCGCTGCTGTTTGCCGGAAGCGTGGCGGAAAATATTGCCTACGGTCACCCGCAAGCCTCGGAACAGGATATCCGGCGCGCGGCCGCGGCGGCCGGGGCGATGGACTTTATCCAGGCGTTACCCCAGGGGTTCGACACCCGGCTGAGTGAGCGGGGCACCAATCTTTCCGGCGGGCAGCGACAGCGCATTGCGCTGGCCCGGGCGCTGATTACCGCGCCCGGCCTGCTGGTGCTTGACGACACCACCTCGGCGGTGGATGCCGGTACTGAAGCCGGGATCAATGATGCACTGGCACGTTATGCCGACCAGGATCATATGCTGCTGGCGATCGCCCGTCGCCGTTCAACCCTGGCGCTGGCCAGCCGGATTGTAGTACTGGATGAAGGGCAGATTGTGGATATCGGCACTCAGGCTGAACTGGAAGCGCGCTGCCCGGCGTTTCGCGCGCTGATGTCGGGCACGGGCGATCGGCTGGAAAAAATACGGGCCGCAGACGCAGATCTATGGCCGGAGCCAGACGCCGCGCCGCAAGCCGTTGTGGATGAGGAGAGCGGCCACGGTTTCGCTGAACGCATGTGCCGCGTGCCGGAAAGCGCGATGCAGCGGGTTCAGGCAGGCAAGGAGCGGCGGCTGAGCTCGCTACTGGCGCCGGTGGCGTGGATGTTTGCGCTGGCGGCGTTGCTGATTGCGCTGGATTCGGCGTCAGGCGTTGGCGTACTGGTGCTGCTACAGCGCGGTATTGATGCAGGCGTGGCCCAGGGAAGTCTGCAAACCATCGGCATCTGTGCGCTACTGGCGCTGGGGCTGGTGATGGTCAGTTGGTGCTGCTATGCACTGCAGACCGTGGTTGCAGCGCGGGCGGCAGAAACTGTGCAGCACAGGGTGCGGCTGCGTAGCTTTGGCCATCTGCTGCGTCTGGGCCTGCCCTATCATGAACAGAACATGGATAGCCGACTGACCCGCATGACTGTGGATGTGGATGCGCTGGCGCGCTTTCTGCAAAACGGTCTGGCCGGGGCGGCGACCAGCCTGATCGCGATGCTGGCTATTGCGCTAACCATGTTCTGGCTCGATCCGGTGCTTGCCATGGTGGCGCTGGGCGCGGTTCCGGTAGTGATTTTGGCTACGTGGCTCTACCGCCGTCTGAGCTCCCCGGCTTATGCTCAGGCGCGTATTGAGATTGGCAAAGTGAACAGTAGGTTGCAGGAGAAAGTCTCGGGGCTTCGGGTGGTGCAGTCCCACGGCCAGCAGGACCAGGAAGCGTCAAAGCTGCGTGCGCTGTCGGACCGGTTCCGGGCCACCCGCGTGCGGGCGCAAAAATATCTGGCCGTTTACTTCCCGTTCCTGACCTTTTGCACCGAAGCCTCTTACGCCGCAGTGCTGCTGGTGGGGGCATCCCGGGTGGCCGGCGGGGAGATGTCGCCGGGGATTCTGGCGGCCTTTTTCCTGTTACTGGGGCAGTTTTACGGCCCGGTGCAGCAGCTTTCCGGCATTGTCGATTCCTGGCAACAGGCTTCGGCCAGCGGTAAGCATATTGATGAACTGTTAGCCACCGAAGGCGCGGAGGAGGTCACGGCGTCGGAACGCTCTGCGGTGACATCGGTAACGGGAGCGCTGGCGCTGGATGAGGTTACCTTCCGGTATCCTGGTAGCAGCAAAGCCGCGCTGGAGCGGCTTAACCTGACGATACCGCAGGGATCGGTGGTGGCCGTGGTCGGGCGCAGCGGGGCCGGGAAATCAACGCTGGTTAAGCTGATTGCCGGACTCTACTCGCCTGACGGTGGCCGGATCCGTATCGGCGAGCAGGACATTACCGCCATGTCGCTGGCCGATTATCGCACCCGGGTAGGGCTGGTGGATCAGGATGTGGCGCTGTTCAGCGGTGATATCGCAGAAAATATCCGCTATGCACGCCCCTGGAGCAGCCGTGCCGAAGTGGAAGAGGCGGCGCGTCAGGCGGGGCTGCTGGAGACCATTCGTGCACTGCCGCGCGGATTCCACACGCCGGTGAACAACGGCGGGGCGGATTTCTCCGCTGGTCAGCGCCAGTTGATCGCGCTGGCGCGAGCGCTGCTTGCCGGGGCCGATATACTGCTGCTGGACGAAGCCACCTCGCGGCTGGATCGCTATTCGGAAGAGGCGCTCATGACCTCGCTGGCGAACGTTGCCCGCAGCCAGGGACGGACGGCGCTGGTGGTCGCCCATCGGTTGACCACCGCCTGCCGCTGTGATGCCATTGCCGTGATGGATGGCGGGCGCCTCGTTGAGTATGGCTCCCATAAAGCGCTGCTGGCGGCGGATGGCCTCTACGCGCATTTATGGCGCGACAGCGTGGGCGACCACGCCGCTCAACCTGTGGCATCGCCGGAAGAGATCGCGGGATAACGATACCGCCATCGGCGCGCCGGTTCGGGGAATCGTCGCGCCGGTTTATCAGCTTTTATGGAAGGCCAATAATGAGACAGTCCACTCCCGCCGTTCCCGACACCATTACCGCTGCCGCCCGAATTCTTGAACAGTTGGCGGCGGGCGGCGTATCGGACAGCGCACAGTTCTGGCACGACGTTGAATCCGTCACTCTTCCCCTGGTGATCGGTGTTGCCGGTCAGCCCGACCAGCGCGACGTCACCTTTGTGTGGCGTTCGGCGGCGTCGCTTCAGGGCGTATACCTGCGCTTAAATCGCATCACGGATAAAGAGCGGGTCGGACAGGGGCTGATGAACCGCCTGCCATCCAGCGATATTTGGTGGCTGACTCTTCGTTTGCCGGCAAGCTACTGCGGATCCTACACCATGACCGAAATCCCTCCCGATACCGCGCCTGAAGCGTTATCGCAGTTGGGCACCCGGTTTACCCCCTTTACTGGTCAGCCCGACTCGCTAAATCGCCAGCCGGGGATCAGGGTGCGGGGAGGCGGGCGGGAGTCGGTGCTGGCGCTGGATCTGGCGCCTGCTCAGGAAGAATGGCGCGGTGATACGCAGTGTGGGCGCGGTGAACTCGTCACCTGGCACCCGGTTATTGCCGGTCAGACGCGCCGCGTGCGTCTCTATCTTCCCGACGTTCCTGACTCTGTGCCTTTGGGGCTACTGGTGCTGCCCGATGCCGAAACCTGGTTTGATTATCTCGGCGTTAGCGGCGCCATTGATGCCGCCATCGACAGCGGGCGTATCGCGCCGCTGGCGGTGCTTGGCATTGATAACGTTGATGAGACCGAACGTAGCGCTATTCTGGGTGGCCGCAGCGAACTGGTGCAGGATATTGCCGAACGCCTTATCCCTGGTGTTCGGGCAAAATATCCGGACAGGGCCTGGGCGGGGCGCGCCCATACCGTGCTGGCCGGGCAGAGTCTGGGGGGCGTAACGGCGCTGATGGCCGCCCGCCATGCGCCAGAAACCTTTGGTGCCGTGCTTTGTCATTCGCCTTCAATGTGGTGGACGCCGGACGGCAGCAGCCGACCCTCGCTGTTCAGCGAACGTGACGACTGCTGGGTAAGCGAGCATCTTCTCTCTTCACCGCCGGACAGCGTGCGGATTCGGCTGTGCGTGGGCTCACTGGAAGGCTCCACGGTTCCCCATGTACGGCAACTGCATCAGCGGCTCTGTGCCGCTGGCGTAGAGAGTCATTGCGTGGTCTATACCGGCGGCCACGATTATGCCTGGTGGCGCGGCGCGCTGATTGATGGCATTGCCTGGCTATAAGAATAAATATCCTCCGGCATAGCCGGAGGTTTTTCAGATGCGCCTATAAGGCTCTCTTACCTGCCGCGCCCTAACAGGCGCATACGATCTGACATTTGCATCAAACTTCGTTACTTACGGCCCGTAAACGGGCTACCTGGATACGGAATCGATAACTGTTCTCCCAGCTTGTCCTGCTCCAGTTGGTGCTTTATGTATTCCTGTATCCTTGCCGTGTTCTTGCCCACCGTGTCTACATAATACCCACGACACCAGAACTCCCTGTTCCTGTATTTGAACTTCAGATCTCCAAACTGCTCGTACAGCATCAGACTGCTTTTCCCTTTCAGATAACCCATGAAGCTCGACACGCTTATCTTCGGCGGGATCTCCACAAGCATATGGATATGATCTGCACAGCATTCCGCTTCCAGTATCTTCACACTTTTCCATTCACACAGCTTTCTTAAGATCTTACCTATCGCCCTGCGCTTCCCTCCATAGAACACCTGTCTCCGGTATTTCGGCGCAAAAACTATGTGATATTTACAGTTCCATCGGGTATGCGCTAAGCTCTTTTCGTCCCCCATTGGGACCCCCTTTTGATTTCTTGTTTAACCCTTGCAGTTGCCAGACCGCAAGGTGTTTTAACAAATCAAAAGGGGTTTATATAACTGATTTATAGCTGAAAGCTTCACGGAACCCCCAGCCTAGCTGGGGGTTTTCTGTATACAACAAAAAAGCCCGCGGAGTTCCGCGGGCATCTGAGGTCAGAACGAGGCAGTTACCCCGGCATAATAAGCCCGCCCCGGCTCGTTATAGGTATTTGCCCCTTCCGAAGAGCGATAAATCCGCTTATCGAGCAGGTTACTGATACCGACATTGAGCCGCAGATTTTTATTAATGTCATAATTCACACTGGTGCCGACCAGCGAGTAGGCGCCCAGCTCTTTTCCTGACAGCCCGTTAGTGGCTTCGCTATTGGTTTCTGCATGCGTTCTGGGCTTCTGCCTGCCATACAGCGTCCAGTTGATATTGGCCGATAGCGCATCGGTAATCGTCCAGTCCAGCGCGGTGTTCACGGTATATTTGGGGATAATCGACAGGGGATTACCGGTCTCTTTCTGTTCAGAGGTGAGCATCCAGGTGGCATTGGTATTCCAGTCCAGAGTCTCTTTCACTAATGGAATCGCCATACTGGCTTCGATACCGTCGATAAGCGCCTTGCCGCCATTTTCCCACTGCAGAATATAAGAGCCGGATGAAGTGCGGCCGAGAATTTCATCACCGGCCACTATCTTGTTTTTATAGTCGTTGCGGAAATAAGTGATGCTGGCGTGATAATCTTCCCAGGCAAATTCTAATCCGATCTCTTTATTCACGCTGATTTCCGGATCCAGATCCTTATTCCCCAGCAGGTAGCAGGAGCCTGATGTGATATCGGAAGGGCAGCCATTGCCTTTGGAGTAAAGCAGGTAGCCTTCGCTGGACTGATACAGATTAGGAGCCTTAAAAGTGCGGGCGATCCCGGCTTTCAGCTTAACGTAGTCGCCCAACTCCTGAGAGATATTCAGGCTGGGGCTCAGATTACCGCCACTTTCGTTCAGATAATCGAAGCGCAGGCCCGGAACAATCTGGGTACCGGGAACAGGTTCAATATTATCTTCAATATAGAGGGCGCTAATCACAGAATGGTTTTTGTCGCTGCGGCTGGCCGGATTACCCGGAATACCGGCGACATTATCGTCCGGCGCGCTGAGCCCGGTGGAGGAGGGGTCTTCCAGTTCATCCCGGCTCCACTCGGCCCCCAGGGTCAGTGTTTGATCGAACAGATAATTTACTGGAATATTCACCTCGCCGCTGGTGCGGTAAGAGGTAAGTCTGTTGGTGGTATACCGCTCATCCTGGGTGATGCGACCCTCACCGCCGCCGGAAAGCCCTTCACCCATTCGGGTATTATGGGTTTTCTCATAGTAAAAACCGAGTCGACTCTGCCCCCAGTCCCAGATGCCATTATGGGTGATACCGTAATTCTGGCGGTACATGCGGTTGGTTTCGGCACCCGATTTCGCCAGCGCCTCTGTTGTGGCGCTGGAAGAGCTGTTCTGCGTATCGCCGGTATAGATATTCCCCTGGCGGCTGTAGCCTGCCTCAAAATCGACAATCTGCGTCGGGGTGATTTTCCAGGAGAGCACGCCGTTAATATCCTTATTGCGAACCCCTTCGCGTCCGGCGGCATTTTTCGCGCCGCCCGTGGAGGAGTTAATATTCCAGCTATCGGCATCGGTCTTATTCAGATTGCCGTAAAGGCGCATCGTCAGTGCGTCTCCGGCCAGTGGCCCGCTCAGGCTGAAATTGGCGCGTTTGGTGTCGCCCTCTTTACTGTTTTCTGGCTGATTGGTGAATAAAGAGAGTGAGCCATGCCAGTCGTTGGTAGGACGTTTGGTAATAATATTCACCACGCCACCGGCGGCGCCTGAACCGTAGCGCGCCGCGGCTGGCCCGCGGATCACTTCGATACGCTCCACCTGCTCTGGCGGAACCCAGTTGCTGTCGCCTCGGGTATCACGCTCCCCCCGCCAGCTATAGCGCACCGAATTTCTGGAGGTCACCGGAACGCCATCGATAAGTATTAAGGTGTTTTCCGGCCCCATTCCGCGAATATCAATTTGTCGGTTATTTCCCCGGGTGCCGGAGGCGCTGTTGCCGGTCAGATTAACCCCGGGCATTTTGCGTATAATTTCCGAAAGATCATTGACCGGAGGGTTCTTCTGAATATCTTCCCGGGTAATAATCGACACGCCGGGCTGCTGTTTTAATACCTGTTCGGCGGTGGCTTCCACCACCATGGTATCGCCGTTACTGGTGGCGGGGTCTGTAGCCGCTGACCCATGGCAGTGGAGGCCAGTTATCAGAAGAGTGACTGGCCACAGCGTAATGTGATTCTTCATAGCTATCCCTAAAAAATGTCTGCTTAACTAAAAAGTGATTTGTTGTTAAGCCCACATTCCCGCCAGGTATTTTTGAAAGAGACGCACAGATCGTTATTATTTTTATGCAAACGATAATGGTTATTAATATCATTCACATAAATGTAAGGCAATGTTTATTCTGAAAATTTCCAGAAATATTCATTTATTATGAGCATGTATGATTTAAATTGTTGTTATTGCTTGATTTTTATTTAGAGAGGAGGCCCGGCACCTGGTGAATCGGTCAATTGAGGTCACTTTTCACACAGCGTCAACACCCTGAACGGGTTTTCCGGTACAGGTTGTAAAACGGTGAATGTCTTGCATGTTATTCACTGAAATCTCCGAATGCGTCTTCAGCTTTGCAATAACGACGAATGAATCCTTCATTCCATCGCTTCATAATTATTTTTATAGCTTTACACCTATATAGTATTTAGCCTATATTTCACAGGGGGTCCCGTGTGGGCGATTAAAACAACGGATACGTTTGATGGCTGGTTTACCTCGCTCAACGATACCGATAGGGCCTGCGTGCTGGCAGCGCTGCTGGTCCTGCGGGAAAAGGGGCCGGGGTTGTCCAGACCTTATGCCGATACGCTCAAAGGCTCCCGCTATAGCAACATGAAAGAGCTGCGTATTCAGAGTCGGGGCGATCCGATACGGGTATTTTTCGCTTTTGACCCGCTCCGTACCGGCATCGTGCTTTGTGCCGGAAACAAGGTCGGCAATGAAAAACGTTTTTACGATGAGATGCTTCCGGTTGCTGACCGGGAATTCACGAACTGGTTGAACACATTAAAAAGAGAAGGAGTAACGCGATGGGCAGAACGCTGGAACAGCTTATTGCGGATGAAAAGCCGGAAGTTGTGGCTGAAGCTCAGGCGATGGCGATGGCGACGGACATCCTGCTCAACATTCACCTTGCTGAACTGCGCGAAAAAGTACAGAAAACGCAGGTCGAAATGGCCCAGGCGCTGGGAGTCAGGCAACCTACCGTTGCAGGAATGGAAAAGCCAGGCCGCGATCTGAAACTTTCCACGCTTAAACGCTACGTCGAGGCAGCAGGCGGCAAACTACACCTTGATGTTGAACTGCCGGATGGTTCTCATTACGGGTTTGTACTGTAGGTGCTGGTGTCAGAGCGTAAAAAGCAAGAAGCCCGCTTAAGTTTCCTTAAGCGGGCTTCTTTAAATATGGCTCCTCTGACTGGACTCGAACCAGTGACATACGGATTAACAGTCCGCCGTTCTACCGACTGAACTACAGAGGAATCGTGTGAACGGGGCGCATAGTAACGGCGTGCCGACGGCTTGTCAAAGGTGGAATCGCGGCAAAAGGTTCGTTTGGCGCTAAAATCGCCAGCCGTTGCGCCAGCGTAGTGCACATCACCCCGTTATGGGGCAGGGGGGATTGACATACTGCGGCGATTTTAAGAGAGCCGGATAATCAGATTTGCTTATTATCCATAAGGTTAGCCTGAATTTCTGGCGATGGCTGTAATCTGGCAACCTTCTTGCAATGCCTTGTACAGAGCCAGACCCTTTCGCACTGGTATCCCGTTCAGGAGGCAAAATGAATCTCAGACGACTGAAGTACTTTGTAAAAATCGTCGATATCGGTAGCCTGACCCAGGCCGCCGAGGTGCTGCACATTGCCCAGCCAGCGCTGAGCCAGCAGGTCGCTACGCTTGAAGGCGAAATGGATCAGCAACTCCTGATCCGTACCCGGCGCGGCGTAACCCCTACCGAGGCGGGAAAGCTGCTCTATGCTCATGCCCGCACCATTCTGCGGATGTGCGACCAGGCGCAGCTGGCCGTCAATAATGTGGGGCAGTCGCTGAGCGGCCCGGTATCTATTGGTCTGGCGCCAGGCACTGCCTCCTCCTCTGTGACCATGCCGCTGTTGCAGACGGTGCGGGCGGAGCTGCCAGATGTGCAAATCTATCTGCACGAAAACAGCGGCGGACAGCTGAATGACAAACTGCTGAACGGCCAGCTTGATATGGCCGTGTTGTACGACAGAGCGCCCACGGCCGGTATTATCAGCCAGCCGCTGCGCAAGGAGTCGCTGTTTGTGGTGGGCACCCAGGGCAACCCTGGCCCGAGCGTGGATCTGACCCAGGTGGCGCAGATGAATCTGCTGCTGCCGCGCGACTACAGTGCGGTCAGGCGCCGGGTGGATGAAGCCTTCTCTCTGCGCCGTCTGACGGCGAAGATTGCGGGCGAGATCGAGTCCATTTCGACCCTGACGGCCGCCATTGCCAGCGGTATGGGCGTGACGGTATTGCCGGAATCGGCGGCGCGTCTGCTGATGGGCGCCGCCGGTGGCTGGATGTCGCGTATTACTTCACCGACGCTGACGCTGCCGCTATCGCTGAATCTTTCAGCGCGGTTGCCGCTGTCGCCTCAGGCCCAGGCGGTGAAGGAGATCCTGATGTCGCGAGTCACCCGGCCGCCGCTGGAAAGTCGCGAGCTGATGCTGGTGGGCTAAGGGAAAGTGCGCGACCGTCGCGCAGGACCGACGGTCGCGCCAGCTCGTTACAGCGCGTAATAAAATGCTTTAACCTGCTGCCAGTCTTGCACTGGAATGGGAGACAGGTATTTTTCCAACTGCCGGAAGTCGTGATTCACGGCCTTACTGCGCACCCAGCGGCGGCGGCTTTTTTCCAGATCCAGAAATCCTGCCTCTATCTGTCCGCTGGTTTTCACAAATATGTGCCGCACATAGCAGCAGCCGTGCTGACGGTTGATGCTGTGCATACCGCGGAACGCCAGCGCAATCTGGCGCAGCATCTCCTGGCGGGTTTCGTCTTCGAAAGGCAGACTGGCATGCTGGCTGTACCACCGATCGATGCTGCAAAAACCTGCCATCTCTTCCGTGACCAGTAGCGCCCGCCACTCACCGTTGCGCTTTAGCGCTTTGCCATAAATGATTTTGGGGACGTTAACACCAGCGCGCGCCAGTTCGTTAAGTACCTGAATCTCGCGCACGATAGTGGGGCGGCCAAACGGGTAGCGCAGTGAGTGGAACAGATGCCGCGTCATACGCTTAACGTACAGTGCCTTACCGTCGCGCTCGATGCGCTGCACGCCGCTCATGCCGTTACGGCGCTGATTTGGTTCTTCCACCCACTCTCCTTCGGTGGCCCACCAGGCATCGAATTCCTGGATTTCTTGCTGTGATAACATAATCAACTCAAATTTAACCAATTTATTAGGATTTACTTATTCGTACAGTTTATCCCACCATTGGGTTGTGATTTTTTGGCGAAAAATGTCGTGATTTAAGTTCTTAATTATAATTATTTGCTAAATTATTGATGATTATAAGAATTACCTTATTTGTTATTTCTTTATGGTATAAATATTGTTTTTTTATTATTTGTTGTTTGGTTAACGGCGCTAAACAATAGCTGAAAACGCGGTTATGGGGGAAAGAGCGTGAATTTTCAGCAGTTAAAGATTATTCGGGAAGCGGCGCGGCGGGACTACAATCTGACCGAGGTTGCCGGTAACCTCTATACCTCACAATCCGGGGTCAGCCGCCATATACGCGAGCTGGAAGAAGAGCTGGGAGTGGAGCTGTTTGTCCGCCGCGGCAAGCGGCTGTTAGGGATGACCGAGCCGGGGCGGGCGCTACTGGCGAGCGCTGAACGCATCCTTAATGAGGCCAGCAACGTAAGGCGGCTGGCCGAACTGTTCAGCAATGACGACAGCGGGGTGCTGACCATCGCCACCACCCACACTCAGGCGCGTTATAGTCTGCCTGCGGTCATCAAACAGTTTCGCGAGTTTTATCCCGGTGTGCGGCTGGCGCTGATCCAAGGAGCGCCAGAGGAGATAGAAGGGCTGCTGCACAGCGGCGCGGCGGATATCGGCATTGCCAGCGAGCGTCTCAATCGCGACCCGGATCTGACGGCATTTCCCTGGCTGCGCTGGCACCATAGCCTGCTGCTGCCACGGGAACATCCGCTGAGCCATGAGATGCCGCTTACCCTGGAGTCCATCGCTCGCTGGCCGCTGATTACCTACCGTCAGGGGGTGACCGGTCGTTCGCGGATTGACGAAGCTTTTGCTCGCCAGGGGCTGACTCCGGACGTGGTGCTGAGCGCTCAGGATTCTGATGTTATTCACACCTATGTCGCGCTGGGGCTTGGCGTTGGTCTGGTGGCGGAGCTGGCCGACAGCGACGATGTCGGGGAACAGCTGGTACGGCGGGATATCCGCCATCTGTTCGGCGCCAATACGGTATGGCTGGGGGTACGCCGCGGTCAGCTACAGCGTAACTATATCTGGCGCTTTATTGGTCTGTGTAATCCCACGCTGTCGCTGGATGATATTAAAGCGCGGGCGTTGAATGTAGACGACTACGCGCCGGATTATCAGATTTAACTTTAGCCAGACTAAAGTTGCTATTCAGTTGAGCGGCCAGCGTGCCGCCATCATAATTCTCTGCGATATCCTTGTTGTCCGTTTTTCAATATCTCTGGTCTGTTTCTTTCCCAATAAATATCGGCAGGTGAGTTATGAAAGCCTCCTCACGCTATGTGTCCGTACGGGCTTTGGTTACGTTTTCTTTTATTTCCGTCATTCTGTTATTGCCCGTGGTGTATGCCCGGGCGACCACTGACACCGTTTCGGTGGTGAAGGCGGTCGAGAGCTGTCCCCTTTATGTTGTGAGCGTAGGACACCACTATTCTGTGCTGCGCTCCATTAATTATCCGCTACAGCAAAATGACCGCCTGATGTTGCGCGATCGCGGTCTGAGCTATCAGAACATCTATATTAAAGATGGCGATAAAAATGCCGGTTTTATGGGCATTTTTGAAATGAGTGATGTGGGTCTTCAACTGGCGGAAAACTTCCAGAATACCCATTGCTAATTGAGTATTATCTCGTGAAAAGCGACGCCATTACGGCGCCTTTTTTGTTTATACCGGCGTCAGGGAAAGCGTGTTGGCCGTTGCCATAAAGCTTTCGCGCAGCTTTTTAATCACCGTATCGTTGCGTCGTGATTTGAGATAAACGCAGTAGGCATGCACCGGGCGAATATCCTGGTCGCTAAAGGGGTGAATCTGAATCGGAATATGGTTTGAGAACTGACGGGCAATCACCTCCGGGCTCAGCATCACCAGATCGGTCTGCGACACCAGAGTCAGGCGATTGGTAATGGACTGAAGGGTAAAGTCGATAGTGATCTTTTCATGTCCCCAGGGGGTCGCCAGATAGTGGGCATATTTAAGCGGTGAACTCATACCGGCCCGCTCGACAAATGACATTTCCTGAATCTGATCCAGTGAGGTGAAGTGTTCTATTCCGGGATGATTTTTACGGCTGACGACCACCAGTGGCGTACTAAATATACGTTCGGTCACAAAGGAGCTTTCGGTGGCAGGCTCCAGTGTCAGTAGTACATCGGCCGCCCGGTTGCGCAGGTTAAGCAGGTTCGCTTCGCTATCGGTCAGTTCCGGCTGCATCATCAGCCGTGACCCGGATGCGGGTAACTGTGTGGCGAAAGGCAGCACCATCAGATATTCCAGAAGTTCGCTGCTGATAATCTTGTAGGTATAGGCGGTTTCCGGCGCCGGGCTACCGGGGGGGCCGATCAGGATATTGCCCAGTTCGGTCATCAGCGGTCGGAACTGCTCGTCCAGCTGTAGCGCCAGCGCCGTTGGTTTCAGGCGCTGGCCGCTGCGATAAAACAGCGGATCTTCCAGCACGGTTTTCAGGCGGGTCATATTCTGGCTAACGGCGCTGGATGAAACACCGAGCAGCTTCGCCGCGCCGGCCACGGTGCCGGTGCTGATAATGGCGTGCAGCGCCTTAAGATGATTAAAGTCGAACTTAAATTCGGAAACGGGAGCGGACATAGTTTCGTTTTCTCGTCGGGTAGCAGAATCTGTTAAGTCTATAGTAGCGGTTATTTATCTCAGCCGGCGCGCTGTCGTGCAGGCGGGGGCGAGAAGAGCCTCTTTGGAGGGCGAGCAGCATGCTCACTGGCGGTGCCGGTTGGCGCCAGCCCGGGAAGGGGGAGGATTTGCCAGAAACCTTGCCAGCGACGCCTTATTCCGGTGAGCCTGGTGCTCAGAGGATGACGCAGCAGGTACAGTCCCAACAGCAGCGCCAGCGCGCCAACAAGCCAGCCGCTCAGGGCAGGCCAGAATGTGTGATTTCCTGCCTGTAGCACCCGTTCCTTTCCGGTCGCCGGGGCAGGGGCGATAGTCAGAGTTTTTCCCGGTAGCGTGTCAACCCGCCAGCGCTGATGGGCGCTGTCCCACCAGCGTAGGGTTAACGGCGGAATCACGACGCTGCCGGGCCGTGAAGGCAGGTAGCGCAGGGTCTCAACGCGTCGGGCGCCAGTGAAATCACCGCGCGGCGTTTGCAGTCGCTGATTATTCCGGGGCAGTAACTGCGTTTCGTTGCCCGGAATGGCGTACAGCAGTTGGGGAATAGCGGCGGGCAGCACCCCCGCACCTTCCAGCGTCACCCGACGATCGATAGCATCGCCGACCCGCAGGGTGTTATCGCCCGGGCGGGTCGCGTGCGGGATGATCTGCTGAGTCAGCTTCAGGTCAGCGGCAGGCAGGAAGCGATCCGGCTGTCGGGTTCCCTTCGGCCAGTGAACTGGACGATTTAGCGGCGCCAGTGCGACGGTATGTGGTGCCTGGCCTGCAGAGGTTAATGTGACTTCGGCAGCAGGCAGATGCAACTGGCCGCTGTCCCATGTGGCGATCAGGCGCTCCATGCGAATCCCGCTCCAGCTTTTTCCGCCCTCGCGGCGACTGACCAGTTGGGTGGCGATGGGCAGACTAAGCACTTCGCCGCCAGAGACGGGTAGCTCCGGCCAGGTGGGCGCCGGATTAAACCAGCTGTCGGTCCAGAATGTGTAGGCCACCCGTACCGGCTGTCCCGGTACCAGGGTATCGGGCGCCACCAGTTCGCGGGTCAGTTGCATATCGGCCCGGGCGGGAAGCGTCAACAGCAGCAACAGGGCAATTAACATTCTCATGGCGTCTCCGGGGTGTCGTTACGATAAAGCGTTGATAACAGGTCAGCGGGGGAGAGCGCCAGGCTGTCGTACCACTGTTCCAACTGGGGCGTGCTGCTGGCGCTCTGGCGCCACACTTTCTGCCGCACGCCCTGCTGGTGGTGCAAATCCTTACGAATGCCATCAGGATCATAATCCATGGTTTTCCCCTGAGCCTGTTGGCGCTCGCGCTCTTTCTGGCGCAGCGCTATCAGGATCCATGCCACCCGTTCCCGATTACTCCAGGCCGGGCGATATTCCGGATCCAGGCTTAGCGCCCGATCGTATTCCGTTAGCGCCTTTTGCCACGCCTTCTGCTTCGCGTAGCTGTTGGCAAGCCAGGTCAGCGACTGCGGGCTGGCGGGGGCCCGGGCGAAGGAGGCCGCGGCCCGGGGATAGTCGCCCGCATAGTAACTGGCGATACCCTGCCACAGCGGATCCTGGTACCGGCGGGCGGCCTGGCGATAACTGCCGTTGTTAAAGGCCATCTCGCCCTGTTGATCCGCCGTTAGCCACCAGTCCATCCATCTGGCGCTGGCGGGGGCGCTATGCAGGGTCAGAGGCAGGGCGACAAGGGCCACCACCAACAGCTGATGGCGGAAAATCAGCACCATGGCCAGCAGCGGAATAATCAGCAGATAGCCGCTATCCTTCCAGCGCAGCCCCTGGCGGGAATGTTGCTGAGTAACCGCCGAGCTGTGAATTTGGTCGCCAATAGCGTGAATATCGTCGTTACCGCTATCGGCCAGGGTAACGCTGATGGACGCGTCGCGCAGCGCCAGAAAGGGCGCTACCTTCAGGCGGGTATCGATCCCGCGACTGTTCCAGGGGGCGGGAAGGTCGCCGCCGCGCTCGCTCCCCACGGCCCAGACCTGGAGCGGCGTGTGACGCTGGCTGAGCCAGTCGGCCTCCTGCTGGCTCAGATCATCGGTAATCACAATGATATTGCGCGCCGCTCCCTGGGGTGGAAAGCTATGTTCCGCCAGGGTAACCGCCTGCCTGAGAGCCGAACCGCTGTGATTCGGCATAATGGCGGGCGACTGGGCCTGTAAATAGAGCGCAAAGAAGTCAGGATCCCGGGTCAGCGGCACCGTCAGATGGGCGCTCCCGCTCCAGGTGACCAGACCAAAGCGGCTGGCGGGCTGCGAGCGCATCAACGCCATGATCTTCTGCTGCATCCGCTGGTTGCGATCCGGCGCCAGATCCCGGGCATACATGGCGGGGCGCTGATCCAGCACGATCATCACGTCACTGTGTAACGCCAGAGCGGGCGGGACATCGCGCTGCCAGCTGGGCCCGGCCTGGCCGATGACGGCGCAGGCGCAGATAATCGGGGCTACCCGCAGTAAATGACGCGCTTTACCGGTGAGCAGACCGGCGGCCAGCGGTTTATCCATCAGGCGGTGCCAGCCGCTCAGGCGCGGGTTTGGCAGAAACCAGAGCACCACGCACAGCAGCAGGCCGAGCAGGCGCCAGGGGTAGAGGAAATGGAAATCGCTCATTGCGGTATCCTCTGTAACAGCGTACGGGAAAGTCGGGTGCACAGCAGTACCAGCAGTCCGGCGGCCATCGGCCAGTGAAACAGCGGCCGGTGCCAGGACCATCCCTGTTTACGTACCAGCGTTGGCGTGGCGCGATCGATATCGCGCCATACCGCTTCCAACGCCGGGCCAGATGCCGCAGCCGCATGAAACTGACCGCCGGTGGCCTGGGCAATACGCTTGAGTAGCGCGCTATCCGGGCGATCGTCGCCACTCTGATTCAGATCGCCGAAGGCGATGGTATGAATCTGGATGCCGTGACGGGCCGCCAGCGTGACGGCCATATCGGGCGGGATCTGCGATGCGCTATCCCGGCCGTCGGTGAGTAGAATGGCCATTTTCTGATGGCTGGCGTTATCGGCCTGGGACAACAGTCGGGTGGTCACGCCGATAGCATCGCCGATGGCGGTCTGCTGACCAGCCATCCCCGGTTTCAGGGTGTTCAGCCGCGCCAGTAGCGCCTGGCGGTCTTCGCTAAGGGGGGCCCACGGCCAGGCGCGGGCGGAGAAGATGACCAGCCCCAGCCGATCGTGGCGGCGTTGGTGAATAAAGGCCGCGCTACTGCTCTGTACTGCCTGAAGGCGCGAGATAAGCTGGTGTCGGGCATCGGTGACGTCCCGCTGGGCCATGGATCCGGAAACATCCAGAATCAGCACCACATCGCGCATCGGCTGGGTGATGTATTCTGGTGGTTCAATATATTCCGGTCGGGCCAGAGCGCAGACCAGCAGCGTCCAGACCACCCAGAACAGCAATTGCGAGGTGCGATCCTGCGTTTCGCTATGGGCGTCGAGCGCCAGCCGGTCCTGAAGCATCGGCAGGTGCGGCATCCTTACGCTCTGGTCGTTTTGCGGCCTGCGGGAAGGCAGGAAGCGCCATACCAGCGGCAGCGCCAGTAATCCCCAGGCCAGCGGCCAGGCAAAAGTCAGATGCGTCAGCCAGTCGCTAAACATAAGGCAACTCCCGCAGCCAGCGACCGATCTGAACCTGTAGCCGCTGATTATGGCTGGCCGTCAGCCGGTTATCGCGCTGGCAGTATTTGTGGCATAGCAGCGCACGCAGCTCATCGTCGACGGGCAGCGGGGCCAGCAGCACTTCCGGCTCCAGTCGCAGCCGTTGGGCGTCGCGCGGCGTGTGGACCAGCAGGATACGTTTAATCAACGCAATCCAGCCGTCGGCGGTTTGCTGCTTTACCAGCAGCGCGCACGCTTCACGGCGCCAGCGATCCCGGCGCCGGTGAGCCAACTGGCGAAGCACGATGATCAGCCCCAGCCCCAGCAGTAACAGCGCCAGCAAGAGCCAGCCTGGCGTTTGCGGAGTCCATCCCACCCTGGGGGGCAGGGCAGGTTCCAGCAACACCGGCACCTGAAAGCCTTTCTCAAGCATCGCCCCCTCCCTGCTGTAGCTGATCAAGCAGATCCCGGCGGGTAACCAGCGGACGAACGCGGATGCCGAGACGCTCCAGCCCCTGACGCAGTTCGGCATGATGATCGATCAGCGCCTGGCGAATTTGCTGGCGCAGGTGAGGATTCAGCGCGATTCGGGTGCGGCGCCCCTGGTAGTGAACCGGAAACAGTCCCCGGTCCGGCAGGCGCAGGTGAACATCGTCGGTCATAATAAAGGCGCTGATGGCGCAGCGTCTTTTCAGTCGGGCGAGCAGCGAACGCCCCTGGGCATCCAGATCGTGAAAGTCGCTGATCAGCGCCAGCCATGCTCCGCGCGGCACCAGGCCCAGCGCCCGCTCCAGCACCCGGTTCAGGCTGATATCTTCATCGGGATCCTGCGGGGCCTGCTGAGCCAGGCGCTGGTTGTAGCTACAGATATCGTTAAATACCGGGCCGAGGTTGCGGGTCGGCGCCTGACTGGCGCGCACCGCTATCTGCGAATCGTTAAAGGTGATGCAGCCCAGGCGATCCTTATCATGCCAGGCGCGCCAGGCATAGAGCCCCGCGGTTATGGCGGCGGCGACCGATTTAGTCTGGCGACGGGTGGAAAAAAACATATCGCTGCGCTGATCGAGAATCAGAAATACCGGGCGTTCGCACTCTTCGGCGTAGCTGCGTATCCAGGGCTGACGCAGACGCGCGGTGGCGCCCCAGTCGATAAGGCGAACGTCATCGCCGGGCTGGTAGCGGCGCAGGCTTTCAAAGTTCAGGCCGCGCCCCTGACGGCGGCTGGTTTTTTCGCCGCCTGGGGTGCCGGGCGCCAGCCAGTCCGGCGGCGATGGCAGGCGATGGGCTTCGGTTTCCAGCGACATCAGATCCCGCAGGGTGACGGTCAGTGCGTTATTCATCAGGGCACCACGACGCTCAGAAGCGTGGCGATAACATCGTCGGCGCTGTAGTTATCGGCGCTGGCCTGGTAGCTCAGCAGAATACGGTGGCGCAGCACGGCGGGGGCCACGGCCTGAATATCCTCTGGCTGTACGGCGTCTTTGTCGTTCAGCCAGGCGTGGGCCCGGGCGGCGCGATCCAATGCCAGGGTGCCGCGGGGGCTGACGCCCAGGGCGATATAGCTGGCCAGGATATCGCTGACGCTGCGCGGATCGCGGGTCACGCAGACCAGGTTAATAATGTACTCTTCCATGGCCGGAGCGACGTAGACATCGGCGATGGCCTGCCGACACTGGTGCAGTCTTTCTGCCGTCAGTTGCAGTTCAGGAGCGCTGGATTCCACGCTTTCATTCGCCTTTTGTTGCTCTGCACGCACCAGCGCCATCACCTGGCGTTCGTGCTCCGCTGAGGGATAATCCACCAGCACCTTCATCAGAAAGCGGTCCAGTTGGGCTTCCGGCAGCGGCCAGGTGCCCTCCTGGTCAACGGGGTTCTGGGTCGCCAGCACCATAAATGGCGAAGGCAGCGGCCAACTGTTGCCAGCTACGGTGACATGGCGCTCTTCCATGGCTTCCAGCAGGGCGGACTGTACCCGGGCCGAGGCGCGGTTGATCTCATCGGCCAGCACCAGGTTGCCGAAGACCGGGCCGGGGCGGAAGCTGAACTGCTCGTCGGCCGACGTGGCGTGCTGCTGATAGATTTCGCTGCCGGTGATGTCGGCGGGCAGCAGGTCCGGCGTAAACTGAATGCGGCGGAATTCGCCGTCGAGATGGCGCGCCAGTTCGCGAACGGCGCGGGTTTTGGCAAGGCCGGGCAGCCCTTCCAGCAGAATATGGCCGTCGCACAGCAGGGCGATAATCAGCATACGAACCAGCGACGGCTGACCGAGTACCTGCTGGTTTATCTGTTGCTCCAGCTGTAGAAGAGTATGTTGAAGCTTCATTGCATTTCACCTGTGGTTTGACGTTTGAGTAGCGTGGCAATGCCCGCCAGGATAGGGGAGGCGTAGTCGAAAAAGGCGCGAATGCCGGGGCACAGATAGTTAAGGCCGGTTTCGCCCTGCGGGCTGCGCACCAGGCGGTTTTTCGGGCATTCGCCCCAGCATAGTTTCAGATGCGGGCACTGCCGACAGTACTGCGGCAGCGTATCGCGCTTACCAAAGCCGAAGGCCTGCTGGCGTTCGGAGATAGCCATACGGGCCAGGCTGTTATCGTGAATATTGCCCAGCTGATATTCGGGGTAGACGTAGTGGTCGCAGGAAAAAATATCGCCGTTCTGCTCAATCGCCAGCCCTTTGCCGCAAAATTCGGCGCTGGTGCAGATCTGGGAAGGCATCCCCAGGGTCTGGGCGACGGCGGTTTCGAACAGGTTGACCTGAACCCGGCCCAGATCGTGGTTCACCCACTCTTCGAAGGTGGCGATCAGGAATTTGCCCCAGTCCTCGGGATCCACAGACCAGTCGGTCACGATGGAATCCAGGTCGCCCGGTCTGGCACGGCGACTGCCGATGATCGGGATGCTGTCATCACGCCAGAACTGCGGGGCGGTATGGTCAAAAGTGACCGGCTCCACGCACGGATTGAACTGAATATAGGTTGCGCCCAGCTCCTGGGTTAAAAAGCGATATACCTCAAGGGGAAAGCGGGCGTTGGTCCGGTTGACGGTCACCAGGGCGTTAAAGGGAACCTGGTGTTTTTTCAGGGCATCCACCCCTGCCATCACGCGGTCAAACGTGGGACCGCCGCTACGGGTCAGGCGATAGCGATCGTGCAGTTCACGCGGGCCGTCGATAGACAGCCCCACCAGGAAGCGGTGCTGCTTTAAAAAGGCCGCCCACCGATCGTTAATCAGAATGCCGTTGGTCTGGAGATCGTTTTCGATCCGCTGTCCCGGTTTCTGATACTTATTCTGGTAGCGTACGACCTTGTGAAAGAAGTCCAGTCCCATCAGCGTAGGCTCGCCGCCCTGCCACGAGAAGACCACCTGTTCGCTATCCTGACCTTCGATGTACTGGCGAATAAAGCGCTCCAGCGTTTCGTCGCTCATACCCCGGTTCCGTTCCTGCTTCAGTAGCTGCGATTTGTGCAGATAAAAGCAGTAGCTACAGTCGATATTGCAGCGGGAGCCTGTGGGTTTGGCCATCACGTGAAAGCGTCTTTTCCATCCAGTCCCTTTGCCGCTGTAGGCTTCGGCTTCGGGGAGAGCCCGTACGGGTAGCGTGGTGCTGTGCTTCATAATCAACCTCGGGAGGGGGATGAATCGGGCGCGGCAGCGCCCGAGGGGGTGAGACTTACTTGCTTACCGCACTGCCCTGAGCCAGCATGCTGCGGACATCAGAGACGGTAAAGGAGCCCGGCTTCTGGCGCGGCGGGAAGGCTTTAAAGCTCTTCAGCATATCGCCGACCTCTTTCTGAGCGCCGCCCAGCAGGAACAGACGGTCATAGAACCAGGTGTTGTAACCCATGCCCTGGTCGCCTTTTTCCAGCGGATCCACTTCCAGATCGAAGATCAGCGGCACGCGCAGCTTAACGAACGGATACTTCCACAGATCCAGACCGGTATGCTGCTGAATCATAAAGTGGGCTTTCCAGTGGCCGTAGCGCATGGCCAGCAGATCGCCGTCATCGCTCCAGTAGAAGAATTCGTTACGCTGGTCTTTAGCCTTGCCCTGCAGGAAGCCGAGCTGGTTGTAGCCGTCCAGGTGTACCTTGTAGGTGATGGCCGGAGTTTTATAGCCTTTCAGCAGCTTGCCTTTGATATCCGGCTCGCCGGCTGCCGCCACCAGGGTCGGGAACCAGTCATAGCTGGCGAACATATCGTTGATCACCGTACCGGCCTGGATATGGCCTGGCCATTTGACCATGGCCGGAACCCGGAAGCCGCCTTCCCAGCCGGTGTTCTTCTCGCCGCGGAACGGCGTGATACCGGCATCCGGCCAGGTGGCGGTCATCGGGCCGTTATCGGTGGTGTAGATAACGATGGTGTTATCTTCAATACCGAGATCTTTAATTTTCTTCAGCACCTCGCCCACCATTTTGTCATGCTCCACCATGCCGTCGGCATAGTCGCCCAGGCCGGTCACGCCCTGGCTGTCATCCTTCAGGTGGGTTTTGTTATGCATACGGGTGGTGTTGAACCAGGTGAAGAACGGCTTACCGGCTTTAACCTGACGCTCCATAAAGTCGTTATTGGCCGCCAGGGTCTCTTCGTCCACGGTACCCATACGCTTCACGGTCAGCGGCCCGGTATCTTCGATTTTGCCGTCGGCCGTGCTCTTAATCACGCCGCGCGGACCGAACTGCTTACGGAAGGCGGGATCTTTCGGGTAGTCCGGATTTTCCGGCTCTTCTTCGGCATTCAGGTGATACAGGTTGCCCAGAAACTCATCGAAACCGTGAGCGGTAGGCAGGAATTCATCGCGATCGCCCAGGTGGTTTTTACCAAACTGGCCGGTGGCGTAGCCCAGCTGCTTAAGAATGCTGGCGATGGTGGGATCTTCTTTCTGCAGCCCCTGGGGCGCGCCGGGCATGCCGACTTTACTCAGCCCGGTGCGAAACGGCATCTGGCCGGTAATAAAGGCGGAACGACCGGCGGTGGAGCTCTGCTCGGCGTAGTAAGAGGTGAATTTTGCCCCGGCGCTGGCGATGCTGTCGATATTCGGCGTTTTGTAGCCCATCATTCCCTGGTTATAGGTGCTGAGGTTCCAGTAACCGATATCATCACCGAAAATCACCACGATATTCGGTTTAGCCGCGTTCTGTTCCGGTGCGGTTTTAGGGGCCGCCGCGTGAGCGGAAAACGAGCCGCATGCCACTGACAGCAGGGTGGCGATCATCGTTTTGCCAAAAGCAGATTTTTTCAACATGAGCATTAGCTCCATTTATTGGTGTGGCTCAGGACGCACCCGGCCGCGCCCTGGGCTGCGTAAAATGCGGCCTGGCGGTTCGGGGGTCTGTATACGTCATCGGAGAGTGTTGGAATATTGTATGACCGGGCTCAGCAGTGCTGGCGGTGGGTCGGGGCTAAGCATACGAGGGGGAAGAAAAGGCGGCAACTTAATAGGTGGTTAAGCGCCGCTAAATATAGAGAGGGTAAAAGGCCGGTTATTTAACGGTTGGTTAATATTAAAAGGGCCTGGAAGCGGTTAAATACCGCTAAACCAGTTGTAGCCCTGATCTTCCCAGTAACCGCCGGGATTGGTATCGCTGACGAAAATGGCGGCGATATGCTTGGCGTTTTTGAAGCCCAGTTTGGTCGGCACCCGCAGTCGCAAGGGATAACCGTACTCTTCCGGTAATGCTTTACCGGCAAAATCCAGCGCCAGAATGGTTTGCGGATGCAGCGCGGTAGCCATATCGATGCTGGAGTAGTAGCGATCCGCACATTTAAAGCCAACGTAGCGGGCGTTGAGATCGGCGCCGATATGCTGGAGGAAGAGCTTCAGCGGCACGCCTCCCCACTGGCCGATGGCGCTCCAGCCTTCAATGCAGATAAGCCGGGTGATCTGGCTTTGCTGCGGCAGACGCTGTAACTGTTCCAGCGTCCAGGGCGCTTTTTTCTCGACCTTGCCGGAGACTTCCAGCCGGTAGTCGGCGAGATCCACTATCGGGGTGTTGTATTCCGGATAAAAGGCATTAAACGGAAAGGGATCGGTTATCTGGTCCGGGCGATAAGTCTGAGCCAGGCGCTGGCCGCTGAACAGCCAGGACTGAACCCTGTCGTTCCAGCGTGACATGGCCCACAGCACTTTGTCGACCCGATCGCCATCCTGCATATCGCATCCAGTCAGCATCGCCACGCCCCCCAGCGTCAGGCCGGAGCGCAGCAGTAACCGGCGCTGTAGATTCACCAGCTGCTTTTTCTGATCCGGCTCCAGCGCGGGTGCGCGGCGGGATGGGTTTTTATCCTTCACGTTTGCCTCCTGACAGCATGGCCCACAGCGTGGACGGAACAACGATCACCATCAGCACGTGGATGATGACAAACAACCCGATACCCGCCATGGCCAAAAAGTGGACATAACGTGCGATATCAAAACCGCCGAATATCGCCACCAGCCAGTACAATTGTACCGGCTTCCAGATAGCCAGCCCGGAAAGTACCAGCAGCAGACCGAGCACCAGTACACCGAGATACATCAGCTTTTGAATCGCGTTGTAATGGCCGTGGCGGTGGCGCAGCCGCAGCGTTAACGTCAGCCAGATATCCTGTCGCAGTGCGGCCAGGCGCAGCGGCAGCAGGTCGCGGCGCAGGTGGCCGCTAAACAGGCTCCACAGCAGATAGCACAGGGCGTTGAATACCAGCAGCCACATCACCGCCAGATGCCAGCCAATCGCGCCGCCCAGCCAGCCCCCCAGCGTCACCGTCGGGGGAAAGCGGAAGTCGAACAGCGGCGAAGCGTTGTAGATTTCCCAACCGCTCATGAACATGCAGACCATGGCGAACAGATTCACCCAGTGGGTAAGCCTGACTGGCCAGCGATGCACTGGCCGCGACGCGTTGGTTTTCATGCAGGCCTCCCGGATTACATCGGCGGTACGGTACCGTCTTTGCCAGCGGAAATACGGGTAGCGACGCGCTCGCCTTTATCGTCAGTGGCGGAGAACAGTACAATATGGGTACCGGGTTTAAGCAGGCTGCGATCGCCGGGATCGATGGTCACAACTGGCGTATCGTCCGGAACGCTGACATTCTTTTGCTGATCGCCGTACTTAACGGTCAGCGTGCGGCCATTGGCATTCACCAGCTTGCCGATGGTGCCGTTGGTCATGGTATTGGTTTTGCCGTCGGCGGATTCCCAGGGGGAGTGACCTTCACCCGTTCCACGCAGGCTGGCGGCAAAGACGTGCACTTCAAGCGCTTTCAGGCTGCCGTCGGCCTGGGGGACCGCTGCGGTGCCGATAAAGCTGTCCGGCTTGATATCGTCGGTCGATCCTTTAGAAACGCTATATACCTGGGTTTTGTCGTTAAGTTTGACCTCGACCTTTTCACCTTTGCGGTCGGTCAGTTGCAGTTGGGCATCAGAGACCTTGTCGATGGTGCCGCGCAGCGGCGCGATGGCTTTGCCTGGTGCCTGCGCGGCGGTGGCGATACCGCTGCACAGCATCAGGGTGGACAGCAGTAAACCGGCGAGACGTTGTCGTGTATGCATAAATCCTCCTGTAGTCGTTTGTGGGTTAAGCATGGCCTGGCGATCGGGACAGCACCATGTCCGTTTGATGACATTAATGTCATCAAGCAGTGACGCGGAAACTGTTAATCTGTTTGCGAACGTAATGAGGTGGTGAGCATGCGCATATTAGTAGTGGAAGATGATACCGGGACCGGTAATTACCTGAAGAAGGGGCTGACAGAGGCGGGATACGGCGTTGATCTGGCGTGTGACGGTACCGATGGTCTGTTCCGGGCCCTGGAGTACAGTTACGATGCCATTGTGCTGGACGTGATGCTGCCGGGGCTTGATGGCTGGCAGATCATTGACGTTCTGCGCAAGAAAAGCGATGTGCCGATTCTGTTTCTTACCGCCCGCGACGAGGTGCAGGATCGCATCCACGGCCTTGAACTGGGGGCCGACGATTACCTGGTGAAACCCTTTTCGTTTACCGAGCTGGTGCTGCGGCTGCGCACTCTGCTGCGCCGCGGAACGGTACGGGAATCCGATCGCTACACCCTGGCCGATCTGCATATTGATGTGCTGCGGCGTAAAGTAACCCGCCAGGACTGCGTTATTCCGCTGACCAATAAAGAGTTTATGTTGCTGCATCTGCTGGTAAGGCGTGAGGGAGAGGTGCTGTCGCGCACCATGATCGCCTCCCAGGTATGGGATATGAATTTCGACAGCGATACCAACGTGGTGGATGTGGCGATCAAGCGGCTGCGCGCCAAAATTGACCGGCCGTTTGATATCAAACTTATTCATACCGTGCGTGGGATCGGTTACGTCTGTGAGGTGCGTCCATGAGTTTACTGGCCCGGCGCTGGCAGGCGACATCGCTGACGCTGCGTAGCGCCATCCTCTTTGCTCTGGTGGCCGCGCTGGTAGTGAGCGCGGCAGGCGGTTACCTGTATAACGCCATGCGCCAGGAGATGATTTACCGTAGCGATCTGCAGGTGACAGGGCGAATCGAATACTACCGGAATGTGCTGAGCAAACGCTTTCCGCTGGACCGGTTGGTGGCCAATACCGGGATGTTTGAAAATATGCTGGGCAACGAACAGGACGTTTTAATTTTTCGGATCCAGGGGCAGGAGCCGTTAATTAGTGTGAATCCTGGTAGGATTCAACTGCCGTCGGTGACGCCGACGCCGAGCGACCACCCGCAGCTGCTGAGCGCGGTGCGTACCGGAGAAACCCGGCAAGGGGTGCCGTTGCGGGTGGCGTCGGGTCTGGTGAAGCTGGAAGACGGCAGGGTACTGCAAATATCCGTCGCACATGTCATGGTCAACGAACAGAAAATGCTGGCGCGTTACTTGTGGCGTGTGGTGGCGGCGGTGGCGGCGGCTTTCCTGGTGATTGCCCTGTTGGGCTACTGGGTGATGCGTCGCGAACTGCGACCGTTAAGGCGCATGGCCGCAGAGGCGGCGGCCATCACCCCCAGTACCCTGGCAACCCGGTTAAGCGAGCAGGATGCGCCGCAGGAGCTGCAACAGCTGATAGTTTCGTTCAATGCCATGCTTAGCCGACTCAACGAAGGCTATCAGCGTCTGACGCAGTTTTCCGCCGATCTGGCCCATGAGATACGCACGCCGGTAGGGGCATTAATGGGCCAGTGTCAGGTGGCCCTGTATCAGTCGCGCAGCGTTGAAGAGTACGAAACTCTGCTCTCCAGTAATATGGAGGAGCTGGAGCGCATCTCGCGGATGGTGGAAAATATTTTATTCCTGGCGCGGGCCAGCAATGCGCAGTCGGCGCTGAACTACCGCAGCCTGGATATGGCGCAGGAGTTGCAGCGCGTCGCCGACTATTTCGAAGGGCTGGCGGAAGAGCGGGGTATTCGCCTGATCTGCGAAGGGGAAGGGCAGTTATGGGCCGACCCCATGCTGTTTCAGCGGGCTCTAAGCAATCTGGTTGCCAACGCGGTGCGCTATGCCGATGAAGAGAGCCACATTATCCTGCGGGTCGGCACAGAGCAAGGCCGACAGGTGGTAGAGGTGATAAACCAGGGACCCGCGATTGCCGAAGTACATCTGAAAAAACTGTTCGAGCGCTTTTATCGCGTCGATGCCGCGCGCAGCAGCCATGCCAGCGGCCTGGGACTGGCGATCGTACGCGCCATTATGACCCTGCACGGTGGTGAAGTGCACGCCCGATGCCACCCGCAGTCGCCTGCCGCTCAAATTGTTTTTAGTCTGATCTTTCCGGCGAGAGAGGAAAAAAACGCCGCGTGACGGAAAGCAAAAAGCCCGCTAATAAGCGGGCTTCTTTAAATCTGGCGCCACTGACGGGGTGGTGGCATGACGCAACAGGCCGCTGACATCATCGCGGCGCTGAAAAAACAGGGAACGTCGCTGCGGCGGTTTCCCGTAACGCCGGACTGGTGTCCACCACGCTGGCCAACGCTCTTAACCGCCGCTGGCCCAAAGGCGAAAGGCTGATAGCGGAAGCGTTGGGCGTCGCGCCAGAAAAAATCTGGCCTTCGCGTTATCGTTGATGTCCTTCCGGCGCAGCCCGGATACGGAAGCTGCACCGCATTTTGTTTATCTGAATTGTCATAATCCTTTGAACCGCAAAAACAGTTTTCTATTATCGACCTTCTTACCACGAACTAAGCTCCCGCCTGCACGAAATGCTTCATGACCCGAAAGAAGCGCCTGATGTATCAGGATGGCCGCCGTTTTACCGGCAATGCCGCCTTTGAAAACTGCCGGATCTGTCCTCCGATGGATTAAGGATTTCTTCACGCTTTATTATGCTAAGGAAATCACAATGAATCTGATGAATAATTGTGCATCGCCTGCCGTGGATGTTATATTAAAATATAATATTTGGAGGTGCTCTATGTATACCACTCGTCTGAAAAAGGTTGGCGGATCCATCATGCTGGCGGTTCCTCCCGCCGTGCTGAAAACGCTGGGGCTGTCGACGGACAGCGAAGTGGGCATGACCATTGATAATGGCTGCCTGATTATTGAACCCCAGAAGCGGCCCCGTTATTCGCTTGAGGAGCTGCTGGCGCAGTGCGATCCGCATGCCGAAATGAGCGAAGAGGATCGGGAATGGATTGATGCGCCTGCGGTGGGCAAGGAGATCCTGTAAATGGACAGAGGGGAAATCTGGCTTGTTTCACTGGATCCGATTGCCGGTCACGAGCAAAGCGGAAAACGTCCGGTGCTTATCGTATCGAAGGCATCGTTTAACAAGCTGACGCGGCTACCCGTTGTTGTTCCCGTCACCAGCGGTGGAAACTTCGCCCGCGCAGCCGGTTTTACCGTCTCACTGGACGGTGCGGGAACAAAAACAACGGGCGTTATTCGCTGCGACCAGCTCAGAACTATTGATATGGGCACCTGGAGCGGTAAGCGACTGGAACGTATACCTGACGTTGTTGTGAATGAAGTGCTGGCCAGGCTGGAGGCTATTCTGAATTGATGTGTGAGATGCACAAAAGCAAAAAGCCCGCTAACAAGCGGGCTTCTTTAAATCTGGCTCCTCTGACTGGACTCGAACCAGTGACATACGGATTAACAGTCCGCCGTTCTACCGACTGAACTACAGAGGAATCGTGTGAACGGGGCGTAGAGTAATGGGGCTGCCGCTGGCTGTCAACATTAAATCCAGGTATATGATTTAATTGTTGAATTAAGAATCAGTTTGCCGGTTTAATGGACATAGCCATCGTTGGATTCCTGTTCATGCAGGCGGGTGAGGGGCTCCTGGCCGTAAAAGCGGCAGAAACGCTGCCACAGCGAAGGAAAGCGCGGGGCGAACAATTCTGGCGCGCTGAAGAAATATTCCGAGAGCACGGCGAAGCATTCGGCCGGGTCGCTGGCGGCATAGGCGTCGATACTGGCGGCGGCTTCGCCCACCAGATCGATCTCGTCCTGAATATTATCCATGGCCGCATGCAGGTCGTGTTCCCAGCCAGCCACCTCGCGTAGTGGAATGGAGGGAATGCCGCTGGGTCGGTCGCCATTGCGCATATCGAGCTTATGGGCCACTTCGTGCACGATCAGGTTAAAGCCGGAGGCGTCGAAAGAGTCCTGAATATCCAGCCAGTTCAGCACGACAGGCCCCTGCTGCCAGCTCTGCCCGGATTGCACCATGCGCTGATTATGAACCAGCCCCATATCGTCTTCCCATTCGTCGTCCACCACAAAGGGGGCGGGGTAGATCAGGACTTCGTGGAAGCCGTCCAGCCATTCCAGCCCCAGCGACATCACCGGCAGGCAGAACAGTAGGGCGATACGGGCGCGTTTCAGGGGATCCAGCTCAAAACCCTGAAGCGGCACCAGCCGCTTTTGTTGTAGAAAACGTTCGCCCAGCTCAACCAGCGTTTGACACTCCTGGGCAGAGAGAGAGGCTAACAGAGGAACTGAGAGCGCCTCTTCCCAGGGCAATTCCGGGAGAGATGCGTCATGATTTATCTTCCAGGGCCACTTTATCATCGTAACCTGCTCGCAAAGTCGTCACTTAAACAAAAAGGATGGGGGCAGGGCTGTTAAAATGCCAAATTACCTGGCATTATTGCAACCCAACGGAGAGATGCCGGAGCGGCTGAACGGACCGGTCTCGAAAACCGGAGTGGGGGCAACTCCACCGGGGGTTCAAATCCCCCTCTCTCCGCCACTTTCTTTTAATACCCTTCTGAATCATCAATGCGTTTCTGGCTCCTCTCGATTCTGGTATGCCATCAGGTATGGCCGCTCAGGGTTTCACGGGTAAAGCAAAACGTAAAATATCACTGTGCCTGGCTCCCGGGGTAGCATTTTGCGACTATCTCACTGATTTTGTGAGCCCGATCCTGCCCTTTAATCAGCCACCAGGTCAGTTTCTTTACGCAGGCTAAATGCGCGATTTGCACTTCGAGTGTTAAGCAACCAATGGTTCAGGCAGGAAGTATTGTGAATATATCCGGCCCCATACTGAAGTATCCGATTAGCGTAGGTAAAAAGAAACAAGGATGACAATATGGGCATATTGTCATCGACATCACTCTGCTTCATTATTGTCTTTCAGGAAGGATGTGTTGGTGTACTTGCACCAACGATTAGCTAAGTTCGGGATCCACCGGCTTTGAATTAACAAGGATTGAGGTTATACATGAAAGCAGTTTCAACAACGATTTCCCCGGCATTTAATATGATGTCATGGCTGGCTCTGGTCGGCGGTGTTGTGGTCTATCTGATTGGCCTGTGGCGCTCAGATATGGAACTGAACGAAAAAGGTTATTATTTTGCGGTGATGCTGCTTGGGTTGTTTGCATCGGTGTCGTTACAGAAAACCGTACGGGATCGTATGGAAGATATTCCGACCAGCCATATGTATTACATTTCCTGTGTGGCAGCTTTTGCCATCTCTGTTATTCTGCTGGCGATTGGTCTGTGGAATGCTGAGCTGTTACCCAGCGAAAAAGGGTTCTATGCCATCGCTTTTTTCCTGTGCCTGTTTGGTGCGATTTCGGTTCAGAAGAATGTAAGGGACAATCAGGCGGCTTCGGAAAATATTATTCAGAAAAGCGTTACCGAACACCCCATTGTCGATGAAGAGTAATATTAGGGCGTGCAGCTGTTGCTGCACGCCGTGTGTATTGACCCGATGGCTATGGAGTTATTGTGCTTAATCGCCTCGATCGATTGTTAATTGATCCTCCGGTGTTGAACATAACCGGCATTGCCCGTTTTGGCGTGGAGTTTTTCTGGTTTGGTATTAAGGAGCTTCGTGCCTGTCTGTTCGCTGGTCTGTTTTTTATCACTATTTTTTGCGTCCCCCATGGAGGAATGTTTGGCATCTCGCGTTACGACCTGCTGCTGTTTATTGCTCTGACGATCCAGTTCGCGATGGTAGTAGCAAAGCTGGAAACCTGGGATGAAATTAAAGCCATTACGCTGTTCCACCTTCTGGGATTCGGGCTGGAGTTGTTTAAAACCTCGTCGGCAATTGGTTCATGGCACTACCCGGAAAACGGCTGGAGTAAAATAGGCGGCGTGCCGCTATTTAGCGGATTTATGTATGCGGCAGTAGGCAGCTATATTATTCAGTGCTGGCGGCTGTTTGATTTGAAAATTCGCCATCATCCACCGCTGCCTCTGGCTGCGCTTCTTGCGCTGGCATTGTATGCCAATTTCTTCACTCATCACTATATCAATGACTATCGCTGGTATATTGCCGCCGTTGCGCTTGGTATGTATGCCCGTTGTACGGTGATATTCACGCCTTACGATCGCAGTTATCGGATGCCGCTGCTGGTGGCATTTATTCTGATTGGGTTCTTTATCTGGTTGGCTGAGAATCTGGGGACTTTTTTCGGGGTCTGGCGGTATCCGAATCAACTGGGCGCCTGGGCAACAGTGCACGTTGGTAAATGGGGCGCCTGGTCGCTACTGGTAATGATGACCTTTACTATTACGCTATTTCTGAAAGATATTAAGAAGCGCATTCATATTGCGCAGTGAGTTCGGGGTGTCGTTTTCAGTCGTATAACCTGTTGGCTAACGGCATGAATTTTTTAAGGGAGTGAAAATTATGACAATAATAAAAACTATCGGTTTAACTATGGTTTTTTATTATATTCTGGTATCTGCCAGAGCCTGACGAATGATCGCAAGCATCTGAAAAGCGGCAGCGATCCGCGCCAGTTTGCTCAAGTGCTGCCTGGCGCTGTTTAAGTATGACGACGTGGATCCGTAAACGGTGCGTGGCACACCATGTCGCGGGATTAGCGAGATTAAATCAAGGCCTGGTCCGATGAGGATTGTAACGCCATGACCGCAGCCACACTGTCCTGTTCAGCTATTTCAGTAGCACAAAATCAATGTGTATTATCTTAATTTCGGTTTATGTTACTGCCTTGTTGTCTTTTTGGTGGTTTCTTTAATGACGCAATGCGCCTTCACTAGCTTTTTATTCCGTTTTGGTCGTTTTTTGTCCGTCTGTGCTATGGTAAACTAGTGTCTCCCAACCAACCTGACAGAGGATTTTATGGATAACGCCCTTACACCCGCCACCCTGGCTTTCGAATATTTACGTCGCGAGGCGGAAACCTTAACCCCGGCCCAGTACCTGACCCGCGTCAGAAAGCTGCAACTGGAATTCGCCGATCTGATGGAACTGACGTCTACTGAACTGCTCGAAGAGATCTCTTTCGCTACCCGTCTGGGTATCCACTAAGCGCTGGTCGCTCCCCCCTGATATTTTCTGATTTCTGATGCGGCGGCATTGCAGGCTGTCGGCCATTAATAAGGTGCCGCCCGAAATCATCCTGTGTTTGCCCCCGACGGTATTCCCCCTGCGTTCTCTTGCTTTTGTTTTTTACTTTTAATTAACTTAATAATTCATTTTTATTAACCGTGTCTGCGAAACGGAACGCGCCGGAAAATAAACGGGACACTACTCCATGCGAGTAGTTTGATCTGCGTCATAAAAAGGAGCATAGTACGCACGCTTTGTAACCTTTCCTCACATCTATTATGACTGCTTACCAACATATGCTGGTTTTTTATGGGGCGATGGCGCTGCTGTCAGCCATCATTACGTTTTTTCTGGCGAAGGATCGCATAAGTATGAAATTATTGAGTGCCTTGCTGGTTGGCGCTACCTGGCCCATGAGCTTTCCGGTGGCCCTGTTGTTTTCTTTGTTCTGAGTATTAGTTTCGCGCGCGCTACCATAATGTGTGGTTCTTTGATAGAGACACAACCTGAAAAATGTGATAAAAATCACATCGCTCGGGGGGTGCCCGTGCGCGTTAAAACAGTGAAGAAAATAATTGTAGGTAACGTCAGAGCAATGGAAGAAAAACCTGTTCGTGGTCTGGGAGGCCGGATTGCCCTGTGGGCATTTTATGCATTTTGCTTTTATTTTGTCTGGGCCATGTTGCGCTATTTTTGGATCGTCAGCGGCGTGGAATCTCCACCGGGAGATGGTGTGGCGGGGGATATGGGGACTCTGGGTGGTAAATTACTCGGCGCCTTGCTGGGTTTTATGGTGTTGGGGGCCGTTGGCTCGCTACTGGGCGCTATTGCCTGGTATACCCGCCCGCGAGTCCGGTAATATCGCCTTTTCGTTGCGCCAGCGCGGTTGTGGCGTTCTATCGCAGCCGGAAGGGTGATAAAGTCACGGCATCTCTATATGCGTGGACTTTTTTCCCTCTTATGATGGACCAACCCGATTTAATGGCGAGCAGGGCCGCGGAGCAGCCCCAATCGCATGGCGAACGGCAGCAGGAAGAGCGGGCGCTGGCGGCCCGACTGCTGGATATCTACGATAAAAAAACGCTTGTCGCTAAGCTGAACGAACTGGGCGGTAACTGGCGTCCTGAATCTCTGGTGCGCTGGCTGCGCGATACCAGCGTGCGGCGCATGCTAACGGAGCAGGAAGTCCAGTGTCTGCGCGGCTTATTGCCGTCGCCACCCGCCCATTATGCGCGTCCCGCCTTTCGCTTTATCGATCTCTTTGCCGGTATCGGCGGCATCCGTAGCGGCTTTGAAGCCATTGGCGGCGCCTGCGTTTTTACCAGCGAATGGAATAAGCATGCGGTGCGCACCTATAAGGCCAACTGGTACTGCGATCCGCAGGAGCATCACTTCAATGAAGATATCCGCGACGTCACTCTGAGTCATCGCCCTGAAGTCAGCGATAAACAGGCTAGCGAACATATTCGTGACCTGGTGCCGCAGCATGACGTGTTATTGGCGGGCTTTCCCTGCCAGCCTTTCTCTCTGGCGGGAGTCTCGAAAAAGAATGCCCTGGGGCGCGCTCACGGCTTTGCCTGTGAAACCCAGGGGACGCTGTTTTTCGATGTCGCACGCATTATCGCTGCCCGGCGTCCGGCCATTTTTGTGCTCGAGAACGTGAAAAATCTGAAGAGCCACGATAAAGGTAAAACCTTCCGCATTATTATGCAGACCCTGGACGAGCTGGGCTATGAGGTGGCGGATGCGAATGCCAGCAGCCCTGACGATCCTAAAATTATTGATGGCAAACATTTTCTGCCCCAGCACCGCGAACGCATTGTGCTGGTAGGCTTTCGGCGCGATACCGGGTTACACCAGGGTTTTAGTCTGCGCTCCCTGGAGCAATATTATCCGCAGCGGCGTCCCACCTTTGGTGAGCTGCTGGAGCCGCAGGTAGCGGAAAAATATATCCTGACGCCAACCCTGTGGCGCTACCTTTATCAGTATGCCCGCAAGCATAAGGAAAAGGGCAATGGCTTTGGGTACGGTCTGGTAGATCCGCTTAATCCCCACAGCGTGGCGCGCACGCTTTCCGCTCGGTACTATAAAGACGGCGCCGAAATCCTGGTGGACCGCGGCTGGGATCGCCCGCTGGGCGAGAAGGATTTTGGCGATAAGCAGAATCAGCAACGGCGCCCGCGCCGTCTGACGCCCCGTGAATGCGCTCGTCTGATGGGTTTTGAGGCGCCAGGCGCATCACAGTTCGCGATCCCGGTTTCCGATACCCAGGCTTACCGACAGTTCGGCAATTCGGTGGTGGTCCCGGCGTTCGCCGCGGTGGCCCGGCTGCTGGAAAGCCGCATCCTGCAGGCGTCGCGCATGCGCCAGGAGGAAATGGATGGCGGACGTACACGACAGTAAAACGCGCAGTAAAAACATGCGGGCTATCGCCACGCGCGATACCGCCATTGAACAGCGTCTGGCGCGGTTACTGACCTCGCTGGGCGTTGAATTCCGTACTCAGGACGCCGCGCTTGCCGGGCGTCCTGACTTTGTCGTCGATCACTACCGCTGCATTCTCTTCACGCATGGTTGCTTCTGGCACCACCATGACTGCCATCTGTTTAAGGTACCGGCCACCCGTACCGAGTTCTGGATGACCAAGATAGGCAGTAACGTTGCCCGGGACAGGCGCGATATCTCGCGCCTGTTGGGCGAAGGGTGGCGTGTTATGGTGGTCTGGGAGTGTGCCTTGCGTGGCCGACATCGGCTGGACGATCCTGCCCTGGAGACCCGGCTGGAAGAGTGGCTGTGCGAAGGGGGAAACTATGCAGAGATAGACACCCGCGGTATTCACGCCCCACAGCCGCCCGTAGCCTGACCCTTTTACGCTGAATCTCACCGTTTTCATTTCCGCGATGGACGTTTTGCTCCATAATTATTAGCAATTTAACAACATCAGAAAGGTAGGTAATTTTGGCCGGGGGTAGTCTGTTAACGTTACTGGATGATATCGCCACGCTGTTGGATGATATCTCCGTTATGGGGAAAGTCGCCGCGAAGAAAACCGCTGGGGTGCTGGGCGACGATCTGTCGCTGAACGCCCAGCAGGTCACAGGAGTACGCGCCAATCGCGAACTACCGGTGGTGTGGGGCGTCGCTAAAGGCTCGTTTCTGAACAAGCTAATTCTGGTGCCGCTGGCGCTTATTATTAGCGCCTTTGCCCCCTGGGCTATTACGCCATTATTGATGCTGGGTGGGGCGTTTCTCTGTTTTGAGGGGGCTGAGAAAGTCATTCATAGCTTTGCCCACCGTGGAGACAGCAAGTCGGCCGAAGCGCGTCAGCAGCGGCTGGAGACGGTTGCTGCTGGCGATCCGCGCGCTTTTGAACGTGACAAAGTTAAGGGCGCCATTCGCACCGATTTTATTCTGTCGGCGGAAATTGTCGCCATCACCCTGGGCATTGTGGCCGAAGCGCCGCTGCTGAATCAGGTCCTGATACTGGCGGGTGTCGCCATTCTGGTCACCGTTGGGGTGTATGGTCTGGTGGGGCTTATCGTGAAGCTGGACGATATGGGTTACTGGCTGGTGGAGCGACAACCGGCACCGGCGCGGCTGCTGGGGAAAGGGTTACTGGCCCTGGCACCTCTGCTGATGAAGGTGCTGACCATTGTGGGTACTCTGGCGATGTTTCTGGTGGGGGGCGGTATCGTGGTTCACGGCATTCCCGTGCTGCACCACCTGATCGAGCAGTGGAGCGCGATGGGCGGTGCCGTGGTGGCCGCTGTGCTGCCACAACTGATGAATCTGGTTATCGGTTTTATTCTGGGCGCGGTACTGCTGTTACTGATTTCGTTGTTCAACCGGATGCGCGGCAAGTCCGACCACTGAGCAATCAGAAAAAAATAGGGAATTTTCCCTAAGCAAAAGCCGCTTTTCCTGGCTATACCTGAATAACTTTTTTCAGACAGGAGACGGCAATGCTGTTTATGATCGGAGATGAGGTCAGACATAAAAGCGGCGGCCAGAGGATGATTGTCACCGGCATCTCCAGCGGAATGGTGGAATGCCGCTGGTATGATGGCCGCAGCGTCAGGCGTGAAGCCTTCCATGAGAATGAACTGCAGCCAGAACACCTGGATGCGCGGGTGGAAGTGCGCGCCTGAGTTTTACCCCATTATCATGTTGTCAGCGCGCTGTGGGATTTGGGGCAGCGCGCTGAAGCCTGTGCGTTATACCGGGCTCTACAAAACTTTGCATTTTTAGCGCTTTTTCATAAGAAGTTTCTTGCCGTTAGTGCGCTAAGTTTCTGACATAATAGACTCCCCACGTTTTCGATGCGTTTAACAATGCTTGATACAGCGCGTTTGGGAGCCCACTCAAATCAGGGAGTGCTGTCGTGTTAGCGGATCGCAGTCAGCGAAAATCGTTTTTCAAAAATCCGCGCCGGGTTGTTAACATTTGCTTCACTTTCGTGTTTATCTGCTCGACGCTTCTCACATGGCGTGAAATGGCGGTACTGGAAGATGCCTGGATCTCAAACCAGCGTAATAGCCTTGATAATGTCGCCACCGCACTCGACAGGCAGCTTCAGCACAGCGTAGACAACTTGTTGTTTTATCGAAATATTATGAGTTATGCGCTACGCTATCCCATCTCTACCGATAAAAGTCGTCAGGCTATGGCCGATTTTGAGCGCCAGCGTACCCACGAACACTGGCAGATTAAGCTGGATGTGAACCGCAGTATGCCCCTTAACGGCGTTTCCGATGAATTTGTCGGCACCAGTGGGCTGCTATTGCGCGATGCCGACTACCTTCACGGAGAATTGAGCGGGGCGCTGGAGTTTAGCTATATCCTGCAACTGTCCGACAACAGCCGCGATCTTCAGCATCGTACCTATTATGTCTCCCGGGCCGGGTTTTATATCTCCAGCCGTCCGCCACGCAACGATGAACAGTTGGTATCCCGCTACTATCGCCAGGTGGCGCGGCCGTATTTCGCGCAGCATTCAGAGCGCTACAACAAGGGTAGGGGGCTTATCTGGGATCACACCTGGGATCCGACCCGTGGCGGCGATCAGGTGATCACCGCCAGCGTGCCGCTCGATTATGAACATCGCTGGTACGGCGTGCTGGCGATGGACTTTACCATTGACTCTATGCACCAGTTTCTGCAGCGTGCGCTACAGGACGGGAATGAGGGTGTGGTACTGCTTTACGATCGCAAATTTAATGCGATTGCCACCAGTGCCGATGCGATGCCGGAAGGCAAAATGTTTACCCCTACCCAGTTGGCCCAGTTGGCCAGAGCGATGGAGAGCAAGAACGAAGGGGAGATACGCATGGCCCACAGTGTCGTCACCTGGGATAAACTCAACAATTTCGACGGCGTGCTGGTGAAGATTCACTCACTGGACGAAGGGATACGCGGCGAATTCGGGCGTATCAGCGTCGTACTGGGCCTGTTGTGGGTGCTGTTCAGCGCGATGTTGGGCGGCTCCTGGCTGCTGATTCATCGGTTGGTTAAAAATATGATGAATCTGCAAAGTACCCTGAGCTGGCGCGCCAACTACGATACCCTGACCCGGCTCTATAATCGCGGCGCTTTCTTCGATCAGGCGCAGTACCTGGCGGACTACTGTCGCCAGAGTGGACAATCCTTTGCGGTGATTCAGCTCGATCTTGACCACTTTAAGAGCATTAATGACCGCTTTGGCCATGATTCCGGGGATCGGGTTCTGGCCAGTGCTGGCGCTATTCTTAGCGCCTCACTGCGCGGTGATGATATTGCCGGTCGTATTGGCGGTGAGGAGTTCTGCGTTGTCTTACCGGGCTCTTCCCTGAACCAGGCCAGCGCGGTCGCCGAACGGATACGTGAGCGTATTAACGGCAAGGAGATTCTGGTGCGTAGCGGGCAGACGCTGCACATTAGCGCTTCATTCGGCGTGAGCTGCTCACAGGAGCACGGCGACTATGATTTTGAACATCTGCAGTCTATTGCGGACGGGCGCCTGTACAAGGCTAAAGAGGGCGGTCGCAACCGCGTTTGCGATAGCGATTAACGGAGCAGGCTAACAGGCATCGGTTTCAGCGGGCAAATGAGCTTTAGGTGCGATTTCTGCGCCTTATGCCCCTTACCGGGTATTAGCTGAATCCTTTCATGTCTGATGCTGGCGCCACAGGCAGATGTGCACAACATTAAACCTGAGAATATTCTTAAACCAGGGTAAATCTTATTAGGATAAAAAACTGGTTAAAACGGTGTAAGCCTGCATGAAACTTGGGGATTAGACGTATTTGCCCGATAATGTGAAAAGGTAAGCCGTTTTTTTGTGGAAACTTATCCTTGTCTTACAAAAAATTTGCAGATATGTTTGACGCACATCAGATTTCCTGGTGTGACGAATTTTCAAGTGCTTTCTTGCATAACTGCAAGTTTCATCCCGGCCCCGGCCGGGATGTTTTTCTTCAGCTGTTAATCTCTGTGACGCTGAAATCCTTAATATCCAGCTCAAAGGCTTCCGCCAGTTCACCCCAGGTATGTGACATTCTGCCATCCACGCTAACGCGTTGCGGATCGTCGGCGCTACCGGCAAAGCGCACCTCGCTTTCGCTGATTTCGTTGATCGCCGCCAGCAGTGCATCAACATCGACGTCAGAATCGGTTTTCGCGCTCTTCATACCTTGCTCCTGATTTGCCGGTTTACCCAATTAACAGTATAGCTGACAGGGATATGGCCGCGCGTTTGATAGCCTGAACTTTGACGTCGATCGGCGTGGCGGGCACCTGTGCAAACTGGGGCATGCGGGTTAAAATCGTATCTGGACAGGTGAGTAACGTATTGGCAACTCAGGAGGATGAAGTCTATGCAGGTTAACGATCGGGTAACGGTTAAAACCGATGGCGGTCCGCGCCGACCAGGGCGGGTTCTGGCCATTGAAGAGTTTAGTGAAGGCACCATGTTTCTGGTGTCGCTGGAGGATTACCCGATGGGCATCTGGTTCTTTAATGATAAAGGACACCCGGACGGTATTTTTGTTGAAAAGGCGGAGTAACTCCGCCTGAAGTTCCGAAACGAGCCAGCCAGCTTGCCGTTCGGAAATCGTACCAGGCCGCTGCTGATACTGGCTTAATCTCTCACGGCCATAAGCAATAAGCCAGGGTTCGGTATCAGTCCACGGGCATCGCAATAGGATCCGGGCTGAGGTTCGAGCCAGGGCAGTGGTTGTCTTTAGCGCATATTAACGAAGATCCCATTGGTTACGTTGTCCGCAAGGCGCACGACGTGATAGATAACCTGTTTATTATGGGTCTTGATTTTCCGTTTGATATTGCCTTTATGTGACGAGACTGTCTTTGCTTTAATATTCATCTGATCTGATATCTGAATAGTATCCTGACCCGACATCCACATACGTAACATGCTGGATTCGGTTCGGCTTAAAGACAGGGTAGGCAAATTGATATTCCGGATACACTGCTCATCTTTTGTTAAATAATTGCCAAGAATTTCATCAAGTGATTCAGGTTTAATCGATTTAGAGCTAATTAGTAGATTTTTGCGCACCAGCAGATATTCATCAAAATGAATATTGGCAATCGCCATGAAGACAATGAAAAGGGTCTCCGGATGCTGATTAATGATCTGCTTAATGTGCTGGCTACTTTCTGAATCGTGGATGAAACAGTCCTCATTAATAAACACCACGTGAGGATGTCGTGATGCACAGGTTTCTTCCAACTCGCTCGCCGTTTCCACGTCGACTATCTGCCGTTTTCTCACCCCGCGACTGACCAGGTAACCGGTGAGCCCCAGTCGGGTGTAGCTGCATAAGTCCATAATAATCGTTGACATAGCAAACCCTCACTAAACGCGTTATCCGTTAAAGCACAACGATACCGGGATAATGTTTCATCTAATCCGCATACCTGAGATCCTCAGACACCGGCAAAAACCAGGAATGATGAACGGGGCCGCTAAATATGGATCCAAACACCAGCACAGAGAGCCGTAGCGCACGGTGCTGAAGCATTTCAGGCGCCAACACTATCCCGTAAAGTTACGTATAATTTGCCAGGAAAGTTCTCAAAGTAAAGTAAATGTTGCGTTATGTGAAGAGTCTTAAATCATTTAATCCCCGTCAGATATATCCTGGGGAGTATTATTAAAAATCAACTTTAGGATTTTCCTTACTTTAGATGATTAAGACCATACAAAACCGGTGGGTTAGTGTTGTGATTTAATTGCTATCGATATCTGAAAAATAAGCTAAGCTGATGACTCTTCTTTTTATTACAGCCAGCCATTGTCGGAGGATTCTCTTTGTTGGCCGACATTCAGCCGCATTTCGCGGCAGAATCATCAGCATAGCGGGAATTTAGGCTTAATTCCCGGCGTGAAATCCGTTAGATTGGGGAGATGAGTCGGGAAGTGGGTTCCCGGCGACAGTCACTGAGAGCGCGCATGGATCCCCGGCAGACCATTATCGAAAACTATCCGCAACTGACGCCCGAACTGCAGCGCGCTGCTGCTTTTACTCTGGAGCACGTCAATGAGCTGGTGGTGCTTTCGATGCGCGCCTTTGCCGCCCAGGCGGGGGTGAGGCCGGCCACGCTGCTGCGGCTGGCCCAGCGTTTGGGATTTGACGGCTGGGTGGAGTTGAAGCACAGCTTTATCGCCGATCTGGGGCTGGGGGGAGAAACCTACGGCGCCAGGGCCCAGAAACTGGTGCGCGACGGTACCCACAGCCTGCGTGAACAGATGTTCGGTGCTCAGGCGCAAAACCTGGCGCTGGGGCGCGAACAGAATCGTGACGCCATGGAGCAGGCGGTATCACTGATGGAATCGGCCCAACAGGTCTATGTTTGTGGCTTTCGCGCCAGCTTTCCTATTGCCTGGTCACTGTATTATGTCTGGCGCCTGTTTCATCGCCGGGTCTCATTGATTGATGGCTTCGCCAATAATGATGAGATGTTCACCCGGGATTTTGGCCCTGAAGATACCCTGGTGATTATCGGTTTTGCCCCCTATTCGCGAGAAACGCTGCAGGTGCTGGATGCGGCAAAGCGTGCTGGCGCGAAAGTGGTGGCTCTGAGCGACTCGCCTCTGTCTCCGCTGGCGCAGCAGGCAGATTCCCGGCTCTACTTCTCAACCGAGAGCCCGTCTTTTTTTCCATCGGTGGTCTCCGGCATCAGTATTGCCGAATGCCTGCTGGCGATGCTGGTAGCGCGCCATGGCAGTGAGGCGGTAGAGCGCATCGAAGAGACCGAGCGCTGGCTATTTGAGTCGGGCGCCTACGTCACGGCGGGGAAAAAAACTGATGAGCGGGGGTGATTCGGGGGAGAGGCCGCTGTCGTCAGATAGCGGCTTTTTTTGTTTATCGGCGTGATTCATATGGATCAAAAATAAATTGACGAGAGTCATATGGATCTTACAGGATAGAAAGTGAACCCATCATCTGTCTCAACGGATATCACTATGTCTCACATCATCCATCGCAGTCTTGCGGGTACACCTCCGGTAGCGGCGGCCGCTCAGGGTATCTGGATCACCGACGCTAACGGTAAACGCTATCTGGACGCTTGCGGCGGTGCCGCCGTCTCCTGCCTGGGCCACGGGCATCCCGATGTACTGGCGGCGTTGCACGCGCAGATAGACAAGCTGGCGTACGCCCATACCGGCTTTTTTACCAGCGATGCCGCAGAAGGGCTGGCGGAACACCTGGCGGCCCATGCGCCGGGCGACCTGACGCACTGCTATTTTGTTTCCGGCGGTTCTGAGGCCATCGAAACGGCGCTTAAGCTGGCGCGTCAGTATTTTGTGGAGCTCGGCGAGCCTGAACGTACCACCTTTATCGCCCGGCGACAGAGCTATCACGGCAATACTCTGGGTGCGCTGGCGGTGGGCGGCAATGAGTGGCGTCGCCGCCAGTTTGCCCCGCTGCTGATGGACGTGGTACGGGTTTCCGCCTGTAATGAGTATCGGGACCGGGCTGCGGACGAAAGCCAGGAGCAATATACTGCGCGTCTGCTGAATGAACTGGAGCAGGCGATTCTCGATGCCGGGCCGCAGACCATTATTGGCTTTGTGGCCGAAACGGTCGTGGGGGCCACCAGCGGCGCGATACCGCCAACGCCGGGCTATCTGGCTGGCGTTCGTCGGCTGTGCGATAAATACGGCATTCTCTATATCGCCGATGAGGTGATGTGCGGCATGGGACGTACCGGCACGCTATACGCCTTTGAACAGGATGGCGTGGTGCCGGATATCGTGGCGATGGCTAAAGGGCTGGGAGGCGGCTATCAGCCTATAGGCGCGGTGATCGCCAGCGACAAAGTACTGGCACCGTTACGTACCGGCAGCGGCCTGTTCCAGCATGGCCATACTTATATCTGCCACCCCACGGCGGCAGCGGCGGCCCTGGCCGTTCAGCAGGTGATTCAGCGCGATAATCTGCTGGTTCAGGTGCAGGAGCGCGGCGCTCAACTGGCTGCACTGCTGCGTGAAGCACTGGGCGACAACCCCTTTGTCGGCGATATTCGCGGCCGCGGACTCTTTATGGGCGTGGAACTGGTGCGCGATCGCGAAACTAAAACGCCTTTCGACCCAGCACTGAAGCTGCATGTCGCCATAAAGCGCCACTGTCTGGCCCGCGGGCTGATGGTCTATCCGATGGGCGGTACTCTGGATGGCAGACAGGGTGACCACGTACTGCTGGCGCCGCCCTTTATTATTTCGCCGCAGCAGACGGAACAGGTGGTTACGCACCTGACGGCGGCGATCCGTGAAGAGACAGAGAAAGCAGCAGGAGTGCAATGATGACGACCAACCGCATGCCGCCGCTGGCGGAGGACGCGTGGAGCGACGAACAGCGCGCGCTGGCGCAGGAGATGATTAACGGCCCGCGCGGCGCGCTGCTACCGCCGTTTGAACCGCTGCTGCGCAGCCCGGAGCTGATGGCTCACGCTCAGCGGATGGGGGAGTATCTGCGCTACCGTAGCGCTATCGGTCAGCGCCTGTCGGAGCTGGCGATCCTGGTCACCGCCCGTCACTGGTCCCAGCCGGTGGAATGGGCGATTCACGCCCCGATTGCCGAAGCGCAGGGTATCGACCTTCGGGACATCAGGGCGATTAATGCCGGAGATGAACCACAGACGCTGAAAGCGGACGAACGGCTGGTGTGGCGCTTTTGTCAGGAGCTGCACAGCGAGCGGCGGGTTAGCGATGAAACCTGGCTGCAGGCGGTGGCGCAGTTTGATGAAAAAGGGGTGATGGATTTAGTGGGTCTGTGTGGCTACTATGCGTTTTTGTCGATGGTGATGAACGCCGCCCGTACGCCCGCTCCCGCCAGTACGGCAGAGCCGCTAATGGTCAGGGAGGCTGAATGAAGCAGCTACGGATACAGGGGACGGCATGGCAGATCGGACGCCAGCTTGGCGAATTCGGGCGCGACGCCTGGCATCAGAAGATCGTTGTCACCGGGTTGTGGCAGCGAATCGTTCCCCTTATCGGCTCGCCCCAGGCCATGGAACTGGCGGCGGCCACCCGTGCTCGTTTCCCGGAGGTGATGGCGGAGCTGGAAGGTATGGCAGAAGGGCTACAGGCTGACCCGCTGGCAGTTTTTGCCTGGAACTGCCGCGGTGATTTGTTGCCTTCGACTTCCGACGGTTGCACCACGCTGTTCGGACGCGATGCACAAGGGCGGATTATTATCGCGCATAACGAAGATGGCCTGCCGCCGCTGCGCGATGGCTGCGCGCTGGTCAGGGTGGAACCGACCGAAGGGCCAGGCTTTACCAGTTTTGCTTATCCGGGATCGCTATGCGGTCACACTTTTGCCGTGAATGATGCAGGCCTGGTGAATACCGTCAATAACATTCGCGCCAGCCATCGCCCCAGGGGGTTGCCGCGTCAGATCCTGGGGCGGGCATCGCTGAATGCCCGGGATCTGAACGGCGCGCTGGCGATCCTGACCGGCGAAGCGCGAGCTGGCGCTTTCCATCACACGCTGGCCCAGGCCGGTTCGCCGTTGCTCTACAGCGTGGAAGCCTGCGGCGATAGCTGCTCGGTGGAAGAGGTGGTGAATGTGGGCGGTCATGCCAATCATCTGGTGCATGGCGCCCAGGGGCGGGTGGCGCAGCGTATTACCGACAGCTCCGCCGCGCGTCAGCGTAGGGTGAATGACTGGCTGGCCGAGAGTCCGGAAAAGACGCTCAGCGAGCAGTTGGCGCTGGCGCTGTTAAGCGATACTTCGAATCCGACCTTGCCTGTCTGGCGTCAGGCGCCTGACGATCCCGATGAGGAAAATACCCTGGCGACGGCCATTTTCTGTCTGAGTGAGGAAGGGGTGAGCTGGAATATCTGGGAAAGCGATCGCGCCATCCCGTCGCTAAGCGGCAGGATGGCGCTTGTTGAACACAACTAGCGCTGAATCAGATAGCGGATTGTCGGACCATCCTGCTGGATGTCCAGCACGGTGTAGCCGTGATTCCGGGCATCCTGCGGGATGTTATTGATCGATTGCGGACAGTCGCTGATGACTTCAAGAACCTCGCCTTTTTTCAACTGCGGCATTGCCTCAAGGGTGGCGACAGCAGGATAAGGGCAGGGTTCGCCCACCATATCCAGACGGTAGTCGGGAACGATTGACTGACTCACAGGCTCTCCTTAACCGGACGGGCACCGGCGTTGTGACGGCGGAAAAAGCGTTTTTCCCAGCCGATAATTAACATCAGGGCGGCAAACAGCAGCAGCCAGGTCATCATCAGGCCGCCCTGGGGACCGAAAACGGTCAGCAGGTTAACTTTGTCCCACGAAGTGGCAAGCGCGGGGGAGATCTCGTCCCAGACCAGCGCCAGTAGGGTGGAGCCCAGCACGTTGCCGATACCGACCCACCAGAAGTGCACCTGGCCTTCCACGGCCCGGTACATCCAGCCGGTTTCGCAGCCTCCCGCCAGTACGATGCCAAAGCCAAACAGCAAACCGCCCAGTACGGCATTAGGGCCGGCCCACATAATTTTCGGCGCTACGCCGAGCTGCACATAGCTGTAGATGCCAATGGCGCTGACGGCCATCCCCAGGATAATAGCCTTTGCCATCTGGGTGCGGCCGGTGATCCACAGATCGCGAAAAGCGGAAGTAAAGCAGATCTGCGCCCGTTCAATCAGCAGGCCGAACCCGACGCCAAACAGCATCGCCAGCCCGAGCTTCGGTTGATTCATGGCGGTGAGAGCGGCCCAGTCCAGCATACCGATAAATACCAGCATTCCAATACGGAAACGGCGTCGCGCCTGATCCGGCCGTTGGGTCAGGGGAGAAGCTGCGCTGACTTTTTGCAGCTTTACCGGCACGCGGAACATCGGCAGCAGCGTAAAGCGCGCTCCGGCCCAGGAGCCAATGGCGGTCGCCACCGCAAAAAACCAGGCGTGAAGCGAAAACTGCGGAATACCGGTAAAGAAGGCCGCCAGGTTACAGCCCATGGCCAGCCGGGCGCCGAAACCGGCGATAATACCGCCCAGCAGCGCCTGGAGAATTCGAACCCGGTGCTGGGGCAGGCGCAGTTTAATATTATTGGCCCACAGTGCGGCGGCGAAACAGCCGCCGAACATACCGATAATCATCACGCCGTCAATGCGGGTCAGGGGAGAGCCTTCCAGGCCAATTAACTGAAAGTAACCCCAGTTTTCGGTATGGACGCCGAACAGCTGTAGCAGTTCACCGCCCCAGCGGGTAAATTCGCCAGTGACGGCCCAGAAGGTGCCGGTAATACCGAAATACCAGGTAGAGAGAACGCCGGCGGCAATCACGGCGGGGAGGGGGGACCAGAATTTGATCAGATAATGTTGTCGGAATTCATTCCATGACATAGGCAATAACCTCTGAACTCAGAAGGATGTTGTAAAAACAAGGAATCATACGCCGGTGGCGCGGTGGAAATAGCAAAAAATGTAAAAAAGACGCGTACGATCAATTTTTCCTGCGGCGCGGTTGGGGCTGGCGGGGCTAACGCTTTAATGCCAAAATAAAATTTTGCCGCATTCGGGATGAATCATGAAAAAGTTACTTCTACCGCTGGCGCTGGTGGCGCTGAGTGGCTGTGTGCAGGTGGACAACTATAACGAGGTGATCAAACACCCTGCGCCGGCAGGGCTGGCGGGTTACTGGCAGTCTCAAGGCCCGCAGAGCGAAATGGTGAGCCCCGAAGCGATTGCCAGTCTGGTAGTCACGCCGGAAGGGGATACTCTGGAGTGCCGCCAGTGGCAGCGTCTGATTGCGCTACCAGGCAAGCTGATGCAGCGTTCAGACTCGCTCTATAATGTGACCATTAAACGCGAGGTTTACGACGTTGAGCGCCAGGGGGATACCCTGGAATATGCCGGTATGACGCTACGTCGGGTCGATCGTCTGACCGACGAGTGCGCTGACTACCTGGAAAAACATCCGCTGGGACAGCCGATTGACGAGCAGGATGCCAAAGCGGCTATCGAGGCCACTAAACCGGCCGCGACTCAGTCCGGCGGCACTCTGGGCCTGGGCGGAGGCAGCAATAGCGCCACTACACTCAGCCAGTCAGAAGGAGAAGAAGAGAGTAATGCGGCAACCGTCGGTCCTTGAGTCTCTTAGTCTGTAATGGAATAAGATATAACCCGCGGTGATTTTGATTTCCGCGCGTTACCTTCGACAATGTAACGCATTCTACTTTTTCAGGGGTGAATATGAAATTTGCACACTTTGGCCGCCAGGCGCTGATGAGCGTGATGGCGGTGGCCCTGGTCGCCGGTATTAATACCCAGACTTTCGCGGCTGAAAATCTACTTAATAAAGTGAAAGAGCGCGGTAGCCTGACCGTGGGGCTGGAAGGTACCTATCCTCCTTTCAGCTTCCAGGGTAATGACGGCAAACTGACCGGTTTCGAAGTGGAGTTTGCCGAGGATCTGGCGAAACACCTGGGCGTTAAAGCATCGCTGAAGCCCACCAAATGGGACGGCATGCTGGCCTCGCTGGACTCGAAGCGTATCGACGTGGCGATTAACCAGGTGACGATCTCGCCGGAACGCCAGAAAAAGTATGATTTCTCCACCCCTTATACCGTTTCCGGTATCCAGGCGTTGGTGAAGAAGGGCAATGAAGGCAGCATCACCAAACCCGAAGATCTGAAGGGCAAAAAGGTCGGTGTGGGTCTGGGTACCAACTATGAAGCCTGGCTGCGTGAAAATGTACCGGGCGTGGATGTACGTACCTACGATGACGATCCCACCAAGTATCAGGATCTGCGCGTGGGGCGTATTAACGTGATTCTGGTGGACCGCCTGGCGGCGTTGGATCTGGTGAAGAAAACCAACAACACCCTGGCGGTTGCCGGGCAGCCGTTCTCGCATCTGGAATCTGGTGTGGCGCTGCGTAAGGGCAATCCGGAACTGCTGGCCGCCATCAATAAGGCCATCGAAGAGATGAAACAGGACGGTAGCCTGGCGAAAATCTCCGAGAAGTGGTTTGGCGCCGACGTTACCAAATAATCGCCGCTCAGAACAAAAGGCGCTGCTACAGCGCCTTTTTTGTGGTCGCATGTGACGCACGCTAATTTTTCATCTGGCTGAGACTGGGTTACAGTAGCGCGCGTTTTTTACCTTATTTCGCAAGTTATACAGGCCAACGAACCCGGCAGCCAGCCGTTTATCGCCGCCTGCCTGCGGAGGAAATATGTCCCTCGATCAACTCGCCCGTTTCCCGCGTCTGGAACTGGTTGGCGCGCCAACGCCGCTGGAATTTCTGCCGCGTCTTTCCGACCATCTGGGTCGGGAGATCTATATTAAACGTGATGATGTCACCCCGATGGCGATGGGTGGCAATAAGCTGCGCAAGCTGGAATTTCTGGCAGCCCAGGCGCTGCGCGAAGGGGCTGATACTCTGGTGACCGCCGGGGCGATTCAGTCCAACCACGTGCGCCAGACGGCGGCGGTGGCGGCAAAACTGGGGCTGCACTGCGTGGCGCTGCTGGAAAATCCCATCGCCACCCGGCAGGAGAACTACCTGACCAACGGTAACCGCCTGCTGCTGGATCTGTTTCAGGTGCAGGTGGAGATGTGCGACGCGTTGGATGACCCGGCGGCTCAACTGGAGGCGCTGGCCACCCGCATCGAGGCCCAGGGATTCCGCCCTTGCGTGGTGCCGGTGGGAGGCTCCAGTGCGTTGGGCTCTTTGGGCTATGTGGCCTGCGCCCAGGAGATTGCCGACCAGTGCGAAGGGGCGGTGGCGCTTTCGTCAGTGGTGGTGGCATCGGGAAGCGCCGGAACTCAGGCGGGGCTGGCGGTGGGGCTGGAGCAACTGATGCCGGAAACCCGGCTAATTGGCGTTACCGTTTCGCGCAGCGTTGAACAACAACTGCCAAAAGTGGTGCGGCTCCAGCACGATATCGGCGCCAGCCTGGATCTGGTACCGCGTGCGCCGATTCACCTGTGGGATGACTATTTCGCCCCGGGTTACGGATTCCCGAACGATGCCGGTCAGGAGGCGATCAAACTGCTGGCCGCCCTGGAGGGGATCGTGCTGGATCCGGTCTATACCGCCAAGGCGATGGCGGGCCTGATTGATGGTATCACCGAGGGCCGCTTTCCGAATGACGGGCCGATCCTGTTCATTCATACCGGTGGGGCGCCCGCGCTGTTCGCCTATCACCCCCATATTTAAAACTCAGGAAGTCACATCACAATGCAAGAAAGTTTTCATCTGGTCATTGAATCGCTGCCGTTCCTGCTCAGGGGTGCCGTCTTTACGCTGCAACTGAGCCTTGGCGGCATGTTCTTTGGGCTACTTCTGGGGTTCTTGCTGGCGCTGATGCGGCTGTCCAGCTTCTGGCCGCTGTCGTGGCTTTCACGCTTCTATGTCTCGATCTTCCGCGGTACGCCGCTGATCGCGCAGCTGTTTATGATCTACTACGGCTTACCGCAGTTCGGCATTGAGCTGGATCCGATGCCGGCGGCGATGATTGGCCTGTCGCTGAATACCGCGGCTTATACCTCGGAAACGCTGCGCGCCGCCATCGCCTCTATTGAAAAAGGGCAGTGGGAAGCGGCGGCCAGTCTGGGGATGACCCGCTGGCAGACCATGCGCCGGGCGATTCTGCCACAGGCCGGGCGGGTGGCGCTGCCGCCGCTCAGCAACAGCTTTATCGGTCTGGTGAAGGATACGTCGCTGGCGGCCACCATTCAGGTGCCGGAGCTGTTCCGTCAGGCGCAACTGATTACCTCGCGTACTCTGGAGGTGTTCACCATGTATCTGGCGGCCTCGCTTATCTACTGGGTCATGGCGACGGCGCTTTCCGCGCTGCAGAACTACTTTGAAAATCAGCTTAACCGTCAGGAGCGTGAACCGAAATGAGTGCGATAGAGGTGAAAGCGCTGGTTAAATCCTTCCACGGCCAGCGGGTGCTGCACGACATCGATCTGGAGGTAGAGAGCGGCGAAGTGGTGGCGATTATCGGCCCCAGCGGCTCGGGTAAAACTACGCTGCTGCGCAGCATCAATCTGCTGGAACAGCCGGACAGTGGCAGCATCCGGGTGGGGGATATCGCCATCGATGCTGGTCGTTCCCTCGGCAAGCAGCGCGAGCAGGTACGCCTGCTGCGACAGCATGTCGGTTTCGTGTTCCAGAACTTCAATTTATTCCCACACCGTACCGTGCTGGAGAACATTATTGAAGGACCGGTCATCGTTAAGGGGGAATCAAAGCAGGAGGCCAGTACCCGGGCCCGCGAACTGCTGGCGAAGGTTGGCCTGAGCGGAAAAGAAGAGAGTTATCCTCGACGGCTGTCCGGCGGCCAGCAGCAGCGCGTCGCCATTGCCCGCGCGTTGGCTATGCGCCCGGAGGTGATTCTGTTTGATGAACCGACATCGGCGCTCGATCCCGAGCTGGTGGGGGAGGTGCTGAGCACCATGCGTCAACTGGCCGAAGAGAAGCGTACGATGGTTATCGTGACGCATGAGATGAGCTTTGCCAGAGATGTGGCGGATCGCGCTATTTTCATGGATCAGGGACGTATTATCGAACAGGGACCCGCGAAACAGCTGTTTTCCAATCCACAGCAGCCGCGTACTCAGCAGTTCCTGGAAAAATTTCTGATGCAATAAATAACGATAGAGCCACCTTCCGGTGGCTCCGCTTGCACGGAGGCGAAACAAAGTTGGCGAAAAAAATAACGGCTTTTTATTTTACTTTATTAGGAAATAAATTGTTCTTTATTTGTAACTAACCGTAAAAGGCTGAAGGCGAAACCGCCTTCAGCGCAGCGCCAGGGTTACTGACGGTATGCCTGCTTTATCTGGTTAACCGTATTGGTGAACACTTCGGCGTGCGCTTTATCTTCCATCTGCGCAATCTCTTTTTCCATTTTGATAATGACTTTTCCGGCGTCTGCCTGACCCATGGCTTTCAGCATCTGGGTAAACAGCGCTTTCAGGCAACTTACTTCAAGGGCCAGCTGCTGGGCGTTATCCGCAGTAGAAAAATCCGGCGTGCTCATCTTTATTCCTCTTTCTTTCGATTGATACTGCGCTCAAACGGCGCCGACGCAAGCATCCGAGTATATCACAAACTCATAAGAAACCATGCGTAGCCGCGCCGTACGTGGCGAGCCGAATCGGCCATGGGAGACAGCGACCGCACTTTACGCCTTGCTCATGGCAGAAATAATTGTTTCAATTTGGTTTTTATATGGTTAATTAAAGGTAAGGGGAAGAGTCTTCAGTGAGTAAAAATGTCTTTTTCTGACTGATGTAATGTATTTATTGCATAACTATTTTCTTTTGATATCGGATAGATCTACCCCGGGAACGTTTGCGTTACTTTTATTTTATGGATAGCCGATACTGTGTGGCGCTCAGCATTTTTACGTTTTAAAAGTGACTTAAAAACCGTTAATATATGTGGTGAATAAACTATCAGCGGCGTTATCCCTTTTCTGGAGAATTATTCTTTGATCAACGTCCTTCTTGTTGATGACCATGAACTGGTGCGCGCAGGGATACGCCGCATTCTGGAAGATATCAAGGGCATTAAAGTGATCGGCGAAGCCTGTTGTGGCGAAGATGCCGTGAAACTGTGCCGCAGTACTCCCGTGGATGTGGTTCTGATGGATATGAACATGCCGGGAATGGGAGGCCTTGAGGCCACACGTAAGATTGCCCGCGCCTGTAGCGATACCCGGGTCATTATGTTGACCGTGCACACCGAAAACCCGCTACCGGCGAAGGTGATGCAGGCGGGGGCTGCGGGTTACCTGAGTAAAGGTGCCGCGCCACAGGAAGTGGTGAGCGCTATCCGTTCGGTAAATGCCGGGCAGCGCTATATTGCGTCTGACATTGCACAGCAAATGGCACTCAGCCAGATCGAGCCGGCTAATACGGGTTCCCCGTTTGCCAGTTTGTCTGAGCGCGAGTTGCAGATTATGCTGATGATTACCCGCGGACAGAAGGTCAATGAAATTTCTGAACAGTTGAACCTGAGTCCGAAAACGGTAAACAGCTATCGCTATCGTATGTTTAGCAAACTCAATATTAGCGGTGATGTCGAATTAACCCATCTGGCGATACGCCACGGGTTGTGCAGCGCGGAGCCTTTGACCAGTTAACGTGAATGATGTATTTGACGCAAAAGCCTTTCTGAAGACCGTCACCAGTAAGCCTGGTGTGTATCGTATGTATGATGACCAGGGCACGGTCATCTATGTCGGTAAGGCTAAGGATCTGAAGAAACGGCTGGCGAGCTATTTTCGTTCGAACCTCGCCAGCCGCAAAACCGAAGCTCTGGTGGCGCAGATCCGTCAGATAGACGTTACGGTGACTCATACCGAAACCGAAGCGCTACTGCTGGAGCATAATTATATTAAGCTCTATCAGCCGCGCTATAACGTGCTATTGCGTGACGATAAATCTTATCCTTTTATCTTCCTGAGCGGGGACACTCACCCACGACTGGCGACCCACCGTGGCGCGAAGCATGCCAAAGGGGAGTACTTTGGGCCTTTCCCTAATGGTTATGCGGTTCGCGAAACCCTGGCGTTGCTGCAGAAAATCTTCCCGATTCGTCAGTGTGAGAACAGCGTCTACCGAAATCGCTCCCGCCCCTGCCTTCAGTACCAGATCGGCCGCTGCCTTGGCCCCTGCGTCGAAGGGCTGGTGAGCGAAGAGGAGTACGCTCGCCAGGTGGAATATGTGCGACTGTTCCTGTCCGGTAAAGACGACCAGGTATTGAACCGGTTGGTGGAGCGGATGGAGCAGGCCAGTCAGAGGCTGGAATTTGAAGAGGCGGCGCGACTACGCGACCAAATCCAGGCGGTACGCCGGGTCACGGAGAAACAGTTCGTCTCTAACAGCGGCGACGATCTGGATGTGATCGGCGTGGCTTTCGATGCCGGTATGGCCTGCGTGCACGTGCTGTTTATTCGCCAGGGCAAGGTATTGGGCAGCCGTAGCTATTTCCCGAAAGTGCCGGGCGGTACCGATCTGTCTGAAGTGGTCGAAACCTTCGTCGGCCAGTTCTACCTGCAGGGTAGCCAGATGCGAACGCTACCGGGCGAGATCCTGCTTGACTTCGCGCTCCAGGATAAGAGCCTGCTGGAAAGCTCCCTGAGCGAGCTGGCGGGGCGCCATATCCATCTGCAAACCCGGCCGCGCGGCGCCCGGGCTCGTTACCTGAAGCTGGCGCGCACCAATGCCGCCACTGCGCTGGTTAGCCGCCTGGCCCAGCATTCCACTATTACCCAGCGTCTGACGGCGCTGGCGCAGGTACTAAAACTACCGAAAATCACCCGTATGGAGTGCTTCGATATTAGCCACACCATGGGCGAGCAGACCGTGGCTTCCTGCGTGGTGTTTGACCCTAACGGCCCGCTGCGTTCCGAATACCGACGCTATAACATTGCCGGTATTACGCCGGGGGATGACTACGCCGCCATGAATCAGGTGCTTCGTCGCCGCTATGGCAAGGCTATCGAGCAGAGCAAAATTCCGGATGTGATTTTGATTGACGGCGGTAAAGGGCAACTGGCGCAGGCCAAAGAGGTCTTTGCCAGCCTGGATGTCGAGTGGGATAAAGAGCGACCGTTGCTGCTGGGCGTTGCCAAGGGGAGCGATCGTAAAGCGGGGTTGGAGACGCTGTTTCTGGAGCCGGAAGGGGAGGGATTCGCGTTGCCGCCCGACTCGCCGGCGCTGCATGTCATCCAGCATATTCGCGATGAATCCCATAATCATGCTATCTCCGGACACCGTAAAAAACGGGCTAAGGTAAAGAATACCAGCTCGCTGGAGTCCATCGAAGGAATCGGTCCGAAGCGGCGTCAGATGTTGCTTAAGTATATGGGCGGATTGCAACCCCTTAAGAACGCCAGCATTGAAGAAATCGCAAAAGTGCCGGGGATCTCGCAGGGGCTGGCAGAAAAGATCTACTACTCGTTGAAACATTAAGGGCTATGTAGCAACATAGAGTCAATTTCTCCCTGACGACAGATAGTTACCCGGCATTATGCAATTTAATATACCAACCCTGCTTACGCTGTTTCGTGTTGTCCTTATTCCGTTCTTTGTGCTGGCATTTTATCTGCCATTCCACTGGGCGCCGTTCCTGTGTGCGTTTATCTTCTGCCTGGCGGCGGTCACCGACTGGTTCGATGGCTTCCTGGCGCGACGCTGGAACCAGAGCACCCGCTTCGGCGCCTTCCTTGACCCGGTTGCCGATAAAGTGCTGGTGGCGATAGCCCTGGTGCTGGTGGCGGAGCACTACCACAGCTGGTGGGTCACGTTACCGGCGGCTACCATGATCGCCCGTGAGATTATTATCTCTGCGTTGCGTGAATGGATGGCGGAGATCGGCAAACGTAGCAGCGTCGCCGTTTCCTGGATCGGCAAGTTCAAGACCACGGCGCAAATGTTGGCGCTGATCGGTATGCTGTGGCGGCCAAACATCTGGATAGAGTACGCGGGCATCACGCTGTTTTTCGTCGCGGCGCTGCTGACATTCTGGTCAATGTTCCAGTATTTAAACGCTGCGCGCGGCGATTTGCTTGAAGGGTGATCTATCCGCTGTAAAAATCAGCAAACGAGTCAGCGGGAGGGAAAATTTCGTTGACTCATCGCGTGAGGTAAGTAGAATGCAACGCATCGAACGGCGGCAGGGTTCGCCAGACGATAGCAAAATCAAGTAATTAACCAACGTTGATTGCCTGATAATGCGGGAATAGCTCAGTTGGTAGAGCACAACCTTGCCAAGGTTGGGGTCGCGAGTTCGAGTCTCGTTTCCCGCTCCAGTTTTCAGTATCAGCCACTCAGGCGGGTACAGCAGTATTTGGCGCGTTAACAAAGCGGTTATGTAGCGGATTGCAAATCCGCCTAGTCCGGTTCGACTCCGGAACGCGCCTCCACTTTTTCCCCGAGCCCGGATGGTGGAATCGGTAGACACAAGGGATTTAAAATCCCTCGGCCTTTGGCTGTGCGGGTTCAAGTCCCGCTCCGGGTACCAGCGGGAAACACGAATAAAATCAATGAAAAGCAGTGTCGTGCATACCACCTTCGGGTGGTTTTCCTGCATTATCTATCATCAATAGTTAGCTCTATGCACACTTTTATGAGTGTGCAGAATGAAAATACTCCCCGTTATATCTCCGAAAGGTGGTGAAGGTAAGTCAACCTTTGCTGCTTACCTGGCCGGTTTCTGTGCAGATGCAGGCCTGAAAACCCTCCTGATTGATGCAGACTGGTCCCAGCCTACGGCCAGCAGTATCTTCTCTTTGAGCGAAGAGGCACCGTTTGGCCTTTATGAATTGCTGATGCAGATGGTCCCGGACCCGCTGCAGGCGATTTCACGAGCGTCAATCAATAACCTTGATATTGTCTACTCCAACGATCCCGATGAACTGTTGCCCACCGCAATGTTACATGCTGCTGATGGGCGCCTGCGGCTGAGAAATATTCTTCAGAATCCTTCATTTTCCCGCTACGACCTCATTATTGTGGACTCCAAAGGGGCAACAGGCGTCATGACCGAACTGTCGGTATTGTCGTCAACCGGCAATGTGATGGGAATAGTGAAGCCTATTCTTCCCGACGTTCGCGAGTTTATTCGTGGCTCCCTCCATATGTTCACCCGCCTGAAAACCTATGAAATCTACGGTATTCATCTGCCGGATATCTCGATTCTTATTAACTGCATTGAAAATACGCTTCTCGATCGTGAAGCGATGGAAAGTCTTTCCAACATTATCAGCCAGAAAAAATATGACAGTTCGGCACTGAATACACGGGCAGAATGGCAACATCTGACTGACCTGGAACGCGGTTGTGTCCGGACTGTTGAGCCCTTTGAATCCGTGGCTCAGGAGGATATCCGGGATATCCGTGTGCTGCTGAGGATTCTTCTGCCCTTGGGGCTTTTTGCTGAGCTGGTCCGGTTCGGCGTAGCACGAGCCGTTGCCCGTCCCCGGATCGGAGAAGGGCGGGGCGGCAGGGCCATCATACGCTGGCCGGAGGATTCGCAGGGCGGAAAGGAGGAGCCTCATGAGTAACCGGTATGTGATTGAGGCGCTGTTGCGCCCGGCCGTCGAGCTGAATACCACAGCGGTCGCCGGTGTCGCCGCGTTTGTCTGCATCAGGGCGCCGTGGGCCGTGGCGCTGGCGCCGTCCGTCAGCTATGTCACCGCAGCCGGATTTGGTGTGCTGGCCGCGGTCCGGCTCCGTCAGGGCACGCAAATCATCCGCTATCGTCGTAACCTGACTCGTCTGCCCCGTTATGTCATGAGGACGAAACAGATCCCGGTCAGCCAGCACCGTCTGTTTCTGGGGAGGGGATTTCGCTGGACCCAGAAGCATACCCAGCGGTTGCAGGACACACTGCGTCCTGAAGTGGCGAAGTACCTGCAGCCCGGGCGGCTTTACCGTGCTGCCCGGTGGCTGGAGCTGAAAACGGAGCAGACGGCGCCCGGAGTACGGAAGCTACTCAGCCAGGATTCTCCCCTGAACCCCGTCCGGCCACTGCCACCGGTAGGAGGCAACCCGGCACTGCATGGTGTGGAGCCTGATGAAGTGGATGTCAGCCTGGCGCTGGGCGAGCGTGTTGGCCATACCATCGTGTATGGCACCACCCGCGTGGGGAAAACCCGCCTGGCGGAGCTGCTGATCACCCAGGATATCCGCCGCGGGGAGGTGACCATCATATTCGATCCCAAAGGCGATGCCGATTTGATGAAGCGGGTCTGGGCAGAGGCGCACCGTGCTGGTCGCGGTGATGAGCTGTATATTTTCCATCTGGGCTGGCCGGAGATTTCCGCCCGCTATAACGCCGTTGGCCGTTTTGGCCGGGTGTCGGAAGTGGCATCGCGCGTGGCCGGCCAGCTGTCGGGGGAGGGGAACAGCGCCGCGTTTCGGGAGTTTGCCTGGCGTTTTGTCAATATCATCGCCCGGGCCCTGGTGGCGCTGGGCGAACGTCCGGATTACACGCTAATCATGCGTTATGTGAACAACATCGCCGATCTGTATATCCGCTATGCCGAAAAGATTATCCGTGAGCAACTGCCATCCCTGCGGGCTCAGATTCAAAATAATGAGCAGGTTCTGGGAGAGGACGATGTCCCGCGCAATATGCAGGGACAGCCGGATGCCGTACGTATCTGGTCCATCGAGGTGGCGCTGAGTTCGGAGGAGGGGAAGCAACTGTATGACCCGATTCTGGACGGCCTGAGAAGTGCCGTGCGTTATGACCGGACCTATTTCGACAAAATTGTGGCATCGTTGCTGCCATTGCTGGAGAAACTCACCACCGGTAAAACGGCGGAGCTGCTGGCGCCGGACTACCTGGACATGAGTGACTCCCGACCGATTTTTGACTGGGAGCAGGTGATCCGTAAAAAAGCCGTGGTGTATATCGGTCTCGATGCACTCAGTGACAGTGAGGTGGCCAGTGCGGTGGGCAACTCCATGTTCGCCGATCTGGTGAGTGTGGCCGGTAACATCTACAAACACGGGATCACCTCTGGCCTCCCGGGCGCCCGGGAGGAGAAAACGCCGGTAAACCTGCACTGCGACGAGTTCAATGAGTTGATGGGGGATGAGTTTATTCCGCTTATCAACAAGGGGGGCGGCGCCGGAATGCAGGTTACAGCCTACACCCAGACCTCATCGGATATTGAGGCCCGCATTGGCAATGCGGCCAAAACGGCGCAGGTCCAGGGTAACTTCAATAACCTGATTATGCTGCGCGTCAGGGAAAACCGGACTGCCGAACTGCTGACCACGCAGCTGCCGCAGGTGGAGATTTACACCAAAACCCTGGTGTCCGGTCACCAGGACACCGCCGATGTCAGTGCCGGACAGGACTTTACATCGAACACTCAGGACCGTGTCGGCACGGTGAAAGTTCCTCTGCTGGAGCCGGCCAATATTGTGACGCTGCCGAAAGGGCAGGCCTTTGCTCTTCTGGAAGGGGGGCAACTGTGGAAAATCCGGATGCCGCTGCCGGCCGGTGATGCCGATGATGTGCTGATGCCGGAGAGCATTGAGAAAATCGCGGAGGCGATGCGGCGCAACTATCACAGTGGTGAAGGGTGGTGGAATGATGCACCGGTAGCTGGACTGAATGGAGGCGATCATGGCTGAGCCACAACGGGATACCCGGACGCCGGCCCGGCAGGAGAGAGAGAATGCGCATGGCCTGCTGTATAACCTGCTCTGGGGCTGGCCGTGGGCGCTGTTCGGTATGCTGCTGGGGTCTCTGATGCTGAGCCTGCTGATGGAGTATATCGGGATCGCCTTTTTCTGGCCGGAAGCCGGCGCGGCGCACAGTGAAGCGGTGATGAATACTGAGCTGGGCTGGTTGTCCACGGAGTTCACCCGCAGCCTGCTGTTGTCAGCCCCCTCGGTGACGGTCGTCAACTGGATGACGACAGCATATCAGTGGCTGTTTGTGAACAGCGGTGTCACGGACTGGATACAGCAGCAGTATGCACTGCAGATGGGCAGTGATACTGAACTGACCCGCCAGTTGAGTGGCTGGAGCGGATGGCTCGCCGGGTATCTGCATGAATATCTGATGGCCACGGTGTGGGTCACGATAATCACCCTGATCCGGGTGATGATTCTGGCGCTGTCACTGCCGCTGTTTGTGATGGTGGTGCTGGTTGCGCTGGTCGAGGGGCTGGGGCGGCGCGATCTGCGTCGCTATGGTGCCGGTTATGAGAGTTCGTTTGTTTATCACCATGCCAAAAAAATGGTGAAGCCAGCAGTGGTGGTGCCGGTGATGCTGTACCTCTCCTGGCCAACGGCAGTGTATCCCAACCTGCTATTGCTGCCGGCTGCGATTTTGCTGGGAACGGCGATTACGGTGACCACAGCGGCATTTAAAAAGTACCTGTAAGCTGGACGGGGGCGAACAAAACTTGCTTTTGTGCGCTCCCGTCAGCAGACAAGCCCCGTAACAACGGTTACTGGCGCGTCAGTCGCTTTCATATTCCTTCAGAGACGAACTCACCTTTTCTCTTACGCGTTGCAGGAAACTGAGGGCATCAGTACCCCATAAGTCAGGATCAAACTCCAGATCGTAGCGCTTCCTGAACGTTTCTTCCGGATCGTCAACTTCCTCCAGGAAAAGGTCAATATCAGCGATTAACCCATAGCGCATAGCAAAATGGCTATCGGCGATAAATGCGTCAATTTTGGGTTCGATTTCATCACTGTCATCGATAAGATCGTAATCCTGCCCGAAGTAAACAGTGATAAAGCAGTCAAGCTCATTGAGGATCATTATTCAAATCCTGTCGGACCTTTTCCCTTGCGAATTTCAGGAAGTCATGGGGGGTTGTGCCCCAAAGTTCTGGCACAAAATACTCGCCGTAAACGTCATGGAACGTCCTGTCCAGGGCTTCACCTAAAGCCAGAAATTCATCAATATCATCAAGAAGCGCCAGCTGCATTGGTCGTCCGGAGTGTTGATTATAGGCATCGATCTTTGGCTGAATCTCTTCACTGTCGTCAATAAGGTCATAATCATGACCGAAGTAATTACAGATAAAATTATCCAGCTCTCGTGCCTTATCTTTAACAAACATAACTTACTCCATTGGCATTGAGGTTACGATGAAATAAGGCTTTCCGTTATATTCGGTAAGCTCCAGCCAGAGCTCAACGCGGTAACATTTCCGAACTTCAGAACTTCCCCTCTTTATGACAATGCCAGTTGGTTGAGCAAAGGTAGTGGAAAATTTTTTTCGCCAGGGGGTACCTTTGGGTTGGTGACGCACGAACATTTCAATGGCATTTTTATGTTCTCGCAACACCTTTGTTGTCAGCCTTTCTGCTTCATCCAGATTTCTGAAAGAGCTGGCTGCGGGTAACCCGGGGCGTCTTTCGAGCCTTGCCAGTAGTTCTTCTGGCGTTTTACCTACGTGGCATTCCAGCGTATGCCCTCCAGGGTGCTTTCCGGTTGCTGACTCATGTATCGCCAGTTTTATCCTTCCGTTGCGAACGGCTGCGATACGGACGGCGCTGACGGCCAGTGCAAATCCCATCGGGATAGCGAGATCAACTGTCATTCCAACGTGAGCAGCGGTCTGGCGATTTGCTCCCAGCCCTTCAGCCAGGGACACGGCCGTATTGTAAGTATCAGTATTGATTTGCCTGCCGGTCCACATCTGTCGTGCGGAAGCCTGTATGGCATCCAGGCTGTGGGTGCCTACGATGACACAACCCGCTTTAGTGAGCATAGTGGGATCGGGCGCAACACACATGACGCCCGCCCCAAACATTTCTGCCACGCCACCTGCCAGCCCCAGACCTCCCCACAGACGGTTACTGAGGGTTTCTCCCTCACTGACGGATTTATCGGTCAGAACAGCGGCAAGCTGAACCGGGGAGAGGGCCATTCTGACCCCACTATCGTCTGTCATATCCGGGGGACTCCCTGTTGTGCTTAAAAGGCTGGCACCATCATAACAGCCACAACCATTAATTTTCATAATCGCAAAAAGAGTTTATCGCTGACCGTCTCTCCTGTCCTGCGCATTCTGTACACACCTTTTTAACTCCCTTTGGAGGTGTGTATGAACCCATCCCGTCCGGCCCGGCATTTGAGCGCCCGTATTCCGGGCATGACTGGCCTGCTGTTACTGACCGCTTTATCCGTATCAACGTCAACCCGGGCTGCCGAGAAAGACGAACTGGCCTCTGTCCTGCGTCAACTGGACCAGGTGCAGGCCTCACTGGAGCGAGCCCGCGTGGCCGCCACTCAGGCCGATCCGGCAGAGCATGGGCGCTTCTTCTTTGACTATCGCCAGGCAACGTCCGACCTGAACACGATTCGGGGCGGAGTCGGGCGCTATCTGGAGCCCTCCCGGGCACAGCCCCGGTCATCGCATATCGGCGGTCATTACCGCCGGGAGCGTCCCTGATGGGACTGAGTGCTGCACAGTCCACGGCCTTTAAAGCCGGCTCAGGAAACATTGAAGTCAGCATTCTGCACCTGGTCTGTATCGGTGCGCTGCTGGCGTTTCTGCTCCTCTGAAGGTGGCCGAAGCGGGGCTGACGACGTTCTCGGAAGTCCGCGATCAGAAAGCCTCATGGGGCAAGTTTGGCGCCATCGTAGTGGTGGGGGTGATATTGCTGGTCACCGTTATCTGGCTGCTGACCAAATCGGCCTCAATCATTCTGTGAGTCCCCATTATGCAGACCATTCGCTTTTTACCCGACCGTCTCAACAGTGAACCCGTGGTGTTCCGCGGGTTTACCACCCCGGAGTTGGGGCTGGCTGCGCTGGCCGGTCTGGGGGCGGGTCTGCTCCTGTCGTTACCGTTCATTCCGCTTGCCGGCTGGGTCATTGTGCCCACCGGCATGCTGGTGATGCCGCTGTTGCTTATCTGGTCCGGAGGCCGGTGGCTCAGTCGCGTCAAACGGGGCAAGCCAGAAAATTATATCTGGCAGCGACTGGAGGAGTTCAAACGCCGTCATGCCCTGGGTAATCCGACGCTTATCGTTGATGCCCGGGGCTGGTCCCTGAAACGTACCGGGAGAGAAAAATGAGCCGTTTTCGTCATGCGGTGAAAAATCGCGATCAGCACATCCTGACGCTGCGTATTGCCTGTGGCGTACTGGTCGTTTTCCTGCTGATCGCCTGTGCCGGCTGGATGCTGGCGCCCAGTAAACTGACCATTCACAACCCGCCGGATCTGCGTACCGGCAGTACCCGCCCCTGGTGGGAGGTGCCGACACCGTCGGTTTATTCCTTTGCCTTCTATATCTTCCAGCAACTGAATGCCTGGCCGAAGAACGGCGATGTGGACTACCCGGCGAAAATTAACGCGCTGTCGGCGTATCTGACGCCTTCATGCCAGAACTTCCTGAATTCCGATGCCCGGCGGCGCGGAGACAGCGGTGAACTGCTGGACCGCGTTCGCGTGGTGTATGAAATCCCCGGCCGCGGCTACCAGTCAAAGAGCGTACGTGTGGTTGATCAGGATCACTGGGTGGTACGCCTCGACCTGGTGGCCGATGAGTATTTTCATGCTGAGCCGGTGAAGCGTGCGCTGGTTCGCTATCCGGTGAAGGTGGTGCGCTGGGAGGGGGATGCCGAGCGTAATCCATTTGGTCTGGCGCTCGACTGCTATGACGGCGTTCCGCAGCGTCTGGAAGCGGCACCGCCAGCTCCGGCCCCGAAAAAATCAGGAGTATTCCAGTGATGATGACCCGAAATGATGCCCGCGCCGGGCTGATGGCGCTGTCCCTGTCACTGATGCCAGTGGCCGCGCTGGTCTCACCGGCTCAGGCCGATGAACTGATGAAATGGGAGCGTATTCCGCTGCAGATCCCGCTGAAGGTGGGGCAGGAGCGGGTGGTGTTCGTGGATAAAAATGTCCGCGTCGGATTTCCACCAGCGCTGAACGGAAAATTGCGGGTGCAGAGCACCGGCGGCGCCGTGTATCTGAAGGCCGACAGCGACTTTCCGCAGACCCGGGTTCAGTTGCAGGATGTGGAGGGTGGCGGGGTGATTCTGCTCGATATCACCGCCGGTGAAAAGGGGCCGGCCGAGCCTGTCCGTCTGGTTTACAGCGGTGATGTGACGACGCTCAACAGCGCCACAGACGTGGTCGGTCAGGGGCAGCCGAAGCATACCGCACCCGGCAGTGACGATGGCAGTCAGGCGAAGCGTCAGAAAGTGAAGTACAGCGCCCCCATTCCGGTACTGCTGACCCGCTATGCGGCGCAGAGTCTGTATGCGCCGCTGCGTACCGTCGAAGCTGTGCCCGGTATTCGTCCGGTCAACCCGCATCTGCCGGCACGTATCACCACCCTGTATCCCTCTGAGCCGGTCCGGGCAACGCCGCTGTCTGCCTGGGGAGTGGCAAACCGGGCTGTGGTGGCCATCCGCCTGCAGAACACCGCCAGCCGCAAAATCATTCTCGATCCCCGGGCCCTGCAGGGGCAGTTTACCGCGGCGACCTTCCAGCATCGCTGGCTGGGGCCCGCCGGTACGCCGGAGGACACCACCACGGTTTATCTCGTTACGGGGCCGCGCCCGGAGCAGGCGTTTATCGCGGAGCCGTCTGCCGTTCGCAAGGCTGTCCGTAGAGTTAAGAAGGAGACGGGCCATGCAGATTAAGTCTAATACCGTGGTGAAGTTCATTGTGCCGGCGGTGATGGTCGCTGGCCTGGCGGTGGGCCTGAAAAGCTGTAAGGACGAACAGCCGAAGGAGGGCGTGCCGGCCGATGTAACCACCGCGCTGAAAAACCTGTCGCCGGATGAACTGAAGGCGCTCGGCGTGGAAGGGGACACGCCGGAAGATACGCTGCGTACGCTGATTGGCCGTCTGAATGATGTCCGGGATCGTCAGAAAACGCTGGACAGGCAGAATACGGCGCTGCTGAAAGAAAATGAGCAATTGCGTAAGCAAAAAACTGACGTAAACGGCCAGGTTAATGAGGCGGTTGAAGGATGGCGCAGGGAGTATGACAAACGCCAGCAGCAGCTGCAGTCCGAACAGACGACCCTGCTGAGAAAGGTCCAGGAGCTGACCGGGCAACTGAAAGAGGCCGGCAGTAAAAAGCCCCCGGCAGGCAGTGACAGCGATATCCCGCTGGGACTGGGGCTGGACGGGCTCGGAGGGACCCCCGGCAGCAGCGCCGCCCGGGGCAATGACGGTCTGATGTGGGTCACGCCGACCGACCAGAAAGAGCCCGATCCGCGTGACGCGGCACGGGGTCAGGCCCCGACGTTTCCGACATCATTCCTGGACGACAATCCCCTGACCCGGCAGAAAGCCGCGTATGAGCAGCAGGTGAAGGGACGTACCAGTGAGAAGGGCGCGGAGGCATCCGCTGAACCGGTCTACACCCTGCCGGAGAACTCGACCCTGGTGGGCAGCCGGGCGATGACCGCGTTGCTGGGCCGGGTACCGATCAACGGCACGGTGACTGACCCATATCCGTTCAAGGTGCTCATCGGTAAGGACAACCTGACGGCGAACGGCATCGAGCTGCCGGATGTGGAAGGCGCGGTGGTGTCCGGCACGGCCAGCGGTGACTGGACGCTGTCCTGCGTCCGCGGTCAGGTCAACTCCATTACGTTTGTGTTTGCCGACGGCACTGTCCGTACGCTGGCGAAGACGGCCACCGGGAATAACGCGAACAACCAGAATAATGCGCAGACCGCGAACAATGCCAGCGGTGGTATTGGCTGGATTTCTGATGAAGCCGGTATCCCGTGTATCGGCGGGGAGCGTAAATCCAATGCATCCACGTACCTGCCGACCCTGTTCGGTTTGTCCGCAGCCAGTGCGGCCGGCGATGCCCTGAGCGAGGGGCAGTACACCACACAAAATAACGTTAACGGTATTTCCTCCACGCTGACCGGCAACGCAGGCCAGGCTGCGCTGGGCAAAGCCCTGTCCGGTGGTATGGGGGAGACCGCTGACTGGGTGAAACAGCGCTACGGACAGACGTTTGATGCCATCTACGTTCCGCCGGGCATGGACCCGATGCCACCGGTGGCCATGCTCAACCAGGCCTGTGAGCGGGTGGTGAGTGCGCTGGGCGGTACCGGCATCCGCTGTACCCGTCAGAACGGCCTACAGGTGCACAGTTGGCTACTGCGCCTGTTTAATCCGGCGCCGGACTGGGTGGACAAAACTACCCTGTATCGCCAGGCAGCCTGGGCGTCCCCCGGGGATACGCCAGACGGGGAAATGCCAGTCAGCAATGATTTTGCGGAAACGCTGTGGTTCACGCCACCGGTGTCTGACCCGGAGAATGGAGTGTGGTGGATCGATAACAAACCCCACTGCGCACTGTCTGTCGAACGACTGCGTACGCCACCGTCCCCGGGAACGATGACCGGGGAAAAGCCGCGGGGGGAGAAAAAAATCAATGCCCTGATGGATATGTTTCCGGAGGGGACGATGATGTGCATGACCGTGGTGGTTCAGCCTCAGGACCGCCTGGAGGAGCAGTTTAACCGGCTGGCCAAAAACGCGGTGGGGGAGAATACCGAATCCGGCCGCGTCCGCCAGGACGTGAATACGGTGAAAGAGTATCTGGGGAATCGTCACAAGCTGTACCGTGCCGGCATCACGTTTCTGCTGCGCGGTGAGGATATGGAGAGCCTGAAGCGTAAGCGGCTCGATTTGACCACCGTGCTGCTGGGCGCCGGCCTGCAGCCGGTTCGCCCGGAGTTTGATGTAGGACCGCTCAACACCTGGATTCGGGCGCTACCAATGTGCTTTAACCCGGATACCGATAAAAAACACTGGTACACCCGCCTGACCTGGGTGCAGCACATTGCCGGCCTGTTGCCGGTAACCGGCCGTGAAACCGGCACCGGCAACCCGGGACTGAGCTTCTTTAACCGCGGCGGAGATGTGCTGACCTTTGACCCGCTCAACCGACTGGATCGTACCCAGAACGCGCACCTGCTGTTGTTTGGCCCGACCGGCGCCGGCAAGTCAGCCACGCTGTGCACCATGTTTTCGCAGGTCATGGCGGTTCACCGCCCGCGCCTGTTTATTGCTGAAGCCGGCAATTCGTTCGGCCTGCAGGCCGATTACTTTGAAAGTCTGGGCCTGACGGTCAATAAAATCAGCATTAAGCCCGGAAGCGGCGTCAGCCTGCCGCCGTTCGCGGATGCACACCGGCTGGTCGAAGAGGGGATTGCGGTACAGGCCGTGGATGAAGCGGATCTGCCGGACATCGATGCCGATACCGATGAAGAGGATGAAGACAAGCGGGATATCCTGGGGGAGATGGAAATCTCGGCCCGCATGATGATTACCGGTGGTGACCCGAAAGAAGAGGCTGACCTGAAACGCGCCGATCGCGCAATGATTCGTGAAGCGCTGTTGATGGGGGCGCACAAATCGTACGCTGAAAACCGGCAGATGCTGCCTTCCGATTTGCAGGCTGCACTGAACGCCATTGCGGCCGGTGAGGGAGAGGAGAGCGGCACTGTCCGTAACGCGCAGCGCCGGGCGAAAGCGGCGGAGATGGCGGAAGCGCTGGGCATGTTCACCCAGCCTGGCAGCTTTGAAGCGGAGCTGTTTAACCGTGAAGGTGAACTGTGGCCGGAAGCGGATGTGACGCTGATTGACCTGGGACATCTGGCCCGTGAGGGTTATGAAGCGCAGATGGCGCTGACTATGGTCTCGATGACCAACATGATTAACAACATCGCGGAGCGCGATCAGTATCTCGGCCGCGATATCGTGTTTGCCGTGGATGAGGCGCACATCGTGACGGTCAACCCGCTGCTGTCGCCGTACATGACCAAAGTGGTCAAGATGTGGCGTAAGCTGGGTGCCTGGCTGTGGCTGGCCACCCAGAACCTGAAGGACTACCCGGATATTGCTGAGAAGATGCTGAACATGGCTGAGTGGTGGATTTGTCTCACCATGCCGCCGGAGGAGGTGAAGGATATCAGCCGGTTCCGGGCGCTGACACCGGAGCAGGAAGCGGTGTTGCTGTCGGCCCGTAAGCTGTCTGGCTGCTATACGGAAGGGGTGGTACTGGCCAAACGCATCGAGGCGCTGTTCCGGGCGGTACCGCCGAGTCTGTATCTGGCACTGGGCATGACGGAGAAGGATGAGAAGGCAGAGCGCCGGGCGCTGATGCGCGAGCATCACTGCAGCGAGCTGGAAGCGGCTGTCCGGGTGGCCCGCAAGCTGGATAAGCTGCGCGGTTTGTGTGATGAACAGGAGGCCGCATGATGACGCTGAAGTATCCGGTGCCTCAGGCAGACCCCGAACCGGTCATGCCTGACGGTAACGTATTCACTCTGCCGCCGCAGGGTGAGCCCCGGGTGTCGGCTTTCACCCGGGAGAATCTGCAGCGACTGAACGCACAGATTCGCCGGCGCCTGCCGGGTGCTACAACCATCATTTGCCATCCCCATCGTGTCGGGTTAAGCAGCTGCGTGGCCGTGACGGTGGAAGGACGATTGCGCAGAGCGGTGAATATTCTGATCACGGTCAGCGGGCAGGAAAGCTGGCCGGATGAAGAGGAGTACGAACTTCCGCGCTGGTACATCACGGTGACGGATACGGCCGATATGCTCTATCTGGTGCTGTGGATGAATGGTGTGGTGGGGCACTGAGTTTAATGAATAGCCGGGGTGCCTGCCATCCCTGTCGTTATCGATTGATAATTGATGCATAACTATACGTCAGGCTGAAAGCCTCGTCTGTGCTTCCGGTGGGCTTTCGGCTTGATTTATATCAATAAAATTTTAAATGATGTTTCTCTGTAAAGGAATGGAGGGAGATAATTGTCCTCTTTGTTACGAAAAAGGAGTTTGTTCAATGGCTATTCCGGTTTATTTATGGCTTGAAGATGATGGCGGGGCGCCCATAAAAGGCAGTGTTGAAGTGAGTGGTAGAGAGGGGAGCATCGAAGTTAGTGAACTGATGCACTCCGTAGAACAGCCTGTCGATCCTCTGACAGGTAAAGCTACAGCAAAGCGCTTACATAGCTCATATTCATTTATGAAAAGCATTGATGATTCATCTTCCTATTTATACAAAGCTTTGTCTACGGGGCAGACACTTAAAAAAGCTGTGTTTAAGTTCTATCGAATCAACTACAACGGACAGGAAGAAGAATATTTCAGAACTACCCTGGATAACGTGAAAATCACAGAGATTGAGCCATTTATGATGGATATTAAAAAGTCTCAATGGGAAAGGCATGAGCATCTTGAATATGTTGATTTAGCCTACGAAAAAATCACATGGCATTATCTGGATGGTAATGTTATTCATTCTGATTCATGGAAGGACGGGTGGCATAATGGCATGGGAATATGATGTGGCGACACACACTTTTACCCGTAATGGTGAAACATATACTGCGGATTATGCGGGTGCATCGGGTTATAAGAATGATAGTTCTAAAGAATGTGTAAAAAATAAAGGTCCACTCCCCAGAGGAACCTATACAATCGGTGCTCCTCATAACTCAGCTCATACGGGAAAATATACTCTCGATCTTACTCCCTACCTGAGCAATAACATGTGTGGGCGAGATGCTTTCCGAATTCATGGCGCAAGCAGGAGGCGTCCACTGGACTCATCTGAAGGCTGTATTATCGCTCCTCTCAGCGTCAGAAAGAGCATCTGGGCAAGTGGTGACAGGGAGTTGAAAGTAAAATGAAGCGTCTCTTGTTTTTTGTGCTTGCTGCTGCGGTCTCTCCTGTTGTGATGGCTATGCAGATGGAGGGTTTTGGAGCCAGTTATTATCACGATGATTCATCTATTATTAGCCACGATGCCAATAAAAATTTAGTGCCCGATGTAATTGTTGGCAGTGACATCTTTGTAATGGAATTTAGCCACCTTGCAGATATTGCAAAAGTCACAGGCGTAGTGATTAACCAGGACGACAGGGCGTCATGGCTTTGCCTTGCATCTAAAAGCGTTAACTACTGGTTTATCTCTGATAATGAGATGGGGCAAGGAGATTTAACCTCTATAGCGATTGCCAGAGATGGGCGGCAAAAAGGTTGCTCTCCTTATAGCAATGATTTAAGCGTCAGGGTTAAGGGGGTTCCTTTACTGGGGGTATCATCAGAAAATTTCGCATCGGTGCTTAAAGGTAAACCGGGTGATAATATTATTCAATACTGCAATGACACTCAAAAATATGGTGATTTTATTCAGATGAATTGTCTTCAGTATTATCTGGAAAACAAAGTCGTTGAAGGTGTTCTTATTAGTCAGGTCACATCTAACTAAATGTCACTACCGAAGCTACCGGATGAGTGGCTTTTTTCTGCGGAATTAACTCCATCGCATCGGCCTGCTCACCGATGATGGCCGATACCCTCCTGATTGAGTGGGCATCGGGAACCGGGAACGGGGCGATATCAACTGCGACAGCCTTACTGAATTAATTTTTAACCACGGATTTTTAGTTTATTGCAGCTTTCCTGAAAGCCGGGGAGCACGCTGTCAGGCGATTTAGTCTGACGGAGTCTCCCAATGAAATTACGTAATTTGATCCTCCTGCCGGCGCTTCTGCCGGTGACGGTGCTGGCGGGCACGGTGCTTTATACCGACAGTCAGCATATCCCTGAGAATCTTCCCCCGGATATTGCGGTTGTGTTGCTGGATGAGCCTGACCGGCTGCAGGCGGATATGTTTGGTCAGTTGTCGCCTGACCCGGAGCAGGCAGCGGCACAGGCCAGGCAGGTGATGGCATCCCCACAGTGGCAGCAGCGACAGCAGCAACTGGTTACTTCTTATCGTCAGGTGGTCCGTGCCTGGGAACTGGGTGTCAGAAAGGTCCCGGCTGTAGTGTTCGACGATCGGGATGTGGTCTACGGCACTACCGATGTGGTACGGGCTACGGCACTGCGCCAGCAGGCAGGAGGTGGCCAGTGAACCCGCCAGTTTCACGTCTCAGGGCTACATTCCGCGCTGCGGCCGTTGCATCGATGCTGGGAACCGCCTCGATGCCGGCGGCGGTGGCTGCACTGAATACGGCACAGATTATGACCAGCGCCATTTCTCAGAGCTGTATCAGCTGGCGGGTGAGTGGTATTTGCTACTGGCTGTTCTGCACAACATTTGGCTGTAGCGTTAAGACGTCTGTGAAAGTCACCCACTATATTCCTGAAGTGGTGGTATCCACCTACGTGGCTCCTGGCGGCAACCCCTGGACTGAAATGGCATTTGTCAGCCAGACGTCCGGGGGACTGGAGAATACCATCATCAGCGGTCTGTCCGGTGTCTCTGCCGGCGGCGCGAATCCGGCGGATATGAAGAACCCGGGCCACCGTCATTCCAGTATTCGTTTCAAGTACGCGGATGCCATTGGCCATCCCTCCACCTCCGTTATCGGCGGCAGCATTTCCGGCTACTCCTGCGATACCGCCGCCACTCCCCTGATGCCGTATTTCCTCAGCACGCTGGATTCCATTGCGTGGCGTACTGGTGTGCCTGAGTCACTGTATCCAGAGGCGTTGATTCCCGGTCAGCGGGAAATCGGCAGTCAACTATCCGGGAATATGTGGGGAAACATCTATCCGCGATCGGGATTTGTCAGTCAGACCGATGATGACAAGGCTTCGGCGCTGGTCGCCCAGAGGGTGGCCGACATTATCACCCGGGTCGGCCAGCCCCACGTCTATCAGGTGCTGCAGGGGCATAAACAGCCAGGTTACTGGCCGCCGGACCCGGTAACAGAGAACACCGGTACGAAGAATCATAAGTGGCAGCGGCTGGCGCCGCAACTGAGCCAGAGCTGTGCGGTATTCCCGGATGGTAGCCACACAGCGGCCAGCGATAACAATGCGGCCTTTGCGCTTTGGCAGCCGTACAGCTGCTGCAAGCGCCGGGGCCAGAAATTACTGAGCAGTACTGATATCTGATGAGGAGCAATATAAGCATGAACGTCATTTATTCATTGAAATCGGTGACCGGCATGGTGGTGATGCTGGCAGGTATGGCGACAATCCCGTTCGCTCAGGCAGAGCTTTCCCTTCCGCAGGTGAACGACAGCGCTATTGGTTACGGTAAATCTGTGGACGGGGCGGTTTCGGACAAGCTGTTTTATACCCTGGGGGGCGGTTCGGTGATTTCACAGCCGGCGACCCGCAGCAACATGAAAAAGCTGGGGCTGGATATTGGCTGGAGCAGCGATCTGATGTGCGGAAACTTCGACCTGAAGACGACGGTTGGCAACCAGTTGAACGGTGTGACAGCAGGGTTTAAAAACCTGATGGGGGAGGTTATCCAGGGCGCGACCGGCGCGGTGGCCAGTCTGCCGGCGATGCTGATTCAGCGGGCCAACCCAGGGTTATATGACATGCTGACCAACGGTGTGCTGCAGGCGAATGTCTCATTCGATAAGGCGCAACTGAACTGTCAGAACATGGCGAAGAAAATGATGGATTTCACGGACAGTAGTACGTGGACACAACAGGCCATGCTGGAAGAGTACAAATCCATCGTCAACAGCGGTGATGGTGATGCCGTTCGCCTGGATAATGCAGGTCGTAAAGTCACTGGTAATAAAGGAAGTAGCTGGATTGGGGGCCGAAAGAGAGGGGGGGGTGGGCAACCTGCTATCCGGCCCACTCATGATTTGGCTGCAGCAGGCTTTAACATGATGAACAGCCTGCCGGTGACCAGTACTTCCGCTGTCAGCTCCGGCAGTTGTAATGGTGGTCTCTGCCGTAAGTTTAGTAGTGCGGAAGCAGCGGCCGAAATGGTAGTGAAAGTGCTGGGTGATAAATCTATGCGCACCTGTAGTGATGCATCGAAATGTACCAGTGGAGATGAAGACGATCAACCTGGTGCCGTTGCTGGTACGGGTTTTTCGCCTCTGCTGGAAGAAGCAACAAAGGTTAATACGGAACAGTTGGTGAAACTGGTGAACGGTGCGGTAAAACCCACGGCCACAGAGCTGGCAAAACTGAGAACCGGCGGATTGCCGGTGACGGCCAATGTTATCAGGGCGCTGCAACGCGATCCGGATAATGCTGCGCTGACGGCCCGTCTGGCCGGTGAGTTGGCGATGTCGGATACGGTTGAGACCGCGCTGTTGATGCGCCGGATGCTGGTAACGGGAATGTCAGAACCCAATGCAGCAGCCCAACCTAAGATTATTAATATGGTTGAGTTGCGTGTTGATGCTCTCGATCGGGAAATTACAGCGCTGAAAAATGAAATGGAGCTTAAACGCGAACTGGCCCGTAATTCCGTGCTGACCATTATTGAACGGGATAATGCGCGGGTGGGCAGTAACCCGATGATTCAGCAGACGGATAATGCTGACAGCCGCTTCCAGAAACTCGAAACCCCTGATGCGAAATAAGGAAGGTGATGGCATGAATAATCATCATCGCAGCCTGTTGCGCAAAACGGGCAGGGGACTGAAAGTCGGAGGGCTTTTTCTTCTGGCCCTGCTGATGGTTCTGGGGGGCGGTCTCTGGCTGGCCGATTTGGGAATGCTTCATCCTGAAGGTGTGGCCTCGTTTAAAAACTGGATGCATGAGACACGCTACGGCTGGCTGGCGTGGCGTCTGGTGCTTTACTGTGCTGTCGGATGGGGGGGATGGAAAATCTGGCATGCCCCCGGATTCAGACCGGAGTACCGGCGCCCGGCGTTACGTATGGCTGGTGCGAGTATCCTGTTTGTACTGGTTTGTGAATACTCCATTTTTTCAGGCGTGGGAGGCTGATTTTGTATGACGACGAACAGCTATCTGGAGTATTTCCTGACCCTGCTGGGCTGGCTTATCAATAACGGGCTCTGGAATGTACTTATCAGCACCGGCCTCTTTGCACTGCCGCTGGCTATTAAAGTGGTGGGTATCTGGCTGAAGGTTCGTGAGGAAGGGGAGGATGAAGGTAACAAGGGCATGCTGTCGTTGCCTCGCATCGAGAATGCGCTTTATGGTGCGTTCTTCGTGATGATCGCCTGCTGTGTTCCGCTGGTCCAGGTCAGTCTTTCCACCCTGGAGTTCGATAAGACCCGGGCCAGAACGTGCGGGACCTGGACACCGAAGGCGCCTGATGAAAGTGGTTATAGCGGTATTATTTCCAGTATGGATGGTGAATCGGCCGCCGCGCCAGTCTGGTGGGTTCTGATCCATAAACTCTCAAAAGGCGTGACTCAGGCGGCCGTGGCCAGTATCCCCTGCAGGCCGGATTTACGACAGCTGCGCTTTGAGGTTCAGCGGGCGTTTATTGAAAACCGGGCGCTGGCCGACGAGCTGCAGGACTTCACCAACGACTGCTATTCACTGGCGCTCTATCAGTGGAAGCGGCGCGATCAGGGGCAGACGACGGATAAGGCTGTGCTGTCGGATATCGGCTGGATCGGCAGTAGCACGTTCCTGAAAGGAGATTATACAACCCTGCAGTCTAAAATGCCGCGGGCGGCATTTCCCTGGAATGAGGCAAGGGACAGTGGTCGGCCAAATACCGGGCAGGGAGGATACCCGACCTGCAGTGAATGGTGGACGGCGGCTGATACCGGTCTGAAGGCCAGGGTGATGAAGCATGTGGATGACAGCTACTGGTTGCGCCTGTCGGCGGCAATGAAAATGATTGGTGCCGGCAACCAGGCAGAGTATCAGGAAGTCGTGATTCGGCGACTGGTCAGCCCTGCGAACCTGACGGTATCACATGGTGGTGAAGTCTATAATGGCTATGGCGGAAATGCAGACATGACAGCAATGAATGCGGGTTCCCGTATTGCCGGCACTGCGGGGGCTGCGGTGGCTTCACTGGGGGCGTTCCCGGCACTGGATGCGATGCGTCAGGCGTTACCTATGGTTCAGGCCGTGTTGCTGATGGCGCTTTATATCATGGTACCGCTGATTCTGGCTTTTGCGGCCTATGAGTTTAAAACGGTGGTTACTCTGACGTTTGTGATTTTTGCCACCAATTTCCTGACGTTCTGGTGGGAGCTGGCCCGCTGGCTCGATAGTTGGCTGCTGACTGCGTTGTACAGCTCCAGCACACACTCCAGTTTCAATATGATGGGCTTTCAGAACACCTCGGATGATCTGATTATGAATCTGGTGATGGGTTCGATGTTTATGGTGCTACCTGCGGTATGGGTTGGAGCACTGTCTTGGGCAGGGGTTAACGTAGGGCTGGCAATTACAGGTTCGTTTAAAGATGGAACGGGGCGTCCTGGTGATGCAGCACAGAATGGTGGAGAAATGGTGAAAGGAGGGATTGGGAGTTTTTCGAAAGGAATTGACCGAGGACTGAATAAATAATGTGAAAAACAACAGTGTCCAGGTGGACACTGTTGTTCATTCGTTATCAGTGTGCCAGTGCCAATTTTCGGAGCTATATAAGGCATAAGGGCTTTTGTCGTTAGATTTTGATTGGGCAGAAGAAGTATTTAGAGAGAAATCATCTAATTCATTCTGACCAATTTGTTTTGGTGGTTGAGGGTCCGGCAACACTGCATTTAGTAGCCTTTTCATGAATATATTCATATCCATCTCCATTATAAATAAGAGTGCTTTTTTTTTGAGCTATCTTGGCGTTATCATACGGTTTGCTCAAGGGATGTGCAAGATGCTTGACTTTTTTGTTGCTAAGTAAGTTGAGTTATATACAAAATTTAACACGGAGACGTGAATGTTTAAGAGTAAATTTCTGGGTATTGTTACCGTGTCGTTACTGACGACAGCTTGTACTATGGAAGAAATATCGGCAACCAATCAAAAAGTAAGTGATGGTGCTTCAAGTATCATGAACACCCTACGTGGTGGTAGTTCTTCGGCTGATAATGGTATGCCGCATTTGTCGCGTGTACAGCCTTCAGCAAAAGAATCTGCATCGAAATCGTATGAAGTGCCTGTGGATGTGGATACAGCTGCAGCAAGGCTGAAACGCTATTATAAGTTTGTTTCTGATAATGAACTGAGTGCAGTAAGAAAAAATCATGCAGATGGAGATTTGGTTGCCAATGCAATGGTTGAAGAAGGTCAAGAGTGGGAATCCATGCCCGGTAGTTATTATAAGATGGGGTCGGGCTGGGGAGATCAGGACGATCATTTGACGATTGAGCTTGAAAAAAATGGAGTCGGTAGTCGATTATGTATTACATATAAGTCCGCATCTCAGAAGCGTTTGGCAAGTGACAGTCTTCAGCAGTTGATGAAAAATATCAGAGGAGTAGCAGAAGGTACTCTTCGATAAATAAACCAATGATTGAATTATATTATTTAGCATTGTTTATTATAAAAGGATATGATCATGGATTATAAAGGCGAGTTTAATAAGGCAATGCCATGTAAATGCCGGGAGCAGATTGGAATATTGCCTGAAACCGTCCCGAAGAAGTGAGGCCCAGCTATCACAGTCAACAAAGAGGTCGTTCGAAGTCTGAAGGATATATTATATGCGCATCCCGGAAGAGCCGCTATAAAAAAGACCGCCAGGGGGCTGGCGGTTAAATTTGGAAAAAAAAGCAAACATCCTAACTTAGCCAGTTCATTCTACTGCCATCTGTGCTATTGACAATGGTTATTGCTGAAATTAGATGTTTTAATAATGGTATATAAAATAACAGACTATGGTCGTGAGTGAATGCTGTTACGGCAGAAGGGTTGTTTTTCAAATAAGGAGGATCGTGAGGAATTTACCGGGAGAGCAAAAAAAGCCCGCCAGACTATGGCGGGGGAAATATAAAATTAAACACCTAACAAATTTACTATAACATATGATAATGTTTTCTTAACCCATAATAATGAAATTACAGAATTCCATAATGGAAGCCTTTCTGCCAAAGGGAGGTGGTGAGCTAAATACAGTTATTAATAAAATAGGGAGAGAGGTTTTACGAAACACACAAACAAATATGAGATAATCACTCTCATTTTTTAGTGCTTAAAACTGTAGATAGTTGGTACGATTATATAATATCCTTTAGTAAACAGCCTGACATAAACATCTGAAGGGCTTTAGCATGAGAAAGCGGCGAGATTATTACATAAGACGCGTACTGAGAATGAAAGAAAAACGAGTGGTTACGCTAACTATCGGTCTGTTCTTTGATGGCACCGGAAATAACGCAGGTAACCTGGAACAAGCAATAAAGGCTGCGTGTGGAAAATCATTTAACATATCCAGCCCGAATGCAGGTATGATTTTAGAGAATGTTACACGAAATACTTTCAAATATTCATCATTAGAATCAACTAGTTACTCGGGTTACTATACTAATATTTACTGGCTTTATTGCTGGTATCAGGTCATCACGGAGGGAGCCAGTAACTGTCTGCAATATGGTCTTTACATTGGTGGGCCGGGTACCCGGTCTGGTGAGCCAGATTGTCTTGAGGGGTTGGCTCTGGGATGTGGTAGTACCGGGATTATTGCTAAAACTGACGAGGCCGTTTCTGCGGTGGTGGATGCCATAAGCCTTCTCAGGCTAAGACTTGCACCAGATGCCATTGTCAAGCTGCAGTTCGATCTGTTTGGGTTTAGTCGTGGGGCGGCGGCGGCGCGACATTTTGCTAATCGTGTATTTGGTCGGGAGCCGCATCTGATATCGGCGGTTGGTCATGCACTGGAAGGAGTCCATTGTACTGGAGAAGCGGTGGGGAAAGTGCGTTTTATTGGCCTGTTTGATACCGTTGCTGCCGTTGGCTCGATGTCCGGAGGCATGGATCCCCATAGTGCGGATAGTGGTGATGTTAACCTTGTGCTGCGCCCGGGAGTGGCCGAGCGTGTCTTCCATCTGACGGCTCAGCACGAATGTCGGTATAACTTTGCGCTGAATAGTGTTAACCCGGGCTGGCCTGAAATGGCGTTGCCCGGTGTCCATGCCGATATTGGCGGGGGCTATTGGCCAACTGAGTCAGAAGAGATCTTTTTAAGTCGTCCGGTGAGTGAGACCGTGCTGGTGAATGATTCCGATGATCAGACTCGTGCATATCGTAAGGCGCAGGACCAACTTGATGCTCTGAATCATGCTCCTGACATGGCTTCACTGCTGCAATCTCATCCGGCAACGATAACCGTCTGGTCTGATGCCCGGCTGGCACCCGATCGTTATGGTCAGCCACGCAAGCGTAGTTTTGCCGCTATTACATTGAATGGTCGTATAGTTCACAATGACTGGTCCGGCGTAGCGCTGCGGGTGATGAAAGAAGCTGCCAGAGAGGCTGGCGTATGCTTTGCTCCTGAACACAGTATTGGTTTACCCACCTTGCCTGATGAATTGGCTCCATTGCTACAAAAAGCGTTAGAAGCTGCCCTGGCGACAAGGTGTGGGCATAGCGTTGTGCCATTTAGTCAACAGGAAACGGCTCTGATTGCGCAGCGTTATATCCACTGTTCGGCCAACTGGAACGCTATCAATCGTGATAATAATGGCCGGATTGTGGGTAGCATGCATTCGCTTGAGGTAACAGGTTTTCCCAACCGACCTGACCATGACTGGTGTAGAACAATTTATTCAATGGACGGAAAAGTATTATCATATCCTCAATTGTCAGAGTGTATAGTTTAACTGCTATCACACCTCTTGAAATATCCACTCTGGACTGAATTTACTGCACAAAATACTAATTATAGATGGCAAAATTAACCTTGCTGATTTTTATCACAAGGTGTTATTTTATTATATAAGGGTTGAGTAATGCATTTGTTGTTTTTACGTAACTTAAATAATCTACTTATCATTTTATTTATCCTGATTACCGGAGGGACCTGGCCGATAAATGGATACTCTGCTACGCGCCAGGATAGCAGTATGGTCGAGTCCAACTTTCGACATCATTTGGGATCCACAGATGCTTATTGCCAGCAGATAATCTGTTCTCGTCAAGGGAAGATTCTAAGAAGTTGCCACTGTGAAAACAGAGCGTTCTGTGCTGCAATGAAGCAAGAAACCGCACAAATGAAACCATACCGTAACCGTATACTGGGACCAGGGGAAGTTATTTTTTTTCAGACCATCGATGGTGCACATAATGTGGGAATATACATAGGAAATGGTGAATTTATGAATGTTCGATTTCACCACAGAGTGCCGCTATCTGGCCGAAAAAATGCCGGGAGTTGGAGTCGTTTTTATGGATCACCATACTATCGAATCTCATAAGTTGTTAATAATCTTTGCTGGTCCGGTTATAAGGATCAGGATTTTCTTGATACTCCTCTAGATTATTTTGTTTGTTTGCTTTTAAACAAACAAAATTCAGCTCGCAAGGTTGCCCATCGGTTATTGTCCTTCCTTTTGGCTCGCTGTGCTGCTAGCTTCCAAAGCCGGGCGGCCTCACACCAGTCATTACGGTGTTCAGATAAGACAGCTAGATTAGAGTATAACGTATAAGAAAGCTTTTTAGTAAGCTGACTGGTTTCTTTTGTCTGATTTGAATTAAACATGAAATGACCTGGCGTTGAGTTGAAAATATTATTGTAAACCAATGCTCTATATATTTGGTGATTTTGCTTTATACCTTTTTTACATTAATGTCAGACGCTCTGGATTTATCTATTTTGAATTAAATAATAAAATAACGATGCATGGTGGTTGTTTTCTCAGGCATGTCTGGATGATGGAGCTACATGTCTGTCGTGTTAAACGTAGACTTATTATATATTTTCCAATAGTTGACACAACACCCAAAGTGCAATAATAAATATTAAAAATAACTTGTCACTCACGATAACGAGATTGTTTTAACTTACTTATGGTTCATCGACGCCAGAGGTATTGTCGTAAAGTGGCGCTAACGGCGCTAACGGCGCTAACGGCGCTAACGGCGCTAATGCTGATTTCATTATTGATATTATGAGTATCAATAAAATAATTTGCAGTTTTATTACGTTATCAAAAATAAGTGCAAAAACAAATTTTATCTTATAAAACAACTTATTATGATGTGCGTCTGCAGTTCTTTTTCGGGCTAAAAATTTAAGCTTTGCTATCCATTCTCTTGTAAAGGGCAAAGATAGGTAATGACTTCTTGCATATCTGCGACGACCTGGTGTTTAATCTACAAAGCTTGATAAGCGTATATTCAGCTCCAGAGAAGATGAAGGTCTATAATAGATGGCTGAAGAAAAACTGGAGTGAACGCGTGCAGTCAAGGTATCCTGTAGTTTAAATATGACGGGTACAGACAGAAATTAGGATAACCTAATATTTCTTCAGGAATGCATATGAAACTATCATCCTGGCAACGAAATAGTACATAAAATTAATATGCTGGCCGATTATAATATTTTGACCTCATGTCGTGCGATGCTCAGTCATGTCGGTGGACTTTCGGGCATTGATGGTAGAGCGAGAATGTCAAAATCATTAGGAAATACATTGACATTTTCGGCAACAGAGCAGCAGATTAGTCAGGCTGCCAACGATACCGACCCGGATCACCTTGTGATAAGCGATCCTGGTAAGGTTGAAGGTAACATTGTGTTCATGGCTGCATGCCTTTCACCCCGGTCGCGACGCCGTAGAGCTAATGAAGTTTACCTGTGTGGCGGGCTTGGTGATATGACCTGCAAACGCGAATTGGAGCAGTATTACGCACCATCCATTCCCGACGAGCCACTCTACTGTAGGATAAAGACTATTTAATGGATATCTTGCATGAAGGAACTAAACTGGCTCGTGTGGTAACGGAAAAAACAGTAGAAAAGCTGAAGGGCGGCCTGGGATTACTTTTTTATAGCCAATAAAAAATTGTGTTAATCACATGCCCTTTTTCCCTTTGAGCCGTGGGAGGGCGTTAAGAGTACAATATCTGTTTGAAGAATATGGCTTTCTTGACTAACTTTGTTGGAGTACGCATCACTGCATTATGAGGCTTAACAAAGTGAATGGGTTAAGTGTGACGATTCATATCCTGGGATTCTGATTCTATGCTTAAGGTTTCTCACTCGCGCCGCCGCCGATTTTCGTTCGCCGTCGCTATCGCGCTACTGTCTGCTGTAATTTTGAGCGGGCTTTTCTATTTACAGTCCAGGAGCTGGTTGTTTACACAGCAAAACGAACGCCTTCATATAGCTGTTCGGCAGCTTGATACCATCATAGTCAATATTGAGCGGGCTGCTCGTTCTGCGTCTCCCCTGATGGACAGAGAATGTTCACCGGAAATACAGCATGAACTGCGCCGCCTGTTGGCCTTAGCGCCAAATGTAGACAGTCTTGAACTCTCCTCCCATGATGTCATTTATTGTTCCTCTCTGACAGGCAGAGAGAACCAAAAAATGACTGATAAAAACAAGCTTTATTTAACTGAATTTATTGAAGAAGTTCCCGGCCACCCCTATTTGGTATTACGTTTTGGACATGGGGATTCAGTGGTATTCGCTAGTGCTGATGGTTATTATCTGCGCACTATACTGGAGTCTGCATCAATATCGTTACCGGTGACTTTCATTACGCCCGAGGGGTGGATGACGCAAAACGGAAAGGTTCAGGTAGGACGGGCATCTGGCCCGTTTAATATGGAAGTGAAGTCTGTGCAATGGCCCTATCGCCTGGCTTCTCGTCTTAATAGTGCTGCTGTCTTTAAGATTATTATTAGTGACGGTAAATCTATTCTTGCCGCAATCCTTATCGCTTCACTTTTTGCCGGGCTGGGGAGTTATTTATGGCTTGGCCGACGTCGCCCTCTGGCACAGCAGCTGCAAGCAGCAATACGTAATAACGAAATTGTGCCTTTTATTCAACCGATTGTCAGAAGTAGCGATTTTAAACCCATTGGTGGTGAGGTTCTGGCACGCTGGGTGAATCAGGAAAGCGAAATTCCACCCGAGCATTTTATTCCCGTGGCGGAACAGAGTCATTTACTGTCTCAGCTAACGCGTAGCTTGATTGCTCAAATCGCAGATGGCCTGTTGGATGATTTTTGCCCGGATAAACCTTTTTATTTGAGTTTTAATGTTGGCGCCAGCCATTTTGCATCCCAGGAGTTAACGAAAGACTTTTCTCGTTTACTTCAGGCGGCGGGACAGAACATTAAGCTAATGCTCGAAATCACCGAGCGTGAGGCTTTAATCTATGATGATAATGTCTTTGCTAATGTTTCCAGGCTGAAAGAAATGGGCGTGCATCTGGTGCTTGACGATTTTGGTACCGGCTATTCCTCACTGGAGTATTTTCAGCGTATTAGCATCGATTCGATCAAGATCGATAAGATGTTTGTCCAGCATCTTGGAGAGGATCCGGTATGTAATCATATTGTGGCTAATGTGACCGATCTGTCCAGTCGACTCGGACTGGAAGTCATCGCCGAGGGTGTAGAAACCGAATCGCAGGCTGAGTATTTACGGGAAACTGGCGTAGCTTCCTTGCAGGGATACCTTTTCTCCCGTCCGTTATCGCTAGTAGGGTTTAAAAAGTATATCCGTAATTATGTTTGATAACTCTGCTATTGCTGATATAAGTGGTGAACAATAATGTCGAATAACCAGGTGCTTAATGATGTAAGGATTTTTATTTACATTGTCAAACAGGGCAGTCTTATCGCAGCTGCAGATGCGCTGGCTATACCATTGCCGACCATCAGTCGCCGGCTTGTCGCATTAGAGACAAATCTGGGGAAGAAGTTAATGTTTCGTGATAACCGAACAATAACATTGACTCCTTATGGTGAGGCATTCTACATGGCTTGCGCTGAGTTGGTTTTTAGTCTCGATTCAGAAATAGATAAGTTACGAGAATTGGGGGCAGGAATGAGCGGCGTGATGAAAATTAGTGCCCCCCAGGAACTCTTTTATCACTATGTTCATGAACAGCTGGCTGAATTCCAGGACGAAAACCCAGATGTGACTTTTGATATCGCATTACCATCTAAAATTTCTTCCCAGAAGTTTGGGCAAAGTGACATAATTATTACAAAGGATATCCATGAGTTTAATGAGTTAACCGGTAAGCCGTTTTGTGAAACGCGTTTTGTGATGTGTGCAGCACCTGATTATCCTGTTGGTACACTAAGCCATCCTGCGGAACTGGCTGACTCGGGGATCAAAATCATCACGGTTAAAACTTATGAGAAGTGGGGATTCGTTGATAACTCAGAACTGAAAGAAAAGGTTGTTGTTGAGCCAACCCCCTATATACGAACTGATGAGTTCAAGCTCGCAAGATATTTTGCTATGGGTGGAAAGGGAGTTGCGTTGTTCCCTTATCATTTTGTGATGAATGACATTTCTGATGGCAGACTATCTGTTATTAATATTGATGGCTGGGTGCCTGAAAAAACCACCCATTATTTATTATATGCACATTTCCGCGACATTCCACTGAAGACTCGTGAGCTAATATTGTTTTTGACCCGGGGTGGGGTAATTAAATTCTAACATCTTGTATTCGAATATTTTGTTTTCCAAAGTCTGGTAAGGCATGATTGTTGACATGTCTTTAGGCTTGTGTATTCAGGAGTTGATATGAAAATTAGTGATGCAGGTATTGCGTTAATTAAAAGATTTGAAGGGTGTCATCTTAATTCATATCCGGATCCCGGGACGGGAGATAAGCCATGGAGTATTGGATATGGCTGGACAGGAACTGTTGACGGAATAACCATATGTCCGGGTATGGCGATATCTCAACAGCAGGCCGAACGCCTATTATATTGTGGAGTTCTGCGTTATGAACAGTGTATCAATCAGCTAGTGAGGGTGAATCTAACTCAGAATCAGTTTGATGCATTGGTCTGCTTTGTATACAACATTGGAACATATGCATTCTCTACATCAACACTGTTACAAAAGCTTAATGCTGGTGATTATCAGGGAGCTGCAGATCAATTTCTCCGTTGGGTGGCCCCAGATAAACCGAAAGTCACTGCAGGTCTACAGCGAAGGAGAATTGCTGAGCGGACTTTATTTCTTGAATAATGATCGGTAACTGATCCGTGTCGTGAGTGGATGATTTTCTGCTGTGATATATTTGGCGGTGTGGTTACACGGTTGGCAGCTGGTTAAAGTAATTGGCAAATAGATAATCTATTCTCAGGCCACGAACGGCGCTGAAGCTTTGTCTCGTCGTTTCTCTGTCCAGCGCCCCAGAGATATTCAGTCCGTGAGGGGGGACAGGCCTTCCCGAGAAAATGCTCCGTTCAGGCGGGCTGTCTCAAGTATAAAAGTGATGCTTTTCAGTGGAACCTGGTTGGTAAATTCGACGGCTTCCTGAACAGAAAATTTCTCAAGGGCGCTACTATCGGCTTCGGCATCTATTTGTGGCTGGTTGAACTGTGTAGGCTGGTAATCCAAATATAACTCAACGATGCGGGTGTGCTTTTATGAATCACTGCGCTACAGCGATGGTCGGTCTGGTTACCGTCAGATCGATATGAATAAAATCTGCGGTGTTAAGGGGAGTGATGTTTATCGTACCCTGATTCACCATTTCCTGTGCCTGGTTGATCTGGGCTGCGGTCAGGCTTCGTAGGGGCTCCAGCCTATACTCCGGATGCCCTCCATACACGCTGACAGCGGCTGCCATATATTAATACCGGAACAGCAAGTACCCGGAATGGTAACGCCCACAGCGTTTTTGTACAAATTTTCAGATACTGGGCTCTGTCAGGTGCTGGCAGCGGTAAACGCGACAGTTACCGGTTCGGTACATCCTGACGCCGGAGTGACTTCCTTTTTAACCATTGAATAAACAGTGCATGATTTATTTTTGATATCTCATAATTTACTTGTGTTATAATTTGCACGATTAGCCAGGTGGTTATTTCATAAGTGAGAGCTATAATGGTATTTATATGATGATATCATACCAGAAATCTCAGATACTGAAGAGTAAGAGACTCCTGGTTTTTCTCATTATGATTGGCTTATGACCAGAGAACAGCGATGACTCTCAGCACAAGTACCTTTATTGATAATGAACTATCTGAATTTACTGGGGATATACATTTTCGCCATTTTGATCTTGCTCCATCAGAATGGACTGAACACTCTCATCCATGGGGACAACTCAATTATGTGTCACAAGGTGTGATGCAACTCAATATTGAAGGGGAGAATTTTTTATCTCCACCGCACTATGCCATCTGGATCCCTCCCGGATTCCGCCACCAGGCCGTTAGTCGCAATATTTCGGTTTATCGGAGTATTTATCTTTCACAAAATTTCTCGGCCCGGCTGCCTGTGGGCCCCTGCGCTATCTCTGTCAGCGAACTATTAAAAGCGATTCTCAATGAATTCGCCAGGTTGAAAGTCTGTACGCCATCTACATCGCAGCAACTCACTATGGCCCAGGTTGCCCTTGACCAGATAGAGGCGTCCACCCAGATCAACGCCTATCTTCCCTGTGCCACTACTGAGACGATGCAGAGACTCCTGGCGGAGGTAAAAGAAAATCTACGCAATAAAATGTCTACTGAAGAAGTCGCTAGTAAATTTCATATGTCGCCCCGGACGCTGGAGCGGAAATGCATTGCCGAGCTTGGCATTAGCTTTGGTGAATGGCAAAAAAGAGCACGTTATATGAAGGCTTTTGAGGGTTTAACTGAAGGGCTGACTATTCAGCAAATCGCATGGGAGCTGGGGTATTCTTCACCCTCGGTTTTTATCAATATGTTTAAAAAACTGACTGGCATTACACCCGAGCGGTACAGGAAAAATGGACCGCTGATTTCAGGTGAGCGGTCCTGATAGTATTCACAAAGGGTGGATCCCCGGTTACTCAGTGACGGGGAGCGCCCGCTTGCGAGAAGCTTCAACGATAACTACGCCACTCAATGCCATAATGCCTCCGGCGATAAGTGGCCAGCTGAGTTTTTCCTGCAAGAAAATCACCGCCATGACAGCAGTAAAAACCGGTATCAGGTTAAAAAACAAAGATACGCGTGACGGGCCAAGTAATTTCGAACCCACCATCCAGCTCAGTGGCGCTAAAATAGAAGCCCCCACAGCAGCGTAAATCACCATGCTTCCTGATACTACGGTCAGCGTGGATTTCCCACCTGCCAGATAAAAAGGTAACAGTACCACTGCGGCAGTAAAAGCCTGGACATACAGTGATAAAATTAATGGAATATGCATATGCCAGCGTTTTAAGAGAATGTTATAAATTGCCATAGCGAATGCGGCTACCAGCATCATTCCATCTCCGGTATTTATTCCCTGCGCCATAAGTCTGGAGAGATCTCCGCCAGAAATAACCAGAACAACACCGGCTAGTGAAACCAGAGCGCCTGCCACCGTACCGCTACCGGGCATGTCACGAAATACAATACTGGCAAGGATGATAGCCATTAACGGCATCATCGCCTGGATGATCCCCATATGCATTGCCGAGGTATAAGCGGCCGCATTGTAGGCCAGCCCCTGAAAAATAACGCTGCTCAATAACCCCAGCGTTATCAGCTTTAACAGGTTCTGACGTACCTCTTTCCCGTGCTGGTACAGCGGTTTGATGACTATTGGGGTTAAAATAATGACGGCAATTAGCCAGCGCAGAAAACTAATTTCGCTGGGTAAAATAACGCCGGCTGCCATTTTCGTTACAATAGTATTCGCCCCCCAGAGAAGTGCGGCCAGAAGCGGGAAAAAATAGCTCATATCATCACCTTTGCTACGAATATTGCAGGGCATTACTATACCAGCCACCTGGCCTGATACATCCGTCTTGTACGGCACCTGATACAGATAATCTGACAATATAGTGACACTCACCGGCTACAGCAGGACAAGAGAGAGGCCAGTTGCCAGACGGGCTCGTGTAAGCATAGCGCCTGCTATGCTATTGTGCTTCCGGAATTGATTGATTTCTGAGCGCAACTGCAGCAGTACTCTTCCTCCTGTCCCCTGCGGCACGGGAGACCGCTGGCGGTATGATGGTCTTTTCGGATATTTCAGATGGCACATTATCAGGATTCATGATTGCATTTATATGAAATTACCAGGAATGAACTTAGTGCTAATATCTGTCAGCGAGCTGTTAGGTTACTGACCTTATTTTTGTATTTTACCGCCGGTTGCCGGCGGTTTTTTTTACTATTATGGATTTGCCCCTATATATCCAGATACCTTTTCTCTCTTACGGGTGCGATAACTTCCTGCGTATAAATTCCTATGGTGATCGATATCCCGGCGCGCTGTGTGGATGATGTTCGTTGTAATGACTGAACGCCACCGCCAGATTCATCGCCGCCGTCCGGCGGTAACTTTTCGTCGTTGTCACCGCGGTACACAAAACCATCTGAGCATCAGCGCCGGTTGCTCTCAGCTATCGCCACCCGCCCTTTATGTACCCGCTTTGCGTTAACCACTGGCAGACTATCCCGCTCTGACTCCCGTCGCAGCAAGGCCCACACACGGTGATAACCATACGTCGGCAGGTCAGCCACCACTGTGCTTATTTGGGATAACACAGCGCTGTTGTCAGAATGGGATTGTCGTCTGCGATTCTGCAGTCAGATGGCCGGTGAACCCTGATACTCAGTTGCGTACGCGACATACCGATACTCCGGCAGGTATTGGTGTGTCGTCGTCCCCGGCCAACAAGGGCGCATGTGCAATCCATCTTTTTGCCCGGCGAACTCCGTCGCTTCTTTGAGTATTTCTGCTTCCATCGTCTTTTTACCCAGAAGGTGCTGAAGTTCGCGGATTTGCTTATTGGTAGCTGCAAGTTCAGATGGGGGGTGATTTCTTCACCTGAAGCCACAGCGGTCAGAGAACCTTCTTCATACTGTTTTCGCCATTGGAAGACCTGACTGGTATTGATGCCAAATCCCCGGACTATCTCTTATTTTAAGAGAGGCGAAATGTCTGGTGAACTTTGGGGCCAGTCTAGACAGGGCATTGACCTGGGTTAAAGACGCGATAGTGAGCTGACGCTTATGTTGCTTCAATAAGGTACTACTCTAGATAAATTCCCGTGCATTAAAGTCCATTCATGTTTTTTATATTGAGAAATTTAGCATTATAAAAGCAGTCCTGGTGCCAATAAGAATAATCTCTTTTCTGTGTTCGTAATAAATAATTAAAATAAACCGGGCATAGATCACCTTTTTCCCTTTCAATATTGAATGATCATCGTTCATTATTGGAGTGTTCTGTGATTGTTAATATTTGGCCTCACGCTGTTGCGGCGCCAGAATAATATTTACCATTAAAAACAATACAGTATGATGAGTATGTAAACAGACTGATCGATGAAGATGATGGGTTATCATTGATTAATCGGTTTTGGCTATCAATTATTGGCTTCATCAATTGCAAATCCGTTTTTATTTAGTGAATAGAGAGGTGTATAAAATAATTCATGAACTGAGTTGGTAATAACAAGGTGGATATTCACCGAATTCACTATCCTTGTTTTTGCCTGCTAACTATCGTGAATAGCCATTCTGAAAGTAGAAAGAGTGCCCATCCATGTTGTCTGTAGTGCAGGAGGTATTTGTAATGGCAAGATTATTTATTCTTCATCATCTAATAACGATTGGATCTCTGTGTGGCTCGCTGTTTTATGGTGTCACTTCAGCCGAACCATCAAAAATAAGAAAAGTCGCCTTCCTGATCATTTCGTTTGTGACAGGCGTGATCGCATCAGACTTTATGGCCGAGATCCTATCGGAATTTACGCCACAGAGCATAAATGTTGAGCAGCCTTTAGGAGCATTAGTCGCTTCAGCTTCAGCTATCAGACTGTTGTCATTGCTACGAAAAATGGTAGAGAGATTTTTAAACAAAGGCGAACCACAGAAATCGACAAATGATAATTAGCAACCAAACAGAAAATCTTGCAAATATAATGAATTATTTAATAATCCATGCTATAGAGCACAATATTTTCATGAAATAGAAGCTTTACGCATATTTATTTGATTGATTGAATAGTAGCAACTTATGGAATTAAAACACATTACCAACCAGATGTAACTTAAAGAGATATTAATAATCCATATGGAGAATGAAAATGCATAGTATTTATAATGTAAACTCAAATGAACAAGATGATTTTAATGACGATTTCCCTGTTCCTTTTATTGATGTATTGGATCGGGTTAAACCGGGTACACCTCTGACGACTGACATCGCCCTGAAAGATGGGAAAAGTATTACACACGCAATTCTTCCAGCTGATCATACTCATATTTTTTCCGGCGACTCAATTGAAATGATATGGGTTTACGGTGAAACTCTGGAAGAGAGTGTGTCAATGGGTAAGAAGGTTGTGGAATCTCCGCATAGTGAGATGCCCTTTGAGGTCACACTGGAAATGCTTACAGCAGCGACAGCAAACGGTCATCAAGCTTCGCTTTATTATTATTATACTCCAAATGGTGGCCCTGCTCAGAAGATTCATGGGGAAACTGCTGACATTGATCAGAGGAAGTTTACAGTGGAAGTTGAAACAACCCCTTCCTATGATATTTATGTAACAGGCGCCTGTGACCATTGGCAGTTAGCAAAGAAAGAACAAATTCATACTCTGACTAACCTGGATAATAGAGATCATAAATGGAGAAGTGTCACTCGCGGTGGCTGTTCTCACCTGGCAATCAGTGACAAGGGCCAACTTTGGGGGTTTGGGTATAATGGAACTGGTGCGTTAGGTACGGGAGATTATGTCGATCCAGAGGCTCCAACACTTTGTTCTTTTGGTGAGAATGGGTCACATCCAACAAATATTGTCCAGGCAACAACCGCTTTTTACTATTCGGCTGCTCTTGATTCAGATGGTTATTTATATGTTACCGGTAATCATTCCTATGGTTGCTTGGGTGATAATCAAGGTGATGTGAATACGTGTAATTTTGCGAAATTAGGAGAGCGTAAATATAAATATATTTCTGCCAGCAACATGTATCAAGAGGGCTATCGTGGTTACACATTGTTCGCTATTGGTAAAGATGATGACGACGAGGGCTGCCTTTACCGCTGCGGCTGGTCAGATGCAAATTGTAATGTTCACCTCTCAGATGAAGCAAATGCACCAGCTATTACCACTATGAAAAAAGTTGATGATGGTACATTGAGTGAACATAAGTGGTTATCGGTTGCTCAAACAAAATTTATGGGCGCAGCAATTAATGAAGATCATGAAGTTTACGTTTGGGGTAACGCCTGGGAAGGATGCCTTGGAAATAGAGATAATAGTGGAAAGCATTACGACCCCTTCAAACTAAGCTTTAATGGAGAAACTCCCAAGATCAAAAAAGTTGTGTTGGGTGGACAACATGCACTTGCCCTGGATATGGATGGAAACGTTTGGGGCTGGGGCTGGAACGAGTCACATACTCTGGCTCAGTCAGACACCGGCGCAATTTTTGAGCCATTTATTATCTCGATCGCGAATAATGAACCATGCCAGGATATTGCTGCAGACCTTTATCAGAGTGCAGCAGTAACTACCGATGGCAAGCTGTATGTCTGGGGACAAAGCGCATATGGAAATATTGGCCTCCCTGATGGATCAATTATGCTCCCAACCTACGTTCCTTTCGAGGAGAAAATTGGTGCCATTCAAATGGGCTACTGGAGTACCCTGGCGCTGTCAACAGGAGAACCAGTAGCCTGACGCTAAATTACATTACTCATTCCTGATATCTTTATTTTAAATACAGAGGCAAAGGTTATTCTTTGCCTCTACAAATTGGGACTCGTCATAATGACAACTAAAAATATCATTGATGATGGACTTTTGATCTTTGAGTATGCTGATTTTAATAACCCCGACACTCCTTTGGATCAGAAAGAGAGAACGTATATCTTCGATCAAAATAACACAGGAAATAGCTGGGACATCAGTACCTCAGGTATGCAAGAGACAATCTGTGGCTATAAGAGTAGGGGGGCACGAGATGATAAAGACTGGCAGAACACTTTGCCACATTCTAATGCGATTCGCTTAAGTGCTTCTTTTGACAATGGTCCGGGCATGATTAAACAGAATGTGGTCTTTACCCGCCCGGGTAAAGCAACTTTATTTTTATTCTCCCGGTCAGATTTTTATACGCCTGACCTGAATGTGCGTGAATGTACGATGGTCGTTAAGCTCGGTGAAACGAGCCCTAACCATGAGATAACGTGTGGCCAAAATTGGGAAAAACAAAGCATCGGGTTTGATGGGGTTGATATTCCACAGGGCTCCCCTTTTAAGACAGTGCCATTACAATTCAGCTGCGGCATAAATGTTATCGATGAAAATGCTCCAACACTGCGTAATATAGACATGTTTTTTGACCATGCTCCAGTGGCGCAGCTGATGCCTGCGACTAAAAAAGCTATTAACTACAGGCCAAAACAGCAGATTGCTGCTCAGAAATTTGAGGTAACCGATGATGAGGGCGACTTACTTCCCGGTGCATGGGTCGAGTTCACCTTGTCCCCGGACATAAACGGTGTTCAATTTACCAATGGTACTGACTCTGCCTCGTTTCAGTGTAACGAGCAAGCTGTGGTTACCTTGCCGGCAGGTACTCTGGAGGCTGATGATAATGTGACAGGTGAGTTGAAATTATCCGTAGCAGGAGATGAAGCATTAAGTATCGGCTTTACCAAACAAGAGCAGACCCGCATAATTATAACTCCGGAGCCTTCAACAAATGATCTGAAAGCCCCTGTTGAGGGTTTCTTTAACCCCAATACTGGTTTTGAGGCACAACTCCAGGTATTAGTAGGTAACGACTGGCGACCTAAAGCTGATGGTAGTATTCAGGCCACGATACTGAATGGAGACCAGGGGACGCCACATTTTTGTGACGCAGATCATCCCTATGATTTTGCCGAACAGATGGCGGGTACTGACCCTGTCGCTCTGCCTTTGGTACAGGCTGGGGTGCATCCGGGAAAATTTAGTCTGAATATATCGGATGCCGATAATCCTGATGTTTGTAAAACCCTGGCGCTTGAAGTTGTCCGTATTGACTCATTCGAGGACCTGGAGCCCATTGGCAATCATGACAGCGTATCCCGGAACTGGGTTACAGAAAACGGCCGCTGGCGAGCACGGGCACTGCTTAGTGATAATACTCCAGCAGCATCTCAACCGGTATCATTCAGTCTTGATGATTCTGATGCTCCTGGCGTGGCATTTTCAGAAGCAGGCGGTACATATCAGAGTGGTACAACAGATGACTATGGATATGCACATATTCCGGCTATTTCTGTTCCGGATATAGCAGGTCACTTTACGGTCTATATAGAAGCTGGTGATGATTCTGTTCATCTTTCTCCCGCTCAATGCCATATGGACGTTTCTATTTGTGAAGCTCCCTACGTTGCTACAGTAGAAAGAGCAGGCTGGAAAGATAAAGACACGATAGATATTAATAGCCCCAGAGCTTTTAGCGTTCAGCTTAAAGACAGCAATAACAAATTCATTACCAGTGGTAAATATGTGGAGTTTAAGATTCTGAATAATACCGCAGGGGCAAGATTTTCTGAACCAACAAATATAATAACAGGTCATGTCGATAAAGATACCGATACTGTTCCAGCCTGTCTGGGAGTTATCGGAACTGGCCTGGTAACCTGCAGAACTATTGAGTGTGATACTTATGACGGTGCGTTTACACTCAGGGTGGGCATTAAAGGCGATAGTACACCATATACTCAGGGTGTCATTACCGTTTCGAGCGACTAGCTATTTCACGAAAACACTATGAATTTATGCCTGAAGAAGGAGAGGGGATGATAACAATGGAGGGATTAGTAATTATTTATAAGTTTTATTGCTGTCATTAATTTAAACTTAGCGTAGTTTCTTAAAAAATTTCATTAGCGTATTTTTGTAAAAAGAGGAATGCAATGGATAAACTTAAAGCAAAACAGGATGACCTGTTTGTTGAAGATATTACCTTGCCAACGGCGGGAATCGTAATGGAACCTGGTGGTGATAAGTTCTGGACGTGTAGTGCGAACCAAATAGAAACGATTTCAGTTTATCAGGTGGATATTAATAGTGGCACAGCATCTGCCCCGGTGACACTGACAAATGACAAATCAGAAACTATGGCAGGTGTGTATATCGCCCTGCAAACAGATAATGATACAGTAAATAATGTCTGGGTCACCACCTATGGCTCAGAAGCAGGTCAAAACCTGTTTTATTTTGACCCGTCCACCCCTGGCACTGTTAACAAAGTAAACATTTCTGATGACCTAAGTAACCTTAGGGATATTCTTTGGGACGAAAACAGTCAGCTTCTATGGGTCTGTGATGATCTCAAGGGTATTTTTACCATTGATCCTAAGACTTCTGCTATTGCGAATGGACCCGATAAATCAAATGATGTTCGCAGACTGGCGTTGACAAGCGTGAACAGTGAAAGCCGGATATGGTTCACTTTTGCCAGTGAAGAAGAGCGATACAAAGTTGGTTATTATGATAAGGACTTCAAACGGTATGAGCTGGAAGAGACCGTTAACAATATTCCTTATAGCCTGGCCGCAGACCACGAAGGGAAAAACCTCTGGATGGTACTGGAAAACGGTGAAGTATGGCATATCAGCGATGCTGATGCTGATACTCCCGCGAAGATGAAGCTAGAAAGCATCACTTCTTTTGCTCGACCTGCCCAGCAGATTCTGTGTGATATTCATGGTTATTTGTGGGTCACTCTCAATGGAGATCCAGATTCATCCGTCAAGCCCGGGCTGGCAGAATGTATGCCTAATGGTCGGGTAAAAGGCTACTATGAACTGCAGAATGCCAATGATGCGTATGATATCGCCTATGATAAAAATTCGGACACTTTCTACCTGACGGATCAATATGATACACAGTCAGCAAAGAAAAGCATCACAGCATTCCAGCCTGCTGACTGGTATAATCCAACTGGACCAAAATATACACTCACTGCTCCTGAACAGATCGAAACGCCATCCACAGAGCAATATCCAAATTGGACGGTAACAGTAACGAAAGATACCCCCCCTTTACAATTAAATGATCAGCCACCGACAGAAGATGTCTGGGTTGACTTTATGATTTACGAGCCGAGCGTGGGGACGTTTAAAGATGGAAATGGAAAGCATGTAACGGGCATACCGATTAAGGCTACTGCAAACGACGGGAATATTACCGTTGATTCACTCTATGCGCTGGGGGAGAACGGCACTACGTTTAATGTTTATGCCAATATCCGCGGTCAGACAGACGGGAAGGTTGTCACGGCAAGAATTTTTGCGCCGGTTACAGCGGTTGATATTATCGAAGGCGGAACCATCAACGTGCACGAACAAAAAGAATCCACTACGGATTTGATCGTGCAGATTGAATCTGACCCAAATAGCCTAAGCAAACGCGGCGTAACATTTTCTGTAACAGATCCGAACGTGCTGCTGTCTGATGGCACGGGCACCCCTGGTAGCAGTCAGACTATCTATACCAATAGTCAAGGTGTGGCCTCGGTCCATGTCGTTGGGGGAAAGAATGCAGCGGATAACGTTCCCGTCACTGTAGTCTGTGCTGGAAAACAACCGGCTACCCCTCCTGTTGTTAATGTCCGTCCTATGCCAACTACTCTGGGATTACAGGATCCTTCTACGTGGACATGCAGGCCGGGGAGTGAGGCCGTTACTCCCTTTGTTATTACGCTTACTGGTGCTGCTGCCGGTGAGGCGATTGACCTGGATTTTGAGCATTACGGAGACGATGCCTCTTCTGCTCATCTCTATGATAATATTAATAAAAAACCTGTTGATCATTCGTCGTTGAAAGGATTGCTTGTAACAGATAGCAGCGGAACGGTGACGCTGGCGAAAACTGAAACGTACGGTATTTTCTGTGGCAAAAACATGAAGTCCTTAGTAGTAACAGTAAACTACGAGTCTGAAGATCCTACTTTAACGAACAGCGAGACCTATGCTGTGAAGATTTAGTAATTTTCTGTTCCGACCCGGGGATAACGTCCCCGGTTTTTTCTGTCTACAATGAATGGGTTCGATATCTATGAAAGCGAGTGATTATCCTTATACCATATCTTTGTCTGCTGCAAGCTTGCAGCTCTATCCGGAAGCGCCTTGTGCACTGACTGCCTGGGTTTTTTATGATGTTGGAAGCCCTCCTCCTACCCAAAACATTTCCATTCAGGTTGAGGGAGATGATGAGGGCCGTCCTGAAGTCAGCCTTAGAGGGGATGTATGGAAACACCACCTATCAACACCGGTTGGCAGCGACGGGACTGTCACCTTTTTTGTCAGGGGAGGAACACTGTACGAAAAATTCCAGCTGGAAGTATCCATGCCTGGAAGTGCCAATCCAGCCCCCTGCAAGCTTGACGTCAAAGAGCGCATTAACCCTGACCCGACTCCGTATGTTACTGCGCTGAAATATATATCAGGCAACAACCAGTTTGCCTGGGACCTTAGCCAGTATGATCTGTTTCATGAGCCGTTAATAGTCCAGGCCCTGGATGCGAAGGGACAGGTAGTAAAGGATGCACAGGTGGAGTTCAGCACAACTTCATCCTCTGTTTTGCCCTGTTCTGCGCCTCAGTTGACGGACCAGGATGGGAAAACTACCAGCGCATATTTGAGGGCAATCAGCATGAGTACTCAGGGAGCCACGGTTACCGCGACGTGTAACAAAATTCCATGTCAGTTTGAGCAGTTATTTGTCGTCAGCAAAGATCTGCAGGCTGATTTAGATTCCCCGGGTGTCATCAGAGTCGGGGGAAGGAAAGTTTATACCTTCACTGCCGCAACTGCCGATGGGAAAGCATGGGATGGATTGTCTTTGCAATTGAGCATGGAGAAGGGGGAGAACAGTGCCTTCTATTTTCCAGACTCAGATAGTGATTATTTAATAACAGTTCAGTGCGATGCAGAGGGGAAGGCCAAGCTCACTATTGGCTGCCACGACGGTATAACAAATGGTTACAAGGAAAATATGACAATTCAGGCTCAGGGCCGCCCGATTTTGCCATCCATCGAATTAGAGGCTATAAAATAAGATTATAAATCTCGATTTTATAGCTGGTAATAACATCATCTCCTTTCTATTGTACTGGTCTATCTGTTACTTGTTGATTTCATTATGGTTATACCATTAGCCTATTGCAGTAAACGAATGATGAAGTCAGTAGTCAGGGATAAGGTGATGCCATCAGTCAATGGCGTGTAATACCAGAAACAATGCTAGTATTAAACCTCAGTCGTTTTATTTTAAGTTTAGTCATGTCCTAAGTTTAATAGTGCCTTCTGCTGGCCTGAGAGGGTAAAGACAATCTATCCCACTACTATCCTCTAATTTTCTGAATTCGGAAGGATAGTTGATGGACTACTATACATACTAACAATGTTATTAAATATGAAACTAAATCAATTCCATATGAAAGCATACCCACTCCGGTTCCTTGCTGGGGTGATATCACTCTGCGCCACGTCAGTTATGGCAGCCCCCGGGGTCCATGTTATTGATGACGGGAACAACCACTCGATAGATAAAAATACGCCCAATGAAGCGTATGATATTGAAAATAATAGCCAGTTAATTATTGAAAACGGTGGCGTTGCTGGTAATAACAGCAGCAATAACTGGATTGGGACTGGGGTGGTAGAGGTAAAAGGAGGAGGGGTACTGACAGGGCGATGGACAACCAGTCAGGGGAAACTGCTGCTGTCTGGCTGCAGCGGAGCCGCGGCCAGACTCAATGGGGGCGCGACCCTGCAGGGGGGCGAAGTATCTCTTGATAATGCAATTGTTGATGACTCGTCGGATGTCTTTACGTTTCTTTTGTTAGGCGGCGGAACGCTGAATACCACGTCCCGCTCAATCATCCATGCAGGGGATACCGCTATAGCGACCATGCCTGGTTTTGATGGAAACACAATAAATATCAATGGGAGCCAGGTGACGGCGGATAAATATGGCATTTATTTAGACGCAACTGAAAGCGCAGTAACGCTGAATCAGGCCGTTGTTAGCGCAGGGACGGCAGCTCTGGCTGTTAGTGATATTAAAAATACAATTCAGATTCACGGTAGTACATTGATTTCAACAGGGAAAGAACCACTTGATCTTGATTCCGTCCCTGCCCCGGATGTCAAAAGTGGTGCGATGATTTTCGATCTTTATACACCGGGTGATGACGGCTCCGGTGAATCCTCATTTGCTGTGGATTCCGGCTCTCTTCTTGAAGATGTGACGCCAGATGGTACGGGGCTTCTTATCATGAACAGAGACGATATGCCTGTTTCTGGCACCATTGCGGACAGTACCGTCCACGGTGGTATCTATGGTGTTTATATCGGTACCGATCCCCGTAGCGACAATCCTGCCGGTGTCACGAACCTGGAGCTGGATCACTCCCTGGTCTCCGGTGATGGCGGTGCTGCTATCCGGGTAGGCAACGGAGCAACGCTTAATCTTGAACTGAAAAATGGTACCCAGCTTACCGGAAGGGACAATATCCTGGCTTCGGTCGACAGCGGAAGTCAACTTAATCTGTCCGTGACAAATGCCGGCCTGACGGGAAACCTGTTAAATAATGAGGGGGGAACAGAAAACGTCTCTCTGAATAAAGATGGAATGCTTACCGGCATGATGCAGGGCATCAGCTCACTGACGCTGGCAAAAGAGTCTGCCTGGAACCTGACCGGCAATTCCACCATCGCCGGCAACGTGGCGAACGACGGTACCATTTCCCTGGCGTATGACAGTACCCCGGGCACGGTTCTGACCGTTGGCGGTAACTACACCGGCAACAACGGCAATCTGCTGTTCAATACCGCTCTTGGCGGAGATAACTCCCCCACCGACAAACTGGAAATTAAAGGCAATGCCGGTGGCAGCACGAACGTCTCCGTCACCAATGCCGGCGGTACCGGCAACAAAACGCTGGACGGTATCGAGCTTATCCATGTGGACGGCACTGCTACCGATGGTGCCTTTAAACAAAAAGGGCGTATTGTGGCCGGGATGTTTGACTATACGCTGGATAAAAAGGGCAACAGCTGGGTACTGGACAGCAGCTATTCCGGCCCTAATCCGGGGCCGATACCCGGGCCTAATCCTGGTCCCAACCCAGGCCCTGACCCGATTCCTGATGACCACAGGGTGCGCCCGGAGGCCGGCACCTACATTGCCAACCAGGCCGCTTCCTCCATGTTCCTGACCACCCTGCATGACCGTGCCGGGGAGAACCGGTATATGAATGTGCTGGATAACGCAGGGAATGTCACCAGCCTGTGGCTGCGCCAGGTGGGTACCCACAACCGTTTCCGTGACAGTACCGGCCAGCTGCGCACTACCGGTAATACCTGGGTGGCCCAGCTGGGTGGCGACCTGGCACAGTGGAGCAGTGATGACCACGACCGCTTCCATCTGGGGCTGATGGCCGGATACGGCAACAGCCACAACAATACGCAGTCTTCTGTGTCCGGGCATGGTTCAAAAGGCTCAGTAACCGGCTACAGCGTCGGGCTGTACGGTACCTGGTACCAGAATGATGCAGATAACACGGGTGCCTATGTGGACAGCCAGGTGATGTACAGCTGGTTCGATAATCATGTGAACGGCGATGATATCAGTTCAGAGAAGTACAAATCGAAAGGGGTGACGGCGTCAGTTGAGACCGGTTATACCCTGGCGGTGGGACAGTCTGGTGCGCAGGACAACCCGACCCGCTACTTTATTGAACCCCAGGCGCAGGTCACCTGGATGGGTGTAAAGGCGGATGATCTGACGGAAGCCAACGGTACCCGGGTCAGCAGCCAGGGAAATGACAATGCCCAGACCCGGCTGGGGATGCGTGCGTTCATGAAGGGACACCGTGGTCTGGACACCGCAAAGAACCGGACCTTCCAGCCGTTTGTGGAAGTGAACTGGTTGCATAACACGAAGCGCAACGGTGTGACCATGAACGGCGTATCGCTGGAGCAGGCGGGGGCGACCAACATCGGCGAGATGAAACTCGGTGTGGAAGGTCAACTGACAAACCGGACGGCCCTGTGGGGTAACGTGGGTCAGCAGCTTGGCGATAAGGGCTACAGCAATACTGAAGCCACGCTGGGCGTTAAATACAGCTTCTGAGTCTGGTTCCTCGCCCGCTTTTCCCGGGCGGGGTTTGCCATTTACTCTGAAGGGTACCGGTAAATGACGTACAATCATTCGTGGTCAGGCTTATTTCGCTTTCGTTGGGGCGGGCATGAGGGGGCTGATGAGAAATAATGCTTTTTTATTAGTGTATTATCTTCTGATGGCTCCTTTCTCATTTTTAAAATCAGCGTATTGTTATGGTAGATAAATCCACTAAAGATATGATTACCCATGCGCAAAGGCTGGAAGTTGCTGGCTATTTACGGCGAGCGATATCGGCATGGCAGAGTGTTATTTTGCACTCGGGAGCCACATCACAAGAGCAGGAGTTTGCATGCGATTGTATTGTAAGAATCAATGAATTATTGCAGCACAGGGGACTTTCCGGACAACAGGATAACTCACAACGTAAGTCGCGTCGGGAGCGTGTTAGTCAGGATAAAGAGGCGGTACGAAAGTATCTGGAAGAGGGGAGGAGACCTGAAGAAATTGTCTTTATCACCCAACGGTCTCGGGCGTTTGTTTATAAGTGTATGAAAGAACTATAATAATCAGAGCACCAGGGCAACAGGCGCATAACGTCATTCAGTCGGGTAGTATCAATAACATCCGGGAGGATTCTCGCTATTAGCCCATTATGCTATTACCAGTGGCAGTATTAAGGGGAGCTATTTTAAGTAATGTGATAGTGGTGTGGTAAAAAAAATCCCGCCGGTTCAGGCGGGAAAAATGATCAAACGTTCTCAATTCTCATAGAGAGTATATGCATCCGACATGCCTTTAATCCACCTTTGTTAATGAGATTAACGGTTTTAATAATGCATTCAGGAGCCCGATCTGGCAGTCATCGTGCCGGATTTCATTCCAGCGATGAACCTGCTGATTTCATCTGAACTCTTCTTTGTGCCAGACAAGGCTCCGTACAGCTATAGCGCGGATAGCGTCCCTCAATTTCATCCTGCATCAGAGTAATTTCCCACGAGGCATGCCGACTCCGGCATAGATTCATTAGCTTGCCGTGTTACGAGGCCCTGTGGGTCTCGCCTTCTCAGGGCCGCACAAAGTGCGTTCAAATTTGTTCCTGACAGCTTTGTCACCCCAGCCACATAGTTTTAGCTATGCTCCTGGGGATTCCGAGCCTGCGGCTCACCCTACAGGCCAACGAAAGCGTTGTTCAAACCGATAAACCGATTTGTCGTTCGCGGTGCCGTGCATGGATGCGTAAATGTCGCGAACACATGGATGTGCAGGAGCGACCCGCCTGGAAGCCGCTCGAATTATTTAGGGTATAAAACGGACATGCTTACAGTTGTTTTATCCGGACGCTGTTTTTTGTTGATTTAAACTCTTTCGGGATTGTCTTATTTGATATTATATATATCATAATTAAAATGTTGAAATTTGTGGTGATGATTGTTCAATTTTTTGTGACCGTGCGCTAAGAATGCATCGTCGTTATTTAGCTGATTCAGAAGCATTTTCCTGACCTTTGTTATCAAATAGATCGACACAAACGATCGAATGGCATTTTTTAATAGGAAAATTCTATTAAAAAAGATTTTTCCGATCGAAATAACCATTTTCTTTTTTTTCGACAATCATTAATAATTCGCCGCGATTTATCAGCTTTAGCTGTCTGGTATTTCCGGGTTTGAGTAGGCTGGCGTTTTTTGGTTCGTTAATCATTAACGCCAGTATATACAAGCACTCAGTGTCTTTAATTTTGTTTTGGTACTTATTATGATTGACGATATGGTTTTAAAATCGTGTACAACGCTTCAGGTAGGCCTGCAATCCGTTACTGCGCGTCTGCGCCGTGAAGATGGTATTACCGCTATTGAATATGCCATTATTGGTGTAGCAATGGCCTCTGTGCTATTTTTTATTTTCGATAAAGGTGGGTTCCTTAAAGCGCTGGAAGGTGCCTGGAGTACGATGAGCACCAAAATTACCGGTGTTGAAAGTATTATTAAATAAAGATATCATTTTTAGACAGGCTGGCTGCTGTTGTAGCCAGCAATATCATATGATCTACCATATATTTATTGTTGCTATATCCATCTATATTGTGTTTATGGATATCCGCTATCGCAGAATTCCTGACGCGGCAGTCAGTGCCTTAGTGCTGGTTGGCTTTTGCTATATGTTGAATTATCAGAGTTATTCGCACCACATTACTGGCGGTGTCATTATTCCGCTGGTCGTGTTTGGCGTGGGCTTCATGCTGGCAGTTCACAATATTATTGGTATGGGGGATATAAAATTACTCAGCGTGACATTACTGCTATGCCCTGCCCCATGGCAACCCGATATTATCTACTTCGTGATTTTTAGCGGGGGAGTCTGGGCGCTAATGTGGCACTTTCTGCTAACCAGGATATCTATGGTTTTCAGGATTGATACGGTTAAAGAGGGAATTCCCTATGGCATTCCCATTGCGGCGGCTCTGTGTTTGTTTACTTTCATTCGTTAAGTTGAAAGGTAAAAGTTATGCGCTATCGATATATAGCAATTCTGGCCATTATTATGATGTTTGTTGGCGTAGCGGGAATTTATAAAAGCTTTAGCCCCGCCCCGAAGCAGCAAAATACTCACGATAGCGTTGAATATAGCTACTTTGTCGCTACACATGGCATTATTGCCGGTACCATTGTAAACGGCAGTTTTTTCATGCGTAAGACAATAAAACTGCGACCCGGTGAGCATCCGGCCGCTCTGGCAGGTGCACTTAATGAGAAAAGCCTGTCAGAGGTGCTGACCGGCGGAGCTGTCGCTATTACAGATATTGCCCGGGAACAGGCAATTACAGCGAAAAATGTTAAGAATTTGCCTGATAAAATCAATGCCGAACTTATTGCCTTCCCTTTGTCTGTCAGTGCTGAAAGTATACTGAACCCGGATGTCGGAGACTATGGCTTTGTAAATCTCTATCTGGTTTCTAATGATAATAGTATTTATCGGGAGGATATTTATCAGCAAGATCGGAGTGGCGGTTCGGGATTGGGCAAAGAGTATAAAGATACACGAGTGAAGAAATTTGCCAGTAATGTCTGGATGGTAAAACGTCTTGCCGATCGTAATGGGAAAAATAACACGACTAACCTGTCCGCCGTTTCAAAAGGGCAGGTCCTTCAGGATCAAGCGAGTGAAATCGGCAAAATCGGTAACGAATTGGCAACGAGAATCGTCTACGCCTATTTTAATAAAAGAGATATTGATAGTGTTATTCAGGCCCAGGTACTGGGCACGTTTGTGGTTTCACCGGTTAAAGTGAATGTACTGAGAAATAAACTTTCCAGCATCGATATAGATTCCCGGGAGGTTACGGCTGCTGATATTGTCTCTGGTGCTCCTCTGGCAGTGAAGAAACCAAAAGTGATAGAAATTAGAGGGAGCGGGAGCCGTCAATGAATGCGATCACCAAATCAATCCTGGCTTTAATTATACTGGCTGTTAGCCAGGTTTGCCTGGCACTGGATATTGATGTTAACAAAGCCAGGGAGTATACCACTGATTTCACTGTCGGTACCGTTGTCGTAGGCTCACCTGAGGTGGCCGACTTTAAAGTTATTGACGACCATAGTATCTATATTTTCGGGAAGTCCAGCGGCCAGACAAATATTATCATTAATGGTAAGCAGGGTGAAACACGTACCCTTCCTGTTACCGTCAATGATTTTCACGGCCAGGCAACAACAATTAATACATTACTGGCTAATGAAGGGTTTAAAGACGTCAGAGCTATTGATATGGGGAGTTCATTAACCATCAGTGGCAATGTCAACACCAGTGAAGATATCGACTATATCAAAAAGCTGGTTCAGGAGCACTTTGCTGAGGATCAGATTAAATATTCTCTGATTACCCAGAAAAACCAGCAGATAAAAATACGGGTTACCGTAGCGGAAGTCTCAAAAAAGGTGACAGAGACCTTAGGAATTGACTGGGGTAATGGCACGCTTTCTGGCTCTAATAGTGCGCTGTCAATTAGTGGTGGTCTTTATAGCTCCATGATCAGGGGAATGAATTTTAGTTCACTGGGGGTGGCTATCAATGCATTAGCTAAGAATAATCTGGCAAATGTCCTGACGACACCGAGCCTGACGGTAACCAATGGTAAAACCGCCAGCTTTCACGGCGGTGGGCAAATCCCCATTTTCCAGCGTAGCGAAAACGGCTCTAGTGTAGAATGGAAAGATTATGGTGTGAAACTTAATTTTGCACCGGTAATCAATACCGACTCATCTATCAGCATGGATGTAACGGTAGAATCATCACAGCTGGGTGGCTCTTATAAATATGAGGATACCGAACTGCCCATTATTAATACACGTAATGTGGCCACGTCGGTTCGCATGCGCGATGGTGAGAGCTTTGTGCTGGGGGGGTTGATCGACAATAGTCAGACCCAATATGTCAACAAAATTCCGGGTTTGAGTGATATCCCGATACTGGGGGCGCTGTTTAAGTCTGCCAGCTTCGATTCCGGAAGAAGCGAACTGGTTATCTTTGCCACTGTAGAATATGTGAAACCAACAGAGAGAAGTGAGATTAATCTTCCCTTCTCCAGATTGTCCAGCCCCTGGCAAACCTTTTTTGATATTAATGATTCAAACGATAAATCCACCGTGGAAATATTAAAGGAAGCAGACTATGTCATTGATTAAAACTATCGGCAGCGGGTTACTGACTGTCTTTCTGACATCCTGTTCAGCTCCGGTCAGTTGGTCCTCCGCTAAAGATAATGATGTGTTTGCAATCAAAATGACAGACCGGCCGGGGAGCTATGACTTCACACGTATTGAACGGGCCATCGTTGAGAAAGTTCCTGAAGGATTTACCGATGTCAGTATTTTTAGCAATGCACAAAACCATATGGCGGCACAGCGAGTCAGTGATTATTTTGAAAACACATTCTCGATAAAACCACATATGCAAGTGATCGATGATTTTGCTGATATTCAGATACAGCTGGCAAGATACCGACAAGCAGAGTGCTACACCAGTCAACTTGATGATTTCAACTGGTATAAGAGTTCCGCGACTGAGCTACATCAATATATCCAGTTAGCCCCCTGCGCGACTAATATAAATGACCGGAATCTAAGGGTTTATAATGAATCTTGATAAACTGAAGAAACGCTTTGGTACGGCCAGAAAAAGAGATTTGGTTATTATCATGGGGAATCCTGGCCAGCAATTCTCAAAAGTAGCAGAGGCATTGCATATCTATGGTATTGGCGTTGAATATCACCAGTCGGCACCGGCTGATATTATTGCGATTATCGAAAGTAACATTTCGAACCGGCTGTGGTTTATTATTGAGGGGAGTGCTTACAATGACAGTGCCGTGGCTGAGTTCTCAATGATATTACGGGGACGCTATCCTGCTGTTCTGACCGGTAGCAGCAATTCCCTTGATGCATCATGGAAAGCAGAAGAGCAGGGCTATGCCGCTTATTTTACTGAAGGTGGTGACGTTACTCGTCTGACTAAAGTGCTTTTAAAGGGCTTCGGCTATATTCGCACCCGGGCATCAATGATCATTTCGCTGTGCAACACCACACCGGATGTGAACCTGAGCTACCACGTTTTTAATAATTTGAAAGATAGCGCATTATTGAAGTCTTACTCAACGTTGCTAATCAACTGTGACCTTGCGAATATTTATTACGATGCCGAACTGGGGGTGCGCGCTAATCCCCAGGCTGTTCAGCATATCACCCGTGATGGTGAGGAACTGGATGCGCCATCTTCTCATAAATTAATTAACAAATTTAACGACCATTTTGATTATATTTCATTTAATTTGTTAATGGATGATATTGATGTAGCCAGCACAGATTCATTAGTGAAAGGAATTGATACATTCATTGACTCTGTTTCCGGTATTTATGGATTTATTTTTATTAATCTGCCTTATTATTTAATTACCTCCCATTCAGGGTTGGATCTACTGGCAAATAGCGATATCAGAGTTTTATTGACTAATAGTCAAATAGAATCTATCTACAATCTCAATTATTTGCAGGAAAGGATTTCCTTCAAAAAGGATAATGATGGAAAAAGTAGGGATAAACTATTTTGCCTCCGGACACCGCAGCAGTATTCAGGGTTGCGGATAACCGATGGCGATATCCAGTCAAAACTGGCAATGAAGGTGGATTTTTCAGGTCATCTGGGGGGAAACCATAGGTTCATCCCATGGTTAAAAAAATCTAACGCCAACCTGATTGATGAGATTTTTAGGTGATATATGCAAGCTTCTGAATATGAAAAAGTTCGCAGTATTCTGATAGACCGTCTGAATATCGATGCTGCTGAACAGCAAGAGATGGAAGAAACACTAAAGTCAATTGATCAGCTGCTGGCCATTATCCTTGACCAGGAAAATATTATTGTTACCCGACGTAATATGGATAAGCTGGTGAAGAGCTATTATGACGATATATTTGGCCTTGGTCCACTCCAGGAGCTTCTGAACGATGGGTCAGTGAATGATATTATGGTTAATGGTACCTCGTCTTTGTATATTGAACGAGCGGGTAAGCTTATTCGCCAGGATGGTGTATTCAAGACTAACGATCAAATTATGCGTATTGCACAGCGTATTGTTGCACCAATTGGCAGACGCGTAGATGAAAGTTCCCCAATGGTTGATGCGCGTTTGCAGGACGGTAGCCGGGTGAATATTATTATTCCCCCGGTGGCGTTAGATGGCTGCACGATATCCATCCGAAAATTTAAGGAGGACAAGCTCGATCTTGCCGACCTGATTAACTTTAATTCTATGACGGTAGATATGGCTCACTATCTGAGTCTGATGGTCCGGGCCAAAGCCAATATTATTATTTCAGGTGGCACCGGTTCAGGAAAAACGACACTGTTAAACGCGATCTCTAACGAAATAGATGATGGCGACCGCATTGTGACAATTGAAGATGCCGCGGAATTACAAATTCAAAAGGCCCATGTGGTACGGTTAGAATCCCGCCCGCAGGGTGCTGATGGCGGGGGAAGTATCACTATCCGGGATCTGGTTATCAATTCACTGCGTATGCGTCCGGACCGTATTATTATTGGTGAGTGTCGCGGTGAAGAGGCTTTCGAAATGTTGCAGGCAATGAATACCGGACACGATGGCTCTTTCTCAACAATCCACGCCAATACGCCAAAAGACGCTCTGGTTCGGCTTGAAAGTATGTTAACGATGGCCAATGCAAACATTCCAACCCGTACTCTGAAAGGTCAAATATCACAGGCGGTGGATATTATTGTTCAGTGTGCCCGTTTACCATCAGGTGAGCGTAAAATTACCTGTATTAGTGAGATTGGTGGAATAGAGGAAGATGTGGTGCAAAGTCAGGATGTGTTTGTACTGAATAGCACTAAGCAGCCGGATGGCTCAATGATCTACGAACATCAGTGTAATATTTCCTGTACTTTGCTGGAGCGTAAAGTCTCTTTTAGTGGCTTACAGCAGGAGATAAAGGAAATCCTTAATGGCTAGTTTCTTTGAGCTCCTGTTATGTTGCATTCTGGCGGGCTGGGGAGTCTATATCAAAATAAGGGGACAGCTGCTGCAACGCAAACTACGGCTGGTCTTTGGTGAGGAGTTTTCGAGCAGAAGACCAAAGATAAAGGTAGCACCAAAGCAGAAGAGGCGCTTATTCATCAACTCAACATTACAGTCTCCTGATTTTTTGTTGGTTTATGGCGTTAAAAATATTGTCATCACATCTCTGATTGTAGCAGGGTATGCGATCTTCGCTATTTTTTGTTGTATGACATTTGATACTTCGCCGGTCGTCTATGTTTTATCTGCTGGCGTTATACTGATCAGTGCCGGCATGATAGTGACTAAGAAGTATAAAAGAGCCTTCAGCGATTATTTTGAGAGTCAGTTCCCCTACGCGCTGCGTCTGATTAGTCGTAATCTGGCGGTGGGGCAAACTATTTATCTCGCCGTTGACGCCGCCGCATTGAATCTGAATGGAATTATGCAACGCGAATTTAAAAGGATTTCTTCACAGTTAAAGAATGGTATTAGTTTTGAAGAAATTCTTGATAAAGGCGAGCGTATCTACCCCTATAAGGGATATTATGTTTTTAGCGCTTATCTTAAAATCTCTTTACAGAAGGGAAGTAGTTTGAAGGAAACGCTGATGGCGCTGGCCGATGACCTGGTATCAGCACAAGTGATTAAAAAGAAAACCCGGGCGCTGACCTCTGAGGCTCGCGGTGCTGCTAAAATTCTGGCCATACTTCCGGTCATCATGGTAGGTATTCTTTATTCCTTTGCCCGTGATAATTTTATTTATATGTTTAGTGCCTTGTATGGACACTATATTGTCATTTATGTCGTCATTAGCGTATCGCTGGGCTTTGTTATTGCTGCCAAAATGATCAATAAGGTTGAACTATGATTAAGGCCATTTCGATTATATGCTTTGCTGCCGGAATACTGGTTTTTTTTCTGATTGTTCGCAAGCAAAAAGTCGAAGAGGAATATTACGATCGCTTTTATTTTATTGTTTCGAAACATAACACATTCTCAGAATATATTAAGTTGAGTAACAAGCTAAGAGATGCATTTATATATGTTCGTGCACGACTCTACAAATTCAATGAGAAATATTTGTTCAAAACCCAGTTCCATAACTTGGTTCTGAAAGCAGGCTATTATAAAACAGGAGAGGCCACTCTTTTTTATCTTATTGCATCAATTGTTTATTTGATTGTACTTATAGTATTAGTGATCAAAGTACTATCCGCCAGTGTCTCTGTTGCGAGTTTGCCCTGCTTTAGTATCGTATACTATATCGCGGTTAAATTCTATCTGGAGCGTAAGCATATGCAGGAGATAAGAAAATTTAGAACCAATTTCATATATTTCCTGGACTTAATGGCTACCTGTATTAAAACGGGAATGACATTCAATGCATCTCTTGATGTTATTTTACCTTTGTTACACCGCTTTTCACCTCTTTTAGGGCATAGTATGCAAGACTTTAGTAACACTCTTAAATATGCATCGCTTGATGAGGCCTGCGACCGTATTTATCAGGAAGTGCCATTAACTGAAGTCCAGGAGTTTAATGCAACAGTTAAAAACTCGATTCAGTTTGGGACGGGGATGTCATCCAGCCTTCAGACTCTGGCAATGGAAATACGTCAGTTTCACTTTATTGAGACAGAAGAAAAGATAGGGGCAGTTAACGCAAAAATGGGGATCCCGCTAATCCTTTTTATTATGTTTCCGGTTATTGTTGAAATTATTGCCCCCGGCCTGTTACGTGCCATGCAAAATATGTCACTGGATATGATCTCATGAAAAAATTTCTTATATTACTTGTGTTATCTACCTGTTCATGTTCGCAGATTCACGCGTCACATCAGACACAGGATACTGCCGAACTTGCCGTAGAGGTTGGAGCATTAGATAAAGCACTGGAGCTGACACGAGCGCAGGTACAAAAAAATGTCCATGATGTTACGGCCCGTTTTCATCTTGCTGACATTTATCATAAGCTGATGCGCTATGATATGGAATCTGACGAATTAACGGCCCTTGAAAAAGAGATCGATTCGTCACAAAAGGACTACCCCCGATTACAGATGGCGCTGATGCGTAATGCCCTGCAGCGTAACGAGTTTGATACTGTCATACAGAAGTATGCTGATTTTATTCATTCCTCTGCTTTACGTTCTGACACAGAAAAGGGAAAAAGTATGATGTATGCAGCGGTCGCACACTGTAAGAAGAATGAACTGGATATTTGTTTAGATATGTTGGATAAGGCTAAATCATTTTTACCCGGCGATGATGCACTGGCACAAAATATTAGTCTTGCGTCATGGATGAAGAAAGCAAGAAGTGGTAAGGCGTTGCGCGGAGACGATAACCTCTATCAGGCATATCATGATGTTAGTTCCCCACAGATGTTTTCCAATCTAGTTCTTAGTTTAATTAGCGAAGGTGATAATGGGCATGCTTATGAGTTATTACTTTCGCGCTATTCTGCCCAGCAGGCAAATAACATACTGGATGACCTTAAAAACATCAAGGTCATCCAGTGATGAACAGTTATACTGACACGCTCTCCTGCGAGAGAGGGGTTGCCACAATAGAAATGTCTATGGTTTTTATGATTATTTTTGTTTTCATTGTATTCACTTATGAACTTCTAAAGTTTCAAAATGATGTAATGATGATAGCATTTAATGAAGATCTGGCAGTTGCTCGCATCGATCTGGCGAAGTTAAATGACAACCCGGTTCAGCTGGCCACGGATTTTGACCAACAAATACAATCTTCCGGACAGTGGGAATATTTTAATTCCCTGAGTTATAAGCCCTCTCAGATTCAATGCTTTGATAATATTTCCCAGCGAACTCCTGGAAATTGCAGTGAAAAGAGTAAACTTATTAAATTTACCTATCAGGTTGAGCGGGAGAAATCTGCTGAAGAAATCTGTGAACTTTTGGGGCTACCAATTACACTTTCACGAGAGGTTATAACAGTAAATGATTATTTTAAATAACTCTATTGATTGTGAGAAAGGAAGTGTCGCTATTGAAGCTGTTTTCGTACTTATGTTTTTTTCGGGACTGTTTATCTATAGCTTTCAGCAATCTTATGTCATGATGCTTACCGTGAGTGCGGAAAAGACTGCATCGCAGCTGGTTGTTTTGATTTCTCAGAGAAGTACTTTATTTTACAATAAAAATCTACGCTCTGAGGATGTTGCACAAGTAAGGAAACATATACCTGCTATTGCCGACAGTAATCAAGATTTCTTTGATGTTTATATTGAGGAGATGTCCTACCAGAATGGGAATTATCAGGTTGTGCATTTACCCTCCAGCTCTGGAGTGCAATGTACTCTGCGTAAGCCGCTATCTGATTATAACATTGATATCAGGACATCTTTCGCAAAGAGAAACTCAGTATATCGGGTAACAGTCTGCCGAAAAATTAACGGTATTTTTTACTCTGCAGATGATTTTGTGTCAGGTAGCAGTACTGTGATGCCTGGAGTTCACCATTAACAGGATGTTTTATGAAATATTTACAGAAAATAAGCTCAGAGCAGGGGAGTCTGCTGCCACTGTGGGCAATAGGCGGTATGATGGTAATGATATCTATATTCTGGGTAGAGAATGTTTCATACAGTATTCTGGAAAAATACAAAGATCTTCATATTTCAGATGCTGTCGCCCGAGCTGCGTTACTGAGCCATAACCAGTCACCGGCGGCGCTTCATCAGCTCACTGCGGCTTCTGGTGCTTTGGGAGATAAGGACTATTATCAGTTTGTTCATCAGTTTGCTCAGGCTTCAGTTAACGAACTGGATGAAGAAAAAAATAAAAAGCGCCTTGCAGAGATTATTTCTGACAGAACAGCAGTCACTAAATCAATTGAGGTACCGTTTACCTCACTGAATAATTCACTAAAGCTACCTGAGAACCTTCAGCTCAGGTCACTGGATAATACGGTGAAGGTATTACGCCCGCTTAATGTCGTATTTGTTGTGGAGGCGACACCAGAGAATAAATTGGTTATTGATCGGGTTTCTGCACCACTTTACAGCGCACTGGGTCGGTTAAGTGCGGATGCGCCGACATCACGCTTTAATATTATCCCCTATTCCTATCGTGTCAATTATGGCGGACGGTGCTATACAAATATTCCCCGGGATGACGAATTTAGTTTTTCTTGGTGGGAAGAGGCCTTTGGCCAGGAGGATGAACTGGCAGCAAAGGAACAATCTCTGGATCAGGCAAAGATGAACCTACAAAATGTTAAGGATCTCATCGATTCATCGGTTATTTTACTAAATGACCTGAACAACCAGCTATCAAAATACCCTCAAGGGACCCCTGAGTATAAAAGTATTCAGTCAAAGATTAGCGCTGTTAACAGTAAACTTAGCGAGGCGCGCAGCCGTATTCCAAAACTGGAACAGGATTTAGATAATATGCAGAAAGAATACGACCTGCAAAAGAAAAAAGTTGATGATATCCATAATAGTGAAATCTATAAAAAATATTTTCCACTGGCACGGCATTATGCCAGGCGTTACGATAATTATCGTTACTTCGAGGATTATACTGACCAGTTCGCTAATTCAGGTGATTACTCTATACCTGAGGGGAGTTTCACCAGGGCGGCCTCTATGATAACGGCCTCGCCAACCGGTTATCAGACCTTATCGGTATCACGGGATCGCTATTTTGGTGATACAACTACTTGTCCGATTTCAGCTATTGATGAAACTATTTCCACTCCTGCATCGGCGCTAAGTGCGCTCACCAGCGTGGATTATAGCGGAACCGCTCTTCTTTCATTAGAAGGGTTGCTCTGGGCAGGTAAATCTATTTATTCAGGAACCTCCAATTTAACTAGAAACCTGGTCTTTATGTTTGTCTCTGGTAAAAAAAATACGATAGATCCCAACCGACTACCTGGTGTTAAAGAAGCCTGTAGTGCATTACGTGATACCTTTGTTTCAGGGAAAGTGAGTAAGCTGGTTATTGTTGCACCTAATCAAGAAGCCGCAGAAGAATATATCGGATTGCAATGCGCAACTACCTGGGGTAACAATACCGGATTTATTCTTCTCGACCAGTTGGATGGGGATTTAAATGAATCCCTGGAAGCTAAATTTTTATATTATATGTCTCAGGAGTCAACAACAAGAAATGTTAATGGTTAGGTTGTTTATTACTTTACTGATGTTGATGTTGTCAACAGCCCCGGTAACAGGAAAGACCCTCAAGGGCCTAACGGTATTTAATTGCCAGAATATGAGTCTCCAGTCGCCGACGCTGGGGGCGACAGTCAGGAAAAAGGAGATACTTGACTATGACGGTCGTATTCATTCGGTCATCTCCGGTGAGGTCATTGAGCAAATAAACTTAACTCGCCTGTTTCTGACCCATATGGGTGAGTTGTGTTCTGCTTCGCATGCCAGTATTCCATCAGAATATCTGAGCATTATGCAGAGCAATTTGGGGGTTAAACCAATATTTATCGGCAGTGTTTTTTTTTCCAACGGTAGCGCGGTAGTTCCTCGCCCGGATTTTGTGCAAATGAGCCGGGCTGTGAAAGAATATACTGGCAAGCAATATGCCTTGCTGATTATTGGTAGTGCTGACTTGTCGGGGGAAGCATCCTTTAATGACTGGTTGTCGCTGGAACGTGCTCAATATATAGTGGGCCAGGTTGAACTTAACAATCTCAAAACCTATATTCTTGCTCTGGGGGGGAGGGGTAGTATAAATAAGCTAAGACAAAGTAATCCACAGTATCGTAGGGCGGATCTTTATGCTTTGAAAATACATGAGTCACAATGAGATTCGATAGACTGGCTTCATAGATCATCAGAAACTTCGCCTCTCTTAAAAGAGAGGTAGTTCTGGAACTATGTTTAATACTGGTCAAAATAACAAGATTGTTGAAGTGTTATCAGTACCTGCTTGTCGCCACTCGTGAGCTGCCGGGGAATCAGACTAATTTTGCGGTAACAGGTCGAATGTTTCCCGGCCGCTGACGCAGTCCCTCTGTCAGCTTATTCAGTACCCGGACAGTGTGTACTAAATCGCCGTTACATTTGACACTACACCCGCTGTGCCCACAGCCAGCGATACTACCCGGCTCGACGCCACCGAAGCCATCATATTGTCCGTAGCCGCAATGGCAGCGCCGACGGTAAATACCGCCAGCCCAGGACCAATTATCTCTTTCCTTTTAATACCCGGAATTTCTTCGTTAACACAACCGACGTCTAATAATGAAGCGGATATCCTTTGCTGTTTAAGAAAGCTGCATACCGGGCATCCATTTCGGCATCATTCCCGATATAGACGCCACCATATACCTCCATCTGTGAAGTATAAAAATGAGCCATCATATATCTTCGAAGATTGTCAATGGGAAATCTACATATTGAAATTTGCTCAGCAGTATATCCCGCCTCTCTGGCTCTTTCAGATACCGTTGTTGGCAGTTCATCATGAAGTACCCGCATGGGCATAACGCCTCTTTCTTCACCCATGATAACCCGTTGTAGCCAGCGTATTTGCTGACGGGATATGTTTATCCCCTCAGGATTAAGAATGAAACTGGCATCAAATATCGTATCCGCTGTAAACGGCACGCCAGGAGCAACCATGACAGGTCTGGCAATACCAAGAGGTGGCGACACCGCCAGTGCGTTTGCCCGCATCCGGCTGGAAGTACTTGCCAGGCTTTGTAAATCTCCGCCATCAAGATACCCCATAATGTGCTGAATAGTTTCATTAGAAAGTTCACCGAGTGAGGCCGTATTTTGTGATAAAGTGGATGAAACCGGTTCAGCCCTGGGCGTCTGTCCCCCATCCATCATGAGTCCCCCGAAGGGGCGGTTACTGGTGCCTTTCAGCAGACTCACCAGTGATTTGGCTTCCGGAGCCACTTTGCTGAGCACCCCGGAGCTCAGCCCGCTCACTATCCCCGTTCCCAGTGCGGCCCACCCCAGCGCCGCCGCCGTTTTCGGGTCCGACTCCTCCACAAACTGTTGCGCCACGGCCAGACCGGTTGAGGCCACTGCCGTGGTCACGGACACCACGGACAGGGCCACCGCCAGGGATGAGCCTCCTGAAACCGGGGTTAACAGCACCCCCAGCGCCACCCCGGCAGCAATCCCTAACCAGCCCCAGAAGCTGTGATGCCCGGTCGGGTCGGCGTGGTTCACCGGGTCACCGGCACAGTAGGCGTACGGATTGAGACCGTCGGCCCCGAACGGACTCAGGCTGTCCGGGCAGGTAAAGCGCATCAAAGGCTGTACGCCCGGTAGCCGTTGCCCAGGTGACAGTGCCCGCTGACGGGGTCCGTTCGTTCACCATTAAATCCTGTCATGCTGTGATTTAACACTCAGTCCTCCTTTCCGTCATCTGAAGAGGGGAGCGCCGTCCGCTCCCCGTAGGCGGTGTAACACCAGGTCTGTGTGCCGGATGGGGCCCCCTTCCTGTTGCCAGATGTCTGTCTGGGCGCAGGGTGTCTGAAAGGTCACCGGCTGCTGGTCAAACGGGATCTCAGGCACAATCGGATACCGGACTTCCTGGATGCGCGTGCAGCCCCCACTGTGGTAAAGGGCATTGTCTTCACGCATGGTTTATTACCTGATAAAAACAGACAGAAATACCGGTCCGGTCTGTACCGGACCCCCGTAAAAAAACCGCCCTCCTGACAGAAGGCGGGTCACGTCAGTCAATGATGAGATTGGTGGCTTCTGCACTCCAGGTAATTAAGAGCTCGCCGCTATTACCATATTCATCCCTCGCGTGGAGCTCCTGTTCAGGCAGGAAGTCGTCCACCTGATTGTCATTTGTACGAATATCCTCCAGTGTTGACCACAAAAAGAACCGGTGAAAGACAAAGGCATTATTTTCCACGGAAGAAAGCTGTCTGTGGTAATCAGGTCCTCCTCCTATCCAGGAATCTCCGTACGGGAAATAAATATATGAACTTTCCGTCTCACTTAATCCGATATCGCGGGGTTGAGCTTCGTAACAAAAACGGTAATAATTATCCGGAGGCATTCCGCCCACAAGCCAGATATTGGCGCACTGTCCCCAGGCCGCGGCAAGAACGCATGATTCCGGGGTATAGGCCATGTGGTCGTCCTCACCATGATTTTTATTCCCGAACTTGACGGCATGATCGACCGCATCAATAAAGCACCAACCCTCATAAAGAAAGCGATAAGGGTCTTTGGAAAACAGCCTGACCATTTGTACATACATTTTCTGGGTAACACGGGGCCCCTCACTCCAGGGCTCCATATAATGAGTATCATTGCCAATATCGTCGGGCTGTTTCCAGTTGGCGGAGTCGGAATAATCGATGCCTTCCTGAGCCTCAATATGCAGTTTGCAGCGCTTAAGAATACTGTCATCGCCGGAGGTATTCGGTGGCGTCGGAAAATCGGTGGTATTGAGCCCGTCAAACTGGACGTAGACATCATAGCCCCTCACGCCCGTATCCCTGCAATGCAGGTAAAACGTAACGCTGTGCTCACCCGGCTCGCCTTCGCGGTGGTCTCCGGTTGCCTGTGTCTCCTGGGGGTATTTCAGTGCCTTACAGTACTCATTTTTCTCTTTATAGAAGCACAGGGGATTATCCTGCTCCCCCGAAAAATAGTCACAGGTAAGAATATTACCGTTGCCACTGTACAGTCTCGTAATGGCCATAAAGTCGTCATCTGAAAGCTGAACGGGGGTTTTCCGGTCGCTTTTAAACAGCCGCGCGGTGACGGTCACCTCAACCTGGTTCCAGTTATTGGCAAAAATAACGGCGCCGGTATAACTTTCATGCATGTCCCGGGAAAATGAATTTCACCTCGGGGTTAATAAATCCGACATCACTGATACTGTCATACGTCATAATTTTTCTCCTACAGAGGATAAGGGTTTCCGCATAAAGAGGTACCGGAAAACCATTTAAAAATCACGCCAGGAATATTCAATGTATTACAAACAAAACTGTCGGCGATGGCGGTCACCCCCTTCTTTCCGCCATCAACGGGGCACGCCGGATATCAGAAATCCAGCCCCGCGCACTCTGAAGGTCAGTGTCCGACATAAAAGACCGGAGGCCATTCCTGTCAGATTCACATTTCCCTGAATTTTCCTGTTTGCCTGCCGGTTATCGCTGCGGTATGACATCGGGAAATGAATGCAAAAGGGAGTATCGCCAGACATGAATCACTGTCTTTTCGGATTTAACGGTGAACGGACTGACCCCGTCAGCGGGCACTGTCACCTGGGCAACGGCTACCGGGCGTACAGCCTTTGATGCGCTTTACCTGCCCGGACAGCCTGAGTCCGTTCGGGGCCGGCGGTCTCAATCCGTACGCCTACTGTGCCGGTGACCCGGTGAACCACGCCGACCCGACCGGGCATCACAGCTTCTGGGGCTGGTTAGGGATTGCTGCCGGGGTGGCGCTGGGGGTGCTGTTAACCCCGGTTTCAGGAGGCTCATCCCTGGCGGTGGCCCTGTCCGTGGTGTCCGTGACCACGGCAGTGGCCTCAACCGGTCTGGCCGTGGCGCAACAGTTTGTGGAGGAGTCGGACCCGAAAACGGCGGCGGCGCTGGGGTGGGCCGCACTGGGAACGGGGATAGTGAGCGGGCTGAGCTCCGGGGTGCTCAGCAAAGTGGCTCCGGAAGCCAAATCACTGGTGAGTCTGCTGAAAGGCACCAGTAACCGCCCCTTCGGGGGACTCATGATGACGCCATCTCATGCCGGAGAAGGCGCTGGTGCTGCGGAAATTTCACGGGATATTACATTACCTTTTCGTAATGAAAATGGACTTATTGAAGAACGGGCAACCAGAACATTATTCAGGTTTGACACACGAGCTCCGGGAGTTATCCGTAAAGACGGATTTGGTCCTTCCCGTGATTTTTCATATATTCCGGATATGCTTAATACGGCAGCTGAAACAGAGAAAACACTTATTGTTTCTGAAACCGAAGAGGGTGTGAAGGCATACAGTAATTTGATGGGGGACAGAGGATACATATATAAAATAAATGTAACCAATGCCCGCGGCGTCTCACTGGCTAAAAATTTCCAGGAGAATAAAGATGCTTTATTAGATTTTATGAGAAACAGAAGATACCCTGGCGTCAGAGACCTGGACTATCGTGAAACACGAATTGGCGAATTACTCGAAGAATCTCTTGATTATAAAGAATATCATCTTTCTACAGATGATGTGTTTAAGGGAAGCATAGAGGTACTGGGATAGCCCCGGGAAACACCAGATCGTAGTTGCAGGTGCCTGCAAACAGAAACCGTCATGTTTGCACACCGGGCGATGACTCATGGTAGGATGACAGGAGCCGGATGAATCGGGAAACTCACGTCCTGTTGCCTGAGGGCCTGAGGATGAGATTGTCCCCGGCGACCCGACCCCTTAACGCCGGAAATCATTATGCCATACCGCCATGACACTTCCGACGTCAGCAATAATCAGGGGGGCATTGCCCCCTGTTCCAGACGGTGCTCACAAAACTCCGCCCGGCTACGGGCCCATTCACGACTATCCGGATGCCGTGCCGGCATGACGCCATTTTACAATTTTCCATATAGCCGTTTTTTCTCATACTGATGTTAAATTCCTGCCCGGCACCGGCGCGGGGATACAGAACTCAAAAGCTGTACTTCATCCCCACCGGGGCGGTATTGTTGTAGCCCTGGTCACCTACCTGCTGACCCACGCCGCCCCACAGGGCTGCCTGTGTTGTTAGCTGACTTTCCACACCCGGCTTCATCTCGCCGATGTTGGTCGCGCCAGCCTGCTTCAGCGACACGCCATTCATCGTCACGCCGTTGTACTTTGTGTTATGCAGTCAGTTCACTTCCACATACGGCTGGAAGGTCCGGTTCTTTGCGGTGTCCAGACCACTGTGTCCCTGCATGAACGCACGCACCCCCAGCCGGGTCTGGACATTGTCATTTCCCTGGCTGCTGACCCGGGTACCGTTGTCTTCCGGTAGGTCATCCGCCTTTACATCCATCCAGGTGACCTGCGCCTGGCGGGGCGGGTTGTCCTGCGCACCGGACTGTCACCCTGCCAGGGCATGACCGGTCTCAGCTGGCGCCGTCCCCCCGGCGGTGCCAGTCCGGGGGGGGCTTTGAGCAGGCCTCGTCGTGAGGACCGGGGTGGGGGCAGTCCAACCCAGAAATGAAAAGTTAGCTATACTCACTTCTGAGGCCCTGTGCAATACAAGCCTCACTCATATTCCGTGTTCAATATCAATGGGTTATACCCTTAAACTCGAGGGTGATTAACGATGGAAGAATCGATGCGTGAATTGTCTGAACAAGAAATTTTAGATGTCAGTGGTGCCGGGCTTTTAGAGAGCGTTGCAGGGTATTAGGCGACAATTACCCCGTCCGCATCGCGACAATTACTCTGGCCTGTTTGTAATCTGAGCGTCCTGTTTCTTCTTTCCAGGGAGAGGTTGTGACGCTGAATACCAGACAGGTCAGTTTTTACATGGCTCAACGTAATAAAGGTCTTACCCAGGAAGCCGCTGCGGCCACCACCGGTATCTCTGTTCGCTCCGGACGACGTATTGAAAAAGGGCAGTGGCAATCATCAGGTGAGCGACACTGGCGAACACGTCAGGATCCTCTGGAAGCGGTCTGGCTCAGTGATGTGCTTCCTTTACTCGCTTCCCGTCCGCAGATCTCGCCGACAACGGTTCTCGAATATCTGCAGGATAAATATCCGGGCCAGTATCCCGATAAGGTGCGCCGGACGCTGCAGCGCCGTATCCGTACCTGGAAAGCCTGCCACGGTGAGGAACGGGAGATCATGTTCCGCCAGGAGCATCTGCCGGGAATGCGGGCACTGTCAGATTTTACCCAGCTGAAAGGTACGGTTATCACCATTAACGGTTGCCCGCTGGAGCACAGGCTCTTCCACTTCCGCCTTGAATGGAGTCGCTGGAGCTGGATGCGGGTTGTCACCGGCGGTGAAAGCTTCACCGCTCTGGCCGAAGGACTACAGGAGGCGCTGGGTCAGTTGGGTGGTGTACCAGCAGAGCACCGTACAGACAGTCTGGCTGCGGCATGGAAAAACCTGAGCGAGGAAGACCACCGGGATCAGACAGCGCGCTATGCCGGGTTGTGCAAACACTACGGTATGACCCCCTCCCGCAATAACAGCGGACGGGGTCATGAGAATGGTTCAATGGAGTCGGCTCACGGGCACCTCAAGGAGCGTATACGGCAGGCCCTGCTGCTGCGCGGAAATAATAACTTCGGTTCCCTGAATGAATATCGGCAGTTCGTCACACAGCAGGTACTGCGTCATAACCAGCGCAATCAGGATCTGGTTCGTCAGGAACTGATGCACCTGAAACCCCTTCCTCAGCGGCGGTGTGCGGACTACGAGGAGCTGTCTGTCCGGGTCAGCAGCAGTAGCACCATCAACGTCAGACTGGTGGTGTACAGCGTCCCGTCCCGGCTTATCGGACAGATGCTGAAGGTCCGTCTGTGGGATGACAGACTGAGTTGTTACGTTGGCAGCGATGAAGTCATGAGCTGTCAGCGGGTCCGGGCACCGAAAGGTAAACGGCGGGCCCGCAGTATCAACTTCCGGCACGTGATCGGTAGTCTGGTCATGAAACCCGGGGCGTTCTATCACGCCACGTTGCGCAATGACATCCTGCCGGATGATGAATGGCGGCAGCTGTGGCAGCGGGTGTGTTCACGTCTTGCCCCTCAGCTGGCCAGCCGCCTGATGGTTAATGCCCTGAAACTGGCGGCAGAGCGGGAAGACATCTCAGCGGTCGCGAAGGGTCTGAACCACCTGCTGCTGGAGCCGGGAGAGCCGGATCTGCAGAAGCTGCTCAACTGGCTGGGTGTGAAAAATAAACGCCCGCTGCCGGACGGGAAACTGGTTCAGCACAGCCTGAAGGGTTATGACAACCTGATGCGTAAAGGAGGCCTGCAGTGACCGATATCCATACGCTTGAAAGGTTGCTCAGAAGGTTACGTCTGACGCGCATAGCCACCGAGTGGCACAGCCAGGAGAAACGCGCACTGGCCGAAGGGTGGACCCCTTCACGTTATCTGCTGTCACTCTGCAGTGAAGAGGCGACGCACAGGGAAAGCGAACGGCTGCGGCGATATATAAAGGATGCCCGGTTGCCAGTGGGGAAAACGCTGGCTGAATATGACTTCAGCCAGGTCCCGGAGCTGAATGCCGCACAGGCATCCGTTCAGCACATGGGGCAGTATCTTCGTGGACGAAACAATGGCGGTGGCAGCGGCCGACAGGCTGATCCATCACGGGTATATCTTTGAAGTAACAGGAGAAAGTTACAGAAAGAAAACATCAAAAGCAGTCACCCAGAAGTCAGCTAAGAAATAACTCAAAGGCGGTCAGAGTAGTTGACGCGTACCGGCCAGAGTAGTTGACGTCTAATAGCAGGGAATGTTGTTAATACAGGCGCTGAAATTGCTCCATGGTCTAAGACCGGGGGGCTTGGTGACGTTCTGGGAGGACTTCCCCCAGCCATAGGTGCTGTTGGGAAAGGACTTGGTGGTGTGCTAAGCAATTCTCTTTAAATCAGCGGTTGGGAAACAGAAAACGGGGTTCTACGCCGGAACCCCGATTTTTCCAGCAGTGAGAATTATCCCTGTCCGGGCTGGCGCTTCCTGTCACCACCTGCCTTCTGAGCCTCTCACGAAAGCGGCAGACGACGGGCTGCCTCATAATGCGCGACCCAGTAAGGATTATCCAGTCGAGACAGTGTGACCCCTCGACTCCCCGACGCATGCATAAACATCCCGCCTCCCGCATACACCCCCACATGTCGTGTTGTCGCCGACGTCCTGAAAAACACCAGGTCTCCGGTCTTCAGTGCCTCTCGTGCTACCGCCTGACCCTGACGCTTTTGTTCCGTCGAGGTCCTCGGCAGCCGGATATGAAACTGTGCCTTAAACAGCCCCCGGATAAACGCCGAGCAGTCTGTTCCGCGCCGGGAGTCGCCTCCCCACTGGTAAGAAACCCCTTCCCATGAACGGAAATAGGCCTGAAGTCGGTGACGTACCGTCGCGTCGGAACGTGGGGGCCCGCAGGTCAGCGCCGGGGAGAATGTCCCGCCCGGGACATCTCCGGATGCCCGGACCGGGTGTGAAAAACTTCCCGCTGTCAGCAGCAGGGTGCCCGCAAGCAGAAGCCCGCGGCAGGTGAATGAAAACAGCATACAGGTAACCCCGATAATGAAAACAGCATACAGGTAACCCCGATAATGAAAATAAATTACGCGGGTCATCCATGAGAAAATATAAAGACAGACTATCAACACAGACGATAAAAAAGAAGGGCTCCGCCGGCAGAAACTGGCGGTCCTTAATAACGGCGCTTATCTGGTCTGATGAGATGCGCAGAATATAAACAGTTCGTCGGTCGAAATCAACGTCTATTCTTTGTTTATTATTCGGTGAGGGCATCGGACCGGGGGTGCGTATTTATTTCCGGAAAGGCGCGTCTCCCGTCGAGTTGTTCTACGGTGTTAAGCATGTTGGTATTATGTTGCATTGTTGGCTGGCTAATGCTTCGGGTTGTTTGCGTTTTTACTGTGTTTCAGCTAATAATGGACTGTATCATTAATGATATCAGTTATTCCGAATATGATATATTGAAAATCGTCGTGTGACTTGTGGTTTTTTTGTGACTAAAGTCACATTTGGTTTGCTGCTAACTCACTGAACAGGAAGCGTATATGGGATTCACGTTAGTTTTTTGATCATAAATGACGATCGGTAATGTCTTTCTGATAGGTGACAGCCACCATGCTGCTGGATTCCGATCGGAATAACCGCTTTCATTCCTTTCCCCTTCTGATTAATAATCTCCTCCGTCAATTATCCGGGCATCAAGATTCTTATTGTGAATATCACCCGTTTAAAACAAATGAATGCCTTCCTTTGGTTTGCTGATTATTTCAGGTAAGCCCTCCCCGTCGGAGGGAAAATCTGACCCCCAGACATTCCAGCCTGGCATAACCACGATTGAACTCGGCTTCACCCCGGTGGCAGAGAAAGGGAAAAACGTGGATGGCGACTTTTCCACCTCCGCCACCCGGGTGCTGACCAGTGACTGACGCGGGGTGGGATGGCATGCAGCGACGGGACCTTCTTTTAACCGGCCGGGCGTTTTTGCTTCAGCGGTCCGCGGTGTGTTGTTGCCGCGCTGACGTCGCCGTTGCGGGCCCCCTGCAAAGGCGTGGCCGTTTCTGCGGCCGCCACCGGAGCGTATTGTGATGCTGTATTCTTCTGTGCCGTACGGGGCAGAGACGCCTGCCCGTATGCAGGCCCGGGCCAGGGGACTGGTCACCGGGCTGCTCGCCCTGTGGCTCTGTGCCGGGCTGCTGATTTATCTCCCTCATAACGGCGGGGCCGGGCTGGCACTCCCGTTTAATCTCCTGACCTGGACTGTGATATGCCTGTGCAGTGCCGTGTCGTGCCTGACCCCGCTGCCCGGCCCGCCCGGCGCCCGGCGCGGGGAGCGGCTGTTGCTCGCCGGTGCCAGTCTCTGGTCGCTGCCCCTGCTGTGGTCTCCTTCCCGGGAGGCGGGGCTGGCGGCGCTCCCGCACGTGCTGGCCCTGTGGGGGCTGATACTCTTCTTTCTGCTGCTGAAGCGTCTGCCGCTGCGCGGTGGCCGGCGCGCAGCCTGGCTGTGGCTTATCGCGGTGGCGGCCCTGATGCAGGCCCTTCTGGGGGGCGCACAGGTGCTGCTGTTCACCGGCAATAGCGATGCTGCCTTCCACGGCCTGCTGGTTACCGGTCCCCGTCCGGTCGGGATTTTTCAGCAGCCCAATGTTCTGGCTTCACTGATGGCCACCGGGGTGGTGTGTCTGCTGTGGCTGGCCGTGATGCCCCGTCTGGCTACCGGGGCCGGGCAGGGGCGGGGTGGTCTGCGCCATGCCGCCCTTTTTATCCTGACCCTGATGCTGACCCTGACCGGAAGCCGGGCCGGCTGGCTCGGGGCCCTGAGTGGCACCCTGGTGCTGGCCGCAGTGACCCGCCGGCGGTACGGGCATTTCCGCCCTCTGGCCGTGCCGCTGGTCGTAGCCCTCGCCGGAGTCCTGATCGCCCTTGCCTGGCAGCACCTGCCGGGGCTTCACGGCGATCTGTTTCCGGTCATCGACAAGACCGGGTCTGACAGCGCCCGGTGGGCCATCCTGCGGACCACCTGGCAACTGATACACATGCACCCCCTGACCGGGGTGGGCTACGGCGGGTTTGAGGGGGCCTTTGCCCGTCAGCAGATGCAGATAAGCGATGGCCACTACCCGGGGGCTATTTACCACCCCCACAATGAGCTGCTGTATGCCTGGGCGGAAGGGGGGCTGCCGGCGCTGGCCGGCCTGCTGCTGATGGTCGCGGGGAGCCTGGTGATGCTCTGGCAGCCCGGGGGATGGCGCGGGGCCGGGGTGGCCCTGCTGCTGCCAGTGGCGCTCCACGTGAACCTCGAGTACCCGCTCTACCAGTCCGTGGTGCACGGCCTGGTGCTGGTGATGCTGCTGCATGTCGCATCCGGGTATCCGGAAGCCCTGCCCGACGGGGCCCGACGGCGCCGGTCGCTGGCGAACCTTCCGGGGCCGGCGCTCCTGAGCCTTTGCCTCGCCGCGGTGATGGTCGCCGGTCTGCAGACTCAACAGGCGCTGACCCGCATCGAGCGGGCCGGACTGCTGTCCCTGGCCACAAACGAGACTGCCGCCGTGGAGGGGGTGTGGGCGCCCTGGACTCAGCGGGAGCGCCTTGACTTTGACCGCCATGTGGCCCTGCTGGTCCGCTACAACCTGATCCGGGACCCGCAGCTTCTGGTGACCTTTGATACCTGGGCGACGAGGTACTTTCTCCGCCGGCCGGATAAAAATATCCTGCTCAGCCAGCTGATGATTGCCCGTGGCCTGCACACGGGCAGGGCGCCGCAGCTGTGCAGCCTGGGCAGCCGCCTCTGGCCGGACGACCCGCGCTTTGTCTGCGATGAACATGACGAACGCAAACAGCCCGCGGTGTCCTTCCCGGTGCAGGCCCCTGCCCGGTCCGGACATCCGGCCCCCCGATACACACACGATACCCCTGAACACTGAGGACAGTATGATGCGACACCGACACCTTATTTACCTCCTGCTTGCCGGTCTGCTGCCGGCAGCCTCACACGCCGCCCCGGTCTTCACCCCGGACCAGGAAGCCCGTATTGGCCAGATTGCCGGGGACTACCTGCTGGCTCACCCGGATATTCTGGTACGCGTCAGTGAGAAGCAGCAGCAGGCGCAGGAAGAACAGGTCAGGGCGATAACCCGAAAGGTACAGGACCACCAGACCGCTCTGCTGCGGGACCCGGGCACCCCGGCATACGGGCCGGCTGACGCCCCGGTGAGCGTGGTGGAGTTCTTCGACTATCAGTGTCTGGTCTGCGCCCGGCAGGCCTCGGTGCTGTCGCAGTTTATGCAGGCCCCCCCGGAAGTACGGTTTGTGTTTAAGGAGTGGCCCATCTTTGCTTCTCGCTGGCCCGTCTCCGGCCAGGCCGCCCGGACCGGGTTGCAGACAGCACAGCAGAAGGGGGCGGACGCGTACCTGACTTACCACAATGCCCTGTTTGCCACCGGGCACAATGAAGGAAACCTGACCGCTGATGATATCCGCACGGCAGCGCGGGCCATGAAACTGACGGCAGGGAAGGGGGCCGACGTGTCTGCCACCCTGGCCGGGACGGATGAACTGGCCCGGACGCTGGGTCTGCAGGGCACCCCGGGGCTGATAGTGATGCCGTCCCGCGGGGCCACGGCGGAGAGCATCACCGTCATCCCGGGCGGTACAGACCTTGCCACCCTGGAGCAGGCTCTGGCGCGCGCCACCGGAAAATAACGGCCTGCGGTAACCGCAGCGAGGGGAAGATAATGATAAGGAGGAGAGACGTAATGATGATACTAGGATATGTGAAATCTGCTGCCGGCCTGATGCTTCTGCTGAGCCTGTGCAGCCTGCCGGTCCGGGCTGCCACATCCCCGGCCCCCGAAGCCGGCAGGGAATACACCGTGCTAACCTCCCCGGTCACCCCGGCTCCCCGGGTGGTGGAATTCTTTTCCTTTTACTGCGGGCACTGCCGGTTGTTTGCGGAGCGCTACCCGGTCAGGCAGACCATCAACCGGGTACTCCCCTCCGACACCCGGGTGGTCCGGTATCACGTCAGCGCCATGGGGCCCCTGGGCCGTGAGCTGACCGAAGCCTGGGGCATGGCCGTTGTCCTGAACAAAACAGACGCGGTGGAGCGTCTGCTGTTTGCGGCGGTGCAGAATGGTACCGTACAGACGGCGGATGACATCAGACACCTTCTTGCAAAAGCCGGGATTGATGAGGGCCGCTATCTACAGGCCAGTCACAGCCCGGCGGTTCAGGCGGAGGTGGCACGTCAGAGCAAGGCGGTGGTGGAGTATGATGTGCGGGGTGTGCCGGCCTTTTATATCGATGGAAAATACCACATTAACAATGCAGGAATCAGTGGTGACACGCCGGCGGACTATGTCAGCCACTTTACCCGGGTGGTGACCTCGTTGCTGCAGTATTAAGTACCGCTACCGGTCGCTGACAGCGACGCCCCCTGAGAGCCCTTATGATGAACGAGACAGAACATAAACGTAAAAGCAAACAGGGCTGGCTGTTGCAGCTACGCCGCTGCACTTCCCGCGACACGCTGGAGAAGGTGATTGAGGCAAATCATTATAAATTAACCGTGGCTGAGTGTGTGGTGTTTGATGTAGCAGACCATCGTCTGGCTGAAATTATCATGAACCGGCTTTGTGATCGGGGCCGGTGGCTGTCTGGTTGCATGTCATTGGCTGCAGGGCGTACATGGTTTAGATGTGGTGACATCTTGGGTGTGAGAAATATTACAGGTATCACAAATATGTCATCCTGGTCCGGAAGAAGCCGATAATTCACAGTTGCTGAGGAAAGAACCAGGCCGGGAAGTTGTTCTTTATCTGTCCTTTTGATAAGAAGTTTCCTTGTCTTACATAAAAATAATAATAATCCTCAGTACGTATTCTGTTTAGCGTCTGACCATTATCAATCATACGCTGCAACTCATTTTTGTTTATATTTATTGCATCCACGATGTGATTATAAAAACCTTTCGGAAAATCAAAGTGTACTTTTCCGTAAAACCCCTGTACAGGCAGGTATGTGATATCTGAAAGCGTCTGGGCCAGACCATTCTCGGCCCCGTGACACGAAGCCAGCCTTATCGACGAGATATTGCTCAGGCTCACGCCTTGACTTTCAATCTCATCAAGAATCTTACTCGCCTCAACGTAAAACGTTGTCCCGTCCGGGTGGTAAAATTTTATTCCACATTCTGACTTTGAGCCATGTCCGCATATATTTAATCGCCTTGAACCTGGTGCGGCTTCATCAATAAAAGCAAAAGCTGCATTTAGCTTTGTTTTACTCCCTCCGATTTCAGGTGCGCTTAATGGCGTGAACTCTCCCAGTCCCCATTCTGTAGAATGGTAATCTACAGACGTTGACATTACAGGCATACGCGAAGCAAATTTGTCCAGATTTTGATAAACAGCCCTTCCCGCACTGTACACCCCGTGCGCCAGTCCCACAGCTCCGGTCCCCAGCGACACCCAGCCCAGTATTGCGGAAGCCTGAGGATGGCTTTCTTCAGCCGCACCACTCGCTATCGCCGTCACATCTGAGACCACACCCGTGGCACCCACGGCCAGCGACACCGCCGAGGCGGACTCCACTGCCGCCATCACACCGCCCGCAGCCGCAATGGCGGCGCCGCCGGTAAGGACAGCCAGTCCCAGTCCGATGATTCCCATCCCGATACCCAGCCAGGCCTGCCAGCTCAGGTGCCCGGTCGGGTCGGCGTGGTTCACCGGGTCACCGGCACAGTAGGCGTACGGATTGATTCCTCCGGCCCCGAACGGACTCAGGCTGTCCGGGCAGGTAAAGCGCATCAAAGCCGGGCTGTACGCCCGGTAGCCGTTACCCAGGTGACAGTGCCCACTGACGGGGTCAGTCCGTTCACCGTTAAATCCGAAAAGACAGTGATTCATGTCTGGCGATACTCCCTTTTGCATTCGTTTCCCGATGTCATACCGCAGCGATAACCGGCAGGCAAACAGGAAATTTCAGGGAAATGTGAATCTGACAGGAATGGCCTCCGGCCTTTTATGTCGGGCACTGACCTTCAGAGTGCGCGGGGCTGGATTTCTGATATCCGGCGTGCCCCGTTGATGGCGGAAAGAAGGGGGTGACCGTCATCGCCGACAGTTTTGTTTGTAATACATTGAATATTACTGGCGTGATTTTTAAGTTATTTCCCGGTACGCTTTTAATATTGTTGTCGATGGAAAGGGAATTATGGCTTGTGACAACGTCAGAAATATCGAATTTATTAATTCTGAGGTGTGGTTTGTTTTTTTTTGTGTGAAATTTTTTCAATTGATATAAGGTGGATGTGTGTGCATGAATATGAATAAATGTTTTATCACTGGGCTGGTCGTGACCTTCATTCTTAATACTGGTGTTATTCAGACTGCCAGTGCCCACGGTTACGTATCGACACCAGAAAGCAGGGCCTTTTTGTGTAAAAAAGGCCAGAATATTGATTGTGGCACAATTAAATATGAGCCACAAAGTGTCGAAGGCCCTAAAAATTTCCCGGCAGAAGGCCCTGCCAACGGAACTATTGCCAGTGGTGGAAACTCCCGATTCCCTGAACTGGACGCCCAGTCTCCAAATCGGTGGGCTAAAGTTAATCTACATACCGGGAACAACTCTTTTATCTGGACTCTGACACAAGCACATAAGACAACAAACTGGAGATACTTTATTACCAGACAAGGTTGGGATTCATCTAAAAAACTGGAGCGAAATTCCTTTGATTTGATCCCCTTTTGTCAGATTAATGGTAACGATGCTGTTCCTGTTTCACCGGTACAGCATACATGCTCTATTCCATCGGATCGCTCCGGCTATCATGTTATTCTTGCAACGTGGGATATTGCTGATACTGGCAACGCTTTTTATCAGGTCATTGACGCAAATATTATCCAATAGAAGAGCAGAGCATTCTTGGTTGAGGAGGGGAGGGCCAGGAATGCTCAATATAAAAGTGATTTAACATCATTTTTCCCCTACGGTACACAGCCAACAAAAAAGACAAGCAGCAGAAAGAACGAAAGAAACCATTCCGATATACAGGCTTCTTAATTTATTTGTTCAAGAATATAATGGTAATTTTTCTGTAGCCTCTGCAATAACTGACTGAGAGAGACTGCGGTACTATAAACAGCCATGGTGAATTGTCATCGATTAGGGCCCTGATGAGAGACGCGCGTGAGGCTCTTGTTCGTTGAGCGGATACGTATACCCTGTACAATAATCAGATATACTTCGTGAGGTCTAATCCTTTATCACCAGCGAGTTGCAGGTAAGATGGTTATACAACGTTGTGTGTTTGACGTGCTTTCTGGTTATTTGGTATGCTCGCTTTGCAATATTGTCGCCTGTGAGCGACCACCAATGTTCCGGGTAGCCTGTGAGGAACGCCTTCGGGTGGCTACTCAATAAACTCTCCCGTACCCTGTGAATGGAAAGCACAGAAAGTTCTGTGGGGAAATCTGCTCACCTTTGAAAGTAGATATCGCCAGAATGCGCACTATGACGCGGCGATGAAGGTCAGTTGTCAGTGATATTTGATGACATACATTCCCGGCCGGCAGAAGACCGTCCGGCAGCCTCCGGCCAGTATGGCAGGAGCGCATCAACAATCCGTTTTCGTAGTGATACGCCCTGAGTTTCATACGACTTTTGCATCAACGTATAAGGCCATTTGGTACATTTGGCCGCTTACGGAGTTGCATCAGGAGCATGAAGCTGCGCGGCGTCACTTGTGTGCGAGCGAAGCGAACACCAAGTGACGCGCGCAGCGCATAACGACTCAACCCACGCGCTACGTGGTTTTCAACGTTTCTGTACCATCTGACACACGCGTAGTCCGTGTAATAAGGGCTGAAACATATTTCAACTTCGACGTTTAAGGTGATGAAAGAACCTGAACGTTTCGTTAATGAGTAAGGAGGAAAATCGACTCGGTATCGAGGCGACACTACGAGCTAAGTAGTGTTGGAGGCAGCTTGACGAACGTCAGCTCTGCAATAGCAGCAAACAGGTCAGAGACCTGAGGTGCCTCGCAAGAACTCAACATTTCGCCGCCCCGATGCACAGGTACCAGTCGAGACGCAGGAAGCGCAAAAGCAACCGTGTCGTCGGGGTTAAAAATGTGGAATACAGATCTGCCCGCTTTATGAAAGCTGGTGGATGTGTATTCCTGATGGAGATAGGTGATGTCCAGATTCAGTAAACAGTTGGGGAAGCAGCTTATTACTCTTGCTCGTCAAAAAGGGGGAAGCTTTAAAACTGTCTCTGATCGTTCTAAAATTGCCAGCCGTTTTACGGAACGGCTGGCAAAATTTAATATTCAGATAAGAGACGTAAAGCATATCAAAGTTGTGCACGTAAAGAGGTATATTGATAGCCGTAAGGCAGAAGCGATTTCAAACCGAACACTACAAAATGAAATGTCAGCGATACGGGCGATTATGTCTGTAGCCGGGCGGAGTAAAATGTCTGATCCAAACAATGGCCAGCTGAGTAATCAGGCACTGGGTATTTCCGGCGCAAACCGGGATGGAACTAAACGTCCGGTTACCGATGAGAAGCTAAATGCTGTTGTTAGTTTTGCATCTGCGAAAGATGAGGGTGTTGCGCTTGCTGTTCAATTATCCCGTTATATCGGTCTCAGAACGGAGGAGGCTGTTCAGGCTGCAAAGTCTTTAAAAACATGGAAGCAAGAATTAGCGAAAGGACACGATCGTGTTCGTGTAGTTTTTGGAACAAAGGGGGGGCGCCCACAAAAGGCAGTGTTGAAGTGAGTGGTAGAGAGGGAAACATCGAAGTTAGTGAACTGATGCACTCCGTGAAACTGCCTGTCGATCCTCTGACAGGTAAGGCTACAGCAAAGCGTTTACATAGCTCATATTCATTTATGGAAAGCATTGATAATTCCTCTTCCTATTTATACAATGCTTTGTCTACGGGGTGGATAGCTTAAAAAAGCTGTGTTTAAGTTCTATCGAATCAACTACGATGGGCAGGAGGAAGAGTATTTCAGAACTACCCGGGAGAACGTAAAAGCCACGGAAATAGAGCCATTTATGATGGGAGTTAGGAGGTCATAATGGGAAAGGTATGAATATCTTGATTTAGCCTGCGAGAAAATTACATAGCATTATCTGGATGGTAATGTTATTCATTCTGATTCATGGAAAGGGCGGGTGGCATAATGGCATGGGAATATGATGTGGTAACATGCATTCTTACCTGTAATGGTGAAACATATACTGCAGATTATGTGGGGAGCCGGGTTATAAGAATGATGGTTTTAAGAAATGTGTAAAAAAAGCCCACTTCCCAGAAGTACCTATATAATCGGTGTTTCTCATAACTTAGCCCATACGAGAAAATACACTCTCGATCTTACTCCTGGTCTGAGCAATAACATGTGTGGGCGCGATGCTTTCCGAATTGATGGCTATGTAGATGGAGGGTTTTGGAGCCGACTATTATCACGATGATTCATCTGTTATTAGCCACGATGCCAATAAAAATTTAGTGCCAGATGTGATTGTTGGCAGTGACTTCTTTGTAATGGAATTTATCCGTCTTGCAGATATTGCAAAAGACACAGGCGTAGTGGTTAACCAGGACGATAGGGCATCATGGCTTTGCCTTGCATCTGGAGGTGTTAACTACTGGTCTATCTCTGATAATGAGATAGGGCAAGGAGATTTAACCTCTATAGCGATTGCCAGAGATGGGCAGCAAATAGGTTGTTCTCCTTATAGCAATGATTTAAGCGTCAGGGTTAAGGGGATTTCTTTTCTGGGGGCATCATCAGAAAATTTCGCATTAATGTCCGAAGACGAGCAAGGTAGCAATACTATTCAATACTGTACTGATACTCAAAGCTATGGTGATTTTATTCAGATGAATTGTCTTCAATATTATGTTGAGAATAAAAGTGTTAAAGGCGTGCTTATTATCCAGGTTACATCCAACTAAATATCACTACCGAGGCTACCGGATGGGTAGCCTTTTCTACGGAATTAACTTCATCACATCGACCTGCTCCCCGATGATGACCGATGCCCTCCAGGTTGAGCGGGTATCGGGGCAATATCAACTGCGACAGCCTTACCGAATTAATTTTTAACCACGGATTTTTAGTTTATTGCAGCTTTCCTGAAAGCCTGGGAGCACGCTGTCAGGCGATTTGGTCTGATGGAGTCTCTCAATGAAATTACGTCATTTTATCCTTATGCCGACGCTTCTGCCGGCGACGGTGCTGGCGGGCACGGTGATTTATACCGACAGCCGTCATCTTCCTGAAAATCTTCCCCCGGATATTCCGGTAGTGCTGTTGGATGGAGCCGAGCGGCTGCTGGCTGAGATGTTTGGCCAACTATCGGCCGATCCTGAGCGGGCGGCGGCACAGGCCAGTCAGATTATTGCATCCCCACAGTGGCAGCAGCGACAGCAACAACAGGTTACCTCATACCGCCAGGTGGTCCGTGCCTGGGAGCTGGGTATCCGGAAAGTCCCTGCCGTGGTGTTTGACGATCGGGACGTGGTCAGTGAGCCAGCCTGTTTCACGTCTCAGGGCGACATTCTGCGCTGTGGCCGTTGCATCTGTGTTGGGAACTGCCTCGATGCCAGCGGAGGTGGCTGCGTTAAATACGGCCCAGATAGTGGCCTGCGCCATTTCTCAGGATTGCATCAACTAAGATCTCGCTTAACCGCGCGAGTCATTGTTACCAACGGTGCGAAAGTGATCCATATCCGGCGCCTGAAATCAGATCCAGGGGTTAATCTGCTCTCCTGATTCGGGAGAGCTTATGGTCACTTTTGAGACAGTTATGGAAATTAAAATCCTGCACAAGCAGGGTATGAGCAGCCGGGCGATTGCCAGAGAACTGGGTATCTCCCGTAATACCGTAAAGCGTTATCTGCGTGCGCAGTCTGAGCCGCCAAAATATACGCCGCGTCCTGCAGTGACTTCGCTTCTTGATGAATACCGGGATTATATTCGTCAGCGCATCGCTGATGCCCACCCTTATAAAATTCCTGCGACGGTTATCGCCCGCGAGATCACTGAGCAGGGTTATCGTGGTGGCATGACCATCCTGAGGGAGTTTATACGTTCGCTCGCCACACCTAAGGAACAAGAGCTCGTTGTTCGCTTCGAAACTGAGCCCGGACGGCAGATGCAGGTTGACTGGGGCACCATGCGTAACGGCAAATCACCGCTTCATGTGTTCGTTGCCGTTCTGGGATACAGCCGAATGCTGTACATCGAGTTCACTGATAACATGCGCTATGACACGCTGGAAGCCTGTCACCGTAACGCGTTCAGCTTCTTCGGCGGTGTGCCACGGGAAGTGCTGTACGACAATATGAAAACAGTCGTGCTACAGCGTGATGCTTACCAGACCGGCCAGCACCGGTTCCATCCATCCCTGTGGCAGTTCGGCAAAGAGATGGGCTTCTCTCCACGGCTGTGTCGCCCCTTCAGGGCACAGACTAAAGGCAAGGTGGAGCGGATGGTGCAGTACACCCGCAACAGCTTCTACATCCCGCTAATGACGCGCCTGCGCCCGATGGGGATCACCGTTGACGTTGAAACAGCCAACCGATACGGCCTGCGCTGGCTGCACGATGTCGCTAACCAGCGGAAGCATGAAACTATCCAGACCCGTCCCTGCGATCGCTGGATCGAAGAACAGCAGTCCATGCTGGCCCTGCCACCAGAGAAAAAACAGTATCACGTACAGGTAGACGAAAGCCTGGTGACCTTCGACAGGCAGCCACTGCATCATCCGCTGTCCATCTATGACACGTTCTGCAGAGGAGCCGCATAATGGTCGAGCTGCAACATCAGCGGCTGATGGTTCTCGCCGAACAACTGCAACTGGACAGTCTTATCAGCGCAGCGCCGGCGCTGTCGCAACAGGCTGTGGATCAGGAATGGAGCTATATGGACTTCCTGGAGCATCTGCTTCATGAGGAGAAACTGGCCCGCCATCAGCGTAAACAGGCAATGTATACCCGGATGGCGGCCTTCCCGGCGGTGAAAACGTTCGAAGAGTATGACTTCACCTTCGCCACAGGTGCCCCGCAGAAGCAAATCCAGTCGCTGCGTTCACTGAGCTTCATAGAGCGTAACGAAAACATCGTGTTGCTGGGGCCATCCGGCGTGGGGAAAACGCATCTGGCAATAGCAATGGGCTACGAAGCGGTACGTGCGGGTATCAAGGTTCGCTTCACAACGGCGGCGGATCTGTTACTTCAACTGTCCACCGCGCAACGTCAGGGCCGCTATAAAACAACGCTTCACCGTGGCGTGATGGCACCAAAGCTGCTCATCATCGATGAAATAGGCTATCTGCCGTTCAGCCTGGAAGAAGCAAAACTGTTCTTCCAGGTCATCGCCAAACGTTATGAAAAGAGCGCGATGATCCTGACCTCCAACCTGCCGTTCGGGCAGTGGGATCAGACGTTCGCCGGTGATGCGGCGCTGACATCCGCGATGCTGGACCGGATCTTACACCACTCACACGTTGTTCAAATAAAAGGAGAGAGCTATCGACTGAAACAGAAACGAAAGGCCGGGGTTATCGCTGAAGCTAATCCTGAGTAAAACGGTGGATCAATATTAGATCGTCGGTGGAGATGTAAGTGGATCACTTTTTACCCGTCGTTGACAGTCATAATGCTGTCAACGACATTCCAGCTCCGTTCGAGTTGTTTCCTGACAGCATCAACAGTGCTGATTTTTAGCCATGAAAGCGCGAATAGCGGTTCCGTACGCGCCATATCGCCGTACGTGGAAGCGAACTGGATCCATAATAGCGAAATCACCACGGGAAGGTGGCCATTCGGATATGCTCCTGTAATGCCTGTGATAGTCTGAATTATAAATAGCTTATATTCATGTGTGATCTCGATCATGATTTTGCCTGCATATTGATCGTAATATAATTCTTTATATAACGATCATGTGATACATGAAAACTCAAATATCTTTCGCTACGCTTTTGCCAGTATTAGTGTCTTTGGCATCTCTCCATACGTATGCCGCGTCCATTTCTGAAGATGAAATGATTGTCACTGGTAATACCGCCACTGACACCATGGATTCTGCTGCTGGTGCAGGGTTCAAAACTAATGATATTGATGTCGGTCCGCTTGGCACGAAATCCTGGGTCGAAACGCCTTATTCCAGCACCACCGTCACCAGAGAAATGATTGAAAATCAGCAGGCGCAAAGCGTTAGCGAAATGCTGAAATACTCTCCCAGTACGCAAATGCAGGCGCGTGGTGGGATGGATGTAGGGCGTCCACAAAGCCGTGGTATGCAGGGAAGCGTGGTGGCTAACAGTCGTCTTGACGGGCTGAACATCGTTTCGACCACCGCGTTTCCAGTGGAAATGCTTGAACGTATGGATGTGCTTAATAGCCTGACCGGTGCGTTGTACGGCCCGGCGAGCCCGGCCGGGCAGTTTAACTTCGTGGCGAAGCGTCCAACCGAAGAGACGCTGCGCAAAGTGACGCTGGGCTATCAAAGCCGCAGTGCGTTTACCGGCTATGCCGATCTGGGCGGTCATTTTGATGAGGACAAACGGTTTGGCTATCGCGTGAACCTGCTCGATCAGGAAGGCGAAGGCAATGTTGATGGTAGCACGCTACGTCGCAAACTCGTTTCAGTTGCGCTCGACTGGAATATTCAGCCGGGAACTCAGCTACAGCTCGACGCCAGCCATTATGAATTTATCCAGAAAGGCTATGTTGGCAGCTTTAGCTATGGCCCGAACGTCAAACTGCTGTCTGCGCCGAATCCGAAGGATAAAAATCTGGCGCTCAGTACAGCGGGTAACGACCTGACTACCGATACCATCAGTACCCGCCTGATCCACTACTTTAACGACGACTGGTCTATGAACGCTGGCGTGGGCTGGCAGCAGGCCGACCGCGCGATGCGCAGTGTTTCCAGCAAAATACTCAATAATCAGGGCGATATCTCGCGCTCGATGAAGGATTCCACCGCTGCCGGTCGTTTCCGCGTGTTGAGTAATACTGCCGGGCTGAATGGCCATATTGATACCGGCTCTGTCGGCCATGATCTGTCGCTTTCAACCACGGGTTATGTCTGGTCGCTTTATAGTGCGAAGGGGATTGCTTCCAGCTATAGCTGGGGTACCACGAATATGTATCACCCGGATGCGATAGATGAGCAGGGCGATGGCAAAATCCGCACCGGCGGGCCGCGCTATCGCTCCAGCGTAAATACTCAGCAGAGCATTACGCTTGGCGATACGGTGACTTTTTCGCCACAATGGTCGGCGATGTTCTACCTGAGCCAGAGCTGGTTGCAGACTAAAAATTACGACAAGCACGGCAATCAAACCAGTCAGGTTGATGAAAATGGGTTAAGCCCGAACGTGGCGCTGATGTACAAAATCACCCCTGACACGATGGCCTATGTCAGCTACGCCGATTCGCTGGAGCAGGGCGGCACTGCCCCTATGGACGACAACGTAAAAAATGCTGGTCAAACGCTCGATCCGTATCGTAGCAAACAGTATGAAGTGGGGCTGAAATCCGACGTCGGCGGGATGAACCTGGGCGCGGCGCTGTTCCGCCTGGAACGCCCGTTTGCCTATCTCGATACGGATAACGTCTATAAAGAGCAGGGGAATCAGGTTAACAACGGCCTCGAATTAACCGCTACCGGTAATGTTTGGCAGGGGCTGAATATTTACAGCGGCGTTACCTTCCTCGACCCGAAACTGAAAGATACGGCGAATTCATCAACCAGCAATAAACAGGTTGTGGGCGTGCCGAAAGTGCAGGTTAACCTGCTGGCGGAATACAGCCTGCCGTCCATGCCGGAATGGGTCTATAGCGCCAACGTCCACTATACGGGAAAACGCGCGGCAAATGACACTAATACGTCTTATGCCAGCAGCTACACCACCTGGGATCTGGGAATGCGTTACACCACCAAAGTGAGCAACGTACCAGCCACCTTCCGCGTGGTGGTAAACAACGTGTTTGATAAACATTACTGGGCTTCAATCTTCCCGTCGGGTACCGATGGCGATAACGGTTCCCCGAGTGCGTTTATCGGCAGCGGTCGTGAAGTGCGTTCTTCCGTCACCTTTGATTTCTAACGGATAAATGATGAAATTTTCTCGTTTATTATCGCTACTGGCGTTACTGCTGGCGGTCAGCCTGCATGCAGAAAATAGGCACAAGGAGGTGCGTATCGCTTCGCCATGGCCGGCGCAAAACACCATCATCGCCATGTTGGGGTATGGCGATAACATCGTCGGAACGTCGATGGTTGCCAAAAAGATCCCCCTTTTTCGCCAGAGTCTGCCGCGCATTGAGGATGTGGCGGTGGTAAGCGTAAACAGCGGACATGAAATCAACCCTGAACAGATTATCGCGCTTGGGGTCGACATGCTTTTTGTGCCGCAAAATATGGTGGTGCCCCGGCAGGATTTACTGAAACAGGCAGGAGTGCAGGTGCTGGCGTTCGAAGCGAACTCTCTGCGGGCGTTGACCCAACGCGTACAGCGAACAGCGGTGTTGCTGGGGCCAGATGCGCAGCGAAAAGCGCTCGCCTATCAACGCTATTTTGACCGCAACATTGCCCTGGTGACCGGTCGCCTCAAAGATCTTCCCGCTTCACAGCGCGTGCCGCTCTATCACAGTATGGGAAATCCGCTGACCACCACTGGCAGGCCATCGCTCAACCAGGACTGGATCGATCTGGCTGGTGGGAAAAATATTGCCGAAAACTGGTTTGGTGGGAATAAACAAAACCGCTCAGGTGAAGTGGCGCTGGAGAAAATTGTCACAGCCAACCCGGCGGTTATTGTCGCGATGAACAAGCGCGATGCTGATGCCATTTTGAGCTCTCCGCAGTGGGCAAGCGTGGACGCAGTCATTCATCATCACGTGTACGTCAATCCGAAAGGGATGTTCTGGTGGTGTCGCGAAACCAGTGAAGAGGCGCTGCAATTTCTGTGGCTGGCGAAAATGCTCTATCCCGGCCGCTTTGCCGATGTGGATATGCGTAAAGAGACACGTGAGTTTTATCAACAGTTCTTTGGCCTGACGTTAAGTGATGCGCAGGTGGGTGATGTGCTCAATCCACCACGCTAACCGAGAGTGAGAAAACCATGACTGTTATGGAAAGTACGTTGTCGGTAGAAAATCACTACCGACAGTTGTATCGCCAGCGGCTGGCGATACTGACGGTTATTTTTATCGCTATTATCGCTTCGCTGCTGCTTGATTTTACGCTCGGTCCTTCGGGGCTCCCTATACATTCACTGGTGCAAACCTTGCTGCATCCGGCCCAGGCAGCTACCGGCATACGGGTTATCGTTTGGGATATCCGTTTACCCTATGCACTGATGGCATTACTGGTAGGAATGGCGCTGGGGTTAGCCGGAGCTGAGATGCAAACCATCCTGAACAACCCACTGGCCAGCCCGTTTACACTCGGCGTTTCTTCAGCGGCGGCCTTTGGCGCGGCGCTGGCGATTGTGCTGGGTATCGGTATTCCCGGCGTCCCGGAAAGCGGGTTTATTCCGGCTAATGCTTTTCTTTTTGCGCTTTTTTCCGCTCTGTTGCTCGACAGCCTGACCCGCTGGACATGCATGCCGACGTCGGGCATTTTGCTGTTTGGCATTGCGCTGGTCTTTACCTTCAACGCGCTGGTTTCCATCATGCAGTTTGTCGCCGATGAAGATACCTTGCAGGGCCTGGTGTTCTGGACGATGGGAAGCCTTGCCCGCGCCTCATGGGAGAAACTGGCGGTGCTGACTGCGGCGATGGCGATGGTTTTACCCTGGTCACTGCGTCGTGCCTGGCAGCTTACCGCGCTACGTCTTGGTGAAGAGCGGGCGATGAGCTTTGGTATTGATGTTCGTCGTTTACGCCTGGGATCACTGCTGCGCATCAGCCTGCTGGCAGCCCTTTCTGTTGCTTTTGTCGGGCCAGTTGGCTTTATCGGTCTGGTCGCACCGCATATTGCCCGCCTGCTGCTGGGGGAAGATCATCGCTTTTATTTGCCCGGAAGCATACTCACTGGTGGGCTGGTTCTGTCGCTGGCTTCAGTGGCATCGAAGAACATTATCCCCGGCGTAATTTTACCGGTAGGGATCGTTACCTCGCTGGTAGGTGTGCCGTTCTTTTTGAGCACTGTGATGCGCCATCGGGGGAATATGTCATGAGCGGGCTGTCGATTAATGCACTGTGCGCCGGTTACGGCAAACGAAAGATTATTGATAATCTGACGATTTCTACGTTGTCACGCGGCGAGGTCACTGTACTGTTAGGCCCCAACGGCTGCGGTAAATCAACGCTACTGCGCGCGCTGGCAGGGTTAAATCGCGCCAGTGGCGAAGCCTGGCTGGACGAGGTGAATCTGTTATCGCTGCCGCTTGCCCGACGGGCTGAAAAAGTCGTATTTCTGCCGCAGTCGCTGCCGCAGGGCGTGCATCTGCAGGTGCTGGAGTCGGTGATTGTCGCCCAGCACGCCTCTGGCGCAGAGCAAAACCAGGCGCGGGCGATAGCTCTGCTCGAAGAGTTAGGCATCGCCCATCTGGCAATGAACTATCTCGATAGACTGTCCGGAGGTCAGAAACAGCTGGTGGGACTCGCGCAGTCGCTTATTCGCCGCCCTTCTCTGCTATTGCTTGATGAGCCGCTGAGCGCACTGGATCTCAACTATCAGTTTCACGTGATGGACGTGGTGTCCCGCGAAACACGGATACGCGATATGGTCACGCTGGTGGTGGTTCATGATATCAATATCGCGCTGCGGCATGCTACCCAGGTCATCATGCTGAAAGAGGGTAGGCTTATTGACAGCGGAGACCCGCAAACGGTGGTTAGCGCAGAAAGCTTTGCGCAGGTGTACGGCGTGCGCGGGAGAGTAGAACGTTGTTCGCAGGGAAAAGCGCTTGTGATTGTGGATGGTGTAATCGAAAAATAGTCGGGTTGAAGTGGTTTTAAGCCTTCGGGAAAGATCAATGGAAAAGAATGTACTGCAACATATAGACCGCCTTAACAGTATGATTTATAGACATCGTTTCACTATAACCCCTTACTATGAACAGGGGAGTTCAACAGCAGCTACAGTGGGTAAAACTCTATGAAAAACGTTCGGTGATGTTGGGTTCGGTTCGTATACCGTCGCTGTGGCATTTCTCGATCCACATTGCGTAAATGGTGGCGAGATATTTGGCTCAGGGCATCACTGGCCTGGAAAACCAGCGATCACCATCAACGAAAACCGGCGCAGGCGAAGTCGCTCTGATTCTTGAATTACGTTCCCAGCAAAATCTGGGTGCAAGACGGATTCAAGGCGGATTAAAACGACTTCATTCAATCTCATTGGCAATGGTAACGATCCACAAAGTCCTCTGCCAGAATCAGGTTAAATCTGTAGCTAAATTCCGGTGTAAAGGTGATTTCATTCGCTACGAACGCCCTGTTCCCGGTGATTGGGTTCAGATGGATACCTGTAAAGTTGGCCCCGGTTTATATCAATACTGAATCGCCACGGATAATCTAGATGCTCCTGGAATGCGTCTGGTGACTCATACCAGTCCGGTGCGCACGCCTTTCTATTGGCGATGAACTTAACAGTTTTGCTTTTTGGCGGCGCGCCAGGGGCACGTTGATATCGTAGGTATGAACGAAGAAATGATCAGGAAATATGTGAAGTGCCAGAAAAAGCATGAAGTTGAAGAGAGCCAGTTTCCAGTAAAAGAAGTGTGAAGGGAAGGCTCTCTGAGTCTGGACTTAGTATGCCCCTCTGGGGGGCAATCAATGCCACCAGCTGTGCGGGTGTTTTTTTACCCAGTATGCGCTCTGATTTTGGTAACAATCAGTTCAACATTTTCTTCATTCAATAATTGTTGAAATGAACCTGATGGAGAGGTATCAGTGAAGAATGCACGTACATTTTTTGCATTACCAATAGATACGGCAGCTGAAGCGGTGAATTTAGTATGGTCAGCAACCAATAGCGTATTACGCGCATATTTCATCATGGCTCTGGCCACCTGGGCCTCATTGACGTCAAATTCCAGCAGTGTCCCATCATGCTCTATGGCACCAGTGCTGGTGATAAGATAATCAGCTCGAAACCCCTCAATAAAGTTTACTGCTCCGGGGCCAATAATTCCGCTATTGTGCGCACGTAACGAACCACCAGGAACCATCACCTCAATTTCCTGGTTTTTATATAATATCTGAGCCACTCGTAGACTATTTGTGATAATTCGTAGGTCACGCCGATTGAGTAAAGCGCGAGCAACGGCTTCTACTGTTGTACCGATGGTGATAAATACGGTGCAGCGTTCCGGGAGGTAACTAGCCACCGCTTCCGCGATTGCCTGCTTTTCCGGGACCAGAGATAATTCACGTTGCTCAAAAGCCGTATTCATTATGCTGGATATTCGTCCTGCCCCTCCATGATGACGGGTAATCAGTCCTTGTTCACTCAATTTGCGAATATCCCGGCGTATCGTTTGTGTAGATACATCCAGCAACTGCGCCAGCTCTTCGATATTCATATATCCCCGTTCGGCAATATAATGGATAAGCCGATCGTGGCGTGGGTTACCGGTGACTTCAGCGATAGTCATGGACACTCCTGTCTTTCTCCTGTGTATGCTCACTATTCTACGCATAAAGTGACAGAAATGACTCGATTTGTTCACGATCAGGAATGCCTGCTCGCCCACCAGGATGAGTACATTTCATTGCTGCTACGGCGCTGGCAAAGCGAATGGCCTGTTCTGTGGGCTTTTTTTCCGCCAGTGCTACAGCCATCGCACCGTGGAAGACATCACCAGCCCCGGTAGTATCCACGACATTAACTGAAAATGCAGCCTGCTGATACAAACGTTCATTTTCAATCCACTTAGAGCCCTTTCCTCCTTGGGTTACATATACTTTACCCTTAGTACGTCCTGCTGCCAGATAGAGGCTCTGGATGACATCATCCTGTCCGGTCATTTTCTTTAGGCCCGGGGCGGAGAAAACCGCATGATCGGCTAGCTTTACCAGCGGAGTAATATCCTGAGGTGTTGTATCAGCATCTAATAGCGTTGGTACGCCAGCTGCGCGCGCCAGGGTAAAGGCGGTCAGAGCTCCTTCGTGCCAGCGGACATCTGCCAAAACCAAGTCGTAGCACGCAAAATCGATCGATTCCAGCCAGCTGGCATCAGTATTCAGATCGGGGCTGGGATAATTGACAATAATACGCTCTCCCTGTCCATCGACCAGTATTGCAGACTGGGATGAACGAGCGCCTGGATACTGGCGACAATATGAGGTATTTACATCCCAGCCCTGAAGTTCAGTAAGTAACGTGTTTCCACAGCTGTCATCACCTACACGACCAATAAAATCAACATCGCCCCCCAGCCTGGAGATGGCAACTGCTGCGGTAGCTGCTGGTCCGCCGCCTACTTCAATGTATTGATTAGCCTGGTATTTACCTCCCTCGAAAGGCAGGTTTTTCAAAGAGTAAATTCGATCCTGTACGGTGATCCCGATGCAAGCGATTCTGGTCATATTTGTTGATTCCTGTGCAATTTCATCTTTGTTGTGTCCATTTTAATGATGAAAATGATCAAATTGGTGATGTGTGTCGTGTTTTTCGTCATAAATAACAAATATGATCAAAAAAGACCACGAATGACTTTGTTTTTTGTTGTTGTTTGTCAGTAATGAATCGGAGAAGTGTCATGATAACAATTGCATTTTTGGGGTTGGGACAGATGGGCAGTCCGATGGCCAGTAACCTGCTGCAGAAAGGATATGCCTTGCGCGTATTCGATATTAATCAGCAGACAGCCAGTGAGTTAGCTCATAAAGGGGCTGTTGTGGCTAAAACCCCAGCAGAAGCAGCTAAAGGGGCGGAGTTTATCATCACTATGTTGCCAAATGGCGATATCGTGCGCGAAGTGTTATTGGGTGACCGTGGGGTGAGTGAGTCTGTATCTCATGACGCGCTGGTGATCGATATGTCCACCATTCATCCCTTACAGAGTGATGCCTTGATCAGTGAAATGAAAAAGAAAGGGATCAACATGATGGATGCTCCTGTAGGGAGAACTTCCGTTAATGCGGTTGATGGCACATTGCTGATTCTGGCAGGAGGTATGCCGTACCAGGTGGAGCGAGCACGCCCGGTATTGATGTGTATGGGAAATGAGTTGGTTGAGGCTGGTGGGCCAGGGATGGGCATTCGGCTGAAACTCATCAACAACTATATGAGTATCGCTCTAAATGCGCTATCGGCAGAAGCCGCGGTACTTTGTGAATCGCTAGGGCTGAGCCTTGATGTGGCGATTAAAGTTATGAGTGGTACGGCTGCAGGAAAAGGGCATTTTACGACAACCTGGCCTGGCAAGGTATTGAAAGGCGATCTCTCTCCGGCGTTTATGGTGGATTTGGCATTAAAGGATCTGCGAATCGCTGTTGATGTCGCCCGGCAGAAAAAAGTCCCGCTGAGTATGGGGTGTGCAGCAGAAGATTATTATGTTCAGGCCAGTGAAGAAGGTTGGGGGCGTCAGGACTGGAGTGCTCTGTTGTCCCTGGTCCGCCAGAAAGCAGGAATTTTAGGTTCATTTTAACTTAATCGATTACAGGAGTGACTATGTCTAATAATACCCTTTACACACTGGCAGATATCTCTCGTCCCGGAGGCGGTTTTGCCATGCTGGCCGTTGATCAGCGTGAAGCTATGCGTCTGATGTTTGCGGCAGCCGGACATTCTAAACCGGTAACCGACAGTGTTCTTACCGACTTTAAAGTTGCCGCTACAAGTATCCTGTCTCCCTATGCTTCTGCTGTTCTGGCAGATAAACAGTTTTGCCTCGAGCAGATTGTGTCACAGGGCGCTGTGGCGGATTCATGTGGTCTGATTGTGGCTGCCGATCATTTTATACCCGGTAATGGTATTCCAGTTGATAGCGTAGAGATTGATAAGACTATTGATCCTCATTACGCCCGCCAGATGGGCGCAAAAGCAATGAAACTGCTGGTACTCTGGCGTGAGGATGAGTCGGCACAGGCGCGTCTGGCAATGGTGGAGGAGTTTGTTCAACGTTGTCGTAGCGCCGGTCTTGTCAGCATTATCGAGCCTGTTGTTCGTCCACCTCGCTGTGGTTGGGAATTTGACAAAGAAAGAGCCATTGTTGCAGCGGCGGCTGAGCTTGGTGGTACCCGTGCCGATCTTTATAAGGCTGAAATGCCATTAGGGGGCAAAGGAGACGAGCGGACATTGCTTGCAGCGTGCCAAAGACTTAACGATCAAATGAAGATGCCATGGGTCATCCTCTCCTCAGGTGTTGATACGGATCTTTTTGGCCGCGCAGTACGCATTGCTATGCAAGGGGGAGCCAGTGGGTTTCTGGCAGGACGAGCTGTTTGGGCTTCAGTTATTGGCGCGCAGGATCCACAAACGATGTTGCGTGATGTTTCTGTTCCACGCTTACAGCGATTGGCTGAAATCGTCGATGAAGGTATTTCTCAACGTTAATTCCCCATATTAATGCATCTGGAGCAGATTCATGGACAAAATTACTCAGGTATTATTTTCTGATATTGGAAAAGTGACGACCCAATATGTTGAACTGCCACACCAGCAGCTAAAACCTTATGAAGTCCGTATATCCCCGGTATTTTACGGTATTTGTGGCTCTGACCTGCATGTACTCAAAGGAGGGCATCCGTTTGCAAAGCCTCCTGTTGTACCTGGGCATGAAATTGCAGCGCGAGTGATAGACATCGGGAGTGAGGTAACGAACATTAAACCCGGTGATCATGTTGTTGTTGACCCGATTATGGCTTGCATGGAGTGCCGTGCCTGTAAAGCGGGTCGCTTTAATCTTTGTGAGCCTCCCCAGGTTGCTGGCTTTCGCGCACCTGGATTTGCCCGCTCGCAGCATATCGTTCCAGCGCGCAACTGCCACGTTGCTCCATCGACGTTGCCATTGAAAGTTTTGGCTTTCGCTGAACCGGCAGCCTGCGCCCGCCATTGTGTTAATCGAATGCCGGAAGCTTCTCTGGAAAGTGTACTGGTGATCGGTGCTGGTACTATTGGGTTATCTATTGTGCAGGCATTACGCATTATGGGGGCAGGAAAAATTACTGTTATTGAACCTGATGCTGCGAAACGGATGCTGGCGTTAAGACTTGGTGCGGCAGAGGTCTGGGCCCCTGGCGCTCTTGATGCACAAGTTCGGTTTACCGGTGCGATTGATGTTGTTGCTGCGCAGGCCACGCTGAATGACGCCTGTAGTCGAGTATACGCTGGCGGAACGATTGTATGCATGGGAGTACCCGACGGCCCGCGAGAAATTCCTTTACCTATGATGCAGCGTTTCGAACGTGACTTGCTGAATTCCGGTATGTATATCCCCGAAGATTTTGATGTGGTTATTGAGTGGCTTGCGGATGGTCGGTTTGATACCAGTGAACTGGTGACTGACTTATTCCCTGTCAGTGATGCAGCAAAGGCCTTTGAACGCGCACAACAAAATAACTCGATAAAAGTCATGCTGCAGTTTGTTGAAGATTGATGATGTAGTCCTTTGTCTGGCGCTGTGCAACGGCAGCGCCACCCTACAACGATGAAAAAAGGATACTGCGATGAGTCAAATCACCAGTCCTGCTCTTTATTCAATCAGCCGTCCTCAGGACGTGATTGATATTGTAAATAAAAATTCAGCAGTAAATACCAGTGTCGGTGTCATTTTTATTGCCCTGGGCGGGATTCTTATCGATGCTTACCAGGCTGCAATGGTGGGGTTTGGTAACAAATATATTGCCGCACAGTTCGGTATTTCTCCGGGGCTGGCGGCTACCGTTAATGCCTCTGTCCTGGTCGCAGCACTGATTGGCGGGTTATTAGCGAATCGGGTCATAAATCGCTGTGGTCAGAAGCGCGCTTTTATTATTGGAATGGGGCTATGCACGATAGGTGCCGCCGCCGTTGCCATAGCACCCAACATCTGGTGGGTACTGGTATGTCGTGTGATAATGGGGTTTGGCCTCGGCATCGATTTCCCCCTGGCGACAAATGCAGTGGCGGAGCTTAGGGGGGCAGCCTCAAAGAAAACCGGTTCGTCTGTGAATCTCTGGCAAATGGCCTGGTATGTATCAACCACAGTTGTCTATCTCGTACTGCTCCCACTACTTTTATCCGATATTAGCGAAGAACAATTGTGGCGTTATGGTATTTTTATCGGTGCTGTTTTTGCTGTCATTATCATGGTGCTGCGATACTTTTTTATAGGTGAGTCAGCTATGTGGGCTGCTCGTGTGGGCCGCTATGATGAAGCCTGCGATATTCTGAATAAACGTTATGGAGTTAGCGCATGTGTCGTTGCCCCTCCGCCATCATCAATGATTGCTGAAAAACCAGAAAGCAAATATCGAGGCGGATATGGCATCCTGTTCAACTCCCGTTATCGTAAGCGTACTATTCTGGGATGCGTTGTCGCTACCATGCAGGCCTGGCAATATAACGCGGTGGGAGTTTATTTACCCTTAACGCTGGCGGGGATATTGGGCGGGGGATTAGCCGGAGCGCTTACTGGTGCTGCGGTAGTGAATGCATTATGCGGCGTTACCGGGGGCTTAATAGGTTCGCTTATTCTTCAGCGTTTAGGCACGCGCCTTCAGTCTATGTATGGATTCGCTGTCGTAACTATCGCTCTGCTTGCGTTAGGAGCTTTGGCCACCACTAATCCATGGTTTTCTTTAGGCTTACTGGGGGCCATTATTTTCTTCCATTCCGCAGGACCTGGAGGGCTGGGTATGACAATTGCCACACTCTCTTACCCACCAGCTATTCGTCCAACGGGGGTTGGATTCACTCGTGCTATCATGCGTACGGGGGCGATTGCCGGGCTTATCTTCTGGCCTATGCTCTGGGGGGCGTTAAAAACAGAGGCTTTCTATTGGCTGGCGATAGTGCCTTTTCTGGGATTTCTGACTTGTGTCTTGATCAAGTGGGAGCCACTTGGTGCGAATGTAGATGCAGAGGATGCTCAGGTGTTAGCTGAGCTTAATAAATAATCATAATACACGTCGGTATTAATATAACCGACGTGCTTAACAGAATATCTTGACCACTTTCGCGGTGGCCTTGCTTCATAGCTTTCTCGCCTATCGGGAGAGGGATATTATGTCTGAAATATTACCTGTACCACAAGAAGAGTTATCCAGAAAAGCCATGAGGCGCGTTGTTCTGGGTAGTTTTGCTGGCGCGTTGATGGAATGGTACGATTTTTTCATTTTTGGAACGGCGGCAGGACTGATTTTTGCACCATTATTTTTCCCGGATAGTGAACCATTTATTGGTTTGATTGCTGCATTTGCTACCTTTGGCGTGGGTTTTTTAACTCGTCCTCTCGGGGGCATTGTTTTTGGTCACTTTGGCGATAAGGTCGGGCGCAAGATAACACTTATCTGGACGTTAGGCATTGTCGGCTCTACGACCTTTTTAATCGGATTTATACCAACATATCAGGATATTGGTATTTGGGCACCCGTTATCTTGATGATTCTGCGATTAATTCAGGGGTTCGGACTGGGTGGGGAATATGGTGGTGCAGCATTAATGACTATTGAGTCAGCCCCTCAGGAGAAAAGAGGTTTTTTAGGCTCATTGCCGCAAACGGCCGCTTCTGTTGGGATTATGCTGGCGACAGGTGTGTTTGCTTTATGCAATTATTTTCTTACTCAAGATCAATTTCTCTCCTGGGGATGGCGTATCCCATTTTGGTTATCAGCTGTGATGTTAGTTGTGGGGATGTTCATACGACTTCATACTGAAGAAACTCTGGATTATAAAACACAAAAAATGGTGGCGCCACGCGAAAAAATTGTGCCTCCGCTCATTGAGCTTTTCCAAAAACATCCACGAAATACCCTGCTGGCTTTTGGAGCCAGGTTGGCGGAGAGTGTATCATCAAATATCATTAATGCCTTTGGGATTGTCTATATTTCCAGCCAGCTGGCATTGTCAAGAGATATTCCTTTAACCGGTATGCTTATCGCTTCAGCTATTGGTATGGTGTGTTGTCCCCTGACAGGTTGGATTTCAGATCGTATTGGGCAGAAGAGGGTGTATTTATTTGGCGCGGGTTTTTGTGTTTTTTTTGCATTCCCCTTTTTTTTACTGCTGGGCACTGAAAGTAAACTTATTATCTGGTCTGCTATGATCCTGGGTTATAACTTGGGTCCAACAATTATGTTTTCAGTACAGCCTACGTTATTCACGTCTATGTTTGGCACGCATGTTCGTTATACCGGCCTTTCATTTGCCTACCAATTTTCCGCTATTCTGGGAGGGATGAGCCCTCTTATCGCATCCAGTTTACTGGCGTTAGGAGATGGAAAGCCGTGGTATGTCGCCTTTTTCCTGTTTATCATCTCAGGACTTTCATTTATCTGTGTCTGGCTTATCGAACCATATTCACACAATAAAAAAGATACGAGAAAAAAATTCACCTCTTACCGCTATAGTCGAGAACACTGACATGAGAAAAGAATGTAATAAAGCACATCAGCAAGCACTACAATATGCTTTTGATACACCATGGCCAGGTCCAACAGGTGATTCCGTATTGCTGAAAAAAGGAGATATCCATATACGAGTTTACCCACATGATGGGGCCAGAATCACATCATTGCAGGCTTTTGGTTATGAAGTTCTGCGGCAGTGGGGACCTCAAAGAAAAGCATTTCAGTATGGATGCTTTCCAATGGTACCCTGGGCTGGCCGGTTGGGATACGCAACCCTGAACGTTGGCGGCCAGAGTTATACGTTACCTGCGAATAAATCGCCCCACGCCCTGCATGGAATGGCATGTTATTCATCCTGGGAAATTGTGGAGGAAACGGCTGACAGGCTACGATTACGTATGCATTTGGATTCACCCTGGCCCTGGCAGGGGGAGGTTCAACAAATACTAACGCTGAAAGATGATGGGGTGATTTTACGCCTTGAGGTTGGTTCAGCGTCGGAAACATTTCCTGCTTCCGCTGGCTGGCATCCGTGGTTTGCTAAATACCTTACTGATAATGCAAAAGGAGAAGAGTTACAGGTGCTTTTCCATGCTGACTGGCAGGAAGAATCTGGTAATGATGAATTGCCGACAGGCAACCGGATTGCTCCATGCCCGGGGCCATGGGATGACTGCTTTGGTTTTTCTTCTCCACTTAATGTCAGGTTGCAATGGCCTGGCCAACTGACGATGTCGATGGAATCGACTGCGAAAAGTCTGGTGGTTTTTGATAAGCAGCAGGATGCCACTTGTGTTAACCCTCTTACTCAGGCTCCGAATGCGATTAACCATGCGCCGCAGTTTGTCAGACCGGGCGAGCCTTTGGTCATTGAGACAATCTGGAGATTTAAAAGAGAAACCTGATTTTATTTATAGACATTAAAATTGGATAAGCCGCTGAAATTGTCGTTTTTTTTGGGGTGGAAGTGGATAAAATGCAGCACATATTGTTCGGGATGTTATCAATATGACGGATTTTATTCGTTAATTAGGGGGGTATTATGACCTCTACCCTCATTGATTTCAGTGGCTGGTTGCAGTTTTCCTGAGCACCGGGGAACACGCTGTCAGACGATTCAGTGAGAACCGGGGATCTAAAAGGTTCCTGCCGTGGGGTTTGACGGCCGGGACGTGTCTACGGTACCACTAACGTGGCACGGGATACAGCGTTGCGCCAGCAGGCAGGAGATGGTTAGTGGGCGTGCGTTTCAGGGTAACGCTCTGTATTGATCTGGTCGATGGTTTAGTCAGTGATTATAAATTCGTGGTGGAGGCCGCCCTACGCGGTAGATAACTTTCTTTGAATTTCTCAGGCTCTCTAATGTTTGCAAACTTCCCGGCTGCATATGAAACCCGGGTATCCGTTATCACCTGAATAAATCCACATCAATTGAGCATACAAACGCTAATGTTCGTTGGAAGCCATGACGATCGCTGGCTTACCCCGCATGCGGGGTTAAGCTGCCGCCTGGCTATGACGGGTACGGTCGGATGCTATGGCTGAGCGGCATGGTGGCGTATTGAAGGATAGGCGCTGGTTATTGTATTGGTCATTTCCCTTAATTTTTTTGAGCCTTTAGTTGCTTGCAGATATTGGCCGGCACAGAAAATCTTGTGAACCATTTGTTGTATGGTTGTTCAGGTATGCTTTGCCTCACTGAATTTAGTCAGATATAGCCGGAGCAAACAGAACGATCGCCTGAGAATAAGGACGACAGAAAGAATAGTGATGAAGTTATATAAGAGGCTGTTTCGTGATGAAAATGGTTTAATGATGATTTAGTGTTAAAAGTGTTGCTTTATGGTTTGCTGTTATGAATGATATTTGTTTGCGGAGTTTTCTGTTTGTGAAGTGAGAAGAGGTCATCCCCTGCCAATGAAAGAAACCTGTCTCTTATTGATATATGGGTTCCTTCCATGATGGCATAGTGAATGATATTGCATTTTTTGTTTTATTTGAGTTTTTGTTTTGGGTTCTGCTTTTTCCATCTCCGTTAAAGTCTGTTTTTTTCTTTTTGTGTGGTTTGTATGACTTTGGTGTTTTCCTTGCGGGTATGTTACCGGGATTGTTATCTTTACTCTTATGGTATAAGATTTATCTCACGCACATCTTTTGTGCGTGATTGTTTTTAATGGTAAGTTGTTATTTATTTGTTGCATGGTTTTGGGGTTTTGGAACGTTCGGTTAAGTTTTAACGCATATATATTATCCCGGTGCCGATATTCTGCTTCAGGAAGCTTTGTTCACCCGTATTTTGACCTTGTGGTTAAAAGGCTTCCTTATTGTTTATGGAAAATCCAGGGATGTTTGATAATGGATTATTAGGTTAAGGGACTGTCTTGTAATTGTTGTAGAGAGGGCTTCCCTCACTATATTGGAAATTATATGTTCAACGTAAAAAAAACGCTTCTTGCTGTATTTGTAGGCAGTAGCCTGATGATCTCTGGCACGACTTTCTCCGTGGCGTCTGAAATTTCTCCTATGAATGTTAATCCAGGCTCTGAAGCTGGTACTCAGGGAACCGGGGGAGTTGTAAATTTTATCGGTGAAATTACGGATGTGTCTTGTGATATTACTCCAGGGTCAAAAAGTCAGACAGTAGATTTAGGTAAATGGGCGGCATCCTATTTCCCGGATAACAAAGAGTCCACTCAGACACCTTTCCAGATTAGAGTGGAAAATTGCCCGGACTCCGTGAGCACTGTTGCGGTACTTTTCGATGGTGAAAAAGATGCTGCAGACGATTCCCTGCTGGCTGTTACCGGCGGCGCGACTGGTGTCGGAGTGAAGCTGTATGAAGAAGATCGGAGCTCATCAATCAAGATTGGCTCCGTCTCTGAAGCCATGAATGTCACTCAGGGTGAAGATGGGGGAGAAGCCACCCTGACTTTCTACGCAGACTATCGTGCTGACGGACAACCTATTAGCGTAGGTCACGCGAATGCCGTATCTAACTTCGTGATGGTTTATAACTGATTTTCTGGCGGGGAATATCCCGCCAGTACCTTCCTTTTGATGCCGGAATCCTTATTATGAAAATATTCTCATCAAAAATCAGCACTGTACTGTCGGTCGCTATATTGCTGTTACTGAGTCCCTTTTCACGCGCTGGTGTGGTTATGGGGGGGACTCGCGTTATTTATCAGGAAGGAAAAAAGGAAGCTTCCATTTCGATCAATAATCAGGACTCATCCGCACCCTATCTCATTCAGAGCTGGCTGGAAAGTGCGGTATCCGGGGATAAACGGCCAGTGCCTTTTATCGTCACGCCACCTCTCTTTCGTCTGGATCCGGAAAAATCCAGTGTGTTGCGGATTAGTTATACCGGCGCCCCATTACCTGAAGATCGAGAGTCTGTATTTTGGCTGGATATTAAATCGATTGCGCCCAGTAATCCTGATGGCGGCAACCAGCTACAGGTTAACATTAAGTCAAAATTCAAGCTCTTCTATCGCCCGTCAGGACTGGATGGCAATCCGCTAGAGGCTTATAAAAAAGTGACTTTCCGCCGCCAGGGGAACCAGTTGATTGCCCATAATCCCACCCCTTATTTTGTCTCCTTTTATAAAGTGAGTATCGGTGGGCATGAGATAAAGAATCCAGGAATGATACCTCCAAAAGGTGATAGTCAGTGGAGGCTAAGCGGCGGTAGCACGGTTTCCTGGCAGGCAATTAATGATTTTGGTGGCGTCACAGAGGTAGCCAGGCAGGTCATATAACCCGCTATGTCCGCCTGATTCAGCTTTCTTAAAATATAAGTACAGTGATGATGTTTAAACAAAAACACCGTCAGGGAAGACGTCGTCCTTATTTCTTTTATTTACCCTCATGGGTTATCGGTACTCCTGGTTTGTTATTATTCATATGGCAGCCGCGTATGGTACTGGCAACCGACTATTTTGACCCCGCCGCTCTGGAACTCTCTTCGCAGCGACAGAGTGAGGTGGATCTCAGTTATTTTTCACGCGAGGGGGGACAGCAGCCTGGTACTTATAAGGTCAGTATATTTCTTAATCAACGACTGATTGATGAAAGAGACATCGACTTCGTTGCGAACCAGGCAGGGCTGGCGCCTGTTCTTACACAACGTCAACTGGCGGATATGGGCGTTAATATCCGCGCTTTTTCGTCGTTTAAGAAGTTGCGTGATGGGGAAACGATAACCCGGTTGGGTGATTTTATTCCGGATGCCACTGCCCGTTTCGATTTTTCACAGCAGCGTCTGGATATCAGTATTCCTCAGGCTGCAATGAAAACCCGATTGCATGGTTATGTTGATCCTTCTCTGTGGGATGACGGATTACCGGCGGCATTTATTAACTACAGCCTGAGTGGCTCCAGTATTCGAGCCCAGGGTACAGAGTTACATTCTGATTATCTGAATTTGCGTAATGGCATGAACATTGGCGCCTGGCGTCTGCGTAATATCAGTACCTGGCGTTACGATAAGTCAGGGCACTGGGATTCGCAAAGCACCTGGCTTCAGCGGGATATTCGACAGCTGAACAGTAAACTCAGGATGGGCGATTCCTATACTGACGGTGATATCTTCGACAGCATTCATTATCGGGGGATTCAGCTGTCGTCTGACGATAATATGTTACCGGAAAGTCAACGTGGATTTGCTCCTGTCATTCGGGGTGTTGCACACACTAACGCCCGTGTGACGATATTCCAACATGGTTATGTGATCTATGAAACGTATGTTGCGCCCGGAGCTTTTGAAATAAAGGATCTTTTTCCCACGGCACAAAGCGGCGATCTGGAAGTGTCCATCCAGGAAAGCAATGGTACCGTACGTAAATTTACCCAGCCTTATTCCGCTGTTCCCTTTATGCTGCGCAGGGGGGGAGTAAGATACAGCATTAATGTCGGGCGCTATCACTATGCCGGTAACGATGATGTGCGTACACCATTATTTGTCCAGTCGACACTATCTTATGGCATGCCTCTGGATTTAACATTGTACGGTGGAGTACAACTGGCTTCAGATTATCGTGCCGTTGCGCTGGGGCTAGGAAGAGGATTTGGTGAGTTCGGTTCGCTGGGCATAGATGCCACCTGGGCCAGCGCCATTACACCGGGAAACCGTCGTACTCGTGGTTCATCTGTGCGCGTCCAGTATCAGAAAGATTTTGCTGATGCAGGTACTTCTTTCAGCCTCGCCAGCTACCGTTACTCTTCGCAGAGTTTCTACACTTTTGATGAAGCGAATCAGAGAGACAGTCTGCAGGATACCCGGCGCCGTAGCCGTTCAGAGCTGGCCGTTTCTCAGTCAATGGGCTCTTTCGGCAGTTTGAGCGTTTCCGCTTATCTTCAGGATTACTGGCGCGTTCCGGGTCAGGAGCGTACGGTCCACATGGGCTATTATGGAAACTATAAAAGCATCTCATGGGGCGTCGGGTACTATTACATAGATTCATCGCGTTATGGCCGCGCCGATCGCAATGTCACCTTTAATATCAATATTCCCTTCAGCCTTTGGCAACCAGACAGCACGCTTGCCGTTAATTACAGCCTGAATATCGCACCGGGTAAGAAAACGTCGCAGCAGGCGACGTTGTATGGCGCGTTATCTGATGATAACAGTCTGAATTATAACGTACTTATTGGCCATGACAGCGAAGGCAGCAACACTAACTTTGGGATGGGACTGGACTATCACGGCAGTAAGGGCGATGTCAGTGCGGGATACAGTCAGGATAAATACAGCAAACGCCTGACCTATGGGCTTGCAGGGGGAATAGTGGCTCATCCATATGGCATTACGTTAAGTCAGCCGCTGGGGGATGCTTTTGCGCTGGTTCGAGTTCCCGGGGCGGCAAACGTGGAAGTCCGTAATGCCTCACATGTCATTACCGACAGCCGGGGGTATGCGATCGTGCCATCACTGACTGCTTACCGAAAAAATGCCATTGAACTGGATACGGAAACGTTAGGCAGCGATATTGATGTTGAGCTGGGAGAGCAACACGTGGTGCCGGATAGTGGGGCCGTGACACTGGCTGATTTCGCCACTCACCTGGGGCATCGGGTGCTGTTTACTCTGCGCTATCACGGGCAGGATGTCCCTTTCGGTGCTACAGCCTCCCTTACCGGAGCAGGAAATCATACTGATGCCGTCGTGGCAGACAAAGGCCTGCTTTACTTAAGCGGCGTCCCCGAACAGGGCGGCATTCATGTACAGTGGCGTGACAAAAACGGCAGTGTAGCCTGTAAGGCCAACTTCGATATTCGAGCCATTCTGGACCAGAAAGCGGCGGTAAAAACGACAGAGGCAGAGTGTCTGTAATTCTCCCGACAGGTTCATACAATGAATAATGTGATAAAGATTCTTAATCTACTGGCCATGCTGGCAGTATTGTATAGCAGTGCCTCTCAGGCCGCCCAGGAACAGTGCCGCAGTAATAGTCAGCTTGTTGTGCAGGTACATGATGTTAACTTTCTTCCCGGCGCCGGTGATGGAACGCCAGTTTCTGCTCAGATGCCTGTATCAGATAACCAGGTGTTTAGCTGTAGTAAGCAGAATGAGGCTGATACTTCCTGGAACTATAAGGAGATCGGCTTTCAGATTAATGCGAAACCTTCTGGTTTGACGACAACGATTTTTTCCGGTGTCAGCACGCCGATATACCAGATGGAAGGAACCCAGGGACTTGGCTTTGCCCTGGGATTCCGGGAGCCTGAATACTGCAGTGGTGATTACCGCGCCACCGAAGCCAGTAATAAACAACGCAGTCTTTGTTCGACGAACGATAATCCGGACATGAAATCCGCAACAGGATTCAGAATGCAGCCCTACGTGGTGTTTTTCAAGATTCCGTCCAGTGGCTCTCCTTTGCATGATGGCAATCAGCCCTCGACAGTAGGTCAAATGCTGGTCGGTAGCGCTTCAATGCGGGTCGGTGATAATGCCGACAACGCTCGGGAAGTTGAGGGGGCGCCACAGATTTATCTGTCGAGCCTTACGGTTAAATACGGAAGCTGTGCGGTCACTTCCGGTGATTCGTCGATCCAGGTTGATATGGGAAAAGTCAGTCGCAGTGAGTTTAAAGGTGTGGGGAGTTACGCTGGCGAGACGAAAAATTTCAGGATTCATCTTCTCTGTGAGAATAACGCATCCGTCAGAGTAGGATTTTTTGGTAATGCAACGGCGTCGGATCCTGATGCACTGGCACTAATCCGGCAGGAAGGAAGCGCCAGTGGAGTCGGTATCGCCCTTATGTATGGCGGTAACCTTCAGGTTCCGACAGGCCAACGGGTACCCCTGAATGCTCAGCCAGATTCGCTACCGGTCGTTGCGCAGGCTACTTCTACCGGGCAGGCCATGGATATGGAGTTCCAGGCCCGGTATATCCAGACAGATTCAGGTGTGTCAGCCGGGCGGGCGGACAGTATGGCCACGTTCAACATTATCTATAATTAGAGGCAATATCACGCAATTCTCCTGTCGGGTGCCGGGCTCTGCCGATATGGCCCTGATCCGGCACGGCGTAAAAATCTTGTCTACATTTACTTCCCGGGGACCGGTTCATTGGTTTGATGCTCCGGTCTTCATGCCAGGCCTGTATGACATACCGATCAACGGCGTGCTTCAGGCTAATGTGGCCTTCTGACCCTGACTCTTCTCCTGGTCTGTTTATATGGACTTAAAGATGCAAGAGTGTTGCTGGAATGTTTTGGGTCTGGTCTTTAATTTCATGTAAGTATGAATGTTAATGCATATTATGACATTGCCGAACGAATTTTATCTTCAGTATTGTGGTTGTTTGTGGTAATTAATGAGTAAGGCGTTTTTTTAATTAATAGGCGTACAGGCAGGGATAGTCAGGCGTTATTTGTTTATTAATTTAATAAATCCCTCTTTTGGTTAATTGCCTGTTAGAACGTAGTTAATGAATGATGATAACTGCACACAGGCATGCTGATAAGGCTTACAGTATGCGAAAGCAAATTCTTCCTACCAGAGACGTTATTGCTTTGGGTTTTATGACCCTGGCATTGTTTCTCGGTGCTGGTAACATTATCTATCCGCCAATCGTTGGTCGGATGACCAACGAATATTATTTAATTGCTTCGATCGGGTTTAATATTTCTGGTGTGCTTCTTCCAATGCTGGCCGTCATTGTTCTGGCTGAAAAGAATGGCCATCCGCTGGAAGTTTGCGCGCCGATGGGGAAGTTTTGGGGGGCGGTGTTGGCTTCCAGTTTTTATTTATTCCTCGGCGTGTTCTTTGCCAGCCCTCGTACCGCTTCAGTGTCCTATGAAATGGGGGTGGTGAATTTTCTGGACGACACTCCGCTGCATCTGTGCATCTACAGCGGCGTTTTCTTTGCTGTTGTGTGGTTTCTGGGCCTGTATCCGGGTCGCCTGCTGAAAACCATTGGTTATGTACTGGCTCCACTGAAGCTACTGTGTCTGCTGTGTCTGGCCATTTTCGCCACCCGCTCACATGTAGCGCCGTTGTTGACTGCGACTTCTGATGAATCCGTGAAAGCCTTCTCCAATGGTTTCATGAACGGTTATCTGACCATGGATACACTCTCCGCACTGACCTTCGGCATGATTGTCGTCAACAGCATGAAGGTCAAAGGCGTGACTGAACGTGAGGACATCAGGTTCTATACCAGAACCACTGTGCTGTTCGCGGGTATCGGGCTTGTCGCCATCTATCTGTGTCTGATGAAGATTGGTGCTGGCTTCGGCCAGATGGGGAACTTTCAGAATGGAGCGCAGATATTGAGAGCTTTCATCGTGGAGAATATGGGTGTGGGCGGCACCATTTTCATGGCCGTGCTGATTTATCTGGCCTGCACTGTGACGGCGGTCGGCCTGACGTCGGCAACAGCAACATTGTTCAGTGAAATGTCAGGTATCAGTTATAAGATTTTACTGCCTGTAGTGGTTGTCGCGTCGTTCCTGATTGCTAATATCGGCCTGACCCGCCTTATCGGGATTTCCGTTCCTGCTCTGTCAGTAATTTGTCCTGCCTGCACGACACTTATTCTGTTGACCGTCCTGCGCTGGCCGGCTCACTCGATCGCGCTTCCGGTATGGGTAAGCATTGCGTTCAGCGCCTATGCTGCCGTTCTCAAACCTCTGGGTTTTACGGTTAACCTGATTGATAAGCTACCGTTCACCAGCGTATCGCTGGGCTGGGTCCTGCCGACAGCGCTGGTAGCGCTATTGCTACTGCTAAAAGACAAAACCTCAAGAAAAGTTGCTATCACCTCCCGTTAATAAGGTCGCAAGACATTACTTCAAATACAGCCGTTTCCGATGACTTTAGCACCAGATTAATATTCGGATAGCCTGCTTTTTACAGCTTTTCTTCATTTCAGGAGACGGTCTGACAGACTGTCTCCTGATGAAGGCCGGCCACGTTATTCCTGCTACTGTGGTGTTACCCCGTTATCAGGAATCGCCTCCAGACAGTGATAAACCGCCAGCCCTAACTCCGTGGCAATACGCACATCGTTGTCGGCGCCATTAGATTCGCCCTCAATGCGGAATACCGCATCACAGCGGGTAATGAGCCGATGGGCGACGGGGTAAAGGAAAGATTCACTGATTTCATCGCCAATTTTTTTCGAGCCAGCGGCACTGGCAAGCGGGAAGGCCAGCCATTCGCCAATCACCGGTAAGCGGCCAGAATGGTGGCATATACAATAGCCTGGAGGCAAACATGATGACTGAACCAAAACTGACTGGCCGTAAAAGCGGATTTCTCTTTGGGATCAGAACCGGAGAGCAAAATAAAACTTACACACTGAGCGTTGAGGCTGCCAGCACTGCCGATGCGACAGATAAACTAACTCAAGCAATCCATACAATCAAAAACAATGAGCTTGTTATTTACCATGGCTATGGGGCCGCAGATGGCAATTTCAGATTCTACACACAGAATACCAGCCATGAAAATTCATCCTGTAACAGGACTAACTCAAGTACTGAAATGAGAAAAAACATGGTGAGTCAATTGGCGAATCTCATGTCATCTGAAGAGCAAACTTGGCGTCTTCCTGATGCGGTGCATGCTGTGGTAGCCGCTCTGTTCGTATTATACGATCAGGATCTGGTTACAATGGAATTACGCAAAACACCATCATTTAACACTGGGCTATCTGGTAAATAACGTGAGGTAAGCTGAAATGAGCTGGGAACAAACGCCAAAAGGTAACTGGTATTTTGTCCATAATCCGGATGAAACTTACGAGGAGTCACTAAAGCGGTGCATGTCCAGCCAGGTATACACCGCTGACGAAGGTGACTGGCTGGCATTACTGGTCATAGCAACGGACATTATTTCGGCGAAGCTGAGTCCTTCAGAAACTGCAGAGCCGTTTGGTTCCAGCTTTCAAGTAAATTACCCTGAGTGCGCTGAAGTTGATCCTCAAGATAGTTAATAAGGCTTTCCGTTGTGAGTTGCTGGTTTTGACTGATCAGGGTAACAACAGCTTTTCCCAATATATTTGGAATCATTGAGGGCGCCGCCTGCTGAATGGCATCGCCTTCTTTTTTTTTCTGCCGATTCCAGATTTCAATAAACTCTTCAGCAGATGTTTGCTTCATAGATATCTCCTTCATGTCAGTTCTGCTTTATTTCCAATTTTTCACTTCAAAATAAACCGATATTTACCGCCAGGAGTGCTCTGTTGATCCAGTAACAGTGACCTACATGGAGCGGTCAGAACACGGGCATAACTACCATCGGGGTTTATGTTGATGTAGCAGGTTTTTCCCCTGACGCCATAGCTTTCGGGAACAGAGGATTGTGGTGATACTGTAAACTTGAGGGTATGCCAGCCCGATTTTTGCTTGTAGGTTGAAACTGAATAGAAATCGTCTGAATACTTATTTAACCCTGGAAACATGCCACGCAGTGCGGGGACGGAAGCCTCTATTATTTTGTCGCTGGTCTTAATGTTAAAAACGCTGGCTTCAGGGGATGACACTGCTTTGGCTTCTCCCCATTTGCCTGTATACACCATCATTCCAGCGATGACTATTGCGACGAGAACCAATGCTCCGCCCAGTATTACGTAGGGCTTCCGGTTTCTGGTTGGTACCGATTCAACTGGTTCCGCCACAGCATCCCGTGGCTGTGATAACGCCTTATTATCATCACTAATACTCAACAGTTCATCAAAATGACCAAATACTCCCTGAAGCTGCTCTTTATCCAACCCCTTAAGGAGAGTCGTACCGAAATGCTTCAGGCAATATCTGTCTCTGTCAACCCGGTAGGCTGGCTCTGTAATGGTGATTATTTTTGAGATTAGTGTATTACAGTCCTTGAGATACTTACGTCGGCTGGCTTGTTCCTGAAGGATTACGACGGCGTTATGATAATCGGCGGCTGTCATTTCATTGACGGTGGTAGTGTTAAGCTTCGTATGGATCATCAACCACAGTTCACGCTTGCTTTCACCAGCGTCAACCAACTCATCCATTAATCGATGCAGATCACGTTTTTGTAACGATGAGATCGGCTGCTGAGCAGCGGCAGGCGACGAAGCTTCAGCCGAATAGTTATGAATGGTTACATCACCACTGACAACGTTACCTACATCACCGTTAACTGTTTGCTTTTCTTTGCTCATTTCTTCTTAGTATTTTTGTTCATGACCCCGCCAGCCCCTATGGTGACATTACCTTTGATAACGTTCCCAAGCACATCACCGTGGATTACCTGTTCAGCTCGCTCCTCTGAAGAACCATTGGTCAAAGCAGACAGCACGGCAGCTTTAACAACAACTGGGGCGGCTCGATATAACTCAACTAACTTGACCTCATCTTGTGGCATTGATGTTACCGAGTGAACTCCAGTGACGACATATTGGACGTCGACACCAAATTTAGCCAAAGCGGACAAGTACTGGGCATCCGGAAACCGATCACCTTTTTCATAGTTAAGTTGAGCAAGTTTTTTTACGCCGCCTAATTCACCGAAGGCCAACTGACTCAGCCCCAGCCTTTCGCGCTCTTCTTTTAATCGTTCACCGATACTCAAATGCATGCAAATCCCATTGACAGGTATTCAAATGAATACCATAATCTATCACATATAAACCAAACATCATTGCATCAACCAAGGAGACAACGATGACTGCCGATCAAGTCAAAAACCTCTTCCGTCAACGTGGGATCACGTTTACCCGCTGGGCGAAAGAGAATGGTTACAGCCGTAACGAGGTTTACCGTGTTCTTAACGGCCAGGCTAAAGCCCACTATGGAAAATCCCATGAGATTGCCGTGAAACTCGGGCTTAAACCGTCAACGCACGCTGCCTGAAATTTTAACCCATGTAACAGGTTATCACATATTGAAAAAATGGGAATGTGACATGAATAAGGCAAAAATTTCCAGTTCAGGCTCCCGCATTCTGCGGGTCATGAAAGCCCTGCGTGGCCACACCCTCAATGGCGTCTCAAACGGTGAGTTAGCCACAGCGCTGGGTGAATCTCCCGCCAATATCAACCGGGCACTCAATACCCTGATCGAAGAAGGCCTGGCACTGAAGCTGGAGAACGGGCGCTTTGCTCCAGGTATCCAGCTTCTACAAATAGCCATGGCACATAACAGCGAAATGGCTCACGCCCAGGCCCGAATTAATGAAATCAACCAGCGCGTCATTGCTGGCAGCCGCTAAGGAGTAACAAATGGCTCGTACCAAATCTCAACCGACACCGCTTGCCCAGAATATTGAACTGAACCCGGAACTGGAAACAGCCCAGAATCTGATGGCGACGGTAACCAGCCGGTTCACTGACGAACGTGATCTGTTGAATCAACTTCTTGGTCAGGCGCAGATGGCTGATGCCTTTGCTCAATTTTCCAAGACTGTCTTGACTTCCAAGATGGCATTTGTCAAGGAAAACAAACTTTATCAATCACTTAAAGGAAAGAAAGGTCAAGACGGTCTTGAGTTTTCGGGCACGTGGGCAGAATTCTGTAATTTGCTGGGGTACACCCCTGAACATGCGAATGAATCAATAAACAACCTGCAATCTTTCGGAGAAGAAGCTCTGGATTCCATGTCCCGCATGGGTATTGGCTACCGTGAGTTGCGCCAATTCCGCCGTCTGCCGGACGATCAGAAAAGTGCCCTGATTGAGGTGGCTAAAGAAGGTGACAAAACGGCCCTACTTGAGCTGGCCGAGGAAATGATCGCCAAACATGCCAAAGAGAAGGAAGACCTCAAAACCGACCTCGAAATCAGCCGCCAGACCCTGGCTGAAAAGAAAGATGAAATCAATGTTCTCAAAGATCAGGCTGATGAACTCAAGGCGAAACTGACACGCCGCACTACAACAGAGACGCCCAATGAAGAAGGTCAGGCGCTAGAAACGGAAGCCACTGGTTTTAAAAACGGTGTACTCAGCGCTCTTATCAACCTCAAATGCGGCTTTGAAGCACTGATCGAACATGCAGAGCGTACCGGCATCAACCACACCCATATTATGGCGGGGCTACTTGATGATATCGAAGCCCGTGTAGTCGATATGCGCCAGCAGTTTGACCTGCCTGATTTTCGTGAAATTGACGGCATGGATGAATGGGTAAAAGAAGCGCTGGAGGAAAATACACATGAATAACCTTGTAATGGACTCCCCGGAGGCTCTGGGGCTTGCTTTGTGCATCCTCCTTCCTGAGATGTCTCAGGGCTTCATTATCAGAACTCGCAGCGGAGAAATACAGGTATCAGCAGCCAATTCCTTACCTTTCGTCAATGAAATGAATCGATTGCTGAAACGGGAAATCACTCTGGTTCAGAGGGATGCATACAGAAACGCTGGCATTACGCCCTCAGACATGCCCAATTTCACCCCGGTGAATGAGAGTCAGCCATGAATCCAGTGCTGACGCAACGGCTCGTCAGCATCGCCGCCGCCGCTGACGCTGCCGGACACGGTGAAAAAGAAGCCATCTATCAGGCGGCATGTGAAGAGCTGCAGATGTCCCGCGCCACCCTGCTGAAAAAGCTTAAAGGGGTACGGATGAGCAAACCACGTAAACGCCGTTCTGATGCCGGTAAAACGGCTCTGACGCATGAAGAAATACTGACGATTTCCGGTGCCTGGCTGGCGTCACCCCGCCCCGGCAACGGCAAGAAAGGTTACAGTCTGGAGGATATTGTGGATGGATTACGTGATAACGGCCTGATTATTGCCGGGCGTACCGATACTGAGACGGGAGAGTTTTTCCCGTTATCAATTGACGCCATCAGTCGCGCCCTCCGACAGCATCGCATGCACCCCGACCAGTTGCGGGCACCATCTCCTGCTCTGGAGCTGGCCAGCCTGCATCCCAATCATGTCTGGCAACTGGATGCTTCCATCTGCGTACTCTATTACCTGAAGAACCCTTCTAAAAAGACGAAGGGCGACACCGGATTACGGGTCATGGGCGCTGCTGAATTTAACAAAAACAAGCCCAAAAACCTTGATCGTATCGTTAACGATCGGGTGTGGTCATTCGAAATTACCGATCACACTACCGGGTGGATCTACGTTGAATATCGCTTTGGTGGCGAGAGTGCAATCAACTTCCTGGAGGTAATGATTAACGCCATGCAGGAACGCGGCAGCGCCGATGTGCTGCACGGCGTTCCGAAAATTCTGTTTACCGACCCCGGCTCTGCACTGGTTTCAGCCTCACTGTTGAATATGTGCCGCTCAATGGGTATCCGCACCATCCAGCACAAGGCCCACAATGCCCGCGCCACCGGCTCTGTCGAAAAAGCCCGTGACATTATCGAACGTAAATTTGAAGGCGGACTGCGCTTTGTCCGGGTTGACGATATTGGCGAACTGAACCGACTGGCCCGCCTGTGGCGCATGAAATTCAACCGCACAGCCGTACACAGCCGATATGGTATGTCGCGCACGGATGCCTGGCTGAAAATTACTGAAGAGCAGTTGATTAAACTCTGGCTGTCCCAGAAATACCCTTATACAGAAACAACAACAGGCCGTAATACCGGGAAATCCCGTGACGCGGACATGTCCCGCCACCTGGGTTACAAAGAGGGGAAAAACGTCCGACTGCATCAGCCGGTTAATGGGCAGGAACAGCAGAAACTGGGGGCGGCTTATGATGGCTGAAACTATCGTGTGCGGCCTGTTCTGGTATTGTTTTGTGGGCTGGTGTACGGCTGAATTGCACCGTCATACCGGCTTTTATTCACGATACAGCGGTGCCTGGCACTGGATTAGTTGGGCCGTTATATTCCTGTGCTGGCCTGTAGCCCTTCCTCTGTATGTTGACTATATCGGTGGTACCGGTAAAAGGAGTGGCGATAATGAATAAACAGCGTCTTATTCAACTCATTCATATTGCCCGCAATGACCTCCAGATGGATGAGGACACCTACCGCCAGATGCTACAGGGCCTGACGGGAAAAGCCTCAACAAAGGGAATGGACATAACCCAGCTTAACCGCGTACTGGAATCCATGAAGAAGAAAGGGTTCCGTATTAAGCCTGCCGGGAAAGCGAAGTCCGGGATACCGCTGGATAGCCACCCTCAGTCGAAGAAAATCCGGGCGCTATGGCTGGAAATGGCCGACGCGGGGGTTATCCGTGACCGTTCGGAGAAGGCGCTGACGCTTTGGGTTAAACGGGAAACGGGCATCAGCGCGTTACGCTGGCTCAACGCTGAGCAGGCCAGCAGCGTAATTGAAAAGCTGAAGAAGTGGCAACGCAGGGCTACGGGGGCAAAGCGATGAGCGACATGAGTCAGTTTCGTAGCAAGGGGCCAGAGCTGCTGGTTGAGCTGGCACAACACACCTCAGAGACCGTTCGCGAGATTATTGATATTGATCCCGCCGTTGCCGACCAGATTGGCCAGGCGGTTGCTAACCGCATGATGCAGGTCTGGGGCGGGCAGAACGTCTATTTCCCGATGGGGATGGTCTGGAAGGTCAGCCAGCGCGACCGGGAAATCTTCCAGGAGTTCGACGGGCGTAACCACCACGAACTGGCCCGCAAGTATGGCGTTTCTCTGCAGTGGATCTACAGTGTGGTCAAGCGGGTAAAAAAAGAAGAACTGGATCGGATGCAGGGTAAGCTGTTTGATGGTGAACCTGATGCCGATACGGGGAAAAAGGGGTAATATCTGCAATCAGGCTGGTGCGAATGCTGTTTTTTTCGGGCCGGTCTGATTTTCACATACTGTAAGGCTATTGCATAAACCATCCAGTCTCTTCCCACATCGACCCGGTTCTTCCCACAATTATCTCACTCACTCCCTGTCATTTATCTCATGTCTAATCAACTTCGATATCTTCGCCTTCTTCCGCCAGTCCGCCGCCGTTACCGGTGCGGCTATCATCGGTATATTCGGCGATAAAGAACCACAGCTTTTCGGTCACTGAGCCTGGGCTCATAAAGGCGCTAAAAATGTGTTCAATTTGGGTAATGCGGAATCCGGTCTCTTCCTGCGCTTCAGCAATAATGCGTTCCTGCGGCGAGGCGTTATCCAGTAAACCCGCCGCCGCCTCAATTAAAAATCCGGGATGTCCGTTAAGATAAACCGGCATTCTGAACTGACGGGTCAAAACCACGGTCTGCTTACTGCGGTTGTAGAGCAGAACGACGGCCCCATTTCCCCGGTCGTAGGCTTCGCGGCTTTGCTGCTGCCAGCTGCCGTCTCTTCTGCGCAGTTCAAAGGTATATTTATTCAGGGTATACCAGTCGTTGGAAAGCAATTCGCAGCGGATATTCCTGATGGGCGACCCGGTAGTGTTCATTCGTTCTCTCCTGATGATGACAGCGGATACGCTATCATGCATAATCGTGAACGATCAAGAATAAACATGCAGGTGAAATAATGTTAGCCAGCCAAAGAAAACAGCGCATCCTGGAGATACTGGACAGAGACAAGCAGGTACATTCCACGGCACTAAGCCAGTTGTTTAAGGTCTCTGAGGACTCGATTCGTCGGGATTTAAGGGAGTTAGCCTCCGCTGGATTGTTACAGCGCGTGCACGGCGGCGCGTTGCCGGTTTCTGCCGCTATTGCGCCTTACGAAGTAAGAAAAAGCGTGCAGACAGACGCAAAAAGGAGCATCGCCCGCAAGGGGGCTACATTGATCAACCCGGGCCAGGTAGTGATCATCGACGGCGGTACTACCACCAGTGAAATGATCAAACTGCTGCCGCAGGATATGCCTTTTACTGTGGTAACCCATAGCCCCGGCATTGCCGTTGGGCTGATTGATTATCCGGCCATCGAGGTCATTCTGCTTGGCGGTACGCTGTTTAAACACTCGGTCGTGACGACCGGCATGACCATGGCCGAAGCCGCGGCCAGAATTAATGCCGATCTCTTTTTTATGGGGGTAACGGGCGTGCACCACGGCGCCGGATTTACCACCGGCAGTTATGAAGAGGCGGGCGTAAAGCGGTTACTGAGCGAAAGAGCTTCCGAAACTATCGTCATGGCGTCCCATGAAAAAATCGATGCAGCCTCCGCTTTTGCGATTGGCGATCTGAGCCTTGCCAGTACGTTGATTGTAGAAGGGGAATTGGGGGAACCGCTGATGGCGGCGCTACATCGCAACGGGGTGTCGGTGATGGACTAGCGGTTTTGCGCGACCATTTTCACTCCGTTTAACTAAAATTGGCCACCACGTTAGCGTTTTTCCATTATCGATTTTCCGATTCGTGGGGGGCCGCCGTTATATTCGTGTGACCTGAGTGCGTTGTCATATCCAACGATATAGTCTGTTATTGCATGGGCAGCATCACTGAAGCTATGTACCTGTTACTGGCCCCCACTCATTATTTAGGCCCCTGAAGAATCGCTCTATCGGGCTATTATCCCAGTATTTTCCACATCGATTCATTCTCTGGCGCATGCTAACTGATGGTAAGCATCGGGATTTGTCCCAATGAAGCTCCTGACTCGATGCAGATCTGATGAGTATGATTACACTCACATTAATGATATCATTATATTGTTATAACAATAGTGGAGATAACAACACAGGACATCCGAATGAACAATAACCTTGTTGCTGACACTATTGTGAAGCACTGCGGTGGATCGGGAAATCTGCTCCACGTAACGAATTGTATGACGCGTGTGCGTATGACGATTGCCGATATCTCGAAAGTCGATATGCAGGCACTGAAAGCGATTGATGGCGTTTTAGGCGTGGTTGAGGATGATACCCTGCAGGTCATTGTCGGTCCCGGAAAGTCATCGAAAGTGGCCTCTCTTATCAATGAGCTGATGAAAGACTCCGCCGTTGACACTTCTGTCAGTGACGTTGAGCAGAAAGCCAAAATGGCGCGAGAGAAGGCCAAAAAGCAAACTCCCGTCAAAAAAGTCCTGAAGCATATCGCCAATATATTTGTACCTATTCTGCCACCGTTGATTGCCGCCGGGATTTTGATGGGTATCAATAATGTCCTGGTTAATTCTGCGGCTTCTTTTGCGCTGACCCATCAGGTAGCGGCTGTTGGGGATTTATCACCAGCACAGGTGGTGCTGGAACAACGCCACCTGTTAGGTATCAGTGAGTTTCTCGGGCTGGTGTCGAAAGCGCTGTTCAGTTTTCTGGCTATCTATACCGGGGTGACTTCAGCCAAAGAATTTGATGGGACACTGGTCATGGGCGGGCTCCTGGGAGCCGTTACTATCGCCCCTCAGTTGCCTCAACTGGGATTGCTCCCCGGGCAGGGAGGATTGATCGGTGTCATCTTTGCGGTCTGGCTAATGTGCTGGCTTGAGAAACAGGTGCGCCGCTTCATTCCCGACGTTCTGGACGTGGTGATGACGCCAACTATTGTACTGACCATCATGGCTGCAATATTACTTTTCGCTATTATGCCGGTTGCAGGAATTCTGTCAGACGCCATTCTACACGCTATGAATGGACTGCTGACCACTGGCGGAGTTGCCGCAGGTTTTGTACTGGCAGCCTTATTCCCGTTTCTGATCTCACTGGGTCTGCACCATGGTCTGTTTCCGATACATCTGGAAATGATCAACGTTACCGGGCATGCGCCATTATTTGCCATTCAGATTATGTCTAACGCCGGGATGGTTGGGGCCGCGACCGCTGTACTGTTACTGACCCGCGATCCTGTGATGAAGAAAATCGCCCGGGGAGCTATTCCGACATCCATTCTTGCGGTGGGTGAGCCCACTATCTTCGGGGTTAACATTCCCGCAGGTTTTGCCTTTATTACAGGCTCTATTGGCGCTGGTTTTGGCGGAATGATGATTGTGCTGCTGGGCGTCACGACTAATGGCGTGGGGGCTGCCGGGTTATCAGCGCTTCCGCTTATTGCAGACGGAAAATACCTGCAGTATATCCTTGCCTGGCTTGTTGGGTGCCTGGCCGCTTTTGTACTGACTTATGCCACCGGAAAGGTCCGCGGTTATGGTAAAAAAACGGTGGTGGTCTGAGTCAGTATTAACCGGAATAACGGAGACAAAGTATGAAAGCCATTATGCTGATGTTCGATTCACTCAATAAGCATATGTTGTCGGCTTACGGCTGTGATGAGACCATCACGCCCAATTTTCAACGGCTGAAAAAGAAAACCGTTCGCTTTAACAATTTTTATGTCGGCAGTATGCCCTGCATGCCAGCCCGGCGTGAAATTCATACCGGACGTTACAATTTTCTGCATCGCTCCTGGTCTCCGCTGGAGCCGTTTGATGATTCCATGCCGGAGATCCTGAAAAAACACGGGATCCATACTCACCTTGTCACAGACCATAAGCATTACTGGCGCGACGGTGGCGCAACCTACCATTCCCGTTATAACACCTATGAGTTCATTCGTGGTCAGGAAGGGGATGCATGGAAGGGTGTGGTTGATAAACCAGAATATCGGTATGAGTCCGGGGAGCCGGAGGAAATCAAACAGCGCCGTATCACCAGCCGTACACAGCACCAGATTAACGTGCAGTTCATGCAAAATGAGGAAGACCATCATCTGGCACGCACCATTAACAGCGGCCTTGAGTTTATTCACACCAACCAGGCTGCCGATAACTGGTTCCTGCAACTGGAGTGTTTTGATCCTCACGAACCTTTCTTTGTACCTGAAAAATATCTGAAAATGTATGGTATTGACGATCCCGCTACTTTTGATGGCTGGCCGCCTTACTACTTCGTCACAGAAGATGATGCGCGCAAAAGCGTTATTCAGAAATACTACAAAGCTCTGCTGACGATGGTGGATGAGTATGTGGGCAGGGTGCTCGATTATATGGATAAGTACGATCTGTGGAAGGATACGATGCTTATCGTCAACACCGACCATGGCTTTCTTCTTGGCGAGCATGACTGGTGGGGGAAAAATATCATGCCGCTATATAATGAAGTGGCCTGTATCCCCTTTTTCATCTGGCACCCTGAGTGTGGCGGCGCAGGAGAGTCCCGGGATGCTCTGGCGCAGACCATCGATATCCCGGCCACTCTGTTGGACTTCTTCGGACTGGATAAGCCCGCGGATATGCAGGGTGTTTCACTGAAACCAGCTATTGCCAGTGACACTCAGGTGCGTGAATATGCCCTGTTTGGCTACCATGGTTGCCATATCAATATTACCGACGGGCGCTATGTGTATATGCGCGCCCCCGTTGAGCGTGATATCGATGAACTGTACGAATATACGCTGATGCCTACCCGTATTAATCGCAGGTTCACTCCTGGTGAGCTACAGGGGCTGACTCTTCATCCTGGTTTCAGTTTTACCAAAGGCTGCCCGGTGATGAAAATTCCGGCTGAATCTGTTATGACGCGTGTTGCAGACCGTTTCGGTCATCGGTTATACGATTTGGTGAGCTCTGCGAAACAGGAGTGTCAGTGTCGCGATATGAGTGTGGCAAAACGGCTTCTGGCTTCAATGGAGCAGGGAATGCGGGCCAGTGATGCCCCGGAAGAATTGTGGGATCGCTATGGATTGACGGATCCGCAAACGCCTCTTCTTGGACTTGATCCCTCCCTGGTTCCTGAGTTCAGTGATAGTGCGCCTGATGTTCGTTATGGGCTGTTGTGTCTGCAACAGCATCTGGAAAATAGTGGGCAGGGTGATGTCGTGAGCCGATTGCAGGCGTCTGAAACATCGGCCTGGAGCCGGGATGATCTGTGGCAGTTTGTTCTGGATGAAGTTCCCGCTGAACAGCATCAGGCTGTGTTCTACAAAATGGCTTTAGAGATGCGGCTAAATTAATGTAGTACACCCCGGCTACGACTGGGTGTACCAGGTTAAGGACAGTTTTTGCTATGAAACAAGAGCTTGATTACACCAGGGGGGCCAAACCACTGTATGCCCAACTGTATGACATCTTGCTGAATAAGCTGAAAAGCGGTGAGTATAAAAAGAATGATGTTCTGCCAACTGAAGCGGAGTTTGAAGAACGGTTTGGAGTCAGCCGTATTACTGCCCGTCGAGCGCTGGCCGAGCTGGTGGCAAAGGGGTTTGTAAAACGTCAGGCTGGCATCGGAACGATGGTTATCAGTACTTCCGAAAAACAGGGGATAAAAACGCGTATCAGCCTGGTGGATGGGCAGCAGCAGGCCCCGATCACACGTAAAAACCTGGCGATTAAGTTTGTTCAACCGCCGGAATCGATCGCCGCCCTGTTTGGGGTAAAGGGCAGGGCGCCACTCCAGTACCTGACGCGTATCATTTGCCGGGAAAATGACGCTCCGGCGCAGGTGAATTACATCTGGTTGACTCCCCGGCTTGGCACACTGACATTGGACGATGTGGAAAAAGGGCTCTATAGCGCGTTTGAAGAGCGAAATGAAAATATAGATGCCTACCAGGATATCATTACGGCAGGTCTGCCAGATGAGGAAGACTGCCGCATTCTGAGCATCGATCCTGCAGTACCCCTGCTTATCAAAACACGCAAGGGATTCAATGATCGTGGTGAACTGGTCGAGTACACCATTGCCAAACATATAGCGAATTACTATCAGTATATTGTCGAGAACAGCCGATGACGTGGAGGAAACAGGGAAAGTCGCCGGATTATCGCTTTACGCTGGCGAATGAACGAACATTCCTGGCATGGATCCGAACTGCGCTGGCGTTTATGGCTGCCGCCATCGGGATAGACCAACTGACGCCCGATCTGACACCGCTGTTGTTTCGCAGTGTACTGGTGACCCTTCCTGGCCTGACGGCCGCTGGTCTGTCGTATTACGCTTACCGTCGTTGGGCGGCAAATGAGCGTGCAATGCGGCATGATGCCGCCCTGCCATTTCCGAAAGCGTTGCTCTGGCTGAGTTCCGGTCTGTCAGCCGGGATTATGCTGACTCTGGTTATCCTGGTGGCCTTGTGAATATGGCGCTCAGGAGTCGGGATCCCGGATTACAGCCAGAACGGACAGCGTTGTCCTGGCATCGTACCTCCTTTTCATCTCTGATACTGGCACTGGTGACGGTCCGCTCGGGTTTCAGCAACGGGGATGTCATACTGGCGGTACTGGGAACATTTTCAACGCTATTCGCTATGGCCCTGGTGCTGGTATCACTGCGCCGTCAATGGGTTATGCCCCGTGACATGGAATTAACATCTTCTCAGGCTATCGCGCAGAAGCGTCTTTTCTGCATGTCACTGGGAATAAACGCCATGACTGTCACTTTACACAGCCTGAGCAGCCTGTTCTGAAAGAGGAGCTTTCTATGCCAATGAACGGTTGTCATGTTATGGCAAAACCCACGGGTTCTGTCTGTAACATCGACTGTAGTTATTGTTTCTATCTGGAAAAAGAGGCGTTATATCCGGAGCGTCAGCAAAACTGGCGCATGACAGATGATACGCTGGAACAGTATATCCGCCAGCATATTGAAGCGCAGCAAGGGGACCATGTCTTGTTTGCCTGGCAGGGCGGGGAGCCGACCATGATAGGTCTGCCGTTTTTTCGGCGAGCAGTGGCGCTGTGTGAAAAGTATGCTAACGGAAAGCGGATCCAACATGCGTTGCAGACCAACGGCATACTGATGAATTCAGAGTGGGCCGCTTTTTTTGCCGCACATAATTTTCTGATTGGCCTGTCGGTAGATGGGCCACAGCATCTTCATGATACATACCGGGTGACGCGTTCAGGAGCCGGAACGCATCAACGGGTAATGGCGGCATTGTCGCTGTTGAAATCCCATAATGTGGCGTTCAACACGCTTACCGTAGTGGGAAAACATAACGCAGGCCAGGCCAGAGAAGTCTATGAATTCCTGCTGGGGGCTGGCTCCCGGCATATTCAGTTTATTCCGCTGGTTGAGCGAATCAGCACCTCCGATTCCGCCACGCTTAATCTGGTATTGCCCGGAGAAAGTGCCGCGACCCTGGCTCCCTGGAGCGTGCCTTCCTGGCAGTATGGTGAATTTCTCAGTCAGATTTTTGATATCTGGGTGCGACGGGATATCGGGCGAGTGTCGGTACAGATGTTTGATGTGGCACTAGCGGCATGGACCGGCCAACCTCCGGTGTTATGCGTTCATTCAGAAACCTGTGGCCACGCGTTCGCCCTGGAGTCCAACGGGGATTTGTATAACTGTGACCATTTCGTCTATCCGGAACATCGGCTGGGCAACATTCATCAGCAGTCGCTACGTGAGCTGAATAACAGCGAACAGGCAATGGCCTTCGGCCAGGCAAAACGTGACACCCTGACGCCTGATTGTCGGCGCTGTGAATATCGGCCCGTCTGCCACGGAGGTTGCCCAAAACATCGTTTTGCCGTTTCTCCCTCGGGGCATCCGGGACATAACTACCTTTGCGCCGGCTATAAGCATTTTTTCCGGCACATTACCAGGAAAATGGAAGTTATGCGGGACATACTGGCAGCAGGTTATCCGGCGGAGAGTATCATGCAGATACTGGCTCAGGAGATAACCCCGATTTCATCAATGGGACGAAATTCAGCCTGCCGTTGTGGCAGTGGTAAAAAATATAAAAAATGCTGTGGGAAATAAACGTAGAATAGCAGTGGCTGTCGGCATCATTAATATTCTATAGAAGTTACTCAGCTAGATGGTGAGATCTTGTAAGTACGGAAAGCATATAGCAGTCACCCGGATTTTTGAACGTACTTAGCAAATAAACGGAAGTGAATGGAGTCCCTACATCGCGGTAAAATAAATGGGCGGTAAAGATATAAGAGTCTTCCCCCTCAGAACCGAATTCCGTTCCTCCGTACTCTACGAGTTTTCTGAACTGTTTGGTGCCGGGAGTGGTCAGGGAGTGAGTGCGGCGGGATGCGTTTTGTAAGGCTGTCACATTAGCATCCTTATTATGGGGGCGATAATTTCCGCTTTTTGAATAGAGACTGTTTACACCGAAGCATAAACAGTCTCCTGGGTAACGGATATCAAAATAAATATTTCACGCCTAAAATAGCCTGCGTGTCGCTGTATCCTTTGTCACCGATCTGCTGAGCAACATTCCCCCATAGATTTATATTACGGTTGAGTTTGCTCTCAACGCCAGCCTTAATCTCACCGATATTTCGGGTTCCAGCCTGTTCTACATGTATACCATTAAGCGACGTGCCGAAATTCCTCGTGTTATGTAGCCAGTTTAGCTCTACAAATGGCTCAAACATACGTTCTTTTCCTTCATCAATGACACTGTGTCCTTTAATAAAGGCCCTGATCCCCAGTCGAGACTGGATGTTTCCGTCGCCTTCGCTACGTACACGTGTCCCGTTTGTTTCTCGATGTTCATCGGCTTTTACTCCCATCCACGTCAGTTGCGCTACAGGTTGAACGTAATAACTTTCACGCGCATTCTTCTCTCCTGTTTTCCAGGTATAACCTGCTTCCACTGACGCTGTAACGCCTTTTGATTTATAGCTTTCCGATGGTAGAGACTGACCACTTACTCTGTTGTTAAACCAGTTATACAGTGCCCAGGTGTCAATATAGCCCCCTGTGTTTTTTTCATTGTTCTGGAACCAGGTGCCATATATCCCGGCACTGTAGCCATTGATGCTGCCGTCAGCCCTGTAACCGCTGTGACTATTATGGGTGTTGCTCTTCTGGTTTGCGTAGCCGCCCATAATCCCGAGATGGAAACGGTTCTGACCGTCGCTGCCCCACTGTGCGATATCGCCCCCCAGTTGCATCACATAACGATTGGCCTGAGTGTTCAACTGACCACTGTTATCCTTGAACCGGGTATGCCCGCCCACGTGACGTAACCACATGCTGGTCACCTTTTCTTCACCGGTCAGAGCATCCACATAATGAGTCTCTCCCAGACGATCGTGCAACCTGTGTACGAATAATGTATTCGCGGCTTGTAGATTGGTCGCATACTCGCTTCCTTCCGGACGAAGGACAGGTTTCGGATTAGGCTTTGGAGACGGTTCCGGGGACGGATTAGGTTTTGGAGTCGGTTCCGGGATCGGGGCTGGATTAGGTTGTGGGGACGGTTCCGGGGTCGGGGTTGGATTAGGTTTTGGAGAGGGCTCCGGGGCCGGATCTGGATCAGGTTTGCTATTGATAAGATACCAGTTAGTATAGTCACTCCCTTTTCCACGGCTTAAATAATACTCATAGGCGCCACCCACTATACGCCCATTCTGTACAAAAACCCCCTCCGAGCGGCCAGCCACACTAATTAATTCAATCCCCCTATTAGTATAGTCACCTGTACCACCTATGTTATTCACATGTACAAAGGTGGTGCCGGCAGTATCTCCATTGATGAGCAATCGGTCGGTTTTCGAAGCATCGTTTCCAAGGACAGTATTAAAATCTATGTGCCCATTATTCCCGATATAGTTTCCGTCAACAAGAAGAGTGTTCCCGACCAGACGTTGGTTATTATTTATGGTTCCGGAAATAATTACATTTCCGTTATTAATTAATTCATTATCAACAAGTAGTTGAACAGGGCGTTGTTTCTCGCTATATAAACTACCGACTCTCAGGGTGGCGCCATTCATGACCTGTGTTTTACCGAGGTAGCCTTCCGCAGATAGTATGCTGCTACTTTGCACGGATATTTTACCGCCTAAGGCATTGGACGAATCCAGACCTCCTCTCTGAACTGATATTCTTCCTGCGTAATGTTTACTATCGCCACTTAAGTATAAAGTAGCAGAGCCATTTTTTTCGATATAACCTGAGCCTGAAAATGAGCCTCCATAAAAGCTGTCTGAATTTTGATTAACGATTAGATTGGCGTCAGTGATATCAACCTCGCCGCCCCTTCCTGAAAGGTGTGACATTGTCAAATCATGACCATTAAGATTCAGTTTGCCAGAGTTTATTATATATGAAGTGTTATTTACGAATGCGCTATCGGTATCTGAACGTAATTCACCTGCCTCTACCCTCGTTCCGCCTGAGTAGCCATTTAATCCAGAAAGCGCAACCAGACCATCGCCTGACTTGACTATCCCTCCGGTCCCCTTTAATGAGCCGTTCAGGTGCATTTCTTGATTACTGCCAGATTCCAGCACTGACTCTGAGAGTACATTCATATCTACCCTGGTAGACAGTTTATAATCGCAGTAATCACATTCATTTACCCGGAGTGTCCCGCCATTAAGATTAAATGAATAAGATCCGGAACCGGCAATTATCGCATCTTCATCAGGCGATAAATTACTATTAGATATGGTAATAAATCCATTTTTATTAAGGTTGACTGTCGCAGATGTATCATTGCTACTTGCCAGAAACAGGCCAGAAACCGGATTTTCAAAACCATCTATATCGGTGTTAGCTTTACCCTCAAAAATGACTTCAGCGTCGTTATCAACAGTAAGAACTGCTGAACCAGCGCCTTTTAGCCTTACTGTATCATCTATAACCTCGAGGTTATCAAGTGCATCTGCGGCCAGGGACATCTGACTTCCGATAACGAGGCGGCTACCGTTTCCTGAAACCGTGATTTCAGCTGAGGGGGGACGTGCTGTAGAATCATCGCCAGCGAACGTTGTTGACGCGCTGAGCCTGCCAGCATATAACTCGCCGCCATCGGTGATATTGATTATCCCCTTGCCAATATAGCCAAGATATAACGTTCCGTTTTCGGCGGAATCCCCAAGATAAGGGGCGTTACTTTTTATAATTAAGGCGCTTCCTGAGCCTGAAATATTTAAGATGCCCGTATCGCTGGTATTTCCAAAGCCGATGTATGCTCTGTTTCTGGAGTACGGTTTTTCTTCGCCAATATTCATGATGGCGCCGTCATAAATATTCAATACACCTGTTATTTTACGGTCTCTTTTATTATTCCAGTCATAAATTCCGCTACTGCCGATATGGAGGTCGAGTGATGTTATTATTCCAGTCTGTGGACCCACAAGATTTAAGACTCCATGGGTGTTACTGGTATAGTTATTCTCAGTGCCTACGGTGCCAACAGCAAAATAGGTGGTGCTGTTTATGTTTTTTGCCGATTCAGAGATGGTTAATGAACCATCTCCACCATTCAGCCCAATACTAAAAGGATTCGCATACGTTGATGAACCTTTTAATACCAGATTGCCGATGTTTCCATCCCCACCGCCGATGATGTCACCTTTGGTTTCCCTGTCCCAGAGTCCATCACTTAATACTTCAGAAGAGTTAAAGTATGGCGGAGCAGCGGAAACGGAAAAGCTTAATAAAGCAAGGGCGGATATATTAGAAAAATAGTTTATTTTTATTAGCATTTTTAACATCCATTTAAATGTAATATAGATTACAGCTTTGTCCTGGTTTTATTAAACATTAATATCTTTAATATTATGTCTTCTTTGTTGCCTCTGACACCTAACTGTAAAAGTGCCTGAATCGTCGTTTTCTGTAGTGTGAATCCCCCTGTATTGTAGTCAAACACATAGAATGTTAGTGAGAAATCTCTGTGCCCATAGTATGTCAATGTGGTCGCTTTTAAATATGGACGTCAGGATGCTGAAGATAAATTTAAGTATGGTAATGTATCCTAACATACAAGTTATCTGTTTTCAGATCAAATCTGGCGGAATTAGGATATAGATCCCTGGATAGAATTATAGTGAGTCTGAGGGGGCAGGGGCTATCCCCCAGAGCCATAAAAACAATTTATCAATCACGACATTATGTTTAACAACACTTTGCTGCTATTGGATTTTATTTTTTTTAGCTGCATATAGTTATTTAATCATAACCTGTTAGCTGAAAAGAGTATCTCTGGTAGTAATGGTTGGGCTGACTCATCATGATTAGTGATAGAGCGGAGGATAAGGGGGGATATCTGGCAATAGGATGTTGGGTGCCAGGATTTTATCCTGGTCGTGTATTGTGTGTGGCTTTATGCTTTTTACTCATCTAACTTATTGGTAACAAACCATTGGCCTTTGTAATTCAGATTTTCTGTTAAGGTAAATATATTATCTTAACAGGTGTTTTTATTTTATTATAAAGTAAAGGTGATGGGGTTATTGAAAACCCTACTTTATAATATATTATCGGAATATGAAGGAATTAATATAGCTTCTGATAATTCACAGGCGCTGATTTCCTTTGTGAACTTTTTCGTGAATTGAGCACCTACAGCATAGATGCAGGGTAAGAAGATGTCAGATAGATATTTAACTCATCGCCACTGAGCTATTGCTGTAGTCCTTGTCACCCATTTGCAGACCGACATTCCCCCATGCATCCAGATAATTACTCAGTCGACTTTCCACGTCCACCTTAACCTCGCCCAGATTACGGGCGTCAGCCAGGCTGACACGAACGACGTTCATCATGGTGCCGAAATCATGGGTGTTGTGGATCCAGTTCGCTTCGACAAAGGGCTCGAAGATGTACTGTTTCCCCTTGTTCAGCTTACCACGTAGGCTGAGTCGGGCCTGAACATCGCCGCCACCTCCGATGGAGATCCGGATGCCGTTGGCTTCGGTATGGTCGTCGGTCTTTACCCCTATCCAGATTGGCGAAAAGACTGCAGGCAAAGCAGAGGCGGCAAATATGTCCTTGCTACCCGAACTATTTTAGGTATAGCTGAATCCGTCCAATCCCAATACGGTTATTCAGGAAGTGGCGCTTTACTGTACCATCCGGTAGGTCGACATCGGCATGGCGCTGGTCAGATGCTGTGTCCGGGCCTGTACGGAAAGCGGCGCATCGCTGGCGATATCGAAAATCTGCGGCTGTTGAACATCGTGGCGAGTATAGAAGCGGTCATGCCAACAGTGCCAGGCATGAACTTCATTAATTAGCAGGCAGATAAAACCCAGAACCAGCAGTAGAAACAGGGCAGGTTTAACGAGATGAGTACGGATCATCGGTACGCTTCCTTTCTATTTAGGGGCCAACAACCTTGTAGCCCTTCTGAAACCGCTCCTTCCTTAAAGACTCATTTCCCATCGAGCGGTTTGATAGGAAAATTCTTAGCCCGGAAATTATAGATAGCGCGTTTCTTTGTCAACAATTGTTTTATTGATTTACGTATTTTCGTAGATATTTGTAATGTGGTTATCAGAAGAAGCTTAGTTTTGGTTATTTTAGGGAAGGAAGGTCAGAGGGACGGATTAATTAAATAAGCCTGACGTCTGGTAAATGGCTGCCGAAATCAAATATCCTTGTTAAAGGAAATGATGCGGAATTGATGAACATCAATTTTATCAGCTGCCAGCCAGGAAAAAGGGCGCCCCCAAAGGCGCGCCCGTCTGATATCAGAAGTCGTAGTAGATGGACAGCCAGGTGGTGTCCTGCTCATTGTCGCTACTGGACGCAAGCGTTCGTTCCAGCCAGAACGAGAAACCGTGGCCAATGGTAGTGTACATCCCCAGATAGACGTGGTTAGCGTGGTAATTTTCGTCCCCCTTCAGGCGCAGCGTGTCGGCGGCGACGTAAGGCTGAATGGACTCCAGGAACGGCTTGTCGATGGGGAAAGTGTAGCCGACAAAGCTTTCCAGACCGTAACCGTCGCCGGCAAAGTAGCGGCGGGTGCTCTGCTGTTTCTTCGAAGGCACATAGTTATTGTAATAAGTGGCGGTGCCCACCATATACCAGTTACCCGGCTGCCAGGTCAGCGCGGCGCCGGAATACTGCTGGTTATAGGTACGCTTATCGTTGTCCGGCCCTTTAATAGTGGCCCGGGTCTGGTTCCAGGCGGCGCTGAAGACCAGATCTTTCTGCAGTTGATAGTCGAAGCCGATACCGCCGCCGTGATTACGGCGATAGCGCAGGTTCTCACCGGCGTCGGTCTCATCCTGAGGCAGCAGATAGTCAGCGTAGAGCGTAAGATCGCCAAAGGTGTTGGTGTATTTAACGGTATTTTTCGGGCGTTCGCCGCCGTCGTAGTCGCCGTCGATGCCGATCCAGTTGGCGCTGGCGTGACCGTCGTTATCCCAGACGTCGCTCTTAACTCCGATGGTATCGTAATAGACGCCATACTGGTGGCCGAAGGTCAGGGTTCCGTAAACATCGTCCTTAATACCGGCATACAGCTGACGCTGGTAGTCGCGGTCGCCTTCATGGTCGTAGTGACTGTCCCAGCCCAGCACGTGGGCGATATCCACACCCCATTCGTAGTAACCGACAATAGAGGTACGGTCGCTCAGGGCATAGTCGGCGGTAAAGCGGAAACGGGTGCCGCCATCGTGGCCGTTTTTGTAGTAGCCGGGTTCATTGCCGTTATTCCAGATAAATTCGGGGCGGATACTTCCCCCTACCTGTAGACTCAGGGGAGCCAGTAACGCATTGCTGAAGGTATTTTTTTCCAGCACGGTAACTTCGGCGTTGGCCGTTTGGCACAACAGGCATAAAACTGCACCACCAGCCAGCAGTGGACAGGTTAATTTTCTGGTGAAAGACAAAATAAACTCCGCGACTATTTTTTAAAAGAACGATAAATAACGAGCAATGTTTACCATAATTGACAAACCATCGTCAATTTTGTTGGTAATAAATAATTAAATGTCGTTAATAAATATTCACAGGCAATTCTCAGCCACTGTAGGCTATTATGCATAAAAACTTCATAGGGATAATAAAAGAAATGCTAAAGTGCACAAATTGTTAATATTTACATCATTAGTGCCCGCTAACCATAATGTCACTGTGGGGTTTTATTAATGATTATTTATTGCAAATGGTAAGGATAAATATGAGACGGAAAACAAAAAGTAGCCTGAGCTGCTTTGAGACTGATGACTGACCCCAGGCCGAACGCGTTTGGCCAGAATCACCAGAAAAACAAACAAAGAAAATCAATTCGTTGATTTTCGGCTGATAAACACAAAGAGGGAAAAACCCCGTTTTTTCCCTCTTTGTCATCAACCTGAAAGCAGCCTGAGCTGCTTTTTTATTGCGCTGAAACTATTAGCCCGGAGAGGGAAGTGCGCCCGCGGCAATCGCCAGCTGAATCAGGATAATGGCGATGCCGCACAGAAACACCAGCCCCAGCAGCGGCGTGCCGCCGGGGGCCTGCCAGCCGCTTTCAGGGTGGCGGCGTCGGCTTTGCCACACCAGCAGTGTGGGTAGCAACAGTGCCAGCGCCGACAGGGCGATACCGGCATAACCCAGCGCCATCACGAAGCCGCGTGGGTAGAACAGGGCAAAAGCCAGCGGCGGCGCAAAGGTCATTACGCCGGTCTGCAATCGTCCCACGACATTGCGGCGCCGCTGAAACAGATCGGCCAGATAGTCGAACAGCCCCAGCGCCACGCCCAGGAATGAAGTAGCCAGCGCCAGATCGGCAAACAGATGCAGCGTGAGTTCAACATGGGGCGAACTTACCACTTCGCGTACTGCCTGCAGCAGGCCGTTCAGTCCGGCGTGGCTGGCGGCAATACGGGTAAAGGTGGTACCGCTGATGGCGCCCAGCGTGGCCAGTTGCCAGAACAGATAGGCGACCAGCGGAATGGCGCTGCCGATAATAAAGATCCAGCGCAGGCGGCGAGTATCGCCACCCATATAGCGTACGATACTGGGCACGCTACCGTGAAAACCGAAAGAGGTAAAAATAACCGGAATCGCCGACAGCGCCAGCCCCTGTTCCAGCGGCAGGGTCAGCAGATTTACCCGATGAATATGGGGCATCATCAACGCCAGCATCACCACCAGCAGCAGCAGTTTGGCACTGAACAGCCAGCGGGTGAAAAAGTCCACCGCGTGGGTACCGGTACAGACAATACCACCTGCCACCAGGGTAAACAGCAGTACGCCAACGGTTGGGGAAAGACTCAGTGACAGCCACTGATTCAGGCTGTCGGCCAGCAGCTCACCGGCGCCGCTAATATAGGCGGCGGTCAGAGCGTACATCAGAAACAGCATACTGCATCCTGCCAGCCACTGGCCGGGGCGCCCCAGATAGCGGTGGGCCAGGGTTGCCAGCCCTTCGTCCGGTGATTCGTGTTGCCACACTTCCACCAGCAGTAGCGCGGTATAACTCATCAGCGCCCAGAGCGCGAACAGCAGGAGTGCGGTGACCCCGAACCCTACACCGGAAGCGGCAAGAGGCATTGCCAGCATTCCGGCGCCAATCGTGGTGCCGGCTACGATGAAAATACTGCCGACAGTCTTATTTTTCACTTTTTGTTCCAGAAATTATCGCAGATACCACAGAGTGCTGCGCAGATTACGGGAATTGCCGATTATCGTCAAACTGTGGTTACAATATGTGTATTGATATCTTTACGACAGGCTGTGGTACGGTCAGGGGAAAACCTGTTGCAGCGCAAAGCCATCGCTCAGGCTACCCGCTATCATGCCGCCATTTGACAGAAGCGAGGAACAACGATGTCATCCATTCATGGCCATGAAGTGCTTAATATGATGCTGGAGTCCGGCGAGCGCTATACCCGGGAAAGCCTGGCGGCGGCCATTGTGGCGCGCTTTGGCGAGTCCGCCTGTTTTCATACCTGTTCGTGCAGCGGCATGTCAGCTCCCGAACTGGTAGCGCTGCTGGAACAGCGCGGCAAGTTCATTCCGGCTGGCGAAGGATTTACCACCCATCAGGATAAGATCTGCCGCCACTAAATTCCCCGGCGCTGCGGCGCCGGTTCCGCTGTGACATTTCACGATGGTTGTCTCTCTTCCAGTCCAACGATACCCTGTCCCCACTGCGTCCTGCGCCTTCGCTCGATTCCGGGTAAATTTGTGAGTTGAATTCTGTTTTTTAAAACGATTTTTCATTTTATTTGAAAGTGTATTTATGTGAAGGTATGGTGGATAAAAACCCGTAAGCCATTCATGACCATGCCGTTCAGGAGACTAAAGAATGAAAATCGCGTTGATGATGGAAAACAGTCAGGCAGCTAAGAATGCCATTATCCTCAACGAATTACAGGCCGTTGCCGGTGAGAAATCTTACCCGGTCTATAACGTCGGTATGTGCGACGAGCAGGATCACCACCTGACCTACATCCATTTGGGCATTATGGCCAGTATTCTGCTCAACTCGAAGGCGGTGGACTTCGTGGTGACCGGCTGCGGCACCGGGCAGGGGGCGCTGATGTCCCTGAATATCCACCCGGGCGTGGTCTGCGGTTACTGTATCGATCCGGCGGACGCTTTTTTGTTCGCCCAGATCAACAATGGTAATGCGCTCTCGCTGCCGTTCGCCAAGGGCTTCGGCTGGGGCGCTGAGCTGAACGTGCGCTTCATCTTCGAAAAAGCCTTTACCGGCCGCAACGGCGAAGGTTATCCGCCGGAGCGTAAAGAGCCGCAGGTGCGTAACGCAGGCATTTTGAATCAGGTGAAAGCCGCGGTGGTGAAAGAGAACTATCTCGATACTCTGCGCGCCATCGATCCAGAACTGGTGAAGACCGCCGTTTCCGGCGAGCGTTTCCAGAAATGCTTCTTCGAAAACGGCCAGAACAAAGAGATCGAAGCCTTCGTGCGTGAGATCCTCGGCTAATTGCCAGTGCGCGGGCTTAGCCCGCGCCATCGCCTTTCCGTATTACTTCCCTTTCTGCGAAACACTACTGCCGGCATCCGGCGCCAGACGGAACAGATCGACCAGGCCAATCAGCGTCAGCAGAGCCAGAAAGACAAAGGCGTAGCGAAAGCTGATGCCCGGTGACGCGCTCAGTCCCGTTAGCGGCGCCAACTGCTCCCCAAGTCGGATACCGATAGCGCCCAGTGTGACTCCCAGACCGGCGGCCAGTTGAGTGGCGGTACTGAACAGCGTATTGGCATAACTCATGGCATTCGGCGGCACATCGGCAAAGGCCAGAGTGCTGATGCCGGTAAATTGCATCGAACGAAACATCCCGCCCAGAAACAGAATCACCAGCGTTAGCCACAGCGCGGTGTCCGGCGTCAGCAGGGCACAGGCCAGCAGTGCCAGCACATTAAGCAGCCCGTTGCCAATCAGCAGTTTTCTAAAGCCCCAGCGGCGGATAAGCCAGGTCGTACCGGGCTTCATTGCCAGATTACCGGCAAACACCGCCAGCACCAGCAGCCCGGCGTGGAAGGGATCCATCCCGAAGCCGACCTGAAACAGCAGCGGCAGCAGAAAGGGCACGGCGCTGATGGTGCAGCGAAACAGCGATCCGCCGTACATCGTTACGCTAAACGTCGGCACCGCCATGGCATCAAGCCGAATCATCGGGTGCAGGGTGCGGCGAAAGCGGAGCAGGGCAAGCCCCAGCGCCCCAGCGCCCAGCCCCAGCATCACCAGGCTGAGGGGGCCATTACGCTGTTCGGCGCCCAGCATCTCCATACCGCTGACCAGGGCTACCATGGCGATAGCGGTAGCGGCGAAACCGGGTAGATCGAAAGGTCGACGGGCCTCATCGCGGATATCCGGAATCAGACGCCAGGCGAGCCACATTGCTGCCAGCCCCAGGGGCAGATTAATAAAGAAGATCCAACGCCAGCTGGCGTAGCTGGTAATAAATCCTCCCAGCGGGGGGCCGATAATTGGCGCTACCAGCGCAGGCCAGGTGAGGGTGGCGATAGCGGCAATCAACTGGGGTTTGGGCGTGGTGCGCAGTATCGCCAGACGTCCCACCGGCACCATCAGTGCGCCGCCGGCCCCCTGGAGCACCCGCATGGCGACGAACAGCTCCATACTGGTCGCCAGACCGCACAGCACCGATGCCAGCGTGAAAATCCCTAACGCCAGAGTGAACACCGGACGGGCGCCATAGCGATCGGCAATCCAGCCGCTGGCCGGAATCAGTACCGCCAGCGTTAGCAGGTAGGCGCTGATTCCAATATTGAGATCGACGGGGCTGACGCCGAAACTGCGCGCCATATCCGGCAGGGCCGTGGCGATCACGGTGCCGTCAAGGAACTCCATAAAGAAAGCGCCCGCCACCAGCAGAGCCGCAGGGGAAAGACCGCGTTTGCCGGAAGCGGAATTATCAGACACAGGCATGGGATTGATTAAAACCGTGTTTTAAAAATTTAAGGTCAGCTAACCAGCCCAGGCCAGATTTTGCAAGGGGTTGCGGGGAACGGGCGTTAAAAACCGGAGCTTTTTTATGTGATTTGCGTCACAAAACTATTGATTTTTGTGACAGTGGTCATATTATAGACCCATCGCGAGCATCATCTGCACAGATAAAACCAGGAGCTATAACGATGAAACTGCGCAAAATCCTGAAAAGCATGTTTGAGAACTACTGCAAAACCTTTAAAGACGTACCGCCTGGCGCGATGTTCTGATAATACGCCAGCCTGGGTTAATCTCCCCGACGCCCGTGACCTTCAGTGGTCGCGGGCGTTTTGCTTTTGGCGGCGTCTGACGACCAGGCTATGCTGGAACCAGGGCCAGCGGAGCGATGTTCTGCTGCGCTTTTCACATCAGCATGGAGGAGTTATGTCTCGTACGGTCTGGATTAACGGCAGCTGGCTGCCGGAACAGGAAGCAAAGGTGTCGGTTTTCGATCGCGGTTTTCTGTTTGCCGATGCCATTTATGAAGTGACGGCGGTGATCGACGGGAAACTGGTGGATTTCGATGGTCATATGGCCCGCCTGCGCCGCTCCTGCGCGTCGCTGTCCCTTGCCTGTCCCTGGGATGGCGAGGCGCTGCGGGCGCTGCATCAGGAATTGATTCAACGTAATCAGCTCGATGAAGGGGCAATCTATCTTCAGCTCACCCGCGGCGACAGCGGCGATCGCACTTTTCTCTGCCCGGAAGGGACTGAGCCGACGCTGGTGCTGTTCACTCAGGCCCGGGAGATCGTCAATGTCCCTCAGGGGATACAGGGCATTCGGGCGATCACCTGTCCGGATATCCGCTGGGGACGGCGCGATATTAAAAGCGTAGGGCTGCTGGCGGCCTGCATGGCGAAACAGGAGGCGCGGCGCCAGGGGGCGGATGACGCACTGCTGGTGGAACAGGGGTTTATTACCGAAGGGGCTTCCAGCAATGTGTTTATCGTCACGCCCGATAACCGGCTGGTCACCCGGCCGCTGGGCAACGACATTCTGCACGGCATTACCCGGGGAACGCTGCTGAAACTGGCGCAAGAGTTGGGCATCGAACATGTAGAAAGGCCCTTTACCCCGACGGAAGCGCGGGAGGCCAGCGAGGTCTTTATCAGTTCGGCCACCAGCCTGGTGTGGCCGGTGGTGGTCATCGACGGCGTCGCTATCGGCGATGGCGCCCCGGGGCCCTTCACCCGACGGCTGCGCGAGCGCTATATTGCGGCGCTGCGTGAACAAATGGCCTGAACGGTACCCTTCAGGGCCCGGGACAGGTAGACTGTCGCTTCCGTGAATGAAGGAGTGAAGTATGTCCCAATCCCTGAGCCGCGAAGAGGAACTGGTCTCTGACGTGGTTGCCTGCCAGTTGGTTATTAAGCAGATCCTTGATGTCATTGACGTTATCGCCCCGGTGGAAGTACGCGATAAGATGGCCGGTCAGCTTAAATCCATCGACTTTTCCGATAACGCAGCGGCATCCGATCCGGTGACCCGCCGCGCTATCCAGAAAGCTATCGCCCTGATCGAACTTCGATTCAAAGGCGAAAAAGAAGAGACCCACTAAGGCGTTACCAGAAGGTCTGTACCAGCAGCCAGCTGGTCAGGCAGGCGCTGCTCACGCCAATCAGCCCCGGCATAATAAAGCTGTGGTTGAGGATAAACCGACCGATGCGGGTAGTACCTGAGCGATCGAAGCCAATACAGGCCAGATCGCTCGGGTAAGTGGGCAGAATAAAGTAGCCGTAGGCCGCCGGAAAAAAGGCCAGCAGCATCTTCGGTTCCACCCCCAGCATCAGCCCCATCGGCGCTACGGCCGTCAGCGCCGCCGCCTGGCTGTTTACCAGTTTCGACACCAGAAACAGCACCAGCGCATAGCTCCATGGATGATCGCGCACTACCCCTTCCAGCGCCATTTTCAGCGTTTCCAGATGGGCCTGAAAAAAGGTATCGCTCATCCATGCCACGCCGAACACCGAGAAGATCGCCACCATCCCTGCCTTAAATACCGCGCCTTCGGCAATGGTACCCGGGCGGACTTTGCACAGAATCAGGATGGCGGCGCCGGCTATCAGCATCATCATCTGGATGGTCAGGTTCATCGACAGCGGACGCAGGGCGCCTTTGACCTCAAATGCGGGGCGTAGCTGCGGCAGGGCGCCCAACATCACCACCACCAGAATTGCGATGAAAAACAGCGCGGTGGCCCGGTATGCCGCTGGTGGAAAACGCTGGTCCATCAGGGTTTCGCTGCCGCCATAGATATACTCACGCTGAATCGGATCCTTAATGCGTTCCTGAAATGCCGGATCGTCGTCGAGATCTTTACCGCGTCGCAGGCTCCACAGGGCGGCTACCAGCACGCCGCACAGCGAAGCGGGCACCGAGACTGCCAGGATTTGCAGAATGCCCAGATGTTCGCCAATGCCGTGAGCGGCCGCCAGAATCGAAACCAGCGACACCACCGCCACCGATACCGGCGACGCGGTAATCGCCATCTGCGAAGCGACGGAAGCCACCGCCATCGGTCGCTCCGGGCGGATGCCGCGCCGCAGCGCGATGTCAGAGATAATCGGGAACATGGTGTAGACCACGTGGCCGGTGCCGCACAGAAAGGTGAGGGTCCAGGTGGTCAGCGGCGCCAGCAGGGTAATGTGTTGGGGATGGCGACGTAGCAGGCGTTCGGCAAACTGCATCATCACATTCAGCCCTCCTGCGCTTTGCAGCGTGGCGGCGCAGCCGATCACCGCCAGAATGGTGAGCATCACATCCACCGGCGGTTTTCCCGGCTGTAACCCGAAGACAAAACAGAGAATAAACAGGCCGATACCGCTAATCAGCCCCAGCCCCATCCCGCCATAGCGGGTGCCGACCAGCAAACAGAGTATAATGACGATAAATTCCGCAACCAGCATAAACATATCCTTGTATGATTAGTCAGAAATAGCTGAACTCATCATTACAAAAAAAGTGGTTATTGTTTGAGAGATGCTTCGGGTTATACGCTGAGATAGTCAGGGCAAAGGCGTGGAACTGGCACACGCCTTATTTTACGGGCGTCCTTACATGGTGGAGAACACGTTCATGATCACGCCGCCGCTGATGATCAATGCCATAGCGATGATTGCCGCCAGATCGGGTTTTTGCTTATAAAGAATCATTGAACACAGAGTGACGCCGACGATGCCGAAGCCGCACCAGAGCGAATAGGCGACGCCAACCGGAATGGTATTCATCGCGCGGGTGAGCGCGAAATAGCACAGGGCATAGGCGCAAACTACCAGCACAGAAGGGGCCAGTTTGCTAAAGCCGTTGGTCTTTTTGATCATGGAGGTGCCCGTAATTTCCGAGCCAATCGACAGCGCCAGCCATAAAAATCCGAGATTAAACATAGCGTATTCCTTCCCTGTTAGTTGGCGATTTTCTTGTTCGCAGAGATCGGCGGCGCAGCGGGCGTCGCTTCTTCATCTTCACTGCCCATTTTTGAAAACAGGTTCATAATGACGATGCCACTGGCGATAATGGCCATACCGATGATGGCGGCGGTGTCCGGATGCTGTCCATAGAACGCCATGCCGAGCGTTGAAACCACCAGGATACCGGTACCGGACCAGGTCGCATAGGCCAGACCGACGGGGATATCCTTTACAGCCCGGGACAGTGAGTAGTAACAGGTGCAGTAAAGAATAATCAGCAGCCCAAGCAGTAACATACGAGTGACACCTTCGCTGCTGCCGAACATTTTAAGCGTCGATGTTGCTGAGGTTTCCGAAAGGATAACCAGCAGCATCCACAACCAACATTTTGTTTTAGATGACATATTTAAGCTCCGGGTATAGTTAAGGTAAGGTTATATCTTTCTGTTTTTTACAAAATCGCTGGCGGCATCGGTCAGCAGCGAGCCGGGAATGGTGGCGAGCGTCGGATTATTCACAATGTCAGTGACCGTGAGATACCGGCGCGGGCCGCTGGCCCCGGCAGGGGCTTCCTGGCGCGATATCAGTTGTTCCAGTAGTTCGTTCATGGAGCACAGCGTAACGCCGCATTCGGCCAGTCGGGCGAGCGTTGCCCGCATGTGTCCGGCATAGGCGGAATCGGCCGCCGCGCCACGTAGTTGATTTAATTCGCTGTCGGGATCGCAGTGGTAACGCAGCGCCAGTACGGGGGTACCGTTGAGCAGGGTTTCGTGCAGACGCCGGGCGATCGGGCTGCTCAGCGTACCGTTGATCAACGCCGCCGCCAGTGGATAGTCAAGAAAGGGCAGCAGTAGCGCCCGATACGGTTCCGGCGGCAGCGTTTCCCGCCACAGATCGGCTGGCAGAACTTTCCCCAGACTCTGCCATTCAGCGCTGTCTGTTATGTCATCATCCAGGATGAAATGCAGCGTCTGCCCGCAGACCGACAGACGCTGACGGATGGTCTGCCGATAGCCAGCGGCGGCGGTGACCATCACCAATACCGGCGGCTGTAGCCGTTGGATAATTCGCGTTACCAGATGCTCCATCTGTTCGTCGGTCATGGCGTCTCTCCGTTACCCCATCAACGTAACCAGTGCGCCGTTTTTTAACCCGGCTGCATTGGCCTCTTCGGTGTCGATATGAAATTCCAGCGCGAAATCGTCGCGCACGCGCACCACCACTTCATCAAAGGTCAGCTGGCGTTCGCCGCAGCTACGCACGCTCACCTTCTGGCCGTTGCGAACATGAAACTGGTTGGCGTCCTGGGGAGACATATGGATATGCCGCCAGGCGCAGATCACTTGCGAACGCAGCTCAATGTGACCTTCGGGGCCAATGAGCAGTGCGCTGCCCGCATTATCCAGTTGGCCGGACTCACGTAGTGGGGCTTTAATCCCAAGGGTAAAGGCGTCGGCGCGGGAGATCTCCAACTGCGATATCGGGCGGGTGGGGCCGAGCACCCGCACTCGGGTCAGCGAACCTTTCGGCCCGACTACGGTGACACACTCCTGAGCGGCGAATTGTCCCGGCTGACGCAGGGGCTTAAGCGGCGTCAGGGCATAGCCCTTGCCGAACAGCGATTCAACATCCTGTTGGGCCAGGTGGACGTGACGGTTGGAGATCCCCACCGGAATATCGCGCTTCACAGCCGCCAGTTGGGCGAAAATTCTTTGCTGTAGCAGGGAGTCGATCATGCCTTTTTCCCTTTCTTCAATGCGGTGCTCTTACCTTCCTCCGTCTGTGTTATCGGTACCTGCACCGACTTTGGTTCCACCGCAACGTCTGCCGCTGCGGCTGGTGAACGGGCCGCTGTCGCCGGGCGTCCTTTTATGGTGCTCAGGGTATCGATAACGGCAGGTTCCGGGCGTGCGATAACCAGCGAATTAACGGGGTGGTTGATACCGGCGACGGCACAACCGCGAGCAATAGCGGTGTGAATGGCGCTGATCTCGCCTTCGAAGTAAACGCTGACCAGTCCCGCCCCCACTTTGCGATAGCCAATGCAGACAACGCTTGCGGCTTTACAGGCGGCGTCAACGGCCTGAATGGCGGCGACGAATCCTTGAGTTTCAATTACGCCTAAACTTTTCATTGTCAGCTCCTGTCAATGGCGAACTAAACGGATATCAAAATCAAATGTCCGGAAGAATTTTTCCAGCTGTTCTAATTCCTCCGGAAGGTAAGATGGATCCCCGGTAATGGGATAGGGCAGATCCAGTCGTTCATATTTTTTCCGACCGAGTTGGTGATAGGGCAATATATCAATACGGCGGATGTTGCCGCGCCGGGATAATTTTTGCACATAATCAATAGTGCCGGTAATCGCCTCCCATGAGTCGTTATACCCGCGAATTAACGGCATCCGAATAATGACACTGACGCCGGAATCCACCAGCCATTCAAGGTTACGACGAATGCCTTCATTACCGATGCCGAACATGGTCTTATGGTGTTGACTATTAATTTGCTTAATATCGAACAGAAAAGTGTCGGTGACCGGCGCTAACTTTTGATAATTTTCCAGTGACGTTGTGCCCTGGGTCTCGACGGCGGTATTAATCATCATTTTTTTGCATTCGCTAAACAGGGCGACAGCAAAATCAGTCTGCAGGCTCATTTCTCCGCCGCCAATGGTTACGCCGCCACCGGAAGAGATATAGAAGTCATAGTCCTGCATAATGATCTCCATCAGTTCACTGACGGTGACGTCTTTACCGACAATATCCAGTGCGCCTTGGGTGCAAATGTCCTGACACTTTCGGCAGCCGATACACTCCTTTTCCCGATTGATGAAATGCTTCACTTCACCATTTTTCTGAGTGCGATAGTGAATACCAACAGGGCAGACGTCGATACAGGCGCCGCAATTAATGCATTTATCATTAGAAAACATGACCTGGAACTGGCTGGAAAGTCCTTCTGGATTAGAACACCAGGGACAGCGTATATTGCAGCCTTTGAAAAAAACCAGCGTACGGATACCATCGCCATCATAGATTGAATATTTCTGAATGTTGAATATACGCCCGGTTAATTCTTTATTGTCGCTCACGCGTACCTCCAGAAAAATATTATGGACATCCCTGTCCTACAACGTTAATACCGCTATCAGAATTTCTCGATGACAGTACGGCTGATAATTTCATCCTGAACTTCTTTGCACAGTTCGACGAAATAGGCGCTATAACCGGCAACGCGAACAATCAGGTCGCGGTATTTCTCCGGCTCCTGCTGCGCCTTCTTCAGCACTTCGTTATCGACGTAACTGAACTGCATCTGGCCGTTGCCGAGAATGGAGGCGGTGCGCAGCAGCGTAATCAAGCCGTGGCGGCCTTCCGGGGTATCCAGCAACCCTTTGAGGAACTTGAAATTGTGCACCATGCCGATGTTCATGGTTTCGACGTTCATCTTGCTGACCGACTTAATAATCGCCGTCGGCCCCTGCTTATCCGCGCCCTGAGTCGGGCTGATTCCGTCGGAGAGCGGCATCCACGCCAGGCGGCCATTCGGCGTGGCGTTGGTTAGTTCGCCAATCGGCGTGTTATTGGAAATAGACAGGGTACCGTGGCTGAGGGTCGAGTAGAGCATCTTGTACTTCCGGCACTCTTTCTCGGTCCATTCGGTAATATCCAGCGCGTACTGGTCGACATAGTTATCGTCGTTACCGTATTTTGGCGCGTTCAGGCAGTCACGGCGCAGCGCTTCAAAACCTTCAAAGTTAGCTAGCAACGCATCGCGGATCTGCTCAAGGGTATATTTCTTATCCTGATACACCAGCTTGTGAATGGCGGCCATGGAGTCGACGTAGGTCGCGAGCCCGGAGAAAATGAGCCCCGGCCCGTGGTTGACCATCGCGCCACCGGCGGCGACATCTTTGCCGCTTTCCATGCAGCCCTCCACCAGCAGCGACATCAGCGGCTTCGGCGCAACGTCGCGATGAACGCGCTGGCTGATAACGGTGCCGATCGCCGACAGGCGCACGATATGGGCAATCTGTTTTTTCACCGCCGTATCGAAATCTTCAAAGGTGCGCAGTTCGCACAGTTCGCCGGTGTCCAGCCCCTGATAGCTATCGAACAGCACCATACGACCGCGGTTCAGGACGAACTCGATCGCGATCGGCCACTGAGTGTAGCCCGTAGAGGTCCACTGATAGATACGTCCGGATTTTTGCGGTTCGACGCAGCCCATCAGGCAGTAGTCGCGCGCGTCTTCAAAATCAAATCCCTTACGCAGCATCATCTTGATATGGGAATCATCGAAGTGACAGGCCGGGAATCCCATACCGGCCTTGACAACGTCGACAATTTTTTCCATATATTTTTGCGGTGACTGGTTGTGGATGCGGCAGGCGAGTGAAGGCTGATAGACCTTCACAAAGCGCACGGCATCCATAATCAGATAGGTCAGGTCGTTACAGGCGTCGCCGCCGGTACGCTTCTGACCGCCAACGGTCAGGTTGATAAACGGTTGATAACCGGCGAAGTATTTCGCGCCCAGTTCGCTCGACATCCACATCAGTTCGGCGCATTTAATGATGAACGCCTGCAGCAGTTCCAGTGCGGAATCGTGGGTCAGGCGGCCTTCGCGAATGTCGGCTTCGAACATCGGATAGCAGTACTGGTCTACGCGGCCCAGCGACAGGCCGGTCTGGTTCTCTTCGATTTCAAACAGCGATTCGACGGTCCAGATGCTCTGCAGCGCTTCCTGCAGGGTTTTCGGTGGATTGGCTGGCACGTTTTCGTTCACTTCCGCGATGGTCAGTAGCTCAGCGCGGCGCTGGGCGTTTTGCTCCATGGCGGCCAGTTCGCGGGCGCGGGCGGCGATGCGGCGGGCATAGTTAATCACCCCTTCGCAGGTTTCAATCGACGCTTTGTAGTAGTAGATGCGGTCGATATCTTCCGGGTTCTCCATGCTCAGGCTGGCAAGGTGCGCCTCGGCGTCGGCTTTAATGCCGTTCATCCCTTTGGTGAACAGCAGCACATCGTAGCCCGGGCAGGTGTCGCCGCCGCCGTTAATCTGGTGGTAGGAGAGGTCGCTGACGAAGGTTTCGCCGCTGAAAGCCCAGACGCCAGCTTCGCGGTATTGCGCTTCACAGATCTCATCCAGCGAACGGCCTTCCCAGAACGGCACGATCTCTTCGCGAATGGTCTTTTTATCTGCTTCGCTGATTTCAAACGGATCCTGCGGGCGGGTGCTCATGGTGTCGAGTTCGTCGCGTACCCAGCGCCAGGCGATATCCGGCGAGAAGGCGCCCGCGCGTGGCTTGCCGCACGGATGGCCAACGATCAGCTCGTCGTCCTGAATCAGAATTGGCGCGGTCTCGCAGGCGTGGCGAAAGGCTTTCGCCCGCAGCAGAATAGTCGGCATCCCCGGATTGGCTTTCACCACTTCGGTAAAGGCCAGCGCGCGATAGATAGAGACGCTCGGACGCACCGTCAGGTAGTGGTTACGCAGACGCTGCATGCGCGGCGTTAGGCCCTCCATCACCGGGGTGTCGGCGCTGGCGGCGAACGGCACGTGGCTGACCTGTTGTAGGCCGCCAAACAGACGCACCGGCAGATTCAGCGCGCTGAGGTTGCGCTGGGCGCTGATAAACATCTCAGAGAGTTCGTTGATCCCGGCGTCATTGAAGCTTGCGCCGTGTAGCATAGCGTCGAGCATCGGATAGCCGTCGACCGCACAGGCGGCGCGGACTTCGCTCAGCTCCGCCAGCTTGAACCACAGGCATTCGACGATTTCATACGCCTGCTGAGTATTCAGCGCGCCGCTGCTGATATCGCGCTGGAAGTAAGGCAGCAGCGCTTTGTCCGCGCCTTCCGGGTTGACCGCGTAGCTACCGTTATCCAGCTGTAGCGCCAGTTGAAACAGATAGAACGCCTGGCAGGCTTCCTTGAAATTACGCGCCGGATGGGCCGGAACGTGGTGCAGAATCGCCGCGCTTTCTAACAGTTCGGCTTTACGGTAGGAGTTGCTTTCCGCGGCGGCCAACTGTTCGGCGCTGGTGGCCAGGTTTTTCGACAGCGCCAGCAGGGCGTCGCAGGCGTAGGTGGCGGCGCGGCAGCCGTTGATTTCATCCATGCCGCTGCGGCTGACCGCGCTGCCGAGCGCGCGGGTTTTCTCTTCTAACTGGTGCTTAATCGCCAGTACCCCTTTTTCGACTACCAGTTTGTAGTCCGGTGAATCCAGATCGCTGTTGAGGTTGAGGAACTGGAAAGTCGATGGGCGCTGGGTTGCGCTTTCGTCATGGAAAATCGTCCCATGCGGTTTACGGGTCTGGTTGCCGACAATCAGTTCGTCCGCGCTGATGGTCAGCGGCAACTGGCGCATCAATTCATAGAAACGGCGAGCCGGTTTGACGGCGGCGGGGAGCCCGGCGATATCGCTATCCAGCGCGCTGAGGATCGCGGCGTGTTCGCTGCACAGGGTGCCGGTTTGTGAGAGTAAACGGTCTGCCAGCACTTTGACGCGCGGCGTTAAGTTGTAGTGTGCCATGGGTAAGGTTCTCCAAATCTTGTTATCAGTTGCCCTGTATGGGATTACCGGACCAGGCCCGGCGATAAAGCTCGGTTAAGGCATTGGGGTCGGGCGCACGTGGGTTGGTTGGGGTACAACTGTCGCGTAGCGCCTGGCCGACCATTTCCGGTAGCCGTCGTTCGAATTCAAATGGCTCAATGCCGGTGTCGCTGATGCAGACGGGCATACTCATTTCGTCTTTTAAGGCCTGAATGGCGGCCAGCAGGCTGGCGACGCCCTGGCGCGGCGTGCTGGCGGGCAGATCCAGCAGATGCGCCAGGCGGCTATATTTCTGTGCGGCGTGGGTGTCGCACTGGCCGTGGAAGTCGGCGTTCCACGCCACCGCTTCTGCCATCAGCAGGGCGTTGGCGCGGCCATGGGGCACGCGAAAAACGCCGCCAAGGGCATGAGCCAGGCTGTGGGTGATGCCCAGCGACGCGTTGGTGAAGGCCATACCTGCCATGCAGGAGGCGATATGCATTTTTTCGCGCGCCTGCAGATCGCCGCCGCTGCGCCAGCAGGTCGGCAGATAGCGGAATACCTGCTGCACCACTTTTTCCGCCAGCGCGTCGGAAAAGTCGCTGGCGGCTCGGGAGACGTAGGCTTCAATGGCGTGGCAAAGTACATCCATGCCGGTGTCGGCGGTAATCGCTGGCGGCACCGAAGCCACCAGCGTTGGATCCAAAATGGCGATATCCGGCAGTAGAGAAGCATCCACCAGCACCAGTTTTTCCTCGTTGGCTTTCACCACCAAGAAGGCAGTGACTTCCGAACCGGTGCCGCTGGTGGTGGGGATGGCGACAAAGCAGGGGCGCGAACGGTGCGCCTGCGGGCAGGTTTGCGCCAGGGCGAAAATAACCGCTTTAGCCGCGTCGATAACCGAACCGCCGCCGAGCGCGATAACCAGGTCCGGGTAATGGTTATCCATCAGCTTCATACCGCGAACCACGGTGGCGATATCCGGATCCGCCTGCACATCGTCCCACACCTGCCAGGCGATACCGCGCTGACATAACAACTGGGTCACGCGCCCGGCAAGGCCAAATTTGACCATCGCTTTATCGGTCACCAGCAGTACGCTGCGGGCGGAAAGTTCGTTCAGCACCGAGAGGGCGTCCTGACCGAAACAAATCCGCGGTTTCAGTAAAAATTCACTCATTGGGCTAGTCACTCCTTAAGCGTCCCGAAACAGGTTCTCGACAATGGCAACCACCGACATGGCTTTGTAGCGATCCTTATTGAGTGCGAAATACTCTTCTGCCAACACGATGTCGTGCATACCTGCGCCGACGCTGTCGACGGCAACCCAGGTGCGGTCTTTCATTGGCTGCTGCTTGTCATCTAATTGGGTGATCAGCAACAGGTTGCTGCCGCGTAGCTCATCGCATTTCTGCGTGGCGACGACGTGCCCGGTTACCTTTGCGAGAATCATGGTTTTATCGCCTTATATCACTGCGTTAATTGCCCAGACGTTTCAGTACCTGGCGGATAACGCGTTCCACGTTTTGTTCCGTGATGCCGCTCTCTTCGATGGCGGCGGAGGCCGTTGTGAAGCGGTCGTCCGCCGTCGCGCTATGGGTAGGCGCTCCGCTGGAGACGGTGAAACGCACGTCATCGAGAATGCTACGCTGCGGGTTATCGGTCAGGGGGGCCGGGGTGAGCTGCGGATCCGGGCGGCTAACCGGTGCATGTAACTCCTCAAGAGTGCGTACGCCGTATCCGACTTTACGGATATTCAGCAGATTCATGGGGCCGACATTGTCGGAGCTGGAGCCGCCGCCGATGGCACCGCAGCCCAGGGTTAACGCAGGGGACAGATTAGTGGTTGCGCCGATTCCACCCAGTGCGGCAGGGGTGTTGATCAGAATGCGGTTAACCGGTTTTTCCAGACAGAACTGGCGGATCACATCCTGGTTGCGGGTATGGATAACCAAAGTGTGGCCCAGTCCTTCGTTGGCCAGTAACTCCATCACGCGCTGGCAGGCGGCCTTCCAGTCTTCTTCCACGTACAGGCCGAGTACCGGACACAGTTTTTCGCGGGAGTAGGGGTTTTTAGGCGAGACTGAGGTTTGTAGTGCAATGAGCACTTTGGTCTCTGCCGGAACGCTGAATCCGGCCATCTGGCTCAGGTACAGCGCGGTTTTGCCAACGGCTTTCGGGTTGATGGCGCCGTTTGGCCGTAGCAGTAGCGCCGCCATTTTGGCCGCTTCGTGCTCGTTCATAAAGTACACGCCCTGGGATTCCAGCTCGCGGTGTACTTCGTCGTAGATGCAGCGTTCGACGATGATCGACTGCTCGGAAGCGCAGATCACCCCATTATCGAAGGTTTTACTGGCGACGATATCCTTCACCGCCTGGTGAATGTCGGCGCTGCGTTCGATAAATGCCGGACCGTTCCCCGGGCCACCGCTAATCGTGGGGGTGCCGGAAGCATAAGCCGCTCGCACCATGCCTTCTCCACCGGTCGCCAGAATCAGTGAGACGTCTTTGCTGTGCATCAGCTCAGAGGTCGCTTCCAGCGTCAGCTGGCTAATGGCGCCAACGCTGCCTGGCGGCGCACCCGCCGCTTCAGCCGCGCGTTTGACGATTTCAATCGCTTTCCAGCTACATTGACGCGCGCCCGGGTGCGGGGAGAAGATAATTGCGTTACCGGCTTTTAGGGCAATCAGCGTCTTGTAGATAACGGTTGAGGTTGGGTTGGTTGAGGGAACCAGTGCGCAGATCACGCCCAGCGGCACGCCCACATCCATCACTTTTTTTAGCGGATCGTCATGAATGATGCCGACGGTCTTGAGATCTTTGATGGTGTCGTAGACGCGCAGCGAGGCAAAACGGTTCTTCAGGACTTTATCCTGCCAGTTGCCAAAACCGGTTTCTTCCGCGGCCATTTTCGCCAGCGCTTCGGCGTGGTGAGCGGCTTCCTGGGCCACGTTTTTCACGATGGCGTCGATTTGCTGCTGCGAAAAGGTGGCCAGAATCGCCTGAGCCTTTTTGGCGTCGCGCACCTGTTCCCGGGCGTTCTGCCGGGAATGCAAATCGTTGTCCAGTTCAATCATGAGTCTATCCTTCATCAGACGAAAAGAGTGGGGACGGGGCGTGCCCTGTCAGGTCACGCCTTATGCTGCGCCGCGATTTTTTCAATGTCGTTGTGTGGCCGGGCAATCACGCGAGAGGTGATAACCTCGCCGATGCGTTTCGCCGCTTCTACGCCGGAATCTACCGCTGCGTTAACCGCACCGACATCGCCCTTCACCATGGCAGTGACCAGACCGGAGCCGACATTTTCATACCCGATTAGCTCAACGTTGGCGGCTTTGCACATGGCGTCTGCGGCCTCAATACAGGCCACCAGGCCTTTGGTTTCTATCAGACCAAGCGCTTCTTTCATCGTGTCTTCTCCCGTTATTCTGCGATTTTGTAATGCGCGACGATTTTGTTGATGTCGCTATGTGGGCGCGCAATGACCAGTGAAGTCACCACTTCACCGATGCGCTGTGCTGATTCCACGCCGGAATCCACTGCCGCTTTCACCGCGCCGACATCTCCTTTCACCATGGCAGTGACCAGCCCTGAACCGACGTTTTCGTACCCGATTAGCTCAACGTTGGCGGCCTTACACATCGCATCCGCCGCTTCAATGCAGGCCACCAGACCTTTGGTTTCAATCAGACCTAATGCATCACCCATTTGCGTTCTCCTGGCCCTCAGGCCTTGTGTTTTATGACGATTTTGTTGATGTCGTTATGCGGACGCGCAATCACTAACGATGTCACCACTTCGCCGATGCGCTGCGCCGATTCCACACCAGAATCCACCGCCGCTTTCACTGCGCCGACATCGCCTTTCACCATGGCGGTAACCAGACCGGAACCGACGTTTTCATACCCGATCAGTTCAACGTTGGCGGCTTTACACATTGCGTCCGCCGCTTCAATGCAGGCCACCAGGCCTTTGGTTTCGATAAGCCCTAATGCATCACCCATCGTGATCTCCTCCAGAACAGATTTTTGATTCGGGAAACCGTCCACGTGACGGCATTAATACGCGGAAGCGGCGTTCAGGATTCACTATAGGGGGTGGCTGAAGGAATTGAATTTAAATCCTGCGTATGTGTTATTTTTAGTTTTTAATTTTGGTATTTACGCCTTTTCAGGCATTGTTTTATTGGTTTGCTCTGGTTTTTTGTCTTTTATTTGTGAATGAGATGGTGGCTGGAAAGGTTATTGAGTCTGCCTGGAGAGAATGTTAAAAAAAGGATAAATTGGGGGCGGAAGGGCGTTATTTAGCCGATTGATAAATGCGGCGTCGATCATATTTTGCGCCAGAACCGGGGAATGGGATTTCAGCGTGAAGGAGCGAAAAGGAAAATGGTCAATCGAGTTTGCTACCGGACTTCAATGTGCAGATATAGAGAGGTGAGTTAATGGAGCTGAGTAGAATCGCTTGCGGGTTAAGTTTCTGAGCGTTAAGGAACAGACCATCGTGACTGTCGGACATTTCGCGCATAAAGTAGTCGAAAATGACATTCGGCGACTCGTCAATGGAAGAGGCGCTGGATTCCCATTTGCTGATGTAGTAGTTGCGTTCGGAGCCGGAGATGAGTTTGCTGGTCCAGGTGAATTTTACGTAGCGCTGCAAATAGAGCCAGCCCGAGGCGGAGTCAGTATACCCTTCAACGACCATCGAACCTTTGCCGTTTTCGCCGAAATTGAAATGGACATTACCGTTTACATTTTCATATTCCATATTCTCAAAACGCATGATGGCTTTGGCTGAGCAACTCATCATCCCATTATTTTTTACCGAAAGGTGTCGCCAGGCGCTGAATCCGGCGGCGCTAATCAACACGGCAGTAGAGAGAACGAAAAACGAACGAGGAGCAAGTCTCATTACGGCTTCCACGAATAGTAAAAATAGTTATTGCAATAACTGAACGGGTTATTTTCATTCATTGCGCAATGCGCCATAAATACGCGGCCAAGACCGTTGGTTTCCAGCCGATCGAGATAGTCGAAGATAAATCGTTCGCCTGGCTTACACTTCAGATTCAGGCGCTGGAGCACGGCATCGAAGTTTTTGACGTAGGTGGTTTCGGAAACGGAATGCAGCATGACATCACTGGCTAACAGCTCGCACTGGCTGTGGTGTATTGGAGTCAGGGCAACAGGGAGCAATGTACTACCGCTAACCATGCTAAGCAGCACCAGAAGCAGCGCGATGATTAGCATACCCGTGCCTGCAAGATACCAGCACAGACCGTGCGTTTGCGGCGTATCAATAGCCTCTGTTATTGCATGTTCGGGGGCCGGGGTCGGTTGCGGCTGTATTTCCAGAGCCGGGGCAGGAGCGGGAGCCGGCATCTGGATGTGGACATCCGGGTTTAGCTGAAGATGGCCGCGCGATACGCTGATAATGATGTTATCGATGCCGTAATGGCGAAAGGTTTTGCGCAGCATACTCAGATACTGATTGAGATTACTGTTCGATGAGGTTAGCCCGTTATCATCCCAGACTTTTTGTAGTACCTCATCGCGGCTGACGATGCTGGTATTATTCAGGAAAAAGCAGAGTAGCGCGCTGGCGGTGATTGAAAGCTGACTCCCCGGATCGTCGCTATTCGCCAGGGTTAGCGTGCCATCCGTCGCGTCATAAATGAGCCGGGCATTGATGGTATAGCGCATCGCGACCTCAATCTAAATGCTGAACGTGGGAAGCGTCATCTTTGTCAGATCATTTACCAGCGATCGTCGATGGCTGACGCTCATCGTGCGCCCTTCGGTCAACTCCGATAGCCAGATGCCGTCCGCGCTGTAACGAACCAGGGTGCCGATATGGCTGTTGTCCAGCTCGTCGCCTTGCGCCAGATGATTCAATATCCAGTCGCGCCAGCACTGCCGTAGCACTGGTTCATCCGGCATCGCCAGCGACAGCACCATCAACTGGCGACTTTCATGCGTGTCGGTCAGATTGGGATCGGAAAGATAGCGTAAGTAGGCGCGCGTAAACCGACCATAAGCGATGTTATCGGCGGCCATTAACTCCACGATCGCCTGTTCCATTATCGCCAACAGACGGTGAAACAGAGCGAAAATCAGCGCCTGCTTATTGGGGAAATGGTGTAATAATCCCCCCTTGCTGACGCTGGCTTCACTCGCTACGGCGTTCAGCGAGAGTGCAGCAATGCCATCTCTTCCAGCAATCATCGCCGCCGCTTCCAGTAGCCGACGGTACAGACGGGTAGGATCTTTTTTTCGGTGTTGAGTTTCCCGGTTCATGGCCGAAAGCATACCGACCAGACGGTATGATTATTCTTGATCGCTATCAATGTGAAAGGGCGTGGCCAGGTCCGGAAATCCGTTATTGTGTGAAAGCTCACAATTCGTTGGGCAGGAGATGGGAAGCGGGTAAGGGGAAAAGCAGCCCCGGACAGGGGCTGAAAAAAGCCCGGGAGCACCGGGCGAACACTACTCACAAGGTAAACAGGTTGCCGATATTAATTCAGCCCGGCCTGGCGGATGCACTGACCCTGCGCCAGGGCCTGGAAAATCTCATGGCGCAGGCTTTCCAGGCGCGCCTTATCCAGTTGTTGCTGACCCATTAACTGGGTGATAAACGCCAGAGTGGTAAAGTCCCGGGCGGCCCAGGAGGCCTGGCTCAGTTGGTTCAGGGTTTCGTCACGGCGCTGGAATTCGTCATGGAGTTGTTCGAACAGATGTTCAAGAGAGTCACAGGGTAGCGATTCTGGCGCAACGGTGCCGATAATTGGGTTGGCACCGGCCCGTTTCATATAATTGAAGACCTGCATCATTTGGGTGATGCACTCCTGGGCCTGGCTGCGCAAAAAGCAGGAAAGGCCATTCAGGCTCTGTTCTGCGCTCCAGCTGCTTAACCGCATATAGAGGTGAGAGGCGTGAAACTCGCGCTCTATCTGGGTGTTGAGTTTCTGGTGAATTCCAGCGACTGACATGTTTAATATCCTTATTTCCGTATTGCACCGTTTCATTGCTGGCCATCAGGACTGATATAGCGGTGTTCTGTCACCAGAACATGGGTCCATTTTCCTGGTGGGAATACTAGCGCTTAATTTTTGATAGGAAAAGTCTTATTGAGTAAATTTCTGTATGAAAGATGTGGCAAATACGGAATTGCAAATCGGCACAGGCCTGTAAGCTGCGTCATAGCTGGTTTGCAACAGGTTTATTATCTTTTGGTGGCCGAAGCGCCAGTCCATTTTTGAATTATTGGTAGCGCGATTCGCAATTAATGTTAATGGAGGGAGTGTTTCAGATTTACTGACGGGAAAATGACGAATTTCGTTTTTTATCAGGATGACGACAGGGTTATAACTGCACTGGATCAATTTTTCGTGAATAGTTTTTTTCTCATGGCGTGATATTTTTGCGGTATTGCAGCGGTGTGCTGTTCATCATCTTTTTAAAGCTGGTAATAAACCAGGTCACGTCGCTGAAGCCCACCGCTGCGGCAATAGCCTCTACCGGCAGCGCGGTGGTGCGCAGCAGTTCGCAGGCGCGCTTTATTCTTCGGCTGAGCAGATATTCATGCAAACTACCGCCGGTCTGCTGGCGAAACAGGCGCGAAGTATAGCTGCGCGACAGACCTATCTCTTGCGCCAGACGGTCCAGGCTGAACTTTTCGCTGTAGTGCCGTTCAACCCAGGCCATAATGCGCGCCGATACCGTCGGGTTGCGCGGCCGCCAGGCCTCCGGGCGCGGTGGCAAAAAGGTCATCATCTGCATGACCAGAAAGGCCACGTCGCTGGTGTGGTGCGATCCTTCGCGCTCCAGCGCGCCAAAGTCCCCCAGAATCTGCTCCACAAAGGCGCTGCGTTCATTCAGATCGCAAATCTGGGCCGGGGCCTCGCTGGAAGAGAGCAAAGAGAACTGATGCTGCTGGCGGGGAAAGTCGCGCATCGCGCCCAGCACTTCGCTCTGATCGATATGCATGGTGGTCCGGTGATAGGGGTTACTGGCGCTGGTATCCACCTGTACCTTGTGTAGCCTGAACGGCGGGAAGATAAACAGCCGCCCGGGCCGGGCGGTATAGTGCTGGTTATCCACCACCACAATACCGTAGCCTTTAGAAATCCACAGAATCTCCAGACACTGGTGCCAGTGATAATAGAGGGCGCTGGAATGGCGCATCCGGTTAAAAGAGATAGTCCGCTGATTAAGCAGAATATGTTCAAGAAGCTGAGTCTGTTCCATTGTGCCGCCAGTGCAATAAAATTAAATTTTTCCGCTACCCTCTGCAATTTATCGCGCTTAACGATAAAAACGCTGCACTAAATTGAAATAATGGTTCATTTTTGTGAGCCGGGTAACACCCCCCTTTTCGAAAATGCCGATACTCTGCCCCAGCCCTGATGGCAGGCGCCGGCCATCATTCCATGAGTGATTCATCTTAATGACTGTCGCGTACGACGGGAGGGATCTGTGCATCCTGAAAATATGAATAGTGCCGGGTTGACGTTAAATAATCGCGAAGAGGTGAGTTGTCTGGCCAGAAGCTTACTGGCAGCGGCTGAGCCGTGGCTTGATAGCGACCGCGCCCGCCTCGACCTGGGAAATAGCTGCGCCCATTACGGGCACGATATTGGCGGCATCGAGGCGTTTTCCCGGCTGCTGTGGGGGATGGCGCCGCTGCTGGCAGGGGGCGAGACGCCCGCCAGACTGATGGATTACATCGCCACCATCAAGGCCGGGGTCACGCCCGGGCATTCCGGCTATTGGGGTGATATCGGTCCCTATGACCAGCGGGTGGTGGAGATGGCCGCCTTTGGTCTGCTGTTGGCTATCGCGCCGCAGCCGCTGCTGGCCCACTTTAGCGAAGTCGAACGCCAGCGGTTGTGGCGCTGGTTGAAGCAGAGCGAACAGGCGGAAATTCCCGACAACAACTGGCACTTCTTTCCGATTCTGGTTCAGGTCGGGTTTCGCGCAGCCGGGTTGCCCTTCGATATGACCGTGGTGGAGCGCCATTTCGCCAGTATGGAGGCTTACTGGCTGGGGGAAGGGTGGTACAGCGACGGTCCTGGGCGCCCGCGCGACTACTACATTTCCATGGGTTTTCACTTCTACGGCCTGATCTACGCCCGACTGATGGCGGATATCGACCCTGAACGCTGTGCCCTGCTGCGTCAGCGCGCCACCCGTTTCGCCCGTGACTTTATTCACTTTTTCGATGAAGAGGGCGCTGCCATTCCGTTTGGCCGCAGCCTGACCTACCGCTTCGCGCAGGGCGCTTTCTGGAGCGCCTGCGCCTTTACCGGGCTGGAGCCCTTCGCGCCCGGCGTGATTAAAGGACTGGTGTTGCGCCATCTGCGCTGGTGGATGCGCCAGCCGATTTTCGATCGCGATGGCGTGCTGTCGGTGGGCTACTGCTACCCAAACCTGGTGATGGCCGAAGATTATAACGCGCCGGGCTCTCCTTACTGGGCGCTAAAAACCCTGCTGGTGCTGGCGCTTGAGGAATCACCCCCCTTCTGGCAGGCGCCAGAGTTGCCGCTGCCGCCTTTAGCGGCGCAGCACAGCATTCCCCAGGCCGATCAGGTGCTGGTGCGCCAGGGGCGCCATCTGTGGATGGCGACTGCCGGACAACTGGAGCTAAATAACTACGTCAACACCGAAGCCAAATACTGCAAATTTGCCTACTCCAGCCGTTTTGGCTTCACCCTGGAGCGCGGGCGCTTCGGGCTACTTCACGCCGCCGTCGACTCCATGCTGCTGCTTAGCGAAGGGGATGATTACTGGCGCGGCCGCCGCGACTGCGAGCGGGTCGAAACCTGGGACGGCATCATTCACAGCCGCTGGCGGCCGTGGCCAGAGGCGCAGATCGACAGCTGGCAACTGGCGCTGGGCGAATGGCAGGTGCGGGTCCATCACCTCTTTAGCGATCGGCCGCTGGAAAGCGCGGAGGGCGGCTTTAGCCTGCCCGGCCAGCAGGTGAATACTCGCGTGGATCCGGGGGCTTGCTGGCTACACAGCGGAGAAAGCCGGAGCGGCATTCTGGATATCGGTACGCCAGCGCGCTGCGGTGAAGTGGTTATGACGCCGCCCAACAGCAATCTGATGTGGCCGGAGCGCTGCGCCATTCCGGTGCTGCGCGGCGAACTGTCAGCCGGTGAGCACCTGCTGTGCTGTGCGGTGTGGGCCGGGGATAGCGATGTTACCGAACAGGAGCCGCCCCGCCTGCAGCGGGAAGGGCAGCAAATTGTGATTTGTCACGGCGAGCGGCAAACCGCATTTCGGCTTGTCGCCACAGGGAGAACATTATGACGGCTTCATCAACACCGACCCGCAGCGCCCAGCTCAGAATGAGCAGCTTTATTTTTCTCTACTTCTTTACCTGGTCATCCAGCTTTGGGCTCTACGCGCTGTGGCTCAGCCAGAAAGTAGGGCTGGACAGCATGACCATCGGCAGCGTGTTTGCGGTGAACGGCCTGTTCGCCGTCATCCTCAAGCCGGTTTATGGCTACATCATGGACAAAATCGGCATGAGCAAGTGGCTGCTCTATTTTGTCTGCATTATCTCGGCTCTGATGGCGCCGTTCTTTGTGTGGGTCTATCAACCGCTGCTGTTGAACCACACCACCATCGGCATGTTTGTCGGCGCCTTCTGGCTCAGCCTGGGCTGGTACGCCGGGGTGGCGGCGGCGGAATCCTACGCCGATCGCTTTAGTCGCCTGTATGGTCTGGAGTTCGGGCGTATCCGGATGTGGGGCTCGCTGGGCTGGGCGCTGGCGGCGTCATTTTCCGGCCTGCTGTTTAACCTGACGCCGCTGGCGAACTTCCTGCTGAGTAGCGCCACCTCGGTGTTGATGTTACTGATGCTGGTCAGTCTCAAGCTGGGTGACGATCTGCTGCGCGACAACGATGTGATCGCCAAAGACAAGATTATGCCCGGCGATGTGGTGGCGCTGTTGCGTAACCGCAAGTTCTGGATGTTCAGCCTTTACGTGGCAGGCGTCGCCTGGATGATGTTTGTGGCCGAACAGCAGTTTCCGCGCTATTTCGTCTCGTTCTTCGATACCCGGGAGCAGGGCAACGCCTGGTTCGGCTATCTCAGCACCGTTCAGTCCGGCACCGAATTTGTGATGATGATGTTTATTCCGCTACTGGTAAACCGCTATGGCGCCAAAGCCGGGCTGATTATCTGCGGCTGCGTGGTCGGGGCCAGGCTTATCGCCTGCGGTCTGACCGAAGATCCGCTGGTGATCTCCATTATCAAGCCGCTGTACGGTCTGGAGATCTCGCTGCTGCTGATCTCGGTGTTCAAATATATCGCCGCCCATTTCGACAAAAAAGTGAATGCCACCATGTATCTGCTGGGCTATCAGGCGATGATTTACGTCGGCTCGGTGGTGGTGGCGCCGCCGGCGGGTTATCTCTACGACCGCATTGGCTTCGAGCACACCTATCTGCTGATGGGCGCCTGTGCGCTGCTGTTTACCCTGGTTTCTGTCTTTACGCTTTCCGGAGAGCGGCGCGCGCCCGTGCGCCAGGCGCCCCCAGCGGCGGTGTCTACTCCCGGCCAACCTTCCCAATGAGGAGACGTTATGATCCGTTCTGTCGTTACCGAGCCCCTGCGCCCCGTTGAACTGCATCAGGTTGACAGACCCGCGCTGAAAACTTTGCTGGAAGACGCGCTGGCGCGCGCTACCCGCCAGTTCGATAGCAATCTGGCGGCCTTTGGCGATAAGTTTCCCGGCGAAGCCTGCCAGGACGGGCGCTGGCCGCGTACCGAAAATGTGGAGTGGACGACCAGTTTCTGGGTCGGGCAATTATGGCTGGCCTGGGAACTGACCGGTGAAGCGCGCTACCGCGCTGCGGCGGAGCGTTATCTGCCGTCGTTCTATCGCCGTATTGAACAGCGAATTGACACCGCCACGCACGATCTGGGCTTCCTCTATTCGCTCTCCTGCGTCAGCGCCTGGCAACTGACCGGCAACGAGGCGGCCCGCCAGGCGGCGCTGCAGGCGGCGGATGCGCTGATGGAGCGCTACAACCCGGTGGCGAAGATAATCCAGGCCTGGGGCGATCTGCGCGATCCCGAACAGCAGGGGCGGATGATTATCGACTGCAACATGAACCTGCCGCTGCTTTACTGGGCCAGCCAGCAGACCGGCGATGCCCGCTATCGGGAGGCGGCGCGAGCCCATGCGCAACAGGCGGCACGCTATGTGGTGCGACCGGACGCCTCGACGTATCACACGTACTACATGGACGTGAATAGCGGCGAGCCGCGCTTTGGCAACACCCATCAGGGATTCAGCGACAACTCCTGCTGGTCCCGGGGCCAGGCCTGGGGCATCTACGGTTTCCTGCTGAGCTGGAACCACACCGGCGAGCGCGACTACGTTGAGCTGTCGCGTAGTCTGGCGCATTACTTCCTGAACCGGTTGCCGGAAGATGATGTCTGCCACTGGGACCTGGCGCTGCTCGGCACCGACGCCGTGCGCGATAGTTCCGCGGCGGCCATTGCGGTGTGCGGTCTGCTGGAGCTGGTAAAGGCGCTGCCTACGCTGGATCCGCTGCGTCCGGCCTACGAGGAGATGGCGCTGCGGATGATGGAATCCCTGACCCGGCACTATCTTTCCCGGGACGATGAAGCCTGTGAAGGGCTGCTTAAGCATTCGGTTTACCATATGTCGAGCGGCAAAGGGGTGGATGAATGCTGTAGTTGGGGGGACTATTTCTGGCTGGAGGCGCTGATTCGTCTGCGGCAGAGCTGGTACTCGTACTGGTAATTTTCCTTATTCCCCATTTAGGGGGAGAGCGCCATCGCAGTTTGTCATTCTCCCCCGGTCCTGATATTTCGGATATCGCCTTTAGTCCGGGCAAATCATTATTCTGCCCGGCTCAATGGTCACCTTCACCGGACAGCCTGTTTCAAATCCGGCTTCCCCCAGCCAGTGGCCTTTCAGATGCAGACTGGGGCTGCGGCTGTAATACGTTGTCATTCCGGTGGTGCGATTTTCGTGACGCGTGCTGGTATATCCGACGGTCAGGTTGCGTTGCGTTTTGGAAATAGCGGGGCGTGGCTTATGATGGGTATCAGCCATAATCAACTCCTGGTTAGCTGGTTGTGGTTAGCGGCCTGTCAGTGTTACCGGCACTGGTGGGTCGCGACTGTATAATTAAGCGTGTCTTGCTGCTTTTCTCCTCTCAAGAATAAAAATCGCTGTTGGTATTTTAACCTGTAATAAATCACAGTGGTGGACTGAGTCTTTTATTGCTGAATCTGCCTCGCAATAATTCTATGTTTTTTCAGTGTAGTTTCATCGACAGGAAATATTATTGCGGTGGTGCTGTGTTCAGGCGGAATATGTCACGCTGGCGAAGGCTCCGTTCACTTTGAGTTTATTTTTTATATGTCAGTTTCGGAGCCAGTGAACGGACCAGGGCGGCTCAGTCGCCGCCGCCCTGGTGACCCAGGCTCCCGGCGTAAAAATCGCCCTTCGGGTTCCCTCCGCTTTTCCCGTCCGCCGGACGGGTCGGGCGTGACGGCACGTCCCTGTGCCGCACGCCCTCAGCCCGACATCCCTGTCGGGCTGACCCTGGCGGCCGTGAACGCTGCGGCGATTTTCAGGCCGGAGTGTCACCGCTGTAACCTTCTGCCCTGACTGGCAAAAAAAGAGTGTGCTGGTCGCATTTGAGCAATCCGGCTGAAGCGATGCGGGTGTTATGTTCCGGCTTAAAAGACGCCGGAGCGTTCACGGAGGGCCGGAGGAGCGACAGGGAAGTCGCGACAGGGCGAGGTCGCCAGGGATGGCGACTCTCGCCCGGTCCGAAAAGCCCGACGGGAAGTAGCGGAGGGGACCGCGCCAGCGGCGTTTTTTACCGCCGGAAAGCCGGGTTGCCAGGGAGCGGCGATTGAGCCCCTGGCCCGTTCACCGGCTGTGAATCAACAGAGAAGCAGTCACGAAAAGTGAACGGAACAGCCCTCCGCATCATCATATTCTGCCGCTTTTCTTCTGAAACAAAGCATCAGGGCGATGTTTACTGCCGAAGAACCTGAACCCCCTCCCGATCAATAAAACCTCGCCTGGATCACGAAATAGCCCCTCGCTTTATGCCTGAAATCGCTGAATTTATGTACACAATCACTGAAATTCTGCGCTGTGATTTTGCTCTCCTCTGAATGACGCTTTTCCCGCTACAACTTATGGCTGCATCACAATCTCGCAACATCAGGGTTTTTATGCCGTAACCCGACTAACAATAACGACCTGAAAGTTGGATGGAGTTCATTATGCGTAAATTGACCAAAGTGCTGGCGGCCATTGGCCTGGCCGCCGTCATGTCACAGTCTGCCCTGGCCGAAAACCTCAAGCTGGGCTTCCTGGTGAAGCAGCCGGAAGAACCGTGGTTCCAGACCGAATGGCGTTTTGCCGACAAAGCAGGCAAGGATCTGGGCTTCGAGGTGATTAAGATCGCCGTGCCGGACGGGGAAAAGACGCTGAATGCCATCGACAGCCTGGCGGCCAATGGCGCGAAAGGCTTTGTGATCTGTACCCCGGATCCCAAGCTGGGCGCCGCCATCATGGCCCGGGCCCGCAGTTACGATATGAAAGTGATCGCCGTGGATGACCAGTTTGTCTCTGCCGGCGGCAAGCCGATGGAAAGCGTACCGCTGGTGATGATGGCGGCCACCAAAATCGGTGAGCGTCAGGGGCAGGAGCTGTACAAAGAGATGCAAAAACGCGGCTGGGATGTGAAACAGACCGGCGTCATGGCGATTACCGCCAACGAGCTGGATACCGCGCGCCGCCGCACTACCGGCTCCATGGACGCGCTGAAAGCGGCAGGCTTCCCGGCGGATCAAATCTATCAGGTGCCCACCAAATCCAATGATATTCCCGGCGCGCTGGATGCCGGAAACTCGCTACTGGTTCAGCATCCTCAGGTAAAACACTGGCTGGTCATCGGCATGAACGATAGCACGGTGCTGGGGGGCATTCGCGCCACTGAAGGCCAGGGCTTTAAGGCGGCGGATGTGATCGGTATTGGTATCAACGGCGTGGATGCGGTAAGCGAACTGTCGAAGTCGAAGCCCACCGGGTTCTACGGTTCGCTGCTGCCCAGCCCGGACGTTCACGGCTATAAAACCAGCGAAATGCTCTACAACTGGGTCACCAAAGATGCCGAGCCGCCGAAGTTTACCGAGGTGTCCGACGTGGTGCTGATCACCCGCGACAACTTCAAAGAGGAGCTGGCGAAGAAAGGGCTGGCGGCCACGAAGTAAGGGCTGAGGAGTAATGATGATACAGCAACAACCCGGCCTCGCGTTTCGCGGTATCGGCAAAGTGTTTCCCGGCGTGACCGCCCTGAGCGATATCAGCTTTGAGTGTCATGCCGGGCAGGTCCATGCCCTGATGGGGGAAAACGGCGCTGGAAAATCGACGCTGCTCAAGATTCTGAGCGGCAACTATCAACCCGAAAGCGGCACTCTGGTCATTGGCGGGGAAGAGCGGCGCTTTGACCGACCCGCCGCCGCGCTGGAGGCGGGTATCGCCATTATCTACCAGGAGCTGCACCTGGTGCCGGAAATGACGGTGGCGGAAAACATCAGCCTGGGGCAACTGCCCCAGCGCGGGGGGCTGGTGAACAACCGGCGTCTGAACGATGAGGCCAGACGCCAGTTAACCCGGCTGGGGATGGATATCGATCCCCGTACCCCGCTGAAATACCTGTCGCTGGGCCAGTGGCAAATGGTGGAAATAGCCCGGGCGCTGGCGCGAGATGCCCGGATTATCGCCTTCGATGAACCCACCAGTTCGCTGTCGGCCAGGGAGATCGAACAGCTGTTCCGGGTTATCCGTGAGCTGCGTGACGAAGGGCGGGTGATTATTTACGTCTCACACCGCATGGAGGAGATCTTCGCCCTGAGCGATGCCATCACGGTGTTTAAGGATGGCCGCTATATACGTACCTTTACCGATATGCAGGAGGTCGATCACGACCGACTGGTACAGGCCATGGTGGGGCGCGAGATTGCCGATATCTACGGCTGGCATCCGCGCGACCACGGCGACGAACGGCTGCGGCTGGAAGGTATCAAGGCACCCGGCGTGCGCGGGCCGGTGAGTCTGTCGGTGCGGGGCGGTGAAATCGTCGGCCTGTTCGGGCTGGTGGGGGCCGGGCGCAGCGAACTGATGAAGGGGCTGTTTGGCGCCACCCGCCTCCAGGAAGGACAAATCTGGATCGATGGCGAGCCGGTTAACCTGCGCGATCCCGGCGCCGCGATTCGCGCTGGCATGATGCTGTGCCCGGAAGACCGCAAGGCCGACGGCATTATCGCGGTGCACTCGGTACAGGAGAATATCAATATCAGCGCCCGTCGGCGTCATATCAACGCGGGCTGCCTTATCGATAACCGCTGGGAAGCGCAGAACGCCCGGCATCATATTCAGTCGCTCAATATTCGCACGCCGGGGGCGCATCAACTGGTGATGAACCTGTCAGGCGGCAACCAGCAGAAAGCGATACTGGGCCGCTGGCTGTCGGAAAGTATGAAGGTGATCCTGCTGGATGAGCCGACCCGCGGCATTGACGTTGGAGCGAAGCATGAGATCTACAACGTCATCTACGCGCTGGCGGAGCAGGGGGTGGCGGTGCTGTTCGCCTCCAGCGATCTGCCGGAAGTGCTGGGGCTGGCCGATCGCATTGTGGTGATGTGCGAAGGGCAGGTTACCGGGGAGTGTTTACATGGTCAGGCCGACGAGCAGCAGGTGCTGGCTCTGGCGATGCCGAAATCTGGCCGCGCCGCGTAAAGGGGGAAATTCGATGTCACTATTAACCACATCTGGCGCTTCCGGGTCGTCATTTTCACCGGGCCGTATCTGGGAACAGTACGGCATGCTGGTGGTCTTTGCGCTGCTGTTTCTGGCCTGCGCTATCTTTGTGCCCAACTTCGCCACCTTCGTGAATATGAAAGGGCTGGGGCTTGCGGTATCTCTTTCCGGGATGGTGGCCTGCGGCATGCTGTTCTGCCTGGCTTCCGGCGATTTCGATCTGTCGGTAGCGTCGGTGATCGCCTGTGCCGGGGTCACGACCGCCGTGGTCATCAATATGACCGAAAGTCTGTGGATTGGGGTGCTGGCCGGGCTGGCACTGGGAGCGGTGAGCGGGTTGATTAATGGCCTGGTGATCGCCTGGCTTAAGATCAACGCGCTTATCGCCACCCTTGCCATGATGCAGATCGTGCGCGGGCTGGCCTATATCATTTCCGACGGTAAAGCGGTGGGCGTTGAGGACGAGCGCTTCTTTACCCTGGGCTATGCCAACTGGCTGGGGCTGCCTGCGCCTATCTGGCTGACCGCAGGCTGTATGGTCATCTTTGGTTTTCTGCTTAACAAGACCACCTTTGGCCGTAATACCCTGGCGATTGGCGGTAATGAAGAGGCGGCGCGGCTTTCCGGAGTACCGGTGGTGCGTACCCGAATCATTATCTTTGTGCTTTCTGGTCTGGTCTCGGCGGCGGCGGGCATTATTCTTGCTTCGCGTATGACCAGCGGCCAGCCGATGACCTCCATTGGCTTCGAGCTGATTGTCATCTCCGCCTGCGTGCTGGGCGGGGTGTCGCTGAAAGGGGGCGTGGGCAAGATCTCCTGGGTGATCGCCGGGGTGCTGATTCTGGGCACCGTGGAAAACGCCATGAACCTGCTGAACATTTCGCCGTTTTCGCAGTACGTGGTGCGCGGTCTGATTCTGCTGCTGGCGGTGATCTTCGACCGCTATAAGCAGAAGCTCAGAAGTCAGGCCTGATCGTTCAATCTGGCGCCAGTGTTACCGTCAACACTGGCGCTAAAAGCTGCTACTATGGGTGAATCTTTCCCCTGCGGGCAGTCACTGAATGACCGGAAAAGCGCCGAAAGCGGCCACCATCAAAGATATCGCCAGGCTGGCTGGCGTCACCAACATTACCGTGTCACGCACCTTTACCGCCCCGGAGAAGGTGCGCCCGGAAACCCGGGAGCGCATTCTGGCGGCGGCGCGTCAGCTCAACTACGTGCCCAACGCTTTTGCCCGCAGCATTAAGTCCAGCCGCAGCCGGATTATCGGTGTGGTCACCGACGATACCTTCAACATGGTCTATGCCCATATCATCAAGGCGTTGTGTCGGCTGGCGGATGCCCGCGGCTATTCGGTGATGATCTTTACCACCAACGGCAACCGCCAGACCGAAGCCCGGGCGCTGAGTACTCTGGTCAGCTACAAGGCGGCGGGGATTGTGCTGTCGGTGGTGGAGGATTCCGAGCGCTACGACACCAGTCATATCGACGTGGTACTCAATTCGGGTACCCCGCTGATTCAGTTGGATCGCCAGTTCGACAGTCGGCTCCCGGCGGTGTTTCTGAACAACAGCCGTGCCGGCGAGCTGGTGGCCGAGGCGGTGAATCGCAAGGGGTATCGCAATATTCTGGTGGTGGGCGGCAATGAGCATTCGCACATTACCCAGCACCGCATTGCCGGGATCCGCAGCGGTCTGGGTCCGGAGGTGAACGTCCGCTACTTCTACAGCGACTACCGCTACGAAAACGCCAAAGCGATGCTGCAATCCTGGTTTTCCACGGTCAACGAGCACTACGACTGCATCGTCGGGCTGAATGGTATGATCACCCTGGCGGCGGTGCACGTGGCGCTGCGCTGGGATTTTCAGGACCTGGGATTTATCTCGATCGACGAAGTGCCCTGCGCCGAGGACTACCGGGTACTGATTCCCCATATCTGGCACGACAATAACCAGTGGGCGAAGCTGGTTTCCGAAAATATGTTTGCCGCTATTGAACGTCAGCCGTTCGAGGCCCGGGTCATGATTAATGGCTTTCTGAAAAACGTCTGAAAAATCAACTTATTGTTCCCTTTCTCTCTTAGCGCGTCACAGCGCGTGTTAATAAATTGTGACGCACTTCAGGGTTTCATGTTTTCGTGCATTCGAGATGTTGACGTTATCATCGGCTGTGCTTAACTTTTGATCGATATACAGACAGGCAGTAATAACAGAGCGGCAGATAGCCATTCAATGTGCTGTTAACGATCTCATTTTAAATGTTGACGTTAACATTTTTGGCGTGCGCCTCTCATAACAACGATAGACCCTACAATACCGGGAGCACCCTATGACTCACATCATGCAACGCATCGGCGCGCTTTGTGCCGCAGCGGCCCTGTTTTGCTTTTCCACTGTAGCCATGGCAAAGCCGCTGACCATCGGCATGTCGTTTCAGGAGATGAACAACGCCTACTTTGTCACCATGAAAGAAGCGCTGGACCAGGCGGCGGGGGAGATTAACGCCCAGGTGATTACCGCCGATGCCCGCCACGATGTCTCCAAACAGATCAACGACATCGAAGATATGCTGCAAAAGAAAATCGACATTTTGCTGATCAACCCCGCAGATTCCGTGGGCGTGGAATCGGCCGTTAATGAAGCGAAGAAGGCTGGAGTGGTGGTGATCGCCATCGACGCTCAGGCTCAGGGGCCCATCGACGCCTTTGTCGGTTCCAAAAACTACGATGCAGGCTTTAAATCCGGGGAATATCTGGCTAAAGCGCTGGGCGGTAAGGGCAAAGTCGCCATTCTCGACGGGATTCCGGTAGTGCCGATTCTTGAGCGGGTAAAAGGTTTTGAAGCGGCGATGAAGAAGTATCCCGATATTGAGATCGTGACCAAACAGAACGGGCGTCAGGAACGCGACACCGCGATGACCGTGACTGAAAACATGCTGCAGGGCAATCCGGATCTCGCCGGTCTGTTCAGCGTCAACGACGTCGGCGCCCTTGGCGCGCTGTCTGCCATCCAGGCTAACGGCGCCAGCATCAAACTGGTGAGCGTGGACGGTCATCCGGAAGCCATCAAGGAGATTATGAAACCCAACTCGCCGTTTATCGCCACGTCGGCGCAGTACCCGCGCGATATGGTGCGGCTGGGTATCGGCGTGGCGCTGGCGAAGCACTGGGGCAGCCAGGTACCGAAAACCGTGCCGCTGGACGTGAAATTAATCACCAAAGATAACGGCAAAGATTTTAGCTGGTAAAGCGGCGGGAGAGTGCTGATGGAACCGTTACTGCAACTGACCGGCATCCATAAATCCTTCCCCGGAGTGCGGGCGCTGGATGATATTCACTTCACCCTGAAAGCAGGGGAGATCCACGCCCTGCTGGGAGAGAACGGCGCCGGGAAATCAACCCTGATGAAGGTGCTGTGCGGCATCTACCAGCCCGACGGCGGCGAGATCCGCATCGATGGCCGGGTCCAGCGCTTTCGCAGCTACCGCGATGCCATCGATGCCGGGGTCGGCATTATCTTTCAGGAGTTTTCGCTGATTCCCGAGCTGAACGCGGTGGAGAATATCTTCCTGAATCGCGAACTGCGCACCCCACTGGGGCTTCTGGACCGGCGGGCGATGCGAACCCGTACCGCCGCCATCTTTAAGAGGTTGGGTATCGCTATCGATCCCGGCGTGCCGGTCGAAAGTCTGAGCGTAGCCCAGCAGCAGTTCGTCGAAATCGCCAAGGCGCTGGCGCTGGAGGCGCGTATTCTGGTGCTGGACGAACCCACCGCCACACTGACCCCCGGCGAGGCGGAACACCTGTTTAGCGTGATGCGCGATCTGCAACTGATGGGAGTGGGAATGGTGTTTATTTCCCACCATCTGGAGGAGATTTTCAGCGTTTGTGACGCGGTCACGGTACTGCGGGACGGCGGTTATATCGGCACGGTGACCACTCCGGAGACTGACAGCGCCCGGCTGGTGGAGATGATGGTCGGGCGGCGCGTGGAGCAGACCTTTCCGCCGAAGGATCATCCGGTAGATACCGCGACCACGCTGCTGGAAGCCTCGCTCCAGCCCGGTCGCGGAGCCCGGCCCATCGAATTTCAGCTACATCCTGGCGAAATTCTCGGCTTTGCCGGTCTGGTGGGCTCCGGGCGCACAGAAACTGTCGAAGCACTCATTGGCGCGCGCCCCTGCTGGCGTAAAACGGTGCGGCTTAACGGCCGGGAGATTCGGCTGCGCAGCCCGGCTGACGCGCTGGCCCAGGGCATAGGTCTGCTGCCGGAAAGCCGTAAAACCGGCGGACTGGTGCTGTCATTCAGCGTGGCGCGCAATATCACCCTGAACAAAAACGCCCGCTGGCTGCGCTGGTTTGTACACGGCGCAGAGGACCGCTCGCAGGTGGCAAAACTGATTGAGCGGGTCGGGGTGCGCACGCCGGATGCCGATACCGAAGTGAATACCCTGAGCGGCGGCAATCAGCAGAAGGTGGTGATCGCCCGCTGGCTGAATCACGACTGTCGGGTGCTGATTTTCGATGAGCCGACCCGCGGAATCGACGTGGGGGCCAAGGCTGAAATCTACCAGCTGATGCGTCAGCTTACCCGCAAGGGGATCGCCATCATCATGATCTCATCGGAACTGCCGGAGGTGATTGGGGTATGCGATCGGGTACTGGTATTTCGCGGCGGTGAAGTCGCCGCAGAGCTGAGCGGGCCGGAGATCGATGCCGGCACCATTATGTTACAGGCTACGGGGAATGCATCATGAGTACGCTTCCACAGTCTCAGGGCGTTCAGGGAACGCGGCCTGCGACGCGCAGTCGGCTGGACCGCTGCCTTCATCATCCGGCATTTCTGCCGTTCATCGGCTTTATTGTGCTGTTTGTGCTGATGATCTTTATTAACGATAACTTTCTGACCGCCAATAACCTGACCAACGTGGCGCGCCAGGTGTCGATCAACGCCATTATCGCCGTGGGGATGACCTGCGCCATTCTGAGCGGCGGTATCGATCTGTCGGTGGGGCCGGTGATGGCGCTTTCCGGCACCGTTGCCGCCGGGCTGATGGTGGCTGGCGTGCCGGTGCCGCTGGCGATGCTGGCCGGTCTGGCGGTGGGCGCCGCTTTTGGCGCCATTAACGGCAGCTGTATCGCCTGGCTGCGGATGCCGCCGATTATCGTCACCCTGGCGACCATGGGCATCGCCCGCGGCCTGGGGCTGATCTACACCGGCGGCTACCCGATTTCTGGTCTGCCGGACGCCTTCTCCTGGCTGGGGCGCGGCACGCTGTTTGGGATCCAGGTACCGATTCTGGTGATGCTGCTGGTCTATCTGCTGGCCTGGTTAGTCCTTAACCATATGCCCTTTGGTCGCCATCTCTATTCGGTGGGCGGTAACGTCGAAGCGGCGCGCCTGAGCGGTATTCGGGTACCGCGAGTGCGGCTGCTGGTTTACGTGATTAGCGGTTTTACTGCGGCGCTGGCCGGACTGGTGCTCAGTTCGCGCCTTATGAGCGGACAACCCAATGCCGGTGAAGGTTTCGAACTGGACGCCATCGCCGCCGTGGTTCTGGGCGGCGCCGCCATCGCCGGGGGCAGGGGAGCGATTATCGGCACCCTGGTCGGGGCGATGATGCTGGGGGTACTCAATAACGGCCTCAATCTGATGGGAGTCTCCCCCTACGTTCAGAATGTGATTAAAGGTGCCATCATCCTTGCCGCTATCTGGATGAGCTCGATGAAGCGACGCTAAATAACCGGGGCGTGCGCGCCCCTACTTTTTATCGATAAATGTTAACGTTAACATTCCCGGAGAGAGCAACCATGCAAAACTTACCCAAAGAGATTAAACGTCTGGTGAATCATGGCCCGAAAGATTATCGCCTGGAGCGGGCGCCGCTGCCGGAGCCGGGTTCCAACGAACTGTTGGTTAAGGTGGGCGCCTGCGGCATCTGCGCGTCCGATGTGCACTGCCACCACGGCGCGCCCATGTACTGGGGCAGCGACAGCCAGCCCGCCTGGGTCAAAACGCCGGTGGTGGTGGGACATGAATTCTATGGCACCGTGGTGGGTTACGGTCCCGGAGCGCTGGAACACTTTAACGTCAAGGTGGGGGAGCGGGTGATCGCCGAGCAGATCGTGCCCTGCAACAAGTGCCGCTTCTGTCAGGATGGCAAATACTGGATGTGCGAAAAGCACGACATCTACGGCTTCCAGCGCGAAGACGCCGATGGCGGTATGGCGGATTATATGATCTTTAAGCCTAACAGCCGGGTGCACCGTATCCCCGACAGCCTGACCCACGAGGAGTGCGCGCTGATCGAACCTTTCGCCTGCGCGGTGCATGCGGTAAACCGCGCCACCATCGAATTTAATGATGTGGTGGTGCTGGCCGGTGCCGGGCCGCTGGGGCTGGGGATGATTCAGGCAACGCGCCTGAAAAACCCTAAACTGTTTATCGTACTGGATACGGTACCGGCACGGCTGGAGCTGGCGCGTAAGCTGGGGGCCGATCTGGTGATTAACCCGCTGGAAGAGGATGCCATCAGTAAAGTGAAACAGCTGACCGACGGCTACGGCTGCGATGTGTATATCGAAGCGACCGGTAACCCGGCAGGGGTAAAGCAGGGGCTGCAGATGATCCGCAAGCTCGGGCGCTATGTGGAATTCAGCGTTTTTGGCGAAGAGACCACGGTGGACTGGTCGATCATCGGGGATCGTAAAGAGCTGGAAGTGCGCGGTTCGCACCTTGGTCCCCACTGCTATGAAACGGTGATCAACTTTTTTGCCCGCAAGCTGTTTACGGCCGAAGGGGTGGTCACCCATACCCTGCCGCTGGAACAGTGGGAGCAGGGATTTGCCATGGCGGCCAGCGGCGAATCCATCAAAGTACTGCTGGTGCCTTAAACGGAGTCAATGATGGAATATGGGGCCGGACGTGACGCCGCGCCCGGCAGCCCTGCGCGACGCAGGGACTGAACCATAGCGAAAAGTTATCAATCCCTGGCCCTTCCCGGCGGGGATTTTCTTTTATTTGAAAGCGTAACGTCAGACACACCGCGCCCTGAGGCTATAATCAATTATGGCGAGCTTTGCCATGCTGTCTATACTTACATGGTTGAATGATAATCAAAGGTAACGCCTGGCTTATCATCCATATCACATAAGGAGGAGACAGAAGGTGACTGACGATTCATCTGTACCGCCCCTCATTCCTGGCCATTTCGGCTTTTTCTTCGATTTAGACGGTACCCTGGCAGAGATTCAGCCGCGCCCGGAGCAGGTCTTTATTCCGGAGCCAGTTCGCCAGCTGTTGGGGCAGTTGGCAGAATTGACACAGGGGGCTGTGGCATTGATTTCAGGGCGCTCCATAGTCGAGCTGGATGAGCTGGCTGCTCCGCTGCGTTTACCGCTGGCGGGCGTGCATGGCGCAGAACGCCGTGATATCCATGGTAAGACCCACCGTTTCGAACTCGCACCCGCACTGGTCGCGAGACTACAGGAAAGCCTGACCCACGGGCTTTCCCCCCTTGAGGATACCTGGCTTGAAAACAAAGGCGCGGCTTTTGCGCTGCACTATCGCCAGGCGCCTCAGCATGCCGCAGCCGTGATGGCGCTGGCTCAGGGGGTAGTGGCTCAGCATCCGGCGCTGGTGCTTCAGCCCGGCAAGTGTGTGGTAGAGATTAAGGCGCAGGCGGTCAATAAAGGCGCGGCTATCGAGGACTTTATGAGCGAATCGCCGTTTAACGGCCGCAGACCGCTGTTTGTTGGCGATGATTTAACCGATGAAAGCGGGTTCGATGTCGTCAACCGGCTGCATGGGATAAGTATTAAAGTCGGGGAGGGAGAAACCCGGGCGCAGCTTCGTCTGTCCGGCGTGGGCGAGGTGCATCGCTGGCTGGCGCAGGTTGTCAGCCAGAACGGGCAGCAAAACGATAATTTCACCATGAGGAGGTCAGGTCATGAGTCGTTTAGTCGTAGTCTCTAACCGTATCGCAACGCCGGATGACAGAAAGTGCAGCGCTGGCGGGCTGGCTGTAGGCATTCTCGGTGCGTTGAAATCATCGGGAGGTCTCTGGTTTGGCTGGAGTGGTGAAACCGGCGATGAAGAAGCGCCGCTACAGCAGGAGACCAGCGGTAATATTACCTGGGCCTCGTTTCATCTGAGCGAGCAGCATTACGAACAGTATTACTGTCAGTTTTCCAATGCAGTACTGTGGCCCGCATTCCACTACCGGCTCGATCTGGTCAAGTTTCAGCGTGAGGCCTGGCAGGGCTACCTGGAGGTTAACGGCATCCTGGCGGAAAAGCTGCGTCCGCTGGTGGAGCCCGACGATACCCTGTGGGTGCATGACTACCATCTGCTGCCTTTCGCCAGCGAACTGCGCCAGCGCGGCGTGGACAATCGCATCGGCTTCTTCTTGCATATACCTTTCCCGACGCCGGAGATCTTTAACGCGCTGCCGCCCCATACCGAACTGCTACAGCGTATGTGTGATTACGATCTGCTGGGCTTTCAGACCGAAGGGGACCGGCTGGCGTTCCTTGAAAGCGTCGCCAGCCAGACCCGGCTGACTCATGTTGGCTCGCATCAGCACAGCGCCTGGGGCCGCTCGTTCCGTACTGCGGTTTATCCCATCGGCATTGAACCGGATGAGATCGCCGAACAGGCGGCGGAGCCGCTGCCGCCCAGGCTGGTGGAGCTTAAGCAGGAGCTGGGTAACATCCGCAATATCTTTTCGGTAGAGCGTCTGGACTACTCCAAAGGGTTGCCGGAACGCTTCCAGGCCTTTGAGGCGCTGCTGGAAAACTACCCGCAGCACCGGGGCAATATCCGCTATACCCAGATAGCGCCCACCTCGCGCGGCGATGTTCAGGCCTATCAGGATATTCGTCACCAACTGGAGACCGAGGCTGGGCGGATTAACGGCAAGTACGGACAACTGGGCTGGACGCCGCTCTATTACCTGAACCAGCACTTTGAACGACGTCTGTTGATGAAGGTGTTCCGCCACGCCGATGTGGGGCTGGTGACGCCGCTGCGCGACGGTATGAACCTGGTGGCTAAGGAGTACGTCGCGGCGCAGGATCCGGAAAACCCCGGGGTGCTGGTGCTCTCTGAGTTTGCCGGTGCCGCTCAGGAGTTAACCTCGGCGCTAATCGTCAATCCTTACGACAGGGACGATGTCGCCAGCGCGATGCACCGGGCGCTGACCATGCCGCTGGCCGAACGCCTGGCGCGCCACGGTGAGATGCTGGAAGTGGTGAAGTCTAATGATATCAACCACTGGCAGCGTAGTTTTGTGCGGGACCTAAAGGCGGTCATTCCCCGTAGTCAGCTACGGATACGGCGACCGGACGCCATCACGGCGATGGCGGGGGTTAAACGCTAGTTCAGCGCGACCAGCAGCACATCCACGCAGCTGGTCGCCACCACCGAACGGGCCGAACAGAGCGCCTTGCCGAAGAGATTCTGATTATGGTTGCCGTAGATAATAAGATCGATATCGCTGTGCTGACACAGATGGCGCAGATATTCGCTGAGTTCGCCGCTGGCGATAAGCGTCTTCGCAATGGGATACCCCGCTCGTTGGCATAATCCATCCAGAAACATCTGGCTCTCTTCGCGCAGCAGTTCCCGCAGGCTACCGAGCATTGGCGCCGCCATCTGATTATAGAGTTCCGGATCCGCCGTGACCGTTAACAGCGTAATCTGCGCCCCCGACGGGCGCGCCAGTTCGACCGCTTTTTCCACCAGTCGATCGCTTTCCGGGGTCGCCGCCACGGCGACCAGAAGATGACGCCAGCTCATAATGCCTCCTGCCTTACGCTTCGCTTCACTCCTTAAAGTCTGGTCTATTTTCGGCGGAATAACAGGGGGAACGGGCTATCTGGCATAAAATGTTCACCGTTATTTAATCCCCAGCCGCTTAGCTAACCGGTGCAGGTTGGCGACATTGACATCGAGCTCTCTGGCTGCGGCTGCCCAGTTGCCGTGGCTGTGCGTCAGGGCCTGGCGCACGGCGCGACGCTGGAAGTCGTCGGTGGCATCGCGCAGCGACAGCCCCAGGGGCGCAGGCTCTGGGATGCTGACAACCGGTGCCAGAGAAGTCGGGGAATGAGACGGGTCGTTAAGCGCGAAATGGCCGGGCTCCAGCACCACCTCGCTGCCGGAGCCGGTGGCTCTGGCCAGTACGATGGCGCGATAAATCGCATGTTCCAGTTCGCGGATATTGCCAGGCCAGCCGTAGTGCAGCAGGCGCTGAAGCGCTCCCTGGCTCAGCACTACCTGGGTCAGACCCAGACGCTGGCGGCTCTGCTCGCAGAAAAAACCAGCCAGCAGGGCGATATCGTCGCCGCGCTCGCGCAGCGCCGGGACCGACACCGGGAATACACTCAGGCGGTGGAACAGATCGGAGCGGAAGTTGCCGTCCAACACCTCCTGCTTAAGGTCGCGATTGGTGGCGGCCAGTACCCGTACATCGACCCGCAGGCTGCGATCGTCTCCCACCCGCTGGATATCGCCGTACTGCAGCACCCGCAGCAGTTTGGCCTGCAATGGTAAAGAAAGCTCGCCGATCTCATCCAGAAACAGCGTGCCCTCGTGGGCCATTTCGAATTTACCGCTGCGATTGCTGATAGCGCCGGTGAAGGCGCCTTTCACGTGGCCGAACAGTTCGCTTTCCGCCACGCTTTCCGGCAGCGCGGCGCAGTTCAGATAGACCAGCGGCTTTTCCGCACGCGTCGAAGCCCGGTGGATGGCGCGGGCCACCAGTTCCTTCCCGGTACCGGTTTCGCCGCTAATCAGTACGTTGAGATCGGAAGGGGCGACAATCTCAATCTCTTTCTTAAGCTGCATCATGCCCGGTGACAGGCCGATCATCTCGCTATCCGGGGCTTTGCTTCCCTGATGGGGCACGGGCAGAACATCGTGGTTTTCCAGCTGTTCAATCAACAGGGCGTTATTCAGGGCGCCGGCTGCCAGTACGGCGATAAGCCGCAGCTCCTCATCGCTAAAGGTGTCGAACTGGGTCGGGTTCATGCCGTCCATGGTCAGGGCGCCGATCAGCGTCTGGCTGGCGAACAGCGGCAACCCCACGCAGGCGTGCACTTTCAGTACCTCCTGGTCCGGGATCAGTCCGTCGTAAGGATCGGGCAGTGTGCTATCCGCCGGGAAGCGCACCACATCCCCGGCGCGGGCGATAGCCTCCAGGCGTGGATGTGCTTCCAGGGCAAAGCGTCTCCCCAATACGTCGGGAGAGAGGCCGTCGATGGCCAGTGGCCGGAACTGTTGCTGCTCGTAGCGCAGCAGGGCGCAGGCGTCGCAGTCCAGTACTTCACGCAGGGTGCTAATCAGCCGCTGGAAGCGGTTTTCCTGACTGATGCCGTTCTGGAGCTCAATAGCGATTTTCGCCAGTAGATTAACGGAGAGGCTCATCGGTTGTCCCTTGTCGTCATTATGACTGTATTGGATGTCAATATGACAATTATAGGTATAGTCACTATGACAATCAAAAAATTGTCTAAAAATAAATTATCTTCATAAATCAATAAATTAAAAAGTTGGCACGGATCCTGATATATGACAGACAACACACTTATTTGTCAGTACATCATTGATCGAGGTTAACAATGGCTATTCACGTTAAGAACAACATCCACTGGGTCGGGCAGCGTGACTGGGAAGTGCGTGATTTTCACGGCACCGAATACAAAACCCTGAAAGGCAGCAGCTACAACAGCTACCTGATCCGCGAAGAAAAAAACGTCCTTATCGACACCGTTGACCACAAATTTAGCCGTGAATTCGTGCAGAACCTGCGCGCGGAAATCGACCTTGAGAAGATCGATTATATCATTATTAACCACGCCGAAGAGGATCACGCGGGTGCGCTCTCTGAGCTGATGGCCGCTATCCCCAATACGCCGATCTACTGTACCGCCAACGGCGTGGACTCCATTACCGGCCATCATCATCACCCGGAGTGGAACTTCAATGTAGTGAAAACCGGCGATACTCTGGATATCGGTAATGGCAAACAGCTAATCTTCGTTGAAACCCCGATGCTGCACTGGCCGGACAGCATGATGACCTACATGACCGGCGATGCAGTGCTGTTCAGCAACGACGCCTTCGGTCAGCACTACTGTGACGAACACCTGTTCAACGACGAAGTAGACCAGGCTGAGCTGTTTGAGCAGTGCCAGCGCTACTACGCCAACATCCTGACGCCGTTCAGCCGTCTGGTGACGCCGAAAATTACTGAAATCCTCGGCTTTAACCTGCCGGTCGATATGATTGCCACCTCTCACGGCGTGGTATGGCGCGATAATCCGACCCAGATCGTTGAGTTGTATCTGAAGTGGGCGGCGGACTACCAGGAAGATCGCATCACCATCTTCTACGACACTATGTCCAACAATACCCGCATGATGGCCGACGCTATCGCACAGGGAATTAACGAAGTGGATCCACGCGTGGCGGTAAAAATCTTCAACGTGGCGCGTCACGACAAAAACGAAATTTTGACCAATGTCTTCCGCTCTAAAGGGGTACTGGCGGGCACCTCGACCATGAACAACGTGATGATGCCGAAAATCGCGGGTCTGGTAGAAGAGATGACCGGTCTTCGTTTCCGTAACAAACGCGCCAGCGCCTTTGGTTCACACGGCTGGAGCGGCGGTGCGGTGGACCGGCTCTCTACCCGTTTGCAGGATGCCGGTTTTGAAATGTCCCTGAGCCTGAAGGCCAAATGGCGCCCGGACGTCGATGCGCTGGCGCTGTGCCGCGAGCACGGCCGGGAAATCGCCCGCCAGTGGGCCTTGTCTCCGCTGCCTCAGACCGCCAGCGTCCCGACGGCGGAAAGCGCCAGCAGCGAGCCGGAGCAGTCGGCAAGTGTCGGTTGCGCCGACCTGGGGCCGCGTATGCAGTGCAGCGTCTGCCAGTGGATCTACGATCCCGAGCAGGGCGAACCGATGCAGGGCGTTGAGCCGGGCACGCCCTGGAGCGAGGTGCCGGATAACTTCCTGTGCCCCGAATGTTCGCTGGGTAAAGATGTTTTCGATGTACTGGCTTCGGAGGCAAAATGAGTCAGGGTATCGTCATTATCGGGTCGGGCTTCGCGGCCCGACAACTGGTCAAAAGTATCCGTAAGCTCGATGCCGGGGTGCCGCTGACCCTGATTGCCGCTGACAGCATCGATGAGTACAACAAGCCCGATCTCAGCCATGTGATGAGTCAGGGGCAGCGGGCGGACGAAATGACCCGTCAGCGCGCAGGAGAATTCGCCGAACAGTTTAACCTGCGGCTGGTGCCGGACACCTGGGTTACGGATATCGATGCCGATAACCGGGTGGTTAAAGGCAACGGTCAGCAGTGGCACTACGACAGCCTGGTGCTGGCCACCGGCTCGTCGGCGCGTCTGCCGCCAGTCGAGGGGCGGGAGCTGTTGCTGACCCTAAACAGCCAGCAGGAGTACCGCGCCTGTGAGTCGCGGCTGATAGATGCCCGTCGGGTCATGATTCTTGGTGGTGGTTTGATTGGCTGTGAACTGGCGATGGATTTCTGCCGCGCCGGTAAGCAGGTGACCGTGGTTGATAACAGCCCCAGCCTGCTGGCTTCGCTACTGCCGCCGGAAGTGAGCGGGCGTCTGCAGCATAAGCTCAGCGCCATGGGGATTGAGATTCTTACCGGTCAGCAACTATTGATGCTTGAGCGCGGCGCAACCGGGCTGGAAGTTCGCCTGGCCAGCGGCAGGGTACTGGAAGTGGATGAAGCTATTTCCGCTATTGGTCTGCATGCCAACAGCGATCTGGCGCGACGCGCCGGTCTGACGGTGAATCAGGGGATTGTGGTGGACGACGGGCTGCGTACCTCCCGGGAGCATATCTATGCGCTGGGTGACTGTGCCGAAATCAATGGCCGCCTGATGCCATTTCTGCAACCAATACTGCTGGGCGCCATGACCCTGGCGAAAAATCTACTCGGTCAGAATGCCAGCCTGAAGCTGCCAGCGATGCTGGTGAAAATCAAAACCCCGGAACTGCCCTTACAGCTGGCGGGGGAAACACGGCGAAACGACCTTAACTGGCAGATTTCTACAGGGCCGGAAGGGCTGATCGCCAAAGGTTTCGACCAGGCCCAGAAGCTGTGTGCTTTTGTGGTCAGTGAAGGGCAGGTACCTCAGGCCTTCGCACTGCTCAGAGAGCTGTAATAACCTTAACCTCTCCCGCGCAGGATGCGCGGTATGCCTTTAGCCGGAGCCTTTCCGGTACGTTAGTCCGTTTGCCCCGCTGGTCGGGGCTTTTTTACATCAGGGCACAGCAGGTTGCGATATGCCTTCCACAACGCGGTTTTAATCCAGGATAGCGATTGACGATTTTATCGCCGCCTGGATAGGATTTCGCAGGCAACGCGTGGCGGTAATGGATTATCAGGGAAGGAGAAAAAAGCATGGTGGTACATCAGGAAATAACGGTGTTTGAGAAGGTGGGATTGCCTGAAGGCTGTACTCAGGAGCAATACCAGTTACTGGTCGATATTGTTTTCAGGGTGGCCAGAGAATATTCGGCCCAGACTGGCGTCGCTGAAATTTGTAGAGCTTATAACCAATGCTATATTGCTGAAGTGTTCAATAAACCTCCTGGTGCAATAACAGAGATGAACTTTTCTCTGGCTGAGGCTGTTTGCGATGAACCTGGATTAGATGGCTGCGAGCTGATAGCCCGCTTCTCTTCGCCAGCAGGCAAGCATCCGGAGGGATGTTATGTCGATAACCAGTTGTGACTTCCTCAATGCCGCTCGGCGGTTTTGTGTGCAGAATGACGAAGCATCATTAAGAAGCGTGATATCCAGGGCGTACTATGCGATGTTTCATGAAGCGATGCAAAGCCTGACCTGCGTTCCTGAATATGCAGGGAACCATCACGGTAACCTTATCGGCTATATGATTACGCCTGCTGAGTGCAAAGGTGAACCTTTCCGGGAACGCGATTTACAAGGGCTGGGGTATAGCCTTAAACAGATGCGCGATGCCAGGAATGTCGCTGATTATCGTATTATGGATGCGACAGTATCACGCGATATGGCTGAACAAGGTATTAGTACCGCGGAGCGTTATTTCACTCAATGGGCGAATTTAAAATCGGCCCGGGCGTGATAGCGCTTTTCACTTCGGCAGGGCTTTTTCTGGTTCGCCCATCCGTTTGCCCCATTACCCGGGGCTTTTTTACGTCTGCAGTATAGCGTGATGTTCCCCCGGTTTTTGTCTGATTTTTCCCGCCATTCCCTGGCCTTTCTCCCATTTCAAAACACTGCTTTTGATAAAAGCAAACCACTGTTTTATAAATCAGTGAAGCCGATGGTGGCACTCTTTGCATTTTTGCCAGCGTGGCTGCGCGGCTGGCAAAAACAGAAAGGTTTGATCGCGGAAATCGCCGGTACTTTAGCAGGGTAAGGGATTCCCTCATGTCGGTTGACGACAAAAAACAGTGAAGGGTGATGGCAATGAAAACAAGAAAGATTGGACTGGTTAACTACCTCGCCTACGGTTCTGGTGACTTCCTCGGTGCCGGAACCACCGCACTCACCGCTGCATGGCTACTCTATTTCTATACCACCTTCTGTGGTTTGTCGCCGATAGAGGCGACCTTTATATTCGCCATGGCGCGCGTGCTGGACGCGGTGGTCAGCCCATTGATGGGCTTTCTGACCGATAACTTTGGCTCCACCTGGTTGGGTAAGCGTTTTGGGCGCCGCAAATTCTTTATTCTGCTCGGTATTCCCTGCGTCTTTAGCTACAGCCTGATGTGGGTCGGGGAGATGAACTACTGGTATTATCTGCTGACCTACCTGGTGTTCGATGTGGTCTACACCATGATCCTGGTGCCCTATGAAACCCTGGTGCCAGAGATGACCGATGACTTCAAACAGAAGACCAAATTTTCCGGTGCCCGTATTGCCCTGGCCCAGCTGTCGGCCATTCTTGCCGCCTTCCTGCCGGGCGTACTGCTGAGTCTGTTTGGCAAGGACAATGCCGTCTCCTTCTTCTATGCAAGCCTGGTTTTCTCTACCATTTGCGCCATTGTCCTGACGCTGGTCTGGTTCTATACCTGGGAACGACCCAGGGAAGAGTGGACAGAGGCGCAGTTGCGCGCCGAGGAAGAGAAAAAAGGGCTGACGCTGCGCCAGACCCTGAAGCGCCTGACTACCGAACTGAGTTCCACGTTACGTATCCGCATTTTTCGCCAGCATCTGGGGATGTATCTCGGTGGTTATATCGCCCAGGACGTGTTTAACGCGGTCTTCACCTACTATGTGGTCTTCGTACTGATGCAGAGCGCCACCGTGGCCTCTAATCTGCTGGGCACCATGGCTATCATGCAGTTTGTGTCGGTTATCGCCATGATCCCACTCTGTATCCGCTTCGGACCGGCTCCCTCGTATCGCATGGTGGTGGTGCTGTTTGGTCTGAGTTCGCTCTCTTATGCGGTGCTGTGGTATGCCGGTATGAGCGATATCTTCTCGCTGCTGGTACTGGTTTCCGCGCTGGCGGGCCTGGGCCGCGGCGGCATCAACTATGTACCCTGGAACACCTATACCTATATCGCCGACGTGGATGAGGTTATCACCGGTCAACGTCGCGAAGGGATCTTCGCCGGCATTATGACCCTGACCCGTAAAGCCTCCCAGGCCGGTGCCGTGATGCTGGTAGGCATTGTGATGCAGCTTTCTGGTTTTGTTTCCGGTCAAAGTACCCAGCCGCCAGCGGTGAGCCATACCATCCTGATGGTTCTGAGTGTGGGCACCATTGCGGTACTGGCGATAGGCTTCCTGATCTCCCTGCGCTTTAAGCTCGACCTGAAAACCCACAGCATCCTGCGTGAAGAGACTGAGAAAATGCGCATCGCGGGCCGTACCACACCGGAAAATGTTACACCGCAAGCGCGCGCTACCGTCGAAATGCTGGCGGGGCTCCCCTACGACGCTCTGTGGGGCAATAACAATATTGGTTACCTGAACCGCAATAAACCTGCGGCACCGAAGCTGAATAACGCAGCGGCGACGCCCATAAATTCGACGTTAAACAGAGGTTAAGTTGATGATTGTTTATCCTGTAAAACACAGTCCGCTGCTGCGCCAGCCGACCCGTTTTATCGCTCGCGACGAGCTGAAAAGCCTGATCCATAAGGTGACGGACAATCTGGTGAATATTCACGACGAAACCGGGGAGTTCCTGCTGCGTCTGGATGATGGTCGGGTGATCGATACCAAAGGCTGGGCCGGTTGGGAGTGGACTCACGGCGTAGGGCTGTACGGCATCTGGCAGTATTATCACCAGACCGGCGATGCCAAAATGCGCGATATCGTGGACCGATGGTTCGCCGACCGCTTCGCTGAGGGAGCCACCACCAAAAACGTCAATACCATGGCGCCGTTTCTGACCCTGGCGTACCGCTATGAAGAGACTGGCGATCAGACGCTGCTTCCCTGGCTGGATAGCTGGGCTGAGTGGGCGATGTCTGAGATGCCGCGCACCGAACACGGCGGTATGCAGCATATTACGCTGGCGGAAGAGAACCACCAGCAGATGTGGGACGACACCCTGATGATGACGGTACTGCCGCTGGTTAAGATCGGCAAGTTGCTCAATCGCCCGGAGTATGTGGAGGAAGCGACCTATCAGTTCCTGATGCACGTTCAGTATCTGATGGACAGGGAAACGGGGCTCTGGTTCCACGGCTGGAGTTTTGAAGGTAACCACAACTTTGCGCGCGCGCGCTGGGCCCGCGGCAACAGCTGGTTGACCATGGTGATCCCGGATTTTCTGGAGCTGGTGGATCTGCCAGAAAATAACGCGGTGCGCCGCTATCTGATTCAGGTGCTGGAAAGCCAGGTGGCGGCGCTGGCGCAGTGTCAGGATAAGAGCGGTCTGTGGCACACGCTGCTGGACGATCCCAACTCCTACCTTGAGGCTTCCGCCACTGCGGGCTTTGCCTACGGCATTCTGAAGGCGGTGCGTAAGCGCTATATCGATAAGGCGTATGCCCCGGTGGCGGAAAAGGCGATTCAGGGTGTGATCGCCAATATTTCGCCGGATGGCGAGCTGCTGCAGGTCTCGTTTGGCACCGGCATGGGCAGCAGTCTCGACTTCTATCGCAATATCCCGCTGACCTCCATGCCCTATGGCCAGGCGATGGCGATCCTCTGTCTGTCGGAGTTTCTGCGAACTTATTTGTAAAAGGGATGATGCGCGGCCCCAAAGAGATTTGGGGTCGCGTAGCAGGAATCAGGAGAGGGCGCCAAAGGCGTGGGGAATCACATCTGCATTTAACCCGATGATGGCTTTGGCCGTCATTTTGCTATCCGGGGTCACCACGGGTGTTGCGGCAATGCGATGCAGCGGGCAGATATCCGACACGCTGTTAAGCCCGCCATCCGCCAGGCAGAGGCCGTTAGTCGAGTATAACGGTGACGAAAAAACATAACCCGCCATGGTCAGGATGACGGCAACGGCGGCCATAACGATAGCGGTGTTTTGTACGTATTTCATCTTGTGTGATTATCCTCAACGGAGAAGTTAACGGAGTAACGTCTTAGCGGGATGCACAATAACGCCGAAGCCGACTGGACAATATCTGACGAGTACGAAAAAGCCCCGGCCATGGTATGACCGGGGCTTACTGTTATCCGCGCGACCTGTTATCAGGCGCCGGCCGGTACCGCGTGGGCGGTATTATTCAGTATCGGTCCCTGATATTTTTCGATCTCCAGTTGGGCCATCTGGCCACAGTTGCCCTGAGCCAGGCTGCTCGATCCGATATCGAAGGTCAGGCAGTTGACGTTGCCGTTCTTACACAGTGACCCCTCCTGGCGCGGATCCGCCGGATCGAACCAGGCCCCCTCGCTGATACGCACCACGCCCGGGCGTACCCGTTCGGTCACCACGGCGCCTACCAGAATCTGACCGCGATCGTTAAAGGCCCGCACCAGTTCGCCATCGCCGATGCCGCGCGCTTTGGCATCCTGCGGGTGGATCCAGACGGCTTCGCGATCCGCCACCGCATATTTTTTACGCAGCGGCGTATTGTCGAGCTGCGAGTGCAGGCGGTTGATTGGGTGCGCGGTGTTAAGCGATAGCGGATACTTGCTCGCTTCCGGCCCCTGATACCATTCATGAGGAGGCAGCCAGCCCGGCAGGCCGGGGCAGTCGGTATAGCCCATTTTGGCGACTGCTTCGGAGTAGATTTCAATCTTACCGGAAGGGGTGCCCAGCGGGTTAAGCAGTGGATTTTCCCGGAAGTCGGCAAAGCGTACCCACTTTTTGTTCTCTTCCGGGACCGGGAAGCGGATGTAGTTGTTCGATGCCCAGAACATGTCGAACGGCGGCAGCGCCACCCGGGCATTACGGGCCTGGGCTTTCATATCGTCGTACATCCCCTTGAGCCACTGCATTTCGTCTTTGCCTTCGGTAAAGGCTTCCTGCACGCCCAGTTTGGCCGCCAGCCCGGCGAAGATATCGAAATCGTTGCGCGACTCATGCTGCGGCGGTACGCACTGGTGCATCGGGAAGACATAGAGCTGCGAATAGTCGCCGCCCATCTCCAGATCGTTACGCTCATAGCTGGTGGTGGCCGGAAGCACGATATCGGCGTACTTCGCGGTCGCGGTCCAGTAAGGTTCGTTCACCACGATGGTTTCCGGGTGCTGCCAGGCTTTGATCAGCGCGTTGGTGTCCTGGTGCTGATGGAAGGTGTTGCCCCCGGCTACATAGACCATCTTCACATCAGGGTAGGTGACTTTAGCGCCGTTAAAGTCGATGGTTTTGCCCGGATTAGCCAGACATTCGGCGATGCGCGCTACCGGAATGGGCGTCGGGCTATTTTTAGGCGCGTCTCCAGCCGAGATCCCGGCGAGTATTCCGCCGCGCGCCGTCGGACTGCCGCCGGAAGAGTAGTGGTAGCTGAAGCCGAAACCGCCGCCGGGCAGGCCAACCTGCCCCAGCATGGCCGCCACGGTCACCAGCAGCCAGTGCGGCTGTTCGCCGTGGTGCTGACGCTGAATGCCCCAGCCGCCCATGATCATGGTGCGGCTCTTTGCCATATCCCGGGCAAGCTGGCGCAAAGCATCGGCTTCCACGCCGCAGATGGCGGCGGCCCAGTCGGCATCTTTCACCACGCCGTCCTGTTCGCCGTTCAGGTAGGCGGCAAACTTATCGAAGCCAACGGTGTAGGTCTTCAGAAAATCGGGGTTGTGCAGCTTTTCGGCCATCAGGGTATGGGCGATCCCCACCAGCATGGCGCTGTCGGTGTAGGGGCGCGGAGCGACCCATTCGGCGTTCAGATAGTCGGTGCTGTCGCTCTTCACCGGATCGATACTGATCACCCGCACGCCTTTTTTCTTCAGCGCTTCAAAGCCCGCTGGCCCCACGTGATCCGGGATGTTCCAGCTGTTCTTAAGCGTAATCATCGGATTACAGCCCCAGAGTACCACCAGCTGGCAGTTTTCCAGCAGATCCGGCCAGGCGGTTTGCTGTTCGTAGACCTCCATGGAGCCTACCACGTGGGACATGATCACCTGAGCGGCGCCAGTGGAGTAGTCCCCCGCGTAGCCCAGAAAGCCACCCGCCAGATTCATCAGGCGCTGCAGCAGAGTACGACTGTTGTGCAGCATCCCGACGCTTTTCCAGCCGTAGGATCCGGCGTGGATCGACTGTGGACCGTGCTCCTGCTGCAGGCGGCGAATTTCGTTGCTGACCAGGGTCAGCGCCTTATCCCAGCTCACCCGCACCCACTCGTCGCAGCCGCGAAGTTCCGGGCGACAGTTCTGGGCGCCGCCTTCAAGCCAGCTTTTACGCACCATCGGGTATTTTACCCGGTTGGGGGCATGGACCTGGTGGGGGGCCATGCTAATCAGCTCGTTAGGGAAGGGATCGTCCTGTACCGGGCGGGTTTCCACCATTTTGCCATCCCGAACGATGGCCTCAAAAGCGCCCCAGTGGGCGCCGGTCAGAATGCCTTTCTGCGCCTGACGCAACGCCACAAACTGCGGCAGCGCCTGGCTGATGGCTTCGGCCAGCGCCGATCGCGGCCACAGGCTACCCAGCAGTGAAACGCCCCCCAGGGCAGCGGCGCCGGTCAGAAAGCGACGACGGGTTATCTGCATAGCTTCAGGTTGAGTTTTCATTATTGAGCCTCCTTGACTTCGCCCTGAGCGGTTGACGGCATATCACTGGCATGTTGCTGAACGTAGCGGGTCAGCACCCGCAGCTGCTCCTGATTCAGGGAGGTACGCGGCGCCATCCCTTTGATCACCCCAATCCACTGGTTGGCGTTAAAGCGATCGAGGGCGGTCAGACCGTGACAGCCGGTGCAGTTAGCGGACATCATGGATGCAGCGTAATCCCAGATCTTCTGCTGGTTATCAATCAGCTGGCTGGCGGGCAGCCAGACCTCAAGTGCGGTGCGATGCCACAACAGATGAGTTTCCGGATCGGTCATTTCGCTCAGGCGTTTCACTTTGGTGCGGGCCTCTTCACCCAGCAGCACGCTCAGAATGCGTTTACCGGCGGCTTCGTAGAATACTTCGTTAACGCCATCCTGCTGCCAGCCGCTCACTTCGGCCAGGATCATCGCATTTTCACGCTTGATCACTTTAATTTTGGTTCCCGGCATCAGGTTCCCGGCATTGTGCTGTTTGCTGTCGGCGCTCAACCAGAAGGGCTGGGTGGCGATGGACCACAGCTCGCGAGCGTTATCCGGCGTTTTGGCAGCGGCGGCGGAAAGTTCGCTGGCGCCGGCGGCGGAAAGCTGGCTCATATCCGGCAGAATATGGGCGACGCCCTTATGGCAGTCGATGCAGGTTTCGCCTTTCTTAATGGCGACCGGATGTTCCTGACGCGCTTCAGGGCGCTGGGCCAGCACGTCCATAGCCTCATAGCTGTGGCACGAACGGCAGGTGGCGGAGTCGTTTTTCTTCAGGGTATCCCACACGCTCTGGGCCATCGCCAGTTTGTGGGATTCGTATTTCTCTGGCGTATCGATCTTGCCGGTCATCTCGCCCCAGACGTCCTTCAGGGCCATCACTTTGGTAGTCAGATAGTCCATCGGTTTGTGAGGCACGTGGCAGTCGGCACATTCGGCACGAATGCCTTTCGGGTTCTGGAAGTGAACGCTGCCCTGATACTCGGCCAGCGGCTGCTGCATTGAGTGGCAGGAGACGCAGAATTCGGTGTCGCTGGTTTTATGCATAACCGTGGCGCCACCGGCCAGCAGGACTGCGCCCAGCACTACGCCGACCAGCACTAACCAGAGCCAGGCCAGGCGCCGCCGGGAGCGGGGGGATGATTTGCTCATAGAAGATCCCTTAAAAGAATAAAAGAAATAACAAGGTAAAATTTCACTTTTTATCAATGGCGATAGTATTACCGCATGAATTATAAGTAATTCCTGAGCTATTAACCCGAAGGGAGTAAAATAATTGCTACTTCGTTGATATCGCGCAAAAGTGGCGGGGGGCAGACAGAACGTTTTGATGCCGTTTACGGGGCGAGGGCGTGGCGTCAGGGAGGTTACAGGCCGCCGAAGCCGTGGGCCCGCAGGCAGGTTTGCCCTTCGGCACTCAGTATGACCTGCAACAGCGCGCGGGCATCCGGATGCCCGCTGAGCAGGCCGCAGCCATAGCGGGCGGTTACAGTCAGCGCCGGGGGCAGCATTCTGACCGCTAAATTCGTGAAGGCAGAGAGTGCCGCGACGTGGCTGGCGTAGCCAGGAAAGAGATCTGCCAGCCCTTCATTCAGCAGATACTCTGCCGCCATACGGCCCGGCGGTAGCGGCTGACAGCGGGCGCCGCCCACCAGTGCCCGGGCGCGTTGAGCCAGCGCAGCGCCCTTGCCGGGGCGCTGCTGCTCTACCCGGTCAAATAGTTGCAGGGCATAATCGCCGCCGGGATCGTCGCCTGGGGTGGACGTGGCTACCCGCCAGCGGGGATCGCACAGCACCTCCAGCAGCGGCGGTTCGGTCAGTTCCGGAGTATTGCGCACCGTGACGCACAGCCGGTTGGTGGCGAAGGGATAGACTTCCCGGACCAGGCCCACATTCTGGAGATAACGAGGGTGATCAAGGTTGGCAGAGGCGAACAGCGCAGGGCGTTCCCCCAGCTCGATGCGGCGACGCAGCAGACCGGCCGGGCCGAACTCGACCTTAACGGCACAGCCAGTCGCACGACGGGCCAGTGGCAGTAGGGCATTAAAGGCGTGGCGCAGGCTACCGGCGGCGTAAATAGTCAGTTCAGTCATGTTCTTTTCGCTGGCGGTGGTAGAGGGGAACCAGGGTACTGTGCCGCTGGCCGTTTATCTCCAGGTTGATCCTTTCTATAGGTAGCTGAAACAGCGCAGACAGGCGCCCGGAGGTTAATACCTCGTCGCAGGCCCCCAGCCGGTGTTGCCCTTCGTGACCCAGCAATAACGTGTTGTCGGCCACCGCGCAGGCGTGCGCCGGTTGATGGGTGGAGAACATCACTGCCATATTGCGTTGCTCCGCCAGCCGACGGATTAGGGTCAGAACCCGATCCTGATGGTGCAGATCCAGTGCGGATGTCGGTTCATCCAGAATAATGATGTCACTGGCGCTGGCCAGAGCCCGGGCGATCAGCACCCGCTGGCGCTGGCCGCCGGAAAGGGTGCCGAAGGTGCGTGCGGCGAGATCCTGGATCTCCAGCGCCGTCATGGCTTCCTCTGCCAGCTGCTGGTCGCGGCGCGACGGCGCGCGGAACAGACTGATATGGCGCGCCCGGCCCATCAGCACAATATCACGAGCCTGGTAGTCGAAGGGGGGAGTGAAGGTCTGGGGCACAAAGCCTGTTTCAGCGTGCCGCTCCACTGTACCCTGCTGTAGCCCCAGGGTACCTAGCAATAGCCGCATCAGGGTACTTTTACCGCAGCCGTTAGGGCCGAGCAGCGCCAGCACTTCGCCGCGTTTCAGTTGCAGATTGAGCGCCTGAAATAGCGGCGCCTGTCCCGGCCAGCGGTAACTTAACCCCCGGGCCAGCAGTAAAGATTCAGCCATGCCAGCCCCTTAGCTGCGCACGGCGCAACAGTATGGCGAACAGCGGGGCGCCGATAAGGGCGGTCAGAATCCCCAGTGGGATTTCACTGGCGCTGAGGGTGCGAGCCAGCGTGTCAATGCCGATCATATAGAGCGCGCCCAGGGTGGCGGAGGCGGGAAGCAGTCTACGGTGGTTCGGACCCACCAGCAGGCGGGCAATATGGGGGATCACCAGTCCGACCCAGCCGATGCTGCCGCTGACCGCCACCTGGGCCGCGACAATCAGCGCGCACAGGGTCAACACCCACCAGCGGGTGGCTTCGACGTTAATCCCCAGGGAGGCGGCGTCTTCCTCGCCCAGCGACAGCAGATTAATGCGCCAGCGCAGGGCCAGCAGCGTCGAGCCTGCCAGCAACAGCGGCACCAGCAGAGTCCATAGCTTCTGGCTGTCCGCCGTGGCAAAGCTGCCCATCAGCCAGAAGATAATGTCGGGCAGCTTCTCTTCGGTATCGGCCAGATACTGCAGCAGGCTGATGCAGGCCGAAAAGAAGCCGCTCAGGATCACCCCCGCCAGCACCAGCGACAGGACATTGCGTCTGGCGATGGTGCTGGTCAGCATAAAGATCAGCAGCAGCGCCAGCATGCCGAACAGAAATGAGGAGAGCAGAAGGCCGACTACCGGCAGGCTAAGCAGAATCGCCAGGGTGCCGCCAAAGGCCGCGCCGGAAGAAACGCCGATAATATGGGGATCGACCAGTGGGTTGCGAAAAACCCCCTGAAGCGCCGCGCCGCATAGCGCCAGGGAGGCCCCCGCGCCCATGGCCAGTAGAATACGTGGCACTCTTACCACCATTATCACCTGACGTTCCGGAACGCTGATAGCCGGGTGGTACCCGGTCAGGGGCTCCAGCAGGATCAGCAGGCAATGTTCAGGCGACACCGGATATCGGCCGATGCCGAGCGAGAGCAGGGCGCACACGGCCAGAATGAGGATGAGCGCGCCCTGTTTCACTCGGCTTCCTGCGACCAGGCGGTACGATAGTAGCGGTGATACCAGGCGTCGACCCGCTGATTGATGTCGATATCCTTAAAGCGCTGAGGGTAGAGCTTGCTCGCCATCCACAGCTCGCCCAGCGCCATTGCTTCCGGCATCGGGTAGCCCCAGGCTTTGGCGTATTCGGGCATCAGCCAGACACGGTGCTGTTTTACCGCATCGATGGACTGCCACTGAGGAGAGTGCAGGATCTGCGCCACGACCTGCGGGTAGCGCTCCTGAACGAAGATGACCTGAGGATTCCAGCGCATTACATCCTCAATGGAGACCTGCCGATAGCCGGTGACCTCCCGGGCGGCCACGTTAACGGCACCGGCGTGTTGAATCATCAGGCCGGTATATTTTCCGGCGCCGTAGGTAGTCAGATTAGGGGTGGCGATATAGACTCGCTGGCGCTCGCTTTGCGGCAGGTCGCGCAGCCGTGTGGCCACCAGCGCGCGCTGGTCAAAAGTGTCGTGAATCAGGCTTTCCGCCCCGGCCTGGCGGTTCATCACTTTACCGATCAGGCGAATCCCTTCTTGCAGCCCCAGGTTGTAGGCGCGTTCTTCATCCTTTAATTGCGGATTTATCTTCCCGGCCTGGGCGGCATCCTCGTGGCGTAACGAGACGGCGACCACCGGAATACCGGCACGCTCAATCTGGCTAATCATGGCGGGCGGCGCGTAGTTGGCGACAAATACCACCTGAGGCCGTAGGGCGAGCAGGCTTTCGATATTGACCGAGGTCAGATCGCCGGGCATTGGCATCTTTGCCAGTTGCGGCGCCAGCCGCAGATAACGGGGGCCGAGTTGTTTCTGCCAGCTGCTGAGCACGCCCACCACCTGGGGCAGGGCGTTAAGCTGCACCAGCAAATTCAGGGTCTGATGTTGCAGCACCACGGCGCGATCGATGCGGTCCGGCAGAGTGACGGTTCGGTTAAGCTGATCGATAACCTGGCGTTGGGCCAGCGCCGGGCCGGAAATAAAAAGCAAAGCCAGCAGCAGGCTGGAGAGTCGTTTGAACATGGGAGATCCGAAAAAAATTCGCTATATATAAAATGATATAACGATGACTGACAAGAAACCATTATTCAGATCAAGGAGGGGGAAGAAAGGAATCAGGGGGCATTGCGCCCCCTGACGGGATTACATGCGTTCGACGGTTTCGATGCCCAGGGTGTCCAGACCCAGTTTCAGCACTCTGGAGGTCAACAGCGCCAGTTTCAGGCGGCTCTGACGCAGGCTGTCGCTTTCGGCGCTGAGAATTGGGCAGTGCTCATAGAAGCCAGAGAACAGGCCTGCTACGTCATAGAGGTATGCGCACATCACGTGCGGCGTGCCGTCGCGGGCCACCACGGCCAGGGTCTCTTCGAACTGCAGCAGACGCGCGGCCAGCGCGGCTTCACGCGGATCGGTGATGCTCACCGGCGTGGCGGCCAGGCTGCTTTCATCCACGTTGCCCTTGCGGAATACCGACAGCACGCGGGTATACGCATACTGCATGTAAGGCGCGGTGTTACCTTCGAAGGCCAGCATATTGTCCCAGTCGAAGATGTAGTCGGTGGTGCGGCTCTTGGAAAGGTCGGCATATTTTACAGCGCCGATACCCACCGCATTGGCCAGTTTTTCCAGCTCGTCCGCTGGCATATCCGGGTTCTTTTCCGCTACCAGGCGACGGGCGCGTTCCAGCGCTTCGTCCAGCAGATCGGAAAGTTTAATGGTGCCGCCGGTACGGGTTTTGAACGGCTTGCCGTCTTTGCCCAGCATCATGCCGAACATATGGTGCTCCAGCGGCACGGATTCCGGCACGTAGCCTGCTTTGCGTACGATGGTCCAGGCCTGCATCAGGTGCTGGTGCTGGCGCGAATCAATATAGTAGAGCACGCGATCGGCGTGCAGCGTCTCGTAGCGGTATTTAGCGCAGGCGATATCGGTAGTGGTGTAGAGATAGCCGCCATCCTTCTTCTGGATGATGACCCCCATCGGTTCGCCTTCTTTATTCTTGTACTCATCCAGGAAGACCACGGTAGCGCCTTCGCTTTCTACCGCCAGCCCTTTGGCTTTCAGATCCGCCACAATGCCGGACAGCATTGGGTTGTAAAGACTTTCGCCCATAACGTCGTCCCGGGTCAGAGTCACGTTCAGACGTTGGTAGGTTTTCTGGTTCTGGGTCATAGTGATATCGACCAGCTTGCGCCACATCTGGCGGCAGTACTCGTCGCCGCCCTGCAGTTTCACTACATAGCTGCGGGCGCGTTCGGCGAAGGCTTCATCTTCGTCGTAGGTTTTTTTGGCTTCGCGATAGAAAGCTTCCAGATCTGCAAGCGCCATATCGGCGTTGGCTTCATTCTGCTTTTTCTCAAGGAAGGCGATCAGCATCCCGAACTGGGTGCCCCAGTCGCCGACGTGGTTGGCGCGAATCACTTTATGGCCCAGGAATTCCAGGGTGCGTACTGAAGCGTCGCCGATGATGGTGGAACGTACGTGGCCCACGTGCATCTCTTTGGCCACGTTCGGGGCGGAATAGTCCACCACGATGGTCTGGGGCTGTTCCACCTGCGCTACGCCTGCGCGCGGGCTGGCAACGGCGCTGTCGATCTGAGTCGCCAGAAAAGCGGGGTCGAGGAAGATATTGATAAAGCCGGGACCGGCGATCTCAACCTTTGCAGCAATACCGGAAAGATCCAGATGATTCACCACCAGCTCAGCTAACTGTCGCGGGGCCATGCCCAGTTTTTTAGCGATCGCCATAACGCCATTGGCCTGATAGTCGCCGAACTGGGCTTTAGCGGATTGACGAACCTGCGGTTCGCACGCTGCGTCCGCGCCTGCGGCAATCAGAGCCTGACTGACTTTATCTGAGAGAAGTGCCTGAATATTCACCGGGTTACCTTAAATTTTAGCGCCGACCGGTCGGGGCGGGGCGGCGCATGAAGCATGGATAAAATAAGGGGGCAAGTATACTGCATTTCGCAGCGGGCGTCAGTACCCGCGCGGCTTGCGGCGCGCTGGTCTGTAGACACGAAAACGGGTAGATTAGCGGCTTTTCTATCACGGGCAGGAGGATCCGGATGAACTGGCAACAGGTTGAAGCATTACAGGATATCGTGGCCGATCTGCCGCGTTTTGAACAGGCGATAATGGCGCTGGCGCAGCGGATGGGGCTCGAACTGGCGCCATTGGATGCCGACCATATCTCACTGCGTTGCCATCAGAATACCACCGCGGAACGCTGGCGGGCAGGGCTTGAGCAGTGCGGAACCCTGTTTAGCGAAAAGCATATTAAAGGGCGGCCCATCTGTCTGTTCCGGCTGGCGGAGCCGCTGTGCGTGGGCCACTGGCGTTTTACGATTATCGAACTGCCCTGGCCCGGCGAGAAGCGCTATCCGCACGAAGGGTGGGAACATATTGAAATTGTGCTGCCGGGCTCTCCCGACACTCTCAACGCCCGGGCGCTGGCTCTGATGTCCGACGACGGCCTCAGCCAGCCGGACATTTCGCTGAAGACCAGCGCGCCAACTGGCGACGGTGAACGCCTGCCGAATCCTACCCTGGCGGTGACCGACGGCCAGGTGACGCTAAAATTCCATCCCTGGCCGTTGGAAACCGTGGTCGCCAGCGAACAGGGCTAGCGTTCTTTCAGTGCCTGGTTGAGTCGGTTAATGGCTTCATCCAGGGTGGCGCGGGTACAGCCGAAGTTGATGCGTACAAACGCAGGATTGCCAAAGTCGGCGCCGGGCGAAAAGCCCAGTCCGGCACGGCGAAAGAAGTTGACCGGGGATTCTTCACCTAACGCACTGGCGTCTACCCAGGCCAGATAGGTGGCTTCCGGCGGCGTCACGCTAAGGCCAGGCAGGGCGTTGATGGCCCGGCAAAGAGCATCGCGATTGGCTCTTAGCACGTTCAGCAATTCCGCGCGCCAGGGTTCACCGTCGCGCCAGGCCGCTTCGGCGGCCGTCAGCGCCAGTACGTCCACCGACGGGACTATGCCTTCCCGGGTGGCGCAGAAGCGGCGCCGCAGTTCGGGGTTGGGGATAATCGCCAGCGAAGCGCCCAGTCCGGCGATGTTGTAGGTCTTGGAAGGCGAAACCAGGGTGATGCTGCGCTGGGCGGCGTCTTCGCCGAGCGTCGCGAAAGGGATATGACGCGCGCCGGGCTCCAGCAGTAATTCGCAGTGGATTTCATCGGAGCAGACAATCATATCGTGGCGTTGCGCGAAGGCCAGGTGCTGTTCCAGCTCTTCCCTGCGCCATACCGTGCCGCCCGGATTCTGGGGATTGCATAGCATCAGCAGTTTTTCGCGCCCGGTGAGCTGGGGTTCCAGCGATGCCAGGTCAAGATAAGGGCGCCCATCGCGCTGGATGACAGGCGCATTAAGCTGTGAACAACCGGCAAGCATGGCCGCCTTGCGAAACGGCGGATAGATGGGGTCCGGCGCCAGGGAGCCGCCCCCAGCGAAACTGCGCACGCACAGATTCAGCCCACTGACGATGCCGGGCAGAAACACCAGCCACTCTTTTTCCACCCGCCAGCCGTAGCTGCGCCAGAAATGGTCGATGGCAGTATCCGCAAGGGCGTGGGGCCAGTCGCCGTAGCCAAAGACGCCATGGGCCACACGGCGCTGTAGCGCTTCGGTGATGCAGGGCGGGGAGCGAAAGTCAGTATCTGCGACCCACATGGGAAGGATGTTCTGGTCGTATTTATTCCACTTCAGGCTGTCGCTGTGACGCCGGTCGATCACTTCGTCGAAATTGAATGTCATGATAAATTTCCGTGCCCTGAACATGAAGCTTCAGACTAGCGTAACAGAAGGAATCATTGAATGGCTGTGCTTGAGATATGTTGCTACGGAATGGACTGCGCCGTGACCGCCGAACAGGCGGGGGCCGACCGCATTGAGCTGTGCGCGGCGCCGGCAGAGGGGGGGCTGACGCCCTCTGCCGGAACCCTGCTTGGGGTGCGCCAGCGGGTTTCCATTCCGGTGCATCCGATAATCCGGCCGCGGGGTGGCGATTTCTGCTACAGCGCCGGGGAGTTCAGTACCATGCTGGACGATATCGCATATCTGCGGGAGCTGGGCTACCCGGGGCTGGTTGTCGGCATATTGAATGAGGATGGCGAAGTGGACCGGCCGCGAATGGAAAAGGTGATGGCGCAGGCTCGGGGTATGGCGGTCACCTTTCACCGCGCTTTTGATATGTGCCGCGACCCCTGGATCGCGCAGGATCAACTGCGTGATTTGGGGGTGGCGCGGATTCTGACTTCGGGACAGAAGCAGAGCGCATTAGAAGGACTTTCATTAATCAGGGAACTAAAAGACCGATCCGGTGCTCCAATCATTATGGCCGGTTCCGGCGTGCGTCTGAGCAACCTCCCGCACTTTGTATCCGCGGGGATTGAAGAGGTGCATAGTTCGGCAGGTTGTCGGGGGGCTTCCCCGATGCGTTATCGCAAAGAGGGCGTTTCGATGTCTTCCGATGCAACGGCCGATGAGTACAGTCGCTACTGCGTGGATGCCGATGCGGTGGCGGCAATGAAAGCAGCGCTTTGCGCGGTGGAGTAGCACGCCGCCCATAGCGCACAACCGGTTTTTACCGCGCATCATGTCGCCCAATGTGATGTTTGCATGTACCACGCCCCGGCCTTTTCCCGGGGCTTTTTTTCTTTATGGGGTCAGGTTTCGCTTGTCTGCCGCCACAGGGTAACCATAGTCTGTTTTGTAACCTTCGTCACATTCTGGCCTGTCTGCAGTGCGCAGCCTGATGGGAGGATGCTGGGTTGACGATGTTGCCCGGCACTATACCGTTCGCAAAAGGGGATATTCTGGCCACAGGGAGTTATTGCTATCGGAATGTTAACGCCTGCTATTTAATTACTCACTGATACCGGCGTTACGCCAGTCTATAGAAATGGTAAACCCGTTATTACGTTGTTCAAGGATAATCTCGTATCCGGCTGCTTCGAACTCTTTTTGTAATGTCGAAATATGTTCGGGATAAGCACCTCTGCCCAACAAAGGGTATTCTGCAACATCAAAGAATTGCGAAAAGGTTCCCTGCTTGTGGGTTTGGGGGTTGCGCAAAGTATTGGTCAGTACGCCTCTGACCAGAATGGCCTCGTTGTGGGCCTGTTTCTCAACGCTTGCTTTGTTTCTCAGCCAGGACTGTTGTAAAAATTTAGCCTTGGGTATATTCATTCTGCCCCGGTTGCCGGTAATCAGTCAGTGGCAGGATGTTATATTTTTCGTGCTGAACAGGTCAACCAGAAAAAGAGGTGATATTTGGCGCTAATTCTCCCGGCTTGTTCATTGCATGAGGTTTTTCTTATATTTATTTTTTGGCTGGGGGATATTTCAGACAGACGCCACGCAATATTGCGTGACGCCAGGATGAACACCAGGTTAGACCGCGACAGGCTGTTGGGTGTTGAACGTTTTTTGACCCAGCCGATGCGCATCCTGCAGCATCACATTGGTGTCCGGGTATTCGGGCGACAGCAGCAGAGATGAGCTCATCACCGGGGCACCGCAGTAGTTAAAGATCCCTTCTTCTATCTGCACTTTCATGGCCTCCTGGTAGCGGTGTTTTTCCCAGGTTTTCATATTGGCGGCGCCAATCGCCACAAGGTGAACCGGCAGGTGCCTGAGTTTTTTAATCAACCGGCCATCTGCTGTCTCCTCATAAGCCCATCCGGCGGAAAAAACGCGATCGATCCAACCTTTCATCAGCGCAGGCATCGACCACCAGTAAACCGGAAAGACCAGGACCAGGGCGTCTGCGCTGTCAATTCTGGTCTGCTCCGCCCGTACGTCCTCCGGCAGTGCGCCAGCGGCGTTAAATGCGGCAAAATCTTCCCGGGTGAATTCAGGGCGAAAGCCTTCCTGAGCCAGATTGGCGATCTCCGCTCGGTGGGGGCCGGATTCGGTGATGCCCCGGGCTACCCCGGCTGCTATGCTGTGGGTCAATGAGTCCGGATGCGGGTGTGCGGTAACAATCAGTGCGTGCATTTTAAGCCTCCTGGAGAGAGGGAAGTTGTCGGGATGGAGCTAACTTACCATTAGTAACTTACTTTTAGTATATAAGGGCGTCAAGCACTGGTATGAATAAAAAAAAGCGTCTGACCCGGGAGGCCCGCTTCCAGCAACTGATGGAAGAGGCGTGGCGTCTGATTCGGGAAGAGGGGACGGAGGCATTAACTCTGGGAAGGCTGGCGGAGCGGGCAGGCGTAACCAAACCGGTGGTCTACGACCATTTCGGTTCGCGTACCGGTCTGCTGGCGGAATTATATAAGGCCTTTGATGAGCGTCAGACCGCGCTGATGGATAAGGCGATCGCTGAATGCGAACAGGCGCTGGAGCCCATCAGCCGGGCGATTGCCGACTGTTATATCGATTGCGTCGATACCCAGGGGCGCGAAATCCCTGATGTGATCGCGGCACTAGCCGGTTCGCCGGAGCTGGAGCAGCTACGCCGCCAGTATGTCAGGATTTTTATCGATAAATGCCGGCGCCTGCTGGCGCCCTTTATCGGCAGTGGAACCCTGCCCGATGCCGCCATGTGGGCGCTGGTCGGCGTCGCCGATGCAGTGTCATATGCGGCCACAGGAGAAGAGATAACGGCCGCTGACGCCAAAGCCGAGCTGGCCACCCTGATACGGTCCCAGGTTGAACGATTTCGGAAATAGCCCGCTCAGGGCGCCAGGGTGGAGGCGATAAATGCCCCGATTAAACCGTGATGGGCAAAGATTCGCTGTTCCAGCGCGGCCTGGCCGGGCGTGACGGCGCGGGCGGCGGAGCAGCGGGTTTCCTGGCTCAGCCAGTGAAGAATATCGCCGTTATCGGGCAGCGGCGCCAGGCCGTTGCGGCAGGTATCCCCTTCCGGGCTGGGCCCGTCGCAGGGTTCGAAGGTCTGGATCAGTTCATCGCGCAGGGCCAGGGCCGGCGTCCGTTCAGGGTCAGAGACGCACAGCCAGGCAACCCGGGCCTGGGGGTCTTCAGTACACCAGAGCACCCCATCCCGGGCCGCCTGGGTCAACAAGCGGGCATGAGCGTGCAGGATCTCCCCTTCGGCTGTAGGGGCGTCGCCGCTGAATCCGCTGGCCGGATCGAAACCGTGGCGATTGGACTTCACCCCGGTACGCAAGCCGTAAAGATTCACCAGTGGCATAAAAGAGAGTCGGACCTTGTCCAGCAGTAGCGGCGAGTTGTGTTGCAGAAAGTTAAGAATGGCCCAACTACCTGCGGGGGCATCGCCGTGCAGCCCGGCCATAATCAGCAGATGCGGCAGGTGGCTGTCGGCGGCGATGGATTGCCAGAGGACGATCATGCCGTCTCCCACGCTGCCGAGCTCTCGCTCTTCCATGCCCCAGCGCTGATATTGCACCGCCAGCAGGCTTTCCAACCGGTCGATATCGTTGCTATAGCCATGAATGGCCGCCAGTGGCCAGCGGTAACAGATGCTTTCCATCTTCCCCCCCAATTCCAGATCACGCCTGAATGCAAGCGTAGCCTGGAATGGGGAACGGGGTTGAGCGAATCAGGGCTTACGGGCGATAAGCAGGGCACGCATCGGCGCCGGATAGCCTTCGCGGGTTCTGGTGGAGTCCTGAGGATCGAGGAAATCGGCCAGCGATTCAGTACGCATCCAGTCGGTTGCGCGCTGCTCTTCGGTGGTGGTGATGCTTTGATCGGCGATGCGCACATCCACAAATCCGCATTTTTCCAGCCACAGTTTGACCGCCCGCGCTGACGGAATAAACCAGACGTTACGCATGGCGGCATAGCGTTCGCCGGGCACCAGTACCTGATTTTCGTCGCCTTCCACCACCAGGGTTTCCAGCACCAGTTCGCCTTCGCTGACCAGCTGATTTTTCAACTGCCACAGATGGTCGAGGGGAGAACGACGGTGGTAGAGCACGCCCATGGAGAATACGGTATCGAAGGCGTTGAGGGTCGGCATCTGCTCAATGCCCAGAGGCAGCAGGTGAGCGCGTTGGTCGTTACCCAGCAGTTTACGCACCGCTTCGAACTGACACAGAAACAGTTGGGTGGGATCGATGCCCACCGCCAGGTGCGCCCCGGCGCCGATCATACGCCACAGGTGGTAGCCGCTACCGCAGCCCACGTCGAGCACGGTACGGCCGCTGAGATCGCTCAGGTGGGGCAAAACCCGCTGCCACTTCCAGTCGGAACGCCATTCGGTATCGATATCGACGCCGTACAGCGAGAAGGGACCTTTACGCCAGGGCATCAGGTTGCGCAGCAGGCGCTCAATGCCCAACTTCTGGCCGTCGCTAAGCGGCTGTGCGCTTCGGGCGGTGACGCTGTGCAGCAGATCCAGACGATCGGGGCGCAGGGCGGGAAGCCCGTCCACCGCTTTCAGCCACTGGCTGAACTGGCCATGCAGCGATTCGCGCTGCCAGGCACCGATTTGGGCGGGCAAAGTTTCCAGCCATGGGGCCAGCGGGCCGCTGGCTATCTGGCTGTAAAAGGGGCCGAAGTCGATCACGCGGCCTCCTGGGATTTTAGCGCCACCAGCGAGCCGAAGTTAAAGCACTGGAACCAGAGTTCGGCGTGTTCGAAGCCAGCGCGCTTCAGGCGGGCTTTGTGCGCCTCTACCGAATCGGTCAGCATTACATTTTCCAGCATGCTGCGCTTCTGGCTGATCTCCAGCTCGCTGTAGCCGTTGGCGCGCTTAAAATCGTGGTGCATGTTGAACAGCAGTTCGCCGACGCTGGCGTCTTCAAAACTGAACTTTTCCGACAGCACCAGCGCGCCGCCAGGGCGCAGTCCGCGCCAGATTTTAGCCAGCAGGCTCTCCCTGTCTTCCGGGTTGAGAAACTGCAGGGTAAAGTTGAGTACCACCAGCGAGGCATTTGAGATGTCGATAGCGCGGATGTCCGCTTCCCTGACCTCCACCGGCGTGCTGGCGCGGAAGGCATCGATATGGCGGCGACAGCGTTCCACCATGGCTGGAGAGTTATCCACGGCGATGATTTCACAGCCGTCGTGCTGGATATTGCGGCGTATCGACAGGGTGGCAGCGCCCAGCGAACAGCCCAGGTCGTAGACGCGGGTGCCGGGCTGAACGAAACGCTCCGCCAGCATGCCAATCATCGAAATAATATTGGAATAACCGGGAACGGAACGCTGAATCATATCGGGGAATACTTCAGCGACGCGTTCATCAAAAGTCCAGTCCCCGAGCTTGTCGATGGGGGCGGAAAACAGCGTATCGCGGTCAGGCATAGTTTAAATCCGGGAAAAACAAAGGCGTATTGTGCGTTAACGCACGCTGAAAACCAACTCCCACGGCATATACCAGAGGTTGGCGGCCACCATCAGCAGCAGGGCGCACCAGGTGGCGCCCATACCGGAACGACGCCAGCGCACCAGGCGGTGGTGAAAACCATAATAGTGCATCAGACGTCCGGCTATGGTCATCAGACCGCAGATATGGATCATCCAGACCTCGGCGCCGTTCATCTCCATAAACAGCAGCAGTAGCAGGGCAACAGGAATGTACTCCACTGCGTTGCCGTGAATGCGGATGGCGCTTTGTAATTCGGTAAATCCGCCGTCGCCGTAGGAGACATGGTACAGGCCACGCAGTCGCACGACGTCGAAGGAAAATTTAATTAGCAGCAATGCACCCAGCACGGCATAGAGCGCGCATACCATAAAAACTCCCTGAAAGGCTTAATCGATGGCGCCGGCTATCATACCGACCGAGAGCTGAGGCCGCCAGCATCAGAATAGCGATTCCTGTTGCGGGATGGCCGGGGCTTCGCCAATGGCCGGAAAACGCTGGCGTAGCAAGGGCCACAACCGGTGCGCCAGTTCCGGCGCCAGGGCGATATCCGGCGTATGCAGAAACAGGAATGGCGTACTCTCCTGCTGCCAGTGGGCCAGCTTATCCAACCAGGGCTGAAACAGTTGCTGGTTTTGCTCCAGATTGTCGCCGCCGATAAAGCGCACCAGCGGTTTGTCAGCGGTTCTCAGGGCATGGACCGGCACCCGCGGCTTTTTACGCTGGGCTTCACGCACCGCTTCGCTGTGGGGCATGGCGGCGTGTACCGGACGACTGTCGAGGATCGCCCGATTAACGCCACGCTGGTGAAGCCCGCGATTCAACGCCTGCTCCTGTGAACCTTTGGCGAAAAATTGCGGATGACGCACCTCCACCCCATAACTGAAACCCTGCGGCAGGGCATCCAGAAATTGCCACAGGGTCTCCAGATTATCCGGGCCAAAAACGGCGGGAAGCTGGAGCCAGTACTGGCCGATACGCGCTTCCAGCGGCGCCATGCGGTTGAAAAATTCACTGACCAGGGCGTCGCACTGACGTAGCCCCGCCTGGTGTGAAATGGTGGCCGGAAATTTAAAACAGAAGCGGAAATCATCGCCGGTCATCGCCCGCCAGCGCGCCACAATCTCCGCCCCGGGCAGGGCGTAGAGCGTGGTGTTACCCTCCACGCAGTTAAAGTGGCGGGCATAATCCTCAAGATTTTGGATGCCAAGCCGCACCCATTTAGGGTGCGACCACTGGGGCAGACCGATGTAGATCATAAGCTATGACTACAGCGCCGCCAGGATATCCGCAGTGCGGCGTACCCGGCCGATACGCGGGAAGATATGGCTAAAGCTGCCTTCATGCTGTTCCTGGCTTGCCGCGCTGCAGGCGTCTTCGACCAGAATCAGATTAAAGCCCAGCTCCCAGGCATTGCGGGCGGTGGATTCCACGCCAATATTGGTGGATATGCCGCACAGTACAATGGTATCGATACCGCGCCGACGCAACTGCAGTTCGAGGTCGGTGCCGTAGAAGGCGCCCCACTGGCGCTTGGTCACCTCAATATCGCCGTCGGCCTTGCCGAGAGCCGGGGCATAGTCCCACCAGTTATCCGGTAACGGCCCGGCGCCTGCGGGCATATCGACCGGCTGCTTCAGTGCTTCGGCTCCGTCCGCTGACCAGCCGACGCGGACCAGCACCACCGGTGCTCCCTTGGCGCGGAAGGCCTGGGCCATGCGCCCGGCGCGACTGACCACCTCATCGGCACTCCATGGGCCCCCGGCGAAAGGCAGGATCCCCTGCTGAAGATCGATGACGACCAGGGCGGTCGTTTGCGGATTGAATTCGGACATAGTCACTCCGGTTAACTGATTGATAGCGTTGCTTACCATAGCGATAACCCGGGCTCTGGTCTTATACTAATTTTGTTAATTTTTGTGAGAATGACGGGGCGGGCGCACAGCAAACGCTCGCCCGGACGGTATCGGGCTTATCTCGGCGCGCAATATCCAGTATAATAGCCGCCTTTTTCATTCAGTTGTGACAGTCGACAAGCGCCGCACCGTGATGTCTGCCCGGCAGGCAATCAGCCCCTGCGGCGAAGTTAAAGGAAATCTCATGCGTACAGAATATTGTGGACAGCTGCGGTTGTCCCATGTGGGGCAGCAGGTAACGCTCTGTGGTTGGGTTAACCGCCGTCGCGATCTCGGTAGTCTGATTTTTATTGACATGCGCGACCGTGAAGGCATCGTACAGGTCTTCTTCGATCCGGATCGCGATGAAGCGTTCAAGCTGGCTTCCGAACTGCGTAATGAGTTCTGCATCCAGATTACCGGCACCGTACGTGCCCGCGACGAGAAAAACCTCAATCGCGATATGGCGACCGGCGAAGTCGAAGTGTTTGCGACCGAACTGACCATTATCAACCGCTCCGAGCCGCTGCCGCTGGACTCTAATCAGGCCAACACGGAAGAGGCGCGTCTGAAGTATCGCTACCTCGATCTGCGCCGTCCGGAGATGGCCCAGCGCCTGAAGACCCGCGCTCGTATAACCAGCTTCGTGCGTCGCTTTATGGACGATAACGGCTTCCTGGATATCGAAACCCCGATGCTGACCAAGGCCACGCCGGAAGGGGCCCGTGACTACCTGGTACCGAGCCGCGTGCATAAAGGTAAATTTTATGCGCTGCCGCAGTCCCCTCAGCTGTTCAAGCAGTTGCTGATGATGTCCGGCTTCGATCGCTACTACCAGATCGTTAAGTGCTTCCGTGATGAAGACCTGCGCGCCGATCGTCAGCCGGAATTTACCCAGATCGATGTCGAAACCTCTTTCCTGACCGCGCCTCAGGTGCGTGAGCTGATGGAAAAGATGATCCGCCAGCTGTGGCTGGAGGTGAAAGGCGTGGATCTGGGCCAGTTCCCGATCATGACCTTTGCCGAAGCGGATCGCCGCTACGGATCCGATAAGCCCGATCTGCGTAACCCGATGGAGCTGGTGGACGTGGCCGATCTGATGACTTCGGTTGAATTTAAAGTTTTCTCAGGCCCGGCCAACGATCCGAAAGGGCGCGTTGCTGCGCTGCGGGTGCCAGGCGGGGCGCAGCTCAGCCGTAAGCAGATTGATGAATACGCGAAATTCGTTGAGATCTACGGCGCCAAAGGGCTGGCCTGGATGAAAGTCAACGAACGCAGCCAGGGCCTGGAAGGGGTGACCAGCCCGGTAGCCAAGTTCCTGAGTGCAGAGATCGTTGAAGCGATTCTTGAGCGCACCGGCGCTCGTGATGGCGACATCATCTTCTTCGGTGCCGATAAGTCTCGCGTTGTGGCCGACGCCATGGGCGCACTGCGTCTGAAGACCGGTAAAGATCTGAAACTGACCGACGAAAACGCCTGGGCGCCGCTGTGGGTTATCGACTTCCCGATGTTCGAAGAAGATGGGGAAGGCGGTCTGGCGGCGATGCACCATCCGTTCACCTCACCGCGCGACGTGACGCCGGAACAGCTGGAAGCTCAGCCGGAAGGGACCATCGCTAACGCTTACGACATGGTAATCAACGGCTATGAAGTGGGCGGCGGCTCTGTGCGTATTCACAGCGGCGCCATGCAGCAGACGGTATTCCGCATTCTGGGTATTGACGAAACCGAGCAGCGCGCCAAGTTCGGCTTCCTGCTGGACGCCCTGAAATTCGGTACGCCGCCGCACGCCGGTCTGGCCTTCGGCCTCGATCGCCTGGTGATGCTGCTGACCGGCACCGATAATATTCGTGATGTCATCGCCTTTCCGAAAACGACTGCGGCGGCCTGTCTGATGACCGAAGCGCCGAGCTTCGCTAATCCGGCGTCGCTGGAAGAGTTGGGCATTCTGGTTGCGAAAAAGGCAGAGAGCGACTGAGATGACCTGGAAGCGTCCCGTATCGGTACTGGTAGTGATTTACGCGCAGGACACCGGGCGGGTGCTGATGTTGCAGCGTCGCGATAATCCCGCCTTCTGGCAGTCGGTGACCGGCAGCCTGGAGGCGGATGAGAGCGCGCGGCAGGCCGCGCTGCGTGAAGTCCAGGAAGAAGTCGCCATCGATATCGAAGGCGAGCGCCTGAACCTGGTCGACCATCAGCGCCGGGTGGAATTTGAAATTTTTGAGTATTTACGTCATCGCTATGCGCCGGGAACCCTGCGTAACACCGAGTCCTGGTTTTCGCTGGCGCTGCCCCATGAACGGGACGTGGTTATCAGCGAACACCTGGACTATCAATGGGTGGACGCCAGAGAAGCCGCGGCACTGACCCGCTCCTGGAGTAACCGGCAGGCGATTGAAGAGTTTGTGATTAATTGCGCCTGAACAGGCGAATCTGGAGATAGATATGGCAGGTCATAGTAAATGGGCCAACACGAAGCATCGTAAAGCGGCGCAGGATGCCAAGCGCGGCAAGATTTTCACTAAAATTATTCGCGAGCTGGTCACTGCGGCACGTCTGGGCGGCGGCGATCCGGCTTCTAACCCGCGTCTGCGTGCGGCCATTGATAAAGCGCTCTCCAACAACATGACGCGCGACACCCTGAATCGCGCCATCCAGCGCGGCGTGGGCGGCGATGACGACGCTAACATGGAAACCATCATCTATGAAGGCTACGGCCCCGGCGGTACCGCCGTGATGGTCGAGTGTCTGAGCGACAACCGTAACCGCACCGTTTCCGAAGTGCGTCACGCCTTCAGTAAGAGCGGCGGCAACCTGGGCACCGATGGCTCCGTGGCCTATCTGTTCAGCAAGAAAGGGGTGATTTCGTTTGACGCCGAAGCGGCCATGGACGAAGACACCGTGATGGAAGCGGCTCTGGAAGCCGGTGCGGAAGACGTGGTGAGCTATGACGATGGCGCCATCGACGTGTACACCGCCTGGGAAGAGCTGGGTGCCGTTCGTGACGCGCTGGAAGCCGCTGGCCTGAAGCCGTCTGCTGCCGAAGTGTCGATGATTCCGTCCACCAAAGCGGATATGGATGCCGAAACCGCGCCCAAACTGTTGCGTCTGATCGATATGCTGGAAGATTGCGACGACGTTCAGGAGGTTTACCACAACGGTGAAATCTCCGACGAAGTTGCGGCAACGCTGTAATGTTTAGGGCTGCCGCCAGGCAGCCCGAACTTCTTATGCTTTAACCAGAGAGGCGTGATGGCCATCATTCTCGGCATCGATCCGGGGTCGCGCATCACCGGCTATGGCGTGATTCGCCAGACCGGCCGTCAGCTCAGCTATCTGGGCAGCGGTTGTATCCGCACCCGGGTGGAGGATCTGCCCTCGCGTCTGAAGCTGATCTATGCGGGCGTCAGCGAGCTGATTACCCAGTTTCAGCCCGATTTCTTCGCCATTGAGCAGGTCTTTATGGCGAAAAATGCTGACTCGGCCCTTAAGCTGGGTCAGGCGCGCGGCGTGGCTATTGTGGCGGCGGTGAATCAGGATCTGCCGGTGTTCGAATATGCGGCCCGTCAGGTTAAGCAGACCGTGGTGGGTAACGGCGGCGCGGAAAAGAGTCAGGTTCAGCACATGGTGCGTAATCTGCTGCGGCTGCCGGCTAATCCTCAGGCGGATGCCGCGGATGCGCTGGCGATTGCCATTACTCACTGCCATATGAGCCAGAACGTGCAGCAGATCGGCAATTCGCGCCTGACCCTGGCGCGGGGCAGGCTGCGTTAGCGCATGCAAGCACAGATAAGGCTGGATACCTATCCAGCCTTTTTTATATGATAGACCCCACTGTAACGGCCCTTAACGCAGGAGCGAAATGTGATAGGTAGACTCAGAGGCATTGTCCTGGAGAAACAGCCACCGCTGGTATTACTGGAAGCGGGCGGCGTGGGTTATGAAGTGCATATGCCGATGACCTGCTTCTATGAACTGCCGGAGGCGGGCAAAGAAGCGGTGGTGTTTACCCACTTTGTGGTGCGTGAAGACGCCCAGTTGCTGTTCGGTTTTAATAATAAGCAGGAGCGCACGCTGTTTCGGGAACTGATTAAGGTGAACGGCGTGGGGCCCAAGCTGGCGCTGGCGATCCTTTCCGGTATGTCGGCCCAGCAGTTCGTCAATGCGGTGGAGCGTGAAGAGCCCGCTTCGCTGGTGAAACTGCCGGGTATCGGCAAAAAGACCGCCGAACGTCTGGTGGTCGAGATGAAGGACCGCTTCAAGGGACTGCATGGCGATCTCTTTACGCCAGCGGCCGATCTGGAACTGACGGCGCCTGCGGGACCGGTAACGGACGACTATGAGGCGGAAGCCGTTGCCGCGCTGGTGGCACTGGGCTATAAGCCTCAGGAAGCGAGCCGGATGGTGAGCAAAGTAGCCGCCAGCGGCACCGATACTGAAACGCTAATTCGCGAAGCGCTACGCGCGGCGCTGTGAGGTAGAGGATGATTGAAGCAGACCGCCTGGTATCGCCGGGCCCATTGCCGGTGGAAGAGGTTGCCGCCGATCGGGCGATTCGCCCGAAAATGCTGGCCGAATATGTGGGGCAACCCCAGGTCAGTTCCCAGATGGAGATCTTCATCCAGGCGGCGAAGCTCCGCGGCGACGCGCTCGATCATCTGCTGATTTTTGGGCCGCCGGGACTGGGTAAAACGACGCTTGCGAATATCGTCGCCAACGAGATGGGCGTGAATCTGCGCACCACCTCTGGCCCGGTGCTGGAAAAGGCCGGTGACCTGGCGGCGATGCTGACCAATCTTGAGCCCCATGATGTGCTGTTTATCGACGAGATCCACCGCTTGTCGCCGGTGGTTGAGGAAGTGCTCTATCCGGCGATGGAGGATTACCAGCTCGATATTATGATCGGCGAAGGCCCTGCGGCACGCTCAATCAAAATCGATTTGCCGCCCTTTACTCTGGTGGGGGCCACCACTCGTGCAGGGTCACTGACGTCGCCGCTGCGCGATCGCTTCGGCATTGTGCAGCGTCTGGAATTCTACCAGGTGGCGGATCTGCAAAACATTGTGGCGCGCAGCGCCGAATGCCTGGGGCTGGAGCTGAGCGAAGAAGGGGCGCTGGAGGTGGCCAGACGCTCGCGCGGTACGCCGCGAATTGCCAACCGGCTGCTGCGCCGGGTGCGTGATTTCGCCGAGGTGCGCCATAACGGCACCATTAATGGTGAGGTGGCCAATCAGGCGCTGGATATGCTGAACGTTGATGCCGAAGGGTTCGACTACATGGATCGCAAGCTGCTGCTGGCGCTGCTGGATAAGTTTCTTGGCGGGCCGGTGGGGCTGGATAACCTGGCGGCGGCCATTGGTGAAGAGCGGGAAACCATTGAAGATGTGCTGGAGCCATTCCTGATTCAGCAGGGTTTTTTACAGCGTACGCCGCGTGGCCGTATGGCCACACCCCGCGCCTGGAATCACTTCGGCATTGCGCCGCCATCCTCAGATTAACCCCCTCCCGGCTCGGGAGAGGGGGACAGGGATTCAGACGGGCTGGCGGCGCAGCATGCTGAGAATAAACAGCGCCGCCGCAGCCAGCACCACTGACGGCCCCGCTGGCGTGTCATAGCTGGCGGAGAAGGCCATTCCCATGGTGACTGCCAGCATACCGACGCCGACCGCCACCCCCGCCATTTGCTCCGGCGTGCGAGCAAAGCGGCGTGCCGTGGCGGCGGGGATAATCAGCAGTGAGGTGATGATCAGCGCGCCGACAAACTTCATCGCCACTCCGATGGTCAGCGCGGTGACCAGCATCAACAGCAGTTTCACGCGCTGCAGCTTCACGCCATCCACAAAAGCCAGCTCCTGGCTGATGGTCATCGATAGCAGATTGCGCCACTGCCAGCACAGCACCGCGACCACCACCGCCACGCCAATGGCGATGGCGACCAGATCCTGAGGTGTTACCGCCAGCAGATCCCCAAACAGATAGGCCATCAGATCCACCCGCACGTTGGACATCAGGCTGACCACCACCAGGCCAAGCGACAGCGCACTGTGAGCCATAATGCCGAGTAGCGTGTCCACCGCCAGTTGGGGACGCTTTTCAAGCCACACCAGCCCCAGGGCCAGCAGAAGCGTTACGGCAATCACCGCATAAAACGGATTCACATTGAGCAGCAGCCCAAAGGCCACCCCTAACAGTGAGGCGTGGGCGAGGGTATCCCCGAAGTAAGACATTCGGCGCCATACTACAAAGGATCCGAGCGGACCGGCGGCACAGGCCAGCAGAATCCCGGCCAGCCAGCCGGGCAATAACAGTTCTATCATGAGCGATCGTTGCCTTTGCGCAGGATAATGTGCCCACGGAGGTCGTGGCGATGGTTGTGATGGTGGCGGTAGATGCCAATCTGCTCGGCGCCGCGCGGCCCGAACATCGAGATAAACTCCGGATGGGTTGATACCACCTCTGGCGTGCCGGAACAGCAGATATGGTGATTCAGGCACAGTACCTCGTCGGTTTTGGCCATCACCAGATGCAGGTCGTGAGAGACCATAAGTACGCCGCAATCCAGCTCGTGGCGAATCTGGTCAATCAGATCGTAGAGTGCCAGTTGGCCGTTGACATCCACCCCCTGGGTGGGTTCATCCAGCACCAGTAACTGGGGCTCATTGAGCAGGGCGCGGGCCAGCAGAACGCGTTGGGTTTCGCCGCCGGAGAGCTTTTGCATCGGCGCATCTGCCAGGTGGGCGGCGTTGACGCGCATCAGTGCAGGCAGGATATCGCGTTTTTTCACGCCGGGACGCAGCCGCATAAAACGCCCGACGGTCAGGGGGAGGGTAGCGTCCAGGTGTAATTTTTGCGGGACATAGCCAATACGCAGCGTCGGGCTGCGCTTGATAGTACCCTCATCTGCTGCTATCAGGCCGAGTACGATACGCACCAGAGTCGATTTCCCAGCGCCGTTTGGGCCAAGCAGCGTCAAAATGCGCCCGGGGCGCAGATCGAGTGAAATCCCCGCCAGCACCTGACGGGCGCCGAAGGAGACGGAGACGTTTTCCAGTGAAACAAGATTAGTCATGACAATTCAGCTATTGCAGAAGTTCGCGAATGTTATAATATCACATCTCCTGCGCTATCAAAGATGAGAATTCGTATTATGTTACATAAAAAGACGCTTCTTTGCGCCAGCGGCGCGCTGGCGCTGTGGTTCGGTGCGGTCAACGTGGCGAAAGCCGATGTCGTGACCTCCATAAAACCCCTCGGGTTTATCGCTTCAGCTATTGCTGATGGCGTCACCGATACCCAGGTTCTACTGCCTGATGGCGCCTCCGAACACGATTACGCACTGCGGCCATCCGATGTAAAACGTATACAAGACGCGGACTTAGTGGTATGGGTCGGCCCGGAAATGGAAGCCTTTATGCAGAAGCCTGTGGCGCGTAGGACGGAACAAAATCGCCTGGCACTCTCTCAGCTTTCTGAAGTGAAACCGTTACTCATGAAGGGCGAGCACGACCACGATCATGACCATGGCAGTGATGACCACCACGCGGAAAAACGTGACGGAGATCACCATCATGGTGAGAACAATCTGCATATCTGGTTATCCCCAGAGATAGCGCGGCTTTCAGCGGTTGCAATCCATAAAAAATTAGTGGAACTTATGCCGGAAAAACGCGACAAACTTGATGCCAACCTGCAGCGTTTTGAGGCAAATTTAGCCCGGACAGATAAGCAGGTAGCAAACGAGCTGTCACCAGTTAAAGGTAAGGGATATTACGTTTTTCATGATGCCTGGGGCTACTTCGAAAAACATTATGGGTTAACGCCGCTTGGGCATTTTACCGTCAATCCTGAAATCCAACCTGGTGCGCAGCGTTTACATCAAATCAGAACACAGTTGGTTGAGCACAAGGCGGAATGCGTCTTTGCTGAGCCACAATTCAGGCCGGCGGTCATAGAAGCCGTTGCCAGAGGAACGCGGGTGCGCATGGGTACGCTTGATCCTCTCGGCACTGCCGTACAACTCGGTAAGGAGAGCTATATGCAGTTTCTTACCGGGCTTGCGGGTCAGTACACCGCCTGCCTGAAAGGGGATTAACGAGGAAGTGAATACGTGCAACAGATAGCCCGCGCTGTCGCCCTGGCATTTAACAATCTACCGCGACCTCACCGCGTGATGCTGGGGTCGCTGACAGTCGTCACATTAGCGGTCGCCGTATGGCGACCCTATGTTTACCACCAGGAGTCCTCCTCGCCGATAGTCAGAAGCATCGAGCTGGGTAAGGATGACATCCGTTCTCTGCTTCCGGAAGCCAGTGAACCTATCGATACCGCTACGCCACAAGAGGAAGAAGCGATTCCTCAGGATGAGCTGGACGATAAGGTTGCCTCCGATCAGGGACTCCATGAATATGTTGTCTCCACCGGTGATACCCTCAGCAGCATTCTGAACCAGTACGGCATCGATATGGGCGAGATTAGTCGCCTGGCCCAGGTGGATCGGGATCTGCGTGGTCTGAAAATTGGTCAACAGCTCTCCTGGACTCTGACCGCCGACGGTAATCTCCAGAGTCTGACCTGGGAAGTCTCGCGGCGCGAAACCCGAACCTATGAGCGCAGCGGCAATGGTTTCAAAATGTCGCGCGAAACCCAGAAAGGGGATTGGGTCAATAACGTGATGAAGGGTACCGTGGGCGGTAGTTTCGTCTCCAGCGCCCGCTCCGCCGGTCTTACCAGCAGTGAGATCAATGCGGTTATCAAATCGATGCAGTGGCAGATTGACTTCCGTAAACTCAAGAAAGGTGATGAGTTTGCCGTGCTGATGTCTCGTGAAATGTTCGACGGCAAGCGCGAGCAGAGCCAACTGGTGGGCGTACGCCTGCGCAGCGGCGGCAAGGATTACTACAGCATTCGCGCTGAGGACGGTAAATTCTATGATCGTAACGGCTCCGGGCTGGCAAAGGGCTTCCTGCGCTTCCCGACCACGCGTCAGTTCCGCGTCTCCTCAAACTTTAATCCGCGTCGTGTGAATCCGGTTACCGGGCGGATCGCGCCGCACCGCGGGGTGGATTTCGCCATGCCGCAGGGTACGCCGGTAATGGCCGTTGGCGACGGTGAAGTGGTGGTAGCCAAGCGCAGCGGCGCGGCTGGCTATTATGCCGCTCTGCGTCATGGTCGCTCTTACACCACCCGCTATATGCATCTTAAGAAACTGCTGGTGAAGCCGGGCCAGAAGGTGAAGCGTGGCGATCGTATCGCTCTGTCCGGGAATACCGGGCGCTCTACCGGGCCGCACCTGCACTACGAAGTGTGGATCAACAACCAGGCCGTTAACCCGCTTACGGCGAAACTGCCGCGTACCGAAGGGCTGGTGGGTAAAGATCGCAGCACCTTTATGGCGCAGGTCAAAGAGGTCACGCCGCAGTTGCGCTTCGACTGATTTATCCTGTTTATCCGAAAGCCGGTCTTCATGACCGGCTTTTTATTTTGTCTGTTGGCCATCCGCCGCTAAAATAGCGGGCAACGATGATGATTAGTCGAATCGGCCACGGCCGGGAAGCGAATGGAAAAAGAACAAAAAGCAGAAAAGAGATCGAACATTGAGTTTATTCCTCAGTTCCAGAAGGCGTTTTTGCATCCGCGCTACTGGGGCTCGTGGCTGGGCGTGGTGGCTTTTGCGGGACTGGCCTGGACGCCGCCGCGTCTGCGCGATCCGCTGCTGGGGAATATTGGCCGTATTGCCGGACGCTTTGCGAAAAGCGCCCGGCGCCGGGCGCGCATCAATCTGCTTTACTGTTTTCCGGAGCTACCGGAAGAGCAACGGGAAGCCATGATCGACGGCATGTTTACGACCGCGCCTCAGGCGATGGCCATGATGGCGGAGCTGGGGTTACGGGATCCACAAAAGATTCTGGCTCGTGTCGACTGGCATGGTAAAGAGATTATTGATGAGCTGCAGGCCAATAACGAGAAGGTGATTTTTCTGGTCCCTCACGGCTGGGCGGTGGATATACCGGCGATGCTGATGGCGGCAAGCGGCCAGTTGATGGCGGCGATGTTCCATAACCAGGGCAATCAGCTGTTCGATTATCTGTGGAACCGGATACGCCGCCGTTTTGGTGGCCGTATGCACGCCCGTAACGATGGCATCAAGCCTTTTATCAGCTCGGTGCGTCAGGGGTACTGGGGCTACTATCTTCCGGACCAGGATCACGGCCGTGAACACAGCGAATTCGTGGATTTCTTCGCGACCTATAAGGCGACGCTGCCGGCGATTGGCCGCCTGATGAAAGTGTGTCGGGCACGGGTTGTGCCGCTGTTTCCGGTTTATAACGGCGACACTCATCGGCTGGATATCTATATCCGTCCGCCGATGGACGATCTGCGCGAGGCGGACGATCACACCATCGCCCGGCGTATGAATGAAGAGGTGGAGATCTTTGTGGGGCCTCATCCCGAGCAGTACACCTGGATTCTGAAGCTGTTGAAGACCCGTAAGGAAGGGGAGATTCAGCCCTATAAGCGCAAGGATCTGTGGCCGAAGGACAGGAAGAAGCCCTGATCATTTAGTCATAAAAAAGGTTCATCGCATATTAGCGTGAAACTGGAGTTACAGGTGGTCAGGCCATTTTGTGGATGAATATGCCAGGCAGGAGAAGGTTCCGTTCACCTTAAGGTTATTTTTTCATATGTCAGTTCGGGAGCCGGTGAACGTGTCAGGGGGACTTCAAACGCCAGTCCCCCTGACGACCCCCGGCTCCCGGCAATGGAAATCGCCGCTGACGCGGTCCCCTGCGCTAATTCCCGTCCGCCGGACGGGTCGGGCGTGACGGCACGTCCCTGTGCCGCACGCCCTTAGCCAGACATCCCTGTCTGGATGACCCTGGCGGCCGTGAACGCTCCGGCGATTTCCAGGCCGGAGCGTGTCACCGCCTTTAATCTTCAGCCTGAATTAATCAGAAAAGCACAGTCGCAGGTATGATTTGAAAAAACAGACTGAAGCGATGAGGGTGTTATGTCCCGGCTTAAAAAACGCCGAAGCGTTCACGACGGGTCAGGGGGGCCGACAGGGATGTCGGCCCAGGGCGTGGCCGGCAGGGACGCCGGCTCACGCCCGTCCCGGTAAAACCCGTCGGGAATTAGCGCAGGGGACCCGCAGGGCGTTCTTTACCGCCGGGGAGCCCGGGTTGCCAGGGCGGCGGCGATTGAGCCCCCTGGCCCGTTCACCGGCTGTGAAGCAACAGAGAAGCAGTGACTCAACGTGAACGGAACAGCCCACCACATCATCATATTCTGCCGGTTTTCAGCTTTCGCGTTCGAACACTTCACGATAATCCGCGATGAACCATAAAAAAGCCCACAGCGTCGTCTGTGGGCTTTTTCATTTCCGAAGGCCGATTATTCGACGGTCAGAATACGCACGGTATTGGTGGTGCCTACGGTGCCCATCACGTCACCCTGGGTGACGATAACCCGATCGCCAGGGACCAGATAGCCCTTATCGCGTAGCAGGTTCACCGCATCGTGGGCGGCGGCTACGCCGTCGGTATGGGTGTCGCAGTGTACCGGCGTTACGCCGCGGTACAGGGAGGTCAGATCCAGGGTGCGCTCATGGCGCGACATCGCGAAGATTGGCAGGCCAGAGCTGATGCGCGAGGTCATGCGTGCAGTGCGGCCGGATTCGGTCATGGCGATGATCGCGGTCACACCGGTGGTGTGGTTAGCCGCGTACATGGCCGACATAGCGATAGCCTCTTCCACATTTTCGAACTGCACGTCCAGGCGGTGTTTGGATACATTGACGCTGGGGATTTTTTCGGCGCCAATACAGACCCGGGCCATGGCTGCGACCGTCTCTGCCGGGTATTGACCCGCAGCGGTCTCTGCCGAGAGCATGACAGCGTCGGTGCCGTCCAGCACGGCGTTCGCCACGTCCATGACCTCGGCGCGAGTTGGCATCGGGTTGGTGATCATCGACTCCATCATCTGGGTCGCGGTAATGACGGCACGATTCAGCCGACGGGCACGGCGAATCAGGGTTTTTTGGATGCCGACCAGCTCCGGATCGCCGATCTCCACGCCAAGATCGCCGCGCGCGACCATCACAGCGTCGGAGGCGCGAATAATATCGTCCATTGCCTCTTCGCTGGCTACGGCCTCCGCACGTTCGACCTTAGCGACAATGTGGGCGTCGCAGCCAGCATCACGCGCCAGACGGCGGGCATAGTTCAGATCCTCGCCGCAGCGCGGAAAGGAGACCGCCAGATAATCCACCCCAATTTTCGCTGCGGTCAGGATATCGGCTTTGTCTTTTTCGGTCAGCGCTTCGGCCGACAGGCCGCCGCCCAGCTTGTTGATGCCTTTGTTATTGGAGAGCGGTCCACCGACGGTGACTTCGGTAAACACTTTCATCCCCTGAACTTCCAGCACCTTCAGCTGCACGCGACCGTCGTCGAGCAGCAGGATATCGCCAGGCACCACATCCGCGGGCAGCCCTTTATAGTCGATGCCGACTTTTTCCCGATCGCCTTCGCCTTTGCCCAGGCCGGCATCGAGCAGAAATTTGTCACCGATGTTGAGGAAGACTTTGCCCTCTTTAAAGGTGGAAACACGGATTTTCGGCCCCTGGAGATCGCCCAGGATGGCGACATGACGTCCCAGCCGCGCCGCGATTTCGCGGACCTTATTGGCGCGCAGCAGGTGATCTTCCGCGCTGCCGTGTGAAAAGTTCATGCGCACCACATTGGCGCCAGCGGCGATAACCTTCTCCAGGTTATTGTCGCGGTCAGTGGCCGGGCCTAAGGTGGTTACGATTTTGGTTCTGCGTAGCCGTCTGGACATGTATTACTCCGTTGACTGAAACAACTCGGTGTTGCTTGAATAGAATTCGGTTGTTCGGACTTTCTACTCTTAACCTAACCGAACAGCCTGCTAAGTTACATCTTTGTTATAAAAAATTAACAAATTACTCTGTGTTATCCGGCAGAAACAGTCCCTTATCAAAGCGCGATTCGCGCAGGGCTTCCTTGACCCGCTTCAAGTTCTCTCTGAATTTCGCGCCGCGGCGCAGGGTAAAGCCGGTGGCCAGCGCATCGAGCAGCGTGAGCTGCGCCAGACGAGATACCATGGGGATATAGATATCGGTATCTTCCGGTACCTCCAGCAGTAGGCTAAGACCGGCTTCCTCTGCCAGCGGCGAGTCGGGGCTGGTAATGGCTATCACCATCATATCGTTGTCGCGCGCCAGACTGGCCAGTTCGACCATCTGCCGGGTCCGACCGGTGTGGGAGATCAACACCAGTACGTCGCCACTGCCGCCGTTGATGCAGTTCATACGCTGCACCACGATATCGTCGGAATAGAAAACCGGCACATTGAAGCGCAGGAACTTGTTCATGGCATCGTGAGCCACGACGGCGGAGGCGCCAAGCCCGAAGAAGGTGATGCGTCGCGCCTGGCTTAGCCAGTCTACGGCGCGGTTGATGGTCTGCATATCCAGAGTCTGGCGCACCTGATCCAGACTGGCCATTGCTGACTCAAAAATTTTATTGGTGTAGGACTCGACGCTATCATTTTCATCTACGCTGCGGCTGACCCAGGGAGTACCGCTGGCCAGGCTCTGGGCCAGATGGAGTTTGAAATCGGGGAAGCCCCGGGTTTCCATACGGCGGCAGAAGCGGTTGACGGTGGGTTCGCTCACCCCGGCGCAGGCGGCAAGCGCCGCGATACTCGAATGGATGGCGCGCTGCGGCGCCTGTAAAATGGCGTCGGCGACTTTGCGTTCGGACTTACTCAGCTTGTCCCGCTGAATCCGGATAGTTTCCAGCATATTCATAATGAATGAGGCACTCACAGCTCGTTGCGATGCCACTTCGGGCGTCATCGTCAGTTACTCCGCCCAGAATACCCTTTTCGGGGGCATCTGCGGGTATCGAAAAGACCAAAGCTGTTGTTTTTTTTCATTACTTGATCGTAGTCGGGTTTTGGTCCTCTGCTGGCAACAGGCCGGATAGCGCTTTACGATAGCGACAGCTGGCGATTTCTATGGCAAATGGCACTGGGTGTATTCGCCTCACTAACAAAATGAAGTACAGTGCATTGTAATAAAATTACAAGCGGTCTGGCATAAGCCGGGCCAGCCGAAACGAGGAGAAAGACATGGCGGTAACGCAAACAGCCCAGGCATGCGACCTGGTCATTTTCGGCGCAAAAGGCGATCTTGCGCGCCGTAAACTGCTGCCTTCCCTGTATCAGTTGGAAAAGGCGGGCCAGATTCATCCCGATACGCGTATTCTGGGGGTGGGGCGCGCGGACTGGGATAAAGAGTTCTATACCGGCGTGGTTCGTGAAGCGCTCGAAACCTTTATGAAAGAGCCGATTGATGAGGCGCTGTGGCAGACCCTGAGCGGTCGCCTGGACTTCTGTAATCTGGATGTCAACGACCAGAAAGGTTTCACCCGACTGGGGAAAATGCTCGATCAGAAGAATCGGGTCACCATTAACTATTTCGCCATGCCGCCCAGCACTTTCGGCGCCATCTGTCAGGGGCTGGGCGCCGCGAAGCTGAACGCCAAACCGGCTCGCGTGGTGATGGAAAAGCCGCTCGGCACTTCACTGGCGACTTCCCGTGAAATTAATGACCAGGTGGGTGAGTTCTTCGAAGAGTGTCAGGTGTACCGCATCGACCACTATCTGGGTAAAGAGACGGTGCTCAACCTGCTGGCGCTGCGTTTCGCCAACTCCCTGTTCGTCAATAACTGGGATAATCGCACCATCGATCACGTGGAGATTACCGTAGCCGAAGAGGTGGGCATCGAAGGTCGCTGGGGCTACTTTGATCAGGCGGGCCAGATGCGCGATATGGTGCAGAACCACCTGCTGCAGATTCTGTGCATGATCGCCATGTCGCCGCCCGCCGATCTGACCGCCGACCATATCCGTAACGAGAAGGTGAAGGTTCTGCAGTCCCTGCGTCGCATCGATCGCACCAACGTTCGCGATAAAACGGTACGCGGCCAGTACACCTCGGGCTTTGCTCAGGGTAAAAAAGTGCCGGGGTATCTGGACGAAGAGGGGGCGAATAAGAGCAGCAATACCGAAACCTTCGTCGCCATTCGGGTAGATATTGATAACTGGCGCTGGTCCGGCGTGCCGTTCTATCTGCGTACCGGTAAGCGTCTGCCGACCAAGTGTTCGGAAGTGGTGGTCTACTTCAAGAACCCGGCCCTGAACCTGTTTAAGGAGTCCTGGCAGGAACTGCCTCAGAATAAGCTGACCATTCGCCTGCAACCGGATGAAGGGGTGGATATCCAGGTTCTGAATAAGGTGCCGGGGCTGGATCATAAGCACAATCTTCAGACCACCAAGCTGGATCTGAGCTATTCCGAAACCTTCAACCAGACCCATCTGGCGGATGCCTATGAAAGGCTGCTGCTGGAGACCATGCGCGGCATTCAGGCGCTGTTCGTACGTCGCGATGAAGTGGAAGAGGCATGGAAATGGGTGGATTCCATTACCGAAGCCTGGGCGGCGGACAACGATGCGCCCAAACCGTATCAGGCGGGCACATGGGGGCCAGTGGCCTCGGTGGCGATGATCACCCGCGATGGCCGCTCCTGGAATGAGTTCGAGTCCTGATTATCACGATCGTGTCATAGGGTTATTTTACCGGTAACATGATCTGACTCAGCAGAGTTGAAAATTTTTTTGTTTTAAAGCCCCGTCCGGATTCACCGACGGGGCTTTTTTCATTACACTAGCTGAAGCGATTTTGCCACTGGTGGTGCGGGAGAGAAGAGATAAGTAAGCGTCACCACTGTTTCTTATACTCCGTACCAGCCGCCTGACGGCGACACAGATAATGAGGACCCTTTATGAACCCGACAATGTTACGCGTAACAAATCGCATCATCGAGCGTTCGCGCCCGACCCGGGAAGCCTACCTGGCCCGCATTGAACAAGCGAAGAGCAACACCGTCCGTCGCTCCCAGCTAGCCTGCGGTAACCTGGCACATGGTTTCGCGGCTTGCCAGCCGGGGGATAAAGCTTCTCTGAAAAGCATGCTGCACAACGATATCGCCATTATCACCGCCTACAACGACATGCTGTCCGCACATCAGCCCTATGAGAACTACCCGAATAAAATTCGTCAGGCGCTGCATGAAGTGGGTGCGGTAGGGCAGGTGGCCGGTGGCGTTCCGGCAATGTGCGATGGCGTGACTCAGGGGCAGGACGGCATGGAGCTGTCGCTGCTGAGCCGTGAAGTGATCGCCATGTCCGCGGCCGTTGGGCTGTCCCACAATATGTTCGATGGCGCGCTGTTCCTGGGAGTCTGCGATAAAATCGTCCCCGGTCTGACCATGGCCGCGCTCTCCTTCGGTCATCTGCCGTCGGTATTCATCCCCTCCGGCCCTATGGCCAGTGGTTTGCCAAATAAAGAGAAGGTCCGTATCCGTCAGCTGTATGCCGAAGGTAAAGCAGATCGTGCAGCGCTGCTGGATGCCGAGGCCGCCTCCTATCACGCGCCTGGCACCTGTACCTTCTACGGCACCGCCAACACCAACCAGATGGTGGTGGAGTTTATGGGGATGCAACTGCCGGGCTCTTCCTTTATTCAGCCGGACGCGCCGCTGCGCGACGCGCTGACCGCAGCGGCGGCTCAGCAGGTGACGCGTATGACCGGCAACGGCAACGACTGGATGCCGCTGGGTAAAATGATTGATGAAAAGGTGGTGGTCAACGGCATGGTGGCTTTGCTGGCGACCGGCGGATCCACCAATCACACCATGCACCTGGTGGCCATGGCGCGCGCCGCCGGCATAATCATTAACTGGGACGATTTCTCTGAGCTTTCCGATGTGGTTCCGCTGCTGGCACGTCTTTACCCTAACGGCCCGGCGGATATCAACCACTTCCAGGCTGCGGGCGGGGTACCGGTACTGATGCGCGAACTGCTGAAAGGCGGTCTGCTGCATGAAGATGTCAACACCGTGGCAGGTCGCGGTCTGAACCACTACACCATGGAGCCGTGGCTGAATAACGGTAAGCTGGACTGGCGTGAAGGGGCTGAAAACTCGTTGGATCCGGAGGTTATCGCCACCTTTGATCAACCCTTCTCCCATCACGGCGGTACCAAAGTGCTGAGCGGTAACCTGGGCCGTGCCGTAATGAAGACCTCTGCGGTACCGCTGGATAATCAGGTGATTGAAGCTCCGGCGGTGATTTTCGAGAGTCAGCACGATGTGGTACCGGCTTTCGAAGCTGGCAAACTGGATCGCGACTGCGTGGTGGTGGTGCGTCATCAGGGGCCGAAAGCGAACGGAATGCCAGAATTACATAAACTCATGCCGCCACTTGGTGTATTATTGGACCGCGGTTTCAAAATTGCGCTGGTGACCGACGGACGCCTGTCTGGCGCCTCGGGTAAGGTTCCTTCCGCTATCCATGTCACGCCGGAAGCATACGACGGCGGGCTGCTGGCGAAGGTCCGCGAAGGCGACATGATTCGGGTCAACGGCCAGACCGGCGAGCTGATGCTGCTGGTGGATGATAGCGAACTGGCTGAGCGCACCCCTGAACATCCGGATCTTAGCGCCATGCGCGTTGGTACCGGGCGCGAACTGTTTGGCGCGCTGCGTGAAAAACTGTCCGGCGCAGAGCAGGGAGCCACCTGTATTACCTTTTAAATCCCGCGCATTGCGGGGAAGACAGATTAACCTTCACGGGAGAGATTTTCTGATGAATAACTGGAAAACGAGTGCGGAACAGATCCTGAAGAGCGGTCCGGTAGTACCGGTCATCGTTGTCAAAAAACTGGAGCATGCGGTACCGATGGCCAAAGCGCTGGTCGCCGGTGGCGTTCGCGTTCTGGAAGTGACTCTGCGTACCGAGTGTGCGATGGAAGCGATCCGTCTGATTGCGAAGGAAGTTCCGGAAGCCATCGTGGGGGCGGGCACCGTTATCAACCCGCAGCAGCTGGCCGAAGTGACCGAGGCGGGTGCGCAGTTCGCCATCAGCCCGGGTCTGACCGAGCCGCTGCTGAAAGCGGCGACCGAAGGGTCCATCCCGCTGATCCCGGGCATTAGCACCGTTTCCGAACTGATGCTGGGCATGGACTACGGTCTGCGTGAGTTTAAATTCTTTCCGGCCGAAGCGAACGGCGGCGTGAAGGCGCTGCAGGCTATCGCAGGTCCGTTCTCCCAGGTGCGTTTCTGCCCGACTGGCGGTATCTCTCCGGCTAACTATCGCGACTACCTGGCGCTGCCGAGCGTGCTGTGCATCGGCGGTTCGTGGCTGGTACCGGGCGATGCCCTGGAGTCTGGCGACTACGCACGCATCACCCAGATTGCGCGTGAAGCTGTGGAAGGCGCGAAGCAGTAATCTTCCGGCCCTCTCCGTTCGGAGAGGGCCGCTTAATTTATTCCCCCTGAACCACTACCGCGTCCGCGGCCGCTCTGGCCCGACTGACGGCATCTTCCGTGGATTCTCCGGTCGTCAGTACCACGCCAAGACGGCGGGTTCCCGCGATTTCCGGTTTGCCGAACAGGCGTAGCTGTAACCCGGCGCCACAGGCGTTTTCCACGCCGTTGAAACGCAGATCCTGGCTGGTTAGCTCCGGTAAAATAACCGCAGAGGCCGCCGGTCCGTATTGACGAATCGCGCCTATTGGCAGGCCGAGGAATGCGCGCACGTGCAGCGCGAATTCTGACAGATCCTGAGAGAGCAGGGTGACCATGCCGGTATCGTGGGGACGCGGCGAGACTTCGCTGAATATGACCTCATCGCCGCAGACGAACAGCTCCACGCCAAACAGGCCGTGGCCGCCCAGGGCGGTAACCACCTTGCCCGCCACGTCACGGGCCTGCGCCAGCGCCCGGTCGCTCATCCGCTGGGGCTGCCAGGATTCGCGGTAGTCGCCGTCCTGCTGACGATGGCCGATGGGGTCGCAAAAGTGCAGGCCATCTACGGCGCTGATGGTCAGCAGGGTAATCTCGAAGTCGAAGTTAACCACCCCTTCAACGATAACCCGACCTTTACCCGCGCGGCCGCCCTGTTGGGCGTAGTGCCAGGCCTGTTCAATCTGTCCGGCGCTGCGGATCAGGCTTTGTCCCTTACCGGATGAGCTCATCACCGGCTTAATGATGCAGGGCAGGCCGATCTCTTCAACCGCCTGACGGAAACCTGCCAGGTCGTCGGCGAAGCGGTAGCTGGAGGTTGGGAGCGCCAGCGTTTCGGCCGCCAGACGGCGAATACCTTCCCGGTTCATTGTGAGCTGCGTGGCGCGGGCGCAGGGCACCACATGCGTGCCTGCGCTTTCCAGCGCTATCAGCGCGTCGGTGGCGATGGCTTCGATCTCCGGCACAATGTAGTCCGGGCGCTCTTTGGCCACCAGGGCCTTAATTTGCTCTGCATCCAGCATATTCACGACGTGGCTGCGGTGTGCTACGTGCATGGCGGGGGCGTCGGCATAGCGATCGACGGCGATGACCTCCAACCCGAGACGCTGGCACTCAATGGCCACCTCTTTTCCCAGCTCTCCGGCGCCCAGCAGCATCACGCGCGTGGCGGAAGGGCGCAGTGCGGTTCCCAGTACAGACATAGTGATTTCCCCGGTCAAAAAATACAACAACAGCTACGAAAACGTTTGCGTCGGCGACGTAGTTTAGCCAAAACGCCGGGTCTGGTATACTGATTAAAAATCCAGTATACCCGGAGTAAAACCGATGGCGGTTGAAACTAAATATGTTGTTGTACGCAAAGGTGAGGAAAAGATGTCTTTTGCCAGCAAAAAGGAGGCAGACTCCTGGGATAAAATGTTAGATCTGGCGGAGTCGTTCGAAGAGTGGCTGGAAGAGGGACCAGTGGAGCTGGACGAATCTCAGCGCGAGGCATTAGGTCTGTGGCTGGCGGAGCATAAAGAGACGCTCTCCACCCTGATTAAGACCGGCAAGCGGCCCCAGCCAAAGGCTGTGACAACACCAGAGCAGGAAGAGAAGGCGGCGCCCAAAGCGCGCGCGAAGCACAAAGCGGCCTGAGCCTTTAACCACAAAGAGGGAAAAACCACGTTTTTCCCTCTTTGTCATCAACCTGACGGCCCTTTAGGGCCATTTTGCTTTTTTTGCGTTTCCCGACACTTCCTGACACTGAGTCACTTACCCTGCAAAGTGCATGAATAGATCATTACAGGGGTATTTGCATGGCTAACTGGTTAAATCAACTGCAGTCAATGCTGGGCCAGAGTGGGCAGCAGGGAAGTGCAGGCAAGCAGGAGCAGGGATTAAGTAAGTTACTGGTACCGGGCGCGCTGGGCGGTCTGGCGGGGCTGCTGGTGGCCAGCAAATCGTCGCGCAAGCTATTGACCAAATACGGCGGCAGCGCGTTACTGGTTGGTGGTGGCGCCGTGGCTGGCAGCGTGCTGTGGAACAAGTACAAGCAACGTATGAGCGAAACCCAGCAGCCGCAGCAGCAGGCGCAGCCGGTACAGCCTGCGCTGGCGAATCAGGCATCGCCGCTGGATGAGCGCGCGGAACGTCTGGTACTGGCGCTGGTCTTTGCCGCTAAAAGTGACGGACATATCGATGATCAAGAGCGTCAGGTCATTGAGCAGCAGCTTCAGGAGGCGGGCATTGAACAGGAAGGGCGCGCTCTGGTGCAGCGCGCCATTGAACAGCCTTTGGATCCTCAACGTCTGGCTCAGGGGGTTCGCAATGAAGAAGAGGCGCTGGAACTCTATTTTCTGAGCTGTGCTGCCATCGACATCGACCACTTTATGGAGCGCAGTTACCTCAATGCGCTGGGTGATGCGCTACAGATCCCCCAGGACGTGCGCGACGGCATCGAGCAGGATATCCAGGCTCAGAAGCGCCAGCTTCCTGAATAATCTTTCCCTCCCCGCCAAAGGCCAAATCCTTCCAGCTGCTGAAGGATAATCGGTATAACTTGCAAGAAGGGCAGATAATGCACACCCTTACAGGTGTGCATTATCCGGAAACAAGAAGAATAACCATGCCCCCAAAAGCAAAAAGAGTGCCGCACGCCATCACCGTTCATGGCGACACCCGTATTGATCACTACTACTGGCTACGCGACGACGACAGGAGCGCTCCCGAGGTGCTTGGCTATTTACGCCAGGAGAATGAGTATGGCCGCCGGATTATGGCTTCCCAGCGCGCGCTTCAGGACCGATTGCTCAAAGAGATGGTCGGGCGAGTGCCGGAGCATGACGCTTCGGCGCCCTGGGTGAAGAACGGCTACCGTTATCGCTATATTTACCAACAGGGGAATGAGTATGCCTGCTGGCAGCGCCAGCCGGTGGAATCCGGGGAGCAGGAACCCTGGCAGATCCTGCTGGATGCCAATGAACGCGCCGCCCACAGCGAGTTTTACACCCTGGGGGGCATGAATGTGGCCCCAGATAATCAGGTGATGGCGATAGCGGAGGATTATCTGTCGCGTCGCCAGTACAGCCTGCGGCTGCGTAATTTGCAGAGCGGTAACTGGTACCCGGAAGTGCTGGACAATGCCTCGCCGGACTTTGTCTGGGCCAATGATTCGCGCACCCTCTACTATGTCCGCAAACATCCGAAGACCCTGCATCCCTGGCAGGTGTGGCGCCACACTGTCGGCAGTCCGTCCCGGGATGATGAGCTGATCTTCGAAGAGCCGAACGAAGCCTTCTACGTCGGCGTACATAAGAGTTCATCGCAAAAATACGTGCTGATTGATCTCAGCAGCGCCACCACCAGCGAGGTATGGCTGCTGGACGCTAATGCTGAATGTCCCCGTCCTGAATGTTTCCTGGCGCGGCGCCGTCACCATGAATACACCCTGGATCACTACCAGGATGAATTCTGGGTGCGATCGAACCGGGCCGGGAAAAATTTTGGCCTGTGGCGTGCCGCAACGGGGGATGAGTCCGGCTGGCAGACCGTGATTCCGGCCCGGGATGTGGTCATGCTGGAAGGCTTTACCCTGTTTCGCGACTGGCTGGTGGTGGAAGAACGTCAGCGCGGTCTGACCAGCCTGCGCCGTATCCACCGCCAGAGCGGTGAGGAGACAGGCATTGCCTTTGACGATCCGGCCTATGTGACCTGGATAGCCCTGAATCCGGAGCCAGAGACGGCCTGGCTGCGCTATGGCTACTCCTCGATGACCACGCCGGATACCCTGTTTGAACTGAATATGGATAGCGGCGAGCGGCGGATACTTAAGCAGACGCCGGTGCCCGGTTTCGATGCCGACGACTACCGCAGCGAGCATCTGTGGATAGCGGCCCGTGATGGAACGGAGGTTCCGGTATCCCTGGTTTATCACCGGCGCCATTTCCGGCGTGGCCATAATCCGCTGCTGGTTTACGGCTATGGCGCATACGGCAGCAGTATTGATGCAGATTTCAGCACCAGTCGCCTGAGTCTGCTGGAGCGCGGTTTCGTATGCGCCATTGCTCACGTGCGCGGCGGCGGGGAGCTGGGCCAGCAGTGGTATGACGACGGAAAACTGCTGAATAAGATGAACAGCTTTACCGACTATCTGGATGTGTGCGATGCCCTGCTGGCGAAGGGCTATGGCGATCCGCAGAAGCTCTTCGCCATGGGGGGCAGCGCTGGCGGGCTGCTGATGGGGGCGGTGATTAATATGCGTCCTGAACTGTTTCTCGGCGTGGTGGCGCAGGTGCCCTTTGTGGATGTGCTGACCACCATGCTCGACACGTCGATCCCATTAACCACCGGTGAATTTGAAGAGTGGGGCAATCCGCAGGAGGCGGACTATTACCGCTATATCAAGGCCTACAGTCCCTACGACAACCTGGCGCCCCAGCCTTACCCCCATATGCTGGTGACGACAGGGCTGCACGATTCTCAGGTTCAGTACTGGGAGCCGGCCAAATGGGTGGCGAAACTACGGGAAATGAAGCGTGACGACACCTTGCTGCTGCTGTGTACCGATATGGATTCCGGGCACGGCGGCAAATCGGGACGCTATAAATCCTGGGAAGGGGTGGCCCTGGAGTATGCCTTTATGATCGCCCTGGCTCAGGAGACCCTACCGGGGCGGATGCTGTAATATCAGGCTTCATCAAGCCAGTGGCGCAGGGTCAGGCGCAGGGCCGGAGACATCTGTTTAAGATTGCCCGCCATCCAGCGCAGATAGCCGGGATCGCGCTCGGCGATATCAGCAAAAGGCTGGCCGCGATATTTACCGAACGGCAGGCTTTCCAGCAGCGTGGGGCGGCCAGTGATGGTGACCATCTGCTCCGGCGTCCAACTGCTCTCTTCCATAATACGCAGCAGCAGGGCCGCGGTGATATAGCAGTCATACAGGGCGCGGTGATGATGGAGATCGGGGGGTGTTTCCACGTGCAGCTTCAGGGATTTGTACAGACCCATATTGCTATAACGGATACCGGGCCACAGGTGGCGGGCAAGGCGCATGGTACAAATCCATTCGCCGGACATTTCCGGCAATACCCGCTGATCGAAGCTGGCATTGTGGGCGACATACCAGGGGCTGCCCTGATAGCGGGGAATTACCTCTTCAATCCAGGGCTGGTCGGCGACCATCGCTTCGGTAATGTGGTGAATGGCCATCGCCTGGGGGCTGATGGGTCTCTCGGGGCGTACCAGATTGCTCATGGGGTTGACCATTTTTCCGTCGATGATATCGATGGAGGCCACCTCGACCACGCCGCCGTGCAGGTCGCAGGTTTCTGTATCAATAACGCGTAGCATCAGTCTCTCCGCCAGCTGAATAGCGTTAGCGTACAGGAACCACTTCCCCCTGCCAACCCTGAGGCGCGCGTCGGCCTATCACCAGCAGCTCCTGCTGCTCTGCGCGCACGACCAACTGTCCGCGTTCATCCCAGAAGGCGCTGCGACCCGGGCTATATCCGCCATTAAGCGGCTCGATTTTATTCGCCATCAGCACTGCCATGCCGTATTTATGAGCCCAGCGCTGAAGGTACATGACATCGTGCTGCCAGCTAGCTTCGGAGACAAAACCGCCAGTGGCATAGAGGCTGGCTCCCAGCCCGGCGGCGCTACGCGGCAGCGCCTCTTCATGGCTGGGGGTATCCACCGCGAGCGCGAAACTGTATTCACCGCTGCCGATGACCGGCATTTCAGGGCAGGGGGTAAACCAGTCCCCGGCCCCGGTATGGGGTTTACGGCAGGAAACCTGCCCGCCGTCGGGCATAAAACCCAGGGCGCCGGCGGGGAAGCCCTGAGCATCCCGATGCGGCAGACCCACAACGACAGTCATCCGATGGCGCATTGCCGCCTGCTGTAACGGCTGTAACAGAGGAGAATCAGCCGCCAGCCCCGCGCCGTCATCGATCTGCTCATTGGCACAGACCAGCGAGTTTTCCGGGAAGATCAGTAGATCGACGAACTCGCGTGCGGCATGTTCGATAAAATTAAGGTGGTGGCGAATGTTCTCTTCTACACCGCCGGGTCGGGCGGCATATTGTGCGGCGGCAACACTCCACGGGGGCATTGTCTTTTCCTTTCTCCGTTGCTAACCCGTCGTCCTGACGGGTCGCTCATCCTTTGATATTAGATGTCATATTATACGAGAAAAATCTTAGCAAAGGCTCTGTAAGGAAATGTCACCGGAGTGAAATTATTTTGATTTCGGCTCATAAGGCAGTCGGGAAAGGTTAACCGACGCCAGTCTGTGGGCGATTAGTCTTTCCCTAAACCACTCACGCAGTGGTTCCGGCTGTTCTCTTTCCACGGCTTCGGCGATAACCGGCATATTGTAGCGCTCTTTAAACGCGACCCCTGCCGCAGCCAGATCGACGTTAACTTTGTCCATCTCCTCCTGAGGGAGCTGTGCAAGATTGTTGTTCATCGCGGTCTCCATTTTTGGGAATCCAGAAGGTACTGCCTGGCGCACACAATGACAAGTCTTTCCGCGTATGGGGCACCAGACGCGCTGGATTTGACGAGGCTCGACAGTTATTCTTTGGGCCAGATCCATAAACAAAAGGAATGACCGGAATGGCCCTGTCCCGTAAACGACTCGCCTCTCTGTTTCTGGCTGCCTCTTTGACGCCTTCCCTGGCACTGGCTCACGCCCATCTTCAACAGCAACAACCCGCCGCTGACAGCGTGGCGACGGCGCAAACTAACACCCTGACGCTGACCTTTTCCGAAGGGGTGGAGCCGGCTTTTAGCGGCGTCACCCTGACAGGGCCCCAACAGCAGAAGGTCGCCACTGGTCCCGCCAGTCTGGCGTCCGGAAACGATCGCCAACTGATTGTACCGATCAAGGCTGAACTGTCCCCTGGCAACTATCAGGTGGACTGGCACGTGGTGTCGGTCGATAGCCACAAAACTAAGGGTAGCTATCAGTTTAGTGTGAAGTAAGATGCTGCATCTGGTTGCGGTTGCGATGCGCTTTAGTCACGATCTGGCACTGATGCTGCTGGTGGGATCGGCCATCTGTAGCGTACTGCTCAGCTCCGGCCGTTTTGCCTCTGTGGTGACCCGCCGTCTGGCGCGTTTGTGGAGTGCTGCCGCACTCTTGAATCTCCTGAGCGCGCTGTTGCTGTTTGCGCTGCAGGGGGGATTGATGGGGCAGGGGTGGAGCGATGTGCTAAACCCGGATATCTGGCGCATGCTGCCGGGCACCCGCTTTGGCGCAGTATGGCTGTGGCAGATGGTACTGGCGTTGATCATTGTTGCAGTAACCTTGCTGAGGCCGCCGCGCCGCTCGCCGTTGCTGCTCTGTCTGGCGGCTTTACAGCTGGCGTTACTGGCCGGTACCGGGCATGCGGCGATGCATGACGGTGTCGCCGGGGCGCTGCATCGTACTAACCATGCCGTTCATCTGCTGGCCGCCGCCTGGTGGGTCGGTGGACTGGTACCGCTTCTGGTCTGTATGCGGATGGCGACAAAGCCGCGCTGGCGCAAGTCGGCGATTGCGGCCATGATGCGCTTTTCGCGCTATGGCCACCTGGCGGTGGCGCTGGTCATTGCCACCGGCGCCATCAACAGCCTGGCGATACTGGGCTGGCACTGGTCGTGGCAGGGCGACTACGTTCGGCTGCTATTGCTTAAAATGGGGTTGGCAAGCGTCATGGTGGCGATCGCGCTGGTTAATCGTTACCTGCTGGTGCCGCGTTTTGCGCAAAGCGCGGGCGTGGCGCAGCAGCGTTTTATTATACTGACCCGGGTGGAAATGGCGCTGGCGCTGGCTGTGCTGCTGTGCGTGAGCCTGTTTGCCACCCTGGAACCTTTTTAACTGAATGGTACTTGAGTGCTGATGAAAAAAATCGCAATAACCCTGCTGCTGCTCGCCGCCTCCGGCGCGGCGTTGGCCGCACCTAAGGTGATCACCGTAAGCCGTTTTGAAATAGGGAAAGATAAGTGGGCGTTTAACCGTGAAGAGGTGATGCTGAGCTGTCGCACTGGTAATGCCCTGTTTGTGATCAATCCCAGTACCCTGATGCAGTATCCGTTAAACGATGTGGCGAAAGCGCGGGTCGCAGACGGGAAAAGCACCGGCCAGCCCCTGGAAACCATTATGATTGACGACCCGGCGCATCCGGGGCAGAAGATGAGTCTGGCGCCCTTTATCGAGCGGGCGCAAAAACTGTGTAATTAACTGACCTGGCATAAAAAAACCGCCATTACCGGTATCGGTATGGCGGTTTTTTACTGAGACGAGTAGTCGCAGCGCCGGTTTTTTTCGTCCAGAAAAGGGGGCCGGACTGGAAAACCTGCGACTCTCATCTATTCTTTAAAGGGCAAGGCGACTTAGCCTGCATTAATGCCAACTTTTAGCGCACGGCTCTCTCCCAAGAGCCATTTCCCTGGACCGAATATAGGAATCGTATTCGGTCTTTTTTTATCTGTATGTTTTTAAACGTGTTTTTATCGTCTCTCACGAAAGGACACGAAAATCTCCCGAAATCTTCATATCCTGTCTAAACCATATCATACTCAGCACCCCTGGAGTCCAGGTATTTTTGCGTCATTGTTAAATTCTTGTGACCAAGAAGTTTCCTTGCAAATTCTTCCCCACGCTCCCTTTCATACAACCTACTGGCGAGACTCCTGATTTCGTGGAAAGATGGCGGGTTGGGGCCAAATCGCAATCCTGACATGTCCCTCATATCAGAAAAAGCCTGGGTCAGTCCATCTGGCGTTAGTGGCCCTGGCTTTCTTCCTCCGCGACGCACCGCTGAGTAAATCATATAGTCCGATGGGTTGTTAGTACGACATTGGTCTATGACATCCTGCAATACCAGCCCTGCGGAGTCTAGTGTTAAATCAAGGGGAATCGCGAGTTTGTGGCCAGTCTTCTCCTGCTCTACAAACAGACGCCCATCTTTTATGTGGCTGAATTGAAATTTGGCTACATCTTCTCGCCTCTGCCCTGTTACCAGCGCCAGATTGAAAGCGTTGGCGGCCCAGGATGAGTTTCTGATGGCTGCATCCCTGATGATTATGAATGGCTCAAGAAGAAGTCTCTCCCTCTTAACCTCTGGCGTCGGAGTTCTTGTCGGCTCTACAGGATTTCTTTCAAGATGGCCTTCCACCATCGCCTCCCTGAATATGTCCATCAGAACAGATCTGAGACCGGCAGCCATGCTTTTCTTCCCGCATGAGACGTATGACTCCAGAAATTCAGCGATGTCCTTTGTCGATATTGCGGACAGAGGAAACCGGCCAAATTCATCATCTATGGTTTGTAGTTGATTGTTCCTGACCTTCATCGTGTTGGGCTTCAATTCACGGCGCTCCAGAATGACCCTGTACCGCTTGAGCCATTCAGTCACTGTGAATGTGGGGACATCTTTGATGCGGTCGAGCAGTGTGGAGGGGATGTAGTTCTGCTCTATATAGTTGTTGGCTTCAATAGCTTGGGCGATTGCATCCTTGCGTGAGATGCGCCCCAGTGATATCTCTTGCTCGGTCATCGGATTGCGCCATGAGTAGATTTTGTTGCGTTTACGATAGGTCAGGTTACGGGGTAAGTTAGCGTCGTAACGGGCTGGCCTGTTCGCCATGTTTTAATCTCTCCAGTAGCGTGCCTTTGCTCGGCAGTTTCACATGTTTTGGCTTGAGGTTCTTCTTGCTAGGGTCCACATACACCGCATCATGCTGAACCTTATACTCCCTGCCATGCAGTTCCGGGGCGGGGTAGATACGTCCCTCCCTGGTCCATCGCTGCAACGTTCTCAGTGAGGGTGGAGTTTCATAGTGCGCGTCAGCCCATTGCAATAACGTAAGCAACTTTGCCATTTGTCTCTCCTGTGTATTTTCCACATTTGCTATGCAAATCAACGCAAAATAAAAAGGCCGCCGATTGGCGACCTTGTGAGTAGGTGGTTTGTTTTCTACTTAACAGGCTCTGATTTTCGCCTGATTTCTATCATCCTGATGTAAAATTCGTACAGCTCCTTTTCTTGCCTGTCTCTCATTTCCTTCGGCAACAATTCCCGATTACTCTGCCATTCTTTAATCACGGAGTCGCATTCTTTGTATGCGTCATCGACGATTTTACGAGCATCAATATCAGACTTGATGTACGGGATAGTGTGATTGTTGAGGCAACGAGAAACGGGATCCCCATAGCCAGAATCGTCAGCAAAAGCTGCGGTAGAAATTGCGAGTAGTGCCAGCGCTAACAGCCTCATTTTTTGGCGTTATCCTCTGCCATTTTCAGATAGCGAGGGTCTGACGCATTCGGCAGCTTAACGCTCTGCTCTCGATAGTGGCGTAGTCGTTCCATGAAATACTCCTGATACTGTTCTGGCTGCTCCCTCATGACCTGCTCAGCGATAATCGGCATATTGAGGCGCTCTTTGTAAGCAACGCCTGACGCTGCGAGGTCAACATTAACCTTATCCTGCTCTTCGACACTACGTGCCGCGATGTTCCACTTAGACATGACTAAACCCTCCAGTTGCGGAGAGTATAAATCGTTGTGGGATAGGGGAGGGATTATTTGATCAAATGATCAACTGATTATTTCACCTTCGGAGCCGCTTTTATCATCGCTTCATAGATATCGCTCATCACACCACCTCGCCATTATTAGCCACCTGATTGCGATTAGAGCGGCATATCAGAGCCCAACAATTCATATCGCAAATCAGAGCCACGCGCATTTCCGCAGTAAAGCGGAAGCCCAGCTTATTTGATTTTCCAACTGACCTGCGACGTGTCCGCATTATCTTGCGAACGTGGGCCGCCTGTACTTCATCGCGCCGTTGTTTAGAAGCGTAAACACCTTTCGCAGGCATCTTCCGGGTCTGTTTTTGATACGCATTAAACAAATCATGTACATCAGATGATTTAGCCATATCACACCACCTCGCACTCTATTCCAGCAGATTTGCATGCCAATATGAATGCATCCCGGCATCTGACTATGGCCCAATTACGAATACCCGCGTTTATAGCTACCTGTGCATCAGAGCCGTCGTCAGGCTCCAGAGGCGCCAACTCAACCCGCACCCGGCGTGATTCCAGTTCTGCTATGCGACTCTCAAGCGCATTAATGACAAACAGGGCGTCAGTGCTGTTAATGACATTATTTCTCTCTGCGATATTTTTAATTAACTGTATTTTTTGTTTCACGCTTAATTCACTCATCGCCAGTCCCCTCAATATAAATCCCAGTCGCCATTCCACGCATCAGCAGGAGACAATCCACGATCAAATTCATCTCGCCATTTGCTCGGGTCGCCAGCGTTATCGAATCCCTTATTCCGTGCGATTTCGTTGAGTTGCTGCCACCAGGAACTAAAATCAGTGTTATTCGCCATTGCTGCGGGCCTCCTTCATTTCCCCTGTTGCGATGTAATAATCAATGTCACTCTCTTTCATTGTCGGCTGTGGCCATCCTGCATCCCTCCAGATATCGCCAGGCACGCGAGTTTTAATGATTCCGTTGTGTAAAATCCATTGGCGGTCATTATTTATTGAGCCGTAAATTACGCCCGGCATCATGCCGCCCCCTTGCCGCTGCGCAGTTGCTCTGCACAATGCAGGAGGGCGTCGGTAGCCTCAAATACGCTGACAATGTCACTATCGCTCATCCCTGCGAGCCGGGCGCGTTTAACGAATTCTTGGTACAGTTCGTTGCGTGCCGTATCGCGCATATCTGCAATCACTGCGTCGGTGGCGGGGGTTTTTACGTTAACTATTCTCCCCATCACTTCCTGAGCTCTCCGGTCGCAATTGAAAAACACTTCATCTTCCATGAATGTGATATTCGCTATCTCTGATTTAAGTCTCGCGCTCTCCGCCGCCAGCGCTTCAACTTTTGCATTCAGGTTCTGCACTGTTGCTTCATATGCTGTAAGCGCTTGCATATGCTCTTCTTTAAGCTTCTCAATCTCGCTCATAAACCCTCCGTTAATTTCCTGCTGATATTGCGATTAATATTTGAATAATGTCCGGTTTGCTTCTGTCGAGCTTTTTAGCCAGGCTGGCTAATGTTGTTCTCGGGTTGCGCTTAATAAGGAATTCGACTTCATACGGCTCCCACGCCTGCTTATGCGTTTCCTTTTTCTATTCGGTTTCTTCTGCAATGCGATGGGCTTTGAGTGGGTTTTTAGTGAAAGTTTTATCAGGGAGCATCCATCCGCCATACGCTGAGTAATAACGAATGACGGTGCTCCCACATCTGATATTGTCTGTGGGAGAGTGCATGATTTATTTCCATTGTTCGCCGAAAGAAAAACCAATTTCACTGAGCGCCTCATCCATTTTCTCTATGAATTCTGGAATCAGTTCGTTGAAGTCAGCCATGTATTTTTCATCACGCTCAACCACAACATGATGGATTCCCTCCCGTTTCATGCGAGGGTCGTAATTAGCAAAGAACCAACTATCCTTTCCGGTAACCCACATGCTGTACTGAACCTGAGCCATGTACGCTGATTTTATTGCCTCAAATCCACCAAGGCGGAATTTCATAAAGTCGCGAGAGGTGAAAGGGCACTTCAACTCCAGACCGTATCCATTGCTGCACAAGCCGTCAGGAGAGCAGGAAGTTCTCATGCCATCGTCTCGGAAAAGTATTGGCGATTCGACCACGTTAACGCCGGTAGTGAATTCGAAAAGAACTCTGGCGTCGTCTTCAAATTGTTTCCCCCAGGCCAATGCCTTTGCATTAACTTCAGGCGAAACCCCAGTGCAAACCTCAGCAAGCAGAGTATGAAAGTATGACATTTTCATATCTGTCCATTTCTTTCCTGAGCGAGGTTTTGATATAACATTGTGAACATCAGATGCGGTGATAACACCGAGTCTCAGCTTATGCCACGCTTCATTACCTTGCTCAATATTTGTAACGTCAATGCCAGTGCGTTCCATTATTATTTCAGGTGTCATGCTGCCGCCTTTTGCTTCAGGAAGCCGAGAGCCTTAGCAGCTTCAATCTGGCTAAGTTCTGATGCACCTCTAATTTCTCTGCGGAATATTTTTGAACACAGGGGTAAGAGGTCTTCATTCCACGTCTTGTTCATGGAAATAAGAACATCGTTAATTTCTTTTATTATTTCCTCTCCTGCCGGAGTGACATCCCTCTCTGTCTGTCGTTCATTTGAAAAGTTAATACCTTCCTCACCCTCGGTGTTAACGTGGTCGATTGCGGCATCCAGGCGTTCACGGCGAGGCCAGTATTTGGCCGCCTGTTTAACGACAGTCTTGAGAATCATTTGCTCTTCGTCGGTTACCCAGGGGCATGACTTACCTTTGCTTTTGTATGCCTTCCAGGCCTCAGAGCGGTCACGAATTGCGCAGATATCATCAATTCGCATGGTGTGAGTTAAGTAATCGCCATCGTCTGTCTTTATGACTACATATGCACCGACGATGTCACCTCGCTGCTCTGCCGTGTCGAAGTCGTTGTATATGTGTACTGGTGGCTTATCCAGCCCCTCACGGTGGAAGCTGTCGTTCTTTCTGACAATAGATGACTGGCACCACTTTATTGCCCCTGATTGCTGAGCAATATGCATCAGCCCCATGTAGCTAATATCAAGACAGATAGCGCCTTTCCTTGGGACCAGGTAAGCTAACTTCTGCGCTGGGTTCAGAGTAACGCCTATCGCGGCCACATTCATAACCGCGCTTCTGGTACTCACTTGATTGTCAACCGCAACCTTTGCCAGATAATCATTATTAGCAAAAATCTGCATGGCAAACTCAGCTTCCCGCTTGAATGTTACGCCAGGCTCAGTACAGATTTGCTCAAACTCAGATTTCAGTGGGTTTATTAGATTATGAACATGATTTACCAACTGATGATTCATGCCGCCTCCTGATGTCTGCGTTTAAATATTTCCATCACGTACTCATTGGTCACTCTGAATGTCAGTAAGTCCCATAACATTTCCGCCGCCCGTTCCTGATATTCGATATCGTGGTCTTCCATAAACGAAACCGCGTCCTCTGTGTTTGAATCAGGCTTTATATTTCTGAGTAGGGCGGTGATTGGGTTTGATGATTTGGTTAGTGCCTCAACTTCGGCATAAATTCGTTCTCTGTCGTCTTCGGTGAGCATTGCTTTAATGCGCTTCAACTCTTCGATGTCTCGGATGCTTAATCTCATGACTGCCCTTCCTGTGTCAGAAACTCAACAAGTTTTTGCAGCAGACTTTTCCAGCGCGGCGGCGGTACAAATGACGCACTTGACACGCGGAATGACGGGTGATGCTGCATGAATTTAATGTAATTAACTGAGCCACCCGGCACGGTGGCCCCTGCATTAACAAACTGCATGGGTGTACTCCTTATTTATTGTGTGCATATCGCAGCTAACGTTATTAGCTCTGATATGCGCGCATAAAAAAGCCCCGGACACGGGGCAATAACTTCAAGGGATAACGAGCTATGCTCACATAGCGCACTGGTTAATGCGCTATATGTGCTTACTCGTCAGTTATTTCTTTGTATCCCCAATCCATTCTTTCCCAGGCGACATCCTTCATTAATTCATCCCGTTCGCGTTCGTTCATATTTTCCCATTCTTCCGATGAAACACCCAGGAAATCCAAGTCAACTTCATCTTCGTATCTGGATTCAATATTCGCACCAGAATCCAGCCAAACTTTAAACTTTCTTCCCATTACTCACCTCCCAGCGCTTTAGATATTGCCGCTCGTGCTTTGTCGTAGCCACATGTACACTCATATCCATTGTGACCGCATGATTTATTCATTCCGCTATGTTCAGCCACGATTAATTGCAATGCCTCAAGAAGCTCAGGGGCCGCAGAGATTAGCCTGGCATCCGCTTCTTCGTAAACAGTGTCGGCAATACATTCTCCTTCGCTCCCGAAATTAATCTCTATATTAGTCAGTAATGAATTATTCCAGTGTGGTCCTGACTTTCTGTATGACCAAGGACCGGGCGTCCCTTTAAATTCCATAATCCCCTCCAGTAAAAAACGAATTATTCGGCGGTCTCAAATTCGCCTGACTCATTTAACTGATACCAGACATCAGGCTCGATTCCATTTTCGCCAACCTTGCTTGCGCAGATGTGAATTAACTCTCCATCTTCATCGCGATAGCAGAGTACGATTGCGCCGTTTTTAGATGCGCGAGCCTTCCCTTTAATTCCGAGCGATGCGGCTACAGATTGCGATCCAGATACTTCCGCTGCTGACCGGTAGCCAGTGTTCGTTGCTGCTGAACAGTCGCCAGTGTTCGTTGCTGCTGAACAGTCGCCAGTGTTCGTTGCTGCTGAATAGTCGCCAGTGTTCGTTGCTGCTGAACAGTCGCCAGTGTTCGTTGCTGCTGAACAGTCGCCAGTGTTCGTTGCTGCTGAATAGTCGCCAGTGTTCGTTGCTGCTGAACAGTCGCCAGTGTTCGTTGCTGCTGAACAGTCGCCAGTGTTCGTTGCTGCTGAACAGTCGCCAGTGTTCGTTGCTGCTGAACAGTCGCCAGTGTTCGTTGCTGCTGAACAGTCGCCAGTGTTCGTTGCTGCTGAATAGTCGCCAGTGTTCGTTGCTGCTGAACAGTCGCCAGTGTTCGTTGCTGCTGACCGGTGGCCGGTCATGTTCTGCTGTTCCAGAGATCTGTCAATTTTACTCCAAATCCAGTCAATTCCCCGCTGAATGAATTCGGGTAGGGTTAGCTCTGTTTTAATAGTGATGCTGGCGCTGGCGATTTTTGTATCACCATTTTCTTTACGGTCAGTGACGCCAAACGAAATAGTTTCTGCGTAGCGGCTTTCTGCTGGAGGGTAATAACTAAACACATCGAATGGGCATTCACATGCATGAAATCCAGAGCCGCATGCTTCAACTTTTCCTTCGTGATTATATGATTTTCCGATTTCGAACTGAAAATCACGGCAGGTTAAATCTTTGTTGAGTCCCTTATAGGTCACAATTTTGTTGCTCATTTTATTTTTCCTTGAATTTGGCAATAAAAACCCGCCGTAGCGGGTCATAGTTCGTTAAACGTTTCAAATCAGCGGCTTCTCGCCAAGCTTCATCTTCTGTCTGCCAACCGCACTGATGCTTATCAGTTATTCACGCCCCATAATCTGAACCACCAACGAAGAAATATAACTACTGGTGGCGTCGCTATGAGAATGGCAACACCGGTAAGAGTGCCGATAACCCACCCCTGAATTGCGGCTGGGAATTTGCTAAAGAATTTCTTCATTTAAATATCTCCGGTTGCGCCTGTCTTTTCACCACTTCAGGCTCGGTGGTTCCTTGCTTTCCACAGCCAAAGGAAAGGGATAGACTGATGTTTCCACAGTCAAAATAAGGATTTTTTATGTCAGCTAACGTCTTTACTGGCGGAAGGACTACTGAGTCCGTAGCCTATGATTTGGCACTTTCCCTTGCAGCAAAAGACCCGAGCATCACCACTCCTGAAGCAATGATTCGTCGTATCTCAGATTTGTTGCCGCTATGCAGGGAAGTGGCTGAGAAGAAGCACAGGCAGGAGTCCCCGCCCGCCATGGGGGTTCTTTCCTAGTCTGCGAATTTCAGTGATGCAAGAGCGGACTCTAGCGCCGCTCTTTGCAGCTTTACCAGGTTAACAATATCTTTAGCATCGATCTCGCTTTGAAAAACTTGCTCGGTAGCTGCCAATGCAGCATCTGCTGCCATAATGGTTCGGCTTCGGCTCTTGATGGACCTCGCATCTCCAGAAACAGCGATTGTTTTAAGTTCTCTCATTGGTTATCTCCTTCACTTAATTATATGCGTTGCGTCTTTACGTACTGTCCGGTGTCCTGCGCGATAGATGGCTACCTCTGGCAGCATGCAGGAACCTGCCTCAGCGGCTTCCTGCTCGCGTTTCTCACGCAGAGATGGTAGCGACATGGCTTTAACCGTTCTCTCGCTACAGCCAGTGGAGAGGCGGGTAAAGGCGCGGTTGATTTTGCGTGCATAATCTTTGCGTTCAGACGCCTCACGATTGAATGACGCCATGCGCTTGGCTCTGTATCGCTGTCTGGAATTCATAGTTACCTCCGGTAAGTGCTTTGGTGGTGTGGTCGGTGGGAGACCCATTTCGACCCGATTCGGCCTACTTCAATTCGGCAATAGTCCCTCGGGCCTCGCCGCTTTACGTGCGACATATTCCCGTCCATGAACCCTTCACCACACCCCAAAGCACTTTCGCTTTGGCCCTCCCGTCTTCGGGAAGGAATCATCTTGTTAAAGAGCAATGCCAATCTGTTCCGTTTGGCTACCAGCGTCCTGCTGATGGGATGTATATTGAACCAATAGTTCGATATATGCAAGAACCATTAGTACGAAATTTTAATCCAATGATCGTACTTGTAGTTTAATTTATGTTTTATAAGGGAATTTATTTTTGTAAACGCCTGTCTTGGGTGGTGTGGTGTTGCCCGGGTAGGGAGGGGATCGGAGTGGTGCCCGGGTGGCGGTCAAATCGAAGGTTTAATGTGTATTGATGTTTAATATCAGTTGGTTATGGTGGCGGGTGGGGGGGGTGCCTATGTGGGGATCGGGGATAAATGGCAAAAAAAACCCGGCGTGGACCGGGCGGATAATAAAAAAACATCAGATTGAGGTGGCGGGCTTGGTGCATCCACCGGCAGCAGTCCTGGACTACTGGACCCGCCGCAGGTAAATACTACATTCACCAAACATTATTTCAACCATTGGTTAACCATGGTTATCGGGTAGGGCAAAAGAAAACCCGGCGCGGTGGCCGGGTTATTGTTTGTTCTGCTGCTTGGATTCTAAGATAGCCTGTATTTTCATTAGGCTGGATGATGTTTCTTTGTAGTTTGAGTCTATCTTGTCTTCCAATCTATCAATTCTGGTTGTTATTTCAACCTTGCTGTTTTGGATGTTCCCGGCCAGCTCCCGCCTTGAGTCATTGACTCTATCGTTTATTGAGTTTGATATCGTCCATGTTGCAACGATACCTGCACCAATGATTGTGACAATTGATGCACAGATGCCAACCCAGAACTCCAGTCTTGTTATGGTTTTTCCACTCATGTCGTCTCTCCCGGGAATGGAGTTATCATAACCGTTGTGAGGTGCATTATCCAGTTGAAGGATAAATCCTCTCGTTGATGGTGAAAACGACGAATTGGAGTGATGCCTTTTTAGGTTAATCTGATGATTTTGTCTGAGGACATCTGTCGCTGGCGAAAATGAATCAGTTTCCCGGTGATTCATCATCTTCTCCTTGTCTGCTGGAATCTGATTCTTTTTCTTCACTATTACTTATGTTTTTCAAAACTTTTGCATAGGAGAAAAAATTCATATACCCACAGTTTTGACACTCCATTATGAGTACGTCCAAAACAGAACCGCCAAGAAGATTACCCTTCTCCTTACCATCTTTTGATGAATAGGTGGCGAATGGGATGGTTGGTTGCATCCTTCTGTTATTACTCTGATCTTCCAACTCTTTCGGGGTGTATAGCGTCCATTTCTCTTCTTCGCACATTGGGCAAATATGCTCACCTTTTAGCCCATTAAGGTATTCTGCGAATTCATCAAACGATATTAACTTTGGCTCTTTTTTGCTCATTTCTAGCCCTTAAGGAGGCGACCCTCAATTTTATGTTGATGCAGAAAAGTCACACGCAGCAACACGATAGAGTTTACATCAAACGTGGCTACGATAGAAACCTGACAAATGATCAGTGATTAATGGCATCAAATACCCCATCACTCAAACGTCTCATCATTCCCCTTGCACCGCGTACCCACCTACTACAAACCACGCCATAAACGCCACAGCAACAATGAACACTATCACCGGGAAAACTATACCTATCCTCATGCGCACTCCGTGTTAACCAAACGTCTCATCAGGCCCTCAGATACTCGCGAGCTTCATCATCGTCCATGAACAGAGTCTTCTTGAAGATTCCAGCTACGAACTCTATCTTCTTGATATCAGCGTGACGGTACGTTACCGGCCGGTGGTCCTGGTTAATGCTCACGAACTGATATTCCCCGTCTCTGTCATACCCGAGAACCTTAATCATGTTGTGATCGTCTTTAGTTCTGACGAAGACCTCATCGCCAGGTAGCACGGTAGCGGCAGGCTCGATAAGCACATAGTCACCAGACTTAATGCGCGGCCACATGCTATCTCCGGACGTGTGAATGGCATATGCATTCGGATCACGGCTGTAGGCCCTCAACCAGCCTTCATTGCGCTCAGTCATGTCTATAGCGCCATCAACCCCCAGGCTGGCGTCGCCACGAACAGGGACGATGCCGGATCTAATCTTTCCTGCATATTCGACAGGATTTTCTTTAGTCGATTGGATATGTCCATGCTGCAACCACACGACATCAACCTTAAGCAGCCTTGCTAAGGCATTCATCTTTTCCTGTCTGGGGAGGGATTCGGCATTAAACCACTTACTAACGCCTTTTGAGGACAAGCCAAGAGCCCTGGCTATAGCCATTCCTCTTCCGTGTTCATCGTATCCAGCATCCTTACAGGCCTGCGCTAGCCGCTGGGCGAATTCTTGACGCATTTTTTCATTTTGTACCATAGGTTCGATAGTAAACCACTTGCAAAAACTTTCAGTTCCATCATAATGCGTACTGAAAGTACGAAAAGGAGTTATCCCTATGCTCAGTATCGAAGAGCCAATTAAAGGGGTCGGGATTTCCGAAGTTGCCAAAGCCTGCGGAGTAAGCGAGCGAGCCGTTTATAAATGGCTAAAAAATGGCTTCTTACCAAAGACTGAGTTCTTCGGAAAGACAGAGTACGCCAAAACCATTGAGGGAATCTCCCGAGGTAAATATTTGGCAGAAGACCTACTGGATGTGAGTCGCAAGAAACTCTTATCCGCCTAAGCAATATCGCTCTTTAACAACCAGCTCCGCCAAACCGAAGACGGGTGGCAAACCTAAACGCATACACCCGTATGCGTCACATAACCACATATTCAACACGGAAAATATTACGAAATGGAAAACGCAAGCTACAGCAAACCAACTGCGCGTGAAGTAGATCGCGCTGAAACCGACCTGCTAATCATGCTCTCGCAGCTCACCGGGCGGAAGTTTGCCGACCTTGCCGGGTGGCATGAATCGAAGGTCAGCCGGATGAACTGGCGGGATATCGCAACGGTATTCTGCATCGCCAGGATGGCGGTAGAGGTCAGTCCATTGGGACGGGCTATTCAGGATGCCTATCAGGCTATCGGAAAGAAAAAATCCCCGGTGTGCAAGACCGAGGATTTAGACCAGATATCGATGGATTTTTAAAGCAACTCACAGAGGTAATTATGCCCTTAAATGACGATCTTGTAAAAGAATGCGGGTATGAATTTATAAAGGAAGAAGTAAGAAGGCTGGAATCAAAATACTCCATGCCAATAGATATTAGCGGGCCAGTTAAAGAAAGCATCAATACAAAAGGTTGGGTGTACATATTGTCCAACCCATGCATGCCTGGGCTGTTGAAAGTTGGCATGACAACCACCTCGCCAGAAATGAGAGCCAAAGAGATATCTTCTGCAACCGGCGTTCCGGATAAATTTCTCGTAGAGGCATCTTACTTTTCTGATGACCCTCGCGGCGACGAGGCCCGCATACATGCAGCGCTGAACGATTACCGGATTAATAGCGGGAGAGAGTTTTTTCGCTGCTCATTGGATGTTGTCGATGAGATATGTCGCTCATTTTGCCTTTGCGAATCCAAGTCAACACTGGAAGAAGTTGCAGATAACTACTCCATTATCTGCGCAGCAAAACCAATACAAATGAACCTTCACGAATGGTTTGAGGAGCTCTGCGTAACATCTGTTGGGTGCAAGACAAACGCACTAAGGCTCATTTTTGAGCTCGGATGTGAGCGTCTTGATGAAATCTCCAGGGATGGCATTTCGATAATTATCGAAGACGGCGGCCCAAGAGGAATCCTGACCGAATCTCACCAGAGCAACCTTGCCTACCTTGAAGAGCTTCACGAAAAAGCAATGCAAACGGGCATTTATGGCCCAAGACTGCCGGGAGGATTTTAATGGCTCGCTCAAGAAACATAAAACCTGGCTTTTTCACTAATGATGAATTAGCCGAGTGTTCTCCATATGCCCGCCTTCTTTTTGCCGGGTTGTGGACTATTGCTGACAAAGAAGGGCGATTGGATGATCGCCCAAAAAAGGTTAAAGCGCTTGTCCTACCGTTCGACAACGTTGACTGCGATGAACTCCTTCAGCAGTTATATCAGCGTAAATTCATCAACCGTTACCAGGTTAATGGAGATGGATTTATCCAGATCTCAAACTGGAAGAAGCACCAGAATCCTCACTGCAAAGAAGCTGCAAGTGAGATACCAGAACCAGTAGAGAACAATGACAGCACCGGACAAGAACAGTGCAAGGACGATAAAGAGGAAGATAAGAAGGATGCAAAATCACCTCAAGTCATTGAAAACAATGAGACACCAGAAAAGCACCATGCAAGTACAGTGCAAGAACCAGTAGAGAACAATTTAAATCCTGCTGATTCCCTTAACCTGATTCCTGATTCCCTTAACCTGATTCCCTCTGTTAACACCCAAGCCGCTGACGCGACTTGTACCGATGAGTCAGGGGCAACAATTCATCAGATGGCTAGCCGATATGCCTTCGAAGGGAATGTGGTGAGACTAAACCAAAAGGACTTCGACTCCTGGAAAGCTCTGTTTTCAAATATCGATCTCGTTGCTGAGCTTACCCGACTGGACATGGAGTTCACCCGCGAGAAACCTAAAAGCTGGTTCAACACTGCCAGCGCCAAGCTGAACTACCAGAATAAAAACGCATACCGAGCCCCTGCAAAGCGGGCCGTTAACGAGAGCTTTGCCACTAAAGACTACGGCCAGACTGAAATGCCATCCTGGGCGACGGAGTGACCATGGACATCAACGAGAAAATTTCCAACGTGGAGAGAAAACTCTCCGAACTGAGCAAGCCGCCTGCGGATATCCCGCACAGCACAGTTGAAATCGTAGCTGCTCACTGTGAGTCGCACGGTGAGTACGAGCAGCGAGTTAGGACGATTACCGGGATGATCAAGATTCCTCCAAACCATACGGAATGCCCTGGCTGCCTGAGAGAGCAACTGGACGAACTACACAGAGAGCGGGAGCAGATTGACGCTGAAGCACGACGCCGAACTATCGAGCGCCTGAAGTTGGATTTGCGCGTTCCTGAGCGATTCGCTGATTGCACTCTGGATAACTACGTTCCTGGTTGTGATGACGCGAAAAAGGCACTCAGGGTATGTCAGGCATACGCCTCAAAGTGGCCTGATCGCCTCAAGCGCGGCGGCGGACTTGTTATGTGCGGCAAGCCTGGCACTGGCAAGAATCACCTGGCGCTGGCTATTGCACAACACGTCATCGAGAAGCACCAGAGCACGGCGGCATTCACTACTGCCCTGAAAATTGCCCGTGAGTACAAGGCGACATGGTCGAAAAGCGCGACTCGCTCCGAAGACGATGTTATACGCCAGTTCACCCGCCCAGACCTGCTGATTATCGATGAAGTCGGTGTACAGTTCGGTAGCGAAGCTGAGAAGCTAATCATGTTCGAAATCATCAACACCCGGTACGAACGCATGCGCCCCACGATTCTGATTAGCAACCAGAGCAAAGAGGAACTATCCGCATTCATCGGTGAACGGGTGATAGACCGCATGAACGACGGAGGCGGATGCACGCTGGCATTCACCTGGGACAGCTACAGGGGGAACAGGGCATGACACCGGAAATGAGAAATGCCCTGCGTTGCTGCGCAAGGGAAGCTCTGAACGAGGCAAAGAAGGCTTTTGCCGAAAATCCCGGCGTCAACAAAGACAAGCTGAGCCGCCCGATTCTGCTCAAGCACTACGAGCGCATCAAACCCCTGGGTATATCGTTTGTCTGGCTACTGTACACCATAGGCGTACTGAATGGCGTTCTGGAGGATCGCTCGTGAACAACTACGAAACAATCATCAAATTCATCACCGAGAATCCCGGCAGCGGCCTTGCTGAATTGCAGAGGCATACCAGTATCAGTAAGCCGTCGTTGACCTCGACACTGTGCAAACTGGCAGAGCGCGGATATCTCTGGCGCACAAGAACAGGCGGGCGGTTTATCTATTTCGAGAGCCGATCCGTGGCGATTAAGCGCGGGATGGCTACCGGAACAGTTCTGAATAATCCGATGAAATTCGGATGCGCCAACGAACTAACCATGATGTTTAACCGCTGTCTGGCGGCAGCAAGGAGTGCTGTATGACCACATATCTGATATTCAGCGGAGCAATAGCCAATATCATTCTGGCAGCTATTGCAATCCTTCTGGTGTGGGTGTGGTTCATCTGGCCCGCAGTCGAGGCTATTAGCATGACCCGGTTTTCTATGGCTGTCAGCAAAAAATGCCGCCTCAAAACATCGGCAAAGACTCTGCTTCATGCGTTCCTCTGCTATTACGAACCATTTGGCCGGAGCTTTGACTCACTGGGTAACAGATACGGCAAATGGGAAGGTGTCGGGCGCTGGAAATTGTTTGATGAATGTGAAGACGAATAACAGGCTCGCAAAAGCGAGCCTTTTTAATGGAGGGGAATATGTCAACACACAGAGAACTATTTGAGGCAGACGTTGCTGAAAGCCGCGCAAGATTTAAAAAATATTACAGGTCATCTTCACTGCCAATGCGCGAGAAATTCAAGCATCGCCCGAAAGACAGAAAATACCGCAGAGATCGTGTTCTGCATGAGATTATCACTCGGGGTATGAAATACAGGATTAGCCAGATTATTGACACGGTTAATGGAGGGGAAAGTGGAAAAGATGCTGTGCAACACCGTCACCATGAATCTGTTAGTGCTGGCGGTCAGGGTTATCAGGAACAAGTCGAACAAACACTTACCGCCGTAGGCATCAAGGTGGAGGCTAAGTGATGGCAATCATAACCTTAGATCGTGTTCGACGCGTGCGTCACCTGCTGGAGACATACGGCATGCCGCTGCTTTACTGCCCGGAATGTGGTGAATACCTGGAGGGTGGTAGCGGAGAGCTTCAGGACTGCCATTGCGGATGGAAGCAGCCAACTTACGAGGATAGCGACATTCCCTCTGGAGCTAATCGCTAATTTCCCTCACGCAATGACGCTATCGCCGAGTCACGATGAAATAGAAGAGTTGGCGCGTGGCATATCAACAGTTATATCAGGAGGAGAAGTGGAAAAGATTCGCGGAGCTTTTGAGGAGTGGTTTGAGGAATGCACAGGCTGGGAGCCAGTAGAATATCCAAACCATAAAATAGTAGCTATGTGTTGGCTGGCATGGAAGGCGAGCAGGGAGGCTATAGAGATAGTTCTGCCTGAGCCTCACGCCCACTTAATCTGGATTCAGGCTGGACATGCACCCGATGATTATTGGGATGATGTAGCGATATCCCGTAGCGAAAAAGACCGCTGCTGTGATGGTTCTGAACGTTACCCAGTATATGCCGGTTGGGAAATCGAAGAGACTCTTCGCACAGCTGGACTCAAGGTAAGGAGTTAGCGATATGGCGCAACGAACAATCACACTATCCCGCCGTCAGTATCGTCTGATATGCGACGCCCTGGTTAACGCCGTCAACATGAAACAGCAGTTGTTGGCAATCGTCGATGACGGAACCGAGCATTCTAAAAACGCATCACATAACGCTTTAACCATGCTGCAAGTTATTGAGAAGCAGCTATGGGAAGGAACCGGCTTAAGGGAGAAATAACATGAGATTCTCGTTTGAAGTCAGAAGTCCGCTAGTACAGCAAAACGCCATTCGCACCATTCAGCAACTCCCCCTCAACACCGAAAAGCCCTACGTCGTCGAAATCAAAGAGCGCACCCGCAGCAGCCAGCAGAATCGCAGGCTTTGGGCAACTTTGCGCGATGTGGCTGAACAGGTTGAGTGGTACGGGCAGAAATTATCACCGGATGACTGGAAGGCGATATTCACGGCGGCGCTAAAGGGGCAGCGCTCGGCGCCAGGTATTTACGGTGGGTTTGTTGTTCTCGGCCAGTCAACGTCAAAGATGCGCGTAGGTGAGTTCAGCGACCTGCTGGAGCTGATCAACGCATTCGGTGCTGAGCATGGCGTGTCGTGGAGTAACGACGCACAGGAGGCGCTGGAGTGGGCTAAACGAACTGGGAGAAAGGCGTCATGACCATCAAATCAAATACGCCACCTCATGATAAAGATTGCTGGCAAACGCCGCTGTGGTTGTTCGACGCACTGGATATTGAGTTTGGATTTTGGCTCGACTCGGCAGCCAGTGACAAAAATGCGCTATGCGCGCACTGGCTAACTGAGGCCGACGACGCGCTTAACTCTGAATGGTTAAGTTACGGCGCAATCTGGAATAACCCGCCATATTCCAATATCAGGCCGTGGGTGGAGAAAGCTGCTGAGCAGTGTGTAAGGCAGCATCAGCCGGTAGTGATGCTGGTTCCCGAGGATATGTCTGTTGGCTGGTTCAGTAAAGCCCTGGAAACTGTTGATGAAGTTCGAGTCATTACTGATGGAAGGATTAATTTTATCGAATCGTCTACAGGGATGGAGAAAAAAGGGAATAGCAAAGGCTCCATGCTTCTGATATGGCGACCGTTCATCAGTCCGCGTCGAGTGATAACTACCGTATCTAAAGTGGCGCTAATGTTGATGGGGCAGAAAATCAGGAGGGCGGCATGAAGCGGCGGCGAAGCCCAACCCAGATAGCCATAGACAACACGATATTCCGACCCACCAAACTCTCCCGCAATAAACCCAAACCAATTCCAACCGCCAGCGAAGTCCAGACGTTCGATTACGTCTACGGCCTGCTGCGTGCGAAATGGGACAGGATGAGAACCAGGAGGCATAGATGCTAACCAGTGACCAAACGGAACAGCAGCAGAGCGAGCGCAAAATAACTCATCGCTGCACTGAATGCGGCATACCGCTGGCACCTGATGAGTGCTATGTGTGCGACAGTTGCGCGATTTTTCTGTACGCCGACCCTAACTCGATGATGTACGAGGGGGATGACGATGATTCGGTCTAAAAGAGATTATCCAATCGGTTGGTATTATGGAAGGTGCCAAAAATGTTCCTATTGGTTTATGGGGCCCAAGCTCGTAAGGTTCTGTGCATTATGTTCCCGGAGGGTGGAGAATGGCAAATCTTCGCAAAGCAGCCAGGGGTAGGGAGTGTCAGATTCGAATACCCGGCGTTTGCAACGGAAATCCTGAAACATCTGTACTGACTCACTACCGGATGTCTGGAACCTGTGGTGTTGGATGCAAGCCGGACGACACTCAGGGCGCTATCGGGTGTAACTGCTGTCACGATGCTGTAGATGGCCGGATAAAGACGCCGTTCACTCATGATGAATTGAGGCTGATGCATGCTGAGGGTGTGCTTAGGACGCAGGCCATCTGGATTAAGGAGGGGCTGATAAAGGCATGAGTGAATACCAGTTTGCTCTACCGTACCCGCCGTCTGTTAATAACTACTGGAGACGGAAAGGACCGCAATATTTCATCAGCAAAAAAGGGCAAGAATACAGAAAAATAGTGCAGCAAATAATTTTTGACCAAGACCTTGACATATACACCAACTCCCGCCTCCGAATAAAAATCATCGCAAACGCTCCAGATAACAGACGCCGAGATATCGACAACATTTTAAAAAGCCTCCTGGATTCTCTCATCCACGCCGGGTTTGCGGAGGATGACGAGCAATTTGATGACATTCGCGTAATTCGTGGCGAAAAAGTGCCTGGTGGCAGGGTTGGAATAAAAATCACTGAACTGGAGGCGGCATGAGGCAATTCACAACCATACCCGAATTACTCATCTCTACACGCGGGAGCATGAAGGCAGTAGCAGAGAGATTAGGGTGTGACCGGGCAACCGTCAGAAAATATGCGCGAGACAGAGAAGCCCAAAGTCACGCCGTGGTGAATGGAAAACTGATGGCGGTATTCGGCAAGCGTGGTAAGCATCGACATGAATCGGAGGCGGTATGACAGTCACGAGGCACGTAAAAGATTTACTTGAAGGATGGGGAAACTGGAGCTTCTGTCGTCTTGGGACGGAATACAAGGGAATGTCTTACATGTCTCAGGCGTCAGGCCGAAAGGATGGCCCGTCATTGAGCGATGACGAGGGTCTTATTGTCGATGCCGCAGTCTCCAGCCTGAAAAGGTACGACATCGACGGATATAACATCATTTTTCTTCACTATCAGCAGCACATATCCTGCCGGGCCATCGCCCGGCATATGAACCGCAGGCCGGACTATGTGACCGCGTATCTTGGCAGGGCAGAGGCATATATTGCCGGATGCCTGAGAACGTTACTGGAGGCCGCTTGACGCTGAATGATATTCGGGGCTATATTCCCTGTGCAGCCGCAAAATCGGTTGTCGGGAATCTCACCCCGGATATCTAACAGGCGACACCAGACGCGCCAGCGTCTTTTTTATTGTCGCAACCTGCGCATACCTGAATTATGGTGGCTCGGGTGGGGCCAACTTCGGTTGGGCCGGTACCTGTTAGGCCGGTAGTGAGATCCCCATTCGGGCCACCGCCAAAATCTCACTTGCGTGGTGGCTTCTGATTAAGCTAACAGGAGCTATATCATGACAAACCAACTCATCCCCGTATTCAACGGCACCATTTCCAACGAATCCGCTTTGCTCGTCAATGCTCGTGATCTGCATGAATTCCTTGGTGTCGGAAAACGCTTCGCATCGTGGATAACAGAACGCATAGCTGAGTATGGATTCGTTAAAAATCAGGACTTTATTATTATTTCCCAAATTCGGGAAAAAATAGGGAGAGGCAGGCCAGCAAGGGATTACCATCTTACTCTCGACACCGCAAAAGAACTGGCGATGGTTGAGCGCAATGAAAAGGGTCGCCAGATCCGCCGCTACTTCATTGAGTGCGAGAAACAGCTGATGAAAGCGAGGCAGCCAAAACCTCAGTCTGAGGTTATATCCTCTGACCACATGGCGAAATTAAAGAACCTTGTCTGGTGCGCGGCTCATAACATGCACTTCAAAGAAGCCTGGACGCAGGGCATCTGGTATTCGCTCAGGGCAGCAGCTGGACGACCGTCACCACAATCATTCACCGTTGATGATTTACCTGTAATGGCTGAGGAACTCCGCCGCATATTAAAAATCACAGCCGCCGTTCATTCTGCTAATTATGATTTCGAGAAAGAAGTTATTCGTATCGTTTTGCGCAGGCGTGGTGATATTGAACCTGTTCTGGGAATGATGGAGTCCCGACTTGAAGAACTAAAACAGAATGAAGCGGCCGGAAGATTAACGGTGGATAAAATTTATGGTCAGCGCCTGAATAGTTTAAGTGTAAGTGGTTGACTGTCCGGATGTCCGTACAGTAATATTATGTATAAGCGTTATTGCGTTCGCGATTTCGCTACTGGTTCCGCTAGCGCGTGATAATGGGATGGGATAGCGACCTGTCCCGCCAGATTAAATTTCAAGCCACTGATTCTCCGGTGGCTTTTTTATTTCAGCATCACAGAAAAGAGCATTGAAGTGTCCAGTCAGACGCTGGCGATTAGCAAGGGCGGTGCCGCCTGTCAGTGCTCTTCTCTGTGGTGATGCACCAATTATTCAGGCTCGCTTCGTGCGGGCCTTTTTCGTATTTGGCCGCAGACATAACCCTTTAGATAAACCTTTCCCCCTGTGTCTGACGGCCTTCCTACACACACAACAGAAGACAATCCTCATGCCTTCAAATGACCCTGGGTTCTGGGCCAGCCTTCTTGCATGGCTGTACACCCACAAAAACGAATCCGGGTATGCCGTGTTAGCCGCTGTAATGGCGATTCTCCGTTCGACGTATGTAGGGCGAGACTCATGGCCCCGGAGAATCGTAGACGGCTGCATGTGTGGCATGTTCGCCTTCTTTCTTAAACCAACTTGCCAGGCGCTGGCGTCAATCATCGGATTTTCGTTCAACAACGACTTTGCCTGGGTGGTTGCAATTGTTATCGGATATCTCGGAGTCGATTTTATAGGCACGAAACTCCGCAATCAGATAGATAAACGCTTAGGTGGTACCGATGCTAACGGCTAATCAATTTCAACAGGCAGCCGGTATCGGCGATTATCTGCGTGACGTGTGGTATCCGCACATCGTGGCCGCAATGAACAAATTCGGTATTAACACACCGCTACGACAGGCCCACTTTATCGCGCAGATCGGGCATGAGTCTGGCGGATTCTCCCGCATACAGGAAAACCTGAATTACTCTACCGGTGCTCTGTGCTCTCTGTTTAGCCGACGAATCAGCAAAGCCGACGCGGACAGGTTGGGCCGTCAGCCTGGGGAAAAGGTGGTGCCAAAAGTCCGTCAGCAGGAGATTGCCAACATTATCTACGCCAACCGGAACGGTAACGGCGATAAGGCGTCTGGTGACGGGTATCGCTATCGCGGGAGAGGCCTGATTCAGGTGACCGGGAGAGCTAACTACGCGGCTCTGGTTAATCAACTGGGTGTCGATATTGTCGCTGACCCTGACCGGCTTACCAGTTATCCGCTCGCCGCTGAATCTGCGGCGGCATGGTGGAGCAATCACGGACTTAACAAACTAGCCGACTCTGATGATGTTGACCGCATCACCAGAATCATTAACGGCGGAACTAATGGACTGGCAGACAGGAAATCCCGCCTCTCAAAGGCTAAGGGGATTCTATGTTCAACGTAATCAGTTTTATCCGTAACTACTCACACATATTCATCATCGGGCTGTTCTGCGTTGCTCTGTGGGGGCTGAATGCACGAAACAGTCAACTCACCGCGACTAACGAACGGCTTGAGAAACTCACTAACAGCAAAGACGAACAGATAAACAGTCTGCGCGCAAAGAATGACGACCTGGCATCCAGTGTTACCGAGTTAACCAACGCAGTGAAGCAGCAGAACGAGGTGATGAAGGATGTTACCGAGCAGCGCTCAGAGGCCACACAGCAGAACAGGAAACTACAGGATGAAATCAGGCGCTATCTCTCTACAGACAAATGCTCTGTGGCTCCTGTTAACCATGACGCTGTTAACCGGCTGCGCAAGGCAGCTGAGTCCGCAAGTGGAGTATCAGCAGGTGAAAGTGGCAAAGCTTCCAATACCCGCTGAACTGACAAGCCCGATCATCCCGCCGCAAATCAGTGACGGGATGACATACGGGGATAGCGTTGCTCTTAATGCTGAATTGCTCGGGTTGTTGGGTCAGTGCAATATCGACCGTGCAGCAATTAGGAAAATCGAGCAACCCAGCAAATAGAAGGGTTGCAAGACTACATCAGCACTCAGTGCCTCAAATAACAAGCCTCGGTTAGCCGGGGCTTTTTTACATCCGAATTTCACCGCGCACTCACCGCGCATTCCAACCCCGAGACCATTCACAAAAGCGACCTCTGAGAACGCCATCGTAGCATGGTGCGCTCGGGTATGGCCGTTCTGGTGAGCAGAGGTCTCTTTTTTGAAGGTAATCACCATGCAATATCCAACTGTAATTGTTAATGGCGTATCTGTTCGAGTAGATGAAGAAGGGCGCTACAACCTGAATGATTTGCACGCAGCAGCGGTATTGAAAGGCGAGGCTACAGAGGCGCAGCGACCAAGTAAATTCATGCGTAGCTCTCAAATTGGGCGATTTGCCGAATCATTAACCAAAGCCCAAAAAAGGGCTTCGGTAAAAATAATTAAGGGTGGCATTGAATCAGGCATTTGGGGGCTTGAGCTAATCGCCATCCGCTATGCAGCCTGGCTGAACCCTGACTTTGAAATTCGGGTATATGAGACATTCCGCGAGGCCGTGCTAAATGGCATTTCCAGCATGACCATGCTTAATCGACTCGACTTGCTGATCACGAATGAAAAGCAGGAAGTAAGCGAGTGTGCTCGCAAGATGAATCGATGGGGGGTCGGTGGCCGGAAGAACATGCTTGAAACCACCCGACAGAACCTAATTGACCAGATGGACCCCGACATGGTCGCAATCATGCAGGGAGCAGCGTAATGAAATATGAGTTTAGCGGTCTGAGTACCGGACAGGTGGTGTTAGTCGCATCACTGGTATTTATTGCATTCGTTTTCGCATATCTGGGGATTGTCACTCTGGCATTAATGGCGTGGAACGCAATCGCAGGCGCTGCCGGTTGGAGCGCTTCCATCCCCGTGACGCCAACCACTGTTATCTGTGGGGCGTTTATCTGCTGGTTTGCGAAGTCAGTTTTCTCGCGAAAAGGGAAGGAATAAACGATGAACGAACAGGCAAACAAAGTGCTCGCGGAACTGCTACAGAAGGCGAGCAGTGGCATTGATGCGGCAGTGTCATTCAGCCAGGCGCAGATACCAGACGTTATTCACCAACTACTGCTGTGGAATTTTGTTCAGAGTCTAATTATGACAATCATAGCCCTCGCCTCGATTCCCCTGGCGGTCTGGATAATCAGAAGCCAATGCAAAAAGGTTGAAATAGGGATAATTGGTGGTGAGGGGTGGTCGTGGGAAAAAGGAAATCCAAAATACGCGTCCACTCTGGTTTGGAGTCATAACGGTGAACTCAACCCGCTTGTTCTCCCATTTGGTGCGGTGCTATTGGCATGGCTCTCATCCGTACTTGCCGTGCTGGCGAATCCGGCGTGGCTGAAAATCTGGCTGGCCCCGAAGCTATACCTGATTGAGTACGCCGCAAGCCTGATGAAATGAACATAGCCGCCTACGGGCGGCCATTCCTCAGTCTCCTCCCGAGGAGATTCAGGAATGAACAAAGAGTAAGGAACAACTATGGCAAAACCAGACTGGGAGGCCATCGAGTCGGCTTACCGGGCTGGCTCGCTGTCCATTCGTGCAATAGCCGAAAAGTATGGAGTAAGCGACACTGCGATAAGGAAGCGAGCAACGCAAAATGGTTGGCTAAGAGACCTGACAGAAAAGGTCAAGGAAGCGACCAGATTGAAATTGGTTCGCAGCGAGGTTCGCAATGACGGTTCGCGCGAACATGTGCGAACTGACGATGAGATTATCGATGAAGCATCCGAAGCTGCTGCTGATGTAGTTCTTGGTCACCGGGTGGATCTAACCCGATGGCGGCGCATAGCTAACCGACTTGGCGACTTCCTGGAAAGTGTCGATTTTACCGAAGATAACCACGCTTCTCTTTCCCGCTCTCTCGTTGCTGGCGTAGATGCTCAGGTGAAGATAATCAAAGCCGAGCGCGAAGCCTACAACATCGACTCTGAGAAGAAGAGTGACGAGACAGAATCCTTGTCTTCAATGATGGATGAATTAGCTAAGGGGTGAGCATGAAGGCGGAACATCTCGCGCTGCTTCGTGACAAGCTCTGGCGGCTAAATCATCTCTACTGGATAACCAACAAAGAAGGAAAGCCGACCCGCTTCAGGATGACACCTGAGCAACTCGAATACTTCGAGGGGATGCATACCAGGAATATCATTCTGAAAGCCCGGCAACTTGGGTTTACCACCGAGGTTTGCATTATCCAGTTGGATGCGGCGTTGTTTGAGGCTGCGAAATGCGCTCTGATTGCTCACACCCTCAATGACGCCAAGCGGTTATTCAGGGAGAAGATTAAGTACGCCTATGACCGGCTCCCCAATGAGATAAAGGCGGCAAACCCGGCAAGCAACGATGCGGCAGGTGAGCTTGTTTTTAAGAAAGGCGGTTCTCTCTATATCAGTACATCCTTTCGTGGTGGCACGTTGCGATATTTGCATGTTTCCGAATTTGGGAAGATATGTGCCAAGTTCCCTGATAAAGCGCGTGAGATTGTCACCGGCGCATTTGAAGCGGTGTCTACCGATTGCTTTACTACGATTGAGAGCACCGCAGAGGGAAGGGCGGGGTACTTTTTTGATTACTGCCAGTCGGCAGAAAAAGCCCAACTACAGGGTAAGCAACTATCCAACCTGGACTGGAAGTTTTTCTTCTTTTCATGGTGGAAGAATCCGCAGTATGCAATCGACCCCGTGGAATCAATACCGCAGCGCCTGAGCGATTATTTCGCTGAGATTGAGACAAAACACGGCGTTAAACTAAATGACCGCCAGAAAGCCTGGTATCTCGCTAAAGAGAAGACGCTCGGCGATGACATGAAGCGGGAATACCCATCCATCCCCGCAGAGGCATTTCAGCAATCAGTCGAAGGCGCTTACTACGCCAAGCAGTTCCGGTGGCTGTATCAGAATAAGCGCATTGGGGACATCCCTGATAATTCTCATCTTCCAGTTCACACGTTCTGGGATATTGGTGTTGGCGACTCAACAGCTATCTGGTTCGTAAGGGAAGTTGGTGAAGAATTCCACGTAATAGACTACTACGAAAACAGCGGTGAAGGCCTGCGCCACTACATGAAGGTGCTGAAAGACCGTGGCTATGAATACGGTGAGCACTGGGGGCCGCATGACATCGACAACCGCGAATTTGGTAGCGATGCGAAATCACGCCGCGAACTTGCCCGGGAAGGGTATGAAATCGACGGGAAAATATACTCCCTGGTATTTAGTGTGGTGCCAAAATCAGGCGTTGACGAGGGAATTGAATTGGTTCGCGAAATCCTTCCCGCTTGCGTGTTTGACGATGTTAAGTGCGCAGATGGGATTAATGCGCTGGAGAACTATCGCAAAGAATGGGATGACAAAAGGGGGTGCTGGAAGGATAGACCACTGCATGACTGGACATCCCATGGCGCCGATGCGTTTCGCTATTTCTCTGTAACTAGAAAACGAACTAAACCGGCTTTCTCTATCTCTCTGGATACCACTTTCTGATGGCAAATTACGATATTACATTTGTTCGCCCTGAGCAGAAGGCGGCGTGTGAGGTCTGGAAGAAGATCCGCGACGTCTGCAAGGGGGCGGAGGCAATAAAATCGGCGGGGCATGAGTATCTGCCTAAACTGGCCCCCTCGGATAAATCAGCGCGAAACCGGAAACGTAACGATGACTACCTCACGCGCGCTGTTTTCTACGCGATAACCAGCAATACCAAAATCGGCATGCTCGGACTGGCGTTCCGGAAAGATCCCACGCTGACGGCACCGGAAAAGCTGGAATATGCGCAGAGCAATGCCGATGGTGCAGGAACCAGTATCTATCAGCAGGCACAGCAGGTGCTGGATAACGTGCTGGAGGTGGCCCGCGAGGGGCTTTACGTCGATTACGCCGATGGTGCTAACCAGGCGATCATCCTCCGATACCAGGCTGAAAACATCATCAACTGGCGCACCGACCGTATTAATGGCCGGGATCAGTTGGTGCTGGTGGTTCTGCGTGAGTGTATTGAAGAGCCGGACGGATACGGATTCAAGAATGTTATTCAGTACCGAGAACTGGCGCTGGAAGAGGGGCGGTTCGTTTGCCGGGTCTGGCGGCGCAGCGGGGAAACCGGTAGTGGTGGTTACGAAATAAGTAGCGAATACTGGCCGAAACCGAAAAGCGAAACATCCTGGGACGAAATCCCGTTCACGTTCGTCGGCGCCCAGAATAACGACCCGACGATTGACGAATCACCGCTGGCAGCGCTGACTGAGATTAATCTCGGGCATTACCGGAACAGCGCGGATTATGAGGATAGCGTGTGGTTCTGTGGGCAGGTACAGCCGTACATTTCCGGGATTGATTCCATGTGGCGCGACTGGTTGGAAAAGAACGGCGTTAAAGTTGGCTCCCGTGAGCCATTGCTTCTGCCGAAAGAGGGCTCGTTTGCTTATGCCCAGGCCGCACCGAATATGCTCGCTAAAGAGGCGATGGACAGTAAACGCGACTATATGGTGCAGCTCGGCGCCCGGCTGATTGAGCAGAATTCGGCGGCCAAAACGGCCACACAGGCCAGCGGCGAACAGACATCATCGACCTCTGTCCTGGGGATCTGTGTATCGAACGTTACCGAGGCATACGGGCGCGCGCTGGCGTGGTGCGCCCGGTATCTGGGGATGAAAGGCGAGGAACCAACCTTCGTTATCAGCCAGGAATTCATCGCGAAAGTGGCCGAATCCGGCATGGTAACGGCCATCGTTTCGGCGTGGCAATCCGGCGCTATTCGTGATTCGGACATGGTGCGCGCGCTCCAGCGCCTGGACATCATCGATCCGGGCGACAGCATCGAGGACGTGATCGACACAATTCGCAATCAGGAGCCGACGCTGATCGGCAGTGGTGGCGGAAATGGCGACGATTAATGAAAACCTGCGGGATGAGGCTATCGCCCATTCCATCTGGGTAGCTCGCTACAGTACCGGCGTTGCAAACCGCATGGTGAAAACGCTGAACGAAACCGATGCTGACCTGACCGGCCGCCTGCTGGATGCCCTAGACCGACTACCGGCCGACAGTTTCACGGTCAAACGCCTGGAGAGCCTGCTGGGTAGCGTTCGGGAACTGAACCGGCAGGCGGTATCTGCGTTGCAGAGCGCGCTGCAGGGCGAACTGCGGGAGTTTGCAGAGCATGAGGCAGGCTATCAGCTAAGTCTGTTCGATTCGCTATTGCCTGGCCCGGTAGCCTCCCGCTATCCGTTGCAGGGCATTACGGCTGATATGGTTTATGCAACGGCGATGTCCCAGCCATTCCAGGGGCGCCTGTTGAGTGAGTGGGCCAGCAACCTCGAATCGGATCGCCTGACGCGCATTATCAACGCTGTACGCCGCGGATATCTGGCCGGAGATACGACTGAAACGATAGCGCGCAACGTGCGCGGTCACGCGAACCAGCACTACCGTGATGGTGCAATTCAGATGAGCAGGGCGAACGCCGCCAGTATTGCCAAAACGGCGGTAAACCATATCGCAGCAACGGCGCGTAGCAGCTTCGCTAACGCTAACAGCGACATCGCGAAGGGGAAGCAATGGCAATCCACTCTGGACAACAAAACCAGCCGCGACTGCATCATTCGTGACCGGCTGCGGTACACCCTGGACGGCAAGCCGATCGGCCACAAGGTTCCCTATTTGCAGGGACCTGGCCGGATTCATTTCTGCTGCCGTTCTACCGAAACGTTGATTCTGAAGTCCTGGCGCGAACTGGGTCTCGATATCGACGAAATGGATGAGGGCACCCGCGCAAGTATGGATGGTCAGGTCGCAGCAGAGACGAACTACCGGGACTGGCTGGAACGTCAGCCGTACCGGCGGCAGGTAGAGGTGCTGGGCGAGAAACGCGCCCGACTGATGCGTGACGGAGGCATGAGCCCGGATGAGTTCTATACCGACCGTGGCGAATGGCTAACGCTTGAGCAGTTGCGCCAGCGCGATGCGCGAGCATTTGAGGAGGCAGGAATTTGAGCCGTGAAAGATTGATGCCAGCGCGAAAATTGGTTTTAAAACGGTTTCGCGGGGGGATAGCGCTATTTGATAAAGAGAGCGGACAGCTTTTGTCCAATCAGTCTGAACTGAGGATTGATAGCCACCCTGGAGAAGTAGGAAAGTTGGTTGTCACCTTCGTTCTTGCGTCCGACGGGATCACGCTTTCCGACGAGGTGATTCTCCCCACAGGTTAACGTGCAAATTTTTATCTAAAACACAGGTCGCCCAGGGCGGCCTTTTTTATTGGGCTAAGCCCGCAACTTTCCCAAGGGGAATACCATGCTTTTTCGAAATATGTTCATTAAATATTACTCTGCGGCAGGCTCTGAAGGCGGCGACGGTGGTGGCGCTGGCGGCGGCGAAGGCACGCCGGAAATTACCCCTGAAATTGAGAAAATTATCAATGAGCGGGTGAATAGTGCCGTTACCGGCTTGAAGACCAAAAATAACGAATTGCTGGGGAAGCTCAAGGAGTCCAGTGAGTCGCTGAAACAGTTTGAAGGCATCGACCCCGAAGCCGTTCGCGGCATTTTGCAGCGCTTTTCCGATGACGAAGAGGCAAAGCTTATCGCTGCCGGGAAAATCGATGAGGTGCTGAACAAACGCACCGAGCGCCTGCGCGCCGATGTCGATAAGCAAATCAAAACTGCCAATGAACGCGCTGAAAAAGCTGAGGCGTTCTCCAACAAATTTCGGGATCGCGTTCTGGCCGATGCCATCCGTTCTGCCGCAGCGAAAGCTGGCGCGCTGGCGGAGGCATCCGACGACCTGATCCTGCGTGCCAAGGGCACTTTCCAGCTCAACGAGGACGGCGAGGCCGTAGCTGTTGATACAAATGGTGATGTTCTGTTCGGCAAAGATGGCAAGTCACCACTCACCCCCGAAGAGTGGGCCGAGTCTCTCAAGGAGACGGCTCCCCACCTGTTCCCCCGCGCTGAAGGTACTGGCGCCGGAGGTCACAAACCGGGGGCTGGTGGTAATGCCCTCAAGCGCTCAGAAATGTCCGCCGCAGACAAAGCAGCCTATGTCCGCAAACACGGACAGCAGGCATTCCTACGACTTCCCAAATAAGGATTTTTTAGATGGATACTACCGTCAATTCTGACCTGATTATTTACGACGACCTGGCGCAGACTGCGTTCCTGGAACGTCGCCAGGACAATCTGGATGTTTTTAACCAGGCCTCTAACGGGGCGATTATTCTGGACAATGAACTGATCGAAGGCGATTTCCGCAAACGCGCTTTCTATCAGGTCGGTGGCTCCATTGAGTCCCGCGACGTCAACTCCACCGATCCTGTTACTGGTAAGAAGATTGGCGCCGGTGAATCGGTCAGTGTTAAGGCCCCCTGGAAATATGGGCCGTATATGACTACTGAGGAGGCGTTTAAGCGTCGAGGTCGTTCTGTAGACGAATTCTCCGAAGTGGTTGGTGTCGATGTGGCTGACGCCACGTTGGAAGGTTACATCAAATACGCGCTCCAGGGGGCAGTCGCGGCCATCGGCGCTAATGCTGATATGGTTGTCACAGCCGATATTGCCACTGATGGCAAGAAAACCCTGACTCGTGGACTGCGGAAATATGGCGACAAATTCAACCGAGTTGCACTGTTCGTCATGCATTCCACCACGTATTTCGACATCGTCGATCAGGCTATCGACAACAAAATCTACGAAGAGGCAGGGGTGGTAGTGTACGGCGGCCAACCGGGAACCCTGGGTAAACCGGTTCTGGTTACTGACACCATGGATGCAGATGCCATCCTCGGCCTGGTAGCCGGTGGCGTGTCTGTAACTGAATCTCAGGCTCCGGGATTCCGTTCATACGACATCAACGACCAGGAAAACCTCGCGATTGGTTATCGTGCTGAGGGCACGGTCAACGTTGAACTGCTGGGCTATAGCTGGGACACCACGGCAGGCGGTAGCAACCCGGATCTGACTAAGATCGGCACCGGCGCGAACTGGAAGAAACACTTCACCAGCAACAAGTCCACCGCTGGCGTTCTGATCAAGCTTGGCGGCGGCAGCTAATCATCACAAAGGGGCTTCGGCCCCTTTTTTATGCGCATCGCACGCGCACATTCTACTCAGAACCTTTCAGGATGACCCTTGAGGAACCGGCTGGCGTCGGAGCCTTCTGAGGGCCGGATCTCCTGTGCGACAAGGTTCATCACTAAAAGGTAATTCCGATGAGCGGACTTGTTAGAAATGCAGGGAAAACCTGTTCCGTTAATTCATGTGAACGGCCAGCGCATTGCAAAGGCATGTGCCAGATGCATTATCTGCGACTCTATAAAACCGGATCCCACGAAGCAAAATCACCACTCGATAGATTGAGAAGCAAGTATATGGTTGATGAGTCAACCGGATGCTGGAACTGGCTTGCATACATAAATCCAGACGGCTATGGAATGTTCAAACATAAAGGGATGATGACCCTGGCTCACAAAGCCAGTTATGAACTACTGGTCAAGGATGTTCCTGATGGTTTTGAAATTGATCACACCTGCCATAACCGAAAGTGTGTCAACCCAAAACATCTAAGAGTGGTAACACATACAGTAAATGTTTGGAACCGAGTAAAGCCAGTTAGCTCCACTGGAGTGATGGGTGTATCTCTCAGGGAAAGCGGAAAGTTCAGGGCAAGACTGACAAGAAATGGCGATATCATTTTCCAAAAGGAATTTGAAACATTATCAGAAGCAACGGCTGCGGTTGAAAAAGCACGTTGCGAATTTGAGGGGAAATAATGGACGTCATTGTTGATGGGGTTCCTTATGTCCGCGCCGATAGCGTTTCTCACAATAAAATCGGGATCGCGATAACTACGCATAACAGGCCGCAGGTACTCGCAAATTCACTTGAGCAACATCGTAAACATTTACCTACCGGCGCTGTGGTATTCGTCATCGATGACGGGTCCAACCCTCCAGCAAAAGTGCCGGATTGGTGCAAGTTAATCCGGCACGATAAGTCACTTGGGATTGTCGCATCGAAAAATGCCAGCCTTGAATGCCTTATGGACTCAGGATGCGAACATTTATTTTTGTGGGATGACGATGCGTATGCCATCGCCGACAACTGGCATCTTCCTTACATCGAATCGCCCGAGCCTCACCTTGCGTATCAGTTTCTCGACCTGGCTGGCCCACGCAAACTGAGGGATATCGCCGTTTTGTATCAGGATGAACAGCACATCGCATACACCGGACAGCGCGGGGTGATGCTGTACTACCACCGCAGCGCTATCGAGCGGGTCGGCGGTTTCGATCTGATATATGGGCGCGGCATGTACGAACATGGCGACCTGGCGATGCGCATCCACAACGCGGGTCTGACGACGTGGGCGTTTGCTGATGTAGTTGGCTCTGAAAAGCTGATTCACTCACTTGATGAACATGAAGCGGTTAATCGGAGCGTTTCCCGCGATGACCGGGAGGAACTTGTCAAACGGAATGCAGGCATCCATAACTCCCGCCGTGATAGTGGCTATACCGGCTATGCAGAGTACCGGCGCCAGCGCGATGTAGTGATTACATCGCTGCTGACCAGTCAGCCGGACCCGCAGCGCGGAACGAAGATGGAGCCTGATCCCTCGCTACTGGAAAAATGGGCCAAATCCATCCGTGGCGCTGATAGGGTGGTGCTGGCTGATGAACTGAAGCAGGCGACGCATGGCGCTGAGGTAGTTACGGTTCCCGACGTTGAAATGAGCGTCTATTTTCAGCGTTGGTTGCACATCTATCGCTATCTGAGAGAGCACCCTGAATATCGGTTTGTGTGGTGCACTGACGGTACTGATGTCGAAATGCTGCGTGAGCCGTGGCAGGACATGCAGCCCGGTGTTATCTACGTTGGCTCAGAGGCAAAAACCTACGCTGACGAGTGGATGAGGAAGAGCCACCACGGCACTGCTTACAGTGAATTCATGGAGGCGAACCGGCATAGCACTCTGCTGAACGCCGGGTTGTTAGGCGGTTCACGCGCTGATGTGATGGAGTTTGCGCACCGGGTTATCAGGCTTTATTTCAGTATCGAAAGCAACAGGTTCTGGGGAAAGGAGGCGGCGCCAGCGACACCGTTCGACATGTGCGCCTTCGGCATTGTGGCCCACTCGTTCGGTGATCGTGTCGTGCATGGGCCGGTAGTGAATACGGTATTCAAAACCAGCGGATTTGGTAAGGAGTGTGCGTGGTGGATGCACAAATAGTCATTGTTGGGCACCACGCCCGGCGCAGCCAGGCCGTGGCGCTGGCCTCTTATCTTGACTCTCATCTGCTGGTGGATGAAGGGAACCACGGCGCAAACTGGAATCACCGCCGGGCGCTGGAGTGGGCCGCGCAGCAGAATCGCCGGGTGATAGTGATGGAGGACGATGCCATTCCTGTGCGCTCGTTCTCGGAGCTTGCTGGCGATGTGCTGGAGCGCTTTCCTGGCTCTCTCGTCAGTTTCTATCTTGGTACCAGCAGGCCGCCGCAGTGGCAATCCACCATTGCAGAAAAGCTGTCGTCTGGCTCAGATACTATAACTCTGCCAACCCTGATTCACGGCGTTTGCTATAGCGTCCCACCAGGCGAGATTGCGAGCATTCTGGAGCGTTGGCCGCACCATCTCGCTGCTGATTTTGCTATCGGTCGGGCGTGGGGGCGGGAGGTGGTTTATCTGTCGCAATCGCTGGTTGAACACGCCGACGGCCCCAGTGTTGAGCGCCATCCTGATGGAAAAAACCGGACTGAGGCCCGGCGGGCGTGGGCGCTGGCCGACGTTCTGGAGGAACTATGATTAATACCGACCCCACAAGTCCGGGATTCAATAGCTACGCCAGCGAGGCCGATCTTGCAGCGTTCGCTGATTTGCGTGGCATAGAACTGCCGGATAAAACAGCCCCGTTGCTGATTAAGGCGATGGACTATCTCGAAGGGCTTAACTGGGCAGGACGCCGGGTCAATCCCGCGCAGCCTCTGGCATGGCCTCGCAGAGATGTCTACATCGAAGACCATGAGTTGCCGCACGACAAAATTCCCCGGCAGGTTATCACTGCGCAATGCATGCTTGCGGTCGAGGCCATCGATGGCGAACTGCTGGGCAGCGTGCGCGAGGCTGCGGTTAAAACTGAGCGGGTAGAGGGCGCCATTACCATGACCTACGCCGTGGCTGAGGGCGAGACGTTTACCCCGTCCTATCCTGCCGTTACAGCCCTGCTGGATGGTCTGGCGATTGCCCGGGGATTTGCGATCAACACATTCGCGGAGCGTGCGTAATGGCTATCAACTACCAGCGCATGCGCGACCGCTCCACCAGGATGATAACCGCCAATGGCGTAGAGTTTCAGGCTGTGCGCCCCGGCTCTCTGGAAGTCATCGGCGGCGTGGAGCATGAGCGCCCCGAAACGCCGTACACGGCCACTGGCGTGCGCACAGACTATCAACCGGGTGAAATAGATGGCACGGTCATCAAATCAGGCGATGTGCGGATCGTGTTTACCGCAGAGCAGGAAATTAGCGTTGGTGACCTGGTGGAAATCGACGGTAAGCGGCATCGCGTCGTTGCGCCGAACCCCGTAAAACCGGCCAGGCTGGTGATTTGCTACCGGGCGCAGTTGAGGGCGTAGCACATGGGCGAGAATACAGCGTTCGTGGAGTCAATCACGGCATTCGTGAACCAGGCTAAATCGAACCAGGAGCAGGTGGTGCGTGCCACCAGCATAAAAATCCTGAACCAACTGATTATGATGTCCCCCGTTGGTAACCCTGAGCTATGGCAGGTGAATAAGACGGCGGCGGCCTATAACGTTGCGGTAGCCGAACACAATGAAGGGTTGCGAACTGATCCCGCTAACCTGACCAAAACCGGGCGCCTGAAGAAAAAATCCAGGGTCAACGACAGCATGGATATTAAGGCGCCGCCCGGGTATACCGGCGGCAGATTCCGTGGCAACTGGCAGGTGTCGTTCGATGCCCCAACAGAGGGGGAAACCGGAGTCATCGACAAGCAGGGGCATCTGACCCGCGCAGCCGGTGAGTACCAGCTATCTCTGTTTAAGGTGGGGATGCAGGCGATCTATTTCTGCAATAACGTGCCGTATGCCTACCCGCTGGAAATGGGGCATTCAACCCAGGCGCCAGCGGGAATGGTGCGTATCACCGCCGCCGAGTTTCAGCGGTTTTTTGACGAATCGGCCAGGGAGTTAAAAACGTGATTCCTGATATTTCTGCGGCGCTGGCGGCTCGACTGGGGAGGTGGGCCGATTCGGAGGGGATCCCGGTCGCCTGGGATAATGTCGTCTTTGATCCACCATCGGGCGCACCTTACCTTGCCGTGCATGACATGCCCGCTACGCCGCGAACGCTGGATTTATCGCTAAAGTGCCGGATGTTTCCCGGCGTATATCAGATTAATGTCGTTGTTCCGGCTGGCTCTGGCAGATCCTCTGCTGGCGCGCTGGCCCGCCAGGTTGCCGCGCTCTTTCCTGAAGGTCAGGAACTGGCAGGAGACGGATTTACATGCTGGATAAGTGGTCCCCCTGCCATTTTTGCTGGCATAACCACCGATACCACCTATACCGTGCCCGTCAGCCTGAATTATCGGGCCGACATCGTCAGCTAAACACCAAACCCCACAAACCTCATAACCAACCGGCCGCGAGCCGGTTTTTTTCGTACAGGAGAAAGGCCATGGGCTTTGCCTTACCCAATGGATCGCACGTTTATCTTGCGTCCGAATACGCTGATGCGGTGCCATTTACCGACATCACCAACGCCGAAAACGCCGTGATTACTGTCGCCAGTGCTACCGGCCTGCAGGAAGATGACATTGTTCATATCACCTCTGGCTGGTCCGGAATCAGTGACGTGGTGGCTAAAATCACAGCGGTCGATGGTACGTCCGTCACGCTCGGCAATATTGACACGACCAACGTCAATAAATATCCGGCGGGCAGCGGCGCCGGTTCCATTCGGGTTGTCAGCGAGTGGACCGAGTTACCTCAAATTACCGAGGTTGCTAACGCTGGCGGTGACCAGAACACCACCCAGATCCAGTTTCTGAGTGACGATCGCCAGCGCAATCTGAACACGTTCAAGGCGGCCAGTTCACAAACGTACACCATCGCGCATGATTCCTCGCTCCCTGTTTACCCACTACTGGACAGACTGGACGAAAACGGGGACACCGTGGCCGCGTATATGTACATCCCGAAAGCGAAGGAAAACCGCTACTGGTCCGCCACCGTGTCGTTTAACAAAATCCCGGCAACCGCCGTAAACGAGGTGGAAACGGTGACCGTAGCGCTCCAGCTCCAGTCCCCGGCCATGACGTTCTACAAAATTGCTGATGACGGTAGCACTCCTGGCAGCTAATTGATAACCACCATCGCCCCGAAAGGGGCTTTTTTAGGGACGCATAATGAGCACCAAATTTACGCTACAGCCGAAACCCACGTTTAAAGCAAATGTAAAAATCCCGCGCGCTGGCGCCGAGGATGGCGAACTGACGATCACTTTCAGGCATAAGCCGCTCAAAGAACTGTCCGCGATTGAAAAACTCGACGGAAAAACCGCCGTGGATTTCATGATGGAAATTATCGACGGCTGGGCGCTGCCTGATGAATTCAATGCCGAAAACCTGGAAATCCTGCTGGAAAACTACCCGTCCGCATTAAGAACTATCCCTGAAACCTATTATCGCGAACTGACGGGGAACCGCGAAAAAAACTGATAGCGGTTGCCTCGCAGTTCTATACGCCTGAGACGTCAGCCGAGGAAATGGCGGCGTTTGGTCTGACCGCCGACGATTACGAAGAAGTGATTGTCGAAGTCTGGCCGGATATCTGGCCAGCATTCCTCGTGTTCCAGTCTGCCAGCACGCAGTGGCGTACGGGAATGGCCGGGGTAACCGGGATGGATTACAACGTCCTGCCCTGGTTGATGCGGATTCATGACGTACAGGACGAGGCAACCGCGCTATCGGATATCAGGATCATGGAACGAACCGCGCTAAAAATAATGCATAAGGAGAAAGGGCATGGCTGACATCGCTACCATTTCCCTGCGGGTAAATACAGGTGAGCTTGAGCGTGGTAGTAAAGAACTCGACCGGTTCCAGGAAACAGCGACCCGCGCTGCCGGTAAAGCTGACGACTTGAACTATACGTTCAAAACAGGCATCGACCGGCAGAAGAAGAATGCCGAAAGCCTGCGCCAGCAGAAGCAGGAACTCCAGAATCTCTTGAACAAAATCAGCCCGGTTAACAAAGCTCTCGACGAACTCGATACCATCCAGCAGAGCCTGGCGAAATTTCGCGGAAAGGGACTGGTAGGCGATGAGGATTTCGCGCGCTATAACGGCGTTCTGGACACCACCCGGGCCAAACTGGCACAAGTGATGGAGGCGGAAACGGCGGAGGGGCGCGAGCGACTCGAACAAGCCCGCTCAGCCCAGCGCGCAGCGGCGGCAGGCAGGACGTTTATCGACTCGCTACAGGAACAGGCCAATGCGATCGGCAAGACTCGCAGCGAACTGCTGGAACTGAAAGCGGCGCAACTGGGAGTGTCGCAGCAGGCAGCTCCGATGATTGCGAAACTGCGGGAGCAGGAGAACGCATGGAAAACCGGGGCCATTAGTGCCGGTCAGTACCGGAACGCTATGCGCTATCTGCCGATGCAGATAACCGACATCGTCACATCGCTGGCCTCGGGTATGCCTGTTTACATGGTGGCTATTCAGCAGGGCGGCCAGCTTCGTGATTCGTTCGGCGGCATCGGTAACACGCTGAAGGCGGTTTCCTCGCTGATTACGCCAGCACGTCTGGCTATCGGCGGACTGGCTGGTGCTGTGCTGGTGGCTGCGAAGGCCGGGATCGACTATTTCAACACGTTCGATGAGATAAACCACGCGATCATACGTACTGGTAATATCGCCGGGGTGACGGCGGGGCAGGTCATGGCCGCCGCTCATGATATTGCTGGTGCTACCGGCGCTACGGTGGGAACAGTGCAGGATCTAATGACGCAACTGGTTAGCACTGGAGCGCTGACGCAGCAGCAGCTTGAAAAAGCGGCCAGTTCGACCGCGATGGCCGTACAGACAGGTGTTGTGTCAGCGCAGGAAATCGTAAAAGCTTACGCCGATATCGATAAAGACCCGGTAAAAGCGCTGCAAAACCTGAGCGCCCAATATAACTTCCTCACGGTTGACCAGCTTAAGCACATTGACCAACTGGTGAAACAGAAAGACCAGACCGCCGCTGTAACCCAGGCGATAAATATATTCGGAAACGCCATGGAAGAGAGGGGAAAGCAGGCAAAGGATGCTTTAACCCCTTTTGGTCGGCTTTGGATGGATGTTAAGCGATGGGCTTCTGATGCGATGGAGAGCATCGGGAAGTGGGTGGCTGAACTGGCTGCCAACACCATGAAAGAGTTCAACGCCATTTACTACAGCGTGGCGATTGTCTTTCAGAAGTTGAACCAGATTATTTCGCAATCCGTCGCCAGCGCGATTGATCTTATCCCTGATTGGGCGAAAACAGACACTCTGAAGGGCTGGCAGAGCTATAACGAGCAGATGGCCGGTGCCTACGGTAATAGCGTTTCTCAGCTCAAGAAAGACTGGGACGCTGCCGATAAGAGCGCGGAAAAATACCTCGGTACAGCGAAGAAGGTGCAGCAGAGTACCACCCAGAAAGACCGGGCCGAAGTGGCTGCTTATGGCAAAAAAACACCGAAGGAAAAAGGCATCGGCGCTTCGTCCGGCGACCGGGCTACAGATACCGCCCAGGCCGAACTGCTGGCGCTTCAGGCTCAACTCCGCACACTCCAGCAACACCAGGGGCTGAATGACAAAATAAGCCAGCAGCGCAAGGAACTATGGACCACCGAAGCCAAGTTTCAGGTACTGGAAGATGCCGCGAGCACTCGCAAGCTGTCGAAACAGGAAAAATCCCTGCTTGCGAGCAAAGAGCAGGTTCTGCAACTGGCGCGGCAAAAGGCTATTCTTGGCGACCAGATTACGGCGCAGGAGCAACTGAATAAGCGCATGGACACGGCGCAAAAGTACGTCACTCAAATGGCCGAGAAGCAGCAGGCTCTCGGTGTCGGCTCGGTCATGAGTGACCGCCTGGCACAGCGGGAACTGGCAAAGGCGCAGCTCGCTTCTGGCTGGCAGAATGCCGGTGGTTCCCTGAGCGATGTCGGTTATCAGAAGGAATTAAAGGCCGCCAGTGATTACTATGCGGCGGAAGATGCATTGCGTAGTGACTGGCTGGCCGGGGCCAAAAAAGGCTGGGCAGAGTTCGAAGATAGCGCCACCAACGTCTATTCGCAGGTCCAGGGTATTTCCGCCCAGGCCTTCAGCGGAATGGCGTCCACACTGACCGACTTCTTTACCACCGGAAAGGCTGATTTCAAGGATTTCCTTACCACCTTCCTGAAGGGGATCGCCCAGATGCTGACGCAACTGGCGCTGGTCAACAGCATGAAATCGGCATTTGGCGGGACCGCAGTCGGTAGTTTCTTTGGCATTCAGGCCTGGTCTGGCGGCTATATACCTGAGTTTGCAGTAGGCGGATACACCGGAAATGGTGGGAAGTACCAGCCTAAGGGCGTCGTTCACGGCGGGGAGTTTGTTTTCACCAAAGAGGCAACGGCGGCGATTGGTGTGGAGAATCTCTACGCCATGATGCGCGGCGCCCAGGGGTATGCCGATGGCGGCTATGTCGGAGGTCGGGCGCTCATGTACGGATTGCAGGGGGGAACTGGCGGCGGCGGGGTAAACGTTAATGTTGGTGATGTGGTGATCCAGAACAATCAGCAGCAACAAACATCATCCCAGGGGGATACGACAGCGGCAAACAGACAGTTGCGCTCTGCCATCATTCAGACGGTTACCACCGAAGCAGGGCGGCAGGGAACGCCCCTATGGAAGCTGATTAACAGTAAGGCTCGATAACCCGCTGCGGCGGGTTTCTTTTTATCAGGAGTCAGGATGGCTATCGATACATTTACCTGGCCTACGCAAATTCAGGGTGGTATGCAGGGCGAACTGTCATACACGGCCAGAACGGCAGCATTTGGCGATGGGTACGAACAGATTGCCGGTGACGGCATTCACCCCGAAACGCAGTCCTGGCCGATTACTATGATCGGCCGCCGGGCGGAAATGCTGAAGGTGCTGACGTTCATGCGCGGCCACTTCATTCGCTCCTTCATCTGGACATCACCGATCGGGGAGGTCGGCCTCTACCGGGTGGTGACCGACTCAGTGAAGGCAACGCCACTGTCGAGCAACGTATTAACTATCAACGCGACATTTAAACAGGCATATGCACCATGATAACCGCAGATTTTCAGAGCCTCGAGCCCGGCAACAAGATCCGGCTGTTCGAAGTGGACGGTAGTTCGTTTGGGCTGGATGATGTTTTGCGCTTCCATGCCTGCAACATCCCTCATACGCCGGAGGAAATCGCGGCGGCCGGTGGCGACGAGTCAAAACTACCGGCTAAATCGATCTGGTGGCAGGGGAACGAATACGGCGCATGGCCGTGTCAGATAGAGGGGATGGAGACATCGACCGACGGCAGCGCCGCGCAACCTACGTTATCCGTTGCCAACCTTGACGGTTCGATCACTGCGCTGTGTCTGGCCTACGACGACCTGCTGCAGGCGAAAGTGACAATTCACGATACTTTCTCCCATTACCTGGACGCGCGTAATTTTCCCGATGGTAATGACTCATCCGATCCCACCCAGGAGGTTAAGCGGGTTTTCTATATCGACAGTAAAAATAGCGAAACAAACGAGGTAGTCGCGTTCACACTTTCCAGCCCGATGGACCTACAGGGCCTCATGATACCGACGCGCCAGCTTCATTCGCTATGCACCTGGTGCATTCGCGGTCAGTACCGCAGCGGAGACGGCTGTGATTATGCCGGTACCCGGTATTTCGACAAGCACAATAACCCGGTTGATGATCCATCGCTCGACGAGTGCAATGGCACGCTGAGCGCCTGCAAACTCCGGTACGGAGAGAGCAATGAACTTTCGTTCGGCGGCTTCCCAGGAACGAGCTTAATCCGGAGTTGATGATATGCGTGATAAAACCATAGCGGATATCATGACCCACGCCGCCGCCGAGCATCCGCGCGAGGCATGTGGCTTGGTGGCGCAAAAAGGGCGCGTAGAGCGCTATTTCCCGTGCCGTAATCTTGCCTCTGACCCTACGGAACAATTCCACCTGGCGCCGGAGGATTACGCCTCTGTAGAGGACTGGGGGACGATTACTGGCATAGTGCACAGTCACCCGGATGCCACCACTCAGCCCAGTCAGTTGGATATGGCTCAGTGTGATGCAACGGAGCTACCCTGGCACATTGTCAGTTGGCCGGAGGGTGACATTCGTACTATTCAGCCACGCGGCGAACTTCCGCTTATCGGCCGCCCGTTCGTACTGGGCCACACTGATTGCTGGGGGCTGATTATGAGCTACTTCCGGCAGGAGCATGGGATAGAACTGCGGGATTACCGCGTCGATTACCCGTGGTGGGAGTCCGGCGCCGAAAATCTCTACCTCGATAACTGGTATGAATGCGGCTTCCGGGAGTTTTCCGGACAGCCGCGCCCGGGTGACATGGTCATCATGCAGGTATCGGCACCGGTCGCTAACCATGCCGGCATCCTGTTGGAAGGGAATATGCTGTTACACCACCTGTACGGGCATTTAAGCCAACGCACGCCGTATGGTGGGTACTGGCGGGAGCGAACCGTAAAAGCGGTGCGGCATAAAGAACTTTTCTCTGCCTGATTCAGACGGGAACGTTTTCTCACCCACAAAACCAAAGGCCCAGATCGTTGCAAGCGATGCTGGGCCTTTTGCTTTCCACCGTTACCGTTGCTAACGAGGAACATGTGATAGATTTTAGCAAACTGATGCGGGAGTTGCGACTAATGATTAAGCAATTACCAAACTGGAAATTTATCCTGCTCTGGCTTGTGGCGATTACCGCCGCACTTGGGTATTTCATCGGGCAGGTGCGATGGTGGTAGCCCGCGCTGTAACCACCCTCGGTGATTGCAGGTTGCCACTATGTATCGTAGACTTCTTGCAGGGCAACAGTCCTCTGGAGGGGTCATGAGCAGAATTTTTACAGCAAACTTTGATGGAGTCGATGTTAGATTTGTTAACATTGGCGATGATGTCTTTGTTTCACAAGGTGACTTCGTTCAGGCGGTGAGGAAATGCATGACTGATGACATGAAGCATCTTGCTGATATGATTGTGTCAGGCGGGGTGAAAATCATGGGGGATGGGCTGGATAGTCGCCAAGCGGGAGGATGTAGAGAAACAGCTTGCCGGAGCGCTGCTGGCGTTCTGATAACGAGTATTCACCACCTACCGAACCCGCTTAACTGCGGGTTTTGTTGTTTTCCCCGTATTTGATAGGATTACTCTGAATACCATCAATGGGGATATGGAAGTGAAAAAAGTCATAATTGTTCTTATTCTTCTGGCTGCCGGTTTGGGTATTACCTATCTTAAAGATAGCGCACCACATTCTGATGTAGCGGAATCAGGCGAAGAAAAAGATACAAAGGTTAAAGATCGGTATGCAATTACCTATTGCTGGGAACAATACGAGAGAAAATCTCTGACCGATGAAGAAAAACGGTTTATCGCCGGTTCCTGCGAAAAAATGGAAGCTAAATTTGAAGACAAATACGGTACAAAACCCTGAGAAAGAACGATTTCCTTTTCATAATTAGCTTACAACCCGCTTCGGCGGGTTTTTTTATGGAGAAAGTATGGCTGCATTAACCTATGAACCAATGCGCACGATACGTCTTTATGGCGTACTCGGTACCACGTTTGGGCGCGAGCACCGGCTCGCCGTAGCGTCGCCACGCGAAGCTATCCGCGCGCTGTGCGTCATCATTCCGGGGTTTGAGCGCTTCCTTAATACCAGCAAACAGCGCGGGCTGACATATGCAGTATTCAGCGGCCGCCGGAATTTGGTACAGGACGAGCTGGAAATGGATAAGGGCGATCAGGACATCCGGATCGCGCCGGTCGTTATTGGGAGTAAGCGTGGCGGCCTGCTGCAAACGATTCTTGGTTCTGTGCTGGTCGCTGTTGGTGTGGCTATAGGGTATTTCTCAGCTGGTACGCTTTCGACCGTTGGCTATGGCATTGCCCAGTTCGGTGCCGCGATGGCGATCGGCGGTGTTGTCCAGATGCTTTCCCCGCAGACTACCGGACTTGCCAGTAAACAGGATCCGGATAACCGGGCTTCGTATGCATTCGGCAGCGTGACCAATACAGCGGCACAGGGGTATCCGGTAGGGTGTTTGTATGGTCGGCGACGAATAGGCGGGGCTATTATTTCGGCGGGTATTTATGTCGAAGATGAGCAGTAAGTTAACTAACCAATTGCCGAAAGGCGGGAGCTTATTATGACTTTAGAACAACGAATTGAAGCACTGGAGCGGGAAGTGTCTGAGTTAAAGCAGCAGGCACGGGAATCAAACGAACTGGTTACGGTAGTGCAGCATGCGACGCAGGCTGCCGCACATGACCTTCAGCAAATAGTGGCCCAGCAGCAGGCCACAAAAAAATATAGAGCAGCAATGAGTATTACTGTTGATCCATTAGTCTGATGTTTTTCACGATGTCTTGCATGATATCGCTATCAATGGCTGATAACTCATCAGTAATTACTTTTCTCTTCTCCGGCATGTGGGCAAGAATACACATTAGGACATTCTTTATAGCCACAATTTCAAGCGCTGTATGAGTTGGGATTTCTGGTGACATCGTGAATCCGAAATTAACAAATTTTTTATCCATTTCTAATCCTTAATCAGAGGTAATCAGCCATCCCTCCTTTTGCTGTGTGCGCCCATGTGTCGGCATGGGCGGGCTGAGTCCTTACCTTATCCAGGGATACCTAAAAGCAACATCCTGATATTCAAACAGTGGCCACCCATGCGGTGGCCTTTTTTATGGGCGCAATATGGCTACAGCAACTGCTATCAAAGGCCGCAAAGGTGGCGGATCAAAACAGCGCACACCGGTTGAACAGCCGGACGATCTCCAGTCCGTAGCAAAAGCAAAAATTCTCCTGGCGCTGGGTGAGGGTGAATTTGCTGGCGCGTTGACGGCACAGGATATTTACCTTGACGGGACGCCGCTACAAAACGCGGATGGCTCTGATAATTTCGGTGGGGTAGCTTGGGAGTTTCGTGCTGGTACGCAGGCACAAAATTACATCCAGGGGATACCCGGCACAGAGAACGAAATAAACGTCGGTACTGAGATATCAAGTGTTACTGCATGGACGCATACATTTACGAATACCCAGCTATCTGCGGTGCGGCTGCGCCTCAAATGGCCGAGCCTGTTTAAACAGGAGGATTCCGGGGATCTGGTTGGTTACTCCATCAACTATGCCGTCGATTTGCAGACCGATGGCGGTACCTGGCAGACGGTGCTGAATACATCCGTAACAGGCAAAACCACATCCGGTTATGAGCGTAGTCACCGTATCGATTTGCCGCAGGCTGGCAGCACCTGGACTATTCGCGTTCGCAAAATCACGGCAGATGCCAACAGCGCCAAAATCGGCGATAAAATGTCCCTGGAGAGCTACACCGAGGTTATCGACGCGAAGCTGCGCTATCCGAACACTGCATTGCTATACGTCGAATTCGACTCCAGCCAGTTCAACGGCTCCATTCCTCAGATTTCGTGCGAGCCGCGCGGGCGTGTAATCCGGGTGCCGGATACCTATGACCCGGAAACCAGAACATATAGCGGAACCTGGACCGGTAATTTTAAATGGGCGTGGACTGATAACCCCGCCTGGGTTTTTTACGATCTTGTTGTGTCTGGCCGGTTCGGCCTGGGTAATCGCCTCACTGCTGCAAACATCGATAAATGGATGCTTTACCAGGTGGCGCAGTACTGCGATCAGATGGTGCCGGATGGGAAGGGCGGTAGCGGCACAGAGCCGCGCTATACCTGCAATGTGTACATTCAGGACCGCAACGAGGCATATACCGTTCTGCGCGATTTCGCCGCGATATTTCGCGGCATGACGTACTGGGGCGGCGATCAGATCGTCTGTCTTGCTGACATGCCGCGTGATGTTGATTTCTGCTATACCGCAGCGAACGTTATTGATGGCCGCTTTACATACTCCAGCAGCACGACAAAAAGCCGCTATACCACGGCGCTGGTTTCCTGGTCAGATCCGGCGAATGCCTATGCAGATGCCATGGAACCGGTATTCGAGCAGGATCTGGTACGCCGGTACGGTTTCAACCAGCTCGAAGTTACGGCTATCGGGTGTACGCGCCAGTCAGAAGCGAACAGGAAAGGACGCTGGGGGGTTCTGACGAACAATAAAGATCGGGTGGTGACGTTTGATGTGGGCCTCGATGGGAACATCCCGCAGCCGGGCTATATCATCGCCGTATCAGATCGCAACCTGTCCGGAAAAGACCTAGGTGGACGCGTATCCTCGGTCAATGGCCGGTCAATTACCCTGGACAGGGCGCCGACGGCGGGCAATGGCGATCGACTGTTAATCAACCTGCCCAGCGGTGTATCTCAGGCGCGCACGATTCAGGTCGTATCCGACAACGTTGTAACGGTAACTACTGCCTATAGTGAAACTCCGGCCAATGGCGCTGTGTGGGTGATTGAGTCGGATGCTTTGTATGCGCAGCAATATCGCGTCGTGACTGTCACCGATAACGATGACAACACTTACACGATTACCGCCGCATATCATGACCCTGACAAATACGCCCGCATCGATACCGGCGCGATTATTGACGAGCGACCGATCAGCGTTATTCCCCCGGGTAACCAGTCGCCCCCGGCAAACATCGCCATCGGTAGCTATTCGGTCGTGAGCCAGTGTATCAGCCTTGAAACGATGACTGTCACCTGGGACAAGGCCGACAATGCTATCGCATACGAGGCTCAGTGGCGCCGGAACGACGGCAACTGGGTGAACGTGCCGCGCAGTTCTACAACGTCGTTCGAGGTTCCCTCTATCTACGCCGGGCGTTACCTGGCGCGCGTGCGGGCGATTAATGCCGCTGAAATATCGTCAGGATGGGGATACTCGGAAGAGAAGACGCTGACCGGGAAAGTAGGCAACCCGCCGAAGCCGGTCGGCTTTCGTGCCTCCGAGGACGTCGTGATGGGTATCGAACTGAACTGGGGATTTCCGCCCAACACCGCGGATACGCTGAAAACTGAAATTCAGTACAGCTATACCAGTTCAGATGAAGATGCGATGCTGCTGACCGATGTCCCGTACCCGCAGGCTCGCTACCAGATGATGGGGCTACAATTCGGCCAGGTGTTCTGGTTCCGGGCGCAACTGGTGGATAAAACCGGGAATGAATCAGGCTATACCGATTGGGTTCGCGGCCAGTCCAGCGCCGATGCCTCTGACATCCTGGATGTTATCGGCGATGACATAATGACGACAGAAACCGGCCAGCAACTGGTAGAGCAGATCAACACCAACACCGACGCGATTATCTCCAACGCTCTGGCGAACGACGCAGATATCCAGCGCTGGCGAAAACAGGCCGGTAAAGCCTGGGCCGAAATACTGGAAATCCGCACTGTGCAGGCGACAGACCAAAAGGCCTTTGCAGAATATCAGCAGCTTGTTACGGCGCAGTTCAACGATACCAACGCTGCTGTGCAGACGACAGCATCAGCGCTGGCCGATCTGGATGGTAACCTGTCGGCGCAATATAACGTTAAAGTCGGCGTTACCTCCGGCGGTGTTTACTATGCAGCGGGGATGGGGATCGGTGTTGAGAGCACTCCCAGCGGAATGCAGACGCAGGTTGTATTCCTGGCCGATCGTTTTGCTGTTATGTCTGATGTAAACGGCACGCCAAAAACGTTTTTTGCGATTCAGTCCGGCCAAACCGTCATTGCAAATGCATTTATTGGTGATGGCACGATTACTAACGCAAAAATCGGTAGCTATATTCAGTCGAATAACTACGTAGCTGGGAAAACAGGATGGAAGCTGGATAAAAATGGAACGTTTGAAAATTATGGTAGCGACTCATCCGGCGCAATGAAGCAGACTAATACCAATATTTCGGTTCGTGATGCTAACGGAAGATTGCGTGTCCAGGTTGGTAAAATCACAGGAGCTTGGTAATGGCTTGGGGTATTCAAACATGGGATGCAAATGGTAATGCCAATAACTATGGGATAAATCCCGTTAACGTTGTTGGCACATTTCGTCTTAATAAAAATCAAATCACCGGGGATTATAAATTTACGGTCCCGCTTGGCTGTAAACTTGATGTAATGCCAGTGAGCCTGAATTTTGCATTTGATACAACTGCGCGCCGCCGGTTCGTGATCAGTGGCGGAACGGTCAGCGTCAAGGATGGTGCTGGATATTATGGCGTTGATGCGGATCAGGCTTCGGAGGTTTTTTGTCTGGTAATTGCTGTGAGAGTGTAAGTGATGAGTTTTGGAGCATACCTAACAACAGTAGACGGCGGGGTGTTTGTCACCCCTGATTCTATGCCTCTTTCCCTAATCGAAAAGAAAACCCTTGCAAATGGTACGTTTGAGGTTGCTGTTAACTATGACGCAACTCGCCCAATGATTCCATTCATCACCCACAACCGGGCAGCACCAGAAACAAACACCGCATCCACAGCCATCACTGCTTCGCTGGATAATGGCGTTTGCACGCTAAGCGCGTACTATTTGGGTGTCGAGGGCGGAACTATAGATGCGTATTTTTTTTCTGTTGAGCCTCAGACACCACCAGAATGGGGAATGGCAATCTGGGATTCTAACGGGGTTTGTATATTGACTAATGAAACAAAGGTATTAACTGATGTTGAGGCTATCGGAGATCCTTCTAATGAAAATAATAGTGGGACAAAGCTTGATGTAACTAAATCTGGGAAATGGGCCGTAATGCCACGAATGGTAGGTTATATTATTGGCATGGCCGGATCAGCCCAGCCGATACCATTTCAAACAATACAAACATCAATGGCGTACTACTCAGGAGGCAATACAAGAATAAAAGCCGTTGTAGGCATATCACCAGGTTCCGGGTTACTTAACCCAGGTTATATTAATTACCGAAACAGATATTTAATTACTGACGTTTCCCGCTATTAAACAAGATTGATCGATGAAAACGATCAATCTTGGCCCATTGATCTACCAAACCAATTGGATGAATTCGTGCCTGGCTGTTAATTTCGTATGAAATAACAGAATAAGGAACTACCGTGAGAGCGATTATTTTATCTCTGGTGATTTTTGCTGCTGGTTGCTCGTCGCTTGTAGAGCAACAGACGCCGGTATGCGATGCGGTCGCGATGATTGGCGGCCAGCACACGACTGTGCACATTTACGGCGTCCGCAGCGTGGCGAACCAGACGCAATACAAGGCTGGCTACCCATTTAACTGGCGATGGGTGAGCAGGGGTAATTTTGTCAGTTCGACATGCCAGAAGTAACCGAATTCTGACCCGCTACGGCGGGTTTTCTTTTTTCCAAAAACGACCGTTTTTGCAAAGCCTCCTTCGCGGGGCTTTTTTATTGGGAGAATTTCACTATGTCGATGTATGAAACCGGCACCGTATCCGCGACCGCCGACGCCACCACGATCACAGGTTCCGGTACGAAATGGGCGGACCAGAAAAACGGCATTGGCCCGCAGTGCACAATCGCGATTTACGACGCCGGGACCGTCGATTTGTACGCTATCGCCAGGGTGGACAGCGATACTCAATTAACGGTAACGCGTCCGGTATCAAAGGCGTTCTCCGGCGCCGCTTACGGCGTCATGGTGGCCGAAACCCAGTCGGTACAGTACTGGTCAAACATGCTCGCGTCACAGCTCGGCTACTACCAGTCACAGATGGACGGCTGGCAGGAAATCATGACCGGCACCGGTGAGGTGACCATCACAGCGCCGGACGGGCGGGAAGTTACGATCAGTTCGTTCAAGAAATTAACAGACGACATGGCCGGGAAAGCGGGGCTGGTTGACGGCGCCGTTCCGGTTGCACAGGGCGGGACTGGGGCAAAGACTGCAGCTGACGCTCGAACAAACTTCGGTTTAGGAAACAGCGCAATCAGGGACGTTGGCGCAGTGGCGGGAACGGTCGCCGCCGGCGATGATGCACGCCTAAGTACGGTGAACGGTAAAACTGGAGGTACGATTTCGTCTGCTGTGACAATCAAAGGTGTTGGTGGCGGAGCAACTGACTGGCATACAAATGCCGGTGGTGGTTTAGGTGTTAGGAAAGGAAATGGAGGTGACAATTCCATTGAGATGAACAATACGACAACGGATTCATCTCAGGGGAATTATGTAAACCAGATAGTCGGTAAGTGGTATAGCGGCTCCTGGGCGTTTGGTGCAATACGTAGCGGCTCAACCCAACTTGATCGTGTTCAGTTAAATGTGGTGGCAGAATCTGGAGGGGCTGCAGCATCTTTTATGTTTTACCCGGATGGGCGTGGCACCGGTGGTCAATGGGTATCACTCTCAGATGCGCGTATCAAAAAAGACATCGTGCGCATATCTGACCCACTCGTAAAGATGAGAACTATTAAGGGCTGCTTTTGGGAGCGTATTGACAATGAAACAACAGGTTACGGCTTTATTGCCCAAGACGTTGAGCAAGAGTTTCCCGAAGCGGTTAAAGGCGGCTATGACATTTCCCTGAAGGATGGCACAGTGATTTCTGATGTGAAAACTGTCGATACTTATGGGGTTGCTGCAGCTCTTCACCATGAAGCGATCCTTGCTCTCATGGATGATATTGAAAGGCTTAAAGCACAGGTCGATAACTTATGACGTTGCCGTATGTACGCTTTATAAAAAATTCCCCGCTTCAAAACAGGCTTAAATCTGCTCACATAGAGTTGCGGACATAAAATTTACAAAAATCATAATTCGAAGCGACATAGAAACTTAGAAGCGAAGCGGCGAACCTTTAAGCAGTGACGGTAGGGCCTGTATCTTGCGGACACTTACAAATAAAACTACTGTATATAAAAACAGTATTTGAGGTGTGTGCAATGGAATTCATCAGGCCAACAGAACTGCGAGAAATTATCGCTCTCCCGCTTTTCAGTGACTTAGTACAGTGTGGTTTCCCAAGCCCCGCAGCTGATTACGTTGAACAGCGTATCGATCTCAATGAGTTACTTGTCGCTCATCCGAGCTCCACCTATTTCGTCAAAGCCGCAGGTGATTCAATGATCGAAGCCGGGATTAGCGATGGTGATCTGCTGGTGGTGGACAGCTCGCGCACAGCTGAGCACGGAAACATTGTCATCGCCGCGGTGGAAGGGGAATTTACTGTTAAACGCCTGCAGTTACGCCCGACAGTCCAACTCATCCCAATGAATAGCGCCTACAGTCCGATTGTTGTAGGCAGCGAAGATACGCTGGACGTTTTCGGCGTTGTTACTTTCATCGTCAAATCGGCGAGCTGAGTATGTTTGCGCTCTGTGATGTGAATTCGTTCTACGCATCATGCGAGACCGTATTCAGGCCTGACCTGAGAGGGCGCCCGGTTGTCGTTCTCTCGAATAACGATGGCTGTGTAATCGCACGCAGTGCCGAGGCTAAGGCCGCTGGAATTACAATGGGAGAGCCTTTCTTCAAGCAAAAGGACTTATTTCGGCGCGCTGGGGTTGTTTGCTTCAGCAGCAACTACGAGCTGTACGCAGACATGTCGAACCGGGTAATGACGACGCTTGAGGAAATGAGCCCCCGCGTAGAAATTTACAGCATCGACGAAGCTTTTTGCGACCTCACAGGCGTGCGTAACTGCCGGGTGCTCGAGGAGTTCGGTCACGAGCTGAAAGATGCGGTGCGCAGGAATACCGGCCTGGCCGTCGGCTCGGTGAATGAAGTAGGGCTGTTTTTTGTCGCCGTCCTTCTTCCACTCGAACCATCCATCCGCAAAACAGATCGCCCTGCCATGCTGCCAGAGAGGTTTAAACATTCGGCTTGTGGACGCAGTCTCGACGCGCGCGTTAATCAGTGGTGCCTTGTCCCACCACCCGGGCGCGTATGACCACAGGACCGGATCGAGATGCAGTTGCTCGTCTCGTTCGCTCAGTAGCAGGACTTTTGTACCGGGCGCGACGTTGTACTGGCCTATGGGTTCCGGGTCGTATGCGATGTCGCGATCGGCTTCATCGGCCAGGTAAGCCAGATATTCTTCACGGGTTTGGGCTTGTGCAAAACGTCCACACATAGAAACCTCCAGCCAGATATCAGACTGAAAGTATAGGGCAGGGAGAAAAAAACAGGTGCGCACCGAAAGTCTATGATTTTGAAACATGGGTATGATGATGGAAGTCAGCAAGGCGGTAAATCGGGGGTTTGCGAAACTGGAAGGAGCTACGCAAAGTTGGGGAGGTTGTGGATCGAACTGATCCCGAAGTACACTCGTCGACCACTCGAAAAACGTGGCAACGGTTTGATCTTGAATGGATGTATTGGTAAGCATTGAAACCCGTTTTTAACGGGTTTCTGATGTGTAAGTGCCTGAATGGTATCAAGAAAGGCAGATTGTAGCGGAAACAGGAATCGTATTCGGTCTTTTTTTATCTGTATGTTTTTAAACGTGTTTTTATCGTCTCTCACGAAAGGACACGAAAATCTCCCGAAATCTTCATATCCTGTCTAAACCATATCATACTCAGCACCCCTGGAGTCCAGGTATTTTTGCGTCATTGTTAAATTCTTGTGACCAAGAAGTTTCCTTGCAAATTCTTCCCCACGCTCCCTTTCATACAACCTACTGGCGAGACTCCTGATTTCGTGGAAAGATGGCGGGTTGGGGCCAAATCGCAATCCTGACATGTCCCTCATATCAGAAAAAGCCTGGGTCAGTCCATCTGGCGTTAGTGGCCCTGGCTTTCTTCCTCCGCGACGCACCGCTGAGTAAATCATATAGTCCGATGGGTTGTTAGTACGACATTGGTCTATGACATCCTGCAATACCAGCCCTGCGGAGTCTAGTGTTAAATCAAGGGGAATCGCGAGTTTGTGGCCAGTCTTCTCCTGCTCTACAAACAGACGCCCATCTTTTATGTGGCTGAATTGAAATTTGGCTACATCTTCTCGCCTCTGCCCTGTTACCAGCGCCAGATTGAAAGCGTTGGCGGCCCAGGATGAGTTTCTGATGGCTGCATCCCTGATGATTATGAATGGCTCAAGAAGAAGTCTCTCCCTCTTAACCTCTGGCGTCGGAGTTCTTGTCGGCTCTACAGGATTTCTTTCAAGATGGCCTTCCACCATCGCCTCCCTGAATATGTCCATCAGAACAGATCTGAGACCGGCAGCCATGCTTTTCTTCCCGCATGAGACGTATGACTCCAGAAATTCAGCGATGTCCTTTGTCGATATTGCGGACAGAGGAAACCGGCCAAATTCATCATCTATGGTTTGTAGTTGATTGTTCCTGACCTTCATCGTGTTGGGCTTCAATTCACGGCGCTCCAGAATGACCCTGTACCGCTTGAGCCATTCAGTCACTGTGAATGTGGGGACATCTTTGATGCGGTCGAGCAGTGTGGAGGGGATGTAGTTCTGCTCTATATAGTTGTTGGCTTCAATAGCTTGGGCGATTGCATCCTTGCGTGAGATGCGCCCCAGTGATATCTCTTGCTCGGTCATCGGATTGCGCCATGAGTAGATTTTGTTGCGTTTACGATAGGTCAGGTTACGGGGTAAGTTAGCGTCGTAACGGGCTGGCCTGTTCGCCATGTTTTAATCTCTCCAGTAGCGTGCCTTTGCTCGGCAGTTTCACATGTTTTGGCTTGAGGTTCTTCTTGCTAGGGTCCACATACACCGCATCATGCTGAACCTTATACTCCCTGCCATGCAGTTCCGGGGCGGGGTAGATACGTCCCTCCCTGGTCCATCGCTGCAACGTTCTCAGTGAGGGTGGAGTTTCATAGTGCGCGTCAGCCCATTGCAATAACGTAAGCAACTTTGCCATTTGTCTCTCCTGTGTATTTTCCACATTTGCTATGCAAATCAACGCAAAATAAAAAGGCCGCCGATTGGCGACCTTGTGAGTAGGTGGTTTGTTTTCTACTTAACAGGCTCTGATTTTCGCCTGATTTCTATCATCCTGATGTAAAATTCGTACAGCTCCTTTTCTTGCCTGTCTCTCATTTCCTTCGGCAACAATTCCCGATTACTCTGCCATTCTTTAATCACGGAGTCGCATTCTTTGTATGCGTCATCGACGATTTTACGAGCATCAATATCAGACTTGATGTACGGGATAGTGTGATTGTTGAGGCAACGAGAAACGGGATCCCCATAGCCAGAATCGTCAGCAAAAGCTGCGGTAGAAATTGCGAGTAGTGCCAGCGCTAACAGCCTCATTTTTTGGCGTTATCCTCTGCCATTTTCAGATAGCGAGGGTCTGACGCATTCGGCAGCTTAACGCTCTGCTCTCGATAGTGGCGTAGTCGTTCCATGAAATACTCCTGATACTGTTCTGGCTGCTCCCTCATGACCTGCTCAGCGATAATCGGCATATTGAGGCGCTCTTTGTAAGCAACGCCTGACGCTGCGAGGTCAACATTAACCTTATCCTGCTCTTCGACACTACGTGCCGCGATGTTCCACTTAGACATGACTAAACCCTCCAGTTGCGGAGAGTATAAATCGTTGTGGGATAGGGGAGGGATTATTTGATCAAATGATCAACTGATTATTTCACCTTCGGAGCCGCTTTTATCATCGCTTCATAGATATCGCTCATCACACCACCTCGCCATTATTAGCCACCTGATTGCGATTAGAGCGGCATATCAGAGCCCAACAATTCATATCGCAAATCAGAGCCACGCGCATTTCCGCAGTAAAGCGGAAGCCCAGCTTATTTGATTTTCCAACTGACCTGCGACGTGTCCGCATTATCTTGCGAACGTGGGCCGCCTGTACTTCATCGCGCCGTTGTTTAGAAGCGTAAACACCTTTCGCAGGCATCTTCCGGGTCTGTTTTTGATACGCATTAAACAAATCATGTACATCAGATGATTTAGCCATATCACACCACCTCGCACTCTATTCCAGCAGATTTGCATGCCAATATGAATGCATCCCGGCATCTGACTATGGCCCAATTACGAATACCCGCGTTTATAGCTACCTGTGCATCAGAGCCGTCGTCAGGCTCCAGAGGCGCCAACTCAACCCGCACCCGGCGTGATTCCAGTTCTGCTATGCGACTCTCAAGCGCATTAATGACAAACAGGGCGTCAGTGCTGTTAATGACATTATTTCTCTCTGCGATATTTTTAATTAACTGTATTTTTTGTTTCACGCTTAATTCACTCATCGCCAGTCCCCTCAATATAAATCCCAGTCGCCATTCCACGCATCAGCAGGAGACAATCCACGATCAAATTCATCTCGCCATTTGCTCGGGTCGCCAGCGTTATCGAATCCCTTATTCCGTGCGATTTCGTTGAGTTGCTGCCACCAGGAACTAAAATCAGTGTTATTCGCCATTGCTGCGGGCCTCCTTCATTTCCCCTGTTGCGATGTAATAATCAATGTCACTCTCTTTCATTGTCGGCTGTGGCCATCCTGCATCCCTCCAGATATCGCCAGGCACGCGAGTTTTAATGATTCCGTTGTGTAAAATCCATTGGCGGTCATTATTTATTGAGCCGTAAATTACGCCCGGCATCATGCCGCCCCCTTGCCGCTGCGCAGTTGCTCTGCACAATGCAGGAGGGCGTCGGTAGCCTCAAATACGCTGACAATGTCACTATCGCTCATCCCTGCGAGCCGGGCGCGTTTAACGAATTCTTGGTACAGTTCGTTGCGTGCCGTATCGCGCATATCTGCAATCACTGCGTCGGTGGCGGGGGTTTTTACGTTAACTATTCTCCCCATCACTTCCTGAGCTCTCCGGTCGCAATTGAAAAACACTTCATCTTCCATGAATGTGATATTCGCTATCTCTGATTTAAGTCTCGCGCTCTCCGCCGCCAGCGCTTCAACTTTTGCATTCAGGTTCTGCACTGTTGCTTCATATGCTGTAAGCGCTTGCATATGCTCTTCTTTAAGCTTCTCAATCTCGCTCATAAACCCTCCGTTAATTTCCTGCTGATATTGCGATTAATATTTGAATAATGTCCGGTTTGCTTCTGTCGAGCTTTTTAGCCAGGCTGGCTAATGTTGTTCTCGGGTTGCGCTTAATAAGGAATTCGACTTCATACGGCTCCCACGCCTGCTTATGCGTTTCCTTTTTCTATTCGGTTTCTTCTGCAATGCGATGGGCTTTGAGTGGGTTTTTAGTGAAAGTTTTATCAGGGAGCATCCATCCGCCATACGCTGAGTAATAACGAATGACGGTGCTCCCACATCTGATATTGTCTGTGGGAGAGTGCATGATTTATTTCCATTGTTCGCCGAAAGAAAAACCAATTTCACTGAGCGCCTCATCCATTTTCTCTATGAATTCTGGAATCAGTTCGTTGAAGTCAGCCATGTATTTTTCATCACGCTCAACCACAACATGATGGATTCCCTCCCGTTTCATGCGAGGGTCGTAATTAGCAAAGAACCAACTATCCTTTCCGGTAACCCACATGCTGTACTGAACCTGAGCCATGTACGCTGATTTTATTGCCTCAAATCCACCAAGGCGGAATTTCATAAAGTCGCGAGAGGTGAAAGGGCACTTCAACTCCAGACCGTATCCATTGCTGCACAAGCCGTCAGGAGAGCAGGAAGTTCTCATGCCATCGTCTCGGAAAAGTATTGGCGATTCGACCACGTTAACGCCGGTAGTGAATTCGAAAAGAACTCTGGCGTCGTCTTCAAATTGTTTCCCCCAGGCCAATGCCTTTGCATTAACTTCAGGCGAAACCCCAGTGCAAACCTCAGCAAGCAGAGTATGAAAGTATGACATTTTCATATCTGTCCATTTCTTTCCTGAGCGAGGTTTTGATATAACATTGTGAACATCAGATGCGGTGATAACACCGAGTCTCAGCTTATGCCACGCTTCATTACCTTGCTCAATATTTGTAACGTCAATGCCAGTGCGTTCCATTATTATTTCAGGTGTCATGCTGCCGCCTTTTGCTTCAGGAAGCCGAGAGCCTTAGCAGCTTCAATCTGGCTAAGTTCTGATGCACCTCTAATTTCTCTGCGGAATATTTTTGAACACAGGGGTAAGAGGTCTTCATTCCACGTCTTGTTCATGGAAATAAGAACATCGTTAATTTCTTTTATTATTTCCTCTCCTGCCGGAGTGACATCCCTCTCTGTCTGTCGTTCATTTGAAAAGTTAATACCTTCCTCACCCTCGGTGTTAACGTGGTCGATTGCGGCATCCAGGCGTTCACGGCGAGGCCAGTATTTGGCCGCCTGTTTAACGACAGTCTTGAGAATCATTTGCTCTTCGTCGGTTACCCAGGGGCATGACTTACCTTTGCTTTTGTATGCCTTCCAGGCCTCAGAGCGGTCACGAATTGCGCAGATATCATCAATTCGCATGGTGTGAGTTAAGTAATCGCCATCGTCTGTCTTTATGACTACATATGCACCGACGATGTCACCTCGCTGCTCTGCCGTGTCGAAGTCGTTGTATATGTGTACTGGTGGCTTATCCAGCCCCTCACGGTGGAAGCTGTCGTTCTTTCTGACAATAGATGACTGGCACCACTTTATTGCCCCTGATTGCTGAGCAATATGCATCAGCCCCATGTAGCTAATATCAAGACAGATAGCGCCTTTCCTTGGGACCAGGTAAGCTAACTTCTGCGCTGGGTTCAGAGTAACGCCTATCGCGGCCACATTCATAACCGCGCTTCTGGTACTCACTTGATTGTCAACCGCAACCTTTGCCAGATAATCATTATTAGCAAAAATCTGCATGGCAAACTCAGCTTCCCGCTTGAATGTTACGCCAGGCTCAGTACAGATTTGCTCAAACTCAGATTTCAGTGGGTTTATTAGATTATGAACATGATTTACCAACTGATGATTCATGCCGCCTCCTGATGTCTGCGTTTAAATATTTCCATCACGTACTCATTGGTCACTCTGAATGTCAGTAAGTCCCATAACATTTCCGCCGCCCGTTCCTGATATTCGATATCGTGGTCTTCCATAAACGAAACCGCGTCCTCTGTGTTTGAATCAGGCTTTATATTTCTGAGTAGGGCGGTGATTGGGTTTGATGATTTGGTTAGTGCCTCAACTTCGGCATAAATTCGTTCTCTGTCGTCTTCGGTGAGCATTGCTTTAATGCGCTTCAACTCTTCGATGTCTCGGATGCTTAATCTCATGACTGCCCTTCCTGTGTCAGAAACTCAACAAGTTTTTGCAGCAGACTTTTCCAGCGCGGCGGCGGTACAAATGACGCACTTGACACGCGGAATGACGGGTGATGCTGCATGAATTTAATGTAATTAACTGAGCCACCCGGCACGGTGGCCCCTGCATTAACAAACTGCATGGGTGTACTCCTTATTTATTGTGTGCATATCGCAGCTAACGTTATTAGCTCTGATATGCGCGCATAAAAAAGCCCCGGACACGGGGCAATAACTTCAAGGGATAACGAGCTATGCTCACATAGCGCACTGGTTAATGCGCTATATGTGCTTACTCGTCAGTTATTTCTTTGTATCCCCAATCCATTCTTTCCCAGGCGACATCCTTCATTAATTCATCCCGTTCGCGTTCGTTCATATTTTCCCATTCTTCCGATGAAACACCCAGGAAATCCAAGTCAACTTCATCTTCGTATCTGGATTCAATATTCGCACCAGAATCCAGCCAAACTTTAAACTTTCTTCCCATTACTCACCTCCCAGCGCTTTAGATATTGCCGCTCGTGCTTTGTCGTAGCCACATGTACACTCATATCCATTGTGACCGCATGATTTATTCATTCCGCTATGTTCAGCCACGATTAATTGCAATGCCTCAAGAAGCTCAGGGGCCGCAGAGATTAGCCTGGCATCCGCTTCTTCGTAAACAGTGTCGGCAATACATTCTCCTTCGCTCCCGAAATTAATCTCTATATTAGTCAGTAATGAATTATTCCAGTGTGGTCCTGACTTTCTGTATGACCAAGGACCGGGCGTCCCTTTAAATTCCATAATCCCCTCCAGTAAAAAACGAATTATTCGGCGGTCTCAAATTCGCCTGACTCATTTAACTGATACCAGACATCAGGCTCGATTCCATTTTCGCCAACCTTGCTTGCGCAGATGTGAATTAACTCTCCATCTTCATCGCGATAGCAGAGTACGATTGCGCCGTTTTTAGATGCGCGAGCCTTCCCTTTAATTCCGAGCGATGCGGCTACAGATTGCGATCCAGATACTTCCGCTGCTGACCGGTAGCCAGTGTTCGTTGCTGCTGAACAGTCGCCAGTGTTCGTTGCTGCTGAACAGTCGCCAGTGTTCGTTGCTGCTGAATAGTCGCCAGTGTTCGTTGCTGCTGAACAGTCGCCAGTGTTCGTTGCTGCTGAACAGTCGCCAGTGTTCGTTGCTGCTGAATAGTCGCCAGTGTTCGTTGCTGCTGAACAGTCGCCAGTGTTCGTTGCTGCTGAACAGTCGCCAGTGTTCGTTGCTGCTGAACAGTCGCCAGTGTTCGTTGCTGCTGAACAGTCGCCAGTGTTCGTTGCTGCTGAACAGTCGCCAGTGTTCGTTGCTGCTGAATAGTCGCCAGTGTTCGTTGCTGCTGAACAGTCGCCAGTGTTCGTTGCTGCTGACCGGTGGCCGGTCATGTTCTGCTGTTCCAGAGATCTGTCAATTTTACTCCAAATCCAGTCAATTCCCCGCTGAATGAATTCGGGTAGGGTTAGCTCTGTTTTAATAGTGATGCTGGCGCTGGCGATTTTTGTATCACCATTTTCTTTACGGTCAGTGACGCCAAACGAAATAGTTTCTGCGTAGCGGCTTTCTGCTGGAGGGTAATAACTAAACACATCGAATGGGCATTCACATGCATGAAATCCAGAGCCGCATGCTTCAACTTTTCCTTCGTGATTATATGATTTTCCGATTTCGAACTGAAAATCACGGCAGGTTAAATCTTTGTTGAGTCCCTTATAGGTCACAATTTTGTTGCTCATTTTATTTTTCCTTGAATTTGGCAATAAAAACCCGCCGTAGCGGGTCATAGTTCGTTAAACGTTTCAAATCAGCGGCTTCTCGCCAAGCTTCATCTTCTGTCTGCCAACCGCACTGATGCTTATCAGTTATTCACGCCCCATAATCTGAACCACCAACGAAGAAATATAACTACTGGTGGCGTCGCTATGAGAATGGCAACACCGGTAAGAGTGCCGATAACCCACCCCTGAATTGCGGCTGGGAATTTGCTAAAGAATTTCTTCATTTAAATATCTCCGGTTGCGCCTGTCTTTTCACCACTTCAGGCTCGGTGGTTCCTTGCTTTCCACAGCCAAAGGAAAGGGATAGACTGATGTTTCCACAGTCAAAATAAGGATTTTTTATGTCAGCTAACGTCTTTACTGGCGGAAGGACTACTGAGTCCGTAGCCTATGATTTGGCACTTTCCCTTGCAGCAAAAGACCCGAGCATCACCACTCCTGAAGCAATGATTCGTCGTATCTCAGATTTGTTGCCGCTATGCAGGGAAGTGGCTGAGAAGAAGCACAGGCAGGAGTCCCCGCCCGCCATGGGGGTTCTTTCCTAGTCTGCGAATTTCAGTGATGCAAGAGCGGACTCTAGCGCCGCTCTTTGCAGCTTTACCAGGTTAACAATATCTTTAGCATCGATCTCGCTTTGAAAAACTTGCTCGGTAGCTGCCAATGCAGCATCTGCTGCCATAATGGTTCGGCTTCGGCTCTTGATGGACCTCGCATCTCCAGAAACAGCGATTGTTTTAAGTTCTCTCATTGGTTATCTCCTTCACTTAATTATATGCGTTGCGTCTTTACGTACTGTCCGGTGTCCTGCGCGATAGATGGCTACCTCTGGCAGCATGCAGGAACCTGCCTCAGCGGCTTCCTGCTCGCGTTTCTCACGCAGAGATGGTAGCGACATGGCTTTAACCGTTCTCTCGCTACAGCCAGTGGAGAGGCGGGTAAAGGCGCGGTTGATTTTGCGTGCATAATCTTTGCGTTCAGACGCCTCACGATTGAATGACGCCATGCGCTTGGCTCTGTATCGCTGTCTGGAATTCATAGTTACCTCCGGTAAGTGCTTTGGTGGTGTGGTCGGTGGGAGACCCATTTCGACCCGATTCGGCCTACTTCAATTCGGCAATAGTCCCTCGGGCCTCGCCGCTTTACGTGCGACATATTCCCGTCCATGAACCCTTCACCACACCCCAAAGCACTTTCGCTTTGGCCCTCCCGTCTTCGGGAAGGAATCATCTTGTTAAAGAGCAATGCCAATCTGTTCCGTTTGGCTACCAGCGTCCTGCTGATGGGATGTATATTGAACCAATAGTTCGATATATGCAAGAACCATTAGTACGAAATTTTAATCCAATGATCGTACTTGTAGTTTAATTTATGTTTTATAAGGGAATTTATTTTTGTAAACGCCTGTCTTGGGTGGTGTGGTGTTGCCCGGGTAGGGAGGGGATCGGAGTGGTGCCCGGGTGGCGGTCAAATCGAAGGTTTAATGTGTATTGATGTTTAATATCAGTTGGTTATGGTGGCGGGTGGGGGGGGTGCCTATGTGGGGATCGGGGATAAATGGCAAAAAAAACCCGGCGTGGACCGGGCGGATAATAAAAAAACATCAGATTGAGGTGGCGGGCTTGGTGCATCCACCGGCAGCAGTCCTGGACTACTGGACCCGCCGCAGGTAAATACTACATTCACCAAACATTATTTCAACCATTGGTTAACCATGGTTATCGGGTAGGGCAAAAGAAAACCCGGCGCGGTGGCCGGGTTATTGTTTGTTCTGCTGCTTGGATTCTAAGATAGCCTGTATTTTCATTAGGCTGGATGATGTTTCTTTGTAGTTTGAGTCTATCTTGTCTTCCAATCTATCAATTCTGGTTGTTATTTCAACCTTGCTGTTTTGGATGTTCCCGGCCAGCTCCCGCCTTGAGTCATTGACTCTATCGTTTATTGAGTTTGATATCGTCCATGTTGCAACGATACCTGCACCAATGATTGTGACAATTGATGCACAGATGCCAACCCAGAACTCCAGTCTTGTTATGGTTTTTCCACTCATGTCGTCTCTCCCGGGAATGGAGTTATCATAACCGTTGTGAGGTGCATTATCCAGTTGAAGGATAAATCCTCTCGTTGATGGTGAAAACGACGAATTGGAGTGATGCCTTTTTAGGTTAATCTGATGATTTTGTCTGAGGACATCTGTCGCTGGCGAAAATGAATCAGTTTCCCGGTGATTCATCATCTTCTCCTTGTCTGCTGGAATCTGATTCTTTTTCTTCACTATTACTTATGTTTTTCAAAACTTTTGCATAGGAGAAAAAATTCATATACCCACAGTTTTGACACTCCATTATGAGTACGTCCAAAACAGAACCGCCAAGAAGATTACCCTTCTCCTTACCATCTTTTGATGAATAGGTGGCGAATGGGATGGTTGGTTGCATCCTTCTGTTATTACTCTGATCTTCCAACTCTTTCGGGGTGTATAGCGTCCATTTCTCTTCTTCGCACATTGGGCAAATATGCTCACCTTTTAGCCCATTAAGGTATTCTGCGAATTCATCAAACGATATTAACTTTGGCTCTTTTTTGCTCATTTCTAGCCCTTAAGGAGGCGACCCTCAATTTTATGTTGATGCAGAAAAGTCACACGCAGCAACACGATAGAGTTTACATCAAACGTGGCTACGATAGAAACCTGACAAATGATCAGTGATTAATGGCATCAAATACCCCATCACTCAAACGTCTCATCATTCCCCTTGCACCGCGTACCCACCTACTACAAACCACGCCATAAACGCCACAGCAACAATGAACACTATCACCGGGAAAACTATACCTATCCTCATGCGCACTCCGTGTTAACCAAACGTCTCATCAGGCCCTCAGATACTCGCGAGCTTCATCATCGTCCATGAACAGAGTCTTCTTGAAGATTCCAGCTACGAACTCTATCTTCTTGATATCAGCGTGACGGTACGTTACCGGCCGGTGGTCCTGGTTAATGCTCACGAACTGATATTCCCCGTCTCTGTCATACCCGAGAACCTTAATCATGTTGTGATCGTCTTTAGTTCTGACGAAGACCTCATCGCCAGGTAGCACGGTAGCGGCAGGCTCGATAAGCACATAGTCACCAGACTTAATGCGCGGCCACATGCTATCTCCGGACGTGTGAATGGCATATGCATTCGGATCACGGCTGTAGGCCCTCAACCAGCCTTCATTGCGCTCAGTCATGTCTATAGCGCCATCAACCCCCAGGCTGGCGTCGCCACGAACAGGGACGATGCCGGATCTAATCTTTCCTGCATATTCGACAGGATTTTCTTTAGTCGATTGGATATGTCCATGCTGCAACCACACGACATCAACCTTAAGCAGCCTTGCTAAGGCATTCATCTTTTCCTGTCTGGGGAGGGATTCGGCATTAAACCACTTACTAACGCCTTTTGAGGACAAGCCAAGAGCCCTGGCTATAGCCATTCCTCTTCCGTGTTCATCGTATCCAGCATCCTTACAGGCCTGCGCTAGCCGCTGGGCGAATTCTTGACGCATTTTTTCATTTTGTACCATAGGTTCGATAGTAAACCACTTGCAAAAACTTTCAGTTCCATCATAATGCGTACTGAAAGTACGAAAAGGAGTTATCCCTATGCTCAGTATCGAAGAGCCAATTAAAGGGGTCGGGATTTCCGAAGTTGCCAAAGCCTGCGGAGTAAGCGAGCGAGCCGTTTATAAATGGCTAAAAAATGGCTTCTTACCAAAGACTGAGTTCTTCGGAAAGACAGAGTACGCCAAAACCATTGAGGGAATCTCCCGAGGTAAATATTTGGCAGAAGACCTACTGGATGTGAGTCGCAAGAAACTCTTATCCGCCTAAGCAATATCGCTCTTTAACAACCAGCTCCGCCAAACCGAAGACGGGTGGCAAACCTAAACGCATACACCCGTATGCGTCACATAACCACATATTCAACACGGAAAATATTACGAAATGGAAAACGCAAGCTACAGCAAACCAACTGCGCGTGAAGTAGATCGCGCTGAAACCGACCTGCTAATCATGCTCTCGCAGCTCACCGGGCGGAAGTTTGCCGACCTTGCCGGGTGGCATGAATCGAAGGTCAGCCGGATGAACTGGCGGGATATCGCAACGGTATTCTGCATCGCCAGGATGGCGGTAGAGGTCAGTCCATTGGGACGGGCTATTCAGGATGCCTATCAGGCTATCGGAAAGAAAAAATCCCCGGTGTGCAAGACCGAGGATTTAGACCAGATATCGATGGATTTTTAAAGCAACTCACAGAGGTAATTATGCCCTTAAATGACGATCTTGTAAAAGAATGCGGGTATGAATTTATAAAGGAAGAAGTAAGAAGGCTGGAATCAAAATACTCCATGCCAATAGATATTAGCGGGCCAGTTAAAGAAAGCATCAATACAAAAGGTTGGGTGTACATATTGTCCAACCCATGCATGCCTGGGCTGTTGAAAGTTGGCATGACAACCACCTCGCCAGAAATGAGAGCCAAAGAGATATCTTCTGCAACCGGCGTTCCGGATAAATTTCTCGTAGAGGCATCTTACTTTTCTGATGACCCTCGCGGCGACGAGGCCCGCATACATGCAGCGCTGAACGATTACCGGATTAATAGCGGGAGAGAGTTTTTTCGCTGCTCATTGGATGTTGTCGATGAGATATGTCGCTCATTTTGCCTTTGCGAATCCAAGTCAACACTGGAAGAAGTTGCAGATAACTACTCCATTATCTGCGCAGCAAAACCAATACAAATGAACCTTCACGAATGGTTTGAGGAGCTCTGCGTAACATCTGTTGGGTGCAAGACAAACGCACTAAGGCTCATTTTTGAGCTCGGATGTGAGCGTCTTGATGAAATCTCCAGGGATGGCATTTCGATAATTATCGAAGACGGCGGCCCAAGAGGAATCCTGACCGAATCTCACCAGAGCAACCTTGCCTACCTTGAAGAGCTTCACGAAAAAGCAATGCAAACGGGCATTTATGGCCCAAGACTGCCGGGAGGATTTTAATGGCTCGCTCAAGAAACATAAAACCTGGCTTTTTCACTAATGATGAATTAGCCGAGTGTTCTCCATATGCCCGCCTTCTTTTTGCCGGGTTGTGGACTATTGCTGACAAAGAAGGGCGATTGGATGATCGCCCAAAAAAGGTTAAAGCGCTTGTCCTACCGTTCGACAACGTTGACTGCGATGAACTCCTTCAGCAGTTATATCAGCGTAAATTCATCAACCGTTACCAGGTTAATGGAGATGGATTTATCCAGATCTCAAACTGGAAGAAGCACCAGAATCCTCACTGCAAAGAAGCTGCAAGTGAGATACCAGAACCAGTAGAGAACAATGACAGCACCGGACAAGAACAGTGCAAGGACGATAAAGAGGAAGATAAGAAGGATGCAAAATCACCTCAAGTCATTGAAAACAATGAGACACCAGAAAAGCACCATGCAAGTACAGTGCAAGAACCAGTAGAGAACAATTTAAATCCTGCTGATTCCCTTAACCTGATTCCTGATTCCCTTAACCTGATTCCCTCTGTTAACACCCAAGCCGCTGACGCGACTTGTACCGATGAGTCAGGGGCAACAATTCATCAGATGGCTAGCCGATATGCCTTCGAAGGGAATGTGGTGAGACTAAACCAAAAGGACTTCGACTCCTGGAAAGCTCTGTTTTCAAATATCGATCTCGTTGCTGAGCTTACCCGACTGGACATGGAGTTCACCCGCGAGAAACCTAAAAGCTGGTTCAACACTGCCAGCGCCAAGCTGAACTACCAGAATAAAAACGCATACCGAGCCCCTGCAAAGCGGGCCGTTAACGAGAGCTTTGCCACTAAAGACTACGGCCAGACTGAAATGCCATCCTGGGCGACGGAGTGACCATGGACATCAACGAGAAAATTTCCAACGTGGAGAGAAAACTCTCCGAACTGAGCAAGCCGCCTGCGGATATCCCGCACAGCACAGTTGAAATCGTAGCTGCTCACTGTGAGTCGCACGGTGAGTACGAGCAGCGAGTTAGGACGATTACCGGGATGATCAAGATTCCTCCAAACCATACGGAATGCCCTGGCTGCCTGAGAGAGCAACTGGACGAACTACACAGAGAGCGGGAGCAGATTGACGCTGAAGCACGACGCCGAACTATCGAGCGCCTGAAGTTGGATTTGCGCGTTCCTGAGCGATTCGCTGATTGCACTCTGGATAACTACGTTCCTGGTTGTGATGACGCGAAAAAGGCACTCAGGGTATGTCAGGCATACGCCTCAAAGTGGCCTGATCGCCTCAAGCGCGGCGGCGGACTTGTTATGTGCGGCAAGCCTGGCACTGGCAAGAATCACCTGGCGCTGGCTATTGCACAACACGTCATCGAGAAGCACCAGAGCACGGCGGCATTCACTACTGCCCTGAAAATTGCCCGTGAGTACAAGGCGACATGGTCGAAAAGCGCGACTCGCTCCGAAGACGATGTTATACGCCAGTTCACCCGCCCAGACCTGCTGATTATCGATGAAGTCGGTGTACAGTTCGGTAGCGAAGCTGAGAAGCTAATCATGTTCGAAATCATCAACACCCGGTACGAACGCATGCGCCCCACGATTCTGATTAGCAACCAGAGCAAAGAGGAACTATCCGCATTCATCGGTGAACGGGTGATAGACCGCATGAACGACGGAGGCGGATGCACGCTGGCATTCACCTGGGACAGCTACAGGGGGAACAGGGCATGACACCGGAAATGAGAAATGCCCTGCGTTGCTGCGCAAGGGAAGCTCTGAACGAGGCAAAGAAGGCTTTTGCCGAAAATCCCGGCGTCAACAAAGACAAGCTGAGCCGCCCGATTCTGCTCAAGCACTACGAGCGCATCAAACCCCTGGGTATATCGTTTGTCTGGCTACTGTACACCATAGGCGTACTGAATGGCGTTCTGGAGGATCGCTCGTGAACAACTACGAAACAATCATCAAATTCATCACCGAGAATCCCGGCAGCGGCCTTGCTGAATTGCAGAGGCATACCAGTATCAGTAAGCCGTCGTTGACCTCGACACTGTGCAAACTGGCAGAGCGCGGATATCTCTGGCGCACAAGAACAGGCGGGCGGTTTATCTATTTCGAGAGCCGATCCGTGGCGATTAAGCGCGGGATGGCTACCGGAACAGTTCTGAATAATCCGATGAAATTCGGATGCGCCAACGAACTAACCATGATGTTTAACCGCTGTCTGGCGGCAGCAAGGAGTGCTGTATGACCACATATCTGATATTCAGCGGAGCAATAGCCAATATCATTCTGGCAGCTATTGCAATCCTTCTGGTGTGGGTGTGGTTCATCTGGCCCGCAGTCGAGGCTATTAGCATGACCCGGTTTTCTATGGCTGTCAGCAAAAAATGCCGCCTCAAAACATCGGCAAAGACTCTGCTTCATGCGTTCCTCTGCTATTACGAACCATTTGGCCGGAGCTTTGACTCACTGGGTAACAGATACGGCAAATGGGAAGGTGTCGGGCGCTGGAAATTGTTTGATGAATGTGAAGACGAATAACAGGCTCGCAAAAGCGAGCCTTTTTAATGGAGGGGAATATGTCAACACACAGAGAACTATTTGAGGCAGACGTTGCTGAAAGCCGCGCAAGATTTAAAAAATATTACAGGTCATCTTCACTGCCAATGCGCGAGAAATTCAAGCATCGCCCGAAAGACAGAAAATACCGCAGAGATCGTGTTCTGCATGAGATTATCACTCGGGGTATGAAATACAGGATTAGCCAGATTATTGACACGGTTAATGGAGGGGAAAGTGGAAAAGATGCTGTGCAACACCGTCACCATGAATCTGTTAGTGCTGGCGGTCAGGGTTATCAGGAACAAGTCGAACAAACACTTACCGCCGTAGGCATCAAGGTGGAGGCTAAGTGATGGCAATCATAACCTTAGATCGTGTTCGACGCGTGCGTCACCTGCTGGAGACATACGGCATGCCGCTGCTTTACTGCCCGGAATGTGGTGAATACCTGGAGGGTGGTAGCGGAGAGCTTCAGGACTGCCATTGCGGATGGAAGCAGCCAACTTACGAGGATAGCGACATTCCCTCTGGAGCTAATCGCTAATTTCCCTCACGCAATGACGCTATCGCCGAGTCACGATGAAATAGAAGAGTTGGCGCGTGGCATATCAACAGTTATATCAGGAGGAGAAGTGGAAAAGATTCGCGGAGCTTTTGAGGAGTGGTTTGAGGAATGCACAGGCTGGGAGCCAGTAGAATATCCAAACCATAAAATAGTAGCTATGTGTTGGCTGGCATGGAAGGCGAGCAGGGAGGCTATAGAGATAGTTCTGCCTGAGCCTCACGCCCACTTAATCTGGATTCAGGCTGGACATGCACCCGATGATTATTGGGATGATGTAGCGATATCCCGTAGCGAAAAAGACCGCTGCTGTGATGGTTCTGAACGTTACCCAGTATATGCCGGTTGGGAAATCGAAGAGACTCTTCGCACAGCTGGACTCAAGGTAAGGAGTTAGCGATATGGCGCAACGAACAATCACACTATCCCGCCGTCAGTATCGTCTGATATGCGACGCCCTGGTTAACGCCGTCAACATGAAACAGCAGTTGTTGGCAATCGTCGATGACGGAACCGAGCATTCTAAAAACGCATCACATAACGCTTTAACCATGCTGCAAGTTATTGAGAAGCAGCTATGGGAAGGAACCGGCTTAAGGGAGAAATAACATGAGATTCTCGTTTGAAGTCAGAAGTCCGCTAGTACAGCAAAACGCCATTCGCACCATTCAGCAACTCCCCCTCAACACCGAAAAGCCCTACGTCGTCGAAATCAAAGAGCGCACCCGCAGCAGCCAGCAGAATCGCAGGCTTTGGGCAACTTTGCGCGATGTGGCTGAACAGGTTGAGTGGTACGGGCAGAAATTATCACCGGATGACTGGAAGGCGATATTCACGGCGGCGCTAAAGGGGCAGCGCTCGGCGCCAGGTATTTACGGTGGGTTTGTTGTTCTCGGCCAGTCAACGTCAAAGATGCGCGTAGGTGAGTTCAGCGACCTGCTGGAGCTGATCAACGCATTCGGTGCTGAGCATGGCGTGTCGTGGAGTAACGACGCACAGGAGGCGCTGGAGTGGGCTAAACGAACTGGGAGAAAGGCGTCATGACCATCAAATCAAATACGCCACCTCATGATAAAGATTGCTGGCAAACGCCGCTGTGGTTGTTCGACGCACTGGATATTGAGTTTGGATTTTGGCTCGACTCGGCAGCCAGTGACAAAAATGCGCTATGCGCGCACTGGCTAACTGAGGCCGACGACGCGCTTAACTCTGAATGGTTAAGTTACGGCGCAATCTGGAATAACCCGCCATATTCCAATATCAGGCCGTGGGTGGAGAAAGCTGCTGAGCAGTGTGTAAGGCAGCATCAGCCGGTAGTGATGCTGGTTCCCGAGGATATGTCTGTTGGCTGGTTCAGTAAAGCCCTGGAAACTGTTGATGAAGTTCGAGTCATTACTGATGGAAGGATTAATTTTATCGAATCGTCTACAGGGATGGAGAAAAAAGGGAATAGCAAAGGCTCCATGCTTCTGATATGGCGACCGTTCATCAGTCCGCGTCGAGTGATAACTACCGTATCTAAAGTGGCGCTAATGTTGATGGGGCAGAAAATCAGGAGGGCGGCATGAAGCGGCGGCGAAGCCCAACCCAGATAGCCATAGACAACACGATATTCCGACCCACCAAACTCTCCCGCAATAAACCCAAACCAATTCCAACCGCCAGCGAAGTCCAGACGTTCGATTACGTCTACGGCCTGCTGCGTGCGAAATGGGACAGGATGAGAACCAGGAGGCATAGATGCTAACCAGTGACCAAACGGAACAGCAGCAGAGCGAGCGCAAAATAACTCATCGCTGCACTGAATGCGGCATACCGCTGGCACCTGATGAGTGCTATGTGTGCGACAGTTGCGCGATTTTTCTGTACGCCGACCCTAACTCGATGATGTACGAGGGGGATGACGATGATTCGGTCTAAAAGAGATTATCCAATCGGTTGGTATTATGGAAGGTGCCAAAAATGTTCCTATTGGTTTATGGGGCCCAAGCTCGTAAGGTTCTGTGCATTATGTTCCCGGAGGGTGGAGAATGGCAAATCTTCGCAAAGCAGCCAGGGGTAGGGAGTGTCAGATTCGAATACCCGGCGTTTGCAACGGAAATCCTGAAACATCTGTACTGACTCACTACCGGATGTCTGGAACCTGTGGTGTTGGATGCAAGCCGGACGACACTCAGGGCGCTATCGGGTGTAACTGCTGTCACGATGCTGTAGATGGCCGGATAAAGACGCCGTTCACTCATGATGAATTGAGGCTGATGCATGCTGAGGGTGTGCTTAGGACGCAGGCCATCTGGATTAAGGAGGGGCTGATAAAGGCATGAGTGAATACCAGTTTGCTCTACCGTACCCGCCGTCTGTTAATAACTACTGGAGACGGAAAGGACCGCAATATTTCATCAGCAAAAAAGGGCAAGAATACAGAAAAATAGTGCAGCAAATAATTTTTGACCAAGACCTTGACATATACACCAACTCCCGCCTCCGAATAAAAATCATCGCAAACGCTCCAGATAACAGACGCCGAGATATCGACAACATTTTAAAAAGCCTCCTGGATTCTCTCATCCACGCCGGGTTTGCGGAGGATGACGAGCAATTTGATGACATTCGCGTAATTCGTGGCGAAAAAGTGCCTGGTGGCAGGGTTGGAATAAAAATCACTGAACTGGAGGCGGCATGAGGCAATTCACAACCATACCCGAATTACTCATCTCTACACGCGGGAGCATGAAGGCAGTAGCAGAGAGATTAGGGTGTGACCGGGCAACCGTCAGAAAATATGCGCGAGACAGAGAAGCCCAAAGTCACGCCGTGGTGAATGGAAAACTGATGGCGGTATTCGGCAAGCGTGGTAAGCATCGACATGAATCGGAGGCGGTATGACAGTCACGAGGCACGTAAAAGATTTACTTGAAGGATGGGGAAACTGGAGCTTCTGTCGTCTTGGGACGGAATACAAGGGAATGTCTTACATGTCTCAGGCGTCAGGCCGAAAGGATGGCCCGTCATTGAGCGATGACGAGGGTCTTATTGTCGATGCCGCAGTCTCCAGCCTGAAAAGGTACGACATCGACGGATATAACATCATTTTTCTTCACTATCAGCAGCACATATCCTGCCGGGCCATCGCCCGGCATATGAACCGCAGGCCGGACTATGTGACCGCGTATCTTGGCAGGGCAGAGGCATATATTGCCGGATGCCTGAGAACGTTACTGGAGGCCGCTTGACGCTGAATGATATTCGGGGCTATATTCCCTGTGCAGCCGCAAAATCGGTTGTCGGGAATCTCACCCCGGATATCTAACAGGCGACACCAGACGCGCCAGCGTCTTTTTTATTGTCGCAACCTGCGCATACCTGAATTATGGTGGCTCGGGTGGGGCCAACTTCGGTTGGGCCGGTACCTGTTAGGCCGGTAGTGAGATCCCCATTCGGGCCACCGCCAAAATCTCACTTGCGTGGTGGCTTCTGATTAAGCTAACAGGAGCTATATCATGACAAACCAACTCATCCCCGTATTCAACGGCACCATTTCCAACGAATCCGCTTTGCTCGTCAATGCTCGTGATCTGCATGAATTCCTTGGTGTCGGAAAACGCTTCGCATCGTGGATAACAGAACGCATAGCTGAGTATGGATTCGTTAAAAATCAGGACTTTATTATTATTTCCCAAATTCGGGAAAAAATAGGGAGAGGCAGGCCAGCAAGGGATTACCATCTTACTCTCGACACCGCAAAAGAACTGGCGATGGTTGAGCGCAATGAAAAGGGTCGCCAGATCCGCCGCTACTTCATTGAGTGCGAGAAACAGCTGATGAAAGCGAGGCAGCCAAAACCTCAGTCTGAGGTTATATCCTCTGACCACATGGCGAAATTAAAGAACCTTGTCTGGTGCGCGGCTCATAACATGCACTTCAAAGAAGCCTGGACGCAGGGCATCTGGTATTCGCTCAGGGCAGCAGCTGGACGACCGTCACCACAATCATTCACCGTTGATGATTTACCTGTAATGGCTGAGGAACTCCGCCGCATATTAAAAATCACAGCCGCCGTTCATTCTGCTAATTATGATTTCGAGAAAGAAGTTATTCGTATCGTTTTGCGCAGGCGTGGTGATATTGAACCTGTTCTGGGAATGATGGAGTCCCGACTTGAAGAACTAAAACAGAATGAAGCGGCCGGAAGATTAACGGTGGATAAAATTTATGGTCAGCGCCTGAATAGTTTAAGTGTAAGTGGTTGACTGTCCGGATGTCCGTACAGTAATATTATGTATAAGCGTTATTGCGTTCGCGATTTCGCTACTGGTTCCGCTAGCGCGTGATAATGGGATGGGATAGCGACCTGTCCCGCCAGATTAAATTTCAAGCCACTGATTCTCCGGTGGCTTTTTTATTTCAGCATCACAGAAAAGAGCATTGAAGTGTCCAGTCAGACGCTGGCGATTAGCAAGGGCGGTGCCGCCTGTCAGTGCTCTTCTCTGTGGTGATGCACCAATTATTCAGGCTCGCTTCGTGCGGGCCTTTTTCGTATTTGGCCGCAGACATAACCCTTTAGATAAACCTTTCCCCCTGTGTCTGACGGCCTTCCTACACACACAACAGAAGACAATCCTCATGCCTTCAAATGACCCTGGGTTCTGGGCCAGCCTTCTTGCATGGCTGTACACCCACAAAAACGAATCCGGGTATGCCGTGTTAGCCGCTGTAATGGCGATTCTCCGTTCGACGTATGTAGGGCGAGACTCATGGCCCCGGAGAATCGTAGACGGCTGCATGTGTGGCATGTTCGCCTTCTTTCTTAAACCAACTTGCCAGGCGCTGGCGTCAATCATCGGATTTTCGTTCAACAACGACTTTGCCTGGGTGGTTGCAATTGTTATCGGATATCTCGGAGTCGATTTTATAGGCACGAAACTCCGCAATCAGATAGATAAACGCTTAGGTGGTACCGATGCTAACGGCTAATCAATTTCAACAGGCAGCCGGTATCGGCGATTATCTGCGTGACGTGTGGTATCCGCACATCGTGGCCGCAATGAACAAATTCGGTATTAACACACCGCTACGACAGGCCCACTTTATCGCGCAGATCGGGCATGAGTCTGGCGGATTCTCCCGCATACAGGAAAACCTGAATTACTCTACCGGTGCTCTGTGCTCTCTGTTTAGCCGACGAATCAGCAAAGCCGACGCGGACAGGTTGGGCCGTCAGCCTGGGGAAAAGGTGGTGCCAAAAGTCCGTCAGCAGGAGATTGCCAACATTATCTACGCCAACCGGAACGGTAACGGCGATAAGGCGTCTGGTGACGGGTATCGCTATCGCGGGAGAGGCCTGATTCAGGTGACCGGGAGAGCTAACTACGCGGCTCTGGTTAATCAACTGGGTGTCGATATTGTCGCTGACCCTGACCGGCTTACCAGTTATCCGCTCGCCGCTGAATCTGCGGCGGCATGGTGGAGCAATCACGGACTTAACAAACTAGCCGACTCTGATGATGTTGACCGCATCACCAGAATCATTAACGGCGGAACTAATGGACTGGCAGACAGGAAATCCCGCCTCTCAAAGGCTAAGGGGATTCTATGTTCAACGTAATCAGTTTTATCCGTAACTACTCACACATATTCATCATCGGGCTGTTCTGCGTTGCTCTGTGGGGGCTGAATGCACGAAACAGTCAACTCACCGCGACTAACGAACGGCTTGAGAAACTCACTAACAGCAAAGACGAACAGATAAACAGTCTGCGCGCAAAGAATGACGACCTGGCATCCAGTGTTACCGAGTTAACCAACGCAGTGAAGCAGCAGAACGAGGTGATGAAGGATGTTACCGAGCAGCGCTCAGAGGCCACACAGCAGAACAGGAAACTACAGGATGAAATCAGGCGCTATCTCTCTACAGACAAATGCTCTGTGGCTCCTGTTAACCATGACGCTGTTAACCGGCTGCGCAAGGCAGCTGAGTCCGCAAGTGGAGTATCAGCAGGTGAAAGTGGCAAAGCTTCCAATACCCGCTGAACTGACAAGCCCGATCATCCCGCCGCAAATCAGTGACGGGATGACATACGGGGATAGCGTTGCTCTTAATGCTGAATTGCTCGGGTTGTTGGGTCAGTGCAATATCGACCGTGCAGCAATTAGGAAAATCGAGCAACCCAGCAAATAGAAGGGTTGCAAGACTACATCAGCACTCAGTGCCTCAAATAACAAGCCTCGGTTAGCCGGGGCTTTTTTACATCCGAATTTCACCGCGCACTCACCGCGCATTCCAACCCCGAGACCATTCACAAAAGCGACCTCTGAGAACGCCATCGTAGCATGGTGCGCTCGGGTATGGCCGTTCTGGTGAGCAGAGGTCTCTTTTTTGAAGGTAATCACCATGCAATATCCAACTGTAATTGTTAATGGCGTATCTGTTCGAGTAGATGAAGAAGGGCGCTACAACCTGAATGATTTGCACGCAGCAGCGGTATTGAAAGGCGAGGCTACAGAGGCGCAGCGACCAAGTAAATTCATGCGTAGCTCTCAAATTGGGCGATTTGCCGAATCATTAACCAAAGCCCAAAAAAGGGCTTCGGTAAAAATAATTAAGGGTGGCATTGAATCAGGCATTTGGGGGCTTGAGCTAATCGCCATCCGCTATGCAGCCTGGCTGAACCCTGACTTTGAAATTCGGGTATATGAGACATTCCGCGAGGCCGTGCTAAATGGCATTTCCAGCATGACCATGCTTAATCGACTCGACTTGCTGATCACGAATGAAAAGCAGGAAGTAAGCGAGTGTGCTCGCAAGATGAATCGATGGGGGGTCGGTGGCCGGAAGAACATGCTTGAAACCACCCGACAGAACCTAATTGACCAGATGGACCCCGACATGGTCGCAATCATGCAGGGAGCAGCGTAATGAAATATGAGTTTAGCGGTCTGAGTACCGGACAGGTGGTGTTAGTCGCATCACTGGTATTTATTGCATTCGTTTTCGCATATCTGGGGATTGTCACTCTGGCATTAATGGCGTGGAACGCAATCGCAGGCGCTGCCGGTTGGAGCGCTTCCATCCCCGTGACGCCAACCACTGTTATCTGTGGGGCGTTTATCTGCTGGTTTGCGAAGTCAGTTTTCTCGCGAAAAGGGAAGGAATAAACGATGAACGAACAGGCAAACAAAGTGCTCGCGGAACTGCTACAGAAGGCGAGCAGTGGCATTGATGCGGCAGTGTCATTCAGCCAGGCGCAGATACCAGACGTTATTCACCAACTACTGCTGTGGAATTTTGTTCAGAGTCTAATTATGACAATCATAGCCCTCGCCTCGATTCCCCTGGCGGTCTGGATAATCAGAAGCCAATGCAAAAAGGTTGAAATAGGGATAATTGGTGGTGAGGGGTGGTCGTGGGAAAAAGGAAATCCAAAATACGCGTCCACTCTGGTTTGGAGTCATAACGGTGAACTCAACCCGCTTGTTCTCCCATTTGGTGCGGTGCTATTGGCATGGCTCTCATCCGTACTTGCCGTGCTGGCGAATCCGGCGTGGCTGAAAATCTGGCTGGCCCCGAAGCTATACCTGATTGAGTACGCCGCAAGCCTGATGAAATGAACATAGCCGCCTACGGGCGGCCATTCCTCAGTCTCCTCCCGAGGAGATTCAGGAATGAACAAAGAGTAAGGAACAACTATGGCAAAACCAGACTGGGAGGCCATCGAGTCGGCTTACCGGGCTGGCTCGCTGTCCATTCGTGCAATAGCCGAAAAGTATGGAGTAAGCGACACTGCGATAAGGAAGCGAGCAACGCAAAATGGTTGGCTAAGAGACCTGACAGAAAAGGTCAAGGAAGCGACCAGATTGAAATTGGTTCGCAGCGAGGTTCGCAATGACGGTTCGCGCGAACATGTGCGAACTGACGATGAGATTATCGATGAAGCATCCGAAGCTGCTGCTGATGTAGTTCTTGGTCACCGGGTGGATCTAACCCGATGGCGGCGCATAGCTAACCGACTTGGCGACTTCCTGGAAAGTGTCGATTTTACCGAAGATAACCACGCTTCTCTTTCCCGCTCTCTCGTTGCTGGCGTAGATGCTCAGGTGAAGATAATCAAAGCCGAGCGCGAAGCCTACAACATCGACTCTGAGAAGAAGAGTGACGAGACAGAATCCTTGTCTTCAATGATGGATGAATTAGCTAAGGGGTGAGCATGAAGGCGGAACATCTCGCGCTGCTTCGTGACAAGCTCTGGCGGCTAAATCATCTCTACTGGATAACCAACAAAGAAGGAAAGCCGACCCGCTTCAGGATGACACCTGAGCAACTCGAATACTTCGAGGGGATGCATACCAGGAATATCATTCTGAAAGCCCGGCAACTTGGGTTTACCACCGAGGTTTGCATTATCCAGTTGGATGCGGCGTTGTTTGAGGCTGCGAAATGCGCTCTGATTGCTCACACCCTCAATGACGCCAAGCGGTTATTCAGGGAGAAGATTAAGTACGCCTATGACCGGCTCCCCAATGAGATAAAGGCGGCAAACCCGGCAAGCAACGATGCGGCAGGTGAGCTTGTTTTTAAGAAAGGCGGTTCTCTCTATATCAGTACATCCTTTCGTGGTGGCACGTTGCGATATTTGCATGTTTCCGAATTTGGGAAGATATGTGCCAAGTTCCCTGATAAAGCGCGTGAGATTGTCACCGGCGCATTTGAAGCGGTGTCTACCGATTGCTTTACTACGATTGAGAGCACCGCAGAGGGAAGGGCGGGGTACTTTTTTGATTACTGCCAGTCGGCAGAAAAAGCCCAACTACAGGGTAAGCAACTATCCAACCTGGACTGGAAGTTTTTCTTCTTTTCATGGTGGAAGAATCCGCAGTATGCAATCGACCCCGTGGAATCAATACCGCAGCGCCTGAGCGATTATTTCGCTGAGATTGAGACAAAACACGGCGTTAAACTAAATGACCGCCAGAAAGCCTGGTATCTCGCTAAAGAGAAGACGCTCGGCGATGACATGAAGCGGGAATACCCATCCATCCCCGCAGAGGCATTTCAGCAATCAGTCGAAGGCGCTTACTACGCCAAGCAGTTCCGGTGGCTGTATCAGAATAAGCGCATTGGGGACATCCCTGATAATTCTCATCTTCCAGTTCACACGTTCTGGGATATTGGTGTTGGCGACTCAACAGCTATCTGGTTCGTAAGGGAAGTTGGTGAAGAATTCCACGTAATAGACTACTACGAAAACAGCGGTGAAGGCCTGCGCCACTACATGAAGGTGCTGAAAGACCGTGGCTATGAATACGGTGAGCACTGGGGGCCGCATGACATCGACAACCGCGAATTTGGTAGCGATGCGAAATCACGCCGCGAACTTGCCCGGGAAGGGTATGAAATCGACGGGAAAATATACTCCCTGGTATTTAGTGTGGTGCCAAAATCAGGCGTTGACGAGGGAATTGAATTGGTTCGCGAAATCCTTCCCGCTTGCGTGTTTGACGATGTTAAGTGCGCAGATGGGATTAATGCGCTGGAGAACTATCGCAAAGAATGGGATGACAAAAGGGGGTGCTGGAAGGATAGACCACTGCATGACTGGACATCCCATGGCGCCGATGCGTTTCGCTATTTCTCTGTAACTAGAAAACGAACTAAACCGGCTTTCTCTATCTCTCTGGATACCACTTTCTGATGGCAAATTACGATATTACATTTGTTCGCCCTGAGCAGAAGGCGGCGTGTGAGGTCTGGAAGAAGATCCGCGACGTCTGCAAGGGGGCGGAGGCAATAAAATCGGCGGGGCATGAGTATCTGCCTAAACTGGCCCCCTCGGATAAATCAGCGCGAAACCGGAAACGTAACGATGACTACCTCACGCGCGCTGTTTTCTACGCGATAACCAGCAATACCAAAATCGGCATGCTCGGACTGGCGTTCCGGAAAGATCCCACGCTGACGGCACCGGAAAAGCTGGAATATGCGCAGAGCAATGCCGATGGTGCAGGAACCAGTATCTATCAGCAGGCACAGCAGGTGCTGGATAACGTGCTGGAGGTGGCCCGCGAGGGGCTTTACGTCGATTACGCCGATGGTGCTAACCAGGCGATCATCCTCCGATACCAGGCTGAAAACATCATCAACTGGCGCACCGACCGTATTAATGGCCGGGATCAGTTGGTGCTGGTGGTTCTGCGTGAGTGTATTGAAGAGCCGGACGGATACGGATTCAAGAATGTTATTCAGTACCGAGAACTGGCGCTGGAAGAGGGGCGGTTCGTTTGCCGGGTCTGGCGGCGCAGCGGGGAAACCGGTAGTGGTGGTTACGAAATAAGTAGCGAATACTGGCCGAAACCGAAAAGCGAAACATCCTGGGACGAAATCCCGTTCACGTTCGTCGGCGCCCAGAATAACGACCCGACGATTGACGAATCACCGCTGGCAGCGCTGACTGAGATTAATCTCGGGCATTACCGGAACAGCGCGGATTATGAGGATAGCGTGTGGTTCTGTGGGCAGGTACAGCCGTACATTTCCGGGATTGATTCCATGTGGCGCGACTGGTTGGAAAAGAACGGCGTTAAAGTTGGCTCCCGTGAGCCATTGCTTCTGCCGAAAGAGGGCTCGTTTGCTTATGCCCAGGCCGCACCGAATATGCTCGCTAAAGAGGCGATGGACAGTAAACGCGACTATATGGTGCAGCTCGGCGCCCGGCTGATTGAGCAGAATTCGGCGGCCAAAACGGCCACACAGGCCAGCGGCGAACAGACATCATCGACCTCTGTCCTGGGGATCTGTGTATCGAACGTTACCGAGGCATACGGGCGCGCGCTGGCGTGGTGCGCCCGGTATCTGGGGATGAAAGGCGAGGAACCAACCTTCGTTATCAGCCAGGAATTCATCGCGAAAGTGGCCGAATCCGGCATGGTAACGGCCATCGTTTCGGCGTGGCAATCCGGCGCTATTCGTGATTCGGACATGGTGCGCGCGCTCCAGCGCCTGGACATCATCGATCCGGGCGACAGCATCGAGGACGTGATCGACACAATTCGCAATCAGGAGCCGACGCTGATCGGCAGTGGTGGCGGAAATGGCGACGATTAATGAAAACCTGCGGGATGAGGCTATCGCCCATTCCATCTGGGTAGCTCGCTACAGTACCGGCGTTGCAAACCGCATGGTGAAAACGCTGAACGAAACCGATGCTGACCTGACCGGCCGCCTGCTGGATGCCCTAGACCGACTACCGGCCGACAGTTTCACGGTCAAACGCCTGGAGAGCCTGCTGGGTAGCGTTCGGGAACTGAACCGGCAGGCGGTATCTGCGTTGCAGAGCGCGCTGCAGGGCGAACTGCGGGAGTTTGCAGAGCATGAGGCAGGCTATCAGCTAAGTCTGTTCGATTCGCTATTGCCTGGCCCGGTAGCCTCCCGCTATCCGTTGCAGGGCATTACGGCTGATATGGTTTATGCAACGGCGATGTCCCAGCCATTCCAGGGGCGCCTGTTGAGTGAGTGGGCCAGCAACCTCGAATCGGATCGCCTGACGCGCATTATCAACGCTGTACGCCGCGGATATCTGGCCGGAGATACGACTGAAACGATAGCGCGCAACGTGCGCGGTCACGCGAACCAGCACTACCGTGATGGTGCAATTCAGATGAGCAGGGCGAACGCCGCCAGTATTGCCAAAACGGCGGTAAACCATATCGCAGCAACGGCGCGTAGCAGCTTCGCTAACGCTAACAGCGACATCGCGAAGGGGAAGCAATGGCAATCCACTCTGGACAACAAAACCAGCCGCGACTGCATCATTCGTGACCGGCTGCGGTACACCCTGGACGGCAAGCCGATCGGCCACAAGGTTCCCTATTTGCAGGGACCTGGCCGGATTCATTTCTGCTGCCGTTCTACCGAAACGTTGATTCTGAAGTCCTGGCGCGAACTGGGTCTCGATATCGACGAAATGGATGAGGGCACCCGCGCAAGTATGGATGGTCAGGTCGCAGCAGAGACGAACTACCGGGACTGGCTGGAACGTCAGCCGTACCGGCGGCAGGTAGAGGTGCTGGGCGAGAAACGCGCCCGACTGATGCGTGACGGAGGCATGAGCCCGGATGAGTTCTATACCGACCGTGGCGAATGGCTAACGCTTGAGCAGTTGCGCCAGCGCGATGCGCGAGCATTTGAGGAGGCAGGAATTTGAGCCGTGAAAGATTGATGCCAGCGCGAAAATTGGTTTTAAAACGGTTTCGCGGGGGGATAGCGCTATTTGATAAAGAGAGCGGACAGCTTTTGTCCAATCAGTCTGAACTGAGGATTGATAGCCACCCTGGAGAAGTAGGAAAGTTGGTTGTCACCTTCGTTCTTGCGTCCGACGGGATCACGCTTTCCGACGAGGTGATTCTCCCCACAGGTTAACGTGCAAATTTTTATCTAAAACACAGGTCGCCCAGGGCGGCCTTTTTTATTGGGCTAAGCCCGCAACTTTCCCAAGGGGAATACCATGCTTTTTCGAAATATGTTCATTAAATATTACTCTGCGGCAGGCTCTGAAGGCGGCGACGGTGGTGGCGCTGGCGGCGGCGAAGGCACGCCGGAAATTACCCCTGAAATTGAGAAAATTATCAATGAGCGGGTGAATAGTGCCGTTACCGGCTTGAAGACCAAAAATAACGAATTGCTGGGGAAGCTCAAGGAGTCCAGTGAGTCGCTGAAACAGTTTGAAGGCATCGACCCCGAAGCCGTTCGCGGCATTTTGCAGCGCTTTTCCGATGACGAAGAGGCAAAGCTTATCGCTGCCGGGAAAATCGATGAGGTGCTGAACAAACGCACCGAGCGCCTGCGCGCCGATGTCGATAAGCAAATCAAAACTGCCAATGAACGCGCTGAAAAAGCTGAGGCGTTCTCCAACAAATTTCGGGATCGCGTTCTGGCCGATGCCATCCGTTCTGCCGCAGCGAAAGCTGGCGCGCTGGCGGAGGCATCCGACGACCTGATCCTGCGTGCCAAGGGCACTTTCCAGCTCAACGAGGACGGCGAGGCCGTAGCTGTTGATACAAATGGTGATGTTCTGTTCGGCAAAGATGGCAAGTCACCACTCACCCCCGAAGAGTGGGCCGAGTCTCTCAAGGAGACGGCTCCCCACCTGTTCCCCCGCGCTGAAGGTACTGGCGCCGGAGGTCACAAACCGGGGGCTGGTGGTAATGCCCTCAAGCGCTCAGAAATGTCCGCCGCAGACAAAGCAGCCTATGTCCGCAAACACGGACAGCAGGCATTCCTACGACTTCCCAAATAAGGATTTTTTAGATGGATACTACCGTCAATTCTGACCTGATTATTTACGACGACCTGGCGCAGACTGCGTTCCTGGAACGTCGCCAGGACAATCTGGATGTTTTTAACCAGGCCTCTAACGGGGCGATTATTCTGGACAATGAACTGATCGAAGGCGATTTCCGCAAACGCGCTTTCTATCAGGTCGGTGGCTCCATTGAGTCCCGCGACGTCAACTCCACCGATCCTGTTACTGGTAAGAAGATTGGCGCCGGTGAATCGGTCAGTGTTAAGGCCCCCTGGAAATATGGGCCGTATATGACTACTGAGGAGGCGTTTAAGCGTCGAGGTCGTTCTGTAGACGAATTCTCCGAAGTGGTTGGTGTCGATGTGGCTGACGCCACGTTGGAAGGTTACATCAAATACGCGCTCCAGGGGGCAGTCGCGGCCATCGGCGCTAATGCTGATATGGTTGTCACAGCCGATATTGCCACTGATGGCAAGAAAACCCTGACTCGTGGACTGCGGAAATATGGCGACAAATTCAACCGAGTTGCACTGTTCGTCATGCATTCCACCACGTATTTCGACATCGTCGATCAGGCTATCGACAACAAAATCTACGAAGAGGCAGGGGTGGTAGTGTACGGCGGCCAACCGGGAACCCTGGGTAAACCGGTTCTGGTTACTGACACCATGGATGCAGATGCCATCCTCGGCCTGGTAGCCGGTGGCGTGTCTGTAACTGAATCTCAGGCTCCGGGATTCCGTTCATACGACATCAACGACCAGGAAAACCTCGCGATTGGTTATCGTGCTGAGGGCACGGTCAACGTTGAACTGCTGGGCTATAGCTGGGACACCACGGCAGGCGGTAGCAACCCGGATCTGACTAAGATCGGCACCGGCGCGAACTGGAAGAAACACTTCACCAGCAACAAGTCCACCGCTGGCGTTCTGATCAAGCTTGGCGGCGGCAGCTAATCATCACAAAGGGGCTTCGGCCCCTTTTTTATGCGCATCGCACGCGCACATTCTACTCAGAACCTTTCAGGATGACCCTTGAGGAACCGGCTGGCGTCGGAGCCTTCTGAGGGCCGGATCTCCTGTGCGACAAGGTTCATCACTAAAAGGTAATTCCGATGAGCGGACTTGTTAGAAATGCAGGGAAAACCTGTTCCGTTAATTCATGTGAACGGCCAGCGCATTGCAAAGGCATGTGCCAGATGCATTATCTGCGACTCTATAAAACCGGATCCCACGAAGCAAAATCACCACTCGATAGATTGAGAAGCAAGTATATGGTTGATGAGTCAACCGGATGCTGGAACTGGCTTGCATACATAAATCCAGACGGCTATGGAATGTTCAAACATAAAGGGATGATGACCCTGGCTCACAAAGCCAGTTATGAACTACTGGTCAAGGATGTTCCTGATGGTTTTGAAATTGATCACACCTGCCATAACCGAAAGTGTGTCAACCCAAAACATCTAAGAGTGGTAACACATACAGTAAATGTTTGGAACCGAGTAAAGCCAGTTAGCTCCACTGGAGTGATGGGTGTATCTCTCAGGGAAAGCGGAAAGTTCAGGGCAAGACTGACAAGAAATGGCGATATCATTTTCCAAAAGGAATTTGAAACATTATCAGAAGCAACGGCTGCGGTTGAAAAAGCACGTTGCGAATTTGAGGGGAAATAATGGACGTCATTGTTGATGGGGTTCCTTATGTCCGCGCCGATAGCGTTTCTCACAATAAAATCGGGATCGCGATAACTACGCATAACAGGCCGCAGGTACTCGCAAATTCACTTGAGCAACATCGTAAACATTTACCTACCGGCGCTGTGGTATTCGTCATCGATGACGGGTCCAACCCTCCAGCAAAAGTGCCGGATTGGTGCAAGTTAATCCGGCACGATAAGTCACTTGGGATTGTCGCATCGAAAAATGCCAGCCTTGAATGCCTTATGGACTCAGGATGCGAACATTTATTTTTGTGGGATGACGATGCGTATGCCATCGCCGACAACTGGCATCTTCCTTACATCGAATCGCCCGAGCCTCACCTTGCGTATCAGTTTCTCGACCTGGCTGGCCCACGCAAACTGAGGGATATCGCCGTTTTGTATCAGGATGAACAGCACATCGCATACACCGGACAGCGCGGGGTGATGCTGTACTACCACCGCAGCGCTATCGAGCGGGTCGGCGGTTTCGATCTGATATATGGGCGCGGCATGTACGAACATGGCGACCTGGCGATGCGCATCCACAACGCGGGTCTGACGACGTGGGCGTTTGCTGATGTAGTTGGCTCTGAAAAGCTGATTCACTCACTTGATGAACATGAAGCGGTTAATCGGAGCGTTTCCCGCGATGACCGGGAGGAACTTGTCAAACGGAATGCAGGCATCCATAACTCCCGCCGTGATAGTGGCTATACCGGCTATGCAGAGTACCGGCGCCAGCGCGATGTAGTGATTACATCGCTGCTGACCAGTCAGCCGGACCCGCAGCGCGGAACGAAGATGGAGCCTGATCCCTCGCTACTGGAAAAATGGGCCAAATCCATCCGTGGCGCTGATAGGGTGGTGCTGGCTGATGAACTGAAGCAGGCGACGCATGGCGCTGAGGTAGTTACGGTTCCCGACGTTGAAATGAGCGTCTATTTTCAGCGTTGGTTGCACATCTATCGCTATCTGAGAGAGCACCCTGAATATCGGTTTGTGTGGTGCACTGACGGTACTGATGTCGAAATGCTGCGTGAGCCGTGGCAGGACATGCAGCCCGGTGTTATCTACGTTGGCTCAGAGGCAAAAACCTACGCTGACGAGTGGATGAGGAAGAGCCACCACGGCACTGCTTACAGTGAATTCATGGAGGCGAACCGGCATAGCACTCTGCTGAACGCCGGGTTGTTAGGCGGTTCACGCGCTGATGTGATGGAGTTTGCGCACCGGGTTATCAGGCTTTATTTCAGTATCGAAAGCAACAGGTTCTGGGGAAAGGAGGCGGCGCCAGCGACACCGTTCGACATGTGCGCCTTCGGCATTGTGGCCCACTCGTTCGGTGATCGTGTCGTGCATGGGCCGGTAGTGAATACGGTATTCAAAACCAGCGGATTTGGTAAGGAGTGTGCGTGGTGGATGCACAAATAGTCATTGTTGGGCACCACGCCCGGCGCAGCCAGGCCGTGGCGCTGGCCTCTTATCTTGACTCTCATCTGCTGGTGGATGAAGGGAACCACGGCGCAAACTGGAATCACCGCCGGGCGCTGGAGTGGGCCGCGCAGCAGAATCGCCGGGTGATAGTGATGGAGGACGATGCCATTCCTGTGCGCTCGTTCTCGGAGCTTGCTGGCGATGTGCTGGAGCGCTTTCCTGGCTCTCTCGTCAGTTTCTATCTTGGTACCAGCAGGCCGCCGCAGTGGCAATCCACCATTGCAGAAAAGCTGTCGTCTGGCTCAGATACTATAACTCTGCCAACCCTGATTCACGGCGTTTGCTATAGCGTCCCACCAGGCGAGATTGCGAGCATTCTGGAGCGTTGGCCGCACCATCTCGCTGCTGATTTTGCTATCGGTCGGGCGTGGGGGCGGGAGGTGGTTTATCTGTCGCAATCGCTGGTTGAACACGCCGACGGCCCCAGTGTTGAGCGCCATCCTGATGGAAAAAACCGGACTGAGGCCCGGCGGGCGTGGGCGCTGGCCGACGTTCTGGAGGAACTATGATTAATACCGACCCCACAAGTCCGGGATTCAATAGCTACGCCAGCGAGGCCGATCTTGCAGCGTTCGCTGATTTGCGTGGCATAGAACTGCCGGATAAAACAGCCCCGTTGCTGATTAAGGCGATGGACTATCTCGAAGGGCTTAACTGGGCAGGACGCCGGGTCAATCCCGCGCAGCCTCTGGCATGGCCTCGCAGAGATGTCTACATCGAAGACCATGAGTTGCCGCACGACAAAATTCCCCGGCAGGTTATCACTGCGCAATGCATGCTTGCGGTCGAGGCCATCGATGGCGAACTGCTGGGCAGCGTGCGCGAGGCTGCGGTTAAAACTGAGCGGGTAGAGGGCGCCATTACCATGACCTACGCCGTGGCTGAGGGCGAGACGTTTACCCCGTCCTATCCTGCCGTTACAGCCCTGCTGGATGGTCTGGCGATTGCCCGGGGATTTGCGATCAACACATTCGCGGAGCGTGCGTAATGGCTATCAACTACCAGCGCATGCGCGACCGCTCCACCAGGATGATAACCGCCAATGGCGTAGAGTTTCAGGCTGTGCGCCCCGGCTCTCTGGAAGTCATCGGCGGCGTGGAGCATGAGCGCCCCGAAACGCCGTACACGGCCACTGGCGTGCGCACAGACTATCAACCGGGTGAAATAGATGGCACGGTCATCAAATCAGGCGATGTGCGGATCGTGTTTACCGCAGAGCAGGAAATTAGCGTTGGTGACCTGGTGGAAATCGACGGTAAGCGGCATCGCGTCGTTGCGCCGAACCCCGTAAAACCGGCCAGGCTGGTGATTTGCTACCGGGCGCAGTTGAGGGCGTAGCACATGGGCGAGAATACAGCGTTCGTGGAGTCAATCACGGCATTCGTGAACCAGGCTAAATCGAACCAGGAGCAGGTGGTGCGTGCCACCAGCATAAAAATCCTGAACCAACTGATTATGATGTCCCCCGTTGGTAACCCTGAGCTATGGCAGGTGAATAAGACGGCGGCGGCCTATAACGTTGCGGTAGCCGAACACAATGAAGGGTTGCGAACTGATCCCGCTAACCTGACCAAAACCGGGCGCCTGAAGAAAAAATCCAGGGTCAACGACAGCATGGATATTAAGGCGCCGCCCGGGTATACCGGCGGCAGATTCCGTGGCAACTGGCAGGTGTCGTTCGATGCCCCAACAGAGGGGGAAACCGGAGTCATCGACAAGCAGGGGCATCTGACCCGCGCAGCCGGTGAGTACCAGCTATCTCTGTTTAAGGTGGGGATGCAGGCGATCTATTTCTGCAATAACGTGCCGTATGCCTACCCGCTGGAAATGGGGCATTCAACCCAGGCGCCAGCGGGAATGGTGCGTATCACCGCCGCCGAGTTTCAGCGGTTTTTTGACGAATCGGCCAGGGAGTTAAAAACGTGATTCCTGATATTTCTGCGGCGCTGGCGGCTCGACTGGGGAGGTGGGCCGATTCGGAGGGGATCCCGGTCGCCTGGGATAATGTCGTCTTTGATCCACCATCGGGCGCACCTTACCTTGCCGTGCATGACATGCCCGCTACGCCGCGAACGCTGGATTTATCGCTAAAGTGCCGGATGTTTCCCGGCGTATATCAGATTAATGTCGTTGTTCCGGCTGGCTCTGGCAGATCCTCTGCTGGCGCGCTGGCCCGCCAGGTTGCCGCGCTCTTTCCTGAAGGTCAGGAACTGGCAGGAGACGGATTTACATGCTGGATAAGTGGTCCCCCTGCCATTTTTGCTGGCATAACCACCGATACCACCTATACCGTGCCCGTCAGCCTGAATTATCGGGCCGACATCGTCAGCTAAACACCAAACCCCACAAACCTCATAACCAACCGGCCGCGAGCCGGTTTTTTTCGTACAGGAGAAAGGCCATGGGCTTTGCCTTACCCAATGGATCGCACGTTTATCTTGCGTCCGAATACGCTGATGCGGTGCCATTTACCGACATCACCAACGCCGAAAACGCCGTGATTACTGTCGCCAGTGCTACCGGCCTGCAGGAAGATGACATTGTTCATATCACCTCTGGCTGGTCCGGAATCAGTGACGTGGTGGCTAAAATCACAGCGGTCGATGGTACGTCCGTCACGCTCGGCAATATTGACACGACCAACGTCAATAAATATCCGGCGGGCAGCGGCGCCGGTTCCATTCGGGTTGTCAGCGAGTGGACCGAGTTACCTCAAATTACCGAGGTTGCTAACGCTGGCGGTGACCAGAACACCACCCAGATCCAGTTTCTGAGTGACGATCGCCAGCGCAATCTGAACACGTTCAAGGCGGCCAGTTCACAAACGTACACCATCGCGCATGATTCCTCGCTCCCTGTTTACCCACTACTGGACAGACTGGACGAAAACGGGGACACCGTGGCCGCGTATATGTACATCCCGAAAGCGAAGGAAAACCGCTACTGGTCCGCCACCGTGTCGTTTAACAAAATCCCGGCAACCGCCGTAAACGAGGTGGAAACGGTGACCGTAGCGCTCCAGCTCCAGTCCCCGGCCATGACGTTCTACAAAATTGCTGATGACGGTAGCACTCCTGGCAGCTAATTGATAACCACCATCGCCCCGAAAGGGGCTTTTTTAGGGACGCATAATGAGCACCAAATTTACGCTACAGCCGAAACCCACGTTTAAAGCAAATGTAAAAATCCCGCGCGCTGGCGCCGAGGATGGCGAACTGACGATCACTTTCAGGCATAAGCCGCTCAAAGAACTGTCCGCGATTGAAAAACTCGACGGAAAAACCGCCGTGGATTTCATGATGGAAATTATCGACGGCTGGGCGCTGCCTGATGAATTCAATGCCGAAAACCTGGAAATCCTGCTGGAAAACTACCCGTCCGCATTAAGAACTATCCCTGAAACCTATTATCGCGAACTGACGGGGAACCGCGAAAAAAACTGATAGCGGTTGCCTCGCAGTTCTATACGCCTGAGACGTCAGCCGAGGAAATGGCGGCGTTTGGTCTGACCGCCGACGATTACGAAGAAGTGATTGTCGAAGTCTGGCCGGATATCTGGCCAGCATTCCTCGTGTTCCAGTCTGCCAGCACGCAGTGGCGTACGGGAATGGCCGGGGTAACCGGGATGGATTACAACGTCCTGCCCTGGTTGATGCGGATTCATGACGTACAGGACGAGGCAACCGCGCTATCGGATATCAGGATCATGGAACGAACCGCGCTAAAAATAATGCATAAGGAGAAAGGGCATGGCTGACATCGCTACCATTTCCCTGCGGGTAAATACAGGTGAGCTTGAGCGTGGTAGTAAAGAACTCGACCGGTTCCAGGAAACAGCGACCCGCGCTGCCGGTAAAGCTGACGACTTGAACTATACGTTCAAAACAGGCATCGACCGGCAGAAGAAGAATGCCGAAAGCCTGCGCCAGCAGAAGCAGGAACTCCAGAATCTCTTGAACAAAATCAGCCCGGTTAACAAAGCTCTCGACGAACTCGATACCATCCAGCAGAGCCTGGCGAAATTTCGCGGAAAGGGACTGGTAGGCGATGAGGATTTCGCGCGCTATAACGGCGTTCTGGACACCACCCGGGCCAAACTGGCACAAGTGATGGAGGCGGAAACGGCGGAGGGGCGCGAGCGACTCGAACAAGCCCGCTCAGCCCAGCGCGCAGCGGCGGCAGGCAGGACGTTTATCGACTCGCTACAGGAACAGGCCAATGCGATCGGCAAGACTCGCAGCGAACTGCTGGAACTGAAAGCGGCGCAACTGGGAGTGTCGCAGCAGGCAGCTCCGATGATTGCGAAACTGCGGGAGCAGGAGAACGCATGGAAAACCGGGGCCATTAGTGCCGGTCAGTACCGGAACGCTATGCGCTATCTGCCGATGCAGATAACCGACATCGTCACATCGCTGGCCTCGGGTATGCCTGTTTACATGGTGGCTATTCAGCAGGGCGGCCAGCTTCGTGATTCGTTCGGCGGCATCGGTAACACGCTGAAGGCGGTTTCCTCGCTGATTACGCCAGCACGTCTGGCTATCGGCGGACTGGCTGGTGCTGTGCTGGTGGCTGCGAAGGCCGGGATCGACTATTTCAACACGTTCGATGAGATAAACCACGCGATCATACGTACTGGTAATATCGCCGGGGTGACGGCGGGGCAGGTCATGGCCGCCGCTCATGATATTGCTGGTGCTACCGGCGCTACGGTGGGAACAGTGCAGGATCTAATGACGCAACTGGTTAGCACTGGAGCGCTGACGCAGCAGCAGCTTGAAAAAGCGGCCAGTTCGACCGCGATGGCCGTACAGACAGGTGTTGTGTCAGCGCAGGAAATCGTAAAAGCTTACGCCGATATCGATAAAGACCCGGTAAAAGCGCTGCAAAACCTGAGCGCCCAATATAACTTCCTCACGGTTGACCAGCTTAAGCACATTGACCAACTGGTGAAACAGAAAGACCAGACCGCCGCTGTAACCCAGGCGATAAATATATTCGGAAACGCCATGGAAGAGAGGGGAAAGCAGGCAAAGGATGCTTTAACCCCTTTTGGTCGGCTTTGGATGGATGTTAAGCGATGGGCTTCTGATGCGATGGAGAGCATCGGGAAGTGGGTGGCTGAACTGGCTGCCAACACCATGAAAGAGTTCAACGCCATTTACTACAGCGTGGCGATTGTCTTTCAGAAGTTGAACCAGATTATTTCGCAATCCGTCGCCAGCGCGATTGATCTTATCCCTGATTGGGCGAAAACAGACACTCTGAAGGGCTGGCAGAGCTATAACGAGCAGATGGCCGGTGCCTACGGTAATAGCGTTTCTCAGCTCAAGAAAGACTGGGACGCTGCCGATAAGAGCGCGGAAAAATACCTCGGTACAGCGAAGAAGGTGCAGCAGAGTACCACCCAGAAAGACCGGGCCGAAGTGGCTGCTTATGGCAAAAAAACACCGAAGGAAAAAGGCATCGGCGCTTCGTCCGGCGACCGGGCTACAGATACCGCCCAGGCCGAACTGCTGGCGCTTCAGGCTCAACTCCGCACACTCCAGCAACACCAGGGGCTGAATGACAAAATAAGCCAGCAGCGCAAGGAACTATGGACCACCGAAGCCAAGTTTCAGGTACTGGAAGATGCCGCGAGCACTCGCAAGCTGTCGAAACAGGAAAAATCCCTGCTTGCGAGCAAAGAGCAGGTTCTGCAACTGGCGCGGCAAAAGGCTATTCTTGGCGACCAGATTACGGCGCAGGAGCAACTGAATAAGCGCATGGACACGGCGCAAAAGTACGTCACTCAAATGGCCGAGAAGCAGCAGGCTCTCGGTGTCGGCTCGGTCATGAGTGACCGCCTGGCACAGCGGGAACTGGCAAAGGCGCAGCTCGCTTCTGGCTGGCAGAATGCCGGTGGTTCCCTGAGCGATGTCGGTTATCAGAAGGAATTAAAGGCCGCCAGTGATTACTATGCGGCGGAAGATGCATTGCGTAGTGACTGGCTGGCCGGGGCCAAAAAAGGCTGGGCAGAGTTCGAAGATAGCGCCACCAACGTCTATTCGCAGGTCCAGGGTATTTCCGCCCAGGCCTTCAGCGGAATGGCGTCCACACTGACCGACTTCTTTACCACCGGAAAGGCTGATTTCAAGGATTTCCTTACCACCTTCCTGAAGGGGATCGCCCAGATGCTGACGCAACTGGCGCTGGTCAACAGCATGAAATCGGCATTTGGCGGGACCGCAGTCGGTAGTTTCTTTGGCATTCAGGCCTGGTCTGGCGGCTATATACCTGAGTTTGCAGTAGGCGGATACACCGGAAATGGTGGGAAGTACCAGCCTAAGGGCGTCGTTCACGGCGGGGAGTTTGTTTTCACCAAAGAGGCAACGGCGGCGATTGGTGTGGAGAATCTCTACGCCATGATGCGCGGCGCCCAGGGGTATGCCGATGGCGGCTATGTCGGAGGTCGGGCGCTCATGTACGGATTGCAGGGGGGAACTGGCGGCGGCGGGGTAAACGTTAATGTTGGTGATGTGGTGATCCAGAACAATCAGCAGCAACAAACATCATCCCAGGGGGATACGACAGCGGCAAACAGACAGTTGCGCTCTGCCATCATTCAGACGGTTACCACCGAAGCAGGGCGGCAGGGAACGCCCCTATGGAAGCTGATTAACAGTAAGGCTCGATAACCCGCTGCGGCGGGTTTCTTTTTATCAGGAGTCAGGATGGCTATCGATACATTTACCTGGCCTACGCAAATTCAGGGTGGTATGCAGGGCGAACTGTCATACACGGCCAGAACGGCAGCATTTGGCGATGGGTACGAACAGATTGCCGGTGACGGCATTCACCCCGAAACGCAGTCCTGGCCGATTACTATGATCGGCCGCCGGGCGGAAATGCTGAAGGTGCTGACGTTCATGCGCGGCCACTTCATTCGCTCCTTCATCTGGACATCACCGATCGGGGAGGTCGGCCTCTACCGGGTGGTGACCGACTCAGTGAAGGCAACGCCACTGTCGAGCAACGTATTAACTATCAACGCGACATTTAAACAGGCATATGCACCATGATAACCGCAGATTTTCAGAGCCTCGAGCCCGGCAACAAGATCCGGCTGTTCGAAGTGGACGGTAGTTCGTTTGGGCTGGATGATGTTTTGCGCTTCCATGCCTGCAACATCCCTCATACGCCGGAGGAAATCGCGGCGGCCGGTGGCGACGAGTCAAAACTACCGGCTAAATCGATCTGGTGGCAGGGGAACGAATACGGCGCATGGCCGTGTCAGATAGAGGGGATGGAGACATCGACCGACGGCAGCGCCGCGCAACCTACGTTATCCGTTGCCAACCTTGACGGTTCGATCACTGCGCTGTGTCTGGCCTACGACGACCTGCTGCAGGCGAAAGTGACAATTCACGATACTTTCTCCCATTACCTGGACGCGCGTAATTTTCCCGATGGTAATGACTCATCCGATCCCACCCAGGAGGTTAAGCGGGTTTTCTATATCGACAGTAAAAATAGCGAAACAAACGAGGTAGTCGCGTTCACACTTTCCAGCCCGATGGACCTACAGGGCCTCATGATACCGACGCGCCAGCTTCATTCGCTATGCACCTGGTGCATTCGCGGTCAGTACCGCAGCGGAGACGGCTGTGATTATGCCGGTACCCGGTATTTCGACAAGCACAATAACCCGGTTGATGATCCATCGCTCGACGAGTGCAATGGCACGCTGAGCGCCTGCAAACTCCGGTACGGAGAGAGCAATGAACTTTCGTTCGGCGGCTTCCCAGGAACGAGCTTAATCCGGAGTTGATGATATGCGTGATAAAACCATAGCGGATATCATGACCCACGCCGCCGCCGAGCATCCGCGCGAGGCATGTGGCTTGGTGGCGCAAAAAGGGCGCGTAGAGCGCTATTTCCCGTGCCGTAATCTTGCCTCTGACCCTACGGAACAATTCCACCTGGCGCCGGAGGATTACGCCTCTGTAGAGGACTGGGGGACGATTACTGGCATAGTGCACAGTCACCCGGATGCCACCACTCAGCCCAGTCAGTTGGATATGGCTCAGTGTGATGCAACGGAGCTACCCTGGCACATTGTCAGTTGGCCGGAGGGTGACATTCGTACTATTCAGCCACGCGGCGAACTTCCGCTTATCGGCCGCCCGTTCGTACTGGGCCACACTGATTGCTGGGGGCTGATTATGAGCTACTTCCGGCAGGAGCATGGGATAGAACTGCGGGATTACCGCGTCGATTACCCGTGGTGGGAGTCCGGCGCCGAAAATCTCTACCTCGATAACTGGTATGAATGCGGCTTCCGGGAGTTTTCCGGACAGCCGCGCCCGGGTGACATGGTCATCATGCAGGTATCGGCACCGGTCGCTAACCATGCCGGCATCCTGTTGGAAGGGAATATGCTGTTACACCACCTGTACGGGCATTTAAGCCAACGCACGCCGTATGGTGGGTACTGGCGGGAGCGAACCGTAAAAGCGGTGCGGCATAAAGAACTTTTCTCTGCCTGATTCAGACGGGAACGTTTTCTCACCCACAAAACCAAAGGCCCAGATCGTTGCAAGCGATGCTGGGCCTTTTGCTTTCCACCGTTACCGTTGCTAACGAGGAACATGTGATAGATTTTAGCAAACTGATGCGGGAGTTGCGACTAATGATTAAGCAATTACCAAACTGGAAATTTATCCTGCTCTGGCTTGTGGCGATTACCGCCGCACTTGGGTATTTCATCGGGCAGGTGCGATGGTGGTAGCCCGCGCTGTAACCACCCTCGGTGATTGCAGGTTGCCACTATGTATCGTAGACTTCTTGCAGGGCAACAGTCCTCTGGAGGGGTCATGAGCAGAATTTTTACAGCAAACTTTGATGGAGTCGATGTTAGATTTGTTAACATTGGCGATGATGTCTTTGTTTCACAAGGTGACTTCGTTCAGGCGGTGAGGAAATGCATGACTGATGACATGAAGCATCTTGCTGATATGATTGTGTCAGGCGGGGTGAAAATCATGGGGGATGGGCTGGATAGTCGCCAAGCGGGAGGATGTAGAGAAACAGCTTGCCGGAGCGCTGCTGGCGTTCTGATAACGAGTATTCACCACCTACCGAACCCGCTTAACTGCGGGTTTTGTTGTTTTCCCCGTATTTGATAGGATTACTCTGAATACCATCAATGGGGATATGGAAGTGAAAAAAGTCATAATTGTTCTTATTCTTCTGGCTGCCGGTTTGGGTATTACCTATCTTAAAGATAGCGCACCACATTCTGATGTAGCGGAATCAGGCGAAGAAAAAGATACAAAGGTTAAAGATCGGTATGCAATTACCTATTGCTGGGAACAATACGAGAGAAAATCTCTGACCGATGAAGAAAAACGGTTTATCGCCGGTTCCTGCGAAAAAATGGAAGCTAAATTTGAAGACAAATACGGTACAAAACCCTGAGAAAGAACGATTTCCTTTTCATAATTAGCTTACAACCCGCTTCGGCGGGTTTTTTTATGGAGAAAGTATGGCTGCATTAACCTATGAACCAATGCGCACGATACGTCTTTATGGCGTACTCGGTACCACGTTTGGGCGCGAGCACCGGCTCGCCGTAGCGTCGCCACGCGAAGCTATCCGCGCGCTGTGCGTCATCATTCCGGGGTTTGAGCGCTTCCTTAATACCAGCAAACAGCGCGGGCTGACATATGCAGTATTCAGCGGCCGCCGGAATTTGGTACAGGACGAGCTGGAAATGGATAAGGGCGATCAGGACATCCGGATCGCGCCGGTCGTTATTGGGAGTAAGCGTGGCGGCCTGCTGCAAACGATTCTTGGTTCTGTGCTGGTCGCTGTTGGTGTGGCTATAGGGTATTTCTCAGCTGGTACGCTTTCGACCGTTGGCTATGGCATTGCCCAGTTCGGTGCCGCGATGGCGATCGGCGGTGTTGTCCAGATGCTTTCCCCGCAGACTACCGGACTTGCCAGTAAACAGGATCCGGATAACCGGGCTTCGTATGCATTCGGCAGCGTGACCAATACAGCGGCACAGGGGTATCCGGTAGGGTGTTTGTATGGTCGGCGACGAATAGGCGGGGCTATTATTTCGGCGGGTATTTATGTCGAAGATGAGCAGTAAGTTAACTAACCAATTGCCGAAAGGCGGGAGCTTATTATGACTTTAGAACAACGAATTGAAGCACTGGAGCGGGAAGTGTCTGAGTTAAAGCAGCAGGCACGGGAATCAAACGAACTGGTTACGGTAGTGCAGCATGCGACGCAGGCTGCCGCACATGACCTTCAGCAAATAGTGGCCCAGCAGCAGGCCACAAAAAAATATAGAGCAGCAATGAGTATTACTGTTGATCCATTAGTCTGATGTTTTTCACGATGTCTTGCATGATATCGCTATCAATGGCTGATAACTCATCAGTAATTACTTTTCTCTTCTCCGGCATGTGGGCAAGAATACACATTAGGACATTCTTTATAGCCACAATTTCAAGCGCTGTATGAGTTGGGATTTCTGGTGACATCGTGAATCCGAAATTAACAAATTTTTTATCCATTTCTAATCCTTAATCAGAGGTAATCAGCCATCCCTCCTTTTGCTGTGTGCGCCCATGTGTCGGCATGGGCGGGCTGAGTCCTTACCTTATCCAGGGATACCTAAAAGCAACATCCTGATATTCAAACAGTGGCCACCCATGCGGTGGCCTTTTTTATGGGCGCAATATGGCTACAGCAACTGCTATCAAAGGCCGCAAAGGTGGCGGATCAAAACAGCGCACACCGGTTGAACAGCCGGACGATCTCCAGTCCGTAGCAAAAGCAAAAATTCTCCTGGCGCTGGGTGAGGGTGAATTTGCTGGCGCGTTGACGGCACAGGATATTTACCTTGACGGGACGCCGCTACAAAACGCGGATGGCTCTGATAATTTCGGTGGGGTAGCTTGGGAGTTTCGTGCTGGTACGCAGGCACAAAATTACATCCAGGGGATACCCGGCACAGAGAACGAAATAAACGTCGGTACTGAGATATCAAGTGTTACTGCATGGACGCATACATTTACGAATACCCAGCTATCTGCGGTGCGGCTGCGCCTCAAATGGCCGAGCCTGTTTAAACAGGAGGATTCCGGGGATCTGGTTGGTTACTCCATCAACTATGCCGTCGATTTGCAGACCGATGGCGGTACCTGGCAGACGGTGCTGAATACATCCGTAACAGGCAAAACCACATCCGGTTATGAGCGTAGTCACCGTATCGATTTGCCGCAGGCTGGCAGCACCTGGACTATTCGCGTTCGCAAAATCACGGCAGATGCCAACAGCGCCAAAATCGGCGATAAAATGTCCCTGGAGAGCTACACCGAGGTTATCGACGCGAAGCTGCGCTATCCGAACACTGCATTGCTATACGTCGAATTCGACTCCAGCCAGTTCAACGGCTCCATTCCTCAGATTTCGTGCGAGCCGCGCGGGCGTGTAATCCGGGTGCCGGATACCTATGACCCGGAAACCAGAACATATAGCGGAACCTGGACCGGTAATTTTAAATGGGCGTGGACTGATAACCCCGCCTGGGTTTTTTACGATCTTGTTGTGTCTGGCCGGTTCGGCCTGGGTAATCGCCTCACTGCTGCAAACATCGATAAATGGATGCTTTACCAGGTGGCGCAGTACTGCGATCAGATGGTGCCGGATGGGAAGGGCGGTAGCGGCACAGAGCCGCGCTATACCTGCAATGTGTACATTCAGGACCGCAACGAGGCATATACCGTTCTGCGCGATTTCGCCGCGATATTTCGCGGCATGACGTACTGGGGCGGCGATCAGATCGTCTGTCTTGCTGACATGCCGCGTGATGTTGATTTCTGCTATACCGCAGCGAACGTTATTGATGGCCGCTTTACATACTCCAGCAGCACGACAAAAAGCCGCTATACCACGGCGCTGGTTTCCTGGTCAGATCCGGCGAATGCCTATGCAGATGCCATGGAACCGGTATTCGAGCAGGATCTGGTACGCCGGTACGGTTTCAACCAGCTCGAAGTTACGGCTATCGGGTGTACGCGCCAGTCAGAAGCGAACAGGAAAGGACGCTGGGGGGTTCTGACGAACAATAAAGATCGGGTGGTGACGTTTGATGTGGGCCTCGATGGGAACATCCCGCAGCCGGGCTATATCATCGCCGTATCAGATCGCAACCTGTCCGGAAAAGACCTAGGTGGACGCGTATCCTCGGTCAATGGCCGGTCAATTACCCTGGACAGGGCGCCGACGGCGGGCAATGGCGATCGACTGTTAATCAACCTGCCCAGCGGTGTATCTCAGGCGCGCACGATTCAGGTCGTATCCGACAACGTTGTAACGGTAACTACTGCCTATAGTGAAACTCCGGCCAATGGCGCTGTGTGGGTGATTGAGTCGGATGCTTTGTATGCGCAGCAATATCGCGTCGTGACTGTCACCGATAACGATGACAACACTTACACGATTACCGCCGCATATCATGACCCTGACAAATACGCCCGCATCGATACCGGCGCGATTATTGACGAGCGACCGATCAGCGTTATTCCCCCGGGTAACCAGTCGCCCCCGGCAAACATCGCCATCGGTAGCTATTCGGTCGTGAGCCAGTGTATCAGCCTTGAAACGATGACTGTCACCTGGGACAAGGCCGACAATGCTATCGCATACGAGGCTCAGTGGCGCCGGAACGACGGCAACTGGGTGAACGTGCCGCGCAGTTCTACAACGTCGTTCGAGGTTCCCTCTATCTACGCCGGGCGTTACCTGGCGCGCGTGCGGGCGATTAATGCCGCTGAAATATCGTCAGGATGGGGATACTCGGAAGAGAAGACGCTGACCGGGAAAGTAGGCAACCCGCCGAAGCCGGTCGGCTTTCGTGCCTCCGAGGACGTCGTGATGGGTATCGAACTGAACTGGGGATTTCCGCCCAACACCGCGGATACGCTGAAAACTGAAATTCAGTACAGCTATACCAGTTCAGATGAAGATGCGATGCTGCTGACCGATGTCCCGTACCCGCAGGCTCGCTACCAGATGATGGGGCTACAATTCGGCCAGGTGTTCTGGTTCCGGGCGCAACTGGTGGATAAAACCGGGAATGAATCAGGCTATACCGATTGGGTTCGCGGCCAGTCCAGCGCCGATGCCTCTGACATCCTGGATGTTATCGGCGATGACATAATGACGACAGAAACCGGCCAGCAACTGGTAGAGCAGATCAACACCAACACCGACGCGATTATCTCCAACGCTCTGGCGAACGACGCAGATATCCAGCGCTGGCGAAAACAGGCCGGTAAAGCCTGGGCCGAAATACTGGAAATCCGCACTGTGCAGGCGACAGACCAAAAGGCCTTTGCAGAATATCAGCAGCTTGTTACGGCGCAGTTCAACGATACCAACGCTGCTGTGCAGACGACAGCATCAGCGCTGGCCGATCTGGATGGTAACCTGTCGGCGCAATATAACGTTAAAGTCGGCGTTACCTCCGGCGGTGTTTACTATGCAGCGGGGATGGGGATCGGTGTTGAGAGCACTCCCAGCGGAATGCAGACGCAGGTTGTATTCCTGGCCGATCGTTTTGCTGTTATGTCTGATGTAAACGGCACGCCAAAAACGTTTTTTGCGATTCAGTCCGGCCAAACCGTCATTGCAAATGCATTTATTGGTGATGGCACGATTACTAACGCAAAAATCGGTAGCTATATTCAGTCGAATAACTACGTAGCTGGGAAAACAGGATGGAAGCTGGATAAAAATGGAACGTTTGAAAATTATGGTAGCGACTCATCCGGCGCAATGAAGCAGACTAATACCAATATTTCGGTTCGTGATGCTAACGGAAGATTGCGTGTCCAGGTTGGTAAAATCACAGGAGCTTGGTAATGGCTTGGGGTATTCAAACATGGGATGCAAATGGTAATGCCAATAACTATGGGATAAATCCCGTTAACGTTGTTGGCACATTTCGTCTTAATAAAAATCAAATCACCGGGGATTATAAATTTACGGTCCCGCTTGGCTGTAAACTTGATGTAATGCCAGTGAGCCTGAATTTTGCATTTGATACAACTGCGCGCCGCCGGTTCGTGATCAGTGGCGGAACGGTCAGCGTCAAGGATGGTGCTGGATATTATGGCGTTGATGCGGATCAGGCTTCGGAGGTTTTTTGTCTGGTAATTGCTGTGAGAGTGTAAGTGATGAGTTTTGGAGCATACCTAACAACAGTAGACGGCGGGGTGTTTGTCACCCCTGATTCTATGCCTCTTTCCCTAATCGAAAAGAAAACCCTTGCAAATGGTACGTTTGAGGTTGCTGTTAACTATGACGCAACTCGCCCAATGATTCCATTCATCACCCACAACCGGGCAGCACCAGAAACAAACACCGCATCCACAGCCATCACTGCTTCGCTGGATAATGGCGTTTGCACGCTAAGCGCGTACTATTTGGGTGTCGAGGGCGGAACTATAGATGCGTATTTTTTTTCTGTTGAGCCTCAGACACCACCAGAATGGGGAATGGCAATCTGGGATTCTAACGGGGTTTGTATATTGACTAATGAAACAAAGGTATTAACTGATGTTGAGGCTATCGGAGATCCTTCTAATGAAAATAATAGTGGGACAAAGCTTGATGTAACTAAATCTGGGAAATGGGCCGTAATGCCACGAATGGTAGGTTATATTATTGGCATGGCCGGATCAGCCCAGCCGATACCATTTCAAACAATACAAACATCAATGGCGTACTACTCAGGAGGCAATACAAGAATAAAAGCCGTTGTAGGCATATCACCAGGTTCCGGGTTACTTAACCCAGGTTATATTAATTACCGAAACAGATATTTAATTACTGACGTTTCCCGCTATTAAACAAGATTGATCGATGAAAACGATCAATCTTGGCCCATTGATCTACCAAACCAATTGGATGAATTCGTGCCTGGCTGTTAATTTCGTATGAAATAACAGAATAAGGAACTACCGTGAGAGCGATTATTTTATCTCTGGTGATTTTTGCTGCTGGTTGCTCGTCGCTTGTAGAGCAACAGACGCCGGTATGCGATGCGGTCGCGATGATTGGCGGCCAGCACACGACTGTGCACATTTACGGCGTCCGCAGCGTGGCGAACCAGACGCAATACAAGGCTGGCTACCCATTTAACTGGCGATGGGTGAGCAGGGGTAATTTTGTCAGTTCGACATGCCAGAAGTAACCGAATTCTGACCCGCTACGGCGGGTTTTCTTTTTTCCAAAAACGACCGTTTTTGCAAAGCCTCCTTCGCGGGGCTTTTTTATTGGGAGAATTTCACTATGTCGATGTATGAAACCGGCACCGTATCCGCGACCGCCGACGCCACCACGATCACAGGTTCCGGTACGAAATGGGCGGACCAGAAAAACGGCATTGGCCCGCAGTGCACAATCGCGATTTACGACGCCGGGACCGTCGATTTGTACGCTATCGCCAGGGTGGACAGCGATACTCAATTAACGGTAACGCGTCCGGTATCAAAGGCGTTCTCCGGCGCCGCTTACGGCGTCATGGTGGCCGAAACCCAGTCGGTACAGTACTGGTCAAACATGCTCGCGTCACAGCTCGGCTACTACCAGTCACAGATGGACGGCTGGCAGGAAATCATGACCGGCACCGGTGAGGTGACCATCACAGCGCCGGACGGGCGGGAAGTTACGATCAGTTCGTTCAAGAAATTAACAGACGACATGGCCGGGAAAGCGGGGCTGGTTGACGGCGCCGTTCCGGTTGCACAGGGCGGGACTGGGGCAAAGACTGCAGCTGACGCTCGAACAAACTTCGGTTTAGGAAACAGCGCAATCAGGGACGTTGGCGCAGTGGCGGGAACGGTCGCCGCCGGCGATGATGCACGCCTAAGTACGGTGAACGGTAAAACTGGAGGTACGATTTCGTCTGCTGTGACAATCAAAGGTGTTGGTGGCGGAGCAACTGACTGGCATACAAATGCCGGTGGTGGTTTAGGTGTTAGGAAAGGAAATGGAGGTGACAATTCCATTGAGATGAACAATACGACAACGGATTCATCTCAGGGGAATTATGTAAACCAGATAGTCGGTAAGTGGTATAGCGGCTCCTGGGCGTTTGGTGCAATACGTAGCGGCTCAACCCAACTTGATCGTGTTCAGTTAAATGTGGTGGCAGAATCTGGAGGGGCTGCAGCATCTTTTATGTTTTACCCGGATGGGCGTGGCACCGGTGGTCAATGGGTATCACTCTCAGATGCGCGTATCAAAAAAGACATCGTGCGCATATCTGACCCACTCGTAAAGATGAGAACTATTAAGGGCTGCTTTTGGGAGCGTATTGACAATGAAACAACAGGTTACGGCTTTATTGCCCAAGACGTTGAGCAAGAGTTTCCCGAAGCGGTTAAAGGCGGCTATGACATTTCCCTGAAGGATGGCACAGTGATTTCTGATGTGAAAACTGTCGATACTTATGGGGTTGCTGCAGCTCTTCACCATGAAGCGATCCTTGCTCTCATGGATGATATTGAAAGGCTTAAAGCACAGGTCGATAACTTATGACGTTGCCGTATGTACGCTTTATAAAAAATTCCCCGCTTCAAAACAGGCTTAAATCTGCTCACATAGAGTTGCGGACATAAAATTTACAAAAATCATAATTCGAAGCGACATAGAAACTTAGAAGCGAAGCGGCGAACCTTTAAGCAGTGACGGTAGGGCCTGTATCTTGCGGACACTTACAAATAAAACTACTGTATATAAAAACAGTATTTGAGGTGTGTGCAATGGAATTCATCAGGCCAACAGAACTGCGAGAAATTATCGCTCTCCCGCTTTTCAGTGACTTAGTACAGTGTGGTTTCCCAAGCCCCGCAGCTGATTACGTTGAACAGCGTATCGATCTCAATGAGTTACTTGTCGCTCATCCGAGCTCCACCTATTTCGTCAAAGCCGCAGGTGATTCAATGATCGAAGCCGGGATTAGCGATGGTGATCTGCTGGTGGTGGACAGCTCGCGCACAGCTGAGCACGGAAACATTGTCATCGCCGCGGTGGAAGGGGAATTTACTGTTAAACGCCTGCAGTTACGCCCGACAGTCCAACTCATCCCAATGAATAGCGCCTACAGTCCGATTGTTGTAGGCAGCGAAGATACGCTGGACGTTTTCGGCGTTGTTACTTTCATCGTCAAATCGGCGAGCTGAGTATGTTTGCGCTCTGTGATGTGAATTCGTTCTACGCATCATGCGAGACCGTATTCAGGCCTGACCTGAGAGGGCGCCCGGTTGTCGTTCTCTCGAATAACGATGGCTGTGTAATCGCACGCAGTGCCGAGGCTAAGGCCGCTGGAATTACAATGGGAGAGCCTTTCTTCAAGCAAAAGGACTTATTTCGGCGCGCTGGGGTTGTTTGCTTCAGCAGCAACTACGAGCTGTACGCAGACATGTCGAACCGGGTAATGACGACGCTTGAGGAAATGAGCCCCCGCGTAGAAATTTACAGCATCGACGAAGCTTTTTGCGACCTCACAGGCGTGCGTAACTGCCGGGTGCTCGAGGAGTTCGGTCACGAGCTGAAAGATGCGGTGCGCAGGAATACCGGCCTGGCCGTCGGCTCGGTGAATGAAGTAGGGCTGTTTTTTGTCGCCGTCCTTCTTCCACTCGAACCATCCATCCGCAAAACAGATCGCCCTGCCATGCTGCCAGAGAGGTTTAAACATTCGGCTTGTGGACGCAGTCTCGACGCGCGCGTTAATCAGTGGTGCCTTGTCCCACCACCCGGGCGCGTATGACCACAGGACCGGATCGAGATGCAGTTGCTCGTCTCGTTCGCTCAGTAGCAGGACTTTTGTACCGGGCGCGACGTTGTACTGGCCTATGGGTTCCGGGTCGTATGCGATGTCGCGATCGGCTTCATCGGCCAGGTAAGCCAGATATTCTTCACGGGTTTGGGCTTGTGCAAAACGTCCACACATAGAAACCTCCAGCCAGATATCAGACTGAAAGTATAGGGCAGGGAGAAAAAAACAGGTGCGCACCGAAAGTCTATGATTTTGAAACATGGGTATGATGATGGAAGTCAGCAAGGCGGTAAATCGGGGGTTTGCGAAACTGGAAGGAGCTACGCAAAGTTGGGGAGGTTGTGGATCGAACTGATCCCGAAGTACACTCGTCGACCACTCGAAAAACGTGGCAACGGTTTGATCTTGAATGGATGTATTGGTAAGCATTGAAACCCGTTTTTAACGGGTTTCTGATGTGTAAGTGCCTGAATGGTATCAAGAAAGGCAGATTGTAGCGGAAACAGGAATCGTATTCGGTCTTTTTTTGTCTGTTGTTTTTGTTGCGCCTGCCCCGACCGGGCGGGCGACAGTGACTGTTCGCTCTCACCCTGGGTCTGAATCGTTGTAACACGGTTAACGATTCATTTACAAGTTGCTGACAGAATTTTTTTGTCGGATGTGATGACCGACCTGATGATGCCGGTGTCGTCGATAAGGATGAGCGCTGCCCCCCCAGACGATCAATCTCATGGTGCTCACCTCGTCGGCAGGGAACGCAGATTGTTTTCAATGGCTTTTTTATATCCCTGCCATGCTGGCTGAACAGTATGGCATCAAAAATGTACACCGTTTCGAATAATATAAAATAAAATGTTTTGTTTTATTAACTATCTGATTTTTTTGCGTGGTTGAACGTAACTCATTAATAAATATTGATGGTTCTTGTTTTTCGAGAAATAAATAAAAATTTAACTTTCTCTTAATTGGTGGGCGGCGATTCGGCGGTCTATATTAAAAAAGTCCATTCAGAAGGAGGTATCCAAATGAGTAATATCACCCCGTTTCATGGTCATGCTTATGATCCGCCAACCCGCGCCGTTCATGCTATCCAGTACTGGACTGAATTCCAGGAAGATCATGCCAATGAGTTAGAAGGAGGAAAAAACTTCCCTGATACCGTTGCAGGCCAGGCCCATTACGAAGGTACTGACGTATGGAGCGAGACGCCACCTGCAGATGGCCTTATTCTAAGCGGTGGGCGTTCTGATATTCGTAAAAAACTAAATTATACCGATCAGCAATTAAAAGAAGAGGGGAAACAGCCCTGGCCAAGAGTTTCGGTTAAGGCTTCGCAAGAATTAACAATTAAATGGAAATATACTGCGCCACATCCAACCAGGGGGTATATTGCCTTTATTACTAAAGATGGCTGGGATCCCTCCGCACCTGTTACCCGGTCGCAATTAGAAGAGAAACCTTTTTTTGAAGATGTTTATACCGAAGCGCCTTACTGGAGTTATCCGCTGCCTGCGAAGGATGAACATAAACTGATAATTCCCGCTGGAAAATCCGGATATCATGTTGTGGTGCTTATCTGGCTGGTGGCTGATACCGGCAATGCCTTCTACCAGACCTACGATCTGGATATCTCTGCCTGACAGGCCCCGTTTTCAGTGCTGATTGTGGTCCTCACAGGCGGGTCTGTGGGGACCGTTTGGCGTTGCCTGGCGTTTTTTATTTTGGTTAAGAATTTCCTGTTAGGCATAATCCGGCCAATATCATCGACACAAGGAGAACGATAATGTGGATTTTATTGGCCGCGGCGCTGCTGGCGCTGCGCTTTTACCTGCCTCTGGCGCTGGCGTTACTGGTGGGTTCTGCCGTCTGGGGCGTTGTCAGTGGCGTTGTGCAGCCAGTGGGCATTATCGCGCTGGTGGTCATGGCGCTGCTGGGGGTTGCCTGCGTTAAATGGCGCGAGCGGCGCGGAGTCAAAATTGCTCTTGAGGTGGTACTGGTCGTTGCGGCAGCGGCGCTGATGCTGCATCTGATCCCCGGGTTTAACAATCCCAAAGTTCTTGATGGAATTCACGCCGGGCCGCGCAGCGCCCCATTTACGATGTATTTTAACTTCGATAAAGCGCTGGTGCCGTTCCTGCTGCTGTGTTGCCTGCCCACGCTATTTGTGGCGCAGCCGTTAAAACGGGCTGTTTTCTGGCAGTGGCTGCTACTGGTGCTGGCCGTCCCGGCGCTGCTACTGGTGGCGGTAGCGCTGGGTGGGCTGGGGCTGGAGTTGCATCAGGGCCAGTGGCTGCTGCCTTTTGCCTTCGCCAACCTGTTCTTTGTATCACTGGCGGAAGAGGCGCTGTTTCGCGGCTGGCTGCTGCAACGGCTGTGTGGCGTGATGACGGCGCCGCTGGCGCTGTTGCTGAGCGCAGTGATTTTCGGGCTGATGCATACGGCGGGAGGCGTGCTGCTGGTGGTATTCGCCACGCTTGCCGGTGTGCTCTACGGGCTGGCCTGGCTATGGAGCGGCAGGCTGTGGGTGTCCACGGTACTGCACTTCGCGCTTAATCTGTGCCACGCCTTGTTCTTTACCTACCCTATGCTGCAGCACGGCAACTGATCAAAAAGGCCGGCGTGAGAGACGCCGGCCTGATATCCGTTACGACCGGGAGGCGCTCTCTCTGGCCCAGACTTCCGGCTCGTGCCGCCCTGTATTAAAACGCGTGACCCGGGCTTCCCGCTCTGGCGCAACCTGGCGCTGAGGCTGCAGGCTCAGCGCAAACCAGGCGCTGGAGAACAGGCACAGCGTGTAGCCGATCAGTTCTGTGCCTTCTTCGATCGCCGTTTTCACCACGTTCAGATAACCCCCCTGGAGCAGGCCGTTCCAGAGTTCAGTCATGCCGAACAGACGTGAGAACACCAGGATTATCACCATACCGGATGTGGTATGGGCAAAGCAGGGATGGCGGGTAAAAGCCAGCAGCCCCGGTTTCACAGACGCGTGCCAGTTAGCGGCCAGGATCAGGAAGAGGGCGGTGGAAGCCAGGGCGAACCAAAACCAGGCGCCGTGGTGCAGCATATCGAAAAAGGAGTCCAGCTCGCGGATCAACAGCGCGGCATAGAAACCGGCAATCAGCAGTAATCCACCGCGCATTCCCGGCGAACGGCGGGCGCAGAAGATAAAGATAACCACGTTCGCCAACAGGAAGAGCTCCTGGGAAATTTCGGTTAGCGATATCTCTTTCACCTGATTATGGAGCCAGAGCACATCGATAAATAAAAAGCTGGTGCTCAGGGCAATGCAGATGGCTAAAGCCAGAAAAATAATGAACTGTTTTAGTATGGGGGATTGATTCAGGAACACGACGCACCTCTTAACAAACATCAGGTGCAACATAAAGATTAACGCGGCAGGGTGATTAGCAGAACTTGCTTAATTTAACCTTAAGATAAACCTTACGTGCGGTTTAGGAAAAAGCGTGGAAATTCTCCAGTGAACCTGGTGATTATCTCATCAATCGCGGACGCTATACTTAGCCCAGGAGGCGATCTGTGTATCAGAGAATCGATGGTGCCGCCTGGCGTCATATCTGGCTGGTTGGCGATCTACACGGCTGCCTGCAGCAGCTGGCGACCGCGTTGCGGGACAGGCGTTTTCATCCCTGGCAGGATCTGCTGGTCTCGGTTGGCGATCTGATCGATCGCGGGCCCGACAGCGCTGGCTGCCTGGCGCTGCTGGATAAACCCTGGTTTCGCGCGGTGCGTGGCAATCATGAGGAGATGGCGCTGGAGGCTCTGGAAGCCCGCGACGGGATGCTGTGGCAGATAAACGGCGGTGACTGGCTGAACCAGCTTGCGGAACAGCCGCAGCGGGATGCTGTGGCACGCCTGCGCCGCTGCGCTGGACTGCCGTTAATCCTTGAGCTGCACAGCGCCGGTAAGGTTCAGGTTGTTGCGCATGCCGACTATCCCTCGTCCCATTATGTCTGGCAGAAGCCGGTAGATGCCCACCGTACGGTATGGAGCCGCGAGCGGCTGACCCGTCACCTGGAGGGCCGGGGTGGCCCCATTACCGGGGCGGATGAGTTCTGGTTCGGACATACGCCGTTGCAGGAGGCCAAAACCTTTTTTAATCAACACTACATCGATACCGGCGCGGTTTTTGGCAATACGCTGACGTTGGTACAGCTTCAGTAGCCGTCAGAAATCGCTGTACTGCTGAGCAGGCAGCCAGAAGCCGTCGATAAAATCTTCCACCGGATAGCAGCCGCCGTGGCGAATTTTCTGGCTGTCCATGGCCACTTCGCACTGCTGTTCGGTATTAAAAAGCTCTACGACGATATCGTCGCATCCGCCATCCAGATAACAGACAAATAAAACCAGTGCGAACATGCTATCCCCGCCACAATCAGCGCTGCGTTTTAGGGGTATTGTAGAGGATTATGGGGAAATGCGTTGATCTGAAAAACAACCCGCCCTTGCGGCGGGTTCATGGGTTCAGGCAAAATGCATGACCCAGGAGTCGGTACTGCGGTCGTAATGTTTACGGTACAGGACAGAATTTTCGCCGTTTAGCAGCGCAGGGATGCTGGTCTCTTCGTCCCAGGCATCGAGCTGCATGCACAGGTCAGGATCAGACTTGCAGGGGATACTCAGAGTGCGAGCGCCCTGATCTCCTCCGTGTATTTCGGCATCATCAATCTCGAATGCGCCGATTCGAACGCTGGTTTTTGCCATAGAACGATTCCCAATCGTAATAAGTGAGTGCCGCATTGCCTGTACGGTTTAAAAACCGTACAGGCCCATCTTGGCAGATGGCGAAAAAAGACGCAATTCAAATTGTAGGGTTTTTATTTTGTCCTGCGGCGCTGAACAGGCGGCCGTTGCGTACCAGCTCGCGCGGATAGCTATTTTTCAGACGCGACCCTACCCGTTTGGCCAGCCCCAGCGGCTGATTCTGGAAGGTCACGATGACATCGCCATCCGGAGGGAGCGTATCCGGGAAGATATCGCGGCCCCGGAACCACTCTTCGGCCTGTTCCGCCGTTAGCGCAAAGGCGTTGGCGGCATGCCCGGAGGCCAGCGCCACGATGGCCTCATGCTGCCAGCGGTAGCCTTTGGTATGACGTTCGGCCAGCCGTAGCCCACAGCGCGAGAAGCGCACTTTACCGAACAGCGGGACCATTTCCGTCGGGAACAGCCACAGCTCTTTATCCCGCTCCCAGAGCTGCAAACGATCGTCCCAGACAAGGCCCACTCTGGCGGCGGCATTTTCCACTTCGCTAAGCGGCTTGCCCCTGAGTGGGGTAAAGGGGAATTTGCCCACCCGAAAGTCCGGGGCGGGCAGTGGATCTAACGCGGCGGTTTTACGCAGCCGCGCCACGAAAAAGCCTTCACAGTCGAAGATTTGAGGGAAGACGTGCAGCCAGCCTTCCGGCGTGAGCGCACGCCCGGCGCCCGGGAACAGATCGCCCAGAGGCTCGACTTCCACTGCATCAGGATAGCGTTCCAGCAGCCAACGCAGCACCTGATGGTTCTCGTCACGATTCAGGGTACAGGTGGAATAAACCAGTACGCCGCCGGGTCTGAGGGCATGAATGGCGCTCTCGATAAGTGCTCGCTGAGTCGCGGCGATCTCCTGATTACTGGCCGGAGACCAGTTACGCAGGGCATCGGGATCCTTGCGTACCACCCCTTCGCCGGAGCAGGGGGCATCCAGCAGAATGGCGTCGAAACTTTCCGGTAGCGCGGCGCCGAAGACTCGTCCGTCGAAGTGAGTCAGGGCGACGTTGCTGGCGCCGCAGCGGCTAAGGTTCGCGTGCAGCACCTTTACCCGGCTGGCCGAGTATTCGTTGGCCAGGATAGCGCCCAGATTCTCCATCCGCGCCGCCATTTGCGTGGTCTTGGAGCCCGGAGCGGCAGCCATATCCATCACCCGCTGCGGGGCATTGCCGTCGGCGAACAGTGCCGCCACCGGCAGCATGGAGCTGGCTTCCTGAATGTAGAACAGACCGCTCAGGTGTTCGGCGGTACTGCCTAGCGGTAGCTCATCTTCGTTATCGCGCTCGATCCAGAAGCCTTCCGGGCACCATGGGATTGGTGTCAACTGCCAGCCGTAGGGGGCGACCTGCTCAAGAAAGTCCGTCACGCTGATTTTCAATGTGTTAACCCGCAGGCTGCGCCGTAGTGGACGCTGACAGGCGGCAATAAAGTCATCAAAGGAGAGGGTGTCCGGCATAGCCTCGCGCATCAGGTCGAGGAAGGCGTCCGGTAGCCAGGCGGATGGGGTTTGCACCAGTGGAGTGTCTCGTTCAGGGAATTAGCAAAGGCGCAGTGTAGCATAAAGGCCCCGGCGCCGCAGGCACCGGGGCACAGCGTTAACGCGGCAGGGCAGTACCCCATTCGCGCCACTCTTTCGGCTCGTTGTCGAGCAGCAGGAAGTGTTTGCCTGGGTTCGCCATTGGCGCCAGCGGTGTGCCAGGCGGGGTGGCGAAGGCGATGCCGCCGCGAATGAACTGGTTAAAGGTACCGGTCTTGACCACGCCGCCAATCAACCCAAAGTCGAGGCTATAGCCGGAAGCCAGCCAGAATACCGAGTTATTGCGCACCAGATGCTGATAACGCTTGCTGATGCGCAGGGCTACCATCACACGATCCGAAAGATTCCCCAGATGCATGCCGGTAACGGTACCCACTTCCATTCCGCGGAACAGTACCGGCGTGCCGATGCCCAGCGAACCGGCATCCGGCACTTCGACGGTGATGCTCAGACCGTCAAGGTAGCGGGAGTCAGTGATGGTGGCTTCCTGTAGTTCAAAATTGCGCCTGGGCTTGCCGTGACCCGGCTCGACGTTGATATAGGGCTGGAGCAGGGTATCCAGGTGCTCAACGCCCGCGGCTGACAACTGCGGCGTGATAACCGAGAAGCGGGTTCCGCCCCGGGCAAAGGTATCGACATACTCCGGATAGAGCACTGCGCTGGCCTGGACTTCATTACGATCGGTCAGCAGTTTTAGCGACTCCAGCTGACCGATATCGATGCCCAGATAACGAATGGGCATCCCCTCCGCCAGTTTACCGGCATCAAAGGTGTGCAGGGTAATCTGGCTGCCCACAGCTCGGGCCGCGGTTTCTGACGGATAAAGGTGACGTTTTTGCCCTTCTGGCAGAGATGCGCCGGACAGATTATCGAAGCTGATGGCGCCCTTGAGCGCTCTGGCCAGCGGCGATGCCTGAACCGAGACGCCGGCGCCGTTAAGCTGAACTTTGGCTCCGCCTTCGGCCCAGAAGACGCTGCTGGAGGTGAGCAGGTTGCGGTACTGAGGCTTAATATAGACATCGATATCAAAGGCGTTGGCCCTTGGGCGGATGTCGACGATTTCGCCTACCTCGAATTTACGATACAGCACCACCGAACCGTCCTGAACATCAGGCAGGCTTTGGGCCGACAGGGTCAGCGTCGGATTCGGCTGTTCACTCTGGGTGTTCTCCCGGGCCCGTTCCAGATTGGCGTAAAGCGGATAGCGTTGCTTCACCGCGCCGCTGTCGCCCGGCAGTATGCGAATACCGCCATCCACCCAGTCGCTGGCACTGGCGCCAAGCATCTCAACGCCGCTCAGGCCAACTTTCACGTCAATGCGGCTGTTGACCACAAACTTACTGTCGCCCTTGATGAGAGCGCGATACTCGGGATCGATGGCGACCGAGAAATCTACCCCTTTGGCGCTAAGCTGACGCTCCACCACGCGCCCGACCTGCACGCCGTGTAGCAACAAGGGCTGACCGGCGTCGATGCCAAAGCTTTCCGGGGCGGTGAGTGTCAGTTTCAGGGTACCGGCCTGTTGCAGCGGCGCTTTATTTTCCTGGGCCACCACAAAGTGCTGCTGGGGTTCGCCTTCGCCGGGAATTAATTCAAGGGTACTGCCGGTCAGCAGACCACTCAGGCGCGGGCTGTGCAGCGAAACCTTGGGGCTACGCAGTTCGATACGGGTACCGGTCCGCATCAGGCTCACCACGCTGGGATCCACCGTAAGCTCACCGCTGACGCTGCCGGTTTTGGCATCCAGGGCCAGTTTACTCAGGGTCCCGACCTCCAGTCCCTGATACATCAGGCGGGTGGATCCTTCCCGCAATCCTTCGCCGCCGGGCAGATCCAGCTTCACTTTCACGCCGCGTTTGGTGTCGGCCAGATCGTCATACAGCTGGTAGCTATCATTTTGCTTTGCGGCTTCGCCCTGGTCAGGGGAGTCGAAGGCAATGGCGCCGTTAACCAGCGCGCTCAGGCTTTCCAGCTCGACCTTCGCTCCGGAAAGGCTGACGTCAGCTTTTACGCCGGAGACGTTCCAGAAGCGGCTGTTTTGCTTCACCAGATTAGTGAAACGACGGTCGATCAGAACATCGATAGTCACGCCCTGTTTATCCGAGTTAATCGAATAGTCGTAAACCCTACCCACTGGAATCTTGCGAAAATAGACCTGCGAGCCGCTACTCAGGGAGCCCAGGTTAGGCGCCTGCAGGTGAATCATCAGTTCGCCGTTGTTGATGCGATATCGGGGTTGGGTATCCAGGGCGGTAAAGTGATCCCGGGACTCGCCCGGCCCGGGCATCATACCGATATAGTTACCTCCCACCAGGGCATCAAGACCGGAAACCCCGGCCAGGGAGGCCTTGGGCGTCACCAGCCAGAACTGAGTTTCGCTGCGCAGGGCATCTTCCATATCGCGCTTAATGCTGACGGTAACGGCAATCTTTTTTAGATCCTTGCTCGGACGCACATTCTGTACCGTGCCCACTTCCACCCCCTGGTAACGCACCGGGGTACGGCCGGGAACGATACCATCGGCAGAGATGAAGTCGATGGTGATGGTAGCGCCGTGCTCCTGCCAGGTGTTCCAGACCAGCCACAGCGCGATCAGCAATGCGATGATCGGCAGCAGCCAGAACGGAGAGATACGGCGTTTGGTTTTTATTTGCGCTTCAGTCGGTGAAGCGGGCGTTTCCTGACTCATGAGCGTCCCAAAGTAAGCGGCTGTCCAGCCATTCCACTGCAAGAATAGTTAAAATTACCGCTGCGCCGAAGTAGAAGGCGGCCGGTCCCATGGTAAAAGCCAGTAGCTGATCGCGATTGACCAGCGACATGGTTAACGAGATAACGAACAGATCCAGCATGGACCAGCGACCAATCCAGGTCACGAAACGCAACAGCAGAATTCGTGTTTTTAGCCCCTGCTCGCATTTTAAGTGAATGCTGATCAGCAGGGTAAACAGCACCAGTACCTTGGTAAAGGGCACCAGGATACTGGCGACAAAGACCACGGCGGCCACCGGTACGTTGCTGGATGCCAGTGACAGGATGCCGGACAGTATCGTGTCCTCCTGACGGGCACCGTTGACGTAGATTATCGAAATCGGCAGCAGGTTAGCCGGAAGCAGGAAAAACAGCGAGGCGATAAGTGCCGCCCAGCATTTTTGTACGCTCATCGGTCGCCGATGGTGAAGCGGCACGTGGCAGCGCGGACAGCGGCCGCGTTTATCGGCAACGCTGGTAAAGTGGCAGCTCAGGCAGACGCGAAGCTGCTGATTGTGGTGGCGCGCGGGCTTCTGCGGGTAAAAACGTTCCCACAGCTCTTCCATATTCAGATGGATAAGGGTCAGGATACTGAGCAGGGTGAGGGCCGCAAAGGCATACAGGCCGATGCCAGGTTGCAGAAAGGCGTATTCGCTGACTTTGATTGAGGCCACGCCGATCCCCACCAGATAAATATCCAGCATCACCCACTCTTTAAGTTTATCCAGCATAAGGAGTACCGGTCGCAGGTTCATGCCGAGGATGTTGCCGAGCCACAGATAAGCAATGGCGGCCACCAGAATGACCGGCGCGGCCACCGAGCCGAAAAGCACCATCGCCGCGGTGAGGGGAGAGCCCTGAAGCACCATCTGGCGCACGCCCTGTAGCAGACTGGCCTCGATATGACTGCCTAACAGCCACAGGTGCAGCAGCGGTTCGCCCCAGGCGAAGGGCATCAGCAGTAGCATGGTTATCGCCATCGCGCCCAGCCGGGTCATCGACCAGTCCCGGCCGTTATGGACTTTGGCATGGCAGCGCGGGCAGAAGGCATCCTGGTGCGATTTCACCACCGGTAACAGAAAAAGGGTATCGCATTCAGGGCAACGCTGATACCGTGAATGTGGCAGAGCCTCGCCAATGGCGTGAATAGTAAGGGGATTACCCGATGAGGAGTGCCTGAACTTTAGCGTCATGACGTTAGATGTCTGATAATTGCCTCTGCGAAGAATGGTAACCTAATTTGCGATTCGCCTTGAGCGTAACCGCATTTAGTGCTTATTTTATCAGGCATAGTCCTAAGTAATACAGCTGATGTGATTGATTAATGAATAAAGACCAATTTTACGCGGATCTCAACCGCGATTTTAATGCTTTAATGGCAGGGGAGACCAGCTTTCTGGCCATCATGGCGAATACCAGCGCGCTGCTATTCGAACGTCTGGAAGAGGTGAACTGGGCCGGATTCTACCTGCTGGAAGGGGAAACCCTGGTGCTGGGGCCGTTCCAGGGTAAGCTGGCCTGTGTGCGGATCCCGATGGGAACCGGCGTATGTGGTACTGCCGCAGCGACCCGTACCGTACAGCGGGTGGCCGATGTACACGCCTTCGATGGCCATATTGCCTGCGATGCCGCCAGTAATGCTGAGATTGTGCTGCCGCTGGTGGTGGAAAATCAGATTATTGGCGTTCTCGATATCGACAGCACGCAGTATGACCGCTTCGACCAGCAGGATGAGCAAGGGCTAAGCCAGCTCGCTAAAAATCTGCAGAGCGCGATCGCATCCAGCGATTTTAAAAAATTCTTTACGATTAACGCGTGATAAACAACGGTTCCCGTAGCATTTGCCGATTGCGTCATTATAATGGCGCCTGTTCATGCCTGCGACTTGGTTGGCAAAGCCCGTTGTAATCAGGAAATTTCATGGAAAATCAACCTAAGTTGAATAGCAGTAAAGAAGTTATCGCCTTTTTGGCCGAGCGTTTTCCTCGCTGTTTTAGCGCCGAAGGTGAAGCACGCCCCCTGAAAATTGGTATTTTTCAGGATTTGGTTGAGCGTGTTCAGGGGGAGATGAGTCTCAGTAAAACCCAGCTTCGTTCCGCTCTTCGTCTCTATACTTCCAGCTGGCGTTATCTGTACGGCATTAAGCCGGGCGCCACGCGCGTTGACCTGGATGGCAATCCCTGTGGTGAGCTGGAAGAGCAACACGTTGAACACGCCCGCAAGCAGCTTGAAGAGGCGAAGGCCCGGGTTCAGGCTCAGCGCGCTGAAAAGCAGGCGAAAAAACGTGAAGCGAATGGCGAAGGTGAAGCCCCGCGTCGCGAGCGTAAGAGCCGCCCAACGACGCCCCGGCGTAAAGAAGGTGCCGGGAACAAGCCCCGAGCAGAGAAACCTGCTGCCAAAGCCGCACGCGCTGCAGAGCCGCGTCATACGCCGGTAACGGATCTTTCCGTATTGAAGCAGGGCCAGAGCGTCAAAGTTAAAGCAGGTAACAATGCGATGGACGCCACCGTGCAGGAAGTCACCAAAGATGGCGTTCGTGTGCAGTTGACTTCTGGTATGTCAATGATAGTACGCGCAGAACACTTGATGTTCTGAAACGGAGGTCAACCCAGGGCATGAACACATTTTTTAAGCTTACGGCTGTCGCCAGCCTGCTGCTGCTGTCTGGCAGCGCGCTGGCGGTTGAAGATATCACCCGTGCGGATCAGATTCCGACGCTGAAAGAAGAGCCGCAGCATTCTACGGTAAGCGAGCGCGTGACATCGCGCTTTACCCGTTCCCACTATCGTCAGTTCGAACTCGATAACGCTTTTTCAGCGAAAATTTTCGATCGCTATCTTAATCTGCTGGATTACAGCCACAATGTGTTGCTGGCCAGCGATATTGAAGCGTTTGCGAAAAAGAAAAGCCTGATTGGCGATGAACTGCGCAGTGGGCAGCTCGATGTTTTCTACGATCTGTTTAATCTGGCGCAGAAACGTCGTTTTGAACGTTACTCCTGGGCGTTGAAGGTGCTCGATCGGCCGATGAATTTTAACGGTAACGACACCTTTAATCTCGATCGCAGTAAGGCGCCCTGGCCGACCAGCGAAGCCGAGCTCAATGCGCTGTGGGACGCCAAGGTTAAGTACGATCAGTTAACGCTGAAACTGACTGGCAAGAACGACAAAGAGATTCACGATACGTTGTCACGCCGCTATAACTCGGCCATCCGCCGCCTGGCGCAGACCAAGAGCGAGGATGTCTTTTCGCTGGCGATGACGGCGTTTGCCCATGAGATCGACCCCCATACCAACTACCTGTCGCCGCGCAACACCGAGCAGTTCAATACCGAAATGAGTCTGTCGCTCGAAGGGATTGGCGCCGTGCTGCAGATGGATGACGATTACACCGTGATTAACTCGCTGGTGGCCGGTGGACCGGCGGCCAAAAGCAAGTCCCTCAGCGTTGGCGATCGTATCGTCGGCGTGGGGCAGCCGGGTAAATCCATGCAGGATGTGATCGGCTGGCGACTGGACGACGTGGTGGCGCTGATCAAAGGCCCGAAAGGCAGCAAGGTGCGCCTTGAGATCCTGCCGGGGGGCAAAGGTACCAAAACCCGCATCGTCACGCTGACTCGCGAGCGTATTCGCCTTGAAGATCGGGCGGTGAAGATGTCGGTGAAAAAGATTGGCAAAGAGAAGATCGGCGTGCTGGACATCCCGGGTTTCTATGTCGGTCTGACCGATGATGTGAAGGTGCAGCTCCAGAAGCTGGCTAAGCAGCACGTTAGCAGCGTGGTGATCGACCTGCGCTCGAACGGCGGCGGTGCGCTGACGGAAGCGGTATCGCTCTCCGGTCTGTTTATTCCCGGCGGTCCGGTGGTTCAGGTTCGCGATAATAACGGCAAAGTGCGTGAAGATAGCGACACCGACGGCGTGGTTTACTACAAGGGGCCGCTGGTGGTGCTGGTGGACCGCTTTAGCGCCTCGGCCTCCGAAATTTTCGCGGCGGCCATGCAGGATTATGGACGAGCGTTGATCGTCGGCGAACCCACCTTCGGTAAAGGTACCGTACAGCAGTACCGTTCGCTGAACCGCATCTACGATCAGATGCTGCGCCCCGAATGGCCGGCGCTGGGCTCGGTGCAGTACACCATCCAGAAGTTCTACCGAATCAACGGCGGAAGTACCCAGCGCAAAGGGGTCACGCCGGATATCCCGATGCCGACCGCGAATCAGGATACCGAAACGGGCGAGAAGTACGAGGATAACGCGCTGCCCTGGGACAGCATTAAACCAGCGACCTGGGTAGAAGCAGGGGACCTGAAAGGGTTCGAGCCTGAGCTGCTGAAACTGCACCAGCAGCGTATCGCCAAAGATCCTGAGTTCCAGTTCATTATGAAGGATATCGAGCGTTACAACGCGATGAAGGCGAAGCGCAATATCGTCTCTCTTAACTACGCCCAGCGCGAGAAAGAGAACGATGAAGAAGAGGCCACCCGCCTGATGCGAGTTAACGATCGCCTGAAGCGCGAAGGTAAGCCGCTGCTGAAGAAGATCGACGACCTGCCCAAGGGGTATCAGGAGCCGGATCCTTATCTCGACGAGACGGTCCATATTGCCAGCGACCTGGCGAAAATGGAAAAAGCGCGACCGGCCCAGCAACCTGAAACCGCAAAATAACCCCCCAACAGGCACAAAGTTTTGTGCCTGTTTTTTTTAGGCTTTCTCAGCATTGCGTTAGCGAAATGCTACAAAATGTAAAGATATGTCTTTTTAGTCACCTGGCGACCTCCGATCGTTGAAAATAACGCTTTCGCGCCTCACGATATGAGGAATCGCGTAGTGCGTTTGGTTTAAACGAGGTTAAAAAAATTATGATGCGAATCGCGCTTTTCCTGCTGACCAACCTTGCCGTTATGGTCGTCTTCGGGATTGTGCTAAGCCTGACGGGAATTCAGTCCAGCAGCGTTAGTGGTCTGTTGATTATGGCGCTGCTGTTTGGCTTTGGCGGATCTATCGTATCGCTGCTGATGTCCAAATGGATGGCGCTGCGTTCGGTAGGGGGGGAAGTTATTGAGCAGCCGCGTAACGAGACCGAACGCTGGCTGATGGAAACCGTAAGCCGTCAGGCGCAGCAGGCGGGCATCGCTATGCCGCAGGTGGCTATCTACCATGCGCCGGATATCAACGCCTTCGCGACCGGCGCCCGACGCGATGCGTCGCTGGTGGCGGTCAGTACCGGTCTGTTGCAGAACATGAATCAGGACGAGGCTGAGGCGGTGATCGCTCACGAAATCAGCCATATCGCCAATGGCGACATGGTCACCATGACTCTGATTCAGGGGGTAGTGAACACCTTCGTTATCTTTATCTCGCGTATTATCGCGCAGCTGGCTGCGGGTTTCCTGAGCGGTAACCGCGACGAAGGCGAAAGCTCCAACGGTAACCCGATGATCTACTTTGCCGTTTCCATGGTGCTGGAACTGGTATTCGGTATTCTGGCCAGTATTATCACCATGTGGTTCTCGCGCTACCGCGAATTCCACGCCGATGCCGGCTCTGCGAAGCTGGTAGGGCGTGAAAAGATGATCGCTGCGCTGCAGCGTCTGAAGACCAGTTACGAACCGCAGGAAGCCAGCAGCATGATGGCGTTCTGCATCAACGGTAAGGGTAAATCCTTTAGCGAACTGTTTATGAGCCATCCGCCGCTCGATAAGCGTATCGAAGCGCTGCGTAGCGGGGAGTACCTGAAGTAATTCAGGGTATTAAACAAAAAAGCGCCGGATGGCGCTTTTTTTATGCCTGCGCCGTACCGCCCGACAGGTAGTGTGCTGCTGCCCACAAATCATCAGGCTCAGCCCCGGTTTTCCGCACTTTCACGGCATGATAAAGAGCAATGCCCGTGAAGCGTGAGGAGAGACTATGCCAAAAGATGACCTGCTGACATTTCTTACTAATCAGACCGACTTTTTTAATCCCCGCGATGTCAGTGAGGTGTTCACCGCCAGCTATCTGGCGCAGCGTTTCGGGATGCAGCGTAATACCGCCAGCCACTATCTCAATCAGTGGGTAGCCCAGGGGCTACTGATTAAAATTAATACCCGCCCGGTTTACTTTTTACATAAGGCCAGCTTCGAGCAGCAATTTTATCCGCTGACTTGCAGCGAATACGCCAGTATCGATGCGCTGCTGGATGATGCACAGGCCGAGCCTGAAACCGTGGATCACTTCTCGCTGCTGATTGGCCACAACGGATCGCTGAAAAAAGCGGTAGAACAGCTGAAAACGGCGCTGCTCTATCCGGGCGGCGGCCTGCCGCTGCTGATTTCCGGCGACAGCGGCACCGGTAAGAGCTATATGGCGCAGTTACTGCATCAGTACGCCATCGCTCAGGGGATTATTGATGCCGATGCCCCCTTTGTGACCTTCAACTGCGCTAAGTACGCCCATAACCCGGAACTGCTGGCCAGTAACCTGTTTGGCTACGTCCGGGGAGCTTTCACCGGGGCGGCGGCGGATAAGACTGGCGCTTTCGAAGCGGCCGATGGCGGTATGCTGTTTCTGGATGAAGTGCACCGGCTGGATGCCGAAGGGCAGGAGAAGCTGTTTACCTGGCTCGATCGCGGCGAAATTTACCGCGTTGGCGAAACGGCTAACGGACGCCCGGTTTCGGCCCGGCTGATTTTCGCCACCACCGAAGAGATTCACAGCACCTTTCTGACCACCTTCCTGCGACGGATCCCGATTCAGGTGGCGCTGCCGACCATCGCCGAGCGCAACCTGAAAGAGCGGGAAGCGCTGATCCTGCAATTCTTCTGGAGCGAAGCGCAAAAAGTGGGGCGCGGGCTGCGTATTACGCCGCGATTGTTAGGAGCGCTGATGTACTGTGTCTATCGGGGCAATGTCGGGGAGCTAAAAAACGTGGTGCGTTACAGCGTGGCCTGCGCGTTTGCCCATAACCCGCAGCAGGGACCGCTGCGGGTCACCCTTCACCACCTCCCTGATTCGGTACTGACCCGGTTACCCCAGTCTGAAGACGAGGCCGCTTCGCAGCAGGATGTGATACTGGAGCAGGGGACGTCTCTGCACTGGCTGCTCGATTCACGTGATGAAAACCGGGTGTTAATCCATGATGTTCAACTGCGGGTACTGGCGTTGTTCGAAAAGTATCGCCAGGGAGCGGCGGCGTGGAGCGATGTTGAGAGCCTGATGAGCCAGGATATTGAGAACCTGTTCGATCGGCTGATTTTTGACAACCGTAGCCAGAACGGCTCGCAGACCCTGCAATGGATAACCAGCCAGCTGCGGGATGAGTTCTACCGGCTGGAAAGACACTACAGCCTGCAGTTTAATGGCAACGGGATCTACGCGATCGGCCACTATCTGCTTTATCGTCCGGCGCTGGCGCCCCGGCAGCTAAAGGCCGGACTGTGCCAGCAGTTTGATGACTTCCTGCAACAAAAGTATCCCCAGCTGTACCCGTTCTGCCTTGAGGTGCTGGACTGTCTGTCCCGCAAGCTGGATCTGAGTATTCAGCCGATGGATGCCTCGCTGCTTATCCTGTGGCTGCATAAAATGGGCGTGCAGCGCAGCGCGCTGGTGACCCGGGCGGTGATTCTGGCCCACGGCTACGCCACGGCCAGCAGTATTGCCAGTGTGGCCAACCGGCTGTTGAAACAGCCGGTGTTTGAATCATTTGATATGCCGCTGGACGTCACGCCACAGGAGATTGCCAGGGAGGTGAGTCATTACATCGAGCGTAATGCGCTGTCTTCGGGCCTGGTTATCCTGGTGGATATGGGGTCGTTAAGCGAGATACATCATGACTTTTCGGGTCGTGTGACCACGCCTGTGGCGATTTTTAATAATGTCTCCACCGGCATGGCGCTGTATGTGGGCGAGCGCCTGTTACAGGGGGATTACCTGGAAAATATTGCCCAGGATATCGGTCGTGACCTGCCGGTGGAACACCAGATTATCTGGCCGCAGCGCAACAAACCCAGGGCCATTATTACCACCTGCGCTACGGGAATGGGGGCTGCCAGTAACCTGTGTCATCTTCTGAAAGCCAGTATTCCGGCGGCGCTGGGTATAGAGGTAGTGGCCTGTGAATACGATGCTCTGGTACAAAATAAGCGGCGTGAACCTATCTTTAACCGCTTCGAGGTTCTGGCGCTGGTGGGAACGGTGAACCCACGGGTGGCGGATATCCCCTGGGTTTCCCTGGAGTCCATGATTTCCGGGCATGGGGCGGCGTTACTCAACCCAATATTCGGGGCCCTGACCACGCCGGAAGGGGTGGCGGAAATCAACAATGCGATTGTTAAACACTTCTCTCTGCGCCGGGTGATCGAGTCGGTCACCATTCTGGATACCGGTAAGGTTATCGATCAGGTAGAGCAGTTTCTGATGCGCTATGAGCATCCGGGCGATCTTCAGATAGCCAATGATAAAAAAGTCGCGCTTTACATTCATATCAGTTGCCTGATTGAGCGGCTTATTCGTCAGGCGTCGGTTGAAAACTACAGCGGCCGGGGAGAGTGTCAACGACATCATCTGGACAGGCTGCGCGAAGCCTTTAGTGTCATTGAGGCCAGCTATAGTGTCAAAATTCCGGATAGTGAGCTGTTTTACGTTCACGACATCCTGCACTCAGAAACTGAATTTTTGCAGTACGATCAAGAGTTTTAGCCGCTAGCCTTGTCCTTCGCTTACCGTGCCACTTTTCCTGGCACGGTGCTTGCTCAGTTATTGTCTGTTACCGGAGCCATCTCGAGGTCAGGATGAACAGACATTATATTTTTGCCAGTCATGGAAATTTTGCCGCAGGAATATTGCATTCCGTCGAACTGATATTAGGAGAGCAACCCTGTGTGCGAACCCTGTGCGCTTATGTTAACGAACAGGATGATTTAAGCGCTCAGGTTGATGAACTGCTGCAATCTTACTCAGAGCAGGATGAATTAATCGTACTGACGGATATATTTGCCGGTAGCGTCAATAATGAATTTATGCGTTTTATCCACCGGCCTCATTTTCATCTGATTGCCGGGCTCAATCTTCCTTTAATTATTGACATGTTTATCTCCGAGTCGGATGAAGCGACTGAACGCCTGATTTCCCATGCGCTGGAGAATGCCCGCGAGAGTATCCAGTATTGCAATCACACCATCGACCAGCAGCCGATTGCTGATAAAGACTTCTGACAGAGGATGCAGAAAAATGATAACACTGTTGCGTATTGACCATCGCCTGCTGCACGGGCAGGTCGCCTTTTCATGGACCCAGTATATTGGCGCCGATTGCATTTTAATTGCCAATGATAACGTACCCAATGACGACCTGCGAAAAACCACCATTAAGCTGGCTAAACCCCCTGAAGTTAAGCTGGTGATTAAAAATATTGCCGACTCCGTTGAGGCGATAAAAAGTGGCGTAACCGATAAATACCGGCTGTTTATTGTGGTGGAGTCGGTAGAGGATGCCTGGCGGTTGGCGCAAGGCGTGCCCGGAATTAACAGTATTAATCTCGGAGGGATCAAGGCAAAGCCGGGCAGCCAGAATATCTCCAAAGCGATTAATTTATTGCTGCCTGAAATAGACCAGCTTAATCAGCTGGCGAATATGGGCATCGAAATTGAAATTCGCCAAGTGCCGAACGACAAAAAAATCCTGTTTACGGATTGTGTCTGATCCCGGAGGGACATCATGACAGAAGCGCTATTACTTGGGCTGGTGGCGTTCATTGCCCAGTCCGAATATGCATTAGGAACCTCGCTGATTTCCCGGCCCATCGTCACCGGGCTGCTTACCGGGCTGGTGCTCGGCGACGTGGAGACCGGGGTAGTGATGGGCGCCACGCTGGAACTGGCGTTTATTGGCTCATTTTCGGTGGGCGCCTCGATCCCTCCAGATGTGGTCACGGGGGGCATCCTCGGGGTGGCTTTTGCGATCACCTCCGGGGCGGGGACCGAAACGGCGCTGCTGCTGGGGCTGCCCATCGCCACGCTGACGCTGGTGCTGAAAAACGTTTACCTCGGGCTGTTTATTCCTTCCTTAAATCAGCGCGCCGATGTGCTGGCCAGCCGGGCGGATACCCGCGGCGTGGAGCGTATGCATCTGATAGCCGGTATCGGGCTTTCGCTGATGCTGGCGACCATCGTGACCCTCTCTTTCCTGGTGGGGAGCAGCGCCGTGAAGAGTCTGCTGGACGCGATACCGGAATTCATCAAGCACGGCCTTGCGGTGGCGACCGGCATTATCCCGGCGCTGGGCTTTGCCATGCTGGCCCGTCTGCTGATTAACCGCAGGGTGGCGCCTTACTTTTTCCTCGGCTTCGTGCTGATGGCCTATCTCAAAATTCCGGTGACGGGCATCGCCATTCTTGGCGCGATCGCTGCCGTGGTGATGGTCAACGTCACCCAAAATACATCCAGTCGCGCCGCCGCGGCGCAAGGAGCCTCGCATGACGACGAAGATGACTTCTGAAAACACGAACAGCGTGCAGCCCACAGAGCCGGAAACCATTACCCCACGGGATTTACGGCGCGTCTTCTGGCGCTCCTTCCAGATGGAATTCTCCTGGAACTATGAGCGACAGATGAACCTGGCGTTTGTCTACGCCCTGATGCCGGTACTGAAAAAGCTCTATCACAACAAAGACGAGCTGGCGGCGGCGCTCAGGCGTCACCTGGCGTTTTTTAACACCACCCCCCACATCGTCACTCTGATTCTGGGCATCACGGTCGCGATGGAAGAGAAAAACAGCCGCGAAGGCGGGCGCGACGCGGCGTCGGTCGATAACGTAAAAGCCTCGTTGATGGGGCCGCTGGCCGGGCTGGGCGACTCCTTTTTCTGGGGAACGCTGCGACTGATCGCCACCGGCGTGGGCACCAGCCTGGCGCTGAAGGGCAACGTGCTGGGGCCGGTTCTGTTCCTGCTGATTTTCAATGTTCCGCATATCGCGGTGCGCTACCTGTTCACCCGCTGGGGTTACGTGTTGGGCACCGGCGTTTTGCAGCGGATTCAAAAGAGCGGCGCTATGGAAAGCCTGACCTTCGGGGCCGCCATTATCGGGCTGATGGTGGTAGGGGCCATGACGGCCTCGATGATCGACATCACCATTCCGCTCACTTTTGGTACCGGCGATGCCACGACCCGGGTACAGGACATCATCAATGACATCATGCCCAGCCTGCTGCCGCTGGCGAGCTTTGGCGTGGTGTACTGGCTGCTCGGCAAAAAGGTACGGCCGCTGTCGATTATTGGCGGTATGGCGCTGGTGGGCATTCTCGGATCCTGGATAGGTTTACTGTAATAAGGAGTCAGCAATGGCTGAAACAATGATGACCTACATTGAGCAGCACCCCGCGGTACTTGGGGCCATCGCTCATCAATACCCGCAGTCGCTGGCGCCGCTGGCGGATTGGCTGGCGCAGCATCAGGTGAACAGAATTCTGATCCTGGCGACGGGATCTTCGCTTAACGCCGCGCTGTGCGCGCGTTACTACTTTGAAATGCGCTTTGGCATTCTGGTGGAAATCAAAGAGCCGTGGAGCTTTTGTCACTACGAGCGTATCGACCCGACCACCAGTCTGGTTCTGGCGATTAGCCAGAGCGGTAAAAGCGCCTCCACGATAGCGGCAATCGAAAAGGTCAGACGCGCCGGCCTGCCCGCTTTTTGCCTGACCTCCGATCCACACAGCCCGGCGGCGCAAGCGGCACAGGCGGTACTGGATATCGGAACCGGCATTGAAACGGTGGGCTTTGTCACCCGGGGCTTCAGCGCCACGGTATTAAACCTGCTGTTGATTGCGCTGTTAATCGCCCAAAAGCAGCAGGCGATAACGGCGGAACAGGCCGCCACCGAACGGGATGAGATCCAGCGACTGGCGGCAGCGCTACCGTCGGTTATCGATAAGACGGAGCGCTTCTTTACCCGCCAGCAGAAGCTGCTGGCCGAACATGCGCGTTTCGTAGCGGTGGGCTATGGCGCGCTGCTTGGGGTGGCGAAGGAATTTGAAACCAAGTTCACCGAAACTGTGCGTCAGCCTTCCAGCGGCTTTGAGCTGGAAGCCTACATGCATGGCCCCTATCTGGAGGCCAGTCGCGAGCACATCCTGTTTTTTATCGACAGCGACCATCATCCCCGCCTGCAGGCGCTGCGTGACTATATGCGCCCGGCCGTTGGCGCGGCGTTTCTGGTGACCACCGGACCTGACAGCGGCGATGAGCAGACCCTGGCGCTGGATCTCGGGGTCTCCCACCACTTTGCGCCTCTGGCGCTGATTGTTCCGTTTCAGATTCTGGCCTGGCGCACGGCGGCGCTGAAAGGCATCGATTTAAGCGTGCGCATTTTTGATGACTTTGACCGCGTACTGAAAAGCAAAATCTAACCTGCAGGAGAGAGTGACGATGTTGGGATTTAATCAGGATGAGTACCAGACCAGCGCCCGGGAAATTATCGCCGCGCGCGAGGTGGCGCAACAGGTTGCCGATGAAATTCACCGGGACGGGTACCGTAACCTCTTTTTCGCCTCGGTGGGTGGCTCGCTGGCGCCGATGATGGCGGTTAATGAGTTCGCTAAAGTGATGACCACGCGACCGGTATTTACCGAGCAGGCGGCTGAACTGATGGCCAGGGGCCATCGCCAGCTGACCCGGGACTCGGTGGTTATCACCCTATCAAAATCTGGCGATACCAAAGAGTCGGTCGCCGTGGCCGAATGGTGCAAGGCCCAGGGGATTCGGGTGGTGGCGGTAACCAAAAACGCCGACTCGCCGCTGGCCCGGGCGGCCTCATGGCATATACCCATGCGCCATAAAAATGGCGTCGAGTTTGAGTACATGCTGCTCTACTGGCTGTTCTTCCGCCTGGTGGCCTTGAATGATGAATTTCCGCAGTGGGAGCGCTTCGCCAGCCAGTTGGAACGCCTGCCGGAAGGTCTGCTGCAGGCCAAGCGCCAGTTTGACGGGCGCGCCGCCACACTTGCCGCTAAATATCATGATGCCGACTACATGATGTGGGTGGGCGGAGCTGAGATGTGGGGCGAGGTGTATCTGTTTTCGATGTGCATTCTTGAGGAGATGCAGTGGAAGCGCACCAAATCGGTCTCGTCGGCGGAGTTTTTCCACGGCACCCTGGAGCTGCTGGAAAAACCGATGCCGCTGTTTCTGGTGAAGGGCGAGGGGGCCTGTCGGGCGCTGGACCAGCGGGTTGAGCGCTTTGCCGCGAAAATCACCGACTGCCTGGAGGTAATCGATCCGCAGGCGTTCCCGCTGGCAGGCATCGATGATGAGTTTCGCTGGATTGTGGCGCCCTGCGTGGTCTCAACGCTGCTGGTGGATCGCCTGGCGGCGCACTTCGAACAGCAGACCGGACACGACCTGAATATTCGACGCTACTATCGCCAGTTCGATTATTGATAAAAAAGCGGCTTAGCCGCGAGCGCGCTCGCGGCGGTCAGGTTATTTATGCGCGACTGCGGGGCTGACTCAGGCGCAGGCTGCTGATGATTGCCGCTATACAGGCAAAAGCGGCCGCCAGCCAGAGGGCGGACTGGGTACCGCTGTCGTTAAACAGGTTAAACATCAGCGCTACCAGCGCGGCTCCGATGCTCTGACCGGTCAGACGCGCGGTGCCCAGCATCCCGCTGGCACCGCCGCTGCGGTTATGTGGAGCGCTGGATATAAGGGTATGGTTATTCGGCGACTGGAACAGCGCAAATCCGACGCCGCACAGCGCCATACGCCAGATGATATCCATATCGCCAGGGGTATCCGTAAGTAGCGCCAGCGCCGCCAGCCCGGCGGTAAACAGCAACAGCCCCAGCGCACCCAGCAGTCCGGCATGGACATGTTCGATCAGTCTTCCGGCCACAGGCGCCACCAGCATAGTCGCGATAGGCCAGGGGGTCAGCAGCAACCCTGTCTCCACTTCGCTGCGTCCCAGCACCCCTTGCATCCAGAACGGCAGGGCGACCAGCGCCAGCATCTGTGCGGTAAACGAACAGATAGAGGTCGCCATCGATAGCGAAAAAATCGGAATACGTAGCAGGTCCACTGGCAGTAACGGCACTTCCAGGCGCAGCTGGCGGCGCACAAAGAGCGTACCGATAATCAACAGCGCGATACACTCACCGGCAACCAGCAGCGGCGGCTGTCCCTGCGCGAAGCCGCTCAGGGCGCCGATCAGCAGGCCAAAGGTCAGGGCGTTCATCAGCGCGCTGGGCAGATCGAAGCGCTGACGCTGTTTTTCGGTGTTGGCTGGTAGCCAGCGCAGCGCCAGAATCAGTCCCACAACGCCGATGGGCAGGTTAATCAGAAACAGCCAGTGCCAGGTAGCGACCGACAGAATCGCCGCGGCCACGGTGGGGCCAGCGGCGGCGGAGACCGCCACGATCAACGCGTTAATGGCGAGCCCGCGTCCCAGTTGGGCGCGGGGATAGATCAGGCGAATCAGCGCGGTATTCACGCTCATTACCGCCGCTGCGCTAAAGCCCTGAAGGATGCGGGCGGCAATCAGCCATTCCAGCGTAGGGGAAAGGGCACACATCAGCGACGTCAGGCTAAACAGCGCTAGCCCGTAGCGGTAGATACGCCGGTAGCCGACCATATCGCCTAAAAAAGAGAATGACAGTAGCGACACCATAATCGCCATCTGATAGGCATTGACCACCCAGATGGTGCTGGCCGGGCTGGCCTGCAGTTCCTGGGAGAGCGTCGGCAGCGCTACATTAGCAATCGCGCCATCCAGCACCGACATCATAATACCCAGAGCGATGGTGATAATAGCGCCGTAGCGTTGGGGCAGCGGCATGCCGTCTGCGGGGGAGTTTTCCATAAAATGACGGATTAGTGGCAAAAAGTTTAATAAAGCGACCAGTTTATCATCGATGGTGCAGCTGAATGTCGCAGATTTGTAACGAAACTGGCGCACAGCGATTGCGGCACGCGGGTGGTCAAATTATACTAAAAACCAGTTCTGATTTTTATAAAACAAATTGCGCCGAGGTGATTAATGGCAGTCGCAGACTTGGATAAGCAGCCGGATTCGGTCTCTTCCGTACTGAAGGTATTCGGTATTCTTCAGGCGTTGGGCGAAGAACGCGAAATAGGGATAACCGAGCTGTCGCAGCGCGTAATGATGTCGAAAAGCACGGTATACCGCTTTTTGCAGACCATGAAGTCGCTGGGTTACGTCGCTCAGGAAGGCGAGTCGGAAAAGTATTCTCTGACTCTGAAGCTTTTTGAGCTGGGTGCCCGCTCGCTGCAGAATGTCGATCTGATTCGCAGTGCCGACATTCAGATGCGCGAGCTGTCGCGTCAGACCAAAGAGACCATCCATTTGGGGGCGCTGGATGAAGACAGCATTGTCTACATCCACAAAATCGACTCCATGTATAACCTGCGTATGTATTCGCGTATTGGTCGCCGGAACCCGCTGCACAGTACCGCTATTGGGAAGGTGCTGCTGGCCTGGCGCGATCGCGACGAGGTAAAGGAAATCCTCTCGCACATTGAGTATACCCGCAGCACATCACGTACCGTTGGTAGCACCGAAGAGCTGCTGCCGGTTCTGGATACGGTGAAAAGACTGGGTTACGGGGAAGATAATGAGGAACAGGAAGAGGGGTTGCGCTGTATTGCGGTGCCGGTATTCGACCGTTTCGGCGTGGTGATTGCCGGACTGAGTATTTCGTTCCCGACTTTACGTTTCTCTGAAGAAAAACTGCATGAGTATGTGGCGATGTTGCATCGCGCCGCACGCAATATCTCCGAACAACAGGGCTATCACGACTATCCGTTCTGATAATTACGGCCCCGCCCCTGGCGGGGCCGTAATCGCTTATTTGCCGTCGTCGACCGCGTCGCCGGTCTTGCGCAGTACCGGGCAGTCCGTAATGCCGATGATACCGCTGTCGGTGTGAACGTACTGAACGGTCTGAGTGCTGCGGGCGGTCAGATATTTACACTGTAGTCCCAGCCCAGCAGCGTTCTCCTTGCTGCCGATAAGCACCCCATAGCCGCTCAGTAGTAAGCCAATCCAGATGAGCGCCAGCACAATAATGATACGAATCAGGATGCGCATTAATTCCCTCTTATTTGATATTGATTTGCGAAAGCCAGGGTAAAACAGCGGGCAGATCTTAACAATCTGATGATTCCTAAAGGAAACGCTGAATGAGTGAAGTTTGGTTTAACCTGGCGATGCCAGGATGGTAGCATACCCTGCCCGACAACAATGGAGTCGCTGTGAGAAAATACTGGTGGATCATCCTGATAGTCGTCCTGATAGCCTGCCTGCTGATGTGGACACAGATGCTGAACGCCATGTGCGATCAGGATGAACCATTCTTTAACGGTATTTGCGTTGTGAATAAATTTATCCCCTGGTAGCGAGTAAGGGCGCTTGCGCCGGTGGTGTCCCGGGCAGACCCGCGGTAGAATCCGGGTTTGTTTGAGGTGGTTAAATGAATGAACTCATGAATACGTTAAATGTGGCCTCGCTGGCGGTCTCCGGACTGATGCTGGTGATTGGTCTGGTGGTGTGGTTTTTTGTTAATCGCGCAAGCGTCAGGGCCAGCGAGCAGGTCGCGTTGCTTGAAGCGCTGCTCGAACAGCAGAAGCGACAAAACGCGCTGCTGCGTCGTCTGTGCGAGGCCAATGAACCTGAAAAGGATGCGCCCGTACTGGTTCAGGATGATAACGACGAAGAGCTGGTGCGGCTGGTAGCGGAGCGCTGAATCTGCTATATCATCCAGAGGCTGATTCTGCGGAGGCCCAATGCCCTGGAAAAACCCCTGGTATGATCCCCAACTGGCGCACCATCTTCCCAATGGCTTCTGCAATATTGAGCCGGGCCGCCGTCAGCCCGGCGATTTAAAGCGCTGGCGTAGAATGCGCCGCGAGCAGGGGCTTCCCTTTCCTCCTGATGACGGTTACCCGGGGTTTATCGCGCGCTGGTGGCAGTATGCCGACATTTGCGGCAATGAAGATGCCGTCTGGTGGCTGGGCCATGCCACATTGCTGCTGCGTATCAATGGCCGCTATCTGTTAACCGATCCGGTCTTTTCCCACCGCGCCTCTCCGCTGCGTTTCTGGGGGCCCCAGCGCAGGACGCCGCTGGCCCTGGTGCCGGACGATCTCCCGCAGCTTGATGCGGTGCTTATCTCTCATAACCACTACGATCATCTCGACAGCGCCAGCATACGGCTATTACACCGGCGTTTTCCCCATGCCGCTTTTCTGGTCCCTGCAGGTCTGGGAACCTGGTTTCGACGCCGGGGTATTCATCAGGTTGTGGAGCGCGACTGGTGGCAGAACCACGAGCTCAACGGTATTACGCTGACTGCGGTGCCCGCACGTCACTGGAGTATGCGTACCCCCTGGGATCGCAACCGTTCTCTGTGGTGTGGTTGGGTGGTGGAATGGGCTTCCCGGCGCTTCTGGTTCAGCGGCGATACTGGCTACAGCGATCTGCTGCTGGAGATTCCCCAGCGTCTTGGCGCGCTGGATGGGGCTGCGATTCCTATTGGCGCCTATGAGCCACGCTGGTTTATGCGCGATCACCATATGGGGCCTCAGGAGGCGGTGGCGCTCTGGAGGGCGATAGGACGCCCCCTTGCCATTCCCATTCACTGGGGAGTATTTGAGCTGGCGGATGAATCGCTGGACGCGCCGCCGCGTGAACTGTGCGCGGCGTTGAGTGCGGTAGGGGAACAGGAGGCCGCTTTCCGTCCGCTGCGCATTGGTCAGTATTTGGCAATAGCCCGGGAATAAGGAAACGCTATTACATCACGGACCAGTAATTATTTGGTTTCGGGATTATCTCATCATGTCATGGTGTCGATTTATATATTGGTGCAGGTCGCGCACGCTTATGATGCGTTGTCATTAAATCGTCATTATTCTGGTGCAATATATTGTTGAATGACTCAAATTTTATTATCGGGAACAAACTGGCGAGTCTGAAGGTTAGCGGCTAAACTTGGCCTGCGGCGCTTTATTCATTACTTTATGTTATAAGTTGTCCGTAAATGATATAACCAAAAAAGCGAGGCGGCACGACTTTTTAACAGTTCGCCTGGACGGGCGGAAGTGTTTGAGCTATGGTGAAAAAGTCGCAGCGAAGCGGGGCGCCAGCCCTTATTCCTTGCGGTAGGGTACTGCAGCTTTAGCGCACGCAGGTGCATAATGGGGCGCTGTTTATCTGGTGAATATCTGAATCTGTGCGGCAGATCGTGACACGCCTAAAAATGGCTTGCCATCGTTAACGTTGTGTGTGATAACACGATGGGTTAAACGAGGTATAGTTCTGTTTTTTTGTGGCATGTTAAGTCAAAGAAGTCCTGAGTAAACACGATGTCGTTGAATACCGCTTCTCTGCCGAACCTTATATTAGTGCCTCAAGCAGTAATGTCTCAGTTTTATCTAAGTTGCGCCTGCGGGCGAAGAAAACAATTTAAGGAATTTGTAAATGGCAAAGATCACAGGTCAAGTTAAGTGGTTCAACGAGTCTAAAGGCTTTGGTTTCATCACTCCGGCCGATGGCAGCAAAGATGTGTTCGTACACTTCTCTGCTATCCAGGGCAACGGTTTCAAAACGCTGGCCGAAGGTCAGAAAGTTGAATTTGAAATTCAGGACGGCCAGAAGGGCCCGGCAGCCGTTAACGTGGTCGCCATCTGATAATTTTTGCGCAACTGCTATGGTTGCAGGTTAGTGAAACCCCGCAGCTTCCATCATATTGGGCGCGGGGTTTTTTGTTGCCCGCTATATTTCCCGCCTCTGGTTACCCGGTAACCACTTTGAACCTGCTAAAAGAGTATGGTTTTTCAGAGTGTTACTGAACCCGCCCTCTGGTTGTGTTCTGTTGCAAAGCGTTGGTCGCTATTAGCATTTTGTGACGTTATCTGTGCTTAATGTCGGGTTTAATCGGGGCTGTTTTCCGGTTAACCGCAAAGGAGAGGATGTGAAAAAATTGCGCGGCGCGACAAGCCTGAACTTTGTCCACTGGCGTTACGGGCTGCTCTGCATTGCCATTCTGGTGAGTTTACTGGTGATTCTTGGCCGGGTGGCCTGGCTGCAGCTGGTTGAGCCAGATCACCTGGTAAAGGAAGAGGATAAGCGTTCGCTGCGTGAAGAGCCGCTGGTGGTGCCTCGCGGTATGATTGAGGATCGCAACGGTCAGCCGCTGGCGGTCAGCGTACCGGTAGCGGCGGTCTGGGCCGATCCCCTTATCGTCGGTCAAAAGGGCGGCGTGCAGATTAACGCCCGCTGGCAGGCGCTGGCGACGGTGCTGAAACAGCCGCTCAGCGAGATAGCTCACCGTATTGAGCATAATCCGAAAGGGCGCTTTGTCTATCTGGCGCGCCAGCTTGACCCGCAGCAGGCGCAATATATTAAAAAGCTGCGTTTACCCGGCATCAGCCTGCGTCAGGAATCGCGACGTTTTTATCCCTCGGGCCACGTGGCGGCGAATCTGATTGGCTTCACCAATATCGATGACCGGGGTATTGAAGGGGTCGAGAAAAGCTTTAACCGGCAGCTGACCGGTAAGCCCGGCGAACGGCGGGTACGAAAAGATCGCTACGGCAAGGTTATCGAAAATATCACCGAACGCCCGCCAGTGCCTGCCCACAATATTATCCTGAGCATCGACCGGCGGTTACAGACCGTCACCGAAGATGCGCTTAGCAACGCCGTCACCTGGAATAAAGCAAAGTCGGGTGCCTCGGTATTGTTGGATGTCCATACCGGTGAGGTGCTGGCGATGGCCAGCTATCCCACCTTTAACCCTAACAATCGCGCCGGGGCCACCCTGGATGATTTTCGTAACCGCGCCATCAGCGATACCTTTGAGCCTGGCTCGACGGTCAAACCCCTGGTATTAATGACGGCGCTGCGTAAGGGGATCGTTCAGCCGGACAGCGTAGTGGATACCCATCCCTGGCGTATCGACGGTCATATGATTCGCGATGTTGGTTACTATCCGGAGCTGACGCTGACTGGCATCCTGCAGAAGTCGAGCGATGTCGGCGTCTCCCGACTGTCGCTGGCGATGCCGATTAACGCTCTGATGCAGACCTATAAAGCCTTCGGCTTCGGTCAGCCTACGGGGCTGGGCCTGACCGGCGAGAGTAGCGGCCTGCTGCCGCACCGCCGCATCTGGGGCAAACTGGATCGCGCCACCTTTTCGTTCGGCTATGGATTGATGGTCACGCCGCTACAGCTGGCCCATGTCTACGCCACGATTGGTGGTTTCGGTATCGAACGGCCGCTGTCGATTACTCGTATCGATCCGCCGGTAGAAGGGCAGCGGGTGATGCCGGAGCAAATTGTCCACCAGGTGGAACATATGATGGAAAGCGTTGCCCTGCCGGGTGGCGGTGGGATTAAGGCCGCGGTGCGTAACTATCGGGTGGCGGTAAAAACCGGCACGGCGAAAAAGATTGGGCCGGATGGCCACTATATCGACAACTATGTGGCTTACACCGCCGGCGTGGCGCCGGCCACCAATCCGCGTTACGCGCTGGTGGTGATGATCAATAATCCGCAGAACGGCGAATATTACGGTGGTGCGGTAGCGGCGCCGGTCTTCAGCCAGATTATGGGCGATGTGCTACGGCTTCAGAACGTGGAGCCGGACGGCGTAGCGCCGGATTCGGACCATCTGTCGGTACTGAAAACCAGCGATGAGGCTCATCCTCTGTCGTGATGGCTTCCCTGGCGAGGGGCGCAGCGGTACACTGCGCCCCTCGTTTTTAGATCCCGGAGCCACTATGTCCTTTGTTTGTCCGCTATGTCACGCACCGCTGACCGAGCAATCCACGCAGTTCCGCTGTCCAGCGGGGCATCAGTTCGACAGGGCCAAAGAGGGATATGTCAATCTGCTGCCGGTACAGCATAAGCGCTCAAGGGAGCCGGGGGACAGCGCAGAGATGATGCGCGCCCGCAGGGCATTTCTGGATGCGGGATACTATCAGCCGCTGCGCGATGCGGTAACGGCGGTTCTGTCCGGGGCGCTGCCCGAAGATGGACGGGTGCTGGATATCGGCTGCGGCGAAGGCTATTACACCTCGGCCTTTGCCGGGGCGCTGGGGCAGGGGAGTGAGTGTTACGGTCTGGATGTTTCAAAGGTTGCTATTCGCTATGGGGCGAAGCGTTACCCACAGGTTCGCTTTTGTGTGGCCTCCAGCCATCGGTTGCCTTTTGCCGATCGGTGTTTCGACGCCGTAGTGCGCATTTATGCGCCGTGCAGCGCCGCAGAGCTGGCGCGGGTGGTGCGACCCGGGGGGATTCTGGTGACCGTTACCCCGGGGCCCCGCCATCTGGTACAGCTTAAAGCGCTGATTTATCGTGAGGTCCAGCTTCATCCGAATCGGGAAGAGCGACTGGAAGGCTTTGAACTGGTGCAGACCCTGACGCCGGGCTGGACTATGCAGCTGCCGGGCGATCAGGCCCGGGCGCTTTTACAGATGACGCCGTTCGCCTGGCGGGCGCGCCCGGAAGTCTGGCAACAGCTGGACGAGGCGCAGGCATTCGCCTGCGAAACGGATTTTGTGGTACGGGTCTGGCGTCGGCAGGAAGGATAATCAGCCAGTGAAATGACTCCAGAGGATCTGGATACCGATACCTATCAGAACAACGCCGCCGAGAATTTCGGCGCGCTTACCGAGCAGCGGGCCGATAAAGCGGCCCACCATCATACCCAGGGTCGACATCATCATGGTGGCGCAGCCAATGGCCAGCGCGGTATGAATGATGTTGACCTTCAGGAAGGCAAGACCAACGCCGACCGCCATGGCGTCCAGACTGGTGGCGATGGCCGTAGTCACCAGCAGCCAGAATCCGTGGCGCTGGCGGGGTTCTTCATCGTCGCTGCTGGTGCGAAAGCCTTCGATAATCATCCGGCAACCCAGAAACAGCAGCAGTGCGAAAGCGACCCAGTGGTTCCACTCCATCACGACCTTGCTGGCCAGCATCCCCAGTCCCCAGCCGATAAGCGGGGTAATGGCTTCCACCACACCGAAGATTAGGCCGGTGCGTAACGCTTCAGAGAATTTGGGTTTTTGCAGCGTGGCGCCTTTGCCGATAGAGGCGGCGAACGCGTCCATCGACATGCCGAAGGCGAGAAGAAGCGTGGCGGATAGGTTCATTCAAGCGTCCTGACCGGGAAAACCATATAGCGCAAATCCACTGCCCCCAGTATCAGCAGTGATGCGCTATGGTCTCGCCTGACCGGAATACGACTCCGGCCCGTACGCGCCACGTTTCCTTTCGGTCACGAGTCTGTTGACACGTACATCTCCTGATACCAGGAGATCGGCTACTCCCCAAAGAACGGAGCGTACTTTATCTTATTTTTTAGCCAGCATCAAATCGCGAGGGAATTTATTATTTATCAATTGATAACGATTTTCATTTGACTTTATCGGTAATGATTTTGTTAATCAGGACGGGTTTTATGGTTAATGATTTTATAGCCTTTGCTATATCCGAGGTTATTTTTTAGCCCGGATAAAATATAGACCGGGCTATATTGTATGCTATTGACCTCGCAGCATAATTTTATATATCGCCTCAAGATCGTCGATATTTCGTACTCGAATAAGCAGACGCTGTTTTTCTAATTGCACTACCAGAACGCCATCTTCCGACAAATTCATTCCGCTAATTCTTTGATAGCTAATCCATACCGGTCCGTAGAAAAATCCGCCGATTTTAAATCGCAGCCAGGGCGTTCTTAGCCAGCCGATATAAATGGCCAGCAGCGCGGTTCCACATAATAGCCAGGTGGTAAGCAGGGTACCGTGGTTCACCAGGTTGTTATATACCAGGATGGCCAGTAGAGCGGTGAATATAGCGGTGTCTACCGGGCTGCGCCGCAGTAGCGGAACCTTTAGCTGAGTGCGGCCACGTCGCCGCTCCGGCACTATCTCGACCCAGAGCGCCCAGCCGAGCATTAGCGCAATCAGTACAATCAGGATGATGTCCGTCAGACCCATACTTTCTCCATAAAAACGCCGGGGCGAGCCCCGGCGATATCGATATAACGCGTTGGATTATAGCCCTAACAGGCCGATTGCATAGCCCACGATACCAATCACGAAGAAGCCGCAGATGATCCACAGCGCATTAACCTTCTTGCGCAGCAGCCACATACAGGCAAAGGTGAGCAGCAGCGGTACCAGGCCCGGCATCAACTGGTCAAGGATATTCTGTACCGTAGTGACCTGCTCCTGGCCGGTCTGGTCGGTCACGCGTGAAACTACCATCGGTATGTTGACGTGGGTCCACTTGTTCACCAGTGCCCCCATCACAAAGAGGCCGAGAATCGACGCCCCCTCCGTCAGTTTCTGCAGGAAGCCGCCGCCCATATCCTTTACGATATCGACCCCTTTGCGGTAGCCGTAAGCCACGCCGTAGTAGCGGGTCGCCAGACGTACCAGGTTGAACAGAATGAAGAACAGCAGGGGACCGAGCAGGCTGCCGCTCATGGCGATACCGGCGCCAAGTGCCGCGAACACCGGACGCACGGTACCCCAGTAGATGGGATCGCCAACCCCGGCCAGCGGCCCCATCAGGCCGACTTTGATCCCGTTGATGGCGCCATCGTCGATCTCGGCGCCGTTGGCGCGCTGCTCTTCCATCGCCATCGTGACGCCCAGAACGGGTGCTGCCACATAAGGATGGGTGTTAAAGAATTCCAGGTGACGCTTAATTGCCTGACGGCGTGCGTCGTTATTTTCCGGATACAGGCGACGGATCACCGGTACCATAGAGAAGCAGAAGCCCAGCGCCTGCATACGCTCGAAGTTCCATGACCCCTGGAACAGGTTAGAGCGCAGGAATACGCCGCGAATATCGCCCGGAGTGAGTTTTTTCTCGGTAGTCGTTTTAGTCATATCAACCATGTCGCTCACCTGTTAATCCAGTTCGTTGTCGAGATCGTTAGAGGTTGCCGCCTGGGCAGGCGCTGCCGCAGAACGGTTATATTTCGGGCTCAGCTGGATGTAGAGCACGGCCATGACTGCGCCGATAACGCCCAGAGCCACCAGGTTGAAGTCGGTGAATGCTGCGGTCACGAAGCCCAGATAGAAGAAGGGCATCAGATAGCCGGCGCGCATCATGTTAATGACCATGGCGTAACCGACCACGACAATCATGCCGCCAGCGATATTCAGACCGTTGGTAACCACTTCCGGAATGGCGCTCAGCAGGTTTTGTACCTCGCTGGTACCCACGGAAAATGCCACGATAACCGCCGGAATAGCGATACGCATGGCCTGCAGCACCAGGGCCGAGACGTGAATCCAGGAAAGCGCCGTCAGGTTGCCTTTCTCTGCCGCGCTGTCTGCAGCGTGCTGGAAGCCCACGGTGATAGTACGAACGATGATGGTCAGCACCTGGCCTGCGGCCGCCAGTGGAATGGCCAGCGCGATACCGGCGCCGATGCTTTGATGTCCGGCAATAACCAGAATGGTGGAAATAATCGAGGCCAGGGCGGCATCCGGTGCCACGGCGGCCCCGATGTTCATCCAGCCAAGGGCGATCATCTCCAGGGTCCCCCCGATGATGATACCGGTTTTCATATCACCCAGAACGGCGCCAACCAGCGTACAGGCGACCAGTGGGCGGTGAAACTGGAATTCATCGAGGATTGATTCCATACCCGCAATACAGGCGACGATAAATACCAGCACAATCTGAAGAGTGGTTATCTCCATTGTACTTCTCCTATAAACGTAGTCAGACTAAATGTGAAAAGCTGAGCACAGTGAAACCGGCTGGTTTCGTCTATTTATCTATTTTGCTAATCAGGTCCATCATCTTGAGTTTGGGATCGCTGGAGACTTTACGGACTTCCAGCTCAATGCCGCGCTCGTTGAGGTGGTTAAAGGCGGCAATATCTTTTTCGTCCACCGACACCGCGTTGTTCACCTGGGTCTTACCCTGGCGATAGGCCATACCGCCAATATTCACCGTGGTGATCTTCACGCCGCCTTCCACCAGCCGTTCGACGTCGGTCGGATTGGTGAACAGCAGCATCACGCGCTGACCGGCGTATTTCGGGTTGTTATAGACGCGGATCATTTTGGCGACGTCCACCACGTGGGCGGTGACCCCGGGCGGAGCGACCTGGGTGAGCAGGGTTTTACGCACCTGATCGGCGGCTACTTCGTCACTGACTACGATAATGCGGGTGACGTTGGTCTCTTTGGTCCAGCGGGTGGCGACCTGTCCATGAATCAGACGGTCGTCGATACGCGCCAGGCCGATGACCATATAGTCATTGGGGCCCATGGGTTTCGCGGGCGCGGCTGGTTGTGGCGCGGCTACTGTTGCCGCTACGGGAGCGGCAGGCTGAGCCGGTTCAACCGGTTTGGCTTTCAGCGCTTTAACGCCTTCGCGACCAGTTTCAACCGCCACCGCCACCAGTTCATCAAAGCTGGGGTCGTCGTCACGGGCCATCAGGGTTTCGACCAGCATCGGGATATTGACCCCGGCGATGACCTCATAGCCCTCTTTATCCACCACGATGCGACTGGCTGCGTTGAATGGGCTGCCTCCCCATGTATCTACCAGGAACAGAACACCCTTAGCGGTATCCAGTTTCTGCAACTGGGCCTGATATTTTTCGATCAGGGTTTCTGCATTTTCCCCCGGGACGAAATCGATCCAGCCTACGTTCTCCTGCTCGCCAAGCAGCATTTCGGCAGTTTTTAACAACTGCTCCGCTGCCCAGCCGTGCGTGCCTATCACAATAGCAATGGTCACCTGCTACCTCCTGTTGTGTCGCCAGCCACTCTGTATGCTCTGATCAGAGTGAATCGATTCAGACAAGGGTTATTAAGATTTATCTAAAAAACCGCGATTTATTTTAGACAGTGAAAAAATAATTTTTGTGATGAACTTCGATAAATCATCTTTGGTTAAAGAATAAAAAACTTTTGTGAAATCAGTCACTCTTTTCCCTTTGTTAGAGGTATTGCAAAGTCTGGTAAATCTTTGCCAGAAGGTTAATCCCTCTGTTATGTTAGCCGTTCTGACCATTTTGTAAGGAGCTTTGGGCAGTTGCCCTCCGTATGGACCGTCACCGACGTTGTTTATTGAGCAGCACCTGCTGCGCAACTTTTCATCCTCTGGGCCCGTGCCCACGTTCTGCTTTCTTCTGCCTTTTTGTGCCCGCGATTTGCGGTGTACGCTTTGATCATTCCTGTTTTCGGAGCTTGTCATGGAACTGTTAATGGACCCGTCAATCTGGGCCGGCCTGCTGACGCTGGTAGTGCTTGAGATTGTGCTGGGGATTGATAACCTGGTGTTTATCGCAATCCTTGCCGACAAACTGCCGCCGAAGCAGCGTGATAAAGCGCGTCTGATCGGTCTGTCGCTGGCGCTGATTATGCGTCTGGGTCTGCTGTCGCTGATCTCATGGCTGGTCACGTTAACCAAACCGCTGTTCAGCGTCTGGGATTTCACCTTCTCGGGGCGCGATCTGATCATGCTGGTGGGGGGCCTGTTCCTGCTGTTCAAGGCGACTACGGAGCTCCATGAACGGCTGGAAAACCGTCAGCACGACGGTGAGCACGGTAAAGGCTATGCCAGCTTTTGGGTGGTGGTGTTGCAGATAGTGGTGCTGGATGCGGTCTTCTCGCTGGATGCGGTTATTACCGCGGTCGGTATGGTGAACGATCTGCCGGTGATGATGGCGGCGGTGGTCATCGCCATGGGCGTGATGCTGCTGGCCTCTAAACCCCTGACCAACTTCGTGAACGCTCACCCGACGGTGGTGGTGCTCTGTCTTAGCTTCCTGTTGATGATCGGTCTGAGTCTGGTGGCGGAAGGCTTCGGTTTCCATATTCCGAAAGGTTATCTGTACGCGGCCATTGGTTTCTCTATCCTGATTGAGGTGTTTAACCAGATAGCGCGCCGTAACTTTATCCGTAATCAGTCTCAGCGGCCGCTGCGTGCCCGTACCGCCGAAGCCATTCTGCGCCTGATGGGCAATCGTCGCGACGGAGCTAACCAGAGCGAGCCGGAAGGGCCGGTAGTCATGCCTGTCCCGCACGAAGGCTTCGCCGATGAAGAGCGCTATATGATTAACGGCGTACTGACTCTGGCTTCTCGTTCGCTGCGTAGCATTATGACGCCGCGCGGTGAAATCAGCTGGGTTGACGCCAGTCTGCCGCTGGAGGAGATACGCCAGCAGCTGCTCTCATCGCCCCACAGCCTGTTCCCGGTGTGTCACGGCGAACTGGATGAGCTGATTGGCGTGGTTCGCGCCAAAGAGCTGCTGGTGGCGCTGGACGACGGCGTCGACGTAGCGGCCTGGGCAGCCTCAACGCCGGTTATCGTAGTACCTGAAACGCTGGATCCCATTGCGCTGCTGAGCGTTCTGCGCCGGGCGCGTGGCAGCTTCGTGATGGTGACTAACGAATTCGGTGTGGTGCAGGGGCTGGTCACGCCGGTAGACGTGCTGGAAGCCATTGCCGGTGAGTTCCCGGACGATGACGAAACTCCGGAGATCGTTGCCGACGGTGACGGCTGGCTGGTCAAAGGTTCCACCGATCTGCATGCCCTTCAGCAGCACCTGGATGTCACTACCCTGGTGGATGAAGACGCGGATATTGCTACCGTGGCGGGTCTGGTGATTGATGCCCACGGCCAGATCCCGAAAGTGGGTGAAGAGATTGCGCTGCCGCCGCTGCGTATTCAGGTGGTGGAAGCCAGCGATTACCGGGTGGATCTGGTGCGGGTGGTGAAAGAGTCACCGCCCGATGAGGAAGAAGAAGAGTAATAAAAAAACGCCTGCCGGTTCGGCAGGCGTTTTTGCATTCAGGGGCGGAATATCAGTCGCACTGAACCTTAATCGCCAGACCGCCGCGTGAGGTTTCACGGTATTTGGCGTTCATATCCTTTCCGGTTTCATACATGGTTTCGATAACCTTATCCAGCGATACTCGCGGCTCGCTGGTGCGACGCAGCGCCATGCGCGAGGCGTTGATGGCTTTTACTGAGGCGATAGCGTTACGCTCGATGCAGGGCACCTGTACCTGGCCCGCCACCGGATCGCAGGTGAGGCCCAGGTTATGCTCCATTCCGATTTCCGCGGCTACGCACACCTGCTCCGGGCTACCGCCCAGCAGCTCGGCCAGACCGGCGGCGGCCATGGAACAGGCCACGCCCACTTCCCCCTGACAGCCCACTTCGGCGCCGGAGATCGAGGCGTTCATCTTGTAGAGAATGCCGACGGCTCCGGCGGCCAGGAAGTAGCGTAGCCAGATATCGGGAGTGACCGGCTCGATAAAGTGGTCATAGTAAGAGAGTACCGCAGGCACGATACCGCAGGCGCCGTTAGTCGGCGCCGTGACCACGCGACCACCGGCGGCGTTCTCTTCGTTCACTGCCAGGGCGAACATATTAACCCAGTCCACCACGTTCATCGGGTCGCGGCTCAGCTTATCGCTGGAGACCAGCATCCGGCGCAGCGCCGCAGCACGGCGCGGTACCCGCAGCGGCCCGGGCAGCACGCCTTCGGTGCTGAGACCGCGATCGATACAGGCGCGCATGGTCTGCCAGACATCGGCGAAATAGTCATCGATCTCCTGACGGCTGTGCAGCGCCAGTTCGTTCTGTAGCACCAGACCGGAAAGGGAGTAGCCGCTCTCTTTGCAGTGGGCCAGCAGCTCTTTGGCCGAATGATAGGGCCAGGGGACCTCCACTTCGTCAAGCACGCTCTTACCGAAGTTTTCTGCATCAACGATAAAACCACCGCCGATGGAGTACCAGGTACGGGCATAGATTTCGCGCTCGCCGTCAAAGGCGTGAATGCGCAGACCGTTTTCATGCAGGGGCAGGTTTTCGCTGTGAAAGCGCATCCCGTTATCCTGGGGGAAATCCACTTCGTGTCGCCCCTGAGCCAGCGGCAGACGGCCACGGGTTTCGACATCGCGGATAAATCCGGGAATAGCGTCGATATCCACATCATTCGGCTGGTTGCCCGCCAGCCCCATAATAATGGCGATATCGGTATGGTGACCCTTACCGGTCAGGGCGAGGGAGCCGTAAACGTCCACCGCAATACGGGTGACGCTATCCAGCAGCCCCTGTTCGATAAGCTCATCAACAAACAGCTTGCCGGCCTTCATGGGGCCTACGGTGTGAGAACTGGAAGGGCCGATACCGACCTTGAACATATCAAATACGCTAATCACGCTGAAACTCCTGGCCAGGGGAGCCGTCATCGGCTCCGAAGGTCTATAAACTGCGGCTAGTGTACGGGGATCCCGGGCCCGCCGGGAAAAACTATTCGCATGAATTAAACTAATCCCGGGCGTGAAAATCTCTAATTCTCAACTGCCTGCCGCCTGGAATAATTCTCTAAATAAGGGCGGTTACTTAGAATTAAAGTATAGCGTCTTAGCGAATGCCAATTTGTAGAGCCAGCTCACGAATGATGCCTGCGGTCATGCCCCAGACCATGTAGTGCTGATACCAGGAGAGCCAGACCCGGCGGTCGCCGTCGCGACGTTTGATGTCCAGCGGATGATAGCGCCCGAGCCGCAGAGCCTCCTGAAGCGGCATCTCAAACACCGAAGCGACTTCATCTTCGCAGGCGTGATAATGCAGATCCGGCGGGATAATCCCCACTACTGGCGTTACCTGGAAACCGCTGACGCTATCCACTGCTGGCAGTACGCCGACGATTTCAACCCGTTGAGAAGGAATACCAACTTCTTCCCGGGCCTCGCGCAGGGCGGCATCGACCAGTGATGCGTCGCTGGCATCCACGGCGCCGCCGGGAAAAGCCACCTGTCCGGCGTGCTTGCGCAACCGTGGGGAGCGCTGGGTTAGCAGCAGCCCCGGCGTCGGACGGCGTACGATGGGGATCAGTACCGCCGCCTGGCGCAGGTTGCGGCTCGGCGTGCGTGAGCGGGGGCGCAGCATCTGAAAGCGGGAGAGAAAATCGTCGATCGTAAGCTCGTTGTGGATCATGCTGTGGTTCCCGTCAAACGCAGAATGCGGTTAACTTTAGCAAAAGTTTCCTGATATTCCGCCTCTTCGTCGCTGTCGGCCACGATACCGCCGCCGGCTGAGACGTAGAGTTTGCCGCCCGTGGCGGTTAGGGTACGGATGGTAATACTGGTATCCATCCGCCCGCAGAAACTCAGGTAGCCAATGCTGCCGCACCAGGCGTTACGGCGCTGGGGCTCCAGCTCTTCGATAATCTCCATGGCCCGAATTTTGGGGGCGCCGGTGATGGAACCGCCGGGAAAGGCGGCACGCAGCAGATCGGTGGCATGCAGGCTGGCGGGCAGTTCGGCGGTAATGGTGCTGACCAGATGGTGTACCGCGGGGAAGGGTTCCACCACGAACAGCTCCGGCACCCGAACGCTGCCGGGCACCGCGACTCGCCCGATATCGTTACGCAGCAGATCGACAATCATCAGATTTTCGGCCCGATCCTTGGGAGATTCCTGCAAACGCCGGGCCTGACGGGCGTCCTGGTCAGGATCCGCCAGCCGGGGCAGGGTGCCCTTGATGGGGCGGGTCTGAATGCGTCCTTCGGCCAGATGAATAAAGCGCTCCGGCGACAGGCTGAGAATGGCGCCTTCGTCGGTGCGAATAAAGGCGCTGAACGGCGCCCGGTTATCGCTATTGAGCGCGCAAAAAGCCTGCCATTCGTCCCCTTCATAACTGGCGCTAAAGCGCTGGGCCAGATTAACCTGATAACAGTCGCCGCTGCGGATCCAGCCCTGAATCTGACGAAACTTATGGCCATACTCATCGCGGCTCATATTGGATTGCCAGGGGGAGGTGAGCCGGAAAGGGGGGCCTGGCGTATGGCGCTGCGCCTCCAGCCAGCGCAGACGTGCCGCCGGATCCTGATGGTCGATAAGCGTAATGCACTGGCGATGATGATCGACTATCAACGCCCAGTCGTAGATACCCACCGCCATATCCGCAATAGTGATATCCGCCTGAGCCTGGCTGGGTAGTTTTTCGAACCGGCGACCCAGATCGTAGCCAAACAGCCCCAGAGCGCCCCCCTGAAAGGGCAGGCAGCACTCCTGAGAAGGCTGAAGGCAACTCTGTTCCAGCACGCCGCGCAGCAGGGCCAGCGGGTCTTCATGGCTGACCTGCGGGGCTTTCCCCCTTTGGGCAATTACCGTTTCGGCCCCGTGAGTGGTCAGGGTCGCAATGGGGGCGGCAGTCAGAATATCGAAGCGGTTATCCGGATGTTCGGCATGGCCGGAATGCAGCAGCATGGCCCAGGGAAGGGCATTAAGCGGTGCGAAATAGTGGCTGGCGGCGTCCTCGCGCCAGGGGAGCGTCAGACTCGGCGGCGGGGTGAGCGGTTGTGGCATGGTCGGTGGTCACTCTAAAACAGAAACGTCAGGCGCTCAGGATGCCACAAGCCGGGGGCTCTGGCATCTGTCGTAAGGGCGTGGGATAATAGCCACCTTAAAAACGAGGAGTCGAATATGTTTACAGGTCTTCCTTCCCTGACTCACGAACAGCAGCAGCAGGCCGTTGAGCGAATTCAGGCGTTGATGGCTGAGGGCGTCAGCAGCGGCGAAGCCATCGCCAGAGTGGCGCAGGAGATCCGCGCAACTCACACCGGGGGCCGTGTGGCTGCGCGGTTTGAGGATGAGGAGGAGTAGTCCTCCTCTGATCGCCCTCAGTCCACAGCCGCAATAATCTTAATTTCCACCCGGTATTCGGCTTTCATCAGCGTCGCCTGAATGGTGCAGCGTACCGGAGTATGCTCGGGATCCACCCAGCTATCCCAGGCGCGGTTCATCTCGGCGAAATCGGCGCCGTCCGCCAGAATAATGGTGGCGTCGAGCACTTTGCTTTTATTACTGCCCTGAGCGTTCAACATCTCTTCTACCTGCGCCAGAGTATCCAGCGTCTGCTCATAAGCACCGGCACTCAGGTTTCTCGGTACCCCGGTGTAATAAAGCGTGTTGTTATGGATCACCGCGTCGGACATACGGGGGTCGGTGTCTATGCGCTTGATGGTCATGGTCTTGTTATCCTTAGGTCACATCGGTTTGAAAACGCTGAGCCTGCCATATTCGCGCTCAGGCCGCTACCTCTTTGCTGGTGTTGTCGGCCTGGCCCTGACATAATCACTGGCAATTTATACATGGGGATATGGGTAGCGTGACGGACGATTTTGCAGTTGACGGGCAGCTTGCCAAAGCGATACCCGGCTTTAAACCGCGCGAGCCGCAGCGCCAGATGGCGCAGGCGGTGAGTAAGGCTATCGAACAGGGCGAGCAACTGGTGGTTGAGGCGGGGACCGGTACCGGTAAAACCTATGGTTACCTGGCGCCGGCGTTGCGCAGCGGTAAGCAGGTGATTATCTCCACCGGTTCCAAAGCCTTGCAGGATCAGCTCTATAGCCGCGATCTGCCCACCGTCAAAAAAGCGCTGGACTATAAAGGCCAGATTGCGTTGCTTAAGGGACGATCCAACTACCTGTGTCTGGAACGTCTGGAGCAGCAGTCGATGGCCGGTGGCGATCTGCCGGTTCAGGTGCTGAGCGAGGTGGTTAAGCTGCGCAGCTGGGCGACCGAAACCCTCGATGGCGATGTCAGCAGCTGTGCGGGCGTACCGGAAGACTCTGCGGTCTGGCCGTTGGTGACCAGCACCAATGATAACTGCCTGGGTAGCGACTGCCCGCTCTATAAAGAGTGCTTTGTAGTAAAAGCGCGTAAAAAAGCCATGGAGGCCGATGTGGTGGTGGTGAATCACCATCTGTTCCTGGCCGATATGGTGGTGAAAGAGAGCGGCTTTGCTGAACTGATTCCGGAAGCCGAGGTGATGATCTTCGATGAAGCGCATCAGATCCCCGATATCGCCAGCCAGTATTTTGGTCAGTCGCTGTCCAGCCGTCAGCTGCTGGATCTGGCTCGGGATATCAATATCGCCTACCGGACCGAACTCAAAGATACCCGCCAGTTGCAGAAGTGCGCCGACCGCCTGGCTCAGAGCGCGCAGGATTTCCGCCTGCAACTGGGTGAACCTGGCTACCGCGGCAATCTGCGCGAATTGCTGGCGGATGCCAGCATCCAGCGGGCGTTGCTGCTGCTCGACGATGCGCTGGAGCTCTGTTACGACGTAGCGAAACTGGCGCTTGGCCGTTCGGCGCTGCTGGACGCCGCTTTTGAGCGCGCCACCCTTTATCGCGCCCGGCTGCAACGTCTGAAAGAGGTCAATCAGCCCGGTTACAGCTACTGGTATGAGTGCAACTCGCGCCACTTTACTCTGGCGCTCACCCCCCTGACGGTGGCAGAGAAGTTTAAAGAGGTGATTGGCCAGAAGCCCGGTAGCTGGATCTTCACTTCGGCAACCCTGTCGGTGAATGACGATCTCGGCCATTTTACCGGCCGCCTTGGCATTGACGATGCCCAAACGTTACTGCTGCCGAGCCCCTTCGACTATGCCAGCCAGGCACTGCTCTGCGTGCCGCGTGGCCTTCCTGAAGCCCGCCAGCCCGGCGCGGCGCGTCGTCTGGCGCAGATGCTGCGCCCGATGATCGAAGCCAATAACGGGCGCTGTTTTATGCTGTGTACCTCTCACGCCATGATGCGCGATCTGGCGGCGGAGTTTCGCGCCACCATGACCCTGCCAGTGTTACTCCAGGGCGAAACCGGCAAGGGGCAGCTATTGAGCCAGTTTATCGAAGCGGGTAACGCCCTGCTGGTCGCGACCAGCAGCTTCTGGGAAGGGGTGGACGTGCGCGGCGATGCGTTGTCTTTGGTGATTATCGATAAACTGCCGTTCACCGCGCCGGACGATCCGTTGCTAAAGGCGCGCATGGAAGACTGCCGTCTGCGCGGCGCCGATCCCTTTAACGACGTGCAGTTGCCGGAAGCGGTCATCGCCCTGAAACAGGGAGTAGGGCGTCTGATTCGCGACGTTGACGATCGCGGGGTGCTGGTGATTTGCGACAGTCGCCTGGTCATGCGCCCTTACGGTGAGGTGTTCCTGAACAGTTTGCCACCGGCGCCGCGCACCCGGGATATAAAGCGGGCAGTCGCCTTCCTGACCGACAGCGCGGCGCAGTAATTCGCGCCCGGCTGTGGTATGATGCGCGCCGTTTTTATCCACCGGGGTTGACTGAACCATGCGAATCCTCGCCATTGATACTGCCACCGAAGCCTGTTCCGTCGCACTCTGGCTAGACGGCCAGGTGTTGAACCACTTCGAACTTTGCCCGCGCGAACACACCCAGCGTATTTTGCCTATGGTGCGCGATATCCTGAACCAGGGCGGCATTTCTTTGTCTGAACTGGATGCACTGGCCTTTGGGCGTGGCCCGGGTAGCTTCACCGGCGTACGTATCGGTATCGGCATTGCCCAGGGACTGGCGTTGGGCGCAGAGCTGCCGATGGCGGGCGTCTCGACGCTGGCGACTATGGCGGAAGGCGCCTGGCGGCGTACTGGAGCGACCCGGGTGCTGGCGGCCATCGATGCCCGCATGGGTGAGGTATACTGGGCAGAGTACCAGCGCGATGAGCAGGGGGTGTGGCACGGTGAAGAGAGCGAAGCGGTACTCAAGCCCGAAGCCGCCTGTGAGCGTATGGCGCAGCTTGATGGCGAATGGGCCACCGTCGGTACTGGCTGGCAGGCCTGGCCGGAAATGGGCGCCGATAGCCAACTGACGCTGAAAGATGGCGAGGTGACACTGCCGGAAGCGCGCGACATGCTGCCGCTGGCGCAGTGGCGTATCGACCAGGGGAAAACCGTGCCGGTCGAGCAGGCCGAGCCAGTCTATCTGCGAAACGAAGTGGCCTGGAAAAAACTGCCTGGCAGAGGCTGACTCTGTCAGATTAACGTTATCTACCGCGCGCGTTGCGGTCGCGGAAAGGAGTCTATTATGGCGGGTCGATTCTCTACAGGACGCTGGCTCGTAGCGCCATTACTGGCGCTGACGCTGAGCGGCTGCATTAGTGTACCGGAGGCCATTCGTGGCACCAGCCCCACGCCTCAGCAGGATCTCATCAGGGTGATGAATGCTCCGCAGCTTTATGTCGGCCAGGAGGCGCGCTTCGGCGGCCGGGTGGTGGATGTGAAGAATCTGCAGGGCAGCACCCGGCTGGAGATCGCCACCGTACCTCTGGATGCCAGCGCCGCCCCGGTGCTGGGTGCCGCCTCGGTCGGGCGTATCTACGCCGATGTTAATCAGTTCCTCGACCCGGTGGATTTCCGTAATCGTCTGGTGACCGTGGTGGGCCCCATCACCGGTACTGAAAAGGGAACCATCGGCAAAACCCCCTATAACTACCTGATCGTACAGGTTAACGGCTTTAAGCGCTGGCGCGTGACCCAGCAGGTGGTGATGCCGCCTCAGCCGATTGATCCCTGGATGTGGGGGCCGGGCCCCTGGCGCTATGGGCCATGGGGAGGCTGGTACAGCCCCATGCCGGCTCAGGTTCAAAGCGTCGTGACTGAATAATCTTTTGATTTTTAGAAATATTTAACAGCGGCCTGGCCGCTGTTTCTTTATATCCAGGACGGATAGAGAAATTTAGTGATGTGCTTCGCAACCTTTAATCCGGCTAATAAATAAACTGGTACGCTGAGTTAATATTATGTTAACGGAGCGTTATGAGACCAGGTTGCGATGACGATGAATAATAAATTCAGAGGTGAATCCTTGAACAAGGTCTGGCTTAATCGCTATCCGGCGGATGTCCCGGCGGATATCAATCCCGATCGCTATCTGTCGCTGGTGGAGTTGTTTGAACATGCCACCACCAAATATGCGGATCGTCCCGCGTTTGTGAACATGGGGGAGGTCATGACCTTCCGCAAGCTGGAAGAGCGCAGCCGCGCCTTTGCAGCCTGGCTTCAACAGGGACTGGGGCTGAAAAAAGGGGACCGGGTGGCGTTGATGATGCCCAACCTGCTGCAGTATCCGGTGGCGCTGTTCGGTATTTTGCGCGCCGGTATGGTGGTCGTTAATGTGAACCCTCTTTATACGCCGCGCGAGCTGGAACACCAGCTTAACGATAGCGGCGCCAGCGCCATTGTAATTGTATCGAACTTTGCCCACACCCTGGAAAAGGTGGTGGCGCGCACGCCGGTACGTCACGTCATTCTGACCCGCATGGGCGATCAGCTTTCCACGGCCAAAGGCACCCTGGTCAACTTCGTGGTGAAGTACGTGAAACGGCTGGTGCCCAAATATCATCTGCCGGACGCCATCTCCTTTCGTAGCGCGCTTCAGCGCGGTTATCGCATGCAGTACGTCAAGCCGGAACTGAACGGCGATGATTTAGCCTTTCTGCAGTATACCGGCGGTACCACCGGCGTGGCGAAGGGGGCGATGCTGAGCCACCGCAATATGCTGGCTAACCTGGAACAGGTAAAGGCGACCTACGGTTCGCTGCTGATGAGCAACACCGAACGAGTGGTGACCGCGCTGCCGCTCTACCATATCTTCGCCCTGACCATGAACTGCCTGCTGTTTATCGATCTGGGTGGCCAGAACCTGCTGATCACTAATCCGCGCGATATTCCCGGCATGGTGAAAGAGCTGGAGAAGTTCCGCTTTACCGCCATTACCGGGGTGAATACGCTGTTTAACGCGCTGCTGAATAACAGCGAATTCTGTAAGCTGGACTTCTCGAATCTGCATCTTTCCGCCGGAGGCGGCATGCCGGTACAGCACGTGGTGGCGGAGCGCTGGGAAAAGCTTACCGGGCGTTATCTGCTGGAAGGCTACGGTCTGACGGAGTGCTCGCCGCTGGTGAGCGTCAATCCGCATGATATTACGTATCACAGCGGTAGTATCGGCCTGCCTATTCCCTCCACCGAGGTCAAGCTGGTTGACGAAGAGGACAACGAGGTCGCGCCGGGCGAACCGGGCGAGCTGTGCATTCGCGGCCCTCAGGTGATGACCGGCTACTGGGGCCAGCCTCAGGCCACGGAAGAGATCCTGCGCGATGGCTGGCTGTACAGCGGCGATATCGCGGTGATGGATGAACAGGGCTTCCTGCGCATCGTCGATCGCAAAAAGGATATGATTCTGGTTTCGGGTTTTAACGTCTATCCCAACGAGATAGAAGATGTGGTGATGCAGCACGAAGCGGTGCAGGAAGTGGCTGCCGTGGGGGTGCCTTCAGAAACCAGCGGCGAGGTGGTGAAGTTGTTTGTGGTGCGTAAGAGCGATACTCTGACCGAAGAGTCCCTGATCGCGTTTTGCCGCCGTAATCTTACCGGTTACAAGGTGCCGAAACAGGTTGAATTCCGCGAAGACCTGCCGAAATCCAACGTCGGAAAAATTTTACGACGCGAACTGCGTGACGCAGAGCGTAATACAAGTAACAATAGCGACTAGATTCACAGGTCAGTCGCCCGAACGCCGGTCAGCCGGCGTTTTTTTTGGCCGCAAACCGAAAGAGAACACAATTTGAATTACCAGATGATTACCCAGGACGCGCAACTGGCGGATGTGTGCCAGCAGGCGCGCCTTGTTCCTATGGTGGCGCTGGATACTGAATTTGTCCGTACCCGCACCTACTGGCCCCGCCTGGGGCTGATTCAGCTGTTCGATGGCGAACAGACATCGCTTATCGATCCCCTGACCATTACTGACTGGGCGCCAATGAAGGCGCTGTTGCAGGATGAAAAGGTCACCAAGTTTCTGCACGCGGGAAGCGAAGATCTGGAGGTGTTCTGGCACGCGTTCGATATGATGCCGACGCCGATGATCGACACCCAGGTGCTGGCGGCGTTTTTGGGCCATCCACTCTCCTGCGGTTTTGCGACCATGGTCGAGAAGTACAGCGGCGTGGTGCTGGATAAAAGCGAATCGCGTACCGACTGGCTGGCGCGCCCCCTGACGGAGCGTCAGCTCGACTATGCGGCGGCGGACGTCTGGTACCTGTTGCCCATCGCCCGTCGCCTGATGGATGAGATCGACCAGACCGGCTGGCTGGCGGCGGTGGAAGACGAATGTCGGCTGATGGCGACCCGGCGCCGTGAACAGCTGGATCCCGATGAGGCCTGGCGCGATATTGGTAACGCCTGGCAACTGCGTACCCGCCAGTTGGGCTGCCTGCGACTGCTGGCCTCATGGCGCCTGCGCAAGGCCCGGGAGAGGGATATGGCGGTCAATTTCGTGGTGCGTGAAGAGCATCTGTGGCAGGTGGCGCGCCATATGCCGGGAACTCTGGGCGAGCTGGACAGCCTGGGGCTTTCCGGCAGCGAAATCCGCTTTCACGGTAAAACCCTGATCCGGCTGGTGGAAGAGGCGAAAGCGCTGCCCGAAGCGGCGCTACCGGCACCGCTGGCGAATCTTGTCGATATGCCGGGCTATCGCGGCATCTTCAAAGAGATTAAAGCGCTGGTGCAGAAGGTGGCGGAAAATCATGGTCTGAGCCCTGAGCTGCTGGCATCGCGTCGCCAGATTAACCAACTGCTGAACGCCCACTGGCAGCTGAAACCGGCCACTCTGGCGCCGGAGCTGGCCAGCGGCTGGCGTGGACGGCTGTTCGGCGACCAGCTACAGGCGCTGCTCGCGAATCGTTAAGCCACGAAAATCAGCCCTGACGGCGCTGCCGCAGGGCTGAATAAAATATCTCCCGTAGCCTGAGGCCGAAGGAGATATTTTGACGTCAGGACTTCGACTCTTCCATTTCCGGAAGCGTCACATTGAGCTCCAGAATGGAAATATCTTCACCCTTTTGATCCAGCTGTACTGAAACCATTTCCGGATCGATCTTTACGTACTTGCAAATCACTTCCAGAATGTCCCGCTTAAGCTGCGGCAGGTAGTGAGGTTCGGTATCGCCACGACGGCGTTCTGCAACGATAATCTGTAAACGTTCTTTGGCGATGTTGGCGGTGTTCTTTTTTCGGGACAGAAAAAAGTCAAGTAATGCCATGACTTATCCTCCGAACAGGCGTTTCAGGAAACCTTTCTTCTCTTCTTCAATGAAGCGGAAAGGACGTTCTTCTCCCAGCAGACGATCCACGGCATCGGCATAGGCTTTGCCCGCATCGGCCGTTGCGTCCAGGATCACCGGCTCCCCCTGGTTAGAGGAGCGCAGCACTGACTGATCTTCCGGAATCACGCCCAGCAGCGGAATGCGCAGAATTTCCAGCACGTCTTCCATGCTCAGCATATCGCCCCGGGTGACGCGACCAGGATTGTAGCGGGTCAGCATCAGATGCTCTTTAATCGGCTCTTCGCCGTTTTCGGCGCGGCGTGATTTGGACGACAGAATCCCCAGGATGCGGTCAGAGTCGCGCACGGAGGAGACTTCCGGGTTAGTGGTGATGATGGCTTCATCCGCAAAGTAGAGCGCCATCAGCGCGCCAGTCTCGATACCGGCAGGGGAGTCGCAGACGATAAAATCGAATTCCATCTTTTTCAGTTCATCGAGCACTTTTTCCACGCCTTCGCGGGTCAGTGCGTCTTTATCGCGCGTCTGCGACGCCGGGAGAATATGAAGGTGTTCGGTACGCTTATCTTTGATTAGCGCCTGATTAAGCGTGGCATCGCCCTGGATAACGTTAACGAAATCGTATACGACACGGCGTTCACACCCCATGATCAGGTCGAGGTTACGCAGGCCGATATCGAAGTCAATAACGACAGTTTTCTTTCCCTTCTGTGCCAGACCTGTAGCGATGGCCGCGCTGGAGGTGGTTTTTCCAACGCCCCCTTTACCTGATGTAACTACAATAATGCGTGCCATAAGAAATTCCTTGTTAAAAGGGCTTATCAATTAAAAGGTTGTACGGTAAGAGCGCCGCCTATCAGCTGTAGCCGGGCCGCCTTACCTGAAAAATCGGCCGGAATCTGCTCACTAAGCCAGTAGACTCCGGCAATAGACACCAGCTCTGCCGTCAGGCTGATGCTGAATATCTGCGCATCGCGATCGCCGCTGGCGCCTGCCAGTGCACGACCACGCATGGTCCCATAAATATGGATATTGCCGTCGGCGATAAGCTCGGCGCCCGCGCTGACGTGGCTGGTTACCACCAAATCACAGTTTGGCGCATAAATGCGCTGACCGGAACGTACCGGCGTATCGATAATGCGCGTTTTTGTGACGGATGTTGCAACTGGCTGCGGTGGGGAGGGCGGAGGCTCGACCGCACGCGGCTTCTCTTTACCCTCGCTCATCAGCGGCAGGCCCGCGCGTTCGATGCGCTCGCGCAGGAGAGGATCCTTGCAGCCGCTTACGCCAACCACGCGTAAACCGCTTTCCACAACCGCCTGCTGGATGGGCTCCCATTCGGCATCGCCAGTGAGACCGGTGACATTGAGCACGATGGGGGCGTGTTTCAGAAACGCGGGGGCCTGGGCGACTTTCTCCCGCAGCGCCTCGCGGATCACACCGGGCTGAGCGTCATGCAAATGAACCACAGAGAGAGTGAAACTGCTGCCTTTTAGCTCGATGGGTGTGTTTGACATCCTGGCCTTACTCAATTCAGTTTTTAGAGTCCACGTTCGCGGGACGATATTCCGATGTACAGCAGGCATGTTATAGTCAGCGTTATATTCAGGCAAGTAACCAACCGGTGAAATCAGAGTAAAATTATGCTTTGTGCGATCTATCGAAGTTCAAAACGCGATCAGACCTATCTTTATGTCGAAAAAAAAGACGATTTTTCACGCGTACCGCAGGATCTGATGCAGGGATTTGGCGTCCCGGCGTTTGCCATGCTATTGCCGCTGGACGGCACGAAAAAATTAGCTAATGCCGAAATAGAAAAAGTAAAACAGGCACTCAGCGAGCAGGGCTATTATTTACAACTGCCTCCTCCGCCGGAAAGTTTACTTAAGATTCATCTGGAAACTCAGCGGGAGAAATAATATTTCGCCGGATCCGGATATTTCCCGGGGATTTGTTTTCAGCCACAGGCGCCGTTTTCCGGCGCCTTTCTTATATCGCTACCCCAATGATTGACAGTTTGCCCGCCCGCCGTGGATAGTGGGTGGATAACCTGACAACACTACAATCTGAAGGGGAGCATCATGTACCGACATCACAACTGGCAGGGGGCGCTGCTGGATTACCCGGTCAGTAAGGTCGTCTGCGTCGGCAGCAATTACGCCATGCATATTCGCGAGATGGGCAGCGCAACGCCAGAAGAGCCCGTGCTGTTTATTAAACCAGAAACTTCGCTCTGCGATCTGGGCCAGCCGCTGGCGCTGCCTCAGGGAATGGGGGAAGTGCATCACGAGGTGGAGCTGGCGGTGCTGATTGGCTCAACGCTGAAACAGGCCACCGAAGAGCATGTGCGTCAGGCCATCGCCGGTTACGGCGTGGCGCTCGATCTGACGCTGCGCGAACTGCAGGGCAAACTCAAGAAGGCGGGGCGACCGTGGGAGAAAGCTAAAGGCTTCGACAATGCCTGCCCGATCTCCGGCTTTATTCCGGCTGCGGAATTTCATGGCGATCCGCAGAACACGCCGCTTTCGCTGACTGTAAATGGCGACGTGCGCCAGCAGGGCACCACTGCCGATATGATTCATCCCATCCTGCCGCTGATTGCTTATATCAGTCGCTTCTTTACCCTGCGCGCCGGCGATGTGGTGTTGACGGGAACGCCTGAAGGCGTTGGAGCACTGCACAGCGGCGATGAACTGGCGATTGGTTTTGACCATCGCGAACTGACAACCCGGGTGCTGTAACGACGAGGGGGAAGAGTGGCAGAAACAGAGATACAGACGCTTTCGTCGACCGAGGTCTACCGCAATAAATGGATGACTCTTAAAGAGGATCGCATTCGCAGGGCCGATGGCAACGAAGGGCTCTATTCGGTGGTGGTCAAACCGGACTTTGTGGTGATCCTGCCGGTAGAAGGGGAGTTTATCTATGTGGTGGAGCAGTATCGCTATCCGTTGGGACAACGTACTCTTGAACTGCCTCAGGGAACCTGGGAAACGGCGCCCGATGCCGATCCGCTGGCGCTAGCGGCAGGCGAGCTGCGCGAGGAGACCGGGCTCCAGGCCAACAGTATGACCTGGGTGGGATATCAGAAGCTGGCGCAGGGGTATTCCAGTCAGGGATACCATATTTATCTGGCAAGCGATCTGAGCCACGACAGCCAGCAACTGGATGCCGAAGAGCTGGGGCTGACTGCCGGTAAAATAAAGATCGGCGACTTTATGGCGCTGATCCTGGAGGGAAAGGTCAGCGATGCCACCTCGGTGACCGCCTTCCTGCTGGCCCGGGCTAAGGGGCTGCTGGGGTAAAGGACTATAATGGAGAAATAGCGGTTTGCTTGACGGCGGCCGCCATGCCCTTTATAACGTGCAGCTTATTTTCCGACGACCAGGATCACGCCAATGACCGAAACGCCTTTCTGGCAGCGTAAAACGCTGGAACAAATGAGCGATGAGGAGTGGGAGTCCCTCTGCGATGGCTGTGGGCAGTGCTGCCTGCACAAACTGCAGGATGAAGTGACCGACGAGATCTATTTTACCAATGTGGCCTGTCGGCAGCTCAATATTAAAACCTGCCAGTGCCGCAACTATGAGCGGCGCTTTGAATATGAATCGGACTGCATCAAGCTGACCCGGGAAAACCTGCCGACCTTCGAATGGCTGCCTCCCACCTGCGCCTATCGGTTGCTGGCGGAAGGCAAGGGGCTGCCGGTCTGGCACCCTTTGCGCAGCGGCTCTAAGGCGGCGATGCATGCCCAGCGTATCTCGGTGCGCCATATTGCAGTACCGGAATCCGAGGTTCGCGACTGGGAAGAGCATATTCTCAACCATCCTCAGTGGGAAAGTCGGCGCTGAAATGAAACAGCCGGATTGCGCCGGCTGTTAAATAAATATTAAGCGTCAGTCTCCCGGCAATCTATAGCCCCGCCTTGCGAGTATTTATCAATCGCTTTGTATTTATACGGAAATATTCTTTTTGTTGCGCGTTTTCCTTATTAACGTAATGATTTTGCGTGATAAATCTTATTTCCGCCTTTACTTTTCGCCATTTTTTGCCAGACTTCTTAGCACGAGGATGGGCATGTGCCCGGCAAATAACAGGAGTACAAAAATGGGACTGTTTAATTTTGTAAAAGAAGCGGGTGAAAAGCTTTGGGATGCGGTGACCGGTCAGGACGACCAGCGCGGCGACCTTATCAAAAAGCATCTGGAAAAAACGGGTCTGGCCGGTGCTGACAAAGTGGAAGTCGAAGTAAAAGGCGATAAGGTTATCGTCAAAGGCGACGGCCTGAGTCAGGAGCAGAAAGAGAAGATTCTGGTGGCTGCGGGTAACGTTGAAGGCGTGGGCGACGTGGAAGATCAGGTGACCGTGGCGGCGGGCGACAGCGCGGCGGCCAGCAAGTCTTACACGGTGAAGAAAGGGGATACCCTGAGCGCCATCGCGAAAGAAGTTTATGGCGATGCCAACCAGTACAACAAGATCTTCGAAGCCAATAAGCCGATGCTGAGCGACCCGAATAAAATCTATCCGGGCCAGACGCTGCGCATTCCTCAGTAATTCGCTGAGATGAAAAAAAACCTCCGACTGGAGGTTTTTTTATAGGATTAATGCTTGAAAATACCGCGCCGCTTCGGCTTCACAAACTGGGCAATCACCACCACCAGCGCCACTATAAGGTAAGCGGCAAAGATGCCTACCAGCCACTGCGGCATTTCCAGCGACAGAAATTCCCACTGACGTACCGAACAGTCGCCGGTAGCGACGAAAACCTGCGGCAACCATTTATCCAGCGGTAGCCATGTGGGGAATCGGGCGGCGAAATCACACACCTGGAAAGGCGAAGGGTGCAACTGCATCATGGTGTGCTGCCAGGCCAGCTCCAGACCGCGCCAGGCGCTGTAGATCCAGACCGCCAGCGCCACAAAGCGCAGTGGGGTTTTCGGGGCGATGGCGCCCAGCAGACCGGCGCCCATCACACCAAATAGCGCACAGCGCTCGTAGATACAAAGCACGCAGGGTTGCAGCTTCATAACATGCTGGAACCAGAGCGCGACCAGCTCCAGCGCAAAGGCCGTCAGGGCCATCAGCAGCCATGCGCCCCGACCACGTGAGCATTGGTTGAGATATTGCAACATAAATAACATTCCCTGCTAAATTCGTTCGCGCAGTGTAAACCAATTCGCCGCCCGCGCCATCAGGCGGACAAAAAATTATACACTTCCGTATGGCTACTGGCGGCGGGTCGTGCCCGCCACCGGTTGTTATGGCTTGAGCGGTGGAGCGCTAATCCAGCCATGGGCCAGCATCCAGTCTGTTGCGGGCATCAGGAAAAACTCCACGCCGAGAAGCCCCACCAGGGTTAGCACCAGGGTGTAGGGCAGCGCCATCAACACCATGCGACCATAGGAGAGGCGGATCAGTGGCGCCAGGGCTGAGGTGAGCATAAACAGGAATGCCGCCTGACCGTTGGGCGTCGCCACCGACGGCAGGTTGGTACCGGTGTTAATCGCCACTGCCAGCAATTCATACTGGTGCGGATCGATAGCGCCGTTAAGCATGGCGTTTCGCGCTTCGTTAATGTAGACGGTACCGACAAACACATTGTCAGAGATAGACGACAGCAGGCCATTGAAGACGTAGAACAGCGACAGCTGAGTGTGGGGCGATGCCTGGAGCACGAATTCGATAATCGGCTGGAACAGCTGCTGGTCGATAATGACGGCGACGATGGCAAAGAAGACCGTCAGCAGCGCGGTAAAGGGCAGGGCCTCGGTAAAGGCGCGCCCGATAGTATGCTCGTCGGTGACGCCGCACAGCGAAGTGGCCAGGATAATCACCGACAGGCCAATCAGACCCACCTCGGCCATATGCAGCGCCAGTGCGGTAATCAGCCAGATGCCGATCAGCCCCTGAATCACCAGCCGTACCTGCTCCTGGCGGTTACGCTGGCGGGCCTCTTTCTGAGCGAACTCTTTCAGTACGGCCCGAACGCTTTCCGGTAACGGTTCGCCATAGCCCAGCACCTTCAGGCGCTCCAGCAGCATACAGGTTATCAGACCGCAGAACAGTACCGGCACGGTAACCGGCGCCATGCGCAGCAGGAAGTCGCCAAAGTGCCAGTTGGCTGCCCGGGCGATAATCAGGTTCTGCGGTTCGCCGACCATGGTCATGACGCCGCCCAGCGCAGTACCCACGGCGGCGTGCATCATCAGACTGCGCAGAAAACTGCGGAACTGCTCTAACGTGGCCTTATGATCCTGGAAGATGTCGTTATCGTTTGACAGGTCGCCGTCATCGTCACGACTGGAAGCCACCCGGTGGTAAATACCGTAAAAACCGACGGCGACGCTGATAATCACCGCGACCACCGTCAGAGCGTCCAGAAAAGCAGAAAGAAAGGCGGCAGCCAGACAAAAAGAGAGGGAGAGCAGCATCTTGGAGCGAATGCCCAGCAGCAATCGGGTAAAAATCAGCAGCAGGAGCTGCTTCATAAACCAGATGCCGGCGACCATAAAGATCAGCAGTAAAATCACTTCAAGGTTATTGGCGACCTCGTCGCGCACGTGCTGGGCGCTGGTCATGCCGAAGGCGACAGCTTCAATGGCCAGCAGGCCGCCGGGCAGCAGCGGATAGCACTTCAGCGCCATGGCCAGGGTAAAGATGAACTCTGCCACCAGCAGCCAGCCTGCCGCAAAGGGGCTGACAAAGAAGAACACCAGTGGATTGATCACCAGAAAACAGAGTATCGCCAGCTTATACCAGTCCGGAGACTGTCCCAGGAAGTTGCGATAAAGAGCGCGGCCAGTGGATATTTCCTTCATGGATTGAGATCTTCCGTTATTTTGTTCTGAATGACACGAGAGGAATCATCCAGCCTACTCCCCGAACCTGGAACTGACAAGGCACGCTCCTGCAGGATTGTCACCTGGATAAGGCTGAAATGTCTAAAAAGTGAGCGGGGACACGCTAATTTGTTATCCGTGCGTGCTATCTGCCTGGCTGTGCATCTGGTATGATGAGTCCCCATGATTAAGCCAGGTTAATGGAAATTTCACTATGGTGATAAAGGCGCAGAGCCCAGCGGGTTTCGCGGAAGAATATATTATTGAGAGCATCTGGAAAAATCGCTTTCCGCCGGGATCCATTCTGCCTGCCGAGCGTGAGCTATCTGAATTGATTGGCGTTACCCGAACCACCCTGCGCGAAGTACTTCAACGTCTGGCGCGCGACGGCTGGTTAACCATTCAGCACGGCAAACCGACCCGGGTAAATAACTTCTGGGAAACGTCTGGTCTGAATATCCTTGAAACCCTGGCGCGCCTCGACCACGAAAGCGTTCCCCAGCTCATCGATAATCTGTTGTCGGTCAGAACCAACATCGCCACCATCTTTATTCGTACCGCACTGCGTAATCATCCTGATGAATCACAGCAGGTGCTGGCCAGCGCTCAGTCGGTGGAAGATCATGCCGATGCCTTCGCCGAACTGGATTACGGTATTTTCCGCGGGCTGGCATTCGCCTCCGGGAATCCGATCTACGGCCTGATTCTGAACGGCATGAAAGGGCTGTACACCCGTATCGGGCGGCACTACTTTTCCAGCCCGGAAGCGCGTGCTCTGGCACTGGGCTTCTACCATAAACTGTCGACGCTGTGTCGCGAATCGCTTCACGATCAGGTGTATGACGTGGTGCGAACCTACGGTCGTGAAAGTGGGGATATCTGGCACCGGATGCAGAAGAATCTGCCGGGTGACCTGGCGATGCACGGCCACTAATTCCGCCCGCCACCAGAATAAAAAATGCCGGTAAGCAGTTACGCTAACCGGCTTTTTTTTCGCTACAGAGTATTGTTGACCCGTGGCGGGCAGCGTTCCAGCAGTTCGACGCTGCCGTCGTCGTTCTGCTGCTCCAGCAGCACATCAAAACCCCACAGCCGGTGCACATGCTTCAGCACCTCGCGGCGTCCCTTATCCAGCGGCACCCGATTATGCGGGATATAACGCAGCGTCAGCGAACGGTCGCCGCGCAGGTCGACATTCCAGACCTGAATGTTGGGCTCCAGATTGCTCAGGTTGTACTGGCTGGAAAGGCGTGAACGCAGCTCCTGATAACCCTCTTCGTTGTGGATCGCTGAAATCTCCAGATAGTTTTTGCGATCGTCATCTTCTACCGCAAACAACCGGAAATCCCGCATCAGCTTCGGCGACAGGAACTGGCTGATAAAGCTCTCGTCCTTAAAATCGCGCATGGCGAAGTGCAGGGTATCCAGCCAGTCCTTACCGGCCATTTCCGGGAACCAGTAGCGGTCCTCCTCGGTGGGGGACTGACAGATGCGCTTGATGTCCTGGAACATGGCGAAACCCAGCGCGTAGGGGTTAATGCCGCTGTACCAGGGGCTGTTATAGGGCGGCTGATAGACCACGTTGGTGTGATTATGCAGAAATTCCAGCATAAAGCGGTCGCTAACCTTGCCCTCGTCGTACAGGTGGTTGAGGATGCTGTAATGCCAGAAGGTGGCCCAGCCTTCGTTCATCACCTGAGTCTGCTTTTGCGGATAAAAATACTGGCTGACCTTACGCACAATGCGCAGGATCTCACGCTGCCAGGGCTCCAGCAGCGGCGCGTTCTTCTCCATAAAGTACAGCAGGTTCTCCTGGGGCTCCGACGGAAAGCGATGGCTGGCCTCGACGGTTTTCTCTTCTTCGTGACGCGGCAGCGTGCGCCACAGCATATTGACCTGGCTTTGCAGGTACTCCTCACGGCTCTTCTGACGCGCTTTCTCCTCCTGCAGAGAGATCTTAGACGGGCGCTTATAGCGGTCCACCCCGTAGTTCATCAGGGCATGACAGGAGTCCAGCAGCTTTTCCACCTCATCCACGCCGTAGCGTTCTTCGCACTCGCGAATATAGTTACGGGCAAAGATAAGGTAGTCGACAATCGAACTGGCATCGGTCCAGCTGCGGAACAGGTAGTTGTTTTTAAAGAAGGAGTTGTGCCCGTAGCAGGCGTGGGCCATCACCAGCGCCTGCATGGTAATGGTGTTCTCCTCCATCAGGTAGGCGATACAGGGGTCGGAGTTAATGACGATTTCATAAGCCAGCCCCTGCTGGCCGTGTTTATAACGCTGCTCGGTTTCGATGAATTTTTTGCCGAATGACCAGTGGGTATAGTTGATCGGCATTCCGATGCTGGAGTAAGCATCCATCATCTGCTCAGAGGTGATGACCTCAATCTGATGAGGGTAGGTTTCCAGCCGGTAGTATTTGGCTACCCGGTCGATCTCGGCCAGGTAATCCTCCAGCAGCCCGAACGTCCAGTCGGGGCCGTCGCTTAGATGTTTGGTGTCCTTGCTCGTGGAATCTGCAACAGTCGCCATCAGCGCCCCCTCATTGTTAACGGCTCTCATCTGAATGGAAAGCCTCAAAATCAAGCATAGAACAGGGGCAGCGTTTCGGGCGGTGAGCGGAATTTTTTTCATGGGCGGTTATTTTAATTTTTGTGCTGAATTTTTTTTGTTATCCAGTATTTTTTACTGACAAAAATGTTGCGGGAGCACGAGATTCTGAATTCGCGATTTACCGCTACGCCAGCCACATTGTGAATTATGTCACCATAATAAAGCCCTATGTTGAATAACATTTTCATCTGGGTTATCAATTTGTAGCCAGAATATTATTCTTTTACTCAGAATGGAGCAGGCTATGCGAGTCATTGTGCTGGGAAGTGGGGTTGTGGGCGTCGCCAGCGCCTGGTATTTACGCCAGGCGGGACACGAAGTCACGGTCATCGACCGGGAATCCGGACCGGCAGAGGAGACCAGCGCCGGTAACGCCGGGCAGATCTCCCCGGGCTATGCGGCGCCCTGGGCGGCGCCGGGTATTCCGCTAAAGGCGGTTAAGTGGATGTTTCAGCGCCATGCGCCGCTGGCTATCCGCCCGGACGGCACCTCTTTCCAGCTCAAGTGGATGTGGCAGATGCTGCGCAACTGCGACGCCCGCCACTATGCAGAAAATAAAGAGCGCATGGTGCGGCTGGCCGAATACAGCCGCGACTGCCTGAAGGCGCTGCGCGCCAGCACAGGTATCGCTTATGAAGGGCGCCAGAAAGGGCTGATGCAACTGTTCCGCAGCCCTCAGCAGTACGAAAATGCGGCGCGCGATATCGCCGTTTTGGAAGAGGCCGGGGTGCCTTATGAACTGCTGGAAGCCGGACAACTGGCCCGGGCCGAACCGGCGCTGGCCTCCGTCGCCCACAAGCTGGCTGGCGGTTTGCGACTGCCGAATGATGAAACCGGCGACTGTCAGCTGTTTACCCGTGGACTTGCCCGCATGGCGGAAGAGGCGGGCGTCGAATTTCGCTATAACCTGCCGGTGGACCAGCTACTGACCGAAGGGCAACAGATTGCCGGTGTCAAATGTGGTAACGAAGTGCTTAAGGCGGATGGCTACGTGATGGCCTTTGGCTCGTACTCTACGGCGATGCTTAAGGGCATCATCGATATTCCGGTTTACCCCCTGAAGGGCTATTCGCTGACCATTCCCATTGCCGATGAGAGTGGGGCGCCGGTATCGACCATTCTCGATGAAACTTACAAGGTCGCCATTACCCGCTTCGACCAGCGTATTCGGGTGGGTGGCATGGCGGAGATCGTCGGTTTTAATACCGGGTTGCCAGCTGCGCGTCGCGCCACGCTGGAAATGGTGGTGCGCGATCTCTACCCGCGCGGCGGCCATATCGAGCAGGCTATCTTCTGGACCGGCCTTCGTCCCATGACGCCGGACGGTACGCCGGTGGTGGGCCGTACTCCCTGGAAAAACCTTTGGCTGAATACCGGTCACGGCACTCTGGGCTGGACTATGGCCTGCGGTTCTGGCCAGATGCTGAGCGATATTATCTCCGGACGTACACCGGCGATCCCCAGTGAGGATCTGTCGGTAGCGCGTTATCTGCCGGGCTTTACTCCTGGCCATTCGCCGCGTCTGCACGGCGCACACTAACAGGGAGCTTTCTATGACGCGTCCTGTTCAGGCCAGTATTCATCTGGCCGCCCTGCGCCACAATTTGAGTCAGGTGCGCCATGCCGCGCCGCACTCCCGGGTGTGGGCGGTGGTGAAAGCCGACGCATACGGCCATGGTTTATCACGGGTCTGGTCAGCGTTGAGCGGTGCCGACGGCTTCGCGATGCTGAATCTGGAAGATGCTATACAGCTACGCGAGCGGGGCTGGAAGGGGCCGATTCTGATGCTGGAAGGCTTTTTCGATGCTCAGGAGTTGGCGTTGTTCGATCGCTATCGCCTGACCACCAGCCTGCACAGTCGCTGGCAGATTAAGGCGCTGGCCGATGCCCGACTCAGCGCGCCGCTGGATGTTTACCTTAAGATTAACAGCGGTATGAACCGGCTGGGGTTTGTCCCGGAGCAGGTGCATCGGGTCTGGCGCCAGCTACGCGAACTGAAAAATGTGGGTGAGATGACCCTGATGGCTCACTTCGCCGATGCCGACCGACCCGACGGCGTGGATGCGCCGATGGCGCGTATCAGCCAGGCAGCGGAAGGGCTGGAGGCGCCGCGCTCGTTGGCTAACTCGGCGGCGACGCTGTGGCACCCCCAGACCCACTACGACTGGGTGCGGCCGGGTATTGTGCTATATGGTGCTTCGCCGAGCGGTCACTGGTGCGATATCGGCAGCGCCGGGCTGCGACCCGCCATGACCCTCAGTAGCGAAATTATCGGCGTGCAGACGCTTAAGGCGGGGGAGCGGGTGGGCTATGGCAGCCGCTACTGCGCGTCTGGCGAACAGCGTATCGGGATTGTGGCCTGCGGCTACGCAGATGGCTATCCGCGGGTAGCCCCGGACGGTACGCCGGTGCTGGTAGGAGGCGTGCGCACCGGGCTGGTGGGCACGGTTTCTATGGATATGCTGGCAGTGGATCTGACCCCCTGTCCCCAGGCGGGAATCGGTACACCGGTAGAGCTGTGGGGCGAGCAGATTCGTATTGATGATGTGGCGGCTGCCAGCGGAACCATCGGCTATGAGCTGATGTGTGCGCTGGCGCCGCGCGTGCCAGTTGTGACAGCGTAACAATAGGGGAGGCGGCGGTTATTCCGCCTCTTCCTGAGCCACCCGGACCCCGATTTTCATTACCTGATTATCCTCTTTTTCCGCGACCGTCCAGACCAGACCGGCGTACTCCACCTGGTCGCCGACCACCGGTGCGCCGCCCAGACGCTGAATCACCCACTCGCCCAGGGTCTGTTCGCTATTTTCCGCGTTATCCGGCTCCAGACCGTAAATGGTTGCTACATCGCCAAAGCGGGCGTTGGCCTCCAGAATAAAGTCGCCAAAGAAACGCTGGTCGAGTTCCGGCGATACTGGCGGGGTGTGGCTGAACAGTTTGCCCAGGGCGGGCAGATCGCGCTCGCGGCCAATCACGCACAGGATATCGCCTTCCCGCAGACGGGTGCTGCCGCTGGGGTGCAACAGACTTTTACCGCGAAACAGCGCGGCGATACGGGTATCTTTCGGCATATGCAGATCGCGCAGGGCGGCCCCCACGCACCACTTATCGGCGCTGAGCTGATAGATAAGCTGCTCCCAGGGCTTCTCCGGGTGGATATCCAGACCGATACGCGAAACCGGCCAGCCCACCAGCGGCACCACCACTTTGGCGCGCCTGGCCGCCCAGCTAAGGCTGGTACCCTGAAGCAGCAGCGACACCAGCACCACAAAGAAGGCGACGTTAAAGAACAGGCGTGAATTTTCCAGCCCCGCCATCATCGGGAATACCGCCAGAATAATGGGTACCGCGCCGCGCAGTCCGACCCAGCTGATAAACACTCGCTCGCGCAGGTTAAAGCTGCGAAACGGCAGCAGCCCCAGAAACACCGACAGCGGACGAGCGAAGAAGATCATCCACAGTGAAAGCAGCAGCGCCGGTATCGCGATCGGCAGCAGATCCGACGGCGTCACCAGCAGCCCCAGCACCAGGAACATGCCGATCTGAGCCATCCAGGCCATACCGTCGAAGGTTTGTAGAATACCGAAGCGGTTGCGTACCGGGCGGTTACCCAGCAGGAAGCCGCACAGGTAGACCGCCAGAATGCCGCTGCCGTTCAGGGCGGTGGTAACGGCGAAAATCATAATCCCGCCGCTCAGGGCCAGTAACGGGTAGAGCCCCTGGGGCAGAGAGATACGGTTAATCACCTGCTGCAGAATAAAGCCGCCGATGCCGCCAAGCAGAATTCCCAGCCCGAACTGCTGCGCCAGATGCGCGAAGAACATCCAGCTCAGGCCGCTTTCATGCTGCTGAATCATCTCGATCAGGGTGATGGTCAGGAACACCGCCATGGGGTCGTTACTGCCGGATTCGATTTCAAGGGTGGCGCTGACGCGCTCGTTAAGTCCTTTTCCTCCCAGCAGCGAAAAGACGGCGGCGGCATCGGTGGAGCCGACGATGGCGCCAATCAGCAGTCCTTCCATCAGATTCAGGTTAAACAGCCAGGCGGCAGCCATTCCGGTGAGCCCCGAGGTCACCACTACGCCGAGCGTCGCCAGCGATAGCGCCGGTCCGAGCGCAACCCGGAACGAACTGGCCTGGGTACGCATACCGCCGTCCAGCAGAATCACCGCCAGCGCCAGGTTACTGATCAGATAGGCAAACGGATAGTTATCGAATGGAATGCCGCCGATGCCGTCCACCCCGGCCAGCATACCGATGGCCAGAAAGATAACCAGGATTGGGATCCCAAGACGGGAAGAGAATGAGCTTAACAGGATGCTGAAAGTGACCAGCAACGAGCCGACGATAAAAAGGTTAAAAATGGTCCCGGCATCCAAGATAAAGAGTCCCCCAGCAGAGTTTTACAAAATGTTACCATGATACAGCTAAGTGCCGAAAACCGACCTGCGGAAAAGCGACCTTAATCGCCCTTATTTCAGGCAGGGATGACCATTCAGGCTAAGCGTTGCCCGTTTTCCATCGTGAATCAGTTCGCCGTGGGCGCCCAGCGGCAGCGTGACGGTGCAGGGTTCGTGACCGAAAGCCAGACCATCGACGATGGGGAGCCCCGTTCGTTCGCGCAGCGTGGCGCATACCTGGGCCAGATCGTACCCGTTATCATAGTCGTTAGGGGCAGCGGCGCTGAAGCTGCCCAGCACAATAGCGCGCTGACGCGCCAGCACACCGGCATGGTGGAGCTGCAATAGCATTCGCTCTACCCGGAACGGGTGTTCGTTAATATCTTCGACCACCAGAATGCCATCGTCGATTTGCGGCAGCCACGGCGTGCCTACCAGGCTTATCAGCATCGCCAGATTTCCGCCCCATACCGTACCGCTGGCCCGACAGGCTGGCGCATCGCTGCGCCATTCCAGAGTAAAGCGGGGGGAGGTGAGCGCCTTCCAGAAGTGCTCTATGGTAAAGGGAGCCAGTTCCGGCGCGCCAAAATTGCCCGCCAGCATCGGCCCGCTAAAGGTAATGACCCCTTCACGAGCCAGCAGAGCCAGTTGAAAGGCGGTGAAGTCGCTGTGGCCGCAAATCAGCAGCGGATTGCGGCGCTGGCGGTCGCCTAACGCCGGGTAGTTGATGGACTCCAGCAGTCGGCTGACGCCGTAGCCGCCGCGCACGGCCAGCACAATCGTCGGGTTTTCAGATAATTCTGCAAGTTGATTCAAATCTGCCAGCCGCTGTGCATCGGTCCCGGCAAAGCGCTGTTCGCGCCGCCCGATAACGCCCGTGTTATGCACCTGATGGCCCGCTTCCCGTAGCCGGGCGACGCCGCGTTCCGCGGCTTCCTGTTGAATGCAGTAACCGGAAGGAGCGACGAGATGAAAAGTGTCCATGGAATTTCCTTGCTGATTTAAATTCTGTATTGGTTATCATGCCGCGAGGCGTTGCGGTTGTCATCCGCAATGCCTTTGACCTGGAACCTGTTATCGAAAAAAGGGGAAGCGTAGTGAAGTTGAGATGGCTTATCGTACTGAGTGTGTTGCTGGTGGGTTGTTCGAGTAAGCCATCCCGGGTTCAACACGGGGGCTGGGAAGCGGGTCGCCCGGTTCAGGGGGCCCAGACCTGGATGCCGATTACCGAAGAGGCGGCAGAGACCTGGGGCGTCAGCCCGCGTCTGATTACCGCGATTATCGCCGTGGAATCTGGCGGTAATCCACAACTGGTCAGCCGCTCTAACGCAGTGGGGCTGATGCAGATTAAGGCGTCTACCGCCGGTCGCGAAGTCTATCGCCATGAAGGGCGAAGCGGCCAGCCATCGACCAGCGATCTTAAGGATCCGGCGCGCAATATTGATATTGGCGCGGCCTATCTGAGCATTCTGGAGAACGGCATTCTGCGCGGTATCGACAATCCGCAGACCATGGAGTACGCGCTGATCGTCTCCTACGTTAACGGTGCCGGGGCGCTGCTGCGGATATTCTCGTCGGATCGGGGGGAGGCGATTGAGCAGATTAACGACATGTCGCCGGAAGAGTTCTGGCAGTATGTGATGGATAACCATCCCTCTTCCCAGGCACCGCGCTACCTGTGGAAGGTAAAGCGGGCGATGGAAAGTGCCTGATGCTTTAAGACAACGGCCCCGGTTCGGGGCCGTTGTCTTATGGATTATCTGTGCAAAGGAAACCGACAGATTAGGTATGATGTGCCAGGGAACGAATCTCGGGGCGAACGCCCTGGGACGCGACCCATAGCTCAAACTGGGATTGCATATCGGTCCACATTTCAGCACTGGTTCCTAAAGCGGCTTCAAGGCGCAGCGCCATATCTGCACTGATACCCGCCTTACCATTGAGAATACGCGACAGCGCTGCGCGAGTTACACCCAGCGCTTCAGCAGCACTGGTCACAGAAGTATCGCCCAGGTATTCCCGAAGGACCGTGCCTGGATGCGCGGGTTTGTGCATTCTGCTCATTAGTGATAGTCCTGATAATCGACAAGAATTGCATTCTGACCTTCGAAAGTGAAGGCGAGGCGCCAGTTGCCATTGACATGGATTGACCAGTGTCCTTTAAAATCGGCCCCTTTTAATGGATGCAATCTCCATCCGGGAGCCGACATGTCCTCTGGTCGTTTTGCCGCATTTAGCGCAGTTAATTGGATCTGAAGCTTAACAGCATGTTTTGCCTGAATCCCTGCCGTAGAGCCAGTGGTAAAGAACTTCTCAATCCCTTTGTGGCGAAATGATTTTATCATTTCCCTCGTCCCTGGTGAGTCCTGTATACACTGGCTATACGCATCAGGATGATAGTGTCAATGGACTTATTGTTCATTACACCATCATCCGATTGATTAAAAATCATACCCCGCAGTTACGATCACCTGGCGCTCTTTACCCCAGTAGCAGTTGTTGGTGCCGTAACAGCCCGCCACGTAATCACGTCCCGTCAGGTTAGTGGCGTTCACCTGGAGCGAAGCGCCGCGCAGGCTGCTGCTCCATTCCCCGAGATCGGCGCGTACCATAGCATCCACCAGGGCCACTGACGGAATACGACGGGTGTTCTCGTTATCGACCCACTGCTTGCCGATATAGCGCAACCCGGCGCCAAAGCTAATGCCGTAGTCCGCGCGGTAGTGGCCCCACAGCGAAGCGAACTGATCCGGCGTGACGTATGGAGTGTTGCCGTTATTGCCGTCGATGGCGTCTTTAAAGCGTACCTTGTTCCAGGTGTAGCCAGCGATGGCAGAAAGGCGTGGGGTGATTTCGGTGCGCGCTTCCAGCTCAATGCCCTGGGAGTGCACTTTCCCTGCCGGTTCATAGTAGCTGCCCTGAATGACGCGGTTACCGACATCCTTCTGGGTCAGATCGTAGACGGCCAGGGTGTAGAGATCGCGGCTGCCCGGCGGCTGGTACTTCAGGCCCGCCTCATACTGCTGGCTGGTGGTGGGCTTCAGCAAATGGCCCTGGGCATCCGGTAGCACCTGAGGGGTGACGGCGGAACTGTAGCTGATATAGGGCGAGACGCCGTTCTGGAAGGCGTACAGCAAGGCGGCGCGGCCGCTGAAGCGATCGTCACGGCGGTTATCCACCACCCGGCTGTTATTCTCGGGCGTAACCGTGCGGCTTTTGGTTTCCAGACGGTCAAAGCGACCGGAGAGATCCAGATGCCAGCGGTTCCAGACCATCTCATCCTGCAGGTAGACGCCGGTTTGTTCATAAACCCGACGAATATTCGAACGCAGCGCGCCGGGGAGCATGGCGCCGCTGGCGTCGTAGTGCCACAGATCGGTGCCGCCATTCTCGCCGCTCCAGGGATTCAGGTTAGTGGCCGACGCGCTGTCGCTCTGAATACGATTACGGAAGCGGTGATATTCGGCGCCCAGTACCAGGGTGTGATCCACGCTACCGGTGGCGAAATCTGCCTCCAGTTGATTATCCATTGCCCAGGCGTCAAGCGAAGAGTCTTCACCGCTGTAGTAGCGGGTCAGTTCATTGTGCTGCGCATCGGCCCAGCCGAGCTGGTAAGCCTGGTTAAGTTTAACGTTGGAGTGGGTGTAGCTGCCGTTAGAGCGGAAGGCCCAGACATCGTTAAACCGGTGAGCGAATTCGTAGCTGTAGATCTGCTCGTGACGCTTAAAGGCGTCGATACCTGGCTCCACATCCGAGAAATCGGTTCCCAGCTTATGGCCGGTAGAGGAATACAGACTACCATCCGCGGGTACCGAACCGTGGAAACCGCCGGAGGGATCTTTTTCCAGATAAGCGCGTAGCACCAGCGAAGTGTCGTCATCGGGCTGCCAGAGTACCGAGGGGGCAATGGCGTAACGTTCGTCGCGGGTGTTCTGATACTGGGTATCGGTATTTTTGGTCATCCCGGTCAGACGCCACGCCCAGTTCTGATTGATGGCATCGGTATAGTCGAAGGCGGTGCCGTTGGTACTGTGATTACCGACCGTGGCGCGCAGGTGGCCTTCACGGGCGAATTGCGGGCGCTTCGAGGTCATCATCACCAGCCCGCCGGGGATGGTCTGGCCGTACAGGGCGGAAGAGGGACCGCGAATCACATCGATGCGTTCCAGGAACCAGGGATCGACCTGCAACACGTTATAGCTGCCGCCATCGCTCATCAGGCGCAGACCGTCCAGGAAGGTGTTGTTGACATCGCCGCCGTGGAAGCCGCGCAGCGCTACGGTGTCGTAGCGGGTGGCACCGCCGGCGAAGCCGGTAAAGACGCCAGGGGTGTAATTCAGCGCGCTGTTAACGTCTGCAGAGCCCTGGTCTTCCATCTGCTGGCGGGGGACCACTGAAATCGCCTGGCCGGTTTCGATGAGCGGTTTATCGGTTTTGGTGGCGCCGCGGCTGGTGGTGGCGCTGTACCCTTCGGTGGGGGTGGTGGCGGTATCCGGTGCTACGGCGCTGACCACCACGGTATCTTCGGCGCTAAACGCCGGGCCCGAGGCCAGTAGCGCCAGGGGGATAACCAGCGCGCGCCCTCTGCTATTCATTAACGTCATTATTGTTTTCCCGTCATCATCGATAAACGTTCACTTTAAAGTTAAACGCGAATTATTATCGTTGTCTTTTGCTTATTTCAAGACGTAAATGCGGATAAACAGAAGAAAAAAGCCCTTATTAATGAAAGGGCTGTGGAGAGGGATAATTTCAGACATCATCCGGCGGCGGGGGCAGGGCGCTGAATTCGTACAACAGCCCCTGAAGCTGCGCCATTTTCTCCGGGCCGAACTGACGCTCGATTTCCCGATAGCCCTGTTCCACCTGGTGGCTGGCTTCCTGATACAGCGCTTCGCCGCGCGGCGTCAGCGAGGCGAACAGTTTGCGCTGATCGCTGACCGGTTTCATGCGCCAGACCAGGCCGTCGCGCTCCAGCCGGGTCAGGATGCCGGTCAGGCTGGGGCGCAGGATGCAGGCTTCGCTGGCGAGTTGATGGAAGTCCAGCGAGCGATGCACCGCCAGAATACGGATGACGCGCCACTGCTGCTCGGTCAGGTTATGCCGGTTCAGCACCGGGCGAAACCAGCTCATGGCCGTTTCCCGCGCCTGCAACAGGGCGATGGTCAGGGATTCATGCATAACGATTTCCACAGAATAAGAGTCTGTATCCAGTATATTTTTTTCCCTTCTGGCCGCAAGGCTTGTCGGTAATACTTTCACCACCCCCTGCTGAATCATCAGGTTATTAATATATTAACTGTTAATCCGGGCGTCAGTGTTGCGATCTCTGGAGCTTTCTGAGTGTGGCCTCATTAGCGTGTTTTTACAATGATATTTCTGTTTTGTTAATTGCGTCACGCCTTTTGAAACAATATTTGAACAATAGAATGAGCCATAATAAAATCATCTCGTTAATGTATTAATGAAATGGGCTGGCGAGGAAAGGGCTCGGGATCCGGTGCCGCGATTGCCAGTGACTATCCATCGATCTTTCCGGGAGTCCCTTATGAGCGACCTGGTCTCACAGCAAGCGGGCTTTAGCGCGCTCGAGCTGCGGGTGATGAAGAAACTGTTCCGGCGTCTGATCCCCTTCCTGTTCGTGCTGTTCGTCTTCTCCTTTCTCGATCGTATTAATATCGGTTTTGCCGGTCTGACGATGGGCAAAGACCTGGGATTGAGCGCCACCATGTTCGGGTTGGCTTCTTCCCTGTTTTACGTGACCTACGTTATCTTCGGTATTCCTGGCAACATTATGCTGGGCATCGTGGGGGCCCGGCGTTGGATCGCCACTATCATGGTGCTGTGGGGAATTGCTTCCACCTGTACGATGTTTGCCACTGGTCCTGGCTCGCTATATGTACTGCGGATGATTGTCGGCATTACCGAAGCCGGTTTTCTGCCCGGGATCCTGCTCTATCTTACCTGGTGGTTTCCGGCCTGGTATCGGGCCAGAGCGAATGCGCTGTTTATGATCGCCATGCCGGTCACCATGATGCTGGGCTCGGCGGTTTCCGGCTATATTCTGGCGCTGGATGGCGTACTGAACCTGAAAGGCTGGCAGTGGCTGTTCCTGCTGGAGGGAATGCCGTCGATACTGCTGGGGATCGTGGTCTGGCACTACATGTCAGATAAACCGGCGGATGCCCGCTGGCTGACGAAGGAAGAGAAAGGGGCGCTGGAGGCGATGCTGGCCCGGGGCAGGGCCCGGAGCCGTGCAGCTCCCGTCGGGCGTTCGACCTGGCGCGAAGTGCTGACGCCCGTGGTGCTGATGTACACCCTGGCCTATTTCTGTCTGACCAATACCCTGAGCGCCATCAACATCTGGACGCCGCAGATTCTGCAAAGCTTTAACCAGGGCAGCAGCACCATTGTAATTGGCCTGCTGGCGGCGGTGCCCCAGCTGTGTACCATTATCGGGATGGTCTGGTGGAGCCGCCGTTCCGATCGCCGTCAGGAACGCAGGATCCATACTATCATTCCCTTTCTGTTTGCCGCCGTGGGCTGGCTGACGGCCTCCGCCACCGGTCACAGCCTGGTTCAGCTACTGGGTATTATTATGGCCTCGGTGGGTTCCTTTACTGCCATGGTGCTGTTCTGGACCACGCCGGATAACACCATCAGCTTTAAGGCGCGGGCGGTGGCGATTGCGGTGATTAACGCCGTGGGGAATATTGGTTCAGGGCTTAGCCCGCTGATGATCGGCATTCTGCATGATCTCACCGGCAGTTTTAGCGCCGGATTGTGGTTTATGACCGGTTTGCTGGTGGTGGGCGCGGGCGTCATGGCGCGGATACCGATGGGACAACAGGCTTCAGCAACGCCCGTCGGGGCCATGGAAAAGGGGTAAGCCGGTTCCCTCTCCCCTTTGGGGAGAGGGTTAGGGGAGGGGATTACTGCTCTGCCGGTTGTGGGGCGCTGGCCTTTTCAGCCGGTTGCGAATTTGCCGACACGTTCGGAGCGGCGTGTCCCGGACGCTGAGACGGCACGTTATCACAAGGCTTGTCGCTGGCGCACAGCTGGTCCAACAGCTTCAGCGTCACGCCATTGGTCCAGCCGAAACCATCCTGTAACGGATATTCACCGCCACCACCGCCTGCCCCCTGGCCGGTAACATCATACTTCTCGACCAGCTTCTGTTCCGCGTTATAGATGCGCTGCACATTGCTCAGGAAGCGCCAGCGGATGTCACCCGCCAGTTCATCCTGACCGTAGTGTTTCAGCCCTTCGACGGCCACCCACTGCAACGGCGCCCAGCCGTTAGGCGCATCCCACTGCTGCCCTGAATTTACGTCCGTGGTCAGCAGGCCGCCCTCTTTCAGAAGGCTGCCACGCACTGCGGTAGCCACCTTCGCGGCCCGCTCTTTATTAGACGCCTGGACATAGAGCGGGAACAGTGCGGCGGCGGTTAGCTGGCTGCGCACCCGATGGTGCTGCAGATCGTAATCCGCATACCAGCCGTTCTTGCTGTTCCACATATGTTTCTCAATGGCCTGCTGGCGCTGGCTGGCAAGACTGGCATAGCGTTTCGCTTCTTCAGCATTACCAGCCGCTTCGCTGGCGCGCGCCAGGGTCTTCTCCAGGTGATACATCAGCGCGTTAAGATCCACCGGTGCGATGCTGGTGGTACGAATGGTGGAGAGTTTTTTGGGGTCATCCATCCAGCGCGAGCTAAAGTCCCAGCCAGAGGCTGCGGCAGCCCGCAGATCGCGATAAATCTGTGCCGCCTTGCGATCCGGATTGCTCTTCGCGGTGGTTACGTCGTCCAGCCAGGATTCGGGGCGCGGCGTATCCTTATCATCCCAGTAGCGGTTCAGCAGCGCGCCGTCGCGCAGTTTCACCACCCGTCCTTTGGCGTCGCCCTTATCAAGGGTATCGCTGCCCGCCATCCAGTACTGATACTCCTTCTTCATCTGGGGCAGGTATTTGGTCAGCGCTTCGCCGTTATCGTGGCTGGCCAGCAGCTCCACCATCATGGCGAAGAAGGGCGGCTGGGAGCGGCTCAGATAGTAGCTGCGGTTGCCGTTAGGAATATGGCCCCAGGTGTCTATCTCGTAAGCGAAGTTATCCACCATATCCTGGACTTTATCCCAGTTGCCGCTTTCGGCCAGCCCCAGCATGGTGAAGTAGCTGTCCCAGTAATAGACTTCGCGGAAGCGGCCGCCGGGTACGACGTAAGGTTTGGGCAGCGTCAACAGTGAATCCCATTCGCCGGTACTTTTCCCGGTGCGGGTCAGCACTGGCCACAGGCCGTCGATATGTTCGCGCAGGCTCTGGTCGGCAGGAGGCACATATTTTTCGCCCGCTTTGGGCAGCACGAAGTTCACCTCCACAAAGTGGCGTAGATCGAAACCGGACTGATTACGCTGCATACGATAGTCGGCGAGGATCATTAACGGATCGCTGCGCGGTACGGCGTCGGCGAAGGTTTTCTGATCGGGAAACAGTTTCGCGCTTTGTACGGCGGTGAACAGCGGGCCCAGAAGCGCATCCGGCGACTGAGGCGCGGGTCTGGCGGCCACGCTCTGTTCGGCATCGGCAGCAATGGCCTGGGGCATTAGCGAGACAAAAGCGCCACCCAGCGCCAGCTGGATGGCCAGTAACAGAGTACGGGGACGGCGAAAATCAGATTTTGCCATGCATTATTCTCCTTATTCTCCATGCTCCCGGGCCACTGCCGGGATAGAGGCGATCAACCCTATGAAAACCTTAGCCGAATTTTTAGCGCAGCGGGGGGCCGAACTCACGATTAGTGAATTTTTTCGGACAATAAGAGCAGTGTCGTCTGAGGGGGCTGTTTTTTGAGCGTCGCAGTCCGGGCATAAACAGAGCCATGTGTATCTGTCAGGGCTACAGGGAGAGTGGTATAAAGAGAGCCGCACCGCTGATACTCTGCGGCTGATTTTAAGGGGAGGAAAAGCGCGATGATGATAAATGCTTACAGCCTGCGAGCTTTTACAGCACAGGTTGCAGGCGGCAATCTTGCCGGTGTCGTTATTGATACGGAAAAACTCACCGAGGCGGATATGCTACATATCGCACATCAGTTGGGATTTTCCGAGACGGCCTGCTTATTCACCTGTGAAGATGCTGATTATCACATTCGCTACTTTACACCTGCGGAAGAAGTCGATATTTGCGGCCATGCGACCGTGGCTTTGTTCACTTATCTTTATCAGAAAAAAGAGATTACGGCGGGCGATTACACCATAAAGACCGGGATCGGGATTCTGAGTGTACAAGTCAGAAATAACGGGCAAATTTTTTTACAGCAGGCAGCACCGCAATTTCTGGATATTTTATCACCGGCTGAAATTGCCGACTCACTGAATACAGACAGGGCCGTATTCAGCCATGACCTGCCGGTCCAAATTGTCTCCACGGGGTTAAAGGATATTTTAATCCCGGTGCGTTCATTCAATGCGCTGGCTGAAATTAAGCCCGACCTTGATAAGGTTGCGGCAATCAGCAGAAAGTATCAGGTTACCGGCTATCACCTCTTTACCACCGAAACGCTGTCGCCTTCTGCGGCGGCCCATTGCCGAAATCTGGCGCCGCTTTATGATATTCCGGAAGAGTGTGCCACAGGCACTTCTAATGCGGCTTTAGCCTGTTATCTGGTCAAATACCTGCCAGATTACCAGCGACAGGAAAAACAGACATTGCTGTTCGAGCAGGGTTATTCCATGGGGCTGCCTTCTGAAATACTCGCTGAATTGACGCAATCCGCAGGGCGTATAGTGACGATATTTGTGGGCGGCCGGGCGGAATATCAGGAAATGATAACCATCGAATTGTCATAACGAAGGATGGCCGCAACGCGCGGCCATTTTTGTACCCGATCAGGCTAACCCTTCGACAATCACAATTTGCGCTTCGGCAACGCCAGCGCGTTGGGCCTTCGCCCGCTGGTAGGCGTCGGACTGGTAGCAGGCCAGCGCGCTCTGATAATCGTCGAACTCAATCAGCACGTGCTTCACAAAGTGCTGGCCTTCCAGAGTCGAGGCTTCACCGCCCCGGGCCAGAAAGCGGGCGTTAAAAGCCTGAAAGGCTTCAGGCGCCAGATCCATATAGTGGCGGTACTGCTCGGGGTCGTGCACGGTCACGTGGGCAATCCAGTAGGCGGACATGTTTACTCCTGCTGTTCCAGAATCTGGCGGGCAAGACTTGATGCTTCGCGCAGATGTTCAATGACTTCCTGGCGGGCGCGTTGGGCATCGTTCTGATCGATGGCGCGCCAGATGCGCGTCATGCGTTCAAAACCGGCCACCTGGCGCTCGCGGGTCTTCAGGGTCAGCGTGCGCAGTCGGCTGATGCGGCTGTTAAGACGCTGGACGATCTCCCAGGCGATGGTATGCCCGGCTATGTGAAACAGTTGTTCATAAAAGGCGAGAGAAGCTTCAATGCGGTGGATATCGTCGCTGGCGCCGGATACGCTGTCTATTTGCAACAGTCGGTCATAGAGCCGCTTTTTATCCTGTTCGGTGGCGCGCAGGGCGCAGTCGTGGGCGGCCTCCTGTTCGAGCAGCATGCGGATGTTGTAGATCTGTTCAGCTACCTCCCAGGTCAGAATGGCGACGATAGGGCCCTTTTTGGGGATGATCTCGATTAATCCTTCTGCTTCGAGATAGCGAATCACCTCGCGTACCACGCTGCGGCTGACGCCGAGCTCATCGCTCAGGTTGCGCTCCACCAGCCGGTCTCCCGCCTTAAAATAGCCGACGACGATGGCCTGGCGAATTTTGGTTAGCGCAAGCTCACGAAGGGTAGGCGTGCTCTCTATTTTCAGTGACTGGCTCTGAATCATTATTTTCTCCATGCTGAGCCGTTAAACATCGTGATGAAATAGCGCCAGTTCTTCCTGTTCATGGCTACTATTAACATCCTTTTACACGGGATGGCAACGCCGCCCCGGCAGAGGGGCTGAGGCACCGGCGTCGGTTCCCGGCTAAATTCGGCACGGCTCACAAAATTCAATATTGCGCTAAAAATTGTTGCCGTCGTCTGTCAGCCGCGTCGTAACGGCACTCTACCGTTTTGTCATTTCCACATAAATAGCAGTGCTTCTCTGTTCGCCCGTGCTGAAGATTCGTACCGGGTTGAAATGAAAAATCCTTTTAAATCAAGATTATTAATCTGTCTTTAACACGCTGGTCGTGGTTGTTACCACTCCGTATTTGGTGTGTTGTCTTATGGTATACCAAGTTTTGACATTCCGTAATACGCAATGCTATACCGTTTGCGACATTTGATTAACATTTGATCTACATCTCAGAGGGTATTGTTATGCATCCGGATATTCGTAAGACCTTTGTTGCCACCGAGACTACCTGGGTCGACGGTGGTCGGGCCGCGGCCGAGCCGCTGGTGATGATCGCGGCGGCAGCCGTGGTGAAGAATCCCTGGGCCGGGGAGGGCTTCGTTGAGGATCTGGCGCCGAAAATCCGCGAGATGGGACCGGTACTGGGGGAATTACTGACCGGCATGATCATCAAAGAGGCTGGTTCCGGCGAGAAGGTCCAGGCCTTTGGTAAGAGCGCAGTGGTGGGGTTGAACGGCGAGCTGGAGCACGCCTCGGCGCTGATCCACACCCTGCACTTCGGCAACCACTACCGTTCGGCGGTAGAGGGCAAAAGCTACCTTGCGTTTAACAACACCCGGGGTCCGGCGGCATCGCCGATTCTGCTCCCGATGATGGGTAAAAACGACGAAGGCAGTCGCGAACACTACCTGACTTTCCAGTTCAACATTAGCGATGCGCCGTTCAGCGATGAAATCGTGGTGGCTCTGGGCGCGGCGCTGGGGGGCAGACCTCATCACCGTATCGGTAACCGTTATCTCGACTTAAAAGAGTTAGGCCATGATCCGAAAAACCCTGCGGCTGTCTGAGCCGAATCTGCGCGTCGGCTACCTGGAAGCGGGCCAGGGCGCGCCGCTGGTGCTGATTCACGGCGTGGGTATGAATGCCGATGCCTGGTATCCGCAGCTCGAAGCCCTGAGTCGCCGCTACCGGGTGATTGCGCTGGATATGCCCGGCCATGGCGAAAGCGAAGGTTTCCATCAGACGCCCGCGCTTGAGGATTATGTCCACTGGGCCGGCGCCGCAATTCGCAGCCTGGTTCAGGGGCCCTGTGCCGTCGCGGGCCACTCCATGGGGGCGCTGATCGCCGCCGGACTGGCCATTGAATATCCGCAGTGGATTAGCCATGCGATTGTTATCAGCGGCGTATTTCGTCGCGATCCGGCGGCCCGCAAGGCGGTGCTTTCCCGGGCGCTGGAGCTGGCTAACGGCGGAGGCCAGACCGATGCGCCGCTGGCGCGCTGGTTTAGCGATGCCCCCCGGGAGCAGGTGCTGCGCCGCCAGGTCGGCGAATGGCTGCACCAGGTCGACAGACAGGGCTACGCCCGGGCCTATCAGGCCTTTGCCGACGGCGACAGCACCTATGCCGGTCGCTGGGGCGAGATCGGCTGCCCGGTACTGGTGATGACCGGCGAGTACGACGCCAACTCCAGCCCGGCCATGGCGCACCAGATGGCGCAGGCCACCCCCGGCGCCCGGGCAGTGATTGTGAAAAACGCCCGTCATATGCTGAGCCTGACCGATCCTCAGCCGGTGAATGACGAGATTCTGACTTTTCTTGGCGCGCCACATCAGAGTGGACGTGCCGGACAACAGTATGAAGGAGTGACAGATGGACGCGGATAAGCGCAGACAACTACGCGACGCCTTCGGCGCCTTTATGACCGGGGTGACGGTGGTCACTACCGTTAATAAAGCGCAGCAGCCCATTGGTTTTACGGCTAACTCATTTTCATCGGTTTCTCTCGATCCGCCGCTGCTGCTGGTGAGCATCGATAATCGTTCGGCCAACCTGAGCCATTTTGCCGAAGGTGAACGCTTCGCCATCAATATTCTTTCCGAACAGCAAAAAGAGGTGTCGGGCCGCTTCGCCCGCCCGGGCGAGGACCGTTTCGCCGCCACGGCGTGGCGCAAGGGGGAGCACGGCACGCCGCTTATCGACGGCTGTTCGGCCTGGTTTGAGTGCGCCCGCTGGCAGACCATCAGCGCTGGCGATCACCAGATCCTGATTGGCGAGGTACTGGCCTTCGATTCCTGCGGTACGGCAGGGCTGGGCTACTATCGCGGCGCTTACTTCACACCGGCCCAAAACGCTGAAAACCTGGCGGCAGGCCCGGAAGTGGTGGTCAGCGCGCTGATTGAAGCCAGCGGCCAGGCCGTGATGGTGAAGCAGCAGGATGGCCGCTACCGCCTGCCGTCGCGATCTGTGGCAGGGGGCAGCGTGGGTGAAAGCCTGGAAGCGCTGCTGAAAGAGCTGGATGTTCCGGCGAATCCAGGGCTGGTCTACTCGGTCTATAACGATCGCCAGCGCAACCAGCAGCATATCGTCCTGCACTGCGCGTTGCCGGTCGGTTCAACGCTGAACCCGCCCGCACAGCCAGGCTGTGAGTGGGTGGCGCTGCCGGTGATTCCGGATCTGCCGGTTCAGGATTTTGCCCTGAAATCGCTACTCAACCGCTTTGTACGCGAGAGCGCCATGGGCAACTACGGACTCTATTACGGCGACGAGCAGCGCGGGTCCATTAAGCAATTTGCTGTCTGACGGTAAACGGGAGAGCGTTATGAAACTGTCTTTATTTGTCCATATGGAGCGCACCTCTGCCGAAACGCCGCAGCGTCAGCTCTATGACGAAATGATTGAGCTGTGCGAGATGGCGGATAAAGGGGGCATGCACGCGGTATGGACCGGTGAACACCATGCGATGAACTTCACCATCGCCCCCAATCCTTTTATCAACCTGGCGGATCTGGCGCGCCGCACCTCCCGGGTACGACTGGGCACTGGCACCATAGTGGCGCCGTTCAACCATCCGATCCGCCTGGCGGGCGAGGCGGCGATGACCGATATCGTCACCGACGGGCGGCTGGAACTGGGTATCGCCCGCGGTGCTTATATGTATGAATACGAGCGCATGCTGCCAGGGTTGACCGCCTGGGACGCCGGGCAGCGGATGCGCGAACTGATTCCGGCGGTGAAAAAGCTGTGGGAAGGCGATTACGCCCACGACGGTGAATTCTGGTCGTTCCCTTCCAGCACTTCAGCACCGTTACCTCAGCAGCAGCCTCATCCGCCCATCTGGGTGGCGGCCAGGGACCCAAACAGCCATGAGTTTGCGGTGAAAAACGGCTGTAACGTGCAGGTCACACCGCTCAGCCAGGGTGAGGAGGAGATAGAACGCCTGGTCAGTTGCTTTAAAGAGGCCAGGGCGCAGTTCGCCCCGGAGCAACCCCTGAAAATCATGCTGCTACAGCACGGCTACGTGGCGGAAGATGAAGCGGATGCCCAACAGGCGGCCCGGGAGCTTAACCGCTTCTATAACTACTTCGGCGCCTGGTTTAAGAATGAACGCCCGGTTAGCCAGGGGCTGATTGAGCCGCTGAGCGAGGAAGAGATCGCCGCCAATGCTTTCTTCACGCCGGAGATGATGCGTAATAACCTGGCCATCGGTACGCCGAACGAGGTCATTACCCGTCTGAAGCACTACAAGGATCTGGGTTACGACGAGTTCGCTTTCTGGATCGACAGCGGCATGTCGTTCGAGCGCAAAAAAGCGTCGCTGGAACGCTTTATCCATTCGGTATTACCGGAATTCCACTAACAGAGAGGCGGCGATGGAAACCTTCAAACTCTATATCGATGGCCGCTTTGAAGCGGGAGCGGCGCGCTTCCTCTCTCGTAATCCGGCCACCGGAGAACCCTGGGCCGAAATGCCGGAAGCGCGCGGCGACGAGGTGAATCGCGCCGTCATGGCCGCGCAGCGCGCCTTCAACGATCCGGCCTGGCGCGGGCTGACTGCGGGCGGGCGCGGCAAACTGCTGCTGCGGCTGGCCGATCTACTGGAAGCCAACGCCGACGAACTGGCGCGTCTGGAAACCCTGGATACTGGCAAGATTATTCGCGAAACCCGCGCTCAGATTGCCTATATCGCCGAATATTACCGCTACTACGCAGGGTTGGCGGATAAGATCGAAGGCCGGGTGCTGGCTATCGACAAGCCGGATATGGAAAGCTGGATCCGCCGCGAGCCGGTGGGAGTGGTCGCTGCGATTGTCCCCTGGAACAGTCAGCTATTTCTGTCGGCAGTCAAACTGGGACCGGCGCTGGCTGCGGGCTGTACGGTGGTGCTGAAGGCATCGGAAGAGGCGCCAGCTCCGCTGCTGGCCTTTGCCCGGGTTATTGACCAGGCCGGTTTTCCGCCCGGCGTGGTCAATGTGATCACCGGCTTTGCCGCTGAATGTGGCGCGCTGCTGAGCGCCCATCCGGCAGTGGACCACATCGCCTTTACCGGCGGGCCGGAGACCGCGCGCCATATCGTGCGCAACAGCGCAGAGAACCTGGCACGCACCTCGCTGGAGCTGGGGGGCAAGTCGCCGTTTATCGTGTTCGACGACGCGAATCTGGAAAGCGCCGCCAACGCGCAGGTGGCCGGTATTTTTGCCGCTTCCGGCCAGAGCTGCGTGGCGGGTTCACGCCTGCTGGTGGCGGACAGTATTAAGGAACGCTTCCTGGCGCTGCTGACCCGTAAGGCGGAAGCCATCCGCATTGGCGCCCCGGAAGATCCCGAAACCCAGTTCGGGCCGCTGTGTACCGCCCGTCAGAAACAGCGGATTGAAGAGGTGGTCGGCAAGTCTCTGGAACAGGGGGCACGGCTGGTGACCGGTCATTATGCGCTGGAGCAGGGCGGTCACTACTATCCGCCGACCATCCTGGATTGCGATGGACATCCCGATGCGGCCTGCCTGCGCACCGAACTGTTCGGACCGGTGCTGTCGGTACAGTCGTTCCGGGACGAAGCCGAAGCGATACGGCTGGCCAACGACAGCGCCTATGGCCTGGCCGCAGGCGTCTTTACCCGGGATCTGGCCCGGGCCCACCGGGTGACCGGGGTGTTGCGGGCCGGTGTGGTCTGGCTGAATACCTACCGGGCTATCTCGCCCATGGCGCCGTTCGGCGGCTATGGCGAATCCGGCTCCGGCCGGGAAGGGGGCATCAGCGCCGCGCTGGAGTACACCACCACCCGCACCGTGTGGCTACGCACCAGCGATGAGCCCATCGACGATCCCTTTGTGATGCGTTAACCGAAGTCGCGGCGCCGGTTCACGGCGCCGCTAACAGGAAATCCGTAACCCGCAGTTCAGGCGAGCCATGGCGCGCCGGGTCTGCTACGGCCTTTTGTCAGGGAAAACACCGCGAACCTGTACCCATTTCTTTCCCGGAGGAGGCGACCATGCAAGCCCGGAAAGCGTTTATTGAAAATAAGTCTATCGACTATGTGCCCGCCGCCGAGCGGCACGGTCACCCCCGCAGCCTGTTTACACTCTGGTTCTGCACCAATATTGCGCCGCTGGCGGTGGTGACCGGCGCCGCCGCCACGCTGACGTTTCACCTTAACGTGTTGTCGGCGATAACGGCTATCGTGGCGGGTCATCTGTTCGGCGGTCTGTTTCTGGGGCTCACTTCCGCTCAGGGTCCCCGTGCCGGGATACCGCAGATGGTTCAGAGCCGGGCCCAGTTTGGGCGCTATGGGTCGCTGCTGGTGATTGCGTTTGCCTCGGTCATCTACCTGGGCTTTTTTATCTCGAATATCACGCTTTCCGGCCGGGTGATCCATAACGTACTGCCGTCGATCGGTATTACCAGCGCCACGCTGTGCGGCGCCGCGGCCGCTACCTTTATCGGCGCGGTCGGGTATCACTTTATTCACCGTCTTAACCGTATTGGCGCCTGGGTGATGGGAGCGGCGCTGCTGGCGGGGCTGGCGATGATCTACAGCCATCCGCTGCCCGCGGATTTCTGGGCGCGCGGCAGTTTTACGCTTTCCGGCTGGTTCGCCACCTTCTGTCTGGGGGCGGTATGGCAGATTAGCTTCTCGCCTTATACCTCTGACTATTCGCGCTATCTGCCGGAAGATTGCGGGGTACTGAAACCGTTTTTGTATACCTGGCTCGGCGCCTGCTGCGGCACTATCCTGGCGTTTCTGTTCGGTATGTCGGCAGTCAGCGTCACCGGCGGCAGCGACGCCATGGACGCGGTGCGCCAGGCCACCGGCTGGCTGGGTCCGCTACTGATGGTGCTGTTTCTGCTGAATATCATCTGTCATAACGCCATGAATCTCTACGGTGCGGTGCTGTCGCTGATCACCGCGGTACAGACCTTTGTACCGGACTGGCGGCCATCGGCCCGCGGGCGGCTGCTGTGCTCCGCGGTGGTGCTGGTGGGCTCGGTGCTGGTGGCGCTGGCGGCTTCATCCAACTTTGTGAACCTGTTCCTGAATCTGATTCTGGCGCTGATCTCGGTACTGGTGCCCTGGGCGATGATCAATCTGATCGACTTCTACCTGATCCACGGTCAGCGCTACGATGTGGAATCGATCTTCCGGGCCGACGGCGGTCGCTATGGGCGGGTAAACCGTAAGGCGCTGGGCATTTACGCCTTCGGTATCCTGGTGCAGTTGCCCTTTATGAAGAACGCCTTTTTCACTGGCCCTTATTCCGGACTGGTGCCGGGCACCGATATTTCGTGGATTATCAGTATGGCGGCTATTGCGATCGCCTGGCCGCTGTTTAACGGTCGTGCCGAACTGTGGTGGATCCGGGCGCAGCGGGAATAACGGGATTGGGGGAGGAAATATTTTCCTCCCCTGGTTTACGCGTCGCAACCGCTAATTGGCCGCATGCCTGTGCTATATTCCGAAACCTGGAGAGGTGGATCGGGAATCAAGACAATATGTCCAGGAAAGAGATAATAACGGATTTGGTTATTTGTGGTATGGTCGTGGCGGCCATGTATTACGGCCATATCTATATCGCGTTCTGTATTCTTTTTGGTCTGGGGATTATCCGACTGGCGCCGCTGCGTGGGGCGATCTTCAGCTTTCTGAAAAATGCGTATGTCCTCAAATTTTATAATGTGGTGATTTGGTTTTTTTCTTATCTGATCGCTTTGAAAATACTGAGTTTTGCCAGCGGCGTCAGCGAAGATAATTTGAAATATTCCCCCGCAATATTGGGAGTGCCTGTTTCGGTGCTTCTGGTTTGGGCACTGATTATGCTGGCCTCTGCGCTGTCGGGTATGATTGTTTCAGTCTATAGCCAGTTTTCTCCTGTTATTCCCGGTGGCATGAAGCAGTCCATTGAGTCCTCAGGTTTTATGTTGTTACTGCGGCGTGGCATTTATCTGATGATACTCACGGCGCCATTACCTGTCCTGGCGGTATTTTCCACTCCCTGGATTGCCCGGGTGGCTCTGCTGGCGGATGCCTCCTTTATTTCCCCCTGCGGACCAAAAGCGGCAGACCGTATGTATTTAAAAATCAATGATACCCAGTGCTACCGGTTTACGCTGGATCGATATCTGTTAACCCGTGATCCTGTTATTCAGGAGATGAAATCCGCTAAATAATGCCGGACGCGCTGTCCGGCACCGTGGTTACGCAGGCTGAATTTGCCTCAGCCCTGCCAGCGCCTGCTCCAGATAGCGGCGCGGGCACCCGAGGTTAAGGCGGATAAATCCCTGTCCCGTGGGGCCGAAACTGGCGCCCATTGAAGGGATAATACCTGCCTGTTCGGTTATCCGCTGCTTCAGGGTATCGTCATCCAGCCCCAGGGCGCGGCAGTCCACCCATAGCAGATAGGTGCCCTGGGCGGGCGTGATTCTGGCCCAGGGCAGATGCTGAGCCGCCTGCTTACAAAACCAGCGCCGGTTTTCCGCCAAATAGGCCAGCAGTTCATCCAGCCACCCGGCGCCGTGGCGTAGCGCCGCCGTGGACGCGGTCAGAGACATGGCGTTGAACACATCCAGTCCGTGGGCATCCAGACGTTGCAGAAAACGCTGACGCAGCGTGGCATCCGGAATCAGGAAGTTAGACAGACGCAGCGACGACAGACCAAAGGTCTTACTGGGGGCGGTGGCGGCGATGATGCGCGGGTGCCAGCGCGAGTCCAGATGCAGTACCGAGGTAAAGCGGTTACCCGGCAGCAGCAGATCGGCCCAGATTTCGTCGGAAAGCAGGGTGACATCGTAGCGTTCGCACAGTGCCAGCAGACGGGTCAACTCATCGGCAGACCAGCAGCGTCCGGTAGGATTATGGGGATTACACAGAATCATCAACGGTGGCCGATGGCGCTGGAACAACTGCTCCAGTTGGTTGAGATCCATCCGGTAGCCGAACTGAGGATCCTCGATCAGGGGATTTTCCAGTAGCGCGCGGCCGTTAAGGGTGATGATTTTGGCGAATGAGCCATAGTAAGGCCCCTGAATCACCACGCCATCGCCGGGCTGGCTGAGCATCTGCAACAGCAGCGCCAGCCCGGGGACCACGCCTTCCACACAGCAGATCCATTGCGAGTCCAACGTCAGGTTGTGTCGTCCTGCAAACCAGGCCAGTAGCGCATCGTCGTATGCCTGATTGCGGGTACTGTAGCCGAAGACGCCGTGATCCGCCCGCTGGTGCAGGGCGGCCAGCACCGCCGGCGGTGCTGCGAAGTCGACGTCCGAAACCCACATGGGGAGCCCGGAGCCGTCCATCGCATCCCACTTTACCGAGCCGGTGCCCCGGCGCTCAATAATCCGATCGAAATTCTCTGTCATGGTCTGATCCTTATTATTCCGCAACCGGTTGAGGCTGAGGCTGTGTCTTTGATTGCGGCAGTCGGGCGATGCCAAAACCGGTAAAGCCGTAGATCAGCGCGAAGAAGATAGCGGCGTAGCACTGGACCGCCCAGGGCAGCAGGTCGAGGGTACTGACCCCCAGAGTGGTCGCCATATAGACCCCGGCGGAGGTCCAGGGCAGTAGTGGTTCGATCACGGTTCCGGCGTCCTCAACGGTACGCGACAGGTTCTTGTTATCGAGCCCCATCCGGCGGTAGGCGTTTTTAAACAGTTCGGCAGGCACCAGCAGCGCCAGCTTGCCGTCGCTGGTGGCGCCGGTTACCAGAATGGTGGTGCCGATGGTGGCGGCGATCAGCTGGCCGGTGGTACGGATAACGGTCAGCAGGCGGTTGATTATCACGGTCAGAGCGCCGGTGAGCGTCAGGGCGCCGGCAAAAGAGAAGGCGCAGAACACCAGCAGAATGGTGCTCATCATCGAGAACATGCCGCCGCGATTGAGCAGACGCGGCACATCGGCGACCACTCCGGCGTTGCCATGGTCGAACATGGTGATGTTAAAGCCATCCATAAAGGCATCCAGCCCCTGTTTCAGGCTCAAACCCTGTAGCGCAATCCCAAGGATGATGGCCAGCAGGCAGGCGAATAGCATCAGCGGAATCACCGGTTTTTTACGTACCGCGCCCCACAGCACCAGTACCGGCGGAAGAATCAGCACGATATTAAAGTGGTACAGCCCTTCCAGGGCGGCGATGATATCGGTAACGCGCTGGGGCGTGGCCACATTGCCGATCATGTCGCTATGACCGGCCAGCAGATAGACTACGGCGGCCAGCAGGAAGCTGGGGATAGTGGTATAGAGCAGGTGTTGGATATGCTCGAACAGCGTGGTGTCCGCCACGATGGCGGCGAAGTTGGTGGAGTCGGAAAGCGGCGAAATTTTATCGCCGAAGTAGGCGCCGGAAACCACGGCGCCCGCTGCCGCAGGCAGGGAGACGTCCAGCCCGGCGGCCACCCCCATCAACGCCACTCCGACGGTACCGGCGGAGCCCCAGGAGGTGCCGGTACAGACCGATACCACGCTGGTCAGAAAGAAGGCAGCGATCAGAATATACTGGGGGCTAATCAGCTTCAGGCCCCAGTAAACCATGTAGGGGATGGTGCCGCTGAACATCCAGGTGCCGATCAGGCCGCCGACGCAGATCAGGATCATAATCACCGGCATCGCCTTCGCCAGTTTGCTGACGATGGAGTCGATAATCTCATCCCAGCTATAGCCCTGCCACAGCGCCAGAGCCGCCGCGATGGCCGCTGAACACAGCAGCAGCGGCTCGATACGCAGCCCCGCCACGCCGTAGCCCACAATCAGCAGCGCCAGCATGGCGACAATGGGCAGTAGCGCCAGCCCGAGCGACAGCGTTTTTTTGTTGTTCTGTTTCGCATTCATGTTGATGCTCCTGGTCGAAGAGTGGGCTTCAGGGTAGGGGCAATGGTGGCTGGCTAACGTGATCGGGAATGGCTCGCCATGTAACCGATTACATGACGATGAAAAAGATGAACCCGATCACATCATTATCCATTGACCGGTGGGCAGACTGAGTCTCTGACCACCAGTTCGGCGCAAAAGCCGTTACTACGCGGCGGCGGGGTCTGTCCCTGGTAAAGCTGAATCGCCAGTTGACCGGCCTGGCGGGCCATGGTTTCTACCGGGTAGTGGATGGTGGTCAGGGCAGGGTGCAGGTAACGAGCCAGCACCACATCATCGAAACCGACCAGCGACAGACGTTCGGGAAGCGCCACCCCCTGCTGATGCAGGATGCGCATAATGCCAGCGGCCATCACATCGTTAAAGGTAAAGGCGGCGGTAAACGGAATACCGTTGTCCAGCAACTGACGGGCTGCCTGTTCGCCGCCTTCCTCGTTAAACGGCACGCTGATAATCCATTCGTGGGGCGGCGTAATGCCGTACTGCGCCAGCGCTGCGCGGTAGCCTTCCAGACGCTGGCGGCGATCGTCGATGGGCAGATCCGAGGTGACGCAGGCGATGCAGCGGTGGCCGTTTTCCAGCAGATGCAGGGTGGCCTGCATGGCGGCAGCGTGATTTTCCAGCCAGACGCAGCGGTTAGCCATGGCGGCAATATAGCGGTTCACCAGCACCATACCGGGGGTATGGGCGGCATAGCGCAGCAGGTCGCGATCGCTCAGACGGCTGGAGTGCACCACAATGGCTTCACAGCCCTGGTTAATCAGGAAATCGAGGCCGGATTTCTCCATGCTTTCCTGGTGGCCGCCGCTGCATACCATCAGGCGGAAACCGTGCTGTCGGGCCACTTCCTCAACGCCCCGGGCCAGCCGGGCAAAAAAGGGGTCGGCAAGGTTGCCGGTCAGCAGGCCGAGCATATCGCCGCTGCGTTTCGCCAGCGCCAGAGCCGCCGCATTGCGCCGGTAGTTGAGTTCGCGCATGGCTTTTTCGACCCGCTCCCGGGTCGCTGGCTCCACCCAGGCGGTCTGATTGATCACTCTTGAAACGGTGGCGGTGGAAACGCCCGCCAGTCGGGCGACGTCTTTGATGGTTGGCATGACGGTGCCGCTCTCCGGTTAAGGAACATCGAACGACAGCATTGTACGCCGGGAAAAGGGGAGCGGCAGAACGCTGTGCCGGAGATGAGATCCGGCGCAGCGTATGGCGGGATCACTGAATATCAGTGACGTCGTGAATCTTCGCGCTAAAGCCGGTTTTGGCGACCGCCGCCAGCAGCTTCTGGTTATCAAAATCCGCCGGGACGACCACATCGGCCTGATGGGTTTTCATCGACGCTTTGGCTTTGATAACGCCATCGGTGCCGCGCAGCGCTTTGTTAATTGAGATAACGCACAGCGGGCAGGTCATCTGACTGACATCGAGCGTCACTTTTTTGTTGGCGGCCCAGCCCAGAGGGGCAATCAGCATCAGCGCCAGGCAAATTATCTTTTTCATTCCATCGTTTCCAGTATCCAGGGTAGCACCCAGGGGTAGGTGATGAGCAGCAACACCAGCGGGACCGACAGCCAGTAAAGCCATTCCAGCACCCGACGGCTGACTACGTTAACGCAGATGGGCTTCGGCGACAGATAAAGCCGCCAGAAACCGCGCGCCATCAGGCCGACTGACAGAATAATCATCGGGATCTGCAGCCAGTCCAGCGCCGGAATGCCAATCAGCCCGGCGGCGGAGATGCCGAACAGCAGATACAGCAGAGGCCCGATGCAGCACAGCGTGGAAGCACCCGCGGCCACCAGTGCCGCCAGCAGGGTGACCAGGCCGCTCTTAACGCCGTTCGACGCTGACATAGTCATAACTGAATGTCGCCGGATCGTAGAAGTTAAGCGGATCGCCGTCCACTTCCGCATAAGGATAGCCAAGGTTGTTGACGTCGCCCTGTTCCGCTTCTGGAGAGAGGGCGAAATCGCGGCCGAAGTTAAAGCCCACCCAGTTCATCTCCCAGTTGCCGAACAGGTAATCGTTCACCGCTTTCACGGCCGGGGAGTCGTTCTCTTGCTTTTCGGCCAGACGCATTTTGGTGACGTCCGCTGGGTCGGCCGGAACCCAGCCAAAGCCCGCCAGCCAGAACATGGCCCGGCAGTGCTGGCCGCCGCTGATTTTTGCCACGCCCTGGGCGTCGGCGCTGCCGAAGGCTTTTTTCGAATAGTCCGCCAGTTTGTGGGTGGCTCCCAGACGAATACCGAACATTTCGCGGGCCGGAATGCCTGCGGCGCGGCACAGCGCCACAAAGACCGAGTTGATGTCGGTGCATTTGCCGCCCAGTTTGCCGGTTTTCAGGATCTCGCCCACATCTCCGGTGCCGCAGCCGATAACCGACTCGTCGCGATGCATATTGCTGCTGACCCAGTCGTGGATCAGACGCGCCTGTTTCAGCGGGGATTTTTCGTTGCCGATAATCTTGTGCGCGGTCTCTTTAACCACGCCGTCGATGGCGATATGCGGGGTGGCTTTCAGCCAGGGCTGAATGGTGTCTGGAATGACGGCGTCCTGTTCTGGTAGCTGCCAGTCGGCCAGTTTATTCTGTTTCAGCACTTCCCAGTCGCGGGTTTCGATGGTCATTTCGACCTTCAGCTCCAGCTTGCCTTCGGAGTCCGGCCAGGTGACGAACAGCATCTTCGCGCCGTAGCGGTTATTGGCGTTGAGTACGGCCTTCTGGTAGTTGCCGCTAAAGGAGAGATTTACCAGCTGCTGGAAGTCGGTATTTTCGGGCACCGGCACCCACAGATTGACTTTGCCTTCGGAACCTTCCGGCACCTTCAGGTTGTAAGTCTGGGTCATGACAAAACGGCGCCATTGGCTGGAAGCGGAGACGGCGGGCTGCTTAGCGCTTTTGGTTTCAGACCAGACCGGGCTGACCAGCCCCAATGTAGAGAGCGCCGCCGCGCCTTTAAGAAAGTTACGCCTTTCCATTCGTCATCCTTTCGTCACCAGAAAAAGCTGGAGCTTAACCCCGCACCTGCGGAGGTCGGGCGTTATTATGCGACTATCGGAACGCGTGGACAATCATTGCAACCGCTTTCTCCCGCCTCAGGAGGCGCCGGAGAATGAAAAAAAAGAAAAATACACTGCACTTTTTCCCGGGAATGCCGATAACCAGAATACCGGTAAAACCCTTTCCAGGACTCTGAGGGCATGATGGATAATTTCCAGAAAGATATTGATGACAGGGTGAATCTCACGCTATCGAACCGTTTTGAACTGCTGCTGTTTCGCCTTGGTGCATCTGAGCATGATGGAAAATCGGAGCTGTTCGGCATTAACGTATTTAAACTGCGCGAAATCGTACCGATGCCTGACTACACCAAACCGGTTGGGGTGCGGCATCCGGTACTGGGAATGGTGAATATTCGCGACCAGATAATCCCGGTAATTGACCTGCCCGCGGTTCTGGGCTGTCGGCCTTCGGGCGGGATGAATATTTTGCTGATTACCGAGTACGCGCGTACCGTTCAGGCCTTTGCCGTGGAGTCGGTGGAAAATATCGTGCGTCTGGACTGGACCCAGATTCACACCGCGGAAAAACTGGTCAACGGACAGTACATCACAAGCGTAGCCCGGCTGGATGACGACCCGACCAGCAATAACCTGGCGATGGTGATCGACGTGGAACAGGTGCTGCACGATATTGTTCCCACCAAACACGACCTGCACGCCACCCATAACGATCTGCCGCAGATTGACATTAAACCGGGGTCGGTGGTGATTGTCGCCGAAGATTCCAAAGTGGCGCGCGCTATGCTGGAAAAAGGGCTACAGGCCATGAAGCTGCCGGCGTTGATGCATGTGACCGGCAAGGATGCGTGGCTGAAAATCGAGGAGCTGGCCGCCCAGGCTCAACAGGAAGGCGTACACATTAGTGAAAAGATTGCACTGGTGCTGACTGACCTGGAAATGCCGGAAATGGACGGCTTTACTCTGACCCGTAAAATTAAAAACCACAGCCAGTTGCAAAGCATTCCGGTGATCATTCACTCATCACTTTCCGGTAGCGCTAACGAGGAACACGTCCGCAAAGTGCGAGCCGACGGCTATGTCGCCAAGTTTGAGATCAACGAGCTGTCGTCGGTTATTACGCGGGTGATGCGTTAGCGGGCGCCAGACAGGGACGAATTACCTGCCTGTTAGCTGACAGGCAGAAATCTGTCCGGGCATAAGTAAGAGGAGCATTACGGGAAAAAAAGCACTTTAATTACGGATGCCCCCAGAAACAGATACCCGGCAAGAAAGCGCCAGTTACGACGCAGTACAAAACTGGAATTCCTGAAGCGGCGGAAGGATCTCACCTTTTCCAGTTGGCGATTAAGTTTTAGGCGCGCTTCTTCCGGTAGCGTTGATATGGCAATCTGCGCGCGGATTTTCGACTCCATCTGGGCGAACGTCATTCTATTATGGAATCGAAGTAATTTACCGGAGAAAAACAGCGCCGTTAAAATAAACGCCCATATCTGGAAAAAACGGTCAGGAATTCCCCAGCAGGCGATGGCCATAATAAGCATCCATTCGGCAATGGATTCCTTTTGAAGATTTTTCCAGAACTGATTCATATCATGGGCGTAGTTGTAAATATCACGCGCGATAACGGAATATCCAACGGGGCGCATGGTTTGCTCCTTTTATTCATTGGGATGGTATTTGCCAGCTTACCCTGAAAAAATCCACGCCGCAGCGTGGATTTAATCGGTTACTCGCTCGCCGTTTGCGGCATACGCGATTTTTTGGCCCGCTGCTTACGCAGCCTGTCGATCAGCCGGTGCGCTTCGGCATGGCTGGCCACCGTAGGCGACGATCCGCTCAGCGGTTTTTGAGCCGTTTCACGCAGCGTCAGCACGGTGATCAGGCCGATGACCCCGGCACCCATCATATAGTACGCAGGCATCATGACATTCTGGGTGGTATCCACCAGCCAGGCGGTGACCAGCGGCGTGGTGCCGCCAAACAGTGAAACCGACAGGTTAAAGCCAATGGCCAGAGCGCTGTAGCGAATGTGGGTGGTAAACAGCGCTGGCAGCGTGGCGGGCATGGTGCCGCTAAAGCAGGTATGCAGAATACCCAGCACCGCAAGGCCGGCAAAGACCGCCAGCAGATTTCCCGACCCGATCAGCATAAAGCTCGGAATGGACAGCAGCACCAGCCCGATAGCCCCCAGGGCAATTACCGGGCGACGGCCGATACGATCCGTCCAGTGGCCCCACATCAGAGTCAGCGGCATCATCACAAACATAATGACCATCACCAGCAGCAGACCGGTGAGTTCACTCATCCCCAGTACGCTGGTGAGATAGCTGGGCATATAAGAGGTCAGCATATAATTCGACACGTTAAACAGCAGTACCAGCCCCATACATTTGAGGATCTGATTGCGATTCTGGTGCAGCATTTTTAACAGGCCGAGCTGCGGCTTGCTGTGCTCCAGGGCATCCTGTTTTTCCATATGCTCTTTAAACGCCGGTGTCTCTTCGAGCTTAAGGCGGATATAGAGACCAAAAATGCCTAACGGCGCGGCCAGGAAGAAGGGGATACGCCAGCCCCAGTCGAGCATCGCCTGTTCCGGCAGCAGAGCGGTCATGAGGGTAACCAGGCTGGCGCCCAGCAGGTAACCTCCCAGAGTGCCAAATTCCAGCCAGCTTCCCATAAAGCCGCGCCGCTTATCGGTGGAATATTCGGCAATAAAGGTCGCCGCACCGCCGTATTCACCGCCGGTGGAAAAGCCCTGCACCAGGCGAGCGACCAGCAGCAGGATGGGCGCGGCGATGCCAATGCTGCCATAGTCGGGGATGAGCCCGATACAGAAGGTGCCGATCGACATCATGATCATCGTCAGGGCGAGGATCTTCTGGCGGCCAAAGCGGTCGCCCAGCGGACCAAACACCATTCCGCCGATAGGGCGCACCAGGAAGGCGGCGGCAAAGGTGCCGAACGAAGCAATCAGCTGTGCGGCGCCGCTGGCATCGGGGAAAAAGACCTTGCCGATAATCACAGCCAGATAGCTGTATACCCCGAAGTCGAACCACTCCATGGTATTGCCCAGCGCGGCAGCGCCAACGGCGCGCTTTAATAGCTTGCGGTCAACAATAGTAATATCGCTAACGGTTAATTCCTGTGCCGATGGCTTATGGTTATTCTGGTTATTCGGTATCGATCCTGTACTCATAAACTCCCCGTAAATCTGGATGGAGCACTCTTATAGCTTTCGCTGCCGTCACGCTTATACAGTAAGGAAAGCTATAAAAGGCCGGTAATACCGCCATTCCCGTAAAAATGGCGGCCGACCACCTTAAAGAAAACGGCATCATGGCGCAATCCCATATAATTAACCCCCGGTTATTGCATGGCGTCTTTATTAATAATGAGAAACTTAAATAAACATATTGATATATTATCCGGATACTTTTTCTTATTATGATGAGAATGACCCCAAACTAACTGTACGTTTTAGATGCAATCCTTACAGGCAAAGGATGCTATCATTGTCGGCCACTTTATCCGGAATGCTCACTGTGACCTCATTTGCCGAACTCAACGCGCTGTCCGCGCAACAGCTCTCTAACCTTAACGAACTGGGCTACCTGACCATGACGCCGGTTCAGGCCGCGGCGCTACCGGCGATCCTCGCAGGAAAAGACGTGCGGGCGCAGGCGAAAACCGGCAGCGGTAAAACGGCGGCCTTTGGTCTGGGGCTGTTGCAGCGCATTGATAGTGGACGTTTTAACACTCAGTCGCTGGTGCTGTGCCCGACCCGTGAACTGGCCGACCAGGTGGCGAGCGAACTGCGCCGTCTGGCGCGGGCGATACCTAACATTAAAGTGCTGACTCTGTGCGGCGGCGTGCCGTTCGGCGCCCAGCGTGATTCGCTGACTCACGCGCCCCATATTATTGTCGCCACGCCGGGTCGCCTGTTAGATCACCTGAAGAAAGAGACGGTCAGCCTGGCGGCGTTGCAGACCCTGGTGCTGGATGAAGCCGACCGGATGCTCGATATGGGCTTTGCCGATGCCATCGATGAGGTCATCACCCATGCTCCCGACCAGCGCCAGACGCTGCTGTTTTCCGCCACCTGGCCCCAGGCGATTGCCGCCATCAGCCAGCGTATTCAGCGCTCTCCGCAGACCATTGAGATTGATGCGGTGGATGAACTACCTGCGGTAGAACAGCGCTTCTACGAGGTACCCCGCAGCGGCAAAATCGCTCTGCTGCAACAGCTTCTGAGCCGTGAACAGCCCGCATCCTGCGTGGTGTTCTGCAATACCAAAAAGGATTGTCAGGCGGTGTGCGATGCCCTGAACGCCAGCTGCCAGAGCGCGCTGGCGCTGCACGGCGATATGGAGCAGCGCGATCGTGACCAGACCCTGGTGCGTTTTGCCAACGGCAGCTGCCGGGTACTGGTGGCGACCGACGTAGCGGCGCGCGGGCTGGATATCAAGACGCTGGAGATGGTGATTAACTACGAACTGCCGTGGGACCCGGAAGTGCACGTGCACCGCATTGGTCGTACCGCCCGGGCCGGTAAAAGCGGTCTGGCCATTAGCCTGTGCGCCCCGGAAGAGGCCCAGCGCGCCAACCTGCTGGAAGAGATGCTGAATATCAAACTCCAGTGGTTGCCGCAGCCAGGCGGGCTGCGCATCACGCCGCTGGAGGCCACGATGGCGACGCTGTGCATCGACGGTGGCAAAAAAGCCAAAATGCGCCCTGGCGATATTCTGGGTGCGCTAACCGGTGAAATGGGTCTGGACGGCGCCGATATCGGCAAGATTGTGATCCACCCTATGCATGCTTATGTAGCGGTTAAGCAAAGCCAGGCGCGCCATGCCTGGAAGCAGCTACAGCAGGGCAAAATTAAGGGCAGGGCGGTAAAGGTGAGGTTGTTGAAGTAGGGCTGGGTACATAAGAAATCCATCGACTGGTATGGATTTCTTATCGATAAGCTATCAGCTACAGGGAATTCATGCGTTATACTGGAATAGTTTCTTAAGTTTCTCCGTGAGACTCAGTTGCGTATAATCAACTTTTTTTAACTGCTGTACTTTTTCTTCAAGGATTCTGTTTTTTTCTAGCGCGCTATCAAGGGAAGCATGTATGGTTTGATACTGGGTGGTATTCTTTTTCTCCAGTGAATCTATTTTTTCGAGATGTTCTTTGTTTTGAGTTGACTGAGTCTGGAGCCGGTTTTGATAGTTCTGGATGGTATTTTTTAACTCTGTTACCTCTTTTTTTATGGATGAGATGAGAACCCTGGCTTCATTCGGCATAATAGGGTCGGATAATATCTTCATATAAACAACATTCGAGAACTTCTGATGCAAAAAGTGGTAATGCCTCTCCATTTCATTATCGTTAATGTCTGCGTTCTTTAGTTCCGACCACAATCGCATTTTGCTGCCTAATGATACTTCGATAATGGGGATGTTATGATCGTAGAAATCTTTGATTTTAATATCTTCACAGGCATGAGTGACTTTAACCTCAATCGCAACCTTACCACCCCATTTTCTTGCCAGTGATTCTGGCTTTTTAAAGAATCCCATCAGATCAGGGATGTAAGTTGCGCCATTTTCAAATCTTATATTTAAATCATCTTTCTTGATCTTATCGAATTCAATTTCATAAATTTTATCTTTGTCCTGGAATTTTATGGTCTGCATTTCGGAAAGTACCAGGATTGCTATTTCATGTGACATTAAATCTGAATCCGAATGCTGGGGTTCGGTGTCGGTAGCCGGACGGGACTTGTATCTAAAAAAAACGCTTTTGGATGTTTTTACATCAACCAGTTCTGAGCGTTTATTTTTATTAGATTGTGTGCTCATAAATGTTAATAAGGAGAGCTCTTCGGGATTTTCCCTTCTCATTTTCATTACTTCCCATATATAGAATAGTCTTTCCTTATCCATGGTCTTATTTTTAATATACTCACGATTCCCTTTGTAAGCGTATGCCCATATCTTTTTCCTTGCCATTGTTCTCCTCCAGCTACCATAGGTGTGATATGCCATGGAATTATGTTAATTCATTTTATGCAGCACGATATATCATTTTGCAAGTTTTTTATCTTTAGGGCAATTCGTTCCATCACAACCGGACTATGGTGGCATGACGGATTCCCTATAAACGTGATATTTGATGATATAGCAGATGAAGAATGGTTTGATGCAGAAACAGGCATCCAGTCACAAAATATGCAATTCCCATAAAAAAATCCACGCAACTGCGTGGATTTTTGTGTTTTATCCGTCTGGCGAGAGATTCAGCGAATCCCCTAAGACAGCAGCAACGCTTAGACGTTAAACAAGAAATTCATCACATCGCCATCCTTAACGATATACTCCTTGCCTTCGGCGCGCATCTTACCGGCCTCTTTGGCACCCTGTTCGCCCTTATAGGTAATAAAATCCTCGTAGGCGATGGTCTGGGCACGGATAAAGCCTTTTTCGAAGTCGGTGTGAATTTTACCGGCCGCCTGTGGGGCGGTGGCGCCAACCGGAATGGTCCAGGCGCGCACTTCCTTCACGCCTGCGGTGAAGTAGGTCTGCAGGTTCAGCAGTTCGTAACCAGCGCGAATCACGCGGTTCAGGCCCGGCTCTTCCAGACCCAGCTCCTGCATAAATTCGTCGCGCTCGTCGTCTTCCAGCTCGGCGATATCGGCTTCTACGGCGGCGCAGACCGCAACCACCACTGAACCTTCACCGGCGGCGATTTCGCGGACCATGTCCAGGTACGGATTATTTTCGAAACCGTCTTCGTTAACGTTGGCGATATACATGGTGGGCTTCATGGTCAGGAAGCTCAGGTAGCGGATCAGCGCTTTCTCTTCTTTGCTCAGATCCAGGCTACGCAGCATACCGGCCTGCTCCAGCTGCGGCAGGCACTTTTCCAGCACCGCCAGCTCGGCTTTAGCGTCTTTATCGCCGCCTTTGGCCTTCTTCTGTACCCGGTGAATGGCGCGCTCGCAGGTGTCCAGATCAGACAGCGCCAGCTCGGTGTTGATCACTTCAATATCTTCCGCCGGGTTTACCTTGCCCGCGACGTGGATGATATTGTCGTTCTCAAAGCAGCGCACCACGTGGCCGATAGCTTCAGTCTCACGGATGTTCATCAGGAACTGGTTGCCCAGACCTTCGCCTTTGGATGCGCCTTTCACCAGGCCCGCGATATCCACGAACTCCATGGTGGTTGGCAGCACGCGCTGCGGTTTTACGATTTCGGCAAGTTTGTCCAGACGCGGATCGGGCATCGGCACCACGCCAGTGTTCGGCTCGATAGTACAAAACGGGAAGTTCGCCGCTTCAATGCCTGCTTTGGTCAGGGCGTTGAACAGAGTGGATTTACCCACGTTCGGCAGGCCGACGATACCGCATTTGAATCCCATGGTTTAGATCACCTTAATTGCTTGATAATCATCAGGTTATAGGCTGCCTGATGATGAAAAACGAATGACTATGGCTATTATACACCTAAACCCGGCGCCCAGGGGGGAGAAATCCCGCCCGTGGCCGGGACAGGGGGCTACTGCGCTTTAAAGCTATGCAGCCGGCTGGTTGCCTTCGCCAGCCCCTCTTTAAACCACACTTCGGTGCAACGCGCCGCTTCGTCTACGGCTTCGTCAATCAGCTTCTGTTCGGCTGCCTGAGGTTTGCCCAGTACAAAACCGACAACCTTGTTTTTATCGCCCGGATGGCCGATTCCTACGCGAAGACGGTGAAAGTTGGGGTTATTGCCCAATTTGCTGATGATGTCTTTAAGCCCGTTATGACCGCCGTGGCCGCCGCCGAGTTTAAACTTTGCCACGCCCGGAGGCAGGTCGAGCTCATCGTGGGCCACCAGAATTTCGTCCGGATTAATACGGTAGAAACTCGCCAGTGCAGCCACCGCTTTACCACTCAGGTTCATAAAGGTAGTGGGGACCAGCAGGCGCACATCCTCGCCATTAATGTTGATGCGGGCGGTATAACCGAAGAATTTCGCCTCTTCTTTCAGCGGCTGGCCGTGGCGCTCAGCCAGCAGATCCACATACCAGGCCCCGGCGTTATGGCGGGTAGCGGCATATTCCGCACCCGGGTTGGCGAGGCCGACAATCAGTTTAATCGTCACATCACTGTCCTAAAGGGTTTGACCTGCGCGCTAGTGTACTGTGCCGAAGGCGCGATGACAAAAGGCGTACGCCGCTTTGGTTGTGAATGATAATAATCACTTATACCAATCATTCAAAATGTAAGATGTTCAGTAGGTTATTTGTAAAGTTTTGTTAGTCAAATGTTCTGAGTTGTGATCGAGACCGCACACATTGAAATGAGTAATTGCCTATACTTTGACTTACAAGGAAAGGGGATATTCCCTGGCGACCCAAGGTTCCGGAGGTGACAGATGAAACGCAAAAACGCTTCATTACTCGGCAATATGTTGATGGGGTTGGGGTTAGTGGTAATGATTGGCGGCGTAGGCTATTCCGTACTTAACCAGCTTCCACAGCTTAATTTACCAGAATTTTTAGCCCACGGTGCGGTATTCAGCATCTTTGTTGGCGCAATTCTGTGGCTGGCGGGGGCACGTATTAGCGGTCGTGAACGGGTGACAGATCGCTACTGGTGGGTACGGCACTACGATAAACGCTGCCGTCGCAGCGGCGGCAGGCAGCATCACCACAGTTGATGCTCGTTCGCCAGGTCATGAAGAAGGCGCCGTCTGATACGGCGCTTTTTTGTTGTATACAGAAAACCCCCAGCTAGGCTGGGGGTTCCGTGAAGCTTTCAGCTATAAATCAGTTATATAAACCCCTTTTGATTTGTTAAAACACCTTGCGGTCTGGCAACTGCAAGGGTTAAACAAGAAATCAAAAGGGGGTCCCAATGGGGGACGAAAAGAGCTTAGCGCATACCCGATGGAACTGTAAATATCACATAGTTTTTGCGCCGAAATACCGGAGACAGGTGTTCTATGGAGGGAAGCGCAGGGCGATAGGTAAGATCTTAAGAAAGCTGTGTGAATGGAAAAGTGTGAAGATACTGGAAGCGGAATGCTGTGCAGATCATATCCATATGCTTGTGGAGATCCCGCCGAAGATAAGCGTGTCGAGCTTCATGGGTTATCTGAAAGGGAAAAGCAGTCTGATGCTGTACGAGCAGTTTGGAGATCTGAAGTTCAAATACAGGAACAGGGAGTTCTGGTGTCGTGGGTATTATGTAGACACGGTGGGCAAGAACACGGCAAGGATACAGGAATACATAAAGCACCAACTGGAGCAGGACAAGCTGGGAGAACAGTTATCGATTCCGTATCCAGGTAGCCCGTTTACGGGCCGTAAGTAACGAAGTTTGATGCAAATGTCAGATCGTATGCGCCTGTTAGGGCGCGGCAGGTAAGAGAGCCTTATAGGCGCATCTGAAAAACCTCCGGCTATGCCGGAGGATATTTATTTTATCTCGTATTCAGGCCAGCGCTTCGTCGCGATCGGCGAAGAAGGCCAGGCGACCGGGAATGGGCTGAATACCGGCCCGGGCCAGAGTCCGCAGCGGCTGGAATTCCAGATTACAGATGCGCAGTTCACAGCCTTCAGGCAGTTTCGCCACAAAGCGGCGCAGGGCATCCAGCCCTCCCGCGTCAAGCAGCGGTACTGCATCCCATTGCAGTATCAGGATCCGGTGGCCGTTAAGGCGCTGGCTCAGATCGTTAAAGATCCCTTCCGCCGCGGCGAAAAACAGCGGCCCGGTGACACGCAGCGCCAGCACGTCGTCCGGGGTCGTCACCGGCAGTGGCGCCAGCCGGGTCATGCGCGCAATGCGCCGCATAAACAGCAGCGATGCCATGACGATCCCCACGCTAATGGCGATGACCATATCGAACAGCACCGTCAGTGACATACAAATCAGCATCACGATGATGTCGTCCTTCGGCGCCTGACGCAGTAGCGCCACCACTTTACGCGCCTCGCTCATATTCCAGGCCACCATCAGCAGCAGCGCCGCCATGGCGGAAAGCGGCAGCCAGGAGAGCAGCGGAGCAAGAGCCAGCAGCGCCAGCAGCACCAGCAGGGCATGGATAATGGCCGATACCGGCGAGCTGGCCCCGGCGCGCACGTTAGCGGCGGAGCGGGCGATAGCGGCGGTGGCGGTAATGCCGCCGAAGAATGGCGCGACAATATTGCCCAGCCCCTGGCCCAGCAGCTCGCCGTTGGCGTTATGGCGGGTGCCGGTCATGCCGTCCAGCACCACCGCGCATAGCAGCGATTCAATGGCCCCCAGTAGCGCCATCGAAAAGGCTGCCGGTAACAGGGCCTGTAGCGAATCCAGATTCAGGGTAAAAGTATCGCCCGGCAGCGACCATGGCAGCATCAGCTGGGGTAGCAGCGGCGGAATGCCATTACCCTGGCTACCGTCGGCCAGCAGATAGTGAAAGCGAGTACCGATGGTAGCCACTTCCCCGCCTGCCAGCATCACGATTCCCATGACCGCGCAGCCTGCCAGCAGTGCGGGTAGGTGGCCAGGCAGGCGCAGGCCCAGCCGCGGCCACAGCACCAGTACCGCCAGCGTAACGCAGCCTGTGACGGTATCTCCCAAATTTAGCGTGGGTAATGCTATCGCCAGGGCCGCCACTTTGTCGGTGTAGTGCTCCGGCGTGTGGTTCAGCGTCAGCCCAAGGAAATCCTTAATCTGCATGGTGGCGATGGTAATGGCGATCCCGGAAGTAAAGCCCAGGGTGACCGGTAGAGGGATATATTCAATCAGCCGCCCGAAGCGCGCCAGGCCGAACAGAATCAGGAATACCCCGGAAAGCAGCGTCGCCACCAGCAGGCCGCTGAGTCCGAACTGCTGCGAAACCGGATAGAGAATCACCACAAAGGCGGCCGTGGGGCCGGAAACGCTATAGCGCGAACCGCCGGTCACGGCAATGATGATACCTGCCACCGCCGAAGTATAAAGCCCATACTGGGGCGGTACGCCGCTGGCGATAGCCAGCGCCATGGCCAGCGGAATAGCGATAATCCCTACGGTCAGACCGGCGATCAGATCGCGGCTGAAGCGGGCGGCGCTGTAGGGTTCGCGCCAGCAGGCATCCACCAGCGCGCGAAAGGGAAGTACGGTATTACGAAAGTTCACGATGTCGTCCATGGGCGCCGGCGGCGCGAGGTATTGATCATACAAATGTGTAACAAAAAAGAAAAAACCCGCCGAAGCGGGTTTTTTCTGAGCCGTTCGATTAGTGGTCGAACATGGCGGAGATGGATTCTTCGTTGCTGATACGGCGAATCGCTTCGGCCAGCATGCCGGAGAGCGTCAGCGTACGCACGTTCGGCAGGGCTTTAATCTCGTCAGAGAGCGGAATGGTGTCGCAGACCACCACTTCATCGATCGTCGAGTTACGCAGGTTGGTGACCGCGTTGCCCGAAAAGATGGGGTGGGTGGCGTAAGCGAATACGCGTTTGGCGCCGCGCTCTTTTAGGGCTTCGGCGGCTTTGCACAGGGTGCCGCCGGTATCGATCATATCGTCAACCAGAACGCAGTCGCGACCGGCGACGTCACCGATAATGTGCATCACCTGAGAAACGTTGGCACGCGGGCGACGTTTATCGATGATAGCCATTTCGGTGTCGTTCAGCAGTTTGGCAACGGCACGGGCGCGCACAACGCCGCCGATATCCGGAGAAACCACGATCGGGTTGTCGAGATCTTTCTGCAGCATATCTTCCAGCAGGATCGGGCTACCGAACACGTTGTCTACGGGAACGTCGAAAAAGCCCTGAATCTGCTCAGCGTGCAGGTCTACGGTCAGAACGCGATCCACGCCGACGCTGGAGAGGAAATCGGCAACCACTTTGGCGGTAATCGGCACACGTGCGGAGCGCACGCGGCGATCCTGACGGGCGTAGCCGAAGTAGGGGATAACGGCGGTAATGCGTCCTGCGGAAGCGCGGCGCAGGGCGTCGACCATGACGACCAGCTCCATCAGGTTGTCATTGGTGGGTGCACAGGTTGACTGGATGATGAAAATATCGCCACCACGTACGTTTTCGTTGATTTGTACACTGACTTCTCCATCGCTGAAGCGGCCGACAGCGGCGTCTCCAAGAGAAGTGTACAGGCGGTTGGCAATACGTTGAGCCAGTTCCGGGGTGGCGTTACCAGCAAAAAGCTTCATATCAGGCACGAGAAGAACCTCAGGCATGCGTCCAGTAGTGGATGATGGGCCATCGCACCGTTATCCGGTGCGGGCGGGGTGGCACATCATCCCGGCGGTGTATTAAAAAGCATGGTGCAACGTCTGAAACAAGGTGACGTTGTCACCGGCGCTAAGCTTGCCCGGGTAAGGTCCTGTGCAGCGGGGAGTGATTGACGCCTCGCGCCACGAAACCCTGCGACCATACCGGGGCTTGCTCAAGCACCTGACGGGCCGCGGATTCAGTGTCAAATTCAGCAAAGACACAGGCTCCGGTGCCTGTCAGACGCGACGGCGCGTATTCTAACAGCCAGGAAAGCAGGGCATCAACCTCGCGAAAACGTTTTCTTGCGATAACTTCGCAATCGTTGTGGAATTCACATTTCAGCAACATGTCAATTGACCGCACCGGCGTATTGCGCACTAATTCAGGATCTTTAAAGATATCCGGCGTGGCGATACTAATACCCGGATGCAGCACCAGATACCATTTTTCCGGCGGCGAGACCGGTGTCAGCAGGTCGCCAACCCCTTCGGCAAAGGCGGCGTGACCGCGCACGAAGACCGGCACATCGGCCCCCAGGCGTAGCCCAATGTGAGCCAGCTGGTCCAGAGAAAGCCCGGTGTTCCAAAGATGATTCAGCGCCACCAGCGCCGTGGCGGCATTGGAAGAACCGCCCCCCAGCCCGCCGCCCATCGGTAGCACCTTTTCTACGGCCAGATCGGCACCAGGCACCGCGCCGTTGACCGTCTCTGACAGCATACGGGCGGCGCGTACGATCAGATTCTGTTCATCCGGCACTCCAGCCACCGGCGTCAACAGGTGAATCTCGCCGTCGGTTCGTGGGCTGATGGTTATGGTGTCGCCATAGTCCAGAAACTGAAACAGGGTCTGGAGATTATGATAGCCGTCGGGGCGACGGCCAGTGATATAGAGAAACAGATTCAGTTTAGCCGGTGACGGCCAGCGGGTTGCGCTCATTTCACGATCCAGTTATCCATCTTCAGCTTAATGCGCTGCTCGCCGTCGTTCAGCTCCATACTGGCGGGCAGGGCGGGCTGCACTTTATCGCTATAGCCGCTCCAGGTCACCTTCCATTTTCTGCCGTCGCTGCCGTAGTTCAGCTCGCTCAGGCGGTGATTTTGGTCAACCCGGTAATCGGTGGCATCGCCCGGCAGGCCGAGGATCCACTGACGCAGGCTGTCGATGGGAATCGGCATACCGGTCAGACGCTCCAGCATCTCTTCGGCGTCCTGGGACTGATAGCGCTGGCCTTTGTTATCTACCAGGGTTACTGCGCCGGGCTGGGCGTTCAGCTCCAGCTCGGTGCTGCCCAGCGGATTGGTCAGCAGCAGGCGGTAACGATCCTGGCCAGTCTGCTGCCAGAAGAAGCGGGCGTAGACTTTCTGGTCGTCGGAAATATAGGCGAAGGCGCCGCGGGTCTGGTACTGACTCAGGCCTTTAACCTGGGCCATATGCTGCTGCCACTGGGGATTATCGTGACTGACTCCCGGGCCTTTCGGGGCCTGATGGCTGACGCAGGCGGCGAGTACCAGGCTTGCCAGCGGTAGCAGGCGCAGCGGACTGAATTTGATCATAGCGCAATAAATCCTTGAGAACCGTCAATATTATAGTTAACCATCCTGGCGGGCGTCGTACGGCCCGTCAATGACGAAATGGGCGGGATCATCAAAATTATCGATTAGTTTGAAAGGCAGGGCGTCGTCTTTTATTGGGGCTGCGCATCCTGTATTATGCTTGCAGTAATCCTTACCAAGACCGGCATTATTCCGCACACATGACCCTGTTAGCTCTAGGCATCAACCATAAAACTGCTCCGGTATCACTGCGAGAACGCGTCACGTTTTCGCCGGACACCCTTGACCAGGCGCTGGAAAGCCTGTTGGCGCAGCCAATGGTGCAGGGCGGGGTGGTTCTCTCTACCTGCAACAGAACAGAACTCTATCTTAGCGTTGAAGAGCAGGAGAATCTGCAGGAAGCGCTGGTACGCTGGCTGTGTGACTACCACGGGCTGGATGAGACCGAAGTTCGCAATAGTCTGTACTGGCACCAGGATAACGACGCTGTCAGCCATCTGATGCGGGTCGCCAGCGGTCTGGATTCAATGATTCTCGGCGAACCGCAGATTCTGGGGCAGGTGAAGAAAGCCTTCGCCGATTCGGCCCGCGGCCATCTGCACGCCAGCGATCTGGAACGCATGTTCCAGAAATCCTTTTCGGTGGCCAAACGGGTTCGTACCGAAACGGAAATCGGTGCCAGCGCGGTGTCGGTGGCCTTCGCTGCCTGTACTCTGGCGCGCCAGATCTTCGAATCCCTTTCCGAAGTGACCGTACTGCTGGTCGGCGCCGGTGAAACCATTGAACTGGTGGCGCGCCATCTGCGTGAACACCAGGTTCGCCATATGATTATCGCCAACCGCACCCGCGAGCGGGCGCGTGAGCTGGCCGACGAAGTCGGGGCCGAAGTTATTGGCCTGCCGGAGATCGACGAACGGCTGGCCCAGGCCGATATTATCATCAGCTCCACTGCCAGCCCGCTGCCGATTATCGGCAAGGGCATGGTGGAGCGCGCCCTGAAGGCGCGACGCAACCAGCCGATGCTGCTGGTGGATATCGCCGTCCCGCGCGATGTCGAACCGGAAGTGGGCAAACTGGCCAACGCCTATCTCTACGGCGTAGATGACCTACAGTCCATCATTCAGCACAATATGGCCCAGCGTCAGGCCGCGGCGGTACAGGCGGAAACCATCGTTGCCCAGGAAACTGGCGAGTTTATGGGATGGTTGCGCGCCCAGAGTGCCAGCGCCACCATCCGTGAGTATCGCGGTCAGGCTGAGCAGGTGCGTGATGAACTGACCAGCAAAGCGCTGGCTGCCCTTCAGCAGGGCGGCGATGCTGAAGCCGTGCTGCAGGAGCTTTCCCGTAAGCTGACCAACCGGCTGATCCATGCTCCTACCAAATCGTTACAGCAGGCGGCGCGCAATGGCGACGACGAGCGCCTGAATATCCTGCGCGACAGCCTCGGGCTGGACTAGCGCGCCCCCCATTCGAATACCACAAGGTAATAGCTACCCATGAAGTCTTCTATTGTTGCCAAACTGGAAGCCCTGCAGGAGCGCCATGAAGAAGTTCAGGCCCTGCTGGGCGATGCGGAGGTCATTGCCGATCAGACGCGCTTTCGCGCGCTGTCGCGTGAGTACGCTCAGTTGAGCGATGTCTCCCGCTGTTTTCTACAGTGGCAGCAGGTGCAGCAGGATATCGAAACCGCCCAGGAGATGTTGGCGGACCCGGATATGCGCGAAATGGCCCAGGAAGAGCTGGATTCCTCACGCGCCCGCAGTGAAGAGTTGGCGCATCAGCTTCAACTGTTACTGCTGCCGAAAGATCCCGACGATGAACGCAACGCCTTCCTGGAAGTGCGCGCCGGAACCGGCGGTGATGAGGCGGCGCTGTTCGCCGGCGATCTGTTCCGGATGTACAGCCGCTATGCCGAATCCCGGCGCTGGCGGGTGGAAATCATGAGTGCCAGCGACGGCGAAATGGGTGGCTATAAAGAGGTCATCGCCAAAATCAGCGGCGAAGGCGTTTACGGCCACCTGAAGTTCGAATCCGGCGGTCACCGGGTACAGCGGGTACCGGCCACCGAATCCCAGGGGCGTATTCATACTTCCGCCTGCACCGTGGCGGTGATGCCGGAACTGCCGGAAGCCGAACTGCCGGATATTAACCCGGCGGATCTGCGCATTGACACTTTCCGTTCCTCTGGCGCCGGTGGCCAGCACGTTAACACCACCGATTCCGCTATTCGTATCACCCACCTGCCCACCGGCATTGTGGTGGAGTGTCAGGATGAACGCTCCCAGCATAAGAACAAAGCCAAGGCGCTGGCGGTGTTGGGCTCGCGTATTCACGCCGCCGAAGTGGCGAAGCGTCAGCAGGCGGAAGCCTCGACCCGCCGCAATCTGTTAGGCAGCGGCGATCGTTCCGATCGCAACCGCACCTACAACTTCCCCCAGGGGCGTGTGACTGACCACCGCATCAACCTGACGCTTTATCGTCTGGATGAAGTGATGGAAGGCAAGCTGGATATGCTGATCGATCCTATTGTTCAGGAACATCAGGCCGATCAGTTGGCGGCGCTTGCCGGGCAGGAGTAATGGATTATCAGAACTGGGTGCGTCAGGCAACGGCGCGCCTCGCTGGCAGCGACAGCCCGCGACGCGATGCCGAAATCCTGTTGGGGCTGGTCACGGGGCGCTCCCGCACTTATCTTCTCGCCTTTGGCGAAACCCGACTATCAGACGCGGAACTGGACCAACTGGAGCAACTGCTGGCGCGCCGCGAGCGCGGTGAACCTGTGGCTTACCTTACCGGCCAGCGCGAATTCTGGTCGCTACCGCTGGCGGTCTCTCCGGCCACGCTTATCCCACGCCCGGACAGCGAATGTCTGGTGGAACAGGGGCTGGCGCGTCTGCCCGCAGAGCCCTGCCGCATTCTCGATCTCGGTACCGGAACCGGCGCTATCGCCCTGGCATTAGCCAGTGAACGGCCGGATGCCGCAGTCACAGCGCTCGAACTGATCCCAGAGGCCGTTGCGCTGGCGCGCAGCAACGCGCAAAATCTCGCCATTGACAACGTCACCGTGCTCCAGAGCGACTGGTTTTCCGCCCTGGAGTCCGGACAGCGTTTCGATTTGATCGTCAGCAATCCTCCATACATTGATGCGGAGGATCCGCACCTGAGACAGGGGGATGTCCGTTACGAACCCAAATCGGCGCTGGTGGCGGCCGATAAAGGGCTGGCGGATTTGCAGCAGCTGATTACTGAGGCCCGTTACTGGCTGCAGCCAGGCGGGTGGCTACTGCTGGAGCATGGCTGGCGTCAGGGGGAAGCGGTACGCGAACTGTTTAACGGTGCGGGCTACGAGCGGGTGGAAACGCATCGCGACTACGGCGGCAATGAGCGGCTGACCGCAGGGCAGTTTATCTGACCCCGGGGCAGGAAAATTTATAACAATACTGGAGTAAGGCAATGGCGGCATATTTCGCCCTAAAGCATCTGCACATTCTGACGGTGGCTATCTCTGTCTCGCTGTTTATTTTGCGTTACTGGTGGCAATACCGCGCTTCGCCCATGGCCAATAAGCGCTGGGTGCGTATTGTGCCACATATCAACGATACGCTGCTGCTGGGCAGTGGAGTAGCATTAGTCGCTGTCACCCATTTCTGGCCTTTCACGCCCCAGGGCACATGGCTGACTGAGAAACTGTTTGGCGTTATTATCTACATCGTTTTGGGTTTTATTGCGCTCGGCCGCGGCCAGCGTAGTCAGAAAGCGCGCGCTGGCGCGTTTATACTGGCGCTGGTGGCGCTGTACGTCATCATCGAACTCGCCACCACAAAAATTCCGTTATTGGGGTAAATCATGGAGTCGTTAGCCGGTTTTGAATTTAATCAGGCGCCGCTGTGCGAGGGCATGATTCGGGTCTCGCAGGCTATTCGCGAGGACTTTCCAACGCAGCAGGTGCGCGCGCAGCTCGATAAGCTGGCAGAGCTGGCCCGCGAGGAGATTAGCACAGGGTGGCAGCAGGACGATCGGTTGGAGAAACTGCTGGAGCTGTTTTATGGCGAGTGGGGCTTTCATGATTCGGACGGCGTCTATCGTCTTTCCGACGCGCTGTGGCTCGATGAGGTGCTCAACCGCCGCCAGGGCAGCGCCGTCTCTCTGGGAGCGATTCTGCTGTGGCTGGCGGATACGCTGGATATTCCGCTGATGCCGGTTATCTTCCCGACCCAACTGGTTCTGCGTGCCGACTGGATGGATGGCGAGATGTGGCTAATCAACCCGTTCAATGGCGAAACCCTGAATGAACATATTCTGGAGGTCTGGCTGAAGGGCAATGTCGGCCCGTCGGCCCGTCTCTACGACGAAGATCTGGATGAAGCGGATAACGCAGAGGTGATCCATAAGCTGCTGGATACCCTGAAGACCTCGCTGATGGAAGAGCAGCAGATGGAGTTGGCGCTGCGCGCCAGCGAGGTACTGCTGCAGTTCAACCCGGAAGATCCTTATGAAATCCGCGATCGCGGGCTGATTTATGCCCAGCTCGACTGTGAACACGTGGCGCTTAACGACTTAAGCTATTTTGTCGAACACTGCCCGGAAGATCCGATCAGCGAGATGATTAAAGCGCAAATTAATTCGATTTCTCACAAACCGATTACGCTGCACTAAGTGCGACAGTTTTTTCCGGTTCACACCAACAAGGCGAAAATATGAAACAGAAAGTGGTTAGCATTGGTGATATCAAGGTCTCGAACGATCTGCCGTTTGTGCTGTTTGGCGGCATGAACGTGTTGGAATCCCGCGACCTGGCGATGCGCATCTGTGAACACTATGTCGAGGTAACCAACAGGCTTGGCATCCCCTACGTTTTCAAAGCCTCCTTTGATAAGGCGAACCGCTCTTCGATCCACTCATACCGAGGGCCGGGTCTGGAAGAGGGCATGAAGATTTTTGAAGAGCTGAAAAAAACCTTCGGCGTGAAAATCATCACTGACGTACATGAGCCGCTGCAGGCCCAACCGGTTTCCGAAGTGGTGGATGTGATCCAGCTTCCGGCCTTCCTGGCCCGCCAGACCGATCTGGTGGAAGCCATGGCGAAGACCGACGCGGTGATCAACATCAAGAAGCCGCAGTTTATCAGCCCGGGGCAGGTGGGCAACATCGTGGATAAATTCCATGAAGGCGGTAATGACCGGGTGATCCTCTGCGATCGCGGCAGCAACTTCGGTTATGACAACCTGGTTGTCGATATGCTCGGCTTTGGCGTGATGAAGCAGGTCTCCGGCAATGCACCGGTGATCTTTGATGTGACCCACGCCCTGCAATGCCGCGACCCCTTTGGCGCGGCCTCCAGCGGTCGCCGTGGCCAGGTGGCGGAACTGGCGCGCGCCGGGATGGCGGTCGGCCTGGCCGGTCTGTTCCTGGAAGCGCATCCGGATCCGGAAAATGCCCGCTGCGACGGTCCTTCAGCGCTGCCGCTGGCAAAACTGGAACCCTTCCTGCAGCAGATCAAAGCGATCGACGATTTGGTGAAGAACTTCCCGGAGCTGGATACCAGCCACTAATCGTTTTACCGCCGTCCGGCTGGCGCCGGCGGCGGTTTTCTTTTATCGTCCACTGCAATCCGCCTTCTCTGAAGTGCATCACAGCTTCCGCCCCTGCCGGTTTTTCATACTGTTACATTGATCAAAGACAATGCTTTCATTGTGGTTTTTGGCTAGAAAATAGACCACTCCCGCCACGCTATTGCGCTGTTCCCGTCGGCGATACGACTCATTTCCCCATAACAATAAGTATCGGGATGGTATCTATGGTCAGAATTTTGTCTCTGATAGCACTACTGTTGAGCCTGTCGTTCACCAGCGGCGCGGCCGATGTCCCGGACGCCGCTAAACCACAACCTGCCGCCAACGTGGAAGCGCGCAACGGACGCTTCCAGGCGCTACATCCCGATCAGTATGCCTCCTGGCTGGCCACGGCGCAGCAGTCGGCCCGGGAGGATGCTCTGGCGGAAGATCCCCGGCTGGTCATCCTGTGGGCTGGCTACGCCTTTGCCAAAGATTACAATAAGCCGCGCGGCCATGCTTATGCTCTGACGGATGTTCGGGAAACGCTGCGCACTGGGGCGCCTAAGGGCAACGATGATGGCCCCATGCCGATGGCTTGCTGGAGCTGCAAAAGTCCGGATGTGGCACGGGAAATTGCGGAAAACGGCGAGCAGGCGTACTTCCACGGTCAGTGGGCCAGGGGCGGGCCTCAGGTAGTGAACGCCCTGGGCTGGGCTGATTGCCATAACACCGCCGCTCCCGGGTTTTCCAGCGGCAAACCTGCTCTGGTGCTGTCCCGCCCCTATGCCGCCCGTGCCATGAACGCCCTGGGTACCCCATTTGAGCAGGCCAGTCGCTTTGATCAACAGTCGATGGTTTGTGGACAGTGTCACGTTGAATACTACTTCGCGGGCAAAAGCAAAGCGGTGACTTTCCCCTGGAAACAGGGCACCACTGCGGATGCGATGGAAGCGCTGTATGACGATATCCGGTTCAGCGACTGGACTCATCAACTTTCCGGAGCACCGATGCTTAAAGCCCAGCACCCTGAATATGAAACCTGGCGCAGCGGTATCCACGGCCAGAACAATGTGACCTGTATCGACTGCCATATGCCGAAGGTGCAGAACAGCCAGGGTCAGCTCTATACCAGCCATAAAATTGGTAACCCCTTCGATAACTTTGAACAGACCTGCGCCACCTGCCATACCCAGGATAAACAGACGCTCACGCGGATTGTGGCTGAACGTAAGCAGAGCATCGGGGAAATTAAGCTGAAGGTGGAGGATCAACTGGTTCATGCCCATTTTGAAGCCAAAGCGGCCCGGGACGCTGGCGTGAGTGAGGCGGCGCTAGCCCCGGCATTGCAGGATATCCGTCATGCCCAGTGGCGCTGGGATTATTCCATCGCTTCCCACGGTATTCATATGCATGCCCCCGAGGTGGCGCTGCGCACCCTGGGAACCGCGTTGGATAATGCCGCTGAGGCGCGCATCAAGCTGGCGCATCTGCTGGCGAGCAAAGGCATTAACGGGCCGGTGGCGCTGCCGGATATCTCCACCAAAGAGAAAGCCCAGCAGGCGATCGGACTCAATATGCCGCAGATCCTGGCGGAGAAAATCCAGTTCCTGAAGGCGGTAGTGCCAGCATGGGAGCAGGAAGCCCAGCGTGAAGGCCGACTGGATAAATAACCCGTCGCCCCGCCGGGCGGGGCACACCACGGAGCGGAGTGAATATGCGTACGATGCGTTGGTTATTAACGGTCGGTTTTGGCTGCCTGTGGCTGATGCTGTTGTCCCTGGCCCGTGCGGATACCGGGGTCGAGCTACAGCGCAGCCGGGACCAGGCCTGCCTGGATTGCCATAAGTCCCACCAGCAGGGGATGCTGGGGCAACATGCCCGGGCAACCAACCCCAATAATGGTCTGCCGGTGACCTGTACAGACTGCCACGGCAGGCCAGGTCCCCGACATCGCGAAGGGGCAAAGGACGTGATGCGCTATAACGACCCGGCTTTTAGCGTGGAGCAACAGAACAGCGTCTGCTTCGCATGCCATCAGCCGGAAGCGTTAAGGGAGGCTTTCTGGCCCCATGACGTGCATGCCGCCACGCTGACCTGTTCGGGCTGTCACCGGTTACATCCGGACAAGGATAGGGTGACGATGCTGAACGATAAGGCCAGGGTCAGGCTGTGTGTGGACTGCCACCGCGAACAGCAGGGCAATCCGGCTTTTAATCCGGCCTCGGTCTGGCCGGATAAGGAGCGGCCATGAGCTGTTCCCGTCGTCGTTTTCTGGCCGGGGCTGGCGTACTGGCGGTAGGGGGGCTTTCCATACCGCTGGTGCTGGCCCAGAGCAAGAACCGGGCTGGTGTGCGCCTTGGCATGGTGCATGATGAAACGCGCTGTATTGGCTGTACTGCCTGTATGGATGCCTGTCGGACGGTGAATCAGGTACCCGAATCAGTCTCGCGGCTGGAGATTATTCGCAGTGGCCCCACAGGGGCGTTTCCCGAAGCTCGCTATCGCTTCTTCCGCCACTCCTGCCAGCACTGCGATCGCGCTCCCTGCGTGGCGGTCTGTCCCACTGGCGCCTCATATCGCGATATGGCGACGGGGATCGTCGATGTCCATGCCGATCTCTGCGTGGGTTGTCAGTACTGCATCGTGGCCTGCCCGTATCAGGTACGTTTTATTCATCCCGAAACCCGGGTTGCCGATAAGTGTGATTTTTGCCGTAAAACCCGTCTCCGGCAGGGGCAGCAGCCCGCCTGCGTTGAAGCCTGCCCGACAAAGGCGTTGATCTTCGGCAACCTTGAGGATCCACAAAGCGACATCGCACGGCTTATTGCGGCGCGCATCACCTATCGCTACAAACCGGCGTTGGGCACGCTCCCCAAACTCTACCGGGTCCCCTTCCGCTATGGCGAGGTGAAACTATGAGATCGGCGTTTCATTTTGAAGGACTTGTCTGGGACTGGCCCATTGCCGTCTATCTGTTTCTGATTGGCATATCGGCGGGGTTGGTGATGGTGGCGATTATGCTGCGTCGCGGGCTTCCGGAAGCGGGAGAGCCGCAGAGTCCGGTGATGCGCGCCACGCTGTGGGTGGCGCCGCTGTCGGTGATACTGGGTCTGCTGATACTCATCTTCCATCTGACCCGCCCCTGGGCCTTCTGGAAGCTGATGTTTCACTACAGCCTGACCTCGGTGATGTCGATGGGGGTGATGTTGTTTCAGATCTATATGCTGACGCTGGCGGCGTGGCTGGCGGTGGTGTTCCGCGCGCCGCTCAACGCGCTGGTACGGCGTTGGCTGCCGCCGCTGTTGCCCGCCGTTGCGCTACTGGAGAGGTTTCAGCGCTGGCTGCGACCGCTGGAACATCTGATGCTGGGGCTGGCGCTGCTGCTGGGGGCTTATACCGGCTTTCTGCTGTCGGTATTGACCTCCCGCCCCATGCTTAACCATCCCGTGTTACCCGCGCTGTTTCTGTTTTCCGGGCTGTCATCGGGTCTTGCCGTCGCCATGCTGGCGGCTGCCCGGGAGCGGCATGCCAGGACTCTGCACTGGCTCCATGGCCTGGAAATGCCGATCCTGGCAATGGAGATTTTTCTGCTGGTGGCCTTTTTTGCCGGGCTGTGGCTGGGGGACGACGGTAAAGTCCGGGCGTTCGGGGCGGCGCTGGGCGGGGGATTCTGGAGCGCCTGGTTCTGGTGGGGCGTGGTGGGGCTCGGATTTGTGGCCCCCATTCTGGCGCGCTGGGCTATCCGGCGCAGGCCCGGGCTTCAGGTGGCGATTGCCTGCGGCTGCTCTCTGGTAGGAGTCCTGATGCTGCGCTTTTATATTCTCTACGCGGGGCAGATGACCCTTGCCTGAGTCTGCAGTGCTGCCCGGCGTGGGGAGCTGGCTGGCGGAAGGGGGCTATCTTTGCCTGCTGCTGGGGCTGGCGCTTAGCGTGGTGATACTGTTTGACGGTTTACGCCAGTACTGGCGGCCCAGGGGGGCGGCGCGGGCGGGCAGCAGTATTGCGCTGGCGCTGCTGCTGAGCGGTGCCATGCTGATTTTACTGCTGGCCCTGGCGCTGAATGACTTTTCGCTTCACTACGTGATGAGCCATAGCAATAGCGCGCTGGCGCTGCCGTTCCGACTGGCGGCGGCCTGGGGGGGTCATGAAGGCTCGCTGCTGCTATGGAGTCTCTCTCTTGCCGTCTGGCAGGCGATAGCCGCGTGGCGGTGGCGGGGGAAGGGGCTACGTCGTAAGGGGCTTACCCTGGCGCTGGGCTCGATTATCCAGGTTGCGCTACTGCTGTTTATTGTGACCCTGTCCGATCCTTTCGCCCGCCAGTTTCCCGCTCCGCTGGACGGGCGCGATCTCAATCCCATGTTGCAACATCCCGCGCTGCTAATGCATCCGCCGCTGCTCTATCTGAGCTATGCCGGATTTCTGTTTAGCGCGGCGCAACTGCTGGCGGGGTTGTTTTGCCAGACCGCGCCTGCCGCGCTGGCTCGCTTGTGTCTGCGTAACGTGGCCATTTCCTGGAGTCTGTCGACCGCCGGTATGATCCTGGGGTCCTGGTGGGCCTGGAGTGAGCTGGGCTGGGGGGGATGGTGGTTTTGGGACCCGGTCGAGAATGCATCGCTTCTGCCCTGGCTGACCGGCATCGCCAGTCTGCACGCGCTGGTCGTTATGCGCCGCAGCGGCCATTTAAGCCGCAGCGCCACGCTACTGGTGCTGGCGACCGGGCTACTGACGCTGTTGGGTACCTTTATCGTGCGTTCGGGCATATTAATGTCGGTACATGCCTTTGCGCTGGATGAGACGCGCGGGCTGCCGCTGCTGGCGCTGTTTGCGCTATTGAGCCTGGGGGCGCTGTCGGCGTTTGCCGTTAGCGCCTGGCGCTACCGCCGGATGCCGGACGGGCCCGCACCCAGCGTCTGGCTGGTGGGGGGCCTGTGGCTGTTTGTCGCCAGTGCGCTGGTGGTGTTGATCGGTACGCTATTCCCCATTCTGTACCGGCTGACCGGCGGTGGGCAGATCTCGGTGGGGGCGCCCTGGTTTAACCTGGTGCTGTTGCCCTTCGCGCTGGTGGGGATAGCGCTGATGCTGGCCGCAAGCCGCAGAGGCCGTTGGCCGACATGGCTGGCCCATAGTGGGGTATTAGTCTGCGCTGCCGGTATCGCCAGTGCAGCGTTACTTAAGCAGGAGGTGAGCGTATTGCTAATGCCGGGTGAGAGCGTCACTCTGGCCGGTTACCGCTTTACGCTTCAGGAAACACGTCTTCTGGCGGCAGGAAACTATAGCGCTGAGCAGCTCACCATCGGCGTCTGGCGTGATGATACCGTGCCGATAGCCACCCTGCGGCCGGAGCGGCGTTTTTATAGCGTCCGTGGGCAGCAGATGTTTGAACCGGATACGGCCACCAACGGCTGGCGCGACTGGTACGCGCTGGTGGGGGAAAAACCCGCCCCCGGCCGTTATGCGGTGCGTCTTTATGTACAGAGTGGCGTTCGGCTGGTCTGGGGGGGAGGGGTATTGATGCTGCTGGGTGCGGCATTTAGTGGAGCGGGGAGAAAGCGGCAATGAGGAGACTGGCCTGGAGCCTGATGCTGTGGTGCCTGGTGACGACGGGGGCGTTGGCGGAGGTCGTGGATACCTGGCGCTTTAGTTCGCCAGAGGTACAGGACAGGGCGCTGGCGATTTCTGGCAGGCTGCGTTGCCCCCAGTGCCAGAACCAGAGTCTGCTGGAGTCGACAGCGCCGGTGGCGGTTGCCATGCGTCATCAGGTCTTCGCGATGGCGGAACAGGGGAAGAGCGAGCAGGAGATCACCGGCTATATGACCGAACGCTATGGGGATTTTGTCCGTTACCAGCCGCCGTGGCGCGGCGCGGCGCTGGTGTTGTGGCTGTTTCCGCCGTTACTGCTGGTCGCCCTGGCGGTGGCGCTGTGGCGTTACCACAGGAGGCGACAATGACCATGGGGGGCTGGCGTACTCTGTTGGTTATTACGCTGCTGGTACTCTGCGGCCTGGCGCTGGCGCCACGCTGGCAGAAGGTGATGGCGCAGCAGGAAAAACGGCCGCTGTCGGTATCTCAGCCCGTCCCACAAAGCGGTGATGACTGGGCTTTGCTGGGCGACAGGCTGATGCTCGATGACCGCTATCCGCAGGCACTATTTGCTTATCGTCAGGCGCTGACGCTGCGTGGCGGCGATGCCCGACTTTATGCGGCGCTGGCCGTGGCGCTTTACTATCAGAACGGGCAACAGCTGACGCCAGAGGTACGGCAGTGGATCGATAGCTCGCTGGCGGCCGAGCCGGATGAAGTGACGGCACTGATGCTGCTGGCGTCGGATGCGTTTCTGCACGCCGATTATTCACGGGCGATAACGTTATGGACGCGAGTGCTGGATACGCCGTCGCCGCGGGTTAATCGTCAGCGGCTGGTAGAGGCGATAGGTATGGCACAGAGGCTGGCGGATGAGGCGAAGTAACAGGGGCCGCAGGTGCGGCCCCTGTTACAACTCAGGCGAAAATCGTCATCAGATAGGCGGCAAACAGCGCCAGATGCGCTGCACCGTTCAGCACGTTAGTACGGCCGGTAGAGAAGGAGATCTGGCACAACACCAGCGAGGCCAGCATCACAATCATCTCCGGGGCGCCCAGTGCGAAGATCAGCTCATTGCCGGTGATAATGGCGATCAGGGTCACTGTAGGCACCGTCAGGGAGATGGTCGCCAGCACCGAACCGAAGAACAGGTTCATGGCGCGCTGTACCTGGTTATTCAGCACCGCTTTAATGGCGCCAAGCCCTTCCGGCGACAGAATCAGTAGTGCTACCAGGAAACCGGTGAAGGCTACCGGGGCGTTCATCCAGGTCAGCAGGTTTTCCAGAGGCACGGCGTTCATCTTGGTGACTGCAATCACAGCAATCAGATGGACGATCAGCCAGACGGTGTGCCAGGCGCTGCTGTGCGCAGAAGGTTTGCCGTGATGCGGATCGTCGTCATCCGCTTCGTCTTCGTGCTCGTAAACGAACAGGCTCTGGTGAGTGCGGGTCTGGATCAGCAGAAATACGCCATACATGGCGGCGGAAATCAGGGCGACTAACAGCGACTGGCCGATAGTGAAGTTCGCCCCCGGCAGCGCCATGGGGAACACCAGCACAATTACCGCCAGCGGGAACATGGCGATCAGATACTGCTTAATACCGAACAGGTTGACGTACTGAGTGGCGAATTTGCGCCCGCCCATCAGCAATGCGAATCCGACCAGACCGCCGGTGACAATCATAATGATAGAGTAGAGTGTGTCACGCATCAGGGTTGGGGCGGCGTCGCCGGTGGCCATCAGCGCCGAGATCAGGCTGACTTCAAGAATCACTACCGACAGACTGAGAATCAGAGAGCCGTAGGGTTCGCCCAGTCGGTGGGCAAGCACGTCGGCGTGACGTACCACGCTAAAGGCGCTGCTCAGAATGGCGACCAGCGCCAGGAGGTTAATACCGGCGATGGCCGGCAGCGACTGGCTGGAGCCCCACATCGCGAGCACCACCAGTGCCACAACCGGGAAGATGAGGGTAGTCTCCTTGTGGCGGGTTTTTACCGCCTCATGCTGCTTTGTCAATTGTAATTCTCCCTATTATCGCAGGTGAATAGCCTGCCGTTACCAGCAGTCATTATAGTAAAACCATGAATACTCGATAAAATAGCAGATATTTTGCTAAATGCTGCGTTTTTTTACTAAATTTTACTGCTTTAGGGATATTTTCTTTAATCGCCTGATAAATCGCATAATAGTTTTTAAATTATACGTTAATCAATGAGTTATAATTTTATTGTCTGTAGAACTGTCTGAGCCCTGCTGATGACTCGCCGTGCGGCGAGGATAAGATTTTCATGGCGATTTCCCCCAGAACTTGTGCCCGTATTCAGACAGTTGATACTTATCTGGCGTGTAGATGCCCATGCTGGTGTCGTCAGTCATGATAAGGGAAAAGGCGACTCAGAACCGGTATTGGTGATTTATCAGTAAAAAGTATGCGTCAGGAGGCGGGTACTCCGTCAGGTTACGGATAATATCGCGGGGGGGCCAAAAAGTATCAAAGTGCCCCTTGTCAGCGACGCCGTAATTTTCTATGGTCGAAATAGCGCGCGCACAGGCAGGGCATGCGCGAGCCGGGAAGGCTCCTGACTGGCCGGGATGCAGTAACGCTAAGCAGGGGGATACGGGTGATCACACGCGATTTTTTAGCTAACGCAGATTGTAGTACCGCCTTTGGTACCATTGAATCTTCATTACTTTGGTCGGTCGAACAGCGGGCGGCATCGCTGGCCGCAACCCTGGCCTGCCGTCCCGGGGGGCCAGTGTGGATCTTTGGCTATGGCTCCCTGATGTGGAACCCGGCGCTGGAGTATGAAGAGTCAGCTACCGGCTCTCTGGAAGGGTGGCACCGGGCTTTTTGCCTGCGGCTCACCGCCGGGCGCGGCACTGCCAGCCAGCCCGGGCGCATGCTGGCGCTTAAAGAGGGCGGCCGCACCACCGGCGTGGCCTTCCGGTTGCCGGAAGCGACCCTGGAGCAGGAGCTGACGCTACTGTGGAAGCGCGAGATGATCACTGGCTGTTATCTGCCGCGCTGGTGTCCGCTGCGGTTGGACGATGGCCGTACCGTGAATGCGTTGGTGTTTACCATGGACCCCCGCCATCCGCTCTATGAGTCAGACACCCGGGCGCGGGTAGTGGCGCCGCTGATTGCCGCGGCCTGCGGTCCCCTTGGCAGCAATGCCCAGTATCTGTTCTCGCTGGAGCAAACGCTGGGCAAACTCGGTATGCACGACAGCAACCTTGACGATCTACTGGCTGAGGTGCGCGCCATTCAGGGCGTCAGCGGTACGGCGCCGGAACGTTAATGGCTCAGAAAGTCAGCACCTTATCGGCCGCCAGGGTCCATTCAGCCAGTTCCACCAGAGTACCTATCTCCACGCCATCCACCAGCGGTAGGGCGCTGACGCCGCGGCCGTCGGCGCAGGTCTTACACAGTTTCACGGGCACGTCCTGAGCGGTCAGAATCTCCAGCATCTGTTGGATGTTGTAGCCCTCGGTGGGGTTCTGGCCGCGCAGTCCGGCGGTCACCGCATCGGACATTAAAAACAGCTTCACTTCCGGCTGGATGTTCTGCTCGCGCAGCGCAATGGCCAGCCGCAGGCTGTTAAACAGAGACTCGCTGCCGTAGGCGGCGCCGTTGGCGATAATCACGATCTTTTGCATTTTCTCTCCCTGCCCGGGCGGGCATGACTTTTGCTTGCTCTGAAATAACGGTTATTTCGGAGGGAGTATATGACGACCACGTCCCCGCCGCCAGGCGATGCGCGCGCCTGGTTCCTGGCGGCACGCGAACGCCAGCAGGCCCAGCTTTCCCGAGTGCTGGATATTGGCCACTGGGCAGGGCAAATCAGCCATCTGGTGCATCTGCTTCAGCGCGAACGCGGCGCTTCCAATATCTGGCTGTGCTCCGGCGGTGAGCTGTTCGCCCGGGAGCGGGTGCAGAGCGCCCGGCAAACGCAGCAGGCGACGGCCGGTTTTCAGGCGGGGCTGCCATCGCCGCCCGCGGCCCTGAGCGGCGCTTTTTGTTCCCGACTGGCCTGCGCCCTGTGGGCGCTGGATCAACTGCCTGAACTGCGCCAGCGACTGAGCCGGGGAGAGGTCGCCGCACAAGAGGCGATGTCGTGCTTCAACTGCGCCATTCGTCATCTGCTGAGCCTGGTGCCGGAAGCCAGCGAAGCGCTGGAATCCCGGGAGGTGGTCCAGGGGCTGACGGCGCTTTACAGCTTTATGCAGGGGAAGGAGCTGGTTGGTCAGGAGCGGGCGCTGGGGGCCATTGGCTTCACCGAGGGCAGTTTCACGGCAGAACTGCGCCAGCAACTGGTGGATCGTATCGATGGCCAGCAGCGCTGCTTTGCCTCGTTTCTGGCGCTGGCGGATCCGGTGACCGTGGCCCGCTTCCATCAGCGCGGCGAGGCCTGTCTGGAAACAGAGCAGCTACGGCGCATCGCCTGCACCCGGCTACCGGGAAAGGGGACGGCCACCCTGCGCTGGTTTGAGCTCCAGACCCGACGTATCGATGCCCTGCGTGAGCTGGAAGAAAGCCTGATCGGCCAGTTGATGGCGCTGGCCGCGGCAGCGCTGGCCTCTGTCCGGGAAGCAGAAAGCCAGGATGAACCCGCTTTCGCCCGCTGGGTGGCGAGCCATGCCAGCGACGATATGGCCCAGCCTCCAAATCGTCATTTGCTGCAGCTGGTGCGCCAGCAGGCCCGGGAGCTGGAAACTTTGAGCCGTCAGTTAGCCTCCCTACAGACCACCCTGGAAGAGCGCAAAGTTATCGATAAAGCGAAAGCGCTGTTAATTCGCCATCAGGGGATGAGTGAAGAGCAGGCCTGGCAGCAGCTACGCAAGCTGGCGATGGACCAGAACCGTCGCATGGTGGAAATAGCTCGGGCTATGCTGACCCTTTCCGGGCTATGGCCCGACGACTGACTGCACAATCGGCGGGCAGTTTGCGCCCCTTGACGGTGCAGTCCATGGCGCTTAAGCGTTGATTGCCGCCGCTGGCGGGCTGCGGCGAACTGGCACGGGGTTTGCAAAACGGTGGTGACAGTTTACAGAAAAATTGACTGAGCCCTGGCGCCAACGGCGGTGTCAGAGTCAGCGGATAAAGGCGTCCGGCGCTGCCATCAGGCAGCGCGGGGCGCTTTTTTTTGTCTTTTTTACCAGGAGTCGCCATGCCTAAAAACTCGTTTACCCTTTCGCGTCGCCGGCTGATTCAGACCGGGGCGGCACTCGGTGGATCGCTGCTGCTGCCCGGCCTGATGAACGCTGCCTGGGCGGCGGGATCGGATAAACCGGAGCAGACCACCATCCGGGTAGGTTTTATTCCGCTGACCGACTGTGCGCCGGTGGTGATGGCGGCGCTTAAAGGGTTCGATAAGAAGTATGGGATTCGGATCGAGCCGGTTAAAGAGGCCAGTTGGGCCTCGGTACGCGACAAACTGGTCTCCGGCGAACTGGATGCCGCCCACGTTCTTTACGGACTAATTTACGGCCTGGAGCTGGGCATTGCCGGTAAGCCACAGCGAATGGCGAATCTGATGACCCTGAACAATAACGGTCAGGCTATCTCGCTCTCTGCCGACCTGCGGGAGAAAGGGATCGTCGATGGCGCCGGGCTGAAGAAACGGGTGGCCGGGTCGGCACCGGGAACCTATACCTTCGCCCACACGTTTCCGACCGGCACCCATGCTATGTGGCTTTATTACTGGCTGGCGGCCAACGATATTCACCCGTTCAACGATGTGCGCACCGTGGTGGTTCCGCCGCCGCAGATGGTGATGAACATGATGATTGGCAACATGGTGGGCTTCTGCGTGGGCGAACCCTGGAATGCCCGCGCCATCAACGATCGCATCGGCTATACCGCCACCACTTCTCAGCAGATCTGGCCCGATCACCCGGAGAAGATCCTTGGCACCCGCCGGGACTGGGTGGAACAGAATCCTAACAGCGCCCGGGCCCTGACGGCCGCGGTGCTGGATGCCGCCCGCTGGCTGGACGCCAGCCCGGAAAACCGGCGCGAAACCGCAAAAGAGCTGGCCCGCAGGGCCTGGCTCAATACCAAAGAGCAGTACCTGGCGCCGCGTATGCTCGGCGACTACGAAGATGGTCTGGGCAATCGCTGGCAGGACCGGCACGGCATGCGCTACTTCGGCGATGGCGAAGTGAGCTGGCCCTGGCATTCCGACGGCATCTGGTTTCTGACTCAGTTCCGGCGCTGGGGTCTGCTGAAACACGAGCCCGACTACCAGGCGCTGGCGGCACGCATTAACCGTAATGATGTCTGGCGCGAGGCTGCCAGCGCCGTTGGCGGTATTACGCCACCGGGCGAAACGCTGCGTACCAGCCGCCTGATGGATGGCACCTTGTGGGACGGGCGCGATCCCGCCCGCTATGCCGCCAGCTTTGCCATTAAACGCTAAGGGGGAAGTAATGAAAACGCTGCATCAAACCGTAGAAAACCCCGCTCCGACGCGGGAAGGAGAAGTGATCGTGCTGCCGCCGCTGGCGGTACGAAAAGCGACGCCGGACTGGCGGCGGCGCGGCAACCGGCTGCTGCAACGGTTGATTCCCGCGCTACTGGGGTTAGGCATTCTGCTGGTGGTCTGGCAACTGGCGGCCATCAACAGTCGCGGCTTTCCCACGCCGCTCAGCACCCTGGATTCGGCGCGGGTCCTGTTTGCCGACCCTTTCTATCGCGATGGCCCTAACGACATGGGGATTGGCTGGAATGTGCTGGCCTCGCTTAGCCGGGTGGCGGTGGGTTTTGGTCTGGCGGCGCTGGTGGGGATCCCCCTTGGGTTCGCCATTGGTCGCTTCACCCTGCTGGCCCATATGTTTAATCCGCTGATTGCGCTGCTGCGCCCGGTCAGCCCGCTGGCCTGGCTGCCGATTGGCCTGCTGCTGTTCCAGCGCGCAGAACCGGCTTCCAGTTGGACCATTTTTATCTGCTCGATCTGGCCGATGGTGATTAACACCGCCGAAGGAGTCAGGCGCATTCCGCAGGACTACCTCAACGTGGCGCGGGTGTTGCAGCTTTCCGAATGGACGGTGATGCGCCGCATTCTGTTTCCGGCGGTACTGCCCGCGGTGCTGACCGGCGTGCGGCTTTCCATCGGCATTGCCTGGCTGGTGATTGTCGCCGCTGAAATGCTGACCGGCGGGTTGGGCATCGGCTTCTGGATCTGGAACGAGTGGAACAACCTCAACATGGAAAACATTATCGTCGCCATCGTCATTATCGGCGTGGTGGGGCTGCTGCTGGAGCAGGGACTGATGCTGCTGGCGCGCCGCTTTAGCTGGTCGGAATAAAGGGGGCCTTATGAAACCGATTATCCAGGTACAGAACGTCAGTCAGCGTTTCAACACCGCCAGCGGCGAATTTCTGGCGCTGCAAAACGTCAGCTTCGATATCGCACCAGGGGAGACTCTGAGTCTGATAGGCCATTCCGGCTGCGGCAAATCGACGCTGCTTAATTTGATTGCCGGTATCGACCGCCCCAGCGCTGGGGGGCTGCTGTGTGAAAATCGCGAAATTGCTGGTCCTGGCCCGGAACGGGCGGTGGTGTTCCAGAATCACTCACTGCTCCCCTGGCTCAGTTGCTACGACAACGTGGCGCTGGCAGTCGACAAAGTATTTAAGCGCAGCATGAACCGTCGCGAGCGGACGGAGTGGATAGTCCATAACCTGGAACAGGTGCAGATGGGCCATGCCCTGCATAAACACCCGGGGGAGATCTCCGGCGGCATGAAGCAGCGGGTGGGCATTGCCCGGGCGCTGGCTATGAAGCCCAAAGTGCTGCTGATGGATGAACCCTTCGGTGCGCTGGATGCCCTGACCCGGGCTCATCTTCAGGATGCGGTGATGCGCATCCAGAACAGCCTGAATACCACCATTGTGCTGATTACCCACGACGTGGACGAGGCGGTACTGCTCTCCGATCGGGTGCTGATGATGACTAACGGTCCGGCGGCAACGGTGGGCGAGGTAGTGGACGTGAATCTGCCGCGGCCGCGCAACCGGGTTCAACTGGCGGATGACAGCCGCTACCACCAGTTGCGACAGCATATTCTCCACTTTCTGTATGAAAAGCAGCCGAAAGCGGCCTGAGGAGCGGCAATGGCGCAACGACTGGTGATTATCGGCAGTGGCATGGCGGCGCTGCGGCTGGCGGAGCGACTGTGGGAGCTGGCGCCTGGCCGCTATGCCATCACGCTTATCGGCGAAGAGCCGGGACTGGCCTATAACCGCATCCAGCTCACGCCGCTGCTTGCCGGAGAAACCGATGAGGAAGCGCTGTGTCTGCATGATGCCGCCTGGTATCGGGAGCGGAGTATCCGGGTGTTGAGTGGCACGCCGGTGACGGCGGTCTGCCTCAGGACGCGGACGCTTACGGTGGCGGATCGGCACCTGGCCTGGGACCAACTGGTGTTTGCCACCGGAGCCCGCCCGCAGATACCGGCGATCCCCGGAAGTCAGCTACCCCATGTTCACGCTTTCCGTACCCGGGCCGATGTGGCGGCCATGCTGGCCCAATCCGGCGATGCGGTGGTACTGGGGGGCGGGTTACTGGGCGTGGAGGCCGCCGCCGCACTGCGCCAGCGCGGAAAGGAGGTCACCCTGGTGCACCGTCAGCCGTGGTTGATGGATGCGCAACTGGATGCCTGTGCCGGGGAGCTGTTGGAGAGGGATTTGCAAGCACGGGGGATCCGCTGTGTGACCGGTAGTGGTATCTGCCAGATTGATAGTGACGGTGTCACGCTCACTGACGGCGAACGCCTGTCGGCGGAGCTGGTGGTCATGGCGACCGGGGTTCGTCCCAATCAAGAACTGGCTCGCCGGGCAGGCGTGGCCTGCGCTACCGGTATCCTGGTGGACGCACAGCTACAGACTTCTCAGCCGCAGGTCAGCGCGCTGGGGGACTGCTGCGAGACAGAAGGCCGCTGTCCGGGACTGTTGGCTCCGGCGCTGCAGCAGGCGGAGATCCTGGCTGCCAGGCTGGCCGGTACGTCGCTTACGGGCTACCGCTACCGGGAAACCGGTACCCGACTTAAGGTCACCGGCATCCATCTGTTCTGCCTGGGCGACACCCGACCCCGGCCGGGCGACCAGCTACTGACCGCCATCGACCCCCGAACCGACCACTACCGTCGTCTGCTGCTGCGTGACGGACGACTGCGCGGCGCGCTGCTGTATGGCGATCTCAGCCCGGCGGCGCGCCTGAGCGAACACCTGGAGCACGGAACCCCGGCGGGGACCGCGCTGTTATTCGACCATACAGCGCCGCGCGATGACGCGGCAGGAAGCGAAACAATGACAGAGCTAACAACCAAACAGACGCTGGTGGTCGTGGGCCACGGCATGGTCGGCCATCATTTCCTTGAGCAGGCGGTACAACTGGATCTGCATCTGCGCTATCACATCGTGGTCTTTGGTGACGAACGCCATGCCGCCTATGACCGGGTCCATCTTTCCGAATATTTTGCCGGGCGCAGCGCTGAATCGCTATCGCTGGTTGAAGCGGGTTTCTTTGAACGCCATGGCATCGAACTGCGTACCGGCTGCGCCATCAGCGAAATCGATCGCGAGCGTCGCGTGGTACGGGACGCAGAAGGCCATGAGGTGCGCTGGGACAAGCTGGTACTGGCCACCGGCTCCCGGGCCTTTGTGCCGCCGATTCCGGGGCAGAATCTGCCGGGCTGTCTGGTCTACCGCACCCTTGACGATCTGGCGGCAATTCGTGAACGCGCCGTCAGCGCCCGGCGCGGCGTGGTGATCGGCGGCGGTCTGCTGGGACTGGAAGCCGCTAATGCGCTCAGGCAACTGGGGCTGGAAACTCATGTGGTGGAGTTCTCACCGCGCCTGATGGCGGTGCAACTGGATGAAGTCGGTGCCGGGCTGTTACGCGACAAAATTACCGCGCTGGGGGTCAGCGTACATACCTCTAAAAATACCACGCGAATCGATGAAGAGCAGGGGCGGTTGCGGTTGAACTTTGCCGACGGTGAACAACTGGAGACCGATTTGCTGCTGTTTTCCGCCGGGATCCGCGCCCGGGACGAACTGGCCAGGGATTGCGGTCTGACGCTGGGGGATCGCGGCGGTGTGGCGATCGATGATGCCTGCCGCACCGACGATCCCGATATCCTGGCGATTGGTGAGTGCGCGCTGTGGCAGGGGCAAATCTTCGGGCTGGTGGCGCCGGGATATCAGATGGCGCGGGTGGCTGCTGCTGGCCTGGCTGGGGAAGCGGCGGTATTTAACGGTGCCGATATGAGCACTAAACTGAAACTGCTGGGGGTTGAAGTGGCTTCGTTCGGCGACGCCCATGGCCGCACGGAGGGCAGTCAGAGCTATCAGTGGCGCGATGGTCCGGGCGGAATCTACAAGAAGATCGTCACCTCGGCGGATAATTCCCGGCTGTTGGGGGGCGTGCTGGTGGGGGACAGCGGCGATTACGCGACCCTGACACAGATGATGCTTAATGATATGGCACTGCCGTCCCGGCCGGAAAGCCTGATTCTGCCGCTGGCAGAGGGGGGGGCCCGCAAGGGCGTGGGTGTTGCTGCGCTGCCGGAAAGCGCGCAGATCTGCTCCTGCCACAATGTCAGCAAAGAGGATATTTGCGCCGCCGTGGATGCCGGAGCTCAGGACATGGCCGCCTTAAAGGCCGCGACCAAAGCGGCCACCGGCTGCGGCGGCTGCGCGGGGCTGGCGAAACAGGTGCTGGAATGCCAGTTGGCGGCCCGGGGCGTGGAGGTGAAAAAAGATATCTGTGAACACTTCCCCTGGTCACGTCAGGAGATCTACCACCTGGTGCGGGTTAACCATATCCGCACCTTTGAGCAGTTGATTAGCCGCTATGGGCACGGCCACGGTTGTGAAATCTGTAAGCCGCTGGTGGCGTCGGTGCTGGCTTCTTGCTGGAACGACTATCTACTACAGCCAGCGCATCTGCCGTTACAGGACACCAACGATCGCTACTTCGCCAATATCCAGAAGGATGGCAGCTATTCGGTGGTGCCCAGGGTGGCCGGGGGCGAAATCACCCCGGATGGTCTGATCGCCATTGGTGAAGTGGCAAAACGCTATGGACTGTACAGTAAAATTACCGGCGGTCAGCGTATCGATCTGTTTGGCGCCCGACTGGAGCAGCTACCGGATATCTGGCGCGATCTGCTGGCGGCGGGCTTTGAAACCGGTCACGCCTACGGCAAGTCGCTGCGCACCGTGAAATCCTGCGTCGGATCCAGTTGGTGTCGCTACGGGGTACAGGACTCTACCGGGCTGGCTATCGAGCTGGAGCATCGCTACAAAGGGTTACGCTCGCCCCATAAGATCAAGATGGCGGTTTCCGGCTGTACCCGCGAGTGCGCCGAAGCCCAGAGCAAGGATGTGGGGGTGATTGCCACCGACAAGGGCTGGAACCTGTACGTGTGCGGCAACGGCGGCATGAAGCCACGCCATGCCGATCTGTTTGCCAGCGATCTCGATACCGCGAGTCTGATCCGCACTATCGACCGTCTGTTGATGTTTTACATCCGTACCGCCGACCGGTTACAGCGCACCAGCGTCTGGATGGACAACCTGGAAGGGGGCATCGACTACCTGCGGGCGGTGATTCTGGAAGATAGCCTGGGGATTGGCGACGAGCTGGATCGCGAAATGGCGCATGTCATCGCCAGCTACCAGTGCGAATGGCAGACCACTCTTAACAGCCCCGAACGGCTGGCGCTGTTTCGCTCGTTCGTTAACGATGATACCCCGGATGAACGGCTGCAATCGCGGATGCTCCGCGGTCAGCGCCAGCCGGCAGCGCAGATTACGGTGGCCGATGCACGGCTGCCATCGCGCCCCTGGCAGGCCATCTGCGCACTGGAGTCGATCCCGGAAAATGCCGGTATCGGCGCCCGGCTTGGCGAACAGCAGATTGCGCTATTTCGCTTTGGCGAACAGGTCTTCGCTCTGGATAACCTGGAGCCCGCCAACGGCGCGGGGGTACTTTCCCGTGGGATCCTTGGCGATCGCGACGGTGAACCGATGGTGATCTCGCCGCTCTATAAGCAGCAGATCCGGCTGCGCGACGGTTGTAATCTGGAAGATGGCGCACCGGCGGTGCGTGCCTGGCCGGTGAAGGTGGAAGCGGGCCAGGTATGGGTCGCCAGCCAGGCGTTAATCGTGCGGGCCCGGGCGTCATGAGCGCGGTGCGAACCACCTGTCCGTACTGTGGCGTGGGCTGCGGGCTGGTGGCGGAGCGTGACGATAAAGGCACGCTCAGCCTGCGCGGCGATCCCGACCATCCGGCCAGTTTCGGGCGCCTGTGCGTTAAAGGGGCGGCGCTGGGAGAAACCCTGGGGCTAAGCGGGCGCCTGCTGTACCCGCAGGTCAACGGCCAGCGTCAGACATGGTCGCAGGCGCTGGACTATGCTGCCGGGCAGATGAAGGCGATTATCGAACAGTACGGGCCACAGGCGGTGGCATTTTATGCCTCCGGGCAACTGCTGACCGAAGACTATTACGCTGCCAATAAACTGATGAAGGGATTTATCGGCAGCGCCAATATCGATACCAATTCCCGGCTCTGCATGTCTTCGGCGGTGGTGGGCTATAAGCGCGCCTTTGGTGCCGATGCCGTTCCCGGCTGCTACCAGGATCTGGAGCAGACTGACCTGCTACTGGTAACCGGCTCTAATGCCGCCTGGGCCCATCCGGTGCTGTGGCAGCGTGTGCTGGAGGCGAAACGGCGGCGGCCGCAAATGAAAATTGTGGTCATTGACCCCAGACGCACCGCCACCTGCGATGGCGCCGACCTGCACCTGGCATTGCGTCCGGGCAGCGACGGGGCGCTGTTTAATGGGTTGTTGCGTGAGGTGGTGCGCCGCAAACCGCTGGCGGCGGTGCGCTTTGCCGGACAGGAGCAGGCGCTGGCGGCGGCAGAGCCCTGGCATCTGGTCGCCTGCGCCGATTTCTGCCAACTGCCGCAAGCGCAGCTACGTCAGCTTATCGACTGGTTGTGCGCCGCCGACAGCATGATAACGCTGTGGACCATGGGTATTAACCAGTCCACCAGCGGTAGCGACAAGAGCAACGCCATTATTAATCTGCATCTGGCGAGCGGCCATTACGGGCGCCCCGGCTGCGGGCCTTTTTCGCTGACCGGTCAGCCCAATGCCATGGGCGGCCGCGAAGTGGGGGGGCTCGCCAGCCAGTTGGCCTGTCATATGGATTTTGTGCCGGAAGATATCGCTCGCCTGCGGCGTTTCTGGGGCAGCGAACGCATTGCGCAGACCCCTGGACTGAATGCGGTGGCGCTGTTCGATGCCATTGCGCGGGGAGAGGTTAAGGCGGTGTGGATTATGGGCACCAACCCGGCGGTGTCGCTGCCGGACAGCCTGCGGGTTAATCAGGCGCTGGCCTGTTGTCCGCTGGTGATTGTCTCGGAAGTTGCGGCACAGACTGATACTTCACGCTATGCCCACGTACGCTTCCCGGCGCTGGCGTGGGGGGAAAAGAACGGCACGGTGACCAATTCGGAACGCCGGATCTCCCGCCAGCGCCCCTTTTTACCGGCGCCGGGGGAAGCCAGAGCCGACTGGTGGATAGTGGCACAGATAGCCCGGCGGCTGGGCTATGGCGACGCCTTCGCCTGGCAGCATCCGCAGCAGATTTTCTGCGAGCATGCAGCGCTTTCCGGCTTTGAAAATCAGGGCCAGCGGGCCTTTGATATCAGCGCGCTGGCAGGGTTGAGCCAGCAGCAGTATGACCAGTTGAAACCGGTACAGTGGCCGGTTACGGCGCAGCATCCGCAGGGGACGGACCGGTTGCTGATTGAACGGGAAGGCTGGCGCAAAGATGGGCGGGCGGCGCTGGTGGCGGTTGAGCCGCAGTTGCCCCGAGCCGTGGTTGGGCGCCACTATCCACTGTTGCTTAATACCGGACGACTGCGCGATCAGTGGCACACCATGACCCGCACCGGTGCGGTGCCGCGGCTGATGGCCCATACGCCACAGCCGCAACTGGCAATCGCCCCGGCTGATGCCCGGCGATACGGGCTAAGGCAGGGGGGACTGGCGCGAGTCGTCTCCCCTCAGGGATGGATCGCCGTCCGGGCGCGGGTGAGTGACGAGCAGCTCGCCGGTTCGCTGTTTCTGCCCATGCACTGGACCGACAGCTTTGCCGGTCAGGGGCGGGTGAACGCCCTGGTAAGTGCCGCCTGCTGTCCGCACTCCGGGCAACCGGAAAGTAAGCAGACGGCGGTCAGGGTGGAGCCCTGGCGTCCGCGCTGGCAGGGCGAGCTGCTGTGCCGGGAAGCGCCGACCTTTGACAGCCAGATCCAGTGGTGGCGGCGACCAATGGAGGGCTGCGATCATTATCATCTGGCTGGAGAAGGCGACCCGGAAGGCTGGATCAGGGCGCAGTGCCAGCAGCGCGGTTGGTTGATTCAGCACGCCGCCGGACCGGGGTTTGTGCACCTGTTGGCCTGGCAGGGGGAGCGCCTGATGCTGGCATTCTATAGCGCAGAGCGGCTGCCTGAGGTGGATATCCCCTGGGTGGCGTCCGCGTTTTGCGGCGATGCGAGTCAGCGCCACGCTCTGCTGGCCGGGCAGGCGCCGCAAGGAGAGGGCGGCGAAGGGCGGTTAATTTGTAGCTGCTTCGGCGTGGGGGAGCGCGCCATAGCGGCCGCTATCGCCGGGGGTTGCGTCACCACCGAGGCGCTGGGCCAACGACTGCGCTGTGGCACCAACTGCGGCTCCTGCCTGCCGGAATTACGTCACTGCCTGAAAAGTGCAGGCTGACTACTGACTAAAGCGCCCCACCAGCCTGGCCGCGCCCAGGGCGTGGCCTTTCAGGCGCGTCATCAGCGCTTCCCGGGTGAGTCCGGCAGGTAAGTTGGGCTCCAGATCGCTGGCTATCAGGGTAAAGGTGTAGTGGTGAGGGCTGGTGCCCGGAGGCGGGCAGGGGCCGTGCCAGCGCTGGTTGCCTGGTGTATTGGTGCCGCCAGTATAGCCCTTGCCGTCACGCAGATCATTGGCAACAAAGCCGCTGCTGGATGCCGGAATGTTGTAGGCCACCAGATGGGTGACGCCCAGCCCCTTCGCCCCTTCAGGGTCGTGCATCAGCAGCGCAAAGCTACGGGTATTCGCTGGCGCGTCGTACCAGTTTAGCGCCGGAGAGTGATTTTCACCGGTACAGTTGGGATTGTCAGGCGCGTTACCGGCGAAGCGCGGAGCAAGGCGGGCATTGTCGGTGAAGTCGGGCGAACTCAGGCGGAATGGCGTGTCTGCCAGCGCGGGCATACCGCATAACGCGCAGAATAACATCAGATAGCGAGTGTGCATGGAGGCCTCGGCGATCGGGGATGGCTGGCATAAGTCTGGCACATCCCGCCGATTTTTCAGCTAAAGTCAGTCGATTCACGGGAGCGGCGCCGACCCACTGTTATGTTATACTCGCGGTTCAGGCTCGTGTCGTTGGTCGAACCCGGATTCTCAGGAAGTAGCTACAACCTTTATATGCGGTATCCATCTTTTTGCACATTCACGCTTCTGCTGTCGCTCTGCCACGCCAGTCCCGGTATCGCTGCCGGGGATTCCTATATGCAGAAGGCCCAAAACCCCTTTGATAATAACGGGGATAGCCTGCCCGATCTCGGATCGGCGCCGGACAATTCGGCCACCGAAAAAAAAATCGCCACCATGGCTAAAGCCTTTGGCGAAGCCAGCATGACCGATAGCGATCTCCATACCAGTGAACGGGCGCGGCTGTTTGCCCTGGACCATCTGCGCGATGCCCTGGCGACCCGAGTGACCAGCGAGGCGGAGTCACTGCTTTCGCCTTACGGCAATGCCGATGTGGCGCTGAAGGTGGATCAGGAAGGGGAGTTTACCGGCAGTAGCGGTTCGCTGTTTACCCCCTGGCAGGATACCGACCACTATCTGACCTGGAGCCAGGTGGGCGTCAGCCAGTTGAATCAGGGGCTGGTGGGCAACCTGGGCATGGGGCAGCGCTGGGTGGCGGGTGACTGGCTGCTGGGCTACAACACCTTCTATGATAACGAATTCGACGACAGCCTGCGGCGGGCCAGCCTGGGAGCCGAAGCCTGGGGCGAGAATCTGCGGCTATCCGCCAACTATTATCATCCGCTGGGTGACTGGCGGATGAGCGATATCAGCCAACAGGCACGCATGGCTCACGGTTACGATATTACCGCTCAGGCCCGTCTGCCGTTCTATCGTCATATTAATACCAGCGTCAGTCTGGAACAGTACTTCGGGGATAATGTCGATCTGTTTCGCAACGGCAACGGCTACCGGGATCCCATGGCGGTGAAGCTGGGGCTGAGCTATACCCCGATTCCGCTAATTACTCTGACCGCCTCTCATAAGCAGGGGGAAAAGGGGGATGTGCAGGAGGATCTGGGCTTTAAGCTGAACTACCGCTTCGGCGTTTCGATGGCCAAACAGCTCTCTGCCGATGAGGTGGCGCCCGCTACTTCGCTGCGCGGTAGCCGTTATGACAATGTCGAGCGCAGCGGCGCGCCTGTTATGGAGTTCCGCCAGCGTAAGACGCTGTCGGTGTATCTGGCAACGCCGCCGTGGCAGCTGCATGCCGGTGATTCGGTGGTGCTTAAGCTACAGGTAAATTCCCGCTACGGTATTCGCCGCCTTTCCTGGCAGGGGGATACCCAGGCGTTGAGTCTGACGCCGCCGGCGGATAGAAATAACCCGGAAGGCTGGACCGTGATTCTGCCGGCCTGGGATAATTCGGCTGAAGCGGAAAATAGCTGGCGACTGTCGGTGACAGTCGAGGATGAGAAGGGGCAGCGCGTCACCTCGAACTGGGTAACCCTGAAGCCGCAGGCGCCGCTGGATATTGCGCCTGAGCAGGATTCGCGCTGGCAGTTATTGCCCGACGAGTAGGGCTGTCAGAAGATCCGCTCCTGGTGAACCCAGACCGCCGCTTCGACCCGCGATTTCAGCTTCATCTTCTTCAGCAGATGCTTTACGTGTACCTTTACGGTGCTTTCAGTAATGTCCAGGCGGCGGGCGATCATCTTGTTCGGTAGCCCCTGGGCGATAAGTTTGAGGATATCGCGCTCGCGCGGGGTGAGTTGCGACACGTCTCGCCCGGAAGTGGCGCGGTTGGCGCGCAGGCTGGCGGCCAGTATCGGGGTCAGGGTTTCGCTTAACACCATTTCGCCCGCCGCGGCCTGATGCAGGGCCTTCAGCAGATCTTCCGGCTCCATATCTTTGAGCAGATAGCCGTCGGCGCCGCGCTTCAGGGCAGTGACCACATCCTCTTCATGATTCGATACGCTAAAGACCACCACCCGGCCGGACAGTGATTTTTCGCGCAGCCGATCCAGGGTTTCCAGACCGTTCATACCGGGCATATTGAGATCCAACAGGATCAGGTCCGGGTCGAGGGATTCCGCCAGTTCAACGCCCTGCTCGCCATTGCCGGCTTCGCCCACTACGCTCAGATCGGGGGCCATGCTGATCAGCTGTTTCACACCGGTGCGCAGCATCGGGTGATCGTCGATAAGCAGGATGGTTGATGCTTCCTGGTGACTCATGTATTTGCTCCTGTTGTAGAAGAGAGTTGGGCTTCGGGGATAAAACTTACCACCACCTCGGTACCGCCGCCGGTGCGTGGGCGAACCTGGCAATCCCCCTTCAGACTATGGGCTCGATCGCGCATGATGATCAGGCCATAGTGGTTACTTTTTTCACCGCTGCCGGTAATGCCGCGGCCGTTGTCCCAGACCGTCAGGCGAATCTGGTCGTCATTCTGGGTAACGCTGACGCCAGCGGCGCTGGCTTCGGCGTGCTTAAAGGTATTGTTGAGCGCCTCGCGGGCGATCTGTACCAGGTGAATGGCCTGGTGCCCCGGTACCCGGCGCGGCGGTAGCTGATAATCCAGCGCGACCGGAAAGCCCAGACGGGTACTGAACTGCTGACAACTTTCCTCCAATGCCGGGCGCAGCCCCGGCTCGGTCAATTTCAGGCGGAAAGTCGTCAGCAGTTCTCGCAACTGGCGCCAGGAGGTATTCAGTTCATTGCGGATCTGCCCCAGCAGTTCGCGGCTTTGCTCAGGTAGCGCTTCGCCCTGCATCTGGAGACAGCTGACCTGCATCTTCATACAAGAGAGGGACTGGGCGATGGAGTCGTGCAACTCCCTGGCGATGGCGGAACGCTCCTCCATCACGACCAACTGCTGCTGACGCTCTGACTGACGCTCCAGCGCCAGGGTGGTGGTGAGCTGCTCCATCAGGGTATCCACCATCTGTTGCTGATCCAGACTCAGGCTACTACCCAGGGGTAACTGAGCCAGCACCAGCCCATACTGGGTATGGCTGTCGGTCAGGCGCCACTTCAGCGCGGTGGTAGCGCCGTGCGGCTCCGGCTCATGACGGGAACACTGCTGGCAGTCGTCGTGCGGGCAGTCGGCATCCGGGCGCAGGGTAAATTCCTGGTAGTGTTCTTCGTCGTCATGCTCGTAGACCCGCAGTTCGATTTCGCATAGCGGGGTGAGGGTGCGTAGTTCGTTGAGCACCGGCGTGACCCGCTGACAGAAACCGGCCTGGGAGTGCAGGCGGCGGTTGGCGTTATAGAGGAAGGAGAGCATCTGATTGGTGCGTGCCAGTCCGGCGGTCTTTTCCGCCACCCGCTGCTCCAGCCCGGCATAGCTTTCCGCCAGCTCGTCGGACATGCTGTTCAGGGCATCGCCCAGGGTCGCCATTTCGTCGCGCCCGCGTACCCGCACCCGGTGGTTGAAGTTACGTTGACCTATGGCGGCAGCCATCTCCAGCAGCTGGCGCCACGGATTAAACAGGCGCTGGCGCAGCCATACCACGGTGAAAATAAGGAGTAGCCCCATCAGTAACGCCATCGCCAGTTGCAGCATGATGACGTGGTGGATGCGCAGCTCGGTGGTATGGTCGAAGGCGGTGACCAGTTCGTCGATATAACCCACGAAGGCGTCGACTTTGGCGCTGACCTCGTCGCGATCCCGGGCATTCTTCAGGGCCGGGGCCAGAATGGTACGCCAGTAGTCGGTGAGCGCTGCCAGCTGGCGACTTTGCTGGTCGTTACGGGCAGCATCGCGCAGCTGGATGCTGTTAGCGGTTCTGGTCATCTCTTCCAGTAGCCGTTCATCCTTGGGCTGGAGCGGTACCGCCGACAGTAGTCGGTAACTCTGCATACGCAGAGAACCGGCTTTATTGATGGCGTGGGCGCTCCCCTGTAGCCCCTGGCCCAGCCAGGCCGACAGCGCCAGTCCCGCGCCGCCCAGTGCCGCAAGCAGCAGCACGATTAGCGCCAGCTGGTTGGACAGGGTCAGGGGAGAGAGGCTGCGTTTTAGCATAAGCGGATGGCTCCGTTGGAAGGCGCGGGAGAAGCTATTGGCTCTATTTTCTGTCATCCCCCGGAGTATACCCATACCTCCAAATAATTACTCCTTAATTGCCAGAGGGGTAAGGAATGTCGGCACTTTTTTGCCACCTGTGGACAGCATAGTGAAAAATCGCGCTTTTTTGCCTTTCGGGGAGTACTCCCCCTGGGGTATGCGCATTTTTTGCTCATGGCAAAGTCTGATTATCCATTGATTTACATCAACTTATCTTCATCTGTTCGGCCTAATGTGGCGGCAGATATCCCATAAAGTTTAGAGGTAAATATGACTCAGTCAGCCCTGCCCGAGCGGTCGTCAGGTGCAACTATTACCGACTGGCATCCTGAAGATCCGGCTTTCTGGCAACGCACGGGACACCGCGTGGCCAGCCGTAACCTGTGGATTTCGGTACCCTGTCTGCTGCTCGCTTTCTGCGTCTGGATGCTGTTTAGCGCCGTTGCAGTGAATCTGAATAAGGTCGGTTTCAGCTTTACCACCGACCAGCTGTTTATGCTGACTGCGCTGCCGTCGGTTTCCGGAGCGCTGTTGCGCGTACCTTACTCTTTTATGGTACCGGTATTCGGCGGTCGTCGCTGGACGGCGTTCAGCACCGGTATTCTGATCGTTCCCTGCGTGTGGCTGGGTTTTGCGGTACAGGATCCGACCACGCCCTTTAGTACCTTTATTATTATCTCGCTGCTGTGCGGTTTTGCCGGTGCTAACTTTGCATCGAGCATGGCCAACATCAGCTTCTTTTTCCCCAAGAGCAAGCAGGGCGGCGCGCTGGGTATTAACGGCGGTCTGGGTAACATGGGGGTGAGCGTGATGCAGCTGGTCGCCCCCCTGGTGCTGTCGCTGTCGATGTTTGCCGTGTTCGGCGGTGAAGGAGTGATGCAGAGCGACGGTAACCGCTTGTTCCTGGAGAATGCCGCCTGGGTATGGGTGATTCCGCTGGCGATTTTTACCGTGGCAGCCTGGTTTGGTATGAACGATCTGGCGGCTTCGAAGGCTTCCCTGAGCGAACAGTTGCCGGTACTTAAGCGCGGCCACCTGTGGATTATGAGCCTGCTGTATCTGGCGACCTTTGGTTCATTTATCGGTTTTTCCGCCGGTTTCGCGATGCTGTCTAAAACCCAGTTCCCGCAGATTGATGTGATGCATTACGCCTTCTTCGGTCCGCTGATTGGCGCACTGGCGCGCTCTGCCGGTGGGGTTATCTCCGACCGTCTGGGGGGTATTCGGGTCACTCTGGTGAACTTTGTCCTGATGGCGATTTTCAGCGCCGCGCTGTTTGTGACCCTGCCGACAGCGGGTGAGGGGGGCAACTTTGTGGCCTTCTTTGGCGTGTTCCTGGTGCTGTTCCTGACCGCAGGTCTGGGTAGCGGCTCCACCTTCCAGATGATTTCGGTGATCTTCCGCAAGCTGACCATGGATCGCGTTAAAGCGGCAGGCGGTAGTGAAGAAGAGGCGATGCGCGAGGCAGCCACCGACACTGCCGCCGCGCTGGGCTTTATTTCGGCCATTGGCGCTATTGGCGGATTCTTTATCCCCAAAGCCTTCGGGACCTCGCTGGAAATGACCGGCTCTCCGGCCGGGGCCATGAAGATCTTCCTGGTGTTCTACATTCTGTGTGTGGTGATTACCTGGGCCGTCTATGGCCGTAAGCGCGCCAGTTAATCAATGATTAAAAAGCATTAACCTTTAGGGTTATCCTTTTGCGCGGCGACGGGCCGCGCTTTTTTTTGCCAGTGCATGATTACAATGCGTTTACAATGATGCAATTTATTTGCTACATCAATCGCTTAGTGCTGATTGAGTCCTGTCTTCTCTACCCCTTAATACCCCTGTACTGATTTATTTCTATCACTCCCCCGAGGTTTATAAAAATAATGCATATAAAACATTAGGTTAGGTGATATTTATTTCTGCCACTTTTGGAGTAGCTGTTTTCTCCTGGGAATGACCTAAGCCCTGGCGCGTTGATCGTTATCAAATCTCCTGACAATTCCGCGCGTTACCGTTGCGGCAAATCCAGCAATGTCGATTTATAAGAGCCAAAGGCTCCACATCAGGAGAATCCCGATGAGCAAATTTCTTGACCGGTTTCGTTACTTCAAACAGAAGGGCGACACCTTTGCCGACGGTCACGGTCAACTGCTGAATACCAACAGGGACTGGGAAGAGGGTTACCGCCAGCGCTGGCAGCATGATAAAATTGTGCGTTCAACCCACGGCGTAAACTGTACCGGCTCCTGCAGCTGGAAGATCTACGTTAAAAACGGTCTGGTGACCTGGGAAACTCAGCAGACCGACTACCCACGCACCCGCCCGGATATGCCCAACCATGAGCCCCGCGGCTGTCCGCGCGGCGCCAGCTACTCCTGGTACCTCTACAGCGCCAACCGCCTGAAATATCCCCTGATGCGCAAGCACCTGATGAAGCTGTGGCGCGAAGCAAAAACGCGCAACAGCGATCCAGTCGAGGCCTGGGCGTCCATTATGGCGGACAAAGAGAACGCCAAACGCTACAAACAGGCCCGTGGCCGCGGCGGTTTTGTCCGCTCCTCCTGGCAGGAAGTGAATGAAATTATCGCTGCCGCTAACGTCTGGACTGTTAAAAACTACGGCCCTGATCGGGTCGCCGGTTTCTCGCCGATTCCGGCAATGTCCATGGTTTCCTACGCCTCCGGCGCCCGTTATCTGTCGCTGATTGGCGGCGCCTGCCTGAGCTTCTACGACTGGTACTGCGACCTGCCGCCGGCTTCACCGATGACCTGGGGCGAGCAGACCGACGTACCGGAATCTGCTGACTGGTACAACTCCAGCTATATTATCGCCTGGGGCTCTAACGTGCCTCAGACCCGTACCCCTGACGCCCATTTCTTCACCGAAGTGCGTTACAAAGGGACCAAAACGGTTGCAGTGACCCCGGACTACGCGGAAATCGCCAAGCTGTGCGATCTGTGGCTGGCACCGAAGCAGGGCACCGACAGCGCTATGGCGCTGGCGATGGGCCACGTGATGCTGCGCGAGTTCCACCTGGATAACCCGAGCCAGTACTTCACCGACTACGTGCGCCGCTACACCGATATGCCGATGCTGGTGATGCTGGAAGAGCGCGACGGTTACTATGCCGCGGGCCGTATGCTGCGTGCCGCCGACCTGGTGGACTCTCTGGGCCAGGAAAATAACCCTGAGTGGAAAACCGTAGCCTGCGACGACGCGAAAGGCGAGCTGGTGGCGCCGAACGGCTCTATCGGTTTCCGCTGGGGTGAGAAGGGTAAATGGAACCTGGAGCAGCGCGATGGCACCTCCGGTGACGAAACCACCCTGCGCCTGAGCCTGCTGGGCAGCCACGACGAGGTGGCCGAAGTAGGCTTCCCGTACTTTGGCGCCGAGGGCAATGAAAACTTTAACCGGGTCGAACTGCAAAATATCCTGCTGCATAAACTGCCGGTGAAACGCCTGCAGCTGGCCGATGGCACCAGCGCGCTGGTCACCACCGTTTACGACCTGACCATGGCCAACTATGGTCTGGATCGCGGGCTGGATGACGCCAACTGCGCCACCAGCTACGACGATGTTAAGGCCTACACCCCGGCCTGGGCCGAGCAGATTACCGGCGTACCGCGCCAGCAAATCATCCGTACCGCCCGTGAATTCGCCGATAACGCCAATAAGACCCACGGTCGTTCCATGATTATCGTCGGCGCCGGTCTGAACCACTGGTATCACATGGATATGAACTACCGTGGCCTGATCAATATGCTGATCTTCTGCGGCTGTATCGGCCAGAGCGGCGGCGGTTGGGCGCACTACGTGGGCCAGGAAAAACTGCGTCCCCAGACCGGCTGGCAGCCGCTGGCGTTTGCCCTGGACTGGCAGCGTCCGCCGCGCCATATGAACAGCACGTCGTTCTTTTACAACCACTCCAGCCAGTGGCGCTATGAGTCCCTGACCGCGCAGGAGCTGCTGTCGCCGATGGCGGATAAGTCCCGCTACAGCGGTAGCCTGATTGACTTTAACGTGCGCGCCGAACGTATGGGCTGGCTGCCGTCCGCGCCGCAGCTCAACACCAACCCGCTGACCATTAAAGCGGCGGCGGATGCGGCGGGCATGAGTCCGGCGGATTACACCGTTAAGGCGCTGAAAACCGGGGATATACGTTTCGCGGCTGAACAGCCTGACAGCGGAACTAACCACCCGCGTAACCTGTTTATCTGGCGTTCTAACCTGCTGGGCTCTTCCGGTAAGGGCCATGAGTATATGCTGAAGTACCTGCTGGGTACCGAAAACGGCATTCAGGGTAAGGACCTGGGAGCGCAGGGCGGCGTAATGCCGGAAGAGGCGGAATGGGTCGATAACGGTCTGGAAGGCAAACTGGATCTGGTGGTCACCCTCGACTTCCGTCTGTCCAGTACCTGCCTGTACTCCGATATCGTGCTGCCGACCGCCACCTGGTATGAGAAAGACGATATGAATACTTCGGATATGCATCCGTTTATTCACCCGCTTTCCGCCGCCGTCGATCCCGCCTGGGAATCGAAGAGCGACTGGGAGATTTATAAAGGCATTGCGAAGAAATTCTCTGAGGTCTGTGAAGGTCATCTGGGTCAGGAGACCGATGTGGTCACGCTGCCGATTCAGCATGACTCTGCCGCCGAACTGGCGCAGCCGCTGGAGGTAAAAGACTGGAAGAAAGGCGAATGCGACCTGATTCCGGGCAAGACCGCGCCGCACCTGATGGTGGTGGAACGCGACTATCCGGCCACTTACGAACGCTTTACCTCTATCGGCCCGCTGCTCGAGACGGTGGGTAACGGCGGTAAGGGGATCGCCTGGAACACCCAGAGCGAAATGGATCTGCTGCGTAAGCTCAACTACCAGAAGGCGGAAGGTCCGGCCAAAGGGCAGCCGATGTTAAACAGCGCTATCGACGCTGCAGAGATGATTCTGACCCTGGCGCCGGAAACCAATGGTCAGGTGGCGGTGAAAGCCTGGGCGGCGCTTAGCGAGTTTACCGGTCGCGACCATACCCATCTGGCACTGAACAAAGAAGACGAGAAGATTCGCTTCCGCGATATTCAGGCCCAGCCGCGCAAGATTATCTCCAGCCCCACCTGGTCAGGTCTGGAAGATGAGCATGTCTCCTATAACGCGGGCTACACCAACGTTCACGAACTGATTCCGTGGCGCACCCTCTCCGGTCGTCAGCAGTTGTATCAGGATCATCAGTGGATGCGTGATTTCGGTGAAAGCCTGCTGGTTTACCGTCCGCCTATCGACACCCGTTCGGTGAAAGCGGTGATGGGCACGAAATCCAATGGCAACCCGGAAAAGGCGCTGAACTTCCTGACGCCGCACCAGAAGTGGGGTATCCACTCCACCTACAGCGACAACCTGCTGATGCTGACCCTGTCACGCGGCGGTCCGATTGTCTGGATGAGCGAAGTGGACGCCAAAGAGCTGGGTATTGCCGATAACGACTGGATCGAAGTGTTTAACAGCAACGGTGCCCTGACGGCTCGTGCCGTGGTGAGCCAGCGCGTGCCGTCCGGGATGACCATGATGTACCACGCCCAGGAGCGCATCGTGAATATTCCGGGCTCGGAAATTACCGGCCAGCGCGGCGGTATCCATAACTCGGTCACCCGTATCAGCCCGAAACCGACCCATATGATCGGCGGCTATGCCCAGTTGGCTTACGGCTTTAACTATTACGGCACCGTAGGCTCTAACCGTGATGAGTTCGTGGTAGTTCGTAAGATGAAAAATATTGACTGGTTGGATGGTGAAGGTAACGACCAGAAACAGGAGAGCGCAAAATGAAGATTCGTTCACAAGTCGGCATGGTGCTGAATCTGGATAAGTGCATCGGCTGCCACACCTGTTCGGTAACCTGTAAAAACGTCTGGACCAGCCGTGAGGGAATGGAGTACGCCTGGTTCAATAATGTTGAAAGTAAACCCGGCGTCGGCTTCCCCAATGACTGGGAAAATCAGGAAAAATGGAAGGGCGGCTGGATCCGTAAAATCAACGGTAAGCTGCAGCCGCGCATGGGCGGCCGCGGCATGCTGCTGGGCAAGATCTTCGCCAACCCGCATCTGCCGGGCATCGATGACTACTATGAGCCGTTTGACTACGACTATCAGCATCTGCATAACGCGCCGGAAGGCAAGCATCAGCCTATCGCCCGTCCGCGCTCGCTGATTACCGGCAAGCGGATGAACAAAATCGAAGCGGGTCCCAACTGGGAAGAGATCCTGGGCGGCGAGTTCGAAAAACGCAGCCAGGATCAGAACTTCGAAAACATGCAGAAGGCGATGTACGGCCAGTTCGAAAACACCTTTATGATGTATCTGCCGCGCCTGTGCGAACACTGCCTTAACCCGGCCTGTGTCGCCACCTGCCCGAGCGGCGCCATCTATAAGCGTGAAGAAGACGGCATCGTGCTGATCGACCAGGATAAGTGTCGCGGCTGGCGGATGTGCATTACCGGCTGCCCGTACAAGAAAATCTACTTCAACTGGAAGAGCGGCAAGTCCGAGAAGTGCATCTTCTGCTACCCGCGTATCGAAGCGGGTATGCCGACCGTTTGCTCCGAAACCTGCGTGGGCCGTATCCGCTATCTGGGCGTGCTGCTCTATGATGCAGACGCCATTGAACAGGCAGCCAGCACCGAGAGCGAACAGGATCTCTACCAGCGTCAGTTGGATGTCTTCCTGGATCCGAACGATCCGAAAGTCATTGAACAGGCCCTGAAAGACGGCATTCCCCAGAGCGTTATCGACGCGGCTCAGCAGTCGCCGGTTTACAAAATGGCGATGGACTGGAAGCTGGCGCTGCCGCTGCACCCGGAATACCGCACTCTGCCGATGGTCTGGTATGTGCCGCCTCTGTCGCCGATTCAGTCTGCGGCCGACGCGGGCGAACTGCCGCATAGTGGCATTCTGCCGGACGTGGAAAGCCTGCGTATTCCGGTTCAGTATCTGGCGAACCTGCTGACCGCTGGCGATACCCAGCCGGTACTGCTGGCCCTGAAACGGATGCTGGCGATGCGTCACTACAAGCGCAGTGAGACCGTGGATGGTGTGAGTGACACCCGGGCGCTGGAAGAGGTGGGTCTTACCGAAGCTCAGGCGCAGGAGATGTACCGCTATCTGGCCATCGCCAACTATGAAGATCGCTTTGTGGTGCCGACCAGCCACCGCGAACTGGCCCATGACGCCTTCCCCGAGAAGAGCGGCTGCGGTTTCAGCTTCGGCGACGGTTGCCACGGTTCGGATACCAAATTCAATCTGTTCAACAGCCGCCGTATCGATGCCATCGATGTGACCACCCGGAGCAACGCTAATGATTGAACTGGTGATTATCTCCCGTCTGCTGGAGTACCCGGACGCGGCGCTGGTTGAGCATCAGCAGGAGCTGTTTGCCGCCATCAGCGATGCTCAGGCGCTGAACAAGAACGATGCCCAGGCGCTGGGCATTTTCCTGCGCGATCTGCTGGGCCGGGATCTGCTGGATGTCCAGGCCGCTTACGGCGAGCTGTTCGATCGCGGCCGTGCTACCTCGCTGCTGCTGTTTGAACACGTGCATGGCGAGTCCCGGGACCGCGGTCAGGCTATGGTCGATCTGATGGCGCAGTACCAACGGATCGGTTTGCAGCTCGACAGTCACGAGTTACCGGATCACCTGCCACTCTACCTGGAGTATCTGGCTCAACTGCCGGAGCAGGAAGCGCGTGCTGGTCTGGGCGATATTGCGCCGATTCTGGCGCTGCTGAGCGCCCGACTGAAGAAACGGGACAGCCGCTATGCGCTGCTGTTCGATCTGCTGCTGTCGCTCAGTGCAAGCCAGGTCGATGTGGCGCAGGTTGGTAAACAGATCGCCGATGAAGCGCGCGACGATACCACCCAGGCCCTGGACGCGGTCTGGGAGGAGGAGCAGGTGAAATTCTTCGCGGACAGCGGCTGCGGTGACTCTGAAATCTCCGAGCACCAGCGTCGCTTTGCTGGCGCAGTGGCGCCGCAATATCTGAATATCTCTACCGGGGGACAGCAATAATGCACTTCCTGAATATGTTCTTCTTCGATATCTACCCCTATATCGCCGGGACGGTGTTTCTGGTCGGTAGCTGGCTGCGTTATGACTATGGCCAGTACACCTGGCGTGCGTCATCCAGCCAGATGCTGGATAAAAAAGGCATGAATATGGCCTCGAACCTGTTCCACCTGGGGATTCTGGGCATCTTTTTCGGGCACGCCTTTGGCATGCTGACGCCGCACTGGATGTACGAGGCGTTCCTGCCCATCGACGTGAAGCAGAAGCTGGCGATGATTGCCGGTGGTCTGTGTGGCGTGATGACGCTGGTTGGGGGGCTGATGCTGCTGAAACGCCGTCTGTTCAACCCGCGTATTCGCGCGACCTCTACCGCGGCAGATATTCTGATCCTGAGCCTGCTGATGATTCAGTGCGCGCTGGGTCTGCTGACTATCCCGTTCTCCGCCCAGCATATGGATGGCTCCGAGATGATGAAGCTGGTGGGCTGGGCGCAGTCGGTGGTGACCTTCCACGGTGGCGCTTCCGCCCATCTGGACGGCGTGGCCCCGATATTCCGCATTCACCTGGTGCTGGGGATGACGCTGTTTGTGCTGTTCCCGTTCAGCCGCCTGGTGCATATCTGGAGCGCGCCGGTGGAGTACCTGACCCGCAAATATCAGGTAGTTCGCGCCCGTCGCTGATATCCGCTACCTGTCACGAGAAACCCTGCTTCGGCAGGGTTTTTTTTAACGGTTTTTAAGAAGTTCTTCGCGTGCGGCCGCGGCCAGAAAAGCGCTTCGGCTACCGTACTCAGGCTGCTGTTTAACGGTGGCGTCTATGCGCTCAAGTAGCCGGTGCGCAAGCGTAATATTGATACGCTCAGCGCGTCCGTCAAATTTATCCATATTGATATCAATGTAGAGCCAGAGACCATTCAGGCCGTCGCTGCCCTTCGCGTTAGCATGCTCTTCAATGCGACGCGGCGTTGGTATTTCTCGCTCTTTTTCACTCAGCAGCTCAAAGTGCGCTTCTATAGCGCTGCGTGCATCGATAAAAGCGTCTTCGATGGTATCACCGGCGAAGGTACACCCCGGAACGTCCGGAAACCAGCCGCTGGCTGTACCGTCAGTATCGACTTCAATGAAAGCAGGGTAGAGCATGGTTACTCCTTAAGTTTCGCGCTCTTCAGAATTTGATGAAGCGTTCCCGGTTTCATATCTTTGCGTGGATGCGGGACCGTGATAACGATCGAAAAGTCCGGATGGGAGAACTGATGATGGCTACCTTTTATTCGTTCAAGAATCCAACCGTTTTTCTCCAGTCGTTTGATAAGTTCCGCGCTTTTCACTCTGGCCTCCCTGCCGCAGACCGACAGGTTGACTGTACACATTATACACACAATATCGAGTATGCAGAGAACAGGCTGTGATGCGATATCAGGGAGAACAGCAACAGCATGCTGCATTTTGCATGGTCGAAGGAATCCATGCCTGAAAAATCAAATGACGAACGCTGGGCTATGCCAGAAAGATGGGGGAGGTTCGGGAATCAATAACGAAGAGTTCTCTCGCTTACGCTCGAGTCGAACCTTAGTCGAAGGTTTTCGTCCTTCCCTGTGTTTACGCACTATGGGAAAACTGACTCTGGGATTAAACATGGAGGAACATAAAGTGATGGTGGTGGGGGAAGGATTCGAACCTTCGAAGTCGATGACGGCAGATTTACAGTCTGCTCCCTTTGGCCACTCGGGAACCCCACCAGGGGCAAATCAAATTGTCGTGGCTTTACGCCGCTTCACTGTAAAACAGTGAGATAGGATGGTGGTGGGGGAAGGATTCGAACCTTCGAAGTCGATGACGGCAGATTTACAGTCTGCTCCCTTTGGCCACTCGGGAACCCCACCACTGGCCTGCTTCCGTCTCGGGAAGCGGGGCGCATCATATCAAATGAAGCGCCCCTGTAAAGAGATGAATAATGGAAAATAAATTGTTTGCGTACTTTTTGCGCGTAACGCCCTAAAGTTAAACAACCTTTTCCCTGGCTGATTACAGAATGATCGTCCGGTTACCGTAAACGAAGACCCGCTGAGCCAGTACCTGGTACAGAGCACGGCTCAGTACGTTTTTCTCAACGTCGCGCCCTGCGCGCATCATATCTTCGGCGGTATAGGTGTGATCGACGTGAATCACATCCTGCATGATGATCGGACCTTCATCCAGATTATCGTTCACGTAGTGCGCCGTAGCACCGATAATCTTCACGCCGCGCTCATAGGCCTGATGATAGGGACGCGCCCCAATAAAGGCTGGTAGAAACGAGTGGTGAATATTAATAATCTGATTCGGGAAACGGGCCACGAATTCCGGGGTCAGCACCCGCATATACTTCGCCAGCACTACATAGTCAGGCGCGTGTACCTCAATGGCGTCCGCCATCTGGCGATCGTGCTGTTCGCGCGTCAGCCCTTCGTGGCTGACCAACTGGAAAGGAATATCAAAGCTTTCGACCAGGCCGCGCAGAGTGTCGTGGTTGCCGATAACCGCGGCGATTTCCACGTCCAGCCCGCCGTAACGCGACTTCATCAGCAGATCCCCCAGACAGTGGGCCTCTTTGGTGACCAGAATCACTACCCGACGCGAACCGGCGGGATGCAGCTCGCGCAGGGAACCTTGCGGTAGGGCACCGTCAAGATCCGCCAGTAGGGTAGTGTCATTAAAGATCCCTTCCAGCTCGGTACGCATAAAGAAGCGGCCAGTACGATGGTCGACGAACTCATTATTCTGAACGATGTTCAGCTCGTGCTTGTAGCAGATATTAGTGATGCGTGCGATAAGCCCTTTCTGGTCGGGGCAGATGGTACGCAGTACTTTTCGTTGTAAAGCTTGCATTGCGGGGAAGATCCTGTTGAAGGAATGTCAGTTGTTGTGCGTGCCGTTAGCGGCCGCAGCACTTTTTAAATTTTTTCCCGGACCCGCAGGGGCAGGGATCGTTACGTCCGATATCCGGTCGCTGGCCGTCGACATAGTACCACTGTCCCTGTTCTTTTAAGAACCGGGAGCGTTCGATAATCGCGCCGGGCACGCCCTGTTCCTCATAGCGCGCAACAAAGCTGACGTAGCCTTCATCCGCGTTGCGTCCGGGGCTCTCTTCGAATAGCGTGAGTCCCTGCCATTGAGTGCGGGCGAAACCGGATTCAAGGTCGGCACGCAGCCGTTCGGCTTCCACCGTGGGATGCCAACTGACGATCAGCCATCCGGCGTCTTTCATTACGAAAGCGCTGTAGCGGCTGCGCATAAGTTGTGACGGATCTTTAGGTAACAGGTCTCCGCGTAGGTAAGGCTGGCAACATAGGCTATAATCCAAACCGCTGCCACAAGGACAAAGCTGCGACAAAGTATCTCCTTGGGTATAAAAACGAACGAATACGGCCAGGCAGCCTATATTAACTGAGCGGTGGCGTTGACGCCACGAGGTGTTTTTTCCGGGGAAGCAGACCGAGGCGTAATGAGACAGGTGAAAATTGGACTGGCGCTGGGTTCGGGCGCAGCCAAGGGATGGGCCCATATTGGCGTGATTAATGCGCTGGCGAAGATCGGCATTCGGCCGGATATTATTACGGGCTGTTCAGTAGGATCCCTGGTGGGCGCCGCCTGTGCCTGTGACCGCCTGACGACGTTTGAACGCTGGGTTCGCTCCTTCAGCTACTGGGACGTTTTGCGTTTGATGGATCTCTCCTGGCGTCGCGGTGGCCTGCTGCGCGGCGAGCGGGTATTTAATCACGTACGTCGACTTATTCCTCTCGATCGCATCGAACAGATGCCACTGCGCTTTGCCACAGTGGCGACCAACCTGAGTACCGGCCGCGAGCTGTGGTTTACCGAAGGTGACTTACATACCGCCGTGCGTGCGTCGTGCAGCATGCCGGGTCTGTTGTCGCCGGTGCGTCATAATGGGTACTGGCTGGTGGATGGCGCGGTGGTCAACCCGGTTCCGGTCTCGCTGACCCGGGCGCTGGGAGCGGATATCGTTATTGCGGTCGATCTCCAGCATGACGCCCACCTGATGCAGCAGGATTTGCTGTCTGATGAGCCGCGCAATGAGCCCGGACGTCAGCCAGCCGGGTGGCGCAAGCGCCTGGGCCAACTGCTGACCCGGCGAACCAGCGCGCCGCCCGGTGCGATGGAGATCATGAGTACCTCTATTCAGGTGCTGGAAAATCGTCTGAAGCGCAACCGTATGGCGGGGGATCCGCCGGATATCGTTCTGCAACCCTACTGCCCGCAAATCTCCACCCTGGATTTTCATCGGGCCGATGAGGCGATTGCGGCCGGAACGCTCGCGGTTGAGAAAAAGCTGGATGAACTATTACCACTGGTGCGTACTTATGAATAATAGTTCCGTGCGCTTTAAGCTTCTTCGGCTAAATCTGACAGGCGCAAACCCCCGACACATGCCACTATTTAACTATTGCCAGTCTGGGGAACACACATGACACAGCCGTTGGTCGGAAAACAGATTCTCATTGTCGAAGACGAAGCCGTTTTCCGATCGCTGCTGGACTCTTACCTGGTCTCTCTTGGCGCTATAACGCGACTGGCCGGGGACGGCGTGGAGGCGTTGGAGCAGATTGCCAGCGCCATGCCCGATCTACTGATCTGCGATCTGGCCATGCCGCGCATGAATGGTCTGACGCTGGTGGAGCGCATTCGTAACACCGGCAATCAAATGCCCATTCTGGTGATTTCAGCCACCGAGAATATGTCGGATATCGCCAGAGCTTTGCGATTGGGTGTTCAGGACGTCCTGCTCAAACCGATTAAGGATCTTAACCGACTGCGGGAGACGGTCTTTGCCTGTCTTTATCCTTCCGCCTTTAATTCCCGGGTGGAAGAGGAGGAACGCCTGTTTCAGGACTGGGATGCGCTGGTTAGCAACCCGCAGGCGGCAGCCAGCCTGCTGCAGCAATTACAGCCGCCCGTGCAACAGGATATCGCCCACTGTCGGGTCAATTACCGACAACTGGTCTCTGCCGATAAACCCGGTCTGGTGCTGGATATTGCCCCGCTGTCGGACAACGATCTGGCATTCTACTGCCTGGACGTGACCCGGGCAGGGGATAACGGCGTACTGGCGGCATTGCTGCTGCGTGCGTTATTTAACGGGTTACTTCAGGAACAGCTGGCGCGTCAGCGTCAGCGACTTCCGGAATTAGGGACTTTACTTAAACAGGTGAATCAGTTACTTCGCCAGGCTAATTTAGTCGGACAGTTTCCGTTACTGGTTGGTTATTATCACAGTACGTTAAAAAATCTTATTTTAGTCTCTGCCGGTTTGAATGCTTCTTTAAATACCGGCGGCCATCAAATTCAGGTCAGCAACGGTGTTCCGCTGGGTACTCTGGGAAATACCTACCTCAATCAAATCAGCCAACGCTGCGACGCCTGGCAGTGCCAGGTCTGGGGCGCAGGGGGGCGGCTGCGGCTTATGTTGAGCACAGAGTAAGCATCTAAATCCTTTGCCTAAAAATGGTCTCTGCTCTTATGACCTGTGGTGCTAATATCACCTCAGGTTGTTTCGTATTAGTCTTAATTTACTGGTGAGGCAGGTATTTCGGGGCGGAAATTTTTTTCAAGCTGATATACTCGACCTCGTTTTAATTGACGTACAAGTATCATGCTTGAACAGTCCAGGAGATTTTTAATGGCTGCTAATAATGCAAAAGTAAGGAAAGCGGTAATCCCGGTTGCGGGTCTGGGAACGCGTATGTTGCCGGCGACCAAGGCCATCCCCAAAGAGATGCTGCCGCTGGTTGATAAACCGCTGATTCAGTATGTGGTCAATGAATGTATTGCCGCAGGAATCACCGAGATTGTTCTGGTTACCCACTCCTCCAAGAACTCCATTGAAAACCACTTCGATACCAGTTTCGAACTGGAAGCCATGCTGGAAAAACGCGTTAAGCGTCAGTTGCTGGCCGAAGTGCAGTCCATCTGTCCGCCGCACGTGACCATTATGCAGGTGCGTCAGGGGCTGGCGAAAGGGCTGGGACATGCGGTGCTGTGCGCCCATCCGGTGGTCGGCAATGAGCCGGTGGCTGTGATTCTGCCGGACGTGATTCTGGACGAATACGAGTCCGATCTGAGCCGGGATAACCTCGCTGAAATGATTCATCGTTTCGAAGAGACCGGGCACAGCCAGATTATGGTCGAGCCGGTGGAAGATGTAACCGCATACGGCGTGGTGGATTGCAAAGGCGCGGAGCTGAACCCGGGCGATAGCGTGCCGATGGTTGGCATTGTGGAAAAACCGAAGGCCAGCGAAGCGCCTTCTAACCTTTCCGTGGTGGGCCGCTACGTGCTCAGCGCTGATATCTGGCCGCTGCTGGCCCGTACACCTCCGGGCGCTGGCGATGAAATTCAGCTGACGGACTCTATCGCTATGCTGATGGATAAAGAGACCGTTGAGGCTTACCACATGAAGGGTAAGAGCCACGATTGCGGCAACAAGCTTGGCTATATGCAGGCGTTTGTTGAGTACGGCGTCCGCCACGATAGCCTGGGCGAAGAGTTCAAGGCCTGGCTAACAGAGGCCGTTGGCGGAAAAAAATAAATCACTGAAACCGGGACAACCTAATGAAAGTGACGGTATTTGGCATTGGCTACGTGGGGCTGGTGCAGGCTGCAGTGCTTGCTGAAGTCGGCCACGACGTCATGTGTATCGATGTCGATGAAACCAAAGTTGAGAATCTGAAAAAGGGGAATATCCCCATTTATGAACCGGGCCTGACGCCGCTGGTCACTAAAAATTACGAAGAGGGGCGTTTGAATTTCAGTACTGACGCCCGTCTGGGGGTAGAGCACGGCACGATGCAGTTTATCGCCGTGGGAACACCACCGGACGAAGACGGCTCTGCGGATCTGAAATACGTTCTCGCCGTTGCCCGCACTATTGCCCAGCATATGACCTCTCATAAGGTGGTGCTGGATAAGTCAACCGTACCAGTCGGTACGGCGGAGAAAGTACGTGCGGCTATGGACGAAACCCTGAAGAGCCGCGGCGTTGAGATTCCCTTCGATGTTGTCTCTAACCCTGAATTCCTGAAAGAAGGGGCCGCGGTGGCGGATTGTAAGCGCCCTGAGCGCATTGTGGTGGGCACCGACAATGAAGAGGTTGTCGACCTGCTGCGTGAGCTCTATGAGCCTTTCAACCGCAACCATGACCGGATGATCCTGATGGATATCCGCAGTGCCGAGCTGACCAAATATGCCGCCAACTGCATGCTGGCGACCAAAATCAGCTTTATGAACGAGATCGCCAACCTGGCGGAGCATCTGGGCGCGGATATCGAAAAAGTACGTCAGGGAATCGGTTCGGATTCTCGCATTGGTTACCACTTTATCTATGCCGGCTGTGGCTACGGTGGTTCCTGTTTCCCGAAAGATGTGCAGGCATTAATCCGCACAGCGCAGCAGATTGGCTATGAACCCAGACTGTTGCGTGCGGTTGAAGATATTAACGACGATCAGAAACAGAAGCTGCCGCAGTATATCGCGCGTCACTTCGGTGAGGATCTGAAAGGGAAAACCTTCGCGCTGTGGGGACTTTCTTTTAAACCCAACACTGACGATATGCGTGAGGCCTCCAGCCGCGTTCTGATGGAAGAACTCTGGAAACGTGGTGCAACGGTACAGGCATACGATCCCGAGGCGATGGATGAGACTCAGCGTATCTATGGGCATCGCGATGATTTGCGTCTGATGGGCACCAAAGAGGCCGCATTGCATAAGGCAGATGCATTAATTATCTGTACCGAATGGCAGAGCTTCCGTGCGCCGGACCTGGAGTTTATTCAGCAGACGCTGAACCAGCCGGTTATATTTGATGGACGAAATCTGTTCGATCCGGAGCGTCTCAGCCGTCGCGGTTTTACCTATTATGCGATTGGTCGCGGAGCCTCTTTGAAACAGGCCTCCTGATACTTCATCCGCGTTATGAAACAGGCAGTCGCTTCAGCGACTGCCTGTTTTTTTATCGGTATTTGCCGTGCGTCGCAGACTTCATTTCATTGAGCTCTCTTTTCATTAACCGGAACGGTACACGGGTTATTTGCTATGGCTGCCTGGCAGATGATACGTTGTGGGTATAAATCTGGGACTTTATCTGATAACGAAAATTAAGGTACAGAGTGTTATAAGTCGTGGAGGAGGAGAGGGGGAAATCAGAAAATCCCTGACGATATCGTCTAAGAAGATTCTCTATTCGCATCATGACGGGCGCATGGGTGCGGCAAGGTCAGGAGAAAGATGAATTTATTGCCACAGGTCTATTGCGGCTTTGTTATTTAGCTGTAATTAATCACGGCGCTGGGGGGATGGGAATTTTCACGGCACTGAGTCCAGGTCGGGGAGAGAGGCAATAAAAAATCCCGCCATGGCGGGATTTTTCATAGCAATACCAATCACTCTTTGATGAGGAAGTCTTCCAGGCTCTTGCCCTGCTCATCAATGGCTTTCTTGATTACCGCCGGGGTACGGCCCTGGCCGGTCCAGGTTTTAGCTTCACCGTTTTCGTCGGTGTATTCATATTTTGCCGGACGAGCAGCGCGCTTGGCTTTGGTACCCGCTTTGCTGCTGCTCATAGCGCTCAGCAGATCGTTAGGATCAATACCGTCGGCAATCAGCATTTCGCGATATTGCTGCAGTTTCTTGTTACGCTCTTCAATTTCAGCTGCTGCAGCGTTTTCTTCTTCGCGGCGCTCATTTACCACGACTTCCAGTTTCTCCAGCATTTCTTCGAGCGTTTCCAGTGTGCATTCTCTGGCCTGAGCACGAAGAGTACGGATGTTGTTCAGAATTTTAAGTGCTTCGCTCATTTTAGTAATCTCAAACTTATATTGGGGGAGTGGTTTGTTGAGGTAATAATAGAGCCTTCATTCTGGTTCTGCAATAGGGTAAATGTAAGGAACGCAAAATATCGCATTGGCCGACACATCTTTTATTATTCTATTTACTTTAATTGACCCTGTTCTGTATCACAGAAAAACGCCATGACAGTCAAAATTTCGGCAGAGAGCATGGGGGGAGGGTGTCAGATAAAAGCATCAATCGATAATTTTTTTCATTTCACTGGTCGCTTATTCTTCGATATAGCGGGATAACAGGAGGGCGATCACAGTTTTTGATTATGAATGAAAGCGAGCGGAGTGACGATAAAAATGCTTTATAGTCCGTAAGTTAACAAACGATAACCTGATAATGACCATGCGGACAATCACAGATGCGAATAGTTCTAAGCCATATATAATATGTTAATCACCCTGAAGTCAGAGGGGAATGGAGCCGGGGAGACTCGGGGATATGGTACAATCATGGCTCTATACTTTTTGACATCCAGACCGGGGTTTTGACTTCGATGGCGCAGCTCTATTTCTACTATTCTGCAATGAATGCCGGTAAATCTACCGCACTGTTACAATCCTCATGGAACTACCAGGAGCGTGGTATGCGGACGGTTGTTTATACCGCAGAAATTGACGACCGTTTTGGTTCCGGTAAGGTGAGTTCCCGTATCGGCCTCTCTTCTCCCGCCCGGCTATATAATCCTGAAACTTCCTTACTGGCAGAGATTCGCGAAGAGCACCAGCGTCAGACCATCCACTGCGTGCTGGTGGATGAGAGCCAGTTTCTGACTCGTGAGCAGGTCTCTGAACTTGCTGCGGTGGTCGATGACCTGGATATTCCTGTGCTCTGCTACGGGCTGCGTACCGATTTTCGCGGCGAACTGTTTAGCGGCAGTCAATATCTGCTAGCCTGGTCGGATAAGCTGGTGGAATTAAAGACCGTCTGCTTCTGCGGCCGTAAGGCGAGTATGGTGCTGCGGCTGGACCAAAACGGACGTCCTTATCAGGAAGGGGCTCAGGTGGAAATAGGGGGCAATGAGCGCTACGTATCGGTGTGTCGCAAACACTATAAGGAAGCGCTGGCGAAAGGCTCTTTGCAGGCGATACAGGGCTGCTGATGTCTTGTGAAGCAGGCAATAAAAAACCCGCCGGGAAACGGCGGGTTTTTTTATTGCTTAGCGATTAGGCGCTTTTCTTGCTCTTGCGCGCTTTAGCCGCCGGTGCAGCTTTCGGTTTTGCCGCTGCTGCCGGTGCTTCAGTGGTTTCGCCTTCTACGAAATCGCGGCCGTAGTAGGTATCCAGCATAATCTGTTTCAGCTCGGCGATCAGCGGGTAGCGCGGGTTAGCGCCGGTGCACTGGTCGTCGAAAGCGTCTTCAGACAGCTTGTCCAGGTTCGCCAGGAAGTCGGCTTCCTGAACTCCAGCTTCGCGGATAGATTTCGGAATCCCCAGCTCAGCCTTCAGGCTTTCCAGCCATGCCAGCAGTTTCTCAATCTTCTGCGCGGTACGGTCGCCTGCGGCACTCAGGCCGAGATGATCGGCAATCTCAGCGTAACGACGGCGTGCCTGCGGACGGTCGTACTGGCTGAATGCGGTCTGCTTGGTCGGGTTGTCGTTCGCGTTGTAGCGGATGACGTTACAGATCAGCAGGGCGTTGGCCAGACCGTGCGGAATGTGGAACTGAGAACCCAGTTTGTGCGCCATAGAGTGGCACACGCCCAGGAAGGCGTTAGCAAACGCGATACCGGCGATGGTGGCCGCACTGTGCACGCGCTCGCGGGCTACCGGGTTATGGGCGCCTTCGTGGTAAGAGGCCGGCAGATGCTCTTTGAGCAGCTTCAGCGCCTGCAGGGCCTGACCGTCAGAGAACTCGGATGCCAGCACTGAGACGTAGGCTTCCAGCGCATGGGTTACCGCATCCAGGCCGCCGAAGGCGCACAGGGATTTCGGCATATCCATCACCAGGTTGGCGTCGACAATCGCCATATCCGGGGTCAGCGCGTAGTCTGCCAGCGGATACTTCTGGCCGGTTTCATCATCGGTCACGACCGCGAACGGCGTGACTTCAGAACCGGTACCGGAAGTGGTGGTCACGGCAATCATCTTCGCCTTGACGCCCATTTTCGGGAACTTATGGATACGCTTGCGGATGTCCATAAAGCGCAGCGCCAGCTCTTCGAAATGGGTTTCCGGATGTTCGTACATCACCCACATGATCTTCGCGGCATCCATCGGGGAACCGCCGCCCAGCGCGATAATCACGTCAGGCTTGAAGGAGTTCATCTGCTCTGCGCCTTTGCGCACGATGCTCAGCGTCGGATCCGCTTCAACTTCGAAGAAGACCTCGGTTTCCACACCGGCAGCCTTCAGAACGGAAGTAATCTGGTCGGCGTAGCCGTTGTTGAACAGGAAGCGGTCGGTCACGATAAAGGCGCGTTTGTGGCCATCGGTAACCACTTCATCCAGCGCTACCGGCAGTGAGCCGCGGCGGAAGTAGATTGATTTCGGAAGTTTATGCCACAACATGTTTTCAGCTCGCTTAGCAACGGTTTTCTTGTTGATCAGGTGCTTAGGACCAACGTTCTCGGAGATAGAGTTACCGCCCCATGAGCCGCAGCCCAGGGTAAGAGAAGGCGCGAGCTTAAAGTTGTACAGGTCGCCGATACCGCCCTGAGAGGCCGGAGTGTTAATCAGGATACGGGCAGTCTTCATCTTATCGCCGAAGAAGTTCACGCGAGCCTGCTGGTTGTCCTGGTCGGTGTAGAGGCAGGAGGTATGACCGATACCGCCCATAGCCACCAGTTTTTCCGCTTTCACGACTGCGTCTTCGAAGTCGGTGGCGCGGTACATCGCCAGGGTCGGGGAGAGTTTTTCGTGAGCAAACGGCTCGCTCTCATCCACGTCGGTCACTTCACCGATCAGAATCTTGGTGCCGACCGGAACCTCGATGCCCGCCATTTCCGCGATTTTCGTTGCGGGCTGACCCACGATGGCGGCATTAAGCGCGCCATTTTTCAGGATAATGTCCTGAACGGCTTTCAGCTCTTTACCCTGCAGCAGGTAACCGCCGTGGCTGGCGAAACGCTCGCGAACCGCGTCGTATACCGAGTCCACCACCACTACCGACTGCTCGGAGGCGCAGATGACGCCGTTGTCGAAGGTTTTGGACATCAGGATCGACGCCACGGCGCGTTTGATATCGGCCGTTTCGTCGATAACTACCGGAGTGTTACCCGCACCCACGCCGATAGCCGGTTTGCCGGAGCTGTAGGCGGCTTTCACCATACCCGGACCACCGGTGGCCAGAATCAGGTTGATGTCAGGGTGGTGCATCAGCTGATTTGAGAGCTCCACGGAAGGCTCGTCAATCCAGCCGATAATATCTTTCGGCGCGCCGGCCGCGATAGCCGCCTGCAGCACGATGTCCGCGGCTTTGTTGGTGGCGTTTTTGGCACGCGGGTGCGGAGAGAAGATAATAGCGTTACGGGTTTTCAGGCTGATCAACGCTTTAAAAATTGCGGTTGAAGTCGGGTTCGTAGTTGGAACGATACCGCAGATGATCCCGGTGGGTTCGGCGATGGTGATGGTGCCGAAGGTATCATCTTCATCAAGAATGCCGCAGGTCTTTTCATCTTTATAGGCATTGTAGATATATTCGGAAGCGAAGTGGTTTTTGATCACTTTATCTTCAACGATACCCATGCCGGATTCAGAAACGGCCATTTTGGCGAGGGGGATTCGAGCATCGGCGGCAGCCAGTGCAGCGGCGCGGAAGATTTTATCGACCTGCTCTTGGGTGAAATTGGCATATTCACGCTGGGCCTTTTTTACGCGCTCGACGAGTGCGTTCAGTTCAGCGACGTTAGTAACAGCCATAATGCTCTCCTGATAATGTTAAACTCTTTTAGTAAATCAGCATCCAGGACCTCAGTATAGCCTGCCGATTGGCTGTCGCTGGCGCGAAAACAGCAGCGACGCAGATTTACTAAAAGAGCCTTGCCTTAAACATCATCAACCTGACGCTGTTATCCCTGGCGGCGACACCAAGATTACTCACTTCTGAGTAGTTATTTTGTGATCGGCGTCAATTTTACGCCAAGCTGACACCTTTCAGCATGCGGTTTTGATGGTTTTTTAATCGTGCGGGGTCACGCCAAAGGAGTAGCCGCCAGGCGACTGACTATAATCTCAGCGAAAAGCCGTGGCGCCTTGCCGCAGTGGCGGTGGAGATAAGCGCCGGATGGTGAATTAACGTGGCGTCGCTGGCGCTTTTCCATTACATTACGCGGGCCTTTTTTCCCGTTCATTTTGTGGAGTCTCGGGTGACTCAGATACTGTTCGATTTTCCGACCTGGTTTAAGTTCTTTATTGGTCTGTTTGCGCTGGTTAACCCGGTAGGGATCCTGCCAGTGTTTATCAGTATGACCAGCTACCAGACCGCGGCGGCGCGTAACAAGACCAATATGACCGCCAGTCTTTCGGTCGCCATTATTCTCTGGAGCTCGCTGTTCCTGGGAGATGCCATCCTGCAGATGTTTGGTATCTCTATCGACTCTTTCCGAATTGCTGGCGGTATTCTGGTGGTCACCATCGCGATGTCGATGATTAGCGGCAAGCTGGGTGAGGACAAACAGAACAAGCAGGAAAAATCGGAAACGGCCATCCGCGAGAACGTGGGGGTGGTGCCGCTGGCGCTGCCGCTGATGGCGGGCCCCGGTGCTATCAGTTCTACCATTGTCTGGAGCACCCGCTACGACAGCTGGCTTCATCTGGCGGGATTTAGCGTAGCGATCGCGCTGTTTGCCCTGAGCTGCTGGCTGCTATTCCGCGCCGCGCCCTGGTTGGTGCGTCTGCTGGGGCAGACCGGCATTAACGTTATTACCCGAATCATGGGCCTGCTGCTGATGGCGCTGGGGATTGAGTTTATCGTCACTGGTATTAAATCGATATTTCCGGGCCTGTTAAGTTAATCGACGGTTATTTATTCCCATTCTCTGCGGCGCCTGACGGGCGCCGCTGTCGTATATATCTCTTCTGATATACAAAAATTGTATCGGCAATGCCGGAACAAGTCTGGCGGCTGCCTGACGTCAATGCTATTGATACGGCATCCGTCGGCATCCGTCGGCATTGTCGCAATTGGGTGATTTTTATCCGCCCGTCGCATAGCTTAACAATTTTGCAAAATAATCCTGGCGGAAGCGTTTTGTTCTTTGCTAGCCTGCGATGGGCGGCTTTATATAACTCTTTATAATGCAATAACGATAATTTATAGCGTTAAGCGCCATTTTAAATCTTTCACCTGGTGATGGTGTCTACCTCTGTCTGGCCGATTTAACAATACGGCGCGCCGGATTAGCGCGACGTAAAAGAGTGACGGGTTGTCGGTCTTTCGTTCATACCGACGCCCGCCGCCGGGCTCGTCCCGGTATGGCGCAGGCCTGAAAGGGCCAATAATTATAAGTACAGGAGCAATAACACAATGACCATCATCACAAAGAAGACCGGGATCGCCGTCGCGATACTGGCGGCGTTTATCACGGCGAATGGGGCAGGGGCGGCGGAGGTTCCTGAAGGAACGACCCTGGCGGAAAAGCAGACCCTGGTGCGTAATAACGGTGCGGAAGTACAGTCGCTGGATCCGCATAAAATAGAAGGAGTCCCTGAATCTAATGTGAATCGCGATCTGTTCGAGGGGCTACTGATTTCCGATCTTCAGGGGCATCCCATCCCAGGCGTAGCGGAAAAATGGGACAACCAGGATTTTAAAGTCTGGACCTTCCATCTGCGTAAAAACGCTAAATGGTCCAACGGCGAACCGGTGACTGCCCAGGACTTTGTCTATAGCTGGCAGCGACTGGCGACGCCAGATACCGCATCGCCTTACGCCAGTTATCTTCAGTATGGGCATATCGCCAACGTCGACGATATTATCGCCGGTAAGAAAAAACCGGAGACTCTGGGGGTTAAAGCGCTGGATGCTCATACCCTACAGGTCACGCTAAGTGAACCGGTGCCTTATTTTTATAAACTGCTGATTCACCCTTCGATGTCGCCGGTGCCCAGGGCCACAATTGAAAAATATGGTGAGAAGTGGACCCAGCCAGGAAATATGGTGAATAATGGCGCTTATAGCGTCAAGCAATGGGTGGTGAATGAGCGCCTGGTGCTGGCCCGCAATCCGCAGTACTGGAATAACGCCAAAACTGTGATTAACCAGGTGACCTGGTTACCCGTTGCTTCTGAAGTGACCGATGTTAACCGTTACCGCAGCGGCGGAATTGACATCACCAATAATTACCTGCCCATTGAGCTGTTTCGCAAACTGAAACAGGAACTGCCGAAAGAGCTCAGTATCACCCCCTATATGTGCACCTACTATTTCGAAATCAATAATAAGAAACCGCCGTTTAATGACCCGCGGGTGCGTACCGCGCTTAAACTGGGGCTGGATCGCGATATCATTGTCAATAAGGTGAAAAACCAGGGCGACCTCCCGGCGTACAGCTATACCCCGCCTTACGCCGACGGAATGAAACTGACGAAGCCGGAATGGTTCGGCTGGAGCCAGGAAAAACGTAATGAAGAGGCGCGTAAACTGCTGGAAGAAGCGGGCTATGGCAAAGGAAAACCGCTGAGTGTCGACCTGCTGTATAACACCTCGGATCTGCATAAGAAGATGGCGATTGCCACCGCCTCTATCTGGAAGAAAAACCTGGGGATTAACGTTCGTCTGGAAAACCAGGAGTGGAAAACCTTCCTGGATACCCGCCATCAGGGGAATTATGATGTGGCCCGCGCCGGCTGGTGTGCCGATTATAATGAGCCAAGCTCGTTCCTGAACACCATGCTGTCGGGCAGTTCCAATAATACTGCGCATTACCAGAGCCCGGCATTCGATAAGATTATTGCCGAGACCCTGAAAGCCTCTGGCGATGAGGCCCGGGCAGAGCTTTATGATAAGGCGGAGCAGCAGTTGGACAAAGACTCCGTCATTGTGCCTGTCTATTACTATGTGAACACCCGACTGGTGAAGCCGTGGGTAGGGGGATATACCGGCAAGGATCCGCTGGATAATACCTACACCAAAGATATGTACATTATTAAGCACTGATGGTCCGCGGCGGGTTAAGTCCCGCCGCACGATGCCTCTTCAGTGACAGAGCCAGAGGGTTAGGGCAATGCTGAAATTTATCCTGCGTCGCTGTCTGGAAGCGATACCGACGCTTTTTATCTTAATAACCATCTCCTTTTTTATGATGCGCCTGGCGCCCGGTAGTCCATTTACCGGCGAGCGTAATCTACCGCCCGAAGTGATGGCCAATATCGAGGCCAAATACCACCTTAACGATCCCATCATGACCCAGTATGCGAGCTACCTGAAACAGCTGGCTCACGGGGATTTCGGGCCGTCATTTAAATATAAAGATTATTCGGTTAACGATCTGGTGGCCGGCGCCTTCCCGGTATCGGCGAAGCTGGGGCTGGCTGCATTCGCACTGGCGGTCATTCTGGGGGTGGGAGCCGGTACTGTGGCCGCCCTGAAGCAGAACACCAAATGGGATTATACGGTGATGGGGTTCGCCATGACCGGGGTGGTGATTCCCGGCTTTGTAGTGGCGCCGCTGCTGGTGCTGATCTTCTCGATTACCCTGAAGTGGCTGCCGGGAGGCGGCTGGAACGGTGGGCAGATAAACTATGTGATTTTGCCGATGGTGGCGCTGTCACTGGCTTATATCGCAAGTATTGCCCGTATTACCCGCGGCTCGATGATCGAGGTGCTGCACTCGAACTTTATTCGTACCGCCCGGGCCAAGGGGCTGCCGATGCGGCGTATTATTCTGCGCCATGCGCTGCGTCCCGCGCTGTTACCGGTGCTCTCCTATATGGGGCCGGCTTTCGTGGGTATTATTACCGGCTCGATGGTGATTGAGACCATTTTTGGCCTGCCGGGAATCGGCCAGCTGTTTGTTAACGGCGCTCTGAATCGTGACTATTCACTGGTACTCAGTCTGACGATTCTGGTTGGGGTGCTGACCATTCTGTTTAATGCGGTGGTCGATGTACTTTATGCGCTGATCGACCCGAAAATTCGTTACTGACGCGGAGCTGACCGATGATGATGAGTAATAAAAACAGCGCCGTGCTGGAGGATTTCAGCCAGCAACTGGATGTTAAAGGGCGCAGTCTGTGGCAGGACGCGCGACGCCGCTTCCTGCATAACCGTGCCGCTACCACCAGTCTGCTGGTTCTGGCACTGATCGCGCTGTTTGTGGTGCTGGCGCCGATGCTATCCGCTTTTACCTATGATGATACCGACTGGGCGATGATGTCCGCGGCGCCGGAATGGGCCAGCGGGCACTACTTTGGTACCGACTCTTCCGGGCGCGATCTGCTGGTGCGGGTGGCCATTGGCGGGCGTATTTCTCTGATGGTGGGGATCTGCGCGGCGCTGGTGGCGATCGTTGTGGGCACGCTGTATGGCGCGCTTTCTGGCTACCTCGGCGGCCGGGTGGATTCTGTGATGATGCGCCTGCTGGAAATCCTCAACTCGTTTCCGTTTATGTTTTTCGTGATCCTGCTGGTGACCTTTTTTGGCCAGAACATTTTGTTGATCTTTGTGGCGATCGGCATGGTTTCCTGGCTGGATATGGCGCGTATCGTGCGCGGCCAGACCCTGAGCCTTAAGCGCAAGGAGTTTATCGAAGCAGCTCAGGTCGGCGGCGTCTCGACCGCCGGGATTGTGATGCGTCATATCGTTCCCAATGTACTGGGCGTGGTGGTGATCTATGCCTCGCTGCTGGTACCGAACATGATTCTGTTTGAATCCTTCCTGAGCTTTCTGGGGCTGGGCACTCAGGAGCCGCTTAGTAGCTGGGGAGCGCTGTTGAGCGATGGCGCCAACTCAATGGAGGTATCGCCCTGGCTGCTGCTGTTCCCGGCGGGTTTTCTGGTGGTGACCCTGTTCTGTTTTAACTTTATCGGCGATGGCCTGCGTGATGCCCTCGACCCGAAAGATCGTTAAGGAGTGAGTCGATGAGTCACAGCCAAACTATGACGGCGCCTCTGCTGGCAGTGAAAGATCTGCGGGTGACTTTCGCCACGCCGGATGGCGATGTTACCGCGGTCAACGATCTGAACTTCAGCCTGCGGGCCGGAGAAACCTTAGGGATAGTCGGCGAGTCCGGATCCGGTAAGTCCCAGACCGCGTTTGCGTTAATGGGGCTGCTGGCGTCCAACGGTCGGACCGGCGGCTCGGCGCGCTTTAACGACCGTGAGATCCTCAACCTGCCTGAGTCGCAGATGAACCGGCTGCGTGCCGAACAGATTGCGATGATTTTCCAGGACCCCATGACCTCCCTGAATCCCTATATGCGGGTCGGGGAGCAGTTAATGGAGGTGCTGATGTTGCATAAAAGCATGAGTAAGAGCGACGCTTTCAACGCCTCGGTACAGATGCTGGATGCGGTGCGTATGCCGGAAGCCCGCAAACGCATGCGGATGTATCCTCACGAGTTTTCTGGCGGTATGCGCCAGCGGGTCATGATTGCCATGGCGCTGTTGTGTCGCCCGCAACTGCTGATTGCCGACGAACCCACCACGGCGCTGGATGTCACCGTTCAGGCGCAGATTATGACCCTGCTGAACGAGCTGAAGCGCGAATTTAATACCGCCATTATTATGATCACCCACGATCTGGGAGTGGTGGCCGGGTTGTGCGACCAGGTGCTGGTTATGTATGCCGGGCGCACCATGGAATACGGCAGCGCCCGCGATATTTTCTACCGGCCGTCGCATCCCTATTCCCGGGGGCTTTTAAGCGCGGTACCGGCCCTGGACAGCGAAGAAGAGATGCTGTTAACCATTCCCGGTAATCCGCCTAATCTGCTGCATCTACCGTCCGGTTGCCCGTTCCGGCCGCGTTGTCCCTGGGCTATGGAAGAGTGCGGTCAGACTCCGGCGCTGACCCCGTTTGAACAGGGGCGCCTGCGCGCCTGCTATAAGCCGCTGGAGGAGATGGTATGAATCAGACCGTAGAGCGCAATGTGCTGCTGGAAGTCGACAGCCTTAAAGTCCACTTCGATGTACGCGATGAGAAACGCTGGTTCTGGCAGCCGGTACAGAAACTGAAAGCGGTAGATGGCGTGACCCTGCGCCTGTACGAAGGCGAAACCCTGGGGGTCGTCGGGGAGTCCGGCTGCGGTAAATCAACCTTTGCCAGAGCCATTATCGGCCTGGTAAAAGCTTCTGCCGGGCGGGTAGCCTGGCTGGGACGTGAACTGACAGAGCTGGATACCCGGGCGTGGCGCGAAGTGCGTAGCGATATCCAGATGATCTTCCAGGATCCGCTGGCATCGCTGAATCCGCGTATGACAATCGGTGACATTATTGCCGAGCCGCTGCGGACTTATTACCCGAAGATGCCGCGCCAGCAGGTGACCGATAAGGTTAAGACGATGATGGCGAAGGTGGGGCTGTTACCTAATCTGATTAACCGCTATCCCCATGAGTTTTCAGGCGGACAGTGTCAGCGTATTGGCATCGCCAGGGCGCTGATTCTGGAGCCGAAGCTGATTATCTGCGACGAACCGGTATCGGCGCTGGATGTCTCTATTCAGGCTCAGGTGGTGAATCTGCTGCGGGATTTGCAGCGTGAAATGGGGCTGTCGCTGATCTTTATCGCCCACGACCTGGCGGTAGTGAAACATATCTCCGATCGGGTTCTGGTGATGTATCTGGGGCAGGCGGTGGAGCTGGGGGGGCGCGATGAACTGTATCGCAATCCGCTGCATCCCTATACCCGGGCGCTTATGTCGGCAGTACCGTTGCCGGACCCGGATCGTGAAAAGGCGAAGCAGATACAGCTACTGGAAGGCGACCTGCCGTCACCCATTAATCCGCCTTCGGGCTGCGTGTTTCGCACCCGCTGCCCGATAGCCGGGCCTGAGTGCGCCGCTACTAAGCCGCCGCTGGAGGGCAGTTTCCAGCATGCGGTGGCCTGCCTGAAGGTGGATCCGCTATAACAAAAAGCCGCCGTAAACGGCGGCTTTTTTCTGGCGTCTATTCGCGCCACAGAATGTGACACAGCTTGTGGCTCTTTTCGCGACACATCAGTACCCGGGCGAAGATATCGTTAATCTCGCCGCCGTCTTCGTCGGCAAGACCAATCACCACCTCAGCGAAAAAGTCGGGATTAAGATCGAAGTCCACGTGTTCAGCCCAGTCTTCAGAGGGGTCGAACAGTTCCGCGCCGCCGCGCTCTTCGAACTGCAGGTTAAACAGGATGATATCCGCCGGATCCAGATTATCTGGCGCCAGCTCCAGAAAGATATCGTAGGCCTGTTCCAGGGTTTCGTCTTCGCTCAGGCGGTTGTTAAGATCCATATCCATCATGATTACCACTCGTTGATTTGGGCCATGTTTTACAGCAACGGACTAAAGAAGTAAAACAGTCGCTCGCAGATGCGCTGCCACAGCGGGCGCTTCAGCCATAGCTGTTCATCCACCAGTCGCGAGCGGGAAATATAGTCGTCCTGTACCGCCGCCAGATCGCTACCGAAACCGTCATCGTCAATCACCAGGGTTATCTCAAAATTGAGCCACAGGCTGCGCATATCCAGGTTGACGGTGCCCACCAGGCTGAGCTGACCGTCCACCAGTACGCTCTTGGTATGTAGCAACCCTCCTTCGAACTGGTAGATCTTGACGCCAGCGGCCAGCAGCTCGGTAAAGAAAGCTCGGCTGGCCCAGCCCACCAGCAACGAATCGTTCTTGTGGGGAATAATAATGCTGACCTCCACGCCGCGCTGGGCTGCGGTACAGATGGCGTGCAGTAGATCGTCGCTCGGCACAAAGTAGGGGGTAGTCATAACCAGGTACTTTTTCGCCGCATAAACGGAGGTCAGCAGCGCCTGGTGGATCAGATCCTCGGGAAAGCCGGGGCCGGAAGCGATGGTCTGGATAATATGGCCGCTGGCCTGCTCGAACGGCATCACGTTGGCGTCCGGCGGCGGCGGCAGAATACGCTTGCCGGTTTCAATCTCCCAGTCGCAGGAGTAGATCACGCCCATTGAGGTGGAGACCGGGCCTTCCATACGCGCCATCAGATCCACCCACTGACCCACGCCAGCGTCCTGCTTGAAGTAGCGCGGGTCGACCATATTCATGCTGCCGGTATAGGCAATATAGTTATCGATCATCACCATTTTACGGTGCTGGCGCAGATCCATGCGGCGCAGGAAGACACGGAACAGGTTAACCTTCAGGGCTTCCACTACTTCGATACCGGCGTTGCGCATCATACCGGCCCAGGGGCTTCGGAAGAAGGCGACGCTGCCTGCGGAATCCAGCATCAGGCGGCAATGGATGCCGCGTCGCGCTGCCGCCATCAGCGATTCTGCGACCTTGTCCGCCATGCCGCCTGGTTGCCAGATATAGAACACCATCTCGATATTGTGGCGCGCCAGCTGGATATCACGGATCATCGCCTGCATCACATCGGCCGAATCGGTCAGCAGCTGTAGCTGATTGCCCTTAACCTCGCCAATGCCCTGGCGACGTTCGCACAGTTCAAACAGTGAGCTGGCCACGTCGCTGCATTCGGTCGCGAAAATATGTTTACAGGCTTTAAGGTCGTTGAGCCAGCGGGCGGTCGAGGGCCACATGGCCTGAGCCCGTTCGGCCCGACGCTTACCCAGATGCAGTTCGCCCAGCGACAGATAGGCGATAATACCCACCAGCGGCAGAATATAGATAATTAGCAGCCATGCCATTGCAGAAGGGACCGCGCGACGTTTCATCAGTATCCGCAACGTCACGCTGGCGATTAGCAGCCAGTAGCCCAGAATGACCAGCCAACTCACCACCGTGTAGAAGGTTGTCATAATTCAAAAATCCGTTAGAAACCCAGTTCTTAAGAGTGTACGCACAACGGCGGTCACGGGAAACTAAAACAGTTGGTAAAACGGCTGGTTTAGTGTGGGGAAGGATCTATAATGGAGCGTCGTTTTTATGAAAGAGTCAAAAAAATGAGGCGTAGTCGAACCGAGGTCGGTCGTTGGCGTATGCTGCGTCAGACCCAAAGACGCAAGACCCGCTGGCTGGAAGCCCAGTCGCGGCGCAACATGCGCATTCACGCCATTAGAAAGAGTCTGGCTCAGCAGCAGCGTTTAACGTTACTGTTTGCCTTTCATGATAGTTAGCGCGTGTAGCAGGGCACCCCACGGGTGCCCTGAATGTTTGCACGCTACGCCTTTCCTTCCCCTGACAGTATATTCTCTTAGTGATTGATTTTTACAGCAATATAACATGCATTTAATATGCATCTTTTTCTGGTCAGCACCCCCGCCGGGTGGTATAGTACCGCCATCCGGTAGAGACTCTTTCCCTTTACCGAATGTCTTAGCGAATTGTTTTCTTAACCTGCATATTTACTGCGCCAGCACCGTTGTGCTGGCTTTTTTTTGCCATAAAAAAACGCGCCCGGCGGAAATGCAGAGCGCGTCTGGTCGCGGTTGAATCAGAAGGTGCGTCTGTAAGGCTTTACCGTGACTTTCTGATAGACCCCCGCAGCGACAAAGGGATCGTCCTGGGCCCAGGACTGCGCCTCTTCCAGGGATTCGAATTCGGCGATAACCGTTGAACCTGTGAAACCGGCGGCGCCGGGTTCGTTACTGTCGACGGCAGGCATTGGACCGGCGGTTACCAGTCGGCCTTCGTCATGCAGAAGCTGCAGACGGGCCAGGTGCGCAGGGCGCACGGCCATACGCTTCTCCAGGGAATCGGCGACATCTTCTGCATAAATCACATACAGCACGGTAAAACTCCTTGAGTTTGGATCAATCGCTGTTCACGTTATTTGAAAGCGTCGGATGACGCAACGGAAAGATGACAGGCCTTGATAGGCCGCACATTTTATGGGGTAAAAAACAGCAAACAAGCTGAATGGGTCAGACAAATTGTCGCTCGTTATTGAATATGATTGCTATTTGCATTTAAAATTGACGCCTTATTACGTTACCGGGACCGCTATGACTGCAATGACCCTCGATACTCCCCGCCGTTTTCCGTGGCCAACGCTACTTTCTGTTGTGCTGCACGGGGCCGTAGTGGCGGGGCTGCTTTACACCTCGGTAAATCAGACAGTGCAACTGCCAGCCCCTTCACAGCAGGCGATTAGCGTTTCTATGGTGGCGCCTGAAGCGCTTGAGCCGCCAGCGCCGCCCCCCGCCTCAGAGCCGGAACCGGTTGTTGAACCCGAACCGGTGGTTGAGCCGGAGCCGGTTCCCGAACCGCCGAAAGAGGCGCCGGTGGTGATCCATAAGCCCAAGCCCAAGCCGAAACCCAAACCAAAGCCGGTACATAAGGTGGAAGAGAAGCCGAAGCGCGAGGTTAAACCCGAGTCGCGTCCGGCCTCGCCGTTCGACAGCGATAAGCCCGCACGGCCTGCCAGCAGTACCAGCACCGCACGCAGTAGTAACAATAGCCCGGCAGCGCCTGCGGCGCCGAGCGGTCCGCGGGCCGTGAGCCGTAATCAACCCCAGTACCCGTCACGGGCTTACGCACTGCGTATGGAAGGGCAGGTCAGGGTGAAATTTGACGTAGACAGCAGCGGGCGGGTCGACAATATCTCCATACTGTCGGCAAAACCGGCCAATATGTTTGACCGCGAAGTGAAGCAGGCGATGCGCAAATGGCGCTATGAGCCGGGCAAACCCGGAACCGGTCTGATTGTCAATATCGTATTCCGGATTAACGGCGGGGCATCGGTGCAGTAAACTGAATCCGCGAAAAAAAGCCCGCAGGATGTTGTCCTGCGGGCTTTTTTTACGCCTGATCGGGGCGAGGCAGAGGACGTGGACGGCCGTTATCGTCGACTGCCACGTAGATAAAATTGGCTTCGGTGGCCTTGCAGCGCTGTCCCACCGGCGAAGAAGAAACCTTCTTTACCCAGACTTCGACGTGAATGGTAATAGAGGTATTACCGCGCTTCACGACGCTTGCATAGCAGCAGACAACATCGCCTACGGCTACCGGGTTAAGAAAAGTCATGCCGTCAACCCGTACGGTAACCACGCGGCCCAGGGCCTCTTCTTTGGCCAGAATGGCGCCGCCCATATCCATCTGCGACATCAGCCAGCCGCCAAAAATATCGCCATTGGCATTGGTATCGGCGGGCATTGCCAGGGTGCGCAGCACCAGATCGCCCAGAGCGGCTTCGTTTTCTTGTGTTGTCATTGCTGTGTTCCTGATACATCGGTCTAAAAATCGTGGCCGATTATACCAGATGTCGCGATGGTGGCAGGGGTTCTGTGTGCGGCCAGCGAAGGGATAATAAAACGCCGGCTCAGGGGCCGGCGTGAGTGGTTATTTTTGCTCTGGCGCCATATGGCGATACATGTAAACGCCGCTCAGAAGCGTAAAGACCAGCGTCAGAGCCGTCAGGCCAAAGACCTTGAAGTTGACCCAGACATTCTGAGGTAGCCAGAAGGCAACATAGATATTCGCCAGCCCGCAGATGATAAAGAATAGCGCCCAGGCCAGATTCAGCCGCGACCAGACGCTGTCCGGCAGCGTAATCTCTTTACCAAGCATGGTTTTGATCAGGTTCTTTTTCATGACCCACTGACCAATCAGCAGCGCAGCGGCGAACAGGCCGTAGATAGCGGTGACTTTCCACTTAATAAACTCATCGCTGTGAAAGAACAGCGTCAGGCCGCCGAAGACCGCTACCAGTACAAAGGTCACCAGGGTCATCTTCTCGACCTTACGGTATTTGTACCAGGTGAAGATTAACGCCAGCGCGGTGGCGATAATCAGGGCACCGGTGGCCACGAAGATGTCGTACAGCTTATAAAAGGCAAAAAAGACGATCAGAGGTAAAAAGTCGAGCAACTGCTTCATAGTCGGTTCCACATTGTGGGCGCCGCGGATCTGCCCCGGCGCCCCAGGTTCATTACTGGCGCAGCAGCATATACAGGCGATAGAGATAGACAATCATCGCCGCGGTAATCAAATTGCTGAGCGTGTTAAGTATGATGGAGGCTACCGTTGGCGTTACGGCAGCAAAGGAAGAGGCCACGATCATCAGAATCACCTTTGCCAGCAGCCAGCCGAGCACGGCGGGTGCCACCAGACGCATATTGGCCCAGCCAAGGCGCATGCTGTTACGCATGGACTGGAAGATGCCTGACTTATCCTGGGCCAGCATAATTGGCGCCAGCGCCAGCACGATAGCCAGTAGCACGCCGGGTACGATGATCAGCATCATCCCCATCTGCACCAGGAAGGTGGTCAGAAACAGCAGAATAAACAGTTTCGGCAGCATGGGGGCAGAGGCGCCAATGGCGCGCAGCGCGCTCAGGCGTTGACCGGCAGAGACCAACTGAATCAGCGCCATCATGCCGCCGACCAGCAGAGTGTTGCCGATCAGCATAGCAAAGGTGGAGGCGGCGGACAGGCGCAGCAGAACCTGCTGCTGTTCTGGCGTCATATTCTGCACCAGATCGTAAAGCCCGGTACTTCCTTCCATATTCTCCACGCTATTGAGGATCGCAACCTGGTCCTCTGCGGGTGAGAAGACGTGGCCAAACACAATAGAGATAAAGGTACAAAGCAACGCAATCAGCAAAATGGTAATGAACTGATTACGGAAGAAATTTCCCGTGTCACGGTAAACCGCATTTGCCGTGATAGACATGCACACTCCTTGGGTTATGGCCGGTATTTATCAACGGCCAATTGTACCCTGGTTGACGGCTCTCTGGCACCTTCGGTTACAGGGGGATGACATTTTAGCGGCGGTAGCCCGTAGCGGGCCCGGGCGCGATCGCAGGCTTCATTCACCTGATCCCCTTCGCCGGAGCAGGAAAATTCGCGACAGGGCGAAGGGCGTTGGGAATAGATAGTGCAGCGTGTGGCGTCCCCTGGGGTGCCCGCCAGTGCTACGCAGCGCGGTGATTTCTGATTAGTGCCGCGCATGGCCCGTAGCAGGGGAGTGACCTGTTCGGTTAGCGCAGACGGAACCACGCCGCCGCCATCATCGGCTTCGGCCCAGTAGAAGGAAACACGAAAGTAAGCGCAGCAGGCGCCACATGTTATACAAGGGTTAATTCCGCTCATTTTGCACCGGCAAGTGAACGTATGATTAATTAAGGTTATCAAGAGGATTAACATAATCGCAGCTGTGTCAGGCTGCAACAGGATAAGATCACTTTTTTGCGCGAACGCAATATCAGGAAAATCGTAAAATTTGGTATCAGATCAAATATAAGCATTCGTAATAGTACAGAAAAATTAATCTGGATCATTGAATGTTAAAATAGCTAATTAAATGTGACGCAGGACGGATCCCTACATACTTCTTACCAGGTATATTCAGCAGTGCTAAGACCAAAAAGATAATAGGGAAAGGGATTATGAAAAAGTTTGCAGTGGCACTTCTGGCGTTTAGCTGTCTGTCCGGCGTCGCCTCGGCTCATGAAGCAGGGGAGTTTTTCCTGCGAGCCGGTAGCGCAACGGTCCGTCCCAGCGAAAGTTCGGATAATGTATTGGGAATGGGGGGGTTTAACGTCAACAATAATACCCAGTTGGGGTTAACCTTTACGTATATGGCGACCGATAATATCGGTATCGAACTGCTGGCCGCCACGCCGTTCCGTCATAAGGTGGGTCTGGGGCCGACTGGCGATATCGCAACGGTACATCATCTGCCGCCGACCCTGATGGCTCAGTGGTACTTTGGTGACTCTTCCAGCAAATTCCGTCCTTATGTCGGGGTGGGTATTAACTACACCACCTTCTTTGACGAAGGCTTTAATAAAACTGGAAAAGAGGCAGGGCTTAGCGATCTCAGCCTGAAAGATTCCTGGGGCGTGGCGGGTCAGGTGGGGCTGGACTATATGATCAACCGCGACTGGCTGCTTAATATGTCGGTCTGGTATATGGATATCGATACCGAGGTTCGATTTAAGGCAGGTGGCCAGAAGCAGAACATAGATACCAGTCTGGATCCGTGGGTGTTCATGTTCTCAGCGGGCTATCGCTTTTAAGCGTTCCGCAAAACCCCTTCTGCAAAACTGGTCATTAAATGGCCAGTTTTTTCCATTCTTTCTCCTGTGTATCGTTGTGGTGATCGGTTATCGTTTTTGAGCTATATTCGAGTAAAGTCCCAGGTATCAATGCTCTGTTCTCTGTACAGGCGTTCGACCTGCGATCGCAGTTCGTGAAAGTTCGGCGGTGCACCGTTTTTCTTCCAGTTGTAGTCAATTCGATCCTTTACTGTACTGAATGCTGGTGTAAGCGTCGCACGATTTACCATATCTCAGCGCTTGGTTTTTCCCTTTGCGTGGTGGTGCAATAGGTACGGACTCAGGACTTTGCAATGCACATAGATATGACGTCACTGAGTGAATGCCTGATAGCACATAATGCAGCAATAGGGGGACGTTGTTACCGGTTATGGAAACTATGACTCCAGGATGTTGTCGATCTTGAGATTACTACTGGCAATGAAATCACGGTACTGGCAGCATGAAAAGAATATCAAGTGTTATTAAATATGGTGGATACATCTATCGCATCTGATATTGAATTTTCTGAATAGTCAGAATATTTTTTTACAGCCCCTTAAAGGGGCTGTGTTTTCCGATTAGCTAATGTTTTCATGGATGGTCTTTCAATGTATTTATATGAAATAACGGAAATAACCCCTGTGGTAACTAGTGACGCGGAAATCCATGTGTAATTTCCATAATTAATCAGATAGTGCTTTGCTGAAGTTTACATTATACCGTGAAGTAAATATATAGAAAAGCTACTTATCCCAATGACTTTTATAGGATAACTGGTTAAAATTCCAAATAAGTTTGCCTGGTTCTTCACTAAATAAAAGAATGGCAGTAAGTACAGAGCAGTTGTGGGACTATAGGCCTGTCTGGTAAGGAATAATGCCGCCATCAACACTATGAAGGCAATGACATTAGCGTATTTTATTTTTTTATCTTCTGTGGTAGCGACCAGAAAACCAACGAGAAAATAGGTAATAAATGCAGCGTGTGATTTATCTATGAAGTAAAACTTGCTTAAAGCAATAACTGATATTATCAGGAGCGTTATAAATGATTTTTTGAATGGGATTATTTTCATTAGTAAAAACAATAATGGTATTGCTATGTACAATCTGACTTCCCAAACCAGGGTCCAAAATACGCCAGAATTAGTAATATTAATTGGAAGCCCATTCACCACACTGCCTTTGTATTCATTGATAAATGGCAGCGCCTGATAAAACCAGTAAGGAGATGTGGTTATTTTCCCATGATTAATTATAGCACTTATTACGAAGATTATTATCAGTGATATAAAAACTGGCGGATAGATTCTTAGGGCGCGAGATATAAAGAATTTTTTTACATCAAATGTGTTGTTTAGAGCCTTTTTAAAAAAGAGAAAGCCAGAAAGCATGAAGAAAATACCTACTGATACTTCTCCCATCATAAGTACAGCACGTTTTATTTCATGGCCACCCAGATAGCTTATAGACCAAAAGGTGTCATCAGCACCTCCCGCTCTCCAAAATATATGAAATATTGCTACTAAACCAGCGCAAATTCCTCTCAGTCCATCTAAAGCCTGATACTTATGATTAACAATTTCAACATTAAGTGCTTTGCTCATCACTGCCACAGATATCAGTAAGATACCAAAAAATACCACTGACTCGAAAAGTAAAAGCATTATCATTTCCCGTATCGTATAGAGAAAATTATTTTATTGTTGCCCCAATATCTTGCATTTTATCTAAAACAAGTTTCAACTCTTTTGGCCCCAATGTTAATTGAGCAGCCATATAGAACAGTATGTGTGGTGACATCGCTCGCGGTGATTCTCCACCAGTGTATTTCCGCCACTGACTGTTACTGGCGACACCAGTCAGATCGGCCATCTGAGAGCCGGTATAGCCAAGCTCATCTTTTAGTCGGTTCAGATCATCAGGTGAGGGGGAGGCATAGTTATTGATCAGTCGCATATATCACCTGAAATCCTTCCACGGAAGGGCTTAACGTTAAATAAATTTAAACAGTACCGTGATGTGATGGTGTCTACAATACTAATCAGCCCAGAGGCTACCGCTATGAAGTATCCTGCCGGTTAACTATATAAGCGTTAATTTTTTGCTAATTCGACGTGGGGCTCTCCGCTAGCTCATGCAAATGATTCTAGCCCTTTTGGTGCTACCCGTCAATGACAGGAAGAAGATAAAAAGTAGCACACAATAAACTACTCGGGTGATAATGCTATCTGTGAGTATAAAGATACGAATAATGACCCTGATTACTCTGCTGTGTCTATGAAGAAAGGGCAAAGAAGTCGATGCTGATGATTATCTAAAGAGGTTGAAACGATGGAGAGATGAGGTTACAGATATATGGTTAGAAAACCAAGCCTGTTTTTTAATACTAACCAGGATCAAATCACTGATGTCTATCTTTGTACCATTCACAGCAAAAGGTTCAACAGGAGAAAAGATGCGCTTTGCTACTTTGGCATGTAAGATTGGTACTATTGGGTATCGCGAGCAATGACCAATGATTCATAAAATCAGAATTAAAAAAAGGGCCCCAGTCATTCCCTGGAGCCCAAAATTAAACAATGAAGACAATCTTAGTGTTATCAACCACACGACCCCTGTGCGGTGTGGTCGATAGTGCCATTTTTTGCCTGATGCTGCCTGGCAAACCGCACCGGGATGCATCATACCGACACCAGAATTTGAGTCCATAGCCTGTCCCTTAATGTCAGATTAAGCAGGGTATAGAGGCTAAAAAAATCCCCTCAGACACTGAGGGGGAGAAAAGGAAGTACAGTTTGCATCAGGATAATCACTGGTGGGTACATAACCAGTTATGGAATTATATTGCGGGTCGCACGCTTATCCCACTTACGTTTGAGGTTAGCACAGCTTAAAAATACGTTTCAGGAGAGCGGTTTTTTATAACGACTAAGTGGCGTTACGGGGTACGAGAAGGTTTCCAGTACTGAACAGCGGTCGGGAATGGTTCCTCCGGCATAGAAAAACAGATAGCTGTCGCTGCCCGGAAAATAGACCAGGTCGTCACCATTACGGAAACTGGTAATGCGAAACGGCGTTCCCGAATCGGTATGGGTCTTTTTACTGCCTGCGGCAACCTGAAAGTGTTTGCCCCATTTCATGGTGGTCAGGCCGTAGTTAAACGACGAGACAATCACATTCTTGCGCAAAGAGCAGGCCAGTTTGACGGCGGTGGCGGCAAAGGCGGGAGAGAGGAACAGCGTCAGCAGGCTGAGCAGTACGATTATCTTCATGGCTGATTCCTGGATATTCTGTGTTAACGTAATAGTGAAACGCGTTAATTTATCACAAAAATTTAACTATCGGACTGGGTCAGTCAGGCATAGTTCATCAGGAGAGCGATGATGCTGGAAGATTATCCGCTTATTGGCGTTAGCGAGGAAGATAAAACCCGGAGACGGGTTCTGGCAGTGGCGGCGGCGCTGGAGATTATTAAGGCGTCGGTGGCGGCGCCTAACGCTTATGCCGGACGCGACAAACTGAGTAAGGATATCGAGTATACCAGGGATAAAATCGGCGAGCTGGCGGATGCCATTCAGGCGGCGCTGGAAGGGCCGGAACAGCCGTAACGAAGAGGGCGCCCATCGGGCGCCCTCTTCGATTATTTATAGAGCGCTAAATTCCCGGTCAGTTTGGTGATTTTTTTGCGCGGGCCGATAAGCCCAATGGCCACCAGTTCAATATGGGGACTGGTGACCGTCGCAATACGCTCGCCATATTCCTCATAACTGCGGCATGATTGCGCCAGTGCGCTAAAGGGCATGGCATAAATCTCTGCATCCTGCTGCGCGGCGTTCTGCAGCGTATGCAGGTATTCCCCGGAAGCCAACAGCACCGGCAGCGGGCTGTAGATCACGCCCGGATAATTAACGCTATCGACGCTTTGCATATCCGGGCCGACCAGGTTTTCTACCGTACGACCAAAACTGATGCTAATGACGCTGGCGGCATTAATGGCGAGCCCCGCGGGCAGATTGCTATCAATCACGATGGTGCAGCGATGTTGGCTGGCATCAAATTTCATTTTTATCCTCTCTGCGATAACCCGTTGATCCTGAGAACCAGTATGCATCAGCGCGTCGGGTATTTGCTGTCTGATTGACTTGATAAAAAGGCCGATTACGGAAAAAATAACCCAATAAAATTAAAATAAAGAAAGGAATTTCCTTCTATGGCGCTCAGTTCGACAGAAATAAAGATTCTCAGGCTGCTACAGGATGATGCGAGGGTGACTAATCAGGAGCTGGCGGATAAAGCGGGTATGTCTGCGTCTCCCTGCTGGCGTAAAGTGCGTAAGCTTGAAGAAGATGAGGTGATTCAGGGCTACCGGGCAGTACTGAATCGCCGGAAGCTGGGACTGGGGGTGATGGTCTTTGTGCGCGTGGCGATTGACAGCCATAGCGAAGTGGAAGCAAGAAAATTCGAGGAGCAGGTGATGGCGCTGGAGGATGTGGTGGCCTGCTACAGTATCGGCGCCGATGCCGATTTTTTGCTTCAGGTGGTGGCGCCAGACCTTGATAGCTATGCCGATTTCGCGATGTCGGTGGTTCGTCGGCTGCCGGGCATTAAAGAGATGCAGAGTATGTTCGTCCTTAAGGAGATCAAACCCTTTGTCGCCTGGCCGATAAAGCGGTTACCGGAATAACCGGGCAAAAAGGGCGCCGCGATGGGCGCCCTTCGGGATTAGCGGCCCTGGGTGGCCGCTTTCATTTCGCGGGCAAAGTGGGTCAGCTCACTCAGCATCTGCTGCGGCTGCTCCAGGTTGCGCTCGATAATTTTCACCACCGCGGAGCCGGAAATGGCCCCGGCTGCGCCGGCATCGAGCGCATCCTTCACCTGGGAAGGTTCGGAAATCCCGAAACCCTGTAACGGCGGTGCGGCGTGATACTCCTTCAGCTTGTTCACCAGGTGCGTCAACGGCACGCTGGCGCGATTCTCGGCACCAGTCACCCCGGCGCGCGACAGCAGATAGGTATAGCCGCGCCCGAACGACGCCAGCTGGCGCAGCAGTTCATCATTGGCATTGGGCGGGCAGATAAAGATCGGCGCCACTTCGTAACGCATTGCCGCTTCACGGAACGGCGCGGACTCTTCAATGGGCACATCGGCTACCAGAACGGAATCGACTCCCACTTCGGCACAGCGCGCATAGAAGGCGTCGATGCCCGGGTTCCACACCAGATTGGCATACATCAGCAGGCCAATAGGGATGTCAGGGTATTTGTGGCGAATCGCCGCCAGCATTTCGAAGCATTGATCCGGCGTCGTACCCGCTGCGAAAGCGCGCAGAGTCGCATTCTGAATGGTCGGGCCGTCCGCCAAAGGATCCGAGAACGGAATCCCCAGCTCCAGGGCATCGGCGCCGCCTTCAATTAGCGCGTCGATGATTTTCAGCGACTGTTCCGGGGAAGGATCGCCCAGGGTTACGAAGGGAACAAAGGCGCCTTCCTTTCGGGCATCCAGCTGTTTAAAAAGCTGCTCGTAGCGTTCCATCAGATCTCCCCCCGTGCTTTCAGAATGTCGTGAACCGTGAAAATATCTTTATCGCCGCGGCCGGAAAGGTTAACCACCAGCAACTGCTCTTTTTCTGGATCTTCGCGCATGATTTTCAGCGCGTGAGCCAGAGCGTGGGAAGACTCCAGCGCTGGCAGTATCCCCTCCTGACGACACAGGATCTGGAAAGCATCCAGCGCTTCGTCGTCGGTAATGGAGACATAATCCGCCCGGCCGGTGCTGTTAAGGTACGCATGCTGCGGACCCACCGAGGGGAAATCGAGTCCGGCAGAAATGGAGTAAGACTCCTCAATCTGACCGTCTGCAGTCTGCATCATCGGCGCCTTCATGCCGAAATAGATGCCGACCCGTCCGTGCTTCAGAGGGGCGCCGTGCTCGCCGGTTTCAATACCGTGACCACCAGGCTCAACGCCAATAAGCTGTACGCTCTCATCATCAATAAAGTCGGCGAACATACCGATGGCATTGGAGCCACCGCCAACGCAGGCGATAACCGCGTCCGGCAGGCGTCCTTCCTGTTCCTGAAGCTGCGCTTTGGTCTCTTCGCCGATCATCCGCTGAAATTCACGCACGATGGTCGGGAAAGGGTGCGGACCCGCCGCGGTGCCCAGCATATAGTGGGCGTTTTCATAGTTGCCGGACCAGTCGCGCAGCGCCTCGTTACAGGCGTCTTTCAGGGTGGCGGAACCGCTGTGCACCGGAATGACCTCGGCCCCCATCAGCCGCATACGGAAAACGTTGGGCGACTGACGCTCTACGTCCTTAGCGCCCATATAAACACGGCACTTCAGGCCCAGCAGGGCACTGGCCAGCGCTGAAGCCACGCCATGCTGACCCGCACCGGTTTCGGCGATGATCTCAGTCTTGCCCATCCGCTTCGCCAGTAGCGCCTGACCCAGAACCTGGTTAGTTTTGTGGGCGCCGCCGTGCAGCAGATCTTCACGCTTCAGGTAGAGGGTGGTACGGGTACCGGAGGTCAGGTTGCGGCATTTGGTTAACGCCGTCGGGCGACCGGCATAGTTTTTCAGCAGGTCGGTGAACTGGGCCTGAAACTCGGGATCCTGACGAGCGCTGACGAAGGCTTCTTCCAGCTGACGCAGGGCGGGCATCAGGATTTGCGGCACATACATACCGCCGAACTCACCAAAATAAGGGTTTAATAGCGTTGTCATGATTTTCTTCCTTAATAAGCCCGCAAAGTCTGAAAGACCGCCGTCAGCTTGTTGGCATCTTTGATTCCCGGGGCGCTTTCCACGCCGGAGTTAAAATCCAGACCGTCGCAGCCTGCCTGAGCGGCATCCACGCAGTTGTCGGCGCTCAGGCCACCGGCCAGCATCACGCCGCTCAGCGGCTGGCCTGCCAGTAGCGACCAGTCGAAGCGCTGGCCGCTTCCGCCGTTGCCGTTATCGAGCAGCCATTTATCCACCTGCTTCAGATCCCGGGGCGGCAGGGTTCTGCCTACGCTCACGGCCTTCCAGATAGCGACCTCTTTCGGGAGCGCCTGGCGCAGGGCGTCGATATACGCCTGATCCTCATGACCGTGTAGCTGAACCGCATACAGACCAAGGCGTTGCGCGGTGGCGGCTACCTCGCCCGTGGGTACGTCGCGAAATACCCCGACGTAGCGTAGCGGAGCGCCCGCCATTACGGCTCTGGCCTGCTGCTCGCTCACCACACGCGGCGAGGAAGGGACGAAGATCAATCCACCGTAAACGGCACCGGCCTCACAGGCGGCCAGCGCATCCTGCGGGCGGGTCAGGCCGCAGACCTTATTTTCACCCAGCAGTACCCGACGTACTGCGGACTCAAGGTTTTCCTCGCCCATCAGCGCGGAGCCGATAAGAAAGCCGTTGGCATAACGGCTCAGTTCGCGAATCTGGGCATAGCGGTTAATACCAGATTCGCTAATCACCGTTACGTCGTGTCCCAGACGCGGCGCCAGTTGACGGGTACGGTCCAGATCGATCGAGAGATCGCGCAGGTCGCGGTTATTAATGCCAACCACTTTCGCCTTCAGGTGAATGGCGCGCTCCAGCTCCTCTTCGTTACTGACCTCGGTCAGAACGCCCATATTCAGGCTGTGGGCTACGGCGGCCAACTGCTGGTACTGCCCATCGTCCAGTACCGACAGCATCAGCAGGCAGGCGTCGGCCTGGTAGTGGCGGGCCAGCCAGATCTGATAAGGGTCGATAATAAAATCTTTGCACAGTACCGGCTGAGTCACGGTCTGGCTCACCAGCGGCAGGAAGTCGAAGCTGCCCTGGAAATATTTTTCGTCCGTCAGGACCGAAATGGCGGAAGCATAGTGGCGATAGATACCGGCAATGCGCACCGGATCGAAATCCTCACGGATCAGACCCTTCGAAGGCGAAGCCTTTTTGCACTCCAGAATAAACGCGGTGCGCGATCCCCGTAGTGCATCATAGAAGTTGCGCACACTCGGGACGGTCTCATTCTGGAATGACGCCAGTGGTTGCTGCGCCTTACGGGCTTCGACCCAAATGGCCTTATCCGCGACGATACGCGCTAAAACAGTGTCCTTCATACTCTCGGTTACCCTCTTGCTGCCAGTGCGGCCACGCGTGACCATGCCGCGCCGCTGTGAATCACTTCCAGCGCATGGCTGGCATTTTCCCGGAGATTTTCCTGGCCGTGGAGACGCATCAGCATGGCGACATTGGCCGCCACTGCGCATGCGTGAGCCTCTTCTCCCTTACCTTGTAACAGGCGAGTCAGAATGTCACGGTTTTCTTCAGGCGTTCCACCGGCAAGCGCCTGTTTCGCGTAGCCTTTCAGGCCAAAATCTGCGGCGCTCAGTTGATAACTGTCGATCTTGCCGTCTTTCAGCTCCGCTACCTGGGTGTCGGCATGCAGGGAGACTTCGTCCATGCCGCCGCTGTGAACCACGGCTGCTCGCTGATAGCCCAGGACCTTAAGGGTTTCGGCGATTGGCAGTACCAGCTCCGGGCTGTAAACGCCAATCAACGCCAGCGGCGGATGGGCGGGGTTAATCAGAGGTCCCAGCACGTTAAACAGGGTGCGGGTTTTCAGCTGTTGACGCACCGGCATGGCGTGGCGAAAGCCGGTATGGTACTGGGGAGCGAACAGGAAGCAGACGCCCAGTTCGTCCAGCGCCTGGCGCGAGGCTTCGGCGCTCATATCCAGCCGGATGCCAAAGGCGGCCAGCAGATCGGAAGAGCCGGAACGGCTGGAGACGCTACGATTGCCGTGTTTGGCGACCTTCATTCCTGCAGCCGCGGCCACAAAAGCGCTGGCGGTGGAAATATTAATGCTGTTACTGCCGTCGCCGCCGGTACCGACGATATCGGCAAAGCGGTAGTCCGGGCGAGGGAACGGCTGGGCATCTTCCAGAAGGGCGGAAGCGGCCCCGGCGATCTCAACGGGATCTTCACCGCGTACTTTCATACTGATCAACGCCGCTGCCAATTGAGTTTGTTCCAGCTCGCCGCGCACGATGGCGGAAAACAGACGATGGCTTTCGTCCCGGCTCAGTATCCGGGACTGAAACAGTTTCTCCAGAATCGGTTGCATCACGCTTCCCCCTCGTTAGTGACCGCATTTTTTTGTGGGTCGCTGAGCGCCCATGCCAGGGTCTGCTCAAGAAGTCTGGCGCCCAGGGTGGTCAGAATGGATTCCGGATGGAACTGGAAACCACATACCCGGTCGGCGTCGTGGCGTACCGCCATTACCATGTCATTAAAGGTGGCGTTGACCGTTAGCGTGGCCGGAACCTGGCTGCCCACCAGCGAGTGGTAGCGCGCCACTGGCAGCGGGTTAGGCAGACCGGCAAACATGGCTTCACCATCGTGAGTAATGGCGGAAGCTTTGCCGTGCAGGATTTCACCGGCCTGGCCCACGTGACCGCCGTAAGCTTCCACGATGGCCTGGTGGCCCAGGCAGATGCCGATAATCGGCAGACGACCGCGCAGGGTATTAAGCAGCTCCGGCATACAGCCTGCCTGGGCAGGCGCTCCGGGGCCCGGAGAGAGCATCAGCACCGGATTTTCCATCTGGGCCAGACGCTCCAGAATGGTGTGCGCCGGAACCTGGTTGCGATAAATCACCACCTGATGGCCATTGGCACGCAGCTGATCCACCAGGTTCCAGGTGAAGGAGTCAATATTGTCGAGCAGCAGAATATCGGCCATCAGAAGATCTCCTGTGAATGGTGAGCCGTGGCAATGGCGCGCAGTACCGCGCGGGCTTTGTTACGGGTTTCGTCTGCTTCCGACTGGGGAACCGAGTCCAGAACCACACCGGCACCGGCCTGAACGGTAGCAATGCCGTCTTCAACCCAGGCGGAGCGGATAACGATGCAGGTGTCGAGGGAGCCATCGGCGGTGAAGTAACCGACGGCGCCGCCATAACTGCCGCGGCGTTCGCCCTCGGCTTCGGCGATAAGCTGCATGGCGCGAACCTTGGGGGCGCCGCTCAGGGTGCCCATATTCATGCAGGCCCGGTAGGCGTGCAGTACATCCAGATCCTGACGCAGTTCGCCCACCACTCTGGAAACCAGATGCATCACGAATGAGTAACGATCCACCTTGGTCAGATCCGCCACATAGCGGCTGCCCGGGGTGCAGATACGCGCCAGGTCGTTACGGGCCAGATCCACCAGCATCAGGTGCTCCGACAGCTCTTTATGGTCGGTGCGCATTTCCAGTTCGATACGGCTGTCCAGGTCGTGGTCCAGCGTTCCATCAGCGCGGCGTCCGCGATGGCGGGTTCCTGCGATGGGGTAGATCTCAATCTGGCGCGAGGTTGCGTCATATTTGAGCGAGCTTTCCGGCGAGGCGCCAAACAGCGTGAAGTCGGCATCCTGCATATAGAACATATAGGGGCTGGGGTTGCTCTGCTTCAGCACCTGATAGGCCGCCAGCGGCGACGGGCAGGGCAGAGAGAAGCGGCGCGACGGAACGACCTGGAAGATCTCTCCGATGCGAATGGCCTGCTGCATCTGGCTGACCACGGCGCCGTACTCTTCGTCGGTCTGGTTGCAGCTTAAGGTCATTTGCGGCACGGACTGGGCCGGAAGCAGTTGTGGAGCAACCTGCATCTGCTTGTCCAGCGCCGCCAGGCGCTGCGTCAGACGGTCGCGCTCGCGGCTGTCGTCGCTAAACAGGCTGGCCTGCAGGCGGCAGCTCTTTTTCTGGTGGTCGATCACCACCAGGGTTTCGGCCAGATAGAAGCAGTAGTCGGGGCAGCGGTTGCCCTGGCGCAGCGGCGGCAGATTTTCAAAGCCTGCGACCAGATCATAGGCAAACAGGCCGCCGAAGAACATGGCTTCACGCTCGTGCTCCGGGGCTTCTACCAGGGTGGTCATCAGTCGCAGAGCATCAAATACCGACAGCGAACGCAGACGGCTGTCCTCGTCCAGGGTGCTGTCCGGATCCGGGAAGGTGAGCTCGCGACACAGCGGCGAGATGCGATTGCCCACGCTTGCAGGCAGCGCGGCATCCAGCAGCGGCAGCAGCGCGGCGCCGTTAGCGGAGAGCGCCTGCACGGTTACCACATGACCGAGAGCGCTGATACGCAGGGCGCTGTCCACTAGCAGCATGCTTTTCAGAGAGTCCTTGCTCACAATATCCGCAGACTCCAGCAGCAGGGTGGCCGGACGGGCGCCACAAAGTTGCTGGAACAGCGCATCGGGATTTTCACGATAGGGCGCTTCGCGGGCAATCAGTTCCAGTGCAGGTTTGGCGTTTAACATCTCGATATTCCTGAAATTTGTTCAAAAAAAGGCCCGCTTAATGGCGGGCCTGGTATCTGCATTGCGTGGCGCAACGAACAGCACGGACCCCATTCAGGAGCTGCGCCACCAGTGGTTGTTCAGGAGCATTACGATTGTCATGGCAGATACCTTTTTATTCTCAAGTGAACCTGCGTACTAGTTAACTGGTTCGAGAGCCTAATGTCAATAGCGATTTTTCACGCGCTGACCGTTATGATGTCCCGTCACTTGATAACGACCAGAACGGGAGCCAGTTTGGGCGAATTACTTTACGATCTTCACAGTCACACCACCGCCTCCGATGGCCTGCTGTCACCCGAAAAGCTGGTGGAACGTGCCGTCGCTCAGGAGGTGGATGTGCTGGCGATTACCGATCATGACAGCGTGTCCGGTCTGGCGGCGGCCCGGGAGGCCATTGATCGCCAGGGCCTGGCGCTGCATCTGGTGAATGGGGTGGAGATCTCCACGGTCTGGGAAAATCATGAAATTCATATTGTGGGTTTGAATATGGACCCTGAACATCCGGCGTTGACGGCCTTTCTTGCGCAGCAGGGAGAGCGTCGCACCGAGCGGGCACGGTTGATTGCCGAGCGGCTGGAAAAGGCACGTATTCCGGGGGCCTGGGAAGGGGCGCAACGCCATGCCAGCGGTGCAGCCATTACCCGCGGCCACTTCGCCCGTTTCCTGGTGGAGTGTGGGCGGGCTAACTCCTTTGCCGACGTGTTTAAGCACTATCTGGCCAGGGGGAAAACCGGTTATGTTCCCCCTCAGTGGTGTACAATAGAACAAGCTATTGATGTTATTCACCATTCGGGTGGAGTGGCGGTGGTGGCCCATCCTGGCCGTTACCGGCTCTCCGCAAAGTGGTTAAAACGGCTGTTGGGGCAGTTCGCGCAGTGGGGCGGCGATGCCATGGAAGTGGCGCAGTGCCAGCAGGCGCCCAGCGAACGCAATCAGCTGGCGCAGTACGCCCGGCAGTTTGGACTCCAGGCGTCTCAGGGCTCCGACTTTCATCAGCCCTGCGCCTGGATTGAGTTGGGGCGCAGGCTGCGACTGCCAGAGAATGTCGTGCCGGTATGGCAAGGCTGGGAAAGCGCCGAACAAGAAGAGAGGGCAGTATGAGTCAGTTTTTTTATATTCATCCAGAGAATCCACAGCCGCGGTTGATTAACCAGGCGGTGGAGATTGTCCAGAAGGGCGGGGTTATCGTCTATCCCACCGACTCCGGCTATGCGCTGGGCTGCCGACTGGAAAATAAGGACGCCATGGAGCGCATCTGCCGAATCCGTCAACTGGAAAAAGGCCATAACTTTACGCTGATGTGCCGCGATCTGTCGGAGCTGTCGACCTATGCCTGGGTGGACAACGTGGCATTCCGTCTGATCAAAAACAATACGCCGGGGAATTACACCTTCATCCTTAAGGGGACCAAAGAGGTGCCGCGTCGTTTGCTGCAGGAAAAGCGTAAGACCATTGGTCTGCGGGTGCCTTCGAATCCGATTGCGCTGGCGCTGCTGGGGGGATTAAACGAACCGATGCTCTCGACTTCGCTGATGCTGCCGGGCAGCGAGTTTACCGAGTCGGATCCCGAAGAGATCAAAGACCGGCTGGAAAAGCAGGTGGATCTGATTATTCACGGCGGTCACCTGGGTCAGAAACCCACCACGGTAGTGGATCTGACCGAAGAGTCTCCGGTGGTGCTACGTGAAGGGATGGGAGACGCGAAACCCTTCCTGTAATCAGAGCACAAATATACAAGAAACGTACCGGGGGCTCGATTCAGCCCCCTTTTTTGCACACCCGATCTCATTTCTCCAAAAAAGTTCCCTCGTTACTTTTTTTGCAGCACAAATCTATAAAACTTACCCTGTAACCGGCCCTACACTCGGGCTCCATTTCCATTAAAAAAATAATGACTTATGAAACAATCGAAGGCAGTGACAAAAAAACACGGGGCTCTGGCGCTTAGCGCGCTGTGCCTGGCGCTCTTTGCTGGTGGCGCCTCTGCGGCGGGCGAGCCATTCAGCTATGACTCACCCTGGATGTTTGGCGACTGGGGCGGCGACCGCGCCGCGCTGGAACAGAAAGGGGTTAAATTTAACGTTGATTACACCATGGAGGCCGCGTCTAACTTCGCTGGCGGTTATAACTCCTCTACCACTGCGCGCTACAGCGATCAGTGGGCCTTCGGGGTCAACCTCGACCTTGAAAAACTGCTGGACTGGCAGGACACCGAATTCCAGATGACCATCACTAACCGTGACGGTAATAACCTTTCCGATCAGGTTGCCGATCCGCGTACCGGGATGCTCTCCTCGGTACAGGAAGTTTACGGCCGCGGACAGACCTGGCGTCTGACTCAGTTCTGGCTGCGTAAGGGCTTCTTTAACGACGTGCTGGATATCAAAGCCGGTCGCGTGACCGTCGGTGAAGATTTCGATAACTTCGACAGTAAATTCCAGAACCTGGCCTTCGGTAGCGGTCAGGCCGGAAACTGGCGCGGCGACCACTGGTATAACTGGCCGGTCTCCCAGTGGGGCGGACGGGTAAAACTCAACTTTACCCCAGAAGTCTTCCTGCAGGTGGGCTTCTATAACCAGAACCCCTACAACTACGATCGCGGTGACGGCTTCCGCCTGGAGTTCAACCCGACCGAAGGCAACCTGGTGCCGGTGGAACTGGGCTGGAAACCGACCTTCGGGCCGGATAACCTGCCGGGTAACTACCGTATCGGTTTCTACTACTCGTCCACCAACGACGATGTCTACAGTAGCTGGCGCAACGGTGCTTACCATGATGATGCTCACTCCTACGGCGGCTATATCCTTGCCCAGCAGCAGTTGTTCAGCCAGGGCGGCAGCGCCGACCGCGGTCTGACTCTGACCCTGCAGGCGGTGATGAACGACCATAAGACGGCCAAGACCGACAACTATCAGGCGATCTCTCTGGCCTGGAAAGGTCCGTTCGACGCCCGTCCTCAGGATGAGATCGGTATCGGTGCCGCGCGTATCCACGTGAACTCCGACTACACCAGCATGCTGCGCGCTCAGAATCGTGAAAATGGCGTAGCGGATTACAACAGCCCGACCTATCTGCCGATTCAGGAAGGCTCGGAATACAACTACGAAATCTACTATAACTTCCATGTCACCAACTGGCTGCAACTGCGTCCCAACCTGCAGTACGTTGCGGCCCCGGGCGCCGTCACCAAAGTTGACGACGCCTTTATTGGCGGTCTGAGCGCCAACCTGAGCTTCTAATCATCCACGGCCCCTCACGGGGCCGTTTCTTTTTTGGCTGTACGCTTGTGCTATCCTGTTCGCCTGATGACGCTCTGGCGTCGGCTCTCTCTTTTCTCTTTGCTTCGGGATACGCAATGCTTAACCCGCGACTTCTCCGGCCATTGACGCTACGCAGCTGGTTGATGCTGGTTATCGGCGCCATTCTGGTGGTTTGTCAGCTGTCTGGCACCTTCTGGCTGTGGCACGAAAGTCGGGATCAGATCCGCTATCTGGTGCAGGGTGCGCTGGACAACCATCACTATCACAACCACCTGCGACGCGAGATCCACCAGGCGCTGACCAGTCTCATCGTCCCGGGGTTGATTATGGTGACGCTGACGCTGCTGTTCTGCTATCAGGCCATCAAGCTGATAACCCGCCCTCTGGACCGCTTGCAGCATGAGCTAAAAAGCCGTGATGCTGAAAATCTGACGCCGCTGGCGCCCAGGGGGCAGGTGACCGAGGTCACTGCGGTGGTGGGGGCGCTGAATCAACTGGTGTCACGCCTTTCCGCGATGCTGGAAAACGAACGAATGTTCAGTCGCGATGTCGCCAGTGCGTTGCAGATGCCGCTGGAAGAGATACAGGGTCTGCTGGAAGCGCAGGCGCGACAGGGAACAACCGGCATTGAGCCTCTGCTGGCGCGTCTGGAGCAGATGCAAGAACGGGTGGCGCAACTGCTGCAGCTCAGCCGGGTTGGGCAGGCTTTTGCCGCCGGAAATTACCAGCGGGTGATGCTGGCAGGTGACGTGGTCACGCCCCTCTGGGAAGAGCTGGAGACCATGCTGTCCCGGCGTCAGCAGCGTCTGGTTCTAAACCTGGCAGACGATGTGGCGGTGCGCGGCGATGCCACGCTACTGCGAGTGGTACTGCGCAATCTGGTGGAAAACGCCCACCGTTACAGCCCGCAAGGCAGCACTATCACCCTGAGCATCACCGCCTCACCGCTGCCGCAACTGAGCGTCGAGGATGAAGGGCCTGGCATCAATGAGAGCCAGCGCGAGAACCTGAGCCAGGCTTTTGTGCGTATGGACAGCCGCTACGGTGGCGTCGGGCTGGGACTGAGCATCGTCAGTCGTATCGCGCAACTGCACCAGGGGCGTCTGTTACTGAATAATCGCACGCCGCAGCCGGGGTTACAGGCACGGGTCAGACTTCGGGCCTGGGGAAGCTCCGAATAGATTCTCATGTTGGTCGCATACATTAACGCGTTTTGCGAATCACTCAGGATATCGATTAAGGCACATAATCACGCTGGAATTGTATTTATGCAAATAATACAGTAGGTTATGGTCTGATTTAAAATAAGAAAAAACTCATTTCAGTGTATTTCCCTTTTTTTTCAATGTATTGAAAATACTACTCCGCAGAATGCCATTGTATTCAGTGAAATAAAAAAGAAACCTTCGAAATACTGGCTAATGTTTTATCGGAACGGTAATCACTGCTTATGTGATTCCTCTGTCTGAACATTGAACCATATGGGGTAAACGATGAGTACGACCCGAATTGTCAGTAAACCCGTTGATTATGTTTTTGTGGTGGATACCAGCCCGGGCATGGAAGAAGCGGCAAAGGCGTTGGTTACGCAGGTTCGGCAAACGATAGCGCAAGCGCGTGAAAAGGGCTGTGTGATCCGCGAAAAATATCTGGGTATTGAAGGGATCTTCCCTGATCTGGGCATTACGCAAACGGTTCGTGATTATCTGACGAAAGCCGGTGCTCCGGAAGATAAGCTGAAAGCCAGAACCAGGGCAGACAAGCTGCTTTATGCCGGTGAGCAGGAGGATATCGCTCCCTCAGTAGATGATATCAGCAACTGGTTTGACTGGAACCCCGGCGCCGACCGGCGGATTATGGTTCTGGGGAACGAAAGCCTGTTTGGCGGTGGGTTAAAGGTCGGTAGCGGGCAGCGAATCGCCAGGGAAGAGGCCGTGGCGGCGGCAAAGGCCAATAACGTTATGGTCTCCAGCTATCTGTCAGCACCGGGCGAAGGTCAGAAATATGCCGATGGCGATGCCGAAAAGATGAAATCGGAATATCGCAGGCTGGCAGAAGAGACCGGTGGGGAAAGTTATACCTGGGATGACGATATCGCGAAATTGGGCGAGGTACTGGAAAAGTCGATTAGCCTGGAGACGGTGGACGATGAAACTGTTGCCAGTAACACAGGAGTGATGGGATATATGAAATTTGGTACCGTTCAACTGGATAGTGACCAGGCCTCTGCACTGAATGGCATAGAAACCTTTACCCGGGTTAAATTCCAGCATCCTTTTCCCACCGGTTCCCGGGTTGTCGTCTTTGCCCAGACCAACACCTTTAACGGTCCGGACACCCCCGGTATCCGTATAGCCGATGTCACGCCAGAGGGATTTAGCGTGCGCATCAACGAGCTGGTGGCAAAAGGCAGCCCGGTTTCAGACGGGACCCACACTCAGGAAACAGTGGCCTGGTTTGCCTCTCTGGAAGGCGAATACGGCGGGGCGGCATCTGCGGGTGCGTCTCAGAAGGAGCCTCAAAAACATCTACTGAATTACAGCAACTATGCCGTGCAGGCGCCGATACCCAATGTCCATCAGGACCAGGGAATGAAGGTTACCTGGTCCGGTAATGGTTCGGGGCGTGGCTATGATCCGGGTAATGGGGTGGGCAACTTCCTGTATGATCCGAATTTGTCGGGAAGTTTGACCGTTGAATTCGATGCGCCAGCATCGTCATTCAGCATTATGCTGCACGGGCTTAACTCCGGGCAGAAGGTTAATTATTACGACACCCGTGGTGAGCTGATTGCCTCTAATGCCATTCCGGCAAATGTGGAGTTTCAGGACGTGAGCTATACAGCGCCGGACGGCAGAGCCATCAGTAAAGCTGAGATCGTCATTCAGAATGAGCTTAGCGGTGTGACTTATAATAATGTGACTTACTATTCCTGATGCTGACGCGGGTTTACTAAACACATCAGGGGAGGCTTAAGTCTCCCCTGAAACATTTATTTTACCCGCTCGATTTCAGGCGGTACCCGACTGCCAGCCAGAGTGGCTTTTTCACCTTTATGCCACTTTGATTATCCGACGCACCAATCTGTCGCGTAGTTACGTTTATCGGGTGCTGTCCGACCTCAGGGAAGGGGGCTATATTACGGTTAAGAAAGGTAAGCTGATCTCCGTCGATCGGAGGTTGCCGGAAGATTACTAGCGGCTTCGTTACGGGGCAAGCATTCGCCGTGAAGTTCGTGTACCATACGCCTCCACATAAGCGGGCGCGCCGTGACGGACTAAAATCTAATGACGTGCCATGTGAAAAGTTACGTAAATAATAGTGGGTTAGCCTTTGCGTTAGCGCGCTGTTTTACCGGTAGTTAAGACGCCTGTGAAGGCGACACCCGAGGAGCTCCATGAGCGACAATAGTGAAAAGTTACAGAAGGTGCTGGCGCGTGCCGGCCATGGCTCACGCCGCGAAATCGAAGGTATGATTGCCGCCGGTCGCGTTAGCGTGGACGGTAAGGTTGCCACTCTGGGGGATCGCGTTGAGCTGACCCCTGGTCTGCGTATCCGCATCGACGGCCATTTGATCTCCCTTAACGCCAGTACCGGCCAGATCTGCCGGGTGTTGGCTTACTATAAGCCGGAAGGAGAGCTGTGTACCCGCAGCGATCCCGAAGGGCGCCCCACGGTGTTCGACCGCCTGCCGAAGCTGCGCGGCGCGCGCTGGATTGCGGTTGGCCGACTGGATGTGAACACCTGCGGTCTGCTGCTGTTTACCACCGACGGCGAGCTGGCGAACCGCCTGATGCACCCGAGCCGGGAAGTGGAGCGCGAGTACGCGGTACGCGTCTTCGGCGAGGTGGACGAAGCTAAGTTACGCTCCCTGACCCGCGGCGTTCAGCTGGAAGATGGTCCAGCGGCTTTTAAAACCCTGCGTTACAGCGGCGGCGAGGGGATGAACCAGTGGTTTAACGTGACCCTGACCGAAGGGCGCAACCGTGAGGTGCGTCGCCTGTGGGAAGCGGTGGGCGTTCAGGTTAGCCGTCTTATCCGCGTGCGCTATGGCGATATCGCGTTGCCGAAAGGTCTGCCGCGCGGCGGCTGGACCGAACTGGATCTGGATAAGACCAACTACTTGCGCGAGCTGGTGGAGCTGGCGCCGGAAACTGCGACCAAAGTCGCGGTAGAGAAGGACAGAAGGCGGATGAAAGCCAACCAGATCCGCCGTGCCGTGAAGCGTCACAGCAAAGTGAACACCGGCCAGCGCCGGGGCGGCGCGCGCTAATGTGCCAACCGGCTCCCTCTCCCCCTCGGGGAGAGGGCTGGGGTGAGGGGGAAGGCATAGAGGCTCCGGGCCCACACTCTTAATACCTTAGTAATCAATACCCAACTGGGCTTTAATACCGGCATCGAAGGCGTGCTTCACCGGGCGGATTTCGCTGACGGTGTCCGCCAGTTCAAGCAGTTCACGGTGACAGCCGCGGCCGGTGATAATAACGCTCTGATGGGCAGGGCGAGCCTGTAGCGCCTCAAGTACGCGGTCCAGCGCCAGATAATCGTAAGAAACCATATAGGTCAGCTCGTCCAGAATCACCAGATCGAGCTCGGGATCCGCCAGCATGCGTTGGGCGTGTTGCCAGACCGCAAGGCAGGCGGCGGTGTCGCTTTCGCGGTTTTGCGTCTCCCAGGTAAAGCCGGTGGCCATCACCTGAAATTCCACCCCATGGGGCTCCAGCAGATTGCGTTCGCCGTTGGGCCATTCCCCTTTGATAAACTGAATCACGCCCACCCGTTTGCCGTGTCCCACGGCCCGGGTTGCCGTGCCGAATGCGGCGGTGGTTTTGCCTTTACCGTTGCCGGTAAAGATCATCAGAATACCGTGCTCCTGCTGCGCTGCGGCGATCCGGGCATCCACTTTTTCTTTCAGGCGCTGCTGGCGTTCGCGGTGGCGTTGATCGCTCATTCGGCAATCCCCGGCTTACGTTTAGGCTGTGCGTCGAAACTCATGCCGGTTTTGCGGCGGCTGTCTTCACCCATCAACCACAGATAGAGCGGCATCAGGTCGCCCGGCGTTTTCAGCTTATTGGGATCTTCCGTCGGGAAGGCGCTGGCGCGCATTTTGGTGCGGGTGCCGCCCGGATTAATGCAGTTGACCCGCAGATTGCGGTGGCGATACTCCTCGGCCAGTACCTGCATCATGCCTTCGGTCGCGAATTTAGAAACCGCGTAGGCACCCCAGCCAGCGCGCCCCTGGCGACCGACGCTGGAGCTGGTAAAGACCAGAGAGCCGGCCTTTGATTTCAACAGCAGCGGCAGTAGCGCCTGGGTCAGGTAAAAGGTGACGTTCACGTTAATCTGCATCACCCGCTCCCAGACTTCGGGATTTTGTTCGGTCATTGGCACGATATCGCCCAGAATCCCGGCGTTATGCAGTACGCCGTCCAGGTGCGGCACCAGGCCCGCCAGCCGGTGGCCGAACTGATAGCAGGTTTCGGCATCGGCGCTGTCGTAGTCCAGTACAAACCACTGGGGTTGCGCCAGACCGCGGTTCTGAATCTCACGGGCGACATCGCGCAGTTTTTCTTCATTACGGCCTACCAGCAGCACGGTAGCGCCATAGCGGGCGTAGGTTAATGCGGCTTCACGACCAATGCCGTCGCTGGCGCCGGTCACCAGGATTATCCGATTTTGTAGCAGATCGATGGTGGGTTGATAATGCATCATAACTGACTCCTAAGCCGTAAGTGAGCGGCCCGAGGCCTGAACTCGCAGGATTCTGATATCGGGTTTTATGCCCGATCCCGCCCGTCTTTTCAATCAGATGGCCGTACACCGTGGCGCTTGTTAACATTTTGCAAACATTTCGCCGGGGGGGACTCCCTGCAAAGGAGGAGGGACGGCCAGGGAAGTTCAGGTTACAATGTCGTCAGCTTATTTATCAGGAAAGAAAAGGCGGAAATGTGGATCTGATCGTCAATTATGGATTGTTTTTAGCCCGGGTGGTGACGGTGGTGATAGCGATTGCCGTTGTCGTCATGCTGGTGGCGAATGCCGCGCGCCATAAAAAGCAGCAGCGCGGTGAACTGCGCGTCACCAAACTGAATGAGCAGTATCAGGAGATGCAGAATTCCCTCAGCGAAGCATTACTCGATGATCCGGCGCGTAAATTATGGCTCAAAGAGCAGAAGCGGCAGCGTAAGCAGGAGGCGAAAGCGGCCAAAGCCCGTGCGAAGCTGGGACAGGTGAACACCACATCCCGCAAGCCGGTGTTGTGGGTGTTGGATTTTAAAGGCAGCATGGACGCCCATGAGGTGGCTGCGCTGCGTGAAGAGATTAGCGCCGTGCTGGCGACCTATAAGCCAGGGGATGAAGTGTTGCTGCGTCTGGAAAGCCCGGGGGGAGTGGTGCACGGTTACGGGCTGGCGGCTTCTCAGCTTCAGCGGCTGCGCGACCACAAGGTCCCGCTGACGGTCGCCGTGGACAAAGTCGCCGCCAGCGGTGGCTACATGATGGCCTGCGTGGCCGATCGGATTGTCAGCGCGCCTTTCGCGATTATCGGCTCCATTGGCGTGGTGGCGCAGGTGCCTAACTTCCACCGCCTGCTACAACGCAACAATATTGACGTGGAGCTGCACACCGCAGGGCAATATAAACGAACTTTGACGCTATTTGGCGAGAACACGCCGGAGGGTCGGGATAAATTCCGCGAAGATCTGAACGAAACACACCAGTTGTTCAAATCCTTCGTGCACAGTATGCGACCGGCGCTGGACGTGGAAGCGGTCGCTACGGGTGAACACTGGTACGGTAGTCAGGCTCAGGACAAGGGGCTGGTGGATGAGATCGGCACCAGCGATGACTGGCTGCTGGCGCGCCTGGAACGCTTTGAGGCGGTCAACGTCCACTATGTACAGCGTAAGAAGCTGGTGGACCGCTTTACCCGCAGCGCGGCAGAAAGCGCCGACCGGCTGCTGCTGCGCTGGTGGCAGCGGGGCGAACGCCCGTTACCTTAAGCAGAAAGGCCGCACTTGCGGCCTTTGAAGCTGCTGACAAACCTGGGCCGAACGCGTTCGGCCAGAATCACCAGAAAAATAAACAAGGAAAATCAATTTATTGATTTTCGGCAGCTCAACCACAAAGAGGGAAAAACCGCGTTTTTTCCCTCTTTAGTCATCAATCTGAAAGGCCGCATTAGCGGCCTTTTTTACGGCGCTCAGTCCGCCAGATGGTACTTTTCCGACAGGACGTGGGCCAGATGTTTAAACATATTAAACACCGCCGTGCTCTTCGCGGTCGGCAGCCCCTGGTCGTCCAGAAAGTATTCGCCGCGAAAAACCAACACGCCGTTCTTCTCAACCACGTCGGTGGCGATCATCCCTTTGATAAAATCCTCATGTTCGCTCATGATTTTATTGGCTTCTTCAAGCAGAGTTTCCCGGGTTACGGGTTGGGTCTGACGTTGCATCACATTCTCCTTACAAACCGTGCGTAGTTTACGCCCGGTCCGGCGTTCGGGCAAATTCTGCGGTCGCTTACGTATTGAACTGTAAAGTTTAGCTGGCTGGCGGGATTCGCTATTGCATGCTAATAAAGTTGCGTATCAAATTTTATCAGGTACAGTGTGACGCTTTCGCAGAACTGGCAACAGAATTGCTTGACATTCAGCCGAATATCCCGTGGCGCTGCATCGAAATTGCACAGATAGTGCCTGTTTTATCCCCGTTTCGACGCCGGTAGAGCAGGGTTGATATCCATTTGCACTGTCGCCATATAGAGGTTGGTCGCCAGTGGCAGGTGAATCGACCGACACGTTCTCTGAATAATCAGCAGGAAGAATCAGATTAGGTAAAGGTGAATATGGGTAAAGCTCTCGTCATCGTTGAGTCCCCGGCAAAAGCCAAAACGATCAACAAGTATCTCGGAAGTGACTACGTGGTGAAATCCAGCGTAGGGCACATCCGTGATTTGCCGACCAGCGGTTCAACTCAAAAAAAGAGCGCCGACTCAGCCTCCACCAAAACGGCCAGGAAAGGCAAAAAGGATGAGCGTGGCGCTCTGGTCAACCGTATGGGTATCGACCCCTGGCACAACTGGGCGGCCCACTACGAAGTACTGCCTGGTAAAGAGAAGGTGGTGTCTGAGCTGAAAGCGCTGGCTGAGAAAGCCGACCACATCTATCTCGCAACCGACCTTGACCGCGAGGGAGAAGCCATTGCCTGGCACCTGCGGGAAGTGATTGGCGGCGACGATACGCGTTATAGCCGGGTGGTCTTTAACGAAATCACCAAAAATGCGATTCGCCAGGCGTTTGAAAAGCCGGGTGAACTGAACCTCGACCGGGTCAACGCCCAGCAGGCGCGGCGCTTTATGGACCGTGTGGTGGGCTATATGGTCTCGCCGCTGCTGTGGAAGAAAATAGCCCGCGGCCTGTCCGCCGGACGCGTACAGTCGGTGGCGGTGCGTCTGGTGGTGGAGCGGGAGCGTGAAATCAAAGCGTTCGTGCCGGAAGAGTACTGGGAAGTCGATGCTAACCTGACCACGCCGGGCGGCGAAAACCTGCCGGTGGAAGTGACGCATCAGAACGATAAACCATTCCGTCCGGTCACGCGCGAGCAGACTATGGCCGCAGTGGCGCTGCTTGAAAAAGCACGCTACAGCGTCGTGGAGCGCGAAGATAAACCGACCAGCAGCAAGCCAGGTGCGCCTTACATCACTTCCACACTGCAGCAGGCGGCCAGTACCCGTCTGGGCTTTGGCGTGAAAAAGACCATGATGCTGGCCCAGCGTCTGTACGAGGCGGGGCATATCACCTATATGCGTACCGACTCCACCAACCTGAGTCAGGATGCGCTGAGCATGGCGCGCGGCTATATCGACGACAATTTCGGTAAAGCGTATCTGCCTGCATCGCCGAACCAGTACGCGAGTAAAGACAACTCTCAGGAGGCCCACGAGGCCATTCGTCCGTCCGATGTGAATGTCGTGGCGGAAACCCTGAAAGATATGGAATCTGATGCTCAGCGCCTGTATCAGCTCATCTGGCGCCAGTTTGTGGCCTGCCAGATGACCCCGGCGAAGTATGACTCCACCACTCTCACGGTTGGGGCCGGTGACTTCCGACTGCGGGCCCGCGGGCGCATTCTGCGCTTTGACGGTTGGACCAGGGTGATGCCGGCGCTGCGTAAGGGCGATGAAGATCGCACTCTGCCGGCGGTAGAGAAGGGCGATACGCTGTCGCTGGTGGAACTGATTCCGGCACAGCACTTTACCAAACCGCCAGCGCGTTTTAGCGAAGCTTCACTGGTTAAAGAGCTGGAAAAACGCGGTATTGGCCGCCCGTCCACCTATGCGTCGATCATCTCGACGATTCAGGATCGCGGCTATGTGCGGGTTGAAAACCGCCGTTTCTATGCGGAAAAAATGGGTGAAATCGTGACCGATCGCCTGGAAGATAACTTCCGCGAGCTGATGAACTACGATTTTACCGCCCAGATGGAAAGCCGACTCGATGAGGTGGCCAACCATCAGCAGGAGTGGCGTAAGGTCCTGGATAACTTTTTCGACAATTTCAGCGACCAGTTGGAAACTGCCGAGAAGGATCCGGAAGAGGGCGGCATGCGTCCGAACCAGATGGTCCTGACCAGCATCGAATGTCCGACCTGTAGCCGTCCCATGGGAATCCGTACCGCCAGCACCGGGGTCTTCCTGGGCTGTTCCGGTTACGCGCTGCCGCCGAAGGAGCGCTGCAAAACCACCATTAACCTGGTGCCGGAAAACGAAGTACTCAACGTACTGGAAGGCGATGATGCCGAAACCAACGCGTTGCGTGCTAAGCGTCGCTGCCCGAAATGCGGCACGGCGATGGACAGCTATCTGATCGATCCCAAACGCAAGCTGCACGTCTGTGGTAATAACCCGGCCTGTGACGGTTACGAGATTGAAGAAGGCGAGTTCCGCATCAAGGGCTATGACGGTCCGGTAGTGGAGTGCGAGAAGTGCGGTTCCGAAATGCACCTGAAAATGGGACGTTTTGGTAAGTACATGGCCTGCACCAACGACGAGTGTAAGAACACCCGTAAGATTTTGCGTAACGGCGAAGTGGCTCCGCCGAAGGAAGACCCGGTTCCGCTGCCGGAACTGCCGTGCGAAAAATCAGACGCTTACTTCGTACTGCGCGATGGTGCGGCAGGGATCTTCCTGGCGGCTAATACCTTTCCCAAATCCCGGGAAACCCGGGCGCCGCTGGTGGAAGAGCTGTACCGCTTCCGCGATCGCCTGCCGGAGAAACTGCGGTACCTGGCCGACGCGCCGCAGCAGGACCAGGATGGCAACAAGACGGTGGTGCGCTTTAGTCGTAAAACCAAACAGCAGTACGTATCGTCCGAAAAAGAGGGTAAAGCAACCGGCTGGTCTGCTTTCTTCGTGGATGGTAAGTGGGTGGAAGGTAAGAAAAAATAATCTTCACATGCTGTAAAAACTTCAGAGGCCGGATTTTCCGGCCCTTTTTTATCCCCTGGTTATAACCTGATTATTATCTTTTCTTTTGGTCTATACAAATCAGCTATAAGTGATATAGTTGTTACAGCCATGCCCCTCCTTATTCTCGAATCATCTTAAGTGTGGCGCGCTTAATCCCGGACCGACAGCCATGAAATTACAACAGCTTCGTTATATCGTTGAGGTGGTTAACCATAACCTTAACGTCTCTTCCACCGCCGAAGGGCTTTATACTTCCCAGCCGGGCATCAGTAAGCAGGTGCGCATGCTGGAAGATGAGCTGGGCATTCAAATTTTTGCCCGAAGCGGTAAGCATTTAACCCAGGTCACTCCCGCCGGCGAGGAGATTATTCGCATTGCTCGCGAGGTGTTGTCCAAAGTGGATGCCATCAAGTCGGTGGCTGGCGAACACACCTGGCCAGACAAGGGCTCCCTGTATGTCGCTACCACCCATACCCAGGCCCGCTATGCGTTGCCGGGTGTGATCAAGGGATTCATAGAACGTTACCCGCGGGTATCGCTGCACATGCACCAGGGATCGCCAACCCAGATTGCCGAGGCAGTCTCTAAAGGCAATGCCGACTTTGCTATCGCTACCGAAGCGCTGCATCTGTATGACGATCTGGTGATGCTGCCATGCTATCACTGGAATCGCTGCGTGGTGGTCACGCCCGACCATCCGCTGGCTTCTAAAGAGAGTCTTAGCATTGAGGAACTGGCCCAGTATCCGCTGGTTACCTATACCTTCGGCTTTACCGGGCGCTCGGAGCTGGATACTGCCTTTAACCACGCGGGGCTGACGCCGCGTATCGTCTTTACCGCCACCGATGCCGATGTGATTAAGACCTATGTGCGTCTGGGGCTGGGGGTAGGGGTGATAGCGAGTATGGCGGTGGATCCGGTATCCGATCCCGATCTGGTGCGGATTGATGCTCACGACATCTTTAGCCACAGTTCCACCAAGATAGGCTTTCGCCGCAGTACCTTCCTGCGTAGCTATATGTATGATTTCATTCAGCGCTTTGCGCCGCACTTAACCCGTGATGTGGTGGATGCCGCAGTAGCGCTACGTTCTAACGACGATATTGAAGCGATGTTCCGCGATATTAAGCTGCCATCGAAATAATCGCAGCGGCGGCTTCCTGCGAAAAGGGGGTCGCCGAAACAGCAGAGAAAGATAATAGTAATCCCTCTCATCTTTACCCTCATTTCTAATAACGCTGCGTTTTAATAACCTTCCTTACCACAAATCATTACATAACGGCAACAACCATAGTTAATAAGTCGCTTTCCGGCAAACCCTGGCTTCCAATAATTTATTTCAGATCAAAAGATTTAATTTTCGGCGCGAAAATATACGTAAATACGCTGGATTTTGCGCTAGAGTTTCTTTAGGATTAATCCCAATGGCGATTAGTCCCGCCAATTGTTAGGTAGCATTATGATAAGTGATGTCGATTGTAAGAGGTCTGCAATGTCATCTCCAAATGACGATCTGCAACGGGATCCGGAACTGAAGCGTAAAGCCTGGGTTGCGGCATTCCTGGTGTCGGCGTTGTTTTGGGGAGGTCTCCTTCTGCTGGTCTGGAAATTCTGGGGCTGATTATGACGATTCAGACACCGATTTCACCCGTATCCCGGGTATGTCAGAAAAATGACGAACATAAAACCGGGCATCGCTCGGGGATTAAACTTCCTGTCAGCTGGAAGTTAACCAAACAGCAACAAGATTTTATTGATTTATTTGCTGAAGAAGATCACAAAAAACAATAATAGTTAACAATTAATACCGGTCAGTAAATCCGGAATGGTGAGTTTTTTGCTATTAATAGTAATAACGAACCACCTTTTGAATGAAAAATAACCACAGCAGCCGGGGGTTGATAAAAGTATCAACCTGAATCCATTAATAAAATTAATAGTTACTTTTATTATGAATAGACATTGCGTCAAATACTGGTCATGGCTGAGCGCCTTTAGCCTGTCAATGGCGTTCTGGGCTCAGCTGGTCTGGGTTATTACCCGCTAATTCAAAATGCCCGCATCGCGGGCGTTTTGCTATCTGCATCAATGCTGTCTTTAATAGATGGCGAAAATATCCCTTCTTATTACATGGTATTTATTGCGCACGCATGCCTGATTGACGTTCGTTATAAATCCGTCGACGACTTTTCCCGATTTGCTGTTTTATTCCCGGTTAACGCAATAGCCCTGCTATGGACCAGGATTTAGCATTTTGGGTTGTTATCAAAACGTTACATTATGTTTGTGTTATCTTTAATACAAACCCGGACGACTGTCCGGGGTATCACGATTCCCCGATCTAAGGAGGAGCTATGTCGTCGACACTACGGGAAGCCAGTAAGGACACCCTGCAGGTACTGGACAAAACTTATCACTATTACAGTTTGCCGCAGGCTGCCGCCAGACTGGGGGACATTCAGCGTCTGCCCAAGTCGCTGAAGGTACTACTTGAGAATCTGCTGCGCTGGGAGGATGGCGATTCGGTGACCGGGCAGGATATCCAGGGGCTGGTCGACTGGCTAAAACAGGCCCACGCGGATCGGGAAATCGCTTACCGGCCCGCGAGGGTACTGATGCAGGACTTCACCGGAGTGCCTGCGGTAGTGGATCTCGCCGCCATGCGCGAAGCGGTGAAGCGGTTGGGAGGCGATGTGGCGAAGGTCAATCCGCTGTCGCCGGTCGATCTGGTGATCGACCACTCGGTTACCGTCGATCGCTTCGGCAATGAACAGGCCTTTGAACAAAACGTCCAACTGGAGATGGAGCGTAATCATGAACGTTACGTTTTTCTGCGTTGGGGTCAACAGGCGTTCAGTCGCTTTCGTGTTGTGCCGCCCGGTACCGGTATCTGCCACCAGGTGAACCTGGAATATCTGGGTAAAACCGTCTGGAGTGAAGAGCAGCAGAGGGAATGGCTTGCGTATCCGGATACTCTGGTCGGCACCGATTCCCATACCACCATGATTAACGGCCTTGGCGTACTGGGTTGGGGCGTGGGCGGTATTGAAGCCGAAGCCGCCATGTTAGGACAGCCAGTCTCGATGCTGATTCCGGATGTGGTGGGCTTTAAGCTCACCGGCAAGCTGCGTGAGGGCATTACCGCTACCGACCTGGTACTGACCGTTACCCAGATGCTGCGTAAGCATGGCGTGGTGGGCAAATTTGTTGAATTCTATGGCGATGGGCTGGATTCGCTGCCGTTGGCGGACCGCGCGACCATCGCCAATATGTCGCCGGAATACGGCGCGACCTGTGGCTTCTTCCCGGTGGATAATGTGACGCTGGACTATCTGCGACTGAGTGGCCGCAGCGAGGAGCAGGTAGCTCTGGTGGAAGCCTACTCGAAGGCTCAGGGGCTCTGGCGTAATCCGGGAGATGAGCCGGTATTTACCAGCACCCTGGCGCTGGACATGGGCGATGTCGAAGCCAGTCTGGCCGGGCCGAAGCGGCCGCAGGACCGCGTGGCGCTTGGTGATGTGCCGGCCGCCTTCAGTGCCAGCACCGAACTGGAGCTGAATAAACCACAGCAGCCCCGGGAACCGGTAGCCTATACCCTGGACGGTCAGCAGTATCAGCTGCCGGAAGGGGCGGTGGCGATTGCGGCCATTACTTCCTGTACCAATACTTCAAACCCCAGCGTGCTGATGGCCGCCGGCCTGCTGGCGAAAAACGCGGTGGAGCGCGGACTGATGCGTCAGCCGTGGGTTAAGGCTTCGCTGGCGCCGGGCTCTAAGGTGGTCTCTGACTATCTGGCGAAGGCCGGGTTGACGCCGTACCTGGACGAGCTGGGCTTTAACCTGGTGGGCTATGGCTGCACGACCTGTATTGGTAACTCGGGCCCCTTGCCGGAGCCTATTGAACAGGCGATTCGCGACGGCGATCTGACTGTGGGGGCGGTACTCTCCGGCAACCGTAATTTCGAAGGGCGCATCCACCCGCTGGTGAAAACCAACTGGCTGGCCTCGCCGCCGCTGGTAGTGGCCTATGCGCTGGCCGGTAATATGAACATCAATCTGACCCGCGATCCCCTGGGGAAAGATCGCGCCGGCAATCCGGTGTATCTCAAGGATATCTGGCCCTCAGGCGCTGAGATTGCGCAGGCGGTGGCGCAGGTCTCTACCGCTATGTTCAGCAAAGAATATGCGGAAGTCTTTGAAGGCACGCCGGAGTGGCAGGCTATTGAGGTGGAGAGCGCCGATACCTACGGCTGGCAGCAGGATTCCACCTATATTCGGCTGACGCCGTTCTTCGAGCAGATGGGGGCTGAACCCGAGCCGGTTAACGATATCCATGGCGCTCGCCTGCTGGCGATGCTGGGGGATTCGGTGACGACCGACCATATCTCTCCGGCGGGCAGTATCAAGGCGGATAGTCCCGCCGGGCGCTATCTGCAGGAACACGGCGTGGAGCGCCAGGACTTTAACTCTTATGGTTCGCGACGCGGTAACCATGAGGTGATGATGCGTGGCACCTTCGCCAATATCCGCATCCGCAACGAGATGGTGCCAGAGGTGGAAGGGGGAATGACCCGACTGCTGCCGGGGGATGATGTGGTCGCCATCTATGATGCCGCCATGCATTATCAACAGCAGGGGACGCCGCTGGCGGTGGTTGCGGGTAAGGAGTACGGTTCCGGTTCCAGCCGCGACTGGGCAGCCAAGGGGCCGCGTCTGCTGGGGGTGAGGGTGGTTATAGCCGAAAGCTTCGAGCGTATCCACCGCTCAAACCTGATTGGCATGGGGATTCTGCCGCTGGAGTTCCCACAGGGGGTAACCCGTAAAACCCTGAAGCTGACGGGTGAGGAGACCCTGGATATTCGCGGTCTGAACGCGCTGCAACCCGGCGCCGCTGTCCCTGTCACCATAACCTTCCCGGATGGCCGACAGGAGGTGGTGGATTGCCGCTGTCGTATCGATACCGCCACCGAACTGACCTACTATCAGAACGACGGTATTCTGCACTATGTGATCCGCAATATGTTGAATTAAGTAAACAGGTAAAGAAAAACGGGCCGCGCACTGCGCGGCCCGTTGCTGTCTGAACGCGGGGAAAGCGTTATTCGGAAAGCAGATGCCCCATACGGGCGGCTTTGGTATCGAGGTAGCGCTCGTTCTTGGGATTGCGCCCGACAATCAGCGGAACCCGCTCGACGATATTAATACCCGATTCGGTCAGAATTTCTACCTTGCGCGGGTTGTTGGTCAGCAGACGGACAGCATCCACGCCCAGCAGTTTGAACATATCCGCACAGAGGGTGAAGTCTCGTTCATCGGCGGCGAACCCCAGTTGATGGTTGGCCTCTACGGTATCGTAACCCTGATCCTGAAGCGCGTAGGCGCGAATCTTATTCAGCAGTCCGATATTACGCCCCTCCTGGCGGTGATAGAGCAGAATACCGCGTCCCTCTTCAGCGATATGGCTCAGGGCCGCTTCCAGCTGGAAACCGCAATCACAGCGCAGACTGAACAGGGCATCGCCCGTCAGGCACTCCGAATGGACGCGCGCCAGCACCGGCGCGTTATCGCTGATATCCCCATACACCAGGGCGACGTGATCCTGTCCGGTTGCCAGTTCTTCAAAACCCACCATCAGGAAGTCGCCCCAGGGGGTTGGCAGTTTGGCTTCTGCCACACGTTTAAGCTGCATGTGATTCTCCAGATACGCATTCAGGGCCTGCAATGCCCCCGCCAGTTGCTGGCTGTATGCAATTATTATCGGCTATTTTGCCACATCGCGGGCACAATCGCCTCATTGGCAATAACGACAATCATTCTCCCCCGAAGCGGAGCGGCCGTTTTTTCCTTCGGTGCACTTTTTCGGTTATCCTTGAAGCACGCGGCAAACAAGGAGAAGCGATGTTGTCGATAGCAAAACGTACCGCCACTGGCGCAATTATTCTGCTGGCGATGCCTGTTACAGTGTCACTAAGTGGCTGGCAGTGGCAGCCGGGTGAAAGCGCACTGTGGCTGAAAATGATGTATTGGGTTACGGAAACGGTAACTCAACCCTGGGGACTAATAACTCATCTGGTGCTGTTTTTTTGGTTTCTCTGGTGTCTGCGCTTCCGTTTGAAGGCGGCACTGGTGCTGTTTTTGATCCTGGGAGCGGCTATCCTCGGCGGTCAGGGGGTAAAATCCTGGGTTAAAGAGCAGGTTCAGGAACCTCGCCCCTATGTGATGTGGCTTGAGGAGTCTCATGGCATTCCGGCTCAGCAGTTCTATGATTTAAATCGCCAGCAGCGTGGGCAGCAGGTGAAAACGCTACTCGAACAGCATCATGAGTTACCGGGCTGGCTGCGTGGCCACTGGCAGAAAGAGACCGGTTTCGCATTTCCTTCCGGGCATACCATGTTTGCCGCCAGCTGGGCATTACTGGCCGTGGGGCTACTGTGGCCGCGCAGGCGGGTTATCAGCGTGGTGGTGCTGATGATATGGGCCACTGGCGTGATGGGTAGCAGGCTGCTGTTGGGAATGCACTGGCCGCAGGATCTGATGGCTTCTACCGCTATCGCCTGGCTGTTGGTCACCGTGGCGTGTTGGCTGACCCGGCGACTGTGCGGACCGTTGACGCCAGCCCGGGAAGAGGGCCAGACCGGCGAATCCGGCTGAAAGTGTTGTAAAAAGGTGCTTTTGCCTCCATATATCATTAAAGGGCCTGCGCTTTATGATTCCCCGTCAGAGAGGGAAATGGTAATTTATAGGACTGGACGCAGGGTTTCGGTCAGGCTTTATCCGATGACAACCACATACGGGAAGTAATGTGAAATATTTACTGATTTTCTTACTGGTACTGGCAATTTTCATTATTTCAGTGACGCTGGGTGCGCAAAACGATCAAGTCGTTCACTTTAACTACCTGCTGGCCCAGGGGGACTATCGCATCTCGACGCTGTTGGCGACGCTGTTCGGCGCCGGTTTTCTTATCGGCTGGCTTATCTGCGGGTTGTTCTGGTTGCGTGTACGCCTGTCGCTGGTGCGTGCCGAGCGTAAAGTAAAGCGCCTGGAGCAGAAACTGGGCGATAGTACGATGCCTGAAGCCACTGCCGGTGCTGCCATGCCAGCCGTGAAGGAATAACGTTAGATGCTGGAGTTGCTGTTTCTTCTGCTACCCGTCGCCGCGGCTTACGGCTGGTATATGGGGCGCAGAAGTGCGCACAACGATAAGCAGCAGGAAGCTAACCGCCTGTCGCGTGAATATGTGGCCGGGGTCAACTTTCTGTTGTCGAATCAGCAGGATAAAGCGGTCGATCTGTTCCTTGATATGCTCAAAGAGGACAGCGGTACCGTAGAGGCGCATCTGACCCTGGGCAACCTGTTCCGTTCGCGCGGCGAAGTTGACCGCGCCATCCGCATCCATCAGGCCCTGATGGAGAGCGCTTCCCTCGATTACGATCAGCGCCTGCTCGCCGTACAGCAACTGGGTCGCGATTACATGGCTGCGGGGCTGTATGATCGGGCTGAAGATATGTTTTCCCAACTGGTGGATGAGACCGATTTCCGGGTGAGCGCCCTGCAGCAGCTGTTGCAAATATATCAGGCCACCAGCGACTGGCAGAAGGCGATCGATACCGCAGAGCGTCTGGTGAAGCTGGGATACGACAAACAGAAGGTGGAGATCGCTCACTTCTACTGTGAACAGGCGCTGCAGCTGATGAGCAATGATGACCTCGATCGTGCGATGACGCTGCTTAAGAAAGGCGCGGCGGCGGATCGCAACAGCGCGCGGGTCTCTATTATGATGGGGCGCCTGCTGATGGAAAAGAGTGACTATGCCCGTGCTGCGGAGCATCTGGAGCGGGTTATCGAGCAGGATAAAGATCTGGTGAGCGAAACGCTGGAAATGCTCCAGACCTGCTACCAGCATCTGGAAAAACCGGCGGAGTGGGAAACATTTTTGCGCCGCTGCGTAGACGAAAATACCGGTGCGACGGCGGAACTGATGCTGGCCACCATTATCGAACAGCGGGAAGGGCACGAAGCGGCTCAGGTCTATATTACCCATCGGCTCCAGCAGCATCCCACCACTCGGGTATTCCATCGACTGATGGACTATCACCTGGGCGAGGCGGAAGAAGGGCGCGCGAAAGAGAGTCTGATGGCACTGCGCGATATGGTAGGCGAACAGCTGCGTACCAAACCGCGCTACAGCTGCCGTAAGTGTGGCTTTACCGCCTTTACTATGTACTGGCACTGTCCGTCCTGTCGTGCCTGGTCCACGGTGAAACCGATTCGCGGCCTCGATGGCCAGTAATTTTTAAAAAAAGCGACTTTAGTTACAACATACTTATAGATGTTAAAACCGCGAACAGTCCGGCGTCGAGCCCCTCGTCAAGCTTGTCAGCTAACCAGGGTTGCGGCTGTTCTTTTGGCGGGGGGGCGGGTAGAATGCCTGCCGTTTATCATCAGTGCGCCGCGCGTACCCCACAGAGAGAAGGAACAGCCATGAAGCCTGCCGAAACCGTTACAGATTCTCCCATTGTTGTTGCGCTGGATTATGATAGTCGCGACAGCGCGCTGGCGTTCGTCGACCGTATCGATCCCCGTGACTGCCGCCTGAAAGTGGGCAAAGAGATGTTTACGCTGTTCGGCTCCCAACTGGTCAGCGACCTGCAGCAGCGTGGCTTCGACGTTTTTCTGGACCTTAAATTCCACGATATTCCCAACACCACTGCGCGCGCTGTGGCGGCCGCGGCAGAGCTTGGGGTATGGATGGTGAATGTACATGCCAGCGGCGGCGTGCGGATGATGACGGCGGCCAGAGAGGCGCTGGTGCCTTTCGGTAATGATGCGCCCATGTTGATTGCCGTAACGGTGCTGACCAGCATGGAAGCCAGCGATCTGGCCGATATTGGAATTACCCTGTCTCCGGCCGATCATGCGGAGCGTCTGGCGCGCCTGACTCGCGACTGTGGGTTGGATGGGGTGGTGTGTTCGGCTCAGGAAGCGGTACGTTTTAAGTCAGCGCTGGGCGCAGATTTTAAGCTGGTGACGCCGGGCATTCGCCCCGCAGGAAGCGCGGCTGGCGATCAGCGCCGTATTATGACGCCCGTAGAGGCACAGCAGGCGGGCGTGGACTATATGGTCATCGGTCGGCCCATTACTCAGTCGGCGGATCCGGAGGCCACGCTGCAGGCCATCCGTCAGTCGCTGAAGGAGGCATAATGAACGATAACAACAGCCGCCTGGTCTGGTCTTCGGAGACCGGGCGCATCAAAGAGTCTAAACCGGTCGTCGAACGGCCGAAAGGCGACGGTATCGTGCGTATTCAGCGTCAGACCAGCGGCCGCAAAGGGAAGGGCGTTTGCCTGATCGTCGGCGTGGATGGCGACGATGCCGAACTGGCGCGACTGGCAGCGGAGCTTAAGAAGAAGTGCGGCTGCGGCGGCTCGCTCAAAGATGGAGTCATCGAGATTCAGGGTGATAAGCGCGAGTTGATCAAAACGCTGCTGGAAGCCAAAGGCATGAAGGTTAAACTGGCGGGCGGCTGAAAAGCAGCGGGCCGTGGTTTTGATACCACGGCCCGCAATTAAAATTTGTCGTCAGACCTGTTCGCAACGCTGTTGTCGTACATCAAAGCGCTGTGTGCGCTTTGGCGGTCTCAGAACCTTAGTCGATCTGGTGACCGATGATGCCGCCTACCGCTGCGCCGCCCAGGGTACCCAGGGTGCTGCCGTCAGTCAGGACAGAACCACCAATTGCACCGGCACCAGCGCCGATAGCGGTGTTACGATCGCGTTTTGACCAGTGGCCACAGGCACTCAGAGACATTGCCAGGGTAACGGCCAGAACGGCGGCAGCGATTTTTTTGTTATTTAACGACATAATGCTTTCTCCTGAATTAATATTCACGGGAAAATGCCTCCCTTCAAGTATAGGGGATATTCCCTGTACTGAAGACAAAACCGTGAAACGACGTTGCGATACATGACGAAAATCACTGGGGTGATTATCACTCCCTGTTATATCGCTAGGTTCTATTTTAAATGCGACTGAATATTAAAACAGGTAAAAATTCTTAATTCATGGCGCTGCGCAATACGTTCGCAAACTTTGCCCGTTTTCCCCTGTCTGACTGCGAAATTATGACGCTCCTTCCCGACAGTCAACCAGATCGACCTTTAGCCCGCTCTCTTCCAGTTGCTGTACCGTCCGGCGATCGAGGGCGTTATCGGTAATGACCCGACGGAGTCTGTGCTGGGCGTCCAGGGGCCAGGGCCAGGTGATGCCGAACTTGGAGCTGTCGCTCAGGACGATGGCTTCGCTCTCTTTATCCAGCACGGCGCTGACCAGATCGCTGCGCAGCATATCCTTACCGGTAAAACCGGTGTCTGACTGCCAGCCATCAATGCCGATAAAGGCTTTGGTAAAATTGATCTGGCGGATAAAGGCGCGGGCCAGCGGACCGACCATGGTTTCGCTCTTCTTCTGATAACTGCCGCCCACCAGAATGACTTCGCATTCGCTCTCGCGCAGTAGCCAGGCAATATGGCTACTGGCGGTGATAAGCGTCAGACGGCGATTATGGCCCAGCTCGCGTGCCAGCAGGGCGTTGCTGCTGCCGTTCTCAATAAATATCGTCTCACCGTCTTCCACCAGCGAAGCGGCGTACTCCGCCAGGCGCTGTTTGACCGGGAAGTTATTCATCATACGGGTTTCCACGTCATCGCTTTCCAGCGGCATGGCATAGCCGTGGGCGCGACGCAGATAGTTCTGCTTTTCCAGCAGATTGAGATCCTGGCGGATGGTCACTTCTGACACGCCGGTGATTCTGGACAGATCCGAAACATTCATTCGGCCTCGTTCGACTACCATCTGTAAAATTTGCTGCTGTCTGGCGTTCATGCTGGTCCGTTAACAGATGAAAAGTGAATAGTTATGCTAATTAATCGCCATAGTAGCACGCCTGGCGGGAAGTGTGACGCCCATCAGGGCGTCGGTAAGGAAGATCAGATCTCCCAGGGGGATTTTTGCGCAGGGCGTTCATCTTCGCCGCTTTCCCGGACTTTGGTCAGCAGCTCCTCTCTGAGGATTTCCAGATTGCGAATAGCGGAAACGGTATCTCCGCCCACCAGAATATCCAGCACGGTATCAATGCGGCGGGCGACGCTACGGGGATCGAGTGTTGACATCGGCTTCAGCTCCTTGTGGTGTCGATAGCGCTATGATGCAGAAAAAACGCAGCGGGCGCCAGCAACGTACAGGAACATCTTATAGCTACGGGGCGTAAAGCGGGAGCAGGGCGCGACGCAAGGTCGCGCCCTGAGACGGGTTAGCTCGCCGGGCGAGCAATAATACTGCGGGTTTCCATACGTACTTCGGCGATGGTGACATCGATAACGTCAGTGACCTTATAGACGGTTTCACCTTTAATCTGTACGGTGCCATTTTCCTGGCTGCATACCAGTTCATCACGCACGGCGTGCAGGAAAGGGGCCGGAATAAAGGCGACGGCGCCGTTATCTACCAGACGTACACGCATACCGCCGCGGCTGATATCGATAATTTCAGCGCTAAAGCGGGTATCGGTACCGGCTTTATCCTGCAGGAAGCGCGAGTAGAGCCAGTCGCCGACATCACGCTCTGCCATACGGCCAAGACGACGACGTTCACCCATCTGTACGGTGACCTCATCCTGCGGACGTTCAGCGCTTTCACCTTTGACGATGGCCTTAAGCAGGCGATGGTTGATCATATCGCCATACTTACGAATCGGTGACGTCCAGGTGGCGTAAGCTTCCAGACCCAGACCAAAATGCGGGCCTGGCTCGGTGCTGATTTCAGCAAAGGACTGATAGCGGCGAATACGGCTGTCCAGGAAGCCGGTGGGTTGGGCATCCAGCTCGCGACGCAGTTTGCAGAAGCCTTCCAGGGTCTGTACCTCGTTGGCGTCCACGTGCATGCCGTGGCTTTTCAGCATAGTCGCCAGCTGTTCGGTATTAGCCGGGTCAAAACCGGTATGGACGTTGTAGATACCAAAGCCCAGACGATCGCGCAGCACGGTAGCGGCGCAGACGTTGGCGGCAATCATCGACTCTTCCACGATACGGTTAGCGATACGACGCGGCTCGGCGACGATATCCAGTACATAGCCGTTTTCGTCGAGAACAAAGCGGTAATCAGGGCGATCCTTAAAGACCAGCGCGTGGTTATGGCGCCATTCCCCGCGCAGTTGGCAGATGCGATGCAGCAGGGTAATCTGCCGGGCGATAATGTCGTCCTGAGGCTGCCAGTCGCCTTTCTGCTCCAGCCAGTCGGAAACTTCGTCATAGACCAGTTTGGCGCGGGACTGAATAGTGGCGGCAAAGAAGTGAATATCGCTACCGATAGCGCCATCGGCGCCAATACTCATGCGGCAGGCCAGTACCGGACGCGTTTCATCAGGGCGCAGAGAGCAGAGATCGTCAGAAAGCTCGCGCGGCAGCATCGGGATATTGAATCCCGGCAGATAGTTGGTAAAGGCGCGTTCGCGGGCGATCTTATCCAGTCGGCTACCCGGTGCGATCCACGCGGTAGGATCGGCAATGGCGACGGTCAGGTGCAGGTCGCCCCGATCGTCCTGTTCAGCATAGAGGGCATCGTCCATATCCTCGGTGCTGGCGCTGTCGATAGTGACGAACGGTAGTCCGGTCAGATCTTTACGGGTCAGCCCTTCGTCCAGCATTTCGGTGGCGACGCCGTCCGGCGCCTCTTTCTCCAGATTATGGCGCGCCAGCGTCACCCACCAGGGGGCGTAGTGATCGTCGCCCCAGGTGATATAACGAGTCAGTTCAGCGTAGAAGCTGCGATCGCCTTTGAGGGGATGACGGCGCATTTCTGCAACGGCCCAGTCACCCTCTTTAAATTCATGCTTCAGACCACGTTCAGGACGGCAGGGGATAGCATCTTTGAGTAGCGGATGGTCCGGTACGATAGCGTAACGGTCATCTTTCTTCTGAACCCGGCCAACAAAACGCGTCAGGAATGGCTCGATAAGCTCTTCCGGCTCGGCGCTTTCGCGACCCTTATCCTCATGAATCACAGCTCTGATTCGGTCACCGTGCATCACTTTTTTCATCTGCGGCGGCGGGATAAAGTAGCTTTTATTGGCGTCAACTTCGAGGAAGCCAAATCCCTTTTCCGTACCTTTTACCACGCCTTCAGCGCGCGGCGTCTGAGAATGAAGTTGCTGTTTAAGCTGCGCTAGCAGCGGGTTATCCTGAAACATATCTCTGAGTTTTCGTGGCCTAAAGAGCGGCTGACAGTTTTACGCGAATCCGCCCCGCGCAGCAAGCGCTGTTTCTGCTTATTCCCACTCGCCCAGACCTACCATCATGCGGTCAAACCAGCCACACAGGGCACAGCAGAGCAGCAGGTGGTTGATGTCGGCATCGGAAATGCCCTGGGTGCGTAATGGCTGAATGGCGCCGTGACCAAAGTTTCCTGGCGCGCGAATCAATAATTGCAGCGCCTGAATGATGGCGCTTTCTCGCGGATGATTATGCCCCCAGGCCTGAAGGGCGCGCTCGCCGTTGCGCATCGCGTCTGGCAGGGTTTGGTCCATGACCCAGCGCCGGGCGGCAGCATTAAAGCAGATAACGCTGCCGTTGATACGCGCACTCAACAGGGTGCAGAGCAGCTTCTCTGGCGTTCCGGCATCAAAGTGACGGCTGAGAGTGAGCAGATCCGCCTGTGAGCGGTTATCCTGGATAAACAGCGGAGCCAGAGGGCGCAGACGCAGCGGTAGCTGCTGTGGCTCCAGACGTTCGGAAAGCGTTCCCGGCGCATTGCGGCACAGTTCACTGCGCCAGCCGTCGCCGGTGTGGCTGAAATGCTCCGCGGCGGCGGGTTGCTGCATCTCCATCCCCGGTAGCCAGCGGACGTCAAAGCCTGCCAGCGCCTGCGCTGCCGCCACCGCCCGGGCCTGAAAGCCAACGAAGCCGATAATCAGGTGAAAATGGATAATATCAATATCGGAAAGCCCTACTCCGGCAAGCTGTTGACGGGCCCGGGAGTCAATCAACGTCGGATGGCTCGCCAGCTGGCGGGCGTACTGGGTAATTTGCGTCAGGCGATGATTACTTTCGCGCGACGAATCTGGGCCGGGCTGCGGCGCCAGACGGGCCGCATAGTGATTACATAAGCGCTGAACGCCATAGACCTGGGCCACCGTAAGCGCGGTACTGAGGCGGTCGTAGCAGCTAAGGGTATTTAGCCTGCTGGTCTCCAGGTTTTCCGGCAACAGCTGGTGGGCCAGGGATCTGGCGGCGTTAAGCCACGGGGCTGACTGTTCGCAAGCCTCAGCGAGATCGAGATAAAAGGGGTCGGCCACACCGGCGGCCTCGGGAACTAACGGCAGGATGTCCGCCGGACAGAGACTGGACTGGGTTTCATGATACCAGTGGCTTTTGCCGGAAAAGCGGCGCTGTTCCATGAGCGTTCCTTGGATCTTAAAGAATACATCCGGGGCCGGGAGCGAGCCGGATCGGGGTTCAGAACTATCCTGACGTAAGCGAGAAGGGAAGTGAAAGAATGGCGGGTGATAATAAATATCAGAATGGTATATAGCGGTAGCTGACGGGATTCGGGGTATAAAAAAGGCAGGCCTGAGGCCTGCCTGTTAACGGCGTGAAACTTATTTCAGTTCCAGTTCGTTCATGGCGGCGATGCTGAAGCCGCCATCTACGTGTACTACTTCGCCGGAGATACCTGCCGCCAGATCGGAGCACAGGAAAGCGGCACTGTTACCTACGTCTTCGATGGTGACGGTGCGACGGATCGGGGTAACCGCTTCGCAATGGGCCAGCATCTTACGGAAATCTTTGATACCGGAAGCCGCCAGAGTACGGATCGGACCGGCAGAAACGGCGTTAACGCGCACGCCTTCCGGACCCATGGCGTTGGCCATGTAACGTACGTTCGCTTCCAGAGACGCTTTAGCCAGACCCATCACGTTGTAGTTAGGGATAGCACGCTCGGCGCCCAGGTAGGAGAGGGTCAGCAGCGCAGAGCCCGGATTGAGCATTTCGCGGCAGGCTTTCGCCATGGCAACGAAGCTGTAGGCGCTGATGTCATGAGCAATTTTGAAACCTTCGCGGGTGACGGCGTTAACGTAGTCGCCATCCAGCTGATCGCCCGGGGCGTAGCCGATGGAGTGTACGAAACCATCGAATTTCGGCCAGACTTTACCCACTTCGGTAAACAGCGCTTCAATGCTGGCATCTTCCGCTACATCGCATTCGAATACCAGGTTTGAGCCCAGTGCGGCGGCAAACTCTTCCACACGGCCTTTCAGCTTTTCATTCTGGTAGGTGAATGCCAGTTCAGCCCCTTCGCGATGCATAGCCTGTGCGATACCGTAGGCGATGGAAAGTTTACTGGCGACACCAGTGATCAGAATACGTTTGCCGGCAAGAAAGCCCATAGCAGTTAATCCTTATAGTTGTTACTTAGTTACTTAAAATACGTCTTATACGATTCGACGCTGACCAAAGCTAAGTAAATCATTCAAAGTCAATTTTGAATTATATCCCACAGCATGGGGGCCGTGTCGATATTTTTCCACGTGGTCGGAGGGGCGGGATAAGAGGGGAAAAGAACCCGGCAGAAGCCGGGCCACCATAAACTATCATCATTAACTGGTGTCTGTCCGGTAAGGGTTGTTTTGTATTGTTCCGGACCCTCCCCTGGAGGAATGAAGGCATATACGCGCGCAACGAGGTTCCGCGCGCACGCACATTACCCTCGGCCAGCGGTTTTGAGCAATGATTTTTATCAACTTCGTGAGGTAATCAACGATCTTTACGCCAGGCGTCGGCGGTCAGCGCTTCGCCGAAATGCCCGGCAATCAGCCGTTTGGTGAGATCGTTAAGTGGCGAAGCCAGTACGTCAGCCGTACTGCCACGCTCTACCACCTCTCCCTGATGCATCACCATCACCTGATCGCTGATATGCTTCATCATGCCCAGATGCTGGGTAACATAGATGTAGGAGAGCCCCTGCTTTTCCTGAAGCTCCAGCATCAGGTTAAGCAACTGAGAGCGCATCGACATATCCAGCGACGCCAGCGCCTCGTCGGCAATCAGCACCTTCGGGTTCAGGATTAGCGCACGGGCCAGCCCCAGACGCTGCTTCTGTCCCGGCGCCAGCATATGCGGATAGTAACTGGCGTGATCCGGCAGCAATCCCACCAGGCGCAGGGTGTCGATAATATGGCGTCGCCGCTGTTCCGGCTCCAGCTCGCTGCTCAGGCGCAGGGGCAGTTCGAGGATCTGCGATATGCGCTGACGCGGGTTCAGGGAGGTGCTGGGATCCTGAAAAATCATGCGGATCCGTTGGCTGCGGAAGGCGTAATCTCCATAGTGCAGGGGATGATCGTCAATCAGCAGCTCGCCGCTGGTGGGCGCTATCATTCCGACCAGCATTTTTGCCAGCGTTGATTTTCCGGAGCCGTTCTCGCCGATCAGGGCAAGGGTCTGGCGTTCGCGCAGTGTGAAGCTGAGCGGCTTAACCGCCTCAACGGTCTGGCGGTGGAACAGGCCAGTGCGGTAGCGGAAGGTCTTACTTAAATTCCGGACTTCCAGTAAGGTTTCGACCATCTCACTCCCTCTCCATATTCAACGGGAAATGGCAGGCAAACAGGTGGCTCCTGGCGCCGCGCAGGCGCGGAGTTTCAATACATTTGCGCTGGGCGTAGGGGCAGCGAGGCCCCAGACGACAGCCAATGGGCAGATGCTCCAGCAGTGGAATAGCGCCCGGCAGCGTGTTGAGTCGGCTTTTATGGGGCAGAGCGCGTCCGAAGTCGGGTATCGCCCGAATCAGCGCCTGGGTATAAGGGTGATGCGGCGTGCTAATCAGCTCTTCGCTGGTGGCGCTTTCCACCGTCTGGCCGCAGTACATCACGTTGATACGGTTGGCCCACTGGGTCAGCATTTGCAGATCGTGGCTGATCAGCAAAATCGTGGTGTTATTGACCTGATTCAGACGGCTGAGCAGGCGGAAGATCTGGGCCTGAGTGGTGGGCTCCATAGCGTTGGTCGGCTCATCGGCAATCAGCAGTCGCGGCTGATTGGCCAGCGCGATGGCGATCATCACCTTCTGGCATTCGCCTTCGGTCAGCTCATAGGGGTAGCTACGCATGGCATCGCGGTGATCTTTAATCCCTACCCGGTGCAGCAGCTCGATAGCCCGGCGCCGACGCCAGCCGAAACGCTGCCACCAGCGGCCTTTCCAGGTCCAACCGGGAATACTCTGGAGCAGCTGACGACCGATGCGCTCGGAGGGATCCAGACAGGACTGAGGCTCCTGGAAAATCATCGAAACGTTATGCCCCACCAGACGGCGGCGCTGGCGCGGCGTCAGACGCATCAGATCGATATCGTCAAAGCGCAGGCGGTCGGCGGTGACCCGCCAGTTATCTTTGGTGACGCCGCAAATCGCCTTGGCGATCACGCTCTTCCCGGAACCGGATTCTCCCACCAGGCCGCGAATTTCCCCCTCGTTCAGGGTCATACTGACGCGGTCCACCGCCTTTACCCAACCTTCGCTGGTGCGAAATTCAATGGTCAGATTACGAATATCCAATAACGCCATTACTCGACTCCCGCGATGATAGCGCGACGCACGCCGTCACCGAGCAGATTAACCAACAGCACGCTGATCATAATGGCAGCACCAGGCAGCATCACGCTCCAGGGGGCCACATAGACCAGCTCAAGGGCATCGCCCAACATCGCGCCCCATTCGGCGGAAGGGAGCTGGGCGCCCAGGTCGAGAAAACCCAGCGCGGCGATGTCGAGAATCGCCATCGACAGGGCGCGGGTGATTTCGCTGACCAGCAGCGGTGCGGTATTGGGCAGTACCGAATACCAGAGAATATTCAGCGTGGAAGCGCCATCGAGCCGGGTCGCCACCACGTACTCTTTTTCCAGCTCGTCGTGAACCATGATATACACTGAGCGCACCATACGTGGCAGTATCGCCAGCCAGACGGCGAACATCGCGTTGCCCAGGCTGGGGCCGGAAAAGGCCACCACCACAATAGCCAGCAGCAGCGAGGGGATGGAGAGCAGGGTATCCAGAATATGGTTAAGAATCGCCGAGCGCAGGCCGTGGGTGGCCCCGGCAAAAATGCCGAGCAGCAGCCCGCACAGGGTCGCCGCCAGGGTCACCACAAAGGCGGATCCGACGGTGGGCAGTGCGCCGCTCAGCAGACGGCTCAGTACATCGCGTCCCAGATCGTCGGTCCCCAGGAAGAAGGAAACATCCCCATAGCGTGACCAGGAAGGGGGTAACAGCTGGTAACCCAGAAATTGCTGATTAATGCCGTAGGGGGCCAGCAGAGTACCGAACAGGCAGAGGATCAGCAAACCGCCGCAGCCATACAGGCCGACCATGGCGCTGGTATCGCCGTAGAACTGGCGCCACGAGGTTCGCAGCGCGCCCGGCGGCCGTTTCTCGCTATAGACGCTATCGTAGGGCATACCATTCCTTATGTTTCAGCGGATTAACCATGGCGCTTAAGATATCGGACAGCACGTTGACCACCAGCACCAGGGTGCCAATGGTCATCACGCCTGCGGAAATCGCGGCGTAGTCCTGCTGGCGGATAGCAATAATCAGCCAGCGGCCCACGCCGGGCCAGCTAAATACCATTTCGGTAATCATCGCCAGGGTCAGCATGGTGGAAAACTGAAGCCCCAGACGCGGGATCACCGGCGGCAGCGCGTTGTGCAGCACGTGGCGGCGCAAAATCGTCAGGCGTGACAGGCCACGGGTAGCCGCGGCCTTAATATAGTTCTGCTCCAGAACCTCGATAGTGCTGTTACGCACCAGTCGCACCACCTCGGTGGTGGGGGCCACCGCCAGGGTCAGCACTGGCAGCACCATATGGCGCAGGGCGCTGACCACCATTTCGTGGCGCCAGGGGGAGTCTGAACGCCAGGCGTCGATCAGTGCGAAACCGGTGGTGGCTTTTACCTCATAGAGTAGATCAAAACGTCCGGATACCGGCAGCCAGCCCAGGGTGAGGGAGAAAAACAGCGTGAGCAGCAGCGCCAGCCAGAACACTGGAATCGAAAATCCCAGCAGCGCCAGCGCGGTAATCAGCTTATCCTGCCACTTGTCACGCATCACGCCCGCCAGCATTCCAATCGGGATCCCTACCAGCAGCGCCACGCTAAATGCGAAGAAACAGAGTTCCAGCGTGGCCGGAAAGACCTCGCGCAGCTGTTGGTTAATCAGTTGGCCGTTAATGCTGGAAACGCCGAAATCCCAGTGCAGCAGGCTGGTAAACCAGAAAGTCCAGGCATTGCCGGGCGACGCGCCCTGCAGTGGCGCATGGGGCGTAAAGTAGCTCAGGCTAAAGCCCACAACGCTCAGCAGCAGCAGCGTTACCAGCAGTAACAGCAAACGCCGAAGCGTATAGATGATCATGGCTTTTTCACTCCGCCAGGTTGTTCACGGAAGACACCGGCAAACGAGGCGCTACCGAAGGGGCTGAGCACCAGTCCCTGAATGTCATAGCGATAGGCCAGCAGGCGCAGGGAGGAGGCCAGCGGCAGCACCGGTAGCTCCCGGGCCAGCAGCGCCTGGGCCTTGTCATAGGCCTCGATACGCGACGCCAGTTGCTGCGAGCGCAGCCCCTGGTGCAGCAGTTGATCGAACTGAGGATCGCACCAGTGGGCGTAGTTGGTTTGGGAGCGAATGGCGGCACAGCTCAGCATCGGACGGAAAAAGCTGTCCGGGTCATTGCTGTCGGTGGCCCAGCCGGAGAGCGTCAGATCGTGATTCATCTCCATCAGACGCGCCTCCTGGAAGCGGCCCTCCACCGGCACGATATTAACTTTTACCCCCACGTGGGCCAGGTCGGCCTGAATCAGCTCGGCGGTTTTCAGCGGGCTGGGGTTCCAGGCCTGAGAGCTGGTGGGCACCCACAGCTGGAGTTGCAGATTTTCGATGCCCAGCGCTTTTAACTGCTGGCGCGATTTTTCCGGATTAAATTCGGTGACCTCGGCTTCATTATCGTAAGCCCAGGAGGCCCGCGGCAGGATAGAAGCAGCGGTTTCGGCCGTGCCGTAATAGATGGACTGCATCAGACGCTGGTTATTAATGGCCAGCGCCAGCGCGTGGCGCACCTTCGGATTGTTCAGCGGCGGCTTATTGGTGTTAAACGCCAGATAAGCGATGTTCATGCCCGGACGCAACGACAGACGCAGGCGCGGGTCGTCGCGCAGAATGGAAAGCTGGCTGGCGGCGGGCCAGGCCAGCACATCGCACTCTCCGGTCAACAGCTTGGACAGTCGCCCGGTACCGCCGGAGCCCAGATCGATCACCACCTGAGGCATACGGGGTACGCCACGCCAGTAGTGGGGGTGACGCGCCAGGCGAATATACTGACCGGCGCGATATTCGCTGAGCTGGAAGGGGCCGGTACCGACCGGCAGGCGATCAAACTGCTCTTGTCTGTCGGCCTGCGCCAGCTTGTCGGCGTATTCCGAGGACATCACCGACGCATAATGGGTGGCCAGATGCCACAGGAAGGAGGCGTCCGGCTGCTTCAGGCGAAATTCGACCGTATATTTGCCCAGCCTGCGCACGCTCTCCACGGTATCGGCAAACTGCAGGCTGTCGAAATAGGGATAGTTGCCGCCATTAATATAGTGCCAGGGATGGCTGCGGTTAAAAATACGCTGGAAGCTGAATACCACATCGTCGGCGTTGAGCGGCCGGGTGGGCTTAAACCAGGGGGTACTCTGGAACTGAACGTTATGGCGCAGGTGAAAACGGTAGGTGGCGCCATTGTCGAGCACCTCCCAGCGTTCCGCCAGCTCCGGCGTCAGGCGATAGGTATAAGGATCCACATCCAGCAGCCGATCGTAAAGCTGGGCGGCAAGGGTATCTACGGTCAGTCCACCGCTGGCCTGCTGGGGGTTAAAGGTGTTGACCTGACCGCTGACGCACCAGACGAATCCGCTGTCGCGAATATCGGCATTCTGGGCTGGCGGTGCGGCACGCGCCGCCCCGGCCGCAATGCCGAGCGTCAGTAACACAAGGGGAATAATTCCGCGCATAAGTTTTTGTGTTTTCATTAGCTAATCCCCAAAGTGTACAGCACTCTGGCCGGCTTCCCAAAATCGGATGCGTTGTTTGGTGTTTTACCGTACCGCAGTCGCTTGCAAACTGTGCTATAGCGACGATAGCGGCGTCAATTCATACAGCACCAGCGCGTTACTCTCCAGCGCTTCATGGATTTCCCAGGGGCCATCCAGCGTTGTTTCCCATAACTGATGGTGTGGTCGCGCCCGATGGCGTACCCACGCCAGCGTTTCTCTGTCCGCCCCCCGGATCGCCAGATGCGGTTCCAGCAGCGGGAACAGGGCGCCGTTCTGCTGATCGAAGCGCAATTGCCTCACCCGCCAGCGCCCGGAAGCCAGGCCCGACAGACTCAGGCGTAGCTGTTTGCGAAAGCGCTGAATAAAGCGCTGCTGGCTGGAAAGGTCGGGATTGAAGACCTGGGGATTACTGAGTAGCAGGCGATAGCAGTCGCCGCTGCGGGTCAGAAGATGATGAGGACCGCTGGCCAGCCGTTCCCCCTGGAGACGCTGCCAGAAGTGCAGTACCCAGTAAATGGGGCGCGGCAGCGAATGGTTGAATAGCAGGGCCAGGCTTGAGGTATCGATCTGTTCGCCTTCCAGCGCTTCGCGCTGTAGCGCGGCGTTCAACCAGAAGCCGACGCTCTGTACCGTATCGGGCAGCCCCAGCAGGCTGTGCATCAACAGCGCGCCGCGGAAAAAACCGCCGTTAGCACTCAGGGTCTGACCGGTCAGGGTATTCCATGCCAGCAGGTGCAGCGGCAAAGTTAATTTGTGACGCTGTAACGCATTGCCGATCGCCAGCAACTGACGTCTGGGGTAATCAAGAGAGGCGCGGATTTGGGTTTCCCGATCGCCATCAGCACTGAGCAGGGCATTGGCATCCGCGCTACAGGCCAGAAAATCGGCCTCCGCCAGCCATGGCTGCTGCCAGAGCGAACTTTCCGCGACGGCATGAGGATCGGACGGCAGCGGCAGCGCTACGCCCAGATGCGCTTCCGGCAACCAGTGACGCACGACGCCATGCACATCCTGCCAGGCCTGCGGGTCGTGCTGTACCGTCGGCGGGCAGAGCCATAAGAAGCGCCACCGTTTGATGATGTGTGCCGGAAAATGGTCGATGCTGCGGCGCAAAAAGGCTTGCAGTTGTTCGCGTCGGGTTTCACTGGCCAGACGCAGGCAGAGCCCGGCGCCCAGCTCATCCACAAAGTGCACAATCTGCTGAAACGCTGACCACCCACAGGCGAAGGGCTGTGTCCCGGGGGCCTCTTCCCGGATTAACGCGCTGCTCAGTACCGGTTCGTGAATATCGATGACCGCCAGCGAAAAGTGCTGTTTCAGCGCGCGCAGCTGTTCCTGCACTTCCTGAAGACGCAAATCATCAAGCTCGCGCAGAGTGATGACAATCTCCCGGGGGCGCAGCTGGCGGCGCCCCCGGGGCGCATCGCTCAGGGCGAGTGTCAGCTCTTCGCTGATATCGTAGTGCAATGCGGCGGCGGGCGACGGTTCGCTCTGGCGATCGTTGAGCAGTGAGAACAGCAGCGCCGGAGACGGGGGCGCTATGCTGTCCGGGGCCTGCGAGGCGACGATGCTGTTACGCTGCAGCGCCGCATCGGGCGGTTGCTGGCGCAGCTGGCTCGGGGTTTTACCGTAGTGGCGGCGGAACAGGTCGATCATCTGGCGATTGTTGGCGAAGCCCTGTTCCATGGCGATTTGATGTACCGGTTTGCTGGTCGCGATCAGCGCTTCCCGCGCATTTTTCAGGCGCAGCTCGGTGATAAAGCGCATAAAGCTGACCCCGACCTCTTTCTTGAACAGCCGCGACAGCCAGGCTTCAGAGACGAATTCCGCCCGGGCGATTTCGCCAAGGCTGATACGCCGACTAACGTTGGCCTCAATGCGTTGCACCACCTGGGTAATGCGGCGACTCCAGCGCTGCTCGCGGCTGCCCCGGTCGCGGGCCGGATACTGAAACCCGGTCACCAGAATCAGCATTGTCTCGCTCAACCAGCGATTTACCTCCAGCCAGTAGCGTTGTTCGTTTTTCATCACGCTGGCGATCAGAACCTGCCGCAGCGCGTGGTGCAGCGCCGTGCGCCAGGGGGAGTCGGCGCCTTCGGCGGGCTCTGGCGGCACCCGGTAGTCGTAGCGGAAGAAATCGGGATAGTAGCGCGCCACCCACTGGCCGGAGAGGGTCACCACCATCACGGTATTATCGCCATCGCCGCTCAGGCTCCAGTCGGTATGGCGGTTGATAAGCCGGATATCGCCAGCGTGCAGCAGGCGCTGTTGCCCCTGTATCGACCAGCTCAGTTCGCCTTTCAGCACCTGCAACAGCGTCAGGCCGTGGAATCCGGAGCAGGTAAAGCGCTGCACGGCATGTAGCGCTACGGAAAAATCGGCATTGTCGCGATCGGGCATGGCGGTACTCCGTAAAGACAAAAAATAACACCCTGTTTTTTGTCATAACCAGGCTGTATGAAAGGTGGTCGACGGTACCAGGTCACTTTAAAACAAAAAATGCCATTTTAAAGCCCGTAAAGCACCATAAACTCGAAAGCGCAGAAAGAAAAAAACAGAGGAACACAACATCATGACACAACAGCTTATTGCCGCCCTGCGCGAGCAGGAGGAGATCTTTACCGAGATCCGTCATCAGATTCACAGCCATCCGGAGGTAGGCTTTGAAGAGCACCGCACCAGCGATCTGGTGGCGCGTCTGCTGGAAGAGTGGGGTTATCAGGTGCATCGGGGTCTGGCGGGTACCGGGGTGGTGGGGACTCTGAAGGTCGGAGATGGTCAGCGCAGCCTGGGGATTCGCGCTGATATGGATGCGCTGCCGATGCAGGAAGCGAGCGGCAAACCCTGGGCCAGCGAAATTCCCGGTCGCTTCCACGGCTGCGGCCATGACGGCCATACCACGATCTTGCTATGCGCCGCGCAGTATCTGGCGAAAACCCGCCAGTTCAACGGCACGCTGAATCTGATTTTTCAGCCTGCGGAAGAGCTACTGTACGGCGGTAAGGTGATGGTGGAGGATGGTCTGTTCGATCTCTTCCCCTGCGATCGTATCTATGGCCTGCACAATATGCCGGGCGGCAAGCTCAATCACTTCTATTTCCGCGATGGCCCTATGATGGCTTCCGCCGACACCCTGCATATTGAGGTGACCGGCGTGGGCGGCCATGGCGCTATGCCGGAGTACTGCGTGGATGCCACCCTGGTGGCCTGCCATATCGCCACAGCGTTACAGACTATTGTGTCGCGCAATATCACCCCCTTCGAGCCGGTGGTGGTCACCGTCGGCAGCATTCAGGCCGGTGAAGCGCCCAACATCATCAACGAAAAGGCGCTGATGAAACTGAGCGTCCGCACCCTGAATGAGTCAGTGCGTGAGACCGTGCTACAGCGTATTGAGGAGATTGCCGGAACGATGGCCGCCAGCTTTAACGCCAGCGCCAGCGTCAGTCATGTGAACGGCTGTCCGGTACTGGTCAACGATCCGCAGGCCAACGATTTCGCCCGTGAAGCGGCCAGCGACCTGTTTGGCGCTGAGCGCGTTGAACCAGGCAAACCCTTTATGGGCAGCGAAGATTTCGCCTTTATGCTCAAACACCATCCTCAGGGCAGCTACTTTGTGGTTGGCGCAGGTGACGAAGCCGACCGCTGCATGGTGCACAACCCTGGTTACGACTTTAACGACAGCACCATAATTCCGGCGGCTGCGTTGTGGTGTGAGCTAACGCAGCGCTATCTGCGCTGAATAGGACGGACCAGGGGGCGCAGATCCCCGGTCATGATTCCCATTATGGAGGGAAGGGTAAATGAGTACGGTATCTCTGGAACACCCCCGCAGCGCGGGTAACGACCGCTGGCTGGCTGGGATTGTGCTGGGCGTTCTGACATTCTGGCTGTTCGCCCAGTCGGTCATTAATGTGGTGCCCGATATCAAGTCCAGTGTGGCGATTCCGGCGGCCACGCTGAATCTGGCCATTAGTCTGAGTGCGTTATTTAGCGGCTGTTTTATTGTGGCCTGCGGCGGGCTGGCGGATCGCTTCGGCCGGGTTCGTCTGACCCGGCTTGGGCTGTGGCTAAGTCTGGCGGGCAGCCTGATGCTGGTGCTGGCCCAGGAATCGACGCTGTTTTTGGTGGGGCGTGCGGTGCAGGGGCTTTCTGCTGCCTGCATCATGCCCGCCACTCTGGCATTGATTAAAACCTGGTATCAGGGGGCGGCGCGTCAGCGGGCCATCAGTTTCTGGGTGATCGGCTCCTGGGGAGGGAGCGGTCTCTGTTCGCTGGTTGGGGGCTCTATCGCCACCGGTATAGGGTGGCGCTGGATCTTTATTATCTCGATGCTGTTCGCCGGGCTGGCGCTGTTGCTGCTGCGCGGCGCACAGGAGAATCGCAGCGAACAGGCCGCACGTCATCGTCTCGACCTGCCGGGTCTGATCCTGCTGGCGGCGGCGCTGGTGCTGCTTAACCTGTTTATCACCAAAGGGCGCGACTGGGGCTGGGCCAGTCCGGCAACCCTGGGACTGCTGGCCGGTTTTGTGATCACGGCGCTGTGCTTTTTCCGGGCGGAGCGGCGGCGGGGCGGTCAGGCGTTGATCGACTTTTCCCTGTTCGCGAACCGGGCGTACAGCGGCGCGGTTATCTCCAATATGCTGCTTAACGGCTGTATCGGCACCATGATGATCGCCAGTATCTATATGCAGCAGGGGCGCCAGTTCAGCGCCTTCCAGACCGGACTGATGACCATGGGCTATCTGGTGACGGTACTGGCGATGATTCGCGTTGGTGAAAAGCTGCTGCAGCGCTATGGCGCGCGGCTGCCGATGATGATTGGCCCGGTGCTTACCGGTCTGGGCATCTTCTTTATCTCCTGTACTTTCCTGGGGGATACCGCCTACGTGGCCACGGTGTTTGCCAGCTATGTGCTGTTCGGTCTTGGCCTGGGCTGTTACGCCACGCCGTCTACGGATACCGCCGTTAGCCACGCTCCGCACGATAAAGCGGGCGTGGCCTCCGGGCTCTATAAAATGGGCAGCTCGCTGGGGGGCGCTTTCGGACTGGCGATTTCCGCTTCGCTCTATGGGCTGCTGCTGCCGTTGGGCATGGCCCGTGCCGCGCAGTTCGCGCTGCTGGCCAATACCGGCCTGTGCCTGGCGGCGCTAGTGGTGGTCTTCCTGATGGTGCCGCGTAGCAATCAACTGAGCTGATGTTTCTTAAGCAGCGCCCGCAGCTGGTGGTAGGTTAATCCCAGCAGTTGCGCGGCCTGCTTCTGGTGATATTTGGCTGCGCGCAGACTGGCTTCTACCAGGGCTTTTTCCTGCTGAGTCTGCCAGTCGCGCAGGTCGAGTGGCAGTGCCGGGAGACTGTCAGCCGTTGTGCCTGGTACTGGCGCTGGCGCGGTGTCCCGGGCGAAGGGATCCAGAACGATGGTTTCTACCGGCTCATCGCTTGCGCCGTGGCGCCATACCGAACGCTCCACCACGTTTTTCAGTTCCCGGATGTTGCCCGGCCAGCGGTAGTTCAGCAGGGTATTCCGGGCCTGTTCGCTAAAACCGGGAAACAGCGGTAGCGCCAGTTCCCGACACATCTGAATGGCGAACTGCTCCGCCAGCAGCATGATATCGGCCTGGCGTTCACGCAATGGCGGTAGTCGCACCACTTCAAAGGCCAGACGATCCAGCAGATCGGCGCGAAAACTGCCTTGTTCCGCCATTTGTGGCAGATCGGCATTGGTGGCGCACACCAGACGCACGTTAACCTGCAAAGGCTGGCTGCCCCCCACGCGCTCCAGCTCGCCATATTCAATGACCCTTAGCAGCTTTTCCTGAACGCTCATCGGCGCGGTGGCCAGCTCGTCCAGAAACAGGGTACCGCCGTCGGCGCGCTCGAAGCGCCCCTGGTGACGGGTTTTGGCGCCGGTAAAGGAGCCCGCCTCGTGGCCGAACAGCTCGGAATCGAGCAGGTTTTCATTGAGCGCAGCGCAGTTCAGCGAAATAAAAGGGCCCTGCCAGCGGCGCGACAAAAAGTGCAGACGGTTGGCGATAAGCTCCTTGCCGGTACCGCGCTCGCCAATAACCAGTACCGGTTTATCCAGCGGCGCCAGGCGCGAAACCTGCTCCAGCATCTCCAGAAAGCGGTTATCCTCGCCCAGCAGGTTATCTTTGTATTCGGTCATGATGAAATTAACCACTCGTTAGTGAATATCACCACTCTAGCGGATTTTTAGTGGCGGGTAAAATATAACTATTTCTTTATTTTCAATGCATTAAAAAGTTGGCACGCATTCTGCAATATCCTGAGGGAGACGGGCACAGTGCCCGCAGGAACCATGACTGAGGATTTGAATTATGGGTATTTTTTCTCGTTTCGCCGATATCGTGAGCGCCAACATCAACTCGCTGCTGGAGAAAGCGGAAGATCCGCAGAAGCTGGTACGACTGATGATTCAGGAAATGGAAGACACGCTGGTGGAAGTTCGCTCCACCTCGGCCCGCGCCCTGGCAGAGAAGAAACAGCTGGCACGTCGCATTGAGCAGGCAACGGCTCAGCAGGCCGAATGGCAGGAGAAAGCCGAACTGGCGCTGCGTAAAGAGAAAGAGGATCTGGCCCGCTCTGCGCTGATTGAAAAGCAGAAGCTGACCGAAATCATCGCTTCTCTGGAGCATGAAGCCGCGCAGGTGGATGAATCTCTGGATCGCATGAAGACCGAGATTGGCGAGCTGGAAAACAAGCTGAGCGAAACCCGGGCCCGTCAGCAGGCGCTGACCCTGCGTCATCAGGCGGCTTCCTCTTCACGCGACGTACGCCGTCAGCTGGACAGCGGCAAACTGGACGAAGCCATGGCGCGTTTCGAATCCTTCGAGCGTCGTATCGACCATATGGAAGCAGAAGCGGAAAGCCATCGCTTCGGTAAGTCGAAAAGCCTCGACCAGCAGTTCTCCGAGCTGAAAGCGGATGATGAAATCAGCGCGCAGCTGGAGGCGTTAAAGGCTAAAGTACAGCGCGACGGTGAGTAATCTTTCATGCGGCGCGGTTCGCGCCGCTGCGTTTGATCGGTAAGGAGTACACATGAGCGCGCTATTTTTAGCCATTCCGTTGACCATCTTTGTGCTGTTCGTCGCCCCTATCTGGCTCTGGCTGCACTACAGCAACCGCCAGGAGCGGGGGAGTCAGCTCTCCCAGAGCGAACGACAGCGCCTGATGCAACTGAATGACGACGCGCAGCGGATGCGGGAACGCATTCAGGCGCTGGAACAGATTCTTGATGCTGAACATCCGAACTGGAGAGACAAATAATGGCAGTGACCTTTTCCGGGCGTAAATTGTGGCGTATCCCACAGCGCGGTATGGTGAAAGGCGTATGTGCCGGGATAGCGCAATACCTTGATGTACCGGTGAAGCTGGTACGTCTGATCGTGATTTTATCGATGTTGTTTGGCCTGTTTTTCTTCACCCTCGTGGCCTATGTGATTCTGACTTTCGCGCTGGATCCCATGCCGGAAGGCGCAGATCGGCAGGAAGCGTCCAGCGGTCATATACTGAATGAAGTGGACGCCGAACTGGCCGAAGGCGAGCAGCGCCTGCGCGCGATGGAGCGTTACATTACCTCCGACGCTTACACGCTGCATAGCCGTTTCCGTCAACTTTAACCCGTGATACGGGGTAAGGAGAAAGTCAGAGTGAAAGCGAGTTTGAACCACGCCGCCCGTAAAGCGGCTCCCGTTGCCCGGGTAGCCGGTAAGCTGGTACTGCTCACCGCGCTGCGTTATGGCCCGGCAGGCGTTGCCGGCTGGGCAGTGAAGTCGGTGGCCCGTCGGCCGCTGAAGATGGTGCTGGCGGTGGCGCTGGAGCCGCTACTTTCCCGCCTGGCTCACCGTTTATCCCGTCGTTTTTCGGCGCGTTAAGCGCCCGCGGCCGCTGTCGTTCTGACAGCGGCGTCCGCCTTCCGGATTACCATCAGCCCGGGGTTTCCCCCGCACAGGCACGGGAAAGATGAGGAACCGGCACCCATCGCGTAAACTAAGGTACCAGGATAAGCGTGCGAGGGTGACACAGGAGTGCTATGAAAAGAATAAAAAATGAGCTGCAGGCGCTGATGAACCGTGGAATGGATCGGCATCTGCGTCTGGCGGTGACTGGCCTGAGCCGTAGCGGCAAGACGGCTTTTATTACCGCGATGGTTAATCAACTACTCAATGTCCATACCGGCGCGCGTCTGCCGCTGCTGAGCGCGGCGCGCGAAGAGCGTCTGCTGGGCGTAAAAAGAGTGCCGCAGCGCGACCTGGGCATTCCGCGCTTTACCTACGATGAAGGGCTGGCCCAGCTTTACGGTTCGCCGCCGGCCTGGCCCACGCCGACCCGCGGCGTCAGCGAAATGCGGCTGGCGCTGCGCTACCGCTCCGATGATTCCCTGCTGCGTCACTTTAAAGAGACCTCCACCCTGTGGCTGGAGATTGTCGACTATCCCGGCGAGTGGCTGCTGGATCTGCCGATGCTGGCTCAGGATTATCTGAGTTGGTCGCGCCAGATGACTGGCCTGCTGCAGGGCGATCGCGCCGAATGGGCGCGCCCGTGGCGTGAACTGTGCGCCGGGCTGGATCCAGAAGCGCCCGCCGATGAGAACCGGCTGGCGGCCATCGCCGCGGCCTGGAGCGATTACCTGATTAAATGCAAAGCGCAGGGGCTGCACTTTATTCAGCCCGGACGCTTTGTACTGCCTGGTGAAATGGCCGGCGCCCCGGCGCTGCAGTTCTTCCCCTGGCCGGACGTGGATGGCTGGGGCGAATCGAAACTGGCCCAGGCCGATAAAGGCAGCAATCTCGGAATGCTGCGCGCCCGCTATGACTATTACTGCGACAAGGTGGTGAAGGGGTTCTACCGCGACCACTTTCTGCGTTTCGATCGTCAGATTGTGCTGGTTGATTGCCTGCAACCGCTCAACAGCGGTCCCCAGGCCTTTAACGATATGCGTCTGGCGCTGACGCAACTGATGCAGAGTTTCCACTACGGCCAGCGTACCCTGTTCCGGCGTATGTTCTCGCCGGTTATCGATAAGCTGCTGTTTGCCGCCACCAAGGCGGACCATGTGACGCTCGATCAGCATCCGCATATGGTGTCGCTGCTTCAGCAACTGGTGCAGGACGCCTGGCAGAATGCTGCCTTTGAAGGGATTGAGATGGACTGCCTGGGGCTGGCCTCGGTACAGGCTACCCAGAGTGGCTTAGTGGAGTTGGATGGCGAGAAGATCCCGGCGCTGCGCGGTCATCGCCTGAGCGATGGAGAGCCGCTGACGGTCTACCCCGGCGAGGTACCGGAGCGTCTGCCCGGCGCCGCATTCTGGGAACAGCAGGGCTTTCGTTTTGAACAGTTTCGCCCTCAGGTGATGGATGTGGACAGCCCGCTGCCCCATATTCGCCTTGATGCGGCGCTGGAATTTTTAATAGGAGACAAGCTGCGATGAATGATTCTCTGAAACCGCGCCGGGATTTCGCACAACCGCTGGCGGAAGAGACCCCGGAAGCGCTACGGGAAAATCGCACCTTCAGCGAGCCGGAAGCGGAAAAATTTATGCCTGCCCTGAATGAGCAGGAGGAGGCAGCGGAAGAGGGTCAGCCCGAGGTGGCGGTGGAAGCCGCGCTGCGTCCGCGCCGCAGCCTGTGGCGCCGCATGGTTGGGCTGGGTATTGGCCTGTTTGTCGTAAGCACGGTCGCTCAGGGCGTGCAGTGGGCATGGCAAGCCTGGCAGAGCCAGGACTGGGTGGCGCTGGGCGGTTGTGCCGCCGGGGGGCTGATTATCGCTGCCGGTATCGGTTCGGTGGCGGGGGAATGGCGGCGTCTGTGGCGTTTGCGCCAAAGGGCCGAGGCGCGCGACGAGGCCAGGGAGTTGCTGGCCAGCCACGCTTCCGGCAAGGGTCGCGCTTTCTGCGAGAATCTGGCGCAACAGGCCGGTCTGGATCAGAGCCATCCGGCGCTGCAACGCTGGCATGCCGCCATTCACGAAACCCAGAACGATCGCGAAGTAGTAGCGCTCTATGCCCGTATCGTACAGCCGGTGCTTGACGCCCAGGCGCGGCGCGCTATCAGCCGCTCTGCCGCCGAATCGACCCTGATGATCGCCGTCAGCCCGCTGGCGCTGGTGGATATGGCGTTTATCGCCTGGCGTAACCTGCGACTGATCAATCGCATAGCCGCGCTGTACGGTATTGAGCTGGGCTACTACAGTCGCATTCGTCTGTTCCGCCTGGTGTTGCTGAACATTGCCTTTGCCGGGGCCAGTGAACTGGTGCGTGAAGTGGGCATGGACTGGATGTCCCAGGATCTGGCGGCTCGCCTGTCTGCCCGTGCCGCCCAGGGAATTGGCGCCGGTCTGCTGACCGCAAGGTTGGGCATTAAGGCTATGGAGCTGTGCCGTCCGCTGCCGTGGATGGATGACGATAAGCCACGGTTGGGTGACTTCCGTCGTGAACTGCTGGGGCAGCTTAAAGAGACCATGCAGAAAGGAAAGGGTAAAAGCGCCGATAACCGCTGACTTTACACCAGAACGCCCGGCTTTGCGTCGGGCTGTCAATTTTTGTTGACAGATCCCTTCTGGGGAGGCCCCTTCTGGGGTATGATTCCGATATCCAATCATTGCTTTCGTGTGAGCGTCATTCCCATGCGTCTGGAAGTTATCTGTCAGGACCGTCTTGGCCTGACCCGCGAACTGCTCGATCTGCTGGTGCTACGCAGTATCGATCTGCGCGGTATCGAAATCGATCCTGTCGGCAAGATCTACCTCAATTTCGCCTCCCTGGATTTCACCTCCTTCAGTAGCCTGATGGCGGAGATTCGCCGTATTGCTGGCGTGACGGACGTGCGTACCGTTCCCTGGATGCCCAGCGAGCGTGAACATCGCGCCCTGAGCGCGGTGCTGGAGTCGCTGCCGGAGCCGGTACTGTCGCTGGATCTCAAAGGACGCATTGAACAGGCGAATCCGGCCAGCTGCGCGCTGTTTGGACAGGGCGTGGATAAACTGATTAATCACAGCGCCTCTACGCTGTTTGACGGTTTTAACTTCCCGCGCTGGCTGGAAGGAGAGCCCCACGAGTCCCATAACCGCCATGTGGCGATCAATGGCCAGAACTTCCTGATGGAGCTGACACCGGTCTATCTCGATGGCGAAGAGGGCGATAACCTGCTGGTGGGGGCGGTCGTGATGTTGCGCTCCACGGCGCGGATGGGGCGCCAGCTACAGGCGCTGGACGATGTGGATCTCGAAGCATTCAGCCAGATAGTGGCGGTGAGCCCCAGGATGCGCGGCGTAGTGGAGCAGGCGCGTAAAATGGCGACCCTGAGCGCGCCGTTGTTGATTACCGGCGATACCGGTACCGGTAAGGATCTGCTGGCGCACGCCTGCCATCTGGCAAGCCCCAGAGCACGCAAGCCGTGGCTGGCGCTGAGCTGCGCCTCTATTCCGGAAGATGCGGTGGAAAGCGAGCTTTATGGCGACGGCGCCACCGGCAAAAAGGGCTTTTTCGAGCAGGCCAACGGCGGCTCGGTACTGCTGGACGAAATCGGCGAAATGTCGCCGCGCATGCAGGTTAAACTGCTGCGCTTCCTGAATGACGGCACCTTCCGGCGGGTGGGGGAAGATCATGAAGTGCACGTGGACGTGCGGGTGATCTGCGCGACTCAGAAAAACCTGGTGGAGCTGGTGCAGAAGGGATTGTTCCGTGAGGATCTCTACTATCGCCTTAACGTACTGACCCTGAACCTGCCCGCGTTGCGCGATCGTCCTCAGGATATTATGCCGCTGACTGAAATGTTCGTGGCGCGCCTGGCGGATGAACAGGGGCTGGCGCGGCCGCGGCTCTCTCCGGAACTGGCGGGCGTACTGACCCGCTATGGCTGGCCTGGTAACGTGCGTCAGTTGAAAAATGCCATCTATCGGGCGCTGACTCAGCTACAGGGCTATGAACTGCGCCCCCAGGATATCGCGCTGCCGGATTTCGATGCCGCCGCGTTACCCGTAGGGGACGAAGCGCTGGACGGCTCGCTGGACGACATCACCCGACGTTTCGAACGCTCGGTACTGGTGCAGCTTTATCGCTCCTATCCCAGTACTCGCAAGCTGGCAAAACGGCTGGGGGTTTCTCATACCGCCATCGCCAACAAGCTGCGCGACTACGGCCTGGGCCAGCGCCGCGGCGAAGAGTAAGTACAAAAAAACCGGCCCCTGGGGGGCCGGTCTGCTATTCAGACGCTTGTCTGTTACAGCGCTTTCAGCGCGCTGTCGTAATCCGGCTCTTCGGTGATTTCGTTCACCAGCTGGCTGTAAATCACTTCATCATTTTCGTTCAGAACCACGACCGCACGTGCGGTCAGTCCTTTCATCGGACCTTCGGCAATCGCCACGCCGTAGTTTTCCAGGAAGGCAGGATCGCGCAGGGTGGACAGCGTTACCACATTATCCAGACCTTCAGCACCGCAGAAGCGCGCCTGAGCGAAAGGCAGGTCGGCAGAGATGCACAGGACCACAGCATTATCCAACTGGCCCGCACGCTGGTTGAACTCACGGACCGAAGCGGCGCAAACGCCGGTATCGATGCTCGGGAAAATATTCAGCACTTTGCGCTTACCGGCAAACTGCGACAGAGAAACGTCGGAAAGATCTTTCGCTACCAGGGAGAAAGGCTGTGCCTTACTGCCGGTCTTTGGGAATTCCCCATTTACGGCAACCGGAGCGCCCTTGAAATGAACAGTTTGGGACATAATTATCTTCCTGTTTACATATGTTTAACTAGCACTCTAGTGTATGACAACATTACCTTAATGAACATAGAAATATGAGACGGGGGCACAAAAGTGCACGCCCGCTATACTCCGGATAGCCTAACAGACAGGAATAACCCTAATGAGATCCGTCAGGATGTACCGTGAAGTGTGGCCGCTGCGTACGCCACTGTTTACCGCCCGCGGCAGCCGCAACGAGGCTGAAGTGGTGGTGGTGGAAATGGAAGAAGACGGCTGGCGCGGTGTGGGGGAGTGCGCGCCCTGGCGGCGTTTTGGCGAAAGTGTGCCATCGGTGATGGCGCAAATTGCCAGTATTCTGCCCCATTTGGAACGTAGGATGACCCGGGAGCAGCTGCAGCAGACTCTGCCGCCAGGCGCTGCCCGTAACGCCGTGGACTGCGCCTTCTGGGATCTGGATGCCCGCCGCGCCGGACAGAGCCTGGCGGAATATGTGGGCGTGCAACTGGATTCAGCGGTGGAGAATGCCAGCACGCTGCAACCCGATGAACCACCCCATATGGCCGCTGCCGCCCGGGCGCGCTATAACCGGGGCGCCCGGCTGTTCCGGATTCGTCTGGACGACAGGCTAATCAGCGAACGGCTGGTGGCGATCCGAGAAGCGGTGCCGGAGGCCACGCTGATGGTCGATGCCAGCGAAACCTGGCACAGTGACGGCCTGGCGGCTCGCTGTCAGTTACTGGCGGATCTTGGCGTCGCGTTGCTGGAACAGCCGCTGTCGGCCCGCGATGATGCCGCTCTGGAGAATTTTATCCATCCATTGCCAATCTGCGCCGATGAAAGCTGCCATACCCGCAGCAGCCTGAAGGCGCTGGCGGGGCGTTACGAAGCAATTAATCTCAAACTCGACAAATGCGGTGGGTTGACCGAAGGGCTGGCCCTGGCTGCGGCCGCCAGGGAGCAGGGCTTCGAACTGGTGCTGGGCGGCGCCAGCTGTACTTCGCGAGCCGTGTCGGCGGCTCTGCCGCTGGCACCACAGGCGCGCTATGTGGATCTGGAAGGACCGGACTGGCTGGCGGTGGATGTAGAGCCGGGGCTGCGCTATGAAGGCGGGCGTATTTTGCTGGACTAGCGCGAGCCGTCTCGCAAATCATTAATAACAGTGGTGGATAAAATGGTGGCGCATCAGTCGGCTGAATAAAATAACGGCGGGTGCTTAAGGCTGTCTGCCTTAAGCATTGGTGGAAGGCAGGCAGAGAAAAGCCCCAGGTGACGTTTATTATCAACCTGAGGCTAGTCCGCATGCTCGACACATGCAGGTTAGCTTCTTACAGACCACCCGGTCAAGGAGTAGCCGACGATGAAACAGCAGAAGGCGATACTTGTCGCTCTGATCGTTATCTGCATCACAGCGTTTATGGTGGTGCTGGCGATGAGGAAAGATCTTTGTGGAGTCCGCATCCGAAGCGGTCACACGGAGATTTCTGTTTTCACTGCCTGCATAGCTCTTAAGTAAGGTAACCCGGCGGGGAGCGTTCCCCGCCGTATCATGCGTTCGCGCAGCGCTTTAAGCACCCGTCTTTTATTCTGCGTTTTCGGTCCAGCACAGCAGGCGCAGCAACGGCTCCAGGTAGCGCTCGCTGGCTTCGTCGGCAGAAATAGCTGGCAGCTCCGCCGTAATGCATGGCAGGCCGAGATCGCCGCACCAGCTGCCGAAGGAACCGGGCGTTTCGTATCCGACGCTGGCGACCAGCGGCAGCCCGAAGGCCTCAGCCATCCATTCGCTGAGCGTACCGGTATGGGGGTCCTCAATACAGCTTAGCGGATCGTGAAATGAGACGACCCAGGCGGGATGCAACTGGTGGATAAGTGCACACAGCGCCAGGGTTTCCGGTTCACTGGCGGGCGTTTCGCCGGTGGAAAGTACCACGTCGCGTCTGTCGGCCAGGCTGTTCCAGCGGTAATGAGTCTCACCCTGGCGCCAGTTGGCTGCCGGAAAATTGCGGTTGATATCAACGCCGCGGGCGTTGGCGCGCAGCCCCAGCTGGCAGCCGTCCGGATTCACAGCCAGTACCACATGATGGCGGCGCAGCGGCGGCGCCAGAGTGCGCAGCGCACAGGAAAGGCTGACCATAGCGGCGTTTTCATCGCCGTGGGTACCGGCGATAATCAGCCCGCTGTCGGCATCGGCGCGCGGGGCGGGGAACCACAGCAGCGGCGCGCCGAGTACCGACTCGCCGTAGCGTTCGATGCCCGGGGGCAGGGGGCCGCGCTGTGAACGGGGCAGACGTGTACTCATAGGGCTTTCCTTTTCCTGTTCCTGATTTCATTAAAGCAGCCGGTGATGAAAAAGCCACCGTTTACGTTCAGCGTAGAGCGGCGCTGCCCCTTCAGCGCGCAACAATTGACTGAGTTAATTGATTTTTTGCGTCTGGTCTGCTGTTATCGGCAACATCACGTTTGTCTTAAGGGCCGTTAATGAAAAACGTACTTCGCTATTCCTGTTGCGCGCTGCTGCTGGCCGGCGCATTTCCTTCCGCGTATGCGGCGGATGTACCTGCCGGGGTGACGCTCGATACCCGCCAGGAGCTGGTTCGTCATCTGAAGGATGAACCCGCTTCGCTGGATCCGGCTAAGGCCGTTGGGCTGCCGGAAATTCAGGTCATTCGCGATCTGTTTGAAGGGCTGGTCAATCAGGATGAGAAGGGGCAGCCGGTACCGGGTGTTGCCAGCAAATGGCAGAGCAACGATAACCGGGTCTGGACCTTTACGCTGCGTAACGACGCCCGCTGGTCCGATGGAACGCCGGTAACGGCACAGGATTTTGTGTACAGCTGGCGCCGACTGGTGGATCCGCAAACCACGTCGCCTTTCGCCTGGTTCGCCGGTCTGGCGGGTATTCTGAACGCCCGCGACATCGCCGACGGGAAAGTGGCACCCGATAAACTGGGAGTCAGCGCGGTGAATGCCCACCAGCTTCGGGTACAGCTCGATCGCCCGGTGCCGTATTTCCCTGCGCTTGCCGCCAGTTTTGCGTTATATCCCGTGAAGCAGGCCAATATTGAGCGCTTTGGCAAGGCCTGGACTCAGCCGGGAAATCTGGTCAGTAACGGCGCCTTTGTGCTACGCACGCGGGTAGTGAATGAAAAGCTGGAGCTGGGCCGCAATCGTCAGTACTGGGATAACACGAAAACGGTGCTCAATAAGGTGACCTTCCTGCCCATCAATCAGGAGTCCGCGGTGACCAAGCGTTATCTGGCGGGGGATATCGATATCACCGAATCCTTCCCCAAACAGCTCTACCGCAAGCTGATGAAGGAGATTCCGGGGCAGATTTACACGCCGCCCCAGCTTGGCACCTACTACTACGCGTTTAATACTGAAAAAGGGCCAACGGCCGATGTCCGGGTGCGTCAGGCGCTCAGTATGACTATCGATCGACGTATCATCGCTGACAAGGTGCTGGGAACCGGTGAAAAACCGGCGTGGCGCTTTACGCCGGATGTAACGGCAGGCTTTACGCCGGAGCCATCGCCGCTGGAGGGAACCCCTCAACCGGAGCTGAATGCGCAGGCGAAAACGCTGCTTCAGGCGGCAGGCTATGGTCCCGGACGGCCGCTGAATCTGACGCTTCTGTATAACACCTCGGAAAACCACCAGAAGATCGCCATTGCCGTGGCCTCAATGTGGAAGAAGAATCTGGGCGTTCAGGTAAAACTGCAAAATCAGGAGTGGAAAACCTATATCGACAGCCGCAACAGCGGTAATTTCGACGTAGTACGCGCGTCCTGGGTGGGGGACTATAACGAGCCTTCCAGCTTCCTGACGCTGCTGACTTCAGGCCATAGCGGCAATATCGCCCGTTTTCACGATCCCCGTTACGATAAGGTGCTGAACCAGGCAAGCCTCGAAGTGGACGGCGAACGACGCAATCGCGACTATAACGCGGCAGAGAAGATCCTACAGGCTCAGGCGCCCATCGCGCCGATCTATCAGTACACCAACGGACGATTGATTAAACCCTGGGTAAAGGGTTACCCGATTAATAACCCGGAAGATGTTGCCTACAGCCGCACTATCTATATTGAAAAACACTAACGCTTTAGCGCGCTGGCCTTTTACTGCTGGCGCGAATTTGCAGGGTGGATGGCAGCTCGATAATCTGCTGCTGTCCATTGCCCGCCAGCCGTTCCAGAAGGGTTTTACCGGCCAGGGTTCCCGCTTCTTTCCAGGGGAACTCGACGGAGGTTAACGCCGGTGAGCAGACGGCGGCGAGAGTACCGCCGCTAAGGCTTGCCAGTGCCAGCCCATCGGGCACTTTCAGACCTGCGTTATGGCAGGCCATAATGCAGCCGCAGGCAATCTCGTCCGAAGTACAAATCAGCGCATCCAGTTCCGGCCAGGTAATACGAATATCCCCCAGCAGGCTGAATCCCGTCGTGATCCCGGACGGAAGGTGAGGCGTGACCACGCGGTGCGGCGAGTGGCTAATCGACAGCATGGCACTGTTCCAGCCCCCCAGAATCTGGCGAAACATCACATTATTCGAGGCGGTGCAGAGCAGCCCCAGATTTTTATATCCCTCCTGTGCCAGTGAATTCACCAGCTTTTTGATGGCGGCGGCGTAGTCGACACCAATGCTGACGCAGGCGGCCTCGTGGTTAATGGCGCCAATCTCAACAACCGGAATCCCGGCGTTAGCCAGCATTTGTGAACAGCTATCGATGTTGTCGATATTAAACTGGACAATGGCGGCCGGATTGTAAGCCAGCATCTGCTGAAAAGCTTTTTCTTCGCTCTGTCCCCCCTGGCCGGACTCAATAAACATCATGGTATAGCCCTGACGCGACAGCACCTCTTGCAGGGTTTCGGAAGCGGCGATAAATCCCGGCACTGAGAAAGAGGGCACAACGCCCATAACAAGGCTGGAATCGGCGGAAGCCAGACTGCGCGCCTGCAGATTGGGGACATAGCCCAGTTCATTCACTGCTGTCTCAATACGTGTACGCAGTTCTGGATTCACTTTTTCGGGCATCCGTAGCGCACGGGATACGGTCATGGTACTGACGCCAACCAGCTTCGCGACCTCTGCCAGTGTGATCTTGCCGGTGTTCTTTCTGCGTTTTTCTTTTGAGCCGTCGTCCGTTGGTAACGTCTGCACGGATGCCCTCCTGTTAGTTATTTCTGGGGCTCTATTGTAAATGATGTTCTCTCGTTTGAGCATTGTAAAACCGCAAATCGTTGAACATGCTGATCAATGATGTTAGCGATAACAAAATTTTTAACATTATCTTATGTTAGCGCTAACTTTGCGATGCAGATCACGGTAAGCAGCGAATTTATTCCTCTATAGTAGGCCCACTTAAATACAGCGCGAGGCAGTTATGCTTACGACCTGGTTGCCCGAAGAAAATATTCAATTCGTTGATGCCGTCAATGACTGGAAGCAGGCAATAAATTTATCTGCGGCTCCCTTATTAAAAAGCAGAGCGATTACTGAACAATATCTGGAAGCCATTTTAAAAAGTCATCAGGAGCTGGGGCCGTATTATGTTCTGGCTCCGGGGTTGGCGATGCCGCATGCCCGGCCGGAACAGGGGGTAATAAAAAATGGATTGTCGCTGCTGCATATAAAAGAGGGTGTATCCTTTGATGCGCGCGAAAATGATCCAATTTATGTTGTTATTATGCTATGTGCACTGTCGGGTGATGAACACATTCGCATGATTAGCGCACTGGCAGAGGTTTTCAGCGATGAAATGCGTCTGGAAGGACTTCTGAAAGCAGAGACAATGCATGACATTCAATGTGTTATAACCAACCGGTGAGGTAAGGAATGAAAAAGATTCTGATTGTTTGCGGTAATGGTCTGGGCAGTAGTTTTATTGTGGAAATGAATGTTAAAAAAATTATCGGCGAGCTGAATAAACAGGCTGATGTTTCTCATACCGATCTGACTTCGGCAAAAAGTGAAACCGCAGATATTATCCTGAGTGCGCAAGATATTGCTGAGCAGTTATCTGGCCATTCAGCCCGGGTATTTGGCTTAAGCAATCTTCTGGATAATAACAAAATTAAAGAGATCCTTGCCGAAAACCTGTAATTAATAGTGTTTGGCCCCACGGAGTCATTCTATGCTGCAATTTATTATTCATGATGTGCTTGGCACACCAGCAATACTCGTCGGCTTATTTTCGCTAATTGGTCTGTTGCTGCAGAAAAAAGCATTTTCAGATGTAGTTTCCGGCACGCTGAAAACCATTATGGGGTTTGTTATTTTAACCTCTGGTGCGGCGATTATCGCCACCACCCTGGCAACATTTAGCCAGCTATTTGAGCATTCGTTCCATATTCAGGGGGTAGTGCCGAATACCGATGCGATGGCGGCGCTGGCCCAGAAGAACTACGGCACGGCTACGGCGATGATAATGGTGCTCGGGATGCTGTTTAATATTGTCCTGGCCCGTATTACTCCGTTGAAATATATCTTCCTGACCGGTCATCACACGCTGTATATGGCGGCGATGCTGGCGGTTATCCTCTCTGTCGGCGGTCTTTCACTGCCGTGGGTGGTGACCATAGGGGCTCTCATTCTTGGTGTGATGATGGTGGTTTCGCCAGCGATCCTGCAACCCTTCACCCGTAAAATTACCGGCACCGACGATCTGGCGCTTGGGCATTTTGGCTCTACCGGTTATCTGCTGTCGGCGCTGGTAGGTAAAGCCGTTGGTAAGGGAAGCCCGTCGATTGAAGAGTTGAAGGTGCCCAAGTCGCTGAATTTCTTGCGGGACTCTTCGGTGGCTATTTCGCTGACCATGATGATTTTGTTCCTGGTACTGGTCGTTGTGGCAGGCAAAGAATTCGTGGAAAGCAGCGTCAGCGAAGGTCAGAACTTCATCGTGTTCGCTATTATCCAGTCGCTAACCTTTGCTGCCGGAGTATGGATCATTCTTGCCGGGGTACGCATGGTCATCGCCGAAATTGTTCCTGCCTTTAAAGGTATTGCCGACAAGCTGGTAAAAGATGCCAAACCGGCGCTGGACTGTCCGACGGTATTTCCCTTCGCGCCGAACGCCGTCATTGTCGGCTTCCTGGCCAGTTTCGCGGCCGGTCTGGTCAGCATGTTCCTGTGCCCGCTGTTTGGTCTGAGTGTGATTGTTCCCGGCCTGGTGCCGCACTTTTTCTGCGGCGCGACGGCAGGGGTTTACGGCAACATTTGCGGCGGACGGCGCGGTGCGGTGACTGGCGCCTTCGCCCAGGGGCTATTGATCTCTTTCCTGCCAGCTATTCTGCTACCGCTGATGGGAGACCTGGGATTTGCATCCACAACCTTCGGCGATGCTGACTTTGGTGTGGTCGGTATCGTACTTGGACATATTGTGGCCTGGTTTAATTAATCGTTTTAGTGGAGGTGAGTATGGCGGCTAAATTTTCGCCCTCGTTAATGTGTATGGATTTAACGCAATTCCGGGAACAAATTACGGCAATGAACAGCCGGGCAGATTTTTATCATGTTGACATCATGGACGGCAATTACGTCAGAAACATTACACTGTCGCCGTTCTTTATTGAGAACCTGCGCAAAATAACCGAAGTCCCCATTGATGTTCACCTGATGGTCAATCATCCGGAGGATATTATTCCGCTGTGCCTCGACGCAGGGGCGGACATTATCAGCTTCCATCCGGAAACGGCGAATAACAAGATCTTCCGCCTGCTCAACCAGATTAAAGATGCGGGTCGTCGCTGCGGCGTGGTGCTGAATCCTGCCACGCCAGCTCAGGCGATTCGCGAGTATGCACATCTGCTGGATAAAGTCACGGTGATGTCGGTTGATCCGGGCTATGTCGGACAGAAATTTATTCCAGAATCACTTAGTAAAATCAGTCAGTTGATTGAAATGCGTGAAAAAAATGGCTGGCATTATTTGACGGAAATCGACGGCTCGTGTAATGAAAAAACCTTCAACGTTATTGCGCGGTCCGGCGTTGATGTCTTTATCGTTGGCACCTCCGGGTTGTTCTCACTGGCGGAAAACGTCAGCGAGGCCTGGGATAAAATGGTCGCAAATTATCAGCGTGAAACGGCGGCATAACTTTTAATGCGCTCACTGTGAATTAAGATATTTCTTGGCAATGTTACTGTTATTAGTGACTTTCCGAACAGAGCAAGTCCTGATACGGTTATCCTTCAGTACCGCCGTTGTATGTTTACTGCGCAAGTGGCGTAATAAAACTACATAGAAATCAATCTGGACCTTTTGTCGATTGGCGATATCCCGCACCTGTGCTAACTTTCTATTTGCGGGGTTTCAAATCTTAAGCTCCGCCAGAATGTAAATATGAAACGATAAGTGAGGAAACAGTGGGTATTCTTTCCTGGATTATTTTCGGTTTGATCGCAGGTATTCTGGCCAAGTGGATTATGCCAGGCAAGGACGGCGGTGGTTTCATTATGACCGTGGTGCTTGGTGTTATCGGTGCCGTCGTGGGCGGTTGGATCAGTACTCTGTTCGGCTTCGGTAAGGTTGATGGCTTTAATATCGGCAGCTTTGTGGTGGCGGTAATCGGTGCGCTGGTCGTGCTGTTTATCTACCGCAAAATGCGCAGCTAATCTGACTTAGCGGCCTGGAAAAACCCGCTACGGCGGGTTTTTCTTTGCCTGATGGCTGGCTAAAAAGTGTGCGGCTCGTGATATAATAGACCCTTGATTCTCGCGTATGGAGGATGTTATGGCTTCAGGTTGGGCCGCCGACGGTGCGGTACAGGATCAAATCGACAGCACGGTACAGGATGCGGTCGAAAGAGCGCGTAGCGAGCTTCCGGCAGGAGAAAGTCTGCATTTTTGTGAAGAGTGTGACGAACCCATTCCCGAGGCGCGACGCAAGGCGATTCCCGGCGTGCGCCTGTGTGTGCTTTGTCAGCAGAAGGCGGATAAGCAGCGCGCCGCCTGGTCCGGATACAACCGGTGTGGCTCAAAAGACAGCCAGCTCCGGTAGCTTCTGCCAGACAAGTCAATCGTCCGCCTGTGCGGGCGATTTTTTTGCCTGCGTCATCATGGGGTTGCTTAACAAGCTGGTCGGTCTAGACTGAAACCGTTCGATTATTTTTTGTGATGAGGATTGGATGTGGATGTCATAAAGGGAGAGCAGCTGGATGTCCCGGATGCGGTATTTGCACTGCGCCTGGACGGTAAGGGGGGCGTTAGCGACATCGCTAACGATACGGTTTTCGACAGCGAACATCCCTGCTGGCTGCACCTGGACTATACCCGTAGTGAAAGTCAGAACTGGCTTGCCACCACGGCACTGCTGCCGGACACCGTGCGCGACGCGCTGGCGGGCGACAGCACCCGGCCCCGGGTCTCCCGTCTGGGTGAGGGAACCTTTATTACGCTGCGCTGTATTAACGGCAGTACCGACGAACGCCCGGATCAGCTGGTAGCATTGCGGGTATATATCGATGAACGTCTGATCGTCTCTACCCGGCGACGTAAGGTTCTGGCGCTGGACGATGTGATTAGCGACCTGAATCAGGGAACCGGGCCGACCAACAGCGGCGGCTGGCTGGTTGAGGTCTGTGATGCGTTGACCGATCACGCCACGGAGTTTATCGACCATCTGCACGATAAAATCATGGACCTCGAGGATCAGTTGCTGGACCAGGAGGTGCCGCCGCGCGGAGTGTTGGCGCTGATCCGCAAGCAGCTTATTGTGATGCGGCGCTATATGGCGCCCCAGCGCAATGTCTATACCCGGCTTGTCAGCGAGCGTCTGAACTGGATGGATGACGATAACCGGCGCCGGATGCAGGATATCGCCGACCGCCTCGGGCGCGGTCTGGATGAGATAGACGCCTGTATCGCCCGAACCGCGGTGATGGCCGACGAAATAGCCCAACTGATGCAGGAATCACTGGCGCGCCGTACTTATACCATGTCGGTCATGGCGATGGTTTTCCTGCCCACCACCTTTCTGACCGGGCTGTTCGGCGTTAATCTGGGTGGCATTCCCGGCGGCTCGTGGCACTTTGGTTTTGGACTGTTTTGCGTGATGCTACTGGTGCTTATCGGGGGTGTTATCTGGTGGTTGCGACGAGGTAACTGGCTGTAAAAATAAGGAATTAATTTGCTGGCTAACCACAAAAGGGGAGTAAACCTGATCGAGGTCAATAAACCTGGTGCCGGATCGCGGCACTATCTCTCTCGCAGGTGAATGCAACGTCAAGCGATGGGCGTTGCGCTCCATATTGTCTTACTTCCTTTTTTGAATTACTGCATAGCACAATTGATTCGTACGACGCCGACTAAATTAGTCGGCTTTTTTTTTTGTCTGCGATAAGGTGCGGGAAGCCCCCCCGAAACCGGGGAGGCGAGGGCGGTTACTTAATTTCCACTACGTCCAGGCGCTGCAAAGGCTGCTCTGCTTCATCATCCGCCTGCCAGCCCACCGGCTGCTGAGGCAGTTCTTCGCGATCGAACGCCAGATCGCCACCGTCCACCACTTCACTACCGTGAGTGATACCGGCAAAGTCAAACAGCGCGCTGTCGCACAGGTGTGAAGGCACCACATTCTGCATGGCGCTGAACATGGTTTCGATACGTCCCGGATAGCGTTTATCCCAGTCGCGCAGCATCTCGGCGATAACCTGACGCTGCAGGTTAGGCTGAGAGCCACACAGGTTGCAGGGGATGATCGGGAAGCCTTTGGCTTGCGAGAAGCGCTCGATATCCTTTTCGCGGCAGTAGGCCAGCGGGCGGATAACGATATGTTTACCATCATCGCTCATCAGCTTGGGCGGCATTCCCTTCATCTTGCCGCCATAGAACATGTTCAGAAACAGGGTCTGCAGAATATCGTCGCGATGATGACCCAGCGCGATTTTGGTGGCTCCCAGTTCGCTGGCGGTACGGTACAGAATACCGCGGCGCAGACGTGAGCAGAGCGAACAGGTGGTTTTTCCTTCCGGAATCTTCTCTTTGACGATGCCGTAGGTATTCTCTTCCACGATCTTATACTCAACCCCGATACTTTCCAGATACTCCGGCAGGATATGTTCGGGGAAGCCCGGCTGTTTCTGATCGAGATTCACCGCGATCAGGCTGAAGTTGACCGGGGCGCTCTGCTGCAAATTGCGCAGGATCTCCAGCATGGTGTAGCTGTCCTTGCCGCCGGAGAGGCACACCATAATGCGGTCGCCTTCCTCAATCATATTAAAGTCGGCGATCGCCTCGCCCACGTTGCGGCGCAGGCGTTTCTGGAGCTTGTTGAGGTTGTATTGTTCTTTCTTGTTAACTTGCTGAATTTCTTGCATTTTTATCGTTCTCAAAAACCAAAAGGGGCATATAAGGGGCAAAAATTTTTTAGATGGCCAGCCTGGCGTTCAGCATATCCACCTGAGCGCCGTTCATTTCCTCTATCCACGTAGCATAGATCTCATACACCATCTGCGCGTTCTCATGCCCCATCTGGTTCGCTATGAATGATGGGTTAGCGCCAGCCGACAGCAGCCAGCAGGCGAACGTGTGGCGAGTATGGTACGGATTACGGCGACGAATTCCAGCACGTTTTACTGCGGCATTCCACCGACTGCCAATGCTCGATAATGAGTAGTACGGTTTTTGCTCGCCATTTTTCATCCTGGGCATAAAAACGAACCTGACTTTTTGTTGTTCTGTATTGCCATATTCGCGGTGATGAAAGGTGATTTGAGCCTTCGGTTTAATGCGGTGCAGGGGTGGGCCAACCTCCAGAAAATGCTGGGGGCCATTGGCCGCAGTAAGATGATGAACGGCGGCGATGGCTCGATGGCGACAGCGGTCGCGCTGGCGTTCTCAGTTATGGACGGTAAAGAGTTAGCGGAACTCCAGCGTATGGTTCTGGAAAGCACCGTTGTAAAAGCGGATGGCGCGATGCCGTTTAAGCTGCTGGACCAGGCCGAAACCCATTTCAATACCTGGCGGGCACACCTCCCGCAGTTGCTGGTGGAGGGGGCGCTGTATCAGTTTGAGGATTTTTTTACTGGTATCCGCGCCACGCTGGGAAGTTTGTTTCCGGGGATGGGGGCAGTGCTGGAATTTCTGAACAAGGCGCGGGAGGCGGTGGGGGAAGTCCCGTTATCCGGGATGGGGATGGAGACGGAACCGGCACAGACTGGCTCATCTGGACACCCGTCGTCCGACGATTCGCCACGTTCACCGAACTGAAAACCGTCTACACGCTGAGTGATTTACTGGCTCTGCATGACGCGGTCGACGAGATACTCCCGGTGAAACGCTGGCCGTGACGATCGGCCCTCGTGAAAAGGCCCGCTTCCAGGAAACCGATATCGACATACAGATTATCGAAGAGGGAGCCAGTGCGTGAACTATACCGATTTACTGATTAGTCAGTACGCCACGCGGCCGCGCGCCAGGGCAACGATACAGGCACTTGAAGATGACATGAAGCGCTCCAGAGATGGGACGCTTTCCGTTGCTGGGATGCTGAATATAGAGACTGCCACGGGTGTTAGTCTGGATGTGATCGGGAAAATCGTTGGGCAGAGCCGGGTGCTGACCGGTGCGGTGGCCAGGGAGTTGCATTCCTCGACAAAAGCCCCACTGATGGATTTCAGCGCAGCGGAACGGGAGGATCACCATGGTACCGGCACGGCGACGCGATAGCTTCTAACGCAACGCTAACCGACTCCGAATTCGGGGTTGTAATCAAAGCGCGCTGTATTAAAAACTTCTCACGCTGCACGCTGGATAGTGTTGAAAACGCATGTGAACAACTATTTGGTAGTGGTCTTTATATAAAAGCGCTCATTGATGTGGCGAATCTTGGTGATAGTGTAAATGTCATTGTTGGTGCGGCTCAGGGGTCAACGATATTTGGTGATCAGATGCTGACTGCCAGTGGCGGTGGCTCAGGCTCATCGTATGCTGCCAGCTCTCCCGCTGCGGGCGCATTTTCTGCCGGGACTTTTGGCGGTGGTGCGACTATGGGAGCGGGAGTGACCACCGGACTGGCCTCCGTGCTGGGTATGAATGGGGGTTACGCCTTTGCGGTCTCAGACCGGTGTCTTATTCCGGGGAACGGCGGTGATACGCCTTTTGGGCGAGGGGGGATGTTCAGAGGGAAGCTGGATGAAGCGGGTGTTGATGGAACGGGGTTTGGTAGCGGCGGCAGCGGCTCAGGAAAGACCCTGAATTCAGAAACCGGTTTTCCCGGCGGTAAGGGTGCGCCGGGGATGGTGATTATCTATGAATATTCGTGAGGCATGATATGCAATACGCAGTAGTGATTGATGGTGTGGTGGATAACCTGATTATGGCTCCGGAGGGATTCAGCATTGACGGCGCGGATCTGGTGGCGCTGGATGAAGATGCGCGCGTCCGGAGCGGGGATGTTTATCAGGATGGTGAATTCCGGGCTGTGGAGACAGAATAATCCGAAGAGGGGGGCGTGACAGTCGGAGCTGACGACAGGATGATGCCTGTGTTGGTCCATGGATTGCTCCATCAGTGCCTTTTTTAGTATATTCAGTAAGAAAGATGAACATAGTTTCCGCCAGCCTTCGGGCTGGCTTTTTTATGCCCGTCAGCCGGAACGAAGTGGCCCGCAGTATCGCAGGCCGTTTTGATGCTGGTCACCAGTAGAGCCCGGAACATTAGTATCTCGAACACCCTGAGCATCCATAAACAGCCTTCTAACAGCCAGGTTTTTCTGAGGATTACTTTGCTTCGTTTTGTGCTGCTTCTTGTCTGAACTCATCAATCGTGTCACGCATGTTGCTTAGACATTCTGCGGCTGGAGTTCCGGCCTTTTCCAGCGCCGGTTCTGCCTTCGCGAAATACTCCTCAATCTTCATCTGATTCGCATGTGTGATTATAGGTATACCGCATACCATTGATGTTCCGAAGCGCTGCTTTAAGGGATCTGCGCTCTTGTCTAGTGAGTTGGTTGCGTTAATTACAGATACTGGATCTTTAATCAACGCGATGCTAAGCGCTGTCGTCAGTTCTTCTGTATGCTCAGCGTCGAGGGTATCACCAATGATGTCAATTTTCCCCGGAAATGCCTGGAGCGCTTTATTATCAGCCCGTTCTATCAGTTGAATATAAACTTTCCATTCGCTTGAAGATGCCACGCAGGAGGATGAGATAATGCAGGCGGTCAGCAAAATAGTTCGCCAAATCATCTTACTACCTCAAGTGTCCTGTCTGTTGATTGGATGATTTTTGTGCGGATAGCTGGCCCGAGTATTATGCAACCTTCAGAGGCGAATCCAGGTGCTTTCGGCGGTTTCCTCTCTCCATGGATACGAAACAAAGAGCGCCCATAACTTTCGCCAGATGTCTGCGTTAAAATTATGGTGAATGGCCCCTTTGAACTGGTATGCCCGCCAATACGCCAGGTACCGCGAGGAATTGGCCCCATCCCCTTAACGTGCTGCCGGTCTGGATTGTTTTTGTTAGTCAGATTCCCCGAATAACCTTTACCGATTAACTTACCGTTGTGCCACAACTCGCCGGTACTCTGGTGGTATATCCATGCCATGTGTTGTTCTCCTATGCCGCGCTGCGCTCTTTCCAGGAATCAGAGTGAATGATATTGCCGTCCTTGTAGGTCCAGGTGATTTTTTCATACATCATTTCGAGCACCTCAAGATGATCATGACGTTCGTAGTCAGGGTCTTTAATATCATCCATAAATGGTACGACACATGTAATGCGGGCATTCTCAAGAAGTACGTTAAAGTATTCTTCTTCCTGTCCGGCGTAATTAATGCGATAGAATTTAAGTTCGGCAGACTTTAAGCGCTTTCCGGAACTAACGAATTGATAAAGGTACGGACTGGAAGAATCCAGCGCTTTGGTCAGGATAAAGGGCGCATGTTCGCGAGTGGCCGTTATCTTACCAGACAAGTTATCTGTTGGGAGAGATACGCAGTGAGCCAGTGCTGTTATCTCTATGCTTCCTTCGCGATCCTGTACATCAACAGAGCCTTTGATATCGGCGCCGCCGTCATCCTTAAGCCACATATAAATTGGTATTGCCATATCCAGATCCTTCTATTTCCATGTTATTTGTGTGATTTTAAAGTACACAAATTGATGACCGATTAGCAAGGGAAGTGAATGAGTGAGTATGGAATGGTGGTGATGCCGCGTATCGATATTAACGCTCACGCTCCGAGCAATTATTAGTCTGGTTGCCCCTGGTGTGTCGGGGGCAAAAATGGGGGCAAAAGGGGCATAAAAATAGGAAGTCAGCGTGGATTGGCGTAGCAGGTGAAGTGACGTATTTGATTGATTTTAAATAAAAATAAAAGGTTTTCAGTCAGTTAAAAAAATGACTGCTTTACATTGAGGTTGTATTGTTCTTTCTTGCTAATCTGTTGGTTATCTTGCATTTATCTGTATCTCAAAACATCGAAAAAGGGCGGCTCAGTAGGGTGAGTGTAGCGCCAGGACGGCTTCTGCGCCCCACACCCGGCGTCGCTGCTCTCTGGCCGCGATACGCGCCCGGCATCCTGCGGACGGCGTAAAAAAGGTTAGCCCCATGGGCAAATGCGTGATGCGTATGGTACGGATTACGGCGCTGAATGCCAGCGTTTTACGGACGCATTTGCCTGCCTGTGGGTTGGAAGGAGAAGGTCAGTCATAACATAGATCAAACCCTTCTATGATTTCCCTTCCACCAGGTGCTGTACCGTTTAACACTTGCCCTGGTTCAGATAATAACAATCAAAGGTGATGGGGATGGCACTGGCACGTTCGTTGCGGATGCGCGACTTAGTCATTATGGGATTACTGTTTATTGGTCCGGCGGCGCCGGTGGGGCTATTTGGCACGCTGGATGCCACCAGCGGCGGGGTGGTGCCGCTGGTGTATGTGGTGGCGACCGTGGTGATGGGCTTTACCGCATGGTCTTATGCGCTGATGTCGCGGGCGGTGCCCAACGCCGGGGCGGTTTATGCCTATACCCGGGAAGGGATTAACCCCCGGGTGGGTTTTATCGCTGGCTGGATTATTCTGCTGGATTATCTGTTTATTCCGGCGGTGGCTTATCTGTTTAGCGGTATTTCATTAAATGCGCTGGTGCCCTCGGTGCCGGTCTGGGCCTGGACGCTGCTGGCCGTGGTAGCGACCACGGCTCTGAACCTGACCGGGCTACATAAGACCAGAAAAGTGACCATGACGGTGCTGATTGCCGAAGTGATTGTGCTGGCGCTGATTCTGGCCGGTGGACTGTGGGTGCTGTGGCAGCAGGGATTTAACCGACCGCTGCTGGCGCCTTTTATCGGGATCGATGGGGTAAACAGCAGTGCCGTTTTGACCGGGGTATCCGTGGCGGTGCTCTCTTATCTGGGGTTCGATGCTATTTCAACTTTTGCCGAAGAAAACCAGGGTTCCCGCAATCAGCCCGGGCGGGCGACTATGTGGTGTCTGATCCTGGCAGGGGTGCTGTTTGTGGCCCAGACCTGGCTGGGGGCGCTGCTTAGCCCCTGGGACAGTCAGACGCTCCAGCAGCAGCCCGAGCTTCAGGGCAAGGCATATTATGTGATTGTCGGCGACGCTATTTCCCCATGGCTGGGCGATGCACTGGCCTTTGTGAAGGCGCTGGGCGCTGCTTTCTCTGCAATGGTGGGGCAGGCGGCAGCGGGGCGGTTGTTGTTCAGCATGGGGCGCGCGGGTGCCCTGCCTGGCTCCCTGAGTCAAATTGGCAAGCGTAGCGGGTTACCGGTGACCGCGCTGCTGGCCGCTGCTGCGGTCAACAGCGTACTGGCGGTGATCGCCGCCAGCGTCGATAATGGGCTGTCTCATCTGGTCTCTTTTGTGGATGTGGGGGCGATTTGCGGCTTTATTCTGCTGCACTGCTCGGTGATCGGCCTGTTTCTGGTGAAACAGCGCCAGCGTAGTCTGCGCTCGCTGCTGGCTTGCGGGCTGATGCCGCTCTTTGGGATCGCGGTGCTGGTGCCGGTTCTGTTCCATATTCACGCCCCGGCGCTGGTGGCCGGGGCGCTCTGGTTAGTAGTGGGGCTGGTGGTACTGTGGCGCCGCCAGGGGCACGCTACAGCCGCTTTTTAAGGTAATAAACCGACTGGCCGTCGCCGGGAAAGTCTTCCAGGGTCATCTGCAACTCATAGCCCAGCTTCTCGTAGAAGGGGCGGGCCTGAAAGCTGAAGGTATCCACCAGCGCAAACCGGCAGCCCTGTTCCCGTGCGCTCTGTTCGGCGGCCTGCATTAGCTGGCTGCCTGCGCCGCTACCGCGCAGAGCCTCATTAACCCACAAAAAATGGATGGAAAGCCAGTTACCCTTACGTGAAGCGATAAGCCCTGCCTGCGCCCGACCGGCATCGTCATGCATAAATACGCTTAAATCGCCCCAGTTGCTGCGGTCGATAAATTGCGAATTGTAGCTGCTCAGCCCTTCGTAAAGCGCTTCCCTGTCTCGTTCATTAATGGCATTGCTTACCGTTATCTTCATGCTGTGCTCCGTTGGTGGCTGTGCTAAAGCATTTGTAACACAGCCCGGAGGGATAAAACTATCCCCCCGGCACAGGCGTCATTTAGCGTAGCGGTTCGCGGGTGTTAACGCCGTTCACCAGCCGGGTGATACCCAACGGATTTGCGTCTTTCAGGGCATCCGGCAGCAGCGCCTGGGGATAGTCCTGATAGCAGATCGGGCGCAGGAAGCGGTCGATAGCGAGGGTTCCGACAGAAGTACCACGCGCGTCCGAGGTGGCAGGCCAGGGGCCACCGTGCACCATGGCATCACACACCTCCACACCGGTAGGATAGCCGTTAAGCAACAGGCGACCGGCTTTCTCTTCCAGCAGGCTCACCAGCGCCTGACAGTCGCGCAAATCGTCCGGCTCGGCAATTAGCGTTGCGGTGAGCTGGCCATGCATTCCCTGTAGCGCCTGATGTAACCCCTGGGCGCTACTGGCCTCCACCGCCACGGTAGCCGGGCCGAACACCTCTTCCTGTAACAGCTCATCGCCGTTAGCCAGCAGTGCGGCATCAGCCTTAAACAGCCATGGGGATGCCTGATTATCATCGCGCGCTTCACCGGCAAGCGTTTCAATCTGTGGATGCTGGCTCAGTCGGTTCAACCCCTGGCGATAGTGTTGCAGGATCCCGGCATTCAGCATCACCTGCGCCGGGCGGCTGGCTATTTCATCGCGCAGCGCCGCCAGGAATTCGGTGTATTCCGGGCCTGCCACGCCGACAATCAGTCCCGGATTGGTACAGAACTGGCCGCAGCCCAGCACCACGGAATCCGCCAGCTCCCGGGCTATCTGCGGGCCGCGGCGGCGCAGGGCTTCTGGCAGCAGGACGATAGGGTTGATGCTGCTCATTTCGGCAAAAACCGGGATCGGCTGTGGTCGGCTGGCCGCCATATCGAAAATGGCCCGACCGCCGCGCAGCGAACCGGTAAAGCCCACCGCCTGAATTGCCGGATGCCTGACCAGCACTTCGCCGATGGTGGTGCCGTATATCATGCTGAATACGCCTTCAGGCATACCGGTCTGGCGGGCGGCGCGGACGATGGCGTCGGCAACGTATTCCGCTGTTGCCATATGACCGGTGTGGGCCTTAAACACCACCGGACAGCCCGCCGCCAGCGCGGCGGCGGTATCGCCCCCGGCGGTAGAGAACGCCAGCGGGAAGTTGCTGGCGCCAAAGACGGCTACCGGCCCCACGCCGAGCCGCGCCTGGCGCAGATCGGAGCGCGGTAACGGCTGTCGGTCCGGCAATGCCGTATCGATACGCGCGCCAAGATAGTCGCCGCGCCGCAGTACGGTGGCAAACAGCCGCATCTGGCCGCTGGTGCGGCCCCGTTCGCCGCGCAGCCGGGCTACGGGAAGGGCGGTCTCCCGACTGGCAAGCGTCAGAAACTCATCGTCCAGGGCATCCAGCTCGTCGGCGATGGCTTCCAGAAAACGGGCCCGCTGTTCCGGCGCCAGACGACTGTAGGCGGTAAACGCGTTGCGGGCCGCTTCACAGGCCGTGGCGGCTTCCTGTTCGGTGGCCTGATAAAAACGCCACGGCAGCGCTTCGCCGCTGGTCGCGTCCAGGCTTTCCAGCACCGTATCGCCCTGGGCGCTGCGTTCTGAGCCAATAAAGTTGTAACCGGTAATCTTCATGACGGAATACTCATCTTTTAGTGTGAATGTCGGGGTAAGTTGTCGTCATTAACGACCCGCAGATAAAGGGTGGCAGGTTCCAGGCAGCCACCGGTGGAAAGCTGGCCGACCATGCTGCGGTAAATTTCCTGCCACGGCGTCTGGGACGGCGGAAGCGAAGGCTTCCAGGCCGCCCGGCGGCGTTCCATTTCGGCATCGTCAATCAATAGGTCGACCCGGCGCTGGTTAAGGTCCACCCGCAGACGGTCGTTGGTCTCCAACAGCGCCAGCCCGCCACCGACGGCGGCTTCCGGCGACATATTGAGGATCGACGGGCTGGCGGAGGTGCCGCTCTGGCGCCCGTCCCCCAGGCAGGGCAGCGAGGTTACGCCCTGTTTCAGCAGGTTGGTCGGCGGGGCCATATTGACCACCTCGGCGCTGCCGGGGTAGCCGACAGTACCAGCGCCGCGAATCACCAGAATCGATCGGGCGTCGATAGCCAGTTCGGGATCGTTAATCCGGGCGTGATAATCCTCCGGTCCGTCGAACACAATGGCCCGGGCTTCGAAGCAGTTTTCCTCTCCGGGTTCGCTGAGCCACGTCTTACGGAATTCGTCACCCACCACCGACATCTTCATGATGGCGCTGTCGAAGAAGTTACCGCTCAGGACGATAAATCCGGCCCGGTGTTTGAGCGGATTTTCCCAGTCGTGAATCACGTCCGGGTTGTGGTTGCCGGACTCCCGGGCTATCTCGCCAATGGCCTGACCGCTCACGGTCAGGCAGGATTCGTTAATGCGTCCGACTTTCTGCAATTCGTGCAGAACCGCCGGAACCCCTCCGGCCCGGTGAAAGCCTTCTCCCAGGTAACGCCCGGCGGGCATACAGTCCACCAGCAGCGGCACCGCTTCGCCCACCCGCTGCCAGTCATCCAGGCTCAGTTCAATGCCGGCATGGCGGGCGATGGCGATCAGGTGCGGCGGACAGTTGCTGGACGCTCCCAGCGCCGATGCCACGGTAATGGCGTTTTCGAACGCCGCTTTGGTCAGAATCTTCGAAGGACGCAGATCGTCCAACACCATCTGGCAGATGCGTTTACCGGTGCGATAAGCCATTTGCCCGCGTTCGCGATAGGGGGCCGGAATACTGGCACAGCCCGGCAGCGACATACCCAGCGCTTCGGCCAGCGCGTTCATCGAAAGCGCAGTGCCCATGGTGTTGCAGTGGCCGATGGAAGGCGAAGAGGCGGTGGTCAGCTCCATAAAGCCTTCGTAGTCAATCTCACCGGTAGCCAGCAGGTTACGGGCGTGCCAGATAACGGTGCCGGAGCCAATCAGCTCCCCCTTATAGTGGCCGTCGAGCATCGGTCCGCCGGAAAGCACAATAGCGGGTAGATCGGTGGTGGCGGCGGCCATCAGGCAGGCGGGAGTGGTCTTATCGCAGCCGGTGGTCAGCACCACGCCATCCAGCGGATAGCCGTGCAGGATCTCCACCAGCCCAAGATAGGCCAGGTTGCGATCCAGCGCCGCCGTAGGGCGACGGCTCTGTTCGGCGATAGGGTGAACCGGGAATTCCATTGGGATGCCACCGGCATCGCGAATACCGGCCTTTACCCGCTCCGCCAGCGCCTGATGGTGGCGGTTACAGGGGGTCAGATCGCTGCCGGTCTGGGCGATGCCAATAATCGGGCGCCCGGACTGTAGCTCTTCGCGGGTCAGTCCATAATTCATATAGCGTTCGACGTAGAGCGCCGTCATATCGGCATGGTCAGGGTCGTCGAACCAGCGCTGGCTGCGCAGTGTGGGTACCGGTTTATCCTTCATGTTTATTCTCTCTTATTAGTATGGCGCCTGGGGCGCGATGGCGGGGCGGCTGGCCGACGGCATCCTGAAGCAGCGTCAGATCGCGGCCACGGGTTTCTACGGAAAGCCAGCTACCGGCAAGCGTAATGCCCCCCAGAACAATAGTGTATGCGGCCAGCACCCAGGGGGCGCCGTCGGCCAGTCCTGTGAGCCAGATCCCGAGTAGCGGCGCGAGTCCCCCAGAAAGCAGGGCGCCGACTTCGCGGGAAAGGGCCACGCCGGAGTAGCGATAGCGGTTGCCGAACAGCTCGGTGAAGTGGGCACACTGGGCGCCGAGCATACTGTTAGCGCCGATAGCGAAACCACCGACAATCGCCAGGGTGATAAGCCAGGGATTGCCGCTGGCGATCATCATCCAGGCCGGGAAGGCCCAGAGCATGCAGAACAGCGCACCGGCGCGATAGACCCGCAATCGGCCCACTCTGTCCGAAAGCGCGCCGAACAGCGGGGTGGTGATCACGCTCGCTACGCTTGCCAGCAGCACGGCATTGGTGCCGATCTGCGCAAAGGCGGCACTTTGTTGGGCCTGGGTGGCGGCGTAGCCGGTCAGAAAGGCGATAGAGACCGTGGCATAGAGGGTGGAGCTGCCGGTTTCCGCCATGCGCATCAGGATGGTCGCGGCCAGCGGGCGTCGCGCATCGCGCAGCACGGCCCGCATGGGTGCTTTAACCACCTGCTGCTGAGTTTCCAGGGTCTTAAACACCGGGCTCTCTTTCAACCTTAAGCGCACCCAGATGGCGACGGCAATCAGCACCACGCTCAGCAGGAACGGAATACGCCAGCCCCAGTTCAGGATCTGCTGTTCGGTCAGCAGCAACTGCATCACCCGAAAGGTGATAGTCGCCAGCGCCAGCCCGGAAAAGACCCCGATAAACGGCAGCGCCGCATACCAGCCGCGGCGTTTTGGGGGGGCCAGCTCTGCCATCAGGGTGGCAGCGCCAGACTGTTCGGCACCGGCGCCAAAGCCCTGAAGCAGCCGCAGGGCAACCAGCAGCACGGCGCCCAGTGGCCCGGCGGGCAGCAGGCCAATAAGCGTAGTGGCAACGCCCATCAGCCCGATGGTGATCAGCAATACCAGCTTACGACCCTTGCGATCCCCGAGCGATCCGAAAAACAGTCCGCCGAAGGGCCGCGCCAGAAACCCGGCGCCGTAGGTGGCGAAACTGGCCAGCAGGGCCCCGGTGACCCCCAGTGAGGGGAAGAAAATATGGCCGAAGACCAGCGCCGAAGCCAGTCCATAAATCGCGAAATCGTAATACTCCAGCGCACTGCCGACGGCGCCGGTAAAGATCGCCCGCCGCAACTGACGCGGATCGGGCGAAGTGGAATGATTCTGTACACGCATAGCATGCTCCTCCATTGGGATTGCCGTTACAGCGTGAATTCAGGATGGCGGGCATTACAGCAGGCGGCGCCGGCTCAGGTTGTCAAACAGCGCGCGCAGACCGAAGGTCCAGGGCGGTGCTTGATCGCTGGTGGTGACCCGATTGCGCAGGGCGCCCAGCATCGGGGTGCTAATGGTGACGGTATCACCAGGGCGGTGGGTAAAACCGGCGCCGGGGCGATCCCGGTCCTGGGTGGGGGCGAACAGCGTCCCCAGGAACAGTGCGAAGCCGTCGGGATACTGGTGACTGGCGTTCAGGGTCTGGCTGACCAGATCTTCAGGATCGCGGCTGATGGCGCTCATGGCGCTCAGGCCGTGCATCCGAAAGCCTTCATCACCCTCAACCCTGAGTTCTACCTCGCAGTTGCGTAGATTCTCCAGGGTAAAGCTTGCGTCGAACAGGCGAATAAAGGGGCCGATAGCGCAGGAGGCGTTATTGTCCTTGGCTTTGCTCAGCAGCAGGGCGCTGCGACCTTCGAAATCGCGCAGGTTGACGTCGTTGCCAAGGGTCGCGCCCTGAATCTGGCCGCGGCTGTTAACCAGCAGTACCACTTCCGGCTCCGGGTTATTCCAACTGGAGTGGGGATGAATGCCGATGGAGGCGCCACTGCCGACGCTGGCCAGTACCGGCGCCTTGGTAAAGATCTCGGCGTCCGGGCCAATACCGACTTCCAGATACTGGGACCACAGGCCGCGTTCGATCAGTAGCTGCTTCAGGGCGGCGGCCCGTTCGGAGCCGGGTTTTACCGCCCGCAAGTCCGGGCCGGTCAGATCGTAGATGCGGGCCCGCAGGCCGCTGGCCAGTTCGCCATCACCGGCGGCCTGCTCTTCGATCACCCGCTCCAGCATGCTGTCGACGAAGGTGACGCCGGCGGCCTTAATCACCTGGAGATCGACAGGGGAAAGCAGATAAGGGCGTTCGGGGTCCGGCGTGTCGCCGCTATTGTCCAGTAGCTCACAAAGTGAGCTGATACGGCGTCCCTTTGTCTGGCGTATCACATCCCCGGGGCTTTCCAGTTCCAGAAGTCCGGCGACGGTGGCAGCCTGTTGCGAAATATCGAAGACGTCGTCGCCGCGAATCACCACCGGTGAAGGACCGGGGCAGGCGCCGGGAACCCAGGCGCGGCCAATCAGGCAGCCGCGGGTTCCGTCTTCGGGCAGGGTGTTTGCAGGGTTCAGAGCGATGGTCATGGGAGTTTCTCCTCATTGTTGTTATCGCCACGTTATGCGGCGCGGGGAATAAACTCCAATGGCATTCATTCAGTTATCGATAACCAGTCGTTATCGGTCTTTAAAGGGCGCACTATGTCTGAAATCTCGTTTACCAGCTTTTGTCACTGGCTGAAGTTCCGCCATCTGTTGCTGATCGATACTCTTGGGCGCACCGGGAATATGCATCTGGCGGCAGAGCAGATGAGCCTGAGCCAGCCCGCGCTCAGTAAAATGCTCAGGGAGATCGAAAACCAGTTCGGCTTTCCTCTGTTCGAACGCCTGCCACGTAGCATGCCCCCCACGGCGCTGGGCAGTGAGGTGGTGCGTTACGCGCAGATTGCGCTTAACGATGCCCGGGGATTTGTGGCGCGTATCGACAGCCTGCGGGCTGGCGGCCACGGCCATCTGCGGGTGGGGGGAATCTTTGCCGCCACGGCGGTGGCGCTGCCCCAGGCTATCGTCAGAATTAAAAAACGCTGGCCGCTGCTGTCGCTGGAGGTGGTGGAACAGACCAGCGACCATCTGATGGAAATGTTAAAGGCCCGAACTCTGGATCTGGCTATCGGTCGCTTTACCGAACCCCAGCAACTACAGCTGTTCGACTTCCGTCCGATGGGGCCGGAACCGTTCTGCCTGGTGGTGAATTGCCGCCATCCGCTGGCCGGGCAGACTCAGCGCTACAGCCTGGGGGAACTGCTGGCCTGGCCGTGGATCCTCTACCCCCAGGGAACGCCAATTCGTCGTCAGATGGAAGAGGCCTTTGCCGCAGCCGGGGTCGCCACGCCGCACAACACCGTTGAAACTATCTCAATGCAGACCTTCCTGCAGGTGCTGCAGGGCGGGCCGATGATCGGCATGCTGCCGGAAGCCATGGCCGCCGCCCACCTGAACGGCGGGCTGCTGAGCGTGCTGAATACCGATCTGCGGCTGGCGCCTCAGGAATATGGCGTACTGACAAGGCGCGGTGAACCGCTCACGGAGATCGCCCGGGAGTTTATGGGGCTGCTGCTGGAGCCAGAGAAAGAGGCGGAAGGCGTGCTGGCGGAAAAGTAAAACCCCGCGGAAAGCGGGGTTGGAAGGAGTTACTCGCTGGTTTTACTCGTCTGCTTACCGGCCAGCATCGCCAGGAAGTCGTAGTGGCGTTGCAGGTCGCTGGCGGCTTCCTGCCAGAGCTGTTCCGCCACTTCCGGCTGGCTGACGTTCAGGCGCCGGAAGCGCTGCTCGTTAAGCAGGGTTTCGGCCAGCGCGTCTGACGGCGGGCGGGAATCCAGCGAGAGCGGCAGTTTTCCCTGGTCGGCGCGGCGTGGATCAAAGCGATAGAGCGGCCAGAAGCCGGTGGCGGTCAACTGGCGCATCTGATCGTGGCTCAGGGCCAGATCGTAGCCGTGCTCCACGCAGGGGCTGTAGGCGATGACCAGCGACGGGCCATCGTAGGCTTCGGCCTCCTGTAGCGCTTTCACGGCCTGGTTAAGCTGGGCGCCCAGCGCTATCTGCGCAACGTAGACGTGACCGTACATCATCACATTCACCCCCAGATCCTTACGCGCCTTCCGCTTGCCCTGTTCGGCAAACTTCATTACCGCACCCAACGGGGTCGCCTTAGAAGCCTGACCGCCGGTGTTGGCGTAGCACTGGGTATCCAGTACCAGCACGTTGACGTTTTCGCTCAGACTCAGCACGTGATCCAGGCCGCCGTAGCCAATATCATAGGCCCAGCCGTCGCCGCCGATAAGCCAGATGGATTTTGCCACCAGGGCATCGGCATCGGTCGCCAGTTGGCGCGCCAGCGGGGAGTCGATGTCCGCCAGCGCCTGGCGCAGGGCGGCTATCTGCTCGCGGCGCTCGGGAATTTCAGCCTCAGCGTTCAGCTGTTCCACCAGTTGCGCGGGAAGCCGATCCGCCAGTTGGGTCAACAGGCGCCGGACCCGATCCGCATGTTGATTGGCGGTCAGGCGGAAGCCCAGCCCGAACTCGGCGTTATCTTCGAACAGCGAGTTAGCCCAGGCCGGGCCACGGCCGTGTTCATCGGTGGTCCAGGGGGTAGAGGGCAGGTTGCCGCCGTAAATTGACGAACAGCCGGTCGCGTTAGCCACCATCATCCGATCGCCGTAAAGCTGGGTCAGCAGCTTGATGTAGGGCGTCTCACCACAGCCAGAGCAGGCGCCGGAGTATTCAAACAGCGGGGTGATTAACTGGGAGGTGCGGATATCAATACGTTCCAGCTTGCTACGGTCGATTTCCGGCAGACTGAGGAAGAAGTCGTAGTTGGCCTTTTCTTCCTCGACGTGATCCAGACGCGACATCATATTGATGGCTTTGATTTCCGGGTTCTGGCGGTCTTTGGCCGGGCACACTTCCACACACAGGTTACAGCCGGTGCAGTCTTCCGGCGCCACCTGCAGCACATATTTCTGACCGCGCATATCCCGGGACTTCACATCCAGAGACTGGAGCGAGTCGGGTGCGCTTTCCATTTCTCCGGGCGCTACCACTTTGGCGCGGATAGCGGCATGGGGGCAGGCGGCCACGCAGTGATTACACTGGGTGCAGATATCCGGCTTCCAGATGGGGATCTCGTCGGCAATATTGCGTTTTTCCCAGCGGGTAGTGCCCACCGGCCAGGTGCCGTCCGGCGGTAGAGCGGAAACCGGCAGCGCATCTCCCAGGCCCGCCAGCATGGCGGCGGTAACGGTTTTGACAAAGTCCGGCGCGGCATCGGCCACTACCGGCGGCATATGGTGGCTGTTATCCAGCACTTCACCCAGGGTTACCTGACTCAGGGATTCCCGTGCCAGCGCCAGCGCCTGCCAGTTGCGCTCTACCAGCTCCTGACCTTTGCTGCTGTAGCTCTTCGCGATAGCGCCCTGGAGCTCCTGCAGGGCGCTATCGCCCGGCAGAATGCCGGTCAGGTGGAAGAAGGCCATCTGCATGACGGTATTAATGCGCGCGCCAAGCTGGCATTCGCGGGCGATACGGGTGGCGTTAATGACCCACAGGCGGGCATTCTTCGCGCGCAGTTGCGACTGGACTTCCTGGGGCAGGCGCTCCCACACCTCTTCGGGCTCATAGGGGGTGTTCAGCAGGAACAGACCGCCCGGTTTGAGGTGTTCCACCATGGCATATTTATCGACGAACTGTAGCTGGTGGCAGCCGATAAAGTCGGCCTGGTCCACCAGGTAAGCCGAACGAATGGGATGTTCGCTCACCCGCAGGTGGGAAACCGTCAGGCCACCGGCCTTTTTGGAATCGTAGACAAAGTAGCCCTGGGCGTACCACGGGGTGGCGTTGCCGATAATCTTGATGTTGTTCTTGGTGGCGGAGACGGTGCCGTCGCTGCCCAGACCGTAGAACAGCGCCGACAGGCGGGCGTCCGACGGCAGGTTACTGGCCGTCAGCGGCAGGGAAAGGTGGGTGACATCGTCATAGATGCCCACGGTAAAGCGCGATTTTGGTCGATCGGCTTGCAGTTCGCGGAACACCGCCAACGCACAGTCGGGGCCGAACTCTTTAGAGGAAAGGCCGTAACGCCCGCCAGTGACCTTCGGCAGGGTTTCGCGCTCGCCGCTACTGTACGCTTCCGCCAGCGCGGTCATGATGTCAAGGTGCAGCGGCTCGGCCAGCGCCCCCGGCTCTTTGGTGCGATCCAGCACCGCCAGACTGCGCACGCTCTGGGGCAGGGCCTCCAGCAGGCGTTGGGCAGAGAAGGGACGATACAGGCGCACTTTCAGCACGCCGACCTTTTCGCCGCGCTTAAGCAGTTCGTCCACCACCTCTTCGCAGGTGCCAATGGCCGATCCCATCAGGGCGATAACCCGTTCTGCTTCGGGGTGCCCGTAGTATTCAAACGGGCGATACTGACGCCCGGTAGCGGCGGCAAAGTCATCCATTGCCCGTTCCACATGTTCGCAGACCGCGTTGTACCAGGGGTTGGTGGCTTCCCGGGACTGGAAGTAAGTATCCGGATTGGCTGAGGTGCCGCGAATTACCGGATGTTCCGGGTTAAGGGCCCGGGCCCGATGTTCGTCAATGGCTGACTGGGGCATCAACTGGCGCAGGGTATCGTCCGAAAGCGGAGCGATTTTATTGATTTCGTGTGACGTGCGGAAACCATCGAAGAAGTGAATAAAAGGAATACGGCTGTTGAGCGTCGCCATCTGGGAGATCAGCGCAAAGTCCTGGGCTTCCTGCACGTTGGCGGCGCACAGCATGGCGCAGCCGGTCTGGCGTACTGCCATGACGTCGGAGTGATCGCCAAAAATCGACAGCGCGTGAGTCGCGACGGTACGCGCCGCTACGTGCAGCACAAAGGGTGTCAGCTGACCGGCGAGCTTATACAGCGTCGGGATCATCAGCAGCAGCCCCTGGGATGAGGTAAAGGTGGTGGACAGAGCGCCGGTTTGCAGCGCGCCATGCACCGTGGCGATAGCCCCGGCTTCGGACTGCATCTCGACCACCTGCGGACGATCTCCCCAGACGTTGTTCACGCCGTCCACTGACCAGGCTCCCGCGTGTTCGGCCATGGTGGAACTGGGGGTAATCGGGTAAATCGCGATCACTTCGCTGGTTCGATAGGCCACGGAAGCAACGGCACCATTCCCGTCAGTTGTAATCATAAGCTACCTTCACATTGCGCAAAAAAGGCGATACGGCCTTGCGGCGTATCCGTAACAGGAAATAACAGTTTTCTGTGTATGGGTATGCTTTTTATCTTAGCAGAGGGCAGAAACGACCATTTTCATTTTTGTGTCCCCGGGTCCCGCCTGTACTGCGGGCTGGCCATATTGTGACAATGTCACGTGATAAAAAATGAACGGGATCATAAAAACAGTCAAAAATCTGTTTCAGAACGTGAAATATCAGGGGTTGCCGCTCGACGGCTGCCGCCTGGCTGGCCTATGATTTAACGGTTTTTGTGTCGAAAATTCTTAATTCAGGGGAGATCGCAGATGCGCGCAGGATTTTGGTTGGCAGCCAGCGTTTTATTTTTGACCGCATGCAGTAGCGAGCCGCAGCAGCAGGGGACTGCCGCACACGTTACGCCAGGCATGAAAGCGGCGATGTCCGCGCAGGGTGAAGCGCATTGCGCCATGATTGGCGGTTCGCTTTCCGTCGCACGCCAGCTTGATGGCTCTGCGAAGGGAATGTGTGCGTTGCCGAACGGTAAGCGCTGCAGTGAAGGGGCGTTGGCGTCCGGCAACTGCGGAAGTTACTAAGTTCAGTTAACCCACTCGGCGCGTTTATAGACCAGAGTATGCTGTGGGTTCTTCAGCGTCAGCTTGTCGTTCGCCACGCTGACGTGAGCGCCTGCGGCCAGCATCTGGCCGAACAGATTATCGAGCGCGTTAAGCTGCGGATCGGCGCACATCATCCGGGTTGACGCCAGTTGGGCGGTCAGCACGCCGTTGTTCAGTTCGCCCTGACCGGTGAAGCGGTTGCACATGGCGCCGGAAATATGCATTTTCTCGCCGAAGTCGATCTCCGGCTGGCGTCCGCTTTTGTCTGATAGCGTCAGCGGTTTCCCGTCTACGCTTTCCAGCACGAAACGGTGGTGCTGAAGCTGTTCTGCGCTGGCACCCGCCGAGTTGTTATCGCCCTGTGCGCATCCAACCAGCGCGCTACATGCCACCAGAAGCGTGGCTAATGACTTCTTCATCTCTTCTCCCTGATTGTCGTTAACGCTGCCGGAAGTGTGGCAGCGAGGTATGGCGCCGTCTTTGCGGCATAGTCTGAAAAGCGCGCGACCGTGACCGCGCACGGAACATTAGCCATTACAGCTCGTTGGCGCAGGCTTCCCCTTTGGTTAGCTGATCCAGGTTTTTCAGGGTGGTCTCTGAAATACCGATCAGCGCTTCCGCGGTCAGGAAAGCCTGATGACCGGTGAACAGCACGTTATGGCAGGCGGAAAGGCGACGAAACACATCATCCTGGATAACGTCGTTGGACTTATCCTCAAAGAACAAATCGCGTTCGTTTTCATAGACGTCCATCCCCAGCGAGCCGATTTTCTGGGTTTTCAGCGCTTCGATGGCCGCCTGGGAATCGATGAGTCCGCCGCGGCTGGTATTGATAATCATCACACCGTCTTTCATCTGTGCGAAGGCGTCGGCATTCAGCAGATGGTAGTTTTCCGGGGTCATGGGACAATGCAGGCTGATAACGTCGGACTGGGCCAGCAGGGTGGGCAGATCCACATACTCGGCTCCCAGATCCAGCGCATCCGGATTCGGGTAAGGATCGAACGCCAGCAGGCGCATGCCAAAACCTTTCAGAATACGCAGGGTAGCGGTGCCTATCTTACCGGTGCCGATAATGCCCGCAGTTTTGCCGTGCATGGTAAAACCGGTGAGCCCTTCCAGCGAGAAGTTGGCGTCGCGGGTACGCAGCCAGGCGCGGTGGATGCGGCGGTTCAGGCACATCATCATCCCCACGGCGTGTTCCGCGACCGCTTCCGGCGAGTAAGCGGGAACCCGTACCACCCGTAGCCCCAGCGCTTTGGCGGCGTCGAGATCGACGTTATTGAACCCGGCGCAGCGCAGGGCAATATATTTCACTCCCTGACTTTTTAACTCTTCCAGCACCGGGCGGCTACCGTCATCGTTAACAAACAGACAGACGGCTTCACAGCCGTGGGCCGTTTTGGCCGTTTTCTCAGTCAGGAGAAAGTCAAAAAATTCGAGATCAAAACCATATTCCTGGTTAACATGCTGCAAATATTTTTTGTCATACTGTTTTGTACTGTATACCGCCAGTTTCATAATACTTTCTCCATCAGGTATGGTGCCAGATTATCACCGTTAATATTGTCTGACAATTTTAAAAGAATGCACTACATATCCTGTACATACTCATTAGTTTAGGTCATTGACGCCCCCGGAAGGTACCCAACTTCACCTGGTCGGCTAAACGTGTCAGAATAACGTACTGTTTCGGCCTGAAATCTTGCTTAATCAGGACATTAACGGCCCATGAAGGGTAAATACAAAGCACTCATCGCGCTACTGTTGTTATTGATTTTGCTGCCGCTGACGCTGATGTTAACGGTGGCGCACTGGTTGCCGACTCTGGCGGGCATCTGGCTGCCGCAGGGTACGCGCATTGCCATGACTTCGGGGCCACGCATTAAGCAGGGGGCGCTGATCCTGCCGGATTTGCGCTATCTGGCTGGCGAATGTGAACTGGCGAATCTTAAGTCGGCGGCGCTGCGTCACCCCGGTCGCTGGAGCCTGAAGATTGGCGAGCTGACGCTGAATCCAGACTGTTTTAGCAAAATCCCCACTGACGATACGCCCTCTGAGACGACGCGTACCCTGGCCGAGTGGCAGCAGATGTTGCCCAACTCCAGCGTGGAGATCGCGCGCCTGACGTTGACCTCCGTACCGCAGTATAGCGGTGAGCTAAAGCTGGTGATGACGCCCCGCAGCCAGCAGGTCAGCTTCAGTGGCGATCTGCTTACCCTGAAAGCCGTGCTTAATGGTCGCGACCTTACCGTTAAGCAGTTTGAAGTGCGACCTTTTTCCGGCATGGAGCCCGCCAGGCTGGTGGGCGAGGTGAAACTGGCCCTGATGCCGGACGGCCTGCCGACTCATGGCCACGTGAAGGCGAGCATGACGCTGCCGCAGGAACCGCGCCATGCCACCGCCGAACTGAACTGGGAAAGCAACCGAGGTCAGTTGCTTATCGGCAGCGAAGCGCTGGCGGAACCGCTATTGGATCTACCGTGGGAACTGAGCCGCGAACGCCTGAAAATCAGCGACGGACGCTGGCTCTGGCCCTGGGCCGGTTTTCCGCTCAGCGGCCGCCTGGCGTTACAGGTGGACGACTGGCGGAAGGGACTGGAACAGGCGCAAATCACCGCCCGGGTTAGCGTGCTGACCGAAGGGGATGCCGGTAAGGGCAATGCGGTACTGATCCTGGGGCCGGGGCGGTTAAGCATGACCGAAAGCGATATGCCGCTGCGCCTGACCGGCGAAGCCAAACAGGATCAAATGATCTTCTACGCTATGCTGCCCGGCAAACTGAGCGGCCCGCTGTTAGATCCCGCCCTCCATTTTCAGCCCGGCGCGCTGCTGCGCTCGCGAGGCCGGATAATCGATTCGCTGAATATTGATGAAGTGCGCTGGCCGCTGGCCGGTGTACGGCTGACCCGCAACGGCGTGGATGGGCGGCTCCAGGCCATTCTGCGCGCTCACGAAAATGAAATGGGCAACTTCACCCTACACCTGGACGGCCAGGCCAGCGATTTTCTGCCGGACAAAGGGCTGTGGGTGTGGCGCTACTGGGGCGACGGCCAGTTCACCCCGATGAACGCCCGCTGGGACGTGAAAGGGGAAGGCCAGTGGCGCGACAGTGAGATTCGCCTGGCGGCGTTGTCTACCGGATTCGACCAGTTGCAGTACGGCAGTATGACGGTGCATCAGCCGCGCATGACTCTGGTGAAGCCGGTGGTCTGGCAGCGCAATCCGCAGCATCCTGATTTCAGCGGCGCGCTGGCCCTGCATGCGGGTAGCACGCAGTTCAGCAGCGGCAGCGTGCTGCCGCCGGCGGTACTCAACTTTGAAGTCAAAGGCAAAGAGCCCACCACGTTCCTGTATCGCGGCGATTTAACGGCGGAAGACATTGGTCCGGTTCGGGTGCACGGCCGCTGGGACGGCGAGCGCCTGCGCGGCGAAGCCTGGTGGCCGCGTCAGCCGCTGTCGGTCTTTCAGCCGCTGCTTCCTCCGGACTGGAAACTGGCCCTTAAGTCCGGTGAACTATACGCCCAGGTGGCTTTTTCTGCCGCGGCGGGACAGGGTTTTGAAGCGGGCGGTCACGGCGTGCTGAAGGGCGGTAGCGCCTGGCTGCCGGACAGCAAAATTAACGGCGTCGATTTTGTGCTGCCATTCCGCTACAGCGACGCCACCTGGCATCTGGGTACCCGCGGTCCGGTGCGGCTGCGCATTGAAGAGATAGAAAGCCAGGCGGTGGCCCGCAAGCTGAGCGCCGATCTCCAGGGCTGGTATCCCTGGAGCGAAACCCATCCTTTGTTGCTGAGCGACGTCAGCGTGGAGCTGCTGGGCGGTAGTCTGTTGATGAAACAGCTACGCATGCCGCAGCGCGACCCGGCACTGCTGCGGCTGCACAATATCTCTTCCAGCGAACTGGTCAGCGCCGTGAATCCCAAGCAGTTCGCGCTTTCCGGCCGAATTGAAGGGGCGCTGCCCATCTGGTTTAACCATCCGCAATGGATTGTGAAAGACGGCTGGGTAACGGCCAGCGGTCCGCTGACGCTGCGGCTTGATAAAGATATGGCCGATGCCCTTGCGAACGATAACGTGACGGCGGGCTCAGCCATTAACTGGCTGCGCTATATGGAAATTTCCCGCTCCTGGACCAAAATCAATCTCGATAATCTTGGCGTGCTGACCATGGCTTCGGAGCTGGAGGGCACTGGCCGGGTAAACGGCAAAAGCGGCACTGTGAAGCTGAACTATACCCATCAGGAAAACCTTTTTACGCTGTGGCGCAGCCTGCGCTTTGGCGACAACCTGCAATCCTGGCTGGAGCAGAATATGTCCCTGCCTGATGCGCGCTGCGCCGGGCAAAACTGTAAGGAGCAACAATGAACACATGGGGAGTCGCCCTGCTGGCGCTGACGGTCGTCGGGCTCAGCGGCTGCACGCCGCGTATTGAGGTGGCGGCGCCATCTGAGCCCATCACCATCAATATGAACGTGAAGATCGAACATGAAATTCACGTTAAGGTGGATAAAGACGTGGAAACGCTGCTGAAGAGCCGCAGCGATCTCTTTTAACGGAGCCGACGAAGATGAAACGACTTATCAGCGGACTGGTTCTGTTGTTGGCGAGTGTGAGCGTCAGCGCCCTGACGCTGGATGAAGCGCGCAGCCAGGGGCGAGTGGGCGAAACCCTGGGGGGCTATCTGGCGACCATCAGTGCGGATCCGGAAAGCCAGGTCCTGGTGGACCGTATCAATAAAGAGCGCCAGCAGAGCTACCGCGCGCTGGCAAAAAGCCATAACGTCCCGATTGAAGAAGTGGCGCGGCTGGCCGGGCAGAAGCTGGTCACTCGCGCAGCAGTCGGTGAGTACGTGCGCGGCATTAACGGGCGCTGGATGAAGAAGTAGTCAGCGATGGCGGCGCCGGTATTCGCCGGGGGTTACGCCAAAGCGCTGACGAAATGCCGTGGAAAAGTGGCTGTGATCGGTAAAACCCCAGCGCCAGGCCAGGCTTGCCAGCTTCTCTTCGGCATCTGCATCGCGCAGGGCCTGGGCGCATTTATCCAGGCGCTGGTTGCGGATATAGCGCGATACCACCATTCCCCGCCCGGCAAATAGCCGGTAAAGGCTGCGCACCGACATTCCCGCTTCAGCGGCCAGCCATTCGGGAGAGAGTTCCCCCGAAGCCAGATGCTCCTCAATCAGTCCGGTTACCTGCTGAAAGCGCTGTTCGTGACGCGACGGCAGCGCCTGGTTTTTTCCGAGAACCGGGCGCAGCAGACAGGCCAGCGCACCGAGGGCGGCCTGACTTTCAACGGGCGTCAGGGCGCTATTGCGCAGACTCTCCTGCAACAACTGGTGACCAAGTTTCACTACCGGCAGGTTGTGCGCCAGGCGTCGGGCACAGCACTCCGGCGCCAGCGGCCCGGAAAGCTCCATCATCTGGTGCGGCAGGAGTAATGAGATCTGACGCGAATGGTTGCGCCAGCGGATCAGGCTGGGGCGGGCGGCGTCAATCAGGGTGATATCCCCGGGTCGCAGCAGTGCCCGGCCGTCCGCCTGTTCCATTTCGGCTTCGCCCTCTAACTGAAACACCGCATAAAAGCAGTCATCGCGACTACGGGCCAGTTCCTGGCGACGGCGGCCAATGGCGGCACCGCTGGCGCTGACGGTGCTCAGTTTCATTGTTCCAGGACTGAATTCTTCCAGAGTGCCGTGAAAGGCTTCATTCAGCAATTGTCCGTAAAACGCGCCGCAGGCGCTGTTGATATGCGCCAGCCAGCCTTCGAATCCGTCGTGGTTTTCCACCCGTTGTCTCCCGTTATCTGTGCTGTGGTTCATAGTGCAAGAGCGTCGGCTGTCGCGACAGCCCGGGGTTTCTACTATAGGGAAAAAGTATGGCGTGATGTCCGCTCCGGCGCAGACGGGAAGGCGTAAATGCGTGCTTTGTCACATCCACCAAAGTGATTGTCACGGGCGCACAACCCGGTTTTCGTCGCTGTATGTAGACTGAACAGATCCGACATCTTCTGATAAGGAGAAACTATGTCTGCAACACAGGTTGAGATTCTGGAAAGCGTAAGCCGCTTTCTGCAACGTAGCCACGGTCTCTATATTGACGGCCGCTGGCAGGAATCAACGGCAGCGGGGCGAATGGCGGTATGGAATCCCGCCGACGGCAGGCAGATCGCAAGCGTCGCCGACGCCAGCGCCGACGATGTGAACAGGGCCGTAAACTCTGCCCGTCACGCCTTTGAAAGCCGGATATGGGCCGATATGCTGCCCGCTATACGTGAGCGGGTGTTGTTACGCTTTGCCGACCTGGTGGAACAGCACGCCGAAGAACTGGCCCAACTGGAAACCCTGGAACAGGGCAAATCCATCGCTATTTCCCGGGCCTTTGAACTGGGCTGCACTCTGAACTGGATGCGCTATACCGCCGGTCTGACCACCAAAATCAGCGGTCGTACTCTGGAACTTTCTATTCCGATGCCTGAAGGGGCGCGTTATCAGGCCTGGACCCGCAAAGAGCCGACAGGCGTGGTGGCGGGCATCGTCCCCTGGAATTTCCCGCTGATGATCGGGATGTGGAAGGTGATGCCGGCGCTGGCGGCGGGCTGCGTGATTGTCATTAAGCCTTCGGAAACCACGCCGCTGACCCTGCTGCGGGTGGCGGAGCTGGCGAGCGAGGCCGGAGTGCCGGACGGTGTGTTCAATGTGGTGACCGGCCAGGGAAGCACCTGCGGCGCGGCGCTGGTTAATCATCCAGCCGTGGCGAAGGTGAGCTTTACCGGCTCCACGCAAACCGGTAAGCAGATTGCGCGTAGCGCCGCCGATCGCCTGACCCGCGTGACCCTGGAACTGGGGGGCAAAAATCCGGCGCTGGTGCTGAAAGATGCCGATCCGGTTCTGGTCGTGGAAGGGCTGATGACCGGCAGCTTTCTGAATCAGGGGCAGGTGTGTGCCGCCAGTTCGCGTATCTACATTGAAGCTCCGCTGTTCGATCGCCTGACGGCCGATTTTGAGCAGGCGGTAAAGTCCCTGAAGGTGGGGCCAGGGCTTGATGCCAGTGCGCATATCAACCCGGTGGTGTCGCTGGCGCATCAGCACAAGATAGGTGCTTTTATCGACGAAGCGCGAGCCAGCGGTGCCACGCTATTAAGTGGTGATGCGGGGCCGGGGAATGGCGGTTTCTATGTTGCGCCCACGCTGGTGGTTAATCCCGATGCCGGGCTGCGGCTGGTGCGGGAAGAGGTGTTTGGCCCGGTGATCAACCTGGTTCGGGTGGCGGATGCCGCCGAAGGGCTAAGGCTCGCTAATGACACCGAATATGGGTTGACCGCCAGCGTCTGGACCCAAAACCTGGGGCAGGCGCTGGACTACAGCGCCCGGTTACAGGCCGGTACGGTATGGATCAACAGCCACACCCTGATTGACGCCAATCTGCCGTTTGGCGGTATGAAACAGTCCGGCACCGGTCGCGACTTTGGCCCCGACTGGCTGGATGGCTACTGCGAAGAGAAATCAGTCTGCGTGCGTTATTGAGCGTGACGACGGGCGCATTGCGCCCGCTATTGCTTATTCATCAGGCATTGCAGTTGTGGCCCGGCATTCTCAAGGGCCTTCAGTCCACCTTTGAGCCATATTCCCTTGCCGCTATATTTCAGCCTTGCCGCATGGTCGAACTGATCGTAGTCCACCGGGTAGACCAGTGCGGGAATATTCAGGGTCAGGCAATGCCACATAATACCTGCGCCGCCGTGGTGAATGACCGCGTCGTAGCGCGCCAGCCAGCGGTCATAATCAACCCAGGCCACCCGGTACATATTGCTCTGCCGCTGGTCTGTCGTACCCTGTGGATTGCCATCGGTAAAGTGAAATACCCAGTCTGGTTGCGAATGCGCAAGGCGGGAAACGGCGCGTGCTACGGCCTCTTTATGCCAGTCCAGATGCGTTCCTAAGGTAATGAGTATGTGCCGTTTCCCCTCTTCAAAAGGGGGAGCGTTCTCTTTGACTGGCGGAGTATACAGGGCGGGACCAATGAATGAGACGGCGGCGGGCCAGGTTCGGGGAAATTCGAACGTTTGTTCACTCAGTGCCAGAATCCGGGTGGCGGAGTAGGCGGTTTCACTCCCGTCCTGACGATAAAGACGCTCGATGCCGGTCTGGCGAATGGTGCCGCGGAACAACCAGAACAACGCGTGTTTGAACCAGCGAACTTTTTTGCGATGAATAAGATGCCAGAGTCGCTGCCCCGGGTGACGGGCGGGCGTCAGGCCGCCGCAATAGGCGGGGGCGCCATCGGGGGTTTCCAGTACGCAGGGCGAAGGCAGACTGCTCCACCAGATAACATCAAGCCTCTGGCAGGGGACGCTCACAACAGGCAGGGTGAAGTCGGCGATAGCCAGTTCGGGTTTGCCATGATGTAACCAGAGCTGCTCCAGTTGGTCGGCAAACTGCTTCAGCAGTCCGACAACGTGACGAAACTGTCGGTACAGGCGTACCGGGTGGGATTTCACCGCATATTTCGGATTCGCCACCGCGAGAAGTGGCTCGTCATAGTCTCCGGGAAGCGCTACCCCGGTTAATCCGGCCGCTTCAATGCGTTCGAGTGCGCCCCGGGTGCTGATGATGCGAACCTGATAACGCGAAGCCAGCGCTCTGCCCATCGCCAGAACAGGATGCAGATGACCGGAAAACGGCGGCGCCAGTAAATCAATGCGCGTAATGTTTGGGGGGATAAGAGAGAATAAGCGCTGCACTCAGACCGTCCGGATAAAATTCTGACAGATTTCAGGTAATTCAGGGTGTTCCAGGTAGTTCATGTGACCGCTAGAGATCTGAATATCCGGATCGCGGAACCAGTAGCGGGAAATCAGATCCTGGCGCCCCTGAACCAGTAGATGTCGGCAATTGGGGCGCTTTCGGGCAACGGGTCCGTAGGCCAGAAGCGATACCCGGGACAGAACCGCAGCAGGGAGCTGAAGATTATTAAATAACTCCAGCCCGCAGCTACCGGCAAGGAACAGCGTATGATCCGCCGCTTCCACGATTTTCATGGCTGACTCCTGATAGCGATGGGTGAATTGCGCGCGGCGCGAGCAGAGATAGTCCCAGGAATTATTCAGACTGGCCCACAGTATCCCCGTTGCGGCAAAAGGGGTGACCTCTGCGGCCCAGGGGAAGTTTACCGTTAGCAAACGGCGATCCGGTGCCGTCAGTCGCTCCAGGAAAATGCGCTGGTCGGGGCTCAATGCACAATGACCAGGACGACTTCTTCCGGTGATGAAGGCTATCTGTAAACAGGTTCGGTTCATATTGAGGTAAAGCGATCGTTGCTATGAATGCGATAGCGGCGTGAACGCCAGTAAATAGTCCGATTCACCAGAGCATGCGCCAGGTGTAGTGGCTGTAGCAACGCTGAAATCAGGGAAAGCAGCGGGCGCCCGGGAATGTGTGGTGATATGGCATGCTGAACCCGCCGCAAAGCCAGATAGTGGATGAGTAATACCGCAATCAGCATGGTGAGCTGAGCAGTGCCACCACTGATACCCAGCCACAATATGGCCCACAGCAGCAGCGTCGGCACGCCCTGTAGCAGAGTGATTGCAGCGTTGATAGCGGGTGTTTTTTCACGCATCAGCAGGGTGGCGAACAGAAACCAGCGGTGCATCTGGCGCAGATAACGTTGGCTATCAGGGATACTGGTCTGAACGCAAACCGGGGCTGTGGATTGTTTGAGTCTGGCACCCTGACGGGTTAGCAGAGTCGCCAGTGCGAGATCGTCCGTCAGATAGCGCAGAATAGGGGTAAAGCCCCCCACGCGTTCCAGCAGTGCGGCGTCCAGCAGGTAGCACATTCCATTTATCGACAGCGGTTGAGCAAAGGGCAGCAGCGGCAAATAGGTTAATGCGGCATTGTCGTTGACGAACTGTGCCAGCAGGCGCGAAGGAAAATTCAACTGCGGTTGATACCACGGCAGGGCGGTGACCAGAGTATTTTCACGCAGCGCGCCTGTCATTGTTCTGAGTGAAGCGGCGGGCAGGATAGCATCATCATCCAGTACCAGAAACGTGGCTTTATCGGTCAGTTTTCGGCCCTGTTCCAGTTTAAACAGTTTCGGATTGACCCCTTCGGGCGGCTGGGGAAAGCGATGAATAGCGATATCCATATGCGGGTAGCGCTGTTTCAGATGCCCGGTGACAGACTGCGCCTGCTCATCGTTTTCATCAATCAACCAGAGAAAACTTGCCCCTTCCAGGCCGTAAAGATTCGCCTCCAGAACCGATTCAAGGGCAGGATCGCCGCTCAGTATCGGTTGAAGCACGGCCACCTGCCGGAAATCGCCACCTTCCAGAGAGGGGGGATTGGTGCGCAGGACATACAGCGCCATAACGACTTTAAATATCAGAATAGTCAGCCAGATAAGAACGATCGGCATCATAAATTATTTACCCGATAGTATTGTATAAAGCGCGCCAGCAGGGGATGAAAACCGACCGCCGGAGGGCCAAAATCATTGAGCATATGGCTTACGTCCAGGGTTGCACTGTAGCCGAAGACGGCAACGCCAAAACGGGTGATTGGGGGCTCGCCTTTAAGCGGCAGCCAGCGCCAGAGTAGCTCCATCAGGCTGGCGGCTCTCAGGGCGAGATTAAGTCGCACTTTTTTTTCTGGCTGAGGAAGACCGAGCTGATGCAGCAGGTCGCACAGGAACTTTTGGGTTTCCACCGGGCAATTTGCTGAAATGTTATAGCAGGGCCGGAGCCGGGGATGAGTTGCCGCGCTCAGCAAATAGTCACACAGCGTATCCACATGCATAAGATCGGCCCGGGAGGCCACCGCGCCAGAATCCAGACCTGGCAGCTTCCTGAGTCGGGCTGCTTTGACCAGTGGCGGCAGTAACAGACGATCGCCAGGGCCAAATACTGCGCAGGGGCGAAAAATGGTTTTTTCCCCCGGATAGTCTGCCACCTGTTGCTCTGCCTGGTATTTACTGCGCCCGTATTCACTGGTAAACGCCGGACCGATGGGGGCGTTTTCCGATATATCCTGCTGGTGGGCAAAGCGGTAATAGACTGCGGCGGTAGAGAGAAAGATCAGTCTGGGAAACCCACGGCGGTGACAAAAGTCGATGACCTGGCGCGTGGTGGCGACGTTATCCTGCTGATACTCTTGCGGCGATCCCCAGGGAGAACATCTGCCCGCCGCATGAATCACCACATCTGGTTGAAAATCGAGACTGTCAAGCTGGTCTAAGGTCACTGGGACGTAACGAACGGAGGGCGGAAAGTCGTGGACTGGGCGTCTGCCTGCGCCACACAGCAACAGATTTTCGCGCCCGGCAAAGCGTTTCAGGAAAGTCGCGCCGATAAAGCCTGAAGCGCCGGTCACCAGTATCTTCGTCTGTTTCATTCCGCGCCCCACTGACGAATAATGCGTCGCCGTTTGGCGTCAAAACGGCTTTCGGGCGCTTGCGATTTCAGGGTCCAGTTCAGGCACTGACTATCAATCCCCTGGCGGGTGAACAGAGCGTTTAGCGCGCTGCGGCAGTTTTCGAGGATGTGATACTCACAGTCTGCCATCAGATGAAGATGGCTAACCCCGGTTTGTACCAGACGATAATCTGCGGTTAACGGGAGCGTCATGGCCAGGGTACGGCTGCAGGCGTCGGCGAAGATCTCCCGGGGTTGTTTTTCGAAGCCGGGTAACAGCAGCCTGTCGTCCTGGCGTCCTTCGATACGTTCAATGGCACGAGCCGCGCTGCCGCACGGGCAGGGAGTTTTCTGCGCCACCAGAATGTCATCCAGGCGATAGCGCACAATGGGTTGGGTACTGCGAGTGAAGTCGGTAATCACCGGAATAAAGCGCTGTGTATCCAGCCACTGTGGTTCAACGTGGATAAACTCTTCGTTCAGATGCAGGGTGCCGTGGTGACAGGTTGCCGCCAGAAATCCTTCCGTGGCCTGATAAATTTCGGCCACGTTACCAAAAACCTGATTCAGCAGAACGCTGTCCTGGGGCTCCAGCACCTCAGCTACCGAGATGACCTGCTTCACGTTAAGGCGTAGCTCTCCCGCCAGTACCGATAGCGCCAGTGCCCGTAACACCTGGGCCGGGGCCACAATCAGGGTTGGGGCGTGCTGTTCCAGTCGCTGTATTTGTTGGGCAAAAGGGGCGAGCAGATCGTAAAAGTCCAGACTCAGCCAGCGGTTGTTAACGCTGTGATAGAGATTATTATCAGCCCGCAGGAAAAGGGCGACGCGCTCTCCGGCCAGCAGACCATCTGGCAGGGCTTTGGCAAGAATTCCGCCCGCCCAGATTTGTTGCTCCTGAGGGCTGACCACAAACAGCCCGCGGTGCCCTGAGGTTCCGGACGAAAGTCCCACGCTGAACTTACCGACTTTGGGGTTAAAGTCCCGGCTCTGTTCACTTTTCAGCGCGCAGGCGAGCAATGTATCGCGACACAATCCGGCGGTGTTCATTTCGTCGAAGTGTTGCATCATCAGCGCTTTGTTCATCAACGGCCACTGTTCGAATGGCAGTGAGAGATAGCGGCGAAACCAGGGACTTTGGCTCAACACCCGCTGGCGGAAGCGCCGCAACTTTCGGGCCTGCCAGGCTTCCAGATCTTCACGGCGTGAGAAATGCAACCTGCGGGTGCGGGCGTAGTGCCAGAGCGTCATGAGGGGGATCACAAATCCCCCTCATGGCACAGGCGAATCGTCACCTGGCCCTTTTGCCATAGCTGGTGTAGCTGTTCAAGCGTACGGTAATAGAGCACCGGATCCGCCATCACCAGATTCGCCAGGCGTGACGGGCCTCTTAGCTCACGGTAACTGACAGGGGACCAGGCCGCATCGGATGCCAGCAGGATCCAGCCATCGTCTGTGAGCACAAATGCGCCAATATGCCCGGCGGCATGACCGGGGAGCGGAACCAGAATAATCTCCCCATTGCTTTCTGGCAGAGCATAACCCTGGTGAAAGGGGGCAAGCGCCTCCGGCAGCGCCACGGTTTCGAACCCTTCAATAAAACGCAGTGAGGATTCAAAATCTGCGGGGATCAGATCCGGGATAAACGCCTGGCGCAGGGCGGCAAACCCGCGCAGGGTCCGGGTCTGCTGCCAGCCTTCTCCGGAACAGATACAGGGGACGCCGGGAAAATCGCGCAAACCGGCAATATGATCGGCGTGAAAATGCGACAAAATAATGGCGCTAATATCGGTATCGGCCAGTCCCTGAGCATAGAGCTGTTGCGCCAGCGCTTCTTTGGGATCGAACCAGACTGGCGTGAACTTTCGATAGAGCTGAAAAAGGCCGGATTGGGTGTAGCGCTCAAACCAGGAAGCGTAACCGGTATCCCACAGCCATTTGCGCTCTCCTGCTTCCAGCAGCCAGACGCGGGAGGGAAATTTGCAGACCCTGAATCCGGCTCCTTTAAGAGCCATACAGCCAATATGGGTGCAGTAACCCACGGTAAATTCATGAATCTTTGCCATGGGCTCTTAACCACTCTCCGGTCAGTAAAATGCCTTCTTCCATTGATATCCGGGGCCGATACCCCAGCTCGTTAATGGCCTTTTCCGGGCATAAAGTCATATCAAAGCAGACGGTTCCCGCGCTGTAACGGGTAAACGGCGGCTCACTGTGAGTATATTTTCCTGCCAGCTCCATCCCTCTGGCCGCCAGAGACAGAAGCCCCCAGGGTATGTTTTTGATTCGATAGTTCAGGTTGAGCTGTTGACCCAGTAGCCCCTCCAGCATATCGGCCAGCCGCATCGGTTGATGGTTGGTAATATTATAGAGACTGCCGGAAGGTAGCGTTGGGTGACGGGTGGCCAGCATCATGGCATGGACCACATTTTGTACGTAGGTCAGATCCAGCAATGCTGCGCCACCGCGAGGCAGATGCAGCGCGCCGCCGTCTCTGCGTAACTGGCGCAATAATCGGGGGACGATGGTGTTGTCATGGGGGCCGAACAATCCCCGGGGACGCAGCATGACAAAGGTGGTGCGGGTAAAACGCCGGGCAGCGGTGCTAATAACCTGTTCGGCCTGATGCTTGGTGCTGGCATAGTGACTGGAAAACCGACGGGCAAGGTAGCTTTCCTTAAGGTGATAGTGGTGCTGAAAGTCAAAGTAGACGGCCGGGGTGGAGATATGAATAAAACGCGCAATCCCGGCATTTCCTGCCGCCTCTGCCAGGGTATGGGTGGCTGTGACATTGGCCTGATAAAACGAGGCCTTATCTCCCCAGGGGGATGACTTTGCCGCGCAGTGCCAGACTGCATCGCAGTCGCTCATTATACTGGCGCACGTCTGCACGCTGGCCTGAGTCAGATCCAGGGGAATAAAACGGGCTCCTGCTTTTGCCAGCCGCTGGCCTTCGTTCGTATTACGCCCTGTTGCGATGACCTGAACGCCTGTTTCCAGCAGATGCTGAACGGCATTGCGCCCCAGTCCGCTGGTGGCGCCGGTGACCAGAATCTTCATGGTATTAGCACCATCCCTGCCAGCGTCAGGCCCGCAGCCGTGCCGATAAGCATGGCGGGTTTTCCGGGAGTCAGACGATTGCCGGTTATCGCTTCATGAAGTGCGGTAGGAATGGAAGCCGCGACCTGATTACCGTAGTAGCGATAGATATCGATCAAGACCGATTCCGGTACTTGTAGCCGCTTGCGCATATGTTTCAGGGAGAGATGGCTGGCCTGATGAGGAATAACCGTACCGATATCCGCAAGCGTAACACCGCTTTTGTATAGCAGACGGGCGAAATAGTCTTCTATCAGCGATGACGCATAGCGAAACAGGGGTTTGGCCTGCATATGGAATAAAAAGTCGCTATCGCACATTCCCGAACGGGGGTTGCAGCGTGTGCCTCCGGCTCTGATTTCACAGAGTTCGCTGCCCTCGGGCCAGGTTTCAATCAGGCTTGCCAGAATTCTGCTTTGGCCGTCGCCGCGTTCAACAATGGCGCAGGCTGCGCCATCGCCAAAAATCAGTGAAGACTCTTCATGATTCCAGTCGATACCCCGTGAGGCGAGATCGGCAGAAACAATGGCGATACGGCGATAGGCCCGGCTGTTTAATAATCCGGCGGCCACTTCCATTGCTGAAATAAAGCTGACGCAGCTACTGTTAATATCAAAACCGGCCACGCCTGGAGGCATGGCTGCTGCCCTGAGGATATGCACCGCACTACAGGGCAGAGCCTGTATCGCAACGGCGCAAGCGCAAATCACAAGATCGATAGAATAGGGGGATAAGTCAGCCGCTGTCAGTGCGTTGTGTAACGCGCTGGCTGCCAGTTCGGCCTGACTTGCCTGGGGCGTGGCATGATATCGCCATGTGATTCCCGAGCGTTTTTCCACATATCCTTTAGGTTTTCCCAACTGAATATCCAGTTGGTCAGACGTTACGCGAGTTTCAGGTAAGGCAATACCGGTAGCAATAATCTTAATTGCAACACTGTGTTGTTCCATTAGCTAACAAGGTCCCTGAATGGCTTTTGGGCTACTTTACCTGCCCGCCCCCGATTTCGCTATTGTAGCGTGAGAAGGAACGGAGCAGTAGACCGCATGTCGGTCAGGCGATGGGTATCGAGAGAGCGGTTAGCAGGCGCTATTCACCTGGGGTGGTTTGAATAAAGAGTTTGAATCAGGTCACTGCTTATTTGGTAGTGTCTTTTGTTTTTATTTATCTTGTGATTACTTGAAAGGTGGGGTTAAAGATCACATGGAGAGTTGAATATGGCGATACCCATTTATTTATGGCTGTACGATAGTTCGGGGCATATGATTAAAGGTTCTGTGGATGTCTTCGGACGGGAAGGTAGTATTGAGGTCCAGGAATTTATGAGTGGCGTAGAGATACCCTGTGATGGGTTATCGGGTCAGGTAACAGGAACGCGTATTCATACGGGCATTGCTTTTGAAAAAGAGACCGATGCTGCCAGCACCTGGCTGTACCGGGCATTAACGATGGGGGAAATCATTCCCCGGGCGGTATTTTTATTTTTTCACATTAATGACTCAGGACAGGAGGAAGAATATTTTAGAGTCAGCCTGGAAAACGTCAGGATTGATGAGATCGACGCCTTTTTTACCGGGCCAGGCAGCACACCACGTATTAAACGCAACCACCAGGAGTACATTGGCCTGGTTTATGAGAAGATCACATGGCACTACCTGGACGGTAACCTGATGCATAGCGACTCATGGAACAAGAGGGAAACGGCATGACATGGACCTATAAAGTCACGGAAGCAGAATTCCACCATAATGGCTCCTTCCAGTTTAAGGCGAGGTATGCAGGGGCAAGAGGGTACTACAACGACTCAGCAAAGGAGTGTGTGAAAAACAAGGGGCCGCTACCGCGTGGTAAATACCGGATTGAAGCGCCACGCCAGTCCAGGGCAGGAAACTATGCATTGCCTTTGACGCCTGACTCATCGAATAATATGTGTGGCCGTAACGCCTTTATGATTCACGGTGATAAAAATAGCGATTTGGGCGGGGCTTCCGAAGGATGTATCATTTTGGATCTCTTGTATCGCAAAAAAATCTGGGAAAGCAAAGACAGGGAGTTAATCGTGGAATGAAAAAACGACTTATAGTCTGTTTGCTGTGTACGGCATGTCCGGTGATGGCCGCAGCTGCTTCACATCCCTGCCTGAACATAGGTCGCTCACCAGATATTGCCATCCGCCAGGTGATGAAAGATCAATTAAAAATTGATGTGGGTAGAATAGTTGAAGATAAAACAAAAATGGAACTGCTGGCGGCAAAACCGGTAACGCGGCTGCTTGCAGAAGAGATTTATCAAAGGGAAACCGGTCTTCATTCCGGTGATAAAGATGAAACAATTGGGCTTCTTATGGGCGAGGATGCAAAAAACTTAATTATAAAGTACACCTACAAAAACAAAGATGGCAGGGAGAATATTTTTATTGGCTCTTATATTGTGAATGATGATGAATGCTCGGTGCTATTTAATGGTTATATCACCGTTTCCCGCGAATTCTGACCACCTACAAACAGGTAGAGCGCCCCCAGGCGCTCTACCTCCTACCTCCCACTTACTTCTTCACCTTTCCCAGCGATGGCGTCTCATCAAAATAATTCCACGGCTTAAGCAGGGCGTGAACCCACTCGGTGGGCATCATCGGCCACTCCTCTGCCCGGGCCACGTGGGTGGTCCCGGTAGTGAGCCAGACCACCAGATCCTGATTATCGATGGACTGATTATCGGCGCTGTACTGCCCCAGACCGGTGTCGTGGGTCGAACGGTTAGGGTATTTCCCCTCCGGCCAGCGTTCATCGGGGTTGTAGCGCGTCACCCAGATCTGCTTATCCATAAAGTTCAGCCGGTGGTAGATCCACTCGTCGGGTGCGAAGTTAGCACCGCTGGCGACCGGGTGGGTTCCCCCTGCGTAGGGGATAATCTGGTAAGAAACCGGGTTACCCATGCGATTCTCTTTTTGCGCATTGCTCAGCAGACGAATGGTGGCCGGATCGAACTTCTGAATGGCCTGCTGCTCGGTGGTGTAGCGATGGTGGTCAAGCTGCATGGTGCTGGTACGCGGGCCGCCCGCCTGGTTGGGCTTCACGACCGGGTCCATACCCGTTAGCACGTTGTTCTCGCCATCCACATCCAGGTCCAGGCGGAAATTATAGATATGCTGGTGGGTGGTACCGACGATATTGTGGTCGATCAGGGTGCCGTAGCGGGTATCCTGTTCGGCACTGGGATCGTGCATGGTGCGGCTCTTCACGCCTTTAACCGCCTCGATGCCGGTCGCGCCAACATCAATGCCGATGGTGCCGTTCTGGTGGAAGATCCAGTCAAAGATATAATCATAATTGCCGACGGTGCTTATCCAGCGCACCACCAGTTCGCGGCGTTCGCTACTGACGTTAGGCTTGCCCAGTTCCTGATGCTTATACTCCGGCCCGGCATAGCGTTCAAAGATGGCAATGGCGCGCGGCACTTCGGTGGGTTTGCCGGTGTAGTCGGCCAGGGTTTCATTAAGCAGTACGGCATTGCCAGGAGCATCCTTTCCGCGCTCGATGGGCGAGGTCAGGGTGCCCATACCGTAATCTCCGGAATCCAGATAGGCTTTAAAATACCAGCCGACGTCCGGATCGCCATAGGGGACGATCATGCCGCCCAGCGATCCCTCGTACATCACTTTGCGCGGCTCGCCGTTATCGTTCCAGGTCACCGTCGAGAATACCGGGCCGACCCGGGAATCCAGCCGCAGATGGAAGCGCCAGTTCAGCCAGGAGACGGTTTCACCGGTGATGGTGTAGTTTTTGCCTTCCGGCTCTGTGATATTGAGCGGCTTCAGGGGGGATACTTCACGATCGCGTCCATCATAGGGGCGCGGTACGGTGGGGATCGGAACTGCCGGACCCTGTTCTACTTTCAGCACCTTTTTCTGCTGTAGATCCACCACCGCCACCAGATTTTCGATGGGATGGGCCCAGTAGTTACCGTCGCCCACATCCAGATAGCTCACCACCTTCAGCAGGCGCTTATCACGGGTCAGACCATCTTTGCCGTCGAAGTATCCGACGGTGAGCGGGGTGGTGACCACTTTGCTGACATCATCGACGCCGTGCTTTTTCAGGGCGGCAGCATATTCCGGGCTGCTTTCAACCACCTTCTGAACGGTGGCGAAGTCATCTAACAGCACCATACCATGGGCATCTTTGACCGGCCGCCAGCGGGTAACGCTGCCGTCAGCCAGGTTCACTTCGCTCTCAATAACCTGCGCGCCATCCAGCAGAGTGACGCTGGCCTGACGCGGTGCGCTAACCGGTTTGCCGTTAAGAGCGAAATCCCAGACCTGGGCTTTGGGTGGTTCACTCAGGGTGACCGCGCTAAAGCGCATTCCCGGCTGGTACGCTTTCCACCCTTTGATGGCCGCCACCGCCTGGGTAATTTCTTTATCATTCAGGCCGTTGAGCGGGTGCGGCTGTTTTTCTACCTGAAAAGTCTGGTCCAGGCCGGACTGAAACACCTCGTTGATAAAACCGTCCGCCATATAGGCGGTATCGCCTTTAAAGGTCACCGGTATCTGCAATTTAAGCGGCTTACCGTTGACCATGGCGCTGTCGGCGTTGGGTTTGACCCGCACCACGGCGCCGTCTTTACTCAGGGTGAATACCCGGGCGTAGTCATCCCACTGCACGTCGGCGCCAAAGTCGTGCAGCGTTTTTTCAAGCGGAACCATATGTGCCGCGCCGCCGTGAGCCTGAACGCCGTTGTGCCAGGCGCAAACCAGGGCGATAACGCTGGCAAGCGCTGTGCGATGAAAAGCTCTCTTCCTTCCCATGTAAACCTCTGCTTATTGTTGTGTGGTTGTGAAGTCAAAGCGGGGATGGATCCACCATAACAATCCGTTGCGCGACGCCGGTTGCATCACGCTGCCAGATTATTTGCTGGTTGTGCCAGGTTGGGGAAAAGGGCGGGCAAATCTATGCCCGCCTCATCAATCATGCAGGAAAATCGCCGTTGCGGCGTGCCACCAGGGTGAGGATACTCCACAGCGCCACCGGTTGCTGATGCTGGTTGACGACTTCGACGGCCCATTCCACCACGCCGACCGGACGATCTTCCGGGGTTTTCTGGGCTTTGGCGGTCTTCTGTTTGCAGGTCAGCCGCGTCTGAATGGTATCGCCAATCTTCACTGGTTCGATAAAGCGCAGATTATTCAGGCCATAGTTGGCGATAACCGGCCCGACGCCAGGGTCGACAAACAGCCCGGCACCGGCGGAAACCACAAAGTAGCCGTGGGCTACCCGCTCGCCAAACAGTGATTCGGCGGCGCCGATCTTATCCATATGGGCGTAGAAGTGGTCACCGCTCAGACAGGCGAAGTTGACGATATCGGCTTCGGTTACGGTGCGGCGGGCGGTGAGCAGGCTGTCGCCAGGGTGCAGATCTTCGAATTCTTTACGGAACGGATGCACCGGCGACTCATTGACCCGGGCGCCCGCCACCCACTGGCGACCGATGGCGGCCAGCATCGAGGGGCTTCCCTGAATGGCGGTACGCTGCAGGTAGTGCTTCACGGCGCGCAGGCCGCCCAGCTCTTCGCCGCCGCCGGCCCGTCCGGGGCCGCCATGCACCAGCTGCGGCAGCGGCGAGCCGTGGCCGGTGGAGCCGGGGGCCGATTCGCCATTCAGAATCTGCAGTCGACCATGGGCGCGCGCCGCCCCCAGCACAAACCGGCGGGCCAGGGCTTCATCATTGGTGACCAGAGTTCCTGCCAGGCTGCCGCATCCGGCCCGGGCCAGCGCCATGGCGTGGTCATCGTCCCGGTAGGGCATCAGGGTGGCGACCGGTCCGAAGGCTTCGCGCTGGTGCACCGCCGTGATTTCATCCGGCTGCGGGCAAACCAGCAGGGTCGGTGGGAAGAAGGCGCCAGGGCTACGGGTATCGGGCGTGCCCCCCAGCGCCAGCTGGCAGCCTGCTTCTACCAGCGCGTTGACCTGCGCTGCCACATCGTCACGCTGTTCGCTACTGACCAGCGCGCCCATTTTGACTCCTTCCTCAGCGGGATCGCCCCAGCGAACTTTGCTAAGTCGGACGATAAGCGCTTCACGTACCGCCTCAAGCTGCGTTTCCGGCACCATAATGCGGCGAATCGCGGTACATTTCTGTCCGGCTTTGGCGGTCATTTCGCGTACTACTTCGCGAATAAACAGCGCAAATTCCGGCTGTTGTGCAGTGACGTCACTGCCCAGTACGCAGCAGTTCAGGGAATCCGCCTCCATGGTGAAGGGGATCGATCGCGCCACCAGATTGGGGTGGCAGCGCAGCTTCTGACCGGTGGCCGCAGAGCCGGTGAAGGTCACCACATCCTGCTCTTCCAGATGGTCCAGCAGATCCCCCGCGCCGCCGCAGATCAGGCTGATGGCGCCGTCCGGTACCAGATCGCTGTCGACAATGGCGCGGACCATCGCCTGGGTGAGCTGGGCGCTGGCGGTGCCGGGCTTCACGATGGCGGGCATACCGGCAAGCCAGGTGGGAGCCAGTTTTTCCAGCATTCCCCAGCATGGGAAGTTAAAGGCGTTAATGTGCACCGCCACGCCGTCGCGGCGGGTCAGCACGTGACGGGCCGCGAACTCCCCCTGTTTTGACAGCGGGATAAGTTCATCTTCGGGCCACAGCTGGTCGTCCGGCAGTTCGCGGCTGCCCATACCGGCATAAGCAAACAGCGTGCCGATACCCCCTTCAATATCCACCCAGCCGTCGGCGCGGGTGGCGCCGGTCTGGGCTGAAATCTCGTAGAAACTCTCTTTATGGGCCAGCAGGTGTTTGGCCAGTGCTTTCAGCATGGCGGCGCGCTGAACAAAGGTCATCGTCCCCAGGGCACTACCGCCGCGTTCAATGGCGTAGCGCCTGGCAGCGGCCATATCCAGCCCATCGCTGGAAACCTGCCACAGCGCTTCGCCGCTAATCGCATGGCGGATGGTACGCCCCTCACTGTTACCGCACTGCCAGACGCCCGAAAGATAACTGGCTAACTGCTGCATAGTTTGCTCTCCATTAAATGTTACGTAAAAACACAACAATAGTTGTTTTGTGAATCATAAAAATCAAGCTGCCATTTAATGTTTTATTAACAATGTGATTTACCGCCGCTTCGCTCACCTAAGCAACTTAATGATAAATAGGATTTTTATGATATTTATCGTGATTGCGCTCACAGAATGCCAATACATTCTTTGCTCATACGATTAACTTATTTGTAACTTTTCCATTGTGAAGTGATTCATTTTGAATTTATTTTTATTAAAACTGGAATCATAAAGGGGTGGTGCCGTGACGAACCAACAACAACGCCGTTTTGAGGCCGATATCGCCGGGGAACGCGCCATTGAACCTCAGGACTGGATGCCGGATGACTACCGTAAAACGCTTATTCGCCAGATCGGTCAGCATGCCCATTCCGAAGTGGTGGGCATGCTGCCAGAGGGTAACTGGCTGACCCGGGCGCCCAGCCTGCGCCGTAAGGCTATCCTGCTGGCGAAGGTGCAGGATGAAGCCGGTCACGGTCTTTACCTTTACAGCGCGGCAGAAACCCTGGGCTGCGCCCGGGAAGATCTCTATCGCAAGATGCTGGAAGGGCGGATGAAGTATTCGTCCATCTTCAATTACCCGACCCTGAACTGGGCCGATATTCCGGTTATCGGCTGGCTGGTGGATGGCGCGGCCATTGTTAACCAGGTGGCGCTGTGTCGAACCTCCTACGGTCCTTACGCCAGGGCGATGGTGAAAATCTGTAAGGAAGAGAGCTTTCACCAGCGTCAGGGGTTTGAGGCCTGCGTGGCGCTGGCTAACGGCAGCGATGAACAGCGCCAGATGTTGCAGGACGCCATTAATCGCTTCTGGTGGCCGTCGCTGATGATGTTCGGCCCTGACGATGCCAGGTCGCCCAACAGCGCCCGCAGTCTGGCCTGGAAAATTAAACGCCATACCAACGATGAACTGCGTCAGCGCTTTGTGGATAACACCGTTCCGCAGGTTGAAGCGCTGGGAATGACGGTGCCGGACCCGGACCTTGCCTGGGACGCGGCCAGCGGCCACTACCGCTTTGGTGAAATCAACTGGACGGAACTGAATGAGGTCATTGCCGGACGCGGTATCTGTAATCACGAACGGCTGGCGGCGAAGCGCCGGGCCTGGGACAAGGGAGCCTGGGTGCGCGAAGCGGCGCTGGCCTGGGCCGAAAAACAGCAGCGTACCGACGCCGCCTGAGGAGAACCATGATGAGCAAAGAGTACTGGCCGCTATATGAGGTCTTTGTCCGTAACCGCCAGGGGTTGTCGCACCGTCACGTTGGCAGTCTGCATGCCGCCGACGATCAAATGGCGCTGGAAAACGCGCGCGATGCCTATACCCGGCGCAGCGAAGGCTGCTCCATCTGGGTGGTGCGGGCCAGCCAGATCGTGGCTTCCCAGCCGGAAGAGCGCGGCGAGTTTTTCGACCCGGCGGACACCAAAATCTACCGCCATCCAACCTTCTACACCATTCCCGATGGCATTGAACATATGTGAGGTGGCCCATGCAACACAGTGACACAATCGCCAGCTACAGCCTGCGGCTGGGCGACAGCAGCCTGATTCTGGCCCAGCGCCTGTGCGAATGGTGCGGCCATGCTCCGGAGCTGGAAATCGACCTGGCGCTGGCCAATATCGGTCTGGATCTGCTGGGTCAGGGGCGCCATTTGCTGAGCTATGCGGCGCAGCGGCTGGGAGAGGGCGATGAAGATACGCTCGCCTTTGGCCGTGACGAACGTCAGTACAGCAATCTGCTGCTGGTGGAACAACCTAACGGTGATTTCAGCGACACCCTGGTGCGTCAGTATCTGATGGATGCCTGGCATGTCGCGATTTACGAGCGGCTGATCCACAGCCGTGATGAAACGCTGTCGGCCATTGCCGCCCGTGCCATTAAAGAGGTGCGTTATCACCTGCGCTTTAGCCGCGGCTGGCTGATTCGCCTGGGCAACGGTACTGAACTTTCCCACACCAAAATGCAGCAGGCGCTGGATGAACTGTGGCGCTTTAGCGGCGAACTGTTCCAGGCGGATCAGCTTGAAATCGCGCTGGCGGAGCAGGGCATTGCGGTGGACTCCCGTACCCTGCAGACCCCCTGGCGCCAGGAGGTGGAACAGGGGCTGCGGGAAGCCGGATTGCGTGAGCCGGACGAAGCGGGATACCGCACCGGCGGTCGTGCCGGGCTGCATAGCGAACATCTGGGGCCGCTGCTGGCAGAGATGCAGTATCTGCAACGCAGCTATCCCGGCCTGAGCTGGTAAGGAGGGGCGATGAACCTGACCCTGACGCCGCCGCAAACCCGCGAGGTCTGGGCGCTGCTTTCCACCATCAGCGATCCGGAGATCCCGGTACTGACCATCACCGATCTCGGCATGGTACGCAGCGTGAAGCACGACGGGCGCGGCTGGCGTATCGGCTTTACGCCCACCTATTCCGGTTGTCCGGCCACCGAAACGCTGATGGCGGAGATCCGCACGGTTCTGGAAAGTCGGGGCTACGGCCCGGTAGAGGTGACCGTACAGTTACACCCGGCCTGGACCACCGACTGGATGAGTCCCGATGCCCGGCGGCGGTTACGGGAATATGGCATCAGCCCGCCGGTGGGGCATAGCTGCCACGCCCTGATGCCGGAGCGGGTCCGTTGCCCGCGCTGCGCAAGCGTTCAGACCCAGCTTATCAGCGAATTTGGCTCCACGGCCTGCAAGGCGCTGTGGCGCTGCGAAAGCTGCCGGGAACCCTTCGACTATTTCAAATGTATCTGAGGTGGCCATGACGACCTTTCATGCCCTGACAGTGGCGAATATCGAGCCGGAAACGGCGGAAGCGGTGGAGATCACCTTCGCGGTGCCCGAGGCGCTGGCGCGGGATTACGCCTGGCGTCCCGGCCAGCATCTGACGCTGAAAGCCCGGATTAATGGCGAAGAGTTGCGGCGCTGTTACTCCATTTGCCGGGCGCCGCGAGCCGGTGAAATTAGCGTGGCGGTAAAAAGCATTGAGGGTGGGCGTTTTTCCGGCTACGCCCTGCGAGAGTTGCAACCGGGTGCCAGTCTGGAGGTGATGGTGCCCCAGGGCAACTTCGGCTACCGGCCAGACCCTGCGGTGCGCGGCGACTATCTGGCGATTGCCGCAGGCTCAGGCATTACGCCGATGCTGGCGATTATCGAAGCGACGCTGGCGACCGAGCCGGAAAGCCGCTTTACCCTGATTTATGGCAACCGCTCCAACGACAGCATGATGTTCCGCCAGGCGCTGGCGGACCTGAAGGACCGCTGGCCCCAGCGCCTGCAACTGCTATGGATCTTCAGTCAGGAGAGCACCGAAAGCGCGCTGTTTCATGGCCGCATCGACGGTCAGAAGCTCTATGCGCTGGGCGAACAGCTACTGGATTTTTCGCGTTTTGATCGTGCCTTTATTTGCGGCCCCCAGGCGATGATGGAGCAGGCCAGCGCAACGCTGGTGGAACTGGGCATGGCGCCGGACACTATTAATATCGAACATTTTAATACGCCGGGAACTGGCGGCCCGCGGCGAACGGCCGGCGCGGCGCAAGGCACCCGGGTCACCCTGCGCCAGGATGGCCATCAGCGCCAGATTGTGCTGGCCGCAGAGGATGAAAGCATTCTGGATGCCGCCCTGCGTCAGGGGGCCGATCTGCCTTATGCCTGTAAAGGCGGCGTCTGCGCTACCTGTAAATGCCGGGTGCTGCAGGGCGAAGTGGAAATGGCGGTTAACTACAGTCTGGAGCCGGATCAACTGGCGGCAGGCTACATCCTGAGCTGCCAGGCGTTGCCAAAAGGCGATGGCCTAGTGGTGGACTTCGACGTTTAAGGGGGCGAGGTGACGCAACTGATTAGCGAGCGTCAGGGGCGGGTGTTGACCCTGACCCTGAATCGTCCACAGGCGCGTAACGCCCTGGACAATGCCCAACTGGAAAGGCTGGCGACGGCGCTGGAACAGGCCAGCGGCGATGAAAGCATCGGCGCGGTGGTAATTACCGGCGCCGGACGCGGCTTTGCCGCCGGGGCCGATCTTAAAGAGATGGCCAGCCGGGATATGGTCGCCACCCTGCAGGATCCGCGCCCCGGACTGTGGGCGCGCATCGACGGCTTTCCCAAACCGCTGCTGGCGGCGGTTAACGGCTATGCCCTGGGCGCCGGTTTCGAACTGGCGCTGCTGAGCGACATGGTGGTTGCCGGTGAAAACGCCCGCTTTGGTTTACCGGAAATCACCCTGGGCATTATGCCGGGGGCGGGCGGCATCCAGCGCCTGCTGCGCGCCGTAGGCAAGGGGCTGGCCAGCCGCATGGTGCTGAGCGGCGAACCCATCGACGCCCGGGAAGCCTGGCGGGTGGGGCTGGTGGCCCAGCTATGCCCGCCGGATCTGACCCTGGAGTATGCGCAGCAGTTGGCGCAGCGTATCGCCGAACGGGCGCCGCTGGCGCTGCAGGCGGCAAAACAGGCGCTGCGTCAGGGCCAGGAAGTGGGGCTCAGCCAGGGGCTCAGCATTGAGCGTCAGTTATTTACGCTGCTGGCCGCCACCGACGATCGTCAGGAGGGCATTCGCGCCTTTCTGGAAAAACGAACTCCGAAATTTACAGGACGCTGACCGTGGATGAGCTGATTACCCGTGATGTGCAGCAGGGCGTGATGACCCTGACCTTTAATCGCCCCGAGCGACTGAACAGTTTTAATGATGCGATGCACCTTCAGTTAGCCGAACAGCTAACTCAGGCGGAACGTGACGCGGAAATTCGCTGTCTGGTGCTGACCGGTGCCGGTCGCGCGTTTTGCGCCGGGCAGGATCTTAACGATCGCAATGTGGATCCCGATGCCGGCCCCCCGGACCTGGGGCTGTCGGTGGAGCGTTTCTACAATCCGCTGGTGCGCCGTCTGGCGCGCCTGGAAAAGCCGGTTATCGCTGCGGTGAACGGCGTGGCGGCGGGAGCCGGGGCCACCCTGGCGCTGGGTTGCGATATCGTCATTGCTGCCCGTTCCGCCAGCTTTGTGATGGGCTTCAGCAAGCTGGGGCTGGTGCCGGACAGCGGCGGCACCTGGTTTCTGCCGCGCCTTGCCGGGCGGGCGCGGGCCATGGGGCTGGCCATGCTGGGCGATAAGCTAAGCGCTGAACAGGCGGAAAGCTGGGGCATGATCTGGGAAGTGGTGGACGATGCCGCGCTGAGCGACCGGGTTCAGACACTCTCCCGCCATCTGGCGACGCAGCCCACCCTGGGGCTGGGGTTGATCAAAAGGGCGCTGCTGGCTGCCGAACAGCAGGGACTTAACGCTCAGCTCGACCTGGAGCGTGACTACCAGCGGCTGGCCGGGCGCAGTGCCGACTACCGTGAAGGTGTGGCCGCGTTTCTGGCCCGTCGTCCGCCGCAGTTTACCGGGAGGTAAGATGAACATCAGTGAACAGGCCGTTATCGGCGTGGTGGGCAGTGGCGCCATGGGGGCGGGCATCGCCCAGGTGGCGGCCAGCCATGGTCATCCGGTACGCCTCTACGATATTTCGCCACAGGCGACCCGTCAGGGCATTGCCCGTATCGATAGCGCGCTGGCTAAGCGGGTGGCGAAAGGGAGAATGGCAGAGACGGAACGCCAGGGGATTCTGGCGCGTATCCAGGGGGTGGGCGAACTCAGCCAACTGGCGGAGTGCCGGGTGGTGATTGAGGCGGCGCTGGAGCAGTTGGAAGTCAAACAGCAATTGCTGGCGGAACTGGCGAACCTCTGCGATCCCGGAACCCTGCTGACCACCAATACCTCATCCATTTCGATTACCGCTATCGCCAGCGCCGTACCGGATCCTGGCAGGGTGGCGGGATTCCACTTTTTTAATCCGGCGCCGGTCATGAAGCTGGTCGAGGTGGTCAGCGGGCTGGAAACCAGCGAACAGACGGCCTCTGCGTTGTGCGAACTGGCGCAGCGCTGGGGCAAAACGGCGGTACGCTGCCAGGCCACGCCGGGGTTTATCGTCAACCGGGTGGCGCGACCGTTCTACGCCGAGGCCTGGCGGGCGCTGGAACAGCAGGTGGCGCCGCCAGAGGTGTTGGACGCCGCGTTGCGTGAGTCCGGCGGCTTTCCCATGGGGCCGCTGGAGCTAACCGATCTGATCGGCCAGGACGTGAACTTCGCCGTCACCTGCTCGGTATTTAATGGTTTCTGGCAGGATCGCCGCTTTCTGCCGTCGCTGCATCAGCAGGAGCTGGTGCTGGGGCGGCGGCTGGGGCAAAAGAGCGGTCAGGGGGTTTATGGCTGGCCGCGAAACCCGTCGGCGCTGCCGTTTGTTGCGCCCGAGCCTGCAGCGGCCTCTGCACGGCAGATCCGGCGTAGCCGGGAAGGCTGGTTTGCCGGGCTGGAGGCGCTGGTCGCACCGATCGCCATTAGTGACAATGTCACAAATAAGGCGGTTATCGAACTGGACGATGATGTCGTGTTGATGTTGTCCCGGGGCGACAGCGCGGGCGCTGAAGCACAGCGGCTGGGGCGGGCGGTGGTACTGCTCGATCTGGCCGCCGACTATCAGCGTTCGCCGTTACTGGTGGCCGCCGCCGCGCCGCAAAACCCCCCGAACCAGACCGCGAAGGCCCTGCATCTGCTGCAACAGTGGGATAAACAGGTGCTGCTGATTAACGATTACCCCGGCATGCTGGTGTGGCGCACGGTCGCCATGCTGGTGAATGAAGGGCTGGATGCCCTGCAAAAAGGGGTAGCCAGCGAACAGGATATCGATACTGCCCTGCGACTGGGGGTGAACTACCCCATGGGGCCGCTGGCCTGGGGGGCGGTACTCGGCTGGCGCCGGGTACTGGACATTCTGGAACGGTTGCAGCGCCACTACGGTGAAGAGCGTTATCGACCCTGTTCACTGCTACGCGAACGCAGTCTGATGGAGCAACCTTATGCACAGTGATCCCTGGCAACAGGCTCGTGAGATGTACGCCCGCGACAACTGCGCCCGGGCGCTGGGCATCGAAATAGTGGAAATGGACGATGGCTATGCGACGTTAACGATGACCGTAACTGAGACGATGCTTAACGGTCACGGCACCTGCCACGGCGGACAGCTGTTTGCGCTGGCGGATACCGCCTTCGCCTACGCCTGCAACAGTCAGGGGGTGGCGGCGGTGGCGGCCGGGTGCAGCATCGATTTTCTGCGCCCGGCGCAGGCCGGAGATGTGCTCACCGCCACGGCCCGGGCACGCCATCAGGGACGACGGACCGGCGTTTATGATATTGAGATAATAAACCAACAGGCAAAAGCGGTGGCGCTGTTTCGCGGTCGCGCCCACCGACTGAACGCCGGATAACAATTATTCACCTGTGAGTACCCTACAATGACAACAGATCCCATTGAAACCGCGTCTCTGGACGAGCTACAGGCGTTGCAGACCCGGCGCATGAAGTGGACGCTGGAGCACGCTTATCGCAATGTCCCTATGTATCGTCGCAAGTTTGACGCCGTTGGAGTGCACCCCGACGACTTTAAACAGCTGAGCGATATCCGGCTGTTTCCCTGCACCACCAAGCAGGACCTGCGCGACAACTATCCGTTCGACACTTTTGCGGTGCCGATGGAGCAGATAGTGCGGATCCACGCCTCCTCCGGCACGACGGGTAAACCCACGGTGGTGGGCTATACCCAAAAGGATATCGATAACTGGGCCGATATCGTGGCGCGATCGCTGCGCGCCGCTGGCGGTACGCCGCACGACAAGGTGCATGTCTCCTACGGCTACGGGCTGTTTACCGGCGGTCTGGGAGCCCACTATGGCGCTGAACGACTGGGGGCGACGGTGATCCCGATGTCCGGCGGGCAGACCGAAAAACAGGCCCAGCTGATTCGCGACTTCCGGCCGGATATCCTGATGGTGACCCCTTCCTGGTGTCTGAACCTGATTGAGGAGCTGGAGCGCCAGATGGGCGGCGACGCCAGCGGTTGCTCGCTGCGGGTGGGGGTATTCGGCGCCGAGCCCTGGACTCAGGGCATGCGGGCGGAGATCGAACGGCGGTTGGGCATTACCGCGCTCGATATCTACGGACTTTCAGAGGTGATGGGGCCGGGGGTGGCGATGGAGTGCATCGACTCGCTGGACGGGCCGACTATCTGGGAAGACCACTTTTATCCGGAGATTGTCGATCCCGCCAGCGGGGAGCCGCGGGCCGACGGCGAGCAGGGGGAACTGCTGTTCACCACCCTGACCAAAGAGGCGCTGCCGGTGATTCGCTACCGCACCCGGGATCTGACCCGCCTGCTGCCGGGAAGTACGCGCACCATGCGCCGTATGGATCGCATCACCGGGCGCTCTGACGATATGCTGATTATTCGCGGCGTTAATGTCTTCCCTTCACAGCTGGAAGAGGAGATTTTCAAAATCGAACATCTGGCGCCTCATTATCAACTGGAGGTGCACCGCCATGGTCATCTGGATTCGCTGGCGATTAAGGTGGAGCTGCGCGAAAGCAGCCTGACGCTGAACCAGGAGCAGCGCTGCCAGATCTGTAATCACCTGCGGCGGCGGATTAAATCGATGGTTGGCATCAGTACCGATATTGCTATCGTTAACTGCGGCTCGCTGCCGCGTTCGGAAGGGAAAGCGTTGCGGGTCGCGGATTTGCGCCCGGCGGCGAATCAGTAAATATCCGCCCGGCATCCTGTGACTTCTGTATGCCGGGCGGGTAATGCACGCTATGCGTGTTTTTTAAGTACCAGGTCAACGCCTTCATTCAACATTTCATTAATGGACATCCCCGTAGCCTGTGCGGCGATAGTCAGTGCCTGATGGCGCTCCGGGGTCAGGCGGGTTGTCACCTTACCGCTAAAAGATTTATAGGGGGCTATTCCATCTTTACGGCATTCATCAAGGAATATACGCAGTGATTCTTCGCCTTCTTTTTTTAGCTCATCTACGCTCCTGGCGTAGAAATCGGCGCCGCCATTGAGCCCGGTAAATTCACCGCGGAACATCTCAATTTCAGGGTCAAAGGTGATGATTGCCTGATGGCCGTCGATTTTAAGTATATTGATCATGGTCTTATTCCTAATACATCTAACCATATCCTGATAGCGTTTACTGCTCCCTTGTCGGTGGTTGGCCTTGGGTGCGGGCGGTGAAATATCCGTTTTTCACCCCGTAATAAAACAGCAATTCTTGAACCTTCACGTTCATGGATCTCTGCCCCGAGAGCAATAAACAGAGATTCAATCTCTGACCATTTTATCGATCCACTCACCGGGTGTTTGAACAGATCGGACAGCGTCTTTTGATGTCGTTTGTTCATAAAGGGATAGTATCAAAAAATGACACCATGACGCAGCTTACAGCCAAAGTATAGCGTTAATATGATGAAGAGTGATGGGGAACACAGACAGATTCTCGTCCATCTGATTATTCCCTTCAGGGGCGGGTATTGTCATCGTAAGATGTTACAAAAAAATCCCCGCCGTTAAAGGCGGGGTAGTCGTTTCACAACACTCGAAACGGCGTCAGATGACAACCGCAAACCAAACGTTAGTTGAGCGTTCACCGCCTCGCCATTCCTGGCGCGGGTTTTTATCAGACAATAGTTGAATCTGTGAACCATATCACATCTGGATGACGGCATAATATAATGATTTAACACTGTTTTTAGATACCATGATTCATTATTGAATTTGATGCGCTTCAGGATGTATCGCAATGAGCAAACTGGACAACTTTTTACAGCAGGCGCTGAATGCCGGCTCCATTAGCGGAACCTCGTTGATTATCTCTCTGTATGGCGATGCGCTGCTGCATCGCGGCGGCGAGGTCTGGCTGGGTAGCCTGGCGACGCAGCTGGAGGGGCTGGGCTTTGGCGAACGCTTTGTGCGCACTTCGCTGTTTCGTCTGAATAAAGAGGGCTGGCTGGAGGTGGAGCGGGTCGGGCGTCGCAGCTACTACCGGCTGACGGAGTCGGGGCGCCGCCAGGCCAGGCGCGCGGAAAGCAAAATCTACCGCGCCGCTCAGCCGGAGTGGGACGGTAAATGGCTGCTGCTGCTGTCGGAAGGGCTGGAGAAAAACCGGATGCTGCAGGTAAAAAAAGAGCTGATGTGGCAGGGCTTTGGAACGCTGACCCCGAACCTGATGGCGTCGCCTTCCCAGCGGATGGCGGAGGTGCAAAGCTTTCTGCATGAGTGTGGGGTAGCGGAAAACGTTATCTGCTTCGAGGCCACGGCGCCGCTGCCGCTGTCGCACAGCGCCCTGAAATCAAGGGTGGAGAGCTGCTGGCAACTGAGCGATAAGAATGCGCACTACGGCGAATTTATCGACACCTTCCGGCCACTACTGCCGCTGCTGCGCGAGGCGGGCGATGAACTGACCCCGGCGCGCAGTTTTAATCTGCAACTACTGCTGATTCATTTTTACCGGCGGGTGGTACTGAAAGATCCGCTACTGCCGGACGAGCTGCTGCCGCCGCACTGGCTCGGCCAGAGCGCGCGCCAGCTGTGTATTAATATCTATCAACGGACCGCGCCCGGCGCGCTGACCTGGGTCAGCGCCAACAGCGAAACCACGGTGGGCGAACTGCCGCCGCCGGGCAGCGGCTGGTTCCAGCGTTTTGGCGGCCTGCAACCGCCGGAATAAGGAGGTCGAATGCCGATATATCAGATAGACGGGCTGACGCCTGTAGTGCCCGGCGACAGCTATGTTCACCCTACGGCGGTATTGATTGGCGATGTCATTCTGGGCCACGGCGTGTGGGTCGGCCCCAATGCTTCGCTGCGCGGCGATTTCGGACGCATTGTGGTGAAAGACGGCGCCAATATTCAGGATAACTGCGTGATGCACGGCTTTCCCCAACAGGAAACCCTGGTAGACGAGGAGGGCCACGTCGGCCACGGCGCCATTCTGCACGGCTGCCATATTGGTAAAAACGTGCTGGTGGGAATGAACGCGGTGGTGATGGATGGCGCGCAGATAGGCGCCAACAGTATTATCGGCGCCGCCGCCTTTGTGAAGGCGAAGGCGGAGTTTCCCGAAGCCAGTCTGATTCTGGGCAGCCCGGCCAGAGTGGTGCGTGCGCTGCGCCCGGAAGAGATCGACTGGAAGCGGCGCGGCACGGCGGAATACCAGGCGCTGGTGCTGCGCTGCCAGCAGACGCTGCATCAGGTAGAGCCGTTGCGTGAGGTGGAGCCGGATCGCAAAGCGCTGGTGTTTGATAAGGGGCTGGCGGCGAAATCGGAGCGGAAAGACTGAATGAAGTCCGCGCAGCACCGGGGCTGCGCGGATTGGCCAGGCCGGTTATTCATAGAATATGGTGAACTCGACGGCGGCGTTGGCGGGGCCCGCTTTTAGCGGGACGACAGTACCGCTGGCCGAGGTCTGACGAATGCGCGAATAACGGGCCCGTAATGGAATGGTATAGCTGGTAGCGTTGCTGCCCAGGTAAAACTGATTCAAAAAGGCTTTACCGCGCCAGTCGTAATTACTTTCAGCCAGCGCGTTGCTTAAGCCCATGCCTGCATTTTGAAGAGAGATATCATGTATCTCAATGCAAACGCCTTCAGCGCCATTGGCGACCGCATCGGTTTTTACGCATGTATCACCGCCGTAGGTGTAACCTTTTTCATTAACCGGATCCAGACGATAGGCAATAACGGTGGGATACCAGGGGTCGCCCACAAAAGTATTACTGCTGCCTTCACCAGCCCAGCTATTAGTGGCGCCGGTAAAGCTCAAAAAATCTTCGTAGCGACCAGCCATTACCGGGCAATTGATAAGCTGAATATTGAACTCCTTCCAGGGGGAGCTCCAGGTCACCTGTTGTATCTCTTCGGTTATCTCGTATTCGCCTAATTGCACATAGACATCCGGCGTCTGGCAGCTACCGGCAACCACATTAAGAGAGCCGCTGATACGGATGCGCTGGCCTTTAACATTAAAGTCTGCCGCCATATTTTCACCCGGTTGGGCATAAGTGATAATGGCAGGAATATCAATGGGTAGATTCCAGGTTCCGGCTGGAATATCCCCGGTTTTCACCAGCGCCAGATAGAAGTAGCCTAACCCTATGTTCAGGCTATTTGCATAGGGCAGCTCGCTGTCCGATGTAACGCTTTTTTCCTGGGGGAGAGAGCGGGCAATGGTGTTGTCCCGCCAGACCAGACTGTATCCGATACCAGGCGTGCCGGTTTCATAAATGTCATAGCCGTTAAGTTGCCCAACGGCAGCCGGTGCGCCATTTTCAAATTCAATTTTAGTCACCACGCTGAAGCTCTCTTTGGTGCCCGAATTTGATGTGCAGTTACTGTAGGTGGTGGACATGGCGCCGATATTGGTTATCCGCTGTGAAAATAGCTCGCTGCCAAAAGGCAGATCGCGCAGCGCGCTGACGGTCACGCTGCTGGAAAGAATGGGAACATTGAGTTCCACATAATCCGGTGGCGTGCCAACATCGACGCCATTGACTCTCGGAACGGTACAGGTCACCAGCGCGCTGGCCGACGCGCTGTAAAGTAAAGCGCCTGCGATCAGCGCGCCAGTGGCGCTGGCCTGGCGTAAAAATCCGTGTGGTATCCGCATGGTCTTTTTCCTTAAATCGGGATCAACGCGCCACGCAGCGGCCGTTGAGGGTCAACATGCCGCTATTGTTCGCTTTAGCGCGGTTCGGTAACTGGTAATTCAGCAGGCACTGCTGATGCGGCGCTTCGCCCCAGCGAACCTTCAACTGACCGCTCTGCTGGGCCAGGCGGGCGAAGATGCGTCTTCCCTGGCCTACTACGCCCACGGCGTTCTGTTCGCCGTCAAATACATCCGCGCCGAACGGTACGTGACTGTCGTTATCCAGCACGATCAGGACCGGCGTACCCATAGTGGTGCCATAGCTGAGCTTAACCACGGCGCCGCTGTAGGGCGCCACTTTCTGACTGGTCAGATTCAGCTCCACATCGTCGGGTAACCCTTTGGGATCGATGCTGATTTCATTCATCTGCCAGGCGTTAAGATAGGGCACTACCGCATAGCCGAAGCGATCGATCCTGACGCCGGGATAGTTGCTGACGGCGGCGCCTTTGGCGCCTTTCGCTTCCACCAGCGCCATGGTATCGCCGCTGTAGGGTGACAGCGTAACGCCGCCGCTGTGCAGCACGGCGGTTCCGTTCATGCCCAGCGAGTAGTTATGGTAGTGTTTGCCCGCCCCGGCAGAAGCCTGTAGCGTGGTCCAGGGGGTGCGCAGCGAACTGTTAAAGGCGCCGCTACTGGAGCCGCCCTTATTGGCGTTAGCGGCGCTGACGCTATAGCTCAGCGCGTTGTTTTCCAGCGCGGTGCCGCTCAGACCCACCTGTTCGCGCAGTCGCCCGTCGTTATCCCGGTTCAGGTTGACCGACATCTGGCTAAACAGGCTGTCGCTGGAGAAGGGGATACTCATACTCAGCATATAGCGGGTTTCGTATTCGCCTTCGCCGTTACGGTTGCGGCTGGCGCTCAGGCTGTAGTTGATACGGCCAATATGGTTGTTATAGCCAAACTGGTACTGGCGATCGCTACCGCGCTGATTCCAGTAGTCCTGCTGATACAGACTGGCGTAAAAGTTTCCCCAGCCTTCCGGCAGCCGCTGGTTGGCGGTTAACCCCAGGCGGCTTTTGGGCCGGTACAGTTCTATCTGGCGATCGTTATTATCCATCGCTTCGCGTAGCTGCATGGCGGTCATAAAATCCATATAGCCTTCGGTAGAGAAGCGATAAGCCGCCACGCTGATATTGCTGCCGGTCTGCTGAATCATATGGCTGTATTTAAGCTGATAGCTTTCGCCGGACATCGAGCGGCCAAAGCTTTCATACTGTTTCGGCAGCGTACTTCTGGCGTGGGTGACGTCGAAGGAAAAGGCGCCCACAGGAGTGCCTACGGCCAGCCCCAGCTGGGCCGCCTTATAGTCTTCGTTGCCCTGAATGCCGCTATAGGCCGTAAAGCGGTTGGAAAGCCCGCGGCGCCAGGTGAATTCGACGAGCAGGGGCTCATCCTCGACCCAACCCTTACGCAGATGGCCGACGGTGGCGCTGTAGTGAGTAATGCCCGGTCGTAGCAGGTTACTGGTCGAGGCAAAGGGGATGCTCTGGCGCTGTACTGAACCGTCGGCCTCTTCGATAATCACTTCCAGATCGCCGCCGTAACCGGTAGGGTAGAGATCGTTAATTTCAAAGGCGCCCGGCGCCACCGTGGTTTCATACAACAGGCGATTCTGCTGCATCACCTTTACCCGGGCGTTGGTTCTGGCGATACCGGTAATTAAAGGCGCATAGCCGCGCTGGGAGTCAGGCAGCATTTGCTCGGCGTTGGCTAACTGAATACCGCGAAAGGCGAGGGTATCGAACTGTTCGCCGGTGGTATGGGCGTCTCCCAGGGTTAAACGACTGCTTAATGGCACAATATCGCGCTGCACGTAGGTATCCAGCGACTGATAGCGGCGGCCGGCATCTTCCTGCCAGCTCAGACTGCCGTTATGGCGAAAATACCAGCCCATAATATTAAAGCCGCTGTTAATACCGGCATAGAGCGCGTCGCTTTCGTTATTGCGGGTCACGCTACGATAAAAGTTGGCGTTGTAGTTCAGAATACCGGCGGTAATGCCCTGATCCCACAGCGCCGGGTTAACGTAGCCGCGCGGGCGCTTAATCAGATAGATATCGGCCACCGCCAGGGAGAGCATCTGTTCGCCGGTATCCAGATCGAATGACGCCTCCGGCAGAATCTGGTCCACGGGCAGACACTGGTCATCGTCGGCGCCATTCAGTAATTCCAGCGACGCTTTCGAGAGTTTCTCGATATTAATTTCCAGATTAATAAAGGTCTTTTTAGTCAGGCAGATTGCGCCGTCCGGCAGGGCGCCAGAGCCGTCCGACACCTGCAGGTCGTAGCGCCCCATAGCGACGCCATTAATCAGCACCTCGACGTTATATTTTCCAGGAACCGGTACGCCTTTCTCATAGCGGGCAATATCGATCCGGCTTTTGCTGTCGGGGCTCATAAAGTTGGTATTAAATTCGACAAAAGAGGCATCAGCGGCCTGGGCGACAGGAAAATATGCCGTAGCAATGGCAATCGCTAACGGGCAAAGCTTCAGCGTGCCGTTGATCTTAAGGTTAAGGTTCCGTTCCATAATATCTTCCTGTACTGCGCTTTATCATCTGTTTTCCGGCACTACTTTTTTTCGCTATCAATAACGCGCATGGCGCCAAAGTCGTTGATAATAAATGGATAGTAATTCCCTTCGCTGCGGCTTAAGGTAAAGGTTTTGGTAGCGCCAGGGGCTATCATGCCGCCGCTGCCAATGCTCTTTTTCCCCTCGCGGTCGTCAGAGAAATAAGCGACGTTAATAAAATAGGGGCTGGGGTTGGTGGCGGTGACCGTAGTGCCCTGGCGGGACCACTTCACCTGCTGTTGCGCGTCGCTGGCGCTTATAGGTAATCCATCCGGGCGGAAGAACAACTTCAGACGTGAACGGAATGCCATTTGCAGCATGCTCTTGCCTTCGGCGTTCTTCACCTTCGCGGGAATTTCCAGCACGTTAAGATAGAAGACAGACTCTTTATCTTTGGGCAGCGGCTCGCCGGTATAGCGGATACGCAGCGACTGGCCCTTGCCGGGATCGACGCGGTTAATGGGCGGCGTCAAAGTAAAGGGTGCCTGGGCGTTGTCCGGTCGGGAGTTACGATCGCCGGAGTCGATCCACGACTGAATTAATACCGGCGCCTTGCCGTTATTGGTCATCTTGATCGAAACTTCTTTATCCTTTTCCGGATAAACGACGCGGGTACCGGCAATAATAATGGCACTGTGTGCGGAAAAGGCCACAAGCGTGGAAAGCAGGGCGAGAGTGGTGGGCAGTAATTTCATTTTCATCGCTTAAGTCCTTTTTTGCAGGCGAGCATTGCGCTCGCCTGTATCCTTAACAGGAGGAATTTCAGGTACGATTATTCGTAATCGATGCTGAAGTTAACCTGGCTTTTTACCGTACCCGGGGTGGTGGCGCCCATGGCGTAGTAACGTACGGTATATGGCAGGCTGGCAGAGCCGCTGCTCATATCGATACGGGTGGTGTTGGTGGTCTGGCTGGTGTTACCCACCTGCAGCGGCTGCTCGGTCTGCTGATCCAGCAGCTGCAGCTGAACGTTGGTCGCGCCATCGGTCACGCCTTCGTCAGTGTTCAGCAGGTTATAGGTGGTGGTATCGACGGTAGAGCCGTTTTCGAAGAACGCTGCGGCGGTAGAGGTGCTGGTGACGCCGGTGCAGTTAGCCAGCTCAATGCTGAAGCCGGTGTCTGCGGTCGTTTCGCCCAGGGTCTGCAGCAGTGAGGTGCTGACTTCCGGCAGAACCACGGTGGCCGGTGACGCCTGACCGTCTACGGTGATGTCGCAGGTGGTGGCGGTCAGCTTGCCTTCGAAATAGATAGTGCCATCGGCTGCCAGAGCCTGAGTGCCGAATACGCCAGAAGCTAAAGCGGCAGCCAGTAATGTTTTCTTGATGTTCATTGTACAAACTCCATGTATATTGAAATACCCTTGCGGAATAAACCTGCATTCGCATAACAGCACTATCTTTATGCTTATTGATGCTCTGCTTAGTTGATGAAGACGATAAATTTACGGCCACAAATATATGTGGCAATACACAGCTTTCTTTTCTGAAGGCTGAGGCGGATTGTTATCGACAATTGGATATTAAGATTGTCCTGGTTTGCTGTAAAGCGCTGGCTGGCGTTTTTCTTAAAAATAAGATGAATTTCTTTACTGTTATTCGGCAGGGAAAATAATCCTGAGAATATAATCTCAATTTCCTGATGGTGCTAAATGGTTGTGATTTCAGAATGATTACAGGTGATTTGTGATGTTCATCATAACTATTGGGCGGTCATTTGGGAAAATAATCCTGGTTTTTTTGCAGAATCCACTAAAGCACATTTGCCGTTTGGGAATCGGCCTTACTTTTTATCTCTAAATAAGTAGTTTCTCAATGACTAACTACTAGTGATGAGGAAAAATCCTATGACTGGCTATTCCTGGAACAGTACGTTTAGGTAATAAATGAAGGAATGACTGTCAAGCCGTGTCGGTTTTCAATGATAACAAAAAGTTTTAAATTTGTTACTTTTTTGTTTTTTGAGGGTGTTTTTTTTGCAAATAGTGCTATGAACAGTGGCGCAGACATGATGGGCATGCGGTTTTTCTCTTTTTTATCACCAGAAAAATGAGGGGCAGTGCTGTCCGGAATCATGATGAATAAGAATTTTCTTGACGAGATTCGAAATTGGTTGAAATATTAATAATCACTACTTAAGGGTTGCGCTATGTGATTGTAACGGCTATGTGAATGTAATGATTGCAGTTTTTATAATTATCTTTATGTTATTAAACGAAAATAGAATAAGGGTGGTAAGGTTTTCTGATTTCAGGTAAAGATGGAAAATCTGTCTCAGGATTGCATTCAAAGGTAAATATTAAGAAATTTTAATTTATCTGTGCCAGGATTTTTCCTCGCAAAAGAGTATTTGCGTCATATATACATGGTTGATTAATTATTCTAGATTGATTGTTGTAATGGAATGACGAAATCCATGGTTTGTTATGGAGAATCACATGGGGAAACAATTGAGCAGTGACGTAGATCGTGCATGTCAGGAATCCACAATTACTATTATTACGGCTGATAATTATTTTTATTTAGCAGTGAAGTATTTGATTCATTCGATGCTGCCAGAAATTCTGAGCAAAAAAGGGACGATCTATAATGTCGTGCATTGTGAAAGTGTATTTCAGATGGATTTTCAGGATGCAATGAAGAGCGAGGATCGCCTGCTTATTGCTGACTACGATGTCCGGCTGATCGGTAATTCTCATATTCTTGAACTGTTACAGGGGATGAAGGTCTTCCGTTCTGTGATGCTGGTGCTCCATAAAGAGCTGGCGGTCTCCGAAGTGGATTACTGCCTGACCAAAGGAGCCCCGGTGGGAGCAATTAAGCAAATCCTGCTGGATTTTATTCTACAACAATCGGTACCGCAGAAGATGAATAGCGGGCAACTGCTGTCCCGCTTTACGCACCGTGAACATCAAATTATTCGCCTGATTTTGAAGGGCCGACGGGTTGAAAGCATTGCGAAAGAGCTCAATCTGAGCCCGAAAACGATTTATGCCCATCGTTCGCGAATTTATCAGAAGGCGGGGGTACGTAATCTACAGGGGCTGTTTCGTTGCGGAGAGTTGAATGCGGCGGAACTGAAATCGCCGGTGGCGTAACTATTGCCTCTTTTGCTTCCCGGAGCCATAAAAAACCCCGCCCATTTATGGCGGGGTCGCGTTCTGTTCTGACGCCTGTCAGGCGTTAACCACCGAGTCCACTGCAGCTTTGGCGTCGTTCTGCGCCTGGGTGGCGATTTCCGGCCCCATGGCGACGCCTTCCGCGAAGATGAAGTTCACGTCGGTGATACCAATAAAGCCCAGGAACAGTTTAACGTACGGCGTTAGCAGATCGGTCGGGCCATCTTTATGAACGCCGCCGCGGCTGGAGATTACTACCGCGCGTTTACCGGTGACCAGACCTTCCGGACCGTTTTCGGTGTAGCGGAAAGTGACGCCGGCGCGGGCTATCAGATCGAAGTAGTTCTTCAACTGAGTCGGAATAGTGAAGTTATACATCGGCGCGTTAAAGACCACGATATCGTGTGCCTGCAGTTCGGCAATCAGCGCGTCGGAAAGGGCCAGCGCTTCCTGCTGACGGGGAGTCAGCGGCGCATCGCCCGGACGCATGGCGCCAACCAGTTCACCGTCCAGTACCGGAATCGGGTCGGCGGCCAGGTCGCGCACGGTAATCTGGTCTGCGCTGTGTTTTTCACGCCACTGTTCAATAAAGTAGTCGGAAATCTGGTTGGACTGCGAATAGCCTGCCAGGATGCTGGACTTCAGAACTAATACTTTACTCATTCACTGATTCCTTACTTTGCGGTTATCGGAACGTTTTCCGTTGCATGAGTCCATGCTATTCATGATTGGGCTACAGTGATAGCGTAATATATCGAACCCTGAATTCAATTTTTTTGAACAAGTCGCACGGCAGCCCGCTATGGTAAACTACGGCTAATTATCTATTCAGCTTTCCTGCGTTGTATCTGAATCATGGAACAAAACACAGCCTCATTCGCCAGTCTTCAGGCTCGCCTCGACGATCTGATGCTAAGCGATAAAGCCCGCTTCGCCCGCCGTCTTCACGGGGCGAAAAAGGTTAAAAATACTGAGTCTCGCCAGGCCGTTTTTGATCAACTGGCCCAGGAGATAGAAACCGCAGCCGGTAAAATCCTGCTGCGCAAAGCCGCGTGCCCGGCCATCGTCTACCCAGAAAATCTGCCGGTTAGCCAGAAAAAGCAGGCGATCCTGGAAGCGGTGCGCGACCATCAGGTCACCATAGTGGCGGGGGAGACCGGCTCCGGTAAAACCACCCAGTTGCCAAAAATCTGTATGGAGCTGGGGCGGGGGATTAAAGGCCTGATTGGCCACACTCAACCCCGCCGTCTGGCGGCCCGAACCGTGGCTAACCGTATTGCCGAAGAGCTCCAGACCGAACCGGGCGGCTGCGTAGGCTATAAGGTGCGCTTCACCGACCACGTTGGCGACAACACTATGGTGAAGCTGATGACCGACGGTATTCTGCTGGCGGAGATCCAGCAGGACCGGCTGCTGATGCAGTACGACACCATTATTATTGACGAAGCCCATGAACGCAGTCTGAACATCGACTTTCTGCTGGGCTACCTGAAAGAGCTGCTGCCGCGTCGCCCCGATCTGAAAGTGATTATTACCTCGGCGACTATCGATCCGCAGCGCTTTTCACGCCACTTTAACCAGGCGCCGATTGTTGAAGTCTCCGGCCGTACTTATCCGGTGGAGGTGCGCTACCGCCCCATTGTGGAAGAGGCCCAGGACACTGAACGCGATCAGCTTCAGGCGATATACGATGCCGTGGAGGAACTGGGCCGGGAAGGGCCCGGAGATATCCTGATCTTTATGAGCGGCGAGCGGGAAATTCGCGATACCGCCGACGGCCTGACCCGGCTTAATCTGCGCCATACCGAGATTCTGCCGCTCTATGCCCGACTCTCGAATAGCGAACAGAATAGGGTGTTCCAGTCTCACAGCGGGCGGCGCATTGTGCTGGCCACCAACGTGGCGGAAACCTCGCTCACGGTGCCGGGGATTAAGTATGTAATCGATCCGGGTACTGCCCGCATCAGCCGCTACAGCTATCGCACCAAAGTGCAGCGCCTGCCGATCGAGCCAGTCTCTCAGGCTTCGGCCAACCAGCGTAAAGGGCGCTGCGGCCGCGTATCGGAAGGGATCTGCATCCGGCTCTATTCGCAAGACGATTTCCTGTCGCGCCCGGAATTTACCGATCCGGAAATTTTGCGCACTAACCTGGCCTCGGTCATTTTGCAGATGACGGCGCTGGGGCTGGGGGATATCGGCGCTTTTCCATTTGTGGAAGCGCCGGACAAACGCAATATCCAGGACGGGGTTCGGCTGCTGGAAGAGCTGGGGGCGATTGCCAGCGATCCCCGGCATGACGGCTATCGTCTGACCGACACCGGGCGCCAGCTGGCGCGTCTGCCGGTGGACCCCCGCCTGGCGCGAATGGTGCTGGCGGCGAGCCAGTTTGGTTGCGTGCGTGAAGTGATGATTATCAGCGCCGCGCTCTCGATTCAGGATCCGCGCGAGCGGCCTCAGGAAAAACAGCAGGCCGCCGATGAAAAACATCGCCGTTTCCAGGATAAAGAGTCTGACTTCCTGGCCTGGGTTAATCTGTGGAACTACCTGCTGGAGCAGCAGAAAGCGCTGTCCGGCAACCAGTTCCGCCGCCTGTGCCGCAGCGACTATCTGAACTGGTTGCGGGTGCGCGAATGGCAGGATATCTACACCCAGCTACGCCAGGTGGTAAAAGAACTGGGGATTCCGGTCAATAGCGAGCCCGGCGACTATCGCTCGGTGCACTGCGCGCTGCTGACCGGCCTGCTTTCCCATATCGGTATGAAAGATACCGATAAACAGGAGTTCACCGGCGCCCGCAATGCCCGGTTTGCGATCTTCCCGGGCTCCGGGCTGTTTAAGAAGCCGCCCAAATGGACCATGGTGGCGGAGCTGGTGGAAACCAGCCGACTGTGGGGGCGTATCGCCGCGCGCATCGATCCCGAATGGATCGAGCCGCTGGCCGGGGATCTGATTAAGCGTTCATATAGCGAACCTCACTGGGAACGCAGTCAGGGCGCGGTCATGGCCAGCGAAAAGGTAACCCTGTTCGGCCTGCCCATTGTGGCGGCGCGTAAGGTGAACTACAGCCAGATCGATCCCGTATTGTGTCGTGAACTGTTTATCCGCCATGCGCTGGTGGAAGGCGACTGGCAGACCCGCCACGCCTTCTTCCGGGAAAATCAGAAGCTGCGGGCCGAAGTCGAGGAGCTGGAGCATCGCTCCCGGCGGCGCGATATTCTGGTGGATGACGATACGCTGTTCGAATTCTACGACCAGCGCATCGGTCATGAGGCTATCTCGGGCCGCCATTTCGATAGCTGGTGGAAGAAGGCCAGCCGGGAAAACCCGGAGCTGCTCAACTTTGAAAAGAGCATGCTGATTAAGGAAGGGGCGGATAAGGTCAGCTCGCTCGACTATCCCAACTTCTGGCATCAGGGCAATCTGAAGCTGCGCCTGAGCTACCAGTTTGAACCCGGGGCCGATGCCGACGGCGTTACGGTCCATATTCCGCTGCCGGTGCTGAATCAGGTGGAGGAGAGCGGTTTCGAATGGCTGGTGCCGGGGATGCGCCGCGATCTGATTATCGCCCTGATTAAGTCGCTGCCGAAACCGGTGCGGCGCAATTTTGTTCCGGCGCCGAACTACGCCGAAGCCTTCCTGGGGCGCGTTACGCCGCTGGAAATGCCGCTGCTGGAAAGCCTGGAGCGCGAGCTGCGCCGTATGACCGGCGTGACCGTCGAGCGCGATGCCTGGCAGTGGGATATGGTGCCCGATCACCTGAAAATTACCTTCCGGGTGGTGGATGAACGCAATAAGCCCCTGCGTGAAGGCAAGGATCTTGAGGCCCTGAAAGGGGCGCTGAAAGGAAAAGTACAGGAGACCCTTTCCGCGGTGGCGGATGACGGTATCGAACAGAGCGGACTGCACCTCTGGAGCTTCGGCACGCTGCCGGAAAGCTACGAGCAGAAGCGCGGCGGCTACAAGGTGAAAGCCTGGCCCGCGCTGGTGGATGAAAAAGAGAGCGTCGGCATTAAGCTGTTCGACAACCCTCAGGAACAGCGGCATGCCATGTGGCGCGGCCTGCGACGTCTGCTGCTGTTGAATATTCCATCGCCCATCAAATATCTGCACGAAAAGCTGCCCAACAAAGCGAAGCTCGGGCTCTACTTTAACCCCTACGGTAAGGTGCTGGATCTGATTGACGACTGCATTGCCTGTGGGGTGGACCGCCTGATTGAGCAGGCCGGCGGCCCGGTCTACGACGAAGCCGGTTTTAATCGCCTGCACGACAAAGTCCGCGCCGAACTTAACGACGCGGTGGTCGATATCGCGCAGCAGGTGGAGCGTATCCTGAGCGAGGTCTTTGCCATTAATAAACGCCTGAAAGGGCGGGTGGATATGACCATGGCGCTGGGGCTGTCGGATATTAAGGCCCAGATGAGCGGGCTAATCTATCGCGGCTTCGTCACTGGCAACGGCTGGCAGCGGCTGGGCGATACCCTGCGCTATTTACAGGCAATCGAGAAGCGGCTGGAGAAGATGGCGGTGGATCCGCATCGCGACCGCGCCCAGATGCTGAAGGTGGAACAGGTGCAGCAGGCCTGGCGCCAGTGGCTGAACAAACTCCCCGCGGCCCGTCGGGAAGATGAAGAGGTACAGGCGATCCGCTGGATGCTTGAAGAGCTACGGGTCAGCTACTTCGCCCAGCAGCTCGGCACTCCTTATCCGGTTTCCGATAAGCGGGTGCTGCAGGCCATGGAGCAGATTAGCGTTTGAGTGGTCAACGGTTGAAACGGGGCGCCAGTGAGGGCGCCCCGTTTTTTTGCGTGGCGTTACGCAGGGTTCAGTGGTTGTTTTTGCAATGTTGAGTTTCCCGGAGCACAATATTTATACACATCATCTATACACACTCAGGAGGCGTGTTATGGCATATCGCGTCACGGATAAGAAAAGAACCAATGTCACCATTCGCGCCGATCTGTTGCAGGAAGCACGCGCCTGCGGGATTAACCTGTCGGCCCTGTTGGAACACTCTTTACAGGAAAAGTTAAAAGAGGCGCGTAGGGTACGCTATCTTGAAGAAAATCAGGCGGCTTTTGAATCGCATAATCGCTTTATCCAGAAGGCAGGCCTGTTTTCAGATGATGAAGGCATTCTGTGATGACGCAGTTTGATGTCTATTGTAACCACGGTCGGGGACGGGAGCATTACCCCTATTTTATGGTGCTTCAGCATGATCTTTTTGATGCCCTGAGCACCCGTCTGGTTGTTCCATTGGCCCATCGCGGCGGGCTGGTTCCCGTTAAGGGCATCCATCTTTGCCTGAGCATTGAGGGTAAAGAGTGTCTGGTGCTAATGGATCTGATGACCAGCGTGGACAGGCAAAGGCTGGCACGAACTCCGGTAGGTAGCGCGCAATCCTTGCGCACTGAGATTATTGCGGCTCTGGATCTGCTGGTTACCGGAATTTAATCTGCCAGATACGCCCTCTGATTATCAGGAAAGATGGGTCTGACCGTCCGGCGCCCGGGGCGTGCGTTGGCGGGTGGCGAAGAAGATTGCCAGCAGCGATATCAATACGGTCACTGCCATATACCAGGCTACCGGAGTCCAGTCGCCGCCGGAGCTTGCCAGCAGTCCTGTGGCGATAAGCGGCGCGGTGCCGCCAGCCAGCGCGGCGCCCAGCTGGTACCCCAGAGTAATGCCGGTATAACGGACGCTGGCGTGGAAGATTTCCGAACACAGGGTGCCCAGCACCGCCGTGACCGGCGCCCAAAGAATACCGAAGGCAATCACCGTCGCCAGCATAATGCCCCAGGTGGTGCCGGTATCCAGCAACATAAACCAGGGAACGATAAACAGCCCCATCAGCACCACGCCCATGGTATAGGTGCGCTTACGGCCAATCCTGTCGGAAAGTAGCCCCATTAGCGGGATCATCACGGTGGCTATTAGCGCCCCCAGGGTCACCGACTCCAGCGCCTGGGATCTTTCGTAACTCAGCGTGCTGGTGGCGTAACTGACTACAAAGGTAGAAAAAATATAGAAGGGGGCGGTTTCCACCACTTTCAGTCCGGCGGCGATCAGCACTTCGCGCCAGTGGTGTTGCAGCGTGGCCCGCAGCGGCGCCTTGCTGACCTGACCGCTGCGTTTCAGATTCTTAAAGTCCGGGGTTTCGTCGATGTCCTTACGGATCCACAACCCCAGAATCACCAGTACCGAACTCATCAGAAACGGAATGCGCCAGCCCCAGCTCAGGAACTGCTCTTCGTTAAACATCGTCATCAGCGAAACAATAAAAGTCGCCATCAGCATGCCGATAGTGACTCCCGCCTGGGGAATGCTGCCAAAAAAACCTTTACGCTTTTCCGGCGCATACTCATAGGCCAGCAGCAGGGCGCCGCCCCATTCACCGCCAATGCCCAGCCCCTGGATTACCCGCATCAGAATCAGCAGTGCCGGTGCCCACATGCCGATACTCTCATAGGTGGGCAGCAGGCCGATCATCACGGTGGCGCCCCCCATCAGCGACAGGGTCAGCACCAGGGTTTTTTTACGACCAATGCGATCACCGATATGGGCGAACAGCACGCCGCCGATGGGGCGAATAAAAAAGGTCAGGGAAAAGGAGAGCCAGGAGAGCATCAGCCCAATCACCGGGTCCACCATCGGGAAGAAAATCTTGTTAAACACCAGCGCGGCCGCGGTGCCATACAGAAAATAGTCGAACCACTCGATGGAGCTACCGGTCAGACTGGCGATAAGTACCTTCTTATTCTTACGCAGAATAGCGGCGCTGTTTTCATGGGTTGTCATGGTCTTTTCCTCGCTACTGGGTTCCGCGAGTAACACCGAATCGCCAAATCGGGTGCAACCTCTACGGACGTGAGGGTTATAAAATTGTTAATAATGCTGGGGTTTGCTGTAACATTTGGCAAGAGGAAATCCTGATAGAATCCCTAAAAACAGGCGCTGGTAATGGAGTTTTATTCTGTATTTTCAGTGAATAGTAAAATAAAAGGATAAAAAACAGCCGCTGGTCCGGTCTGTTATCAGGGTGCAACCGGGCAATTTTTAGATGTTTCTGGTTATTTCAACCTGATGGGAATTCTGTGCGCAAGCCGTCAAAAATTTACCTGCGGTTTAGGATTCATCTCTGCGAATGCCGCTATGTCAGGCGTTACCATGGCCGCTGGTTTTACGTAAGGAGTGATGATAATGATAACGACCTTTCCCACACTTGATGGGGAAACGCTGAACGCGGTCAACACTCTGGGTCGCTGGCTGGCGCAGGATGACTATAGCGCTGAACCGAATGTCGGGAGGGCTGGGGCGATTATCCTGGCGGGCAATGCGGCGATTCCAACGATTGACGCCGCCTGTCGGCTGGCCGCCGGAAGCTCCCTGCCGCTGGTGATAAGCGGCGGCATCGGCCATTCGACCACGTTCCTCTATTCGGCGATTGCTCAGCATCCCCGCTATAACACCATTCCCACCACTGGACGTTCGGAAGCGGCGATTCTCGCGGATATTGCCCGGGAATTCTGGAACGTGCCGCAAGAGCGGCTGCATACCGAGACCCGATCCACCAACTGCGGCGAAAATGCGCAGTGCACCCGGGAACTGATGGCGCAAAGCGGCATTACCCCGACCAGTGCGATAGTGATTCAGGATCCGACTATGATGCGGCGTACCCTGGCGACCTTTGCCCGGGTCTGGCGCGGCGAGGCTATGGCGCCGCGCTGGATAGGTTACCCCGGCTTTGTACCCGAAGTGGTGAACGGTAAGCGCAGTCTGAGCTACGCCGGCAACAGCGACGGGCTGTGGCTGCCGGAACGCTATCTGGCACTGTTGCTGGGGGAGATCCCGCGCCTGCGTGATGACGAACAGGGCTATGGCCCTAACGGCCGCGACTTTATCGAACACGTCGATATTCCGCTCCAGGTGGAGGCTGCCTGGCAGGCAATGATTGACGATAGCCGTCTGACCGGCCTGCTGCGTCAGCGTTCAATGTTATAACGGCAATGACCGTTTGGGCTGCTTCTGGCGCAAACGGTCATCTCTGCGCAACCTCCGCGACGCTATCCCCGGCACATCGCGACATTTTATTCGATGATGGTCACAAATTTCTCTTCTGCTCTGCCATTTATTCACCTGAATCTTTAAGTTATTTAACAATAAATTCACCTTATCCTTTGTTAACGTTTATACCTCACCCAGGAGAGAGGCGATGACTGAACCCGTTACTTATCAAATGTATATCGATGGCGAATTCCAGAATGGTCAGAGCAGTGACTGGATGGATGTAATTAACCCATCGACTGAAGAGATTATCGCCCGTATTCCCGATGGCACGGCTGAAGATGCCCGGCGCGCCATTGAGGCCGCTGAACGGGCCCAGCCGGAATGGGAAGCGCTACCTGCCATTGAGCGCGCAGGCTGGTTGCGCAAAATCGCGGCGGGTATTCGTGAACGGGGCGACGAGATCGCCCGGGTGATTGTGGCGGAAGGGGGCAAAACGCAGCAGCTCGCCGCCGTTGAAGTCGCCTTTACCGCTGACTATATGGAGTATATGGCCGAGTGGGCGCGTCGTTATGAAGGGGAGATTGTACAGAGCGACCGTCCCGGGGAAAATATCCTGGTCTTTAAGCGGGCGTTGGGGGCAACCACCGGTATTCTACCGTGGAACTTCCCGTTCTTTCTGATCGCCCGCAAACTGGCGCCGGCGCTGATTACCGGCAACACCATCGTGGTGAAGCCCAGCGAATTTACCCCGGGCAACGCCATCATTTTTGCCGAGATCGTCCACCAGGTCGGCCTGCCGCGCGGCGTGTTCAGCATGGTGCTGGGGCGTGGCGAAACCGTGGGCCAGGAGCTGGCGGGCAACCCGAAGGTGGCGATGGTCAGTATGACCGGCAGCGTGGCGGCGGGCGAGAAGATCATGACGGCGGCGGCCAAAAATATTACCAAAGTCTGTCTGGAACTGGGGGGCAAAGCTCCGGCCATCGTGATGGACGATGCCGATCTGGAACTGGCGGTGAAGGCCATTGCCGACTCGCGGGTGATTAATAGCGGGCAGGTGTGTAACTGCGCCGAGCGCGTTTACGTACAGAAAGGGATCTATCCGCGCTTTATCGAGCGGATGCAGCAGGTGCTGAGCGAGGCGCAGTTTGGCGACCCGGCCCGGCGCGACGATATCGCAATGGGGCCGCTGATCAACCAGGCCGCGCTGACCCGGGTGCAGCAGAAAGTGCAGCGCGCCGTGGAGCAGGGCGCCCGTCTGGCGCTGGGCGGTGAAGCGCCGCAGGGCAAAGGCTATTTTTATCCGCCGACCCTGCTGGTGGACGTTGAACAGTCCATGGATATCATGCACGAAGAGACCTTCGGCCCGGTGCTGCCGGTGGCGACCTTCGATACCCTGGAGCAGGCCATCGCCATGGCTAACGACAGCGATTACGGCCTGACGTCATCGATCTACACCCGGGATCTGAATACCGCCATGAAGGCCATTAAGCGTCTGCAGTTTGGCGAAACCTATATCAACCGCGAAAACTTCGAGGCGATGCAGGGCTTCCACGCGGGCTGGCGTAAGTCCGGCATTGGCGGCGCCGACGGTAAACACGGTCTGCATGAGTATCTGCAAACCCAGGTGGTTTACCTGCAGCAGCACGACTAACCCATCGCTCCCCCGGCGCGCCGGGGGAGCGTCACTCTGCTACCTTTATAAAAAGGCGGGCGGAGACAGGGCGATGGGCGACACCACATTTCATCCTGGCGAACAGGCGGTGCGGGCGCAGAAGCTGAGTGACAGGGCTGCGACACGCCATGGCGCTACCCTTCAAGACGGGATTTACGGTCAGGCTCAGGCTTACGTGGGCTATATGTTTATGGTGCTGGTGGGCAGCGTGGATAGCGATGGCTATCCCTGGGCTTCGCTGCTGGTAGGACCGCCGGGCTTTGCCGATGCCGGTCATCCTCAGTATCTCAATCTGACATTACCGCAAGCGCAGCGCGATCCTGCGGATCCGCTATGGCAGAACCTGAGCCATAACCCGCGGCTGGGACTGCTGTTTATCGATCTTAACAGCCGCCAGCGATTGCGGGTCAACGGGCGCCTTAACAGCCTGACCCGCGGCGATCTGGAGCTGTTTGTCTGCGAAGCCTATGGTAATTGCCTGAAATATATTCAGCAGCGGCGGGTGGTGCATGCCAGCCTGGCGGAACCCGATGAATCCCCACAGCGCGGTAAAGGGTTGAACGATGAACTACGGGCGTTTATCCACGGCTGCGACACGCTGTTTGTGGCCTCTGACTGGCCGGAAAGCGGCTGTGATGTTTCGCACCGCGGCGGCGCGCCGGGCTTTGTTCGGGTGGAGCAGGGGAATCGACTGCGGATCCCCGACTATCCTGGCAATAACCTGTTTAATACCCTGGGCAACTTCATGTTAAACCCCAAAGGAGGGATCTGCATTCCGGATTTCAGCCACTCCCGGCTGTTGCAACTGACCGGCGATGTGACCCTGAATCTGGACCAGAATTTCTGGGAATTCGAGGTGCGGGAGTGGCTGTGGCGCACGCTTCCGGCACGCCTGAGCTGGTCTGAGCCCCAGGCGTCGCCGTTTAATCGAGCCGTGGAGTAACGCCGCTACAGGCGGGCGTACTTATCCAGCACCCTCACCAGTTGGGTCACAAAACCATATTCGTTATCGTACCAGGCGACGGTTTTCACCAGTGGCAGTTCGTCGGCCTCCGTCACTTCGGTCTGGGTCACGTCGAACACTGAACCGAAGTGGCTGCCAATAATATCGCCGGACACCAGCTCTTCATCGGTATAACCGAAGGCGTCATTATTTTCGGTCGCCTTTTTTAGTGCGGCGTTTATTTCATCCACGGTGACTTTTTTATCCAGAATCGAGACCAGTTCGGTGACCGAACCGGTTTTTACCGGCACCCGCTGGGCGTGACCCTTAAGTTTGCCGCTCAGGGCCGGTATCACCAGCCCGATAGCCTTAGCCGCGCCGGTCGTGTGCGGAATGATATTTTCAGCCGCGGCCCGCGAAGCGCGCAGATTCTTGCCGCGCGGCCCGTCCACCAGCGCCTGGGTGCCGGTATAGGCATGAATGGTGGTCATAGTGCCCAGTTTGATACCAAAACTGTCGTTCAGGGCTTTCGCCATCGGCGCCAGGCAGTTGGTGGTGCACGACGCTACCGAAAGCAGCTTATCGCTGGCGTCCATGGTGTCGTCGTTGACGTTAAACACCACGGTTTTCATATCACCGGCAGGGGCGGAGATCAGCACCTTCTTCGCTCCGGCATCCAGATGGGCCCGGGCTTTATCGGCTGAGGTATAAAAGCCGGTGCTCTCCACCACGATATCTACCCCAAGCTCCCCCCAGGGCAGTTTTTCCGCCTCTTTGACGGCAAATACGGCGATCTTTGTGCCATCGACAATCAGGGCGTCGTCGCTGTAGTCAACGGACCACGGGAAATGGCCATAGTTAGAGTCGTGCTTCAACAGATAGGCCAGGACTTCGGGGGAGGTCAGATCGTTAATCGCGATAACCTGCCGGTCCCCCGGCACTTCAAGCAGCCGACGCAGCACCAGACGCCCGATGCGCCCAAACCCGTTAATGGCAATCTTACTCATCAGGGACTCCTTTGCGGGAAGGTTGTTTAAACTCACTAAGTGATAGTTCAGGTGATGGCATGCCGCAAACGCAGGGGGGCTGGATCAATTAACTCGCTGATTGCCCGAGAAACTTAATGTGAAGCCCGCCTCTGAAGTTTATTCTTAGGTCGGAACTCAGGAAAAAGGATGGGTTATGCAAGGTAAATTCTCCTCACTGCAGATTGGCCTGCACTGGCTGGTGCTGCTGCTGATTGCCATCGCTTATTGCGCCATGGAGTTTCGTGGCCTGGCGCCGCGTGAGTATCGTCCGGTGTTTAAAGCGTTTCATTTTGCCAGCGGACTGATGGTGCTGATTCTGATGGTGGCACGGCTGGTGCTGCGTGCCACGCGGCCCACACCGCCGATTGTGCCGAAACCAGCGGCCTGGGCGACGGGCCTGGCACACCTGGGGCACAGCGCGCTGTACCTGATTTTTCTGGCGTTGCCGGTGCTGGGCTTTTTGGTGATGTACGACAAAGGCGAGGCCTGGAGCGTACTGGGGATCCCCATGCCCCATGCGGCAGACCTGAATGAGGATCGCCGCCAGAGTCTGAAAGATCTTCATGAGCTAATTGCTAACATCGGCTATTTTGTGATTGCCCTTCACGCCGCCGCCGCGCTGTTTCACCACTATATATGGCGCGACAATACGCTGCTGCGTATGATGCCGCGCCGCCGCGATAGCCAATAAACGCCTGGTGCCGGAGCTGTCCGGCGCCGTTTTATCATCTACGCTTTCCTCCAGGATTAGGCTGCGCTTTATCGGTGATTGCTCACGCATTGCGTTTTTGCGGCGTACAATTTTTGCTGATGATGTGGATATCACCGTCTGATAATTCATAGGGGAAATATGAAGCCTGTTGTAAAAAAACTTCTGTGCTGGGCCGTGCCGGTTGCAGCACTGACAATTGGTGTACCGCTGGTTCAGGCGGCGCAGCAGTCAGAGGCTCAGGCGGCGGTTCAGCCGCCGTCGGTTGAAAAATCGGTCTTACCTGCGGAACATGGCCTGACCGAGGCTGCAGAACAGTACCGGCTTATTTATCCTTCCGTGAGCGGGGTAGATGGTAAAACACCGCGCCGGGACAGCGCTGCGGTGTTTATCCCCAGGGGGCCGATGCCGAAAGGGGGCTGGCCGGTGGTGGTCTGGGCTCACGGTACCGTCGGTGTTGCCAACGATTGTGCGCCTTCGCTTAATCCGCGTACCGTCAGGGATAGCCAGTATCTGAACACCTGGCTGTCGCTGGGGTTCGCTATCGTCGCGCCGGACTATGCCGGTCTGGGCTCCGGGGGATTACACCATTACCTTAACGCCAGGGCCGAAGCCTGGAGCGTGCTCGATGGCGTTCGCGCGGCACTGAAAAACTTCCCGCTGCGTAATCAACTGGTGTTGGTCGGGCAGTCCCAGGGGGCGCATGCCGCTTTCGCCAGCGCGGGCTGGCAGCCGAAATACGCGCCTGAGCTTAATATTCGGATGACGGTGCTGACCGGCACGCCTTATTTCGATTCTGAGACCACGGTGGCCCAGCTATTTGGCATTAACGATAAGGCCACGCCGCAGGTCGGCGATCCCAAAATTCCCTATGTGTTCTATATCTACCTGGCGGCGGCGGAGTCGCTACCCAAACTGAAACCGTCCACGTATTTCCAGCCAGCGGCGTTACCAATTCTGGGCGAGGCGAATAAGCTGTGTATTACGCCGCTCACCGAAAAGGTGATGAAGGAAAAGCTGAATGCGGCGAACAGCCTGAAGCCGGGGATCCAGTCGTTGCTGGAAGCCAGTACTGAAGCGATGCATTACCCGACGCTGAGTATCGACAGTCCGGTGTTTATCGGGATTGGCGGTGCCGATATTAATGTGCCCACCGTCATGCAGCAGCGTTTCGCCCATGCGGTTCGGCTGGCGGGTACTATGGTAGAAGTGCACGAATACCCGGGTCTGGACCACAGCGGAACCGTGAATCCCTCTCTGCGCGATTCAGTACCGTTCGTTCTGAAGCATCTGAAATAACCCTTAGTGGGCATCGGCGGTGGCTGGTGCCTGCGTCAATACCCATTAAGGTGCGTTTAAAAAGCATCTTTCGAAACAAAGCCTCATCCTGAACGTGGTGAAATAACGGCTAAGACAGCATCGTCTGACGTAAACGAGGAAGAAAGTTATGCTGCTTATTCCGCAGGACTGTATTCATACACGCTCCACGCCATTCTGGAATAAAGATAACGCACCGGCTGGTCTGTTTAAGCGCCACCTTGATCATGGCACTCAACAGGGCGTTTATCCGCGTTTGTCGGTGATGCGGGGCGCGGTGAAATATTATGGTTTCGCCGATGGGGAATGCCCCGAGCCGGATAGTGAAATGGTGATTGAAGCCGGTCATTTTGGCGTGTTCCCACCAGAAAAATGGCACCATATTGAAATTCTGACCGATGACACCTATTTCAACATCGATTTTTTTGTGGCGCCTGAAGTGTTGCTGAAAGGGTCTGGTTTGCGCCAGGTAGTAAAAACTCAGAAATAAGGTAAATCGTTATGGGCAAGGCAACTTACACGGTAACTGTCACCAATAACAGCAATGGCGTTTCGGTCGATTATGAAACAGAAGCGCCCGCCAGCCTGCTGATACCGGATGTAGGTGCGCAGGTGATTAAAGACCTGGTGAATACCGTCCGCGGCTACGATACCGAAGAAGAGACCGACGTTTGCGGCTGGTAGTTTCTGGCTGCGCCCGGCAACAACAGTGCCGGGCGCTTTGTGTTTCAGCCGGTGCGTTCGCTGGTTACCTGCCCCTGATGCCATGTAGTGGAAGGTGCCAGTAGCTTCGCCTTCAGCCATCGGGTTAATCCAACTTCAATATATTTCCAGGTGCAGTGAGAAAGGGCGAGGGACAGCGCAATAGATAGCGCAATCAGCCCCAGAATAGCGGGCATCGATGTGGCTTTATCGCCCAGATGGTCAAAGACGAAATAATTGACGGTATTGTGGCACAGATAGAGCGAGAACGAGATATTTCCGGCATAGAGCGCAATGCGCGGAATATAGTTATGTAACACAGGCTCGGCGATGCTCAGCAGCAGTATCGTGATACCAATAGCGACTCCCAGCCTCAGGCTGAGCAGGTACAGATGCTGCGTATACAGTCCCATGACGATGGTGAAAACCATCACCAGCGCCAGGCCCAGGGCCAGTTGCTGCAACCAGCGCTGGCGTGCCGCCTTTTCCAGTTTCACATAGAGCCCGCCTGCCAGTGCACCGACGACAAAATCGAGAATCACCGGGTTAGATAAAAACCCCCATAGCGCGTGTTCCACCTGATAACCGTGAATATTCAGCGTTGGCGCATTGCCGAACAGCGCCGGGATTATAAACACCGCCGCGGCGGCCCAGGCGAGCAGCGGCAGAATGCGCTGGCGGAACAGCAGGCAAAGTGCGAAAACCAGATAAAAATAGAGTTCGTAGTTAAGCGTCCAGCGCACGTTATACATCTGTTCCAGATCGATATATTGCGGCGACGCCGCGATGGTGCTTACGGTAAAGGTGAGGGCGCTAATCAGGTTACGGGCACTCTCTTCATTATCCAGAAGATAGAACGCGCCATTTAATAAAAAAGCGAAAAACAGCAACAGATAATAAAGAGGGAGAATTCTTATCATCCGGTTGAGCAGAAATTTTCCGGACGTGACTATTCCGGGGCTGTGCTGGCGGGTGGTATAGACCATAATAAAACCGCTAATCACAAAAAAGATATCCACCCCAATAAAGCTCCAGCCAAAAATGGAGTGCCAGTATTCAAGGGCATGCTCATCGGGGCCGCCGAGCCGAAAATGGTAGTGAAATATCACCACAAACAGTGCTGCCAAACCGCGTAATGCCTGTAAAGAGTTGAGTTTCTGCATTTAACTCTCTGCTGCTTTTATGAATGGAAAAATACATCGTCATTGTAACGAGTGTATTTAAGGAATAACCAGGTGGGGTCCGATAATTTACGTCAGATTTTGTCAGCAGGCAGAAAGGGGATGTTACATAAAGAAATGGCAGTGTTATTTATTGAGTGATGATTGTTCACAGTGAATAATATACGGGCGCCGGTAGCGCCCGTAATGGATATTATTAACGTGCCATCAGGGCGAATACGCCCCAGCCCAGATATTCACGAACCCAGGTGACATGGCGCACTGGCGCCGTATTCAGGGTTTCGCGAATTTCCACTGCCAGTTCATCGCCAGGATTCGCTTCCAGCCAGCGCCGCATAGTCAGCCATTTGGCGGCCTCGTAACGGTCCCAGCCTTCCCGATCCGCCAGTACCATCTCCACCATGTCGTAGCCGAGTTCACCAAACGAGGCGACCAGCCCGGGTAGCGTCAGGAAATCAGAAACGCTGCTGGCAAAACAGTGCTGCGCGACGGCTTCCGTTTCCGGCTCCTTGCGCCAGTATGGCTCGCCGATAAGTAGAATGCCGCCGGGCACAAGGCTCTGGTTCAACAGCTCAAGGGTTCCGGCTACGCCGCCGCCGATCCAGGTAGCACCAACGCAGGCGGCCACGCCGCACTTTTCATCGGCAACGTAACCGGCGGCATCGCCATGAATAAAGGTCACGCGATCGGCAACCTTTAGCTCCTGAGCGCGCTGTTGCGCCTGCTGATTGAACAACTGGCTCATATCGATGCCAGTGCCGGTAATGCCATAATCGCGCGCCCAGGTGCAGAGCATCTCGCCCGAACCGCTGGCAAGATCCAGAATTCGGGTGCCCGGCGTCATGCGCAATGCCGCGCCAAGCGTCGCGAATTTTTCAGGCGTGAACGGATTATGAATGCGGTGGGCGCTTTCGGTAATGTTGAAGATACGTGGGATATCCATCACCTTCTCCTTAACGGTTATCGGCCTGAGCGCGAACATTGTTCAGGCCAGTGATATTAATGCGGTAGGGCTGTCCATTAACGGACTTGATCAGTTTTTTGGCTTTAAGCTTTTTAAAGACGGCGAGCGTGCAGTCGCTCAGCAATAGTCCTTCGCGGCTGTAGCATTCCACGGAAGTGATACGACCAGATGAATCGCGGACGTGCGCGATACGTCCACCTTTAGCGAGAACGTGTAAGGTACGTTGTTCCTGACGGGATAAATTCATACTGAAAACCTGTTCATCATCATGAGCAAAACGAGCCAACGCCTGGCGGCGTTCGCGTACGATTTCGGCGCATTGATAATCAGTCGGACCTTAAAAGGTCTGAACGCTGATTATCAGATGATGACATTCTCCAGCATCAAAGCCTCGGTATGAGTTGAAAGGGTGTAACGGGCGAATCATAGCATATTGCCTGGCCGTGGGAAGGGGGGGAAGGGGGAAAGGCAAGATGGACAGATGCATATCGCAATAAATGATCGCCAAATATCGGGGCTATGCTGAATGAGGCAAGAGCGTATTTTAAGTCTATAACTCATCAGGGCTTACGTTTTACAACGCATAGTCAGATGAATTACTATACCCCCCTATAGTATCTGGAGGGCGGATATGCCACACTTACCTGAAGACAAAAAACGGATCCTCACCCGGGTGCGGCGCATCCGTGGGCAGGTCGAAGCCCTGGAGCGAGCGCTGGAAGGGGGAGAGCCTTGCTCTGCTATGCTCCAGCAGATAGCCGCAGTACGCGGTGCGGCCAATGGCCTGATGGGCGAGATGCTGGAGATCCACCTGAAAGACGAGCTGGTCAGCGGCGACACCACGCCGGAACAGCGAGGGGCGCAGATGGCGGAAATCGGCCATCTTATCCGCGCCTATCTGAAATAAATCACCAACCAAACAGGGGAAGGGAGACTATGAAATCACGTGCAGCCGTTGCGTTCGGCCCGGGCAAACCGCTGGAAATTGTCGAGATTGACGTAGCGCCGCCGAAGAAGGGCGAAGTGCTGGTTAAAATTACCCACACCGGCGTATGCCATACCGATGCATTCACCCTCTCCGGCGACGATCCCGAAGGCGTCTTTCCGGCGGTACTGGGCCACGAAGGCGGCGGTATTGTGGTAGAAGTGGGCGAGGGCGTTACCAGCGTGAAGCCGGGCGATCACGTTATTCCGCTTTACACCGCAGAGTGCGGCGAGTGCAAATTCTGTAAGTCGGGCAAAACCAACCTCTGTCAGGCGGTGCGCGCCACCCAGGGCAAAGGACTGATGCCGGACGGCACCACCCGTTTTTCCTACAACGGCGAACCCATCTATCACTACATGGGCACCAGTACTTTTAGCGAGTACACCGTGGTAGCCGAAATTTCGCTGGCGAAGGTCAACCCGCAGGCGCCGCTGGACAAAGTCTGTCTGCTGGGCTGCGGCGTCACCACCGGCATCGGCGCGGTCCACAATACCGCGAAGGTGAAAGAGGGCGACAGCGTGGCGATCTTCGGGCTGGGCGGTATTGGCCTTGCGGCAATCCAGGGGGCGGTACAGGCGAAAGCCGGGCGGATTATCGCCATCGACACCAACCCCGAGAAGTTCAAACTGGCACTGGAGATGGGCGCCACCGACGTGGTGAATCCGAAGGATCACGAGCGTCCCATTCAGGAAGTGATTGTCGAGATGACCGACGGCGGCGTCGACTTCAGCTTCGAGTGTATCGGCAATGTGGATGTGATGCGCGCCGCGCTGGAATGCTGCCATAAAGGCTGGGGCGAAAGCGTGATTATCGGCGTGGCCGGTGCCGGGCAGGAGATCCGTACCCGTCCGTTCCAGTTGGTTACCGGGCGCGTCTGGCGCGGTTCCGCCTTTGGCGGCGTAAAAGGGCGCACTCAGCTACCGGGTATGGTTGAAGACGCCATGGTAGGCAAAATCCGCCTCGATCCCTTTATTACTCATCGTCTGCCGCTCTCGAAGATCAACGAGGCATTCGACCTGATGCACGAAGGCAAATCGATTCGTACCGTCATCCACTTCGGCGACGAATAAGCCCGTTCCCTTCCGGCCGGTGATGCCCGTCACCGGCCTTATTCATCTTTAGTTTCATTACGTTACCATTTCCTTGCGCTGCATAAAGCCATTGCATTTCGTGATTGCGGCGAGTATAACGCTTCTCTTATGCCAGATGTTTAGACGTCTATACGTAAAGAAGGCAGTATGCAAGAGAACCCAAATCAAGGCGCATTTCGCCGAACCATGAAGACCCGCCACCTGGTGATGCTGTCGCTGGGCGGGGTGATCGGTACCGGGCTGTTTTTCAATACCGGCTATATTATCTCGACAACGGGTGCGGCGGGCACGCTGCTGGCCTATCTGATAGGCGCGCTGGTGGTGTGGCTGGTGATGCAGTGCCTGGGAGAGCTGTCGGTCGCGATGCCGGAAACGGGCGCTTTCCACGTTTATGCCAGCCGCTATCTGAGCCCGGCTACCGGCTATACCGTGGCCTGGCTTTACTGGCTGACCTGGACCGTGGCGCTGGGCTCCAGCCTGACCGCTGCCGGGTTCTGCATGCAGTACTGGTTTCCCTCGGTGCCGGTGTGGATCTGGTGCCTGATATTCTGCGTCGCTATCTTTGTGATGAACGTCTTTTCGGCGCGCGTTTTCGCCGAAGGGGAGTTCTGGTTTTCGCTGATTAAGGTCATCACTATCCTGGCCTTTATTATTCTGGGCGGCGCCGCCATGTTCGGCATTATTCCGCTGCGTGACGGCACCCCGGCGCCGTTTTTCAGCCATCTGGCCGAAGGCGGTCTGCTGCCCCACGGCGTACTGCCCATCATGATGACCATGGTAGCGGTGAACTTCGCCTTTTCCGGCACTGAACTTATTGGGATCGCCGCCGGGGAGACCGCCGAGCCCCACAAGGTGTTGCCCATTGCCATTCGCACCACCATCGCCCGGCTGATTCTGTTTTTTATCGGTACTGTGCTGGTTCTGGCGGCGCTAATCCCGATGGATCAGGCCGGAGTGGTGAAGAGCCCGTTCGTACTGGTGTTCGAGAAAATAGGTATTCCCTGGGCTGCGGATATCATTAACTTTGTGATTCTGACGGCGATTCTCTCTGCCGCTAATTCCGGGTTGTATGCTTCCGGGCGCATGCTGTGGTCCCTTTCTAATGAGCGCACGCTGCCACGCTGCTTTGCGCGCCTGACCCGGCGCGGCATTCCACTGACCGCGCTTTCCGTCAGCATGCTGGGTGGGGTACTGGCGCTGTTTACCAGCGTAGTGGCGCCAGATACCGTTTTTGTGGCGCTGTCGGCCATTTCCGGTTTTGCGGTGGTGGCGGTCTGGCTGGCGATTTGTGCCTCGCACTATCAGTTCCGTCGCCACCATCTGCGCAGTGGCGGCACTCTGGCGCAGTTGCACTACCGTGCGCCCTGGTTCCCCCTTACGCCAGTGCTGGGATTTGTGCTCTGCCTGGTGGCCTGCGTCGGGCTGGCGTTCGACCCGGAACAGCGTATTGCCCTGTGGTGCGGGCTGCCTTTTGTAGCGCTGTGTTACGGCGCGTATTATCTGACCCGCAAGCTTTCGACCCGTCGGCAACAGGAGGTCACCCATGCCGCTGAATAATCCATTAACGTCCATTCTGGAGCGCGATCCCTTCCTGGTGCTGGATGGTGCGCTGGCCACCGAACTGGAAGCCCGTGGCTGCAACCTGGCGGATAGCCTGTGGTCGGCGAAGGTGTTGCTGGAACAGCCGGAGCTGATTTATCAGGTTCATCTCGACTATTTTCGCGCCGGTGCTCAGTGCGCTATTACCGCCAGCTACCAGGCCAGCGAGGCAGGCTTCGCAACCCGGGGGATAGAGGGTGCCCAGGCGCGAGAGCTGATGATTAAAAGTGTTGCGCTGGCCCGGGAGGCGCGGACCGACTACCTGAAGGAAAAGCCGCAGGACGGACCGCTGCTGGTGGCAGGTTCGGTGGGGCCTTATGGCGCTTTTCTGGCGGATGGCTCTGAATATCGCGGTGACTATCAATGTAGTGCCGCGGAGTTTGCCGATTTTCATCGGCCACGGATTGCGGCGCTGGTGGAAGGGGGCGTCGATCTGCTGGCCTGCGAGACTCTGCCATCGTTCAGCGAACTCCAGGCGCTGACCGCACTACTGGCGCAGGCGTTTCCGCAAACCGGGGCCTGGTTCACCTTTACGCTGCGTGATGCCGAACACCTGAGTGACGGCACGCTGCTTAGCCAGGTGGCGGCGCATTTGAACGCCTGCCCGCAGGCGCTGGCGCTGGGTATTAACTGCGTGGCGCTGGAATCTACCGATGCCGCACTGCGTCACTTTTCTTCACTGACCGCGCTGCCGCTGGTGGTTTATCCTAACTCTGGCGAAACCTATGACGCCGCCAGCAAGCGCTGGTCCCACGGCGCTGAAGGCTGCCATCAGCTGGTCGATCATCTGCCCGCATGGCGCGACGCCGGGGCACGATTAATTGGTGGCTGCTGCCGTACCACGCCGGCAGATATCGCAGCGCTGGCTGCGGTTCGGCGTCAGGTATAGAAAAAGCCCCGCATCAGGCAGAGGGTTACTGATTGAAATCCATCACCAGGTGAGTATCCGCCGCCATCAGCAGGCCATAAAGGCGTTGGGTATCCAGCGCTTTTGCATCCAGCGCGTCGCCATTACTCCAGAGCTGCAATCCTTTCGCCGCACATAACCGCAGCCAGGTCATTAGCGTTGCCGCCAGCAGGGAACAGACCTCTGTACTGCGCGAACACTCTACCGTCGTGCTGTGATCCGCGGCGAGATGATTAATAAAAATGCTGATATCGGAAGAGGGGATCAGCGCCTGAAGATCGGGCACCACCATACGTGAAGCGCGTTCGGAAAGCGTGAGTTTAAGAGTGGCGGCTAACATGAAATTCCACTGAAGTAACAACTGGCGCTACCCTACCTGATAACGGCATTTTTGGGAAGGTTTTTGGTAACATTATGGCCGGATAGTGGGGCGATATATGTCGGTTATTTGATCATTATATGATTATAAAATCTTAACCGGAATTAAAGGGTGTCGCGGATACAGTTCAAACCAGCGGTGGGCTGCTCCGCTACCGTCAGCAAAACCCTTTTTTTATCACTGTCTCTAACTTATTGATTTTACGCTATCACTGCCAGACATCAAAAAAAAGGGGTTGATAGCCTAAGTCGCGCTTTTCTCTTTTCGTAACAGGATGATAGTGCTATTTTGCTTCTGTGCACTGCCGTACAGGCAGCTTAGAAAAGTCTGAACGATGTGCTGATGCAGGGCTTCAAGTGCACTGCCGTACAGGCAGCTTAGAAAATCCCAGACCATTACAGCCCCGGATAAGTTACGTGCACTGCCGTACAGGCAGCTTAGAAATTTTCGCGCCATGTGATGAGCTCGGTCAGGCTGTGCACTGCCGTACAGGCAGCTTAGAAATATGGCTTATGACTGATAAAACCGCTCCAGAAGTGCACTGCCGTACAGGCAGCTTAGAAATATGGCTTATGACTGATAAAACCGCTCCAGAAGTGCACTGCCGTACAGGCAGCTTAGAAATGTAAAGGGCGCTACAGGCCGCGCTACGTTCTGTGCACTGCCGTACAGGCAGCTTAGAAAATCGTTACAACGCATGAATACGCCGTTTTCTTGTGCACTGCCGTACAGGCAGCTTAGAAACATTACACCCTGCGCCCTGAGCGCCTCCATGCGTGCACTGCCGTACAGGCAGCTTAGAAAAGAAATCTGGCTATCACCTTTTCAAGGGAACCGTGCACTGCCGTACAGGCAGCTCAGAAATCTTCGGCCCAATCCCGATCAAAACCGGGCATGTGCACTGCCGTACAGGCAGTCCGGAAATTCATCCAGGGGCATTTATATATGATTTACCGCCACCCGGACCTCCCAACCCAAATCCCTTACCGACGCATTTTATCGGGCTGATTAAACATATTGATTATTATCAATAGTTAGCGTGGCTTATGCGTTTACTCTCAATCTCCATACGCCGTTTATTCCCTGCCATTCGTAATAACAGATACAGGAGCATGCGCAGCCATGAGCGCCAGCGATATTCGTCCATCTGATTTAAAAACCATTCTGCACTCCAGACGCGCCAATATTTATTATTTACAGCACTGTCGGGTGTTGGTGAATGGCGGACGCGTGGAATATGTCACGGAACAGGGGAAGGAGTCGCTGTACTGGAATATCCCAATTGCCAATACTTCGGTAGTGATGCTGGGAACGGGCACTTCTGTAACCCAGGCGGCAATGCGTGAATTTGCCCGGGCTGGCGTAATGGTGGGGTTCTGCGGCGGTAGCGGCACGCCGTTATATGCCGGGAATGAGTGTGATATTGAGGTGTCGTGGCTGTCGCCACAAAGCGAATACCGACCAACGGGATATCTGCAGCAGTGGGTCGCCTTCTGGTTTGATGAATCGCAACGACTGGAGGCGGCCAGGCGCTTTCAGCAGGTTCGACTGGCGCAAATTTCCCGGTACTGGACCGGCTCCCGGCTGGTGCGGGAAGGCACTTTTTCGGTGGATATCAGCACGCTGGAGCGGGTACTGGCCCGCGCCAGCCAGACAATGGCCCAGGCCGCAACCCATAACGAACTGATGCTCCAGGAGGCTCAGCTCACGAAATCGCTCTATCGGCTGGCCAGTCAGGCGACCGGCTACGGCGATTTTACCCGCGCCAAACGCGGTGGCGGAACCGACCCGGCAAACGGCTTTCTCGATCACGGTAACTATCTGGCCTACGGACTGGCTGCCGTGGCCGCCTGGGTAACGGGTCTGCCGCACGGCCTGGCGGTGATGCACGGTAAAACCCGGCGCGGCGGACTGGTGTTTGATATCGCCGATCTAATTAAGGATGCGCTAATTCTGCCGCAGGCCTTTATTTCCGCCATGGCGGGTGAGGATGAACAGCAATTTCGTCAACGCTGTATTACCCGTTTTCAGCAGGCCGAAGCATTAGATGTGATGATCGAAACGCTACAGCAGACCGCGCAAGCGCTGTCCGGGGATGCATCATGAACATTCTGCTGATTTCTCAGTGCACCAAAGGCGCCCGGGAAGAGAGCTGCCGAATTCTGGATCGGTTTGCCGAACGTACCGGCAGCGCGGCCTGGCAAACCGCCATTACCCTGGAAGGGCTGAATACTCTGCGTAAACTGTTGCGCAAAACCGCGCGCCGCAACACTGCGGTGGCCTGCCACTGGATAAAACAGGGCGGCCAGACCGAACTGTTATGGATAGTGGGTAATCTGCGGCGTTTTAATGCCCAGGGGCGGGTGCCTACCCATCGCAGCGAACAGGATATTTTACGCCGTGGTGCTGAACATCACTGGCACAGCGCTGAAAGCATCGCATTACTGGCGGCACTGGCCGCGCTGTTCCACGACTTTGGTAAGGCCGGAAAGTGCTTCCAGGATGGCCTGACAAAGCAAGGTAAACCTCGCTTTCAGCCTTATCGCCATGAATGGCTGTCGGTGCGGCTGTTCCAGGCTTTTGTGGGCGATCTGAGTGACGAACAGTGGCTGGCGAAGCTTGGCGATATTGATTCGCGTGAAGAAAAAGCGCTGCTGGCAGCCCTGAAAAAAGACAGCCTGACATACAGCAGCAGCCCGCTATGTTCGCTCCCCCCACTGGCGCAAACCGTGGCCTGGCTGATTTTGTCCCATCACCGTATTCCCCAGTTGCAATATGGCGCTGGCCCGGATCTGCAATACAGCGCGGGCTGGCTGGAAAGGCAGCTTAATGCGGACTGGAATTCGCGGAATCATCGCGATGAGCGCTGGAAAGAAAAGGATTTTACTGCGGTATGGACCTTCCCTAAGGGAACGCCGCTGCGTAGCCGTACCTGGCGGGAAAAGGCGCGCCAGATAGTCAGGCGTGCAACTCAGGCCAGAGCGCTGCACGGTTTTGGAACTCTCGACCAGCTTTTCACCTGCCATCTGGCGCGCCTTTCGTTAATGCTGGCCGATCACCATTACTCGGCGCAGCAGCCCTGGCAAGGCTGGCAGGATGAGCGCTATGCCGTTTGGGCTAACAGCGATCGCGCATCAGGCACACTCAAGCAAAAACTGGATGAGCATCTTGCCGGGGTCAGTCACCATGCGCTGCTGCTTGGCCGCTCGCTTCCCTGGGTGCGGCGTTCGCTTCCGGCTATCGCCCGCCATAAAACTTTCCGCGAGCGGGCCTGCGGGCGCTTCGGCTGGCAGAATCGGGCCTGGGATCTGGCACTGACGCTACGCGAACGTAGCGCGGAACAGGGCTTTTTTGGAATCAATATGGCATCGACCGGATGCGGTAAAACCTTTGCCAACGCCCGGATTATGTATGCACTTTCCAGTGAACAGGAAGGATGCCGTTTCAGCGTGGCGCTGGGGCTGCGTACCCTGACGCTACAGACCGGCGATGCATTACGTTCGCGTCTGAAGCTGGAAAGCGACGATCTGGCGGTGCTGACCGGTTCCCCGGCGGTGCAGGAGCTGAATTCAACGCAGGTGGAAGATGACTGCTCCAGCGCCAGCGCGGAAGAGGTGCTGGAGGATCATCAGTATGTTCACTATGACGGCAGCGAGGTGAGCGGCCCTTTGCACCAGTGGCTGGCCGGAGACAGTCGTCTGAACCGGCTGGTCAGCGCGCCGGTACTGGTTACCACGATAGACCATCTGATGCCCGCCACCGAAGGCGTGCGCGGCGGCAGGCAGATCCCCGCTATGCTTCGGTTGCTGACCAGCGATCTGGTGCTCGATGAGCCGGATGATTTTGATAATGACGATCTTCACGCCATGTGTCGGCTGGTGAACTGGGCGGGGATGCTGGGCAGCCGCGTTTTGCTCTCTTCCGCCACGCTCACGCCAGCCCAGTGCGAGGCGCTGTTTACCGCTTACAGTCACGGTCGGCGGGAATACCAGAAGGCCTGCGGCGAGCCGGAAAGGGCGGTGAAAATCTGCTGTGCCTGGTTCGATGAGTATGGCGCTCAGGCGCAGGAGGTGAGCGGGCAGGCGATCGCAACGGGTAATCAGGGGTATCTGGATGCCCATCAGCAGTTTGCCGGGCGGCGAGCCCGTCGTCTGCCGGATCAGCCCCGATTGCGTTTTGGAAAGCTGGCGGTGATTGAACCGCAGGTTTCGGCGGCCAATGCGGTGATCGAATCCGTGGCCGATACGGTTTATCACCAGGCACTGGCGTTGCATGGTCGGCATCATCAAAGCCATCCGGAAGGAAAAACGGTTTCTCTGGGGCTGGTGCGGATGGCCAATATCAATCCTCTGGTGGCGCTGGCCCGGCGACTGATGGCGATGTCGCCGCCGGACGATTACTGCTTCCACTATTGCGTATACCACAGCCAGCACCCACTGGCGGTGCGTTCCCGTATTGAAAAGGGACTGGATGCGGCCTTTTCCCGGCACGATCAACAGCAGTTATGGCGGCAGCCGGAAATCCGCACGGCGATAGAGGAGCACCCGGCCCGCCATCATCTGTTTATTGTGCTCGGCACCTCGGTGGTGGAAGTCGGGCGCGACTGGGATGCGGACTGGGGCATTATTGAACCCAGCTCCATGCGTTCGCTGATTCAGTTCGCCGGGCGTATTCAGCGCCATCGCCAGGAGGCTCCGCAAACCGAAAACCTGATCGTACTGAACCGGAATATCCGGGCGTTGAAGGGAATTTCTCCGGCATATTGCCAGCCGGGATTCGAAAAATCGGGTCTGCTAAACAGCCACGATCTGCGCGAGCTAATGCCCGAGGCGTGCTGGCAAACGCTGAACGCTATTCCCCGTATTGTGCAGCCGACGGCAGAGAATACCTTCGCGATGCTGGAGCACAGCCGGTTGCGCGACGAACTGCTGGGTAACGATGAAGGGAGCGAACCGGTGGCTTCCCGTTGGTGGGGCGCACCGGTCACCTGGAACGGCGAGCTACAGCGCCGCACGCCATTCAGAAAGTCCCAACCGGAACAGCCATTCTTTCTTTATACCGACGATGAAGATGAAGCGCCTGATTTCTGTTTCCTGCAACAGAATGGCGAGCCGAAGCGGGCGGATGGTCTGAAGGCCGTTGAGTTAACTATGGCGCTGGGGGTAGAGCTTTGGTTCGATATCGATTACCAGCGGACACTGCTGGCGCTGGCGGAGCAGCGACAGATGGAGATTAAGGATGTCTGTCTGCGCTATGGCGAGATTCTGTTACGGAGCTCGAAAGAGCAGGCCGAGGATGACTGGCTGTATCATCCGGGGTTAGGGGTGTTCAGGCAGTATGACTAACGGCGTTCGGTATATGTGTCTGAACCCTTTTTTTCAGTGCATATGTAACTCATTGATTTTATTTGTACGGTTGTATGGCGCTGGAAAAAGGGTGTCTGGTTGATAATCGCCGATTTTGGTTTATAAACCGGCGGGTTACTGTTATTTTTCTTCAGTTCACTGCCGTACAGGCAGCTTAGAAATCTCGAGGAAAAGGAAATGCCATCAAGAAAAAGTTCACTGCCGTACAGGCAGCTTAGAAATCCTGAGCTCATACATATCACCCCCGACACATGTTCACTGCCGTACAGGCAGCTTAGAAAGCTGACGTGTTCACGCCCTGGGCCATGTTCTGGTTCACTGCCGTACAGGCAGCTTAGAAAACGACCAGGTAGCTCTGTCCACCAACGGCTTCGTTCACTGCCGTACAGGCAGCTTAGAAAACCAATAGCGACTCCCAGCCTCAGGCTGAGCAGTTCACTGCCGTACAGGCAGCTTAGAAATACCCCGCACACGATAGCTGGGATGAAGAGTTGTTCACTGCCGTACAGGCAGCTTAGAAAATCCTCACCCAAACTCAACCTGAAATCACCGTGTTCACTGCCGTACAGGCAGCTTAGAAATGGTTCGGGGGCTGATTGACTGGCTGGCTGAGGTTCACTGCCGTACAGGCAGCTTAGAAAACCCTCCTAGCGCACTTAGCGCTCCTTATCATGTTCACTGCTGTACAGGCAGCTTAGAAAAATATCGTGAACGCACCGCGTTATCGTCCAGTGTTCACTGCCGTACAGGCAGCTTAGAAATTCAATGGTGTTCGCTTCGACGTAGCCAAAATGTTCACTGCCGTACAGGCAGCTTAGAAATGCCGATATGGCGCTTAACATTTGAATGATGTGTTCACTGCCGTACAGGCAGCTTAGAAAATTTCAGTTACCGTCCTGTTGCGGCTGATGCGGTTCACTGCCGTACAGGCAGCTTAGAAAGGAAAACGACTGCGGAACGGCTCCGGGGTATCGTTCACTGCCGTACAGGCAGCTTAGAAAGCTATATCCCGAGTGACCTCGCGGCGCACAATGTTCACTGCCGTACAGGCAGCTTAGAAAACGACCTGGTACTAAGCGAAAAGCGAATCATCGTTCACTGCCGTACAGGCAGCTTAGAAAAACGATCCGGAATCACCGGAGAGTTGCAGGACGTTCACTGCCGTACAGGCAGCTTAGAAAGGTTACGCCAACCCTGCACAGTTCACCACCAGGTTCACTGCCGTACAGGCAGCTTAGAAAACCTTTCGGCGTGACCTACCACTAAATACGTAGTTCACTGCCGTACAGGCAGCTTAGAAAATCAGACATGCCTCTCGCTTAGGGAAGTTGCAGTTCACTGCCGTACAGGCAGCCCAAAATCACCCGGCCGGATAAATTCATATATCAGGAATCTTTAATATATAGATAGCCAGAACGGAGGAACGTTCTGAGCGTCGTTTGTCGAATTCGGCAACGAACTAATTTAGATAATTTGATTATTATCAATAGTGAAATCCAGCCATGCAGTTACGCTTCTCGGGTTATATCCGTTATTTCTTCCTCTAAACCATGAATGCAATGATTACTTTCAATAGTTAAGGATTACTCATCTTAAGGAGGAGTGATGCTACAAACACCACTAACTGCTTTTATCGCCGAATATATTGCCGCCCGGGGGCAGACCAGGCTGGAAGCGTTTGATAAAGCAGCGGCGAAGCGGCTGGAGGCAGATGGCGCAGCGACCATTGCCGCAGAGCGTCGTGGACTGGAGTTGCGCTATACGCCCGGCACCTGGCTGACCGATGCGGCGGCGCGGGCAGGGCAGATTAGCCTGGTCACCCATGCGGCCAAGTTTACCCATGGGGATTCGAAGGGCAGCAGCCTGTATAGCGAAACGCGCCAGGATGATGGCTATCTGGGCAGCGCGGCGCTGGACGTACTGGCAACCGATGCGGTGGGCAATGCTGCGGCGCTGGATGTGGCAAAACTGCTCCAGACCGAAGTTGAAGGTGATTCGCTGCTGGCGGCCCTGAAACGCCAGGATCACAGCGCGCTGGCGACCTTTGCCGAAAACGAACAGCAACTGGCGCAGTGGGTAGCCGGTTTTTCCCGGGCCCTGACTCCCGGTCAGCCCGCCTCCCATAAGCTGGCTAAGCAGATCTACTTTCCGGTGAACGGCGGCTACCATCTGCTGAGCCCGCTTTTTGCTTCTTCCCTGACTCATGCCATGCATCAGAAGATCGTCGCCCTGCGCTTTGGTGATGAAGCCAAAGCCGCATGGCAGGCACGGCGCAGCGAAACCTGGCACCACAAACCCCTGGTCTCCTTCCCGCAAATGGCCGAGATGCACTTTGGCGGCACCAAACCCCAGAATATCTCTTACCTGAACAGCGTCCGTGGCGGAAGGGCCTGGCTGCTTGCCGCCCAGCCGCCGCGCTGGAAGGCGCAGGATAAACCTCCGCGCGCCATGCGTTCGCTGTTCACCCAGGGGGCGCAGTACGATCGCGCTGCCTCGCCCATTATTCGGCGCATTACCCGGCTGGTTATCGACAGTGGTGATTATAAAAATGTCCATATTCGCCAGGCTCGGGATGGCTACATCGATGAACTAATCGATCGGCTGTTTGTGATGGCCGCCAATTATCAACGTGAGGAATGGCAGGGCTGGAGCCAGCATTGCCCGGAACTCAAGATGCATCAGCAACTGTGGCTCGATCCCTGGCGCTGCAAAATTGACGATGCCTTTGCTGCTGAGCGCGATAAAGATGAATGGCAGGATCTGGTGGCAGAAGATTTCGCCCGCTGGCTTAACCACCGGTTGCGTAAGCAGTTGCCAGACGTCGGTCAGGCGGAAAAACGCAGTTGGGAAACGCGCCTGCGCCTGCGTCAGCAGCTACGGGAAATGGAACAAATTATCCGCGAGGGGCTGAAATGAGCACGCTTATCTTACTGCGCCGCCTGCGGGTGGAAAACGCAAATGCCGTGGCGGGGCTGACCTGGGGCTTTCCGGCCATGACTCACTTTATGGGATACACCCACGCGCTTTCCCGTCGGCTTGGTGCCGACAGTGGGCTGTCGCTCACGGCCTGTGCGGTTATCTGTCACGATCATCAGGCTCACGCTTACTCTTCGGGACGCGACTATCAGTTCGCCCTGACGCGCAATCCGCTAACTAAAGAGGGCAAAACCGCCTCTTTTAATGAAGAGGGGCGGATGCATATGACCGTTTCCCTGCTGCTGGAATGCCAGGGGGAGATCGAAAACGGTGAATATGGCAGGCGCGATCTGGAAGCCCGCCTGGCGCAGCTTTGCCCGTCGCAGCGGCTGGCCGGAGGCATTATCACCGGCGAACCAGAAATACTGGTACTGGACAGGCCCCGTACAAGCGGCGAGCTTAAAAAATTGCAGTGGCGGATGATGCCCGGCTTTGTACTGCGCGACCGCAGCAACTGGCTGGGCGAACATCACCAGGCGTTATTGCAGGAAGATCCGCAGGCGACCCGGCTTGATGCCTGGCTGGATTTTGCGGCACTCAAGATGCAGGCCGAAATGCCAGAGGGGGAAGAGTCGCAGGAAGGCGCGGCGGCAGCGTGGCGTTATCTGCCCAAACCCCGGCCCGGCTACCTGGTACCCCTGATGACCGGCTGGCAGAGGATATCTGCGCTTTACCCGCCGGGAGCGGTGGAAAACGCACGGGATCCGGATGTACCTTTTGCCTTTGCCGAGGCGGTTTACGGAATTGGCGAATGGTGTGGGGTACATCGCATCAGCGATCTCAACGACGTTTTCTGGCGCTATCACACCACTGAAACCGGTTATTACTGCTGCGGCACCGACGTGCAGCAGAGATCAGAACATCATGAATAAAAAGGATGAATCCATGGCAAAGGCACCGACTACTGTAAAAACCGCTTCTGTACTGGCATTTGAACGCAAGCTCGCCACCTCCGACGCCATTTTGCTGGCCGGTAACTGGCAGGGCAGCGACTGGCAACCCATTCGCGTTCAGGAAAAGGCCGTGCGTGGCACCATCTCTAACCGCCTGAAAAATGCAATCACCAATGATCCGGTTAAGCTGGATGCCGAGATCCAGAAGGCTAACCTGCAACGGGTGGACGTGGCGGCGCTCCCTGCGGATGCCGATACCCTGAAGCTGATTTTCACCCTGCGTGTGCTGGGTAACCTGGCGGTGCCATCGGTTTGCAACGATCGCGCCTATCAGGATGAACTGACACAAGTTATTAACGGATACGTTGAAGAACAGGGTTTTGACGAGCTGGCGCGTCGCTATGCCTCCAACCTGGCGAACGGACGCTTCCTGTGGCGTAACCGCGTGGGCGCAGAACAAATCCAGATTCGCGTAACGGGTAAAGAGGGGCAGGTGTGGGAATTTAACGCCCATGATTACTCACTGCGGGAATTCAACGCCGACGATAGCGCGCTGAACGAACTGGCACAGCAGATCGCCCAGGGACTCAGCGGGCAAAATTTTGTTCTGCTGACCGTCGAGGCTCAGGTACGGTTGGGGGCTGGGCAGGAGGTCTTTCCTTCTCAGGAGCTGGTGCTGGACAGCAACAGCAGTAAAAGCCGTTTGTTGTACCAGGTGGATGAGGTGGCCGGTATTCATTCCCAGAAGATTGGCAATGCGCTGCGTACCATTGATACCTGGCACCCGTTGGCCGACGAGTATGGCGCCATCGCCGTTGAGCCTTATGGTTCGGTGACCAGTCGCGGCATAGCCTGCCGCCAGCCCAGAGAGAAGATGGATTTCTATACCCTGCTGGATAACTGGGTGGTGAAAGGGCAGAAGCCGGAAGTGGAACAGCAGCATTACGTAATGGCGGTTCTGATCCGCGGCGGCGTCTTCGGCGAAAAGAGCGAGTAAGGAGTGACGATGGATCACTATCTGGAGATCCGGGTTCTTCCCGATCCTGAGTTCACCGAACCCCTGCTGATGGCGGCGCTGTTTGCCAAACTGCATCGGGCGCTAGGCGCGCGCGGGCAGGGGGATATCGGCGTCAGCTTTCCGGAATATGGAAAGACTCCTGGGGCGGTGCTGCGGCTGCACGGTAGTCACGCTGCCCTGAATGAACTGGAAGCGACGCGCTGGCGCGCTGGACTGAGCGACTACTGTCGCTGTTCAACCATAGCGCCGGTTCCGGTCGTCAGTCACTGGCGGGTGGTCAGCCGCGTACAGGTAAAAAGCAGCCCGGAACGCCTGCTGCGCCGTTCAGTGCGTAAAGGCTGGCTGAGCGAAGAGCAGGCCGAAGCACGGCTGCAAACCATGAAGACTCAGCAGACGACGCTGCCGTACCTTAGCCTGAAAAGCCTTTCCAGCGGGCAATCGTTCCGTTTGTTTTTTCGCCATGGCGATATGCTGTCGGCGCCGGTGACCGGGCGCTTTAGCAGCTATGGTTTAAGCGCCCAGGCCACCATTCCCTGGTTCTGAAACGCCTGCCTGTACCAGACGCCGGGATAGCTCCCGGCGTTTTTTTATCGCAACCCTTTTTTTCAGCATTGAACTAAGGTGTTGATTTTAAATATGGTGTTGGGGGGCGATGGAAAAAGGGTTTTTACCAGAATGCGGGGTATTTTTATTTATAAAACGGTGGGTTACTGCTATTTTGCTTCTGTTCACTGCCGTACAGGCAGCTTAGAAAAATACCCTTCTTCGTTGCGTTCTACATGTAATGTTCACTGCCGTACAGGCAGCTTAGAAAATGCGAAGCTTCAATTTCTCACCTGGCGAATCGTTCACTGCCGTACAGGCAGCTTAGAAATTTACCGGAGGCGGCGGGCTTGATGACGATCTGTTCACTGCCGTACAGGCAGCTTAGAAATGGCGGCGCTTCAGCCTGTCGGCGTGCTGACAGTTCACTGCCGTACAGGCAGCTTAGAAATGGTCGGATATCGATATTCGCCGGATTCTGATGTTCACTGCCGTACAGGCAGCTTAGAAAAACGAACCGTAACACTCCCTTTAGATGTGCCAGTTCACTGCCGTACAGCCGTCACCCTACCAGAGATCGGGCCTTCTCCAGCCGGTAAAGCAGGTCGTCATGATACCGACCGTGAAGCGAGTAGCCGTTTTTAACCGTCTGCTGCAGCCGGAATCCGCACTTTTCCAGTACCCGGATAGAGCCCTGATTACCGCCCAGAACCCGGGCGTCCAGGCATTGATAATCGCCTTTATCGAAAGCGTCCCGGCACACGGCTGCCAGCGTCTCGCTGGCCACGCCTTTCCCCTGGGCTGCCGTACAGATGGTATAGCCGACTTCTCCATGCTGGCGCGCCATCGCCTGGCGGGCGATGCCGATTTCCCCCAGCGCCTGCGCATGGTTGAGCCGATCGTGGATAATCCAGGTTTTTGGGGTAAAGGTCTCTTCTTTCCACGCTTTAAGACGTCGCTCAAACAGGGCCTGAATTTCGGCACGTTGCGCCACGTCTGACATATAACGCATTAGCGTTTCATCCTGGCGTAACGCCAGAAAAAATATCCAGTCATTTTCTGATATGGGTTTTAGTATGAAACGCGGCGTTGAGATATTCATGGTTCTCCTTGATGCATAAAAAAACCACGCCAGCTGGCGTGGTTTTCGAATGTTGTGCGAACTTACTTATTGGCGTCTTTGTAGACTTCAGCAACCGCTTCAAAGTTCGGACCGTGCTCGCGGGCAGCAACGATATGGTAGTACTTGCCGCCTTTCTCGTCAGCTTTCGCGGACAGTGCGTCGTGCAGATCGCTTGGGGAAGAGATTGCGCCACCAGACTGGGAGACATTGATATCACCCACTTTAACAAGTTTAAACTGGTCGATTTCCTGTTTGGAGACCTGAGTAGCTGCAAACGCGCTAAAGGAGAATGCAGACGCAACAATGGCGGTGATTAAAGCTGTTTTTTTCATAATAAAGCATCCTTGTTGGGTATTGAATGGACGTTAAGACACCATATCGAGTGTAGCCCAGGCGTCGAAAAAATCTTGTTTCGAGCGAAAAAAATAGTAACAGACTGATTTATAAATTCATATATTTGTGTCGGTTGATTGCTCCTGGAATGTGGCCTGGATCAGAAATACGTTTAATCGCATGACTTGTTTAAAAAAAGCATGGGTTATTTCTTCATCAATATTATGTCTGAATATCCGGGGTTACCGGGTGGATGGATAAGGGCAGGGATGCCAGAGCCCGTAAAATCAGGCTTTGCTGCTGCCAGTGGGCGTGGCCGTTTAAATAGATAGCCGGTAACCGGCTAAGCATCGCTTTAGTCATCTGTTCCGCCTGCAGCCGGGCCAGGGTCTGGCCAATGCACAGATGTGCTCCGGCGCCGAATCCCAACTGGCGCTGGGCGTTTTTCCTGCCCGGAATAAACTGGTCGGGCCGTTCAAAAATCGATTCGTCACGATTTGCAGAGCCCAGACACAGCAGCAGATTGTCGCCGGGACGCAGTTCACGACCATAGAGTTCCAGTGGCGTGGTTACGCCGCGCCGCGCCATCTGCAGGGGGGATTCAAACCGCATGGTTTCCAGTACGATCTCACGCACGCCAGAGGGGGTTGTCAGCACCTGTTCACGCCGTTGTGGATGGTTTGTCAGGATGAAGAGTAGGTTGCCGATCAGTGCTTCGCTGGTTTCACTGCCGCCAATCAATAGTGTTATACAGTCAATGCTGAATCTCTCATTGAGTAACGCCGGATCGTTATGGTAGCCCTTGCTTAAGGTGCGCAGAAACAGAGAATCATAAGGGCCGAAATCGCCAGCGAGTAGTTGTTTAAACACCCTGTCCAGATTCTGCATCGCCCGCAGTAGCCGTTCCATGCCGGGCTCGTCGATAGCACTGGGATCAAGCAGCAGCCGAATGGGGCGCTTTTCTCTGCTCACAATTTTCTGAACGGGGGTGGGTAAGCTAAGCCATTGGGTAAAAAGACGATCCCAAAGCGGGGCTGCGATATCGGTAATTCCGTCGAATTGCTGCGCCTTAAACACGTCTTCCGCCAGCTGGTCGGCCTCCCGGGCGACCAGGTTTTGCAGATCCTGCCATGGGCTGTCGCTGAACAGCGTAAGCAGCGCCTGACGATGCAGGCGATGCGGGTCACCTTCTTCGAACAGTACAATACCGTAGATCAGCGCCTGTAACGGGGGAGAAAGTTCGCTACAGCGGGTGAGGAATTTGCCATGCAGCTGGCGCGGAATGGTATCACTGGCGAGCTTTTTGTCTTTTAGCGCGTTCAGTACGTCGCCGTAGCGCGTCAGAATCCAGGTTCTGCCCAGCCGGACCAGCGGCTGGTCGCGGCGCATACCCTCATAGACTGCGTAGAGGTTATCGCTGAAACCAGGGGAAGCAGGGTTAAAACGCAGGTTTCTGGTGGAACGTGAACTCATCTCGGCACAACCTCTCTGCGTCGACGGAACGGAATCAGGATACGTTCAGTTAAGCAGAGGGTTGTCCGGTGTCAATGGGGTACGGCTTTACGCCGGCATACTCTTCCTGATACAGGTCAGCAGCGCCTGGGCGCCGGGGGAAAGGGGCGCATCGACCCGGGTCAGAATGCCAATGGGCTCGCCCGCGCCGTGGGTGGGTATCGGCAGGGCGTTCAGGGTACCCTGGCGTAGATCCTCTTTCACCGCGCCGGAAGGCACAAACCAGACATACTGATAGTCCACCGTCAGCTGGCGCGACAGCGAAGCTGACAGCGTTTCGATGCAGGAGGCGGGCAGCTTACAGCCTTCGCTGGCCAGCAGCGCTTCGGCATTCTGGCGTGGTACCGTGCCTTTGGGCGAAACCACCACTGGCCACTCCATTACCCGGCTAAGTGTGACATTGTCACGTAATAGAGGGTGATCGGGGCGCACCACCAGCTTTAGCGATTCCAGAAACAGCAGCTCATAGTTAAGGCCGGTCATCAGTTCCGGGTCGGACATACGGCCGATGCCGAGATCCAGCTCGCCGGACTTTAGCCCCGCCAGCAGCATGGTGTTATTCATGGTCGCCACCTGCAGGGTGACGTTCGCCTGCTGGCCGTGGTACTGGCCAATCACGCTGGGCAGAATGCCGAGCGCCGCCGTGGGCAGGGCGCCGATACGCACCACGTCATGGGTCTGGCCCTGCTTGCGGCTCATGGAAAGCCCGGCGTGATTCAGCGCATCCAGCACCCGGACCGCGTGAATCAGGAACTGTTCGCCCATCAGCGTGAGCTGAGCGCCCAGCCGACCGCGTTCGAACAGGCGTTCGCCGGTTAACTGTTCCAGCTCATTCAGGGTCTTGGAGAGGGCCGGTTGACTAAGATTAAGAGTTTCAGCCGCGCGCCCCAGTGTTCCCTGTTGGGCGACGGCCACGAATGTATGCAGATGGCGCAAGCGAATCCGCTGGCTGAAGAGACTGTTTTTTTCCATAACCCCAAGTTAAATCCAGCGCGACGACTGTGACAAGGTAACATGCTTATTTTTGATAACCTGATAGCAAAATAAAATTAACATTCGTCCGGGGGGATGTCGATGGGGGAAGAAATTATCGCAGCGGTGAAAAAATGTCCCGCCAGCATGGCGGGACGCGTGTCATGGCTCAGAGGTCGAAAAAGACAGTTTCGTTTTCGCCCTGCAGTCGGATGTCGAACTGGTAAACCACTTTGTCACCGCGCTGCTGGCGTTTGCCGATAAGCGTTGCGCGGCGTACTTCCCATTCAATCAGGTTAAGCACCGGGTCGCGGCTATTGGCATCGGCTTCATCGTCAAAGTACATGCGGGTGTTCAGCCCGATATTGATCCCGCGGGCGACGATCCACAGGTTAACGTGCGGCGCCATTATGCGCCCGTCACGGCCGACCACCGGGCCGGGCTTGATGGTTTCAAAACGCCAGACGCCGCTGTCGAAGTCGGAACAGCTGCGCCCCCAGCCGCGAAAATCGGGGTCCAGCGCTTTTTCCTGCTGCTGGTCGGCGGGGTGGCTGTAGCGCCCGACGGCATTGGCCTGCCAGATCTCCAGCAGCACGTCGCGAACTGGCGTGCCGGAACCATCAATCACCCGGCCTTCAATGGTTACCCGTTCTCCTTTGGTGTGGCTGTTGGTCAGTATATGGCTGAAGTTATTCTCGAAGATATCGAAGCCCGCAGCCTGGGGCGCCAGGCCGATGTGCACGTAAGGGCCAGCGGTCTGGGAGGCGGTTTCCGGTAAATAGTCTCTCATGATGCGGCCCCCTGGGTACGGTTTTCAAACAGCGTGGCCCGGTGGCCGCGCAGAACCAGATCGAAGCGATAAGCCAGACAGTCCAGCGGTACCGCCGCTGACATATCCAGTTCGGCAATCAGGGTGCGCACCGCGTCGTCGTCCCCCAGTGTACGTACGATGGGGCACTGCTTAATCAGCGGATCGCCTTCGAAGTACATCTGGGTGATCAGCCGCTGGCCGAAGCTGTCGCCGGACAGCGAAAAGTGGATATGGGCCGGACGCCAGTCGCTTACCTGATTGCGCCACGGATAGGGGCCGGGCTTGATGGTGCGAAAGGCGTAGTAGCCGTTTTCGTCGGTTAGCATGCGGCCACAGCCGCCGAAGTTGGGATCGATCGGCGCCAGGTACCGATCCTTCTTGTGGCGGTAGCGACCGCCCGCGTTGGCCTGCCACACTTCCAGCAGCGCGTTTTTCACCGGTCGGCCGTATCCGTCACGCACGTAGCCGTGAACGATAATCCGTTCGCCAATGGGCAGCCCCTCTTTAGCATAGTTAAGGATCAGATCGTTATCTTTGGGGCTAAGCTCACGGGCGCCGAAGACAGGGCCGGTGATTTCAGAAAGTGAATTTTGCAGGGAGATTAAGGCGTTACGCGGCGATCGCAGCACGCTGGTTTTGTAGCCCGGTGTGTAAGCCGGCGGGTGGCTGCGATAGTCGCGGTGCACCAGTTCGCGGGGGGACCATTTTTCGTCGTTCATGACGGGCTCCGGTTGGTTGAGTACAGGTGTTGTCGTTATCGGTGTCGGTCAGTGTGTGTAAATTAATTGTTAATTAATAGTGAAATTATGGCGCTTTTTTAATAACTCGTCGTTATCTATCCCGCTCCCCTGCGTTTGCGCAACCAATGCCCTGGCGATCACAAAAAGCAAATTCTTCCCGACGGCTCACCCGGCGCTTTCCTACTATTTCCTCCATTACCCACTGGAGGGATGAAAGCATGGTGAACAACGTCACGGCCGATGAGATCCGGGAGCAATTCTCCCAGGCAATGTCGGCCATGTACCAGCAGGAGGTTCCGCAGTACGGCACGCTACTGGAGCTGGTAGCCGATGTGAATCTGGGGGTGCTGGAAAAAAATCCCGGCCTGCATGAGCAACTGGCGAACGCCGATGAACTGTCGCGCCTGAACGTGGAGCGCCACGGGGCGATTCGCGTCGGTACGGCCCATGAGCTGGAGACGCTGCGACGTATCTTTAAGGTGATGGGGATGTTCCCGGTGGGTTACTACGACCTGTCTCAGGCGGGGGTGCCGGTTCACTCCACCGCCTTTCGTCCCATCGAAGAGGCTTCGCTTTCCCGCAATCCGTTTCGGATCTTTACTTCGCTGCTGCGGCTGGATCTGATCCCTGACGAAGGGTTGCGGCGCCGGGCCGAATCGATACTGGCGCAGCGCCATATCTTTACCCCCGGCTGCATCACGCTACTGACTCAGTATGAGCGGAAGTGCGGCTTTACCCAGGCACAGGCGGATGCGTTCGTTAATGAGGTGCTGGAAACCTTCCGCTGGCAGCGCCACGCCACGGTGGATGCCGCCACCTATGAGTCCCTGCATCAGACCCACCAGCTGATTGCCGATGTGGTCAGCTTCCGCGGCTGCCATATCAACCATCTGACGCCGCGAACCCTGGATATCGACCGGGTACAGGCCCAGATGCCGGAGCGTGGTATCGTCCCCAAAATGGTGATTGAGGGGCCGCCGCGTCGGGCTGTGCCGATCCTGCTGCGTCAGACCAGTTTTAAGGCGCTGGAGGAGTCGATTATGTTCAGCGACCAGCAGCCGGGCAGCCACAGGGCGCGTTTTGGTGAAATTGAACAACGCGGTATGGCGCTCACCCCTAAAGGGCGAGCGCTGTACGATACCCTGCTACGGGAAGTCGGTAACGCCCGCGATAACCTGACTCATCAGCTCCGTCTGCAGGAGGTGTTCAGCCGCTTCCCGGATGACGCCCGGGAGGTACGCCGCCAGGGGCTGGGCTACTTCCGTTACCGTCTGACCCCCGCCGGTGAAGCGCACCGCGCCGCCATTGAACCCGGCTGCGATCCGGAACCGTTGATCGACCGCGGCTGGCTGGTGGCGCATCCCATCACCTATGAAGATTTCCTGCCGGTCAGCGCCGCCGGTATTTTCCAGTCTAATCTTGGGGATGAAGCCCACCCCCTGAGTCACGGCAACGCCAGCCGCAGCGATTTTGAAATGGCGCTGGGCGCCTCGGTGCTGAACGAATTTGCCCTCTACCAGGAACTGGAAAAACGTAGCAAACGGCGTTGCGGTCTGCTCTGAAATAGGTACTCTTAGCGGCGTGTTTTCAAAAGGACAGTCGTATGAAAAGGCCCGCCACGCCGATCGTCACCCTGAGTCAGGGGCAGCTTATTGGTCAGATTGAAGAAGATATCGCCGTCTGGCGCGGCATTCCCTATGCGGCGCCGCCGGTGGGGGAAGGGCGCTGGCGCGCGCCGCGACCGCCGGTGCCCTGGCATGGCGTGCGGATGGCGGACCGCTTTGCGCCTGCCGCCTGGCAGAGTATTGAAGCCTGTCGGGAAGTGGGCGGCGGTGACCCTGGCACCTTTTGTGAAGATTGTCTGTATCTGAATATCTGGGCACCGGCCCAGAGCGACAAGCCGCTGCCGGTGATGGTCTGGCTGCACGGCGGCGGTTACACCATCGGCGCCGGTAGTCTGCCGCCCTATGAAGGGCGGGCACTGGCGAATCGTGGCGTGGTGGTGGTTACGGTGAATTACCGTCTCGGTCATCTGGGGTTCTTCGCCCATCCGGCGCTTGCGGAGGAAGATCCCGAAGGGCCGCTTGCTAACTTCGCGCTGCTGGATCAGATTGCAGCCCTGGAGTGGGTGCGCGATAACATCGCCGCGTTCGGCGGCGATCCGCAAAATATCACCCTGTTTGGCGAATCAGCCGGTGGGCGCAGCGTGCTGTCGCTGCTGGTGTCGCCGCTGTCCGCCGGTCTGTTTCATAAAGCGATTGCCCAGAGCGCCTATACCCTGGCCGATGAACCGTTCAGCGAGGCAACGGCCCGAGGTGAGGCGGTGGCTCGCCATCTGGGGCTGGAAAATGCTTCAGCCGCTCAACTGCGGGCCCTGCCGGCCGATGTGTTCTGGCCGCTGACCAGCCCGCTGGGAACGGGGCCGGTGCCCATCTGCGGCGATCGGGTACTGCCGCAACCTATGCTGGAAAGCCTGATGGCCGGGCGGCAACACCCCATGCCGCTGATGATAGGCAGCAACAGCGACGAAGCCAGCGTGATGGGGGTGTTTGGCGTCGATCTGGCGCAGCAGATCCAACGCATGCGTCGCGACCACCGGTTGGGGCTGGCGTTGATCCGCATGCTCTATCCGGGGGTACGCGGCGACGAGGCGCTGGGCCGCCAGGTCAGTCGCGATATGGCCTTTACCACCATGGGATTCGTGGCGATGCAGTCCTGGCAGCGCCTGGGGCAGCCCTGCTGGCGCTACTGGTTTGACTATGTTGCCGAAGCGGAGCACGCCACCTATCCCTGGGGCGCCTGGCATGGCAACGAAATTCCCTACGTGTTCGATACCCTTGGCACCATTCTGCCGTCCAGGGAGTACGCCAGCCTTGAGGATCTGGCGTTTGCCGCCCGGGTGGCGGACTACTGGGCGGCTTTTGCCCATCTGAAGCCTGGACAGACGGTACTGGCAGGCCCGCTCCCCTGGCCTGCCAGCAAGGGGGGCGCCGACCGCCTGATGCGCATGGGCATTAACCGGCGGCCCGGCTTTAAGCTGGAGCGTCGCTTTATGCGCGCTCGCTCGCTGCTGTTTAAGCGGGTGATGAAGCAGCACGTTACCCTGTAATCAGCCTTGCTCGCAGCCAGCGAGCCCTGGCCGCCGCAGTCAGCGGCGGCACCATTACCACCTGATAGCCGCAGGCGCGATACAGTCGTAGCATCACCCGGGCGGTGGCCGCCGCTTCGTCCCAGCTCTGGCGGCGTTCATCGTCCTGGCGATAAATATCGCGCCAGGGCGGGGCGAAGAAGACCCGGGGCGCATAGCGGCAGTCGCGCACTGCGTTGGTCATCCGTGGCGGCGCGTCCAGACCGCACAGTTGCAGGTAGCCCAGCGAATCCGGAATGCCACGGTCGAACAGCACCGGCGCCGTGGCGTTTTCGTGTACCTTCCAGCCGTCGATATCGCGTTCCAGCATCCGCATGGCGAAAGCCAGTCTGTCCGCCCAGGGCAGGGCGTTGCCGCCTTGCTGCTGCTGTTCGCGAATAATGGCGCGACCGCTTTCCGGTTGGGTCGCTATTCCTGCGTCGCTTAGAGCCTGTAGCAGGGTGGATTTTCCGGCGCCGGGTCCGCCGGTCAGGATGTAGCGCAGATTCATAAGGCGTTTCTCCATAGTTTGAGAACTGTCTGAAATTTGGTCGGGTGGGGGAGCGGTATCGTTTCGGCCAGCGACTGCCAGCTGCTGTCAGCCGTGTCGCCAGCGGGGAAAGTGGCGGCGATCGGTGAAATAAAGAGTTTGAAAATGGAAGGAATTTTGTCTGGCGTGGGCGGTCATACCTGGGGCATTATTTTGACCATGTTCCCCTTTCAGGGGAAGTAAAATACACCAAAGCCACACCCAACTTAAGGACGATTTCTCAGGCATGAACCGCAGACGTTTTATTAAAGCTTCAATGGCGCTGGCAGCAGCCTGCGGCACGCCCGGCCTGGCCGGCCTCTTTTCTCAATCAGCCTGGGCGGCGGACGGCGGTATTGCCGATGGCAGTTCGCGTCCCTTCGACTTTGCTCAGCTTCAGGAAATGGCCAGCGAGTTGGCGAAAAAACCCTGGGGCGGCGCTCCCCGTCCGCTACCGGGGGCGCTTACCGGAATGACGCCTCAGGCCTACAACCATATTCAGTACGACGCGGGACACTCGCTGTGGAACCAGATCGAAGGGCGCCAGCTCGATGTGCAGTTCTTCCACGTCGGTATGGGGTTCCAGCGGCGGGTGCGGATGTACTCTGTGGATCCCGCCAGCCGCCAGGCGCGGGAGATTCACTTCCGCCCCGAACTCTTTAACTACAACGAGGCCGGGGTGGATACCCGCCAGTTGGAAGACCATCCGGATCTCGGCTTCGCCGGTTTCCGTGCCTTTAAGGCCCCGGAACTGGCGAAGCGCGATGTGGTTTCCTTCCTTGGCGCCAGCTACTTCCGTGCCGTGGACAGCACTTATCAGTATGGCCTGTCCGCCCGCGGCGTGGCGGTCAACACCTTCACCGATACTACCGAAGAGTTCCCGGATTTTACCGCCTTCTGGTTCGAAACCCCGAAAGCCCGCGACACCACCTTTGTGGTCTATGCGTTAATGGACGGTCCAAGTCTCACCGGCGCTTATAAATTCACCATTCACTGCGAAGAGAAGCAGGTGATTATGGAGGTGGAAAACCACCTGTATGCCCGTAAGGCCGTGAAGCAGCTGGGCATCGCGCCTATGACCAGCATGTTCAGTTGCGGCACTAACGAGCGCCGCATGTGTGACACCATCCACCCGCAGATCCATGACTCCGATCGCCTGGCGCTATGGCGCGGCAACGGTGAATGGGTGTGCCGTCCGCTCAATAATCCCCAGAAGCTGCAGTTTAACGCCTTTAATGATGAGAATATTAAAGGCTTTGGCCTGTTGCAGACCGATCACAGCTTCGATAACTATCAGGACGTTATCGGCTGGTATAACAAACGTCCCAGTCTGTGGGTGGAGCCGCAGGGCAACTGGGGCAAGGGGCATATCTCGCTGCTGGAGATCCCCACCACCGGCGAAACTCTGGATAATATCGTCTGCTTCTGGCAACCGGAAAAACCGGTGCAGGCCGGGGATCGGCTGGACTTTAAATATCGCCTGTACTGGGCCGCTGAACCGCCGGTGCGCAGCGAACTGGCCCGGGTTTACGCCACCCGTACCGGGATGGGCAGCTTCCCGGAAGGCTGGGCGCCGGGCGAACACTACCCGGAAACCTGGTCGCGCCGTTTCGCGGTGGACTTTGTCGGCGCTAACCTGAAAGAGGCGGCCGCCCGCGGTATGGAGCCGGTGATCACGCTGTCCAGCGGCGAGGCGAAGCAGGTGGAGATCCTCTACGTCGAACCCTTCGACGGTTATCGTATTCTGTTCGACTGGCACCCCACTTCTGACAGCGTCGATCCGGTGGAGATGCGGATGTATTTGCGCAGTCAGGGGCAGACCGAAAGCGAAACCTGGCTCTACCAGTACTTCCCGCCAGCGCCGGATAAGCGCAAGTATGTAGACGATCGTCAGATGCGCTGACCCCCTCACCCTAACCCTCTCCCCACAGGGGAGAGGGGACTGGCAAGTGCTGGTTTTCTCCCTCTCCCTCAGGGAGAGAGCCGGGGAGAAGGGACAGGCAAGTGCTGGTTTTCTCCCTCTCCCTCAGGGAGAGGGCCGGGGTGAGGGCTAATCCTCCGCGGCTTCTTCCAGCAACCACCTTCTGAACAGATCGATGGCCGGCTCATGCTGGCGTGCCTGACGCACCATCATCCAGGTGGCGCGATCCATAGCCGCGAACCCCAGCGGCGCGCACAGCGTTCCTTCCCGTAACTCCTTCTTCACCAGAATCTGCGGCGTCATGATGATGCCCAGGCCGTTGCGCGCGGCCTGAATCGCCAGCGTCAGATTATCGAAGTGTTTCCCCGCCCAGAAGTCGCCCCGGGCGCCGGTTTTTTGCGCCCACTCTTCCCAGGCGTGGGCGCGGGTATCGGCGTGCAGCAGCGGCAGGGCGCTAAAGTCGGCGGCGTAGCTCAGTCGTCCGCGAAACAGTGGGGAACAGACCGGGCCGATATAGTCGACGGCAATCAGCGTGGTGGCCACGCCTTCCGGCACCAGATGGTCGTGGCTCAGGATTAACACATCGGTGCGATCGTCACGCAGCTTCTGGGGGTCAGTCAGGGTATCGAAGCTGAGCGGAACGTCCGGATATTGCTGATTAAAACGTCCAATGCGCGGAATCAACCACTGGGCCAGAAAACTGGGGGCGCAGGAGACGGTCAGCCCGTGACGGGCCTGACCACGGATGCGTTCACAGCTTTCCGCGATATCGGTAAAGGCCCGGGAACAGACCCGGCTGAGCTGTTCGCCATCCGCCGTCAAATGGATACGTCCACCGGCCCGCACAAACAGCGGGGCGGCCAGCCACTCTTCCAGCAGCCGGATCTGATGGCTGACGGCGCTATGGGTCACATTAAGCGAACGGGCAGCCAGGCTAACGCTCTGGTGGCGGGCGGCGCGTTGAAAGTAGCGCAATGCGCGCAGCGGCGGCAGGGAATCCGGCATAGCGATACCTTGTGAGAAAAACTAACAGTATATGTCTGTTTATATCATTTTTCAGCCGCGATTTATTTCCCTACTCTGTGCTGCATAACAGAACGATAAACAGCACGGGTTTCACTCTGAACCCCGTTATTTCCTGAAAGGAGCGTAAAATGACAGAACAGCTTACCCCCAAGACCCAGCTTGTTATGTTTACCGGTGGACGCGACAGCACCCTGGCCGCCTGTTATTTAATGTTACAAGGCATTCCGGTTCACCTCTGGTCAGGCAACAGCGGTTGCTCTTTGCATCGCGGTATTCTGGCTCACCGGGTGGAAGAGTTGCGCAATCGCTTTGGCGATTTAGTGGTCGGGCACACCGTGGCCGATATCAGCGGCGCTTTTCGTTCCATCGCCATTGAACATCTGGAATCGGACATTCTGAAGTACCGCAAGAATCTGGTGCTGCTGGGTGAAAAGATGGCGATTCACGCCCACCTGGTGGACTTCTGCCGCCGCAACGATATCGATGTGATCAACGACGGCATCACCCACTATCAGATGGAGTTTCCGGAACAGCGCCTGGTGGCCAAAGAATGGCTGGTGGATATGATGGCGCGCTTCGACATCACCTACCATTCACCGATTTATGAGTTCGCCCGTTCGGCGGACGATGTGAAATATCGCCTGCTGCAGCTGGGTATCTCTACCAAATCGCTGGAGGGGATCAGTATCTTCGCTGACAGCTTCACGACTCCGGATGATGACACCATCCTTGGCTATCTGAACGACAAAGCGCCGCTGATGCTGAACATTGTGCGCTTCCTGTCCGGGGAGACTCTGGAGTGCCGTTCCACCCGCGCTGCAACGGTGGCCGCATGATGAGTCTGCAACCGGAAAGCTACGATGCCATTGAGGATGAGGTTTCCCAGGAGAAAGCGCAGAAGCCCATCGTGAAATGCGCCGCTGTCATCATCCATCAGCGTTCGCTGCTGCTGACCCGCAAGCGCGGCACCGATATTTTTATCTCGCCGGGGGGCAAGCCGGATGCCGGTGAAGATCACCTGAGCTGCCTGAAGCGCGAGCTCCAGGAAGAGTTGGGGGTTTCGGTCACAAATATTCGCCCCTTCGGGCTGTTTCTGGGGCAGGCCGCTTTTGAAAACCGGCCGATCGAAAACCACGTTTATCGGGTAGAGATTGCCGGGCAGCCGCGGCCCTGTAGCGAAATCGAAGAGCTGGCCTGGGTCAGCTATCGCCAGCCGCCCTGTGCGGTGCCGGTAGGGTCCATATTTCGCGACGAGGTGATGCCGCTGCTCTATCAGCAGGAGCTTATTAACTGATGGATGCGTCATCACTGTCCCCGGATCTACAGCGGGTGTACGGAGAACATTTTTATAAGCGAGCGGCTATGTTAAGAGATCGGTTGAGAGATGAGCTGACCTGCATTTACCGCCTGGACGACTACGACATCTTTTTTGTGCAGTCGGTACGGGTGGGGCTGGTCATCCTGAATCATCTGTTTCATCGCCAGGAGGTGATGCTGCGGCTGGCGCCGCAGCATCACTATCCTCCCATCGCCCGTCTGTTTACCGGCGGTGGTCAGTGTCCGCCACCGCCCGGGGAGCTCAATATCATCACCCATGTGCACCCCGGTACCGGCGCGGTATGCAGCCTGAAGGGATGCGGCGGCAAGGGGATGGTGGATGCTTCCCACAGTTTCGCCACGCTGCGCCACGCCGAACTGGTGCGCGACAGCGAGATTTTTATTGCGCCGCTGCATAAGCATGCGTCGCTGACCCCCGGGCTGGCGATCGTCGCCCTACGGGCCAGCAGTCACAGCCGGCTGCTACGCAGCGAACTGCGGCTGTTCGAAGAGGCGACCGCTTCCAGCCACCCGCTGGAAGAGGCGCTGGAAACCCTGGCCAGACCGGAATGGCAGCCGTTTAACGTGGCGCAGGTATGCGCTTCGGCGCTGACGCTACCGGCAGGCTACGGGCTGGATCCGGTCAGCGCGGATGGTTTGCCGTTCTGCTGCATCAAAATGCCGGTGCCGGACGAAGGGCTGCTACGGCGCGCGAAGGCCGACAGCATCAGCTATTTCCCGGATGTGGGAACGTTGCGGCTTTCCTGCTGGGCGCGCGGCGATGGCACTATCCCCGTGGATACCACGCCGGAGGTCTCCCGGCGGTTGACTCAACTTCTGGAGGTTTAATGAAACGGACGCTAACGGGTAACGGCAATCTTATCGGTATTGCGGGCGGGTTATTGTTGAGTACCGACTCGCTATTTATTCGCATGATGGGGATTGATAACTCCTGGGCCATCGTGCTGCTGCGGGGCGCGTTTATGTGGGCGGTCTGCCTGCTGGTCTGGCTGATGTGGCGGCCTTCGCGCTCTACGCTGGGCGCCCCCTGGGCGACCCGCGACAATCTGCTGTCGGTGCTCTTTTTCTGTCTGGCGTCGGCCGGTTTTGTGAACGCTCTGAACCGGGGCAATGTGGCGACGGTACTGGTGATTATCTCCGCCACGCCCTTTGTATCGGCGCTGATCTCCCGGGTGTTGTTCGGCGCCAGACTGGATCGCGGCCTGCTGACGGCGGCGCTGGTGGGGATGGTCGGAGTGGCGATTGTGATGAGCGGCCGCGGCGGCCATGAAAACGGGCTGGCGAACCTGTTTGCGCTTGGCACCGCAGTTTCAATGGCGCTGGCCTTTATTTATTCCTCCCGGGTAGAGGGGGGAACCCTGGCGTTACCGTCGGTAGGGGGGCTGCTGGCGGCGCTGCTGGTGGGGGTGTTTGCCGGTGGTCCGGTACAGCAGACGCTGATGCAGATGAACAGCGCGCAGTGGGGTTGGGCGCTGGCGGAAGGGGCGTTAGTGATGCCGCTGGCCATGGGGTTGATTACGCTGTCGACCCGCTATGTCTCCCCGGCAAACGCCGGTCTGTTCCTGCTGCTGGAAACCGCGCTGGCGCCGCTGTGGATCTGGCTGGTGCTGGGCCAGGCGCCAACGGGGCACGCGCTTATCGGCGGCGTGGTGATTGTGGGGGCGGTGCTGGTTAACAGCCTGCGCAGCCGTCGGGCGGAGCTTTACGGCGAACCGCAGTCCTAAGAAAGTTTTGTGGATCTCCTTCGAATTGGGGGTAAGGAGAACACAAGGATGCGTTGGCCGCCAGGTCAACGCAGTACCCGTAAGGGGGCAGGGAGGCAAACCGGTGTGATGTATGCCAGGCCATATACGGATTAATGGCCTGGCTTTTTTTATTTGATTCCCTCCTTCTGTTCCACAACGCTTTTACATCCGTATTTTCCAGGAGTAAGTTAGGCGTAAACCCCGATTTATGAAGGAGATAACCGTGCAGCAGAACAAGCATAACTGGCAGGATGAGGTGATTGAGGTTGAGCAGGGGCTGATTCTGCATTCGGTGAATGAAACCTTTGTGACACCGGTTTTTGAGCTGGTACAGCGCAATAAGGCGTGGCTACAGCAGGCGATGGACTGGCCTCAGTACGTAACGGCCCAGGAAGATACTCTGAAAACCCTGCGCGGCAACCATATGCTTCATCATCGCAATTACGCCAAGATGTTTATGATCCTGCTGGAACAGGAGCTGGTAGGCGTCATCTCTTTTAACCAGATAGAGCCTACCAATAAGGCGGCCTATATTGGCTACTGGCTGGACCAGGGGCACCAGGGGCAGGGGATTATCTCCAGGGCGCTACAGGCGATGATGAAAAAATATTCCGGGGAAGGCATGGTGCGACGCTTTGCTATTCGCTGCAGCGTCAACAATGAAGCCAGCAATGCGGTGGCGTTGCGTAACGGTTTTACCCTGGAAGGCTGCATGAAACAGGCCGAATACCTTAACGGCCAGTTCCACGATCAAAATATCTACGGGCGGATTATCGACACGGCTCAGTCGGACTGATTCGCCACCTTTTACCAAAACAGCGTCACTGATAGTCGCAGAGCCAGCGTAGCTAAGGCGATAAATAGCACCGGCAGAGTCATGATAATGCCGGTGCGGAAGTAGTATCCCCAGGTGATGGTCATATTTTTCTGTGACAGGACATGCAGCCATAACAGCGTTGCCAGACTGCCAATTGGGGTAATTTTAGGACCCAGATCGCAGCCGATGATATTGGCATAGATCATTGCCTCTTTAATTACGCCTGAAGCCGCGCTGGCGTCTATCGACAATGCCCCCACCAGTACCGTTGGCATATTATTCATGACTGACGAGAGAAATGCGGTCAGGAAGCCGGTGCCAAAGGTGGCCGCCAGCAAGCCTTTATCGGCCAGCATATTCAATACGCCGGAAAGATATTCCGTCAGTCCTGCATTTCTCAGGCCGTAGACCACCAGATACATTCCCAGTGAGAATATGACGATCTGCCAGGGTGCTCCCCGCAATACTTTTCGGGTATTGATGGCATGGCCCTTTTGGGCAACGGCAAGCAAAATGGCGGCCCCCGTTGCCGCAATGGCGCTGACCGGAATCCCCATGGGCTCCAGCACAAAGAAACCCACAAGCAACAGTACCAGAACAACCCAGCCCGTCTTAAAGGTGGCAGGATCTTTAATGGCGCTGGCCGGGACTTTCAGCAGCGTCACGTCGTAGGTTACCGGGATATCTTTGCGAAAGAAGAGATGCAGCATGCCGAGTGTGGCTGCAATAGTGGCGATAGTGACCGGGATCATGACCGATGCGTATTGCGCAAAGCCAAGCCGGAAGAAGTCAGCAGAGACAATATTCACAAGATTAGAGACGATAAGCGGCAGACTGGCCGTGTCGGCAATAAACCCCGCCGCCATCACGAAGGCAAGGGTGGCTCCTCTGCTGAATCCCAGCGCCAGCAACATAGCAATCACGATCGGCGTCAGTATCAGGGCAGCGCCGTCGTTGGCAAACAGGGCTGCGACGGCGGCGCCAAGTAACACAATCCAGCTAAACAACAGACGCCCACGCCCGTTGCCCCAGCGCGAAACATGCAGGGCAGCCCATTCAAAAAAACCGGATTCATCAAGCAGCAGGCTGATAATGATGACGGCGATAAAGGTTGCCGTGGCGTTCCAGACGATATGCCAGACCACCGGAATATCATCAATATGGATAACGTCGCTCATCAGGGCGAGGATCGCGCCAATGCTCGCGCTCCAGCCAATGCTCAGTCCTTTGGGTTGCCAGATAACCAGAATCAGCGTCAGTAGAAAAAGACTCCCGGCCAGTAACATTTAAGACTCCATAATATATGTTTTTTAGAATGTGTATCCGTACCGGCTAGCAGAGGGTCGCCGCCGATTTGGCCAGCCGGTCGCGGACATCGTCCCGCAGACACAGCCAGGTGGTTGTTATCGTCTCGGCGGCCCAGGCTGGCATATGTGGCGAAAGGCGATAGTAGATCCATTTCCCTTCCCGACGATCCAGAACCAGTTCCGACTCGCGTAATATCGCCATATGGCGGGATATCTTAGGTTGTGAAGCAGAGATAGCCCCGCAGAGTTCGCAGACGCACAGTTCTCCCGACTCGCGCAGAAGCATCACGATAGCCAGCCGGGTATCGTCCGACAGAATTTTGAAAAGCTGAACGGGTTGTAGCATTTGAGTTCCCGGTGAACGTAGAATACATATACGATAAAACATATGTGTTGATATTGAAATCGCCAGGTGCTTTTAAGGAGGCATAAAAGTGGAATCATTTCCGGCCCTGAACGCGGACTGTTTCGACAGGCAGATTGCTGAAAAATTACAGCAACCAGAACCGCCGCGTATTCTGATCCTTTATGGCTCGGTACGGGAACGTTCGTACAGCCGTTTTGCCGCCGAAGAAGCAGGGCGCCTGCTCAGCGCGATGGGCGCAGAGGTCAAAATGTTTAATCCCTCAGGTCTGCCTTTGCCTGACGATGCGCCGGAAACGCATCCGAAAGTGGTTGAACTACGTGAGCGGGTAAGGTGGTGTGACGGCATGATCTGGAGCTCGCCGGAGCGACATGGTGCGATGAGTGCAATAATGAAGGCCCAGATCGACTGGATTCCATTAAGCGAAGGGGCCGTGCGACCGTCTCAGGGTAAAACGCTGGCCGTGATGCAGGTCTGCGGCGGTTCACAGTCCTTCAACGCCGTAAACCAGATGCGCATTCTGGGGCGCTGGATGCGGATGTTCACGATTCCTAATCAGTCATCGGTGGCGAAAGCCTGGCAGGAATTTGATGACAACGGGCGCATGAAGCCTTCCTCCTGGTACGATCGCATCGTGGACGTTGCCGAAGAGTTGTTCAAGATAACGCTGCTTCTGAAAGGGCAGACCCATTACCTTGCTGACAGATACAGCGAGCGGGTGGAAAGCCATCAGGCGCTCTCGGCGCGTGTTAACCAGCAAAAAATTTAGACTGGTACGTTACCCGGGAACCCCGTAATACGGCATCCGGGTAATATGCTGACTGCCTGCCAGGGTTTTGTCGCCGTGAATATGGATGGTTTCATCGTCCCAGGCTTCGACGCTAACCTCATCCGTCAGGCGAACCCGATGCTCGATCAGCACATTACCCGTCACCCGGGCGTGGCCGTCGATGCTAACGCGATCGTCAAGCTGTAGCGGCCCGCCAGTGAGTACCGCATCGCCTTCCACCCGCACCCGATGTTTAAGCAGGCATTCGCCCACGATCTGCGCATTGCCGCCGACCCGGGAGCTGTAACGCAGGGTCGGACTCTGACCTTCGCCGCGCCCGGCCAGGATGCGTGCCCGCTCTCCTACCCAGGCCTGATCGCACAGCCAGACATCATTCTCTTCGTTACCCTCTATCACCGCATGACCGCTTACGCAGGCCCGGTGTTCAATAAAGGCGTAGCTGACCAGCGCGCTGTCGATGATTTGCGCCTGATGCATAATGCGCGAAGCTTGCACGCTGGCGCGATCGGCAATACGTAGCTGCTGGTGTTTTTCCGCCGTCAGCCCGCGGCGGGCGATGACCTGGCTGTCGCTGACCCGGGCGACGTCACCGATCTGGCATTGACCGCTGACCTGACTGGCGCGTACCGCAGCCTGGTCGCCGATGTGGGCGTGATGGGTGACCTGAGAGCTATCCACCAGCGCATTGCCGTCGATAATCGCCCCCTGGCCGATAGCGCATTCACCAGTAATGCGGGCGTTATGGGTGACCCAGGCGCCGCCATACAGAATGCTGTTTTGACTGTACACCCAGCAGTCGCCGGACTGGCTTAGTAGCTCTTCCTCTTCCAGCCAGCCACCGCGCTGCCCGGCCCGGACATCGGCAAAATCGGTAATCGCTTCAAGCTGGCGTAGCCAGAGCGTACATCTGACGTCACCCTGCATAATGGTGAACGGGCGCTTTTGTTCCAGCAGACGAAATTTTTGCATGCGGGCTCCCGGATTGAATCGGCGGCAACACTGATTAAAAGGTAGCAAATCTGGCCGGGATAGTATTTGACGGACAAATCCCATAAAATGCATTTCAAATATATTTTATGTCTTAAACAAGATGCAGAAATCATCCGAACCTCGTCAGATCCTCAATCTGCCCGCCGGTTACTTTGGTATGGTGTTGGGCATTCTGGGTATGGGTTTTGCCTGGCGCTATGCCGCCACGATCTGGCCGCTGTCACCGCGTATTAGCGATGGGCTGATCGCCTCGGGGATAGCCATCTGGCTGCTGTTGAGTCTGAGCTTTCTCTGGCGACTGGTGCGTTACACCAGCACCGTACTGGAAGAGATCCGCCATCCGTTGAAGAGCAGCTTTGTCAGTCTGTTTCCGGCCACCACTATGCTGGTGGCGATCGGCGTTGTTCCCTGGCTGCGGCCGCTGGCGCTGGGGCTGTTCGCGGTGGGTGTGGTGGCGCAGCTCGGTTACGCCGCCTGGCAGAGCGCCGGTCTGTGGCGCGGTACCCATCCCACCGAAGCTACCACCCCCGGGCTCTATCTGCCGACGGTAGCCTGCAACTTTATTAGCGCCATGGCCTGCGGCGCCCTCGGCTGGCCGGTGGCCGGCAGCCTGTTTTTGGGGGCTGGCGTTTTTTCCTGGCTGAGCCTGGAGCCTGCCATATTGCAGCGCCTGCGCAGCGCCGGTGAAGTGCCGCCCGCGGCGCGCAGTTCGCTGGGAATTCAAATGGCGCCGGCGCTGGTGGCCTGTAGCGCCTGGCTAAGCGTCAACGGTGGAAAAGGGGATATCTTTGCTCATATGCTGTTTGGCTACGGCCTGCTGCAGCTGCTGTTTATGATACGGCTGATGTCCTGGTATCTGACGCAGCCGTTTAACGCTTCGCTATGGAGCTTTTCATTCGGCCTGTCGGCGCTGGCAACCACCGCGCTGCATCTGGGACATGAACAACCGGACGGCGTATTCCACTGGCTGGCGATACCGCTGTTTATCTTCTCTAACCTGATTATCGGGCTGCTGATGGTTCAAACCCTAATCCTGCTGTGCCAGGGTAAACTGTTGCTTCGTGAACCGCATCCCGCACCATGCTACAACAAGGAGCTCTCATGACCCCGCGTGATGAAAACTATTTTACCGACAAATATGGTCTGACCCGCACCCACTCGGAAGTGCTGGAGGCGATGCAGTGGCTAACCCCAGGCCGCACGCTGGACGTGGGCTGTGGCAATGGCCGCAACAGCCTCTATCTGGCGGCGCGCGGCTTTGATGTGACCGCCTGGGATAAAAATCCGGCCAGCATTGCCAACGTCCAGCGTATCGCTCAGGAAGAGGGGCTGGATAACCTGAACGCCAGCATTGTCGATCTGAACGGGCTGACCTTTGATGGCGAGTACGACTTTATACTTTCCACCGTGGTGATGATGTTCCTGGCGCCGGAAACCATTCCAGGGCTCATCGGCAGCATGCAGGCCGCTACCCGTCCCGGTGGCTATAACCTGATTGTCGCGGCCATGGATACCGACGATTACCCCTGCACCGTGGGCTTCCCTTTTGCCTTCCGTCAGGGCGAACTCAGCCGTTACTACGAAGGCTGGGAGCTGCTGAAATATAACGAAGACGTCGGCGAGTTGCACCGCACCGATGCCAACGGAAATCGGATTAAACTGCGTTTTGCCACCCTGTTTGCAAGAAAAATCTGATAACTGGCGTGATATTCACCACATTCTTTTGCTCTCCTGCGCGGCGTGCTTAATCCGGCACGCCGACGCGCGGTAACATCGTGCAACGCCTTGCAGTGACGCAAGGCGCATATCGACCAAGGAGAGTGCTTATGCGTTATCCAATCCCCCTTAATCCCAGCCGTCGTCAGTTTTTTAAACACAGTGCCGCGGTTTCCGCCATGGCGGTGACCGGTATTGCCGGGCTCAGCGCACCGCAGTTGAGTTTTGCCGCAGCCATGACGAAAACACAGCGCGACGCGATGACGCCTGCCGAAATCGTAGAAGGCCTGAAGCAGGGCAATCTGCGATTCCGACAGGGAAAAATGTTGCAGCATGATTATCTGGATGAACAGCGTACCAGCAAGGCCGGTCAGTTTCCCTCTACGGTGATTCTGAGTTGTATTGATTCGCGAGTACCGGCGGAAATTGTGCTGGATACCGGCATTGGTGAAATTTTTAACACCAGAGTCGCGGGTAATGGCCAGAATGATGATATTTTGGGCAGCCTGGAGTATGCCTGTACGGTGTCCGGCGCCAAAGTGCTGCTGGTCATGGGGCACACCTCATGTGGCGCCATTAAAGGCGCCATTAACGGCGTTAAATTGGGTCATCTGACCGCCCTGGTACAGGCGATACGACCCGCGGTAGAAAACACGCCCTGGGAAGGTGAACGGAGCATCGCCAGCCCGGGGTTTGTCGATGCCGTAGCCCGCACCCACGTGATGATGACGATGGAACAGATCCGTCGCCGTAGCCCGGTATTGTCCGAAATGGAAAACAAAGGCGATATCGTCATTCTTGGGGCGATGTACAGTCTGGAGGGAGGGCAAGTCGACTTCTTTAGCTAATATGCCGGTACCGGGCGCTTCCAGCCCGGTCCTTCCCCCGCACGCAACGGCTATACTTGATCGTTTTGCAACCATCAAAGGAGGCCGGATGACGTTCATCGATAAGATAAATATACTGCCGGTGCTGATGTCGACATCGTTCTGGATTGGCGTAGCGACCGTGGTACTGGTGACGCTCATTGTTTACTGGTTGATAAACAGGCTGCTGGCCCTGGTGCACCGCACCATTCAGTCCTGGGGAGAGTCGCGCACCACCGCCCGTGACTACCGCTATCTGCTGTTCGACGTGCTGAACAAGACCAACAAACTGCTGATGTTTGTGGTCGCCTTCCTGATCAGCCTGCGCTTTGTCTCACTGCCGGCCAATCTTGGCAGTACCCTGAGCCATGCGTGGTTCCTGGTGCTGGCGCTCCAGGTCGCCATCTGGCTGGATCAGGCGGTGCAGTCCTGGCTGCATCACGTCATATACACCCCGGGCACCCGTAAGAATCCGGTGACCCTGGTGATTCTGGGCGTTATTCTGCGGGCGATCGTCTGGTCGATGATGCTGCTGTCGATCCTGGCCAATGCCGGGGTGGATATTACCGCGCTGGTTGCCAGTCTGGGGGTTGGCGGTATCGCTATCGCGCTGGCGGTGCAGACTGTACTGAGCGATGTGTTCGCCTCGCTTTCTATCGGTTTTGATAAGCCGTTCGAGATTGGCGACTTCATTGTATTCAATGATGTCGCCGGTACCATCGAGCATATCGGGCTGAAAACCACCCGTATCCGCAGCCTGAGCGGCGAGCAAATTGTCTGCGGCAACGCCATTCTGTTGCAGCAAATTATCCATAACTACAAGCGGATGCAGACCCGACGCATCGTCTTTTCCTTTGGCGTCTCACTGTCCACGCCGCCGGAAAAACTACGTCAAATTGGCGATATGGTGAAGCAGATTGTGACCGATGTGGGCGAAACCACCTTTGATCGCGCCCATCTGCTGGGGTTTGAAAGCGATCGCCTGAGCTTCGAAGTAGTGCATATCGTCAGTACCGCCGACTATAACCGCTATATGGATATTCAGCAGGAGATCAATATCCGGTTAATTGAGCAACTGGCGGAAAATGATATCCGGCTGGCGCTGCCGAGTATTGTGGTGGTGGATTCACAGGGGCCGCGCCAGGCGGCCGCCTGAGTCATTATGCCGTGCCGCGGAGCCTGAACAACAGGCGCTCCGGCCGGGCGAACATCACCAGGTTGCCGGTCAGAATCAGCAGCAGACCGGCAACCGCGCTGGGGTGCCAGACGTAGCCTTCGTAGAGGGTGGAAATAGCCAGCGCTACCAGCGGAAACAGCAGGGTGCTGTAAGCCGCCTGACCGGCGCCGATGCGGCTGACCAGCGTAAAGTAAGCGCCAAAGGCGATAACCGAACCAAACAGCGCCAGATAGAGCAGGGAGCCCAGATAGCGTGCCGACAGCGGCGGCATAAAGTTTGCCCCCTGGCTTAACGCCAGTAACCCCATCACCAGCGCTCCATACAGCATCGCCTGACTATTGGTGGTCAGAATATCCAGCCCGCGCCGCTGGTGGCGCAGACTAATCATATTGCCCAGCGAAAAACCCAGCGTGCCCAGCGCGCTCAGCCCGATGCCGATAAACAGCCCTGGTTCAATACGGGCCGCGCTCAGATCGCGCCAGAACAGCAGTACGATACCGGCAGCACCCAGCAGCGCCGCCGGAAAGAAACTGACCGGCGGGCGAATCCTGAAAAACAGGAAGCTGTTAATTGCGTTAAACAGCACCGCCATTGAAAAAATGACCGATTCCAGTCCGCTGTTGATCCATTCGGCGGCGTGGTAGAAGCAGAGAAAGTTAAAGCCGAACACGCAGCAGCCCTGTGCCAGGCAAAACAGTCGATCGCGCAACGACAGGCGCTGCAAACGGCCGCACAGCCTGGCGATAAGCGTCATCACCAGCGCCGCGATGGCGAAACGCCAGAAGATGGAGACGGCGATCGGCGCCGTTCCGAGCTGCATGACAATGGCTATCCAGGTGGTGCCCCAGATGGCGACCACCAGGGCGTAAAGAATAAAAGGCATGAATCTCATCCCGTCATGGTAAAGGTGGCCCCAGTATCGTGCTGGCGTGACTGCTGCGCCTGCATCAGACTGCGGTGACTTGCAGCATCTTGCGCTTTTCTGTTGCCGAAACTAGCGGGGCCTGCGCCTGCTCGGGTACACTGCGGACATTCTTTATCCGCATGAAGTTCGCTTATGCCATCGCATTACCACACCTTTAACACGCTCAGCGCACACCGGGCGCAGCTGCGCGATAGCCTGGTGTTGGGCTCTGGTATTCAGCTTGCATCCTGGTTCAACAATAAGGACACCATCACCCAGCGTTCCGATCACCACACGTTGAGTCTGTATGTGGCGGACGGTTATGAAACCTGGCTTAAGGTGCCTGGCGGCTGGCGCAACGGCGGTGGACCGGGGCGTTTCTGCCTGATGCCGGAGCAGAGCGAATATACCTGGGACGTGCGTGGCGATCTCTCTTTTGTCCATCTCTACTGTACCGACTGGCATCTGCGGGCTGTGGCCGAGCAGGTCTGGGATCGCGGCCCGGCGCAGCTCAGCCTGGAAGAGAAGACCTTTGCCGAAGATGAGCGTATCGCCTGGATGTACCGCCATCTGCTGCTAAGCTGCGACTGGCGCCAGCAGGCTAACCAGCTACAGTTCAGTAGCGCAGCGACCTTATTGCTGATTCATCTGGTGCAGCACTACAGTACGGTACGCTGGCGCCTGCCTACGGTGACCGGCGGGCTGGCCCCGGTGGTACTACGCCGGGTGGAAGCGTGGATCGAAACGCATTTGGGAGACGCCATTACCCTGGCGATGCTGGCCCGGGAAGCGGATCTCAGCGAGTTCCACTTTGCACGTATGTTCAGCCGTTCGATGGGGATGGCGCCGCACCGCTATGTGATGCAGCGCCGCCTGCTGCGGGCCGAACAGCTGGTGCGTCACAGCCGCCTGCCATTAACGGAGGTAGCCCTGGGCTGCGGATTCAGTTCCGCCAGCCATTTTAGTAACCGCTTTCGCGCGGCCTTTGGCGCCACGCCGTCTCAGCTACGGGCGGCGGGTCGCTGACAGTACGGCATGGCACAGACCGCCGCCGACCAATCCCCAGAAGGCGGAGCCGACGCCCCACAGCGTGACCCCGGACGCCACAATCAAAAAGGTGACGATGGCGGCATCGCGCTGTTTTTCGTCGCCCAGCGCCTGATGCAGGCTGCCGCTTAGCGCGCCCAGAAGCGCCAGCCCTGCCAGCATTTTGATCCAGGCATCCGGCAGGGCGGTCATCAGATTGACAATCCCGCCCCCCGCCAGACCGGCCAGCAGATAGAATACGCCAGCCGCGCAGGCGGCCTGCCAACGCCGGGCGGGATCCGGATGAGCCTCTTCCCCCTGGCAGATGGAGGCGGTAATGGCGGCAATTGCCACCGAAAACGCGCCAAATGGCGCCAGCACCAGGGTAAACAGACCGGTTACTGAGAGCAGCGGCGAGGTGGGAACCTGATAGCCGGAGGCCTTAAGCGTTGCCAGACCCGGCGCGTTCTGGGACGCCATGGTCACCAGAAAATAAGGCACTCCCACGCCAATCAGGCTGGAAAGCGTAAATTGCGGCAGGGTAAAGGTCGGCGTGACAAACAGCGGCAACGTTAGCCCCTGCTGGTACTGATGATCGGCGAAGGCGACCATCAGACCGGCGAGCAGCGCGGCAATGACGGCATAGCGTGGCGCCAGCGTCCGTACCAGCAGCCAGGCGGCCAGCATCACGCCGCACAGCAGGCCGTTGTCCGCCAGAGCGCCGAAGGCTTCCAGCCCGAAACGCAGCAAAATACCGGCCAGCATGGCGGCGCACAGGCTGTGGGGCAGAATTTTCATTAAGCGGGCGAACAGACCGGTGACGCCGCACAGCGTAATCAGCGCGCCACAGAAGATAAATACCCCGGTGGCTTCCCCCAGCGAATGGCCTGGCAGGCTGGTCACCAGCAGTGCCGCGCCGGGCGTCGACCAGGCCGTCAGTACCGGCGCCCGCCAGCGCAGGCTTAGCAGCAGGGTGCTTAGCCCCATCGCCAGGCCCAGCATGGTCATCCAGCCCGCCACCTGAGCGTTAGTGGCGCCCGCGACGGAAGCCGCCTGCCAGATAATGGCAGCAGAACTGGCATAGCCTACCAGCACAGCCACAAAACCGGCCACGGGCACCGAAGGGGGAAAGGGGATTGCCAGGCGCATAGTGCTCTCCTTGTACGTTATAGCGTCCGGCGAATATAGCACCGTGCGTTATAGCGTACAAGGCGCTATACTGCGCGGCGAATAAGTAAGGAGAATCTGATGGATATGGCCTCTCACCTGGCCGCCACGCTGCGCCAGTTACGTCAGGCTCGCGGCTGGAGTCTGAGCCTGACCGCTGAAAATACCGGGGTATCGAAAGCGATGCTGGGGCAGATCGAGCGCGGCGAATCCAGCCCGACGGTGGCGACCCTGTGGAAGATCGCTACCGGCTTTCAGGTGCCGTTTTCCGCCTTTATTGAGCCTCAGCCGATTGCCGGACAGCCCGGTTATGATGCCGGTGACAGCGCCATGGTGGTGGTACCGCTGTTTCCCTGGGACGAGCAACTACGTTTCGATCTGTTTGCTATTACCCTGGCGCCGGGCGCTGTCAGCCACTCCACGCCTCACGAGCAGGGTGTGGTAGAGCATGTGGTGGTGATTGAAGGGGCGCTGGCGCTACAGACCGATGGCGGCTGGCGAACCCTGACGGCCGGGCAGGGAGCGCGCTTCGCCGGCGATAGTCCCCACAGCTATCGCAACGACACGCAGCGCGCCTGCCTGTTTCATTCGCTGATCCATTATCCGTAACGGGCAACGCCGGGTGACGCTCGTTGCGACGGGCGTTACCGGATAAATGGCTTTAACCTGGGGGAGGGGACCGCTTCTAATCCACTCCTCACCTCCTGTTTCTATGTCCCTGCAGTCTGTACTGCATAAACTGTTTGGATTCCGGTCGCCTGTGACTACAATAGCCGCCATTTTCCCGATAACGGATCTGCGCCATGCGCCTGCAACCTAATCAACTTGAACTGCTCAGCCCGGCCCGCGATACGGGCATTGCCCGTGAAGCCATCGTGCACGGCGCCGATGCCGTCTATATCGGCGGTCCCGGATTTGGCGCCCGCCATAACGCGGGCAACAGCCTGCGTGATATCGCAGAGCTGGTGCCTTTCGCCCACGGCTATGGTGCGAAGGTGTTCGTTACCCTGAATACCATACTGCACGATAATGAACTGGAACCGGCACGTCTGCTGATTCACTCGCTGTGGAACGCCGGGGTGGATGCGCTGATTATTCAGGATATGGGGATTCTGGAACTGGATATTCCGCCCATCGATCTTCACGCCAGCACCCAGTGCGATATCCGCTCGCCGGAGAAAGCGAAGTTCCTTTCTGAAGTGGGTTTTTCCCAACTGGTACTGGCCAGGGAGCTTAGCCTGCCGCAGATTCAGGCGGTGCATCAGCAGGTGGATGCTACCCTGGAATACTTCATTCACGGCGCCCTGTGCGTGGCCTATTCCGGCCAGTGCTATATCTCCCATGCCCAGACCGGGCGTAGCGCCAACCGCGGTGACTGCTCCCAGGCCTGTCGCCTGCCTTACACCCTGAAAGACGATCGGGGGCGGGTGGTAGCCTATGAAAAACACCTGCTGTCGATGAAAGACAATAATCAGAGCGATAACCTGTCTCAGCTTATCGATGCTGGCGTGCGTTCTTTCAAGATTGAAGGGCGCTACAAGGATATGAGCTATGTGAAGAACATCACGGCTTACTATCGCCAGCAGTTGGATGCCATTCTGGAAGAGCGCGGCGATCTGGCCCGGGCTTCCCATGGTCGCAGTCAGCACTTTTTTGCGCCGTCGCCGGATAAAACCTTCCATCGCGGCAGCACCGACTACTTCGCCAACGGCCGTAAAGGGGATATCGGCGCCTTCGATACCCCGACCTTTGTCGGGCTGCCGGTGGGCGAACTGGTCAGGGTGGGGCCGGAGTGGCTGGAAGTGGAAGGCGATGCGCCGCTCACTAACGGCGACGGACTGAACGTGCAGGTGAAACGCGAAGTGGTGGGCTTCCAGATTAACAAGGTGCAGCAGACTGGGCCTGGCCGCTATCGGGTCTGGCCCAATGCACTGCCGGAAGCTTTGCGTAAACTGCGTCTGCCGCAGCCCATCAATCGTAACCTCGATCATCAGTGGCAGCAGGCGCTGCTTAAGCCATCCGCCGAACGGCGGATCGCGGTGGATCTGACCCTGAGCGGCGATGCCGGAACCCTGACGCTCACCGCTCGCTGCGAGGCCGGGGCCTCGGTGAGCCATAGCCTGACGGGCGAGTTCGCCCCGGCGAAAGATCCGGCGCGCGCTTATGAAAGCCTGCGTTCCGGGTTAAGCAAGCTGGGCCAGACCTGCTATCGCGCCCGGGAAGTGACGATGTTACAGGGAGAGCTGCCGTTTGTGCCTAACGGCCTGCTGAATCAGCTGCGGCGTGAAACTCTGGAGCAACTGACTGAAGCACGGCTTGCTGCATATCAGCGCGCCACTCGTAAACCGGCGGCTGAGCCTGCGCCGACCTTCCCGGAACAGCAGCTTAGCTTCCTGGCCAACGTCTATAACGCCAGCGCCCGCCAGTTCTATCAGCGCCACGGCGTGGCATTGATCGATGCCGCTTACGAGGCTCACGAAGAGAAAGGCGAAGTGCCGGTGATGATCACCAAACACTGCCTGCGCTACGCCTTTAATCTGTGCCCGAAGCAGGCCAAAGGAGTGAAGGGGATTCGCGCCACGCCGATGCAGCTGGTGCATCAGGACGAGGTCCTGCGGCTGGAATTTAACTGTAAGCCCTGCGAGATGCACGTTATTGGCAAGATCAAAAACCACATTCTGAAGATGCCGCTACCGGGCAGTGTGGTGGGCTCGATCTCGCCGGAAGAACTGCTGAAAACCCTGCCCGGCAAGCGCTGAGCGGGCAGGGGAGAAGTATTAGTGCTCCACTGAGGAAAACAGGTTAATCACCAGTACGCCGGCGATAATCAGCCCCATGCCGAGGATCGCCGGCCAGTCCAGCTTCTGGCCCAGAAACAGCCAGCCGATCAGACCAATCAGCACAATGCCAGCCCCTGACCAGATGGCGTAGATAACGCCAGTGGGCAGAGTGCGCATGGTAAAGGTCAGGCAGTAAAAGGCCAGTCCGTAGAACACCACCGTCGCTACGCTCGGCGCCAGCCGGGTAAAGCTGTCTGACAGTTTCAGGGCCGTGGTGGCGATCACTTCGCAGATAATGGCGATGGTTAACAGTGTCCAGGTCATTTCACACGCTCCGCAAGCTCTAACAAACGTTCGACAACCCAGTGCCGCTGTTCCGGCGCCTGAGTGTGGTAGCCGCACAGGGCGGCGAACCACATCCCGTCCGCCGCCAGCCGACACAGCAGACGCTGGCGGCTTATCGCCTCATCGCCGGGATCCTGCGGCAGCTGATTGATAAATTCCGCCCACTGGTCGCGCAGGTAGGGATCCGCCATCATGGCCGCCATCAGCGCCCGGTTCATCTCCTGTTCATGGTCAGGCATCAGGCGGGCGCAGGCGCGAATGTAAGCCCGGGTGGCGCGACCTTGCGCCTGTGGCTCGCGGGCCATTTCCTGGTCTATCTCCGCTCGCATCTGGTCCTGCAGGGTTTCAAATACCCCGTCTATCAGCGCCTGGCGGGTGGCGAAATGGTGCTGAAGGCCGCCTTTGCTGATGCCGCTCTCTTTCACCACTTTATCCAGAGTCAGGGCGGGTAACCCTCGGGTGGCGATAATCTGCGCTGCGCTGTCCAGCAGTTGCTGGCGCAGCGCAGCGGGGTCTTTCGGGCGATGATGGGCTTTGCTCATAAATTACAATCCGTCTGGATGGATTGTTTTATTTTACCTGAGCGGAGGTGGGGTGGCAAGAGGGGGGATGTATTTGGAAGGCGCTGTAGACAGCAATGTTGTTCCAGGTATCATCTGGCCATTATCTGTTCTTTTTTTGACAAAGCAGGAATCATGTTAAGAAGTCCACAGAGATTATACGTTTTGCTTTGGTGATCCCAAAATTTTGACATTTTTTCGTAACCGGATATTGAAGTAAAAAAGATTATATAGCTTTCTTCTGCGTTTAATCCTTTTAATATCATCTTTTCCTTCGCTCTGATTTAGATGAAAACACCATAAATGATATGGTTATTGAAGTTATCTGCATCGCCAGTTTTTACTATCATATTGATTTAACGACTGAAGTAATGTAATACCAAAAATAGAAAGATGAAACCATAGGAAGGGTGCAGGAATGAAACCAGAATGGAGTTTCTGTTGATGAGTTTAGTGAGCTTTATAAGCAGGTAACCACGTTGAGTAATGTTAGTATTGAAGGGATAATGTGCATACCCCCGAATGATGCAGAACCTGGTGTTTATTTTGAACGAATGCGTAATATAGCGTGCGAGCATAATATTTACCATATTAGTATGGGGATGAGCAACGACTTTAAAATCGCTCTGAATCATGGTGCCACAATGATAAGGGTTGGTAGTCTTATTTTTGGTGAAAGGATAAGTTATGAATAATACAGCGTATGCTGGAGTCTTTTTTGGTGTTTTATTTTGTATGATTAGCGCCGCTTTTGATGTTTATGTGGCCAATATCACACAAAAACTTAATCCGGCTGTATTTATTGTTTATTGTTTTATATTGTCCAGTGTAGTATTTATTGTAATCTCAAGTAGAAAAAAAGGAACCTGGAATTATTTTCTTAAGGCTAAAGTTTCTTTCCGGCACCTTATCCTGGTAAATGTATCAGTACTTCTCAATTGGGGAGGGCTAATTCTGTCTTTAAAATATCTTGAACCAGCTGTTGTTGGTATTGTATCCGTAGCTTGTGGGCCAGCATTAACTTTAGTTATTTCACGTTATGTGATCAAAGGGACATCGTCTCCTACCAGGATTGAAGAAGGTATTGCATGGATTGTTCTTGTCGGTGTCATCATTATGCTGGTTAATTCGTATTTAGGAAAAAGTGGCATTACCTCTACTACTAATAATGAACGGTTTATTGGTATTGTTTGTGTGGTAGTCAGTGCTATAGGAACTGTGCTCTATACTTTTATTTCCAAAAAGCTGAGTAAAAATAGCTGGAAACCTTATGAGATTTTAGGGTTTCGTAATATACTGATGTTGATAATAGCACTGGTATACGTTGTTACTTGCAAGTTGTCATTTTCATTAAGTATAGAGATGTTTTTTATTGTTTTGGCTCTTTCAGTTATAGGTCATATTTTTCCTGTGTTTTTGATTCAGAGCTCTATTTCAAATTTAGATCCGATGCATGTGTCACTGATGCTGTTACTACTCCCTGTGTTTACGCTTTTGTTTCAGTTTATAGATAGTCGCATTCAAGTTTCGTATGAAAGTATCAGTGCTGTCATATTTATTACTGTGCTGTTAGTTGTTTTGGGTATCAATAAGCTTCAAAATAAAAATGGGTTGAGAAAATGAAAAAAGTTGCAATTGTTGATGGATTTTCATCAGGTAAATTCATTGCTAAAGCATTGTATGATATGAATTGTCAATTAATTCATATATCGTCGAGTGCTGATTTGGATAGTTATTATTACAATGGCTTTGATTACGATATCTATACAAAACATATCATTCATGAGGACCTGGAAAGAACCATACAATTTATTTCTGAATTTGGTGCCGAAGTTATTATCGCAGGGGCTGAGTGTGGGGTGTTGTTATCCGATAAACTCAATGCTGAATTTAAACTAAAATACTCAAATGATTACACCAAAACTACAGCGCGACGGAATAAATTTGACATGATTGAATTACTACGTTGCAATGATCTTAATTCTACCAGGCAAGGTAAATTCTCTCAATGGAAAAATGCAGAGAAATGGTTGAAAGGAGAGTTATATCCGGTAGTCTTAAAGCCAATAGACAGTGCTGGATCTGATGGTGTTTTTGTTTGTAATAGATACACAGAAGCAAGAGCAGCTTTTAATCTGATATCTAAAAAAATCAATAAATTAAATAATGTTAATGACGAGGTTCTTTTTCAGGAGTTTTTATATGGAACTGAGTATGTAGTTAATTTTGTCTCTCTTGATTGTAAGGTGCTGGTAACAGAGGTGGTAAAGTACCACAAAAAAAAGCTTGACACGGGAAATATCGTTTATGATATTGATGAAATAGTTGATGTCTCTTATTCTGAATTTAATGAGCTTGTTAATTACACAAAAAAAGTATGCCAGTGTTTAGGAATTAAAAATGGCCCCAGCCATGCAGAAATTATGCTGACGAAAAATGGTCCGCGGTTGGTCGAGATTGCGGCAAGAAGCGACGGGATTTTACGTCCAGATGTATCATTACTCACAACAGGTGTCGGACAGAGCCTGGCTACTGCTATCTCGATAGTAAATCCTGAGCTATTTTTATCAATGACAGAAAAGCCTTGCTATAAATTGATAAATCATTCTTTTAATGTGGGCTTAATCAATAAATCCAAGGGGGTATTTAAAGCGTTGGACTTCTCTCGCCAATTAGAAAGGTTGAAATCTTTTCATCGAGTAGAATTTTATGTCCATGAAAATGCCGTGTTAGAGGAAACCAGAGATGTGTTTAGTCAACCAGGTACAGTATATTTGATTAGCGATTCAAAGGAACAGCTTTGGGAAGACTATCGTGCCATTAGGAAATTAGAATCTGCACATGTATATAATAAAAAAGGGTCATGATGCTGTAGTTGAAAAATAAAACCAGTCTTTGATGGCTTATTTAATGTTTACTTAACTGTGTGATGCACAGTTGTTTTTTTGAGCTTTTCCCTGTACAGATATCCTGTACAGATATCCTGGGGAGATTTAATCCGTGGTTAAAGTTGAGAGCCTCAAGACTTCCTCACAACTTCCTGTACATCCCCGGAGCTTTGATATTGGCGCGTTGTGCCGTGATCGTTAGAAATAATAACACTTTTTTGTTTTTTACTTTTTTTATATAACTGATATAAAACCAGCACAAAACGGGAAAAACCACGAAGACGGTAAAGTTACTGCTTTGTTATACTCCTGCTACCTAGCATAAATCACCAGAGAAACCGTAATGAGCCCCCGGGATCAAGAGAGTATCGACCAGCAGATTCGTTTATCACGCACCAGCGTGGCGAAAGTGGTGTTTCCCACCACCATCAACCATCACTCCACGCTGTTCGGCGGCACGGCGCTGTCGTGGATGGACGAGGTGTCGTTCGTTACCGCTACCCGCTTTTGCCGTAAGCGCCTGGTCACCGTCTCTACCGAAAAAATCAATTTTCAGAATCCGATTCCCTCAGGTTCAATTATCGAAATGGTGGGGGAAGTGACCCGGGTCGGCAACAGCAGTCTGACCGTCACGGTTACCGTCTGGCTGGAGGATATGTATGCCGAAGGGCGCGAACAGGTGATCAACGGCCAGTTTAACTTTGTCGCCATCGATGATGACGGCAAACCGACGCCGCTGTTCAGCTAATACCGGAACCCCGCCCGTGAAAAAATATCAGCGCCTGGCACAGCAAATTCTGGAGCAAATCGAGCAGGGGGTCTGGCACCCTGGCGACCGTCTGCCGTCACTGCGTGAGCAGGTGACCCACAGCGGCATGAGTTTTATGACCGTCAGCCACGCCTATCAGCTGCTGGAAAGTCAGGGCGCCGTTGTGGCGCGTCCCCAATCGGGCTACTACGTAGCGCCGCGTCCGGTGGCCCGAACGGCGGAACGGCATCCGGTGCGTGCCGGGGCGGTGGATATCAACACCTATATTTTCGACGTCCTGCAGGCCAGCCGGGATCCCTCAGTGGTGCCGTTCGGCTCGGCGTTTCCCGACCCCAGGCTGTTTCCGCTCCAGCAGCTCAACCGCTCGCTGGCAAGGGTCAGCCGCAATGCCACCTCGGTCAGCATCACGGATAACCTGCCGCCGGGCAATGAAGCGCTACGCCATGCCATCGCCCGGCGCTATGCGGCACAGGGCATGACCATCCCGCCGGATGAGATAGTCATTACCGCCGGGGCGCTGGAGGCGCTGAACCTCAGCCTACAGGCCATTACCGAGCCGGGAGACTGGGTGATTGTTGAAAACCCGTGTTTTTATGGCGCCCTCCAGGCGCTGGAACGCCTGAAACTACGGGCGCTGGCGGTGCCGGGTGACGTGCGGGAAGGCATCGAGATCGATGCCCTGGAAGAGGCGCTGAACCGCTGGCCGGTTAAGGCTTGCTGGTTAATGACCAATGCTCAGAATCCGCTGGGCTACACCCTGAGCCGCGAGAAAAAGCAGCGCCTGATGGCGCTGATAAAGCGTTACGGCGTCACTCTTATTGAGGACGACGTCTACAGCGAACTTTACGCGGGGCGAGAAAAACCGCTACCGGCCCGGGCCTGGGATGACGGCACCTCGGTGCTGCACTGCTCCTCTTTTTCCAAATGTCTGGTGGCGGGATTCCGTATCGGCTGGGTGGCGGCGGGGGCCTTTGCCCGGCGCATTCAGCAGTTGCAGATGATGAGCACGCTGTCCACCAGTTCTCCGATGCAGCTGGCGCTGGTGGATTACCTGGCCACCCAGCGTTATGACAGTCATCTGCGGCGTCTGCGCCGTACTCTGGCGGAACGCAAGCAGCAGGCGCTGCACGCCCTGTACCGCCATCTTCCCGACCCGGTGCGTGTTCACGCCAGCGACGGCGGCTACTTCCTTTGGGTTGAGCTGCCCCGTGAGATGGATGCCAGCGAACTGAGCGAAGCGGCGCTGCGCCAGGCCATCAGCATTGCTCCCGGTAAGATGTTCAGCGCCGACAGCGCCTGGCATCACGGCTTTCGTTTCAATGCCTCCTGGGCGTGGGGCGAACGGGAAGAGCAGGCGGTTGCGCGGCTGGGCCAGCTTATTCGTGAAAGGCTTTTACCATGAATTATCAGACCGAACGCCTGATTCTGCGCCCCTGGGATGACGACGACGCCCCGGCCTTTGCCCGACTGAATGCCGACCCGCAGGTGATGCGCTATTTTCCGGCTCCGCTTAGCCGTGAGCAAAGCGATGCCATGCTATGCACTCTGCGCGAGCGCATGATCTCTAACGGTTTTGGTATGTGGGCGGTGGAAGAGCGCCGTAGCGGTGATTTTATCGGTATGGTGGGGTTAAACCGCCCGGTCATCGCGATGCCGTTCGGCGAGGTGGTAGAGATTGGCTGGCGGCTGGTCCGGGCATACCAGGGGCGCGGCTACGCTTACGAGGCGGCGCATCGGGCGCTGGATATCGGGTTTCACGACTATGGTCTGACGGAGATTGTCGCCTTTACCGCGCTGGCCAATCTGGATTCGCAGCGGTTGATGGCCCGGCTGGGCATGGCGCGCGATATCGCTTTCGATCACCCGTCATTGCCGGAAGGCGACTGGCTGCGGCGCCATATCCTCTACCGTCTGCGCCGTTAAATTCGCATGGCAAGATCGGTGGCGGCGCGGCGTAGCGTGGGCAGCACCTCGTTACGCAGTCTGTCCACCGACATTCTGGAGGCGTGCACGCCCACATTCATGGCCGCCACCACCTGTCCACCTGCCGCCAGCAGCGGTACGGCAATAGAGCGCAGGCCCATCTCCAGTTGCTGGTCGTTAATGGCATAACCCTGACGCCGAACCCGGTCCAGCTCTTCCCGCAGTTGGGGCAGCGACGCCAGAGTGTGGGAGGTAAAGGGCACCCGCTTTGCACGCGCCAGTATCTCTTCCAGCTCCTGTTCCGGCAGCGCACTCAGCAGCACCCTGCCCATCGATGTCGCCCAGGCGGGCAGGCGGCTGCCGCGTCCGATATCCATGCTGATAATGTTATCCACCGCCGCCCGGGCGATATAGAGCACGTTGTCGCCGTCCAGAGTGGCGGCGGAGCAGGACTCATTAAGCCTGTCGCGCAGACTGTCCAGCGCGCACTGGGCGGCCCGTGCCAGCGGCGTTCCCGCCAGATAAGCGTGGCCCACCGCCAGCACCCGTGGCAACAGCTCATAGTGTCGGCCATCGGGGCTGTGCACCATGCCCAGGGTCGCCAGGGTATACAGGCAGCGGCGTACGGCGGCCCGTGAAATGTGGGTTTTCTGACTGAGCTGGGAGATGGTTAACCGCTGGCGTTGGGGGGTAAAGGCGTTCAGCACCTCCAGCCCGCGGGCCAGTGATAGCATAAAGTTGGGATCGCGTCGGGCTGCGATGCACTCTTCGCCCTGAAGCGGGGTCAGTGCCTGGTTATCCGTTTTTTTTCCGGCCATGTTCTCTTCTCTCCGGCGGCGGACAAGGGGATCCGAAGATCCACTATATCCACGCCGCCGGTGGGGTGGAGGAAAGCTGTTTAATATTCCACAACGATCACATTAATAACTTTAATTTAACAAGCGCGTCGATAATCGCACAACTTTTCGATTACCGCCGTTGACGCTCTGATACACCGCACCCTATTGTCATTACACATTCCCCGATTTTGATGCGGTTTTCTGCGTAGTCGGGAGGTAACGTATTGACAATAAATACAATAATGGAGCTATCAGGCGGAAGATTATGAGCGCAACCATCGAACACCTCGAAAGCTGGCTGGTGGATCTCCCCACCATTCGCCCGCACAAACTGTCAATGACCACCATGGGCTGTCAGACCCTGGTGATTCTGCGCATCGTCCGTTCCGACGGCATCAGCGGCCTGGGCGAAGCGACCACTATTGGTGGTCTGAGCTACGGGGTGGAAAGCCCGGAAGGCATTAAATCGGCGCTGGATAACTACCTGGCGCCGCTGCTTGTCGGCCAACCCGCCGACGATATCAACCCGCTGCTGGCGCGGCTGGAAAAGGCGGTGAAGGGCAACACCTTCGCCAAATCGGCAGTGGAAACCGCGCTGCTGGATGCCAGAGGCAAGGAGTTGGGGCTGCCGGTCAGCGCGCTGCTGGGCGGGGCGCTCAGTACATCGTTACCGGTACTGTGGACCCTGGCGAGCGGCGACACCGCCCGGGATATCGCCGAAGGAGAGCAGTTGCTGGAAAGCGGTCGCCACAACGCTTTCAAACTGAAAATTGGCGCCCGGGAACTGGCGACCGACCTGGCGCATACCCGCGCCATTGTTGAAGCGCTGGGCTGCCGCGCCAGCATTCGGGTGGACGTAAACCAGGCCTGGGATGCCAGCACCGCCGCACGGGGCTGTGCCGAACTGGCGGCCATGGGCGTTGACCTTATCGAACAGCCGGTAGCGGCCCACGATCGCGATGCGCTGGTGCGCCTGAGCCACCACTGCGGCACCGCTATTCTTGCCGATGAAGCGGTGGCCAGCCCTCAGGACGGTTTCGATATCGCCCGACGCGGTTTTAGCGGCGCCTGTGCCTTAAAAATCGCCAAATCAGGCGGTCCCGCCAGCGTACTGAAGCTGGCGAACGTCGCTCAGGCTGCGGGTATTGGGCTGTATGGCGGCACCATGCTGGAAGGCACCATCGGCACCGTGGCTTCGCTGCACGCCTGGTCGACCCTGCCGTTAGCCTGGGGCACCGAGATGTTCGGCCCGCTGCTGCTGAAGGACGATATCGTGGTTCGCCCGCTCGACTTCGCGAACGGCCAGGTGGCGCTGCCCCAGGGGCCGGGGCTGGGCGTGGAACTGGATGAAGATAAACTGCGCCGCTACAGCCGCGCACCACAATAACAGGAGAACCAGCATGCTATTTATGGTTGAGATGGCGGTCAATCTGCCGCCGGATATGCCCGCCGAACGGGCCGAACAGATTAAGGCGACGGAAAAGGCGTATTCCCAGCAGTTGCAGCGCGAAGGCAAATGGCGCCATATCTGGCGCGTGGCCGGGCTGTACGCCAACGTCAGTATTTTCGACGTGAAAGACGCTCAGGAGCTGCATGATATTTTAATGGAATTACCGCTGTATCCCTGGATGGAGATTTCGGTGACCGCGCTGTGCCGTCATCCGTCATCCATTCGGTCTGATGATAAATAATTAAAATGCTCTGCGCGCCAGTCATGGCGCTAACCCTACAGTTAAAATAACAGAGAGTCCGATTATGAAGAGCAATTTCGCCAGTAACCCCGAAGTGGTCGAATTATTAAGAGAAAGCGCCGGATTAAATAGCAGTGACGGCGATGAACGTTTTAAAGCCATTATTCATCAGTTGCTGGAAAATATCTGTACGTTGATTGATGACTATAATATTACGCCGGAAGAGTTCTGGCATGCCATTAATTATCTGCACGACCTGGGCGGCAGTAAAGAAGCCGCGCTGCTGGCGGCGGGACTGGGGCTGGAGCACTACCTGGATCTGCGCCAGGACGCTATCGAAGCCGCTGAAAACCGTGAAACCGGCACGCCCCGCACCATTGAAGGGCCGCTATATGTGGCTGGCGCGCCGCTGGCCGACAGCCACGACCGCATGGACGACGGCAGCGACGACGGTAAAGTCATGTGGCTGCACGGCGAAGTGAAAGGCACCGACGGTAAGCCGCTGGCTAACGCCATTGTCGATATCTGGCACGCCAACACCCTGGGCAACTATTCGTTCTTCGATGCCAGCCAGAGCGATTACAATCTGCGCCGCCGCATCCGCACCGGCAGCGATGGCCGCTACAGCGTGCGCAGCATCGTGCCTTCCGGTTATGGCTGTCCGCCCCAGGGGCCAACCCAGCAACTGCTGGACCGCCTGGGCCGCCACGGCAACCGTCCGGCCCATATCCACTTCTTCGTTTCGGCGCCGGATCACCGCCATCTGACCAGCCAGATCAACCTGAATGGCGATCGGTATCTGTGGGACGACTTCGCCTTTGCCACCCGTGACGGCCTGGTGGCGGATCCGGTGGAGGTCACCGACCCATCGCTTATCGCCAGTCGCGGCCTGAACGGTCCCCATACCGAAATTCGCTTCGACTTTACGCTAACCCGGGCCCAGAATGCCCAGGAACAGCAGCGTATTATTCGCGCCCGCGCCAAAGAGTAATTCTATTCCCGGTGCCGGCACGGCCCGGCACCTTCAATAAAATAACAAGACTCTTATCCTGGATTGATTATCGGGAGATCCTGCTATGCAACAAAAACTTGACAGATTAAAACAAAAAATCAGCGATGCGCTGATTGTTGACCGCCAGAATGATATTTACCGCTGTCAGCGTAATATATTTACCGACGAAGAACTGTTTGAGCTGGAAATGAAACATATCTTTGAAGGCAACTGGGTATTTCTGGCTCATGAAAGTCAAATTAGCCAACCCGGCGATTATTTTACCCTGACCCTGGGGCGCCAGCCGGTGATTATTACCCGTGACAAACAGGGCGAACTGCATGCCCTGATTAATAGCTGCGCTCACCGCGGCGCCATGCTGTGCCGCCGCAAGTCGGGCAATAAGGGCTCATTTACCTGCCCGTTCCACGGCTGGACCTTCAGCAATAACGGTAAATTATTAAAGGCCAAAGATGAAAAGAGCGGTGGCTATCCGCCGGGCTTTAAACAGGATGGATCTCACGACCTCAGGGCGCTGCCGCGTTTTGAAAACTATCGCGGTTTCCTGTTTGGCAGCCTGAGCGACGACGTGATAGCGCTGGAAGAGTATCTGGGAGAAACCCGTAAGGTAATCGATCTGATCGTCGATCCGGCTCCCGAAGGGCTGGAGGTGCTACAGGGCTCATCCAGCTACATCTATGAAGGCAACTGGAAACTGGGGGCGGAAAACGGCGCCGACGGCTATCACGTCAGCGTAGTGCACTGGAACTATGCCTCTACCATGTCGCGCCGCAACTACGAGGCGGAAGGCACCCGGGCGGTAGATGCCAACGGCTGGTCGAAAAGCCTGGGGGGCGGCTACGGGTTTGAAAACGGCCATATGCTGCTGTGGACCCGGGCGCTAAACCCCGATGTGCGCCCCATCTGGGAACAGCGCGAGCGTCTGGCGGCGGAATTTGGTGAAGTCCGCGCCGACCTGATGGTCAATGAAACTCGCAATCTGTGCCTGTATCCCAATGTCTATCTGATGGATCAGTTCTCTACCCAGATTCGCGTGGTGCGTCCGCTGGCGGTGGACCGCACCGAAGTCACCATCTGGTGCTTCGGGCCGAAAGGGGAGCCGGCGGAAACCCGCGCCACCCGCATTCGTCAGTATGAGGATTTCTTTAACGTCAGCGGTATGGGCACGCCGGACGATCTGGAAGAGTTCCGGGCCTGCCAGAACGGCTATCACGGACAACTGCTGCCCTGGAGCGATCTGAGCCGCGGCGCGGTACACTGGGTAGATGGCCCGGACGAACACGCCACCGCTTCGGGCTACACCCCGACCCTGAGCGGCATCAAGCCTGAGGACGAGGCGCTGTATATCGCACACCATCACCACTGGCAAACCACCATGCTGGCGGCGCTGGATAAAGAACAACAGCGCTATGACGCCACCATTACCCAGCGCGTGGAGGTGGCATCATGACGCTCAGTGACATTCGCCAGTTCCTCTATTTTGAAGCCAGCCTGCTGGATGACCGCCAGTGGGATGAATGGATAAGCTGCTACAGCCCGCACGTTGTCTACTGGATGCCAGCCTGGGGCGATGACGATCGGCTCACCACCGATCCTCACAGTCAGATCTCGCTCATCTACTACCCGAATCGCGAAGGGCTGGAAGACCGGGTGTATCGCATTAAGACCGAGCGTTCCGGCGCCAGCACCCCGGAGCCGCGCACCACCCATATGATTAGCAATGTGGCTATCCTGGCCGATAACGGCGCCAGCGTGGATGTGCGCTACAACTGGGCCACCTACAGCCACCGCTATAAAGAGACGGATGTCTACTTCGGCACCACCTTCTGCACCCTGGAACAGGGCGAGGGCGGACGCCCGTGGATCACCCGTAAAACCATTCAGCTTAACAATGACTACATCCGCCAGGTCATTGATATCTACCATGTGTAAGCGAGGTGAACCATGAGCTATAACATCGCCCTGAATTTTGAAGATGGCGTCACGCGTTTTATCCGCTGCAATCCGGGGGAAACCGTGCTGGATGCCGCTTACCGCCAGAAGGTTAACCTGCCGATGGACTGTTCCGACGGGGTGTGCGGCACCTGCAAGTGCCGCTGCGCCAGTGGGGACTACGACCTGGGAGATGACTTTATCGACGAAGCGCTGTCAGACGACGAAGCCGAACAGCGCCAGGTGCTGACCTGCCAGATGGTGCCGTCATCGGACTGCGTGATCGACGTGCCTGGGGTGGCATCGGCCTGTAAGACCGCCATTAGCAGCCACGAAGCGAAGGTCATACGCTGCGAATCGCTGTCGCCCAGCGCCATTGAACTGGAGCTGGAACTGGCTCAGGGCATTGATTTTCTGCCGGGGCAGTACGTCAATATTCAGGTGCCGGGCGGTCCGCACCAGCGGGCTTACTCTTTCAGTTCGCGTCCCGGCGATACACGGGTCAGCTTTTTGATCCGTAACGTGCCCGGCGGGTTGATGAGCGGCTGGCTGACGGGCAGGGCAGCGCCGGGCCAGGGCCTGAGTCTGACCGGCCCGATGGGCAGCTTCTGGCTGCGCCCGCTCCAGCGCCCGACGCTGATGCTGGCGGGGGGCACCGGGCTGGCGCCGCTGCTTTCAATGCTGCGCCAACTGGCGAGCGCCGAGGTCTGTTGGCCGGTGACGCTGCTGTACGGCGTGACCCGCGACGAGGATCTGGTTCTGAGCGATGAACTCGATGCGCTGGCGCGGCAGATTTCCGGCTTCCGCTGGCTGCCGGTGGTGGCGGATGACAAATCCAGCTGCCCGCAAAAGGGCTTTGTCACCGACCACTTCAGCGATGAGTTGCTGAACGACGGCGAAGTGGATATCTATCTGTGCGGACCACCGCCGATGGTCGATGCGGTGCTGGGCAACCTGCGCGAGCGCGGCATCACGCCGGTCGGCTTCCATTATGAAAAATTCGCCCCGAGCCAGAGCGCGGCGGCCTGAGGAATGAATGATGCGATTTCAGGATAAAGTTGTGGTGATTACCGGTGCGGCCCAGGGTATTGGCCGCCAGGTGGCGGAGCAGGCGGCCCGGGAAGGGGCGAGCCTGGTCTTGATCGACCGGGCGCGTTTTGTACACGAACTGGCGGCGCAACTGGCGGAGCGGGGTTGTCCGGTGCTGGCGCTGGAGGCGGATCTGGAACAGTGGGAAAGCACCCGGCAGGCTATCTCCCGGGCCCACGGCCATTTCGGCGCTATCGATGTGTTGATCAACAATGTGGGGGGGACCATCTGGGCCCGACCTTTTGCCGAATATCAACCACAGCAGATAGAAGCGGAAATTCGCCGCTCGCTGTTTCCCACCCTGTGGGGCTGTCGGGCGGTTCTGCCCTTTATGCTGGCCCGGGGCGGCGGCGCCATTGTCAATGTCTCGTCGGTGGCAACCCGTGGCGTGAACCGGGTGCCTTATTCGGCGGCCAAAGGGGGCGTGAATGCCATTACGCAGTCGCTGGCGATGGAGTACAGCGGCAGCGGTATCCGCATTAATGCCACGGCGCCAGGGGGAACCGAAGCGCCGCCGCGCCTGACGCCGCGTAATCAGGAAACGCCGGACGCCCGGGAGCAGGCGTGGTATCAGCAGGTGGTGGATCAGACCACCGATAGTAGCCTGATGCATCGCTACGGTACGCTGCGCGAGCAGGCCAGCGCCATTCTGTTTCTGGCCAGCGACGATGCCAGCTATATTACCGGCACCGTGCTGCCCGTGGCGGGAGGGGATTTGGGGTAACGGGAGAGGGCGACGGCGTGTCGCCCTCAGGTTGATGACAAAGAGGGAAAAACGTGGTTTTCCCTCTTTATAGTTATCAACCGAGCTGGAACTGCGTCACGCTGTGTTTCAGTTCCCGGGCCCTGGTGGTCAGCGTCCGGGTAGTGGCCGATATCTCTTCAACCAGCACCGCATTCTGCTGGGTGACGGAATCCATCTGACTGACCGCCAGGTTTATCTGATCGATGCCGCGGCTCTGCTCGCTGGTGGACATAGCAATCTCATCCATCAGATCGCTAACCTGCTGCACCGCTTTCAGGATTCGCGTCATGCTTTCACCGGCGCGACTGACCTGGCCGCTGCCGCAGGCGATCTGCTCGCCGGACTGCTCGATCAGCGTTTTAATCTCTTTCGCGGCCACCGAAGATCGCTGGGCCAGACTGCGTACTTCGCTGGCGACCACCGCGAAGCCGCGCCCCTGCTCACCGGCCCGGGCCGCTTCCACTGCGGCGTTAAGCGCCAGAATATTGGTCTGGAACGCAATATCTTCAATAATGCCGATAATGCTGTCTATTTTCGCAGAACCGGTTTCGATATGGCGCATTGAGATCACCACTTCGCCGACAATGGCGTCGCCATCGCGGGCGGCGTTGCGCATCTCTTCCGCCAGGCTGCTGGCCTGACGGGCGTTATCGGAGGTCTGACGCACGGTGGCGGTTAACTGTTCCATGCTGGCCGCGGTCTGGCTCAGAGAGGCGGCCTGCTGTTCGGTGCGACTCGACAGATCGTCATTGCCGGTGGCGATTTCGTCTGCGGTATGGGCAACGGTGTCGCCCGCGCCACGTACCTCATGAATAATTTTTGCCAGCGACTGACGCATACGCTCCAGCGCCCGCAGCATCTCGCTGGTTTCATCACGGCCGGTGGCAATAATGACTTGATCCAGACAGCCACGCGCCATTTCATCGCACCTGGCCTGAGCCTCACCCAGTGGCGCGATAATGCGGCGCTTGATTTGCAGGAACAGCATCAACAGCACCAGCAGGAACAGGGCCGTATCTACCGTGATGGAAATCAGGCCGGAGGTAAAGCGGCCTTTAGCCCCCTGATTCAGGTGGCTGGCATAGTTTTCGTGAAAGGCCAACAGTTTATCCAGCGTCTGTTCAAATTCGCTATCCAGTTGGGGAAGGGTGTTGGCGGCCAGATGCGCGGTGCGCAGGGCATCGCCCTGGCGGGCTGCGTCCATTAAGGGCTCCAGCCCCTGCTGATGGTAGCGTTGCCAGGCGTCGCGATAGCGATTAGCCAGCGTCTGCTCATCCGCCTGTTTGGGAAGCCCCATATAGGTATTAAATGCCGCTTCGCCTTTGTTTAGCGCAGTCTGCGCCGCTGCTACCGCCGCGCTGGCACCTTGCGGATTCGCGCGTTCGGCCTGCAATAGCGACTCGTTAATGTGCACCCGCATAGTACGGCTGTGGTTAATAGGATCGATAATCGACAGTGCGACACGGATCTCGCGGTTAACGCTATCCAGCGCCTTGTTACTGCGTATTAGCGACAGGGTTGAGAGCGCGGTACCAATCAGGAACAACAGCAGTAACAGTGAAAAAGCGATAAGCAAAAGACGCTTTACAGACATGAGAGATCCTTGCATCAATGAAAAGTGCACATCATAAAAATCGTTTTATCCACGAAGTTATCGGCGTGCTGATGCAGAGGTTTAGAGGAGATGACAAAAAAAAATGCGGGGAAAAATCTGAGCCAGCGGGAAGCTGGCTCAAAAGTGATCAATCAAAAACGCCGTTAATCACTGCGGTGACCAGGGCGGTACTGGCGGCGATTAGCACCAGATCGTTGCCGGCAATCTGCCACTCATAGCCGGGATAGTACGGGAGATCGCGCAACATCCCGCCCGGAACGGCTTTTTTAGCGATGCCGGGAGGCAGCGGTTTGCCACGGGCCAGGTTTTTGGCGATGCCCGGCGGCAGGGAACGGTAACCGGTCAGCCCGTGGTTGACCGCCAGACGACGCAGGTCCGGAATGCTGATATCCAGCGAAATATTATCCGGATGGTAGCCGCGCTTGCGGGAGCCGTGGCCACCGTAATCATCACCGCGGTTGTCATAGCCTTTGTCGCTATTGCCTTTACCGTTATTGCCTTTATTACCGTGGTTGCCGTTATTTCCTTTGCCCGGGTTGCCGTTACCTTTATTGCCGTGGAAGGCCGAATTACCATTGCCTTTCCCATTACCGTTTCCATTGCCGTTACCGGGGTTAGCAAGGGTTGGGGCGGAAAGCATGGCGAAGCAGCTGGCCAGAATAATGGCGAGAGCGGATTGACGACGAATGTTCATCTGTGGTTTTCCTTACAGAGTCGGTATCACAACTATTCAAGCATAATTTACGCCATAAACCATGGGCTTTTTCCTGGTTTATTGCGGCGTACGTGCCAGACTTACTGGCATCAATCGTGAGATGAAACTAAGGAGATCGGGATGAGATTGCCACTTTGTCTTCTGCTCAGCGGCGCGCTGGCGCTCCCCTGTATGGTATTAAGCGCACAAGCGCAGGAACAGCACGCCAGTCCAATGAATCAGGAGTATCACCAACAAATGTCGCGCATGCACGATGAGATGATGGCGGCCATGAACGAGCAGGATCCGGATCGGGCATTTGCCCGTGGTATGCTGGCCCACCATATCGGTGCGGTAGAGATGGCCCAGACCCAGTTGAAATACGGTAAGGATCCGGAAATGCGTCGCCTGGCGGAAAGTGTGATTGCCGCCCAGCAGCAGGAAATTAATCAGATGAAGGCGTGGCTGAAGGCGCACCCGGCTAAGTAGTTTGATGGAGGGAAGGGGAGGATGCCAGCGTTGTTAGTCTGAAACGCTAAGCCGGATTTCTCCGGCTTAGCTACGGCATCAGATACTTAATCCGCCGGCGATATCAATAGCGCTACCTGTAATATATCCCCCTTGCGGGCCTGCCAGGAAAGTCACCATTGCGGCGACCTCTTCCAGAGTAGCTATGCGGCGAATAGGGTGAAGATCCATCAGTGATTCCGGAACCGATTCGCCTAACGCTTCACGCGACATCTCTGTTGGCATTACGCCAGGCTGGATAACGTTTACCGTGATATTCTTTTCGCCAAGATCCCGAGCCACGCCTTTGGCATAGCCTACGATGGCCGCCTTCGTTCCCGCATAGTCGGCGGCGCCCGCGAAGGGAACATGGCCGCCCATCAGGGAGCCAATGAAGATTATCCGGCCTCCCGCAGACAGAACCTGCGCAGCGGCGCGGGTAATTCCCACCGGTCCCATAACGTTGGTTTGCCACTGGCGATCAAGATTAAGGGTATCAAGCTGAGGGTCGTCCACCGTTTTGCCCTGAACCGCGATGGCCGCGTTATTCACCAGAATATCCAGCTTACCGAACTGTGAAAGCACTTCCTGAATCAGAGGTTGAGCGGTAGAGGTATCAGCCTGATCGCTCTGAATAGCCAACGCCCGTACGCCCTTTGCTCGCAGTTTCTCTGCCACGGCCTCCGCTTTTTCACCAGATGCGACATAAGTAATCACCACATCCGCGCCCTGATCGGCAAATTGCTCGGCGATAACAGCGCCAAGCCCGCGCGACCCACCTGTGACCAGTGCTACTTTACCTGCTAATGATTTCTGCATAACACATTCCTTCCATTCATGATTGACCCCGTTGTGGGACCTGGAACCTTTCATTGCGTCAATATCGTAATGGACGTTATGAAATTAGACTTATCCCGTCAAGCGATTTAATATCGGTCGTTATGAAATAACGGGGTCATGTGATGGGACGCAATCGCGAATTTGATGTGGTAGAGGCGCTGGATGCGGCGCTTGGTGTTTTCTGGAACAAAGGGTATGAGGGGACCTCGTATTCTGATTTAACCAGAGCAACCGGCGTGGAGCGTCCTGCGCTTTATTCCGCTTTTGGCAATAAGGAAGCGCTGTTTCTGCGTGCGCTGGAGCATTATCACTCGCATTACCTGGATTTCTTTCCGGTAGCGCTGACGCAGCCAACCGCAAAAGAGGTAGCGGCGTATATGCTGCGCGCCGCCGCGGATTTGCATACCCGCTATCCGGAACATACTGGCTGCCTGGGAATCAACGGTGCGTTGGCCTGTTCTGACGTTGCAAAGCCGGTACAAAAAGCGTTGATAGCAGCGCGTGAAGCTGGAGAAGCACAGCTGTGTGAAAGATTTGAAAAGGCTAAAGCCGAAGGCGACTTGCCTCAGACTGCCGACTGCGCAGCCTTAGCTGCATATATGTGTACCGTACTCAATGGAATGGCTATCCAGGCAAAGGCGGGGGTGGGGCGTGACAAGCTGGAGGCGATAATCAATCAGGTGCTGGCAGGCTGGCCATCCTGAGTGGGGGGCAGGAAAGAGCGCTCTTCTATGAAATATCAAAAAACACTGCAGCGATTATTGTTAAACGATCCTCTACGGATGAAGGCCCTTTACGCGGTTCGGGCTTTACAACTCTGCGATGGTTGGATCGGTGCCGGTTTTGTACGGGATGCCGTATGGGATTACTTACATGGATATGGGCAAAGGCCCGTCACTGGCGATGTGGACGTGGTCTGGTTTGACGCTGAACGTGCGACTCCGCTCAGGATCGCGACCTGGAAGAGAGACTTAGCCAGCAGCATTCTTCGTTCAACTGGTCGGTGAAGAATCAGGCCAGAATGCATCAGCGTAACGAGCATGTTCCTTATCTTTCAACAGAGAATGCGCTGCGATACTGGCCAGAGACCGCTACGGCTGTGGCCGTCAGAATAGGGGATACGGGCCTTATTGAGATTATTGCGCCCTGGGGCCTTGACGATCTGTTCGAACTGCGACTCAGGCCAACACCGCAATTCGAACGGGAAAAGTTCGCTATTTTCAGGCATCGCTTAGTTTCAAAACGGTGGTTAGAACGCTATCCCCTGTTGCAGCTTATCCTTCCCTGAATGAATGCTTTCACCTGGGTGTGCGCACCCGGGCTTCCACGCGTAGCGAACTGACGGGGCGCTCTCTTGCGCTATTGGCTGGCGAGCCGCACCTGTTTTAGCGTCTGCCACAGTCGCTGCTTATCGCTTTCGCTCAGGTTTTTCTGGGCAAGGGTATGGATAAACTGCGCTTTTTCAGCATCGCTCAGGGGCTGCCCGGATTTCAGCCGTTCGGCGGTTTGGGCCAGAATACGCTGGCTTAACTGCGCGATTTTTTCCCTGATTTCCGCTAACGGTCGCGGGGACCAGCCGCTTTCCGGGGCCGCCAGCCAGTCGGCGCGATAGCGATACTGAATCGCTTTGGCGGCATCCATCTGGGCCTGAATAAAAGTCGCTACGCTGGCGCCATCCAGCCCCATAGCGCGCGCCTCGGCCACCGACTTTTCCAGTACCCGCTTTTCCTGGGCCAGGTCTTCAATCGCCAGATGATGCCGGGCCTTATCGCCCGCCACATCCTTCATAAAAGAGAGCCTGTCGTTAATCAACGCAGCGACAGAGGCATCCGCCATTGCGCTAAGGGGAAGGGCGGTGACCGTCAGCAGAATCAGTGATGGGGGGAGTCTGGTCAGAAACATAGGGCTCCTGTGGGAAATCATATGTGTTATCGGGTTGTAGTATATTTCATCCAACACGCTGACAATTCGGAAAAATCGGGGGAGAGAAGAGATAATTACCCGGCCACTGACTGACCGGGGCAATTAAGCTTACTTAACCTGATGGGCTTTGTCTGCTTTCCATTCTTCGTAAGTTGCTTCAAGGAACCACAAACAGGATGCACCCTTATCGGTACTCAGCAGCGCCAGACGTGTCCGCTGATAAAAGTCTTCCACAATTGCAGAGGGCTTTTCAACTGGCACACCGCAGACAATATCTGTCCCGATCATATATGGCCATTTGTGGGCATCAATGACACTGAGCGCATCCAGCGCCCCGGGGGGATTGGCCGCCAGCGCCAGAGACAACGCATCTTCCAGTTTCACCGCTTGATTAACATCAGCAGCAGCGGCAAGGTCGGATATCTGATTCAGCCATATCTGTTCACCGGCAGCGACGCCTTTCAGGGCATCAGGCCAGTTTATTGTCGTCGCCACGGAGGTGGCAACCACGCCCGGAAGCAGGAGTAACAACCCCAGGCGCTTCATCGCACAACCTCAAGTGTTCCGCCCTCACGCAAGACGCGCCGTCTCGTAGCCAGGGACATTATGATACAACCCTGCGACGCGAATCCCGCAGGCTTGCCCACTCGTTCGCCGTGTATACGAAACGCAGATCGGCCAAACGTATCTCCGGATATCTGCTCAAGGATAATGGTGTAAGGACCTTTGGAGGCAGAATGCCCCGCAATCCGATATTTTCCCCTGGGAAGTGGCCCCATTCCTCTTACCTGCTGGCGATCGGGGTTGTTCTTATTGGTCAAGACGCCGGAGTAACCCGTCTCAACCAGTTCGCTCCCGCTGTACAGTCTGCCGGTGCTTTGTTCATATTTCCATCCCATGGTTGCCTTCCTGTGCCGTTGCGTGTTCGTTCCAGTTGTCAAAATGAATGATGTTACCGTCGGCATAACGCCAGGTTATTTTTTCGTACATCAGTTCAACCAGATCAAGGTGGTTTCGCTGCTCACCGTATTTCGATTTAACGTCATACATAGCTGGCCCGATGCTGATAACGATTACGCCTTCCATTAACGTACTGAAATATTCAACCTCCTGTCCGGTATCGTTGATACGATAATACTTCACCTCTGCCGATTGGAGCTTCTGCCCGGTGGTCACGGCCTTATAGAGATAAGGGGTGAAGCATCGGTTTCTTTATCAAAAGTGAATGGGGAATGTTTCCGGGGTGCCTTTGTTTTGCCAGTTGCGTTGTCAGTGGGAAGTTCGACGCCATGATTGAGGCCGATTATTTCGATACTACCTTCACGGCCAGTAACATCCACGGAGCCACGGATATCAGCACCGCCATCATCTTTGAGCCATAAATACGCAGGGATTGCCATCGTTTAAAACTCCATTTAACACAATAATAAGAAAAGTCCTGTTATGCCTGACAATTACGTGGAGCAATGACGTTATCGATCATAAATTGAGCTGTCAACGATGCATTCTGAATTTTTTGATATAAATAAAAAAGCCGGAGTAATTCGCTTTTTATCGGGATGATGCTTTCTAATAGGGTGGGGATATCTGCCAGTCACGTTATATGAAAAAGTCGTAAACACCGGAGATATCACTTTATTCCCTAATATTATGTGAACCAGTAATTATCCATAGCAATCATTTATAAATCTAACAACCACCCTGAATGGTTTGCCAGGGCTGCTTTCGCAGCCCTGAATCTGTATGCACAAGGACGTATCACCACATCAAATCATCCGGCACTTTAAAGTCGGCATAAGGATCGTCTTCATCCTGCTCTTCCTGGCTCAGCGTGCTATTTAATACAATGCTGCTGGCATCGCGCTGGGCGATTTTATCGGCGACGCTGGCGGGGATAATCGCGTATTCGCACTCATCCCTGCCATCGATAGTCAGGCGGGCAATGGCGAGACGGCCGTTGATAAGCTGCGTCTGTGTCAGCTTATCCACGTCAATTTTTTTAATCAGGTTATTGTCGGTGAAGTTAAAGCTGATATCGCCTTTTGAAATGGAGATTCGATTCATTTCAATCAACTGTTTTACCTGGGCTTTATACTCTTTCGACAAAGCCGCCTGCTTTTGCTGCTCGCTTAGCTGTCTGTCGCGCTCAAGCTGCGCTTTTTTGTTCTCTTCTACCGCCGCTCTTGCCTCGCGGGCCTGAACGCGTGATTTTTTGGCGGTTTTCTGGACCTTGGCCATTTTTTTGCTGGTCACGAGTCCTGCTTTGAGCATCTGCTCCTGTAGGGTGAGTTTTGTCATCCTGGTTTCCAAATCTGTTGATAATCTCTGACGTAAGGGTATCAGACCTTGAGCAGCTTCACGGTGGCCTCTATGTCGATCTCGTCTTCCGAGAAGATCAAAATCGTTCCCTGGAAGGTGGTAATCGCCAGTTTCTTCAGGGAACGCATATCACCGGGCTTTATGTCAGACTTCGGTTTGATACTGTTCATTAGCGCCCCTACGGACAGCACCGCGTTCTCTTTATCAATACGGGTATCGGCAGGCACCTCTTCGCTATACACCAGGTAAGACTTGATCGATGTGAGCTTCAGGCGCTCACCCGCGATATAGAGGTATTTGCTTTCCGGCACCACCTTCACCGCATAGGCGGACAACCCTTTGTTGTTGGTGGTGGGCTCAAACGTCACCGCAGCATCTTTCTTTATTAACTCAGGATTGGCGACCTTAATCACGTGAAAATAGCGGTTTTCGCCATTTTCATCTTTGATAAAGCCAAAACCTTTATCCTGAAACCACGTTGTGATCGTTCCTTTCATTGCCTGGTACCTGCTTAATCGTTTATCTACTCAGTTTTGCAGCGCAAAGTGTAATGCACAATGCTGGCGCAGACTATGGCTTATTTGGTGTGAGTCCTGAGAAGGGGCGTTGGAAAGGAGGGGGGGTTAGCGCGGCAGACTATGGCACACAGCGCCACAGTCTGCTATGAGGTCGGGACTTATTCCGCAAAGTTGATAAGCGCATCTCCGGACAGGCGATAGCGTACCCACTCACTCTGTGGAAGGGCGCCGATACTCAGGTAGAAGTCGATGGCGGGTTGATTCCAGTCCAGCACGCTCCATTCCAGGCGGCCACACTGTCTGGCTACGGCATATCGGGCAATGGTTTTCATTAACGCTTTACCGGCGCCGTTGCCGCGAAAGGCGGGTGACACATAGAGATCTTCCATATAAATGCCGTTACGGCCAAGCCAGGTGGAATAACTGGTAAAAAAGACGGCGTAACCCACCGCTTTACCCGCTATTTCACAGATCAATGCTTCGGTTTTGCTGTCTGCGCCAAACAGCGAAGTTTTGATCTCATCAGGGGTGGTTACGACCTCTTCGGGGGCTTTTTCGTAAATCGCCAGTTCATAAATCATGTCGTAGATGGCCTGGGTGTCGTTCGGGGTCGCCTGGCGAATAATCATACTCATTGTTTTTCCTGCCGTTTATGTCGTGTGGACGTTGAGATTGTCTGCTGACAGCATAATCAGTATTGTTAAAAGAATTAAGTGCAATGAAATCACATAATGATGAATACTATGCATCCAGCCCTGCGGCGCATCGATCTGAACCTGTTACCGGCATTTGACGCTATCTATCGCCATCGCTCAGTCCGGATGGCGGCAGAAGAGTTGATTATGAGCACGTCCGCTTTGAGTCATGCGCTGTCTCGCTTGCGGATTGCGCTAAACGATCCGCTCTTTTATCGGGAAGGCCATCGAATGTGCCCCAGCGTGTACGCAACGCAGATAGCCCCCTCCATCGCTTCTGCATTAGCCTTTTTAAACCAGGAGCTGATCCCACAACCCGATTTTTCCCCCGCCGTTAGCAGCGACTGTTTACAGATTGCCATCACGGACTTTACCGCTTTTTGCATCTTCCCTGCGTTGATGAACAGAGTGCAACACAGGGCGCCGGGTCTTGGTTTTGAATTGCGTTATTTGCCACACAGTCCGGCATTAACGGAACTGCTGGCGGGAGATGTCGATCTGGCGTTAGGATTCAGCGCCCGGGATGAAACGGAGCACCCGGATCTGGACGCTATCTGCTGGCAAAGAGACGACTACGTGGTTATCAGCCATATGCAGCGCTCGCATTTAACGTTGAAGGATTATCTGGCGGCCAGGCATCTGGTGGTGACCCCATGGAATGAGGCGTACGGCGTTCTCGATCTGGCGCTTGAACGCATGGGGCATACCCGGCAGGTTACCGTTAAAACCCCATCAATGCTGAGTGCCCCCTTTATTATTGAGGAATCCGATATGTTGATGGCGATTCCTCGTAGCGCTGCCGAAAAGTTTGCCCGTACGACGCGAATTAAAATCTTTGAATTACCGTTTTATGTACCGCCTTTTGACGTGAAGATTTACACCCATAAACGCAGCGGCAAACGCGGCGCAACCCACTGGCTGAAAAACGAATTGCAACAAATGGCGAATGAATTAGCCGGTGAATGAGTCAGTGAATCTGACATCGTCCAACTTTCCGCCACTCGTTACCCTGACCGCCTCAATATCCGCATCCCACTGACAATCAGTGATAAACTGATAACGCTGTCGCCTGAGCAGGGGGCGGCGTTAACAGACTGAAAAGAGGAGGCGATATGTCCCATCTGGATGAAGTTTCCACCCGCGTTGATGCGGCGATTAAAGAGGGAGTCATCGCCCATATGAATGAGCTGCTGATTGCGTTAAGCAACGACGGCGAACTGGGGCGCGACGATCGTTATCAGCAGCAGCAGCGCCTGCGCATCGCCATCTCTCACCATGGCCGCAAACACAAAGAAGATATGGAGCGGGAAAGTGAAGAGCGTAACGCACGCCTGACCCGCGGCGGCACTATTCTCTGAATTCAGGAGCATTAACAATGCACATTGCTTTTATCGGTATGGGCGGCATGGGGCAGCCCATGGCGTTGAATCTGCTGGCCGCAGGCCATGAACTGGCGGTATGGAATCGCTCTAAAGAACCGACTCAGGAGCCGGTTGCCCGGGGCGCCAGGGTCTGCCGCGCGCCGGACGATGTGGGAACAGCGGATGTGCTGATCTCGATGCTGGCGGATGACGATGTCACCCACAGCGTGGTGGTGGAAAGCGGCGCGCTGGCGGCGCTGAAGCCCGGCGCTGTCTGGATCAATATGGCTACCGTTTCGGTCGCTTTTACCCAACGCATGGCGCAGCTGTGCAGCGAGCAGAAGCTGCGCTACGTGGCGGCGCCGGTACTGGGCAGGGTGGATGTGGCGGCCGCAGGGCAGCTGAATATTCTGGCGGCGGGCGAAGAGGCCACCCTTAACGAAGTTCAGCCGCTGTTTGATGTGCTGGGCAAACAGACCTGGCGCTTTGGCGAGCTGCCGGAGCAGGCGGCGGCGGTGAAGCTGGCGGCCAACTTTATGCTGGCCAGCGCCATCGAAACCATGGGCGAAAGTGCCGCACTGGTGGAAGCCTGGGGCGTGGGCAAGGGGGATTTTCTGAACATGATGACCTCCACGCTATTCTCTGCGCCAGCCTATAAAAATTACGGCGCGATGATCGCTGAAGACAGGTATCAGCCTGCCGGATTTACCATGAAGCTGGGGCTGAAGGATGTGCGGCTGGCCCAGCAGGCGGCAGAGAGCCGTAACGTCCCCATGGGCATCGCCGGGGTACTGCGCGACAGCTATCTGGATGCTCTGGCCCACGGCGATGAAAAGCTGGACTGGGCGGCGCTGGCGACCGTAAGCGCGCGGCGCAGCGGCCAGAAAAAGTAATAGTAAAAAGGCGGTGCGCCGAACGGGCACCGCCTGAAATCAGGCGCCTTGTTGCGTATCAGGCTGCGACCGCTGGTCGAGCTGTAGCTGCATAAAGGTCAGATCCAGCCAGCGGCCAAATTTGGCACCCACCTGCGGCATCTGTGCCGTCACCCGAAATCCCAGCTTTTCATGCAGCCGCAATGACGCTCGATTACGGGACTCGATGCCGGCCACCATCACATGCTTGCCCTGACGGCGCGCTTCGGCGATCAGCTGTTCCATCAGCCGGAGCGCAATACCTTTGCCCTGATGGTCGGGATGGACATAAACCGAATGCTCCACGGTATGGCGAAATCCTTCAAAGGCGCGCCAGTCTCCCCAGGAGGCATACCCGGCTATCGCGTCGTTGTCCTCGCAGGCCACCAGCACCGGGTAGCCAACCTGCTGGCGCTGGTTCAGCCAGGCGATGCGGTTATCGGCATCCACGGTTTGCTCATTCCAGATAGCATCGGTATGCAGTACCGCATGGTTATAAATAGTGGCAATGGCGGCGCAGTCCTCGACCCGCGCCTGGCGAATATTCATGGTGTTCCCTGTCCGTTTATCAGTTGTTATCCCTTTCTGAATAACAGGGAGCTCGCCGTGAATCAAGGGCTGAGGATAACAAATTCATCCCCCGGAAACAGGGCATTACATAAAGAAGGGCGCCAGTCGCTGGCGCAAAGGGCTATGCTATGGGGGAGTTTGAACAGCACAGGAGTGAATCGTGACACAACAAGAGAACCGCCGCTGGGTACTGGCTTCCCGTCCTGAAGGGGCGCCGGTCGCCGGGAATTTCCGTCTGGAACGTGGTCCTGTTCCCGAGCCGGGTCAGGGTGAGGTGTTACTGCGCACCGTCTGGCTGTCGCTGGATCCCTATATGCGTGGGCGAATGAGCGATGCACCGTCTTACGCGCCGCCGGTTCAACTGGGCGAGCCGATGCCGGGCGGTACTGTCTGCCGGGTGGTGACGTCACATCATCCCGACTATCAGGCCGGCGACTGGGTGCTCAGCTACAGCGGCTGGCAGGATTATCAGCTCTCCGACGGTAGCGGACTGGTGGGGCTGGGCGACAATCCGTCGCATCCCTCCTGGGCCCTTGGCGTACTGGGGATGCCAGGCTTTACCGCCTATATGGGGCTGCTGGATATCGGCCAGCCGAAGGCGGGGGAAAACCTGGTGGTTGCCGCCGCTACCGGCCCGGTCGGGGCCACCGTGGGGCAGATCGGTAAGCTGAAAGGGTGCCGGGTGGTCGGCGTGGCCGGTGGTGAAGAGAAATGCCGCTATGCGGTGGAGACTCTGGGGTTCGATCAATGCCTGGATCACCGTGCGCCGGATTTTGCCGAACAGCTGGCCAAAGCCTGTCCGCAGGGTATCGATATCTACTATGAAAACGTGGGCGGTAAGGTGTTCGATGCGGTGTTACCGCTGCTGAATACCAGCGCCCGTGTTCCGGTATGCGGCCTGGTTTCCGGCTATAACGCCACCCAGCTGCCGCCGGGGCCGGATCGCCTGGCGCTACTGATGGGCACCATCCTGAAAAAGCGCATCCGGATGCAGGGTTTTATTATCGGTCAGGACTACGGGCACCGGATTGACGAGTTCCGCCGCGATATGATCCCCTGGGTTCAGCAAGGCAAGATCCACTATCGCGAGATGGTAATCGAAGGCCTGGAGCAGGCGCCCCAGGGGTTGATCGACCTGCTGGAAGGGAAAAACTTCGGTAAGGTGGTGGTGCGCGTCGGCGCAGATGACTAACCGATAATTTACGGCGGGCTACGGTCCGCCGTTTTTCTCTTTGCCTCTGGTACTGGTTCCGCCACAGTAATATCCCGCCAAAAGCCGTCTGTTTGCAGGCGACTTTAAACTCCTGTCGTTTTGGCCCAAAACAATCGCTGATTGTCCTTTGGGCGAATAGTGATATCTGCTGGCTGTAGCATACTAAAGCCCATAGCCGCTATAGCTAAAACTGACAGGAGCAGACAATGAAAATTACCCAGGTACGTAACGCTACCCAGATTATCGAATATGCCGGTAAAAAGTTTCTTATCGATCCGTTACTGGCAGAGAAAGACGCTTACCCTGGCTATGAAGGCTGTGTGCGTTCGGATATTCGGGTGCCGATGGTCGAACTGCCCTTTGATATAGCCACATTACTGGATGTTGACGCCATTATCGTGACTCATACCCACCCGGATCACTGGGATGACGCTGCCGTGGCGCAGATCCCCAAAGACAAACCGATCTTCGTGCAGAACGGCAGCGATGAGCAACTACTGCATTCCCAGGGATTCACCAGGCTGACGGTGCTGACGGAGCAGACCCTGTTCGGGGATATCGCGCTGATTAAAACCGTCTGCCAGCACGGCACCGATGCCGCCTATGCCAACCCCGATATTGCGGCACGGCTGGGTGATGCCAGCGGCGTGGTGTTTAAGCATCCGGACGAAAAAACGCTGTATCTGATCGGCGATTCTATCTGGGTGCCATCAGTTGAAGATAATCTGACAAAACATCGACCCGATGTGCTGATAATGAATACCGGTTGGGCCCATATTCTTCACTATGGACCGATCATTTTTGGCAAAGAGGATCTGATTAAGGCACATCTGATACTGCCGCAGGCGCAAATTGTCGCCACCCATATGGAAGCCATTAATCACTGTCTGGTGACGCGTAGTGATTTAATGGAATATGCGCGAATTAATGAAATCGATAATTTTGTTAGTGCGCCGTTGGATGGGGAATCTCTGGTGTATTGAATTGAATGACGGGGCGCGGTTTGCGCCCCGTCAGGTTGATGACAAAGAGGGAAAAAACGTGGTTTTTCCCTCTTTGTGGTTATCAGCCGAAAATCAATGAATTGATTTTCCTTGTTTATTTTTCTGGTGATTCTGGCCGAACGTGTTCGGCCCAGGTTTGTCATCAGTCTCACGGGGCGCTCTTTGCGCCCCGTTTGTTACGAGTACGCCACTACAGTTCCCCCCGACTTTGCCATCTCGCCAGGCGGATCCGGCTGCGCACCCCCAAACCGAGCAGCGGCTCGGGGGGATTGCGTGAAGGCATACCGGTGACGGCCTGAATATCCGCCAGCAGGGTGGATTCCTGTCCCAGCGCCAGATCGGCAAGCATTGTGCCGGAAACGGTGCCCCAGGCGGCGCCGACGCCGTTGTCGCAGGCGCAGGCGTATACTCCTTCATCCAGCTTACCGAAGAAGTTGGTGAAGTTACGCGACATCGCATAAGTACCGCCCCAGGTGTGGGAAAAGGGTACCTCGGCCAGTTCCGGGTAGCGGGTCTCAAAAGCGTGCCGATGGTCGCGGCGGATATGCTGGCGAACGTCGTCGCGCACGCTGCTGCCGTAGCGCGGCACGTACTTATAGGTGTTGCGGATCATAATGCGTCGGTCTTGGGTGATACGCAGGGTAGTACCGGCATGGTCCGCCGGGGTCAGTCCCCAGTTAAACTGTCCGCCGTAACGCTGGAGTTCGCGATCGCTGAGCGGCCGGGTCCAGCTGGCGAAAGTCATCACCGGCAGCAGCCGATTTTTCAGCCAGCCGAACTCCCGGGTAAAAATGCTGGTGCCCAATAGTAGCGTGGGGGCGCTGACCGAACCCCGGTCAGTGTATAAGGTCCAGTTTTTTCCGTGGCGATTGAGGGAGCGGACTGCCGAATTCTCATACAGCGTCACATTTTCCGGGAGCGCGTCGGCCATACCGCACACCAGCGCGGCGGGCTGCATCAGGTAGCAGCCGGGAGTATAGATGGCGCGCTGGTAGTAGTGAGTACCCAGCACGCTGGCCAGTTGTTGGCCGTCCACGCTGTGCCAGGGTTCGCCAAGATCGCGCATCAGGCTTTCAAAGTGCTCCAGATAAGCCAGACCGCGCTCGCCGACCGCTCCCTGATACTTGCCGGTGGCTGACCACTGGCACTCGATGGCGTAGTTTTCGATAAGCCGTTCCAGTCGGGCTATTGCGAAGCGGTTCAGGCCGAGGATCTTCTGCTTATGGGCGGGATCCGGATGTTCAAGGGCAAACTTATGGGGCAGGTCGATCACAAACCCCGAGTTGCGCCCGGAAGCCCCCTGACCAACGCACTGGGCATCCAGTAGCGCGATACGAGCTTCGGGGGCTTGCTCTGCCAGGCGACGGGCGATAGCCAGCCCGGCAAAACCAGCGCCGACCACTACATAATCTGCCTGACATTCGCCGTGCAGCGTCGGGCAGGCGGTACGCGGCGCCAGCGCCTGATACCAGCCGCATTCGCTATCGTCATGAGGAAGATGAATCATCATAATTCCTTAAACCGTAAGGCAGCGCTGGCGTTGACGATCTCCGTCATCCAGCCGCTGCGTTGATTCTGTATTCCGGCGCCCAGCAGGGCGAAGCCGGTCACAATATTGCTGTCGTCATAGTGCCAGGCCATCAGGTCGGCGCCGCGGGTTTCGGTATGCCACTGACCGGGGCCTGAAGGGGGATGGAACGAAAGCGGGGCGTTCGGGGTTTTGACAATCACCGGCCCCGGCGTCTGATCGACTGGCGTCATAACGCCGTTCAGACTCTGCGCCAGCGCCGGAACGGCCTGGTTAATGGGTGCGATATAGGGCCGCCAGCCGCCCGGAAATTCCGCACAGTCGCCGATGGCGAGAATCGCGTCATCGCTGGTCTGGCCGTACTGGTTAACGCAAATCCCTTTGTTGACGGACAAACCGCACTGCTGCGCCAGCCCGATATTGGGTTTCAGGCCAATGGCGCTCAGTACCAGATCGCTGTCCAGCAGTTCGCCGTTACTCAGGGTGAGCTGCCAGGCGTATTCCCCCTGGCTGCGCGCCGCGGCGACCAGTGTGGTATTCAGCCGCCACGTAACGCCCATCCGACTCAGGGCGGTTTGCAGCCCGCGGCCCACGCTCTGGGGCAGCAGGGTCGCCATTGGCCAGTGACCCAGCCCTACCACCGTCACCGCATATCCGGCACCGGCCAGATCGTGGGCGAACTCGCAGCCGATCAGCCCGTCTCCCAGAATGGTGATATGGCGCTTACCGTCAATGGCTTCCTGGAACCGGCCATAGTCCGCCAACTGGTTGACGCTAATCAGCGCTGAAGCATCGCCGTTAATGGCCGGACGAATCGGCTCCGCGCCGGTAGCCAGCACCAGTCGACCGTAATGGCAGGGGCCAATGCTGGTCTCCAGCCTACGCTGCTGGCGATCGATGCTCAGCACCCGGGTATGGGGATAAAGACGAATATTGAGCTGTTGTTCCCACTCCAGGGCGCTGCTCTGACGCAGCCGTTCGGCCGTTTTACCGCTGGCAAGGGCGCAGGAGAGCATCGGCTTGCTGTAGATTGCGCCGTCGTCGGCGGTAAACAGCGTAATGGGTAGCGACGGAGACAGCGCTCTCAGGGCCGAAGCCAGTTGATAACCTGCATGGCCGCTACCGACAATCACCACCGGCTCCTGAGATGTCGCCAGAGCGACAAAGGGAATGGCGTCTGCGGTGGGCTCCGGCTGGTCGTCGGTGATTTCAATCATCTCAAAGTCGGCTTTGCCTACCAGACATTCAGGGCAGACCCAGTCATCCGGCACGGCGTCCCACGCCGTGCCGGGGGGAATGCCGTCGTCGGGCCAGCCTTCGGCTTCGTCGTAAATAAAGCCGCAAATCACACACAGCCACTTTTTATAAGCCATAGGGTACTCCGTCGGGTCGGCTACCCCGCCGCAGAGCGGGGTAGAGGGTTAACGCGGTTGGGTTCTCAGGCGGATAGCGATATTCCGGGTATGGACATAGCCGTAGATGGCCTGCTGGCCCTTTTCCCGACCGAATCCGGAAAGCCCGACGCCGCCAAAAGGCGTCTCTATACCGCCTGCGAACCACTCATTCACAAACACCTGGCCGCCGCGAAGCTGCCGGGCCACGCCAAGAGTGCGGTCCATCTGTTGACCAAATACCCCAGCCACCAGACCAAAGGGAGTGCCGTTGGCTATCTCTATCGCCTGAGCTTCGCTGTCGAACGGCATCAGGGTCAGTACCGGGCCGAACACCTCTTGCTGAGCGATGGTCATCTGCGGTTCGGCTTCGATAACCGTGGGGGCCACAAAGTAGCCGGGTAGTTCGGGCGCGTCACCGCCGGTCAGCAGGCGTGCGCCTTCGGCGTGGGCCCGATCGACCATCGCCAGTACCCGCTGCTGCTGCTGGCGTGAGACAAGCGGCGTGATATCGCTTTGCTGATGGTCGCCAGGCCCGGTCGTCAGTGATTCCGCCAGAGCAACGACGGCCGCCTTCACTTCCTCATAGCGCGAACGTTGCACCAGCAGGCGGGAAAGGGCGGAACAGACCTGGCCCGAATTAAAGAAGATGCCATTGCGCACGCTTTCCAGCACCACATCGATATCGGCATCGTCCAGCACCACTGCGGCGGATTTACCGCCCAGCTCCATCACCGAAGGCGTGGCCCGGGCGGCGGCGTTACGCAGAATGGACTGCCCGGTGGCGACCGATCCGGTAAAGACAATCTGATCGACCTGCGGATGAGTAGCCAGATGCTGGCCCACTTCGGCGCCTTCGCCGCACAGCAGTTGCACCGCGCCAGGCGGGAAACCGGCACTGACCACGGCGCGAATCAGCAGCGTCATCGCCAGCGGTGACAGCTCCGGCGACTTCACTACCACCGCATTACCGGCCGCCAGCGCGGGCGCCAGCGAGCGGGCGCAGATCGAAACCGGGAAATTCCAGGGGACTATCTGTACCGAAACGCCAAACGGCAGATACTGGGTAAAGTCGAGATACTCATCACCCAGCGGAATGGCGCTACCCTCCAGCTTATCGGCCATTCCGGCGTAGTATTCGAAGTAACGGGCGGCTTCGCTAAATTCATCACGGGCGTCCTGCAGGCGCTTGCCGTTTTCCGTGCAGCACAGCCGGGCGCCCTGTTCGGTGATATCGCGAATGGCCTGAGCCGCTTTTAGCAGCCATTCGGTTCTTATAGCCGGGCGCACCTGAGTTAATGCGCCGCTGTCAACGCAGGCGCGGGCGGCAGCCATGGCGCGATCGGCATCATGGGTATCGGCCAGCGCCACGGTGGCGCAGGGCTGGTCGCTGGCCGGGTTATCAATGGTCAGGGCGCGTTCGGCGTCGCACCACTGGTCGGCAATGTAGTTCAGGTAGTGATCCATCCGTCAGGCCCCCAACGCCGTTTTCACCTGGCTTGCCAGCCATTTCTGGAAGAAGTGGGTGGGTTCATCCATCTCCGGCGAAAAGACGCCGCCGCCGAAGCCCGGCGAATGGCGGCCGCGCTGCATGCCCTCCACGGCGCCAATATCTTCTCCGAACACAACCCGCCACGACTCGACGGTAGCCCGGCGGCAGGCGGCGTATTGGGTGCCGGTGGCGGCATCATCGCCCACATAGAACAGGCGCAGGTGCTCAACGCTCTGTTCGGCAGAGATGGGCTCGACCATCATGGCGAAGGCGTGATCGGCCTGAATTCCCAGCAGCACATTGGGGAACAGCGCGACATATTCCGCGTGGCGCAGTTTGTCTGCAGGCCAGGCCGGGAATTTGGGCAGGTGGGTGCCAGCAGTATCCGACAGGTTATAGGCCAGACTGCCCTGACCGGCGAAGCGCTCGTCAAACATGATGTTGTAGTGATCTTCCAGTCGCGAATAGCTGTTCAGGCTGGGATGCACCCAGGGCAGATGGTAGGCTTCGCAGTAGTTTTCGACCGCCAGCTTCCAGTTGCACTGCACCTCAATTTCCAGGCGGCCGCTGCTATCGGCCTGACGCAGCAGGGAAAGCCCTTCCTGACCCAGAAAACTTTTCCATCGCTGCTCCAGCGGGGCGATATGCTGTGCAAAATCGGGGGCGTCGCCGGAAAGATTTACGAATATCATGCCCATCCACTGGGCGGAGCGCAGCGCTTTCAGACCGTGCTTTTCGCACTTAAAGCGCTCATCTTTATGCACGCCGATACCGCCGATATGCGGGGTGCCCTTCAGGTTGCCGTCCAGATCGTAGGTCCAGGAGTGGTAAGGGCAGCGGATCATCCCCTGAATCGGCCCCGCATCCTGCACCAGCCGCATGCCACGATGGCTGCAAACGTTATGAAAAACCTGAAGTTCGCCCTGGCGGTTGCGCATCATCACCAGCGGCAGATTCATGAAGTCTACCGGTTTAACGTAGCCTTTTTCCGGCAGATCGGCGCTGAATCCGATACAGGCCCAGGTTTTGCCCAGTACTTTATCGCGTTCGAACTGGAAATAGTCGCGGCTGATATAGGCCTCATTAGGCATGCCGGTGGCTTCGTTAATCGGCGTTAACACCCGGTCGACAAATTCGATGGGGATCGCCTGCGGGCTGACATTGTTCATTTTATTGCGCTCCTGAAATAAACATTGCTCGTTGTGTGACACATATTGCTGATGAATATGTGAATAGCGCAGAGTGTGTTTAACAAACTCATCACCGACAAACGACTTTTTTGCCGGGCATTAATGAGAAAAAGTCATCCATTGCAGATTTGTGGATTAAATAACGAAAATAACAGCAAATAAGGCTGTTTTTTATTATTCGCATGAGCGCCGATCATTTATTGATGAGTAATCATCACTTGAAAGCAAAAGGGCGGCTCTCTACTCTCATTTGAAATTAACAAAGGTGTAACACAATAAAAATAAATAAACAGAGGAAGGAGAGAGTGAATGCGAGCAACATCCGGCATCTTTAAGGGGTTAAACCCGACGGTGACGATAGCGTCAAAAATACTGGTCGTGGGCTTCGTCCTGTTCTGCGCCATCCTGGCTAACAAGGCGCTTAAATACTTCGAAAGCACCTCTGAACTGCTGCTATACAGCATGAAGTGGTTTTATATCGGCTGCGTATCGGCGGTGGTGCTGTTCCTGCTGTATCTGATGGTCAGCCGCTACGGCCATATTCGGCTGGGCAGGGACGATGAAAAGCCGGAGTTCAGCTTTGGATCCTGGGTGGCAATGCTGTTTTCCGGCGGGATGGGCATCGGGCTTATCTTCTGGTCGGTGGCGGAGCCGATGTGGCACTATGCCGGAAACCCATTTTCACCGCCGCTCAGCGATGAGTCCGCCGCTATGGCGATGCGGCTGACCTTTTTTCACTGGGGGCTGCATCCCTGGTCGCTGTTTATTATTGTCGCCCTGGCGCTCTCTTACTTTTCCTATCGCAAAAACCTTCCCCTGACGCTTCGCTCCATTCTCTATCCGCTCATTGGTAAACGCATTTATGGCCCGCTGGGGCATATGGTGGATATTCTGACCGTGGCGGTGACGGCCTTCGGCATCTCCCAGACTCTGGGGATGGGGGTGCTACAGATTAACGCCGGACTGGGGCAGGTTTTTGGTATTCATATCGGCTATGGCGGCATGCTGCTGATTATTGTCGCGCTCAGTACGCTGTCGGTCTCTTCCGTGCTTTCCGGAGTTGGCAAAGGCTTTCGCCGTATGGCCGAGATGAACATGCTGATCTCGCTGGTGATGGTGCTTATCGTGCTCTGTATTGGCCCCACCCGCTACATCCTTAATTCGCTGCTGGAGACGACCGGCGGCTATGCGCAAAATATTATCGGCATGAGCCTGTGGAGCGATACTCAGAAAGACGGCAACTGGCAGAATTCATGGACCGCCTATTTCTGGCCGTGGTGGATGACCTGGGCGCCGTTTGTCGGGATGTTTATTGCCCGAATTTCCCGGGGCCGCACCATTCGTGAACTGATTGGCGGGGCGCTGATTGTGCCGACCCTGATTAGCTTTATCTGGATTGCGGTATTCGGCGGTGCGGCGCTTAAAGCCGAACAGCAGGTGCGCCAGCAGCACCAGCAGAGCGTGGCGGCGGCCAGTCATCAGGGCGGGGCGGAGCAGGCGGCACCGTTTCACGGCGGGCCGATTCTGAAAGCTACCGAAAAAGATACCACCCACGCGCTGTTTGCTTTGTTTAACACCCTGCCTTATGACGCTATCGGCAAGACCCTGAGCGTACTGACCTGTCTGCTGCTGGCGATGCACTTTGTGATTACCGCCGATTCCGGCACCCTGGTGCTAAGCATCCTGAATGCCGAAGGCAAGAGCGAGCCGCCGCCGTTAATACGGGTGGTGTGGGGTGTCATGGTGGGAGTCATTGCCGCTGTACTGCTCTATGCGGGAGGCCTGAAGGCGATGCAGACGGCGTCGATTATTGCCGGTTTCCCGGTGGCGATTTTTATTGCGCTAATGAGCGTCACGCTGTTTCGCACTATCCGTCGTGAGCCGGTGCCCTGGACCATGCTGCCGCAACATGTGCATCCCGAACCGGCGCATCTGGATGGGCCGGTGACGCCGTTGCCTGAAATCGCGCTGGTTGAGAAGAAGAGCGCGTAGTTTTCCCTCACCCTAACCCTCTCCCGGAGGGAGAGGGAACTGGCTGATGCTGGTTTTGTCCCTCTCTCTTTTAGGGAGAGGGAACTGGCTGGCTGCTGGTTTTCTCCCTCTCCCTTTTAGGGAGAGGGCCGGGGTGAGGGAGAGGGCTGGGGTGAGGGGGCAGGCCGCGATGAGGGTCACACCGCCTGCGCCACCGCCGCAGGGCACTGTTTCAACAGCCATTCGCGAAACAGCCTGACGCTGTTTGGAATCACCCCTTTACCCACCGGCTCCAGCAGCGAAAAGCTGGAGGCGGTAGAGAGGGTATGACTGACCGGGCGGATCAGCGCCCCGGACTCCAGATAGCTGTCCACCAGAGAGGCCCAGGCCAGCGCAATCCCCTGGCCGTTAATGGCTGCCTGCAACAGCATCGGGTAGTTATTGATATTAATGTGGTTCTTCGGCTGAAACGGCGGCAGATTGACGGCGGCGAACCACTCTTCCCAGTCCAGCCAGTCGGTGTGGGAATCTTCCAGAAACAGCAGCGTCTTGCTGAACAGTCCCTCCGGCGTGGTGGGGGAGCCGATACGCGCCAGATAACTGGGGCTGCATACCGGGAACACCTGTTCGGAAAACAGCGGCGTCGCCTTCATATTGAGCGGCGGTGTCCGGCAGTAAAACAGCGCGATATCGCAGTCCAGCCGCCGCAGATCGTGGATGCTGTCAGAGGCGAGTATCCTGAGATCGATCTCCTCATGTTCGCTCTGAAAGGCGGCCACCCGGGGCAGCAGCCACAGCGCCGCCATGGCGTTGGTGGTGGCGACCGTAACCTTGTGCTCGCCCTGCCACTTTTTCACGTCTCCCGTTACGCTGGCGATATCGATTAACGCGTTGCTGATGGACTGATAGTACTGAAGCCCGGTGGTGGTCAGATGAATATGGCGATTAATACGGGTAAACAGCGCGCTGCCCAGAAACTCTTCAAGCTGACGAATCTGGCGGCTGATGGCCCCCTGAGTCACGCTGAGTTCATGGGCGGCCAGGGTAAAACTAAGGTGACGGGCAGCCGCCTCGAATGCGACCAGGCTGTTTAACGGCGGCAGGGGTTTTATTTTCATACTGCATCTTCTGAGGTGAAGTTATGTTGTGAAACGAGTCTATTTTATTTTTATCCCTTTCAGCGATGCTGATCCTTTATATTTTGTGACCGCTCTCTGAAAATTTATTATATTGCTTAAATATTCCTCGGATTAATTAACCAGTCGTTTTGTGTGGGTAAATAATAAAAAAGATAACCATGTCAATTTAATGAAATATTGTGGGATATAACGATCGGGCAGTTGATCCCTTCTTTTTGCATATCGGAGAGCCCGAACGCCTTCAGCGCCGAGGTTAACCGGCATTTTTTGCTATTTCACGCAAAAATACAAATCCCCGCGGTCAGTCTATTTCCTTAAATAACAATCAATTAAAAACCTGTGTCGCGATTGTGACAGAAAGGTGTCGCATCTGTTCAATCTTCAGGACCGCCCTCCGGTCTATCCTGGCTAACGGATGGCGGATGCTGCCGCCGTAGCGCTAACCCTGAGGATAATCAGATGAATGCCGATGATTTGAACAATACCGATCCGCAGCTGTTCGCCGCCGTCGTTGATGAGATGGTGCGCCAGGAAAGCCATATCGAACTGATCGCTTCCGAAAATTACGCCAGTCCTCAGGTGATGGCGGTACAGGGGAGTCAACTGACCAACAAATATGCCGAAGGTTATCCTGGCAAGCGCTATTACGGCGGCTGCGAACACGTTGACGTGGTGGAGCGGCTGGCGATTGAGCGCGCCTGCATGCTGTTCGGGGCGGATTACGCCAACGTACAGCCGCACTCCGGCGCTCAGGCCAATGCCGCGGCCTTTATGGCGCTGGTGGCGCCGGGGGACACTATTCTGGGGATGAGCCTGGCCCATGGCGGCCACTTAACGCACGGCGCGGCCCCCAACGTTTCCGGTAAGCACTACAACGCGGTGCAATATGGCCTGAACCCGGAAACCGGCGAAATCGACTACGACGAAGTGCTGGCGCTGGCCCGTGAACATCGGCCGAAGCTGATTATCGCCGGTTTTTCCGCCTATGCCCGGGTGGTGAACTGGCGTCGGTTTCGTGAGATCGCCGACGAAGTGGGCGCCTGGCTGATGGTGGATATGGCCCACGTCGCCGGGCTGGTGGCGGCCCGCTGCTACCCCAGCCCGTTGCCCCATGCCCATGTGGTGACCACTACCACCCATAAGACCCTGCGCGGCCCGCGCGGCGGGATGATCCTCTCCGCCAGCGGCGATGAAGAGCTGTACAAGAAACTGAATGGCGCGGTGTTCCCCGGGCAGCAGGGCGGTCCCCTGATGCACGTGATTGCGGCTAAAGCGGTGGCGCTGCGTGAAGCGATGAACGAAGAATTTGTCCGCTACCAGGCCCGGGTTATCGACAATGCCCGGGCGATGGCCGGCGTCTTTGCCCGCCGCGGTTTCGATCTGGTCTCCGGTGGAACCGATAACCACCTGTTCCTGGTGTCGCTGATTCGTCAGGGCATTACCGGTAAAGAGGCGGATGCCGCCCTGGGTCGCGCCAATATCACCGTCAACAAAAACGCCGTACCAAACGATCCCCGTAGCCCCTTTGTCACTTCGGGACTGCGTATCGGCACCCCGGCGGTTACCACCCGCGGCTTTGGTCAGCGTGAATGCGAAGAGCTGGCGGAGTGGATCTGCGACATCCTGGATACCCTGGCGAAAGGCGAAGAGAGCAGCAATATCGAAGCCTGGGTGCGTTCCAGGGTGGCGGAGCTGTGCGCCCGTTATCCGGTTTACGGCGAACCCCAGGGCATGACGCTGTCCCGACCCGCTTTCGCCTGACAGACAGGGAGCTATCCGATGCAAAATTATTCAGGGCTTAGCCTGCTGCGCCACGGTATGAGCCACCATGAAAACTGGCCGCGCATGTGGCGCAATCCCATGCCGAAGAAGTCCTACGATGTGATTATTATCGGCGGTGGCGGTCATGGACTGGGAACCGCTTATTACCTGGCGAAAGAGTTCGGCATTACTAACGTCGCGGTGGTGGAAAAGGGCTGGCTGGGGGGCGGTAATACGGCCCGCAACACCACCATCGTGCGTTCCAACTACCTGTGGGATGAGGCGGCGGCGCTGTTTGAGCATTCCATGAAACTGTGGGAAGGGCTGTCGCAGGATCTCAACTACAACGTGATGTTTTCCCAGCGTGGCGTGCTGAACCTGGGGCATACCCTTCAGGATATGCGCGACATTCGCCGCAGGGTTAACGCCAACCGCCTGAACGGCATTGACGGCGAGGTACTGGATGCCCGCCAGGTGCAGGATCTGGTGCCGATGCTCGACTGTTCCAAAAACGCCCGTTATCCGATCCTGGGCGCCTCCTGGCAACCCAGGGGCGGTGTGGCGCGTCATGACGCCGTGGCCTGGGGCTTTGCCCGTGCGGCGGATGCCCTGGGAGTGGACATCCTGCAACAGACCGAAGTCACCGGCTTTATGATGCGCGACGGCCAGGTTTACGGCGTTCATACCACCCGTGGCGATATCGAAGCCCGCACCGTGGGCTGCGTAGCGGCGGGCAACTCCGGGGTACTGGCGGGAATGGCCGGGCTGAAACTGCCGCTGGAATCGCATCCGCTCCAGGCGCTGGTTTCCGAACCGCTGAAGCCGGTGCTGGATACCGTGGTGATGTCGAACCACGTTCACGGCTACATCAGCCAGTCGGACAAAGGCGATCTGGTAATTGGCGCCGGTATCGACGGCTACACCGGCTACGGGCAGCGCGGCAGCTATGCCACCATCGAACATACGCTTCAGGCGATCGTCGAAATGTTCCCGGCCTTCTCGCGGGTGCGAATGAACCGACAGTGGGGCGGCATCGTCGATACCACGCCGGACGCCAGTCCGATTCTGTCGCCCACCAAAGTGAAAGGGCTGTGGTTTAACTGCGGCTGGGGAACCGGCGGCTTTAAAGCCACGCCGGGCTCGGCCCACGTCTTTGCCGCCAGCCTGGCGAAGGGCGAGCCCCATCCGCTGGCGGCCCCGTTTTCGATCGATCGCTTCAATACCGGCGCCCTGGTAGACGAACACGGCGCCGCCGGTGTTGCCCACTGACGAGGAGTCAAAGAGATGCTGCATATCTGGTGCCCCTGGTGTGGCGAACACCGGGAAGAGGAAGAGTTTCACCCCAAAGGCCAGGCACATATCGTGCGCCCGGCGGACCCTGACGCCTGTAGCGATGAAGAGTGGGGCGACTATCTGTTTTTTCGCGATAACCCGCGCGGCATTCACCGGGAACTTTGGGTGCATGCTGCGGGATGCCGCAAATTCTTTAACGTGGTGCGTCATACGGTGAGCTACCAGATTCTGGAAACTTACCGGATCGGCGAACAGCCGAAAGCCAGCGCCGGGGCCGAGGTGGTGACCCTGCCACGGCGCGACGACAGCGAAACCGAAACCGTCGCCAGCGATGAGCGACGCCAGGCCGGAGGTGGGGTATGAAACAGGTGAATCGTCTGGCCGACGGCGGCCGTATCGATCGCAAGCGTCCGCTCAGCTTCCGCTTTAACGGCAAGACCTTACAGGGTTTTGCTGGCGATACTCTCGCCTCGGCGCTACTGGCCAACGGCGTGGATATCGTTAACCGCAGCTTTAAGTACGGACGCCCGCGCGGCATTGTGGCCGCCGGTGCCGAAGAGCCCAATGCCGTGGTGCAACTGGGCAGCACCGAGGCCAGCCAGGTGCCTAACGTCCGGGCCACCCAGCAGGCGCTGTATGACGGTCTGGTCGCTGCCAGCACCAACGGCTGGCCCAGCGCCGAGCGTGACCTGATGGGCGGCGTGGGTAAAATGCTGGGCCGATTTATGCCCCCCGGCTTTTACTACAAAACCTTTATGAAACCAGCCTCGATGTGGATGACCTGGGAGAAGTACATCCGCAAAGGGGCCGGGTTGGGGCGTAGCCCCAAAGAGCGCGACCCCGACAGCTACGATCATCTGAATCAGCACTGCGATGTCCTGATTGTCGGCGCCGGTCCGGCCGGTCTGGCGGCGGCGCTGGCTGCCGGACGCAGCGGCGTGCGGGTGATTCTGGTGGATGAACAGGAAGAGATGGGCGGCTCGCTGCTCGATAGTCGCGAACCGCTAAACGGCCGCGATGCCGCTCGCTGGGTGGCGGAAACCCTGGCGGAACTGGCGAAGCTTGCCAACGTACAGCTACTGCCGCGCACTACCGCCACCGGGCGCCACGATCACAACTTTGTGACCCTGCTGGAGCGGCGTACCGATCATCTGGGGGAAACGGCCCCGGCTCGTCAGGCGCGGCTGCGTCTGCATCGGGTACGGGTAGGGCGAGTCGTGCTGGCCAGCGGCGCCCACGAGCGGCCGCTGGTGTACGCGGGTAATGATATTCCGGGCAACTTCGTCGCCGGTGCTATCTCGACTTATCTTCATCGCTATGGCGTGGCGCCGGGCCAGCGCCTGGTGCTGTCTACCAGTAACGATCGGGCCTACTGCACAGCCCTGGACTGGCTGGATGCAGGTCGGGAAGTGGTGGCGATTGTCGATGCCAGAGATAACCCCGACGGCGAACGAGTGGCTCAGGCCCGGGCCAGAGGCATTCGTATTATCAGCGGCAGTGCGGTGATCGAAGCCCAGGGCGGCTCCCGGGTAAATCGGGTGCGGGTCGCCCGTATCGACAGCGCGGGCTTTCGGGTGGTGGATCGGGTCGATACTCTGGAGTGCGACACGGTGGCAAGCTCCGGTGGTTACAGCCCGGTGATTCACCTGGCGGTGCATACCGGCGCACGGCCAGTCTGGCGCGACGATGTGCCGGGATTTGTCGCCCCGCAGGTTGATGGCGTGATCTCCGCCGGGGCCGTGACCGGTGCCTTAGCCACCGTTGACGCCCTGCGCGACGGAGCGGCGGCGGGCCGCCAGGCCGCCAGCGAAACCGGCGGTCAACCGGTGGAGGTCGCACTTCCCGAGGTGGCGAACCACCGGGAGAGTGCCGCCCTGGCGCTGTATCAGGTTCCCCATGACCAGCCCACTTCCCGGGCGCCGAAGCAGTTCGTCGATATGCAGAATGACGTGACTGCGGCGTCGATCGAAGTGGCGATACGTGAAGGCTTTGAATCCATCGAGCATATTAAACGTTACACCGTGATGGGCTTCGGGACCGATCAGGGCAAACTGGGCAATATCAATGGTATGGCTATCGCCGCCCGCTGTCTGGGACGTTCCATTCCAGAGGTCGGCACCACGGTGTTCCGCCCCAACTATACGCCCGTCGCCTTTGGCGCCGTGGTGGGGCGTCACTGCGGCGGGCTGTTTGATCCCGAGCGCCATACCGCGCTGCACCAGTGGCATCTGGATCGGGGCGCCGAATTTGAAGAGGTGGGGCAGTGGAAGCGCCCGTGGTACTTCCCGCAGGGCACTGAAACGATGGAACAGGCCGTGGCAAGGGAGTGCCGCGCCGTACGTAACGGCGTGGGGATCCTCGACGCTTCTACGCTGGGTAAGATCGATATTCAGGGGCCGGATGCCCGCACCTTCCTGGAGCGCATCTACACCAATAAGTGGGCGAAACTGGGCTTTGGTCGGGTGCGCTATGGTCTGATGTGCAAGGATGACGGCATGGTGATGGATGATGGCACCACCAGTTGCCTGGGCGATAACCACTTCCTGATGACCACCAGTACCGGAGGCGCGGCGGCGGTACTGGAATGGCTGGAGCTGTGGCATCAGACCGAATGGCCGGATCTACAGGTGTTCTTCACCTCGGTAACCGACCACTGGGCGACCCTTTCCCTGTCGGGGCCGGAGTCTCGCCGTTTACTGGGTGAGCTGTGTGATATCGACCTGTCGCGTGAAGCCTTTAAGTTTATGGACTGGCGCGAAGGGACCGTCGCCGGGGTTCCGGCACGGGTGTTCCGCATTTCGTTTACCGGTGAACTCTCTTATGAAATTAACGTGCAGGCCAACTACGCGCGCCACGTTTGGGAGGCGCTGTTCGAACGTGGTGAAAAATATGGCCTGACGCCGTATGGCACCGAAACCATGCACGTACTGCGCGCTGAGAAGGGCTTTATTATCGCCGGTCAGGATACCGACGGTTCCATGACGCCGGAAGATCTCGGCATGCAGTGGTGCGTGGGCTACGACAAAGCCTTCTCCTGGGTGGGCAAGCGGGCGCTGTCGCGTGCCGATACCCGACGTAAAGACCGCAAACAACTGGTGGGGCTGCGTCCTAAAGACCCGCGGGTGATTCTGGAAGAGGGGGCGCAGATTGTTCTGGAACCCAATCATCCAATACCAGTACCGATGGTCGGCCACGTCACCTCCAGCTACTACAGTCCGAGCCTGGACAGCGGTTTCGCGCTGGCGGTGGTTAAAGACGGCCACCAGAAAATGGGTCACACCGTCTGGCTACCGATGGCCGACGGTCAGATTCATGAAGCCGAAATAGTCAGTACTGTCTTCCTCGATCCCAAAGGAGAGCGCCAGAATGTCTGATGCCGTAAAGATAAGCACCTTTAACAGCCATCCCGCCGTACAGGTGAGGCGCGAATCACCGCTGACGTTGTCCTACCACAACCAGGGACGGCCGGAGGCCAGCGAGCGCAGCGGCGTGACCCTGCGCGAACGTCCGTTTTGCGGGCATCTGATTCTGCGCGGCGGCGCCATTGTGCTGGACCAGGCGCTGCGCGACGTGCTGGGGATTGGGCTTCCCGGTCAGCCGCTGGGACTGGTGACCCATGAAAGCGGCGAGATCAGCGCCCAGTGGCTGTCGCCGGATGAATGGCTGCTGATTGTGCCGGAAGGTAGCGAATTCGAGGTGGAAAACCGGCTGCGGGCGGCGCTGGGAGATGCCCATTTCGCTATCACCAATGCCAGCGGCGGCCAGACGCTGCTGGAGTTGCGAGGGGAAAAGGTCAGGGAGCTGTTGATGAAGTCGGTGGTCTACGACGTTCACCCGGATAACTTTCCCGTCGGCAAGGGGGTAACCACCGTGTTCGCCAAAACTACCGCCATACTGCGCAGGCCGGATAACGACTGCTGGGAACTGGTGGTAAGACGCAGCTTTGCCGATTACCTGTGGCGCTGGCTGCTGGATGCCGGCGAGGAGTACGACATTGGCATCATTCCCTGACGGAGAAGCGAGATGAGTCGTAATAATGATGGCTGGATTATGACGGCCCAGTGCCCGGGAAGGCTTGGTACGGTGGATGCGGTAACCGGATTTCTGCGCGAGAACGGCTGCTACATTACCGAACAGAATTCGTTCGACGATCGCGAATCCGGGCGCTTTTTTATCCGTACCGAATTCCGGCCGCAGACAGGGTTCGACAGCCAGGCCTTTGAGGCGGGCTTCGCCGACCGGGCGGCGGCGTTCGATATGACTTTCGGACTGACCGCGCCCGGGCACCGGGTTCCGGTGGTGATTATGGTTTCCCGCACCGACCATTGCCTGAACGATCTGCTGTATCGCTATCGCACCGGCCAGCTTGCGGTAGAAATATGCGCGGTTGTCTCTAATCACCGGGATCTGGAGTCGCTGGTAGAATGGCACGGCCTGCCGTACCACCATCTGCCAGTCACGGCGGATACCCGGGCGCAGCAGGAAGCGCAGGTGTGGCAAATTGTCCAGCAAACCGGCGCCGAACTGGTGATTCTGGCGCGCTATATGCAGGTGCTGTCGGATGATATGTGCCGCAAACTGGCGGGCAGGGCGATCAACATTCACCATTCGCTGCTGCCCGGCTTTAAGGGGGCGAAACCCTATCATCAGGCATGGGCTAAAGGGGTGAAACTGGTGGGCGCCACCGCGCACTATATCAACGAGGAGCTGGACGAAGGCCCGATTATCGCCCAGAGCGTGGAGCCGGTGACCCATGCCGACTATCCGGACGATCTGATCGAAAAGGGGCGTGATATCGAACGTGTCACTCTGGCCCGCGCCGTAAGCTGGCACGTGGAGCGGCGGGTCTTTTTATACGATAACCGTACGGTGGTGTTTGGGCGTTAAACTTTCAGGCGTATACCGGAATCCGGCGTGCGCCTGAAAACTATTTTCTGCTGCCCAGATCCCGATCGTCGGCAGTGCCGCTCACCATACGGGTGAGCTCTTCACAGCGGATAATTTTTCCTGCCGCCAGGGTAAAGCGCGCAAAAACCTCAAATTCGCTCTTGTCGCCCGAAGATTTTTCCACTGCCACAGAATGATGGGTAAACACCGTATCCTCTTCGGTAGCCAGCGCTTTGACGTAAACCTCCATCTGGCTGGTATGTGATTTGAGAGCCGCAAGGTGCTGAACAAACTGCGCGTAATCCAGGTGATGACCATCAACGATCTGCTGATAGTCAGGGGAAAAATAGTGCGCGATTTGTTTCTCGTCATGCCCGGGATGGCTGATTACCGCCTGTAATCCATTGGTCACTATCTGGCTCAGGTTTTTCATCGGTTTCTCCTCGCTGAAAACAGAGATTCTACAGAGCCGTCTGATAGGGGTATTATCCGCATCAGGACAAGATATACGGTTAATCGGCCATTACTATGAAAAAAGAACGCTTCGAATATGGCAGCGGGCATTCAACCCCCTGGCACGCACATGCATCGGGCCAGTTGTACTGGCTCAGTCATGGCGTCATGGCGATTGAAACCGAACTTGCGCAGTGGACTGTTACGCCGGGCACGGTAGGGTGGTTTCCGGTTGGTCTGAGTCATAGCGCCTGGACGCCTGGCAGGGTTCAGGGCCACAGTATTTACCCCGAACCGTCGTCCTGCTGTCCGTTCCCCTCTCATCCGGGTATTTATGGGGCCGATGCTTTTCTTATGTCTGTCCTGACGCGGTTATGCCGGAGCGCTTCTGACGCCGGGCCCGAAGATTACCAGGGCACCCTTCTGAAATTGTTAGGCTATGAGCTCTCTCTGGGGGATCCATTGCCGCTTCAGTTAACGTTGCCGACAGACAGAAGGGCGCGCAACGTCGCGAATGAGTTACTGAAAAATCCGGATTGCGCCCTTAACCAGAGCCAGCTTGCCCAACGGTGGGGAGTGAGTGTACGAAACCTTAGCCGCCTGTTTCAGCAACAGACCGGCCTCAGTTTTAGTCAGTGGCGCCAGCAGGCGAAGGTCGTGGCGTCGCTCCAGTGGGTACTGGCTGGACTGCCGGTCAGTGAAGTGGCGTTATTAAGCGGTTACAGCAATGTCAGCGCCTATATCGATGTTTTCCGACAGCGATTTGGCAAGACGCCTGGTCAGTTCAGGGGAAAATAAAAAAGCCGGAGTTTCCCCCGGCCTTATATCATTATTCAGCCGCTTTTTTCGGCTCCGGCTTATTCGGGGCTGGCGGCATTGGCGGCAGCTCTTTTACCGTGACGCTCACCTGGTAGCGCTTGCCTTTTTCCAGGGTCGGTACGTCGTTGGTCATTTTCTTCAGCGCTTCGTTGGGATCGCTGGTCTGCATCGAAGCCTGATAAGCGGGCGCCATCATCATCATCGGGCAGTGGGGACGCATAGGGTGTCCCTGACGATGATGCTGGGGTTTACCCTCATGATGGGCGACCGGCTCAGGCTCAGACTGTTGCTGTTGCGGTGCCGCGAATGCCAGGGTTCCCGCGCCAAGCAGGCTGGCTGCCAGCAGAATATTACGCATCTTAGTCATCGTTACTCTCCTTTTAACTTCACTTTAGCGATTAAGCGCGCCGCTCAGCAGAATGCTGGCAACCACGCCGGTAGCTGCGGCAATCAACACATAGTTGCCGTCAATATAGGACCAGTGATGGCCGGAAGGCGGCGCTGGCAGGCCGCGGCCGCGCCAGTCGCTTACCCGATAGCCATCGTCATGGAAGCCGTGAGGCATGGGGTGGCCCTTGCGAAAATCGTGACCGTGCCAGGTAAAATGATTCCGTTGGTGCATCTGGTGACGGTCCGGGCCGCTGTCGTGTCGGCGATCGCCCTGAGGGCCGCGATGGTCCGGGCCGCCATGGTCTCTGTGGTTGTCGCGCGTTCCCTGATGCTGCTGCGGTCCACGATCGTCCGGACCATGATGATCGTGGGCTTGCGCCAGCGGCGTCAGACCGCAGGCCACAATCACGGCCAGAGCAATTAATTTTTTCATAAGCACCTCCTGGCTTTTTGTTTGATACCGTTTTACCGGGAAACCGTGGAGAAATTGTGAATCAGATCACTGAGTCAGAGGATTCCTGGCATTCCGCTATTAAAAAGCCACAAATCCCTAAGCTCCTTTGCGTGAATTTACCTGCCAATGAGACAGACCGTATAGCCGGGGGTGGTATGGATTGCTATAGTAGCGCCATTGGTTGTCAACTATTTGACAATAAACAAGTTTTCCTACTGCATGGAGGTGAGGATGAACAGACCGTCCCGATTTGCTCAGGTGTTAACCGGCCGCTGGACAGGTGCGACTCAGACGCAGGATCTGCGCGAAGCCTGCGTCAGCCGTTGGGCAGGCGTAAAGCGCGGCCGCGGAATCAGAAAGGCGCTGCGCAGCGTGGTGGGGCCGATGGCGCCGCAGCGTTCATAATACCTTGCCCTCCAGCCTCTTGTATCACCGATAAAAACTTCAGATCATCAATATCCTCCGGCATAGCCGGAGGGTTTTCAGGCAGGGTAAAGCGTATCGCTCCTGCTCTCGCTATTTTTCATAGTATTACTGCACTTCTTACCCGTAAGCTGCTCTGGTATGTGATTGGCGTTGACTGGAGCGGTTATCCTTCTCAGGTGCCAGTCCGCAGTGCGACGGACGCTCCATTCTGCTAATAAACCTGATTGTGCCTTCATTCCGGCGGATTTTCTCGATGCGCTGGCAACTGCCACCCCGTAGGAGAAAAAGGTGATTGTCGTTGGAGTAGGATTTTACTGGCCGGATACGGGGTAACGTCCAGTTCCGGCTGAGCCGGTTGCCAGATATGTGGCTGAAACTGAATATGTCAGCGAGCAAATGTCAGGTAAATTGTTATAATTCATTGATGGTTTTTATAATACAAACGGATACAAATAATGGAGCAGCCTGACAGCAAAAGCGCGAAACCACTTTATAAACAGCTTGAAGCCTCCCTCAAAGAGGCCATTTTGCGTGGCGAGTATCAACCCGGGCAGCAGATTCCTACTGAAAATGAGCTAAGTGCGCGCTGGGAGGTCAGTAGAGTGACCGTGCGAAAAGCGCTGGATGCATTGACGCGTGAAAATCTTCTGACTCGCGTATCAGGCAAGGGAACATTTGTTTCCAATGATAAATTTCAGCGTAGTATGACAGGGATACTGAGTTTCACCGAGTCATGCCATTTACAGGGGAGACGACCCGGTTCGCGTACTATCAAGTCAGTATTCGAGTCGATTGATGATGAAACGCGATTTTTACTGGGCATGGGCGCTGAAGAAAAAGCCGTCGTCATCGAACGTATTCGCTATGCCGATGATACGCCAGTTTCGTTGGAAACCGTTCAGATGCCGCCACGCTTTGCCTTTCTACTACAGGAAGAGCTTAACAATAAATCACTATACGAGTGCTTACGTGAGAAATACGGTTTGTGGTTTACATACTCACATAAAGTGATCGAACTGGTTTACGCGAGTTTTGAGGTTGCTCACTATCTGGATGTCGCGGAGCATTATCCCCTTATTCTCATTAAGAGTGAGATGGTGGATAACAAAGGTGAATTGTCCTGTGTTTCCAGACAGTTGATTGTCGGCGATAAAATCCGCTTCACAGTGTAGTTTTGTCCCTTCAGCGATCAAGCTGATTCATCCAAATCGGGATCCGTATCGCGGATCCCGATTTTTTTTGCTTTGCAGCTTGAATGAATGTATTTAAATGTCATATAAAAATATTAATACATTATGAGTCATTTATGGCGGCAGAGCTCGCCGGGTCAAAGCAAGAACCAGAGGGATGTATGATGAGTATCAAAGAGATCGTTAGCGATATTTTGGCCAGCCAGGCGGATAAAGGGGGAGTGAAATACGTTTATTACGTGGCCTGCGGTGGATCTTATGCCGCGTTTTATCCGGCGAAAGCGTTTTTAGAGAAGGAGTCCAGGGGGCTTACCGTTGGTCTGTACAACAGCGGTGAATTTATTAACAACCTGCCATCGGCACTGGGAGAAAATGCGGTCGTTATTGTGGCTTCGCACAAAGGGAATACCCCAGAGACCATCAAGGCGGCCGAGCTTGCTCGTCAAAATGGCGCGCCGGTTATTGGGTTGACATGGGTAATGGATTCGCCATTAGTCACTCATTGCGATTATGTGGAAAGCTATACCTTCGGCGATAACAAAGACATCGCCGGAGAGAAAACGATGAAAGCTTTGCTGAGTGCAGTAGAGCTATTGCAGCAGACTGAAGGTTATGTGCATTATGATGACTTCCTTGACGGAGTGAGCAAAATTAACCGAATTGTCTATCGTGCCTGTGAGCATGTCGAAGAGCGGGCCGAGGCTTTTGCGCAGGAATACAAAGACGACAAAGTGATTTATACCGTCGCAAGCGGTGCCAGTTATGGCGCGGCATATCTTCAGAGCATCTGTATCTTCATGGAAATGCAGTGGATTCATTCAGCCTGTATCCACAGCGGTGAATTTTTCCACGGTCCTTTTGAGATTACTGATGCCAACACGCCATTTTTATTCCAGCTATCTGAGGGTAATACGCGGCCTGTGGATGAGCGAGCTTTAAACTTTCTGAAAAAATACGGTCGCCGAATTGAGATCGTCGATGCGAAAGAGCTGGGATTATCCACTATTAATACGACGGTGATTGATTATTTCAACCACTCTCTCTTTAACAACGTTTATCCTGTCTACAATCGCGCGCTTGCAAAGGCCCGTCAACATCCGCTAACCACGCGTCGCTATATGTGGAAAGTTGACTACTAATTAACAGGGATTTTGAAAAAAAAAGCATGGATGCTTTTTATTCAGTATACCAATCAAGGATCAGTTATGAGCATCAGCGTTATAGGCATTGGTGACAATGTTGTCGATAAATATCTCCATTCCGGAGTGATGTATCCAGGGGGGAATGCATTAAATTTTTCCGCGTATGCAAAACTCGCAGGCGTACCTGCTGCTTTTATGGGAGTCTTTGGCAATGATGAGGCTGCAAGGCATGTGCAGGATACCCTGCATGAACTACAGGTAGATATCACCCACTGTCGATATTATGTTGGTGAGAATGGATACGCGTGTATTCGACTAAAAAATGGCGATCGGGAATTTGTTGCTGGTAATAAAAATGGGATGCTGCGCGAGCACCCAATAAAGCTATCACAAGATGATCTTTATTATATTTCCCGGTTTGATTTGGTTCACTCCAGCATAAACAGCCATTTGGAATCAGAACTGGAAAAGATAAAAAGAAATCAAAGAGTCGTTTCATTTGATTTTTCCGGGCGCGGGACGGATGAATATTTTGAAAAAGTATGCCCATGGATAGATTATGGGTTTGTTTCATGTAGTGGTTTGTCATTAGGTGAAATAAAAGAAAAACTTGATAAACTTTACCATTTCGGCTGCCGGCATGTTATTGCGACTAGCGGGCATGAAGGGGTTTATTATTTCTCTGCTAATGGCTATCTGGAGTGGCGCCCTAAATATATTGAACCCGTGGATACGCTGGGAGCGGGTGACGCATTTTTAACTGGATTTATGCTCTCCATTATACAATCCGGTACAGATGCTCCTGACAATGAAAAAGTGATGTCAGCCATGCGAGCAGGGGGGCGTTCAGCCGCACAGGTCTTATCACATTACGGCGCCTTTGGTTTTGGCAAGCCTTATTCTACCAGTTAATGCTGTTCCACTAAAATAAGCTAGCATTCGCTCCATACAGAACGGGAGGATGTATGTTTTGGACAGAATTGTGTTTTATCCTTTTTGCTTTAATGATTGGCGCCAGAATTGGAGGCGTATTTTTAGGGATGGTCGGTGGGCTGGGGGTTGGTGTTATGGTATTCGTATTTGGCCTGACGCCTTCAACGCCGCCCATTGATGTTATTCTTATCATTCTTTCTGTTGTATTAGCCGCCTCATCATTGCAGGCTGCAGGAGGGTTGGATTTACTGGTTAAGCTGGCAGAAAAAATTCTGCGGCGTCATCCGCGATATATTACGTTGTTGGCTCCTTTTATTTGCTATCTTTTTACCTTTATGTCAGGGACCGGTCATGTGGTATACAGCTTGTTACCGGTTATCTCTGAAGTAGCTCGTGACTCAGGAATCCGTCCTGAACGTCCATTATCGATTTCCGTCATCGCCTCGCAGCAGGCAATCACGGCCAGCCCGATATCAGCGGCAATGGCGGCGATGATAGGTCTGATGGCGCCTTTAGGTATTTCAATTTCCACTATTATGATAATTTGTGTCCCTGCAACATTGACAGGCGTGGCTCTGGGAGCAATCGCAACCTTCAATAAAGGCAAAGAGTTAAAAGACGATCCTGAGTATCAGCGTCGACTGGCTGAAGGAGTCATTCAACCGACTCAGAAGGAGAGCAAAAAAACAGAAGTCACGATGCGTGCCAGACTCTCAGTCGTGCTGTTTTTAATGAGTGCGGTTGTTATTGTGTTGTTGGGACTTATTCCGACCCTGCGCCCAATGGTAGAAACAGCGAAAGGGTTGCAGCCGCTTTCAATGTCTGCGGCAATCCAGATTACCATGCTCTCTTTTGCCTGCCTGATTGTATTGCTGTGTCGGCCGCAGGTGGAGCAAATCATTAGTGGTACAGTTTTCCGTGCCGGTGCGCTGGCTATCGTCTGTGCCTTCGGACTTGCCTGGATGAGCGAGACTTTTGTGAGTGGACATATCGAACTGATCAAAACGGAAGTCCAGACCCTGTTACAGCAACATACCTGGCTCATTGCTATCATGATGTTTTTGGTATCCGCGATGGTCAGCAGCCAGGCCGCCACAACGCTTATTCTACTACCCTTAGGACTGGCTCTGGGGTTGCCAGCCTATGCGCTGATTGGCTCATGGCCAGCAGTAAATGGTTATTTCTTTATTCCCGTTGCGGGCCAGTGCCTGGCGGCATTAGCTTTTGATGACACTGGAACCACGCGGATTGGTAAGTACGTTCTGAATCACAGTTTTATGCGGCCAGGTTTAGTCAACGTGATTGTTTCGGTTACCGCGGGCTTAATTATTGGAAAAATGGTGCTGGCCTGATTATTTAAACCCCTGACAGCTTTTAGTTTGCCTAATTTATTCACAGGAAGATAAAATGAATATAAAAATATTCATTGCTATGATTTTGCTTTGTATCAGCCAGAGTATATTCAGCGCTACCACACAACCCCATATTGTTATTCTGGCGACAGGAGGCACGATCGCAGGTTCGGCGGCGAATACAACACAAACATCTGGCTATCGATCTGGCGAGATCGGCGTTCAGACATTAATTAATGCCGTGCCGGAAATAAAAAATATTGCACGCGTAGATGGTTTGCAAATTGCTAATATCGGAAGTGAAAATATGACCAGCGATACTATTTTAAAGCTGTCTCAGCAGGTAAATATGTTACTGGCGCGGGATGATGTGGATGGCGTGGTGATTACTCATGGCACAGACACGCTGGATGAAACGGCATACTTTCTGAATCTGACGGTGAAAAGCGACAAACCTGTGGTATTCACTGCCGCCATGAGGCCAGCGACAGCGATTAGCGCAGATGGCGCGATGAATCTGCTGGAAGCCGTTATTGTAGCCGCCGACCCGAATGCCAGGGGACGTGGGGTGATGGTGGTATTAAACGATCGTATTGGTTCGGCACGATTTGTCACTAAAACTAACACCACCACGCTGGATACATTCAAAGCGTCTGAACAGGGATATCTGGGGGTTATTGTCAACGGTAAACCGCAATTTGAAACGCGAGTGGAGAAGATACATACCCGGCGTTCAGTATTTGATGTGCGAAGCCTGCGGAAATTACCGGAAGTTGTGATTATTTATGGTTACCAGGACGATCCGGAATATATGTATGATGCAGCCATTTCACATCATGTTGACGGCATCATCTATGCAGGAACCGGGGCGGGGTCTGTCTCCGTGCGCAGCGAAGCAGGGATCGGGAAAGCGGAAAAGGCGGGAATTATAGTGATACGCTCATCCCGCACGGGGAATGGCATTGTACCAGCCGATAAAGGTCAACCAGGACTGGTAGCCAATTCTTTAAATCCCGCTAAGGCCCGGATATTGCTGATGCTGGCCCTGACGCACACAAAAAATCCTGAGCTGATCCAAAACTATTTCAATGCCTACTAAATTCGGGGGCGGGGCCATAAAAAACTGCACCTTAATCAGTGGGTGTCCAACTTTTGGGGTGCAGTGAGTTCGGTTAGGTGGGGCGCTGTTGTCTGCGCGTTAACCCGCGTGCGGGAAGATAATATTACTGCCCGGCGCTTCGCGGTTAAGGTGAATGAAGTTCAGGTGGCGCTCGTACTGATCCAGAATATCGAGGATCACCTGCTCTTTGCTGTAGTCCATCAGGTCGTTACCCTGGCTGCCTTCCAGCAGGAAGGTTTCCAGTCGGTAGTAGGTGGACTTACCGCGCCGTGCCCGGTAGGTAAAGCCCGGTACCGAGTACTTCTGAGGCCAGATCTGGTAGACGAAGTTCTGTTCGTCGCCCATGTGCACCAGCAGTTCCAGATGGCCCAGATTTTCACCTTCTTCCGGCGGCAGGTTGTTGAGCTCGACGCTGGCGCCGCGCACCTGAAGTTCCTGTGCGACCTCTTCCATGGCGGGCAAGCAGACCCGCTCCATCATCTCGTGAGTGTGGTGGGTGCCAGGGTAGTTCATCAGGCGTGAAACCCGTTTCTTCCAGCCCAGACGATCCTGGGCTGAAGCCAGCCACGGCGGCGTGTCGCGGTTAGCGCTTTGACGGCGGTAGTCTTCAATCTTCAGCGACTTATACAGCCCGGCGATAATAAAGAACATCACGAAGCTGAACGGCAGTCCCATAATCACCGTGGCGCTCTGCAGGGCGGTGATCCCGTTGGCCATCAGCATCCCCATGGTCAGCAGACCGATAGCGACCGACCAGAAGATCCGCAGCCAGTGGGGCGCATCGCTGTTAATGTCCTTCAGCTTCGAGGTGAAGTTACCCAGCACCAGGGCGCCGGAGTCGGCAGAGGTCACGTAGAACAGCAGGCCGGTAATGGTGGCTACCGAGGCGCTAAAGGTAAAGGCCGGATACTGGGCCAGCAGGCTGTAAAAACCGCGCTCCGGGTGCGCCATGGCTTCGGCCGCGAAGCTGGCGTTGCCGTGGATTATCTCGTACAGAGCGCTGTTACCGAAGATCGACAGCCACAGCAGGGTAAAGGCGAACGGAATAATCAGGGTGCCGACCACGAATTCACGAATGGTACGACCGCGGGAAATACGCGCCAGAAACAGCCCCACGAACGGCGACCAGGCCACCCACCAGGCCCAGAAAAACAGGGTCCAGCTATTCATCCACTCGGTGGGGCGGTCAAAGGCGAAGCTGTTCAGGGTCATGCCCATAAAGCGGTTGACGTAGTCGCCGATATTCAGCACCAGCGCGTTCAACAGGAATTCGGTATTCCCGGCGAACAGCACAAACATAATCAGCCCCAGCGCCAGCACCACGTTAAGAATCGACAGGAAGCGAATCCCTTTATCGACCCCGGAGGTCACCGAAATGGTGGCGATAATCACCGATAGGGCAATCAGCGCGGCCTGGCTGGTGAGGTTATTGGGAACGTCGAACAGTACGCTAAAGCCGTAGTTAAGCTGCACCACGCCAATCCCCAGGGTAGTGGCGATACCAAAGATGGTACCGATCACCGCAGCGATATCCACGCTGTGGCCGATGGGGCCGTTGATACGTTTACCGAAAATGGGATACAGGGCCGAGCGGATGGTTAACGGCAGGTTATAGCGGTAGCTGAAATAGCCCAGCGCGATCCCCATCAGGGCATACATCGCCCAGCCGGTCAGGCCGTAGTGGAACAGCGTCCAGACCGTAGCCTGACGCGCCGCTTCCAGAGTCTGCCCGGCGCCTTCCGGCGGCTGCATATACTGGGTGATGGGCTCGGCCACCGAAAAGAACATCAGATCGATGCCGATACCGGCGGCGAATAGCATCGAAGCCCAGCTCAGCAGGCTGAATTCCGGTTTGGACTGCTCCGGCCCGAGCTTGATATCGCCGAAGCGCGAACAGGCAATAAACACCACAAATACGATATAGAGCGTGGCGGCCAGCAGATAGTACCAGCCGAAGGTGGCGGAGACCCAGTTCAGGGCGCTACCGAGCCAGCTGGCGGTGAGATCGCTGTAGAAGATGGCCATCAGAGAAAACAACAAAATCAGCCCTGCGGAGGTGAAAAACACCACGGGGTTGAGTTTGTCTTTTTCACAGGAAGGTGGAATGGGATTCGTCATCGATTACCTCAGGTTAAGTAACGCTGACTACTCGACTGAGCAGTAAAAACTTTCTTATTAAAAGGAAGGGGCAGGATCTTACTCCCCCTGGAAGGCCGTTCGGGGTCCTGACGGCACAATATGGCTCAATCCTTTGATTAACATCAAAAAATCACGCCCTTAAAAACACATTTTTTACCTTTTTAATCACAGATTAATCCAAATCAAGTAACAATTAATACACATTTTATATTGAACGTCCAATCAAAAAACGATTAAATAGATAACAGAAAATGATGGAAGGAGTTGTCGTCATGCCTAAAGTGGGTATGCAACCGATACGGCGCCGTCAGCTGATCGACGCCACCCTGAACGCCATAAACGAAGTGGGCATGCACGATGCCACTATCGCGCAAATCGCCCGACGGGCAGGGGTGTCAACCGGCATTATCAGCCACTATTTCAGCGACAAAAACGGACTACTGGAAGCGACGATGCGCGACATCACCGCCCAGCTTCGCGAGGCGGTGGCCGACCGGCTTAAGGCATTGCCGCAAGCGGGCGCCGAAGCGCGCTTAAAGGCCATTGTCGACGGCAACTTTGACGAGACGCAGATCCACAGCGCAGCGACCAAAGCCTGGCTGGCCTTCTGGGCCAGCAGCATGCACCAGCACGGTCTGGGGCGATTACAGGAGGTGAGTCACCGGCGTCTGTATTCCACTCTGGTGGTGGAATTTCGACGTGAACTGCCAAAAGAGCAGGCGCGGCTGGCCGGTTATGGTCTGGCCGCGTTAATCGACGGCCTGTGGCTGCGCGCCGCCCTGAGCGGCCAACCCTTTAACCGCGAGGCAGCACAAACGCTGACGACACAATTTATTCGTCAACAGCTTGCGCAGGCTCGCCCCAATCGACAGGAGTAGCTATGTCCCGCCTGGGAGAACAACAAATCTGGATCGACGGTCAGTACGTGGCCAGCCACAGCGGCGCCACCTTTGACACCATCAACCCGGCCAACGGCGAAGTGCTGGCTCAGGTTCACGAAGCGGGTGAACAGGAAGTGAATCTGGCGGTAGAGGCGGCCAGTCGCGGACAGAAAATCTGGGCGGCGATGAGCGCCATGGAACGCTCGCGTATTCTGCGCCGCGCCGTGGAGATTTTACGCAGCCGTAATGACGAACTGGCCGCCCTGGAAACTCTGGATACCGGTAAGCCGTTCAGCGAAACCGCCAGCGTCGATATCGTTACCGGCGCCGACGTGCTCGAATATTACGCCGGCCTGGTTCCGGCCCTGGAAGGCCAGCAGATCCCGCTGCGCGATACCTCGTTTGTCTACACCCGCCGCGAACCGCTGGGCGTGGTGGCCGGTATCGGCGCCTGGAACTACCCGATTCAGATAGCGCTGTGGAAATCGGCACCGGCCCTGGCGGCGGGTAACGCTATGATCTTTAAACCCAGCGAAGTGACGCCGCTGAGCGCGCTGCGCCTGGGAGAGATCTACAAAGAAGCCGGTCTGCCGGATGGGGTATTTAACGTCCTGCCGGGTCGCGGTCCGGTTACCGGGCAGCTGCTAACCGAACATCCCGGCATCGCCAAAGTCTCGTTTACCGGCGGCGTCGCCAGCGGCAAGAAGGTGATGGCGAACGCGGCGGGCTCCACCCTGAAAGAGGTGACCATGGAGCTGGGCGGTAAATCGCCGCTGATTATCTGCGACGACGCTGACCTGGATTTGGCCGCGGACATCGCCATGATGGCCAACTTCTACAGCTCGGGGCAGGTCTGCACCAACGGGACCAGGGTCTTCGTTCCGGCGGCCATGAAAGATGCGCTGGAGCAGCGGCTGCTGGAGCGGGTGGCGCGCATTAAGGCGGGCGATCTGATGGATCCGGCCACCAACTTCGGGCCGATGGTGAGCTTCCCGCATCGCGACAATGTGCTGCGCTATATCGAAAGCGGCAAGGCTCAGGGAGCGCGTCTGCTGTGCGGCGGCGGCCCACTGGAAGGGGCGGCTTTCGAAAAGGGCGCCTGGGTAGCGCCGACCATCTTCACCGACTGCCGCGACGATATGACCATCGTCCAGGAAGAGATCTTCGGGCCGGTCATGTCGATCCTCAGCTATGACAGCGAAGAAGAGGCAGTTCGCCGCGCTAACGATACCAACTACGGCCTGGCGGCTGGAGTGGTGACCGGCGAGCTGAATCGCGCTCACCGCATTATTCATCAACTGGAAGCGGGCATTTGCTGGATCAACACCTGGGGCGAATCCCCGGCGGAAATGCCGGTGGGCGGGTATAAGCATTCCGGTATCGGGCGTGAAAATGGTCTGATGACGCTGCAAAGCTATACCCGGGTGAAATCCATCCAACTGGAGATGGACCGCTTTCAGTCGGTCTTTTGATTAACCTAACCTACGGAGCGACACGTGGAATTTGATTACATCATTATCGGAGCCGGATCCGCAGGTAACGTACTGGCAACCCGTTTAACCGAAGACAGCGACACCACGGTTCTGTTACTGGAAGCGGGGGGCCCCGATTACCGTTTCGATTTTCGTACCCAGATGCCCGCCGCCCTGGCGTTTCCGCTCCAGGGGCGACGCTACAACTGGGCCTACGAGACCGATCCCGAGCCTTATATGAACAACCGCCGCATGGAGTGCGGTCGTGGTAAGGGGCTGGGCGGCTCTTCGCTGATCAACGGCATGTGCTACATTCGCGGCAACGCGATGGATCTGGATAACTGGGCCAAAGATCCCGGTCTGGACGACTGGAGCTACCTGGACTGCCTGCCTTACTACCGCAAGGCGGAAACCCGTGATATCGGCCCTAACGACTGGCACGGCGGCGATGGCCCGGTATCGGTCGCCACGCCGAAGAACGGCAATAACCCGCTGTTCCACGCCATGGTGGAAGCCGGGGTGCAGGCGGGCTACCCGCGCACTGACGATCTCAACGGCTACCAGCAGGAAGGCTTTGGGCCGATGGATCGCACCGTGACGCCATCCGGACGCCGCGCCAGCACCGCACGCGGCTATCTGGATCAGGCGAAAAAGCGCTCTAATCTGACTATCATTACCCACGCCATCACCGACCGCATTCTGTTTGAAGGCAAGCGCGCGGTGGGGGTCGAATTCTATGAGGGCGAAAGCAGCACTATCATCAGTCAGGCCTCGGCGAAGCGCGAAGTGCTGCTGTGCGCCGGGGCCATCGCTTCGCCGCAGATCCTGCAACGTTCCGGCGTCGGCCCGGCGGACTTCCTGCAAAGCATGGGGATTCCGCTGGTTCACGACCTGCCAGGCGTAGGGGAAAACCTGCAGGATCACCTTGAGATGTATCTTCAGTACGAGTGCAAAGAGCCGGTCTCTCTCTATCCGGCCCTGAAGTGGTGGAATCAGCCGAAAATCGGCGCCGAATGGCTGTTCGGCGGTACCGGCGTCGGCGCCAGCAACCAGTTTGAAGCGGGCGGTTTTATTCGCAGCCGCGAGGCGTTCGAATGGCCGAATATTCAGTACCACTTCCTGCCGGTTGCCATTAACTACAACGGCTCCAATGCAGTGAACGAGCACGGCTTCCAGTGCCACGTTGGCTCCATGCGTTCGCCAAGCCGTGGCCGGGTACGTCTGAAATCAAGGGATCCGAACGAACATCCGAGCATCCTGTTTAACTACATGTCCAGCGAACAGGACTGGCAGGAGTTCCGCGATGCGATTCGCATTACCCGTGAAATTATGAACCAGCCTGCGCTGGACAAATATCGCGGACGTGAAATCAGCCCCGGTGAAGAGTGTCAGACCGACGAACAGCTCGACGAGTTTGTGCGCAACCACGCCGAAACGGCATTTCACCCGTGCGGTAGCTGCAAAATGGGCAGTGACGAGATGTCAGTGGTGGACCACCAGGGCCGGGTGCACGGCATGGAAGGGCTGCGGGTGGTGGATGCTTCTATTATGCCGCAAATCGTCACCGGTAACCTGAACGCGACCACCATTATGATTGGCGAGAAAATTGCCGACCGTATTCGCGGCCATCAGCCCCTGCCGCGCAGTGAGGCAAAATACTACGTGGCGGGCGATGCGCCGGTGCGCAAGGCGCCGATGCGTAAGGCTTCCTGAGTTCATTGTCGTTGACCAACCCCGGCATGCCGAGGTTGGTCAACGAATGTCCGGGGTATAAAAGGTTCATCGCGGATGGGGATTAGTACCATAACGGGGAAATGATAACGGATTTTCCTTGCAATGTGCTCCAGTAACTCACTCTTACTGTTGTTGCACCCATTCCTTATGCCGCTTTCACCTGTTAATATCATCAGTGTTCTTGGTTAAGTTATGAGACAAAGATGCGTACAATCGAAATGTGTGCCGGTGCTGGAGGTCAGGCATTAGGCCTCCATAATGCAGGTTTTAAACATAGTGTTCTCATTGAGATAGATGAGTATGCATGCGCTACACTTCGCCATAATAACGAGACATTAAACCTCGATTGGGGACCCGTTTTACAGGGCGATCTGCGTCGTTTTGCTGAAGAAGAAGCCTCTAAGTACCAGGGACAGGTAGAACTTGTTGCAGGTGGCGTACCTTGTCCACCATTCAGTAAAGCTGGTCTGCAACTGGGGCAGGATGATGAGCGGGACCTTTTCCCGGCAGCACTTCAGGTTGTCCGTGCGGTCAAACCGCTTGCCGTAATGATCGAAAATGTTGCTGGCTTAATGGACAAAAAATTCGCACCATACCGGGATCTTATCCAGAACGAACTTGAGGTACTGGGTTATAAATCGGAATGGCGTCTGTTGCATGCCAGTGATTTTGGTGTTCCTCAACTACGCCCGAGAGCGATTCTGGTTGCGATAGATGCCCCCTGGTTTGATAAATTCAGATGGCCTGAAGCCACCACGACCACACCGGTCAGCGTAGGAGAAGCTCTTTACGATTTAATGTCGTCCAAAGGCTGGAAAGGTGCCACGCGATGGAAAGAAATGGCTAACAATATTGCGCCTACTCTTGTCGGCGGGTCGAAAAAACACGGTGGACCAGACCTTGGGCCATCACGCGCCAAGCGCCAGTGGCAAGCACTTGGTATCTATGCACATCGCGTAGGGGGTGATCACGAGATCCCTGGTCCTGATTTTAAAGGTGTACCTCTACGTGACGGTTCCTACAGAGCGGGTTATGAAAATATGCCTTTACTCAATGTGCGTATGGCGGCACGGATACAGGGGTTCCCTGATGAGTGGGCATTTGTTGGTTCTAAAACACATGCTTACAGGCAGGTAGGTAATGCATTTCCGCCACCGGTTGCACAGGCTGTCGGGGAATGCATACGTGATGCTATTTTTTCTATACAACAAGCAAGGAGCGACGCTGCGTGAAAGGGAAAGGGTTAATATCTCACCAACGAGATCAGTTTCATCGTATGCTTATAGAACAAAGGACGTTGGCTGTTTCAAGTTTTAACAAATATGGTGAAGCTTGGATAGCAAGTAACGCTGATACAGGGCAACGTACAAGTGTTCTCTTGTCTAACATGCTTTTCAAAAAAATCACTACTCGTTTGAATATTATTCCTGAAATTTTTGACAAAAAGAAAGATGGGCAAACTGCAGGTAATGAGTTTGAAGCAGCATGTGCATGGTTTTTAAATTCCACATTCCCCATGCTGGACGGGTTACGCCCAGGGAAATGGAATGTAGAACAAGTTCGTCACCGTAGCGAAGCCGTTCTCGGTAAATTCGAACAATACTCACACCTTTCTGAGCTATCGTTACTCGCACAGGAAAATAAAACGCTGAGAAACTTTCTTGGAGATGGCTATACGGTTTCACCAGATGTCATCATTTCAAGAAAGCCTGAACTTGACGAAGATATTAATGACGCGACCATTATTGTCGATGCTGAAAGCAGTCGAAACACCATGCTACGAATGGAAAACCATAAAGATAAAGTTCGTCCTCTTCTTCATGCCAGTATCTCCTGTAAATTCACAATGCGTTCCGATCGGGCACAAAACACCAGAACTGAAGCACTAAATTTGCTTCGGACCAGAAAGGGTCGGGCGCCGCATATAGCCTCTGTTACAGCAGAGCCGATGTCCAGCCGCATAGCTTCTTTAGCACTGGGCACTGGCGACATGGATTATGTCTATCATTTTGCTCTGTACGAATTGATGGAATGCTGCCAGGAATTAGAATTAGAAGAAAGCCTGGAACTGCTTACTACCATGATCGATGGTAAGCGTTTGAGGGATATCAGCGACCTTCCGCTGGATCTTGCCATATAGTTAACAGGCTGGAGTGACTCCGGCCTGTAACATATCATCTCTTTTATCTGTCAGTTGCTGTGTGGCGGCTGCGATCCTGCTGCTAACTTCTGACGTCGCATTTTTAGTTTTTCACTGCATTTCTCATTGTTGGCGAGCACGCTTTCAGGCAATTCAGTCTGACGGAGTCTCCCTAATGAATGCAGTGCAGGCTCAGGAAAGTGCTCTGCCGCCGCCGTTCCGACCACAGCGTTAATATCCGGGCAGCCGTTTACGAGCCGTAAATAATCAATAGATGCAAATGTCAGACGCGATGCGCCTGTTAGGGTGCGGCTGGTAACAGGGCCTTACAGGCGCATATGAAAAACCTCCGGCGATTCCGGAGGATATTTATTTCCTGCTTATCGGATATTATTTTCAACTATCAGAAACGATAACCTACACCCACATTCCATGTGCCAACCTGAATATCGCCTGCGGCGCCGTATTCATAACCAGCATCAATAACCCAGTCCTGATAAGGGTTAAACTGCAAGCCTGCGCCGTAAATAAACAGGGAGTCATCGCTGGTGCTGTGTTTATGCGCGGTATTATATTTACTGCGCGCATAGCCATAACCGATATCGCCATAGACGCTGACCCAGTCATTAATACGATAGGTCGGACCCGCTTTTACCGAAAAGTAGTGGTGGTTACCGTGTCCATCACCTGCGCCATGGCGGGCGCTGTCGCTAAAGGAGCTACCGGTATAGGTAATACCGCTCATCAACCCCCAGTTATCGTCGAACTCATAGCGGTACTGCAACTGGGCGCCTTTGGCGTCATCGCCGTGGCTGTGGTTAAAGTGGCTTTGCGCATAGCTTAATGAAACGCTGCTATCACCGGCTGCGGCATTTGCGGATACTGAGACGGAACCTAATGCCAGCGCCAGGGCCATAGCGGATACGTAAGTTATTTTTTTCATCATGATTACCTTCTGCTTTCTTTTTTAATTGATACATCACCCGGGTGTTGATGTATTTATTTTGTAACGCGCAGCAGGTTTAGGTTTAACATTTTGTGATGGTATTGAATTTTAATGCCCGGGCGTTGATGTTCTGTTGATGCTATTTTTATCGCCTTTGGCTGATGACCGCACTTATTGCCTGTTATGTCATTTTTTGTATAAAGGCGGGAAAAAAGCAGGGGAATAAAATAAGCGGCGCGGCAATCAGGTCACGCCGCTTATTTTTATTATGGCTCGCCGTATAAGCCAATCAGCCGCCTTACCACGCCGTTGGTCCAGCCAAAACCGTCCTGTAGCGGGTATTCGCCGCCGCCCCCTTCGTGGGGCATGGCGTCAGCGATATGGTATTTTTCAATCAGCTTATGGTGGCTGCGATAGACATGATTGACGGTCTTCAGCCAGCGGCGGGCGATATCATCCGCCAAATCGTCATGACCGTAGCGCTTAAAGCCCTGAATCGCCATCCACTGTAGCGGCGCCCAGCCGTTGGGTTTATCCCACTGTTCGCCGGTCTGATATTCGGTGGCCAGGATGCCTCCGGGGGTCAGCAGCCGCTCCTGTACCGCGGTTTTCATGCGCTCCGCCTGGGCATGGGTGGCGAGTTCGGCGTAGAGCGGCACTATCCCGGCGGCCGAGAAGATGCCCGGCTGCTGACGGCGCCAGTCGTAGTCGCGAAAGCAGCCCGCCTCTTCGTCCCACAGATAGCGGGTGATAGCGGCGCGCCTTAGCTCCGCCCGCTGGCGGAATTGCGCTTCGGTTGCTTTGTCCTTCTCCAGCGCCGACAGATTGGCGATGGTGGTTTCCAGCTTGTAGAGAAAGGCGTTGAGATCCACCGGAATAAACTGGGTGGTACGGATGCTGGCCAGCCGGTCGCTGTCCCGCAGCCAGCGTGATGAATAGTCCCAGCCGGAAGCGGCTCCTGCCCGCAGATCCCGGTAGACCTGGCCGGGAGGGCGCCCGGACTGCAGGGCGGTTTCCACATCCTCACGCCAGGATTCGTCGCGCGGCGTGTCCCTGTCGTCCCAGTAGCGGTTGAGCAGCGTGCCATCCGGCATACAGACCACGTGGCGGTAAGCCTGGTTCAGGGAGAGCGACCCGGCGCCATCCATCCAGAAGGCGTACTCCATATGCAGATGGGGCAGATAGCGACGGGCGCCCCGTACGCCGTCTTCTTCGAACAGTTCCACCATCAACGCGAACACCGGCGGCTGGGAGCGTCCCAGATAGTAGGTGCGATTGCCGTTCGGGATATGGCCGTAGTTTTCAATCATCCACGCGAAGTTATCCGCCATACAGCGCAGCAGATCGTCGCGACCGCTTTCGCTCAGCCCCAGCATGGTGAAATAGGAGTCCCAGTAATAGGCCTCGCCGAAACGGCCTCCGGGCACCACATAGGGTTGAGGCAGTGCCAGTAGCGATGACCAGGGCAGATGTTCGTGCGGCTCCCGGGTCAGCACCGGCCACAGGCTGTCGATATGCTCTTTCAGTGAATGATCGGGGTTAGAGACGTATTCGCTATGATGGCTTTCCGGCATCCAGAAGTGCTGCTCCACAAAGCGGCGCAGATCGAAATCGGGTTTGCGGCGAACCTTACGGTAGCGAATCAGAATATCAAGCGGATCCATTTTTGGCGCGCAATCGGGAAAGGTTTTGCTGTCGACAAAGATGCGCGCCGCCTGCACATGTTCAAACAGTTCCAGGTAGCGATCCGCAGGCGTCAGAGCGTCGGAGGCCGGCAGCCCCTCAATCATCTCCGGTTCCGGCTCCGCTTCAATCATGGCATCCAGTTTTAATTCGCAGGGGTCGAGCTCAAACAGAATCTCTTCTTCGGCATCCACTTCCGACATTCCCACAACGTTTAATTTCTGGTTGGGCATGGTGATAATGACCTCCGGACTGCTGTCGTCATACAGGGGCTCAAGGCCCCGGCTACCTGTTAAGCGTAGCATTCACCGGGTGAGGGGGCGTTTTGGATTTGCCTGAATCCCCGGCGATTTCAGACGCAGCGTGGCGGCTATTGTGTAACATAACCTGTAGCGGAGTGGGTTAACTGGCCGCCCGCTCCTCATTCAACCCCTCGCCAATCCTCTCCGCCACCCGTCTCAGCGCTGCCAGATGGCGCTCTACCGCCTGTTCCACGCTCATGGCGCTGGCGATCCAGATAAGATTCAGGCTACCAATGGCTCGGCTGCCGTGATAGAGCGGTACCGCGATGGCGGCAATTTTCTCTTCCCGCTGCCAGCCCCGGTAGTTTTCGCCATAGCCGTTGGCGCGAATACGGCGCAGCAGTTCTGCCAGCCGCAGCGGCTCCCGGGCCAGCTGGTTTTCATCGCCGGGCTTTCGCGCCAGCAGTTCGATAATCCGCTCCCGTTCGTTATCCGGGCAAAACGCCAGCCAGGTGAGTCCGGCTGCGGTTAACAGTAGCGGCAGGCGACGACCGACCATGGAACGGTGGAAGGAGAGGCGGCTAAAACGGTGGGTGGTTTCGCGCACCACCATAGCGTCGACGTCCGGAGTGCAGACATCGGTGGGCCAGACCACGTCGCTAAGCAGATCCCCCAGCAGCGGCGCCGCCAGTGATGAAACCCAGTGTTCATCGCGAAAGCCTTCGCTCAGCTCTCGCACTTTCAGGGTCAGCCGGAAGCTGTCATCCGACGGACTGCGGCGCAGATAGCCTTCATGGACGAGGGTTTCCAGCAGTCGCCGCACCGTGGTGCGATGCAGTCCGGTCATGCGCGCCAGTTCGCTGGCGCTGGCGCCGCCGTCCAGGTGATTCAGGGTATTGAGCAGGGTCAAACCGCGAGTCAGTCCGCGTACATTTTTGTAATCGGCATTGTGATTCATATCACTAAATCCTGAATAAATCGTTATAAATCATTCGAGTGCACCAGGTGCACACAGCATGACTTTTTCATTGTCGCCTTTGATACGTAAATGTTAAAGATATTTAACACGAAAATAACAATAACTCTGACCCTGCACCGCAAATCGCCCCGTCGCGGGTAATCCGACCCGCTGACTCCACGCCTTTCGGTGCTGTCGACCTGAAACGACGCCGCGTCTGACCACAAAAGGCGCGCGCAACAAGCAACCCGGCTTTTCCTTCCGCCTGCGGGAGAGGGCCGCCCCTTGCCGAAAATCGGCGGGGAGAGCGCATGGAGGTAATGCAATGACTCAAACAACGCCGGATATCGCTCCGGGTAACGATTACCGCTGCGATGTCGCCATTCTGGGCGCCGGACCGGTGGGGCTGACCATCGCCAACTATCTGGGCCAGATGGGAATTCAGGTGCTGGTTATCGAAAAACTGGACCAGTTGATCGACTATCCACGCGCCATCGGCATCGACGATGAAGCGCTGCGCGCCATGCAGTCCATCGGACTTATCGACCAGGTGTTGCCGCACACCACGCCGCGCCATGCTATGCGCTTTCTCACTCCGAAAGGGCGCTGCTTTGCCGATATCCAGCCAGGGACCGATGAGTTTGGCTGGCCGCGCCGCAACGCCTTTATTCAGCCGAAGGTAGATGCCGAGTTGCACCGCGGTCTGGCGCGATTCCCTAATGTGGAGGTGCTGTTTTCCCGGGAAGTGACCGAATTCAGCCAGCACAAGGACGCCGTAACGCTGGCGATGACCTCGCCGGAAGGGCGCCGCGAACAGGTTCAGGCCGGGTGGCTGGTGGCCTGTGACGGCGGCAGCAGTATGGTGCGCCGGGAACTGGGCATCTCGTTTGAAGGTAAAACCGCCCCCAATCAGTGGATCGTGATTGATATCGCCAACGATCCGCTGGGCACGCCGCATATCTATATGTGCTGCGACCCGGTGCGTCCCTGGGTATCGGCCGCGCTGCCCCACGGTGTGCGCCGCTTCGAATTTATGGTGATGCCGGGAGAAACCGAAGAGCAGCTCAGTCAGCCGGAAAATATGCGCCGCCTGCTGGAAAAAGCGTTGCCGGATCCTGACCGGGTGGAGCTGATTCGCCAGAGGGTCTACACCCACAACGCACGTCTGGCCGGACGCTTTCGCGAAGGCCGCATCCTGCTGGCGGGAGACGCCGCCCACATCATGCCGGTGTGGCAGGGCCAGGGGTACAACAGCGGTATCCGCGATGCCTTTAACCTGGCCTGGAAACTGGCGATGGTAGTGCAGGGCCAGGCACGAGATACGCTGCTGGATACCTACCAGCAGGAGCGCCGCGACCACGCGAAAGCGATGATCGATCTTTCGGTCACTGCGGGTCACGTACTGGCGCCTCCGAAGCGCTGGTTGGGGACTTTGCGTGACGCTGTCACCTGGGCGATGAACGCGCTGCCGCCGGTTAAACGCTACTTCCTGGAGATGCGCTTTAAACCGATGCCGCGCTATCACAGCGGCGCGCTGGTACTGCCGGAAAAAGGCGCCAGAACCACGCCAGTCGGCAAGATGTTTATTCAACCGCGGGTGACCAGAACCAATGGCGATAGCGCCTTACTGGACGACCTGATCGGCCCGAACTTCGCGGTGGTGGGCTGGGGCACCAATCCGTTGCACTGGTTGAGTGAAGCTCAGGCAGCCCGCTGGCAGGCCAGAGGCGCGGTCTTTATTCAGGCGGTGCCGGATGAGCAACTGGCAAATTGCCGGGGTGAGGACCAGGGGCCGCTGTGGGCAGGCGACAGCGAAGACAGGCTACGTCAATGGTTCGCCGCCATCCCGGACTCCATTGCGGTGCTACGCCCGGACCGTTTTGTGGCGGCCACCGCCATTCCCCAGACCCTGGGAACGACCCTGGACGCCCTGGAGCGCGCCATGACCCTGACCCAACCCGAAATTCAACAATCTGTCGATAAGGTGGCCTGATCGTGAACGCTTATCTGCACTGTCTTTCCCATACTCCGCTGGTGGGCTACTACGACCCGGCGCCTGAGGTACTGGCCGAAGTGGAACAGACCATCGCTCAGGCCCGGGCACGCATTGCCGCCTTCGATCCTGAACTGGTGGTGCTGTTTGCGCCGGACCACTACAACGGCTTTTTCTACGACGTGATGCCGTCGTTCTGCCTGGGCGTGGGTTGCCACGCCATTGGTGACTTTAAGAGCCTGGCAGGCCCGATTTCAGTACCGGCCGGTCTGGCCGAAACCTGCGCCGCCCGGCTGATGGAGCAGGATATCGATATGGCGGTCTCTTACTGCATGCAGGTGGACCACGGTTTTGCTCAGCCGCTGGAGTTTCTGTTAGGCGGGCTGGAAGCGCGCCCGGTGCTGCCCATCTTTATTAACGGGGTGGCGCCGCCGATGCCCGGTTTTCGGCGGGCCCGTCTGATGGGCGAAGCCGTCGGCCGTTTTACCCGTTCGCTGAATCAACGGGTGCTGTTTCTGGGATCGGGCGGGCTTTCTCACCAGCCGCCGGTGCCGGAACTGGCAAAGGCGGATGCCCATATGCGCGATCGGCTGCTGGGCAGCGGCAAACAACTGCCGCCGGACGAACGCCAGAAGCGCCAGAGCCGCACCATCAGCGCCGCTAAAGCCTTTGTGCAGGACCAGAACTCTCTCTATCCCCTGAATCCTCAGTGGGATAACCACTTCCTTGACCTGCTTAGCGACGGCCAGACCGAAACGCTGGACGCGATGAGCAACGACCAACTTTCTACCCTGGCCGGTAAGTCCAGCCATGAAATTAAAACCTGGGTGGCGGCCTTCGCCGCGCTTTCCACCTTTGGCGGCTATCGCACCGAAGGGCGCTATTACCGCGAGATCCCGGAGTGGATCGCCGGTTTCGCCTCGCTGAGCGCCGCCCCGAGCCATGAATAACTGACCTGGAGAATAATCATGACACAACCGCAAACCGAAGCCGCCACCAGCCGCTTTGTTGAGATTGAAGAGGCAGGCCAGACCCTGCGAATTCACTATAACGACTGCGGCAGCGGCGATGAAACCGTGGTAATGCTGCACGGCTCCGGCCCGGGCGCCACCGGTTGGGCTAACTTCAGCCGCAATATCGATCCGCTGGTTGAGGCGGGCTACCGCGTGATCCTGCTCGACTGTCCGGGTTGGGGCAAAAGCGACACCATTATCAACGACGGTTCGCGCTCCGATCTTAACGCCCGGGTGCTGAAGCAGGTGGCGGATAAGCTCGACTTGTCCAGGGTGCATCTGCTGGGCAACTCGATGGGCGGCCACAGCGCCGTGGCCTTTACCCTGAGCTGGCCGGAACGGGTCGGCAAACTGGTTCTGATGGGCGGCGGCACCGGTGGAATGAGCCTGTTTACCCCAATGCCGACCGAAGGGATCAAGCGTTTGCAGAAGCTGTATCGCGAGCCGACCATCGAAAATCTGAAACTGATGATGGACATCTTCGTCTATGACACCAGCGACCTGACCGATGCGCTGTTCCAGGCGCGGCTGGATAACATTCTGGCGCGCCGCGACCACCTGGAAAGTTTTGTTAAGAGCAGCGAGCTGAATCCGAAACAGTTCCCGGACTTCTCCCCACGCCTGGGGGAGATCAAGGCTCAGACCCTGATCGTCTGGGGCCGCAACGATCGCTTTGTCCCTATGGATACCGGTCTGCGTCTGCTTTCCGGTATTGCCGGATCCGAACTCCACGTCTATCGCGACTGCGGCCACTGGGCCCAGTGGGAACACGCGGACAACTTCAACCAACTGGTGCTCGACTTTTTACGCCGATAAGGGGGGCAGAATGACGAAGATAGCCGAACAGCTAGCCGCCCAACTGCGCGAAGCGGAACAGCACGGGCAGCCCATCGCGCCGCTGCGTGAGCAGATAGCCGGGCCGGAAGCAGCCTATGAGATCCAGCAGATCAACGTGGATTACTGGCAGCACAAAGGGCGCCGGGTGGTGGGGCGCAAGGTGGGGCTGACTCATCCCCGTGTTCAGCAGCAACTGGGGGTAGATCAACCGGACTTCGGCACCCTGTTCGCCGATATGTGCTACGGCGATAACGAAACCCTGCCGTATGACCGGGTGCTGCAACCGCGCATCGAAGCCGAGATCGCCCTGGTGCTGGGCCGGGATCTGCCGTCGCGCGATACCACCTTCGCGGAGCTGTGCGATGCCGTCGCCTGGGTGATGCCTTCGCTGGAAGTGGTGGGCAGCCGCATCCGCGACTGGTCCATCGCCTTTGTGGATACGGTGGCTGATAACGCTTCCTGCGGTCTGTATGTGCTGGGCGGCCCGTCGCGGCCGCTGGCGGGGCTGGATCTGCGCGACTGTGCGATGACCATGACCCGCAACGGCGAAGTGGTTTCCGAAGGTCGCGGTAGCGAATGTCTGGGGCATCCGCTAAATGCGGCGGTGTGGCTGGCCCGCAAAATGGCGAGCCTGGGCACGCCGCTGCGGGCCGGGGATACCATTCTGACCGGCGCCCTGGGGCCGATGGTGGCGGTACAGCCGGAAGATCGCTTCGAAGCGACCATCGAAGGTATTGGTACGGTGGCGGCAACATTTTCTAAGGAGCAGGCATGAATAAGATTCGCGCGGCCATTATCGGTTCCGGCAATATCGGCACCGATTTGATGATCAAAATTCTGCGCCACGGCGAGCATCTGGAAATGGCGGCCATGGTGGGTATCGATCCCAACTCCGATGGTCTGGCCCGGGCGCGCCGCCTGGGTGTTGCCACCACTCACGAAGGGGTGGATGGCCTTATCGCCATGCCAGAATTCGCCGCTATCGACGTGGTGTTCGACGCTACCAGCGCCAGCGCCCATATTCACAACGACGCGAAGCTGCGCGCCGCGAAACCGGGCATTCGGGTGGTGGACTTAACGCCGGCGGCTATCGGACCTTACTGCGTGCCGGTGGTTAACCTGGAGTCGCACCTCGATAAGGGTAACGTCAATATGGTGACCTGTGGCGGTCAGGCCACCATCCCGATGGTGGCGGCGGTCTCCCGGGTTGCCAAAGTGCACTACGCCGAGATCGTGGCTTCTATCGCAAGTCAATCGGCCGGACCGGGCACCCGCGCCAATATCGATGAATTTACCGAAACCACCAGTCGGGCGCTGGAAACCGTCGGCGGGGCTGCGAAGGGCAAGGCGATCATCATCCTTAACCCGGCGGAGCCGCCGCTGATGATGCGCGATACCGTTTATGTGCTGTGCGAAGAGGCGGACCAACGGCAGATCGCCGCCTCGGTGGCAGAGATGGCGGCGGCGGTACAGGCCTGGGTGCCGGGGTATCGTCTGAAGCAGCAGGTGCAGTTCGAAAGCATAGTGGCGCAGTTACCGGACGTGGGTAATTTCTCCGGACTGAAAGTTTCCATCTACCTGGAAGTGGAAGGGGCGGCCCACTATCTTCCCGCTTACGCCGGGAACCTCGACATTATGACCTCCGCCGCGCTCGCTACCGGCGAACGTATTGCGCAGGCGCTTGCCACGAAAGGAGGGGCAGCATGAGCAAACTTTATATTTCCGACGTGACCCTGCGCGACGGTATGCATGCCATTCGCCATCAGTATTCACTGGATAACGTGCGCCAGATAGCCGCAGCGCTGGATAAAGCCGGGGTGGATTCCATTGAAGTGGCCCACGGCGATGGCCTGCAGGGCTCCAGCTTTAACTACGGCTTCGGCGCCCACAGCGACCCTGAATGGATTGCCGCCGCCGCGGAATCGGTCAGCCAGGCGCGTATCGCCACGCTGTTGATCCCGGGGATCGGCACTATCGAAGACCTTAAACTGGCGTACCAGGCCGGTGCCCGGGTAGTGCGGGTCGCTACCCACTGTACCGAGGCGGATGTCTCAAAGCAGCATATCGCCTGCGCCCGCGAGCTGGGAATGGACAGCGTCGGCTTTCTGATGATGAGCCATATGACCAGCCCGGAACATCTGGCCAGTCAGGCGAAGTTGATGGAAGAGTACGGCGCTACCTGCGTCTATGTGGTGGATTCAGGCGGCGCCATGAATATGGACGACATTCGTGCCCGTTTCCGGGCGCTGAAGGCGGTACTGAAGCCGGAAACCGAAACCGGGATCCACGCCCATCACAACCTGAGCCTTGGCGTGGCCAACTCCATCGCCGCAGTGGAAGAGGGAGCCAACCGGGTGGACGCCAGCCTGGCGGGTATGGGGGCCGGGGCCGGAAACGCGCCTCTGGAGGTGTTTATCGCCGCCGCCAGTAAAATCGGCTGGCAGCACGGCTGCGATCTCTACCAACTGATGGATGCCGCCGACGACCTGGTGCGCCCGCTCCAGGACCGCCCGGTACGGGTGGATCGCGAAACCCTGGCGCTGGGCTATGCCGGGGTTTACTCCAGCTTCCTGCGCCACAGCGAAGCGGCGGCGCAAAAGTATGGCCTGAGCGCGGTCGATATCCTGGTAGAACTGGGTAAACGCCGGATGGTGGGCGGCCAGGAAGATATGATCGTCGACGTGGCGCTGGATCTGAAAAATCGCGGCTAAGCCGCTATAACAGGCGCGGGGGCGATGTACTTCCGCGCCGTATTGCACTTATCTCATTACCTCACCTGTATAAAAGGCACTCCCGATGAAACAGAATCACCGTAAGTCCGATGGCCGCCTGGCGCTCACCATCGGCCTCTGCTTTCTGGTTGCACTGATGGAAGGGCTGGACCTCCAGGCCGCGGGCATTGCCGCCGTTGGAATGGCGGAGGCGTTTTCTCTGGATCGCATGGCGCTGGGCTGGGTGTTCAGCGCTGGCATTATTGGCCTGCTGCCCGGGGCGCTGGGCGGTGGCTGGCTGGCGGACCGCTACGGGCGAAAAATCCTGCTGCTGTGCTCGGTCACCCTGTTCGGCCTGTTTTCGCTGGCGACGGCGCTGGCGTGGGAATACTACAGCCTGCTGTTCGCCCGGTTGATGACCGGTGTCGGTCTGGGGGCGGCGCTTCCTAATCTGATTGCCCTGACGTCAGAATCTGCCGGTCCGCGACTGCGTGGAATCGCCGTTAGCCTGATGTACTGCGGCGTGCCGCTGGGGGCAGCCCTGGCGGCGGCTATCGGAATGGGCGGTATCACTTTTCCCTGGCAAACTGTGTTTTGGGTCGGGGGCGTGATACCGCTGTTACTGGTGCCGCTGCTGTATCGCTACCTGGATGAATCCCGGCAGTTCAGGGCCCGGAGGGTGGAGGATGGCGGTGCATCGTTAACCGCCTTGCTGCGGCCCGGCGCAGTCAGCGCCACGCTGCTGCTGTGGGCCAGCTACTTTTTCACGCTACTGGTGGTCTATCTGCTGATTAACTGGCTGCCGGTGCTGCTGGTCGATCAGGGATTCAGCCAGGGTCAGGCGAGCCAGGTCATGCTGATGCTGCAATTTGGCGCGGCGTTGGGCACCCTGGCGCTGGGGGCGTTGATGGACAGACTGTCGCCACTGGCGATGGCGCTGCTGATTTACTGCGGCATGCTGGGATCCCTGCTGGCGCTGGGGATGACTTCGCGCTTTGACACCATGCTGATGGTGGGCTTTGTGGCGGGGCTGTTTGCCACCGGCGGTCAGTGCGTGCTCTATGCGCTGGCTCCGCGTTTCTATCAGACCGCGATACGCGCAACCGGGGTAGGGGCCGCCGTGGCGGTTGGGCGACTCGGCGCCATGACCGGTCCGCTACTGGCCGGAAAAATGCTGGCCGCCGGGGCCGGGACCGCAGGCGTGATGGCGGCATCGGCCCCTGGCATTCTGGTGGCCGGGCTGGCGGTTTTTTGGCTGCTGGGGCGTGGAAATCGTTATTCAGAGGGGGAGGCGGTGCAGCAAGGCTAAATCGCTGGCGCCGGAAGTGGATTCCGGCGCTATCCTTCAGCCGTGATATTGAAACTCCACCGTTAACTGCTAAGGTTGCAACAGGTCTTAAATTTCTTACTGGTGGGTGAAATTGAGCATAAAATCAATCAGCTATTTGCTATTACCTCTGCTTTTATCGGGCTGCGCGCAGAAAAGCCTGAAGCAGGGAGATGATACGGCACCGGCATATTCCCCATTGATGCGGCTGGAATGTGTGAATCAACAGGGAACGCCGCTGTCGGCATTGATGGATGCCAGAAATCAGACGGTGACGATTTCGAATAAGAGCTACCGTTTTGTTGAACCTGTCGATAAAGATGCGGATACCCGCATTATGACGTTTCAGCGTACGGAAAAGGGCAGCACTTCCCGCGTTGATTTCGATATGGGGAAAACCGGGCATATTCCCCTGGTTATCGACCGTGCCGGACAAAAGCAGGCGTTTCGCTGCCAGTCGTCCAGGGCGTGACGCTACACTGACGGACTGACTATAAACCTTACCTAAGCTGCGCGACCAGCCAGTCAATAAAATGCCTGACCCTGGGAGAAAGCTGGCGGCGGGTGGGGTAAACCACGCAGATGGGAAATTCCGCCGTTGAATATTCCGCCAGTACCGGCCGCAATATCCCTTGCTCAATATCCTGTTCAATCAAAAATCGTGGCAGACAGGCGATACCCAGTCCCGATCGCGCGGCATCGCGAAGCGCGCTGGCGTTATCGCTGAGCAGAAAAGGTTTTATGGCAACGGAAACAGGGGAGCCTGCGCGGGTCTGAAGAATCCATGTGCGCTGGTGGTGGCGTGAGCCGGATACCAGTTGTTGATGATTCGCCAGCTCGTCAATCGACTCTGGCGTTCCCCGGCGGGCCAGGTAATCGGGGGAGGCGCATAGCCGGGCAGACGAGCGAGCCACCACACGCATAATAAGATCGGACGATACAGAAGGTGCGCCAAAGCGAATGGCAACGTCGTATCCTTCTTCCACAATATCGATGACGCGATCGGTAAACTGAGTCTCCGCAGAAACCGTTGGCCAGCGTTCAAGGAAGCTCGCCACAATGGGCAGAATCACCTGACGTCCGTAAGCTTCAGTCGCCGTTATCCGCAAAACGCCGTGGGGGGCTGCTCCGGCGCGTTGAATCTCTGTCTGCGCTTCTTCAAGGTCGGTCAGGATCTGCATTGCCTTAGGAAGAAAAAGTTGTCCATCCGCCGTCAGGCCGATCCTGCGGGTGGTTCGGTGAAGCAGCCGGACCCCCAGCAACTCCTCCAGTCGTGCAATAGATTTACCCACCGCAGAGCGGGAAAGACCAACCCGCCGCGCTCCCTCCACAAATGAACCACTGTCAGCAACGGCCACAAAGGCCTGTAATGCTCCGATATCCGCCAGCTTTTCCATCTTTACTCCCACCTTGCAGGGTTATGCCCCAGTCTGGGGACGCAAATTCCCTAATTAAAGCGTTAGGCTGTTATTGAAGAAAAATATGGCATGCATGCTGTGCCATACACAAGCAATGACGGCGTAATCCATTTAAGGAGAACCACATGAATCAAAAAAACGTTCTGGTCACCGGAGCTAACGGTTATATCGGCAATGCGGTTGCAAAGGCTTTCAGCCGGGCCGGGTGGAAAGTCTATGGGTTGATTCGACGCCCTGAGTTGGCCCAGGAACTGGCCCGGCAGGAGATATTTCCCGTTATCGGCTCTCCGGAAAATCTCACTTTTATGGCGCAGATAAGTGATGTGGCGTTCGATGTCATCGTGTCGAACACCGAAGATCAGCATGACGCCGCCGGGCATCTTGCTAAAGTTCGTACCATGATGGATGCGCTTGTTGCATCCAGTGAGGCCCTGGGCGTCCGTTCTCTTGTGATGTTTTCCAGCGGATGCAAAGACTACGGCAGGATGAGCGAAAAGCATGGCGATCCGACGCTGGCTCCCCATAGCGAAAATAGCCCGATAAATCCGCCGGATGTGCTGCTCCCCCGTAGCAACCTGTGCAGCAATCTTCTTGATAAGCGCCGGACGCCCTTTGATGTCGTGATATTACGCCCGACTATTGTCTATGGGCACTCATCGAGCTATTACGGCGCGCTTTTCGAGCTGGCGGCGAATAGTCAGGGCACGCTCTCGCTGATGGCCGACCCCAATGCCGTCATGCACGCCTGTCACGTGGATGATTGCGCAGAAGCCTACGTCATGCTGGCGGAACATCCCGACCAAAGTCAGGTTGTGAATCAGGTGTTTAACATCTCGAATGCCCGCTATGAGACGGCACGGCAAATTGGTGAAGCCCTGGCCCGCAGTTACGGGCTGGCGCTACAGTTTGTTTCCCCGGAGCAGGGAAAGGTCGAGCACTTTAACTCCGCTCACGGGCTGGCCAATTTCTGGCAGTGGGTCGGCTCTGACAAAATTCGTCGCGTAACCGGTTGGCAGACTCGTCGTCCCTCATTTGTCCAGGGCCTGGAGCAGTATCGTCTGGCGTATGAGGCAACGCTTGTCGGTGACGATAGCGGGGCAACCTGCGTTTAACGTTCGCCACAATCAGCGCCATGGTTCGAGCGGCAGAGGTGATAAAGCGTGTAGCGTGTGTTCCAGAACATGATACAGACGCGGATCATCGGTGCGCGATACATTAAATCGCACAAAGCACTGGGCGAAAGAGTTGCCTGATCCTTATTAGAATGGCATTCCTGAGCATTAACACTGCGGTATCATCCGTCAGATCTTAAAATTAAAAAAACCATGTAATTGACATGGGTAAATATTAATGATAGGACGCTAAATATATAATCAGTACTTAATAAAAACAAGGAGGATACATATATGCCTGGATTTAGTTATGGGGGCTTTGGTGACGGTACAAACTGGAGCTCCGAGCGAGGAAGTGGTCCGGAACCGGGCGGGGGTTCCCGTGGTAATGCGGGTGGGAGCAGTAGCGGGAATAAATCGTCCCCGGCACAAAAACAGATAGACGCCATACGCGCTGACAAAACTGTCAGAACAAAATTGTTAAACCTGATGATGGCCGCACGAAAAATAAATCCTTCGGTGCGTATTTCAGTGATCAGAATCACCCCTGAGGGGGTTATGGTGCTGGATCTGGAGGGGATCAATGCTACCCAGGCCAAACAGATTGGTCTTACGGGCCTGATTATGGGTATATCCGTACCAGGATATACCGGTGTGATTGGGGATATTGAAACAGGGCATAAATATTCCCTGAAAAATCCAGAAAAGCACTATTTCACAGAGGGGGGAACCTCTCTGCAAAGAGTCATGGAGGGAAGTGGAATTGATAACACGCCTAAAATATATCGAGACTGGGGATCTCATGATGAAAGAAACTATTATTACTTCGGCAAGTCAATGCCTATGCGGTTAATTAACCATATTACAGTAATAACAGATAAGGATATTGAATCCTATACAGTATATTTTAATGAAAAACATGTTTTGGCTCGCTATAAAATTGAGGTTAAAAATGCTGATCTCAATCATATGACGGTCACTCCTCTTTCACCTGGCAGTCCTTTATGCACTCCCGATATTGCCAAAAAAGCTGTCCGGGAATTTGCGTCAGTAAAGCAAGAGGCTGATAAAGAGGTGTTATTGAAAGCTAGTGAGGTTATTATTAGCATGGGGGAAAAGGTAGGAGGTTATCTTGGTGAAAAATATAAGGAGCTCTCGCGAGAAATTGCCGATAATATCAAGAATTTTCAGGGGAAAAGGATTCGCAGCTATAATGATGCTATGCGTTCCATGAATAAAATGATGGCTAATCCAGGGCTCAAATTCAGCGCGGCGGACAGAGAAGCCATTGTGAAAGCATGGCAATCGTTTAATGCTGATGATATGGGAAACAGATTTGCAGCCCTGGGAAAAACTTTCAAGGTGGCGGATTATGCTATGAAGGCGGAGAAAGTCAAGCAAAAGAGCATTGAAGGTTACCGAACAGGCAACTGGGGGCCGCTGATGATGGAAGTGGAGTCGTGGGTTGTCAGCGGTATTGTCTCCTCTGTTGCTTTGGGCGTTTTTTCCGCAACGCTTGGTGCAATGTTGATCGCTGGTAGCACTTCTGCAGTTATCGGCGGCCTCATAGGCATTATTATCGCCGGTGCATTGGGAGCATTTATTGATGAAAAAATAATTGATAAGTTAAATAATGAAATTATTCGCCCAGCGTACTAATCAAGTATAAAGAAAGGTAGCCTTTCGGTTACCTTTCTTTCCAGAGTTTATGCACGAGTAGTGGTTGTAGACAAATTCCGAATGTCATGAAATACGTGCCAATATACAGTAAAGAATAAAAAACTAGCAGGGTGAAGTTACTTTCAGCCATATATTTGGCTGGTCTTCCCGCAATAGTTAATTCAAGATTCCCCCACAAAACCAGGTAAGCATACAACCCGTAAAAAAAAGGACTGAGCACACATGCTTGCAGAATCTTTTTTCTGTCAGTTATTTTATCTATTTTTCTGTATCTTAGTTGTACAAGAAAGAAAAAGATCGCAAGTAAAGGCGCGCTTTTACAGTATAGATCCATAGCTTTAGTCATCAAGGGATTGAAGTCTGACGTTATTGAGGGTATATCCTGCATGCTATTAAAAACGCTATACCATAAAGGCGATTGTGGGTTGTAGATATATAAAAAGTAAATCGCCAGCAAGGGGAGTATGCCAACAACCGCTGATATATATAAAATGTTATTTGCACGCCTGTTATCTATATTTTTATCAGACATAAATGAGTTCCTTTTCTTTATGATCTGTCGGTCGAAGTGGGCCTGAGCATTATGAATGGAAAGTGTACAGATAACAAGATGGCGCCGAGCCCGGTATTATGAGAGCACGAGCCCGGTATTATGAGAGCATTGAACGGGCAGCGCGCCCTGGCGGCGCGCTAACGGATTAGTCATCATCACCCAGCAGCGTGACTTTGGTGGACTGGGCCAGCCAGGCCAGCTCAGTATGGCAATCTTCGTCCTGGTTCTTTTTCACTGCGATATCGAATTTGCGCAGAATCTCTTCTTTTTTCTGCGGCGAATTCCCGGCAATGCTGGAGGCCAGTACCTCCACCGCAGCGCTGAGGGCGTAGGCCAGATTTTCCGCATCGAGCTCGACGTCGGTATCCACATTATCGAACTGGTACTTTGCCATGTTGCCTCCTTCTCTTTATACGGATGCTCCGGGCCGCCCCGAACAGACGCCCCCCAACCTTAACCATAGTCGGGATAGCGAAGTTTGCAGGCGAAAAGGGTAACGCTGCGCAGGGCGCTTTCCTTTAGCGGCGCTTTAGTTAACAATCCATTTACCTTTGCTTATTGAGACTGCCTCATGAAACCTGTTTCCATATCATTGATTGCCTGCATCCTGCTTATTACCGCTTCGGGGGCTCAGGCTCGCAGCCTGGGAGCGATTGAACAGTCCGGAACCCTGAAGGTTGGCGTACCGGGAGACTACGCGCCGTTGGCCTGGCGCGGCGATAGCGGCACTTTGCAGGGGTTTGATATCGATATGGCCAGAGCCCTGGGGGAATCCATGGGGCTGAAAGTGAGTTTTGTGCTGACCTCATGGCCCACACTTTCTAAGGATCTGGCTGCCGATAAGTTTGATGTGGCAATGGGCGGCGTAACGGCCACGCCCGGACGGGCAGCGGATTTTGGACTGTCATCGCCGGTCGTGCCTAACGGTAAAATCGCCATTGCCAACTGCGATCGCAGCGGCTGGTTGCGCACCCTGCGCCAGATTGACCGCTCCGGCGTGAAGGTGGTGGTTAACCCCGGCGGCACCAATGAAAGCTTTGTTAATGAGCATATCCACAATGCCCAGGTGATTCGGGTGAAAAATAACGTCGATAACCTCCAGGCGCTGCGCTCTCAACGAGCAGATGTAATGTTTACCGATCTGATCGAAGGGGATTATTACCATCACCAGGAGCCGGGAATTATCTGCATGGCGACCCGCAAGCCGTTCGCCGGTACTGAGAGCCATAAGGTCTATATGGTGCAAAAGAGCAATAGCGAACTGCTGGCGCGCATTAACGACTGGCTGAAGGGCGATGATAAAGAGAAGCTGGCTAAGAAGTGGCAGTTAAGGATGCCGGAAAATGCAGCGCTGGCGACGGCGCAGAAGTAAAAAAGGCGCGCCTCAGGTTGATGACAAAGAGGGAAAAAACGTGGTTTTTCCCTCTTTGTGGTTGAGCTGCCGAAAATCAATAAATTGATTTTCCTTGTTTATTTTTCTGGTGATTCTGGCCGAACAAGTTCGGCCAGGGGGTTGTCATCAGTCTCAGGCGCGCCTGATGCGCGCCTTTTGGCAACAACCTCTACTTAACGCCGTGACCGCACAAGCTGGTAGCGGCGGGTAAAGTATTCCACCGGCGCGCTCCAGACGTGCACCAGACGGGTGAAGGGGAACAGCAGGAAGATAGTCATGCCCAGCACCAGATGCACCCGGTAAACCCAGGCCACGCCGTCCAGGAATTCCGAAGCGCCGCCCCGGAAGGTGACGATATGCTGCGCCCAGTTCACCAGTTTCATCATCTCACTACCGTCCGGGAACTGCCGTGAATAGTGGATAGAGGTCAGGCCCAGGGCGCACTGAATCAGCAGGATCGCCAGAATCAGAATATCTGCCGTAGTCGAAGAAGCCCGCACCCGGGGGTTGAACAGGCGGCGTTTCAACAGCAGCAGACCGCCCACCAGGGTCAGAATGCCGCACACGCCCCCCAGCCACATCGCCATCTGCTGTTTTACCGGCAGCGGCAGCCAGGCTTCATACATCCAGTGCGGCGTCAGCATCCCGAACAGATGGCCGAAAAAGATGCCGAGGATCCCGATATGAAACAGGTTCGATGCCAGGCGGAAGCCCTTTTTGTCCAGCATCTGGCTTGATGAGGCGCGCCAGGTGTACTGACCGTAGTCATAGCGCAGCCAGCTACCAACCAGAAACACCGTCCCGGCGATATAGGGGTAGATATCGTAGAAAAACAGATTAAGGAACTGGGTCATTTTCTGCCTCCGGATGAAAGATCCAGATACTGGGGCGCCGCCTCCTGGCTGAAACGCCGTTGATACTGTTGCTGTGGCGAGGAATCACAGGAAGAGGCGGCGTCATCAATAAATTTCACTTGCTCCTCTTCCCAGACCGCGTCCATCGCCTCCGGGGTATCGTCGCGCTTTTCGCCCGCCACCTGTTTTGTGACGCTGTCACTTCTTAGCGGACTGCCGCAAATTTCCAACAGGGCGTCAAACAGCTGGCTCCATGGCGCCTCGCGTTCTTTGAGTCGGCCTCCCAGCAGGGCGAGGATCGGCGCAATATCCAGCAGCCCCTGGCGCGCTTCGGCGGGGCTGCGGGTGCTGAGGTACTCCAGATACATCGGCAGATAGTCCGGCAGCTCGCGGCAGTCGAGCTGCAAACCGGCTTCTTCGTACTGAGCCATTAAATCCACCATCGCCTGACCTCGATCCCGGGATTCGGCGTGTACGTGCTCGAACAGCATCAGCGAGGTGGAGCAACCACGGTCAAACACCTCGCCCCATGCCGCCTGTTGATCGAGCAACGGCGCCGCCAGCAGCTCATCAACAAAACCGGTGAGCCGGGGCGCCTCCTGCGCCACCAGCGGCATCAGCTCTTCGCCGCTTTGCCATAGCTGCTCATCGGGGTACTCCATCAGCAGGGCGATGACTTTCAAAATCTGCATTACTCGCCCTCCGCTTTATGGCTGATTTCGCTGATGTCGATGGCGTCGATACGCTTGCTGTTAAACAGGTTGAATTTGGTGTCTGAGCCGTGACAGCCGTCGCCAAAGCTAAAGCCGCAGCCGTTACGTTCCGGGAAGGCATCCCGGGCCTGTTCGCGGTGACTGGTGGGGATCACGAAGCGATCTTCGTAGTTGGCAATCGCCAGGTAGCGATACATCTCTTCCACCTGGGCGACGCTCAGGCCCACTTCCTCAAGCGCGCTGGTATCGACTTTGCCTTCCACCGTTTCGGCGCGCTTGTAGTGGCGCATTGCCATCATGCGCTTCAGGGCGCGCAACACCGGTTGGGTATCCCCGGCCGCCAGCAGGTTCGCCAGGTACTGAACCGGAATACGCAGGCTTTCGACTGCGGGCAGCACGTTGCCGTTGTGAGGCAGACCTCCGGCATCGGCCACCGACTGAATCGGCGACAGCGGCGGCACGTACCAGACCATCGGCAGGGTGCGATATTCCGGGTGCAGCGGCAGCGCCAGCTTCCAGTCCATCGCCATTTTGTAGACCGGCGATTTCTGGGCCGCGTCGATCACGTTCTGGGGAATGCCCTGTTTCAGCGCCTCTTCAATGACTTCCGGATCGTTGGGGTCAAGGAACACGCTAAGCTGGCTCTCATAGAGATCCTTTTCGTTTTCCACGCTGGCGGCTTCTTCAATGCGGTCTGCATCATAGAGCAGCACGCCCAGATAGCGGATACGGCCCACGCAGGTTTCGGAGCAGACCGTCGGCTGTCCGGACTCGATACGCGGATAGCAGAAGATGCACTTCTCGGACTTACCGCTCTTCCAGTTGAAGTAGATTTTTTTGTACGGACAGCCGCTGATGCACATCCGCCAGCCGCGGCATTTGTCCTGATCGATCAGAACGATGCCGTCCTCTTCACGCTTGTAGATGGCGCCGCTGGGGCAGGTGGCGACACAGCTTGGGTTAAGGCAGTGTTCGCACAGGCGCGGCAAATACATCATAAAGGTGTTTTCGAACTGGCCGTACATCTCTTTCTGCATGGCTTCGAAGTTGTAGTCGGCGGCGCGTTTGGCGAATTCGCCCCCCAGCAGCTCTTCCCAGTTGGGGCCGCCTTCGATTTTGTTCATTCGCTTGCCGCTAATCAGCGAGCGCGGGCGGGCGGTGGGCAGGTGTTTACCCTCCGGAGCGAAGTGCAGGGTTTTGTAGTCGTAGCTGAATGGCTCGTAGTAGTCGTCTATCTGCGGCACCACCGGGTTGGCGAAGATATTCGCTAATACCCCGACCTTACTGCCGAGTTTGGGCTGGAGCTTGCCGTTAATCTTGCGGATCCAGCCGCCGTGCCATTTTTCCTGATCCTCCCAGGCGTGGGGATAGCCCAGACCCGGTTTGGTCTCTACGTTATTAAACCATGCGTACTCCATGCCTTCGCGCCCGGTCCAGACGTTTTTACAGGTAACGGAGCAGGTGTGGCAGCCGATGCATTTGTCGAGATTCAGCACCATGCCGACCTGAGAACGAATTTTCATTTGTTTGCCTCCTGTACCTGATTCATTCCTTCGTCATCCAGCCAGTCGATATTTTTCATTTTGCGGATAATGATGAACTCATCGCGGTTAGAGCCGACGGTGCCGTAATAGTTGAAACCGTAAGCCAGTTGGGCATAGCCGCCAATCATATGGGTCGGTTTCGGGCAGACGCGGGTCACCGAGTTGTGGATCCCGCCGCGCAGGCCGGTGATTTCCGAACCGGGGATGTTCATGATGCGCTCCTGGGCGTGATACATCATGGTCATGCCGGACGGCACGCGCTGGCTCACCACCGCACGGGCGGTGAGGGCGCCGTTGGCGTTAAAGGCTTCGATCCAGTCGTTATCGGCAATGCCCAGCTCTTTGGCGTCCACTTCGCTTATCCAGACGATGGGCCCGCCGCGCGACATGGTCAGCATCAGCAGGTTTTCGCTGTAGGTGGAATGAATGCCCCATTTCTGGTGTGGCGTCAGGAAGTTAAGCGCCTTTTCCGGGAATCCGTTGGGCTTCATATCCTTCATATTGTCGATACTTCGGGTATCGATAGGCGGGCGATAGACCGCCAGGCTCTCGCCGAAGTCGCGCATCCACTGGTGGTCCTGATACAACTGCTGACGACCGGAAAGGGTGCGCCACGGAATCAGTTCGTGAACGTTGGTGTACCCGGCGTTATAGGAGACATGTTCATCTTCAAGTCCTGACCAGGTGGGGCTGGAGATAATCTTACGCGGCTGGGCCTGAATGTCGCGAAAGCGGATCTTCTCTTCCTCTTTGGGGCGGGCAAGGTGGGTATGATCGCGACCGGTAAATTCGCCCAGCGCCTGCCAGGCTTTGACCGCCACCTGACCGTTGGTTTCCGGCGCCAGGGTCAGAATGACTTCGGCGGCGTCGATGGCGGAGTCGATCTTCGGGCGTCCCTGGGCCGGGCCGTCGGCCTTGATGTAGTTAAGCTTACCGAGCAGATCCACCTCTTTATCGGTATTCCAGCTAATGCCTTTACCGCCGTTGCCCAGGGTATTGAGCAGCGGCCCCAGTGAAGTAAAGCGCTCGTAAGTGGCCGGGTAGTCGCGCTCTACGGTGGCAATGGTCGGCGCGGTTTTACCGGGAATCAAATCGCATTCGCCTTTACGCCAGTCCTGAATCTCGAACGGCTGAGCCAGCTCCCCGGGGGAGTCGTGCTGTAGCGGCACCATCACCACGTCGGTTTCCTGCCCAAGGTGGCCCTGACAGACTTCGGAGAAGGATTTGGCGATGCCCTTGTAGATTTCCCAGTCGCTGCGGGATTCCCAGGCGGGATCGACGGCGGCAGAGAGCGGGTGAATAAACGGATGCATATCCGAGGTATTCATATCGTCTTTTTCATACCAGGTGGCGGTAGGCAGCACGATGTCAGAGAACAGACAGGTACTGGACATCCTGAAATCCAGGGTGACCAGCAGGTCGAGCTTGCCTTCAATCGCCGGGGTCTGCCAGTCGATCTCTTCGGGCTTTATGCCATCGGAGCTGCCCAGATCCTTGCCCTGGATACCGTTCTGGGTGCCGAGCAGATATTTGAGCATATACTCGTGACCCTTACCGGAAGAGCCCAGCAGGTTAGAGCGCCAGACGAACAGGTTGCGCGGATGGTTAGCGCCGTTATCGGGCTGTTCGCAGGCCATATGCAGGTCGCCGGACTTCAGAGCGTTGACGGTATAGTCCTTCACCGACTGACCGGCTTTTTCTGCGCTGGCGGCAAGCGTAAGCGGGTTTGTGCCAAGCTGGGGGGCAGAAGGCAGCCAGCCCATGCGTTCGGCACGCACGTTAAAGTCGATCAGGTGACCGCTGTAGCGCGAAGCATCCGCCAGCGGCGACAGCAGCTCCTGGGCGCTCAGCTTCTCGTAGCGCCACTGGCTGGCGTGATTGTAGAAGAACGAGGTGCTGTTCATATGGCGCGGCGGGCGGCCCCAGTCCAGGGCAAAGGCCAGCGGTAGCCAGCCGGTCTGGGGACGCAGTTTCTCCTGGCCCACATAGTGCGCCCAGCCGCCGCCGGTCTGGCCCACGCAGCCGCAGAACACCAGCATGTTGATCATGCCACGGTAGTTCATATCCATGTGATACCAGTGGTTCACACCGGCGCCGAGGATAATCATCGAACGACCATGGGTTTTATGGGCGGTGTCGGCGAATTCCCGGGCGATACGCTCGGTATGAGCGCGCGGTACGCCGGTTATCTGTTCGGCCCAGCCCGGGGTGTAGGCTTTGATGTCGCCGTAATCGCGGCTGGCGTTTTCATCATCCAGACCTCGCTCCAGCCCGTAGTTGGCCAGCACCAGGTCGTAGACGCAGACCACCAGAGATTCGCGGCCATCGGCCAGGGTCAGACGTTTGGCCGGTAGCTTATGGGTGGTGACCGGCTCCTGCTTCACGCTGCGGAAGTAAGGGCTTTCCAGACCGCCGAAGTAGGGGAAGCCGACCGTCGCCACCTCGTCATGATGGTCCAGCAGGCTCAGACGTAATTGAGTCTCTTTGCCTGCGGCCAGGGATTCCAGATTCCATTTGCCTTTTTCGCCCCAGCGAAAGCCGATGGAGCCGTTCGGCGCCACCAGTTCACCGGCATCGTTATACGCCACGGTCTTCCATTCCGGGTTATTGGCTTCTCCCAGACCGTCCACCAGATCCGAGGCGCGCACCATCCGGCCTGGCACCATGTAGCCTGCTTCATTGGGCTCCAGCAGCACCAGCATCGGCATATCGGTATAGCGGCGGGCGTAATCCAGGAAGTAGTCGCTGGGGTTATCGAGGTGGAACTCTTTAAGAATCACATGGCCCATCGCCATCGCCAGAGCGCTGTCAGTGCCCTGTTTTGGCGCCAGCCACTGGTCACACAGCTTGGCGACTTCCGAATAGTCGGGCGTGATGGCGATGGTTTTGGTGCCCTTATAGCGCACTTCGGTAAAGAAGTGGGCGTCCGGGGTACGGGTCTGGGGGACGTTAGAGCCCCAGGCGATGATATAGCTGGAGTTATACCAGTCGGCAGACTCCGGTACGTCGGTCTGTTCGCCCCAGGTCATGGGGGAAGCCGGGGGCAGGTCGCAATACCAGTCGTAGAAGCTCAGGCAGGTACCGCCGATCAGCGACAGATAGCGGGTACCGGCGGCGTAGGAGACCATCGACATCGCCGGAATCGGCGAAAAACCGGCTACCCGGTCGGGGCCATAGTTCTTGATGGTCCAGACGTTGGCGGCGGCAATCAGCTCGTTCAGCTCTTTCCAGTTCGATCGCACAAAGCCGCCGCGGCCGCGCATCTGCTTATAGCTCTTGCTCTTTTCTTTGTCCGCCATAATCGCAGCCCAGGCGTCCACCGGGTCGCTATGACGGGACTTCTCGTCGCGCCACAGTTCCAGCAGATGCTTACGAATCATCGGATACTTAAGGCGGTTGCCGCTGTAGAGATACCAGGAGTAACTGGCCCCGCGCGGGCAGCCGCGCGGTTCGTGGTTCGGCAGATCGGGGCGGGTGCGCGGATAGTCGGTCTGCTGGGTTTCCCAGGTGACCAGTCCGTTCTTGACGTAGATCTTCCAACTGCAGGAGCCGGTACAGTTTACGCCGTGGGTGGAACGGACAATCTTGTCGAATTGCCAGCGCTGGCGATAGCTGTCTTCCCAGTCGCGGTTGGTGTGCAGCACCTGGCCGTGATCGCCGGAAAAGGTCTCGCCTTTCTGTTTGAAGTAACGAAAGCGGTCGAGAAGTTTACTCATGTTATTTCTCCTGACAGGGAAATGGTCCTCCCTGTGGTTACACTGCTCACATTTTTGCGCCCTCGTCACGGGGCGCTGATTAAAAAACTATTTGGTATTGAGTGTCTTACGACCGTAGATAAGCCAGGTCAGCAGTACGCAGACAATGTAGAAAACCAGGAAGATCTTCATCGCGCCCACCGGCGAACCGGTCATGGCCAGCGAAGATCCGAAAGCTTTGGGGATAAAGAAACCGCCGATGGCGCCAATGGCGGAGATAAAGCCCAGCGCGGCGGCGGTATCGGTTACCGCTTCCTGTTGCGCTTCGGCATCGCTACCGCCGCGCTGCTTAACGCGGCGGATGGTCAGGCGGCGGAAGATCACGGCGATCATTTGAAAGGTTGAGCCGCTGCCCAGCCCGGCGGTCAGGAACAGTCCCATAAATACCGCATAGAAGGCGGTGAAATTACCGGAGCCGCTACCTGGCAGGGTCAGGAATAGCAGGGCGCTGAAGATAGCCATAAAGACAAAGTTCACCAGGGTTACCCGTACCCCGCCCAGTTTGTCGGAAAGCACGCCCCCGGCAGAGCGGGCCAGCGCCCCCAGGAAGGGACCAAAAAAGGCCAGATGCAGAATCTCAACGTCCGGAAACTGGGTTTTCGCCAGCATGGCAAAACCGGCCGAAAAGCCGATAAAGGAGCCGAAGGTGGCAAGATAGAGCAGGCTCAGCAGCCACATATGCAGACGCTTAAGCACCGGTAGCTGATCGGCGATAGAGGCTTTAGAGCTGGCGATATCGTTCATACCAAACCAGGCGGCGATAGTCGCCAGCAGCAGCAGCGGCGCCCAGACCCAGGCGGCATTCGGCAGCCACATGCTGGAGCCATCCTCCAGGGAAACGCCGTCAACGCCCAAAAAGGCGAAGACTGGCAGGGTGATAATCAGCGGCGCGACCAGCTGCATCACGCTTACGCCCAGGTTACCCAGACCGCCGTTGATGCCAAGGGCGCTCCCCTGGCGCTCTTTGGGGAAGAAGAAGCTGATATTGCCCATGCTGGAGGCGAAGTTGGCCCCGGCAAAGCCGCACAGCAGGGCGATTACCATAAACACCCAATAGGGCGTGGCGGTGTTCTGGATGGCGAAGCCCAGCCAGACGCAGGGGATAATCAGGATCACCGTACTTAGCACCGTCCAGTAACGGCCGCCGAACATGGGCACCATAAACGAATAGGGGACGCGCAGAATGGCGCCGGAAAGGGCCGGCAGCGCGGTCAGCATAAACAGCTGGTCGGTGGTGAAGTGAAAGCCTATCTCATTAAGATGAACGGCCACGGCGCTAAACAGCATCCAGACGCAGAAGGCCAGCAGCAGGCAGGCCACCGAGATCCACAGATTTCGTCTGGCAATGTGTTTTCCCGTCTTTTCCCAGAAACTGGCCTCTTCCGGATGCCAGTCGCTAAGCAGGTACGGGTTATCATTGTCACGTTGTTGAGACATAGTCGTCCTCGCATGCACCAGTATGAAAATAAAATCAAAAGGCTACCCTGACTTGCTCGCGTCCTTTTTGGTATTAGGTCAGCATTTTGTTTGTCGGGGTAACGCTTCAAAGAATAGATAAAAACCGACAGGGGCGAGGGAAAGTCATCTTACGCTAAGAAGGGGATTTGTTACCAATTGTAAAAAATGACCAGATAACGGGCATTTTGGCATTATCAAGGTAATGGTTATGTGTTTTATTATATATCGCATATGAAAAGTATATTTATATAATGGTAATGACTATAAAATATTTACCAATAAACGACCTGGCAAAACAGCGGTTTGTCCGGTCAGCCGGTTAAGGGAGCGTAGCGGGGGGTAAAAATAGCGCTGCGGTTAACTTATGGCGGCAGATAGTCGTTATTATTGCTTTTGTCAAATCAGGATTCTGAGCCTACAGGTCAGTAAGGACAGGGAGTGTGCGTTTTTCGGATGAAATTTTCGGAAGCATCATAAAAAATAATGCGGGCAAGTGGCCTCAGCATAAGATAATTTTTATGACGGCGTGAGACTGAGGATTTTCAGCCAGGCTAATTCTTATCTTTTGAGGGTGAAGAGTGCCGGAATTTAATAAGTAATGGTTGCAGAAGTGGCCGAACAGTCAACAATGGCAGTTTGTTATCGATAATATTGAGAATATAAGAGAGGAGCCCTTGAGCGGGCTCCTCGATTTTTAGTGGCCCCAGCGGCTGCGCAAATAGTTTACCGCCGCGGCATTCTGCGGTTGATTAAGATAATCCTCACGGAACAGAATGGTTCCGGAAATCTCCGGCACTTTATCATTCAGATCCAGCTGGCGTTTTAGTTCCGGCACGCCTTCTTCAATGGTCCAGTCCGGCTCAGTGCGCGATGGGGTTCCCACCTTGTACAGCGCCACGCCGATATAGAGCCGGGTATGGGTAGGTTTAACCACTCTGGCCCACCACCTGGCCAGCTCATCATAGCGGGCGACCTCGCGGGAAAACGGCCAGTAAAGCTGCGGGGCGATATAATCCAGCAGCCCCAGTTCGACCCACTGGCGGGTATCGGCGCTGGCCTGGTCGTAGGCCGCGGCGCCACGGGTGTCAGAGCCACGCGGATCGTCGCTCTGGTTACGCCACACGCCTGCCGGGCTGACACCGAATTCCACTGCGGGCTTTTTGGCCTTAATCGCTGTTGAAACCTGTTTGATTAGCAACAGGGTGTTATTGCGCCGCCAGCTGGCTTTGTCGGCATATGCCTGTCCGTAGCGGCGCCAGGTCTGAGTGTCGTCCAGCGGGGATTGCGGCGTTTCGTAGTAGAAGTAGTCGTCGAACTGGATACCATCAACGTTATAGCGCTCGAGCAACTCGGTTACCACGCTGGTTATCCAGTCCCGCACTTCCGGCAGTCCGGGGTCCAGCACATAGCGATCGCTGGCAATCCTAATCCAGTCACGGTGGGTCACCCAGACGCTGGAAGGTGAGTTGTAGCGGGTATGCTCCAGGGCGGCCACGGTGGCAGGGCGGGTGTTCATCGTTACCCGATAGGGGTTCAGCCAGGCATGCACCTTTAATCCGCGTTTATGGGCCTCCTGCAGCACAAAGGCCAGCGGATCGTAACCGGGATCTTCCCCCACGGTACCGGTCAGCACCTCTGACCAGGGCAGGATAGCGGAATGGTAAAGCGCTGTGCCATCCGGTTTCACCTGAAAAAAGACGGTGTTCACCCCCAGCCGGACCAGGTTATCCAGTTTGTCCGTCATGGCCCGCTTTTGCATTTCGATTCGCTGCTGAGGCGCGGCTCGCACCGAGGCCACCGGCGGCCAGTCCAGGCGTGAGACGGTGGTTAACCAGACGCCACGCATCGGCTGGGGCGCCTTCTCTGCGGTGGGCGGTATGACGGGAACCGGCTTTTCGGGTGGTTTATGCGAACAGCCAGCGATTGTGGCAATGCACAGCATCATCATTATCCAGCGCGCAATTCCTGTCCGTACTGCCATCGGAAACTCCTTAGAATCAATTAACCGCAGCAGATTACCGGTTTTTTACCCTGTGCGCCTGATTGATTCGGGCTGTACTGGCAAAAAACGGGTCAACAACTATAAATGATTGCCTGTTACATTAATTAATGATTATTATTCTCAACTGGCGTGCCATCTGAAGGGATAGCGCCGACAACTTCAACATTTTAAAAGGGATTCATCATGGAATTACGTCCACGCTCCATTAAGCCCAGGCTGAGTGCTCTGCTGATGAGCGCCGCGCTGCTCGCCAGCGCGCTTCCGGCGATGAGCGCCAGCGCCGCCGAAGAGATGCTGCGCAAACCGGTCGCCAAAGGCGCCTACGAGATGGCGTTCAGCCCCTCTGAACAGGCGCTGTGGCTGGCTACCACCCAGAGTCGTTCACTTGATAAAGGCGGAATCGTTTATCGCCTGGACCCGACCACCCTGGACATCACCCAGATTATTCATAACGACCTGAAACCCTTCGGCGCCACAATCAATAACCAGACCCACACCCTGTGGTTTGGCAACACCACCAACAGCGCCGTGACCGCTATCGACGCGAAAACCGGCGAGGTAAAGGGGCGCCTGGTGCTCGATCCCCGCAAACGCAGTAAAGAGGCGCGTCCTCTGGCGCCGCGCGAGCTGGCGGTGGATGAAGCCACGGATACCGTCTATATCGGCGGCCTGGGGCCCCAGAGCGTGGTCTGGGTGGTGGACGGCGCTACGCTGAAACTGCGCGCCACCATTGAAGGGCTGGGAAAAATGAATACCGGTCTGGCGCTGGATAGTGCGGCAAAACGCCTGTACACCAGCAATGCGGACGGTGAGTTTATTACCATCGATACCGCCACTAACAAGGTGTTGTCGCGTAACAAACTGCTGGACGATGACCAGCCCCATATGTTCCTGAATATCAGCCTGGATAGCGCCGGGCATCGCGCCTTCGTGACGGATTCAAAGGCGAAAGGGCTGCTGGTGGTGGATACCCGTAACGGCAAAGTGACCGATACCGTCGGGGTGCCGGAATCTCTGGCGGTGCTGTTTAATCCACAGCGCAATGAAGTTTATGTGACTCACCGTCAGGCAGGCAGCGTGAGCGTGATTGATGCCAAAACCCTGAAGGTCACCAAAACCATTCAGACCCCGACTCACCCGAACAGCCTGGCGCTTTCCGCCGATGGCAAAACGCTGTATGTCAGCGTGAAGCAGGCTTCCAGCCGCCAGAAAGAGGCGACCGATCCGGATGATGTGATTCGTATTGCACTGTAACGCGGTGACGAGCCACCTCTTCACTCGGGAAAGGTGAAGGGGTGGTTCCGGATACGGGGAAACACCAGGGTAAACCAGGGGGTATAGCGCCCGGGCCGCGCGACGATATCCTTTTCAACCTCGGCCAGAGTCTGGTAGCCAAAGTTGTCCGCCTCTTCAGGGTTCAGCACCGGACGTTCGTCAGACACGCCAAAATAGATATGTCCATATTCGTTCTCGATCATCCCGCCGGGCAACGTCAGCCGGTACTGAAAGTTAAACTGAAAGCGTAACTCGCAGCCGATACCCATTTCTTCCCGCAGGCGTCGCCGGGCGGCGTTTTCCGTGGTTTCCCCCGGTAGCGGATGACCGCAGCAGGTATTGCTCCACAGACTACCGCAATGATATTTACTGGATGCGCGTCTTTGCAGTAACAGTTCACCCGCAGTATTAAACACATATATCGTGATCGCCCGGTGAAGCATGCCCCGCCTGTGGGCCTCCAGCTTTTCCATCACGCCCACGTCATTATCACAATCGTCCACCAAAATGACGTCCATGAGTCACCCCCGATTGATATGCGATTTCTGCTGACACCCTCAGCCTGGATAATAATTGTAGCCAGAGGCACGGCTGCTGTTTGCGGTCTACGCTTAGCGAATTATTATCGTCAGGTCGTGGGAGCAACGGATGAAATTAACGTTAAGGCGGTATAGCCTGTGGGCGCTGTTTATGGTCGTTGCTGCCGGAAATGGTCAGGCAGCGCAAACCAGGCCGCTGCCTGACTTGCAGATCCAGGTCGTTTTGTCTCCGTCTGCCCGTCAGACGCTGGTGCAGGGGAAGGAAGGTATTACCGTTGCCGCCGACTGGTATGGCGAACCCAACGCCCGGCACCAGTCTGACGCGGATGAATCAGGCCAGATCGATATGGGGCGATCGGAACTTAACCTGCCGTCTGAAGGCGGCACGGCGCGCTTTACGCCAGCCGCCATCAACAGCAAGCGGCTGGGCTGGCTTAAAGAGGGGCTGCGGGTAAACATCAATGTCTATTCGGCTCGCCGCCACTGGCCTGACAATATCCTCAACTGCGAGATGGCTGATGGCCCGGTGGCCGGGCTGGCGCGTAAACCCGTGACGCTGCGTTGTTCTCTAATAAGCGAACTGGCGGGGTAACTGGCAGTCAGGTCAGTAACAGTGAGAGTTGAGCAGGCTATTCGGGTAAAAATGGAATTTATTGTGACGTTGTCACTCAGCGCCAGCGCCATTTCCATCTACACTTTACGCTTTATCCGGAGGACGATGATGATCACCCTGTATGGCGCTCCGGGCTGGGGCTCGGCAATTAGTGAACTGATGCTACGGCTGGCGGATATGCCGTATCGCGTTGAAAATGTTGAAGGATTTGACAGGCCAGGCCCGCAGCGCGACCGGCTACAGCAGCTTAATCCGCTGTGCCAGGTGCCGACTCTGCAACTGGCCGACGGCAGCGTGATGACTGAATCCGCCGCCATTGCCCTGATGATTCTGGACCAGCATCCTCACCTGGCGCCGCAGCCGGGTACGCCTGAACGTTCGCTGTTTCAGCGTCTGCTTATCTGGCTGGTCGCCAGCGTCTATCCCACCTTTACTTATGCTGACTATCCGCAGCGCTGGGCACCGGATGCACCACAGCAGTTGGTAGACAACATCGTTCGCTATCGGCAGTCTCAGTTGCTGTGGCTGGATCAGCAGCTCAGGGCCGCGCCTTATGCGTTGGGGTCAGAGATAAGCCTGCTGGACTGCTACATTGTGGTGATGGAGCACTGGACGCCGGGGGAAGAGTGGTACAGACAGCATGCCCCGAGATTCAGCGCGGTTGCGGCCGCGGTACGTCAGCGGCCGGAGCTGAAGGAAGTGTTGGCGGCGAATGGTTTACTTTAAGGCGTTTCAGGGGCTGTTATGTAAAAACAGGGCAATGGAGATAATTGCAAGGTTTAATGGTCGGGACTCCTCCTGTGAAATGTACTGCGGCCGTTGACCATAAAGAGCGTCAATTTTTAGTGATACGCTGCATTTGCTGCCGACAAACATCCAGTACATGCTGCCGCAGCCAGCGATGGCCTGGGTCGGCATCCAGCCGCGGGTGCCACATTTGCGATATGGTTATTTCCTGAGTCTTTACCGGAAGCTCGAACATGCGGAATGCCGTCGTCGCCTCATTTTCATCACCGCTGATTCGGTTTATAAGAAAAGAAGAGGGGATGAGCGCAATCAAATCTGAGGCTACCGCCACGGCTATCGCGGCGGGAAAACTCGGTACCACGGCAGCAATTTTCCGTTCCAGTCCTGATTCAGCCAGGGCCTTGTCTATCGGGCCGCCGACGAATCCATGACGGGAAGTAATGACGTGTTCAAATGAAGCATATTGCGCGGCGCTGATATTACCTTTCCGCTCCAGCAGGGGATGACCTTTTCTCACCGCACCGACAAACCGGTCTCTGAACAGCGCCTGCAGGCGTATTTCCGGCCCCATTTCGCCTAAAACACCAATTTCGAGATCGACCAGACCCGCGCGTAAATGTTTTGCGCTTTTTTCTTCTTTTGCTGCAAAACAAAGGCGAACGAGAGGGGCTTTTACCGCCGCTGAGGTGATAAGCGCGGCACCGAAAGCCTCAACAAAACCTTCGTTCGCCCTGATAGTAAAGGTTCTTTCCAGTCTGGACAGGTCAAGCGATACCGCAGAGGGGCGGAGTATACCCAAAGCGGCAGAAACGGTGTGTTGGGTGCTTTCACGTATATTTTCGGCATAGGGCGTCAGCACCATCTGACGCCCGGCCCGAACCAGCAGGGGATCGCCCGTCGTTGCGCGAAGGCGACTCAGGGTCCTGCTCATCGCTGAAGGGCTTAACCCCAGACGGCGCGCGGCGCGAGTCACATTGGCTTCAGTGATAAGTACATCAAGGGCTATAAGTAAATTCAGGTCGGGATCAGCCATAACTTCAGATATACCGTTTGGAAAAAGAGGTAAGGCGTTTGGTGCATAGTATAAATGCAAACTATGCGTCTTCCGCATTATGTCTGTCAGGCATAGAGTTGTCCACGTACCGGATAGTCTCGGCTATCGCCGGTAATAAATTGCATTACAGCGATGAAATTTATCAGTTATCGCCGCCGTCATTGCGGTGCGACGGGACTTTTCGAAATGAATCCATATTGTCATGGACGCACGCCGTTCGGCATCCGGGCGGCCCAGCGCCCACAGAAGAGAGAGTTAACTATGAAAAATAGAGCGACGCAAAAAACTATCCTTATCATCGGCGCATCACGTGGGCTGGGCTATGCGATGGCTACGGAATTTGTGACAAAGGGATGGCACGTCATCGGTACCGTACGCGGGAAAGACCGAACGTTGCTGCACCAGCTGGCGGATAAAAATCCAGAGCGCGTTGAGATTGAACAGCTTGAGGTCACTGAACCACAGCAGATCAAAGCGCTGCGGGAACGTTTATCTGACAAGGTGTTAGATATCCTCTTTCATAATGCCGGTATCGCCAACAAAAACCAGAGCGAGAGTATCGCAGAGGTATCGACCCGGGAATTCGAACAGGTCATGGTGACCAATGCATTAAGCCCTATGCGCGTGATTGAATGCTTACAGGATCTGGTTTCTGCAACAGGCACCATTGGTGTTATGTCGTCAGGACAGGGCAGCGTGAGCAACAACAGAAACGGCGGACACGAGGTCTATCGTGGCTCCAAAGCTGCGCTGAACATGTACATGCGCAGTTATGCCGCTCGTCATGCCGGAGAATCACGTACTTTGCTGTTAATGGCGCCAGGCTGGGTCGCTACCGAGCTGGGCGGAGCTGAAGCGCCGCTAAGCATCGAGGAAAGCATTCCGAAAGTGGTGAAGGTGATGCTTTCACAGCAGGGGAAGCCGGGACTGCAATATCTCGACCGTGAAGGGAAAACCGTGCCCTGGTGAAGCGGTGGAAGCAATGATTTTTCAGGCAGAGAACAGATAATGAAGCTGATTGGTATTGAAGAGCATTTTTTGACCGAAGAAGTGTGTGGCGCCTGGAAAGCATCGGGGCTGGAGGCAAAAGATCCCAGTATTGCTTTTAATTCCGGCGTCATTAAGCGTCGGCTGTTTGATATCGCTGATGAGCGCCTTGCCCTGATGGATGAATCAGGTCTGGATATGCAGGTACTGTCCCTGACGTCACCGGCGCTTCATGGTCTGGGGCCAGCAAGTGTCGGTATGGCACAGCGAATCAATGACGGTATTGCGGAAGTGGTGGCAAGGTACCCGAGTCGGTTTCAGGCGCTGGCAACCCTGCCGGTATCCATGCCTGATGAAGCGGCTAATGAACTGGAACGTTGTATAAAAAGCCTGGGCTTTAAAGGCGCGCTGCTATGCAGCGGTGGCGCAGAACATTTAGACAGTCCCGTTTATTTCCCCATTCTTAGCTGTGCTGAAACCCTGAATGCGCCAGTATTAATTCATCCGGGGGCGCCAGATATCGCTGTCAGAAATGCCTATTATTCAGGCTTCAGCACGGAGGTAAATACGGCTTTCGCCACTTATGGTCTTGGCTGGCATTATGATGCGGGAATTCAATTTATCCGTCTGGTTTTGTCAGGCACATTTGACCGCCTTCCGGCGCTTCAGATGATCCTGGGACACTGGGGTGAGCTGATATTATTTTATGCAGAACGCCTGGCGGCGATGGACAGAGTGGCAAATCTGAAATTACCCCTGGCATCGTACCTGCGGGAAAATCTCTATGTTACGGCGAGCGGTATGTTCTTTTCTCATTTCCTGGACAGAGCGGTTGCGATAGTGGGAACGGAACGAATTCTTTTTTCTACCGATTACCCTTTTCAATACCGCACCGGTAATGAGGCGAGGCAATTTCTGGAAACATGTCATCTCAGTGAAAATGATAAAGCGGCCTTTGCCCACGGCAACTGGATGCGTCTTACCCGCGACAGAAGTACCGCTAACTAACAGCAACTGCCTGTCTTCGTCCCGTATTTACGCGTAGTACGTAAAGATTTGTGAACGCCTAAGGCTAACTCATCACGCCAGAGCCGCCCGCCGCTGTAGCACCGCCAGCAGGGTGCGTTCGGACTGATCCAGATAGCCCGCCAGCATCTGCGCCGCCTCCTCATTTTTTCCGCTATTAAGCAGCGCCAGCAGGGCGGCATTCTTTTCGATATAGGGGGCGTGCAGCATCTCCAGATCGTCCAGATGCCCGAAGGCCAGACGCAGTTCGGCGGAGATATGACGATACAAGCGCACCAGCCGCGGGCTGTCAGAAAGTTCGACGATGGCCGTATGAAACAGCATATTGGCGGTGCCCACCGCCACCCAGTCGCCCTGGCTGCCGTGTTCACGGGCCAGGGTAATCTGTTGCGCCATGCGCTCCACCGCCGGATGCAGGGGCCAGGCCTGGCGCAGGGCGTCGCACTCAATCAACCGCCGGATACGGTAGATATCGATAATCGCCGCCATATCCGGCACTGCCACACAGACGCCGCGATTCGGCTCGTAGTGCAGCAGCCCTTCCTGGGTCAGCAGCCGGAAGACTTCGCGTAGGGTATTGCGCGAAATAGCCAGCCGTTCGCTGAGTGCCGCCTCTGACAGCCGGGCTCCCGGGGCCAGCTCTCCGGCAATAATCTTCTGGCGAATTATTTCAGCCGTTTTTTCACTCAGTACAGGTGCTGGCGCGCTTTTCTTCATGGCAGGGCATATTCCGCTAATCAACAGGTTAGCAATCTTCACATATTTAACACACCAGCGGCAAGGCACCCGCGCGGTGCGTAATATGCACCATTTGGGGGCAAAACTGCATTGCTATGCACAAAAACGGGGCGTTGAGTTAAATGTCTGATCAAAAAGAGTGATCGACTTCTCGATTCCGTTGCTGGCTTTGCGATCGGGTATTGCCGGTTTATTCATCACTACGTAGTTTATTGTTCAACAATGCAAACACATTAACTTAACAATTACAAAATTTGTTCCAACAATGGCCTGAAAATTGCCTGACAGACAAAGGGTTAACATCACAATGGGGAGTGACAGCATGGCTGCTCTGGAAGCGGAAAACAAAAAGACCTTCGTACGTAAGCGCCGATCGTCGCTAATCGCAGCAATCTTCTTAATGGCCACCTCGGCAATCGGTCCCGGGTTTATTACTCAGACCGCTACCTTTACTGCCACCATGGGCGCCGCCTTCGCTTTTGGGATCCTGGCGTCTATCGTTATCGACTATGTGGTGCAGCAAAATATCTGGCGGGTGGTGACGCTGACCCGTAAACGCGCCTCGGAGATTGCGAATATCGCGCTACCGGGCAGCGGCTATCTGCTGTCGGTGCTGGTGGTGTTTGGCGGCCTGGTCTTTAATATCGGCAATATCGCCGGTGGCGGGTTGGGGCTGAATGCGCTGCTGGGGCTGGATCCCAAATGGGGCGGACTGTTAAGCGCCGGCATTGCGATTTATATTTTCTCTTCGCGCCGGGCCGGTGTGGCTATCGACAGGATGATGGTGGTGCTGGGGCTGGTAATGATTGCGCTAACGCTCTATGTCGCTTTCGTTTCCCAGCCACCGCTGGGCGAGGCGTTGCGCCAGAGCGTGATGCCCGATCGTATCGATTTCGCCACCATTACCACCATTGTTGGCGGTACCGTAGGCGGTTACATCAGTTACGCTGGCGCTCATCGACTGCTGGATAAAGGCGCCGTGGGGCCTGAGCATATCCGTGAAGTCTCATCCGCCGCCACCAAAGGCATTGTGGTGGTTGGTATTATGCGCTACGTGCTGTTTCTGGCCATTCTTGGCGTGGTGGCCAGCGGTGTGACTCTGGACGTAGCAGGGCACAGCGCTAACCCGGCTTCTCAGGCCTTCCAGCACGCTGCGGGAACCCTGGGGCTGCGTATCTTCGGCTGTATTCTGTGGGCGGCGGCCATCACCAGCGTGATTGGCGCGGCCTATACCTCGGTGTCGTTCCTCACCGTTTTCCGCCCGACCATGACCGACCGCCAGCGTAATATCGCCACCATTATCTTTATTACCGTCTCTCTGGTGGTTTATCTGATGCTGGGCACTGCGCCCGCGGCACTGCTGGTCTTTGCCGGTGGCTTTAACGGCCTGGTGCTGCCGATTGGCTTAACCATCTTTCTGTGGGTGGGTTGGCGTCGTGCCGATCTGATGGAAGGTTATCATTATCCGCGCTGGCTGCTGTGGCTGGGACTGATTATCTGCCTGCTCACCTGGTATATGGGTGTGATGTCGGTTGGCGCGATCTTTAATTATCTGAACGTAGTCTGAGAGGACAAAGCCGGATGAAATGCATTGATTTAAACAGCGACCTGGGCGAAAGCTTTGGCCAGTGGCGGATGGGCGACGATGCGGCCATTCTGCCTGTTGTCAGCAGCGCTAACGTCGCCTGCGGCTTTCACGCGGGCTCTCCCGCGGGCATTCTGGAGACGCTTTCAGCCGCGCGCAGTAACGGCGTAGCGGTAGGGGCCCATGTGGCCTATCCGGACCTGGTGGGCTTCGGTCGTCGGGCGATGGATATCGCCAGCGATGAACTGACCGCAGACGTTATCTACCAGATTGGCGCCTTGCAGGGGCTGGCTCGCGCTGCGGGCTGCGTGGTGAGCTATGTAAAACCCCATGGCGCGCTCTATAACACCATTGCTCATGACCGGCGCCAGGCGCTGGCGGTGATTGCCGCCATTAAAGCGGTAGAGCCATCGCTGATTCTGGTGGCGTTAGCCGGTTCGCCGCTGGTCAGTCTGGCCCGGGAGCAGGGACTTAAAGTGGTGGCAGAAGCCTTCGCCGATCGCGCCTATCACGCCGACGGCACCCTGGTATCGCGCCGCGAAGCGGGGGCTGTACTGCATGACCCGGAACAGGTCGCACAGCGCATGCTGAAACTGATTAACGAGGGCGGCGTCGAGTCAGTGGAAGGCGAATTCACCCGTATTGAAGCGGACTCCATCTGCGTACACGGCGATAGTCCGGGGGCCATTGAGATGGCGCGCCAGATTCGCGCCACCCTGGAACACAACGGCATCGCCATTCGTTCCTTTAGCGGCGAGGTGAATTTATGAATCCGTATATCAAGGCCAGCGAGGCCGCAATTGCCCAGGCGCGCGCCGCTCGTGACACCATTCGTAACGGTTTTGACCGCCCGACTGCGGGCATGGCCCCGGGAATGACCCAGTGCAATATGATTTCGCTACCGCGGGACTGGGCCTTCGATTTTCTGCTGTATGCCCAGCGCAATCCGCGCAGCTGTCCGGTGCTGGACGTGTGCGAGGCCGGTAGCTATCGCACCGTACTGGCGGAAGGGGCGGATCTGCGTACCGATATTCCGCGCTACCGGATATGGCGCCAGGGCGAACTGGCGGATGAAATCACCGATGCCACCGCCATCTGGGCAGAACATCCGGATCTGGTGACCTTCCTGATTGGCTGTAGCTTTACCTTTGAAACGCCGATGCGCGAAGCGGGTATCGATATCCGCCATATTACCGACAATTGCAACGTGCCGATGTACCGCACCAACCGCCTGTGCCGCCCGGCAGGGCGATTACAGGGGGAACTGGTGGTCTCCATGCGTCCCGTCGCGGCGCACCGGATACCGGACGCGGTCACTATCAGCGGCCGTTTCCCGGCGGTACACGGTGCGCCGGTTCATGTCGGCGATCCACACAGTCTGGGGATTGCCGATCTGATGCAGCCGGATTTTGGCGATCCGGTTCGCATTGAAGAGGGGGAAGTGCCGGTATTCTGGGCCTGCGGCGTCACGCCACAGGCCGCGGTGATGAAATCCGGGGTGCCTTTTGCCATCAGCCACGCGCCGGGCCATATGTTTATTACCGATGTGCCCGACAGCGCCTGGCAGGAGGGCTAAGTGCGTTTTTTACCCGTCAATAGCAACAGTTTTCTGGTGGAGCTGGCCAGTCTGGAACAGACTCTGGCGCTACATGCCGCGCTGGAAGCGGCACCGCTTAGCGGTGTGGAAGAGACCATCCCGGCGGCCCGAACCCTGCTGATTCGCTTTACGCCGGGCGAAACCACGGCCAGCGCGCTGGCGCAGATCATCGGTCGGCTTTCCCTGAATTCTTCCCGGGGCCCGCAGGGGCCGGAAGTGATTATCCCGGTACGCTATCGCGGCGAAGATCTGCCGGAAGCCGCAGAGCTGCTTGGCCTGAGCGTGCAACAGCTTATCGCCCGTCACAGTGACCACGAATGGCAGGTCGCCTTTACCGGTTTTGCGCCGGGGTTTGCCTATATGGTTTCCGACGCCGGTTTTAACGTGCCGCGTCGCACCACGCCGCGCACCCGCATTCCGGCAGGCTCGGTGGCGCTGGCCGGGGAGTTCAGCGGTATCTATCCTCAGGCCAGCCCCGGCGGCTGGCAATTGATTGGCGATACGCCGCTCAGCATGTGGGATCTGGGCCGCGAACCTCCGGCGCTGTTAACGCCGGGCGCCCGGGTGCGTTTTGTGGATGAGTCACGGCAGGGCGCCACGATTACCGTAGCGGCAGAGATAGCGCCGCCAGAGCCCGAAGCGAGCAGCGCGCCGCAGGCCCTTGAGATACTCGCCAGCGGTTTGCAGGCGCTGTATCAGGATGAAGGGCGCGTGGGCCAGGCCCGGCTGGGTATTTCACCGTCCGGCGCGCTCGATCGCGGAGCGCTACGCCGGGCTAATCGCCTGCTGGGCAACCCCTGGGGCAGCGCCGTTATTGAAATCACCCAAGGCGGCCTGCGGGCCAGAGCCCTGAGCCCGCAGGTCGTAGCCGTGACCGGCGCACCCTGTCCGGTAGAGATTCGCAGCGCTGACGGTCAGCGCTTTCAGGCGGCCGTCGAACAGCCGCTGGCGCTGGAAGCCGGGGAAGAGATTCGCCTGGGCGCGCCCGCCAACGGCGTTCGCAGCTATCTGGCGCTGCGCGGTGGTTTTGCCGTTGCGCCAGTCCTTCACAGTTGCGCCTTCGATACCCTGGCCCAGGTGGGACCGCCGCCGCTGAAGCCCGGAGATCGCCTGCATCATGCCGGGCTGCCGTGTCAGGCGGTCGAACAGACGGAGACGGCCCCCGTCACACTGCCGACAAAAGGTGACGTTGTCACTCTTGATTTTATTCCCGGCCCGCGCAGCGACTGGTTTACCGCCCGATCTCAGGCCCGTCTGACCGACCAGCTATGGCAGGTAACGGATCAGTCGAACCGTATCGGCCTGCGTCTGGCAGGCGCTCAGCCGTTAGAGCGCAGTATCACTCAGGAGCTGCCCAGCGAAGGGGTATGCAGCGGCGCCATTCAGATCCCCGCCAGCGGTCAGCCGGTGCTGTTTCTGAACGATCGCCCCCTGACCGGCGGCTATCCGGTTATCGGCGCCGTTGCCGACTATCACCTCGATCTTGCCGGGCAGATCCCGCCCGGCGCCACCATTCGCTTCCGGGCCATTGCGCCGTTTCAGGAACCAGAGGGAAACCATGACTGAACCACGTCATAAAGTCTTAATTGCCAACCGCGGCGAGATCGCGGTCCGTATTATTCGCGCCTGCCGGGACTACGGCGTGGCCTCGGTGGCGGTTTATGCCGATCCGGATGCCGATGCGTTACACGCCAGAATGGCCGATGAAGCCTGGACGCTGCCAGGCTGTAGCGCCACGAAAAGCTACCTTAATATCGATAAATTGCTGGATGTGGCGCGCCGCAGCGGCGCCACCATGGTACACCCCGGCTACGGTTTTCTTTCCGAGCGCGCCGACTTCGCCCGGGCGGTTATCGACGCAGGGCTGCTCTGGATTGGTCCGAATCCGCAGACCATCGAACAACTGGGCGATAAAGTGCAGGCCCGTAAAATTGCGCTCCAGGCCGGGGCGCCGCTGGTGAAAGGCACCGCGGATCCGGTGGCTGACGCCAGCGAAGTGGAAGCGTTCGCCCGTGAGCACGGTTTACCGGTAGCGATTAAAGCGGCCTTTGGCGGCGGCGGGCGCGGTCTGAAAGTGGCCTGGCGCCTCGACGAGGTGGCGGAGCTTTATCATTCGGCGGTGCGTGAGGCCGAAGCGGCCTTTGGCCGCGGCGAATGTTTTGTCGAACAGTATCTGGATAGCCCCCGCCATATCGAAGCCCAGATCATCGCCGACAGCCACGGTCAGGTACTGGTATTGGGCACCCGCGACTGTTCGCTACAGCGTCGTAATCAGAAACTGGTTGAGGAGGCCCCGGCGCCGTTTATCAGCGAAGAGCAGCGCGAGCGCATTCACACTGCGGCCCGGGATATCTGCCGCCAGGCGGGTTATGTGGGGGCAGGTACGGTGGAATTCCTGCTGAGTCGCGATGGGCGTATCTCGTTTCTTGAGGTTAATACCCGGCTTCAGGTGGAGCACCCGGTCACGGAAGAGACTACCGGTATCGATCTGGTTATCGAACAGCTACGGGTGGCCGAAGGGCTGCCCCTGAGCCTGACGGAAACGCCAGCGCCGCGCGGTCATGCCATTGAGTTTCGTATTAACGCGGAGGACCCCGGGCGCGGCTTCCTGCCGGTGCCCGGCACGATAACCCGCTTTGCGCCACCCTCTGGTCCGGGCATTCGTCTGGACAGCGGCGTGGAGAGTGGCTCTACCATTCCAGGCCACTATGACTCGCTGATGGCCAAGCTTATCGTCACCGGCGCCACCCGCGAACAGGCCATTGCACGGGCGCGCAGGGCGCTGGCGGAGTTTGCCATCGAAGGGGTTGCTTCAGTGCTGCCGTTCCATCGGGCGGTGCTGGCTTCCGACGATTTTATTAATACCTTCCGGGTGCACACCCGCTGGATAGAAACCGACTTCGCGGAAAGCCTGGAAGCGCAGGTTCGGCCATTCCCGGGCCGCGAACAGCCACTGACCCGGGCATGGATAGAGGTGGACGGACGTCGCCTGCAACTGGGCCTGCCCGCCGGGCTGCTGGCCGCGGCCCCAACGGCGCAGCCTGTCGTCGGTGGTAATGAGCCTGGGACTGCGGATAATCAGGTCAGCGCTCCGGTGGCTGGCGTGCTGCACAGTTGGGTGGCACAAGAGGGGCAGCAGGTGGCGGAAGGCGAAACCGTGGCCGTGATGGAAGCCATGAAGATGGAAGTTTCGGTGCTCGCGCCCTGCGCCGGAAAGTTACAGCAAAGCGTTCGCCCGGGAGAGGTTCTGGCGGCAGAGGCCGCGCTGGGGATGATTCGCTGATCCCCCGGCTTAGTGCGATGACACATAATCTGACCCGGCAAAGGCAGGCGGCGGCAGCCACACCATGAGCCACTTCTGCTTGAGAGTGTACTCACTTAGTCGTGTGTCCACTATTGCTGGGTAAGATCCGGGGCTGGCCACCGTCCGGCGGCGGTTCTCAGCCCGTTTATTTACAATAATAAAACAGGGTTATGCCTGTGCGTTCCATATACGGCTAAAACGAAAGACTATCCGTTTGGTCCGGGGTACGTGACAGTGCGGCACTGGCTGGCCAGGTGAAAACTATAGCCTGATGGGCTCGTGGAGCAACTTAGAAAGGGATAAGCATGCTAAGGCAGCCTTTTAATCCCACTGGTATGGGAATATTTAAATAAATGGATTCCAGATTTTGTATCTCATCGGCTATACGCATAGTATTCGTAACAACAATTGGCTATTTTACATGATTGACCGTGAAATCCCCGACTATTTGTTAATGTCTGAAGATGGGCAGGTCATATGAATGAGTTCATCCATTCGAATGGGAAGACGCATTCCTGACATATTCCAGTTTTTGGCGCGGCGGTATTTTGCTGGTGAAACGAAAAACTGCTTTTTAAATGAGCGAGTAAACGTTTGTTGTGAATTAAAAGCATATTGAAAGGCAATGTCACTAATAGAGCGAGAGGTTGTCCGTAGCGCGATGGCAGCCTTTGTTAAACGTCGTTTGCGAATATAATCCCCCATAGAGTACCCCGTTGCTTGTTTGAATGTGCGCTGTAAGTGCCATTTTGAATAGCCGGCTTTTTTAGCAACTATTTCAAGGCTGAGAGGCTGCTCGAAATTTTTTTCAAGCCAGGAAATTAGTTCCATAATGAAATCGTTTTTGTCCATATCTACACCTCGGTCACGACAGGCAATTACTGGAGCTTCACTTTTTCTTTGATACCCAAATGGTTTCTCTATTAGCAAATCATCTGAACCTCTTTCTTTTTTACGAGTATAGACAAATGATTTTTCTTAACGCAATGAATTTCAAGTGTAATTAACGGTTGTCACTCTCAGCAATAAAACTTGTCGCTCTCAGCCCTGTTAAAGGCGCATGACTTAACTAGACTTTTAACTCCAGACGAAGGAGGCCGGAAATGAAAATCAAGGCAGCCATAATTACTGAGAAATCAGGCCCGTTTATATTTCGGGAAGTCGAAATTGATGAGCCGCGTGATGATGAGGTTTTGGTTAAAGTTGTTGCAACCGGAATATGTCAGACGGATGCACATATCAGAGAACAGTCCTATCAAACTCCGCTACCCATCATACTGGGCCATGAAGGGGCCGGTATTGTTGTCAAAGTTGGAAGTCAGGTGAAAAACATCGTACCTGGCGATCATGTTGTTATGTCTTACCCCTATTGCGGCCACTGTAGTCAGTGTCTGAGTGGCCGCGAGTCATATTGTTTACATGGTTTTGAATTGAGCTTTGGCGGTCATCGGCTTGATGGCTCTAACGCTATACATGATGATATTCATGGTCATTTTTTTGGACAGTCTTCTTTTGCATCCTGTGCGGTGACGAATGAAAGAAATCTGGTGAAAGTTTCGCAAGATATCCCACTAGAGCTTCTTGGGCCTTTAGGATGCGGTATCCAGACTGGCGCAGGGACGGTTCTGAATGCGTTGAAAATACCAGCAGGTAGCAGTATTGCGATATTTGGCACAGGAAGTGTCGGACTGGCTGCCATCATGGCGGCAAAAATAGCCGGCGCGACAAAGATCATCGCCGTTGATATCAGTAAAGAGCGACTGGACCTTGCCGCCGAATTGGGAGCGACCCACATCATTAATGGCAGGCAGGAGGATACCCGGCAGCGCATTATGGCGCTCCTTCCTCATGGTGTCGATTACGTTGTGGAGGTAACGGCTCAACCTCAAATGCTTTCACTTGCCGTTGATGTACTGGCTATGCCTGGACAGGTTGCTCTGGTTGGCGGTCCCCCCGAAGGAACTCAGGTTTCTATTGATATGAATCGCTTGCTCAATGGTCGCATTGTCAGAGGCGTCATTCAGGGCGATTCCGTTCCGCAAATCTTTTTGCCCCAGCTTATCGAATTTTATCAGGCCGGTCAGTTTCCTTTCGATCGTCTGATTTCGTTTTATTCATTTGACGAGATTGAAGAAGCATTTTCAGATATTCGCTCAGGCAAAACGATAAAACCCGTATTAATGATTGATTAGTTTAAATAAGCTTGTCAATATCAGGAGGTATTTATGTGTCAGTATTGTCTTAATCCCAACCACAAAAAACCGGATTGGTTAGTGGACGATTTGGGCTCCGCAGGAGTACCTTATGTCAATTTTGAAGAGTTTCTGCCACCACCTGAATCTTCATATGGATGTTTGTTTTCAAGGGATCGCATTGAAAAGGGATATCATGTGGAAGAGATTGATGACGGAGTTTATTGGGTCTCTTCGGGATGGTATGACACGATGTTTGTACGCACCGGCAATGGTATTATTGCTATAGATGCACCTCCAGCATTAGGAGAAAATATTCTGGCTGCCATGGAAGATGTGTGTGATGAGCCAGTGACCCACGTTGTCTATAGCCATTGGCATGCCGATCATATTGGTGCTGCGAGTATCTATGGCGATAACGTGAAGATTATTGCCCATCAGAAAACGAAAGACTTGCTGACTCGTTTTCCTGATTCATATCGTCCTGTTCCAACTGAAACTTTTGAAAGTAATGAAGTTCTGGATGTCAATGGTGTTAAATTGCAGCTTTCCTATAAAGGACAAAATCACAGTGAAGGGAATATTTTTATATTTGCACCAAAGCAGAAAGTACTGGCCGCTATTGATATTGCCAGCCCAGGGTGGGTAACCTTCAGAGACTGTGATTCATCCGAGAATTTGTCTGGCTATGTGGATGCCCATCATCAGATACTGCAATACGATTTTAAGACGCTGGTTTCTGGTCATGTTTCCAAACTGGGAGACAAAAATGATGTGCTGGAGAATATTGAATATCTGGAGGATTTGATGCGTTTTGCCCGTGAGGCACTGGAAACCGTTGATGTTGAATTCTTTACGAAACAGCTGGGCGACGGCGCTTATAAAGGAGCATTCAGAGATGCTGAAGAAAATTATTTTCAGGCCCTGACAAACTATGGCACGAAAAAAATGCTGGAGGTGGTGACCTCTAACGGAAAACGTTGGGCTGAACGTTTGAATGGGGTACAGGCCATGACCAAACACAATATGTTTTCCATGATAGAAAAAACCCGGCTTGAACGGACGCATAACGGCTATATGCTTCGCGGCGGTAAACCATCATCACCGAAATTTTTTGTTTGACCCGTGGGCGGGCAGGAGCGATTTCTATGAAAACACATCTGGTTAATGATGGGCAACCTGCAGGCCATTGGATCAATGGTCAGTGGGTGGCCTCGGGTATGCATGGCGAAAGCATTAATCCGGCAGATGGCAACATCATTGGAGAGTACTTCGAGGCGACCGAAACGGAAGCTGGCCTGGCTATTGATGCGGCTCGCAATGCATTTGCCAACAGTAACTGGAAGTACGATCGCGCTCTGAGAGCACGCGTCCTGAATAATATGGCCGATTCTTTCGAGCGGCATGAGGATGAACTGATCGCGTTGCTTGGGTTAGAAAATGGTAAGGTTCGTCGGCACGCGAAGTTCGAAATACAGATTATCCCGGAATGTTTGCGCTTTAATGCCGCTCTGGCGCTGAGCGAATCGGGGCGCGCGGCGTCGATTGAACCCGGAAGTATGTCCATTCTTATACGGGAGCCTGTCGGGGTCGCGGGAATTATCGCCCCCTGGAATTCCCCTGCCGCGCTGGTAATGCGCTCCCTGGCACCAGCGCTGGCAGCAGGTGTCACCACAGCCGTCATGTTGCCCCGCCAGACGGCGCAGATTAATGCCCTGATAGCGCGAATTATTGCTGAAACGCCGGAATTGCCCGTTGGTGTCGTGAATATCTTCACTGGCGGCCACATCTCTGGTTCGGTACTGGTCAGTTCTCCTTACGTTCCAACAATCAGCTTTACCGGAAGCACTGCGACCGGGAAAACGATTTCAGCGACGGGAGCTGAGCAGCTCAAGCGATTTGGGCTGGAACTGGGGGGAAAGACGCCAGTAATCGTGTTTGATGATGCGGATATTGACGCTCTCATTCCTAAACTGGTGGATGCCCTTACGGTATTTTCGGGGCAATTTTGTATGACGGGAAGCCGACTGTTGGTACAGGAAGCGATTGCTGAACGAGTGTTAGCATTACTCATCCCGCGCCTTGAGTCCCTTAAAGTGGGGCCTGCGGCTGATATTAGCAGTGAGATGGGGCCTCTGATCGATAAAGAAAATGTCGAGCGAATCAACCGGCTGGTTAGCGACGCCATCGCCGCAGGAGCCGTTAGCCTGCTACGCGGAGGACCGGCCAGGGAAGGAGCGCTGGCGCAGGGGGCCTTTTATCATCCAACCGTGCTGGAAGTGACAGACAACAGCCTGCCGATAGTCCAGCAGGAAATCTTTGGCCCGGTACTGACCGTGCAGCGCTTTTCTTCCGAACAGGAAGCCGTGCAGCTCGCTAATGACAGCGAATATGGTCTGGCGGCCAGTATATGGACCCGGGATGTCGATCGGCCGTTGCGCGTCGCCCGGGCACTGGAATGCGGTACGGTCTGGATAAATGACTGGGCCATGCTGTATGACCAGTTCGAAGAGGGAGGATTCAAACTGAGTGGACAGGGGCGGATGAGGGGACTTGCCGTTCTGGATGATTTTCTGGAAACCAAGCATATCGTGATGAAACCAGGGTGTTTATCTTATGAATAGCCAGATCCAGATGTTGGGCGGAGAGTTACAGGATAAAGCCAGGATCAGAGAGCTACTGGAAAACTGGGTACTCTGGAGCGACGGCGGATTTTGGGATGCCTTCTCGACCCTGTGGCATGAAGAGGCAGATATGTCCTCCACCTGGTGTGTGGCGAGCGCTCGTGAATTCATACAGGCAAGGAAGGCCGGATGGGAGCGCGGGGTTTCCATTCTGCATTCGTTGGGTGGCAGTACCATTGATGTAAAGAGAGAGCGTGCCATCGCTATGACGAAAATGACTATTTCGCAGCGTGGAGAAGTGCATGGTGTACTCTGCGATGTTCTGTGTTACGGCCGTTTCTACGATTTTCTTTCCCGGGTCGACGGTGTATGGAAGTTAAATCGCAGGCGCGTTATTTACGAAAAGGATCGTATGGATCCCGTGGTTCCCGGGGAAACCTTACAGCTCGATCCCGGATTGCTTCAGCGGTATCCGGATGGCTACCGCTATCTGGCTTATTTGCAGACTCAGCTGGGCTATCGCATATCGGGTCCGGACAGGCCGGGCATGCGCGGCGACGCCGTTGAAAAACTGTATCGCCAGGGTCGCGGTTGGCTTGAAGGTGCACCGCTGGAGGCATAGTCGGACATAATCACAAACGTAACAGGAATTGATTATGACAACGATGAAAATGAAGAGCTGGGTATTTGAACGATATGGCGGTCCGGATGTTCTGCAGCTACGAGAGTGTCCGGTTCCTGAACCGGCAGCAGACGAGGTGCTTATTAAAGTTGCCGCCAGTGCTATTAATCCCAGTGATGTTAAAAACCTTAATGGCGCGTTTGCTGCCCCAGTACCGCGGGTTCCAGGACGCGACTTTTCCGGAATTATTGTTAAAGGCGCCGGTCGTGAAGGAGAAGCGGTATGGGGAAGCGGTGCAGGATTTGGTATCAGCAAGGACGGAACGCATGAAGAATACATCGTTTTACCCAGTTCTACGGTGGGGAAAAAACCAGAGTCGCTTAGCTTGTCAGCGGCGGCGTCAATAGGAGTGCCTTTCCTGGCTGCATGGTATGGACTGACGCATTGCGGAGCCCTAAAGTCAGGACAGACAGTGCTGATTACAGGTGCTATGGGGGCGGTTGGTAAAGCAGCCAGTCAGATTGCGCGATGGAAAGGGGCTCGTGTGGTTGGCGCTATCAGAGAACACCCGACCACAAACAGCGACAGTGGCAGGATGGTATCGACATCCGATCAGAACTGGGCCGAACAGGTCAGGGAATACACTGATGGCCGAGGCGTCGATCTGATTCTGGACACTGTTGGTGGACCATTATTCAATCAATGTTTGAGCGCTTTGGGCCGCGGGGGGGCTTATGTTGTGCTCGCGAGTGGTAAGCCAGAAGTCACTTTTAATTTAGTCAATTTTTACCATGAGCTTCAGCAGCTAATTGGTTTTGACACGATGAAACTCAATGATATTGATATCAAGCATAGTCTCGATATTCTGGCGAAAGGTTTTGACTCCGGAGATTTAGTACCGCCGGATTATCGTAACTGGCCATTTGAGCAGGCGCCTCAGGCTTATCAAGCTGTAGCCAAAGGGACTCAAGGTATCAAACAGATATTATCCTTTTCTGGACAGTGATTGGAGTGACCGTAAAGTAATTGTCATATTTATTGGCAATATATCGGCCTGTGCGGGTGGGATAATCTGCATCGGCTTCATTATCCCCTTATTTCTATCCGATAGGGGAAGAGCATTTTTGAAGGAGAATTATTATGAGCAAGCCTTATGTACGTCTGGATAAAGATAATGCAGCAGTCCTGTTTGTCGATCATCAATCAGGGCTGTTCAACATTACCCGCGACTATAATCCCGATCAGTTAAAGAACCGTGTTATTGGCCTTGCCGATCTGGCTAAGTTTTTTGACCTACCAGTAATATTGACGACAAGTTTTGAGAATGGTCCCAATGGTCCTATGGTGCCAGAGTTGGTAGAGCGTTTTCCTGACGCTCCTTTTATTCCTCGTCCCGGACAGATTAATGCATGGGACAATGAAGATTTTGTCAAAGCAGTAAAAGAGACGGGAAAAAAACAGCTAATTATCGCAGGAGTGGTCACGGAAGTTTGCGTGGCATTTGTTGCTCTCTCTGCCCTTGCCGAAGGCTATGAGGTTTTCGTGATCGCAGACGCATCGGCGACATTCGATGAGATCTCTCGTGAAACTGCACTGGATAGAGTGCGCGATGCCGGTGGACAGATATTGACCTGGTTTGCTGCTGCCGGCGAACTACAGCGAGACTGGCGCAATGATATGGAGGGATTTGCTAATATCCTTGGGCCGCATATTGCACCTTATGCCAACTTAATGCAGAGTTTTTCCCGCGTCCAGAAGGACACCAGAGCCGAATAAGTCAATCATAATCGAGCCAGGGATGGCTCCCTTTAACATTATTTAAGTTTTATAAAAATATTTTTCCGTTAACAGTCGTTTTAACTTCTTTCTCTTATCCTGTTCTCTCGACTATTCATTCAGTCATTTAATGTTTTTAGTCATCATTTAAGCTACCTTGCTATATGACATGGAATGAACTGCTATGTATTGAAATAATCTTATGTAGCGAAATTGCTTATGCCCTGTTTTTTAGCACAACAAGTTAAAAAACATCTAAAGATTTATTTTTAAATTGTATTTAATGGAGTAAGGATGAATTGAATGATGAGAGTAACTTTGGTTTTTGATGGATAAATGGAGAAGGAATAATGAAAGATAAAGGCGTCTCCATATTCGAATGGTCAACGAAGGGAAAGGACGTTGAACAACGATTCAGCGAATTTGAAGATATCCTTAAGATGAATCTGATTAAAGTAACAACGACTATAGACGATACGATGTGCTTCTGGTGTGATGTTTCTGCGATTAAGTCAGGGCTATTTTCTATAACGGACATCAGTGGTTCTGCTAAACGTTCTCAGCGTTCTGCAAAAGATATCGCCTGTAATTCTGTTGACGAGTATCACCTGATATATGCCACTTCAGCATGGGGATTTATTAATCGACATGGCCAGGAAATAAAACTACCTGCGGGATCTGTTTTTTTGCTGGATACGCGTAAGGAATATACTTCCCTGTTACAGAATAATTTTTTAAATCGAACGCTGGCGTTGCCTGCTGAATGGCTGGCAACGTGGGTGGTTCAACCAGAGATGATTTTAGAAAAGAATCTTAATGAGGTATCAGGTTGGGGCAGGGTGCTCGCTTCGTACCTTGGACAGCTTTCTCCTGGATACACAAGCTCCATTGATTTCCGGTTTCCTATGATTCTCGATCAGATAGGGGGGCTGCTGGCTTTGATTCTGCATGATATGGCGTGCTATGGCGGAGGGGCAGATACCTTAGGGACCCACAAGAGATATCAACGCATTCTGGATAGCATACATCAGCGTCATATGAACCTGGCCCTGACCGCGGCAGATATCGCCAGAGATGTGGGAGTGTCTACCAGAACGTTGCATCGTATTATGGCAAGTGAGGGAACCAGTTTTGGCCAGGAGCTTATTCGTTACCGCGCACAATCTGCGCTGCGGATGTTGAATTCGCGAGAGTATGACAGGCTTCCTGTCATGGATATTGCAAGACGAGCTGGTTTTATAGATTCCTCCCATTTTTATCGGGTATGTAAGACATACTTTGGGAAGTCGCCAGGGAAAATCAGGAAGGAACGCTAACAATCCTCGTGTTGTCACTATTACCCAAACGTTACTAATCGGGCCGGGTGGTCGATGCGCCTGGACTGGTACGCGAAAAACTGTCGGCGTGGAACGATGAGATTGACCGGTGGGAAAAGGTGACGCACTCGACGGATATTTAATATATTGTGGCGCCAACGCATTATTTTAAATCAAGGTTTCGGGAAACCAGATCTTACAGGGATGTAGCTTTTATCCGAAAATGATTTTAATACCCCAGAGGCATCCAATAATTATTCATTGAGTTCGGTTTAGCCTATTGATTGCCAGATATTAAGGGGTTGGTAAAGTATGAGTATGCATTCCCGGAGTCATTCACTTGATATTAACGAGATATCGCAACGTATTAATGTGCAGAAGCCTTACTTTGCCTTTCAACATCTCTGGCAGGATGATGAGCAGGTCATGGGGCGTTTTACGGCCGAACAGCCGCTGGTTTATGAAATCGGCGCCATTACCGCGGGCGAGCTGGGCAGACATCTGGCCATCCTGGGGAGTTGTTCGGCCGTGGCACTGCACAATGGACCAGAAGGTTACTATCTGGCGACCAGGGCGCATTTGACCCGCAGTGCGGATCAACCTGCAAAGGGAGAAACGCTGTATGCCAGCGCCCGGGTATTGGATATGGATAAACGCAGTCTGAAAATTGCCGCCAGCGCGTGGGGGAAAACGCCGGTTGCAGAATTAGTCTGCGAATATACGATAATTACTCCGCCGCTGTTTAAGCGTAACTTTAAACACTATGCGAATCCTGATGATATTATTCCACCCGATTCACCTTATCAAACCCCAATCTCTTATCACGATCTGACGTTTACGGCGAATAGCGTTAACGCAGTGGCAGGGCCACTGACGCCACAGCAGTGCGCCGGACATTTTTATGGCTATCCCTGCTGGCCGGTGGCGATTATCGCCCAAACGGCATTTCAAATTACCGGCGAACTGGTCAGGGAAAAGTACGGTGCCGGTATGCGACTTTGCATACGGGATATCAAACTTTCGGCCAACAAGTTAATGAGCGCCAGTAACGTACTAAGATTTAGCGTAGAAATAACTCCAGGGGGGCCAGAGGGGGGATTAACGAACAGCCAGGTACGGGTTTATCACAATGAAGAGGAAGTGGCTTCTCTGATAAATCAACTGGAGCTGATCCCGGTTTAGTCAGGGGTCGGTATCTGACAGGCGCTAACGAGCAGCGCCTGCATCATTTAAGGCTTCCCTTCATCGCCATCCATACAGGAACCAGACATTATCCCGGCGCTTTCTCTACCATTTCGCTTAGTGGTTGGCGAGTCTGCCAGCGACGCCGCACTCCCCATGCCAGCATCAGCAACAGAGTGAAGGGGATGCCAAAGGCCAGGGTCAGCCGGAAAAAACCGGTGAAAGGCGTTGAGAGCAGGATTGCCAGCATCAATCCTGCCCCCAGCCAGGGTGTCCACGGGTAGCCCCAGAGTCTGAACGTCAGTTGATCCGGCTGGTGATGGCGGCGAAAACGCAAATGCGTAATGAAAATCATCATCCAGGTGAAACAAGCGCCGTAGACCGCAATCGACATCATGACCACAAAGGCGCTGTGGGGCCAGACGACGGAAAGAATCACCGATACGAAAATCCCCAGGCTGGAAAGGGCGATGGCGTTTAACGGCACGCCGCGTTTGTTCAGGCGGCCGAAACGCTGTGGTGCCTGGCCGGCGCGGGCCAGCGAAAATAGCATGCGGGTGGTGATATAGAGCTGGCTGTTCATGGCCGACAGGGCGGCGATAAGTACGATAAAGTTAAAAATGCCGCTGGCGAACGGTAGCTTAATCAATTGCATCACGATCAAAAACGGACTGCCGCGGTCTGCGGAATGCTGCCAGGGAACAATTGCCAGCATTAATGCGATAGAAAGAAAATAGAACAGGCAGAGCCGAATAAGCGTGCCGCGAAATGCCTGGCGCACGGCTTTCACCGGCTCTTTCGCCTCGCCAGCGGCCACGGCGATCATCTCAATGCTCATATAGCTGAAAATAGAAACAATTACCGCGAACCACATTCCACGCAGGCCGAAAGGCATAAAACCATCATCGGTATAGTGATGCAGGCCAAACTGTGGATTATGCCCGAACAGTAGAATCGCCCCTGCCAGCAAAATAAAGGCGACGATAGCGATAATTTTAACGGCGGAGAGCGCATACTCTACATGGCCGAAGATACCGATCCCCAGCACGTTGATGCCGACGATCAGCGCAGAAAACAGCAGCATCCACATCACCAGCGGCGAATCGGGGAACCAGTACTGCATATACATCCCCACTGCGGTGATTTCCGTTCCCACCGCCAGAACGATGCACGACCAGTAGGCGTAACGAATCAGAAACCCCCACATCGGCCCGAGATAAAATTCGGCATAGTCGCCAAAAGATCCGGAGGTGGGGTGCTGGCAGGTCATTTCCGCCAGCGCTCCCATCAGCAGCAGCGCGATAACGCCGCCGACAAAGTAGCTTAACAGCACCGACGGGCCCGCCATCTGGATGGCATAACTGCTGCCCAGAAAGAGGCCGGTACCGATGGCGCCGCCGATAGCCAGCATCGACATCTGCCCGGCGCTGAGTTGCTGTTTCAGGCCCTGCTGACGGCGGGCGATCTCCTCAAAACGCGCTGCCTGTTTCATGGTGTGCCTCCGGGTTAGCGAGTGACGCTGGCGATGGATGCCGCGACATAATCGACGTTGTGCTCCGTCAGTCCAGGTACGCATATACGGCCGGGATTGACCAGGTAGATAGAGAAATCCTGACGCAACGTATCGACCTGCTGCTCGCTCAATCCGGTATAGCTGAACATGCCACGCTGGCGCGTAATCCGCCCGATATCCAGTCCGGCGCCGTTGGCGTTTAGCTCAGTCGCCAGTCGCTGACGCATGGCGAGAATTCGCAGGCGCATGGCTTCAGTTTCATCCCGCCAGCACTGATGCAGCGCGGCGTCGTTTAGTACAGTGGCGGCAATGTCGCTGCCAAAAGTCGGCGGACAGGAATAGCTGCTGCGTACCAGACCTTTCAGCGTGCCGAGTACGTTGATGGCGGCCACATCCGGGCAGTGAAGGCTCAGGCTTCCGACGCGCTGGCCGTATAGCGCCATATTTTTTGACAATGAGTGGCTTAGCAGAAATGGCAAACCGCGCTCCAGGGCCTGGCGCACCGGCGCGATATCCTGTTCGATTCCGGCGCCGAATCCCTGATAGGCGGCATCGAAAAAGGGCAGCAGTCGGCGACGTTCCACCGTATCCAGAATGCTGCGCCACTGATCCGGTGAGGGATCCATGCCGGTAGGGTTATGGCAGGCGGGATGGAGCAGAACCACGCTTCCTTCCGGCAACGTCGCCAGGCGATCCAGAAGCGCATCGATCAGCAGCTCACCGTTGGCGTTGTCGTACCAGGGGTAACTTTCCGGCGTTAATCCGGCTGCAGAGAATATCGCCAGGTGGTTAGGCCAGGTGGGATCCGGTAAATGAATTCGGCATACGCCCAGCTGCCGTAACAGCTCTGCTCCCAGCCGTAGCGCGCCGGAACCGCCTAATGTCTGAAGGGTCGTCAGTGCCGTCTGCTGCGCTGAATGGCCGAAAATCAGGCGCTGCACCGCCTCGCGAAACTGCGCCTGACCTTCGATGGGCGGATAGCTATGAGGACGTTCCTGGGCCATCAGACGCTGCTGGGCTTCACGCACGCTGTTCAACAGCGGCAGAGTGCCTTCGCCGTCATAGTAAAGACCAATTCCCAGATTGACCTTATGCGGGCAGTCATCAGCCAGATATTGCTCCATCAGACTCATAATAGGATCCGGTCTGGAAGGGCCGATTGAACTAAACATGGGAGCTCCTTGAGGGTTGTGTAATGGATTACTGCTCTCCCGCCAGTGCGGTGGCGGCGATTTCGATATTCATACCGTCTGCGACCAGACGTTCGACGATAACGGTGGCGCGATTGGGCCAGGGAGCGCTGAAAAATTGGCGGTACAGGCGATCGAGTAGCGGAACGTCCTCTACCCGGCATAGCCAGACCGTCATTTGCAGTACGCGATCGCAGTCGCTGCCCGCGGCTTGTAGCGTGTCGCGCAGGTTACTCAGGGTCAGGGCGATCTGTTTTTCGCTGCTGCCAGTCTCAAGCGTTCCATCGGCTCGTACCGGGCCATGACCGGTAAACAGCAGGCCGGCACCGCGGGTAATCCAGGAAAATGGTTGGGCAGGATCCGGCAGCGGCGCCGGGAGAACTTCACGCGTCATGATTAGCTCCATTAAAAAAGGAAAACGGTTATCCGTGAAATAGATTATTTTGAGACCACCATCAGCGGTTTCATATATAAGACAGTGTTTCATTCGTTATTGGCTGATTAATGGATAACAGGCGCTATTTATTCTGTCAAAAACGAAATTAAACATAGCGCACAGAATTAGTTTTTAAATAAATTGAAATATATTATTATCTTATTATTCAGATGGTTATGATTTGGCGCTTAAGTGAACGACGGTTTCATCAATGAAACCATTGGATCTATTTTGAGCAAAAAAACCTTGCTATATACGGGTGTTATTTTCAGGTGTAATTAAACTTTAATTTTCGGGAATGGTATATAAAATAAATATCCTCCGGCATAGCCGGAGGTTTTTCAGATGCGCCTATAAGGCTCTCTTACCTGCCGCGCCCTAACAGGCGCATACGATCTGACATTTGCATCAAACTTCGTTACTTACGGCCCGTAAACGGGCTACCTGGATACGGAATCGATAACTGTTCTCCCAGCTTGTCCTGCTCCAGTTGGTGCTTTATGTATTCCTGTATCCTTGCCGTGTTCTTGCCCACCGTGTCTACATAATACCCACGACACCAGAACTCCCTGTTCCTGTATTTGAACTTCAGATCTCCAAACTGCTCGTACAGCATCAGACTGCTTTTCCCTTTCAGATAACCCATGAAGCTCGACACGCTTATCTTCGGCGGGATCTCCACAAGCATATGGATATGATCTGCACAGCATTCCGCTTCCAGTATCTTCACACTTTTCCATTCACACAGCTTTCTTAAGATCTTACCTATCGCCCTGCGCTTCCCTCCATAGAACACCTGTCTCCGGTATTTCGGCGCAAAAACTATGTGATATTTACAGTTCCATCGGGTATGCGCTAAGCTCTTTTCGTCCCCCATTGGGACCCCCTTTTGATTTCTTGTTTAACCCTTGCAGTTGCCAGACCGCAAGGTGTTTTAACAAATCAAAAGGGGTTTATATAACTGATTTATAGCTGAAAGCTTCACGGAACCCCCAGCCTAGCTGGGGGTTTTCTGTATACAAAAAGCCTGAGTCGTATTAGCGACTCAGGCGTTGTTGTGATAAAAAACTTAGCCGAAACTAGCGCGTAGGTTCATCCGCTTCAACCAGCCGTGCATTATTTTTTACATCATTCGGCTGCTGCGGCGCAGTACTGGCAATCGTATGAACCCGTTTGCGAACCCGGAACCAGCCAAAGGTCAGCACAATCGCCAGCAGCGGGATCGAGGCGATAGTCCAGGTCCCGTTCGGGTAGTCGCAGGCCATCAGCACCAGCACGGCCAGCAGGAACAGCAGCGTCAGCCATGAGGTAAAGGGGGCGCCGGGCAGCTTAAAGCTGATATCTGCCGCTTTACCCTCTTTAATCGCCTTACGCAGCCGCAGCTGGCAAACCATAATAAAGGCCCAGGAAGAGATAATGCCGAGCGAAGCGATGTTCAGCACGACCTCGAACACCCGTGACGGAATCAGGTAGTTCAGAAATACCCCCAGCACGTAAATCCCGAGGGTCGCCAGAATACCGGCCCAGGGGACGTGCTGACGGCTCATCTTCGACATAAACGCCGGCGCCGAGCCGCCCATCGACATTGAACGCAGAATACGTCCGGTGGAGTAAAGGCCCGAGTTCAGGCTGGAAAGGGCAGCAGTCAGCACCACGATATTCATGATATCGCCAATATAGGGAATCCCCAGTTTGGCAAAAAAGGTCACGAACGGGCTCTGGCCGGCCTGATAGGCGTTCCAGGGCAGCAGCAGAACCAGCAGCAGCACCGAGCCCACATAAAACAGGCCGATACGCCAGATAACGCTATTAATCGCCTTAGGCACCATACGTTCCGGATCGCGACATTCGCCTGCGGCGGTGCCCACCAGTTCGATCGATGCAAAGGCAAAGACCACCCCTTGTATCAGCACCAGGGCCGGGAGTAATCCGTGAGGGAACAAGCCGCCGTTGTCGGTAATCAGATGCAGGCCGGTGGTGTTTCCGTCCAGGACTTTGCCGGTGCCAAGGAACACCACGCCAACCACCAGGAACAGTACAATAGCCAGAACTTTAATCAGGGCGAACCAGAACTCCATTTCCGCAAACCAGCGCACGCCCACCATATTCATGGTGCCGACGATAACCAGCGCTCCAAGGGCAAAGACCCACTGGGGAACGTCGCCAAAAGCGCCCCAGTAGTGCATATAGAGCGCCACGGCGGTGATATCGACAATGCCGGTCATCGCCCAGTTAACGAAGTACATCCAGCCCGCCACGTAGGAGGCCTTTTCGCCAAGAAATTCACGGGCATAAGAGACGAAGTTTCCGCTGGAAGGGCGATGTAATACCAGTTCCCCCAGGGCGCGCAAAATAAAGAACGAGAAGATCCCACAAACCAGATAGATTAATGCCAGCGCCGGGCCTGCCGCCTGCAGGCGTGCGCCGGCACCCAGAAACAGGCCGGTACCGATGGCGCCGCCAATGGCGATCATCTGTACGTGCCGGTTGTCCATGGCGCGACGATAGCCCGAATCCTGGGCGTTAAGCCAGCGTCGTTTGGCCGCGTGATGATCGTCTGACTGATGCTTTGTCGATTTCATACAATTTCTCTGGATCCTGTCTGAAGCAGCCGCACTGGAGTGCGCCCTGCAAGTACCGTAAACGATTGCATTTACAACTAAAAACACAGAGGCGAACCACCCGTTTTGTGGTTATGTTTTACAACGGGCTGAATTACGGCGAAGAATGCTACCCGGTATTGCGCAGTGACGCAAAACTCCGATACCAACGGTTAACATAATGCTGCTATTTTTAACAAAAATGAGATGTACGTCAGTCAATACCACTGGATTAAGGCGGTTTTTATAGTGGGTCATGCTGATATAGCAGAAATAAACAGACGGAGATGAATGGTGTCAGGATGTGAAAGGCCGCGCCGGGGCGGCCTCTGGAGGATTACAGCAGGGTGATAACCTGGTCCTGGGCCAGACGCGACTTGGGCAGTGCCGCGTTAAAGTCCTGTTCGCTGCGGTAACCGACGGTTGCCACTACCACGCTTTGCAGACCCTGGGCTTCCAGACTCAGCAACTGGTCCATTTTTTCCGGGGTAAAGCCTTCGATGGGGGTGGCATCCAGCCCCATACCGGCGGCGCCCAGCAGCAGAAAACCGAGTGACAGATAGGCCTGGCGCGCCATCCAGTTACGCTGTTGTTCCACCGAGCCGCTATTCAGGTTAACGAAGTAGCGGCGGCCTTTGTCCTGACCGGCCTTCAGATCATCGCTTTCAAAGCGTCCGTCGCGCTCTTCCTGAGCCAGCAGGGCGTGCAGATGATCTTCGCTCATCTCTTTACGGATGGTGAAAACTACCACCAGGGCTGCGTCCTGCACCTTCCGGGCATTGGCTTCGCCAAACGCTGGCAGTACCCGGGCCTTTGCTTCGTCGGATTCGATAACGAAGAAATGCCAGGGCTGAGAGTTAACGGAAGAGGGGCTAAAACGCAGCAGATCCAGCAACTCCTGACGCTGCTCTTCGCTTAGCTTGCGGCTGCCGTCATAGGCTTTGCTGGTGTAACGGGTGCGAACCAGTTTTTCAATATCCATCATTAACGTCCAGTTTCTGTTTAACCAAAACGCTCAATGTAAAGCAAATTACCCGGGCGTGCTATCCGTTGCGTGCCGCATCAGATCCGCCAGAGAGTGCTCCTGCAACAGGATTTCCACCGGCGCGAACAGCGGCCTGGGCAGGGCATCTGGCGAGAACCACTGCCAGCCGTCGCACTTATCCGGCTCCAGCCTTTGGGCCTCACCGTGGGGAGCGGTAGCCAGCATAAACAGGGTGATATAGTGCTTTTGCGCCTCCTGGAACATGACATTCGCCCAGGGGCCACGGCGGATGTTTTCCAGGTGGAGCCCGGTCTCTTCCAGTACTTCGCGGCGGGCGCACTCTTCTGGCGTTTCACCGAATTCCAGATGGCCGCCGGGTGCGGACCAGCTGCCCGCGCCATGGCTGCCCTGGCGACGTCCCAGTAAAACTTTATCCTGGCGCAGAATAATCACGCCAACGCCAATCAGTGGCTGATTCATGGGGTACTCCGTAGGGGGATCAGGGAGTCTATTGTGGCACAGGCTCGCGGCAGAGGCTAAGGCAGGGCAATTCTGTCAATCATAGCGCGCTCATCAGGAGAGGGTAAGCGGCGTCAGACCGCTTCTTGATCCTCAGCACAGAACGCGCTTGCGGGGATGACAGTCGTGGATGAACGTGTTACCCCTGAAATAAGCAGGGTTTCCCCACCACAAGGAGTTACGCCATGTTTCCAGAATACCGCCAGCTCATCAGCGAACTGAAAGAGAACAACCCGCGTTTTCGCTCCCTGTTCGATAAGCATAACGCGCTGGACCACGAGATTTCCCGGCTGGAACAGCCGGACGGTAGCGGATACTGCGAGCAGGTTGCCACCATGAAAAAGGAGAAGCTGAAGTTGAAGGAGACGCTCTGGCAAATGCTAAAGGAGGCTGAAGCGGGGCAGGCATAACTGAATGCCCCCGGTAATGGATTAACAGGCCCGGTTAAGGGCCTTTTTTATGTCACCGATCCACGACCCGATTCCATCGATAATCAAACTGATAGATTTTCCTGCCGGTATTGGTATCCAGCTTAAACAAATAGCGTGCAGCTTTGACATACAGAGCGTCGTCCATCTGATAAGCATTTATCGGAACACCGTCTTCCGTCAGGGTCACCGCGGTTTGCCATAAATACTTTTGCTTCTCCACATCATATAAACCTATTGAAGCCTGAGGACCGCGACGCTTTTTATAGGCCAGGACATAATACTGATGCGCCTGCTTCTTTCCGAGTAACACCGGATTGATTAATTGTTCACCCAGGAGACGAAGCGCTTCGGTTAACTCTTGATCTGAGATGGGTTGCCCGACCCGGTTGTCGCTGGCAGAGATTATCCATGCAGGTGCCCTGTGCTGCTGGAAAATCGTCATGATTTGGGCGTCTTCGGTCAGCGTCCAGTTTTCTAAATCCAGTAGATAATAACGGTTGTCTAAACCGTGTATATAAAGGCGACGATCAACAAAGCGATAGTCAGGGAAGTCCGGACTCAGAACCTCTGAGAGTGCAGGGATTTTTTTCACCAGATCTGCTTGCGAAAAGCGCATGGCGCCAGTCGTGCTATCTAATAAAAAGAGCGCGTCATCATCGGCATCATTTAAAATAAGATACCGATCAGTCTGGCCAATCAGGTAGTTGCGCCAGCCCATTCGCTTACTCCAGATTCGCTCGCCGGTATCGCTGTTCACCGAAATCAGTTCAAACTTCGAGGTACTGGTGCTAATTCCATTGGATTGCCCATTGGGAATAACGGTGCGTTCAATCGATGTGAAACTGTGGTTTTTGTGCGAAAAAAATAGCTGGCTCTTGCCTTCAAGGGTGACCGACCGGAACATGCCAAAAAATGTCATCCCGATAAAATTAACAATTAATCCATAGATAACCAGAATAAACAGATATGGCTTCAGGCGTCGGGTACTGCGTCTTTTAATCAGTGAATATAACAAAAAGCCGCAGAGGGCGATAAATACAATGGCGACGGCAATAACAAAAATATCATGCGTCAGCCAGCCAGACAGTCGCCAGTGATTATAGATTGCGTTCATTCTGATATCCTTTCGCAGGTGATGCTTTTTATGCGTTATATCAGAATGATACCAGGTATTGCCTGCTTAGTGTTAACTATCGCTGATGACCTTGTCATTACGCTGAGAAATAATATCGCTCAGCGCAATGACACCATTCTCTGAAATTCAGGAAACCGTCCCGCGCTCCACCGTTTTGCGCGACTGGCGATGATCCCGCCGCCGGGTGTTGTACAGCGCCAGCACGCTCAGCACCGACACGCTCATCAGATAGTAACTGGGCGCCAGGTGGCTACCGGTAGCGCTGATAAGCAGGGTGCAAATAAAGGGAGCGAATCCGCCAAACACCGTGACCGCCACGTTGTAGCTAATGGCCATTCCCGAAGCCCGGGTGGCGATAGGGAACAGATCGGCCATCAGCGACGGAACAGTGGCGAAGTAAACTGATTTCAGCAGCGCCATCCAGGCCACCAGGGCTATCAGAGTCAGCGGTGTGACATGCAGGCTCATTAGCCAGAAGGCAGGCAGAATAGTTACCGCCAGCATTCCCAGCGAACCCCACATCAGCGGCAGGCGGCCAATCCGTTCGGCGCACAGGCCGACCAGCGGCGTAACCACCGTCAGAATTACCCCGGCCACCAGGGTCGCGCCATAAGCGGCGGAGGCAGGCAGCGCCAGGGTGCGGGTGGCCCATGTCGGCACATAATTAAGCATGTAATTAATGGCGGTGGAGATCACCATCAGCCCGATGGCGGTCAGCAGCAGCGTCTTCTGGCTGGCAAACAGGGTGCGTAGCGGTGCTGCCGGGGGACGGGTCTGCTGACGCCAGCTTTCCGGCTCGTGGATATTGCGCCGGATATACAGCCCTACCGGGCCAATAAGTAGCCCGAAGGCAAAGGGAATGCGCCAGCCCCAGTCGGCTATCTGCTGTTCGGTTAGCCACTGAGCCAGCCCCAGTCCAAAGGCCGAAGCCAAAAGGGTGCTGGCACCCTGGGTGGCAAACTGCCAGCTCGCGATAAAAGCGCGGCGCTCCGGAAAATGCTCCACCAGAAACGCGGTGGAGCTACCGAATTCACCACCGGCCGAAAAGCCCTGAATCAGACGGGCCAGCAGAATCAGCAGTGGCGCCGCCAGTCCGATACTCTGATAGCCGGGCATAAAGGTGATAATCGCGCCGCCAATCATCATCAGGTTAATCGACAGCAAAAGCGAAGCCTTGCGTCCGCGCCGGTCGGCAAGCGCTCCCAGTACCACGGCGCCTAACGGCCGTACCAGGAATGCGACGCCAAAACTTCCGAAAGCGAGCATGAGCGACACCGAAGGATCGCTGGTGGGAAAAAAGGCGCGGGCGATATAGCTGGCGAAAAAGCCGTAGACGGCAATATCGAACCACTCCAGCGCGTTGCCGATGCAGGTGGCGAACAGGGTTTTATACAACCCCGGCCGTACCGCCGTATTTTCTTTGCTCATGCCTCACCTCCGTTACGGTGCGCCTGGTGCTGCGCCAGCAACTGTGCGCCACGCTCGCCGAAGTCGTAATAAAGGCGGGTCATAATTTCCAGCCCTTCACGGGCCAGTTGCACCGGCAGATGCTCATCCGCCGCGTGCTGGCCGCAGGCGGGATAGGAGTGCGGCACCCACAGCGTGGGCAGCCCCAGAATATCGGCAAAGACATCATTGGGCAGGGATCCGCCCAGATTCGGCAGCAGCGCAGGCGGATGCGGCGTTACGCCATTCATCGCCTCCAGCGCCCAGTCGACCAGCGGATCGGTGGGATCAAAACGGGTGGCCGGGGTGCCGCGCACCTCTTCGATCTCCACCATGGTAAAGCCCCGGGCGTCGAGATGTTCGCGAATATGGCGCGCCAGGTTCTGCCAGTCGGTGCCCACCACGAAGCGTAGCTGGCAAACGGCGCTGGCCTGACCGGGAATGGCGTTCATCGGCTGCTGCGGATTTCCGGCCAGCAGGGTCAGCACCTCAAGGGTGTTGCCTGCAAACAGGCGCTCTGCGGGCGTGAGTTCGCGCTCCCCCCAGCCGTCGCTCAGGGACGGATCGCCGGGATTTCCGCCGGGCTCTACCTTCGCAAGGATAGCGCGCAGCGCGGGCGTAGGGGCGGGAGGGCGCAGCGCAGCAACCTGCAATTCGCCCCGGGCATTCACCAGCGATGCGATGGCGCTGGCCAGTTGAGTACCGGGATTACTCAACAGGCCGCCCCAGTTGCCGGAGTGATAATCCTGACTTCGGGCCCGGATGATGAGGCGAAAATTCACGCTGCCACGGGAGCCCAGAAACAGCGTGGGGCGGGACTCATTCAGTCGTGGCCCGTCAGAGGCGATCAACAGATCGGCTTTCAGCGCCGTTTTCATCTGCTGGCAGACTTCCGCCAGACCGGGGGAGCCTATCTCCTCACCGAGTTCGAACAGCCATTTGCAGTTAAATCCCAGCCGGGCGCCGCGCGCCTGCCATACCTGCTCCAGCGCCGCCAGATTAATGCTGTGCTGTCCTTTATTATCGGCACTGCCGCGCCCGTACCAGCGGCCATCGCGTTCCACCAGTTGCCAGGGGGAGAGCCCCGGACTCCAGCGTTCCGGGTTGCCAAACACCACATCGCCGTGGCCGTAGCCCAACAGCGTGGGCAGGGCTTCATCCTCAATGCGGCTGGCGAGCAGGAAAGGTCTGTCGGCGCGCCGGGGATTGTCGAGGATTTCGATATCAAAACCCATGCGGCTCAGCTCCGGCGTCAGCGCCTGCCGGTAATACTGCATCAGTGCGTCATCGCTGTCGCTGCGCTGGCTTTCGCCGCGAATGGCAATGCGCTGCGCAAGCCGTTCGCGGAACGCGCCGCTGTCGAACCAGGTCAGCGCCTGATCTACGGTCTGTTGTAATGTCATGGTGTTTGCCCTGTCTGCGGTTCCGGTCCGGCCGGATTCTGTTGTTGTCATTTTGTTCTAAACCAGCGCAAGCATTGCCACAATCATAATAATTGCAACTGACCTTTGCCTTTTATATAAAGCAGAATGCACAACCAGGAGGCAGGGCTATGTTAAATACCGAATTACGCTACTTTCTGGCTGTGGCCGCCAGCGGCTCGCTGAGCAGCGCCAGTCAGCAACTGTATGTAGCCGTCTCGGCCATCAGCCGCCAGATCCAGAAACTGGAAGGGCGGCTTGGGGTGCCGCTGTTTGAACGCCACGCCCGGGGCATGGTACTGACCGATGCCGGACAGATTCTGGAAAATCACGTGCGTAAAAGCATGTTGGATATGGAACACGCCATCGCCGCGATTCAGGGATTGACGGCAATCCGTCGCGCGCTGGTCCGTATTGCCTGTACCGACGGCATGGCGTTCGATCTGCTACCGGGATTACTGAGTCGTTTCCGGCATCAGCATCCCGGCGTCACCTTTGAATTACAGGTGGGTACGGCGATGCAGGTGGCGGAGTGGGCCCGTAACGGCAATTGCGACCTGGCGTTTCAGTTCAGTCTGGCCCCGGAGCGCGATGTGGATATTGTGGACTCCTGGCCCGCGCCGATGCTGCTGCTGCTGCAACCCGACCACCCGTTGACCCGCCAGCCGGTGGCAATGGCGGATTTACGTCATTATCCGCTGGCGTTGCCGGAGCAGGGCACCACCATTCGCCAGCTGGTCGATCTTTTGTGCCGGATGGAGGGGACTTTCCTTGAGCCGGTGCTGAGCGCCAATAATTTCGCCACCCTCTATATGTTTACCCTCAACACGCCGCAGGCCATTAGCGCCTGTAGCCACTTTAGCGTGCTGTGGCGCGCACGGCAGGACGGTATGCAGCTAAGATCGGTCGACAGCCCGTCGCTCAGCCAGCGAACCCTGCAACTTCAGGCGCCTTCAGGGCGGCACCGTTCGGCGGCGCTAACGCAATTTATTGAGTTTACCCGCCAGCAGCTCGACCAGTACGGCGCGCCTGATTAAACCGCAGCGGTCAAAAAACTCGCATCATGCGACCGACGGGATTAATATCGCTACCAACAGGTACGAAATGCTCGAACAGGTACGATTTAAGCGATCCGGAGGTCGTCATGAACAGTTTCACCGCCAGTGAAGCAAAGGTACAGTTTGGTGAACTTATCAGCCAGGCCATGCGGGAGCCCGTCAGTATTACCAAAAACGGACGTCCAAAAGTGGTTGTGATGTCCTGGGAAGACTACAACGAAATTGAAGCGCTGAAGCTGCGTTATCTCCGAGCCACCCTGGCGCACTCTATCGCTCAGGCTGAGCGGGGCGAGTTACATGATATTGATGATGTATTCAGTGAACTTACGCCAGACGAACTGAGTAAGGCCGGAAAAAATCAGGGATGACAGTACGGTTCACCACGGATGCGCGAACCCAGATTCGTGAGATACGGGCATATTCTCAGCATCGCTGGGGGCGGGATGTGGCCAGTTTATATGCGCAGACGCTGCGTGTGACGATGACCGATATTCTTGGCCGGCATCCATCTCCCGGTCGCGATCGCAGCGACGATCTCGGCGATGGTATCTTTAGCTTTCCCTGTCAAAGTCACCTGATCTACTACCGCGAAACCGATGACGGAATCGTCATTATCGACGTGCTGCACCACTCGCAGGATCCCGTGCGCCATCTCCCTCATCCATAATATTTCGCCTGACGCATTTCCCGCCACCTTCGGCTACGCTTCATCACAGGCAAGATACGGCCGCACCCTTCGCGGCCGTTCATACCTTAAGCAACAAGGAGACTGTGAATGAAGAGTGAAACCTTTGGGCGGGGGCCGGTAATCACCGGCCTCTATGAACTGCTAAATCCGCTACCGCTGGGCTTCTTTGCCGCTGCCTGGTTATTCGACATCATCTATATCAACAGTACCCAGATATTCTGGACCCACGGCGCGAGCTGGCTGATTGCCATGGGTCTGGTCATCGCCATTATCCCGCGTTTGCTGAATCTGTTTCTGGTGTGGAGCGGCGGCAGTAGCGCCTGCTCGCCGGTAAAGGTTCACTTCTGGCTGTCGCTGGTCGCCATCGTGCTGGCGATTATCAACGCCTTTGTTCACAGCCGTGATGCCTGGGCCGTGGTGCCCCTGGGTGTAACGCTTTCCACGCTGGTAGTGGTACTGCTGACCATCGCCAATCTGCAACAGGCACTGCGTGATCGAAGCCGGGAGGAGAATGATGAATAAAAAACTGTTAGCGCTGGCAGGCGCGCTGCTGCTGGCTGGCTGTGACGATAGCGCCAAACTGGATCCCATGAGTCAGGTCGGTCCCAACCCGGAACTGCCCGAAGCGCGAAACTTTCTGATTCCGCCGATGCAGGTGCCGGAAGGGGTGCCCTGGAAGCAGGGAGAGATGCCTCAGGTAGCCGAAGGGCTGAAGATCGAAAAAATCGCCGATGGCCTGATGAATCCGCGCCAGCTTTATACGCTACCAAATGGCGATATTCTGGTAGTGGAAGCCAGCGGGCCGCCGAAGCCGACCAGTATGCCCAAACAACTGATTACCGGCATCATTAAAAATGCCTCGGGGAAAGGGGGCGCCGGAGGAAACCGTATCACGCTGCTGCGTAAGCAGGACGATGGTCGCTGGCAGAAGTTTCCCTTCCTCGATCACCTGTTTTCACCGTTCGGCGTACAACTGGTCGGCAACAAACTCTATGTCGCCAACGCCGATAGCCTGAGGGTTTACCCCTATCAGAACGGTCAGACCCATATCAGCGATCCCGGTCGGGAACTGACCGAGCTGCCGTCTGGCGTTAACCATCACTGGACCAAAGCGCTGCTGGCAAGCCCGGACGGCAGTAAGCTTTACGTTGGCGTGGGCTCCAATAGTAATATCGGTGAAAACGGGCTGGATGCCGAATACCGCCGCGCCGCGGTACTGGAGGTGGACAGTAACAGCGGCGCCAGCCGTATCTACGCCAGCGGCCTGCGCAATCCCACCGGACTCCAGTGGGAACCGCAGACCGGCAAGCTGTGGGCCATCGTTAACGAACGTGATGAGATAGGCGCCGATCTGGTGCCAGATTATATGACTGCGGTGCAGGAAGGGGGCTTCTACGGCTGGCCTTACAGCTACTTTGGCCAGCATCTTGATGAGCGGGCACAGCCTCAGCGCCCGGATCTGGTGAAGCAGGCCATCAAACCCGACTATGCCCTGAGTTCCCACGTAGCGCCGCTGGGGCTGCTGTTCTATACCGGCGACAATATGCCGAACTATCGGGGCGGCGCCTTTGTGAGTGAACACGGTAGCTGGAACCGCTCGCCGCTCAACGGCTATAAAGTGGTATGGGTGGCCTTTAAGGATGGCAAACCGGTGGGCGAACCCCAGCCGGTGGTCACGGGCTTCCTGTCAGAGGATCAGAAGACGGTGCGCGGTTTGCCGGTAGGTCTGACCATGGATGGCGAAGGCGCGCTGGTGATTGCTGACGACGCCGGTAGCGCGGTATGGCGCGTCTCTACCCGCGAATAGCAAAAACGGGGGCCCTTGCGCACTTCTGGCGCGATGGCTCCCCACAGAAATGCTGTAATAGCCCTTTAGCCTGCAACGGAGACGGCGATGAAATTCTGTCTGACGCGCTATCTGACGCGCATTGACTATAAGGGCAGGGCGCAGGCCGACCTTGCGACGCTGCGCGATATTCATCTGCACCATGTCTGCGCCATTCCTTTCGAAAACCTGGATGTGCTGCTGGAGCGCCCCATTCAGCTCGACGCCGAATCGCTGTTCACCAAGCTGGTTGCCGCCCGGCGCGGCGGCTACTGCTTTGAGCAGAACGGTCTGTTAAAGCTGGCGTTGAACGCTCTGGGATTCGACGTCGAGGATCTGGCGGCCCGGGTGCTGGTGATGGCGCCCGCGGAAATGCCGCCGCGCACTCACCGGCTGATGCGTATCCGCATTGACGATCAATGGTGGCTGGCCGATGTCGGCTTTGGCGGCAGTACCCTAAGCGCGCCGATACGGCTGATGGCCGATCAACCCCAGCAGACGCCCCACGGTCGTTACCGTCTGGTGCGCCAGGAACCAGGCTGGCTGCTGCAACGCTGGCAGGAGGAGAACTGGCAACCGCTTTATCTGTTCGATTTAGCCATGCAGTACCCCAGCGATTATCAGATGGCTAACCACTATGTCGCCAGTTGGCCGGAATCCCATTTCCGCCATCATCTGCTGATGTCGCGCTGGCTCCCCGATGGCGGGCAGCTACGCCTTTATAACGATCGACTGACCCGCTGCGACAGCGATGGAAATGAAATGCAACAATTATTTAACGATTCATCTTCATTATTTACCGCACTGCGTCAGGCATTTAATTTAGGGACGGATGATAAAACTCACGGAATTAGCGAAACGGCATTTCATCAAATATGGTCTGATTTGAAAATCCTTAAATAAAGTGGCGTTCCTGAACGCAATGTATTAACGTTAAAAGACATTAACTGCTTAATGAGCAAAAATCATGAACTCTCTAAGGTATCTCTCTTTTGGCGGTGCCACGCCGCTGTTGTTGCTGATTGCACGTCTGATGATTGTTGCGCTGTTCTTTATTTTTGGCCTGCCTAAACTGACCGGCTTTAGCGGCACGGTGCAGTACATGACCATGCTGGGCGCGCCAGCGCCGACCGTGGCCGCCGGAGTGGCGGTGGTGATGGAAGTAGTGGCGCCGATTTTGATTGCGCTGGGATTTTTTACCCGCCCCGTTGCCGTACTGTTCTTTTTCTATACACTGGGCACGGCCTTTATCGGCCATGCCTACTGGAATATGACCGGCGATGCCGTTCAGCCTAATATGATTAATTTTTATAAGAATGTAAGCATTGCCGGGGCCTTTATCCTGCTGGCCATTACCGGGCCCGGCGCTATCTCACTCGATCGCCGCTAATCAACGTAAAGCTGCGGGCTAAAAAACTGCAGCTTTATTTTTTATCTGCTACTGTCTTCTCACTAAATATTGACGCACTGGCTTTCTGCTGTTTATTCATTAGCCAAAGGCGGTCCCTGTGATTCCACTTTACTGGTATGATTTTTCGCTTTTTGCGAAGCAGGTATGCATATCCGCCATGCCAGAAGGCGCTCACCTTGCCTCCCGCAGCATATTTCCCTATTCTTCAGCCTCAGTTCACTATCTGCCAGCGGAAAAGAGGCGGATTTGCTATTTTTTATTCTATTTTGGCGCCTGATGAATGGAAATCGTCGGTCTGTCACCGCTACCCCTGGAGCGTAATTCATGAGTCAACAGTGGTCATCCCGTCTCGGGCATGTCCTTGCCGCCGCGGGATCCGCCATCGGCATTGGCGCCATCTGGAAATTCCCCTATGTCACGGCCACCAACGGCGGTGGCGCCTTTGTGCTGATGTTCCTGTTTTTCAGCTTTACGCTGGGCCTGGCGATACTGCTGGCCGAGATTCTGCTGGGAGCCGCAACCCACTCCGGCGTGGTGAACGCCTTTAAGAAGGCTGCAGGGCCGCGCTGGCGCTGGCTGGGCGGCATGGGGGTACTGACCGGCTGGTTTATCTTCAGCTTCTACAGCGTGGTGGGGGGCTGGACCATCGGCTACACCGGACTGGCGGCTGCGGGGAAACTCAGCACCGGCAGCACCCAACAACTGGGTCAGTTGTTTAACGACTACATCAGCCATCCGGTCTGGCCGGTGTTGACCCATCTGCTGTTCAGCGGCCTGACCTGTTTTGTGGTGCTGGGCGGCGTGCAGAGCGGACTGGAGAAGGGCAGCAAAATCATGATGCCGCTGCTGTTTCTGATTATGCTGGTGCTGATCGTCACCGGTATGTCGTTGCCCGGCGCCTCGGCCGGTCTGCATACTTTCCTGAACCCGGATTTTTCGCATGTCACCGCAGGTAGCGTGCTGGATGCGCTGGGGCTGGCCTTCTTTTCGCTGTCGGTGGGGCTGGGGGTGCATGTTACTTATGGAGCCTATCTGCCGGATAACCGCGGCGTCGCCCGTTCCGGACTGTGGGTGGTGATCCTCTCCTGTATCGTCTGCGTCCTGGCGGGGCTGATGATCTTCCCGGCGCTGAGCGCTTCAGGGCTGGGGATGGATTCCGGCCCGGGCCTGACCTTTATGACTATGCCGGTGTTTTTTAACTGGCTGCCGGGCGGCATTATCTGGGCGGTGATGTTCTTCCTGCTGCTGCTGGTAGCGGCGCTGTCGTCCTCAATCTCGCTGCTGGAACATATCGTCACCTTCCTGCAACAGCGTTTTGGCTGGTCACGGCGTAACAGCGCGCTGCTGACTACCGCCAGCGTCATGCTGGCAGGTATTCCGATTACCCTGTCGTTCGGTATTCTCAAAGACTGGACGCTGTTTAATAAGACCCTGTTCGATATTCTGGACTATCTGACCTCGAACCTGATGATGCCGCTGTTCGGTATCGCCATCAGTCTGTGGTTTGGCTGGTCGAAGAAGAGCGCTGCGCTGATGCCCGGCGATCTTTCGCCATTCTGGCGCGGCTGCCTGAAGCTCACCTGGCGCTTTATCGCACCGCTGTTTATCGGCGCTATTTTGCTGCACGGCGTGTTCGGCTAGTTTCCCGTCTTAGCGGTGCTGGCGCCAGAAGCGTGCGCCAGCACCAAATTTCAGTGCATACGCTGAGGTAATTTCTGAATAAACCAATCCGTGTGACATCTTGTGCCAGACTTCAGATGCGACTTTCTTCTTTAATCTGATGTCTCTACGCACGGGGGATGTTTATGCTGGACAGAATTACCGCACATACGCCTCTCGGCCCTGACGAGCTGAAGTTTTTGTCACTGCAGGGCAGTGAACAACTTTCCCGGCCATTCGCCTTTCAGGTGGCGCTACTGAGCCAGAATTTCCACCTCGACAGGCGGGCTCTGCTGGGTCAGTCCGTCACCCTGGCGATCCCCACCCAGAATCTGCTTACGCCTCGCTATCTGAATGGCAAAGTGACCGAAGCGGCGCTGCGTAACGAAGAGATCGACGGCACCCGCTATGCGCTCTATCAGCTGCGTCTGGAACCGGATCTCTGGCCGATGATGCGCGATCGCAATCTGCGCATCTTTCAGCAGCAGACGGTGCCGCAAATCGTCAAAACACTGCTGGCGGAACAGAACGTGCAGTGTGAAGACCGCCTGACTGGCAGTTATCGTCAGTGGGAATACTGCGTGCAGTATCAGGAAAGTAGCTACAACTACATCAGCCGCCTGATGGAGCTGGAAGGCATCTACTACTTTTTCCGCCACGAAATGGGCAAGCATACCCTGGTGTTGATGGATGCCCCACAGTCTCACCAACCGTTCAAAGGTTATGAGAGCATCCCGTATCACGTAACGGCATCCGGCGGCACGACCCGGGAAGAGGGGGTCAGCCAGTGGGCGGTGAACGATGTGGTGACGCCGGGTATTTACAGCCTTGATGATTATGACTTTCGCAAGCCCAATGCCTGGCTGTTTCAGGCCCGGCAGAATCCGGCGTCGCCGAAACCGGGGCAGATAGACGTCTACGACTGGCCAGGACGCTTTGTCGACCATCAGCATGGAGAGTTTTATGCCCGCATCCGCCAGGAGGCCTGGCAGGCGGAACATCAGCAGATTAGCGCCACCGGCACAGCCTTAGGGATAGCGCCGGGCCACACCTTCAGCCTGCATAACGCGCCTTCGACCCGTGACAGCGAAGAATACCTGGTCACCCGGGCGGAATATCGGCTGCGCGATAACCCATATGCCAGCGGCGGCGAAGCCAGCGAGCAGCGTATCGACTTCAATGTCATACCGGCGGATATTGTCTTTCGTCCCCGGCAGGAAGCCGAGTGGCCGAAGACTTACGGGCCGCAAACCGCCAGAGTAGTCGGGCCGAAAGGCGAATCCATCTGGACCGATAAATATGGCCGCATCAAAGTGAAATTCCATTGGGATCGCCTGGCGGCGGGGGACGATACCAGCTCCTGCTGGGTGCGGGTCTCCAGCGCCTGGGCCGGTCAGGGCTTTGGCGGGGTGCAAATTCCCCGGGTTAACGACGAAGTGGTGATCGACTTTATCAATGGCGATCCTGACAGGCCGCTGGTGATTGGCCGGGTCTACAACGAAGCCAGTATGCCGCCCTGGGCGCTACCGGCAGCGGCAACGCAAATGGGCTTTATGAGCCGCACCAAAGATGGTTCGGCGGAAAATGCCAACGCCCTGCGTTTTGAAGACAAGGCCGGTGCCGAACAGGTGTGGATTCAGGCCGAACGCAATATGGATACCAACGTTAAAATGGAGGAAAGTCATACTGTCGGGACCAATCGCACCAAAACCGTCGGTGCCGATGAAACCAGCCACATTAAACAGAACCGGACCAAAAACGTTGATGGCAATGAAACGGTAGCCGTTGGACAAAATCGCACCAAAACCATCAGCGGTAACGAAACCACCACCATCAAACAGAACCGCATCGACACCATTGAGGGCAATGAAACCCTGACGGTGCAGCAAAACCGCAGCGAGAGCATCACGGGCAATCACGACGCCACGGTGAAAGGTAATCAGACCATGACGGTAAGCCAGGAGCGATCCCGCACTGTAAACGGCAATGAGAAGATCAGTATCGCCAAAAACCGCAGCGTTCAGGTGACCGGTCATCAAACGCTGGGCGTCAACGGCAATCGCGAAGCCTCCATTGGCGGTAATAAAAACAAAATCATTACCAAAAAGCAGGAAGTCAGTATCGGCGCAGGGCGCTCCATCGTGATCAACGGCGGCGATACCCGCTATACCGACGGCACGGTGAGCGACGGCGCATCGCAGAGATTCCAGATTAGCGTGGGGGAATCCACGGGCATCATGCTATCGCCCGGCAGCATCGAAATTGTCGCAGGCGGCGCCAGTATTACCATCAACGCCGACGGTGTCATGGTCAATGGCAGCAAAATCGAACTTAACGCCTGACGGAAGCCGATGATGCAAAGTCACGCGAGAAACCCCACCGAACAGCTAATGGCGCAACTGGAGCTGCTGTGGCTGGAAGCCAGCGAGGATCCGCAGGCGCGCCTGTTTATCTGGCGGGTAAAGGCGAATGCCGAAAGCCTGGTGCAGGCATTTATCGCCCTGCAACAGCAGCCGCCGGGGGATTACAGCGCGCCGGATCTGTTTATTGGCCTGATGGCGCCGTTCGACACCGGCTACGGCTACAGCCATGAACTGGCGGATGAGTTTATCGAACGTTATGAAGCCAGCGAAGGCGAGCAGGGCTGGGATTTCGAGCCTCTGTTGCCGTGTTACAGCGCGGCGCAGTGGCAGGCGCTGCTCGGCAACTTTGCAAAAGAGCACCAGGATCGGTTGCGCTATGTGGTGACGGTACTGACGCCGGAATCGGTCAGCGATGACGCGGCGCTAATGCGCTGGCTGACTCAGAGCGTAGAACAGATAGCCCCCGACGTGCGGATGATGCTTATCGATACCCTGGAACAGCCCACCTGGCAGGCGCTACAGCAGGCCTTTCCCCGGTGGGTGCGGCTGTTAACGCCGGATATCGACGGTATGAAGCTGATGCAGCAAACCACCAGCCAGCTAAGTGATAGCGATAGCGATCGGCTGCGCTGTCGGCAGTTTATGGCCGATGCCATGCTGCTGCTGGAGCGGGGAACGCCGCAGCAGGTGGAAGCCCGGGCCGGTCTGGCGCTGGCCATCGCGCATCAAAAGGGGTGGTCGGAACAGCAGGTGGTGATGCACAACATGATCGGCGGCGCCTGGCTAAAGGGGAACGCGCCCCACAAGGCGGTTGAGGCATATCATCAGGCTCGCCATACAGCGCAGTTTGTCGGCGCTCAACCGCTGCGGGCCGCGCTACAAATGCAAAGCGCGTTTGGCGAAGGCGGCGCGTGGTTTAGCGCCGGAGAATACCGGCGGGCCGCCGAAGCATACCGGGCGGCTGCCGTGCTGGCCCAACGGGCGGAAAATCGGGTGCTGGAAATAGAGGGGTGGCGGATGGCGGGACGCTGCCTGGTGCTGGGTGGCGATGGTATCGCGGCCATGAGCGATTATGCCCGGGCGATTGATGCCGCGCGCCCGCTGTCGGCCGGGGAGCGGGCACAAACCACGCTACCGCTGGCGCTTTCGGATCTGCTACATCTTCAGGACAGCAGACGCGCCCAGGCGCTGGAGCGCTGCGCAGAGTCGTACCAGCAGCGTAAGAACCGCTTTATTGCTGACGCTGAAAACACCGTAGCACGGCACGCCGCGACGCCTGCGGCGGTCAGGCAGGTGGAATGCCGGTTACAGCAGAGCCTGGAGCTTAGCTTTCTGCGGGCCAGAACCCAGCGCGAACAGTTAATTGTTGATGGCTGTCCGGCGTTCCGCCAGATAGTCGCCATTGGCCGCCAGTATTTACATCCCCACTGGAATGGCCTGCCGGACATCGCTCATCCGTTCGATGCTCCGCCGGGGCAGTGGCAGCAGATGCCGCAATCCATGGCCCAGCCGGACGACGCGGCGGGCGAATTTATCCAACAAACAGACTCAAGGACCCGGCATGAAAAAGGTGGTGATAATCGTGGCGATCGTACTACTGGCGATCGGCTTTGTTAGCCTGTCAGACAACGAGATGGCCAGCGAGGCGCGCAACTTCCTGCAAGCCCTGCTGCGCGCGATGTTTTGACCGGAAAGCGTCAGAGGCTGACTTATGCACTCAAGCTCGCACTTTGATCCCCAGCTTGGGATAGACATTCACACCTATCCGGTTGGGCCATTGCCGACACCGCATATCGCGCTGGTATTTGACGTTTTTGATTATCTGCCGGTGCTGGGCACCACGGTTAACGTCAACGGTATTAAACGCGCCAGTGCGGGCACCGGCGGACTGGCGGTGCATATTCCCGTCGGCGGCCCGTGGCTGCCGCCACTGCGTTTACCTGGCGGGCCGCAGCTGGACGATGAACTGTTTATGGGAAGCCAGACGGTGCGGGCCGACGGCGAACCTTTTGCGCGCATCACGATGCCGGTGCTGAGCTGCAATTTTGTCGGCATGATACCGCCGTTGCGGCCAAAGAGACTCAGCAAACCGAAACCGCTATCGCTAACCATGCCGCTAACCACCAATCTGGCGCTGCCGAATAAGGTGATCGTCGGTGGGCCTTCCACCATTAATGTGGTGGCTCTGATGATGCGCGCGGGGTTAGCCGGTTTGGGTAAGGGGCTGAAAAAATTTAAAAAAACGCCGCGCTATCGCAAATTTATGGAACAGTTTCAGGCCTTTCGTCGCAAGCTGTTTAAGAATATGGATCCCGGTTTTTTGAAATGCAAAGTACTGCGGGCCGAGCCGGTAGATATTCGGGATGGCAGCGTGGCGCTGGAACATCGGGACTTCCTGTTGCCGGGGCGACTGACGTTGGATTGGGTGCGCTGCTACTCCTCGGCGGATGTTGATGAGGCAGGATATTGCGGCTACGGCTGGTCAACGCCCGCCGATATCCACCTGGCGCGTAATGGAAATGACAGCCTGTTGCTTACCCGCCCGGGAGGGATGACCCTTTTTGCACAGATCCCAGAACAGCCGGGCCGCCAGCATGCCACGCCGGGCCTGCCGGACGGCGGACGCCTGTGGTGGGAACAGGACGAACAACAGCGGCGCTGGATCTATGAAGATAACGACGGCCAGCGGTATCACTTTGACGATGCTGTCAGCATGCCGCTGGCCGCGCTGGCGGATCGCAACGGTAACCGCTGGCAGTTCGTGCGCAGGCAGGGGCAGTTAGTCCGACTGGTGGAGTATGTCGCTACGGGTAAGACCGGCCGTGAGATTCATATCACCACCCGGCGTCAGCGGATTGAGGCCATGCGGCTGTACGACACCGACAACGACGCTTATTCGCCGCTCACCCGCTATGAGTACGACGCAGACCATCAACTGGCGGCGGAAATTGATGCCCTGGGCGCCGTCCGGCGCTTCGACTACCAACAGCGACGCATGATCCGCCACGAAGATCGCAACGGCCAGGCTTTCCACTACGCCTGGGACCACGACTGGCGGGTGATTCACGCCTGGGGTGATGGCGGGCTGTATGACTATCACTTCGTATACCACGATCTGTTAAACGAAGTGGAAGTGACCGACTCATTCGGCCATATCAGTCATATCCGCTTTGACAGCAGCGGTTTACCAGTCAGCGAAATTGATCCGCTGGGGGGTAACACGGTCTTTACCTATGATGAACTGGGCCGCCCGCTCAGCGTCACGCATCCCGACGGCAGACGGCATCAGTGGCGTTATAACGAACTGGGGTTAATCGGGGAAGAGATCCTGCCCGATGGTCATCGCCTGAGCCTGATCTATAACGACCTGGCGCTGCCGGAAACGCTGAACGACGAAAATAGTAACGTCTGGCAGATGCAGTACGACTCCCGAGGGAATTTACTGCTGTCGATAGACCCCACCGACGTATTCCGACGCTATCGCTATAACGACGAAGGCCAGGTGGTCGAACTACTGGACGCTGATGGCGAACAAAAAAACCTGGAGTACGATCGAAATGGTTTCCCGTGCCGCATAGTCAGCAATCAGGGGCCACAGTGGCTGCTATGCCACGATCTGCGCGGTAATCTGCGCCTGAAAAGGGATACAGGCGGTCAAAAGACCCGCTATGAGTATGACGCTAAAGACCGACTGACCCAGGTGTTGTTCCCTGGTGGTCAACGAGTAACCATAGAATACGATCGTGAAAATCAGCCGGTATGCTATCAGGATGAAGAGGGGTATCAGACCCGACTACGCTACAACGGGACCGGGATGGTTACCGAATGCCTGACGGCGGACGGCGGGCGCGTGGCTTATCACTATGACAGCGAAGACCAGCTAACGGCGGTGGTCAATGCCCTGGGCCAGAGCTGGCAACTGCGGCGCGATGCTTTAGGGCGGGTCACCGAAGAGGTGGATTACTGGGGGCAGACAACCCGCTATCAGTGGGATTCCGCCCAACGGCTACTGCGCCGCACCGACCCGTTAGGCCACTCACTCGATTATGATTATGACCGTGCCGGTCGGCTGAAAGAGAAACGCAGCGGCGACCGGCTGTTAACCCAATATCGCTATGACCTCAGTGGCCGGATGATCGGCTGCGATAACGGCTGGTGCCAACTGGCATGGCGTTACGATGCCGCAGGCCGGATAGTCGCCGAAGAGCAGGACGGTTTTGTCGTCAGGCATCATTACAACAGCGCCGGGTTGCCAATTCTGCGAGAAAGCGACGCCGGGCACCGGGTGGCGTTTGGCTGGAATGATGCCGGGCAACTCTCTTCGATTACCCTCAACGATGACCCTCCGGTAACGCTGACTTATGACCATGCGGGCAGACTGAATAAAGAACAGTTGAGCGACGAAGTGGCGCGCCAGATAGAGTATGACGCCGACAGTCAGCCCATTGCCCTGCGAACGCTACAGGGTGAATTACCTCTGTTTTCAACCGGCTATCGCTACGATCGCCGGGGCAATATGACCCGGCGCAGCGATAGCCAGTGGGGGGACGATGGCTATCACTATGATGTGGTCGGGCACCTGTTGGCCCATACCGATCCGCAGGCACATATCCATCGCTTTATCCAGGATGCGACCGGCAACCGGATGACGCACAGGGTGCATACGGTGGATACATCGCCAGAAGGCTGGTATCGTGAAGGCCACTATAATGATACGCGCTATCTCTTTGACCGGGCAGGTAATTTACGTCAACGTTGCTATACTGACGGCAGTCGCCAGGAGTTTATCTGGGACGAAAGCCAGCAGCTGATTGCCGTACGTCAGGGTGACAACGTCACGCACTATGCTTACGATGGCCTGGGGCGGCGGGTGTGCAAGCAAACGGCCCAGGAAACCCGCTGGTTTTACTGGCAGGGGGATGCATTACAGGCGGAAGTCAGCGCACCGGGCGGCCCACCGCTGCAACCGCTGGCGCTCTATGATGTCGCAGGTCGTCTGAAACGCCAGAAGGCCCAGGCGGCGCTCTTTAACAATCTGCGGGAATATGTCTACTACCCGGGCAGTTTCTATCCGTTTGCGCTGCTAACCCAGCAGGAAGGCGAGCGCAACAGCTATCACTATCACTGTGATCCGAACGGCATGCCGCTGCGGCTGACCGCAGGCAATGGCGAAATCGTCTGGTCGCAACGCTGCGGGGTCTGGGGCGAACCGGGAGAGGTTTACGCCAGTCAGATCGACAATCCGCTACGCTTTCAGGGCCAGTACTTCGATACCGAAACTGGGCTGCACTATAACCGCTACCGCTATTACTGCCCTCAGACCGGCAATTATATTAGTCAGGACCCGATCAGATTAAATGGCGGGGTGAATTTGTATCGATATGCACCGAATCCACTGGGGTGGGTGGATCCGTTAGGATTGATTATCGTATATAGAAACCTTCGACCGGACGAAGATATCGATAAAGGTATTTCTGCCCGCCTTCCCGGAAGAGGAATGACACCTGGCGGGCACGTCAGAAATGGTAGCAAGGAAACTTTTAAAGGTTCTCAATATATATCCACGACCGTGGATTCTGCTGTCACCGATCACTGGAGAAAACCGGGCCAAAGGACCATTATGTTTGATACGGATGATGTGATACCGGATTCCACAGGCGAGAGAAAAATCATTGATGTATCAACAGAAGCGAAAGCACAGGCGGCAGGTTTGAAACCGCCTGCCACGCATTACGCGGCAAACTCCAGGGAAGTGCTGGTTGTGGGCCGTATCGAAAGATCTAAATTAACAATAGTGTGCGGAGGTGATTAATGGATATTTCTTCAGCAGAACAACAAGTCTACGACTTACTGGCTTCCGGAAATTCACTCCCAGTCAGAGTAAGAAGCAAATTGCCATGGACTGAGGATGAATTTAATGAATTACTCCAATCTATTGACGTGCTTATTCAGGGCTGGTCACAAGAGCATTCAGTACCTAAAAGAATTGCTTTGGCATTTGTTGATATATATGGAGCGTTCAATTTTCGGGAAGATTTCTATCCGCAGGATAAACTAATATTTCTTGAAGATATGGCAATAGCATTACAGGACAAAGCCACTGAATTATTCTCTGAGTGAATTATGGTACGCATATCGCCACACGTCCGGGAGAAGAGAATATCCACCCACTGTATTTGACATCCCAACATTCGGCTCTACCCTTAATCTGGTCTGACCTGAACAGGCGCTGGTCCGATAACCCGGGGGGTTAAGATGCCACAGTGGTTAAGTCTGTTGTTCATCATCCTGGCTTTTAGTTTCGTTCTGCTGTTTTCCCTGATCTACCTGCTACGCCCGACCTTTATGCCTTATCACCGCCAGGGGGTAGGCATAGAGTGGGAACAGCTCGACGAACGGGTCAGGAACCTGATCCTGGCGTTGATGCGGGCAGTGGGTTTTGCCTGGCTGGCGTGGCTGCTCAGTTGCCTGACGCTACTGGCGCTCCTGTGGCGCGAAGCGAGCGGCCCGGTATGGTGGACATTCGCCGCTCTGTTTGCTTTCGGCCTGTTAACCCAGGCGCTGGTTGCCGCGTCCTTCCGGGCCAGAACTGGCGCCAGAACGCCTGTAGGACTGATTCTGATAATGGCTGCGCTGGGCGCGGCCGGTCTGGTACTTTTCGGAGGATGATATGAACCCTGATGCACTGTTCTGGAAGGTGGTTAATGGGCAACTGCCGCTGTCAAAGGCTGCCATGACTCTGGGATGGCGCTTCGATCGTTACGATGAAGCACAGGGCGTGGTTCATATTGAGTATCAGGCGGGCCCGGGGCTGACCAATCCGCTGGGCAATATTCAGGGTGGGATTTTGAGCGCGATGCTGGACGACTGTATGGGACCCGCGATTTATCTGGATCTGCCGCCCGGCAAGGTTGCGCTGACCATTGAATCAAAGACCAGTTTTATCCATCCGGCGGCACCGGGAGTGATCCGCGGCGAAGGCTGGATTGAACAGCGTAAGGGCGGTATCTGCTTTACCGCGGGACGCCTGCTGAATGACAGCGGCCATATTCTGGCTACCGCCAGCGCCACTTTCCGTATCGGCAGCCTGCGCTGGCATGGACTCACCATTCCAGGGCCGGTGGCGGACGGTATCATGAAATGGAAGCTGCGCCGCATCGCTGATTCCTGAAGGGTGTCCCGCCTCGCATATTCCGCCCCGGGCATTGCCATCCTGCTGCTTTCAGGCTATTACCTGTAGCCCCGGTGTAAAGGTGAGGTGGATGTGGAGCTACGTCAGTTAAGCTATTTTGTCAGCGTCATAGAGGCAGGCAGTTTTTCCGGCGCCGCGCGGCGGCTGGAGGTAGGGGTATCGGCCCTCAGCCAGCAGATAAGCCGGCTTGAAAACGAGCTGGCGGTACGCCTGTTGCAGCGCACCTCGCAGGGGGTACAGCCCACGGCGGCAGGGATGGCCTTTTTCGCCCAGGCACAGTTGACGTTGCGCCATGCCAATGAAGCGGTAAGGGCGGCCAGCCAGGCCCGGCTGGCGGGGCATGTTAGTGTGGGGATGGCACCGAGCACCGCATCGGTGCTCGGTTTGCCCTTTATCGAAGCGATGAGTGAACGCTACGCCAGCGTGCGGCTGCACATTGTGGAAAGTCTTTCCGGTAATCTGGCTCACATGCTGGCGGCGCGCAGGCTCGATCTGGCGGTGCTGTTCCAGCAGGGGCAGCCTGAAACCTGGAGCGCCATTCCCATTCTGGAAGAGCAACTGTTTGTGATTGGTCCGCCGTCATTACTGGGGGCCGAGACCGGCGACCAAATCAGCGTGGCGGATCTTGCCGCGGTGCCGTTGATCCTTCCCAGTGCGGGGCACGGGCTGCGCGCCCTGGTGGATCGGCTGTTTGCCAGCCACCATCTTGCCCTGACGCCACACCTTGAGATCGACGGCCTGGCGCTGTTGATGGCAGCAGTGCGTCACGGTGCCGGGGTGACCATCCAGCCCGGTGCCGCCGTTTCGTCACTGGGCGAATTCGATCTCCGGGTGCTGCGACTGCGTCCCCCCGCGCCGGGGCGCATTAACGCTCTGGTCAGCCTTTGCGATGACGAACTGGCACCGGCGGCGCTGGCGGCCCGGGTGGTACTCACCAGCGTGATGAGCGAGCTGGTCAGTCGTGGCCGCTGGCCGGGCGCCAGCCTTTACAAATTGTAAAACCCCCTTCAGGCGGCGGCCGTATCGCCGCTGCATCCTGCCGGATAGCATGGCGATATTCATGTGATTCCGGAGTCTGATATGTTTGATGTGCTTGTGATTGGCGGCGGCAACGCGGCGCTGTGCGCGGCCCTGACGGCCAGAGAGGCCGGTGCGTCGGTGCTGCTGCTGGAAGCCGCCCCCAAAGCCTGGCGCGGCGGTAATTCGCAACATACCCGCAATCTGCGCTGTATGCATGACGCCCCCCAGGACGTTCTGGTAGAAAGTTATCCGGAACAGGAGTTCTGGGAAGATCTGCTGCGGGTCACCGGTGGTGAAACCAATGAAACCCTGGCGCGTCTGACTATCCGCACTTCGTCCCACTGCCGCGACTGGATGCGGCGCCACGGCGTCCATTTTCAGCCGCCACTTTCCGGCGCTCTGCACGTGGCGCGCACCAACGCCTTTTTTATGGGCGGCGGTAAGGCGCTGGTCAACGCTTATTACCGCAGCGCGGAGCGGCTGGGCGTGACTATCCGCTATGAAACGCCGGTGGACTTACTGGAGCTGGAAGCAGGGCGCTTTGTCGCGGCCTGGTCAGGCAATGAGCGGATTGCCGCCCGATCCTGCGTGCTGGCCTGCGGCGGTTTCGAATCCAACCGGGCATGGCTGCGGGAAGCCTGGGGCCAGAACGAACGGGGCGAATGGCCTGCCGACAACTTTCTGATTCGCGGCACCCGCTTTAATCAGGGAACGCTGCTGAAATTTATGATGGAGGCCGGGGCCGATATTATCGGCGATCCCTCTCAGTCACACTGTGTGGCTATTGATGCCAGGGCGCCGCTCTATGACGGCGGTATCTGCACCCGGGTGGACTGCGTATCGCTTGGCGTAGTGGTAAACCGCGACAGTCAGCGCTTCTACGATGAAGGGGAGGACTTCTGGCCCAAACGCTACGCCATCTGGGGACGACTGGTGGCACAGCAGCCGGGGCAGATAGCCTGGTCGATTATTGATTCCCGGGCCCCCGGCCACTTTATGCCGCCGGTGTTCCCTGGCGCCTGCGCGCAAAGTCTGCCTGCGCTGGCCGAACAGCTGGGGCTCGATCCCGCCGCCCTGAGCGCCACCATTGCCGACTACAACCGCGCCTGCCAGCCGGGCCAGTTCGACCATACCCGGCTCGATAACTGCCATACCCGGGGGCTGACGCCCGTCAAAAGCCACTGGGCCCGGCCCATCGACCAGCCGCCGTTTTACGGTTACGCGCTGCGACCGGGCATTACCTTTACCTACCTGGGGTTGAGGGTCAATGAACAGGCCGCGGTGCATTTCGCGGGCATTCCCAGCAGCAATCTGTTTGCGGCCGGGGAGATGATGGCCGGCAACGTGCTGGGTAAGGGCTATACCGCCGGGGTGGGCATGTCTATTGGCACCACCTTTGGCCGCATTGCCGGAGAACAGGCGGCCCGGGCCGCGCGCCAGAAGGAGTCTCACCATGCAACAGCTTAATTCCCTGATTAACGAAGCCCGCCAGTTGACCCGACCGCATGAAGAAGAGGCCAAACGGGTGATGCAGGTCTGTAATGCCTGCCGCTACTGCGAAGGATTTTGCGCGGTATTTCCGGCCATGACCCGGCGTCTGAGCTTTAGCGATGCCGATATCCACTATCTGGCGAATTTGTGCCACAACTGCGGCGCCTGTCTGCATGCCTGCCAGTATGCGCCGCCCCACGAATTCGCCATTACGGTGCCCCAGACGCTGGCGAAAGTGCGTCTGGAAACCTGGCAGCGTTACGCATGGCCCGCCCGGTTTGGCGCGCTGTATCGCCATGCCGGAGTAACCAGCGCGCTGGCGCTGACCCTGAGTCTTAGCCTGTTTCTGCTGCTGGCGGTAGCGCTGCGCGGCGGCCTGTGGCATCCGCCGCTGGCGGGGGATTTTTACCAGATCTTCCCCCATAATCTGCTGGCGATACTGTTTGGCGGCGTGTTTGGTTTTGGTCTGCTGGCGCTAATCGTGGGCGTGGTCCGCTTCTGGCGCGGCGTTTCCGGCGGTACGCCCAGACCCCCGGCGGCGCTGGAAGCAGCCCGCCACGCGCTGACGCTCACTTACCTGGACGGCGGCCACGGCGAAGGATGTAATGACGAGGACGATCGCTATACGCTGCGCCGCCGTCGCTTCCACCATTTTACCTTCTACGGTTTTATGCTGTGCTTCGCCGCGACGGTGGTGGCCACCGGCTATCACTATCTGCTGGGGCAGCCTGCGCCTTATCCGCTGCTGAGTCTGCCGGTGATTCTGGGCACTCTGGGGGGGATTGGCCTTATCATCGGCCCGGCGGGGCTATTGTGGCTTAACCTGCGGCGGGCGCCGCTGCACGGCGATGAGCAGCAGAAACCGCTGGATCGCGCATTCTGTCTGCTGCTGTTGTTAACCAGCATCACCGGACTGGCGCTGCTGGCAGGCAGGGATGGGCCGCTGATGGGGGCGCTGCTGGCGGTGCATCTCGGGGTGGTGATGGCGCTGTTTCTGACGCTGCCTTACGGCAAGTTCGCCCACGGGTTTTATCGCTGTGCCGCGCTGCTTAAGGATGCTATCGAGAAGCGGCGCAGCAAGTGACAATGTCACAGAATCAACCGCTGGCCTGTTGAATCAACGCCATTCCCTGGCGAATCTGGCGCTCAATCTCCTGACCGGACCAGCTTTCCATAACGGAAGAGAAGGGTTCAAAGGAGTAAGCGCCACGATATCCCAGTTCTTCAAGGCGCCGCACCTGGGCGGCGCTGTTCAGCCTGTCGGCATCGCTCAGCATAATACGCTGTTCGTCAGTCAGTTGTTCCATCGGGCGTGGATCCTCCACCCCGGACAGATGCACCAGTCCCACCCGGTTGATATCAAGCGTTGCCAGTTCGCGTTCGGCATCGGGCCACAGCGCGTGGTGGAAGGTATCCACCAGCAGTCGGAACGGAGCGCCCGCCTCATGAATCAGTGCCGCAGCCTCGCGCGCTGAACGCAGCGAACTAAAAGGGAAGCCCAGCGGCTCCACCAGACCTTCCACGTCATATTCCGCAAAAAGAGGGGCAAGCTGGCGCAGGGCGTCGATGGTCTGGCGCGCCGCTACCGGCGTTCCATCATTTAACGGACACAGCACCAGGGCCCGGGCGCCGATCTCTTTTGCCGTTTCCAGCAACGCTTTTGCCCGCGCCATCAGCGCCTCATCGGGGCAGTTAAAGGGGTAGAGGGCGTTAATGGAGAGAATCTCAATGCCGTAGCGTTGGGCCAGTTCCCGTACCGCCTGGGGTGAAAGGTCGTCAGTCACGCTACCGCCAGACATATCGTTACGCAGCTCGACTTTATTCAATCCAAGCTGACTGACCAGTTGAAAGAAGGGGGCAATCCCCATTCCGGGGGCAATCTTACGGTTAACGCAGAAACGCTGAATATCGATGTTCATAGGGGTTCTCCAGAAACAGGGTAAAGGTCTTGCCAGATCAAAACATTTATTTCATTTATTACAAGAGAGAAAAAATTATTTTTTAGAGCCTTCTCGCAATTTTGACTTTCCATCACCGCAATGCGACGCCAGTCGCTATGCTATATCGAAAGACACTCCCACGAATGAAGGACGACAGTACGGCGCGTAATCCCCGTCACAAAACCCGGCATTTCATTTTTATTGTTATTGAAATATTAATTTCATTTGGCTAAGGTTTGATTCATCCCGTTCGCACGGGACCACAGGTGCCAACATTGACTATCTGGAGTCCGAAAGCATGAACATCACTGGAAACTATATTGCCGGGAAAATCTGTTTCAGCAGCAGCAACGAAACCCAGCCGGTTTACGATCCGGCTACCGGACAGGCGGTCCGCGAAGTCACGCAGTCCAGCAAACAGGAAGTGCAGGAAGCCATTGCCGTGGCGCACGCGGCTTTTGACAGCTGGTCGCGCACCACACCGCTGCGCCGCGCCCGCATTCTGTTTAAATTCAAGAGTCTGCTGGAGCAGCACAGTGACGAACTGGCGGCGCTTATCGTCAGCGAGCACGGCAAAGTCTGGTCGGATGCCATGGGCGAGCTGACCCGCGGCATGGAGGTGGTCGAATTCGCCTGCGGCATTCCGCACCTGCAAAAAGGGGAGTTTTCCTCCGACGTCGGCAGCGGCGTGGACAGCTATTCGCTGATGCAGCCGCTGGGCGTGGTGGCCGGTATCACTCCCTTTAACTTCCCGGCCATGGTGCCAATGTGGATGTTCCCCATCGCTCTGGCCTGCGGTAATACCTTCGTACTTAAGCCGCCCGCGCTGGCGCCTTCCGCTGCAGTCAAAATGGCGGAACTGCTGAGTGAAGCCGGGCTGCCGGACGGTGTCTTTAACGTGGTGCACTGTGGTAACGATCAGGCGGAACCGCTGTGCAGCGATCCGCGAATTCAGGCGGTCAGCTTTGTAGGATCTTCCGCTGTAGCCGAGCACATTTATAAAACCGCCAGTGCTTATGGCAAGCGAGTTCAGGCTTTCGGGGCCGCCAAAAACCACGCCATCGTGATGCCGGACGCCGATCTGGAAGCCACCGTTAACGCGATTATGGGCGGCGCATACGGCTCCGCCGGGGAACGCTGCATGGCGCTGCCGGTCGTCGTCGCGGTGGGTGACGAAACGGCAGATAAACTGATCGCGCGTCTGACGCCGCTGGTTCAGGCGTTGAAAGTGGGGCCGGGCTGCCTGCGGGGCAGCGAAGAGAATGAAATGGGACCGGTGGTTTCCCGGGCCCATCAGCAGAAAGTGCTGGGCTATATCGATAAAGGCGTCGCCGAAGGCGCGCAACTGGTGGTGGATGGCCGCAACTTTACCCCGGCAGGTTACGAAGAGGGCTACTATGTTGGCGGTACGCTGTTCGATAACGTCACGCCGGAGATGACCATCTGGAAAGAGGAGATCTTCGGGCCGGTGCTGAGCGTGGTACGCGCCCGGGATTATGACAGTGCGCTGGAACTGGTTAACGGCCACGAATTTGGCAACGGTAGCGCCATCTTTACCAGCAACGGCCACGCCGCCCGGGAATTTGTGCATGACGTTCAGGCGGGTATGGTTGGGGTGAATATCCCGGTACCGGTGCCGATGGCATTCCACAGCTTTGGCGGCTGGAAACGCTCAGTGTTTGGCGCTCTCAACGTGCATGGCCCGGACGGCGTACGCTTCTACACCCGCATGAAAACCGCCACGGTTCGCTGGCCGGCAGGGCAGCAGACAGTATCGGAATTCAGCATGCCCACGCTGGGCTGATGGATGGAGGAATAAGGTAGCATGTCGTTACTTGAAAAACGTCGCCCCGGAACGGGGCGTATTCAGCAGATAACCCCGGCCAGCGCTGGCTGGGAGTTTGTGGGCTTCGAGGCGCACCTGCTGAACAAGGGCGATCGTATTACGCTTGAAAGCGGCGATCGCGAACTCTGTCTGGTACTGGTGTCCGGGCTGGCGTCTGTTAAAACCCGCAACGCCGATTTTCCCGGGCTGGGAGGGCGAATGTCGCCGTTTGAGCGCACGCCGCCGTGGTCGGTTTATGTGCCTCATCACGATTGGGTCGAGGTGGTGGCCGACAGCGAACTGGAGCTGGCGGTATGTAGCGCGCCGGGCGGCGGAAATTTGCCTGCGCGCCTGATAGCGCCTTCCGGCGTTGGCGTGGAGCGGCGCGGTAAGGGCCGTAATCAGCGGCTGGTGCACAATATCCTGCCGGACAGCGAACCGGCGCACAGCCTGCTGGTGGTCGAAGTCTATACCGATGAAGGCGCGACCAGCTCCTGGCCCAGCCACAAGCACGATACCGCGGTGGAAGGGCAGGAAACCCAACTGGAAGAGACCTACTATCATCGCTTCGATCCGCCCCAGGGCTTTGCCTTACAGCGGGTTTATACCGACGACCGCTCGCTGGACGCCTGTATGGCCCCCTATAACCACGATGTGGTGATGGTGCCGCGCGGCTATCATCCCGTCGCCAGCATCGCCGGTTACGACAGCTATTATCTGAACGTAATGGCCGGGCCGCAGCGCAAATGGCTGTTCCGCTGGGAAGAGGATCACGCCTGGATTAATAGCGACGATTATCCCAGGAAGTGATGCCCGTTCGGCCAAAGACGCGCCGCTCACCAGAGGGTGGCGCGTCTGTTTTTCATTCCCGTCATCCCCTCCGTATTAATACCGCCTGTTTCCGTGGTACCAGCTCTATTGCCGAGTGTACAAATGTACACTTCGTTAATAGTATTGCTTTAATCGACTTCCAACGGGCATATGCGCATGAATGACAAAGACCCAATAAAAACGAAGGCTCACGAAATCATCACCTTTGAGGAAGGCGATCCGAACGAGAACCCATGGGTCGTGGGGCCGCCTGAGACTGAGCATATCGAGGTGGTGCCCTATGATAAAGCGTGGCCGACGCTGTTCGACACGCTGAGCCAGCGCATTGCAAGTGCGCCAGGCATAAAGGCGCTGGAGATTGCGCACGTGGGCTCGACTGCCGTACCCGGTCTGTCGGCGAAACCGGTTATCGATATCGATATGATTGTCGAGGATCCCGAAGATGAAGCATCCTATATACCGGCGTTGACGGCGATCGGCTATACGCACCGCGTCCGGGAACCCTCCTGGTATCAGCATCGAATGCTGCGTCTCAATACACCCTGCGTCAATTTGCATATCTTCGGGCCTGATTGTCCGGAACATCTGCGTCATCTTTTATTTCGGGACTGGCTTTCCGGGCATCCGCAGGATCGTAAAAGATATGAAGAGGCAAAAACAGCCGCGCTAAGCGGGGCCGCCACGGTGCAGCAGTACAATATGAATAAGCAGCAGGCGATCAGGGAGATTTACCAGCGGATCTTTGCACATAACGGCTGGATCCCGGAAAACTGAAGGGGGCAATATGTTAACCGGCCTGAACCACCTGACTTTAGCGGTCAGCGACCTTACCCGCAGTATTGGGTTCTACCACGATATTCTGGGGCTTAAACTGGAAGCTCGTTGGGAAACGGGGGCATATCTGTCACTTCCAGGCCTGTGGCTGTGTCTTTCGTTCGACCCGCGTCGCCAGACTGGCGAACCGCGCGACTATACCCACTATGCCTTTTCAACAGACGGCGCTGAATTTGAAACCATGGTTAACAAATTGCGCGCCGGATGCGTCAGAGAATGGAAGCGAAATACCAGCGAAGGAGAATCTTTCTACTTTCTGGATCCCGACAGCCATCAGCTTGAGCTGCACGTCGGCTCACTGAGCTCCCGGCTGGCGCAGTGCCGACGCGCGCCCTATAAAAATATGCAGTTTTTCGATTAAGGTCTTACTTCCCCTCTTTACTGTTGCCCAGCGCCAGCGAAATCGCCAGCGTCTGGGCCAGACACAGCGAGGCGACCTGAGAGCGAAAACCGTCGATCTGCGCTTCGCGCACCACGAAGCAGACATCGCTAAAGGCGGCCAGCGGACTGACCTGGCTGTCGGTAATCGCAATCTGGCGCGCCTTGCGCTGGGCGCCCAACTCTACCAGTTCCACCACCTCTTTTGAGTAGGGCGAAAAGCTTACCGCTACCACCACATCCTTTGGCCCCACCATACTGAGCTGCTCGGTGAACATGCCGCCCAGCCCGTCTATCAGAAAGGCGCGCCGGTCAAGATGGCGCAGGGCGTAGGTCAGATAGGAGGCGACGCTGAACGAGCGGCGCAGTCCAATCACATAGATATTCTCCGCGTCACCCAGCAGTGCTACGGCACGCTCTAACTCTTCGGGCACCACCTGCATCGCCAGCTGCTGCAGCGCCTGGCCGTTCACCATGGTGAACATATTCAGAATTTCGGACGGCGTTTCCGGCGCGCTGGTCTCTTCACCGGCGGTCTGGCGGAACAGGCGCGCCCGTTCGGTATAGTTGGCGGTCTCTTCCATCAGATGCTGCTTGAACATCTGTTTCATTTCGTTGAAACCGCCGAAGCCAAAGGCATTGGCGAAGCGGATCAGGGTAGAGGGGGGAACATCCGCCTGGTGAGCGATGGAAGCGACGGTATCAAAAGCGACGCTGTTGCTGTTATCAAGAATATAGCGCGCCACCTGCTTCAGTCGTTTACTGAGCGTGTCGTAGCGGCTGCGAATCTCGTCCTGGAGAATAGAAACCTGAGTTGGATTATTGGCCATGTGATTGCCTGTGACAGAGTGAAAAGGAAACTGGAATCAGTGTACCAAATGGAGGAAAAATTTCATTTCCGGTGCGTTAATACGGGATTCATTTCACGTTGCGTTACCGCGCGCGGCACAAACCGGCCGCGCGCCGTCAGGGGGTTATCCGCGTCTGGCCTCGCGCCAGTAACCAATCAGCCGCAGATAGTTCTGTTTCACCTCGTCGATCAGTTCATCGTCGTTCAGTTCACCCGCCATCCAGCGTCGTGAAGGCTGGCCGAAAATGGTACGCCCCACCGCAAAGCCTTTAATGGCCGGATGGCGCGCCGCTTCACGGAAACCGGCACGTAGCACCTCTGGCTCGGCATCCAGCCCCAGCAGCAGGATACCCCGACACCAGGGGTCTTCACGCACGATAAGCTCACTGACTTTGTCCCAGGTAACACTTGCCAGCGGCGGTAGCTTCCACCAGTCGGGCTGGATCCCCAGTCGGTAAAAGTGCTCCAGCATCGCCAGATAGTGGCACTCGCGGCGGTCCGTGGCATCAGCGGGCAGGATCACCTCCAGCAGCAGCTCGTGGCCGGACTGGTTGCAGGCGTGCCATACGTCCAGCAGCAGCTCATCCTGGCGCTGACGCAGTTCCGCACTGTCATGCGGATGATAGAACACCAGGCACTTCACGATATGCTCCAGCGGCCAGCTACGGAGTTGACTGCCGATATCACCATGTTCCAGACGCAGCGGGCGTGAACCGGGCAGCTCAATAGGGCGGCCAATCCACCATCCCTGACCGGTAATAGCGTTTAACGCCCCCTGGCCGAAGGTGCTATCCGCCAGAATACCGCTGCGCTGTTCGAGCCCGGCTTCGGTCGCCGCATCCTGCGCTGCCTGTAGCAGCAGGCGTTTCAGCGGCGGAATGCAGCTTTCGTCGCGACCGGTCTGCTGAGCCATTTCCACCAGTTGTTTGCGGTGATCAAAGGCAAAGATACACAGCTCGTCGAAGCGACGCTGGCGCGACGTGACGCGATGCAGATGGTTAAGACGCGCATCGAGATCCGGGCGCGGCACCGACTCGGCCCGGGACAGATAGTCATCCAGTTCGGCGCGGGTGGGCATGGCAGGGGCGCAGCCGTGGCGCGAAACCACCAGCGCGCCGCAGGCGTTGGCATAGCGACAGGCCTGTTCCCAGCCTTCGTCATTCAGCCAGCCGCGCAGCAGGCCAGACATAAAGGCGTCACCGGCTCCCAGCACGTTGAGGACTTCCACCCTGACTCCCTGTTGCAGCGGAATCTGCGACCAGTCATCCGGGACGTTACCTTCGATAACCACGCAGCCCATGGGGCCGCGCTTGCAGACCAGAGTGGCGTTGCTCACCTCGCGCACCTTTTTCAGCGCCGTCAGGGTATCGGTGCTGCCACCGGCAATATGAAACTCCTCTTCGGTGCCGACGATCAGATCAAAGTGGTGCAGCACCTCCTGGAGCTGGCGGGTCACCTCGCCGGATTCGATATAGCGGGTTTCGCCATCGCCCGGAGATGTCAGCCCCCACAGCACCGGGCGGTAGTCGATATCCAGCGCCCGACGCAGCCCGTGGCGCCCGGCATATTCCAGCGCTTTCAGCACCGCCGCCCGGGTTTGCGGGTGGGAGAGGTGGGTGCCGGTGACCGCCAGCGCGCGGGACGAGGCAATCCAGGTTTCATCAATATCATCGGGCGACAGCGCCATATCGGCGCAGTTGTCGCGATAGAAGATCAGCGGAAAGGTATCCTGATCCTTAATGCCCAGCATTACCAGCGCCGTCAGCCGGGTCGGATCGGTGATGAGATAGTCGGTATTGACCCCTGCATTTTCCAGGGTTTCACGAATAAAGCGGCCGTTATGCTCATCGCCCACCCGGGCCAGCATGGCGGACTTCAGCCCCTGAATGGCGGTGCCCCAGGCCACATTGCCCGATGAGCCTCCCAGATATTTGGCAAAGCTTGCGACATCCTCCAGCCTGGCGCCCACCTGCTGCGCATAGAGATCGACGGCGACACGCCCGATACAGATCACATCGAGCCGCTTAACTGCTGCATTCATAGTTACGGATTCCTTCTGCTTACCTTGACTTACCCACATAGCGCGCGCTCGCCTATGCAGCCGGGTTAACAAACGAATGTCAGTATGGCGAACGTAAATTTCATTATCAATGCAAAATGAAATTTATAGTTCATTTTTGTGAGGGCAGCGGCAACCTGTACCCGGCTATCCCCGACAGTACAGACCCTGACACCCGCCACAACCCGCAATTTCATAGGGGAATTGTAGGGTTATTGTTGCAGTGAAATGAATGAAATGAAAACCAAAAACGAAATAGAGAGTTTGATCGCCCTCGCAAAATGAAATGTTTTTTCTGTATTTGTATTTTATGAAAAATCCATTTGCATATAATCCCCTCATATTTCATTCCCACCGGCGTCGCTTCGACACCGGTATCACGATAAAGGAAAGGGCTATGGGCAGAATCAGGCTGACAATGGCGCAGGCATTGGTCAAATTCCTTGATAATCAGTTTGTTGAGGTTGACGGGCGCGAGATCAAATTCGTCAAAGGGATCTTCGCCATCTTCGGGCACGGCAATGTGCTGGGTCTGGGGCAAGCGCTGGAACAGGACCGCGGCGATTTAAGGGTATGGCAGGGTCGTAACGAACAGGGGATGGCCCACGCCGCCATCGGCTATGCCAAACAGCTGCGTCGTCGCCAGATTATCGCCTGTAGCTCATCGGTGGGGCCCGGTGCCGCCAATATGATCACCGCGGCAGCCACCGCCACCGCTAACCGTATTCCGCTATTGCTGCTGCCGGGGGACGTTTTCGCCACCCGCCAGCCGGACCCGGTTCTGCAACAGATTGAACAGAGTCAGGATCTGAGTATCAGCACCAATGATGCCTTCCGGGCAGTCAGCAAATACTGGGATCGCATTACGCGCCCGGAACAGTTGATGAGCGCCTGCCTTAACGCCATGCGAGTTCTGACCGACCCGGCGGAGTGTGGCGCCGTGACCCTGGCTCTGCCTCAGGACGTTCAGGCCGAAGCCTGGGATTACCCGGAACACTTCTTTGTACGCCGCGTGCACCGTCTGGATCGCCGCCCGGCCGTTGCGGCCCAGATTGCCGACGCCTGCGAAGCGCTGCGCCGCAGCCAGCGTCCGCTGCTGATTTGCGGCGGCGGCACCCGTTATTCGGATGCCGGTGAGGCGCTGCTCAACTTTGCCCGCCAGCATGGGATCCCCATTGCGGAAACCCAGGCCGGGAAGGGCACGCTGCTTTCCGAAGAGCCGCTCAACGTGGGCGGCGTGGGAGAAACCGGCTGTCTGGCGGCTAACCTGCTGGCGAAAGAGGCGGATCTGGTGATTGGGGTCGGGACCCGCTTTACCGACTTTACCACCGCTTCGAAATGGATTTTTCAGCATCCCGACGTACGTTTCCTGAATATCAATATCAGCGATTTCGATGCCTGGAAACTGGACGGCATTCGGGTGGTGGCTGACGCCAGAGAGGCGCTCCAGGCGCTGACTGGCGCCATGGCAGACAGTGCCTGGAAAGCGCAGTGGGGCGAACAGCTACAGAGCGCGCGATCCCGTCAGTTGCAGGAGACTCAGCGGGTGTGGCAGGTACGCTGGCGCGAACAGGATTTTGTGCCGGAAATTGACGACAGCATCGATCGAACGCGGCTGTTTCGCGAATTCCGTGAGATAACCGGCTCGGTTATCACTCAGAGCAGCGTGCTGGGCGTGCTGAACCAACAACTGCCCGAAGATGCGGTGGTGGTGGCCGCCGCCGGTAGTCTGCCGGGAGATCTCCAGCGCACCTGGCGCAACCGGGCGCCGGACGCTTACCACGTGGAGTATGGCTACTCCTGCATGGGTTACGAGGTCAATGCCGCGCTGGGCGTTAAGCTCGCCGAACCGCAGCGCGATGTCTACGCGCTGGTGGGGGATGGGTCTTTCATGATGCTGCACTCCGAACTGGTGACCTCTATTCAGGAAGGCGCAAAGATCAACGTCATTCTGTTCGACAACATGGCCAACGGCTGCATCAACAATCTGCAAATGGAACACGGCATGGGCAGCTACGGCACCGAATTCCGGCATCGCGACGCCGACAGCGGGGAACTGCGCGGTGGCCTGGTGCCGGTGGATTTCGCCGCTATCGCCGCAGGCTATGGTTGCCGTACCTGGCGGGTGACCCGGCTGGAAGATCTGGAAGCGGCGCTGGCAGAAGCGCGCCACAGCCCGGTCAGCACGCTGATCGATGTGAAGGTGCTGCCCAAAACCATGGTGCACAAATATTTCAGCTGGTGGCACGTCGGCGTGGCCGCGGTCTCCAGCTCCGAACGTATCCGCCGGGCGGCGGAGCAAATGCAGGAAAAACGCGCGCAGGCGCGGGACTACTAACCGGAGCACATCATGATGCTAAAAATAGGTGTAATTGGCGCAGGCGCCATCGGCAAAGAGCACATTCGTCGCTGTAGTACTGTCTTGCAGGGAGCAAGCATCGTTGCGGTCTCGGACATCAACGCCGAAGGCGCCCGCAGCGCGGTAACGGCGCTGGGGCTGGAGGCGAAAATTTACGACGACGGCCATGCGCTGATTGCCGACCCCGAAGTCCAGGCGGTGCTGGTCACCTCCTGGGATCCGACCCACGAAGAGTTCACCCTGGCCGCTATCGCCGCCGGTAAGCCGGTATTCTGCGAAAAACCGCTGGCGATGAGCGCCGAAGGCTGCCGCCGCATCGTCGATGCCGAAATGCGCGCCGGTCGTCGTCTGGTGCAGGTGGGCTTTATGCGCCCTTACGACGACGGCTATCAGGCACTGAAACAGGCTATTGCCCAGGGTGAGGTCGGCACGCCGCTGATGCTGCACTGCGCCCATCGTAATGCCTCGGTAAACGAAAGCTACAGTACCGACATGGCGATTACCAACACGCTGATTCACGAACTGGACGTGTTGCGCTGGCTGCTGAACGACGACTACGTTTCTGCTCAGGTGATCTTCCCGCGCTCCACCCGCAACGCCCATGCGAACCTGCGCGACCCGCAGATAGTCCTGCTGGAAACCCGCAGCGGCGTGCGCATCGACGTCGAGGTCTTCGTCAATTGCCAGTACGGCTACGACATTCAGTGCGAAGTAGTGGGCGAGAGCGGTATCGCCCGTCTGCCTGAACCCGCCTCGGTGCAGATGCGCAAGCAGGCGCGGCTGGCAACAGAGATCCTGACCGACTGGAAGGATCGCTTTATTCGCGCCTATGACGTGGAGCTGCAGGCCTTTATTGACGATGTGAAGGCCGGTGAACTGCGCGGGCCTTCGGCCTGGGACGGCTATGCCGCCTCTGTCGCCGCCGATGCCTGCCTGAAGGCTCAGCAGAGCGGTAGCGTAGAGCCGGTAGAAATGGCGCCGCGTCCCGACTTTTATCCCCGCTGAAGTGATTAAGAGGTAGCCGTTATGAAGTTAGCATTCGACGTCGACGTGATTAAGGATCTGGGCATCACCCGAATGGTGCAGCAGGTGGCCGAGTGGGGCTATCGCTATATTGAACAGTCGCCCCATCCGCAGATTAATCCGTTCTATAAACACCCCAGGGCCGGGCGCGAAATCATGGCCGAATATAAGCGGGCGCTCAGGGACAACGGCGTGGAGCTCTCTTCGTTTATCTGCGTTTACCGCTGGTCGGGGCCGGATGAAATGCGGCGCCAGGCGGCGGTAAAAAACTGGAAGCGGATGATCGAAATCGCCGTTGAAATGGATGTACAGGTGATTAATACCGAACTGTCCGGCGATCCCAATCAGCCGGAGATCTGCGACGAGATGTTCTATCGCTCCATGGAAGAGCTGCTGCCCATCTTTGAACGTGAAGGCATTCGGGTTGAGCTACAGGCCCATCCCTGGGACTTCTGTGAAGAAAACGATGCCACCGCCGATCTGGTGAAGTCATTTCGCAGCGATAACGTGAAGTACGTCTACAGCGTGCCTCATACCTTCTATTACGACAAAGGCAAAGGCGATGTGGAAAGCATGCTGCGTTACGTGGGCGACGATCTTTCCCACGTTTTGGTGGCCGATACCATGAACCATACCCGTCACTGCCGCTACATCGTTAACCCGCCGGGAGTTGATGCTGCCGTGCACCAGCACGTAGCGCCGGGCGAAGGGGAAGTGGATTTCACCACGCTGTTCCGCACCCTGCGTGAAACGGGCTTTGCCGACCGCCAGTTTAAAGTCGGCGGCGAACCCATTGTCGCTGCCGCGCTGTTTGGCTATCCGGAAAAGATGAAGCACCAGGCGGTGGAAACCCGCGAACTGATCGAGCGGGAGTTGCTCGGTCGCTAAGCCGAGAACGCTTTTTATCGAGGATTATCATGAACAAAGAGAACGTCAGGTTGGGCATTGCGCCTATCGGCTGGACCAACGACGATATGCCGGAGCTGGGTAGCGAAAACACCTTCCAGCAAACCGTTAGCGAAATGGCGCTGGCAGGCTTCACCGGCTGCGAGGTGGGCAGTAAATATCCGCGTGACCCGGCGGTGCTCAAGCCGATGCTGGAACTGCGAGGTATGGAGATCTGCAACGCCTGGTTCAGCACTTTCTTCGCCGACGGCGAGCGTGAAAAGACGCTGGATGAATTTATCAACCACATGGATTTCCTACACGCCATGGGCGCCAGAGTGATTGGCTGTTCAGAGCAGAGCGGTAGCATTCAGGGGCAGGCGGTGCCGGTACTGGGCAACGGAAAACCCGTATTCAGCGACGACCAGTGGCAGCGAGTGGCGGAAGGTTACAACACCCTGGGGCAGATAGCGGAACAGAAGGGGATGCAGGTCTGTCTGCACCACCATATGGGCACCGGGATCCAGACGCCTCAGGAGGTAGACCGCTTTATGAACCTGGTGGATGACAGGGTTTACCTGCTGTATGACACCGGCCATCTCTGGTACTCCGAAGGCAATGACAAAGTCATGCTGGACGTGCTGCGTCGCTATTTGCCACGCATTAACCATGTGCATCTGAAAGATGTGCGTCCGGCGATTATCGACAAGGTTCGAAGCCAGCAACTGTCGTTCCTGGATGGCGTTCGGATGGGCACCTTCACCGTTCCCGGCGACGGCGCTATCGATTTCCGCCCGGTATTTGAGATTCTGGAACAGGGCGGCTACCGCGGCTGGATGGTGGTGGAAGCCGAACAGGATCCGGCACTGGCTAATCCACTGGAGTACGCCATAAAAGCCCGGCGTTATCTGCGGGAGACCGCCGGGATCTGATCCCTGCCTGACCGGCAGAGAGTGCCGGTCAGGCTTTTCATTTCACGCTTTCAGGAACTGAATGTTTCGTTCCTGCACCTCGCTTTGCGCTCTCGCCAGACAACCAAAAAATCACCTGTATTCAATTAATTAACCAATAACTCCAGCCATAAAACCTCACTATTTCATTGCGTTACTGAATAATTAACGATCGGTATCGCAAAATTAAATTTTCATTATTTATGCATATGAAACATTTGATCTAAATTGCTGTAAGGCATTCCGGTCGCAGGGCCGAAGAAGGCCGATCTATCCTCTTATCCTGGAGTCGCTATGACTACGAAAGAAGACTATCTCACTGTCAATAAGGCGTCCGGGCCGAACAGCGATGCCCCGGTAACGCCTTTTGTGAAGGTGGTGGCGCTTATCGCCACACTGGGCGGTCTGCTGTTTGGCTACGATACTGGCGTGATCTCCGGTGCCTTGTTGTTTATGGGCAAGGAGCTACAGCTAACGCCCTTTACCACCGGGCTGGTCACCAGCTCACTGCTGTTCGGCGCCGCATTTGGCGCGCTGCTTGCCGGTCATATGGCTACGGCGGCGGGACGCAAGAAAATCATCATCTGGCTGGCGGTTATCTTTGCCATCGGGGCTGCGGGTACTGCCCTGGCGCCGGACGTCAGCTGGATGGTTTTCTTCCGCCTGGTGCTGGGCGTGGCCGTCGGCGGCGCTGCCGCTACCGTTCCGGTCTATATCGCGGAAATTGCGCCTGCCAACCGTCGCGGCCAGCTGGTGACCTTACAGGAACTGATGATCGTTTCCGGCCAGCTGCTGGCCTATATCTCCAACGCCACCTTCCATGAAATTTGGGGTGGCGACACCACCTGGCGCTGGATGCTGGCCCTGGCGACGCTGCCTGCGATTCTGCTGTGGTTCGGCATGCTGTTTATGCCCGATACGCCGCGCTGGTACACCATGAAAGGGCGACTGGCTGAAGCGCGTCAGGTACTGGAACGCACCCGTGCTAAGGAGGATGTCGAATGGGAACTGATGGAGATAGAAGAGACCCTGGAAGAGCAGAAGGCGCTGGGCAAACCGAGCCTGAAAGAGGTGATGACGCCGTGGCTGATGAAGCTGTTTTTTATCGGCGTCGGTATCGCCGTTATCCAGCAGCTCACCGGCGTTAACACCATTATGTACTATGCGCCCACCATGCTGACCGCCGTGGGGATGAGCGATAACGCCGCGCTGTTCGCGACGGTCTCTAACGGCGTGGTATCGGTGGTGATGACCTTTGTCGGTATCTGGCTGCTGGGGCGAATAGGGCGACGCACCATGACCATGCTGGGGCAGTTCGGCTGTACTCTGTGTCTGCTATTTATCGGCGCCGTCAGCGCTCTGATGCCGGAAACCGTTAACGGCGAAGTCGATGCGTTGCGCAGCTATATGGTGCTGGCGGGTATGCTGATGTTCCTGTGCTTTCAGCAGGGGGCGCTGTCGCCGGTGACCTGGCTGCTGCTGTCGGAGATCTTCCCGACCCGGCTACGCGGCATCTTTATGGGCGGCGCGGTCTTCGCCATGTGGATAGCCAACTTCCTGATCTCGCTCTTCTTCCCGATTCTGCTGGCCTGGGTGGGTCTTTCCGCCACCTTCTTTATCTTCGCCGCCGTCGGCGTGTTCGGCGGTATCTTTGTGATTAAGTGGGTGCCGGAAACCCGGGGCCGCAGTCTGGAGCAGATAGAGCACTATCTGCAGGGCATACTGGATAAGAACGCCTCCCGGCAGCGGCGGGTGCCTGTCCGTAGAGTGAGCGAAGCCAGGCCACCACAATAGCGACCCCGCATGTCGCATGTTTGTGGATGTCAGGAACCTGGCGACGGAAAGTAAAAAAATGCCCCGCTAACGCGGGGCAGGATTGCAGTCCTTCACTCTCCACGCCGGGAGAGTGGTATGGCATTAACGCACCAGATGCAGGAAGTGAATATGCTTCTCGTACTGGTCCAGGACATCATGGATTATCTGATCCTGGGACCAGCCCATCAGGTCATAGTCCTGACCGCCTTCCTTCAGATAAACCTCGGCGCGGTAGTACTTCTGGTCGCCTTCACGCTCTTCTTCTTCCAGCTCGATCAGCGTGAAGGCAGGGCGGGTGTAGGGACGCAGCCGGACTTCATAAACGAAGTTAACGTCATCGCCAAAATCCACTTCCAGGCGGATGCGATTTTCATGGGCGTTATCAACGCTTGCCCTGGCGTTCTGTTTTTCCAGCTCTTCACTCACCATATTCATAGCCGGGTGAATCACCTCTTCCATAAAGCGCCGCACCTGAGAGCGCTTCGGATACCAGGCTATCTGACGCACGCGGCGCTGCCAGGACATCGGATTACGTCCGGCGGGTGCGATGGTGGTGACCTGTTGGCTTTCCTTCTTATAGAAGTCGACCTTGAGCGCCTTCAGAAGCCCCCACATCGAGGTCAGCAACACGATAGAGAACGGCAGGGCGCTGGCGATGGTTACGGTCTGCAACGCAGAAAGTCCACCCGCCAGCAGCAGGGTAATGGCCACCACGCCCATCAGCGCCGCCCAGAAAATACGCTGCCACACGGGGGTGTGTTTAACGCCACCGGATGCCAGGGTATCGACCACCATGGCGCCGGAGTCAGCGGAAGTGACAAAGAACACCACGACCATCGCCATGGCCAGGAACGACAGGGCCTGAGAGAACGGGAAATGCTCCAGGAAGTTAAACAGCGCCAGCGAAACGTCGCTCTGGACGATTTCGGCCAGTTGGGTAGCGCCTTTGTGGGATATCATCTCGATAGCGCTGTTACCGAAGACGGTCATCCAGATAAGGGTAAAGCCCGCCGGAACAAACAGCACGCCGGTCACAAATTCGCGGATGGTACGACCGCGGGAAACCCGGGCGATAAACATGCCGACGAACGGAGACCAGGAGATCCACCATCCCCAGTAGAACAGGGTCCAGCCCCCCAGCCATTCGCTGGATTTGGGCTCATAGGCGTACAGATTGAAGGTCTTGCTGACAATCTCCGACAGGTAGCCGCCGGTGTTTTCCACAAAGGATTTCAACAGCAGCACCGTCGGCCCCAGAGCAATAACCAGTACCAGCAGCAGCAGGGCCAGCCACAGGTTAATCTCTGACAGAATTCGGATGCCCTTGTCCAGACCGCTCACCACCGACAGCGTCGCCATGGCGGTGATCACCACAATCAGGATCACCTGGGTGGTTGGATTAATCGGCAAATCGAACAGATGATTCAGGCCGGCATTGACCTGCAACACGCCGTAACCCAGCGAGGTGGCGACCCCGAATACGGTGCCGATCACCGCGAAGATATCGACGATATGGCCGGGAGTGGAATAGATACGATCGCCGATAATCGGGTAGAGCGCCGAACGCAGGGTCAGCGGCAGGCCGTGGCGATAGCTAAAGTAGGCAAGGATCAACGCCACAATGGCGTAGATAGCCCATGCATGCAGCCCCCAGTGGAAGAAGGTCAGACGCAGCGCCTCTTTGGCGGCCTCCACAGTTTCCGCCGTGCCGGTGGGCGGCGACATATAGTGCATTACCGGTTCGGCAACGCCGAAAAACATCAGCCCGATACCCATTCCGGCGGAAAACAGCATGGCGAACCAGGAGAAATAACTGAAGTCAGGGGTCGCATGGTCCGGCCCCAGCTTAATATTGCCGTAACGCGACATGCCCAGAAAGGCTACCGTCAGCAGTATTAACGCTACTGTCAGAACATAGAACCAGCTGGCATTGGTGAAGATAGCCTGCTGCAACGCTTTAAACCAGACATCGGCGCGTTTGGGAAACAGGGCGGCAAACAGCACCAGCGCGGCGATCAGAATGGCTGAGCCATAAAAGACGGGGGGATTGATGGTTTTTGGTTTTTGTGGGGGAGAGTTGGGGTCCTGATTTATTGTGTTATCCATAAATGCTCCAGAGAAAAATCCGTGTGAACCTTAACATTTTCGGAGCGTTAATAAAAAATTAATCTTAAGTTGAGTAAAAACGGCGGCGAACCGCCGCGATTTCACGGTATCAATCGTTTCGGGTCAGGCACCCAGCGCGCTGCGCGCGCGTTCCAGATCCCGGCGCAGATCGTGTTGCCACAGCCAGTCGAAGCGGGTGGCGAGCTGATGTTCCAACTGCGGACGCTGCCGCGCTGCCAGGCTGCGCATCTCATAGAGATCCCCCGCTTCCGATGAGGTCCGTTGCACTGCCGTGGCCCGGGGGCGCCGCAGGGCATCGTACTGACGCAGTACGACGGGAATATCGCGACGCGTCAGAGTCGGCGCGCTCAGCAGTCGGGACAGGAACCAGGCGTCTTCAATACCCTGACCAGCGCCTGCGCCCTGGTGGGGCAGCATGGCATGGGCGGCATCGCCGATCAGCGCGATATGCCCGGTATGCCAGGTCTCCAGCGGCGGCAGTTCATGCAGCGCCCAACGGCTGGGGCGTTTAATGGCGCTCAGTATCGTGCGCACCGGCGCGCTCCAGCCTTCGAATTCCGCCATCAGCTGTGGACGCGACACCCCGGTAACCCATGGCTCGTCCGGCGCCAGCGCGACGTGGCGCCGGGCGGGGTCGGTACGAAAGGCAACCACGTTAATCAGCGCCCCTTTCTTCACCGGGAAGGTAAGAATATGGGCGTTGTCGCCAAGGTGCATCTGGGGAATATCAATCAGCCGTCGGTCGAATCCCGACCAGTCAAAGCGCCGGTTCAGGGTTTCGGTTTCTATCAGTCCACGCCAGGCCAGTGTACCGGTAAACAACGGATCCACGCGCGCCAGCCCCCGTTCAGTCAGCACGATGTTGCGCAGTGCCGAATGAATACCGTCGGCCCCGATCAACAGATCGCAGCAGGCACGGCTGCCGTCGCTAAATTCAAGGCTGACCCGTCCATCGGCGCCAGTGCGGGCATCGATTATGCGCTTATTAAAGTGCAGGCTGGCGGAGGGCAGCTTTTCGGTCAGCAGATCAAGCAGATCCGCCCGGTGTATCGAAGACTGACCCACCGGTGGCGCCAGGGTGGTGCCGATCAGGTCGGCGCTGGCGGCCGTTCGCCACTCAAACCAGATATCGCGCCACGGCGGCGCCAGGCTGTCTGCGGCTTCGCGGTATGCATCACCCACGCCCAGCCAGTCAAGAATACGCACCGCGTTGGGGCCGATAGAAATACCGGCGCCAACTTCGCTAAAGCCGTGGGCGGACTCATACAGGGAAAGCGAGATATGGGGCAGGCGGCTCAGGGCTAGCGCCAGAGTGACACCGGCAATGCCGCCTCCTGCGATAGCGACCTGCAGGTGTGTCCTGCGGGGCATGGTCTGATTCATTGGCAGACTCCTTAAAACGGGACGGTGTCATTTAGCCTGGCCATATCCCGCCGCGGCGTCTATGGTGCCAGGGCAATAGTTGTGCGGTAATCGAACGTTCGGGCGATAAGAACTAAAAATTGTGAAGCGTCATGCCTTCCGACTGTCCTACGCAAAAGTCATTAGACATTTTTTTGCTATCCGGTTGCAAAATCGGTATTTCAGTCTGCCAGCGCCCGCGCTTTATGCTGCCTGAAACTATTCGGGAGGTGGATCCAGTGAGGCTATTTCGGGGATTGCTACTGGCTGCGGCATTAATTGCGCCTGCGGTTCAGGCGGCGCAGCAGACGATACGTATCGGCTATCAAAAATCATCAACCCTGTTGATGCTGGCAAAGCAGCAGGGCACTCTGGAACAGGCGCTGGCCAGCCATAATATTCGCGTAAAGTGGCACGAATTTTCCAGCGGCCTGCCGCTACTGGAAGCGCTCAATCTTAATAATATCGATATCTCCGCTGATGTGGCCGATACCGTACCGGTCTTTATTCAGGCCGCTGGCGGTGAGCTTATCTGGTTTGCCCGGGAAGCGCCTTCTCCCCGCGCTCAGGCGATTGTGGTGGCGGCTAACTCGCCGCTGCGCCGTATTCAGGATCTGAAAGGGCGAAAAATTGCGGTGACCAAAGCGGCGGGCAGCTACTATCTACTGATTGCCGCCCTGAAACAGGCGGGACTGAGCTTCAGCGATATCACGCCAGCCTGGCTGACACCGGCGGATGGCCGGGCTGCGCTGGAAAGCGGCAGCGTTGATGCCTGGGTCACCTGGGAGCCGTTCGTGACCAGCGCCCGCATTCAGCAGCATGTCCGGATCCTGACCGATGGCGAAGGGCTGGCTGACTACCAGCGTTACTATCTGGCTTCCCGGGCATGGGGTAAGGATAACCCGCAGGTGCTGGCGATCGTCTGGCAAACCCTGCGCCAGGAAGCGGACTGGATTAAGCAAAACCCACACCAGGCCGCAAAACTGCTGGCGCCGCTGTGGGGTAACCTGGCGCCCGATATCGTGGAGCAGGCCAACGCCCGCCGTAGTTACCAGGTTGAACCCGTTACCCGGGAAAGCCTGAAAGAGCAGCAGTCCATTGCCGATGCGTTCTTTGACGCGCGTCTGCTGCCACGGCGCATTGATACCCGCGCCGTGGAGATCTGGTATCCTGCGCCTTAAGCCAGCGCCTGCACCGCCTGAAGCGCGGGGGTATCGCCTTCGGTGATTTCAATAATTTTGCGGCTGACGGCAGAGGTTTCGATCAGGGCGGCAAGGGTCGCGGCCACATCCTCACGCGGGATAGAACCATAAGGAATGGCGAGGCCCGCGTTAATCCGCCCGTTGCCGGCGTCATTGGTCAGAGTGCCGGGGCGCAGAATCACCCAGTCCAGCGGGCTGGCGGCAAGATGCACATCAGCCTGCTTTTTCACCGCCATATAGTTTTCGAAGGTGTCGGAAGGGGCTGCTTTACCGCGCCCGGCTTCCGGGAAGGCGGAAACCAGCAGAAAGCGCGATACTCCAGCCTTAAGAGCCGCAGCTACGGCAATCTCCAGTCCGTGGCCGTCGATGGCGTTAGTCATCTCCTTACCGCCTTTTCCGCCAGCGCCAGCGCTGAACACCAGCACATCGCTGCCAGCGATAAGATCCGCCAGCGCCTGTTCATCCAGCGACTGCAGATCGCCGCGTACCGGCGTGGCGCCCAGCAATTTAAGGGCCGCTTCCTGTTCCGGATGACGGTACATCGCCAGCGCCTGATGGCCCGCCCTGGCCAGTTGTTGAGCCAGACTGCGGCCAACGTTGCCTGCGCCGCCGATAATAAAGACTTTTTTCATTTGCGTTTGCTCCGGAAAGTGAGACATCACGGACTAAGGTAGCATCTGGCAGGGGGCTTTTCATATTCATTGCGTGACAACGTCACTCCCATAGTCTGTTTTTCCAGCAATGCCTGGCCTTAGCGCGTTATTGTGAGCCAGGTAGAGCCATTGTGATTTGCTATTGGTATCGCTCCTGGTTATGAGTTACATCTCTGTAACAAATTGACATAACAATAATGGCCGTACCGACATTACAAACGCTCAGGAGCGAAACATGGCACTCATCACATCATGGCTTTCGGCCATAAACGGCGTGGTATGGGGAGTACCGATGCTAATCGGTATTCTCGGCATTGGTATTTTCCTGCAAATTCGGCTGGCGTTTCTGCCTATCCGTAAACTCGGTACAGGCTTTCGACTGCTGTTCGAACGTAACCACAACCGGGGCGAGGGGCAGATTTCGCCCTTTAATGCGCTGATGACCGCGCTTTCGGCGACCATCGGCACCGGAAATATCGCCGGGGTGGCGACGGCGGTCGTGATGGGGGGGCCGGGCGCGCTGTTCTGGATGTGGATGACCGCTCTGGTGGGAATGGCGACCAAATATGCCGAAGCGGTGCTGGCGGTGCGATTCCGCGAGCAGGACGCTAACGGCAACCATCTGGGTGGCCCCATGTACTACATCAAGCACGGTCTGGGTGCGAAGTGGATGTGGCTGGGGACGCTGTTCGCCTTTTTCGGCAGTATCGCCGGATTTGGCATTGGCAATACGGTGCAGGCCAACTCGATTGCCGACGCCATGAGCAGTAACTTCGGGGTTTCGCACTGGGTGACTGCCGCCATTCTGGTGGTGCTGGTCGGGGCCGTGCTGATCGGTGGTATTAAGCGTATTTCCGACGTGGCGGGCAAACTGGTGCCGGTAATGACAGTGGGCTACTTCGGCGCGGGGATTATTGTGCTGGGGCTGAACGTTAGCGCTATTCCGGCCGCCTTCGAGCTAATTATTACCTCGGCCTTTACCCCGGTGGCCGCTCAGGGCGGCTTTGCGGGTGCGGCGGTGTGGGCCGCCATCCGCTTCGGGGTGGCGCGCGGCGTCTTTTCGAACGAAGCGGGGTTGGGCAGTGCCCCCATCGCTCACGCTGCGGCGAAAACCCAGAATCCCATTCGCCAGGGGCTGATCGCCATGCTGGGCACCTTTATCGATACCATTATCGTCTGCTCGGTGACCGGGCTGACCATTATTATCAGCGGCCAGTGGCTGAGCGGTGAAACAGGGGCTACGCTCACGTCTGTCGCGTTTTCCAGCACGCTGCCCGGCGGTAATTACATTGTGGCGATAGCGCTGGCAATTTTCGCCTTCACCACCATTCTGGGCTGGAGTTTTTATGGCGAAAAGTGCATCCAGTTCCTGGCGGGGCCAAAGTCGGTAATACCGTTCCGCATAGCCTGGATTATCGCGCTGCCCATTGGCGCCACCCAGTCACTGGACTTTGTCTGGCTGCTGGCAGATACCCTGAACGCCATGATGGCCATTCCCAACCTGATTGCGCTGGCCCTCCTGAGCCCGGTGGTCTACCGACTCACCCGGGATCATATTCAGGACGTTAACGCCGCGACAATCTGATCGATGGCCGCCCCCGGGCGGCTTTCTTTTCACGCCAGCTCTTTTTTCGGCTTACTGAATGATCTGATAGCCTCCAGCGGCCCCATACCGCTCAGGGTGAAGGCTGAAATCAGGGTAAAGGTCAGCGCCACCAGTCCAAGCGCCAGATAAGCGCCGTGAAAACCGACCCGGTCATACATAAATCCGGCAAACAGCGACATAAAGATCATCGCCAGTTGCTTAAAGAAGCAGAAACAGACCAGATAGATAGTGGCTGAAAAGCGCACCTCAAACTGGGTAGTGATGTATTTAAAGCAGCCGACGATAAGGAACGGCAGCTCAAGCATATGCAGTGTTTTGAGCACCACCACTTCCAGCGGAGAGGTGGCGAACGACGAGCCAATAATCCGGACTGACATAATAAAACCGGCCAGCAATAGCGCATTCTTACCGCCAATCCGGTTAACAATGAGCGGTGCAAAAAACATGATGCAGGCATTCAGCAATTCGCCCATGGTGGTGACATAGCCAAATACCCGCGTCCCCTGGTCTCTGGTGGCAAACAACGAGGTAAAGAAGTTAGCGAACTGCTGATCGAACACGTCATAGGTGCAGGAAACTCCTACCACATAGAGCGACAGGAACCACAGCTTCGGCTGCTTAAAGAGCTCCAGTGCCAGCCGCAGACTGAAAGGCGAATGGTTCGCCCCCAGAGAATCCGCCACCTGAGCAGAAGCGGGCGCCGCAGGTTTAACGAAAAACAGCAGGATAGCCAGGATCACCGCACATCCCGAACCCAGCCAGAACACGAACTGGTTATTGATGGTGAACATAATGCCGACCACCGAGGCGCACAGCGCCCAACCCACACAGCCGAACAGACGCGCCCGGCCAAATTCGAACTGGCTGCGGCGACTGACTTTTTCAATATAGGCCTCAATGGCTGGCGCACCGGCGTTATAGATAAACCCCAGGTAGATCCCGCCCACGATGGAACCCAACAGAATATGGGTTTGCAGCAGCGGCCCGAACACATAAATAAAGAAGGGGGCGAACATCACCAGCATGCCGGTAATCATCCACAGCAGATGCTTCCTCAGACCTAACTTATCCGAAAGCAACCCAAATATCGGCTGAAACAACAGCGAAAATAAAGAGATACAGGCGAATATAATCCCGGTGTCGCTCTTGCTTATCTGGTTGATGTCATGCAACCAGATAGGAAAGAAGGGGAAATAGGCCCCCATAATGAAAAAGTAGAAAAAAAAGAACAGCCCAAAGATCCAGAAATTGGTGTTTTTTAAGTAGTACATGGAATTTATCCTTAGGGTATCTGCGGGCAGGCCCATCCCGGCCTGCCCGATAGGGCAGATGATTAACGGCGAGCCCAGCTCACCGCGTAGTGGTAGTGCCGCTGTTCAAGTAAAAACTCGGGCGCAACGCTCGGGCTCCAGGAATCATCGCCGCCGACCCCCATATGGAATCCATCAAGGTTCAACCAGCTTCCGGGCTCCTCTTTAAGTAAATGACGGTGCGAAGTCTCCATCAGTTGTTTCTGGCTGTAGCGACTCAGGTTGAAATGGAAATGGCCACGCCACCGGTTGGCGCCATAATCAAGCCGCGTGGTATCACAGCGCAGGCCGTTCTCGGTCGGGAAAACATAAGGGGTGTACATTTCGGTGAGCGGGCGTTGCCAGAGATCGAAACGCGCCGAACTTTTGCGGTCGGGATAATTTTCATGGGGACCGAGCCCCAGCCAGGCCACTTGTGGATTCACTTCCGTTAACTGACAGGTAAGCCCGATACGCGCCGGCGCTGGCGTATCCTGGCCAGTCTCTACATCCACCGTAATATGCAGCTCGCCATGGCTGTCGATGCAAAAGGTTTTACGGCTGATAAACAGAGTCTTACCCCTGGCCTGCCAGCAATGTACCGTGGTTATCTGGACCTCTGCGTTCAGCGTTCCGGCATCCATATTCACCAGCCGGGCGCTCATCTCATACAGGCCAGCCGCTTTCCAGCGCTCGACCCAGGCGTTGGGATCAATGCGCGAGGCTTCGCTAACGCCGATATCGTTGTCCAGCGGGGCGCGGGTGAACTGATCCTGAAGCGGTGTCGCCAGGGTTGGTTGCCCGTGGCTGAACCACTGGCAGAGCAGGCCGCTTTCGCGATCGAAGCGCCAGTGCTGAGCGCCGTGACGCACCTCGATAAACGCGTCGTTTGTCTCAAGCTCGGGCGCAGCCCCCACAACAAAAGCGTCGGGTTCGCTGAGCCGGGTCGCCAGTCGCCACTGATCCCAGGCGCACAGGTGACCGGCGTCGCACCAGGGGGTTGCCTCGATGTGCCGCACCTCAACGTTGAGCCATAGCTGGCCGCTGCGGTCTACGTCGGGAAGGTCGAGAGTAATAATCTGCTGGCCCTGCGGGGCGATATTCAAAAGCGCCTCGCCGCAGGCAAGGGATTCACCGTCCAGCTTCAGCGTCCAGTGCAGGCGCTCGTTGTCCGTGGTACGGAACAGATATTCGCTGGTCACTTCCAGCCGGTTGCCGGGCAGCAGCCGGAACTGGAAAAACTGTTGTGCCTGCAAGGCTTCATACAAAGCGGGATGCGCAGTGCGATCGGCAAAGACCAGACCGTTCATGCAGAACTGGCGGTCGTTAGGGGTATCGCCAAAGTCACCGCCATAGGCGGACCAGGGCTGGCCGTTTTCATCATATCGAGTCAACGACTGGTCAACCCAGTCCCAGACAAAGCCTCCCTGCAGGCGCGGATGCTGGCGAAAGGCATCCCAGTATTTGCGAAAGCCGCCCAGACTGTTGCCCATAGCATGGGCGTATTCGCACAAAATGAGCGGTCTCGACTCATCAGGCAGACCAATCCACTTTTTAATTGACCACTTAGGCACCTGAGGGAAGGGCTGATCCTGATCCACCCTGGCGTACATCGGGCAGACAATGTCAGTTGCTGGCGTATTAGCACCGCCGCCTTCGTACTGGACCGGGCGGCTGGGATCGCTGGCTTTTATCCAGTGGTATAGCGCGTCATGGTTGCCGCCATACCCGGATTCATTGCCCAGCGACCAGATAATAATGGAGGGATGGTTACGATCGCGCTGCACCATGCGGGTAACGCGCTCCATCATGGCCGGGAGCCAGCGGGGATCTTCGCTCAGCCGGTTCATCGGCACCATGCCGTGGGTTTCAATATTGGCTTCGTCCACCACATACAGCCCATAGTAATCACAGAGCCGATACCACAGCGGATGATTGGGATAATGGGAGCAGCGGACGGCGTTAAAGTTATGCTGCTTCATCAGCAGAATATCGCGACGCATGGTATCGACATCCATCACCTGACCATTTTCAGGATGATGTTCATGGCGGTTGGTGCCGCGAATCAGCAGCGGCTTGCCGTTCAGCTTCAACTGACCCTGATGGATTTCAACCTTACGGAATCCGACGTCACAGGCTTCGGCTTCCAGTAACTCGCCATGACGTTTCAACACCACCACGGCGCGATAGAGCGCTGGCTGTTCAGCGCTCCACAGGCGAGGTTGCTTAACCGCCAGACGCAGAGTGGTGCGATCGCGCCAGGCGCCGCGCTCATCCACGATATCGCTGCCAATGGCCTGCTGCTGTTCGCCAATGAGGCTGTCGCCCAGCCACAGTTGCAGAGCTATCTGGCAATCCTGTGTTACGTCGCCGTCCAGCGCCACCAGCGCTTCCAGCTCGCCATGCGTAAAGTCTTCGTTCAGGTGGGGCGTAAGCCGCATGTCAGATAACCGGGTATCCGGCTTATGCAACAGGGAAACATCGCGGAAAATGCCGCTCATGCGCCACATATCCTGATCTTCCAGATAAGTGCCGTCGCTCCAGCGCAGTACCAGCACGGCAATGCGATTGGCGCCAGGCTTCAACGCCTGACTCAGGTCAAACTCCGAAGGCAGACGGCTGTCCTGCGCGTAGCCTATCCATTCACCGTTACACCATAAATGAAATGCGGAGTTCACCCCGTCAAACACAATCCGGGTTTGACCGCTCTCCAGCCAGTCAGTATCCACATTAAATGTGAGCGAGTAACATCCCGTGGCATTATCCCGTGGAACCCGGGGCGGATCGACCGGAATGGGGTAGGTCACATTGGTATAAATGGGGGCATCGTAACCCAGCATTTGCCAGTTAGAGGGAACCTGAATCATATCGGCATCGCTCAGATCTTCATCAATCCAGCGTTCAGGAACCGCTTCGGGACAGGGGAAGTAGCTAAAACGCCATGCGCCGTTAAGGCTGCGCAACGCGGGGGATGGGGCGTCGTGCCGGGCATTTTCGACACTGCGCCAACTGGAAAATGGCGGATGGGCATCAAGCTGGTGTAACTGAGTCACGGCGGGATTTTCCCAGTCCCGGCGTGCCAGAATCGCGGCAAGCGAAAGCGCCTTGTTAGTCATTGTAGGGTTCCTTGATTTGTTTTGTTACTCGCTCACATTTTTACGGAGTATGATTTTGACGATCGATGATGTAAAGACGCATCGCCGTATTCGGTGATGCGCTTCACAATAGACCTGAGGGAGGGGGAAGAGGAAAACGGTTAAAGCGCGGCGCTATTTCAACCGCCCAACCTGGTGCGCCAGCCGGGTCAGAGCATCAGCCAGTTGCCGGGCAGAGGGGGTATCGCTGCCCGGCGCAGCGGTGGTTTTACGTTCCACCAGACTCACGGTCAGAAGATCGTCCGGTACTTGTTCACCGCCAATCAGCGCGACCATGCGTTCCACGCTCACCTGGCCCAGCGTCCTGAAGTCCTGTTTGATGGTGGTCAGCGGCGGGATAAAACAGGCGCTGTCTTCGGTATCGTCGTAGCCCACGACGGAAACGTCACGGGGAACACCCAGCCCGAATTCATGCAGCGCCCGCAGCGCGCCAAGCGCCATCTGATCGTTAGCCACCAGCAGGGCGCCTGGCTGTACCCCTTCGTGGAGCATCTGCTGTACCTGCTGATAGCCGGAGAGTGAACCCCAGTCGCCATGGAGCTTCGCCACCGGCGTTAGCCGGTGTTCAGACAGGTGCTGTAACCAGCCGTCAAAACGCAGACGGGCAGAAACAGAACTGGCTGGCCCCCCCAACAGCGCGATGTGCCGGTGGCCGAGCTGAACCAGGTGCTCCACACCCAGTCGCGCCCCCATGTCGGGATCGAAAACCGAATGGCGCGCCGCTACGGTCGGGGAAACATCAAGGAACAGCGCCGGTACGGCACCGCATGTGCGCTGCATCTCCAGCGCATCGGCATCTTCCAGCGGAATATTGATGATAATGCCGTCTACTCGCTGGGAAAGCAGGCTGTTTATCGCGGATCTGGTGGCTTCCAGGCCCGGCTGCTCAACCATGGAAATCACCACATTAAACTGCATCTCTCCGGCTTTCGACTTAATGGCGGCGGCAATCTGCGAGGGAGCATGCAGCGCAAGGGTGGTGGTGGCGAAACCTATCGTGTGACTGTGCTTGCCTGCCAGCTGCTGCGCCACGCGGTTAGGCACATAGTTGAGGTCGCTCATCGCCGCCTCGACTTTGAGGCGGGTTTTCTCAGAAACCTGCGCCGCCCGGTTTACCACCCGTGAAACGGTCTGGTAAGAGACACTGGCATGCTTAGCCACATCGTACAGGGTCACAGACTTCGGTTTCATAGCGATTCAGCTTCCTTATCAGTCACGTTACGGGCGCGGCCATTCTACACTGAATCTCTTCTTCGATATTGACGGTTTTCCATCACCATCTCGCGTGCTTCACTGCAAACTTTGAACCCCATCAAAGAACAAACATTTCATATTTGGAATTTATGAAATATTAATTCAGTTTTTAATTCACATTTTGCTGTGGAACTGAATACGTGAAGAAAACAGACGCTAAACACAATATCCGCTATGTGATGGCTATTTGCTGCGTAGCGGCATTAGGGGGCCTGCTGTTCGGCTATGACTCTTCGGTGATCTCCGGCGCCATCGAGCCCCTTAGCCATCACTATCAGCTAACGCCCGCCCAGACCGGCTGGGCCGTGGCGAATGTCATCATCGGCTGTGTGGCGGGTTGCCTGACGGCCGGTTGGCTGGCCGATCGCATCGGGCGTAAAAAAAGTCTGATCTTCACCGCAGTGCTGTTTATCGCCTCGGTATTGGGTACTGCGCTGGCGCCGGACTTCACCACTTTTGTGCTGTTTCGCATGCTGGGCGGCGTGGGGATCGGCATCGCTTCGGTGGTTTCGCCGGTCTATATCGCCGAAGTGGCGCCCAAAGATTATCGCGGACGGGCGATGACTATGCATATGATCTGCTGCACCGGTGGTCAGGTACTGGTGCTGGCCACCAACTATCTGATAGCCAAAGACGCGTCGCCCCAGTGGCTGGCGGAAACTGGCTGGCGCTGGATGCTGGGATCCGCGTTCGTACCCTGCGTACTGTTCTTTATCTTCGTTGGCTTTATTCCGGAATCTCCGCGCTGGAATACCCTGGTGGGTCGTCACCAGCAGGCGCTGGATACCCTGACTCGTATCTCTAACCCGCAGCACGCCCGGCACGTGCTGGCAGAAATTCAGGCGTCGCTGAGCGCTGAAAACCAGCAGGGCGTTACCCGGGAAAAAGTCACCTTTAACCGCCGTACCCTGATCTTTCTGACCCTTGGGGTCGGGCTGGCGGCCTTTAATCAGTTGACCGGCATCAACGTTATCCAGTATTTCGGGCCGACGCTGCTGATGAACGTGACCGACGATATGGAGCAGGCGATGTTTATGACCATCTGGCTTGCCGCGCTGCAGTTCGTCGGGGTGCTGGGTGGAATGAGCCTGATAGACAAAGTCGGTCGCCGGGCGCTGCTGCTGGTCGGCTCGTTGGGCTCCGCCTGCTGTCTGTTATTCACCTTCATCACCTTCTATTACGGGGTTAAAGGCATTGTGTCTGTGGTGGGGCTGTTCGGCTATATGCTGCTGTTCGGCGCCACCTGGGGGCAGGTGGTCTGGACCGTGATTGGTGAGATTTTCCCCACCCGCCTGCGGGCCGCCGGAATGGGTTTTTCCATTGGTGCGATGTGGATAGCCAACTTCCTGGTCAGCCAGTCGTTCCCGATGATGAATATGAACCCCTGGCTCAGCCATACCTTCCACGGCGGATTCCCGCTGCTGCTGTTTACTGCCAGTTCGCTGCTGTCGTGGTGGTTTGTGAAGGCGCTGCTGCCTGAAACCAAAGGGGTTTCGCTGGAAGGCATGGAGCAGCACGTGCTGGACCATGTGGCACGTCAAAAGTCGGCGCAGACCGCAAAAACACTCTCATAAAAGGAGCTCATGATGACCATGCTTATCGCTAATGCCCCTTGCAGTTGGGGCGTGGATGACCCCAAAAACCCGAACCTGCCGCCGTGGCAGAAGGTGCTGGATGAGGCCGCTACCGCAGGCTATCGCGCCATTGAGCTGGGGCCCTGGGGATATCTGCCCACTGAAGTTAAGCCCCTGAGCACGGCGCTGGAGCAGGCCGGTCTGGCGCTGGTGGCCGGGACTATCTTTGACGATCTGGTCAGCGAGCATCACTTCCCACGAATTCTTGAACTGACCCACAGCATCTGTCGCAATCTCTCTCAGGCGCCCGTTGCCCGGCAGCCAGATGGCGAAAACTCGCCCCCGTATCTGGTGATTATCGATTTTGGCGATCCCCGCCGGGCGCAGTTTGCCGGGCAGTCTGAACGTGCGCCGCGTCTGGCTCCCGCCGACTGGCAGCGCATGGTGGAACACATCACCACTATCAGCCATATCGCCTGGCAGGAGTACCGGGTGCGGCCGGTGATTCATCCCCATGCCGGTGGCTGTATAGAATTCGCCGATGAGATAACGCGACTGGCCGGGGATATTCCCCACCAGACCGCCGGTTTCTGCCTGGATACCGGCCACCTTTACTACTCGGGAATGGATCCCGTCGCCTGGTTGGATCGCTATTTTTCGCGTCTGGATTATCTGCATTTTAAAGATGTGAATGCCGAACGCCATCGTGAACAACTGACGCTGGGGGCGGACTTTTTCAGCGCCTGCGCGGCGGGGGTGATGTGTCCGTTGGGGCAGGGCGCCATCGACTATCCGGCGATACGCGATCTGCTCCTCGAACGCCGCTATCGCGGCTGGATAACGCTGGAGCATGAACGCGACCCGCGCGATGCCCACAGCAGCCTGCATGATGTCACCGAAAGTCTGCGCTACCTGCGCGGTATCGGTTTTTAACGGAGAGAAAGAGATGATTAACGGTATCAAACCGCTGGAACGCTCCCTGCGCTGGGGCATGGTGGGCGGCGGCGGCACCAGCCAGATTGGCTATATTCATCGTTCCGCAGCGCTGCGTGACGGTACTTTTACGCTGGTGGCGGGGGCGTTCGATATCGATGCCGCCCGGGGCCGCGCCTTTGGCGAACGGCTGGGGGTGGCGGGCGATCGCTGCTACAGCGACTACCAGACGCTGTTTCAGGAAGAGGCGAAGCGCCCGGACGGCATTGAGGCCGTCTCTATCGCCACGCCCAATAATACTCACTACGCTATCTGCCGTGCGGCGCTGGAAGCCGGGTTACACGTGGTTTGCGAAAAGCCGCTTTGCTTTACCAGCGAACAGGCCGACGCGCTGGTGGCCCTTAGCCGAAAGCAGAATAAGATTGTCGGCGTGACCTATGGCTATTCAGGGCACCAGATGATCCAGCAGGCGCGCCAGATGGTGGCGAACGGCGATCTCGGCGAGATTCGCATTGTGAATATGCAGTTTTCGCACGGTTTCCACCATCGTGCGGTGGAGCAGGATAGCCCCAGCACCCGCTGGCGGGTCGATCCGAAATTTGTCGGGCCCAGCTACGTGCTGGGAGACCTGGCGACGCATCCGCTGTTTCTGGCGGAAACCATGGTGCCCGCGTTGAAAATTCGCCGTCTGATGTGCTCGCGCCAGAGCTTTGTTCAGTCCCGGGCACCGCTGGAAGATAACGCCTTTGTATTGATGGAGTATGACAACGGCGCGGTCGGCTCCATGTGGACGTCAGCGGTGAACAGCGGGGCGATGCATAGTCAGAAGGTGCGCATTGTCGGCGAGAAGGCCAGTCTGGAATGGTGGGATGAGCACCCCAATCAACTGCGCTATGAAGTGCAGGGACAACCGGCGCAGATACTCGATCGCGGCATGCCTTATCTGGCCGATACGGCGCTGGAGGAAGATCGCATTGGCGCCGGGCATCCGGAAGGGCTGTTCGAAGCCTGGTCGAATCTCTACCGGCGCTTCGCCGTCGCTATGGATGCCAGTGACAGAGGGGATACCGACTTCCTGGCACAATTCTGGTATCCGGATGTTCATGCCGGCGCCATGGGGGTACGCTGGGTGGAAAATTGCGTGCGATCCGCCGATAGCGGCAGCGCCTGGGTGGAGTTTATCTGACAGCAGTGCCGCCCCGCAGGGCGGCACTCAGGTTGATGACAAAGAGGGAAAAAACGTGGTTTTTCCCTCTTTGTGGTTATCAGCCGAAAATCAATGAATTGATTTTCCTTGTTTATTTTTCTGGTGATTCAGGCCGAACGCGTTCGGCCCAGGTTTGTCATCCGTCTCAATGCCGCCCCGCAGGGCGGCATTAGCATCAGGTGCCGATCGGCCCGCCATCTTCCCGGGTAATCACCACGGTGGCCGAACGGGGTCGCCCGTTGGGTTGGGCATCCGGCCAGGTGGAGACCGCCTGGGGATTCGCAGGGTCTGAGACATCGCCGCCTTCACCAGGATGCTGAATATTGATAAACAACGTGCGGTTATCCGGCGTAAAGGCGATGCCGGTAATTTCACAGCCCCGCGGGCCGGTCAGGAAACGCCGATATTCATTGGTGCCAGGCACCGTTGCCACCATCTGGTTATTGCCCATTCCGGCATAGGCCTTCTGGTTAATGGTGGACGATGACACATCCGTCTGGATCCACAGTACGCCGCGATGATCGAAGGAAAGACCGTCCGGGCTGCCGAAGGCCGCCCCCTGCATGGTGCCTTTGGCGTTTTTATCGTCGGTGTCGGTACGGCCTGCCAGCACCAGAATATCCCACTGAAAGCGGGTAGAGGCCGGTGAATCGTCGGCTTCGGTCCAGTGCATGATATGACCAAACAGGTTTTTCGCCCGGGGATTGGCGGCATCGACCGGCGCTTTGCCTTCGGTGCCGCGATCGCTGTTGTTGGTCAGCGTACAGTAGACGCTGGCGCTGCGATTCGGATCGACGGCTACCCACTCCGGGCGATCCATTTTAGTGGCCCCCAGCAGGTCCGCCGCCAGTCGGGTTTTGATCAGCACTTCCGCCTGACTGGCAAAACCGTTGCTGCTATCAAGCCCATTTTTGCCATGGACCAGCGCCAGCCATTCACCGCTACCGTCGTCGTTAAAGCGGGCCACATACAGGGTGCCGGACTCCAGCAGCCGCATGTTGGAGTCGCGGTCTTGCGGGTTGTAGCGGCCGTCGGAAACGAATTTATAGATATATTCAAACTTCTGGTCGTCGCCCATATAGACCACCACCCGTCCGTCATCCGCCAGGGTTACCGTGGCCCCCTCATGCTTGAAGCGACCCAGGGCGCTATGTTTACGTGGAGTAGAATCCGGCGAATAAGGATCAATTTCCACCACCCAGCCAAAACGGTTGGGTTCATTCGGGGTTTTATCGACGTTAAAGCGGTCGTCCACCTCGCTCCAGCGGTAAGATTCATCGCTGTCGCTAATGCCGTAGCGCTGTTCCAGCGCGTTGCGCTCGCCGTGTTTCACAAAAATATCCGACCAGTTCTCTTCGCAGGTCAGGTAAGTTCCCCAGGGGGTATGGCCGCAGGAGCAGTTCTGCATGGTGCCGAATACAGTTTCACCTGCCGGATCGGCAGCGGTCTTCATCAGCGCATGGTGGCGCGCCGGGCCGGAAAGCTGCATTGGCGTTCCCACGGTAATACGGCGGGCATATTCCGAAGGACGAACCACTGTCCAGTCGCCATCGCGTTTTTGCACCTCGATCACCGAAATCCCCATGGCGTTCTGACCTTTACGGGCTTTATCCAGTCGCCAGTCGGCCATGCCGTCGTGGAACAGCAGGCCGTTATCGATATATTCATGGTTCAGCGCCAGCAGTCCGTGTTCGGCATTATCAGAGCCGCGCGGCAGGCTGAACCAGGCCATTCCATCATGGTGCATGCCCGCCTGGGCCGCCTGTTCGGCGGTGGTATTGGTGGCATCAGGCTTAAAGGCGGGCAGATTATCGCGCAGTCCCACCGGATCGCCCCAGCGGTAAAAGGGACGGGCGACATAACCTTCGGGGACGATAACCCGGTCTTCCGTCGATACCGGAATACTGGCAAAACCCAGCGCAACGGCGTGGGCGAGCGGCGTTTTCGCGCCTGCGCTTTGCGGCATCAGGAGCGACGGCAGGGTAACGGCGGCGCCTGCCACCATTCCCATCTGTAAGAAGCGGCGGCGCGAAAGATATGCGCTGGCGACCTGGGAAAAGGCGCGATTATCGCTGGGGTTGCTAATCTCTTCCCGGTGCTCTTGTTTAAATACGGCGGTTAAGGGTCTGCTCATTATGGCTTCCTGTCTCAGTCACGTGACCAGGGAGCAGTGTAAGAGTCGTTTGTTACAGTTTTATAACATTGCATTCCGTGGTTGCATTATGTCCCGTCGGACTGAATGATGTGGGTGCCAACAAACAATAAAAAGGATTCTGGGTGATGATGCGTTTTATGATTTCCGGGCTTGTATTGTGCTGCGCGTCTGGCGCGATGGCCCAGCAGTACAATAGCGCTATTGATGCCGCTGTTAAGCCGGTAATGGCTAAATATCAGCTACCGGGCATGGCGATTGCCGTACTGCACAACGGTAAAACCCGCTTTTATAACTACGGCGTGGCCTCAAAGCAGAGCCAGACGCCGGTGACTGAACAGACGCTGTTTGAGATAGGTTCCCTGAGCAAGACCTTTACCGCCGCGCTGGCCAGCTATGCGGTGGAGCAGGGCAAAATGGACTGGCGCGATCCGGTGAGCCACCGGATGCCGGAACTTAAGAATAGCGCCTTCGACCGGGTCACGCTGCTCAACCTGGCGACCCATACTTCCGGCCTGCCGCTGTTTGTGCCGGACAGCGTGCGGGATACCCCTCAACTGATGGCCTGGTACAAAGCCTGGCGGCTGCCTTCGCCCCCGGGCTCCCGCCGGGTTTACTCTAACCTGGGCATAGGGCTGTTGGGGATGATTAGCGCCCGACAGCTGGAATTACCCTTTAAACAGGCCATGGAGCAGCGGCTGTTACCCGCCATGGGGATGCATCACACCTGGATAGAGGTGCCCCAGGATAAGATGGGGGACTATGCTCAGGGATATAACAAGGAAGACCAGCCGGTTCGGGTGACGCCTGGACCGCTGGATGCCGAATCCTATGGACTGAAATCCAGCTCCGCCGATCTGATCCGCTGGCTGGCCGTTAATATGGGCCAGCAGAAGGTGGATAACGACTGGCAGCAGGCGGTTTCCGCCACTCATCATGGGTATTTCCACACCCGGGATTTCACCCAGGCGATGATGTGGGAATACTACCCCTGGCCGGTGAATGCGGAAAAACTGGTGGCAGGCAATAGCGGTAAACGCATTCTTAACGGGATGCGCGCCAGCGCCATTACGCCGCCCAAAGTCGCCAGCGGTAGCACCTGGTATAATAAGACCGGCTCTACCAACGGTTTTTCTACCTATGCGGTGTTTATTCCGGCGGAAAATACTGCGGTGATTATGCTGGCTAATAAGTGGTTCCCGAATGACGATCGGGTGCAACTGGTCAGAGAAATTATCGGTCAGTTAACCGATAAATAACCCCTACAGAGGGGCCTTAACGGTCCCTTTTAAATAAATTATTTTGCTATTCCCACACTCTTTTCTATCCTCTAATAAGCCTTGTCTTATCGCGATAATACTTATTAATTCAGAATAACTCCCCGATGCGTGTGCATTATTAATTCTGCACGCCGAGGCTTATTGATGCCTGAAACCAGGCGCTTGCTTTATGACTCTGGTAAGGAAAATGGCTGATGACATATAAAAGAAGTGTTATGGCGCTACTGGTCAGCGCCGCGTTATATCCGGCTGTGCAATCCGCTCAGGCGGCAACCCCGGTGTCACTACCGCTGGGCCATCTGGAGGAGCGCCTGACCATTACCGTGGGTGTGAACGGCGGGCCAGCCCAGAAGTATATTTTCGATACCGGATCCGATCAGTTTAATGCCGTGTTGAGTCAAGGTAATGCCTCGCAGATGCCGCAACTGGATCAAGCCCAGGCGTACATTTATGGCGATGACGCATGGGGTGGTTACTGGTTACAGCACAAACGCGCCAGTACGCTGACCTATTATACGGCGGATGAGAATCCCACCGCTGTCTCGACACCGGATAGCGGCGGTCATGGCTATGTAATAGGGCATGTTGAGCACCTGCTACTGGATGGTAAGCATGGTGGGCGGATTTCCAAAGACCCGATCATAGTGCCTGGCTTCCAAAAACCTTTCTATATCGATCTTGATGCGCAAGAGCGAATTGATTCGGGACAGCCCACGGAAGAACAGAATGAAGAGAAAAAAAATTTTTATGGCACCTTTGGTGTCGGCGATTTTCTGTTTGAGGGTAGCGGCGGCAGCCCTTTCGCCACCGTCACCAAAAGCGGTTTCGTGGTAGCCGGTAACGATAGTACGCCAGATAATGATGACACCAGTACACTTTCCCCCGGTTGCGCCCCCTGTACCATTTTGAATTTAAGCCCGGCAGTGCGGGCCCAGTTTACCACCCAGGTGCCCTGGGCGGCACATTATGACGAGGGCGATCGGCAGACTTTTCCCGGTTCCGGCGCGCCGGCTTCCACTCAACATGAGGGGCAATTCAAATATACCTTCGTGCTGGATGTGAACGGGCAGCAAAAAACGATAGAAGTGCCGGGAGAAGCGTTAAAAGGCGCCGTCCTGCTCGACACCGGTAACCCTACTCACGTCACTATTGAGAGTGCCAAACTGGGTTCTGTCCTGCAACAGAACGGACTGAAGATCATCACGAAGGGCGATGAAACCAGCAGCAACCTGGTTTCCATGACCCTGCATCCCACCGACAGCAGTGGTAACCCTGTCGGCGAAGGGATTCTGTTGCAGGATCCTACCGGCAATCTTGTTATCGATTCCGACGGGAGCGATGAAAAAACCTGGAATATCACCATGGGGCTGGGCTTCTTTCTTCAGTATTCGGTGATGTACGACCTGGAGAACCGGCTAACCGCCTTTACCCCATTCTTTGTCAGCGCCGATAACTTCACCACCGACGGCCAGCTCAGTCAGATTACCGCGGAAATGGGCAACCCGATGAAGGCGCCGAAGGGCGATCCTTCCGGCCAACAGGCAACCAAGGGCTATCTGGGGCTGGCAGGCGCCATTTCCGGCACAGGCGATCTGACGCTTGCACCGAACATAGTGGTCAATATGACCGGCGCTAACACCTATACCGGCGCCACCCGGGTGCAGAAAGATGCGGTGCTGTTTCTGAGCGGTCCAGGCAGTATCGCCGCCTCGTCTGAATTAGTGAATAACGGCTGGTTTGATATTTCCACACACGGGAATGCCAACCCACTGTGGGGAGTTTCGGACAGCCTGAACGATGTTACCCTTCAGAGCCTGAGCGGCAGCGGCCTGATCACTCTGGGCAGTCGCAATCTGGTGCTGAATAACGCCCACGGCGATTTTTCCGGGCGCATTACCGACCAGAATCTGCGCAGCGGCGGTGTGGATCATGAAAAAGGCGGGCTGACCATTGCCGGGGGAAGTCAGACACTGAGCGGCAACAGCGACTACACCGGCCAGACCCGGATCGCGAGCGGTGCGGCATTGCAACTGGCAAGCAACGGCACCCTGACCAGCGACGTGATCGCAGAGGGGGCCTTTGTGGCTAACGGGGCGACCAGCGGTCACGTGGAGATTCAAAGCGGCGGTCTGGCAGGTGGTAATGGTCGGGTAGGGAGCCTGACGGCGGCTCAGGGCAGCACCGTTGCGCCAGGCAACTCTATCGGCACTCTGAACGTTGATGGCGATATGACTCTGGCCCAGGGATCGCTGTATGCCGCGGAGGTGGATGCCTCTGGCAGCGACCAGATAAAGGTCGCGGGCACGGCAACGGTTCAGGGCGCCGATGTTACGGTGATTCCCTACGCCCGAAATAACCTGCTGGCGCAGTCCACAACGGCGGATAACCTGATTGGAAGCACCGGAACCCTTCTGACGGCCGGTGGCGGCGTTAGCGGCCAGTTTGCGTCAGTCGAGAGCGGCCCTTTTATTACGCCATCGCTCACTTACCAGCCGGACAGCGTCGCCGTGACCCTGGCGCGCAGCGACCTGAGCTTCGCCGATGTGGCCGCCACCCGCAATCAGCGCAGTATGGCGGCCGCCCTGGATCAATTGCCCGCCAGTAGCTCTGTCTACCAGAGTCTGCTGCTGGCACCCACGGAGGGCGATGCCCGCCAGGCGATGCGTCAGCTTTCCGGCCAGATCCATGCCGATATCGCTTCATCGCTGGTGAATAACAGTCGCTATCTGCGCGATACTCTGAACAGCCGTCTGCGCCAGGCTCAGGGACAAATCGACAGCAGCGATATCCGGCAGAATGAAGACGGCGCCTGGGCCAGCCTGATGGGGAACTGGCAGCATGCCAGCGGGAACAATAACGCCAGCGGTTTCCATGATTCCACCTTCGGCGTGCTGTTGGGGGTAGATGGTGATGTAGCGGACGGCTGGCGGGTTGGGGCCGCCACCGGATTTACCCGCACCTCGCTGCACGGTAATCATGCCTCGGCGGACAGCGATAACTATCACCTGGCGCTATATACCGGCAAGTCCTGGGATAACGTTAACCTGCGGGCAGGGACGGCTTATACCTGGCACCGGATAGAAACGGACCGTAGCGTAAATTATTATGGTCAGTCCGATAGCGATAAGGCACGTTACAGCGCAGGGACCGGGCAGATCTTTGCCGAAGCGGGTTATAGCCTGAACAACGACTGGTTGAACCTGGAGCCGTTCGCCAACCTGGCCTGGGTCGATTATCGCAGCAACCGGATTAACGAACGTGGCGGCGCCAGCGCGCTGAGCGCTGACAGTCAGCACACCAGCGCGGCGCTCTCTACCCTGGGGCTACGGGCGGACAAACGCTGGCAGACCGGTAAGGAGAGCGCTATCACGCTGCGCGGGGAACTGGGCTGGCTGCACCAGTATAACTCCCCTGAACGCGAAGTCGGGTTACGCTTCCAGGGGGCCGGGACCACGTTCAATACCGGCACCGTACCCGCTTCCCGGGACGGAATGGTGATGAAAACCGGAGCCGAAGTCAGCATTAACGATACGGCATCGGTATCGCTTAACTATACCGGTATGTATTCGGATAATTATCAGGACAATGGTCTGAGCGCAGATCTGAAATGGACATTCTGATTCACGCATTGCCACGAAAGGCCCGTTCCGGGCTTTTTATTTGCTGAAAATTCTCCGTATGCCACTATGTTAAGATTATCCAGCTATCGAAAATAAACCTTAATGAGGGAGAAAGACCGATGAGGAAATATTTTACCGTTCTCGCCGCAGTTTTACTGTTTGGGGGGCAGGGAGCGGCTTTTGCGGCACCCGTTCCGGTATCCGCAGACGCAGCGCAGGCCATGTGCCAGGTACAGTTTGATGCGCTTAAGAGCGCCAGAAGCGGTCATGACAGTGCCGATCTACTGGTTAACCGCTCCATCATCGATTTAATGAAGCGCGGATACGCCGTTGAAGACTACGCGACCACAACGGAATCTTATCGTCACGATATGACCCTCGCTATTGCAAAACTGCGGGAAAATCATAAGGCCTGGCCCGATGAAGCCGCGTTTATTCGGGCGATGGATTCGCAGCAGAAGGCCTGTCAGGTACAGCTGATGAAGCGATAATAATCGCCGTATAACAGTACAGTCGACAACATTTACTGGCCGCCTACCGAAGGCGGTTTTTTTATAACCACCGTAAATTACAACCTCACCGGTCACCTGAGAGAATAAGTTAAATCTAATGCTTTATAGATAACATCGATTATACATATTTGCCCTGAGTGTTATTATTTGGTTAACAAAACGGCGTTATCATCGTCCGCAGCGCGACCATTCCTGCAATAAAAGAAAGGTTATTTGCTCCCGTCGCAGAAAATATATCCTTACCTTTACTGTTATTATTCGGTCCGCGGTGCGGGGCGCTGTAAATAATAAAATGCGGATTCAGGAGTGCCTATGAATAATAAAAGACGCGCAGTGCCGGGCGTACGTCCCTATGATGGCCCGGCCGGAGGTTGGGGAGCATTAAAGGCGACGGCCATTGCCGTGCGCACTCAGATGGATGCCTTCAATGCCCCGGTCACCCTGATGCGTACCAACCAGCCGGACGGCTTCGACTGCCCGGGATGCGCCTGGCCCGATAAAGAGCATAAATCCACCTTTCAGTTCTGCGAAAACGGCGCCAAGGCAGTGACCTGGGAAGCCACCAGTAAGCGGGTCACACCGGAATTTCTGGCCGCCAATACGGTGACCTCGCTACTGAGCAAAAGCGACTTTGAGCTGGAAGGCTATGGTCGACTGACTCATCCTCTGGTTTATGACCGCACCAGCGATACTCTGCGTCCTCTCCCCTGGGAAGAGGCGTTCCGGCGCATTGGCGAAACGCTGCGTGATATGGCGCCAGACGAGGTGGAGTTTTATACCTCGGGCCGGGCGTCGAACGAAGCGGCCTGGCTGTTTCAGCTATTTGCCCGGGAGTTGGGCACCAATAACTTCCCGGACTGTTCCAATATGTGCCATGAGTCAACCAGCGTCGGGCTGCCTCAGTCGATAGGCATTGGTAAAGGGACGGTGTCGCTGGAAGACTTCGATGATACCGAACTGGTGATCTCTATTGGTCATAACCCCGGCACTAACCATCCGCGCATGATGGGCACCCTGCATGAACTGGCGCGTCGCGGCGTGCCGGTGATTGTGTTTAATCCGCTGCGCGAGAGGGCGCTGGAACGCTTCGCCGATCCCCAGGACATTATCGAGATGGCAACCCTGCGATCTACCAATATCGCCTCGACTTACTATCAGGTAAAAGCCGGGGGCGATGCCGCAGCGCTGAAAGGTATCGGGAAAGCCCTGCTGGCGATGGAACAAGCGCAGGGCAACGTACTGGATCACCCGTTTATCGAACAGCATACCCAGGGTTTTGAGGCCTTTGCCGACGATCTGCGCCAGACCGCCTGGCACGAGATAGAACGAGAATCCGGTCTGACCCGCCAGGAGCTGGAGCAGGTGGCGACTCTCTACGCCCGCTCTAATGCCACCATCATTACCTACGGCATGGGCATTACCCAGCATAACAAGGGCACCTCTAACGTGCGGCTGATTGCCGATCTGCTGCTGATGCGCGGCAATATCGGCAAGCCAGGGGCCGGGATCTGCCCGCTGCGCGGTCATTCCAACGTGCAGGGCAACCGTACCGTGGGCATTACCGAAAAGCCGGGCGCCGAATTTCTGGCAAATCTGCAACGGGTATTCGGCTTTACGCCGCCGCAGCGCCACGGCCACGATGCGGTAAAAGCGCTACAGGCGATGATCGACGGCGAGGCGAGGGCGCTTCTCTGTCTTGGGGGGAACTTCGCGGTAGCGATGCCTGACAGCGAGCGCGCCTTTCCGGCCATGCAAAAGCTGGATCTGAGCGTGCACGTTGGTACTAAACTGAATCGCTCCCATCTGCTGGTGGCGAAACAGACCTTTATTCTGCCGTGTCTGGGGCGCACCGAGCTGGATATTCAGGAAAGCGGCCGTCAGTCGATCACCGTCGAAGATTCAATGTCGATGGTGCACGCCTCTTCGGGCAAACTGCGCCCGGCCTCTACGCTGCTGCGCTCGGAACCGGCTATTGTGGCTGGCATGGCCCAGGCGGCTCTGCCGGAAACCCGGGTAGACTGGATGGGGCTGGTGGCCGACTATGACAAAATCCGCGATCTGATCGAGCAGACCGTTCCCGGCTTCGATAACTACAACGCCCGTATTCGCCGCCCCGGCGGTTTTCGCATGCCGCTGCCGCCTACCCGGCGGGTCTGGCCAACGCCCACCGGTAAGGCGATGTTTTCGGTCTTTAACGGGGTGCATGAAAATACCCAGGTCGAAGGGGACGATGTGCTGCGGATGATTACGCTACGCAGTCACGACCAGTACAACACCACCATTTACGCTATGGATGACCGCTATCGCGGCATCTTCGGCCGCCGTGACGTGCTGTTTATGAATGAGCAGGATATGGCGAGCCTGAAGCTGGAGCACGGAGACAGGGTGGATATTCACACCGCGCTACCCGGTAGCGATCTACGGCTGGAGGATATCACCGTGGTGGCCTATACCATTGCCCGTGGCTCCGTCGGCGCCTATTACCCCGAAGCCAACGTGCTGGTGCCGCTGGATTATATTGACCGCGAGAGCGGCACGCCTTCCTATAAATCGGTGCCTGTCCGGGTGAGGCTGCGCTCGAAAGAGATCCTGGCGAAGGAATCTATCCGCTAATTTTCCCTCACTGCTCATGTTAGTACTCGCTAACATGAGCGATACGCTTGAATTTACTCGCCCTGAAACGTAACATTTATATAACATTCCATATAACAGGTTGGCGCTGCCTGACCGGACTCATTCATGGATATCAAACAGCTTAAATATCTGATTGCCCTCGATCAGACTCGCCATTTCGGCCAGGCCGCCGCGGCCTGCCACATCACCCAACCCACGCTTTCCATGCGTATCCGCAGCCTGGAAGAAGAGCTGGAACTGGTGCTTATTCAACGCGGGCACCGCTTCGAAGGCTTTACGCCGGAAGGTGAACGCATTCTGGCGTGGGCAAGGGCGCTGCTGGCGGCGCACGACGGGCTGGAAGCCGAAGCGGCCATCTGTCGTGGTCAGATGGTCGGTCAGTTGCGATTGGGAATGGTGCCGCTGGCGAGTATGAACCCAATGCAGCTTATCGCCCCCCTGGCGGATAAATACCCGGAGCTGCAATTCAGCCTGCTGTCTCTTACTTCTGAGCAGATTATCGATGGCGTCAGCCGCAATCAGCTGGATCTGGGCATCTGCTATCTGCAACACGTCGACACAGAATGCTTCGATGTGATCCCGCTTATGCCGACCCATATGGGGCTACTGCACGATCTGCGTCATTTCCAGTTCAGTGAAAGCCGTCCGGACTGGTCCATGCTAGCCACGCTGCCGCTGGGCTTTCTGACCAAAGGGATGCATTACCGCGAATCTATCGATATAAGTTTTAAAGGCCACGGGCTGACGCCCAGATATGTCTTTGAAAGCGACTCAACGTTCCAGATAATTCAGGCGGTGCAGGCCGGTATCTGCTGCGCAATAGTGCCACTCAATAACGGTCTGGAAGCTCTGAGCGATAACCTGCGGATTATCCCTATCACAGAACCGGAGGTGGATTCGATGCTGGGACTGATTATGCGTCGTCAGCCGCCGATCTCATCGCTTGCCGAACGCTGCTTTACCGATGCGAAGGGGATTTTCGGCGAAGAGCCGGCATCGCCCTGACTGACGATGCCGGAATGGGTTACTGATGATCGCGCGGTGAAGGCGCTATCGGCAGCGGTAATTTATACAGCTTCACAGGGTACTCGACCGTGGAAGGTTTACCCCCAGTAGTGGCCGGTGTCCGGTTGATCTGCGCGGCAGGCATCCACAGAGCGCCGTGGCTTATCCACATCGCATCCACCCATACCAGACGCGGGTCGCTGATAACGGTGCTGACTTTGCCCTGCGGGGTAATGCGCATCACGGAGCGGGTATTGATATTGGAGGCATACAGATTGCCTTCGCTATCGATCGCCGTCCCGCCGGTACTCCAGGTATCGAGGAAATGTTCGGCGTGGCGATTCACTTCACTGGCCGCAAGCGAATCATCGTTGAGGTAGCGGGTTTCGATACGGGCCATCGGTCCAGGGATCGCCTGATAATAGAGCCACTTTCCGTCCGGCGAGACTTCCAGCTGATCCAGACCGACCCGTTTTTCGCGTCCGTCGCGCAGATGCAGCTTTTTGCCATCGGCATAAATCGGCTCGTGATCGATGGACAGCGGATGGTTATCCAGTACCCGGTGGGACTTGCCGGTTTTCAGATTCAACACCACCAGACCTACTGCGCCCGGATCGGTAATATAGGCGTAATCACCGTTAAAACGCACATCATCGAGATAGCTGGCGGGCTTTTGCACTGGCGCATCAATGATATAAGCGCCGACCACCCGATTGGTCTTCAGGTCGATTTTGACCAGCTTGCCCGCACCGCTAACGGCTTTATCGCCGGTGCCAATGCCGGTATTTCCGGCGTCCATCACCCACAGATTGCCATCCGGCCCGATTCGCAGCGCATTGACGTGCAGGAAATGGTGCTGCGCATCGCTGGCCTGCCACTGGTTCCATTGCTCGTCGGGATAAGGCGTTATCTTGCCATCCTTACCCACTTCCACCAGTTGCGGCCCCGGGCCTTCCGACTGGGTCAGTGAGGCAAAAATACGCCCGTCGCCAGAGACCGTAATACCGTTCCATACCCGGGGCGAGGTCGCCGCCTGTTGCAGACGGTTATCCTGATGCTGCGGTAAGGTCGGGGGCAGGGTATCCGCCGCCTGCGCCTGCATGGCAAGCAGCAAAGCGGCCGTCAGAGTCAGTTTTTTAAACATAGTGATGATTCAACCTCCGTGGTAAGGGTTCAAACCGGGCAGCCTTTGGCGCGTAGCAGACTGTTAAAGCGTTCCGGGTCAGTGGTCCCCGCTGCGTTATTGGCGCGAATCTTCTCTTCGCGCTGGGCGTGCTGCTGCACTTTGGGCAGTAAATCATCCAGTTCATCGAAGGGAACGGCGATCACCCCATCCGCGTCCGCGACAATCAGATCGCCCGGAGAGACCAGCAGCCCCGCGCAGGAGATCGGGATATTCACTTCCCCCGGGCCGTCCTTGCTGGGGCCTCTCAGGGTATTGCCGCGGGCATAAACCGCCACGCCGCCTTCCGCCCATTCATTGAGATCGCGAATCGCGCCATCGATGATGAAAGCGGCGATCTTTTTGGTGATTGCAGAAGTGCGCATCAGGCCGCCGATCAGCGCCTGGGTCAGATCGCCCGCGCCATCGACCACGATGACATCACCCGGCTGCGCAATCTCGATCGCCTTATGGATCATCAGGTTGTCGCCGGGCCGGACTTTAACGGTCAGCGCCGGACCGCAAACGACCAGTTGACTGTCGTTGTGATAAGGCTTCAGGCCGCGTGCGGCGACGCTACGGCCCATGCAGTCACCAATGTTCGGCACCGCAAGGCGACGCCATGCGTCGAGGGTGGTGCTATCCGGCACCTTATCCCGGCTGCCAATAAAATAACCGGCGGGCCATTCGCTGCGAGATGTCATTGCTTCATATCCTCATTCTTCAGGGCGTTAGGGTTAACGCAGGCGCGCAGATTGATGCGCCGCTGCTGTAAAAAGTCGAGGCACTGTTGCGCAGCAGAGCGCGCGACGGCGTCCAGCGCTTCCGGGGTGGTACCGCCGATGTGCGGGGTCATCACGATGTTGCTGAGCTGACGAAACGGATGCGATTCCGGCAGCGGCTCCTGAGCGAAGGTGTCCAGGCCCGCACCGGCCAGGTGACCCTGCTGTAACGCCTGGACCAGCGCCGGTTCGTCAATCAGTTCGCCGCGCGAAGTGTTAATGACGATCGCGCGCTCGGGCAACTGTGCCAGAGTATCGGCACGGAGCATCTGGCGGGTGGCGTCACTGACCGGGCAGTGCAGGCTCAGCACATGGCTCAGCGGCAGCAGCTCATCCAGGCTGGCGCACTGGTGGGCGCCGCCGGTCGGGGTTCCCGGAGCAACTGCCGGGTCAAAAAACCGCACTGACATGCCGATGGCCCCGGCGATACCGGCAACCCGGCGGCCGATTTCACCGAAGCCGACCAACCCCAGGGTCTTGCCCTGCAGTTCACTCCCCAGGCTGGTGCGGGTCCAGCGGCCTGCGGCGATCTCCTGCTGGAAGAACGGCAGCTGGCGCGCTGCGCTCAGCATCAGGCCAATGGTCAGTTCGGCCACCGACTGGGCATTGGTGGCCGGGGTAGTTAACACCGGGATCCCACGGGCGCTGGCGGCGGCGACATCAATATTGGTCACGCCGACGCCGTGTTTGCAGATGATTTTCAGCGACGGGCAGGCGGCGATGGCCTGTTCCGACAGCGTGACGGTACGGGAAATAACGGCGTCATAGGCGTGCGTCGCCATCCGCTGTTCCACTTCCGCCGGGTTATTCGCTTCGGTTAAATAGTCGACTTCGCAACCCGCATCCGCCAGCACCTGGCGACCCGCCGCTCCCAGCGTCGGCGCGGTCATTAAAAATTTGTAAGCCATAAGTAGCTCCAGTGTTGTTTTTTGTATGGTCGCACTGTTAAAACATAAAAATTAACAGCCGAATTTTATTTATTGATTCCTGTGGGGAATGAAATGGAACTGAAAGATCTGCGCTACTTCCTGGCGATAAGGGAGACGGGACACCTGGGAAGGGCGGCGATAAGTCTGGGAATCACTCAGCCGGCACTGTCCAAGTGCATCCAGCGTCTGGAGAAAATTTATGCCACCCGATTGATCCTGAAGGTCGGACGCGGCATCCGCCTGACCGAAGCCGGCGTATTACTTTGTGATCGAGTTCAAAAAATCGTCCAGTCGATGGAAGAGACCCAGCGTGAAATGAAGTCGCTGTCGGAAGGAACGGCAGGCTATGTCCGTATCGGCGCCGCAGCGACAGCAGCGGAGTTTATGCTGCCGCAGCTGGCCCGGGAACTGCTGTGCGAAGCGCCGGACGTGCGTATTGATGTCAAAGTCGGCATGAATGACTTCCTGCAAAATATGCTGCGTGAGAATCAGCTGGATATTATCCTTGGCTTCCTGCCTGACTACGACACCGAATTCGTCCGCCGCCCGTTGCTGGACGATCCTGTGGTGCTGGTGGCCAGCGCCGATCACCCGCTGGCTGGCATTCACCCGACGCCGGAGCAACTGGGCAAGTTCAACTGGCTGTTGCCTTCACGTAATGTCGCCACCCGACAGTGGCTGGAGCAGCGTTTACAGGGCGGAGGATATCCGCCGCCGCGGATCCAGATTGAAACCAACTCGCTGGCCACTCTGCGTTCGGTCGTGGTGGAAACCCAACTGTTAAGCTTTTTGTCGCGCCGCTGTCTGCAGGCGCTGGAGTCGGTCATTCCACTGGTGGAAATTCCGATGCCGCTTTTGGTGATGCCGCGCACATTTGGGCTACAATTCCACTCCCTCAGCGAGCTGTCGCCGGTTGCGCGTCAGGTAGTGCAAATCGCAGAACGTCACTGGCGTTATGAATAATCAGTCAGTAATGACGGCAGGTAATTAATAACTCAGACGTGAGGAATCATAACCCGGAGAGACTGTTTCGGCTTTATTCCTCATGTTAAAAAATATTTTCCTGAGCTATAAACCCATTAATTCTGTAAGTGATACCTGCTATGAATCGCTATTCTGACATTATCTGTATCCTGGCCCGTGTTCTGGCCGTCGGATTATTTTTTACCTCCGGCGTGGATAAAGTTTTTAATTATCACGACAACCTCACCCTGATGGCTGAAAACCATGTGCCGGCATTCTTTTTACCGCTGGTGATTCTGCTGGAAGTGGGGGGCGGGCTGGCCATTGCCTTTGGCTTTCTGACGCGCTTTACCTCTGTTTTTATGGCTATTTTTTCCATCGCAGCAGGATTTCTGTTCTATCAGGGCTATAGCCATGCGCATTTAATGGTGTGGTTAAAAAATGCCTCCTGCGCGGCAGGGTTTATTCTGCTGGCGCTCAATGGTCCGGGGCGATTGAGTCTGGACTACCTGTTACGTCATAAATTTCAGGCGCAAACAACCTGATTATTAATGATGTCATCGATATTCAATATCGTTCCGATAACTCTATTTATTAAAAGGTCATAGATAATGAAAAAATTACTTCTGTCAGCCGCCCTGGGGTCCGCCACGCTGTTCAGTGCATTTTCTGTCAGCGCGACCCTGACCCAAACGACGCTTTCGTGGAGCGATGCGGAAAATCTGCTGAAGACGGCGACGGAAAAAGCCGTCAGTCTGGAAGCCAGCGTTTGCGTGGCGGTACTGGATCGCTCCGGCCAGTTGTTGGCCTTTAAACGGATGGATAATGCGCCGGTCGGCTGCATTGACTCAGCAATTAAAAAGGGCCGGGCCGCCGTGCTATATCGCACCCCGACCGATAAATATATGGCCCGCGCCAACGGCCAGGAACCGGCTATCGCCACTCTGCCAGGCATGGTGCCGCTGGGCGGCGGCGCGCCAGTGAAAACTGGCAGCGACGTGGTGGGCGGCGTGGGCGTCAGCGGCTCGGCAAACCCGAACGAAGTGGCTATTGCCAACGCGGCGGCGGAAAGCGTTAAGTAATTTGGGACTATGATAAAAAACGGCGCCTTACTCAGTAGGCGCCGTTTTTTCAGGGGGCATCAGATGTGCGGCTGATGGATGACTTCACTGAATTCGCCAGCCGATTGCGGCGCCGTCCAACCAGCAGCACCAGCAGCGCGCCGACGGCGCCCGCCGCCAGCGGCAGGGCGTGAAACGGCTGGGGGTAGAAGCGGGTGATTATCGGGTCGGTCACTAGCATGCTGCCGGCGATCCAGCCAATCAGCGCGCCGCCGAGCGCTACCACGGCAGGGAAGCGATTCAAAATCGCCAGCACCAGTTTGCTGCCGGCAACGATAATCGGAATACTGATAATCACCCCAAAAGCCACCAGAACGATATGACCGTTTCCGGCCGCGGCGACGGCCAGTACGTTATCCAGCGACATCACTACATCGGCGACCGTAATCGTTACGGCGGTTTTCCACAGGCTGCCGGAGCTACGGATTTCCTCTTCTTCATCCTGATTGGCGACCAGCCTGATACCGATCCACAGCAATAACAGCGCCCCGATAACTTTCAGCATCGGCAGGGTCAACAGATAAACGGCGATGCCCAGCAGGGCGATACGGGCCAGGATAGCGCCCGCAGTACCGAGAATAATCGCTTTGGTCCGCAGCTCCGGCGGCAGTTTGCGGCAGGCCATGGCGATGACCACCGCGTTATCTCCCCCCAGTAGCAGATCGATAATGATTATCTGCAACAGGATAGCGGCAAAATCCCAGTGTAAAAATAATTGGTTCATACTCTACTCACGCGGCAGCAAAGGGGATAACCCCCAGCAATAGTGACATCGTTAACAGAATGAGGCAGTTTATTAGAGACCATTTAAAGGTGAAGCGTTGATTCCCGGCGTAGTCCAGTTTCAGCATACTCACCACCAGATAGGTCGACGCCACCAGCGGACTGAGGATATGCACCGGCTGACCAACCAGCGAAGCCCTGGCCATTTCAATACCGCTGATCCCGTGGTGTCTGGCGGTGTCAGCCAGTACCGGCAGCACGCCAAAATAGAATACGTCGTTGGAAACCAGCCAGGTCATCGGAATACTCAGCAACGCAGTTACCGGCGCCATAAACGGCCCCATGGCATCCGGAATAATCTTCAGCAACGCAGAACCGACGGCATTGACCATACCGGTGCCGGTGAACAGACCGGTAAACACCCCGGCGGCGAAAATCAGGCTGGAAACGGCCAGGATCGGCGGCGCGTGTTGTTCCAGTTGCTCTTTTTGTTGATTGAGGCCAGGAAAGTTAACCATCAGCGCCACGCAGGCCGCCAGCATAAACAGGTAGCTCAGCGGCAGGACTTCGATACACAAGCAGGCGATCAGCCCCAGGGTCAGCAGCCAGTTGAAATAGAAGGTCAGCGGTCCACGGCCGCGTTCCTGAGCCAGGGGCGCATGCTCTGCCTTCCAGCTCAGACCGTCGCCCAGCCGGATCCGCTCACGGCGGCCAAAAATCCATGCCAGAATAAAGGTCCAGACCACGCAGGCCAGCAGGGCCGGGATCATCGGAACAAACATATCGCTGACGTCGATATGCATGGCCGTAGCCGCCCGCGCGGTAGGGCCGCCCCACGGCACCATATTGCCCAGTCCGGAAACCTGAAGCAGCAGGCAGCAAACCATGGGCAGAGACAGCCCCAAACGCTGATAAATCGGCAGGAAGGCCGACAGCACGATGATGTAGATGGTGGCGCCATCGCCATCCAGCGCCACAACGAACGCCAGCAGTACGGTACCCAGGAAAATTTTCACCGGATCGCCATGAACGGCTTTCACCACTTTATTTACCAGCGGGTCAAACATACCGGCTTCGGTCATGACCATGAAGTAAAGCATGGCAAAAATGATCATTACGCCATTCGGGGCAACGGTACGCAATCCATCGAGCACAAAATTTCCCATTTGTGCATAAAATCCGCCCAGCAGGGCAAAAATGGTGGGGATAACGATCAGCGCCGTTAATGCGGAAAGTCGCCGGGTCATTAAGCAAAAAATAAAACAAACCAGCATCAGGATACTGAGAGCGATCAGCATTGCTTGATTCCTTATCTTGTTATTTGCGCCATTATTTATGGGTCTGAACTCCTGGCGTCATTTCACTCAATCCGCTATCTAAGAGGACTTACGGGGTACATCGTCCATCAGAATACGACATGTTGGCCGTATGTTTCCATTTGGTTAATTTCAGCGATTATGACAGCGTCACCCGCTGAAAGATGGCATTGGGTTTTATCAATCCATTCCGCACAGGAATGAAAGTGCGACGCGATAACCGCCATTGCCGGTTCATCCCAGCAGGAAAGCCGTGTTTATGCGGTGATTCACGCCTTCGGCCGACCCGTTTCGACCAGAAGCGATGCCGAAAAAAACGGCCAAAATGATATTGTGACTTTGTGAGCAACAACAAAAAAACACCCCGTCAGCGAACCAAATGGGGAATACCTGCCAGCAGAATCGGGAGGATGTATCCATATTGTTAGCATGGCGTTTCATCCTCATGTGAGCATAAATCGCTCAGGAAAAGCAGGGGGAACCGCCATCGTGGCAATGGTGAAATGATTAACCTTCTGTAGTGAAATAATATTTCAAGCTCCCATACCTCTTATTTAACAGGGGCTTTAAAGTAACGCCATTTGATTAAGCAATGACCGCTATCGATTCCTGGCAAGAATATAAACTGACGCTCAGCGGAATAAGGCACTTTTAGTTAACTCTCCCGGGCATGGATGACGTTATGTTTTTAGCCCATTAATTATTCGATATTGATAGAACAACAATACTTCTTCCCTGTAATCTGGTGGTGCTATGAAATTATTATCAACTGTCATTCTGTGCAGTGGGCTGGTGTGCGCGGCGTCCTATGCGGCAGACGCCGTAATTAATGTTGCAGTACTGAATCATCAACAGGCCCAAAAGATGGTCAGTAAAGCCGAAGAGACTATTCGCGCTCACCATATGGGGGGCGCGGTCAGCATTGTCGACAGCTTCGGTCAGCCCATTATTTTCGAAAGGCTGGATGGCGCAACGCTTGCCAACATTGAACTGGCGCCGAAGAAAGCCCATGCCGCCGTGGCATTTGGCCAACCGACCAGCAGCTTTCAGCAGAAAATCAGCGCCGGTAATGTCGCCGTGCTGGGCAATCCGGCGGTGGTGCCGCTGCCTGGCGGCGAGCCGATTAAGGTCAACGGCGTAGTGGTCGGGGCGATTGGCGTCAGTACGCCGGATGGCAAGGTCGATGCCGAAGCCGCTAAGGCCGCGCTCAGTGCGCTGAACGCTGGTTAGTCATGGAGAACGCATCATGATGAACAGACGGCGTTTTCTGCAATTAATGGTCGCCGGACCGATGATCGTATCGGCGCCGTTACAAATCCCACTGGCCCAGGCCAGTGATAATACGCTCGCCGCCACGCTGCTGCGAGCCAGCGAAATGCTGACCGGTCGCCAGGGGCTGGATGCCTCAGTCGCCGATCGTCTCTGTCAGCTGTTAAGCAAACAGAATTCTCGCTTCCCGGGCCAGCTGGCGCGTCTGATGGCGCATTTGCAGTCCGCAGGCGAAACCGATCGCCAGCGGCTGGTCGATAGCCTGGATGACGACGATATTAATACCGCGCTGGCGATTATCTCCCCCTGGTATCTGGGGTATACCGGGCATCCGTCCACCACCAAAGCGACGGATGACGCGGAATTTGTCACCTTTCTGTCAGCGTTAATGTACGAACCCACCCGCGATGTCACCCTGCGCCCGAGCTATGCCCGCGCCGGCAGCGATTACTGGGCGGAAGTACCGCAGGGCGTCAACGCGCCGCCGATGCCCGGCGGTATCCGCCAGTGGGGCGAAAACGCCCCCGCAGCGGCGAAGACCATTCCTGCTCCTGACGCCCCCTGGCTATTAATGGTTCAGGGAAAAGCCCGCACCCTGGCAGAGGCCAACGCCCTGTTAGCGGCAGAGAAAAAATAACCATAACAACAAAATAATCAGGATCAGAACATGAGTGAATTTGACGCTGATGTGGTGATTGTCGGCTCTGGCGCACTGGGCGCCAATGCCGCTTATCAGTTGGCGAAAGCCGGAAAATCGGTGATTATGCTGGAAGCGGGACCCTACATACCTCGCTGGAAAGTCGTTGAAAACTATCGCAATAGCGCCAGCAAACGCAACTGGTGCGCGCCTTACCCTAATCTGCCGTGGGCGCCGAATTCCTACACCGAAGGCTATGTCGATGCCAAAGGGGATGACGATTTCGATTACGTCACCAGCTACCTGCGGGTGGCCGGCGGAAGCACCCGCCACTGGGCATCGGCCTGCTGGCGCCTGCTGCCCAATGATTTCAAGATGCGCAGTGTATATGGCGTGGGGCGCGACTGGCCTTTCACCTATGACGAACTGGAGCCCTGGTATCTGAAGGCCGAACGGGAAGTCGGCGTGGTCGGCACCGGCCAGGAGGATCAGAGCGGGCAGGGGCGCGGCCACTATCCGCCGCGCTCGGCGGAGTATCCGCTACCGCCGGAAGCCAAACCGTATATGGTTCAGCGTATCCAGGCCAGACTGGGGCCGATGGGTTACCAGGTGGTACATGAGCCTCATGCCCGCGTATCCCGTCCTTATGACGGTCGTCCCGCCTGTGCCGGAAACAACAACTGTGAGCCCATCTGCCCGATCGGCGCTATGTATTCCGGCGATATGCACGTGGATAAGGCCGTGGCGTTGGGGGTGGATCTCCGTACCGAAAGCGTCGCCTGGAAGCTGGAAAAAGGGGAAAAAGGAAAAATCGTCGCCCTGCATTACCGCAAACCCGATGGCAGCGATACCCGGCTGACGGCGAAAATCTTTATCATCGCCGCCCACGGACTGGAAACCCCCAAACTGTTGCTGATGTCTGATGCGGCCAATAGTTCCGATCAGGTCGGGCGTAATCTGATGGATCATACCGGTCTAAGCCTGACCTTCCTGGCGGATGAACCGCTGTGGACCGGTCGCGGTTCGGTACAGCATGGCTCGATCGTTAACCGCCGCGATGAACCCAGTCGCTCAAAACATTCCGCGATCCGCTATTCCCTGCGTAACCTGGTACCTAACATCGATGTCACCGTACCGCTGCTCAAACAGGGGGTGATGGGCCCGGCGCTGGATCAGGCCATCCGCGATCGCGCTTCGCGCATCATGAACATCAGCACCATGAGCGAAACCCTACCGGACCCGACCAACCGGGTGATACCCAACTATGGCCGCAAAGACGCCATCGGCCTGCCGATGCTGACGGTCAATTACCGGCTCGATGCCTATGTCCGCGGCATGCGTGACCAGGCGAACCACGATTTCGCCAACTTCCTGAAAGCCTTTAACGGCGAAGTGATTGAAGCCCCGACCGGCTGGCGCAATCAGTATCACATTATGGGTACCACCATCATGGGCGATAGCCCAAAAGATTCGGTGGTCGACCCACAGCTGCGCAGTTGGGATCACCCAAATCTGTTCCTTGCCACCACCGGAGTGATGCCATCCTCTGCCACGGTCAATCCGACGCTGACGGGAATTGCGCTGGCGCTGCGCATGGCCGACACCATTATCAGGGAGCTGTGAGTGATGAAACATTTACTGGTTTGCGCGCTGCTGTCGGCGGCAGGATTATCCTGGTGCGTATCGGCTTTCAGCGCACAACTCGAGGCATCTCCAACGCTGGTGAAGCGAGGTGAATATCTGGCTATTGCCGGTGACTGTTCAGCCTGTCACCGCAACCCGGCCGACAATAATCCCTATTCCGGGGGGGTTGCGATTGAGTCGCCGATGGGACTGATTTATGGATCTAATATCACGCCGTCAAAGCAGTTCGGTATCGGCAACTATCGTTTCGATGACTTTAAAACGGTGATGCGTGAAGGCAGGGCGCCTGGCGGCCATTATCTGTATCCGGCAATGCCCTATACCTCGTTTGCCGGGATGTCCGACGACGATCTGCTGGCGCTTTACTCATGGCTGATGTTGGGCGTTGCGCCAGATGATCATCCGGTACCGGAAACCAGACTGCCGTTTCCGTTCTCTTTCCGCCCGCTGATGGCTTTCTGGAACGCGCTGTTCCTGGACAACAGCCCGGTCACCGGAGGCGATGCGGCGTCAGGCAGCGTCGAACGCGGTGAGTATCTGGTGAAAACCCTGACCCATTGTTCCACCTGCCACACACCGCGCAACAGCATGATGGGCGAAGAGAACGATCGGTTCCTTTCTGGCGGTAAAGTAGGGAGCTGGACAGCCCCCAATATCACCCCGGACCCGCAGGCCGGGATAGGTAACTGGAGCGAAGCGGAGCTGGTCACGTATCTGCGCAGCGGCACACTGCACGGCAAAGCCGTTGCCGGGGGAGAAATGGGCACCGCGGTACAGAACTCATTCTCACAGATGCAGGAAAGCGATCTGCAGGCGATTGCCCGCTATATCCGGCAGCTCCCGGCTATTTCCGGGCCGCCGCGTCACCGTTCGGGTAACGATCGACCCGTTGCGGTACTTGCCGATGTCGAGACCGGCATTCATCACGGACTGAACGGCTATCTGTCCCGGGACGGAATGACCGGCGCCCGGTTATACAACGGCGCCTGCGCATCCTGCCACGCCAGCGATGGCCGGGGAACCAGCGATGGGTTTTATCCGCCGCTGGCAGGATCGTCCGCGGTGACATCGCCAGACCCGTCGAACCTGATTATGACTATGGCTGAAGGCATCGATCGTCACACCGCCGCAGGCCATGCATTTATGCCGGAATTTAAAACCCAGTTGACTACGGAAGAACTGGCCAGGCTCGCCAGCTATGTCAGCCAGACCTTTGGTGGCACCACAACCACCATCACGCCGGAGGTTGTCGAACAGACGCTAAAAGGCGAGGGCGGCGGCAGTTGGCTGATTCGCTATGCCAGAGCACTGAGCTGGGCCGGAATCGGTGTGGTTATTCTGCTGGGGCTATGGAGCACAATCGCCTGGCGCCGCAGACACCGCAAGTGAAACCCGAACATCAAAATACCCCGACATAGCTGAAATCCGGGCAGTAAGCTGGCCTGACAGATAACGGTATCATCCCCGCTATCCGTCAGGTCGCCATCGGTCAGGCGATTAATCCGTGCGGATCCAGCACGTATTTCGCTGCAACACCGGCATCAAAGCTGGCATAACCTTCAGCCGCGCTTTCCAGCGGGATAACCTTCGCATTAACAATTTTGGCGATGGGCAGGCGGTCGTGCAAAATGGCATTCATCAGCTGGCGGTTATAGCGTAAAACCGGCGTCTGCCCGGTATGCAGAGTTTGCGCCTTAGACCAGCCCAGGCCGAATTTCAGGCTCAGGGAGCCTTCGCGTGCGGCTTTCTCGTCGGCTCCCGGATCGTCCGTCACATAAAGTCCCGGGATCCCGATATTCCCGGCCACCCGGGTGATGTCCATCATGCTGTTCAGTACCACCGCAGGCTGCTCCTTACCTGAATGGCCCCGAGCTTCAAAGCCTACCGCATCAATAGCCGAGTCGACCTCCGGTACGCCAACCACTTCGGCGATCATTTCGCCCAGACGGTCATGTTGACTTAAGTCGATAGGGACAAACCCCATTTTTTCAGCATGTGCCAGCCGTTCTTTATTGAAGTCACCAACCATTACCACCGCGGAACCCAGAATTTGCGCAGAGGCTGCGGATGCCAGACCCACCGGACCGGCACCGGCGACATAGGTCACCGAGCCAACGCCTACTCCTGCGGTTATCGCGCCGTGAAACCCCGTTGGCAGGATGTCGGAAAGCATGGTCAGATCCAGAATCTTTGCCAGCGCCTGGTCACGGTCAGGGAATTTGAGCAGGTTGAAATCGGCATACGGGACCATCACATATTTGGCCTGCCCACCGACCCAGCCTCCCATATCCACATAGCCGAATGCGCCCCCGGCACGCGCCGGGTTAACGGTCAGGCAGACGCCGGTGTCGAGCTCACGACAGCAGCGACAGCGGCCGCACGCCACGTTAAAGGGGACAGAGACAATATCGCCAACGTTGAGCATTTCAACATCGGAGCCTTTTTCAATAATTTCGCCGGTAATTTCATGCCCCAGAACCATACCCGCCGGGGCGGTTGTCCGGCCGCGAACCATATGCTGATCGGACCCACAGATGTTGGTCGACAGAACTTTGATAATCACGGCGTGGTCGATTTTCTTTCCCGAGGGGCTGACGAATTTCGGATCGTCAATATCCATGACATCTACGTTGCCCGGGCCCTGGTATACAACGCCTCTGTTTGATGAGTGTCCCATAATTGCTCCATATCGTGCTGATTAAGATGTCTATCTCAGATAGCAGATGGGCACTAATTACCGCGATAGCGCATCCGGGTCTGCACGGTCAGTCTATTTGGGGTCAGAATGTAAAAATGCTCTGATAACGACATCGGTAATTGCGATAACCAGCCTGATAACGACATCTGTAAAATATATGATGTAAAACGTGAGGTGAGGGCGAGCGCTACGGAGATCTTCAAAATAAAAAACGACACTGAGATATCTGAAAGCGACAATAAAATAAATAATTCGCCCATCCTCTTTATTCTCGTAAAGGAAATTGATATGACAGGAGATTCCATAGCAACCAATTGACATTTATCATATTATTTTTTTGTTGTCGCACCATCTATTTCAGAAGGTGTTATATCTCAGCAGTTTCGTTGAACGCATAAAAACTTTATGTCACGCTATCGTTATATTTATTGGTTGTGATTTTATGACCCCCGACATTAACCACGCGGTTAGTGCCTGATTAATATTGTGGCGTTAACCTTAAAAACAATATCGTATTTTTCTGTAGCTCTACAGGGGTTGCGTATACATCTGCGACTTTAACTCACGTCTGGTTATCACGGTCAGGCAGGGAGATAACTCTATGAATAATATGACACCGGTTTCCAAATCGACGCTTCGCAAAGTGACAACAGCCGCCGCGATAGGGAATTTTGTCGAATGGTTTGATTTCGCCGTTTATGGTTTTCTTGCCACCATTATCGCCCAACAATTCTTTGCGCCAGACCTGGCGCAGGCGGCATTGTTGCAAACATTTGCGGTCTTTGCCGTGGCTTTTGCGCTGCGTCCACTGGGCGGCGTGATATTTGGCCTGCTGGGTGATAAATTTGGCCGCAAGCGTATTTTGTCGTTAACGGTATTGCTGATGGCGGCGTCAACCACCGTGATTGGCCTGCTGCCTGGCTATGCCAGTATGGGTATGCTGGCACCGCTGTTTCTGACGCTGGCCCGATGCGTTCAGGGGTTCTCGGCCGGTGGCGAATATGCCGGAGCCTGTGCCTATGTCATGGAGCATTCCCCCAACCACAAACGCGCCTGGTATGGTAGCTTTATCACAGTCTCCACGTTTGCCGCCTTCGCTGCGGCTGCGATATTGACTTACCTGTTGGATGCCGGTCTTAGCGAGGAACAGATGAGCAGTTGGGGATGGCGTATTCCTTTCCTGGTGGCGGCTCCGCTTGGCCTGGTGGGGGTTTATTTGCGACTGCGCATGGAAGAGACACCGGCATTCCGTGCGGCACTGGAGGAATCAGACAGTGCGCATGCGCCAGTAAGCGAAACGTTACGCCAGCAGGCGGGAAATATTCTGCGGCTGGGGGCTTTTATTGCGTTAACCGCGCTGTCGTTTTACATGTTCACGACCTATTTCTCCACCTTTCTGCAGCTGGAAGGGGGCATGAACCGGGCTTCTGCGCTGATGGTCTCAACCATTGCGCTGCTGTTTGCCGCCGGGGCCTGTCCAATAGCCGGTACGCTTTGCGATCGCATCGGGCGCAAGAAAACCATCGCGCTGACCGGCACCTGGGTGATTATCAGCGTCTGGCCGGCCTGGCAGTTAGCCAGTTCAGGGCATTTGTGGGCGGCCATTATCGGCGATCTGCTATTAGCGACCGGCGCCGTGCTTTCCGGCGTGGTAACGGCCGCGCTGCTGTCTGAAGTTTTTCCCACCCGGGCGCGCTATACCGCATCTGCCATTACCTACAATCTGGCCTATACGATTTTTGGCGGCACGGCTCCCTTAGTGGCAACCTGGCTTATCGCTTACACCGGCAGCGGCGTTTCGCCCGCATTTTATCTGGCACTGGTGGCGGTACTGGCTCTGGCAGGGGGGTTAGCACTGCCGGAAACCTCGCGCATCTCGTTGCACGGAGAGCGGAAGGTTTCGCAGGCAGGGTCGCGGTTCAGTTCGTTGAAGGCGGGGGCGGATAATTGAAAAACGCTTTTTACCCGTTTACTGGCGAGCGCTCTGCGGCTTCTCTCGATTATGTACGATATTTTCAATCTGCTCCGTATGCCGCTCGCCCCACTGACAGAGCGGCGCTAACGCACGGGCCAGGGAGTCGCCGAAACCGGTTAAGGCGTATTCAACTCTGGGCGGAATTTCGCCGTAGTCGGTGCGTTCAACGACACCATCTTGCTGAAGTTCTTTCAGCTGTTGAATCAATACCTTGTCGCTTACGCTTCCAATAGCGCGCTTCAGCTCTCCATAACGATGTACTTCATGGGCAAGGTGAAACAGTACTAGCGGTTTCCACTTTCCGCTGAGTACCGCCAAAGCCGCTTCCAGACCGCACTTGAATTTTTGATTTAGCATAAATTCTCATCCGCCAGGTACTTACCAAAAGGTGCATACTATACTAAATGTTCAACGCTGTTTATGCTATGACCTTCCACCTTTGAGGAGGACATTATGAGTAGATTAGCGGGAAAAATCGCGGTGATTACCGGCGGAAATAGCGGTATAGGTCTGGCTACGGCCAGGCGCTTTGCCCGGGAAGGCGCGCAGGTGGTTATCACTGGGCGCCGTCAGAAAGAACTTGATGAAGCCATTGCGCTGATAGGTCATGAGGCGCTTGCGATTCAGGGCGACATATCGAAGATGGCCGATCTGGAACGTATTTTTTCTCGCATCCAGCAAGTGAAAGGAAAAGTTGACATCCTCTTCGCTAATGCGGGCCTGGGAGAGCTGCAACCGCTTGGCGCGATTACCGAGGAATCGTATGAGGATACGTTTAACGTTAACGTAAAAGGGACGCTGTTTACCGTACAGAAGGCACTGCCGCTTATGTCGCAAGGCAGTTCGATTATTCTGACCGGTTCGACAACCGGGTCAATGGGTACACCGGCATTTAGCGTTTACAGCGCGTCGAAAGCGGCAATTCGTAACTTTGCCAGAAGCTGGGCGCTGGATCTGCAGGGAACGGGGATCCGCGTAAATGTGCTATCGCCAGGTTCCACAGCGACGCCAGGGCTGTTTAATGTCCTGGAGAGTTCAGGGCAAAAAGAGAGTTTACTGACCAGTTTCGCTCAGGGAGCGCCGCTTGGACGTATTGGCGATTCGGATGAGATCGCCGCTGTCGCCTTATTCCTGGCCTCTGACGAGAGCAGCTTTATGACCGGCAGCGAAGTCTTCGTTGACGGTGGGCTGGCACAAATTTAAGTGATATACACCTGGCACTGGTGGCGGATACTGGCTCTGGCAGGGGCGAATAATCGAACATTTTTAACAACGCGCTCTGGTGAAATCTGCAGGGTAATCCATGACAATGGATGACAGATTTCACGTAGCGCGATCGTTTGTTTTAAAGGCTGGCGCCGTCATGATACCGAATCTGCAGTTTATCCAGATCCAGGTCGGGGACGCAGCGTAAATTGATGGCATACATCTCATTGCCATCGGGCGTTTTGGCGTGAGCGAAAGCTTCGGAGCCACAGACCTGGCAGAACTGATGGTGGATCTGGCGCGAGTTAAACAGATAAGTGGTTAGCCGATCCTGGCCACTGTTAAGAGTGAATACATCGACCGGAAAGAAAGCCAGCAGCGATCCTTTGCGACGACAAATGGAGCAATTACAGCTCAGCGCTTTTTCTGGCAGTTCGGCGTCGACCGTGAAGGTGACGGCGCCGCAGTGACAGCTACCTTGAAAGGACATGGTGTTTGCCTGTAAAAGTGAGTGGAACTATAACTATAGACGCCAGCGGCCAACAGAAATGAAATCCGTGCATCATAACCAGGCGCTGCAAAAAAACCGGGATAATGGGGAAGGGAATGGCAATTCAATCAGAGGGCATCAATCCGTGGCGTCTGGTGCGTATTCATATACTCGATTTAACATAATATACATTATGCGCACCGATGATGTAGGGGCTCAATGATAATGTCTATTTGTGGCTCATTAGGAATGTCCAGGCTATAGTTCTCAGACCTGTATGCCTAGTCAACAACTCGCTTTTCCTGATGAGGAGTTTTCTGTGGCTATACATGACACCGGGATGTTCACCGTGAAAGAAATCAACCGCCTCAAAATCCTTCAGGATGTCATCGACCGCAACCTGCGTCCTGGTCAGGCAGCCGAAATGCTCGGTATCACGCCGCGCCATTGCAGCCGTCTGCTGAAACGTTATCGTCAGTCCGGGCCACTGGGCATGAATAACCAGAGTCGTGGTCGCACCGGAAATCGCCTGCTTCCCGCATCATTGACTGATCAGGCCCTGAATATCATCCGTGAACGCTATGCCGATTTTGGCCCCACACTGGCGCGGGAAAAGCTCGCTGAAAATCACGGTATTGTTCTTGGTAAGGAAACGCTCAGACGGCTTATGATAAAAACCGGGCTCTGGGTTCCCCGCAAGCAACGTGCGCCAAAAATTCAGCAGCCACGCTATCGCCGGGCTTGCTGCGGCGAACTGATCCAGATTGATGGTTGCGACCATCACTGGTTCGATAACCGTGCGCCTGCCTGTACTGCCCTGGTCTACGTTGATGATGCGACGAGCCGCCTGATGCAACTCCGTTTCGTGAAATCGGAATCGACTTTCACCTATTTTGAAGCCACGCGGGGCTATCTGGAGAAGCATGGCAAACCCCTGGCGCTGTACAGCGATAAAGCCAGCGTCTTCAGAATCAACAATAAAAACGCTACCGGTGGCGATGGTTATACCCAGTTTGGCCGTGCGATGCACGAACTGAACATCCAGACTATCTGCGCCAATACCAGCTCAGCCAAAGGCCGTGTGGAACGGGCCCATCTGACGCTTCAGGATCGCCTGGTAAAGGAGCTCCGGCTCAGGGGCATTTCCTCAGTGGATGCAGCCAATGATTTTGCTGATGAGTTTATGACCGATTACAACCGGCGCTTTGGCAAAGCACCCCGGCATGACTTTGATGTTCACCGGCCACTTGAAACTGATGATGATCTGACCGCATTTTTCACATGGCGGGAACCGCGCCGTGTTTCAAAATCCCTGACGGTGCAGTATGACAAAGTGCTCTATCTGATTGAAGACAATGAGTTAAGCCGAAGGGCTATTGGCAAGTACATTGAGGTCTGGCATTACCCGGATGGCCGGAAAGAGCTCCGGCTAAACGGGGTTGTCCTTCCCTACTCCACCTATGATCGCCTTCAGGAAATCGACCAGGGGGCTATCGTGGACAACAAGCGCCTCGGGCGTACACTTGAATTTATCAAACTGATACAGGACAAACGCGACAATAACCGTTCACAGGCTCTCCCTGCCGGAGATGGCCCCTCGCGCCGAAGCAGGAAACCCACAGAGAAGAAATCCCAGCGATCTCTGGACGAAGACGATATGCTCAATGCGCTGAAAACATTACAATCACGTTCTGACGAGATTTTCGGTACAAGGAAATGACATGGAGATGATGGCAGACATAATCCCATCTTCATAGAGCTGCAATGCAAGAGAGTTTAAGGTCCGCTTTGAGCGAGGAGCGGACGTTCGCGGTAGCGCAACAAAGATGAATATTTGAATCAGATAGTTCATATTAAACGGAAATAGGTTACTTCCTCTAAACGTATCAGAGTAACAAAGGCTGAAAATGGCAAAGCTTGAAGAATTAAAAAACATTTATCCCGGTGCACTGGCATGGAAATTTGGCGACAGCCCAGAACTTGCTGACGAACTCGTACAACTGGTTTTGAGTGGGAGTAAAACAGCGACATGCTCTTCGATAGCATCTTTTCACCATGAACATGAACGAGGCGAAGCTCCCTGCGTTGGAAGTTATAATATCATTCTTAACGGAGCCGGGCAGCCAATGTGCGTGATCAGAACTCTCAGGATGCAAGTTATCCGCTTCAATGAAATGACGAGTGAACTTGCCAGTAAGGAAGGTGAAGGTGATTTAAGTCTGGAGTATTGGAATGAAGGTCATAAGCGTTATTTTGAGCGTGAAGGCACTTATTCTGAAGAAATGGAACTTATATTTGAGGAATTTGAACTTACAGAGATTTTGTAACTGTCAGCTACTGGCACTAAGCGGACTTTTCAACATCAGGACATTTCTAACGAGCCAGTGATTAGACATTTTCACTGAGCTTTGACAATATGTAACAGCAAAGTTGTAATGTCCGCCTTGGGCTAAGTTAAGATGTCCGTCATGTATAATCAACAAGAAGATCACCATGACGGCTCATGCAGCGGAGTTTTTTACATTGGATGAAGTTAACCGACTCAAAGTCACTCAGGATGTTGTTGATCGCCGTCTGACAACTCAAATGGCAGCTCAGCGACTGGGCATCTCGGATCGCCAGTGCAGACGGCTTCTGTCGCGTTACCGTGAATCTGGCCCACTTGGTATGGCTAATCGTCGTCGTGGGAAACCCAGCAATAATCAGTTGCCTGATGGCCTTGCCCGGTATGCACTCAGTATTATACGTGAGCGCTATGCAGACTTTGGGCCGACGCTGGCGTGTGAGAAGCTTGCAGAACTGCACGATGTCCACCTGTCCAAAGAAACTGTCCGGTCGCTCATGGTTAAAGCCGGTTTCTGGGTCCCCCGTAAGCAACGTGCGCCAAAAATTCAGCAGCCACGCTATCGCCGGGCCTGTTGTGGCGAACTGATACAGATAGATGGCTGTGACCACCACTGGTTCGAGAATCGTGCTCCAGCCTGTACCGCGCTTGTTTACGTTGATGATGCAACGAGCCGACTGATGCAGCTCCGCTTTGTAAAATCGGAATCAACATTCACCTATTTTGAGGCTACACGAGGCTACCTGAAAAAACATGGTAAACCGCTGGCGTTATACAGTGACAAAGCCAGTGTATTCAGAATAAACAACACGCATTTCCCCGGTGGTGATGGACAGACTAAGTTTAGCCGTGCCATGAACTAGCTAAACATCACCGGTATCTTTGCCACCACCAGTTCAGCCAAGGACCGTGTTTAACGGGCTCACCTGACGTTACAGGACCGCCTCGTCAAGGAGCTGAAACCCCGTGGTATCAGTACACCCAAAGCCGCAAACGCCTTGCCGAAGAGTTTATGGCTGACAACAACCGCCGGTTTGTATAGCCACCTCGTCACAATTTCGACGTTCACCGTCTGCTTGAGAATAATGAAAATCTGGAGTCAACATTCACATGGCGTGAACAGCTTAAGGTCCCCAAGAACCTGACCCTTTTTCTTCTGCAGGTCTGCATGCATTGCAGCCGATTCAGAAATTAATAAATTCGAACCATCACTCCATGGCAAGAACTTATACTCAGAAGCGATATTATAAGAAATTGATTATTTTCTGAAGTGCGCCACAACATTCAAAGATCTTTTAGAAAAGTTCCTGACAAAAGTTAACTTGGCAATGTACCAATTTAGAGCATAAGTATGTTTAACCTTAATCCATCCACACTACAACAATGAAAAGGTTATGATTGTTAAGTGCTTGATTGAAGAGTTTTAATTAAAAAATATTAATTGCATCTAATTTCAAAAAATCAAATCAGTTTATTTCAATGCTTCAAAATAGTGCACCCCCTAAATCACTTGCACCAATTTGGTTCACCTTTTAAGTAAAAGGTTAATGTTTTTACTATAAAAAAAGCTTGCTTTGTTAAAAACATACATGTAAGTGTAATGGCACTTCATATACTGTTTCTTTTTTGTGGTGGATGTTAATCATAACGGCTTGGGCTGTTTTTTTAACGCAAAAAAAAGCGAACGTCCGTTCGTTCGCACGAGAAGAAACCTCAAGTCAAGGAGCCAATATGCTACAGCTGATGCCTACAATTGCGATTATCGGGAGTGGTCCTGCAGGCTGCTACAGTGCTCAGTTCCTGAAAAAAGCTCTCCCGGGCGCCGAAATAACAGTGTTTGAGGCACTACCAGTGCCTTACGGACTTCTCCGGTATGGCGTGGCCCCAGATCATCAGGGAACCAAAAACATCTCCTCACAATTTGAACGCATGTTCACCACCAGTAATGTTCGGTTTGTAGGAAATGTAGAAATAGGAAAAGACATTCCTTTAACCGAGCTGATCGATGCATTTGACGTGGTTGTTGTGGCTACTGGGTTATATGTCGATAGAAAACTCGGAATTCCCGGTGATAGTTTGAGCTACGTCTGCGGTGCAGGGGAAATTCTCCGGTCGCTGAACGGATACCCACAGTCAGACAGCAATGGTATGGGACATAGGTTACAAGCCCTGGGGGAACGGATTGCCGTGATCGGTAATGGCAATGTGGCAATGGATGTGGTCCGGTTGATTGCGAAAAGCGAAGAAGAACTGGCGGGTTCAGACATCAACGATATTGCCAGAAAAAACCTCTGCACAGATAAAGTCAGATGCATTGATGTCATAGGCCGCTCTCCTATCGAGCAGGCAAAGTTTGATCTGGCGATGCTACGCGAAATATGCCAACTGAAAAATGCAACCATTCGCTGGCCGGACAAACAAGCCGGTACCCATGGACTTGCAGCAGATCTGTTGTCAAGCACCGATGAGGCATCAGTGGGTAAGAAAGACTCTTTAGAGATTAATTTTCGCTTTAATTCCACCCCCTTGCTAATCACCGCTCATAACATGTCCGCGGTACTGACTCTTAACAACAAAAGTGTTGGCAGTATTCAGTACTATCACTACGACACAATTATTACTGCTGTGGGCTTTTGTCATAACCCTGAGGGGAGTTTTGCCTCAGTTGCCGGAGTTTATTCTGTTGGCTGGGCTCGCCGCGGACCTACTGGTACTGTAGCTGCTAACAGAAGAGAGGCTGCGGAAGTCAGCGCGACGATACTGAAAGACCTGGAATGCGGTCGTATTGCTACTGGTAAAGCCGGTCTGAAAACAGTCGAAGACAAAATTACGCATAAAGCTGTGACATTTGAACAGTGGCAATACCTTGACCGATACGAAATTAATTCTGCTCCCTCCGGGCGATGCAGGAAAAAAGCAATCTCCATAGCAGAAATGCTTTCCGTGATGGAAACAGGAACGTCATTACCGTAATGACCTGGACCACCTTTTGTTACACCAACAGGTTTGCGGAATGCAATGTAAAACAATGCGTTAAAATGCTGAGGTTTAAGATGTTAAAGATTATTTTTGGTACAGAAAGTGGCAACGCTGAGATGGCGGCAGAGGATATGGCTACCGTATTAACAGAAGCAGGTATCGAAGCAAAGGCTGTTGCGATGGATGACTATGATGTTAATGGACTGACTGATGAAGAGCATGTGATCCTCATGACTTCTACATATGGTGAGGGTGAATTGCCGATGACAACCCTACCATTTTACGAAAGTCTAAAAACACTTTCCCCCAACCTTAGCGGTATCAAATTCTCGGCCTTTGGATTGGGTGACAGTACCTATGAAACCTACAATCAGGCCATTAAAACACTCATAGCATTAATGACTGAACTGGGTGCCAGCCAGGTTGGTGAAACAGGCCTCCATGATGCTGCGCTGCCTTATACCGTCAGTGATATGGCCGTTTGCTGGGCCAGCCGCCAGTTTATTATTGCCTGAAGCTAAGAGGATAATTCATATGTTTTCACATCCGGAAAAGCAAGACAGATATTTCCCGTGGGCTGACCGTCTGTTCCGTATTAATCCGTATCCATGGTATGACAAGGCTCGTGCAGAACATCCCGTTTACCGTATGGAGAATGGAGAGATCGTACTGACCCGTTATCACGATGTAATGAAATGGCTGAAAGCACCACTAGGCGCCACCCATTTCGGGAATGGGCCATGGAATAACTTTGATAACACAGTACTGAACATTGATCCACCTGAACACACCACACTGCGTCGATATTCCAATAAATGGTTTACCCCTAAACTGGTTAACCAATATATCACAACCGCAAAAGAGCTGGCTGAGAATGCACTGGAGCGTTATAGCGACGGCAGCGTGATGGATGCATTTTATGAACTTGCAGTTGTTCCTCCGCATGCCACCATGTGCCGCGCTCTGGGTGTACCTGATGATGATGCAGGTCTGATATATCGACATTTTTTAACCTGTACTGATGCACTTGGCCATGGCGTTGGGCGAGATGATACTGAAAAAGCATCTCAGTCTTTCGATTATCTATTTGAACGGTGTAAGAAATATATAGAGGAAAAGCGCCGTAATCCCGGAGTGGGTCCTCATGGACTTGTTGATGATTTTCTTAAGCTTGCAGATGAAGGAAAGATGACCGAGCGTACTGTTCTGGAAACAATGGTGCTCTTTTATGGTTCTGGTTCTCCTAATCCGGCTACCGTCATTGCGTCAGGACTTAACCACTTCGCAAGAGAACCGGAAACCTTCGAGTTATACAGAACACAAACGGGAGAACGTGATGCGATTATTAATGAACTGCTACGCCTCTATCCGGCAGAGATTTCGATGATCCGTTATGCCACTGAGGATACTGAAATTGGCGGTATTCCCGTCAGTAAAGGTACCCCGGTGCGCTCAGTCATTGCGGCCGCGAACCGCGACCCCGAATTCTTCGATAATCCACACGAATTTAATCATAAGCGACCACCGGAGACCAGCATGAACCTGACCTTTGGTGTAGGCCACCATGCATGTGCTGGTCAGTTGATTAGCCGCGCAGCTATTAGAGCCGTTTTCGATGCTGTGGCAAAAAAAGCAACACGTGTCCTCAGCGCAGGTGAGGCGGGTCTGGCTCATACGGATCGTGTTCGTGGTTATCTCTCTTTACCGTTACGTATTTACTGAATTAATACCGACAGTGCAGGACTATAACAAGCTTTTGTCGGAGTTTAGCCGCTCCGACACCCCATCTATCCTGACAGAACGAGTATGCCATGTTTAATATTTCCCTGATTTTCTTATCAGTTAGTATGGCGACGCTGATAATCGCAAGCCTGTATGCCTGCACCCGTTTTCTTCCTGTGGTTAATACCGTAAAGCGTTATCTGCGTGCGCAGTCTGAGCCGCCAAAATATACGCCGCGTCCTGCAGTGACTTCGCTTCTTGATGAATACCGGGATTATATTCGTCAGCGCATCGCTGATGCCCACCCTTATAAAATTCCTGCGACGGTTATCGCCCGCGAGATCACTGAGCAGGGTTATCGTGGTGGCATGACCATCCTGAGGGAGTTTATACGTTCGCTCGCCACACCTAAGGAACAAGAGCTCGTTGTTCGCTTCGAAACTGAGCCCGGACGGCAGATGCAGGTTGACTGGGGCACCATGCGTAACGGCAAATCACCGCTTCATGTGTTCGTTGCCGTTCTGGGATACAGCCGAATGCTGTACATCGAGTTCACTGATAACATGCGCTATGACACGCTGGAAGCCTGTCACCGTAACGCGTTCAGCTTCTTCGGCGGTGTGCCACGGGAAGTGCTGTACGACAATATGAAAACAGTCGTGCTACAGCGTGATGCTTACCAGACCGGCCAGCACCGGTTCCATCCATCCCTGTGGCAGTTCGGCAAAGAGATGGGCTTCTCTCCACGGCTGTGTCGCCCCTTCAGGGCACAGACTAAAGGCAAGGTGGAGCGGATGGTGCAGTACACCCGCAACAGCTTCTACATCCCGCTAATGACGCGCCTGCGCCCGATGGGGATCACCGTTGACGTTGAAACAGCCAACCGATACGGCCTGCGCTGGCTGCACGATGTCGCTAACCAGCGGAAGCATGAAACTATCCAGACCCGTCCCTGCGATCGCTGGATCGAAGAACAGCAGTCCATGCTGGCCCTGCCACCAGAGAAAAAACAGTATCACGTACAGGTAGACGAAAGCCTGGTGACCTTCGACAGGCAGCCACTGCATCATCCGCTGTCCATCTATGACACGTTCTGCAGAGGAGCCGCATAATGGTCGAGCTGCAACATCAGCGGCTGATGGTTCTCGCCGAACAACTGCAACTGGACAGTCTTATCAGCGCAGCGCCGGCGCTGTCGCAACAGGCTGTGGATCAGGAATGGAGCTATATGGACTTCCTGGAGCATCTGCTTCATGAGGAGAAACTGGCCCGCCATCAGCGTAAACAGGCAATGTATACCCGGATGGCGGCCTTCCCGGCGGTGAAAACGTTCGAAGAGTATGACTTCACCTTCGCCACAGGTGCCCCGCAGAAGCAAATCCAGTCGCTGCGTTCACTGAGCTTCATAGAGCGTAACGAAAACATCGTGTTGCTGGGGCCATCCGGCGTGGGGAAAACGCATCTGGCAATAGCAATGGGCTACGAAGCGGTACGTGCGGGTATCAAGGTTCGCTTCACAACGGCGGCGGATCTGTTACTTCAACTGTCCACCGCGCAACGTCAGGGCCGCTATAAAACAACGCTTCACCGTGGCGTGATGGCACCAAAGCTGCTCATCATCGATGAAATAGGCTATCTGCCGTTCAGCCTGGAAGAAGCAAAACTGTTCTTCCAGGTCATCGCCAAACGTTATGAAAAGAGCGCGATGATCCTGACCTCCAACCTGCCGTTCGGGCAGTGGGATCAGACGTTCGCCGGTGATGCGGCGCTGACATCCGCGATGCTGGACCGGATCTTACACCACTCACACGTTGTTCAAATAAAAGGAGAGAGCTATCGACTGAAACAGAAACGAAAGGCCGGGGTTATCGCTGAAGCTAATCCTGAGTAAAACGGTGGATCAATATTAGATCGTCGGTGGAGATGTAAGTGGATCACTTTTTACCCGTCGTTGACAGTTTATGCTTGGAGTCACTCTGTCCATTGTTGTTGGCACACCGCTGGCCACATTCATCGGGCAACTCTTTGGATGGTACTGGGCATTCGCACAGGTCTGTCTGCTTGCGTTTATCACACTGGTGATGATCGTTTATCTTTTACCAGTAAATCCACATGAAAAGCGCAGCGCTCCCCGTACTGAACTTAATGCCATGGTGAACATCCAGGTATGGCTGACGCTGGGTATAGCGGCGATAGGTTTTGCTGGAATGTTCTGCATATATAGCTATCTGGCCCCGGCACTAGTTAACATCACTCATCTAACCCCTCACGGAATACCGCCAATGCTCGTGTTGTTTGGCGTCGGAACTGTTATAGGAAACGTTATTGGTGGCCGCTTGTGTACTCGCTTCCGGTTTGATTCGGTGGGAATAATTCTGGCATTAAGCGCTATTTTCATGCTTGGCTATCCATTAGCCATGCATAACATTCTATCTGCTGCTGCAGGCGTGTTTCTGGTTGGTTGCCTGATGGCTCTGGCCCCTGCGCTCCAGGTAAGGCTGCTTGAAGTAGCCAGTAACGCCCCTTCTCTTGCCGCCGCATCCAATCACGCAGCCTTTAATATTGCCAATGCGATTGGTCCCTGGTTAGGTGGCATGGCAGTCGCTGCCGGCTACGGCTGGACATCTACAGGTTATATTGGTGCGGTAATGGCTTTAGGCGGGTTAGGGATATGGTTTATAGCAAAACGTCTGGAGAGATGTAAATCATCATCGTCTGAAGAGAGTACCGATACTTTGTAACCCTGATTTGAGTGACCTTCAGCTCGAAATGAATTAATTTTTTGTTTCAGGCTGAAGGCTTTTTTATTGTAGAGTGAGGTTTTCCATCATTCAAAAAGATAAAAATGTCTAACCTCACAACGACCAAAATGATGCTGCACCGATTAGACTCATATCTGACTTCATTTGAATGGGAAAGCCTTACTAAAAGCAAACGTTCTATTCTTCAGGCTTTTCTCAAACTCGCGACAAAAGAAGGGTATGACTCTGTTTCAATGCGAGGCTTAGCTAACGCCGTTAACCTTAAGCCACCCACGATGTATTCACATTTCCCAGATGGAAAAGATCAAATCGTCTCTTCAGCGCTTCGCTGGCACTACCATACATTTGCAACTGCCGTGAAGGAAGGGCTGGGCTCGTGCAGGAGACCCGAAGAATACTGGTCGGCACTGATCCGCGTGCATATTACTCAACAGATTAAACATCCTGAAAATGATCTTTTCGATATGCTGATGGCAACCGATCGCCTTGGGAGTGTATTGCCTAATGCACTCCGTACTGAAATGGTCGAGTGGATGGCATTTTGTGATTTTATGTATGAATCAATCGCAACAGACCTCGGCGCCGATGATGCAAAAAGAAAGTCTCGGCTTATCCGGGTATCACTCGACGGTGCAAACAGTTGGTGGTCCTGGAATGGTACTGAGGAAGATCTCGAAGAGTGTATTGGCTATGCACAGAAAATGGCAACAGGAATTCTAAAACTCTGAAACAGATGTACCTCATGTGACCTGCTTACATTTTTGTAATGAGTAACAACAGCCAATATGGCTGTTGTTACCTCACCCCAAAATTTAATACTGTGAACGTCCCAGTCGCGCAAAAACATCAGGGCGTCTGGCCTTATAGTAAAGCGCCAAAGCCATGCCAATGAACATCGCTCCTAACAGGCAAAACAGCATCCACTGGCGTTCACCCGGCTTTCCACCAACAAGAAGGTCAAAGTTTTTAGTTACTAACACGGTTAATCCAACGAAGAAGATACCGGAAATAAGCGGGGCAACAAAAAGCTTAAACACGCTGAGGTTAGAGGGACGCCCATAGCGAAAGTACCAGGACAGTGAAGCAATACATACCACCGTCATCAACATGATAATACCCGCCGTACCCACACCAGATAGCTGGCCGTAGAGAACATCCGGCTGAACTCCCGTGAGGATAAATGGCAACATCACCAGCAGAGTTAAACCAGAAACACTGAGTGAAGCGACAAACGGAGAGGAATGATGCGGGTGTACTTTGCGCAGAGCTCGAGGTAAAGCACCATCAGTTCCCAGATTATACAAATATCGAGACAACACGTTATGCACTGACAATACACTCGCAAGTGATGAAGTCAGAACCAAAAGCGTAACAAGCAGACTGATTCTGGGGCTGATAAACTTTGAGAGAGCATCGGAAAACATCGTAGCTGGAGCATTTTGAGCGATCGTCTGGACATCAGGACCATAGGCGGCAATCAATGCGTAGGCACAAATGGTGTAAATGACACCAATAAAAATAATAGCGCCGTAAGTAGCACGGGGTATTGTCTTTTCCGGAGAACGAACTTCATCACGAAACAAGGATGTCGCTTCAAAGCCAATAAAAAAGGAAACAGCAAACAGGATTGAAAAGGGGGCATTTACACCATCAGCGGTCAAACCAGATGCGGCAAATGGAGAGAACACGGGGATCGCAATATGACCACTACCAATAACACTGCCAGAAAATCCAAGACAGATTATCACCTCTGCCAGCATCACCCATGACAATACCTTTGCGGATAGTTCTACATGCAGATAACCAAATAGTGCAACAACTGCCCAGCAGATGAGCGCATAACAATACCAGGGAAGTTGTATGCCAGCAATCGATTTCATTAACTCAGCGGCAGAAACACCAAAGAATGATGCAATACCTGCCAGAATGAGGAAATAAGATACGGAAGCCATAAGTCCTGCTCCAAGCCCTACAGATTTACCTAAACTGAAGCTGATAAAAGAATAAAAATCACCCGGACGTTTAGCCATTGCAATAACTGAAATATAACCTGCAGCAAATAGAAGAATGATAGCTGTTGTCATAAGGAACATGAGCGGGGCGGATACGCCCCCAAACATCATTGCAACTGGAATATAGCCGGAAACCGTTGTGAGTGGGGCAGAAAATGCAAGTACCGTAAGTGCCAGGCTGATTGCCCCCATTTGTCCGGTAAGCTTATGCTTCCCGACAGGTGCCGGTAGATCGATAAATTCTTTAGTTTGCAGGCTCATTTTTATATCTCACGCAGATGAATTATGGATGCTTCTTACATGTAGCGTTCTGTATCCTTCTGGCCCGGTCGAGTGGTTTACCCTCCCTCAACCGAACGAACGTTCGTACAAGAAAGCAATTGATGTGCCAGCTTATAAAATTGTGCATTTGCAACCACTTATAACTTGCGTTGCATCTGCATTGCACAGAATAAGTGCTTTTTTTACTGAACCGCACCACGATGGACCGGGGTATTAGTCAAATAAAACGTATATGACATTCGAAAAAGGGTCTTTACAGGCTTAGCTGAACTTCACCAGCAATTTTGGTCTCAGCGCATTTCCCACGCAGTAGCATCGGCTTTTGCTGCACGGTATTGTTTTGCACCACCGTGCCTCCTGACCTCCCGGCTAATCGTTGAGGGCGCTCTTGATAATCTGGCGGCAATGTCCCTGATACTGAGTTTTGCTACCAGCCCTCTGGATATCTCCTCTCTTTCATCAAGCGAAAGCGCTAATCGGTGCCGTTTTCGCACGGGAGGACGGTAGCCGCCTGTCTGGTGGATAGTGGGCATAATGGAAGAATGATATCTGTCGAACATTCTGGCGATATCATGCAGAGAATCACCTTGCTTATATCTGTCCCAGATAATTGCTATCTGCTCTGGCGTGTAGTTAATCCGAGTTCTTCGTTTCATAGCAACTTCCCCCTTGATTAAGGATAGCGTTGCATCGACCCATTGAACTCACAGCACCAAGCAGACTTTTCAACATCAGGACATTTCTAACGAGCCGGTGTTTAGACATTTTCACTGAGCTTTGACAGATGATAAGGATGGCAGAATCTGGCGGGAATCGTTGACACTGGCCGTCAACTGGCTACTATCGACAGTGATTCAAAATCATCCGTTTCTCCAAACGAATCAGAATCAAATGTCTGTCAGCAGTAAGTGAGCGGCCTGACCTCACCAATCAGGCCTGTTCATCCAGTTGCAGTTGGTAAATCTGTACCTGATACACGAGAATCAAACACCACCTCTTCAGTGCCATCACCATGATGCCGGACAATCAGGTAATCGGATTGTGGGTTCTGGCTCTCATCTTCATGAGCAGCAAAAGAATTGCCAAGCCCGCTGGCCGTTCTTCATGTTAGCCTGAAAACCGGATAAAGAAATCCATCGACAAATTGGGAGTTAATAGTGAGCTCTATCGTTCCAGCTATCTTTGTAGATTATGTTGCCGTCTACATATTTCCAGGTAATAGCCTCATATCTAAATTGTACTGTTTCTAAGTGAGTGCCTGTAACCCCACCAGGATGAAGATTAGGAGTTATTGCAGTGATCTTTACATTATTGAACAAAATATTGAAGTATTCGGCTTCTGTTCCGGCTTCTGTGATTCTATACATCTTTATTGTTGCTGATTTTAGTGTTTGCCCCTCACTTAAGGCCCTGTAAAGGAAAGGCGTTACTCTATCAAATTCTTTTTGGATTGTTATAGGGCTATGAACTCTTGTACCTGTCAGGCGTCCTGTATTCCCATCAGTGGGTATGTGCATATGATGAACAACAGTGATAAGCTCTACAGCTCCAACCCTTCCAGAAACTAAACTACCTCCTGTTACAGGAGAGCCGTTACTGTCAGTTAGCCAAAGATAAGCGGGATTAGACATAATATTTCATTTCCTTATTAAACAATATCAACCCTTTATTTTCTTATATATCGAATCCAGGATTTTAGTTAATACCAGGACAACTACTAAGAGTATTGCAATATATAAGAGTCTTTCCGGCCAGGTATCAAAATAAACAATGCAAAACAGAGAGCCCCACACCATTACCCCACTCATCATTCCAACTGTGAGTGACAAAAAAGATCCAAGCAATGAAAATTTTAATTTACCCATGACCACTATTAACCTTCTTTTCAACCATATTTATTATGGTGTTAAAAGCATCCTCTCCCTCAGTTCTCCTGACTCTAGTAGCATCCACAAAGGGCTTAAGTGCTGGTTCAAGAATGAAGTATAGCAAATCATAATCCTTAGCTCTTAGTTTATAATATAATTGAGGGTCTTCATCCCTTAGTTTTTCAGAGGTTCTTATGCAGCGTTCGGTCATTCCACCTATAAGCAGTAAGTTACCTATAACCCCGCCTCTCAATGCAACAAATAGTGAACCTTTGCCAGCTATTGCTTTCGCTATGGCATTGCAAATAACAGAGTTAGTAGCAAATCTACCAACTACAGCAAAGGATGATCTACTGTAAATATCATTTTGTTTTTCTTCTGATATATATTCATTGAATTCATCCAAAACCATATTTACAGCTTCTAATATTCTATGTCGTTCTAATATACCTCTTTTTACAGCTTCAGCTATTCTAAACCTTTCTGTTTATTACTTTTGCTATTCTTATGGCTATATCTTCATAATCACTCATTTAAATTAGTTCCCTCTACTGTAACCTCTCTCCGCTTGAGAAGACCTTCCTAATTCTTTATGCACTTTAAAGGTAAAATTCAGTCAACACAACAGAGAAACTGATTTTTGTGCTCTGGTCTATCAGAAGAACGTTGATAATACGCCAGAAAAGTGAAGTGTGTTGGAGTAAATTTCCTAATTGAGTTGGGGTGAGAAAATACATTCGAAATGATTGACGATGTCACTCATCATTAAGCAACTCACTGATACGCGTTCTGGTCTTGCCCCAGGTCAGCGCCGGAACTCCACCGCCAGGGTGAAATTCTGCGTGGGTCATTGAGCTAAAGTGCAGCCAGGGCAGACAACTGGCGCAGAAGAAATTCTCGCCATCGACTACCATCGGCCCCGGCTCACCGCATTTCGCCTCGTTAACCGCCGGCTTTGCCTGGCGCTTAAAATCGCTGAAGGTCGGCGCATAATTGCACCACGCCTGACAAAAGCTTTCGCTGGCGGTCATCACCGGCGTCATCGCCGCAATCTGCGCATACTCCACCACTTCGCCATTGATAACCCGCTGACGCATCTGAGGCACGGCATTGGCCGCCCGGGTAATGGCATACAGCGTCAGTAAAAAGAAGGATTCACCCCGCTCTCTGGCACAATCGTAGAGCGGCTGTGCCGCCAGGGGAACGCACAGATTATAGCCGGGGCTGGCAAATTGATTATAGAAGTCAAAGTGTTGCTTTCTGGGCCACTGATTTTTATCTATTACGCGGTAAGCAGTCATCGGTCAGCTCTTTACAGGAAAAATTAATCTGCGCGCGGCAGAGGACATTCACTCATCCTCTGCCCGCGCGTTAATTTTAATATAAAGCAAGCTCTTCCGGGCTGAAGTCCGCCGCTGTGGCGCTCTGTTGCTGATTTCGCAGTTCAGCAAGGCGCGATTCCAGCGCGCGACTTACCCCCGCATGGGCCTCTGCCCCCAGAATTAAGCGCAGCGGCGGTGAAGGCTGCCCGGCTGCATCCAGCATGGCATCGGCCATACGAACCGGATCGCCTTTAATGACCCAGCTCCCCTCTTCAAATGCCTGCCGAAGTTGCGCCGCCGGAGTGTCTGCGTACTCAGCTAATGACGCAGGCCGAACCAACGAACCGCCAAAACCGGTGCGGGTAGGCCCTGGCTCAACTAACACAAAATCGATCCCGAAGGTTCTGACCTCCTGCGCCACCGATTCCACAAAACCCTCTATGCCCCATTTGGATGCATGATAGAGGCTGAAGCCCGGGTAGGCTATCTGCCCCCCTTCGCTGGAAACCTGCAGGATACGCCCTCCTCCCTGAGCACGGAGATATGGCAGAGCGGCGCGAATCAGTACAATCGCACCAATCAGATTGGTATCAATGATATCGCGCAGATGCTGGTCGCTGGTTTCTTCCGCCGCGCCAAAAACGCCATACCCGGCATTACTGACGATGCGGTCTATCCGCCCGGATAGCCGGAATGCTTCAGCAACGGCAGCGCTGATGCCCCGGGTATCCCGCAGATCAACCTGAAGCGGCCGGAACTGTTCGGGATAGCGCTGCTGGAGATCCTCTGTTTTGCGCGGATCACGCGTCAGTGCCACCACGCTATCGCCGCGGGCAGTGAGTTTTTCAGCAAGAATACGGCCAATGCCAGAAGATACGCCGCTAATCATCCAGGTCTGAGTCATAAAGCCTCCAGTGTCGGTTTACGTTAACAGGATCTCAATACTGGACCGACAGGATTGTTTATTCTATACACACAATATCGAATAAACTGTTGGTGAAAATTCAACAATGGCGCAACCTTCATTCAGCGATCTGAACGCATTTATCACCATTGCGGAGTGCGGCGGCTTTCGCAAAGCGGCCCAGATGTTAAATCTCTCCCCCTCATCCCTTAGCCACACCATCAGGCAACTCGAACAGAGGCTGGGCGTTCGACTGTTTAACCGCACAACGCGTAGCGTGGCGCTAACTGAAGCAGGCCATAATCTGCGCGCCCGGCTGGCGCCTGCTTTACAGGAGGTCAGTCTCGCCCTGCAGAGTGTGGACCCATTTCGGGCCGCTCCGGCTGGCAAGCTGCGTATCAACACCCCCGAAATGGCGGCTGAACTTTTGCTACATCATGTGGTTCCCCAGTTTCTGGCGCGCTTTCCGGATGTCTCCATCGATATTGTGGTCGAGGGGCGGCTTGTTGATATTGTCGCAGAAGGGTTTGATGCCGGAATTCGATTGGGAGAGTCCCTGGCACAGGGAATGAACGCCGTACGTCTTGGAGGAGCGACACGCTTTATCGCCGTGGCTGCGCCCGATTATTTGGCCAGACGCGGGCGGCCCAGTGTCCCGGACGATCTCGCCCTCCATGACGGCATCCGGCATCAGATGCCCAGCGGCAGGCTCTATCAGTGGGAGTTTTCGCGCCAGGGACAGGAAATCGTCATCGATGTACCTGGTCGCCTGACGCTGAATACCATCCCTTTGATGATTGGCGCCGCCGTCAGGGGACTTGGCGTTGCCTATGTCCCGGAAGACGCGGTGTTATCGGAACTGCAATCTGGCCGTCTCGAACAACTTCTCGACGACTGGTGCCCCAGAATCCCTGGCTTTTATTTGTATTTTCCCGGTAGCCGTCAAATGCCGCCTGCGCTACGGGCATTTATCGATACCATAAACGAAGTGATGAATTAGCGGCAGACTATCGTTAATACGCTGCGCTTATCCTTAATAAGGGTGAGGATTATTTATTTTTGATCTCCCTCACATCTAAAGTGAATTATGTGAGCTATATCATTATTAAAAATCGATGAGTTAACAGGTCAACGGTATTAAGCGTAACGCCAGCCAGCCTTTGCGACCAGGAACCATCTTAAAAACAGGTGTACAGGTTTATTAACCGCTTTGCTATAGATTCAATATTGCCTAAAAATCAATCAAATAGACATCAATCTACGTCTTGCGCAATGTCCCTTAAAGAAAAGAAAACCTCCGACTGGAATAGTGTTTTATTCCATTATTCCAGTTGTTAATTTCACAAAAAAGCGGTTTTATTCGCATTGTGCATTGGCATTTAATGAAGGGATTATCAATAACAACATAAATAAAAGATATGTAATCAGGGTTATTTCATAACGTTTTGTTGTTGCCTGGCAATTTATTGCCAATTGCCCTCACAACAGAAAAAAATGAATAATTACGGCGCTGAAACAGAAATTATTTTTTCATACGTTCTCTTATCTTCAAAGCATCTCATGTGCCCTTACCCATATCGTTGGGGCAGCCAACTTAAGGAGAACGCAGATGAAATTAGAGGATCCCCGTCTGTTTCGTCACTTCGCCTGGATTAACGGCGAATGGAGCCACAGTCTGTCCGGCCGTGAGCAGCCGGTCTATAACCCGGACGATAATAGCCTGCTGGGTTACATACCGCTGCTGGAGCCGGAGCAGATCGACCACGCCGTAGATGCCGCAGAGCAGGCGCTGGCAGGCTGGCGCAGAATCCGCGCCGACCGGCGTGCCGCGCTGCTGATGGCCTGGTATCAGCAGTTGCTGGACCACCGCAGCGATCTGGCCACCCTGCTGGTCAATGAACAGGGCAAGCCCCGGCGTGAAGCCGAAGGGGAAGTGGATTACGCCGCCAGTTTTATCCGCTGGTTCGCCGAAGAGGCGGTGCGGATTAACGGCGAAACCCTGTCAGTCCAGATCGATGGCACCCTGCCAGGCACCATCAAAGAGCCGGTTGGCGTCTGCGCGCTGATCACCCCCTGGAATTTTCCGCTGGCGATGATTACCCGCAAAGCCGCAGCGGCACTGGCCGCAGGCTGTAGCGTGCTGGTTAAACCCGCCAATGAAACCCCCTATTCCGCCCTGGCGCTGGCCGAACTGGCGGAGCGTGCCGGGCTGCCGGCCGGGGTCTTTAATGTCATCACCGGTGAGCCAGAAGCCGTCTGCGCCCAGTTGTGCAGTGAACCACGTATTCGCGCCCTCTCCTTCACCGGCTCCACCCGGGTAGGCAAGCTACTGCTGGCCCAGTGCGCAGGCAGCGTTAAACGGGTCTCTCTGGAGCTGGGCGGCAATGCCCCTTTTGTGGTGGCGCCGGATGTGGACGTCGACGAGGCCGCCGCCGCCGCTGTCGACGCCAGGTTTCAGACCAGCGGACAGGACTGTCTGGCCGCCAACCGCATCATGGTGCATCAGCAAATTTATGACGCCTTTATTGAAGCCTTTTCGGCACGGGTGCGCGAACTCCGGGTCGGCCCCGGCGACTGCCCGAACAGCGATATCGGCCCATTGATTCACCGCGACGCCGTCGAAAAAGCCAATGCCCTGGTGGACGACGCCCTGTCGCGTGGGGCCCGGCTGGTGCATGGCGATCAGCGCCAGGCGCCGGGCAACAACTACTTTATGCCCACCCTGCTGGCTGGCGTCACCCCGGAAATGCGGGTCTGGCAGGAAGAGAGCTTTGCCCCCATCGCCATTGTCGCTGCCTGGCAGGACGATGACGAAGTTATCGCCCAGGCCAACGCCACCGAATATGGCCTGGCGGCCTATCTCTGGACCCACGATCGGCGCCGGGTCTGGCGCTACATCCGCGAACTGGAATTCGGCATGGTGGCCGTTAACAGCGTCAAAATGACCGGCCCCACCGTCCCCTTTGGCGGCATTAAACAGTCCGGGCTGGGCCGCGAAGGCGGCCGCACCGGTATCGATGAATATCTGAACACCCGCTACTTCTGCCTTGGCGGTTTGCCAGGCCCTTCAGTGACAGGAGCATAATTATGGAACAGCGCAACGACTTAATTTCCCGCGATCGTCAGGTGACCTTTCACGCCTCTACCCATCTGCGCGACTATGCCCATGGCGCGCTCCCCGGTCGGGTGATGACCGGCGGCCGCGGCATTATGGTGAACGATGCCGAAGGCAATCAGTTTATCGACGGCTTTGCAGGCCTGTACTGCGTCAACATTGGCTATGGACGCGAAGAGATGGCCGAAGCCATCTATCGCCAGGCCAAAGAGCTGGCGTACTACCACACCTACGTAGGCCACACCAATGAACCGCTGGTGGCGCTCTCTGAAAAGATTATCGCCAAAGCCGGTATGAATATGTCGAAGGTCTACTACGGCATGTCCGGCTCCGACGCCAACGAAACTCAGATCAAGCTGGTGCGCTACTACAACAATATTCTGGGGCGCCCCCAGAAGAAGAAAATCATCTCGCGCCATCGCGGCTACCACGGCTCCAGCATTGCCGCAGGCTCTCTGACCGGGCTGGCGTCGTTCCACGATCATTTCGATCTGCCAATTGCCGGGATCCTGCATACCGATGCCCCCTACTACTATCAGCGAGCCCCGGAGCTGGCGGGTATCAGCGAGCTGGAATTCTCGCGCCACTGCGCCGAACGGCTGGAAGCGATGATCCTGGCCGAAGGCCCGGAAACCGTCGCCGCCTTTATCGGTGAACCGGTTCTGGGCACCGGCGGTATCGTCCCACCGCCGGAAGGCTACTGGCAGGCCATTCAGGCGGTGCTGGATAAATACGACATTCTGCTGATCGCCGATGAAGTGGTATGCGGCTTTGGCCGTACCGGCCGTGAATTCGGCGCTCACACCTACGATATGCGCCCGGATCTGATCACCATCGCCAAAGGGCTGACCAGCGCCTATCAGCCGCTTTCCGGAGTTATCGTCGGCGAAAAAGTGTGGAGCGTGCTGGAACAGGGAACCGGCGAATATGGCCCCATCGGCCACGGCTGGACCTACTCCGGGCACCCACTGGGCGCGGCGGCGGCGCTGGCTAACCTGCAAATTATCGAGCAGGAAAATCTGGTGCAGAACGCCGCCGACACCGGCGCTTACTTCCAGCAGCGCCTGCGCGAAAGCTTTGCCGACCACCCGCTGGTGGGAAACGTGCGCGGCGTGGGGCTGATGGCCGCCATCGAATTCTCTACGGATAAGCAGCGCTGCCAACCTTTCGACCCTTCCCTGAAGGTCGGCGCCCGTGTTTCTGCGGCAGCTTTGGAAAACGGGCTTATCGCCCGGGCCATGCCTCAGGGCGATATCCTGGGCTTTGCACCACCGCTGGTGATTAACCGAAGCGAAGTGGATGAACTGGTCGATCGCGCGCTAAGAGCGGTGAACCGGGTCACTGACGACCTGAGTTCCGCAGGCCAGTTGGGAGCCCAATAAATGAGCCCGGAATTCCCCGGCGGCATCAGCCTGGCGGAGGTCTGGCAAGCCCGTCACCGTATCCAGGGTCGGGCGGACCGTACTCCGCTGCGTTACTCTCCGAGCCTTTCCCGGCGCTTCGGCGCCCGGGTCTGGCTGAAGCTGGAGAATATGCAGCCCACCGGCGCTTTCAAGCTGCGCGGCGCCAGCAACATGATCGCCGCGTTACTGGAACAGTACGGGCCGGATCGCCTGAAGCCTGGCGTCATCACCGCCTCTACCGGCAATCACGGACGGGCGGTGGCCTGGGCCGCCCGGGAGCTGGGCATTCCGGCCACGGTTTGCCTCTCTTCGCTGGTCCCTGCCAACAAGGTGGCCGCCATCGAAGCGCTGGGCGCCGAGGTCTGCCGCTGCGGCAACAGCCAGGACGACGCCTTTGCGGTGGTGGATGAGCGGGTCGCCAGTCGCGGTCAGGTGGCGATCCCGCCCTTCGATCATCCGCTGATCGTAGCCGGTCAGGGCACCCTGGCGCTGGAGCTGCTGGAAGAGCGTCCACAGCTCGACATGGTGGTAGCGGGTCTGTCCGGCGGCGGGCTGCTGGGCGGTATCGGTCTGGTGATGAAGCAACTCAGCCCGCGCACGGAAGTGGTCGGCGTCAGCCTCAGCCAGGGCGCCGCTATGTGGCACAGCCTGCAGGCGGGTAAACCGGTGCAGGTAGAAGAAGTCCCGAGCCTGGCCGATTCGCTGGGTGGCGGGATCGGGCTGGATAATCGTCATACCCTGGCACTGGTGCGAGCGGTGATGGACAGCCACTACCAGGTACCCGAAACCGCCATTGCCAGGGCTATGGTCACCCTGCTGGAGCAGGAAAAAATGTTGCTTGAAGGCGCCGCCGCCGTGGGGCTGGCGGCTATTGAACACCACCGAATCCCCATTGAAGGCAAAGAGGTGGCGCTGGTGCTTAGCGGCAACAACGTGGCGCTGGAAACCTTCGAACGGGCAAGAGAGCTGGAGCGGCAAAGCCATGCAAATTTATAACCGACAGCAGATAAGCACCGCGGTCCGGCTGGATACAGAGGCACTGGCGGCGGTCGAAGCGGGATTCCGCGCCCTGGGCGAAGGCAAGGTGGTGCAGCCCCCTATCCTCTCGATGGCGCTGCCGGAGGTCAACGGCGAAGTGGATGTCAAAACCGCCTGGATCCGCGGCAGCGACAGCTTCGCTATCAAGATCAGCCCGGGCTTTTTCGATAATCCCAAACGCGGCCTGCCCAGCCTGAACGGTCTGATGGTGGTGCTGAGCGCTGAAACCGGCGTGCCCCGGGCGCTACTACTGGATGAAGGCTATCTGACCGCTATTCGAACCGCGCTGGCGGGGGCGCTGGCGGCCAGATATCTGGCCAGGGAAGAGAGCCAGCGCATCACGCTGATTGGTGCCGGAGAACAGGCCCGACTGCAACTGGCCGCCCTGCGTCTGCTGTTCCCCGTGGCGCAGGTGGCCATCTGGGCCCGGCGGCCGGAAGCCGCAGAACAACTGGCCCGGGAGCTTAACGACGATGGGCTACAGGCCACAGGCTATCGCGAGATCGGCGCCGCCTGTGCCGGGGCCGATATTATCGTTACCACCACGCCTTCCCGGGAGCCGCTGCTGTTCGCTGAACATCTGGCCCCTGGGGTACACGTCACCGCCATGGGCTCCGACAGCCCGGAAAAGCGGGAGATCGACATCAGCGCCCTGCTGCGCGCCGATCGCGTGGCCTGCGATATCCGCAGTCAGAGCGAAAATAACGGTGAACTGAAAATCTTTAAGGCACAGCAAACCCCCGTTCCTTTTGAGGTGGTTGAACTGGGAACCTGCGTTGCCCAAGGCCAGGCGCTGCGCCAGTCACCGCAGGAAGTCACCCTGTGCTGCCTGACCGGCACCGGCGTACAGGACAGCGCCATCGCCGCCTTTGCGCTGGCGCAGCTTGAACCTTTGCAGTAACCCCCCGCGCCCTGGGCGCAGGGTAAACAGGCTGGCGACCCTCGGGCCCGCCAGGGTTTCCACTCCCGTTACGAGTGATAAAACAGCATGTTGACGAAAACTTTGCCCTTCACGCGAGAAGAGTACGACCAGCGTATCGCCAGAACCCGCGCCGCCATGGTACAGCGCGGGATCGAACTGCTGGTGGTCAGCGATCCCTCGAATATGGCCTGGCTGACCGGTTATGACGGCTGGTCCTTTTATGTGCATCAGTGCGTGTTACTGGGGCTGGAGGATGAACCGGTGTGGTATGGACGCCTGCAGGACAGCAACGGTGCCCTGCGTACCTGCTGGATGGCCGATGAGCGGATTGTCGGTTATCCGGAATGGCTGGTGCAGAATCCCGACGATCACCCCATGCGCTGGCTGGCCCAGGAAGTACTGCCAACCTTTGGCTGGCACCAGGCTCGGGTCGGCGTGGAGATGGATAACTACTACTTTTCGGCCCAGGCCTTTCTGAGCCTGCAACAGGGGAGCCCAAATCAGGCCTTTGTGGATGCCACTGCGCTGGTGAACTGGTGTCGGGCCATTAAATCCGAACGGGAACTGGACTATATGCGGATTGCGGCGCGCATCGTCGGCAATATGCACGAGCGCATCTACCAGATGGTGGAGCCGGGACTGCCGAAAAACATGCTGGTCGCGGAGATCCAACGCTGCGCCATTGAAGGCTGGGTGGATGACAGCGGCGTGCGATTCGGCGGCGACTATGCCGCCATCGTCCCTCTGCTGCCCGGGGGCGCCGATGCCGCGGCGCCGCACCTGACCTGGGATGACAGGCCGTTCCGTAAGGGCGAAGGCACCTTCTTCGAAATTGCCGGATGCTATCGCCACTACCACGCGCCGCTGTCGCGCACCATTTTTCTGGGGGAAGCGCCGGATCACTTTTTGCGCGCCGAAGAGGCCCTGCTGACCGGAATCGAACTGGGGCTGGCCGCCGCCCGCCCGGGCAACAGCTGCGGCGATATCGCCCGGGCGCTGGAAGGCGCCATGCGTAGCGCCGGTCTGGACCGGGGCGGCGCCCGCTGCGGCTATCCCATCGGCATCAGTTATCCGCCTGACTGGGGCGAGCGCACCATGAGCCTGCGCGCCAGCGACGAAACACCGCTTCAGCCCGGAATGACCTTCCACTTTATGCCCGGCCTGTGGATGGACGACTGGGGGCTGGAGATCACCGAAAGCATTGTTATCACCGCACAGGGTGCCGAAGTGCTGTGCGACTACCCACGACGCCTGTTTGTTAAATAAAGGAGCCCATTGCATGAACCATGAAAAACCCAGCCCCGTCTATGCCGGGGTGGATTTTGACAAGCCAGGGGTACAGCACGGTTTCCTGAAGCTGCCCTGGTCCCACGACAATTCCGCCTGGGGCGCGGTGATGATTCCGATAACCGTGATTAACGGCACGCCGGGGCCGACGGCGCTGCTGACCGCCGGTAATCACGGCGACGAATACGAAGGCATTATCGCCCTGCTGAAGCTGGCCCGGGAGCTGCGAGTCGACGAGGTTCAGGGCCGGGTGATTATCGTGCCGATGATGAACGCCCCGGCGGTTCAGGCCGGTAAGCGCACTTCGCCCATCGACGGCGGCAATCTGAATCGCAGCTTTCCGGGGGCACCGGACGGTAGCGTGACCGCGCAGATCGCCGACTATTTCACCCGGGTACTGGTGCCGATGTGCGATGTGGCGCTGGATCTGCACTCCGGTGGCCGCACTCTGGAGATTATCCCCTTCGCGGCGCTGCATACCCTGGATGACGAACGCCAGCAGGCTAACAACCTGGCCGCCGCTCAGGCCTTTGGGGCACCGACCACCGTGATGATGTACGAGCTGGACGCCAGTCAGCTCTACGACACCGTGGTGGAAAGTCAGGGCAAAGGCTTTGTCACCACCGAACTGGGAGGCGGAGGCACCACGACACCCCAGCGCCAGCAGCTGGCCGACCGCGGCGTGCGCAACTTTCTGGCACACCACGGCATGCTGGCTCAAACGCCACAACCCTGGGAAGGAGAAACCCAACTGCTTGATATGCCCGATGCATCCTGTTATGTACAGAGCGAGCACAACGGCATTCTGGAATTTCTCTGCCCCCTGGGGAACCGCGTAACCCAGGGAGAACTCCTGGCCCGCGTTTATGACCATTCCCGCAGCGGCCACCCGCCGGTGGAGTATCGGGCGCTACGCGACGGCATTCTGCTGGCGCGGCGCTTTCCGGCGCAGGTTGCAATGGGTGACACTCTGGCCGTTATCGCCCGGGAGATCGTATCGCCATAGCGATGTGAGGCTTCCGGGGCACCGGTCGCCATTAAGGATGTAAGCACTGTATGAAACTCGATCGCTATGACCTGAAGATTCTCGACATTCTGAGCAAAGACGGGCGCATTACCAAATCGCGGCTGGCGGAATCCATTAATCTTTCCGTCAGCCCCTGCTGGGAGCGGGTAAAGCGCCTGGAACAGGCCGGGTTGATTGAAGGTTATTACGCCAGGCTCAATGCCCGGGTGCTGATGAAGCGCCTGCCGATTTGGGTCTCGATCGAGCTTAAACAACATAACGCAGAGAGCTTTGCCCGTTTTGAAAAACGCGTGCTCAATACGCCAGAACTGACCGAATGCGTGGCAGTGGGCGGCGGCGTGGATTACTGGGCCAAATTCGAAACGCTATCCATCGACGAATATCAGCGTCTGATCGATAGCTGGCTGGAGTCTGACCTGGGAATCGAACGCTATTTTACCTATATCGTCACCAAAAACGTGAAGTCCACAGCGGCGCTTCAGACCCTGCGGCGCGAGGGTGACATAGAAGTTTAAGCAAGCACAGGGAGTAAGGGTAATTCAGTGGGCGGCGCTTCGTTCCCGCCGCTCCGCTCTCCGGACAGATCATGGAGAAAAATAATGAATACCAATGCATCACCTGCACACCTTCAACACACTGACGCCGTTCCTGAAGTGACTATCATCGATAAATCCCTGATGAAGCGCGCCGTAGCGGCGGCTTCGCTGGGTAACGCCATGGAGTGGTTTGATTTCGGCATCTACGGCTACCTGGCCGTGACCCTGGGGATGGTCTTCTTTCCGGAAGTCAGCCCCGGAGCCCAGTTGCTTTCCACCTATGCCGCTTTTGCGGTCGCCTTTCTGATTCGCCCGCTGGGCGGCATGTTCTTCGGCCCGCTCGGCGACCGTATCGGCCGCAAACGGGTTCTGGCCCTGACCATGATTATGATGGCGCTGGGCACCTTCGCTATCGGTCTTATCCCGAGCTACGCCAGCATTGGCCTGTGGGCACCGGTGCTACTGATTGTGGCGCGGGGGATTCAGGGCTTTTCCACCGGCGGTGAATATGGCGGCGCGGCTACGTTTATTGCCGAATATGCCCCGGATCGCAAACGCGGACGACTGGGTAGCTGGCTGGAGGTAGGCACCCTGCTGGGATTGATCTTCTCCGCAGCCCTGGTCACCGCCATGACGCTGATGCTGGGCAATGAAGCGATGCGCGAATGGGGCTGGCGGGTGCCCTTCCTGGTCGCCGGACCGCTGGGGCTGATTGGCGTCTGGCTGCGTCTGCGGCTGGAAGAGACCCCGGCTTTCGCCAAACATATGGAAAACAGCGCGCCGCCCCCGGGCATGCGCCAACAGTGGCAGGAGATAGTCACCCACCATCTGCGGGCCTTTCTGCTGTGTATCGGCATGGTGTTTATCCTGAACCTGGCCGACTACATGCTGCTGACCTGGATGCCCGGCTATCTGAATGTGGTGCTGGGGCTGAGCGAACTGGAAGGGCTGACCATCGTGGTGGTGGCGATGCTCTGTATGATGGCGGTGCTGCCGTTTATGGGCGCGCTTTCCGATAAGATTGGCCGCAAGCCGCTGTGGACCATGGGCTGCGTCGGCTTTCTGGTGCTGACGCTGCCCTGTTTCTACGCCCTGGGCAGCCAGAACCTGGCGTTGACCTTCCTTGGCATGCTGGTGATGGGGCTGCTGCTGACCTGCTTCCTGAGTACCGTGGCCTCTACGCTACCGGCGCTGTTCCCCACCGCGGTACGCTATGGCGGGCTGGCTATCGCCTATAATCTTTCCACCTCGCTGTTTGGCGGTACCGCCCCGCTGCTCAGCGCCTGGCTGGTCAATGCCACCGGCAATCCGCTGGCTCCGGCCGGATACCTGATGTTTGGCGCCCTGGTGGGGCTGATTGCGGTGCGTCTGAGTAAAGAGAGCGCCTGTCAGCCGCTGGAAGGATCGCCACCGGCTATCGAGTCCCGCGCCGAGATTATGGATCACCTTTACCGTCGTAAGCGCCGCAAGCGTCTGCAGCTTAGCGCCCTGTCGAGCGACGGTTAAGGGAAGTACTCCCGACTGGAAGTCAGCGCCTTTTGAACAAAGCTCGTCAACCTCCTGGTTGTCGGGCTTTTTTACGTAATGCTGATAACTAAGGCTGGTGAGGAATGTTCAGATGTCCATACGAAAATCATTGAACTGCTGAGGAATACGCGGAAAGGTATGGAGGAACCAGGGCGTATAAAGAGATGGATTATCCTTCATATCACGTTCTATCTGTTGAATGGAGCGATAACACCACGCATCGGCCTCTTCCGGATTAAGTTCCGGCTTCTCGTCGCTGATAGCAAAAAAGACATGGCCATATTCATGCTCAATCAGGCCATTACTGAGGGGCAAATGATATTTTAGTTCAAATACCGGAGTTAACGTCATATCCAGCCCCATCTCTTCGCGTAACCGGCGCTCGGCAGCGTCCTGGGTTGGTTCCTGTGGATAAGGGTGGCTACAGCACGTGTTGCTCCATAAGCCCCCACAGTGATACTTTTTTATTGCGCGACGCTGCAGCAGTAATTCATACCGGGAATTGAAGACGTAAACGGTTACCGCGCGATGCAATAACCCTTTTTTATGGGCTTCCAGCTTTTCTGTTTTTCCTGTGGGGCGGTCAAAATCATCGACTAAAATGACTTCTATGACAGACATAGTAACTCCTTCGCAAAGACGACATAGATAGTGCTCATTGAGAAAGACAACATTCAAAGGAAGGTCTTTTGTCAAATGACATAAGGTCGAGAAAAGCTATTCATCACGCCAACCTTCTGGTAATTGCAATTCGATATGACTGATTCATTTGTGCAGCAACGCTCTGTTGATAACGAATACATTTCTCCTGCCAGATTCCAAAGCCCGTTTCCAGGTATCTAATTAAGTTAAAGAAATTATTTATCCCTGCGCGGTTTTCCGGTGGAAAAGATTTCAAAAGATTTGCGACTAACTTGTCATAGGTATTAACGGCATCATCATGAATCTTTATCGCAAGATTATAGGCATCGAACAGCGATACATTGTTAGCATTCATGTAGTAAAGAATGACATTTGACTTAATTTGATCGTTACAAATATCTTTTGGAACTCCTACCACATCATTAACAATAAGGCAAATTTTCGCGGCGCAATCAAGGATTGATTTATAATCTTCACTCTCTAAAAGTTCATCCGGCAACTCAAGGCCGGCAATTTGTTCAACCGGAATTGTGGTAGGTGTAAATCCAGTAGTCAGGGCCCGAAGTTGTATCGCTTCTTCCAGGCTCCTGCGATCATCGCTTTCATTATTTCGCCTCAATACTTCTTCGTAAATCGCATGTGAACCCCATTCAGCCATACTCGCGGCGAAGCGCTTGCGCCAGTGCTTGCTTGCCCCAAGGCGTTCATGTTCGTCTCCAAGGTGCTTAAACCCTTGCACATAGGGATCATTCATCTGATGAGTGGGGATTTTATCGCCATATAATGCTTTAACCGGAGCTTCAATTTCCTCATACGTTTTTGCAATCTCAACCCGCTCATCATCCCATAACAGCCACATCGTCACACATTTGCAGAACAAAAGAGCATGGTCATACGGTGCCATCGAATATGAAAACCCTGCGAAAAATCCTGGTTCCATGGCCCGTACGAGTGATAACGTTTTTTTGTCTTTGATTAAACCAATCCCCTGCATCCAGGAGATTGTTTCTTGTTCTATTTGCTGTGCGAATGGAGAAAGAGTAACAGGTGCAAACCAATGTTCCGGGTACTGAAAATTTAGCCTGTGTTCTTTAACCCCCTGCATTCTATCCATAGAACGAATAACCTGAACCGCATCATCCTCTGAGAGACAAACTTCAACTTTCGTTATTGCCATAAAAGCACCTTTTAATATGATGGGTTGACAAAGAAATATCCCCTCAACTTGAATGGATATACAATATAAACCCGCCCCCTGCCCCATTACCGCCAGGACAGCTTGTCGCTTAAGGGGAGTGTTTTTCTGTGGCCAACGCCTTATTCCCTGGGTAAGCATAATAGGCATTTCCTGCTTCTGCCAGCAGGTAAACGTTATTTGATAATCAATGCCTGACTCTTCCTGAAACGGCCATAGCACGCTTAACGATCGACTTCTGGAACAGGTATAAATTTTTATATAACTACTTTTATTATTAATAGTTAATTATCGTTACCACTATCCGATTCCCGATCGCGAAGATAGTGATGCGCCACGGGAAACGGCGGTAGCCAGGCTTCGCGCCGTATGATCCAGAGCTCATAGTCGGCATTAGTTGGTTCGATTCATCCAGCGCACCAAGATTCACTTCAATTTCATTATCGGTTATCTGATAAACAGCGGAACCACAGATGGGGCAAAAGTGGCGCCCCCGCCATTCCCGGGTATCACCCTCAATGGCGACGGCCTGTTCAGGGAAGATGGCCGAAGCGTGAAACAGCGAGCCATGGTATTTACGGCAGTCCAGACAGTGGCATAGCCCAACCCGGTCAGGCTGCCCCACGGCCCTAAGACGCACGGCGCCGCACAGACATCCTGCTCTATATTGCTTCATATCAGTCTCCGCACAGTTCAACCCGGAACAGACGCCGCAGAGCCGATGCGCCCTCCCGGGTGATAGTCACTTCGCGATAGCCTTGAGTGCGGGTTATCCAGCCTTTCTGTTCCAGCATCAGCAACAGCGCGGCACCGGTATCGCCCCCCAGGTGAAAACGTCTTTCGCTCCAGTCCAGACAGGCGGCACAGGGTTTACGACGGGTCTGAGGATCAAGCATCACGCCCAGCCGTTGAAACTGGCGCTTGCCCTCTTCCGTTAGCGCGCTGCCCTGAGCGTCGATCCATGCCTCCTGTTCCATATAGCGATAAATAGCCACCGCCGCTTCTCCTGCCAGGTGGTCATAGCAGGTACGGGCCTGGCGCAGTCGGGACGGGGTACGGGTTTCCGGCATTTGAAAACGCTGCCAGGAGACGCCCATCATATTTTCAATCAGCCCCGCCACTTCGCTACCGGTCAGTCGATAGTAGCGGTAACGGCCCTGAGACAGGCAGAGAATCAAGCGGCCATTCATCAGCTTTGCCAGATGGGCACTGGCGGTTGACGGTGCAATATCGGCCACCGCGCTAAGTTCGGTCGCGGTCCAGGCGCGGCCATCCATTAGCGCGCACAGCATGCGGACCCGGGAAGGATCCGCCATTGCCGCCGCCACCGTAGAAACGGCTATTTCCAGGGTGGCGTTTTGGTGCTGGGTTTCCGGGGAGGTTAACAGGGTCATCTCATTGCTCCGGAGTTCGGGTTAAGGGTAAGTATATGCGATGCCTATCCATCATCCGATCCGCGCTCCCGCATCACCTGCGCCACCCGCACCCGATACCAGCTAAAAATCGAGGTCTGCCCTTCACGCTGCGCGGCCTGATGCCGGGCATTACAGTGCCAGACCCGGACCGCCTCTTCATCCCGCCACCAGGAGAGCGACAGAATCTTATCCGGCTCGCTCAGGCTTTGAAAACGCTCAATGGCGATAAAACCATCGACGTCAGCCAGCAGCGGCTTAAGTTCGGCGGCCAGTTGCAGGTAACGGGTCTGGTGTGCGGGCAATGCCCGGGCTTCAAATATCACAGCAATCATTTTTAACCTCCAGAGTGAATCATGATTGCGATTGTGACAGCGCGGGCAAGAGATACTTCGTCAGGCAGCGAAATTTGGACCGATCCGGGGGTTGTTTACCTTGAAATCAGGCGGGTGGTCATGCGCGGCAAAAGGACAGCGAACGTTAGCTCATTACGCCCCAGGTGATCCGGCGTTTTGTCCGCTCCGTGCCAGGAGCGGACGTTAGTCGATTTGAAGCAACACTTGTCATGGTGACGTCTCCATAGCGTTGATTAAGACGTCACTAACATCACGGCCTGTCAACCTGCGGAGCTTATCGCTGGAATTCGGGCAATGACCTTAATTTCAAAATCGAATCCTGCAAGCCAGGTAACTCCAACGGCTGTCCAGTTCGGGTAAGGGGGCCGCGGGAAAATTGACTGTTTCACCTGCATAATCGTCGGAAACTGATTTTCCGGGTCAGTATGAAAAGTGGTGACATCAAGTAGGTCGTCAAACGTACAACCAGCTGCTGCAAGAGTCGCTGCCAGGTTATCAAACGCACGTTGCACCTGCGCGGCAAAATCCGGTTCCGGCGTACCGTCGGCGCGGCTGCCAACCTGGCCGGAAACGAACAACATATCGCCAGAACGGATCGCAGCGGAATAACCATGCTCTTCATAGAGAGAATGGCGGTTAGCAGGGAAAATAGCTTCACGTTGGGTCATGGAATGTCCTTTCTTCAGTTAATGCGATATGCACGGTAGGTATAATTGATTTAATATACGCGGCGTATGTTTAATCAATCATACATACGCTGCGTATGTCAATTAACATCCGCTACGTATGTGAAAAAAGGAGATCGTATGGCAGCCAAACGCCGCGCTGAAACAATGGAAGAGAACCGCGCCAAATTGATTATGGCAGCGCGGAAATCCTTTGCCGAAAAAGGTTTTGCGGCCGTATCAATGGATGAATTAACAGCCAGCGTTGGCCTGACACGTGGGGCGCTATACCACAACTTTGGTGATAAAAAGGGGCTGCTTGCCGCTGTTGTTGCTCAGGTAGATGGAGAAATGGCACAACGAGCTAAAACCGCCGCCGCGACTGCCGGTGACGACTGGGAAAGGCTGATAGCTGAAGGGATTGCCTACATTGAGATGGCGCTGGACACAGAAGTAAGGCGCATCGTTCTGCTGGATGGTCCGGCTTTCCTTGGGGATCCTGCACAATGGCCCAGCCAGAATAGCTGCCTGGAATCCACCCGCCAGACTGTCATAAAGCTGATCGAACGCGGCGTACTTAAATCGGTTGACGCAGATGCCACTGCACATCTGTTAAACAGTGCAGCGTTGAATTCCGCACTTTGGATTGCGGCAAGCGACGATCCGCAACGGGCGCTCCCAAAAATTATTGAGGTGTTTACTCAACTGGCATGCGGCTTACGGAATAGTTCCAATCAACTACGATGAGACGCTTATATGGATATGGTGGGGGAGCTACGCCCTACAGTGCGCACTGGGCAATTGCATTTGATATGAAAGTCAGCCATGTGCCAGCAGCGGACGTTGACACTTTCAATCATTATGGGGCCTGGCTCTTTGTGATAAAACGAGGATTACCGGTACGGTCACATCGTCCATCCCCTATACGGGTATCCGTGCCTCCCGGTGAGGAGGCCACCGTGGTAAGAAACCCGGTGTTGAGGTCATACAAAGCCAGCCTGAACAAAGGAACCAAGGCGGTCAGGCAGCGACCAGCGCATTACAGCATCATGACCTTCTTCTAATGCGAGTAGTTCGCTGGCTTCAATGTCAGTCCAGTAAAGCCTGCGGGTTCTTTCACACCAGAGGGGACACTCTCCCAGCGTATTCCTGACATCAGCTACGATTGAAAACATGTTAATCCTCCCTATAAATAAGGGTCATACTGTGCGCTGACCAGACTTACCCACGTCTGCGCGGTAACAAACGTGGGTAAAGGCTTTACTGCAGAAAACGTGCAGAGAGCCGATCGCCGAAAAGCATGATGGCGAGACCGGCCAGCATGACCAGCATTCCTCCCAGCTTCAGCAACGAGACTGGCCGCCTTACCGCGCCCAGCAGGCCAAAATGGTCGATCACCTGTGATGAGAGTAGCTGTCCGACAATCGCCAGCCCGAGCAGGGCTGAAAAACCGATTTTTGGTGCGAGCACGACATAGCTGAATAATGCACAGGCACCGATCAGTCCGCCCGCCAGGCACCACACAGGCTGCGAAGGAATAGCTGCAAGGGAGGTGAATAGCCCTCCACGCAGCAGCGAGTAAATTCCGAGGCTGAACGCCCCGGCCGTAAAGGAAAACAACGCGGCGGTGACCGGATCGCCTCCGAGCCCTTTTGCAAGCTGACTGTTCAGTGTCGTCTGAAGGGTAATACCCAGACCTGCTGCAAAAGCTATCACGTAATAAATCGCGCTCATGCTGTTCGTCTCTGTCAGTTTGCCTGGACCAGCGGCAGGAATTTTTCCGCAAAGATGTCTGGCTCATACCCTGCCGCCGCAAAAAGGTGTTCGCGTGATTCATCAATGGCTGCGCGAAGGCGCTCGCTGTTCACACCCAGCACTTTGCCGTTCTGCTTGACGATGCGCCCGCCGATCATCACGGTATTGATGTTGCTGCGTTCAGCAGCATGCACCACCGTGCCAAACGCATTTCCGTTGGGATAGAGGTTGAGGTCAGCCGCGTTAATCAGGATCAGATCAGCCTGTTTGCCTGGCGTCAGGCTCCCTATTCTGTCCTGCAGTCCGGCACAAACCGCGCCATCAACGGTTGCCGATTTAAGCAACTGCGCAGCCGGAAGCGTTGTCAGCGAATGCTCTGAATCACAGCAGTGCTCCTTATGCATACCCATCACACGCTGCAGATAGAACGCCACGCGCATTTCCATAAACATGTCGGTGCTGTAAGACGTTTCATTGTCCACGCTCAGGCCAGGATTGATGCCATGACGCTGCGCGGCTTCAATGGCGAACATCCCGCTTTCGATACCGTAGTGTGAATCTGAGCGCGGGCAGACGTTTACCCGGACACCGGCTTCTCGCAGGATCTCCCAGCCCTCATCAGGTAGTGCCGTGCAGTGGTTGAAGATATTATCCGGGCCAAGCAGACCCTGCTGATGCAGTGATTCAAGCTCGGAGGCCATTTCAGCACCAAAGAACTCGGTTACAATCGGCAGCCCCAGCCTGCGGGCTTCAGCCCACAATTCTGGCTCCAACTGAGCCATGACACCCAGAGTAACAAGGCCCTCAGGATTATCCCTGAAATATTTTTCCTGCAGACGCTGCCAGTTGCCAGGCCAGTGCGCTTTATCCCATTCACCGGCCACCGGCGCGCCGGAAGCATGGATAGCGCGAATGCCGGCATCAAGCAGGGCCTCAACGGCGGCATCGGCGTGCGCTGCGGTACGGCTGTTGTGCGAGTTATCAATCATCGTAGTGATACCCGCGTCAATCGCGCCCAGCGCCGTCAGGAGGTTACCGACGTAGATATCTTCCGGGCGGTAATATCTGGCGAACGAAAAGTGCGTGGCGTTGCTGTAGTCGCCCAGACAGGTGGCGTTGGGGTTGATGCGGCGTAGCTGACCTTCCCAGGCGTGACGATGAGAATCAACCATCCCCGGCATGGCAATCATATTTTTGGCATCAATGACGTGAGCACCTGGCGCGTCAAGGTTCTGACCCACGGCGGTAATGATTGAGCCGTTGATGAGAATGTCACCGCGCTCAATGTTACCGACGCTCTCGTCCATACTCAGTATGGTTGCGCCGCGAATCAGTGTTACCGGCGGGTTTTCCGTCTGATTGTTAACAATATTTCTGTTGTAATTGGTCATTGTAATCGTCTCTTTCAGTTTCAGAAGGAAAACGATACGCCTCCCGATTAAGGTGAAAAAGATGACTAACGCGTTTTCATAATTCAGAATTACCGAATAATGATGGTTAACAACGTCACACGATATTCAGGAGAGCAGTCAGGTGGATCGCATTCAGGCTATGCAGGTTTTTTTAAGGGTGGCTGAGGCCGGAAGCTTTGTCCGGGCAGCGGAAACACTGTCCCTGCCTTCCTCTACTGTTACCAGCACCATCAAAAACCTGGAGAAATATCTGCAGGTGCGTCTGCTGAACCGGACCACAAGACGGGTCAGCCTTACTCCTGAAGGTCTGCAGTATCTGGCGCAATGCAGGGAAATTCTGGCCTTAATTGAACATACTGAAGCCAGCCTGGCCGATTCGAACAGGCGCCCCCGGGGCCGTTTACGCGTTGACATGCCCGGCGGTATAGCCCATTTCATCGTTATGCCAAACCTGAAAGAGTTCTACAGCCGGTATCCTGATATTTACCTGATGATCGGCGTCAGCGACCGGCAGGTCGATCTGGTTCAGGAGGGTGTGGATTGCGTGATCAGAACCGGAGAGTTGCTTAGCTCAACGCTTGTTGCCCGTCCGCTTGGGCAGTTTCGCTGGATCACCTGTGCTTCTCCCGACTATCTCAGGGAGTACGGTATTCCGCAGTCACCTGAAGATTTATCTCATCACCGGGCTATTCATTATTTTTCCGGACAAAGCCGGCGTACAGACGAGTTGCGTTTTGTGCAGGGAACAGAAACGCTGTCCGTATCCGTCAGCGGGCAGGCAGCCGTCAACGAGACGGGACTCTATATAAAAATGTGCCTCGAAGGGTTCGGACTGGCGCAGCTTGCTGAAAACGTTGTATCAGAACACCTGCAGAAAGGAACGCTGGTTGAAGTCCTGGCCGACTGGCAGCCGTCGTCAGTTCCTGTCACATTGCTTTATCCCCATCAGCGTTTTCTGTCACCCGCTGTACGCGCATTTGCAGACTGGATAGATGAAATCTTTAGTTGATATGTCTGTTAAAGCCACCCGTTACACAGAAAACATAGGGACAGCGTCGTCATCGCGACCAAGTTCGGCGTGACAGGTATGGAAAATATTGATGGTCAGCTAGTGCCGGTGTTAGACAGCAGTCCAGCGTCTGTCAGAAAGCAACTGGAAGGTTCACTCCGTCGACTGCAAACCGACCATATCGACCTGTTTTATCAACATCGCGTTGATCCAAAAGTTGAGCCGGAAGTAGTGGCAGGATTAATGAAAGAGCTGCTCGCCGAGGGCAAAATAAAATACTGGGGACTATCAAATGCACCCGCTTCTTATATACGGCGAGCCCATGCAGTCTGCCCGGTTACCGCAGTTGAAGATCAGTATTCGATGATGTGGCGTAAGCCTGAGCAGGATCTGTTTAAAGTATGTGATGAACTCGATATTGGCTTTATGGCATACAGCCCGCTGGGTAATGGATTCCTGAGTGGTCAGGTGACAGTTAATACAACTTATGGGGAAGGCGATTACCGGGGCATGATGGGGCGCTTCAAACCTGAGGTAATGGAAAATAACCAGGCGCTTCTGAATCTAATCGCCGACATTGCTGAAAGAAACAATGCAACTTCGGCACAGGTTGTCCTCGCATGGGAACTGGCTCAGAAGCCTTATATCGTACCGATCCCGGGAACAACGAAATTACACCGGCTGGAAGAGAATTTTCAAGCCGCAAATGTTCAGCTCAATGATGCTGAATTAAATGACATCAATGAAGCCTTATCCCAGCTTGAAATTGACGAAACATTCTTTTAATGACAAGAGATCGAAATGAAAACAACTGTATTTGTTATCCATCCAAACATTCATCAGTCCCGTGTTAACTCGGCGCTGGCAATAAATGCAGGATCACTGCCTGATGTTAATGTGCGTTATCTATACGACCTGTATCCGGATGGCAAAATCGACGTGGCCGCTGAACAGGCTACTCTGGAAAATACCGATCGCATCGTGCTGCAGTTCCCGATGCAGTGGTACAGCACGCCGCCACTTCTTAAGCAGTGGCTTGATGATGTACTGACCTACGGCTGGTCACATGGTGGCGAAACACAGGCGCTGAGTGACAAGCAACTCATGCTGGCAGTTTCGCTCGGTGGTGCTGAGTCTGCCTATCAGCCTGATGGTGCTGCCGGTCATACGGTAAGCGAATATCTGCTGTCCTTTAAAACCATCTCCGGGTATCTGGGTATGCATTATATCAAGCCTTTCATTACAGGCGGAAGTGCGACAATCACCGACGAAGAAATTGTGGCACAGGCTGAACGCTACAAAACAATGTTAGCCTGATTAGCATCAGGCAATCTTTCGATTATTAATAACGCTCAGATGTGCTGTTGCTGATAACGGCACATTTTTTATCGGCTTTAAGGATAAATTATGCGTAATTAAAGCCAGTTGAGCTAAAGATGTAACTCGGTAAGCCAGACGTCAAGCGCTTCTGCTGTATGTTCAATCACATGGAATACACGTTCACCGTTCTTAAACTGAACACAGACATCGTGTTTTTTATCTGCCCAGTCCAGACCAACATTGATTAGTCGCAGTCATCACCAACTCCTTTCATCAGTGATCGGTATGCATTCCACGCTCTTCGAAAGAAATATAGCCAGCAGTTATCTGCATGCCCTGAGTATTCGTTAGCGAACGTGGAGCACCTACTGGCTCGAAAGAAAAGCGGCGATCATCACGTGATTCTCGCTCAATATTCGTGCGCATACCCTGAATCACTTAAAAGTGTAATTCTCAGGGTGCGAATGACTATATTTCGCTCTTAACGGCCCCCCCTACCCCCTTCCTGCTAAACCAACTTCTGCACAACGGTGATAGCTGCGATATTGCAATCAATTAAAAAGAATGTTGTAACTACGACTTCAACGCTAAAGGCCATAGCAGCCAGCCATGGCCTTACAGGATATCAATCACCCGGTCTGGTGCTTGCGCGCCCGAAATGCCGCGACTTTCATCCTGTTACCGCACAGCGCCATACTGCACCAGCGACGGCGATGTGATTTTGTGGTGTCCAGAAACCACAGAGTGCAATCATGCGCTTCACACTGCCGAATATACTTGCGCTCATCACCGGACAGCAGAAGCGCGAGCGCCGTCGCTATCGGCTCCAGCAGGGCATTGATACTGTTGTCCCTTCTGTATTCAGTGACCCTGAATCCCGGTAATTCCGCTACCCACTCCAGACGCCGGACCGGCTGCCCTTTATCAAGTAACTGATTAATCAGTTCCGGGTTGCCGGGTTTACCGGTCTGGCATGCATCCAGCATCTGAATTGCGACTTCCCTCACCGCCCGGGCCTGCCGGGCAAGGCCCGGGGGAACATCTGAAAAATCCCCAGGCAGCAGTTCGGCCAACTTAAGCCAGGAAACCACACTGGCATCATCGGTAAAAAAATCCTGATATTCGTCACCCACCCCACAGGCGCTGTTAACGAAGTCCAGAGCGAGATGATTAGCAAGGAATAGCGGTTGACCGCTGCGTGGTTCAGGCATTTTGTAACCCTCTAAAAATTTATTGACAGGTTACACGGCAAGTGCGTAACTTTCAATTACGCATTTTACCGGTTACACACGAGGTCTTTATGAACACAGGCAACCCGCATGCTTCGGCATCACACATCCACTATCGGTATCAGCAGGTCGGTGAGGTCAATATCTTCTACCGCGCGGCCGGTGATCCTTCATCCCCCTGTATCCTGTTACTTCACGGTTTCGCCGCGTCATCGTACATGTTTCGGGATCTGATTCCGGCTCTGGCCGATAAATATCATGTGATTGCCCCAGACTTGCCCTCTTTCGGTTTCACACAATCGCCTCCCCCAAGCGAATACGCTTATACGTTTGACAATATCACCAGCACGATCGACCAGTTTACGCAACAGCTTAAGCTGGAACGCTACGCGATTGTGGTACATGACTACGGCGCACCCGTGGGCTGGCGCCTTGCCATCAGACACCCACAGCGGATCACCGCCGTCGTCTCTCAGAATGGTAATGCCTATGAGGAAGGGCTGGCTCAGGGATGGGACGACATCAGGCGCTACTGGGAATCCCCCACGCCAGAAAACCGGGCTGCGCTGCGCGACTTCCCGAGCCCCGCATCCGTTAAATGGCAGTATCTGGAAGGCGTGCCAGACCCCAGCCTTGTACCGCCGGACGGTTATACGCTGGAAAGTATGCAGGTATCGCGACCGGGAAATGCCGGGATTCAGCTGGATCTGGTGCTTGATTATGCGACTAACGTACAGAGTTACCCTCTGTTCCAGGCCTGGTTTCGTGAGACGCAGCCGCCTCTTCTTGCGGTCTGGGGCCAGAACGATCCCTGGTTTCTGCCTGCCGGTGCCAAAGCCTGGAAACGGGATATTCCCGATGCCGATATTCGCTTTTACGATACCGGGCATTTTGCGCTGGAGACCCACGGACAGGAGATCATTCCGGTTATTCGCGCCTTTTTAGACAGTCACATTCACTAACTGCGGCCCGGCCGTACCAGACCGCCTGAAACGCTTAACCCACACCATTTTCGGCCAGCCATTCTCTGGCCGTCATGGTGTTGATTCCCTGCCGGGCATTAAAGGTATCGGCTTTATTCCATGCCACACCGTCACTGCGCCCAAAGGCCAGCCGATATTTTGCCGCCACGCTCTCCGGGTGATGGCGGACATCGTTTACCAGCCGCGCTTTATCCAGTAATTCTCTGTGGATCTCACCGCCCCAGTGAGACTGCATTAAATCGGCAATTTCGCCATAGGTCAGGGTATCGCCCGCGATATAAACCACCTGGTCACGAAAGCGCGGTTGATGGAAAAAGATCTCCGCAGTCAGCATGCCAATGTCTTCGGGCGTGGTCAGCGTCACCGCATACTGCCAGTTTCCCAGGCCATAGACCGTCCGCGCTTTTTCATTCACCACGCCGAACCCGGGCTCGAACAGGTAACTGGTAAAAATGCCGGTCGATACAATCACCCACTCCATTTCACGCTGGGCGCGCAATAGCTGGCGAACCTCCAACTGTTCATCCCATACCTGTTGACCACTTCCTTTCCCCACCACGTCATAGTCAACGCCGAACTGCCACGGGAAGTAGCGAGCGACACCTGCGTTGAGTACCGCCCGGGTGATTTTGATTTGCGTTCCGGGGCCGCCGACAAAGCCGCTACAGTTAATTACCGCGTCAAACGGGCGAAATAGCTGGCTCAGTTCATCGACGGTCTGATTCTGTAAATCGCCTTCTATCACGTGGATTCCCGCCGCGACCAGCTCATCCAGCCGGGTTTTTCGCGCACCGGAGACGGCACTGGCCGCATCCGGCCGCAGTAAAACGCTGATCTGCGTCTGCGAATGGCGGCGCGCCTGTTGGCTCATCGCCCGCAAGACCTGGATCCCAAGCTCCCCTGCGCCCAGAACTAAAATCCTTTGTGTCGGTTTTTCGATTAGATGCGTCATACTCTCCCCCTTGTGTTGGGTACAGACTGACATCGGATAACGGCTGGATTCAATAAGGCACACCGATGATACCGGGGGTGAAATGGAGCAGGATCGAGAAGCCATACTGCAACTATCAAAAGTATTATGTGAACAGTTAAGCGACGGTGATGACGGCCTGAAGCAGGAAATTCTGACCCATGCAGGGAACCGCTGGTCGCTGGGTGTCGTGCATCTGCTGGGCACCCGCGGCCCTATGCGCCATGCCGAAATACGCCGCAATCTTAACGGCGTGACCCAAAGAATGCTGACGCGCACGTTACGCCAGCTGGAGCGTGACGGGCTGATTTCACGGCACGATTATCAGGAGAAAAGTCCCCGCGTGGTCTACACCGTGACCGAACAGGGAAAAGAGATGCTGATCCGCATGATGCCGCTATGGCAGTGGATTATCGCCTCTGTCGACGATTTTCGGGCGGCCAGAGCGCGCTACGATAGCGTGGAAAGTGGCTTTCCTTCCCTGCCAGACTGAGTTGTGCACAACGTTTATGTTCTGCGGCAGTTAATGACAAAATCAAAAGTATGTTGTAACTAATATGCGTTCCAGACTAAAAAGGCCACGGCAAATCGCCATGGCCTTTAATGATGTTCTCGCTCAGTCAGTTCAGCACAGCGGCGCTACCGCATCGCGCATCCCTTTGCTGAGAATCGCCTCCAGGAAGGCGGTGACCTGATCCACCAGCCCGGGAACGGTCAGCAGACAGCATTCCCAGTGCGCTTCATCGCCCAGGACCTGCTCCACCAGCGAGCGGACGCTCATCTGACCGTCGCGGTAAGCGGGCCACCACTGTCCGTAGCGTTCCAGCCAGTGGGCGTCATCCTGCAGCGGATAGCTTTCACCGCCCCGCTCACCCTGGTAGAAGGCAATCAGCGCCGCCAGCGCGAAGGTCAGCCGCGCCGGAAGTTTACCGTTAGCCTGCTGCGCCGCCAGCAGCTGCGGCAGAATGCGGGTGCGGAACTTGGTCATACCGTTCAGGGCAATGGAAAGCAACTGATGGCGAATATAGGGGTTGCGAAAGCGCCCTGTTACCGCCTGGGCGAACGACAGCAGCTCCTCTTTAGGGAGATCCAGCACCGGAATAATTTCATCGCGTATCGCCTTTTCCACAAAGGCGCAGATCTGTGCATCGCTCATCGCTTCGCCCACGGTATCCAGACCGGCCATAAAGGCCACCGGCACCAGCGCGGTATGCGCACCGTTGAGAATCGCCACCTTACGGGCCTTGTAAGGCTTAATATCGTCGACGATCAGGACGTTAAGCGCCAGTTTATCGAGCCGTAGCTCCTGAGCCAGCGACTTCGGCCCCTGAATCACAAACAGGTAGAAATGTTCGGCGGTATCCAGGAAAGTATCGCGATAGCCAAGCTGCTGCTCAATCTGCTCTGCTTCATCGCGCGGATAGCCGGTCACGATCCGGTCCACCAGCGTAGAGCAGAAAGTGTTGGCGTCATTCAGCCACCGGATAAAGCCTTCCGCCAGGTTCCACTCCCGGGCGTAGCGTAAGACCAGTTCACGCAGCGCATCGCCGTTGTAGTCAATCAGCTCGCAGGGAATCATAACCCACCCTTTGTCCTGAGCGCCGTCGAAGTGGCTGTAGCGCTCAAACAGCAGGCGGGTCAGTTTGGCCGGGAAGCTCACCGCCGGAGCATCTTCAAAGCGATCGCCCGCATGGTAGCTGATGCCCGCTTCGGTGGTGTTAGAAAACACAAAGCGGATATCAGGATTATGAGCCAGCTTCAGGTATTCGTCGTACTGACGATAAACATTGATTTCACGGTTAACCGAGCGGATCAGGCGCGCATCGCTCACGGCTTCCCCCTGCTCGTTCAGACCGCGAATCAGCGTGGTGTAGAGGCCATCCTGTTCACTGAGCGAGGGGGGGAAATCGCTGTCGATGGGGCGGACAATCGTCACACCGGCGTTAAGATCGGTATGTTCATTCAGCAGATCGATCTGCCAGTCAACAAAGGCGCGCAGGAAGTTGCCTTCCCCGAACTGAATAATGCGCTCAGGATAGCTGGCGCCGGGAAAATCACGACGATTCAGAGATTTCACAATCAGATTCCTTACCAGATAAAAGGCCTGAAAAGGCACTTGTCAACAACCTGACAGGAAAAGTAGCAAACAAGGATTATCTGAAACCCCGTTTCGATCAAAGTGAGTTGATATTTTCAATTTTATTTATAAAAACTGTGACCCGGACTGAACTAACGGGCCTGCTGACGCGACTTCTTCATCTGGTACATACGCCTGTCCGCCAGCTGGAGCAGCGAGCGCAGCGAAGAGTGACGTAGCGGATCGTACTGCGCCATCCCCCACGAGAAATGCAGTTGCCAGGGCTGGCCGCTGGTTTCGTTATACAGGCTGACCTTGTGTTGCAGTACCTCCATCGCCCGGGAGGCGCCGGAAAGCGAACTGTCGGTAAACAGAATGCTGAACTCATCGCCACCGCGACGGCCGATGACATCATCTTCGCGAAAGCACTGCTTCATTAACCCTGACATCACGCCAAGCGCCCGGTCGCCTGCTTCATGACCCCAGGTGTCGTTGATAATCTTAAAACCGTCGAGATCGATAAAGCACAGGCAGGCTGGCTTTTCGCGGCGCCTTGCCCCTGCCAGCGCATAGGAGGCCAGCACATCAAAACCGCGGCGATTGGCAAGCCCGGTCAGTTGGTCCAGGCGCGCCTCTGTCAGTACCGCAAAGCTGTCTTCCACAATAGCGGCCAGATCCTGTAGCACCGCCACCTCATCTTCTGAAAGCAGGCGTGGACGAGTATCGCTGATGCACAGCGCCCCTACCGCAAAACCATCCGGCATATGCACCGGGCAACCGGCGTAGGATCGCAACCCCTGGTGCGTGATGGCAGGCGCATCGTGAAAGCGGGGATCCTCCAGCAGATCGCTGACAATAAGCGGCGTACTTTGCAGAATGACGTGTGAACACAGCGAGGTTTCGCGATCCCACTTTTCCGGCTCCAGCCCAATGCAGGAGTGCGGTAAGAGCTGGTCGGCATCCACCAGATTCAGCATGGCGACAGGTACGTCGAAGATGCGTTTTGCCATGCGGGTCAGGCGATCGAATCGTTCGGATGGCCCTGACTCCGGCAAGCCGGAGGCATGGAGCGACTGGAGGCGGTCTTCTTCATTGGCGGGCTTGTCGGCAAATTTCATGGCATTACTCGTCTTAAAACCAGGTATCCAGCATAACCTGGTCAGTTCATCTGGGTCACCAGCCAGCGCCAGATAACGGCCAGGATATAGCGCTGCTGCTCATCGTTCAGCGCCTGCCCGGCGGCAATACCGTGCCATTTGGCCAGGCAGCCGCGGCAGCAGGTGGCCGTGGCATGCTGGGCGATAAAAACCGGATGACCGCGCATGGGCGTCTGCTTTCCGTCATTGGGCGGCTGTGCTGGCGCCAGACGGGTGGCGATAAAGTCGATAGCGTGACGTTCAATCACCGGCGCCCCTTTATCAAGACAGTACTGCCGCTCTTTGGGCCCCAGGCGGAAACGGCTGCGAAAACGGGAACGACTCAGGCGTTCGAACAGCGCATCGGTATTTTTCATGTACTCCTCCTCCCGCGTATTCCCCTGTGCGGAATTTAGCTTCCGTTTAACCGCACTCCCCTAAAGTTAACCGGGCAATCGGTTGGAGACGGGCATGCACAAACGGGGTATCAGGGAGTTCATTATCATTGGTGCAATTATGAGCTTTATTAGCGTGACGATTAGCAGCGTGGCGATGCTACTGTTCGCCGCGTTCAGCGCCAGCTTTTTGTTTTAGGACAAAGGGCAAAACGCGGAGCGCAGTATACGCCCCGCGTGAAGAGAGTGCCATGTCACGCCAGGATTAGTGGCGATCCTTCCATACGGTCTGTACGTTACAGAACTCATACAGGCCAAAATGCGACAGTTCGCGCCCGAATCCGCTCTTTTTCACCCCGCCAAAAGGCACCCGGGCATCGCTGGCGCAGTAACCGTTGATAAACACGCCACCGCACTCCAGACGCGCGGCCATATCATTAGCCAGGGCCTCATCGCCCGTATACAGCGTGGCGGAAAGCCCGAATTCGCTGTCATTGGCAAGCTCAAGGGCGTGTTCAGCATCCCTGGCCACGGTAATGGCCGCCACCGGGCCGAACAGCTCCTGGCGGAACGCGGTCATATCAGCGGTGACATTACCCAGTACCGTAGGGGCATAGTAGTTACCTGCACCTTCGACTTTATAACCCCCCAGCAGCAGTTCAGCCCCCTGAGCAATGGACTCTTCAACCTGCTGATGCAGTTCATCACGCAGATCGTAGCGCGCCATCGGCCCCAGTGTGTTTTCTTCATCGCGCGGGGAGCCCATCTTCAGCCGGGCCGCTTCGGCAACAAATTTGCGGGTAAAGGTTTCGGCAATCCCCTGTTCGACGATAAAACGCTTGGCGGCGGCGCAAACTTGCCCGGTATTCTGATAGCGTCCCGCCACGGCGGCTTTTACCGCTTCATCAATATCGGCATCGTTCAGGACAATAAAGGGATCGCTGCCCCCCAGTTCCAGTACGCACTTCTTCAGCGCCGCACCAGCCTGAGCGCCAATCGCCGCACCGGCGCGAACGCTGCCGGTCACTGCCACAGCCGCGATACGATCGTCGGCAATGACCTGGCTCACCCCTTCCGGCGTGGCGTTAACCACCGCAAAGACCCCAGTCGGAATCTGCGCATCGCGGAACAGTTCTTCAATCAGCCAGGCGCTGCCCATCACTGACGGCGCATGCTTCAATAGATAGCTATTCCCCGCCAGTATCATCGGTACCGCGCCACGCAGCACCTGCCACAGCGGAAAGTTCCAGGGCATGACCGCCAGTATCGGTCCCAGCGGGCGAAACTCCACCACGGCTTTATTCTGTTCCACCTGGGTCGGCTGCTGGCCCAGCATTGCCGGTCCCTGTTCAGCATACCAGTCGCACAGGGCCGCCGATTTATTGACTTCTCCACGAGCCTGAGCAATAGGCTTACCCATTTCAGCACTCATCATTTGCGCCATCTCTTCGCCGCGATTGCGCAGTGCTGCTCCCAGACGACGCAGGGCGTCTGCTCGCTCTGCGAGTGCTACCCCGCGCCAGTGGCGGTAACCCTGATGGACCAGGGCGATGGCGTTATCAACGGCCGCGCTATCGGCCCAGGGCCAGGCGCCAATCTGTTCGCCGGTGGCCGGATTAATAGAAATCGCATGTGTTGCAGGTGAAGTCGCTTGCGTCATTGTGTTCTCCGCGCTCTGTTCTTAAATGTGGCGTTAAGCATGCCATTGCATGACAGTTGATAAAACTGAATAATATTAAGTCAGCCATTCACGATATGAGAAAGCTCATGGACCTTACCCAGCTTGAGATGTTTAATGCCGTAGCGGAAGAAGGCAGCATCAGCGCCGCCGCCCGGCGAGTACACCGCGTTCCCTCCAACCTGACCACCCGTATTCGCCAACTGGAGGCCGATCTCGGCACTGAGCTGTTTATTCGCGAGAACCAGCGTCTGCGGCTTTCGCCCGCCGGACACAGCTTTCTGGCCTACAGTCGGCAGATTCTGGAACTGGTTTCCGAAGCCCGTACCGTGGTGGCCGGCGACGCTCCCCAGGGCCGGCTGGCGCTGGGGTCGCTGGAAAGTACCGCGGCGGTGCGGATTCCGGGGATTCTGGCAGAATTTAATCAGCGCTATCCGCGCATTCAGTTAGATCTCAGCACCGGTCCGTCGGGGGGAATGATCGACCGCGTGCTGGAAGGCAGTCTGGCCGCCGCTTTTGTCGATGGTCCCCTGCTCCATCCAGCGCTGGAAGGGGTTGCGGTGTTCGATGAGGAGATGGTGATTATCGCCCCGGCGGGTCATCCCCCCATTACCCGGGCCCGGGACGTTAACGGCGCCAGTATTTATGCCTTTCGCGCTAACTGCTCCTACCGGCGCCATTTTGAAAGCTGGTTTCATGAAGATGGCGCCATGCCTGGCAAAATCCATGAGATGGAGTCCTATCACGGTATGCTGGCCTGCGTGATTGCCGGTGCGGGCCTGGCGCTGATGCCGCTCAGCATGCTGGAAAGCATGCCTGGCAGCCATCAGGTATCGCGCTGGGCGCTCACCACGCCGTGGCGCACGCTAACCACCTGGCTTATCTGGCGGCGCGGCGCCAGAACGCCGCAGCTTGACGCCTTTAGCAGCCTGCTGCCGGAAAAATGAGTTAACAGTCTGCTCACCACTCCCTAAAATCCCCCTATTTTCATCAACAATCGCAGGAGGCATGAAATGGCTCGCAATAAAGAGAAGCTCGCAGATCCAGGCAAGGTTCTGCGCAATACGATACGACTAAGACGCTGGACGATTGTCGGCGGCATTGCCGTGGGAGTTCAGACCCTGTTGAATGCCTTTACCCGCCCGGAAAGCCCGGCAATGCTGATTTTTCACATACTGCTGACGCTGGGATGCATTGGTTACGGTCTGTCAATGACGCCGCGCATCCGTCAGTTATCTCAGGCCGAAGCGCAAAAATCTCACGACTGAGGCCTTTAGCGCATTAGCTGGGTGGACAAAATGCAACAGGCACCGTCTCCTCTGTCATAAGCGTCTTTTCCATCACGGCTTTAGGGCCGTCATCAATAAAGCGGTAACCGTTACGCAAATAGAGCGTAACGGCACCGTGCTGGCGACTGACCGTTGTCAACATCAGACGCCGACAGCCCTCCTGCCGCGCCTGGCGTTCCAGTTGCGACAGCAGCCGTTCCCCCAGCCCGTGGCCACGATGCTCGGGATCGATCCAGATATGTTTTACTTCGCCCTCACCGGCCAGCCTCAACATCACGGCGCCACAGCCCACGGCTGCGCCGCTTAGGGTTCGAATGATCATAAAGATCAGATCGGATTCAGGAATAGCCTCCAGCCGCTGAGGCGTGAGCTGCGCCATTTCAACGGGATAAATTCGCCGGTGCCAGTTATCCAGCGCCTCAGTCAGGCTGCGGGCGATGCGCTGCCGCGCACTCTCTCGCGTTATCTGATACAACCGTTGCCTCCAGTTTTTTTATTTTTTCAGGCAGGTGAAGCAATAAAAAAGCCGGGCGAGGCAGCGCCCCTCCCGGCTGGCGAAAAGTGACAATGTCACCCTTTCATTACAGTGATGGTCCAGCTGGCGTCGCCTACCTGCTGATAGTCAGAGATAGTGTGCCCCTCTTCGGCCGCCCACTGCGGGATGCTTTCTGTCGCCTGGGTACAGTCGAAATCAATCACCAGTTCGTCGCCGCTTTGCAGCTCCGTCATGGCGGCTTTAGCTTCAATCAGCGGAAACGGACATACCAGGCTGACTACATCGAGTTTTTTAACCGTCATCGTAACTCCTTACTTAAAAATAGATCAGGCAGAAGCGGTCTGCAGACGCGCTTTGCGTTGCGGGCGTACGAACAGGAACCAGGAGGCGGTCCAGACGCCCAGAATCATAAAGACCAGCCCCACCCAGCCCTGCCAGGTCATCATGGCGGTCATCACCAGACCGTTACCAATAGAGCAGCCCCCGGCAATGCTGGCGCCGAAGCCCATCAGAATACCGCCGCCAAAGCTGCGGACCGAGGTACGGGCATCGGCGGCGCGCAGCCGGAATTCGCGGCTGGCTTTCGCGGCGATAAACGAGCCCAGGAAGATCCCCAGCACCAGGAACACGCCCCAGTTCAGGAATTTACTGTCGCCCATGACCAGGTACTGAATAATATTGGCGCTGGGAGAGGTGATCCCCAACCCAAAGTGGCGGCCGGTGGCTTCACTCAGGGGCCAGGCCAGGGTGGCGATCAGGCCAATCAGGATCGCCGTAATAAAGGGATGCCAGCGCTTTTCAAACAGCAAATGCGCCAGACCGCTGCGCTTCGGCGGCAGCATGGCCATTTTCAGCTTCGGCTTACGCAGCTCTTTCGCCACCACCGCCAGAGTTACCACCAGCAGCAGCGCAATCAACGGCCATACCGATATACCCAGGGTCTCGGCGATGGAGTTATGGGCGGTGCTGAGCCCTTTGACCTGATGGTTAAAGTCAGTCATATGCGCCGAACGCATCACCGCGCTGGTCAGCATATAGGCGAACAGCGCAATCCAGCTACCCAGCAGTCCTTCACCGGCGCGATACCAGGTGCCGGTAGCACAGCCGCCCGCCATCACAATGCCGATGCCGAAGACATAGCCACCGAAGACGGTGCCAAACCAGGGGAAAGCGCCTGCGTCATAGCTCAGCCAGCCACCGGCGATCAGGGTAAACACCCCGATGCTCTGCACGGCTATCGCTATCAGCAGCGCATAGAAGATGCGGTTATTCTTCGCGATGTACATATCGCGAAAACCGCCGGTCAGGCAGAAACGACCGCGCTGCATCACAAACCCCAGCAGCGCGCCGCAAATCAGCCCGGAAAAGATCGTATACCACATAAAAAATCGCCATTTGGTGTTAATCAGCTAATCGTGAAATTATTTCGCGTGTCACCATTACGGGGCCAATAACCAAAGGCGATAACATATGTTTTTTAAGAATTAGCTCAGTATTCAGGGCATTAGATTACAGAAAAACCTTGCCCATCATATAGGTTCGGGCCTGCCCGCCGATTTTGACCCGGTCCTCCAGCCATTCACAGCGCAGATCGCCGCCCCGTTCCGACACCTGGCGGGCCCGCATCCGGGTTTTCCCCAGCTTTGCACCCCACCAGGGGATCAGCATGGTGTGGGCCGAGCCAGTCACCGGATCTTCCGGCATCGTCACTTCAGGGCTGAAGAAGCGGCTGACAAAATCATATTCGCTGTCCGCTGCCGTTACGCATACCTTATTCAGCCCGCCAATCTGGCGCATCAAAGCGAAATCCGGCTGCAGCGCTTCCACCTGTTCACGGCTTGAAAGCTCCACCAGCCAGCATTTGCCTTTACTGACCGAGCGGGCCTGGTCGATGCCCAGCGCCTGTAACAGCGCCTGGGGCGGCGTTTCGGGCCTGCAGTCACGCGCAGGCAAATCCAGGGTTAACCATTCGCCATTGCGGGTGACCTGAAGCTCTCCCACAAAGCGGGTGCTGAAGCGAATCGAGGTGTCCGGCCAGTCGAGATATTCGAAAATCACGTGAGCCGCGGCCAGGGTGGCGTGGCCACACAGGTCGATTTCGGCATGGGTGGTGAACCAGCGCAGTTCAAAACCGCTATCGCTACGCACCAGAAAGGCGGTTTCCGACTGGTTATGCTGTCTGGCCATCTGTAACATCACCTCATCCGGTAACCAGTCCGTTAACGGGCAAACCGCCGCCGCATTCCCGCCAAACGGTCGGTCGCTGAACGCATCAACCAACCAGAAATCAATCGCCTGCATCATTTATATCCTCAGAATATCCCTTACGCTGTTATTAACACGCCGTCAGTCACCGCGCCAGGGGGAGCGTCGTCATTGTAAAGAAGTGAGAGATTCGTCACAAAATCGTTGTGTTTTGCCCGAGCGAGGTTTTAAGATCGGCGCCTTTCTTCCTCCTTTCGAATTAACAGGCGCAAAACACTTTTATGACGGTAAACACAGTCTCCCGCAAAGTCGCGTGGCTGCGCGTTGTTACGCTTGCCATCGCCGCGTTTATCTTCAACACCACGGAGTTTGCGCCCGTGGGCCTGCTGTCGGATATTGCACAGAGTTTTAATATGCAGACTGCCCAGGTGGGCATTATGCTGACCATCTATGCGTGGGTGGTGGCGCTGCTGTCGCTGCCGTTTATGCTGCTGACGGCAAAATTTGAACGACGCGGGCTGCTGATTGGGTTGTTCGTGGTCTTCATCGCCAGTCATGTGCTCTCTTATCTGGCCTGGAACTTCCAGGTACTGGTGCTGAGCCGCATTGGTATCGCCTGCGCCCACGCCATCTTCTGGTCGATCACCGCCTCGCTGGCCATTCGTATGGCGCCACACGGCAAACGCGCCCAGGCCCTGAGCCTGATCGCCACCGGTACCGCGCTGGCCATGGTGCTGGGTCTGCCGCTGGGCCGCATGGTGGGTCAGTATCTGGGCTGGCGCGTCACCTTCCTGGGCATCGGCGCGGTGGCGCTGTTAACCCTGCTGAGCCTGATGAAACTGCTGCCGAAACTGCCCAGCGAACACTCCGGCTCGCTTAAGAGTCTACCGGAACTGTTCCGCCGCCCGGCGCTGGTGGGCATCTATCTGCTGGTGGCCGTGGTGGTTACCGCCCACTACACCGCTTACAGTTACATCGAGCCCTTTGTGATGACGGTCGCCGGTTTCAGTGCCGGGTTCGCCACCATTCTGTTGCTGATTCTGGGCGGCGCCGGCATTATCGGCAGCATTATTTTCAGCAAGCTGGGCAACCTGCATGCATCAACCCTGGTCAGCGCCGCCATCGCCACGCTGCTGGTCTGCCTGATGTTGCTGTATCCGGTATCCGGCAGCAGCAATGGCCTGATCGCGCTGAGCCTGTTCTGGGGTATCGCGATGATGGTGATCGGCCTTGGCATGCAGGTGAAAGTGCTGGCGCTGGCGCCGGATGCCACCGACGTGGCGATGGCGCTGTTTTCCGGCATCTTTAATATTGGTATCGGCGCGGGCGCGCTGCTGGGGAATCAGGTCAGTCTGCATCTGTCGATGGCCGATATCGGCTATGTGGGCGCCATTCCGGCCCTGGCAGCGCTGGTCTGGTCACTGGTGGTATTCCGCCGCTGGCCCACCAGAACGCTGGAACAGCAGCCTCATCACTCCTGATAGCCTCTCCCACCGGCCCCTGGTCGGTGGGGATCTACCCTCAATTCCGGCGTGCTTGCGCCTTGCGCATAGCCGCTTTATGCTCGATCTTCTCCAACAGCTCCTGAACGTCATCTTCATCAATATCCAGAAACTGACCGTCGAGCAGCGCGGCGTGAATATCTTCACGGGTCACCGATGCCCCTTGCGACACCCCCCGGGACTTCACCTCTTCTTCGGCCAGCGGATGCGGATAACGACGCCCTACCAGGTTGTTGAAGATCATCGCCAGCACGGCCAGCATCAGGGAATTGAGCAACACCGGCGTCAGCACAAAGTGGTAGCCTTCGTGCGCAACGTCCGCCCCACCGAGGATCGCCGTTAACGCCACCGCGCCGCCGGGCGGATGCAGGCAGCGCATAAAATACATGGCAGCAATCGCCAGTCCGGCCGCCAGACCGCATGCCAGCGCCACATCAGGCACCAGCATCCCCACAGAGACGCCAATCAGCGCCGACAGCACATTACCGCCAACGATAGACCAGGGCTGAGCCAGGGGGCTTGCCGGAACGCCGAACAGTAATACGGCGGAAGCACCCATTGGCGCGATAAACCACAGATTGACGCCGCCGAGCAGCCAGTGGCTGAACATGCCGGTCACCGCCAGCCCGGTACCCGCGCCAATAGAACAGAGGAGGATATGTTTGCTGGCCACCGGCAGGGCGTGGGGTTTCAGGCGGCCGAGAAAAATGCGGATCCGCGCAAACAGGGACGCGGACAGAACGCTTAACATGGTACTGCTCACTCAGGTCATGCAAAGAACATAGTTTTTATTCTCTTGATTTAACCTGATATTAACAACCATGTTTTTATTGTGCCTGACGCCCCGCGGAATTAATGATATTGAGAGACGATCTCCAGCACGCCGTTAATAATAAACTGCACGCCCATACAGACCAGCAGGAAGCCCATCAGTCGGGAAATCGCTTCAATTCCTCCCTTTCCCACCAGCCGCATAATAGTGCCGGAGCTACGCAGGCAGGCCCACAGAATCAGGCTGACGCTAAGGAAAATCAGTACCGGCGACACCAGAATCACCCAGTCAGGAAAATCGATACCATGCTTCACGGTAGAGGCTGAGCTGATGATCATGGCAATAGTGCCTGGCCCTGCTGTGCTGGGCATAGCCAGTGGGACAAAGGCGATATTGGCTGTAGTGGTCGGCTCCTCCCCACTGGCGCTGGCAGGCGGCGGAAACAGCATCCGAAAGCCGATAAAGGCCACAATGAGCCCGCCGGCAATACGCAGACCTGGAATCGAAATCCCGAAGGTGCTCATTACCAGCTGACCGGCATACCAGGCCACCATCATAATGGCGAAGACATACACAGAGGCCATCAGCGACTGGCGATTACGCTCTTCGCTGTTCATTCCCCCCGACAGCCCCAGAAACAGCGCAACGGAAGTCAACGGGTTTGCCAGCGGTAATAACACCACCAGGCCAAGACTAATGGCTTTAAACAGATCCAGCATCGTCGCTCCTCATTAACGACCCGACAAAGAACCGGCCAAAGTATATGGACAAATCGCCGGTCAGACCAGCCATCATCTGTCAGTAAAGGTAAGGTTTTAGCCTGCTTTGTGGCCTAAATAACAGGTTATAAAGACATATTCAGACATATTTTTTTATATTCACGAAACGCTTTAGCAGAAAGTGTTATCACCTTGTGTAAGTTAGTTGACTTACTCTTTCCTGGGCAATAATATCTTCCGTGACTAATGTACTTGCCTGGGCAACTATCTTGAATAAATCGAGCGATCTGTTTAATCAAATCGTCCCTTTAGGACGCCTGATCACGCTGGCTAACCAGCATAAAGATCGCTTGCTGAATGACTATCTTTCCCCACTGGGTATTACTGCATCGCAGTTCAAAGTGCTGTGCACCATTCACTGCGATGTCAGTACCACACCGGTGGAGTTAAAGAAGAGATTATCGGTAGACCTGGGGGCCCTGACCCGCATGCTCGTTCGCCTCTCCTGCAAGGGCTGGATCGAGCGTCTGCCGAATCCCAATGACAAACGTGGCGTGCTGATTCGCCTCACGCCTGCCGGCGTTGAGCTGTGCGAACGTTGTCATCAGCTTGTAGGGCAAAGCCTGCACCAGGAATTAACAAGAAATCTTACGGCGGATGAGGTGGTTCATCTTGAATGCCTGCTCAAGAAGATTCTGCCGTAAAAGTATAATTATATGAGGTGAGATGATGTCCAGACGCAATAATGATGCGGTCACGATTCATAGCATTTTGGACTGGATTGAAGACAACCTGGAGTCCCCGCTCTCGCTCGATAAAGTCTCCGAGCGTTCCGGCTACTCCAAATGGCATTTACAGAGGATGTTTAAGAAAGAAACCGGCCATTCGCTGGGTCAGTATATTCGCAACCGGAAACTCACCGAGATTGCGCAGAAACTGAAAGAGAGCAATGAGCCGATTCTCTATCTGGCCGAACGCTATGGTTTCGAATCCCAGCAGACGTTAACCCGTACCTTTAAGAACTACTTTTCGGTACCGCCCCATAAGTATCGGGTGACCAATATGCCGGGCGAATCACGCTATCTTTATCCGCTGAATCACTATCACAGCGGCTACGGTTATAACGGTTGCAACAGCTAAATGGCCCTTCGGCAGGCTTTTCACGCCTGCCGGTCTCCAGTGAGTAACTCCCGTCAGGTTCACAATGAAACGTATATTGCCCCTGGCCGCGCTGCTGGTCGCCCTTCCCGTTAGCGCGCTGGCCGAACCCTGCCTGCCTCAGCCGCAGGCATCACGTAATGCTATGATTATGCCCGGCCATATACCCTGGGAGGGAATGGACCCCAGCGCCGGAAGCGACGACCCGGCTCAACTGGACGTTCCGCTGTACCACATTCAGGGCTGAGGCTATATCGCCACCATGGCGCGTACGCCGTCGGCCTCCATATCAGCGCCCTTTCCCTGCTGAATGATGGCCCCGCGCGACATCACCAGATACCGATCCGCCAGCTCTGCGGCAAAATCATAGAACTGCTCCACCAGCAGAATGGCCATATCGCCGCGATCTGCCAGCTGGCGAATGACTTCGCCAATTTCGCGGATCACCGAAGGCTGGATCCCCTCTGTAGGCTCATCCAGGATCAGCAACTGCGGCCGGGTCGCCAGCGCCCGACCGATAGCCAGCTGCTGCTGCTGACCACCGGACAGATCGCCGCCGCGTCGTTCCCGCATTTCAAACAGCGCCGGGAACAGATTCCAGATCTCATCCGGCACCTCCCTGGCCTGCGCGGCCGGAAAGCGCGCCAGCCCCATCAGCAGATTCTCTTCCACCGTCAGACGAGGAAAAATTTCGCGCCCCTGCGGCACCCAGGCAATACCTGACTGCACCCGCTGGTGCGGGCGACGGCGAACAATCGCCTTCCCCTGCCACAGCACCGAGCCGCTGTGAGCGGGAACCAGCCCCATCAGGCAGCGCAGTAGCGTGGTTTTACCGACCCCATTACGCCCCAGCAGGCAGGTGATTTCACCGATGGGCGCTTCCAGTGAAACGCCGCGTAAAATATGGCTGCCGCCGTAGTACTGATGCAAAGCGGACACCTGTAGCATAAGGCTCTCCCCGTTAATAATTAGCGCCCCAGATAGACGTCTATCACTCGCTCATCCGCCTGAACCTGAGCCAGCGAACCTTCCGCCAGCACCTGGCCCTGATGCAGTACCGTGACCCTGTCAGCAATGCTTTCCACAAACCCCATATCGTGCTCCACCACCATCATGGAGTGGCGCCCCGCCAGCTCGCGAAACAGTTCGGCGGTCCATGCCGTTTCGGCATCGCTCATCCCCGCCGCCGGTTCATCGAGCAGCAGCACATGCGGCTGCTGCACCAGCAGCATACCGATCTCCAGAAACTGCTTCTGCCCGTGGGAGAGCGCCCCCGCCAGACGGTTGCGCTCTGCCCCCAGCCGCAGCAGCGCCAGGGTTTCGTCAATGCGATCGCGCTGTTCGCTGTTCAGACGCGCCCGCAGGCAGGCCCAGACCGATTTGTCACCCTTCTGGGCCACCTCCAGATTTTCCGCCACCGTCAGCGCGTCAAACACCGTCGGCTTCTGGAACTTGCGACCAATGCCGCGCCGGGTGATGGCCACCGGATCCATCTGCGTCAGATCGACGCTTTGATCGTAAAGCACGCGCCCCCGATCCGGCCGGGTTTTACCGGTGATCACATCCATCAGCGTGGTTTTTCCCGCACCGTTGGGCCCAATCACGCAGCGCAATTCCCCAACGCCGATCTCAAACGACAGATTATTCAGGGCCTGGAAGCCATCAAAACTGACGCTGATGCCATCGAGTTGCAGAATCGGGTCGCGCTGGCGGCGGTAACGGTCCGTCGCCAGCGCACGGGTATAAGGCAGCGGTTGTTCAGTCATCGGTTTTTCCTCCCCGGCGCCACAGCCCCATCACGCCGCGCGGCAGAAACAGCGTCACCAGAATAAAAATCAGCCCCAGGAATAACTGCCAGTATTCCGGCATCCAGACGGTGAACAGGCTCTTCGCGCCGTTAACCAGCCCGGCGCCAATAACCGGCCCAACCAGGGTACCGCGCCCGCCCAGCGCCACCCAGATAGCCGCCTCGATCGAATTGGTGGGCGACATTTCGCCGGGATTGATAATTCCCACCTGCGGCACGTAAAGAGCGCCAGCCAGACCACAGAGCACCGCCGACAGCGTCCAGACCAGAAGCTTGAAGCCAAAAGGGTTATAGCCGCAAAAGCGCAGCCGCCCTTCCGCGTCGCGCATGGCCGTCAGCACCCGGCCAAATTTGCTGCGCGCCAGGGCAAAGCCCAGCGCCAGCGAAGCCAGCAGCAGGATAACGGTCGCCAGGAACAGCAGGATGCGGGTCGAGGTTGCGGTCAACGGCGCCCCCAGCAGCGTGGTGAAACCGGTAAAGCCGTTATTGCCGCCGAAGCCGGTTTCGTTGCGAAAGAACAGCAGCATTCCGGCCCAGGTCAGCGCCTGAGTCATTATCGAGAAATAGACCCCTTTAATGCGCGAGCGGAAAGCAAAGATGCCAAATACCAGCGCCAGCAGACCCGGCACCAGCACCACCATCAGCAGCGCCCAGGCGAAGTGTTCACTGCCCCACCAGTACCAGGGCAGGCTCTCCCAGGAGAGGAAGCCCATAAAGGCCGGCAGACCGTCACCGGCCGCCTGGCGCATCAGGTACATGCCCATCGCATAACCACCCAGCGCGAAGAACAGCCCGTGGCCCAGGGAGAGCAGCCCGGCATAGCCCCACACCAGATCCAGCGCTACAGCTACCACCGCGTAGCAGAGGATCTTCCCCACCAGCATCAGGCTCCATGTCGAGAGCGCCAGCGGATGACTGGCAGGAAGCAGCGCCAGAAACGGCATCACCAGCAGAGCGGTCACGGCAAGGCTTGCCAGCCAGCGCGTCAGACACGGCGCCCGGCGACTTAGCGTCAGGGTTAAAGGTTGCGTCATTCGGTTATCCTCCCTTTCAGGGCGAACAGCCCCTGGGGTCGTTTCTGAATAAACAGCACTACCAGCATCAGGATCAGGATTTTGCCCAGTACCGCCCCAACCTGAGGCTCCAGCAGTTTGTTAAAGATCCCCAGGCTAAAGGCCGCCACCACGCTGCCCGCCAGTTGCCCGACGCCGCCCAGTACCACCACCAGGAAGGAGTCGATGATATAACCCTGGCCAAGCTCAGGACCGACGTTACCCAGTTGGGTCAACGCCACGCCCCCCAGCCCGGCAATGCCGGCTCCCAGACCAAAGGCCAGCATATCGACCCGCCCGGTGGGTACCCCGCAGCAGGCCGCCATGGCGCGATTCTGGGTTACGGCGCGAATATGCAGCCCCAGTCGGGTACGGTTCAGAATCAGCCAGGTAAATCCCAGTACCAGCAGCACGAACAGCAGTACCGCCAGCCGGTTCCAGGGCAGGATCAGATTGGGCAACGCCTGGATGCCGCCAGAAAGCCACGCCGGGTTCGCCACTTCGACATTCTGGGGGCCAACCAGCATCCGCACTCCCTGAATCAGCATCAAACTAATGCCCCAGGTGGCGAGCAGCGTCTCCAGCGGTCGCCCGTAGAGGTGACGAATCACCGAGCGTTCCAGCAGCATGCCGATGGCCGCGGTCATCATAAAGGCTACCGGCAGCGCGGCCAGCGGCCACCAGGCCAGCCACTGGGGCGCCCACTGACTAAAGGCGTTCTGTACCATCCAGCCCGCGTAAGCGCCCAGCATCAGCATCTCGCCGTGGGCCATATTGATAACCCCCAGCAGACCATAGGTAATGGCCAGCCCCAGCGCCGCCAGCAGCAGGATCGATCCCAGCGACAGGCCGCTGAAAATCTGGCCCAGCAGCTCTCCCATCTTCAACTGGCGGGCGATGTTATCCAGGCTGTGCTGCGCGGCAGTGCGTACCGCAGCCACCGGCTCCCGGGCCGGGTCGGTCAGCGGCGTTAATCGGGCCTGCATTCGGGGATCGCCGCGACCGCCCAGCCGTTGCGCCGCCTGCAGGCGGCGCCCGGCGTTGGGGTCATTTAACTGCAACACCGCCAGCGCCATCTGGAGCGCTTCACGCACGCCGCCGTCGCGCTCCTGCGTCAGCCGGCGGTTCAGTAGCGGCGCCATCTGCGGTGTGGCTTCGAACATCAGCGCCGTGGCGGCGCGCTTTCTTTCAGTGACATTGTCACTAACCAGCCGATGGCTGGCCAGCGCCGCAGCCGTCAGATTGCGTAGCCGGTTGGTCAGACGCACCTTCTTTAGCGTCCCTTCCGACCGGATCGCCATCCCCAGCGCCTTTCCCGAATCGTCGAAGGCGTGCCCTGCCTCGTCTTTATTCAACACTTCCCCGGCCAGCGCCTGGAGCAGCGGCAAACGCGCAGGCTCCGGCGCCGCCGCCCAGCGTTCCAGCAACTGCGCCTGCTGGCTGCGGCTGGCGGCGACAAAAGTATCGGCATCCGGCGTAGCACTCCAGGCGGCCAGCGGCGTTACGGCCAATAGCGTCAGCAGCAGACATCGCCGTACCCAAACCCTGATGATGCTCATGAGTTCCCCTCCCGACGGTGGTCGGTTATTGCGCGCTGGCGGCTTTCACCGGCGTATCGCCCTTCTGCTTATTCCCCGGCAGCCAGGGGCTCCACGGCTGAGCGCGCACCGGCTGTTCGCTTTCCCATACCGGGTTAAACTGGCCGTTGCTTTCTATCTCGCCAATCATCACCGGCTTATGCAGATGGTGGTTGGTGGCATCCATGGTCAGGGTAAAGCCGGATGGCGCCGGGAAGCTCTGGCCCGCCATGGCGGCCCGCACCTTATCCACGTCGGTGGTTCCCGCCTTTTCCACCGCCTGGGCCCACAGATGAATGCCGACGTATGTCGCTTCCATCGGATCGTTGGTGACCACCGTGTCAGCGTTGGGCAGTTTGTGGCTGCGGGCATAGGCCTTCCAGTCAGCGACAAACTTTTTGTTGGTGGGATTATCCAACGATTCAAAGTAGTTCCAGGCCGCCAGATTGCCGACCAGCGGGCGGGTATCGATGCCGCGCAGCTCCTCTTCTCCCACCGAGAAGGCGATAACCGGCACATCGGTAGCTTTTACCCCCTGGTTAGTCAGCTCTTTATAAAACGGCACGTTGGAATCGCCGTTAATGGTGGAGATAACCGCGGTATTACCGCCCGCAGCGAACTTCTTAATGTCGGCCACAATGGTCTGGTAGTCGCTGTAGCCAAAGGGGGTGTAAACCTCCCGGATGTCGTTATCCTGCACCCCTTTGGCATGCAGGAAGGCGCGCAGAATCTTGTTGGTGGTACGCGGATAAACGTAGTCGGTGCCCAACAGGAAGAAACGACGTGCGCCGCCGCCGTCTTCACTCATCAGATACTCCACCGCCGGAATCGCCTGCTGGTTAGGCGCCGCGCCGGTATAGAAGACGTTTGGCGACATCTCTTCCCCTTCGTACTGCACCGGGTAGAACAGCAACCCGTTCAGCTCTTCGAATACCGGCAGTACCGACTTACGCGACACCGAAGTCCAGCAGCCAAACACCGCCGCCACCTTGTCCTGACTCAGCAACTGGCGCGCTTTTTCCGCAAACAGCGGCCAGTTCGAGGCGGGATCCACCACCACCGGCTCCAGCTTTTTACCCAGTACGCCGCCGCTGGCGTTAATCTGGTCGATAGTCATCAGCGCTACTTCTTTCAACGGCGTTTCAGAGATAGCCATGGTGCCGGACAGCGAATGCATGATGCCCACTTTAATGGTGTCGGCGGCCCGGGCGCTGACGCTGAATCCCATGGCGAACAGCGGGACGGATAAGGCCAGGGCCTGTAATAAGGTACGTCGCTCCATAAGTCACTCCTGTCAAAATGCTGTGTGGGTTAACGTTTTTCCTGACGCGCCTGATGCAGCGCATGCAGGGTTATCTGGCGAACCTCCTGCTGACTGCGGGCAATGTGTTCCCGCAGCAGGCGGCACGCCTGTTCGCCGCGCCGTGCGATAATGGCCTCAAGAATGGCGGCATGTTCGGCGTAAGTGGCGCTGACCCGCGGCGGCTGGGTGAAATCCATGCGCCGCACAATCCGAATCTTTTCCGTCAGTTCGCGATGGATACGCGCCATTTCGGGATTACCCGCCGTCGCCACCAGGGTCATATGAAACTGTTCGTCGTAATGCGCCACCTCGCGGCCATCCGCCAGCGGCGGCGCTTCTATCCAGAACTGACATAACTGGCGCAGCGGCAGTGGCATGACCTGCTCCGGGCGCTGACACAGGCGGTTGACCGTTTCCAGCTCCAGCACCACCCGCAGGTCGTACAGCGCTTCCAGATGGTGAAAGTCGATGGGGCAAACCCGCCAGCCGCTGCGGGGCTGCACTTCCAGGTAGCCTTCCTGCGCCAGGGCATAGAGCGCCTGGCGTACCGGCGTGCGGCTGGCGCCGTAACGCCCGGCAATGTCGTTTTCGCTGAAGCGGTCGCCCGGCAGCATCCGAAAGTCGAAGATGGCCTGTTTCACCAGGCGATAGACCCGTTCGCCCTGACCTTCGCTCATCGTTTTTAGCGATTTCCGATCGCTCATGGCCTCTCCCCTGAGTTTAGTTAGTGACAATGTCACTTAACTGGCGCGATCGAGCCACAGCAGCGCATCCCCCGGCCCTACAGGCCGTCCCGCCAGGCAACTGATATGGGTGACGGTGCCGTCACAGGGCGCAGAGACCATCAGTTCCATCTTCATGGCTTCCACCACAATCAGCGGTTCGCCCTGTTTCACCTGCTGGCCTGGCTCCACCAGAATCTTCCAGATGTTGCCGTTGAGATCGGCGCTAACCAGTTCGCCTTCCCGCCCTGCTGCCGGAATCTCGGCCATATTGAGCGGGCTTTCCGGCGCCTGCTGCGGGTAGCTGCACCAGTGCGCCACTTCCGCATCGAAGGCGCTCTGCTGACGCTCGCGAAACCCGGCAATGTCAGCGGCGTTTTCGCTCAGCATCCGGCGGTATGCGGCAAAGTCGAATTCGCTCTCTTCGATGCGAATCTGCGCCCGCCCTTCGCGGAACGCCTCGCGCTGCTGCATCAGTTCCGCCTCGCTGACCGGATAGAAACGCACCTGGTCGAAGAATTTCAGTAGCCAGGGCTCCCCGGCAAACTGCGGATTCTTCAGGAAGCGATTCCAGACAGGCAGCGTGCGCCCCACCAGTTGGTAACCTCCCGGCGAATCCATGCCGTAGATGCACATATACATGCCGCCAATCCCCACCGTGCCTTCCGCAGTCCAGGTCCGGGCCGGATTATATTTGGAGCTCAGCAGGCGGTGGCGCGGATCCAGCGGTACTGCGCAGGGGGCGCCGAGATACACATCCCCCAATCCCAGCACCAGATAGCTGGCCTCAAACAGAATGCGTCTGACCTCGTCGCGATCGGCCAGTCCGTTGGCGCGGCGAATAAACTCGACGTTATCCGGCAGCCAGGGGGCACTGTCGCGCACCGTTTCCCGGTAGCGCGCCACCGCCGCCAGGGTGGCGGAATCCTCAAAGGCCATGGGCAGATACAGGATGCGTGAGGGAATTTTTAACCGTTCCACGTCGCCCAGCGTCTGCTCCAGCGCCATGAGCTGCGTCATCAGCGCCTGCTGGCTTAACCGGCTGTTGTCGTAGCGCACCTGGAGCGACCGCACGCCGGGGGAAAGTTCGAGAATGCCCTCCGGTCCGCGATCATCGAGCGCCGCCATCAGCAGATGCACCCGTAATCTCAGGGCCAGATCCAGCACGTTATCGCCGTATTCGATCAGCAGGTAGCTGTCTCCGGCGCGCCTCACCGCCATTGACGGCAGGCCGTCGCTGGCCGGTCGGCTGGCCAGAATTGCCGTGGGGCTATGCGCTGGGGTTGCGTGATTGACGACCGTCGGCGCTTTCAGGGTTTTCAGCGCCTGCTCCTGAGCCTGTAACCGCTGGCTGGCTTCTGATTCATCCATCAGACGAAAGCGAATGCGATCCCCGGGACGTACCTGCCCCACCTTCCATAACTCCGCCCGGGCAATGGTGACCGGACAGACGAATCCTCCCAGACTTGGCCCGTCCCGGGTCAGGATCACCGGAAAGTCGCCGGTGAAGTTCACCGCGCCGATAGCGTATTCGCAGTCGTGGATATTGGACGGATGCAGCCCCGCCTCGCCTCCGTCGTCACGGCTCCAGTCTGGCTCCGGGCCGCTCAGGCGCACGCCCAGGCGGTTGGAGTTGTAGTGCACTTCCCAGTCGCTGTTAAAAAAGCGTTCCATCGATTCGGGGGTAAAGAAATCCGGGGCGCCATGGGGGCCGTACAGCACGCCGATCTCCACCCGCACGTCATAGTCGGGGATCAGAGCCGGATCCACCGCGCACGGCTCAGCGACCGGCGGCGGCGTGGTACAGGCAGGCAGCATCGGGCGGGAGATAGCCAGCACGTCTGCCACTTTCAGCGTACGTCCGGCATGGCCGCCAAACTGCCCCAGGGCAAAGGTGGCGCGGCTGCCCAGATATACCGGCACATCAATGCCGTTACGCACCGCCAGGTAGCCCCGGCAGCCGCTCTGTGCCCGACCCAGACGTAATACCTGCCCGGCCTGAACCCTGACCGGCTGCCAGCAGGCCAGCGGTCGTTCATCCAGCCGCGCCTCGCAGTCTGCGCCGGTCAGAGCGATAACCGCCGCACTGTGAAAACGCAGCGTCGGCCCCTCCAGGGTGAACTCCAGCCCGGCGGCGGAGGGATCGTTACCGACAATGCGGTTCGCCATGCGGAAGGCAAAATCGTCCATCGGCCCTGAAGGCGGAACGCCGATATGCCAGTAGCCGGTGCGGCCCGGGAAGTCCTGTACGCTGGTCCAGGTGCCCGGAGACAGTACCTCGATGGCATGAGGCTGATAGCGCACTTCATCCAGCAGACGGGTACTGGCCTCACCGCGCCGGAAGGCGTCAAGGGTGACTATCTGACGCAGATAGTCCAGGTTGGTGGCGATACCGTGCAGGCGGGTTTTCTCCAGAGCACGTCTGAGCTTTTCCAGCGCCGCCTCGCGGTCTTCTCCATACACGATAATTTTGGCCAGCATGGGATCGTAGTACGGCGTGACTTCGCTGCCGGTGCTGACCCAGCCGTCCACCCGCACATCGTCCGGGAAAAAGACTTCGGTCAAAACGCCCGGGCTCGGCTGAAACTGACGTAGCGGATCTTCGGCATAGAGGCGTACCTCCATGGCCGCCCCGCGCGGCGGTTTTTCCAGCGCAGCCCAGTCGGGTGAGGCTCCGGCTGCCACCTGGAGCATCGCGGCTATCAGATCGACACCGGTGACCATTTCGGTGACAGGATGTTCGACCTGAAGGCGGGTATTGACCTCCAGAAACCAGAAGCTGTCGCTTTCCGGTTCGTAGATAAACTCCACGGTGCCGGCACTGCGATAATTGACCGACTGCCCCAGTCGAATGGCCGCATCGTGCATGGCCTTGCGGGTTGCGGCAGGCAGCCCGGGAGCGGGGGTTTCTTCCACCACTTTCTGGTTGCGGCGCTGTAGCGAACAGTCGCGCTCCCCCAGCGCCGCCACGCGCCCCTGACCGTCACCGAAGATCTGAACCTCGATATGGCGCGCCCGATCGATACAGCGTTCAATGAACACCCCGTCATCGCTGAAAAACTGGGCGCCCTGGCGGCGGACGCTCTCCCAGGCGGCCAGCAGTTGCGCTTCATCTTCACAGCGCAACAGCCCGATACCGCCGCCCCCGGCGGTGGTTTTGAGCATCACCGGCCAGCCGACGTTCCGGGCGGCAGTACAGGCGGCTTCGGGGCTTTCCAGCAGACCGCTGCCTGGCGTCATCGGCAGCCCGGCCTCGCGGGCCAGCTCCCGCGCCCGGTGCTTCTGACCAAAATCGCGAATCTGTCGCGGCGTGGGGCCGATAAATACCAGCCCGGCCGCAGCGCAGGCGCTGGCAAATTCCGCGCTTTCAGAGAGAAAACCGTAGCCGGGAAAGATGGCCTGAGCGCCGCTTTCCCGGGCCGCGGCCAGAATTTTATCGCCGTTAAGATAGCTTTCCGTCGCGCTGTCGCCCCCCAGCGCGATGGCGCTATCCGCCATACTGACGTGGGGCGCATTGCGATCGGCATCGGAAAACACCGCGACGCTGTCAATGCCGCAGCGTTGTAGCGTGCGGATGGCGCGGCAGGCTATCTCGCCGCGGTTAGCAATCAGAACCCGGGTAAACATGGTCGCTCCTTACTGTCCGTTATGGCTGTCGCGGGCGAGACAGGCACGCCAGCCGCCCCATTCGCTGATGTTGGTGGCCCCTTCTAATCCCAGGGGTTCGCAGATAAACCCTTTTACCTGGCGACCATCCGCCAGTTGCAGCGAACCGATACCCAGCGGCGCCGGAACTTCCGCCACGAATTCGCCAAAGCGCGCCAGCGGCACATCCCACAGCTCCACCTCAATGGCGTTGCCTCCCGGCGCCCGCACCAGCCCGGGTTTGGGCGGCGTGGTATTCGCCAGGGCATAAAGACGGTAGTCAGGCGCTGTGATGGTCTGTTCGATGAAGACGGCGTCGCGCCCGGTCAACTGGTGGTTTAACGGCATGCCACGCAGATGAGCGCCCACCACCGCCAGCCGTACATGGCCGGTTGACGGCAGCGCCGCTTCCGGCAGCGTTGCCGGGGCGCGCCCGGTAGCGCCGACGGGCAGCGCCAGCGCCTGCTGCCAGCGCTGGCCAAAATGGGCCAGCGCCGCATCATGCCAGGCTGGGGCAATCAGTGTGATCCCTGCCGGTAGTCCGTCTTCGCGGAAGGAGGAAGGCAGCGCCAGCGCGCAGAGATCCGCCAGATTGGTGAAATTGGTGTAGGTGCCGAATTCGGCGTTGTAGCGTACCGGCTCCTGTGCCATCTCTTCCAGGGTGCGGATGGTGGGTGATGTCGGCACCAGCAGCGCATCAAAGCCCGCCAGCGCCTGGTGAATCTGGCGGCTCAGTTGCGCGCGCTGATACCCCGCCTGCCAGGCATCGCAGGCGCTGTAGCGGTATCCCTGTTTCACGATGGTGCGCACCGTGGGATCCAGCGCCAGGGGATTTTTTTCCAGCAGATCCCTGACCGCCAGCGTACGCTCGGCAACCCAGGGGCCGGCATAGAGCTGCTCCGCCAGTTCACGAAACGGGGTAAAATCCACCGGTTCGAGCGTTACGCCCAGCGCGCTCATCTGCGCCAGCGCCTGGTTGAAAGCCTGTTCGCTCTGGCTGTCGCCGCAAAAGGTCAGTTTGTCCGGAATGGCGAAGCGTGGACGCTCGCTCAGGCGTGCCGGTGCGCAATAAGGATCCTGACGTGACCAGGGATCGTCAGGATCGTAGCCGCCCGCAATGTCGGCCACCCGCCGGGCATCCTCCACCTGGAGCGCAAAGACCGAGATACAGTCCAGGAACTGGCAGGCGGGAACCAGCCCGCGGTTAGAAAGCCAGCCGCGGGTCGGTTTCAGGCCGACAATATTGTTAAACCCGGCAGGCACCCGCCCGGAGCCCGCAGTATCCGTCCCCAGCGAGAACAGGGCCAGCCCCCGGGCCACCACCGACGCTGAACCGGAACTGGAACCGCCGCTCACATAACGCTTATCAAAGGTATTGGTCACCGCGCCATAGGGGGAACGGGTGCCCACCAGGCCGGTGGCGAACTGGTCGAGATTGGTTTTTCCCACCACGATGGCGCCCGCCGCTTTCAGGCGCGCCACCACTGCGGCGTCCTCACGGGGATGGTAGAGGAATTCCGGGCAGGCGACGCTGGTGGGAAAACCGGCTACGTCAATATTGTCTTTCACCGCAAAGGGCACCCCGAACAGCGGAAATTCCCGGGGTTCGCGCCCTCCTTCCGTCACGGCCCGCAACAGCGGCGCAAGCTGTGCATCGATCTGCCCGCGGGAAGCCAGGGTAATCCAGGCATTATCATCCTGTCGGGCCAGGCTCAGGAACTGCGTATAGATATTTGCCAGTTGCGATGGACTGGCCTGATAAATATCCAGCCACTCGCCAATCGATAATACCGGCAGGCTGTCAACACCATTCGACATGCCAGGTCTCCCATCTGGTATACAAGTTGGGATACCTGTTGCAAGGCGGATGCCAGAATTAATTTATGCTTAATAATCAGGGAGTTTTATTTTACCGGCGGGAGGAAAGATTTTATTTCGCGCTATGGTGGTGCGCACCGGTTAATGATTTGCACGTTTTTTAATCATCGTTTTTTATAATAGCGACGGGGAGTCGCATAATAAAAAGCGCTGATAAACAGGCCCGGCACAGCGCCGGGCCGCAGAACTTACCAGACTTCCTGCGCCAGGCGGGTCACCAGTCGGACTTTATCCCACTGCTGGCCTTCGCTCAGGCTGTTACCCTCTTCGGTAGAGGCAAAACCGCACTGAGGGCTCAGGCAGATCTGATTGATATCGACATACTGCGCCGCTTCCTGCACCCGCGCTTTCACCCCTTCCGGGTTTTCCAGCTCGCCATTCTTGGTGGTGATAAGCCCCAGCACCACCTGCTGATTGCCAGGACGGATATGGCGCAGCGGGCTAAAGTCGCCAGAACGATCGTTATCGTATTCAAGGAAGAAGGCATCGATGTTCACCGTGCCGAACAGCACTTCCGCCACCGGCTCATAGCCCCCTTCGGAGATCCAGGTAGAGCGGAAGTTGCCGCGGCAGACGTGCAGCCCGACGGTCAGATCCTGAGGTTTGCCTTCCAGCGCCTTGTTCAGTACCCGGGCGTAGGTACGGGCCAGTTCATCAGGGTCGTCACCGCGCTCCAGCACCAGGCGGCGCTGCTCTTCGGAACACAGGTAGGCCCAGACGGTGTCATCGAGCTGCAGGTAGCGGCAGCCCGCGTCATAGAAGGCGCGGATGGCGTCGCGCCAGGCAATGGCCAGGTCGTCGAAGTAAGCGTCCAGTTCCGGATAGACGGTACGGTCGATAGTTTCACGACCACCGCGGAAATGCAGCACGCTGGGGCTGGGGATAGTCATTTTCGGACAGGCATCGCCGCTGATGCTCTTCAGATAGCGAAAATCTTCCAGCATCGGATGGTCACCAAATTTCACCCGATCCACCACCCGAATGCCGCGGGCTTTAGTCTGCACGCCGTTAAACTGAATGCCGTGGTCGGTTTCGAAGGGCTCAGTGCCCTGCAGGCCGTCGAAAAAGTCGAAGTGCCACCAGGCGCGACGAAATTCGCCGTCGGTCACTACATGCAGGCCACAGGCGCACTGCTGCTGCACGACGTTGCGGATCGCCTCGTCTTCCACCTTACGTAATGCGGCGGCGTCGATCTCTCCGGCGGCAAACTGCTCGCGGGCGCGCTTAATGCTGTCCGGACGTAAAAAACTCCCTACCACATCGGCGCGAAACGGTGCCTGTTGTCGTTGCATGCTGCTCTCCTCTCCCCGGTAGTTCAGCCGGGTGATAATTGTTTTATTGAACTTTCAGCCATCTGGATGGCTACATGGCTGAAACAATGACAGCAGAACGCGCGCAGTGCAAACGAGGAAAATTCATCAGACATGAAAAAAATTCATCATGAATGCGACCCTGGTTCGCTGACTGACGAATTAAGGCGCGCTGGAGTCCGTTACGCTTGCGACAGTGAATCACTCAGAGGAAGTGTCGATGTCTGCTGAACAACAGATTTGGGTACTTGCCGCCGCCGTATTTGCGATGGCAGGCATGGTAAAAGGCGTGACAGGAATGGGACTACCGACGGTCGCGATGGCGCTACTGGGCGCGTTAATTTCACCGGTGGCTGCCGCGGGCATGTTGCTGCTGCCTTCGCTTATCACCAATCTGATGCAGCTGCGCGGTAGCGGGCTGTGGCCGCTGTTGCGACGTCTGACGCCGCTGAACGTCGGGATCGTTGTCGGAACCCTGGCGACCAGCGGCTGGCTCGCTACGGGCAGTCACAGCGCCACGACCTTAACCCTGGGCACGGCGCTGAGCCTGTATGCGCTCTGGTCGCTCTCAGGCGCCCGTTTTACGCCGCCTGTGCGTGGCGAAGCGCCGCTTTCACTACTGGTCGGGCTCTGTACCGGACTGCTGACCGGTGCGACCGGCGTCTTTGTGATTCCGGCGGTTCCCTGGCTTCAGGCGCTGCTGAGCTCCCGGGATTCCCTGATACAAGGTCTGGGCATCGCCTTTACCACCTCCACACTGGCGCTAAGCGCGGGGCTGTGGTGGCATGGCGCGCTGAACACCGGCGATCTTCCCCTCTCCCTGCTGGCGCTAGTGGCGGCACTGGCAGGTATGGCCTTCGGCGAATGGCTGCGTCGGCGCATCAGTCCCTTACTGTTCCGCCGTCTGTTTCTGCTAACGCTGTTAGGCCTGGGCGCACAAATGGTCTGGCGGGCGCTATAGGTTGCATTTACTTACCATTGGTCCGCGCTTCTTCACACAATTGCGCGTTTATTTAAGCGTCGTTCGGTATAATCACCTCTGCTAACCACCGCTAATTAAGGGGTTTTTCTATCGGTTAAACACACGACGGAGGTCACTATGTTGGGAAATATGCATGTTTTTCTGGCCGTCCTGGGAATGATTGTCTTCTCTGGTTTTCTGGCCGCATGGTTCAGCTATAAGTGGGATGATTAATGAACGACGCGCTCTCTCACCGAAAAGCCCCCCGCAGCACTGCTCGAGGGGCTTTTCATATTCGGCGATCGCCAGGCGAAAAAAAACCGCCAGCGACTGGCGGCTCAAGCTTGCATGGATAGATCGTTATTTTCTGGGTATTGATACATCGCGCCTCTGCCGGTCGCGATGGATTGCCAGGCCACTGTAGCGAATTAAACGTCAACAAAGGTTAAACGAGTGCGTTAACGTCGTAACCGCAGCGCCAGCAGAAAGATACCGGTACCGCAGGCCAGCAGGCCAAACAGCGGAAAGACCGGAATCCCCCAAATACGCCAGCCGCTCTCCATCAGCCAGGGGGTGATGCCCAACGCAAAAGCGGCCGTCACCACCGCTATCGCCAGCGTGACGGCGGCACGTTCCAGTGCCCGGCTGAGCAGCCCGATATTTTTAATTTCCAGGTCGGCGTTAACCTTCCCCATTTTCAGGCGCCGTAGCATCAGGCGCAGGGTCTGAGGCAGCTCTTCTCCGGCATCCAACGCCTGGGCCCCCAGCGCCATCAGTCGTCGGCGGGCGCCGCCGGGGCGATAACGGCGCAGCACCACCTCGCGCAGCATCGGCCGCAGCGTGGCGACAATATCAAAACCGGGATCCAGACGCTGGAGCACGCCATCAGCGGTAATCAACGCCTTAAACAGCAGCGCGAGATCCGGCGGCAGCGCCAGTCGGAACTCCCGGACCATCGCCAGCAGATCCGCCAGCGCCTTGCCGAGCTTCATCGGCGCCGAACCCTGTTTATCAAGGAAGTTCTGCGCCGCCAGTTCGAAACGATTAATGTCGATGGCCTCATCGCCCGACCACTCGATCAGGGCATTGACGATCCCTTCACTCTGACGCCCGGCAATGGCATCCAGCATCATCAGCAACTGATTGCGCCGCCGTTCGCTCAGGCGTCCTACCATGCCGAAATCGATAAAACCGACCCGGTTCCCCTCCAGCGCCATCACGTTACCGGGATGGGGATCGGCGTGCCACAGCCGGTGTTCCAGCACCATCTCCATAAACGCCCGCGCCCCTTCCCTGGCAAGGATATGACCATCCAGTCCGGCATCGATGAGCTGTTGTGGGCTTTCCGGAGCCATCCCCGGCACAAATTCCTGCACCATCAGGCGCGGCGAGGTCCAGGCCCAGTGGATAGCGGGAATAACAACCTGGGGGTCATCGGCAAAGCAGCGGGCAATCTGTTCGCAGTTGCTGGCTTCCTGGGTGAGATCCAGCTCGTGGTTCAGCGCCGTCGCCAGTCCCAACACAATCTGGCTCGGATGATAGCGCGCCAGTTGGCTGCTCTGCTCTTCCAGCGCGCCTGCCAGAAAGGTGAGTAACCGCAGGTCGGCGCGAATGGTCCTTTCCAGGCCGGGGCGCAGCACTTTCACCACCACCGCTTCACCGCTATGGAGCCTGGCGCGATAAATCTGCGCCATCGATGCGGCGGCAATCGGCGTGCGGTCGAATTCGGCGAAGATTTGCTCCGGCTCGGCGCCGAGGTCTTCGCATATCTGCTCCGCCAGGCTTTCCCAGGGCAGAGCTCTGGCCTGACTGTGCAGTTTTTCCAGTTCGTCAGTCCAGACGGGATCCAGCAGGTCGGTACGGGTCGCCAGGATCTGCCCGAGTTTTACGAAGGTGGGCCCCAGCTCTTCCAGCGCGTGACGCAGCCGCTCGGGCATGCTCTGCGCCTGTGTCCGCTCGCGATCGCGGCGCAGGGTATCGCGCAACGTCGTTAACCCCAGCATTCTGGCGATGTCCTGCAACCCATAGCGGATCAGCACTGACGTGATTTCTGTCAGCCGCACCCTGTCGCGCGCGGTAACCAGCATCATCTTTAACATCCTGGCAAAAAGCCTCCCTGATTCAGCCTGCGCCGCCGCATGCGGCACCCGGTGCTTCACACCTTAGCGGCTAACGGGGCGCGATGCCACCCCTGCCAATATGTGATGCACATCACATGAAAAGATTCGGATTGATCGCGATCAACGCCCCATCTGCGCAGAATATTCCAAAATAACAGGGTCTGAATTATCGTCTTCATTCAGAGGAGAAACCACAATGATGACCTATGACCGCAATCGCAATTCCATTACCACCGGCAGTCGCGTGATGATCAACGGCACTGGCCAGACCGGCGTTATCACCGCTATCCACGGTGACGGCATGACGCCCGGAGATCTGCGCCGCTCGAAGACGGTGGAAGTGGAGGGGTGCGAAGGTCAGTATCAGCCCGTGGAGCTCATCCGCCTTGGCCTGAACTAAGGCCAGCCGAATGCCGCTGCGGCGGCATTCACATGTACTGTTCAAACTGCCAGGCCGCCAGTGCCGTCCACACAAACCCCGCCCCAAACAGTATGCCCCAGACAATATGTCGCCGTCGCCAACACCAGAAGACCAGTCCCCCCAGAACCGGCAGGCTGATTTTCCACCCCGCCACCACCGTGAGCATGGCGACAATCAGATAGTCTTTCAGCATCTTATTTTAGCCTCATAAGCAAATCGTCGCCTTTGCCGGTTGATTGTTGGCACCAGTTTTGCGTATGTTTTTATTAACAGATGTGGTAATAACAGCCCTTTTAGCACAACGGAGCCCTCAGGATGAACAAACACCCCGTTAAATCGTCAAGAATTGCCAGTATTGGTTACGATGCCGGGGTACGCGAGCTGGAGATTCAGTTTAAGGACGGCCAGCTGTGGCGTTACCGTAACGTTCCGGAAAAAACCTTCCATACCTTTCTGACGGTGGTTTCTAAGGGGCGTTTTTATGACGGTGTGATTCGCAATAAGTTTGCGGCGTTGCGGTTGCGTTAGGTAAAAAAAAGCCCCCAACCGGGGGCCTGATACTATTACTCGTTAATTCGCGGGTGCTGCTGCACCAGACGATTACGCTTCTCTTCCAGTTCAGCAATTTCGCGATCGATATCTTCGATTTTGTGTTCGATATGATCGTGATGCTCCTGCAGAATTTCACGCGCTTCATCCAGATCCGAGGCGGCCGGCGTCGCGCCTTTCAGCGGTTTATTAGCGGTCTCTTTCATATACAGACCGGTCGCCAGACCCACCACGCCGATAACCATCAGATAATAAGCAGGCATCAGCAGATTCTGAGTGGCCTCCACCAGCCAGGCGGCCACAGTCGGCGTCAGACCGGCAATCAGTACCGAGATATTAAAGGCACTGGCCAGGGCGCTGTAGCGAATATGCGTCGGGAACATCGCTGGCAGCGAAGAGGCCATCACCCCGGTAAAGGAGTTCAGGATCACCGCCAGCATCAGCAGACCGGCGAAAATCAGCCCAATCACGTCACTGTTAATCAGCTTAAAGGCCGGTACCGCCAGGACAATCAGCGCCACGCTACCGCACAGCACAAAGGGACGGCGCCCGAAACGGTCACTCAGCAGCCCCATCACCGGCTGAACAAACAGCATACCAATCATGATAGCGATGATGATCAGTACCCCGTGATCCTCGGAATAGTGGAGGTTATGGGAAAGGTAGCTCGGCATATAGGTGAGCAGCATGTAGTAGGTGACGTTGGTGGCAATCACCAGGCCGGTACAGGCCAGCAGGCCGCGCCAGTGTTTGGTCGCAATCTCTTTAAAGGAGACCCTGGGACCATCCTGCAGCCCTTCTCGATCGCCCTGCTCCAGCTTATCAACGTGCTGCTGGAAGGTCGGGGTCTCTTCCAGCGCGTGACGCAGGTAGAGCCCGATAATGCCCAGCGGCAGCGCCAGGAAGAACGGGATACGCCAGCCCCACTCAAGGAAGTTAGCCTCACCCACAATAGTGGAGATCAGCACAACCACGCCCGCACCCAGCACAAAACCGGCGATGGAGCCAAAATCCAGCCAGCTGCCCATAAAGCCGCGCTTACGGTCCGGCGAATATTCAGCGACAAAGATTGAGGCGCCGGTATATTCACCGCCCACCGAGAAGCCCTGCGCCATTTTACACAACAGCAGCAAAATAGGCGCCCAGATACCGATGGTCGCGTGGCCGGGTATCAGGCCGATACAGAAGGTACTTATCGACATGATCACTATCGTGATGGATAGAATACGCTGACGGCCATATTTATCCCCGAGCATGCCGAAAAACAGGCCGCCCAGCGGACGAATCAAAAACGGGACTGAAAAGGTCGCCAGAGCGGCGATCATCTGCACGCCGGGATCGGCGCCAGGGAAGAATACTTTACCGAGTGCGTAGGCAACAAAACCATAGACACCAAAATCGAACCACTCCATCGCGTTACCCAGCGACGCGGCGGTAATCGCCTTACGCAGCTTGGTATCATCGATAATGGTCACATCCTTAAGCGTTATCGGTTTGACCTTTTTCCTTCTTAACTTCATGTTCCATCCTCTAACGGTAAAACGCCCATACGAGCGATCTGCCAGAAGCGAGCTTGTGCAAACGGGTTGCCCCCGGCAGAAAAAATTAAGGGAGTGCACTTCTCACCTTTGCCCCACCCGACCAACAGTCAGCGGGCCGAAACTGTTATTTCGCCTCCTGCTATAGCGTAGCAGGCATTTACCTCCGCTATGTGGGCCCCGGGACAGTGCCAGAATCGCACCCTTTGCCAACGCCGGATCCCTTTTGTCAATTACAGTGATTTTGATCACATCTTTATTTACATAAAGCCCTATTTTCTCTGCGCCGTCAACCTTATCCCCCTGTATTGGCCACGTTTATGGCAATATTTGAACCGGGATTCAACTCAAAAATAAACCGCAATTGTCATTCGCGCAAACCGGCGTCACGCCAGGTATGACGCGGCCTGCCAACAATCGCACTTCCGGTTAAAAACCGGTATCAGAACCGGCTCACATCAATAATCAGACTGGCGCCAGGTGCACAATGAATGATCGTATATTTAACAGGCAATATCGGGTTAAAAATTAACCTGCTATCTATTTTCCCTGATTTTTTTATGTTAGCGCTGACAGGGTCAATCTGATGCTAATTCACACACAAGGTTATCTTAACAATAATTGCGCTAATGCGAATCAGCGCAACCATCATTATCAGCAGAGTTAACACCTTGTTTATAAGAAATTTTCAATAAAAAATGCAGGGGATTCACCATCAATAAAACTCATCCTATTCCTGGAAGGCTCCTAAAACCCGACGCCCCGCCGCTAAAACCGTTTTTTTTATGCCAGTATAATTAGCGTATCACTCTGAGATACCCCTGAAACTGCTACCTTTTCCGGCTGCGATGCCTTCCATCGAGCCGGATTTTTTTTGCCTTTCAGTCAGTCTTCCTGTTCCCGCCAGCACAGCAGACAAAAAGTGCCTGGACCACTCCTAAAGCCGCCAGACCGCGAGAAACCAGGTACTGGTTATGCCATGATGGACATGGATTCTCCATGAAATCCCCTGTAATACCTTGTTTGCCGGACTACGCGATCCTCGTAGTCCGGTTTTTTTTTGTCACTCCATATGCGAAGAAGATGAGGCCGCCCATTTTTTCAGCAATCGAATTCAGGATCTGAACTTTTTCCGCTAAGCAAAGTCAGTATTTAAAACAGCTAATAAGCCACTGGTGATGGTAATGTTTGCACAAAAGCTAACTTTCTGGCTCGCAACCCTGATTTTAACGCTGCTGCTACCGCTATGGGGGGCGTTACTCATGGGAAACATTGATGTTACACATTATTTGCTGAATATCGCCGATATTATCGATAAATCCTGAGCGGTGACCGGGCGATTCATAAGTGCTGCCACATACGCCTGCCACTGAATATCCGCATTAATCTTATTGCTATATTCAGAGCGCTCATCGTAACAAACTGAAATAAATGTTATCCAGGCCCTGCCTGATTTTTTGCTAATGTTTTTCTGATAAATAACGCCAGAAACACCAGGCATTTAATCAAAATAAAAGCAGGGATTAACATGCAACAATTTAATCGCAATGCGGATGCCTATAATGCGATCCGGGGTAAGATCCGTTATCCGCAAACGCTGTATGACGCACTTGCCGCGCGGGCGCCTGAACGCCAGGCTGCGCTGGATATCGGCTGCGGAAACGGCGTATCCACTGCCCCGCTGGCGCCGTTATTTCATCATGTAGAAGGGTGTGATATTGGCGATGCCATGATTGCCAGAGCCCGTCAGAATTATCCAGATATCCCTTTTACCGTTTCCGACGCGGCTCGTTTTACGCCAAATCAACGTTACGATCTGGTCACCAGCGCCACCTCTTTTTACTGGATGGACCGGGAAAAAATTCTGGCGCATCTTGCCCACTGGTTAAAACCCAACGGTCTGTTCTGCGCCTGGAAATATGATTTCCCTATCGTTTATGGACCACTTCAGGATTTTATCAGCCGCGAGCTGGTCAGCCGCTGGGCCGCTTATCGCGATTCCCGTTTAACTGAATACGACGATACGCTGGAATTAATGCAGGCCTGCCCGCACCTGCACAATGCCCGCCGGGAAGTCTTTGCCAATATCCTGTTTCTTACCCCGCAAGAGGTGGCGTTGTTCTTTTTATCCACCAGTTACGTCACTCGCTATATCGAAGAGCAAGGCGGTGAACAATGGGTTCAGTCGTTTATGCTGGCGGTACAGGAGATTGAAAACGCCCCTATGGTCGCCGTGAATTTCGATATTCACGCATTTAGCGCCTACAGAGCATCGTAATCTCTTGCTGTTGGTCGTCCTGATGACTGTATTTGCTGGCCCGCAAAAAAGGCTAAAGCTTCCGACTTTCACGCCGATAAATAGAGTGTCTGTCCATCAGACTATGAGACTTTTCAGCGTTTGGGGAGGGGCATACCCACTGCCGCTAAACCTCCCCGTTTTTTACTGCATCAATGTAATACCGGATTTTAGTCGGTCAGCCCACGATGCTGTAGCATCGGTTCGGGAGCCGGGTCATGCCCACGCCAGTTGCGATAGAGTTCGGCCAGATCGCGACTGTTGCCGCACGACAGAATCCCATCCCGGAAGCGCTGACCGTTTTCCCGGGTTAACCCTCCCTGCTCTTCGAACCATTTGAAACCGTCGTCCGCCAGCATTTGCGTCCAGAGATAAGCGTAATACCCCGCCGCATAGCCACCGCCCCAGATATGGGCGAAGTAGCTGCTGCGATAGCGCGGCGGCACGGCGTCGAGGCTGAGCTGCTCCCGGGCCAGAGTTGCCTGTTCGAAGGCGCTAACGTCATTAATACCGGCGTCCGGCGCTATCTGGTGCCAGTGCATATCCAGCAGCGCGGCGGCAAGCAGTTCGGTCATATGGTAGCCCTGATTAAACTGCCCGGCCTGCAGCATCCGTTCACGCAACGCCTGAGGCATGACTTCGCCGCTCTGGTAGTGGCGCGCGTAGTAGGCAAACACCTCGGGGTGGCTGGCCCAGTGTTCATTGATCTGCGACGGAAATTCCACAAAATCGCGTGGCGTATTGGTTCCGGAAAGCGAAGCGTAACGCTGGCTGGCGAACAGCCCGTGGAGCGTGTGACCGAATTCGTGAAACAGCGTGATGGTGTCATCCCAGCTCAGTAACGCAGGTTCATCATCGGCCGGTTTAGTGAAATTACAGACGTTGTAGATGACCGGCTCGCTCGCCAGCAGCAATGACTGTTCGACGAAGTTCCCCATCCAGGCGCCGCCGCTTTTGCTGTCGCGGGCGAAAAAGTCGCCATAAAACAGCGCCATACCGCGCCCGTCCTGATCGAAAATCTCCCATACCCGTACATCCGGGTGCCAGACCGGAATGTCGAAGCGCTCGACAAAGCTCAAACCATAGAGCTGGCTGGCGCACCAGAACACGCCGCGATGCAGCACGCTTTCCAGTTCGAAGTAAGGACGAATCTGGCTGTCATCCAGTTGATAGCGTTCACGGCGGACCCGCTGAGCATAGAAGTTCCAGTCCCAGGCCCGGGCCGGAAAGCGGGTTTCTTCGCCATCGATAAGCTGCTGGATGTCGGCCTGTTCACGTCGGGCACGCCCGCTTGCCGCCGCCACAATATTGCGCATAAAACCCAGCGCCGCTTCAGGATGACCGGCCATCTGGTCGGCCATGCTCCAGCTGGCATAGTCCGGATAGCCCAGCAGTTGCGCCTGACGGGCGCGGATATCCGCCAGGCGGCAGATTATCTCCCGGGTGTCGCCGCCATCGCCTTTCTCGCAGCGCTGCCAGCTGGCCATAAATAATGCCTCGCGAGTCTGGCGATGGCTCAGCGTTTGCAGCACCGGCTGTTGGGTGGTGTTGAACAGCGGCAACAGCCAGCGGCCCTCCAGTCCCTTATCCCGCGCCGCCTGGGCCGCGCCCGCCATTTCCGCTTCGCTCATACCGGTTAGCTGCCTGACATCGTCCACCACCAGACCGCCCGATTTGGTGGCGGCCAGCAGCCGCTGATTGAACTGACTGCTTAACTGCGCCGCCTGCTGATTCAGCGCCCGCAGCGCCGTTTTCTGTTGCGCATCAAGCCGGGCTCCGGCCAGGACGAAACGCTGGTGCTGCTGTTCGATAAGACGCTCAGACTCCTGGTCCAGCCCCAGACTGCGGCGCGTCTGCCTGACGCTCTCCAGCCGGGCGAACAGGCTCTCGTTCAGATAGATTTCATCATCCAGCTCCGCCAGTTCGCCGCTAAAAGCTTCGTCAAGCTGCTGTAGCAGATCGTTGGTGTGGGCTGCCGTCATCGCGAAAAATACGCCGGTGACCCGGGCCAGCATCTGGCCGCTGCGCTCCAGCGCCAGGCAGGTGTTGGCAAAATCCGGCGTTTCCGGGGAGTCGGCAATCGCCGCCACCTCTGCGCGCTTAATGCGTACCGCCTCGTTAAACGCCGGGCGGTAATGCTCATCGCGAATGGTATCGAAGGGCGGCGCCTGATAGGGAAGCAGGCTCACCTGAAAAAAGGGGTTATCCACGGCCATCTTGTTCTCCTGAATCACCGGTTTAGCCTTATAGCTTATGCCGCGGGCTGCTGCCGGGCAACGTCATAACCGCAATAAGAATTTCATCGATCCTATTCGCCGCAAGCCGTGTTAGGCTGTATATTCAGTCAGTTACCACTTAGATAATGCGTTGAGGAACATCAAGATGATTATTCTGGTTACCGGCGCCACCGCCGGCTTTGGTGAATGTATTGCCCGTCGCTTTGTGAAGAATGGCCACCGGGTGATCGCCACCGGGCGCCGTCACGACCGCCTTCAGGCGCTGCAGGCTGAGCTCGGTGATGCCGTACTGACCATGCAACTGGACGTGCGCAATCGCGCCGCCGTTGAAGAGGCCATCGCCTCGCTGCCTGAAGACTGGCGTGAGATCGATATTCTGGTAAATAACGCCGGGCTGGCGCTGGGACTGGAACCCGCGCAGCGCGCCAGCGTCGATGACTGGGAAGCGATGATCGACACCAACAATAAAGGGCTGATCTGGATGACCCGCGCGGTACTGCCGGGCATGGTCGAGCGCAACCGCGGCCACATTATCAATATGGGCTCCACCGCAGGAAGCTGGCCCTATGCCGGTGGTAACGTTTATGGCGCCACTAAAGCGTTCGTCCGCCAGTTCAGCCTGAACCTGCGTACCGATTTGCACGGCACCGCCGTCCGCGTGACCGATATCGAGCCAGGGCTGGTGGGCGGCACCGAATTTTCTAATGTGCGTTTTAAAGGCGACGAGGCGAAGGTGGAACAGACCTACCAGGACAGCAATGCCCTGACGCCGGAAGATGTAACCGAAGCGGTCTGGTGGGTCGCCACCCTGCCGGCTCACGTCAACATCAACACCCTGGAGATGATGCCAGTCAGCCAGAGTTTCGGCGGCCTGAGCGTGCATCGTCAGCGCTAGCGCTTGTCCTGCCCGGCCTTTGCGGCCGGGTATAGGCCAGTCGTTAGAAAAATGCTAAAATCGGTAAGTTACTCACCACTCAGATAAAACAATGGCCGTCGATACGTTAAACCCCACACAGCCCGTTAATCAGCAGATCTATCGCATCCTGCGCAGGGATATCGTTCACTGCCTGATTCCGCCAGGCACGCCGCTTTCGGAAAAAGAGGTATCGGTCCGGTTCGATGTCTCTCGCCAGCCGGTGCGCGAAGCCTTTATCAAACTGGCGGAAAACGGACTGATTCAGATCCGTCCCCAGCGCGGCAGCTATGTAAATAAGATCTCCATCCGCCAGGTCAGCAATGGCTGCTTCGTGCGCCAGGCCATTGAATGCGCCGTCGCGCGCCGCGCCGCCAGCCTGATTAACGACGACTGGCTGTGGCAGCTGGAGCAGAATCTGAGCCAGCAGCGTAGCGCCATCGATCGCCAGCAGCAGAATGATTTCTTCACCCTGGACGATGATTTTCACCAGAAAATGGCGCTGATTGCCGACTGCCAGCTCGCCTGGGATACGGTGGAAAATATTAAGGCCGCCATTGACCGGGTACGCTATATGAGTCTCGACCACGTTTCACCGCCGGAGATGCTGCTGAATCAGCATTTTGAGATCTTCAACGCGCTGGAACAGCGTGACGAAGCCCGGGTGGAAGAGGCCATGCGCCGTCATCTTCATGAGATTAGCGAATCTATACTGCTGATTCGTAAAGAGAACAGCGAGTGGTTTAGCGAAGAGTAAAACCGTCAGCAGCGGGCCGATAATACTGGCCCGCTTTTGCAAAGGTCAGGCAACCGCCTGTTCGGGGCGCTTGAGCAGCGCATAGGAAACACCCGCCACCAGCGTCCCCGCCACAATAGCCAGCAGATAGCCCAGTACCGGCGTAATTGCGCCCGGAATAAACAGCACAAACAGCCCGCCGTGCGGCGCCATCAGCGCGGCTCCGACCGCCATAGAGATAGCCCCGGTCACGGCGCCGCCTGCGATACAACAAGGCAGCACGCGCATCGGATCCCGGGCGGCAAAGGGAATCGCCCCTTCGGTGATAAAACAGAGTCCCAACACCAGCGCCGCCTTACCCCCTTCACGCTGGCCATTATCGAACTTTTTGCCAGCGATAAGCGTAGCCAGCCCCAGCGCCAGCGGCGGCACCATCCCGGCTCCCATAATCGCCGCCATCGGCGCATAGGTTTGGGTGCTCAGCAGCCCCACGCCGAACGCATAGGCGGCTTTATTCAGCGGCCCGCCCATGTCGGTACACATCATGCCGCCGAGGATCGCCCCCAGCAGAACCGCATTGGTCGTCCCCATGGTCTGTAACCAGTGGGTCAGCGCCGCCAGAATACCGGCCACCGGCCGACCGATCAGGTAGATCATCGCCAGACCCACAACCAGACTGGCCACCAGCGGAATAATCAAAATCGGCTTTAATGCCTCCATCCCCGCCGGTAATTTCAGCCGGGCGCCAATCAGTTTCGCCACGTACCCCGCCAGGAAACCGGCAATAATGCCGCCGATAAAACCGGCTCCTGTGCTGACCGCCAGCATCCCGCCAATCAGCCCCGGGGTCAGGCCCGGCCGGTCGGCAATCGAAAAGGCGATATAGCCCGCCAGCACCGGAACCATCAGGGCGAACGCCGAATCGCCGCCAATCTGCATCAGCGCCGCGGCCAGGGTTCCCGGCTCCTTAAAAGCCTCGATCCCGAAGGCGAAAGAGAGAGCGATACACAAACCGCCCGCCACCACCATCGGCAGCATAAAAGAGACTCCGGTCAACAGGTGACGATAAGCGCCGCTCCCCTCGCCGCCCGCCGCTTTGGTCGATGCGTTTTCGTCACCGCTGTCCGGATGGTACGGCTGTGCATCGGCCAGCGCACGGTCAAACTCCTGAGCCGTCTTTTTGAGCGCCAGACCGGTTGAAGTGCGGTACATCGGTTTACCGGCAAATTTGCTCAGATCGACTTCGATATCGGCGGCGACCAGCACCAGATCCGCCTGTTCTGTCTCTTCCGGGGTTATCGCATTCCCCGTCCCGACGGAGCCGCGGGTTTCGACCTTCACCCACCAGCCGCGTTTTTTGGCTTCGGTTTCAATGGCTTCCGCCGCCATAAAGGTGTGCGCCACACCGGTTGGGCAGGCGGTCACGGCCACAATGCGGCAGGGAACCGCCGCAGCGGCCGTTTCCGGCACCTGATACGGCTGCGCCCGGCTTTGGGCTTCGCTCAGGAATGTTTCCGGTTCAGCCACCGCGCCGTTAATGTCCCCCTGATATACCCGCTTGCCATTCAGGGCGCTGTCGGTCAGCGGCGTGGAGCCCAGCACAATCACCAGCCCGGCTTCGTCCAGGTGATCGGTCATGGTCATTTGGGCCTTCGCAGCGGCGGCGCCAAGCAGATTTTTTGCCATCCGGGCACGCACCTGACCCAGTTCAGTACCTACAATCAGCAGCGTTTTCATGAGTCGCTCTCCTGCCGTGAATCAAAAGGATTTACTTCCACGCGGGCCATCATGGCCGCCAGCCGCGGCCGGTCGCTGATGCCGACGTTACTCTGGCCAACCGCCAGCGCCGACACGGCCGTCGCCAGGCGTAAGGTATGCTGGTTGGATTCGCGCATCAGCAGCCCGTAAATAATGCCGCCGACCATGGCGTCTCCGGCGCCGACGGTACTGACCACATCGACAGATGGCGGTCTGGCTATCCATGCGCCGGATCCGCTCACCCACAGAGCGCCCTGCTCGCCAAGGGAAATCACCACATGGGCGATACCCTGCTGACGCAGCGCATGAGCGGCCATCACCACATCACCGATTTCCGGTAGCGGACGACCAGCCCAGATTTCCAGCTCGCGACGGTTGGGTTTGACCAGCCAGGGCGCAGCCTGGAGCCCTGCCACCAGCGCCTCGCGGCTGCTGTCGAAAATGATGCACGGACAGAGATCGCGCAACGCAGCCATCCAGCGGGAAAAAGCATCGGGGTTTACGCCCGCAGGCAGACTGCCGCTGACGCAGATCATGTCGAACTGACCACTCCAGCTCAGGGAATCCTCAACAAAGCGCGTCCACTCTTCGGGCGACACCTCAAAGCCCGAGAAATTCAGATCGGTGACGGCGCTGCTTTGTTCGGTCAGTTTGACATTAATGCGGGTTCGCCCTGGCACTACGTGAAAGCGGTTGGTGATGCCCAGCTCGCTGAACAGTTGCTGAAATCCTTGCAGGTTCTCTTTCCCCAGAAAGCCGCTCACGGTAACGTCGATCCCCAGATCCTTAAGCACCTTTGCGACATTGATACCTTTACCCGCCGCATGCAGCCCCGTGGTACGCACCCGGTTGACTTCGCCGCTTTCGATTTCGGGAATGAATCCCACCAGGTCGTAAGCCGGATTCAGGGTAATAGTGGCCACCCGTCTGCTCATTGCGCACCCTCCCCAAGACCGTCGGCGATAGCCTGTCCGATATGGCTTAACGCTGCGGCAGCGTCTTCGCCCCGGGCCGTTATCCGTATCCGGTGCCCCTTTTTCACCCCCAGCGCGACTACCTTCATCAGGCTGCGCCCGTTCACGGCCTTGCCGCTGCCGTTAAGGTTGGTCACGGTAATTTCGCTGTTGAACTGTTTGATGGCATTCACCAGCATGGCGCCGGGACGGGCGTGCAGGCCGTGCTCATTAGGCACGACAAATTCCGCGCTGAGACAGTCGTCGCAAACCGCGCCCTCCCCGGTCAGCAGCGCCAGCAGAGTGGCAGCATCCGCTTTCAGCAGACGCTGTGCCTCACCGGCCGTCAGTAGCGCACTCAGGCGATCCAGTACCGCCAGCGGCTGGTCATCGACCATGGCGACCGTCACTAAAAGCGCCGCTGGCTGGCCCTCCACCTCCAGCGGCGTATCAGCACGGCTTATTGCGATAGCACTTTTCAGGCTGCCTTCCGTGCTGTCATTCAACCAGACTCCCTGGCCCAGATTCATGGGGCTATCGCCAATCGCATGGCTCACAAAGCGCGTATCAACCGCACCCGCCGCTTTCAGACGCCCGACGTTCAGCGCCTGAAGCATGACCAGGTCACTGGCGGCGACATCCAGCGTCAGCATGTCGTTATCCAGTTTCAGCGCCTGCTGCTGGCTTTCCCCCATCAGCAGGGCGCGCAATACGTGCGGATCGGTGGTGGATTTCAGGCGCTCCGCCACCGAATCATCGCTCAGCACGTGAGTCAACTGGCGCAGCAGGCCAAGATGTTCATCTGAACGGGCCGCAATGCCCAGCGCCACATACACCGTCTGCCCTTCGCCCCAGCAGACGCCGTCCGGAAACTGATACACCTGGACGCCGGTTTTCAGTACCTGATCACGGGTTGCTGTAGTGCCATGGGGAATGGCGATTCCGTTGCCAAGCCAGGTGGACGTTTGCTGTTCGCGCGCCAGCATGCCATCGACATAGCCCGTGGTAACGTTGCCTGCCTGAGTCAGCGCCCCGGCCACCAGACGGATGGCCTCCTCTTTGCTTCCCGCATACTGCCCCGGGTGAATGTCCTGCACAGATAACTGGAACATGGTCCCCTCCTTTTTTTGGGAAATTGAAACGATTCAGCTTTTTGGGCAAAAAAAGGCCCGCTGTCAGGATAAGATCCAACAGGATAAAGGCTGAAACGTTTCAATTAATTTGTGCCCTTAGCGCGAATCCTGCAAGAAAAGCGGCGGATTTCGTTATAAAAATTAGACCTGAAACACATTTTGATAACATTCCCACCAGATTTGCTGAACGAGAAGACGGTTTCAGCAACCCGGCAGATAACATCACCAAAAAGCGTAAATAAACGGGGGAGATCGTAAGGTATGTGGAAGTACAGAAGCGGGTTCATTTGGGCGATGAACCCTTTTCGATAGACGCTCGGAAGGCGCGTCAGAGTGGACGAATATTCTCCGCCTGAGGCCCTTTTTGCCCCTTGGTTATGTCAAACTCAACCTTTTGCCCCTCTTCCAGTGATTTATAGCCTGACATCTGGATCGCCGAATGATGGGCGAAGACATCCTCACCGCCACCGTCCGGGCTAATAAATCCAAATCCTTTATCGGCGTTAAACCATTTCACTGTTCCTGTCGCCATGGGTCACCTCGGGTTCGATCGCTAAAAAGTTAGCGTTAAAAGCGTGGTACAAACCCGGGAAGCTGTCAATTTGCGGGGAATGTTCAGAAGGGATTGAATAAAGCGCCGACCAGAATCGCCGGCGCTGATAACACTTATTTCAGTCGTTCGGCAGCCTGCGCCACCATAACACGAGCCCCGTTGGTTAACAGCCCCTGGTAAGCCGCCAGCACCTTAGCGACAAAGACGCTGCTGTCCGGCAAATCGTGGCCGAAGATAGCATCCAGCCCCAGCAGTGCGCGTACCCGGGCTTCGCCCTCTTCGCTGGAGGCCACCGCCTGATTGATGGCAGGCAGCAGCGGATCGCTGATTTCGATCGCCGCACCCTGCTCATCCACACCACCGACGTAGCGCATCCAGCCCGCTACGCCAAGCGCCAGCAGATCGAACGCATCGTTGTGGGCCAGATGCCAGCGAACGGGATCCAGCATACGCTGAGGCAGTTTCTGGCTACCGTCCATGGCAATCTGCCAGGTACGGTGACGCAGTGCCGGGTTACAGTAGCGGGCGATAAGCGAATCGGCATAACGGCGCAGATCCACGCCCTGCACCTTCAGCGTCGGCGCCTGCTCGTTCAGCATCAGCCCATGAGCGGCACGGCGATAGTTTTCGTCCTCCATGCACTCGTTGATGTGCTGATAGCCCCCCAGATACCCCAGGTAAGCCAGGAAGGAGTGGCTGCCATTCAGCATACGCAGCTTCATCTCTTCCCAGGGCAGTACGTCCTGTACCAGTTCGGCACCGGCTTTTTCCCACTCCGGGCGCCCCGCCACAAAGTTATCTTCAATAACCCACTGGCGGAAAGGTTCACAGGCGACCCCTGCCGGATCGGCCACGCCAATGTGGCTTTCAATCTGCGCCAGGGTTTCAGCCGTCACCGCCGGAACGATCCTGTCCACCATGGTGGAAGGGAATGTCACTGCTTTTTCGATCCAGGCCGCCAGCGCCGGATCCAGCTCGCGGGCGTAAGCCAGTACCACATTGCGGGTCACATGGCCGTTTTCCGGCATGTTGTCGCAGGACATTACGCTAAAGCCCGGCAGCCCGGCCGCTTTACGGCGCGCCAGCGCCGCGACTATCGTTCCCGGTGCCGAACGCGGCGCCTGGGGGTGAGCTAAATCGGCCTGAATCAGCGGGTGGTCAATCACCAGCTCGCCGGTAGCCGGAGAGTGGCAATAGCCTTTTTCGGTTACGGTCAGAGAAACAATGGACACTTCCGGACGGCACATGGCCGCCAGCACCGTATCAATACCATCCACTTCCGCGTGCAGGGCCTCTTTCACCACCCCAACGACCCGGGAGCTCCAGCCTTCGCCGGACATTTCAGAGACGCTGAACAGGTTTTCCTGGCGCTTGAGGGAGGCGATCTGCTGCTCACCGCCAATCAGGTTAACTTCGCAGTAGCCCCAGTCGCTGTTGTGCTCAGCGGCGAGGATATCGGCAAACACCGCCTGGTGAGCGCGATGAAATGCGCCAAATCCCAGGTGAACGATACGGGTTTGCAGACGGTTACGGTCATACTTCGGCAGGGTTGCCCGCGCGGACCAGAGTGAATTTACCATTGTTGATACCCACTTCATCATTAATAAGGGAACGGAGGCAGACTACCTTCTGCACCCGTTCGCACCTTGATTTGCGACAGTTTTTGCCAACTACCCTGACTAGAATGGTAACAAAGTGTGAGCACCATCCCATGGTGGGGCAGCTGGCAGAGTGTTCAGGAAAGCGTGCGGGTCGCGCGGGCGCTATGGCCTGGTGCCGCGATATCAGCCGCGTCTTCCGGATGTTCCAAATCACGATCCGCCACTTCCGGCATCAGGAACGCAGAGATCAGACCAATCCCTGAGTAAGCCACGATCATCGCCGCAATCGGCCACCAGTCCCCGGTCATGTTGCAGAAGATACCGGCCAGCAGTGGGCCAAACCCGACGGCAATAAGGCCACCGGCTTCTTTGGAAATCGCCATACGGGTAAAGCGATTGCGGGAGCCGAAGATCTCCGCCATGGTGATATTTTCCAGCGCAAACAGCCCCAGCACCGCCACGTTATGGATAATAATGATGCTCGCCATCATCACCCCCACCGACGAAGCGCCGTTAGTCAGCAGCGACAGCATCGGCCAGGCCAGCAGTATGGCGCTGATATTGACGATGATGTACGGCATACGGCGCCCTACCCGGTCGGAGATCCAACCCAGCAGCGGAATGGTCAGGAAACCAATCACCGAGCTTATCATCAGGGCATCCGTCGGAATACTCTTGTCCAGTAGCAGCGTCTGAACCAGATAGCCCGCCAGGAAGGTCTGGATCAGCCCCGAGTTACCCGCCTGACCGAAGCGCAGGCCGCTGGCCAGCCAGAAGGATTTGCTACGCAACATCGCGCCGATGGTGTTGTCCTGATCGATGGGCGTGCCCTGCTGTTCATCCTGTTCCTGAACGCCTTCAAATACCGGGCTTTCCTTCAGGTTCATACGCAACCAGATGGCAAAGATCATCACCACCGCGCTGCACAGGAAGGGGATGCGCCAGCCCCAGTCCACCAGCTGTCCGCGGTCCAGCAGGAAGAACATCAGGGCCCAGATGGCGGTGGCAGTCAGGGTACCGCAGTTGGTGCCCATCGCCACCAGTGACGAGATAATGCCGCGTTTACCGCGCGGCGCATATTCTGCCAGCATGGTGCCCGCGCCGGAGATCTCGGCGCCAGCCCCCAGCCCCTGTATGATTCGCAGCGTCACCAGCAGAATCGGCGCAAAGATGCCAATCTGGGCATAGGTGGGCAACACGCCGATAAGCGTGGTACAGATTCCCATCATGGTGATGGTAATGAACAGCACTTTCTTACGTCCAACCTGGTCACCCATCCGGCCGAAAACAAAGGCGCCAACGATGCGGGCGATATAACCCGCGCCGTAGGTTCCCATCGCCAGAATCAGCGCCATAGCCGCCGACTGCCCAGGGAAGAAGATCTCGTGAAACACCAGCGCGGCGCCCAGTGAATAGAGCTGGAAATCCATAAACTCCAGCGCGGTTCCAAGCCAGCCCGAGACTGCGGCCTTCACCAGGTCGCGGGTATTGCGTTCCGGCTTATTGCTGTTTTCAGTCGTATCAGTCATTTTTCATTTCCCCGTTTATCCTTACAGGTTGTGGGTACAGAACGTCGTACTCAGAAATTGAGCAGCACCTTGCAGCACTGCTTCTGGTCCTTCTCAAAGGTTTCCATTGCCTCCAGTACCTGCTCCGCCGGATAGCTATGGGTAATCAGTTTTTCGGGCTGAATCAGACCACGCGCCATCCAGTCGATCACCATCGGAAAGCGGTTGCTGTTCAGACGTGAGCTGATAATGGTCAGTTCTTTACTGGTGATGCCTTGCTGGCTTATGGTGCAGGGATCGGCAGAGAAGCCCATGATGCCGATACGGCCCGCGGGCGATGCCAGACTAATGGCTTCCGGCAGAATGCTGGGATGGCAGGCGGCATCGACGATAAGCGTCGGTCGTACCCCATGCTGCGTCAGCCAGTCGGCCAGATTTTCACGACCGTTGTTAATGGTGTGGTCGGCGCCGTTAACCCGCGCCATCTCCAGACGTTCATCAATGCGATCCGCCACAATCACGGTCTTGACGCCGTAAACGCCGCGCAGCGCCTGGATCGTCGTCAGGCCCATCGGTCCCGCGCCGTAAACCAGCGCCACATCCAGCGGACCTGGCTGCAACTGACTGCAAATATTGGCGGCGATGGTAAAAGGTTCAATCATGGTGGCACGATCGTCAGGGATCGTCTCCGGCACCCGGTGAGCGTTACCTGCCGGAATCACGACGGCTTCACTAAAACCGCCGTCCCGATGCACGCCAACCACCTGCAATTCTGTGCAGACATTGGGTCGGCCAATCTGACAGGGGTAGCAATGCCCGCAGCTCACCACAGGGTCGCCCGCAACCCGTTCGCCAACGCGCGCCGGATCGACGCCCTCGCCCACGGCGTCGATATGGCCAAAGAATTCATGGCCAATCACTCTGGGATATTTAGCGAACGGATTATGGCCGTGGAAAATATGCACATCGGAGCCGCAAATCCCGGCATGCTTCACGCGAATTCTGACTTCACCTGGCGCGGGCTGCGGCAATGGACGCTCCGCGATTTCCAGATGACCTGGCTGCTGAACGACAACGCTTCTCATTGGTTTTTCTCCTGTTTTAACGATCCCGGCGATTCCATGGCGGCCCGCCGTTTTCCCGGTGTTAATTAACGCTTTGCGACTCACCCGTTCCAGAGCCTGCCGTCTGATGGCTATCTCACTTATCTTTCTGGGGCCCATCATTCCTCCCGAACAACTACCATACAAGTATAAATAGTGAAAAAATTGTACTCCATCACACTATTGGCTCAGGAAATGCAACAGTTTCAGAACCTTCCACATCGCCCTGTAACCTTTGAGTGACAGCCTCCTGTGCGGGGATCTGTGGGGTGTCCGGCGCGCAAAAATCGGCTAAAATGGGAGCGTCGTGACGTTCACGACCAATAAGGAAATTACTATGAGTCATTCAATGAAGCGCCTGTCCCTTGCGCTGCTGCCGCTGGCATTCAGCACCGCCGCCCTGCTTTGCGCACCGGCCCAGGCTCAAACCAACAAGTTAATCATCGAATCCGGCGACAGCGCCATGAGCCGCCAGCAGGCCGCCATGGATAAAGAACAGTGGGGAGATACCCGTTCGCTGCGTCAGAAGGTGAATCGCCGTACGGAGAAAGAGTGGGATAAAGCGGATACCGCTTTTGACGCCCGCGATAACTGCCAGAAAAGCGCCAACCTTAACGCCTATTGGGAGCCAAACACCCTGCGCTGTCTGGATCGCCGTACGGGGCGCGTGATTAACCCGTAACCCTATGCTATGCGGCAGAACCCTCTGCCGCCGATTCAAGGAGTTTCCCTATGTCCGGCGATCTACAGGTTAAACTGCGCCCTCTGGAGCGTGAAGACCTTCGCTTCGTCCATCAACTGGATAATAACGCCAGCGTCATGCGCTACTGGTTTGAAGAGCCCTATGAAGCTTTTGTAGAACTCTCCGATCTTTACGACAAGCATATCCACGATCAGAGCGAACGCCGCTTTGTGGTGGAGTGTAATGGCGAAAAGGCCGGCCTGGTGGAGCTGGTGGAAATCAATCATGTGCACCGCCGTGCCGAATTTCAGATAATCATCTCTCCCGAACACCAGGGAAAAGGGCTGGCCTCGCGCGCTGCAAGGCTGGCGATGGACTACGGCTTTACCGTGCTGAATCTGTATAAGCTCTATCTGATTGTCGATAAAGAGAACGCGAAGGCGATTCATATTTACGAAAAGCTGGGCTTTATGGTCGAAGGCGAGCTGATCCACGAATTCTTCGTTAACGGCGAGTATCGCAACACCATCCGGATGTGCATCTTCCAGCATCAGTATCTGCAAAATCTGAAAACGCCTGGCGCGGCCATGCTGACCCCCACCGCTCAGTAATAGCCGATGCTGTTGCTAATGATATAGCGCTGTTCCACACCGGTGATCAGATCGCGGCTGGTTAGCCGACAGGTGGTGGGGTTCCCTCTGCCATCGTAGTCGCAGCGCTGGTGGGTGGTGGCGATCTCCCGCCCATTACGTTCGCTGACCGCGGTGTAGTCCGGCTTACGTCCGGATTCACCGGCGGCAATACGTACTGCAGTCCGCTCGCCGTTTTCCCGGGTGATGTTACCCAGCGGATACCCCTCTTCATCATAGCGATAGTGAATCGCGACCTGCGGCCCCTGAGCGGAAGTAACAAAACCGCGCCGATCCTGGCGATAGTCGACAGACGCATCCGGCAGGGATCCTAACTGGCAATGGCCCTGCAACAGCACCCGCAGCACCCCGCTGTCGGCATCCACCATCATATCCTCCTGGCGCTGCAGCGAAGCATTACTGTCGTTTTGCAGATCGTGAAACTCCAGACTGTTAAAGCAGCCTTCACGAGAAAGTCGGGCGCTGACGTGGCGTACGGTTTCACCGTTCTGATCGACGACCGTCTCGCTAAAGGCGCGTACCGGCCCGCGCAGCGGATCGAAGTTAAACTCGTTCGCAAAGCTGGACATTTGTGGCGACCAGTCGTCGCTTCGGGAATGGCCATCGTCACAGCCGACAGCGAACAGCGCCAGCGCGCATCCCAGTAATCTTCTGTTCATTGTCTTCCCATACTCCTGAAATCCGAAAAAAAGCCAAATGATGCAAGTAAATACAGGACGTTACCCCTATTCTGCTATGATTGGAGCTCATGCTCAACAAAAGGAAGCAATCATGAAACCTTCGGTATGGATTAGCGCATTACTCCTGGCGGCAGCCGCGCCGGTAATGGCGGCACAGAACTCGTGCGAAAAGGTGAAAGCGGAGATTGGGCAGCGCATTATCAATAACGGCGTACCGGAGTCAGGATTCACTCTGACCATCGTCCCTAACGATCAGGCGGATCAACCCGGCGCCCAGGTCGTTGGCCACTGCGCCAACGACACCCAGAAGATTCTCTATACCCGCACCGGCGACGCCGCTGCCCCGGCGGACGATAGCGCTCCTCAGCAGTAATACTAAAGGGGTGCCTGTGGCGCCCCTGAAGGATTATCACGCAATAATGCGTCAACTTTGATGCATATTAATATCAGCTACCTCCACATGGGTAACACTCCCCCGCGATACGCCGATAACGCGGTGTCTCTGCAACCGATATCTCCATAACAACAAGGCACCTTCCTGGTTGCGGAAAGGCGTGCCGTGGAGTGAGCCATGTCCACCACTCAACAACAACCGGGCGGTATCAGCCGCCGCACACTGATTAAGTCATCGGCGATTGGCGGTCTTGCGCTGGCTGCCGGTTCGGTTTCGCTGCCTTTTGGTATCCGCCCGGTGGCCGCCGCCGTCGGCGATGCCGTCTCCGGCTCTGAAGACAGCATCGTCTGGGGCGCCTGCTCGGTCAACTGCGGTAGCCGCTGCGCGCTGCGCCTGCACGTCCGCAACGACGAAGTCTGGCGGGTAGAGACCGATAATACCGGCGAAGATATTTACGGTAACCACCAGGTGCGGGCCTGCCTGCGCGGTCGTTCCATCCGCCGCCGTATGAATCATCCGGAACGCCTCAACTACCCGATGAAGCGGGTGGGCAAGCGCGGTGAAGGCAAGTTTGAACGCATCAGTTGGCAGGAGGCGCTGGATACTATCGCCGGACAGTTAAAGAAAACCGTCGAGCAGTACGGTAACGAGTCGGTCTATATCAACTACTCCTCCGGTATTGTGGGCGGTAATATCACTCGCTCCTCCCCTTATGCTTCGCTGGTGGCGCGCCTGATGAACTGCTACGGCGGCTTTCTGAGCCACTACGGCACCTACAGCACCGCGCAGATCTCCTGTGCCATGCCCTACACCTACGGCAGCAACGACGGTAACAGCACCTCCGATATCGAAAACAGCAAACTGGTGGTGATGTTCGGCAATAACCCGGCCGAAACCCGCATGAGCGGCGGCGGCATCACTTACTACCTGGAGCAGGCCCGGGAGCGTTCCAATGCCCGCATGATCGTTATCGATCCGCGCTATACCGATACCGCCGCCGGGCGCGAAGATGAGTGGCTCCCGATTCGCCCCGGAACCGACGCCGCCCTGGTGGCCGGCCTTGCCTGGGTACTGATTAACGAAGATCTGGTGGACCAGCCGTTCCTCGATAAATACTGCGTAGGCTATGATGAAAAAACCCTGCCCGCCGGCGCGCCAGCCAACGGCCACTATAAGGCCTGGATTCTGGGCCTGGGCGATGACGGCATCGCCAAAACGCCGCAGTGGGCATCGCAAATTACCGGTATCCCGGTCGATAAAATTATTACGCTGGCGCGTGAGATCGGCAGCGCTAAACCGGCCTATATCTGTCAGGGCTGGGGGCCACAGCGCCAGGCTAACGGCGAGCAGACCGCCCGCGCTATCGCCATGCTGCCTATTCTGACCGGCAACGTCGGCATTCACGGCGGTAACAGCGGCGCCAGGGAATCCACATACACCATCACTATCGAACGTATGCCGGTGCTGGAAAACCCGGTGAAGACCAGCATCTCCTGCTTTAGCTGGACCGACGCCATCACGCGCGGACCGGAAATGACCGCCATCCGCGACGGCGTGCGCGGTAAAGAGAAGCTGGATGTACCCATCAAGTTTATCTGGAACTACGCCGGTAACACCCTGATCAACCAGCACTCTGACATTAACCGCACCCACGATATTTTGCAGGATGACAGCCAGTGCGAAACCATCGTGGTGATTGAAAACTTTATGACCTCGTCGGCGAAATATGCCGATATCCTGCTGCCGGACCTGATGACCGTTGAGCAGGAGGATATTATCCCCAACGACTACGCCGGTAACATGGGCTACCTGATCTTTATTCAGCCCGCCACTACGGCGAAGTTCGAACGCCGTCCTATCTACTGGATCATGAGCGAGGTGGCGAAACGACTGGGGCCGGATATCCATCAGCGCTTTACCGAAGGACGAAGCCAGCGCCAGTGGCTGGAGCATCTGTATGCTAAAATGCGCGCCAGGGACCCGGAACTGCCCGAATTCGAAGCGCTGCGCGCCATGGGGATCTACAAGCGGCGCGATCCCAACGGCCATTTCGTGGCCTACCGCGACTTCCGACGCGACCCCGATGCGCATCCGCTCAAAACGCCTTCGGGCAAAATCGAGATTTACTCGCAGCGTCTGGCGGAAATCGCCGCCAGCTGGGAGCTGGCGCCGGATGACGTGATAAGCCCGTTGCCCGTCTACGCCTCCGGTTTCGAAAGCTGGGATGCACCACAGCGCGGGCGTTGGCCGCTACAGATGTTTGGTTTCCACTACAAGGCACGCACCCACTCCACTTACGGCAACATCGACGTGTTGCAGGCCGCCTGTCGTCAGGAAGTATGGCTCAACCCCATCGATGCCAGCAAACGGGGGATCGCCAACGGCGACAGGGTGCGGGTATTTAACGAGCGCGGCGAAGTCCGGGTGGCGGCCAAAGTGACGCCGCGAATCATGCCTGGCGTGACCGCCATGGGCCAGGGAGCCTGGCATCAGGCGGACATGAGCGGCGATCGTATCGATACCGGCGCCTGCATGAATACCCTGACCACTCACCGTCCGTCACCGCTGGCGAAAGGGAACCCGCAGCACAGTAACCTGGTGGAAATCGAAAAAATTTAGACGAGGTAAAAAGTTTAATGACCGCAACCAACCACAGCACCCGGCTCAACGCCATTGCGCTAAGCGGCCGGGTACTGGGCGCGCTGTTCTACTATGAACCGCGCAGCGACGCCGCCGCGATGCTGACGCAAATGCTGCAAACCCCAGGCTGGGAGAACGAATGGCCACTGTCCCAACCAGTACCCTCGGCTATTCCCGCCATGATGGCCGGGAACCGACAGGATGAGACGCTGGAACAGGCGCACCAGCGGTTGTTCGTTGGCCCCTGGGCACTCCCGGCCCCCCCCTGGGGCTCGGTGTGGCTCGATCGGGAAAACGTGCTGTTTGGCGACTCGACCCTGGCGCTGCGCCAGTGGATGCAGAGCCGTGGCGTCGCCCATCATAGCGTACAGAATGAGCCGGAAGATCAGTTCGGCACCCTGCTGATGCTGGCCGCCTGGCTGGCGGATGCCGGACAGCAGCAGGCGCTGGACGAACTGCTGGCCTGGCATCTGCTGCCCTGGGCGCCGCGTTTCCTGGCCTGTTTTGTTGAAAATGCCGCCCATCCCTTCTGGCAGGGGCTGGGCGAACTGGCTCAACTCACTCTCGCCGACTGGCGTTCCGGGCTGCCGATCCCGGTCGTCGAAAAGCCGCTGTTCCGCTAATCCCCCACGGTCGGCGCCCTGCCGGCCGGTGCCTCAATTTGCTAAAGATGTGACAGCGTCACATCTCACCCCTCGTTTTAAGACTTTTCTTACAATCAGGAATTAAACGTAGCGCAACAAGGGCAAATCGATGATTTCCCGGATAAAACTGTGGTGTATTCCATGCGTTCCTTTCTGGCAACCTGAGCCCGGGATTGTTATAGCTCAAGTAATCCGGCACTGCGCAACGCGGTCATAAGACGCAGCCGGAAGCGCGCATTTCCACGTTTACCACCGGAGACACACGGCAATGGCACTCTCATTCGCAAAACGGGCCGCGTTGGGCTTTCTGGCGCTGCTCATCGTGCTCGGCCTGCTGGTCTGGGGCATCGGACCAGAAACTATCGCGGCACGCAAGGTCGATCTCATCTACCTTGGTCAGCAGCATATGATTCTGGTCTTCTCTTCCATGGCCCTTGCGCTGCTGATTGGCATTCCCAGCGGTATCCTGCTGAGTCGCCCCTTCGCCCGCCGCTGGGCCGAATACGTGATGCAGTTGTTTAATATCGGCAACACGCTGCCCCCCATGGCGGTACTGGCGCTGGCGATGGTGATTATCGGCATCGGCGACAGACCGGCGATCGTCGCGCTGTTCCTCGCCTCGCTGCTACCGATTGTGCGCAACACCTATGCCGGACTGTGCTCGGTACAGCCCGCGCTGTTGGAGGCGGCCAAAGGCATTGGCATGACCCGCTGCCAGCGGCTGCGTCAGGTAGAGTTGCCCAATGCCTGGCCGGTGATCATGTCCGGCATCCGCATCGCCACGGCGATTAATGTTGGCACCGCCCCCCTGTCGTTCCTGATTGGCGCCAGCAGCTATGGCGAACTCATCTTCCCGGGTATCTATCTGAACGACTTCCCCACGCTTATCCTCGGCGCTGCGGCTACGGCATTGTTCGCCCTGATCCTCGATATGTTGCTTGCCTCGCTGGAACGCTGGCTGAGCCCGCACACCGCCTGATGGAGTGGAGAGAATGAAACTGAAGACGCTGTTAACCACCACCCTGGCCGCCGCCGCGCTACTGGCCAGCTCCGTCCAGGCGGCGCCGCTGGTACTGGCGACCAAGAGCTTTACCGAGCAGCATATCCTGTCGGCCATGACCGCCCTTTATCTGCAGAAGAAAGGGTTCCAGGTTGATGCCAGAACCAATATCGCGACGGTGATTTCACGCAATGCCATGATCAACAAACAGATCGATATGACCTGGGAGTACACCGGCACTTCGCTGATTATCTTTAACCAGATCAAGGAGCGCATGACCCCGGAACAATCCTATGAGACCGTGAAGCGACTGGATGCGAAGCACGGTCTGATATGGCTGAAACCGGCGAAGATGAACAACACCTACGCCTTTGCTATGCAGCGCAAGCGTGCCGAGGCAGAGAACATCAGCACCATGTCGCAGATGGTAGCGAAAATTGAACAGATCCGTAAAAACGACCCCAAACATAACTGGCTGCTGGGGCTGGATCTGGAATTCAGCGGACGCAGCGACGGTATGAAGCCACTTCAGAAGGCCTACAACATGGAGCTGGACCGCCCGCAGATTCGCCAGATGGATCCCGGACTGGTCTATAACGCTATTCGCGACGGCTTTGTCGATGCCGGTCTGATTTACACCACCGATGGTCGGGTGAAGGGTTTCGACCTTAAAGTACTGGAGGACGATAAAGGCTTCTTCCCCAGCTATGCCGTCACGCCGGTAGTACGTAAAGACACCCTGGAGGCGAATCCGGGTCTGGCGGAGGCGCTCAATACCCTCTCTGACCAACTGGACAACGAGACCATCACCACCCTGAACGCCCGGGTGGATATCGACCACGAATCTCCCCAGCGGGTGGCGCGTGATTTCCTGAAACAGAAAGGGCTACTGTAAGGAGCGCGCATGGAAACCATTGACTATATGATCAACAACGCCGGTTATCTGGGCACCCTGACGCTACAGCATCTGGTACTGGTACTGCTGGCCGTGGGGCTGGCGATTATTATCGGCGTGCCGTTGGGCATTATCATCGTGCGCCATAAGGCACTGGCCAGTACGGTATTGGGTCTGGCAACTATCGTTCTGACCATTCCGGCCATCGCGCTGTTCGGCCTGATGATTCCCCTGTTTTCGATGATCGGCCATGGGATTGGCGTGGTTCCGGCGGTGGCGGCAGTATTTCTCTATTCGCTGCTGCCCATCGTACGCAACACCTGGACCGCCCTCTCAAGCCTGCCGCCTGAACTGCGGGAAGCCGGGCGCGGTATCGGCATGACCTTCTGGCAGCGCCTGCGTTGGGTGGAGATCCCCATCGCCCTGCCGGTGATCTTCGGCGGCATCCGCACCGCAGTGGTGATGAATATCGGGGTTATGGCCATCGCCGCCGTTATTGGCGCTGGCGGCCTGGGTCTGCTGCTGATCAACGGTATCGGCGGCAGCGACATCCGTATGCTGATTGCCGGCTCGGTAATGATCTGCCTGCTTGCCATTATTCTGGACTGGTTACTGCACGGCGTGCAGAAGCTATTGACGCGCGGTTAAAGCGCAGGATTTCGCCGCTCCGACAATAGCGGAACAGCAACTGGAGACAACACATGATAAAGCTGGAAAAACTGACCCGTCAGTTCGTTCAGAAAAACGGCCAGACCTTTAACGCCGTCGATAACGTCAGTCTGGAAGTGCCCGAAGGCGAGATCTGTATCCTGCTCGGCCCTTCCGGCTGCGGTAAAACCACCACCCTGAAGATGATTAACCGGCTGATCGCTCCAAGCAGTGGTCGGGTGTTTATCAACGGTGAAGACACCAGCGACATGGATACCGTGGCGCTACGTCGTAATATCGGCTATGTGATTCAGCAGATCGGTCTGTTCCCCAATATGACGATTGAAGAGAACATCACCGTGGTGCCCAGAATGCTGGGCTGGGATAAAAAACGCTGCCGCGAACGGGCCAGCGAACTGATGGCGATGGTAGCCCTGGATCCGCAGCACTATCTGCCCCGCTACCCCAAAGAGCTGTCCGGCGGCCAGCAGCAGCGTATCGGGGTGATTCGCGCCCTGGCGGCGGATCCGCCGGTACTGCTGATGGATGAACCCTTCGGCGCCGTGGATCCCATTAACCGCGAAGCCATTCAGAATGAATTTCTGGAGATGCAGCGCCAGCTGAAAAAGACGGTACTGCTGGTGAGCCACGATATCGATGAGGCGTTAAAACTGGGCGATCGCATCGCGGTATTCCGCCAGGGGAAAATCGTGCAGTGCGCCAGCCCCGATGAGCTACTGGCCAAACCCGCGAATGAGTTCGTCGGCACCTTTGTGGGCCAGGACCGTACCCTGAAGCGCCTGCTGCTGGTACAGGCCGGCGACGTTACCGATCGGCAGCCCACCATTACCGTTAAACGCGACACCCCGCTGGCGGAAGCTTTCGCCATTATGGACGACAACGATCAGCGTTCGATTACCGTGGTGGATGATGAAGGCAAACCGCTGGGCTTCGTGAAGCGCCGGGAAGCGCGCGGCGGTACCGGTAGCTGCGGCGACATGCTGCATGATTTCCGGATTACCGGTAAGGCGGAAGATAACCTGAGAGTGGTGCTCTCTAAACTCTACGAGCACAATATGGTCTGGATGCCAATTGTGGATGAGGAAGGACGCTACAGCGGCGAAATTTCCCAGGATTATATCGCCGACTACCTCAGCTCTGGCCGTACTCGCCGGGCGTTGAATATTGTGAGTGGTGATTAATATCCCAAAAAGCCGGAACCCGTGTTCCGGCTTTTTGTTACGCAGAATTACAGCGTAACCGCTTCCTGCATCAGCACCCTTTCCAGCGCCGGTCGATCGATATAGTGGCCGAGATCGCGCTGTTCCGCCCGCGGCAGATACGGCAGTTCGCCCAGCAGCGGTGCATTCAGCTTCTTCTGCAATACGCCGATAATCTCCGCGTAATGCGCCAGCCCCGGATTAATACGGTTAGCGACCCAGCCCAGCAGCGGTAGTCCGTCATTGGCGATGGCCTGCGCCGTTAACAGCGCATGGTTGATACAGCCTTCCTGAATACCCACCACTATCAACACCGGCAGCTGTTCCTGAACCACCCAGTCAGACAGCGGCCGCAGATCGTTCATCAGGCTACGCCAGCCGCCGGTTCCTTCCACCACCACCCGGTCAGCCAGCGAGCTCAGGTTCGCCAGCCCTTCAGACAGCAGACCGTAGTTAATCGTGCCGCTGTGCGCCACGCTGCTCTCCTCTTCGCTGAAAGCGATGGGATTGACGGCGCCATAAGGCAGGGCCAGGGAAGAAACGCTCTGCAACACCAGCGCGTCTTTATTGCGCAATCCTTCGGAGGTCTGTTGGCTGCCTTTCGCCACCGGCTTATAGCCCACAACGCTATTGCCGCTGGCGGCAAGCGCCTGCAGTAGTGCCCGTGACACGACTGTTTTTCCGACCGCGGTATCCGTACCTGTTATAAAGAAACGCTTCAGCATAATAGGAGCACTCCGTCAGTTATGCTCTGAAAATATCAAAAAGAAAATAATACAGTGACGGAAGTCTAAAATATGCAATCATACCCAGGATTGAGGTAGCGCAATTTTTCATGGATAAGGCTGAAAAATGTTACCCCTGGAGTAAACGGATCAATAATGAACCATTATACATGGCATCCTTGACCAGCGCTGCCCCGGCCATAGTTCCCTGATTATCAAAGCAGGTCGCAATCACCTCGATATGCTGACTGTAGGCGGGCAGCGCCTGGCGGCGAATGCAATCGCTGATGGTCGGATAGAGAATTTCCGCCGCCTGGTTCAGCGGTGAACCGATAAGAATTTTTTGCGGATTAAGCAGGTTAACCATAATCGCCAGGATGCGGCCGACATTCAGCCCCACCCCCTGAATAATATCCCGGGCCAGCGGATCCCCGGCCTGAGCTGTCTCACACAGGGAGGCGATGGTCAGCGCCCTGCCGTTCAATAGAGAACTCCCTGACTGCGCCAGCCGCTGCCGGGCCAGATCCAGAATACTTTCCACGCTGGCGATCGTTTCCAGGCAGCCATGGTTGCCGCAGTAGCAACGCTTACCATAGGGATCCACCTGAGTATGTCCAATCTCCACCAGGCTACTGCTGCCGCCATGCAGCAGGCGGCCGTCGCTGATCACTCCAGCACCCACATTATGGTCAATCACCACCTGAATCACGTCCCTGGCTCCCTTAGAGGCGCCGAACAGCGATTCGGCCATGGTCCAGGCGCTGATATCGTGCTGAATATAGACCGGCACGCCGACACGCTGCTCCAGTAACTCCCCCAGCGGCAGATCCCGAACCTCTTCATAGAACGGCATACGCCGGACAATGCCGTTGGCGGTATCGATAATGCCGGGTAGCGTGATAGCGATGGCGGTGAGTCTTTCCAACTGATGCTGGTGACGGGTAAAGAAGCGATCGATTTCGGTACACAGCCTTAGGGAAAGCGCCTCTTCCGCTTCTGGCGCCAGCGGCAGCTGCTCTTCCACCACGACCTTGCCGCTCAGATCGTGCAGCCCCAGCGCCAGTTCGCCACGGCTGATGCGTACCGCCAGATAGTGCCAGGCTTCGGTTTCCACCTTCAGGCCGATGGCCGGGCGCCCGCGACTGCCGGGCTCCTGAATTTCTGTTTCCTGGACCAGGTGGGCTTCCAGCAGTTCCCGAACGATTTTGGTGATACTGGCGGGCGCCAGCTGAGCAAGTCGCGACAGGTCGATGCGGGAAACCGGGCCATGTCTGTCGATCAGACGGTAAACCGCCCCTGCATTCATCTGTTTGATCTGATCGATATGCCCTGGCTGACTCTCCGATCCCACTGCTGGACTCCCTATTTTTCGCGCTTCGAAATAAACATTCAGGGCTATGGTGAATCAGTTAGCAAGGTGGCGTCAAATATTTACCCAGCCTTGTGATTTGTCGCACATTTTACTGCGCTTCTGGCGTCGTTTTACCTTTCAAAAGTTGCGCCAGACGACGGGCTGCGGCCCCAATCTCCCGGTGTTTTGGCCAGACCAGCCACATCTCGGAAACCGCTTGCTGTTCGCTAAGAGGAACCCAGACCGTTTCTGCCAGCTGCACCCGGCGGAAGGAAGCGGGCAAAATACTGACGCCCAGGCCCGCCGCCACCAGCCCGATAATGGTCATCGCTTCCCCCACTTCCTGGGTAATGTAGGGAGTCACACCATGGCGGCGCAGCAGGTTAAGGATGTCGTCATAAAGGCCGGTCCCCACTCTGGGGTCGAAAAAGACAAAGGGTTCGCTGGCCAGATCGCACAATGAAATCGTTGAGCGCCGCGCCAGCGGATTATCCTGGTGGACCACCGCCAGCAGCGGCTCACGCAGAATCAGATGCCAGTCCAGCGTCTCCGGCAGCACGGTATTGCGCATCAACCCCAGCTCCAGCTCTCCCTCGTTAAGCGGCGCAATCAGCGCACGGGTGGTGTTTTCTACCGTCTCAATATGCACTTCCGGCCACAGGCGACGAAAGGTGGAAAGACTGTCGGAAACCGTACGAATAAAGGGCGCGGATGAGGTAAAACCGATACGCAGTTCGCCAGTTTCTCCGTGGTGCAGACGAGCGGCCCGTGCCGCGGCAGCCTCGACCTGGCCCAGAATCTGACGGACATCGCCCAGAAACTGGCGACCTGCCTCGGTCAGTTGCACGCTACGATTATTACGCGCCAGCAGACGGGCCCCCACCTCCTGCTCCAGAGTCTGGATTTGCTGGCTAAGGGGCGGCTGGGAGATGTTCAGACGCGCGGCGGCGCGCCCAAAATGCAGCTCTTCCGCTACTGCCACGAAGTAACGCAGATGACGCAACTCAATATTCATATTTAATAGATATCATTTAAGACTATTAATATATTAGACAGAATATTCCCGGCTTTCTACCCTATAAATACGTGATACTGGTCACTTTTTTATTAAAGGAAGCATTTTGAGTCGTACAACAACCGTCACCCCCGCCGCTGCCGGGATGCGTGACGAAGAGGCCGCACCGGCAGCAGCGGCCAGCCATATCCGGCGCGGCACACCTGCCTTTATGCGCGCCACCCTGGCACTTTTTTCTGCCGGACTCGCCACCTTCGCGTTGGTGTACTGCGTCCAGCCAATTCTCCCCATCCTCTCGCACGAATTTGGTATTTCACCGGCCAGCGCCAGCGTGTCGCTGTCTGTCACCACGGCGCTGCTGGCGGTGGGTATGCTATTCACCGGCCCCATCTCCGATGCCGTGGGCCGTAAGCCGGTGATGGTCACCGCGCTGCTACTCGCCTCCTGTTGCGCCCTGCTGGCAACGGTAATGACCAGCTGGCACGGCATTCTGGTGATGCGCGCCCTGACCGGCCTGGCGCTCAGCGGCGTGGCGGCAGTGGGTATGACCTGGCTGAGTGAAGAGATGCACCCCAGCGTGGCGGCCTTTTCCATGGGGCTGTATATCAGCGGCAACTCCATTGGCGGGATGAGCGGCCGCCTGCTGAGCGGCGTGATGACCGATGTGGTGGGCTGGCGCATCGCGCTGGCGGTTATCGCCTGTTTTGCACTGGCCTCGGCTCTGATGTTCTGGAAGATTCTGCCAGCTTCGCGCCACTTCCGCCCGACATCGCTACGCCCGAAAACGCTGTTTATCAACTTCCGCCTGCACTGGCGCGACAAGGCGCTGCCGTGGCTGTTCGCCGAAGGATTCCTGCTGATGGGGGCCTTCGTGACGCTGTTTAACTACATCGGCTACCGTCTGATGCAGTCCCCCTGGCATCTGAGCCAGGCCGTGGTGGGGCTACTTTCCGTCGCCTATCTGACCGGCACCTGGAGTTCCCCGCGGGCAGGCGCCCTTTCGGCGCGCCACGGCCGCGGACCGATTATTCTGCTGTTTACCGGGGTGATGCTGGCGGGACTGCTAATGACCCTGAGCGGCTGGCTGTGGCTGATTTTCGCCGGTATGCTGTTGTTCACCGCTGGCTTCTTCGGCGCCCACTCGGTGGCCAGTAGCTGGATCGGCATCCGGGCACGGCGCGCCAAGGGTCAGGCGTCATCTCTCTATCTGTTCAGCTACTATATGGGGTCGAGCCTGGCGGGCACCAGCGGCGGTTGGTTCTGGCACGACTACGGCTGGCATGGCGTAACCGCTTTTATCGGCGCGCTGCTGGTTATCGCCCTGCTGGTGGGCCATCACCTGCATCGCAGCCGCGCCTGAAGAGAGGCCGGGACCATGGTCCCGGCAGATTATCACCCGGTAATCACCACCCGTTCAAAACGCCGGGCAATCACCGCATAAGCCAGCAGCCCCACCAGGCAGTGCAGCGCCACAAACCAGATGGCATCGCTGAACGAACCGGTGGTGGAGACCACATACCCAATTACCACCGGGGTGACGATTCCGGCGATATTGCCCAGGCCGTTAAACACCCCGCCGCTCAGGCCAATCATTCCCGCTGGCGCGATATCCGACATGGTCGCCCAGCCCACCGCGCTCAGGCCTTTGCCAAAGAAGGCGACCGCCATCAGCCCAATCACCGCGGCGTTGGCATCCACAAAATTGGTCAGTACCAACCCCATGGCCAGAAACATTCCCAGCGTGAACGGAATTTTACGGGCCAGGGAAGGATGAGCCCCTTTACGAATTAAATAGTCAGACAGTACGCCACCCAGAATACCGCCGGTAAAGCCACACACCGCGGGAATGGCAGCGCTGAAACCGGCCTCCAGAATCGACATGCCGCGTTCTTTAATCAGGTAAATAGGAAACCAGGTGATAAAGAAATAAGTCAGCGCCGTAATGCAGTACTGACCGATATAGACCGCCCACAGATTACGATGGCGGAACAGTTGCAGCAGCTTATGCCAGGTGACCGGTTCCCGGTGGGATTTACGGTTGAGTTCCATATCCACCAGCGCCCCGTTGGCGCGCATATGCGCCATCTCGGCCCCACTCAGGCGCCGGTGTTGATGCGGCTCGTGATAAAACCAGAACCAGACTACGCCCAGCGCCAGCCCCACGCCGCCCATCACGAAGAAGACGTGCTGCCAGCCCAGGCTTGCGGTCAGCCAGGCCATCAGCGGGGTAAAGATCGCGACCGCCAGATACTGCGCCGAATTGAACAGCGACGAGGCCGTTCCCCGCTCCCGGGTGGGAAACCAGCAGGTAACGATACGTGAATTGGCGGGAAAGGCCGGGGCTTCCACCAGCCCCAGGGCAAAACGCATCACAAACAGGAACAGCATGGCGGAGATCGCCATCAACCCCAGACTTTCTACCAACCCCTGCAAGGCGGTAAACAGCGACCAGAGCACAATACTGCACCCGTATACCCGCCGGGCGCCAAAGCGGTCCAGCAGCCAGCCCCCGGGCACCTGCCCAAGCGCATAGGCCCAGCCAAAAGCGGAAAAAACCATGCCCAACTGCATCGGATCCAGATGGACATCCTGAGCCACGCTGGTACCCGCTATCGAAAGAATTGCCCGATCGGCATAGTTGATGACCGTCACCACAAAGATTAGCGCCAGAATGATATAGCGCAGATAGCCGCGCCGCGCGACGTTTAACGCCTCGTCACGCGGGGCCGCGATTGAAGACTCTTTGATATTCATGGACACTCCCATAGCCCGCACAGGGGCGTTATCACTCAACCGGTTACCGAGGTTGGCGGGCGTTGCCCGGCGGCGCAGGCGGCCAGGTTTTGCAGTACTATCTCCCCCATGGCAAGGCGCGTTTCCCGGGTGGCGCTGGCGCGGTGCGGCTGTACCACTACGCCGGGGTGCGCCAGCAGCGCGGCAGGAACGTGCGGCTCGCTGGCGAACACATCCAACCCGGCACCGGCGATCTGCCCCTGATCCAGCGCGGCGATCAACGCCTCTTCATCGACCAGCTTGCCGCGCGCCACGTTAATCAGATAACCCTGCGGCCCGAGCGAGCGCAGAACATCGGCGGTAATAATCGCCTGCTGGCTATCCGCCGAAGCCGCCACCACCAGAATGTCGCTCTCCTGGGCCAGGGCGATCAGGTTGTCGACATAGCGATAACCGCTTTCCGGGCGGGGCCGTCGGGAGTGGTACCGCACCGGCATGGCGAACGCCTGCGCCCGTTGTGCAATGGCGTGCCCCACCTGCCCCAGCCCCACAATGCCCAGTCGCTTGCCGGTGACCCGTACTGCCAGCGGCTGAGTGACTGAGCCCCACTGACCGGCGCGCACCAGGCGATCGCCCGTCACCAGATCGCGCAGAGTCATCATCATTAATCCCATCGCCATGTCGGCTACATCGTCGGTCAGTACGCCCGGCGTGGTGGTCACGTGAATGCCGCGATCTCTGGCCCGCGCCAGATCCACGGCATCGGTACCGATGCCGCTAATGGCCACAATCTTCAGCGCCGGCAGGCGATCCATGATGCTATTGGGCAAACCAAATGAACCGCCGGTGACCACCGCCTGAATCCCGGCGGCACCGGTAGCGAGAAAAGCCTCCCGATCGGCCATGTCATACCAGCGATGCACCCGATAACGGTCTTTCAGCGCACTATCGATAAGATCCGGTACTGGCTGGATCAGCAGAATATCGGTTATCACGGTTATCCTCCGTTCAGATTCATAACGACGGAAAGGCTCGCCGCTTCTGGGTTTCAAGGTCTTGTTTCGTCGTCGTTTTTGATTATGGGCAGGCAACTATTCAGGTCTAATTTATAATTTGTATTTATCGATTCACATTGAGTCATCATTGGCACGGGTACTGGCCTGGCGGGATATCGTCGCGCCAGTGACGCGTCAGCCAATCCGGAGAAGTGTTAACAGGGTCACAGGCCAGAGGGGACCGGATGTTTAATGACTTTAATCAGCTTCGCTGTTTTATTACGCTCGCCGAAGAGCTACATTTCGGTCGCGCCGCCGCCCGTCTGTACATGACGCAGCCGCCATTAAGCCGCCAGATTCGGCTGCTGGAAGAGTCGCTCGGGGTACGTCTGTTTGAACGCAATAGTCGGATGGTACGTTTAACCGAGGCCGGGACGGCCTTTTTACTGGCGGCGCGCCAGATGCTGACCATGGCGGAACTTTCGGTCGATACCGCCCGGCGTATTCATAAAGGCAGCGCCGGACGGGTGGCGCTGGGATTCACCGCCGTTTCAGGTTACTGGCTGATTCCGGAGCTGCTCGGCCGGGTACAGCGCGCGCTGCCGGATATCGACATCACCCTGAAAGAGATGGTGACCTCGGATCAGATTGCCGCCCTGAATGCCGGTACTATCGCCCTTGCGATGATGCGCCCGGCCATTGCCGAACAGGAGGGACTGATTCATCGCCGCTATCACCGCGAGCCGATGGTGCTGGCGCTACCGGTCGGTCACCCGTTAGCGGAACGCGCGCAGATTGGTCCGGAGGATCTGCGCCATCAACCGATGATCGCCTATGCCCCCGACGAAGGACGCTACTTCTATGAGATGACGCTGGAACTACTGGCGGAAACCCTGCCCCCTCCACGTTTTGTTCAGTACATCGGCCAGACTCACAGCATTATGGCGCTGGTCAACGCCGGGATGGGCATTGCACTGGTACCGGCTTCGGTACGCTATCTCGGCTTTAGCAACGTGGTGTGCAAAACCATCTGGCCCACCCTGCGACAGGCGGAAACCTGGCTTGCCTGGCGTAATGCGCCGGCCACTGCCGCAGAGGCCGCACTGCGCAATTTTATTCTGGATTCGCTTCCTGGCGCAGACGCCGCCTGACCTTTCTGCGCTACGGCCTGAAACAAACTCCGCTGCCCGCCGCGACATCATTTATGGTAGATTGCACCACTTCGTACGCCAATTAATAGTTAATAACGCTATATCAATGTCTAAAATCTGGTCAAAAGAAGAAACTTTGTGGAGTTTTGCCTTATATGGCACTGCTGTTGGTGCGGGTACGCTGTTTCTGCCCATTCAGCTTGGCGCCGCTGGCTCCGTGGTCCTGCTGATTACGCTACTGGTCGCCTGGCCGTTAACCTACTGGCCCCATCGGGCGCTGTGCCAGTTTATTCTTTCGTCCGGCGCCTCCGGCGAAGAGGGCATTACCGGCGCAGTAAAGCGCTACTATGGTCGAAAGATCGGCAATCTGATCACCACCCTCTATTTTGTCGCCTTTTTTGTGGTGGTGCTGATTTATGCCGTGGCCATCACCAATTCGCTGACGGAACAGCTGGCGAGCCATATCACCATCACTCCATCGGTGCGGGTCATGGTCAGTCTTACCGTGGTGCTGGTGCTGAATCTGATCTTCCTGACCGGGCGCCATATCACCATTAAGGTGATGGGCATGCTGGTGTTTCCGCTAATCGCTTACTTTCTGTTTCTGTCGCTATGGCTGACCGGCAGCTGGCAGACCGCCCACTTTACCGAGCAGTTGCAGGTCACCAGACAGACCCTGCATCAGGTATGGATCTCCATTCCCGTGATGGTGTTCGCCTTCAGCCATACCCCTATTATCTCGACCTTTGCGGTAGCTCGCCGCCAGCGCTGCGGCGACGGCGCCATGGACAACTGCAAGAAAATAATGAAGGTGGCCTACCTGATTATCTGCCTGAGCGTGCTGTTCTTTGTCTTTAGCTGCCTGCTGGCGATTCCCGCGCCCTATATTGTGGAAGCCAAAGAGAAAGGGCTGACGATTCTTTCCGCGCTGGCCATAACGCCAGACGCCCCCGCCTGGTTGGGGATCTCCGGGATTATCGTGGCGGTGGTCGCCATGTCCAAGTCGTTTCTGGGCACCTATTTCGGCGTGATAGAAGGCGCAACGGAAATCACCAAATCCGCACTGGACCGGGTGGGCGTTAAGCGTAGCCGGGCCTTTAACCGGGCGATTTCGGTCATGGCCGTCTCCACCATTACCTTTGTGGTGTGCTGCATTAATCCCAACGCGATTTCGATGATCTCCGCCATCAGCGGGCCGCTTATCGCCATCATTCTGTTTATTATGCCAACGCTGTCCACCTTCATTATTCCGGCGCTTAAGCCTTACCGGTCACTGGCCAACCTGATTACCCTGGCGGTAGGTCTGCTGTGTGTTTCGGTGATGTTTATAGGATGACAGATCAGCCCATCGCCTGACTCATCAGGCCAAAGGTGCGCGGCGACCCGGCCTTAACCAGCCACGGCTTGCCGCACACCATCATGACCGGGGCATCGACTTCGCTCAGCCCCTGGCGAGTCAGCCAGTCGCAAAACGGCAACGCGCTATCGCAATCCAGACGCACAAACTTACCGCGCCGCTGCGCCATAAAAGCGCCAACCAGCGCCCGGGCATCCTCTTCATTCGAACAGACCACCGGCCCGATGGTGTGCCCCCGGCCAAAAGGCCTTAGCGCGGCAAAACCCAGGGGCTCCCCGGTATCGCTTTCCAGTACCAGGACCCGCCCCTGAGTCAGTAGCAGGTTGATAAGCTGCGGGCGGTACAGACCGCTGGCCTGACAGTCCAGCGCCGTCAACGGCGCACCATCCTGCTCGCCCCCCTGGCGCAGCCGCGTGCCAGAACCTGGCGTCGGTGCCGTAAACGAGGGATCCACTATTCCCTGATGCTGCGAGGCAGAGCCTACTGCCACAAACCCAAACTGCCTGTACAGCGGTTGCCCCGCCGCTGTGGCGTGCAGACGCACGTTGTAGCCCTCCAGCGCCTCCAGGGTCTGGCTCAGCAGCTCACGCCCGATACCGCGCCCCTGGCAGTCAGGATCGACAATCACCAGCCCCACGGTGGCGCTACCCTCTCCCCACGGCCAGTACAGGGTGGTACCCACAATGCGTCCGCCCTCTTCCGCCACCAGCCCCCGACCGAGCGCCAGTGACTGCTGCCAGTCTTCCAGGCGATGCGGCCAGCCCACCTGCTGGCTTAGCGCCAGCCCGTATGGCGTATCCTCAGGGGCCATAGCGCGTATATTCAGGGTCATATTTTGTTCCTTACTGTGGTTCCACAGCCGGTATGGCTCGCTTCCTCGTCTTTTACCTTACTGAGTGCTATCTTGCCAGCATCGTAAACCGCCGGACGAGGCCCTATGCAACCAACAAACTATCAGCAGCTTACCCGTACTTTTACCCGTCTTGCCCGATTTGGTCACCTGTCGGCCATCGCCGGTTGGGATATGTATACCATGATGGCGCCCGGCGGCAGTCAGGCGCGCAGTGAAGCGCTGGCGGAGCTGAGCGTTCTGCAACACCAGATTCTGACCGACCAGCGGGTCGGCGACTGGCTGGACGAAGCGGAACAGGAACCTCTGGACTGCCTGCAACGCGCCAATCTGCGGGAGATGCGCCGCCACTATCAGCAGGCCGCGATTTTGCCTGCCGACCTGGTCGAGGCTAAATCCCTGGCTGGCAGCCGCTGCGAGCACGCCTGGCGCAGCCAGCGCCCTGATAACGACTGGCAGGGATTCGCCCCCAATTTGCAGGAAGTGGTTCGCCTGAGTCGCGAAGAGGCCGCCATCCGGGCCGATACCCTGGGCTGCTCGCGCTATGACGCGCTGCTGGATATCTACGAGCCGGAAATGACCAGCGCCCGCCTCGATACCCTGTTCGCCGATCTGCAAAGCTGGCTGCCGCAGCTGTTACAACAGGCACTGGAAAAGCAGGCGCAGCATCCCCCGGTGGCGCCCCAGGGACCGTTTCCGGTAGAGCAGCAGCGAGCGCTGGGGTTGGAGGTGATGACCCTGCTGGGCTTTGATTTTGAGGGGGGACGGCTGGACGTCAGCGCCCACCCATTCTGCGGCGGCGTGCCTGAAGATGTTCGTATCACCACCCGCTACAGCGAAGACGATCTGTTCAGCGCCCTGCTGGGGGTAATTCACGAAACCGGCCACGCCCGCTACGAGCAGGGGCTGCCGCGGGAATGGTCCGGTCAGCCGGTTCAACTGGCGCGCTCCACCGCGATCCACGAATCCCAGAGCCTGTTCTTTGAAATGCAGCTCGCCCGCAGTACCCCCTTCCTGAAACAGCTGCGCCCGCGGGTGCTTAATCACGTTGCCGATCGGCCCGCTTTTAATGAAGCCAACTTTATCGCCTGGAACCAACGAGTCAAACCAGGACTGATTCGCATCGACGCCGATGAGGTCAGCTACCCGGCCCATATTATTCTGCGCTACCAGATAGAACGTGCGCTGATCGACGGCGACATCGAAGTCGCCGATATCCCCGAACTCTGGGATCAGAAGATGCAGTCCTGGCTTGGCCTTTCTACCCGCGATAACTACCGTGACGGCTGCATGCAGGATATCCACTGGACCGACGGCGGTTTCGGCTACTTCCCGACCTATACGCTGGGCGCCATGTACGCCGCTCAGCTATTTCAGGCTGCCCGCAAAGCGCTGCCCACGCTGGATAGCGATATCGCAGAAGGTTCCCTCAACGCGCTGTTCGACTGGCTGCGCCAGAACATCTGGCAGCACGGCAGCCGTTTCACCACCGGGCAGTTAATTCATAACGCCAGCGGCGAGGATCTCAACCCCGCCCACTTCCGCCATCATCTGGAAACCCGCTATCTGTAAAGGCTGTACATTGCGTTACACGCCGATACCAATCACTCACGGAACGCCCCGGCCCCGGGGCCTATAGTGGTTTCAACGGCCCCGCTCGGGGCTGTACCACAAACCACATGAGGATGATGGAATGAACAAGGTCTATGCACTGGCTATCGCTGCCGCAATGGGGCTCTCTTCTGCCGCTTTCGCCGCCGATACCACTCCGGCGCAGGGCGCACCGGCGGCAAAACCAGCCGCGACTCAGCAACACCATAAAAAAGCGCACCACCACAAAGCCAAAGCGGCTGAGCAGAAAGGCCAGGCGGCGAAAAAGCAGGCTCACAAAGCCCCTCAGAAAAAACACCATCAGGCCAGCACGCCCACCGCTAAAAAACCGGCCGCCTGATAGCGTCACTCTTCGCACCGATCCCCCACACGGCACCTGATTCCCGGGTGCCGTTTTTCGGAGCTGCCCATCATGCTGCGTCGCTATCTGTTCGAAATTATCCTGACCGTGCTGATTCTTTGCGGGATCCTCGCTGCCAGTCTCTGGTTATAAAAAGCGTAGTCCTCTGATTTTTCTACCGCTTTCCGCCCGGCCCGGCTATAGTTACAAATCGGGAACACGCTTTACACGAGATCACCACTGAGAGTGATATGCATAAAACCATTGTGTTGTTACTGGGTGCGCTCTGTCTGGTGTCTGTGAATGCCACGGCTGACGATGCAGACAACCTCAGCGCCGCCCAAATTAAGACGCTTTTTTTCGGTCAGGACGATCGCGTGCCGGTCACCGACCCCACTCTTTCTCCCTGGGACGCCATCGGACAACTGGAAACCGCCAGCGGTAATCTGTGCACCGCCACCCTTATTGCTCCAAATCTGGCATTAACCGCAGGCCACTGCCTGCTCTCTCCACCGAAGGCCAGCCCGGATCGTGCGGTGGCGCTACGCTTTGTGTCGCTAAAAGGGGTCTGGCGCTATGAAATTCACGGTATTGAAGGGCGAGCGGCCACGGGGCTGGGGCGCCTGCTGAAGCCGGACGGCGATGGCTGGATTATTCCCCCCGCCGCCGCGTCGAAGGATTACGGGCTGATCGTGCTGCGCTATGCCCCATCGGGCATTATGCCTCTGCAGTTATTTAAGGGGAGCCGTAGCGAACTGACTGCAGCACTGAAAGAGGCGGGTCGCAAGGTCATGCAGTCCGGATATCCGGAAGATCACCTTGATACTCTCTATATGCATCAGGAATGCCTGATTACCGGATGGGCCCAGCAGGGCGTGCTGTCGCATCAGTGCGATACCCTGCCCGGTGACAGCGGCTCACCTCTGCTGCTCAGGCGCAACGGTAGCTGGGAGCTCATTGGTATTCAGAGTTCCGCCCCGGCGCCTGACGATCGCGCCCGGGCGGATAACCGCGCCATTGCAGTCACGGCCTTTCGCGAACAGCTGGACGGGCTGGCAAAGTAATCCACGCCAGCCCGCCTGTCATCAGGCCAGTTTAATCAGCACCATGCCCACCAACAGCAGGCCCAGCCCCATCCAGCCGCGATGGTTGAGGCGCTGACCGAACAGTATCCAGCCCGCGGCCACGGTCGCCGCCACGCCAAAACCGCCCCACAGCGCATAGGCCACCGACAGTTCAATCCCCTTCACCGCCTGAGACAGTGCGCTGAAGGCGCCCATTACCGCCAGCAGCGACAGCACGCCAAAGAGCTTGCGACGGAAGCCGTCGGAAAATTTCAGCAGGATGTTAGCAACAATCTCCAGCACGATAGCAAACGCCAGCCAGGCGCCGTGGATCCACTCAAACTGCGCCATGGGCCACCTCCTGCTTGCGGGTACCTGATTTAATCAGTGCAATCCCCGCTATCAGCGTCGCCAGCCCCGCCAGCTTCAGCCATGGCAGCGATTCGCCAAACAGCAGCACGCTGAACAGCGTAATAAACAAAATACCAATGCCTTCCCACATAGCGTAAGCCACGCCCAGCGCAATTCGCTTAACGGCGAGAGACAGAAAAATATAGGAAAGGGAAATCATCGCAAGCATAAATAGTATGCCGCCGGAGGTCTCACCAGCCCATTTTATCGACAGGGTTCCGGTAATTTCAAAAACAATCGCCAGAGCCAGAAATATCCAATACAACATAACGCTCTCCTGAACGTAAATATGATAATGCCGATCTGTTAAACGACATTTAACAGAAAGTAAATAAAAGAGAAATTAGCGTGACGGGCCGGAAAAATGCCGGGTCACGAACAGGAGAGATTGGGGCTAGAGCGCGCTGCGCCAGTGCTGTTCGCCACTAAAGAGACTGGCGACAGAAAAAAGGGAACGATCGGTGAAAAAGAATAAAGACATCAGTGTCTGATTCATAATTTGTACAACTTATCCGCGGGTTGCTTCTCATCATTGCGGACAGAAAATTGTCTCCGGTAGCTAAACACCACTATCTTCTATCATAAGACCCTTCTGAAACTCAATTTATTTTCGGTTCTTTACCATCAGTCTCTATTTTTACGCTGGATATTTCCCAGAAACCAGCCAACATGCTATTTTTCGCCGGAGACCACTATGCGGAGAGCCGGGATGGCAAAACCCATTATTACGTTGAACGCTTTAAAACTGGTTATTATGCTGGGAATGCTGGTGATTGTGCTGGCCGGAATTAAAGTGGCCGCCGATCTTATCGTGCCCTTCGTACTGGCGCTGTTCGTTGCCGTGATCCTGAACCCGGTGGTCAGCCTGCTGGAGCGTATCCGTATTCCGCGCGCGCTGGCCATCGTGCTGCTGGTGAGCGCCATCGTCATGCTGGCCGTGCTGCTGCTGGCCTATCTGGGGACTTCGCTAAATGAACTGGCCCGCACCCTGCCCCAGTATCGTTCATCGCTGATTGCTCCGCTTTCCAGCCTGGAGCCGTGGCTACAGCGGGTTGGTATTCAGGTATCGGTCGAGGAGGTGGTGAAATATATCGATCCCAATGCCGCGATGACGCTCATCACCAACCTGCTGACCCGGCTTTCTAATGCGATGACCTCGATCTTCCTGCTGCTGTTAACGGTGGTCTTTATGCTGCTGGAAGTGCCGCAACTGCCCACCAAACTTCAGCAGTTGATGAGCCGCCCGGCTGAAGGCATGGCCGCTATTCAGCGAGCGCTGGATAGCGTTACCCACTATCTGGTGCTGAAAACCGCTATCAGTCTGGTCACCGGTCTGGTGGTATGGGGTATGCTGTCGCTGCTTTCGGTGCGTTTTGCCTTCGTCTGGGGATTACTGGCCTTTGCGCTGAACTACATCCCCAATATCGGTTCCGTGCTGGCCGCCATTCCGCCTGTTGCTCAGGTGCTGGTCTTCAGCGGCCTCTACGATGCGTTGCTGGTGGTAGTCCTTTACCTGGCGGTTAATATGCTGTTCGGTAATATTCTGGAGCCGCGCATTATGGGGCGTGGGCTGGGGCTTTCTACCCTGGTGGTGTTCGTTTCGCTGATCTTCTGGGGATGGCTACTGGGGCCGGTGGGTATGCTGCTGTCGGTACCGCTGACCATTATCGTGAAGATCGCCCTGGAGCAGAGCCAGGGCGGTCGCAGCATCGCTTTTCTGCTGGGCGATGTTTCGGTTAAGCGCTAAAGGGTTTCTCGCCCTGTAACACGGCATCGATCACCTTCAGCACGCCGCTGTCGTTGTTGGAGGTGGTCTGGTATTTCGCCACCTCACTCACCGCCTCTGCGGCATTTTCCATAGCGAAGGAGTAGCCCACCAGTTCCAGCATCTCCACATCGTTGCCGCTGTCGCCCACGGCAACGCACTCCTGCGGCGCGATGTTCCAGCGCGTTAGCAGACGCGACAGGCCGCTGGCTTTGTGGGCTCCAGGGATAATCAGGTCGACAAAACCGAAACCGCTGGTAACCGGCTTCACAATACCGTCCAGTTTATGATCCAACTGGCGCACCAGGGCCGGGACTTCGGCATCCGGCAGATTCAGGGAAAACTTAAAGATCACATCGTCTACGGCACGCAGATCCTGCACCGGTTGCAGACGATGATAATGTTTTGCCATCAGACTCAGGAAAGCCTCCGGCGCCCCTTCGCGCACGTAAGCGCTCTTCAGGCCGCAGGCCACAAAGTTGGTGCCGCGGAAATCATCCAGCGCATCCAGGACTGACAGAGTGTCATCGTGGGTCAGTTCAGCGTGCCAGACCTGCTCATCACGGTCATAAATCAGGGCGCCATTCTCGGCTACAAAGGCAATCTCGTGGCGAATTTCCGGAAAGAAAGAGATGAGCTGGTAGTACTGGTTACCGCTGGCGACCACAAAGCGAATGCCCTGCTCGCGCAGCGCGGCATACTGCGCCAGAAAGCGTTGTTTATCGTACTCTTTCCTGTCGTTCAGGAAGGTGCCGTCCATATCCACAGCGATGAGCTTAATCTTCATACAACCTCGTTGTCCGGTGCCGGAATGCAAAAATAACGAGCGGCAGTATAGAACAACCGTGACTGAAGTCGCAAAAAGCTTTCGAATGAAAGCACCGCGCCAGGGAGCCCGGCGCGAGCGCTGTTACATGCTATAGCCGGGTTTCTTCACCAGGGTTTCCAGCGATGGCTGGATGATGGGATCCCAGACCTGCTCTTTCCAGGCTTCCGGAGCTACTTCAGTCAGGGCTACCGACAGCGAGCTCTCTTTGGTTTGCAGATGCTTATTCAGTACGGCATAGATATCGTCGCTCAGCGCCTGTTTCTGCTCTTCGCTCAGGTCGCGCGGGAAGTATTTAATATCAACGTGCGGCATGGTGGACTCCTTACTTGTGGGGTCATGAGTCGTTGCGGGGCACGATGCCCCAGGCATCTCTTTTTAACATTTCGGGAAATGCTTAGCGACTATAAAAATAACTCATAGCACCACAAAACAAATCCGCTTCCCAAATCATCATTTATTACGCTGACTAAAGATAATCAGAATAAAGATCACAACCTACATGAATCAGGGTTTTTATTTATTCGGCGCGTTTTATTTTAGATGGCATAAATAACATTGCTTACATCATGCTCAGCCTTTCTGGCCGGGTCCGGCATTCTTTTCACAACATCAGGTATATTATGAAAATTGGCTGGTATAGCGATCTTGGTTCGGTAGAACGTAAAACTTACTGGTCCTGTTTTGGCGGCTATGTGCTGGATGCGTTTGATTCCACCATATACTCCCTGGCAATGCCGATTCTTCTTACTATCGGTTTTCTTAGTAAATCAGATGCCGGAATTTTGAGTTCGGCGTCACTGATTGGCAGCGCTCTTGGTGGCTGGAGTGCAGGCCGTCTGGCCGATCGTTTCGGACGTACCCGGGTTTTGCGTCTGACCGTTATCTGGCTTTCCCTGTTTACCCTGCTGACCGCTTTCTGTACCAGCTTCTGGCAGTTTCTGCCGCTCCGCTTCCTTCAGGGGTTGGGTTACGGCGGCGAAATGGTGGTGTGCGGTGTACTGATTAGCGAAGTTATTCGTGCGCGGGTTCGGGGCCGGGTCGCAGCCTCTATCCAGAGCGGTTATGCCATCGGCAATGCGCTATCGCTGGCCACGCTACCGGTAGTGTTGAGTTTCTTTTCTCAGGAAATTGCCTGGCGAATCTTTTTTACTGTAGGCACGATCCCCGCCATGCTGCTGTGGTGGTTACGTCGTTCGGTTCCCGAATCGCCAGTATTTAATACTCTGTCGAACCACGTAAAAAAGGGTGGTGACAGCGGTATTTTCTCCCCGGAATTTTTGCGTATGACGGTGACCGGGACCCTATTTTCCAGCGGTGTTTTCGGTGGCGCTTATATTATGATCACCTGGCTCCCTACCTATTTACGGATAACTCTTGGCCTGCCAGTAACTTCTATGTCCGGGTATTTATGTATTAATATTCTGGGCTCACTACTCGGCCCCTTTATTTGTGGCTACATCAGCGACCGACTCGGTCGGTGGCGCACAATGATGCTGTTTCTGTGCCTGCAGGCGCTGGTGGTCGGTATCTATATGTTCGCTGACATAAGCCTTGCGGCAACCCTGATACTGGGCTTCTTTCTGGGCGCCTTTCAGGGTGGGCTGGCTTCGGGTATTACCCCTGCTTTTTCAGAGCTTTATCCAACCCGATTACGGGGCGCTGGTGCCGGATTCTGCGCCAGTTTCGGCAGAGGGTTTGGCTCTCTGATGCCAGCGGCGGTGGGTATCCTTGCCACCCATATGGCGCTCGGCCGTGCCATGGGGCTGCTGGCGATTTCGGCTTATACCATTGCGTTTATCACCTCGCATTTCCTGCCTGATGCCACCGGCGTAGGAATGGACCAGGCGGGTACGCCTAATGAACGCACCGTATTTGATGAAACAACCCGGCCCGATCCCTGACGGTATGACATCGCGAAATGACGTTTCGATGGCGATGTTCTGATTAAGCATGGGGCATATCGGGCGCTGCCTGCTGGCGCCCGACCTTGCGCACGGTAACAGCCGCGATCGCCGACAGACATAACACCAGCAGGCTCATCGCTTGCGCGGTTGCCTTCAACCCAATTACCTGAACCAGCAGCCCGGCGCTCATGGCGGGTATCGCATTCGCCAGGTAGCTTTCTATATAAAATACCGCCATCAACCCTGCCCGTTCATGGGGTTCAGCCAGCGGCACTATGCTTTTAATGGCGCCCAGGAATCCGGCACCCAGTCCGGCACCAGCAAAAACCGAACCGACCAACAGCAGCGCGACGGATCCTGAAATGATCCCCGCCAGAATCAGTAGCGAGCCGGGAATCATCGCCATCGTTCCCCCCGCCAGCGCCCGATAGCCGCTCTGGTGCCGTGCAACGACAACCGCCGCCGCGCCGCTAAAGGCCAACAGCGCCACGGCCAGCCCCGAAAATCCCAGCGCTGTTATCCCCGTGACCTGTTGCAACAGCGAAGGCATCAGCGACAGGTAAAAACCGCACAGCGCCCAGGCAGCGATATTCACCGGACTGACCAGCAGCAGCGTGGCACGGGCCGCAGGCGGAACTGCTATCTTCGGCAGCGGCTGCCAGGCGTCAGGGCGTAGCGCGCCCGCCGTCTCACGTGAAAACCAGGTCCGGATAAACTGCAGCGCAAACAGCCCAAGCAGTAGCGCATAGATGAAATGCAGCGGCGCAGGAGCATACTGCGCCAGCAGCCCGCCTCCCAGCGCGCCAACCCCCATGCCGAACAGCGGCGAAACGCCGTTAACAAAGCCGCCGCGCTGTGGAGAAAGATCGATAATGGCCGCGCTCAGGGCCGAAGTGGCAAGGCCGGTTGCCACTCCCAGTACCAGACGTGCGCCAATCAACCAGCCAATATCAGTCGCGTTCAGAAACAGCAACATGCTGGCGCCTTCAAACAGCAATGCGCCCAGGATCACCGGACGACGCCCGATACGATCCGAAAGGCGGCCAACGAACAGCAGCGTCAGTAATAGCGCAATAGCATAGGCGGCAAAGGCCACCGTGAGCAGGAAAGGAGAAAATGTCCACGCCGCCCGATAGAGCGCATATAGCGGCGTAGAGGCGCTCGACGCCGCCAGCGTCACCACCAGGGTCTGGGCATGAAGCGCGGTCAGAGCCGCATCCGACTGGCGCAGTTTTCGGGTGAAGGAACTGGACATCACGATATGACCTCTGATAAAAGCAATTTATTTGCGATTGTGGTTAGCCGGGACTATCCCACTAACGCAATTTATTTGCAATAGTCATTTTTTAGCGTTTGTCAGAGGATCTGAATGGAAGATAAAAAAAGCCGCCCGGGACCACGACCAGGCGGGCGCAGCGCACTGGTGCAGGCTGCCGTTCACCGGGCCGTACGTGAAATCCAGGCCCTGGGCGATGCACAGCAGCTCACCATCCCGGCCATTGCCGAAAGGGCTGGTGTCACCCCTTCCACCATTTATCGCCGCTGGGGCACTCTGGCGGAGCTGCTGTCGGATGTCGCAGTGGAAAACCTGCGCCCGGACCATGAACCAGAGGATTGCGGTAGCTTCAGGGCCGATCTGCTCGCCTGGATAGAGCAGTATATTGAGGAGATTTCCTCGGTTCCCGGCCGCAACATGCTGCGCACCGTTCTGGCGGTGGATAAGCCGCAGAACCGGGTGCAGTGCACCACCTACACCCTGGAACAGGTCGAGGTTATCAGGCAGCGCGCGCTGGCCCGCGGCGAATCGGTTCCCGAAGGGGACGCGATCCTCGATAGCCTGGTGGCGCCGCTGATCTACCGGCTGCTGTTCGCCTCCGAACAGCCGGATCGCGCCCGAATTGAAACCCTGGTTGATGCGCTATTGGTTGATGGCTGACAACCGTTACCGGTTAACTCGCTGGGTGGTAATGACCTGCCCGACTCACAGGTAATAGCGTATACCCAGTCGGATGCGGTAGCGTTCAGCATGATTACCCGCATCCCTGTCCAGCCAGGAAAACTGTATAAATGGCCGCCAGGTATTGCTCATCTTCCATGTAACTTTATGATTCAGTTCCCAACTGTGACCTTTACCATTCTTACGGTGATATTCGCCGCTATTAATATATAAATCTGGTTCAAATTCATAATTTAACACTTCATTTATTTTATAGTTTGCCACCACAATAAACTGATGACTGTCGTTGTAATCCATAATCCCGGAAAGGTTACGGGTCTGATAGTTCATATGGTTATAGCGATATTTAAAGGCGACAGCGAAGTCAGGACTAACAAGATAACCGAACTGGATATAAGGTGCGGTTGTTGAACCTGAGCTGGTCGAATTGATCAGACCGCCAGCATATAATGTCAGCGCATCTGTCATTTTCCACAGCGGATACCACCCCTCTATTTCATCAAAACTATGTTCAAGCTGGTCGAGACTTTTTCCGGTATTATATGTTGTTTGATAAAGCATACCGGCACCATTCCGGAAATGATAACCAGCGCCCAGCTTAAACTGATGTTCTTTAGAGGCGCTGTCCCATGCTTCCCGAACTTCAATATACCCCACTCCATAAACAGGCCAACAGATAAAAAACAAAGAGCAATAAATAATAACCCCATATATTTTCATAATACACCCTGATACCGGCATTATATTAATGCCGGCGTTTTTATTATTAATTACCAGTAGCGATTAAGTGGATTCTTTAGACGGGAAAGCAGTTCAAAAAAGAAATAATCCCCCCAAATGCTATATTCATCGACCCCACGTTCTTTATTCAGATTATAAACAGCATGTTTCAGATAGCCACTGGCGCCTGGTCTGCCATCAAAATAGTGATGAATAAGTTCCGTCGTGATATTCAGTGCCTGACGGATAAACAGCTCTCTTTGTGGGTCAAGGATTGAAAGAAAATTGACCAATTCCAGCAATCCACAAACGGCTATAACAGCAGCGGAACTATCCTTTGGCGTATCGAGGGCAGTCAGTGACAGATCCCAGTAGCAGATCTGGTCTTCAGGTAAATGGCAAAGAAAATATCGGGCAGCATTGATCGCTGCCTGTAGAAATCGCGAATCTCCGGTTTCCCGATAGCTCAGCGCGAAGCCATAGATAGCCCATGCCTGACCGCGGGCCCAGCATGAATCGTCGGCAAATCCCTGATGAGTTCCTCCTCTTAGCGGCGCGCCGGTGCCAGCATCCATATAAAAGGTGTGATACGTCGAATAATCACTACGCATCAGATAGTTCATGGCCTGTCTGGCATGACTACGGGCACAGGTCGCATAGCCCGCATCTCCAGTCTCTTTTGTTGCCCAGTACAGCAAAGGCAGGTTCATCAGGCAGTCGATAATCATCCGCCCGCGCTGCTCCGGATCGTCAAGATTCCCCCAGGCCTGAATAATTCCGGCCGTCGGCAAATAGCGTGCTATCAGCAGATCCGCCGCGCCAAGCGCCGCTTTCCGCGCATCCTGATTCCCCATAAAGCGCCATGCGTTCACGCAAGAGAGTGAATAGAGGAAGCCAAGATCGTGTGTATCCAGCTCATGCCGAATGGCGAGCCGGGAACGAAAACTGTCAACCTGCTGCGCCAGTTGACTGGCATAGAAGCTATCACCGCTCAGTTTCCATGCCAGCCCGGTTATCCCACTCCAGAATCCTGTCGTCCAGTCGGTATTGGGTGTCAGTGGATATTGTCCATCAACACTACAGGCCGCAGGATACTGATTTGCGAAGCTTTGCAACTGATATTTCAGTTTGGCGCAGGCGCTGGTGATTAATTCATCTATTATCTGTTCATCTAGTGCCTGGCGGGAGTTTTCGTCATAGATATACATATCAGATTCCTGTCGGATTATTTTCCTTGCTGGAGTGGATGGGTTGCAGAGATTAATTTCCTGCCCCCTTTTCGCTTTTCATTTCTAAGTACAAAAGCCGAAACGAGACTGAAAACAATGATAATCCCTCCCATAATAAAATAGGATTGACTAAAACCTATTTTGTCGTAAAGCGCGCCAATTGGTGCTGAAACAAAGATGGTGCCAACATAAATAAAACACTGATAACCAATCAAATACATAGTTGAGTTGACACGCTTATCAAAGTTATCGGCAATATATTTAAAAACCGCAATCAGCAACATAGCATTTTCCAGTCCATAAAACGGCTTGATAAAGGCAATCATCAACGCACTGGTTGCAAATCCGGAAATAACCAGACGGGCACCGATAAGCAAACCGGCAGCAATCAGGGTTTTATAGGGACCTATTCGGTTGACCAACCAGGGAACCGTCATCATTGAGACAAACTCCACAATTGCCTGTACGGTACTCAGATAACCGTACCAGGAGGTCCCCTGTTTATTTCCGTTAAAGAATGAGACAAAATAGCGAGGAAACTGCTGCTCGGCGATATGCATTATCCAGACGATTCCAGCAACATAGAAACAGAAGCGCCAGAATTCTCCCTGAGTTAACAGCTCGCGGACATCAGACAGATTGATTTTCTTTTTAGGCACTACGGCATTTTCAAGATTATCAGAAGCAGGGATCCTGATGCTGATGAGCAGGACCAACATCACCAGAGACATGATGCTACTGATAGTAAAGTTAATCACCGGTGAGACATTAAACAAAATACCAGCGAAGGATGCCGTAACGGCAGCGCCACAGGAGCCCCACATACGGATCCGGCCAAACTCAAACCCTTTGAGGCGCCCAAAACGATCGCAGTAGGATTCCGACACGCCAATCCCCGCATACCAGGCAAGACTCAGGTACAGAGCCCCCACCGCCACTCCTGTATAGAAATGATTCACAAGCAGCGGGTGGTAAATATAACTAAAAAAGGGCATCAGCAGAGATGACATCACAGCCACAAAATAAAGCAGGTATTTCTTCATACCCAATTTATCCGTGATATAGCCGTACACCGGTTTTAATACTACGGCAAATGCGCCATTGACACCAAATACCGCACCAATTTCAGCGCTGGTCAGAGTGGCATGCTGGCCCAGCCAGATAGCATACAGGCTAAAACTCATTGTCCAGACAACAAAATAGAGAAACATAAAAGCGCTTATTTTTATATAATCGCTTCGGTTATTAATGCTCATGACATTCACCATTATTTATCAGAGATGTTTAATTCATGTACAGCATTATCTGTAAAGACCAATAATTTTTTTTGATTAATTCTGACCTCAGGTAATTCATCGATATTATGAACATTTCCCTGACCGGCCTGAACCCATGCAACTAAAATGTGGATTCCTGGATTCAATGCCTTTCTGAGTACCGGCACACCGCTACTCCCAGGGTAAATAATATTACTGGCTGGTGGTGAAATAACCACATCACGATCCCTGGTACAACCAGGAGAGATATCAATAATATGGCTAAATAAATCAAACTCCCGATTGACTAACGGCCCCATTTTGTCTGGAAGGCCAGCGTCTGATAACGGCACAGGAAATCCTCCCTCTACGCTATCAAGTGCCCGCTGGGTGGTAATAAAATGAATGCTAAGATGCCCCAAAGTTAACGGCATCAGCCAGCTTTTAATGTCTACATCAGACCAGGGTGACCAGCGAGTGAATATATAATCCTGCGTCGTTACCGATTCGCAAGAAGCACGACGCCCCCGATAATATTCATCCTGTTCAGATAATAGCAGCGTTGAATCACAGGCATTGAGTTCAATACCGAAGCGACTTTTTTCCAGATTGAATCCAAACAGCGAAGAATAGGCAAATTTGCCATATTTACTTTCCATATTATTATAATTTTTTGCCGCAACCTGACCGGCATTCAGTAGATAGTGATGACGGTTGTTCCGGTCATGATGGACCAGTTGTCTGGTATGGGCCAGACGGGCAACCTGACTGACCACAGGTAGAGTCTGTTCCGGCGTTTCCCAGAATGGGTGAGCCTCATCAAGTATCAGGATAAGAAATGCCTTGCAACACCAGTAAGGCGAGCCCGGCGCATTATAGTCTTCAGCGATCGCCGCATTCGCATAGCTGTAACCCACCGTCAGTGTTCCCCGTGGGTCGGTCATCTCCTGCTGCACCCACCAGCGGAAGTTTCTCAGAACCAGCCCCTTTATCACTCCCGCTGGCACGCCGTTAATCCCGGCAAAAGCGGCGGCACTCCAGAATGCAACCTGCGCAAATCGGTAGGTCAGACTGCGGCCAAAGGGGATCGCTGCGCCGTTTTCAGCAAACATATGCAGAAAATCGTGGGCAAAAATCGAAGCGCGCTCCCGAAGCATTTGACATCGCGTAGGATCCTGATCTGCCATCAATTTTGAATACAACAGACCGTAATAATGAAACGCCATGGCATTGTAATAATCACGGGGCCGTTGACGGCCATCGCTGTACCAGCCTTCACCCAGATAATAGTCGTCGATTCTGGCAAAATATTTATCGATAATATGCCGGGACCAGGAGTGCCCTGACAGGCAGAGCCCCATTTCCACCATGATGGGAAAGAAGGACCAGTTATTACAAGGCAGTTCGACCCGACGTAGTTGATGGAGCCAGGCCACCAGGTTTTCTGTCTCCTGCGCGGACAGATACTGATTAAATGACGCACCAGCCAACGCGAGCCCAACCCCCAGAACGGCCATTTCAACGCAGCGCTGGTCAAAATCCACCAGATCTCCCCAATAGTGTTCATGCCCGGGATCGGTTCCCTGAGCAATCAAGCGAAACACTTCGCTCGTATTCATTGAGTGATCGTTCTTTCCGGCAATTACCGGAAATACTCCCCACAACAGACGGCAGAAACTTTCCATTGCCGCCGTTCGACGACCATATACAGGAATAATATTACCCAAAGAAATACCCGCAGAATGCGAATCTCTGTAACGCCAGACGGCAGAAAACAGCGTTTCAAACCACTGCTGAACATCCTGCTTTGTTTCCAGCTTTACGGTTTGGCGACAACCAGGTTTCATCGGTTCCATTATTCCCCCTCTCTCTCCAGGTATTAAGCGCAGCGTGCAGCGTTATGGAGGGGGAAAATATGGGTAAAACCTGTCACAAATTGTTAACACGATCACAGTTCTGATTCTGTAACCTTTAACCAACCATTAAAAAATTACTTTTCAGCCAGAAACGTCACTATCATGCACAGAAATTATACTATCTTGATGTATCCATGATGACTAATACCGCGTTACTCGATTTAATTCACTATGACGATCTTTATACCGAACTGAGGCGAGTAGAAGGCAACAGCGCCGACTATTTCCACTGGCATCAGTGTCTTGAAATCCTCTATATTGAGTCCGGCGTCGGACTGGTTATTGTCGATAATCAGAAGTTTACCGCTCGCCCTGGCAGGTTGTTTATATTCCCACAAAACAAGCTTCATAAAGTTAAGGTCGACAGTGATATCAACAATTATTATTCCCGAACTATTATTCATGTCGACCCTGAATATATTGCGACCTTTATTCGTCCTTTCAAAAGCGCATGGCAATTATACAGTGAGATGATCGCCGATAACGCTAAAGTCTCTATTTACGATTTTTCTGCTAACATGGTACGTATATCACACCTGCTCGATTCGCTGACAGAAAGTTACGAGGCAACCAGTAAAGGTGAAGTAATCGCTTTATTTATCCTCAATCTGCTACAGCTTCTGCCAGATGGTGTATTTATCAATTCCGGATCTTCGGGCCTACTGTCATCCCGGATGATGCACTATGTTGATCAACATTTCCGTTCAGGCATTACGCTGGAAGAGCTCGCCTCTCACCTGTCGCTGTCTGGAAGTCATATTTCCCGCCAGTTCAGAAAAGAAACCGGCAGCACATTCCAGGAATACCTCATTATCAGACGGATCAAATATGCCTGTTATCTGCTTGAACAGACGGAGCTGGCGGTGTCAGAGATTGCGTTACAGTCCGGCTTTAACTATGTGACCTATTTTATCAAATGCTTTAGCCAGGTGACTGGCACCACTCCATTGCGATTTAAGAAAAACAGTAGAAAACAATCAAAATATCAGCCCGCCACTGGCAGATCCCCATAGCGCGTGGTATAGCAGGGTGAAAGAAAGGCGCGCTTCATGGCCCAGCGTTCGCCGGTGCCCTGCCCGGCAAACCAGATCTTCCCCCTTCCCTGACGGTTAATGGCGTCCAGCGCCTGCATCAGCTTTTCGCCATTGGCTCTGGGAGCGTAGCTGTCGAACAGATTAAGCTGCGCTACGCCACGGCTGTAAAAGTCACCCAGCATCACCCCCACTTTCAGATAGCGCGGCCCCGGTTTCCATACCGCATCCAGCGCCCGGATCGCGGCAGCAGTGATATCCCGGGTGTCCTGAGTCGGCGTCAGCAGTCGTATGCCAGCACTGTTGCTGTAGTAAGCCTGGTGCCTGTCGTGGGGGCTGTTTTTGATAAAGGTCGCCACATAGCGGCAGTACTGGCGCTCTCCCCGTAGTTTCTCCGCCGCCCGGGCGGCCCAGGCGCAGACCGCTTCGCGCACCGGGTCATACTCCGTCAGCCGCTCAGCAAAAGAGCGCGAGCTGATAATCTCCTGCTTCACCGGAGCGAACTCCTCAAAGGCCAGACAGGATTCACCGCGCAGTTCACGCACCGTGCGCTCCAGCACCACGTTAAAATTTTTGCGGATAAACCAGAGATCGCTCTGCGCCAGCGCCAGAGCGCTGGTGATGCCCATAGTATGGATCCGCTGTCCCAGACGGCGCCCGATGCCCCAGACCTCTTCGGGGGGCATCATCGCCAGCAGCCTGCGCTGACGCGCCGGATCCGAAAGATCCACCACGCCACCGGTGGCTGGCCAGCGCTTAGCGGCGTGGTTAGCCAGTTTCGCCAGGGTCTTACTCGGCGCGATTCCCACCCCCACCGTCAGACCAGTATCGCGCTTAATGCAGCGCCGTATTTCACAGCCCAGAGCATGGAGATCGGCCACGCCGCTCAGATCCAGAAAGGCTTCATCAATGGAATAACACTCTACCGCCGGGGCAAAACCTTCCAGAATCGCCATCACCCGCGCCGACATATCGGCATACAGGGCGTAGTTGGAGCTGAACACCTGAACGCCGTAACGCTCCACCCGCTGGCGAATCTTAAAAAAGGGCTCTCCGCGCGCGATACCCGCCTGCTTTGCCTGTGCATTGCGGGCCACCACGCAGCCGTCGTTATTACTCAGCACAATGACCGGGCGGTTTTTCAGATCGGGGCGAAACAGCGTCTCGCAGGCAGCGTAGAAGCTGTTAACGTCAACCAGCGCGTACATGCTGATGCACCGCTTTCAGAACCCAGGTGACCACCCCAAAGATCTCCAGGCTTTCCCCTTCGCCGGGAACGATGGGGCGATATTCGGGATTATGGGGCACCAGTCGTACCTGCGGGCGGGTTTGCAGCTCTTTAACGGTAAATTCGCCGTCCAGCGCGGCAATGACAATATCGCCATGGCGGGCGGTCAGGGAGCGATCCACCACCAGCAGATCGCCGCTGGCGATCCCGGCCTGAATCATCGAGTCACCGGCGGTTTTAACAAAGTAGGTAGCGCTGGGGCGCTGAACCACCAGATGGTTGAGATCGATACGCGCTTCCACGTAGTCCTGGGCCGGGCTGGGAAAGCCGCAGGCCACAGTGCTGGCGAACAGCGGCAGGGGTAAATCGGCATGGCAATCGACAACGTTAACTCTGCTCATGTCAGTCATCCATAAAATACTGTATATAAATACAGTACCCGGTGTTTTGGGTACAATCAAGCATGCCGGAGCCCGATCAGGCTATCGATCTGATGCAAATGGAAATTTTTATCGATGGGAAAAACGGGCCTGTAACAGGCCCGTGGTAACAGGTCAGGCTTCTGCGTCGTCCTGTTCGTCAAACACCTGTTGGGCCAGGTGCAGCGTGGCGTTGGCGGCGGGCAGGCCGCAATACAGTGCCGAATGCATAATCAGCTCTTTCAGCTCGTCCCGGGTGACGCCGTTATTACGGGCGGCCCGCAGATGCATTTTTAGCTCCGCTTCGCGGTTCAGGGCAATCAGCATGGCGATGGTGATCATGCTGCGGGTATGGCGGCTCAGACCCGGTCGGGTCCAGGTTTCTCCCCAGGCGTAGCGGGTGATAAAGTTCTGGAACTCTTCATTTAGCGGGCTCAGGTTTTCCAGCGTTCTGTCGACATGGGCATCGCCCAGCACCGCGCGCCGCACCTCCATTCCCTGCTGATAGCGTTCATCATCGTGCATTGTTTTACCCCTCCTGCTGCTGCAAAAAGCTCAGCAGCGCGGCATTGAACTGGCTGGCGGCTTCGATGTTCGACAGATGCGAAGCAGGCAGCGTTACCATTTGGGCGCCCGAAACCTGCTCGCGCAGGAATTCACTGTCGGCCACCGTGGTCACCGGATCCGCCTCACCGGCAATCAGCAGTAGCGGCAGCGCGATCTCCCCCACTTCTGCCCGCAGATCGGCACCGGCCAGCGCTTCACAACATTCGGCGTAGCCTTCGGCATTGCTGGCAGCAAGCGTATGCACCAGCGGCTCCACCACCGCGGGCGATTTCTGGCGAAACGACCGGGTGAACCAGCGATCGGCAGCGCCGGCGGCCACCACCGGCATGCCTTCCTGGCGTACGGTGCGGGCCCGGGAAAGCCAGCCAGCCTGGTCGCCTATCTTCGCCGCGCTGTTGGCGACCGTCACGCTGTAAAACCGCTCTGGCGCAAAGCGCGCCAGCCACAGGCCGGTTAGCCCGCCCATAGATATCCCGCAAAAATGGGCCTTGTCGATCCCCTCACGGGTCATGATATTCAGCACGTCCTCGCCCAGCTGCGCCAGCGTTACTTTCCCGCTCTTAGGGGTCTGGCCGTGACCGTGGGTGTCGTAGCGCAGCACCCGGAAGTGCGGCAGCAGTGCATCACGCTGGCCGTTCCACATCGACAGGTCGGTTCCCAGCGAGTTAGAGAGAATCACCACCGGCGCATCGTCACGCCCTTCAAGCTGGTAATGAATAGTCATAAAGATTCCTTACTTCGCGCCAGCACCTGGCGCAAAAAATGGTCGGCGCTGCCGGTGGCCCCGGCGGGGTCCAGCAGGCTCGCAATCTGTGATTCAGACAGGTAACGGCTTACCGTTTCATCCTGTTGCAGCAGCCGCACCAGCGGCTGGTTATCATCCAGCGCCTGGTGGCACAAACGCTCCACCAGATGGTGCGCCCGGGCTTTGCCCATCTGCGGCGCCAGCGCCAGAGTGACCGACTCCGCCATAATCAACCCGTGGGTGATATCCAGATTCTGGCGCATTTTTTGAGGATAAACCTGCATCCCTTCCACCAGCGTCAGGGCATTGTCCAACACGCCGCCGGTCAGGGTCGCCAGCTGCGGCAGCGTTTCCCACTCCGCCTGCCAGCCCCCCAGAGCCCGTTCATGCTGCTGATTCTGGGCAGCATACAGCGCCGCCATCAGCCCCGGGATCCGGCCTGTGCTACTGAGGATAGCAGCACAGGTGACGGGATTGCGCTTGTGGGGCATGGTCGAAGAGCCGCCGCGCCCTTCCGCCACCGGCTCCGAAACTTCGGCCACTTCGGTCTGCATCAGTAGCGCGAAATCACCAGCGAATTTGCCCAGCGAAGCGGCAAGACCAGCAAACCAGCCTGCCGCTTCCAGCAGCCGGTCGCGCTGGCTGTGCCACGGCGTATCGGGAACGCCAAGCGCCAGCTCCCGGGCCAGAGCCTGAATGACTACAGGCCCCTGCGCCTTTAGAGACGCCAGGGTGCCCGCAGCGCCGCCCAGTTGAATCACCAGCAGTCGCGGACGCATTTCATTGAGCCGCGCCCGGTGACGCAGCAGCGCATCCAGGGTTCCCGCCAGCTTCAGGCCGTAGGTGGTCGGTAGCGCATGCTGTAGCCAGGTGCGCCCCGGCATCAAACTGGCGGCATGATCCCCGACCTGACGGGTCAGCGCGGTAATCAGCCGGTTCAACTGCGTTTCCGCCTGTTCCAGTGCCGCGCGCAGTTGCAGGATCAGGCCGGTGTCAATGGCGTCCTGACTGGTGGCTCCCCAGTGTACATAGCGGGCCGCCTGCTCATCTTCACCCCTGACCACGGCGGTCAGCTGTTTAACCAGCGGAATGACGATATTCCCCGCCAGTGCCGCGTCCCGGGCCAGGGCGTCGCTGTCCAGCCGTTCCGCCTGACAGCAGGCGTTAATGGCCGCCGCCGCCTCCCGGGGCACCATATCGCAACTGGCCTGAGCGCGGGTCAGCGCCGCTTCGAAATCCAGCATCCCCTGTAGCAACGCCCGATCGCTAAAGCAGTCGCTGAGCGATGAGCCGTGAAACAGCGGAGTGTAAAGTGACATCGTTTCTCCTTATACGCGTTCCAGCACCAGGGCGATCCCCTGGCCCACGCCGATACACATGGTGCACAGCGCATAGCGTCCGCCGCTGCGCTTTAGCTGATACGCCGCCGTCATCGCCAGACGTCCGCCGGATGCGCCCAGCGGGTGCCCCAGAGCAATGGCGCCGCCATTGGGATTTACGTGGGCCGCATCATCCGGCAGTTCCAGCGAACGCATCACCGCCAGCGCCTGGGCGGCAAATGCTTCATTCAACTCGATAACATCCATCTGCGCCAGGGAAAGTCCGGTCTGCGCCAGCACTTTTCTGACCGCCGGTGCCGGGCCAAAGCCCATAATCCGCGGCGCCACGCCTGCCGTCGCCATGCCCACCACCCGGGCCAGCGGCTGGAGGTTGTTATCGCGCATCGCCATCTCGCTTGCCAGCAGCAGCGCGCAGGCGCCGTCGTTAACACCGGAGGCATTACCGGCAGTGACGGTGCCGTCCGGGCGCACTACCCCTTTCAGTTTAGCCAGGGCCTCCGCCGAGGTGGAACGCGGATGTTCGTCCCGGGTAAACAGCAGCGGCTCGCCCTTACGCTGGGGAATCGAGACCGGGATCAGCTCATCGTCAAACAGTCCCAGCTCCTGAGCCCGGGCGGTACGCAACTGGCTGCGCAGTGCAAAGGCGTCCTGATCGGCGCGGTTAATATTGAAATCATCGGCCACGTTTTCGGCGGTTTCCGGCATCGAATCCACGCCATATGCCGCCTTCATCAGCGGGTTGATAAAACGCCAGCCGATGGTGGTATCTTCCATCTTCATGGTACGGCTGAAGGCTTTGTCCGCCTTACCCATCACAAAGGGAGCACGGGACATGCTCTCGACCCCGCCTGCGATCGCCATCTGCGCCTCGCCGCTCTTGATGGCGCGCGCCGCCATACCGATGGTGTCCAGGCTGGAGCCGCACAGCCGGTTAACGGTGCTGGCGGGAACGCTTTCCGGTAACCCGGCCAGCAGCAGCGCCATCCGCGCCACGTTACGGTTATCCTCCCCCGCCTGGTTGGCGCAGCCATAGAGCACATCATCGATCCGACTCCAGTCCAGGTTAGGGTGTCGTTCCATCAGCGCCTTAATCGGCAGCGCCGCCAGATCGTCCGCCCGTACGGTGGAAAGTGTGCCGCCATAGCGACCAAAGGGGGTACGTACCGCATCGCAAATAAATGCCTGAGTCATGTGATATTCCTTATGCGCTTTCCGCCAGAGGTTCAAAATTGAGGGTTACCGGCGTGATTCTCTGTAGCTCCTGGGCTGGCAAACCGTTGAAGATCTCTCTGACTACCGGCCCCTGAGGGGTAATATCGATCACCGCCAGGTCGGTGTAGATTCGGCTGACGCAGGCCACGCCGGTCAGCGGGTAACTGCAGCTTTCCACCAGCTTGCACTGGCCGTCTCGGGTCAGGTGATCCATCATCACGAAGACCTGGCGGGCGCCGATGGCCAGATCCATCGCACCGCCCACTGCCGGAATGGCGTCTGGCGCGCCGGTGCTCCAGTTGGCCAGATCGCCACGGGCCGACACCTGGTAGGCCCCCAGCACGCAGATATCCAGGTGGCCGCCGCGCATCATGGCGAAGGAGTCGCCGTGGTGGAAAAAGCAACCGCCTTTCAGCAGCGTCACTTGCTCTTTCCCTGCGTTGATCAGCTCCGGATCCTCTTCACCCGGCTCTGGCTTCGGCCCCATGCCCAGCAGACCGTTTTCGCTGTGCAGGAAAATCTCTTTATCGGCAGGAAGATAGTTGGCAATGCGGGTGGGTAGCCCAATCCCCAGGTTGACGTACGCCCCTTCCGGGATGTCACGCGCCACGCGTCGGGCCATTTCGTCACGGGTCATTTTTTGCATCATTTGCTCCTCAGGCGCTCTGTGCCACGTCGTGATGCAGACCAATCAGGCGCTGCACGAAGATCCCCGGCGTCACAATGTTTTCCGGATCCAGATCGCCCAGCGGCACAATGCGGCTTACTTCGGCAATGGTGGTGGTCGCGGCGGTCGCCATAATCGGACCAAAGTTGCGCGCCGCTTTGCGATAAATCAGGTTGCCCCAGCGGTCGCCCAGATGGGCCTTAATCAGCGCGAAATCGGCTTTGATGGGATATTCCAGCACATAGTGGCGGCCATCGATTTCCCGGCTCTCTTTGCCCTGTGCCAGCGGCGTGCCGTATCCGGTGGGGGTGAAAATTGCCCCCAGTCCGGCACCGGCCGCCTGAATACGCGCTGCCAGGTTGCCCTGGGGCACCAGCTCCAGCGCCACTTTGCCGCGGCGATAGAGGTCGTCGAAAATCTGCGAATCTACCTGACGGGGGAAGGAGCAAATCATCTTACGCACCCTTCCCGCCTTCAGCAGCGCCGCCAGCCCCACCTCGCCATTACCGGCATTGTTATTAATAATGGTCAGGTCGCCAGCGCCCTGCGCTATCAGGGCATCGATCAGGGCGGTGGGTTGACCGGCGGGGCCAAAACCGCCAATCATGATGGTGGCGCCGTCATGAATATCGGCCACCGCTTCCTCCAGCGAGGAGACGCTTTTGTCAATCATCACTCTGCTCCTTGTTGTGCGTACATCGCACAAAATTGCGTTCTTCGGCCAAAATGTGAGCCTGTTAACGAACAGGGTCAAGGGCGATAATCGAAATATGGTGCGATTATCGAACATCATGTATCTTTCTTCCCAGAGTGTGATCGATGGCAAAAATAACGGAGGGGAAAATGGAAAAAGAGCGCGACCATTACGTGGGCGGCGAACGGGATCCCTTTAAGGGCGATCCCAATTTTATGACTTCGCTGGCGCGCGGTCTTGAGGTGATTCAGGCCTTTACCCCACAGCGGCGGGTTCTGTCTATCTCCCAGATTAGCCAGAAGACCGGCATACCCAGAGCGGCGGTGCGGCGCTGTCTTTACACCCTGGGCAAGCTGGGTTTTGTCTATGCCGAGGATGGCAAAAACTTTCAGCTACGGCCGCGGATTCTTTCTCTGGGGCACGCCTGGCTTGCCTCTACCCCGCTGGCTAAATCGGCCCAGCCGGTGCTCAGGCAGTTAAGTGAAATGCTTAATGAGTCCTGCTCTATCGCCATTCTGGACGGTGACGATATTCTCTATATCGCCAGGGCCTCCAGTTCGCGCATTATGACCATCGATCTCGACATTGGCAGCCGTCTGCCCGCCTGGTCCACCTCCATGGGGCGCGTATTGCTGAGTCATCTGCCGGAAGAACAACTGAACGATACCCTGGCCCGGGCCACCATGATTCGCTATACCTCCCAGACCCTGGGTTCGGTCAGCGAATTAAAAGAGGAGCTAAAGCAGGTACGTCAGCAGGGCTATGCCCTTAACGATCAGGAGCTGGAAATGGGGCTGCGCTCCATCGCCGTTCCGCTGTTTAATTCACAGGGCGGCGTAGAAGCGGCGCTGAATGTGGGAGTGCACGCCGGGCAGGTATCGGCGCAGGAACTGCGCGAACGGGTATTGCCGCAGCTCCAGGCTGCGGCACAGGAACTGTCGCTGCTGATACCTTAACCGCGCCGGGCGGCGTGGCGTTCCCGGTTATCAAGCTTCGCCAGCGCCGATTTGCGCAACGACACATAGCAGGCCCCGGAGCCACCGTGCTGCGGCTGGGCTTCGGCAAAGGCCTGCACCTCGTCAAATTCAGGCAACCAGCGCGCCAGATAGCTGCGCACCACGTTGGCATGAGTGTTATCCGACCGGGCGCGACCGTGCACGATCAGCAAATTGCGCAAGCCGTCGCGCGTTGCCTGAAGGATAAAGGCGTACAGCAAGGTTCGACAGCGTTCAACCGACTGCTGCCGCAGGTTCAGACTGGCTTCGCGGCCATATTTCCCTTTGCGCAACTTATCCAGCACGCCGGTTTGCAAGCCATCGCGCCGGAACAACAGCGGCTCGCTCAGCGGAACGATTTCCAGAAAACCGGTGGTCAGAAAGTTGTCGAGTTGCAGATCGTCGCGGTGACGACGGGGGCGCGGCGGCTGGCTTTTTTCCCAGTGAACGTCAGCACCCGATTTCAGGGGCCTGACGTCCCCTACCGCATCCAGAAACAGGCTTTTCTCATCCGGGGTCACGATCACACCTCCGACCATAGCAACAACAGAAGATGTATGACTATAGCGCCCCACCTCCGTTGGCTCAACGGGGGCGGCGCGTGAGGAAATTACAGCGTGGGGCGGGCGGAAGATTGCTGTTCCAGGCGGCGAATGGTGGCGCGGGCATCAGCCAACTCCCGGGCCTGACGTGATTCCAGCTCAGTCAGCGTTTTTTCACGCCCCATCAGATCGCTGATGGTCTTCTGCTGCATCTCGGCCTGGCCGATCGCCGCAATTCTGGCGGTATCGGCCTGGACGAACAGATTGTGGTGATAAAATGCCGACCAGCCCAGGCCGCCAACCAGCGACAGGACAAATGCAGCAATAGCGAACCGGTAACGGCTGTCGATATCGGACCAGCCGCGCGGCTGGTAGTGTTCATTCTGAGTGTGCTTAATCATTCGGAAACTCCACTGCCTGAGTCACAGGCAAAACGCTCAATATGATTCTCCGACCCGTGTCTTACGCACGCGCCGTTTTTGCTCTTTATTATCAGATACGGGTAAGAATATCACAGGGATCCTGCCGCAAAAGGGCCGATAATGCTAAAGATAATGACTTAATTCATCGCATTATACTGATAGCCTGTCAGGATCTTCCCGCTACTATGATGCAGCCACTCTCTTTAAAAATCAATAAGTTAAAAATGTTTTTCAGGAAAGCTTTTGATTGATAATTGCGCAGTTATAGTCGGTGACGCTCGATCCCCCGAACATGGCTGTAAATAGTGAGGATACCCGCCGGGCGAGCCGGAAGAACGCAAGAAACGTGCTATAACACAGGAAGGGTTTCGCCCTGTCCTTATGGGGTTGCGGGTTATTACCATAACTCCGAACGCCATATTACAAAGCCAGAATCTTTATCACCAGACGATACGGGAGTGATGATGAAAAGAGAGTCATTATTCAGCTATGCCCGGCAGCATTTTAGCTCAGAGCCAGAGTACCTATGGAGTAACCTGCCGGATTACGCAGTACTTCGCCATCATAACGGAGATAAATGGTTTGCTATTGTGATGAGCGTCCCCGGTACAAAGCTGGGGCTGAAAACGAATGATAGAGTGGATATCCTTGATGTTAAGGTCAGGCCGGAACATATAGGTTCATTGCGAAAAAAAGACGGTATCCTGCCTGCCTACCATATGAATAAAGAGCACTGGGTCACCGTGATTCTTTCCAGTTCACTCTCTGACAAGGAAATACATGAGCTGCTTGCTGACAGCCATGATCTGACCTCAGGTTAAAACCGGGCTGAATGATATCAGGATTTCTTTTTTATTAACCCTTTAATGAGTCACGCACTCCCCGGGCTCCGAAAACGGAATCGTCGGCTCCTGAAAAGCGCACAAGCGACGAAAGTGGCTGATAAGTAAAGCGGTAAGCGGCGTGGGGGGGGTATCGCGGCGCTGAATCAGGTAATAACCCGCCATGGGCAGCAGCTCCTGAATTTTCACCCGTTTTAGCAGGCCCCTGTGCTGAATATCCTGCCCCATATCTTCCGGCAGCACGGTCAGATAGTCGCTGCGGGCTGCCAGGTTAATGCTGGAAGTGAAGGTTTCACAGACCACGCCAATATCCGGCTGGATGTCGTGGCGCTGGAAGAACTCTTCCATCTGGCGGAAATAACTGCCCTGAGGCGACGGCATTGCCCAGCGGCAGGCGCCGAGCTGTGACAAATGGCGGGCGTCGATAGCCGGATGATCCGGCCGGGCAAAGATGGCGAAGCGCTTTTCCAGTAGCTTCTCAAAGCTGAATTCACGCTCCCAGGGACCGCGATACCAGGTGTTGATGGTGAAATCGAGTTTGCCCTGACGCAGTTCGTCAATCATCGATACCAGTTGTCCTTCGACAATTCTGACCTTGACCTCCGGGTGCTGGCGCTGAAAATTAGCGATGGCCGTCGGCATCAGGCTGCGTGAAATACTGGCCCCCAGCCCAATATTGACCTGACCGCGAAACTCCCCCAGGGTCTGGGCGATGGACTCTCTGGCGGCGCGCAGCTCTTCCAGAATCAGACAGGCGTGTTGAAAGAAGCTGTCACCGCATACCGTCAGCGCCACCCCCTGGCTGCGACGGACAAAGAGCTGCGCCCCCATCCCCGTCTCCAGCTCGCGGATCGATTTGGTCAGCGCTGGCTGGGACACACCCAGAGTGCGGCTGGCGCCGCGGATACTGCCATGGCGCGCTACCTCTACAAAAGCGCGAATCTGATGAAACTTAATCTGAAAGGACATTCCAGGCTCCGATAACCGTTGTTTATCAGATGAAACAAACTGTCATCTACTGTAAAGCAAAGCGATATGCCAGGGTAATTCCTGAAAGGCAAAAACGTAGATTCAGAGGCCTGCGATAAGCAAAAGCTATCACAACGTGAACTGAATCACAGAAAACGCTTATATAAGGAACGGAGATGGATTCGCTTGCACAACAGATAGAAGCCCTGGCCCCCAAACTGCGCCAGTGGCGTCGCGACTTTCACCACTATGCCGAATCGGGCTGGGTCGAGTTTCGTACCGCGACCCTGGTGGCCCGCGAGCTGGATTCCCTGGGCTGGCAGCTCGCGCTGGGGCGCGATGTTATCAGCGCCGACGCCCGTATGGGTCTGCCGGATGCCGACACCCTGGCGGCCGAAGAGCAGCGCGCCCTAGCTCAGGGCGCCGATCCCCAATGGCTCCCGGCCTTTTCCGGCGGTTTTACCGGTCTGGTCGCCACCCTGGAGACCGGTAAACCCGGACCGGTGTTCGGCTTTCGGGTGGATATGGACGCCCTGGATCTCAGCGAGCAGCAGAACGCACCGCATCGCCCGGCGGCGGAGGGGTTTGCCTCCTGTAATCCCGGCATGATGCACGCCTGCGGCCACGACGGCCATACCGCCATCGGTCTGGGGCTGGCGCATCTGTTCAGCGCCCTAAAGCCGCAGCTATGCGGCACCATCAAGCTGCTGTTCCAGCCCGCTGAAGAGGGAACCCGCGGCGCCCGCGCCATGGTGGAAGCCGGCGCGCTGGATGATGTGGACTACTTTACCGCCATCCATATCGGCACCGGCGTGCCGTCAGGCGAAGTGGTGTGCGGCAGCGATAACTTTATGGCCACCACCAAGTTCGATGCCCTGTTCCGCGGTACAGCTGCCCATGCAGGCGGCAATCCCGAACAGGGACGCAATGCCCTGCTGGCCGCCGCCCAGGCCGCACTGGCGCTGCACGCTATCGCTCCCCACAGTCAGGGGCCGTCACGGGTCAATGTCGGCGTGATGCAGGCGGGTAGCGGACGTAACGTGGTGCCTGCCGATGCCCTGCTGAAAGTAGAAACCCGCGGCGCCACCGATGAGATTAACGAATACGTGTTCGCCCGCGCCCGCCAGGTTATCGAAGGAGCGGCTATCAGCCACGGCGTACAGCAGGAGATCCGCCTGATGGGCGCCGCCACCAGCAGCCATCCCTCCCCGGAGTGGGTCGATTTTGTTCGCCGCCAGGCCGCCCTTATTCCCGGGGTCGAACGCGCCGTGGAACGCAGCGAAGGCAGTGCCGGTTCGGAAGACGCCACCCTGATGATGGCACGGGTTCAGGCCAGAGGCGGTCAGGCTACCTACATAGTATTCGGCACCACCCTCAGCGCGGGCCACCATAACGAATACTTCGACTTTGACGAAAGCGTCATGTCCACGGCGGTCAACACCCTGGCGAGCCTGGTGCTCAACTTCCCGCAATACGGAGAGGCGTAATGGAAAATCTGTATCCGTTCGTTAATGACGCCATCGAAACCCGGCGCGCGCAGTTTTCCGCCCTTGCGGATGAGATTTGGGATCATCCGGAAACCCGTTTTGAAGAGTTCTGGTCGGCGCAGCGGCTGGCCGATGAACTGGAAGCGGAGGGCTTTCACGTGGAACGCGGCGTCGGCGGCATCGAAACCGCGTTTATCGCCAGTTTCGGCAGCGGCAGTCCGGTTATCGCTCTGTTGGGCGAATATGACGCCCTGGCTGGCATGAGCCAGCAGGCCAGTTGCGCATCGCCAGAGCCGCTAATCCCCGGCGCCAATGGCCACGGCTGCGGCCATAATTTGCTGGGCAGCGCCGCCCTGGCGGGCGCCGTGGCGGTGAAAGCCTGGCTGGAGAGTCAGGGCGGCCAGGGCACGGTTCGCTTCTACGGCTGCCCAGGCGAAGAAGGCGGCTCCGGAAAAACCTTTATGGTGCGCGAAGGACTGTTCGACGACGTCGATGCCGCCGTGACCTGGCACCCGGAAGCCTGGGCGGGCATGTTCAGCCTTGCCACCCTGGCGAACATTCAGGTGGCTTACCGCTTTCACGGCATAGCGGCCCATGCCGCCAACTCGCCCCACCTGGGGCGCAGCGCGCTGGACGCCGTCACCCTGATGACCACCGGCAGCAACTTCCTGAACGAACATATTATCGAGAAAGCCCGGGTGCACTACGCCATTACCGATACCGGCGGCATTTCCCCCAACGTGGTGCAGTCCCACGCCGAAGTGGTCTACCTGATCCGCGCACCGGAAATGGCGCAGGCCCGGGAGATCCACCAGCGTATTGAAAAAATCGCCCAGGGCGCGGCACTGATGACCGAAACCCGGGTGGAGTCACGTTTTATTAAAGCCTGCTCTGACTATCTGCCCAATCGCCAACTGGAGGCGGCGATGTACGAAGCCATGCAGGCCTTCGGAACGCCCGAATGGAGCGATGAAGAGCGTGCTTTCGCCGCCCGCATTCGCGCCACGCTGAATGAAAACGATATTGCCAACAGCCTGAACAATATCGCCGGTACGGCTAACCAGCGCGGCGAAGAGTTTGCCCGTCGCCAGCGCGATACCCTGCTGGTAGACGAGGTCGCCCCCTGGGAGCCGAATCGCGGCCTGCTGGCAGGCTCTACCGACGTGGGCGACGTGAGCTGGACAGTGCCGGTGGCCCAGTGTTTCAGCCCCTGTTTCGCAGTGGGTACGGCGCTGCATTCCTGGCAACTGGTCAGCCAGGGGCGCACCAGCATTGCGCATAAGGGCATGTTACTGGCCGCGAAGGTGCTGGGGGCTACGGCTATCCGGCTGTTGAACGACGCTGACCTGGTGAAACGCTGCCGCCATGAACTGGATCAACAACTGGCGCAGCGTCCGTGGCAATGTCCACTGCCGGATTACGTGACACCGTCACCTTTATCCGGCGCATAAAACAATAAATAACACAACAACATCAATAACAATCGAGGAACGCCCCATGAGTATGTCATCCATACCGTCGCATTCCCCCTCCCGCTTTTATGGCTGGATTGAAAAGGTGGGCAACCGGGTGCCGCACCCTTTTCTGCTCTTTATCTGGCTGATAGCCATTCTGATGGTAGCGACAGCGCTGCTTTCGGCCTTTGACGCCGGGGTGCGCAGCCCGACCGATGGCAGCATCGTTCAGGTCAGGAACCTGCTGAGCGCCGAAGGACTGCACTGGTTTTTACCCAATGTCATCAAGAATTTCAGCGGTTTTACGCCGCTGGGCGCTATTCTGGCGCTGGTATTGGGCGCGGGTCTGGCAGAGCGTGTCGGGCTGCTACCAGCGCTGATGGTGAAGATGGCCTCCAGAGTCAGCGCCCGTTACGCCAGCTATATGGTGCTGTTTATCGCCTTCTTCAGCCATATCTCTTCGGATGCCGCGCTGGTGATTATGCCGCCGATGGGGGCGCTGATCTTCCTGGCGGTAGGTCGCCACCCGGTGGCCGGGCTGCTGGCGGCCATCGCCGGTGTGGGCAGCGGCTTTACCGCCAATCTGCTGATCGTCACCACCGACGTGCTGCTTTCCGGGATCAGTACCGAAGCGGCCCACGCTATCGATCCACACATGCACGTCAGCGTGATTGACAACTGGTACTTCATGGCGACCTCAGTCATCGTGCTGACCCTGGTCGGTGGCCTGATTACCGACCGCATTATCGAACCGCGGCTGGGGGTCTGGCAGGGCAACAGCGATGAACGACTGGAACAGCTAACGGCGGCGCAGAATCGCGGCCTGCTTACTGCCGGTATCGCGGCGCTGCTGTTTATCGCCGGTGTGGCGCTGATGGTGGTGCCGGAACACAGCCTGCTGCGCGATCCGGTGCAGGGCACCATTCTGCCCTCGCCCTTTATTCGCGGTATTGTGCCGCTGATCATCCTGTTTTTCTTTGTGGTTTCCATCGCTTATGGCATCGCGACCGGCACCATCCGCCGCCAGGGCGATCTGCCTGCGCTGATGATTGAGCCGATGAAAGAGATGGCGGGCTTTATCGTGATGGTCTTTCCACTGGCGCAGTTTGTCGCCATGTTCAGTTGGAGCAATATGGGCAAATTTATGGCGGTAGGGCTGACCGATCTGCTGGAAAGCTCCGGACTGAGCGGCGTTCCGGCTTTTGTGGGACTGGCGCTGCTGTCGTCACTGCTGTGTATGTTTATCGCCAGCGGTTCGGCTATCTGGTCAATTCTGGCGCCTATTTTCGTGCCGATGTTTATGCTGATGGGCTTTCATCCGGCCTTTGCCCAGATTCTGTTCCGTATCGCCGACTCTTCGGTGCTGCCACTGGCGCCGGTTTCTCCGTTCGTGCCGCTGTTTCTGGGCTTCCTGCAACGCTACCGACCAGACGCCAAACTGGGCACCTACTATTCGCTGGTTCTGCCCTATCCGCTAATCTTCCTGACGGTCTGGCTGTTGCTGCTGGTGGTCTGGTATCTGTCTGGTCTGCCGATTGGCCCCGGCGTGGTGCCGCGGCTGGTCGCTGCTGGCTAACTCATTATTTTTTAACGATTGATGCCCTGAAGGCGTTTGGCGGCTGACAAATCGGGCATCTTCGTCAACAGTAAACGGCATCACTAAAAAGCACACAGGAGGAAGTATGGAACAGCGGAAACTCGGCAAGACCGGTATCGACATCGTCCCACTGGTCTTCGGCGGCAACGTCTTTGGCTGGACCATTGACGAAAAGACCAGTTTCGAGGTGCTGGATGCCTTTGTTGATCACGGTTTTAACGCGATCGATACCGCCGATGTCTATTCGCTCTGGGCGCCGGGAAACCCCGGTGGCGTTTCGGAAACCATTATCGGCAACTGGCTGAAGGCCCGTCCGGGAATGCGCGATAAGCTGGCCATCTTTACCAAGGTCGGCGCCGATCTTGAAAAACCCGGTCAGAAAGGACTTTCCGAACGCTGGGTAACCCAGGCGGTGGAAGACTCCCTTAAGCGGCTGAACGTGGAGGCCATCGATCTCTATTTCTCACACTGGCCGGATCCGCAGACACCCTATGAAGAGACGCTGGGCGCTTATCAGAAGCTGCTGAAGGCCGGAAAGATTAAAGCCGTGGGCGCCTCGAATCTGGATGCCAAACAGCTCGCCGACTCTCTGGCGGTAGCGCAGCGCGAAGGGCTGCCGGCTTATCAGGTTCTGCAGCCGGAATATAACCTCTACGATCGCGGCTCATACGATGGCGCCCTGCGCGATCTCTGTATAAAGGAAGAGCTGGGCGTGGTGACCTACTACAGTCTGGCATCGGGTTTCCTGAGCGGTAAGTATCGCGGCGAAGCCGATCTGGCAAAATCACAGCGCAGCGATAAAGTCGTGGACTACCTGAATCCGCGCGGTTACGCCATTCTTGACGCGCTGGATGCCGTCGCCAGAGGTCACGGCGTGCATCAGGCGGAAGTGGCGCTGGCCTGGCTGATTCAGCGTGAAGGCGTGACTGCGCCTATTGCCAGCGCTACCAGCGTCAGCCAGATAGAAAGCTTTGCCCGGGCGGTTTCCCTGACGCTTACCGCTGAAGAGGTGGCTGCGCTGGATACAGCAAGCGCCTGATTTTATCCGCAATGCGTCACGCCAGGGACTTTTTTGCAGGCTGGTTGTCCCTGGCGTTGACATGGTATCTTGTCGCTACTCGTGAGTCAGAATCAAAAACAGGAATTTGCCATGCTGACGCTGTTGCAGGATAAGATCGCCACCCCGCTGGGGCCGCTGTGGGTGCTGTGTGACGAGGCATTTCGGCTACGTGCCGTGGAGTGGGAAGAGCATGAAGATCGCATGGAACAACTGCTCGATATCCATTATCGCCGGGAAGGCTATCAACGGGTCAACAGCCGGAATCCTGGCTCCCTCTGCGCCCGGCTGAACGACTACTTCGACGGCGATCTCGGCGTGATTGACGCCCTGCCTGGCGCCACCGCCGGAACCCCCTTCCAGCGCGAAGTCTGGCAGGCGCTGCGCACTATTCCCTGCGGACAGACGATCAACTACGGGCAGCTGGCTCAGATGCTGGGCCGCCCTGGTGCTGCCAGGGCCGTCGGCGCAGCTAACGGCGCCAACCCGATCAGTATTGTGGTCCCCTGCCACCGGGTTATCGGTCGCGACGGCACGCTTACCGGCTACGCGGGCGGCGTACAGCGTAAAGAGTGGCTGCTGCGCCACGAGGGCTGGTTACTGCTGTAACAATAACGCCGCAATTTATCGTACAAATTCAGCAAGATGAATTTTGCTCTCAGAAACGATTCAGTACATTTGTCGTTAGCGGCGTAACCAGACTTATCATGGGGAGAAAATGATGTTAAAATTGACGCATATCAATTAAGGCCTGAGCAGACTTATGATCCCAGAAAAGCGCATTATCCGACGCATCCAGTCTGGCGGTTGTGCTATCCATTGCCAGGATTGCAGCATCAGCCAATTATGCATCCCGTTCACCCTTAACGAACATGAGCTCGATCAGCTTGATAATATTATTGAGCGAAAAAAGCCCATTCAGAAAGGACAAACGCTGTTTAAAGCCGGGGATGAGCTGAAATCGCTGTATGCCATTCGGTCTGGCACTATCAAGAGCTATACCATTACCGAACAGGGCGACGAGCAGATTACCGGCTTCCATCTGGCAGGCGATCTGGTGGGTTTCGATGCCATCGGTACCGGCCACCATCCGAGCTTTGCTCAGGCGCTGGAAACCTCAATGGTATGTGAAATCCCGTTTGAGACCCTGGACGATCTTTCCGGCAAGATGCCCAATCTGCGTCAGCAGATGATGCGTCTGATGAGCGGCGAGATCAAAGGCGATCAGGATATGATCCTGCTGCTTTCCAAGAAAAATGCCGAAGAGCGGCTGGCTGCCTTTATCTATAATCTGTCGCGCCGTTTTGCCCAGCGCGGTTTCTCGCCACGCGAGTTCCGCCTGACCATGACTCGCGGCGATATCGGCAACTATCTGGGACTGACGGTCGAGACCATCAGTCGCCTGCTGGGTCGTTTCCAGAAGAGCGGCATGCTGGCGGTGAAAGGTAAATACATTACCATCGAAAACAGCGACGCCCTCTCGGTGCTCGCGGGCCAGGCCCGCAACGTGGCATAACCCCGCCTTATCCTTCTTCGCCGGGCCAATAAATTTCCTGATTTATTGATCCGGCGAAAGTTTCTTTCCTGTTTAATTACGCAATGCCAGGTTAATCTTATCTGTAAACAGACTGCGGTTTTACAGTTGTAAGGAGACCCTGTATGGCGAAGTATGAAAACATGCTGGTGATTATCGACCCCGACCAGGACGATCAGCCAGCATTGCGACGAGCAGTGTACCTGCATCAACGGATTGGCGGCAGGATCAAAGCCTTTCTGCCCATTTATGATTTTTCATATGAGATGACCACGCTTCTGTCGCCCGATGAACGCACCGCCATGCGCAAAGGTGTTATCAGTCAGCGCACAGAATGGATCAAGAACCAGGCGCGCTACTATATAGAAGCGGGCATTCCCATCGATATTAAAGTGGTGTGGCATAACCGCCCCTTCGAAGCCATTATTCAGGAAGTCATCGCCGCTGAACACGATCTGGTACTGAAGATGGCTCACCAGCACGATCGGCTGGAAGCGGTGATCTTCACCCCTACCGACTGGCATCTGCTGCGCAAGTGCCCTTGCCCGGTCTGGATGGTTAAAGACAAACCCTGGCCGGAAGGCGGTAAAGCGCTGGTAGCCGTTAATCTGGCCAGCGAAGAGCTGTACCACAATGCGCTGAATGAAAAGCTGGTGGAACAGACGCTACGGCTGGCCGATCAGGTTAACCATACCGAAGTCCATCTGGTGGGCGCCTATCCGGCTACGCCCATCAATATCGCCATTGAACTCCCTGACTTTGATCCCAGCGTCTATAACGATGCCATTCGCGGTCAGCATCTGCTGGCCATGAAGGCGTTACGTCAGAAATATTCCATTGCCGAGGACATGACTCACGTCGAGAAAGGTCTACCGGAAGAGGTGATTCCGGACCTGGCCGAGCATCTGCAGGCGGGTATCGTGGTGCTGGGTACCGTGGGCCGTACCGGTATCTCCGCCGCCTTCCTGGGAAATACCGCCGAGCAGGTGATCGACCATCTGCGTTGCGACCTGCTGGTGATCAAGCCCGATGACTACCAGACGCCGGTAGAGCTGGACGACGAAGAGGACGACTGACTTCCGCCCGTAAAAAAACGCCCGCGACATCTATCGCGGGCGTTTTGCGTTTGAGCGCCGGTTACAGCGCCCGCAGAATCGCCTCTACGCTCGCTTTGGCATCGCCAAACAGCATCTGAGTATTCTCTTTAAAGAACAGCGGGTTCTGCACCCCGGCATAACCGGTATTCATGGAGCGCTTAAAGACCACCACATTCTGGGCTTTCCACACTTCCAGCACCGGCATACCGGCAATAGGACTGTTGGGATCGTCCTGAGCCGCCGGGTTGACCGTATCGTTGGCGCCAATCACCAGCACGGTATCAGTCTCACCGAAGTCGTCGTTGATCTCGTCCATCTCCAGCACCACGTCGTAAGGCACTTTCGCTTCCGCCAGCAGTACGTTCATATGGCCGGGCAGACGCCCCGCTACCGGATGGATGCCGAAACGAACCTTCACGCCGCGCGCCCGCAGCTTCTCGGTGATTTCCGCCACCGGATACTGGGCCTGGGCCACAGCCATACCGTAGCCGGGGGTGATGATGACCGAGCTGGAGCCCTTCAGCATCTCCGCCGTCTCTTCGGCGCTGATTTCCCGATACTCGCCGACCTCTTCCTCACCGCTGCTGACGCTACCGTCGCTACCGAAACCGCCTGCAATCACGCTGATAAAGGAGCGGTTCATCGCCTTACACATAATGTAAGAGAGAATAGCCCCCGAAGAGCCCACCAGCGCGCCGGTGACGATCAGCAGGTCATTGCTGAGCATAAAGCCCGCCGCCGCTGCCGCCCAACCAGAGTAGGAGTTCAGCATCGAAACTACTACCGGCATATCGGCGCCGCCGATGGAGGCCACCAGATGCCAGCCGAACGCCAGCGCGATCAGGGTCATCAGCAGCAGCGCCAGCACCTGCAGCCCGGTGCTTTCGGTACGCACAAACAGCACCAGCAGCAGGAAAGAGACCACCAGCGCCGCCAGGTTCAGCTTATGACGATTAGGCAACATCAGCGGTTTCGAGGAGATCTTGCCGCGCAGCTTACCGAAAGCCACGATAGAGCCGGTAAAGGTCACCGCGCCGATAAAGACGCCCAGGAACACTTCCGTCAGATGGATATTCTCCATCACCGGTTCCAGACCCGGCGCGTGATCGATATAGCTGTTAAAGCCTACCAGTACCGCAGCCAGCCCCACAAAGCTGTGCAGAATCGCCACCAGTTCGGGCATCTCGGTCATCTCGACCTTTTTCGCGAAGTGGATGCCGATGGCACCGCCGATGATCATCGCCACGATAATCCACGCTACGTTGCCGGTCTCCGGCCCGAAGATGGTAGCGATCAGCGCAATGGCCATACCCGCGATACCGAACAGGTTGCCCTGCTTCGACGTCTCATGTTTCGACAGACCGGCGAGACTGAAAATAAACAGAATGGCGGCCACAATATAGGCCGCAGTCACTAATCCACCAGACATGGCTCCCCCTTAGTTCTTCCGGAACATTTTCAGCATGCGCTGAGTGACGGTGAAGCCACCGAAAATATTGATACTGGCGATCAGTACCGCGATAAAGCTAAAGATGCTGACCCAGCCGCCGTGGCCGATCTGCAGCAACGCCCCGACCACGATAATGCCCGAAATGGCATTGGTGACCGACATCAGCGGCGTATGCAGCGCGTGCGAGACATTCCACACCACGTAGTAGCCCACCACGCACGAAAGCGCGAAGACCGTAAAGTGGCCGAGGAACTCTTTCGGCGCCACATCCGCCAGCCAGCCGAACAGGACAACCACCAGCGCCATCAGCGCATATTTACGCCAGGGTGAAACAGGTTTAGCCGGTTCAGCTTTCGGCTGAGGCGCCGCCTTCGCGGCAGCCTGAGGCTGGGCGGATACCTGAATTGGCGGAGCAGGCCAGGTGACTTCGCCGTCGCGTACCACAGTAACGCCGCGCACCACCACATCCTCAAAGTCTACCTGAATATTGCCGTCTTTCTCTTTGCACAGCAGCTTCAGCAGGTTTACCAGGTTGGTACCGTATAGCTGGGAAGACTGGGTGGGCAGGCGCCCCGCCAGGTCGGTATAGCCAATTACCTTCACGCCGTGGGGCGTCACGAACACCTCGCCGGGCACGGTATATTCACAGTTACCGCCATTCTGCGCTGCCAGATCGACAATCACGCTACCGGGCGTCATGCTGTCGACCATCTCACGGGTAATCAGCTTCGGCGCTGGTTTACCGGGGATCAGCGCCGTAGTAACGATAATATCCACCTCTTTCGCCTGAGCGGCGAACAGCGCCATTTCGGCCTGAATAAAGGCGTCGGACATCTGTTTGGCGTAGCCGTCACCGCTGCCCGCTTCCTCTTTAAAGTCCAGTTCGAGGAATTCGGCGCCCATACTCTGCACCTGCTCTTTCACCTCCGGACGAGTATCGAAGGCGCGCACGATGGCGCCCAGACTACCGGCAGCGCCGATGGCTGCCAGCCCGGCAACACCGGCGCCAATCACCATTACTTTGGCTGGAGGAACCTTACCCGCAGCGGTGATCTGACCGGTGAAGAAGCGCCCGAATTCATGCGCTGCCTCAACGATGGCGCGATAGCCCGCAATATTCGCCATGGAGCTCAGCGCATCCAGCGACTGGGCGCGCGAAATACGCGGCACCGAATCCATCGCCATCACCGTAATCTTGCGTGCCGCCAGTTTATCCATGAGTTCCGGATTCTGCGCCGGCCAGATAAAGCTCACCAGCGTCGCGCCATCGCGCAGTTGGGCAATCTCATCGTCCAGCGGTGCGTTCACCTTCAACACTATGTCCGACTGCCACACCTCGGCGCCAGCCGCCAGACTGGCCCCGGCGCGGACGTAAGCCTCATCCTCAAAACTCGCCTTGATCCCCGCGCTGTATTCCACCACTACGCTAAAACCCAGCTTAACCAGCTGTTCAACGGTTTTCGGCGTGGCGGCGACGCGGGTCTCATTAGCTAACTGCTCTTTTGGTACCCCAATTCGCATAATATTCCCTTCCATCCGGTTATTGATGATGGTTCGTCTGTATTTCTCACAGGCGATAGCGCGCCCGACGCCAGGTTTCCCGAATACGGACGCGTAATGACCCAAAATGAAAAAAGGCGCTGTAACAACCTTTCTATAACCTACTGAAAACAGAGCCTGTGATCCATATCAGGATTCGAGACTTTTTTATATTATTAGCAAAATTCACCAGCCGTCCCGCCCTGATAGCTATTTTTACTTTAGCTGGCGCTCTGAGGGCTTATTTTCGGCGTTGTCATTGTCAATGAAAAGAATATAAGCACTTAATAAATAATAACTTTAACAATAAATTAACTTTAAAATCGATATTCCTTATCACTTTTCCCGGTTAATGCATCAATTTCCCCCTCATCGCGCCAGAGGGCACAGTACGCCCCGATTCACGATAAAAAACCTCGAAAATTGACGCAGACAATGGTACAGATTCAGTGCCATAATCAGCGGCTGACTGGAAATTATAGAGCAAGCCACTCAGTTCTCATTTTTTTGCGCAAGGCGAAGGATTAATTATGAAGCTTAAGAAGACCCTGCTGGCGTCAGCCCTTTTATCTCTGACCGCGATCTCCGCCCATGCGGCGACCGAACTGACGCCTGAGCAGGCCGCCTCCCTGAAGCCCTTTGAACGCATTACCCTTACTGGCCGTTTCACCGCCCTGAGCGATGCCGCTAAAGCCGTGTCCAGCCGCGCCGACGCCAAAGGCGCCGATGCCTTTTATATTCAGGATACCAGCGATATCGGCAACAGCGGCAACTGGCGCGTGGTGGCCGACATCTACCATAAAGACGCCCCCGCAGCAGAAAAACCGCATAACCGGATGATCAATGGCGTGATGGAGCTACCGAAAGATCAGGCCTACCGCCTGGAGCCCTTCGATACCGTGACCATTCAGGGCTTCTACCGCTCGCAGCCGGACGTGAACTACGCCATCGCCAAACAGGCGAAGGAGAAAGGCGCGGCATCGTTCTATATCGTTCGCCAGATCGACGCTAACAACGGCGGCAACCAGATCATCACCGCTTTCATCTATAAAGCCGATGCGAAAAAGCGTGAAGTACAGAGTCCGGACGTGATTCCGGCGGATTCTGATGCCGGTCGTGCCGCCGTCGCCAGCGGCGGCGCCGCAGCGAAGCAGGTTGAGATCCCGGGCGTTGCTTCTTCCAGTCAGCCGAGCTCTAACGTGGGCCGCTTCTACGAGACGCAGTCATCCAAAGGTGGGCGTTACACCGTAACACTTCCGGACGGCACCGCGATTCAGGAAGTGAACAAAGTCACCGCGGCTCAGATGGTGCCCTTCGATAGCGTGAAGTTCACCGGCCACTTCGGCAATATGACCGAAGTTTCCTACCAGGTAGCGAAGCGCGCGGCTCAGAAAGGCGCTAAGTACTACCACATCACCCGTCAGTGGCAGGAACGCGGCGGCAATATGACCATCAGCGCCGACCTGTTTAAGTAAATCCTTATTCTGACAAATCCCGGGCAGCCACAGGCTGCCCATTTTTTTATCGATCGCGCAGCCCCCTGGCGGAACTGATTGCAAGGGGCGGACGCACTCCGTAAAATCGCGCGCTTCAGGCAGGCTAACCCGATAGCCTGACGCCGTATTCTTTGCGTGCGCCGCTCACCGGGCATGACCTGTATGACTCGCGACTTTTGGGCCGCGCGCCCCTGCGATTTGGCGCCGCCCTGATACATCAGGACACCTATGGAAAAGAAACTGGGCCTCGCCGCCCTTACCGCCCTGGTACTGAGCTCAATGCTGGGCGCGGGGGTGTTTAGCCTGCCGCAGAATATGGCCCACGTTGCCGCTCCCGAAGCGCTGCTTATCGGCTGGGCCATTACCGGCGTAGGTATTCTGATGCTGGCGCTGGCGATGTTGCTGCTGACGCGCCTGCGCCCGGAGCTGGACGGCGGTATCTTTACTTACGCCCGCGAAGGGTTTGGCGAGCTGGTGGGCTTCTGTTCCGCCTGGGGATACTGGCTGTGCGCCGTGATCGCCAACGTCTCCTATCTGGTGATCGTCTTTTCCGCCCTCAGTTTTTTTACCGATACCCCGGAGCTGCGCTTTTTCGGCGATGGCAACACCTGGCAGTCTATTGTCGGCGCTTCGCTGCTGTTGTGGTTGGTACACTGGCTGATTCTGCGCGGTGTACAGACCGCCGCCAGCATTAACCTGCTCGCTACCCTGGCAAAATTGATACCGCTTGGGCTGTTCGTGGTACTGGCGGCCATGGTTTTCCAGCTTCCCACCTTTAGCATGGACTTCAGTGGCCTGTCGCTGGGAGTGCCGGTCTGGGAGCAGGTGAAAAATACCATGCTGATCACCCTGTGGGTGTTTATCGGCGTGGAAGGCGCGGTAGTCGTTTCCGCCCGGGCGCGCCATAAAAAGGATGTGGGACGCGCCACCCTGCTGGCGGTCTGCTCTGCGCTGGTGGTTTATCTGCTGGTGACGCTGCTGTCGCTGGGCGTGGTGCCCCGCGAACAGTTAGCTTCGATGCGCAACCCGTCGATGGCCGGTTTGATGGTGAATATGATTGGTCCCTGGGGCGAAGTGATTATCGCCGCCGGACTGATTATTTCGGTATGCGGCGCCTATCTGAGCTGGACCATTATGGCGGCGGAAGTGCCGCTGCTGGCCGCCACTCATAAAGCCTTCCCCAAAATGTTCGCCCGCCAGAACGCCAACGGCGCGCCCTCGGCTTCGCTGTGGCTAACCAATATCAGCGTACAGCTCTGTCTGGTGCTGATCTGGCTGACCAATGCCGACTACAACACCCTGCTGACCATCGCCTCAGAGATGATCCTGGTGCCCTATCTGCTGGTAGGCGCCTTCCTGCTGAAGATTGGCCATCGCCCGCTACACCGTATCGTCGGTCTGTGCGCCAGTCTCTATGGGCTGTGGCTGCTATACGCCTCCGGTCTGATGCACCTGCTGCTCTCGGTAGTGCTGTATGCCCCAGGGCTGCTGGTTTTCCTCTATACCCGCTACAGCCACGATCATGACAACTCGCTGAATATGCAGGAAAAGGCTATCATCTTCCTGATACTGGTTGCCGCATTCCCGGCAACCTGGATGCTTATGGGGTAAAGCCTGCCCCTTTGACAGGCATGCTTTAAGCATGCCTGCTGATATCTTATTTAATCTCTTTCCTGAACAGTGACTTTCTCCATAACAATTTCCTTGATAGCGCCTCTCTGCAGATGAGATTGTTACATAAAATTTACACTTCATGATTATAAATAATTCGCAACCCGGGTAACATAACTCAAAGCGGCAAGTATGCTATCGGACTCATTCAGTCATTCTCTACTACGATATAATTAACGGAGTGTACAATGCCCATCAAGATATGCCCCAGGCGCCTCCACGACTATATCGATGTTGATCAACAAATAAAACAAGCTGACTATCCGCAGTTGGAAAAGCTAAAAAATCAACTGGCTGAGCAGATGGGGCAACCTGGCTGGCACTACTCAGGACTACCCGCCATCATTAGTGTGTTTTGCGTAGTTGTGAGCTTTGCTATTCCCCAACTTGCCCTGTGGTCCATCATTTTTGACCTGGCCGCAATTCCCCGCCATAAGGTTTTTGTCGCTATCACTGCCACAGCATTGCTTTTTGCCGGGATAAACGCCATTACCCTGTTTTTATTGAGCAAAGGGGTGATTAGCGCCCTGAAAGTACTTATCGGACTCACCCTTGTGGCCGCAGCCGGGGCCATTATTTATCTACTTGCAGCAATAACTGACATACCCTATCCTGGCGTAACAGTTCCGGGGGCTCTGATCTGCATCCTGTTTGCAGTGGTCAGTCTGATGAGTCTCAATAGCAACGCCTTCTGGAAAATGGTCAGTTACTGCCTGCATAATCGGGTCTGGCGCAAAATGATGTTTCTGCATATCTCTTTCGATAAAACGCGCAAACGCTGACCAAAATGCGCCATTTCCCTCCAGTCATAACCATGACAACTCGCTGAATATGCAGGAAAAGGCTATCATCTTCCTGATACTGGTTGCCGCATTCCCGGCAACCTGGATGCTTATGGGGTAAAGCCTGCCCCGTCGTACATAATAACAAGGAGGCTCCGATGGGGGAGAAACTGCAGCGCCCTGTACTGATTACCGGCGGCGGCCGCCGTATCGGTCTGGCGCTGGCGCACCACTTTCTGGACGAAGAGGCGCCGGTTGTGGTGAGCTACCGTACCCGCTATGAAGCGATTGATATTCTGGAAGAGCGCGGCGCCACCTGCCTGCAGGCCGACTTTTCCAACGATGAGGGCATCTTCGCCTTCGCTGAAGCCGTGAGGTCACGCTGCGACGGCCTGCGCGCCATTATCCATAACGCCAGCGTCTGGGAGGCGGAAAGCCCGGAGGTCCCCCGCCAGGACACGCTGGCGCGGATGCTACAGATTCATGTTCATGCACCCTATCTGCTTAACCACGAGCTGGCGCCGCTGCTGCGCGGCTATGGTCACGCCTCTTCCGATATTATCCACTTTACCGATTACGTGGTGGAGCGCGGCAGCGACCGCCATATGGCCTATGCCGCCAGTAAAGCGGCGCTGGATAACCTGACCCGCTCTTTTGCCCGAATGCTGGCACCAGAGGTGAAAGTCAACGCTATCGCCCCTGGGCTGATTCTGTTCTATGAAGAAGACGATGCGGCCTTTCGCCAGAAAACCCTCAATAAATCGTTAATGAAAATTGCACCTGGCGAAAAGGAGATTATCGATCTGGTAAGCTACCTGATGACCAGTTGTTATGTCACCGGACGCAGCTTCGCCGTCGATGGCGGTCGCCCCCTGCGCTGGTGATCCCTTCAGGACATCCTGGATGAGCAAAATCGTATTTGTGGAAGACGACCCGGAAGTCGGGTCGTTAATTGCCTCATGGCTGGGACGGCATAATATCGATGTCGTGCTGGAAAATCGTGGCGATCGCGCCGAACAGACCATCCTTCGGGAGCAGCCCGATCTGGTGTTACTGGATATTATGCTGCCCGGCAAAGACGGTATGACCCTGTGTCGCGATCTGCGGCCCCAATGGTCAGGTCCTGTCGTGCTGCTGACCTCTCTCGACAGCGATATGAATCATATCCTGGCCCTGGAGCTGGGCGCCTGTGACTATATTCTGAAAACCACGCCGCCGCCGGTGTTGCTGGCGCGGTTGCGGCTGCATTTGCGTCAGGCCAGCGAACATCATACACCCACGCTGCAAACGGCCCCGATTCCACACCGCCCGCTAACCTTTGGGATGCTGCGCATCGACCCGGTCAACCGTCAGGTAATGTTAAACGATGAAGAGGTGACGCTCTCTACCGCTGACTTCGATCTGCTGTGGGAGCTGGCGACCCACGCCGGCCAGGTGATGGATCGCGATGCGCTGCTACACAGCCTGCGCGGCATGAGCTACGACGGTATGGACCGCAGCGTGGATGTCGCCGTCTCCCGACTGCGGCGCAAGCTGGGCGACAACGGCGCCGAACCCTGCCGTATTAAAACCGTGCGCAATAAAGGCTATCTGTTCGCCCCCCAGGCCTGGGAACGCTAATTATCATCGACCGCCCGACCCGGGCGGCAGGAGCCGTACGCCATGAGAAAGCTGTTTATCCAGTTCTACCTGCTGCTGTTCGTTTGCTTCCTGGTCATGAGCATGCTGGTCGGGCTGGTGTATAAATTCACTGCCGAACGCGCCGGGCGCCAGTCGCTGGACGATCTGATGAAGAGTTCCCTGTATATGGTACGCAGCGAACTGCGTGAGATACCGCCCCGGGACTGGGCTAAAACCCTTGACGATCTGGATCTGAATCTCTCTTTTACCCTGAGTATCGAACCGCTGAAGTCGTACGATCTTACCGCCGATGATATCCATCGACTGCGCGATGGCGATATCGTAGCGCTGGACGATCGCTACACCTTTATCCAGTTGATTCCCGACAGCCGCTATGTGCTTTCTGCCGGACCGGTACCCTATCTGTTCTTCCTGCATGAAATGCGGCTGCTGGATGTGGGGCTTATCGCCTTTATCGCTATCTCGCTGGCCTTTCCGGTCTTCGTCTGGATGCGCCCTCACTGGCAGGATATGCTGAAACTGGAGACCGCCGCCCAGCGCTTCGGCCAGGGGCATCTGGATGCCCGACTACGGCTGGAAGAGAACTCCAGTCTGGCGCGCATGGGGCTGGCGTTTAACCAGATGGCGGACAATATCAATACCCTGGTCGCCAGTAAAAAGCGGCTGATCGACGATATCGCCCATGAGTTGCGTACCCCGCTGGTGCGGCTACGCTACCGGCTGGCGATGAGCGACGATCCGGAAAGTGAAACTGCACGCGGCTTTAATCGCGATATTGGTCAACTGGAAGCGCTGATCGATGAACTCCTCGCCTGGGCGCGGCTCGATCGACCCCAGCCGGAACTCCTGTTGAGCCCCATCAATCTGAACCACTGGCTGGAAGAGCAGATAAGCGAAGCACGCCCGCTTCACCCGGAGCGTGCTATCAAACTGGCTCTTCCACAAGCGCCGGTAACAGCCAGCGTTGATCCGCGTCTGATATCACGGGCGTTGGATAATCTGGTCAATAACGCCCTACGCTACAGCCGCGAACAGGTACAGGTAACGCTAAAAACGACAGGAGCTGCCCTGACGCTGTGCGTAGAGGATGACGGCCCCGGCGTACCGGAAGCGGAGCGTCAACACATCTTCGACCCCTTTGTACGACTCGATCCCAGCCGCGATCGCAATACCGGCGGCTGCGGGCTGGGGCTGGCTATCGTTCACTCCATTGCCACAGCGTTCGGCGGTAGCATTCGTCTTGATGACAGCCCCCTCGGCGGCGCCCGCTTTAGCCTGGAGTGGCCTATAGTGATTCAGGACGCCAAACCGGCGTAACCTCAGGTTTTCCTGCCGGACGCCACGATCGCGCTGGCTGCAAACCGGCACTCGTGCTATAAATCATCAGTATGTTGTAACTAATTAAGGTGCCATCATGTCCCGTTACGATCTGAATGAACGCCTGACCACCACGTTTCGCCAGTTAGAACAGGCTCTGTCCGGGCTGCGCCAGCAGTTCGGCCCCTGTCGCCTGATGGCCGGGCGGGTATTTGAACTGCCGGTGGTAGAAAAAGGCGCCGAACATGAACCGGTCAACCAGATTGCGGTCACGCAGTTAACGGGACAGCGGGCGCAGGAAGCCGCCTGGCGTCACTTTACCCGCCTGTTCATCCAGCAGCAGTCGGAGCGCCGCAGCAGCAAAGCAGCGGTACGCCTGCCCGGTGCCCTGTGCTATTCGGTCACGACACAGCAGCACGCCGTGCTGCGTGCAGGCATTGAGCAGGTAAATACCCTGAAGGCAGAGCTGGAGCAAATAGTCACCAGGGAATCTGACCTGCCCGCAGCCCGTCGTTTTGAGTGGGTACACCAGCATCTACCCGGGTTAATTACCCTGAATGCATACCGGCGCCTGACCGCAGTGGAAGGCGCAGCCACCCTGCGCTTCGGCTGGGCCAATAAGCAAATCGTCAAGAATCTTACCCGCAATCAGGTACTGGAGATGCTGGAAAAAAGTCTACGGGCCGGTCGCACGGTGGCCCCCTGGAATCGGGAGCAGTGGGCGGAGATGGTCACCCAGGAGTACAACGATATCGCCGCCCTGCCGGAACGGGCGCGCCTGAAAATCCGCCGTCCGGTCAAGGTTCAGCCCGTGGCCCGGGTCTGGTATGCCGACAGGCAGCGCCAGGTACAGTATGCCTGCCCCTCGCCGCTGCTGGTGCTGTGCCCGGAAGGCAGCGCAGTGCCGGATATTGGCGAGCTGCTTAACTATGATGCCGATAACATTCAGCATCGCCACCGCCCCCAGGCGCAGCCGCTGGAATTAATGATTCCACGTCTGCACCTGTGGCTGGAAAAGTGACATTGTCACTCAAGATTTGATCGTGCTCCCCACCATCTCCTGCGGCCGTACCCAGGCATCAAACTGCTGTTCGCTCAGGTAGCCCAGCGCCAGCGCCGCCGCTTTCAGGGTCAGCCCTTCATGGTGAGCCTTTTTGGCAATTTCCGCGGCCCGGTCATAGCCGATATGGGTATTCAGCGCCGTAACCAGCATCAGGGAGTCGTTAAGCAACTGCGCGATGCGCTCCCGATTGGGCTCGATACCCACCGCGCAATGCTCGTTAAAGCTGGCTATCCCGTCCGCCAGCAGCCGCGTGGATTGCAGGAAGTTATGGATAACCATCGGCCGGAACACGTTCAGCTCAAAGTTGCCCGAAGCGCCACCGATATTGATCGCCACATCATTACCCAGCACCTGGCTACAGAGCATGGTCAGCGCCTCGCACTGAGTCGGGTTAACCTTGCCGGGCATAATCGAACTGCCTGGCTCGTTTTCCGGGATTTTTAACTCACCAATACCGCTGCGCGGCCCCGACGCCAGCCAGCGGACATCGTTGGCAATCTTCATTAGCGAAGCCGCCAGCCCTTTCAGGGCGCCGTGGGCATGAACCAGCGCATCGCAACCAGCCAGCGCTTCGAATTTATTGGGCGAAGTGACAAAAGGCTGGCCGCTCAGACGGGCTATCTCCTGCGCCACCCGCTCAGCGTACTGAGGATGGGTATTCAACCCGGTGCCGACAGCAGTGCCGCCCAGCGCCAGCTCCGTCAGATGCGGCTGGGCGGCCTCGATATGACGCCGGGCGTGGCTTAACATCGCCACCCAGCCGGAGATCTCCTGCCCCAACGTCAGCGGCGTGGCGTCCTGCAGGTGGGTTCGGCCTATTTTGACCACATCCTGGAAAGCCCCCGCTTTGTCGTGCAGAGTCTGGGTAAGACGCGCCAGTTGCGGCAACAGTTGCTCATTCAGCGCCACCAGCGCCGCTATATGCATGGCGGTGGGAAAGACGTCGTTCGAACTCTGGCTCTTGTTGACATCGTCGTTGGGATGCACCAGACGCTTCATGCCGCGTTCGCCGCCCAGCAGTTCGCTGGCCCGGTTCGCCAGCACCTCATTCATATTCATATTACTTTGGGTTCCGGAACCGGTCTGCCAGACCGCCAGCGGGAATTCATCCGGGTGCTGATCTACCAGAACTTCATCGGCGGCGCGAATAATGGCTTCGCCCTTTTGCCTATCCAGCAGACCGAGATCCTGGTTTACCCGGGCCGAGGCCCGCTTGGTCAGCGCCAGCGCCCGAATCAGCGCCGGGGGCATTTTTTCTACCGAGATACGAAAGTGCTCCAGCGAGCGCTGGGTCTGGGCGCCCCAAAGCCGGTCCGCAGGGACCTCGATGTCGCCCATAGAGTCATGTTCGCGACGCGTTGCTGCCATAACGCACTCCTGTGTACCAAAAAGGGTTCAACGGTTTGAGTATGCGCCAGGACAGGGAAAGGGTTTGGTGCTTCGTGCGATATAAAAGGCCGCCCGACGGCGGCCCTGAAGGTTATTTAACGCAAATCTCGCAGCGGCTGTTCTGGATCTGCTGGAAGAAGTCATTGCCCTTATCATCCACCAGAATAAAGGCCGGGAAGTCTTCAACCTCGATCTTCCAGATAGCTTCCATCCCCAGTTCCGGGTAAGCCACGCACTCCAGATGCTTGATGCTCTGCTGCGCCAGCACCGCCGCCGGACCACCGATACTGCCCAGGTAAAAACCGCCGTGCTTATGACAGGCATCAGTCACCTGCTGACTGCGGTTACCCTTGGCCAGCATCACCATGCTGCCGCCGTTGGCCTGTAGCTGATCGACATAGGAGTCCATACGGCCCGCGGTGGTGGGCCCCAGCGATCCTGATGCATAGCCTTCCGGCGTTTTAGCCGGGCCCGCATAGTAGATGGGGTGATCCTTAATGTACTGAGGCAGCGGCTCGCCGCTGTCGAGCAGCTCTTTGAGCTTCGCGTGAGCGATATCGCGCGCCACGATGATGGTACCGTTCAGCGACAGGCGCGTCGCCACCGGATACTGCGACAGCAGCTTGCGGATCTCATCCATCGGCTGGTTAAGATCGACATTCACCACCTCGCCTTCGCCAGAGCGGCGCAGCGCCTCGGGAATAAAGCGCCCTGGGTTCTGCTCCAGTTTCTCGATCCAGATACCGTCGCGGTTAATTTTAGCCTTGATATTTCGGTCCGCAGAGCAGGAAACCCCCATCCCCACCGGGCAGGAAGCGCCGTGACGCGGCAGACGAATCACCCGCACATCGTGCGCGAAGTACTTACCGCCGAACTGAGCGCCCAGCCCCAGATTGCGGGCCTCCTGCAGCAACTCTTCTTCCAGCGCGACGTCACGGAAGGCCTGACCATATTCGTTACCTTCGGTCGGCAGCCCGTCGTAGTATTTGGTGGAGGCCAGCTTCACGGTCTTAAGGTTGGCTTCAGCCGAGGTGCCGCCAATCACAAAGGCGATATGGTACGGCGGGCAGGCCGCGGTCCCCAGGGTTCGCATCTTCTCGACCAGGTAATTCTTCAGGCGCCCGGGATTGAGCAGCGCGCGGGTCTCCTGGTACAGATAAGTTTTGTTGGCAGAGCCGCCGCCTTTGGCGATGCACAGGAACTTATATTCCGCGCCGTCGACGCTATAAAGGTCAATCTGCGCCGGCAGGTTGGTGCCGGTGTTCACCTCTTTGTACATATCCAGCGCCGCGTTTTGCGAATAGCGCAGGTTATCTTCAATGTAGGTGTTATAGATCCCGCGCGACAGCGCCTCTTCATCGCCACCGCCGGTCCAGACTCGCTGGCCCTTTTTACCGACCACGATCGCGGTGCCGGTGTCCTGACAGGTCGGCAGCACGCCGCGGGCCGAGATTTCTGAGTTACGCAGGAACTGCAACGCCACATAGCGATCGTTATCACTGGCTTCGGGATCGTCAAGGATGGCGGCGACTTGTTGCTGATGGGCGGTGCGGAGCATAAAAGAGGCGTCGTGAAAGGCGTGCTGAGCAAGCAGCGTCAGGGCCTGAGGATCGACTTTTAGCACCTCCTGCCCTTCGAACTCTGTCACACAGACGTGGTCGCGGGTCAGCAGATAATATTCGGTGTCATCGGGTTTGAGCGGAAAAGGCTCCTGGTAGTGGAAGGGTTTGTTCGACATTTTTTCTCTCACTTGCTACTTCAGGGTAAGCATCCATTCCGACGCGCGCCGCGCGTCAAAATCACCATAACAATATGCCACACAATCATACACATCTTCTTAACAAAAACTGAGACTAGTACGACTTTTTGTTGTGCCTGGTTACTTCATTCAAGGGAACTGGTTTAATAACGTCAGACTTTTTCGATCAATTACAGGGCATTGATAATGCAAAAATTAATCAATTCAGTGCAAAATTATGCCTGGGGCAGCAAAACAGCGCTAACCAGACTATACGGCATCCCGAATCCCGACAATCTGCCAATGGCGGAATTGTGGATGGGCGCGCATCCTAAAAGCAGTTCCCGGGTGGCGATGGCCGATGGTAGCGAACGCCCCCTGCGCGCGCTTATTGATGAACAGCCTGAAAAGCTGCTCGGCGATGCGGTAGCCCGGCGTTTCGGCGAACTGCCCTTTCTGTTTAAAGTACTGTGCGCCGACCAGCCGCTCTCAATTCAGGTACACCCCAACAAGCAGGCTTCCGAAATCGGTTTTGCTAAAGAGAATGCCGCCGCTATTCCGCTGGATTCGCCGCAGCGTAATTATAAAGATCCCAATCACAAGCCCGAGCTGGTTTTTGCGCTCACCCCTTTCCTGGCGATGAACGCCTTTCGTGAGTTCAGCGAACTCCTGCCCCTACTCCGGCCGGTAAAGGAAGCGCACCCTGCTATTGAACGCTTCCTGCAACAGCCTGATGCCTCTCAACTGCGCGAACTGTTTGCCGGCCTGCTGAATCTGGCAGGCGACGAAAAACGCCAGGCGCTGGATATCCTGAAAGCCGAACTGAACAACCAGCAGGGTGAGCCCTGGCAGACCATTCGCGCCATCGCGGAGGTTTACCCGGACGACAGCGGCCTGTTTTCGCCGCTGCTGCTCAACGTGGTGAAGCTGAACCCCGGCGAGGCGATGTTCCTGTTCGCCGAAACGCCCCATGCCTATCTGCAGGGCGTGGCGCTGGAAGTCATGGCCAATTCCGATAACGTGCTGCGCGCCGGTCTGACGCCGAAATATATCGATATTGCGGAGCTGGTGGCCAACGTGCGCTTCACGCCGCGCGCCGCCGATACCCTGCTGACCCAGCCTGAACAGCATGGGGCGGAGCTGGACTTCCCGATTCCGGTGGATGATTTCGCCTTCTCCCTGCACGACCTGGGTGCCGCCCCGGCTTCGCTGAGTCAGCAGAGCGCCGCGATTCTGTTCTGCATTGAGGGGGAAGCGCAGTTGGAAAACGGCGGCCAGACTCTCACCCTCAAACCCGGGGAGTCGGCCTTTGTTCCGGCCAGCGACGGCCCGGTTAACGCCAGCGGTAGCGGCCGCCTGGCCCGAGTCTATAACAAACTCTAATCTTTCAGGGCGCCATCCGGCGCCCTTTCTCTCTTTTTCCCTGAGCCACGAATAAGTTACTGAATTTTTATACGGAGATTGTTAAGCTTTTTTGGAAGGCTGTTACATTCTGCCGGGCCCCTGCGTCCGGTCTCATAGGGAAACGAATTTATGAAAAAATCTCTGGTTGCCGTAGGTGTTGTTGTTGCGCTGGGTGTCGTCTGGACCGGTGCCTCCTGGTATACCGGCAAACAGCTGGAGCAGCGTATCGCCCAGGCGGTCGCCGATGCCAACGCGCAGATCAAGCAGACCGCGCCGCAGTCCGGTCTGGTCCTCAGCTATCAGGATTATCAGCGCGGCCTGTTCTCCAGTCAGTTGAAGCTGGCGCTGAAAACCGATCCCGCCGCGCAGAAAAGCTGGCTCCCGGCAGGCAGCACCATTCTGCTCGATGAAAAAGTGGATCACGGCCCCTTCCCGGCCAGTCAGTTGAAGAAATTCAACCTGCTGCCCGCCATGGCCTCGGTACAGACCACGCTTATCAATAACGACACCACGAAGTCGCTGTTTGAAAGCACCGGCGGCAAATCCTTTATTGATGTGGATACCCGCGTCGGCTACAGCGGCGATACCTCGTCGGATATCGCGCTGCGCCCGCTTGAGATGACCCACGAGAAAAACAAAGTGGTATTCGGCGGTGGTGAATTTACCGCAGACGTCAGCCGCGACGGCGATACCATGGCCCTTAAAGGCGAAGTGGGCAACGCCAGATTCACCGGCCCTAACGAGTACGACCAGCAGGTGGGTATGGCGATCGACGGCTTTAATATCGACGGTGAAACCAGCATGACCGACTTTAAAGAGCGGGTCGGCAACCAGAAGCTGAACGTCGATAAGCTGACGCTGAGCATCGAAGGTAAGGATATGGCGACTCTGGAAGGACTGGCGCTGAATGCGGTCTCCCGGGTGGAAGAGGATGGCAAGCATCTGGGCGGCCAGCTCGACTACACGCTGAAGGCGCTGCAGGTTCAGAACCAGAATATGGGGAGCGGAAGCCTGATGCTGAAGGCCAGCCGCATTGACGGCGCCGCGCTGCATGAGTTCAGCCAGAAGTATAACGCCCAGGCTCAGGCATTACTGGCGGAGCCCGGCATGATGGAGGATCCCGAACGCTATCAGCAGCGCGCCACCGATATCCTGCTGGCTAACCTGCCAATTTTGCTGAAGGGCGAGCCGCAGGTTTCCGTCGCGCCGCTGAGCTGGAAGAATGATAAGGGGGAAAGCACCCTGAACCTGAATCTGACCTTCAAACAGCCGCAGCATCAGGCGCAGCCCCAAACGCCTCAGCAGGCCGCCGACGGCATTATCAAAACCATGGACGGCAACCTGACCATTCCGATGCCGATGGCCAAAGCGCTGATGACTCAGGTGGCGAAGCTGGAAGGCTATCAGGATGACCAGGCGGCGAAGCTGGCTGACCAGCAGGTTCGTGGCCTGGCGGCGATGGGAACCATGTTCCACCTGACCAAACAGCAGGATGATAACATCACCAGCGTGCTGAAATACGCCGATGGTCAGATCGATCTCAATGGCGAGAAGATGCCGCTGGAAGCATTTCAGGGAATGTTCGGTCTGCCTCTGGATAACGGAACCCCGGCCCAGCCGGAGCAGCCGCAGACCCCGACACCGTTCCCGCCTCAGTCCGGCGGACAGTAATTCGTGAGCGGCCTGCGGGCCGCTTTAGGTTGATGGCAAAGAGGCAAAAACGTGGTTTTTCCCTCTTTGTGGTTGAGCTGCCGAAAATCAATGAATTGATTTTCCTTGTTTATTTTTCTGGTGATTCTGGCCGAACGCGTTCGGCCCAGGTTTGTCATCAGTCTCGAGCGACCTGCGGGCCGCTTTTTTATGGTTTATCGTTCACCTCTTTCCTGCACCACCAGCCGCGGCGGAACGCCCGACGGCTCAAGGCCAGGCTGGCGCTCTCCGCTTCCCATCTGCAACACCCGTAGTGCCGCGCTGCGCCCGGTTTCACTGGCAGGTGTCGTCACCCAGGTCACCGGCAGCGCCTCCAGCGAGGCTTCCGGTACATCGGCGAAGGCCGCCAGTTCAATGCGGCTTTCATAATAGCTTTCCAGCCCGCCCTCACCGCTGCTGCGCCCCACCCGCTGCAGGCCGAACCAGGCGCCGGTCGCCACCCGACTGTCATGACACACCACCGCCGTGATCCCTGTATTTCGACGCAACAGCGTCACCAGCGCTTGTGCCGCGGGCTGCGGGCCGGATTCGCACTCCATCACCTGATCGCTATGAAACGGCAGCCCGTAGCGCAATAGCGTGGCACAAAAGCCCCCCAGGCGTTCGGCCCTGGTCAGCGAGTCGCTGCGCCCGCCAAGCCAGGCGATACGCTGATGCCCCTTCGCGATCAGATGTTCAGTCAGCATGCGCGCAGCCTGCATATTATCCGGGCTGATCATCTCAGGCGAATCAGGATGACTGGCGCGATCGGCGTAGACCAGCGGGATTCCGGCGCTGGCGGCCCGCTCTCTGAGTCCGGCGTCGGGTGTCGGGTAACCGGCGATCACAATACCGTCCACTCCCTGCTCCAGCAGGCTTTCAGCGCTGCGAACAAGGCTGTGCCCATCGCGCCCGCCCGGAGCCAGCAGCACCATCCGGCCCTGATGCTCCAGCTCTTCGATAAGCCCTGCAAGCAGACCGGCATAGAATGGCGCGCCGGGATCGCGCACGATTAGACCAATAGTGCCACTCTGACCGCCGCGCAGCGCCGCCGCCTGACGGTTACGCACAAAGCCCAAACGTTCAATAGCGGCATTAACCCGATCGCCGGTCGCGACCGAAATACGTCCCTTGCCGCTTAATACCAGCGACACCGTACTGACGGAAACCCCCGCCGCCACGGCAACATCGGTAATGGTGACCCTTTTATGCAGTGTCATAATCGCTCTGTGTTTGTGATCGTTAAAACGTTTTACCTAAAATGAGATTCAAATTCCTTGCGGTCGATCGCCTTATGAGATCGCCGCCGCAATAAACTTAAGTAAAACGTTTTATCCTGCGCGGCAAATATCACCTATTTGCGTGCAGGGAGTCGTGTATGGCGGCCAGTCAAACTCAAAAGATTACGCTCTGGGAGTTTTTCCAGAACCTCGGTAAAACCTTTATGCTGCCGGTGGCGCTACTGTCGTTTTGCGGCATTATGCTGGGCATCGGCAGTTCATTAAGCAGCCACGATGTCACCACGCTGATCCCGGCGCTCGACACGCCGGTGCTACAGTTGGTGTTCACCTGGATGGCAAAAGTGGGCTCTTTCGCTTTTACCTTCCTGCCGGTGATGTTCTGTATCGCTATTCCGCTGGGGCTGGCCCGGGAAAATAAAGGCGTGGCGGCTTTCTCGGGCTTCGTCGGCTTTGTGGTGATGAACCTTGCCGTTAATTTCTGGCTGACGGCCAAAGGGATTCTGCCCACCAGCGATCCGGCGCTGCTCAAGGCCAATAATATTCGCGACACCCTCGGAATCGCCTCTATCGATACCGGGATCCTCGGGGCGGTTATCGCTGGCATTATCGTCTGGATGCTGCATGAACGCTTTCACAATATCCGCCTGCCGGATGCCCTGGCCTTCTTCGGCGGCGCCCGCTTTGTGCCTATTATCACCACCCTGGTGATGGGCGTGGTGGGGCTGGTGATTCCACTGATCTGGCCGGTGTTCGCGGCAGGTATTAACGGTCTGGGATATATGATCAACAGCGCCGGAGATTTCGGCCCGATGATCTTTGGCACCGGCGAACGCCTGCTGCTGCCCTTTGGGTTACAGCACATTCTGGTGGCGCTAATTCGCTTTACCGACGCGGGCGGCACCATGGACGTCTGCGGCCACAGCGTCAGCGGCGCCCTGACTATCTTCCAGGCCCAGTTGAGCTGCCCTGAAAACCGCGGTTTTGCCGAAAGCGCCACCCGCTTCCTCTCCCAGGGGAAAATGCCGGCCTTCCTTGGCGGCCTGCCTGGCGCCGCGCTGGCGATGTATCACTGTGCCCGCCCGGAAAATCGTCATAAGATCAAAGGGCTGTTGATTTCCGGCGTTATCGCCTGCACCGTGGGCGGCACTACCGAACCGCTGGAGTTTCTGTTCCTGTTTGTGGCCCCTGTCCTCTATCTGATCCACGCCCTGCTCACCGGTCTGGGCTTTACCGTCATGGCGGTACTGGGGGTGACCATCGGCAACACCGACGGTAATGTCATCGACTTTGTGGTGTTCGGTATCCTGCACGGCCTGTCGACGAAATGGTATCTGGTACCGGTGGTAGCCGCCGTCTGGTTTGTGGCTTACTACCTGATCTTCCGCTTCGCGATTCAGCGCTTTAATATCAGAACGCCGGGCCGCGATATTGAAAGCGTTAGCGCTGACGCGTCCCAGGTTCCGGCTACCGTCACCGGCAAGTCAGGCTACGACAGCCCGGCTATCCTGGCCGCACTGGGCGGCGCCGACAATATTACCTCTCTGGACAACTGCATCACCCGCCTGCGTCTGTCGGTAAAGGATATGAGTCTGGTCAATAGCGACGCTCTGAAGGCTCTGCGCGCTATTGGCGTGGTGCAACTAAATCAGCACAGTCTGCAGGTGGTGATCGGCACCCAGGTCCAGTCGGTTAAAGATGAGCTACAGACGCTGATGAACAGCGTTGAAGCCTGATATTCTCGCCCCTTCACACGAAGGGGCCATCCGTTTCAGAGGTTATATGTTCGATTTTTCACAGCCCGTCGATCGTCACGGCACCTGGTGCACCCAGTGGGACTACGTCGCCGACCGCTTCGGTACTGACGATCTGCTGCCATTTACCATCTCCGATATGGATTTCCCCACCGCCCCCTGTATCCTGGAAGCGATGCAGCAGCGCCTGAATCACGGCGTGCTGGGCTACAGCCGCTGGCAACAGCCCGACTTCACCGGCGCCATCCAATACTGGATGTCCAGCCGCTTCGCAAGCCAGGTAGCGCCACAGCAGCTCGTCTACGGACCGTCGGTTATCTATATGGTTTCCCAGCTTATCCGTCAGTGGAGTCGCGAGGGGGATGAGGTGTTGATTCATACCCCAGCCTACGACGCCTTTTATAAAACGGTTGAAGGCAATCAGCGCCAGGTACTGAGCGCGCCGCTGCGCCTGAACCAGGGTGAATGGCAGTGCGATATGGCGGAGCTGGAGCAACTGCTGGCGCGCGACCGCTGTACCCTGATGCTGCTGTGCAGCCCCCATAACCCTACCGGCAAAGTGTGGCGGCGTCAGGAGCTGGAACAGATGGCGCAGCTGTGCGAGCGCCATGGGGTGCGCGTTATCAGCGATGAAATTCATATGGATATGACCTGGAATGGTGCGCAACACATTCCGTGGTGTCAGGTGGCGGGCCGCGGAGACTGGGCGCTGCTCAGTTCGGCGTCCAAGAGCTTTAATATTCCGGCCCTGACCGGCGCCTGGGGAATTATCGCCGGGGATAACGCACGGGAGCATTATCTGACGGCGCTGAAGAGTCGCGACGGCCTCTCTTCCCCCGCCGTGCTGGCGCTGGTCGCCCATATCGCCGCCTATCGCGAAGGCGCGCCCTGGCTGGATGCCCTGCGTGAATATCTGATGGAAAATCTGCGCTGGGTATCTGACACCTTAAATAACGCCTTCCCCGCACTTAACTGGTCTGTGCCCCAGGCGACCTATCTGGCCTGGCTGGATCTACGCCCGCTGGGGCTTGACGATGCGGCACTACAGGAGAGGCTGATCGGTCAGCAAAAGGTCGCCATTATGCCCGGTGCCACTTATGGCCCCGAAGGCGCCGGTTTTCTGCGCCTGAATGTCGGCTGTCCGCGGGTCAAACTGGAGCAAGGCGTCACGCGGCTGATTGCGGGTATAACGTCGCTACTGTGATGGAAGACAAATCATTACTTTTCTTTAAGGGAAATCTTAACAAGTAGCCACACTCATACGCCCGTTCTGGCATGATACTCCCGAGGTTCGACACAACCTCTGTTACATGCCAAACCCTTTTCATTAGCCGACCTGTGTCATGCAGGTCGGCACTTTTTTGCCAATAAAAAACCAGCCCGAAGGCTGGCAAAAGAGGCGGCTATATACGGCGAAGGTCATTGGCTGGTCTCACCGTGACCTGCGGGCGTTGTGTCCCAACACATGGGCAGACCATTTCCGCCCCGTCTTTAGACGGGAGCGCCGACGAATCCATGTTAATTTAGTTGATATTCCAGTGCGATACGAAGCCTGAGAGAACCTGGCTCCGTTGTCGGATGCGCCGGAACGGCGCGACTGCAGTGCCACCATACAGGACGTACCTGGAATGATGGCCTGCAGGCAATATAACAACCCAACTAAGATTTTTCCATGATTTTAGTATTAAATATATGTTAAATGTCTTTATTAATTAGTATCTTGCTGGTTATTCAACCATTTTCGCCATTGGCGCGTCAGATTTTGCCGGGTAGCGGATGTCGATTTCACCCTAAACCCTTATACTGTAGCGCACCGTAAAGCAGACTAAAGAGTGCGACCATGATTGACTCCTCCCTCCCGTTAACCGACCTGCATCGCCACCTCGACGGCAACATTCGCGCCGAAACCATTCTCGAGCTTGGCCGCGAGTTCAATCTGGCCCTGCCCGCCGATTCGCTGGAAGCGCTGCGCCCTCATGTCCAGGTCACTGAAACCCAGCCGGATCTGGTAAGTTTCCTGGCGAAGCTGGACTGGGGCGTGAAAGTCCTCGGCTCGCTGGAGGCCTGCCGCCGGGTGGCCAGGGAAAATGTGGAAGATGCCGCCCGCCAGGGGCTTCATTATGTGGAACTGCGCTTTTCGCCGCGCTATATGGCGATGACCCATCACCTGCCGGTGGCCGGCGTTGTGGAAGCGGTTATCGACGGCGTGCGCCAGGGCTGTCGCGACTACGGGGTCGAAGCCCGGCTGATCGGTATTCTGAGTCGCACCTTTGGCGAGGCCGCCTGTGAAGAGGAGCTGGAAGGACTGCTGAGCCACCGCGATCGCATTACCGCGCTGGATCTGGCGGGCGATGAGCGCGGCTTCCCCGGCCAGCTGTTCGTGGATCACTTCCGTCGCGCCCGCGACGCAGGCTGGCGCATTACGGTACACGCTGGCGAAGCCGTCGGGCCGGAAAGCATCTGGCAGGCGATTCGCGAGCTGGGCGCCGAACGTATCGGTCACGGCGTTCGGGCCGTAGAGGATGCCGCGCTGATGGATTATCTGGCTGAACATCAGATAGGCATTGAGTCCTGCCTGACTTCAAATATTCAGACCAGTACCGTACCGAGCCTGGCGCAGCATCCGCTGGCGCGTTTCCTGGATAGCGGCATTCTGGCGACCATCAACACCGACGACCCCGCCGTTCAGGGGGTGGAGATCCGCCACGAATATCTGCAGGCGGCTCCCCTGGCCGGGCTCAGCGCCGCCCAGGCTCGCCAGGCCCAGCAGAACGGCCTGACTATCGCCTTCCTGAGCGACGCCGAAAAACAGGCACTGCGCGCTAAAGTCGCCGTAGCCTGACCCTCACTGCCCGGCTTAACGGTCGGGCTGGTTCTGCTTCAGGCGCCGGGCGTAGCGCTGCGCCAGCACGGCGCACACCATCAGTTGAATCTGGTGAAAAATCATCAGCGGCAGTACCATCATTCCCACGCTGGCGGCCGGAAACAGCACATTCGCCATCGGCACGCCATTGGCCAGACTCTTCTTGGAACCACAAAACACAATGGTAATTTCATCTTCGGTGTTAAAACCAAGCAACCGCGCCGCCAGGGTATTAACCACCAGCACCACCACCAGCAGCACCAGCGAACAGATCAACACCCACAGTAGCGCATAACCGGTGACCTGGTGCCAGATCCCTTCGCTCACCGCTTCGCTAAAGGCCACGTAAACCACCAGCAGGATCGACGAACGGTCGGTCAGATTGATCAGGCGACGATGGCGATCGACCCAGCCGCCAATCAGTGGCCGCGCCAGATGCCCCACCACAAAGGGCACCATCAGTTGCAGCACGATTTTGCCAATGGCGTGCAGCGTATCGGTATCCCCCTGCTGGGTATGCATCAACATCCCCACCAGCACCGGCGACAGAAAAATCCCCAGAATACTGGATGCCGAAGCGCTACACACCGCCGCCGCCACGTTGCCCCCGGCCACCGAGGTAAAGGCGATGGCCGACTGCACGGTAGCAGGCAGCGCACATAAATAGAGGAACCCCAGTACCAGCGGCGGGGGCAGAATGGTCGGGGGCAGCAGATTCATCGCCAGCCCCAGTAGCGGAAACAGCACGAAGGTGCTCAGGAACACCACCAGGTGCAGCCGCCAGTGTCCGGCACCGGCAACAATCGCCTCACGCGACAGCTTAGCGCCGTGCATAAAAAACAGCAGCGCAATCGCCGCCGTGGTCAGCATCTCAAAACCGTTTTGAATCTGCCCCTGAGCCGGAAACAGGGAAGCAATCACCACCACCCCAATCATGACCACTAAAAAGCGATCGATTTTCAGACGCTGTAACCAGCCCATCGTAAGTCCTTGTTGTTATTCATTCGGGCGATTGTAGCAATAGCGGCAGGAAAAGCGAGGGCAGCGGGACGCCGCCCCCGAATCTGTGGCGGGCTTAGATCAGGCTGAGGGTGGAACGATGTCGGGCGGAATCGATGCCAAGTTCAATCAGCTCCATGACCCGAATCGCCTGGCTGGCCGGAACCGGGTTCTCCCCCTGTCCGTTCAGCGCATCGCGAATGGCGGCATAGTAAGCGGGATAGTTGCCGGGTACCGTCAGCAACGACTGTTCGGCCATCAGGTCGCCCTGGGCCAGGGTCAGGGTTCCGTCACGCATATCGTAGCCCCAGTCTTCCAGCGGCGGACGCTCGCCGGCCTTCAGGCGATCTTCCTGGGGGTCCAGTCCCCATTTTACGTAGCTGCCACGGGTGCCGTGCACGATATAGCGCGCCGACTCCGCCGCCGCCAGCATCGAGGCATGCAGCACCACCCGCCGCTGCGGATAGTGCAACACCGCGTGGAAATAGTCCGTGGTCTGCGCGCCGGGGCGTAATTGCGCCAGATCGACCGTCATGCTGACCGGCAGGCCAAACAGCACAAGCGCCTGGTCCAGAAGATGCGGCCCCAGATCGTACCAGATGCCGCTGCCTACGCCAGCCTGTTCACGCCAGCGATCGCGCACCTGCGGACGAAAGCGATCGAAGTGCGACTCCATATAGGCCACTTCCCCCAGAGAGCCCTCTTCAATCAGCTTTTTCAGCGTCAGGAAGTCGCTGTCCCAGCGGCGGTTGTGGAACACCGAAAGCAGCAGTCCGCGGCTTTTAGCCAGCGACTCCAGTTCGCGGGCCTGTGACAGTGTCACTGTAAAAGGTTTATCCACCACCACATGCTTACCGGCCTCAAGGGCGGCCTTTGCCAGTGGATAATGGGTATCATTGGGGGTCGGGATAACGACTACATCAATCTGCGGATCGTTAAACAGCGCCTGGGGAGTGGCAACCACTGGCGTTGATGGCCAGTCGGCCTGCACTTTGGCTTCATCGCTGCTGGAGATTGCCGCCAGGGTCATGCCGGCGGTACCGGCAATTAGCGGCGCGTGGAAGGTCTTACTGGCGTAGCCATAACCCATTAATCCGACTCGGATAGTGTCACTCATTACAGATTCTCTCCCGTTGGTGGACCCGGACATTTCACACCATTCACTGCAACGCCTCAACCGCTGAACCGCCAGACTGCGTATTTTAGCGCTCCGGACAGTGCCGGCATAGCTGCTACAGCAACGCAGTGAAACTTAAAAATCAATAGAATAGCGAGTCGTGAAAAATTTTCTGACCATTTGAATTACACGTTAAAAGCTGCCCGCGAGATCATGGATATTTATTGTATAGCCGCTTGCCCCCGGCGTTGTTCTGTTCAATTCCGATCGGGTACCCGAACCGGTCTGGCGCTTCCCGGAGCAGGCCTGGTAGTATTTTCCAGGAATTGGCTTATAATCCCCGCGGCGTCGTATTCCGGCGCCGCTGTTGTCTATGATTTCCGGAGGAAAAATGACCATCACTCAGGCACCGCGTATCGGAGGCTGGCTCTATATTCCCCTCGCCTGGCTATTGCTGACGCTGCTCAGCACCGGGGTCGCGCTGGCGCTGTATGCGATGGTTTTGATCTCTGCTGATGCGCATCAGGCCATCCGTCTGCATAGCGGCGGTCAGATCTCTCTCTGGTATCTGTCGCTGTTCAGCACCCTGGTGATGTGGTGTTATACGCTGTGGCTGGCCATCGCCTTCTTTAAGCGGCGCGGGCTGGTGCGTAAACACTATATTGTCTGGCTCCTGATTGGCGTGCTGCTGGCGCTGAAGAGTTTTGCGTTTTCACCCATTAGCGATGAACTGGCGCTGCGTCAGTTGCTGTTCCCGCTGCTCGCTGCCGCGATACTGGCGCCCTGCTTCCGGCGCTCCGCCCGGGTAAAAAACACATTTGTTAATCCATAAAATAACCCCACAGAGTTGCGGTTGTCGCTATCGGCCATTTGGCCGATAATAGGCGGCTTTTTTTAATTCAGGTCGAATCATGGCTGACTATCTGCTTTTGTTTATCGGTACCGTTCTGGTCAATAACTTCGTTCTGGTGAAGTTCCTTGGCCTGTGCCCGTTTATGGGGGTATCGAAAAAGCTGGAGACGGCGATTGGCATGGGACTGGCGACCACGTTCGTAATGACCCTGGCCACCGTCTGCTCGTGGCTGATCAACACTTTTGTACTGGTTCCTCTGGATCTGCTCTACCTGCGCACCATGTCATTTATTCTGGTGATCGCCGTCGTGGTACAGTTCACTGAAATGGTGGTGCGTAAAACCAGCCCGGCCCTCTATCGCCTGCTTGGCATCTTCCTGCCGCTTATCACCACCAACTGCGCGGTGCTGGGGGTGGCGCTGCTGAGCATCAACCTGAATCACAGCTTCCTGCAGTCCGCCCTGTATGGCTTTTCAGCCGCCGTAGGCTTTTCGCTGGTGATGGTGCTGTTCGCCTCGATTCGCGAACGTCTGGCGGTGGCTAACGTGCCGCTGCCCTTTAAAGGCAACGCCATTGCGCTAATCACCGCAGGACTGATGTCTCTTGCCTTTATGGGCTTTAGCGGTTTGGTAAAATTCTGATGAGTATGATCGCGATTGCCGTTCTGGTTCTGACCCTGCTGGCCCTGGTGTTCGGCCTGCTGCTGGGCTACGCCTCGCGTCGCTTTGCGGTGGCAGAAGATCCGATAGTCGATAAAATTGACGAACTTCTTCCCCAGAGCCAGTGCGGACAGTGCGGCTATCCCGGCTGCCGCCCTTACGCGGAAGCGGTCGGTAATAACGGCGAGAATATTAACCGCTGCGCTCCCGGTGGCGAAGCGGTGATGAACAAGATAGCTACGCTGCTGAATGTGGATCCCCAACCCATTGACGGCGATGACGAAGCCGCCCAGCCGGTACGTATGCTGGCGGTCATTGATGAGAACAACTGTATCGGCTGTACCAAGTGCATTCAGGCCTGCCCGGTGGACGCCATTGTCGGCGCCACCCGCGCCATGCACACCGTGGTCAGCGACCTGTGCACCGGCTGTAACCTGTGCGTCGATCCCTGCCCCACGCACTGCATTGAGCTGCTTCCGGCCCCCACTACGCCCGATAACTGGAAATGGGATTTGAACACCATTCCGGTGCGCGTGATTCCGACAGAACAACATGCTTAAGTTATTTTCCGCCTTCAGAAAAGAGAAAATCTGGGATTTCCACGGCGGGATTCATCCCCCGGAAATGAAAACCCAGTCCAGCGGCACCCCGCTACGTCAGGTGCCGCTACCGTCACGGCTGGTGATTCCGCTGAAGCAGCATATCGGCCAGCAGGGCGAACTATGCGTCGCCGTGGGTGACAGCGTGCTGCGCGGTCAGCCGTTAACCCGGGGCAATGGCCGTATGCTACCGGTGCACGCGCCGACCTCGGGCACCGTGACGGCCATTGAGCCTCATGTTGCCGCCCATCCTTCCGGACTGATGGAGCCCGCCATCGTCATCGAAGCCGATGGCGAGGATCGCTGGATCCCACTGGAAGGCTGGAGCGACTATCGGCACCAGAGCCGGGAGGCGCTAATCGCCCGTATCCACCAGTTCGGCGTCGCCGGGCTGGGCGGTGCGGGCTTCCCTACCGGCGTCAAACTACAGGGCGGCGGCGAGGCGATTAAAACCCTGATCATTAACGCCGCTGAATGCGAACCCTATATCACCGCCGATGACCGTCTGATGCAGGATTGCGCCGCGCAGATCGTCGAAGGTATCCGCATTCTGGCCCATATTCTGCAACCGCGCGAAACCCTGATCGGTATTGAGGATAACAAGCCTCAGGCCATTTCGATGCTGCGCGCGGTACTGGCGGATGCCCACGATATTCAACTGCGGGTGATCCCCACCAAATATCCTTCCGGCGGTGCCAAACAGCTTACCCAGATACTGACCGGACACCAGGTTCCCCACGGCGGACGTTCGTCCGATATCGGCGTACTGATGCAGAACGTCGGGACCGCTTATGCGGTGAAACGCGCGGTGATTGACGGCGAGCCGCTGACTGAGCGCGTAGTCACTCTGACCGGCGAAGCAGTAGAGCGCCCTGGTAACGTCTGGGCGCGGCTGGGTACTCCGGTGCAGCATCTGCTGGATTTTGCCGGTTTTCGCGCCAGTCAGAAGCCGATGGTAATTATGGGCGGCCCGCTGATGGGCTTTACTCTGCCCTCGCTGTCAGCGCCAGTGGTCAAGATCACCAACTGCCTGCTGGCTCCTTCCGCCAGTGAGATGGGCGAGGAGCGCCCCGAACAAAATTGTATTCGCTGCAGCGCCTGCGCCGATGCCTGCCCTGCCGATCTGCTGCCCCAGCAGCTCTACTGGTTCAGTAAGGGACAGCAGCACGATAAAGCCACGGCGCACCATCTGTCCGACTGCATTGAATGCGGCGCCTGCGCCTGGGTCTGCCCCAGCGATATTCCGCTGGTACAGTACTTCCGTCAGGAAAAAGCAGAAATCCGCGCCATCGCCGATGAAGCCCGACGCGCCGCCGAGGCAAAAGCGCGCTTTGAGGCGCGCCAGCAGCGCCTTGAGCGTGAAAAAGCGGCCCGTAAGGATCGCCATAAGCAGGCCGCGGCACAGCCCTCCACTGGCGATAAAGATGCTATCCAGGCCGCGCTGGCCCGGGTGAAGGCAAAGAAAGCCGATGCCGCACAGCCGGTGGAAGTTCAGGCTGGCGCCCAACCGGATAACAGCAGCGTTATCGCCGCGCGAGAAGCCCGCAAAGCCGAAGCCAGGGCACGTAAAGCGCAGCCAAACGAAGCCCCTGCCGCCGCTGATGCCGATCCGCGTAAGGCCGCGGTAGAAGCCGCTATCGCCCGCGCCAAAGCCCGCAAGGCCGCGCAGAATCAGGCTCAGCCAGAACAGGCCGAGGAGAGCGCGGCTGAACAGCCCGCCGCCGATCCGCGCAAGGCTGCGGTGGAAGCCGCTATCGCCCGCGCCAAAGCCCGCAAGGCCGCGCACAATCAGGCTCAGTCGGAGCCAACTGAGGAGAGCGTGGCTGAACAGCCCGCCGCCGATCCGCGCAAGGCCGCGGTGGAAGCCGCTATCGCCCGCGCCAAAGCACGTAAGGCCGCGCAGAATCAGGCTCAGCCGGAACAGGCCGAGGAGAGCGCGGCTGAACAGCCCGCCGCCGATCCGCGCAAGGCCGCGGTAGAAGCCGCTATCGCCCGGGTTAAAGCACGTAAGGCCGCGCAAAATCAGGCTCAGCCGGAACAGGCCGAGGAGAGCGTGGCTGAACAGCCCGCCGCCGATCCACGCAAGGCCGCGGTAGAAGCCGCTATCGCCCGGGTTAAAGCACGTAAAGCCGCACAGCAGCCAGTGGTCCACGAGGAATAAATGGTTTTCAGAATCGCAAGCTCCCCCTATACCCACAACCAGCGCCAGACCTCGCGCATAATGATGCTGGTTATTCTGGCCTGTATCCCGGGGATCGCTACACAGCTCTGGTTCTTCGGCTGGGGAACCCTTATCCAGTTGATACTGGCCGCTGCAGCTGCGGTCTCAGCAGAAGCCTTGGTCATCAGACTCCGTCATCAGTCCTCAGCCATTCTCGGGGATAATTCGGCCCTGCTGACCGGCCTGCTGCTGGGCATTAGCGTTCCACCATTGGCCCCCTGGTGGATAGTGGTACTCGGCACCGTATTTGCCGTGATCATTGCTAAACAGCTCTATGGTGGCCTGGGCAACAATCCGTTTAACCCGGCGATGATTGGCTATGTCGTGCTGCTTATCTCCTTCCCGGTTCAGATGACCAGTTGGTTGCCGCCCCAGAGCCTGGCCGCTTCGGTTCCCGGGCTCGTCGACGCGCTAAGCGTGATTTTTCGCGGCCAGACCCCGGACGGTCTGACGATGAACGCCCTGCGTATGGGGATCGACGGCATTAGCCAGGCGACGCCGCTGGATACCTTTAAGACCGGCCTGCACGCCGGACAGAGCGCGGAAAACCTGCTTCAGGCGCCGATCTACGGTGGCCTGCTGGCGGGCGTGGGCTGGCAGTGGGTCAACCTTGCTTATCTGGCAGGCGGTCTGTTCCTGCTGTGGCGTAACGCCATCCGCTGGCACATTCCGCTGGCCTTTCTGGCGTCGCTGCTGGCGTGCTCTACCCTGGGTTGGTGGTTTGCCCCAGAGAGCTGCGCCTCGCCGCTGATACACCTGTTTTCCGGAGCCACTATGCTTGGCGCCTTTTTTATCCTGACGGATCCGGTGACCGCTTCCACCACCAACCGTGGCCGCCTGCTGTTCGGTGCGCTGGCGGGCCTGCTGGTCTGGCTGATCCGCACCTGGGGCGGTTATCCGGATGGCGTGGCCTTCGCCGTACTGCTGGCCAATATTACCGTGCCGTTAATCGATCACTACACCCGCCCCAGGGTTTATGGTCACCGCTAAGGAGTCGCTATGCTGAAGACCATACAGAAACATGGCGTCACCCTGGCGCTGTTTGCCGCGCTGACAACCGGCCTGACGGCGGTCGTCAACCAACTGACCAAAACCACTATTGCCAGACAAAGCGCAAGCCAGCAGAAACAGTTGTTCGACCAGGTCATTCCCCCGGAGCGCTACGATAACGACCCGCAGCAGAGCTGTTATCTGATTAGCGACCCGCAGCTCGGCGCCGGCGAGCACCGCCTGTATGTAGCGCGTAAAGGCGGGCAGCCAGTAGGGGTTATCATGGAAGCCACGGCGCCGGACGGATACTCCGGCGCCATTCAGCTACTGGTCGGCGCTGATTTTAGCGGCACCGTTCTTGGCACCCGGGTAACCGAACACCATGAAACGCCGGGACTGGGTGATAAGATAGAGCTTAGCCGTAGCGACTGGATCACCGGCTTTAGCGATCGGAAGATTGAAGGTGCCGACGATCCCCACTGGGCGGTGAAAAAGGATGGCGGTCAGTTCGATCAGTTTACCGGCGCCACCATTACCCCACGCGCCATAGTGAATGCCGTAAAACGCGCTGGACTGTTTGCCGAAACGCTACCGGCGCGGCTTGACCAGTTATCCACCTGCGGAGAGAGCCATGAGTAATATCAAACAGATCTTTGCCGACGGGCTGTGGAAAAATAACTCAGCGCTGGTGCAGCTGCTGGGGCTGTGCCCGCTGCTGGCCGTTACCTCCACCGCCACCAACGCTCTGGGGCTGGGGCTGGCCACCACCCTGGTGCTGACGCTCACCAATACGTCGGTATCCGCGCTGCGACGCTGGATGCCGCCCGCAGTGCGTATTCCCATCTATGTGATGATTATCGCTTCGGTGGTGAGCGTGGTACAGATGTTGATCAACGCCTTCGCCTTTGGTCTATATCAGTCGCTGGGGATCTTTATCCCGCTGATTGTCACCAACTGCATCGTGGTGGGCCGTGCCGAGGCCTTCGCCGCCCGTAACGGTGTTTTCCATTCGGCGCTGGACGGTCTGGCCATCGGCCTGGGCGCCACCAGTGCGATGTTTGTGCTGGGTGCGCTGCGCGAAATTCTGGGTAACGGAACCCTGTTCGACGGCGCCGACGCGCTGCTGGGCGACTGGGCCCGGGTATTGCGGGTGGAGGTCTTCCATATGGATAGCCCCTTCCTGCTGGCGATGCTGCCGCCCGGCGCCTTTATCGGGCTGGGCCTGTTACTGGCTGCCAAGTATCTTATTGACGAGAAAATGAAGGCGCGCCGTGCTCAGGCTTCCGGCGCGGCGATTCCAGGGACCCCGGAGAAAGCCTCATGAACAAAGCGAAACGGCTGGAGATTTTGACCCGCCTGCGGGACAACAATCCCCACCCGACCACGGAGCTCAACTTCAGCTCCCCCTTCGAACTGCTGATTGCGGTACTGCTTTCGGCCCAGGCCACGGATGTTAGCGTCAATAAGGCCACCGCAAAGCTGTTTCCACGCGCAAACACGCCCCATACCATGCTGGCGTTGGGGGTGGACGGCGTCAAAGAGTACATCAAGACCATTGGGCTGTTTAACAGCAAGGCAGAGAACGTGATTAAAACCTGCCGTCTGCTGATCGACCTGCACGGCGGCGAAGTGCCGGAGGATCGCGCCGCGTTGGAGGCGCTGCCTGGGGTGGGCCGCAAGACCGCCAATGTGGTGCTGAACACCGCTTTTGGCTGGCCGACCATCGCCGTCGATACCCATATTTTCCGGGTCTGTAACCGCACCGGCTTTGCGCCGGGCAAAAACGTTGAGCAGGTGGAAGAGAAACTGCTGAAGGTGGTGCCCACAGAATTTAAAGTGGACTGCCACCACTGGTTGATTCTTCATGGCCGCTACACCTGCATTGCCCGCAAACCGCGCTGTGGCTCCTGCCTGATCGAAGATCTCTGTGAATTTAAAGAAAAAGTATATCCCTGACGCTTACCCCCTCTTTCATGGGGGGTACTCTCCTGCATCGCCATTCTCAAAAGATTCTGTTATCGACGAAGCGCTGACCGGCGCGATCCCGTGAAAAACCACTTCAGGTGGTAGATTGTTTTTTTTCATTAGCAATTTTCTATAGATTCGTGACTGAGATCACACTGATAACATATTGTTAAATTTATGTTCTTTTTGGACAGGTAACCCATTGCTATTATTAGTGATTATTATTTGATAGCGACAGATATAACCAGACTTTTCCAAAAAGATGGTCTGATGCACCATCTTTACGCTTTAACACCAGGACATATCACCACAAGATACAAAAACGCGCGGAAAATAAGATAAAAATACAACCAACTGCCATTTCATAAAATTTAACGCTGAATAACATTCATGGTAGCCGAGCTTTATTCCATTAAGGGCATGTGTAACAATGTGTGTCAAAAGCCTTGCCTGATGCCTCAGGATAGGGAACATTACCTCCCGTTTTCCCTCCCAATATAAGAAAAAGCGCAACCGCAATGCGGAAATACGCGAATGGCTTCTTCGTTAAATCGGAGATTAAAAAAAGAGGTATATGTGTCAACTGCAAACAAAAAACCAGCAGAAAGCGTTAGCCTGAACGCTTTTAAGCAACCGAAATCTTTCTATCTCATCTTTTCTATCGAATTATGGGAACGTTTCGGATACTACGGCCTTCAGGGGATTATGGCGGTCTACCTGGTCCGTCAGCTGGGTATGTCCGAAGGCGACTCCATCACGCTTTTCTCCTCTTTCAGCGCGCTGGTCTATGGCCTGGTCGCTATTGGCGGCTGGCTGGGTGACAAAGTACTGGGTACCAAACGCGTCATTCTGCTGGGCGCCATCGTTCTGGCGCTGGGTTACGCTCTGGTCGCCTGGTCCGGCCATGACGCCGCCGTGGTCTATGCCGGTATGGCGACTATCGCCGTGGGTAACGGCCTGTTTAAGGCTAATCCTTCCGCCCTGCTTTCTACCTGCTATGACAAAGACGATCCGCGTCTCGACGGCGCCTTCACCATGTACTACATGGCGATCAATATCGGTTCGTTCTTCTCGATGCTGGCGACGCCGTGGCTGGCCGCAGAATTCGGCTGGAGCGTGGCTTTTGCGCTGAGCGTAGTGGGTATGCTGATAACCGTGGTCAACTTCCTGTTCTGCCGCGGCTGGGTAAAGCAGTACGGTTCCAAACCGGATTTCGAACCGCTGCATTTCGGCAAACTGCTGGCGACGCTGGCGGGTGTTGTGGTGCTGGTGGCTATCGCCACCTGGCTGCTGCATAACCAGGAGATCGCACGTATCGCGCTGGGCGTTATCGCACTGGGCATCGTCCTGATCTTTGCCAAAGAGACCTTCGCTATGCGTGGTACCGCGCGTCGCCGTATGATCGTCGCCTTTGTCCTGATGCTGCAGGCGGTTGTCTTCTTCGTACTCTACAGCCAGATGCCGACCTCTCTGAACTTCTTTGCGATTCGCAACGTTGAGCATTCCATTCTGGGCATCGCCTTCGAGCCGGAACAGTATCAGGCCCTGAATCCGTTCTGGATTATGGTCGCCAGCCCGATTCTGGCCGCTATCTATAACAAGATGGGTGACCGCCTGCCGATGCCGCACAAATTCGCCATCGGTATGGTGCTGTGCTCCGGGGCTTTTCTGGTGCTGCCGCTGGGCACGAAGTTCGCGACCGAGGCCGGTATTGTTTCCGTTAACTGGCTGATTCTGAGCTATGCGCTGCAGAGCATCGGCGAGTTGATGATCTCCGGCCTGGGCCTTGCCATGGTGGCGCAGCTGGTTCCCCAGCGCCTGATGGGTTTCATTATGGGTAGCTGGTTCCTGACCACGGCGGGCGCCGCCATTATCGCAGGTAAAGTTGCTAACCTGATGGCGGTTCCGGAAAACGTGACCGACCCGCTGGTTTCCCTGGAGGTGTATGGCCGCGTGTTCCTGCAGATTGGTGTGGTCACCGCCATTATCGCCGCCCTGATGATGCTGGCAGCCCCCCTGCTGAACCGCATGACTCAGGACAGCGAAGAGGCTAAACAGACCGAGCAGGCCACTGCCTGATAGCACCCTGTTTTGATCAGAAAGCCGCTGGCGTCACGCCAGCGGTTTTTTTTTGGTTCATCTCGCTTTAGCGTGAAATGTTTGAAAACGGAAGCTAAAAACCGGCAGAATATGATGATGTGGTGGGCTGTTCCGTTCACTTTAAGTCACTACTTCTCTGGTGATTCACAGCCGGTGAACGGACCTTCTCCTGCGCTACATATTCATCAAGACAAATAGGCTAACCGCCGGTAACTTCATCTTCATGCTAATCCGTGATGAACCTTTTTTTTTATCCGACAGCGCACTAACATAGGTTATCTTTCTGGCCGTTCACCCAAGGAGTGACCGATGAAACTGTTTTACAAAGCCGGCGCCTGCTCTCTCTCCCCCCATATCGTGCTACGCGAAACCGGGATGGACTTCACCCTGGTGAAGGTAGATCTTGCCGCAAAGCAGACAGAAGGCGGGTCCAGCTTCTACGACATTAACCCCAAAGGCCAGGTGCCGGCGCTGGAGCTGGACGACGGCACCATTCTGACCGAAGGCGTGGCTATCGTGCAGTATCTGGCGGATAAGGTGGCCGACCGGCAGCTGCTGGCGCCTGTCGGCAGCGTGAAACGCTACCAGACCCTGGCATGGCTGAATTATATCGCCACCGAGCTGCACAAGGGCTTTACGCCGCTGTTCTGTCCAAACACCCCGGAAGATTACAAGCCACTGGCGCGTCAGGCGCTGGAAGAGAAATTTGGCTATGTGGATGCCTCACTGAAGGAGAAGGCATGGCTGATGGGTCAACGCTTTACGGTGGCAGACGCCTATCTGTTTACCGTACTGCGCTGGGCCCTGGCGCTGAAGCTGGATCTGACGGGGCTTAGCAATATTGAAGGCTTTATGCAGCGAATGAGCGAACGCGAATCAGTGAAAGCCGCGCTGGCGGCGGAAAACGCCAGCGCCTGAGAAAACGCCGCTCTTGCCCCCGGAGCGGCCTTGTTACCTATAGCGCGACGGCATTAAACCATTCGGACGGCGCCGCAATCTCATCCTGAGCGGCCACCACCTGCAGTTCATACTCTTCCATCCGCTTCGTGACCTGCATCAGACCGTATACCGCCGCAGTCACGTGTTCCAGCCCTGCCTTCAGAGCCGCGCCCTGTAACAGTTTTACCAGCATCAGACCGCTGGTGACATCGCCCACCCCAACCGGCTGACGCTCGCCGAAGTCTACCAGCGGACGACTGATATGCCAGGCTTCGCCGGCGGTAACCAGCAGCATCTCAAAGCCATGAGGATCGCGCCCGGCGCGGGCCAGGTGTTTCACCAGCACAATTTTCGGCCCCTGACTGATCAGCTTGCGTGCCGCTGCAACCGCCTGCTCCACCGATGTGACATTGTCACCGCTTAACATCTCCAGTTCCAGCAGATTCGGGGCAATCATATCGCAGGCTGGCAACGAGTAGCGGGCATGAAATTCCGCTACGCCGGGCGCGACGATACAGCCTTTTTCCGGATGGCCCATCACCGGATCGCAAAACCACACCGCCTGAGGATTCGCTGCCTTTACCTGACGCACGATACGCAGGATATGCTCGCCCTGCTCCGCCGATCCCAGGTAGCCGCTCAGCACGGCGTCACAGCGCTTCAACTGGCCGATATTCTCGATACCCTGAACGATTTCACTCAGATGCTCGGGCGGCATCACACAACCTGTCCACTGCCCGTACTGAGTATGGTTAGAGAACTGAACGGTATTGAGCGGCCAGACATTGGAGCCCAGGCGACGCATGGGAAATTCCGCAGCGCTGTTGCCCGCATGGCCGAACACCACGTGGGACTGGATAGCGAGAATATTTTTCATAGTGTGAATCCGGGGAGTGTTTTTTTACCTGCCATAAATACAAAAAAGGCGTGGGACTATCCCACGCCTTTCAATCGTCAACGGGTGCCGCAAACGCGGGGTTTTACGGCACCGATTTTACTCATCGTTATACTTGCCGTTACTTCCAGCACACCAGGCAGTAGTTTTTCTTGCCACGGCGCAGCAGCGTATAGCGCCCGAACAGGCGGTCGGCGTCGCTGAAGGTATATTCCGGGTCGCTCTGCTTTTCACCGTTAATGGTGATAGCGTTCTGGGCGATGGTTTTACGCGCCTGGCCACGGGACGGCTGAAGCTCGGAATCCACCAGCGCCTGCTGCAGATCGGCGTTCTTTTCCAGTTCAATCATCGGCACGCCGTCCTGCGCCAGCTGAGCGAAATCCTCTTCGGTCAGGTCGCCCAGATTGCCGTTAAACAGGCTGCGGGTGATACGCTGAGCGGCAACCAGTCCCTGCTCGCCGTGCACCAGGCGGGTTACTTCTTCGGCCAGTACGTACTGGGCGCGCGGCGCGGCACCGCTATTTTTATCGTCCTCTTCCAGCGCATTGATCTCTTCAATGCTCATAAAGGTGAAAAATTTCAGGAAGCGGTATACGTCAGCGTCTGCGGTATTAATCCAGAACTGATAGAACTTATACGGGCTGGTCTTTTTCGGATCCAGCCATACCGCGCCGCCTTCGGTCTTACCGAACTTAGTACCGTCGGATTTGGTGATCAGAGGCACCGTCAAACCGAAGGCCTGTTTCTGATGCAGTCGGCGGGTCAGATCGATACCAGAAACGATATTACCCCACTGGTCGGAGCCACCAATCTGCAGCACCACGTCGTGGCGCTCGTTCAGACAGGCAAAATCGTAACCCTGTAACAGGTTGTAGGCGAACTCGGTGAAGGAGATCCCCACGTCGTCGCGGTTAAGACGTTGCTTCACCGCTTCTTTGTTAATCATCTGGTTAACAGAGAAGTGTTTACCGATATCGCGCAGGAAAGTCAGCACGCTCATGCTGCCGAACCAGTCATAGTTGTTAGCGGCAATAGCGGCGTTATCGCCCTTTTCAAAGTCCAGGAAAGGCGCGACCTGGCGGCGGATTTTCTCAACCCACTCCTGCACCGTCTCTTCGGTGTTTAATTTGCGTTCGACCGCTTTAAAGCTGGGGTCGCCGATAAGCCCGGTGGCCCCGCCCACCAGCGCAACGGGCTTATGACCAGCCTGCTGGAAGCGCTTGAGGCAGAGTAACGGAACCAGATGGCCCAAATGCAAGCTGTCGGCGGTGGGATCGAAGCCGCAATAGAGTGCGATTGGCCCCTGCGCCAGTCGCTCTGCTAACGCTTCCTCGTCCGTCACCTGGGCCACCAGGCCCCGCTCTTGCAATTGCTGAATCAGATTGCTTGCCATCAAATTCTCCATGTAAATACGACTGCACCTTTGCCGGTACACGGCTTTTCGCATGGGTTGCGAAAAAAATTTTCAGGGGAAAATAATAAAGCGCCGGCCTTCTCAGTGCCAGCGCTATAGTAACAATTTCACTGTAATCAGGGGGCCAGGCGGTCAATTTGCCAGGCGTCTGCCTCACGGCGGTATAAAAAACGGTCATGGAGGCGATGTTCGCCCCCCTGCCAGAATTCAACCTGGTCCAGACTCACCCGGAAGCCGCCCCAGAAGCTGGGCAGCGGAATATCGCCCTGACGAAACTTCTGACGCAGTTCCAGAAATTTACTTTCCAGCACGCCGCGCGCGGAAATACGGCTGGACTGTTTCGACACCCAGGCGCCGATCTGACTGTCGCGCGGGCGGCTGTGGAAATACTTCATCACTTCCAGCGTGGAGAGCCGTTCGGCATGCCCCTGTACGATCACCTGACGATCCAGCACGTGCCAGGGAAAGAGCAGGCAGATCCGGGGATTCTGTTCGATTTGCTGCGCCTTGCGGCTGCCGAGATTGGTATAGAACACCATACCGCGTTCGTCGAAGTGCTTGAGCAGTACGATGCGCTGGAACGGCTGGCCGCTGGCATCGACGGTCGCCACCACCATAGCCGTGGGATCGGCCAGCCGCGCTTCACAGGCCTGGCTCAGCCAGCGTTCAAACAGCGGTAATGGGGCATCGGTCAGATCGCGACGACGCAGGCCGCCGTGAGTATATTCACGGCGCAGATGGGCTATCTTCTGTAAATCTTGCTGGTCAGACATGTGGATTCTTCAGGAAATCAGCGGGTCACGCTATTGTGCGCCCGCCTCCCATAAATCTCAACTTTCGCCGTTTTGCAGCTGGCAGTTGTGCAGCACGATGCTATCCTGGCGCCAGACTGTCGCGTTATCGCCCTTCGACCAGAAGACGTAGATCCCGTCGCTGTAACGTGCGCCGGAGGCTGAAATGCCCTGCTTCAGGCGTAGCTCTTTATCGTTATAGAGGAAACTGACCTCATCGCGATTGCTGTTGTGGGTGACCGACAGCGGTTGCTCATCGCACTGGTACTCAAGGGTGTCCGTGTTCATCTTATCCATCACCGAGTTATAGACCGTATGGTAATAGCTACAGCCACCCAGCATGGCTGGCAGCAGAAGAATAAACAGTTTTTTCATTGGAAAATCCTTGAATGCTTTATTATGGCGCGGACAGCCCCCACACCTGGTTAATCAATAAGTCTAGAAGGTTCCGCTACGCTGTGATTTCGTCCCACTCCGAATCTGATGGTCATTCAGCGAATTTCGCACGCATTGCCTGGCCTGTATTCGCGCTCACTTCTCGTTATCCGCCGGATAAATGGCCCCGAGCAGCGTAGGACGCGAAGCGCCGGTCACCGACGGCAGATTCCCCGGCAGGCCTGACATTGTACGGGCCGCCAGCCAGGCAAAAGCCAGCGCTTCCATATCATCGCCGCTAATGCCCGCCTCATCGGTGGTCGACACTTCAATTCCCGGCAATAGTCCCGCCAGTCTGTTCATCAGCAGCGGATTACGGCTGCCGCCGCCGCAGACCAGCAGACGTTCGCAGCCACCGCCCAGCAGAACCTGTTCAGAGATGGTCACCGCCGTGAGCTCCGCCAGCGTCGCCTGGACATCCTCCGGCGCCAGTCCGGGGAAAGCGGCAAGCTGACGTTCCAGCCAGCCGTAATTGAAGTATTCGCGGCCGGTGCTCTTCGGCGGCGTCTGCGCGAAGAAGGGATCGCTGAGCATTTGCTGAAGCAGAGGTAAAACAACCTGCCCCTGACTTGCCCATTGGGCATCGCAATCGTATGGCAAGCCACGGCGACGCCAAATCCAGGCATCCAGTAGCATATTGCCGGGGCCGGTATCGAAGCCGCGTACCGGTCTGTCTGGAAACAGCAGAGACAGGTTGGCAATGCCTCCGATGTTCAACACCATCCGACGCTCCACGGGGTGCGCCAGCAGCGCCTGGTGAAAGGCGGGCACCAGGGGCGCGCCCTGACCGCCCAGCGCCATATCACGGCGCCTGAAATCCCCAACGACGGTGACGCCAGTCGCGGCAACGATCAGGTTGTTATCGCCAATTTGCATGGTGTGCGGCGCATCGCCTTCTGGCTCGTGCCATACGGTCTGCCCATGACAGCCGACAGCCACCACCTCTGCAGGCCGCAGCCCTTCGCGCTGCATCAGGGTCTGTACCGCCTCTGCGAACAGTAATCCCAGACGATGATCCAGCCGTCCCAGGGTCGAAAGCGTCAGAGGCTGTCCCTGACATACCGCCAGGATCTCCTGCTTCAACGCCATGGGAATGGGATGACAGTAACTGGCCTGCTGGGCCACCATGTTTTCATCAATGACGGCCAGTACCACATCCACACCATCCAGACTGGTGCCGGACATAACGCCAATATAGCGACCCGATCTCATCAGTAATTCCTTGATGCCACTCTATGTTGTGCGAATTAGTCCATCATAAAGTAGAGGTTAATACCATGAATTATTAATATTTTTTAACAAAGGCGATGGTTAATTCATGATTAACGGACAAATCATCCGTCGCCATGCTTTGTCGGTTCCGTTTACTCCCGGTTCAGGCGCCGTTTTTTACTATTTTTATCCGTGGGTATAAGAACCGTATGAAACAGAATGCTCAGATGCCGTATAATTAAGGGATGATGGATGCCCATCAGAGCATTTTATTGTGAACAGGAGATTCATAAGATGATTTCACGTGTGCTGGTAGTTTCACTGGTTGGTTTGACGCTGGTGGGTTGTGCTAACACGAGTACCCTTTCTGGCGACGTCTATAGCGCGTCTGAAGCCAAGCAGGTACAGAATGTTACCTACGGCACCATCGTTAGTATGCGTCCGGTGCAGATTCAGGCAGGTAACGATTCTAATATTATCGGTACCATTGGCGGCGCCGTATTGGGTGGCTTTCTGGGTAACACCATCGGCGGCGGCACTGGTCGTTCACTGGCAACGGCCGCAGGCGCGGTCGCTGGTGGCGTAGCGGGCGATCAGATTGAAAGCTCCGTTAACAAAACCCAGGGCGTGGAACTGGAAATCCGTAAGGACGACGGTAACACCATTATGGTGGTTCAGAAGCAGGGTAACACCCGCTTCTCTGCCGGTCAGCGCGTGGCGATTGCCAGCAACGGCCGTCAGGTTAACGTCTCCCCGCGGTAATGTTTCAGGCGGCGTCTGCGAAAGGCGCCGCTTTGAACTGTTGCAGGAAATAGCGTTCCACATCCGTCGGAACGCCTGCAGCAGTCCGGGGATTAGTCCCGAATCTGCAGCGCAATAATATTCTGCTCCAGCCGCGCAATCAGGCTTATCAGCAGCGCCTCTTCCTCCTGGCTAATTCCCGCCAGAATCTCACGACGGGTTTTATCAATAACGCTTTCCATTTCACTAATCAGCGGCTCGGCCTTTTCGGTCAGCTTAATGCGTTTAGCCCGGCGATCGTTAGCACAGGTGTGACGCGAAATCAGCCCCTTCTCTTCCAACTGATCGAGCGTACGCACCAGCGACGGCTGCTCAATGCCTATCGCTTTCGCCAGCTGGATCTGCGACTGTTCCGGCGGCAACTGATGAATGTTATGTAGCGTGACCCAGTGGGTCTGCGTTAATTCCAGAGGTTTCAGGCGATGGTCAATCAGAGCACGCCAGATGCGCACCAGCCGTGCCAGATCGGATCCCAGTGGCGATTCCAATTTCATCTCCTTTTAATATAATTAGTTTGCTAAGTTATTATAGCCATATTAAACTCGCTGCATAGCGCTTTTTTACCCAGGTATTACCCACTTAGCGCCTGTGCAGCCATCTCACATTTTAGCTATTCTATGGTGATGAGACAGTAAAGACAGCCATTATGTTCATTCTAAAGGATTATCGGCCATGAACGCCCTGTTATCCCCCTCCGGTATGCCGCTGCAGGATCTGGTTTTTGGCGCTTCGGTCTACTTTCCTCCGCTGTTCCGGGCCGTGCTGGTAGGTTTCTTTATCTGGCTGGTGGCCCACCGGCTGCTGAGAGGATGGATCTATTCCGGAGAGGTCTGGCACCCAACGCTGATGGATCTCTCCCTGTTCGTTATTTCCGTCTGTTTGGGTATGATGCTGCTGGTCTCGATACGATGAATTTGAAAACATTAAAATACTTTTCCACCCTTTTGGTTGTGGCCGTCGCTCTGGTGGCTGGCTGGTTGCTGTGGAACTACTATATGCAGTCGCCCTGGACCCGGGACGGCAAAGTCAGGGCCGAACAGGTAGGGATTGCCCCTCAGGTTTCCGGCACCATTACCGAATTGCGGGTGAAAGATAACCAGTTTGTCCGTGCCGGCGATGTACTGTTCCGGATAGATGCGACCCCGTTTCACATCGATGTGCTGAACGCCGAAGCGCAACTGGCGAAGGCGCAGTCCGATCTGGCAAAGGCCACCAATGAGGCGAATCGTCGCCATCATCTGCCGAAAAACTATATTTCCGCCGAGGATATGGATACCGCCGATATCAACGTGAAGGCGGCGAAAGCCTCGGTCGCCGTCGCCGAAGCGACCCTGAAACAGGCGCGCTGGCGGCTTTCCCAAACCACCGTTACCGCACCGGTAGACGGCTGGATTACCAATCTTTCCACCCGCCCGGGCAATTACGCTGCCAGCGGCTCACCGGTATTCGCACTGGTGGACAGCCACTCGTTTTACGTTGTGGGCTACTTCGAAGAGACCAAACTGAGCAATATCCGCCCCGGCGCCCGGGCTGATATCACCCTCTATAACGGCCATCAGAAGCTGGAAGGCAAGGTCTCCAGCATCGGACGCGCCATTTACGATCAGAGCGTAGAAACCGACAGCCAACTGGTGGCGGATATAAAACCCAATGTGCCCTGGGTGCGTCTGGCCCAGCGGGTGCCAGTGCGCATTGCGCTCGCCAGCGTACCGCAGAATATCACGCTGGTTTCCGGCACCACCTGTACCGTCTCTATTCAGCGCTGAAAATCATGAATCTGAGCTGGCTGGAGTGGCGCAATACGCCATGGGGCAAGGCGACGGCAGGCCAGTGGCGCTATGCGCTGCGTAACAGTATCGCCATGTGTCTGGCGCTGAGTATCGCTTATGGCCTCGATCTGGATCAGCCCTACTGGGCAATGACCTCCGCTGCGGTAGTGAGTTTCCCGACCGTGGGTGGCGTTATCAGTAAAAGCCTGGGGCGTATCGCTGGCAGTATTATTGGCGCCACCGCGTCGCTGATTATCGCCGGTCATACCCTGAACGATCCCTGGCTGTTCACCTTTGCCATGGCGACCTGGCTGGCTACCTGCACCTGGGTTTCCTGCCAGTACCAGAATAACGTCGCCTATGCCTTTGCGCTGGCGGGCTATACCGCGGCCATTATCGCCTTCCCGATGGTCAACACCCTGGAGACCACCGAACTGTGGGACATCGCCCAGGCCAGGGTATGCGAAGTGATCGTTGGGATTCTGTGCGGCGCCTTTATGATGATGGTGCTACCAAGCACCTCAGATGGCGAAGCGCTGCTTAAGGCACTGAAGAACATGCATGACCGGCTGCTGGAGCACGCCAGCATGCTGTGGAAACCGGAAACCACCGACGCCATTCGCACCGCCCATGAAAGCATTATCGGTCAGATTCTGACCATGAATCTGCTGCGCATCCAGGCTTTCTGGAGCCACTATCGCTTTCGCCAACAGAACCAGTTGCTCAACTACCTGCTGCATCAGCAACTGCGGTTGACCAGCATTATTTCCAGCATACGGCGGATGCTGCTTAACTGGCCCGACGCGCCTGCGCACCTGTGGCCGCTACTGGAAACCCTGCTGCACGATCTGGCGCGCCCGGAGGTCAGCAAATACGAGATCGCCCGACTGCTGCACCAGATGATGCCGGAGAGCCCCGACGATTACCGGCACCGGGCCTTCTGGCTAAGGCTCCGCTATTTCTGCTGGCTGTGGCTGGACGGGCGCCGCTGGCTGTGGCGGCTGGAAACGACCACCCCGGTGGAGTCGCTCAGTCCCCCAGGTGCTCCCTCCCTCGCCCGCCACACCGATAACGCCGAAAACAGCTGGAGCGCATTCCGTACCTTCTGCGTCATTACCCTGACCGGCGCATGGTGTATCGCCACTCAGTGGGAAGCCGGTAGCGCGGCCATGACCCTGGCGGCCATCTGCTGCGTGCTCTATTCTGCCTCGCCCTCGCCGACGGGCTCGGTCAGCATGCTGCTGCGTACGCTGGGGCTGCTGTCGCTGTTCAGCTTTATGGTTAAATTCGGTCTGATGATTCAGATTACCGAACTGTGGCAGTTCCTGATCTTCCTGCTGCCGCTACTGGTCACCATGCAGTTCTTTAAACTGCAGCACAAAAAATATGCCGGTTTATGGGGGCAGTTGATCGTCTTTATGGGCTCGTTTATCTCGGTGACCAATCCCCCCGAATATGACTTCGCCGACTTTCTGAATACCAATCTGGCCAAGGTGATCGGCGTGGCGCTGTGCTGGGTGGCTTTTTCCCTGCTGCGCCCCAGTTCCGATAAACGAAAAGGACAACGCCATATCCGCGCGCTGCGCCGCGGCTTTATCGATCAGCTTAGCCGTAAGCCGCAACGTAATGAGGGCGCCTTTGAATCCCTGGTCTACCATCACGTCAGCCAGCTCAGTAACAGTAAAGACGCGCTATCACGCCGCTGGCTGCTGCGTTGGGGGGTCGTACTGCTGAACTGCTCCCACGTGGTGTGGCAGCTGCGCGCATGGGAAACTCGTTCCGATCCGCTATCGAGAGTGCGCGATATCTGCATCACCACGCTGCGCGATGTGATGAGTGAACGCGGGGTCAGGCAGCGACCGCTGGCCGGGGCGCTGGCGGAACTACAGAAGATGTGCGACACGCTGTCCCGGCATCATAATCCGGCGGCGCGGGATCTGGCTGGGATTATCTGGCGTCTGCACGGTTCGCTCCAGCAACTGGAGCAGGCAGTGCCTGCCGATGAGGCACCGCCACAGGCAAAATCTTAGCCGATTACCCCGCAGGCAAAGCGGGCGCCGCCGCCGCCCAGTGGCTTCGGCATATCAGACATATTGTCACCGCCCACGTGAATCATCAGCGCCTTGCCTTTGATTTCATCCAGCGACTTCAGGCGCGGCGCGGTCACCGGTGAGGTGGCGCTACCATCCTGACTCACCGTCAGCACCGGCAAATCGCCCAGATGCCCGTCGCCTTCCGGCCCCAGATGCTTACCGGTATTGTGAGGGTCAAAGTGACCATCAGCCGCACCGGCGGGCGTCAGCTTACCGTCCACGGTTTTGGGATCGCAGCTACCATTGGCATGAATATGGAAACCATGCTCACCATCCGGCAGTCCTTTCAGATCCGGCGTGAAAGTGAGCCCATTGGCGCTTTCGCTGATGGTCACCGTACCGACAGCTTCACCCGCTCCCTGTTCGGTCGCCAGTTTCATCTCTACTTTCTCGCTTGCAGCCTGCGCTGCGCCACAGGCTACCAGCAGAGCCAGACCCAGAGTTAATCGCTTCATCGTTTTCTCTTCTCCTTAAGTTTTACAGAATGACTGGCTAAGCATAGCCAGCCTGGCCACAACATGCAGCCAGACGAATCATCTTTTTCATCATTGGGAAATTAAAATAGCGTGGGCTGTTCAGGGGTATCCTGCTCCGGCCCTTTCGCGGCACGCAGCTTGCGCAACCAGCGCTGGTGACACAGGCGCAACACCTCGCGCTTTTGGGCATCGCTCATATTTTGCCAGTTAAAGCGCTCGTCGCGACTACGCATGCAGCCACGGCAGTAGCCGCGTTCATCGGACTGACAAACGCCGCGACAGGGGCTCTGGACGGGGAAAAACTCAAGTTGCTCAGCCACGGCACGCCTCTTTAACGGAATTGCTACAATTGAAGCCTCTCAGGCGCCGCGATGCAAGCGCGGCGGCTCAAATTTTATCCATCGAGACATTAAGGTCTGATTAATCTTTTCTCAGCAAACTGTGCGCAGCAACCGTACAGGAAGAGCTCCCGATGCTGCTGAAAAATAAGTTACAGTGTAACGATTCACTATTTAATCTGCTGTGCGCCACCCTATTTACCCTGATTAATGCGCTGTTTATCCGTCGCAGTTGGCAGGCCATTGCCCCCCATTCTCCGCGCGAGTTTTTATTCGCCGCTTCGGTACCGCTGGTGCTGTTTTGCGCCTGGCTGGCAGTCTTTAGTCTGATAACCCTGCCGCTACTGCGTAAGCCTCTGCTGGCAGTGCTGATCGTCGGTTGTGCCATCGCCAATTATTTTATGTACAGCTACGGCGCGGTCATTGATACCAATATGATGCGCAACGTTTTCGAAACCGATACTCAGGAAGCGATGGCGCTGATTACGCCACAGTTCATTATGTGGCTGGTGCTGGCGGGGCTGCTTCCTGCGGTACTCATCTGTGCCCTGCGTATCCGCCGCGCCGCACGCTGGTGGTATCCGCTGTGTACCCGACTGCTGACTGTGTTGCTCAGCCTGCTGGTGATTTTGCTGGTGGCGGCGCTGTTTTATAAAGACTATGCTTCGCTGTTTCGCAATACCAAAGGCATCGCCAAACTGGTCACTCCGGCGAATTACATCAGCGCCCTGACGAATTACGGTAAAGAGCGCTGGTTTAACGGCGATCGGCGTTTGATTCGCATCGGTGAAGATGCCGGACGCGGCGCCACGCTTGCCAAAGAACGGAAAAAGACGGTGCTGATTGTAGTGCTCGGTGAGGCTTCCCGGGCGCAGAATTACTCGCTGGGCGGTTATCACCGTGAAACCAATCCGGAACTGAAAAAGCAGAATGTGATTTGGTTTGATAACGCGACGTCCTGTGGTACCGAAACGGCGGTATCAGTACCTTGTATGTTTTCGGGCATGACCCGGGCAGGCTACGACGCCAGTACCGCCCGCCACCGTGAAGGACTGATGGACGTTCTGGCTCACGCCGGCATCAACGTGCTGTGGCGCGATAACGACGGCGGCTGCAAAGGTGCCTGCGACAGGATCCCCCAAACCAATATGACGCTCTGGAACCTGCCGGAATGGTGCAGTAAGGGAAGTTGCCTGGACGATGCTCTGCTTTACCGCCTGGATAACATACTCGACGGCGTGCAAAGAGATACCACCATCGTCCTGCACCTGATGGGTAGCCATGGCCCTGCCTGGTACCGCCGCTATCCATCGCGGTTCCGGCGCTTTACGCCGACCTGTGACAGTAACCAGATTCAGGAATGCAGTCGCCAGTCGCTGATTAACACCTACGACAACACCATTCTGTACACCGACGATGTGGTCAGCCGCGTCATCGACACGTTAAAGGCCCGTCAGAGTCAACTCAACGGGGCTATGATCTATCTGTCCGACCATGGCGAATCGCTGGGCGAAGAGGGGCTGTATCTGCACGGCACCCCGCGTATGCTGGCGCCGGATGAACAGGTCAGGATTCCCTTTCTGTTCTGGCTGTCGGAGGATTACGCCCGCCAGACCGGTACCGATACCCGCTGCCTACGCCAGAGCGCGCGCAGTACGGCCATCTCACAGGATAATCTGTTCGATACCGTACTGGGCATGATGGATGTCCGTACCCGGATTTACCGCCCCGGACTGGACCTGTTGAACGGTTGCCGCAGCGTGCCCGAGCGCCTTGCGCGGGGGTAAAGAGCCTGGTAAAGTGAAAGCTATGAGCAAACATCCTGAACATGATACCCGCGAACACCTGCTCGCCACCGGCGAGCAGCTCTGCCTGCGCCTGGGCTTCACCGGCATGGGGCTGAGTGAACTGTTGCGTACCGCAGGCGTGCCGCGCGGGTCGTTTTACCACTATTTCCGCTCGAAAGAGGCCTTTGGCGTTGAAATGCTGAAACGCTATTACACCGCCGCCAATCAGCGGATGCGTGATGCGTTCGCCCGGGGCGAGACCCCCGCCAGCACGCTGCTGCTGGACTGGTATCGCCAGGCGCTGGAGCACTTCTGCCACAGTGGCATGATCGGTAACTGCCTGACGGTAAAGCTTTCCGCCGAGGTGTGCGATCTGTCGGAAGAGATGCGCGAAGCGCTGGAACAGGGTTCGTCGCAGGTGATTGCCATGCTGGCCCGGCTGATTACCAGGGCGCAGCAGGAAGAGGGATTAATGAAAGAGGACGACCCGCTCAGTCTGGCTAATGCCCTTTATGCCCTGTGGCTGGGCGCCAGCCTGCAGGCCAAAATTTCACGCAGCGCCATGCCGCTGGAAAGCGCGCAGGCTCAGGTCAGCCGACTGTTGCGCGGCTAAAAGTTCAGGCGACGGTGTACAAGCCGGCGCTTTTTCTTTACCCTGTAACTAGACGACCGGTCTACTCAAATCAGGAGTTAGCATGTCAAATCAACACCAGAAACTGTTTAGTCCCCTACAGATGGGGGCGATTGAGATCCCTAATCGGGTGATTATGGCTCCCCTTACCCGCCTGCGCAGCATTGAGCCGGGGGATATCCCCACGCCGCTGATGGGCGAATATTATCGCCAGCGCGCCAGTGCGGGACTTATCATCAGCGAGGCGACCCAGATTTCCGCCCAGGCGAAAGGCTATGCCGGCGCTCCCGGTCTGCACAGTCAGCCGCAGATTGATGCCTGGCGTCGCATCACCGATGGCGTTCATGCCGAAGGTGGTCATATCGCCGTTCAACTATGGCATACCGGCCGTATCTCCCATAACAGCGTACAGCCGGAAGGCAAAGCGCCGGTCGCTCCTTCCGCTATCCGCGCCGAGGGTCGTACCAGCCTGCGCGATGAAAATGGCAAAACCATTCGCGTGGATACCTCCACGCCGCGAGCCCTTGAGCGGGACGAAATCCCCGGCATTGTCGCCGACTTCCGTAAGGCGGTGGAAAACGCCCGGGAAGCCGGTTTCGATATGGTGGAACTGCACGGCGCGCACGGTTATCTGATTCACCAGTTCCTCTCCCCGGCCTCCAACCTGCGTGAAGACGAGTACGGCGGGAGCATTGAAAACCGCACCCGCTTTGCGCTGGAGGTGGTGGACGCCGCCATTGCGGGCTGGAGCGCCGATCGTATCGGGATCCGTATCTCGCCCCTGGGGCCGTTCAACGGGCTGGATAATGGACCCGACCAGGAAGAGGCCGCGCTGTATCTGATAGACGAGCTGAATAAACGCAAGCTGGCTTATCTGCACGTTTCCGAACCGGACTGGGCCGGTGGTCAGCCTTACAGCGACGCGTTCCGTCGCCAGGTACGCCAGCGCTTTAACGGCGTGATTATCGGCGCCGGAGCCTACACCCGTGAAAAAGCGGAACAGATGATTGAAGCAGGTTATATCGATGCTGCCGCCTTCGGACGCGACTGGATAGCCAACCCGGATCTGGTGGCGCGTCTGCATAACAATGCCCCTCTTAACTCTCAACGTACCGAAAGTTTCTACGGCGGCGGTGCTGAAGGTTACACCGATTACCCCACCCTCTGACCCTCTATCATTGATAGCGGCGCCCGTTCGCCGCTATACTCCTTAGTACGTTCTATTTTATCGACGGATAATAAAAAACCGTTAAATTACGAGGACTTTATGCGCTTACTCCATACCATGCTGCGCGTTGGCGACCTGCAACGCTCCATCGATTTTTACACCAATGTGCTGGGCATGAAACTGCTGCGTACCAGTGAAAACCCGGAATACAAATACTCCCTGGCCTTCGTAGGCTACGGCCCGGAAAGCGAAGAAGCGGTCATTGAGCTGACTTATAACTGGGGCGTGGAAAGCTACGATCTGGGCAACGCCTACGGCCATATTGCCCTGAGCGTGGATAACGCCGCTGAAGCCTGTGACCGTATCCGCAGCAATGGCGGTAACGTCACCCGTGAAGCAGGCCCGGTTAAGGGCGGCACCACCGTGATCGCCTTCGTGGAAGATCCTGATGGCTATAAAATTGAGCTGATCGAAGCTAAAGACGCCGGAAAAGGTCTGGGCGACTAATCTCCACGGGGCGCCACGGCGCCCCGCTTACTGCATTAAGCCCCAAAATTTGCCATAATACCCGCTGCTCGTTTTCCCCGTAACAAGAGACTCCGGATGTCCGACAACGCTCAACTGAACGGTCTGTGCGACCGCTTCCGCGGCTTTTATCCCGTTGTAATCGACGTGGAAACTGCCGGTTTTAACGCAAAGACCAACGCCCTGCTGGAGATAGCCGCCATCACGCTGAAAATGGACGAAGATGGCTGGCTGACAACCGACGAGACCCTGCACTTTCACGTTGAGCCCTTTGAAGGTTCGATTCTGGAGCCGGAAGCCCTGGCCTTTACCGGTATCGACCCCCATAACCCGCTACGCGGCGCGGTCAGCGAATACGATGCTCTGCATGCCATCTTCAAAATGGTGCGCAAAGGGATTAAGGCAAGTCACTGTAACCGGGCAATTATGGTGGCGCACAATGCCACCTTCGATCACGGATTTATGATGGCGGCCGCAGAACGCGCTGGCCTGAAACGCAACCCGTTTCATCCGTTCGTCACCTTCGATACCGCGGCCATGAGCGGCCTGGCGCTGGGCCAGACCGTACTGGCAAAGGCCTGCATCGCCGCCGGGATCGCCTTCGATGCCGAACAGGCGCACTCCGCGCTCTACGACACCGAACAGACCGCTCAACTGTTTTGTGAAATTGTTAACCGCTGGAAGCGACTGGGCGGCTGGCCGTTACCTCAGGTCGAAAGCAACGAGGCCTGATCCCTGGACGTAAAAAAGGCGGTTCATCATGAACCGCCTTTTTGATCGACAACAGAATCAATTATTCCGCGTCTGACTCTTCCGGCTTGTGCTTTGCCGCAGCCTCTTTGATCAGCGTCTGCAGTTCGCCGGCCTGATACATCTGAATGATGATATCGCAACCGCCAACCAGTTCACCTTCCACCCACAGTTGCGGGAACGTCGGCCAGTTAGCATATTTCGGCAGCTCGGCGCGAATCTCCGGATTCTGCAAAATATCCACGTAGGCAAAACGCTCGCCGCAGGCAGCCAGCGCCTGTACAGCCTGAGCGGAGAACCCACAGCTGGGTAATTTCGGTGATCCCTTCATGTACAGCAGGATGGGATTCTCGTTAATCTGACGCTCAATTTTTTCGATAGTGGTGCTCATTGTCATGCTTCCTCAAGCTTTTTACGGCGTTAGCCTTACATTGTAGCCACTCACGGGCAACGGTAAAACACCCACTTTCACAGGGTTATCCCCATCGGGCCACGCGGGGGTAAAGCTGCATGCAGAATAACACTTTAGCCGGGTCGTCGTGAACCGCCTCAGAGCTGCGTCCAGCCTGTTTTGGCGTAAAAACGTTCGCTTTGCTTCCATCGTCACGTCTGGAAACAAAAAAGCGGCTTCCCGCATGAGGTTTCTGTGGATTAGAATCCTCTGACTCCCGAAGCCGACGCCGCCCGGCGCCGCACTAACCATCGTTCAGGAAGTTAACGAGTGGCCCGAAACAGAAAATTTGCGCTTACCGTTTGCGCGCTGTTCCTGAGCAGCGCCCTGGTGCCCCATGCCCTGGCGGCAGGACACAGCCACCAGACGACCGAGCACAAGGCCCGCGCCCATAAATCCGGCGTCAGCCATAAAACGGTACTGCGCACCAGCAAACGCCACACCGGCGCCCGCAGCAAAAAACGCCCGACGCAGCGTAAAACCCGGCCCCATCATACCGGCACTACCTCAATTGCCAGCGCCCATAAGGACAGAATCGAAAAAGCCCGCAAAGTGGCGATGAATAAATTAATGAATCAGCTCGGTAAACCCTATCACTGGGGTGGAAGCTCACCGCGTACCGGCTTCGACTGCAGCGGTCTGATCTGGTATGCCTACAAAGATTTAGTCAATATTCGTATCCCCCGTACCGCCAACGGCATGTACCATCTGCGCGATGCAGCACCAGTGAACCGCAGCGAGCTACAGCGCGGCGACCTGGTCTTCTTCCGTATTCGCGGTCGCGGCACCGCCGATCACGTCGGGGTCTATGTGGGCAACGGTAAGTTTATCCAGTCCCCGCGTACCGGGCGCGACATCCAGATAACCTCTCTGAGTGATAACTACTGGCAGCGCCACTACATTGGCGCCCGTCGGGTGATGACGCCAGACACTCTGCGCTAACGCCCCCACTGACAAGGGGGCGTCGCTGTGGTTATTCGGCATCCGCCGCCAGCGTCTGATGCGGCGCTTTGCGCGATGAGAACAGCACCAGCAGCAGCCCCAGCGCGGCGATAATGCCCCCCATGACCGGCACGAAGCTATATCCCAGGCCACCGGAGATCACCGCCCCGCCCGCCGCAGCCCCCAGCGCATTACCAAGGTTAAAGGCGCCGATATTGACCGACGACGAGAGCCCTGGCGCCTCATGGGCCACTCGCATCACCCGCATCTGCAGTGGCGGAACCACGGCGAAGGTCGCTGCCCCCCAGACCACCATGGCGATGGCGGCACCGACTTCACTACGCGCCAGCCAGGGGATCGTAACCATAATCACGGTCAGCAGCAGTAAAAACCCTTTCAGGGTGCCGTTGACCGAGCGATCGGCAAAACGGCCGCCAAGATAGTTGCCCAGTGAAAAACCCAGCCCAACCAGCACCAGCATACCGGTAATAAAACCCGGCGAAGCATGAGTCACCCGCTGCAACACTGGCGAAATATAGGTATAAAGCGTAAACATCGCCCCCGCCCCCAGAACCGTGGTCAGCAGCGCCATCAGTACCTGAGGGCGCATCAGTACCCCCAGCTCGCGCTTCACGTCCGGACGATCGCCCGCGCCGCCCGCAGGCAGCGACAGCCACAGGCTTAACATCGCCACCACGCCAAGACCGGCGGTGGCCAGGAAGGACATACGCCAGCCAATGGCGCTACCCAGCCAGGTTGCCGCTGGCACGCCGCCGATATTGGCGATGGTCAGCCCCATAAACATGGTGGCGACCGCGCTGGCCTGCTTCTCTTTAGGGACCAGACTCGCCGCCACTACCGAACCCAGCCCGAAGAAGGCACCATGGTTAAGGCTGGTGATAATCCGGGAGGCCAGAAGCCAACCATAGCTGGGCGCCAGCGCCGACAGCACATTACCGACAATAAAGATTCCCATCAGAAACAGCAGCGCGCTGCGTCTGGCACGATGTGACAGCAGCAGCGTCATCAACGGCGCTCCCACCATAACGCCAATCGCATAAGCGCTGATCAGCATACCGGCCACGGGGATGGAGACACCCACCCCATCGGCGATAACGGGCAGCAGCCCCATGGGCGAAAATTCTGTTGTTCCTATACCAAATGCCCCAATGGCCAGCGCCAGTAAGGGGAAATTAAATTTCATTGTTATTTCTCCGGTAAATTCGGGAGACAGCTTCCGCCAGGGCGGAACTCACTGCTGCCGGAAATCGTCAGGCGGAGAATAATGACAGTCTGCGGGGGAAAGTTAAAGACGTGTTAAAAGCAAAAGGCTGTTGCGCAAATAGCAATAATAGAAAGGCCCGGATACGCAACGACGCGCATCCGGGTCGGGGATTAATGCAGTACGGCAGTCAGTGCGCCGCACACAATCACGCCGAGCGCGATAATAGTGGTGACCAGCGAGTATTTCAGTTCGGTACTCATGATTTTCTCCTGTGCTTTTTTCCATATTAGCGTAATGACTGATTCATTTTCCCACAAACGACCCTGAAAATCCTGTATCAAGTGGCCCTGAATGCAGATTTCCTCTTCCACTTTTAGCAAAGATAGGACAAAATCCCCGGCTAACGTGTTTTTACGCCGTCCGGTAATGCCCTCCTCCCGTCCAGTGTCGCTTCCCCGACATACCTGCAACCTGAAAAGTTGCGCCCCGGGATAAGTCCAGGCAAACGATTAACCGGCCGGTATTCAAGGAGACCAGGAAATGGCCGGGAGTGACGACTGATGGCAACAATCAAAGATGTGGCAAAGCGGGCAAACGTCTCCACCACTACGGTGTCGCATGTTATCAATAAAACCCGCTTTGTCGCGGAAGAGACCCGTAATGCGGTATGGGCCGCCATCAAAGAGCTGCACTACTCGCCCAGCGCCGTAGCCCGCAGCCTGAAAGTGAATCACACTAAAACCATCGGGCTGCTGGCCACCAGCAGTGAGGCCCCCTACTTTGCGGAAATTATCGAAGCCATAGAGAAAAGCTGCTTTGATAAGGGCTATACCCTGGTGCTGGGCAACGCCTGGAATAACCAGGAGAAACAGCGCGCCTACCTGTCGATGATGGCTCAGAAACGCGTCGACGGCCTGCTGGTAATGTGCTCGGAATATCCGGAACCGCTACTGGCGATGCTCGAAGAGTACCGCCATATCCCAATGGTGGTCATGGACTGGGGCGAAGCGAAAGCTGATTTCACCGACTCGGTCATCGATAACGCCTTCGAAGGCGGCTATATGGCGGGACGCTACCTGATTGAACGCGGCCATCGTGATATCGGCGCGATTCCCGGCTCCCCGCACCGCAATACCGGCGCGGGCCGTCTGGCAGGCTTTAAGAAGGCGCTGGAAGAAGCGCGCATCAAACTGAATGAAAAGTGGGTGGTGCAGGGAGACTTCGAGCCGGAATCCGGCTACCGCGCCATGCAACAGATTCTGTCTGCCGCCCAGCGCCCCACGGCAGTATTCTGCGGCGGCGATGTGATGGCGATGGGCGCCCTGTGTGCCGCCGATGAAATGGGGCTGCGGGTGCCCCAGGATATTTCGATTATCGGCTACGATAACGTGCGCAACTCCCGCTACTTTACCCCGGCGCTGACCACCATCCACCAGCCCAAGGACTCACTGGGGGAGACCGCCTTTAATATGCTGATTGACCGTATCGTCAATAAGCGCGAGCAGTCCCGCACCCTGGAGGTTCACCCGCGCCTGATTGAGCGCCGCTCGGTGGCCGATGGCCCGTTCCGCGACTATCGCCGCTAAGTACCACTATCGCCGCCAGGCACAGGGGAGCCCGCTCAACCGGGCTCCTTCAGCCACTCCGCATTCAGCGTTTCGCTATCCCCCAGATAATCCAGCAGCCAGCCCAGCACCGGTGAGTCTTCGTTCTGGCGCCAGCTCAGACAGCAGGCGGCATCAGGAAAGCGATTCTCCAGAGCCAGCGCTACCCACTGACCGCTTTTTATCCGCGGTTGCGCAACGTGGGCTGGTACCATGCCGACACAGAGCCCGGCATCCAGGCACTCTCTTGCCGTCTCCCAGTCCGGCACCACCATGCGCCGCTGGTTATCCAGCAGCCAGGTCGTACGCTTGGGGAGTGAGCGCGAGGTATCTTCCAGGACCAGCGACGGCCAGCGTCGCAGTCGTTCATCATCCAGCGCCCCCTCCGCTACCGCCAGCGGATGACCGGACGCCACCACGCAATGCCAGCGCAGCATCCCCATATCCCGAAAGGCGTAACGGCCACCAACCGGTACTGCCCGGGTGGCGCCGATCGCCAGCTCTACGCGCCCGTCCTCCAGCGCGTCCCATACGCCGTTAAACACTTCACGAGAAACCCGCAGCTCCACATCGGGGAAATGGCGGTAGAAATCCAGCACCAGTTGGCGGGTACGCGCCGGTTTAACGATGTTATCCACGGCGATGGAGAGCTGCCCGCGCCAGCCGTTGGCAATCTGCTGGCAGCGCTGACGGGTGGAGAGCATTTTTTTGATAACCTCCCGTCCTTCGCGCAGAAAAAAGGCCCCGGCCTCCGTCAGTTCGACATCTCGATGGCGGCGCACGAACAGCGGAACCGCCAGCCACGCCTCTAACTGACGTACCGTATAACTGACCGCCGAAGGCACCCGGTGCAGCTCCTGGGCTGCCGAACTAAAGCTGCCGTTGCGGGCAACAGCATCCACCACTTCCAGTGAGTATTCCGACCACATATCTGCCTGCAAAAAATTTGAATGCAACAGGCAAATATTAGCGTTTCACAAGCAATGATGCACTCCTTACACTGCGCCCATTCCCTGCATTCACCCAAAAAAGATCTTAGAGAGAAATCATGCAACCTGGAAAAGGATTTATGGTCTGGCTGGCCGGTCTGAGCATTATCGGCTTTCTGGCCACCGATATGTATTTGCCGGCGTTTTCCGCCATGCAGCAGAGTCTGAACACCAGCCCTGGCGCTATTAGCGCCAGTCTGAGCCTGTTTCTGGCAGGTTTCGCGCTGGCGCAGCTGATCTGGGGACCGCTGTCGGACCGTTTTGGCCGCCGTCCGATACTACTGGCGGGGCTGGCGCTGTTCGCCTTCGGCTGTCTGGGAATGCTGTGGGTCAAGAGCGCGACCATGATGTTGGCACTGCGCTTTATTCAGGCGGTTGGGGTCTGTGCCGCCACCGTAAGCTGGCAGGCGCTGGTCGCCGATCGCTATCCCGGCCCGCAGGCAAAACGGGTTTTCGCCTCTATTATGCCACTGGTCGCGCTTTCGCCAGCGCTGGCGCCTCTGCTGGGTAGCTGGCTGCTGGTGCATTTCGAATGGCAGGCCATCTTCCTCGCACTGTTTATCATTACCCTGCTACTGATGGCCCCCGCATTGCGTATGGCGCCGCAGCGTCCCAAACCGCACAGCGAGGTGGCGAAAACCGGGTTCCTGATGCTGCTGCGCTGCCGCAGCTATCGCGGCAACGTCATGATCTATGCCGCCTGCTCCGCCAGCTTCTTTGCCTGGCTGACCGGCTCGCCGTTCCTGCTACGCGAGCTGGGCTACGGGCCAGGCGCCACCGGCCTGAGCTACGTCCCTCAAACCATCGCCTTTCTGATTGGTGGTTACGGCTGTCGCAGCGCCCTGTCGCGCTGGGGTGGCGAACTGCTGCTGCCCTGGCTACTGGGCCTCTATGCCCTGAGCGTACTGGCAACCTGGGGCGTGGCGCTTTCCGGCCACGCAACCCTGACCCTGTTGCTGATCCCCTTCTGCCTGATGGCGCTCGTGAACGGTGCTATCTATCCCATCGTCGTTTCGGCGGCCCTGCTGCCTTTTCCGGGAGATGCCGGTCGCGCCGCCGCGCTGCAAAATACCCTGCAGCTCGGTCTGTGCTTTCTGGCCAGTCTGCTGGTCTCCTGGGGCGTTGAACAACCGCTGCTCACCACCACCGGAGTGATGATGGGAACCGTGGTGCTGGCGCTGGCAGGTTACCTGATGCAGCGCGTTTCGCACCAGCAATGGCACCCCTCACGCCAGGTAAAATAACGGGCTGGATAATGAGAATCGCCTCTAATTAGGGCGCTAACAATTTTTTATTGAATCACTTTTATCAGAGGCATATACTGAAAAACAGCTCTGGATAAATACCATAAATATTATGTATTAACGGGAGCACCCTGCCCCCGTTTTCTCTTGTTTGAGGGTCTTACAAGGAAGACTTCTCCTTTCTTTATTCACGTCGGTTATCAGACGCTCGGATTTTCCGTGAGAATTCTCACAAGGCCAAAATAGCGACTACGCTTTTTCTGATAGCGTGAGTGCTGTAATGGACCCGATCGCACATAGGTGATGGAGAAGGCTATGAGTTCATCGTGTATAGAAGAAACCAGCGTCACTGACAGCGAGTGGTATCGCATCGCCAGTGAAATGCTCGGACGGGCCGGTATCAACATAAATGGCGCCACTCCGGGCGATATTCAGGTTAAGAATCCCGACTTCTTCAAGCGTGTATTACAGGAAGGCTCGCTGGGTCTGGGCGAAAGTTACATGGACGGCTGGTGGGAATGCGACAGACTCGATGTCTTTTTTACCAAAGTTCTGCGCGCTGGCCTGGAAAATCAGCTGCCGCACCACCTTAAGGATACGTTGCGCATCGCCGCCGCCCGCCTGGTCAACCTGCAAAGCAAGAAACGGGCGTGGATCGTCGGCAAAGAGCATTACGATCTCGGCAACGATCTGTTTAGCCGGATGCTGGATCCCTGGATGCAATACTCCTGCGGTTACTGGAAAGAGGCCGACAACCTGGTGGACGCTCAACAGGCCAAGCTGAAGATGATCTGCGAAAAGTTACAGCTCGCCCCCGGTATGAAAGTGCTGGATATCGGCTGCGGCTGGGGCGGCCTGTCTGAATTCGCCGCGCGTCATTACGGCGTCTCCATGACCGGGGTAACGATCTCCGCCGAACAGCAGAAGATGGCTCAGGCCCGCTGTGAGGGGCTGGATGTCACCATCCTGCTCCAGGATTACCGCGATCTCGACCAGCGCTTCGACCGCATTGTCTCGGTGGGGATGTTCGAACACGTTGGTCCGAAGAACTACGATACCTACTTTTCTGTGGTCGACCGCAACCTGAAGCCGGACGGGCTGTTCCTGCTACATACCATCGGCTCCAACAGAACCGACCACAACGTCGATCCCTGGATCAACAAGTACATCTTTCCCAATGGCTGCCTGCCGTCGGTGCGTCACATCGCCGAAGCGAGCGAAGGTCGACTGGTGATGGAAGACTGGCATAACTTCGGCGCCGACTACGATAAGACGCTGATGGCCTGGTTCGAGCGCTTCCAGGCCGCCTGGCCGGAGATCGCCAGCAATTACAGCGAACGCTTTAAGCGGATGTTCACCTATTACCTGAATGCCTGCGCCGGCGCCTTCCGCGCCCGCGACATTCAGCTGTGGCAGGTAATGTTCAGCCGCGGCATCGAAAACGGCCTGCGGGTTGCCCGCTAAAAAAGACCCCGGCACAAACGCCGGGGTCTTTTTTATCTACAGGCGCATCAGGCCTGCTGCGCCTGCTCTGATGCCGCTTCAATCGCCGCTTCCCGGCTGGCCATCACCCGTTCGACGGTATCAACAATAGCCTGGGTTTGCGGATCGATCTCAATATTAATGCTGTCGCCCAGCTTTTTCGCCCCCAGGGTCGTACGTTGCAGCGTTTCCGGAATCAGATGCACGCAAAAGCGGCTGCTGGTCACTTCCCCCACCGTCAGGCTAATACCATCAATACCGATGAAACCTTTGTGCAGAATATATTTCATCAGAGTACGGTCCTGAGGTTTAAACCACACCTGGCGGTTATTTTCCGAGGTCAGCACTTTAACGATTTCAGCCGTGGTAATAATATGGCCGGACATCAGATGGCCGCCTATTTCATCGCCGAATTTCGCAGCCCGCTCCAGATTAACCTTATCCCCTACCTGCAGCTGGCCCAGATTGGTCAAACGCAACGTCTCTTTCATCAGATCGAAACTGATCTGCGCGCCGTTAATCGCAGTAACGGTCAGACAGCAGCCGTTATTCGCCACCGATGCGCCAGTCTCAAGCCCCGGTAGTAACGCTTCCGGCAGTTCGACGACGTGGGTGCGGAAGTTGTCTTTATCTTCGATGGACACCACCCGACCGGTGCCCTGCACAATACCAGTAAACATATTTCACTCCAGATACGCCGTGCGGCAAACACAGGCCGTGTCCCGCAATTATACATGAGCAGGCAGGCCGCTATGGCACAGAAGGCCATCACCATAGCAGCTGGCAATAAAGGTTGCCAGATATCCACAATAACCCGGTACTATTTCGCTGACTTAATGGCCAACAGCAGCTACAATATCCGGCTAAATTCCCGCTTTTTTTCTGGCTGCCTTTCACAGGCGGCCTTTTTGTCTCTCTATACAACAATAATACAGGTGTTTCCGTGCAGAAGTACTTAAACGAAGCGCGTCAGTTATTGGCTCTGGCTATCCCCGTGATCTTTGCCCAGGTCGCTCAGACCGCCATGGGCTTTGTCGATACCGTGATGGCTGGCGGCTACAGCGCTACCGATATGGCGGCAGTGGCTATCGGTACCTCTATCTGGCTGCCGGCAATCCTCTTTGGGCACGGCCTGCTACTGGCGTTAACGCCAGTGGTGGCGCAGCTTAACGGTTCCGGCCGTCGCGATCGCGTAGCGTCCCAGGTTCGCCAGGGGTTCTGGCTGGCAGGCGTGGTTTCAGTGCTGGTGATGGTGGTGCTGTGGAACGCAGGCTATATCATTCACGCCATGCACAACATCGACCCTCTGATGGCCGATAAAGCCGTCAGCTACCTGCGCGCCTTGCTGTGCGGCGCCCCCGGCTATCTGTTTTTCCAGGTCGCCCGTAACCAGTGCGAAGGACTGGCAAAGACCAAACCTGGGATGGTAATGGGCTTTATCGGCCTGCTGGTCAATATTCCGGTTAACTACATCTTTATTTACGGTCACTTTGGTATGCCGGAACTGGGCGGTGTCGGCTGCGGCGTGGCCACCGCGGCGGTCTATTGGGTGATGTTCCTGTGTATGCTGGGCTGGGTGAAGCGCGCCCGTTCGATGCGCGATATTCGCAATACCGAACGCTTTGGCGCGCCGGACTGGCAAATTCTGAAGCGCCTGGTGCAGCTGGGGCTGCCCATTGCGCTGGCGCTGTTTTTTGAAGTCACGCTGTTCGCCGTGGTGGCGCTGCTGGTCTCGCCATTAGGCATTATCGATGTGGCCGGGCACCAGATTGCCCTTAACTTCAGCTCGCTGATGTTCGTCCTGCCGATGTCGCTATCGGCGGCAGTGACGATTCGCGTTGGTTACCGACTGGGTCAGGGGTCGACGCTGGATGCCCGCACCTCAGCCTGGACCGGAATAGCCGTTGGCATCATCATGGCCTGCATGACCGCGCTGTTTACCATACTGCTGCGCGAGCCCATCGCCCTGCTGTATAACGATAACCCGGCAGTGGTGGCATTAGCCTCCCACCTGATGTTACTGGCGGCGGTCTACCAGATCTCCGACTCTATCCAGGTGATCGGTAGCGGCGTGCTGCGTGGCTATAAAGATACCCGCTCCATTTTCTTTATTACGCTGACCGCTTACTGGATTCTGGGACTGCCCAGCGGCTATCTGCTGGCCCTGACGGATCTCGTGGTTCCGGCCATGGGACCGGCCGGTTTCTGGATTGGCTTTATTATTGGCCTGACTGCCGCCGCTATTATGATGGTCCTGCGCATCCGCTGGCTTCAGCGTCAGCCTTCCCTGCTAATTTTGCAGCGCGCCGCACGCTAAACGATCAATGGCCGCCTGCGGGCGGCTGTTTTTTCAACGCATTGCGCAGTTGGTCAGCAATCGCGTGAATTTCCCGGGAAATTTATCATTTTCCCCTTGCCAGGCACCATCGCTGTCGTTAATATTCGTCCCCGCTGTCACCTACAGCATTGCGTTCATAGCTCAGTTGGTTAGAGCACCACCTTGACATGGTGGGGGTCGTTGGTTCGAGTCCAATTGAACGCACCATTCGCGTCCGTAGCTCAGTTGGTTAGAGCACCACCTTGACATGGTGGGGGTCGGTGGTTCGAGTCCACTCGGACGCACCATTTCAGGTGCATCCTCGCGTTTTACTCCTTAGTTTTCCGTTCGTTTTCCCCGCGATTGAATCGGCATCCGCTGGCGTAACGGCCGTTTTCCCCTATAATCGACCCGAAGTGAAACTGAACTGACTACAGGTGATTTATGGAAATCGATCTCGACAATCTGGTCATTAGCGGACTGGAAGAAGCAGAAGAGCGTAATGCTGAACGTCTGGAAGAGGCGGACAAAAAAGCGCAGGCTATCGTTGCCGATGACGACTGTGGTGACGCCTGTAAGATCTGATACGAAAATCGCCTGGCGTGGCCTCTGCCACACCAGGCATTTCCCGTTATTTTTCCCGGAAAGCCTCCTGTACCCGCAGTAAGGGTCGTAGCATATAGCTCAGCAGACTTTTTTCTCCGGTACGGATATCCACGGTGGCGGTCATTCCAGGTATCACGTGTAGTTTACGGCTTCCCGCCTTGGTTAAAGTGTTGCTTTCAGTTCGGACCATAACGCGATAATAGGTATCATCGGCACCTGAGCCACCTTTCTTCTGTACCCGACTCTCTTCATCTTTCAATGCACCCGGACTGATATTCTCAACCCGCCCTTTCAGCCCACCATATATGGAATAGTCATAGGCCGAAATTTTCACTACCGCTTCCTGGCCCGGAGCCAGAAACGCCACGTCCTGAGGCCTGATTTTGGTCTCCACCAATAGCTTGTCGTTCAGCGGCGTTACTTCCATAATTTCCGCTCCCGGCTGAATGACGCCACCGATAGTGTTGATCCGAATATTATTCACCACGCCGCGCACCGAAGAGCGCAACTCGGTACGCTCCAGGGTATCCTGGCGTCCCAGAGCTGTCTCCTCAAGGCTACTTAGTTCGACGTTCACTTTCGACAACTCATCATTTGCTTCGCTGCGGTAGCGGTTTTTACGTTCGGTGATTTGTAGTTCAGCATCATTCGCCTGGCGTTCGAGTTTTAACACCTCGGTATTGGAAAGCAGCGATTTCGCCGCCAACTGGCGGGCCATCTTCAGCTCTTTTTCAATCAGCGATTCGCTTTTCACGTAACCGGCAATGGATTCATCCAGCGCCTGTTTACGCAAATTCCAGGCGTCGGTTTCCCGCTGTACCAGCTCCGGAACGGCCTTAACATTATCCGGAAAAACAAGCGCAGTACCGGATGATTCGGCCAGCAGACGAGCGGCCTGGGCTTCCAGAGCCAGCATACGGTTAGCACTTTCCCGAAATGACGCTTCGGCACGGGTCGGATCGATCCGGGCAACGATTTGTCCCTTCTCAACCGTATCCCCTTCCCGGACCAGCATCTCTTGCAGAATTCCGCCTTCAAGACTTTGCAACACCTGTTCCCGGGAACTGGGTACAATCTGGGCCGAGCCGGTGGTAACCTCTTCAATATGACAAAAGGCGGACCAGGTAATAACGGCCGCAATCAACGCCACCGCCCCCCAGGTAATAAATAACCACCCTTCCCAGCGATCGTTTCCGGCCGCCCTGACAAGCTCGCTGGCGGTAATATGGTCAAAATCGTACTTCGCATCGGTACGGGCGATCTCCGTGGTTGGCGTGCGGCGCTTTTTATTAAACATCCTGTCGCTCCTCTTCCATCTGTATCACTGACTGCGGTTTTGCCGCCGCACGCACCACGGAGGCCGCAGGTATCTGGCCCGTGTTCAGTAAGCGTATAATCTCATCTTTCGGGCCGTCGGCCACTTTCAGTCCGTCATCCATCACCACGATACGATCGACATAATGGAGAATAGCCGGACGGTGCGTGACGATAACAACGGTGCGCCCTTCCATCACCGGTTTCAGTGCCTGGAGCACCGTACGTTCGGATCCCATATCCATTCCGGAGGTTGGTTCATCCAGCAGCAGCACATCCGGCTGCGCCAACAGGGCTCGCGCCAGAGCTATAGCCTGCTTCTGTCCGCCGGACAGGGTCTCCCCTTTTTCACCTATCGGCATGCCGTACCCCATGGGATGACGAGCGACGATATCGCTGACGCCGGTCAGCGACGCAACGCGCATCATTTCGGCGTCACTGGCATGAGGCGCCCCCATCAGCAGGTTATCACGCAGGGTGCCAAACATCAGGCGCGGCTCCTGGTTCACAAGAGCGATACGCGAACGTAGCTCCGCAGGCGCTATCTGCCGGATATCCACACCGCTGACGCAAATTTCACCCTGCTCCGGCTGATATAGCCCCACCAACAGACGCAGCAGCGACGATTTCCCGCTTCCCATTTTCCCCAGAATTGCCACCCGCTCCCCGTGCCGCAAGCGTAGATCGAGATGTTCGATAACGGCGGGCAGTCCCGGCTGGTAGTTAAAGCTCAGATTACGGCATTCGATTTCACTCTGACTGCCCTGAGGCAGTTGGACGTAAACCTTATCATCTTCCCGTTCGGTCGGCGTCTGCATCAGTTTATTCAGGATAGTCAGCGAGGTACGGGCCTGCTGAATACGTAACCCCAACGCAGCCAGGGTGGCGATGGGTGTAACGGCGCGACCCATCAGGGTCATTGTCGCAATAATACCGCCCATCGAAATCGTGCCGTCTCCGACCAGATAAACGCCCCATAGCAGCAGTATCACCGTGCCGAACTGCTGAGTGGTCTGGATGGCGCCGGCTCCCATACTGGACAGAAAGCGCGATTTCATCGCCACGCCGGAAAGCTTAACGCTGGCAATATCATGCTTGGCGGAAACCAGGTTTTCAGCCCGTAATGCCTTAATCGTTTCCAGATTATCCAGCGTTTCAATGACCAGACCGTAGCGGTTGCTGCCGATTTTCATCGACTCTTCTGCATGGCGTTTAAGCGGGATCTGCATCAATAGCACCATGGCAACAATGACCAGTAAAATCATCAGCACGCACCAGACCAAAGGCCCGGCCACCAGGTGAATCACCACCAGAAATAACAACACAAAGGGCAGATCGGCCACGGTAGTGAGCGCCGCGGAAGTCGAAAGATCGCGCACCGTTTCAAAGCTCTGCATCACATTGCCAAAAGCACCGTTCGACTGCGCCCGGTTTGCCATTTTACCTTCCAGTACATGGCGGAAAATTCTGGCGCCGAGCAACAGATCGATCTTTTTACCGGCGCGATCGGTGATCCAGGAGCGAGCCAGACGCGCGCCAAATTCGAATAACAGCGCAATGGCAACGCCAATAGCCATGGTCCAGAGCGTGACGTAAGTCTGATTAGGCAGTACCCGGTTATAAACGGTCATCGTAAAGATCGACATGGCCAGCACCAGAATATTGATCACCACCGACAGTGCAGCCGCCTCGACGATATAGCGCTTGAATCCCCACAGCGTGTGCCAGAACCAGTGCCTACCGCTAACTTTAACCAGATCGTCGGCACGGTGATCCATATGTGACTGGGGACGAATCAGTAATAGTTCACCGCCATATTCCTGTACCAGCTTGTCGGTTTCAATTTCAACCGGTCGATCGCTGACTTCCGGGATAATCACGCTACACTTGCTGGCATCATAGTGTGTTAATACCGCATAGCCACTTTCCAGGCGGATCACGGCGGGCAGCAGAAAAGATCGGATATCAGCCAGAGGCATTTTTTGCCATACGGCAACCATGCCGCGGCGCTGTACGGCCAGGATCGCCCACTGTCTTTGCTCCTCAAAGGATTCAGGACAACGGGGCATGCCCGATACCAGTTCGGTTAAAGTCAGGCGTACGTCGAACAAACGTAACGCACTCTGAATAGCCTGAGCCGGACCTCCCCCTCGGGAGGCCTTTACGCCAGGGATTTCGTCATTGGCTGCTGGCGCAATATTGCTATCCGTCACTTCTGCCTGAGTTTCTAAAATTGTCATTACATTGTCCCTAATCTGTTCTCACTATGGCCATTTACCCAGACCATCATGGCCTGTAATCTGGTGGCGGGTTACCGCAGTGGCATCACCCGTGCTTGCTGTCGTCAGCGAGCCGTACATCATTTCTGAACGACCCGGTTCGCTCTTTACCGTCGGCAAGGACGACGACGGTAGCGATCGCACATTTTTCGCCAGATCGGTTAACTTCCCGAGCGAAGCCACAATCTGCCACTGAGTGGCCACATACTGCACCCGCTGCTCTTCATAGCTGGCCAGGCTTGAGTAGTAATCCGTGGCGAAGGAGATCAGATCGGTCAGGGGACGCTGTCCGGAAAAAAACTGGGTTTCTCCCGCTTTCCAGGTTTGTAGCGCTGAAGCAGATTGCCGGGACAGCGCTGCAATCTGCCGTTCACGCAGCGGCAGCGAGACCCAAAGCTGTCCGAGCTGCTGTTTCAGCGTCAGAAGCGTGGCATCCATATTTTGTTCAGCTGAAGACAGGCGCTGGACGGCACCTTTGGCCGTGGCCATTCCCGATCCGCCATCCCACAGACTCATATCGCTGCTCACCTGCAGCGTAGCAGCCTTAAACGGTTCCAACTCGCCATGCGTACGCGGACTGTCGAGCGTCACCTGCACACTCCAGGTCGGGCGATTCCACTTGGAGGCCACCTGAACCGCAGATGTCGCCGCGTCGCGCTGATAACGAGCCGCCACATAGGAGGGATTATCCGCCAACGCCTTCTGGGCGACGTTAAGCGTGGCGGGCAGCAGGCCCGCCTTTTTCAAATCCGGCAGATCGTTGGTCAGCGTAACGGGCTGATTCACCAACAGCACAAGCTGTTGCCAGGCCTGCTGGAGCGCTATATTGCTAGATTCCCGACTGGCGATAACCGAACTTAACCGGGTGGCGACCTGGTTAACTTCCGAAGCACGCCCTGGATCTATACTGGCAATATTCTTTACCCTGTTTAGCAGTTCCTGAAGCGCCTCCACCTCCTGATCCAGCACATTTATCACCCGAACATAGGTCACTGCCGTGGTGTATAAGGATAGTGCCTGCTGATTCAGCGTTTCGCGCTGCACATTGATTTGCGCGCGCTGCATTTGATACTCCGCCTCTTTCCCCTTAACGGAATCATCAGTGCGGCCATGGTCGTATAAAACCTTGCTGACCTTAACATGTGGAGAAATAAAGTTGTTTTCATAGCCCGGCTGTCCAGAATATCCTGTAGAGCTTACTCCAGCGCTAAGTTGAAAATTATTTGGCGCTTTCGCAACATCGACATCAAACAAAGCCGCACCGGCACTATTCTGTGCGGAAAGTACGGCTGGATGATTTGCTGTCATACGAATAACATCAAGAAACTCGGTCGCATTCGCTTGCATGCAGTGGGTTAATGCAACCAATGAAATAACGATCTTCGGCAGAGAACAGGCCGAACGATTTAAGCGAATTAACCGTTTCATAAATTCCTTGTCACTTAAGTCCTTCAGGCCATCAATAGCCTGAAATATCCCGGATAAGCGGTGGCCGAAGCCACCGCCGCTTCCCATTAAAGAACATTCATGCCGTGCTGAATCATCAGTTTCACCGTAGAGTCATCGTTATGGACATAAACATCGTAAGTGACGCCATCCTCGGTCTGAGACGAAGAATTAGTCCATTCTGACTTATCTATATTGACGGTATCCTTAGCTCCATTTGAATTAGAATTACCATCATCGCCGGTAATATACAGCGTATGCGACTGGTCACCATTATCCCGGGTCATTTCAAGGATATCGCTAGCGCTAATTACCAGCGTTTGTGCTGAGTTGTTTCCCATATGGATAACTTCAATGGCACTAATTTTTGAAGAAACAGAGCCCAACTCCAGGTTATTACCTGAATCCCATACCAGTGTGTCGTGACCTTCCCCTCCGCTAATGCCGGTGAAATTTGTACTATTGATAAAGATGGTGTCATTGCCCTCTTTCGCATCGACGGAAATCGCGCCACGCGCATCCAGCGAATCATTCCCCTCTGTACCATTGACGTAATACTGCGCAGGCTGATACTCAATGCTCGTCACCCCTTCTCCGTCATCGGGCAGCCCCAGGGTTTCCCCCAAATCGACGATACGTCCCTTAATGCCCGAACCACTGCCATCGCCTACGCCTTCATCGGTCCAGGTGACATACAGCTGCCCGCCTTCCATAAAGGTGGCATTAACGTCAACCTGCTCCCCATAGGTCAACTGGTTGATTTCGAACTCCTGTCCGACTTTATTACCATCGGCATCGAAGTACTGAGCGTAGATACCATCGGTCCCCACACCGGCATCCGCATCACTGGCCGAAACAAAAACGGCCACGAAACTGCCGTCGGCACGACTGACCACCTGGGCCAGTTGCTGATCGCCGGCAGTCACGGTATTGATCAGGAACTCACTGGTGATGGCATTACCACTTGCACCATAGATACGCCCCCACACGCCATAACCATTCTGATCCGGACCACTATTGTCAGAGGAGTCCCAGGTAACCACATAGTTACCGTTATCCAGCGCACTGACGCTAGCCGAAGCCTGGTCGCCGCTGAGCGTCTGGTTAACGACAGAGGCGCCGCTCACCGTATGAGTGACCGTATCGTAAGAGACCACGCTCACGTCATAGCCCGTTCCATGTATGGCATAGGCAATCGCCACATCACCGTTATCCAACTGCGTTACCGAAGGATAGGAGCTCCAGGCCACGCTATTTCCAAGCAGGCCCGTCGTTAGCCCCGTTGAAGCGATAGCCATCTCGCCGGTCACCGGGGATCCCTCAGCATTGTACTGGCGGGCATAGATGGTGTATTCGCTATTCACCACCGCCTCCCAGACCACCATATAACCGCCATCCGCCAGCGCGGTCACCTCAGGATTGGCCTGGCCCGTAGCACCGACTCCGGAACTGATGTTGTACTCAGCACCGACCGCCGTTAAACCATTCACATTCCCGTCGTGATCATAGGTGTAGGTATACTGCTGGGCCTTGATATAGTTGACGTTGCCTGAAGCCGGACTGGTCCAGATAACTTCGATATTGCCGTTTGCCAACACGACCGGCGTTAACTGATTGCCGCTGGTCGTGGAATTGACCGTAAACTCACCGCCGATCGGCTGCCCCTGAGCATCCAGCATCTGACCTTTAATACTGGTACCGGAACCGTCACCGCTGGCAGATACCCACACTTCAAACAGCCCCCCGGTTGGCAGGGCTACCACAGTCGGGTTAGTCTGATCGCCGGAGGTCGTCGTGTTCACCGTAAACTCGGAATACCAGGCTGCATCCGGATTAACCACAATCCCTTCCACGCCCATACCGCTGCCGTCCACGTTATCCGACTGCCAGGTGACATAGACGCTGCCATCCGCCATCAGCGTGGCGTCCAGAATATGCGTCACGTCACTGGAGTCGCCGCCGGTCCCCTGATTGCCCGCCGTGGTGGTGTTGACGATAAATTCACGTCCCACTTTGTTATCGCTGGCATCATAACGCTGCGCGTAGATTGCCGAGCCATCGCCATCACCACCGTCTGAGCCCCAGATAATCAGATAGCCGCCATCTTCCAGCGCCACGCCGACCGGTTTGTACTGCTTGCCGTCACTGTAGGTGTTGACGATAAAGTCGCCGCTGCCCTGTACCGTGACCGCCCCCGTGCTGGCATCTACCGTATAGTGAACCGCACGGACGTCTGAACCGTTGGCGCCGGAATCATTGGTATCCCAGTACACCACGAAGCTACCATCGGCCAGGGTAATAACATCGGGATAGTTCTGGTAGGCATCCATGGTGGTGTTCACCTGGAAAGCGTTACCCAGCGCCTTGCCCTCAGCATCAAAAATCTGGCCGACAACCCCGGTGTAGCTACTGTCCGACGGGCCCGACGTGGCGTTCCAGACGGTGATATACATTCCGCTGTGCGCTTCATCGGTAAATGTCGCCATTTCCGGGCCACCGGAGGCCCCCATACCACTGCCGCTGGCAACCACCACCTCGTCGCTGGTCGGCGCGTCATCGGCGTCATAACTCCGCTGCACGATATTCTGATTCTGGTCCTGCCAGGTGATAATGTAGCCGCCATCCTCCAGCGCGATGGCTCCCGGTGAGTTCTGGTTGCCGCTGGTGGTCACATTGACCAGGAACTCATCCGTCGCCGCTTCGCCGTTCGCACCATAGCGACGCGCGATTACGCCATCGCCGCTGTCCAGACCGCCGTTATAGGACTCATACACCACCAGGAAGCCGCCATCGGCCAGCGCCACTACCTGCGGGCTGTCCTGGTTATTTGCGGTTCGCTGGTTTACCTGCTGCTCAGTACCGATCTTATGCACGCCATCGGCTTCATACAGCTGCATATAAACATCGGTTTGCGCCCCCAGTCCGCCAATCGTGCCACCCGATGTGCTCTGCCAGATCACCACAATACGGCCATCGGCCAACCGGGTGGTGGTGGGGTTTGCCTGATCGCTTTCGGTAGTGGTATTCACCTGCATGCTCTGATCCAGCAGATCATAACCATCCAGCGCAGTACCTTTGATTAGAATTGGCGAACTCTCATTACCACTCTTATCCGCCGCAGTAATATAGCCCTGCTCCCCGACAGACAGTGGGTTAGGCTCCATACTCCACACCCCGCTACTGTCTGCAACAGCGGTATACGTCTTACCGTCAGCATCCGTTACCGTGACAGTAGCGCCAGGCTCTGTCTGGCCCCCCAGTTTGTCTCCGGTATTGGTTGAAATCCCTACGTTGGGCGGCAGAGTATCACTGTCCGTAGTGGCTGCAGGTTGATAGTCGATGATTGTCGGATCGTCATTCCCTGCAGTTTCCTGCTCCAGACCGAGCGTTTCCACCAGATCGACGACCCGCCCCTTAATCGCAGAACCATCGCCATCGCCAACCCCCTCATCGGTCCAGGTCACATACAGCTGACCGCCCTCCAGGAAGGAGGCATCCACTTCCACCTGGTCGCCCCAGCTCAGTTGGTTGATCTGCATTTGCTGACCGACTTTATGACCACTCGCATCAAAATACTGGGCGTAAATACCATAAGTGTCGGCCCCTGGAGCGCTATCAGTACCGGAAACGAACACCACAACAAAGCTACCGTCGGCGCGACTGACTACGATAGGAAGATGTTGATCGCCCGAAGTGGCGGTATTGATGATGAACTCGTCAGTAACAGCCTGACCGCTCGCATCATAGATGCGCCCCCATACGCTATAACCCGTCTGATCCGGACCGTTGTTATTGTCTGAGTCCCATGTCACAACATAGTTGCCGTTACCCAGCGCGGTAATCACGGGTGAAGCCTGGTTGCTGGCCGTCGTCTGGTTTACCACGCCCAGGGAACTGGTGGTATGGGTTTCCGGGTTATACAGTAACGTGGTGATATCGTAGCCATCACCTTTGGTCGTATAAGCGATAGCCACGGTGCCATCCGCCAGTGTTGTCACCGACGGTAGCGGGTTCCAGTCGCCCGTTCCCAACAGCCATGGACCATCCAACGTCGTGGTAGCCAGCACCGTCTGCGCCGTTACCGGTGAACCGTTTTCATCGTACTGGCGACCATAGACGACCCAGACACCATTAACCGTTGCCTGCCAGACCACCATATAGCCACCATCATTCAGGGTCGCGATCTCCGGGTAACCTTGATTGCTGGCGTCAGTACCATTGTTAATGTTGTACTCAGTTCCCGAGGTCACCACCCCTGAGATATTGCCACTGGAATCATAGGCATAAGAAAATTTCTGCCCTTTGATATAAGTGCCGCTGCTCCAGACCACCTCAAAATCGCCATTCGCCAGCACGGTCACCTGAGGCGTTAACTGATCGCCGCTGGTCGTGGAATTGACCGTAAACTCACCGCCGATCGGCTGCCCCTGAGCATCCAGCATCTGACCCCTGATGCAGGTTCCCGAACCATCACCGCTGGTGGATTCCCAGACTACGATAGAGCCCCCACCGGGTAACGCGGAAACGGAAGAGAGAGTCTGGTCACCAGTGATGGCGGTATTTACGGTGGATTCAGAGTAGTAGGACGAATCAGGATCAATCACAATCCCTTCCACACCCATACCGCTACCGTCCACGTTATCCGACTGCCAGGTGACATAGACGCTGCCATCCGCCATCAGCGTGGCGTCCAGAATATGCGTCACGTCACTGGAGTCGCCGCCGGTCCCCTGATTGCCCGCCGTGGTGGTGTTGACGATAAATTCACGTCCCACTTTGTTATCGCTGGCATCATAACGCTGCGCGTAGATTGCCGAGCCATCGCCATCACCACCGTCTGAGCCCCAGATAATCAGATAGCCGCCATCTTCCAGCGCCACGCCGACCGGTTTGTACTGCTTGCCGTCACTGTAGGTGTTGACGATAAAGTCGCCGCTGCCCTGTACCGTGACCGCCCCCGTGCTGGCATCTACCGTATAGTGAACCGCACGGACGTCTGAACCGTTGGCGCCGGAATCATTGGTATCCCAGTACACCACGAAGCTACCATCGGCCAGGGTAATAACATCGGGATAGTTCTGGTAGGCATCCATGGTGGTGTTCACCTGGAAAGCGTTACCCAGCGCCTTGCCCTCAGCATCAAAAATCTGGCCGACAACCCCGGTGTAGCTACTGTCCGACGGGCCCGACGTGGCGTTCCAGACGGTGATATACATTCCGCTGTGCGCTTCATCGGTAAATGTCGCCATTTCCGGGCCACCGGAGGCCCCCATACCACTGCCGCTGGCAACCACCACCTCGTCGCTGGTCGGCGCGTCATCGGCGTCATAACTCCGCTGCACGATATTCTGATTCTGGTCCTGCCAGGTGATAATGTAGCCGCCATCCTCCAGCGCGATGGCTCCCGGTGAGTTCTGGTTGCCGCTGGTGGTCACATTGACCAGGAACTCATCCGTCGCCGCTTCGCCGTTCGCACCATAGCGACGCGCGATTACGCCATCGCCGCTGTCCAGACCGCCGTTATAGGACTCATACACCACCAGGAAGCCGCCATCGGCCAGCGCCACTACCTGCGGGCTGTCCTGGTTATTTGCGGTTCGCTGGTTTACCTGCTGCTCAGTACCGATCTTATGCACGCCATCGGCTTCATACAGCTGCATATAAACATCGGTTTGCGCTCCCAGTCCGCCAATCGTGCCAGCCGATGTGCTCTGCCAGATCACCACAATACGGCCATCGGCCAATCGGGTGGTGGTGGGGTTTGCCTGATCGTTTTCGGTGGTCGAGTTAACCTGCACACTTTCATTCATCAGGTCATAACTACCAAGCGCGGCTCCCTGGAAAGCGACTGGATCGCCCTGGTTACCGGTCGGATCGATGGCGTAAATTGTCCCGGACTCCCCTGCTGCAATGGGGTTAGGCACAAGAATCCAACTGCCGTTTTGATCGGCGGTTGTAGTGTATTTCGTTCCCGCAGCATCAATCACCGTAATAATGGCGCCAGGTTCCGATGATCCCGATAAAGATTCAGCCGCATTGCCTGAAATACCCACGTTTGGCCCGGTAACATCCAGAATAAAGTCCCAGGTTGAGCTCACCTCACTAACGTTACCTGCGGCATCTGTCGCCGTAGCGGTGATGCTGTGAGTGCCCTCCGTCAGGTCAGCGTCCGGAGTGAATTTCCATTTACCGTCTGAATCGGCCACCATACTGCCCAGGAAAGTCCCGCTATCGTAAAGAGTGACGATGGCGCCAGCTTCCGCCGTGCCGGTCAGGGTCGGAGTCAGATCGTCAGTAACGTTGCCCTGCACCGGGGAAACAAACTGAATGCTTCCTACATCATCGCCCAGACTGGTGATAACCGGTGCGGCAGGCGCCGTGGTGTCTACCGTCAGGGTGATGGTATCCCGGGCGGTATTGCCCGCAGCATTAGTGATTTCCGCCGTCCAACTGTGCTCTCCGTCAGCGACCTCATCCAGTTGGAACGTCCACAGGCCATCCGCATTCGCTATCGCGGTTCCCAGCACCGTACCCTCTGCATCCTTCACCGTTACAGTTGCTCCGGCGCTGGTTATACCCTGTAATTCAGGTGTACTGTCGTCGGTCAACCCGCCATCCAGTACCGCATCCGTAATGCTACCCACGTTATCATTGGCCTGATCGATAGTGATGGCAACACTGCTGCTATCGATAGTGAATTCCACTGGTTCAGCACGGGTTTCATTACCTGCCGTATCGGTAATTTTAGTCTGATAGCTGTGCGCACCATCAGCCAGCTCAGGTAATGCCAGCGTCCAGTTTCCGTCGCTGTTGACCACTACGCTGCCTGCCGGGGTACTACTACCGTCCAGATACACGCTAACGGTGGCTCCCACTTCGCCGGTACCACTCAGGGTAAGCAGGCGATCGTCCGTTACGCCGCCAGCCGTCACCGGCTCCTGTAGATCGCCCCGATCGTCATTCAGTACGGCAATAACCGCATCCGGCGCGACAGTATCCAGCACCACCGGGAAACGCTCGCTTTCCACAGAAGAGACACCAGCCGCGTTCACCACCGTAGCGCTCAGATCATAGTTGCCATCAGCCCCCAGTTCGTCGGTGGTGATATTCCAGCGACCATCGTTATCCGCCGTTCCTTCACCCACCTGAACCCGATTGCCGTCGCTGTCCGTAGCCCAAATCGTCACAATCATTCCTGCTGTTGCGCTACCTTTCAGGGTCAGTGTCGCATCATTGGTCGCCATCCCCTTCTGAAGGTTACCCGTATCAGCCTCTTCACCCTGGGTGTGATCGTCCATCACCGCGTCAATCAACGGCTGATCCGGCACGCTGGTCAGCAAGCTAAAGTTCCAGCTTTCATCATCGGTCCCGGAGAGCTGCGGCCCCTCATTGCCGGAGGCGTCCACCGCCGAGACGGTGAACTCGTGGCGCCCTTCCGCCAGATCGCTGTCCGGGGTAAAGCGCCAGTGGCCGTCGCCGTCCACCGCCGCGCTGCCGAGCAGCGTGCCGCCGTCGTAGATATTCACATGGTCAATATCCGCCGTGGCCTGGCCGCTGTAGGTCGGACGGGTATCGTTGGTCGCACTACCGTCGGTAATGAGGCCGGTCACCGGCTCCCTGTCGTCGGTCAGGGTGATACTGCCCGCCACAATGCCGGAGGTACTGTTATCCGGCGCCGTGGCGTCGAGGGTGAAGCTCCAGCCCGCGTCATCGGTCCCGGAGAGCTGCGGCCCCTCATTGCCGGAGGCGTCCACCGCTGAGACGGTGAAATCGTGGCGCCCTTCCGCCAGATCGCTGTCCGGGGTAAAGCGCCAGTGGCCGTCGCCGTCCACCGCCGCGCTGCCGAGCAGCGTGCCGCCGTCGTAGATATTCACGTGGTCAATATCCGCCGTGGCCTGCCCGCTGTAGGTCGGGCGGGTATCGTTGGTCGCACTGCCGTCGGTAATGAGGCCGGTCACCGGCTCCCTGTCGTCAGTCAGGGTGATGGAGCCCGCCACAATGCCGGAGGTACTGTTATCCGGCGCCGTGGCGTCAAGGGTGAAGCTCCAGCCCGCGTCATCCGTCCCGGAGAGCTGCGGCCCCTCATTGCCGGAGGCGTCCACCGCCGAGACGGTGAACTCGTGGCGCCCTTCCGCCAGATCGCTGTCCGGGGTAAAGCGCCAGTGGCCGTCGCCGTCCACCGCCGCGCTGCCGAGCAGCGTGCCGCCGTCGTAGATATTCACGTGGTCAATATCCGCCGTGGCCTGACCGCTGTAGGTCGGGCGGGTATCGTTGGTCGCACTGCCGTCGGTGATCTCCCCGGTCACCGGCTCCCTGTCGTCGGTCAGGGTGATACTGCCCGCCACAATGCCGGAGGTACTGTTATCCGGCGCCGTGGCGTCGAGGGTGAAGCTCCAGCCCGCGTCATCGGTCCCGGAGAGCTGCGGCCCCTCATTGCCGGAGGCGTCCACCGCCGAGACGGTGAACTCGTGGCGCCCTTCCGCCAGATCGCTGTCCGGGGTAAAGCGCCAGTGGCCGTCGCCGTCCACCGCCGCGCTGCCGAGCAGCGTGCCGCCGTCGTAGATATTCACGTGGTCAATATCCGCCGTGGCCTGGCCGCTGTAGGTCGGGCGGGTATCGTTGGTCGCACTGCCGTCGGTAATGAGGCCGGTCACCGGCTCCCTGTCGTCAGTCAGGGTGATACTGCCCGCCACAATGCCGGAGGTTTTGTTATCCGGAGGTGTAGTATCCGCCGGACCATCAACCATGGTGGAATTGCTGTTTCCTGCCTGGTCGGTAGCCACTACGCTGGCACTGCTGTCACCCGTCTCCAGCGGATTGGGCTGAATGCTCCAGTTCCCGTTCTCATCCGCCGTTACCGATGTTTCGCTACCATCGGACGGATCGGTGATCGTTACCGTCGCCCCAGGCTCCGCAGTACCGCTAATTTCCTCTGTGGTATTGGTTGTGATAACCGGAGCGCTGGTTACGGTATCCAGCGTAAAGTCCCATACCGGGCTATGAGCGCTATCATTACCGGCTTCGTCGGTACTGGTGGCCGTAATATGATGCTCGCCATCCACCAGATTCGTCGTCGGTGTATAGCTCCAGTTACCGTCTTTATCGGCAGTCACTGAACCCAAAACCGTGTCGCCGTCATAGATCGTAACGGTGCTACCAGTTTCTGCCGTACCGGCAAACGTCGGTGCCGGGTCGTCCGTCACCTTGCCCGGAGAGGTGATAATATCCTGAAGTGTACCCACATCGTCGGTCATCGTGATAATGGTCGGCGCGGCGGGCGCCGTGGTGTCTACCGTCAGGGTAATGCCAGCCTGAGCCGTATTGCCCGCATGATTGATCACTTCCGCCGTCCAGCTGTGCTCGCCGTCCGTCACCCTATCCAGCTGATATTTCCACAAACCATTCGCATCCGCTATGGCAGTGCCCAGGACCTTGCCATCCACATCTTTCACCGTCACGCTAGCTCCGGCAATTGTCGTTCCCTGCAATTCAGGCGTACTGTCGTCAGTCAGCCCGCCATTCAGCACCGCATCCGTAATGCTACCTACGTTATCATTGGCCTGATCGATAGTGATGGCAACACTGCTGCTATCTACGGTGAAGTTCACCGCTTCACTGCGGGTTTCATTACCCGCCGTATCGGTAACTTTGGTCTGATAGCTATGCGCGCCATCCTCTAGCGCGGGCAGCGCCAGTATCCAGCTTCCGTCGCTATTGACCACCACGCTGCCTGCTGAGGTGCTGTCACCATCCAGATATACACTGACGGTGGCCCCTGCCTCGCCAGTGCCACTCAAGGTCGGAGAACGATCGTCCGTTACCCCGCCGGCCACTACCGGATCCTGAATGTCCCCCTGATCGTCGTTGAGTACGGCAATAGCCGCATCCGGCGCGACAGTATCCAGCACCACCGGGAAGACGCCGGTTTCTGCCGAAGAGATACCCGAGGCATTCACCGCCGTGGCGCTCAGGCTATAGCGACCATCGGCCCCCAGTTCGTCGGTAGTGATACTCCAGCGGCCATTCTCATCGGCAGTTCCTTCACCTACCTGAACCCGATTGCCGTCGCTATCCGTAGCCCAGATCTTCACGATCATGCCCTCAGCTGCACTCCCGTTAAGCGTCAGCGTGGCATCGTTTGTTGCCTGACCCTTCTGAAGCGTGCCCGTATCGACCTCATCACCCTGAGTCCGATCGTCTATCACGCTTTCAATAGACGGCTGGGCTGGCGCGCTGGTCAACAAATTGAAATCCCAACCATCATCATCGGTACCCGAAACCTTCGGCCCTTCGTTACCGGCAGCATCCACCGCTGAAACAGTCAGTGTGTGATTGCCGCTGGCCAGCGCCATCTCTGGCGTAAAGCTCCAGGCTCCGGTGATCTGATCTACAGTCGTACTGCCGAGCAGCGTGCTGCCGTCGTAGATATTCACGTGGTCGATACCGCCCGCCAGACCATCAGAGGTAATCTTACCCGCATAGGTTGGCTGGGTATCATCAGTGGTGCCGCCATCGGCAATCGGACCAGTGAGAGGCTTCACATCATCGTTCAGGGTGATACTGCCCGTTTCAAAGGCATCCGCGCCAGGAGCAGTAGTATCAAGGGTGAAGCTCCAGCCCGCGTCATCCGTCCCGGAGAGCTGCGGCCCCTCATTGCCGGAGGCGTCCACCGCCGAGACGGTGAACTCGTGGCGCCCTTCCGCCAGATCGCTGTCCGGGGTAAAGCGCCAGTGGCCGTCGCCGTCCACTGCCGCGCTGCCGAGCAGCGTGCCGCCGTCGTAGATATTCACGTGGTCGATATCCGCCGTGGCCTGCCCGCTGTAGGTCGGACGGGTATCGTTGGTCGCACTGCCGTCGGTAATGAGGCCGGTCACCGGCTCCCTGTCGTCGGTCAGGGTGATACTGCCCGCCACAATGCCGGAGGTACTGTTATCCGGCGCCGTGGCGTCGAGGGTGAAGCTCCAGCCCGCGTCATCGGTCCCGGAGAGCTGCGGCCCCTCATTGCCGGAGGCGTCCACCGCCGAGACGGTGAACTCGTGGCGCCCTTCCGCCAGATCGCTGTCCGGGGTAAAGCGCCAGTGGCCGTCGCCGTCCACCGCCGCGCTGCCGAGCAGCGTGCCGCCGTCGTAGATATTCACGTGGTCAATATCCGCCGTGGCCTGGCCGCTGTAGGTCGGGCGGGTATCGTTGGTCGCACTGCCGTCGGTGATCTCCCCGGTCACCGGCTCCCTGTCGTCGGTCAGGGTGATACTGCCCGCCACAATGCCGGAGGTACTGTTATCCGGCGCCGTGGCGTCGAGGGTGAAGCTCCAGCCCGCGTCATCCGTCCCGGAGAGCTGCGGCCCCTCATTGCCGGAGGCGTCCACCGCCGAGACGGTGAACTCGTGGCGCCCTTCCGCCAGATCGCTGTCCGGGGTAAAGCGCCAGTGGCCGTCGCCGTCCACCGCCGCGCTGCCGAGCAGCGCGCCGCCGTCGTAGATATTCACATGGTCAATATCCGCCGTGGCCTGCCCGCTGTAGGTCGGACGGGTATCGTTGGTCGCACTGCCGTCGGTGATCTCCCCGGTCACCGGCTCCCTGTCGTCGGTCAGGGTGATACTGCCCGCCACAATGCCGGAGGTACTGTTATCCGGCGCCGTGGCGTCGAGGGTGAAGCTCCAGCCCGCGTCATCCGTCCCGGAGAGCTGCGGCCCCTCATTGCCGGAGGCGTCCACCGCCGAGACGGTGAACTCGTGGCGGCCTTCCGCCAGATCGCTGTCCGGGGTAAAGCGCCAGTGGCCGTCGCCGTCCACCGCCACGCTGCCGAGCAGCGTGCCGCCGTCGTAGATATTCACGTGGTCGATATCCGCCGTGGCCTGGCCGCTGTAGGTCGGGCGGGTATCGTTGGTCGCACTGCCGTCGGTAATGAGGCCGGTCACCGGCTCCCTGTCGTCAGTCAGGGTGATACTGCCCGCCACAATGCCGGAGGTACTGTTATCCGGCGCCGTGGCGTCGAGGGTGAAGCTCCAGCCCGCGTCATCGGTCCCGGAGAGCTGCGGCCCCTCATTGCCGGAGGCGTCCACCGCCGAGACGGTGAACTCGTGGCGGCCTTCCGCCAGATCGCTGTCCGGGGTAAAGCGCCAGTGGCCGTCGCCGTCCACCGCCGCGCTGCCGAGCAGCGTGCCGCCGTCGTAGATATTCACATGGTCGATATCCGCCGTGGCCTGGCCGCTGTAGGTCGGGCGGGTATCGTTGGTCGCACTGCCGTCGGTGATCTCCCCGGTCACCGGCTCCCTGTCGTCGGTCAGGGTGATGGAGCCCGCCACAATGCCGGAGGTACTGTTATCCGGCGCCGTGGCGTCGAGGGTGAAGCTCCAGCCCGCGTCATCGGTCCCGGAGAGCTGCGGCCCCTCATTGCCGGAGGCGTCCACCGCCGAGACGGTGAACTCGTGGCGGCCTTCCGCCAGATCGCTGTCCGGGGTAAAGCGCCAGTGGCCGTCGCCGTCCACTGCCGCGCTGCCGAGCAGCGTGCCGCCGTCGTAGATATTCACGTGGTCGATATCCGCCGTGGCCTGCCCGCTGTAGGTCGGACGGGTATCGTTGGTCGCACTGCCGTCGGTAATGAGGCCGGTCACCGGCTCCCTGTCGTCGGTCAGGGTGATACTGCCCGCCACAATGCCGGAGGTACTGTTATCCGGCGCCGTGGCGTCGAGGGTGAAGCTCCAGCCCGCGTCATCGGTCCCGGAGAGCTGCGGCCCCTCATTGCCGGAGGCGTCCACCGCCGAGACGGTGAACTCGTGGCGCCCTTCCGCCAGATCGCTGTCCGGGGTAAAGCGCCAGTGGCCGTCGCCGTCCACCGCCGCGCTGCCGAGCAGCGTGCCGCCGTCGTAGATATTCACGTGGTCGATATCCGCCGTGGCCTGGCCGCTGTAGGTCGGGCGGGTATCGTTGGTCGCACTGCCGTCGGTGATCTCCCCGGTCACCGGCTCCCTGTCGTCGGTCAGGGTGATACTGCCCGCCACAATGCCGGAGGTACTGTTATCCGGCGCCGTGGCGTCAAGGGTGAAGCTCCAGCCCGCGTCATCGGTCCCGGAGAGCTGCGGCCCCTCATTGCCGGAGGCGTCCACCGCCGAGACGGTGAACTCGTGGCGCCCTTCCGCCAGATCGCTGTCCGGGGTAAAGCGCCAGTGGCCGTCGCCGTCCACCGCCGCGCTGCCGAGCAGCGTGCCGCCGTCGTAGATATTCACATGGTCAATATCCGCCGTGGCCTGCCCGCTGTAGGTCGGACGGGTATCGTTGGTCGCACTGCCGTCGGTGATCTCCCCGGTCACCGGCTCCCTGTCGTCGGTCAGGGTGATGGAGCCCGCCACAATGCCAGAAGAACTGCTATCTGGCGGCAAACTATCGATCGTAAAACTCCATCCAGCATCGCTGGTACCACTTATACGTGGGCCTTCATTACCAGCGCGGTCAACGGCCGCCGCGGTATACTCATGAGTAGAACCCTCTGCCAGACTGGTTTTCGACGTGAAGCTCCAGTTTCCATCGCTATCCACGACCGCGCTGCCAACCAGTTTACCGTTATCGTAAATATTGACGTGATCGATATCCGCCGTGGCCTTACCAGAGTAAGTCGGGCGAGTATCATTCGTTACCCCGCCATCAGCAATCGTTCCTATGATCGGAGCAACATCATCGTTTAGCCCCAGGGAGTCCGCGACCAGGCCAGAAGTGATATTGTCCGGTAAAGTGACATCAGGGCGTTCAATCACCAAAGGAGGAGAAACATTGCCTGCCGGGTCTTGCGCAACCACCGTAACATTGCTGTCCCCCTCACTTATCGGATTCGGCTGAATACTCCAGTTACCCTTATCATCGGCGACGGTCGTTGTGGCTTCCCCTGTCGCTGGGTCCGTCACCGTAATGGTGGAACCCGGCTCAGCGGTGCCCGCCAGTTGGTCATCGTCATTGGCATTGATGATCGGCACCTCAGGCGCGGTGTTATCATGGTAGTTTCCAGAAGCGGAGCCACTATTACCCTCAGAATCCGTAACAGTCACGATAATGGTACCGTTCGGCTGAGAATTCGGTGACTCTATCGCCCAGTTACCGTTTTCATCGGTAGTTGTGGTAACGCGGCTCCCGTCCGGTAGAGTAATTTCTACTGTCGCATTAGGACTGGAAGAAGAGCCGGAAAACTCCGGTCGCCCGTCCTTGTCGGCGTCACTGGCAGGATGAATGGCGATCGTGATTTCACGGGCTTCATCGCTATGGCCGTGCCCATGACTATTTGATGCAATCGCAGCGCCGGCCATGCCAAGAGCACCGCCGCCAAAGATAATCCAGGGCAGCCAGGCAAAATGCTGATTATCCGCCGCCGGATCTGCCAGAGAAGAACCTTCACCGCCCAGAACCTGTTCACTGGAACTGCCATCAGCCAGAGCCGGGGGATAATCTGCCACATCCCCCGTTGTTGGAATAAATTCGTAATACTGGCCATTTTCAGCTTCACCGATCAAATGGATATCTTCATTCTGGTAATAATCTTCAAGAATGACATCAGAGCCATTTTCGTCATCGCCTTCAAATACCAGTACCAGATTATCGCCGACACGCTTGGTCATGATCACCTGCGGAGCATGCCCTGTCTGCTCATCGATAAGCTCAATATTGAAATGACCATGCTGAGGCACTTTAATGACCAGTGCTGCATTCTTACCTGTCACGACGTCGTGAGAAGCGATAATCCCCTGGGGTCCCCGAACATTTACTTTCACCATAGCATCCATATTTTTTCCCTTTGCATAAAGCCGCATTCTTAGCCACGTACACTTTCAACCAGCATTTAGTTAGTGTTATTTTTCTCTGATACCATAAACCTGCACATCAACCCGGCGATTGGGTTGATTACACTGACTGACCGCCTCGCCACCTTTATATTCATTACAATTTAAAACTGTCGACTCCCGGCTCCCAACCCCTCGGGAAGAAATAATATCCGCAGGAATTCCCGCCGCAATTAACCGGGTCATAATGGTATTAGCTCGCAACTCAGAGAGAGACTGATTATGCTGCTCATTACCAACCGGGTCGGCATGCCCAATAACGATAACCTTGCTGATCTGCCGATAGTCGGAAGTTATCGTCGCTACCAGTTTATTAATTTTCTTTATCACATCTGGCTGCAGATTCTCCGCACGATATTGATCAAGGTTGAACAATGCGGCTTCGCTAATGGTATAAAGTCCTGATGGGCAGTTATCCCCGGTGATTACGCGGGACAAGGTATGAGCCTGAATATCAATATTCGCTAACTCTTTCTTTGACTGTTCGGAATCCATCCAGCGTCCGATAATATCCCCGGAGTCCTCCATCGAAATTTGATAGAAATAGGTCATTCCGGCCTGAAGTTCAGGTGTCATCACTTCTGGGTTCTGCTCATACCCGACAATGCCCTTTTTACGGTTACCTGGCACAATGATCACAGAACTCTTACCCGGACACAGGGAAAGTCCCACTGCCTGGTGCTCAGGAAACAGGCTGGCATGATAATATTTATTGATATAAACATTCAGGGGTAACAATGCATACCGCTGATGCTGCTGTTGATGGCGAAAAATTATTACCCGGGCACGCGCATCTTCACTCTTCCACTGAGAAGGTAAAGCAGGCACATCCATTTTCCATGGAGTACCATTAACACTCTCATTAAAAGCAGCTGCGCTATTACCAGAAAAGGTAATACCCGAAAGGAGTAATAGTGACAATATATTGCGGATAGCTTTCCCGGGAGCCATCATAACCTTATTCCCTTATAATGACAAAAAATGTTATTAGTCAGCGTATACAGCTGACGACTCGATTGTTATAAACACTGAACAAAAGCCGTATTCGATCAATATACTCACTCGCAAAAAGTAATGACTTGCTGTTCATACGACAAATACCCAATTTATTCAACGCATTAATCTTGTGCCGTGATACCGCCTTCACAGAAAGATTAAGTTGTTTCGAAATTAAATAAGGTGACCGGCCATCAACCAACAATTGAATAATAATCTTTTCATGTTCAGAAAGATTACAATAATACCTCCCCCTGGGTTTATACAGATTTAAGCGATTAACAATACCAGCACAGGATATTTTGCGCGGAATAAAAATATCAAAATAGTCGGAACCAAGCACAGCACCATCATAGTCAGTGATGAAAAACAAATACGCCCTGTCAAGAAGAATGTTATTTAACATACTCTCCAGTCGTTGACGTTCATTAATATCAACAATCACAATAAATGGTAAGCTACAGAAGCTCCACAGAGTATTCAGCCCATCATCAGGCTCTAATCCATATGCATCATATCCCGCCCTGCGAAGTATCGATATCAACCCAAAGCTAAAGAAGAAGTTTTCAGATAATACGAATACTTTCATATACCATCTTCCTTTAGGCATTAACGTTCGATCTGTGAACAATTATCGTGGTAAAAGTAGAACGGTCTGATTAATTCAGACTTCAAGGTATAACCTTTAACACCGAAGGTCTCAATACGCATAATGAAGTCATGTTGCACACCAAGGGCAACAAGTCGCAGTTTCAAAGCCTGAATCACCTGCCATAACCGTTGATTTGATGACTTTAAACCATGCAAATCCCATACGTGATAAAGTATCTGTTCATTTGTTGCGATCTTTTCATTTCCATACTCCAGTAGATATAAGAACAATCGCATCATAGTTTCCCTGAGGATAAAAGAGTTCCCTGGGCGGGATTTCGAGTCAAAGTTACTTATCTTTCTATGAGCAATCTCTAACTGAACATTGTTTCCTATGTAGTAGCCAATAAGCTCTCTTCCCATAAAGACATTTCCATTCGAAGAAAATATGAAGATCTGGCGTTGTCAGGATAGACATTCCGGCAGTACCTATAATACAGATTGCCGTTCAAAACTAAATAAATAACCCCCTCAGAAAACCCATCAAAATTTAAGCCTATTTTATTATAAAAAATTGGATTTTAATTCTATTCAATAGCAAAATCCATCCACTTCATTAACATAAAAACAACATACAAGGAAAATTCCCTAAGAAATCATTTAAAAAAACAATAAAGACTTTACATTGTTTTATACGCAAATATTAGATGATTTCACTACCCTCTCCCCTAAACCATGGGGGGCTGAACCAGATAATATCCACTTCTCATCGCCAGGCAATTTGAAACGCTTTATTAAAAAACTTTATTTCTTTAAGAGCTCACATTAAGAAAATTATAAATTTTTTCAATTAAAATCATATAGTTACAAGAACACCCCTTAATAATTAAGAAGCCCGATTAAGATAAAAAAGAGTTTCACACCATAACTGACTTACTAAAAAAGCATTTTTTAACAAAGATCGCTAAAAGTTAATTTTTCCGATTAACGATACTGCAGTAACCAGGGAGAAATGGTTATGACATTGCAACAAAAAGATAAAATTGAACAATTAACACACAGAAAAACCAAGAAAGTTCTTAAACAAATTGCATCATCAGACAAGTTGCATTTATTATGCTAGTTATAAGGAAGGCCGCGTTTAAGGTTTCGTTACTTACAACTGGTGAACAAAAATGTGTGTTGGTTATCTGTTAGGTGAATGTGTGGAGTTTCATCCTGATGAAAATCTGCTGACTAATCGAAAGAGTAAACAACAACGAGCTGTGCTATCACCAACGACCACTCGCTGCTTATTATTACTGATAAAAAACAGGGAACTGGTAACGCAAAGTGAGCTATTCGAATTTGTCTGGGAGGAGAATGCTATTTCTGCCACCCCCAACAATCTCTATCAGAACATATCTTTACTCCGCCGGGCGTTAAAAAGCGTCAGCGAACGCAGTAATAGCTGGGTGGTTACCGTGCCGCGTAGAGGGTTTCGACTGGATAGAGACCTGGATATTGCCCCTCTGGATCTAACAGCAGCGGCAGAGCCCACTGATATAGCGCAAAAAATGACGGCAACGACCAAAGCTGTCGGGGAAAAATCACGTTACTGGAAGCTAAAACTCGAAAACCGTCGCTCCCTGCTCCTGTACGGCACCTTATTCATCATCTTCGCCATCACACTGTTCATACTCGACAACACCATATTTCCCGGGGCCTCTCTGGCACAGAATTTCATCTTCCATCAGGAACAGAACGGCTGTCGGATTTATATCAATAAGGATGCTCAGGAATCTAAGACTCATATGAACGTGTTCGCAGCGATACGCACTGACTGTCAACATAACCCTTATACCTATATCACTGCCTACCCTATTCTTCATTCAGCCTCGGTACTCTCCTGTACTGCATCGATAAGCAGTAAAGATCCATTCTGTATTTCACACGTGATCCGGGGGTTTAAATCCTCATGAGCAAGAAAATTATCATTATTATTATGGCAATGATCTTATTCGGTTCATTAATGATGGCTTACCGATATTATCAGAAACGCTACTTTTCGTGTAGCTCACAATACTATACCAACCAAAAAGAACTCTCGATGAAGGCCATTGTTCGTATGGCATTCAATGGAAAACAGGGGGTAATTGTCATGAGCGGTGAAGTGAAGGACGAGCAAGGCAGGCATCTGGCGTTAAATCGACAGATGATGTTTAATTTTAAAGTAGCCAACTCAAGCTACCTGATGCAATCGGTCAAAGCAATTCGTGAAAATTACGACGAAGTCGATGATGCACTGATGGGCCAGTTAATTAATGCTTTCTTCTATAAAGAGAATCGCGTCATCCAGTATAAGATTGCCCGTCAACCCAATGGCGACCTGGCCGTGCTTAGTGGCAAAGTGCCTGTCGCGTGGTGCCACAACACTTAACCAGCCTATTATCCATATCCTCCACCCGGCGGCAGTAACACGACCCCCATCTCATCCGCCAGGGTCTCGACTCGCTCCAGCAGTTCATCACACTGAATCAACGGTCGGGATGCCACCTCGACGTCAAACTGCCGCTGGGCCACGCGATCGCCGAATAGCATCAGCGCTTCGTCGCCGTGCTGGCGTGACGACCAGCACAGTCCCTGCGCTGTGGGATTCTGCTGCCACAGCGCCAGCGCCCACAGGCGAGTGATGGGGTACTGACTGGCATCACTGTCCAGCAGTTGTGAACGTTTGATGCCCAGGCGACGCAGGGTCATCGGCGTCAGCATAATCAAGGTCAACGGCCGTAACGGAATCAGCCGCGACCAGGCCAGACCGCCTAATCGTGCCAGGTCGAAAGGGGCCCCATCGCTGTGCTGGGGCAGATCGTGAAACAGGGTCTCCATAATGGCAACATCGGGCGAAGCCCCGGCATATAGGGTGGAGACAGGAAGCCCCTGAGCGTCGCGCAGTGGGCTGAAGCGGGCATCGCCCAGACCAGGGTTAAACTGGCTGGCGCCGAAACGCAAAGAGTGAATACGGTGTAGCGGGCGTCCGGCATCCCAGACGCCGGTCTTTACCCGGGTATCATGGCCGGGTAGCGGAATCAGGGAGGCGGGCCTTCCTTCAGCCATGCACCGGTCCCTGAATCTCTGCCTGAGCGGCCCGGCAAACGGCTTCGGGCTCCGATGTCAGCAGATCTTTCGGCTTGCGCCCGCCAAGCCAGCTATTATCTGACCCCAGCCAGACAGCCATTCCCCAGGGCGTTTTTCGTTCGCCAAACAGAGCTATCAGTCTGGCCATCACCGGCAACGGCGTATAGCCTTCATCCAGTCCGTAAGCCGGGTAGTAATCACGCCCATTCACCGATAGCGCGAAAATCCGTTTTTTCGCCTTCCAGCGATTAGGGGCCGCGCTCGGATTAGAGAGCGCCAGTCCGGCGCGTATCGAAATATCACGGGCCGTCAGCCATTCTGATTCACGCAGAATACGTTCGCTTAGCCGCGCCTGGGCATCGTCAGCGCTGGCTGTCGGCAATGTTCGGGGCGAGGCCTGGATCGCAACCCGCGGCGCTTCGCCACTCAAAGAGGCCGCCAGACGCAGCGCGCTTTCCAGCGCCAGCTGCAATACCCGCTCCTGGCCGGAGTCCGCCAGCGCATCGGGTAACTCCATCACCAAATAGTGACTGCCCTTCCCGGTTTTTAACTGACGCAGCTCTTCGCCATTCAGTCTGGAGAATTTCGGATAACCGCTGTCAGAAGCCGGGACCAGTGCCTGAGTTTTATCACTCATCGTCTACCTCCACATGCGTGATATGCATGATATTGGTTATCATACACCCTCATGGCCAATGGTCAAATCTTCACCACCGGATTTCTGTTCGAACAGAACCGGTCAGAACGCCGAAAAACCCGCCTCTTTCCGATTGCTTTTTTTGCCCGGAACCCGGCAATTGCCGCAAAACTGCGCTTGCAGCAGAATGAAACGCTGTTTTTAATTCCTTTTACCCCAACATCTGGCTTATACTAGGCGAAAATTGAACTTGAATGGTTTCAGCTTTTTGAACTGCATCCAGATGACAACCCGAGCCAACCTCCGGCGACCTTCACCAACGCCCGGACACTTTCTTCTGCACGCTCTGCTTCTGTCACCTATTCTTGTGGATGTGGCTCAACGTTTATCGAAATACCGTTTCCGGTTGCCGTTTCAGCGGTCACCGCAGCCGGAACTTAAATTCCCCATCCTTCACAACTTAAGACTAAGACTGTCATGAAAAAGACCAAAATCGTTTGTACCATCGGTCCGAAAACCGAATCTGAAGAGATGTTAACCAAGCTGCTGGAAGCAGGCATGAACGTCATGCGCCTCAACTTCTCCCACGGGGATTACGAGGAGCACGGCCAGCGTATTAAAAATCTGCGTAACGTCGTAGCAAAAAGCGGTAAATCCGCCGCTATTCTTCTGGACACCAAAGGTCCGGAAATCCGCACCATGAAGCTGGAAGGCGGTAACGATGTTTCCCTGAAAGCCGGTCAGACTTTCACCTTCACCACCGATAAATCCGTGGTCGGCAACAGCGACACCGTCGCTGTTACCTACGAAGGCTTCACCAGCGATCTTTCTGTCGGCAACACCGTTCTGGTTGACGATGGCCTGATCGGTATGGAAGTTACCGCTATCGAGGGCAACAAAGTCGTTTGTAAAGTGCTGAATAACGGCGACCTGGGCGAGAACAAAGGCGTAAACCTGCCGGGCGTCTCCATTGCCCTGCCAGCGCTGGCGGAAAAAGATAAAAAAGATCTGATCTTCGGCTGTGAGCAGGGCGTCGACTTTGTGGCGGCTTCCTTTATTCGTAAACGTTCCGACGTTGAAGAGATCCGAGCACATCTGCAGGCCCACGGCGGCGATCATATCCAGATCATCTCCAAAATCGAAAATCAGGAAGGCCTGAACAACTTCGACGAAATCCTGGATGCCTCTGACGGCATTATGGTTGCCCGTGGCGACCTGGGCGTTGAGATCCCGGTTGAAGAGGTCATCTTCGCGCAGAAGATGATGATCGAGAAATGCATCCGTTCCCGTAAAGTGGTTATCACCGCCACCCAAATGCTGGATTCGATGATCAAAAACCCGCGTCCGACCCGCGCTGAAGCCGGTGACGTGGCGAACGCCATCCTCGACGGTACCGATGCCGTCATGCTGTCCGGCGAATCCGCCAAGGGTAAATACCCGCTGGAAGCCGTTTCCATCATGGCGACCATCTGCGAACGTACCGATCGCGTCATGCATACCCGTCTCGATCACGCCAACAGCAGCCGTAAACTGCGTATCACCGAAGCCGTGTGCCGCGGTGCGGTAGAAACGGCTGAAAATCTGGAAGCGCCGCTGATCGTGGTCGCGACCGAAGGCGGTAAATCCGCGAAGTCAGTCCGCAAGTACTTCCCGAACGCTAACATCCTGGCGCTGACCACCAATGAGATCACCTGCCGTCAGCTGGTGCTGAGCAAAGGCGTTATCCCACAGTTGGTCAAGTCCATCGCCTCTACCGACGACTTCTACCGTCTGGGTAAGGAAGCCGCGCTGGCAAGCGGCCTGGCCCATAAGGGCGACGTGGTCGTGATGGTTTCCGGGGCGCTGGTACCGAGCGGCACCACCAATACCGCCTCGGTACACGTGCTGTAATAAAACGCGCATCCGTAAATCTCACAAGGCGCCATCCGGCGCCTTGTTTTATTTTTTTTACTTTGCGTAGTCGCTATCAATAAAAAATCAAATCGGCTTTTACTATTTAAGCCAGACTAAAGTTAAGATGAATCCGATGAAGTTCCCCGTTTTTAACTCAGACTTTTTAGCAATTTGCGGCAATTCGCTGCTTCTTTGAGCGAACGATCAAATTTAAGCGTATTAGCACAAAAAAAATATTCTCAAGCGAAAAAACTTTGTGTAATACTTGTAACGCTACATGGAGATTAACTCAATCTAGAGGGTATTAATAATGAATCGTACTAAACTGGTACTGGGCGCGGTAATCCTGGGTTCTACTCTGCTGGCTGGTTGCTCCAGCAACGCTAAAATCGATCAGCTGTCTTCTGACGTTCAGACTCTGAACGCTAAAGTTGACCAGCTGAGCAACGACGTGAACGCAATGCGTTCTGACGTTCAGGCTGCTAAAGACGACGCAGCTCGCGCTAACCAGCGTCTGGACAACCAGGCTCATTCTTACCGTAAGTAAGAGTACCTGTAATAAAAATGGCGCACACTGTGCGCCATTTTTTTGCCTGCTATCCCGCCCTTTGCTTTAACATTGCTCCCTTGCCCCTCAAACGCGTTCTGTCAGCATTCTGGTCTCTTTTAATCCAAGTCCATATCGCTCTGGCTACGTTGCGTAACGTGCCGCTCAGGCGCTCTGTGTCGCCATCGCATTACACTACCCCAAAAAGCGCTAAGGTTACATCCGGTAACAGCCCATTACTGAACCCCGGACAGTAGTCCTTCGCTCCGGGCTTCGGGGGCGTTGTGCGCGCTCTGAATCGGTGCCGTCGAAGGCACAGGCGATACAGCGCCCGACACTTCAACCGGATAGCCAGCACGCCGGGTCATGGCGTTATCTACTGCGCCGCGATCGCTGCGTCCGTCATCTATAAAGCGCCCGAAGCTGGCGCTAATGGCGATTGGCGCCGTTTGTGGGTTATCCCAGTCGTTGGTCGACAGCGGCTGGTGTACTTCCACATAGCGTCGGCCATTCGGCTCAACGGAATATTTCACCGGTTGATTAATAATCTGAACCCGGGTCCCCCAGGCCGCTTTCGAAAATAACGCTTTGATATCCTCGGAACGCAGGCGGATACAGCCAGAGCTTACCCGCTGACCGACGCTACGCCGTACGTTAGTCCCGTGAATTAAATATTCCCCGCCGCCTTTCTCAAGGCGTAATGCGTAGCGCCCCAGAGGATTATTTGGCCCTGCAGGAACCACCGCCGGTAGTTTTATTCCCTGGGCCTCTGAACGCGCCCGAATATTGGCCGTCGGCGTCCAGCTTGGATTAGGGATTTTCTGACTTATGCGGGTTACCATTTCAGGCGTTTCACGACCAAGCTGGCCAATGCCGATAGGTAAACCTCTACTTTATTCTGGCCTGGCGGATAGTAATAGAGCCGGAGCTCCGCCAGGTTAATCACAATGCCTTCACGGGGGGTGTCCGGAAGCAGCATTTGCGATGGGATGGTAATTTCGCTGCCCGCCTTCGGCAGCAGCGGGTCGACTTTATTGTTCGCCTCCAGCAACAGCAGAATACCGGTACCAAATTTATCCGCCACGTACTCCAGGTTCTTCCCGTTGTCGGGCATGATGTAGCGTTGATTATGGCCGATCAGTCGGCTGCCGGGCGGCGGCAGCGGATAGTCGACGGCGTGAACAGCAAGCGGGGCGAACGCCAGTGCGCACAGCACCCCAGTAATAGAGAGAGATAACGCGCGTTTCATACTGAACACCTCACCGGCAACGTGCCGGAATGCAGAAAAAGCGCGGGGAAGGGTTCCCTGCCCCGCATCCACAGAATGAAAGCTGTTATCTGAAAGTTTAGTTGAGAGTCGGGGCCAACGCGGCGGCTTTCGCGCGAATTGCACGAATCATTGCTTCCAGTCCCTGGGAGCGCGACGGGGTCAGGTGTTGGGCCAGATTCATCTTCTCGAACCAGGGGCGCACATCGAATTCAACGATATCGCGCGCCGTCATCTGGTGATAGAGAATAAACACCACGGCTATCAATCCCTTAACGATAGCCGCATCGCTGTCGCCCCGTAGCTGGATCACGCCATCCGGCGTCTGATCCATCACAATCCATACCTGGCTCTGACAGCCCTGGATAATGTTACCGGGGTTATGGGCCTCGTCACTGAGCGGCGTCAGACGCTGACCCAGTTCGATGATATAGAGATACTTCTCTTCCCAGTTGGCACAGCGGCTGAAGTTTCGCAGCAGCTTATCTTTGTCCGGCATAGCAGCCATCTTGGCCTCCCTGTTAACCCAAAAGACGGTGGATGCGGATCAGACCGGCCACCAGCCTGTCCACTTCCTCTTCGGTATTGTACATGGCGAGAGAGGCACGGCACATGGCCGGAACCTGGTAAAATTCCATCAGCGGCATGGCGCAGTGATGACCGGTACGTACCGCAATCCCGTAGTTATCCAGGAAGCTGCCAACATCATAGGCGTGATGCTGCCCCAGATTAAAGGCAATGACCCCGCGTCGATCCCCAGGCCCGTAGAGCGTCAGGTCCGGCACGGCCTGCAATTCCCGTAACGCATAGCGCATCAGCGTGGTTTCGTACTGTTCGATTTCGTCCAGACCCACACGCGAGACATAATCCAGCGCCGCCCCCAGCCCGATAATCCCTGCGGTGTTGGGCGTACCGGCCTCGAAACGCCAGGGGGCTCCCGTATAGGTCGTGCCCTCGCTCAGGCTGACGGTGGCGATCATCGAGCCGCCCCCTTCCCAGGGCGGCATCGCCTGCAGAATATCCTGCCGGGCATAGAGCACGCCGATACCGGTAGGACCGTAGATCTTATGACCGGAGAAAACATAAAAATCGCAGTCCAGCGCCTGCACGTCCACCGCATGGTGCATCACCGCCTGGGCACCGTCCACCAACACTTTCACACCGGCAGCCCGGGCTTCGGCTATCATCTCCCGCACCGGGTTTTCGGTCCCCAGCACGTTCGACACCTGGGTCATCGCCAGCAGACGGGTACGCTCGTCGATAAGACTCGCCAGGCGTTCCCGCTGCAGGGTGCCATCCTGATTAAGCGGAATCACTCGCAGTTCGGCGCCGACCCGTTCGCACAGCATCTGCCAGGGGACGATATTGGCGTGGTGCTCCATGGCGCTGATAATCAGATTATCCCCCGCTGCTACCGCCTGGTTGCCCCAGCTGCTTGCCACCAGGTTAATGCCTTCGGTGGTACCGCGCACGAAGACGATCTCTTCCGCCGAACGGGCGTTGATAAATTGCGCCACCCCGGCACGTACGTTTTCCATACGCTCCGTCGCCTCAGCGCTTAGGGTATGGATACCGCGATGTACCGCCGCATAGCCATGGCGGTAAAGATCCGCCTCGGCTTCTATCACCGCCAGCGGCTTCTGGGCGCTGGCGGCGCTGTCCAGATAGGCCAGCGGCTGGCCGTTGACCTCACGCGTCAGGATCGGGAAATCCGCTCGCACCTGTTCGATTGAGAAACTCATGACTGCCCCCCCGCCAGACGCTGGTCGATCCGGGCCAGAACCTGGCGCTTAAGCGCTTCATCGTCGATGGCTTCCGTCAGCTCTGCGGCAAAAGCGTGAATAATCATCTGCCGGGCAGCCTGGCGGTGAATACCGCGCGAGCGCAGGTAAAACAGCTGTTCGTCGTCGATGCGGCCCACGGTGGCGCCGTGGCTGCACTTCACATCGTCGGCATAAATTTCCAGCTGCGGTTTGGTGTCTACCTCCGCCAGCCTGCCCAGCAGCAGGTTGTTATTGGTCATCTGGCCGTCGGTCTTAACGGCGTGGGGCGCCACGTTTATCAGACCGTTAAATACCGCTCTGCCCCGGTCGCTGACGATGGTTTTATGCAACTGACGACTGTTGCACCAGCCCTGGTTGTGCTCAAGCCAGGTGCGGCTGTCGCACACTTCGCTACCAACCGGCATCGCCAGACTGTTAAGACGCAGAGTAATATTTTCGCCTTCCAGCCGGGTACTGGTGTGATGGCGCACCAGGCCGCTCCCCAGCAGGAAACTGGTGCTGGTCGCGCTGGCATCGCTCTCCAGCCACAGATCGTTGTGAGCGAAGTGGTAGCTCTGTGGGTTTTCGAAGGCCAGTTTAGCGTGGCGCAGACTGGCCGCCGGGGCCACCTGTATGGTCAGACGCCCGCCGGTAAAGTGGGGCCGGTCATCGGCGCTAACGTAATGTTCGATCACCTGCGCCTGCGCCCCCTGTTCCAGGGTCAGGTGGTGACGATAGTGCGCCGTGTTCATCTCATCGCCGTCCAGACCGCGGCTGATATGCATCAGCACCAGAGGCCGTTCCGGCCGCGTATTGCGGGGAACCCGGATATGGGTCACCTCGCCTGCCAGGCTTTCGGTCAGGTGCAGGAAAATCTCCGGCTGAACCGCCACCGGTAATCCCTGACGCCGATCGTTCACCGTAATCTCATAGCCGCTGCCGCTCAGTTCGTCGCTCAGCGCCTCGCAGTAACGCCCGTCGACAAAGACCAGCCTGATGGCATCGATGTTCAACGCCAGTGCATCTCGCTGCTGCTCCGTCAGGAATTCGCCCTGCGGCAGCACGAAACGGTGGGCCAGCAGTTTTTCCAGCGGCGTAAAGGTGTATTTCCAGTTTTCGTGCTTACGGGTCGGCAGCCCCAGGCGCAACAGTTGCTGCATATGCTGCCCGGCTTCCGGACTGCGGGTCTGCGAATTTTCGAACAGATGGTGCCACTGCTGTAGCGCGTTACTGCTGTTGTTCGGTAAGCCAGCCATAGCCCTGCTCCTCCAGCTGTTTCACCAGGGTAAAGTCGCCGGATTTCACGATGCGCCCCTGATATAGCACGTGTACGTGGTCAGGTTTGATGTAGTCCAGAATGCGCTGGTAGTGGGTCACGATCACAAATGAACGCTGACCGTCACGCAGGGAATTCACCCCATCCGCCACAATTTTCAGGGCATCGATATCCAGCCCGGAGTCGGATTCATCGAGGATGCATAGCGAAGGCGCCAGCACCGCCATTTGCAGGATATCGTTACGCTTCTTCTCACCGCCGGAAAAACCGACGTTAACCGAACGGGTCAGCAGATCTTCCGGCATCTTCAAAAGCTTGATCTTCTCTTCCATCAGGTCCTGAAAATCAAAGCGGTCAAGCGGTTCCTGCCCCCGGTATTCACGCACCGCGTTCAACGCTGTCTGCAGGAAAAACTGGTTACTGACGCCCGGAATTTCCACCGGGTACTGGAAGGCCATAAAGATCCCTTCCCCTGCCCGCTCTTCAGGATCGAGTGCGAGCAGATCCTTGCCCTTAAACAGCACTTCGCCGCCGGTCACCTCGTAATCTTCGCGGCCTGCCAGCGTCGCCGACAGGGTGCTTTTGCCGGAGCCGTTCGGCCCCATAATGGCGTGCACCTCCCCCGGTTTGACCTCCAGATTCAGGCCCCGCAGAATCGGGTTATCTTCCGCGCTTACGTGCAAATCTTTAATACTTAACATAGTGTTTCCTTTATAAAACTGCGGTTACCCGACGCTGTGCTCAAGGCTGATGGCCAGCAGCTTCTGGGCCTCTACCGCGAATTCCAGCGGCAGCTCCGAGAAAACATCCTTACAGAATCCGTTGACGATCATCGAAATCGCATCGTCTTCACTGATGCCGCGTTGCAGGCAGTAGAACAGCTGATCTTCGCCAATGCGCGAAGTGGTAGCTTCATGTTCCAGTTGGGCGCTGTTGTTGCGGCACTCCACATACGGGAAGGTGTGGGCGCCGCACTCTTCGCCAATCAGCATCGAATCGCACTGGGTGAAGTTGCGGGCGTTAGTGGCGGTCGGCATGATCTTCACCAGTCCGCGATAGCTGTTCTGGCTCTGGCCTGCGGAAATGCCCTTCGAAATAATGGTGGAGCGGGTGTTTTTACCGATATGAATCATTTTGGTGCCGGTATCCGCCTGCTGACGGCCGCTGGTCAGCGCCACCGAGAAAAACTCGCCGATGGAGTTATCGCCACGCAAAATACAGCTCGGGTATTTCCAGGTAATGGCTGATCCGGTTTCAGACTGGGTCCAGGACATTTTGCTGTTTTCCCCTTCGCACAGCGCACGTTTGGTGACGAAGTTCAGAATCCCACCGTTATTGCTGTCGCCAGGGAACCAGTTCTGCACCGTGGAGTATTTCACTTCGGCATCCCTGTGGATGATGACCTCGACCACCGCGGCATGGAGCTGGTAGCTGTCGCGTACCGGTGCCGAGCAGCCTTCGATATAGCTGACGTAGCTACCTTCGTCTGCCACCAAAATGGTGCGTTCGAACTGACCGGTTTTTTCGGCGTTAATACGGAAGTAGGTGGAAAGCTCCATCGGGCAGCGCACCCCTTTCGGGACATAGATAAAGGTGCCGTCCGATGCCACCGCAGCGTTCAGCGCGGCGAAAAAGTTATCGTTGCCCGGCACTACGGTACCGAGGTACTTCTTCACCAGATCCGGGTATTCGTGAATCGCTTCGCCAAAAGAGCAGAAAATAATGCCCAGACTCGCCAGCTTGTCGCGGTAGGTGGTGGCGACAGAGACCGAGTCGAAGATCGCGTCCACCGCCACCTCTCTCCCTTCCCGCACAGGTACGCCCAACTGGTTAAAGGCCTCTTCCACCTCTTTGGTCAGAAAGGCGCTCTCCTGGCCGGTCTGCTGCACGGCGCCCGGCTGCGATGCGCAGTTATCGTCGCAGTTGCCGCAGGAAGGCGCCGAGTAATAGCTGTAATCCTGATAGTTGAGCTTGTCGTAGTGCGCCTTCAGCCAGTGCGGCTCTTCCATTTTCTGCCAGGCGTGGAAGGCACTAAGACGAAACTCCAGCATCCAGTCGGGCTCGTTGCGGCGCGCTGAAATGGCGCGCACCACCTCTTCATTAATGCCTTTCGCCAGTTCATCGGTCTGTAGCTGTGTGAAGAAGCCCTCTTTATAGTTCAGGCTTCCGCTCCAGGTTTGTACATTGTCTTCTGTGGTATCTCTGGACATAACTATTCCGCCTGAACCCCAAAGCTTTCGCCGCAGCCGCATTCGTTCTGCGCTTTCGGGTTATGAAATTTAAAGACCTGGTTTAAACCTTCGTGCACATAATCCACTTCGGTACCGTCGATAAACGGCATCGCCTGGGTCGATACGTACAGCCGGGCGCCGTCGCGCTGATACAGGAGATCGTCAGCCTGGGGCTCGCTCACGGTATCCAGCACGTAGCCAAAACCCGCACAGCCGCTCTTTTTCACCCCCAACCGCAGGCCGAGTATGCCCGGCTCCCGTTGAGTTAACTGGCGAATCTGCTCCGCGGCCGCTGACGTCAGCGTCAGCCCCTGCCAGGCAAAGTCGCCGGGTTCAAATGTTCCTGCATGCAGTTCCATAGCTTCACCTCACTTTTGGCCCCATTAATGGGCCGATAACACTATGGTAGTGATAACGATTCTCACTTCAACCCAAGCTCCGCAGGGGCATTCACCGCTGGAGAGCTTTTACGGGGGTTTTTTATAAGGATAGACCCTGCAACCACGCTTGCCGTCATCACGACCTGCGTTCTATATAATTGATATCTATAGAATCAGTCACAATGCGCAAAAGGCTTTAGCAATCAGTGTTAAAGGTGCATAGGCAATGCCTATTTATCTGATAGCGGCAGAGGGAAATACAGACGCCGGAAAGATGAAGCGGCGTCTGAGGGGGGAATATCAGAGCGTTTCGGCAAACCAGGGGTCAAAGGGATCGCTGAACCGGCGCCAGGCTTCCGGCCCCATGACCATCCCATCATCGTTAAGCAGCGCGGCATCAAGCCGCTGCCGCAGCCCGTCCTCATCTATTTCACTGCCGATAAAGACCAGCTCCTGACGCGCATCGCCCACGCCATCCACCCAGTGACGGCGAATAAAATCCAGAGATTCCGGATCGGTCGGCCAGCGATTGCCCGGTACCGCCGCCCACCACATACCGCCCGGCTCCTGTCGCGCCACTCCGCCAGCCTGGGACCAGATACCGGCGTACATCGGGCGGCTCGCCAGCCAGAAATAGCCTTTGGAGCGAATCACGCCCGTAAGGTCATGCATCACCAGGTGATGGAAGCGTTTGGGATGAAACGGACGCCGCGCCCGCCAGACAAAACTGCTGATACCGTATTCTTCGGTTTCCGGAATATGCTCGCCCCGCAGCTCCTTAAGCCATCCCGGCGCCTGAGCGGCCTTGTCGAAATCGAACAGTCCGGTATCCAGCACATCTTCCAGCGCGACCTCACCGAAGCGGGTATACAGGATCCGCGCTTCCGGGTTCAGGGAGTGAAGAATCGCCACTATCTTACGTAACTGGCCTTCGCTGACCAGGTCGGTTTTATTCACCACCAGGACGTTGCAGAACTCAATCTGGTCAATCAGCAGATCCACCACCGTGCGGCTATCCTGATCTCCCAACGATTCACCGCGCGCATGCAGGCTTTCCCCTTCTTCGTAATCTCTCAGAAAGTTGCAGGCATCCACTACGGTGACCATGGTATCCAGCCGGGCGATATCCGCCAGGCAGTCGCCGTTTTCGTCGGCAAAGGTGAAGGTTTCCGCCACCGGTAGCGGTTCCGATATCCCGGTAGATTCAATCAACAGATAATCAAAGCGCCCTTCTCTGGCCAGCCGGTTAACCTCCAGCAGCAGATCCTCGCGTAGCGTGCAGCAGATACAGCCGTTGCTCATCTCTACCAGCTTTTCGTCGGTGCGCGACAGCGCCGCTTCGCCGCCCCTGACCAGTCCGGCATCGATATTCACTTCCGACATATCGTTCACAATCAGCGCCACGCGCAGCTGTTCGCGGTTGTTGAGGATATGGTTAAGCAGTGTGGTCTTACCCGCGCCGAGAAATCCCGACAGTACGGTAACAGGGAGTTTTTTCGCCTCACGGCGTCTGGTGAACGGCTCTGACATGGTGGCAACCCCTTATATCATTAAAAGTGAAGGTCTATTCTTTGCTGGTTTTGTTATGTTATAACATCAACAAATTAATTTTCCAGCCCCCGTTTTCAGGGGATAAGGGATACCCATGTTCAGAAAATCACTGCGATTACTGCCCGCACTGCTCTGCCTGACGGGCAGCGTTTATGCGCAAAGCCACGCGACACACTATCCGCTGACGGTGGAAAACTGCGGCCGTTCGCAGACCTTCCACCAGTCGCCGCAACGGGTGGTTACGCTTGGGCAACACGAAACCGAGCTGCTGCTGGCGCTGGGGTTAGGCAAGAGCATTGTCGGTACTGCGGTCTGGTTTGGCCGCCTGCCTCCGGCGCTGGCACCTGCAGGCCAGGGGCTGAAACGACTGGCGGATAACGCGCCAGGATTCGAAGCTGTCGCCGCCCAACGCCCCGATCTGGTGCTGGCGCAGTACAGTTGGCACCTGGGCCCCCGTGGCGAAGTCGCAACCCGGAAGCGCTTCGAAGATCTGGGTATCCACACCTGGGTAGCGCCGGCCGACTGTGTCGGTAAAGCCGTCACCGCCGACTCTAACGGCGACGGCGCCCGCACTACCCCCTTTACCCTGGAGAGCATTAACCGCGAGATCGACGAACTGGCGCGCATTTTTAACGTTACCGAACGGGGCCAGGCGCTGCGACACCAGCTTAAGCAACGTATTGGGCATGCCCGCCAGCAGGCAGCGCGCCCCGGCTCCGCCCCTCTTAAGGTAGTGTACTGGTTTTCCAGCCCCCGCCTGAACGGCGATCCCTGGGTCGCGGGCAGCGATGGCGCGCCGGGCTGGATCAGCCGCACCCTGGGCCTGCAAAATATTATCGATTCCCGGGAGGAGTGGCCGGCGGTCACCTGGGAGCATATTGCCCGCTCCCGGCCCGATATTATTGTTATCGCCAGTATGGAACGTCGACTCTATCCTGCCGATAACGCCGCGGCAAAAATCGCCTTTCTGAAAAAGGATCCGGTCACCCGGGAGATACCGGCAGTGAAACAGGGCCGTATCATCGTGGTTCCCGCCATGTCGCTGAACCCTTCATTGCGTAACGTCGATGCCGTGGAACAGATCGGTAAACAGCTCCCATGATGAAAAATCGTAACGCCCTGCTGATTCTGAGCGGCGCCCTCAGCCTTCCGCTAATGATGGTGGTCACCGCGGCCAGCGGCGATATGCCGATCGCTCCCGCTGACGTCGTGAGGGCCATCGCCAACGGCCTGGGCATCGGCCACTACCGCTTGTCGCCCATCGATGAAGGGATCGTCTGGCAGTACCGCATGAGCCGCGCGCTGATGGCGGCCTGTAGCGGCGGCGGCCTGGCGCTATGTGGCCTGATACTGCAAACCCTGCTGCGCAATCCCCTTGCGGAGCCGTGGCTACTGGGGATCTCGGCGGGCGCCTCCACCGGCGCGGTATGTATTATGCTGCTGGGCGTGGGCGGCGGGCTGCTCGGCGTCAGTGGTGGCGCCTTTCTCGGCGCCTGCTGCGCCTTCGGGCTGATTATGCTGTTGGCGGGAGGCCTGCGCGATGACGCCACGCGCATCATTCTGGCGGGCGTGGCGGGAACCCAGCTATTTAACGCGCTGACGGCCTGGGTGGTCAGCACCTCCGCCAATGCCGAGCAGTCACGCGGCGTCATGTTCTGGCTAATGGGTAGCCTGAGCGGGGTTCGCTGGCCGGAAGCGCTACTGGGGCTGGCAACCGCAGCGGCAGGTCTGGTCATCGCCCTGTGCTATGCCCGCTCGCTGGACGCCTTTGCCTTCGGCGAAGAGGTAGCCGCCACGCTCGGCATTCCGGTGATCCGGCTACGGGTCGTGCTGCTACTGGTCACCGCGCTGGTGACCGCCACGATCGTCAGCGCTATCGGCGCCGTGGGTTTCGTAGGGCTGGTTATTCCCCACGTGGCCAGAATGCTGACCCGTACCAGCCACCTGACGCTCATCCCCATCGTTTTTCTGATGGGCAGCCACTTTATGATTCTGGCCGATCTGGCATCACGTAGCCTGATCGCCCACCAGGTGCTGCCCGTCGGCGTGGTCACCGCCCTGATCGGCGCGCCGGCCTTCGCCATCATCCTGTACCGCACCCGGGAGAAGCCCCAATGAGACTCTGTGTCGAACGTCTGAGCGTAACGCTGAAAGGCCGTGCCATTCTGCGCGATGTGGCGTTTAGCGCCGCGCCGGGCCAGGCTGTCGGACTGCTGGGGCCAAACGGCTCCGGGAAGTCGACCCTGCTACGCTGCCTGGCCGGGCTAATAACCACGCACCCGCCATGCATTACCCTGGGCGCGACCCCGATGGCTGCGTTCCCGCACCGCGCCCTCGCCCGTCGGCTGGCCTTTGTTCCCCAGCACGCCAGCGCCGATCCCGACCTGCGAGTCGAACAGATCGTCCGCCTGGGCCGCACGCCGCATCGCGGCGCGTTTTCCGCCTGGCGCCGTGAGGATAGTGAAGCTGTGGAACGGGCTATTCGAATGACGCAGCTACAGGCGTTGGCCTATCGTCCGTGGCGTCAGCTATCCGGCGGCGAACGTCAGCGCTGCCAGATTGCCCGGGCGCTGGCGCAAAAGCCGCAGCTGTTATTACTGGATGAACCGACCAATCACCTTGATATCCGCCACCAGCTGGCGCTGATGCAGTTGATTCAGGAACTGCCGATCACGGTGATTATCGCCCTGCACGATCTCAACCTGGCTGCCCGCTACTGCCAGCATCTGGTATTGCTGAATCACGGCGCCGTAACTGCGCAGGGAGAACCCGAGCGGGTGCTGACGCCCGGCAACATTGCCCGTGCCTGGCAGGTGGAGGCCCGGGTGGAGCACCGCCCATCCGACGGCATGATGATTCATTTTCTGCCATCCCAGCCACAGGCCGGATAGCCGCCCAACAAAAAGCCCGCCGAATGGCGGGCTCAGGCTAAGGTTTGGAGGCTTATTTTCTGCCGCCTGCCTTACGGGCGACACTTTCGGTGCCATCCTCGCCGACGCGGACTTTGTACTTGTTCGAGGTCCAGTGGTCCATTTTCAGTAACTTACGGGCCTGACGATTGGTTTTCATTCATCATTCTCCTGCGTGGTTGATCTGAAAAAAGCCACTCAAGTGTGCAACATCCAGGCAACATTAGCAACCACCTCCGGCGATTTTGTGACCAGAATTCAGACCAGTGCCGTAGTCAGGCGCGCGCTACAGCACAGGCGCCCGGCCTCATCGGCGATCTCTATCTGCCACACCTGATGACGCCGCCCCAGATGTAGCGCCCGACAGCTGCCGCGCACCAGACCTTCCCGTACCGCCCGCAGATGGTTGGCGTTAACCTCCAGCCCCACCACCTTCTGCTCCCCCTCAGTACAAAGCCAGCCGGCCACCGACCCCAGGGTTTCCGCCAGCACCACCGAGGCGCCGCCGTGCAGCAGACCGAACGGCTGACGCGTGCGCTCATCCACCGGCATGGTGGCCTCGAGCACCTCATCGCCAAGGTGAACAAAGCGGATGCCGAGCAGCCCCACCATGTTGCCATTCCCCATCGCGTTCAGCGCCTCCAGCGAGGCTTCGCGTCGCCAAATCATCCCATTATCTCCAACAGAGCCTGCAACGGATGCCGAATGCCGCTGCCCTCCACGCGTTTAACCTGGCTGCGACAGGAATAGCCGGTCGCCAGGCAGCGGTTACGCGGTAACTTTTGCAGCGCCTGATGCCATGAAAGTTCATAAATCCCCAGCGAATTCGCCAGGTTGCTGGTTTCATGACCGTAGGTACCCGCCATGCCGCAGCAACCCACGCTGACGCTTTCGAGCTGCGCCCCCATCTGGCGGAAAATGGCCCCCCACTGCGCCGCCGCGCCGGGTAGCGCCGTCGATTCGGTACAGTGGCCGAACAGATACCAGGATTCACCGCAGGGCGCCAGTGCCTCTCGGGTCTTCAGCGCTGCGGTCAACCATTCATGCACCAGCAGGACCTGAAAGTCGCCGCGCTCTTCCCCCAGAGTCTGACGATACTCGTCGCGATAGCAGAGCACCAGCGCCGGATCGACCCCCACCATCGGCATGCCGAGTTGCGCGATACGATTAAGAAAATCGGCGGTCTTACGGGCGGTACGGGCAAAGCGCTGCAGGAAGCCCTTAATATGTTGCGCCTTACCGTTAGGTGAAAACGGCAACACCACCGGCTGCCAGCCCAGTTTTTCCGCCAGGCGCACCAGATCCGCCACCACCCGGGCATCATAGTAGCTGGTGAAGGGATCCTGGACTATCAGCAGCGTACGGCTGCGCTCCTCTACGCTGAGTTTTTCCAGCTGCTCCAGGGTCATTCCCGCCGAGCGATGTCCCACCAGTTGCTGCTGCAGAGAAGGCACCGATAGCGCAGGCAGATCCACCATACCAATGCGGTGACGCGCCAGATTGCGCACCCAGGGCTGGCCCATAAAGAAGTTAAAGGTACGCGGCGCCCGCGCCATAAGCGGCGCATAGCTTTCCACCGTCGCCACCAGGTGGTCACGCACCGGCCTCAGGTAACGGGTGTGATAAAGTTGCAGGAAACGGGAGCGAAATTCCGGAACGTCGATTTTGATCGGACACTGAGTGGAGCAGGCTTTACAGGCCAGGCAGCCCGACATCGCCGTTTTTACCTCGTGCGAAAAATCATACTCGCCCTTCTTTGCATGCCAGGTGTTACGGGTGCGCTCGATCAGGCTACGCAGCGTGGCGCGCTTGCCCGGCAGCTCTTTTTCCAGCGCCAGCGGATCGACGCCGCGCTCGGCCAGCAGACGTAGCCACTCCCGCACCAGGGTAGCGCGCCCTTTCGGAGAATGAATGCGCTGGCGGGTGATTTTCATCGAAGGGCACATCGGGCTCTTCGCATCAAAGTTAAAGCACAGGCCGTTGCCGTTACACTCCAGCGCGCCGCGCCAGGAGGTGCGTACCGCCAGCGGGATCTGGCGATCCCAAGTGCCGCGTTTTACCGCGTCCACCTTCATCATCGGCTCGTCCACCCCAAGCGGCGGGCAGATTTTACCGGGGTTCAACCGGTTATCCGGGTCGAAGGCGGCCTTGATACGGCGCAGCTCTTCATACAGGGTTTCGCCGAAGAAATCCGGGCTGTATTCGGCCCTAAAGCCTTTGCCATGTTCGCCCCACAGCAGACCGCCGTAGCGGGAGGTCAACGCGACCACCTCATCGGAAAGGTGCTTCATCAGCAACTCCTGCTGGGGATCGCACATATCCAGCGCCGGGCGTACGTGCAGCACCCCGGCATCTACGTGACCAAACATTCCATAGCTCAGGCCATGACTGTCGAGCAGTGCGCGAAATTCAACAATATAGTCCGCCAGATTTTCCGGCGGCACGCAGGTATCTTCCGCGAAAGGGATAGGCTTGGCCTGCCCCGGCGCATTACCCAACAGGCCGACCGCCTTCTTACGCATGGCGTAGATACGTTCGATATCGGCAAGATCGCAGCACAACTGCCAGCCGATCACTCCGCCTTCCCCCGCCGCCATCAGCGCGTCGAGCCGTTGACACAGTTGCTCAACCTGGCGGTCGATCTGGGCCTCATCATCACCGGCAAATTCGACGATATTCAGGCCCAGCAGGGTTTTATCCGGCACGTCGGTAATCAGCGCGCTCACCGAGTGCCAGACGATATCCTGACGCGCCAGATTCAGCACCTTCGAATCCACGGTCTCCACCGACAGCGCCTTTGCCTCGACCATAAAGGGGGCGTTACGCAACGCTGAGTCGAAGGAGTCATACTTGACGTTCACCAGACGGCGCACTTTAGGCAGCGGTGTGATATCCAGCTTCGCTTCGGTGATAAAGGCCAGGGTGCCCTCGGAGCCGGTCAGAATCCGGGTCAGATCGACGCGGGTCAGATCGTCATTGAACACATGACGCAGATCGTAACCGGTCAGGAAACGGTTAAGGGGCGGGAATTTGTCGAGGATCAGCTGGCGCTGGCTGCGGCAGCGTTCCAGCACGGTACGATAAATGCGCCCGGTTCGGGTCTCATCGTGCCCAAGCTCTTCCGCCAGCGCCGTGGGCATAGACCGGGTGTCGAGAATTTCGCCCCCCAGCAGTATCGCACGCACGCCCAAAACGTGATCGGAGGTTTTACCATAAACCAGCGAGCCCTGCCCGGAAGCATCGGTGTTAATCATGCCCCCCAGGGTAGCGCGGTTACTGGTGGAAAGCTCCGGTGAGAAAAAGTAGCCAAAGGGCTTCAGGTACTGATTAAGCTGATCCTTAATGACCCCGGCTTCGACCCGCACCCAGCCCTGCTCGGGATTAATCTCGATAATGCGGTTCATATAGCGCGACATATCGACAATGATGCCGCGGTTCAGGGACTGACCGTTGGTGCCGGTTCCTCCGCCGCGCGGAGTAAATATCAGACTCTTAAAGCGGCTATCGTCCGCCAGGCGGGCAATCAGCGCCACATCGGCGGTCGAGCGAGGAAACAGCACCGCATCCGGCATTAGCTGGTAAACGCTATTGTCGGTGGCCATCGTCAACCTGTCGGCATAGCTGGTGGTGGTATCGCCGGTATAGCCCTGTTGTTCCAGTTCCTGCAGAAAGCTGAGCACCAGTTGCACGAGGCCCGGTGCCTGAGAAATCTCTGGGATCATTAGTGGTGACCCTGTCTGTACATTGAGTGTTGTGAGTTATGTTTGCGCAGCCGCAGCCCTAGGTTGTATCACATTTTTTCCATCCGCGCTGCCGCCTGACAGGATAATGAGACTGTGCAAACTGGCTGAAATACATCATCATTATGTTAACCGCTCTTTTATTACAGTGCCCGCTGCCCGGGTGAAGAAAGGATACTCGTTTATGGTTATGAATCGACGGCCCGTGGATGTGCCTCAGATCCTGCTGTCCGTACTGTTTTTAATGGTGATGATCGTCGCCTGTCTGTGGATTGTGCAGCCCTTTATTCTGGGCTTTGCCTGGGCTGGTACGGTGGTTATCGCCACCTGGCCGCTGCTGATTAAGCTCCAGAAACTGCTGTGGGGACGGCGCTCGCTGGCCGTTCTGGTCATGATGCTGATTTTGATTCTGGTCTTTGTGCTGCCCTTCGCTCTGCTGGTCAATAGCGTAGTGGAAAGCAGCGGCCCGCTGGTGCACTGGGCGACGAGTGGCCATATGACGCTGCCAACCCTGGAGTGGCTGAAATCTATTCCGATGGCGGGCGATAAGCTCTATACCAGCTGGAATACCCTGGTGGAAAGCGGCGGCCATGCCATCATGGACAAGGTCCGTCCCTATATTGGCACCACCACCACCTGGTTTATTGGCCAGGCGGCCCATATCGGTCGCTTCCTGATGCACTGCGGCCTGATGCTGCTATTTAGCGTACTGCTTTACTGGCGCGGCGAACAGGTGGCTTACGGTTTGCGCCACTTTGCCTGCCGGCTGGCGGCGCGACGCGGCGATGCGGCGGTGATTCTGGCGGCCCAGGCCGTTCGTGCCGTCGCGCTGGGCGTGGTGGTTACCGCGCTGGTCCAGGGGGTGCTGGGCGGCGTTGGTCTGGCGCTCTCCGGCATTCCCTACGCCACCCTGCTGGCGGTTGTGATGATCCTCTCGTGCCTGATTCAGTTGGGTCCGCTGCCGGTGCTGATACCAGCCATTATCTGGCTCTACTGGAGCGGCGATACCACCTGGGGCACCGTATTGCTGGTGTGGAGCTGCGTGGTGGGCACCTTGGACAACGTGCTGCGTCCGGTCCTGATACGTATGGGCGCCGACCTGCCAATGGTGCTGATTCTCTCCGGGGTTATCGGTGGCATGATCGCCTTCGGCATGATCGGCCTGTTTATCGGTCCGGTGGTGCTGGCAGTTTCCTGGCGAGTGTACTCAGTCTGGGTCAGCGAAGCGCCACTGCCTGATGAGGATCCCGACAAGGTGGTGGAGATTCTGGAAGAGCCAGAACAAGAAGAGCCGTCTGCCGCTCAGTAACCTTAGGAAAAGGCGGGGAAAACCCGCCTATTGGTTAGAATATCTTATCTAATACGCGCACAATTTAATCAATTACCATCAGATTTATCTAATGCGAACCCGGATTTCTTCAAATTGATTAACGATTGAGAGGAATCCGATCGACGCCATCCCAGGCACTGCCTACTATTAGCCGCATATTATAGATCAACGCATTGATTTATAAGCATGGAAATCCCCTGAGTGAAACAACGAATTGCTGTGTGTAGTCTTTGCCCATCTCTTACGGTGGGCTTTTTTTTACCCGAATACACACGATGGTGGCGCGGTCCGCCGTCACCGCGCACACCACAACATTCCTTAACCGTTAAGCGAGCACCTCACACCGACTGAGCATCCGCCAGCGACTGGCGGGATGGCGTATATCACCCTCCAGATGTACTCTGACGCGCTGGCGAATATCGCCGCTGGAGGCGCCGACCATGATCTCAAAGGTTCCCGGCTCCACCACCCGTTCACCGTCCTGCCCGGTAAAGCTGAGCATATCTACGGGGATGGTAAAACGTAGCACCGCTTGTTCGTCAGGGGCCAGATGCACCCGCCCGAACGCCTTAAGCTCCATGACCGGACGCGCCAGCGACGCCAGTTCATCACGCACGTAAAGCTGCACCACTTCGCTGCCGGCGACGCTACCGCTGTTGCGTACCGTCAACTGAGCGACTATCTCGCTCGCCTCGTCATTCGCCACCCGTTCAGCGGCCAGGGTCAGTTCGCCGTAGTCGAAGGTGGTCCAGCTTTTACCATAACCAAAGGGATAACGGGCGCCGAAGTGAAATGCCAGCGGCGTACCGCCGCTCTTTAGCTTGTGGTTGTAGTAGTAAGGCATAGCGCCAGCGCTCTTCGGCGCCGACACCACCAGCCGCCCCTGCGGCTCCGCCGCGCCGGTCAGTACATCGGCAATGGCATAGCCCCCCTCCTGGCCCGGCGCCCAGACCATCAACAGTGCGGCAACCCGGCCTTCATAGCCGTTCAGATGGTAAGGCCGCCCGCCGGTCATCACCACCACCACCGGGGTACCGCTCCCGACCAACGCTTCCAGTAGCTGCTGCTGAACGCCGGGCAGCGCCAGGCTGTCGGTATCCGACCCTTCACCAACCGTACCGCTCTGGAACAGTCCGGCCAGATCGCCGACGCACAGCACCACCACATCACTGCTTTTCGCCAGCGTCACGGCCTGCGGAATTAACGAGGTATCCAGGGAGACCGGCGACTGCTGCTGGGGTTTGTCGGCGCTTTCACCCGGAAATACCGGCGCTCCTGCCATGCGCTGCTCAATAATATGGCAGCCTTTGGCATAGCTGACCTGGGCTTCCCCCAGCGTTTCACGCAGCGCCTGCAGCGGTGTGGTCACCTGGGGCGCCTGATCCAGCCAGTCACTGATAATCAGATGCACCGGAAAGCTGTAGCCGCTAAGCAAAGCCAGCGGATCGTCAGCCGTCGGTCCAATCACCGCTATCCGGGGCCTGTTGCGCAGCGGCAGAATGCCGTTATTTTCCAGCAGCGTCATCGAGCGGGTCGCCACCTCCCGCGCCAGGCGACGGCTCTCGTCCGACTGCAGTGCAATGGCGTTCTCGTCGACATAAGGCTGTTCGAACAGCCCCAGCCGGAACTTTTCGGTCAGAATACGGGCCACTATCTGATCCACCTTTTCCTGGCTTATCAGCCCGTACTCCAGCGCTTCGCCCAGATGCCGCGCACAGTCATCCTTCGGCAGTTCGATATCCAGTCCGGCATTCCAGGCCAGCGCGGCGGACTCAGCCGGCCCCGCCGACACGCCATGGTGCTGATGGAGCAGACTGACGCCGCCGTAATCCGCGACGATCAGTCCATCAAATCCCCAGCGTTCACGCAGTACTTCCGTCAGAAGAAAAGCATCCGAGTGAGCGGGTTGATTATCGATATCGTGATAGGCTGGCATCACCGATCCGGCATTCGCCAGTTTCACCGCCATCTCAAAAGGCAACAGGAAGGTATCATTCAGCTCGCGAAAGCCAATGTGTACCGGAGCATGATTGCGGGCCCCTTCACTAAACGAGTGGCCGACATAATGCTTCAGGGTCGCCAGCAGGGAGCGATCCGGTCCCTGTAAGCCCTGGACATAGCGGGTCGCCATCACGCCCACCAGCCAGGGATCCTCACCGAAGGTCTCCTCGGTACGGCCCCAGCGCACATCACGGGAGACATCCAGCACCGGCGCCAGCCCCTGGTGGCAGCCCACGGCGCGGGCTTCGGCGCCGATTGCGGCGGCCACGGCTTCCACCAGCGACGGGTCCCAGCTTGAAGCGTAATTCAGCGGCGAAGGAAACAGGGTCGCCTCCTTGCACAGCAGCCCCACCAGGCACTCTTCGTGAAACATTGCCGGGATACCAAGCCGGGTCTCCTCCACCAGGGTTTTCTGGAGCCGGTTGGCGGCGCGAACCCCATCCCTGGGGCTAACGATATGGGTTCCCAGTGGCCGGGTTATCTGCCCGACGCCCAGCTTCAGACGTTCCTGTAATGCCGCCTGTTCGCTGACGCCGGCGAAGGTATCGCTCAAATCGGTACGTTCACGGTGCTGACCGTCCGGCGACAAAATCAGCCAGAAGGCGTGCATCTGAGCGAATTTCTCCTCCGCCGTCATACGCGCCAGCAGATCGGCGACGCGTTCAGCGACAGGGCGAGCGGGATCCTTATAGATTGCGGTCATGCGTTAGCTCCTGGGTTACGGGTAGAGGTGACGCTGTCTCTGCGTCCGTCTGACGTCGGGCAGCCAGCAGATCGGCGATATCGGCCACCCGACGACTGTTGAGCTGGTAGAAACAGAGCAGAAGCGCCATGGATAAAAACAGCGCGGCAGGAATCAGCGTGAAGAGTCCATTAATGGTGGTCAGCACCAGAGGCGTTTGCTGCAGGGTATTGGGCAGATAATCCACCATCCCCAGTACCCATCCCACTACCGCACCGCCCAGCGCCAGCCCCATTTTGATGGCGAACAGCGCGCTGGAGAAGACCAGCCCGTCCAGCCGACGGCCGGTACGCTGCTCTTCGTAGTCGACCACATCGGAAAACATGCTCCACTGCAGCGGCGTGGTAAGATTCTGAATAAAACTGAAGATGAGATTCAGGGCGAAAATAAGCCACAGCGCCGTCGGGGGTAAAAAGAAGATGGAGCCGCCGATCGCCACAAAACATAAAATCGTCCACTGATAGGAGCGCACCCGATCAAATCTACCGAGCAGCCTCTCTGAGAGTAGCGCCCCCAGCATCGAAGCCACCATTCCCGAAACAATAAAGGCAAACACCAGCTCCGGACGCAGTAAAACATATTTTACGTAGTAGAGCGTGGCAGAGCCGCGGGTCACCACCGCGGTCAGCAGCAAAATATTAAACACAAAAACGATCCGCCACTGCGAATTAGCCACCAGCAGTTTGATATCGCCCCATATCGAACCACTGGAGTCGTTGCGCGGAGAATAGCGTTCCCGGGTCATGGCAAAGCAGCAGAAAAAGAGCGCAACCCCCAGCAGCCCCATCAGCCCCATGGCGAAGAAGTAACCCTCTTGCGCATTGCCCTGCCCCAGCCAGGCCACCAGCGGCAACGCAATCACGGTGACGACCAGTCCGCCGACAAACGATAACGCAAAGCGCCAGGATTGAAGTGAATGACGCTCGCGCGGATCCAGCGTCAGGGCGCCGGGCATGGCGCAGTAAGGGACATTAATGGCAGAATAGACCACACTTAACAGCGCGTAGGTGGCGCAGGCGTAAAGGGTTTTCCCGGTTGTACCGAGATCGGGCACATAGAAGGTGATCATACAGCTCACCCCGAACGGAATGGCAAACCACAACAGCCAGGGACGAAAGCGTCCGTAACGGGTTCGGGTGCGATCCACCATCGCGCCGATACAGGGATCCAGGCAGGCATCCAGCGCCCGTACCACCAGAAACATGGTGCCCATCACCGCGGCGGAAAGACCAAAGACATCGGTGTAAAAATAAGCCAGAAACAGCGTGGCCGTCTGCCAGACCAGCGCGCTGGCCATATCCCCCAGGCCATAGCCAATCTTGTCCCGGGTGGTTAATACTGAAACGGTCGTCATCGATTTTGTGCCTTATTCCATCAGCCAAAACGTTGCGACGTACCGCTCAGATATTCTGCCCGTCGCCCACTAAACGACCTTCAGTATTGTAAATCCCCCACCAGCCAACAATTGTCAAAATTGACAGCCGGATTATGTTTTTTATTTTTAGCGCGTAATTGTGATGATCCGCAAAATAGAACGATAACAAACTGTCTTTGCTAAAAAAACGACTAGCACGGGGAGCAGCCATCGTTCAGTTGCCCCGTAACTCCCGGACGCCCGTAGCGCCTGTCGCGCCATTCAGTCGCGATATCTTCCCCTGCCCCATTTCGGCTTTACGCGACTGTGGAGGTTTCCGGGGAGCGGCATTTGGAATAACGGTTATCGGGAGCGTCGCTTTCGCGACCGGAGAAGGCTCTACCGCCATGATTTTATCAACATAGCTTTGCTGCATTTTACCTTCCGGCTGGAATCCCCGGCTAAAGTTACCGCTGTAATAGCAGGAGTAGGCCGCCTTTAGCGCCTGTTCAGGTTCAGCGATCCTCTTGCTGGCCCGCTGTAAACAGTCGCTGAATATCAACGCCGTCACGCGGATATTGCTACAGGGCTCAAACGCCGTTTCGTAATCAAGATCGTAACGCTTGAGATTGTGACGATTGATCTGCCCCAGCCCCATAGAGAAATTCCAGCCACCGAGGTGTAAATAACGGGCTGTAGCAATGGCTTCGTCCCTGGTGACAGGTTGGCGCGCGAGACGCCCCCCGACCACGCCTATCGCCAGGGGATTAAATCCCGATTCTACGGTAACGATACGTTCCAGAACCTGTAACGTCACTTCAGAGCCGGTACACTGATGAACTAAAGTCGGAAAATCCAGCATCTTTACACTCCAGTTGCCAGGCCTTTCGATATCATTACACCCCCTCCAGTTCAGACAGGTTGCGTGAGAATCGCCACAGCAAATAGAGCGAGAGCTCATTGTTAATCCGCGTTCTGAGTTTTAAACGCCGTGATATCTGATAGTCGTTTTTTGTCATTGCGGCTGAATCCGGTTCTCCGTTTATCATATGACTCCAGCGCTCAAGTATATGTCTGTCGTTGCGAGTAAAAGCCACTGTTCCCTTTGATCTGTTATGAAAAACGGGAGTATCCCCTTTAATAATAGACAACAGTTCATCCTGCGTGATACTGGCGGATAGCAAGGCACAATTTTTACTTAACAGCAGCGGTCCATTCAGAATCTTCAGTCCAAAGATATCGGAAAATAGCAATATTTTTATGGGTACACGATATCCATTACGCACTAGAAATTTCAGCAGGTATTGAAGTCGGCAAAATGTAAGAGTACCAATAATTAATATTTCATCATAACATTGGCTACCAAATCGAATACGGCGCCGGGCCTCCGGAATATCTAAAACCTCGACTTCCTCATCGTCCTCGAAGAAGTCAAATAATATTTCACTCAAGGCCACAAAACGGAAATAATGCCTGTCATCAACAATAATTAATCGCATAAGAAAACTCCCTTTTCTGATCGCTGGTTAAGTAGATAACATTATCAATCACCTTTGTTTATATAGGACAAACTCCCATCCTGGGCGATGGCAAGCAGCACCTCCATTAAATCTTTATAGTTACTGGCAACAATGGATTTATCTGTCCCAACACAATTATCTGCCCAAAAACGCATTCTGTTGCTATCGTTAACGAGAGACAGGTAATATATTTCAGCGGAATTAGTCACCCCACCGGAGTAATCAACCAGACCTTTTTTTATTACACTACAGAGATTCATTCCGTCGTTCTTACTACCAATGAGCTTGTTTCTTAACGCAAGCGGCCCCGAAGAAGTTGTTCCGCTCTCTTCACCATCAGTTAGCATAATAATAACTTTTTTTTCATTGACTCCCTTCGCAATCACCGGCACTGCTCTGAGCAACCCATTAACAGAGTCCGTATAACCCGTGCCGTGCATAGTCATATCCTGGATTTTACTCAACTCCTCAACATCCCGGGTCAACTCTATAACATGGAAAGATGGCTGCCCTTTGGGGTCACTAAACTTAGAAGCGGTATAACTGGAAGCAGCATCACACATGTATGCGAAAGGCCTGTTGACGGATGTAGCATAAAGATGAGTAAAAGTGGTTACCGCGCCATCGTTAAAGAGATAATCTCCGGCCAGAGTTCCTTCAACATCAATAGTATCAATATTAACGATATTATAATGCCTATTTGCCTTATTGATTAAGGCAGCGAACCTCTCATATTCATCAATGAATTTCTTGCTATGCATTGATGCCTTATCAAAAATACCTATTTCCGGTTCAGTCTCACAACTATATGGGTAACGCCCTACTGTTCTTCCACTATTTCCATTTTTAATGCAGAATCGAGTCCGCATCGCACTCAATGTCAGGATGGGAGTATAGCTATACCCCACTATATATTGATGAAATATATGGCGATAATAATCAGCATCGTATGCAGCAAGTTTATAATTTGCATACGGATAACTTCTCATATTTTTATTATACCAGTAAGCATAATCAACTTGATACTCAGGCTTAAGCCTGGCCGCAAATGAACAACCAAGCTGAGCCCCACCGCGAAAATTCTTTGACGAAACAGTGACCGGTGTACCAATCGAATAGGGAACCATTCCTATGGTATTCTTTACATTATCATCATTAACCGGAAGGGCTTCTTTTACAAAGGCATCAAGGATTTTCTTTACAAGATTAAGACGAGCACCTCTCATTGACGACGAAAAATCAATAACAAAAAGAAAATCCGTGCCTTTATTAATAACGTTCATTGTTTTACGAATAATACCGGCATTGCTATCAGCAGATATCGTCACCTCGGGACTAAACCCTGAGCCACCGATATTCCTGGCGTATGGCAAAATTCTGGTTTTAATGTTCACTAATGATGATGCAGCACTATAATCAACATAGTCAAGAATGGCGTTATTGCCCGCTCGCTTAACGGCATTGACTTTAATTTTCAAATCATTATCAGAAAGCACCACCCTATCTCCCAGATAATATGAAATATATTTCCTCATAACTGACTTATTATAGCTAACATCTTCAACGGTAGCGTTACGATTATCGGTTAATGCAATCGCCAGCACACTCTGATTAATACTGTCCATTAGCCTGGCTCTCTTACTATTGAAATTAGCGCCATCCATTGCCAGGGAATAAAAGACTATCAACGCTGGAAAAACAAATGCAAACATTACGGTCACCGCTCCGGAGTCATCGGCGACTTTTTTTATTAGCTGGTTATTTAATTTCATGCTGCGTACCTGAATATAGTGTGGACAATCACCCTTAGCTAACACGTGGGACGACAACATTGCTGACAGAGAGATCGCCAACAGTAAAACCAATAAGATTCCCAAGCTGCATAAACAGACTGCTCTTCCCCTTCACGCAAAGTGTCACCTGATAAACTGGAAGCCAGCGCCCCTCGTCAGCACTCCAGGCTGATAGTTGAACAATATTGCCAACTGCAGGTTTATTTACCTGACAGCCTCCTTTTGACTTAGTAAAAGTATCTGTCTTTGCAACCTGAAGCACCTTATTATTATCAGAAAAATAGACTGCATCGATTGTGACAGAATAATCCCTGCCTGCAACCCGGCTATTTTTCATTAATTTTTCCGCCAGGTTAAATAACTCCTCGGCATTATCATCGCTAATCTCCTCCTGACCAGAGTATAATACATTGCGTTCTCGTAGCACTGTTGAAATCGAGTTATTTACTCGTTCAATCCGACTTTTATCAAGAAACACCACACTCCAGTCACTTAGAAATGCGCATAGCATAAAGAACACAATAAAGTAGCCCGCTGCTTCAACGGAGACGATACCAGACTCACTCTTTCTGAATGACGAAAACAAATTAATACTGAGGGTTGCTATTTTATTTATTATCTGTATCACTAACACGATGCGACTCCTGAACCAGTAATACATTGCGTGTTAAATCAATAGTCGGTAGCAATGGTGTAAACATCATAAACAATGTACTATATTTCACGTTAACGCTATAGAGCGCCAGGGGGTTATCTGCACTACCACTACATGTGCCAGCAAGAACCTCACTAATGTTGCGACAAAAATCTACTGCGACAGTCACTTCTACATCCTTGCCAAACAGCGGCCAACGATTAATGCGCCCTGCCAACTCTCTATTAAAAAAGTTCTGGTAATTACCCTGTGACTGTGCCGCTGATTGTGCCGATTCAGCAAGAATAAGATCAACGGCGGATGAAATATACGACACACGGCACATCTCAGCAATAAACAATATCGAAGCAAAAAAAGGGATAAATACCACAGAAAATTCTATCGCAGTGACCGCGCGGGTTTCAGATATAAATCCAGCAATGAATTTAAACACCGACAACTCCTGATAATAAATAACTCAGCGAAATACAAACAGAAGGAAGTAACCTCCAGCGATGGCAATGCCATAGGGAACAGATGCGTTTCTTCCTCGCCCTCTTATCCGATAATATAGCCATGCCACTAAAGATACGGGTACACCGACAAAGCCTGAGAGCAGTAAAAAGTCAAGGCCAGTCTGCGAGGGTAACCCCAACGCCAGAGCGCTCGCTAACTTTATATCTCCGGCCCCAATAACCCCCGCTGACGAGAGAAAAAAACCAACGATTAAAATACAACCCGCCACTGTCAGGGATATCGCCCCTTCATTCAGAAATGCTGCAATGAGTGAAAGCACCATGACTGACAGCGTAATGGTATTACTTATCCGGCGTTCAACAATATCGGTATAGCAAGCATAAAGTAATAACATGCTAATGATAACAAACAGAACAATATTGTAATCCACCCTCCCTCCCTGATAAGCCATTTATACTGCCCCAATAAACACCTTCAATATAAAGGGATTAACGTTTCTTTTTCTTTCTTTTTTTTCCCTTTACTACAGTTGAAGCTGGCGATGGAAACACCTTTCCCCTCATATTATCGGATACAGCGAGAAGCCCCTTCCTCTGTTCGTCATCGGATTGAGAGATTGCAGAGGCAACCTCATGCCCTTGATCAAACTGTTTATGGAGAAGGGAAAAATAGTGGCATAAATGCTCACCAATTTTTTCATCTCTGTCGTACAGAACCGGAGCAACAGAAATCACACCGCTCGCAATATCCATCCCGGTAAGTTCAGCAGCCAAAGGCAGAAGCGTATGGATCTCTCCAGCGTTAAAACCAGAATCCATAACCAGCCTGTCACTCACAGCCTGCAACTGTTCACAATAATGCTGCAGACGTATCTCTACCAGTTCGTTCCGATCGGCCATAACCGGATCCAGAGAAATGAATCCGCTAGTCATATCCGCACCACAAAGTTTAATAGCAGATGGCACCCATATATGGCGATTCATGATCCCCCCCAATCTGGTTAGCTGATATCAGCAACTGCTGTACAGATACCCAGGATTTCATCGTTCAACTGACGCAGCAGCCAGAACAGTTTTCCCAGTAGTTCTCCCGTCCGGGCCATGACCATCAAACTTAGTTCCAGGTCCCCCGTAGTCACTTTATGGATAAAGACATATCCATACTCGCCTTCCAACATGAGCACATTCTGCCCACCGGCATCCATCTCAGAAAGCATGTTCCCCGACAGAGCGAGCATTGAACCGGACATGATGGCCAGGCGCTGGATATTTTCTTTATTTTCGCCATTCACCACTGACGCAATATCGCTACCATCCGCAGTCGCCACCAGTATGCTCTCAAACTGCGGATATGTTTCCTGCCATTGATTCAGCATCTGCTGCATCTTATGCGTCAGTATCTCGGATGCCATCGGTGTTTCTGAACGCTCTTCGTGACTCTCAACCGGTTCCGCCAGTACCTCGGATGCCATCGGTGTTTCTGAACGCTCTTCGTGACCTTCAACCGGTTCCACATCCACAGAGTAAAGCGGCTCAAGGGTAACTTCTCTGGCAGAGATATCCGTCATGCTGTCTGATGCAGCCACCGGACTGTCGCTACGCCGTTCACCAGTATTGATAATACTGTCTGTAGCCTCTGCTACGATTTCACCGCTGAACAACGCAACTGTGTCTTCTGATATTTTTTCAACTTTGTTATCCGCCTGCTCTCTTCTAAGTTCATCAAGCGGGAAAGGGAGTGTTGTCAGTGCCATATAATCCTCCATAATTAATTTTCTGACATGGCGTACTACTGTGAACCATGTCATCAGTAAGACGTTGCCCACACTAAATCTTTACTGTTATACCAATTGATTTATCGGCATTCGGGCTAATTTTAAATACTGTCAATCAGGCCATCAATATCAGAGACCTTACGCCGGGCCAGAGCCAGATTCCCCCTCGATGAGTCCAGAACCAGATAAATAAATATACCACTGACTTTACTTAACGGACGTAAAATATGGTATTGTTTCTTTAATGTGATAAGAATATCGATAATCTCATCGTTATTTCTTAACAGGCTGGCAGTTTTCATCTCTGCGCGTACCAGCTGAGAACTACCAGCCGCAGCAATCTCAATATCGATACCCCGTCCCACTGATGCCAACAGCATACCGCTGTGACTATCCACCAGGGCAGCGCTTATCGCACCATCCAGCTCCAAAACATTATTCAAAATCAAAGACAGATCGGCCATTGTTATTCCTGTTAGGTTATTTTTGACAAAGTCACTCTTACTGACTGCGTTGTGTTCAACAGCCCGCTGCTTAACTAACCATGATAAAGATCAAATACCAGTCGCTCCTGGTTTTTTCCACTTTTGGCAATCCTGAATGTTTTGGTGCGCGTAATTTCCTTGTTGAAATCAATCTCCATCATCACAGTAACATCATTTTTCTGATAGAAATTTACTTTTTTCACATCAGAATTTCTAAGCGCTATGGCCTTCCCCACCCGCAACAAAAAATCATTCAACTTGATATTGTCAAGCTCGAAAACTCGCTTATTTTTTTGCGTCGACTTCAGCTCTCGATAATTGACTGCATAAGCGGATTCCAGCGTAATACGGAAATGATTGGTATGCTGCCCGGAACGAATGGCCGATATTTCACGCAAATTCCCAGTAACCGAGAGGACTGCATTTTCACTAACAACGCTCTTTTTTGCCACTTCAGTTTTTCCGTCTGGCAGCGTAATCTCTGAATTTTCCTTGAGCGAGGCTGATATCGATACCGGAGGCCTCTGCCGATGAGATTCAGTAACCACTGGCTCAGTGGCGGAAGGCATTTCCTTCAATGCGGTCCTATTATAGTGGCGCTGTAGCTGTTGCTGCGGACGCGGTGCCAGTGTGACCAAAGACTCCAGTATTCCTGAACGATTCTGATACATTTTATCCTGCCTCAGGATATTTTCTGCTCCCTGAAAATCCTGCAGCTTTACCAGTGCAAAGACCAGATTGTGCAGCGTCTTCTGACTGGTGTCTCCCCGGGTATAAAGCGGCATCAGGTAGTCTCTGGCAGCAGCATAGTTTTCCTGGAGAATGGCCAGCATGGCCATATTGTTCAGGACAATATTGTCACTTACAAATCGAGAGCGGGCCTCTTTAAATGCCTGCAAGGCGGCGGGGTAATCCCCTGTCTGGGCCAGTAAAATACCCTGTATATTGTGCGCTTCACCGCTTTTCGGATCCAGCTTCAGTGCCTGACGAATCGCGGCCAGTGCATCCAATAACTCTCCTGACTCCAGTAGATTCTTGCTCTCAAGAATCAGCGTTTTCTCGTCCGGATTATCCGCCAATAGCGGACTTAGATAGTGGCGTGAGGACTCATAATCTTCGACCTGATAATAGAGTTCCGCCAACTTATAACGCACAGCCGGATCCTCGCGACGATTCAGTTTACCCCGATAAAGCTGGATCATCCCCTGATAGTTATTTACTTTTGAAAGAATAAACTCCTTCTGCCGTTCATCAACGCTGCCATCATCCGAGTAATTATTATGACAGCCAGTAGCCATGACACAGAACAACAACGGAAGTAATTTAATTATTTTCCCCATAGTGATGCCATCCCTATTAATCCTGGCCCAGCAATGATCAGCAAAAGTGGTAGCATAATAAATCCGATCATTGGTAGCGTCATTTTTGCCGACAGGCTGGCTACCTTCTCCTCTACAGCCAATAGCTGAATAGCACGCATCTCTTTAGAGAGATCATTTAATACCAGATAAATGGATGAACCATGCTTAATACTTTGCTGAAGCGTCGTACATAGCATGCCTACTTCACTGGCCGGAACCTCTTCATACAACTGCTCCAGTGCAGCATTGATGCCGCTGACCTCACTCTTTAACATCACTCTTTCCAGCATCGTTGCGATATCAGGGTTAATATCAGAAGTATTCTCTGAAATATAGCGCAAAGAATTTTCCACCGTCATTCCTGATTGCACACAAACCGCCATAACATCAATAATAAAGGGTAAATCACGGCAGATACTTTTCACCCGCCGCTTAATAACATTTCGTTTTATTTGATCCGGCAATATAATAACCAGTGCTACAACCGCGAGAATAGCCAGCATTAGAACATCGCCACCCATAGCATACAGGCCGGATTTATCAATATAATAGATTGCATAACTCATTAGTACAATAGTAATAAATTTAGCAATGATATTTTTATCCAACAAGTCGCTAAATTGAACCATTTTGCTGTTTTTTTTCATCAACCGTTCGGTCGGATCAATGATCCTGGTATTCACCGAACGGCTAACGTTTAACTCAAGCCGTTTGCGCACCGTATCACGTCGAACCTGCTGTAACATCTGGTAACCGACGCCAGCGAGCCCAAGCACCAGCAGTAGTGATAATATATATATCATAACCCACCTAAATTTTGTTCATCATCATCCAGACTATAAGCAAACCAAACAAAATACTTCCGATGGCATAATAAAATATCAGCTGACCCGTGGAGTGATGTAGCAGAATATCGACACTATCTGGAGATGTATATTGCAAAAACAAAAAAAAGATCACTGGTATTATCGCCAGTATTTTTACCGACATTCTGGCTTCTGACGTCATGGCGTATCTCTTACGTTCCATAATTTTACTATCAGAGATTAGTACACCAAGCCTTTCCATCACCATTTTTATTTGACCTCCGCCTTTCATATTAACAAGAACGGTGACAATAAAAAAATAGTATTCCCGGTAAGGTAGTCTTTCCCAGGAGTCCATAAACACCTGCTGTGGCTCCTCACCAATTTCCAGTCGTTGGGCAACCTGACGAAACTCCTTACCCAAAAGCCCCCCCAACTTTTCACCACAGTGCTCAATTCCCTGCATCACCGAGTTCCCCCCGCGTAGCGAACTGGTAACGATGCTAATTGCCTCAGAGAATGAAGTTTCAAACTCCTGACGCATCTTTTTTTTACTTCTCAGATAGAGCGCATATAGAGTTATAATAAAGACCATTGGAAAAACTATAATGGCATTAAAGTTCAGGTAGTTACTGTTTATATAAGCAGCAGCCAACTGAATTAGTACAACGACAATGCTATGCGTCATAAAAACACTTCTCTCATGCCCTACCAAATGTGCGCGAATATCCTTCCCAGCATTACGAATATGACGCCCCAAAGGGTAGCGATTGATTTTTCTATTTAGTATCTGACGGGAATCTTGCACATCAGCAATCTGTAGCCGACTCATCCGCCGCCGCTGCCGCTGCCAGAGTAAAAGTTGAACAAGGCCTAAAAAGATAAGGAGCCCGGACAGGATAAATATCATTTCTGATGCCCCCCAAATAACTGCTTAAGCGGTTCGAACAGTCCATGCATCAGAGCATGGCGGTAAACGATCGAGCGCTGCAGCAGCCCAAATGAGGTAAATTTACCATCAATTCTTCCGTTTTCGTTGCGCTCTCCGCTGGCTGTAAAGCTAAAAATATCCTGCAGAACGATATTATCGCCTTCCATACCCATCACTTCGGTAATATTTAATACCTTACGTGAACCATCCGGCAAACGGGAAACCTGAACGATCAGATGCACGGCGGAAGCGATATTGCGGCGAATCGCGCTAAGCGGTAAGGCCGCGCTGGACATCATGACCATACTCTCAAGGCGGGCGAGTGCATCACGCGGGGAGTTAGCATGGAGCGTAGACATTGAGCCATCATGGCCGGTATTCATCGCCTGCAGCATCTCAAAAGCTTCTTCACCGCGGCACTCGCCAACGATGATACGATCGGGGCGCATACGTAATGCATTCACCACCAGATGGCGCATAGTAACCAGTCCCTGATTTTCCGAACTGGCCATACGCGTTTCCAGCCGTACCACATGAGGCTGCTGTAGCCGAAGCTCCGCGGCATCTTCCAGCGTCAGAACTCGTTCATTCTCGCCAATATACTGTGACATTGCGTTGAGCAGCGTGGTTTTTCCAGACCCCGTACCACCAGACACGATAATATTTATCCGGCAGCGGCTGGCAATAACCAGAAAATTGGCCATAAGTTCATTCATACTGCCAAATTCGATCAACTCCGCCAGAGTCTTCTTCCCTTTACCAAATTTTCGGATTGAAATCGAAGTGCCATCCAGGGCAATCGGTGAGATCACCACATTAAGTCGGCTACCGTCAGGCATCCGTGAATCAACCAAAGGTTGTGAATCATCAATTCGGCGCCCTACCCTGGCAACCAGGCGCCGGGCAATATCCGTAAGCTGAGCATTATTAACAAATTTCTTATCCGATAGTTCCAGTTGACCAAAGCGTTCAACAAATATCTGGGAAGGACCATTCACCAGAATATCGGAAATGGAGTCATCCTCCATCAGATCGCGTAATGGTCCATATCCAGATATTTCATCCGCAACCAGTTCGCATAATTCAGTGGCATTGCGCGCGGCAAGATATTGACCGCTCTCGGTTAATACCTGCGCCAACACGCCACCGATCTCTTTGATCAGTGCATCTCTGTCAGTCTTTAACGCATCGATTCGCTCCAGGTCAACATTTTTCAATATTTGTTCACGTAATGCGAGCAAGAATGATGAATCAATCATATTTGCAGCCACTCTTTAATAAGCAATTATTATAACCCAATGCTCAAACCATCATTTAAATAACAGCCAAACTGTCATTTCAACTTACGCCGCAACCTCCCAAAAATATTAGTTAGCGTAGGAGTTTCAATTATATCCTTACCTGTTAACAAAGCGGCAAGGTGATACAAAGGCGAATTCGTATCAGATTCCTGTTGATTGGGGTTATAGGGATTAACGATTAATTCCTCGCAGCCCAAATACTCTTTAATATCTATATTTTTCAGCTCATTACCTGTCGGAGGATGATTTTCATTAAGGCAAATCAAGATTCGGGCAACCCGGCCGGGACGGCTGTTCTCGATGCGCAGGTTTTCATCCAAAATTTTCTTTGCTGTCCGAATGGAAGATAGTTCCCGGGTAATCACCAGCACAATGGTGTTTGACATAGAGATCACCATCTCTAACTGCTCAATAGGCTGATAATGCAACATATGATCAAAAAAGATCAGGTTGTATTGTTCAAAGCGGATATCGTTATAGTTCCACATACTACCGTGAGGCTCCTGAATAACAGACAAGTGCTCACTAATTGGTAAACTGGCACCGTCCGACGGCAGCGTTTTCCCCAGTAATAAATCCAGATCCCGGCTGCCACTGGCACCCTGAATCAACAACACCGGAATTCGGGTCAGCATACCAACATAATGAAACAATCGGTTGGCGACCGTTGTTGTCCCTGCTCCACCTTTACACCCCAGCACGCTAATTTTTACTGATGGGCTTGACGCACGCATTGCCGCTTTGCCTTCAATGCACCCCATCAACTGCGTTAGCTGGGACCCTATATGAAGGTAGGGAAGACGGATATCACGCATCAGCTGTTGAGCGAAGGCAATAGAGTCATTGTCACCAACAATCAATATGTGCGACTGAACAGAGACCAATACGGTGATATGCTCACCAATCTTTCTGATATCGGAGGAAGCACCAATATCAACAATAACATTCTCTGCGCTATCAAGACCGTCAACACTCGGCGTCGTAAATAAATCAGCCTCCAGCTCAACAATATTTTTAATATTATTCATCCGCAAATAACTGGAGATTTCAGATAAAATATGAGCACGCGCCGACATAATAACCACAGACTTTCGGGAGTCATTTTTTTTACTCCGCTGCACAACCTTTTCAGTCATTGCACCTGTTTTAGCGCCAGAGAACAGATTCATATTCCTCACTCCAAATCATTTTGCAAAACCGCCCTGTTCCATAAACATATTGGCATCATTGGATAAACGGTTTTCCCGCATATCCTTATCGATTCCAACATTCAGGAATAGCTGTTCAATCGTACTTCGTCTGTAGATGGGTAAACGAATTCGTTTAGATGATGCCGGCACCGGCTTCACCAGATTAACCGTCGCAAAAACAACCAGCTCGCGTTTATTCCTTTCGGTATGTGCACTACGTGCAAGAGCCCCCAGAATCGGAATATCTCCCAGGAAGGGAATTTTTGTCAGAGCTTCCTTATCTTCCTCACTCAATAGCCCGCCGATGATGAAGCTATCACCATCGGCCAATTCGATAGTCGAACTGGAGCGGCGGGTACGCATGGTAGGAATATGATAATCATTATAGCCATAACTTCCGCTAGCGCTGCTTAATTCATTAAGAACCGCCAGGCGAATCTTATGCTGGCTATTGACTTTAGCTGCAATGTTGAGGCGGATTCCATACTCTTTATACTCAACCGTCACTGTGTCATTATCACGAATCATAATGGGAATCTCACCGCCGACCAAAAAACTCGCCTGCTCACCAGACAGCACCGTCAGATTTGGTTGCGCCAGTACTTTAGCAACTGAATCATTTTTTATGGCATTAATCACTGTGCTAATATTTGCTGCGTCAAACCCACCTTTAAAACCCAGCAAATTGAACATACCAGAACTATTGATTACAGAGCCTCTATTAATAATGCTATCCAGCGTCAGGCTGCTCCAGTCAATGCCCAGACTGTCGGAAAACTCTTTACTTACCTCAACCACGGTTAATTTTACATTGACCTGATTCGACGCAGGCGTTTTTAGTCGATTAATAATATTACTGTAACTATAGCCTCTAACAAATAGTTCATCACCACTGCCTTTTTCGCCTTCTGCCGATCTCAATTCCATTATTCTCTTTTCACTGTCTGTTCCTACCAAACTGCCGACCAGCTGGTGAACATTATCCAGCGTCTCTTCATCCGGAACTTCTCCTGACAAGATATAGGTTGCCTTTTCACCATCGACAAAGCGTGTAATCTGGACTTTACTGCCTGGATATGCTTCCTCTACGCGCAGATGCAAATCACCAAGAAAGGGGTCAACACTTATCTGAGAGGAAATTAAAGTTCGGGCCTTTTTACCATAGACCACCAGACTGGTATCACCCCGTTTTTTTGCATACAGCACCACGCTCTTACTTCCTACGATCCGGTAATCGGCAACTTCCGGATTAGAAATAAAAACCGTTGTAATTGGCTCCGCAAGCTGCAATGTCTTCGATTGTCCGGGCTTCATATAGGTTTGGCTGGCAGAGGCGGAAAAACATGCCAAAAAAGCTAGCGCCAGTAAAGGCTGAACCTTTTTGCAACAATTCAGAAAAAACATAATGACATCCACAGTTGTTATTGTATGAATATTTTTCATGACAAATCCACCGGCAATAAGATTCAACCCCTTAATTCATTTACCAGAGCTGGTGTTGGCATGGTGAATAGCGCATCATCGTTGACTGGCCAGGTGCTGTTATCTTCAGTCACATTAGAAACGGATTGATTTCCATTACCAGGAAAAACAAGTATCCGCGCATTATTTACTCTCAAGGTATTAATTATTTTCACATCACTGCGTTTAAGATCAAGCACCAATTCATTAATTTTATTTTTGTTTCGTTCATTAGCACTCTCAGCAGCGCGAATAGCCAGAATCCGCTTATTGGCCAGTAGCGGCTTCAAACGACTACTGCTAAAAGAGACAGATGGAGAAACGACCCGGTTAGATTCTGAAGCAAAACCATATTCCAGATAAATATCAACATATTGCCCCGGTACCACATTACGCATAAGGTAGCTATCTTTCTCATCCAGTGGCAATGGATAAACAACGTTTCCAGGCTTTATTGATGCAGCCAGATACTCATCGCTACCGGGTACAGCTAGCGCACTGAGAGGAATATAACTGCCTGCCGAAACAGCATTTTTTAACAAATAGTTGACTGGGCTCACACCTGACATACTAAACTGTTTATCACTCCCGCCCTTAACGATAGCGATATTTTTAATACTAAAGTCATCTGCCGTAAGTATGCCTCCGGCGGCCAGATCGCGTGTAGCAACAGCAACGGCGATAGACTCATGAAGAATATCTGGTTGTATACTCTGTTGCGGAGCAGGTTCAGGTTCCTGACCTGTATAAAGAAATAACCCAAGAGCACCGAAAATAATCATTGCTATAGAGATGAAAAGCGCTTTTTTGTTCATTGCCGTCCCTGTTCTCAGCACAAAAAATAATATTAGATATAAAAGCAATACTAAAGGGAAGATATCAAACCGGCCCCTTCCCTTTAACAGGAATAAAAACTGTTTTATTTACTTATACGTCACAACTTATGATCCACCACCACCACCACTGGTGGTATTATCAATAGAGCTTGTCACCGAATCCTGAACCGTTTTAAAAATCTCAGTCAGCATCGCTTTAACAGGCGAGTCATCTTTCTTCCCAAAGATAATCGCAACGACCGCAGCCACTCCCCCTACGACAATGGCATATTCTACTGCAGTAACACCCTTTTCACTTTTTACAAATTTACCTACTCTAGTCCCAAAGCTATGAATAGCCTCCGTTGCTTTCACATATAAAAGTGTCGAACCATTATCGATCGATTCTAAAACAGCCATAGTTAACAACTCCTTTGTTGAGATAAATATTAATTACCGCCTTTTTTTTTTACAAGTCAATCTTGCTTATGTCTAAGTTTAATTATCATTCAATCGGCACTTATTGATAGAAAAAACCAATCGATAAACAGAAATTTATCGATGATATGCGATGAAAATTCTTAATTGAAAAATAAAAACAAATTATATCAATGGCATATAATGGGGAGAAATTCACAGCAACTTAGTAGATTAAGTAGTGAATATGGACAATGAATTATTAGAAACTAATAGCAATAAAGACAAAAACAGCATATCAGGTAAAAAAAACAAGAAAAAATAGATAATAAAACCACAAACTCAATAAAAACCATTAAGAATAAACAAAAAATACCGATAAACCAGAGATAATCTGTTAAAGGAAAAATCCTAATATCTTTTTTTGTCATTAAATCTTAAAAAACGATATGGTTAATAATCTTTTGCCGAATTATTTTTTCCTTAAAAAAAGGATTTTGTCGAATATTCTCAGTTCAATTGAAGGTACTCCTTAATGATTTATTAAAACAGCCGAAGCCGTGCTGATATCAGCAACAGACACCGGCCATACGTTTATCCGGGCCACTATACTCCCGTTGCCCTATTCAGGGGTTCGCTTCCAGTTATTAACAAAAAAAGTTCCTTGCGGATTAGCGTGGAATGTCGAGAGCGTAAGCTGAAAACTTGCGGAATACGATGATGTGGTAAACCGTTCTGTTCACTTGCGGTGACGGCTTCTCTGTTGATTCACAGCCAGACCAGAGGCTCGCCCGCCGGCTCCCGGACCACCTCGCCCTGTCACTCCTCCAGCCTTCAGTGAACGCACCGGCGTTTTTTAAGCTGGGACAAAAAACCACCGTCTCTGGCAGACTGTTGATGACAAGTTTAACATCGGAAACAGACAGCTGGTCGTGAGTAGTCCAGCCTGAAAATGGCCTTAAAGAGAACGAAACCTTCTCCTGCTCTACATATTCATCCAGAATAATAGACTAACCGTCGGTCACTTCTGTTTCACGACGATTCGCGATGAACCAAAAAAAACCCCGGCACAATCCACTATACCGGGGCTATCATTTCAGTGTAACCGCTTTTTTTAGTGCTTAAGCTCGGCCAGACTCAGCCAGGTCTGCACCACGGTATCGGGGTTCAGGGAGAGGCTGTCGATGCCCTCTTCCATCAGCCAGGCGGCGAAATCTTCATGATCCGATGGTCCCTGCCCGCAAATACCCACATATTTCCCCTGTTTCTTCGCCGCGCGAATCGCCATGGAGAGCAGCGCCTTCACCGCCTCGTTACGCTCATCGAACAGTTCGGAAACCACGCCGGAGTCGCGATCCAGCCCCAGCGCCAGCTGCGTCATATCGTTCGAGCCGATAGAGAAGCCGTCGAAGTGTTCCAGGAACTGCTCCGCCAGCAACGCGTTGGAAGGGATCTCGCACATCATGATCACCTTCAACCCATTCTCGCCGCGCTTCAGTCCCTGTCGCGCCAGCTCATCAACCACGGCCCGCGCCTGATCGACGGTACGCACGAAGGGCACCATAATTTCGACGTTGGTCAGCCCCATCTCGTTACGCACCCGCTTCACCGCTTCGCACTCCAGCGCGAAACAGTCACGGAAGCTGTCCGCCACGTAGCGGCCGGCGCCGCGGAAGCCAAGCATCGGGTTCTCTTCATCCGGCTCATAGCGTTCGCCGCCCACCAGGTTGGCATATTCGTTGGACTTAAAGTCCGACAGCCGCACAATCACGCGCTTCGGCCAGAAGGCGGCACCCAGAGTGGCAATGCCTTCAGTCAGACGACCGACGTAAAACTCAACCGGTGAGTCGTAGCCCTTCATCATTTCGCGGATCTCATTCTGCAGCGCTGGCTCCTGCTGGTCGAACTCCAACAGCGCCCGCGGATGCACGCCGATCATCCGGTTGATAATAAATTCCAGCCGCGCCAGTCCGACCCCTTCGTTAGGCAGGCAGGCGAAATCAAAGGCGCGATCCGGGTTGCCCACGTTCATCATCACCTTCAGCGGTAGATCCGGCATTGTTTCAACGCTGGAGCTCTTCACGCTGAAGTCCAGCAGTTCGGCATAAACGTAGCCGGTATCCCCTTCGGCGCAGGAGACCGTGACCTGCTGCCCGTCCTGCATGCGTTCAGTCGCATCACCGCAGCCCACCACTGCCGGGATCCCCAGCTCGCGGGCGATAATCGCCGCATGGCAGGTACGGCCACCTCGGTTGGTGACGATGGCCGCCGCTTTCTTCATGATCGGCTCCCAGTCCGGGTCGGTCATATCGGTGACCAGCACGTCTCCCGGCTGGATGCGGTTCATCTCACTGATATCCTGGATGACCTTGACGTTGCCTGCCCCAATACGGTGGCCGATAGCGCGCCCTTCGGCGATGATCTTGCCCTGGGAGTGCAGCGTGTAGCGCTCCATCACCTGGCCGCGTGAACGCACGGTTTCCGGGCGGGCCTGAACGATAAACAGCTTGCCGGTATGGCCATCTTTGGCCCATTCGATATCCATCGGCCGGCCATAGTGTTTTTCAATCTGTACCGCCTGTTTCGCCAGCTCTTCTACCTCTTCCTGAGTGATACAGAAACGGTCGCGATCCGCCGCCGGAACATCTTCAATACGTACCTGTTTGCCGTGCTCCTGGGTATCGGCATACACCATGCGAATCTTTTTCGATCCCATGGTCCGGCGCACGATGGCCGGTCGCCCGGCTTCCAGCGTCGGCTTATGCACGTAAAACTCATCCGGGTTCACTGCGCCCTGCACCACCATTTCACCCAGCCCCCAGGCGCCGGTAATAAAGACCACCTGATCGAAGCCGGATTCGGTATCGATGGAGAACATCACGCCAGAGGCGGCCAGGTCGGAACGCACCATGCGCTGAACCCCGGCGGACAGCGCCACGCCGCGGTGATCGTAGCCCTGGTGAACGCGGTAAGAGATAGCGCGATCGTTAAACAGCGAAGCAAATACGTGCTTCACCGCCACCAGCACGGCGTCGAAGCCCTGAACGTTAAGAAAGGTTTCCTGCTGACCGGCGAACGAAGCGTCCGGCATATCTTCTGCAGTGGCGGAGGAGCGTACCGCGAAAGAGGCCTGTGCATCATCGGCGGACAGTTGCTGGTAAGCCTCGCGAATCGCCTGCTCCAGCTCCGGCTGGAAAGGCGTGTCGATAATCCACTGACGAATCTGCGCACCGGCGCGCGCCAGCTCATCCACGTCGTCAATATTGGTTTTGTCCAGCAGCTCGTAAATACGCTGATTCACGCCGCGGCTGTCCAGAAACTGGTTAAAGGCTTGTGCGGTGGTGGCAAAACCGTTGGGTACGGAAACGCCCATACCGGAGAGATTAGTAATCATTTCGCCCAGGGAGGCGTTTTTTCCCCCAACCCGGTCGACATCATTCATACCGAGTTGGTTATACCAGAGCACCAGAGGTGACGAGCCATTATTGGACATCGAAACAATCCTTTTGTGGAATGGGAATAGAGACCAGAAACGTCTAACTCGGTTTTTAGCCTGGCATATTTGTCCTCCGGGGAAAAACGGTGAATCGTTCAAGCCACAAAAAAAGATGATTTTTTCGGATAGATACCTGATTAAGCTAAACCGTTGATTATCAATCCAATCATTATTTGCATCGGGCTTTTCTTAAAATTGACAGAAATGAATTCCGGTTTTCATAAAAAATAAAAACGGCATTTCAGTTTATTCCATTAAGACTATTTCACTCGCTATTGATTTGATTTAATTTATACTTCTGTCTCTTTTGATTTACAGGAAGCCGCCATGGACAACTACGCTGACCGCCACGTTTTCTATATTTCAGACGGCACCGCCATTACCGCAGAGGTACTGGGCCATGCGGTGATGTCGCAGTTCCCGGTCACCATCAACAGCATTGCGCTGCCTTTTGTTGAAACCGAAAGCCGGGCCCGGGCGGTGAAGGAACAGATCGATGCGCTCTGGCAGCAGACCGGCGTAAGACCACTGGTCTTCTATTCCATCGTGCTACCGGAAATTCGCGCCATCATTCTGGAATGCGAAGGCTTCTGTCAGGATATTGTCCAGGCACTGGTGGGGCCGTTACAGCAGGAACTTAAGCTCGATCCCACCCCCATTGCCCATCGAACCCACGGACTGAATCCCGGCAATATTACCCAGTATGACGCGCGCATTGCCGCCATTGATTACACTCTGGCCCACGACGACGGCGTCTCTATGCGCAATCTCGATCAGGCCCAGGTGATTCTGTTGGGGGTTTCACGCTGTGGAAAAACGCCCACCAGCCTCTATCTGGCGATGCAGTACGGCATTCGCGCCGCCAACTACCCCTTTATTGCCGACGATATGGACAACCTGCAACTTCCGGCGGCGCTGCGACCGCTGCAGCATAAGCTGTTCGGCCTGACCATTAATGCCGAGCGACTGGCGGCTATTCGGGAAGAGCGCCGTGAGAACAGCCGCTACGCTTCGATGCGTCAGTGCCGGATGGAAGTGGCGGAGGTGGAAGCGCTGTATCGCAAGCATCAAATCCACTATCTCAACAGCACCAATTACTCGGTTGAAGAGATCGCTACCCGAATCATGGATATTATGGGCCTCAGCCGCCGGATGTACTGAGCCCCCGGCCCCGAATTCCGGGGCATTATCCCCCTTCCCCTCTCGAACCATCAAACTAGTACACGGATGCAACATTCTGTGTTATGGTTGCGCACAACTGGCAGATAAACCTGATTGCACGCTTGAATTCAGCATCAATTGGTTTATCGTGATCGCCATCACTTCCCGGCAGTTCCGCCGCAGCGAAGCACCCAATTTGAGACACCAATGAATAAAACAGACGAGTTGCGCACCGCGCACATCGACCGCCTGGTGACGCCTGCCGAACTGGCGCAGCGCCACCCCCTGACACAGGAAACCGCAGCCCAGGTTACCGCGGCCCGGCAGCGTATCGCCCGTATCCTGAACGGCGAAGACCCGCGCCTGCTGGTCATTATCGGTCCCTGCTCCATTCACGATCCCGAAGCGGCTCTCGACTACGCCCGGCGTATTCAGGCCATGCGCGAACGTTACCAGTCGCGGCTGGAGATCGTGATGCGCACCTATTTTGAAAAACCGCGCACCGTGGTGGGCTGGAAGGGGCTGATTTCCGATCCCGATCTGAACGGCAGCTACCGCATTAATCACGGTATTGAGGTGGCGCGCCGCCTGCTGCTGGAGGTCAATGCCCTTGGGGTTCCCACCGCCACTGAATTTCTGGATATGGTGATCGGCCAGTTTATTGCCGACTTGATTAGCTGGGGTGCCATCGGCGCGCGTACCACCGAAAGCCAGGTGCATCGCGAAATGGCCTCTGCCCTTTCCTGCCCGGTCGGCTTCAAGAACGGTACCGACGGCAATACCCGCATTGCGGTGGACGCCATTCGCGCCTCCAGGGTCAGCCATATGTTTCTGTCGCCGGACAAAAATGGCCAGATGACCATCTACCAGACCAGCGGCAACCCCTGGGGTCATATCATTATGCGCGGCGGTAAAAGCCCCAATTATCACGCCGCTGATATCACCGCCGCCGCGGAGCGCCTGCGCGAATTCAGCCTGCCGGAACAGCTGGTGGTGGATTTCAGCCACGGCAACTGCCAGAAGCAGCACCGTCGCCAGCTGGAGGTCTGTGAGTCCGTTTGCGAGCAGATTCGTCATGGCTCACGCGCCATCGCCGGCGTAATGGCGGAAAGTTTCCTTGAAGAGGGAAGCCAAGCGATTGAACCCGGAAAAGCGCTGGTGCGCGGCCAGTCCATTACCGACCCCTGCCTGAACTGGGAACAGAGCGAACGGCTACTGGAGATGCTGGCCCGGGCGGTGGACAGCCGCTTCTGATCCCCCCTGCGCAGGCATTTGCCTGCGCATCATTCCTTCATCCTCCGCCGTAGCGCTCAACTTTCCCGCATTTCACAAAATTATCACAAATAACGCTTGCCGCTCCCGCAATCGCAGATGATAATAATTATCATTGTGTAATTGATTATCATTTGTCATGAAGATGAATAAAACGCCATTCACCTCCTTCCAGGATCCCGAGATATCCCATGAATAAGACTGATGAACTGCGCAGCGCGCGCATCGACAGACTCATCGCGCCTGCCGAGCTGGCCGCCCGTCATCCGGTTAGCCCCGCCGTTGCGCAGCACATTGATGCCGCGCGTCAGCGTATCGCCCGAATCCTGAACGGCGAAGATCCGCGCCTGCTGGTGATCATTGGCCCCTGCTCCATTCACGATCCCGAAGCGGCTCTCGACTATGCCCGACGGCTCCAGCCGCTACGCGAACGCTATCAGTCACGGCTGGAGATCGTAATGCGCACCTATTTCGAAAAGCCGCGCACCGTAGTGGGCTGGAAGGGGCTGATTTCCGACCCCGATCTGAACGGCAGTTGCCGTATTAATCACGGTATCGAAGTGGCACGCCGTCTGCTGCTGGAGGTCAATGCCCTTGGGGTTCCCACCGCCACCGAATTCCTGGATATGGTGATCGGCCAGTTTATTGCCGATCTGGTGAGCTGGGGCGCCATTGGCGCACGTACTACCGAAAGTCAGATTCACCGGGAAATGGCCTCCGCCCTCTCCTGCCCGGTAGGGTTTAAAAATGGTACCGACGGCAATACCCGTATTGCCGTGGACGCCATTCGCGCCTCCAGGGTCAGCCATATGTTTCTGTCGCCGGACAAAAATGGCCAGATGACCATCTACCAGACCAGCGGCAACCCCTGGGGTCATATCATTATGCGCGGCGGCAAAACGCCCAATTACCATCCCGGGGATATCGCTGCGGCCACAGAACAGCTGCGTAAATTCGGCCTGCCGGAACATCTGGTGGTGGATTTCAGCCATGCCAACTGCCAGAAGCAGCACCGCCGTCAACTGGAGGTCTGCGAATCAATCTGCGCCCAGATCCGCGACGGTTCGCGGGCGGTTGCGGGCGTAATGGCGGAAAGCTTCCTGGAAGAGGGAAACCAGACCATTAAACCCGGGAAACCGCTGGTGCACGGCCAGTCCATTACCGACCCCTGCCTGAGCTGGCAACAGAGCGAACAGCTGCTGGAGATGCTGGCCCGGGCGGTGGACAGCCGTTTCTGAGCTATAGCGCGGCCAGGCGACTGCGTCCCGGATTTAGCTGGAGCAGCTCACTTCCAGCCGCTTGCCCCAGTCCGGCGGACGCTGTACGTAGTCATCGTCCCGGTCATCAAAGGGGCGACTCAGGGCCGCCAGTAACCGTTCGAACTCGCGGGGATCGTCCTGCTCCGCCTGTTCGATGGCACGCTGCGCCAGCCAGTTACGCAGCACCAGCGCCGGATTAGCGGCGCGCATGGTCGTGCGCCGCGCTTCATCGCTGACTTCATCCTGCACCAGCCGCGCCCGGTAGCGGCTGAACCAGTCGTCAAACGCCTGTCTGTCGATAAACTCGTCGCGCAACGGAGACGTCGCCTGTTGCTGCTGAGTTTCGCTCAGCAGCCGGAAGGTGCGGGTATAGTCGCTGCCCTCTTTTTCCATCAGCGCCAGCAGCCCGGACAGCAGTTCGTTATCGCCCGCCAGTGGCGTCATCAACCCCAGCTTGTCGCGCATCAGGCGTCCGTACTCGCTCATCAGCGCTGCCTGATAGCCATCCAGCGCATCATTGAGCTGAGCCGCTGGCACCAGCGGCGACAGGGACTGCCCCAGTCGTTGCAGGTTCCACAACCCCACGGCGGGTTGATTATCGAAGGCGTAGCGCCCCTGCCAGTCCGAATGGTTACAGATAAAGCCGGGTTGATAGTCATCCAGAAAGCCGTATGGGCCGTAGTCGATAGTCAGCCCGATAAGCGACATATTGTCAGTATTCATCACCCCGTGGGCAAAGCCCACGCACTGCCAACGGGCGATCAGCCGCCCGGTGCGGGCCACCACATCCCGGAACATCAGCAGGTAGCGATCCGCCTCCTGAGCCAGCTGCGGCCAGTGGCGTTCAATAGCGTAATCCGCCAGTTGGCGCACCTTTTCCGGCTCGCGACGGTAGTAAAAATGTTCGAAATGACCAAAGCGCAGATGACTTTCGGCAATACGCATCAGCATGGCCCCGTGTTCGGGCTGTTCGCGCCAGACCGGAGTATCGCTGGTGACCACCGTCAGGGCGCGGGTGGTGGGGATACCAAGATGGTGCAGCGCCTCTGACGCCAGCGCCTCGCGAATGGTAGATCGCACCACCGCCCGGCCATCCCCCATACGCGAATAGGGCGTCAGCCCGGCCCCCTTCAGATGCCAGTCATAACGACGACCGTCCGCCAGCCGCTGTTCGCCCAGCAGAATGCCGCGCCCGTCGCCGAGCTGCCCGGCCCAGACGCCGAACTGATGGCCGCTATAGACCTGGGCCAGCGGCTGCATACCGGCCAGCAGTGATTCACCGCCCCACACGCCTGCATCGGGCCCGGTAAAGTATTGCGGATCCAGCGCCAGCTCCGCCGCCAGCGCCGGGTTATGCCAGAGCAGGCGAGCGTTATCCAGCGGTGTGGGGTTCAGGGCGCTGTAAAAGCCCGCCAGCTGGTCATGCCAGCTATTATCGAAATGGGGGTTATGAGTCATGGAGCCTCCTGCCGCCAGTGTAGTGGCAGAGAGGCGCTTTAACCACGGAGTTTACGCAGGGTTATTGGCGGGTTACCGGCTCTACAGGCGGCGGGCCTGCCAGAACTTCTTACGCCAGTAAACGTTATCAAGAGAGGAGCGGATCACGCCGCGACTGGTGGAGGCGTGGATAAACTGGTTGTCGGTATCGTAAATGCCCACGTGCAGCCCGTTATCGCCGCCGCCGGTTTTAAAGAACACCAGATCGCCGGGCAGTAGCTCTTCTTTATCGATACGGGTGCCGATTTCCGCCTGAGTGCGGGTTTCACGCGGCAGCTGCATTTCGAAGCGATCGCGGAAGGTCATTGCCACAAAGCCGGAACAGTCAACGCCGCTGCGACTCATTCCGCCATAGCGATAGGGCGTGCCGCGCCAGTTATTGAGCTGTTCATTAAGCTCAGCGATAACGGTGATGGAGTCCGACAGGCGGGGATTAGGCGGCGGCGCCTGATGATGCCCACAGCCCGCAAGGGTTAAGATTGCCACTAACAGTAACCACAGCCGCATTTTCAGGCAATTCCTCTGGCCTCGTTAATTTCGGCCTAATGTAGCCCTGAAAACCCAAGGCTGGCAAGTGGTTACCACTATCAATGACGGGTTAACAGGAGATTTGTGCCTTCAACCTCCAGGCAACGAAAGGGTAAACCGTAAACCGATTCCAGCCGCGAAGGGGTCAGCACGCTTTCCGGCGCCCCCGAAGCCGCCAGACGACCGTTGTGCAACAGCCATACCCGCCCGGCGTGGCGCAGGCTGTGATTAAGGTCGTGGCCGCTCATGACCACGGCCACGCCGCTGCGGCACAGTTTGTTCAGCAGCCTGTCCAGCGCCGCCTGCTGGGCAACGTCCAGGCTGTTCATCGGTTCATCAAGCAGCAGCAACTGCCCATGAGGGTTAGTGTTGGGGTCTATCTGCAACAGCACCGCTGCCAGCCGGGCGCGCTGCCATTCACCGCCGGAAAGCGCCGACACCGGGCGCGTCAGTTTATCGCTCAGCCACAGGGATTCGGCGACAGTCAGCATCGCCGCTTCTTCCTGCCCCGCTTTCTGATGGAGTTGCAGATAGTGCCATAGCGGCATGGCGAAAGGCGGCATCTGCTGCTGGCACAGTATTGCCCGCCGCGCCGCCAGCGCCGGTGCAGACCACGCGGCCAGCGGCTGCCCGGCGAAATCGATATTCCCCTGCCCCTGCTCCAGCCCGGCCATCAGCGCCAGCAGCGAACTTTTTCCGACGCCGTTGGGCCCCAGCAGATGCAGTAACTCCCCGGGCTGAACTTGCGCATTGATAGGGCCGACCCTTCCCGCCAGCGCAACGTCCTGCAGTTGCAGCAATGCGGTCATTCGCGGGTCAGCGCCTGTTGCAGGTCGTGAAGCAGTTGTGGATCTTCAGGCGAGGTATCCGGCGTATAGCGCTGAATCACCTGACCGTCGCGCCCCACCAGAAACTTTTCGAAGTTCCACAGAATATCGCCCTGCTGTTGCGCGCCGCGCCCTTTGTCTTCCATCTTACTGGTAAAGTCGCTGCCGTCCGGCGCCACGGCCTGGGGGGCGGCGGCAATCAGCTTTTGATAGAGCGCATGGCGCCCCGGGCCGTTGACCTCGATCTTGCTGAACAGCGGAAAGGTTACGCCATAATTGGTGCTACAGAAGGCTTTGATCTCATGTTCGTCGCCCGGCTCCTGCCCCAGGAACTGGTTACAGGGAAAGCCCAGCACGCTAAAGCCCTGCATCTGCCTGGTTTTATAGAGCGCTTCCAACTGCTGATACTGCGGCGTCAGCCCACACTTCGAGGCCACGTTGACGATCAGCAGCACATCGCCCTGCCAGCGCGTCAGAAGGGTCTTTTCGCCCTCAATCGTCGTCACTTCGGTATTCAGAATATCCTGCATAGCATCCTCGATATTGGTTATGATCTGGCCCTTAATAATAGCCACACAAACAGCGGCGCGCCCAGGGTAGAGGTTACCACTCCTATCGGCAGTTCGGCGGAGCTGAGCGCCTGGCGTGCCACGATATCCGCCAGCAGCAGCACGCCGCCCCCGGCCAGCGCGCTTCCCGGCAGCAGAACCCGGTGATCGGTCAGCCCGCACAGCCGCAGGATATGCGGCACCACCAGGCCAACAAAGCCGATAGCGCCAGCCAGCGCCACGCTGACTCCCACCAGCCAGCCGGTGGCGCTGACCAGCAGGTTACGCCACAGCCAGATGGGCAGCCCCAACTGACGGGCGGAGGCCTCGCCCAGCGCCAGCAGATTCAGCGGCGACGGGCGGATGCACAGCCAGACAAGCACCGGCAGCAGCGCCAGCATCAACCAGCCCTGCTCCCAGCCGACGCCGCCAAAGCCGCCCATCATCCAGTACATTAGTTGACGCAGGTCGACGCTGGTAGAAAAGTAGACCGCCCAGGTCATCAGGGCGCTACAGATAATGCCCAGCGCCACTCCGGCCAGCAGCAGGCGGCTGGTGGAAAGCCGACGACGGGCAAAACGCAACAGAATTAGGGTAATCAACAGCGCGCCGGCAATGGCGAGCAGCCCCAGACCCCAGCCAGGCAGCATACCGCCACCCAGCAATACGCCGCCAACCAGCGCCACCCCGGCGCCATTAGCGACGCCCAGTAATCCCGGCTCCGCCAGCGGATTCGCGAACAGCGCCTGCATCACCGTTCCACTCACCGCCAGCGCCGCCCCCACCAGCACCACGGCCAGAGTACGCGGCAGACGAATTTCGCCAACGAACAGCCGACCGGCATCGCTAAACCAGGCGCCTGGCCCGATCCACTGCTCCCCGGCACACAGACTCAGGGCCGCAGCGCACAGCAGCAGCAGCGCCAGCCCGCACAGCCAGCGGCGCTCGCGACGACGTTGTTGGACAATAAATGGCAGCATAGAACGGCTTATCCTGATGGCACAGGGGGTTGAGTTTACGGGGAGTTTGGTTGGGTGGGAAGGGATGAAGGAGATCCAGTACGTGACCAGCAAGAAGGCTTGTCCCTCCTTGCAATCATGCAGCATGACTCAATTTTTAGGCTATAGAGTGGTAAAGAGCCCTACGCTCGGATCGTAGTAGCGGAACAGGTCGTGGTTCAGTTCAGTCCAGTAAAGAAGTTTTTATTTCATTAATAAAAAACACCGAAATTAGTTCTAACATTCGCCTATCAGCCGGTACTCAACCGGTGTCAGTTTATTCAGGGATTTATGAGATCGCTCACTATTGTATTCCGTCAGCCCATGCCCTGTGATTACTAAGTTTCATTCCCCACGACGAGATTTCAAAAAACTCAATTGGTTATCGAATTTCAAAGGGTAAATGTGAGTACAATTTTTAATGATTTTATCAAACCCCTCGGAGTGACATTCCTTTATAAAACCATCTTTAACTATACTATTATTTTTAACAGTATTGACAGCTATGGCGAATCTATCTCCATCAATAGTCTCCCCCATAAAAAGCCTACAAACATCACATATAGAATTATCAAAATAATTCTCGATGATACTTTTAGGTGATGTATTGATATTACTGCATCCATTACGTAAAAGAATATTTACTGATGTTTTTTTATACATGGCATCACATAGTATAGACATGCTTTCCTCTTGTATTTTGTTTTCAATGCTAACATAATCAAAAAATAACTCACCATTAAAAAAAGGAGCTCCCTCTTTTATTTTAATATATTTCTTCAGCTCTGGGGTATTTATTTTACCAACCCCTCTTTTTATTTTTTTTATTTTCGATCTCACTAAAGTCGGATAAAAATCATCTTCTAAAAAAACAATATCCCTTATATTAAACGAATTGGAAAAGCAGGTTATTTCTTCAATAAACGTCCCCTGTTCCAAAGGAGAATACAACCAAACGAAAACCTCATCATCGGAATTGGATTTAACACCAATGATTTCCAACGTTTTTTTAGCATCTATGACTAATTTTTTTTCCATCAAAAGCACCTGTTTCCTTTGTATTTGTTAGTGTTTCTTACCTTTCCGCTTTCATATGAAAAGTGCTCACCTTTCTGCCCATGGTAATGAGGATATTCATGTGTATTATTATCTGTAAACACATGCCCCTGGTGATGGACCTTCACTCGCCCTATCTCAGTTCCATTTTGCATGATTCTTTCCTCATGTAGAACACCTGAGTTTTGCCTGGAAATTTCAGATTGGGAAATATCTTCTATTACCTGAACCTGATAAGCCTGAGATGTAGGAATACCAGCTCCGCGCATTGCTTCTCTTCGAGCGGCACGAGATGTTTCAAATGTCTTATCTCCCGACAACTGTATTCTACGAGTACTCAACCCCAACGGATCCACCCACCCCAGCGGATTCGGCGCATACTGGTACAGATTCAGCCCGCCGTTTAACCCTATCGGATCCTGAGTGGTAAAACGCCCCACGCCCGGGTCGTAGTAGCGGAACAGGTTGTAGTGCAGACCGGTTTCACTATCGGCGTACTGCCCGGCATAGCGCAGCGGCTGGTTGATGGTCGGTTTGCCCTGCCGCAGCGCCCAGCTTTCCGCCGTCTGGTGGCTGACTTCGCCAAAGCTGCCGTACTGGCCGCTCCAGCGCACGGCGCCATCGGCGTCGGTGACTTCCAGCGGCGCGCCGTTAAGATCGGCAGTAAACCAGTAGCATTCCCCGTCCTGTGCCTGAGCAGGGTGATCGACCCGCGCCAGCGGGCTCCAGGTCTCGTTCGGATCGTACAGATAAGTGGCGCATCGCTCCCCTTCCCGGCTTTGCAGCAGACGCCAGCCTTCCCACAGGAAACGGGTTTCCACCGTGCCGCGTTGAGTGGTGACCGTTTTCGCAATACGGCGCCCCAGGGCATCGTAGCGGTAACGGGCGGTGAATTTTCCTTCCGGCCCGGTGCCGCTGGCAGAAATCAGTCGGTTATCGGCATCGTAGCTATAGTGCTGCTGATGCAGACCGTGACGACGCTGAATCAGATTGCCACACGCGTCATAACGAAAGAACAGGTTTTGCCACTGGCCCAGCCGGTTATTGCTTACCGGCTATGGCGTCGCGCTCCAGAATATGTACAAGGTCGGCTATGTCAGTATCCGCCATGAGAGCCGCAGGGATATCACCACCACCCGCTATTCACGCAGCCCCAACCTGCACCTCAAGGGGGACTGGCCAGGGAAGCGGGGTTTGATACCGGATGTCCAAGATCGAAGCCGGTTGCCTGATCCTGGTGACGGAGCAGGCAACGGACGGCTAAAGCAAAAAACTGGAAGGATCAGGGGCTCTCGCCGGCTTAATGCGATCAGGAACGGTTTAATTCAATTATCCATTCTTTAAAATCCTCCTCAGTATATAAATAATTTCTATCTGAGGATGGTAAATCTACCGCGCCTAATATCTCCAGGTAGTTAGAGATCACTGGATCAGATATTCTTAAAGAATCATCATTATAAATATCAAACGCCCAATCAGATACAGCCTTCCTATCTTCAAATCCTGATAGTAAACTTTGTATTTTTTTGATTAAGTCACTTTTTCTAGGGATTTCTCTCATATTTACCTTCGCCCCATATATTTACCATTCGAACCAAATATGTGGTGATTCTTTTCGTGCATTACAGGCTTTGGTGCAACGCTTCTTACACGTCCTGAATGGTCTACGGTTTCATACAATGTTCTTTTATTACCCGTCGCAGGATCCCACTCTCTTACCAATCTTGCCCCTTGCATTTCTCCAGGCGTTCTAGATGGTTTTATATCTCCATAAAAACGATAACGCCCATTCTCAAGGCTTTTAATGCCACCTGAACCATATTTTTCAGCTTGCCCATAGATATCTTTTAATTTCTGATAGTTAGCAGAATTATGAGCATCATTTCCCTTTACTGAAGAACAACTCGACAACCCCAACGGATCCACCCACCCCAGCGGATTCGGCGCATACTGATACAGGTTCAACCCGTCGTTTAACCCTATCGGGTCCTGCGTGGTAAAGCGTCCCACGCCCGGGTCGTAGTAGCGGAACAGGTTATAGTGCAGCCCGGTAAAGAATTTTTTATTTCATTAATTAAAAAATGCCGAAAAGGTATCCCTTTCCGGCCAACAATGGTTCTAACATTCGCCTGTTTTCATGAAGCGCTCAAGATTTTCAATGAAAACATCTTTCTTTTTCGTTTTTTTGATGTCTAAAACACTTACATTCTTGATCTTACCCTTTTTATCATATTCATTCTTCTGTAGAACAAGGATGAACTCACCACCTGGCACACCTTCAGGTTCATATCTTGAATCAAAACTCAACCCCATAAGCTTGTTATCTGCGCTAATCAAAGTCGAGCCATAATAATAATCGATGTACTCTTCATCAGGCTCAACTTCATAAAGGTTATTTATTCCGATATTCCATCCAGAAGGAAACCTAATTCTTTGAAGCTCTGCATTTTTAGCCATAATCACCTCACACCATTCATATATTTACTCACTTGGGTCGGAGATGCAGGGAAACTATGAATAATTGGCACCCCTGTATTCGTCATTTCTATCCTAACCCAGTCAGTTAATTGTCCACTGTTATACCCTACTGCCCCGGTAGGGTTTTTATAGAACATAAAACGAGTGCCACCATGTTCAAATACATTACCATTTCTGACCGCATCATAAGCTGCCTGTTTTTCAAACCCAGCAACCTTACTTGCATATCCTGGCAAATATGATGCCTCTGGATCCCCTTTTCGAGCCCCCTTACCTAAACTAAGTGATTTAGCTTCTTCAGCTGTTTTAGCCTGAGTATGTTTCACTGCATGATAACTTCCCGGCCTTTGAGCATTATATATGTCAGTTCTTAAACTCTTACGATTATAGTAACCATCATGAGCACACGCAGTAAGCCCCAACGGATCCACCCACCCCAGCGGATTCGGCGCATACTGGTACAGGTTCAGCCCGCCCTGCAGCCCTATCGGATCCTGAGTGGTAAAACGCCCCACGCCCGGGTCGTAGTAGCGGAACAGGTTGTAGTGCAGACCCGTTTCACTATCGGCGTACTGCCCGGCATAGCGCAGCGGCTGGTTGATGGTCGGTTTGCCCTGCCGCAGCGCCCAGCTTTCCGCCGTCTGGTGGCTGACTTCGCCAAAGCTGCCGTACTGGCCGCTCCAGCGCACGGCGCCATCAGCGTCGGTGACTTCCAGCGGCGCGCCGTTAAGATCGGCAGTGAACCAGTAGCATTCCCCGTCCTGTGCCTGAGCAGGGTGATCGACCCGCGCCAGCGGGCTCCAGGTCTCGTTCGGATCGTACAGATAAGTGGCGCATCGCTCCCCTTCCCGGCTTTGCAGCAGAAGGAAACGGATTTCCACCGTGCCGCGCCGGGTGGTAACCGCTTTCGCAATTCGGCGTCCCAGGGCCAACATAAATTTAGGATGCCTGGATAGTTAACCAGAGTTTTTGAATACAGATTTACTGTTATTCAAACCAAAGACACAGTGACATATTAAAAATAAAAATTGAATATGATGTATGCACAAGTAAAATACAGTATCAGTATAATTTTTCACCCTTTAGCGATCAGTGTATTATGAATATTCATACTATTCACCACTATATTCTATAGTCGCTTCCAGAGCACTCCGCAACCAATCCCAGAAATTATCAAACTCAAGTACGTTTTCATAACCTTCGCTGGAAAAATCATGTATAATTATTATCTTACCGCCCTTATTTTTTTCCCAACAAGCTATATCGTCGCAGTCCTCTCTTCTTGCAAAAGGGAGCAGTTCTCTGTTTGGGTAGCGTTTCTTCACTCCGTTATAACGAGTACGAAGTCTATCGCTTTCCATAATAATCCATGGATCAAAATCCAAAAGCCCCTGACTAACAATTCTCATAAAATCAGATGGATAGGAAAACCAATCTGGCAGTTCATTTTTTGTCAGCAACTGTTTCATATTAATCAATAGATCCTATAATCGTTGAACCATTTGGATACCCGTATCTGTATCCAGAAGCCTGCTTTCCGATGCGAAGGAGTATTGCCTCCTCCCATGTTGAAAGAACGCCTTTTTTAGTCGTAAAACGCTCAACAAATTCTTCCGGTAATGGACTAGCCCCTTCATGAATGCGGGCTTGCACTTTTATATTAGCCCTGGAGGCGGCTAAAATGCGAGTGTTATCGATGGTGGTTAATTTTCCATCACTCATTCTAACTACATCCACTGGCTCCCCTGCCCAGCCCTTAGTTTTCATACTATGTGTTAATTCTGCCGCCCCATTAACAGAACTCTGGCTAAACCGGATATCCTTGGGGTTTATTGCTTTGCTTCCTGTATTACACGCAGCTAACCCCAACGGATCCACCCACCCCAGCGGATTCGGCGCATACTGATACAGGTTCAGCCCGCCGTTTAACCCTATCGGATCCTGAGTGGTAAAACGCCCCACGCCCGGGTCGTAGTAGCGGAACAGGTTGTAGTGCAGACCAGTTTCACTGTCGGCGTACTGTCCGGCGTAGCGCAGCGGCTGGTTGATGGTCGGTTCGCCCTGGCGCAGCGCCCAGCTTTCCGCGGTCTGGTGGCTGACTTCGCCAAAGCGGCCATACTGGCCGCTCCAGCGCACGGCGCCATCGGCGTCGGTGACTTCCAGCGGCGCGCCGTTAAGATCGGCAGTAAACCAGTAGCATTCCCCGTCCTGTGCCTGAGCAGGGTGATCGAGTCGCGCCAGCGGGCTCCAGGTTTCGTTCGGATCGTACAGATAAGTGGCGCAACGCTCCCCTTCCCGGCTTTGCAGCAGACGCCAGCCTTCCCACAGGAAACGGGTTTCCACCGTGCCGCGTTGGGTGGTAACCGCTTTCGCAATACGATGCCCCAGGGCATCGTAGCGGTAACGGGCGGTGAATTTTCCTTCCGGCCCGGTGCCGCTGGCAGAAATCAGTCGGTTATCGGCATCGTACCCGAAATGGAGCTCACCGTGCAGGTATCGCTACGCTGGCCAGTTTGCCACATCCACTGTAGCGGTACGGGCGGTCACGGGTTGCTATCCTCAAAAAATAAAAGAGTTATCTTTTCAAGTTGGTATTGGGAACTATCTTTATTTCAAAAAAATCGATGCTGTATAAGGCATTTTCTCTATCTTAAACCCACCCAGTAAAAAATTATTTATTATTCAGGCCCAAAATCAAACAATCAGAAATATAGTTTTCATCTAATAAAAAACTCTAAAAGGCTTTAGCGCCGAATAAAAAACACCATGAGATATCCCTACCTGCTGAATGATAAATCCACTCGCATTTTTTTAAATATCCATTTAGACATTCTCTCCCATCCATTTGGCACTCCCCTTGCAATAGTCCGTTCTACGTCCCACCTTCCAGCGCTATCTATTGTTTTTCACTTAGTTCATCAATAGAATTTAGCTCCATACAATCAACACCGATAACGCTCGCACATTTATTTATCTCGTTCCAAACGGACAAATCAAAAATCAACATGGATTGCCCTGCCTCTGGCATGAAAAACCTACTAAGGAAAAAGTCCGCATTGGTATTTATTAATTCATTTATTTTTAACACATCGAATCTGTCATCAACTTGAATATTATACAAACAAGGTTTTTCAACAATCGCAACTGGCATCATCCCTTTTCTTTCTCTAAGTTTATTCTTTAACTCAATGGACGAGAACCCGGAATAGCTATTTAACAAATCATTATTAATTAAAGAATCGCCATATAAATATAATCCATTTATATCAATGCGTTCCGTTTTCTTGACGCCATGGCTTGTATAGAGCGAAATCTCCTTGCCAAAAACACAGGATAAAATATAAGACGCATTTTCTGTGAAAAAACCAAATTCCCCACAATCACTTTCATCAACATAATACTGATAACATACACAATATGGTAGGGACGCTAAATCATTATCACCAAAAAAAACTTCTCCCATCCATTCCTCATAAGGAAATTTAACTATTCTTTCTGTAATCATACGTTTTCTCACCAAGTAAAAATAACAGTATTCCTCTCAAATTTAATCAGGCAGCAAAATAGCTGCCACACAGATTAATTACGGGTTATTAAATTACCTTTCCATTCAAGGCTAGTCGCAAAACACCAAAACAGAGCCAATAAACACTGACACATACAAACCCTAATTAGACAAATAAACCGACGGCCCCATAAACCTTACATCACCGCATTCAAAAGAAATAGCCAAATTATCTCCATTCAGAGATACCCGATATAACAAACCCACTTTCTCAATTTTAATATTTGCAAGCATGCGCGTACCTACATCATTAAAACTCAGCTGAGTCACGCCACTACAATTAATGCCTGCGCGACATTTATTATAGTCATTCCCCCATTTTTTTGGAGGGTTATCTGGGAGCGACCCAACCAGATCGAACTCAATTAGTATCGACGGCCCGTCTCGCTCAATCTTTACAGAAAAAACATCCACCATTGACATTTTCAATGGTTTTGAAAAAACTTTTCCCAGTAAAATCGTTCCATCTAGATCATTCCAGTTCATATATCACCTCAATAACTATAATGTTCCAGCGTTCCCAGTACACTGCCAGTTCTGGTGTTTTCGCTTGGACGAACATTAAAGTGCGCCCCCTGATTACCTACGCTGTCAGGAGAATAATGACCAGCAGCATGATCCTGTATGATTACTTTTTTCCCACCAGCTGTAGAAAATTGATACTCCCTTGTCCAAATAATATCTCCAGAGTCTGTCAAGATATTATCACCATTAGAATTTGTCATTCTAACGCTTTTGTATTCGCCTTCAAAACCAGTTTTTGGATTAAACACCTTATCAGGCCTTTGGCCCATAGGTATTCCAGCATCTCTTTTTGCAGCTCTAAACGCAGCATTCCTGGACGCAAATTGTGTGGAACAACTACTCAACCCCAACGGATCCACCCACCCCAGCGGATTCGGCGCATACTGGTACAGGTTCAGCCCACCATTTAACCCAATAGGATCCTGAGTGGTAAAACGTCCCACGCCCGGGTCGTAGTAGCGGAACAGGTTGTAGTGCAGACCGGTTTCACTATCAGCGTACTGCCCGGCATAGCGCAGCGGCTGGTTGATGGTCGGTTTGCCCTGCCGCAGCGCCCAGCTTTCCGCCGTCTGGTGGCTGACTTCGCCAAAGCTGCCGTACTGGCCGCTCCAGCGCACGGCGCCGTCGGCGTCGGTGACTTCCAGCGGCGCGCCGTTAAGAGCGGCAGTGAACCAGTAGCATTCCCCGTCCTGTGCCTGAGCAGGGTGCTCGACCCGCGCCAGCGGACTCCAGGTTTCGTTCGGATCGTACAGATAAGTGGCGCATCGCTCCCCTTCCCGGCTTTGCAGCAGACGCCAGCCTTCCCACAGGAAACGGGTTTCCACCGTGCCGCGTTGAGTGGTAACCGCTTTCGCAATACGTCGCCCCAGGGCATCGTAGCGGTAACGGGCGGTGAATTTTCCTTCCGGCCCGGTGCCGCTGGCAGCAATCAGTCGGTTATCGGCATCGTAGCTATAGTGCTGCTGATGCAGACCGTGACGACGCTGAATCAGATTGCCGCGCGCGTCATAACGAAAGAACAGGTTTTGCCACTGGCCAAGCCGGTTATTAACTACCGGCTGCGGCATCGGATTCCAGCAGATGCAACAACGTTTGCTACGCCAGTTGTAGAGCTGAGATCCATAAAGACTAAGTTCCCGGGCAACAGCAGCAACACCAATGTGTTAGGGCTTCGTTGCGGAACTCCGACGAATATTACGTGGCTTCTTACTGGCTGATACTGGTTTTGTCATGTGAGCGAGCTCTGGTTGAGAGTTTACTCACTTAGTCACGTGTCCACTATTGGTGGGTAAGATCACCTCACTAAAGTACTATTTAGATCTATCCATTATGATCGTTTCACAACCAGATCCACGAAAATTTTTGCTACTGATTCTGCGGGAGTTTTCTTAATCCATTGCGCTAAAGCATAGACATTATATTTTCTTCCAGAAAAGTAAACTACTTCCCCCCAGTGCAAAACAAAAATCATTTCCTATTCAAGTCCCAGAATGAATAATCAGAAACATAGATCTCATTTAACTCTAAATCATGTGGTATATGACTTATATAGTCAGCAATTTCATTATAGGGTGAAGGCAATGTCAATGCCATACCGTAGTCGTCATCAATAATAATAGTACCATTTAATATTTTTTGATTACTTGTCAAAGCCACCAGCTCCCCCATAGTCATTCCTGAGTAGATTTTATCTTTATATTTTCCTTTATAAGCCTCATTACACCCCACAGATAAAATCTTCCCATCAGCAGTAGTAGAAAAAACTATTACACCATTATTTAAACTATATCCGAACATTTTCTCATTCGAAGGGTAAGGAATTGCATATTCTTTCACAACAACATTGAAATATCCATAAATCTCAGAAGAATAACAATCAACATATTGATTAATTTCAATACCCCCCAATGATGTATAGCTTTTTATATCTGCATAAATATCAATCATATCATCCACCGCTCATCAATACACCGTCAACATAGACAGGCGAATCGTTAATAAGATCGTAATTTTTAAACCCTTCGCGGCCTATTCTTCCTAATACTTCATCAGCACCTTTACCATTCGCCTTATAAACTTTCCAATAATCATTACCATGGATATTTGATTGAGATGGGGAGCCTCCTCTGAATATATTAATAAAGTCATGCCACAGGATCCTGGTTTATTTATAATTAGTGAATTCTATTTCAGTGCAGGTTCAAGAAAAAAAGAATCATATCATTTCTTCATAAAATGATATCGTATATTCATCATCACTAAATGCTAGTATTTTTCTTGGTGATTTAACAAACAAAATTAAGTCATTATTCCCATTCAAAGAGCAAATGCTTTTTATAAAAAGCATCCCATCAAATATTTTAAATCTTACAAAATAGTATTCATTAGCATCTATAAAAACCTCCCTACCAATTATACTGCTCAGGCATTCCATCTGCCATTTTATAACTCCATCACCAATCAATTTCAGGCAAACCTCCTGCGTAGGTTTAATTTCTCGCTGGTAACCAAAAATTTTTTTTATTTTTTCACAATATTTATCAAAATCCCCTCTCTCATGCTCAATGAAGTCTATATCACTTACACCCTCTACATCTTCAAAAAATGCCACCACCTTATTCAAGGCTATTTTTTTCTTTAACACTTCTTTTCCATTAGTAGTCATAATATATATGATGGCCTCCTGAACTATCTGCTGGAACTTTACCATCGCGTTCTGTTTTAAAATCATAAGAGTAAGGAGATGTTTTTGCTTTTCCTGCATGGAAATGAGCATCACCTATTTTATTCCGTGGATCACTAGTATGTTCCACAACCACAACTTTGTGTCCTTCAGCATTCCTGTACTGATAAAAATTACCAAACTCAGCGGGATTCTCTGAATAAACGTAATTACTATAGCCTTGTCTTTGGCGATTATTACCAACCTGCCAGTGGCTTTCGTGCTGCTGAGACCGAGGTATACCCGCCGTATCTTTTGCTTTATTCATTGCCATACGGCGATTACGTCCTGCTTTAATCGGACAACTACTCAACCCCAACGGATCCACCCACCCCAGCGGATTCGGCGCATACTGATATAAATTCAGCCCGCCGTTTAACCCTATCGGATCCTGAGAGGTAAAACGCCCCACGCCCGGGTCGTAGTAGCGGAACAGGTTGTAGTGCAGACCCGTTTCACTATCGGCGTACTGCCCGGCATAGCGCAGCGGCTGGTTGATGGTCGGTTTACCCTGCCGCAGCGCCCAGCTTTCCGCCGTCTGGTGGCTGACTTCGCCAAAGCTGCCGTACTGGCCGCTCCAGCGCACGGCGCCATCGGCGATAAATTAGTAGCACCCGTTGGTGATCGATAGACATCTTATGATAAAGGCTGCCTTGCTCCTGCTGTAGAGAGTAAACGCTTCTTTTATACAAGATACCTTCACTCTTACCAGGAATAGGAATCGATTATCAGCTAAAATATTCTGTCAACTCAACTCATTAAAATTTATTGTTCTTTTTATATTCATTCCACTCATTTTGCGTTTTAAATGATGTTCTATAATTACATACGATCCCCCCTACACAATTCCAATGGTCATAAGCAGCATCGATATGTTCTCGTTCATTTCCATAAGGAATTGCCTGCCCAGTACGTTCAAAAAACCATTGCTGCAGTGCCTTTGTAACTTTTCCTTCTGGTTTACTTTGTTTCCCATCGATTAGCTTCTCAGGAGCAAGAAACCATGAGCACAATAATGACTTATCATTTACAGGGGAAGTAAATGTGACTATCAGATACAATTTCCCAAAAGTTTCTTTTTTATCAAAAATAATCCTTCTATAAGAAACGATCTCTCCGAGTTCATTTTTAATCCATTCTTCCCAATCTTTTTCAGTCGGTATCAATTCTATTTTAGTTACATCACTGTTCAACCTGATACTTTCCATTAGATATATAGAACCATCACTAGCAATGTTAATCATGTTAAAACCCCAATTCAAATGGATGGCCAATAGGTTCAAGTACTCCTTTATAATTTGATAAAAAGAACTGAGTTCCACCTCCGGTACCGAATCCTTTAGTTGGATCTTGTGCTAGCGCCTGCATCACCGTTCCACTCACCGCCAGCGCCGCCCCACCAGCACCACGGCCAGAGTACGCGGCAGACGAATTTCGCCGACGAACAGCCGATCGGCATCGCTAAACCAGGCGCCAGGCCCGATCCACTGCTCCCCGGCGCACAGACTCAGAGCCGCAGCGCACAGCAGCAGCAGTGCCAGCCCGCACAGCCAGCGGCGCTCGCGACGACGTTGTTGGACAATAAATGGCAGCATAGAACGGCTTATCCTGATGGCACAGGGGGTTGATTTTACGGGGAGTTTGGGTGGGTGGGAAGGGATGGAATAAACGCCCCTAATAATTCAATACAACTAACTGAATGGTAGAGAACACTAACTCTACAGAGCTATGAGTATTTAGTGGTATCAAAAAACAGTATTTCCCTCAGATTTAATCAGGCAGCAAAATTGCTGCCACACAGATTAATTACGGGTTATAAAAATGCCCTTTCAACCTAGTCTCTGTAGGGGAACAAATACTGCTCAAGCACTTCTTTTTTAATTTTCTCATCCAGAACCCCCTCTTCAGATTCTGAACGCTTAATCTTATTTATCGCTATTTTTTTGTTAGCTTCTGGAAGAACAGAAAAAACCTTACCCCACTCATCTTCATATCCATACATTGCCAGAAGCTTACTCAATGACGAATTTATTATCGGGCTGCTACAATATAATAACGAATCAGTATCCTCACACTCAAACTTCAAATAAAGAATGGCTTTAATCAAAGCATTTACTTCACTCCTGTCAAGTTCTATTTTTTCAATTTTCATTATTTAACACCCCCTTACTTTAACCTGATTATCGGTCAATTTCAATCTAGTTTCATAATCCAAACTCGACAAGGATGAGTAAGGATTTTTACCAGAATATAACACATCATTAAGCTTTAATCTCCCGCTGTGTATATATTCCAGGCGAGATGATAGATTGATGTTAGCCCTCTGAGCTTCATCAGTTTTAAAGATTATAGAGTAATCCCCACGACCAGCATATCTTGGGTTATTAATCAACAAATCTCGCATCACGTCATCAGGAGACATTAATATATCCGTTATATAAACCTTTCCTTTTGCATTAGGTTCAAGAACACCAGACTTCATTATACTGTCAAACCCTGCTTTATCAGTATAATGAATAAATATATTTTCTCCGCTCAACCCCAACGGATCCACCCACCCCAGCGGATTCGGCGCATACTGATACAGATTCAGCCCGCCGTTTAACCCTATTGGATCCTGAGTGGTAAAACGTCCCACGCCCGGGTCGTAGTAGCGGAACAGGTTGTAGTGCAGACCGGTTTCACTATCGGCGTACTGCCCGGCATAGCGCAGCGGCTGGTTGATGGTCGGTTTGCCCTGCCGCAGCGCCCAGCTTTCCGCCGTCTGGTGGCTGACTTCGCCAAAGCTGCCGTACTGGCCGCTCCAGCGCACGGCGCCATCGGCGTCGGTGACTTCCAGCGGCGCGCCGTTAAGATCGGCAGTAAACCAGTAGCATTCCCCGTCCTGTGCCTGAGCAGGGTGATCGACCCGCGCCAGCGGACTCCAGGTTTCGTTCGGATCGTACAGATAAGTGGCGCATCGCTCCCCTTCCCGGCTTTGTAGCAGACGCCAGCCTTCCCACAGGAAACGGGTTTCCACCGTGCCGCGTTGGGTGGTAACCGCTTTCGCAATACGGCGCCCCAGGGCATCGTAGCGGTAACGGGCAGTGAATTTTCCTTCCGGCCCGGTGCCGCTGGCAGAAATCAGTCGGTTATCGGCATCATAGCTATAGTGCTGCTGATGCAGACCGTGACGACGCTGAATCAGATTGCCGAGCGCGTCATAACGGAAGAACAGGTTTTGCCACTGGCCAAGCCGGTTATTAACTACCGGCTGCGGCATCGGATTCCAGCAGATGCAACAACGTTTGCTACGCCAGTTGTAGAGCTGAGATCCATAAGGACTAAGTTCCCGGGCAACAGCAGCAACACCAATGTGTTAGGGCCTCGTTGCTGCACCTCAAGGGGGACTGGCTCAGGGAAGCGGGGTTTGAGACCGGATGTCCGGTGACGGTAAAGATCGAAGCGGGTTGCCTGATCCTGGCGACGGAGCAGGCAACGGACGGCTAAAACAAAAAGCCGGAAGGATCGGGAAGATCTTTTCGGCTTTATTTAACCTAAAAGAGCACTGAACTCTTTAAAAGCATCTAGTACCTCGTTCATTTCAGATAACTCTCTTCTGTCATTAATAATATATTGCCCGGTATTAACGTCCATTACTTCAAGAATACATGACTTATCATCCCATACAGTAAAGCGAGCAATCTTATTTTCACTTTCAAAATCAACAACTAAACTATCAGTAAAGTCATTTTTATTGATTTTAATCTCATAGTCACCACGAGATAAAATCCAATTTTTTACATCCTGGAGCATTTTTTATTCCGGTATCAGTTTTATGGGCTTTAATTTCTATTCTATTCGCTGACGGCATTTCAGGAACAGGTAAACCTTTACGCTTCGCTAAACGCCCCTCAAGAGAATCAGGTCCAACGATTTTTGCCCAACCATCATTAGTTTTAATCAGTGAATTTTCTGGCACATCAAACTCAACATACATTGTACCCGGTTTAGCTTGGACCAAAAGCTTCAATATTTGCAGGGTAAGCCACATGAGTAGTGCCAGTGGTACTTTGCACAACTCGCCCACTGTCTACCATCTGTTTATACTCGGAATCCCCCATCAAACGACCAACAGTAGCATTCGTTAGCCCCTGCGGATTCCGCGCATACTGATACAGGTTCAACCCGCCGTTTAACCCTATCGGGTCCTGAGTGGTAAAGCGTCCCACACCCGGGTCGTAGTAGCGAAATAGGTTGTATGCAGACCGGTTTCACTATCGGCGTAGCACAGCGGCTGGTTGATGGTCGCTTTGACTTGCCGCAGCGCCCAGCTTTCCGCGGTCTGGTGGCTGGCTTCGCCAAAGCTGCCGTACTAGCCGCTCCATCGCACTCATCATCAACCTCGGTAGATTATATGGATTTATAAGCCTGTTCAGCTTCTATAATCACTTCTCCTAATTCAGTGTCGAAAGGCCATTGATCTACGATAACTCGGACTATACCCAACTCTCTATTATTTTGGGATGGGATATTATCTGAGGTTATATCTTTCAAAGCCACCTCAAAAATCCGTATAAATTTTAATATTTTCACTGGAGAGCTTACAGACAATACTGGCATATTTTTGTAACAACAACTTCGTTGAGTCTATCAAGCGCCATTATTGTTTTTCCGCTGTTTTAGCTTTATTGTTCATGTTCATAAACCCATTAATTCATCAGGATTAGTGAGGTATTTTTGTATTTATCCATCAGGTAATCCAATCCCCTGAGCTGATACCCGTCCTTCAAGAAGGACCGAGCTGGCTCTAATCTGAAATCAAGCTGAACGGGATACAACAGTGAGTGACCTCATGGATCCATGAATAACCTGACGCCGCTAGAGTACTGGTTGATAGATGAAAACCCAGAAATCTCAAAAATGCGAGGAACTAAAACGGGTGTACTTACAAAAGCTCTACTCAGCATGAATTTATCTCTATAAAAGAATACAAAAAATCGATAAATCAAGGAATTAACAGAGAAAATTATCTGTTAACCTCTTATTTTCACCCAAAGAAAAAATGAAACATATTTTTTGAATACTCATCCGAAAGATGTTCTTCTGATTTTCTTTCAATTCTTTCCAAATAATCTAATTTGTAATTAAAATCATCATCAGTGGTCTCACATTGAAAATCTATTTCTTCTATTTTGACCAAGTCATGAAAAACACTCAAAAAATCTTTTAGCGAATCCGCTAGCTTTATATTTTTCTTCTGAACACTACCGTAAACCTGAGAGTTACCATCAGCTATATCACAGAAAATGACGTCATCATTCCGATTTGCAAAAATAATATAATTTTCGCTCCAGTTAGGGTCTATATTATTATTTTGACCTATCCAGCGCCATCCAGACAATGCCTTGACTAAATTCTGTCCAGAAATCAACTCCAGAAAAAGATCCCCTCCAAACGCAGGGTTATCTATCATTTCCAAGTGCTCATAAAAATAAAGAAGCTCTCCTTTTAGGGGTAACGCTAGCTTATCGCCAGACAATTTTGTTGATGTATACTTGAGTTCACCTAAACTCTGAGGGCTATTATTAAAGCAATCAACAAAATTATGTAGTACTTCATCAATATTCATACTATTCATCCTTAGTTATGGACAAGTGCCTCGAGCCCTTTGTGTTGCTGCACGATCAATCAATCTACCGCCACGTATTGCAACTCTAAGTTTTCTTTTAATGTTATGTGCATATCTTGCCACCTTTACTCGTCATATATTTTATCCCTGAAATCCCCCCATTGTGTAGGTTCCACTCAGTAATCTGCAACAGTGAGAATCCCTTACTCATCTTGAAAAGGCAATTTATTTTCACATATCATCCGTTTCATAATAATAGATTTCATTTAATCTATTATTATAATCCCCCGCAAATAATATCAGTATTTCATAAAATTACAGAAGATATCTCCAGAATCATAATCACTCTGAATCTGAAATGAAAAATCAGTGCTTATAACTCTTATTTCATCACTGACCATTTTATCAAAATCATACTTACCATTAAAGATAACACCGGACCTCATGAAGCATATCCCACAATTTTTCCAATCCTTGTCAATTAGCAGGTAAAAATCTGTATTGCATACTTCCTCCGTGATAAATGCACATAAATCATTGGTGTTTTTCATATCCAAAATAGTTTCATCTACAACGGACATGTGTTTTATTTTGTTAATTATTAAATCTGACTCCTCCAAACTCAATAATGTTAAATCGTTGCAATTAACATCTGTAAGATTAGTAATCTTCCCAAAATAACTATCCATGTTTATTTTTCCTTGCACCTTTCGAAAAAGGAGACTTCTCTTATATTCAAGCATCATGATTAACATGCTCCTGTGGATTTTTTTATAATATGCTTTACCATTTCTCAATTGCGGTCGACCATATTTATGGTTCCTGGGATCACCATAGTCATCAATCTTGACCTTTCCAGTCTCTCAGTGCGGCTTATCTGGATGACTAACATCCATTGTTTGTTCCTGCACTGACGCCATACCCCCGCTTCCTCCTGGCTTTGTAATTTTATAGGAATACTCACGACCAGAACTTTTACGTAACTGGCTTACAGGCTGTTGACTTGTGGGAATCCCCGCCTGCCTCATTGCATCTCTACGGGCAGATCTCGAAGAGGTGAAGGGATTATCTTCACTTCCCCAATAGGCTCATTACTCAACCCCAACGGATCCACCCACCCCAGCGGATTCGGCACATACTGATACAGGTTCAGCCCACCTGCCAGCCTATCGGATCCTGAGTGGTAAAGCGTCCCACGACCGGATCGTAGTAGCTTTGGAAAAGCTCACCGTCCCCGCTGTAACCGAATAGATACTACTTTGCATCCAAATATATATCTGATCCATAATCTCTGTAACTGGATGGAGATAATCACTATAAACCTCCGCGTAATGACGAGAAAAATTTTCTTAGTAGGTTATTTTTAAAATCATTATTTTTCATGCCTCCCTTAAATTATCAAACTCAGCAAAAAAACTTTCTTATTGTCTTGAGCGATAACCTTCCCTATAGCTTTGAAGTTCAATCCACTTTCATTTAAGATTTGTTTTTATTAAAAATCATAAAACACTCACATCGGTTATCCACGCTTAGGATAACCTGATAGTAACAACATTTATCTACTCGATTTGAGATATCTTTCTCTTTGAGAAAATTGATTACTAAAAACCCTGCATTTATTATTAAAAAGCAAGCTTAGCCTTCTCAATTCATATTAGCAACCAGATCTACCCATAGAAATAATCATAAAAGGCATTGAAATTATCCTTCCCTATTATTGGGGAGATATTTAACTTTAGACTCTCGATAAACTCAGGTTTTATTTCATCATTATTATCTGCAATATCAAAAATTTCATAAGAACCATATACTAGATCAATTAATCTTGTTATCGACACAATAAAATCGCAGAAATTATCTGCTATTTTAAATGGTTCTCCAACGTCATAGTTAGCATAAATAGGTGTGTTTTCAATATCTACAACAGCAATTATTGGCTTCCCCCCACCTAAGTCATCACCGATGATCAGAAACTCATCAGGATACCCCTCGTAACCAATCTTTCCTTTTCCTAAATCAGTAACAGAATAAATTTTTATTGGTGTAAAGCCGGTCTCAATTTTCAATCCTGTTGGATTATAATTTTTATAAAAAAAATTCAGCTCAGCAGATTTTGACATGCTAGCCGTGAATGATTTAGCCAAATCATCAACCGTATCAAAATTTCCAGGAATGGAGTATTTATTACAAACCGTTACGAAGTCATTTAGTACATTTTCAATATTTCTCATGATCTACCTCACATAATTTTGACTTATGGACAACTTATCAGGTTCTTACGGGTGCGACTACGGTCTATTAATCGTCCTCTGCCTGGATTCTCATAGCTGCCACGATGTCCTTGATTTCCATTTAAATGTTCATCATAACCACTAGGATGATTAGCATTCTGGAGGAAAACGATATTCCTTGGATCACCTTGCCACTTTCCACCCAGGGCACCATTACCCTTAACACTATTAATATGGTGCCCAGTATATCCCATCTCGGACATTACCGATGAAAGTTGGCGATTGTTCTTTGTACTAAGAATTACTTCACGTTCGGCAGCATTCCATTCTCTGCTCCCTCCCCCAGCAGCAACCAACTCTCTTTCTTCACCCCATGCACGGCTAATTGCAGTCGCTCTCGCCCCTGGCTCGGCACTTAGAGTAGGAGCTGGTTTGTATCGAACTAAATCATCAGCAGCCAACCCCAACGGATCCACCCACCCCAGCGGATTCGGCGCATACTGGTACAGGTTCAGCCCGCCGTTTAACCCTATCGGATCCTGAGTGGTAAAACGTCCCACGCCCGGGTCGTAGTAGCGGAACAGGTTGTAGTGTAGACCTGTTTCACTATCGGCGTACTGCCCGGCATAGCGCAGCGGCTGGTTGATGGTCGGTTTGCCCTGCCGCAGCGCCCAGCTTTCCGCCGTCTGGTGGCTGACTTCGCCAAAGCTGCCGTACTGGCCGCTCCAGCGCACGGCGCCATCGGCGTCGGTGACTTCCAGCGGCGCGCCGTTAAGATCGGCAGTAAACCAGTAGCATTCCCCGTCCTGTGCCTGAGCAGGGTGATCGACCCGCGCCAGCGGACTCCAGGTTTCGTTCGGATCGTACAGATAAGTGGCGCATCGCTCCCCTTCCCGGCTTTGCAGCAGACGCCAGCCTTCCCACAGGAAACGGGTTTCCACCGTGCCGCACCGGGTGGTGATCGTTTTCACAATGCACCCGACTGCTGCTGATACAGGCCGTGACGGAGCTGAATCAGATTGCCGTGCACAGTATAGAGCTGCTGATCCAGAATAATTAAGTGAGATTACCCAGCGTAATTAACCCCCCATGCAATAGTCTCATACTAAGTTTAACTACGCCTAAACGTATTAAAACCTTATCCCCATGCTTCATCTTCTGTAATGATTTTAGAGAGAAAGCTATTCAGTGTATTATCTAAAAAAATGAGTTCATCAGACTCAATGTTCGCAAAGTAAATCTGTTCATTTACTTTAGATATACAAAAAGGGAACCCCCCATTAGTAATGGCGAATGGTATATAACCTTCCGGAATTATTTTTTTCCTCTCGACAAAAGAAAAATAGGCATGTTCAACAGTAAGATCCCCATCGAAACGAGGGTAGGTTATAGGAAGAAAATATTTTACATCTAATTCCATGCCATCATCAGATATGTAAATACAACGTTCATCAGATAACTCGCCACCATTCCCTGACAGATAAAACATTTTTATTTCGTTTGAGAATCTAACATTGACCACCCGTTCAAATTCATTATAAACTTTATCAGTCAATGCTTTTGATGTATTTACTGTTAAAAATTCCATATGATGCTCCGAAATTCATGGACATGTTTTAGGAAGTCGGCCCTTCAACCACCCTTTGCTATGTGATACTTTAATTGCTTCAGGCGTCTCATACTTAACACCAAAATGCTGTTCAAATTGAGATACAGATCCCCTATGAGGAAATGACTCAACATGAGTTTGTGTTTTTACCAACTGCATAGTGGTTTTCCCCGTTTCCGGATCGAAGTCATCCACATGATGCCAGGTATATGAAGCTGCATCAGATTTTTTAATTCCAGCAGTTTTATAAGCAACCGTAAAATCTCGTCCCCGACTTCCTTGCATCATAATCTGAACAATATTCCTCTGCCCATCCTTCACAGGAAATAAATCAGGGCTGCCAGCAAAATCCACCCCCGTTAACGTTAAGCCCATGGGGTCGATCCACCCCAGCGGATTCGGCGCATACTGATACAGGTTCAGCCCGCCGTTTAACCCTATCGGATCCTGAGTGGTAAAACGCCCCACGCCCGGGTCGTAGTAGCGGAACAGGTTGTAGTGCAGACCGGTTTCACTATCAGCGTACTGCCCGGCATAGCGCAGCGGCTGGTTGATGGTCGGTTTGCCCTGCCGCAGCGCCCAGCTTTCCGCCGTCTGGTGGCTGACTTCGCCAAAGCTGCCGTACTGGCCGCTCCAGCGCACGGCGCCATCGGCGTCGGTGACTTCCAGCGGCGCGCCGTTAAGATCGGCAGTAAACCAGTAGCATTCCCCGTCCTGTGCCTGAGCAGGGTGATCGACCCGCGCCAGCGGACTCCAGGTTTCGTTCGGATCGTACAGATAAGTGGCGCATCGCTCCCCTTCCCGGCTTTGTAGCAGACGCCAGCCTTCCCACAGGAAACGGGTTTCCACCGTGCCGCGTTGGGTGGTAACCGCTTTCGCAATACGGCGCCCCAGGGCATCGTAGCGGTAACGGGCAGTGAATTTTCCTTCCGGCCCGGTGCCGCTGGCAGAAATCAGTCGGTTATCGGCATCATAGCTATAGTGCTGCTGATGCAGACCGTGACGACGCTGAATCAGATTGCCGAGCGCGTCATAACGGAAGAACAGGTTTTGCCACTGGCCCAGCCGGGTATTGCTTACCGGCTATGACGTTGCACTCCAGAATATGTACAAGGTCGGCTATGTCAGTATCCGCCATGAGAGCCGCAGGGATATCACCGCCCCCCTCTATTCACGCAGCCCCAGCCTGCACCTCAAGGGGGACTGGCTCAGGGAAGCGGGGTTTGAGACCGGATGTCCGGTGACGGTAAAGATCGAAGCGGGTTGCCTGATCCCGGCGACGGAGCAGGCAACGGACGGCTAAAACAAAAAACCGGAAGGATCGGGGCTCTCGCCGGCTTAATGCGATCAGGAACGGTTTAATTCAATTATCCATTCTTTAAAATCCTCCTCAGTATATAAATAATTTCTATCTGAGGATGGTAAATCTACCGCGCCTAATATCTCCAGGTAGTTAGAGATCACTGGATCAGATATTCTTAAAGAATCATCATTATAAATATCAAACGCCCAATCAGATACAGCCTTCCTATCTTCAAGTCCTGATAGTAAATTTTGTATCTTTTTGATTAAGTCACTTTTTCCAGGGATTTCTCTCATATTTACCTTCGCCCCATATATTCACCATTCGAACCAAATCGGAATACCACCTTAATTGCTCAAAAAACCACCACATTAGTTAGTGACTGGTTTCACCGAAACAGCATGCTGAGCACTGGAGCACTCCAATCCATTAACGAAAAGCCCTTCCCACCTTAACTGGTCAAGAGCAACTAATACAGGTTCATTCCATCACTGTCACTTCTATCTAATATCAGAAACGCTAATATTATCGATAACTAAAGCCAGCATTCGACCCGATTATATAAAAATCACCCCCATCGCTCGTCGATATATGGCTCAATGCTTTCTATTGTTAAAAATTTAGAGCGGCAGTATAATTCAAGATCGTTTTCATTTACTATGATCTCAGAAAAATCGCTCATCGAACTTATTTTTGGAGAACAAAAGAAACCAACTTTTGAACCTGATAATTTTAATTCAACCATATCACCAAAAGTAATGATAAAACTAAGTGCATTATACCCTTTCCCATCCCATTTTTCTGGGTGATTTTGGGGTAGCCCCTTGTGAAAAAAGTTAATTTTCAAATCTGAAAACCTTTCCAGAGTAATACTACCCAATTCTATATTCTTAATATCAAAATCACCACCAAACATAAATCTTATTTTGTCCCCACCCATTGCATTTTGAAACCACATATCAACCTCCATTTTTAGAAATTATAATGACCGTGCGTTCCCGGCACACTACCGGTATTTATATTTTCAGGCGGCCTAATATTAAAATGAGGCTCAAACCCATGGCCGATGGTCGCCTTAGCATGCCCCAAACTATGCTCCTGGATAAAAACAGTCTTGCCATTTTCATCAGTAAATTCATACTGTCTAGTTTTTACTGGTAGCCCCTTATCATCTAATATTTTCTTACCACTGCCATCTAATAAATCAGGCCTTGTAATCGCACTTGGTTGTTGTCTCATAGGTATTCCTGCATCACGCTTAGCCTGCCTAAATGCATCTCTTCGACTCGTACCTTCATACGTTGTTTTCTTATTTGGACTACACGCAGCCAACCCCAACGGATCCACCCACCCCAGCGGATTCGGCGCATACTGGTACAGGTTCAGCCCGCCCTGCAGCCCTATCGGATCCTGAGTGGTAAAGCGTCCCACGCCCGGGTCGTAGTAGCGGAACAGGTTGTAGTGCAGACCCGTTTCGCTATCAGCGTACTGCCCGGCATAGCGCAGCGGCTGGTTGATGGTCGGTTTGCCCTGCCGCAGCGCCCAGCTTTCCGCCGTCTGGTGGCTGACTTCGCCAAAGCTGCCGTACTGGCCGCTCCAGCGCACGGCGCCATCAGCGTCGGTGACTTCCAGCGGCGCGCCGTTAAGATCGGCAGTAAACCAGTAGCATTCCCCGTCCTGTGCCTGAGCAGGGTGATCGACCCGCGCCAGCGGACTCCAGGTTTCGTTCGGATCGTACAGATAAGTGGCGCATCGCTCCCCTTCCCGGCTTTGTAGCAGACGCCAGCCTTCCCACAGGAAACGGGTTTCCACCGTGCCGCGTTGGGTGGTAACCGCTTTCGCAATACGGCGCCCCAGGGCATCGTAGCGGTAACGGGCAGTGAATTTTCCTTCCGGCCCGGTGCCGCTGGCAGAAATCAGTCGGTTATCGGCATCGTAGCTATAGTGCTGCTGATGCAGACCGTGACGACGCTGAATCAGATTGCCGCGCGCGTCATAACGAAAGAACAGGTTTTGCCACTGGCCCAGCCGGTTATTGCTTACCGGCTGCGGCGGCATCATGGCGTCACGCTCCAGCAGATTGTCAGCGTCGTCATAGCTAAATTTCAACACCGTCAGCCCCTGACGCGGCTCGTTATGTTTCAGCAGCCGCCCTTCGGCATCGTACCCGAAATGGAGTTCGCCGCGTAGCCGGTCGCTGACGCTTGTCAGCTCGCCGCGGCCGCTGTAACGGTACAGACGCTCCAGTAGCTGCTGTTCCGGCAGTGTGACTTCTCCGGTGAGCTGACTACGCTGGCTGGTCCTGCGCCCAAGGGCATCGTAGCCGCGGGTCTGCAATCGGGCGCCCTGGCTGCGGCTCAGTTCACGGTGCAGACGGTCACGGGTAAATTCACTGACCAGCCGCTGGCCAAATTTAACCGCGCTGACGTGGCCGGAGCCATAGCGCAGCCAGCTTAGCTGCTGACCTTCCGGCAAGGTCAGGACGCTGAGGTTGCCAAGCACGTCATAGTCGTAACCCAGCGCCCCTCCGGCACCCGCCTCTTCGCACAGGTTCCCCGCTTTATCATAACGTAGCGTCACGCTATCGAACTCAATGCCCAGCGCCGCACCGGCATCAGTGGGGCGTCGCTCTACCCCAATCAACCGGCCAAGCTCGTCACGGGTGTAGTGGAATCCGGCATGATCGTGAGCGCGCCAGATCAGTTGACCCGCAGCATCATGACGATAGAGATGCACCTCTACCGGCTGTTCGCCGTCGGCGTCCGGCTGGCCGCCATGGCGCACCATGCTGAGCCAGCCTGCTTCGTCGTAGCTGAACTGGCGCGAGGTTTCATCCGGGCGGATCTCACGCTGGGGGCGCCCCAGCGGATCGTATTCAAAGCGGTAGTCGGCACCGTTGCCATTTTCCAGGCGAATCAGGTTACCGCGTGGATCGTAATGCCAGCGTCGGGTGCGGTTCAGGCGATCGGTCATACTGACCGGCTGCCCCAGCGCGTTCCAGCGCAGCCGGACTTCGCTTTCCAGCGCATCGCGCCAGCGCTCTATCTGACCGTGGGCGTTCCAGCGCAGAGTTTCACGGCTACCGTCCGGCAGTTCGATGGCGACTAACTGCCCGGCAGCGTTCCATTCGCGGCGGGTGGTGTTGCCTTCGGCATCGGTGGAGGACAGTAGCTGCCCAAAGCGGTCATAGTCGAAGGTGGTCACGCTGCCGGAACAGTCGGTACGTTGGGTAACCAGCCCCTGGCGATTCCAGCGAAGCTGCACTTCGCCGCCAAGCGGGTCGGTGATACGTTCAGGCAGGCTGGTCTCAGCATTCGGATAGTGATAACGGGTGATCGCGCCTGCGGCATCAGTTTCGCTGATCAGCCGCAGCCGTTCGTCCCACTGCGCACTTTCGCTGGCGCCGTCCGGCCCGGTAATGCGTGCCATCCGGTCGCTCTGGCGGTGCCATTGATACAGGGTGGTATGCTCCAGCTCGTCGGTTTCACTGAGCATACGGCCGTAGTCATCCCACTGGCTTTTACGCATGGCGCCGCCGGGCAGCAGTACCGCGTTCAGTTCCCCCTGTTCATACAGCAGGTGGGTCTGACGCCCGTCAAAGTCGGTATAGCAGGCGACGTTATCATCGTCGTCCACCAGCCAGGCCGCGCGCGCGCCGTCTTCACGCTCCACGCTGCGCACCCCGGTTTCAAAGTTGTAGCTAAAGTTCAGGCGTTCACCGGCGCTGTTGCTGTAAACCACCACCCGGGGCAGAGAGTCTATCTCCTGCCACTGGTAGTCGCTGCGCAGGCCGTTGCCGTCTTCGTGGCTGATCATCAGCCCGTCGGCCCAACCAAAGCGGCGGAGCACGCTACCGCCGCGGCCCGTTACCGTGATGAGTTGCCCTTCGCCGTCATAATCATAGCCTGCCAGACAAATTTCATCGTCCAGCCAGGCGCCGCTCAGACGTCCGTCGCGATAGCGGCAAATCACCCGCTGCCCGGCGCTGTCGGTCAGAGCCTGTAGGCGTCCGTCGTCGCGCCATTCAAAATCGGTGCGATTACCGCAGGGATCGGCGATATGGGTCAGCGTAGCGCGCCCTTCGCCAGAAAGGGCCGAATAGTGCCAGACTTCACCGCTGATGTCATACACCGTCCAGTGGCCGTCCCGGTGGTGCTCCAGCCAGCGTTTTTCCGGCTGGCACCAGGTCCGATGCCCCTTTTCCACCAGCGGAAACGAAATATAGTCACCTTCTGGCGAACGCCAGACCAGCCCCTCTTCATGGCGTTCGAGCGACGTTTCCCAGAACAGATTCCAGCCGCGGCCCAGTACGCTGTCGCCGGGATTACCGCTGCGCCAGTAGCGCTGCCAGCGTACCGGCAGCGCGGAAGGCAGCACGAAATCGAGCTCATCGTCGTCGCTCAGGAATTTTTGCCCGGAGATAATCTCTACCGGACGCGCGACAATCCCCACCGCCGTGGCGCCAATCAGCAGCGAGCTACCGCGGCAGAGAATGCGCGACAGCTTGCCGATGCCCGGCATTTTCTGGATAAGCTTCGCCAGCTTACCGGCGGCGGCACCCGCACCGCCAAAGCCTGCCAGACTGGCGAAAAACAGCGTCAGATCGGAGGCTTTATACCAGTTTTCAGAGACCTCCGGGGTAATGGGCAGCGTGGTGACCGCTTCCCCGCCGATAATGACATTCGCAGAGCCTTCCATTACCTGCGCGTCGCAGTTGGTTTTATCCCCCTTACGGGAAGCAGGCATATCGTTAATGATCACCTTCGAGGAGCCCTGCGCCATCTGCATACTGGGGCCATCGCGCCCGCAGGCCACCATGCTGGTCGTGGCGATGGCGGCAGGTTTATCGTTGATGAAGACGTCGCGGGCGCCGGTGACGATCGGCCCTTCCGGACTGAGACTGTCGGCACCGGACTGGGCCATACTGTCACGAGCCGAGGTGCCCAGTTCAAGCGACGCCCACCCCACCAGCAGAGCAGCCCCAACCAGCAGAAGGCCCACGCCAAGGCAGGAGGCCCCCATTCCGGCTATCAGCAGCGCCCGGGACGCGAACCCTCCTGCCGCGGCAAGTAACCCGCCAACGATAGTGCCGCCGATCAAGCCGGCCAGGGCATGGGAGTGTCCGATTTGATCGTCGACGCGCGCCGCTTCAAACATTCAGGGGATCCTTACTTCTGTGGGTGTGAGTGAAAACTGGCGAGCAGCTCGCTGAAGGCTTTTTCATCCTGAGCGCTCAGTTCGGTATTTTTCGAGAGCGTAAAGACCAGCACCTTATCGGGCCCGGTTAAAAATACCGCCTGACGCTGCCAGATTCGCTCGGCGCCGCGCAGATAGCTGGCGTGCAGGCATTCTCCCTGCGGCCCATCATGGCCCAGCCTGACCGCTTCACGCGCCAGGGTTTTCCAGCCTTTAAGATGCGTCTTCATCAGCCCAAGCTGGCGTTCGATATAGTCAGCCAGTGCCTCGTTGGGTTCCGGAGTATCGCGTGAGATATTGAATGCCGCATCACCCGCCGCGGGCGGAGGAAAGATGTTGACCGTGCGATCCTGGTAGCCTTCAGGAAGCGCCACGCTCCCTTCGCTGAACAGGCAGCGCGCTGTTTCTGAAGTCATAAGGTATGGCTGTCCCTGTTAGTTATGAACAAGGGCATCAGATTGCCACAAACTTTTAACATTTTCTACTGCGGGCTGATGGTGCGGGGCCTGACGGGAAAACGGGGGGGTAAAAAACAGCAAATGCGCCATACAGCGGGCGCATGAATCCGGCAGCATCGGAACAGGTCCGGTGAGCTGAAAGCGAGAACAGCCCCGCCGCCGCGTACCGATGCCAGAGCACCCGTACGCGGCGCAGGAAAAAGGCCGCAGTGCGGCCTTTTTAGTCAGGACTGAGTTAGTCGTTTTTCGGCGTTGCGTTCTCGACGCGACTCTTAAGCTTCTGCCCGGGGCGGAAGGTCACCACACGGCGTGCCGTAATGGGGATATCTTCACCGGTTTTCGGATTACGTCCGGGCCGTTGGTTCTTGTCGCGCAAGTCAAAATTACCAAAGCCAGAGAGCTTCACCTGCTCACCGTTCTCCAGTGCGCGGCGGATCTCTTCGAAAAACAGCTCCACCAGCTCTTTGGCATCCCGTTTGCTAAGCCCAAGCTTATCAAACAGATACTCTGACATTTCAGCTTTTGTAAGCGCCATAGGTTCAATCCCTCAATGATGCCTGGAATCGCTCTTTTAATGCCGCTACGCATTTAGCTACGGTGGCGGCAATCTCCTCTTCCTCGAGTGTACGGGTGGTATCCTGAAGGATCAGGCTAATGGCCAGGCTCTTATCACCTTCGGCTACGCCCTTACCGCGGTACACGTCAAACAAGTTTACGCCAACTACCTGATTTACGCCAACTTTCTTACACTCATTGAGAACATCTGCTGCGGGGACGCTTTCAGACACCACAACGGCGATGTCACGACGGTTCGCCGGGAAGCGCGAAACCTCCTGCGCCTGCGGTATGCGACGGTTTGCGATCCGCTCCTGAAGCAGCTCAAACACCAGCGTGCGGCCGTTCAGATCCAGCTTACGTTCCAGCTCCGGGTGGACAACGCCAATGAAACCAATGCGTTCGCCTTTTAAATAAATGGCAGCACTTTGGCCAGGATGCAAGGCCGGATTAGCTTCTGCGCGGAATTCAATTTCAGACAAATCTCCGGTAAGTTCCAGAACCGACTCCAGATCGCCTTTCAAATCGTAGAAATCAACGCTGCCTTTCGCCAGGTCCCAGTGCTCTTCATAGCGGTTACCGCAGATAACGCCAGCCAGCATAAGATCCTGACGAATCCCCAGGTCTGCCTGAGTATCAGGCACAAAGCGCAGGCCGCTTTCAAACAGACGCACCCGGCTCTGCTGACGATTCTGGTTATACACCACCGCACCCAGCAGGCCGGTCCACAGCGACAGGCGCATCACCGACATTTCGCTGGAGATCGGGCTCGGTAGCATCAGCGCCTCTTCGCCCGGATGCAGCAACTGCTGAATTTTCGGGTCGACGAAGCTGTAGGTGATAACTTCCTGGTAGCCTTTGTCTACCAACATCCCTTTCATACGCTTCAGGGAAAGATCGGCCTCACGATGATTGCCCATCACGAGGGAAGCCTGGACCGGCCTGTCAGGAATATTGTTGTAGCCATAGATACGGGCCACCTCTTCCACCAGATCCTCTTCGATTGAAATATCGAAACGCCAGGACGGCGCTACCGCGTACCACTCCCCTTCGCCTTCGGTTACCTCACAGCCAAGATGACGCAGGATATCGCCAACCTGAGCGTCAGGAATCGGGTGACCGATCAGGCGATCCAGCTTACTGCGACGCAGGCAGATAGTGGACGGCTTCGGCAGATGCGCTTCATGGGTCACGTCGATAATCGGGCCCGCTTCACCGCCGCAGATATCCGTCAGCAGACGGGTGGCGCGCTCCATGGCTTTATACTGCAGCTGGTAGTCCACGCCGCGCTCATAGCGGTGCGAAGCATCGGTGTGCAGACCGTGACGGCGAGCGCGGCCGGTAATCGCCAGCGGATTGAAGAAGGCGCTCTCCAGCAGCACGTTACGGGTTTCGCCATTCACACCAGAGTGTTCACCACCGAAGATACCGCCCATAGCCAGGGCCTGTTGGTGGTCGGCAATCACCAGAGTGTCAGCACTGAGCTGAACTTCGTTACCATCCAGCAGGGTCAGTTTCTCGCCCTCTTTCGCCATACGCACCACAATACCGCCTTCGATCCTGTCTTTATCGAATGCATGCATCGGCTGGCCCAGTTCGAGCAGCACGTAGTTGGTCACGTCCACGACCGCATCAATGGAACGAATGCCGCAGCGGCGCAGCTTCTCTTTCATCCACATCGGGGTCGGCGCGGTCACGTCGATACCTTTGACTACCCGGCCAAGATAACGCGGGCAGGCTTCGGCGGCATCTACCTGAATCGGCAGAGTCTCATCGGTGGCGGCCGCGACGGGGGCGATTTCCGGCTCGACCAGCGGCTGCTGATTCAGCACCGCCACATCGCGCGCCACGCCCATAATGCCAAGGCAGTCAGCGCGGTTTGGGGTCACGCTGATTTCGATGGTGGTGTCGTTCAGCTTCAGATAGTCGCGGATATCGGTGCCGATGGGAGCATCGGCCGGCAGTTCGATAATGCCGCTGTGATCGTCGGAGATCCCCAGTTCGGAGAAGGAGCAGAGCATCCCTTCTGAAGGCTCGCCGCGCAGCTTCGCCGCTTTGATTTTAAAGTTACCCGGCAGTACCGCGCCCACGGTCGCCACCGCCACCTTCAGGCCTTTGCGGCAGTTAGGGGCGCCGCAGACGATATCAAGCAGACGATCGCCGCCCACGTTCACCTTAGTGACCCGCAGCTTGTCAGCGTTAGGATGCTGTGCGCACTCCATCACTTCACCGACTACCACACCGGTAAATTCGCCCGCCACCGGCTCTACGCCGTCCACTTCCAGACCGGCCATGGTGATCTGTCCGGCCAGCTGTTCGCTGTCCAGAGCCGGGTTCACCCATTCGCGTAACCAGAGTTCACTGAATTTCATTAGCCAGTCCCGCCTTATTTAAACTGTTTGAGGAAACGTAAGTCATTTTCGAAGAAGGCGCGCAGATCGGTGACGCCGTAGCGCAGCATGGTCAGACGTTCCATCCCCATGCCGAAGGCAAAGCCGGAATAGACTTCAGGATCGATCCCCACGTTGCGCAGTACATTAGGATGCACCATACCGCAGCCCAACACTTCCAGCCATTTGCCGTTTTTACCCATCACATCCACTTCGGCGGAAGGCTCAGTAAACGGGAAGTAGGAAGGACGGAAACGCACCTGCAGATCTTCTTCAAAGAAGTTGCGCAGGAAGTCGTGCAGCGTCCCTTTCAGGTTGGTGAAGTTGATATCTTTATCGACGATCAGCCCTTCCATCTGATGGAACATCGGGGTGTGGGTCTGGTCGTAATCGTTACGATAGACGCGGCCGGGAGCGATAATGCGGATCGGCGGCTGCTGTTGCTTCATGGTGCGGATCTGCACTCCGGAAGTCTGAGTACGCAGCAGGCGAGTGGCGTCGAACCAGAAGGTATCATGGTCGGCACGCGCCGGGTGGTGACCCGGAATATTCAGGGCATCGAAGTTGTGGTAGTCATCTTCAATCTCCGGGCCGGTCGCCACGGTAAAGCCCAGTTCGCCAAAAAAGTGTTCAATCCTGTCAATGGTACGGGTCACCGGATGCAGGCCGCCGTTCTCAATGCGGCGCCCCGGCAGGGAAACATCGATGGTTTCCGCCGCCAGACGGGCATTCAGCAACGCACTTTCGAGCGTCTCTTTGCGGGCATTCAGCGCCTGCTGGACCTGCTCTTTGGCCTGGTTGATCACCGCACCGGCCGCCGGACGGTCAGCAGGCGGCAGGTCACGCAGGGTGGTCATCTGAAGGGTCAACTGCCCTTTCTTCCCCAGGTATTCAACGCGAACGTTATCTAACGCCGCAATGTCCTGGGCCTCGTTTATGGCCGCCTTCGCATTGGCAACCAGCTCTGCGAGATGTGACATGGTTTTCCTCTTATGCCGGCGGAGCCCGCCGGAGTCATGGGTCTGAGTGCGAATAATCTGTAAAAAAAAAGCCTCCATTCAGGAGGCCTTTTAGCGTACTTTCCGTTTCTTTTCTTACGCGTAAAGCCCCCCTGAGTCAGGCGCTAAAGTAAAAAAAGAAGCGGAAAATAGCAGCGTTCATGCTTGCAGTTACCTTGTCATAAACTGTCTTACCGCGCCTATTGAACGGCTTGCGGTATGAAATGTCAATGAATTGATTCGCTTAGAGACGAAAAGAGGGAGACAGGCTCCCTCATCTCACTGGACTTATGCCAGCGCTGCTTTCGCTTTTTCGACCAGGGCGGTGAAAGCCACTTTGTCGAATACGGCGATGTCAGCCAGGATCTTACGGTCGATCTCAACAGACGCCTTCTTCAGGCCGTTGATGAACTTGCTGTAAGAAATACCGTTCTGACGGGCTGCAGCGTTGATACGTGCAATCCACAGCTGGCGGAACTGACGCTTACGCTGACGACGGTCGCGGTAAGCATACTGACCAGCCTTGATAACAGCCTGGAAGGCAACGCGGTATACACGAGAACGTGCACCGTAGTAGCCTTTGGCCTGCTTCAAGATTTTTTTATGACGTGCACGTGCAATCACACCACGTTTTACGCGAGCCATGTGCTCTCTCCTGTATCTATATTCTTAAAAAAGTTAAACGTTAACGGCTTATGCGTACGGCAGGCACGCGATTACCAGACCCAGATCGCCTTTGGAAACCATGGCTTTCGGGCGCAGGTGACGTTTACGCTTGGTCGCTTTTTTGGTCAGAATATGACGCAGGTTAGCGTGCTTGTGCTTAAAACCACCTTTACCGGTTTTTTTGAAGCGCTTAGCAGCACCGCGTACGGTTTTGATTTTTGGCATCTTATTGACTTCCACTTCGCATTGTTAATAAACGAAATACAGGCGAACTAATCCTGCGAAACCCGAAGGTTTCACAGGATTAAATTACTTGAAGGCCCGTTATTTCTTCCTGGGGGCGAGCACCATGATCATCTGGCGGCCTTCGATCTTCGATGGGAAGGACTCAACGACTGCCAGTTCACTCAGATCTTCTTTCACGCGATTAAGCACTTCAATACCGATCTGTTGGTGGGCCATTTCACGCCCGCGGAAACGCAGGGTGATTTTGGCCTTATCGCCATCTTCGAGAAAGCGAGTCAGGCTGCGGAGTTTTACCTGATAATCGCCTTCATCAGTACCAGGGCGGAATTTGACTTCCTTCACCTGGATGACTTTCTGCTTTTTCTTCTGTTCTTTAGAAGACTTGCTCTTTTCATAGAGGAACTTGCCGTAGTCCATAATACGGCATACGGGCGGTTCGGCGTTAGGGCTGATCTCAACCAGATCTACCCCGGCTTCTTCAGCCTGTTCAAGAGCTTCTCTGAGGCTGACAATACCTATCTGCTCGCCTTCCAGACCTGTTAAGCGAACCTCTTGAGCGCGGATTTCGCCATTGATGCGATTCGGACGCGCGGTTTGAACTCGTTTTCCGCCTTTAATACCTTATTCCTCCAGTTGATGAAGACTGCGGCTGCGAATCTCTTGCTGCAGCTTTTCTATTACGTCGTTCACAATCAGGCTACCGAGGTCTTTACCCCGGCGGGTACGCACCGCTACTTTGCCAGCCTCGACTTCTTTGTCACCGCAGACCAGCATGTAAGGAACACGACGCAATGTATGCTCGCGGATTTTAAAGCCTATCTTCTCGTTTCTCAAGTCCGCTTTTACACGGATGCCCGCATTCTGCAATTTACGGGTCAATTCATTCACATATTCGGACTGCGCATCGGTGATATTCATCACCACAACCTGCACCGGCGCCAGCCATGTCGGGAAGAAACCAGCGAACTCTTCGGTCAGGATACCAATGAAGCGCTCCATAGAGCCCAGGATGGCGCGGTGAATCATCACCGGTACCTGACGCTCGTTGTTTTCGCCGATGTAAGAGGCGCTCAGGCGCGACGGCAGCGAGAAGTCGAGCTGCACGGTACCGCACTGCCAGGCGCGATCCAGGCAATCATAGAGCGTAAATTCGATCTTCGGCCCGTAGAAGGCGCCCTCGCCCGGCTGGTATTCGAACGGAATATTGTTCTCTTCCAGCGCCACTGCCAGATCCGCTTCGGCGCGATCCCACATTTCGTCGGTACCGATACGCTTCTCGGGGCGGGTGGACAGTTTCACCACGATCTTTTCAAAACCGAAGGTGCTGTACATATCGTAGACCATACGAATGCAGCTGTTCACTTCATCGCGCACCTGATCTTCAGTACAGAAGACGTGCGCATCGTCCTGGGTGAAGCCGCGCACGCGCATCAGGCCATGCAGCGCGCCCGAAGGTTCGTTACGGTGGCAGCTACCGAATTCCGCCATACGCAGCGGCAGATCGCGATAGGACTTCAGCCCCTGGTTGAAGATCTGCACGTGGCCCGGGCAGTTCATCGGCTTGATGCAGTATTCACGGTTCTCGGACGAGGTGGTGAACATGGCATCTTTGTAGTTGTCCCAGTGACCGGTTTTTTCCCACAGGACGCGGTCCATCATAAAGGGACCCTTCACTTCCTGATACTGGTACTCTTTCAGTTTGGTGCGGACAAAGGTTTCCAGTTCGCGGAAGATGGTCCAGCCGTCGTTGTGCCAGAACACCATACCCGGTGCCTCTTCCTGCATATGATAGAGGTCAAGCTGCTTACCAATCTTACGATGGTCACGCTTTGCGGCCTCTTCCAGACGCTGCAGGTAGGATTTCAACTGTTTCTTGTCCGCCCATGCGGTGCCGTAAATGCGCTGCAACATCTTATTGTTGCTGTCGCCGCGCCAGTACGCCCCTGCGGTTTTCATCAGTTTAAAGTGATGGCAGAAGCGCATATTGGGCACGTGGGGCCCACGGCACATATCTACGTACTCTTCATGATGATAAAGACCCGGCTTATCATCATGGCTGATGTTCTCGTCAAGAATGGCAACCTTATAGCTTTCACCGCGCTCAACAAAAGTGCGGCGCGCCTCTTCCCAGCTCACCTTGTTCTTAACGACGTCGTAATTGGTCTCTGCCAGCTCGTGCATACGCTTTTCGAGCTTGTCGAGATCTTCCTGGGTCAGAGTGTGATCGAGCTCCACATCATAGTAGAAACCATTGTCGATCACCGGGCCGATAGCCATTTTGGTTTTTGGCCACAGTTGCTTGATGGCATGACCAAGCAGGTGCGCGCAGGAGTGGCGGATAATCTCCAGACCCTCTTCATCCTTCGCGGTGATGATCGCAAGTTTTGCGTCCTTCTCAATAGGATCGCAGGCGTCTACCAACTGGCCGTCTACGCGACCGGCAATGCAGGCTTTAGCCAGTCCAGGACCGATATCCTGCGCCACATCCATTACGCTGACCGCATGGTCATAGGCGCGCTGGCTACCATCAGGAAGAGTAATAACAGGCATTCATAAATCCTTATTTGCAGTGGTGAGCCACACGCAAGCTCACATACAAAGTTTGCTGAAACGAAAAACGCCGCGCATCCGTCTCGCCAACTATTGCGAGGACGGCCTGGCGGCCGAATTACCCGCGCCCCCGAATTCCCCGGGCCGGCGCGTCATCGATAGTAACACTTCTGAGCGCGGCTGTCGCGCCAGCTCACTAAAATGGGGATGAAAAAGAATAGCTAAATGAAGGTGATGGCCGGCTGTTTTACACGACTCAATAAAAAAACCGGACGCAGTACAGGCCCGGTTTTATTTATCGATGATAAGATTATTATTAATTCGCCGATACTGCAAAACTCGTGAATCGCCAATAACCATGGTTATGACCAGTCGCCAGCGACCAGGGTATGGACATCAAATGCCTGATCCATTGTCTGACCGGTAGATAACGCGCCGGGCATAATATTTGAGCCCGCTTCAACGTCACTTGCGCGCTGGGCGGTCAGGGTCTGATCGGCTACTGGCTGTGCAGGCTGCGCGGCAAACGCCCCAAAGGAAAGGGCCGAAAGTACGATTGCCGTTGCGGTTGTCTTAATCATTTTCATATGCTTTTTCTCTTATTCTTTGGTATCAAACAAAATAACTGGCCTCGGTTTCAATACTAGATCCAGATCACACTTTTGACCAGTCAAATTATTTGCTTGTTGACATCAAATTTATTGACCCTGAAGTCTGACAGACAATTAAGGAGGAAGAATGAAGGGATACCGCGGAATATAAGTTCGGGCAGTGAAAGATCGCACATTAAATTAAAAAACGCCATTTTTGTAAAAACGGGCCGGGGGTCCCCCGGCCTGTAATTACAGCTTATACCCTAACGAAATAGAGGTGCGGGTATCGGTATGTTCCGGCGCGCTGGACGGCGGATCTGAGTTCCAGGTAACGTTATAGGCCAGCTTCAACCCAAAGTGCTCGTTAATCGCCACATTCAGGGCGGTTTCCGAGTTAACAGTGGTGTCCTCGCTCCCCAGAACCGAGACTCCCTGAGTAAAGGTGGCGGTGTCTGTCATCTTCCACGCCCAGGTGCCGGATGCATAGCCCAGCGGCTGGGTTTTATCGCCACCGTCGGTGTACTCGTCGTAACGTACCCCAGGGCCGACTTCCAGCCGCAGCTTATGCGTCGGTCCATTCAGCAGTTGGCGCCCGTAACCGGTCGCCAGGACATCTCGCTGGCGATAGCCGTTATAGCGGTCTGACAGCCAGCTTGCCTGGCCAAACAGGTAATCATGAGAGCTCAGGTTATAGCGACTACGCCCGCCCAGCGAATACTTTTCGGACGAACGCTCATCGTTAGAGGAGGTGTTGCTGGCATTGCCCCACAGCGACCAGGCGGTACTGGTCTGATACCAGGTCAGGGTCGAGTCGGCCGTCAGCGATGAGTTGCGGCTGTTACCAGACTGGGCCAGGTAGCCCGCATTTACATTGCCTTCGAAAGGTTTCGTCGCACTGGCCGGATCGTCCATCACGGTAAACACCGAGTCGTCGGCCATCACCAGCGACGGAAAGATAAAACTCCCCGTCAGCGCCAGCGCGACAGGAGTACGCGTTAATAAATTCATTATATCCGAATATCCATACAACAAAGAAAAACCCAAATAGCGCTAAAGTAACCTGCGAATCATACGCCGAATTTATCAGAACAAAAGCCCGTCAAAGGTTACTAATTATAAAAAATGAGCGCTGACAGCGTAATAAATAACCATTTAATTTAATGAATAAGAGGCCTCTTAAAAGGCATTTAAATTCAGATAGATAGAGTCTTCACATTTTGCAGGGTAACGCCAGGATTATCCCTGATTTTAATATGACAATCTTTTTTAACGCTGCTAATCTTTTAGGGTTAAACGGAATAACCGCAGCGGCAATAAGATAAATATATAGGTTGACTTTCGCGCCCATCGGGATAGCGCCAGCCGGTTATCAAACGTTAATCGCTGATCCCTTATTGCGAGGAATCGGGAGCTTCCCGGGGAATCAGCTATGCTGAAAGCTCTTATACTTCAGAGAGGTGAACCATGAGCGGCGACATTAACCGCTATATTGTAACCATCAGCCACCAGGTCAGCGGCCTGACGCCGGTCAATGAGCTCAATAATGAGATGACCCGCGCAGGCTTTTCTCTCACGATCTCTGACGAAGAGGGCAAACTTCACGAGACTGGCCCGGGCAGTTGGGGCATGACCACTCCACTATCGCCTGAAGAGGTCACGGAGCTGGCCCGGGGCTTAAGCAAGCTGGCACTCGGCGAAGAGCCGGAGATCGAACTCGTCACGCTGGAATCATGGTTACAGGCACGCGAGCATCCCGAATAACGTAACGACAACTTCCGTCCGGGGTTGTGCAGCAGGTCTGGTTTTTAACCCCGGTATCAGCGCTAAGCTAATGATTGATCTGGAGCATCAGGCAACGGGGGACCGTCTATGTGGCAAGCTATCAGCCGTCTGTTAAGCGAGCAGTTTGGTGAGGGAGAGATTGAACAGCGCGCGGAACTTCCGGGTGGAGAAGTCCATTCCGCCTGGCGCATCCGTTTTGCCGGCCATGATATCTTCGTGAAAAGCGACCGGCGCGATATGCTGCCCTGCTTTACCGCGGAGTCGGATCAGCTGGCGTTACTGGCGCGCAGCGGCACAGTCAAAGTGCCGAAAGTACGCGGCGTGGCCAGTACTCGCGACTACAGTTTCCTGCTGCTGGACTATCTGGCGCCGCGTCCGCTGGATGCGCACAACGCCTTCCTGCTGGGTCAGCAGCTGGCCCATCTGCACCAGTGGAGCGATCAGCCTCAGTTCGGCCTCGATTTTGACAATCATCTTTCCACCACGCCGCAGCCCAACCAGTGGCAGCGGCGCTGGGCCACCTTTTTCGCCGAGCAACGCATCGGTTGGCAGCTGGAGCTGGCAGCCGAAAAAGGGCTGGAATTTGGCGATATCGATAAGATTGTCGAGGCGGTACAGCGGCGGCTGGTTAACCATCAGCCCCAGCCTTCTCTGCTGCACGGCGATCTGTGGTCGGGAAACTGCGCGCTGGGACCGGACGGCCCCTTCCTGTTTGATCCCGCCTGTTACTGGGGCGACAGAGAGTGCGATCTGGCCATGTTGCCGCTACACAGCGAACAGCCGCCGCAAATCTACGACGGTTATCAATCCGTCTCCCCCCTGCCCGTCGATTTCCTGGATCGCCAGCCGGTCTACCAACTCTATACCCTGCTGAACCGGGCTAACCTTTTTGGCGGTAAACACCTTACAGAAGCCCAGCGCACTCTGGAGCTGGTACTGGCGGTCTGATACCCTCCACAACCCCAAAAAACGCCCCGTGGGGCGTTTTTTGGGGCGCGGAAAAGCGCTACAGAAAGCCGAGCAGTTTAAAGAAGAAGTAGCCCAGTACAATCAGGATAATCGGCAGAATATACAGCGGGAAGAACTGCAGAAAAATGGTGTGGCGCGGCACCACCACCCGGGCGTCAAGCTGCGCGCGGCTCAACCCTTCGTCACCCTTTGCCTGTTCCAGTATGAGCTGGTCTTCCACCCCTTCACGCAGAAAGCGCGCCTGGCGCGCCATACGGGCACCGCTGGCCTGCAGCGCCATGCCAACAAAAATCAGCGCATAGATAATCCAGAATCCCGGATTCATTTGCTGATGAAAGTCGGGTAGCGGCGAGTTGTGCCAGAAAAAGTTCAGAAACGGCGTATTAAAGCGCACCATATCGATCATCACATGCGCAAAATCCATCATCACCGCATCAATGCCCGGTCGCTTCTCGCTGTGCTCATACATAAACTTAAGCAGCGATATCACGGTAGATACCAGCGCCGGAATAAAAATCACCCAACCGGCGACGCGTTTTAACAGCGCAACGCGCCCAGCTTGTTGATACGTCATCCTCTCCCCTTGTGCTTATGAGGCTATCCTGAATCCTGATTCTAACCCGTCCGCCGGTTTTTCGCCTGATTTTTGCCGTGAGTTCGGGTAAATCACTGGTAAGCCCCGCCGTTCCAGGCTATTGATATGCAGAACTTTCGTTATATTTGCCGTTAACAGGAGTGGTAACCATGCCGAACCAACGTCGGGTACTCGCCGCAATTTTTGATATGGATGGATTGCTGATCGATTCCGAGCCGCTATGGGATCGGGCCGAACTGGAAGTCATGGCCGGGTTGGGCGTTGATATTACCAGGCGCGGCGAGCTGCCGGATATTCTGGGACTACGCATCGATATGGTGGTGGATCTCTGGTACGCCCAACAGCCCTGGCAGGGCATCTCTAAAGCACAAGCCACCGCGCAGATCATCGAGCGCGCTATCGCACTGGTCGAAGAAGAACGCCCCCTGCTGCCCGGCGCACGCGAAGCCGTGGCGCAGTGTAGAGCGATGGGGCTAAAAGTAGGGCTCGCCTCAGCCTCGCCAATGCGCATGCTGGAGCGGGTATTAGCCATGTTCGAACTGCGCGATCAGTTTGATGCCCTGGCCTCCGCCGAAGGGCTACCGTTTAGTAAACCTCATCCCCAGGTTTATCTGGATGCCGCCAGTAAGCTGGATGTGGCGCCAGTTAACTGCGTATCGCTGGAAGATTCGGTCAATGGGATGATCGCCTGTAAAGCGGCGCGTATGCGTTCAATCGTGGTACCGGCCATTGAAAATCGCGGCGACCCACGCTGGGCGCTGGCCGACGTGCGCCTGGAGTCGCTTAACGCCCTGGCTCCCCACCATCTTCGCCCCTGATAGCCCACCGGGTGTGGGAAACGCCCGGTTGCATAATTTTTGAAACATAATTTCATTTTATTTGTTATTTCCCTTTCCCACGCCTATGATTGATCCCATCAGAGCAGAACCAAATCCATGCCAGACAGGAGCAATCTATGATTCTCGATGCATTTTCTCTTCAGGGCAAAGTGGCGATCGTCACCGGCGGCGACACCGGGTTAGGCCAGGGAATGACCCTGGCACTGGCAGAAGCTGGCTGTGACATCGTGGGCGTCAGCCGTAAAGATCCCATTGAGACACGTGAGAAAGTGACCGCGCTGGGCCGTAAATTTATGGCTATTCAGGCCGACCTTAGCACCACCGATGCCATTGAGGATATCGTCAGCCGCACCGTCACAGAGATGGGTCACATCGATATTCTGGTCAATAACGCCGGAACCATCCGCCGCGCCGACTCGCTGGAATTCAGTGAAAAGGCGTGGGACGAGGTGATGAACCTGAACCTGAAATCGCTATTCTTCCTTTCCCAGGCCGTGGCCCGCCAGTTTATCCGCCAGGGGAGTGGCGGCAAGATTATCAATATCGCCTCCATGCTGTCGTACCAGGGCGGCATCAGGGTTCCCTCTTATACCGCATCGAAAAGCGGCGTTCTGGGGCTGACCCGACTGCTGGCTAACGAGTGGGCGCCTCACGGTATTAACGTTAACGGCATCGCGCCTGGCTATATGGCCACCGACAATACCCAGGCGCTGCGCGATGATGAAAACCGCAGCCAGGAGATTCTGGAGCGTATTCCGGCCGGTCGCTGGGGCACGCCGGAGGATCTGCGCGGCCCGGCTGTATTTCTGGCCTCTTCGGCTTCTGACTATGTCAACGGCTTCACGCTGGCGGTCGATGGCGGATGGCTCGCCCGTTAATCCCTGTTACTACAGTGACGTTGTGATAAAGTGTTACAACGTCACCACTTCCTTCTACTGTATAAAAACCCTATACTGGATGAATTGACAGTTACCCCAGGTTTTATCATGACGGCGGAAGGCCACCTCCTCTTTTCCATCGCCTGCGCAGTATTTGCAAAAAATGTGGAGCTGACGCCGGTCCTGGCCCAGGGTGACTGGTGGCATATTGTGCCCGCTGCGGTGCTGAGCTGTCTGATGCCGGATATCGACCACCCTAAATCCTTCCTGGGGCAACGCATTCCCTGGGTGTCGCGTCCGGTGGCCAGAGCCTTTGGTCACCGGGGATTCACCCACAGCCTGCTGGCGGTTTTCGCGGCGCTGACGCTGTTCTATCTGAAGGTGCCTGAAAGCTGGGTGATTCCCGCCGACGCCATTCAGGGTATGGTGCTGGGCTATCTGAGCCATATTCTGGCCGATATGCTGACCCCGGCTGGCGTACCGCTGCTCTGGCCCTGCCGCTGGCGTTTCCGTCTGCCCATCGTCCGGCCGCAAAAAGGCAATCAACTGGAGCGTGCGCTGTGCATTCTGTTTTTCTGCTATGCGCTGTGGCTGCCCCAGTCGGCTCCGGATAATGAAGCGGTACGCTGGTCATCCTGGGTCATTTCCAGTCTGCAGACAGGCTTCGACCGTTTTATTAATCACCAGATGGGCCAATAACCCCGCACGTTATTCCATTTAAGAATATTCAATTCCTTTTGGGTATAATCTCCCGTTTTTTAGTGCTGTTACACTTGGCGCCATACCTATAAGGCCGCGCAGTTATACGCGGTCATAGACAAAACTCAGGAGTAAACGGGGATGAACTTTCCACTTATAGCGAACGTTGTGGTGTTCGCTATTCTGCTGCTGGCGCTGGCGCAAACGCGGCACCGTCAGTGGAGTCTGGCGAAAAAAGTGCTGGTCGGTCTGGTTCTGGGCGTGCTGTTTGGCCTGGGCCTGCATCTGGTCTACGGTGCCGACAACCCGGTAATGAAGCAGTCGATTGAGTGGTTTAATGTGGTCGGTAATGGCTATGTCAAACTGTTGCAGATGATCGTCATGCCGCTGGTCTTTGCCTGTATCCTCAGTGCCGTGGCCCGCCTGCATAATGCCTCTTCGCTGGGCAAAATTAGCGTACTGACCATCGGCCTGCTGCTGCTGACCACCCTGATCGCCGCCCTGGTCGGTGTGCTGGTCACCAATCTGTTCGGTTTGAGTGCCGAAGGGCTGGTTCAGGGCAGCGCTGAAACCGCACGCCTGAACGCTATCCAGAGCAACTATGCCGGTAAGGTCGCCGACCTGTCGGTACCGGAACTGCTGCTGTCGTTCGTACCGAAAAATCCGTTCGCCGATATGACCGGCGCCAGCCCCACGTCAATTATTAGCGTGGTGATTTTCGCCGCCTTCCTGGGCGTGGCCGCGCTGAAGCTGCTGAAAGATGACGCCCCTAAAGGCGAGCGGGTATTGATCGCCATCGATACTCTGCAAAGCTGGGTAATGAAGCTGGTACGCCTGGTGATGCAGCTGACGCCTTACGGCGTGCTGGCCCTGATGACCAAAGTCGTCGCCAGCTCTAATCTGAATGACATCGTGAAACTGGGTAGCTTCGTGGTGGCTTCCTATCTGGGCCTGGCCATTATGTTTGTGGTGCACGCTCTGCTGCTGTCGCTGGCTGGCGTCAGCCCGCTGCGCTTCTTCCGCAAGGTGTGGCCGGTACTGACCTTCGCCTTTACCAGCCGCTCCAGCGCCGCCAGCATTCCGCTGAGCGTTGAAGCACAGACTCAGCGTCTGGGCATTCCGGAATCTATTGCCAGCTTTGCCGCTTCCTTTGGGGCAACCATTGGTCAGAACGGCTGCGCCGGACTTTACCCGGCGATGCTGGCGGTCATGGTCGCGCCGACCGTGGGGATTAATCCGTTGGATCCGATGTGGATTGCCACCCTGGTGGGTATTGTTACCGTCAGCTCCGCCGGTGTGGCGGGCGTGGGCGGCGGCGCGACCTTCGCCGCGCTTATCGTCCTGCCAGCCATGGGGCTTCCGGTGACCCTTGTGGCCCTACTGATCTCGGTAGAGCCGCTGATTGATATGGGTCGTACCGCCCTGAACGTGAATGGCTCTATGACGGCAGGCACCATCACCAGCCAGCTACTGCGTCAGACCGATAAAGCAGTGCTTAACAGCGACGAGGAAGCCGAACTGGCTCACCGCTAACCTCCTCCGCGCTAAATAAAAAACCCGGTACTTTTTCAGTACCGGGTTTTTTTATACCTCCTCCTGACGCAGCTGGTCGGCCCAGCGCTGCGCCGCCTGAGGCATATCAAATGCAGGGGAACGCCGAAAGGCATTCTCCACCAGCACAAACGCCACATACTTGCCACGCAGCACCCAGACATCGCGATACTCTTCAAGACGTCTGGCATGTTCCGGCGGCGCCGGCTCATGCCTGGGGGTGTAGCTAATAACCGGGCGATTCTGATGACGAAGAGGTTTCATAAGCGCTGTTTAATCGATCCGTTACGAAAACTGGCAAACCGTTATGATAGCGGATTTGTCGCGGCCGCGTCGCGCATCCCGTGCGCGACGCGGCTGTCCGGTGAGTGTTCCGGGAAAACGGGGCGAGGCCGACGCAAAACCTCGCGGTGGCCTGGAACACCCCTTTTATCCATAAAAAAACCGCCGTTTACCGGCGGTTTTGAGGATCCGTCAGGATGCAATTACAGCACTTTTTTCTGCGGAGACTGCGGATCGGTATCGTATTCGGCACAGGTCTGATAGCCGGAGTTAATCACGTGGCCGGTCTCATTCAACGCCACAAAGTAGGTTTCGATCTTGTTGCCGCGCTGGCCCAGGATATAGGTCTGGCAGGTACCTTTGGCGTGAACCATAGAGACCTCAGAAGAGGGCTGACCTGCTATCTGGCGAACCTGCTCGCGGGTCATCCCCTTTTTCACATCCTTAACCACCGGCTGAGTAAACTGATCGGCGGTACGATCATAAGCCGTACAACCTGCCAGCATGGTTAAAACAGCTGCTGCGCCTAAAAATCCTGTGAACTTGTTCATTTTTCATCCTCTGTTTTATCTCGGCGAGTCCAATAATCCTGGAATATAAAACAATTTTTTTCAAGTTGTTAACAGGCGACGCGCACTTTAAGAAAACTCTAAATAGAAATGCAACCCACTGATCTGCCGAAAAACGCGCCATTTACCCGCCCCCTCGCCCCCCCTCTCTTGTCGTTTGGCGTCCAACGGGTTAGTTTAAAGCAGCATTTTTTTGCATCCGCCGTCGCGGATGATTCATTTTTATGGAGGGGGAGATGGGCCTACAGCAAGAGATTATTAAGGCACTTGGCGTAAAACCGGTAATCGACGCCAGGCAGGAAATTCGCCGCAGCGTCGATTTTCTGAAGTCTTATCTGCAGCGCTATCCGTTTCTGAAAACCCTGGTTCTCGGTATCAGCGGCGGGCAGGATTCCACCCTGACCGGCAAGCTGTGCCAGACCGCCATCAGCGAACTGCGTAAGGAAACCGGCAACGACGAATACCAGTTTATCGCCGTACGTCTGCCGTTTGGCACCCAGGCCGATGAACAGGACTGCCAGGACGCCATCACCTTTATCCAACCGGATCGGGTACTGACCGTCAATATTAAGGCCGCGGTACTGGCCAGCGAGCAGACGCTGCGCGAGGCAGGTATCGAACTAAGCGACTTCGTGCGCGGTAACGAGAAAGCCCGCGAGCGCATGAAAGCCCAGTACAGTATTGCCGGCATGACCCACGGCGTGGTCGTCGGTACCGATCACGCCGCCGAAGCGGTAACGGGCTTCTTCACCAAATACGGCGACGGCGGCACCGACATTAACCCGCTGTTCCGTCTGAATAAACGCCAGGGCAAGCTGCTGCTTAAAACCCTGGGCTGCCCGGAACATCTGTATCTGAAATCCCCAACCGCGGATCTGGAAGACTCCCGTCCCGCCCTGCCAGATGAAATCGCCCTGGGCGTTACCTACGATCAGATCGACGACTATCTGGAAGGGAAAACGGTCGGCTCTGAAGCGGCACAGATTATTGAGAACTGGTATCAGAAAACCGAACATAAGCGTCGCCCGCCCATTACCGTCTTTGACGACTTCTGGCACCGATAACTTTCAGCGCCCGCCATTCGTGCGGGCGCCCTTCCTCACCCCTTTTTCTGGATTAATGACAGGCGCCATGATGGCGAATTTTTGACAATGGACGTAATCACCCGGCGCGCGACCCTGTTTGGGCTACTCGCTATACTGCTGTGGAGCACCTCGGTCGGACTGCTGCGCAGCATCAGTGAACACTTTGGTCCTGGCGGCGGCGCGGCACTCATCTACACCCTGAGCGCATGTCTGCTGTGTCTGACCCAGGGACTGCCCCGCCCGACGGCGCTGACGCGCCGCTATCTGCTCATCGGCGGGGGACTGTTTGTCTTCTACGAAATCGCCCTGGCGCTGGCGATCGGTCTGGCCCATACCCGAACTCAGGCGCTGGAGCTTGGAATGATCAACTACCTGTGGCCGGGACTGACGGTGGCCCTGGCGCTGCTGCTTAACGGCCAGCGCGCGTCGTGGTGGCTGTGGCCCGGACTGCTGCTGGCGGTAGCCGGTGTGGGGCGGGTGATGAGCGGCGATGGCGCCTGGAGCCCGGTGCCGCTGTGGCGAAACGTGCAGGACAATCCGCTGGCCTATGGCCTGGCCTTTAGCGCCGCCGCCGTCTGGGCACTGTACTGTAACCTCACCCGCCGCTGGGGCGGCGGCAAAAGCGGCGTGCCGCTGTTTTTCTGCGCTACCGCGCTGATTCTGTGGATAAAATACAGTCTGGGCGACGAGCCGCCGCTGCGTTTTGCGCTTTCCCCGGTGCTGCAACTGCTGTTTATGGGCGGCTCTACGGCGCTGGCCTACGCCGCATGGAACTTCGGGATCCAACGCGGCAATATGACGCTGCTGGCTACCGCCTCTTACTTTACCCCGGTACTTTCCGCGCTGATCGCCAGCCTGTGGCTGGGTCTGATGCCCGGCTGGCCTTTCTGGCAGGGGGTGATGATGGTGGTAGGCGGTTCGCTGCTGTGCTGGCTGGCGATCCGTCGCTATTAATAATAATAATGACAATGACAAAATGGCCCGGCACCTTCCTTCCGGGCCATTGCCATCATCCCCAATTTTTTTACGCCTTTAACTAAAATACTTTATTTATACATTCATATTAGTATTAAAAATAATGCGTTTAAGTATGAACCTATACAATATAAATTACATTTAATTGTGTGGTAAACATCACTAAAAAAAGCCTACCAATCTCGCCACATAATCATTATTTTAAATCACCATATTCTCAACACTCAATATTCCCCAGTCATATTTCGCCTGGGAATTATTTCTTACTGTCATTTTAATACCGGCCCGTGCCAGGGATAATAACTATGTACGACTTAATCGTTAAAGATGCGCTGTTAGTATTAACAGAGGGCACTTTTCACACCGATATCGCCGTCGATAAGGGGAGCGTCGCTGCATTACTGACCCCAGGCTCGACGGCGCCAGCCCGGCGGATCATCGACGCCCGCCACCATAAGGTGTTACCCGGCTTGATCGATGCCCATATGCATGTGCAGGCGCCTTTTCAGGGCATCACCGGCAGACTCTCTTTTTATCAACAAAGCCTCTGCGCCGCTTTTGGTGGCGTAACCACCCTGTTCGATTTTACCAATACCCGACGACAACAATCGGTATTGCAGGCACTACATGAAAGGCGGGAAGAAATGGCGGAGTGCGCGGTGGATTACGCCGTACACGGTAAATTTATCGAGGCATCTGCCCGCCATTGTGCAGAAATTCCCGCGCTTATTCGCGCCGGCTGTCCAACGTTTAAGTTATTTATGACCTATAGCAGGGAAGGCGTCATGGCCAACGACGCGACGCTGGTCCGAATTTTCACTTTGGCCCGCCAGCACCCCATTTTGCCGATGGTCCATGCCGAGTCCGATGCGCTCGTCGAGCATTTTTACCAACATAAGGTTGCAGCGGGACAGCTCACATGGCGCGACTTCGCCGAACATAAACCGAAGCTTTGTGAAAGCGAAGCCTTCCAGCGCGCCGTATCGCTGGCTACCGGGCTGGGGAGCCCGCTATTGATCGTGCACACCACCCACGGCGAGTGTCTTGATATCGCCGCACGGGCGCAGCGCCGCGGTTTTCCCATTTATGTCGAGACCTGCCCCCACTATCTGACCCGGTTTGACGATCTGTATCAGGATCCCGCAAATGGCCATCTCGCTATTTGTTCTCCTCCACTGCGACGACCTGAGGATGCGGCGGCGTTATGGCAGGGGATCCAGCAGCGGGTCATCTCCGTCACCGGTTCAGATGACTGCGCATTTAGCCGCGAAGAGAAAGAGCGCCAGCTACAGCGCGATGCCCGGGGCAATTTGATTCAGGACTTTCGTCTGGTCGTCAACGGCGTGGCAGGAATGGAAACTCGTCTGCCCATTCTGTTAACCGAAGGCGTTGCTGCCGGACGCATCACCCTTAACCAACTGGTGGCTATCACCAGCACCAACGTCGCCCGACTGATGGGCTGCTACCCGCGGAAGGGTACCCTACTCCCCGGCAGCGATGCCGATATGGTGATTCTTGACGATAGCGAACACTGGACTCTGCGTCAGCAGGATCTGCATAACGGCTGTGATTACAGCCTGTATGAAGGGTTCCAGGCGACAGGCAGGGTTATCGCCACCCTGTTACGTGGTGAAACCATCGTTCATCGGGGCCAGTTTCTTGGCAACCACGGGCAGGGCCAGTACCTGCACCGCAGCCTTGATACCGCGATCATTCGCCACTTTTACCCTTTTGCCTGATCGGGCGCCGCCTGGCCCACGCTGACCGGGTTCGGCAAGTACACATCTTTTAGTCAGGGAGCAGACCATGAATAACAGAATGAGTCCGGAGCTACTACCCAGCACGGCACAGCAAAGAACCCTTACCACCTTCGATCTCGCCATCCTGTGCGCCGCCATGGTGGTGAACGTTGTCGGATTGATTATTCCCACCCAGATCTTTTTTGCCGGAACGCTCAGTCCGCTGGCAATTTTACTCTGTGCGCTACTCGGGTTTTCACTGGTCGCCTGCCTGATTACCCTTACCGGCGATATTGGTACCCGTTATGGCGTCCCCTTCACCCTGTTTATCCGCGACTGCTTTGGACTGCGGGGCGCCATTGTCGGTTCGCTGGCCCGCGCCGCCGTTTGTGTCACCTGGTGTGGCATCATCACCTGGCTGGGAGCGAGCGCGATTAATACCATCCTGGAAACCTGGCTCGGTTTTTCCCACTTTTGGATAGTCTTCGCCATTTTCGCTGGCTGCCAAATCGTTAATGCCAGCCGGGGGGTCAAATCCATGTCGCGATTTGGCTGGCTGGCTATCCCGCTACTGGCACTGATGCTGTGTGCCATGGTGCTGTGGCTGCTGAAAACGCACGATATTACGGTGCTGACGGTTTTTGAACGTCCCCCAGAACCGCCAACGCCGGACAGTTTCACCTTATTTGGCGCAATTTCCGTTTTCGCGGGCGGCTGGCTTTCCGAAGCCCTGAACGGCAGCGATCTGTCACGTAAATTACGGTTAGCACCCAATGGTCCTGAAGCCTCATTTTTCATGCGCAACCGCGCGATGATTATCGCCTTTTTTACAGGGTTTATTATCAGCGGTCTGGTGTTGTCGGGTACCGGTCTTATCTCCGGCGTACTGAGTGGCCACTACGATCCGGTAGAGATGATGAAGGTCTCCTTCAGAGAACAACCGCTAATACTGGTCATCGGCTGTCTGACACTGGTGGTTGCCCAGTGGAGCACCAACACCTGCGCCAATATCTTTCCCGCAACCCTTGTGCTGCTGAATCTGTGTCCGCGCCTCTCCTTTGCCGCTGCGACCTGGATTGTAGGCCTGCTCAGTATTCTGCTGATGCCCTGGTTGCTGATGGCGCATCTGGCATGGGTGCAGATTCTGTTTTCCGCCTGCCTGGCCCCGATTCTGGGCATTATGCTGGTGCACTATTATATTATCTTACGCGGTCATGTTGATGTCACCGCACTCTATGACAGTGGACAGCGTCGCTGGCGGGTCAACGGGATGCTCGCCCTGGCGATTGGCATTATCAGCGGCATCGTTTTTCGCGATCAGGCTTTTTTTGTCGCCTTTCCGGTAGCCAGCCTCAGCTACGGATTACTGGTACGCATCAGAGGGCGTGAACGATAAACGGCAAAAACCGCCGGCGAACTTCGCACGGCGGTTTTTATTATGATGGCCAAAGGGGCATCGTCGTTTATTCAGCAGCCGCTTTATTCATGCGATCCTGCTTTTTGGTCAGGTGCTTTTCAAAATTGGCGTTGTACTGCTTTTTCTGCTCCGGAGTCAGCACATTATAAATCTTGTTCTGGGTTTCCATCATCGACAGCATGCGCTGCTGATTCTGTTTCTCCCCTTTTTCAATCATCTGCTCAGCTTTGGCCCGGTCAAAGGTATCGCTGGCGACCAGGTTGTGCATGGCGCGGCGCTCATCCAGATTCGGGCGCGGCATTTTCTGACGCTCGGCCTTCATAATGTCGCGAACCTGCTGCTTCTGGGCATCGGTCAGGTTAAGGTCTTTAAACATCATCATATGATGCGGACCACGCGGGCCTTTATGATGATGCATCTTCACTGCGTCTTCCTTTGCGGAGGTCGTGGACGTATCGGCTGCATGTGCCAGATTCGCCGCGCCCAGAGCCAGAGATGAAGCAACAATAATCGCAGTTAATTTACGCATAGTATCTTATCCTTATTCAGTTATTCGGCGACGTTACTTTGTCGCGTTGACGGAAATGAGTTTAGGGCTTTCGGAGTCAAGTAACCACAGGTGTCGTAAAGTAATGAAAGCCTGATTGCGAAATTTTCGCCAATTATGAAGGAAATAAGGAGAACAGATGCAGACTGGTAACAAAAAATAAAATTCCGGGGAATCGCCAGAAATTATGGAGAAAGGGTAACCGATTTATTTGGTGAAATAAAGCCCGACATCAGGAACAGTCTGAATATTTAATATTTTGCGGTTAACTGAATAAATTCCGGCCACTCGGGCCGGAATGTTACTCCGCATCTATCAGCATCAAACCGGCACGTAACCCCGGCGCCACTCGGGGGTTGGGAAACAGCACATACTCGGTAGGATACCTGGCCAGATAGCGCCTTCCCGACTCTTCCGCCAGTAGGTCACCGGCGTGAAAGGCGGTAAAATTAGGCGTCTGGTCCGCCATATGCAGCACAAACGCCTCGCTCTGTTTAGTCAACTGACGCACCACCCGATAGCGCCGGGGCGGTCGCTCAGGCATCACGGGCGTCTCACCACGTAGCAGCGCACGCAGGGCCATATCCGCCAGCCTGAACTGCGTCAGGTCATTGTCACCCAATGGCCGGGCCTTACCCAGCTCCAGGGTGGCGCTCAGGGCGCCGCAGCAGGCGTGGCTGAAGTGACTGAAGGTGCCCGCTGGCGACTGATGGAATACCAGCGCCTCCAGCCCCGCGGCCCCCAGCCAGGCCAGAAATCCTTCATCCCACGGAGTCTGACTGGCGGGCAGCACTCCAAAGCGCGAATGCAGCGATTCTCGCAGCGCGGTGTGTAGATCCAGATGCCAGCGCCGCGGCGCGCGATAAAATTCCGTCAGCCGCTGCTCCAGCAGCCTGGCGCGCTCCCTCTCCGTCCCCTCAGGAAAGCGCTGCCAGCCTTGCGAAAACAGACGGTTGAGATCCTGAGCCTGGTAGCGACGCCCGGCGCGCAGGGCACCGGGATTGCCCAGGAGAACCAGCAGTCGCCAGCGCAGCGGCAATTCCCCCGCCGCCAGGGCCTGGATAATGGCATCCAGTAACTCTACCGGCGCGGTCTCGTTACCGTGGATCGCCGCAGAGATGACCAGATCGCCCACCGGTTCGGCATCTGGCGTTATGCTCAGGATCCCCTCCTCCCGCCACTGCCACGAAAAACCGCCCTGCTCGCCGCATTGCGCTTGCGGCGCCCTGCCGTTTAGCGTCCGGGCCAGAAAATCCCTCATGCCGTTACCTCCCGCTGAAAATCGTATAGCGCCCCAAGGCTGAGGATGCCGGTCAGCTCATCCAGCGCCGTTCTGCTCTCTTCCAGCAGTTGCGGATCCCGTAAATCATCGGCGATCAAACGGTCCCGGTAGTGGCGCTCAATCCAGGCGTCGAGGCGGTTAAACAGCGCCTCGTTCATCCAGACCCCGGGATTGACCGCCGACTGCTCCGCCTCGTTCAGCACCACTCTTAGCCTCAGACAGGCCGGGCCACCGCCGTTAGCCATGCTTTCACGCAGATCGAACACCCGCAGCCGGGTGATCGGGTTATCCTCCGCCAGCAGCTCATTCAGATACTCCCACACGCCCGCATGACGTCGGGCCTCTTCAGGCAGCACCAGCGTCATTCCGCCATCGGACGTCGTTAGCAACTGGCTGTTAAACAGGTAGGTCTGCACCGCATCCGCCACTGATACCCGACGCTCCGGCACCTCGATGAGCTGAAAACCGGGCAGCCGCTCGCCCAGCGCCTGCCACAGCGGCTCCGCCTCCACAAAGGCCCGCTCATGACACAGCATCAACTGCTGGTTGCTGACGGCAATCACATCGTTATGAAACACGCCGCAGTCAATAACCTCTGGATTCTGACGCACAAAATGCGCCTGATGTGACGCCACCCGATTCAGTCGGGCCACCGCCTGACTGGCCGCCAGCGTCTGGCGGGCCGGGTAGCGCTTCGGTCCCTCGCCCGGTTCGCCATCGCCCCGCCCCCAGACAAAAATCTGGATGCCTGGCGCGCCGTGAGCCACGGCGAGTCGATTATGGTTGGCGGCGCCTTCATCGGCGAAAGCGGCCACCTGCGGCAGCGCGTTATGAATCTCAAAGTAACGGGTATCCCCAAAGATGGCGCGCAGCGCTCGCCCGGTGACGCGAGCTTCGACAGCCCGGTGAAACTTGCTGTTCAGATTTGCCACCGTAAAGTGCACCCGCCCATCCTGACTGTCCGCTGACGGCGATACCGTGGCGGCATTGGCAACCCACATGGCCGAAGCCGAACTGGCCGCTTCCAGTAACCCCGGCGCCTGACGCCAGACCTGCTCCAGCACCGCGCCGTCATTGCCGCTGAATCCCAACTGGCGCAGGAGCGCCACGCCGGGGCGCTCCTGAGGTGGGATGACCCCCTGAAGGAAACCGGCATCCGCCAGCGCCTTCATCTTGAGCAATCCCTGACGTGCCGCCAGCCGCGGGTTAGCGACCCGATGACGGTGACGCATCGAAGCCTCATTGCCCAGCGACAGTCCTGCGTAATGATGAGTGGGCCCCACCAGCCCATCAAAGTTGGCTTCACGGGCGTTCATCGTCACCTCCGGAAAAGTCCAGCCCCGGACTGAGCTGTTGCGGCAGCGGACAGCGCTCGCTCTCCAGGCTCGCCATCGGCCAGGCACAGGCATCTGCCATATACCAGGCTCCCGGGCGATGGTTACCCGACGCCCCCATGCCGCCAAAGGGCGCCGTGCTGGCGGCGCCGGTCAACGGCCGGTTCCAGTTGACGATACCGGCTCGCGCTTCCAGCAACAGACGGTCAAACAACGCCCGATCCGGTGAAATCAGCCCCGCCGACAAACCGTAGCGGGTCGCATTCGCCAGAGCGATAGCCTCATCGAAGTTGTCATAGCGCCAGACGCCCAGCAGTGGGCCGAAGACCTCCTCGTCCGGAACCCCGGTCACGCCGGTCAGTTCCACTATCCCCGGCGCGACAAGCGAACTGTGCTCATCCAGCAGTGCCGGAGCCAGTAACGGTCGACCGCCCCGCGCCAGATGCTGGCGCCAGGCCGTCATCACCCGCTGTGCCGCATCACGGCTAATGACGCCGCCCATAAAGGGTTGGGGCTCGGCATACCAGGCCGCCGGACGCAGCCGCTCTGCCACCGTCACCAGCCGTTCAAGAAAGCGATCCCCCGCCGCGCCGCGTTTAACCAGCAGGCGGCGTGCGCAGGTGCAGCGCTGCCCGGCGGTAATAAAGGCCGACTGAATGGTCAGATGCACCGCGCCATCGATATCGTCGGGCTGGTCGACAATCAGTGGATTATTGCCCCCCATCTCCAGTGCCAGAATCTTTTCCGGCTGACCGGCCAGTTGACGATGTAACTGATAGCCGGTGGCGGCGCTGCCGGTAAACAGCAGGCCATCGATACCCGGATGTCCCGCCAGCGCCTGACCGGTTTCTGACCCGCCCTGCACCAGATTCAGCGCCCCGGGCGGCAGACCCGCCTGCTGCCAGAGTTTCACCATTTCGGCGCCGCTGCCCGGCGTCAGCTCGCTGGGCTTAAATACCACGCAGTTGCCCGCCAGCAGCGCGGGAACAATCTGACCATTCGGCAGATGACAGGGGAAGTTATAGGGGCCGAACACTGCCAGCACCCCGTGCGGCCGGTGACGCAGGCTGGCCGCTGTGTCGTCACCCAGCAGCGTACGCTGTTCGCCGGTGCGGGCATGCCAGGCTTTTAGCGAAATGGCAATTTTATTAACCGCAGCCGTCACTTCGGTGAGCGCCTCCCAGCGGGGTTTCCCCGTCTCCCGGGCGATGGTCTGGGCCAGTGCATCTCTTTGCTGCTCCATCAGCGCGGCAAAGCGTTCCAGAATCGCAAAGCGGGTTTCCAGCGGACGGCGGGCCCAGTCGGGAAAGGCGGCCCGCGCCGCATTGCAGGCCGCTTCCACCTCTGGCGGACTGGCGCCGTTTCCCTGCCACAGCGTCTCTCCCGTTACCGGGTTCGTTTTGTGAAATGGCGTGCCGCTACCCGGCAGCCAGCGACCGTTAATCCAGTGTGTCATCCGCGTTTCTCCTGTGGGACGAGACGGACCAGGCGCACCCGGTCACCGCTACTGCATTTCAGGGCATCGGCCGTTGCGCCATCCAGTACGATGCGCGACGCCCGGGGATTAGCCGCCACCAGCAGGGCACGAAAATGGTGATAGTTTTCATTCGCCACCAGGCACAGCGGCTGGGAATCGCGGGCGGGCTGACCGACCGCCACTTCCACCATCCGGCTGTCGCGGATGGCCCTCACCTGATCCAGGTCGCACTCCAGCGTTGGCCCGCCGTCGAAGATGTCGATGTAGTGGCGATAGCGGAACCCTTCAGCCTCCAGCACCGACCGGGCCGGTGCCGTCTGAGGATGCACTTCGCCAATAACCGCCCGCGCTTCGGGGGAGAGAAAGTCGGTATAGATTGGATGCTTCGGCATCAGTTCAGCGATAAACGCTTTCTGTCCGGTTCCGCACAGATAATCCGCCTTAACGAAATCCATAGCGAAAAAGCGGCTGCCAAGGCTATCCCAGAACGGTGACTGGCCCTGCTCGCTACTGACGCCGCGCATTTCCGCCACCAGCTTGCTGCTGAAATGCTCCGGAAATGCGGCCATAAACAGAAAGCGGCATTTAGAGAGCAGATAGCCGTTGCCCGCATGGCGCCATTTCGGATCGAGAAACAGTGAACAGAGCTCGCTGCTGCCGGTGTGATCGTTACTGAGAAACAGGGTCGGCAGCGCTTTATAAACGTTAAGCTCTTTCGAGGCGTGCACCAGAGTCCCCACCCGGTAGTTATACCAGGGCTCGGTCAGCCCCACGGCGACTTCTATGCCGCAGATCCCTACCGGTTTACCGCTCTCCAGCTCTTCAAGGATAAAAACATAGCCCTGCTCCCCACGCGGCAGCTCGCCGCGCCAGGTCTGGAGCGAACGTTCGATACGCGCCGCGATGGTCTCTTCATGGGCGGGAAGCGATGTCAGGCCGCTACCGGCACTGCCCAGCATCGCTATTAACCCGCCCAGATCGGCATGGGTGGCGGGACGGATCGCTATCACAGGCGGCCCTCCCCAACCACGTTGCGGCAGGCATGCTCAAAACGTTCCAGCCCTTCGTCGATATCCTGTTCGTCGATAATCAGCGATGGGGCAAAGCGCAGCACATCCGGACCAGCCACCAGCATCATCAGACCTTCTGCGGCAGCGGCCCGCAGAATCGTCTTCGCCTGACCGGCATATTCCGGTCGCAGTTCGCAGCCAATCAGCAGCCCCAGTCCGCGGATCTCGCGAAACAGCGCCAGTCGGGCATTGATGGCCTGCAACCGGGTGATAAAGTGCTGGTGGCGCTGTCTGACGCCCTCCAGCAGCTCCGGCGTGTTTACCAGTTCCAGCACCCGACCGCCCACCGCTCCCGCCAGCGGATTACCGCCCCAGGTGGTGCCGTGGGTGCCCACTCCCAGCGTGCGGCCGATAACGTCGGTGGTCAGCATCGCTCCCACCGGGAAACCGCCGCCCAGTGCCTTGGCGCTGGTTAAGACATCCGGCGTCACGCCGTAGTGCATATAGGCGTACAGCGAACCGGTACGCCCAACGCCGGTCTGAACTTCATCAAAAATCAGCAGCGCATCGTGGCGATCGCACCGCTCGCGCAGCCCCGCCAGGAATTCACGCCGCGCCGGTATCACGCCCCCTTCCCCCTGGACCGGCTCCACAATCACCGCGCAGGTCCGGTCATCGATAAGCTTCGCCGCCGCCTCTAAATCGTTATAAGGCACATGGTGGATATCAGGCGGCAGCGGCGCAAAATCACGGGACCAGGCAGGCTGACCACCCGCAGATACGGTAAACAGGGTACGGCCATGAAAAGCGCGATCGAAGGCGAGGATCGCGCTCTTTTCCGGGCCACCGCGATCGTGACCATACTTGCGCGCCAGCTTCAGGGCAGCTTCGTTAGCTTCAGCCCCGGAGTTACAGAAAAAGGCCCGTTCCGCAAAGGTGGCGTCAATCAACTGCTTCGCCAGACGCAGAATGGGTTCGTTGGTGTAGCCATTCCCGGTGTGCCACAGTTTTGCGGCCTGCTGTTCCAGCGCCTGACGCAGCGCCGGATGGGCGTGCCCCAAAGCATTCGCGGCAATGCCGCCCGCAAAATCGATATACTCTTTTCCTTCTTTGTCCCACAGCCGTGAGCCGAAGCCCCGGTCAGGAATAAACGGGGCCGGCGCGTAAAGGGGAACCATCCAGGTATCAAAGTCTTCGCGGGTAACGGACTGGGTCATAGTGGCCTCGTGAAATATTAGTTTGGATATTGTTAATAAAAAGTATCAACTCACCTTCTGACTGTAGATTGCAGACTTTATGCCAGCCAGCCGAAAAAGTGCATAAACCCCAGGCGACAACGGAAAATCAATAAGTTAAACGCCGGTGATATGCATATAAAGCGCATAAAAAGTGCATAAAATAATGAAGAGAGCTATTTGTAGAATGATGGGAAAGAGAAGTTATGCATTTTCGGAGCATTATTCTGTAATTGTGATCAGCAATAGAATTTCAGATTGGTTAATGCGTTTTTTTGGCGCAGCCTGCACCAGCAAGTGGCAGATTCAGGTATCTGCCACTTGCTGACACTTAGCGCTGTTTACCTACATCGTCCAGCGCCTCCAGCATCGGGCTCAGCAGGTAGCTCAGTAGCGTTCTCTTACCGGTTTTAATCTCGGCGCTGACCGACATCCCCGGTTCCAGTTTTTTTAACGCTCCGTCTATGGTCAGTTCATCACTATCAAGCTCAATCACGGCCCTATAAATCAACCCGTTTTCCCGGTCTTCGGTGGCATCGGCCGCCAGATAGATAAGCCGCCCCTTTACCCAGCCATAGCGCGTAAAATCGAAAGTATCGAGCTTAACCGTGACCAATTGTCCGATACGTAAAAAACCGACATCCTGATTACTGACCCACACCTCTGCGCCAATTTTTTCGCCTTCCGGTACGATCTTCAGAACCTCCTGCGCCGCCTCGACGGCCCCTCCCGCATCTCTGAATGCCAGGGCATCCACTTTACCGCCGACGGGTGCCTTCAGCGTATACTGGGCCAGCAGTGCATCTAACTGCTTCAACTGCATCCGCAGCAAGGCATTTTCATTCAGGCGTTCGCTGCGTTCCTCTTCGGCTTTGCGCACATTTCCAGCCGTCCGGGCGGCCTGCTCCGCCACTTGCTGCTCATATCCCGAGCGGGACTCTCGCACCTTCGCTTCCATGGTGCTGACGTTATATCGGGACTCCAGCCAGGTCTTACGTAACTCAAGCAGACTGTCATCGCTGGTCATTTTCTTTTTATTGAGCTGCTCCATAGCCTGATACTGTCGATGATGGATAGGCAGCAACGCCTGCGCCATCTGATGCTGCTGCTGATACGAATCCAGTTGCGCCTCAAGCGTTGTCAGCGTGGTACGATCGATACGTTTTTGCTGCCTGTCGGCCTCTATTTCTGCCGCAAGACGAGCCTGTACCGCCAGCACTTCCGGCGATTTGTCTTGCTGCAATTCAGCCGGCAGCACCGCTTCACCGTTATCCTTCGTATACTGACCAATCAGTACATCAAGCCGGGCGATATGCAGGCGATTAAGGCGCTGGCGTAACAGGTTCTCCTGATGCTGGGCCTGCAGTGACGCATCGTTAAGTTTTACCAGCGCCTGCCCTTTGTTGACCCGCTCCCCTTCACGAACCAGTACCGCGGCAATATCGGCCGTGACGGCGGCATGAACGGGCCGCGAGAGCCGGGTTACCGCCAGCTTACCCCGGGTCACCGCAACGATATCCACCTCATTAAAGGCGGCCCAGCAGACCGAGGTAGTCATCAGTGCTATCACCACCCAGATTATCAACCTGCCAAGCGGTGAAGGCGGTGTCTCCTGAACTTCCAGCACGGCGGGTAAAAAGTCGTGATGTTCACTCTTCATACGCGATCGCCTCACTCTGTAACCGATACAGATGGCTGTACGTTCCCTGCTGCATTAAAAGCTGCTGGTGCGTGCCCTGTTCGATAATATTCCCTTTATCCATCACCACGATCCGGCTGGCATGTCGCACGGTAGAGAGGCGATGGGCGATGATAAACACCGTCCTTCCCTGGCAGATTCGCGCCATATTTTGCTGAACCACCCTTTCAGATTCATAGTCAAGCGCACTGGTCGCTTCATCAAAAATCAGAATGGCAGGGCGAGCCATTAGCGCACGCGCAATACCGATGCGCTGCTTCTGTCCCCCTGACAGCTGGCCCCCATGCTCACCTACCGGGGTGTCATAGCCGAGGGGAAACTCACTGATAAACTCATGAGCGCCTGCAAGCTCCGCCGCCGCGATAACCTGTTCAAGCGACGCATCCGGTATCGTGAGCGCAATATTTTCCCGCACAGTACCGTTAAATAGCTGCGTCTCCTGCAACACCACGCCAATCTGCCTGCGCAACCACTGCGGATCGATATGGGCAATATCGATACCGTCGATAAAAATCTGCCCCTCGGTGGGGACATAAAGCCGTTGAATAAGACGGGTAAGCGTGCTTTTACCCGACCCGGAGCGCCCAACAATACCGATAACCTCTGCCGGTCTGACCGACAGATCCACGCTATTCACCACCCGGGCGGCATCCTGCCGGTAGCTAAAAGCCACGCCGGAAAAACGAACCGCGCCCTTAATTTCCGCCAGGGTATTACCGCTGCTCTGCTGATGTTCCGGCACCACATTGAGAATATCGCCCAATCGCTTTACCGAAATGGATACCTGCTGAAAGTCCTGCCACAACTGTACCAGGCGTAATACCGGTGCGGTTACCTGCCCGGCAAACATATTAAAGGCGATGAGCGCTCCGACAGTGAGATCACCGTTAATGACCAGTTGCGCGCCGTACCACAGAATAGCCACACTGGTAACCTTACTGACCATCTGTGATATTTGTCCGGCGATATTACCCAGATTCTGCGTTTTAAAACTGCTGGTCACAAAGGCGGCAATCTGTTCATCCCAGCGGCGGGTCATATGATTTTCCACCGCCATCGCTTTTACTGGCTCAATACCGGTAATACTTTCCACCAGGAACGCCTGGTTTTTGGCTCCCTGATGAAACTGTTCATCCAGCCGCTTTCGAAGAATCGGCGTAATAAAGATGGATAGCAGGATATAAGGTACCAGCGAAACCACCACAATCAGCGTCAGCGGAATGCTGTAAAAAGCCATTACGACAAAAAAGACCAGAGTAAACAGAATATCCAGACACAGCGTTAACGCACTACCGGTCAGAAACTCGCGCACCGTTTTCAGCTCATGAACCCGGGCAACGGTAATTCCCGTCTGACGCTGTTTAAAATAAGCCAGCGGCAACGCGAGAAGGTGCTTATAGAGTAACGAACTTAGCGTAACATCAATACGCTGTGAGGTATGCGCCAGCAGATAATTACGTAATCCACCGAGGACAACGTCGAAAAGAGCGATAAACAACATACCCAACGCCAGCACATCCAGGGTACTCAGACTCTGGTGTGCCAGAACCTTATCCACCACTACCTGAAAAAACAGTGGTGACACCAGCGCCAGTATCTGCATGAAAAACGAGGCCATCAGAACTTCACCGACCAGTTTTTTATAACGCAAAAAAGCCCGGGCAAACCACTGTATGTTAAATTCCCGCTCCAGAGATTCCAGCGATAAACGGCGGGTGAATAAAAACGCGGGATATACGGTTCCTGGATCAATAGTGATAGCTTCGGGCTGTCTGGCACCCGGCTGTTGAATTAGCCATTGTTGATCTTTTATGGCTGCCAGGACTACATAGCCTCTGTCTGGCAGGTAAACCACGGCGGGAAGCGGTATTTTTCGCCGTAGTGCATTGATATTCTTTATATGACGACACTTCAGGCCGCTACTACGTACTGCACGAATAAATTGAGTCTGGCTGTCATGTCGTTTATCGACATAGAACTGTTGCTGTAAGCTGTCAATATTTACTGACACTTCCCAGTATTGAGCAATTAACTCGAACGACTGCCATAATCCATTCTGCTCCACGGACATCCTTATTCCTTTTTTGGTCCTGTAAAACGTAAGGAAACACTCCCTTTAATAAAAGGGAGTGTTCCTGGTTCAGATGACTAAATTAGATCAGATGAAAGCCTGCGCTCTGCCTACGGGTAGCGTCTGCGCTGCGGCCAGCATCAGCTCCCCTCCGGACTCAGCAACATCACCGTCATCGTCCCCCGCAAAAGTGCTCATCGCCTGGCGCAGCAGGCTGACGCTATCCTCCTGCGAGGCGACCGGCAGTGGAATCCCCTCTTCAAGGTGACTGCGGATATCCTCGAACAGCCAGTTTGATCCATCGGCGAAGGTGATTTTATCCAGACGGTAACTTTGCTTGTAGAAATAGTAATTAACCGTTACCCTGTCCGTGCTGTCGGCAAAGTGGATAACCAGATGATCGCCACTGCGTGACAGTCTGACCTGCTCCGCCGCAACATCCTCGCCAAACTTCAGCACGTCCTGCCGGTTACTGCTGCTGTCGTAGTTATAAATCACATCCTGACCGTCACCGCGGTTAAACAGGTAGGTGTCGTTGCCCGAGTAGCCTTCCAGATAGTCATTGCCCGTTCCACCGGCCAGTACGTCGTTACCGTTACCGCCGTACAGGGAATCGTTGCCCGCACCGCCTTCCAGCACATCGTTACCGTTATCACCACGCAGGGTATCGTTGCCCTCGTCACCGTAAAGCCGGTCTTCCCCCTTGCCGCCGTACAGCACGTCATTACCGCCGCCGGCGTGAATTTCACTGCCTTCTTTATAGGCCCGCAGCGTCTGGGCGACCTCTGTCCCCTCCAGCAGCTTCGCCTTGATCTCCGCCAGGCTCCACACCGTGCCGTCGGCAAACACAATCTGCTCCAGCTGCCGCGCGCTGCTGCTAAAAAAGCTCTTAATGGTCATACGATCGTCACTGCCAGCCAGCCCGATAACCAGACTGTCTGTACCGTACAGGCCTGTGGTCACCTGACGCGCCAGCCACACCTGCTCTGCCGTGATATCCGGCCCCAGCTGCAGCGTATCGCTACCGCCGACTTCATAAATCGTATCGCTGCCGTCTCCGCGGTTAAACAGGTAGGTGTCGTTGCCCAGGCCGCCTTCCAGATAGTCATTGCCCGTTCCACCGGCCAGTACGTCGTTACCGTTACCGCCGTACAGGGAATCGTTACCTGCACCGCCTTCCAGCACATCGTTACCGTTATCACCACGCAGGGTATCGTTGCCCTCGTCACCGTACAGCCGGTCTTCCCCCTTGCCGCCGTACAGCACGTCATTACCTCCACCGGCGTGGATTTCACTGCCTTCCTCATAGGCCCGCAGCGTCTGGGCGGCTTCTGTTCCCTCCAGCAGCTTCGCCTTGATGGTCTCCAGACTCCACACCGTGCCGTCGGCAAACACTATCTGCTCCAGCTGCCGCGCGCTGCTGCTAAAAAAGTTCTGAATGGTGATGCGATCGTCACTGCCAGCCAGCCCGATAACCAGACTGTCTGAGTCTGTACCGTACAGGCCTGTGGTCACCTGGCGCGCCAGCCACACCTGGTCTGCCGTGATATCCGGCCCCAGTTGCAGGGTATCGTTACCACCGATTTCATAAATCGTATCGCTGCCGTCACCCCGGTTAAACAGGTAGGTGTCGTTACCGTAACCGCCTTCCAGATAGTCATTACCTGCCCCGCCGGACAGCACATCATTGCCGCTACCGCCATACAGGGAGTCGTTGCCCTCATCACCGTACAGCCGGTCTTCCCCCTTACCGCCGTACAGCACATCATTCCCCCTACCGGCGTGGATTTCACTGCCTTCCTCATAGGCCCGCAGCGTCTGGGCGGCTTCTGTTCCCTCCAGCAGCTTCGCCTTGATGGTCTCCAGACTCCACACCGTGCCATCTGCAAACACTATCTGCTCCAGCTGCCGCGCGCTGCTGCTAAAAAAGTTCTGAATGGTGATGCGATCGTCACTGCCAGCCAGCCCGATAACCAGACTGTCTGAGTCTGTACCGTACAGGCCTGTGGTCACCTGGCGCGCCAGCCACACCTGGTCTGCCGTGATATCCGGCCCCAGTTGCAGGGTATCGTTACCACCGATTTCATAAATCGTATCGCTGCCGTCACCCCGGTTAAACAGGTAGGTGTCGTTACCGTAACCGCCTTCCAGATAGTCATTACCTGCCCCGCCGGACAGCACATCATTGCCGCTACCGCCATACAGGGAGTCGTTGCCCTCATCACCGTACAGCCGGTCTGCCCCTTTGCCGCCATACAGCACGTCATTGCCGCCACCGGCGTGGATTTCACTGCCTTCCTCATAGGCCCGCAGCGTCTGGGCGGCTTCTGTTCCCTCCAGCAGCTTCGCCTTGATGGTCTCCAGACTCCACACCGTGCCGTCGGCAAACACAATCTGCTCCAGCTGCCGCGCGCTGCTGCTAAAAAAGTTCTGAATGGTGATGCGATCGTCACTGCCAGCCAGCCCGATAACCAGACTGTCTGAGTCTGTACCGTACAGGCCTGTGGTCACCTGGCGCGCCAGCCACACCTGCTCTGCCGTGATATCCGGCCCCAGTTGCAGGGTATCGCTACCGCCGATTTCATAAATCGTATCGCTGCCATCACCGCAGTTAAACAGGTAGGTGTCGTTGCCTGAGCCGCCTTCCAGATAGTCATTACCTGTTCCGCCGGACAGCATATCGTCACCGCTACCGCCATACAGCACATCATTACCGCCACCGGCGTGGATTTCACTGCCTTCCTCATAGGCCCGCAGCGTCTGGGCGGCTTCTGTTCCCTCCAGCAGCTTCGCCTTGATGGTCTCCAGACTCCACACCGTGCCATCTGCAAACACTATCTGCTCCAGCTGCCGCGCGCTGCTGCTAAAAAAGCTCTTAATGGTGATGCGATCGTCACTGCCAGCCAGGCCGATAACCAGACTGTCTGTACCGTACAACCCTGTGGTCACCTGACGCGCCAGCCACACCTGGTCTGCCGTGATATCCGGCCCCAGTTGCAGGGTATCGTTACCACCGATTTCATAAATCGTATCGCTGCCGTCACCCCGGTTAAACAGGTAGGTGTCGTTGCCTGAGCCGCCTTCCAGATAGTCATTACCTGTTCCACCGACCAGTACGTCGTTACCGTTACCGCCATACAGGGAGTCGTTGCCCTCATCGCCGAAAAGAACATCATTACCAGCACTCCCTCGCAGTACATCATTTACGCGGCTACCAATAAATGTATTCTCTGCTGGTATTCCAAGGTTTTGTCGGACATCGTTTAATGAGGGGCTATATTCAAGGTATCCATAGAATACGTTGCTTAACTGTAAATAACGGACCATATCCGTATTTTTCAGCGAAGCAAGGTGTGCCTCAAAGTCGTCAAAATTGATTTTCACTCCACTAAGGTCATCTTTTAGCTCAAAATGAATTAACTCAAATTCATTTTCAAACTGCGTCTGCGCCAGTAACTGAGCCTCAATATAACCGGCAAACTGGCTAAACTCTTTCTTGAGTAACAATGCCGCATTTGCTAGTGGGTTTTGACCGTTATATTTATTATTATAGCCCTCACCGGTAGCTGTTTCCAACACGGCTAACTGACGCGCATCAATAGCATTACCGCGACTCTTCGGATCCATATCAGACACACCTGCCCAGGCGTAAATAATATCCTGAATCAGTGATGACTGTGGTTCTGACACATACATTTCGATGAGCTTCTGCAATTCTGAGTTTTGACTCATCGCAATATGCAGATCGGCCAGATTACCAAATCCACGAATATAGGGGAGTTCGCGAAGAGCTTCCGGGATATAAACTTCACCAATATAGCGTGAGTTGCCTTTATTACTGTTAAACCAGACATCAGCGCTTTGCCCCGTCGAACCATCCTGCCAGGTGATTTTACCGGTCTGCTTATGGGTATTGCTCTGATTATCGATATATTTAGAGTTTGTATAATCCGTACCAATACTGGCAATACCAGTTTCATCCAGCGAAAGCAGCTCTCCTTCATCAACCTGACCATTGCTGTTACTATCCTGCCAGATTTGCAACTTTTGCCAGGCAGAATCCAGATGGTCAATCACACCATCCTGGTTTTCATCCAGCTCCTTTAGCGCCTGGTAACCATTCGCTGCCCGCTCTCCACTCTGCAAAAGCGTATTGTTACCAAACAGTTCCCTGCCTGAATCAATAACGCCATCACCATTGCGGTCATGTACCAGCAGTCCGTCATCTGGCGCTACCCAACCGGTACTCTCGGCAAAGCGGTTACCATCATGATCGAAAAATACGCCATGGTTAATGGCAACCGTTTCGACCCCATCACCATCAAGATCGATAATAATCGGACTGGACTCTGCCTCGGCACCTGATTTATCCGGTCCGCATCCCTCTGTTGAGGCAGGGTCATCAGGATCGGGGCCATCAAGGGGATAATTGGGGGGTAACAAAACCTGCCCTGTTGTAGGGTCGACAATACCATTATTTATTATCGCATTGAGGATCTTATCACCCCATTCTTTGCCAACTTCAGAGGTAGCAAAAGAAGCAAGCCCTAATGCAACCCCAACCCCTGCAATAATAGGATTACCAGTATAGCCCGCCAATAGAATAGCCGAATCGGAACCCACTGCAAGCCAGTCACTAATAGAGTCAGTTCCATTTTTATATTTATAGGCAAGGTTTGCTAAAGAAGTAACGGCACCCAATTTACCACTAATAACTCGTAAAAATTGCTTATTATTCTTGCCAAATTTAGTTGTATAACCCATGGCAGTCAGAGCCATCTGAATGCCATTTGCCACCCCATTCGCAAACCCAACATCCTTACCCTTATCTCTTTCAGCCATTTATATAACCTCTACATTAATTAAATTAACAATATAAAAATCATTACAAAAAAGGCATGGTCAAATAATATAAATTTGATAATACTATCAGCAAAGCAGAGAGCCAAAATTCAACCCCCTCCCAAAAACCCTCTTCCCTGCGCAATGCATCGTCAGGAACATCCTCCCTCCCATACTCTTCCTTAAGAATACCCGGAAAATATCGCATAAATACCGCAAAAGAAAAATTTGCTAATGCAAAAATACATAAAATAGCGGCCAGATAACTCAGCCAGGGATTTATGGGAATGAATTTCACTTCATGGATAACGAAGACAAGTACATCTAAAACAAAAAAGGTGATCAAATATCTAATTTTCTTCCTGTCACACTCCTCGATCAAATCCGCTGTCGTTCTGTTCTCAATATTTTTTATCCTTACCACGTCGTTCTCTCCCTGGGCAGACTCCAGGCTATGCCTGCCATGTACAGTGCGTACAATAAGCCCATCCAATAAATCAAAGCTCACAGATATACAAGCTTACCTCATTAATAGCCATGAAAATCATTTTACTACCAACAAGTTAATTATCAGGATGCAATTCCATAAATCAGATTGATATAAGATATTTCAAGAGGAATTACACATCAAACATCGACAAAATCACTATTCAGCCCATGACAATATTTAAGAATAACATTCATTTTTCTATGTAAAATCCTAATGAATATCAGTCATGAAGCAAAGCGCTACCCTTAACATCCCCCTGGCGCATTATCTGACGTTTTCTGCTAACATCCCTGCCACATTCACCTGACTGCGGCAGCGATTTATGAAATTTGTCTCTTTTAATATCAACGGACTGCGCGCCCGCCCCCATCAGCTGGCGGCGATTGTCGAACAGCACCAGCCGGACGTTATCGGCCTGCAAGAGACCAAAGTACACGACGATATGTTCCCCCTGGAAGAGGTGGCGAAGCTCGGGTACAACGTGTTTTACCACGGCCAGAAGGGCCATTACGGCGTTGCGCTCCTCACCAAAGCCTCGCCGCTGGCGGTACGCCGCGGCTTTCCGGGTGACGGGGAAGAGGCCCAGCGCCGTATTATTATGGCGGATATCCCCTCACCGCTCGGCACGCTGACGGTGATCAACGGTTACTTTCCCCAGGGCGAAAGCCGCGACCACCCGCTGAAGTTCCCGGCTAAACAGAAGTTCTACCAGGATCTGCAAAATTATCTGGAAAGCGAGCTCAGCAACCAGAATCCGGTGCTGATTATGGGCGATATGAATATCAGCGCCACGGACCTCGATATCGGTATTGGCGAAGAGAACCGCAAGCGCTGGCTGCGTACCGGTAAGTGCTCCTTCCTGCCGGAAGAGCGTGAATGGATGGAAAGGCTGCTGGGCTGGGGACTGGTGGATACCTGGCGCGCCGCCCATCCGGAGACCCAGGATCAGTTCTCGTGGTTCGACTATCGCTCTAAAGGGTTTGATGATAACCGCGGGCTGCGTATCGATCTGCTGCTGGCCACGTCGCCGCTGGCCGAACGCTGCACAGAGACCGGCATCGATTATGAAATTCGCGCCATGGAGAAGCCCTCCGACCATGCGCCAATCTGGGTGAAATTCGATCTGTAATCCGATGAATACCCTGGATGTGGTGGCAGCCATTATTCACCGTCGCGGCGAGATTCTACTGGCGCAGCGTCCACTGGGCGGCGATCAGCCGGGGCTGTGGGAGTTTCCCGGCGGCAAGGTGGAACCGGGTGAAAGCCAGCCTCAGGCGCTGGCGCGTGAACTGTGGGAAGAGCTGGGGATCCGGGCGACGGTGGGCGACTATATCGCCAGCCAGCGTCAGCAGGTGACTGGCCGTATTATCCACCTGCACGCCTGGACGGTGCCGGACTACCAGGGCGAAATCCAGCTTCTGAACCACAGTGCCCTGGTCTGGTGCCGACCGGAAACCGCCAGGGATTATCCCCTTGCCCCGGCGGATATTCCGCTACTGGCGGCCTTTATGGCTTCACCCGCCGCCAGACCAGCGGATTAGTACCGACCGCTCCCTGTTCACGCTGGCACTGTAGCAGTATCCCTTCGCTTTTAATCACCGCCCCTTCACTGTAGTTGCGATCCTCAAACAGGCAGCAGCGGCTACAGTTCGCTGTTCGATCCCGGGTGCGCTCCAGGCTTTGCGCGGGGATTTTCACCTCAACATCGGGGGCCGGGCGGGCCCCTGCGGGCAGTACCACGACCATCGCAAACGCGGCGAATAACAGTCGGCTTTTCATACCTCTACACTCCGTTCCGGTATTTTCATTGCGGGTATTCTGGCCCCAGCAACGCATGACGGCAAGCCCTGTTTATTTTGGCCCGGGCGGTGATATAGTCAAAAAATAACCATAATCCCGCCTGCGGGCTTTTCCTTTATTTCTAATGACAGGAGTCACTCTATGACCACAATCCCTTCCCTGGAGACCTTTCTTGACCGCGTGCTGCAACGCGACCCCCACCAGCCGGAATTCGCCCAGGCAATGCGGGAGGTATTCGCCACCCTGTGGCCCTTTCTGCAACAGCATCCCGACTATTTTGACAATGCCCTGCTGGAGCGCCTGGCAGAGCCGGAACGCGTCATTCAGTTCCGGGTCGCCTGGACCGATGACAGCGGCCAGGTTCAGGTCAACCGCGCCTGGCGGGTACAGTTTAACTCCGCCATCGGTCCCTATAAGGGCGGTATGCGCTTCCACCCTTCGGTCAATCTGTCGATCCTGAAGTTCCTGGGCTTCGAGCAGACCTTTAAAAATGCCCTGACCACCCTGCCGATGGGCGGCGGTAAAGGCGGTAGCGACTTCGATCCCAAAGGCAAGAGCGACGGCGAGATCATGCGTTTCTGCCAGGCGCTGATGAGCGAGCTGTGGCGCCACCTGGGGCCGGATACCGATGTTCCCGCTGGCGATATCGGCGTCGGCGGTCGGGAGGTGGGTTATATGGCCGGGATGATGCGTAAGCTGAGCAACGCCAACAGCTGCTCCTTTACCGGCAAAGGATTAAGCTTCGGCGGCAGCCTGATTCGCCCGGAAGCCACCGGCTACGGTTTGATCTACTTTACCGACGCCATGCTCAGGCAGCACGGTATGGCGCTGGAAGGCATGCGGGTCGCGGTCTCCGGCGCCGGTAACGTAGCGCAGTACGCCATTGAAAAAGCGCTGGAGTACGGCGCCCGGGTCATCACCGCTTCAGATTCCGCTGGCACCGTGGTGGATGAAGCCGGTTTTACCCCTGAGAAACTGGCGCGACTGAAAGCGATTAAGGCCAGCCATAACGGTCGGCTGGTGGATTACGCCCGGGAGTTCTCGCTCCCCTGGCACGAAGGCGCCAGGCCGTGGCAGGTGGCGGTCGATATCGCCCTGCCGTGCGCCACCCAGAACGAGCTGGATGTCGATGACGCCCGGCAGCTTATCGCCAGCGGCGTCCGGGCGGTGGCGGAAGGCGCCAATATGCCGACCACTCTGGAGGCGACCATGCTGTTCCAGCAGGCTGGGGTACTGTTTGCGCCAGGCAAAGCGGCCAACGCCGGCGGCGTGGCAACGTCGGGACTGGAGATGGCTCAGAACGCGGCGCGCCTGAGCTGGGACAGTGAAGAGGTCGACGGGCGGCTGCATGCCATTATGGAAAAAATCCACGCCGACTGCGTCACCTGGGGCAGCGACGACGCCGCGCAGGTAGATTACGTGCGCGGCGCCAATATCGCAGGCTTTGTCAAAGTGGCCGATGCCATGCGCCATCAGGGCGTTATCTGAGTCAGACGCCGGTGGCGGCCTCTTTACCGCCGCCTTTACCCCGGCGTTTCCCCTTCATCGCGCCGCCTTTACGGGCGGCGCGTTTTTCCGACTGGGGCTCGGGAGCCGCCAGACCGCGAAACTGGCGCACCGGGGCACTGCGCGCCAGGCCGATCAACTCATGCAGGGTGTCCACCAGCGGATGCATAAAATCCTGATAGCGGCACTGCTTTTCGCTGATGCGGGTCAGCGTCGATTCCCAGTGGGCGGTCATATCTGGCCGTCCGGCAATCTCCGGCAGCGAGTGAATCAGCGCCCTGCCGGGGTCCGAAGAGTGAATATAGCGCCCCTTCTTAACCAGAAAACCGCGCCGGAACAGCAGCTCGATAATTCCGGCCCGGGTGGCTTCGGTACCCAGTCCGTCGGTCGCGCGCAGGATCTTCTTTAAATCTTTATCCTGCACAAAGCGCGCGATACCGGTCATGGCCGACAGCAGCGTAGCATCGGTAAAATGGCGCGGCGGCTGGGTCTGACGCTCCACCACCTCACCCTTTTCGCACAGCAGCTCGTCACCCTTCGCCACCACCGGCAGCGGCGTACCGTCGTTATCTTCATCGCGCTCTTTGGCCCCCAGCAGGGTGCGCCATCCGGCTTCCGCCAGAAAACGCGCCTTGGCCACAAAGCGGCCACCGGCAATATCGAGATCGATAACGCACTTACGGAATACGGCATCCGGACAGAACTGCATCAAATACTGGCGGGCAACCAGCTCGTAGACCCGGCTCTCGTTTTCGGTCAGCTTCACGGCGCTGCCGCGGGCGGTCGGGATGATGGCATGGTGGGCATCCACCTTTTTGTCATCCCAGCAGCGGTTGCGGATTTCGGGATCCACCACCGGCTGCGGCAGTAGATCCGGCGCGTGAACACCGATAGCGTTAAGCACCGAATGACGCCCGGCGTAGTGCTCTTCCGGCAGATAGCGGCAGTCAGAACGGGGATAGGTAATCAGCTTATGGGTTTCATAGAGCTTCTGGCAGGTGTCCAGCACCATCTGGGCACTCAGGCCGAAGCGTTTTGCCGCCTCAATCTGCAGGCTGGAAAGCGAAAACGGCAGCGGCGCCGTCTCTGACTCGCGCTTATCGTTATAAGCCGTTACCGTGGCTGGCTGACCGTTAATACGTTTAACCACATGCTCCGCCAGCCCCCGGTGCAACAACCGCCCCTCTTCATCCTGATAAGGCTCGCAGGAATCGCTGGGCTGCCAGACCGCCACAAAGCGTTCATCCTTCGGGGTGACGATATGGGCGCGCACCTCAAAAAAGTCACGCGGGACAAAGTTTTCGATCTCTTCGTCACGGCGCACCACCAGCCCCAGTACCGGGGTCTGTACCCGCCCGACCGAAAGCACTCCCTGATACCCGGCGTTACGCCCCAGTAGGGTCCAGGCCCGGGTCATATTGATGCCGTACAGCCAGTCGGCGCGGGCACGAGCCAGCGCGGAAACGCACAGCGGCACAAATTCGCTGTTGGCGCGCAGCCTTGCAATGGCGCGCTCCACCGCCTGCGGGTTGAGATCGTTGATCAAACAGCGCTGAACCTGGCGCCGCTTTTCCGGCGCCAGTTCCAGGTAGTCGAGCACCTCATCCACCAGCAGTTGCCCTTCGCGATCCGGGTCACCGGCGTGCACCACTTCGCTGGCCTGCTCCAGCAGCTTACGGATGACGTTAAGCTGTTTGGCGACCGACGGCCGCGGCTGTAGCCGCCACTTTTCCGGGACGATGGGCAGATCGGCCAGATTCCAGCGCGCGTAACGCCCGTCGTAGACATCCGGCTGAGCCTGTTCCAGCAGGTGGCCCACGCACCAGGTCACCACCTGGCCGTTGCCACACTCTATGTAGCCATCGCCGCGGCGATGGGGTTTGGGCAGCACATCGGCAATGGCTCGCCCAAGGCTTGGCTTTTCCGCGATAAACAGCCGCATGGAATCAGCGCACCTCGATCATCGGGCGCCCGCCCCGGGCCTCGCGCAACTCGCCGATGGCCGTTAATTCCAGCCCCAGCTCAGCCGCCTGTGCCAGCACTTGGGCTTCGGCTTCCGGCGTCACCGCCAGCAGCAGACCGCCAGAAGTCTGGGGATCGCACAGCAAATCGCGCCACGCCTGCGGCATTTCGCCCATCAGGTGGCCGTAGCTGGCAAAGTTACGGGCGGTGCCGCCAGGCACGCAGCCCTGGTCGATATAGGCCTCGACGCCGGGCAGTTTCGGTATCCGGTCGAACCAGACTTCGGCCTGAACGCCTGCGCCCTGGCACATTTCGCTCAGGTGTCCCAACAGACCAAAACCGGTGACGTCGGTCATCGCCTTCACGCCGTCGAGCTGCGCCAGCACCGCGCCCGGCTTATTCATTCGGCACATCACTTCGGTGGCCAGTCCCTGGTGTTCCGGCAGCAGACGCGATTTTTTCTCGGCCGTGGTCAGAACGCCAATGCCCAGCGGCTTGGTAAGGTAGAGTTTGCAGCCCGCCTGTGCCGTACTGTTTTTCTTGATCCGTTCGGTGGGCACCACGCCGGTCACCGCCAGACCGAAAATCGGCTCAGGGGCGTCGATGGAATGGCCGCCCGCCAGGGCGATTTCCGCCTGACGGCAGGCTTCACGCCCCCCTTCGGTAACCTGACGGGCAATTTCCGGGGCCAGTTTATCCAGCGGCCAGCCCAGGATGGCTATCGCCATAATCGGCTTACCGCCCATCGCGTAGATATCGCTAATAGCGTTAGTGGCGGCAATGCGGCCAAAGTCGAAGGGATCGTCGACAATCGGCATAAAAAAATCGGTGGTACTGATAATGCTGGTGCCGTTCCCCAGATCGTAAACGGCCGCATCATCGCGAGTCTCATTGCCCACCAGCAGGTTCGGGTCGATAAACTTCGCCTGTTCGCTGTGCAGGATGGTTTCCAGCACCTTCGGGGATATTTTGCAGCCGCAACCAGCTCCGTGGCTATATTGCGTCAAACGAATAGCTTGCTCACTCATGGACCTCTCCTGTCATTGGCAATGGCCCATATGGTAGCGCCAGAATGCGGGAGTGGTAAGAGTGGCCATCCGAATTGCGCTGCTTTTGCTCACAATCCGGACAGCTGAGGGGAAGTTTCAGAATCGTTGCACGAATGGCGTGATGTCCGGCACGCTGATGGAGGTGGCGGCTTTGAGCTGGGGCGTGCCCAGATAGAGGAAGCCGACAATCTGATCCTGCTCGCGACACTGGAAGGCGGCGCGAACGGCCTGGTCGCCGGTCCAGGGGCCGCTGCGCCAGATGCCGTTAAAGCCCTGGGCCTGGGCCGCCATCTGCATCGCCATCACCGCGCAACCCGCAGAACAGAGCTGCTCCCAGTGCGGTACCTTCGGATGATCGCTGCAGTGGGCCACCACGGCGATAATCAGCGGCGCGCGAAACGGCGAGGCGCGCGACTTTTCAATCGCCTTTTCGTCCAGCCCTTTGGCCTTCGCCGCCTCTTCCAGCAACAGGCTGAAGCGCGCGCGGCCTTCCCCTTCAATCAGGAAAAAACGCCAGGGTTGCAGACCGCCGTGATCCGGCGCTCGCATTCCGGCCTGCAGAATATTCTGCAACGCCTCGCCTTCCGGTGCAGGCTCCGCCAGGCGGGAAGCGCTGCGTCGGTTGATTAACAGTTCTAATGCATCCATTTATTAACTCCAGTAACGATGCCTGCTCAAGAAATTAACACAGCATGGCAGATTGTTACAGTACAGTGCCGATTCCTGCTGACAATCCGGCCCCGGATATTTAGGATAAACAGCATGACTTGCTGCCACCGGATCGCTGGCGGTGATATTTATCTGGTTATGGAGAAGACATGCACACCCTTTGGCGAATCTTTGCCGGCTTTTTTAAATGGAGCTGGCGTCTGCTGAATTTCATCAGGGAACTGGTACTTAACCTGTTCTTTATCTTCCTGGTTCTGGTTGGGGTAGGCATCTGGATGCAGTTCAGCAGCCTGACATCCGACACTAACCGCCCGGCCGAACGTGGCGCGCTGCTGCTGGATATCACCGGTGTCGTGGTCGATAAGCCTTCGGTCAACAATAAGCTGGGTATGCTGAGCCGCCAGCTGTTTGGCGCCAGCTCCGATCGGTTACAGGAAAACTCGCTGTTCGATATTGTCGATGCCATTCGCCAGGCGAAAGGTGACACCAATATCACCGGCATCGTGCTCGATCTGAAAAACTTTGCCGGCGCCGACCAGCCTTCAATGCGCTATATCGGCAAGGCATTACAGGAGTTCCGCGCCAGCGGTAAGCCGGTTTATGCCCGGGGCGCCAGCTACAGCCAGGGACAGTACCTGCTGGCGAGCTTCGCCAACAAGATCTGGCTCTCTCCGCAGGGCGTGGTGGATATGCACGGCTTTGCCACCAACGGCATGTACTATAAATCACTGCTGGAGAAGCTTAAGGTCAACACCCACGTGTTCCGTGTAGGAACCTACAAATCTGCGGTAGAGCCGTTTATCCGCGATGATATGTCCGATGCCGCCCGCGAAGCCGACGGCCGCTGGATTGGCGAGCTGTGGGGCAACTATCTCGACACCATCGCCGCTAACCGTAAGATCCCGGCCAGCCAGGTCTTCCCCGGCGCCCAGGGTCTGCTGACGCAACTTACCGCGCTCAAAGGCGATACCGCGCAGTATGCCCTGAAGAACAAGCTGGTAGATGAACTGGCAACCTCAGACGTGGTTGACCAGGCGCTGGGCAAGCAGTTCGGCTGGGACAACAAGCAGAAAACCTATAAAGCCACCAGCATCTACGATTACAGCGTGAAGCCCGCCCCGCAGCAAGGCGGCGCCATCGCAGTCATTCTGGCGAGCGGCGCCATTATGGACGGTGAAGATTCTGCCGGTAATATGGGCGGCGATACCACTGCGGCGCGCATTCGCGAAGCCCGACTCGACCCCAACGTGAAAGCGATTGTGCTGCGGGTCAATAGCCCCGGCGGTAGCGTCAGCGCCTCTGAGGTGATTCGTGAAGAGCTGGCCGCGGCCAAAGCTCAGGGCAAACCGATCGTGGTTTCAATGGGCGGAATGGCGGCCTCGGGTGGTTACTGGATCTCGACGCCAGCGAACTACATCGTGGCTTCCCCCTCCACGCTCACCGGCTCTATCGGTATCTTTGGGGTTATCACTACCCTGGAAGAGAGCCTGAAGAGCGTGGGTGTGAATACTGATGGCGTGGCAACCTCGCCGCTGGCGGATGTCTCCAGCACCAAAGCGCTGCCGCCGGAAGTACAGCAGATGATGCAACTGAGCATCGAGAGCGGCTATCAGCGCTTTATTAATCTGGTGGCGAAGTCGCGCAACAAGACGCCGGAGCAGATTGATCAGATTGCTCAGGGCCACGTCTGGACCGGCCAGGACGCCAAACAGAACGGCCTGGTAGACAGCCTTGGCGACTTCGATGACGCCGTGAATAAAGCAGCCGAACTGGCGAAGCTGAAGCAGTGGCACCTGAAGTTCCAGCTGGATGAGCCGGGTCTGTTCGACCAGTTGCTGAATCAGATGGGCGCCTCGGTCCAGGCCTCGTTACCTGACGCGCTACAGGCTTATCTGCCAGCACCGCTGGCGCAGGCCACCAGCGAATTGAAGGCTCAGGGCGACAAATGGCAGTCGCTCAACGATCCTCAAAACCGCTACGCGTTATGCCTCACCTGTGGTGATGTGAAGTAACACCTCCCCCAACAGCCCGGCGCCTGCCGGGCTGTTTTTTTCCCGGATCCCTGGCTATATTGCGGCTGTTTATTTCAGCCCAGAGTCCTCTGATGCAAAAGAAATCGATTTATGTCGCTTACACCGGCGGTACCATTGGTATGCAACGCTCCGAGCAGGGGTATATTCCGGTTTCCGGCCACCTGCAGCGTCAGCTGGCGCTGATGCCGGAATTTCATCGCCCGGAGATGCCGGACTTTACCATCCACGAATACCAGCCGCTGATGGACTCTTCGGATATGACGCCGGAAGACTGGCAGCATATCGCCGATGATATTAAGGCCCACTACGACGACTATGACGGCTTTGTGATCCTGCATGGTACCGACACCATGGCCTTTACCGCTTCGGCGCTCTCCTTCATGCTGGAGAATCTGGGTAAACCGGTGATTGTGACAGGGTCACAAATCCCGCTGGCGGAATTGCGTTCAGACGGACAGACCAACCTGCTGAATGCGCTTTATGTGGCGGCCAACTACCCGGTTAATGAGGTCTCGCTGTTTTTTAATAACCGCCTGTACCGCGGCAACCGCACCACCAAGGCCCATGCCGACGGCTTCGATGCCTTCGCCTCCCCCAACCTGGCGCCGCTGCTGGAGGCCGGTATCCATATCCGGCGTCTGAATACTCCGGCGGCCCCCACTGGTCACGGCGAACTGATCGTTCACACCATTACGCCACAGCCGATTGGGGTAGTGACCATCTACCCGGGCATTTCTGCGGATGTGGTAAGTAACTTTCTGCGTCAGCCGGTGCGGGCGCTGATACTGCGCTCTTACGGCGTGGGCAATGCGCCCCAGCATGCCGACTTTCTGGCGGAACTGCGGGCAGCCAGCGAGCGCGGTATCGTGGTGGTTAACCTGACCCAGTGCATGTCGGGGCGCGTCAATATGGGCGGCTATGCCACCGGTAACGCCCTCGCCCATGCCGGCGTGGTCGGCGGCGCCGATATGACGGTAGAAGCGACCCTGACCAAGCTACACTGGCTGTTAAGTCAGGGACTGGAAGCCCCTGCCATTCGCGCGGCGATGGCGCAAAACCTGCGCGGTGAACTGACCCCGGACCACGAAGGAGCAATCTGATGACCCAAAGCGCACTGTTACTGATCGACCTTCAGAATGATTTCTGCGCCGATGGCGCCCTTGCGGTACCGGACGGCGATAGCGTGATTGCCGTCGCCAACCGGCTGATTGATGCCTGCAAGACCAGGGGGATCGCAGTGTTGGCCAGCCAGGACTGGCACCCGGCGAATCACGGCAGCTTTGCCAGCCAGCAGGGAGAGCCGCCTTACACTCAGGGTGAACTGGCGGGCCTGCCCCAGACCTGGTGGCCGGATCACTGCGTGCAGAACAGTCCGGGCGCAGCGCTGCATCCGGAGCTCCATCAGCAGGCCATCGATGCGCTGTTTTATAAGGGGGAAGATCCGCTGGTAGACAGCTACAGCGCCTTCTTCGACAACGGCCAGCGTCGCCAGACCGAACTGGACGGCTGGCTGCGTCATCATGAAGTCACCGAACTGATTGTAATGGGGCTGGCGACCGACTACTGCGTGAAATTCACGGTAATGGACGCTCTGAAGCTGGGCTACCGCGTCACCCTGGTCACCGACGGCTGCCGCGGCGTGAATCTTTCCCCCCAGGACAGCGAGCGGGCACTGGCGGAAATGGCGGCGGCAGGCGCCACTCTTAGCACTGAAGCTGAAGCGCTTCAGTAAGTGCATGACGGCCCGGGAAATCCCGGGCCACCGGTTACTGCTGCTCCGGCTTCAATGTAACGAAAGGCGCCGGTTCAATACCGAACTCCTGCTTCAGCTGCTGCTTGCTCTTCATCACGATCTGACCGTCGGTGCCCAGCGACATATGCTCGGGCTGATGGTTATTGCGCGACTGCCACAGCATCACCAGCTGTAAGGTGTTCTCTTTCTGCTCCGGCGTCAGCGCCACGCCATCGGGCCATTTCCCCAGCTCTACCGCCGTAACAAGACGCTGGTACACTTCCGGCGTCATAGCGGCAAGAATCTGCTCTATCTCCATACTCATAGTTATTACACTCCCTGGGAAGGTAGCTGAATCGATTTATCAACCTTTGGTGCGTTCATCGCTGCTGCCATCGCTAAAGCTCAGGGAAGCAGAGTTAACGCAGTAGCGTTCACCGGTGGGCTGCGGACCGTCCGGAAATACGTGCCCCAGATGGGCATTGCAGTTACCGCAGCGGATCTCAATACGCTCCATACCGTGGGTGAAATCCTTCAGATAGTGGATGGCGTCTTCGCTGACCGGCTGGTAAAAGCTGGGCCAGCCGCAGCCGGAATCGTACTTGGTACCGGCATTAAACAGCGGCGCATCGCAGACCAGACAGTGGTAGATGCCGTCGCTCTTGTTATGCAGCAAACGCCCGCTAAATGGCGGCTCAGTGCCCTGTTGCTGGGTCACGTAGTACTGCATTTCAGTCAGGGATTGTTTCAATTCTTCAGTCGATTTTGAGTTAGCCATAAACAGCGCTCTCTGTGTGCGTATCGGGGGAGTTCCTCAGTTCAGATTCTAACAAAACATTAACAGCGAGGATGCCGGTTTTGTTCTAAACTCAGCCCATAATGGCGGATGCCCCCTCATTTGTGATCAAATTCACACTTTTGTATCCAGGGCGCTTTAAAATCTGCCGCATCACCCCCATATGGGTGGCAGCAGAATGGAAACGTGGAGGCAAATCTGCCCCTCAGCGGTTTGATTTGTCGCAATGATTGACACGATTCCGCTTGACGCTGCGTAAGGTTTTTGTAATTTTACAACCAACCTTTTATTCACTAACAAATAGCTGGTGGAATATATGACTATCAAAGTAGGTATCAACGGTTTTGGCCGCATTGGCCGCATTGTTTTCCGTGCCGCTCAGGAACGTTCTGACATCGAGATCGTGGCTATCAACGATCTGCTGGACGCGGAATACATGGCTTACATGCTGAAGTACGACTCCACTCACGGCCGTTTCAACGGTACCGTAGAAGTGAAGGACGGCCATCTGGTTGTTAACGGTAAAACCATCCGTGTTACCGCTGAAAGAGACCCGGCTAACCTGAAGTGGAACGAAGTTGGCGTTGACGTTGTTGCTGAAGCAACCGGTATCTTCCTGACCGACGAAACTGCACGTAAGCACATCACCGCTGGCGCGAAAAAAGTGGTTCTGACTGGTCCGTCTAAAGATAACACCCCGATGTTCGTTCGCGGTGCCAACTTTGAAACCTACGCTGGCCAGGATATCGTTTCCAACGCTTCCTGCACCACCAACTGCCTGGCGCCGCTGGCTAAAGTCATCAACGACAACTTCGGTATCGTTGAAGGCCTGATGACCACCGTTCACGCCACCACCGCTACCCAGAAAACCGTTGACGGCCCGTCTCACAAAGACTGGCGCGGCGGCCGTGGCGCGGCTCAGAACATCATCCCGTCCTCTACCGGTGCTGCTAAAGCGGTCGGTAAAGTACTGCCGGAACTGAACGGCAAACTGACCGGTATGGCATTCCGCGTTCCGACTCCGAACGTATCCGTTGTTGACCTGACCGTTCGTCTGGAAAAAGCCGCTTCTTACGAAGACATCAAGAAAGCGATCAAAGCCGCTTCTGAAGGTCCGATGAAAGGCGTTCTGGGCTACACCGAAGATGACGTGGTTTCCACCGACTTCAACGGCGAAGTTTGCACTTCCGTGTTCGATGCCAAAGCCGGTATCGCCCTGAACGACAACTTCGTGAAACTGGTTTCCTGGTACGACAACGAAACTGGCTACTCCAACAAGGTACTGGACCTGATCGCTCACATCTCTAAATAAGGTGTGTTGAATCAGCGTTCTGCAAAAGGCCCCCACGGGGCCTTTTTTATTGGATCAGACAAGGAGATACCTATGAGTGCCGATATCTATACGCTGTCCGTCGTTAATCAGATAAGCGATGCTGTCTCCCGCCGTAAGCTGGACGAACTGGACCTGATTGTGGTGGATCACCCCAGGGCGCGCGCCGCCTTTGCGCTGCAGGGCGCTCACCTGCTCTCCTGGCAGCCCGCCGGAGAAGAAGAAGTCATCTGGCTGAGCAGCAATACCCCGTTTACCACCGGTAGCGCGCTGCGCGGCGGCGTACCTGTCTGCTGGCCCTGGTTTGGCCCGTCGGCGCAGCCGGGATTCCCGTCCCACGGTTTTGCCCGCAACCTGCCGTGGCAGCTTAAAGAGCACCAGCAGGATACCGATGGCGTTAATCTCACCTTCGAACTGCTGAGTAGCGACGAAACCCGCCGCTTCTGGCCCCACGACTTCCAGTTGCTGGCGCACTTCCGGCTGGGCGCCGAATGTGAAATGGCGCTGGAAGCGCACGGCGATTTCGAGACCACCGCGGCGCTGCACAGCTACTTCCGGGTGGGCGATATCGCACAGGTGCGCGTTGCCGGTCTGGGCGAGAGCTATCTCGATAAGGTGAATAACGGCGAGGAAGGCCGGCTTTCCGACGGCGTACAGACCTTTTCGGACCGGACCGATCGGGTCTATCTGGCACCGGAAGCCAGCAGTCTGATTGAAGATGGTAAACTGGGCCGCACCATTGAGGTGGCACACCGTTACAACAGTAACGTCGTTGGCTGGAATCCGGGCCCTGCCCTTTCCGTTAGCATGGCCGATATGCCGGATGACGGATACCGGACCATGGTTTGCATCGAAACCGCGGCCGTTACCGTACCTCAGCGCGCCCGCCCCGGTCAGCCTTCGCGTCTGGCCTGCACCCTGAAAGTGCTGAAAGGTTAAAGTCCCTGTTCGGGCGCCGCCACGCAGCGGCGCCCGGTATCATCGTCAGACAATATCCAGCGGCGTCTTGCGCGTCGGGGCCGGGAAAGCCTTATCAAGGCGCTCGAGCAGCGTATCGCTCAGAGAGATCTCCAGCGCGGCGGCATTATCCCGCACATGAGCCAGGGTCGCGCTTTTGGGGATGGCAATCACCCCGGGACGACGAATCACCCATGCCAGCAGCAGCTGCGCCACGCTAATACCCAGCGACTTAGCCTCTTCCACCAGCAGCGGATGCTGCATCAGCCCCCGACGCTGTCTTCCTGCCTGGGCCAGCGGGCAGTAGGCCATCACCGGAATCTCCCTTTCCTGACACCAGGGCAGGAGATCCGTTTCGATACCGCGCGATGCCAGATGATACAACACCTGATCGGTCGCGCAGGCTTCCCCACCCGCCAGGGTCCACAGCTCGTGCATCTCATCGATATCCAGATTAGAGACGCCCCAGTGGCCAATCTTGCCCTGACGCTGAAGCCCGGTCATCAATTCCAGCGTCTGTTCCAGCGGGATATCGCCAGACCAGTGCAGCAAATAAAGGTCGATATAGTCGGTGCCTAACCGCTTCAGACTGGCTTCACAGGCCGCCATACCGAGTGCGCCGCCGGCATTCCACGGATAAACCTTCGATACCACAAACACCTGTTCGCGTCGCCCGCGAATGGCTTCTCCCACCACCTGTTCCGCTCCGCCCTCGGCGTACATCTCGGCGGTATCGATAAGCCGCAGGCCAAGGTCGATACCCGCCTGTAACGCGGCCACTTCCTGGCGCCGCTGGCCGGGGTCTTCCCCCATATACCAGGTTCCCTGTCCCAGGGCTGGCAGCGTTTGTCCGGCCAGATTGATGCTTTTACCCATATCATGCCTCCCTATCGCAGATAAGCGAACGGGGTGCCTGAGCACCCCGCGAGACTGATGACAAACCAGGGCCGAATGTATTCGGCCCTGAATCACCAGGAAAATAAACACGGAAAATCAATCTATTGATTTTCGGCCGATTGCCACAAAGAGGGAAAAACCACGTTTTTTCCCTCTTTGTCATCAACCTGACGGGGTGCCTGAGCACCCCGCTATTGACCCTGATGCCGCTTTAATTAACCTCAGAAGCGGTAGTTAACGCCGGTGAGCAGCATACCCATCCAGCTGCGATCCACCATCGGGCTGTCTTTCACTTCATCGCCAAAGCGAATATAGCGGCCCATTCCGTAGATGCTCCAGTTATCGGTCAGGTTATAGTTAACCGACAGCTCCACGTACGGGTTCCAGTCGCTATCCGCGTTGTAGTGACGAATGCCGCTACGCGACGACTCGCTGCGACGTACGCCATAGTAATACTGGTTCTGATTTTCACTGTTCCAGGTAGCGCCGATACCCGGGGTGATGGTCAGACGGCCATTGGTATAGCGGTACAGCCACGCCAGATCCCAGGTCACGCCGTTGCTTTCACCCAGGACATCGCCACCCAGCCAGGTACGCAGGTAGCCGTACTGAGTGTAGTGGGCATAATTCAGCCCGGCCATCATCGTGGACTTACGATAGTCCAGACGACGCATTTGATGATCGCCGCTATCCTTGGGGCGGAAATGCAGCGGTGAATACCATGCGGCGATCGACAGCTTATCGGTCTTATCATTCCACAGGTAGTAGCCGCCGTTAAAGCCGCGCAGATAGAAGTTTTTGCCTTCATACCCCACCATCGGCGCCGGACGGGTCTCGGTATTGGTGCCTTTATAAGGGCTGTTCTGAATATAGGCCGCCGCCCCCAGCGACCAGATCCCCTCGTCGGCGAACGCGGTGTTAGCGGTAGCCGCCGCCAGGACTGCCACTGCAAGAAGTTTGAATTTGGTCACAGTATTTTAATCCTTTCATCTTGTGTTCCCGCGGGAAGTGTACCTGCACGTTGAGCCGAACCAAAACATTTTCACAACCCCCATCGCACAATAAGAAAACATCACAGCATCACCTGGTTAGATGACATTGTGCTGACAGCGGGATGAAGGAGATGCGAATAGCGCATCGGGCTTTCAGACGTCAATAAAGCGATATCAGATGAGTTATTGATATGTCGTTGAAATTTACTCAGGTCCCAATGCAAGTTTCCCAAATGCATCTACGCTTAAATTTTAGAAGGTGGATAACCCTGAAACGCAGTAGCACAGTTACCGGACTGATGAGATCGCCGGTATCGGGGTTGCAGTTATCAGATTACGTCTTCCGGAGCCTCCATTATTCATACCAACGGCTCTTATCACCTGTGCTAAAAAACGAAAGGACGGCATGCCATGAATATATTCGATCACTATCGCCAGCGCTATGAAGCTGCCAAGGACGAAGAGTTCACACTGCAGGAGTTTCTTACCACTTGCCGGCAAGATCGCAGTGCCTATGCCAACGCGGCGGAGCGGCTATTGATGGCTATCGGTGAGCCTGAAATGGTCGATACCGCCCAGGATCCACGGCTGTCCCGTCTCTTTTCGAATCGGGTGGTTGCACGCTACCCGGCTTTTGAAGAGTTTTACGGCATGGAGGAGGCTATCGAGCAGATTGTCTCTTATCTGAAACACGCCGCCCAGGGACTGGAGGAGAAGAAACAGATCCTCTATCTGCTGGGGCCGGTCGGCGGTGGTAAATCCTCCCTTGCCGAACGCCTGAAAGCATTAATGCAGAAGGTGCCCATCTATGTGTTAAGCGCCAACGGCGAACGCAGCCCGGTGAATGACCACCCGCTGTGCCTGTTTAATCCCCAGGAGGATGCCCAGATTCTGGAGAAAGAGTATGGCATCCCCAACCGCTATCTCGGCACCATTATGTCGCCCTGGGCCGCCAAGCGGCTGCGCGAATTCGGCGGCGATATCACTAAATTCCGGGTGGTGAAGGTCTGGCCGTCGATTCTGGAACAGCTGGCGATTGCCAAAACCGAACCCGGCGATGAGAACAATCAGGATATTTCAGCGCTGGTGGGTAAGGTGGATATCCGCAAGCTGGAAGATCACGCTCAAAACGATCCGGATGCCTATGGCTACTCCGGCGCCCTGTGCCGCGCCAACCAGGGGATTATGGAGTTCGTGGAGATGTTTAAAGCGCCCATTAAGGTGCTGCATCCGCTGCTGACGGCCACCCAGGAGGGGAATTACAACGGTACCGAAGGGATCTCCGCCCTGCCCTTTAGCGGCATCATCCTTGCCCACTCCAACGAATCGGAATGGGTACAGTTCCGTAATAACAAAAACAATGAGGCCTTCCTCGATCGCGTTTATATCGTGAAGGTGCCTTATTGCCTGCGAATCTCCGAAGAGATCCGCATCTACGAAAAACTGCTTAACCACAGTGAGCTGACCCACGCGCCCTGCGCCCCCGGAACCCTGGAAACGCTGTCGCGCTTTTCGGTACTGTCACGCCTTAAAGAGCCGGAAAACTCCAGCATCTATTCGAAAATGCGGGTCTATGACGGCGAAAGCCTGAAGGATACCGACCCGAAAGCGAAGTCCTACCAGGAGTATCGCGACTATTCCGGCGTCGACGAAGGCATGAACGGTCTTTCCACCCGCTTCGCGTTTAAGATCCTCTCCCGGGTCTTCAACTTCGATCACGCCGAAGTGGCGGCTAACCCGGTGCATCTGTTCTTCGTGCTGGAACAGCAAATCGAGCGCGAGCAGTTCCCTCAGGAGCAGGCAGAGCGCTATCTGGAACATCTGAAGGGCTATCTGATCCCCAAATATGCCGAGTTTATCGGCAAAGAGATTCAGACCGCCTATCTGGAATCCTATTCGGAGTACGGTCAGAACATCTTCGATCGCTACGTGACCTACGCCGACTTCTGGATTCAGGATCAGGAGTATCGCGATCCGGACACCGGCCAGCTGTTTGACCGCGAAGCGCTGAACGCAGAGCTTGAGAAAATCGAAAAACCGGCGGGGATCAGCAACCCCAAAGACTTCCGTAATGAGATAGTCAACTTCGTGCTGCGCGCCAGAGCCAACAACAATGGCCGCAACCCTAACTGGACCAGCTATGAGAAGCTGCGCACGGTTATAGAGAAGAAGATGTTCTCCAATACCGAAGAGCTGTTGCCGGTCATTTCGTTTAACGCCAAAACCTCGACCGACGAGCAGAAGAAACACGATGACTTTGTCGATCGCATGATGGAAAAGGGCTACACCCGCAAGCAGGTGCGTTTGCTGTGCGAATGGTATCTGCGAGTACGTAAGTCCTCTTAACGGCCTGCCGGTCGCGGTGTGATGCCGCGGCCTTTACCTGTTTTATGACAGACGAAGTCAGGGGGACCTATGACCTGGTTTATTGACCGACGCCTGAACGGTAAAAACAAGAGCATGGTAAACCGCCAGCGCTTCCTGCGTCGCTATAAGTCGCAAATCAAGCAGTCGATCTCCGAGGCCATCAATAAGCGTTCGGTCACGGATGTGGAGAGCGGCGAGTCGGTATCCATTCCGACAGACGATATCAACGAACCGATGTTTCATCAGGGGCGCGGCGGTCAGCGTCAGCGCGTCCATCCCGGTAATGACCACTTTGTGCAGAAAGATCGCATCGAACGCCCCCAGGGCGGCGGCGGCGGTTCCGGTAGCGGCCAGGGCCAGGCCAGCCCCGAAGGCGAAGGTCAGGACGAATTTGTCTTTCAGATCTCCAAAGACGAATACCTGGATCTGCTGTTCGAGGATCTGGCGCTGCCCAATCTGAAGAAGAATCAACAACGCCAGCTAAATGAGTTTAAAACTCACCGCGCCGGATACACCGCCAACGGCGTACCGGCTAATATCAGCGTGGTGCGTTCGCTCCAGAACTCGCTGGCGCGCCGTACCGCCATGAACGCCGGTAAGCGCCGCCAGCTACGGGAACTGGAAGCCAGCCTGGAACAGGTGCAGCACAGCGAACCGGCCATGCTGCTGGAAGAAGAGCGCCTGAAGCGTGAAATCGAAGCGCTGCGCGAACGCATTGCCAGGGTGCCCTTTATCGACACCTTCGATCTGCGCTACCGCAATTACGAGAAGCGCCCTGAGCCTTCCAGCCAGGCAGTGATGTTCTGCCTGATGGACGTCTCCGGATCGATGGATCAGGCCACCAAGGATATGGCCAAGCGTTTTTACATCCTGCTCTATCTGTTCCTGAGCCGGACCTATAAAAACGTGGAGGTGGTCTATATTCGCCACCATACCCAGGCCAAAGAGGTGGACGAGCACGAATTCTTCTATTCCCAGGAGACCGGCGGCACCATTGTCTCCAGCGCCCTGAAGCTAATGGATGAGGTCGTGAAGGCGCGCTATGACCCGGCCCAGTGGAATATCTACGCCGCTCAGGCTTCGGATGGCGATAACTGGGCCGACGACTCCCCGCTGTGTCACGAACTGCTGGCGAAAAAGATTCTGCCGGTGGTGCGTTATTACAGCTATATCGAGATCACCAGGCGCGCCCATCAGACCCTGTGGCGCGAATATGAGCACCTGCAAACGATGTTTGATAACTTCGCCATGCAGCACATCCGCGACCAGGAGGATATCTACCCGGTGTTCCGTGAACTGTTTCATAAGCAGAGCAGCGAAAGTCACAGTTGATATCAAAAAACAGCCAGCAGAGCGCCTCCTGCTGGCTTTCTTTACCCGTTTGATTCCATCTCCAGACGCCATACCGGAAAACTGAGCGATTTCGCAATGTGGTCAGATCCGCCCCTTGACGAGGTCTGTCGCGAAAGGCACTCTCTTTCCCCTTAATTCATTCCCTTAGCGATTCCGGAGACCTTCACAATGCGCAAAACCACCCTTATTCTGATCCTCGTCGCCATCGTGGCCTGGGTGGGGAGCTATCTGGGCTGGTGGTAACCGTCATTTTAAGGAGAACGCCATGACCGTAGCCCCCCCGCTTAACGATATTCATCAGCGCCTGGTCGCATTGCTCACTGCAGAAGCGGCAGACTTTCGGGTCATGTCCCACGAAGCGGTCGGCAAATGCGAGGCGGTCTCTGAACTGCGCGGCACCGCGCTGGGCCAGGGCGCCAAAGCGCTGGTCTGTAAGGTAAAAGGCAACGGATTAAATCAGCACGTACTGGCGGTACTGGCCGCAGACCAGCAGGCGGATCTCGCCATTCTGGCGCAGCGCATCGGTGGTCTGCGCGCCTCGCTGGCAAGCCCGGTGGAAGTCGAACAGCTCACCGGCTGCGTGTTTGGCGCCATCCCGCCCTTCAGTTTTCACCCGGCCCTGAAGCTGGTGGCCGATCCGCTGCTTTTTGAACGTTTTGACGAGATCGCCTTTAACGCCGGACGGCTCGATCGCTCCATGGTGCTCAATAGCGCGGATTATCTGCGTATTGCCAGGCCGGAACTGGTCGAGTTCCGTCGTATGGCCCCATGATTCGGGCAGTTGCCCAACGCAAAATTCTCCCCTGACGGCCATGAGCCATGTAGAGTAATGGTTTTGTAACTTTTATTCCGGCAGGGGAAGGACCGTCCCGATGTTTGATAGTACGCTTATTATCCTGGTGGCGCTGGCCGCACTGGGCCTGGTTAGCCACAACACCACCGTGACCATCTCCATTCTGGTGCTGATTGCGATTAAGATAACGCCCCTTAACCACTACTTCCCCTGGATTGAAAAACAGGGACTCACGCTGGGGATTATTATCCTGACTATCGGCGTGATGGCGCCAATCGCCAGCGGCTCGCTCCCCTCATCCACCCTGATCCACTCCTTTATGAACTGGAAGTCGCTGCTGGCGGTAGCGGTTGGCGTTTTTGTCTCCTGGCTGGGCGGGCGCGGCGTCAGCCTGATGAGCAGCCAGCCAACGCTGGTAGGCGGACTGCTGGTAGGCACCGTCCTGGGTGTGGCGCTGTTCCGCGGCGTGCCGGTGGGCCCGCTAATTGCCGCCGGATTGATTTCGCTGGTGGTGGGTAAACAGTAGGGATTTTTAATAACCGATCGTTCTATGGGCCATCGCGGCCCGTAACACCAGAAAGCTATACAGCAAAAAGCCTTTTCAGTCCACATTTTTAGAATTTTATCCATGAAGATACTATCCAGATTATCTTAAGTAATTGTACGATTTATGCACTCAAAAATAGATTGGGTGGTGATAATGGCTCTACATGGAAGGTTTATAATCAATAATGCTGACTACTCACCTTTAACTCTCGATGGTATCGGGGTTTTCCTGGCCTTTTCTGGTAATGGCATTTACCGTAACCGTGGAGGGTGTGGAATGATTCCAGGAAAAGGGCCAATCCCAGCAGGTAAATATTGGATTGTTGATCGCCCCCCAGGTGGACTTAGATCACAGATTAATGCAGGTATCAGCGACATATACAATCACTACGCCAGTGGAGCTACATTTAAACATTCGGAATGGTTTGCACTATACCGTGATGACCTGAGGATTGACGATTACACATGGATTGAAGGCGTTAAACGCGGTAACTTTCGTTTGCATCCTGGTGTTTTATCAGAGGGTTGCATCACACTCCCACATAATTCAGATTTTGCTGCATTGCGCAATGCACTGTTAAGAACCCAAAAAATCAATGTTCCTTGCATGAAGAAATTACAGGCATACGGCTCGATTGAGGTGATTATAAATGGCAAAACCTGCCCTTAGCTTGTTCATCAAAATAATACTGTTTACTGTAGTTATGCTGGTTGTTGCTAAAACTGTCCCTTATGATAGATTGATTAATTCTATTACAGGGCTTTTCGATTTCCAGAATGCCATAAAATTTACCAGCTTTATTTTGGGCGAGCCCGATTTAGAAGTTTGGGAATCGTTACGCAATTACTTCAGCATCCTAATCAACACTCTGATCAGCATACCTATCCTCAGTGCAGTTACTACTACTTTCGATACAATTATACGCAAAATACATCCTGCCGGGATTCTAAAAGAATGGACTTCTTCCACACTACGACGGTTTGCGAAGATATTCGGTTTCACTTTCCTGTTTTGGGGGCTGTTCCGCTTCCTACCTTATCAATCTGTTTTCCCGGACGGAGAAACGTATTCAAATTTTACTATAGCGGCAGTTATAGTTTTCAATCTGCTATTAACAATTGCTTGCTATTGGAGCATCACAAAGAACATTACAACCAAAAGGAGCGAGTAAAATGCCTATTCCTTTATATATGTGGCTTAAAGATGATGGTGGTGCAGACATCAAAGGTTCTGTAGATGTCCAGGACCGTGAAGGAAGTATTGAGATCATTGGGATGAGTCATGGTCTGAATCTCCCTGTAGACCCTTTGAATGGGAAGATTACTGGAACCCGCTCACATTCCCCGTTCAACTTTGAGAAAGAAGTGGATTCATCCAGCCCGTACTTGTACAAAGCCGCAGCGACTGGTCAGACACTTAAAAGTGCTGAAATTCGCTTTTACCACATCAACGATGCAGGGCAAGAGGTTTGTTATTACGTTATTTTGATGGAAAACGTCAGGATTACAGGCGTCAATGCAGGTATGCCGAATGTAAAACTGGCTGAAAATTTAAAACTAAATCACGTAGAGAACGTCAGCCTGCAATACGAAAAAATCACCTGGCGTATTGTTGACGGAAACATCCAGTACACCGATGCATGGAATGAAAGAGCGACAGCATAATAAAAAACGCCCCTGTAGCCTTATTCAGGATACATCGACGCCAGATAACGCCCCGGCGTCTGCCCCAGCCCCTTTTTAAACATGGTGATAAAGGCGGTCGTGGAGTCATAGCCCAGCGCACCCGCCACCTGCTGTACCGTCTGGCCGCCAATCAGCAGGCGCAATGCCTGGATCAGCTGCAGCTGCTGACGCCAGCGCCGGAAGCTGAGCCCGGTTTCCCGCAACACCAGGCGCGCCAGGCTGCGTTCGCTCATGGCAAGCTCCGTCGCCCATTCCGCCAGCGTGCGGCGCGAGCCCGGCTCCTGCACCATAGACGCCACCATCGAACGAATCCGGGGATGCTCAGAGACCGGCAGACAAAACTGCTGCTCCGGCTGTCCCGGTAGCTCATCGAACAGCACCTGGATCAAACGTCGGGTGGCCTCCTCCTCCAGTTGCTCCATCGGACGGCGAGCCAGCGCCAGGATAAGCTCCCGCACCAGCGGAGAAATGCGCAGCGTACAGCAACGATCCGGCATGAGCACCGCACCGGGCTCGATAAACAGAAAGCAGAGACGGGCACTGGCGGTGGCCCGGTTGCTGTGGGGCATGCCCCCCGGGATCCACACGGCGGAAGTCGGCGGCACCATCCACATCGCCTGCGCCACTTCGCAGGTAATACCGCCGTGCAGCGCCAGAATCAGCTGGCCCTTACGGTGGTGGTGGAACGGAATCTCGCGATCGCTCTCCTGTACCCGAATATGAAACGCCACAGCGGGATCGCGGCGACTGTCCGGGTTATATCCTGCCAGCCCCAGGTCTCTTTCCATCATTTTGTCCGAATTTAGCGATAATCTGTCATTTTAGCCTGTTTCATCACTGTGAAGTACGGCGTACCCTGTGCAACCGGTAAATTATCTGAGATTCGAATAATGACATCCTCCCGCACCTCCGGAAACTGGCGGCTTTTGCTGACCATTCTGGTGACCGCGATGACGCTGCGCGTTAGCTTCACCGCCGTGGCTCCGCTGCTTGGCCCAATCGGCGACAGCTTCCAGCTTTCTACCACCGCCGGAGGATTGTTAACGACCCTGCCTCTGCTGGCTTTTGCCGTGGTCTCGCCGCTGGCTGCCAGCCTGGCGCGTCGGCTGGGTATGGAGCGCAGCCTGGGGCTCGCGATGCTGATTATCACCCTGGGCATTGCGCTGCGATCGTCCGGCGCTGAAAGCCTGTTATGGCTGGGCACCCTGATTATCGGTGGCGGTATAGCGCTGGGTAATGTGCTGCTGCCGGGGCTTATCAAGCGCGATTTTCCGGGCAAGGTTGCTAAGCTGACCGGCGCCTATTCGCTGACCATGGGCGTGGCGGCAGCCTGCGGCTCGGCGCTGGTGGTGCCGGTGGCGCTTATGGGCTGGGGCTGGCAGGGTGCGCTGCTGGCGCTGGCGCTGTTCCCCCTGCTGGCTGTACTGCTGTGGTTGCCGCATCTGCGCCAGCACCAGAGCGCAAACGTAAGCAGCGGGCCAGGTTCCATGGCGCGTAGCCTGTGGCGCTCGCCGCTGGCCTGGCAGGTGACCCTGTTCCTGGGGCTAAATTCGCTGATCTACTATGTGGTGGTGGGGTGGCTACCGGCGATTCTGGTGAGTCACGGCTTTAGCCCTCGCCAGGCGGGCTCCCTGCATGGCCTGATGCAACTGGCTACCGCAGCACCGGGGCTGTTTATCGGTCTGGTGCTGGCGCGGATGAAAGATCAGCGCATTATCGCTCTGCTGGTGGCCCTGCTGTGCGCGCTCAGTAGCCTCGGCCTGTGGCTGGTGCCGACTCTGGCCTCGCTGTGGGTGGTGCTGTTCGGCTTCGGCTCTGGCGCTACCATGATTCTTGGCCTGAGCTTTATCGGCCTGCGCGCCAGCTCCGCCCATCAGGCCGCCGCCCTGTCGGGTATGGCTCAGAGCGTCGGTTACCTGCTGGCGGCCTGCGGGCCGCCGCTGATGGGGAAACTGCACGATATCTCCGCCAGTTGGGCTCTGCCGTTACTGGTCTGTACCCTGCTGGCCAGCACTATGGCGCTGTTTGGTTTGTGCGCAGGGCGCGATCGCGAAATCGACGAACTGCCTCAGCGCGCAACCGCCCGCAGTAGTTCATGAACCAGCGGTACCGGGCGACCCGATAACGCTGCCCGCTCCGGCTGGAACAGCGTGGCGACGAAGAAGGGATGTTCGGGGATCTCCAGAATCCTCGGCGCCCCCTCTTCATCCCAGCCGCTGACCTTCAGCGGTTGGTCCGCCAACGCATCGATAAATGAAGGCGCAATCTGATAGCTGCAGTTATAGAGAGCCACAATCTCCGTTTTCCCCCAGGCTCTGGCGGCAACAGTATGGGGCCGAAGCTCCACCACCTGCTCCACATTATTTAACGGGCAGACCGCAGGCGCAATAACCACCCTCCCCTGGTCAGAAACCTCCGCATGGGCCGCATCCGGCCATTCCAGAACATGGCGGGCATACTCCAGTACCGCATACTGAAAGCCGGCACAGGTTCCCAAAAACGGCAGCGCATTCTCCCGGGCGTAACGGATAGCCATCAGCGCTCCCTGCATATTCTGGTACGGGCTGTGAGGCACCGCCCAAATGGCGTCGAACGACTCCAGGCTTTCCCCTTCGGCAATCGCCGTGGTAGCCAGCCAGCGATATTCCAGCGTCAAATCCAGGACCGCCGCCGCATCATCCAGCGCCAGTGGAATCGCCTGATGAGCGGGAATATCCGGGTTGCGATCGCCGACCAGTGCAATACGAAAAACGCGTTGTGACATAGAGCCTCCTGTGTGCAAAGCGCCATAGCATGGACCGGCCGTGCGCGAAGATCAACTCACGTGCCCCCCGGCTTTGCCAGACGGCCAGCGCGGGTGTAGGGTGAATACCGGAAGCCATGACTGGAGGGAGTATGATTCAGTGTAAACGAGTCTATGAAGATGTCAGCAAGAGTGACGGGTATCGGGTGCTGGTAGACAGACTCTGGCCACGGGGCGTGAAAAAAAGCGAACTGCAATACGATGAGTGGTGTAAAGCCATTACGCCCTCGCCGGAGCTGCGTAAGGCGTTCCATAGCGAGGTGATCGACTTCGCGACCTTTAGCCAGCGCTACCGCACCGAGCTGGCGCAGGAGCCAGAAGATACCCGGCGGCTGGCGGAAATCGCCCGCAAGGGGCCGCTCACCCTGCTCTATGCCGCAAAGGATACGGCGCAGAATCACGCCCTGGTGCTGGCCGACTATCTGCGCGGTCTGCCCGATTAATTCAGGGCGTCGGCCAGTGACTGCGACGGAGCCGGCTCGCCATCCAACGGCATCAGAAACTCAGGGCGCACAAAAGCAAAACCGGGCTGGCCGTCGAAAGCGACCACATCCCCGGTGACCAGCCACAGCGGACGGGCGCCGGGCGGGAGCTCAGTCACCACGCCGTTAACCGGGTTAATAAAGCGCTCTCCGGCCCGACACAAACCGAACAGCTCCACCGACTTTCCAATATTCTTGCGACCGACCGCCGTTTTCGCACCGACAATCAGCGCCAGCGCACCGGGTTTTAACTGATACATCTTTGCTACCCATTGAATTTTGACGGCAGCGATCTGACCATTTTTACGGCGAAAAGTAAATATTTAAGATTTATCTCAACCACAATTCCTCAAACACAAGTTGCAAACTGGCAGCTATAGTTAAATTACCGTTAACAGACGGAGAGCCTCTATGTCTCTTTCTCTGACAGGTGTTGATCACATTCATGTCTACGTGCCAGATATGGCACTCGCGCTGGGGTGGTATCAGAACGCCCTGGGATTCACCCCGGTTGAAAAACTGCGTCACTGGTACGACGAAGGGGGGCCGATGACAATAAGCAACGGCGGTGTGGCGCTGGCGCTGTTTGAACGACCGGATAAGGGCCAGGGGCACACCGTTGCCTTTCAGGTGACCGGAGCCGGTTTTATTCAGGCCATGGCCCATCTGCAACAGCAGAAAGTCCCGTTTACCGAAACGGATCACCGGCTGACCTGGTCGCTGTACCTGAGCGATCCCTGGGGCAATCCCTGGGAGATCACCACCTGGGATTACCGGGAGGTGGCGGCGGCACTGGCCGCGCAGCCGGTTTATGATTAGGAAAAATTACTGGGGATGATCGCGGCGCCACAGCGCCCATTCGTCCAGCACTTCACCGTTGGGCAGTTTACAGTCGGTGCGTACCCCCTGCGGGCTCTGAATCGGCACCTGAACGCCGCCTTTCTCTTTACACCACACGGAGGCGGGGTTCGCCATTCCTGCCTGTGGCCCATTGCCCTGCGGGGAATTCGACTCGGTGGTACATCCTGCTAGCAACACCGCAGCAAGGGCGGCAAAACAATATTTCATGCTATTTTTCTCCGTAATATCTTCATCCTAATGATCCCGCCCGGCGGGATCAATACGCTTCTATGCCTGTCCATCAATGTTGCCACTTAAAAATGTCTCCAGCACGTGGTTAAACTCATCAGGCACTTCAAAATAGGGGGAATGGCCTGCACGCTCAAATGTGTAGCTTTGCGCACCAGGAATCAGAGTCACCACATGCAGGTGGCTGTCCGGCGTCAGAAAATCATCATGTAAACCACCGCCAACCAGCGTCGGCACGCGATAGGCTTTAAAATCCTCCGGATAAAGCTTGAGCTCATCATCCTGCATCGTCCTGGCATCAAAAGGTCCGTTCAGTAACCTGATTTGCGAATATAAAAAAAATCGTTGCGGATTTTTCTCCATAAATTCCCGATTCCAGCCGACACCGCCGCTCCCAAGCTTCCCACTATTAAAGGTATCCCCTCCTCTACGTAAAACCTGCCAGTTTTGCTCTGACCAGGCTGGCGTTGGCGATCCGGTAATAAACAGGCAGGCAACGCATTGCGGCTCTCTGACCGCCAGCGGCAAACCGGCCCACGCGCCAAGCGACTGGCAGACAAACGCCGCACGCGTAATACCTTCCGCATCCATAATGGCGCGAATATCATCAGGGTAATAACGGGGATGCGCATATTGTGGATCACAGCGTGAATTTTTAAAACCGCGCAGATCAACAGTAATCACTTTATAGCGACGCGAAAAATACGGCACCTGCTGAAACCAGCACAGCGTATTGCCACCTCCACCATGAACAAAAATAACAGGAAACCCTTCCCCATGCACTTCATAATAAATCGTTGCATCTTCTTTTTGAATAAAAGGCATATTATTCTCCAGCGTTGGGTCGGCGATAAAAAGCAGGACAGGTCATTTTATTCAATTCAGCCTCATCCTGATGTGAAGGTCTACATTTATGTAGTATCAGCAGCGCGGCTATCGCTATTAAATTACAGGCCAGCAAATACCACGCGGGTGCAAAAACATTTCCGGTTTCGGCAATCAGGGCTGTAGCGATAAATTGCGCCGTTCCACCAAACAGCGTATTAGCTAACGCATATGAAATAGCGAATCCGGTGGCACGCATTTGTGTCGGAAAAAGCATCAGAATCAAAATCAGGGTTGCAACCACCCCCATCCCCAGCACCCCGGCCATAATCATCGGAACGACAACTATCATGATGCTATTACTTGCGTGAATAATGATGCCAAAGGCAGGTAAACAACACAACGCAGTTAATGTAAAAGCAGCCAGAGAAATGGTTCTTAATTTAGCGTACCGATCCACAATCCAGCCCCCTAAAAATGCACACACCGCAAAGGCGAATGAAGCCAGTACCGCAATAATAAAACTTAATTCGGCAGGATAAGAGAGCAGATGAATAAGGTAACCCGGCATATAAAAAACCATAATATACATCGTGACTGACTGCCCGACAGTCAGACAGCTTCCCACAACAACTGGCAGCGCATAACGGCGCAGTAGCTGTTTCGCCAGGGGTTTTGGCCGCAACTGTCGCGGCAGCGTTTCGGGCAGGCTCCGACGCAAATAGTAGCCCAGCGGGGCAATAAGCGCGCCAATAACAAAAGGCACCCGCCATCCCCACTCCGTCAAGGTGGCGGAGTCGAAAGCGTGGCTGACGCCAAAGCCACACAGTGCGCCAGACATTGATGCCCCACCCTGACTTACCATTTGCCAGCGAACACGGCGCCCCAACCGGGTCGATGGCGCACTCTCAAGTAACCAGGCCGTTGTGGCTCCCACCTCCCCACCCGCGGCAAATCCCTGAATAAGCCTGGCGCAGACAATCAGCAGCGGCGCAAACCAGCCGATAGACTCCCACGTTGGACACAAAGCAATGGCAGCAGTACTCACCGCCATTAACAAAATACTGAGCGACATTGCTGCTCGTCGCCCCGCCCGATCGGCATAGCGACCAAGAACCAGTGCGCCAATCGGGCGGGCCAAAAAACCTACGCCAAACACACCGACCGCATACAGCAGCTCCGTTAATGCATCATCACCCGGGAAAAATGCCTGACCAATCCAGATAGCAAAGAAGCTATAAACCGTGAAATCAAAAATCTCCAGACCATTACCCAACACCACGGCAAAAAGCGTTTTCCCCGAAACGAGAGAATGGTCAGCACGGTGTTCGGCTCTAACTGTCACGATAGCCTCGCTATCTTTTTCAGGGCAAATAAAGAGTGTTGACCAGACATTGATAAACGGCCAGGCGCAGGTTTGAACATTTACGATTTAGATCACCTTCAAAAAGAGCGATACCGACAATGCCCGCGCCATCATGGTCATACATGTAACCTAGTCAGATAAGGAGTGTGAACACTTCGGGATAAGCGGGATAAACGCCTTTCATATTGAACGCTATTCTGGCTATCGACCCCTCCACCAGTTTTGGGAAGCAGTCTCCCCTATAGCATATTGCATCCCTGGCCGGGGTTTAGTGGCAGTACCGGGAAACAGTGAAAGGGCAACCATTCTGGTCAATGTTCATAATGTGGAACTGAGGCAGAGTGCCAGGGGTTTTATAAGGTTCAGACCTTTTTCTGCGAGGTAAGACTGACAATGCCAGCGAAAGCAAAGGGCCCCATGTCAATACATGGGGCCCTTTGACACCCGTCGCCGGGCCTTAAACGAGCGCCATTAACGCGCTCGTATATGCATTTTACGCTATTCCCGACATCAGAAGACGTTAAACGGGTAGTCGACAAAGACGCGGATCTCATTACCGCTGGAGTTATAGTCGCTGGCGCTGTTCGATACCCGTAGTACCGAGTAGCGAACCTTAAGCGACAGATCCTTCGCCGGACCGCTCTGCACCTTATACTGCAACTGGTTGAACAGTTCACGCTCTTTACCGTTGCTGCTGGCGGCGGTGTGGATGTTATCCCCGCGCACATAAGCGATATCCCAGGTCAGACCCGGCACGCCCAGACCGGCGAAGTCCAGAGAGTAAGCCGCCTGCCAGGAACGTTCGTCTTCGGCGTTAAAGTCAGACCAGTAGGAGTTAGCCAGCCAGATACTGTTGCCGCCGTCGCCCACGCCGCCCTGATCGCGGTAGCCGCCGTAGTTATAGCCGGTGCTGCCGCTGCTCTGCTGGTATGCCAGCTTAAAGGTATGGACGTACCAGGTATAGCTGGCCGCCAGGCTCCAGATGGTGTTGCTGCGACCGGTATCCAGGCTTTCGGCATAACCCCGATCCAGGCGGGAATTATAGCCGTTAAAGTCCAGTACCAGCTTCTGATCGCTGGCGAACGGCTGATTAAAGTTAAGATTCAGATACTGGCGGTTCAGCACATCTTCCACGTCCGAGGCGTAGAAGGCCGCGCTGAAGCGATCGTTAAACTGATAGCTGGCGCCGCCAAAACTGATGCTGCTCAGCCCGCTGTCGTGGCGATCGTCGCTCTTACGCTGTTCATCGGTAAAGTAACCGGCGTTCACTTCCAGACCGTCGATCTCGCGCGACGTCAGCATAAAGCCGGTATAGGTTTCATACAGCAGTCGGGAAGTATCGGCGCTCAGAACCGGCAGTTGCGGCAACTGGGTACCGTAGCTCAGTTCGGTATTGGAAAAACGCATCTTCACCCGGGCGCCAAATTTGGCGAGCTGCGAACGCGCCTTACCGTCGTTATCCTGGGCAAAGAAATCGATACCGCCAGCGCCGCTACGGCCACGACCGCCGTCAAGGCGCACCGCGTACTGGGCGATACCGTCCACCCCAAAGCCCACCGGCCCCTGAGTATAGCCGGACTCGAAATTGGCAATAATCCCCTGCCCCCATTCGGCGCGATCGCGCATACCCGGCTCTTTATAGTCGCGTTTAATGTATGCGTTGCGTAACAGCACATCCATATGGCTGTCGTCGATAAAACCTTTGCTCTGTGCCTGATCGTTTGCCACTGCCTGGGTCGCACTCAATAACCCCAGCGCGATCGCTGATAATCTTTTTTTCACTGTACAAAATCCCACTCTATTATTATTTCGAACCGCGGACCGGTTCTTATCCAGGTCAGAGCCTGAAGGGCGATAGTAGCCTGAATGCAAATATCAGCGCCTTAACAATTTGTGACATATAGACATTTCAGGTGCAACCACTCATTTAGGATTTTGCTTAATAATTCGGCGAAGCTGGTAACTATTTTTCTGCCTGCTCAACCGCCCCGCTGTCAGTTCTGGTCAGGCAGAGCCCGTGCAGCGACCAACCGACGCTAACTGAAATAGTCGGTAATGATATTAAATTCGATAATTGCAGAATGTAATTCCATCTTAAAAACTAATAATGGAATATAAATCCATAACTGAGGGATAAGTAAAAGCAAAGTAAGGAAGGTTTTGTAGGGGATGTTATTAGCGCGCAGAAATCCAGGCAAAAAAAAGCGGCACCAGGTAGCAATGGCGCCGCAAACCCACGTGCATGTGTCGCGTCGTTCGGGCCGTTTTGTCACCGCCCTGTTATCCTTCGAGCGTATCGACAACGGCCGCGATTAACCATACTTATTAGGTGGGTATATCAAGGAGAGAAAGGGTTAGTCATAGCGCCATCAATATAAAACCTTTGTGTGAGCCAGCTGGCATGGTTCCACTTTTACCTTCGGCGTCAACAAACACCCACTCAGCGATAGTCGCTCCCAGGCCCTACGCACAGTACCGGTTCCTCCCTTCTGCCTACGATGAAAGCAAACTGCCATGCAGCCACGATTGGCTTTTGGGAGGGTATTATTGCATTCCGCTTGTATAGACCAGGAATCGATTAAGCCCCTCCTTAGTATTCTCATCCTACGTGTTTTTTATTAAGAATTTTTCCTAATCAGACCAGGATTATGTATCTCAATCGACAAAAAATATTAACTGAGTGTTTTTTATACACATTCTGTAGCCAGAAATGTTTACCATTTACCTTGTTATTCGTTTATCATTTCTTAGTAAATTCCTAACCCAGCCTCGTGATAAACATGGAACTCACATTTTTAAAGGAGTGTATAAGAGTCGAAGTTATTGGACGCACTCATCCTTTTTCATGGCGTAAAGCGTTAACCCGAACCCGACACAACCGTAGGAAACGCTTTACGTTCTGGTGGCGCCTGGCCAGCTATTTTTATGCAAGAGGCGGTCTCAGGAGGCGTCTGGCTCGTCGTATAGAGTACAAGCTATTACGGTGTTACGACATAGACATTCCTTTAACGGTAAGTATCGGCCCAGGTCTCAATCTTGCGCACCTTTCCGGTATCGTGATCACTGAAAACTGCGTTATCGGCGAGCGATTACACATAAAACAGGGAGTGACCATCGGTCTGAAGACGAAGCCTGAGGATGCCATGATCGTTATTGGCAATGATGTTGATATTGGATGTAACTCTTCAATCCTGGGCGGGAAAATAACCATTGGTCACAATGTCACTATTGGCGCTCACTCCCTGGTGCTTAATGACATTCCTGACAACAGTATATACATGAATAAAATCACTCCCGTGATGAAAGCGAAACAATTAAACAGGTGATATTGTGAATCAGTCTTTTTTAAAAGAATGTCTTCTGGATGAGGTGATTGGAAAAGGACGGAAATTCACATGGGGCCGAGTCTTTCGGCACTACTATCGCCAACCCAAAAAACGTTTTTTATTCTGGTGGCGTATCGCATCCTGTCTTCACCAGAAGGGAAATAAACGTAGTAAAAAAATTGCGGCCATGATAAACAGAAGGTTAATTCGTAATTACAACACTGAAATTAGCCTTGATGCAAAAATAAAACCAGGCCTGAGAATCGCACATTATAATGGTATTGTTATTTCCGGATACTGTCAGATAGGAAGAAACTTTCTAATTCGACAAAATACAACCATCGGAATCCAAAACATTGATTCATCAGAAAAATCATGGAAAATAACAATAGGTGACAATGTAACTATCGGTGCAAACAGTTGCATTATAAGTGACCAAATCAATATTGGTGATAATGTTACTATTGGGGCCATGTCTTTCGTCAATAAAGATATTTTATCTAACTGTGTCTTTTATACCGAAAAAACAAGTCGTGTCTTACCTGCTAACATTGAGAATAAAAATGTTCCCGATTCTGAAAGTTAACTATATAAATTGTATTACCTTCGCTACTTCAGGAGGAGCCAGTGAGCTTCGAACCTATTGGCAAAAAGAAATTCTACGTGGTAAAAATTTTTCATGGCGCAGAATCATCACCCACAAATACAATCGTCGACGTGCTTTTCTGTTCTGGTGGAGACTGGCCAATGAAATGTATCTGAATGGTAGTCGAAGCCAGAGGAAAACAGCGAAAAAAATCAACAGATTACTAAAAGAAAAATACACCACGGATATTGCCCTTGGCGCCCGTATTGGTGCAGGTCTACATATCCCACATCATACTGGAGTCGTAATCACCGATAAAGCGATCATCGGAGAAATGCTAACCATCCGACAAAATACTACCCTGGGCTGCCGTAAAGACACCTATGACACAGGAAACCTTGTTATAGGTAATAATGTTGATATCGGGGCTAACAGCTGCATCATTGGTGACATTACCATTGGCGACAATGTTAATATTGGCGCAATGTCTTTCGTCATGCAGGATATTCCGTCCAATGGCACCTACATTACACGAAAACATTCCGAGTTCAGGAGTAATTCGTAGTAAAATATAGATAAACGCTTATCCCTGCGTGATGAATACCGCACATCCAGGTGATGTATACCCAATGTGCGGTTATCTCCCATCCCTGATGCACGGTTCCCTCCCGTCGTGATAATGCCAATAACCAGACCCGGCTTGTGGTTCTGGAATCTCCCTTCCCTGATTATCCTGCTTCGCCGCTTTCCTGTCCGGTGCCAGACCCGGTGATTCTGCACACACTCTCCCGACAGATATCGTGTTCTGCAGGTTTCAATAAAATGGATTGCCTGGCGCAGCCCATAACGGAAAGGAAATAAAGAGGTGAAACTCACCCGATTCCCCCTCCCGGTGCTGTGCATGAGCAGCTTATTGTTCGCAGGCCCGTCTTATTCAACAATGGCCGCCCATACTCCGGTCACCGCAGCCGCGAAAACGACGTTTGACGGCGATATTCAAAATAATTCGCTGGCGATTAGCCCGGATGAAAAACTCGCGGTGGTATCGCTCAGCGGGCAACCTGAAATCATTGTCTACGATTTAACAACCTGCCAGCGAAAGGCGGTTTTAAAAAACTTTATTACTCCTCGCAATATCGTCTTAGCGCCGGATGGCGCCAGTTTATATATTTTTGATAGCAGCCTGGGGGTAGTGAAACAGCTTGATGCCAGAACGCTCAAAACTCTGGCGCAATATGCCATCGGCCCCGGCGCATTCGGCACCGCAATCAGCAAAGAGGCCACAGTCTGTATATTGATAATCAGGCCAGCAATTCCGTTACCCACATGGATACCCGATCCGGCATCGCCCACACTATCATCACCGGATTCGCGCCCCCCGACAGGGCGTAACCCTCAGCCATGACGGCAAACGCCTGTATGTCACTAACTTCCTGGGCGACAAAATAGCGGTAGTCGATAGCACAACGGACAAAATTAGCGGCGAAATGACCGGATTTAACAAAATTCGCGCAATCTCCGTCTCCGGGGATGGTAAAAACGCTGTTTGCCGCCAACAGCGGTAACAACACAATCTCTGTTGTCGAGATTTCCACGGGCAGGATTACCGATACCATTCCTGTAGGCCAACAACCTTATGGCGCGACCCTGTCATCGGAAGGTAAACGGGTTTACAGCGGCAACCTGGCCGACAGCAGCGTTTCGGTTATTGATGTTGCAACGCGCAAGGTCTTTGCCACTCTTCACGACGTTAATAACCCCCGCCAGGCCATCGTATTTACCCGGGATAATCGCTATGTCTACGTGCTTAATAAAGATCTGAGCCTGTCAAAAATCGACCGTCAGACTCAGCGCATTGTTACGACTATCGGGTGCCGGTAGCTTTTAATCACCCTCATTTTGATTTCCCGTATTTTGCCCGCCATCCGTGGCGGGACTTTTTTACGCTTTTACCGGCATCGCCAGAACCGCCTGCGTGGTTTTTATTTCGGCAAAGACGTCGGCGACCCCCGCAAGAGCCGAACGCTGCAATACGCGATGGTCAATGACCCGATTATCCCAGGTCGCCAGATCGCGAGTTGCGGTGGCATCTTCCGGAATAATCACGCTATAGCCCAGCGGAACGGCATCGCGCGCCGTCGAAGAGACGCACATATGGGTCATCAGCCCGGCCACCAGCAGCGTTTTAATACCTTTGTGCTGAAGCTGCTGGTGAAGATCGGTCCCCACAAAGGAGCTCGGCGTCGCTTTGGTAATAACGCTGTCTCCCTTGCCTGGCCGCAGATCTTTATGAAATTCGGCAAATGGGCTCCCCTGGGCGAACAGCGGGCCATCGGCCGGACCGACATGACGCACGTAAAATACCGGCATCTGATGGCGATGAGCGAAATCGACCAATTGCCTGGCCTTATTCAGCGCCTTAATACCATCCGGTATCGGCATCCTGCCGCTAAAATATTCATTCTGGAAATCGATAACGACTAATGCCGTTGAATTTCCTCCCAGCTCCCGGGTTTGTGGGATCTGACTCATTGTTCTGATAGTCGGGGCCTGTTCGGCGGTTTTAGCCACGGCATCCTGGCTGATAGCCAAGGTAGCCATAGAGAGTGCCAGCGCGCTACAGGCGATAGTTTTTCTCATTTTGATTTTCCTTCGTCATGTCGGTGGCGGCAGGTTAATCTGCCGGTGTGCGGGATAAATAGTGCCCCCATCCCGTTAGGCGAAACAGAATGCGATATGACAAAAAACGGTACTTTTAGGCCAAAATAGGGCCTGGGATTTATGGAGTAACAAAATGTCAGTTATCAGGGTGGGCATCGTCGTTTTTAATGACATCATTCCCTTCCATCTTTCCGTGCCCTGCGCCGTATTCGAAAAAGCGCTCGATAGTCGGAATCAACCGCTGTATCACATTAAGGTCTGTGCAACGGAGCCGGGCATGCTGCGCACCAACGCGGGTTTTTCCATCATGGCTGAGCACAGTTTGTCGGCGCTGGACGATCGTGATTTGGTTATCGTCCCCAGTTGGCCCAACCCCGAAGTGCCACCGCAGGAAGCGCTGATTCAGGCGCTACAGCGGGCCCATTTACGGGGCGCGCGCATCGTAGGGCTATGTATGGGGGCCTTTGTGCTGGCGGCCTGTGGATTGCTTGATGGCCGACCGGCCACCACGCACTGGCGCTGGATTCCGGCTTTTGCCCGACGTTATCCGTCGGTTATTCTGGATAACGACGTTCTGTACGTAGATGATGGCGATATCGTCACCTCCGCGGGGACCGCGGCCAGCATTGATTGCTGTCTGCACCTTGTCCGTCAGCAGTGCGGCGCGCAAGTGGCGAATAGTGTCGCCAGGCAATTAGTGGTGCCGCCGCACCGCCAGGGAGGACAGGCGCAGTTTATTGAACAGCCGGTCTATAACAGCCGCAGCGGGGATCGATTCACAGAAGCGCTCAACTGGGCTTCCGGCAATCTGCATCATCCGCTCACCCTGGAAATGCTGCTCGACAAAGCCTGTATGAGCCGCCGAACCTTTACCCGTCGCTTTCAACAGACGACCGGCACCACCTTCACCCGTTGGCTGTTAAACCAGCGTCTGGCGCTGGCCCAGCGTTTTCTGGAAACCACCGACCATGGAATTGAGCAAGTTGCCCGGGCTTCGGGGTTCAGTTCGGATGTCTCTCTGCGCCGCCATTTTCATCAGCAATTAAGCACCACGCCAGCTAAATACCGGCGCGAGTTCCGAATACAGGGGAAATAGCCTCACCGACGAACGTCTGCCGCTCTGACAATTAACAGGAATAATAATGCGGGGATTTTATCTGAATGTTCTGAATAGCCAGAGAACGAGAAAGAAAGCAACCACCGGCAAGTGATTCCGGTGGTTGTTAAATATTAACCAGTAATTTTCAACTGGCTGATTTGATAGTCGTTGCCATTACTGTCGCTTTCATGGCTGATCACTTTCAATTCGGCCTTGTCGCTTTTTGCGATAAATTTCCCGGTCAGCGTGACCCACACATCTTTCTCTTTCAGATTGGTCACCGGAACGATTGTCGCACCGTCTGCTTCCAGCGACAGGCGCGGCTCTTTATAAAGTCCGATAATCCGTTTGGTCACAATGGAGAAATGATACTCTTTCCCGGCCTGTAACCCGGCCAGCGTCTTGTGAACCACAGTTCCGGCATTTTTTTCGCCCGGGTAGGTCATCAGTTGCAGAACCCGACACGGGCACTGGCTGTTTTCCAGCGTGGCGCGGGTGGTGGCATCGCCAGTTTTCCAGTTATTCCAGTCATTGCCGATAAAGTTGGTCAGATCTTCAAAGCCGCTACCGTCATTGCCGGCAGGCAGAAACACTTCTGCCTTAAAGCTGCCGCTATTATCCGCATATTTCGTCGGGCCATCGGCGATATACAGTAATAATTCACCATCGGCAGGCGCCTCAAAATCGATAAGATAATTACCGACAATAAACTCCACGCCGCCAATTCTGCCTTTAAGCACGGCAACACCATCGTTTTTTCCCGCCACGCCCTGGGGCCCCGCCAGGGTATAATCCTCTTTACCGCGTTTAACCCATCCGCTGGCGCCAATGGTTATTTTCTGTCCTTTTTTAATAACCAGCCCGGTATTGCTACCTTCAGGTTTTTTCGCGTCAATATCTCCGGCCCATGCAGGTGAAATAGCCATAATATAACTCCCGTATTGTCAGTTTTAATTCTGGATGGCGAGTGTTTTTTAATCGCCAGAAAGTTTCTGGCTGTGAATAAATAAAAATTACGCCACATTAACCATTTGGTTACTCAGGTTGCTGATTTATTCCTCCATGAAAAATGGAAATAACCACCCGATAATCTCTCTGTGAATAAACCAGACCACAAAATCATAGACCATAATGGATAGAAATCATCTTCATAAGCGTAAATAAGATTTTACTTATATCAAAATATTATTTTTGCGCGAAAAATCCTGTTACCAATAGCCCATAAAACACAGAAAATTCTCGTAAAAAATCCATAGCACAACTACAGTAAACGTGTCCGTTATTGCACAATAAGTAATTACCTACAGATCATTCTGTACAGAAGCCGCTATGGTAGCCGCCCTGTACGTTAATGCGTTTTAAGGACACCACGGTTACATGAAGAAAGTGATCATTGTTGATGACCATCCCGTTATCCGTTTTGCGGTAAAAATGCTACTGGAGCGTAGCGGTATGGAGGTGATCGCTGAAACGGATAACGGCGTCGATGCTTTGCAAAAAACCCGCGATCTGGCGCCGGATCTGGTGCTACTGGATATCGGTCTGCCCAAAGTCGACGGTTTCCAGGTGCTGCAACGCCTGCGGGCGCTGGATATGCCGCTGAAGATCCTGATTCTGACCTCTCAGCAGAGCGCCCACTTCGCCCAGCGCTGTCAGAAGGCCGGGGCCGACGGTTTTGTTACCAAATCCGACGATCTGAGCGAACTGCTGGATGCCATCCGCATTGTGATGCGCGATTACAGCTTTTTCCCTCAGCCCGCATACGCCACGAGTTCCGCCCAGATCGCCACCGATGACGGCCAGTTGCTTAGCCAACTGTCCGATCGCGAGCTGAGTGTGCTGATCTTTATCGCCGAGGGGCTGGGCAACAAGCAGATTGGTGACCGGCTGCTGCTGAGCGAAAAGACCATCAGCACTTATAAGCACCGTCTGAAGACCAAACTCAACGCCCAGACGGTTATTGAGCTCATCGACTTCGCCCGCCGCAATCAGTTGATCGGATAACCCCATGCGTCGCGCCCTGCTCTGCCTGGTTATGGTGATGTTGCCGCTATTCAGCACGCTGGCGCAGGATAGCGATCTGCACCTGCTCACCCGCGTCTCCAGCCAGGGGGTTGCCCCACTGATACCGTCATCCCGGGAGCGAACCTTTCTGCAGCACAAGCAGGTCCTGACGGTCGGCATTCCCCCCGGCGAACTTCCCCTCTACTGTATGTGCAATATTCGCAATGAATATGAAGGACTAAGCGCCGACTATCTGGGCCTGATCGCCCATCAGTTAAATCTGCCGGTGCGCATTCAGCGCTTCGCCTCTCAGGAGGCCCTGTGGGCCGCGCTGGCGGAAGGAAAGATCGATGCGGTTCCTTCGGTCGATAACTTTATTGATACCCACAACGTTGCCCTGACCAATAGCTACGCCAGCGAAAAGCCGGTGCTGGGCGCCGATTTTACCCGCCGGGTTGACCTGCCGGACGATCTGGCGGGCCGGGATATCGCCATGGTTCGGGACTACCTGCCGCTGTCGCTGCTGCGTCAGTACTATCCCCGGGCCCACTTTCGACTCTACGATAACGACAGGGATGCGCTCAGCGCCGTGGCCTTTGGCCGGGCGGATGTCTATCTGGGTAACAGCTTCGCCCTTAACCGTAACTTTCTGAATAACCTACGCCTGATTCGGTATAGCGCCCTGCCGATCAGAGAGATCGGCTTTGCCATCAACCGCAACCGCCCCGAGCTGCTGTCGCTGTTCAATAAGGCATTGAAAGCCCTCCCCGAAGAAAAAAAGCAGGCGCTGAACCGCTTCTGGCAGTCGGATATGGTGGATATCACCCGCTCCGTGCGTCCGCTCAATTTCACCCGGGAAGAGCAGCGCTGGATGGCGAGCCACCCCACCGTCAGCGTGGTGCTATATAGCCAGGATAAAGCGGCGCCGGTCACCATTATCGACCAGGCGGGCACCCTGCGCGGAATTGCAGGGGATCTGCTGTCGGTGGTCAGCCTGAAAACCGGCCTGCGCTTTCAGTTCTCCACCGTCGATACCACCGCAGAACTGTTGCACAAGGTTAAAACCACCGAAGCCGATATGTTCGCCTCTATGACGCCCAGTATGCAGCGCGCCCAACAGATTCTGTTTACCCGCCCTTATCTGAGCAGTGCCTTCGCGCTGACCACCCGAGCGGATCGCAACGATATTCACTCATTGCCGGACCTGCGCGGCAAACGGCTGGCGATGGTCAGGGATACCGGCGTGGAAAACCAGGTACGCGCCCGCTATCCGGAAATCGCCATTGTGCCGATGGAAAACGAGACCGAACTGATGAACAGCGTGGCGCAGGGCAAAGCCGACGCCGCCGCCAGTATTCTGATGATGGCCGACTACCAGATAAAAACCCACTATCAGGGTAAGCTTAAAATCGTCGCCACCGTAGGCGACAACCCCGCATGGCTCTCCTTTGGCGTCGGTCGTTCCGATCCGCAACTGCTGTCGATCCTGGATAAAGTACTGCTTAGCATTCCACCCGCCGAGATCGAAAGCCTTGCCAACCGCTGGCGGCCCAGCGATTTTGTGGTGGTGGACAGCTTCTGGAGCCGCTACCGCGATGTGCTGATCGCCAGCGCTATTTTTAGCGGGCTGATGATTCTGCTGTCGGTGGGCTGGGCGCTCTATCTGCGTCAGCAAATTAAGCGCAAAGCGGCGCTGCGCCGTCAGCTTAACGATCAACTGTTCCAGTTGCGGGCAGTGGTCAGCAGTATGCCGTTCCCGGTTTCGCTACGGGATCGCGACGGCAGGCTCACTTTTTGCAATCAGCGCTATCTGGTGGAAACGGGCGTGCTCTATGAAGAGGTGGTCGGCAAAACCATGGTCGAACTGCCCGGTCTGCGCACGCCGGAACAGGCGGCGTTTTATCATCGCCAGGTGATGGAAGTGATCGCCACCGGCCAGCCGGTGCTGGAAGACCGGCGCTACGACCTGTGGGATAACCCCGACTCGGCCATCGGGATTACCGTCTATCAGTGGATCGAACCCTGGCACGACAGCGAAGGCAATGTGCTGGGGGTGATTGGCGGCTGGATGGATATCTCCGAACGTGAGGCGCTGTTTGCCGAACTGCGCGAAGCCAAAGAGCGCGCCGAGGATTCCAGCCGCGCCAAATCGGTATTTCTCTCTACCATGAGTCACGAAATCCGCACCCCGATGAACGCCATTATTGGCATGCTCGATATGGCGCTAAAAAAGGGGCGCAGCGGCGAACAGGATCTGCAGGCCCTGGAGGTAGCGTACGAATCTGCCGAAAGTCTGGTGGGGCTGATTGGCGATATCCTTGATATCTCACGCATCGAGGGCGGGCAACTGGATTACCATCCGCAGCCGGTCGAACCGGTCGCACTTATCGATAGTCTGCTCAGGGTATTCCAGGGACTGGCCATCGATAAAAATATCACCCTGAGCAAACACTTCCCTGGCGAACCGCAGCCCCGGGTGCTGGCCGACCCGCTGCGCATCAAGCAGGTAATCTCCAATCTGCTCAGTAACGCGATCAAATTTACCGATCGGGGCGGCGTTTCATTGACGGTACTTACGCGCAGCGAGCCGGGCGACGATACGCTGACCTGGATCATCGAGGTGCAGGACACCGGGATAGGAATTGATGACGCCCAGCAAACAGCGCTATTCCAGCCCTTCAGCCAGGCGGATAACCGTCGGGCGGGCACCGGGCTGGGGCTGTATATCAGCCGCACCATCTGCGAAAAGATGGACGGCACCCTGACTCTGACCAGCCAGAAAGGGGTTGGCACCTGCGTGAAAGCGGTGATGCGCCTGCCGCGGGTCCGGCACAGCGAGGAAGAAGCCCCGGCCCACGCCGACAGCCTTCAGGAGCTGCCGGAGCGCAAAGTGCTGGTAGTGGACGATAACGCCGCCAACCGCATTCTGCTGGCTAAGCAGTTAGCCTGGCTGGGCCAGAAAGCGCAACTGGCGGCGGACGGCTACGAGGCGCTGCGCCTGTGGCAGCAGCAGCGCTTCGATATCATTATCACCGATTGCAATATGCCAGGGCTGAACGGCTATCAACTGACCCAGATTCTGCGCGAAGCGGAACAGGAGCAAAATCGGGAGCCAGCATGGATTATCGGCTTTACCGCCAATGCCACCCGGCAGGTTCTGGAACGCTGCCTGGCCGAAGGGATGAACAGTTGCCTGTTCAAACCCTGCTCCATAAACAGCCTTTCCGCTGCCCTGAGTAATGCCAGCGCCGCACCAGTTCCCCTGCCCGTCGCAGCCGAAGAGAGCGATATTGACCAGCAGATGGAAGACTCCCTGCGCGCACTGATGATCGCCACCCTGGATGAGGATCTCAACCGGCTGGCCGAACTGCGGCTACCGGACGACAGGCCCGATATCGCCGATCTGGCGCACCGCATTGCCGGTAGCCTGCGCATTGCCCGGCGCCATGATCTGGCCGAAGCCTGTCTGCTACTGGAAAAGCAGTGCCGGGAAACGCCGGATCTGGCGCAGCAGCCACAGGTGGACAGTCTGTATCAGGATCTCCGGCGCTATTTAACCGAACTCAAAGCATCTCCTCTCTTTAGCCCGGGAGAGGATGCCGACCTTTAAAAGCCATTACGTACCGCAAAATCCACCACATCGCTGACATTACGGGTCACCATCTTATTCATAATATTACGGCGGTAGGTACTGACCGTTTTATTACTGAGTAATAACTCCCGTGCGATCGCATTATTGTTCTTGCCCGCCGCCAGGTAACGTAGCACCTGCATTTCCCGGCCGGTTAAGGATTCAATCAGCGCCATATCCCGGTAAACCCGGGAGTGATTCTCCGGCGAGGAGCGAATCACCACCGCGTCATCGTCTTCGATTTTACTCATTACAAACTGGAGCACATTGAGATTACAGGCCTTGCTCAGATAGCCCTGAATATCCATTTGCAAACTGCGCAATATAAAAAAAGCGCTATCGCTTCCGGCATAGGCAAACAGTTTTAACGAACCCAGGATCGCTTTCAACTGACACAATTTATCGAGATCGCTGTGAGTCAGGGACATAGGATCGAATATCGCCAGATCGGGTTTGTAGCGAATAATATTAAAAATAAAATCCTGCGCCGACGCGGTGGCGGAAACAACCTGATGTTTTCTCCCGGTCATCACACTGGTTAAGCCAGCCAGCATTAACGGATGGCTATCGAAAAGAATGACACGCATAAACCTTAATTCCTTATGTCATAAAAGTACGGGCCGCAGAGCAGACGCACTCTCTCATAAAATTGAGTGATAAATATCCAGGCCGGGTCTGTGAATCATGCGTGATCAGCCAGGGGACACATCACCGCCCGGCCCTGGGTAGCGCGCCAGACATCGCGCCAGGGTATCGGGAGCAATGGGCTTGGTCAGACATTCGTTCATTCCAGCAGCAAAGCAATCCCGGGCAGCGTCATAGCGGCTCATCGCCGTCAGCCCAAGAATGGGTACCGGCGCCAGCCGTTGTGCCCTTTCCTGTTCGCGAATCCGCCGGGTCATGGCGAAGCCATCCATCACCGGCATGGTGCAGTCGGTAATCACCAGACCAATCTCCTGACGTCGCTGCTGCCACAGCGTCAGCCCCTCCTGGCCGTTGCTGGCGATCAACACTTCACGCCGTAAATCTTTTAGCTGCTGGCGCAACAGCCAGCGGGCGGGCGGATAATCTTCGACAATCAATACCCAGGCGCCATCGGAAGCAGGCTGCGGCTGAGCGACCCGGGCCGGGTGCAGGCTAAGATGCAGGCAGACCGTAGTGCCTTTCCCGACGGTGCTTTCAAGCGTCAGATCGCCGTCGGCACTCCGGGCCATACGGCGGCAGACCGCCAGGCTGAACCCGGTTTGCGCCTGGAGATGCGCCTGCGCTTCGGTACCGTTCAGCACCCGCTCCGGTGCGGCGATGCCCTCGCCGCTATCGCCCACCTCAATCACCAGCGGCAGGCGCCCGTCTTCCAGACGCTGCCCCTGGTAAACCGCCACAGTGATATCGCCCCGCCCGGTATGGCGAATGGCATTACGCAACAGGCTGGAGACAATACGAATCAGCAGCAGCGGGTCGCATTCGAATAACGGCGACGGTAGCGCGTTATCCACCCGAATCTGGCGCCCCTTCTCTTCGGCCTGCTGCTGGTAGAGCGCCACGATACTGTGCAGCAGAGAGGGCATATCCACTGTCCGCATACTACTTTGGTCGTCGCGTGCCTCGGCGCGAAAAATATCGAACACATCCTCGACCCTTGAGAGTAGCGCACAGGCTGACTCCCATGCTGTCTGGATATTGCCGTTACCCCCGCCCCGGCGACGCAGCGCCGCCAGCTCCAGTTCCAGCAGCCCGATCACGGCATTAAGCGGCGTACGCACTTCATGGCCCATGCTCTTCATAAAAGCGTTATGGGCTCGCAGGGTCTGTTCGTTTTCCGATTTCGCTGCTTCCAGTTGCGCCATCAGGGTCTGGGTGGTTTGCAGGCGTTCGGCGAACGCCCGCACCCGGTGGCGTAACTGTTTAATCCACAAGGCAAACAGAGCCACCAGCAGAACAATGCCCGCCAGAGTCGCGAACACCGCTTCTGAAGAGGGCAGCGGCAGTATCGGCGACGGGGCCGCCGCAGGGGCTTCGAGCCAGGCACCCGCCAGCGTTAGCAGGCGCTGGGGGGAAATCTGCTGCAGCGCCTTATCCATTATCGACCGGGCTTCGGCTTCCCCCTGGGGAAAGGCGAAGCCGACATTTAGCGGCTTAACCGGCAGCGACAGCGCCTGGTAAAGCCCCCCTTCGCCTTCCCGCTGCAGGTAGTAACGGGCGGTAAACTGCGAGGCGATGGCGCCGCGCACCTGGCGGGCGCGCAACTGCTCCATGGCAACGCTCAGGCTGGGTACCGGCACCAGTTGTAACAGCGGGTACCAGGTCTCCAGCCACGGCAACAGCGGATTATGCTGCTCAATGGCGATCTTTTCGCCGTCCAGATCGTGTAGCGACAGCGGTTTTTCATAGTCACGCGCCATCATCAGCACTGCCGGGGTAATCAGCCAGGGCGTACCGGTTCGCAGCGTCGCCTGAGCCGCTTCGCCTTCGCCGGGCACGCTCAGGGCATGGCTGAGCATCGCCCGAGGATAACGCCTTTTAAGCTGCTCCAGCGCCTCGTCATCGCTGGCGATTTGATACTCTAATACCAGCCCGAACTGGTCGTTCAGTAGCTCCAGCAGCCGGACGGCCAGCCCGTCCGGCTGCCCCTGGGGATTGATAAAACTGAATGGCGCGCGGCGCGCATCGAGGATCACCGTTATCGGCTGGTGCTGCTGCAACCAGCGGCGCTCCGCCGCGGTCAGACTCAGGCGCCGGGCTGTCTGCTCTTCGTCGCTGTCCACGCCCCAGCCGTGAATAATGCGCAGGCGGCTGACCAGCGACAGCCGCCGCAATACCTCATCAATCGCGGTCAGCAAATGCGGCGCGTCGCGATTAACGCCAAAGCTGAAATTGATGGCGCCCAGATCCCGTTCCGGAATCAACCAGACGTTATCCGCCTGACCGTCGCGGGTCAGGTAGCGAGCGGTAATATGATTAAGCGCCACGGCCTGCGCCTGCCCCGATGACACCGACTGAATAGCGTGATAGTAATCCTGAAACGCCCGGGGCGAAGGTCCGTCAGGATCAGGGTTTGGATCCTGACCCCGCATTAGCGCAAACAACCTCATATCGATATCCCGCTGCCGATCGTGGGCGGCGGAGGCGCTGACGATCACGGCGCTGTCCTGTAGCCACGCCGCCGAGGCCGCGACCCGCCCATCGCTTTCCAGCTCCGGTCGCCAGACTGCCAGCATGGCGATATCGCCGCGATTCAGAGCCGCGATGGCCTGCTCCCGGGTGGCGAAATAGCGCAAATTAAAGTGGAGTTTAAGGGCGGATTCGATCACCGCCAGGTAGTCGGCATCAATGCCCGCCAGCTGACCCCGCTCCATCCACAGAGTGACCGGAGGTTGCGAAGGCCCCCAAATTCCGACATTGATATAGGAATGATTCTGTAACCAGTGGCTGACCGCGGGCGACAGAAACAGCGCGGGCGGATTCACCACCATACGCGGCGCCAGCTGTAGCGGCAGACCTGCCGCTACGCCCGAAGGTACCAGCGCGCACAGCATCAGCCACAGCGCCATTATCACTCCACCGCGTTTTATCACCACCCGCCCCCGGTCAGCCATCTGGTTATCGATTAACAGGCCAGCAGCAGCGCCATATCATCCAGCTCCACCGACGGCACGCTGTAAACGCTCATTTCAATGCCGCAGGTCGCGGTGTCGCTATAAGTGTTCCAGTCGCTTTCCCCCTGTTCGCCCACCAGTTCCGCCAGGGTAAAGCGCTGAGCGGATGGTGCCAGCGTCTCCTGCTCTGCCGCTGTCGTAAACAGCCCGGGCTCGGCGCTTAACAGCAGCTCATCGATAAGCGGCGAAGGAACGGATGTTGCCGCGATCTGCGACTCGCTGGCGGCACTCAGACCGCGCGATGCATCAGCGCCTGCGTCATCGTCCAGTAGCGTAGTGGGGAGTTCGTCGTCCTGCTGACCGCGTGCTGCCTGCGAATCGTCGCTGGCCGCCTGGCTCATCCCCTCATACCGGGTCTCCTCGCTATCGATATCGCCAGGTACCGGCTGACCGCCGGTTGCTTCGTCCACCTGTGCTGCCTGTTGTAGGGGGAGATCGACTATCTCCGCCATGGCATAGCCGGGGGCCTGATGAATCACTTCCGGCGCGCTGTCGTCTTCTGGCGCAACATCGGACGACTGAGCGACGGATTCGCCCTGCCAGTCTGCCGCCAGCCCGACGCTGTGCGGCGGCGCCAGCGAAACCGTAGTGACTTCGTCAACGCAGGTGCGGCTTTCATCGGTGCTCAGCGCCTGCGGCGCAGCGGCGCGAGATGCCGCTTCCGACGGAGACTGGGGGATGTGGATCAGCGGGGCGTCGTTAACCAGATAGACCAGCTCATGGCTTACGTCAGTACCGGTATAGACCGCACGCGAATGGTTGTGCGCGTGAGTCATCCGGCTGAAACGCTCTTCTTCGTCAATCAGTTCGCCATCGCGGTTTAGCCATTCATGGTCGATCGGTGGGGATGAAAGAGGCTGAGATTCCCGCAGGGTGAAATCTTTGGGCCAGGGATATTGCATCGGAGATACTCCTTATCAAAAAAATTAAGCAGTCTGGTAAACCCAAAATGCCCACAAATTCTGAAGGAGTATCCGTTAAATAAAGCCAGGCCGGGTCTTGTTTTAAGGCGTGTGATAAAAATGAATAGGATTACTAAGCGATATTGAAAAAATCCCGCAGTGCGTTACTGCTACCGGATCTGAATGGGGTCTGTACCTGTCAGAATCGCCATAATGGTCATTACTTCATCAATCCCCACAATCAGTAACAAAGCCAGATATGATAAAAATGCCGTGGTTCCCAAAGAAACGCACCTTCGCAAACCTCCAGTTTCTGATGCCTTCCTCATGTGGATAAAGAGACAGAACGGATCTGCCTCTTTTTACAAATTACTTCTTCACTTTTATCTTCGGAAAATGGCTGGAGGAGAGATCGCCATAGGAACCGGACATAGGTCCGCCATCATAAATTACGTTCAGGGGTTTATCGTCCAGCACCGAACCACGGGCAATAAACCGGCGGCAGGAACTGTTATTCTCTTTCTGCCCCCCACACAAATAGACATTCCCGGTAGAATCGAAGGCAATACCAATAAATCCACTTTGGCCTGGTAAATCGAGTTGCGGGAACTGTTTCACAAAACGAGTCTGCCATTCACTGGTCGAAGAAGTATCATCAACGACCCATAGATTCCCCGAGCGCCCAATAAGCCATGCGCGATCGTTACCATCGAAGGCAATATCCGTCACTGCCTGATTCTCATTTTTCCCAAATGGAATAATACTCTCTCCCGGAGCAGCGACAATTTTCAATACACTTTTGGGAGGGTTTGGATTAGCGGGATCGTGTTTAAAGAGGCTGACATGATTGTCTGATGCATGAAAAAAGTATCCCATCCCATCCTGGCGAAAACCGAAACTATCAATAGTGGGATAACCTCCGGACAAGCTGGTAGAACGGGTAAAATGTTCTCCCGGACGTCCCATCCACATATTACTCTGGCTTTCCACAACATAATGCGTACCATCAGGCGCAATGGCATTACTCTGCCCATAATGGTGATCGGCATTATTGAGCTTTGCTTTCAGCTCGCCTGTTTTTGCGCTATGTGAATAGAGGTCACCGTTGTCATCTTTATTCCCAAGCCACCAGTAACGATCCTGCAAAACGATGGCATAAAGCTCATCCTTCTGGGGCGGCGGTAACGGTTTCTGATCTTCCTGTAGCGCAGGTTGCTCATCATGCTGGACAGGATCGGATTCTGGCTTCTGCACGGGTGGAGTTTCTGGTTTTGCCTGCTCCGTGTCTTGCGTCATTTCTGAATATTCATGGCACCTGCAGTGGCCTTGTTTTTCGCTACCCGGCCCACAAGCATCCACCAATTTATCCAGCACGCCAGCCAGTGTATTTACGGCCTGAATGATGCCTCCGGCGTGCTCGCAGATATTGCCCGATGCGCCGGAAGAGCCGATGACCTCCAGTTTATCCGCTTCTCCTTTTTTACTTGCCACGCTTTCATCCTGCGACACGCGACTGGCGCAGATGGTCTGCTTAAGCACGGCAGCGAAATCAGGTACCCCTTTCGTATAAATGTAGTGCTCGCCGCCGGTGCGTAACGCCAGACGCTTATATTCTTTCTCCATGGCAGCTTCGTCGGCAGGGGTAGGGTAAGGAGAGTCTTCGAAAGGGGTACCCAGGTAGGTATGGATCTTTACTCCATGACGCAGTGCGCTGGCTATTGCTTTATCGCAGGCCTGAATTTTCCCAGAATCAAGCGTCATTTCCCCACCTTCCAGGCTTTCATCGCCAAGAACGAACAGATTGCGTTCCGCATCCGGGCGCCAGTCGAAATGCATGCTAATATCTTCAACCGCCCTGGCGATATCTTCCTGCGCACCTGAATTCGCCACGCTGTCCTTGACCCGTCCACGCAGAGCATCTTCCGTGACGCCTTTTCCGGTAAGATACTGACGAACAGTCGTTGTAAATTCACTGTTGGCAAAAGCGCCTTCAATTCCCAGGAATTCTACCCGTAAATCAGAAGGGCAGGAACGCCTGGCATTTTCAACGGCGGCATCAAGCGCCTTGCTGAGCGCTTCCGCTTCATCTCCCATAGAAAGACTGGTATCAATCACTATAACCAGATCTACCGGCTTTAGTTTTTCGGTCATTAATCACGCTCCTTCATGGTTACAATATATTTTACATCGCGTCAGTCAGCCACTCGTGCAGTACTGATGATTTTGCAATGGCATTCATGAATAAGAAAAAGCAAGTCAGTAATGTAGCTAAAAGAGCATAGTTAATAAATTCAGGGTAAATAGCCAATCCGGTGCGGCCTGCCCCCTTCCGTCCGTAATTAATTGTTTTAAACGATATTGTTAAAAAATTTTAGGAAAATCCCCAACAACCCATTACGCTCACTCTCTTTTCCTTATCAGGAATCAGGTTTTATATCATCACAGCGGTAATTTTTTGTTCGCAGTTACGATAAAGAATGGCCGCAACCGCGGCCAAATAACCTGCCCATAATGCGTCAATCACTCCCTAATATTTTCTTTTCAGGAGCATAGCTTGTCTGCCTTACCAGTATTGCCTTTAAGTCCTTCATCAAGTCATTCTGTTCTTTTATCTGGATTTCAAGTTGAGAAACTTTAGCCTGTAAATCCACCACCTGTTCAGACATGAGCCCTTTTCCACCAGAATTCATTTCTTCCATTTTTTCACCTCATATTATTCAATGAAAATATGCCGCTTAGCTGGCTAAAACTAGAAACAGAATTTTTTGACAGATACTGCACTTTCATATCTCCTTACGTTTATTCTTATAATAAATTATATAATCCTCAAGACGCATGCATGCTTCGGTCAGATAACTATTAATTTTATCTTTCACAACGTCAGGCAAGTAGTGAAGTATCATCCTTGCCTCCCAATTGTCGATAGCCTTTAGGTTACAGAGCCTCCTGGTCTCTTGATTAACGGTAGTTTCCAGAATAAAACTCGCGACCTCCAGCCCATCAATAAGCTGCTCAGGTGTATTATTCCTCTCCCTCCCAATCGCCTTATCCCAATCACTTTCCAGTTCCATACCACTCTTCATCTCCTTCTCATTTTTAATAACATTATCTAACTGCAATTTAAGATGTAATAACTCCACCACCTGTTCCTTACTCAGTCCAGGTGATTCATAGGAATATCTGGTACGGGGGGGTAAATTTCTATTCATAATATTTCCTGCATGATCAGATATCAGAACTAACATTTATGCCTTCGGCATGTCGATCAGGTACATTTAAATAAAAAAACACTCTCTACCTCAGCTATTTAAAACTGACACCATCGGATTCAATTATATTACAACAGTCATAATAAACCTCCTTCACCTGACTATTAGCAATAGCGTCTCTGGTTCCCACTTTTATTTTTCTATCGAATTGTGATATCGAATAGAAAAATAATCCCGATATATATTACTCCCTACAAAAACACTCAAAAATCAGAAAAAATATGAACGAAGCGTTAACCACCAGTATAGATTATTTTTCATATACGCCACGATATTTACCAAAATGGAATTACACAACACGCTATCATGCTGATAATGAAAGCATTCGCTCACGAAGTATAGGATTTATCTCAGATAAAAACATATGACATCACATACCACAAAAATTTACCCCAGGCATTATTAAAACAAATAAACCTGTTATACAAACACTCTCACAATCACTGTATCCGGCTTCCCATATCGCCAGATCACTTCCAAACCCTTGTTGAAAACCTAAGGATATTCCTAATAAAGCAAAAGCATTAGATTAACGATTATAATATTACAGACTTGCAGTGAGCTGTTTGAATTATTGTCACAGACAGTGTCACTGTACGTCTGAACGGACCAGTTCTCTGTTTTCACCGACTGCTTACTCAGAAAGGAGCATACACATGAAAGTATTTTTTCTGCTCACTGGTATTGTGTCATTCAGCGCCCCGGTACTGGCGTCATCCGCTCTACCGAAAATACAAAATAATACCCAGTCAATGTTATCCAATAATACTCAACTCCATAAAGCGTTTAGCCCAAACAAATCGCCAGTTAATGATAATCTTAATGCCAGAGCACGCTGTGGCACTGAAGACCACCCCTGCCCTAAAAGGCAATAACTAAATCGTTATTAATCCGCTCACCTGTTCCTGGCTAAAAAGAAAAAAGAACAGATAGCTTTCAGGAGATTAACCACTATCAGCCTGAATGTTACGTGAACGCCAGGGAATTCGCTTAGAGGGTTGATGTCCTGGTCGTAAAGAGATGCCGATATCAGTAAAAAACCCCCTTGCGAAGGCAAGGGGGTTTTACCAGAAAGGAAGATTACGCACTATATTACTGCTGCTGGATTTGAATTCCTTGTTGGATCAGCAGTTCCACGTCGTGGCTATCACTCTGGTAGACGTTATAAACGGTGCCATTAACATTGACTTCGCCCAGCGCGTTCCAGCTTTCAATACCCTTATCGCCATTAATGGATTCCAGATTAACAATATCCTCCTTATCGCCGTTAATCATCAGCTGCTTACTGCCGTCCTGGAAATAGAGATCCTCTTTCCCCAGGGTCAGCACATCATTGATACTGATATTCAGGGTATTAGCGCCATGCCCTTCCAGCGAGACGCTATTCACGTCCTGCACCTGGTCGGCGACCTTTGACAGATCCAGCACCGCTTCATCGTGGTTAAGCAGCAGTTCGTGGCCGGTTTGGGTGAAATCCTCATCTGTAACATTATTTATTCCTGTTAATACACCGGCACTCGACAGCGAGTTATCGACCAACTTAATATTACTGATATTAAAATCATTACCAGTAACGCTTGCCGTATCATTAAAAATAGAAAAGCGTGACTGACCATCTTCTGTTGCAGTAAAAGTTACCGTATATGTTTTATGAACATTACCACCAGGTAAAACTTCACTATTCAATACGATATCGCTTCCAACCATCAGACCCAATTGTGCTAAATTACTACCTGCCCCCCATGACTCAAAGCTAAAAGTATAAATATGCCCTTTTACCAGCTCCATTTCTCGATAGAGAACTTCACCCTTAGGATCAGAATCAATGCCAGTACCTAAATACATATTACCAGATATCCAATAGTTATTACCGGGGTCCTTCGCATATCCTCCCCCTAAATCCCACCCCAAATTATTTTTATCAGAAAAATCCCACCCTGCCGATAACTGGTTATACGCTAAGGAAGCAGTTTGCACACTCGTGTTGCCTGCATTATCGGTCTGGGATGCACTAAAATTATAACTTCCAACATCAAGGGCTGAATCCGGCTCCCACTGCCAGCTACCATCCGCGTTTGCCTTAACGGTATCTACCGGAACGCCATTCTGATAAATCGTAACGTCGGCTTCAGCTTCCACACTACCAGCCGCACCACTTAATACAGGCGTACCCGTTGAGAAATCCAGAGTGACATCAGATGGTGCCAACGCCTCAGTATCCAGCTCAATACTAACCGGTACCGGCTGAATAGTTTCATTCGTCGCGCTGTCGGTATAGCCAACTTTCAGATCGTAGGTTGCATCATCCTTTAAGTTAACAGGTGTTGACCAAACACCACCGGATCCGGCAACAACGCTGGCTATGGGTATCGTGCCATTATAAATAATGACAACATCCCCTTCTTTTTCTGCGGTACCGCTAAACACAAGCTCATGTTTATTAGTCAGCCCACCAGAAGAGAGGTCCTGGCTACCATCGCTAATCACAATGTTAGTTGGCGCAGAAGGCTGTGTAATATCGTAGCCAATCGTCACCGGCGGGGTAGTCGGCCCCTCGGTATCCATCGGATCCTTAAAACCCACGCTCAAATCGTAGTTTTGCTCATTCGGCAATGTTACCGGCACGGTCCAGTTGCCATCCTTATCCACCACGGCTTCACCCAACGGGGTAGTTCCATCATAGACGATAACTTTGTCTCCCGGACGCGCCCCTGAACCGCTAAAGCGTACCGGGTTAGTGTTTGTGTCGCCGCCCTGACTCAGATCGCGGCCTTTATCATCCACAATGGCGATATCGTCCGGATTCGGCGCAGCCGGCGGGTTTTCATAAAAGCCCACATCGTAAACCGGAGAAGGATCGCTTTCATTACCCGCTGGATCTTTAAAACCCACGCTCAGATCATGTTTTCCGTCATTTTCTAACTCTACCGGCACGTGCCAGCGGCCATCCTCACCGACAACCGCACTACCTACCGGTTTATCGCCGTCATAAACAATGACGGTATCGCCCGGCGTCGCGTTCTCGCCGCGAAAATCAATCGGGTTAGTTTTACTGTTGCCACCGGCCGAAAGATCCTGCCCAGCGCCGTCGGTCACGGTCATATCCGCCGGATTCGGGGCTGTCGGTGGCTGTTTATCATAACCAATACCGACTTCCGGTGTACGCTCGCTCTCATTACCTGCCGGGTCTTTAACACCGACACTCAGATCGTGCTTCTGGCCGTCTTCCGGCAAAGTCACCGGAATATGCCACTTGCCGTCTTCGCCGACGATCGCACTACCTACCGGCTTATCGCCGTCGTAGACAATCACGGTGCTGCCCGGTTCCGCTGTACCACTGAAGTCAATGGGATTCTTATTGGTATCGCCGCCCAGCCCCATATCCTTACCGTTACCGTCGCGGATCGTCAGATCGCCGACCATCTCCGGCTGCGTTGCATCATAGCCAATACCTACTGGCGGTGTACGCTCGCTTTCATTACCGGCCGGGTCTTTAACGCCGACGCTCAAATCGTGTTTCTGTCCGTCTTCCGGCAGGGTCACCGGAATATACCACTTGCCGTCTTCACCGACGATCGCACTACCTACCGGCTTATCGCCGTCGTAGACAATCACGGTGCTGCCCGGCTCCGCTGTACCGCTGAAGTCAATGGGGTTCTTATTGGTATCGCCGCCCAGCCCCATATCCTTACCGTTACCGTCGCGGATCGTCAGATCACCGACCATCTCCGGCTGCGTACCGTCATAACCCACCCCTACCGGCGGTGTACGCTCGCTCTCATTACCGGCCGGATCCTTAATACCCACGCTCAGATCGTGCTTCTGACCGTCTTCCGGCAGGGTCACCGGGATATGCCAGCGGCCGTCTTCGCCGACGATCGCACTGCCAATGGGCTTATCGCCATCGTAGACAATCACGGTATTGCCCGGCGTGGCGTTCTCACCGCGAAAATCGATCGGGTTAGACTTACTGTCACCACCGGCCGAAAGGTCCTTGCCATCGCCATCGACAATAGTCATATCCGCCGGATCTGGCGTGGCAGGCGGGGTGGTATCGTACCCCACGCCTACCGGTTCGGTGCGCGGCCCTTCGTTACCCTGGGGATCTTTAAAGCCCACGCTCAAATCGTGCTGCTGGCCATCTTCCGGCAGGGTCACCGGAATGGTCCACTTACCGTCTTCACCGATAATCGCCTCAGCAATCGGCTTATCGCCATCATAAACAATGGCGGTATCCCCGGGGCGACCGGTACCGCTGAATACCAGCGGCGAGGTATTAAAATCGCCGCCCTGACTCATATCCTTACCGTTACCGTCACGAATGCTCAGATCGCCCGGCTGCGGCGGCGTATTGTCGTGGTGATCGGAACCCTTATCGTTACTGTTTTTAACCGCCACCGCCACGCCGGTAATAGCCGCCACCGCCGCCAGCGCGCCAGCAGCCAGCATTCCGGCAGACATTCCCGCCAGCAGACCGCCAGCGGCGCCTAAGCCTACCAGGCCAGTGGTGGCAGTATTGCTCAGCAGCAAGGTGGCGCTGGCGCCATCTTCCAGCATAGAGAAGGCTTCGCCGTCGCCCGCCGCCGCGTAGGTGTGGTAAGTACCGTCTTCGGCCATTCCGGCCAGTTCACCCTGCTGGGTGTAGAAATCTTCAATAATCAGATCCGGCTGCTCTGCGCCTTCCTGAGTGAATACCTGCAGATCGTCACCGACGCGCTTCACCGTAATATGCTCAGGGGCCGCGCCGTCCTTTCCCTGGGTAATTAAATATTTCTGGCCTTTGGCCGCTTTAATATATATTGCCTGGCCCTGAGGCGGTAATTCGCTGCTGCTAATTATTTCATTACCGTTAACGACCATAATATTGAGTGGTGTGCTGTTCATAATTCGCTTCCTGAATCATTAAAGGTGAGGCAAGTCGTTTTGCCAGTATGCGTAAGCGAGTATGTCGATATTTGCAGAAAAAAAAGCCAGGCCGCGTCCTGGATAAAACGCGTAAGCATTCTCCTACAACTCGCTAAGCAGTCGATGATTCAGAAATGTCTCGCCATTTTTTACCATTCCTCCCGAAATAAAAAATCGCCAGGCTGAGAGCGCTTATTAATTTACTGCACAGCGCCATCTTGATGGTTCGCTAATAGCCGTTTTGCATCCGGTCTGACACCCCTTCGTTTAACAGAGACGCCCTGAATGAACGCCACTTTATCGACAGACAGTGAACAGGATGCGCAGCAGCCGCCCGTCGACGCGCGCACCCGCATTGACGATACCCTGCTACAGAGCGCGGCCTGGCTGTGCCGCCACTACGGCGCCGGTCGTACCCAGGAAGCGCTGGTGGCGGGGCTGCCAAAAGATGTGCTGCTCTCCCCTTCTCTTGCGCTAAGCGCGCTGGAAAATGCCGGTTTTAGCGCCGGGCTGGTCGAACGCCAGTTATGGGAGCTGCCGCTGCAGGTAACCCCGTTAATTCTGGTACGTAACGGCTCCGGCGGCTGCATTCTGCTGGACAGGGTCCGTAAAGAAGGCGCTGAAGGCAGAAGCGACTGGTGCTATCAGTTGATTATGCCGGAAGTGGGACCGGAGCCGGTGGAGCTCAGCCAGCAGGAGGTCAACGCCTGGTACAGCGGCTACGCCATTATGGCCAAGCCAGAAGCGAAGGTGGATCGCCGGGTGGTGGAAGGTCTGCCGCAAAACCAGAAGCACTGGTTGTTCAGCACCCTGTGGCGCTATCGCCGCTACTATCGCAGCGCGGCGGTAGCCTCGGTACTGATTAACGTGCTCGCCCTGGCTAGCATCTTCTTCACCATGAACGTTTATGACAGAGTCATTCCTAACCAGGCCTTTACCACCCTGTGGTCGCTGGCTATCGGCGTTACCGTGGCGATGCTGTTTGAAGCCAGCACCCGCTTTATCCGCGCCCATCTGCTGGATAGCGCCGGGAAAAAGGCCGATCTGATCGTCGGCAGTATTTTGTTCCGTCAGGCGCTATCGGTACGTATGGAGCATAAGCCGGCTTCATCCGGCACCTTTGCTAACCAGTTGCGCGAATTCGAATCGGTGCGCGAGTTCGTCTCTTCCGCCACCCTGGCGGCGCTGGCCGACCTGCCGTTTGTACTGCTGTTTGTCACCGTTATCTTTACCATCGGCGGAGCCCTTGGCTGGGTGCCCCTGCTGCTGCTGCCCGCCATTCTGCTGGTCAGCGTGGCGATTCAGTGGCCGCTGGCCAAAATCATGAAGGCCAACCTGCAGGAAGCCTCGCTTAAGCAGGGGGTGCTGATTGAATCCGTTGAAGGTATGGAGACGCTGAAAGCGGTGAACGGTCATGCCTGGATGCAGCGCCGCTGGCAGAACTTTAGCGCCATGCAGGCCGACAGTTCCTCGAAATCCAAACGCTATTCGACCCTGGCTACCAGCACCGTCACCTTTTTGCAGCAGTTTCAGACCGTAATGCTGATTGTGATCGGCGTTTATCTGATTGACGCCGGGGATCTCACCATGGGAGCGCTGATCGGTACTGTCATGCTGGCCAGCCGCGCCACCGCTCCGCTGGGCCAGGTGATTGGCCTGGCCACCCGTTATCAGGCGGCCAAAGCGGCCCTGACCTCGCTGAATACGCTGATGGCGATGCCCACCGACCGCGACGACGAGCAGGCCTATATCGCCGAGCCGAAACTGGAGGGCAATATCAGCCTGAAAAGGGTGGGTTTCAGCTATCCGGCGCCGCCGATGCGCCCTAATCCTAAGGTGCTGGATAACGTCAACCTGGAGATTCATGCCGGTGAGCGGGTCGCGATTCTCGGCGCCATCGGCAGCGGAAAATCGACCCTGCTGCGCATTATGGCGCGGCTCTATTCCCCCACCGACGGGCAACTGTTCGCCGCCGGTCTGGACGTAAATCAGATAGACCCCGCCGACTGGCGTCACGCCGTGGGCTTCGTCAGCCAGGACGCGCGCCTGTTCTACGGCTCGCTGCGTGAAAACATCATGCTGGGGATGCCGGACGCCTGCGCCGGTGAATTTATGCGGGTACTGCAACTGACCGGACTCGACCAGATTGCCGCGCGTCATCCCCAGGGGATCCACCTGCAGGTGGGCGAGCACGGCGGCAACCTTTCTGGCGGTCAGCGTCAACTGGTGGCGCTGGCCCGCACCCTGCTGACCCGCCCTAAGCTGCTGCTGCTCGACGAACCCACCAGCGCCATGGATGCCCAGACCGAACAGCAGTTCCTGCGTCATCTGCAGATTGCCACCCGCCAGCAAACCCTGGTGGTGGTCACCCACCGCCCCTCACTGCTGGCGCTGGTGGATCGCATTATCGTTATCGACAGCGGAAAGGTAGCGATGGACGGCCCCAAAGAGCAGGTGCTGGCGCGCCTGCGGGGTGAGAAAACGCCCCGCCCGGCGGCGACTGCCCCTGCGGCAAACGGCGCTGTCGAACAGAAATCGCCTACCGAGGAGACAGCATAATGGCGAAATTCGCATTGCGTCGTAAACCTGCCCTGAGCGCCGCCGACGCCGCGTTTATGAACGATATTCAGGCCTCTCTGCTCAGCCAGAAAACCCCGGGGTCGCATCTGGTGATGCTGCTGTTTATTGCCGTGGCCGTCTGCTTTGTCACCTGGGCGCACTTCGCCCGGGTAGAGGAGATTACCAAAGGCGAAGCCAAAATCGTCTCCCGCAGCCATGAACAGGTGATTCAGAGCCTGGAGGGCGGCATCCTGGCCGCCATGGAGGTGAAAGAGGGTCAGCAGGTGAAAAAGGGCGAGATTCTGCTGAAGATCGACCCCACCCGCGCCCAGGCCAGCTACCGGGAGATCCTGAATAAAGTGCTGGGCCTGAAGGGCACCATTTCGCGTCTGCGCGCCGAAGCCTACGACCTGCCGCTGACCTTTGACCCGCAGGTGCACAAGGACAGCGCCATTATCGAACAGGAAACCCGCGCTTATCAGGCGCGTAAAAAGGCGCTGCAGGATTCGGTAGAAGCGCTGCAGCGCAGCTATCAGCTGTCGATGCGCGAGATTCACCTGGCCGAGCCGCTGGCCGCCCGGGGCCTGCTTTCCGAAGTCGAGCTGCTGCGTATGCGCCGACAGGCCAACGAACTGCAGTCGCAGATTGTCGAACGCCGCAACCGCTACCAGGCCGATGCCAACGCCGAGCTGAATAAGCTGGAACTGGAGCTGGCCCAGACCACGGAAAATCTGGTCGGTAAGGCCGACGTGGTGGATCGCACCACCATTGTGGCACCGGTTAACGGCACGGTGAAAAACATCCGGGTCAATACCATCGGCGGGGTTATCCAGCCGGGGGAGCGGATTCTGGAGATTATTCCCTCCGAAGATCAGCTACTGGTAGAGACCAAAATCCGCCCCTCCGATGTGGCCTTTCTGCGCCCTGGGCTACCGGCCACGGTCAAGATTACCGCCTATGACTACGGCATTTACGGCGGCCTGAAGGGCAACGTGGAGATGATAAGCCCCGACACCCTGAAGGATGAAACCAAAGCCGCCTCCGGACGGCCGGACGACACCTACTACCGGGTGATGGTGCTGACCGAAAACAGCACCCTTAACGTCGGCAATAAACAACTGCCGATTATTCCGGGAATGGTTGCCACCGTGGAGATCCGTACCGGTGAAAAAACGATTCTCGATTATCTGCTGAAGCCGGTATTTAAAGCCCGCGAAGCCTTCCGTGAGCGTTAATTGCCGGAGATAACCCAATGAACCCGTTACTGTTTATATTTCCGTTGCTGGCAGGGCTTGCCCTGAGCCTGTCGGCAAAAGCTTCGACCTCAACAGACAGCGTGAGTGAAAGCGAATTACGCACCCTGTTTAGCCGGGCTACCCATACCGCCATTCAGCGCAGCCCCCAGGTGCGGGGCGCGCAATTCTCTGCCGAAGCCGCGCGCGAGGATGTCAACAACGCCAAAGGCGCCCGCCTGCCCCAGGTAGACGTCACGACCGACTCCCGTAGCTGGCAGTTTGGCGACGGAGACCGAAACGCCAGCCGGGATAATGTTCCCGCCTTTGGCGTCACGGTCTCCACCACCCTGTATGACTTTGGCCAGACCCGCCATACCATCGACAGCCGCGAGCATTCCGTTAACGCCGCGGATCACCAACTGGCGGCGCAATATGAAGATCTGGCCTGGCAGGTGAGCAGCGAGATGATCGAACTGACCAAGCAGCGGCTGATTATCGAGATGAGCCAGCAGTACGTGGCGCGGATGCAGGAGCTGGTGACCATGCTGAGCGGCATTGTCGAACAGGATCCCGGCCGACGCAGCGAACTGACTCAGGCCCGGGGCCGCTTTCTGCAGGCCCAGTCGGCGCTGGATAACGCCACCGCGCGCCTGCGCGACAGCGAAATTAAGCTGCAGCGCCTGACCGGCGGCGTCAAAGTCGCCCTGCCCCCTGCCCGCCGCTGGCAACTGAAGCCCGGGGAGCTCACCCGCCTGCTGCAGCAGTTGCAGCAGCACCCGACGCTGGCCCAGGCCCGCTCCCGGGCGCAGGCGGCGCTGGCCGAAGCAGAGGCCCTGAAATCCTCCAACCTGCCGAAGGTGAACTGGGTAATCAGCAAGAGCACGGCGAAAGACTACTACGGCCGTCGGGAAGCCTGGCAGACTGGCGTTAACGTCAGTTGGAGCGTGTTCCGCGGCGGTTCATCCCAGGCCGCGGAGCGTGCCGCAGTGCAGCGCGCCTGGGCCCAGAGCGAAGAGGCGGAAAATCAACTGGACGATCTGCAACAGCGGGTAAAAACCGCCGACCAGGACGCCCACTCAATGCTGCAGCGCGCCGGGCTCTACCATAGCCTGACCTTCGAGTCGGACCGCATCCGTAAAGATTTCTTCGATCAGTGGTACCACCTGGGGAAACGCACGCTGCTGGATGTGCTGAGCGCCGAGTCGGACTACTACAACAACCGGGTGGCCGAAGTGACCAACCGCTATGACGGCTACAGCGCCATTTTACGCGGCTACGCGGGCGCAGGGGAGTTAACCCACTGGCTTAACCCCTCTTCCTGACAACCTGGTACCTGTTTCTGATAATGAGGCCCGATATGACGCTGTTATCCAATAAAAAAATCACCGTTGCGTTACTCGACGATCACCCGATGATCCGCCACGCCTTTGAAATGGCGGCCGCTAAAGAGCGCGATATCGATCTGACCGGCAGCTTCGGCCACAGCCGGGAGCTGCTGAACTGGCTACAGAAAAATCACGCCGATGTGCTGGTGCTCGACTACATCCTCGGCAGCGATGAAATGGATGGGCTGTCGCTTATCAAACATATTCTGGCCCGCCACCCAAAACTGAAAATCCTGCTCTCTTCTTCAATGGAGAGCCTGGCGGTGATTCGCGCCGCCTTTATTTCGGGCATCCGCGGCTATATGAGCAAGCGCGAAGAGACTCAAAGCTACTTTAAGGCGGTTCGCATGATCGCCAGCGGTCAGCGCTTTATTCCGGCCACTATCGCTATGGAGCTGACCCGGCTGCCGGTACAGAAACGCCACGGCGATGTGCTGAGCCTCAATCCGGGCGCCAATAGCGGCAATGAAGGCAGCGATTTTGCTCAACTGACCAAACTGCTGAGCCCGCGGGAAGCTGAAGTGATTCGCTGTTTCCTGGACGGTATGCAGATTATAGATATCGCCGCCAAGCTGAAGCGCAGCCGTAAAACCATTAGCGGCCATAAGCAGGCGGGTATGAAAAAGCTGGGTATCGCCTCCGACCTGGAACTCTTCAAGTACCGTAGCGACCTGTTTAAATAAACCTTCAAGGAAAGCATCATGAAAAAATATTCCCTGTTACTGGGCCTGGCGATCGCCACCGGTTCTCTGAACACGGCGCTTGCCGCGGAAGATTGCGCGACCCGAAGCGCCGCACTGGAGCGGGAACTCCACATCGCCGAACAGTACAACCATCACCGCAAAGCTGCCGGACTGCGCCAGGCATTAGCCGAAGTGAAAGCCCACTGCACGCCCGAAAGCGTGACGGCGGAAAACCGCGCTGAGATCCGCAAACTGAAACGTAAAGTCGAAGATAAGCAGCGCGCTCTTCGTGAAACTGAAGAGGACCTTGCTGAAGCCCGGCATAAAGGCGACGGCGAGAAAATCGTGAAATATCGCCGCAAGCTGGCGGAAAAGCGCGGTGAGCTGCGCGAGGCGCAGATGCGATTAGGGGAGGCGCGTGGGGATCGGGGTTGGTGGGAGTGACGATAAGCAACTTGTAAATGCTGCATAGAAAAAACGGGAGCCCTCAGGCTCCCGCTTTTATCAACCAGCAATGCTGATTACATATTCGCGATAATCGCGTCGCCAAACTCTGAACATTTCAGCAGCTTAGCGCCTTCCATCAGACGTTCGAAGTCATAGGTCACGGTCTTGTTGGCGATAGCGCCTTCCATGCCTTTAACGATCAGGTCTGCGGCTTCGAACCACTGCATGTGGCGCAACATCATCTCGGCGGAGAGGATAACGGAGCCCGGGTTTACTTTGTCCTGGCCCGCATACTTCGGCGCGGTGCCGTGGGTGGCTTCGAACAGCGCGCACTCGTCACCGATGTTGGCGCCAGGCGCGATACCGATACCACCCACCTGGGCTGCCAGGGCGTCGGAGATGTAGTCGCCGTTCAGGTTCATACAGGCGATAACATCATACTCGGCCGGGCGCAGCAGGATCTGCTGCAGGAAGGCGTCGGCAATCACGTCTTTAACCACAATCTCTTTGCCGTTGTTCGGGTTCTTGATCTTCATCCAGGGGCCGCCATCGATCAGCTCGCCGCCGAACTCTTCTTTCGCCAACTGGTAGCCCCAGTCTTTGAAAGCGCCTTCGGTGAACTTCATGATGTTGCCTTTGTGCACCAGGGTCACGGATTCGCGATCGTTGGTGATGGCATATTCGATGGCCGCACGTACCAGACGCTTGGTGCCCTCTTCGGAGCAGGGCTTAACGCCGATACCGCAATGTTCAGGGAAGCGGATGTTCTTCACGCCCATCTCTTCACGCAGGAATTTGATCACTTTGTCTGCGTCTGCGCTGTCGGCTTTCCATTCGATACCGGCATAGATGTCTTCAGAGTTTTCACGGAAGATAACCATATCGGTCAGCTCAGGGTGTTTCACCGGGCTCGGGGTGCCCTGGTAGTAGCGAACCGGACGCAGACAGATGTAGAGATCCAGCTTCTGACGCAGCGCCACGTTCAGGGAACGGATACCGCCACCAACCGGGGTAGTCAGAGGGCCTTTGATCGCAACGCGGTAGTCGCGAATCAGATCCAGGGTTTCATCCGGCAGCCAGGTATCTTTGTCGTAGATCTGGGTGGATTTTTCACCGGTGTAGATTTCCATCCAGGAAATTTTCCGCTCGCCCTTGTAGGCTTTTTCCACGGCGGCATTCACCACTTTCAGCATGGCAGGCGTGACGTCAACGCCAATGCCATCCCCTTCGATGTAAGGGATAATCGGATTGTTCGGCACGTTCAGTTTGCCGTTATCAAGGGTGATTTTTTGGCCTTCCGCCGGAACAACTACTTTGCTTTCCATTCACCTCTCCTTCGAGCGCTTCTGTTGTTACTGATTTTTGTTAATGATTTGTGATCGATGTGTCAATACTACCTGAATGTCGGGCGCCATGAAAGGCTGCCGTGATTCCGCTATAATGCGGCAATCGCCAACGCCTGAAAATACTATGCACAAAACTTCTGTTAGAAATCACGGAACTAAACGATTCAGCCATAAAAATAGCGCACGGGACAGTAAAAGAGCGCGTGGACCACGGCGGGTCATTTTGTTTAACAAACCCTTCGATGTGCTGCCGCAGTTTACCGACGAAGCGGGGCGCGCCACCCTGAAGGACTATATTCCGGTGGCCGATATCTACGCTGCCGGGCGTCTGGACAGAGATAGCGAAGGCCTGCTGGTGTTAACCAACGATGGCGCCCTGCAGGCCCGGCTGACCCAGCCTGGCAAGCGTACCGGCAAGGTCTACTATGTTCAGGTGGAAGGCGAGCCGGACGAGGCGGCCCTGGCCGCGCTGCGCCACGGCGTGACGCTAAAGGATGGCCCCACCCTGCCCGCCGGGGTGGAGCAGGTAGAAGAGCCCGCCTGGCTGTGGCCGCGTACCCCGCCGGTACGCGAACGCAAGAGCATCCCCACCGCCTGGCTGCGCATCACCCTGTACGAAGGGCGCAATCGCCAGGTCAGAAGAATGACCGCCCATGTCGGCCACCCTACCCTGCGCCTGATCCGCTACGCCATGGGCGACTGGAGCCTGGATAATCTGGCCAGCGGCGAATGGCGCGAACTGCCACACGAGGAGCCAAAATGAAACTCACGTTAGCGCTACTGTTGATGAGCTGCGCCCTGGGCGCTCAGGCCGCCAGCTTTGACTGCGCGAAAGCCAGCGCCGCGGATGAAAAAGCCATCTGCGCCAGCCGCGAGCTGAACGATAAAGATGTCACCATGGCGACCCAGTACCGTCTGCTGAAAGGGCTGTTCGCCATGGGCGGCCAGGGCGCCATGCAGGGTCAACAGCAGGCATGGCTGAAATCGCGCCAGGCCTGCGGCGGCGATGTCGCCTGCCTCAATCAGCGTTACGACCAACGTCTGAAGCAGCTGGACGCCACCTGGCAGCGCATCGACAAGCCGCTGTAAACCAGAGGAGTGAGGATGTTTAAACCCCATGTTACCGTCGCCTGCGTGGTGCAGGCTCAGGGCCAGTTTCTGGTGGTGGAGGAGACGATTAACGGCAAAGCGCTGTGGAATCAGCCCGCCGGGCATCTGGAAGCCAATGAAACGCTGCTTCAGGCGGCCAGCCGCGAGCTGTGGGAAGAGACCGGCATTCGCTCCGGGCCCCAGAGCCTGCTGCGCATGCATCAGTGGATAGCCCCCGATAATACGCCGTTTCTGCGTTTTCTGTTCGCCATCGATCTGCCGACTCCCCTGGCCACCGAGCCCCACGACAGCGATATCGACTGCTGCCACTGGCTGGAGCCTGAGGCGATTCTTAACGCCGGGAATCTGCGCTCTCCGCTGGTGGCGGAAAGCGTGCGCTGCTACCAGCAGGGCGAGCGTTATCCGCTGTCGGTGCTGACCGCCTTTCACTGGCCTTTCACGGGGGGTGCCTGAGGCCGCGACGCGTGCTAGAATACGCCGCCTTTGAAGTTCAATGCGTGAGTGTTTCCATGTCTGCCAGTAATAAAAAAGTGATCGTCGGCATGTCCGGCGGCGTTGACTCCTCCGTTTCTGCCTGGCTGCTCCAGCAGCAGGGTTATCAGGTGGAAGGGTTATTTATGAAGAACTGGGAAGAGGACGACGGCGAAGATTATTGCACCGCCGCTTCCGACCTGGCGGACGCCCAGGCCGTGTGCGACAAACTCGGCATTGAGCTGCATACCATTAATTTCGCTGCCGAATACTGGGATAACGTGTTCGAACACTTCCTGGCCGAATATCAGGCCGGGCGTACCCCCAATCCCGATATTCTGTGCAATAAAGAGATCAAATTTAAGGCCTTCCTGGAGTTCGCCGCCGAAGATCTGGGCGCCGACTATATCGCCACCGGTCACTACGTGCGCCGCCAGGACGTGGACGGTAAGAGCCGCCTGCTGCGCGGTCTGGACGGCAACAAAGACCAGAGCTACTTCCTGTATACCCTCAGCCACCAGCAGGTCGCTAAAAGCCTGTTTCCGGTGGGCGAGCTGGAAAAACCGGAAGTCAGACGCATCGCCGAACAGCTGGAGCTGGTGACCGCGAAGAAGAAAGATTCCACCGGTATCTGCTTTATTGGCGAGCGCAAGTTCCGCGACTTCCTGGGGCGTTATCTGCCGGCCCAGCCGGGGAAAATCGTCTCGGTCGATGGCGAAACTCTGGGCGAGCATCAGGGGCTGATGTACCACACCCTGGGCCAGCGTAAAGGTCTGGGCATTGGCGGTACCAAAGAGGGTAACGAAGATCCCTGGTACGTGGTGGATAAAGACGTCGCCAACAATATTCTGGTGGTGGCTCAGGGCCACGAGCATCCGCGTCTGATGTCGGTGGGGCTGGTTGCCCGCCAGCTACATTGGGTGAATCGCGAACCGCTACGCGCCTCGCTGCGCTGCACGGTGAAAACCCGCTATCGCCAGGAGGATATCCCCTGCACCATCACGCCGGTGGATGATGACTGCATCGAAGTGCGCTTCGATGAACCGGTAGCCGCAGTTACCCCGGGCCAGTCAGCGGTCTTTTACCTGGGCGAGGTCTGCCTCGGCGGTGGCGTTATTGAGCAGCGTATGCCGCTCTGATTCAGCGACAGCACAAAGGAGTTTGCGTGGCGAAAAATTATTATGACATCACGCTGGCGCTGGCTGGCATCTGCCAGTCCGCCCGACTGGTACAGCAACTGGCGCATCAGGGCCACTGCGACTCAGACGCGCTGCGCGTCATGCTGAGCAGCGTTATCGATCTGAATCCCGGCTCTACCCTCGCGGTTTACGGCGGTAGCGAGTCCGGGCTGAAGATGGGGCTGGAAACCCTGCTGGGGGTGCTGAATGCCAGCCAGCGACAGGGGCTGAACGCCGAACTGACGCGTTATACCCTGAGCCTGATGGTGCTGGAACGCAAGCTCCACAATAATCGCCAGGCCATGAATACCCTGGGCGAGCGTATTAACGGCCTGCAGCGCCAGCTCGACCATTTCGACCTGGAGTCAGAGACGCTGATGAACGCCATGGCGGGCATCTACGTCGACGTGATCAGCCCGCTGGGCCCGCGTATCCAGGTGACCGGCTCCCCGGCCGTGCTGCAAAGCCCCCAGGTGCAGGCCAAAGTCCGTGCCGCCCTGCAGGCCGGTATCCGCTCCGCAGTGCTCTGGCACCAGGTGGGCGGCGGTCGCCTGCAGCTTATGTTTTCCCGTAATCGCCTGTGTACGCAGGCCAGACAACTTCTTGCACACTGTTAATCTCTCAGGAGTAACCGATGGAATTATCCTCACTGACGGCCGTTTCCCCTATCGATGGACGCTACGGCGATAAAGTCAGTCCGCTGCGCGCCATCTTCAGCGAATATGGCCTGCTGAAGTTCCGCGTTCAGGTCGAAGTCCGCTGGCTGCAGCAACTGGCCGCGCACCCGGGCATCCAGGAGGTTCCTGCCTTTGACAGCAGCGCAAACGATTTCCTTGATGCCATAGTCGCGAACTTCAATGAAGAGGACGCCGCGCGCATCAAGACCATTGAGCGCACCACCAACCACGATGTGAAGGCGGTAGAGTATTTCCTGAAAGAGAAAGTGGCACAGGTTCCTGCGCTGCACGCGGTGTCTGAATTTATCCACTTCGCCTGCACCTCTGAGGATATCAATAACCTCTCTCACGCCCTGATGCTGCAGACCGCCCGTCAGGAAGTACTGCTGCCCTGGTGGCGTAAGACTATCGATGCCGTTAAGAGTCTTGCCAACCAGTACCGCGATATCCCCCTGCTCTCCCGCACCCACGGCCAGCCCGCCACGCCGTCCACCATGGGTAAAGAGATGGCCAACGTGGCTTACCGCATGGAGCGTCAGTACCGCCAGCTGGAGCAGGTTGAGATTCTGGGCAAAATCAACGGCGCCGTGGGCAACTATAACGCCCACCTGGCGGCCTACCCGGAAGTGGACTGGCACGCCTTTAGCGAAGCCTTTGTGACCTCGCTGGGGATTCAGTGGAACCCCTACACCACCCAGATCGAGCCCCACGACTATATCGCCGAACTGTTTGACTGCGTGGCGCGCTTTAATACCATCCTGATCGACTTCGATCGCGATGTCTGGGGTTATATCGCCCTTAACCACTTCAAACAGAAGACCATCGCCGGTGAAATCGGCTCTTCCACCATGCCCCATAAGGTCAACCCCATCGACTTCGAAAACTCCGAAGGCAACCTGGGGCTGGCGAACGCCGTCTTCCAGCATCTGGCCAGCAAGCTGCCGGTCTCCCGCTGGCAGCGCGATCTGACCGACTCCACGGTACTGCGTAACCTGGGCGTGGGAGTGGGTTATGCGCTGATCGCTTATCAGTCCACCCTGAAAGGGGTCAGCAAGCTGGAGGTCAACCGCGATCGCCTGCTGGACGAACTGGATCACAACTGGGAAGTGCTGGCCGAGCCGATCCAGACCGTGATGCGCCGCTACGGTATCGAAAAACCCTACGAAAAGCTGAAAGAGCTGACCCGCGGCAAGCGGGTGGATGCCGAAGGGATGAAGCAGTTTATTGATGGTCTGGCGCTGCCGGAGCACGAGAAAACCCGCCTTAAGGCCATGACCCCGGCCAACTACCTGGGTCGCGCTACCCAGATGGTCGATGACCTGAAATAGGTTGAATTAGCGCCGCCTGCGGGCGGCGCTATCGCACTCCACTTTCACTCCGCCCTGGGGCGCGCTACAGTATGTAGCACACCTTAGCAGGGAGCCCGTCATGAAACGCTTTCTTGATTGCAGCGCCTCTGAGCTGCGCGACATCACCAAATCCCAACTACTATTCGCCCTGCGCGCCAGCGAAGGTCGGATTGTGGTCAGTGAAACCATCGGCGCCACCGCACCGCTGCTGAACGGAATTACCAACGCCGAACTGGCCGCCAGCCAGGGCGCCGATATTCTGCTGCTGAATCTGTTCGATGCCGAACAGCCGCAGATTGCCGGTCTGCCGCATAGCGTTGCCGCCGACGACTGCCTGCGCGAGCTGCAACGCCTGACCGGCCGGGTGATTGGCGTTAACCTGGAGGCGGTAGACCCCGCTTACGCCAGCGATAACCGCGAACTGTGGGGCATGACCCGCGGTCGGGCCGCCACGGCGGAAAATGCCGAAAAGCTGTGGCAGATGGGGGCGCGCATTCTGGTGCTGACCGGCAATCCCGGTAACGGCATCAGTAACCAGGCGCTGGCCGACGCCCTTAAGCAGATTCGTGATGCGGTGGGCGATCGCATGGTGCTGGTCACCGGCAAGATGCACGGCGCAGGCGTGGTGGATGAGAGCGGCCGCCAGCTAATTACCTCCCGGGATATCGCCCGCTTTATTGATAACGGCGCCGATATCGTGCTGGTGCCCGCCCCCGGGACCGTGCCGGGCATGAGCCAGCAGCGGGTCAGCGAACTGATTGAGGAGATCCAGCGCCGCGGCGCGCTGGCGATGACCGCCATCGGCACCTCTCAGGAGGGCGCCGATCGCGAAACCATCCGCCAGATAGCGCTAATGAGCAAAATGGCCGGGGCCGACCTACAGCACATCGGCGATACCGGCTGGATGGGCCTGGCGCTGCCGGAGAATATTTTTACCCTTAGCGTCGCCATCCGCGGAGTGCGCCATACCTATGCGCGCATTGCCCGTTCAATAAATCGCTGAGCCCGCGTAGCGTTGAGCCGGGGTTTACCCCCGGCCGCGTAAAACGGTTTTGTCGTTAACATTATTTAAGGAGTGAACATGCGCGTCCTGGTCGTGGAAGATAATGCGCTGTTACGCCATCACCTGCAGGTTCAGTTACGTGAGCTGGGCCACCAGGTAGATGCCGCGGAAGATGCCAAAGAGGCGGACTATTTTCTGAATGAGCATATGCCCGATATCGCCATTGTCGATCTGGGGCTGCCGGGCGAAGACGGCATGTCGCTGATTCGCCGCTGGCGCGGCCATGATGTCACCCTGCCCATTCTGGTGCTGACCGCCCGCGAAGGCTGGCAGGACAAAGTGGAAGTGTTAAGCGCCGGTGCCGACGACTACGTGACCAAGCCGTTCCATCTGGAAGAGGTGATGGCACGCATGCAGGCGCTGATGCGCCGCAACAGCGGTCTGGCCTCGCAGCTTATTTCGATGCCGCCGTTCCAGGTGGATCTGTCACGCCGCGAGCTTTCAATTAACGGTAACCTGATCAAACTGACCGCGTTCGAATACACCATTATGGAAACGCTTATCCGCAACGCCGGTAAGGTGGTCAGCAAGGATTCCCTGATGCTACAGCTTTATCCCGACGCCGAGCTGCGTGAAAGCCACACCATTGACGTTCTGATGGGGCGACTGCGCAAGAAGATTCAGGCAGAGCACAACGGCGATGTCATCACCACCGTGCGCGGCCAGGGCTACCGGTTCGATCTCAACTAAATGAAAATTCTGCGCCATTTTCTGCCGCTTTCGCTGCGGGTCCGCTTCCTGCTGGCCACCGCCGCCGTGGTGCTGGTGCTGTCGCTGGCCTACGGCGTGGTAGCGCTGGTGGGCTACAGCGTCAGTTTCGACAAAACCGCCTTCCGGCTGCTGCGCGGCGAGAGCAATCTGTTCTACACCCTGGCGAAGTGGGAAAACGGCAAAATCAGCGTCGAAATGCCGGAAAATCTCGACAGGCAAAGCCCCAGCCTGGCGCTGATCTACGATGAGCGCGGTAAGCTGCTGTGGCAACAGCGCCAGGTACCGCACCTGATCGCCCAGATCCGCAAGGAGTGGCTGCACGCCGACGGCTTCCAGGAGCTGGAGGCCGACTACACCACCAGCAGGGAGCTGCTGGGGGCCAATGCGCTGCTGCAAAATCAGCTCAATGAACTGAGCGACGACGATAAAGACGACGAAACCACCCACTCCATCGCCATTAACCGCTATCCCGCCACCGCCACCATGCCCGCCCTGACCATTGTGGTGGTGGACACCATTCCCAGCGAGCTGAAGCACTCTTATATCGTCTGGAACTGGTTTTTCTACGTGATGGTCGCCAACCTGCTGCTGGTGCTCCCGCTACTGTGGGTCGCCGCCTGGTGGAGTCTGCGCCCTATCGAAGCCCTGGCCCGGGAGGTGCGCGAACTGGAAAAACACGATCGCGAAACCCTGAACCCGGAAACCACCCGCGAGCTGACCAGCCTGGTCAACAACCTTAACCAGCTGCTAAAGAGCGAGCGCGAGCGTTACGACAAGTACCGCACCACCCTGACCGATCTGACCCACAGTCTGAAAACGCCGCTGGCGGTGCTCCAGAGTACCCTGCGTTCGCTGCGTACCGGTAAGCTGGCGTTGGAACAGGCGGAGCCCCAGATGCTGGAGCAGATTAGTCGTATCTCTCAGCAGATCGGCTACTACCTGCATCGCGCCAGTATGCGCAGCGGCAGCGCCCTGATCAGCCGCGAGGTGCACCCGGTGGGACCGCTGCTGGATAACCTGACCTCGGCCCTGAACAAGGTGTATCAGCGTAAGGGCGTCTCTATTTCGCTGGATATCTCGCCGGAGATTGTCTTTATCGGTGAGCGGAACGACTTTATGGAAGTGATGGGCAACCTGCTGGATAACGCCTGTAAGTACTGCCTTGAGTTTGTCGAAGTCTCCGCCCGTCAGCAGGAAGAGACGCTGCACCTGATTGTCGAAGACGACGGACCGGGCATACCGGAAACCCTGCGCGGTCGGGTGTTCGATCGCGGCCAGCGCGCCGATACCCTGCGCCCCGGCCAGGGGGTGGGACTGGCGGTGGCCCGCGAGGTGGCGTCGCAATATCAGGGGCAAATTGTCGCCGGAGAAAGCCCGCTGGGCGGCGCGCGCATGGAGGCGATTTTTGGTCGCCAGCGCCTGGGTGAAGCCGAAAGCTGAAGCCCGCCCCGGCCTTCATGTATACTTGACACAAGCCCGAAACCTCACGCCGCAACGGAAAATATATGGATTACCGCTTAGAGTTAAACTGGCCCGACTTTATTCAACGCTACTGGCAGAAGCGCCCGGTGGTGTTAAAGCGCGGCTTTCAAAATTTCGTCGATCCCCTTAGCCCTGACGAGCTGGCCGGGCTGGCGATGGAAAGCGAAGTGGACAGCCGACTGGTCAGCCACCAGGACGGTAAATGGCAGGTCGGCCACGGCCCCTTTGAAAGCTACGATCACCTTGGCGAGACCAACTGGTCGCTGCTGGTACAGGCGGTGGATCACTGGCACGAGCCTGCGGCGGCGCTGATGCAACCGTTCCGCGCCCTGCCCGACTGGCGCATCGACGATCTGATGATCTCCTTTTCAGTGCCCGGCGGCGGCGTGGGGCCCCATCTGGACCAGTACGACGTCTTTATTATTCAGGGTATTGGCCGCCGCCGCTGGCGGGTGGGCGAAAAGACCCCCATGAAGCAGCACTGTCCGCATCCCGACCTGCTGCAGGTCTCCCCCTTTAACGCCATTATCGATGAAGAGCTGGAGCCCGGGGATATTCTCTATATTCCGCCCGGCTTCCCGCACGAAGGCTACTCGCTGGAAAATTCGATGAACTATTCGGTGGGCTTCCGCGCCCCCAGCGGCCGGGAGCTGATCAGCGGCTTCGCCGATCACGTGCTGGAGCATGAACTGGGCAGCCGCCGCTATGGCGATCCGGAGATTCCCCAACGCCAACACGCGGCGGATATTCTGCCGGAAGAGCTGGATAAAGTGCGGGCCATGATGCTGGAGCTGATCGACGATCGCGATAACTTCCGCGAGTGGTTCGGCGAGTTTATCAGCCAGTCGCGTCACGAACTGGATGTTACGCCGCCGGAGCCCCCTTATCAGCCGGACGAAATCTACGACGCGCTCCAGCAGGGAGACGCCCTGCGCCGCCTGGGCGGGCTGCGGGTGGTGCGTATCGGCGAAGAGATTTACGTCAACGGCGAGCGGGTGGAAAGCCCGCTCCGCCCGGCGCTTAATGCCCTGGCGGATCACACCACGCTCGAAGCCCGCCACTTTGGCGAAGCGCTGGACGATCCTTCGTTCCTGGCAATGCTGGCGGCGCTGGTGAACAGCGGTTACTGGTACTTTGCCGAATAAGACTTGCAGGCAGCGATAAAAATCCCGGGGTCAGTGATGGCACCGGGATTTTTCAGTTTTATCGCCTCTACACCGGGCAAATCATTATTCTACCCGGCTCAATGTGCACCTTCACCAAACAGCCGGTTTCGAATCCGGCTTCGCCCAGCCAGTGGCCTTTCAGATGCAGACTGGGGCTGCGGCTGTAATAAAACAGGGGTGGCCTGAATTTCTGCTTCCTGAATCTGTCTCGCAATAATTCTGTGTTGTTTCATGGAGGTGGCAATATTTTCGTAATGATGCTGTCTTCAGGGGAAATATGTCGCGCTGGCGAAGATTCCGTTCACTTTAAGGTGATTTCTCTTATATCAGTTCCGGAACCGGTGAACGGGTCAGGAGGCTCAAGCGCCGCCTCCTGACAACCTGGCTTTCCGGCGTAAAAATCGCCCTTCGGGTCCCCTCCGCTTTTCCCATCCGCCGGACGGGTCGGGCATAACGGCACATCCCTGTGCCGTATGCCCTCAGCCAGACTTCCCTGTCTGGCTGACCCTGGCGGCCGTGAACGCTGCGGCGATTTTCAGGCCGGAGAATGTCATCGCTTTGACCTTCTGTCCTGACTGACAAAAAAGAGTGTGCTGGACGCATTTGAGCAATCCAACTGAAGCGACGAGGATGTTATGTCCCGGCTTAAAAACGCCGGAGCGTTCACGGAGGGCCGGAGGAGTGACAGGGATGTCACTCCAGGGCGAGGTCGCCAGGGATGGCGACTCTCGCCCGTGCCGAAAAGCCCGACGGGAAGTAGCGGAGGACAAAATTGCCGGGAGCAATTTTGAACAACGCCGCAGGCGTTGCCCCGAAGGGGCCCGGCCCAGGGATGGGCCGGGTTATTCCCGAAGGGCGTTTTTTACCGCCGGGGAGCCCGGGTCGCCGGAGGGGTGGCGCCTGAGCTCCCCTGGCCCGTTCACCGGCTGTGAATCAACAGAGAAGCAGTCACGCAAAGTGAACGGAACAGCCCACCGCTTCATTATATTCTGCCGGTTTTCAGATTTCGCTTTCGAACACTCCAGCTAATCTGCGACAAACCGATTTTACGCCCGCTGAGCCGTCAGCTCAGCGATACGCACAATCACCGCCACCGCTTTCTCCATCCCCTCCAGCGTCACAAACTCATGCTTACCGTGGTAGTTATAGCCGCCGGTAAACAGATTCGGACAGGGCAGCCCTTTAAAGGAGAGCTGCGCGCCATCGGTACCGCCGCGAATCGGCTTCATCTGCGGTTCGATACCGCAATCCACCATCGCCTGACGGGCCAGATCCAGAATATGCGGATGAGCAGCCACCTTATCGCGCATATTGTAGTAGCTGTCCTCAATAGTCAGTTCGATATAACAGTCGGGATGCAGCCCCTTCCCGACCCTTTTAGCTGTCTCCATCATAGTACGCTTACGAGCTTCAAAACGATCGCGATCGAAATCGCGAATGATGTAGTGCATCTCGGCCCGTTCAACGCTGCCCTTCATGCTATGCAGATGATAAAAACCGTCGTGGCCGTCGGTGCACTCCGGGGTTTCATCGGCCGGTAGCGCGGCCTGAATACGCGCCGCCAGCGACAGCGCATTCACCATCACCCCCTTCGCCGAACCAGGGTGAACGTTATTACCCACAATGCGAATGCTGACCGAAGCTGCGTTAAAATTCTCATATTCCAGCTCGCCCACGCCGCCGCCGTCCACGGTATAAGCCCAGCGAGCATTAAAGGCCTCCACATCGAAATATTTAGCCCCTTTACCCACCTCTTCATCCGGGGTGAAAGCAATGCGGATATCGCCGTGCGGAATGTTCTGCTGCTTGAGGATTGCCAGTGCGGTCATAATCTCGGCGACGCCCGCTTTATCATCCGCCCCCAGCAGCGTTTTGCCATCGGTGGTGATAAGCGTCTGCCCCAACAACTGGTGCAGCACCGGAAACATCACCGGCGACAACACCTCATCGCCGATCCCCAGCGCAATATCGCCACCGCGATAGTTTTCCACAATCTGCGGATTCACGTTTTTACCGCTAAAATCGGGAGAGGTATCAACATGAGAGATAAACCCGATGGGCGGCACATCGCCTGTAACATTGGCAGGCAACGTCGCCATCAGCGTGCCGTGGTCGCTGAGCGTGATATCAGTAAGCTTCAGCTCTTCCAGTTGCGTTTTCAGCAGTCGCAGCAGCCTCCACTGTCCCTCGCTGCTCGGCACATGCCTCACGCCCGGCTTCGACTGGGTATCCAGAGAGACATAATGCAGAAAACGCTCGAGTAATTTATCCATCTATCCGCCCTCATGTTAGTGCTGGTCATTATCCGGAAGAGCCCGGGGATAAATATTGAGTCAGGTCACTATTAGTCCTGTATCGCCGAGATTATTCTCCAGAGCTGCGTGAATGGCGTACTATTTGTCTATCCTTCTATTAGATTATTAACCAAATCGCCATGAATCTTGTTCCTATAGTCCTCAAAGCATTGGCGATTTTTGCGGTTTGCCGTAGAATGCCTGCCCTCAGACAGTACCCCGGCCTGATACACCGGTACTGACGGGGTACCGATTTGTTATGTGCCGCACCCTGAGGGGGTATACCACACACCCAGCGCCGGATTGAAGACTTGCGCGTTCATATGGGACAGAGTAAGAAATTGAATACACAGACTCGTTCACTTTCACCGCTGGTGCAACTGTCGGGAATCGGTAAAAGTTTCGATGGCAAAACCGTTATTTCCGACCTCTCCCTGACCATCAATAATGGCGAATTCCTGACGCTGCTTGGCCCTTCCGGTTGCGGAAAGACCACGGTATTACGGCTTATCGCAGGACTTGAAAACGTCGATACCGGCACCATTTCCCTGGACGGCCAGGATATTACCGAGGTTCCGGCGGAAAGCCGCTACGTCAATACCGTCTTCCAAAGCTACGCGCTATTTCCCCATATGTCGGTATTCGACAACGTAGCCTTCGGCCTGCGAATGCAGAAATGCCCCAACGCCGAAATCACGCCCCGGGTCACCGAAGCGCTGAAAATGGTACAACTGGAAGAGTTTGCCCGGCGTAAACCGCATCAGCTTTCCGGCGGCCAGCAGCAGCGGGTGGCTATCGCGCGCGCGGTGGTCAATCGGCCTAAGATCCTGCTGCTGGATGAGTCGCTCTCGGCCCTGGATTACAAACTGCGTAAGCAGATGCAGAACGAGCTGAAAGCGCTGCAGCGTAAGCTGGGCATCACCTTCGTGTTCGTGACTCACGACCAGGAAGAGGCGCTGACCATGTCAGACCGTATCGTAGTGATGCGTAACGGCATCATCGAACAGGACGGCTCGCCGCGTGAAATCTACGAAGAGCCGAAGAACCTGTTTGTGGCGCGCTTTATCGGCGAAATCAATATTTTCGACGCCACCGTGAGCGAGCGGGTGGATGAACAGCGGGTGCGGGCCAGCGTGGAAGGCCGCGAGTGCCATATCTATGTCACCTTCCCGGTCACCCAGGGCCAGCGTCTGAAAGTGCTGCTGCGCCCCGAGGATCTGCGAGTGGTCGAAATCAACCACGAAGGCGAGGCCGAAGGGTTTATCGGCTACGTGCGCGAGCGCAACTACAAGGGCATGACCCTGGAATCCAGCGTTGAGCTGGAAAACGGCAAGATGGTGATGGTCAGCGAATTCTTTAACGAGGACGACCCTGACGTCGACCATTCGCTGGATCAGAAAGTGGCTATCACCTGGGTAGAAAGCTGGGAGGTTGTACTGGCTGATGAAGAGCTCGAATAAATTCCAGAATGTGGTAATCGCCACCATCGTCGGCTGGCTGCTGCTGTTCGTCTTTTTACCCAATCTGATGATCATCGGTACCAGTTTCCTGACCCGGGACGACGCCAACTTCGTGAAGATGGTCTTTACGCTGGACAACTACGCCCGGCTGATGGACCCGCTCTACTTCGAAGTACTGCTGCATTCGCTGAATATGGCGCTGATCGCCACCCTCGCCTGCCTGGTTCTGGGCTATCCCTTCGCCTGGTTTCTGGCGCGACTGCCCGAACGGATCCGTCCGCTGATGCTGTTTTTGTTGATAGTCCCGTTCTGGACCAACTCCCTGATTCGCATCTACGGGCTGAAGATCTTCCTGAGCACCCGCGGCTATCTGAATGAGTTCCTGCTGTGGCTTGGAGTGATCGACACGCCGATCCGCATTATGTACACCCCATCGGCGGTGATTATCGGCCTGGTCTACATTCTGCTGCCCTTTATGGTGATGCCGCTCTATTCCAGCATCGAAAAGCTCGATAAGCCGCTGCTGGAAGCAGCCCGGGATCTGGGCGCCAGCAAGTTGCAGACCTTTATCCGCATCATTATTCCACTAACCATGCCAGGCATTATCGCCGGTAGCCTGCTGGTAATGCTGCCAGCAATGGGGCTGTTCTATGTCTCGGATCTGATGGGCGGCGCCAAAAATCTGCTGATCGGTAATGTGATTAAGAGCCAGTTCCTGAACATCCGCGACTGGCCGTTCGGCGCAGCCACCAGCATTACGCTGACCGTGGTGATGGGGCTGATGCTGCTGGTGTACTGGCGCGCCTCGCGCCTGCTGAATAAGAAGGTGGACCTGGAATGATGGGACGTTGCCTGCGTGGCGGCTTTATGGCCGTCATCTACGCCTTTTTATATATTCCGATCGTGATTCTGATCGTTAACTCCTTTAACCGTTCACGCTTCGGTATTAACTGGCAGGGGTTCACCACCCAATGGTATGAACTGCTGTCCAATAACGACAGTCTGCTGCAGGCGGCCCAGCACTCGCTGACCATGGCGGTGCTCTCTGCCAGCTTTGCCACCGTGATCGGCTCCCTGACCGCAGTGGCGCTCTATCGCTACCGCTTTCGCGGCAAGCCCTTCGTTAATGGCATGCTGTTTGTGGTGATGATGTCGCCGGACATCGTGATGGCTATCTCGCTGCTGGTGCTGTTTATCCTGCTGGGGATTCAGCTCGGTTTCTGGTCGCTGCTGTTTTCCCATATCACCTTCTGCCTGCCCTTTGTGGTGGTGTCGGTCTACTCGCGTCTGAAGGGTTTTGATGTGCGGATGCTGGAGGCGGCGAAGGATCTGGGCGCCAGTGAATTCACTATCCTGCGTAAAATCATTCTGCCGCTGGCCATGCCCGCGGTAGCGGCCGGCTGGCTGCTAAGCTTTACTCTGTCCATGGACGACGTGGTGGTCTCTTCGTTCGTCACCGGGCCGGGGTATGAAATTCTGCCGTTGAAGATCTATTCAATGGTGAAGGTCGGCGTTTCGCCCGAGGTGAACGCTCTGGCCACTATCCTGCTGGTGCTGTCACTGGTTCTGGTGATTGCCAGCCAGCTCATTGCGCGAGATAAAACACAGGGGAAGTAAAATGAAAAAATGGTCACACCACCTCCTGGCGGCAGGCGCTCTTGTTCTGGGTATGAGCGCCGCCCACGCAGATGATAAAACGCTCTACTTCTATAACTGGACCGAGTATGTGCCCCCCGGCCTGCTGGAACAGTTCACTAAAGAGACGGGCATTAAAGTGATCTACTCTACCTATGAGTCCAATGAGACCATGTATGCCAAGCTCAAAACCTACAAGGACGGCGCCTACGATCTGGTGGTTCCCTCCACCTACTTTGTCGATAAGATGCGCAAAGAAGGGATGATTCAGAAGATCGATAAGAGCAAGCTCAGCAACTTCCATAATCTGGATCCGGATATGCTGAACAAGCCGTTCGACCCCAACAATGACTACTCCATCCCCTATATCTGGGGCGCCACCGCCATTGGCGTTAACGGCGACGTGATGGATCCGAAGAGCGTGACCAGTTGGGCCGATCTGTGGAAGCCGGAGTATAAGAACAGCCTGCTGCTGACCGATGACGCCCGTGAAGTGTTCCAGATGGCGCTGCTGAAGCTGGGCTATTCGGGCAATACCACCGATCCCAAACAGATTGAAGCGGCCTATAAAGAGCTGCAGAAGCTGATGCCGAACGTGGCGGCCTTTAACTCAGACAACCCGGCCAACCCCTATATGGAAGGCGAAGTGAATCTGGGGATGGTATGGAACGGTTCCGCCTGGGTGGCGCGGACTCAGGGCGGTACGCCGCTGGAGGTGGTGTGGCCGAAGGAAGGCGGTATCTTCTGGATGGACAGCCTCTCAATTCCGGCTAATGCCAAAAACGTCGACGGCGCGCTTAAGTTGATTAACTTCCTGCTGCGCCCGGAAATCGCGAAGCAGGTGGCGGAAACCATCGGCTATCCGACCCCGAACCTGGCGGCGCGTAAGCTGCTGGATCCGTCCGTCGCCAACGACAAGTCGCTCTATCCGGACAAGGCGACCATCGAAAAAGGCGAGTGGCAGAATGACGTTGGCCAGGCCAGCGCCATCTACGAGTCTTATTATCAGAAGCTGAAGGCGGGGCGTTAAATACCCCTCCCTCCCCCGCAATCGCCCCTTGCTCGTTATTTTGAATAAGGGGCTTTCACTTTTCTTTTTAAGAGTTATCCAGTCACTTTTCTCCCTCTGCCCCCCCTATTTCGCACCGCTAATGGTGTAACAAAATATCGACAAAACAATCTGTTACAGCCAATTCCTTCGCCACAAGCGCCTGCATACCGCAAATAAAGATTTCTGTCAGAATTCCGATAATATCTTTGATCTTTGTTCTCTAAGGAATGGAAAGCATGCTAAGCAAAATAAAAATCATCAATGGAATACTGACTGCAATTGGTTTGTTCGTTATTCTCCAGTTAGTTTCCGGGGGGCTGTCTTATAACGCCATGAGAACCAATCAAAAGAATATTCAGGAGTTAAATCACCTTTCTCACCAACTGACTATCCTTGAAAGTAGCTGGAGTAATATGCTACAGGCGCGAATTGAACTTAATCGCGCAGCCCTGCGTGTTATAGGCGATGACAACATTGACGTAAATGAAACCCGGGAAAAAGAGAAAAGCCTGAAATCTGCAGAACAGCTACTCAGAACGACGCAACAAAAAATCACAGAATTTAGCAAAATGCCACAGGACCATATAGATCCAGACGTTAGAAAAAACGTTATTGAGGCATTCAACAACTATGACACCGTCCTGCATAATTTCATGTCTATGATACAGGGGCGTAATTTTCAAGGCATATTAACCACCCGCTGGCAGGATCATCAGGAAGAGTTAAGGCATCACTATGATATCTTCCAACAGAGTAGCCAGCGATTCTATCAGTCGGCATTCGAAGAGTCGCACCACGGATATCAATCAGCAATCTGGAGCCTGATCGCCAGCTTAATTATCATGGCTATCATCACGCTCGTGGTCTGGCGGGGCTTTCATCATATTCTGCTGCGACCGCTCAGAACGCTGATAGAAGCGATTCATCATATGGCCGCCAGCGACTTGACCAGGAAAATTGATATCACAGGCACCAATGAAATGGGGGTACTGGCAGCTAACTTTCGCGATATGCAGACGGCGCTGGCAAGCACCGTTGGTGAAGTCCGGGTCAGCGCCAACGCAATACATACAAGGGCGATGGAAATCTCCGCCCGCAATACCGATCTTTCTTCCCGAACCGAACAACAGGCCGCTTCGCTGGAAGAAACCGCTGCCAGCATGGAAGAGTTGACCGCGACCGTGAAACAAAACTCTGAAAATGCCACTCATGCCAACAACTTTGCCCAGGAGGCCTCAGAGATCGCCCGCCAGGGTGGCGAAGTCGTTAATAAGGTCGTGACGACCATGGATACGATCGTTTCCAGCTCCCAAAAAATTGCCGAGATCACCAACACCATCGATGCCATCGCTTTTCAGACCAATATACTGGCGCTGAATGCGGCTGTTGAAGCGGCCCGGGCGGGGGAACAAGGCAGAAGCTTTGCGGTCGTCGCAGGCGAAGTCCGCAACCTTGCACAGCGTAGCTCGAAAGCGGCTGGTGAAATTAAACAGCTTATTGATGATTCCTCCAGCCAGGTCGCTCATGGTTCAGTGCTGGCTAAAAATGCGGGTAACACCATGCAAGAGGTTGAGAAGGCCGTAGCTCGCGTCACCGATATCATGGGAGAAATTGCGCTGGCTTCTCAAGAGCAAAGCCGGGGTATCAGCCAAATCAGCATCGCCATTTCCGAAATGGATATCGTGACGCAACAAAATACCGGTCTGGTTGAAGAATCTGCGACTGCGGCGCATACGCTGGAAAAAGAAGCCAACAACCTGATAAGTTCGGTCGCCGCATTTAAAATCGATCAATCCGGTGCGCATACGGTAAATAAAAAAACGCCGCCTGCGAAAATATCCCCTCTTCCTGCTGCTGAAAACACAAACAGCTCATGGGAAACCTTCTGACGGCTTCGTTCTTTCCCCTTCCTGATTCAGGAAGGGGATTTGCGTGAAATCTAAAATCACATCTCTTTCAGCAGTTCTTCGATATACGCTGGCACCACTTCGCTCGCCAGACCATAGTGCTTCTCTTCAAATTCGCTGCCGACCTGGCTCGGCTCCAGGTTCAGCTCCACGGTATGAGCGCCCTGTAACTTTGCTTCGTGTACAAAGCCCGCCGCCGGATAGACATGACCCGAAGTGCCGATGGCGATAAACAGATCGGCGCTGGCCAGTGCCTGGTAGATCTCATCCATCTGCAGCGGCATTTCGCCAAACCAGACCACGTGGGGGCGCAGCAGCGCCGGAAACTGGCAGCAGTGGCAGCGCTCGCCGGGCTGGACATCCCCTGCCCATTCCAGCACCTGGCCGCTACGTTCGCAGCGCACCTTCAGCAATTCACCGTGCATATGGATGATATTGTGATTCCCTGCCCGCTCGTGCAGGTTATCGATATTCTGAGTCACCAGCAGAAAGCGATCGCCCAGCGCCTGTTCCAGTTCGGCCAGCGCCAGATGCGCGGCGTTGGGTGAAATCTCCGGCTGGGATAGCTGACGGCGGCGTTGATTATAGAAGTTCTGCACCAGCTCTGAGTCACGAGCAAAGCCTTCCGGGGTGGCGACATCCTCAACCCGATGCTCTTCCCACAGACCATCGGCGGCGCGAAAGGTACGGATACCGGATTCGGCGGAGATCCCCGCGCCGGTTAGTACCACTACTCTGGGTTTATCCATAGCGTCCGATCCCATTCTGTCGTTGAAAAATGCCCGCTGGCGCTGGCGCTCGCGCAAACGACGCTTGCTTCTTCGGAAACGGCTGAGCCTGTTCAGACGGCGCGATTGTATCATCATCCTCTGCGGTTACTCCTTCAGATGCAAAAAAGCGGCGCCGCGCATACCGCCCGCGGCACCGTGACGCGCGCGCTCGATAGGCGGCACCCGGGCGGCAGGCAGCAGGTGGCGCGGCAGTCGGGCGGGTAGCGCCTCTATCAGCTCGCTAAAGCCGGACAGGCCGCCGCCAATCACCACCAGATGCGGATCCACAACAGTTAACAGATTAGCCATACAGACCGCCAGCAAGTCAAGATAGCACGCGACATGCTCCCGGGCCTGGCTATCCCCCGCCTGCCAGCGTTCAACAATTTCCGGCGCCGTCAGCCGACTGCCATAGTGATGCTGCCACAGCCAGGCGAAGCCGCCGCCGGAAAGATAGTTTTCAATACAGCCGGACTGGCCGCAGCCGCAGCGCAGCAGCGGAATATCGCGCCCCAGCACCGTCAGGGCATCCACCGGCAGTCGGGTATGGCCGAATTCGCCGCTAAGCCCGGTCTGACCGCTAATCACGCGGCCATTCATCACCAGCCCGCCGCCCACGCCGGTGCCCAGAATCAGCCCCATCACCAGAGGGTAGCGACGAAACTCATCGTCCCAGGCCTCGGACAGGGTGAAGCAATTGGCGTCGTTTTCAATCCGCACTTCGCGCTCCAGCAGCGCGCTCAGATCGCGGCCCAGCGGGCGACCGCTGGCGGCGGAAAGATTGGCGGCATACAGCGTGCCGTCGGCGCTGGCCGGCAGCCCCGGAATACCGATGCCGACGCTGCCCGGCTCGCCGTACAGCGCATCGGCTTCCCGGACCATCCCAGCCAGGGTATTCAGAAAGCGTGAATAGTCGTCATGCGGCGTCGGCACGCGGGTTTCACGCACCAGACGCCGCTCAGAATCGTAGACGCCCAGAGCAATTTTACTGCCCCCGATATCAAAGCCGTAAAACATGGCCTCTCCTCGCCGTTACTGACCGCTCAGCACCCGGGCCGGGTCGAGATTGCTGGCGCGCCGCGCCGGATACCAGCTGGCAAGCAGGCTCAGCACCAGCGCAGTTAACAGCACCCAGACCACATCCATGGCGTGCAGCTCGGACGGCAGGAAGTCGATAAAGTAGATATCGCCGGACAGGAAGTGATGCCCGGTAATCGTTTCAATAAAGCGGATAATATCGGTCAGGCGCCAGGCGGCCAGCACGCCGATAATCACGCCCACCACGCTGCCCAGCAGCCCTGCCAGCAGTCCGTACCAGACGAAAATGGCGCGAATCAGCCCATCCTTCGCCCCCAGGGTGCGCAATACCGCGATATCGCCGCTCTTATCCTTCACCGCCATCACCAGGGTGGAGACAATATTGAAACAGGCCACGCCAATCACCAGCACCATCGCCAGATACATAATGGCGCGAATCATCTGGATGTCGCGGTACATATAGCCGTAGGTGCCAATCCAGCTCTTAATATAGACGTAGGCATTGGTCACTTCCCCGGCAGCACGCACCAGCTTATTGGCGTTAAAGACATCGTTAACCTTGATGGCGATACCGGTGACGCTGTCCCCCATATCGAGGTAATTCTGGGCGTCCTGCATCGGCACCATGGCGAAGCTGTGGTCCAGTTGGCCGCTAAGCTGCAGGATACCGGCTATCTGCAGGCGCACCCGTTTGGGCTGCAGCAGCTTCTTACCGCCGTCGGAATTGTCGGGGATCATGATCGAAATCCAGTCCCCCTGCTTCACCTTCAGGGCATCGGCCACCCCTTTACCCAGGATAATCTGCTGGGCACCGGCGCGGAAATTGCGCCAGGCGTTGTTCTGAACAAAGGACGGCAGCGCGCTCAGGCGCTGTTCCTGCTGAGGGTTAACCCCCTTCACCTGGATGGCGCGCAGATTGGCTCCGCTTTCCACCAGCCCGGTAAAATTGATATAAGGCGCGGCGGCAACGATACCTTTCACCTTTTCCACCCGTCCCAGCACATCGTTCCAACCGTTAAACGGCTGGTGTACCGGCTCGATTTCACCATGGGGCACCACCGCCAGAATGCGGTTATTCAGCTCGCGCTCAAAGCCGTTCATGGCGCTTAAGCCGACAATCAGCACCGCCACCCCCAGCGCGATACCCACGGTGGAGATCACCGAAATCAGCGATACCATGCCGCTGCGCCGCCGACCGCGGCTAAAACGCAGCCCAATCAGTAACGAGAGAGGTGAAGCCATTTTACTTCGCCCCCATCAACGTCAGCCGATCGCTCAAATGACCGTCGCGCATCTCCAGCCTGCGGGTCATACGCCCGGCCAGTTGCAGGTCGTGAGTCACTACCAGGAAGGCGGTGCCCTGACGGACATTCAGCTCGCCCAGCAGCTCAAAAATGGCGTCGGCGTTGCGGGCGTCCAGGTTACCGGTCGGTTCATCCGCCAGTACCAAACGCGGCTGATTCACCAGGGCCCGGGCGATAGCGACGCGCTGACGCTCCCCGCCGGACAGTTCAGAAGGCCGATGACTGGCGCGATGTTCCAGCCCCACCGCCGCCAGCATTTCGCGAGCGCGATTTTGCGGCTCATCGCCTTTTTTATGGCCAATCAGCAACGGCATCGCCACGTTTTCCAGCGCGGAGAAATCCGGCAGCAGATGGTGGAACTGATAGATAAAGCCCAGCTCGCGGTTACGCAGTTCAGCTTTGGCCGCCGAAGACATGGAAGACAGAGAGCGGCCGTCAAAAATCACATCGCCGGAGGTCGGCGAATCCAGGCCGCCCAGCAGGTGCAACAGGGTACTCTTGCCGGAGCCGGAGCTACCGACAATCGCCATCATTTCGCCGCTGCCAATGCTGAAGCTGACATCGTGCAGCACGTCCGTCTGCACTTTCCCCTCCTGGTAGCGTTTGCACAGTTTGTCGCACTGCAACAGGACAGAATTACTCATAACGTAAAGCCTCGGCGGGTTGAGTGGCGGCGGCGCGCCAGGACGGATACAGCGTGGACAGCAGCGCGACGGCCATCGCCACCAGCGCGATACCCACCACCTGCAGGGGTTCAATAGCCACCGGTAGCGCCGCGCCATCAAGCACAGCGCCAATAACCGGCATCAGATTATTCAGCTGGCTGGCCAGCAGCGTTCCTAACGCGGCGCCCAGCAGCGCGCCGATCACGCCAGCGCTGGCCCCCTGGACCATAAACACCGCCATAATCTGGCGGCGGGTCAGCCCCTGGGTCTGGAGGATCGCCACCTCGCCCTGTTTTTCCATTACCATCAGTCCCAGCGAGGTGATGATATTAAAGGCAGCCACCGCCACGATCAGGCTCAGCAGCAGCCCCATCATATTCTTTTCCATACGGACGGCCTGAAACAGTTCACCCTTCCGATCGCGCCAGTCCTGCCAGTGGGTCCCTTCCGGCAGTCTCTGTCGGCTGAGGCTGTCCACCGCCAGCGGATTCTCAAGGTAAAGGCGCCAGCCGGTGATGTTACCCGTTGGATAGCGCATCAGGCGCGAAGCGTCCTGAATATTGACCAGCATCTGATAACCGTCCACCTCGCTATTGGCGGCGAAGGTGCCAATCACGGTAAACAGTCGCTGGCTAGGCACCCGCCCCATAGGAGTGAACTGGCTGGCGGAAGGCACCATCAGGCGGATACTGTCGCCGGGACGCACGGCGAGCTGCCCGGCAAGCTGCTCGCCGAGAATCACGTTATAGCGCCCTTTTTCCAGCTGCTGCTGCTTTACATTCACCAGCCAGGGCGTCAGCGGATCTTTTTGCTGCGGGTCGATGCCCAGCATTACGCCAACGGCCACGTTATGGGGGCTTTGCAGCACCACATCGCCGGTGGTCAGCGGCGATGTGCGCGTGACACCCTGTAACTTTAACTGGTCCGCGGGTAGCTGTTCAGGATTTACCGAGCCTTTGTCGGCGGTGATCAGCGCCTGAGGCATTAGCCCCAGGATGTTGTTCTGCAGCTCGCGTTCAAAGCCGTTCATCACCGACAGCACAGTGACCAGCGCCATCACCCCCAGGGTAATGCCGATGGTGGAGAGCCAGGAGACGAAGCGACCGAAGCGATCCGCTGCTCGCCCACGCATATAGCGCAGGCCAATAAATAACGCGACAGGTTGATACATGAAGTCCGTGTAACCGCGATTTGGCAAATGAACAGGCAGTATATAAGCGATACGGTAGCGGGTAAATGAAAGATAGCGCGGCATAATGCCCGGCTGTTACAGAAAATCACTACTGAATCAATCTGATAACCATGGCATACAGGCAGAGCCCCGATTCCGTGATTTCCGCAACTTGCGGTTAAAACCACCCTGATCCTTTTCCGAATTTTGGCAAAAACCGCGAAAAACAGACAATTCGAGGTAGAGATGTGTCCATAGTACTTTCAGGATGAGCGTTTCGAGCAAAAGCAAATACGGCCTGGTAAGTATGAAAAACAAACAACTTTGGATAAATCAGATCAAGGGCATGTGTATCTGCCTGGTGGTGATCTATCACTCCGTCATCACCTTTTATCCGCACATTTTGCCGCAGCTTACGGGGAACGCGACTTACCTCGCTAAGCTGTGGGTCTATGGCAACCTCTATCTGGCGCCGTTCCGCATGCCGGTGTTCTTTTTTATCTCTGGTTTTCTGATCACCCGCTATACCGATCAGGTGCCGTGGCGCGGCTGCATCAATAAACGGGTGTGGAATATCGCCTGGGTATTGGTGCTGTGGGGCGTGATCCAGTGGCTGCTGATTAGCCATATCAATCAGTGGATCCCAGGAGTTGAGCATAACCCGGCCTCCAACGCCGCCTATGCTGAAACCCTGGGCCAGTTTGCCTTCAGCATGCTGACCGCCGGAACCAGCCTGTGGTATCTGTATGCGCTGGTGGTCTACTTTATCGGCTGTAAGCTGCTGCATCGCTATAAGAACCTGGTCTTCCCGCTGCTGATTCTGGTGAGCGTGGGGATAAACTTCCTGCCTACCCCGTTCTGGGGCATGAACAGCGTGATCCGCAATATGCCCTATTACGCCATGGGCGCCTGGTTCGGCTCACAGCTGGTGGAGATGATGAAGCTGTGGCAGGTCATGAAACGGCCTCTGCCGCTGATCGCCGCCCTGGTGGTCGCGCTGGCGCTCTACTTTAAGAACGTCAATCTGCCGCTGTCGATGCTGTCTATTCTGCTGATCATGAAGTGCTTTTTCACTATGGAGCAGAAGTTTGGCAGCAGCCCTAACTCGCTGTTCAACGTTATCGGCTCCAACACCATCGCTATCTACACCACCCACCGGATTCTGGTGGAAGCGTTAAGTCTGGTGGTGATCGGAATGTTTAACCAGCATCGTCTGTCATCCGGCGTCGAGATAGCGATACTGTTGTGCTATCCACTGTTCAGCTTAGGTCTTTGTACCCTACTGGGGCTGGTGATGCGCCGCCTGTCCAAAATCGCCACCGGCGATCTGCTGTTTACACCCCCCCGCGGTCTGGTGGCCGAACGTTAACCCGCCTGCGCCCCCAAATTTTGGGGGCGTCATTCCTGTTTTATACTGTAATCAGTGCAACGGTTGCCAACCGCAGCCGTTCGCGGATAATAACGCCCTGACAAATGAACCCTTTTCCGCACGCTGGCCGGGCCGCCTGGACGACGCGCGGCGCAAGCAGAGAGATTGCAGCCTCCTCTATGTCTGAAAAGAATCGATACAGCCTGCCTCTGAAAGCAGGTGACCAGCGCCAGTTGGGCGAACTCACCGGCGCGGCCTGTGGCCGTGAAGTGGCCAGTATTGCCGAACGCCATCCCGGCCCGGTGGTCCTGATTGCCCCCGATATGCAAAACGCCCTGCGCCTGCAGGATGAGGTCCGGCAGTTTACCGATGCACTGGTAATGAACCTCGCGGACTGGGAGACCCTGCCCTACGACAGCTTCTCGCCCCACCAGGAGATCGTTTCGGCCCGTCTGACCACCCTGTGGCAGCTCCCTTCGATGAGTCGTGGCGTGCTAATTTTACCGGTTAACACCCTGATGCAGCGGGTCTGCCCCCATAGCTATCTGAACGGTCACGCCCTGCTGATGCGCAAAGGCGAACGGCTGTCGCGTGACGGCCTGCGCGACAGGCTGGAGCAGGCGGGATATCGCCATGTCGACCAGGTGATGGAGCATGGCGAATATGCCACTCGCGGCGCTCTGCTGGATCTGTGGCCGATGGGTAGCGAACTCCCCTATCGGCTCGACTTCTTCGATGACGAAATCGACAGCCTGCGTCTGTTTGATCCCGACAGCCAGCGCACCCAGGAGGAGGTGGAGCAGATAAACCTGCTGCCGGCCCACGAATTCCCCACCGATAAAACAGCCATCGAACTGTTCCGAAGCCAGTGGCGCGACAACTTCGAAGTACGGCGCGATCCCGAACACGTGTATCAGCAGGTCAGCAAGGGGACGCTTCCGGCAGGTATCGAATACTGGCAGCCGCTGTTCTTTAACGAACCGCTGCGGGATCTGTTCAGCTATCTGCCTGCCAATACCCTGCTGGTGAATACCGGCGATCTGCAGGGCAGCGCCGAACGCTTCTGGCAGGAGGTTAACGCCCGCTATGAAAGCCGCCGCGTGGATCCGATGCGCCCTCTGCTTCCTCCGGAACGCCTGTGGCTGCGGCCGGATGACCTGTTTGGCGGGTTGAAACAGTGGCCGCGGGTACAGCTAAAAACCGACACCCTGCCCGATAAAGCGGCCTGCGTAAACCTGGGCTACCAGCCGCTGCCGGATCTCTCGGTTCAGCCCCAGAATAAAGCGCCGCTCGATAATCTGCGCCGCTTCCTGGAAGGCTTTGATGGTACGGTGATTTTCTCGGTAGAGAGCGAAGGCCGACGCGAGGCGCTGGGTGAACTGCTCGGGCGCATTAAAGTGGCGCCGAAGCGCATCTGGCGCCTGGACGAAGCCCGGCCTGGTGCCGCGTGGCTTATCCAGGGCGCCAGCGAGCACGGGTTTATCGATACCCTGCGTCATCAGGCGCTGATTTGCGAAAGCGATCTGCTGGGCGAGCGAGTCAGCCGCCGTCGCCAGGAAAACCGGCGTACCATCAACCCCGATACCCTGATCCGCAACCTGGCGGAGCTGCATCCCGGCCAGCCGGTAGTGCATCTGGAACACGGAGTTGGCCGCTATGTGGGAATGACCACTCTGGAAGCGGGCGGCATCACTGGTGAATACCTGATGCTCAGCTACGCCGGGGATGCCAAACTCTATGTCCCTGTTTCGTCACTGCATCTGATTAGCCGCTACGCCGGCGGCGCCGAGGAGAATGCCCCGCTGCACAAACTGGGCAGCGACGCCTGGTCCCGGGCGCGCCAGAAAGCGGCGGAAAAAGTGCGCGACGTGGCGGCGGAACTGCTGGATATCTACGCTCAGCGCGCTGCCAAACCCGGCTTCGGCTTTAAGCATGACCGCGAACAGTATCAGCTGTTCTGCGACAGTTTCCCGTTCGAGACCACGCCGGATCAGGCCCAGGCCATCAATGCCGTATTGAGCGATATGTGCCAACCGCTGGCGATGGACCGGCTGGTATGCGGCGATGTGGGCTTCGGTAAGACCGAAGTCGCCATGCGCGCCGCCTTCCTCGCCGTGGAAAACCACAAGCAGGTGGCGGTGCTGGTGCCCACCACCCTACTGGCCCAGCAGCACTTCGACAACTTCCGCGACCGCTTCGCCAACTGGCCGGTACGCATCGAAATGCTGTCGCGCTTTCGTAGCGCCAAAGAGCAGGCCCAGGTGCTGGAGCTGACCGCCGAGGGTAAGGTCGATATTCTGATCGGCACCCACAAGCTGCTGGGCAGCGAGCTGAAATGGCGCGATCTGGGGCTGCTTATCGTCGACGAAGAGCACCGCTTCGGCGTACGTCATAAGGAGCGCATTAAGGCAATGCGCGCCGACGTCGATATCCTGACCCTGACTGCCACGCCGATCCCGCGTACCCTGAATATGGCCATGAGCGGCATGCGCGATCTGTCGATTATCGCCACCCCACCGGCTCGCCGGCTGGCGGTCAAAACCTTTGTGCGCGAGTACGACAGTCTGGTGGTGCGCGAAGCTATCCTGCGTGAGGTGCTGCGCGGCGGCCAGGTCTACTACCTGTATAACGATGTAGAAAATATTCAGAAGGCGGCCCAGCGTCTTGCAGAGCTGGTTCCCGAAGCGCGTATCGCCGTGGGCCACGGGCAGATGCGCGAACGCGAACTGGAGCGGGTGATGAACGACTTCCATCATCAGCGCTTCAACGTGCTGGTCTGCACCACCATTATCGAGACCGGCATCGATATCCCCAGCGCCAACACCATTATTATCGAGCGGGCCGATCACTTCGGCCTGGCCCAGCTCCACCAGCTACGCGGCCGCGTAGGCCGTTCCCACCACCAGGCCTACGCCTGGCTGCTGACGCCGCATCCAAAGGCGATGACCGCCGATGCCCAGAAGCGGCTGGAGGCAATCGCCTCACTGGAAGATCTGGGCGCCGGATTCGCGCTGGCGACCCACGATCTGGAGATTCGCGGCGCCGGTGAGCTGCTGGGCGAGGATCAGAGCGGTCAGATGGAGACCATCGGCTTCTCGCTCTATATGGAGCTACTGGAAAATGCCGTCGATGCGCTAAAAGCGGGACGCGAGCCGTCGCTGGAGGATCTGACCAGCCAGCAAACCGAAGTGGAGCTGCGCATGCCGTCGCTGCTGCCGGACGACTTTATCCCGGACGTCAATACCCGGCTTTCGCTCTACAAGCGTATCGCCAGCGCCACCGACAGCGACGAACTGAACGAAATCAAAGTAGAGCTTATCGATCGCTTCGGGCTGTTGCCGGATCCCGCCCGCAATCTGCTGGATATCGCTGCACTGCGCCAGCAGGCTCGCAAGCTGGGGATCCGCAAGCTGGAGGCTAATGAAAAAGGCGGCGTGATGGAGTTCAACGAAAAGAACCACGTCGACCCCGGCTGGCTTATCGGCCTTCTCCAGAAAGAGCCCCAGCATTACCGGCTGGACGGCCCGACCCGCCTGCGCTTTACGCGCGAGCTGGAAGAGCGCACCGCACGGATGGAGTGGATCCGCGGCTTTGTGCGTCAGCTTGAAGAGCACGCCATTCCCTGACGTACACGGACGTTACGGTGCCCGTGAGACTGATGACAAACCTGGGCCGAACGTGTTCGGTCCAGGAATCACCAGAAAAATAAACGAGGAAAATCAACTCATTGATTTTCGGCCGATAACCACAAAGAGGGAAAAAAACCATTTTTTCCCCTCTTTGTCATCAACCTGACGGGCGCTACGGCGCCCGTCTTCTTTTTACAAAACATTGCACATCGCCTGGATTTCCCGACAGCGCATTACAGATAATTCGCACACAGGAAATCTAACGGAGTTTCGCGCAATGATGGTACCTGCACGCCTTTCCCGCTGGCTAAGCGGGCTTACCCTGTGCGCCGCCATGGCGCTCAGCGCCCTGCCCGCCAGCGCCAATACTTACCCGCTCCCTGCATCAGGTAGCCGACTGGTGGGGGAAAATCTCTACCATCAGGTAGAGCCCGGCGGCGGCTCGCTGGAAGAGATCGCCAGGAAATATAATGTCGGCTTTCTGGCCCTGATGCAGGCCAACCCTGGGGTCGATCCCTGGGTACCGCGCCCCGGCAGCATTCTGACCATTCCGCGCCAGGTGCTACTGCCGGACGAGCCACGTAAGGGGATCGTTATCAATCTGGCAGAGCTCCGGCTCTACTATTATCCGCCCGGTAAAAACGAGGTGGTGATTTATCCGATTGGTATCGGCCAGCTCGATGGTAACACCGTCACGCCCACCATGAAGACCGTGGTGTCGCAGAAGCGCGCCAACCCAACCTGGACGCCCACGGCCAATATTCGCGCCCGCTATAAAGCAAAAGGCATCGAGCTACCGGCGGTCGTCCCCGCGGGTCCGGACAATCCGATGGGCCATCACGCTATCCGCCTGGCCGCTTACGGCGGGGTTTATCTGCTGCACGGCACTAATGCCGACTTCGGTATCGGAATGCGCGTCAGCTCTGGCTGTATTCGCCTGCGCGATAACGATATCAAATGGCTGTTTAATACCCTGCCGGTCGGTACGCCAGTCAATATCATCAATACGCCGATTAAAGCATCTCTGGAGCCGGATGGCCGCCATCTGGTGGAGGTGCATCAACCGCTATCGAAACGCCTGGAGGACGATCCCCAGACCCTACCGATTCCGCTGAATAGTGCCATGAAGGCGTTCCGTGACAGCCCGGTCACCGAGCGTGCCGTATTCGATAAAGCACTGAATATTCGTTCCGGTATGCCGATTGAGGTCGGTCATGATATGCAACCGACTCAGCCCCATAAAATCTAAAAAAAAGCCACCCCCAGGGAGGGGCGGCTAACTTAATGAAAGGCCTTGCGTTAAAACAAGGCCTTTTTTAGTGGCATATATAAGGGTTAAGCGTTTTGAGGGAAAACGCTTATAGGGTTAACGGCGTATCGCGGTGGGTTTAACACGACAGCCGCCCGAACGTTTGACCGTGTTCAGACCAGTCTGGCGCCCGTTTCAACATCCCCTGCTTCTGATATGGATTCAGTCAGGAGGGACTGACAAAAATCCCGGAAGCAAAGGCGATGAAAGCAGTTAATCTCTATTAAGTTAACGATCGATAACTTAATAATAAGGGTGATCATAATCACAGTCAACCTGGCCATTAATGAATATCGAACTAATTGTTATCAAAAAGTGTCTTTAAAGGGATTTATCCGACCCGCCATACGCTGGTAGCGACTGGCGAATCTTTTTATAATAGCGGACCACACAACAATAAGGTTAGACGGCACTATGACATCAGCAACAGGCTATGCCAGACGGAGCCGCGGCCGGCCAAAAGTTTTCGACAGGGACGCTGCGCTTGATAAGGCTATGGCCCTCTTCTGGCAACATGGTTATGAAGCCACTTCCATGGCGCACCTGGTGGAGGCGACCGGGGCCAAGGCACCTACGCTGTACGCAGAGTTCACCAATAAAGAAGGGTTGTTCCGCGCGGCGCTGGACCACTACATCGCCCGCTTTATTGAAACAAACGAAGCCCTGCTGTTCGCCACCGATAAGTCGCTGGAACAGGCGCTGGGCGACTATTTTGGCGCTATCGCTCGCTTCTTCACCAGCAAAGAGACGCCCAACGGCTGCTTTATTATCAGCACTTCGTCAGCGCTGGCGGCCTCTTCAGAAGACATTGCCCACACTATCAAAGCACGGCATGCCCGCCAGGCCCAAACAATAACGCGCTTTTTACAGCAGCGTCAGCAGCAGGGTGAGATACCATTACAGTGTAACATTCATCATCTGTCCGACTATTTGTGCTGTGTTTTGCAGGGGATGTCGGTCAGCGCCCGGGAAGGTATTAACCTCACCTCACTGATGCGGGTGGTTGAAACTACGCTGCGCATATTACCAGAACTTATCAAAAACTAAACGGGTGCGGTGCCCCGCCGCCCCCATCATTTCGCTATATCGCACATTTTTGCCATTACCCTCTCTTTTCATAAGGAAAATCTCATTAATTAACCTTACCTTTTACATTGATAGTCAATTAAGGGTAAGGTATTCGCATTCGCAACAATACCTCATCAGGCGCTGTTTCTTCGGTGGATTCATCGATATAGCGCCAAATGCACGATGTCTCTGACGGCAAAAATAATAAGCATTCTTAATCGCCCTTCGTTCGGTGCGACGGCATCGTGCGCTCAAAATAAGAAGGAATACAAAATGTTTTTACTGCTGCCCCTGATTTGGGTACTGGTTGGAATCGTTGTGCTCTGTGGACTGTGGCTGGTGTGTGGCAGCTCACTTATTTTTGTGGTGCTGTCGGTGGCGGTTACTCTGGCGCTGCTGGTGCGCCAGAATAACCAGCTATAGATAAACGGGCTCAGCTCTTCTGATTAAGCACCAGTTGCCCGTTTTCATCCAGGGGGATCTGGCTACCGGGCTCGTGCTCAGTACGCACTTTCCCCTGGCGATCGCCGATTTTGTAAGTCACGTCGTAGCCAATCATCTTCTCTGATTTGTCATAAACAGTCTTACAGCGCTGCTGGGTGGTGGTGTAGGTATCATTATCCTGCATGGCACCCTGGATCTGGTGACCGGCATAACCGCCACCCAGCGCGCCGGCAACTGTCGCCACATCTTTACCACGACCGCCGCCAAACTGATGACCAATCACCCCCCCGGCTACGGCGCCAAGCGCTGAACCGATCAGGCGATTTTCATCCTGTACCGGACGGCGATGGGTGACGTTAACGTTCTGGCATACTTTGCGTGGCGTTTTTACCGTCTCTTTGATCGGCGTGGCGGAAACTACCTGGGCATACTGAGGCCCACGGTTAAAAACATCCATGCTGGCGACCGCGGCAACGCCCAGCGCGCCCACTACGCCAATCCCTATCCCCGCTAGCATTGATTTATTCACAGGACCTCCTTCTTGCTGCGTTAATGCTAACAATTTTGCAACGTGAAGGCCGGTTTAACAAATCAGAAAGCGGATCAAAAATGCGAGATTATATTGATTTGGCGGCTATTTAGGAGTTATCCCAGAAAATAACGGCCGATAAAACAGAAGATTATGCTGCTCCCTCCGGGTTCGGAGGGAGCGGACGGCAGGTCGATCAGTGCAGTTTAAGACGCGGGCGAATCACCCGGTTAATACTGCCCACCAGCATCATCAGGCCGGTCTTAAAGTAGCCGTGCAGCGCAATCTGATGCATGCGATAGAGCGAAATGTACACCATACGCGCCATGCGCCCTTCCACCATCATGGAGCCGCGCATCAGGTTACCCATCAGGCTACCCACGGTAGAGAATTTCGACAGCGACACCAGCGAGCCGTGATCCTTATAGACATAGTCATGCAGCGGCTTGCCTTTCATCTGCGCCAGAATGTTTTTCAGCGCGCAGCTCGCCATCTGATGCGCCGCCTGAGCGCGCGGCGGTACAAATCCGCCTTCCGGGCGCGCGCAGGAGGCGCAGTCGCCAATGGCATAGATATCCGGATCGCGCGTGGTTTGAAGCGTCGGCTCGACCACCAGTTGGTTGATACGGTTGGTTTCCAGACCGCCAATCTCTTTCATAAAGTCCGGCGCTTTGATGCCCGCGGCCCATACCATCAGATCGGCCTGAATAAAGTCGCCGTCTTTGGTGTGCAGGCCATCCGGTGTGGCGCTGGTGACCATGGTCTGGGTTCTGACATTAACCCCGAGCTTGGTCAGCTCGCTGGCAGCGGCAGAGGAGATACGAGGCGGCAGCGCCGGTAGAATACGTTCACCCGCTTCCACCAGCGTCACATTCAGCGCCTCGCCGGTCAGTCCCTTAAAGCCGTAGCTATGCAGCTGCTGCACCGCATTATACAGTTCTGCAGAGAGTTCAACGCCGGTCGCCCCGCCGCCAACGATAGCGATATTCACTTTGCCGCTGGCGCCAAGATTGACCGAGTATTTCAGGAACAGGTTAAGCATCTCCTGGTGGAAACGCCGCGCCTGGGAAGGATTATCCAGGAAGATGCAGTTTTCCCGAACCCCCGGGGTATTGAAGTCGTTAGAGGTGCTGCCCAGCGCCATCACCAGGGTGTCGTAGGGAATACGACGCTCGGGTACCAGCAGCTCACCCTTCTCGTCGTGCAGAGCCGCCAGAGCGACGGTTTTCGCTTCCCGGTCGATATCCATCACCGATCCCATCTGGAACTGGAAGTGATGGTGACGAGCGTGGGCCAGATAGCTCAGGGCATCCACCCCTTCATCCAGAGAGCCGGTCGCCACTTCATGCAGCAGCGGCTTCCACAGGTGGCTGTGATTGCGATCCACCAGCGTGATTTTTGCTTTCTTGCTACGCCCCAGCTTTTTACCCAGCTGCGTCGCCAGTTCCAGACCACCGGCGCCACCGCCGACGATCACAATGCGTTTTACAGTCATAGACAACGTGACCTCTCAAAATCATTACCAATCGTTAACTAAACGTGACCAGAAGGAGCGCTTAATTAACGACAGGACGCTAACTGAATCGATACAAGCTGTTCGCATCATAGCATGGCTGGCCCATTGGTCATACCAACTTTGATATACATCAAAGTTTTCCGCTTAAAAGATAGACAGGCTTCCGGAAAGGCGATCTACAGAGAGAATATCAGCGAGGAATTCGGGGCCAGCCGTTGCGTCAGCCCCGTGAAGGAACGAGCCTCAGCCCAGGGTTTTAAAGGCCTGAATACGCTGCAGATGGGGCGAGATGCTTTTGAACTTATGGGTCTGCTCTTCGTCCCAGACAATTTCGTAGTAATGGTGTAATAGTTCCGCCGTACGCTGGCTGTCCAGCGCTTCATCGTTACGCGACAGGATAGTCAGGCAGCGATCGCGGTTCTTTTCCCGAAAGTTTTCCACGCATTTGGTGGCGATATCTTCATACTCTTCGGGCCGGTCAATCTTACCTTCCATATTTTCATGCGGATAAAGATTGGGGTTGAAAATCACCTGGCGAATATCGCACAGAAAACCAATGCGCTCCGCCCAGTAACCACCCAGCCCCACCCCGCAGATCAGCGGCCGCTCATCGACGTTGAGCTGTAGCATTTTGTCCACTTCGCGCAGCAGGTGCTGCATATCGTGTTTGGGGTGCAGCGTGCTGTAACTGATTAACCGGACATCCGGGTCGATAAACTGCAGCTGCAGCACTTTCTCGTGGTTGCCGGGACTGTTGGAATCAAAACCGTGTAAGTAAATAATCATTGCATCCTCACCACTTCCTTATTCCCTTGTCGTTTCGGGCCGCAGCGCGGCCCGCCTCTCCAGCGCCATAAGCCGCTTAGCGCGCCACTTTTTCCGCCTGCCAGCGTTCATGGAGCGCCGTCAGCTGCGCCGACACCCGCTTCCAGCGCCCGGAGGCCATCAGCGTCTCGCGCGTCACAGAGCCGGAGTGATACAGCGCGGTGACGCGTGGCGCCGTTACCGGAGCGAGATTGTCCAGTACGGAAGTCGCCCCTTTACGATTATTACAGACCAGAATCATATCGCAACCCGCGTCCAGCGCCGCCTGGCCGCGCTGAGCGTAATCGCCCATGATCGCCGCGCCTTCCATCGATAAATCGTCAGAGAAGATCACGCCATCGAAACCCAGCTCGCCGCGCAGGATCTGTTTAAGCCACACCGGCGAACCGCTGGCGGGACGTTGATCGACTGCGCTGTAGATCACATGGGCAGGCATGACCGCATCCAGCTTGTTACGCGCGATCAGTTCGCGGAACACCCGCATATCGCGGGCGCGGATTTCGGATTCGCTACGGGGATCGCACGGGGTTTCCTTATGGGAGTCGGCGCTGACCGCGCCGTGGCCCGGAAAGTGTTTACCGGTGCTCTTCATGCCCGCTTCACGCATCCCATCGATAGCGTTTTCCGCCATCACCTGTACCTGATGCGGCTCGTCACCCCACGCCCGTTCACCAATAGCGGCGCTGACATGCCCGACATCAAGCACCGGCGCAAAGCTGATGTCGATATCCATGGCAATCATTTCGCTGGCCATCAGCCAACCCGCCTCGCGGGCCAGTTCCGCCCCCTGCTCCATGCCCAGCAGCGCCGCATAGGACTGCGCCGCCGGTAGCGCGGTGAAGCCGTCGCGAAAGCGCTGTACCCGTCCCCCTTCCTGATCCACCGCCACCACCAGTCGGTTACGGGATGCGGCGCGAATCTGGCGTACCAGCTCACGAAGCTGCTCAGGGTCATGATAGTTACGGGTAAAAATAATCAGCCCGCCGACCAGCGGGTGCTGCAGAATCTCACGTTCTTCCGCGTCCAGCTCAAAGCCAGCCACGTCCAACATTACCGGGCCCACGCTCACCACTTTTGCTCCTCTGTCTGCAGATGGCGCCATGCGTCATCCGCCAGTTGAATAAATTGTTGTTGCCCCGTCTGCCGCCAGCGGCACTCATACCAGCTGGCCATTAACAGACCAACCCAGGGGCGCCATCGGGCCACCTGGCGCGCCAGATTCTGCGAATCGAGCCGCGCCTGTACGCCATAATGCGTTACCAGCCGCTGAGCCTCACCGGCACTCATACCGGAAATTAGCGCCGCCAGCTCCAGGGCCACGTCGCCGTCACCAGCGTACTCCCAGTCGATCAACCGCAAACGCTGCCCCTGGCGAATCAGATTACCGGGGTGAACATCCATATGCAGCGGAGCCAGCCTGAGCGGCCTGGGCTCCCCGCGGCGCTGTAGCCGCTTTAACTTACGCAGCCAGCCGGGCGAACGCCGCGACGGATGCGCCGCCAGCCAGTAATGCTCCAGCAGCCCGGAGACCGAAACAGGCCAGCCGTACAGCGGCTGATGGTGCAAATCATACAGCAGACGCGACAGGGCCGGGAGCGGCGGAAAGGCATCGCTCTGTTCTCCCGCGATCCATTCGCTCAACAGCCAGCCGTCGGCCAGCAGTCTGGGGCGCGGCCCAATAACTGCTGTCTGTAGCCGCTTCAGCGCCCGGTACTGGCGGCTCAGTGACACCCCGGGCATCGCCGGTACCGGCACCTGCCGCGCCGCCAGCAGGCCGTCCGGTAGCCGGATTCGCATACTGCCGCTGCTTAACCCGGCGACAGAAATAACACCGGCGGCATCAGCCGCCGGAAAATGTCTGGCAAGTAACACACCCAGCGTCATATTACTGCGTGCGTTCAACGCTACCTTTGCCCGACCAGATAATTTCACCGGTCTGCACCAACATCAGCTGCATCGCCAGCGTCGGCGTATTCACATTACCTGTGGCGCTGGTGTAGAGCACATACTGAGCCCCCACGTTACGCGCAATGCCAATCGCCTTACTACGGCTGCCCAGGCTGTCCTGTGCTGAAAGCCCCAACTGCTGTTTGGCCATGGCCAACTGCTGAGCGCCCACCAGGGTGAATTTCCCGTTGTTGGCCAGCGCATTGCGCAGCGCCTCGGTGGCTTTCGCCGACGGCAGGCTGCCATTGGTGCGGTTATTAACGCTATCCACCAGCAGCACGCTGCCTGGGGTAACGCCATCCGCCTGTAGCATCTTCGCCACCATTGGCTGCGCGGCCTGCTCCCAGTTCCAGGTACGCTCCGGCGCAGGCGGCGGCGTTTCCGGCTGCGTCACCGGGCCCGGCTGTTCCGGTACCTCAGGCACTTGAGGAACCTGCGGCTGCGGCGCAGGTTGTTCAGGCGTTGGCTTCGCCTCTTCAACCGGTGCCGGTTGCCCGGTATCGCGGATACCACAGCCCACCAGGACCAGTGCCGTTGAAACCACAATCAGGTAACGATGGATTCCCTTAATCAAAATTCACCCCTCAGAGCCAGATATTAAGGCGCACCTTGTGAGCGCCCATAAAGTTGCCGCTGGAGCCGATGGACACGCTGGAGTGCGGCGGCACCATAATGCTGCGCGGCTGTTCCAGCGGGTGCATCTCCAGTCCCTTGGCGTCATACCAGTAGAAACGGTAGTTAACTTTTATCGCTTTGCCGCGCTCATTGTACAGACGCGATACGGCAACCGGTTGAATATCCCTGCTGGAAAAATCCGGTTTATCGGCAGTAATTCCCGCCGCCAGCACGGTGGATTCCATCACCAGCGTCTGGCGATCGTTAACCGGAATGCCGGGATCGGAGGAGCATCCCGTCAGCGCGAGCAACAGCGCAGCAACAGACACCGCACGCAGCGTCATCTTACTGCCCTTTCGTCAGCAGCGGTCCCAGCGGGCGGCCACCAAGCAGGTGCATATGAATATGATAGACCTCCTGTCCGGCATGGCGATTACAGTTAACAATCAGTCGATAGCCGTCTTCAGCAATCCCTTCCTGTTCGGCGATCTTCGCCGCCACCGTCATCATCCGCCCCAGCGCCAGTTCATGCTCTTCCTTTACATCGTTAACGGTCGGAATCAGCACATTGGGGATAATTAAGATGTGGCTCGGGGCCTGAGGAGAGATATCGCGAAACGCGGTAACCAGGTCGTCCTGCCAGACAACATCCGCGGGAATTTCGCGGCGAATGATTTTACTGAAAATGGTTTCTTCAGCCATGACGGTTTCCTTTTATATGAACCTGACTGGAGTATGAGCGAGTTAATCCTTTTCTTTCAACCTCTACGCCACTTTTCACTGACCATTTGCTGCGCTTTAAAACAAAAAGAGGCCCCTGAGGGCCTCTTCGTGTCTCCCCAAACCGGGGTTAACTATTACGGATGTAGTCATCCATTTCGGTTTTCAGGTTATCGGACTTGGTGCCGAAGATAGCCTGAACGCCGGAGCCTGCCACCACCACGCCAGCGGCGCCAAGCTGCTTCAGGCCCGCCTGGTCAACTTTAGCCACATCGGCCACGCTGACGCGCAGACGGGTAATACAGGCATCCAGGTTAGTGATGTTGTCTTTACCGCCGAAAGCCTTAACCAGCGCGGGTGCCATGGTGCCTTCCGCTGCGGTCTGGGTTTCGGTGCTATTGTCTTCGCGACCCGGAGTTTTCAGGTCCAGCGCTTTAATCAACACGCGGAAGATGGTGTAGTACGCCGCCGCGTAGCCCAGACCGATAATCGGGAACAGCCACAGCTTGCTGCCGTTGCCGCTCAGAACGATAAAGTCGATCAGACCGTGCGAGAAGCTGGTGCCATCGCGCATTCCCAGCAGAATACAGATCGGGAAAGCCAGGCCAGCCAGAATCGCGTGAATGATGTAAAGCACCGGCGCCACGAACATGAAGGAGAACTCGATCGGCTCGGTAATCCCGGTCAGGAACGCGGTCAGTGCGGCAGAGATCATGATACCGCCCACTTTAGCGCGGTTTTCCGGTTTCGCGGAGTGCCAGATAGCAATCGCCGCAGCCGGCAGACCGTACATTTTGAACAGGAAGCCGCCAGAGAGTTTACCGGCAGTCGGGTCACCCGCCATATAACGCGGGATGTCTCCGTGGAACACCTGACCTGCGCTGTTGACGTATTCGCCAATCTGCATCTGGAAAGGAACGTTCCAGATATGGTGCAGACCGAACGGCACCAGGCAGCGTTCAATAAAGCCGTAGATACCGAACGCCACTACCGGGTTCTGATAAGCGGCCCACTGCGAGAAGGTCTGAATCGCGCTACCGATCGGCGGCCAGATAAAGGAGAGGATCACGCCGAAGACAATGGCGGTCAGACCCGAGATAATCGGCACAAAGCGCTTGCCCGCGAAGAAGCCCAGATACTCAGGGAGCTTGATGCGATAAAAGCGGTTAAACATATAGGCCGCGATGGCGCCGGCGATAATACCGCCAAGAACCCCGGTATCGGCCAGATGCTGGCTGGCAATCTCTTCCGCTGACTGGTGCAGAACCAGCGGCGCCACGACGGCCATGGTTTTCACCATGATGCCATAGGCTACAACGGCTGCCAGGCCGGATACGCCATCGTTATTGGTAAAGCCCAGTGCGACACCAATAGCAAAGATCAGAGGCATGTTGGCGAATACGGAACCGCCCGCTTCCGCCATAACGTGGGAAACAACTGCCGGCAACCAGCTGAAGTTTGCGGAACCGACGCCCAGCAGGATACCTGCAACGGGCAGTACGGATACCGGCAGCATCAGCGATTTACCCACCTTTTGCAGGTTAGCAAATGCATTTTTAAACATAATTGTGAGTGCTCCTGAGTAGTAGTGCTCTTTTTTCGCTTACGCGTGCCCCGCGGGGAGAAGCGGGACCGGTGCAGGGTATCTGAGTGCCCTTTTATTTATTACGAAGAGTAAAATAAATAACCTTTCCGTTATTTGATGGTTGTCACGTTTCAGCAAAATCCAACGGTAAATCCTGACGTTAGTTAGCAAAAAATGCTGCAAAAACGAACCATAACAGCATGACACCGCCGTTAATGGCGGTGCACTTTACGCTTTTCACTGATTAATTACGAGTCTTAAAATAACTCTCGCTCAAGGAAGATTCAGGCGGGCGGGCTCTACGGGGAAGAGATTAGCAAAGTTTTGCGTGGTGATTTCTGCCAGCTCTTCCACGGAGATCCCCTTCAGGACGGCCATATATTCCGCGACATCGCGCACCAGCGCCGGCTGATTCTCTTTGCCTCTGTGTGGCACCGGCGCCAGATAAGGCGAGTCAGTCTCCACCAGCAGCCTGTCCAACGGCACATAGCGGGCGGCATCGCGCAACGACTCCGCATTGCGAAAGGTCACAATACCGGAGAAGGAGATATAGAAGCCCAGATCCAGAAGTTTGCCCGCGGTCTCCCGATCCTCAGTGAAACAGTGTAGTACCCCACCGCAGTCTGTCACTTTCTCTTCGCGAAGTATCGCCAGAGTATCTGCACGGGCATCGCGGGTGTGAACGATAACCGGTTTTTTCAGCTCGCGTCCCACCTGAATGTGCTGGCGGAATGAGAGCTGCTGGCGCGCTTTGGTTTCCGGCGTATAGTAATAATCCAGACCGGTTTCTCCCATCGCGACCACTCCCGGCTCTGCCGCCAGGCGCAGTAACTCTTCCGGCTCGTAGCTTTCATCCTGATTGAGCGGGTGAACCCCGCAGGAGAATGCCACATCCTCGCGCTCGCCAATCAGTTTGCGCATCGCCCGGTAACCGGGAAGCGTGGTGGCAACCGCCAGGCAGAATTTCACGTCACGAGCCCGGGCTTTCGCCAGTACGTCGTCTACGTCCTTATGCAGGGTCTGATAATCCAGGCCATCGAGATGGCAGTGTGAGTCGACTAAAAACATAACGTCTCTCTCAGAGGTGTGGTGCGGGCAGCGGCGTGCCGGGTTGCATCAGATGCTCCCAACCCAACAGCAGCCCGGTAAGAATTAATTCGCGGTTAACGCCGGTAACGGTTATCAGCTGTTCGCGGGCGCGACAGAGCGTCCAGAGCATGGACTGCAAACGGACGACCGGCACCGCAGCCGCGATTGCCGCCACCTGCTGACGCCTGTCGTCATTGACCAGCACATGAGTGACCCCCTGATGCCATTTCAGGGCATCCAGCAGCAGCGCGCTCAGCCAGTGCAGACGCACCGCCGCACTTTCGTGATTCAGCGCCGCGAGCAGGCTGAGCCAGTTACCGCTTTGTAATACGCCATCGAGCGCGCTGTTCAGCGTATCTCGATCCTTCCACTGGTCGGATTCCAGCAGGGTCAACGCCGCGCCAGGCGCCCCGGCGCTCAGCCGCAAAGCCGCCCGCAGCGGCTCCTGCGGTAATGGATGCTCCCGTCCCAGCCAGGCGATGGCGAAAGCCTCATCCGGGGGAGCCAGGTGCCAGTACAGACAGCGACTACGCAACGTGGCGGGCAGCCGCTCCGGCTCCCGGCTACTCATCAGGAACCAGCAGTTTTCCGGCGGCTCCTCCAGGGTTTTCAGTAGCGCATTGGCCGCGGCTTCAGTCAGGGCATCGGCGTTGGGTAGCCAGACCACTCTGGCGCCGCCCATACGTGCGCGATCGTACAGCTTTTCGCACAGGGCGCGAACCGGCTCGATACCCAGCGCGCTTTTGCCCTTTTCCGGCTCCAGCACCCGATAGTCGGGATGCGTGCCCGCCTGCATTAACTGGCAGCCGTGGCAGTGACCACAGCTTTTGCTCCCTTCCGGATGCTGGCACATCAGCCAGCGGCTCAGGGCATAGTTCAGGGCATCGTCGCCCATCCCCGGCAGCGCATGCAGCAACAGTGCATGATGCCCTTTCCCCGCCTGGTAGCGGGCGACCAGACGATCGAAATGAGGGCGAAGCCAGGGATACCAGCGCATTACTGCTGCTCCTTCAACCATTTCGTGACAACGTCACTAATCTGCTGAATGACCTGCTCCAGCGGCTGAGTGGCATCGATCGTCATAATCCGCGGATCGGATTGCGCCAGCGCCAGATAGCGGTCACGGGTGCGATTAAAGAAATCCAGCGACTCCTGTTCAATGCGATCCAGCTCGCCGCGAGCCCGGGCGCGCTGCAGCCCCACTTCCGGCGTGACGTCGAGATAGAGCGTCAGATCCGGGGCGAAGTCGCCCAGCACCGCATCACGCAGGGTGTTAAGCAGTCCGGCATCAATGCCGCGCCCACCGCCCTGATAAGCCTGAGTTGAGAGATCGTGACGGTCGCCAACGACCCAGGCGCCGCGCGCCAGCGCCGGTTTAATCACGGTCTCCACCAGCTGTACCCGGGCAGCGTAAAACATCAGGACTTCGGCTTTATCGGTGATCGCTTCATCGCCCGAGGACTGGCAGTCCAGGGTCAGAGCACGCAGTTTCTCGGCCAGCGGCGTTCCACCCGGCTCGCGGGTAAACACTATGTCATCAATACCCTGAGCACGCAGTGTCTCCACCACTTTGTCACGGGCGGTCGTCTTACCGGCGCCTTCCAGCCCCTCAATCACGATAAATTTACTGGCCATCTTTGTCCCTGAGTGCATTCAGATAGTCACGCACCGACTTATTGTGGTCGCGCAGATTGGTATTAAAGGTGTGACCGCCTTTACCATCGGCCACGAAATAGAGATAAGGCGTTTTCGCCGGCTGAGCCGCCGCTTTCAGCGAGGCTTCGCCCGGCAGCGCGATAGCGCCCGGCGGCAGGCCGCCAATCACATAAGTATTATAGGGCGTGGGCCGCTCCAGGTCGCTGCGCGTCAGCCTGCCATTATAGCGCTCTCCCATGCCGTAAATCACAGTAGGATCGGTCTGCAGACGCATGCCAATACGCAGACGGTTGATAAAGACCGAGGCAACCCGGTCACGCTCGCCCGCGACCGCCGTCTCTTTTTCGATGATCGAGGCCATGGTCACCAACTGATTCTTATCTTTATAGGGAAGCCCTTCTTTACGCCCCTTCCAGGCCAGATCGACCGCCTCCACCATGCGCTGATGAGAGCGCTTAAGCAAGGCGACATCCGTGGTGCCGGCGGTATAGAGCCAGGTATCGGGATAGAACCAGCCTTCCACCTGTTCGGGATGTTCCAGCTTGAGCGCCTGCGCCAGAGTGGCGTAATCATCATCCTTCAGGGTGTGTTTAATGTACGGCGACTCGCGCAGGAGTTTCAGCAGATCGCTGACCCGGGAGCCCTCGACAAAGCGCAGCGGGAATTGCGCCTCTTTACCGCTCACCAGCAGGCCCAACATATCGGTAACCGTCATTTTCGGCGTCAGGCGATAGGTTCCCGCCTTGAAATGCGACAGCTCGGGCTTTACCCGCAGCAGCCACTGAAATACCCTGGGACGGGTTATCAACTTCTCATCGTAGAGCTGCTGGCCCAGCGCCGTACGCCCGGTTCCGGCTTTAAGAGTGAAGATCTTATCTTCCTTAAGATCCAGCGGCGTATGCGCCAGCTGCCGTACCTTCCACAGCCCCACGCCCGCCGCCATGCCCATTGCCACGGCCAGCAGCAGAATAAAACGCAACATCTTTTTCATAAATGACCGATTACTCACATCCCGGTAGTAAAAACTGATACAGTTCGCGGGAACTGTAGCGCCACTGTTCGGCCTGCTGCACCGGCAATACCGGCATCAACGCGTTACAGACCAGCACTTCATCTGCATTGGCCAGGGTTTCGGGTCGCTCACGAACTTCATGAATCTGCCACCCGGACGCCTCCAGCAGGCGCATAATTCGCTGACGCATGGTGCCATTCACCCCGGCGCGATCCAGCACGGGCGTAAAGACCGACGTTCCCTTACGCCAGAACAAATTAGCCGCACAGCATTCCGTAAGCCACCCGTCGCTGTCAAGCACCAGGGCCTCATCGGCCGTTGTCTGTTCAAGATGCGCGCGAATCAACACCTGCTCCAGACGGTTAAGATGCTTAATTCCCGCCAGCCAGGGGTTGCAGCCCAGCGGCACCGGACTGAGCGCCAGGCGGATACCCCGGTTGCGCCATGCCTCATAGTGCATGGGCCAGGGCGCCAGATGCAGCAAACGCGAGGGTCGATCGCAGCCGAGCGCGCTATATCCCCTTCCCCCCTCACCGCGGGTGATCATCACTTTAAGCGTCGCTCGCGCCTCTCCCTGCGCCAGCTCGCACATCTCCCGGGCCAGGATCTCTTCATCGGGCATCGGAATGCCAAGCCGTTCACAACCCTGCGCCAGACGCTTCAGATGGTCGTCAGCAAAACGGACCTTCCCATCCACAATTCGTGCAGTGGTAAAGCAGCCGTCACCGAACTGAGTCGCCCGGTCACTGGCCGCGATCTGCGTCTGCCATTCACCATTAATCAGCCACATAGGTGCTCCTTTACACGCCCAGGCAACAGGGTCTCAGGGTCAGGGGAATCGGGCAAGGGGGGAGTTCTGAGAAAGTGACAGGGCGGGCCTTAAACAAAAAAGCCCCTGAACGTGAATTCAGGGGCTTAGCGGAATCAGATCTTTTTGAAGATCAGAGAGCCGTTAGTACCACCAAAACCAAACGAGTTACACAGGGTGTACTCAAGGCCAGAGACCTGGCGCGCTTCGTGGGGCACGAAGTCCAGATCGCAGCCCTCGTCCGGATTATCGAGGTTGATGGTCGGTGGCACGGTCTGGTCGCGCAGAGCCAGGATAGAGTAGATAGACTCTACCGCGCCCGCAGCGCCCAGCAGGTGGCCGGTCATCGACTTGGTAGAGCTGACCATCACCTTCTTAGCCTGCGCGCCGAATACCGACTTCACCGCCTGAGCTTCCGCCAGATCGCCCGCCGGCGTGGAGGTGCCGTGCGCGTTAACATAGCCGATCTGCTCCGGGGTAATACCTGCATCACGCAGCGCATTCTGCATAGCCAGCGCGGCGCCAGCGCCGTTTTCCGGCGGCGACGTCATATGGTAAGCATCGCTGCTCATACCAAAGCCGACCAGTTCGCAGTAGATCTTCGCGCCGCGACGCTTCGCGTGCTCATACTCTTCCAGTATCAGGATACCGGCGCCGTCGCCAAGAACGAAACCATCGCGATCTTTATCCCACGGACGGCTCGCCGCCTGGGGATTATCGTTACGGGTAGAGAGTGCGCGCGCAGCGCCGAAGCCGCCTACGCCGAGCTGAGTACTGCCCTTCTCCGCACCGCCTGCCATCATCACGTCTGCATCGCCGTAAGCGATGATTCGTGCCGCATGGCCGATGTTATGCACACCGGAAGTACAGGCCGTAGCGATGGAGATGCTCGGACCGCGCAGACCAAACATAATGCTCAGGTGTCCGGCCACCATATTCACGATGGTGGAAGGCACGAAGAACGGACTGATTTTGCGCGGACCGCCTTTCATCAGCGCGGTGTGGTTCTCTTCAATCAGGCCTAAGCCGCCGATGCCCGAACCGATGGCAGCACCAATACGTGGCGCGTTCTCATCGGTCACGTTGAGGCCTGCGTCATGCATAGCCTGAACGCCGGCGACAATTCCATATTGAATGAAGCCATCCATCTTGCGCTGATCTTTACGCGAGATGAACTCTTCACAGTTAAAGTCCTTTACTAAGCCAGCAAATTGGGTTGCATAGGCGCTAGTATCAAAATAGTCGATGGGGCCGATGCCGCTCTGACCGGCTAGCAGAGTTGCCCAGTTGGACTCTACAGTATTGCCGACAGGAGACAACATGCCCAGTCCGGTCACAACTACACGACGCTTAGACACGCTTGTCCTCCAGGGAGGGAATTATTGACACGAGTGGGACAAAAAACAGAAAAAACTCAGGCGGTCGAGCGACCGCCTGGAGATGTTCACTTACGCCTGGTGGCCGTTGATGTAATCAATGGCTGCCTGAACGGTAGTGATCTTCTCAGCTTCTTCGTCCGGAATCTCAGTGTCAAACTCTTCTTCCAGAGCCATTACCAGCTCAACGGTGTCAAGAGAATCAGCGCCCAGATCTTCAACGAAGGAAGCATTGTTAGTCACTTCTTCCTGCTTAACGCCCAGCTGTTCGCCAATGATTTTCTTAACGCGTTCTTCGATAGTGCTCATACTCTTAAATTTCCTATCAAAACTCGCTTTCGCGATGGTTTTCGTAGTGTATAAAATGTTGAAAAAGTTGCAACTAAATCCCGGCTGGTCGAACCACGATTTTACGCTATTTTGCGTGCTTTCGCCCGCATAATGCAAATAAAAATATCGTCGATTAAACCATATACATTCCGCCATTGACGTGCAGGGTCTCACCAGTGATGTACCCTGCCTCGTCAGAGGCTAAAAATGCAACCGCGCTGGCGATTTCTTTTGGGTCGCCCAAGCGACCCGCCGGAACCTGCGCCAGAGTGCCAGCACGCTGATCGTCAGACAGCGCGCGAGTCATGTCCGTTTCAATAAAACCCGGAGCAACAACGTTCACAGTAATACCGCGCGACGCAACTTCACGCGCCAGCGATTTACTGAAGCCAATCAGCCCGGCCTTCGCCGCAGCGTAGTTAGCCTGACCGGCATTTCCCATGGTACCAACCACAGAACCGACAGTGATAATACGGCCATGACGTTTCTTCATCATAGCGCGCATTACCGCTTTTGACAGACGGAAAACAGATGACAGGTTGGTTTCGATAATATCGTTCCACTCGTCATCTTTCATACGCATCAGCAGGTTATCGCGAGTAATACCGGCATTATTCACCAGAATATCGACTTCGCCAAACCCTGCACGAATATTTTCCAGAACAGATTCTATAGATGCAGCATCGGTCACATTCAGCATCATGCCCTTGCCATGCTCGCCAAGATAATCGCTGATCGCCTGTGCGCCGCTTTCGCTGGTGGCGGTACCGATAACGGTCGCGCCGCGAGCCGCCAGGGTTTCAGCAATGGCACGCCCGATACCGCGGCTTGCGCCGGTCACCAGGGCGATTTTTCCTTCAAAACTCATGGTTGTCCTCGTTTTACTGTGCCAACGCCGCTGACAGCGCTTGCGGCTCATTAATGGCCGACGCGGTCAGGGTATCAACAATACGTTTCGTCAGGCCGGTCAGAACTTTGCCCGGGCCCACTTCGTACAGCTGGCTAACGCCCTGCGCCGCCATAAATTCCACGCTTTTCGTCCACTGAACCGGGCTGTAGAGCTGGCGGACCAGCGCATCGCGAATCGCCTCGGGCGTGGTTTCGCACTTCACGTCCACGTTGTTAACGATCGGGACTTCAGGCGCACTGAACGCTATTTTCGTCAGCTCCAGCGCCATTTTTTCCGCTGCGGGCTTCATCAGCGCGCAGTGGGAAGGCACGCTCACCGGCAGCGGCAGCGCACGCTTGGCGCCAGCAGCTTTACAGGCGACACCCGCGCGCTCTACGGCCTCTTTGTGGCCGGCAATCACCACCTGCCCCGGCGAGTTGTAGTTGACCGGAGAAACCACCTGCCCCTGGGCCGCTTCTTCACAGGCTTTGGCAATGGCGTCATCGTCCAGACCGATAATCGCCGCCATAGCGCCAGTGCCTTCCGGTACGGCTTCCTGCATCAGCTTACCGCGCAGTTCCACCAGACGCACCGCGTCCGCAAAAGCGATCACGCCCGCGCAGACCAGGGCGGAGTATTCGCCCAGGCTATGACCGGCCATCAGCGCAGGCGTTTTACCACCCTGCTTCTGCCAGACACGCCATAGCGCCACAGAGGCGGTCAGCAGCGCCGGCTGGGTCTGCCAGGTTTTGTTCAGCTCTTCTGCAGGACCTTCCTGAGTGAGCTTCCAGAGATCGTAGCCCAGAGCGTCAGAAGCTTCACGGAAAGTCGCTTCAATCTCCGGGTAGTCGGCCGCCATGGCAGACAGCATCCCCACGGTCTGAGAGCCCTGTCCCGGAAAGACAAATGCAAATTGCGTCATGTTTTTAATCCTTATTAATCAAAAACGAACCAGTGCCGAGCCCCAGGTAAAGCCACCGCCGAACGCTTCAAGCAGCAGCAGCTGACCGGGTTTGATTCGCCCGTCGCGAACGGCTTCGTCCAGCGCCGCAGGCACTGATGCCGCAGAGGTATTGCCGTGTCGGTCGAGCGTAACCACCACGTTATCCATCGACATACCGAGCTTTTTGGCCGTCGCGCCAATAATACGCAGGTTAGCCTGGTGCGGAACCAGCCAGTCGAGATCGCTACGGTCAAGATTGTTGGCCTTCAGCGTCTCATCAACGATATGGGCCAGCTCGGTCACGGCAACTTTAAAGACTTCGTTACCCGCCATGGTGAGATAAATCGGATTTTCCGGATTCACGCGATCGGCGTTAGGCAGGGCCAGCAGCGAGCCGTAGCTGCCATCGGCATGCAGGTGAGTAGAGATGATGCCAGGCTCTTCAGAGGCGCCAAGCACCACGGCACCCGCGCCGTCGCCGAAGATAATAATCGTGCCGCGATCGGCTGGATCGCAGGTACGCGCCAGCACGTCTGAGCCGATCACCAGCGCACGCTTCGCCGCGCCGTTTTTCACATACTGATCGGCAATGCTCAGCGCATAAGTAAAGCCTGCGCAGGCTGCAGCTACGTCAAAAGCCGGGCAGCCTTTAATCTCCAGCATCGCCTGAATCTGGCAGGCCGCACTGGGAAATGCATGGGTGGAAGAGGTGGTGGCGACAATAATCAGGTCGATCTCTTCTTTGTTAACGCCAGCCATCTCAAGGGCGCGCAATGCGGCCTGATGACCCATAGTCGCCACGGTTTCGTCAGCGGCGGCGATACGACGTTCACGAATACCCGTACGGGTGACAATCCACTCGTCGGAAGTCTCCACCATTTTTTCCAGATCGGCGTTAGTACGCACCTGGCCGGGCAGGTAGCTGCCGGTGCCTATAATCTTTGTATACATGTACGCTCAGTCACTCTCGGGTAATACAGATTCCAGGCAAGCGGCGATTCGCTGAGGAACCTGCCGCTGCACCGCCTGCACTGCCTGTTCAATCGCGACCTCAAACGCTCGCTGATTGGCCGCACCATGGCTCTTAATCACGGTGCCGCGCAATCCTAACAGACAGGCGCCATTATACTGGTCGGGGTTGAGGTGACTGAATCGCCTTGCCAGCTTCTTTTGTAACCAATGCTTAAGCAAACGCAGCCACCACGACCGCCCTTTCTTCTCTTCCTGCGATTTCAGCAGAGAGAGAAACATTCTGACAACACCTTCCATCGTCTTGAGCGTAACGTTTCCGACAAAACCGTCACAGACCAGCACGTCGGTCTTTCCCGTCAGTAGCTCGTTAGCTTCAAGATAGCCAATATAGTTCAGCCCGGGCAGGGTTTTTAACAGCGCCGCTGCATCGCGAATGCTATCGAGACCCTTAGTCTCTTCTTCACCGATGTTCAGCAACGCCACTCTTGGCTCAGGGATCCCCAGTACCTCTTCAGCCATCACGGACCCCATGATGGCGAACTGTACCAGCATGGTACTGTCGCAGGCGACATTCGCGCCCAAATCCAGCACCACCGTTTTACCTTTACGCTGATTCGGCAATACCGACATCAGCGCCGGCCGCTCGATCCCCTCCAGCGGTTTAAGCAACAATTTCGCCAGGCCCATCAGCGCACCGGTATTCCCGGCACTGACGCAGGCCTGCGCTCTGCCCTCTTTAACCAGTTCCAGCGCCACTCGCATAGAAGTTCCGCGACTGTTGCGCAGAGCCTGCGAAGGGCGTGCATCACTGGCCACAACCGATTCCGCCGCAATAATATGCAGACGCGAACGCTGCCCGAAATCGGCTCTGGCAAGTAATGGCGTGATAGCGTCGGGGTCACCGACAAGCAGAAGGTGCAGTTGAGTATTAGTACTCAGTGCCTGCAGGGCTGCAGGCACTGTAACGGCGGGGCCATGATCCCCGCCCATGGCATCTAACGCCAGCGTTAGATCGGTCAAGATATCGCCGGATTACTTAGCGATAACCTTGCGACCGCGGTAGAAACCGTCGGCAGTAACATGGTGACGCAGGTGAGTCTCACCGGAAGTCTTGTCTACAGACACAGTGGCGGTGGTCAGGGCATCGTGAGAACGACGCATGCCACGCTTGGAACGGGTTGGTTTATTCTGTTGTACGGCCATGGACCTTACTCCTCAATTACTTACGCTTTAAACTGGCTAATACGGCAAATGGGTTTGGCTTTTGCGCCTCATCAGGCAGTTCACCAAAGACCATGTCCGCCTCGGACACTTCACAGTGTTCAGAATCATGCACCGGAACCACCGGCAGGGAGAGGATGATTTCATCTTCTACCAATGCCCGCAGATCGATTTCACCGAATTCGTTAACCTCAATCGGATCATACGCTTCCGGCAGTGCTTCGGCCTGTTCGTCGTTAACAACCGGGCTGAAACACCAGGTCGCGTGAACCTGATGCGTAAACGGCTGGCCGCAGCGCTGGCAGCTTAGCGTTACCGTAACATCGGCATGGCCGGTGATAACAGCAAGGCGCTGGCTGTCGATAGCAAACGACATCGCACATTCAACATCACTGTCCACACTGACGACGGATTCGGCCACACGCTCCGCCTGTTCAGGCGTGTAGATGCCAAGATAGTCGAGGCGTTTCTGAGCGGTACGAACCGGATCCAGAGTCAGGGGTAATTTTACCTTTTGCATAGGGCGCGCATATTAACTTTGTAACGTCACGGAGTCAAAGGAAAAGGCGGAGCGGCCCTTCCTTTTGCTATTAATTCGCGCAAGCGCGAGTCCTCAGTTTAAAATGAAGGCCATCTATTCGCTATTTATAAACGGTAAAAAAGATGTCATCCGTCGTGCTTGCCTCCACCTCCCCGTTTCGCCGAATGCTGCTGGAAAAACTGGGCATCCCCTTTATTAGCGCCGCTCCCGAGGTCGATGAAACGCCAGTGCCTGGCGAATCGGCCCGTCAGTTGGTGACCCGACTGGCGCAGGCCAAGGCTCAGGCGCTGGCGGAACGCTATCCTGAGCATCTGATTATCGGCTCCGACCAGGTGTGCGTGCTGGACGGTGAAATCGCCGGTAAGCCCCACACTACCGAACGGGCCGTGGCGCAGTTGAAGCAGGCCAGCGGCCATATTGTGACCTTCTATACCGGTCTGGCGCTCTATAACAGCGCTAACGGCCAGTTGCAAATCGAGTGCGAGCCTTTCGACGTACACTTTCGTCATCTGACGGAAGCGGAGATTCAGCGCTATGTGGAACGGGAGCAGCCCCTGAACTGTGCGGGGAGCTTTAAAAGCGAGGGGCTGGGAATTGCGCTGTTCGAAAAACTGGACGGTCGGGATCCCAATACCCTGGTGGGACTGCCGCTGATTGCGCTGTGTCGGATGCTAATTAATGAGGGGCGCAACCCGCTGGGCTGACCCCGTTATCGGTCAGGCGCCGCGCCGTAGCACCTTCAGGCAATGTCGGAGTTGCTCATCCATCGGCGCCTCTACCCGCATCACTTCACCACTCTTCGGATGCGTGAAACGCAGCGCCGCGGCATGCAGAAACAGACGATTCAACCCGGTATCCCCTAACTGCCTGTCGAAGTCGCGATCGCCATAGCGATCGTCAAAGGCAATAGGATGCCCTGCATGCAGCGTGTGAACGCGAATCTGGTGGGTACGTCCGGTCACCGGGCTACAGCGCACCAGGGTAGCAAACGCATAGCGCTCTTCCACCTTAAAGCGAGTTTCCGACGGCTTGCCCTCCTGACTCACCCGCACGATACGCTCACCGCTCTGCAGCATGTTCTTCAGCAACGGGGCCCGCACCGCCTTAACGTGGGACTGCCAGTGGCCGCGAACCAGCGCCAGGTAATCCTTCTGCATCCCCTTTTCGCGCAGTTGCTCATGCAGCGAACGCAGCGCGGACCGCTTCTTGGCTACCAGCAGTACGCCGGAGGTATCCCTGTCAAGGCGGTGGACCAACTCCAGGAAACGGGCTTCCGGACGCAGCGCCCGCAGCCCTTCGATCACGCCGAAGCTCAAACCGCTGCCGCCGTGCACCGCAGTTCCCGACGGCTTATTCAACACCAGAATATGTTCATCTTCATAAATAATGGCGTCGTTAAGCGCGGCCACTTTATCCAGATGCGGCGACAGCGCCGCCTCTTCGCGTTCCGCCACGCGCACCGGTGGAATGCGAACCTCATCCCCCGCCGCCAGCTTATATTCCGGCTTAATACGTTTCTTATTTACCCGCACCTCACCTTTACGCAAAATGCGGTAGATCATGCTCTTCGGCACCCCTTTAAGCTGGGTGCGCAAAAAATTATCGATACGTTGCCCCGCTTCGTCGGCGGAGATGGCAACTATTTTTACGGATGGCGTCTCTGTTTTCATGGTCGGCGATTCTAATTATCGTCAGGGATTCGCGCCACTCATTTTTATCAGCCTATACTTATCATCAAGCCAGCTTTAAACAGCGAAACCGCCGTTTTTGTACGTTATTACAGCAACCAAAATGGCCCGGTTAAAAAACTGTGAGAAAGCCGGTGATAAAAGGCAAAAGTCATCTTGCTATAACGCGGTTAGCAGTGGAATAATGTCGCAGATTTCCGCTCTGATACTTTGTTATAACAAGAAGTTTTGCGGAATTACCCATTTTGTCTGAGCGTTCATCCACGCAGCAATGGCGTAAGACGTTATGAACTTTCAGACAGTTACGGGCTGCGGGTTGCAGACCTTACCGGTATACGGAATCTTCTCTGGCGAAACCAATCCAGGCTGTTCCCAAGGACTAATTGCGCTGCTTTTCCGGTTGAAAAGCAGGCTACCGATACTTTGCGCCTCATAGCACGCGACAACCGGGAGGTTGACGGCGATGCTCACTAGTCACGAGGCCATCGGTTCTTATCCGGCGAGTCGTCCCATGCCCGCAGCTCTGTCACTAATGCAAGAATAATGAGTTAGTTACGATGAAAAGAATGTTAATTAACGCAACTCAGCAGGAAGAGTTGCGTGTTGCCCTGGTCGACGGGCAGCGTCTGTACGACCTGGACATCGAAAGCCCGGGGCATGAACAGAAAAAAGCGAACATCTACAAAGGCAAGATCACCCGCATAGAACCCAGCCTGGAAGCGGCATTCGTCGACTATGGCGCCGAACGTCATGGCTTCCTTCCTCTCAAAGAGATCTCCCGCGAATACTTCCCCAGCAACTACTCTGCACATGGTCGTCCCAACATTAAGGATGTACTGCGTGAAGGTCAGGAAGTGATCGTCCAGATTGATAAAGAAGAGCGTGGCAACAAAGGGGCCGCGCTGACCACCTTTATCAGCCTGGCGGGCAGCTATCTGGTGCTGATGCCGAACAACCCTCGCGCTGGCGGCATTTCGCGCCGTATCGAAGGCGATGACCGCACCGAGCTTAAAGAGGCGCTGGCGTCTCTGGAAGTGCCGGACGGCATGGGGCTTATCGTTCGTACCGCAGGGGTCGGCAAATCCGCCGAAGCGCTGCAGTGGGACTTAAGCTTTCGCCTTAAGCACTGGGAAGCGATTAAAAAGGCCGCCGAAAGCCGCCCTGCTCCCTTCCTGATTCACCAGGAAAGCAACGTTATCGTGCGTGCATTCCGCGACTATCTGCGCCAGGATATTGGCGAGATTCTGATCGATAACCCGAAAGTGCTGGAGCTGGCGCGTCAGCATATCGCCGCGCTGGGCCGCCCCGATTTCAGCAGCAAAATCAAGCTGTATACCGGCGAAATCCCGCTGTTCAGCCATTATCAGATCGAGTCCCAGATTGAGTCCGCCTTCCAGCGCGAAGTGCGTCTGCCTTCCGGCGGCTCTATCGTTATCGATACCACCGAAGCGCTCACCGCTATCGATATCAACTCCGCACGCGCCACACGCGGCGGCGATATCGAAGAGACCGCCTTCAACACCAACCTGGAAGCGGCCGACGAGATCGCCCGTCAGTTGCGTCTGCGTGACCTTGGCGGCCTGATTGTTATCGACTTTATCGATATGACGCCGGTACGCCATCAGCGCGCCGTTGAAAACCGCCTGCGCGAAGCCGTGCGTCAGGACCGTGCCCGAATTCAGATCAGCCATATCTCCCGCTTTGGTCTGCTGGAGATGTCGCGTCAGCGTCTTAGCCCTTCCCTGGGCGAGTCCAGTCACCATGTGTGCCCACGCTGTAGCGGTACCGGCACCATCCGTGACAACGAATCGCTGTCGCTCTCCATCCTGCGTCTGATCGAAGAAGAGGCGCTGAAGGAGAACACCAAAGAGGTGCACGCCATCGTTCCGGTGCCCATCGCCTCTTATCTACTTAATGAAAAACGCGAAGCGGTTCACGCTATCGAAAAACGTCAGGGCGGCGTGCGCTGCGTCATCGTTCCGAGCGATCAGATGCAGACCCCGCACTACTCGGTACTGCGGGTACGCAGCGGCGAAGAGACCAATACGCTGAGCTACAAGCTGCCTAAACTGCATGAAGAAGAGATGGCCATGCCGTCCGCCGATGATTTCCCGGAGCGACGCGCCCCTGAGCAACCTGCGCTGGCCGCGTTTGTGATGCCGGAGGTACCGCCTCTGCCGAGCGAGCCGACCCCGACTGCCGCACCTATCCAGCCTCAGGCTACGGCGGCTGCCGCTGTCGCCACGCCGGGTCTGGTTAGCCGTCTGTTCGGCGCGCTGAAGAAAGTCTTCGCCGGTGAGCCGGAAGCGGAAGCCCCGGCCCAACAGGTCGAGGAAGCGCCGAAGAAATCCGAAGGCCGTCCGGATCGCCGTAACAATAACCGCCGTCAGAACAACAATCGCCGCGACCGGGGCGATCGTAACGAGCGCGGCAATCGTGACAGCCGCGATCGTGATAACCGCGAAGCTCGCGACAACCGCGACAATCGTGAAAATCGCGAGGAAAACCGCCGTAATCGCCGTCAGGCGCAGCAGCAGAATGCCGATACCCAGAAGACGCAGACTGCGGCAGATGCCGGTGAAGGCGAGAAGAACCGCGAGCCGCGTCGCGAACGCAACCGTCGCCGTAACAACGACGAGAAGCGTCAGACCCAGCAGGAAGCCAAAGTCGTAGAGCAGCAGGTGGAAAAGCAGGCCGAAACGGTCAGCGACGCCACCAGCGAAGAGCGTAAGGAAGAGCGCGTGCAGGTGATGCCGCGTCGTAAACAGCGCCAGCTGAGCCAGAAGGTCCGTATCACCGATGGCGCCGAAGACATCGCCATGGCGAATGACACCCAGTCTGGCACCGAAGTTGCGACTATTCCGTTGCCGGCCGTTGTCGAAGGCGAAACCGCGAAAGCGGCTGAAAAACCGGAAGAGCAGCGCAGTGAGGCGGGTGAGGAAAATACCGACGGCCGCAACGAGAATAACGCAGGTATGCCGCGTCGTTCTCGTCGTTCTCCGCGTCATCTGCGGGTTAGCGGTCAGCGTCGTCGCCGTTATCGTGACGAACGTTACCCGAGCCAGTCGCCGATGCCGATCGCCACAGGCTGCGCTTCTCCGGAGCTGGCATCCGGTAAGGTATGGATCAGCTATCCGGTGAACCGCGCTCAAGAGCAGGAGCTGCCGGAACAGCATACCCATTCCGATCAGCCGATTATCCCGCCGGTTCATCCGCAGAGCGAAACCGATGCGCAGCCGCAGGCTGTCGTACCAGAGCAGCCGATCGTGAAGACCGAGCATCCGGAAGCGATCGCTACCCCGGTGGACGAAGCGCCGCAGCTGATTGCCGAACGCGATGAAGCGACCGCTGAGCGGATTGCCGAAGAGGCTATTCCGGCTGAAGAACACGAGCCGCCGATGACGGCGGGTGGTAAACCTGCGAAGATCGTACCGCGTCAGGACGAAGTGCCTGCGCCGGTTGCAGAGCCGCAGCCGGAAATCGTCGAGCCGTCTGAAGTTATCGCTCAGGCCGACGCTGAAGAGCAGCCTCAGGTTGAAGAGCAGCCGGAAGCCGTTGTCGAACCGCAGTCTCCGGTTGAAGAGCAGCCGCAGGCAGAACCGCAGCCGCAGGTTGAGGAAACCGCCGAGCCGGCGCCGGAAGTTCAGGCAGAACCAGAGGTTCAGGTAGCCCCACAGCCTGTCGCCACATCGGTAGATGAGACGGCAAGCCGTCACGCCAGCGCTCCAATGAGCCGCGCACCGGCCCCGACCTGGGTGCCAGAGCCGCCGCGTCACAGCGACTGGGTGCGTCCAGCCTTTAACTTTAGCGGTAAGGGCTCTGCGGGTGGCCATAGCGCTACCCATCAGGCTACCGCCCCGGCGGGTAAACCGCAGCAGTAAGCCTGGCCTTAGCCGATAAAAGCCGACCCTTATGGGTCGGCTTTTTTTATTGCCATTAAGAAACAGCCTGGTGTGATCGCTTTATTTATCGCATCACCAGGCTCCTCATTTCTTTTTTTACCCGCCAGCCCCACTATCTTGCCCCCTGCAGGATCGCCAGTGATAAAAAAACCCGGTCAGCACAGGCTGACCGGGTCCGATTAGTGAAATTCGCGTTATGCGGTACGGCGGGCAAAATCCCGGGGCCGGAAGCCCAGCAGCGCCAGCGTGGCGAAGTAAGCCACAACCCCCACCAGCACCACCGCCATCAGACGCGCCAGTCGATACGGCATGCCCCCCTGCGACCACTCCGGCATCACATACAGCATCCCTACCAGCGCCGCCGCCATCACCACCACAGCAATCACCAGACGCACCAGGAAACGCATCCAGCCCGGCTGTGGCGTGAAAATATCCTGTTTACGCAACTGCCAGTAAAGCAGGCTGGCGTTCAGACAAGCCGCCAGACCGATAGAGAGCGCCAGACCGGCATGCTTCAACGGGCCGATAAACGCCAGGTTCATCAGTTGGGTCATAATCAGGGTCACAATCGCAATCTTCACCGGGGTTTTAATGTCCTGGCGCGAATAGAAGCCCGGCGCCAGCACCTTCACCACGATCAACCCCATCAAGCCTACCGCATAGGCCACCAGCGCCCTCTGGGTCATCGCGGCATCGAAGGCGCTGAATTTACCGTACTGAAACAGCGATACGGTCAGCGGTTTAGCCAGCACGCCAAGCGCCACGGCACTGGGCAGCGCCAGCAGAAAACAGAGACGCAGCCCCCAGTCCATCAGGCGGCAGTATTCATCATGATTACCGCTGGCGAAGCTTTTCGAGAGCGACGGCAGCAGAATGGTGCCCAATGCCACGCCCAGCACGCCGGAAGGAAACTCCATCAGGCGATCGGCATAGTACATCCAGGAGACCGAACCGGAGACCAGAAACGAAGCGAAAATGGTGTTGATAATAAGCGAGATCTGGCTGACCGAAACGCCGAGGATTGCGGGCCCCATCTGTTTCACCACCCGCAGCGCCCCGGCGTTTTTAAAGCTCACGCGCGGCAGCACCAGCATGCCAATTTTTTTCAGATGTGGCAGCTGGTAAAACAGCTGTAGCACACCGCCGACGGTGACCGCCCAGCCCAATGCCAGTACCGGAGGATTAAAGTAAGGCGCGGCAAACAGCGCAAAACCAATCATGCTGATATTCAGCAGCGTGGGAGCAAAGGCCGGCACCGAAAAGCGGTTCCAGGTATTGAGAATGGCCCCCACCAGCGATGCCAGCGAGATCAACAGGATATAAGGAAAGGTAATCCGCAGCAGCTGGCTGGTGAGGTTAAATTTATCCGCCGTATCGGCAAAGCCCGGCGCCGTAATCATAATCACCCAGGGCGCCGCCAGCATTCCGGCGATGGTGACCACCGCCAGCGCCAGGGTCAACAGCCCGGAGACATAGGCGATAAACAGCCGGGTCGCCTCTTCACCCTCTTTGCTCTTGTATTCCGCAAGGATAGGCACAAAGGCCTGGGAGAAGGCCCCTTCGGCAAAGATCCGCCGTAACAGGTTGGGAAGTTTAAACGCCACAAAGAAGGCGTCTGTCGCCATCCCTGCGCCAAAGGCGCGCGCCACAATGGCATCGCGTGCAAAACCCAGCACGCGTGAAAACATGGTCATAGAGCTGACTGCCGCCAGCGATTTTAATAAATTCATGGATCCCTTGTTCCATAGACAACGCGGGCGCCTGTAATACAGGCGCCGGTCTGATTAGGAAGCGCTTAGTCTACCCGAGCTAAAATGAATTACTACCGGGAGTTGTTACCGTTGGTTATTCGCTGACGGCCTCGCGCCACAGCTGCTCCACCACGCGCTGGGCACGTAACGCCTCTTCGCCCGAGGTTTCCGGAACCGTCTGATTTGCCACACAATCGATAAAATGGCGGGCGCAGCCCGCAAAACCGCGTTGCTCAAGGGTACTCTGCCAGCCAGGCACCGGCAGGGTCACTACGCCTGCGCCCCGCTCTTCACGCCACTCGCGCATATCGGTTACCTCAAGCCAACCGCCGTCGGTCACCATCTGTACCTGCTCGCGCTGGCTACCAGCCCGGCGATGCATGCAGGTGGTGACCTGGAGCTGAGAACGCTGGAAGTGATGCTCGGCCCACAGCATCTGCCCTTCATCATTGGTACAGATAGCACCGCTGGATAGCCTGGCATCCCCCCCGGCCAGCCACAACGCGGTATCCACCAGATGCAGATAGTCATCGAGCAGGGTAAAGCGCAGATCGCCAGGGCCGATGCTGTCGGCACGATGTTTATCCATGCGCAACGAGGCCCGTTCGCCGGTTGTCGCCTTCAGAGCCTGGTAGCGCGGCGCAAAGCGACGGTTGAAACCGACCATCAGCGACAGCCGCTGCTGGCTGGCCTGCGCCACCAGCTTTTCGGCATCGCGCAGATTTTCCGCCAGCGGTTTATCCACGCAGACGTGGACTCCGGCGCTGAGCAGTTCGCTGACCACCGCGTAATGGCTGGCGGTAGCGCTGTGAACAAAGACCGCATCGCACTGCGCAGCCAGCGCCGACAGCGATGAGAAATAGTCGATACGATACGTCTGGCAAACCGGTAGCGCCCGTTCGCGGGTGGGCGAAAACGCCCCCACCAGTTGCCAGTCACTGGCGGCGGCCAGCACCGGCAGCCAGGCCTTTTGCGCGATGCTCCCCAGCCCCACCACCCCAATACGTAGCTGCCTCATCGCTTAGTCTCCCAGGTGCGCCAGCAGAGAATCGAGACGCGCTTTAAGCTCCGCCACTTCCTGCTCCAGCTGTTCCACACGCTGCGTCAGACCAGGAGCACTGGCCTGCGGTTCAGCGATTTCCGGCTCCGCTGCCGCCACTTCACCGCAGAACAGATGCATATAGCGGCTTTCGCGTTTGCCCGCCTCCCGGGGCAAACGTGCCACAAAGGGGCCGTCATCGCGCTGAGCCAGTCTTTCCAGGGTATTTTCCAGTTCCGTCATATCGGCGAACTCATGCATTCGGGCACAGCGGCTACGCAGCTCACCCGGCGTCTGAGCGCCGCGCAGCAACAGCGTCGTCACCAGCGCCACCTCCGCCGTGGAAAGTTTCAGATCGCCAAAGGCCGAATTGCAAAAACGCTGCTCATATTTGGTCACCCGACTGCCGAAACCGCTTTGGGTGCTGACGTAGTGGCGTTTGACCAGCTCATCCAGGGTCTCCTGGACGTCAATGTTGGAAAGGTTCATCACCGGATCGCGGTTGGTTTTCTGATTACAGGCAACGACAACGCCATTAAGGGACATAGGGTATTGATCCGGGGTGGTGACCTGCTTTTCCAACAGGCAGCCAATCAGACGGGCCTGAAGCGGGCTGAACTGATACTTCATCTTCTCTCCTTTGAGCAAGCTTTAGCGGCCGGGGACCCATGATGGGGTCGTCAGCGCCGTTAGCACGTGATCGCGCCAGACGCCGTTAATCAACAGATAGTCGTGGGCATAGCCCTCTTTTTTGAATCCCAACCGGGCGAGCAGCGCGCCACTGCGCTGATTGTGAGGCATGTAGTTAGCCATAATACGATGAATATGCTGGGTGCGCTGCATATAACGAATGGCGGAGGTCAGCGCCTCGAACATGATCCCCTGCCCCTGCCATTTCTCACCCAGCGAATAGCCCAGATAGCAGGCATGGAACGAGCCGCGCACCACATTAGAGAAGTTAGCCACGCCGCGGATCTCATGTTCGTCGGGATCCAGCAGGGCAAAATAGAAGGCGCTGCCCTGACGGTGCAGCTCTTCGATCATCGCTAAACGCGGCTGCCAGCCTGAAGGATAACAGTGACTTTCATCGCGCACCGGCTCCCAGGGCTTAAGAAACTGGCGATTTTCCGCGTAATAGTCGGCCAGTCGCCATGCGTCTCTGGCATGGACCAGCCGCACAACCAGACGCTCTGTCGTGAGTCGCGCTTTCGGGACATGACTACGGTAGCCAAACATCTTATTCCCTGTCTCCTTATCTCTTATGTTCGTCGCTTTGGTCATCCGGCTCAGATTCTCTTACTATAAACGTCCGGTAACCCGCGTGAAAACAGCAACATGCCCTTTTTTGCGTTCGCTCTCCCTTTGCGTCATTCAGGCGTTCAACCAGGCATCGTGCAGTTGCTGAAGATCGATCTTCTTCATCGGGTACAGCGCTTGCATCACCTGATACGCTTTATGCTGCTGGCGCCCGTCCAGCAGCATCGGCAGCTCCCGCGGCAGAATCTGCCAACACTGACCGAAGGCATCGCGCAGCCAACCGCAGGCGATCTCCTGTCCCCCCTCGCCCAGAATCCGCCACAGCCTGTCGATCTCATTCTGGCTGTCACACCAGACGCACAGCGAAAAGGCGCTGGACAGCACAAAATCGTGGGAATGATCGTTTTCCTGTAACAGGAAAGGCTGGCCACACAGCAGAAAGCGCGACTGCTGGAGCGTACCGTCCGGATTGAGGATCGCCTCCTCCCTCTCACAGGGGGCCAGGGCGTTTCCCCAGGCGGCAATCGCCTCATTTCCCCGACCATATAGCGCATCGCAGAACATCATTCCGGGCGCTATCTCATCACGATCCGCCAGCCGTAGCTGCCAGTTAAGGCCGAAGGGATCCGCCAGCCAGCCAAAACAGTCGCTGAACGGGTAGCTGTCCAGCGCCATCAGTTCGCTTCCGCCTTCGCTTAGCGCCGCCCACAGTCGCTCAAGCCGCTCGCGAGAGCTGCAGTCGACACGCAGAAACTGGGCAGGGGAAAACGGCATTTTCGCATCGCCGTTAAGCGCCAGGAGCTCACAGTCCCAGAGACTAAAATCGACGGTCATCACCGTTCCCCGGGGGAGATGACGATCGTCCGGGTAGTAGTTACGCATCCGCTCATGGCCGTTTTCAAACGCCTGTAGCCAGAAACTGACCGCCTCCTGCGCCCGTTCCTGTAGCCACAGACAGGGAACTATTTTGTTCATCTTTCCCCTCCTCGCCAGCCTAACCATTACTATAGTGCATGGCGGATGGCCAAACAGACGCAAATCAATCCGCCAGCCCTCATCGTCCTCTGCCCGCCGGGGAGTTTTCAGTTTTTTCTGCTGGTTATCTTCCCGCTGGTGCAGGATGCTGCTTTGTGTCAGGATCTGAGGATCCGGCATGCAAAAGAGGAATGCTATGAAAAAGTTTGTAATGGCCGCGGCGCTGGTGATTGGCGGCCTGCTGGCAGGATGTAACCAGCTCACGTCTTATACTATCAGCGAACAGGAGATTAACCAGGCGCTGGCGAAGCGCAATGATTTCTCCAAAGATATTGGTGTGCCCGGCGTGGCCGATGCCCATATCGTACTGACCAATCTGGCCAGCCAGATTGGCCGTGAAGAACCCAATAAGGTCACCCTGACCGGGGATGCCCAGTTGGATATGAGTTCGCTGTTCGGTAATCAGAAAGCCACCATGAAGCTTACCCTGAAAGCGCAACCCTTCTTCAATGCGGAACAGGGCGCTATTTACCTGCGTGAAATGGAAGTGGTGGACACGACCATCGAACCGAAAAAGATGGAGTCGGTACTCCAGACTATCGTTCCCTATCTGAATCAGTCGCTGCGTAGCTACTTTAACCAGAAACCGGCCTACGTTTTGCGCGAAGACAACAGTAAAGGCGAAGCCATGGCGAAGAAATACGCCAAAGGCATTGAAGTGAAACCCGGCGAGATAATCATCCCCTTCACGGATTAATCCTCCCCCGCCCCCCCGGAAAATTTTACGCCGGGGGGTGCAAAGGAAAACGTTTCCGCTTATCCTTAGTGCCCGGCATAATCAGGCCCCACCCGACCGATTCCCTTTAGCCGGAGCACCTCCATGACCGAACAGATCCAGGTTTTAAAAATCCGCCGCCCCGATGACTGGCACCTTCACCTGCGCGATGGCGAAATGCTGCAGACCGTGGTTCCCTGGACCAGCGCCACCTTTGGCCGGGCGATTGTGATGCCCAACCTGGTCCCGCCGGTAACCACGGTAGAAGCCGCCCAGGCCTATCGCCAGCGCATTCTGGACGCCGTTCCCGCCAATCACCACTTTGAGCCGCTGATGACCTGCTATCTGACCGATTCCCTCGATCCGGATGAGCTGGAGCGCGGTATGAAAGCGGGCGTCTTTACCGCAGCCAAACTCTACCCGGCCAACGCGACCACCAACTCCAGCCACGGCGTCACCAGCATTGATGCCATTATGCCGGTACTGGAGCGGATGGAAAAAATCGGTATGCCTCTGTTGGTACACGGTGAAGTCACCCATGCCGATATCGATATTTTCGACCGTGAAGCGCGCTTTATTGAAACCGTGATGGAACCGCTGCGCCAGCGTCTGCCCGGCCTGAAAGTGGTGTTCGAGCATATCACTACCCAGGAAGCAGCCTGGTATGTACGCGACGGCAACGAGCGGCTGGCGGCCACCATTACGCCTCAGCATCTGATGTTTAACCGTAATCATATGCTGGTCGGCGGCGTGCGCCCGCACCTCTACTGCCTGCCGATCCTCAAGCGCAACGTGCATCAACAGGCTCTGCGCGAGCTGGTCGCCAGCGGCTGCGATCGCGTCTTCCTGGGGACTGACTCCGCGCCACATCCCCGCCACCGTAAAGAGGCCTGCTGCGGCTGCGCAGGCTGTTTTAACGCCCCGGCAGCTATGGGCGCCTACGCCACGGTGTTTGAAGAGCTGGACGCGCTGGCGCATCTGGAAGCCTTCTGTTCGCTCAATGGCCCACGCTTCTATGGGTTGCCGGTCAATGAAGAGACCATTGAACTGGTGCGTGAACCGCAACAGATGCCGGAAAGTATTGCCCTTAGCGATGATGCTTTAATCCCTTTCCTGGCGGGTGAGACCCTGGCCTGGTCGGTTAAACGCTAACGGCTGACGATAATCGTCATTCCCCTGTTGCAAGTCGTACGGCTTAACTGTATATATATACAGCATCACCAACAGGGGATTTTTTTATGCGTATTGAAGTGACCATTGCCAGGACCACGGTGTTGCCGCCCGGCGCTCTCGACGCGCTTAGCGGCGAATTCTCGCGTCGTATTGAAAATGCCTTTCCCGAAAGCCCGGGGCAGATTCTGGTGCGCTATGCCGCCAGCAATAATCTCTCCGTCATTGGCGGCTCGTCGGATGATAAAGAACGCATTCGCGACATTCTGCAGGAAACCTGGGAAAGCGCCGACGACTGGTTTTACTCCGCCTGACGCCCCTCTCTTTCTTTGTGCTATTTTGCCGGGATTCGCCGCCCGGCTTTTTTCCCTCCGTTACGTTTCTTAAGAATACTCTCTGAAATTTTAATCCCATTCCCATCGAAACGATGATTTATTGCTCGTATTAATCAAAAAAAGCGCAATCAGTAATCTTAATTTTTATTCAGACTGCAGTACTGGTTGTTTTTTGATATAATGATACTGCTTCACGAATAAAATATGCATTGATCCTCACAGTCCGTTGCTACAAACACGTATTAAGGGGGTATCATGGAAAAAAATAACGAAGTAATTCAGACTCATCCCCTTGTCGGATGGGATATCAGCACCGTAGACAGTTACGATGCTCTGATGTTACGCCTGCACTACCTGACCGCGAATCAAGCTCAGCCGGACGAAACTGAAGTTGGCCAGACCCTTTGGTTAACCACCGATGTTGCCCGCCAGTTTATTTCTATTCTCGAGGCGGGAATAGCCAAAATCGAATCGGGGGAATACCCGGTGAATGACCATCTTAAGCACTAAATCAAAAATAAATCATTGCAAGGCGCCGACACGGCGCCTTTTTTATTTTTCGGGCTTGTGTGTTATCAACAGGTTAATTACCCTGCAGTGATAGCACCACAATAGAGAGAGCAGCATGGATTACGATTTAATCATCGTCGGGAGCGGTTCGACAGGCGCCGCCGCTGGCTGGTACGCCACCCGTGCCGGTCTGCGGGTCTTAATGACGGACAGCGCCCATCCTCCCCATGACGAAGGCAGCCATCACGGCGCCACCCGCCTGATTCGCCACGCTTACGGCGAAGGCGAAAAGTACCTGCCGCTGGTCCTGCGGGCCCAGGAGCTGTGGGATGAGTTACATAAAGAGAGCGGCGAGCGCATCTTCGCTCGTACCGGGGTGCTGAATCTGGGCCCTGCCAGCTCCGATTTTATGCATAACGTCGAGCAGAGTGCAGCACAGTGGAAGCTGCCGCTGGAAAAGCTTGATGCTCAGGCATTAGTAACCCGCTGGCCGCAGGTTGCCGTACCGGACGACTATCTGGGACTGTTCGAACCCAACTCAGGCGTGCTGTACTGCGAAACGGCGATTACGGCCTGGATTCGCCTTGCCCGTGAGGCGGGATGTGCTCAGCTCTTTAACTGCCCGGTCACGGAGATACGCCGCTGTGAGGGTGGCGTTGAAGTGGAAACTATCGACGGCACATACAGCGCCCCCAGAATACTGATTAGCGCTGGTACCTGGGTTAAACGTCTGGTGCCCAATCTGCCCGTCACGCCAGTACGTAAAATCTTCGCCTGGCACCAGGCCGATGGCCGCTACAGCGCAGAAAATCACTTCCCGGCCTTTACCGGCGAGCTGCCCAATGGCGATCAGTTCTACGGCTTCCCCGCCGAAAATAACGAACTGAAAATCGGTAAACACAACGGCGGACAGCTTATCGACTCGCCTGACCAGCGTCAGCCGTTCGGTGCCCTGCCCGGCGACGGCAGCGAGGTATTCAGCTTTCTGCGCCAGATTCTTCCCGGCGTGGGCGTCTGTCTGCACGGCGCAGCCTGTACTTACGATAACTCCCCGGACGAGGATTTTATCATCGACAGGCTACCGGATATGCCGGAAGCCATGGTGATTACCGGTTTGAGCGGACACGGCTTTAAGTTCGCCAGCGTACTGGGCGAGATCGCCTGCGATTTTGCCCGCGGTAACCCATCGCCCTTCGATCTCACCCCTTTCCGACTTAGCCGCTTTAGCTGACCCCCTCTGCCGGCTTATTGACTGGCCGGCAGATTCTCTGCCTGACGTTCCAGCTTCTGCACCAGGCGATGCGCCTCTTCTTCACTCCCCACCGCAGGCGCCGACCCGTGCAGCGGCTTACGCGCGGTTTCACGCATAAAGAAAGCGGTGATCACCCCGATAACGCCAGCCCCCATCAGATACCAGGCCGGAATCATCACGTTACCGGTCTTTTCCACCAGCCAGCTGGTCAGCAGCGGCGTGGTGCCGCCAAACAGCGAGACCGACAGGTTAAAGCCAATGGCCAGCGCGCTGTAACGCACTTCGGTGGTAAATAGCGCAGGCAGAGTGGCCGGCATGGTGCCGCTAAAGCAGGTGTGCAGTACGCCCAGGATCACCAGCCCCAGGAAGATGGCCGACATCGAGCCGCTACCAATCAGCCACAGCGCCGGAATCGCCAGCACGATAAGGCCGATGGCGCCGCACATAATCACCGGACGACGGCCAAGCCTGTCATTCCAGTACCCCGAAGCCAGGGTCAGCGGCATCATAATAAACATGACCACCATCACCAGCATCAGGCCGCTCAGCTCGCTCATTCCCAGCACGCTGGTCAGATAGCTGGGCATGTATGACGTCAACATATAGTTAGAGACGTTAAACACCAGCACCAGGCCAACACATCTCAGCATCTGGATGCGGTAACGTGACAGCATCTCCCACAGACCAATCTGCGGTTTGCTGTGCTCCAGCGCCTCCTGTTTTTCCATATGCTTCTGGAAGGCCGGCGTCTCTTCAAGCTTCAGACGGATGTAGAGCCCGAACAGCCCCAACGGCCCGGCGATAAAGAATGGAATACGCCAGCCCCAGCTCATAAGCTGCTGCTGGGTCAACAGCGCGGTCATGCCAGTGACCAGTATCGCCCCCAGCAGATAGCCAGACAGCGTACCAAACTCCAGCCAACTGCCCATAAAACCACGCCGCTTATCGGTGGAGTATTCCGCAATAAAAGTCGCCGCACCGCCGTATTCACCGCCGGTAGAGAACCCCTGAACCAGACGCGCCACCAGCAACAGCAGCGGTGCCGCAATCCCTATCTGGTCGTAACCGGGGATCAGGCCGATACAGAAGGTCCCTATCGCCATCATGATCATGGTGAAAGCCAGTACCTTCTGGCGACCAATACGATCCCCCAGCGGTCCAAATACCATGCCGCCCAGCGGACGAACCAGGAAGGCGGCGGCAAAAGCGCCAAAGGTGGCAATAAGCTGAACCGCCGGGCTGCCGCCGGGAAAGAAGACCTTACCGATGGTGACGGCCAGGAAACTGTAAACGCCAAAATCAAACCACTCCATGGCGTTACCCAGGGCAGCGGCGCCAACGGCGCGCTTAAGCATCTGCTGATCGACAATCGTAATATCATCGACCGATAGCGTTTTCTTCTGACGCTTGCGCCAGAAACTATGGCGCTGGGCCTGTTGTTTTTCCGAATGATTACTCATGAATATCCCTCAGATAATGACCTGATTATGCTGACGGCATCATAGCTTTCTCGTCCTTGTTGCGCGTGGTACTCCGCCAACAGGCGCCACGCAGGGTGTGAAAGCTATAACGCAGAGAAAAATCGGGGGGCTATCTGTAGCATGCCGCCCGACTTACATAACTTTAATTTACACAAAAATCTAACTGCAATCAAATTTGCGACTTTTATCACTACCATTTGCGACATATTGCAGCAATAAACATCAATAAGATGACGTTTTTATAGTGAAAAACACCAATAAAATTACAGTACGGGATAGCGCTATGGTGAATAATACAACTATCCATAAGGTGATTTACCATCGGTGATAATGGAAAAGAGTATCACCCGGGTTGCTTATTTAACCCTGAAATAGCGTATGAGATTGACACTTATTGACAAACAATAGCATATCATCTTTTTCAGAAAAATTATTTGATGATTCAAAAAATTAGAATAAATTGTTATTTTTCATTGCAGTACATCTCATCACCATTGATAGCACACCATTAATTCTGCATTATTGATAATAAATGGCATTTCTTTTTCATATTTTTTGAATATCATAAAAATACTATTCCCTGACGTTATTTTTTTGTTGCAGATAGTAATTTTCCAGGACACATTTAGCGCTACCGATAATTATTTTGGCAATTCTGATATGCAATGGCGTAATTCACCATCGCGCTACGGGCATCTTGCGCTCCTGTTCCACTGGCTGGTGGCGTTAACGGTCTATGGCATGTTTGGCTTAGGTCTGTGGATGGTCACGCTGGGTTATTACGACGGCTGGTACCATAAGGCGCCTGAACTGCATAAAAGTATCGGCATTATGCTGCTGCTGGTTATGCTGGCCCGCGTAGTCTGGCGCTGGATATCACCACCGCCTCCCCCACTTGACAGTTATTCGCGCTTTACCCGCGTTAGTGCGGCGGTGGCGCACCTGCTGCTCTATCTTGGTCTGTTCGCCATTATCTTTACTGGCTATCTGATCTCTACCGCCGATGGTAAGCCCATTAACGTTTTCGGCTGGTTTGAGGTTCCCGCCACGCTGAGCGGCGCGGGCGAGCAGGCCGATCTGGCAGGAGATATTCACCTGTGGCTCGCCTGGGGCGTGGTATTACTCTCCCTCGCTCATGGGCTGGCCGCATTAAAGCACCACTTAATTGATAAAGACGTTACGCTCTGGCGCATGCTGGGCAAAACGTCACGTTAACTATGGAGTGAAATGATGAAAAAATGCCTGCTGGGACTGACCCTTGGCGCCATGATGTTCACCAGCGCCCCGGCGCTGGCCGCGGACTACAAGATCGATAAAGAGGGGCAGCACGCCTTTATCAACTTCCGAATCCAGCACCTTGGCTACAGCTGGCTGTACGGAACCTTTAAAGACTTCGACGGCGGCTTTACCTTCGATGAAAAGAACCCTGCCGCCGATAAAGTGAATGTTACCATCAATACCAATAGCCTGGACACCAACCACGCCGAACGCGATAAGCATCTGCGCAGCGCCGATTTCCTGAACACAGGGAAATTCCCGCAGGCCACTTTCACCTCAACGGAAGTGAAGAAAGATGGCGACGAACTGGACATCACCGGTAATCTGACGCTGAACGGCGTCACTAAGCCGGTAACCCTGGAAGCAAAACTGCTGGGCCAGGGGGACGATCCCTGGGGCGGCTATCGCGCAGGCTTTGAAGCGGAAGGGAAAATTCGCCTGAAAGACTTCAATATCACCAAAGATCTGGGTCCGGCCTCTCAGGAAGTGGATCTGATTATCTCCGTGGAAGGGGTTCGTCAGTAATTCCCCAGCCCCGCCGGGCGGCGGGGCGATTTCCTTAGTCGGGATCGGGAATACCGGTCAGGGTATTCAGCCGTCCGCGCGACTTGTTAAAGATCTTCATTCCATTTTCACGCTTTGCCCGACGCTGGCGTTGCTCTTCCGGCGACAGTTGCAGTTCATCACGACAGAGTTCGCTGCAGCAGCCCTGATACTGCTCCGCACAGCGAGGACACTGAATAAACAGCAGGTGACAGCCGTCGTTTTTACAGTTGGTGTGGCTGTCACAGGGGGTACCACACTGGTGGCAATGGGCGATAACATCTTCAGTAATCCGCTCACCAAGACGTTCATCGAACACAAAGTTCTTACCCACAAAACGCACCGGCAACCCCTGTTCCCTGGCCCGACGCGCATATTCAATAATGCCGCCCTCAATATGATACACCTGCTTAAAGCCGTTATGCCGCATCCAGGCGCTGGCCTTTTCACAGCGAATACCGCCGGTGCAGTACATCACAATCTTTTTCTCGCGGTGAGGCTCCATCATCTCTACCGCTTTCGGTAGCTGTTCGCGGAAAGTATCGGCCGGGATCTCCAGCGCCCGCTCAAAGTGACCGACTTCGTACTCATAGTGATTACGCATATCGATAAACAGCGCGTCGGGATCGTCCAGCATGGCGTTAACGCCGTCGGCGGTCAGGTACTCACCCACGTTCGAAGGATCGAAGTTGGGATCCTCAATACCATCCGCCACGATGCGCTCGCGCACCTTCATGCGCAGCACCCAGAACGATTTGCCGTCATCGTCCAGCGCGATATTCAGACGCAGGCCGTCCAGCGCTGGGTGAAAACCGTACAGCGTCTGGCGCAAGGACTCCACCCGGCTCTGGGGCACGCTGATTTGCGCATTGATACCCTCATGGGCCAGATAGACCCGACCAAAGACCTTAAGGGCCGTCAGCGCCTGATACAGCGCATCACGGGTCGCTTTGGGATCGTCGATAGTAAAATATTTATAGAACGAGATGGTGATGCGCGGTTCGCTTTCAGCCAGCATGCGCGCTTTCAACTCCTCGTTACTGATTCGGTTATGTAACACTGGCATGGTGTTTTTTCCTGCAATCGGTAAACGCTTATCTGTGGCGCGGCATCATATAGCAACAGCGGCCAATTTACATCCACACATTTTACGCTACATTCTGCACACAATATGATGCCGCCTGCGCCAAATATGGCGAGAGTTCAGCCACCCGGTGCTTGCGGTTTTGGCGGTGACACAAATAAATGTCACAATATAGCTCTTCGTGGCGTTGCCATTAGTTGATGGAATTTTCATGACTCATTTACCACAATTTTCCCGCGCCCTGCTGCACCCCCGATACTGGCTCACCTGGTTGGGTATCGGCGTACTCTGGCTGGTGGTACTGCTTCCCTACCCGGTTATCTGGCGTATCGGCCGTCTGCTCGGCTGGCTGTCGATGAAGTTGATTAAACGTCGGGCGCAGATTGCCCATCGTAACCTTGAGCTGTGCTTCCCCGAGATGTCGGAAGCAGAGCGCCAGCGCCTGGTACGGCAGAATTTCGAATCCGTGGGTATGGGGGTTCTGGAAACGGGTATGGCCTGGTTCTGGCCTGACTGGCGTATCGCCCGCTGGTCAGAGGTTTCAGGCATGGGGCCAGTAAAAGAGCTACACGCCCGGAAAAAAGGCATTTTGCTGATCGGAGTTCACTTTCTGACCCTGGAGTTAGGAGCCCGGATGTTTGGCATGCAGGAGCCGGGCATTGGCGTCTATCGTCCCAACGATAACCCGGTGCTCGACTGGTTACAGACCTGGGGGCGAATGCGCTCCAACAAAGACATGATCGACCGAAAAGACCTGAAAGGGATGATCAGGGCGCTGAAAGGCGGTGAGGTGGTCTGGTATGCCCCGGATCATGACTACGGCCCACGTACCAGCGTCTTCGTGCCTTTCTTCGCGGTGGATCAGGCCGCCACGACTTCTGGCACCTGGATGCTGGCCCGCACCTCTAAGGCCTGTATCGTCCCCTTTGTGCCGCGCCGCAAGCCGAACGGCAAAGGCTATGAGCTGATTATGCTGGAGCCGGAAAACGATCCGCCGCTGGAAAGCGCGGAAGCCACCGCAGCCTGGATGAACAAGGTGGTCGAGCGCTGCATTATGATGGCTCCCGACCAATATATGTGGTTACACCGCCGCTTTAAGACCCGCCCGGAAGGGGTTCCTTCCCGCTATTAGTCATATCCTGCGCCCGGGGCACTCCCGGGCGCCTGAATCCCACGTCGATCTAAACCTGCTAATTTTTTTTCCACGATATTTTCTGCTGCGCCACAGTTCGTCTATTCTTTCCAGAAATCAGGTCAACTCAGGGAGCACGCTATGTCAATGTACACCACGCTTGAAGAAGCCATCGACGCCGCACGCGAAGAGTTTATTGCCACCAACGGTGAAGATACCCCCGTCCAGCAACTGGCCCTGCAGAAATATATTCTGCAGGATGGCGACGTTATGTGGCTGGCCGAATTCTTCGCTACCGAAGAGGAAGAGGGAGAATGCCTGCCGCTGTTTAGCGCAGAGGCGGCCCAGGAGGTCTTCGATGGTGACTATGAAGATATTGAAATCGAAGAGGAGTGGCAGGAAGAGAACACCCTGCATGAATGGGACGAGGGCGAGTTCCAGCTCGAACCGCCGCTGGATACCGAAGAGGGGGAAGCCGCGGCGGACGAGTGGGACGAGCGCTGAGTGACGGTTTATCGCGTTTAGCCGGGGCAGATAATGATTCTGCCCGCCTCAATGGTCACCTTAACCGGACAGCCGATTTCAAACCCGGCTTCACCCAGCCGGCAGCCTTTCAGATGCAGGCTGGGGCGGCGGTCGTAGTAAGTTGTTTTGCAGGTCAGGCTATTTTCGTGACGCGGGCTGATATATCCGACGGTCAGGTTGCGTTGCGTTTTGGAAATAGCGGGGCGTGGCTTATGATGGGTATCAGCCATAATCAACTCCTTGTTAGTTGGTTGTGGTTAGCGGCCTGTCAGTGTTCGTGCACTGGCGGGTCGCGTCTGTATAAGTCTCTATAATTAATTGTGTTTTGCTGTTTTTCTCCTCTCATGAATAAAAATCGCTGCCGATATTTTACCCTGTAATAAATCACAGTGGTGGCCTGAATATTTTATTGCTGAACCTGTCTTGCAATAATTCTGTATGTTTTCAGTATTATTTCATTGACGGGGAATATTATTACTGCGGTGCTGTTTTCAGGCGGAATATGTCACGCTGATGAAGGTTCCGTTCACTTTAAGGTTATTTTTTATATGTCAGTTTCGGAACCGGTGAATCAACAGAGAAGCAGTCGCGCAAAGTGAACGGAACAGCCCACTACCGCCCCATATTCCGCCTCTTTTATTCTGAAACAGAGCATCAATGATATTGACTACCAGGCGCCGGAGCTGCCTGTCACCCTCACCCCGGCCCTCTCCCTGGAAGGGAGAGGGAGTATTCCCCTGACCCGTTCACCGGAAGGGAGAAAGAAATTACTCGTAAGGCCCGTGATGGCTATCTATCGGCAGCAACAGGGTATCGAAGACCAGCGAAAACGGCAGGTCAAGCACCGTCACATAGCGCCACGGCGAGTCGCGCAAATCCCACTGTACACCGGGGTAGTACTGATTTCCGTTGCCCTGCCCCGGTATCGTACGGCTGATAATACTGCCGCAGCCGCTCAAAAGCAGAGCGGCAATAATGACAAAGATAATTCTCAACGGCTATCCTCTTTAGACGTCCGCGCCCGTCCCGGGCAAAAAAAAAGCCGGCGTTACCGCCGGCATATTCCTTATCACTGAGCCTTAAGCGTCTCAGGATTTAACGTTACCGACTGATAAAGCTGCACCCAGGAAGAGTAGCGATCCGGGTTCGCCCAGACGCGATAGTGCATCCGCGTCATGGTCACCGGGTCGCTCAGCAGCACCAGGCGACGGTCGCGGTTCAGCTTGTCAGGTGTTTCATTAAGCGCCTGCTCTACGTGGCGATCCCGGGCAATTTCCAGTACCTGGCTGGCACGGTGACGGGCCGTCGCCATGGCGCAGGAGAGTGCATTCAGGGCCGGGTTAAACACCGCGTGGATAAAGCCGTCATCCAGCACCCGCGAGCGATTGAGCGCCAGATACTTTTCGGTATCCACCAACACCTGCGGCGGGGAATACTCTTCCGGGATCAGGAACAGCTTCCAGCGTTTGGTGCGCAGTCCGATGGTCGCCCGGCTGGAGAGCACCGATACAAACGGCGACAAAATCAGCGAGAAGACAATTGGCGCCAGCCAGAACAGGAAACGCAGGTCGAGCCACGCCATGCCGGCAGCCCATACCAGACCCAGCAGCAACTGAGAGCCGTGACGCATAAAGGCTTCGCCCCAGGGGGTGGAGTCATCGTCACGCTGCGGCGAATTCCAGACCACTTCCCAACCCAGGAAAGCGCTGACCACGAATACGGTGTGGAACAGCATGCGCACCGGCGCCAGCAGCACGGAGAACAGCACTTCGAGCAACAGCGACAGCGTTACGCGAATAAAGCCGCCAAACTCCTTCGAGCCCTTGCACCAGATCAGGATAACGCTCAGCAGCTTCGGCAGGAACAGCAACACCATAGTCGAGGCAAACAGCGCAATCGCCAGTTCCGGACGCCACTGGGGCCAGACCGGGAACAACTGTCGCGGTTGCAGGAAGTATTGCGGCTCAGTCAGGGCGTGCACCACCTGAAGCGCGGTGGAGAGCGCCAGGAACATAAACCACAGCGGCGCCGACAGATAGGACATAACCCCCGTCAGGAACACCGCACGATGCACCGGGTGCATCCCCTTCACCAGGAACAGGCGGAAGTTCATCAGGTTGCCGTGACACCAGCGGCGATCGCGTTTCAGTTCGTCCAGCAGGTTCGGCGGTAGCTCCTCATAGGAGCCCGGCAGATCGTAGGCTATCCACACGCCCCAGCCTGCACGGCGCATCAGCGCGGCTTCCACAAAGTCGTGCGACAGAATCGATCCTGCAAAAGAACCCTCGCCCGGCAGCGGCGCCAGCGCGCAGTGCTCGATAAAGGGTTTGACGCGGATAATGGCGTTATGGCCCCAGTAGTGGGACTCACCGAGCTGCCAGAAGTGCAGACCGGCGGTAAACAGCGGACCATAAACCCGGGTGGCGAACTGTTGGCAGCGCGCGTAGAGAGTATCCATCCCGGATGCGCGCGGGGCGGACTGAATAATCCCGGCGTTGGGGTTGGCTTCCATCAGACGCACCAGCTGCGTCAGACACTCGCCGGTCATCACCGAGTCGGCGTCCAGCACCACCATATAGCTGTACTGGCTGCCCCAGCGGCGACAGAAATCGTCGATGTTGCCGCTCTTGCGCTTCATACGGCGACGGCGGCGACGATAGAAGATCTGCCCTTCACCCTGCACTTCGGCAATCAGCTCCATCCAGGCCTTCTGTTCGGCCACGCAGATGTCGGGGTCGTAGCTATCGCTCAGAATGTAGATATCGAAATGCTTATGCTGCCCGGTCGCCTTAACCGACTCCCAGGTGGCACGCAGCCCGGCAAAGACGCGGCTGACGTCCTCATTACAGATAGGCATGACCAGCGCAGTGCGGTGTTCGGGATTAAGCGCTTCGTCCCCCACCGTCGAGGCTGAAATACTGTATTTATCCTTGCCAATCAGCAACTGCAGGAAGCCCATCAGCGCGGTCCAGAACCCGGCCGAAACCCAACAGAACAGAATGGCGAACAGAATCAGGATGCCGCTCTGCAGGACGTAAGGCAGCAGTTGCATAAAGGAGATCCACAGATCCTGCCCCACCATATCGGCGGGGTTGATCAGCGCCCAGCCCTGATAAGGAAGGATAGTCTTCATGTACCAGGTGGCAACGGCGGTCTGGGACAGCGTCAGCAGCAGCAGGATGTAACGACGGATGGTGCCGACGGTACGCCACTTCTGCTCATTGGCCTGCTCCTCTTTGGACATCGCATGATGGCGCGGCGACAGATTACGCCCAAGCAGGCGATCCCAGAAGCGGCCGATCGGGTTGGTACGCCAGGGTTCGGGCACCATGGATGAACGCTTAATCTTCGGCATAGCCTGTAGCTCGGCGCGCCCTTCGGCATCATCAACGAGCTGCCCGTTGCCGACGGAATCCGGCCACTGATGCTCCAGACGGGCTCTGACCGAGCCCAGGGGAGAATCATCCTCACGCGGATAGCGATGCGCTTCGGCGTCCAGCGCCTGGTGCACCTCACGCACGTCCGTTGTGGGCAGCCGGGCCTGCTGCTCCGCAGGCAGACCAAGCGCCTCCACATAGTCTTGTGTCGTCAGTTTATTCATTGGCGGGTAGCTGGTAGCTCCAGGTTTCACTCAGGGTCTTATCACCGTTAACCAGCGCAGCGCGCATATCGGTGGTCTTCTTCTCGTCTTTTACCTTCACGCGCAGCGTCAAACGCCAGCCTTTAGTGACCGGGTTGTAGCGCACGTTGTTTTCGACGATTTCACCATTGTCGCCAATGCTGGCCTGAGCGGTAATCGGGGTATCCGCCGCCATTTTCTTCATCTCTTCGCCGGTGAAGTCCACCACGAAGGCCACGGTACCGTCAGGCTGGCGAATCAGATTAGCCTGCTTCACATCACCGGTAGAGCGGCGGGTCTGCTGCACCCAGGCAATCTTCGGATCGTGCAGTTTGCCTTCATCGCGGGTCATCAGAATGGAGTACTTGTAGTTCATCTCCTTACCCGGCTCCGGCAGTTGCTCCGGCGTCCAGAAGGCGACAACGTTATCGTTGGTTTCGTCGTTGGTCGGAATTTCGACCAGCTCTATCCGACCTTTACCCCAGTTGCCTTCCGGCTGAACCCAGGCGCTGGGACGCAGATCGTAACGATCGTCCAGATCCTCATAGCGGGAGAAGTCGCGGGTGCGCTGCAGCAGACCAAAGCCTTTCGGGTTTTCGGTGCTGTAGGTACTGACCGCCAGACGTTTCGGGTTATTCAGCGGACGCCAGATCCACTCATCATTACCGGCATGGATCGACAGACCGTCGGAATCATGCATTTCCGGGCGATAGTTGGTGGTCGGCGATGGCTGGTTAGCCCCGAACAGGAACATACTGGTCAGCGGCGCTACGCCCAGTTTGCCGACCTTGTCGCGCAGGTAGATCTTGGCCTGCACATCGATTTTACTCTCTTCGCCCGGACGAATAATAAAGCGATAGGCGCCGGTGGCGCGCGGAGAATCCAGCAGCGCGTAGACCACCAGCCAGTTGGCTTTCGGCTGCGGCCGCTCGATCCAGAATTCGCGGAAACGCGGGAACTCTTCGCCGGAAGGCAGAGCGGTATCGATGGCCAGGCCGCGGGCGGAAAGACCATACACCTGGCCTTTGCCGATAACGCGGAAGTAGCTGGCCCCGAGCATGCTGACAATTTCGTCGTTCTTATCTTTGCTGTTGATCGGGTAGAGCACTTTAAAGCCCGCGAAGCCAAGATCCTTAACGGTGTCTTTGTCGTGCTTCACGTTACCGAACGTGAAGTAATCCGGGTTGTACTTGATCTTGTTCACGGCCGTGGCGGTCACTTCGTTGATCGTCACCGGCGTGTCGAAGTACATCCCCTGATGATAGAATTCGAGCTTGAATGGGGTCTTAAGCTTATTCCAATACGCTTTATCGTGATTGAACTGGATCTGCTGGTAGTCCGCATACTTCATGTCGCGGAACGCGGAAGGCAGGTTGCTTTTTGGCGCCTCGTAGCTTTTACCTGCCAGAGACTTAGCCTGTTTCGCAACGTCATCAATAGAAAAAGCCCATACCGAATTGGCATACAGGGACAACATTACAGCAGCACCCAACCAGCGCAGTTTCTTCATTTCTGGTTTATTTTTCATAAAAGTCAGCACATCCCCCTTTGTGTGCTAATGTCAATCCAATCCATTCTAATGGATACTTCAACTTTCCGACAACCATATCCCCATCAGGTTCATACTGGCGGTTCAGGGTTTAAGCGAATATAAGTCAAGTGATTACGCTTTCCGTGCTTCTCCTGGAGACAGTCAGGCTGCGTTAGTGTAGGGTTAGCAGCCAAATGTAATCCGTAGTCGTCTTAAGGATAAGGCGAAAAGTCTTATATTACTCAGGAGTGTTATGAGCAACCCACCGGCACAACGCGAATTTTTCCTTGATTCGATCAGGGCCTGGCTGATGTTACTGGGGATTCCGTTTCATGTCTCCCTCCTCTATTCAAGCCACCAGTGGCATGTTAACAGCGCAGAGGCCTCTGACTGGCTCACTCTGTTTAACGATTTTATCCATGCCTTCCGCATGCAAGTTTTCTTTGTTATCTCGGGTTATTTTTCCTGGATGCTCTATCTGCGCTACAGCCCCGGTCACTGGTGGAAAGTGCGGGTCGAACGTGTGGGCATTCCGATGTTAACCGCCATTCCGCTGCTAACCCTGCCGCAATTTTTGATGTTGCAATTTGTCGGCGCCAGAGAGCCAAACTGGTCACAGCTTAGCGGTTACCAAAAATATAATACGCTGGTCTGGGAATTGATTTCGCACCTTTGGTTTTTGCTGGTGCTGACGATATTAACCACGATTGGTCTTATTCTGTTTCAAAAAATGAAACAGGCGCCAGTCAGAGAGAGAAACTTCTCGCTACTGTCGCTGAGCGTTATTTTCCTGGGATTAGGGATCGGCTGGGCGGCGCTACGCCGTTTGCTACTAATCCTCTGGCCGCCTGTCCTCAGCGACGGGCTGTTTAACTTCGCGGTGATGCAGACGCTGATGTATCTGCCGTTCTTTATCCTGGGCGCCGTCGCCTTTAAGTATCCGACGCTGAAAGCCCGCTTTATCACCCCCTCCCCGGCCTGCTATGTCGGTTCACTGCTGGCCTTTATCGCCTATGTGGCTAACCAGCACTACGGCAGCGGCGAAGGCTGGATGTATGAAAGAGAAGCGGTAATCACCATGCTGATGGGGCTGTGGATGACCAATGTGGTGTTCTCGCTGGGACACCGGCTGCTGAACTTCCACTCGCCGCGGGTCACCTACTTTGTTAACGCCTCGCTGTTTATTTACCTGGTGCATCATCCGCTAACGCTGTTTTTCGGCGCTTATATCATGCCGCATATCCGCTCCAATACTCTGGGGTTTGTGGTGGGTCTGGCCTTTGTGATGGTAATTGCGACCCTGCTCTACGAGCTGCACCTGAGAGTGCCGCTTCTGCGCTTCCTGTTTTCAGGAAAACCGCAGAAAAAGAAAGCGGAGCCCGCCACCAGTGGCGCCCGCTAAAACCCAAAACGCCCGGTTCAGCGCCGGGCGTTTTTGATTACAGCAGCCATTCCACCGGCAGCCGGGCGGTGATCCGCACCACCAAACGCTTCCAGAAGCTGGTCTGCGGCTCTTTACGCCAGACCACTTCCCGCTCGCCCTCCTGCTCCACCCAGTTGATACGCCCGCGCCTGTCCAGACGTAGCTCCCAGGCGCTGTGGCGGCGGCTGCGGATAAAACGCTCATGGCCCAGTTTCGCCAGGGTTTCGCACTCAATGACAAATCCCATTTCGGTATTGAGCAGCGCCGAGCGCGGATCAAAGTTAAAGGAGCCGATAAACACCTTTTCGCCATCCACGCTAAAGGTTTTGGCGTGCAGGCTGGATCCCGAGTTCCCGGTCAGCCCCCGGTCGTGGGGCGTGGCGCGCCCGGAATGCTGCTGAGGCTTTAGCTCATACAGCGCCACGCCGTGGCGCAGCAGCTTTTTGCGCCAGCGTGCATAGCCCGCATGCACCATGGCCACATCGTTGGCCGCCAGCGAATTGGTCAGAATAGCGATTCTGACCCCCTTGCGAACCAGGGTCAGCAGATGCGCCACCCCGGAGCGGGTGGGCACAAAATAGGGAGAGATAATATCGAACTGCTCGCGCGGTTCTCCCACCACCCGCATCAGGCGTACGCCCAGCAGGCCGCGTAGCCGTACTTTCCCTTCGCCTTTACGCGGATCGTCGCTGAGCAGCCGGGTCTTCGCCCACAGCATATTCAACTCGCCGGACTCCAGCTGCGCCACAAAACGGCTGGTGCGCAGCCGTTCCAGATAGCGCTGCGCCATCGGGTTTTCAAGCCAGTCCGGAGGCAGTTGCACGCGGCGTGAAATTTCGCCTTCGTTCACCTCCAGCACCCGGGAAAGCGGCGCTACCGCGGCCGATTCCCAGTAGCGCTGGAAATCGTCGCACACATCAGCCACCACCGGCCCGGTGGCCATCACGTCGAGATCGGTAAACAGCGGCTGGTCGCCAGCGCCAAAATAGGCGTCGCCTATATTGCGTCCGCCGACGATGCTCACTTCGCCATCCACCGTAAAACTCTTGTTATGCATCCGCCGGTTCAGGCGGGCAAAATCGGTGAGATAGCCCAAAAAGCGCAGCCTGCGAAACGAGAAGGGATTAAACAGCCGGACGTCAATATTCGGGTGGGCATCCAGCAGCATCAGAATGCCGTCCATCCCTGGGGTATTATTGTCATCCAGCAGGATACGCACCCGCACGCCGCGGCTCGCCGCCGCCAGCAGCGCCCCGAACAGCAGGCGCCCGGACATATCGTCCTCCCAGATATAGTACTGGACATCCAGGGTCCGCTCCGCCACCCCAGCCAGGGTGTAGCGCGCGGCAAAGGCGTCCAGGCTGTTATCCAGCGGATGGATACCGCTCAGCCCTTCATGGCGGGCCGCCTCGGGCGCGACTGCGCGTCCAAGACGGGTGGCGTGATCGTCACTCGCTGGCGGTTTCTGCCAGCAGACGTTGGTAAAGTCGGGTATTTTCTTCGTCATAGCAGACGAAGTATACCTGCTCCGGTAGCGGATGTGTTCTGAGAAAATCGCTCACGGCACGCCATGCCACCTCTGCCGCCAGGGCCTTCGGATAACCGTATACGCCGGTGCTGATATTGGGGAAGGCCACGCTGCGCAGGCTGTTATCACTCACCAGTTGCAGGCTGTTGCGATAAGCGCTGGCCAGCAGTTCCGCCTCTCCCGCTTCACCGCCATGCCAGACCGGCCCCACGGCATGGACCACGGCGCTGGCTGGCAGTTTCCCGGCGCCGGTAATCACCGCCTGCCCGGTGGGGCATTCGCCATGACGCTGACGCACCTCGCGACACTCGGATAACAATTCCGGTCCGGCTGCGCGGTGAATGGCGCCATCCACGCCGCCACCGCCCATCAGCGATGAATTAGCCGCATTAACAATGGCCTCTGCGTTAACCTGTGTGATATCTCCCTGGATAATTTCAATTCGGTGCTGCATTGCGACCTCCTTTTATTCGGCGATGCCCAACAACGAAAAACCCCGGCCAGGCCGGGGTGTGGGGATCAGAAGTCGACGGACATCGACACTTTCACCGTTCGTGGCTCGCCCTGAACAATATAGGTACCGGAATTATCCACCGATGCCCAGTATTTCTCGTTGGTCACGTTTTCTACCCCGGCACGCCAGACGATCTGCTGCTCATTCACCTTCATACTGTAGCGCATACCAAGGTCGAGTCGGGTCCAGCCATTAAGTTTCACGCTGTTATCGGCATTAGCATACTGGCCGCCGGTGCGATACAGGGTGCCGGTAGCGGTCAGGTTTTCCTCGCCAGGAATGTCCCACTCGCCGCCCAGACGCCACTGCCAGCGCGGCGTGCCGACCGCGTCGTTGCCGTTGTTAGCGCCATCTTTAGTTTTGGTCAGTTCCGGGTCGATAAACACCGCGCTGCCCATCACCCGCAGGCCGTAGACCGGCTCGCCGAAGACGTTCAGCTCCACCCCGCGGTTACGCTGTTCGCCGTACAGGCTGTAGTAGCTGTTGCTGTCCATCATCCCCACCGGCTGCTTAATTTCAAACAGCGCCAGGCTGCCGCCGATACGGCCATAGTCCAGCTTCACCCCCACCTCGTTCTGCTTTGCGGTAACGATACCCGACACCTGCCCGGAATTAGTCGCATCGTTCGGCGCCGTCGATCCCGGCTGTAGCGACTCGATATGGTTGGCATAGAAGGAAACCTCTTCCCAGGGCTTCACCACCAGCCCGTAAACCGGAGTCACCTTCATGGCATCGAAGGCGGCACCGCTCTCTTCCACCCCGGCCGCCGAATAGTTACGCACCATCACATCCTGACGGCGCGCCCCCAGGGTCAGCAGCAGCCGATCGTCGAGCACCGACAGGGTATCGGAGACAGATAACCCGGTACTGCGGGTGCGGGCGGTGACTGCCGGGTGATTCATATCGCCGCCGGTATACAGCGTTTCCGGGTTCGGGATAGAGATCGGGTCATAAATATTGGTGTCGTAAGCGCCGGACATGGTCCAGGCAGAGCGGGCCTTGCGGTAAACCCCGGAATAGCCCAGGTTGACATTATGCTTTACAAAGCCGGTTTCAAATTTGCCGCGCACCCCCATCATGCCCGAGAAAGTATCCGCCTTATAGCGAGTGCTCAGGCGCGACATGGTGGCATTGCCCGCGTTATCCACCAGCTTAGGGGAACTGTAGGCGCCGCGTTCGTCGGTATGGCTACCGCCAAAGGCGCTGTAGACCGTCCAGTCCGGCGTCAGGTCATATTCACCGCGCCACATGGCGAAACGCGAGGCCATATCGCTATAAACCCACGGCTGGCTGTAGTTGGTGCGGTTATCCGGTACGTTGGGCGCTTCGGTCGCCTGGCCGATACCAACACCGATGCGGCCATTGTGCATGGTCGACTTTTCCCAGCCGGCATCCAGCGAGCTGCGAAAGCGATCGCCTTTATAGTCCAGACCGACGGTGGCCAGGGTCATACGCGATTTTTCGTCATCGACCGCGGTCTCCCCTTCCCGGTGCAGTACATTGACCCGCACGCCGTACTGATCGTTATCGCCGAAGCGACGCCCGGCATCGATTGCGCCGCCCACCCGGGAGTCGCTACTGTAATCCACGCTCAGCCGGTTCAGCGGCTCGCTGTCAGCATGTTTCGGCTCCAGGTTAATGGAGCCCCCCACCCCGCTGCCGCCCGGCGGCACGCCGTTAAGAAAGGCGGTAGAGCCTTTGATCACCTCGACCCGCTCCGCCAGCTCCATACTGATCACCTGACGCGGCAGTACGCCGTACAAACCACCGTAGGCGATATCGTCGCTGGTAAGGTCGAAGCCGCGAATACGGAAGGATTCGCCGAAGTTACCGTAGCCCGCCACGTTCTGAACGCTGGCATCGTTAGCCATCACATCGCTCAGGGTCTGGGCCTGCTTATCGCGCAGCATCTTCGAGGTATAGCTAATCACGTTAAAGGGAACGTTACGCGCATCCTGCTCGCCGAGGATCCCCAGACGCCCGCCGTTGGCCACCTGACCATCCAGATACGCCGGTACCAGCTGGTCGCCGCCCGGGGTAAAGTCGCTTTCCGGCGTGGCGGTCACGGTAATGGTGTCGTCGGTTTTTGCCGGTGCGGTTTCAGCAGCCATGGCCGGGCAGAGGGCGGCACTCATCAGCACCGCCAGCAAGCGGGGGCGCAGGCCCGGAGCCTGCGGAGTATCAAGACGCATAACGGAATATCCCTGAACAAGAAATCAAATAATAATGCTTATCATTTATAGCTGCGATTATCGATGTGTTGACACGCATTGCAAGCGGTTTTTCATATCAGGTGCCTGACCGACGACTAAATAACCTGATGAAAATATGGGGTATTATCTGAAGAGCCTGTGCCGCAGAGACGGCGACACAGGGAAAAGAACCGGTTACGCCCAGCGGCGGAAAACGAGCGAGGTATTAATACCGCCGAAAGCGAAGTTGTTGGACTGAATAAATTCCGTATCGATAGCACGCCCCGCTCCCATGATGTAGTCGAGATCGCCGCAGGCTTCGTCCGGCTCCTGCAGATTGATGGTAGGCGCAAACCAGCCTTCGCGCACCATTTCAATCGCCAGCCAGGCCTCCAGCGCGCCGCAGGCCCCCAAAGTATGACCCAGATAACTTTTCATCGATGAGATTGGCGCTCCCCGACCAAACAGTGCCGCCGTGGCCTGGCTTTCCGCGATATCGCCGCGCTCGGTAGCAGTACCGTGGGCGCTGATATAGCCGATAGCCGCAGCTGGCAACCCGGCGCTGGCCAGACTCTGCTCCATACAGACCTGCATGGTACTGCTGCGCGGCTGGGTAATATGCGAAGCATCACAATTGGTATGGAATCCCACCAGTTCGGCATAGATGGTGGCGCCACGCGCCCTGGCGTGCTCCAGCTCTTCCAGCACCAGGGTGCCCGCTCCTTCGCCAATCACCAGGCCATCGCGCTGGCGGTCGAATGGTGCCGGGGTGGCCCCGGGCTGGTCATTGCGCTGACTGGTGGCGAACAGGGTATCGAAGACCGCCGCCTCTGAAGGACACAGCTCTTCTGCGCCACCGGCCACCATCACCGTCTGATAGCCGTGGCGAATCGCCTCCCAGGCGTAGCCAATAGCCTGGCTGCCCGAAGTGCAGGCGCTGGAGCTGGGGATCACCCGCCCGCGCAGGCCGAAGAACAGACCGGCGTTGACCGCCGTGGTGTGGGGCATCATCTGAACGTAGGTCGTGCCGGTAATGTTGCCGGTATGCTTTTCGGTCAGCATGGTGGCGAATTCGCTCACCGGCCCGGTACTGCCAGTCGAAGAGCCATAGGCGATGCCGACTTCACCACTGGTCAGCAGAGGATCTTCCAGCAGCCCGGCCTGCTCCAGCGCCAGTTCACTAGCCCGGGTCGCCAGCAGCGACACCCGCCCCATGGCGCGAATGCGCTTGCGGGTGTAGTGCCCTGGCAAAGCAAAGTTTTCCACCGGTGCCGCCAGCAGGGTATTCAGCCCCTGATATTCGCGCCATTCGGGCATCATCCGTACCGCATTGCGCCCGCGCTTCAGGGCCGGGGCTATCGTCTGCCAGCTGTCGCCGAAGGCGGTGATCCCCGCCATGCCGGTGACCACTACCCGCCGGGTCATAGCATGCCTCCATTGATGGCGATGGTCTGGCGAGTCACGTAACCCGCGATATCGGACATCAGATAGCTGGCAAGCCCCGCCACCTCTTCGGCCCGCCCCATACGGCGCAGCGGAATGCTTTGCATCGCCTGACTCATGGCCGCCTCTTCCATCTCGATCATGCCGGTATCTATAAGCCCCGGCGCAATGCAGTTGACGGTAATTTTTCGCTTCGCCAGCTCCACCGCCAGCGCTTTAGTGGCGCCAATGATCCCCGCCTTGGCGGCGCTATAGTTTACCTGGCCGCGGTTACCCATCATGCCGGATACCGATGACAGCGTGATAATCCGGCCACCGTCGCGCAGGCCGATCATCGGCATCACGCAGGGGTGAATCACGTTATAGAAGCTGTCGAGGTTGGTGTGGATCACCTGATCCCAGTCATCGTCACCGAGCGCCGGGAAGGCGCCATCCCGGGTAATGCCCGCGTTGCTGACAATGCCCCAGTAGGCGCCGTGCTGCGCAATATCCTGCTCCAGCGCGCGGCGGGTATCGTCGCGCCGGGCCACGTCAAAGCTTATCAGGCGGCCGTTACCGCCCGCCTGTTCAATGGCGGCCAGGGTGTGACTCGCCCCCTGTTCGTCCCGGTGATAGTGCACCACCACCGTAAAACCATCGGCCCCCAACTGTCGGGCGATGGCGCTGCCGATCCCTTTACTGGCACCGGTAACCAGAACCGTACGTTTCATCCCTTCTCACCTATAAGCTGTTGTAGTTGTTCGTCGTCCGGCTGCCAGGTGTTGATCCTGCCGCTGGCCAGTTGTATACCCTGGCAGCAAATGCGGCCTTCAAAACTGCCGACTTTATCGTCACGCATCAGCATCTGCACGTGGCAATCCAGCACCATGCCAGGGGAAAAGTATCCCGGCTCGCAGCACAGTTCACGGCCCCCAAGCAGCATGCCGATGCGCTGATTGTCCGGATCGTACCAGCCGTTCCACACCCCCACCGTCTGGGCCATCAGCTCAATGGCGAACCAGCCAGGCAGTGCCCCATCGGGCGTCAGAAACGGCGCCAGCACGCCATCGGGCTTCACCGTTACCCGGCAGTGGGCGCCCTGTTCAGAAACCGCCACCACCTGTTCCAGCAGACACATCGGTGCCTCGTGCGGCAGATAGCTTTCCGGCGTCTTAAAATGGTTCATCGTTTCTCCCGAGAATCAGACTGGTGTTATTGCCGCCAAAGGCGAAGGCATTGGACAAAATCCAGGGGCGGGCAAGCGGCGCAGGCGCCGTCAGCACCCCGCACGGGGGCAGCGTCTCATCCCGGGGATGGCGGCTGAAATCCTGGGGCGGCAGTGCCAGATTCCGGGTCAGAATCAGCCAGCACAGCGCGGCCTCCATGGCCCCGGCGGCCCCCAGAGTATGGCCGATCAAATGTTTGACTGAACTGGCAGGCACGCTATCGCCAAACAGCCGGTTCACAATCCTGGCCTCAATGTCATCATTAAGCCGGGTCGCCGTACCGTGCATATTGATATAACCGATATCGTTCGGGGCTAAACCGGCATCAATCAGCGCCATCCGGATCGCCCGACCGGCACCTTCCCCTTCGGGATGCGGCGCCGACATATGCCAGGCATCGGAAGATTCTCCTACCCCTTTCAGCGCTACCGGCCCCCCATCGCGGGTCAGCAGCAACAGCGCCGCCCCTTCGCCGATGGTAATGCCGCAGCGATCTTTACTGAAGGGCGCACAGCGCTCAAGGCTCAGGGATTCCAGACTGTGAAAGCCGTTGATCGGCATCCGGCTCAGGGTATCGGCGCCGCCAACCAGTGCAGCGTCAACAATTCCTGCGTCGATCAGACGCTTGCCGGTAATTATCGCCCGGGCGCTGGATGAACAGGCAGTCGAGATCGTCAGGGACGGGCCATCCAGCTGCAGCGCCTGGCTGATAAAACGAGACGGATCGCCCAGTTCCTGCTGGTCGTAACGCCAGGCAGCAACCCGCTCTGCGCTGACTCTGGCATCGCCTTCATCCAGTCCGGAGGTGCTGGTGCCCATCACCACCGCCACCCGATCGCGGCCATGGCATTGAATAACGTCCTCAAGCTGCGGAGATAGCTGATTCAGTGCCGCCAGCAGCAGACGGTTATTGCGGCTGTCATGACGCGTAAGCAGCCGGGGCAACGACGGCAAAGCGCCCTTCACTCGCGCGACGGCGCAGTTTCCCGCCTGTAGCCAGCCGCTGGCCTGCTCTTCCATGCCGGGCGCCTCACCCGCCGTCAGATTTGCGGCGATGGTGGAGAGATCGTTGCCCAGAGCGTTAAGCATCGCCACCGCGCGGATCGCCGTCATGATTTGCCCTCCAGTTGTTCAATGGTCAGGCGGTAGCCAAAGGCGTGGTTATCGATAGCCGTTGGCACCCGCCGCTCCCCCTGGAGCTGATAGTGGATGGTTTCCACCAGTACACCGTCTGCGTCACGTAGCTCGCGGCGATTCGCCTTATCGGTCAGGCTCCAGCCTGTGGGGAGCTGCGGCTGCCAGTGCGCCGTCGGCCAGTAGCACAGCATAATATCGGCCAGTACCTGGCTGGCGGGAGGCAGTTTCGGCAGCGCTATCGCCTGTTCCGTTTTCACCCCTCGCTCATCGTAGTTCAGGCTGAACAGCCGCACGCCGAGCGGCGACAGTCCGGCCAAACGAAGCCGCTGTCCGTCGGCTTCCAGCACCACCACCAGCGAGTGAGTCTGGCCGTCCACTTGCGCCGTCAACAACTGCTGGGCGCTGAATGGCACGATCTGCGTCGGCGCCGGTAAGGTTACCTCAACGCCGGGTTTTAACCAGGCTTCAGGCCGCCCCTGACTATCATCATGATTGCTACAGGCGCTCAGCGCCAGGCTCAGCGCCAGCAGCGCACCGCGTAATACGCCCTTCATTCATAGTTCTCCTTGCGGTCTGACAGCGCCAGCGGCGCGGTCAGCCATGCGATAAATATGCCGCTGGCCAGTACGGTGCCAAAACCGCTGATGGCGCCGGTCTGGCTAAAGACCAGCATCCCTAAAGTCAGCAAGGTAGTGGCCAGGGCCACGCTCACCGCCAGCAGCGAAGTTAGCGGCGTCCCTCTGGGGTTGCTGAAAAACAGCGTATAGTTAATGCCGATCCCCAGCACCAGCGTCAGCGCCAGCAGGGCGAACAGATTGAGCGGCTGGCCGCAGAGCCCCAGAGTCGCCAGCCCGCCGAGCAACGCCAGTAACGAAGGCGCCACGCTTTGCAGGCCGCGCCGCAGCCCCAGCCGCGCCACGTAGCTGACGGCGATCACCAGCAGCGCCAGCGCCAGCAGCCCGCTCAGCAGCCCGCGCCAGAAGCCAAATAGCCCGTCGAATTCCGCTTTGCGATCCACCCAGGCCACGCCGTGACTTTCCTGCGCCAGCCTGCCCAACGCCGCGCTTTGGGTAACGCCGTCCACCGGCACCAGAATGCCGCTGCGGCCATCCGCCAGCGAAAGCCATAACAGACGCCAGCCGCTGCTGTTAACGCTGTTCAGCCACTGTTCCGGCGTCAGCGGCCGCTCTTCGGGAACCGCCACCTTAATATTCAGTCCGGCCGCCGCCAGCCGCTGTTCCACCCCAGGGGCTGCGCGACCGAGCAGCGCCATATCGGCCTTCTGCCGCGCCAGCGACGACAGCGGCAACTGGCGCCACCCCGTCAGCCAGCCCTTGTCCCGGGCCTGCTCCAGGCGCGGGGTCAACGCTTCAAGGCGTTCCAGCGCCTGTTGCGGGCTGTCGCCCCACACCATAAACCAGCGCTGATCCAGGCTCTGGCCGGTTAACTGACCGATGGCGCGATCCTGGGCCACCAGATCCGGCGGCATGGCCTGCAGACGCGAAATATCATCATCCACCCGCAACTGCCACAGCCCCACGGCGCTGAACAGCGCCACCAGCAGCGGTAGCCCCAGCCGTAGCCCGGGACGTCGCCAGGCCGCCAGCCACCAGACCATCAGTCCACGCAGCGGCACAGGTCGAACCGGCAGACCTTTTGCCAGTTGCGGATACCAGCAAATCACCGTCAGGCATGACGCGCTCAGTCCGGTGGCGGCAAACAGCGCCATCTGGCGAATGCCGGGAAACGGCGCCATCATCATGACGCCCCAGGCGAGCAAAGTGGTGCCCAACGCCAGCAGTAGCGTAGCGCGCACCTTCACCAGGCTTGCCAGCGCCGAATCTTTCGCGCCATGCACCATCCGTTCGGTCAGGTAATAAAGGGTGTAATCGGCGGAAACGCCGATGATGCCCATGCTCATCACCAGGGTCATCAGGTGCAGTTCGCCATACCACAACAGCGTTACCGTTACCCCCGCCAGCGCGCCGATAGCCACCGAAAGCAGACACAGCAGCAACGGTCTGGGCGAGCGGAACACCGCAAAGACCAGCAGCAGCACGCCGCACAGCGTTCCCACCCCCAGAGTGGACATTTCGTGATGGGCCTGACGGCTGGCATGGTCGCTATAAAACAGGGCGCCGCGCGACAGCAATTGCGCCTGGGGCCAGCGCTGATGTAACTGCTGCGAAAGCGTCGTCAGCCGGTCAACGGCGGCATTCCCCTGGCGCATACTGAAGGCATCGCCTTTTAACTCGCCGTGAATCAGATACCAGCGCTGCCCCTGACCGTCGACGGCCGTCAGCCAGCCGTTGTGCAGGCGTAACGCCCCGGCCCCCTGCTGCTGCGCCAGTTGGGCGCCGCGCACCAGCATCAGCGGGTCGCCGCGCAGTTCGGCCCCGCTGACGCCGGAAAAGGCCGAATAGAGCTGGGCCAGAATCCAACTGGCCTGCGCTTCTCCCCCCTGCCCCAGCCGGGCCCGGGTTGTCGGGTCTATCAGGGCGGCGCGATGCTGCCATGCGAAGCGTCCCCATTCCTTTTGCTGCGCATCGCTCATCGGCCCCTGTATTGACTTAAGCAAGGGCTCCTGCGCAAGCCTCGTCAACCACCAGCGCGCCGCGGCGTCATTCTCTTCTTCTGGCGCGGCCACCAGCCACATAAGCTGGCCGTCCAGGCGCTGCATAAAGCCGTGGCGCAAGGGCGTGGGAACCTCCTTGCCGCCCACGCCCGGCAACAGCGCCAGTACGCTGCTGTTAAGTCGGGCGCCCGGTAGCTTCAGCCCCAGTACCGCCAGCATCAGCAGCACGACAGCCAGCCACAGCCAGCCTGCCCGCCGCTGTCGGTCAGAAGTCAAAGCGCTGCTGTTCGGCATCGGTCAGGGTCCGCGGCTCGGTCTGATGGTCGCTAAAGGTGATGCCGGTGGTATCGCCCTGCTTATCGTCGAGAATGATTTTCTGCAGGAAGCGATCGCCGTCCAGGGTGATGCTGTTGAAGATTTGATTCAGCGGTGCGGCTTTTGGGATCAGCACCAGACGCCAGGCGCCGTTGCCCTTGTCGCTCAGTCGGCTGGTGAAGTTCTCTTCCAGAGTTTTTCGATCGGCTTCAAACAGCGCACGCAGCAGATGGTTGAACTGGAACATCTGGGGATTACTGGCGGCGGTAATCACCTGAGGCGCCTGGTTGCCCATAGCCTGCACCATGTGACTGTCATCCAGCACCAGGGTCATCGGGAATGGTCGCTGCTGATGCCACCATAGCCCTTTGTCGCGGGCAATCAACAGTTCGCCGCTGGACCACAGCGGCTGGCCCATATCTTTAATCTGGCGCTGTTGTTCAAATTTGGCCCGCACCACCGGCTGTTGCGCAAAGCGCTGATGCAGCTCGTCCAGGGTTATCGCCTGAGCCGCCGCGGAGCACAGCAGCAGCGCCAACATCATCATCACCTTCTTCATGCCGTTACCCCCATTCGTGCCAGCAGCACCGGCGGGCTGACAAAGCTCATCTCGCCGCTGGCGGCATCGACCGCCACCTGAATGGTATAGCCGCTGGTGGTCAGCTTCCCGCTGGCGATGTCGATAATCTCATAGCCGATGCGTAGCCGGTTTTCATACTCTTCGATCCGGGCGCGTACGGCTACCTGCTGTTCGAAAGTGAGCGGGCTGCGGTACTTCACCCGGGTATCCACCACCGGCCAAACCCAGCCGGAGGCCTTCATTTCGCGGTAGCCGTAATTCACCTGATTCAGCAGAGCCTCGCGCGCGACTTCGAAGTAACGAAAATAGTTACCGTGCCAGACCACCCCCATGGGATCCACATCGTGAAACGGGACTTTGATCTGCACTTCACTGCGAAAACGGGGATCCGTCAGCATTCAGCCTCCTGCTCCGGCGGCAACCGCCAGAAATCATAAAAGTTAAACCAGTCCAGCGGCGAGCGTAACGCCATCTGCTCCAGCCACTGCGCATAGCGGTCGGTCAGCACCTGTAGCGCCTGCTGGCGCCCTTTGCGCGGCAGCGCCTGTCCGTCAGAAAGCGGCCCGGCATGGATAACCAGACGCCCCTGCTCGCGCAGTACCGTCATCATCACCACCGGGCTCTTCAGGGCCGCCGCCAGTATAAAGGGACCCTGAGGAAAGGGTGCCAGGTGCCCCATAAACGGGCTCCAGGTGACCCGCTGACCGCCGCCACGTTGGGGCCCCACCGCCGTGCGATCGCCAACGATAGCCACCCATTCGCCCGCTTCCAGCTTCTGCTGAAGCAGCATGGCGGTTTCGGGACCGATATCGGTCACCGGCATCAGATTCACGCCGGCCTGGGGGGCAATCTCCTCCATCACCTGGCGAAAGCGCCGGGCGTGTTCGGTAAAGACCAGCGCATTAATGGTCAAGCCGGCATGGTGCTGCGCCAGCGCCCGGCTGGCCTCGATATCGCCCAGATGCGAGGCCAGAATCAGCTTGCCGCGTCCCGGATCATGGTTCAGGTAAGCTTCGGCCCCGGGGGCAAAGTCAATTTCGTGCCCGATACGGATCTCACCGCGCCATGCGGCAATTTTATTGAGCATGGCGTCGCCGAAACGCAGAAAGTGGCGATAGCTGTTTAGCCCCGCAGGCAGCGTCACGCCCAGTTGAACTGCCCGGGTTTCCACCCGGCTCAGCCACAGACGGGAAGCCCGACGCTGGTTGCCGCCGGTCAGCCAGTAAACACCCACCACCGGGCGCAGCAGCCACCCAAAGGCCCGACGCCCGAAGCGCTGCCATACCCACAGCATAAAGCGCATACCGGCCAGCCCCCGCCGCTCTTCGGTGCGCGCCCAGTGTTTTTCAGTACCGCGCGGCAGCAGACGCCGGGGCAGCCCCATCAGCATGCCGCAGACCAGCCGGGTATGCATCCAGGAGATCCGCAGGTTGTCGTTCAGGGCATCGAAGTGCGATATCCCGTCCGCCGGATAAACAACGGGCGTATCGATAAAGCGACTCGGGGTGCCGTCCCGGTACAGACGCACCATAATTTCGGTGTCGAAGTCCATGCGCTCTCCGAAGCGAACCCGGTCCAGCAAAGCGACGCTCGGCGCCAGCGGATAGACCCGGAAGCCGCACATGCTGTCGCGCAGGGAGAGCGACAGGGTTTCGATCCACACCCAGACGTGCGTGATATAGCGGCCCCAGCGTCGGGCGCGGGGAATGGAGTCGTCGTAGATCGGGCGTCCGGAGATCAAGGCGTCCGGCTCACGACGTGCCGCCGCCAGCAGACGCGGCGCATCTTCCAGCCGGTGCTGACCGTCGGCATCCACCTGGAGCGCATGGCTGTATCCCGCCCGCGCCGCAGCCCGCAGGCCGTGCATTACCGCTGCACCTTTACCCCGATTCACCGGCAGACGCAGCAAGGTCACCCATGAATGGCGCGCCGCCGCTTCCCGTAACGGCACCTGGGTCGCCGCATCGCTACCGTCATCCACCAGAATACAGGGCAGCGCCAGGGGTTCAAGACGCCCAAGCACCGCCGCCAGGGTCGCGCCGTGGTTATAGCAGGGAATAATGATACAGGGGCGGAAATCGTCCTGGTTCAGCGACATAGCTTAATCTTTCCGCTGCTGGCCACCCGTTCGGATTCGCCATCCACCAGGTAGTAACAAAAATGGAGCAACTGGCGCGCCGCCTCGTGATGCAGCTCCAGCCGCAGTTCGCTGTCCGGCATCACCGGCGTCTGGAATTTGACCCGATCCACGCTGTAGTAGCGCAGGTCGCCCGTCAGCGATTCGCTATAGGTCATCGCCCAGTGGATCTGCGCCACGCCGGGCAACACCTGCCACTGGGGGAAGTGCCCCTGGAACCAGAACAGCGTCTTCGGGATCCACAGGCGCAGCACCAGTCGCTCCGCATCCGGCGCGCTGCGCTGGAGTTCAATGGGGTTCATAAAACAACTCCTGTATCAGGTTCCATGCTCGTTTGCTCTGGCTGGTTAACGGGATTCGGGGTACCTGCCGCCAGTAGCGCGGTACCGCGGAAGGCGCCAGCCAGCGCATCAGCTCGCGGCGCCACGCCTGACGGCGACCCAGCGACCACGCTTTTTCATCGCGCAGTACCACTACCGCCGCCGTCACGCTGCGACCGCCGCGGGTCACCACCAGTACCGCCGCGTCAGCGATCTCCGGAAGCGCCCTTAGCCGACGTTCGATCTCATCCAGAGATACCCGCTGCTCTTCAATCTTGACGGTGCGATCTTCTCGTCCCAGTAGATCGAAAGTCTGCGAGCCACGAAACGCCAGGCGATCGCTTAACTGACAGGCGCCGCCGTCAATCAGCGGCGAATTCACCCATAAGTCATTATTATCGACATCAAAAGTCACGCCCGGGAAGGCGTGCCACGATTCATGCTGCCGCCGGCGTTCACGCCATGCCACCACACCGGTTTCGGTACTGCCGTAGATTTCGGCCACCGCCACGCCAAAGTCACGCCGCGCCTGGCAGGCAACAGTATCGCTGAGCGGCCCGGCGGCGGAGAGCACAAAGCGGCAGCCCGCGGGGATAAGCCCGGGATCCATACGCCCCAACAGGGCCGGACTGCTGATAAAGGCCCACGCCCTGCCCTGCGCCTGCAACGGCAGCTGTTCAGGAAACTCCACCCGCCGGGCGGCCAGGGGCAGCCCCAGCGCCATCGGCAGCACAATCCGAAAGGTTAAGCCATACAGGTGCTGATGACTGACCGAAGCCAGTACCCGACATCCCGCCAGTCGGCGCCCCCAGCGCTGGACCAGCCAGCCAGCTTCCGTATCCAGCGCCGCCACGGTTTTCACCACCCGCTGCGGCTCTCCCGTGGATCCGGAGGTAAACAGCACCAGTTGCGCCAGAGGGGGGATCGCCGGTAGCGGCGTTTCGGGGGCGTCAGGCACCAGCATGGGATCGATAACCGGGAAGTCATCAAGCGTCAGAGCCTGGTCGGTCAGCAGACCGTCAAAATGCTGGCGCTGTTCGCGCAGTTGCGCTTCGCGGCTGTGACCGGGCAGTACCGGCGTCTTACCGGCATGCAGCAGGGCCAGTAGCGCCACCAAAAAGCTATAGCTGCTGTCGCAGCAAATGGCCCAGCGGTGCTGAGGCTGATGATGCAGCCAGCCGCAGAGTCGGGCCGTGGCCACCCGCAGTTCACCCAGGGTATAGCGCCTGTCGCCATCCAGCGCCACCGTGCGGGCAGCGTCGTGGCGCGAATCCAGCCAGTCGGCCAGTGGCAGGCTAGCGGGCATGGCGTTTCACCCGCTGTCGCACGCACCACTCCACCGCAAACAGCGTGCCCATCGCCAGATAACTCAGGACGCCGTTCCACAGGGTCCAGGCCCGCAGGCTGCCGGACAGCACCGTCGCCAACGCCAGAGCGCCATTGAAAAGAAAGAACAGGCTCCAGACCCGGGTGACCTTACGGGTATAGCGCCGGGCTGCCAGGGGCAGTTCGCCGCCTTCCTGCCAGCGGGCAATGCGTTCTACCAGCGGCGGTCCGGCAAACAGCGAACCGCCAAACAGCAGTAACATCACCAGGTTAACCAGCACCGGATACCAGAGCATCAGGCGCGCCTGGGGCAGCCAGTATCCGGCCAGCGCCAGCAGCGCGCCCGCCAGTAGCAGAATGATTCCCGGCAGGCGCAGCGCACCGGCGGGCATCACGGCCAGACGCAGGGCAAACAGCAACGCCAGCGCCAGCATCAGCGCCCGCCATTCGGGGTGCGTTAGCGCCAGCCAGACGCAAAACGGCCAGCTTACCAGCGCCGCAGCACCTGAGATGCGCGAAACGGCTCGCAGCGACGGCATTAGCCTTCGCGCACCAGTTTTTCCACCGCGTTCACCACATCTTCCACGGTGCGCACGGTTTTAAAATCATCGGGAGAAATTTTCTTGCCAGTGCGTTTTTGAAGATGTACCACCATATCCACCGCATCAATACTGTCGAGATCCAGATCCTCATACAGGCGCGTCTCAGGCTTCACCTTTTCTGCGGGAACCTCAAATAATTCGTCGAGCAGTTCACATACCTGCTGCCAGATTTCATCTCTTGTTGTCATCATTCACTCCATCAAACGCCGCGCGCTGAATTTTGCGCAGCGATAAATTCGGCCAGGGTCGCTACTGAATAAAAGTGCTGGCGCATTTGATCATTCTCGGCGGACAGCACCACGCCATAGCGATTTTTCACTGCCAGCCCCAGTTCCAGCGCATCAATAGAATCCAGCCCCAGGCCGTCTCCAAACAGTGGCGCCTGGGTTTCAATATCCTCCACGCCTGTCTCTTCCAGATTGAGGGTATCGATGATGAGTTGTTTAATTTCAGCAAATAAGGATTCCATACGTGTTCCGGTATTAACGGGTCACAGGCAATGCCTGTTCCAGATAGCGGGTGAGACGCCGCGCCGCGCGGCTGCTGGCTTCGTCCCCCGCCAGATAAATTCGACTGTCGATGCGCGAACGCACCGAGACAACGACTTTGGGTTTACGCGCCGGGACCTGATACCAGCGGCTCTGTTTATCCAGCCAGCGGGTATTGCAGTCAATATGCACCAGCCGCAGCGGGCAGCCGCTGCGTACGGCAATATTGGCGGCGCCGCGCTGGGCTCTGAAGGGCTGACCTGGCCGGGTGCGGGTGCCTTCGGGAAAAATCAGGATAGACTCCCCCGCCGCCAGCCGCTGGCGACTTTCCGCCAACAGCGTTTCACCCTGGCTGTTAATCAGATAATCCGCGGCGCGGATCACACCACGCATAAAAATATTGCCCGTCAGGCTTGCCTTCACCAGGCAGCCCACCTGCGGCATTTGTGAGGCGATAAAAACATAGTCCAGAAGCGTAGGATGGTTGGCGACAATCAGCGTTCCGCGCTCTTCACGCAACAGCGCGCTATTCTCAAAATGGTAGTCGAAGACGCCCAACCAGCGGCCATGACGCAGAAAAAAACGGAAGCTGGCAGACACTGCCCGACGCGCCAGGTTACGACGCCGGAGCCTGTCGCGCACTGTCAGGTTCAGCAAATTGAAGCCGAACAGCGCCATCAGGAAGCCCCCCAGGCCGAACAGAACAAACAGCCAGCCGGTCATCGCCACGCGCCAGCACCAGTTCAGGCGCTGCATCACGACGTCACGCTCCAGCGCCATGCCAGGCGTTCACCGGCCAGGCAAAAGGCGCGTTCTCCCCCCAGCCAGGCGCGCAGGAATGCCAGTCCCTGAGGTAAGCTCCCCGGCGGTATCTGGCCACGGGGTTCGCTCTGGCAGCTCAACCCGCCGCCGGACGCCAGTACCAGCCCGACGGCCCAGGGGAAATAAGGCTCGCTCACGCTGCTTTGATAAAATTCCGGGACAGCGCCGTCAAAATCCACCAGCAGTACCTGGCGGTAACCGGCATGGTGCAGCGTCGCCACTTCCAGCAGCGCCTGCTGGAAGGTATCGGCGCCTGCGCAGACCGAAGAAGAGACCAGCGGCGCCTTTGCGGCAATGGTCAGGCTACCAACCGCGGCGTTGTGGACCGACATGGCGAAGTCGGTGGGCGACAGTGGTTGCTGCTGCGCCAGCGCGCTCAGGATGCGGTAGTTGCGTTCCAGCTCGCCGTGGCGGCTGGCGAAGACCACGGCATCCACCGACTGGCGCGCCATCAGCGCCAGGCCGCACTCAACGGCCTGACGGCTGCCGGAAGCAAGACGCCGCGCCGTCATCATCGGCAAATAGCGACTCTTTGCCAGCATAGCGGTGGCGTCGATAGCGCCATCGCCCGCCGCCCACGCCAGCCACGCCTGCGGCTCAGCGAGCCCCGGCGCACTGGCCTGCCAGTCCACAACAGTAAAAGCTAACTTCATTTCTCTACCAAAGTTTCAGGAAGGGAACTCATTATCAGACACAGCATAGAAGATATAGCAGAGCTCCGTGCCGGACAGCCATCGCATTATTCCCAAACCCGGATACATCGCACGACGGGGTAAGCTGCCCGCATTCACGGTCAGTTATCGGCGATGATTAAAGGTTAAACAGCATTATACGGTATGCATTTCAGACACTTCGCCCGACGCGATACGCCGGGCGATAATAACAAACCCCAGGCCCCGAATGCACTCTTAATAGCGAAGTTAGCTGGGGTTAACCTAAAAAGAAACGGGCAAATTCTTACTCGTCTTCAGGCCTGTTACCCTCTTCCTGGAGTTCTTCTCGCATCGCCTGCAGCGCTTCGCGGGTCAGTTGCGCCAGGGTCCGCCAGAACGGCGTGGTGGCACAGGCTTCGACCTTACCGAGGAAGCTATCGCTCCAGGGCAGCAGCCAGACGGCAAACAGCGTTTCCAGCGCCCGGCTCTCCGGCTCGGCGTTATCCTCAAACCAGGAACCCGCCAGCAGCAGCGCGCCGAAGTGTTCGGCTGGCCCTTCTCCCAGCGGCATGCCCTGACCGTCCAGGAAGTCGCGCACCTCCTGCTCGCTGCCCCCTTCGACCCAGGCGGAACGCAGCGGCGACACCTGGCAGGCTTCGCCGACGAACAGCGCGTTGTAGTCCTGCGCCAGCAGCCCGGCATCGCAGTTTTTCTGCAACCGCTCCAGCAGGTCATCCTGCTGGAGCGGCCAGTGCTGCACCAGTTTGCCTTCGCTGATGAGCTGGTAGAGGGGCTCCAGCAGCGGATCCTGGGGCTGGCGGTAGAAAAGCGAGCCCAGCACGCGGCAGAGCATTGAAAAATCGTTCATAAAGGCTTCCGTTGTCGTTTCAGAGTTCGGCCAGTTCCGGAATTGGCGCCCGTCCACGGGATTCGAGAAAATCGAGCAGACGACGGGGCGAAACGTTCAGGATTCGCTCCTCCGGGAAATTGACTTCATGCAGTATTTTACGACATTCCGTGAAATCGCCCAGCGTAAATGCAGTATGCGAGTCCGATCCCAGCGCCAGCCACCCACCGGCATCGCGAACCGCTTCGGCAATCGCCCGACAGTTCGGGGCGCTGCCCTTACGGGAGTGAGTAAAAGAGGAGTTATTCAGTTCCAGCGCCACCTGATATTTCGCCGCCGCTTGCGCAATGGCGGGAATATCGACCGGGAACTTCGGGTTGCCCGGGTGGCTGATAATATGCACCTCGCCAGCGGCCATGGCGGCAATCATGGCCTGGGTGTGGCTCTCTTTATCGCGGGGCGGGAACACCGGCTCATGGAAACCGGCGACGATCAGGTCCAGGGCATCCAGCATCGGCCCGGTACAGTCGATCTCGCCATCGGTGTTTTTGATGTTGGCCTCAATGCCGCGCAGGATCCCTACACCATCCACCACTCGCGGCCAGATACGCATGTTCATAAAGTGCCAGTAGTGCGGGGCATCCGCCATGTCGGGGCCATGATCGGTAATGGCGAAGAGCTTAATGCCGCGGGATTGTGCTGTGGCGATATAGTCATGCAGGGTGCTGTAGGCGTGGGTGCTGGCGACGGTATGCATATGCAGGTCTACGGGATACATGTCTCTCTCCATTTTGCCGTTTTGTTCAGGATAACAGCTATTGGCTCCCGTTTTTAGTCCGGCGCCCGGAGCCGGGCGCCGGATTGCGCCATTAATAGCCGCGCAGGCGGTCCACCTGACCGCCTGGATTTTCACCTCTTTCCAGCTTCGAGAGCGTGTCGGCTATCCAGGCTATCGCCTGGGCGGGCAGCGTGACGGCCGCCACGTGAGGCGTAATAGCAACCCGTGGATGGGCCCAGAGAGGACTTTCACCAGGCAGCGGCTCCCGGGAGAAGACATCCAGCATCGCCCCTTTTAACTGACCGCTGTCCAGCGCCGCCAGCAGGGAGTCTTCCTCAAGATGAGCGCCGCGGGCCAGGTTCAGGACATAGGCCCCCTGCGGAAGCTGCGCCAGAAGTGCGCGATTGATGATGCCAACGGTCTGGGGAGTATTGGGCAGCAGGTTTATCAGCACCCGGGTGCCTTTCAGGAATACCGGAAGCTCATCATTTCCGGCAAAACTGACCACGTCGGGATACTGTTTACGGCTGCGGCTCCAGCAGCGTACCGGGAATCCCCACGCCGTCAGGCTTGCGGCCACCTGCCCTCCCAAAACACCAGCCCCCAGGATGCCGATGGTAAATTCTTCATGGGAATACGCCGGGAGCGGTTGCCAGAGCCCCTGCTGCTTCTGGGTTTGATAATCATCGAAGCGCCGGAACCAGTGCAGCACCTGGCTGACGGCATACTCCTGCATCTGACGCCCCATACCGGTGTCTTCCAGTCGGAACAGCGGCACGTTGACGGGCAGCATTTCCGGATGCGCTTCCAACTCGCTCAGGATAGCATCGACGCCGGCTCCCAGCACAAAGACCGCCTTCAGGCCCGGGCGCCCGCTCAGCATTTCCACTGGTGGCTGCCACACCAGCGCGTAGTCGGCGGGCCGTTCATCACCCGGCGCCCATGCCCGAATGCGCGCATCGGGCAGCGCCTGTTGCAAGCGTTCGATCCAATATTGCGTGTCGAAAGTCGGATGGTAAAACAGGATATCCATACAGTCTCCCGGTTCCAGGGTTGTTATTGAGGTGTGACGGTACTCTAGCACAGCTGACTTTGTCGCTGCTGGCGGTGTTTTTTTATTCACCCTGCGGCGGTGGGAAACGATATTTGCGCTTTTAATCAACAAACTGGACGAAGTTTAGCTGAACGCACCACTGCGTCAGAAATTTACGTTGACGTCACTTAGCCTTTCCCCTACATTAGCGCCCGTTCCGACGAGAGTGGGAACGACAATTTGGTGAGGTGTCCGAGAGGCTGAAGGAGCACGCCTGGAAAGTGTGTATACGGCAACGTATCGAGGGTTCGAATCCCTCCCTCACCGCCATATTTAAAGAGAGAGCCCGGGTTAACCCCCGGGCTTTTTCGTTTATGTGGTGCTGATGCTAACTCAATTTCATGCCACCCAGGCCATTGATAATAAGAGAGCCCAGCGACTTAATGCCCAGCTTTCGCATTGCATTAATTTTATGCACGCTCACCGACTTCTCAGTGATGGAGAAGACCGAAGAAACCTCCTTAACCGATATCCCCTGAGCCAGTCGGCTAATCACCATCAGCTCTTTCTGAGTCAACAGCCGATTTGAAGGAATAGCTGAAAATCCGCAGGAGCGAGGCGATTCCCGACGGAAAGCCCGGCTAAATAGTCGGTTCAATTGATCTAATGAACTATCTTTCGCGACAAAAAACGACAAATTCATGAGCTCGTGGGGATAACAGCGTAGCCATATCGGTAATCCTCCCCAGACAATTAACGGTTTATCCCGATGATGCTGATAATAGGTTTCAATGAAACTGATATTCGGCGTAAATAGCCGTGCCGGATTGCACAAATCGGCAATAACAACATCAAAATCCACGCACAGAATTGCCGCATAGAGCTCCGCTTCTGTTTTGGGACAGCAGATCACAGAGACTGATTTAAAATATCTCTTTAAATATGCATCAAGGCTAAAACGAATAAGCTCGCAAGGCTCATAGATAATAACCGATATAACTTTCTGCATATAATATCCCTCTAACGAATTTACCACCGCGAAACCTGTCATAAAAGACGATCAGGTAGCAGGCGAAACTTTCAATATATAAGTTCCTTTATATGTGCCGAGCGGATAGTTTTCGACCGTTTTTTCTGATTTAAAGGAAATCTTTGGCCCATAATTCAAATCATCGACCTGACCGATATCGGAATAAACTTTTTGATTATTGAGATCAAAATTGGTAACAGCCGTTCCCCCATCAGCGCGCTGCCAGAGGGTATTCAGCTTCATAAGGTCGCCATTCTCTGAGAGCAGCGATTTATTCGCCGGCGACTCAAGAGATAACTTAACCGAGCTGGCATTACCAATAAAAATAAAAGCTGGCGTAGTGCCTTCCATATAACCGCCGACCTCAGAAAGTTGCAGCATAATGCTGCCATTAGTCACATCCTTGTTACCAACATAAACTCTGACGCTGGTTTCGACCTTTGCCTCGACATCAATATTCGTTTTTACCGTTACGGCACACCAGGCGCTACTACTGACGCAAAGCAGAGCCGCTAAGAATTTATTCATCATAGAACCGTTCCCTATTTATAACTCCGGCGTAACCACAGCCGTTAACGTGTCGGACAAACGCGATCCAGCGATGATGTCATGCGTGTCCTTACCTGCCACAGAGACTTTTATCGTCAGGACATCCGTGGCCAGGAGCCCTGATGGAATCACGCCGCGATAAATATCCGCCGGACCTATCGCCCTGCCCGCAATGGCGACCTGATAGGGAACATATTTATCTTCCAGCGAGGATTTAAGTAAGAACCGATCGCTATGCTTATGTGAAGATTCGAACTGCAGGGTATATGCCAGGGCCTCCATCGTCGCCCGCTGAGTTTTCGCGACCGTCAACTGCGTCTCTGTACTGGCGTCATTAAAGGGTCCGACGTCCCCTAAGACTAAAGCCGTACGCCGCGTAAAAGAGGCCATTAGCGTTGGCTGGTCAGACAATATCGACGACAGATCGACATACAGCGAATCAACGCCAAGCAGCTTATCCTCTGAGTAAAAGCTCAGGTTGCCTAATAATATTCGCTGATTCAGCAACGCTGAAGAAGCTGCGGGTATTTGTTCAGGTGTCACACGGGCAGCGTGCTCCTGGACTTTAACTCCCAGGAACCCACTGGCACTTTCCAACGTATCGCCGCAAACCAGCGTTTTCCCCCGCCGATCGTCAGTACTGACAGCGACCATTGGGATCTTAATCGCCTCCAGCTCGCTGCTCCCCCCCAATATTCCATTACGGCATTCCCCTTTACCCGCGGCCTGTAGCCTAACCATCAGACGGGTGCCGGCCTCTGCGCGACGCGCGAGTACACCAGACCCCCACTGTGCATTTCCTCCCTCCTGAATGATCTGAACCGTCTGGCCGGGCTGAACACGGAATACCAGATCGTCAGCCCCGGAGAATGCGGAATATGACAGTAAAACCACACCACACAGTAGCGGCCTCATCCGTTACTCCTTACGACTGCAGTTGTCGTAGCTGTAAAGCCCGTTATCCATCTCGAACGCCAGGGTTTTGTTGACTTTCAGCGTGCGGGGATGGCCCGGATAAACATTAAAAATGCCCTGATCCTGACGACCGTCGATCACCAGTTTGCGCATTTCACTGCGCACATTACCCGTCGCGCTAATCGTCCACTGAGTCCCGCTGCATTGAATGCTTATGCCCTGGCGATGCGGCCCCTCTGGAAGATAGCGAATTAAAACATCGTAACCGATGGCAAAACGGACCTTTCCGGGCTCCAGCGAATCCTCGGGGTAGCTCGGACGCACCCGTAAACGAAAAAGCTTCTCTTGTTCTACTGGCTTCATCGGCATAATACGAATTTTTCGCTGTTCGCCATAAGGAATAATGATCCTGCTGGGCGAATAAACCAGATAGGGTGAATCCTTACCCAACTCTTTCTCCAGAATCTCATTCCCGGCTCCGGGATTAGTAATAGAAAACAATTCCAGTGTGACAAACTCATATTGTTCTTTTTCAGATTTATTTTCCGCAAGTTCAGGTTTGGCCGTAAACATGGAACGCACAGTAATAAAGTTATCGCGAGGCTTACTCTGTGCAATTTCTTTAACTATGGGAAAAACCTCAATCGCCTGAGATGTCACTGGTAGCAACCCTGTTCCGAATAATACGGCCCCAATAGCCAGTGCTTTTTTATTTAATTTCACAATTAACCTCACGAATCTGCATGACGCCATGCGTCAACTTAATATTTTCTTCTTGTAGCGGACAGACATAGTTCACCCCGTCATGAATAACCGACAGTTCAGAAATTTTGTCATTAACAGCAAGGGAAAAATCACCAACGAACAATCCTTCTTCATCAGTAACCGTATTCCCACCAACCACCCTGGCGCTGCCAAGAGGTCGTCCGTCAAAATAGATACGACCGGTAACAGTCTGATTCTTTTTCCCTTCAACCTTCACGGTGTAGACCTGGCCCGGCATAATCCAGGTAGAAGTCGTTCGGGTCTTGAAGGTATAAAACTCCTGCTGATCTCCGGTATATACCTGATCCACAACTGGCGCAATTTTCTGGTGGGGTTGCAGACTCAATGTCGTTTTACTACCGCCTTCAACCACCGTCGGAGTGCCGGTCTTATTACGAACTTCAAAGTATTGCCCCTGCGGTAAGTCAGTGGCGTCGACAATCAATGCGCTGACGGTATCAAGCTTGCCGAAGCTCGCCTGACCATCGCCAATCGCAAACCCGCTACGTTGAGCCAGATACTTCTGGGTATAGCCATTATGACCAAAGTCTTTACTGATACTGGCCGAGGTATAACCCAAATTGTTATCGACAGTCATTCCCGCAGTGGCGATCTTTTGCCCGTTATTGTTTTTGGTTATTCCAGCCCTCATGGAATATTTACCGGAGCGATCGAATTCCGGGTTATAGATATCAAGATTATAATCGCCGGAGTATGAATCACCTTCACTATCGGAATCCGTCATCCGCGAACGTAGAAAAAACGACTGATAGTGATTATAGCTGCGCTCCCGGGCGCTAAGAGTTAACTGAGCATAAACACGGCGATCCCGGGTAAAACTCTGGCTGCTGACGCTGGCATTATCATAACGGTAATCATTATTCCCCTGGTGATACCCTAAATCCATCCTGAGGTTAACCAGCTCGCTCAACAAAAAGTCTTTACTCAAATTCACATCCCAGTTTTCATAGCGGGATCTATTCTGGCGGCTCCACGAATGATAAAGCGTCTCCAGGCCATAGCTTACGGAAAGCCCAATCCCCCAGGGGAGCAGCGTACTGGCGTTCATCTGCCAGGTATCATAGTCATAGGCAGAGACAATGCCGACGCGATGATAAAACGTCTCGGGGCCCTTATAGCGGTTAGTTCTATAATTCAGATCGAATCCATAGTGGCCAAAATTTTTATTGATTCCCGCCATCCATGCATAGCTTCCATGCTCGCCCAGCAAACCATCACTATAAAAACGTTCAGCAATCCAGGTATCAACCGGCATATCAAGACTGCCGCTGAAATAGTAGTGGCTATCGTCGACCAGAAGCCCGCTGCCTACAGAGGTCGCCGACTGCGTGGTATAACCCAGCAGCGCGCTGCCCATCATGTTGCCGTCCACCCGGGAGGAATCATCACTATAGCGAGACGATCTGAACTGTCCTTGCCGCTCATCGTAACGGCCAAGTTGAATTAAATACTCGATATCCCCCGAACGGAATGTCCCGGTACGCTTGTAAAACGGTTGACTTTTACGCTGCTGGGTTCCGTTAGCCAATTTAACGATCAATTCGATCGTATATCCGCCGGCAGGCCAGGTCTCGGTATCCAGGTGATGCATACCAGCAGGAAACTGCTGCATATCAATCAGACGACCACTGCGATAAACCTCAACTGTACCGCTATCAGGAAAGTAAACGGTCACCGGAGAAGCGGCGCCGCTGTTTCGATAAACATAGTGTTCAGGCGAATAGCCAAGGGAAACGCCATCAATACTGACAGGAGAAAAGAAGCTGTAACTCACCGAAGGCGTGGAATTTAACAAGCTATCGCTCATTCTCTGCCGCCCTAACTTATAATGAATTTTTTTCTGCTCAATATTTAACGCGAGTTCATCCAGGGTAAAATTATAGCCATCAGTATAGTTCCACACACCATTGATATAGCTGTTTCCCGTCAGACCCAGAGTATCGGTTGAGGTAAAAGCGAAACTGTCGTTAAAATTATCTGAAAGATAACTCAGATTGTGGCTATGGGCATAGCCAGGATGACTCTTATAGACAATCAACGGACTGTCGGTTGCTGATGCCTGTGTACTAAAATAACTTTCCGGGAAGATCAATTCGATAACAGCAGTCGACTCATCAATTCGCGCATTAATCGCGTTACCATCATAACCGGCTTTAGATACTCGCTTCAACGGCAACGAAAGTTCACTCATAAGCGTATCACGCGATATGCTCAGACGAGGCATATCCGGATCATAGAGTTGATCAACCAGCGCCCCCACCGTCGATAGCCAAGCCTGCTCACGATCGTATTTCACGGTCACCGACCCCAAAGAGTGATTACGCTGGGTAATTTCAAAAATGCCGCTATTCTTCTGATTATAAATATCTTCAAAACCCGCAGGTAATGAGATCGCATAACCCACAACAGGAATCGAAAGCGAAAAAAATGAAACGCATCCTGCGATAATAATCGTATTGGTAGAAAATGTCCTTTTCATCCGCTGGCCCCATCACATGGCAGGCGTCAAAATAAGAGTAAACACATTAACATAACGCCCTGAAGGATAATTATGCGCCAGATGTTGTGATTTCATATGAACCTTAAAACCATTAGTCGAAGTACCCTGCCGTACATCACGAAGAACAGGAACGGTTAAGTCTGATGTCACATCATAGCGTATTTCATTGAATACAAACGCCCCCACCATAGAGATATTCCTGCCCGGGGTCTCTTCATCATCAAGAATAAATGCATCAGCAAATTTCACCTTCGCATTTTCAATATTCCCAACGACATAAAAGTAATCACTCAGTTCTTCAAATAAACCGTTAGTAGCATTGACAGGAAGCGGAAAATCAATGCTTTTATCCGTCACTCGCTCTCCCCTGTAATAAAGAGCCACCCTGGCTTCAAGCAATGCATCAACACCCAATGACAACTGCGAAGATCGTCCAGGCCCGGCATTAACGGAAGACATGAAAAATAAAAGAGAGCCGCAAAATAATAATAGTTTATTAGACATAGGTCAGGCCCATCCAAAATGGCCGGTGGAAACCACCGACCATAGAGTGCGAATTATCGATTACGGTGCGGCATTTACATTCGCGTAAACAACGCCAGTGTAATAACCCTTCGCAATATCCAACGACTTATCGACAGAGACGAATTTAAACTGAACCGGCTCATCAGCAAAACCTGACTGTACATTGCTCAGAGTAAAATCGCGGCTGTCGCCGGAGTTGGTAAAAGTCGCCGATGAAGCCGCTGTGGTCATGGCCTGAATAGTATATTTCATCGACTTAAGAGAGCCCCCTGCATTGCTCCACAGCGCAAATGGTGAACCGGTAGAAGCCAGGGAGTCATCCAGAATCATAGCGACTTTAGTTCCTGCCGGATCGTTGTTGCGCAGACGAAGCTGATCGGTGACTGCTTCCATAAAACCACTCGGTTGTGCGGTCAGCACGACATCAACCTCAGTTACGGGGTTGCCATCCGGATCCGCAATATAAACTCCCGTAGGCACGTTCGCACTAACGTTGAATTTAGTATCGTAGCTGGAAGGCGTTGCAGCCATAGCCGATGCAGAGATGACCAGGCCAGCCAGTGTGGCAATAGTAGATTTTAACTTCATTAAAATATCAATCCTGTGATAAATTAAACTTACGACTCCAGATACTAAGTAGTCGTATCCTGTAACAGGCGCCTGAGATTAACGTCCAAATAATTTAAACGACGTTATCTGCAGCGCCGTAAAAATAATAGGAGAAAACTTAATTATTCTTAAGTCATTAAATCTCAACAAGCCTTTAAAAATCTCATCATTCATCTTTCAGGGTATTGTGTCCGACCTCTTCAAATACCGCCCGGCGCATCGCATCACGTAAAGCAGGTACATCCTGGGGCAAAAAGAAGTTATTTTTCCCTACGCATGACTCCCAATCCATTGTGGGCTGATAGCCAATTGCAATAAAGGCTAATTTGCCGACGCTCTCTTTCGTGGTCAATACCCGGCGAATTTTGTTGCACATTCCGGCATCCACCAAACGTTGACTGATATTGGTCACCCCCTTCGACTCAGTGGGATCGTCCTGACCATCAGAGACGACCACCAGTACTTTCCTTGGCGCATCCCCGGCCATCAGATATTGAGTTCCCAATAACATTCCTGAAGCCACCAACGTTCCACCGTTAGGCGTCATAGTATTAATCGTATTTACCTGAGTAATTTCTCCACTTAACGGTAAATTAAAGGAGACGGTTCCACGTAAACAGAATGAATCGCTGGGCGTCTGTGAATATGGAAATATAAAGTCGGTTGATGGATAAGGGATCCGCTCCACTGTCGCAGTGTAGTCAATGGCATCAGCAACTCTCTGGTATTGTTCATACGACTTACCGCTACCGCCCGGTCGTACCAGATAATCTTCAGGGAGTTTTCCAAACTTACTGACGAACTGAAAGTTGCAGGCATCGCCCTGCCGCGTTCCATAAGCGAAAGGAACAAATCCCACTTTATTCTGCAATTCGTAATGATAAAGTTCCTGGGCCAGTTGCAGAACAATTCGTTTAAGCTCATCAATTTTTATGTGATTATCAAAAGTCTCCTTCATTGATCCCGAAAAATCGGTAACAAACATAACATCCATGTAGGAACGAAACTTTCGTGCTGCACCGTTATTGCCAATAGTTACCGAACGGTCAAAGCTGGGGAAAAAATCGCTGGCCAGCCACGAATTCTCATTCACCCGGGCGCTCACTCTAAACTCCGTATAGAATAAACGCGCATTCTCGGCTGAAACACCCTGCAGCTTGCGAATAACGGGCTGAGCAATGCCGGTATTGTGCCGCATATAAGCCGAAATATAGTGTCTGGCAAGCGTATCGTTACGTGGATCGCCTTCAGGGTTATCTTCCGACGTCAGTGCTAATGCAGCCTGCTCCAGGGAATCGGAGAGTCTGGCTCGCTCAGTGATATAGCGAGAACCATCTAATGCCATCGATAACATCGCCATAATAAAAGCCGATGCCAGCACAAAAGAGACTGCAAAAGCGCCATCCTGATTGCGCGCCAGGCGTAAAAGATATTTTTGAATTAACTGCCCAGACATAACTTTATTTCCTCCTGGCTACCAATGGTCAGTTGCCGGACAATCCGTTGCCCACCTCGTAAACAGAACAGATAAGGCAAAGCTCCTGGTCTCATCTGCGCCACCGCTTTTCCATCAAAATCTCTGCGATAGTCGACATCGCCGGAAAAACCGCGATGGGTCGTATCGGTATTAATGTCATACGCCGTCACCTTCAGCCCGGCGCGCAGACTGGCGCTAAAAAAAAACGCGCTATTCAGTGCTTCAATCATTGCGGCCTGCTCGGGCCTTGCCGAGTCAATAAAAAGAACAGCGTGGTTCGTCGTCGCGCCGACAGCGTATTGCGTCAGACAAAGCGCTAACACGAATATCATTACTTTCATGTTTCCCTGCTACCTCGCCATGACAACGGCATAAGAAACAATCTGATCCGTAGAACGAAAAAAATTGGCGATATTGAATAACGAGCTCTGCGGAAGACAGACCGTGACCTGGTATAGCGGCACCCAGCGACCGTAGCTTCCCAACGGGGAAAGGTCTTTCAGGGTTATTAAATCTCCGGCAGGCGAAACACAGCCGGGATCGCGGATAGTCTGATTCAGGGAAATGACCTTATTCTTATTCACCAAATCACTTACCGGTGCGAAATGTAAAGCCTCAAGCCCGATAGTGACCTGCTCGCTGTGCGGGTAATGCATATCCGCCAGCATCTTCGCAGCCAGCGCCCGCATCTCGGCTAACTCCGTCGGAGCTATCTCCTCGCGTTCCGCATAGAGCTGCTGACGCTCCCTGAGGATCCCGGCCAGCGAATAAGAGATGCGATCGAGTTTGCCTACCAGAGTTTGTTTCATCACCAGTTCGGACGCCAACACCATAATCAGCGCCAGGATTATCGCGATAAACGAAAATTCAACGGCGACTGCTCCCTTCTGATTAGTCCATAAACTTTGAGCGTTCATATTCCTGAACAAAGATCACCTCCCGATATAGCAAGCTATTTGCCCAAAAGCCAGGAAACGGAAAAAACATAGGTTGATAACGATAGTGGACCTGATATCTGGCTAATGCCATATTTCTGGAGTTTGCTGACGAGCTACCTCCGCTTCTTATCATATCGCCAACAGAATCACTAAAATAAACCCTGAGCTCTACTTCATTATTTTTTGTCAAAAAGTCCCATAAATGTCCTCCGTTACTCACAAAGCGCTGACGAAATCGCGTTTGATAGCTGGAATCAAACGTTGATGCGTTCTTTGCTGATTTGGAGGCTTCGGACAGCGCCAGATCCAGCACCGCAGAGATATAAGACATACGAGCAATCTCCGCAATAAAAAATAGCAATATAACAAAGGCGATAATTGAAAGAGAAAATTCAATACTCGCTACTCCAGTTTGATCGCGGGAAAAGGTCTTCTTTAAATTATAACACCTCATTTTTAATCGGCCCCAGGCTAATTAGAGAATCAATAAGCTCATCCGGATAATCACTCAAATTTTCGGCGCGAACAATTTGTTTTGCATAACCTGCGTCGCCCACTTTCACCAGACCAACCACCAGGTTATGAATCATGCGCTCCTGTTTACGCCCTCGCAGATATTGAGGCAGTAGTAACCCCACGGCATCCTGATACCGTTGGTCGAGCAACGCGATCATTGCCATATTGTTAATGGCTACATCATCGGCGATAAACATATCCCGCGCCTGCTGAATCGCAGCGTTGGCTTCAGAATATTTTCCTGACATTGCCAGAGCAACACCTTTTAAATTATAAGCTTCCGCATATTTATTATCCCGGGATAACATTTGCTGAGTCACTCTTATCGCCTGGGGATAGTCACCAAGAGATATCATATTTTGTGTCTGAAGCGTATAAATAGTCTGATCGGGATTCTTTAACAGTGGCTGTAAGTAATAGAGTGATGATTTATAATCCCCCGCCTGATAATAATACTTAGATAGCTTGTAACGGATTTTAGGATCGTCTTTTTTCTTCAAAGAGCTACGATACAAATTAATCAGCCCAGTATAGTTCCTGGATTTAAGATAGATATCCTCTTGTATCTGAGTATTCTCAGTACTGGCATGAAAACCGCTCATCGAGCTGCATCCTGTTAATATAAAAAGTACGCCGCCAATCACAAGAGTTTTTTTAGAAAATACCATGCTTCATTATCCTTAATATTCCTGGTGCCGAAATAAGAATCGTAATGGGGAACATAATAAACAAAATCAAGGGAATGCTCATTTTTGCCGATAATTTTCCGACTTTTTCTTCTATATGAAGTAACTGATACTCGCGAATATCATGAGCCAGTTCCAATAAATTTTCATAAAGCGAAGTACCGTAATGAACGCTTTGCTGTAATGTCGCACAGAACATTTTTAGCTCAGGAGTCTCCGTTGAGTGGTAAAGTTCACCTAACGCTTCTTCCAGTCCAGCAACTTCCGCTTTCCTCGAAATTGACATCATGATCGCAGAAAGATTTTCATCCATTTTATCAAAGCGCATGGCAACGTATTTAATTGAGCTTTCGACCGTCATTCCTGTCTGTACACAAACGGCGGTTAACTCAATAAAATACGGCAATATATCTGTCATACGTTTTAACTTCTGATGAATCACGGGGCCAACGATCGCCCCCGGAACCACGATCGTCGCCACCATAATCACCATCATAATCATTGCGCACTGTCGGTAACTGACTGGTAAAACGTGCAGTAACGACAGAATGAAAACAGGAAAAGACAGAACCAGCGTCGTTTTAATCTTACGTATCAGATCGCTATCTACCTCTTTCAGGAAAAGTAGAATACGGCTGTTCGATATAATAATGGCATTAATATCCAAAGTGGTTCTGGACACGACTCCTGACTCTTGTGATTCAGAATTAACCAGGCACATTTTTTTATAGATCGTCAGCTCTCGATGGACCAGATACAGGAAGATAACTACGCCAAAAATCAGCATGACTAAAAATGTCATATTGCTTTCCTTACCAGATGGTTGATAATCAATAAGCCTACAACTTCACTGGATAAAACATAATAAAGAATATATCTTCCGGTACTGTCATTAACAATAAAGTCAAAGTTATCAGGGCTCAAAAACTTCATCCCCAGAAAAAAGATAACAGGAATAGCCGCAACAATTTTTGCCGATGATCGGGCTTCTGAAGTCATTGCTTTTTTCCTTTTATCCATATTTTTATTTATATTGATCGTCCGGGAAAGACGACTAATTAACGTACGTAACTGCCCGCCTCGCTGTAGACTCACCATCATAACAATAAAGAAAAAATAAAACTCCCGATAACGATATATGTTAACAGCATCATTAAAGACTCTTTCAGGCTCTTCCCCCAGATTTAAACGCCGACTAACATTGTTAAAAATATTTCCCATATCGCCGTCAATATTCGTACCGCATCGTTCCAGAGCCTGCTGAATACTGTTGCCTGCAGAGATAGCAGAGCTAACAACAGTCAGTACCTCCGGGAACTTATTCTCAAAGTATTTTTTCCTTATTGCCCGACCCATACGGATCTGCGCGACAACCAACACCATGCAAACAATAAGGATAAAAAAGACCCAAGGGAAGCCCAAATAATAATAATTGATAAATAATGAGAGCAATAGCAAGGTTAACGAGATAATAAATCCATTGATTCCCCATCTCACTGAGCCAAAAGCATAGTTACGCCACTCGGTATATAACTCAGCAATGAAATTGGTTTTTCCTTCAGCCTTCTCTACGACACGCGTCAGCGCTGCCGCATCGATAACCCGATGAATCCTCCAGTACCTTAATAATGCCATCACGAAGATAGCCAATCCTGTTATCACAATTGCTATATACATATTAAGCTCTCATGTTAAATATTTGCTTTAACTCTTCAGTTAAATTAAAGAGCGTCGCATTTTGCATGATTGATGAGCGCACCAGTAATCCATGATTAACGAAATCGCCCTGAATTCTGCCATCACTATTTCGTTCGTCATGACTTTCAAATGTAAAAATATCTTGCAAAATAACATGCTCTCCTTCAATGCCCATCACCTCGCTGATATTCATAATTTTACGAGATCCGTCATTCAGTCGCGAAACCTGAATAATAATATTAATTGCCGAAATAATATTACGCCGTATTGATTCAATAGGAATACCCATTCCTGCCATCATTACCATATTTTCGAGGCGGGAAATCGCATCACGCGGCGAGTTGGCATGGAGCGTTGACATGGAGCCATCGTGCCCGGTATTCATCGCCTGCAGCATCTCAAAAGCCTCTTCGCCCCGGCATTCACCGACAATGATCCGATCCGGCCTCATCCTTAGCGAGTTGATAAGCAATGCGCGCATTGACACTTTTCCGGTATTTTCGATACCGGCCATTCTTGTTTCCATTCGTAAAACGTGAGGTTGCCGTAATCTCAGTTCGGCCGCATCCTCCATAGTAATAATACGTTCATTCTCATCAATATAAGCCGACAGGGCATTCAGCAGCGTTGTTTTCCCCGATCCGGTACCGCCAGAAATAATAATGTTAGCGCGACAGCGGGCGGCGATAACAAGAAAATCCGCCATAGCGCTACTTAGCGCACCAGAGTCGATTAACTCCCGGAAGCCCAAATGATGGCGAGAAAATTTACGTATGGAAATTGCCGTACCATCCAGCGTAATCGGCGATATCGCGACGTTAAGACGGCTACCATCCAGCAATCGGGCATCGACCAGCGGCTGGCCGGTGTCGAGACGGCGCCCGACGCGCTGGACCAGCCGTCTGGCGACATCAGTCAGCTGCGCATTATCAATGAAACAGTATGGCGTAATTTCCAGTTTTCCATAACGCTCTACAAAGATTTTGTCTGGTCCATTAACAAGAATATCGGAGACTGTGTCATCTTCAATCAGAACTCGCAGCGGACCAAATCCCATGATCTCGTCGGTCATAATCTCAGCCATGGCTCGCTGATCGCCGCCGGTCAAATAGATATCTTCCTGTTCCACCACCTTCTCAATAACGCTATTCATCTCGGAAACCAAAGCGTAACGATCTTCGATAAGGTGTTCTATTTTGGCTATTTCAATATTTTTTAACACGCCCTCGCGTAGCAATATCTGATTCTCTTTCGATAGACTCATGTTCTGATTCTCCGGAAGATAGTATTAAGGACAGAAAATTTCTTTTCTGTACGGGCAACACCTAAAATTCTGTCGACAAGCAAATCCAGACTATTGACGCCCTGTGACGCTAATAATCCGTCTGAAGGTAAAGTACTGACTCTCTCAAGACCACTTTTTATATAGGGGATGTGAATATCTACCCGTTGCTCAAGTAATTTTTCCAGATCCTCCAATGTAATTTCACTATGCTGCCCCGGGCGGTTATCATTAAAACAGAGGTAGACTCTGCGGGACAGCCGGTTAATTCTGTGAAGAACATCCACCTGTTCCAGCATCGCCCGAGCAACCCTGGCAGAAGAAAAACTACGGTCGATAACCAGCACCAGACATAGCGCTTGCTCCGCGAATCCACGCAATTGCTCTTTCGAGGCAGTATGAATAGATTGCTCGTAGATAACGAAGTTATACCGATGAAAAGCGTCTTCGGCGACTTCGCTGAGCTGAGTGACCGGCTCACCATAAATATCCAGGTGTTTTTTGACGCTGGTATATTCGTGAGAAAGTTTTTTACCGGCAATAATATCCATATCCCTGGTTCCTCCGCTGCCAGATACCAGTAACGTCGCCACTCTTTTTTCATCCGCTATCTTGCGCGCAATATGCCAGGCTAAACGCGAATTGCCGACCCCTCCCTTGCAACCCAGAATGCCGATCATAATCGCTTTTTTTTTGGTGACCGCCTGGGAGCCGTTCACTGCAGCTTCCACCAGTAAATCACGCTGAGCGGAAGAGTGATAATAAGCGACGTTATAGCTGGAGAACTGCTGAGCCAGCGTAATCGAGTCGCTATTGCCAACCACACAATACCAGACGCCCCCCGGAATCAGCATCTGTAATTGCTGTACGACCGTATCGACATCAGTACAATCACCGATATCAATCACCGCCCCGCTGATATCATCGGGGATCGTACCCTGTAATTCATCGGGAATATTGCATTTAATCCCCCGCACATGGGGCAATCCGGCAAGACGTAATTCACTGGTTAAATTTTCGTTCAGCAATGGCGAACGAGAAAAAACATAAAAAACGCCATCTTCTCGCTTGTCTTTATTTTCACTTTTGGAGAACAGCAGCATACTACTTCCTTGTTACATTTGATACGAAAATGGGTTTACCAGACTTTGATCTATAATGTTATTTAACACACATCCAGCATCATCGCTCTGATATTTATAATTCAGAGCCTTTCCCCGGCATTCAGGCGCGCGCAGCACAACATTTCGGAGATAAACTTTAATTCCCTGATAGCTATTTTCAGTAAATCCGCCACGCTCCTGCTTCAGAATTATTTGATAGGGGTTAATACCATGAGCAATCAACTCCTTGCGAATATGCTGTGCAAACTGGGTGAAATCATTATTATTCCAGTAAAGGTAAACTTCACCTGAAAAACCTTTCCCGGCATCATAGGCGATCTTGCCAGCCAGGACTTCAACAGAAATCGCGTCACGAGTAGTGAAATTATAGGTCTTCACATCCTGAATATTGGCCTGCGCAGAGTTGAAGAAAAACACCATGATAGCCAACAGGATAGTTCGGCTGAACAATATCATTTAATAAACCCTCCGCGTTCTATAAAATTTACCGCGCGTTCCTTGTCGCGACGACTGGTAATGCCATCCAGATTAAAAAGTCGGCTCCAGGTCGTGGTTGTACGGAATTCGGGTACGACGATTTCCCGGGTGGCGACAGGCTTAACCAAGTTCACCGTGGCGATAACGACCAGTTCTTTATTTTTTCGCTCCGTTGACGCATTACGAAAGAGCGCTCCTAATATGGGAATATCACCGACAAATGGAATTTTCGCCAGTTGCTCCTGCTCTGTTTTACTGATAAGCCCACCCAGCAAAAAACTTTCGCCATCAGCCAACTCTACCGTTGTCCGGGCGCGTCGGGTTTGCAATGCGGGAATCGAGGAGCCGGCTACGGTCGTGTACGTGCTATCCAAATTACTGACTTCCTGGCCAAGAATAACGCGTATTTTCTTATTGTTATTGACCTTCGCGCCAATGTTCAGTTTGATGCCATATTCTTTATAGTCCACGCTGGTGCCGTTATTTGAGGTTGTCACTACCGGAACTTCGCCCCCAACAAGGAACTCTGCAGTTTCCCCGGAGAGAACCGACAGATTAGGTTCGGCCAACACGCGCGCCACGCTATCATTACTGATTGCATGTATCAGACTGGTTATTGAGTTGGCGTCAAATTTTACCAGACGAAACATTCCTGATGCCGTTTCCCCTACCGTGTTCCAGTCCACACCGATGTTGTCGGTAAATTCACGGGTCACTTCGACGATGGATAACTTAACGTTCACCTGATTGGTGATGGGCAATTGCAGCTTGTTAATAAGGCCTTCATAGAGGACCTGGTCCATCCAGGGAAGACGTTCGTCGTTCTTATCCCCACCGCCATTACCGTTTTTTATCAGCGTCCTTTCCAGCACCGTTTTTTTCGCGCCAATGCTCTCGCCCACGATCTGGTAAATGCGATCTTTAGCCTCTTCGGATTCTGCGGTACCGGAAAGAATATAGGTTCCGGCCATCTTTTTAATGGTCACCTTGCTGTCAGGAAACTCCTCACTGATTCTCTGATGCGCTTCACCAAGAATCGCATCGACGATTATGAGTGTTTTTAATACCTGCTCGCCATTTTTGTTAAATGCAATCAGCTCGGAACGCCCAAATTCCTTACCATATGCGACCAGGCTTTTATCACCGATAATCTCATATTCCACAACGTCGGGGGCAGAAACAAATACTGTATCAATATTTTCCTGTAACTGGATAACCCGACTATCGCCTGGCTGGATCCATATCTCGCCGGCACCGGCAGCGCTGCTAACTACCAAAAAAAAGGTAGCAAGTAAATTCCTAAACAACCTGAGCATGTTATCTCCCGATCCTGTTAAGTAAAGGTTGTCAATTTTTATCTGATTATTTTTTCGCTGCTGATTTCCCATTACCTCGAATTTCCTTAACCGTTCTGAATTGAGGCAGTACATCGTCCATACTGACCTTGCCATTTACATAGCGACCTTCAGTCCCCGCTGGCGCCACAAAAAGCTCACCGGCATTCTCGACCGTTTTTAATTTCACCAACTGATCCTGGCTGAGCTTAATAGTGATATAACCAACGATTTCTTTATTACCTGCCAGGAGTGGATCCCGCGATGTCTTCGAATCTGGCACGGATTCAGTGGTCGCGATAACCGGCAAATTATCAAAGACCCTATTTACGACATATTTTTTAATATCTTTTCCGCTGGCGCTGCTCTCAAGAACTAAACCTGCTGCAGGACTTTTATTCTTTTCAATCTCAATGACTCTCAGATAGATAGCAACCTTATCGCCGGCGTTAAGCGCTGAGAGCAGATATTCATTATCATTCTTCTTCACTGGAAAAAGATAGGGAACATCACCGAGCTGCATACTTCTTTTGATAAACCCCTCAGAACCGGGTTTTTCCAGTGCGGCCAGTAGAATATTCTCACCACGCCCAATTTTGTTTTTGACCAGATATCCCTGAAGATTACCATTTATGGCACTGAGATCTCTGATATCGTGATCTTCGGATATCAACTGAGATTTAATCTTAAAAGCATTATCATCAATGATATCCCCAGGGAGAAGATCATAAACTGCTTCAGCAATAATGATGTTTTTTGATACTGCCTGAGGCGTTTCCGGCACGGTTTCCGGCACGACCTCATCATTTGATCTGATGAGGCCCACAACGCCAACGACGATGATAATCACGGATAAAAAAAGCAAAATTCTTTGATTCATTGAATATATCCAGGAGCTGAAAAAAACATACAACAAATAAAAGACAACGAAATTGCCACACCATAAGGCACGCCTGTTGTCTGCATTTGTTTCCGGAACCCAACAAAACCGATCGCCACAATCGCGACGCCATACAGCGTCGTCAGAAATAAAAAAGAAAAAAACTGCTGCTGGGGAACAAACAGCACCAGAGCAGAGAAAATCTTCACATCTCCCGCACCAATGAAATGCGCATAAAACAGGAAAAAGCCAGCCAGTAGCGACAGGCCAGCGGCGACAGCATTTATCTCTCTTCCAGGTAAAACCCCATAGATAGCGGCGAGCAAAACAATACATAGCACATATTTATTATGTATTGTTCTTTTATACAGATCGTTCCAACTGATCACCAGACATAGCAAAGTCACCAGGAATAAAATTCCATATTGATAAGAACTAATCACAAACTCATCCTTAAATTTGCCTGCCGCAACGTAAGCCCTGCCAGTAACAGGGCTTACAGAGCAACGATTAAAGCGTGACGCTCAGAATCGCATTTTTGATAGCCTCAAAGGTATCATTCAGCGCCCCCAGGAAACCGGAAGTCTGATCGCCAAGTACTGCAGCCAACAGCGTAGCCATAGCGACAGCAATCAGGGCGTATTCAATTGCAGTAACACCCTGCTCATTTTCAGCAAAGTTTTTCACATTGGCAGTCATACCAGAAAACCATTTTGACATAATAATTCCTTAAAAATATAAAAGTTACTAATACAAAATCCAGAGAATATTTATCAATCGTATGTATCGAATTGACGGACAGAGATTACTTTTCTCCCCAAAATGAGTCTTCATTAAGAATCTCAATACTGTTCATTTATTTTCATTTCAGTAAAAAGAGGAACACAAAGATCAGCGTCGTGATCCAACATACGGCAATAACGGCTAATACGGAGACGAATACATTCCAGCTACGGCTTTGGTACCACTCGGCACTACCACGTTGTACTGGAGTAGGCCGTACCTCTACTTCAGCTTTTCCATGAAGCTCTTCTTGCCCGGATTCTGCCTCTAGCGCTCCGGACAACGTTTCACTAACCTCCTTCTCAGACGTCGTATTGCTGTCAATGCTCACTTCCTTTACAGTCCCTGTATATCTCACCCCTTTACGCGGTATCGTTTTAATCAATGACTCTGCCAGCCCGCATGCCGTAAGCGCTTTTCGTAACAAATATAATTGACCGTAATAGCTGCTTTCACTCACCGACCCATTTTGCTCCTGCCAGACAAAATCAATAATGGCCTGCTTATCTGTCTCACCGGTAAGAAGTAAAGAAAGAAACCGATAATTGTTCTCTGTCAGTTCCACCACCCGATTATCTTCCGATACCAGTCGCCTTTTGGAGGGCAAAAACATTACATTTTTGTCAAGAAGAAAAGTTTTCCCTTCATTAAGTTTTAATCCATTCATATCGCCATCCTACAAAAGCAATGTCCGTTCCTTTCAGAACTTCTTATATAAAGGATGAGGGAAAAATAACAACCTCATAATTCTCATTTTTTCTCATTAATTTCTCGTCAATGATCTTAATACCATAGTAATGCAAGAAAAAACCTATCCTACTATCATAAAGAGACTGAATACTGCTTATGGAGGCATGATGAATATTTAGGCCAGATGTTTCCTTTTAAAGAAAACATTAATCGTACTTATCATTTCAGCTACACGCTGTTACCTGTACCTGTTAAACAATATGATATTGGTTCTTTGGCCCACAAAGCGATATACGGCTTGTCATCAGATTGTTAAAGATCCGCCACAAGGCGTTTTCTGAAGAACCCAATCTTCAGTTTGTTCATCCCTTGACCAAAACAATGCGGAACGAAAAAATGTGCTTGACCATATCTGGCTGACTCCCTATAGTAGCGCCCCGTTAGCCGTTACAGGCGGCTGGCAAGACAATTTGGTGAGGTGTCCGAGAGGCTGAAGGAGCACGCCTGGAAAGTGTGTATACGGCAACGTATCGAGGGTTCGAATCCCTCCCTCACCGCCATATTTAAAGAGAGAGCCCGGGTTAACCCCCGGGCTTTTTCGTTTATGTCGCACAACCCGGGAGGGTGAGAACCCTCGACTGGGTTCGACAACGGGCGAAGCCCGTAGGACAGGCGACGAGCCCGCGAGGAGACTGCCCGAAGGGCGAGCGCAGCGAGTCAATCCCTCCCTCACCGCCATATTTAATGAGAGAGTTCAGATTAACACCAGGGCTTTTTCATATCTGCTGCACAAAATCCCGGCCAGAGTTTAACCGGCAGGAAAAGCGAAAACCCTCATCTGGCTCGCCTCTACCGACACCCGTTATGTTCATCCTATAGACGTTTCCTCTTTCAGTGCTGTTTGGATAATCCTCACTATTACTGCGACTAATCGTCTGGCTGTTAGCGAATTTCTGGATAATTAATACAATCCATGAAAGCCCTTTACACCAGCGCCAAACGATTTCTCATTATTCTGGTTATGACTGCCGTCGCGGTTCCTGTATTACGTGCAGGTTCATCCACTATCCTGCCGGTTCAAATCGCCGGCAAGCAGAAGATGCAGTTGGTCGCCGAATTCGTCGAAGCGAGGAGTATCAGAAACGGCTGTAACGGATAGACGTCAACCATATGCAGGACTATTTTATCGGCAAGCCGCTCCCCTTCCCTACCACAACCTGACGGACATTAACGCAAAGGCCCGGCAGCGTGTACCGGGCCTGTCGCGATTAGTTTCAGGTTAAGCGTAAGCGTTGAGCGCGCGCTGGCAAAGATCAGAGCGTACGCAGTCCTCTTTGGTGAAGCGAATAACGCTGACCATCTCATCGTCGCTAAAGCGCCGCAGCGCGTCTTCCAGCCCGGAGAGCACTCCGGCTGGCAGATCGCACTGGGTGATATCACCATTGACGATAACCGTGACGTTCTCTCCCAGGCGAGTCAGGAACATCTTCATCTGGGATGCAGTTACGTTCTGTGCCTCATCCAGAATCACCACCGCATTCTCAAAAGTGCGGCCACGCATATAGGCAAAGGGGGCGATCTCTACCTTACCGATTTCCGGACGCAGGCAGTACTGCATAAAAGAAGCGCCCAGGCGCCGTACCAGGATGTCATAAACCGGTCGGAAATAGGGCGCGAACTTCTCTCCGATATCGCCAGGCAGAAAGCCCAGGTCTTCGTCAGCCTGTAGTACCGGTCGGGTGACGATGATTCTCTCGATATCTTTATGAATCAGGGCCTCCGCGGCTTTAGCCGCACTGATAAAGGTTTTGCCGCATCCGGCCTCGCCGGTGGCAAAGATAAGCTTTTTGCGCCCGATAGCTTTCAGATAGCGCTCCTGCGCGGCATTACGCGCCTCAATAGGCGAATTATCCCTGCTGTCCCTGGCCATGCCAATAGATTCCACGCCGCTCATCTGCACAAGCGAGGTGACCGACTCTTCTTCACGCTGTTTATGGCTGCGTGAGTCCCGCCTCAGCAAACGTCTGGCTTCGCGACGAGCTTTGATCACTGCTTTTTGTCTTCCCATGGATGGCACCTTGACTGGTTGGTTTCACTACCCGCGCCTGCTCACAGGCGCGATCATGCGCACAAACAAAGAAGGTTGGCTCCCTTTTAAGCCAATAATTGCCGGTTGAGGAGAGGCGACACCGCCGCCATGAGGCGGATGCCGCATCGGTAATGACTGAATGTGTCGTGAAGGGATATTGAGCGGTGAAGAGGACGTTGCCGGTGGCAATGCCTGCCAGCTGGGGAGTGCGGATTGCTGTTTTCGGATGTCCAGTTCTGGACGCTACCATTCGCGATCTCCATTGTGAAAAAGGCTTTCACTGCCGGGAACTACCGCTCTTCTCTTTTCTTACACTAAATATTATCAATATTGCAACATATTATTTGATAAATATCGTTCTGGTTATTTTTTAAACAACAGGAAATTCTGATAGATAATATTCGGGCGGGCTATCTCATTGCGCCATGATATGACGTAACGTGAGAGGAAAATGAAGACTGCCCCGGCAGGGGCAGTCTGAAGAGATTACTCGGCCTGCTGTAACTTAGCTGCAGGAATATCCCGGAAGTGCTGTTCTGCCTTATTAAAACGCTCAACCACGTCACGGGATGGCGCTTTGCCCATCAGGCTGACCACGACAATACCCAGGGTGGCGAACAGGAAGCCCGGAATAATTTCGTAGAGATCCAGCCATTCAAACTGTTTCCAGACCACTACGGTCACGGCACCAATTACCATACCGACCAGCGCACCGTTACGGGTCATTCGCGACCAGAACAGCGACAGAATCACCACCGGCCCAAAGGCGGCGCCGAATCCGGCCCAGGCGTAACTAACCAGCCCCAGTACCCGGTTATTGGGATCTGCCGCCATAGCGATAGCCACCAGCGCCACCAGCAGTACCATCAGACGTCCAACCCATACCAGTTCACGCTGGCTGGCCCCTTTACGCAGGAAAGCCTTGTAGAGATCTTCGGTAATCGCGCTGGAGCAGACCAGTAACTGGCAGCTCAGGGTAGACATTACCGCCGCCAGAATCGCCGACATCAGGATACCGGCAATCCAGGGGTTAAACAGTATCTGGGCCAGTTCAATAAAGATGCGTTCGCTGTTGTCATTGACGGCCGCGGCCAGCTGCGGGTTATCGGCAAAGTAGGCAATGCCGAAGAAACCTACGGACACCGTCCCCAACAAGCAGAGAATCATCCAGGTCATGCCAATACGACGCGCATTCACAATGGTGTGGTGCGAATCCGCCGCCATAAAGCGCGCCAGGATATGCGGCTGTCCAAAATAGCCCAGTCCCCAGCCCAGCAGCGAAATAATCGCAACGATATTTAGTCCCTTGAACATATCAATGTTCTCGATGCTTTTCTGTTTAATCACCTCCAGCGCATCGCCAAAGCCGCCCACGGTGAACAGCACCACCACCGGCGTCAGGATCAGCGCGAAGAACATCAGCGCTGCCTGAATGGTATCGGTCCAGCTCACCGCCAGGAAGCCGCCCACAAAAGTGTAGATAATGGTTGCCGCCGCTCCGGCCCACAGCGCGGTGGCGTAATCCATGCCGAAGGTGCTCTCAAACAGGCGAGCGCCGGCCACAATGCCGGAAGCGCAGTAGATAGTGAAGAAGACAAGGATAACCAGCGCCGAGATAATCCTCAGCAGGCGGCTGTTATCGGCAAAGCGACTGGTGAAATAGTCTGGTAGCGTCAGCGCGTTATCATTGGCCTCAGTCTGGACACGCAACCGTCCGGCCACCAGTTTCCAGTTCAGCCATGCGCCAAGGGCAAGGCCAATCGCTATCCAGCTCTCCGAAATTCCGGCGATAAATATTGCCCCAGGCAGCCCCATCAGTAGCCAACCGCTCATATCAGAAGCGCCTGCGGAAAGCGCCGTGACCAGGCTGCCGAGGCTACGGCCGCCCAGAATATAGTCGTCAAAGTTATTTGTAGAACGCCAGGCGATAAAACCAATCAATATCATGCCAAAGATATAAATCAGGAAAGTCACCAGCATCGGTGTACTAATATTCATTCGGTTCTCCGATGTTGTTTCCGGGTAAAACCCCAGGTTGACACCGCCGGAACGTGGCGGGTCTCGTTTGTCGTTTCACTCGCGGCGATCCATCCTGCCGTAAGCGTTCTGTGTTTACAAATGCTTTAACATATCAGTTACACATGCCAGCCCCTGGTTCAGCTTAAGTTTTCTTATAGGTTGCACTGGCTCACACTTTTACGGGTTGCACCCATAAAAAATGTTAAGCGCGTCAGTAAACACCGCCCCTTCGGGTAAATCCAGAAAAAAATAAATCCGCATCTGTCATTAACAATTTGCTCTCTTTCAGTGTTGCTATCTCCGTCACATTTAACGTGGTTGCACAAAGTTGCAACATAATAGATATTGCCGGGTAGCAATATTTTTTCACAGACCCTAACGAGCAGAGACAGGAGTACAGGCATGGCCAGCACCACAATGGGGGTAAAACTGGATGAAGAGACCCGCGAGCGGATTAAAACCGCAGCCTCGCGAATCGATCGGACACCACACTGGCTAATTAAGCAGGCTATCTTTAATTACCTGCAGCGCCTGGAAAATAATGAGGAGCTGCCCGAACTGCCTGCATTACTGGCTGGCGCCGCCAATAATAGCGATGTCGACGACGCCAGCGCCCCGGTCGATGAAACACCCCAGCCGTTTCTGGAGTTTGCCGAACAGATCCTGCCTCAAAGCGTCAGCTGCGCCGCCATTACTGCCGCCTGGCGCCGCCCGGAAACCGATGCCGTACCGATGATCCTTGAGCAGGCCCGTCTGCCTGCCGATGTGGCCCAGAAGGCCCATACCCTCGCCCATCAATTGGCCAACAAGCTGCGTAATCAGAAAACCGCAGGCGGCCGTGCTGGTATGGTACAGGGGCTGTTACAGGAATTCTCACTCTCCTCCCAGGAGGGGGTGGCGCTGATGTGCCTGGCCGAAGCACTGCTGCGTATTCCCGATAAAGGCACCCGGGACGCGCTGATCCGCGACAAAATCAGTAACGGTAACTGGCAGTCGCACGTAGGCCGCAGTCCGTCGCTGTTCGTCAATGCCGCTACCTGGGGACTGCTGCTGACCGGGCGACTGGTTTCAACACATAATGAAGCCAATCTCTCCCGCTCCCTGAACCGTATTATCGGCAAGAGCGGTGAACCGCTGATCCGCAAAGGTGTGGATATGGCGATGCGCCTGATGGGCGAGCAGTTCGTCACCGGCGAAACCATCGCCGAAGCGCTGGCCAATGCCCGCCGTCTGGAAGATAAAGGCTTCCGCTACTCCTACGATATGCTGGGCGAGGCAGCCCTGACCGCTGCCGATGCCGACGCCTATATGCTGTCGTACCAGCAGGCGATCCACGCTATCGGCAAGGCCTCTAATGGTCGTGGTATCTATGAAGGTCCGGGAATTTCCATCAAGCTTTCCGCCCTGCATCCCCGCTATCGCCGTGCCCAGTTCGATCGGGTTATGGACGAACTCTACCCACGCCTTAAGGCGCTGACCCTGCTGGCGCGCCAGTACGATATCGGGATCAACATCGACGCTGAAGAGGCCAACCGGCTGGAGATCTCTCTCGATCTGCTGGAAAAACTGTGCTTTGAGCCGGAACTGGAAGGCTGGAACGGTATTGGTTTTGTTATCCAGGCTTACCAGAAGCGTTGCCCGTTCGTCATCGACTATCTGATCGATCTCGCCACTCGCAGCCGACGTCGCCTGATGATTCGCCTGGTGAAAGGCGCCTACTGGGACAGTGAAATCAAACAGGCCCAGGTAGAAGGGCTGGAAGGCTACCCGGTCTATACCCGTAAGGTGTACACCGATGTCTCCTACCTGGCGTGCGCCCGTAAGCTGCTGTCAGTGCCGAATCTTATCTATCCGCAGTTCGCCACCCATAACGCCCATTCACTGGCCGCTATCTACCATCTGGCCGGTCAGAACTACTACCCGGGACAGTATGAATTCCAGTGCCTGCACGGCATGGGCGAACCGCTCTACGAACAGGTGGTGGGAAAAATCAGCGACGGTAAGCTGAACCGCCCGTGCCGCATCTATGCGCCGGTGGGCACCCATGAAACGCTGCTGGCCTATCTGGTGCGCCGCCTGCTGGAAAACGGCGCCAATACCTCATTCGTCAACCGCATTGCCGATAGCACCCTTTCGATTGACGATCTGGTGGCCGACCCGGTCATGGCCGTCGATAAACTGAGCGCCCGGGAAGGCATGCCCGGACTGCCGCATCCGAAAATTCCGCTGCCGCGCGATCTGTACGGCGAGGATCGCGCCAACTCGCTGGGGCTGGATCTGGACAATGAACATCGTCTGGCTTCGCTTTCTTCCGCGCTGCTCAACAGCGCCAGCCAGAAGTGGCAGGCGCTGCCGATTCTGGAGCAAGAGGTAAAGGTTCACGAAAGCGAGCTTCAGGCGGTGATTAACCCGGCCGAGCCGACGGATATTGTCGGCTACGTGCGCGAAGCGCGGGATGAAGAGGTGGAACAGGCGCTGGATACCGCGGTGAATCAGGCCGATATCTGGTTCGCCACCCCACCCGCCGAGCGCGCTGCGATCCTCGAGCGTGCCGCCATTCTGATGGAGGATCAGATGCAGCCGCTGATCGGCATTCTGGTGCGAGAAGCGGGTAAAACCTTCAGCAACGCCATCGCCGAAGTGCGGGAGGCCGTGGACTTCCTGCGCTATTACGCCGGTCAGGTCAGCCATGACTTTGACAACGAGACTCATCGCCCACTGGGCCCCGTGGTCTGCATCAGCCCCTGGAACTTCCCACTGGCGATCTTCACCGGACAGGTAGCCGCCGCACTGGCCGCCGGTAACTGCGTGCTGGCGAAACCGGCAGAACAAACGCCGCTTATCGCCGCCCGGGGTATTGAACTACTACTGGAAGCAGGAGTACCGCCAGGCGTGGTGCAGTTGCTGCCGGGCCGCGGCGAAACCGTCGGCGCGCGCCTGACTTCCGATGACCGGGTTCGCGGCGTGATGTTTACCGGCTCTACCGAGGTCGCGACCCTGCTGCAACGCAACATCGCCAGCCGCCTCGATCCCCAGGGCCGCCCGACGCCGCTTATCGCCGAAACCGGCGGCCTGAACGCAATGATCGTCGATTCATCCGCCCTGACCGAGCAGGTGGTACAGGACGTGATTAGCTCCGCCTTTGACAGCGCCGGTCAGCGTTGCTCCGCTCTGCGCGTGCTCTGCCTGCAAGAAGAGGTGGCCGATCACACCCTGAAGATGCTGAAGGGCGCCATGGCCGAATGCCGTATGGGTAATCCTGGCCGCCTGACCACCGATATCGGACCGGTGATCGACAGCGAAGCCAAACAGAATATCGAACGCCATATCCAGACCATGCGCGCCAAAGGACGCAGGGTATTCCAGGCCGCTCAGGAAAACAGCCAGGACGTGCGCGAATGGCAGAGCGGCACCTTTGTGCCTCCGACGCTTATCGAGCTGGAAAGCTTTGACGAGATGAAGCGCGAAGTGTTTGGCCCGGTGCTGCACGTGGTGCGCTACAGCCGTGCGAAACTGAGCGCGCTGGTTCAGCAAATTAACGATGCCGGTTACGGCCTGACGCTCGGGGTTCATACCCGCATTGATGAAACCATCGCCCAGGTCACCTCACAGGCCCACGTAGGTAACATGTACGTTAACCGTAATATGGTTGGCGCCGTGGTCGGCGTCCAGCCTTTCGGCGGAGAAGGTCTTTCCGGAACAGGTCCGAAAGCGGGCGGTCCGCTCTATCTCTACCGTCTGTTGAGTAGCCGTCCGGAAGAGGCGGTGTTAACCACCCTCGCCCGCCATGACCGGATGTACCCGGCCAATATGCACCTGAAAGCAGCGCTGCAGGAAGCCCATAACGCCCTGACCGACTGGGCGGAAGAGCGTTCGGAATTCCGTGCTCTGTGCCAGCGCTATGCCGAACAGGCCCAGAGCGGTAGCCTGCGCGCCCTGCCCGGCCCCACCGGCGAGCGCAATACCTGGACCCTGATGCCCAGAACCCGGGTGCTGTGCGTGGCGGATAATGAAGAAGATGCGCTGATCCAGCTGGCGGCGGTTACTGCCGTAGGTAGCCGGGCGCTGTGGCCCGACGAGCCGATGCAGCGTGAACTGGCAAAACGTCTTCCCCAGAGCGTCAGCCAGCGTATCGACTTCGCCACCGCCGATAAGCTTTTCAGCCAGACCTTCGATGCGACTATCTTCCACGGTGATTCCGATCAGTTGCGTAAGCTGTGCGAATTTGTCGCCGCCCGGGATGGCGCCATCGTCACGGTACAGGGTTTCGCCCACGGCGAAACCAACCTGCTGCTGGAAAGGCTGTACGTTGAACGTTCGCTGAGCGTCAACACCGCAGCGGCAGGAGGGAACGCCAGCCTGATGACAATCGGCTAAGGCTCCGCTACAGTGAAAAGGCTCCTTATTAAAGGAGCCTTTTTCAGGGGAGTATTATGAAATATCGTTATCTTATTGCCGCCAGCCTGTTGCTGGGCCAGTCTGCCTGGGCCGCAGACTGCGCAGAGGCGCAATCGCAAACCGAAATGAATCAATGTGCCGCCGATGAATATAAAAAAGCGGACCAGCAGTTGAATCAGAGTTATCAGTCGCTGCTTAAGCGCGCCAACCCGCAGCAGCAGGAGCTGTTAAAGCTCTCGGAAGAGGCGTGGATCAAAGTACGCGATGCTGACTGTAAATTTGTCAGCTCCGGGGCCGAAGGCGGTAGTGCCCAGGCACTGGTATGGAATCAATGCCTGACGGACAAAACCCGTGAGCGCAGCGGTTTTCTGGAATCCTTTTCCCATTGCGACGAAGGGGATCTGAGTTGTCCGGTGCCCTCCCGGCGCTAGCGCGGACGAACCCCTTCCAGAATCATTTGCTGCACGCTGGCGACGGTCTGACGAAAGAAGCCGTCGTCTGCTAAGGTCTGGCCGGTAACCGCCTCAACCTGAGTGGAAAAATCAGCATAGTGCTGAGTCGTCGCCCAAATCATAAAGATCAGATGATGAGGATCGACCGGCGCCAGTTTACCTGCGGCCACCCATCCGCTGATGATCGCCGACTTTTCCGCCACCAGCCCTCGCAGATCCCCTTCCAGCTCTCCCATTAGCAAAGGCGCACCCTGCAGCATCTCCAGACAGAATAGCCGGGATGCCTGCGGATAATCCCGGGATACCTCCATCTTCAGCCGGATGTAGTCGCCAATTGCCGCCAGCGGCTCCAGATCGGTACGAAAGGCCCGCAGCGGCGCCAGCCAGATATCCAGAATCTGACGCATCACCGCCACATAGAGCGCCTCTTTCGACGGGTAATAGTAAAGCAGATTGGTTTTCGATACCCCGGCCCGTTCAGCGACCTGCTCCAGGCTGGCGCCATGAAGGCCGAAGCGTGAGAAATAGTCCAGCCCGGCGCTCAAAATCGCCGTTTTCTTCGCCGCGACCGCCTGTGAACGCCGCCCCGGTGTTGTTGCGCTGCCAGCCATGCGCTCACTCCCTGCCAGTTTTGGCGACAGAATAGCAAAACAGAACGCCGACAGCACCGTCGCCGACAAAGAAAACCGCCGGGACTCTCACCCCGGCGGCGGCAGAGGCAGGGTTAATGCCCCATGGTTAACAGCCCGGCAGATTATTCGCTGTTACGCGCGCCGTGGCTGTTTCTTCCCCCTTTTTTACCGGCCTCAGAGGCACGCTGTGGGTCATTCTTGAAGTTCCCACCGCTGCGCTGGCCACCTTTGCGGCCCGCTTCGGATGCTCTTGCCCGGTCTTCGGCAAAATTGCCTGAACCGCCACGATGGTTTGCCATTTCTGACCTCCGGAGTAAGTGAAATGGTGAGAGAGCATTACACCAACAAGATTTGATTCCGCGGCTGGCGCCCGACGCCAGTATTACCCACGTAATAACAAGGGTAGCCCAGCCGCCCCGACCGATCGGGGCATGGTTACATTTTGTAATACCATAACGAAATTACCGCCCCGTCCGGTTTCCTGACCAGGCTAACCCGCTCTTATGAAGTCAAAAAGCCGGGCAGAAAAAATGTGTCCTGATGCTACAGAGAGGACCGTATTTATGGTGCCCACTTGCGGTAAGTCATGGAAAGTGCGCTCTGGTTTGCACTCTGGCCAGCACGTCATAATCTTTATATTAATGCGGCGTTATGCCGCTTACATCATAAAACTGAGGAGTAAGACGAATGGCTAAAGTACTGGTGCTCTATTATTCCATGTATGGACACATTGAAACGATGGCCCGCGCTATCGTTGAGGGTGCTGAAAAGGTAAATGGTGCAGAGATAACGCTGAAACGCGTACCAGAAACCATGAAGCCTGACGTCTTCGAAAAAGCGGGTGGAAAAACCCAGAATGCACCGGTCGCCACTCCCCAGGAGCTGGCCGATTACGATGCCATTATCTTCGGTACCCCGACGCGCTTCGGCAATATGTCAGGCCAGATGCGCACCTTCCTGGACCAGACCGGGGGATTGTGGGCTTCCGGCGCGTTGTACGGCAAGCTGGCCAGCGTTTTCAGCTCTACCGGCACCGGCGGCGGCCAGGAGCACACCATTTCATCTACCTGGACTACCCTCGCCCACCACGGTATGGTGATCGTGCCCATCGGCTACGCCGCCCAGGAGCTGTTTGATATCTCCGTGGTACGCGGCGGTACCCCTTACGGCGCAACCACCATCGCTGGCGGTGACGGTTCCCGTCAGCCGAGCGAGGAAGAGCTGGCAATAGCCCGTTACCAGGGCGAGTATGTCGCAGGGCTGGCAGTCAAACTGAATGGTTAAGTCGGACCCCTACGGGAGGAAAGCATGTTAAATCAAGAGTCTAAAAAGCATAACGTTGGTGAATGGGCATCCTTGCGTAATACATCGCCGGAAATTGCCGAAGCGATTTTTGAAGTCGCAAAATACGATGAGAAAAAAGCGGAACAGATTTGGGAAGAAGGTAACGATGACGTCCTGGCCCTGGCCTTTTCCCGCACGGATAAAGATTCCCTGTTCTGGGGCGAGCAAACCATCGAACGTAAGAACGTCTGATCCTCCTGATATCAGCCCTCTCCCGGACCGGGAGAGGGTCACACCATTACTTGCCGGCAGCCGCCTGACGCATCACCTCATTGAACTTATCCATTGGGCAGAAGCCGTTATCGTCTGTCGGGCATCCCGCCAGCTCCAGCGTGACCCGCTGCGGAGGATTTTCCAGCGACAGCGGCTGGGCCTTACGCAGCTGATCGCTGCTCTGATAAACATACTCCACCTTCATCAGCTCGCGATTAGCGCGCCCGTCATGCCAACGCTGAAACACCAGTTTGCCCCCTATCGGGGTGTGCTCGTACTGCCCCGGCAGTTGATAAGGACGGAAATTAAGGGCGCTTAGCAGCGAGGCGATGTTGGAGTCATGCCCCACCAGCACCGTCAGTGCCGGAGCCTTGTCGGCCGACGCTTCCAGAGTCTTATCAATATAGTTAATCAGCGGCGCCGCCACGTTGCGGGCAACCTGGGGCGAAGTAAACAGCGACTCCTGGTAGCTATTTTTCAACGCCGACAGCAGTTGCCACTGGCGATCGCTCTTAATCTCGCCCCAGGCAACCTCCTGCTCCGGAAAGCCTTCGTAATACTGAAGGGTAAACGCATCCACCAGCGAATTCCCTACCTTAAGCGGCCCGCTAACGCCCGGCTCCTGGTTCAGCCTGGCGCTGAAGCTGTCTTTACCACCGCTTAACTCGCACTGATGCTGCTCTTTACAGACCGGGGAATCTTTATAGTCGGCGATCTCCTCCAACAGCTTAAAGCTGTCATCCAGCGCGTAGCGACTACGCTGGGCCTCCATCGCGCTAACAGCAGCTTTACTGAAAGCGGGATCGTCACGGGTGATCACCGGATTAAAGACCGGATCCATGGTGCCCATTTTAGCCTGATGATGAACCTGAATATTACAGCCCGGAAAGGCGCCAGCGGCAAAGAATTGCGCCGTCGCTACCGTGCGTTGCAGGCTATTCGCGTAGATATACGCCTGACTGTCACCGGGGCAGTCATCTCCTTTTACCAGCCCCTGCTCCCCCAGCCACTGGCGCATATAGCGGCCCATGTAGATTTCCAGTACCCCGCCTTTGGTCGTCAACTGACCACCCGGGACTTCCCATTTCGGCCAGGGATGGGAGGTAGACTGCTCCAGGACGCTGCCATTATTCGCCAGCGGCGCCCGCAGATTGTGACGGCTCATCATCAACACCTGACGCAACTGGTATCCCTCTGGAGTCTCCTGCGTGGCCCCCAGCGCGGGTAAAGTCAGTAGTGCTCCCAGGACGCCACAAATTATTCTTTTTTTCATTCGGTGATCCCTTTTTATTCACGTTTATTAGCGCCATGAGTGTGACAGATATTATTGGCTATGCCTCTGACGCCTGGCACAAAATAGCGTAACAGCCAGTCTGAACATTGCATTGCCAGGAAAAATCTTAAAAAAAATGAAATAATCCGAAACTGTCTATACTGACTTTATGTGCTGAAAGATCCCGGTACTTCGGACTTAGGTATATTTTCAGGTCAATGCTATCTTCTACCTGCCTCTCCCGGCAGGTTTTTTTTAGCCAAAAAAAACGGGCCCGCAGGCCCGCCTCCCTATACGGATACGATTACTACCCGGAACGAGCGAGCGATGCCAGCGAGCGAATATCATTGCCGGTCGGGGACTGGTGTACCCGCAGACCGAACTCATCAATGATGGCAAAGATATGGTCGAAGATATCGGCCTGAATCGCCTCATATTCCAGCCAGGCTACGGTATTGGTAAAGGCATAAACTTCAAGCGGCAGACCATTATCATCCGGCTGGAGTTGACGCACCATTTGCGTCATATCCCGACGGATACGTGGGTGGTTATACAGATATTCAGTCAAATAGGCGCGGAAGGTGCCTAAATTGGTCATACGCCGCCCGTTAAGCGGTGAAACCTCTGCCTGGCAATCGCGGTTAAACTCGTTCAGCTCTTTCTGTTTGGCATCCAGATAAGGCTTCAGCAGATTGCTGCGGGTAAGACGCGCTTCATCTTCCGGTGACAAAAAGTGAACGCTGGTGGTATCGATATTAAAGCTGCGCTTAATGCGACGCCCACCGGAGGCGGACATCCCACTCCAGTTTTTGAATGCGTCTGAGACCAGGGCATAGGTCGGAATGGTGGTAATGGTTTTATCCCAGTTCTGCACCTTGACCGTAGTCAGGCCGATATCGATAACATCGCCATCGGCACCATATTTCGGCATTTCCAGCCAGTCGCCAAGTTTCAGCATGTTGTTGGCCGACAGCTGAATCCCCGCCACCAGCCCCAGGATAGGATCCTTAAATACCAACATCAGAACCGCTGCCATGGCGCCCAGACCGCTGATCAAAATGGCCGGCGATCTCCCCATCAGCAGCGAAACCATCAGAATACCGACCACAATGGCGGCAATCAGCTTCACGCTCTGAAAAATGCCTCTTAACGGCAGTTGCGAAGAAAACGCAAAGCGACGCGACAGCCCCAAAAAGACATCCAGCAGCGAGAACAGCGCCAGCAGCGCATAGAGCATAATCCACAACTGGGCGCACAGAGAGAGGATCTCGCCAGCTTCATTGCGATGCAGCCAGATCACAGACTGAGCATTGACGATCACCCCCTGCAGCAACAGCGCCAGGCGGTGAAATAATTTATTCTGGGTAATGACCTGCAGCCAGAGCTTTGAACTGGCCTGGGCTTTTTTTTCAAAAGTTCTGAGGACAACCCGGTGCAGAATAAAATGAATGACTAATGCGGTAACAAGAATAATCGCCAGTACCAGTATCAGTGATGCGGTCTGGTTCAGTTCTATTCCATATCGCTTAAAAAACGAAGCTAACTCCTGCATAAATACTCCTTATTGTTCAGGCGCAAGTATCATGCCTCCTCCCGTGAGGGGTTGCAATTGCTTTGCCTGAACAGAAGGCAAACAGAGATCTGCCTGGAGTACGCAAGAAAAGTGACCGAAATGCCTGTCAGTACTGGCTGCCGCCAGGTTATCAGCGTTAAAATGCATTGTAGATACACTTTTTAACTCAGAGGGCTCCACGCCATGACAGGAAAACGCATTCGCAGGGAACAGCTCACCATCCGCCGTATGATCGCGCTGTACCAGCGCCGCTGTCCTCAGGCTCAGCCCGACGCAGAACACTATCAGAAGCTGTATGGTTATGCCGTGAAGCGCCTTGAGCGCTGCGCTTTTGGCGAAGAGAAACCAGCCTGCCGCCAGTGCCCGATTCACTGCTATCAACCGGCGCAGCGCGAAGAGATGCGAGAAATCATGCGCTGGGCCGGTCCACGTATGCTGTGGCGTCACCCGGTTCTGACCGTGCGCCATCTGATAGACGATCGGCGGCCGATCCCGCCGGTTCCGGAGAAGTTCCAGCCTAAAAAGCGCAAAGGTTAATGTCAGTATCCGGGCACTTCATCGGCCCGGTGTAGCGCCCGGGCATCGGACTCCGCCGTTTTTTCATGCTTCATCATGGTAAAGGCGATCAGAAACAGGCCAATCATAAAGGGCAGTTCATAGAGCTCTTCAATCAGATCCTGCCAGGCGTGATGGTGCAGGAACAGCGGCGCCAGCAGACGATGATGCTCGACGGTATCGGAAATCAGGAAAGTCACCACAACGACCACCATGGTCCAGAGCGGTAACCTTTCGTGACGGAACCGTTCAGCGACATTGCGGCGCAGTGCGGGTGAAAAGAAAAACGCCAGTACCAGCGTACCAATCAACACTACCGAAATAGCCCGGAATACCATTCTGGGCCCTTCCGGAAAGTAGTCGCGCCCCCAGCTAATCCCTCTGCCAAATAGCGTCAGCCACCACACCACCGACCACAGCCAGAACTGGCGCGATCCCTCCTCAAGGCTCCCCGGACGCATATAGAACAGCGTAAACAGCGCGCCGAATAACAGCCAGCAAGACTGCGCATCCTCTACCCATGCCACGGTTTTTCCACCAAGTAGTGGGAAGTGCACATCGGCAAAAAACGGGAATATCAGCGCAGCAGCGCCCAGCAGTAGCGGGGCGGCAGAAATTTTTTTGTCAAAAACCATAAGGCCTACAGGAATAACGAAAATTAAGGTTAACTTAAGGATACCGACTCTGTACGGGGCCGTTTTTTTCGTTACGTGCCTTTTATAAGTAAATTCTTAATTAAGCAGCATTTAAAATCAAAGAAATAGCCAAATCTTAGCGCAATGATGGAAACAAAATGACATTAATATAAATAATAATTAATTATAAAAACTCAAAAAATGACCATCAAGATGCATCCCATGGTAAGTTACTAAAACGCTCTTATGACAGCGAGCAGGAAGCACAGGATAGTCGCTGCGCCGTAGTGCGACAAACACGCCAACCATGACTTTGATTAAACGCAGAACGCTTTCTGCCATACTACCAGAGCGACGAGCAAGGCAGCGATACGAAGATAAAATAGATAAATGAACTTCGATTAGTCGATGAATCAATTAATGATTTTTAATATCCGATCTACGAGATATCAAATTTATGACGAGAACACAATGCTTTTGTTGTATGGGATGCGGGTTAAACTGCAGATTAATTAACAACCAAATAGATAATAATAGATTCTGCCATGATGAAAAATTAATAATCTGGCCGGATGAGAACTATTATTTCAAACTGGCAATTAACGAGCTTATTTTTAAGCCGTACCACAGGTCGATGCATGGGGGCATTATCGTTATCGATTTTTCCAGCGCAAACCTGCATCTGTTGATTCATAAACAGTGGATTCAGGTATTCAATAACATCGCATTACCCGTGTTGCTGGTCGTGGAACAGGTCATGCTGCCACTAGCCAACTACTGGCTAAAAAAGAACCATAAGGTGTATATCATGGTGGTGCAAAACAGCCAGCATAGTATCTTCAACCGCAGATTCAGCCTGATACAACAGAACCGATATCCACTGCCTTACCAGGGCCCCGTCTTTACAGAAAGGGAAGTCATGGTATTAAGGGCGAGATCGGAAGAAAACAGTACAAAAGCCATTGCCCGCCGACTGGGATGTAGCGTGAAGAGCGTCTATCAACACCAGTATTCGATAGGACGTAAGTTTGGAGGAGCGGCACAGCTACGCCGCCTGCGCGCCATGCACGCGCTGGTGTAACCGGCGCGCTCAAGCGCCCCTGTCACGGAGGCTGCCCGGCAAAGCACCCCTGTCCAAGTTTATGGTAGCGCCCCAGAGCGACAATATATTTCCGTTTGTGAGCGTTAATCGCGTTATTGCGCCACACATCGCCCGGCAGTAATGCCAGTTGGATCGCGCTCTCATCATCGCCCTGACATCCCTGCTGCACAATCACCCTGAACCAGGTATTGCCGCTATTTTTTAACGTTCCCGCCGCTTCATCCACCTCATAGCGAAAGACCATTTTGCGTGGACGCACCACCAGAATAGCGCTCACTGAAACCACCGGAACCGCATCCAGCCCCTGGCGCCGCTCGCGCCAGGGAATTAGCGTAACCGGTGTCTCTTTAAATTGCACCCGGTAGTAGCGTTCGCGATCGTCCTGAGGTCCCCGGTAGTAAAACTTAAAATAGTCCCGATGCCCGGACTGCAGGGTAAAACGTAGCGGCGAGTAAACCACCTCCAGCTCGCTGCCATCCACGCGCCGCTCTCCCCCAGCCCCCGGTCGGTCGATTTTCCAGGCCGTTATGGTGTACAGGTTGGCCCGCGGGCTATCATTCAGTATCGGCCATGAGATAAAACTCTGCTGCGGCGTCATATCGTAGACCGTTGAATCCAGCCGTATCGCCCGTGCCGGTAACGTCGCGGCACAGGCCAGAGCCAACAGAACCAACCGCCACCATCGCTTAAAACACACCCCGGGCCTCCTTAACGATCGACGCCTGTCCAGGTTGCAGTCACTTCCACCTCGCCGCTGGCGCTGACCGTACCCATCCAGTCCATACCATCCACCGTAAACTGCGAGCGTGAATCATCCATCGGAAACTGTAACTTAAGCGTGGCGGTAAAGAAGAAACCGTCATCCACCGCCGCATTCCAGGCAGTCTGCACCCAGTTGGCATCAGTCATATCGACGGCGGCATCGCCGCAGCTGTTGCGCCTTTTAACCGTCGCCCCACTGGCGGAGGTCCAGGAGAGCCAGGCCGGAATCGGTACATGCAGCGTACCATCCGTGGAGCTGAACAGGCAGTAAGGCACGCCGCGAATAGTCGTGGTATCTCCCACCACTCTGGCCATAATGCTGTCGGCCTGGCGCGACGCCGAAGTTGTCACCTTATATTCGAACTCAATAGGCTCCTGGTCGCCGATCTTCCCGGAGCGCGACGGATGGGAATTACCATCGCTGGAGACAATGCTGATGCCATACTCTTTGGGGATGATATTGAGCTGGCTGGAGGCAGTAAACTGATAGAAGCCAGACTCCGGGGTAACGGTATTATTAAAGTAAAAGGTGAATAGCGAATCTTTATTGGTCAGATCCTTCCCGGAATTTAGCACTTTACTAAAGAAAGCATTCGACAGAAAAACATACACCGAGTCGCCGCTGGTGGTAAAAACATTGGTATAGGTGGTGGAAGTGGCATAGCGCGTCCAGCTGGCGCCGTCGCCGCTGTACATGATTTCGGCGCTTCCTGGCGTAAAGCCCAGTTCAGCGGTATCCACTACCATCCGAAAATTCAGGGATGCGGTAACGCGCTGGGTCTGGCGCAGCGAATAAGAGACCATTTTGCATATCACGCCGGAATTACCGGAAACTACCCCCAACTGACAGAGATCGCCGCCGCCGTTAATGCTGGGGCTGCCATCGCTGGCGACCCAGATTTCCGACATGGCACCGGTGCTGTTAAGCGTCAGATGGCCCACTTTGGTGGCTGTCAGGGTGTAATAACGCCAGTTTGCACCAGATTCCAGATCCCGGCAGCGTACCCCGGAGGCATAGTCATATTCGGTCGTGGTATAACAGATATTCAGGACGAAGGCATCGCTGGCGCCCACCGCCTGTTGACGAAAATACTCATAAGCTGCCGGAGAAAAAGAGGCAAAACCATAGCTGCCGTTATAGACGTTACTGCCAGAGCGGGCGTGATAAAATCCCTCATCATCCATCACATCTGCACTGATATAGCCAGACGAGGGGCAAGTGCTGCCGCTGGACATACAGCGGATCCCCTGAAACGGCTGCACGATCGGCGACTGGCTTAACCACATATCAAAATAACGGTTGGCATAAGCCCAGCCCACATATCCCATATAGCCCAGGCTGGTCTGGTTGGTGGAATAGCGGGTCCAGATATTGGCCCCGGAAAAGCGCGGATCCAGGGAGTAAGGGGTAATAAAGTATTCATTATCGATATTGTTTTCGATAAACAAATAACTACTGGACCCCGAGCCGCTATTGGTGGCCGTTACCGCCAGCGCCGGCATCGCCAGCAGCCATCCGACGATCGACAGCGCAACCTTCCCTTTAGTAAACATCCTGATACTCTCCTGAACGGGAGGCGGTTCGTTTCTGGGGATCGCACTGAATATCGCCGACCCAGACCGCGCCACGCGCCTCCTTAAGATTTAGCTCTGCTTCGCAAACCGCTCCCCGGCTGTCGGTCAGGGTGATGATGGGGTAGCGTTTATCCACATCCATGGCGAATTCACCCCGGTCATCGGTACGGGTTTTACCGATATGGTTATGAATATCAGCGCTGGCGTAATAGCCGCCGCCCGGTGTTCTGACCCGGCCAAACACGGTGACCAGCTGCCTGATCTGCGGGTTGATCACCCCCACATTACCCGGGTACAGCACCACGCGACTGGTACGCCCGCTAACGATATCGACGCTGTCGCGGGCGTGCTTATCATTCATCAACTCAACCCGATATTCAGCGTAAGGCGGCAGGCTGATGAAATTCCGCTTGCCGGTCAGCGGATAGTTGCGGCCATTGATCTGAGCGATCATGCTGCCCTTTTCGCTAAAGCCGGTATTGACCACCACCCCCGCACGCTGAGACCCTTTGCCTGCGGCCAGGTTGTCTTTAGCCCAGGCAATGCTCCCCTGAGAGCTGAGGCTGAAATTCGAACTACTGTACGATGAGCGGGTGGCGGAAAGCGTACCGGCGTTATATTTCGTGTCGTAGTTCAGATAACCGCTGGCGGCGAAGTCATCAGAGCGATAACGGTTATCATCCCCGGATTGCTTAATCCGCTTCGAAAGCGATGCGCCCGCCTGGGTAATCACGCTATTGTCGATATTCTTGCGCAGCGTCAGGTTAGCCAACATACTGCCGTTTTCGCTCGATACCCCGGCGCTCAGCCAGGTGGAAAGCGGCAGTGAGATATCGATATTCACATATTTGTCACGCAGGCTTTCGCTGCTGTCGTACTGATAGCGCTGAATACCGGCGCGCAGCGATACCGAAGCATAGCGGTTGGAAAACAGCGACTGACTGTAATCCACGTTGGTATAGCGATTGCGGGTGTAGCGGTTATCGGTACGGCTGACGGTCAGTGAACCGAGCCACGGCGTTAGTTTGCGCAGATTGGCCGTTGCGCCCAGGGTTAAAAAATCATCCTTTTGCATCGGCAGACTGTCGCCAATATGGCTGAACTGCCGCGATCCCCACAATGAACCGTAGCCTCCCGGCAAATTGAGGTTAAGAGTCGAGATGCTCTGCCAGCTGCTGTCCGTCGCCAATAGAGCCTGCTGATTCAGACTTAGTAACTCATTAAAAGCGATGGAAATTTCGCTTTCAGTAACGCCGTTATTATCGAAGCCGTAAAGCGTGGTTTTAAGATTAACGCCCGACAGCCAGGGCTGACTGACCGCCGCCGCCACGCCGGAGATCCAGGTCTCTTTCTTACCGTAGTTAAGATTAGTATGACGTCGGTAGTCCATACGGTTGTATTCCAGCATGCCGCCAAACAGCTGCCATGAAAGGTCTCCCGTCACGCTCGAACTCCGGGCGAAGGTCTTGTTGATCTGCGCGCTGCGGGTACTGGCCACCCGGCCGTTGACCACCACCTGGACATCCACGTTATAAACGCCGAACGGCAGGCGCGAGGTGTCGATCTCGTAACTCCCCATGGGGAAGTTCTGGATACTGAGCAGCTTACCGTCGCGATAAACATGCACCTCCCCTGCTGCGGGCAGGAAAACCGTGACCGGCAGCAGCGACAGGGTATTATCCTCCACCCGGGTGCTGCTCTTATTGCCGTAGCTCATCCCATAGATACGACTGGAGTTCAGCGCGCTCATACTGGCAATGGATTGCAGGTTCCAGGTATCCACCATTCCCATGGCCAGACGATGACCGCGATAGTCGCGCTCGTACATGGCGCGGTACATTTCGCCACTGCGATCGCCGGTGCCCAGGCCATACAGCGAACCATTCAGATTAATATGATGCTCGCCCCAGGCCCAGGTGTTATCCAGAGTCATGTAGCTGCTGGCGTTATCCGTGCTGCGATACTGATTGTAATAGCTGCCAATGGTATAGTTCAGCACGCTGGATAGCCCCCGGGCGCTGGATTCCCCCAGAATATTAGTACGCGGCAGAATAGCCGCCGTCATCGCTTCTTTATTAACGGTTAGCTCCAGATAAAAAGATCGGGTATCCAGCGACAGAGCGGCATCTTTATTTAAGTAAACCCGCCGGCCGTCACCGATGCTTTTGTCCTGAAGCCCGGCCAGCAGCGACTTTAACTCTTCCGTCAGCTCGATACGTTCAGGGAGATCGCTCAGGGTCATACTGCTAATGCGAAATTCATTCTCTTTAATCGTTAATAGCGCATCGGCAATTTTCTGCTGGCTGCGTCGGGTATCAGTATCACCGGCAAAGCGAATGTAGACTGGCACCGTCATTCCCTGATACAGCGCGCTGGCAAACACCGCGGGAATCACATAATCGTTAATCCTTACCGGCGTCGTTTTTGATTCCGGAAACGCCGGGTAAGCAGAAAGCAGCAGGCCGACAAATAGCGTCCCTTTAACATACCCCTGACTGTCCATATCATTTCTCAGTTAACGTTTATATATTGTCCGTCATGCCAGATGCCAATACGCGTCCGTTTATTGGCGAGATCGGTGTATTTGATTTTTACCGTTACGCCCGGCATCAGGTAGTAACGTTCACGGCAACCCTGACCGCTCTCTTTTTGCTTATCCCGACAGGGCCCATATGAGATAACACGAAAAGAGACATTGCCGGTGTTGGTCACGGAGTCTCCGCTGTGGGTGTAGTCAAAATGTTGCTGGCGCGGCGCCACGACAAGGATGGTGCCGATAATGGCGGAAGTTGTGGCCTGGCCGGTTTTGTTATTTTTATCCTGCCCATATTCCGTCACAGGTTCGTCGGTCCAGGAAAGGCGATAGTAGCGTTCGCGATCGTCGGCCGGTCCCTGATAAAAGAAGCGGAAATTCTCTTTTGCCAGGCCGGGCATAATCATGCTGGCAGGAGTTGAAAGCAGTTCGCCTTTGCTTTCCATCGGGATAGTTTCGCCACCGGCCATGGGAGACGAGATACGTTCGACTCTGACGCTGACATAACGCGCCATATCCGTGGCGTTAATAATCTCTTTTGCCAGACTGGAAGCGTCAGAGCCCATCATGGCGGTCACTTCGCCCACGTTGATCGCCCGGGCGGAAAAGCTAATCGGGAGTGAAATAAGTAGAGGCAGTAACGTAGTCAACTTCATCGGAGATCCTTAAAAGGAGGTCAACGACCTCCTTACTCATACAAATGGGCTGGCGCGTGCCCGGAAGGATTTAGATGGTCCACACGGCGGTGAACTGAACGCGGACGTCACCGCTCCAGTAGCCGTCTGTCAGATCCTTGAATGCCGCCACGGTAGAGCCATCGGAAGTGGCGGAGTCAACGGAAAAGGTGAAGTTGCCCTGGGTACTAATGCGATCGCTGCCGGCATAAGCGGTGCTCACGGCCAGCGCATCCAGACCCGCAGAGACGTTATTCGCCGTATCGATCATGGTGGTGGCGGCCGTCTTGCTCAGCTTGCTGCCGTTCCAGTCAACGCCGATATCCAGAGTGGAAGCATCGGTGCTGCGGCTCAGGGTGTTACTCACAATCTGAGAAGTCAGCGTGAAGTCAGTCGCGCCGGACTGCCCCTGAATCGTGATATCAAAAGCACCGCTCTGGGTATTAAACGCTTTAATACCTTCAGCGTATTTAAAATTCAGGGATTTCAGCGGAGTGACCACCAGCGCGCTGGTGGTATCTTTAATTGCCGTTGCATCCCAGCTGGCGGTTGCCGAAGCGGTTACATCGGCCATTGCCTGAGAAGAGACCAGCGCCGCGGCGACAAAACCCGCCAATACGATTTTGTTCATTTGTATTTCCTTGAAATAATTAAATTGAGTCCTTTACAGGAATTGTTTCATATAACAATAAAGGTAATTCCATTTCATCCCGAAATAATCGTATTAAGCCTGCCTCCTATTTTATTCTGCAATATACACTTAATGTTATAGACCCGCTTGAGCTTTAAATTAAGCACAGCGGCAATCTGCTTAACGGTGCATCCATCAAGAAATAGACGAAGCACCATAATCTCCAGCTCACTGAATTTTTTGCGGCGCGGTTCACGAATTATTCGCCCACAGATAATACGCTCTATTTTCTGCTCGATTACGGATTTACCTTCGGCTACATAGATCACCATAGCGATATCTACGCTAACGCTGTACCAGTAAGAGGCCAGTGCCTCCGTGCTTTTATCTGCAACCAGAATCAGCTTCAGTCCGGTCTTAGTAAGGTGTTCGAGCCACAGACCGTTAGTAAAGCGTCTGATGTGATACCAGGAGAAATCAACAAAGATAAATCCCCTGTGAATATGGCTGCAACCTGGTCTGGTAAGTAATGTGTCAATTCCCAAAACCAAATAAAAATTACTCTCAGGCCATACACCATATTTACTATCAATACAGTTCAGCTTCTTTACGGAGTCAAGATTGCCGAGTTCACAATTAAAATGACAACTCAGACAGTGTACGGATTTATTTATCCCGGTCAGCATAGATGGAATATTTCCCCGGTAACGTCCTGTTAACTCGCTGTGATGACTATCTTATTTATTCATTGGTTACCTGACAACTTTATCTTTAATGTTTAGCGTCATTAAAGTAAATGGAAAAATCCTAATTGAAAATACTCATAAAATCACAACAGGCTTCTATTCCTGATGATGGCCATTGCCAGCTTGCACTACAATTTTCCAACCATTCGGATTTTCTCATCATGATACCAGGAATTTTCCCATGAATTTCGCTTATTAGGGTTAAAACAGGAAAGCACGAAATGTTAAAAAGCATCTTCGAACGAAATCTAAAACGCCGTATGGCCCTGGCAACGCCAGGGCCTTATTGGCGACAATGCTTTTTTTTTAAGTCAGATCATTATCGCTACTGATGTGATAAACAGTAAAAACCTGTCCCGATAGCGCTTCACGGCTCCAGCCCACATCATCGTCCCAGTACCTCTTGCCTTACGCTAATGTGATCACACGATCATTTTTGACCATTCTTGTATGGTACATAAGAAAATTCTGGCAAGAATACGGTGTATATAAGATGAAAATAAGAAATTTACGGTGGTGGATGATAGCGCTGGTGTCGCTGGGAACAATTATTAACGCCCTGGCGCGCAGCTCACTCAGCGTGGCGGCGCCCACGCTGTTCACGGAAATACACATTAATGAACAGCAGTACGCCTGGATCCTAAGCGCTTTTCAGCTCGCCTATACCATCGCTCAACCTATTTGCGGGTTTTTGATCGATATCATGGGGCTGAAGCTGGGCTTCTTCATCATGATCGTCATCTGGTCGGTGGTGAATATGGCGCATGCGACCTGTCACTCCTGGGGCGGTCTGGCTTTTCTTCGCGGTTTAATGGGGCTAAGCGAAGCCTCAGCGATTCCCGCTGGCGTGAAGTGTAATTCCGAATGGTTCCCGGCCCGGGAGCGCGGGATCGCTGGTGGGATCGCCAATATTGGCACCTCCATTGGCGCTATGCTGGCGCCGCCTCTGGTCGCCTGGGCTATTATGGCTTACAACTGGGAAATGGCCTTTGTTATCACTGGTGCAATGGGGCTGGTGTTTGCAGCTATCTGGTGGTTTGGTTATAACTCTCCGGACAAACATCCAGCGATAAGTGCCAGCGAAAAGGCGCTGATAGATAATGGCCAGGAGGTACACCTCAAAGCGACGGCGGCCCGCCCTTCGATTAAATCTATCCTGACTCAGCGAAACTTCTGGGGGATCGCCCTGCCCCGGTTTCTGGCCGATCCGGCCTGGGGCACCATTAACTTCTGGCTACCGGTCTATCTGATGACCGTACGCCATTTACCGCTGAAGGACATTGCGCTGTTCGCCTGGCTGCCCTTTCTGGCTGCCGACTTTGGCGGTATGGCGGGCGGCTTTCTGAATAACCTGATGATGAAGCGTTCGGCGATCTCCACGGTAAACGCCCGTCGGGTTGGCTTTACGGCAGGCGCTTTTCTGATGCTGCCGCTGGCGCTGGTCGGGTTTGTCGAAAGCCCTTACCTCGCCATTGCCCTGGTCTCTGTCTGCGGTTTTGCCCACCAAATGCTCTCCACCCAGGTCATTACCATGGCAACAGACCTGTTTCCCCGCAATGAGACTTCGACGGTCAGCGGCTTCGCCGGAACTGCGGGCTGGAGCGGGATTCTACTCTGCACGCTGATTATGGGTTCCCTGGTCCATACCGTGGGCTACAACCCGTTCTTTATGATCCTGAGCGTAATGGATCTTATTGGCGCCATCCTGCTCTGGACTCTGGTGAAGGAGCCGGTCGAGTCAACCGCGGTGCTGCTTACCGAGAGCTAGCGGTGTAACAAACACAAAGTGCCTCTTTCACCGGCGATCACGCCAACGTAAGAGGCACTCTGAGTTAAACAAATCGATATCCCTGCTTCATGACAGGAAAAATGGTTCTTATATTAGCGCGTCACGGTAAATTTAATGACATACAGTGACATTCTCCCCTGTTGCAAATTTAAAAATAAACTAAAAACTATCTCATTATAAAAAAACACACTTCCCCCATTTCGTTTACCACAACGCAAGATGCCAGGGTATAATATCCCCTTTCCTTCTTACACCATTCAGGAAGATTAATGAACGCTGTATTTTTACGGATATCCCCTGTCGCCCTTGGATTGCTTCTCTGCTCATGGGAAAGTACCGCACAAACCACCGATCTGTTTCATCGAAGCACTCTGACCGGAGACTGGAATGGTACGCGAAATCAACTGGAAAATAGTGGCATCAGACTGACCGGAGAATATGTATCCGAAACTGCTGGCGTATTACACGGCGGCCAGGAACATGGTACCCGCTATGCTCAACAAATTCGGATTGGCGCGACCTTCGATCTGAATAGATTACTTGATAGCGAACGGGCGGGTACGCTACAGATAACCCTTAACGATCGCCGCGGACGTAGTGTGTCCGAAGATTTGATTGGAAACCGGCTACCGGTTCAGGAGGTGTACGGCGGGCTTTATACCCGATTATCAGAATTAAGTTATGCCAACACATTATTGACACCGGACCTGACCTATAAGCTGGGACTGATGGCAATGGGTAATGATTTCGGCGGGATGTCGATATTAACGAATTTTATGAATGCCGCATTCTGTGCCCACCCGCTTTCCCTGTCTGGCGGTAGCGGCTGGAGTAATTATCCGAATGCTCACTTTGGTGTGGAACTAAGCTATCACATTAATGATAACTGGCGCATTCAGACGGCGGTTTTCGATGTTAATCCCCGAACCAATAGCGCGCCATCTAAAGCTTTTAAACCCTTCAGTAGCGGTACCACCGGCGCCATTATCCCTGTTGAGATTATTTATCACCACCAGAGTCAGCTTCCTGGCGAATATAAATTTGGCTACTATCACGATACTTCGCGGGTAGAGCGTATCGGAAATGAACAGGGCCGCTCTTCCGGGCGTGATGGCGCTTATATTCTCGCCGATCAAACCCTGTGGCAATCGGACAGTCATCAAACCCGTAACCTTCATCTGTTTGGACAATGGACCGTTGCCGATAAATCCACCTCTCCTTTCCGGCACTGGTATTCCGCCGGGCTGGTGTTGAATAGCCCCTTTATCAGTCGCCCCCATGATGCGATCGCCATCGGCTATGGTCGGGCCATCTATAACGAAAAAAGCCGTGATGCCGATATCAACAGTATGCTCGCTCAGGGCGACTATGCCGAAGCTAGCGAAGCCAGTGGTTTGAGCCATGCCGAACAGCTGGTCGAGCTGACCTATACCCTACAGGCAACGCCCTGGTTAAGCCTGCGCCCCAGCCTGCAATACATCAAAGAGCCCGGCGCATTTTCCAGTAAGGAGATCAAAAATGCCTGGGTGGCCGGAATACAGCTGAAAATGGCCCTCTGATCCCAAAGCGCCCTCTTCACAGGAAGAGGGCGTTTACCTTAGCGCAGTCTCTTAATCATCCAGCGCATATGCGATAACGTAATCGCCACGATCCGGAGACTGGCGTGCGCCGCCTGCGGAAATCAGGATGTACTGCTTGCCGGTCTTCGGCGAAATGTAGCTCATGGGACCGCCGCCACTGCCCACCGGCAGTCGGGCTTTCCAAACCTCTTCGCCAGTCGAAGAGTCATAAGCGCGCAGGTAGTAATCCTGGGTTCCGGCGATAAACACCAGTCCGCCCTGAGTGGCCAGGGTACCGCCCAGGGTCGGCATACCTATCGGCATTTTCATCTTCATTTTGATGCCGAACGGGCCGGTATCCTGCACCGTACCTACCGGCACCTGCCAGACGACTTTACGTGTCTTCAGATCCACGGCGGAAAGGGTACCGAACGGCGGTTTCTGGCACGGAATGCCCAACGGCGACATAAAGCGGTTTTTATTGACCGCGTAAGGCGTGCCTTTCAACGGAACCGCGCCCATACCGGTATTCACCGACTCTCCACCGTTGCTGGCGGCAACGTTGGCATCCACCTTCTGGGGAATCATCTGTACCCACAGACCCAGACGCATATCGTTAACGAAGATGTAGTGATTATTTGGATCCGTCGACAGGCTTCCCCAGTTCATTCCGCCCAGCGATCCCGGAAAACTAAGGGAAACATCGGTACCCGGCGCCGTAAACAAACCGTCATAGCGCATAGACTTAAAGCTAATGCGGCACATCAGCTGGTCGAACGGCGTGGCGCCCCACATATCCGACTCTTTCAAAGTCTGGGTGCCGATCTGCGGCATACCAACGGAAACCGGCTGAGTATGGGAATACTGCTCATTCGGGATATTAGCCGTTTTAACCGGCATTTCTTTCACATCGGTCAGCGGCTTGCCGGTCAGGCGGTCCAGGACAAAGATTTGCCCGGCTTTGGTACCAAAGACCACAGCGGGTTTCGTTGAGCCATTATCCATCGGGAAATCGATCAGACTGGGCTGCATCGGTACATCAAAGTCCCAGAGATCGTTGTGTACCGTCTGGTATAACCAACGCTCTTTACCGGTCGTGGCGTCCAGCGCCATCACCGAGGTAGCGTACTTGTGATCCAACGGCGTACGGTTTGCCCCCCACAGATCCACAGACGAGCTGCCCATCGGGATAAACACCGTGTTCATGGCCGGATCGTAGGACATCGGCGCCCAGGAGTTCGGGGTGCTGCGGGCAAAGGTCTGGCCCGGCGCCAGTTTCATATTCGGATCGGCATGTCCCGGGTCAAACGCCCAGCGCATCTCACCGCTAATCACATCGAAACCGCGCAGTACACCGCCTGGCATATCAGTCTGCACATTGTCGGCTATGCGTCCCCCAACCACCACGGTGGTGCCAGCCAGGGTCGGCGCCGAGGTCAGCTGATACTTAGGATCCGCCGCATCCCCCAGCCCTGCTTTCAGATCGACAATGCCGTTATCGCCGAAGCTGGCGCAGAACTCACCGTTATCCGCATTGATAGCGATAAGGCGCGCATCAATGGTATTCATCAGGATACGGCGCTGGCAGGTATCTCCGGCAGCAAGCGCCGGGGCAGGAACCGGCGTGGAACCAGGTACGCTCGGCTGGGTCAACGGTTTGGTGGCGTCGAAATACGCCAGACCGCGACAGCGCTCCCAGACCTGAGATTTGGCGTTGATTTCCCGCTTCCAAATCTCTTTACCGCTGTCGGCGTCCACCGCAATCACGTTATTGTGCGGAGTACAGAGGAACACGCGATCGCCAACCTGCAGCGGCGTCTGTTGGTCCTCCGCGCCGTTGCCGTCCGGGCTAATCGGAGTATCGCCGGTATGGAACGTCCAGGCGACCTTAAGATCCTTCACGTTATCACGAGTGATCTGGTCCAGTGCCACAAAGCGGCTGCCGCCTGGCGTATTGCCATAGTTATCCCAGTTCTTCTGAGCATTGGCCTTGTCGAGCGGCGCCAACGGCAGTTGTTTACCATTAAACGCCACGGTCGGATGCGGTACAAACATCTGCGCGAAGGCCGTCACCAGCCCGATGGCCAGCACCGCGCACAGTCCATAACTGATTACCGATAGCGGCGCCTTGTTCTCACGTTTACGTAACGCAGGCCAGGTGGCAAACGCCAGCAGCATCAGTCCGGCGGGAACCATCAGTCGGGAGACCAGCGGCCAGAATTCCAGACCGGCATCTACCAGCGCCCAAATCAGAGTCCCGACAAACACCAGCAGGAACAACACTACCGCCGAGGATTTACCTCGTAGAAACTGTAGCGCTGATAACAGCGTAACAATACCTGCAATAAGGAAGTACCAACTTCCTCCCAGCATCGCCAGCTTTGCGCCGCCGATAGCGAAAAATCCCCCCGTGACAATCAAAATCACGGCCAGCAAATAACACCATAGCTTAAGCTTTGTGCCAGGTCTGGAAGACGAGTCAGACATACAAAGCATCTCCTGAATTAGTAATCTTTCATCCACAGTCCCCGCTTTCCCTGAAGGCCCGAGCGGCACGCGGGCGCCGATGAGTCAATCCCTGTAACCCTGTACAGTCATTTACAAATCAGCCTGCAAATGATGCGACGAATCTTTTGGTACGTCAACATAACCCCATGAATCAAAAGAGCCTTAAAGGATAAAAGCATTACCTAACAGAATGTAACTAAAGGTGATTTTTATTTTTCTCGTCGGTTGCTGAATTGTAAAAACGAAGGACTGAGTCGATAAACCTTAGCGGCAGAGATAAGGAAGAGCGCCGATAAACGGCCCCCCGTTAAAACCAGGGAGCCGGAATTCAGGAGATTGCGAGCGCCTTACGGCGCCGCGCTAAACAGCTCGCCGATTTTCACCGCCAGCCAGCCCACTGGCGTGGTAGCACCACCGACCAGGTTGGTGATTTCAGACATCCCTTCCGGAACGGGTATGCTGGAGTTCACAGCCGCCTGAGTATATTCCGCCGAGATATCGGTACCGACGTACAGAATACAGGTCACAATCAGCATGCCGGTGATAAACATCCTGAACATATTGCGCTTACAGAACGGCGTGACCATGGCCAACAGGAACATCAGCGAGGCAAGGTCGACAAAGGGCAATACCCGGTTTCCCGGCAGGATAATCGATAGCGCAACCGCCGCAGGAATCAGCAGTAATCCAGTTGCCAGCACCGAAGGCTCGCCGATAAGCAACGCCGTATCCATACCAATATAGAAATCCCGCCCCGGAAATTTGGCCTTCAGCTTTGCTTCGGCTGCGTCACGGACAATAAGCAGCCCCTGCACCAGAATTTCGATCATCTTAGGCAACAGTAACATTGCGGCAGACACCTTAATCGCCAGAGAAACCGCATCGGAGATACCGTAACCGGCCAGTAACGCCAGCAGCAGTCCCAGAACAAATCCCAACGTCAGCGGCTCGCCTAATACGCCAAACTTTTTATTGATACTCTCCGGATCAAAGTTAATCTTATTGATAAGCGGAATCTTATCGATAATATAATTACAAATAATACCGAAAGGTACGTAGGTTATACAGGTAAGATGGGGAAATGAAATCCCCTTTAAGTTATAGTTCTTCTGTAAATAAGGCGCCGTCAGATCTGCTGCCAGCAGCGTTAAGATAAAGATAGCAAAGGTGATCCCCACTGCCAGCCAGTAATTATGGGTACCAGCATACACCACCGATCCCATAATAAGAAAAATCCAGTAATTAAAAATATCGATATTGACAGTTTTCGTCAGCTTAAGCAGCAGCATCACCAGGTTGATCGCAATAAAACCGATAACCACCGGCAGCATCAGCGGCGAGCCCCAGCCAATGGTGGAGGCCGTAGGCCAGCCAGTATCGACTACAGTCAGCTGCAAACCAATACGCTCCACCATAGCCTGTGATGCCGGGCCAAGGTTGGTCAATAGCAGTCCAATGACCAACCCCACCCCTTCGAAACCGATCCCGACCAGCATACCGGCCTTAAATGCCGTTGTGATTTTTACGCCGAAACACAGCGCAATAATAAAGAATATTACCGGCATCATTACCGATGCCCCCAGACTAATAATGCTGTTAATAATATCCATCATCTATCCCCTCAAGAAAGGCGCGCCAGTTTGGGCACGAACAAAGCCGTGCCCAAAAGGCATCTGATATTTCAGCCTGGACGTTCAGTTATTAACTGAGCTTATTGAGTAATATCTCAGAGAATAATTTCGGCGAATGACTGAATGCGTCGATGGTGCTTCCGGCAATATGCGGCGTTATCGTAACGTTATTCAGCGAATAAAAGGCACTATCGTCAGGAAAGGGTTCATCATCGAAGGTATCAAGCGCCGCCCCCATGATGTCACCAGCCTGCAGCGCGGCAATCATATCGCCTTCATTAATCAACCCTGAACGCGCCGTATTAACAATAATGGCGCTGTTTTTCATGAGCCGAAAATGGTGAGCGTTGATCAGATGATGCGTCTCTTCCGTTAAGCGCGCATGCAAGGAGACCACATCCGCCTGACGCACCAGATCGTCCAGTTCATCCACCCGCCTGTAACGCTCATGGTCTGAAACATATCTGTCATAGAAGATAATTTCGCAGCCAAACCCTTCCAGAAAACGGGCCACTAACTGAGCGATATGCCCGAATCCGACCAGACCAACCACCTTGTTGCCCAGTTCCGGAATCGCGCTCTGGTTTGGATTATCAATGCGCCAGAAACGATCGCGTAGCGCATCATGGGAACGGGCGATATTGCGCATCTCCGCCAGAATCATACCTACGGTGAACTCCGCCACGCTACGGGCATTACGCCCCGGCGTATTGAGGATTTCAATGCCCCTGGCCCGGGCGATTTCGTCATTGACATTTTCCGTGCCGCCTCGTAGCACCCCAATATATTTAAGCTGCGGCAGCGCCTGTAGTACCGCAGCATTCACGGGCGCGAACTGGGTAATCAGGATCCCGGCGTCTTCTGCCCCCTGGAGCAGTTCGCCGGGCAGCGCCACGGCTTCGGCGCCCTCCTGCTCTATCCGCAGGTTATCCTCCTGTAGCTTTTCAACAGACGGATGATGCCATTCGCGCACCACCACCTCGATGCCACTGGCGCGGAGCAGACGAAGTCCGTCCTCCATCATCGTATGATTAATAAACAGATCGGCTATCGCAAGACATTTCATTTTTTATTCCCCACGTATTAGCGCATCAACATTCCGCCGGTCACATCCAGGGTCGCGCCGGTCATATAGCTGGCCTTTGGCGATACCATAAATACGCCGATATCGGCGATCTCTTCGGGTTGAGATACCCGCCCTACGGGGATGCGGCTAACGTAATAATCAGGATCGCGCTCCAGGTTTTTGCGTATCATCGCGGTATCCATAATGCCGACCGCAATATTGTTAACATTAATGTTCTGCCGGGCCACTTCCCGCGCCAGCGAGATGGAAAACGCCACCAGCCCGGCTTTGCTCGCCGCATAGTGGGCATGACCGGTGGTTGAACCGTGGAAAGCGGCCTGCGAGGTAATATTCAGGATGCTGCCCTTCCGACCGCTCGTAATACAGCGATTCACAAACAGCTGGCTAAGATGAAATACCGCCTTCAGATTGACGTTCATCACCCGATCCCAATCCTGCTGGCTGATTTCACTGACGTAGCCCGATAGCCAGATACCGGCGTTGTTGATCAGGATGTCGGCGTTTCCCAACTTGTCGATACAGCTCGCCATCAGGTTTTCACGGCTTTGCTCATCAGCCAGATCGGTTTTCACCGCGATAATGGAAACCGGGTAGCGGGCTCGGATACTTTCCACCAGCTGCTGCGGATTTTCCTCCTCACTCATCCAGGTAAAGCAGATATTGGCCCCTTCCCGAGCCAGAGCATGGACAAACGCTTTCCCCAGCCCGGTCGCGCCGCCGGTAATTATGGCCGTACGGTTTTTCAGATTCAGATCCATAGGTTTCCTCACTTAGTGCGTGACATAGTTACTGCAGGATCTCCACGGAGACTGCATTTCGGATAACAGATGCTTATAAAGCTGATATTTGTCCTGGTAGACCTGACGGTTTTCCGGGTTCGGCGTAACGGTTCGGGAAACGTGCACCATCGCATTCGACGCGGCGAACACGTCGTCATACCAGCCCACCATTACGGCGGCAGTCATGGCGGTTCCCAGCGTGCCGTGTTCCTTCACATCCACAATTTCCAGTGTGGACTGAAAGATATCGGCGAACAGCTGCAGCCAGACGGGCGAATTGGTCACACCACCGGCAATCCGGATAGTCCGACTCAGGGAAGGATTGAGGTTGCGCAGACGCTCCGTGTGGTACAGATGACTAAACGCCACGCCTTCATAAATCGCCCGCAGAAAATGGGCTTTCTTATGGAAGCTATTGACGCCGATAAAGCCCGCCGACGCATCCGGAATCGCATTGGAGCCAAAGACGAACGGGAAAAACAGCAGATGGCTTTCTTCCGGCGTGGTTGAGGCCACCAGCGAATTGCAGAGCTCGTAGACTGAACGCCCGTGGGCGGCAGCATCCTTTTTATCGCTCTCCATGAAGTTATTGATAAACCATTCGAGATTGCTGGCTGACGTAGGGCTGGCTTCGGTAATCAGCCATTTTCCGGCAATGGGATAAACTGACGTCATAAACAACGCTTCGTCGATCACCGGCTGGTCGGTCACGTACTCGTTAATGCTCCAGGTGCCGGTGATGATCGCCATCTTATTCAGATCATTGATGCCCGACGCGACGGATGAAGCTGAAATATCAAACACGCCGCCGGACACCGGCGTTCCCGCACACAGCCCCGTGAGCGCCGCCACCTCTTGCGTTATATAACCGCAGCATTCTGTCGACATTCGGAACGGCGGCAGCTTGCTTCTGATATCGGCCAGCCCCCACCATTCCAGAAGCGCATCATCGTAACAGCAGTCGCGTACGTTAATCAGGTTAGTGCCGGAAATATCGGTCAGCTCCAGAAAAGCTTCACCGGTCAGATAAAAGCGAATCAGGTCTTTAACCATAAAAATATGGCGGGTATTTTGCAGCGCTTGCGGTTCGTTATCCTTCAGCCACGCCAGCAGAGCCACCGGCTGGCCGGCCCAGATCGACTGCATGGTTTTGGGTAATATCTCACTGACAAAACCGGGATCGCTCTGCCAGCGTGCCACCCAGGCCTTAGCCCGGCTATCGGTAGAGATAATGCCGTTTCTGACGGGATTCCCATCTCCGTCAACCAGATAAAGGCCATTGCCGTGACCGGTCACCGCCACGCCTTTAATCTGCGCCGCATCGATTCCCGCGCTTTCAATGGCCTGTTTAATGACTCCGACATTCGCGGCCCAGAGTTCGTGAATGTCACGCTCGGTGTGAAACTCCCCGGGTGTCAGCATGACGGTCGATTTGGAGGCCATCGCAACCGCGCGCCCACTGCTATCGTAAATAGCCGCTTTGGTGACGGTGCCGCCATTATCGATGCCCATTACGAATTCATCTTTCATAACCGTGGACTCCTTTTTCTTTCCACAGGCCAGATTCACTGGTCGTTATTCCGCTGAATCCGGCATGGAATATTTTTTCTACCAGGTAGCTGCGTTTCACAAAGCCACCTGCAATAAACTGCACATCAAAGCCTTTGAGGTTTCGGCTGATCAATTCCAGACACTGACAGGCATATTCCGCAGGCAATATTTCAATGGCATTGGGCGGATTGTGTTTAATGACGTCCAGCGACTGATCGAGCGAGCGGGAGTCAATTAATAGCACCCTGAAAATCGTTAATAGCCCTTCTTTCTGCGCATACCTGAGTGCGGAAAGATTAGAAGAAATAACACCATCCACCTTGTAGTAAGATTTCAGAAGGCTGACGCCAAACTGATCGGGTTTAAACCCGCCCAACAGTTCAAGATGAACCAGCGCCTTTTTGCCACTTTGATGGCAGCGACCAATCAGTGACTGTAAATTACCGATATTGGCTTCAGATAGCAGAATATAATCTGACTGACTGGCAAGCGCTTTTTCGAAATATTTATATTTTCTTACTGAAGGTATAATGGTGTTATTTAACTGCATAATAATTTCCGAAGTTATTTAGCCATATAAAGGCTGTATGCATCCTGCGGCGTGGCGCCTTGATGAATAATCGCATTCAGACCGGCGACCACCTTCGCCGGATGAGGGTCCTGAGTGATGTTGCGCCCAACCGCAACGCCCTTCGCCCCCATCTGCATACAGTGATGAACGAACGTAAAGTAACCGTCGATCCCGGTTTTGGGGCCGCCCAGCGCCAGCACCGGCACGCTGGAGGCTTCTACAATCATTCTGTCTTCCGCACTGCCGCTGAACCGGGTTTTGATAATGTCCGCACCCAGCTCCACCGCCGCGCGCGCCGCGGCGGCAATCACAACTGGATTGTTTGAGTCATCGGACGTTACCGGGTAGCCGTAAGGCAGTGATTCAACGATCAGAGGCAGATTCCAGGCATCGGCCGCCTGCGCCAGGCGCATGGCCAGATTGTGGGTTTTCTCTTCGTTGAAGGCGCCGGGGAAGGTCATACATACCACCCCTTCTGCCCCCACCTTTAGCGCATCTTCAACGGAAAAAACCTGAGCGGTATCGGGGACGGTGTTATCAAAAATATTCACGGTTCCATCAACGCGCAACACAATGGGAACAGCATTAAGTTCATCCTTAAAATTTTTAAGCATCCCATAGGTTACCAGGGCGCAATCCAGCCCCTGTTCGACCAGAGAAGGAAGCTGGCGAAGCGTATTATCAATACCATCAGTTTTGGTAGAAAAGTAGTATCCATCCAAAGCCAGGGTAATGGATTTACCATCTTTTGCAAAAATGCGAGAAAGGCGACGTTGTTTAGACATGGTTTACTCCTTAGCAAGAAAAACAAAAAAAGCCCTCAGAGACTCACGTCTCTGAGGGCTTTCTCTTCACTGACCCCGATGATAATGATTCAGATTACCAAATCATTATCCGCATTTTTTACCTGAATGAGTAGGTTCTAAATTCGTTGAATGTAAAACCTCTCCCATCGCGTGATTAATATCTAGCACGACGCCCGTTTTTATGTCTATTCCATGATATCAAAATGAGAGACTCATCACATATTTGATGAGTCCGGTCGTAAAAAAAGAATAGTAACTGGTATATAAAAATATATTAACCCGCACACACATGGAGTGTACATAAATTTAACGCAGCAGAGATTGACCATGCGAAGCGCTTTTATGGCGACAGATTAGCGGCCCCATCAGCGGCCATGTCGATAACACTAAATGCCCATGCACCCTCTTTCAGCGCCCGTTCCTTATCATGACACGCGGTTCAGCTGATGCAGGATAGCCGCCATCAGGCAATTTTTCATTAACATGGAGATAGTCATCGGTCCCACACCACCTGGAACCGGCGTAATCGCGCTCACTATTTCTTTAACATCATTAAAATCAACATCGCCGCACAATTTTCCCGTGTTATCGCGATGAATTCCAACATCAATGACCACAGCGCCGGGTTTAACATAATCCCGATTGATAGCGCGGGGCTTCCCTATGGCGACAATTAAAATATCGGCACGCTGACAGATTTTCGCAAGATGCCGGGTTTGTGAATGACAAATGGTAACGGTGGCATTTTCACGCAACAGCAGTTGCGCGACTGGTTTACCGACAATGTTGCTGCGCCCCACCACCACACACTCTTTCCCAGCAATTCCGATATGGCTACGCTTCAGTAATTCGATAATACCCGCAGGCGTACAGGGAGCAAATCCGGGATGCCCTGTGCTCAAAGCGCCAATATTTTGCGGATGAAAACCATCCACATCTTTATCGGGTCTGATTGCCTGAATCACCGCCTGTTGATCGATGGCCTCCGGCAGCGGCAGCTGCACCAGAATGCCATCGACATCATCACGCTGATTAAGCATATCGATTTGTTCCAGCAGTGCCGCCTGGGTTAATGATTCGGGGAAGGAGAGCACTAAAGAGCGTATTCCCGTCTCCTCACAGCTCTGATGCTTATTCTTTACATAAATCGCTGAGGCAGGGTCATTTCCTATAAGAATAACGGCAAGCGTTACCTTATATGAGTTGCTAATCAGTTGCGCCCTTAATTCCTCTTTAATCTCAGCGGCAATAACTTTTCCATTAATGAGTTCCATGATGCCTCACTCCCTTTAAAAAAGGCCACTAATCTCGCCGTTCTCATTGACATCTATCACATTCGCTGCCGGTATTTTAGGCAGGCCAGGCATCGTCAAAATGGAGCCTGTCAGCGCGACGACAAACCCGGCACCCGCTGAAACATAGATTTCACGCACGTTGATCGTAAACCCGGTCGGCCGACCAAGTAACGTCGGCACATCAGAGAGTGAATACTGGGTTTTAGCCATGCATACTGGAAAATGACCAAAGCCCATATCTTCTATATTTTCCAACATGCTGCGAGCACCTTCGCTGTACGTCACGCCTTCGGCGCCATAAATTTCTTTCGCGATGGTTTCAATCTTCTCCTTCAAGGGCATCTGATCCGGATAGAGCAACCGGAACTGCGCAGAGTCATCATCTAACGCATCAACCACCTGATTCGCCAGTTCCACTCCCCCTTTTCCGCCTTGTTCCCAGACGTTAGTCAGAGCGAAACGACACCCCATGTCCAGACAATACTGACGAATGAATTCATGTTCTTTGGGTGAATCTGAGGTATAAGCATTGAGCGCCACAACAATGGGTAGGCCATATTTTTTTAGATTCTCAATATGCTTACCAAGATTAACAACTCCCTTTTTCAGGGCTTCAATATTTTCGCCCTGCCACTCATTTTTCCCTACTCCACCGTTATATTTTAATGCCTTTGTCGTCGCCACCAGCACGGCGCAATCAGGACGCAAACCGCTCATACGGCATTTAATATCAAAAAATTTCTCGGCGCCCAGATCGGCACCGAATCCTGCTTCAGTAACGACAATATCGGCCAGTTTCAGGGCGTGCGACGTCGCTCTTACGCTATTGCATCCATGAGCGATATTCGCAAAAGGTCCGCCGTGAATAATAGCTGGCGTATTTTCCAGGGTCTGAATCAAGTTGGGTTTAATGGCATCTTTTAGCAAGCTTGCCATAGCGCCAACAGCATTCAGATCGCCAGCAGTAACGGGCCTCCCGTCACGGGTTCTGGCAACGATGATACGGGATAGCCGCTGCTTGAGATCGTTAATATCCCGGGCCAGACAAAGAATAGCCATGACTTCAGAGGCAACGGTAATGACAAATCCCTCCTCCCGGGGCACACCATCTTTTAGTCCCCCTAACCCGACCACCATATGACGCAACGTGCGATCGTTCATATCCATACAGCGCTTAAATGCGATTCTCCTGGGATCGATATTTAATACGTTTCCCTGAAAGATATGGTTATCGAGCATGGCAGCCAGCAAATTATTTGCCGATGTAATCGCATGAAAGTCACCCGTAAAATGAAGGTTGAGATCTTCCATCGGCACTACCTGTGCATAACCGCCTCCAGCTGCCCCGCCTTTCATACCGAAACAGGGCCCAAGAGAAGGTTCGCGCAGAGCCACAATGGCATTTTTCCCAATGACATTGAGGGCCTGCCCTAAACCCGCCGTTACCGTCGTTTTGCCTTCTCCTGCAGGTGTTGGATTGATAGCAGTCACCAAAATCAATTTGCCATTTTTATTTTCAGCTATTTTTGGCCACAGACTATTACTGAACTTTGCCTTATACTTACCAAAAAGTTCGATATCATCTTTATCGATATGTAGTTTTTCAGCAATAGTTTGAATTGGCATAAGGCTGGCTTCATGAGCAATCTGGATGTCCGATTTCATTTATACTATTCCTCTGTAAGTTTTTATCAGCGTCGCGATAGATTAAGCATTCTTATTCATGATGACATTTCATTTTTATTTTCCGATACTGATTTCAGCGCCCTGGTCAAGCGAATAACTATGGGTGATAATATTATCAGGGCAATTAAATTCGGCAGCACCATCAAGCCATTAAACATATCCGCCATACTCCAGACAAGGTCAACTTTAAATAACGAAGCGCAAAATATAAAAACAATAACAATGGCCTGATAAATTCTTACGGCCTTTTTACTCCCAAAAAGATAACGAATGTTAATCTCTCCATAATAGTACCAGCCAATGATGGTTGAAAAAGCGAAAAAAAGTAACGCAAAGGATATAAATAAACTACCAAACCACCCATATACATAATTGTAAGCCATCTGGGTAAGCTCTATACCTTGCATCCCTGAATATACCGACATAAACGATGCGACTTTTCGACCGCTATGATCCCACATACTCAGTCCTGAGGTAATAATCGCCAGCGCGGTGAGAGTAACGATAACGGCGACAACAAAAACCCCCATCATGGCGATAAACCCTTGCTCTTCCTGGCGCTCCACTTTGGCCAGGGCATGGGCATGTGGCGTTGACCCCATACCTGCTTCATTAGAGAAAAGCCCACGGGCGATACCAAAGCGCATCGCTTCCTGAATCGCGATGCCAACGCCGCCGCCAAGGACAGCCTGAGGGTTAAATGCCGCGATAAAAATCGCCTTAAAGGCCGGAATAATATACTGGTAATTGTAAATTAATATAAATAACGTCCCCAGCAGATAAAAAACAGCCTTGATTGGGACGATTTTCTCTGCAAAGGAAGCAATACTCCCTATGCCGCCAATAATGACGAATCCCGTTAATGCTGCCAATATTAACCCGCAAACCCATAATGGTATATGCAGCGAACCATGAAATGCCGAAGCAATCGAGTTAGACTGAACCATATTACCAATAAAGCCAAGTGCCAAAATGACAAGCACGGCAAAAATAACGGCTAACCATTTGCAATGCAATCCATTTTCAATATACCAGGCTGGACCACCAACGACTTGCCCTTCTTTATCTGTAGTACGGAACTTTTGCCCCAGTATTGCCTCAGCATAAATAGTCGCCATACCAAGAAATGAGGAGACCCACATCCAAAAAATAGCACCAGGCCCACCTGCAAGAATAGCTGTCGCGGGTCCGGCCAGATTACCGGTACCAACCTGCCCGGCAATGGCCGTCGTTACTGCCTGAAAAGAACTCATGCCTTTTTTATCAGCACGTTTGCCAAATAATGAGATGTTGCCAAACAGGCATCGACAACCGCTTTTAAAATAACGGAGTTGAACAAAACCCAATGCTATTGTGTAATATATCCCAACACCGCAAAGCAGGAATATCAATAATGTATTCCATAATAAGTCATTAACCTGCCCAACGAAAAAAATCAAGGTATTCATTTTGCCTGCCTCTTGTTGAATTTCTGAAAATAGCGTCGCTGTTATATACCCTCACCTTGTCAACCGCGGCTTTAATGCGTACTAACTATTCAATATAGATGGCATACAGCGTTAACCCCACGACAGGATGCAAACCGTCAGGCATCCTGTCGTTTGTCTACAGACTTATTTCAACCGGCAGACAGCCGCAAAAAAGATGGCGATCGCCATAGACATCGTCCAGGCGCTTAACTGCTGGCCAATATTTGACCCTGGCTTTATCTTTATCCGGGAATACGGCCTCCTCCCTGCTATAGGGATGTTTCCATTCCTCTATCAATTCTTCCTGAACATGTGGCGCATTTAGCAAAGGATTATCGGTTTCCGGCCAGTCTCCGGCAGCAATTCGTTGGGCTTCCGCATAAATCGCGCGCATCGCTGAAATAAAGCGATCGAGTTCTTCCTTACTTTCTGACTCCGTTGGCTCAACCATAAGCGTACCTGAAACAGGGAATGACATTGTCGGCGCATGGAACCCATAATCAATTAAACGTTTAGCGATATCCATTTCACTAACCCCAAAGCGCGCTTTTAACGGTCGTATATCCAGAATACATTCATGCGCAACATAACCCTCAACACCATGATATAGCACTGGAAAAATATCATTTAGCTTTCTGGCAATATAATTTGCATTCAGAATGGCAACCTGCGTAGCTTTTTTTAATCCTGCCCCACCCATCATGCGAATATACATCCAACTGATAGGCAAAATGGAAGCGCTGCCGAAAGGCGCGGCGCTAACTGCCCCCTGATGTGTGATCCTTCCCTGCGCATGAACGACACAATGTCCGGGCACAAAATCAGCCAGATGAGTTTTTACACCGATGGGCCCCATACCAGGCCCGCCTCCGCCATGGGGAATACTGAAAGTTTTATGCAAATTAAAATGGGAGACATCAGCGCCAATATAGCCCGGAGAACTGATACCAACCTGCGCATTTAGATTAGCACCGTCCAAATAGACCTGACCACCATAGTGATGAACTATCTGGCAAACTCGACGAATACCATCTTCATAAACGCCATGCGTTGAAGGGTAAGTCACCATGATGCAGGAGAGAGACTCTGCTGCCTGCGCCGCTTTAGCTTCCAGGTCGGCAATATCAATATTCCCATGCTCATCGCAGTCGACGACAACCACGGTCATTCCCGCCATATGGGCCGATGCCGGATTAGTACCATGCGCGGATGCGGGGATCAGGCAGATATGGCGCTGCTGCTGCCCAAGGCTGTGCTGATAGCGTCTGATAGTCAATAAACCGGCATATTCTCCCTGAGCCCCCGAATTAGGTTGCATACAAATCGCGTCATAACCGCTGATGGTTAACAGCCACCGGGAGAGTTGCTCGATCAACTGCTGATAACCCTGGGCCTGCTCTATCGGACAGAAAGGATGAAGGCGGCCGAATTCAGGCCAGGTAATCGGTATCATTTCGACCGCCGCATTAAGCTTCATGGTACAAGATCCCAGCGGAATCATCGCCTGATTCAGTGCCAGATCCTTCTGTTCCAGCCTCCTCAGATAGCGCATCATTTCTGTTTCACTGTGATAGCGGTGAAAAACGGGGTGGATAAGAATGGGTTCAACGCGCCGTAGCGTTCCGTCAAAAGTCGCAGGCGCCTTCATCACTCGGTCATCAAGCGCTTCCACATCGAAACCGTGCTTTTGACCTGCCAGAACCGACCAGATAGTTAGAATATCTTCGCGCGTTGTGGTTTCATCCAGGGAGATTCCCACGCAATCAGGAAGATCGCTACGCACATTAATGCGATAATCCTGAGCGCGCCGCAGTACATCCGCCTTATTGGCGACTTTTATGGTCAGAGTATCGAACCACTGACGGTTAAGAATCGAGAACCCCGCCTGTCTGAGCCCCATAGCCAGAATGTTCGTTAACCGATGGATGCGCGAAGCGATACGTACAAGCCCCTTCGGACCATGGTAAACGGCATACATACCGGCGATGACTGCCAGCAACACCTGGGAAGTGCATATATTGGAATTGGCTTTTTCACGACGAATATGCTGTTCTCGCGTTTGCATAGCCATACGTAATGCCGGACGCCCGGCAGCATCCCTGGATAAACCAATTATACGGCCTGGCATCGCACGCTTATGCTCTTCCTTACAGGCGAAGAAAGCGGCATGAGGCCCTCCATAGCCCATCGGAACCCCAAACCGTTGAGCGGAGCCGAAAACAATATCGGCCCCCATCTCCCCGGGCGATTTTAGTAGCACCAGCGCTAATGGATCGGCGCAAACGCAGGTAACAACGTTGTGCGTTTTTAAGACGTCAATTACAGCGCCGAGCGCGTAAACCTCGCCACTACTGCCAGTGACAGGCAATAATGCGCCAAAGAATGCCATGTCGATCGCCTCCAAATCGGAAGCGATGTCTCCGACAACGATATCGAACCCCAGCGTTTCAGCTCGTGTTTTAATGACATCCAGAACCTGTGGATGGATATCACGGCACACAAAAAAGCGATGTGCATCTTTATTAGACGATATGCGCCAGGCCATAGCCATGGCTTCCGCAGCGGCGGTGGCTTCATCCAGCAAAGAGGCGGAAGCAACAGGTAATCCGCTAAGATCCATTGTCATCTGCTGAAAATTCAATAACGCTTCAAGTCTTCCCTGAGACGCTTCTGGCTGATAAGGCGTATATGCGGTATACCACCCGGGATTTTCCAGCACATTTCTTCGAATGACATCAGGCATCAGCGTATCGTAATAGCCCATACCGATAAATGATTTGTAATACTGATTACCTGCTGCGATTCTCTTTAGTTCATCCAGAGCAAGATGTTGTTGAACACCGTCACCAACCTGAATGTCGTTTTCCAGCAATAAATCCGCAGGTACTATTTTATCAATGAGCTGTTCTAATGTTGTTAAGCCCAAAGCCGCCAACATTTTAGATATTTGTTTTTCTGATGGACCGATATGGCGATGAATAAACTCATCACGGTTTTCTAATCGGCTTAATGATGTTGTCATAATAAACATTCCTTACTGGTAATCAGCTTGCTTGTCACCTTATCTGGCTATCAACGTCATAAATTACTCGGCGATAAGCGCTTGATACTCCTGAGGACTATAAAGATCATTCAGTTGTGACGGATCACTGCTCTTAATAACGAATATCCAGCCATCTTCATAGGGTGAATGGTTAATGAGCTCAGGCATATCCACAAGCCCGGCGTTGACCTCAATAACTTCTCCGCTGATTGGCGCGTAAATATCTGAAGCAGCTTTAACCGACTCCGCCGTTGCACAATTTTCATTCATCTCATAGTTTTTTTGACTTTCAGGCAAATCAATAAAAACCATATCACCCAATAATGACTGCGCGTGTTCAGTGATGCCTACCCGATATAAACCATTGCCTTCATCTTTTAACCACTCGTGCGTATCGGTATATTTAAGTTCTGTCGGAATATTGTTCATAACGCATGTTCCCTTGTTATATTCTCTGCTGCTGTAACGTCTGGAAATTTAGACGTGTTCCGGAAATGTTAATCAACAACACGCTTGCCGTTGCGAACGAAGACGGGTTTTACGATCCGAACTACCTGCGGTTCGCCTCGCAAAATAACGCTCGCCTGATCGACCACGTTTGTCGGTACCCGCGCAAGGGCGATACTGCAATGCAGCGTGGGGGAAAACGAACCGCTGGTTATCACACCGCTGCACGTATTACCTTGCCGATCTTCGCATATAACCGGAAGATGATTCCGCAAAACACCTTTGCCCTGCATAATCAGGCCAACAAGTTGTTCATTCACGGCGTTACGCTGTTTTTCCAGCGCTTTTCTTCCAACAAAACCACGATCCTGAGGTTCCCAGCTAATTGTCCATTCCATATTTGCAACCAGCGGCGAGGTTGTTTCATCCATCTCCTGACCATAAAGATTCATGCCAGCCTCCAGGCGGAGAGTGTCGCGCGCTCCCAGCCCGCAGCACCGAACGCCGGCCTGTTCCAGTTTTTGCCAAAACTCTTCAGCCAGTTCTGAAGGCAGAGCGATTTCATAGCCTTTCTCGCCGGTATAGCCGGTAGTCGCAATAAATAGTCGACCGGTTTGAATACCAAAAAACGGCTTCATGCCTGCAATATCCTCGCGCTGAGCGGGCGTAAGCAATTGCAAAACTTTATGTTGGGCATTCGGCCCCTGGATCGCAATCAGAGAGAGATCGTCACGAACGTCGATCGCAACAGAATAATACGCGGCGTGCTTTTCTATCCAGGCAAGATCTTTCTCTCGGGTCGCTGAATTCACCACCATACGGCAAAAGCCGCGCGTGAAGAAATAGACTATCAGATCGTCAATAACTCCGCCCTCGGGCGTTAACATTGCTGAATACAGCGCCTTTCCCGGCGTCGTTAACTTAGCAACATCATTCGCTAATAAATAGCGTAAAAATAGAAATGTCTTTTCACCATGCAAATCAATAATTGTCATGTGGGAAACATCGAACATTCCCGCATCGTTCCGCACTGCATGATGCTCGTTAATTTGCGAGCCATAGTGTAAAGGCATTAACCAGCCATGAAAGTCGACCATTAGCGCCTGTTTTTTTTCATGCTGGAAATATAATGCTGTTCTCTTAAGATCGGACATTAATCCCCCTCATAGGCGTTCATATTAGATAAGATAACCACACAATAAATGGAGGTATGGATTGTCGTTGCTGACAATAAATAAAAGTGTGAAGATAATCACATTTGGTATATTTTAAATAAAAAAAGCGTCGTCAACCAAAGAAATATCCATAATAAAAACAAATTAACTCATTGTTATATAATAAAATAAAAGAGAATCAGAAACATCACCGCCACTAAAAAGACATATTAATCACCACTCATAAGATATAGCTGAACGCTTAAACCACTCCTTTTTAAGCTGACTCGTTTCATATCATCTTATCAAAAAGAGACACTAGCAACGTTATTTAATCGTTAGCAAAAAACACCCCAAAATATATAAAAAACAGATAAGCCTCCTCGTTTCAGTCCCCATATTGCGGTGGTTCCAGCGCAGCGTTCTTAACCGGCCATTCACCAGAGATATTGAAAATTCTTCAGTAGCCCTGCCTTTTCTGACGATATCCATAATATACGCCACGAAGCACAATCGCCCTACGGCCTATCAAAAAACTCATTCTCGTTTTAGTAAAACGTATCATTATGAGACATCCCGCATGGCTTTTATCCGTTTCGCGGAGCTTTTCCATACGGATACAGAAACGAGATCTTCGTCATGTTCATGTTGAACTATTGAAAGAAAAACCAGACTATTCCATTGTTATTTATTTGATTTTTCTTTTCTGGATTTCATAGGCTTCATATTTATTTCCTGACGCCTCGAGACACATTCCCGGGAACGCCACTGATAAAAATCTTTATGTCCCCGGCAAAAATTGCTCACAGTACCCTGAGTTGGCTCAATGCTTGCTCTTATCAGATTACTCCTGACAACAAGGAAAATCCGATGAGCGGCCATACCATCATCGTGACCACGATCGTCACCTATATCATCGCCATGCCAGGCGTATCGCTGTATGCAAAATCAAACATCAAAAATACCGACGATTATCATCTGGCGAGTCGACACCCTGGTACCATAATGCTGGCCGGTACGTTGGCCGTAGCGCAAATTACCACTTGCAAGCGGGTCGTCATCACAGTTGGGATTATCATCGCGTTTTTTAGCCGACAGATAATCGAACTGCTGGTTTTCGCTTTTACGATCCACGCAGCGGGACCATTTGCCGCCTGTCTTTTTGGTCTACTGGCCGATAATGTCACGCCTCGCGCCGGTCTGTTCTGGCAGATCGCCGGGGCCCCCCCAGGACATTTACGCCGTTATTGTCGGTTCTTTGGTCAGTCTGTCCAGTTTTCTGCTGGTTCTGAAATACGACAAATTCCGGGGCATTCCCGGGTCGCCATTTACTGAAAAGAGATCATAGCGAGATCTCTTTTTACCGCTTTTTCTTCGGGGTTATCCCTAATGTAAGCCGCCGTGGCGCCACCGCAGCAAACGGCGCCGGATACCGGAATATAAATCCGCCGATATCCAGAGCTACGTCGGGGTTAATCATTGTTAAAACACCTATAAGAAATAAGCAATGTTATGAATAAGAGCAAAAAAGACATGACCCTACCGCCAGACCTGTCCGGTCTTTCCGGCACCGGCCCGGTTCGTCGTCATAAACCAATCTACCGGGATTCTCTTCCCCCTTGTAACCACGCCTGTCCAGCAGGCGAAAATATTCAGGCCTGGCTCGCACTGGCGCAGGAAGGACGCAATGAAGAAGCCTGGCAAAGCCTGATTGAAAACAACCCTATGCCCGCTGTCCATGGCCGGGTCTGCTACCATCCGTGCGAAAATAGCTGTAACCGTGCCCAGGTGGATCAATCCGTCAGTATTCACGCCGTCGAGCGTTACCTTGGCGACCAGGCGCTGAAAAACGGCTGGAAACCGACGTGGAGCGCGACGCCCAGCGGTAAAAAAGTGCTGATTATCGGCGCCGGGCCGTCCGGGCTTTCCTGCGCCTGGCATTTACGGCGCCTGGGTCATCAGGTCGAAATTCACGAAGCAGGCCCGATGGCTGGCGGCATGATGCGCTTTGGCATCCCAGCCTACCGTATGCCCAGAGACATTCTGGATCGCGAAATCCAACAGATTCTGGATACCGGCGTCACGTTGAAGTTGAATCACAAAGTGGAAGATGTGATGGCGGAAAAACAGCGTGGAGGATTTGACGCCGTATTTATGGCTATCGGCGCCCATCTGGCGAAAAAAGTGGATATTCCCGCCAGAGAGGCGGGAAAAATTCTGGACGCCGTAAGTTATCTGGATGCCGTCGAACGTGGCGAAGCGCCGAAACTGGGGCGCCGCGTCGCCATATACGGCGGCGGCAATACTGCCATGGATGCCTCGCGTACCGCCCGTCGCCTTGGCGCCGAAGAGGTGATGATCATCTATCGCCGGGATCGGGAACACATGCCAGCCCACGCGTTTGAAGCTGACGAAGCTATAGAAGAAGGTATTAAGATTAACTGGTTGCGTACCATCCGCCAGATCGACAGCGACGCCATGACCATCGAAGAGATGGAAGTCGATGCCAACGGTCGTCCTCAGCCCACCGGGCGTTTTGAAACACTTAATGCCGACAGCCTGATTCTGGCGCTGGGTCAGGAGGTCGATCTCGCGGTGCTGAAGCGCATTCCTGGAATCGTGCTGCACAATGACGGAGTGGTCGATGTCGATGAACATATGATGACCAGCGTTTCCGGCATTTTCGCCGGTGGAGACATGGTGCCCTCCGAACGTACGGTCACAATCGCTACCGGCCACGGCAAAAAAGCGGCTCGTCATATCGACGGCTGGCTACGCAACCAGCCCTACAGCAAACCGGAGCCGGTTCCCGTCATGGAATATCCCGGCCTGCATCTGTGGTACAACACCGATGCCGATGCCGCCCATCAGCCGGAAATCACCCCGGAACAACGTGAAGGATTCGATGAAATCATCGGCGGACTGACCGATGCTCAGGCGCGTTATGAGGCCACTCGCTGCTACTCCTGCGGCAACTGTTTTGAATGCGACGGTTGTTACGGCGCCTGCCCGGAAGGCGCCGTCATTAAATTGGGCAAAGGACTGCGATACCGCTTCGATTACACCCTTTGTTCCGGGTGCGCCGCCTGCTTCCAGCAGTGCCCTTGTCACGCTATAGAAATGGTCGCAGAGGAGGCCCGCAAATGAGCGAACAGCATAATACGATGGTGATGATGGATGGCAGCGAGGCCGCTGCCTGGATTGCCTATAAAGTCAGCGAAATCTGCGCTATTTACCCCATTACGCCCTCTTCCAATATGGCGGAGCTGGCCGATGAGTGGGCGACCCGACAGGTAACGAATATCTGGGGCGACGTACCGACCATTATGGAGATGCAGCACGAAGGCGGCGCAGCGGGCACGGTGCACGGCGCGTTACAGGCTGGCGCGCTCAGCACCACCTTTACCGCCTCTCAGGGACTGATGTTAATGCTGCCCAATATGTATAAAATCGCCGGCGAGCTCACCAGCGCGGTATTCCACGTTGCGGCCCGGTCACTGGCGGCACAGGGATTATCCATCTTCGGCGATCATCAGGACGTTATGGCCGCCAGAACCACCGGTTTCGCCATGCTTTGTGCAGCGTCTGTCCAGCAGGCCCAGGATATGGCGATGATAGCCCATGCGGCAACGCTGGCGTCACGCATTCCTTTTATTCACTTTTTAGACGGTTTTCGCACCTCTCACGAGGTCAATAAAATATCTCGCCTGAGCGACGAGCAAATCCGCGCCATGATCGACGATCGCCTGGTGCGCGAACACCGGGCCAGAGCGCTCAATCCCGATCGCCCAGTGATGCGCGGTACGGCACAGAACCCGGATACCTACTTTCAGGGACGCGAAAGCGTAAACGCCTACTACGATCGCGTGCCGCAAATCGTCGAACAAACCATGGAGAGTTTCGCTCAACTGACCGGCCGACGTTATCATCTGGTTGATTATCATGGCGCGCCCGACGCTGAACAGGTCATGGTGATTATGGGCTCCGGCGCCTCAACGGCGCGTCAGACGATCGACGTTCTGAATGCCCGGGGCGGTAAATACGGCGTGGTGACCGTACACCTGTTCCGTCCTTTCCCGGCGGAAGCTCTGGTAAACGCTCTTCCCGCCACCGCGAAGTTCGTTACGGTAATGGATCGTACCAAAGAACCCGGCGCCAATGGCGAGCCGCTCTACCTTGATACGCTGGGAGCGCTGGTTGCAGCGTTACAGCAGGGGAAAATGGCCCAATTGCCGGTACTAAGCGGCGGCCGCTACGGCCTGTCATCGAAAGAGTTTACGCCAGCTATGGTGAAAGCCGTGCTGGAAAACCAGCAGCGCCCAAACGCAAGGCGTTTCTTTACCATCGGAATCCACGACGATGTCACGCACCTCAGCCTGGAGTGGGACGAAAGCTGGCATATTGAGCCGAATAACCAGGTCCGCGCTCTGTTCTTCGGCCTGGGTGCCGACGGCACCGTCGGCGCCAATAAAAACAGCATCAAGATTATCGGCGAACTTCCCGAATATCACGCTCAGGGATACTTTGTTTACGATTCGAAAAAGTCAGGTTCGCGTACGACATCCCACTTACGGTTTGGCCCCGATCCTATCGACGCGCCTTATCTGATCGGTTCGGCGAACTTTATTGGCTGCCATCAGTTCAACTTCGTGGAGAATCTGGAGCTGTTGGCCTGGGCCGCGCCGCAGGCCACTTTCCTGCTAAACAGCCCCTATTCCGCGGCTGAGGTCTGGTCTCACCTGCCGGCCGACGTACAGCGCCAAATCCAGCAGAAAAAACTCTCTTTCTATGTGATCAATGCCGCCGACGTCGCCCGGGATACGGGAATGGGCTCACGCATTAACACCATTATGCAGACCTGCTTTTTCGCGCTGTCTGACGTTATGCCCAAACAGCGCGCCATCACACTTATCAAAAAGAGCATTGAGAAAACCTATCTCAAGAAAGGGCGTGCCGTGGTCGATAAAAACTTTGCCGCCGTCGACGCGACGCTGGCGAACTTACATCGGGTCACGGTGCCGCAGCAGATAACCGGCGCGGCGGAGATGGGATGGTCTATTGCGCCGGAAGCGCCGCGTTTTGTACGTGAAGTCACCGCCCAGATGCTGCAGGATCGCGGCGATCGTATTCCGGTGTCAATGTTACCTGCCGACGGCACCTGGCCTACCGCAACGGCGCGCTGGGAAAAGCGCGACATCGCACTGGAAATCCCCGAATGGCGAGAAGAACTCTGCATTCAGTGCGGCAACTGTTCATTTGTCTGCCCTCATGCCGCCATCCGCGCGAAATTTTATCACCAGGATTGGCTCGATGGCGCGCCGCAGGGCTTCAAAAGCGCGCCAATCAGCGCCCGCGGCTTCCCCGATACGCGCTATACCCTGCAAGTGTATCCTCAGGATTGTACCGGCTGTAATCTTTGTGTCGAAGCCTGTCCGGTACGCGCGAAGGATGACGCAGGGAATGAGATTCGGGCTATCAACCTGACGGATAAACTGCCCATTCTGGCACGCGAAAAAGATTCTCTGGCCAGGTTCCGCCGCATTCCATGGCCAGAGCGTTCAACTATCGACTTTTCTACCGTACGCGGCGTGCAGTATCTGGAGCCGCTGTTTGAATTCTCCGGTGCCTGTTCAGGCTGCGGTGAAACGCCGTATCTGAAAACGCTGACCCAACTATTCGGCGACCGCATGATGGTGGCCAACGCGACGGGATGTTCGTCAATATATGGCGGTAATCTGCCCACGACGCCGTGGTCGCAAAACCGTGACGGAAGGGGCCCCGCCTGGTCCAACTCGCTATTTGAGGACAACGCCGAATTCGGTCTGGGATTCCGCCTGACGGCCGATCACCACAGACATCAGGCAACGCTGGCGCTACAGGCGTTCGCGCAGCGTCTGGATCGGGCGCTGATCGATGAAATAATCGACGCTCCTCAGCAGACTGAATCGGATATTCAGCGCCAGCGCCAACGCCTGGCAAAAGTGCGCGAACGTTTGGCCAACGACTCTTCCACGCAAGCGCTGAATCTGTCCAGCTTGCTGGATCATTTAATTCGTCGCTCCGTTTGGATCGTCGGCGGAGACGGCTGGGCCTATGATATTGGTTCTTCGGGGTTGGATCACGTACTGGCTTCCGGCCGTGACGTGAACGTGCTGGTGATGGATACTGAAGTCTATTCCAACACCGGTGGGCAGATGTCCAAATCCACGCCTCTGGGCGCTACCGCCAGATTTGCCGTCGGCGGTAAGACCATGGCGAAAAAAGATATTGCGCTCCAGGCCATCTCTTACGGTAACGTCTATGTGGCCAGGGTGGCCTTCGGCGCGAACCCCCAGCAGACGCTACAGGCCATGCGCGAAGCCGAAGCCTACCCCGGACCTTCGCTGATTATCGCCTACAGCCACTGCATCGCTCACGGTATTGATATGCAGCAGGGTCTACAGCAGCAGAAGCGTGCTGTAGATTCCGGGCACTGGCCGCTGATTCGCTACAATCCGGTACTGCGTGAAAAAGGCCATAATCCATTCACCCTCGACTGCCTGCGCCCCACTATTCCTCTGTACGAATATCGCAAACACGAGACGCGATTCCTGGCGCTAATGCGTCAGAATCCCGAGGAGGCGCAACGGCTGATGGATATCGCGCAACACGTGGCCTGGCAAAAATGGACCACTTATGAAAGCATTGCAGACAGACCCGCAAGCGCCTTCCATCCAGATGCTCGTCGATAGCCATTCAGGCTCAGGGGTCGCCAACGGCGGCCCCTGCTTTCCAACCTACTGTCACGACATTACCAGCCGTCGCGCCAGCTCCACATAGTATTTGAGCCCCAACAGCATCGCTTCCTGTCTGGGATTGAAATGAGCGTTATGCAGCGCAGGTTGTTCCCCCTGCCCGCTCCCGACGCCCAGCCAGGCAAAACAGACCGGCGCCAGCGCCTGATATTCTGAAAAATCCTCGCCGACGCACATGGGTTCGGGCTCCAGCCTGAGACCAGACTCACCCACCAGATGTCGTATCACATCAGCGGCGATATCACATAACCCTTCATCATTTACTATGGCCGAGTAGTCCCAATCGTCGAAAATCACCTCAGCATCGCAGCGATGAGCCAGTGCGACGCCCTGTACAATGCGTGTTATCGCCTGCTTCAGCTGCCGACGGACCGATACGCTAAAGGTGCGATTGGTGCCACAGAGACGGGCATCGTCTGGAATCGCCGCGGTAGTGCCGTCGCCGCACACCAGGCTACATACAGAGAGCACGGCGCTATCACGGGGATTCACTTCCCGGGACACGATCGTCTGCAATGCCAGCAGCGTTTCAGCAGCAGCAACGCAGGGATCAACAAGCAGATGCGGCATAGAACTATGCCCCCCTTTACCCTGTAATCGGATATTAAAGGTATCGCGATTCGCAGTAGCGATACCGCGCTTCAGGGCAATGGTACCGCAGGCCAGAGCCGGTAAAACGTGCAACGCGAAAAACATCCCGACGCCCTGTAAAGCGCCGGACTCGACCAACTCTTTCGCACCGCCTGGCGACATCTCTTCGCCGCGCTGAAAAATAAAAAGGAGCTCGCCCTTCAGACGTTGTTGGCAATCAGCCAGCATGCTCGCGGCGCCCATCAGCATGGCGGTATGCATATCATGCCCGCAGGCGTGCATCAGCCCGGGTCTTATGGACTGGAAAGGCAAACCGGTCTTCTCCGTTACCGGCAGTGCGTCAATATCGGCGCGAAAAGCGATCGTCCTCCCCGGATGGGCACCCTTCAGCCGTACCACAACGCCGGTCGGCGCCGGACGCGTAATCTGCAACGCAGGGAAAGTCGAGAGTTGTTGGACAATATATTCAGTGGTCGCCGTCTCCTGATGAGACAGTTCCGGATAGCGATGAATGGCGGCGCGCCAGTCACACATTTGCTGGTAGAGTCGCTGCCAGTCAGGATTGAAAGTCATGATCGTCTCCGTTTACACAGAAACGATAAACGCAGCATTAAGCGTGCCAGTATGCGTGTCAGAGGGTATAGCACGCGAAAAGCCTGGCGCCGCGGGATAACGAAAATTCCCCCCAGAGATTCGTTCAGAGTGTCTCTTTCTGACGCCTCGCGAAAAAGGAATAGAGTCAATAAGATGAACGCTAAGTTAATGACCGAAGATAGCCATCAGCATATGCAGAAGCTCTTTATCTGCGGGACGAGTTCTTTTTTTAGCGACGCTATATGAGGCATTCGCAACACGAAACGCGATCACGGTAGAGTAATGAAACAGATGGTTAGGCAGACTGAAAGCATTCTCCTGCCATCCTGTTCTTGCTGAATGTATCGAGAATATCTTCCTGAAAACGCAAAAAAAGGGGTTAGCCTAAGCTAACCCCTTTTCAAATTTGATGGCGGAAGCGCAGAGATTCGAACTCTGGGAGGGTTTCCCCTCGCCGGTTTTCAAGACCGGTGCCTTCAACCGCTCGGCCACACTTCCGTAATGAGGCGCACTATAAACATCCCCCCGCCGTCTGTAAAGACTCAATGTGTTCGATCGGGCGAAAAAGCAGCAACCCGGGTTTATTTGTCGCTAATATCGACAAATCGTTCAGCAATACAGCAACATGCCGACCATATCTCTCCTGCAACGCGGTGCTATCGCTTCACGGGCCGGTTTTCCGGGATGACGATAAACAGGATCGAATAAAAATCGATTTATCAATAACAAAGCACGTTCTGCGGCATCCATCACAAAGCGCACATTTTGAGTAAAGATGGGTAAACCCCCTTTCCCCCTCGCAGTCGCCCCTCTATTCTCAGACGCTACTACACCTGTATATAAAAAGAGAGTGACTAATGGATCGCATCATTACCTCTTCACGCGACAGAGCGTCGCTGCTCAGCACCAATAAAGTGCTGCGTAACACCTATTTTCTTCTGGGACTGACTCTGGCTTTTTCGGCCCTGACCGCCACTGCCAGCACCATGCTGGCGCTGCCGTCTCCGGGACTGATTCTGACTCTGGTCGGTATGTATGGCCTGATGTTCCTGACCTATCGTCTGGCTAACAAGCCATCCGGTATCCTGGCGGCCTTTGCCTTTACCGGCTTCCTTGGCTATATCCTTGGGCCGATCCTGAACAGCTACCTCTCCGCCGGCATGGGCGATATTATCGGCATGGCGCTGGGCGGTACCGCACTGGTCTTCTTCTGCTGCTCGGCTTATGTGCTGACCACCCGCAAGGATATGTCCTTCCTGGGCGGTATGCTGATGGCGGGTATCGTAGTGGTTCTGGTGGGGATGGTCGCTAACCTGTTCCTGCAGATTCCGGCACTACACCTGGCAATCAGCGCGTTGTTTATCCTGATCTCTTCTGGCGCGATTCTGTTTGAGACCAGCAATATTATCCACGGCGGCGAGACCAACTATATCCGCGCCACCGTTAGCCTGTATGTCTCGCTGTACAACATCTTTGTCAGCCTGCTCAGCATTCTGGGCTTCGCCAGCCGCGACTAACGAGACCTGGCGTTCCACACCAACCCCGCTCCGGCGGGGTTTTGTTTTTTGGGCCGCCGGAAATTTGCTAGACTGACCGCCGTTTGACAGTAACGGACAGCATCCCGTGTTGATATTTGAAGGTAAAGAGTTCGAAACCGATAGCGAAGGCTATCTGAAAAACAGCAGTGAATGGAGTGAAGCGCTGGCACCGGTTATCGCTCAGCGCGAAGGTATTACCCTGACGCCAGAACACTGGGAAGTGGTACGCTTCGTGCGCGACTTTTATCTGGAGTTTAATACCTCCCCCGCCATTCGCATGCTGGTGAAGGCCATGGCAAAGAAATTCGGTGAAGAGAAAGGCAACAGCCGCTATCTGTACCGTCTGTTTCCTAAGGGGCCAGCAAAGCAGGCCACAAAGATAGCTGGCCTGCCCAAGCCGGTGAAGTGCATCTAAATTCCGTCCTGATAACGGATATCAAAGCGGCCCCATTCCTGCGACGAGGTGTGGGGCTCCTTAACAACGCGCTCCACCAGCGCGCCGCGCGGACCACCCTGCTCCAGCCAGGCCATGAGTTGTTCCACCTGAGCCTTATCGCCACAGGCCAGCACTTCCACACTGCCATCATCCAGATTACAGGCATACCCGGTCAGCCCCAGGCGGCGAGCCTCCCGCTGCGTGTTATAGCGAAACCCCACGCCCTGGACCCGTCCGTATACCCAGGCGATCGTACATATCGACATGCAATTTCTCCCTTTCGTCTGATGTAACGCGTTGCAATTCCCCGATGAACTCGGGAGAATGGCGCCCATTTTCTTTCTGCCAGACATAATATTATGAGCGTACGTTTAGTATTAGCCAAAGGGCGCGAGAAGTCGCTGCTGCGCCGTCATCCATGGGTCTTTTCCGGCGCTATCGCCCGGGTGGAGGGTAAGGCCTCACCTGGCGAGACCGTGGATGTCGTGGACCACAAAGGGGGCTGGCTGGCCCGCGCCGCCTGGTCCCCCGCTTCGCAGATCCGCGCCCGGGTCTGGACCTTCGATTACGACGAAGCGGTGGACATCGACTTCTTTACCCGCCGCCTGCAAAAAGCGCAACAGTGGCGTAACTGGCTGGCCGCCCGTGACGGCCTTGACAGCTACCGCCTGATCGCCGGTGAGTCCGACGGCCTGCCCGGCATTACTATCGACCGTTTTGGCGACTTTTTAGTATTGCAACTGCTCTCTGCCGGCGCCGAATATCAGCGTCCGGCGCTGGTGAGCGCGCTGCAGAGCCTGTATCCCGACTGCAGCATTTACGATCGCTCCGATGTCGCGGTGCGTAAAAAAGAGGGGTTGGCCCTGACTCAGGGACCGGTATGCGGCGAACTGCCCCCGGACCTGCTGACCATCGAAGAGCATGGGATGAAGCTGCTGGTAGATATTAAAGCGGGCCACAAAACCGGCTATTACCTGGACCAACGCGACAGCCGATTCGCTACCCGTCGCTATGTGAAAGATAGGCGAGTGCTGAACTGCTTCTCTTATACCGGCGGTTTTGCGGTATCGGCGCTGCTTGGTGGCTGCCGCGAAGTTATCAGTGTGGATACCTCGGAAGAGGCGCTGGCTATCGCACGTCAGAACGTTACGCTGAATCAGCAGGATCTCAGCCGCACGCAGTTTGTTCGCGACGATGTCTTTAAGCTGCTGCGTCGCTATCGCGAGCAGGGTGAAACCTTTGACGTTATCGTGATGGATCCGCCGAAATTCGTCGAAAACAAGAACCAGCTTGCCGGCGCCTGCCGCGGCTATAAGGACATCAATCTACTGGCATTGCAGTTACTTAACCCTGGCGGCATTCTACTGACCTTCTCCTGTTCCGGGCTGATGGCCAGCGATTTATTCCAGAAAATTGTGGCGGATGCCGCCGTCGATGCCGGTCGTGATGTACAATTTATAGAGCAGTTCCGTCAGGCGGCCGATCATCCGGTGATCGCCTCCTACCCGGAGGGGCTGTATCTGAAAGGATTTGCCTGCCGTCTTATGTGACTTGATAAAGGGATGCACCGCCCTCATATCTGAGGAATAACCTGTGTTCCCGGGAGGTGACGATGATTGCCAGCAAATTCGGTATTGGTCAGCAGGTACGCCACTCGCTGCTGGGTTATCTTGGCGTAGTCGTGGACATTGATCCCGTCTACTCGCTGGATGAGCCCTCGGCAGATGAACTGGCCGTCAGCGACGATCTACGGGCGGCCCCCTGGTACCACGTGGTGATGGAAGATGACGACGGTCAGCCAGTGCACACCTACCTGGCCGAAGCCCAACTGAGCGGTGAGCTTCAGCATGAGCACCCGGAACAACCGACGCTGGACGAACTGGCTGCATCGATTCGCCAGCAGCTTCAGGCGCCGCGCTTGCGTAACTAACCGCGTCAGCCACCTCTCCCGTCCCCCCGCTCGCCACACTGGCGGCCGGGGGGGTTACTGTTTTCGCCGCCGATTACTTCTCGAGCCCCAGCCGGGGAATTTCGATAGCCGGGCAGCGATCCATCACCACCTGTAATCCCGACTCCCGTGCCAGTACCGCCGCCTGTTCATTAATGACCCCAAGCTGCAGCCACAGAACTTTCGCACCAATGGCGATAGCCTCTTGCGCCACCCCCCATGCCGCTTCGGCATTGCGGAAAACATCCACCATATCGATTTTTTCCGCTATCTCTTCCAGGCTGCCGTAACCCTGCTGTCCCAGCAGCGTTTTACCGGCGACCTTTGGCGATACCGGGATCACCCGGTAGCCCTGTTCCAGCAGGTACTTCATCACCCGATAGCTGGGGCGATCCGGCTTATCGCTCGCGCCCACCAGCGCGATGGTGCGGGTCTCCGTCAGAATCTGGCTAATTTCACTGTCTGTCATCATGCTCTCCCAAAAACGATTAGGCTGAGTACCAGTGTAAAACACCGCGCGCCACCTCTCCACGCCCGCGGCTTTTTTGATTTCATACGTTTGCAGCACCGGTAGCATCCAGTAAGCTGTAGCCAATCCAACGATCACAGCAGGAAAACCAACATGGAACTGACAACCCGCACTCTGGCGCCGCACAAACATATCGCCCTGGTGGCACACGATCACTGTAAAGAGATGCTGATGAAGTGGGTGGAACGCCACAAGGCGCAGCTGGCTAAACATACCCTGTATGGTACCGGTACCACCGGTAATCTGATTCAGCGCGCCACGGGGCTTGAAGTTAATGCCATGCTGAGCGGCCCGATGGGCGGCGACCAGCAAGTTGGCGCACTGATATCCGAGGGTAAGATTGACGTACTGATCTTCTTCTGGGATCCGCTCAACGCCGTGCCCCATGACCCCGATGTCAAAGCGCTGCTGCGACTGGCCACGGTCTGGAATATTCCGGTGGCCACCAATCTGTCCACCGCTGACTTTATTATTCAGTCTCCTCACTTTAACGACAGCGTGGATATCCTGATTCCGGATTATCAACGCTATCTCGCGTCGCGCCTGAAGTAACTCAGGGCTTACGCGCCACCGGGACACCCAGCGCTTTAAGCACCTCCACAAACGGCGATGGCTGATCCCGGTTATACAGTAGCCACACCCGATGACGGGCTCGGGTCAGCGCCACATACAGCAGACGCCGCTCTTCGGCATCGGGAAAATCCTCGGGCTGCGGTAGCAGCGCCTGCTCCATAATCGACTCGCGCGCCGGTGCCGGGAAACCGTCCTTCCCCTCCTGCAGCCCCAGAATAATGACATAGTCCGCCTGCTGCCCCTTACTGGCGTGAACGGTCATAAAATCGATGTGCAGTTTCGGCCAGCGAGTCTGCGCCTTTTCCAGCACGGCTGGTCGCAGATGATGATAGCGGGCCAGTATCAGAATGCGCTGTTCCGGCTTAACGTAACCGCTGAGCTTATCCAGCAGCGGCTCCAGCCTGTCATCCGGCAGCAAGGTGACGGCTTTCTTATCCCCCTTGCTCAGGCTGTTCAGTGGCTTCGTCAGCTGATGCGGATTCTGCTGGATAAAGCCGTTGGCGATGTCGCCGATACGGCTGTTAAAGCGATAGGTGGTATCGAGCGCGCAGCTATCGCCTTCTCCAAAGTGGTGGGTGAAAGCCGTGGTCAGCGCCATTTCCGCGCCGCTAAAACGGTAAATGGCCTGCCAGTCATCCCCTACGGCGAACAGCGTGGTATGGGCATTCTGACGCCGCAGCGCCGCCAGCAGCGCCGCGCGCTGTGGGGAGATATCCTGAAACTCATCCACCAGAATGTGTTTCCAGGGGCTGATAAAACGCCCCTTGTCGAGTACGTTAATCGCCTGGTGAATCAGGCCTGAGAAATCCACCGCGCCTTCATCCTTCAGCGCCGTCTTCCATGCCTTCAGCAACGGCGCCATCAGCTTAACCCGCCTCTGAAACCGTTCACGCTGCGGCTCCGGACAGTCGGCAATCATCTGCGCCTGGCTACCACCGTGCATTCGCATCAGCCCCAGCCAGCGATCGAGCCGCCCGGCAAGGCGGCGAGCCAGTTTCTCATTCTGCCAGAACTCCCCTTCCGGCACCTCCCACTCCAGCTCTTCCGTCAGCCACTGACGCCAGCCTTTAGCCTGGGCTTTTTTCTCGCGGCACTGCTGACGCCAGCACTCAAGCAACAGAGCATGGCGCGCGGCGCTATCGCTCTCCAGTGTACTTATCTGAGGCGCTTTACGCCCTCCCTGCTGGATAATATGCAGCGCCAGCGCGTGGAAAGTACGGGCCGTTATGCCTTCCGCTCCGGCCTGTAGCCGCTGTTCGATACGTTCATCCATTTCGCGGGCCGCATCGCGCCCGAAGGCCAGTAGCAAAATCTGGTCGGCACTGGCTTCGCCGCGTACCAGCAACCAGCCAACACGGGCCACCAGTACCGAGGTTTTACCACTGCCCGCACCGGCCAGCACCAGTAGCGCAGATTCGCCATTTACTACTGCCCGTGCCTGGGAGGGATTGAGCGGCGAGCTTTCCACCTGTTCAAAAAATTCGGCGTATTGCTCAAGCATTCTTTCCGTCCATGCCTGATTAATCACCAGCCGACGCGCTTCGCCCTCTTCCAGCCAGGCCTGACACTGATGCCAGAGTTCCCGGCAGTTATCAAACGCCTCCATACGTTCATGCGGCAGCGGCAGCGCGGTAAAGGCATCGCGGATCTTCTCCTGCAACGCCTGCATTTCTCCACGCTTCAGCCAGTGCTCTGTATCACGCCCGGCAAGCTCTTCCAGGGTCTGACGCAAAACCTCTGCGGCAACGTTACTCATCTCTTCACTCCAGCTCTGCCACTCACTTTGCAGATGCTGGAAAAAGCGGCGGGTTTCCCCCCATTCGGTGCCATGCAGGCGCACTACTTTATTCTGCGGCAGCACGAACTCCAGCTCACCCCATACCAGGCCGCGTTTACAGTTGATATCCAGTAGCTGATTAAAGGGAATGAGGTACTGATGGCGTTCGCCGGAAACTTCAACGCCGGCGCTCAACAGCCGGACGCGATCGTAAGGATGCTGCGCCATGCGTTTGCCAAGAGAAGTTGCTTTTAATTCCATGCTGATATTCGATCCTGCCCTGTGACTCATGGAGACGTTCAGTTTACCTGTGAGAGAAATCCCGCTCCAGGCAAAAACGCGTTACAATTGGCGTGGTTATTGATTGTGCCGATATTCGGCTAACGTAAGAGTGATTATGCGCACCGTTCTTAATATTCTCAATTTTGTCCTGGGTGGATTTTTCACCACGCTTTCCTGGCTGCTGGCGACGCTGGTAAGCATCCTGTTGATTTTTACGCTACCGCTTACCCGCTCCTGCTGGGAGATTACCAAACTGTCATTACTGCCTTACGGCAACGAAGCGGTGCACGTCGACCTCCTTTCTCCCGGTAATAAGAATTCACTGATGAATGCGGGGGGAACGCTGCTGAATATCTTCTGGGTGGTGTTCTTTGGCTGGTGGCTGTGCCTGATGCACATTGCTGCGGGCATTGCCCAGTGTCTGACCATTATCGGTATTCCGGTAGGTATCGCTAACTTCAAGATTGCCGCCATCGCCTTATGGCCGGTGGGGCGACGGGTTGTCTCTGTCGAAACCGCGCGCGCGGCGCGCGAGGCCAATGCCCGCAGTCAGTTTCGGTAAGCCGAGGTTACCGTGCCCAAACTCAGTCCCCTGCTGCGCCACTACACATGGAACAGCACCTGGCTCTATAACCTGCGGATTTTTATCGCCCTGAGTGGCGCCACTCTGGTGCCCTGGTGGCTTAACGAAGTCAAACTGACTATCCCCATCACCCTGGGAGTCGTTGCCGCCGCTCTGGCGGATCTGGATGACCGGCTGGCTGGCAGGCTGCGCAACCTGCTGATTACCTTGATCTGCTTTTTTATCGCCTCGGTTTCCGTGGAACTGCTGTTTCCCTGGCCCTGGCTGTTCGCCGCCGGGCTGACCACCTCGACCATTGGCTTTATCCTACTGGGCTGTCTGGGTCAGCGCTACGCCACCATCGCCTTCGGCGCCCTGCTGATCGCCATCTATACCATGTTGGGGATCACGCTGTTCGATAACTGGTACCAGCAGCCGGTACTCCTGCTGGCGGGCGCTATCTGGTACAACCTGCTGACCCTGGTGGGGCATCTGATCTTCCCGGTACGCCCTCTGCAGGACAATCTGGCGCGCTGTTATGAGCAACTGGCCCACTATCTGGAACTGAAGTCACGCCAGTTCGATCCCGATATCGAAGACGAAAGCCAGGAGCCTCTGGTTAACCTGGCGATGGCCAACGGCGAGCTGGTTCAGACGCTGAATCAGACCAAAGCCTCTTTGTTGACCCGTCTGCGCGGCGATCGGGGCCAGCGCGGCACCCGGCGAACCCTGCACTACTATTTTGTTGCTCAGGACATTCACGAACGCGCCAGCTCTTCGCATGTGCAATATCAGACGCTGCGGGTGAAGTTTCGCCACAGCGATCTGATGTTCCGCTTCCAGCGCTTACTCTCTATGCAGGCGCTGGCCTGTCAGCAGCTTTCCCGTTCGATTCTGCTACGCACCCCCTACCAGCACGATCCACGTTTCGAGCGTGCGTTTACCCACCTGGAGGCAGCCATTGACCAGCTACCGGATAATGCTATCGCCAGTCGTGAGCGGGAAGCCATTGGCTTTCTGATAGCCAACCTACGGGCTATCGATGCCCAACTGGCGACCATTGAGTCAGAGCAGGCGCTGGCTATGCCCGCCGATCCTAACGAAAACCGTCTCTCCGATGATGGTCTTAGCGGCTTTAGCGATATCAGGCTACGCCTGAGTCGCCATCTGACGCCGGAGTCAGCGCTGTTTCGTCACGCGGTACGAATGTCGATCGTACTGTGCGTGGGCTATGCCTTTATTCAGGTAACCGGCCTGCAGCGCGGCTACTGGATCCTGCTAACCAGCCTGTTTGTGTGTCAACCCAACTATAACGCCACCCGACGCCGCCTGGCGTTGCGTATTATCGGTACCCTGCTGGGGGTGGCGATCGGCCTGCCTGTGCTGTGGCTGGTGCCGTCACTGGAAGGGCAACTCGCGCTTATCGTGATTACCGGCGTGCTGTTCTTTGCCTTCCGCAACGTCCAGTATGCCCACGCGACGGTCTTTATCACCATGCTGGTACTGCTGTGTTTTAACCTGCTGGGTGAAGGGTTTGTGGTGGCGCTACCTCGGATTGTCGATACTCTCATTGGCTGTGCTATCGCCTGGGCCGCGGTCAGCTTTATCTGGCCGGACTGGCGCTTCCGGCGTCTGCCGCTGGTGGTGGAGCATGCATTTAACGCCAACTGTCGCTACCTGGACGCCATTATGGCCCAGTACCATCAGGGGCGGGATAACCAGTTGGGTTACCGCATCGCCCGACGCGATGCCCACAACCGGGATGCTGAGCTGGCTTCGGTGGTTTCAAACCTGTCGGTTGAACCCCGGGCTACGCCGGAGATCCGGGAGATGGCCTTCCGCCTGCTATGCCTGAATCATACGCTCACCAGTTATGTTTCCACGCTGGGCGCGCACCGCGAGCGACTCGCCCATCCGGAAATTCTGGCGCTGTTGGATGATGCCGTCTGCTACGTGGACGCGGCATTAAGACCCACGTTTACGGATGCCGGCGATGTGGAACGCTTACGACAGGCCCTTGAGCGGCTCACCGCCCGACTGGAAAAAAGTCACCCTACGCCCGGGACTAAAGAGCCGCTGGTGATTCAGCAGATAGGATTGCTGATAGCGCTACTGCCGGAGCTTTCAACGCTGCAGCAGCAGTTGCATCAGTTGCCTGAATAAAACGCATCATAGCTGATTTGTTCACTGCCCCACTCCTGAAGCTCCTGTCGCATCTGCGATGGGAGCGCCGCCTCATGTAACCCGCAAATGGCGCCCGCCAGCGCCAGCAGAACTTTTACGCCAATGCCTTTATTTATACGCCGCAGCTCTAACCAGCTCGCTTTAGCGCCCATCATCTGTAAGGCTTCGATATTCTGAATTCCCACCACCCACAACATACTTTCCAGCCCGGAAGTAAGATTAGGGAGATCCTTTAAACGCGTGACCTGTCTGCGCTGCCTTTTCTCTTTCCTGGCGCCATCCAGCGCTTGCCAGGAAAGCGCCAGCAACTGTGCGGGCTCGCGCCACAGCGCTTCGCCAACCAGATAGTATTTCAGTGAGATCTGGCGGCCCCGCCGGGAAAACAGCAGTGTGGGAAGGCGTTCCCGAATAAAATAGGGCTCATTCTGCTCACAGGCCCGAAGATAAAGGTTCCCCTTAGCGACCATCGCAAATACGGTGTCACCAATGTAGAGGCTGTAGCCACCAAAGAGCGCACGATGTTGAATATCACCAAGCGGCGACAGGATTTCCCTCGTCCTGTCGATCTGCGAATAACATAAATCTTTCATTTTATTGTCCTTAAAATCAAAGACTAATGTACATCCAACACATTAGCGGTTCCATTAACAACAATCGACAATAGGCAACTTATGCGCCCCGGGCAATATGATTTACACCCGGCAGGTAACAGAAGCTCAAAACTGCGAGACGCTTTCCTAAATTGAGGTTGATCTTTGCGCGCACAGGCATTACTGTATATTCATACAGTAACTCATAAGGCTGGATACAATATGTCTTTTCCTGCATCTCACGACCCTATACTGAACCTGGCAAGCCCCCTTCACCCACAGATGGCTTTCCATCACAATGGCGATCATTTTGCAGGCGTTATCAGTGAAGTGGTCTATAGTGAAGATCGTGCCGGTTTGACTGAACTGATGCTTTTGCCTTTATTACAGCAGCTTGGGCAGCAGTCACGCTGGCAACTTTGGTTAACGCCATGCCAGAAACTGAGCCGCCAGTGGCTGCAGTCTGCGGGTCTGCCGCTCAGTAAAGTCATGCAGGTTAACCAGGTCGCTCCGCTGACGACAATCGAAACTATGGCGAAGGCGATGCGCACAGGAAATTACAGCGCGGTTATTGGTTGGCTACCCCATGAATTGAGCAACGAACAGCACAATTTGCTCAATCTTGCGGCTGCACAAGGGCAGACCACCGGCCTGATTTTACGCCCTGTAACCCCCCTTATCCCCGGCTCCAGACCACGGACGGGGCTAAAGATTCACTCCAGTTTGTATCATTAAGTAAATTTAGGAGTAGTCCTAAAATATTTTTTACGCTTCGTCACAGGTCATTGTGAATAGAAGAAAATCCGCCTGTGCCAAGGCTTGAGAGGGAATACATCAGAAAAGTTCGGGCACAAATCCCAACCCAGAATGTAACAAAATATGTGAAAGCGGCGGTTTTTTGTATTCGCAGATCCTGCTGCGTACTTGTAACTTTTCAACTACGTTGTAGACTTTACAACGCCGGGGTTACTCAGCAATAACCGTTTTGAACGGTAAAGCAACAATCTGAGTAGCGACCCGGGTAAGGATTTAACCGTGGGCTTCGTAAAAATATTGAAGCCTATGGCCTTTTTGGATGATAACGAGGCGCAAAAAATGAAAAAGACAGCTATCGCGATTGCAGTGGCACTGGCTGGCTTCGCTACCGTAGCGCAGGCCGCACCGAAAGATAACACCTGGTATGCTGGTGCGAAACTGGGCTGGTCTCAGTACCACGATACTGGTTTCTACGGTAATGGTTATGACTCTGGCATCGGTAGTGGCTCTACCCACGACAGCCAGCTGGGTGCAGGTGCATTCGGTGGCTACCAGGTTAACCCGTACGTTGCTTTCGAAATGGGTTACGACTGGCTGGGTCGTATGGAATACACTGGCAAGCCGGAAAGCGGTGCTTTCAAGGCCCAGGGTATTCAGCTGACCGCTAAACTGAGCTACCCGATCCTGGATGATCTGGATATCTATACCCGTCTGGGTGGTATGGTATGGCGCGCAGACTCTACTGCGAAAAACGCCGCTGGTGAGCGTCTGAAAGACCACGACACCGGTGTTTCCCCGGTATACGCAGCTGGTTTCGAGTGGGCTGTTACCCGCGATATCGCTACCCGTCTGGAATACCAGTGGATCAACAACATCGGCGACGCTCACACTGTGGGTACCCGTCCGGACAACGGTATGCTGAGCCTGGGCGTTTCCTATCGCTTCGGTCAGCAGGAAGAGGCTGCTCCGGTTGTAGCACCGGCACCGGCTCCGCAGGTACAGACCAAGCGCTTCACCCTGAAGTCTGACGTTCTGTTCAACTTCAACAAAGCTTCTCTGAAGCCGGAAGGTCAGCAGGCGCTGGATCAGCTGTACACCCAGCTGGCTAACCTGGACCCGAAAGACGGTAACGTCGTTGTTCTGGGCTTCACCGACCGCATCGGTTCTGACGCTTACAACCAGAAGCTGTCCGAGCGTCGTGCACAGTCTGTTGTTGACTACCTGATCTCTAAAGGTATCCCGTCCAACAAGATCTCTGCACAGGGTATGGGCGAATCTAACCCGGTTACCGGCAACACCTGCGACAACGTTAAGCGTCGCGCAGCGCTGATCGACTGCCTGGCCCCGGATCGTCGCGTAGAAATCGAAGTGAAAGGCGTCAAAGACGTTGTATCTCAGCCGCAGGCTTAAGTTACATCGCTTCGAAAAAAAACCCCGCTCTGGCGGGGTTTTTTATTGTCTGTCACTCATCGAAAACAGCGTCAACGTTTAACCGGCAGTCAGTATTACGACTCTTTCCCCAGCAGCGCCTGAAGATCCTGTTTCAGGCTCGACATCTGATTCGCATATTTCTCTTTACGCTCCGCATCTTCAATTAACTGAACAACGGTTTCGGAAAGCGTGCATCCCCTGCGCTGGGCCAGACCGGCCAGACGCTGCCAGACCAGAAATTCCAGATCGATAGACTTCTTGCGAGTATGTTGATGTTCCGCATTAAAGTGACGTTTGCGACGCGCGCGAATGGTCTGCTTCATCCGGTTCATCAGCGCCGGATTCATATGCTGCTCAATCCAGGACTGGACCAGCACCGGTTCATTTTCCATACCGAGCAGAAGCTCCACCGCCTCCCGGGCCGCGCTGGTTTCAATATAACGGGTGATCAACTCACCTTCCCGGTGCTTTTTTACCAGGTATTTCCACTTCCAGCCGCTTTCGAGATTTTCCAGTTGTTGGTATTTCATTCTGATCTCAGGGTGACCGTGTAACTATGTTCAGGATATCAGCTTTTCCGGACTTTAGCTTAGGGGAAAAATCATTGATGTGAAGCCATAACGCTTTTCACTCCGCCGGAGCCGCACGCTACCCGTGTGAAGCACGTCCGCTTACTGTATAATCGCGCCTTTGATATCTCAACAAACGCGCACAATTTTGACAATAAACCAACTATCATGGCGCATGCTGGTTCCGGATACCCAACCGTATCTGCAACAGCCTGATCGGCCAGCCTCTTCCGATGTTCACATTTTTAGCCAGCTTCAGGCCCGGCTCTGTTATGGACTGACGCAGTTGCTTCACCCCAGCGCGCCAGCGAATATCATGCTGGTCAAAAGCCCCGAACTGCCTGAGTATCCGGCACGTATCGGCGCGGCGGCACGCGAAATGATACCCGGGGATCTTCCCCTTTGCGGTGGCCGTTATCAGACTGACACAGATAATGTCAGTCTGATGCCTCCTGTTTCCCCGGACGATGACTTCACCGCAGCCGGGGCGGTGGTAACCGGCGACTGGATCGAGAGCGAGCAGCTATTCGGCTGTGTGCGCTGGCACGGCAACAGGCCGCAGCTCCAGCCCGGCCTGCTGCATCAGGCTAACGGTGGCGTACTGGTGCTCTCGCTGCGCAGTCTGCTGGCTCAGCCGCTCCTATGGCTGCGTCTGAAACAGATGATGACGCGCGGACAGTTTGAATGGTTCTCGCCGGACGAGCGTCGCCCCTTCCCGGTAGAGATTCCCCCCCTGCCGCTCCAGGTAAAGCTTATCCTGTGTGGCGAACGTGATGCACTGGCCGAATTTCAGGAGATGGAGCCGGAAATCGCCGAACTGGCCATCTATAGTGAATTTGAAGACAACCTGCAGATCGCTGAGCCTCAGGCGTTCGTACTATGGCGCGACTGGGTTCAGGCGCTCGCCGCCCAACACCAGCTCCCCCAGCCGCAGACCGACGCCTGGATCCCGCTGGTTCGCGAGGGAGTTCGCTATACCGGCGACCAGTTAACGCTACCGATAGAGCCAGAGTGGATACTTCGCCAGCTCCGGGAAATGGCACCGCTCTGTCAGGAGAGTTTCAGCGGCGAACAGTTCCACCAGATGTTGGCACAGCGTGAATGGCGGGAAGGTTTCCTTAGCGAGCGCATGCAGGATGAGATTCTGCTGGAACAGATTTTGATTGAAACTGAAGGCGTTCGCACAGGCCAGGTCAATGCCCTGTCGGTTATCGAGTTTCCGGGTCATCCGCGTGCTTTTGGCGAGCCTTCACGTATCACCTGCGTAGCGCATATTGGCGACGGTGAATTTACCGATATCGAACGCAAGGCCGAGTTAGGTGGTAATATTCATGCCAAGGGCATGATGATCATGCAGGCGTTTCTGATGGCCGAGCTCGATCTGGAACAGCAGATCCCCTTCTCTGCCTCACTGACGTTTGAACAGTCATACAGCGAGGTGGATGGCGACAGTGCCTCTATGGCCGAGCTATGTGCGCTGGTCAGCGCGCTGTCAGGCGTTCCCCTGCGTCAGGGCATTGCCATTACGGGTTCAGTGGATCAATTTGGTCGTTCCCAGCCGGTAGGCGGCCTTAACGAGAAAATCGAAGGCTTTTTCACCATTTGCCAACAGCGTGAACTCACCGGACAGCAGGGTGTGATTATCCCTATGGCGAACGTACGCCACCTTGCGCTGCACCAGGAGGTACTGGATGCCGTCGAAGCGGGTCAGTTCAGTATCTGGGCAGTAGATGATGCCCGCGATGCACTGATGCTGCTCAGCGGACTTCCCTGGGACGATGAACAACGTCCGGGACTGTTACAGATGATTCAGGGCCGTATCGCCCAGGCGACGCAACAAGAGGCCCGACACCGTTATCCCTGGCCGCTGCGCTGGCTAAACTGGTTTAACCACAACTGATCGGAGTTGTTGAGCGTACACCTGTTAGCTAACCTGCGTCCTTCATTAAAAAAAGGCTTAATTCAGACATGGTTGATAAACGCGAATCCTATACAAAAGAAGATCTTCTTGCCTCCGGACGCGGAGAACTGTTTGGTGCTGAAGGCCCGCAGTTACCCGCCCCTAACATGCTGATGATGGACCGCGTGGTCAAAATGACCGAAACCGGCGGCAATTATGATAAAGGCTACGTGGAAGCTGAACTGGATATCGATCCGGACCTCTGGTTCTTCGGTTGCCACTTCATCGGCGATCCGGTAATGCCCGGCTGTCTGGGTCTGGATGCCATGTGGCAGTTGGTAGGTTTCTACCTTGGCTGGCTGGGTGGCGAAGGTAAAGGCCGCGCCCTGGGCGTCGGCGAGGTGAAATTTACCGGTCAGGTACTGCCGACGGCGAAGAAAGTGACCTACCGTATCCACTTCAAGCGCATCATTAACCGCAAGCTGATCATGGGCGTGGCCGATGGCGAAGTGTTTGTTGACGATCATAAAATCTATGATGCAAAAGACCTGAAAGTGGGTCTGTTCAAGGATACCTCCACCTTCTGAGTGGCATCCCTGAAACGGCGAAACCTCCGCAATGCGGAGGTTTCTGTTATCTAAAGAGACAGTGGCATGTCTCAGGCCAGTACCGCTTTGTCAGCCATGGCATCTCGCCAACCTCCCAGCCAGTGCGACCTCTGATCCAGAGCCTGATAGGGACACATTTCCTTTGAGCGACCGGCAATACCGGCCTGGTAACCACGCTTCTGAGCCCGTGTCATGCGATCTCGTTTTTGTCTCTTCATGCCTCATTTCCCTCATTGTCTTAGCTGTGGAAAAGAAAACAGTGATTACAAAACGTGCAACCACAGGTAACGAATACCCCTATTCGACGCTAACGTCAATGCACAAAATTCACGCCAGTGTCATATTGATGCGCTATTATTCCGCACTTCTCGTTGCCGGGTAACGCATCTTCCTGACTCGCATCAAAAAAATACCGCGCACTCCCGAAGAAGCGCGCGGTATCGGCTTAACGTAAAGTTTTTTAAGTTAAGGCAGGCGCGTCAACTCGCCCGCAATCCCCTGGGTAGCCTGCTGCCACCCCTGAGCCAGGCTTTTCACCATGGCGTCATAACCGTCTTCCTGCTGCTTCAATTCAACAAAGAACGGCCGTTTAATCATCCGGCCCTGATGGTTAAGAAGCCATTCACCGCTGACGATCGTATGCCCGTCATAGCGACCGTGGAAACCGGTGACGTTAACGCTCAGAACATCCTGTTCGCTGCCCAGCGGCTGGGAGGAGACCACCCAGCCCGGAAGCTGGGCGCTCAGGTTCGCCACCAGCGTATTGCGTAACTGCTGGTCAAGAGGACTGGCCCACAGATTGCTGTTGGCGATGGTGTACTGCACATCCGTGGTTTGATAGGCCAACCCGTTACCGGCCAGGTAGTCCGGAATAGCGACCTGCTCTACCCACAGCTGGCGCTGACTGCTCTGCGCCATACTCTGAGTTACCGGCTGCACGGCAACCGGGAGTTGGTAGTATGTCTTATCATCGCCGCTGCTGCTGCAGGCGCTCAGCGCCGCAGCCACTATCAGCGCAAGCCACTTTTTCATTCTTTAGCCCTCTTCGGCTGGGGATCTTTTTTCTGTTTCGCCTCAAACACCAGCGCATTGCTCTTGTCGTTGAGCGTACGCAGCACTGGCTGCAGTTCGCGCAGAACCTGATCCAGGCGCTGCATATCACCCACCATCTTGTTATAGGCGGCGGAGCCCGGCTGGAAGCCCTTCATGCTGCGGTTCAGCTCCTGCAACGTTTTCTGCATATCCTGCGGCAGCTGCTGCATCGACTGGCTACCCATGATCTGGTTCAGGCTGTCAACCGTCTTCTGCAAGCGCTGCATGGTGCGCTGGCTTTCAGACAGCGTATTGGTCGCCTGTTCAATCATCGGGTTGAGCGGCAGATTGTTGATCTTATCCAGCACATCCATCAGTCGCTGCTGGATCTGCGCCAGACCACCGCTGACCGTCGGAATGATCGGGTATCCCGAGAAACTGCGCATCCCTTTCACCGGTTCTTCTTTCGGATAGAAGTCCAGATCGATGTACAGCTGTCCGGTCACCAGGTTCCCGGTCTTCAGCGAGGCGCGCAGGCCGCGCTTAAGCAGCTCTTCCAGGTGCGCCTGCACGTCCGGATTCTCGCCCAGCTGGCTCTCAACCCGCTCCGGTTCAATACGGATCAGCACCGGAATGCGATAATCGGTATTCAGCTTCTGCTGAAGCCCCGGCACCGAGAAAGGCACTTCGGAAACCGTCCCCAGACGGATGCCGCGGAATTCCACTGGCGCACCGGGTTGCAAGCCGCGGATAGAGTCCTGGAAGAACATCAGGAAATCCACATGCTGGGTATAGAGTGAATCCTGAATGCTCTTACGATCGTCAAATAACGTGAATTCAGCCTGATTCGCCACTGGCTCGCCCTGCGGCCAGCCCTCCGGCACGTCGAAGCTGACGCCGCCGCTAAACAGCGTAGTAAGCGAACCCATCTCCACCCGCATGCCGGAAGAGGACATATCCACCGCAATACCGCTGTCCTTCCAGAAACGTACGTTGGCGGTAACCAGACGGTCATAAGGCGCCTTCACAAACAGCTGGTAGTGAATGCTACGGGTCTTGGGATCGAACTCGCTGGTTTCGACGTTACCCACCGGATAGCCGCGGAACAGCACCGGATCCCCGGCATTCAACTGACCGGCGCGGCTGCTTTCCAGCACCACCCGAATCCCTTTGGCATCGGGCGGCGCCAGCGGCGGGGAGTCCAGCAGTTCGTACTGCTCCGGCGCTTCACCTTTGCTGCCGGGCTGCAATTCAATGTAGGCGCCGGAAAGCAGCGTCCCCAGCCCGGTTACTCCTTCACGGCCAATCTGGGGTTTAACCACCCAGAAGACGGAATCTTTGTGCAGCAGCTTGTCCATACCGGCATTGAGACGCGCTTTAATCTCCACGTGGTGCAGATCGTCACTCAATACCGCGCTTTCCACCACGCCGACATCAACGCTGCGGCTTTTGATCGCGGTCTTTCCCCCTTCGATCCCTTCCGCAGAAGTGGTGATCAAAGTCACTTCCGGCCCCAGATGGCTGTAGTGATAAAACAGTATCCAGGCACCAATCAGCGCCGTCACAATGGGGAAGATCCACACCGGCGACCAGCGTCTTACTTTGCGCACCTGGGCTTCTCCGTTATTATTTTCCATGCTCAGTTAACTCCTCATGAGCCGGCTCCGGCGTGCGATCCCACGACAATCGCGGGTCAAAACTCATCGCCGCCACCATGGTTATGATAACCACTAACGCAAACATTAAGGCCCCCATAGCAGGATAAATACTCATCAGGGCCCCCATACGCACCAACGCCGACAAAACGGCGATAACAAAAACGTCGATCATCGACCAGCGGCCGACGAACTCCACCACCTCATAAATTTTATGCATCCGTTCGCTGTCGCCCCGGCCGTGGCCGTTGGCGTCCCAGCACAGCCAGCCGATAGCCAGCATTTTCAGAGTCGGAACCATAATACTGGCGATAAAAATCACCATGGCCACCGGGTAAGATCCCTCATTCCACAGCAGGATCACACCGGCGATAATGGTCGACGGCATCTTATCGCCCAATAGATCGGTGACCATAATGGGTAGAATATTGGCGGGTAGATAGAGAATGATCGACGTAAACAGCAGCGCCAGCGTCCATTGCAGGCTGTTACGTCGCCGGGCGTATCCCTTAGAATGGCAGCGCGGGCAAACCAGCTGATCCACAGGCAAAATGGCGGTGCAGCAGGCGCAGGAGCGCAGCCCCTGGCGCAGCCCGGTAGTCCCCACCTTTAGTGGCCGGCGGACCTCAGGCATCGGTTCGATATCATCCCACAGCCAGCGCCGATCCACACACTGAAAGGTCCGTAACTGCAGAACGCAGAACAGGCACCAGGGAACAAAGCTGGCCCCCACCCCAATGTCGCCATAAGCAATCAGCTTAACGAAGCTGACCAGAACCCCGGCAAGGAAGATTTCCGCCATGCCCCAGCCCTTAACCAGAAACAGCATCCGCGCCAGAAAACGCGCCAGGCGAAGATCCATACGGACGTGGTTAATCAGCAGCAGCACGCTGACCAGGCAAAAGGCTGGCACCAGTTGGACAAAGAGAATAAAGAAGAATCCCAGGCTGGCGTAATCCTGAGAAAACATCACCTCCGGGATCTCTATCAGCGCGATTTCGCTACTGACCCCCTTCACGTTCATACTGATGAAGGGGAACAGATTGGCCAGCAGCAGCATAAACAGCGCGGCCAGCGCCCAAGCAGTAGGTCGCTGGCGCGGCGAACTCCAGCGAGTCGTTAATGTGGTATGGCAGCGCGGACAGCAGGCTTTCTCTCCGGTTGCCAGCCGGGGTAAGGCCACCAGTAGATCGCACTGCGGGCACAGAATGTGCTGCCCGTCCTGGTGTTGCTGGCACATGGCCCTCTCTCCCTTATCCGCCGTTTTTCAATGATTCCAAATGTTCCCAGCGTTCAAAGGCGGTTTCAAGCGCCTGCTCTGCTTCCGCCAGTGCCGACAGCACATTTTGCGTAGTTTCATGGGGCTGATTAAAGAAGTCGGGATCGCTGACCTGACTCTGTAGCGTTTCCAGCTCCGCCTCAAGCCGTTCGAGTTTTTCCGGCAGTTGTTCCAGCTCACGCTGCAAATTATAGCTAAGCTTGCCGCCGCTGTTAGCCACCCGCCGCTCCGGCTGCGCTTTTTCCGACTCCTGGGCTTTGGCCTCGGTTTTCTGTGCCATGGACTGACGCAGCGGTTGGACCTGCGCCTGCTGGCTGCGGGCGTCGTGATAGCCGCCAACGTACTGGCCAATTCGCCCTTCACCTTCGAAGATCCAGCACTCGGTCACGGTGTTATCAACAAACTGACGATCGTGGCTGACCAGCAGTACGGTGCCGGTGTAGCTGTCGATCAGCTCCTCCAGCAGCTCCAGGGTTTCTACGTCGAGATCGTTAGTCGGTTCGTCAAGAATCAGCAGGTTGCTGGGTTTCAGGAACAGGCGCGCCAACAGCAGACGATTGCGTTCGCCGCCGGAAAGCGCCCGCACCGGCGTCATGGCGCGCTTGGGCGGGAACAGAAACTCCTGCAGATAGCCCAGCACATGGCGCGGCTTACCGTTAACCATGACCTCCTGTTTACCTTCCGCCAGGTTATCCATCACCGTCCGATCCGGATCGAGCGCCGCTCGATGCTGATCGAAATAGGCGACTTCCAGTTTGGTGCCGATGTGAACCCGTCCACTGTCAGCCTTAAGATCGCCCAGCATCAGTTTCAGTAGCGTCGTTTTACCGCAGCCGTTAGGACCCACCAGCGCTATCTTATCGCCACGCTGTACCTGGGTGGTAAATCCCTTCACCAACGGGCGTCCGTCGATGGCGTAGTTAACGTCCTCCAGTTCAAAGACTATCTTGCCGGAACGGACCGCCTCTTCCACCTGCATCTTCGCGCTACCCATCACTTCCCGGCGTTCGCCGCGTTCGCGACGCATCGCTTTCAGAGCACGCACCCGCCCCTCATTCCGGGTACGGCGCGCCTTAATGCCCTGACGGATCCAGACCTCTTCCTGGGCAAGTTTGCGATCGAACTCGGCGTTCTGCTGCTCTTCCACCCGCAGCGCCTCCTCTTTCGCCAGCAGATACTTATCGTAATCGCCAGGGTAAGAGACCGGCTGGCCGCGATCGAGATCGACAATGCGGGTCGCCATATTGCGGATAAACGAACGATCGTGGGAAATAAACACGATCGTGCCGGGGAAGGACTTCAGGAAGCCTTCCAGCCAGTCGATGGCTTCAATATCCAGGTGGTTCGTCGGCTCGTCGAGCAGCAGTACCCGGGGGGAGCTGACCAGCGCCCGGCCCAGGGCTGCCTTACGCAGCCAGCCGCCGGAAAGCGAAGAGAGCGGCGTATCAGCCTCCAGCCCCAGCTGAGCCAGCACTTCGCTAATGCGGTTTTCCAACTGCCACAGTCCGTGGTGCTCCAGGATCTCCTGGATACGCGCCATCTGGTTCAGGTTCTTGTCGCTGGGATCCTGCATCACCTTCTGGGAAATATCGTGGTAGGCCTTAAGATGTTCGGCCTGCTCTTCGATCCCTTCGGCCACAAAATCATAAACGCTGCCGACGATATCGCGCGGCGGATCCTGTTGCAGACGCGCCACCACCAGATCCTGCTCGTAAATGATCCGCCCATCGTCGAGCGGGATCTCCTGATTTAGCACCTTCAGCAGGGTCGATTTACCGGCCCCGTTGCGCCCCACCAGACAGACCCGTTCGTTATCTTCGATATGGAGCTCTGCGTTATCCAGAAGCGGTGCATCGCTGAACGATAGCCAGGCACCGTGCATACTAATTAATGACATAGACTCAATCCTTTACCGCATGGCGGATCAGCCAGCAGTTATGTATCTGACGATTGCGGGCGAAGTCCTGTGACAGCGTATCGCGGGTGATCTCCCGGGCGCTGAGTCCCAGAGCCGTCAACCCATCGAGATCCATGCTGAAACCACGCTTGTTATTCGAAAACATAATAGTGCCGTCTGGTCTCAGCAGGCGCTTCAGGTCCCGCATCAGTGAAATATGGTCGCGCTGAACGTCAAAGGCATCCGCCATGCGCTTGGAGTTAGAAAAGGTCGGCGGATCGATAAAGATAAGATCGAACTGCTCATCCGCATGGCGCAGCCAGTCCAGGCAGTCTGCCTGCATCAAACGATGGGCGCGTCCAGTCAGGCCATTCAGCCGAAGATTGCGCTCCGCCCACTCCAGATAGGTGCGTGACATATCCACGCTGGTGGTGGAACGGGCGCCCCCCAGTCCGGCATGCACGCTGGCGCTGCCGGTATAGCAGAAGAGGTTCAGGAAATCTTTGCCCCGGCTCATCTCGCCAAGCGTGCGACGGGCAATGCGATGGTCCAGGAACAGACCGGTATCCAGATAGTCGGTCAGGTTAACCCACAGCCGGGCATTGTACTCCCGCACCTCCATAAAATCGCCCTTTCCGGCCAGTTTCTGGTACTGGTTCTTCCCCTTCTGACGCTCGCGGGTTTTCAGCACCAGTTGGCCCGGCGCCAGCTGTAGCACCTCCATGGTGGCGCTGATGGCATCGAACAGGCGCTGACGCGCCTTTGCCAGATCGATATTTTTCGGCGGCGCATACTCCTGGATGACCACGTGGTCGGCATAGCGATCGACCGCCAGATTATATTCCGGCAGATCGGCGTCGTAGAGCCGGTAGCATTCAATGCCCTGCTGCTTCGCCCACTTCTCCAGTTTCTTGATATTCTTGCGCAGGCGGTTGGCGTAATCCGGCGCGATCGCCTGTGGCTCTGTCCCAGGTGCCGTTTCAGCCAGCCGATAGTTCTTCTGGACGCACTCCAGCGGGCCATTCTTTGCGTGGAACTGACGATCGGCCCGCAGTTGCAGGCAGTTCAGCAGATCTGGCGAAGCGCTGAACAGCGACAGCTGCCAGCCGCCAAAGCGGGCCTTCATCAGGCGTCCTAACTGACTGTGCAACGCAATCAGCGCAGGCTCGCTATCCAGACGTTCCCCGTAAGGCGGGTTGCTGATTACCGTGCCGCACGGCCCGTCCGGTAACGGATTGGCCAACTGCGCCACGTCACGCACATCAAGCTGAATAAGCGAAGCGAACCCGGCGCGCCGTACTGCAGAGCGTGCCATCTCCACCACCCGACTATCGCGGTCGGAACCAAATAACCGGGCCTCATAGCCATTCAGGCCGCGCTGGGCCCGTACCTGAGCCTCGGCCACCACCGATTTCCACAGTTCCTCGTCGTGACCACACCAGCCCTGAAATCCCCAGTGCTGACGACGTAGTCCCGGCGCCCGATCGGTGGCGATCATCGCCGCCTCAATCAACAGCGTGCCGGTACCGCACATCGGGTCGAGCAGCGGCGTACCCGGCTGCCAACCCGAACGCAGCACGATGGCCGCCGCCAGGTTCTCTTTAATCGGCGCCTGACCGGTACGATCGCGATAGCCGCGCTGATGCAAACCTTCGCCGCTCAGATCCAGGGAAATACTGGCCGTATCGCGCGAAAGCCGTACCTGAACCCGAAAGTCCGGCGCCTCGCGATCCACGGTCGGACGCGGCAGATTCTTGCGGGTAAAGGCGTCGACGATGGCGTCTTTCACTTTCATCGCGCCGTACTGGCTGTTACGAATGCTGTCGTTCAGGCCGCTAAAGTGCACCGCAAAGGTACTGCCCGGCGCCAGCAACACCGTCCAGTCGATAGACTGGGCCCCCAGGTAGAGATCGAGATCGCTGTAAACGCCACATTCTCCTAACGGCAGCAGAATGCGCGATGCCAGACGGCTCCACAGCAGGCTCTGGTACATCAGGCGGCTGTCACCCTGATAATGTACCCCGCCCTGGACCACCCGGCACTCCCGGGCGCCCAGTGCTTCCAGTTCGCTTTTTAACAGCTCTTCGAGCCCACGCGCCGTACTGGCAAACAGAGAATTCATATCGTCACTTATCTTCATAGAAAATTGCCGCGCATTATAGCTAATCTGAGACACATGTCATAAAGTTGCCTGCTAAGTTATTCCCTGGTTCCCGGAGGCATCGTGCTTACTCTCTCTCGTCTGGCCATTCACCCGGTAAAATCGATGCGCGGGTTGCAGTTGTCTCATACCCATGCCGGGCCCGGAGGTCCGGCTTTTGACCGAATTTTTATGCTGACGGAGCCGGATGGTACCTTTATTACCGCACGCCAGTTACCCCAGTTGGTGCTGTTTACCCCGACTCTGCTGCCAGACGGGCTGTGGCTGAGCGGACCTGATGGCAGCAGTTGCCAGGCGCGTTTTGATGACTTCCTCTCTCAACCTTCCCCTACCGAAGTCTGGGGTAATCACTTCACTGCCCTTATCGCTCCAGAACCGGTCAACCGCTGGCTGAGCGGCCTTCTCCAGCGGGAAGTACAATTACGCTGGATTGGCCCCCAGCCCGACCGCCGTGTGAAGCGCCACCCGGATGTACCGTTGGCCTTCGCCGATGGCTACCCTTATCTACTGACCAGCGAAGGCTCGCTTGACGATCTTCGCCGTCGCTGCCCGGCTGGCGTTGAAATGAATCAGTTCCGCCCGAATCTGGTGGTGCGCGGCGCCGCCCCCTGGCAGGAAGATAGCTGGCGCCTGCTGCGTATTGGGACTCTTCGCTTCCAGGTCACCAAACCCTGTAGCCGCTGTATCTTTACCACCGTCAGTCCCACACAGGGCGTACGCCACCCCGGCGGCGAGCCGCTCAACACGCTTAAAGGCTTTCGCACGGCAGACAATGGGGATGTCGACTTCGGGCTTAACCTGATTGCCCTGGATAGCGGCATTATTCGTATCGGCGACGAAGTGGAGATACTGGAAACCGGACCAGCCCGACGCTACGGCGCAGGCGACACGCCGCAAACCAGTCAGGCCCCCTCTGCTACGCCTGCGGAAATAGCCCTGGAATGGAATGGCCGCCAGCTGCGCGGCAACAACCAGCAACCGCTACTGGATCAGCTGGAAAATCAGGGAATTCGGGTGCCCTGGTCCTGTCGGGCGGGAGTATGCGGTAGCTGCCGGATCCGCCTGCTGGAAGGCGATGTCAGGCCGCTGAACGGAAAAGCGGTCGCCGATGACGGCACCATTCTGTGTTGCAGCTGTATTCCTCAGAGCTCACTGAGGCTAAGCGACGGTTAAACCGCCGCCCGGGACAGCGGTATCTCCTGCGGCAGCAGGGGGCGCAGCCGATCGTTCATTATCTTGATGGCATCGCCTAACTGCATCGTGCGCCCGGCCAGGCTAAGCCCCGGCTGGGCCAGCAGACAAAGCGACGCGCTGCTGCCAGCCTCCACCACCAGCAAATTCACCTGGCGGTTATCTTCGCTTACCCAAACGCTGGCGACATCCGCCGCCGCGGGCTGCCATACCTCATGATGAGTCACAAAATGCCAGCTTTTCGGCATCTGTGGTTTCAGGAAGCGAATCGCCACCAGGGCGTTCAGCACCAGCTCCGCACGCTGCTCCCGGGAAATCGCCAGCTCGCGGCAGCGCTCCTCAAACGAGAACCACAGCGCGGCATCGTCGACGCAAAAACCCGGCGCATCGAAAGCATCCGGCGTTAACATCCTACGGGAATAACGCGAACGAAAGACCATGCCATTGGCCAGGTCGAGCATCATCCGATCGTGCTCTTCGTCGAAATACCAACGCCAGTTGTCGTCCGGTTTAATCCGCATAATTTTTAACCCTGTTCTATCCAACCAACTAATAGCTATTATTGATGTCGCGTTTCGATTTATTGTTGATCTAAGCAAAGACCAGAATGACTAAATAAGCAACAACTGACAGGAATATAAAACAGCCAGGGCTAAAAATAAAGCCCTGGCGTTATCATGAGGTGTGAAAAGGTTAGATATGAGTAACAATTTGTTTAATTAACGGCGGCCCCTGGAAAATAAAACCGGAATAAACCTGGATAAGGGTGGCGCCAGCGGCCAGCTTCTCGCGTGCAGCCATCACACTGTCGATACCGCCGACGCCAACGATCGGTAAACGATCATTTAATTCGGCAGCCAGCAACCGAATAATTTCGGTGCTTTTTAACTGCAGAGGACGGCCACTTAAACCACCACTCTCTTCGCAATATTTCATTCCAGAAACCAGGCTACGATCTAATGTGGTATTGGTAGCAATAACCCCATCGATATTATGGCGCAGAAGACTATCGGCTACCTGGATCAATTCTTCATGAGAAAGATCCGGGGCGATCTTTACTGCCACTGGAACATATTTATGGTGCTGCTCTGCAAGCTGCTGCTGTTTATTTTTAATCGCAGCCAGTAGATCGTCCAGAGCATCACCGTACTGAAGGGTACGCAGCCCTGGAGTATTCGGCGAAGAGATATTGATCGCGATATAACCGGCGTAGGGATAGACTTTTTCCATACAAATCAGATAGTCATCCTTACCCTGCTCTACCGGCGTATCTTTATTTTTGCCGATATTAATACCCAGAACGCCATCGTAGTGGGCGCGTTTTACGTTCTCTACCAGATGATCGACGCCATGGTTATTAAAGCCCATGCGGTTGATCAATCCCTCTGCTGCCACCAGGCGAAACAGACGCGGTTTGTCATTTCCCGGCTGTGGACGCGGCGTCACGGTGCCGATCTCGATCGATCCAAATCCCATTGCCCCCAGGGCATCGATGCACTCGCCGTTTTTGTCCAGTCCGGCGGCCAGGCCCAGCGGGTTTTTAAAGGTCAGCCCCATGCAGGAGACCGGTTTCGCCGGTACCTTCTGGCGCACCAGACACTCCAGCGGAGTTCCCGTCACACGACGCAGCTGTTGAAAAGTCAATTCATGGGCACGCTCAGGGTCGAGCTGAAATAACGCTTTACGAACGAAGGGGTAGTACATGAATTCTCCAGGATTCCCGTCAGGCAGACCGGGGCCGTATTATTATGCATCCGCGCCCGAATGTGAATTGACCTGCGGCAAAAAAGCCGCGCCCTCCTGATCCTGTTATGCATAAACCGGCAAACGAGCTGCAAAAAAAGCATTTAATCCCGACGCCAGGCTCTGAGAATATCATTTCGTAATCAATTATCGAACAAACCAAACGAATGGTTATAAGGAGAGCGCATGCGAGTGATAACCCTGGCCGGCAGTCCCCGTTACCCTTCCCGCTCCGGCGCCATGCTGGAGTACGCCCGGGAGACGCTTAACGCGGCGGACATCGAGGTATGCCACTGGCATCTGCACAATTTTGCACCAGAAGATCTGCTATATGCCCGCTTCGACAGCCCGGCGCTACAGACCTTTGTTCAGCAACTCCGGGAAGCAGATGGTCTGATCGTGGCGACGCCGGTCTATAAAGCCTCGTTTTCCGGGGCGCTGAAAACGTTGCTCGACCTGCTGCCCGAGCGATCGCTGGAGCATAAGGTGGTGCTTCCGGTCGCCAGCGGCGGCACCCTGGCGCATATGCTGGCGCTGGACTATGCCCTGAAGCCAGTGCTGAACGCCCTGAAGGCTCAGGAGATTCTGCACGGCGTCTTCGCTCAGGACGAGCAGATAAGCGACTATCAACATCGGGCTATCTTCGAGCCATTGCTGCGTCAGCGACTGGATGATGCGCTGGAGACTTTCCGCCAGCGGGTCAGCCAGCCACGCCAGGAGGTGGCGCATGCATAAGCTGTTGCGCAGGGCTGTCCCCCTGCTGCTGATGCTGGGCTTGACGAGCACCGCTGTTGTCGCATCGGATGCACCCACTCAGCTACGGATTGGCTATCAAAAAGGCGCCGTCGGTATGGCGCTGGCAAAGAGCCATCACCTGCTGGAACAACGTTACCCTGACACCCAAATCCGCTGGGTGGAGTTTCCCGCCGGTCCTCAGCTACTGGAGGCGTTAAATGTCGGCAGCATTGATCTGGGCGGCACCGGCGATATCCCACCGATCTTCGCCCAGGCGGCCGGGGCCGATCTGCTCTATGTGGGGGCCGAACCCGCGAAGCCGCGCGCCGAAGTGATTCTGGTCGCCGAAAACAGCCCGATCAAAAAGGTCGCCGACCTTAAGGGACGGCGTGTGGCGCTACAGAAAGGCTCCAGTTCCCATAACCTGGTACTGCGCGCCCTGCAGAAAGCCGGGCTGAGTTTTTCTGATATTCAGCCAGTCTGGCTGACCCCCGCCGACGCCCGGGCAGCTTTTCAACAGGGTAATGTCGATGCCTGGGCCATCTGGGATCCTTACTATTCAGCGGCCACGCTACATGGAGGCGTTCGGGTACTCACCGACGGCGAAGGACTGGATCTGACCGGCTCCTTCTATCTGGCCACCCGGTCATGGACCAACGCCAATGGCCCCTTCCTGCGTCAGGTGCTCGATACCTTTAGCCAGGCGGATGACCTGGTCCGCAGCCAGCGCCAGCAGAGCATCGAACTGCTCTCCTCCACCATCGGACTGCCGCAGACGGTGATCGCCCGCTATCTCGAAAATCGTCCGGTCATGACTATCCGCGCCGTTGACGCCGCGACCGCCGCCCGTCAGCAAAAGACCGCGGACCTGTTTTACGCCAATCGCCTGATCCCGAAACCGGTCGATATTCGCGATCGGATCTGGCTTCCTGCCGCACCACAAGGAGACAAATAATGAGTCTGAATATGTTCTGGTTTCTGCCCACTCACGGCGATGGTCGCTACCTCGGCAGCGATGAAGGCGCCAGACCGGTAGACCACGGCTATCTGCAACAGGTAGCCCAGGCCGCCGAGCGTCAGGGATTTAGCGGCGTACTGATCCCCACCGGGCGCTCCTGCGAAGATGCCTGGCTGGTGGCCGCCTCGCTGGTTCCGGTCACCCGTCATCTGAAATTTCTGGTGGCGCTGCGCCCCGGCGTGGTTTCCCCGACGGTGGCGGCGCGTCAGGCAGCTACCCTGGACCGGCTTTCCGGCGGTCGGACGCTGTTTAATCTGGTCACCGGTGGCGACCCCGAAGAGCTGGCAGGAGACGGCGTCTGGCTGGATCATGCCGCCCGCTATGAAGCCGCCGATGAGTTTACCCATATCTGGCGTCGGGTACTGGAAGGCGAAAGCGTCGATTACGACGGACATCATTTGCAGGTTAAAGGCGCCCGCCTGCTGTTTCCCCCGCTTCAGCAACCGCGCCCGCCGCTCTGGTTCGGCGGCTCTTCGGCTCCGGCACAGGCGCTGGCGGCGGAACAGGTCGACTGCTATCTCACCTGGGGCGAACCGCCTGGGCAGGTGCGGGAAAAAATAGCGCAGGTTCGGGAACAGGCTGCCGCCCACGGTCGCCAGGTGCGTTTCGGCATCCGTCTGCATGTGATTGTGCGTGAAACCAATGACGAAGCCTGGCAGGCGGCGGATCGCCTGATCTCCCGGCTGGATGACGATACCATCGCCCGGGCCCAGGCCGCCTTTGCCCGCAGCGACTCCGTTGGGCAGCAGCGAATGGCGGCGCTGCACGGCGGGCAGCGCGACCGGCTGGAAATATCCCCTAACCTGTGGGCCGGAGTCGGTCTGGTGCGCGGCGGTGCCGGTACAGCCCTGGTGGGAGACGGTCCCACCGTGGCAGCGCGTATTCGGGAGTATGCCGACCTTGGCATCGATAGTTTTATTCTCTCCGGTTACCCCCATCTGGAAGAAGCATACCGCGCCGGCGAGCTGCTGTTCCCGCACCTGGACATCGCCCGCCCTCAGGCCTGTGAGGCGCCGCAGATTCAGCCATTCGGCGAAACCGTCGCTAACGATTTTGTCCCGGCCAGGGCGTCCGAAAGCTAAGGAGACATGCTGATGGAGAAAAAATCCCTGTTCAACGGGCTACTGCCCTGGGTACTACCACTGGCGCTACTGCTCGCCTGGCAGATAGCCTCCGCCAGCGGCTGGCTCAGCAACCGCGTTTTCCCTTCGCCGGAAGGGGTAGTCAGCGCCTTCTGGCAGCTGTGCGTCAGCGGCGAGCTCTGGAACAGCCTGGCGATCAGCTGCTGGCGGGCGCTGTTCGGTTTCGCGATCGGCGGCGGGTTGGGCCTGGTACTGGGTCTGATAAGCGGCCTGTCCCGTACCGGCGAACGTCTGCTGGACAGCTCCATTCAGATGCTGCGCAACGTGCCGCATCTGGCCCTGATTCCGCTGGTGATCCTGTGGTTCGGCATCGACGAAACCGCCAAGATCTTCCTGGTAGCGCTGGGCACCATGTTCCCCATCTATATCAATACCTGGCACGGCATCCGCAATATCGATCGCGGTCTGCTGGAGATGGCGCGCAGCTACGGCCTTTCCGGTTTTAGCCTGTTCAGTCAGGTGATTCTGCCGGGCGCCCTGCCCTCGATAATGGTGGGCGTGCGCTTTGCGCTGGGGCTGATGTGGCTAACGCTGATTGTGGCGGAAACCATCTCCGCCAGCGCCGGTATCGGTTATCTCGCCATGAACGCCCGGGAGTTTCTGCAAACCGATGTGGTAGTCGTCGCCATCATACTCTATGCGCTGCTTGGCAAGCTGGCGGATATCAGCGCCCGACTGCTGGAGCGCGTCTGGCTGCGCTGGAATCCGGCGTATATTAATAAACAGGAGGCACCATGAATACCGCTCGCCTGAATCAGGGCCTGCCGCTGCTGCTGAACGGCGTTGGCAAACGCTATGCCGATAATCAGGTACTTAACGATCTGGATCTGCACATTCCCGCCGGTCAGTTCGTGGCCGTGGTGGGCCGCAGCGGCGGCGGCAAGAGTACCCTGCTGCGTCTGCTGGCCGGTCTGGAATCCGCCAGCGCCGGTGAACTGCTGGCGGGCAACGGCCCGCTCAGCGCGGCGCGGGAAGAGACGCGCCTGATGTTTCAGGATGCCAGACTGCTGCCCTGGAAGTCGGTCATCGATAACGTCGGTCTGGGGCTAAAAGGAGACTGGCGACCGGCAGCGCGGGAGGCGCTGGCGGCGGTAGGGCTGGAGAGCCGTGCTGCGGAGTGGCCCGCCGCGCTCTCCGGTGGTCAGAAACAGCGGGTGGCGCTGGCCAGGGCGCTCATTCATCGCCCGGCACTACTGTTGCTGGACGAACCGCTGGGGGCGCTGGATGCCCTCACCCGTATCGAAATGCAGGAGCTTATCGAAACACTGTGGCTGGAGAACGGCTTTACCGTACTGCTGGTGACCCACGACGTCAGCGAAGCGGTGGCCATGGCCGACAGAGTGCTGCTGATAGAACAGGGTAGAATCGGAATGGATCTGACCGTCGACGTCGCGCGCCCGCGCCGCCACGGTTCGCCACGGCTGGCGGAACTGGAAGCACAGGTACTGGATCGGGTGATGGCCAGGGGGCAGGAGGAGGAGGAAAAACCGACCCGACGCCGCGCCAGTCAGTAAAAGAGGGGAGCCACACGGCTCCCCTTCTTTATGGCTATCAGGCCAGCGCCTTGTCGATCTTCTCACTGAGATCCCGGGACAGATTTTCCAGCCCCTGTAGCTGTTCCAGCGCGCTGCGCATCAACCCCTGACGGCTATCGTCATAGCGTTTAAAGCGGATCAGCGGCTCGATCAGGCGTGACGCCACCTGGGGATTACGGCTGTTGAGATCGGTCAGCATCTCGACCAGGAACTGGTAACCGCTACCATCCTGGGCGTGGAACGCCGCCGGGTTGCCGCTAACGAAGGCGCCGATCAGCGAGCGAATACGGTTAGGGTTGCCCATTGAGAAGCTGCGATGGTTCAGCAGTGCACGAACCTGCTTCAGCGCCTCGTCCGCCGGACTGGTGGCCTGCAGAATAAACCACTTGTCCATCACCAGACCGTCTTTGTGCCACTTCTCGTCGTATTCCGCCAACAGGCGATCGCGGCACGGTAGCTGCGCCGCCACCGCCGCGGACAATGCCGCCAGCGAATCGGTCATATTGTCGGCATGATACTGAGCGGTCACCAGTTTTTCCGCCAGTTCAGGCTCGCCAAAGGCCAGATAGTGCAGGCAGGCGTTACGCAACGCACGCTTGCCGATATCAGCGTGATCGACGCGATACTGTTTCAGCGCCATCGCGTTGTATACCGCCAGCAGCTCGTCTGCCAGTTCATTGGCCAGCACCCGAGTCAGGGACTCGTGCACCGCGGCAATGGCGCCCGGATCGATGGTGGTGAACAACTCCGCCATCTCGTTCTGAGACGGCAGCGTCATAATCTCCGCCGCCAGCGCCGGGTCGATCTTCTCGTCCAATAGCACAGCGCGGAAGGCATCGGCGATATGCTGCGGAACGGAGAGCGGCTGACCCTGCTGATGGCGCGCCACATTGAGCTTAATCACATTGGCCAGCAGGCTCTGGGCCGCATCCCAGCGTGAAAAATCGTTGCGGGCATGGCGCATCAGGAAGGTGAGCTGACTGTCGCTCCATTTATATTCCAGCTTCACCGGGGCCGAAAATTCACGCAACAGCGACGGGACCGGCTGGAAATAGACGTTGTCGAACACGAAGGTCTGTTCCGCCTGGGTCACGTTCAGTACGTGATGCACCGGATGACCGTTGTGCTGCAGCGCAATTACCTGCCCTTCCCCATCGTACAGTTCGATATCGAACGGAATATGCAGCGGCTGTTTATCCTGCTGGTCCGCGGTGGGCGGCGTATGCTGCTTAATGGTCAGCCGGTACTCTTCAGTTTCCGGATTATAGTCGTCATGCACCGTGACCACCGGCGTACCGGACTGGCTGTACCAGCGGCGGAAATGGGAAAGGTCGATATTGGAGGCATCCTCCATCGCCTGTACGAAATCGTCGCAGGTGGCGGCGCTGCCATCATGACGTTCGAAGTAAAGCAGCATCCCCTTCTGGAAATTCGCTTCTCCCAGCAGGGTGTGCAGCATACGAATCACTTCCGCCCCTTTCTCGTACACGGTCAGGGTATAGAAGTTGTTCATCTCGACCACCTTTTCCGGGCGGATCGGATGCGCCATCGGGCTGGCGTCTTCGGCAAACTGCATGCCTCGCATGGTACGCACGTTGCTGATGCGGTTAACGGCCCGTGAACCCAGATCGGAACTGAACTCCTGATCGCGGAATACCGTCAGCCCCTCTTTCAGGCTGAGCTGGAACCAGTCGCGGCAGGTCACGCGGTTACCGGTCCAGTTATGGAAATATTCGTGACCGATCACCCGCTCGATGTTCAGGTAGTCCTTATCGGTAGCGGTTTCCGCCCGGGCCAGCACGTATTTGGAGTTAAAGACGTTCAGCCCTTTGTTCTCCATGGCGCCCATATTAAAGAAGTCCACTGCCACGATCATATAGATGTCGAGGTCATACTCCAGACCGAAGCGGGTTTCATCCCACTTCATGGAGTTTTTCAGTGAGGTCATGGCCCAGTCGGCACGATCGAGGTTGCCGCGGTCAACGTAGAGTTCCAGCGCCACTTCGCGACCGGAACGAGTGGTGAAGCTGTCGCTCAGAACATCGAAATCACCGGCCACCAGCGCGAACAGGTAGCAAGGTTTGGGGAAGGGATCCTGCCACTGAACCCAGTGGCGGCCGCCGTCCAGCTCCCCCTGATCGACACGGTTGCCGTTGGACAGCAGGAAGGGATAGGCAGCCTTATCGGCGATAATTTTAGTGGTAAAGCGCGCCAGAACGTCCGGGCGGTCCAGATACCAGGTAATATGGCGGAAACCTTCAGCCTCGCACTGAGTACAGAGCGCCTCGCCGGACTGATAAAGTCCTTCCAGCGCGGTATTGGATGCCGGGCTAATCTCATTGATTATCGTCAGCGTAAAGCGGTCCGGCAGATTGTTGATGACCAGCGCCCCCGACTCCAGCGCATAATCCTGCCAGGCTTTACCATCCACCTGTAGTTCAATCAGGGTCAGATCTTCACCATCCAGACGCAACGGCGAGCGATGGCTGCCCTGACGCTGAACCTGACTTACGGCGGTAACCCGGGTTTTTTCGGTATCCAGAACGAAGGTCAGATCGATATCTGTAATCGAAAATTCCGGCGCCTGGTAATCATGGCGATATTTGGCTTGTAGCTGTTGAGTCATAAAAAACCTTTTGCATCGTCCGTAAGTTATCCTGCCTCAGTCTATTCCTGTTGCGCGGATGTTGCCATGGTGAATCGCTCAGTTGCGCATCGCTCGACCCCGGTTTAATCATTTACGTAACACGCGGCACAAATTGCCCTCGACCCGATGCGGTGGTTGTGTTGTGATTCTGGTTCAATAAAACGATAATCAGGGTATACTCCTGCGTCTTTATCTGATCAAAGCCATAGATGGAAACGCTTCCTGTGAGAGGATGCCGCTACGCGCCATGACACGATACGCTTCCCCGATATTGCAAACGCTGCTGGATACCGATGCCTACAAGCTTCATATGCAGCAGGCAGTCTTTCACCACTACTATGATGTCGATGTCGCTGCGGAGTTTCGCTGCCGGGGTGACGATTTGCTGGGCATCTACGCTGATGCCATTCGCGAGCAGGTCGACGCCATGCAGCACCTCGCACTGACGGATGACGAGTTCAACTGGCTTTCCGGTCTGCCCTTCTTTAAGGACGACTATCTGGCGTGGCTGCGCGATTTTCGCTATGACCCGAGACAGGTAGAGATCCACAACCAGAATGGCAAGCTGGATATTCGCCTTCAGGGCCCCTGGCGTGAAGTCATCATGTGGGAAGTGCCGCTGCTGGCGGTGATAAGCGAAGTGGTGCACCGCTACCGCTCGCCGGAGATCACCGTTTCCATGGCGCTTGACCACCTGGAAAATAAACTGCGCGACTTCTCGCAACTGACCGAATCCCTGGATATGAACCAGTTCCGGCTGATGGACTTCGGCACTCGTCGCCGCTTTTCCCGTGAGGTGCAGCAGGCCATCGTCGAACGGTTGCAGCAGGAGCCGTGGTTTATCGGCACCAGCAACTACGATCTGGCTCGCCGCCTGCAGCTAACGCCGATGGGCACTCAGGCCCATGAGTGGTTCCAGGCGCACCAGCAGATAAGCCCCGACCTGGCGAACAGCCAGCGCGCAGCGCTACAGGCCTGGCTGGACGAATATCCTGACCGTCTGGGGATTGCCCTGACCGACTGTATCACCATGGATGCCTTCCTGCGCGATTTCGGCCATGAGTTCGCCACCCAGTACCAGGGGCTGCGTCACGACTCCGGCGATCCAGTCCAGTGGGGCGAAAAAGCGATTGCCCACTACGAAAAACTGGGCATCGACCCGATGAGCAAAACGCTGATCTTCTCCGATAATCTCGACCTTGAGAAAGCCGTCGGGCTGTATCGCCATTTTGCTTCCCGGGTTCAACTGGGCTTCGGTATCGGCACTCGCCTGACCTGCGATATTCCTGGCGTCAAACCGCTGAATATCGTGATTAAGCTGGTGGAGTGTAACGGTAAGCCGGTCGCTAAACTTTCCGACAGCCCCGGAAAAACCATCTGCGAAGATAAAGCATTTGTACGCGCGTTGCGCAAAGCCTTCGACCTTCCGCGGGTGCGTAAAGCCAGCTAAAGCTGTAACGCAGGGGCTCCCGCCCCTGCTTCCTCTCGATTTTATCGCCCCCACAGCGATTTCTGCTTGTCTGGCAATCTCCAACAGGTAACATAGATGGCCCCCTGTAGCTGGGGCGAAAACCCATTGTTATTGACCACCAAATTAGAGAGAAAACTATGAGCGTTGTGCCTGTAGCCGACGTACTCCAGGGCCGCGTCGCCGTTGACAGTGAAGTCACCGTGCGCGGATGGGTACGGACACGTCGAGATTCAAAAGCTGGTATCTCCTTCCTCGCCGTTTATGACGGTTCCTGCTTTGATCCTGTACAGGCCGTCATAAATCATTCTCTGCCGAATTACGAAAGTGAAGTGCTGCGCCTGACCACTGGCTGTTCCGTGATTGTAACCGGTACCGTGGTGGCTTCTCCGGGCCAGGGCCAGAGCTTCGAGCTGCAGGCAAACCACGTAGAAGTTGTCGGTTGGGTGGAAGATCCCGACAGCTATCCCATGGCTGCCAAGCGCCACAGCATTGAATATCTCCGTGAAGTGGCGCATCTGCGCCCGCGCACCAACCTGATTGGCGCCGTAGCCCGCGTGCGCCACACTCTGGCCCAGGCGCTGCATCGCTTTTTTGACGAGCAGGGCTTCTTTTGGGTTTCCACCCCGCTTATCACCGCTTCCGATACCGAAGGCGCTGGTGAAATGTTCCGCGTTTCAACGCTGGATATGGAAAACCTGCCGCGTAACGACCAGGGGAAAGTCGACTACGACCAGGATTTCTTTGGCAAAGAGGCCTTCCTGACGGTGTCTGGCCAGTTGAACGGCGAAACCTACGCCTGCGCGCTGTCGAAAATCTATACCTTTGGCCCCACGTTCCGCGCCGAAAACTCCAACACCAGCCGCCACCTGGCCGAGTTCTGGATGCTGGAGCCGGAAGTCGCTTTCGCCAGCCTGGACGATGCGGCTGCGCTGGCAGAAGCCATGCTGAAGTACGTCTTTAACGCCGTGCTGAAAGAACGCCGCGACGATATGGAGTTCTTCGCTCAGCGCGTGGACAAAGAAGCGATCGAACGTCTGGAGCGTTTTGTCGCTGCCGACTTCGCCCAGGTGGACTACACCGACGCCGTCGCGATTCTGGAAAAATGCGGCGAGAAGTTCGAAAACCCGGTTTACTGGGGGGTGGATCTGGCTTCTGAGCATGAACGCTATCTGGCCGAAAAGCACTTTAAGGCACCGGTAGTGGTGAAGAACTACCCGAAAGATATTAAGGCGTTCTACATGCGCATGAATGACGACGGTAAAACCGTGGCCGCAATGGACGTACTGGCGCCGGGCATTGGGGAAATCATCGGCGGCTCTCAGCGTGAAGAGCGTCTTGATGTGCTGGACGCCCGTATGGCGGAAATGGACCTCAATAAAGAGGACTACTGGTGGTATCGCGACCTGCGCCGTTACGGCACCGTGCCGCACTCCGGCTTCGGCCTGGGCTTTGAGCGTCTGATCGCCTATGTAACCGGCGTTCAGAACGTACGCGACGTGATCCCCTTCCCCCGTACGCCACGCAACGCAAACTTCTGATTATCCCCTCAGAGGCGATTTCAGGCCGGCTTATGCCGGCCTTTTTATTGACCAACGCTTTTCTGCACCACTAACCAACCGGTCTAATTGCGCACAACATCCCTCAACTTTCAAGTCAACAAAATGCTTTCATGCGTTACTAAATGTTTCACCTGTCATAAACATATTATCCACATACACTCAATAAATGCGCCATTAAAGGCAACAATTGAGTAGCACACATAGCTTAAAACGCAACAGAAAGGTTAGATTAAGAAATTACTCAGACTGACAAAGTCATATCTGACAGATAACTCTCAAAGCTGACACGGAAAACAAAAAAATAAATAAAATTCAATCACATAAAAGATAAAAGCGGGCTGTATACCATTGTTATATCAGAAATTTGAAACGCTTCACAAAGTTCCCAAAAATACATATTTTGTTACACACAGTATCTAATTGATACCCTTTATTGATATTAGTAGCATATTCAAACTAGCGAAACGGTACCCCTGATGGAAATATGCCTTCCAGACACAGAAAGACACCAAATCTCTCAGCAGTAGTTCTGTAAGGAATTATTGACGGCAGTGGCAGGTGTCCATAAAAACACCAATGAGGGTAATAAATAATGATGAAGCGCAATCTCCTGGCAGTGGTTATCCCTGCCCTGCTGGCAGCTGGTGCGGCTAACGCAGCAGAAATCTATAATAAAGACGGCAACAAGCTGGATCTGTACGGTAAAGTCGCCGCCGAGCATAGCTGGACCAACAATTCCAGCAATGACAGCAAAGACGGCACCTATGCTCAGTTGGGTTTTAAAGGGGAAACGCAGATCAACGATATGCTGACCGGTTACGGTCAGTGGGAATACCGTATGTACGCCAACGAGCCGGAAGGCGAGCAGACCAACAAAACGCGTCTGGCCTATGCCGGTCTGCGGGTCGGCGACTACGGCTCTCTGGACTATGGTCGTAACTACGGTATCGTCTATGACGTAGAAGCCTGGACCGATATGTCTCCGTCCTTCTCTGGCGAAACCTGGGCAGGCAGCACCGACACCTACATGACCAACCGTACCGTTGGCGTACTGACCTACCGTAACAACAACTTCTTTGGTCTGGTTGACGGCCTGCACTTCGGTATTCAGTACCAGGGCAAAAACGAGCACGATAACATCAAAAACCAGAACGGTGACGGCTTCGGCTTCTCCCTGGGCTATGACTACGAAGGTTTCGGTATTATCGGCGCCTACAGCAAATCTGATCGCTCTACCAGACAGTCTGCCGACGGCCTGGGCGACAACGCAGAATCCTGGGCGACCGGCCTGAAGTATGACGCCAACAATATCTACCTGGCGGCCATCTATTCCGAAACCCGTAACATGAACTACCTGTCTGAAGGCGCCAATAGCACCTTCATCAACAAAACCCAGAACTACGAGCTGATCGCTCAGTACCAGTTCGACTTCGGTCTGCGTCCGTCCGTCTCTTACGTGAAGAGCAAAGGTAAGGATCTGCCGGTTGGTGCCAACGGCTACAGCGATGCCGATCTGGCTGAATACGTGACCGTAGGCGCTTCCTACTACTTCAACAAGAACTTCAGCGTATACGGTGACTACCGTATCAACCTGCTGGATGACAACGACTTCACCCGTACGTACGGCAGCTTTGTCGGTACCGACAATCAGTACATGATGGGCGTTGCTTACCAGTTCTGATAACGGATCGAATATAAAACCAATAACAGTAGTAACCACCTCATTTTAAACAGGGCTTCGGCCCTGTTTTTTTATGAGCTGACTCCGTTTCCACAGAGTTTGATGTCCGCCGCTCTTTTTCCTGCTAACGGTTGGCATTTTGTTGATCAGCCGTTAACCTGATAAACGAACTCCCTTCTGATACCAATGGAACCTCGTCATGTTTGAAAACATAACCGCAGCCCCAGCCGATCCCATTCTTGGACTGGCCGATCTCTTTCGTGCCGACGATCGCCCGAACAAAATTAACCTCGGTATTGGGGTCTATAAGGACGAAACAGGTAAGACACCCATTCTGACCAGCGTGAAGAAAGCAGAACAGTACCTGCTGGAGAATGAAACCACCAAAAACTACCTGGGGATTGATGGCATCCCGGAATTTGGACGCTGCACCCAGGAGCTGCTGTTTGGTAAGGGAAGCGCGATTATCGACGCCAAACGCGCCCGCACCGCCCAGACCCCGGGTGGGACCGGCGCTCTGCGCGTCGCCGCCGATTTCCTGGCGAAAAACACCAGCGTTAAGCGCGTGTGGGTCAGCAACCCCAGTTGGCCGAACCACAAAGGGGTCTTCAGCTCCGCAGGCCTGGAAGTGTGCGAATACGCATACTATGACGCGGAAAACCATACCCTGGATTTTAACGGCCTGCTGAGCAGCCTGCAGCGCGCAGAGCAAGGCGACGTGGTGCTGTTCCACGGCTGCTGCCACAACCCGACCGGTATCGATCCCACTCTGGAGCAGTGGCAGCAGCTGGCAAAACTCGCGAAGGAAAAAGGCTGGCTACCGCTGTTCGACTTTGCCTACCAGGGCTTTGCCCGCGGCCTGGAAGAGGATGCCGAAGGTCTGCGCGCCTTTGCCGATCTGCATCAGGAACTGATTGTCGCCAGCTCCTATTCCAAAAACTTTGGCCTCTATAACGAGCGCGTCGGCGCCTGCACCCTGGTCGCAGCAGACAGCGACCAGGCAGACCGCGCCTTCAGTCAGATGAAATCCTGCATTCGCGCCAACTACTCTAACCCGCCGGCTCATGGCGCATCCGTTGTAGCAACCATCCTCAGCAACGACGCGCTGCGCGCTATCTGGGAGCAGGAGCTGACCGATATGCGCCAGCGCATTCAGCGTATGCGCCAGCTGTTCGTTAACACACTGCAGGAAAAAGGCGCCAGTCGCGACTTCAGCTTTATCACTCGCCAGAATGGCATGTTCTCTTTCAGCGGCCTGACCAAAGATCAGGTACTGCGCCTGCGTGAAGAGTTCGCCATCTATGCCGTCGCCTCGGGACGCGTTAACGTTGCGGGCATGACCCCCGATAACATGGCGCCGCTGTGTGAAGCCATCGTCGCGGTGCTGTAGTCCCTCGCAATGAAAACGCCCTGACCATTACGGTCAGGGCGTTCTTTATATACGGCGGGATAATTTCGTCGAGAACAGCGCTACGCGGCGTTTAGCTGACGCCCTGTAAAAACGGATTATGCAGTCGCTCTTCACCGAGCGTTGAGAGCGGGCCGTGACCTGGAATAAAGGTAATCTCATCCCCCAACGGCAGCAGTTTGTTCTGAATAGAAGCAATCAGCTGGTTGTGATCGCCACGCGGGAAGTCGCTACGCCCGACGCCCCCTTTAAAGATCACATCACCGGAGATCAACAGTCGTGAGACCGCATCAAAAAAGACGATATGGCCGGGTGTATGCCCGGGGCAGTGCAGAATCTGAAGCGTGACCTTACCCACGGTGACAGTATCGCCCTCTTCCAGCCAGCGGTCAGGCGTCAGCGGTTGGCACTCTTCCAGACCGAACATCCGGCTTTGCTGTGGTAACCCCTGAAGCCAGAACTCGTCCTCTTTCTGAGGACCGATAATCGGCACCTCATAGTGCGCCGCCAGCTCTGCTGCCGCGCCCACGTGGTCCAGATGGCCGTGAGTCAGCAGGATCTGAGTGACCGTCACCGCCTGAGCACTGACCTCTTCCCTGATAAGCTCCGCATCGCCGCCGGGATCCACCAGCGCCGCCAGTCGGGTTTCAGGGCACCAAATCAGCGAACAGTTCTGAGAGAACGCCGTTACCGGAATAATGTGATAGTTCATACCGCTCCCATTGCGCCCGTCACCGGGCCTTTCGTTAATTACCAGTGCCTTACCGGCCCGGTATCAATATGCACAAAGTTGCTACGTGGGTAGTATCCTACACCACCTGCGCGCATAGATAACGCGGCTTTGCGGACATTGCTTAACGAAAGACCTTCGATGTGGAAATCCATCGCCTGGCCTTTGGTATGGTAGCTGTGTTTCGCCACGCCCGAACTGCGGGCGCGCAAGTGATTGTTGGTCGCCGGCGAGCGGTAACCGGAGATAAGCTGCACCGGTTTACTGGTTCCCAGCAGCCCCTGAAGGCGGTATAGCTGGTCAAACAGACCGGGGTCGATGATCTTAATCTTGTTGGCGCGAAAATCGCGGAAGAAGTGGTTTAAGCGACTCAGCTCATCCTGGATATAGTGTCTGCCGTCAAAAAATTCGGCTTTGATCGTCTCTCCGGTATGGAGATTGTTCATGGTCAGGATGCGCGGACGCGGCGTAGAGAGTGTGGCAAATGCAGAGGTCGGCAAGATGGCTACACCCAGGGCAGCCCCCCCCAACGCCAGCAATTTGCGGCGGTTAGCGTCGAATTTATCCATGATATCCGGGTCTACAGGTAAAAATAAAAATGGAACAATAAATATGCACTTCTAGCGCACTCAGGCGCACCTTAACCGCCAAATCACAAGACGTCAAGATCGCGCCAGCCCGTGTCCTGCGGGCTCTGTAGCGATTCCAGCCCGCGAATGACACAAATTTACGACAGTTAATTTATTAGAATTACTGCATTTACTGGATGAGTTTTTGCGCTTTTGCCAGGATTTGTGCGCCCGATCGCGCGGTGAGATCGTAATTGTAAATATCTGTTCGAAATGCGGTCCGTCCGTCGTTATCGACAAATGCGGTCAGATAGTACAGATTTACCGGAATTCGCTGGCGAATGTTGACATAGCGGGTATTCCCCTCCTGAAGCGCGGAAGAGACGCGCGACGAATTCCAGCCGGCATCCTGCAGCAGCATTCCTGCCAGTTCAGAGGCCTTATTGACCCTGACGCATCCCGAACTCAACGCCCGCTCGCTCTTGTTAAACAGCGCATGGTTTGGCGTATCGTGCAGATAGATGGCATCCGAACTCGGCATATTGAATTTATAGCGTCCCAGCGAATTATGGGGACCAGGCGCCTGCTGGAAGCGGAACGGAAGATTCGATGGGGTAATGGTCGCCCAGTCCACCTGCCAGGGATTAATCGCAGCGTTACTATTCCAGCCTCTCAGCACCTTGTAGTTATGGCGATCGAGATAGCCCGGATCGCGCCAGACCTTTGGCAGAATATCCTTGCGCGCCATGCTCATCGGCACGTTCCACGGTGGATTCACCACGACGTTATTCAGCGCACTGCTCATCATCGGCGTCTTGCGGTCGGGTCGCCCGACGATCACCCGGGAAGCCAGGGTCAGATTGCCGTCCAGGTAGTAAACCAGCGAGTAGTCGGGAATATTAACCAGAATACCGGTACGAGTCTCGCCCGGCAGCAGGCGCAGACGCTGAATATTAAGCGCCAGCAGTGCGGCGCGCTGCTGCGGCGTCACGTTAAGCCAGTAACGCGTCGACGGCCCGATGACGCCGTCAGGCCCCAGCCCCTGCCAGGTCTGAAAGCGTTTTACTGCCGCCACCAGTTGACTATCGTAGGGCTGATTCGCACCGGAAGTCTCCTGCGATGTACTGACCGCGCCGTCGTCGTCCAGCATACCGGTGTTGCGTAGAATCTGGCGCAGCGCCGGAACGTCGCGGCTCCACTCGCCGGGACGCAGCGTTCTGCTAGCGTTCAACTGCGGCCACGGACGTTTATCCTGTAGCAGCTGGCGCAGCGATTGATGCATCTCGCGATACCAGGGGTGCTGCGGCGCCAGCCCTTCCACGAAGGGGGCCAGACGGTCGTTATCGACGGCCAACTGCCACTGGTTGATCACTGACAGCGGCGGCAGCGCCATCTTCCAGGCGCTCTCGCTGTATAACCAGCGATTACCCTGTGTCGGCATCGACGCGATAAAGTGCAGATACCCCAACAGCGCATCGGAAAGCACGACATCGCGCGCCATTCCCTGAACAGCAGGATCGGTCAGTGTTTCAACCCAGTTGCTGAAGCGAGGATGAACGCCTGCAATAGCGATTTCCGCCAGCTGTTGTTCAAAGGCACGAACCGCCTGAGCGTTACCCCACATGGGCTTCATGTCGCGTGCCACATAAAGCTGCGCCAGAGCGTCGGAATAGACCGGCGTATAGCCGGACGGCAGTACAGACTGCAGCCGCGCGCGGCTATCGGCTGCCGTGGTACCGTCATTGCCCGGCTGGCTGCCGTACAGCATCGCCATCGCCGGCGATGCGGGCGCGGTTTGCATCAGCCCGGGGTGTTCCAGGGTCGTTTCAGTACCATCAGCCGGTACCACGGCAGGCTCATCGGCCAGGGTGCTGGTCAGCGGCATCAGTCCCAGGCCCAGCGCCACGGCAGCAGCCAGTCGCTGGCGGCCCCAAAAATTCATAAGCAACATCCCTTGCCCCCTAATTCATCGCCTTTGCGTCAAAATGACAGGCTCTTACTCTCAGTATATAAAGAGAAAAATGGCTTTGCAGCGCCGAATGTAAAGAAATTTAAAGACACGAAACCACAAAGTCAATGGAAGAAAAAGAAGAGGCCCCTCACCGGAGGGGCCTCTTTGTCAGTCACCGTCAGGAAGCATCCGCATCCGGCTCATCATCCTCGTCGGGTTCCGCGACCACTGGCTCGCTGCGCGGTAGCGTTTCAGGCAATGTCGCAGCAAATCCGCGTAGCCCCACCACGTGGACGTGTTCGATGTTCTGAACCACCTTACGCACCAGTTTATAGGTAGTCCCTTTCTCGGGGCTGATGTTCTCCGGCGCCGCGATCACCAACTGCATCTCCAGACGTTCACACAGTTCGAACAGGGTGTTGATGGAGCGGGCATCAAGACGCGCCGCTTCATCAAGGAACAGCAGACGGCACGGCGAGATATCCTTGCCGCGCAGACGACGAGACTCTTCCTCCCAGGACTGCACCACCATCACCAGAATCGACATACCGGTACCGATAGCCTCACCGGTAGAGAGCGCGCCACTCTCGGCACGCAGCCAGCCGTCCGAGCCCCTGTTGACTTCCACTTCCATCTCCAGATAGTTGCGGTAATCCAGCAGCTCTTCACCGATGGTTTGCGCTGTACGGTTGCCCATATCAATCTGCGGATTCAGGCGCTGGTACAGCTTCGCCAGGGCTTCAGAGAAGCTCAGACGGCTGCTGTTAAACAGATCCTGATGCTGTTCATGCTCAGCAGACAGCACCTCCAGCAGGGTCGCATGGGCCTCACGCACGTTAACGTTGAGCCGCACGCTGTTCACCTGGCCAAAGGAGACGCTCTGTAGCCCCTGGTTGAGCATACGAATACGGTTCTGCTCGCGCTGGATGGTTTTGCGAATAATATTCGCCACGCTACGTGAGCTGATGGCCAGTTTCTGCTCGCGGGAAGTCAGCTCTTCCGTCAGGCGACCCAGTTCGATCTCCATCTGTTCGATGGCCTCGACCGGATCGTCGGTGCGAATAATATCCTGACGAATACGCTCGCGCAGATGCTGGTAGACCGCCACGAAGAACTGAATCTTACGCTCCGGCCGCTTCGGATCTTCCGACATGCGCAGTACGTCGCGCAGATGTTCGTTATCCGCCACCGCCTGACGCAGGGCACCGAGCGCCTTATCCGACATGGAACGCAGATCGTCGCCGGACTGATAAGCCAGCTCGCGGCGATGCAGACGCTTCTCGACGCCGTTTTCCTTCACCATACGCATTACCGCGCACCAGCCCGCCTTGGAGCTCACCACCTGCTCGCGCCTCTCGCGATAATCACGCTCCTGGCGCTTCAGGCGGCGGTTCAGGTTTTCCATTTCCGCTTCGCAATACGTCAGCTGTTTTTCCAGTTGGTTGCGGCGGGCACGGTTGTTACTGAGCGCAGTATGCAGCTCATCGCGACGCGCCCTGGCGCGCTCTTCTGCACCAGCATCGGCGCGCACGCCAATATCTTTCAGCTCACGGTAGAGATCGGCCAGCAGTTCGCGTTTGGTATCGAACGAACTTTTCAGCGAGGCCAGCAATTGATGGTACTGACTAAGCTGCGCGGCGTGGCTGCGCAGCGCTTCGCGGGCACGAGTTCGCTCGCTTTCCGCCTGCTCCAGACGACGGCGCAGCTTCTCGTTCAAATCGCTATTACCGCTCAGCATCTCCGCAGAGTCGCTGTAGCTGAAGTGAGCACGACGCTGCACCACTTCGGTCAGAGCAAAGGCCTGCTGACGGGCTTCACGCTGTACCTGCTGGGCATATTCATAATCTTGTTTCAGTTGTTCGAACTGCTCAGGGTCGTTTTGCAGAACCGATGCCACCTGCTCCAGGCGAATCAGTTGGTTGCCGTGCTGCTGAATAAAGCGCGTGGCTTCCTGCGCTTCGTCCAGACGCTCCTGAATTTCGTCGCAGCGATCGGCCAGGGTTTCATCTTCCAACAGACTCTGGCGCGGCAGCAGGCGGTTAAGCGCCGCCACGCCCTCTTTCGCCAGTTCGTACTGGGCCCGCTGCTGCTGGTTGTCGCTTTCGTGGTTGTTCAGCGCCCGCTCAATGTCGGTTTTACGGCTATTGAGCTGACGGATTTCCGCTTCGGGATCGTCTTCAAACGCCACCGACAGGTGCTGACCAATAAAGCGGCTGAAGGCCTGATGCAGACGCTGGGTTTTCTGAACGTCGAACGCCAGTGTGGCATAGCGCTCAGCCAGAGTTTCGCGTTCGGCATGCAGTTTTTCAATCCGGTTTTCGCGTGCAGCGCGACCAAATAGCGGCACTTCCGGGAAGCGGGAATAACGCCACTGGCGATCCGCCACTTTAACGACCACCGCCCCTTCCAGCTCTTCCGCACCGAAGACGCTATCATCAAAGGACTGCGGATCCCCTTCGATCAGATAGAGATCTTCCGGGCAGTCTTCCAGCGCGTCGAGCTGTTCGCGAATCAGCGAGAGATCCGGCACCACGATAGCGTGGCGCGACGGGCCGTACAGCGCCGAGAAGTACGGCGCGTCTTCAAGGCTGACATCATCGTAGATTTCTGACAGCAGCACTCCGCCGAAACGCTCCGCCAACACGCTCAGGCGGCCGTCATCGGCACCGCCAGGCTGGCTCAGGCGTTCGATCTCTTCATCGACGGCGTTTTTACGGGCGCCGACTTCGTCGCGCTCCACGGTGGCTTCGCGCTCACGCTCCAGCAGTTGCTGGAGATACTCTGTCACTTCCGAACCGCTGGCGAACTCTTCACCGCTCTGCTCGCTAATCTGGCTCAGGCTGTTACGGGCCGCCAGCCAGACTGGCGCACGCTGGGTCAACAGACGAATTCGCCCCTGTAGCTGCTCCAGCTCCTGGCGCAGGTTCATGCGCTGTTCGCTGGCCTCGCTGACGCTGTCCTGCAGATCGGCGATGCGCGCTTCCAGCTCCTGCTGCAGCATCTCCAGCTCATCAGGCTGATACTGGCGTCCCTGACGTTTGCAGAATTCCGCCAGCAGACGTTCCGCCTCCTGCTGTTCGCGCAGGCGCTGCTCCAGTTCGCTCAAACGCATCCGCAGCCCCTGGGCCTGCTCCGCCTGATAGCGCTGTTCAGAGGCCTCGCGCAGCAGATCGCGCGCCACAGACCAGGCATCGCCACGGCTGACCGGGCCATGAATGGCCTCGACCAGCTTAAAAGCCTGCTCGAACTGGCTGTGGGCGGTCTGGGAAACGCTCATCTTCTGATCGAGATCGAGCAGCTTTTCGGTAGCCTCCTGCTCGCGCGCCTGGAAAGTTTCCTGCCATTCGGCAGCGCTTTCAGGCGCCAGATCCGGCAGGTGGCACAGCTCCCGGGCGCGTTCCAGCGCCTGTAGCGCCTGCTGGTACTGGATCGCACGGGTCTGCTGCACGTCGAGGGCCTGCTGGTAATCGGCGAGCTGGCTCTTCAGCTCGTCCACTTCCAGCTCCGCCGCTTCGGCGCGGGCCTCGTTTTCTTCCTGCATCTCCTGAGATTCAGCGACAATCTCACTCTGCTCTTCAAGGCGAACCTGTAGCTCTTCCAGATCCCCTTCATAGCGTTCGATTTTTTCCTGCTGACGTAGCGCGGTCTGCACCAGGTTCAGGTGATCGCTGGCCGCCTGATAATCAGTTTCCAGATCGCCTTCGGCCCCGGCGTGTTCCGCCAGTTCGCGCGCCATCTCTACGTGCTTATACTGTTCGGTGGCCAGTTGCTGGCGCCCGGTATAGAGCTCACGCCGTAGATCCAGCGCCTGATCCAGATGGATGCGCCGCTCGTTGGCGTGGCGCATATAATCCGCCGCCACGTAGTTGGTCGCTTCGGAAATCAGGTGCTTAAACAGATCGCGATCCGACTGGGTAACGCGGATGGCCTCAAGGGTCATGCGGTTTTCGCGCAGCGCCGCTTCCATATCCTGGAACGCCTTACGCACGCCGCCGTTTTCCGGCAGCAGGTAGTCGCGCAGGGAGCGGGTAATAGCGCTGGAAATACCACCGTACAGCGAAGCTTCGATCAGTTTGTAGTACTTACTACGATCGGAAGCCGAACGCAGACGACGCGCCACGACGCCAAGATCGAACATCAGCGAGTGGTAGTCGGTGATGGAGTTAAACTGCTTGAACTGCACTCCCTCCATCGCTTCCATTTTGTCGCGCAGCTCCTGGAGCGTCAGCACCCGAGCCTGGCGATCGTTCAGGGTTTCGGTCAGCAACTGGGTCGGCTGAATCGCCGTCGGCAGACCCTGAATGGCGAAGGGTTTGATATCCACTTTGCGGTCACGACCGGCGATCTGCTGCAGACGCACCCCAACCACCACACGCTGATGACGCGAGTTGACCACATCCAGCACCGAATAACAGACGCCGGCGCGCAGCTTACCGTGCAGCCCTTTATCGCGCGAGCCGGAAGTCGCCCCGGCTTCGGTGGTGTTACGGAAGTGCAGCAGCGTCAGATCGGGAATCAACGCCGTGACAAAGGCCGCCATGGTGGTAGATTTACCGGCGCCGTTTCCTCCGGACAGGGTGGTGACCAGTTCATCCAGATCGAAAGTACGCGCGAAGAAACCATTCCAGTTAATCAGCGTCAGCGAACGAAATTTACCGCGTTCAATCATTGTCATCCTCGACGTTATCCTGGGAAGCCTCATCACTGTCGTCATCATTCAGCTGCAGATGGGACTCAACGGGCATCGCCTCGCCATCCCGAATAATGCGCAGCTGCGCCTCGCGCGGGTCATCTCCGGTACGCACATCGGCGCCAAACCGAAACACCGACTCCATAATCCGGAACTTGCTGCTGTCGTGACCGGTAAACCAGACCATGCCAAGGCGCCGCAGCCGGTTCAGCGAAGCGCGCATTTTTTCCTGCAGCTTCTGCCTGTCGAGATCCGAACCGGTAGAGCGATTATTCACCAGTTTCAGCAGCTTGCTCTCATCGGCCAGCGCCAGCAGTTCATCATAGAGTTCCTGCTGAGTAAAAATTCCTTCGTTCGCCAGGCGTTCCGGGCTGAGATAGAGATAACAAAGGATCTTACCCACCAGCATATCCAGTTCGGAAAGCACCGAACGCGGAATCAGCGTAGTAGAACGCGGACGCAGATAGAAAAAGCCCTCCGGCGCGCGGATAAGCTCCACGTTGTAGCGGGCATAGAACTCTTCCAGTTGTTCCTGGAAATCCATTAAAAAGGCGTGGTTATCCAGCTCATCCAACCCGATATGACGGCCAGATCGCAACTGGCTGTCGAGAGCCGGAAACAGTGGATTCGCCAGCGCCTGCGCCAGTTTAACTGGCATTAGTTGTTCAATATTTATCGATGACATGCGCCTGTACCCTGGCTCCGTAATCATTAATCGGCTGCCACGGAGCTGGCATACCGAGGAAATCTGCCCCTGCCACGCCCAGACGCACGGCCTGGTCGACGACAATACGCGCCACATCGAAATGACGGGCGCGCGGATATTGCGCCAGATACTCACGCATCACAACGCTGAGATCCAGCGGCACGTCCTGCTCTTTGTAGACTTTTAAAGCCTCTTCGATCATGCCGGCCAGCTGTTCGCGAATCTCGTTAAACTCTTCGAACTCCAGATCTACCGGCAGTTCACCGGTGACCTCTTCGTCGCGCAGCGCCATCTCTTCGTCGCGCATATCGAGCAGACGATCGGCCGAAGCATGGGTCAGCGCCCATGGCGCGTCGAAGTAGTTCTGTACCGACAGGCGCAGACGCTGGGCGAACACCCGGTTCTTATCCATATCGATTGCGGTACGGATAAATTTATGCACGTGGCGGTCGTAACCGATCCACAGATCCATCGCCTGCTGACCCCAGCTGACGATACGATCGAGCTTACTTTGCAGCTCATAGACCAGCCGACTAACGAAGTGCAGATCCTCACGGCCTATAATGGCCTCCTGAACCTGCAGCAGATTTGCCTGCAGCTTGTCGCCCGCCGCTTCCAGAGTGTCCTGCAATTCGCGCAGGGTGCCGGAGGTTTCCGACAGTAGAAGCTCACAGCTGCTAATCGCCGCGCGCCAGTCTTTATTCAGCAACTGAGCGATATCGTCTTTCACCTGCTGCTGCTGTTCGTCCATCACCCGCTGGGTCAGGTCGATACTGTCGAAAATCTCCGCCACCGAATATTTCAGCGGCGCAAAGACATTGCGGTGCCAGTGGAACTCGTCGCCCCCTTCCACGGCGGCGTCCGCCGCCCCTTTCAGTTCGCCCGCCACGACAGAAAGCTGCATGGAAAGGCGCAGCGTCGAAAACTCGCGCTGGCGGATATAGTAGTCGGTAATACCGATGCCCAGCGGCGTGAGGCGGTAAATGGCATTCCCTTCCGTCAGTTCACTGGTAAAGCGGTTAAGCAGGCGCTGGCGCACCATATCATTGATCGCATTATTGGCGCGCTGGGCGATGGTCTCGCCGCTCTGTCCATACGCGTCACTAACATGGCGAAAGGCGTCAACCAACTCCCCTTCACTCAGTTCCCCATCCAGCCGCTCGCCGTTCAGCGTGGCGATCGCCAGCAAAAAAGCCAGCCTGTCGCCAGGCAGCGAGATGGAGAAATCATTTTTTCTGGCCCAGGCAACCAGTTCTGGTACTGTCTGGGAAAAATCACTCATAGTTTATCCCTGATTTTCCGGCTTTTGTGCTGTTACATGAATGTAACGCCCCAGACTTATCCAGGGCTCCTGGCGGCAGTATGCGGTCTCCAGCGCCAGAAGTTGCTCAAAACATTCGCGTTGCTGCTGCTTTTCCCGCAGATAATCGTGAAACACCCGCACACCGGTCTTACCGGTAATAAGCCAGCCAATCTGCTCCAGCCAGTCATAGACTTGCTCCGGCCGCAGCGGATTGTCCGGCGACAGGGTGCGTTTTTTACGTTTGGCCATGCCCTGCTGTACGTAAGCGAAATTACCGGCCACCATATTATGCAGCAGCAGGCCGTTCGCATTATAAAACATCAGCGACAGGGCTCCGCCTGGTTTCAGACAAGACCACAGGATGTCCAGCATCGACCGGGGATCCGAAACCCACTCCAGCACCGCGTGAAACAATATCAGATCGACGGGGCTTTCCAAATAATGCACCACCTCCTGAGCAGAACAATGTATGAAATGCATGTTCCCGCTCACACCTTTCTGCTCCGCCGCCTGCCGGGCGCGCGCCACCATTTCCGCAGAAAGATCGCACAGCGTCACCTGATGCCCCAGCGCCGCCAGCCGACAGGCCATCTGCCCGGCTCCGCCACCGGCATCGAGAATGCGTAACGGTCGGGCAGGCAGCGTCGCCAGCAGCGGCTCAAGATCCTGCCACAGAATAGCCTGACGCAGCTGGCCTTTGGTGGTGCCGTATATATTGCGGGCAAATTTTTCAGCCATGTCATCAAAATTGCGATCGCTCATCGCAACAGATCCCCGCTCTAAAGCCCCCATCGGGCAAAGGCGCTATTTTGTCATACCCGGGCGGATAATGAACCCTTATGATGTATGATCACGGGGTTTTAACCGCTATATGGTCAAAAAAGGAACCGGATTTGCTGCTTTTTGAACTCAAAAAATACCTCGGCGGCCTGCTGCTGCCGCTCCCTTTTCTGATGTTGCTGATGGGCATCGCTATTGTGCTGGTGTGGTTCAGCCGCTGGCAGAAAACCGGGCGTACCCTGCTGACTCTGAGCTGGCTGGCACTGCTACTGCTGAGCCTGCAGCCGGTGGCCGACAGACTGCTGAAACCAATTGAATCGCGCTACCCTACCTGGCGCGGCGGACCGCCCGTCGAGGATATTGTGGTATTGGGCGGCGGTTACACCTGGAACCCGGAATGGGCGCCCAGCTCCAATCTCATCAACAATAGCCTGCCGCGGGTGGCTGAAGGTGTTCGACTGTGGCTGGCGAATCCGGGATCGCGGATGATCTTTACCGGCTATTCTGCCCCGACTAATCCGGTTACCACCGCCGAGGCTGGCGCCAGGGTGGCGGAAAGCCTCGGCGTGCCGCGTAGTGCGATTATCACGCTGGACAGCCCCAGGGATACCGAAGAAGAAGCCGCCGCAGTGGCTCAACTGCTGGGGGATAAACCCTTCCTGCTGGTGAGCTCTGCTTCGCACCTGCCCAGAGCGATGATCTTCTTCCAGCGCCAGGGGCTGCACCCTATTGCCGCCCCGGCCAATCAACTGGCGATTACCTCGCCGCTGCAGACCTGGGAGAAAGTGATGCCCTCCCCCCTGTGGCTCATGCATAGCGATCGCGTGGGCTATGAAACCCTGGGCCGCCTCTGGCAGTGGCTAAAAGGCCGTTCAGCTCAACCAGGGGAGTAACTCTTTGGCGGCGCGATCAAAGGCGGGGCGATTCATATGGCCATTGGTCACCAGACACGCCACCTCGCTCCACAGCAGATAGAGCCAGCGCCGCCACAGGAAGGATTCTGCTACCGGCGCCCGCTTCAGGTAGTGCCAGAGCAGGCTTTCCGGCATGCCCGATTCCCACAGCCGGAACAGTTCATACTCTCTGGGCGCCCACAGCGTCACGCCGGGATTGATTGCGGCAATCAGTTGGTCACTGTGCGGGCATCCTTAAGAAAACTGCGTAGGGTCAGATTGCCGTGCACCATCACCGCTACATCGTCAGCGTCATCGAGCAATAATTCCAGCGACGCCCTGGCACGCCACAGAGTACGCATATCCTGCATCGACAGCCCGGTATTGGTGAACTGGCCCAGGGTGCTCCATAGCACCTCAATCCGCTGTCGATACCACCTGGACCAGCTGTTGTGCTGAATACTGTCGATATCCCCCACATAACCGCCGCTGTCCACCCGGTGCCAGCTCAGGAGCGCTTCAACGATTTGATCTTTCAGGTGTGTCCAGCGCTCGGGAGTGCGGGCAGGCGCCTCCACCGATACGCCCCGCAACCGCTCCATCAGTAACAGCTCCTGACCGACGCGATCGTCATGGGTCATAATGCCGTAGACCACCGGCAGGCGCAGGCTGCCATGGCGCGCCAGCTGCGACATTTTCAGGCCGCACCGGGCGGCCAGTCCCGGAGAGCTAAAACATTTCGCCAGCAGCGGCAACGGATTACCCTGACTGTCGTAGAGCGCCCAGAGCACCGAATCCGGCGCTTCGCTGACGCACTCCAGACGGCTTAGCGTCTCTCCCAGTAAATGACTCAGTTCCCTGCGCAAACGTTCCATGACCTGGATACCTCCGGAAATACCTGGTCTTTATAATGGTACCGATGGCGGTGAAATACCCCCCACCAGATCAAATCCATACCGGGTGGCATAAAAAAACCTCCGTATCGGAGGTTTTTCTGGTTTAGCCCATCGCGGCGCGGACCCGTTCAAGGTCTTCTGGCGTATCCACGCCGGTGCCGGGCACCTTCCGGGCCACTGCGACATGGATTTTTTCGCCGTACCACAGCACCCGAAGCTGCTCCAGTTTTTCTAGCTGCTCAAGCGGGCTGGGCGCCCAGCTAACGTAGCGGCGGATAAAGCCAGCGCGATAGCCATAGATACCAATATGTCGCAACAGCGAATCGCCAGGCTCTTCGCGGGAGCGGGCAAAACGGTCCCGATCCCAGGGAATGGTGGCGCGGGAGAAATAGAGCGCGAAGCCTTTACTGTCGCACACCACCTTTACCGCGTTCGGGTTAAAAGCCTCTTGCGCATCCTCAATTGGCACCGCCAGCGTGGACATCCCCACGCCGCTGGCAATCAGGTTTTCCGCTACCTGACGCAGGTTTTCCGGCGGAATCATCGGCTCATCGCCCTGTAGATTCACAATCGGGGTATCATCGGCAAAGCCGCATTTTTCCACGACTTCTGCCAGACGCTCGGTACCAGACTCATGGTCGGCGCGAGTCATGCAAACTTCGCCCCCTGCGGCTTCAACGGCTTTCGCCACGTCCGTATGGTCAGTCGCTACGATAATACGCGTTGCGCCAGATTCCCGGGCACGTTCCAGTACGTGAACGATCATCGGTTTGCCGTGAATATCCATCAGCGGCTTGCCCGGCAGGCGGGATGACGCATAGCGGGCAGGAATAATGGCGACAAAACTCATGGGTTAGTCTCTTCCGCGCTGAGTGAACGGGCCTCGGTTTCCAGTAACACGGGAATACCGTCGCGCAGCGGAAATGCCAGGCTGTCTGGCTTGCAGATCAGCTCCTGCGTCTCTTTATTGAACCAGAGTTTGCCGTTACAGACCGGACAGGCCACGATTTCAAGTAGGCGATGATCCATAAATCCTCCAGAATGGACCGGGTAGCATAAGACGTTCAGCATACCACAGGCATGCCGGGAATTTCCCAGCCTTTGCCCCACCGCACCGCCAGTGCCTGAGGAAGTTGACCACAGACGATGCGGGTCGCCCCCTGCCAGCACGCAAAATCGCTTATCATCGTCTGTATCCCATCAATCATGCTTTGCCCAACGCGCACCTTTGACTCCAGCCACAGACCGATAATTTCCAGTACCCCGTCACGTCGCGCCATTCTGGCGTCCATGCGCCCCACCAGCTCGCCGCGCCACAGCAGGGGCAGCACAAAATAGCCGAACTGGCGTTTTGGCGCAGGCGTGTAACATTCCAGCCGGTAACGAAAACCGAACAACTGTTCGGCACGCTTACGGTCCCACACTACGGGATCAAACGGCGAGAGTACGGCTCCATGGGTGGCGCGTAACCGCCCGCTGCACGCGCGATCCAGTAGCGGTGCCAACGAGTGGTGCACCCACATCTCCCCCAGTCCTTCAACATCCACCGCAATTATCTGCTGGCGCTGCTGCCACTCTGCCAGCAGCGGCGACAGCGCCACGTGACGCAGGCGATAATAATCAGCCAGCCATCCGGGGCGAAAAATCCCCAGACTACGGGCGCTGTTTTCCAGCATTCTTCGTTCAGCATCCGGTCTGGGGAACAGGTCTCGCTCATCCTGCCAGTCGGGCATCACCCGGCGGGCCAGGTCGTAAACACGCTGAAAGTTGCGGCGCTCGCGAACCATCAGGCGGCCATCGGTAAACAGCCCTTCCAGATGACGCTTGTGCGGCTTCCAGTCCCACCAGCCGCTGCTGCCCTTACGCGGATGCTCAAAGTCGGCAGCGCGTACCGGGCCATGATGTTCGATATGGCTTAGTAGCGCTTCGATCTCCTGCTGATGTTCACGCATCCAGTGAGCCCGGTACTTCCACCCCATCTTTTCCGGCTCCAGCATCCGGTGGCGTACCAGTGCGAAGTCACCCCGGGGGAGAAAGCAGGCCTCATGGGCCCAGTATTCGATGAGATCGCCGCGTGCCAGCGCTTCGTCCAGCCAGTTTATGGGATATGTGCCCAACCGACTGAACAGCACCAGATAAGGGCTACGGGCAACAACGTGAATGGTGTCAATCTGCAACAGGGACATACGAGAGATGGCTGCCAACAGCGCCTGTGGTCCGGTAGCGCGCCGCGGTTTTAGCAACAGCCCCTGGGCTGCAAGATGGAGCCGACGGGCGGCTCGCAGTGAAAGGGGAATTCTGGTCACGGGACTCCTCTACGCCTTCAGGCGTCAGGACCGCATACCACCACAGCGCGGCCTTAACGCACCAGGTTAAGTAGGTCGGTCATCAGGCGTTCTGCCTGTGAGCCGGTCAGTTGCGCCTCAACTGGCAGATACCACCAGTTTTCCCGGGCGAAGCTACGGCATTTAACTGCGTCCTTTTCAGTCATTAATAACGTCTGATCCGGCTGGCAGAAGCTGCTGACCTGCGCTTCGCTGAGGGCTTGATGATCCGCCAGCGCCAGGGTATTCACCGGCGTTACGCCGCACTGTTCAAGGGTAGCGAAAAAACGCGGCGGATGACCAATACCGGCCATGGCGACGACATCATGAAGTTCACGTGCCGGGCATCGCTCGCCGGTGAGCAGATTAACGGCATCGCCAGGCACCAGGCGCATCGCGATTTCACCGGGGCGCGGTTGACCGCCGTTGGCAATCACCGCATCCACGGACTTCAGTCGCCCGGCACGTTCGCGCATCGGCCCGGCCGGTAACCACCAGCCGTTACCGAAGCGACGCACGCCATCAACGACCACCACCTCTTTATCGCGCGCCAGCGCATAGTGTTGCAGGCCATCATCGGTAATCACGATCTGCGGCGGCGTTTCCAGCGCCAGCAGCGCCTGCACCGCCTGACTACGCACCGGCGCCACCGCCACCGGCGCACCGGTACGCTGATAAATCAGTAACGGTTCATCACCTGCTTCGAGGCTGGAGGTCTGCGGCGTTAGCAGTAGCGGATACTGTGAAGCCTTACCGCCATAGCCGCGAGAGACCACGCCAGGGCGTATGCCGCGCTGCTGGAGTTGTTCCACCAGCCACACCACCACCGGCGTTTTCCCGTTACCGCCCGCGGTCAGGTTGCCCACTACCACAACCGGCACCGGCGCCTTCCAGACCTTACTCCAGCCCAGCCGGTAACCCAGTCGTCGCACGCCACTTATCAGCCCATACAGCAGGGATAACGGCAGCAACAGTAGCCAGAGCGGCGATCGTCCGGACCAGATCTTCTCTATCATTGGCCAAACTGCATCCGGTGAAGCTGGGCGTAAACACCTTTATGCTCCAGCAGTTCGGTATGTGAACCCCGTTCCACAATTAGCCCATCTTCCACCACCACGATCTGATCGGCCTGTTCGATCGTAGACAGGCGGTGAGCAATCACCAGCGAGGTACGGTTTTTCTGGAGTTCATCCAGCGCCGCCTGAATGGCGCGTTCAGATTCGGTATCCAGCGCTGAAGTGGCTTCGTCAAGGATCAGAATCGGACTGTCGCGCAGTAGCGCACGCGCGATGGCGATACGCTGACGCTGACCGCCGGAAAGCAGCACCCCGTTTTCGCCAATCACCGTATCCAGCCCCTCGTCCATCTTCTCGATAAAGTCCATGGCATAGGCCATGCGCGCCGCCTTCTCGATATCCTCGCGGCTGTACTGTTCAGTACGCGCATAGGCGATATTGTTAGCGATGGTATCGTTAAACAGATGCACATTCTGAGAGACCAGCGCAACCTGGTCACGCAACGATGCCAGGGTATATTCGCGAATGTCATTGTTATCGATACGAATTTCACCCTTATCGATATCGTAGAAACGGGTGATCAGACTGGCTATCGTCGACTTACCGGAGCCGGAACGCCCTACCAGCGCCACCGTTTTGCCCGCCGGAATGGTCAGGTTGATATCGCGCAACGCCGGCGTTTCGCGGCCCGGATAGCTGAAGGTCACATCGCGGAACTCAATATCGCCCTGAGAACGTTTGATAACCTTAGTACCGGTATCCTTCTCCTGTTCGGTGTCGAGAATACTGAACAGGGTCTGGCAGGCCGCCATACCGCGCTGGAACTGGGCGTTAACGTTAGTCAGCGATTTCAGCGGACGCATCAGCGCAATCATAGACGAGAAGACCACGGTGATAGTCCCTGCGGTCAGGTTTTCCATCACGCTGGGAAAGCTGGCGGCATAGAGTACAAATGCCAGCGCCAGGGAGGCAATAAGCTGGATCAGCGGATCGGAGATAGAGGTGGCGGAAACCATACGCATCCCCTGCTGACGCATTTTATTGCTTACCTTGTTAAAACGCTCTGCTTCCACCTGCTGACCGCCGAAAATCAGGACCTCTTTATGGCCTTTCAGCATCTGCTCAGCGCTGGTGGTCACCTGCCCCATGGTGTTCTGCATGTTCTTACTGATGCTACGAAAGCGTTTGGAGACCACGCGAATGGCGAAGGAAACGATGGGCGCCAGCACGATCAAAATCATCGACAGCTGCCAGCTGTAGTAGAACATCATAATGAACAGGCCGATGATAGACGCCCCTTCGCGCACCACGGTAATCAGAGCGCTGGAAGAGGAAGAGGCCACCTGCTCGGAATCATAGGTAATACGCGACAGCAGCGTACCGGTGGACTGCTTATCGAAAAAGGCCACCGGCATGCCCATCATATGGCCAAACAGGCGGCGACGAATTGTCATGACCACCTTTCCGGAAACCCAGGAGATGCAGTAGCTGGATATATAGCTGGTCACGCCACGCAGAACCATCAGCCCGATGACCACCAGCGGCATCCAGAGCAGCACGGAACGGTCAGTTTTACCAAAGCCGTCATCCAGTAACGGTTTGAGCAGCGATAGCATAAAGGTATCGCTGGCTGCATTGAGGATTAAGGCTATCCCTGCCACGATCAGACCTGTTTTAAAAGGTGCAATGACTGGCCACAGTCGGCGGAAAGTCTGCCATGTGGAGAGATCTTTATCGTTGTGCATTAAGTCGAACCAGCTGTTAGCATTGATGAAATAGCCGCATATTCTACCTGTTAACCGGGGCCACGCCAAACCACTGATGGTACCAACGGGGCAAAATTTGCGCTCTGAAGCTCGTCAGGCGTGGTTTTTCCTCCCCAAAGCGTAGCGTAATCTGGCCGTGTCGCGCCGTGTCATACCATGCGATATTGCGCTGCCGATAGCGCCTGACCACAACCACAGAGGGCAACCGCCAGGCGCTGTAGCGCGCCAGAGAAGCGATGGCCAGTTCCGGATTTACCTGACGCAAAAGCGCTGGCGTGGAGGAAGTACGGCTACCATGATGGGGGACCTGCAGCACATCGGCACGCAGCGCTTTGCCCTGACTGCGGACCATGGCCTGCTCAGCGATGTTTTCGATATCGCCGGTCAGCAGAATACTGTGGCGCCCGTCGCTAATCTTCACCACGCATGAACGATTATTGCCCACCCCGCGCCAGCTGCGAGGCGGCCAGTGCACTGAAAAATCCAGTTCCTGCCACCGCCAGCGCATCCCCTGCCAACAGGGCATATGGTCTTTTTCACCCAACGAGCTTCGCACCCGCATCATTGGCCAAATCGCGCGCAGGCTGGCCAGCCCGCCGCTGTGATCCAGATGCTCATGGCTGAGTATCAGTCTCTGGGGCACCAACCCCTGCCAGCGTAGCCAGGGGGCGATGATACGCTGACCGGCATCGCCTCCCGGCCAGCTATTACCGCTGTCATACAGCAACGCCCGCCCGTTGCGCTCCACCACTATCGCCAGCCCGTGGCCAATATCCAGCATATGTACCTGCCAGCCTGGCTGCGCGGTCTGGCGCCATAAAGGCGTACCCAGTAATGCCAGAATCCCCAGCGTCAACCCGGGAAAATAGCGCCACCCCCACAGGCGCCACAGCACCACGCCAAACCAGGGAAACAGCATGACGGCAACGGCGCGGGCGTCCAGTTCCAGCCACCCGGCAGGCAGTGCGTTCAGGCAGTAAAATAGCGCCGCCAGCGAGCGATCCGCCATCCACAGAAATCCGTAAGCCAACGACGGTATCGCCAGCGTCAGCAATGCGGCCAGAATCAGCGGCACCGTGACCAGCGAAACCAAGGGTACCGCCAGTAAATTGGCAACCCAGGCGGTCAGACTGACGCCATGAAAAATGGCCGCCTGGAGCGGTAACAGCAGCAACCCAATTCCCAGCTGCAGATGACACAACCCCAATGGGTAACGTAGCAGTAGCGGAAGGCGTTGCCCGGTAAAGGGCATCCACTGATACCAGAACAGCAGTCCGGCCACCGCACCGGCGGAAAGCAGGAAACTGTCGGAAAGCAGCGCCATGGGATCGGCAAACAAAATGCCCGCTACACAGCATAGCCAGACCCGCCAGCCGTGCCAGTCACGCCCACTCAACCGCAGTAGCGCCCAGATGATCAGCGCCCACATGCTGCGCAGCGCTGGCGGTTGCGCGCCAGCCAGCCAGGTGTAGCTCAATGCCAACAGCAGGCTGGCCAATAGCGGGAAGCGCCAGCCGATTCTCACCGTGCCCAGCAAAGGCTGAACCAGACGCGCCAGTAGCCAGCCAACGCCCGCCGCCAGGCCAATATGCAGCCCGGATATCGCCATCAGGTGCGCCGTGCCGGTATCACGCAGTAGCGTTTTGATCTCTGCGGAAACCTCCGCACGTTCGCCAAACGCCAGCGCGATCAGCGTCTCCTGCCACACAAGCCCCTGAGTTAGCGCCCGGGTGTGTGCCATCAGTCCCTCACGAGCGCCACAACCGGCGGTAATACGGCTGGCGGAGACAACTCGCCCTCGTAGCACCTCGCCACGGGCTACCCCATAACGCTGGGCATCGAATCCCCCCTGATTGAGCCGGGCATGAATCGGCGACAGGCGCAGCGTCATGCGCCAGCGCTGGCCAGGACAAACGGTTTCATCGGTGGTAAACTCCTGGATCCTCACCATGGGCCCCGGAGTAAACCAGCGCAAGCCGCTGTGCAGTAGCTGTACCTGACGTACCTGCCCTGCTTCAAGGCGAGTGACGCTCACCTCAGCCTCAAGCGGATGTTTGGTCAACGCATAGGCTGGCCACAGCGCAGCATGCGCTGCCAGCACTCCCCAACAGGCAACACACAGAACCAGCGCCAGATAGCCGCCTGCCCGTGGCGCTAACCACGTACCACACCCGGCGCAGCAGCCCGCTATCGCCATCAGCCCATATATCCATCCCGGCCCCGGTAACGACGGTAACCACAGCAATGGCGCCAGGCCAATTAACACACACAGAGACACTCCCGTAACCGACACCGCCACCTCCTTTTTCATCCAGTCTGGCGGCGGTGTACCGCATCGTCATCCACGTGATTTCAGGACTGCGTACCGGTTTCCGGTAAACAGGCACGGCAGTGCAACAGCGACAGACATCATGGAAGCGGAATTCAGAAACTGAACCAACGGGCAGGCGCGACATCGGGCAGGTAGAAAAGAAAAAGGGCGCCCCTCAGGGCGCCCTCTGGCAGCAGTCAGACTGTGCTTAACCGTAAATATTAGCGCGATCGCGTAACTCTTTACCCGGCTTAAAGTGGGGAACGTATTTACCTTCCAGTTCCACCTTGTCGCCCGTTTTCGGGTTACGCCCAACGCGCGGCGCGCGGTAGTGCAAGGAGAAGCTGCCAAACCCCCGGATTTCAATACGCTCGCCCTGGGCAAGAGTAGAGGCCATATGTTCCAGCATCTCTTTTACCGCATCTTCCACGGTTCTGGCCGGGATATGGGTGTGCTGGCTGGCAAGTCTTTCAATCAATTCTGACTTGGTCATGTTTCCTCCGGTTTCCTTCAGGAATAGATTTTACAGCTCTCATCGAATAAAGGCGGCCGTAGCCGCCTTTTATTTAGCGCCCTTACGGGATTACTCGCCTTTCGCCGCTTTGAAAGCTTCAGCCATAGCGTTGGTGAAGTTGCCTTCTTCCTGCTTGTTGTTCACAGAAGCGATAGCATCTTTCTCGTCAGCTTCGTCTTTCGCACGAACAGACAGGCTGATAACGCGGTTTTTACGATCAACGCCGGTGAACTTAGCTTCAACGTCGTCGCCCACGCTCAGAACCTGAGTGGCGTCTTCGATACGGTCGCGAGAAGCTTCAGAAGCGCGCAGGTAACCCTCTACGCCGTCAGCTAATTCTACTGTAGCACCTTTCGCGTCTACAGCAGTCACTTTACCGTTAACGATCGCACCTTTCTTGTTCAGCGCAACGTAGTTGTTGAACGGATCTTCTGCCAGCTGCTTAACGCCCAGGGAGATACGCTCACGCTCTGCGTCGACCTGCAGAACCACGGCTGCGATTTCATCACCCTTCTTGTACTCGCGAACGGCTTCTTCGCCAGCCACGTTCCAGGAGATGTCAGACAGGTGAACCAGACCGTCGATGCCGCCGTCCAGGCCGATGAAGATACCGAAGTCAGTGATAGACTTGATTTTACCTTCAACGCGATCGCCCTTGTTGTGGGTCTCAGCAAACTGCTGCCACGGGTTGGCTTTGCACTGCTTCAGGCCCAGGGAGATACGGCGACGCTCTTCGTCGATGTCCAGAACCATAACTTCCACAACGTCGCCCACATTAACAACTTTAGACGGGTGGATGTTTTTGTTGGTCCAGTCCATTTCGGAAACGTGAACCAGACCTTCAACGCCTTCTTCGATTTCAACGAAGCAGCCGTAGTCGGTCAGGTTGGTAACGCGACCAGTCAGGCGGGTGCCTTCCGGATAACGCTTAGCGATAGCGACCCACGGATCCTCGCCCAGCTGCTTCAGGCCCAGGGATACACGAGTACGCTCGCGGTCGAACTTCAGCACTTTAACAGTGATTTCGTCGCCCACGTTGACGATTTCGCTCGGATGCTTAACGCGCTTCCAGGCCATATCAGTGATGTGCAGCAGGCCGTCAACACCGCCCAGATCAACGAATGCACCGTAGTCAGTGAGGTTCTTAACGATACCTTTAACTTCCATGCCTTCCTGCAGGTTTTCCAGCAGCTGATCGCGCTCGGCGCTGTTTTCAGACTCGATCACCGCACGGCGGGAAACAACAACGTTGTTACGCTTCTGGTCGAGCTTGATTACTTTGAATTCCAGCTCTTTGCCTTCCAGATGCACGGTGTCGCGTACCGGACGCACGTCTACCAGGGAACCCGGCAGGAACGCACGAATGCCGTTCAGCTCAACAGTGAAGCCGCCCTTGACTTTGCCGTTGATAACACCAGTAACGGTTTCTGCTTCTTCGTAGGCTTTTTCCAGCATCAGCCATGCTTCGTGACGCTTGGCTTTCTCACGAGACAGCAGGGTTTCACCGAAACCGTCTTCTACTGCATCCAGAGCAACGTCAACTTCGTCACCCACCTGGATTTCAAGTTCGCCCTGGGCGTTTTTGAACTGCTCAGCCGGAATGGCAGACTCAGACTTCAGACCGGCGTCAACCAGTACAACGTCTTTGTCGATAGCAACAACAACACCGCGAACAATGGAACCCGGACGGGTTTCGATTTCTTTCAGGGACTCTTCAAAGAGTTGAGCAAAAGATTCAGTCATGTTTAATCTTCAGGATCACTTTTTAACGTCCACCTGGCTTCATGCCGGATGGGGTTGTTTAACATGCCCGCAAACACTCCATTGCCGCGGGTACTGCAAATTCTGTCGCTTATGCGAGCGCCAGCTTTTCGCGGGCGTATTGTAGCGCTTTTTCAATAACTTGCTCAATGCTCAAACGCGTTGAGTCCAGTACCAGAGCATCTTCTGCCGGTACCAGAGGCGCTACTGACCGATTACGATCGCGGGAGTCGCGTTCCTGTATCTCGGCCAAAAGGCGTTCAAAGTTAACACTAAAGCCCTTCTCCTGCAACTGTAGCATACGGCGGCGCGCACGCTCCTCAGAAGAGGCGTCGAGGAATATTTTTACCGGCGCATCAGGGAAAACGACGGTCCCCATATCACGCCCGTCGGCGATAAGCCCGGGGGCTTCCCGGAAAGCGCGCTGACGGCGCAACAGGGCTTCGCGCACCCGGGGAAACGCCGCTACCTGTGAAGCGGCATTGGCCACCTCCTGGGTACGGATTTCACCGCTGACATCCTCGCCTTCCAGAATGACCTGTAGCTCCTCTTCCTCTGCCACAAAGCGCACGTCAAGGTGCGCGGCCAGAGGAGCCAGCGCCTCTTCGGACTCAAGATTTACCTGATGGTGCAGCGCTGCCAGCGCCAGTACCCGATAGATCGCGCCGGAATCCAGCAGATGCCAGCCCAGCGCGGCTGCCAGCGCCTTGCAGAGTGTGCCTTTGCCAGCGCCGCCGGGGCCATCGACTGTAATCACAGGTGCCGTCATCTTGTTCTCCTTTTATAGCCTGCCCCCACTCTCAGCCCACGCGGCGACGGCAATACGCCGCCGGATGCTTCCGGGATACGTCGGGCACAGGCGGCCATACATAAACGCGGCGCATTATACGCTGCAAGCCGCCTGACTGTTATCCTAAATACGTCATAACCGGAACAATCAGGCAGAGTGTAGAAGAATTCAGCGATGGGGAGTGTAATGAAGCGTCAGGAAGAGGCCCCGAATTAGAGGCCTCTTTGCCGATCAGGCAAGCGTGCTGATGCCAGAAAGTTTCTCGAAATAATCCGGGAAGGTTTTGGCGGTACAGCCGGGATCCAGAATCGTTACCGGCGTATCAGATAAGGCCACCAACGAGAAGCACATCGCCATACGGTGATCGTTGTAAGTGCCGATTTCAGCAAATTTAAGCTGCTGCGGCGGTGTAATGCGGATGTAATCCTCACCCTCTTCAACCTCGGCTCCCACCTTACGTAGCTCGGTCGCCATGGCGTAAAGCCTGTCGGTCTCTTTCACCCGCCAGTTATAGATGTTGCGCAGGCAGGTCGTGCCGCGGGCAAACAACGCCGCGGTAGCGATGGTCATCGCCGCATCAGGAATATGGTTCATATCCATATCAATGGCGTTCAGTTCGCCGCGGGTGCAGGCAATATAGTCATCACCCCAGACGATCTTCGCGCCCATTTTTTCCAGCACGTCGGCGAACCGGATATCGCCCTGCACGCTATGACGACCGATACCGCTGACGGTCACGGTACCGCCCCGGATAGCCGCGGCGGCCAGGAAGTAAGAGGCCGATGATGCATCCCCTTCGACCAGATAGTCGCCCGGCGCCTGATACTGCTGGCCGGCGCGTACGATAAAGCGCTGGTAGTTGTCATTTTCCACGTCAACGCCAAAGCTCTTCATCAGATGCAGGGTGATATCGATATAGGGTTTTGAAACCAGTTCGCCCTTAATCGTAATCAGAGTGTCTTCCGGCGCCAGCGGCGCAGTCATCAGCAACGCGGTCAGAAACTGGCTGGAAACGCTGCCGTCGACCGACACCTTCCCGCCGCGAAAGCCGCCCCGCAGGCGCAGCGGCGGGTAATCCTGCTGCTCCAGATAGTCGATCTGCGCGCCGCCCTGACGCAGGGCATCCACCAGATGGCCGATGGGGCGCTCTTTCATGCGCGGTTCGCCGGTCAGTACTATGTCGTTGTCCGCCAGGCACAGCGCCGCCGCCAGCGGGCGCATAGCGGTACCGGCATTCCCCAGAAACAGCTCCAGCGCGCCGGAAGACTGCAACGGGCCGCCCACGCCAGTGACTTCACAGATGGTGCGATCGTCGGAAAGCTGATAGCTCACACCCAACGCCTTAAGGGCATTAAGCATATGGCGTACGTCATCGCTGTCCAACAGATTGGTCAGACGCGTGGTGCCATTGGCCTGAGCCGCCAGTAACAACGCACGGTTAGAAACGCTCTTGGAGCCGGGAAGATGGATAGCGCCGTCAACGCGGGCAATCGGCTTCAGGGTCAGGGATTCCTGCATACAGTCAAAAACTCTCAATAAAAATAGCCAGCCCCGTACTCAAGGTACGGGGCAAAGACGCATCCGGATTACCCGTGACGTCGTTCGAAATCGACCATAAAGTCGGTTAGTGCCTTCACGCCTTCCAGCGGCATGGCGTTATAAATGGAGGCGCGCATTCCCCCCACGACCCGATGGCCTTTCAGCGCGTGCAGCCCGGCAGCAAAGGACTCTTCAAGGAACAGCGCATCCAGCTTGCTGTCCGCCAACTGGAACGGCACGTTCATTCGTGAGCGGTTGGCGTCGGCGACATCGTTGCGGTAGAAATCGCTGCGATCGATGGTGCCATACAGTAGCGCCGCTTTTTGCTGGTTAATGGCCTCCATGGCAGGCACACCGCCTTTGCCTTTCAGCCACTTAAAGACCAGCCCCGCCAGATACCAGGCGAAGGTGGGCGGCGTATTGAACATGGAGCCGTTCTCGTTCAATACGGTGTAATCCAGGATCGAAGGACAGGCCTTGCTGGCTTTACCCAGCAGGTCTTCACGCACGATAACCAGCGTCAGCCCTGCCGGGCCGATATTCTTCTGAGCTCCGGCGTAGATCAGGCCAAAACGGCTGACATCAATAGCGCGGGAAAGAATGGTGGAGGAGAAATCCGCCGCGACCACGACGTCGTCACCGAAGTCCGGCGTTTCATCAATAGCGATACCGTCGATGGTTTCGTTCGGGCAGTAGTGGAGCCAGGCGGCGCCCGGCGTCGGCTGCCATTCGCGCATCGGTTTCAGGGCGCGCTTACCGTCGACGGTAATTTTGGCATCGATAACGTTAGGCGTCAGATATTTCTTCGCCTCTTTAACCGCGCTGGCCGCCCAGTATCCGCCATCCACATAGTCGGCCGTGGTTTTGTCTCCCAGCAGGTTGAGCGGCAGCGCCGAAAACTGGCCCCGGCCCCCGCCGTGGCAGAACAATACCCGGTAGTTATCCGGGATTTGCAGCAGATCGCGTAAATCTTTTTCCGACTGCTCAGCCACCCCGATAAACTCCTTGCTGCGATGGCTGATCTCCATCACGGAAGTCCCTAAGCCCTGCCAGTCGCACAGCTCTTCCTGAGCCAGTTTAAGGACATCTACCGGCAACATAGCCGGACCGGAACTAAAGTTATAGACCTGCGTCATTTCCCTCACCGAATGTATTAAGCAATCTGTTTCTTCTGTGGCTATCGGTTTTATCACTCAGTGGTGCCGCCTGCAACGGATAATCCCTGAGGTTAAGGGTTTGCCGCCCCGTGCAAGCCAGAGATTCAACCAGAAAAACACGCCCCCCTGGCAGAATTATCTGGCCCCCCTGCCAGATACCCACCGTTAGCCCACCATTTTTCTTTATTTCCCCCCGCCCGGGAAGATGGCACCCCGCCGCCAAAACCCGTATCATTGCGCGCTTTGCGTACGACGAAAGTGAACAGCTATGACTCAAACCTTTATTCCCGGTAAAGACGCCGCGCTGGAAGATTCCATCGCCGGTTTCCAGAAAAAGCTCGCCGACCTGGGCTTTAATATTGAAGAGGCCTCCTGGCTCAACCCGGTTCCCAATGTCTGGTCTGTGCATATTCGCGATAAGGAGTGTCCGCTGTGTTTCAGCAACGGTAAAGGGGCCACGGAAAAAGCCGCGCTGGCATCGGCGCTGGGCGAATATTTTGAGCGCCTGTCCACCAACTATTTCTTCGCCGACTTCTGGCTGGGAGAAAGTCAGGCTAACGCACCCTTCGTGCATTACCCTAACGAGAAGTGGTTCCCGATCCCGGCGGACGATAGCCTGCCGGAAGGGATCCTGGATCCGCGTCTGCATGATTTTTACGATCCGGATCGCGCGCTGACCGGCAGCCAACTGGTCGACCTGCAGACCGGTAACACCCAGCGCGGCGTGTGCGCCCTGCCCTTCGTACGTCAGTCGGATAATCAGACCGTTTATATTCCGATGAACATCATCGGTAACCTGTACGTGTCTAACGGCATGTCGGCGGGCAACACCGCCAACGAGGCGCGAGTTCAGGGACTGTCCGAAGTTTTCGAACGCCATATTAAAAACCGGATTATCGCCGAGAGTATCAGCCTGCCGGAGATTCCGGGCGAGGTACTGGCACGCTATCCCGCCGTGGTGGCCGCCATTGAAAAGCTGGAAGCCGAAGGCTTCCCGATCTTTGCCTATGACGGCTCGCTGGGCGGTAAATATCCCGTGATCTGCGTAGTGCTGTTTAACCCGGAAAACGGCACCTGCTTTGCTTCGTTTGGCGCCCATCCTGACTTCGGCGTGGCGCTGGAGCGTACCGTTACCGAACTGCTTCAGGGCCGTAGCCTGAAGGATCTGGATGTCTTTACCCCGCCAACCTTCGACGACGAAGAGGTAGCCGAACACGCTAACCTGGAGACGCACTTTATCGACTCCAGCGGCCTGATCTCCTGGGATATGTTTAAACAGGATGCCGATTACCCGTTCGTGGACTGGAACTTCTCTGGCACCACCGCCGAAGAGTTCGCCGCGCTGATGGCCATCTTCAATGCCGAAGATAAAGAGGTCTACATCGCCGACTACGAGCATCTGGGGGTTTACGCCTGCCGCATTCTGGTGCCGGGCATGTCCGATATCTATCCGGCGGAAGATTTGTGGCTCGCCAATAACAATATGGGCAGCCACCTGCGCGATACCATCCTGAGTCTGCCGGACAGCCGCTGGCAGAAAGAGGAATATCTGCAGTTGATTGAACGCCTGGACGACGAAGGACTGGATGATTTTACCCGGGTTCGCGAACTGCTGGGTCTGGCCACCGGGAAAGATAACGGCTGGCACACCCTGCGCATTGGCGAGCTGAAGGCTATGCTGGCTCTGGCAGGCGGCGATCTGGATCAGGCGCTGATCTGGACCGAATGGACCATGGAGTTTAACGCTTCCCTCTTCAGCCCGGAGCGCGCCCGCTACTACCGCTGTCTGCAAACCCTGCTTCTGCTATCAATGGAAGAGGAGCGCGAACCGCTACAGTACCTGAATGCCTTTATCCGTATGTACGGGGCTGACACGGTCGACGCCGCCAGTCAGGCGATGAGTGGTGAAGCCCCCTTCTACGGGCTGCAGACGGTAGACAGCGATCTGCACGCCTTCCCGGCGCATCGCGCGCTGCTGGGAGCCTGGGGAAAACTTCAGCGCGCCAAGGCGCAATTCCAGACCAAAGCGCAATAAAATTGATTCTACCCCTCTTGGGGTAGAGCGGATTTTGCTATATTACGGGGCGTTTCTGACGCCCCGTTTTTTTATTTTGCGCAGCGTCGCCCAGATGTAACTCTGCGGTTAAATATGGGTAAATAAATAATTTACCCGTCTTGCCTTTCAGTTACTTAATTTCATCAATAATTCAAATAAATTAACCGCACAGGAGGAGGAATCGAAAATATTTCAACTCAACACGTAAATCTTAAAATTTATTTTTACTAATTAATTCAATCAATTACACTGAAAATGTGCATTAAACACACATTTATCAGGCCCATTAGCCAGGCGAGATATGATCTGCATCAAATTCTCATCTATAATGCTTTGTTAGTATCTCCTCGCCGACTTAGTTAAGAGAGAGTTAGTGTGAAAGCTGACAACCCTTTTGATCTGTTACTTCCACCCGCTATGGCGAAAGTTGCCGAAGAAGCGGGTGTTTATAAGGCAACAAAACATCCGCTGACCACTTTTTTTCTAGCCATTACTGCGGGCGTATTCATCTCTATCGCTTTCGTCTTTTATATCACTGCCACAACGGGCACTGCCGATATGCCTTACGGCATCGCCAAACTGATCGGTGGTATCTGTTTCTCTCTCGGCCTTATTCTTTGCGTGATCTGCGGCGCCGACCTGTTTACCTCTACGGTACTGATTGTGGTCGCCAAAGCCAGCGGCCGGATCAGCTGGGGACAACTGGCAAGAAACTGGATTAACGTCTATCTTGGCAACCTGATCGGCGCACTACTTTTTGTTCTACTCATCTGGCTGTCCGGTGAGTATATGGTGGCAAATGGCGGTTGGGGACTGAATGTCCTGCAGACGGCCGACCACAAAATGCATCACACATTTATCGAAGCCGTATGCCTCGGTATTCTGGCCAACCTGATGGTTTGCCTGGCGGTCTGGATGAGCTACTCCGGCCGCAGCCTGATGGATAAGGCTATGATTATGGTGCTCCCCGTCGGCATGTTTGTCGCCAGCGGCTTTGAGCACAGCATTGCGAATATGTTTATGATCCCCATGGGCATCATGATTCGCAACTTCGGCTCACCAGAATTCTGGCAGGCGATTGGCGCTACGCCGGAAAGTTTCTCACATCTGACCGTAACCCATTTCATCACCGATAACCTGATTCCGGTGACTATCGGTAACATCATCGGTGGTGGTTTACTGGTTGGATTGACGTATTGGGTGATTTATCTGCGCGGCGGCGACAAGCACTAAGTCTCGCCGGGCGGTAAATAAGAACTCCACATTAGAAGGTAGGTGTTACATGTCCGAGCTTAATGAAAAGTTAGCCACAGCCTGGGAAGGTTTTGCTAAAGGTGACTGGCAGAATGAAGTCAACGTACGTGACTTCATCCAGAAAAACTACACCCCGTATGAGGGCGACGAATCCTTCCTGGCGGGCGCTACCGATGCGACTACCCGTCTGTGGGATGACGTTATGGAAGGCGTTAAAATCGAAAACCGCACTCACGCGCCGGTTGATTTCGATACTGCCGTAGCTTCTACCATCACCTCTCACGATGCCGGCTACATCATCAAAGATCTGGAAAAGATCGTGGGTCTGCAGACTGAAAAACCGCTGAAGCGTGGTCTGATTCCGTTCGGCGGCATCAAAATGATCGTTAACTCCTGCAAGGCGTACGATCGTGAAATCGACCCGGAAATCCTGAAGATTTTCACCGAGTACCGTAAGACCCACAACCAGGGCGTATTCGATGTTTATACTCCGGACATCCTGCGCTGCCGTAAATCCGGCGTGCTGACCGGTCTGCCGGATGCCTACGGCCGCGGTCGTATCATCGGTGACTACCGTCGCGTTGCGCTGTACGGTATCGACTACCTGATGAAAGACAAATTCGCCCAGTTTACCTCTCTGCAGACCAAACTGGAGAACGGCGAAGATCTGGAAGCGACCATCCGTCTGCGTGAAGAGATCGCTGAACAGCATCGCGCACTGGGTCAGATCAAAGAGATGGCGGCTAAATACGGCTGCGATATCTCCGGCCCGGCAACCAACGCTCAGGAAGCCGTACAGTGGACCTACTTCGGCTACCTGGCCGCCGTTAAATCTCAGAACGGCGCTGCGATGTCCTTCGGTCGCGTATCCAGCTTCCTGGATGTTTACATCGACCGTGACCTGAAAGCAGGCAAAATCACCGAACAGGACGCTCAGGAAATGATCGACCACCTGGTGATGAAACTGCGTATGGTTCGCTTCCTGCGTACTCCGGAATATGACGAACTGTTCTCCGGCGACCCGATTTGGGCAACCGAATCTATCGGCGGTATGGGTCTCGACGGCCGTACTCTGGTCACCAAAAGCAGCTTCCGTTTCCTGAACACCCTGTACACCATGGGGCCGTCTCCGGAACCGAACATGACCATTCTGTGGTCTGAAAAACTGCCGCTGAACTTCAAAAAATTCGCCGCGAAAGTCTCCATCGACACCTCATCCGTACAGTATGAGAACGATGACCTGATGCGTCCGGATTTCAACAACGACGACTATGCTATCGCCTGCTGCGTAAGCCCGATGATCGTTGGTAAGCAGATGCAGTTCTTCGGTGCCCGTGCAAACCTGGCGAAAACCATGCTGTATGCTATCAACGGCGGCGTGGACGAGAAGCTGAAAATGCAGGTTGGCCCGAAAGAAGCGCCGATCAAAGACGAGGTGCTGAACTTCGATACCGTTATGGATCGCATGGATCACTTCATGGACTGGCTGGCGAAGCAGTATGTCACCGCCCTGAACATCATCCACTACATGCATGACAAGTACAGCTACGAAGCCTCTCTGATGGCTCTGCACGACCGTGACGTTGTTCGCACCATGGCTTGCGGTATCGCCGGTCTGTCCGTTGCGGCTGACTCCCTGTCTGCTATCAAGTACGCAAAAGTTAAGCCGATTCGTGACGAAGATGGTCTGGCGACCGACTTCGAAATCGAAGGCGAATACCCGCAGTTCGGTAATAACGATCCGCGCGTTGATGACCTGGCCGTAGACCTGGTAGAGCGCTTCATGAAGAAAATTCAGAAGCTGACCACCTACCGCAACGCTATCCCGACTCAGTCGGTTCTGACCATCACCTCTAACGTGGTTTATGGTAAGAAAACCGGTAACACTCCGGATGGCCGTCGCGCCGGTGCTCCGTTCGGCCCGGGTGCTAACCCGATGCACGGTCGTGACCAGAAAGGCGCCGTTGCCTCTCTGACTTCCGTTGCTAAACTGCCGTTCGCCTACGCGAAAGATGGTATCTCCTATACCTTCTCTATCGTGCCGAACGCGCTGGGTAAAGATGACGAAGTGCGTAAGACCAACCTGGCAGGCCTGATGGATGGTTATTTCCACCATGAAGCCAGCATCGAAGGCGGTCAGCACCTGAACGTTAACGTCATGAACCGCGAAATGCTGCTCGACGCGATGGAAAACCCGGAGAAATATCCGCAGCTGACCATCCGCGTTTCCGGCTACGCTGTTCGCTTCAACTCTCTGACTAAAGAGCAGCAGCAGGACGTTATTACCCGTACTTTCACTCAGTCCATTTAATGGGATTGACTGAAAAGGTGTAAAATAAAAAGGCTCCACCTGGTGTGGAGCCTTCTTTATAGAGCCGCTTTTGTAAGACTCCCTGCCAGGGAATCCCACAAAATTGACTCGACGCGGCACTCAGACCGCGCAACCCCGCCCCGGCGGGCGCCCAACTGGAGATAACATCGCAATGTCAGCTATTGGTCGCATTCACTCCTTCGAATCCTGCGGCACCGTGGACGGTCCCGGTATTCGCTTTATCACCTTCTTCCAGGGCTGCCTGATGCGCTGCCTCTATTGCCATAACCGCGATACCTGGGACACCCACGGCGGTAAAGAGATTACCGTCGAAGATCTGATGAAAGACGTTGTGACCTATCGCCACTTTATGAATGCTTCCGGCGGTGGCGTTACCGCATCCGGCGGCGAGGCCATTTTGCAGGCAGAGTTCGTGCGCGACTGGTTCCGCGCCTGTAAAAAAGAGGGAATCCACACCTGCCTGGACACCAACGGCTTTGTACGTCGTTACGATCCGGTTATCGACGAACTGCTGGAGGTCACCGATCTGGTGATGCTGGATCTCAAGCAGATGAATGATGATGTGCACCAGCTGCTGGTCGGCGTCTCCAACCACCGTACTCTGGAGTTTGCCCGCTACCTGTCGGACAAAGGCATTAACACCTGGATTCGCTACGTGGTGGTACCCGGCTGGTCGGACGACGATGACTCCGCGCATCGACTCGGCGAATTTACCCGCGATATGGGGAACGTCGAAAAGATCGAGCTACTGCCCTATCACGAGCTGGGCAAACACAAATGGGTCGCCATGGGTGAAGAGTACAAGCTGGACGGCGTAAAACCACCGCCGAAAGAGACCATGGAACGGGTTAAGGGCATCCTGGAACAGTATGGTCATAAGGTGATGTACTGACTCCCCATCCGAACGGAGCTGGCCTCCCCCGGCTCCCCTTCTCTTTTATCCCCTCGTTCCCACCATAATCGCCAACAGAAAAGTTCGGAGCTAAAACAGGTGCTGCTATCCAACTACAGGCAAACGATTATCGCCACGAACAGGTTTAAACTGAGCGGCTGCGATTTTCAGCTCTCTGAACACAAGGGCTCCTGTAAGTTAATTAAGAGATCAAATATTTCTGGCGCCCTAAAAAACGAGCACACGTCTGACCGGAAAACTTTACTGTATATTCAGTGGGATAAAAACGAACTTCTGAAAAACCGGGAACGGGGAGCTAAGGCAGGATCGCCCTCAACGACGCAGGCTATGGCCTGGTACGTTGAGGGTCAGAGAAAATCAGGCGTGCGCCACCGGGGTCGGATGATGGCCCGCTTTGCGCAGCAGCATCATCAGATAGACGAAGGCCACACTGGCGATAGTGATAAACAGCAGATTATCAGAGTAGCGCTCCATCAGCATTGAGGTCAGGGAGGGGCCCGCCAGGCTCCCCAGGGTGTAACTCAACAGCAGCGCCTGGTTCATTGCCACCAGCTGATGGTGTTCCACCTTTTCACAGGCCCAGGCCATGGCGACCGGATAGAGGGTAAAGCCCGCCGCCCCCAGAATAAACAGCGACGGACCCATCGCCGCGTTGCTCAGCATCGCCAGCGCGCCCAGAATCACCACAAACACCTGAACCCGCAGCACCAGCAGCCGCCCATAGCGCTCAGAAAGGCGACCAATTGGCCACTGACCGACAATCCCGGCGCTGACCATGACCGCCATCCAGAAACCAATATGGGCATCGCTGATTCCCTGATGGTTCAGCCACAGCGGCATCAACCCGTACAGCGAACCCAGCACTATCCCGGAGATAATGCAGCCATTAACCCCCAGACGCGCCTGACGCAAACGCAGCATGCTCCACATCGGCGTGGCGGCCTGGTGCTCGCCATGGCCGCTCAGAATGCGGGCAAATAACAACGGCAGCATACCTGCCAGCACCAGCGCGGTGACCCAGGGTAGTACGCTCAGCAGCTCTGTAGATACCTTGCTGATAAGCAACTGACCCGCCACGGTCCCCATGTAGTAGACCATCATGTAAGCAGCCAGCAGACGCCCACGATTACGGGAGGTACCGCTGCACATCAGCGCGCTTTCCACCACCACCCAGATCATGGCACAGCCGATACCGGCCACAAAACGCCACATCAGCCAGCTCCAGAAGCCGACCGCCAGTCCCAGACCGGCGCAGGCTACGGCAAAAATCAACGATGCCAGCCAGTAGCTACGGTTAAAACCCAGCTTTTTCACCAGTAGTCCGGTAATCAGCGTGCCCAGCAGGTTACCGGTGAAATAAGAGGAGCTGACCATCCCCACCTGCCAGGTCGGCAGTTGGTCATGGGCAAGCCACAGCGGCACCAGCGTGTTCATCACCGCTATCGCCAGGGTCAGCAAAAGCAGGCCACAGAGCAGAAAAAGCACTGGCCGGGTCCAGACAGACATGTGTTTTAAACCGTATGGAAGGAGGTAAGTGAGCGCATCATGCCACCGGCAAAAACATTGTCAATCCACCCTCAGCGCCGAATATTCACCGCCGCCGGGCGACGATTTGAAATACTAATCCTTATGCGAAGCAGCGTGACGGCGCAATTTACTATCTCATTGTTATTTAAAGGAGTAACAAGGAAAGATGCGAAACGGATCACGCTAAAAATTTCATCGAAAAAGCGGAAAATTTTTTTGTGGCTACCCTATAAATAAGCCGACCCACAGGTCGGCTTATTCAACATCCTGACAACCGTTATCCGGCCACTGCCATACCGACCGTCATATGCAGCCCGTAGAAGACGCCGCGACCAATCAGTTCACCGGCCAGCACCAGTACGAAGGCGATAACCATCAGCCCGGTACCCGGCAGCGCGCCGCGCAATTGCGGCACAATCCATAATGCCAGTGCCAGCGCCACCAACATCAGACGCCAGGAAAGCAGCGCCCCGAAGTCCGGCACCAGCGCCGTCGCCTGCTGCACGGAACTGTGGATCCCCGAAAGCTGCGCCCCCTGCAGCGAGAGCACCACCAGGCTTGCCAGCAGCGCCAGCAGCGTAATCGCCGGTAGCAGACGCAGAGCCCAACCTTCCACGCCCGCCACCCGCAGTAGCAGGTAACCCAGCAGCGGACCACCGATAAGCATGGTCAGGAAGAAACTCAGCGGGGTCCAGAAACCATACCATGTCGGCACGGTATCGATGGTGCTGTATACCCGACTGGTCAGCCAGACAAACACTACCGCCAGCACAATCATCGCCACCAGCCACAAACGCGACAGCAGCGGCGGAAGCTTATTCACCGCCGTCAGTAGCCAGCCAAGACCACCAACCGCAAAGAACAGCGAACCGCCGGCAATCTCATTGCTGAGCGCCGACTGACCGATGCGGTTCAGCGAATTAAAGGCGCGCAGCGGCGAACCCAAGTGCAGTACAGAGGCGATAAAGGCAATGCCCATCAGTACCCACAGCACCACCATGGCCAGCTCGGCCCGACGCCTCTGTTCCGCCGGAAGGTTTCCCCCCAGCAGCGCCAGCGCCATCACAATCGCCCCACCGGCCACACACTGCCCCAGAACGGTGAAGACCATCAGCGGCCATTCATGCCATCCACTCCCCATCTCACACCTCCTTCGGGTTGGCCAGATAACCGGTGGTATCCCCACAGGGACGGCTGCTGGCGTTAGGTTTAATCACAATATTGGGGCGGGTAAAGTGTGCTGCCGGTAGCGGCGCCACTTCCGCCAGTTCGCCATGGGTGCGGCGCAGCTCCTCGATCGGGCCGAAATCCAGCGCCCGCAGCGGGCAGGACTCCACGCAGATAGGCTTATGGCCTTGCGCGACCCGCTCATAGCAGCCGTCGCACTTGGTCATATGCCCTTTTTCCGCGTTGTACTGCGGCGCGCCATAGGGGCAAGCCATATGGCAGTATCGGCAGCCGATGCAGACATCTTCATTCACCACCACGAAGCCATCTTCCCGCTTATGCATGGCGCCGCTCGGGCACACTTTGGTACAGGCTGGATCGGCGCAGTGGTTGCAGGAGATGGAAAGGTAATAGGCGAACACATTCTGGTGCCAGACCCCGTTATCTTCCTGCCAGTCTCCCCCGGCATACTCATAGATGCGGCGGAAGCTGACATCCGGCGTCAGATCTTTGTAGTCCTTACACGCCAGCTCGCAGGTTTTGCAACCGGTGCAGCGGCTGGAGTCGATATAAAAGCCATACTGGGTTGTCATTCTCTACTCCTTAAACCTTTGCCACCTGGACCAGGTTGGTATGGGATGGATTACCTTTGGCCAGCGGGGAAGGACGCTGGGTGGTCAAAACGTTGATGCTGCCTGCGCGATCGATTCGGTTAGCGTCCGGGTTGTACCAGGCCCCTTCCCCCAGCGCCACCACGCCCGGCAGGATACGCGGCGTGACTTTGGCGTGAATATGCACTTCGCCGCGACCGTTAAAGATGCGCACCCTCTCGCCATTGCTGATGCCGCGTGCCCGGGCATCCAGCGGATTGATCCACATCTCCTGACGACAGGCGGCCTTCAGCACATCGACGTTGCCGTAGGTTGAGTGAGTGCGAGCCTTGTAGTGAAAACCGGTCAGCTGCAGCGGATATTTTTCGCTGAGCGGATCGTCGTAGTTTTCAAAGCCGGCGCTGTAGACTGGAAGCGGATCGATAACATCGTCCTCTTGCAGTTGCCAGCTGGCGGCGATCTGCGCAAGCTGCTCCGAGTAGATCTCGATTTTGCCCGACGGCGTGGTCAGCGGATTGGCCTTAGGATCGGCGCGGAATGCCTTATAGGCCACGTGATGACCTTCTGGATCGCGCTTTTTAAAGATGCCCTGACGGCGGAAGGTGTCGAAGTCCGGCAGTTCAGGAATCGCTTCCCTGGACTGAGCATAGAGATGACGCAGCCACTCTTCCTGAGTGCGTCCCTCGGTAAACTGCTGCTCTACTCCCATCCGGCGGGCGATTTCGCTGGTCATCTCATAGATGGTTTTGCATTCGAAACGCGGCTTGATCGCCTGATCGGCAAAAATTACGTAGGCCATATTGCCGCAGGAGGCATCCAGCGCGAAATCCATCTGCTCAGAGGCGGTACAGTCCGGCAGCAGAATATCGGCATATTTCGCCGACGCGGTCATATGGTTATCAATCACCACAATCAGCTCGCACTTCTTGTCGTCCTGCAGGATCTCGTGAGTGCGGTTGATTTCCGAATGCTGGTTCACCAGACAGTTACCGGCATAGTTCCAGACCATCTTGATGGGCACATCCAGCTTATCTTTACCGCGTACGCCGTCTTTCAGCGCCGTCATTTCCGGGCCGCGTTCGATGGCATCGGTCCACAGGAACATTGAGATACTGGTCTGAACCGGGTTTTCCAGGGTCGGCATCCGCACGAACGGCAGACTGTAAGAGCCTTCACGCGCGCCGCTGTTGCCGCCATGGATCCCCACGTTGCCGGTCAGGATCGGCAGCATGGCAATGGCTCTGGAGACCAGTTCGCCGTTAGCATGGCGCTGCGGCCCCCAGCCCTGAGAAATAAAGGCCGGTTTCGCTGTGGCAATCTCCCGGGCCAGTTTGATAATGCGCGCTTCGGGAATACCGGTAATGGCTGAAGCCCAGGCAGGCGTTTTGGCCACGCCATCGCTGCCCTGCCCCAGGATATACGCCTTATAGTGACCGTTAGCCGGAGCCCCCGCGGGCAGCGTTTTTTCGTCGTAACCGACGCAGTATTTATCCAGGAACGGCTGATCCACCAGATTTTCATTGATCATCACCCAGGCCAGCGCCGCGACCAGCGCCGCATCGGTACCCGGACGGATGGGGATCCACTCATCTTCACGACCAGCGCCGGTATCGGTGTAGCGCGGATCGATAATGATCATCCGCGCATCAGAGCGCTCGCGGGCCTGCTCCACGTAGTAAGTCACGCCGCCGCCGCTCATGCGGGTTTCACCGGGGTTATTGCCGAACAGCACTACCAGTCGACTGTTTTCGATATCGGAAGGACTGTTACCGTCTGCCCAGCCGCCATAGGTGTAGTTCAGACCTTCAGCAATCTGCGCGGTAGAATAATCACCGTAGTGATTGAGGTAACCGCCGCAGCAGTTCATCAGACGGGCGACCAGGGTGTTACCCGGCGGCCACGAGCGGGTCATGGTGCCACCGAGAGTACCGGTGCCGTAGTTCAGATAGATAGACTCGTTGCCGTAATCTTTAATCAGGCGCTGCATATTGCTGGCGATAGTATCGAACGCCTCCTCCCAGGAGATACGCTCGAACTTACCTTCGCCGCGTTTGCCTGAACGCTTCATGGGATACTTCAGGCGATCGGCGTTATAAACCCGACGCCGCATGGAGCGACCGCGCAGACAGGCGCGTACCTGATGTAACCCTTCATAGTTATCGTCACCGGTATTATCAGTTTCAACGTAGCGGATTTCGTCATTGACCACATGCATCCGCAGCGGACAGCGGCTGCCGCAGTTTACGGTACAGGCACTCCAGACCACTTTTTCACGAGCGTCTTCACCCGCTATCGCACCCGCGATAGCCGTTCGGGAAAAGGGCAGCGTCAGTGCGCCGCTGGCGGCCGCCAGCCCACAAATGGCGCCCCCTTTAACCAGCGAGCGGCGGCTGAACTCCGCCGCCAGAATTGCCCCGGAGGATTTGTATTCCATGATACCCCACACATTGCTCATTAAAACGGTACGGCCGGAGGCTGCACCAGTGAAACGATACGGGGAGCGGTAAAGGGTCAACCAAGGCGCCCTTATTTTTTTACGACGGGCTCCCCTGTGCGTGGAATGGTACTGCTTTAGTGGTAGAAGACTTTGTCAGGCATCAAGGCGGGCATAAAAAAAACGCCCGAAGGCGTTTTTTCTTACAGATGTGACTTAACCGATATGCGTCAGGCCATTCATATAAGGACGCAGAGCCTCTGGAATTTCAATGCGGCCATCGGCCTGCTGGTAGTTTTCCAGCACTGCCACCAGGGTACGTCCCACTGCCAGGCCTGAGCCATTCAGGGTATGTACCAGACGCGGTTTCTTCTCGGTCTTGCTGCGGCAGCGAGCCTGCATGCGGCGCGCCTGGAAGTCCCCAACGTTAGAGCAGGAGGAGATTTCACGGTAGGTATTCTGCGCCGGTACCCAGACTTCAAGATCATAGGTCTTACAGGCGGAGAAGCCCATGTCACCGGTACAGAGCGCGACTTTACGGTACGGAAGACCCAGCAGCTGCAGCACTTTTTCGGCGTGGCCGGTCATCTCTTCCAGGGCATCCATAGAGTGATCTGGGTTAACCACCTGCACCATCTCGACTTTATCGAACTGGTGCATACGGATAAGGCCACGGGTATCACGACCGTAAGAACCCGCTTCGGAACGGAAGCAAGGGGTATGGGCGGTCATCTTAATCGGCAGAGACTCTTCTTCCAGAATCTCGCCGCGCACCAGGTTGGTCAGCGGCACTTCCGCGGTTGGGATCAGCGCGTAGTTGCTGCTGTCTGACTCTTCTTCCAGCGGGCGGGTATGGAACAGATCGCCCGCAAACTTCGGCAGTTGACCGGTACCGTACAGCGTTTCGTGATTCACCAGATAGGGCACGTAGTTTTCGCTATAGCCGTGCTGTTCGGTATGCAGATCCAGCATGAACTGCGCCAGCGCGCGGTGCATACGAGCAATCTGCCCCTTCATAACCACAAAGCGCGAGCCGGTCAGCTTAACCGCCGCGGCAAAATCCAACCCGCTGTGCATTTCGCCCAGCGTCACGTGATCGCGCACTTCGAAGTCGAACTCACGCGGGGTACCCCAGCGGCTGACTTCGACATTTTCATTCTCGTCTTTACCCACCGGTACGCTGTCGTCCGGCAGGTTGGGAATGGTCAGCGCGTAATCGCGAATTTCATTCAGCAGGGTATCCAGTTCGGCTTTCGCCGCATCCAGCTCTTCACCCAGCTGATTGACTTGCTGACGCAGCGGCTCAATATCTTCGCCGCGCGCTTTCGCCTGGCCGATGGATTTCGATCGGGAATTGCGCTCAGCCTGCAGGTTTTCCGTTTTGACCTGCAGCACTTTGCGGCGCTCTTCAAGCGCGCGCAATTTATCTACATCCAGCTTAAAGCCCCGGCGTGCCAGTTTTTCAGCGACTGCGTCTGGCTCGTTACGCAGCAGATTGGGATCGAGCATGCTTATCCTGTGCTTATCGAATTGAGAACGAATAAAAAGGCCGCAGCCTGCGGCCTGATTGAGATTAGGGTAACCTTACCGCAACGTCCGCACTAGCGGTAGCGTTTTGTCGGGCTATTTTGATCCTGTTCAGCGAGCCAGGCGAGCTTTTCGCCAATCTTGCCTTCAAGGCCCCGGGAAGTGGGATGATAATAGCGGGTCTGGCCCATTTCTTCAGGGAAATAGACCTCACCGGCGGCATAGGCGCCGGGCTCATCGTGGGCATAGCGATACTCCTGCCCGTAGCCCATCTCTTTCATCAGTTTGGTGGGCGCATTGCGCAGATGGGGCGGCACATCGTAGTCGGGACGCTCGCGGGCATCGGCCATCGCAGCCTTGAAAGCGGTATAGACCGCATTGCTCTTGGGTGCGCAGGCCAGATAGACAATGGCCTGAGCGATGGCGCGCTCCCCTTCCGCTGGCCCTACCCGGGTAAAACAGTCCCAGGCGGAAATAGCCACCTGCATGGCGCGGGGGTCGGCATTACCCACGTCTTCAGACGCGATCGCCAGGCAGCGACGCGCCACATAGAGTGGATCGCCACCGGCCGTGATAATGCGGGCGTACCAGTAAAGGGCCGCATCCGGCGCCGAGCCGCGCACCGATTTATGCAGCGCCGAAATCAGATCGTAGAAGCGATCGCCTTTATTATCGAAACGGGCGCTGCGTTCACCGGCAATTTCAGTCAGTAGCGCAGGCGTCAGTATCCGTTTGCCGGCAGCATCGGCGTCGGCCATATCGACCATCATCTCGAGCGTATTTAGCGCCCGGCGGGCATCGCCATTGACCAGCCCGGCAATCGCCAGCCGCGTCTCATCCGGCAGTACGATATTTTGCCCGCCAAAGCCGCGCGCTTTATCCTCCATGGCCTGATTCAACACCTTTTCGATGTCTGACGTGGTCAGGGATTTCAGCAGATAGACTCTGGCCCGGGACAGCAAAGCCGAGTTAAGTTCGAAAGAAGGATTTTCGGTGGTGGCGCCAATAAAAGTGATAGTGCCGTCTTCAATATGGGGTAAGAATGCGTCCTGCTGGCTCTTATTGAAGCGGTGCACCTCATCAACGAACAGGATGGTACGTCGACCCGCATTGCGGCTCTGGCGAGCCCGTTCAATGGCCTCACGAATATCCTTTACCCCGGAAGTTACCGCAGAGATTCGCTCCACGTCAGCATTGGCATAGTGGGCAATCACTTCTGCGAGGGTGGTTTTCCCGGTGCCTGGCGGCCCCCAGAGGATCATCGAATGGAGCTGTCCGGCTTCAATCGCTTTCGGCAGCGGTTTGCCGGGGGCCAGTAAATGCTGCTGGCCGATATACTGGGCCAGATTCTCTGGCCGCATGCGCGCGGCCAGAGGCTGGAAGCTGTTATCGGAAAAATCGAGCGACAGATTGCTCACTCAGGCCTCTACTTGCGTTGGTCGTCCACCGTCACGCCCTGAGGCGGGGTAAACTTAAACTTGCTCATATCCACCGCACCGTTCTTCTGGGACTTGAGCTGGTAGCTGCTTTGCTGCCCGTCCTGCTCCACGGCGCCGAACTGGTTGATGGTTCCGTTGTTGCTTACGTTAATGGTGAACTCTTTCAAATTCCCACCGCTACGCTTCGGCGTCAGCACAAAGCTATCACCGTTTTGCCTGATATTATACTGCTGCCAGTCGCTGGACTGATTGCGCGCAATCAGCATAAAAGGAGTATTGCTGGTGGCATCTTTCAGCCAGGTCGCGCTGGCCTGCTCGACAAACGGGTTATAGAACCACAGCGTTTTACCGTCGGAGACCAGCACGCTTTCGTCCGGTGCCGTCATATGCCAGTTAAAGAGATCCGGGCGCTTAACCCACAGCTGACCTTCACCCTCCTGCACTGCCGCGCCGCCCGCGTCCGTCACTTTCTGGGTAAAACTGGCTTCAAAGCTGCTGACTTTATCCAGGCGGCTCTTCAGGTCGCTGGCAGCACTCGCCCAGGCGTGACTCATGACAAACCCCGAGGCCAGGGCACAGGCAATTGCGACTTTCTTCATAATGTTCCCTCAACGTTTCGCCCCCGGTGGGGGTCGTTCTGGCTATCTATGTTGCCGTTTAGCCTGGCGCCTGCCAGCGGAAATGGCTGATTTTCCATTTCTTTACGCAACTTTGCACGGCGCCGACAGGCCAGACCGCCGCTATTCGAACGGCGGCGGAGCCAGCACTTCACGGTTGCCGTTATGGCCCTGCGGGCTGACAATCCCCTGCGCTTCCATCTGTTCGATAATACGCGCCGCGCGGTTATAACCGATGCGGAACTGGCGCTGTACTCCGGAGATCGACGCCTTACGCTTTTCAACCACGAAGGCGACCGCCTGGTCGAACAGCGCATCCAACTCTTCTTCGCCGTCGAAACCGCCGCCGCCACCTTCACCGCCGCCGTCGGAGGTAATACCGTCAACATACTGCGGACGGCCGCGCGCTTTCCAGTCCTGCACTACCGCATGTACTTCCTGGTCGCGCACAAAGGCGCCATGGACGCGCATCGGCATGGTGGAGTTTGGCGCGGCATAGAGCATATCCCCCATCCCCAGCAGCGACTCAGCACCGCCCTGATCGAGGATAGTACGGGAGTCAATTTTACTGGAAACGGTAAAGGCGATACGGGTCGGGATGTTGGCCTTGATCAGACCCGTGATAACATCCACCGACGGACGCTGAGTCGCCAGCACCAGATGAATACCCGCGGCACGCGCTTTCTGGGCCAGACGCGCGATCAGCTCTTCCACCTTCTTGCCTACGGTCATCATCAGATCGGCGAACTCATCCACCAGCACCACGATATAAGGCTCTTTTTTCAGTACCGGATGGGTGGTATCCATGCTGTCGCCCGGCTTCCAGAACGGATCGGGGATAGGACGGCCCATACGCTCGGCCTCTTCCACCCGTTCGTTATATCCGGCCAGGTTACGCACGCCCAGCGCCGACATCAGCTTATAGCGGCGCTCCATCTCGTTAACGCTCCAGCGCAGCGCGTTAGCGGCGTCTTTCATATCGGTGACCACTTCGGTCAGCAGATGTGGAATGCCCTCATAGACCGACAGCTCCAGCATTTTGGGGTCGATCATAATAAAGCGAACCTCTTCCGGCGTCGCTTTATACAGCATACTGATAATCATGGCGTTAACGCCCACCGACTTACCTGAACCGGTAGTACCGGCCACCAGCAGGTGAGGCATTTTCTGGAGATCGGCCACCACAGGATCGCCCGCGATGTCCTTACCCAGTACCACAGACAGCGGCGATTTGCTTTCGCGGAACTTGTCGCAGTCCAGCACTTCTCGCAGGTAGACGGTCTGGCGTTTCTTGTTCGGCAGCTCCAGGCCGACATAGGGTTTACCGGGAATCACCTCCACGACGCGTACCGCCACGGTAGAGAGCGAACGGGCCAGATCGCGCGACAGGTTAGAAATACGCGCGGCCTTCACCCCCGGCGCCAGATTCAGCTCAAAGCGGGTGATGACCGGACCCGGCGAATAGTTCACCACATCGGCCTTAATACGGAAGTCGGCCAGCCGTGCTTCAACCAGGCGCGCCATCTGCTGGAGCGCGAAAGTATCCACGGGTTCGACTTCCGTCGGCGGCGCCGTCAATAGATCGAGGGTCGGCAGCGGCGTCGTTGGCCTATGCAGCGGACGATCGTCTCCATTACGCACCAGGAACGGGTGGATCAGGCTGTCCTGAGGCGGCTGCGCCCCATAGCCCGGCTGTTGCGCCGGTGGCTGCTGAGGCTGTACCGGCTGCTGGGGCTGAGCGCCATAGCCAGGCTGCTGTACCGGCGCCTGCTGAGGCTGTACCGGCGGCTGCGGTTGAGCGCCATAGCCAGGCTGCTGTACCGGCGGCTGCTGAGGTTGTACCGGCGGCTGCGGTTGAGCACCATAGCCAGGCTGCTGTACCGGCGCCTGCTGAGGTTGTACCGGCGGCTGCGGTTCGACCGGTTCAAACAGGGATGCCGGGCGCTGAGGCTGCGGCACAGCGGCAGGCGTAGACGGGTGCTCCTCCTGCTCGCTGCTATAGCGCTGACGCTGGGTTTCGGCGAACTGACGCGCCAGCTCGGCCTGAAGCGCGGCGTCTTCATCGTCGTTTTCATCAATCGTCGCTTCGTCGTGATGATACTCTTCGCCGTAGCGCTGCTGCTGGCTGGCGGCAAACTGGCGGGCCAGCTCATCCTGCTGCATGGCTTCGATCTCATCATCGCTGAGATCGTTGTTCGAAAGTCCGGCCCGGGCGCGCTCTTCGGCCTGGCGCTGGGAAGGCAGCTTAATTCCGTAGGAAGCCAGTTCACGTCGCGTCGGCACGCGCACCCGATTCGGACGCGGCAACTGCGGGCCAATCCCCTCTTTCACCTGAGGACGAGGGGTCCAGGAGGCGGCACTCGCGGCTGACGCCGCCACGCCGGCACCCGCAACGCCTTTCGCCACCTGAGCGGCATGCTGGGGATCCGGCACGGCGGCTCCATCCGGCAGCCCGGCATCGTCAGGCATAAAGGTCGCACCAGGCACTTCCTGGCTAACGTCCGGTCTGGCTGGTTCCGGTTCACGTCCCTGTTCAGGAACAGGCTGATACCAGGCTTCCAGTTGCTCACGTTCACGAGCGCGGCGCGCCTCAACTTCTTCAAAGTGATAGAGCGGCGGACGAGAAGGCTTCACCTCCTCTTCCCCAACCTGCGGCTGTGCTCCGTGCGCTTCAACCTGTGTAGCGCTTTCCAGCGCGGAATCTTGCGGATACTGCTGAGGCTGATGCCAGGGTTCAGACGGTTGAGATTGCGGATACGGCTCCGGCTGATGATACGGCTGGGACTGTTCCGGCTGTAGCTGCGGCTCCTGCTCAGGAGTCTGAGGCGACCAGTGGCTGGTCACTTCGTTCGGTAATTGCTGCGCGGCATGCTGGTAAGGCTGCGCCACCGGGATATTTTCCGGCGCCGGGGCGATAACCGGTTCCGGCGTGACGGTGGTCGGCGCAGGCTCCCAGTTGATAGCGGGCGCGCTCCCGCTTTCCGGAGCAGGCATCTCCACCCGTTGGGTCGAAGGCGCCGCCATCTGCGCCTCGTTCCACTCACTGGCGGGCTGAGCGACGGCGGCCTGGGTAATCGGCTGACCGTTCATCAGCGGGTCGTCCGCGAAGTCAGCGATGGTATGGCCATTCAACAGCGGGTCATCGCTATAGCGTTCCTGTCCGCGATAAGGCGCAGCATCCGCCGCCTGACCGGAAAACAGCGGATCCTCTTCATCCATCCGCTTACCGGAAAAGAGAGCGGCATCGCTTTTGTGCCCTACCGGGTTGGTAAATTTTTCCGCCAGGCGACGGCGGCGAGCCAGTGCCCCCTGCAGAATGCGGGCGCGGCGCGATTTGTTTGACTCCGGCGCCGGCTGCGGGCTCTCTTCGTCGTCGTACTCTTCGTCATCGTACTCGTCATCCTGCCAGGTGTTGTCACGACGGGTTCGGTTACTGGCAAAGGTCAGCACCGTCAGCACCAGGCTGCCCAGCTTTTCGGCAATGTTGACCCAGGACCAGCCGGTGAACAGCGTCAGACCCGCGGCCCAGACGCACAGCAGCGCGATGGTTCCGCCGCTGCTGTTCAGCAGCGGCATCATGGCAGTGCTGAGCAGGCTGCCAATCACGCCGCCAGAGGCAAAGTACCAGATATCATCGGCGTTAATCGCCGCCAGGCCGCAGGAGGTAATAATCAGCGCTAACGCTCCGATAAGGCGCAGCGATATGGCGAAATAATCGATGTAGTCATCGTTATCGCGACGGCGCCAGGCGAAGGCGCAGGCGCCGAGAATAATGATCGGAATAGCCCAGGCCATCACGCCGAAAATGAAAAACAGCGTATCTGCAAGCCAGGCACCGGGTGCCCCGCCCCAGTTATGGATCGGCTCATGCCAGGCGGTCTGAGACCAACTGGGATCGGAGGGATTAAAGCTGAGTAAAGCGACGATCAGGTAGACGGCAAACAGTGCGATCAGCACCAGCAACGCCTCATACAAACGGCGTCCGCTGCTCAGCCTTGTCAATGTGACTTCTTTATCTTCTGTATATTCCTGGCTCAAAAAAAGCTCTCCAGGTTTAAGGGTGCCCGACAACACAGGGGAGGCTTTTTCGGCCTCGCGTCGGTGCGTTGAACCGTTGCAGGAGCAGCCCGTAGCTAAAACGGACAGCAGCGCCAGGCTGCCCCGGCACTGCTGCTGTATGGATTAACAGGAGTGTAATCAAACTACGCCGATTTTGCACCTGCTCCGTATTAGCGGGTCTTAATTACCAGACGATTACTCTGTTTGACCTCTTCCATCACCACATAGGTGCGGGTGTCGTTAACACCTGGAAGGCGCAACAGGGTTTCCCCCAGTAACTTACGATAGGCTGACATATCCGGCACGCGGGTCTTCAACAGATAGTCGAAGTCACCGGAAACCAGATGGCACTCCTGAATTTCTTCGAGTTTCTGAACGGCGGCGTTAAACTGCTCAAATACATCCGGCGCGCCGCGATTCAGAGTAATCTCAACAAATACCAGTAATGATGCATCCAGATAATGCGGATTCAGCAGCGCGGTGTAGCCCTGGATAAAGCCCTGCCGCTCCAGACGACGAACGCGCTCAAGACACGGCGTCGGTGACAGACCCACTCTCTTTGAAAGCTCAACGTTAGAAATTCGCCCGTCCTTCTGCAGCTCATTAAGAATGTTTCGGTCGATGCGGTCGAGATCTTTGCCAGGGCGCTTCTTGCTATCTACCATTATTATTGTCTCTCTGTATTCCTTCCTTCACCTGCCATACCCGTAAACAGTCACTGTTCCGGGTTACGTGAGAAGACCGTTGCCGAAATCACGGCAGCCATCGACATTACCCATGGCGTCTGTCCACGCCATGGGTGCTGGCGATAACCCGGTAAAAGCGCACAACCTCCCTCGCCACGGCAGACGTGGCCTGAACTTACGCGCTATGCTTCCCCAAATGTTTTCGCAAATGCGCAGGTGATTGTCAAAGTAAAACATCGTTTTTTAGTGAAACATGCCAGATATTCATGACCCATTACGATTATTCCTCATTTTTTCACCCCCCTGCCCTGCGTTTTTCACCATTTTTTTCTGCTGATTGCCTGACTTATTGGCGTTGCCTATTACACATATCGTTAACAAAACGGTAATGCTCTTTTTTTGCCGCGACAAATTCCCTACAATCCAGCCCATTGTCAGCCAACGAAAATGAGGATCTCATGGCCACAGCGAAACATTCCCGGCTGCTGATTCTGGGCTCTGGCCCGGCGGGTTATACCGCCGCCGTCTATGCCGCCCGAGCCAATCTGAATCCGGTACTGATCACCGGTATGGAAAAAGGCGGTCAGCTTACCACCACCACCGAGGTGGAAAACTGGCCCGGCGATCCCAGCGGTCTGACCGGCCCTCTGTTGATGGAGCGTATGCATGAACACGCTGAGAAATTCGACACTGAAATTCTCTTCGACCACATCAGCAAGGTGGATCTGCAGAACCGTCCGTTCCGCCTGACTGGAGACAGCGGCGAATACACCTGCGACGCGCTGATTATCGCCACCGGCGCCTCTGCCCGTTACCTGGGTCTGCCCTCTGAAGAGGCCTATAAGGGACGCGGCGTTTCCGCCTGTGCGACCTGCGATGGCTTTTTCTACCGCAACCAGAAAGTCGCCGTCATCGGCGGCGGTAACACGGCCGTGGAAGAGGCGCTGTATCTGTCGAACATCGCTTCCGAGGTGCATCTGATCCATCGCCGCGATAGCTTCCGCGCCGAGAAGATCCTGATCAAACGCCTGATGGATAAAGTGGAGAACGGTAATATTATCCTCCACACCGATCGCACGCTCGACGAAGTCACCGGCGATGAAATGGGCGTCACTGGTCTACGCCTGCTTGATACCAAAGATCCACAGCACAGCGAAGAGCTTGAAGTGATGGGCCTGTTCGTGGCTATCGGCCACAGCCCCAACACAGGGATCTTCGACGGGCAGTTGGATCTGGAAAATGGCTACATCAAGGTGCAGTCCGGTAGCCAGGGTAACGCCACCCAGACCAGCATCCCCGGCGTATTCGCCGCAGGGGACGTGATGGACCATATCTATCGCCAGGCCATTACCTCTGCCGGTACCGGCTGTATGGCCGCGCTGGACGCAGAGCGCTATCTGGATGGGCTGGCCGATAAAGCCTGATTTTCCTCCTGAATGATTAAGGCGGCCTCATAAGGTCGCCTTTCTTTTTGCTGCGATGTAACATTGCGGGGCACAATCGCCGGTCTGGCGAATGGATTTTAATTGACCCCCTGGCTTGCAATGAAAAAGACCCGTCAACAAGAGCTTAGCCGCTGGCTGAAGCAACAGAGCGCTCCCTCCCGACGCTGGCTTAACCTTTCACGTCTGCTGGGCGTTATCAGCGGCCTGTTAATCGTGGCCCAGGCCTGGCTGCTGGCCCGCCTGCTCGACCATATGATCGTCGGCGCAATTCCCTCGGAGGCGCTCCTTTTGCCTTTTGCACTTTTGCTATTGGTGCTGATCCTGCGCGCCTGGGTGGCCTGGTTGCGCGAAAAAGTCGGCTTCCAGGCAGGGCTCCATATCCGTCGCCAGATTCGCCACAAGGTGCTGGATCGTCTGCAGCAGGCGGGACCGGCCTGGATACAGGGCAAACCGGCCGGAAGCTGGGCCACGCTCATCCTTGAGCAGGTCGAGGATATGCACGATTACTACGCCCGCTATCTGCCGCAGATGGCGCTGGCAACGACGATTCCGTTGCTGATTGTGCTGGCGATTCTGCCCTCAAACTGGGCCGCCGCGTTAATTCTGCTGGGTACCGCGCCGCTAATCCCGCTGTTTATGGCGATGGTCGGCATGGGGGCCGCCGATGCTAACCGCCGTAACTTCCTGGCGCTGTCGCGTCTGAGCGGTCATTTTCTCGATCGCCTGCGCGGTATGGAGACCCTGCGCCTGTTTAATCGCGGCGCGGCCGAAACCGACAATATTCGCCACGCCTCTGAAGATTTTCGCAGCCGTACCATGGAAGTGCTGCGTCTGGCGTTCCTCTCGTCCGGCGTGCTGGAGTTCTTCGCCTCGCTCTCTATCGCCCTGGTGGCGGTCTACTTCGGTTTCTCTTACCTGGGGGAACTCAACTTCGGCCATTACGGTACTGGTGTAACCCTGTTTTCCGGCTTTCTGACGCTGATCCTGGCGCCGGAGTTTTTCCAGCCGCTGCGCGATCTGGGCACCTTCTATCACGCTAAAGCCCAGGCGATCGGCGCTGCAGATAGCCTGCAGCAGTTTATGGATTCGCCGCAGCACGCCCCCGAGCACGGTACTCGTACTCTCAATAGCGAAGGCGCCCTTAACCTGGAAGCCCGCGATCTGGTCGTGCTTTCTCCCACCGGCGCACGACTGGCCGGCCCCCTGAACTTTACCCTGAACGCCGGGGCCCGGGTGGCGCTGGTTGGCCAGAGCGGTGCCGGGAAAAGCTCATTACTGAATCTGTTGTCCGGTTTTCTTCCCTATGAAGGTTCCCTGACCGTTAACGGTATTGAACTGCGCGAGCTGGACCCCGACAGCCTGCGCGCCAGACTGAGCTGGCTGGGGCAGAACCCGCGCCTGCCGGGCCGGACCCTGCGCGATAATATTCTGCTGGCCGATCCCACCAACGAAACGCGCCTGAAACAGGCGATTGACGATGCATACGTCAGTGAATTTTTGACCCAGTTACCTCACGGGCTGGACAGCGAACTGGGGGAAAACGCCGCCAGCCTGTCAGTAGGTCAGGCCCAGCGCGTGGCGCTGGCGCGAGCGCTGATCGTCCCCTGCGGTCTGTTGCTGCTGGACGAACCCGTCGCCAGTCTGGACGCCCACAGCGAAGAGCTGGTGATGGCGGCACTCGAGCGGGCCGCACGGCGTCAGACCACCCTGATGGTCACCCACCAGCTCGACGTCCTGCAGACCTGGGATGACATTTGGGTGATGCAGGAGGGCCGGATAGTGCAACAGGGAAACTGGCAACGGCTTGCTCAGGAAGAGGGCCCCTTTGCCCGCCTGCTGGCTCATCGACAGGAGGAAATTTAATATGCGCGCGCTACTGCCCTGGCTTGGCCTGTTCCGCCGTCATAAATGGCGCCTGACGTTAGGCATTTTACTGGCCGTGGTGACGCTACTGGCCAGCATCGGCCTGTTGACCCTTTCCGGCTGGTTTCTTTCCGCCTCGGCGCTGGCCGGTCTTGCCGGGCTTCAGACCTTTAACTACATGCTGCCCGCTGCGGGCGTGCGAGGCGCGGCCATTACCCGTACCGCCGGGCGCTACTTTGAACGTCTGGTCAGCCATGACGCGACCTTCCGCATTCTGCAACACCTGAGGGTAACCCTGTTCAGCCGCCTGCTGCCGCTCTCGCCCGGTGGTCTGCGCCGCTTCCGCCAGGGAGATCTCCTGAATCGCCTGGTCGCGGATGTCGACGCGCTGGATCATCTCTATCTACGGGTCATCTCACCGCTGGTCGGCGCGCTGGTCGTGATTATTCTGGTTACCTTCGGCCTGAGCTGGGTGAATCTGACCCTGGCGCTCACCCTCGGGGGCATTATGCTGCTAACGCTGCTGCTGTTGCCGCCGCTGTTCTGGCGCGCCGGGCGTCCGATTGGCGAATCTCTGACTCATCTGCGCGGCGAATATCGTCAACAGCTTATCGCCTGGTTGCACGGACAGGCGGAGCTGTCGTTGTTTGGCGCCAGCCAGCGCTGGCGCGATGAAATGACCGATACCGAGCAGCGCTGGCTTGACGCCCAACGCCGCCAGGCCGGGCTTACCGCGCTGTCCCAGAGTCTGATGCTGCTGACCGGCGGTCTGACCATGCTGCTGATTTTGTGGCTTGCCGGGGCGGGCGTCGGCAGCCAACAGCCTCCTGGCGCGCTGATTGCCCTGTTTGTCTTCTGCGCGTTGGCAGCCTTTGAAGCCCTGGCCCCCATCACCGGCGCCTTCCAGCACCTGGGGCAGACCATTGCTTCCGCCCTGCGCCTCTCTCAGGTGACGGAACAGAAGCCAACGGTCACCTTTCCGGACGCTCCGACCACGCCGCCGAACCAGCCTTCCCTGAATCTGGAAAATGTCAGCTTCGCCTGGCCGGAACAGCAGCGCAATGCGCTGGAGTCGGTCTCGCTACAGGTCGCTCCCGGCGAGCATATTGCCATTCTGGGGCGGACCGGCTGCGGGAAATCCACGCTGCTAAGCTTACTCACGCGAGCCAGCGATCCCGATAGCGGGGAAATTCGTCTGGGCGAACGCCTACTGCGTGATTACGACGAAGCCAGCCTACGGGCGGCCATCAGCGTCGTTCCCCAGCGCCCCTGGCTGTTCAGCGCCACCCTGCGCGATAACCTGCTGCTCGCCAGCCCTCAGGCTGATGACGAAACCCTGTCCGCCATATTGACCCGCGTCGGGCTGGCAGGATTGCTACAGGACCAGGGACTCAACGCCTGGCTCGGTGAAGGGGGCCGCCAGCTGTCCGGCGGCGAACTACGGCGTCTGGGCATCGCCCGTGCGCTGCTGCATAATGCGCCGCTGGTGCTAATGGACGAACCGACAGAGGGACTGGATGCCGCCACCGAGCGCCAGATCCTGGCTCTACTGCGCGACCTTTGCGCCGACAAAACGCTACTGATGGTGACTCATCGCCTGCACGGCTTGTCGGCTTTCGATCGTATTGTGGTGATGGATGACGGGCATATTGTCGAGCAGGGCTCCCACGAGACACTGCTGGCCAGCGGTGGACGCTACACGCAGTTTCATCGCCGTCTCCAGGCTATGATTTAACTATTCTTTGGGGTCCGGAGGTTATTGACTATGCGTCTGGTTCAGCTTTCCCGCCATATCCTCGACTTCCCGTCGCCGGAAGCGGCGCTACGCGAACCCAACGGCCTGCTGGCGCTGGGCGGCGATCTCAGTCCGGCGCGCCTGATGCTGGCCTACCGACGCGGCATTTTCCCCTGGTATTCGCCAGGGGATCCCATTTTGTGGTGGTCCCCCGATCCGCGAGCCGTGCTGGACCCCCGGGAGTTCCACGTCAGCCGCAGCTTTCGCCGCTTTTTAAATCATACCAACTTTCGGGTAACGCTGAACCATGACTTCGCTGGCGTGATCGACGGCTGCGCCAGCCAACGCGAAGAAGGCACCTGGATTACTCCGGAAGTCAGCGTGGCCTGGCAGCAGCTACATCAGTTAGGCCATGCCCATTCGGTGGAGGTCTGGCAGGACGATCGACTGGTTGGCGGACTCTATGGCGTGGCGCTGGGGGCGCTGTTCTGCGGTGAGTCGATGTTCAGCCGCCGGGAAAATGCCTCTAAAACCGCCCTGTTCCACTTCTGTCGCTATTTTTTAGCCCGCGGCGGTTGCCTTATCGACTGCCAGGTTCTGAATGCTCACACGGCCTCTCTGGGCGCCAAAGAGATCCCCCGTAGCCTCTATCTGCGGCTGCTGGAAAACCTTTATCCACAACAACCGGACCTGCGCTGCTGGCTTCCCCAGACACTTTTGCCCTGTAGGATTTAATGTTCTGCCCATCTTCCCTCACTCCATGTTATAATTGTGGTCGCAGAACGCAGAGTAAGCTTTGCCCATTGCCCGCATCTCTTTGGGATCAGTCTGGTAACGCCCCACCGCTTATCACTCCGCCCCTTTCATTGCCGCCAGCGTAAAAAACGCGCTGTTGGACGTGGGTCATCGGCAGAACAGACTTTGCTGAGCGCAATTTCTTTACATGACAGGTGAACTTCGGCATTATCTTGCCGGTTCAAACTATGGTAGTGATATCCCGAGGATTAGATGGCCAAAGAAGACAATATTGAAATGCAGGGCACCGTTCTGGACACGCTGCCTAACACCATGTTTCGCGTAGAGCTGGAAAACGGTCACGTCGTTACCGCGCATATCTCCGGTAAAATGCGTAAAAACTATATCCGTATTCTGACGGGTGACAAAGTGACTGTGGAACTGACTCCGTACGACCTGAGCAAAGGCCGCATTGTCTTCCGTAGTCGCTAACAGAATTCTTCTCTGTTGCGCCAACGGTTACGCGACAGGTTATCAATAAAAACAAAAGGCCGGGCGCATTGCCCGGCCTTTTTTATGCCTTCCGTTCGCTTAGTGCGCCGCTTCCGCCTTGTGCTTCTGTGCGCTCTGGAAATCATATTCCAGCCGGTCTTCCGGCTTATTAAGCGTTACCGTGACCTGTCCGCCGTTCACCAGCGAACCGAACAGCAGCTCGTTGGCCAGCGGCTTCTTCAGGTTGTCCTGAATCACACGGGCCATTGGACGCGCGCCCATGGCACGGTCATAGCCTTTTTCCGCCAGCCAGTCGCGGGCTTCCTGCGCCACTTCCAGCGAAACGCCTTTCGCATCCAACTGGGCCTGGAGCTCGACAATAAACTTGTCGACTACCTGGTGGATCACCTCAGTCGTCAAACTCTCGAACCAGATAATGTTGTCCAGACGGTTGCGAAACTCCGGCGTAAAGATCTTTTTGATCTCCTCCATCGCATCGGTACTGTTGTCCTGCTGAATCAGGCCGATGGATTTACGCTCGGTTTCACGCACCCCGGCGTTGGTGGTCATCACCAGTACCACATTGCGGAAATCCGCCTTGCGGCCATTGTTATCGGTCAGAGTCCCGTTATCCATTACCTGTAGCAGCAGGTTAAAGACATCCGGATGCGCTTTTTCGATCTCATCGAGCAGCAGTACCGCATGGGGATGTTTAATCACCGCGTCGGTCAGCAGTCCACCCTGATCGTAACCCACGTAACCCGGAGGCGCACCGATCAGACGACTGACGGTGTGGCGCTCCATATATTCCGACATATCGAAGCGCAACAGCTCAATGCCCAGCGATTTGGCGAGTTGCACCGTGACCTCGGTTTTCCCGACCCCGGTCGGACCGGCAAACAGGAAAGAGCCTACTGGCTTATGTTCGTGGCCCAGACCGGCACGGCTCATCTTGATCGCCTCGGTCAGCGCCTCGATAGCGTTGTCCTGACCAAAGACCAGCATCTTCAGACGGTCACCCAGATTTTTCAGGGTATCGCGGTCGCTGGCGGAGATGCTTTTCTCCGGAACTCTGGCGATGCGGGCCACGACCGACTCGATATCCGCCACATTCACGGTTTTACGACGCTTACTAACCGGCAACAGACGGCAGCGCGCCCCCGCCTCATCAATCACATCGATAGCCTTGTCCGGCAGGTGACGATCGTTGATGTATTTCACCGACAGCTCCACAGCGGCCCGTACCGCTCGCGCGGTGTAGCGCACATCGTGGTGAGCTTCGTACTTCGGCTTCAGGCCGGTCAGGATCTGCACCGTCTCATCAATGGACGGCTCAGTAATATCGATCTTCTGGAAACGACGCGCCAGCGCACGATCCTTTTCAAAGATATTGCTGAATTCCTGATAGGTGGTGGAACCAATCACCCGAATTCTACCGCTGGACAGCAGCGGTTTAATCAGGTTAGCGGCATCCACCTGGCCGCCAGAAGCAGCGCCTGCGCCGATGATGGTGTGAATCTCATCGATAAACAGGATGCTGTTGCTATCCTGCTCCAGTTGCTTAAGCAGCGCCTTAAAGCGTTTTTCAAAGTCGCCACGATATTTGGTGCCAGCCAGCAGCGAACCAATATCCAGCGAATAGAGCGTACAATCGGCCATGACTTCCGGCACATCGCCCTGGACGATACGCCAGGCAAGCCCTTCGGCGATGGCGGTCTTACCTACGCCAGACTCCCCTACCAGCAGCGGGTTATTCTTACGGCGGCGGCACAGCACCTGGATGGTACGCTCCAGCTCCTTATCACGGCCGATCAGCGGGTCGATACCGCCCACCCGGGCAAGCTGATTGAGATTGGTGGTGAAGTTCTCCATGCGCTCCTCCCCGCCTGCCTGCTCATCATTGACCGGATTCTCCGCTGAGTTTCCGCTTTGGTTTGGTTCGTCTTTGCGCGTACCGTGCGAAATAAAATTCACCACGTCGAGACGGCTGACTTCGTGTTTGCGCAGCAGATAGGCCGCCTGGGACTCCTGCTCGCTAAAGATGGCAACCAGTACATTGGCGCCAGTCACCTCGCTGCGTCCGGAAGACTGAACGTGGAATACTGCCCGCTGCAGCACTCGCTGAAAGCTGAGTGTCGGCTGGGTATCTCGCTCTTCCACGCTTTCCGGCAGCACCGGGGTGGTTTGTTCGATGAAGGCTTCGAGTTCCTGCCGTAGCGCCACCAGATCCACGGAGCAGGCTTCCAGCGCCTCCCGGGCCGATGGGTTGCTGAGTAACGCCAGCAACAGATGCTCGACGGTCATAAACTCATGTCGGTGCTCGCGCGCTCTGGCGAAAGCCATATTTAAACTGAGTTCCAGTTCTTGATTGAGCATAGGGCACCCCCCTCAAATTGTCTGCCTTTTCAGGCCTGTTCCAGCGTACACAGCAACGGATGCTCATTCTCCTTCGCATATTTGTTCACCATCGCAACCTTGGTTTCCGCCACCTCAGCGGTGAAAACACCGCAGATGGCCTTGCCCTGATAGTGAACCGCAAGCATCAGTTGCGTTGCACGTTCTACATCATAAGAAAAGAACTTTTGTAGCACGTCAATCACAAATTCCATTGGCGTGTAATCGTCGTTCACCAATATAACTTTATACATAGATGGCGGCTTTAGCGCTTCGCGCGCTTTTTCATCCACCAGATGGTCAAATTCCAACCAGTCGTTTGTCTTACCCATCGCCAGTCATCATCATTCGGTTAAAATTCAGGCAGAAAATCATCTACCCCTTCGCCGGAGTGTAGTGCCCTGAAGCCCAGACGCCACCGGGTTTTCTCCGCGTTTTGCAGCCAGGCGCGACCCGTGTCACATTAATGCCAATAGCGTTAACTGCTTCAAATTTTGACGCATTTTTGCGTCTTCCTCCCACCTGGATGCTTGACCCTGTGTTGAATTTATCTACATTGTCTAATCGTGAGTTGGCGAGGTTTTGAACAACCCGGGCTCACCCACCGGTTGATTCCATCTTACTTAATATAAAAGCTATGAAGGATGTCGAAGCATGGAAACGGGTACTGTTAAATGGTTCAATAACGCCAAAGGGTTTGGGTTCATCTGCCCTGAAGGCGGCGGCGAAGATATTTTCGCTCACTATTCCACCATCCAGATGGATGGTTACAGGACGCTCAAAGCCGGGCAAGCCGTCCGGTTCGATGTACATCAGGGCCCTAAAGGCAACCATGCCAGCGTCATCGTGCCTGTCGAAGCCGAAGCGGTCGCGTAACGCTTAAGACTTTATTGTGTACATCCCCGAAACAAAATGCCAGCCCGGGCGGCTGGCATTTTTATATCCTTACAGATAACGGCCCTTTATTCCCGCGCCAGGGCATCCACCGGATTTAACCTCGCCGCCCGCCGTGCCGGCAGCCAGCCAAACAGCACGCCCGTTAACGTCGAGCACAGAAACGCCATCATCAGCGCCAGCGGCGAAAAGCCTGGTGCCCAGTCCGGCAGCGCCACCTGCAACAACAGCGCAATCAATAGCGACAGCCCGACGCCCAGCGCCCCGCCGACCAGACAAACCAGCACCGATTCGATCAGGAACTGCCGCAGTACATCGCCCGCCCGAGCCCCCACCGCCATCCGGATGCCAATCTCCCGGGTGCGTTCAGTCACCGAAACCAGCATGATGTTCATCACGCCGATACCGCCCACCAGCAGCGAAATCACCGCTACCAGCGTCAGAAACAGCTGTAATGTAGCTGTGGTCCTTTCCGCCGTTTTCAAGAGCTCGTCCATGTTATAAGTGAAAAAATCTCGCTTACCATGGCGCAATTCCAGCAGGCTGGCTACCTGACGCTCCGCTTCATCGCTGGGATAGCCTTCTTTCACCCGCACGGTGATATTATTCAGCCAGCTCTGGCCCGTCACCCGTCCGGTCATGGTGCTCCAGGGAAGCCAGACCCGCAGCACTTTGCTGCTGCCAAACATCGACTGTTTCTCTTCCGCCACGCCAATAATAGTCGCGGGCATATTACCCACCAGAATCACCTCTCCCAACACGCTGGCGCGATCGGGAAACAACTGGCGCCGGGTGTTGCTGTCAACCACCACCACCTGAGCGCGGGAGTCCAGCTGTGCCTGGTTGAAGGTTCCCCCTTCGCTAAAGCCCATGCCGTAAACATCGAAATACTGGCTGCTCACGCCATTAACGCTGGCGGCGGCATCCTTACTGCCGTAGCGTACCCGCAGGTTTTTCGATACCGACGGCGTGGCGGAACTGACCCACGACTGGCGACTGATGGCCACCATATCGTCATAGCTGAGAGACTGCTGGTACTGGGGATCGTCATCACCGAAATCGCGGCCGGGGTAAACGTCGATGGTGTTGGTGCCAATAGAACGAATATCGGCCAGCACCCGCTGCTGGGCAGCATCCCCTACCACCACGATAGAAACCACAGAGGCGATACCAATAATGATGCCCAGCATGGTCAGCAGCGTGCGCATCTTATTGGCCGCCATGGCCAGCCACGCCATGCGCAGGGACTCCTGAAACGCAGGCAGCAACCGCCAGGCGCTGGCGGGAATATGCGGCTCGGGGCGAGAGGCCGCTTCGCGGGACAGCGGAGGTGGATTACTGACAATTTCGCCGTCGCGGATCTCGATAATTCGCTCCGCCTGAGCCGCTACTTCCGGATCGTGGGTCACAATAATCACCGTATGGCCGCGATCGCGCAGCTGACGCAGGGTCGCCATCACTTCCGCGCTGGAGTGGCTGTCCAGCGCCCCGGTGGGTTCATCCGCCAGGATCACCTGGCCGCCATTCATCAACGCCCTGGCGATACTGACGCGCTGCTGCTGGCCGCCGGAAAGCTGAGTGGGTTGATAATCCACCCGCTCCTCAAGCCCCAGCCGGGACAACAGCTCGCGCGCCCGCTTCTGGCGCTGGGCGACCGGCGTCCCGGCATAGATAGCGGGGACCTCCACATTCTGGCTGGCGCTCAGGTGCGACAGCAGATGATAGCGCTGGAAGATAAAACCGAAATGCTCACGCCGCAGACGGGCCAGTTGGTCGCCATCAAGCTGCGCCACATCCACGCCCGCCACCCGGTAATGTCCAGCGCTGGGGGTATCCAGGCAGCCCAGGATGTTCATCAGCGTCGACTTACCGGAGCCGGATGCCCCCATAATCGCCACCATCTCACCGGCTTCGATGCTGAGCGTTATCCCCTTCAGGACTTCAATACGCCCCTCGCCGGAAGGATAACTGCGGCGGATATCCTCCAGCTCAAGCAGCGCACTCATCGGGCGTCTCCCTCGCGGCGGCCGGTCACCACTTCATCGCCCTCTTTCAGGCCATCCACCACTTCCACCTGGGTATCGTTACGCTGGCCGATGGTAATTTCACGCGAGCGGGTCTCACCGTTACGCAGCAGCGTAACCCGAAAGCGATTATTGCCGATGGGCTCACCGAGCGCGCTCTGGGGAATAGCGATAACATCGCTTTTCCCGTTCAGCTGAATATGAACCTGGGCGGTCATCTCCAGGCGCAGCACCCCCTGCGGGTTAGGCACTTCGAAGCGGGCATTGTAGAAAATGGCGTCGTTGACTTTCTCCGGGGTCGGCAGAATGTCCTTTAACTTCCCTTCGTAACGGGTCTGGGGATCGCCCATTACCGTGAACCAGGCTTTCAGTCCCGGGCGCAGGTGAATAACATCCGCTTCGGAAACCTGAGCATTCACCAGCATAGTGCTCATATCCGCCAGGGTCAGGATATTCGGCGCCTGCTGGGCGGCGATAACCGTCTGCCCCTGCTGCGTGGTTACCTTAGTCACCTCGCCCGCCATCGGCGCCAGAATACGGGTGTACTCCAGATTGGTGCGCGCCGTATCCAGAGAGGCCTGATTACGCTGGATTTGCGCATCGATAGTACCGATCTGCGCCTGCTTCACGGCCAGGTCGGTTTGCGCGCTGTCCAGATCCTGGCGGGAAACCAGCTGACGGCGGGCCAGCTCTCGCTGGCGCGCCAGGGTTACCCGGGAGAGCCGCATTTCGGCCTCGGCCTGACCGCGCTGGGCCCGCAGCTCTTTCAGGGTCGCTTCCACTTCTTTGATCTGGTTTTCCGCCTGTTCAGGATCGATGATTCCCAACAGTTGATCCTTCTTAACCCGGGAGCCTACGTCCACCTTCAGCGTCCTGAGCTGACCGCTGACCTGGGCGCCCACGTCCACCTTGCTGAGCGCATCGAGCTTACCGGTTGCCAGCACGCTCTGCTGTAGTTCGCCTTTGCGTACGATTAGCGTCTGATACTGGGGTACTGGCGCATTGAGCGTTTTCCATACCCATACTCCCCCAATTACCAGCAGCAGTATCAGTGCTATATAGCGTTTTTTCATTTTTCCCTTAAACATAATCGCATCCTGATGGCGGGCCAGAACTACCAATAAGTTCGATAATATAAACCGTTTATCAACATCGGTGCACTACATGATAAAGCCTGGCAGCCGTTGCATAAAAGTTGAGGAACGCGATGCCTTAATAGCGCTATTCCCTGACTCACGACGATCCAACAGTTATGCCACAGATTGCAGTTTCTTCACGGAGCGCCGATACGCCGGTACACAGCTGGCAACTCTTCCTGGCTCTGAGCCAGGGCCGTTATCAACCCGGCCCGACCTGGCGCAAGCCTGGCTGGCGTCGTAAATTTATTTTGCGCTCGCTGGCGATGCCGCTGGCGACGGCGCGCCTGCTGAACGGTCTGACACAACTGCCTCAGGCAAACACGCTATTACAGGCCCAACCCTGCCTTCCCTGCCGGTTACATCGACCATGGCTGATGGCATCGGGCATGGGGCGATCCCGGGTACTGGACGCCATTTTCTTTCACTATCAACAGATGAATCACACCCTGCCCCGAGAGGCAATGCAGGATTATCTTTCGCCCCTGGGCTGGACCCTGGCCTGGCTGGAAGGTAAAGATGGCGAACCTTACCGGCTGGCGCTCAGCGCCGACTGTGATTTGGATAAAGAGGGCGAGGCGACGTTAGCGCTCTATGACTCTCAGGATATCGCGCTGGCGCAGTTGACGTTCACCCTGTGCCGCTGGGACGGTATTACCACGCTGTTTATTGGCGGCTTACAGGGAGCCAAGGCCCGGCTCGGCCATGGCCATATTCAGAAAGCGACCCGCCAGTGCCATGGGCTGTTTCCCAAGCGACTGGTGCTTGAGGCCGCACGCCAGGTAGCTTTGCGTCTGGGCGCCCGCCAGATTCTGGCGGTCAGTAATCACACCCATATTTACCGCAGTTGGCGCTATCGCCTGAGCAAGCGCAGCGTCTTTCTGGCCGACTATGACGCCTTCTGGCGCGAGATGGGGGGCGAGCCCGGGCAGGAAGGCCATTTTCTGCTGCCGCTCACCACGCTGCGCCGCCCGCTGGCGGATATAGTCAGTAAAAAACGGGCCGAATATCGCCGCCGTTATGCCCTGCTCGACGCCATGAACGCGGCGCTGGAACAGAGCTTCATGGCCACTGACGCTTAATCGGCCCGTCCGTGCGCCAGCCACATCACCCGCGAAAACATACCGCGCAGCAACGAGGGAACCGAATCCGTGCCGCGGCGCCCGGCCTCCAGCGCGACCTCGATGGCCAGATCGGGCTTCGAGGAGCGATGAATAGCCCGGGTAATCACCCGGCGCATATTCATCGCCACGCCATCCGGCACCTGCGCCACCCGGTGATAGATCTCACTGAAACCTTCTCGATACATAAAGTGTTCCAGATCGCGGGCCGGTAGCTGCGTCAGGTGCTCGCGTTCGCGGCGGCGGTCGTTATCCAGCAGGCCGCGTACCGTGGCGGCATACTTCTTACCCGCTTCATCGCCGTCCGCCAGTACGTGCCACTCAATCCCCATGCGGCGGGCGAATTTAATCAGCGGACGCAGGCCACACTGGGCAAACTCAATCACCTTCACCCCTTCGGCGTCAAAATGGTGGCCGCACTGACGCGCAAGTTCGTTCATCACCCAGACTTCGGTTTCACCTTCCACCAGTAGCCAGCAGCGGGCAAACAGCGAAGAGGGTCGATTAAGTCGAATATGAAAAGCGATACGGCGACCGTCTTCGGCATTCATTCCATCCGGCCCCAGGCGCCAGGCGGCTACCCGCCCGGAATCGCGCACCAGTCGACAGACCTGCTGCACCGGCGTCAGGGAAAGCAGCTCGCCGGAGTTGGTGGTGGCAATCTTCTGTAACGGCAGCAGATTAAGCAGATGCCAGGCCACCGACAACATAATAGGATGCAGCCGGGTTTCCGGATCCTCCACTACCACCAGAGGTCGCGCATCACGATCGAGACGCACGCTGCCCCGGGATTGCAGCAGCGTGGAAAACATCCCCAACAGAATAATGCGTTGATTACGACTGTGAGGCTTGTCGAGCATGCGATTAATCAGATCGAGATAGCGCCAGCTGCGGCGTTCATCGTGAGAGCGACGACGCATCAGGCGTTCACGGGCCTGGGTGGTGCCCTGCTCGCTGAAGTAATGTTCCAGCAGTTGCGTCATGGCCGACAGTCCCTGGCGCAGCTGTTCATCGGTCAGTACCTGTGGGCGTGAGGCCAGCTCCCGGGCCAGATCGGCAAACTGACGGGCGGAGCCTTCCAGTTCCGGCTCCCGGGAGACATTGCCTTCACGTAGCCGACGGCTGAAACGCGCATCTCGCAGGCGCAGAACCGGGTTCAGGCGTACCACCTGACGCGCTATCCGATCGATATCGCCCAGCGCCATCGGCTCGCCCTGAGAATTAAGAAAACTGCGCAGGGTCATCACCGTACCGTCTCCCGCCAGCTCCCCTTCCAGACGGTAAAAAATACGCCGGTAGTCATCGTCGCTGGTGACCCACACCGGCGCCAGCGCCCGATAGCGTCGCCCGGGAACTCTGCCTGGCATTGAGGAACGAAAGGTCAGGATAATATGCAAGTGACGTTCACGTTCCTGCATCTCGCCCGGCGGGAAGTGAAAGTCGCCAGAGACAAAATGATAGAGATCATCGCGGGGCGAAAGCAGCAGCGTCAGGGCATCCAGCAAGCTGGACTTCCCCCATGCGTTCTCACCGATCAGGACGTTGTCCTGTTCCAGGTGTAGCGACAGGCGATTAATGCCACGGAAACCCACCACCTCCACGCGCTCAAGAAACATACTCCCTCCCGATGACACTGATGCCTGTTTTTACTGGAGTATAGCGATAAGCCTGCACCTAAGGTATCCCGGGAATAGCGATAACTCAGACCTTTCTTCCAGGAATAAACCCGATATTAAGTGGACAGTAATCATTATTTTTTTGTGGTATTTCAGAAAAGTTCAGAATTTACCCCAGGAAATATCGCGCAATAAAGTTTCTATTCTATACTTACCTCATTGATTCCTGGCCAAAGGAATAAATCGCATTGTTTTAAATCAAATAACCTGGATATATTACGCTGGTTCAGGAAGGACGAAGTTTTTAAAATTACGCGGCTCGATTCTACGTCACCTTCCTGATGACGAGATCGGTGGCGAGCGCCGCCCGTTATTTTTCAGTCGAACGGCAATCGTCTTTGAATAATTACATAGAGGTAAATATGTTCAGAAAATTAGCAGCCGAGTTCTTCGGAACCTTTTGGTTGGTTTTCGGTGGCTGTGGTAGTGCGGTACTGGCGGCAGCCTATCCGCAATTAGGGATTGGTTTTGTCGGTGTGGCGCTGGCATTTGGTCTGACGGTATTAACCATGGCCTATGCGGTTGGCCATATTTCCGGCGGCCATTTTAACCCGGCGGTGACCCTGGGCCTGTGGGCCGGCGGTCGTTTCCCGGCCAAAGAGGTGATTGGCTATATTATCGCTCAGGTTATCGGCGGTATCGCCGCAGCGGCTATTCTCTGGATTATCGCCAGTGGAAAAGCAGGCTTCGATGCGGCAGCCAGCGGTTTTGCCTCTAACGGCTTTGGCGAACACTCTCCCGATCACTACTCTATGCTGGCGGCCATCGTCATTGAAATCGTGCTGACCTGCGGCTTCCTGATTGTGATTCACGGCGCGACGGACAAACTGGCTCCGGCGGGCTTTGCGCCTATCGCCATCGGTCTGGCGCTGACCCTGATTCACCTGATCAGCATTCCGGTTACCAACACTTCCGTAAACCCGGCACGTAGCACTGCCGTCGCCATCTTCCAGGGCGGCTGGGCGCTGCAGCAGCTGTGGCTGTTCTGGGTCATGCCGATTATCGGCGGTATCCTGGGTGGCCTGATTTATCGCACCCTGCTGGAAAAACGCGACTAATTATCGCTCTCCCGAAGCCCGGCTAAACGCCGGGCTTCTTTCTGTCCGCCCCTGCCTCTTCCTTTACTCACTTCATTGATTTGTGTATTGTCTGCGCCGCTTACCCAATAAACAGAAGGGATTCGGCTATCATGCTGTCCGGGCTGCTCATTATCCTGGTGCCGTTACTGATCGGTTACCTTATTCCCCTGCGCCAGCGCGCAGCACTGGTCTGGATTAACCGGCTGCTGGGCTGGATTGTCTATATCATCCTTTTCCTGATGGGAATTAGTCTGGCCTTTCTGGATAATCTTTCCGCCAATTTGCTGGCGATCCTTCATTATTCCGCAGTCAGTATTGTGGTTATTCTGCTATGCAACTGCGCCGGATTACTGATGCTGGAGCGTTTTCTGCCCTGGCATCACCGCCACCGCCAGCAGAAGCTGCCATCGCGCCTGAAGATGGCGATGGAATCGCTGCAGTTGTGCGGCGTGGTCGCCGCCGGTTTTATTCTGGGACTCAGCGGCTGGTCGTGGCTGACCCACGCCACCGAAGCCAGCGAATACACGCTGATCCTGCTGTTGCTCCTTGTGGGGATACAGCTGCGCGGCAGCGGTATGACCCTGCGCCAGATTCTGCTTAACCGCCGGGGCACTCTGGTAGCGCTGGTGGTGGTGGTCAGCTCACTGCTGGCAGGTGCCATTAACGCCCTGCTGCTCGGTCTGCCGTTAAAAACCGGGCTGGCGATGGCCTCTGGCTACGGCTGGTACTCGCTGTCCGGCATCCTGATGACCGAGTCATACGGCCCGGTCATCGGCAGCGCCACCTTCTTTAACGATCTGGGTCGTGAGCTTATCGCCATCATTCTGATTCCGGCACTGGTGGGCCGTAGCCGCTCAACGGCGCTGGGGCTGTGTGGCGCCACCTCGATGGATTTTACCCTGCCGGTACTGCAACGCAGCGGCGGCGTAGAACTGGTCCCGGCCGCCATTGTCCACGGCTTCCTGCTTAGCCTGCTGGTTCCGCTAATGATGGCGCTGTTCGCCGCCTGAATCCTTCCTTCGCCCCCCTGATGGGGGGATTAAATTTGCGCTAAATCAATTTCCCTGCACATTGCCATAAAAAGCACTTTTCACCCTTAGTCACTGAGCATAACCTTAAACATGCATATCAAATATAACTTTAAGGTGTAATCATGTTTTGCGTGCAATGTGAACAAACAATCCGCACTCCGGCGGGTAATGGCTGCTCTTATGCGCAGGGGATGTGCGGTAAAACCGCTGAAACGTCCGATCTTCAGGACCTGCTGATCGCCGCGCTGCAGGGGCTCTCTGCCTGGGCGCTGAAGGCGCGTGAGCTGGGCATTATCGACCACGAGGTGGATAGTTTCGCACCGCGCGCGTTCTTCGCCACCCTGACCAACGTCAACTTTGATTCCGTCCGTATCGTCGGCTACGCCCGTCAGGCCATCGCGATGCGTGAAGACCTGAAAGCGCGTTCCCGCGCCATTGATGCAGCCGCAAGCGTTGACCATCCGCTGGCCGACCTGCAGCTTGCCAGCGACGACATGGGCGATCTGCAACGCCAGGCCGCTGACTTCACTCCGAACCGCGACAAAGCGGAAATCGGCGAAGATATCCTTGGTCTGCGCCTGCTGTGCCTCTACGGCCTGAAAGGGGCCGCAGCCTATATGGAACACGCCCATGTACTGGGCCAGTACGATAACGACATCTATGCCCAGTACCACAAAATCATGTCCTGGCTTGGCACCTGGCCGTCCGACATGAACGCCCTGCTGGAATGCTCCATGGAAATCGGTCAGATGAACTTCCAGGTCATGAGCATCCTGGACGCCGGTGAAACCGGTAAATACGGCCACCCGACCCCGACGCAGGTTAACGTAAAACCGGTTGCCGGTAAGTGCATCCTGATCTCCGGTCATGACCTGTTCGATCTCTACAATCTGCTGGAGCAGACCGAAGGCACCGGCGTCAATGTCTACACCCACGGCGAAATGCTGCCCGCCCACGGCTATCCGGAACTGCGTAAATTCAAACATCTGGTCGGTAACTACGGCAGCGGCTGGCAGAATCAGCAGACCGAATTCGCCCGCTTCCCGGGACCGATCGTGATGACCTCAAACTGCATCATCGACCCAACCGTTGGCAGCTATGACGACCGTATCTGGACCCGCAGCATCGTAGGCTGGCCGGGCGTTAACCACCTGGAAGGCGACGATTTTGCCCCGGTCATCGCCCAGGCCCAGCAGATGTCCGGCTTCCCGTACAGCGAAATCGAGCACATGATCACCGTCGGTTTTGGCCGTCAGACCCTGCTTAGCGCCGCCGATACCCTGATCGATATGGTTGGCCGTAAGTCACTGCGCCACGTCTTCCTGATCGGCGGCTGCGACGGCATTCGCGGCGAGCGTAGCTACTACACCGACTTCGCCACCAGCGTACCGGACGACTGCCTGATCCTGACGCTGGCCTGCGGTAAATATCGCTTTAACAAGCTGGACTTCGGCAACATCGAAGGCCTGCCGCGCCTGCTGGATGCCGGTCAGTGTAACGACTCCTACTCCGCCATTATGCTGGCCGTCACCCTGGCCGAAAAACTGGGCTGCGGCGTGAACGATCTGCCGCTGAGCCTGGTGCTCTCCTGGTTCGAACAGAAGGCTATCGTGGTTCTGCTGACCCTGCTGTCGCTGGGCGTGAAGAACATCCTGACCGGGCCGACGGCGCCGGGCTTCCTGACCCCGAACCTGCTGGCTATCCTCAACGAGAAATTCGGTATGCGTTCCGTTACCACCGTTGAGCAGGATATGCAGCAGATGCTGGGTGTGGCGTAAGGAGAAGCAACAAGATGACGATGCCAACCTCTCAGTGTCCGTACCGCATGCAGGTACATCATATTAAGCAGGAGACGCCAGACGTCTGGACCCTGTCGCTGTTCTGCCATGACGACTACCTCTATCAGGCGGGACAATACGCGCTGGTCAGTATCCGCAACTCGGCCGATACCCTGCGCGCCTATACCCTCTCGTCCACGCCGGGTGTCAGCCTTTTTATTACCCTGACCATCCGCCGTATCGACGACGGAGCCGGTTCCGGCTGGCTGACCCGCGAAGTTAAGCGCGGCGACTACCTGTGGCTTTCCGAAGCCCAGGGCGAGTTCACCTGCCAGAACCATCCGGCAGGTCGTTATCTGCTGCTGGCCGCTGGCTGCGGCGTGACGCCGATTATGTCGATGCGCCGCTGGCTGGCCAAATACAGCCCGATGGCCGATGTCCAGGTGATCTACAGCGTGCGCTCGCCGCAGGACGTGATCTTTGCTGAAGAGTGGCGCCAGTATCCGGTCACTCTGGTGGCGGAACAGGGCGCGGCCCACGGCTTCGTTCCCGGTCGTCTGACCCGCGAGCTGCTGGCCAGCGTGCCGGATATCGCTAACCGCACCGTCATGACCTGCGGCCCGGCGCCGTACATGGATTTCGTGGAGCAGGAAGTCAAAGCGCTGGGCGTCACCCGCTTCTGGAAAGAGAAATTCTTCACCCCCGTTGCGGCGCCCGTCACCAGCGGCCTGAAGATCTCCACCCTGCAGCCGGTACGCGAATTCCATACGCCAGTAGGCAGCACGCTGCTTGAAGCGCTGGAGAGCAACAAGGTGCCGGTCAACGCCGCCTGTCGCGCCGGCGTGTGCGGCTGCTGCAAAACCAAAGTGGTTTCCGGCGACTACAGCGTCACCAGCACCATGACCCTGACCGAGCAGGAGATCGCGGACGGTTACGTCCTGGCCTGCTCCTGCCACCCTCAGGGCGATCTGGTCCTCGCCTGATTTTCACTTCCCCCATGCCGCCTCCTTCCGGAGGCGGCACTTTCTGAACAGTCCCTGTCTTCACTCATCGTCTAAGCTTGATCGCATCTTATCGAAATAAAACAAAGGAGATGTGATGAAACAGACCGTGGCCACCTACATTGCCAGGACGCTGGAACAGGTAGGGATAAAGCGTATCTGGGGCGTAACCGGAGACTCCCTTAACGGGCTGAGCGACAGCCTTAACCGCATGGGAACTATTCAATGGATGCCCACCCGTCACGAAGAGGTCGCCGCCTTCGCCGCGGGTGCGGAAGCGCAGTTAACCGACGAACTGGCGGTCTGCGCTGGCTCCTGCGGCCCAGGCAACCTGCACCTGATCAACGGACTGTTCGACTGCCAGCGCAACCAGGTACCGGTACTGGCGATTGCCGCCCATATTCCTTCCAGCGAGATAGGCAGCGGTTACTTCCAGGAAACTCATCCTCAGGAGCTGTTCCGGGAGTGCAGCCACTACTGTGAACTGGTGTCCAGTCCGGAACAGATCCCTCAGGTGCTGGCTATCGCCCTGCGTGAAGCCACGCTAAAGCGCGGCGTGGCGGTTGTGGTTCTGCCCGGAGACGTCGCGCTGCAACCCGCGCCGGAAGGGGCCAGTACACACTGGTATCCCGCCCCGTTGCCCCAGGTGGTGCCGCGCAAATCGGAGCTGGAAAAACTGGCCGAAGTGCTGAACGGCGCCAGTAATATCGCATTGATGTGCGGTAGCGGCTGCGCCGGAGCGCACAGTGAATTGCTGGAGTTCGCCGGTAAGCTGAAATCGCCCATCGTCCATGCCCTGCGCGGCAAAGAGCACGTGGAGTACGATAACCCCTATGACGTGGGGATGACCGGTCTTATCGGCTTCTCTTCCGGCTTTCACACCATGATGAATGCCGATACCCTGATTCTGCTCGGCACCCGGTTCCCCTATCGCGCCTTCTACCCCAGCAATGCGCGAATCATTCAGATAGATATCAACCCGGCCAGTATCGGCGCCCACAGCAAAGTGGACATGGCGCTGGTGGGCGATATGCAATCCACATTGCAGTCCCTGCTGCCACTGCTGGAAGATAAGCAGGATCGGTCGTTCCTCGACAAAGCGCTGGCAGACTATAAAGAGGCCCGTAAGGGGCTGGATGAGCTCGCCAAACCCAGCGATAAGGCGATTCATCCCCAGTATCTGGCCCAGCGAATCAGCCAGCTGGCCCACCAGGACGCCATCTTCACCTGCGATGTCGGCACCCCCACCGTCTGGGCAGCCCGCTATCTGGAAATGAACGGAAAACGTCGCCTGCTGGGCTCCTTTAACCATGGCTCAATGGCTAACGCCATGCCTCAGGCACTGGGCGCAAAGGCGACGGAGCCGGAACGTCAGGTAGTGGCGATGTGCGGAGACGGCGGTTTTAGCATGCTGATGGGCGATTTCCTGTCGGTGGTCCAGATGAAGCTGCCGATCAAGATTGTGGTATTCAACAACAGCGTGCTGGGCTTTGTAGCAATGGAGATGAAGGCCGGAGGCTATCTGACCGATGGAACCGAACTCAGCAGCACCAACTTTGCCCGCATCGCCGAGGCCTGCGGTATTAGCGGTATTCGGGTGGAAAAAGCCAGCGAGCTGGATGCCGCACTGGAGAAGGCATTTAATACCGACGGGCCGGTACTGGTGGACGTCACCGTCGCCAAAGAGGAGCTGGCGATTCCGCCCCAGATCAAACTGGAACAGGCGAAGGGCTTCAGTCTGTACATGCTGCGCGCCATCATCAGCGGCCGCGGCGATGAGGTGGTCGAACTGGCGAAAACCAACTGGTTCAGGTAAAACAACCTATTACCTTCAGTAATACCGAGCAAGGAGTCGCCATGATTGACCTACGCAGTGATACCGTAACGCGCCCGGGGCGCGCCATGCTGGAACAGATGATGAACGCCGCCGTCGGAGACGATGTCTACGGCGACGATCCCACCGTGAATCAGTTGCAGGAATACGCGGCGCGCCTGGCCGGTAAAGAGGCCGCCCTGTTCCTGCCTTCCGGCACCCAGGCCAACCTGGTAGCGCTGCTCAGTCACTGTCAGCGTGGCGATGAATATATTGTGGGCCAGCAGGCCCACAACTACCTTTTCGAGGCGGGCGGCGCCGCGGTGCTGGGCAGCATTCAGCCCCAGCCCATCGACGCCGCCCGCGACGGCACCCTACCGCTGGACAAAGTCGCCTCGGTCATCAAGGCTGATGACGTTCACTTTGCCCGCACCCGGCTGCTCAGTCTGGAAAATACTCACAACGGTAAAGTGCTGCCGCAGGCGTACCTGCGCGATGCCTGGCAGTTTACCCGCGAGCGCGGCCTGGGGCTGCATATGGACGGCGCCCGACTGTTTAACGCCATAGTGGAATACGGCTGTGAGCTGGATGAAGTGGCGCGCTACTGCGACAGCTTCACCCTCTGCCTGTCCAAAGGGCTGGGGGCGCCGGTGGGCTCGCTGCTGCTGGGCAATCGCGACTTTATCAAGCGCGCTCTGCGCTGGCGTAAGATGGCCGGCGGCGGACTGCGTCAGGCCGGAATCCTGGCCGCAGGCGGCCTATGGGCATTGCAGAATAATGTGGCACGACTGGCGGACGACCACGCCAATGCCGCCTGGCTGGCCGAAGCCCTGCGCGAAACTGGCGCCGACGTGACCCGTCAGGACACCAATATGCTGTTCGTCCGGCTGCCGGAAGGCACCGCGCCGCAGCTGGGCGAATTTATGGCTCGCCGCGACGTACTTATTAACGCCGCGCCGGTTACCCGTCTGGTGACGCATATTGACGTCAGTCGCCAGCAACTGGAAACCGTCGTCAGCCACTGGCGCGCCTTCCTGCAAGGCTAAGGAAAGTAAGGGGATGAATAGCCCAGGTAAGATCCTGATACTCGGCGCCAGCGGCTATATCGGCCAGCGCCTGGTCCCCAGACTGGCGCAGATCGGTTACCCGGTTATCGCTGCCGCGCGCCGTCTGGACTGGCTGGAAAAACAGCCCTGGTCTGGTGTTGAATGCCGGGCGGTAGATTTACTGCGTCCGGAAACGCTACACGGGCTGCTGGATGGCGTAGAAACGATCTACTATCTGGTGCACAGCATGGGCGACGGTTCGGATTTTATCGCCCGCGAGCGCCGGGCGGCCCTGAATCTGCGCGATGCGCTACGCGGCCAGTCGGTGCGCCAGGTCATCTATCTTAGTTCGCTACAGGCCCCCGATGGCGATCTCAGCTCCTCCCACCTGCGGGCCCGGCAGGTAACCGCCGATATACTGCGCGAATCGGACGTGCCGGTCACCGAACTGCGCGCCGGGATTATTATCGGCGCCGGTTCCGCCGCCTTCGAAGTGATGCGCGATATGATCTACAACCTGCCGGTACTGACGCCGCCGCGCTGGGTACGATCACGTACCACGCCCATCGCGCTGGAAAATTTGCTGGTCTATCTGCAAGGCTTTCTGGAACACCCGGCGGAGGAGCACCGCCTGTTCGAGGCCGCAGGCCCCGAAGTCATGAGCTATCAGCAGCAGTTCGAGCGATTTATGGCCATCAGCGGCTGCCACCGACCGCTGATTCCGGTCCCCTTTCCCACCCGCTGGGTCTCGGTCTGGTTCCTGAGTATGATCACTTCAGTGCCGCCGTCTATCGCCCGGGCGCTGATCCAGGGGCTGCGCCACGATCTGCTGGCGGACGATCGCGCGCTGCGGGCACTGATTCCCCAACCGCTTATCGGCTTCGATGAGGCGGTACGTCAAACCCTGGAGGAGGAGAAAAAGCTGGTCGACTCCCCTGGCTGGGGACACGCCCCTCAGGCTTTCGCCCGCTGGCGCCCGGAATACGGCTACTATCCCAAGCAGGCAGGCCATACCGTCAAAACCCCCGCTCCCCTGAGCGCCTTATGGGATGTGGTCAACGGTATTGGCGGCCAGCAGCGCTATTTCTTCGCCAATATTCTGTGGCAGACCCGAGGCGCCCTGGATCTACTGGTGGGTCACCGCCTGGATAAAGGCCGCCCGGAGCGCCACTGGTTACGCCCGGGCGATAAGGTGGATAGCTGGCGGGTGATTGTCGTCGAGCCAGAAAAGGAGCTGACGCTGCTGTTCGGTATGAAGGCGCCGGGACTGGGGCGGCTGAGCTTCACCCTGCGCGATATCGGGGAATATCGCACCCTGGATGTCCGCGCTTTCTGGCATCCCCACGGTACGCCTGGCCTGCTCTACTGGCTGGCGATGATTCCGGCGCATCTGTTTATTTTTCGCGGCATGGCGCGACGTATTACCCATCTGGCTGAACAGAGCCTGAGCGATCGTCCGAGAGAACGCTGAATATCGGCGCTTTGCCATTGCAACCCGAGAGGAATCACGAAAGAATGCCCGCGATAACAGCCAACGCGACAGTGAATTGACATGAAAGTACTGGTCACGGGCGCCACCAGCGGACTGGGGCGTAACGCGGTCGAATATTTACGCCAGCGCGGCGTCAGCGTGACGGCCACCGGCCATAATGCCGCCATGGGCAAACTGCTGCAGAAGATGGGCGCGGAATTTATCCATGCGGATATGACCGAGCTGGTTTCCTCTCAGGCCAAAGCGATGCTGGCCGGCATTGACGTGCTATGGCACTGCTCCGATTTCATCTCCCCCTGGGGATCGCCTCAGGAGTTCGATCTGGCTAACGTGCGTGCCACCCGCCGTCTGGGTGAATGGGCGGTGGCATGGGGCGTGCGTACTTTCGTCCATATCTCCTCGCCGTCGCTCTACTTCGACTACCATCACCATCGCGATATTACGGAAGAGTATCGCCCACGCCGCTACGCCAACGATCTGGCGCGCAGCAAGGCGGAAGGCGAAGAGGTGATTCAGCAACTGGCCCGGGCCAATCCCCAGACCCGCTTCGCTATCCTGCGCCCCCAAAGTCTGTTCGGCCCCCATGATACGGTCTTCTTCCCGCGTCTGATTCAGATGGTGCGCCACTACGGCTGCGTACTCCTGCCGCGCGGTGGCGAAGCGCTGGTGGATATGACCTATCAGGAAAATGCGGTGCATGCCATGTGGCTGGTCAGCCAGCCCGAGAACGATCGCCTGCCTTCGGGCCGCGCCTGGAACATCACCAATCTGGAGCCGCGCCCGCTGCATATGACGGTACAGAAACTGATTGATGAGCTGGGGCTGCGCTGCAAAATTCGCTCCGTTCCCTGGCTGATGCTGGATATGGTGGCGCGTAGCATGGAGCGCTTTGGTCATAAAGAGGCCGAACCTTCCCTGACTCACTACGGCGTCGCCAAACTCAATTTCGACTTCACGCTGGATACCCAACGCGCCAGGGACGAACTGGGCTATAAGCCCATCATCACGCTGGATGAAGGTATAGAACGTACCGCGGCCTGGCTGCGGGACCACGGTAAGCTGCATCGTCCCTGACGTTTAGTGGGAATATCCCATCCCGTATTTCTCCAGCAACGCTTCGGCAATGGCCTGGGTTTCGGCATCGGCGTGGCCGTCGTAGCGTTCGGGACGGAAGTGCATCTGAAACGCCATAATCACCCGCCGCTTCTGAGCCTGGGTCATATCGTTCCCCACTTCGTAACCGTAACGCGCGAGCAGATTAAGCAACGCCGTCTGATTCACCGGCTGGGTCGGATGGCGGCCCCCCAGATAGAAAGTGACCCGATCGGCGTCCGGCCAGGCACCAATGCCCGCCTGCGCCAGTTCACGCCACGGGAACAGCGGCCCCGGATCGTCCTTACGCTGGGGTGCCACATCGGAATGGGCCACCACATTTTCCGGCGTGATGCCGTGACGTTGAATAATATCCCGGGCCAGCGGAATCAGCGTAGCGATCTGCGCCTGGTCGAACGGCTCGAAATGGCGGCCGGTAGCGGTACGATGCCAGCCGTGGTTTTCCAGCTCGATGCCGACGGAGGTATCATTAATGCGGGTGGCGCCGCGCCAGTAGCTCTGCCCGGCATGCCAGGCGAGCTTCTCTTCCGGCACCAGTTGATAGACCAGCGGCTTACCGTGATGTTTCTCGGGCTGGCGCGCAATCAGATAGTGGGCGCTGACGTCCCTGCCGCGTAGCGTGGTCAGGGAGCGCTCAAAATCTCCGGCGGTGTAGTGAATGACCAGCACCCGCACCCGCGGCCAGGCGTTCAGCGCCGGATAGCGGGTATCCACCTGATATTCGCTGCGATCGACAATCCCTTCATCGCTGGCGCAGCCTGCCAGCAGCAGAACCAGCGCCAGCCAAAAAATACGCCTCATCGCCGGGTCTTCACCGCCGTGCCGCTGACGCTGACCATCAGCATGCTGCTGTCTTTGCCCACGGTTTCATAGTCGATATCGATACCGACCACCGCATCGGCTCCCAGCGATTCCGCCTGCTCTTCCAGCTCTTTAAACGCTATTTCACGCGCCTTGCGTAGCTCTTTTTCATAGGCACCGGAGCGGCCGCCGACGATGTCGCGAATCCCGGCGAAAAAGTCGCGGAACACGTTGGCCCCCAGGATGGCTTCCCCGGTGACCACGCCGCAATACTCAACAATAGCCTGCCCTTCCAGGGTGGGGGTGGTGGAAAACTGCATATGGTGACTCCTCTGTGTTTGGCGATCAATGCCTTAGCCCTTGCCTGCTGGCGCATTTTAGCCCGTAATACGCTATGCTAAAGCCCATTATTACCAACTGTAATGTAGCTCTCCTGAGAAATATAAGGAAATCATAATGCGTAGCTCAGTTCTGACTCTCATTGCGCCCTGTGCGCTACTGCTTAGCGCCTGTACGACCGTCACGCCGGCCTACAAGGATATCGGCACCCGCAGCGGCCCCTGCATCGATGGTGGCCCTGACAGCGTCGCACAGCAGTTTTACGACTACCGTATCGCGCATCCGGGCCAGAGTGCGACCGATCTGGCGGGCCTGCGCCCTTATCTGAGCGATTCCCTGTGGCAGCAGCTTCAGGCGAAGAGCCGCACCACCCAGCCTGCCAACGGCGACCTGTTCTCCAGCAATGCTAACGGTATCGACAACGCCGATGTCGCCAGCGCCTCCCGCATTCTGAACACCGATGCCCGTAATATACCGCTGCGCGTCAATCTGACCAAAGGCGACCGGCAGTGGCAGGATGAAATCCTGATGGTGCGCGAAGGCCAGTGCTGGACAGTGGACGATATTCGTTACACCAGCGAAAACAGCAACGCCCCCACCGGCACCCTGAGCCAGATGCTGGAGCATCGTTAATCCCCCATTTCCTACGGGCTGAAAGGTAAAAACCACAAGAAAAATCTGGCATTTACCCTGATTGCCCGTATTTATTCTTACCTTCAGCCCGCTCCGATATTTTGTGCTATGTTTAAGCCATATCCGGCCCGTTTTTGCGATTTTAACGCACAAATATTGCATAACTATTCTGCCAACGTTACTATTTGCGGCCTCAATTGCTATTCGACTGCTGCGCATGAGTATTCAACTAAACGGCATTAACTGCTTTTACGGCGCCCACCAGGCGCTGTTCGATATTACGCTCGACTGCCCGCAAGGGGAGACGTTAGTGCTGCTCGGCCCGAGCGGCGCGGGAAAGAGTTCTCTGCTGCGCGTGCTTAACCTGCTGGAGATGCCGCGTTCCGGCACGCTTGCCATCGCCGGTAACCAGTTCGACTTCAGCCGCGCCCCGGGCGACAAAGCCATTCGCGCGCTGCGTCAGCACGTCGGTATGGTTTTCCAGCAGTACAACCTGTGGCCGCATCTGACGGTGATGCAGAACCTGATCGAAGCGCCCTGCCGGGTGCAGGGGCTGAGTAAAGACCAGGCCCGCGAACGCGCCGGTAAACTGCTGGAGCGTCTGAGACTAACTCCCTATGCCGATCGCTACCCGCTGCACCTTTCCGGAGGGCAACAGCAGCGCGTGGCCATCGCCAGAGCGCTAATGATGGAACCCGAAGTGCTGTTGTTCGACGAACCGACCGCGGCGCTGGATCCGGAAATCACCGCCCAGATAGTCAGTATCATTCGCGAACTGGCGCAGACCAACATCACTCAGGTGATCGTGACGCACGAAGTGGAAGTGGCGCGCAAAACCGCCAGCCGCGTGGTCTATATGGAAAATGGTCATATTGTCGAGCAGGGCGATGCGGGCTGCTTCAGCAACCCGCAGACCGATGCTTTCAGATCCTATCTTTCACACTGAAGATGATTGGGAATACTAAAATGAAAAAAGTCCTTCTTGCCGCGCTATTCGCCAGCCTCAGCTTCTCCGCCACGGCGGCGCAGACTATCCGCTTTGCCACGGAGGCCTCTTATCCTCCGTTTGAGTCCATGGACGCCAGCAATAAAATCGTCGGTTTTGACGTCGATCTCGCCAATGCACTGTGCAAAGAGATGGACGCCACCTGCACCTTCAGCAACCAGTCGTTCGACAGCCTGATCCCCAGCCTGAAATTCAAGCGGGTAGAAGCGGTAATGGCCGGTATGGACATTACGCCAGAGCGCCAGAAGCAGGTGCTGTTCAGCAACCCTTACTACGATAACTCGGCGCTGTTTATCGGCGTACAGGGTAAATACACCAGCATTGATCAGCTTAAAGGCAAGAAGGTTGGGGTTCAGAACGGCACCACCCACCAGAAGTTTATCAACGATAAACATCCGGAAATCACCACTGTTCCCTACGACAGCTACCAGAATGCCAGACTGGATCTGCAGAACGGACGTATTGACGCCGTATTTGGCGACACTGCGGTCGTCACCGAATGGCTGAAGGCCAATCCGAAGCTGGCCGCGGTGGGCGATAAAGTGACCGATAAAGCCTACTTCGGTACCGGGCTTGGCATCGCGGTGCGTAAAGGCAATACCGAACTACAGCAGCAGTTTAACAGCGCGCTGGAGAAGGTGAAGCAGAATGGCACCTACGAGGCCATCTACAATAAATGGTTCCAGAAGTAATCGGCTTAATGAACGACTTCCTTCCACTTGCAAGCGCCGCCGGGATGACCGTCGGCCTTGCCGTTTGCGCCCTGATTATCGGCCTGGCACTGGCGATGGTATTCGCCGTCTGGGAATCGGTTAAGTGGCGTCCCATCGCCTGGATAGGTTCTGGCCTGGTCACCATTCTGCGTGGCCTGCCGGAGATCCTGGTGGTGCTGTTTATCTACTTCGGCTCCTCCCAGCTGTTGCTGATGCTGTCGGACGGTTTCACGCTCAATCTGGGCTTTATCCAGATCCCGGTGCAGATGGAGATTGAAAACTTCGACGTCAGTCCGTTCCTGTGTGGGGTTATCGCCCTGTCGCTGCTCTACGCCGCTTATGCTTCCCAGACGCTGCGCGGCGCCCTGAAAGCGGTGCCGGAAGGCCAGCGGGAATCCGGCATGGCGTTGGGCATGAGCAAAGGCGCTATCTTCTTCCGCCTGGTGATGCCTCAGATGTGGCGCCACGCCCTGCCTGGACTGGGCAATCAGTGGCTGGTACTGCTAAAGGATACGGCCCTGGTGTCGCTGATTAGCGTCAACGATCTGATGCTGCAAACCAAAAGCATCGCCACCCGAACTCAGGAGCCCTTTACCTGGTACATCGTGGCAGCCGCCATTTATCTGGTGATTACCCTGGTGAGTCAGTACATCCTCAAGGCTATCGACCAGCGGGCGACGCGTTTTGAACGGAGGCCCGGCTGATGCTTGAGTACTTACCGGAACTCCTGAAGGGGCTGCATACCAGTCTGACTCTGACCGTCGCCTCTATCGCCGTGGCGCTGGTACTGTCGCTACTGTTTACCGTGATCCTGACGCTGAAAACCCCGCTGCTGTCGCAACTGGTGCGGGTGTTTATTACGCTGTTTACCGGAACGCCGCTGCTGGTGCAGATCTTCCTGATCTACTACGGGCCAGGTCAGTTTCCCGGGCTGCAGGAAATCCCGTGGCTGTGGCATCTGCTTTCCGAGCCCTGGCTGTGCGCGCTGATTGCGCTATCGCTCAACAGCGCTGCTTACACCACCCAGTTGTTCCACGGCGCGATTCGCGCCATTCCGGAAGGACAGTGGCAGTCCTGTGGGGCGTTAGGCATGAGCCGTAAGGATACCCTGGCGATTCTGCTGCCCTACGCTTTCAAACGCGCCCTCTCCTCCTATTCCAACGAGGTGGTGCTGGTGTTTAAGAGCACATCACTGGCCTATACCATCACGCTGATGGAAGTGATGGGCCACGGTCAACTGCTCTATGGGCGCAGCTATGACGTGATGGTATTCGGCGCCGCGGGGCTGATTTACCTGGTGGTCAACGGCATTCTGACACTGCTGATGCGCCTGATAGAGCGCCGCGCGCTGGCGTTTGAGCGGCGTAGTTAACCTCCCTTCTGTCCTGAGAGTCCAGACCGGCCACGCTTCTGTGGCCGGTTTTTTTATCGCAAAAAGTCACAAAAATGATGATAAATAAAACATAAATGTTGTTTTTATCATCCGGGGCGTTACACTGCATAAAAATCAACCCACATATAGCCCATGGATGGCGCGATGAAATACAGCGAATTTAAACGTTGGCTACTGCAACAGGGTGCAGAGTTCGCTAAAGCGCCAGGGGGAGGAAGCCACCAGAAGATCAATTTGAACGGCAGAAGATCGGTTTTCCCCCGACCATGGTTCCAAAGAGATACCGGAACCACTACGCAAGAAAATCATGAAGGATTTAGGACTTTGAGTCCTGAAAGGTGAGAGATTAAAGGAAGCACTATGTATAACTACCCGGTTAAACTCACTCATGACGCAGAGACAAATAGTTGGATAGCCTCATGTCGGGATCTGCCTTTAATGAACTCCGTGGGTGACTCTATTGAAGAAGCCTTACTGGAGTCCGTTTATGGCCTGGTGACGGCAGTCGCCATTGAAATCGAGGAGCGCAGGCCCGTCCCCCAGGGTAGTGCCCCCCAGGCAGGTGAATATATTGTCTCACTGCCCGTGCTGGCGGCAATGAAAGCCGCACTGCACAACGCGATGATCGAGACCGGTACCCGAAAAGCCGATCTGGCCCGCAAGCTGGGAAAAACGGGAACTCAAATAGACAGGCTCCTGGATGTGGAACACTCATCAAAAGTAGAGACCGTAGAGCTGGCACTACACCAGTTAAACAGAAGCATCGCAGTCTCAGTCACCGCCAGTTAGCGCGAAAACGGCTGCCAATTCGCCTTTTTTATTATTTAATATTAATTCATTTTTATTGAATATCCATTCACTTTATGGCAGGGTAATCCGCAGGCCGAAAGTCAGGCCTGGAGAACAAGATTAATAAGACGGGAGCTTGATATGAAAAAGTTACTTCTGGCCGCAGCCCTTGCCGCAACCGCATTCAGCGCATGGAGCGCAGATCCAATCCGCTTCGCCTCTTCCGCCACCTATCCGCCATTTGAATCCCTGGATTCCAGTAACCAGATTGTTGGTTTCGATATCGATCTGGCGAAGGCTTTATGCCAGCAGATGAAGAGCGAATGCACCTTTACCAACCAGGCCTTCGACAGCCTGATCCCGTCGCTGAAATTCCGCAAATATGACGCCGTTATTTCCGGTATGGACATTACGCCGGAGCGGAGCAAGCAGGTGACCTTTACTAACCCCTACTACGCTAACTCCGCACTGGTGATTGCCAAAAAGGATCAGTACCAGAGCTTTGAACAACTGAAAGGCAAGCGTATCGGAATGGAAAACGGCACCACCCACCAGAAGTATCTGCAGGACAAGCACCCGGAAGTGAAAACCGTGGCCTATGACAGCTACCAGAATGCCATTATCGACCTGAAAAATGGCCGTCTGGATGGGGTATTTGGCGACACCGCGGTCGTGAATGAGTGGCTGAAGAAGAACCCGCAACTGGGTCCGGCGACCGGGAAAGTGACCGATCCCCAATACTTCGGCACCGGCCTTGGCATTGCAGTACGCCCCGGTAATACAGCGCTGTTGAACAAACTGAATGAAGCCCTGGCAGCCATTAAAGCTAACGGCACTTATCAGAAGATTAGCGATAAGTGGTTCCCCGCAGGCTAAAGCCCCCTTTCAGCGGCGGACATGGCTCCGTCGCCCTTCCCTTTCTCAGTTCTCTTTTTCCAGTAACGTCAGCACTTCATAGTGAGCGGTATGGGGAAACATATCGAACAGCTGAACCCGACGGATACGGTAACCACTCAGGCAGCGTATATCCTTCGCCATAGTGGCGGCATTGCAGCTGGAGTAGATAATCCAGTCCGGCGCCATTCGGCCAAGATAGTCGCATAAGGCTTCGCCAATGCCGCGGCGCGGCGGGTTAACCAGCACCAGCTCCGGTATGGAGGCCTGAGCCGTAGCGAAATTCGTAGAGTCCAGCGCCTGAAAATAGTGACGGGTCAGGCCCAGCGCCCGGGCGGACTGGCGAGCGCAGGCAATCGCCTCTGGCGCGATTTCGATCCCAGTCAGGGTCATCTGTGGCGTGGCGCAGTGCAAACCAAAACCACCCACGCCGCAGAACAGATCCCACATATGGTTCACGGGCAGCTCGCGCACCCACTCCCTGGCACAGGCATAAAGTTGGGAGGCGACACTGGGATTGGTCTGGAAGAAGCTCTGGGGGCGAATCCACAGTGGAACACCGTTAAAATTCTCCGCCAGCGCCTGCTGGTCGGTCAGAAAGATCTCCTGCTCCCCCTCCATAATCGCCATATGCACCGGCTGGATATTCACGGAAATCACCCGCAGCTGAGGCAGCTGCGCCTGAAGCGCTGGGAGCGCCGCCCGCAGCTGCGCCAGTTTGGCTTCAGAGCGCAGCACGAAACGCAGCATCATAGCCCCATCCTGCTGGCTTTCGGTCAGCAGAATATACTTCAGCTCGCCGCGACGGCGCGCCACGTTATAGGGCGTTAATCCGGCCCGGGCGATAAAAGGCTTAAGCGCATTGAACACAGGCGGGAAGCTGGCGGGATAGAGGGGGCAGTCAGTCAGATCCTGGGCCTGACCGTCCCGTGGCGCGGTACCGAATATCGGGCGCTCTACGCTGCCGCTAACCACCATCTTGGCTTTGTTGCGAAACCCCGCCTCCGGCCCACTGACCGGTTCGCGCCACTCATCCACCGCCATCCCCGTCAGGAGCTGGCGAAGATCGGTCATTTTCGTGGAAAGCTGCCCGGCTATCGGCTGTTCTACCCACGTACAGGAGCGACAACGACCGGCGTCATAGAGTGCGCATTGCATAACAAAACCCTGAGAAAAAACGGCGGCTGATTGTACCACCGTTCTCCCGCTAACCCAGCCGAAAATAGCGCCGACTTTTCGCAGGAACAAAGATCAGGAACAGCACCAGCAGATCGGGCAGTTTCTGAATCAGCAGCGCATTAAGGATCTCACCCGGCGATCCGCCGACAATGCTAAACAGTTCCGGATACCCCCATCCCAGGGAAGCGGCCCACAGGTAGCCGAGCGCTACCAGCCGGGTGAACAGATAACCCCAACGCCCCCAGTTTCGCCCGCGCATAATGGCAAAGGCGCAGCGTAGCTCAATAAACAGCAGCAGCAAGCTGCCAAGAAATACCGCAGTCAGATTCCATGTCTGGGCACTGCGATACAGAAAATCCAGTATTCCCCGCGGCCCCAGTACGCCGAACAACATCAGCAGATCCAGGCAGCGGACAGCAATAATGGCCGTGCCCGCCACCAGAACCAGCGTGGGAGCATTGAGTGTGGCATGAGATGAACGATGCTTGCCCGACATATCCAACTTCACATTTCCCTGTAGCATCAACGCGCTGCGACCAGAAGCGGCGCCAGAATTTATCATGGCAGATTTACAGGCATTCAGCCATATCAGGACATGCCATTCAATTAGCTAAATCTCAGGTAATAGTCGGAAAAGCGCTGCGCGGCCGGGATGGCCACGCAGGGAGAGTCAGTGCAGCAGAGGAGTCTGTGGCAGGTTTAGCAGTTGTTCTTCCTCTTCACCGCTGTAGAGCAGATGATGGGCGCCCGCCTCCAGAATCACCATGGAGATCTGCTGTTCGCTCTGCTGCATAAACCAGGCGAACTGCGCACGGTTCACTCCCGCTCCGGTAGACAGCGTCTGACAGACCACCAGCTTCGGCAGATTGTCGTCCTGCACGTCAAGAAAGGCTTTCACCGTCAAAGAGCCCGCGTTAATCGCAGAGAGATCGGAAGCCAGCGCCAGCAACGCAGAGGGTTTGACTTCGGCCAGCGCGGAAAACAGTACCACATCATCCACCAGATCGATCTTGGCATCGAAGATACCGTTAAAGTTTTGCATATGCGGCAAATGCAGCGCCTGGCAGGTATCACACTCGAAGAAATTTACCCCCAACTCATCCAGCCAGCGGCGCAGTGTGTCCAGTGAAGGGACAACGAGTGAATCCATAAACGGTGATACCTCTTTTGATGACCTGTAAACGCGCATAGCTTACGCAAAAAGCAGCGCTGATACCATGAGTATGGGCCGAAAATCGCGCTAGCCGCCGGTTTTCAGGGAAAAGCCAGGGCGGGCATGGCGCTCGATCCAGCCGATCATCAATGAAGCGATATCCACCCCGCTCACCTTCTCGATTCCCTCCAGCCCCGGAGAGGCATTTACCTCCATCACCAGCGGCCCACGGTCGGCGCGCAGAATATCCACACCGGCCACATCCAGGCCCAGCGTTGTGGCCGCCCCCAGCGCGATATCACGCTCCTGCGGGGTGATATCCACCCGCCGCGCCACGCCTCCTCGATGCAGGTTGGAACGAAAATCGCCCTCCTTCGCCTGGCGTTCAATGGCAGCCACCACCTGGTCGCCCACTACCAGACAGCGGATATCCCTGCCCCTGGCTTCTTTGATGTACTCCTGCACCAGGATATGGGCGTTCAGACCGCGGAAAGCATCGATCACGCTTTCCGCCGCCTGACGGGTTTCTGCCAGTACCACGCCAATGCCCTGAGTGCCCTCCACCAGCTTGACCACCAGCGGCGCGCCGCCGACCATCTCGATCAAATCGTGGGTATCATCCGGCGAATGGGCAAAACCGGTCACCGGCAGATCGATTCCCCGGCGCGCCAGTAGCTGCAATGAACGTAGCTTGTCCCTGGCCCGGGTAATCGCCACCGACTCATTCAGGGGATAGCTGCCCAGCATTTCAAACTGGCGCAGCACGGCGGTGCCGTAGAAGGTAATGGCCGAACCGATACGCGGAATCACCGCATCATAATGCGGCAGGCGCCGTCCTTTATAATGCACCGAAGAGGCTCGTGGATTAATGCTCATATAGCAGGAGAGCGGATCGATAACCTCAACCCGGTGCCCGCGACGCTGGGCCGCCTCCCGCAGACGCCGACAGGACCAGAGCGCACCATCCCTGGATAAAATGGCGATATTCACCCTTCACCTCACTAATGGTCAAAAAGCATCAGCCCAAAGCGGACTGGTTAACGGAGCGCCCAGCCCTGCTTATGCAGATAAGCCAGGATAAACGGACGACTCTCTTTAATAATGGTACGACGGATGTGATCGCTCCAGGTATCGCGCCGGTTATTGCTGCCCCGTGACAGATAGTACTGCGCCAGCGTTTCATCGTAGTGCGCCAGCGTCTGCTGATCCATCGGCTGATAGCGATTCTCGTGCACCACCAGGGACGCCGGCAAGCGCGGTTTAATATCCGGATTATCCGCCGGCCAGCCCAGGCACAGGCCAAACAGCGGCAGCACATGCTCAGGCAGTGCCAACAGTTCGGTCACTGCCTCAATGCTGTTGCGAATTCCGCCGATGTAAACGCCGCCCATCCCCAGGGACTCCGCAGCCAGCATGGCATTTTGCCCCATCATCGCGGTATCCACTACGCCCAGCAGAAGCTGTTCGGCCAGGCCCAGCTGCGCTTCAGGGCAGATCTGCAGGTGGCGGTTAAAGTCGGCGCAGAATACCCAAAATTCCGGCGCCTGGGCGACGTGCTTCTGACCGCCGCTCAGGGTTACCAGTTGCTCGCGCACTGCCGGATCGGTGATACGAATGATCGAAGAACATTGCAAAAAACTGGAACTGGAAGCCGCCTGCGCACTGGCGATAATGGCTTCACGCTGCTCATCGCTGACGCTCTGGTCGGTAAAGTGGCGAATGGAACGGTGGGAGCGGATCAAATCAATGGTCGGCGTCATCTCGTTTTTCCTTGCTTGAGGGGGTCGGTTGCTGAGGTCGCTGCTTGAGCAGCAACGGCGCCACATTGTGGGCCACTCCCCATAACAACATAAAGGCCGCGGGAAGCATTAACGCGATACCACCACAGACCATCACCACGGCGGCAACGGTGCCGTTTAGCGGCGCCGGTAGCGCCACATGACCATTAATCGACAGCCAGGCCAGACCCAGCAGGATCATGCCAAGCAGTTCCAGCAGGATGATGGGTTTGGGCAGGTCGTTCAGCGTTCTCATCGGTGCTTCTCCACGGCAACGGCCCGCCAGTATAGCCTGGCGGCAGGATGACGGTTTACCGGAATATAGCGTAATCAGTGACGCCAGCGTCGATAGCGGCGCTGACGATGGCGCAGAGAACGCACGCATAACGCACTCAGCACGCCAATCGCGCACCAGAAAGCGCCGCTAAACAGCCAGGCGGCCTCCTGTACGGGGGAGCGCTGGGGTATCAGCCACAGATGCATAATAAGGAAGCAGAACGGCAAGGCCAGCACCACGCCAGCCAGCGGTCTGATCAGATCGCCGCGCAGCGAGATAAAACCAGCGATAAAGCCCGGCAGGATGAACAACAGTAGCTCCGGCTCCGGCTCATCGCGAACGCAGGTCGCCGCAGCCAGACCGATTTTCTGGTACACGAAAACAGCAATAAAGAGTACAAAGGCGCAAACCATCCCCGCCCACCGATCCTGGCGCATCATCCGAATCCTCTTGAATCTGTTCGCCAAACCTCACGCGCGGGCCAGAAATAAGCCTGCGCGCCGACAACACCCTGTGACGCTCCCTCGGTCCGAAAAGATCTGTACAATTTCTCACTGTTCGTGCTGGCCGTTGATTCTTATTAAGATTAAACTAGCAACGGCTCTTTACGGCGCGGGCAGTTATTATTTGATGCGATCGTTCCGCTATCAGCCCAATGTCTCCGAAGGGGGACATTAACTTAAAAAACCACTCCATTCAATAGCTTACTGGTAAACAAGAAGTTAGCCTACGTGAATATAAACGTCGCAGATTTGTTAAACGGGAATTACGTCCTGTTATTATTTGTGGTACTGGCTTTAGGCCTGTGTCTCGGTAAATTACGGCTGGGTTCAATTCAACTGGGTAATTCCATTGGTGTTTTAGTCGTCTCTTTATTACTGGGTCAACAGCACTTTTCGATCAACACAGACGCGCTGAATTTGGGCTTTATGCTGTTCATTTTTTGCGTTGGCGTGGAAGCCGGCCCCAACTTTTTTTCTATTTTCTTTCGCGACGGTAAAAACTACCTGATGCTGGCGCTGGTGATGGTGGGCAGCGCGCTGATTATCGCTATCCTGCTGGGTAAGGCGTTCGGTTGGGGCATTGGCCTGACCTCCGGTATGCTGGCGGGCTCCATGACCTCCACCCCTGTCCTGGTGGGCGCCGGGGATACCCTGCGCCATGCGGGGATCAGCGACGGCGAACTGGCTACCGCCCTTGACCAACTGAGCCTGGGCTACGCCCTGACCTACCTGATTGGTCTGGTCAGCCTGATTCTGGCCGCCCGCTATATGCCGCGCCTGCAGCACCAGGATCTGCAAACCAGCGCCCAGCAGATAGCCCGCGAACGCGGGCTGGATACCGATACCACCCGCAAGGTTTTTCTGCCGGTGATTCGCGCTTACCGGGTGGGGCCGGAACTGGTGGCCTGGGCTGATGGCAAGAATTTGCGCGAGCTGGGTATCTATCGCCAGACCGGTTGCTATATCGAACGAATTCGCCGCAACGGTATTCTGGCCACGCCGGACGGTGATGCCGTACTGCAGCCCGGCGATGAAATCGCCCTGGTGGGCTATCCCGATGCCCACGCCCGCCTCGACCCCAGCTTCCGCAACGGGAAAGAGGTATTCGATCGCGATCTGCTGGATATGCGCATCGTCACTGAGGAGATTGTGGTTAAAAACCATAATGCCGTGGGGCGTCGCCTGGGCCAGCTTAAGCTGACCGATCAGGGCTGCTTCCTGAACCGCGTGATCCGTAGCCAGATCGAGATGCCTATCGACGACAATATCCTGCTGAATAAAGGTGACGTCCTCCAGGTCAGCGGCGATGCCCGCCGGGTAAAAACCGTGGCCGACCGTATCGGCTTCGTCTCGATTCACAGCCAGGTTACCGATCTGCTGGCCTTCTGCTCTTTCTTTATTATCGGCCTGATGATCGGGATGATCAGTTTCCAGTTCAGCACCTTCAGCTTCGGTATCGGTAACGCCGCCGGGCTGCTGTTTGCCGGTATCATGCTCGGCTTCCTGCGCGCCAACCACCCGACCTTCGGCTACATCCCTCAGGGGGCGCTGAATATGGTGAAAGAGTTTGGTCTGATGGTCTTTATGGCCGGGGTGGGGCTGAGTGCCGGTAGCGGCATCAACCACAGCCTGGGCGATGTGGGCTGGCAGATGCTGGTGGCCGGTCTGCTGGTCAGCCTGCTGCCAGTAGCAATCTGCTTTCTGTTCGGCGCCTGGGTATTGCGTATGAACCGGGCGCTGCTGTTTGGCGCCATTATGGGGGCCAGAACCAGCGCACCGGCGATGGAGATTATTAGCGACGTGTCGCGCAGCAACATTCCGGCGCTGGGCTACGCCGGTACCTATGCCATTGCCAACGTCCTGCTGACGCTGGCCGGTACCCTGATTGTGATCATCTGGCCGGGGCTCAGTTTCTAGTCCGATAAAGAAAAAGTTAAGTTTTTTGCAAAACCCGTGAACTTTTTGGGGCGGCGCCAGTCATATTAAGTGCCACTGCTTTTCTTTGATGTCCCCAATTTGAGGAGCCCATCAATCCCGCCGATTTCGGTTCAAGATTGATGGGTTTTTTATTATCTTCACGACAGATAGCCCACATTTTCATCCTTATCCTGGCGACTTTTCGCTCCGCTCCCCCGCGCTTTTAAGCCCTAAAGTGACGTCCCGCTATTAATTAGCAGGATTCATTTGACATTTTGTGCCATCTTTTTCTTCCCGTCGACCATGCTTCACCGAATCAAAAGCCGTTGATGTACAAAAGGATAGAGAGTTGCTAGTGTCTCTCTTATTTTCTTACTCTGGATACTCATGACGGCTGTCTCCTCCCGCAAGGCCCTGCGTCAGCGCTGTTGGGCTCTGTTTGCGTTGTTCTTTCTTCCCGGTCTGCTTATGGCCTCCTGGGCCACCCGAACCCCGGATATTCGCGATACGCTCGGCGTTTCCATCTCGGAAATGGGGATGGTGCTGTTCGGTATCTCCGTCGGCTCTATGAGCGGCATTCTGTGTTCCGGCTGGCTGGTTAAGCGCTTCGGCGCCCGTCAGGTTATCCGGGTCGGTATGGCGCTGGTGGTGGGCGGGATGCTGCTGATGAGTCTGGCGCTGTGGCTGGCCTCGCCCTGGCTGTTCGCCGCCGGATTGGCCCTGCTGGGCGGCGGACTGGGCAGCGCCGAAGTGGCAGTTAACGTGGAAGGCGCCGTGGTGGAACGTCTGATGAATAAGACGGTACTGCCAATGATGCACGGTTTCTACAGTCTGGGAACCCTGGCAGGCGCCGTTGCCGGTATGGCCCTGACCGGCCTGAGCCTGCGCGCCGACCACCACCTGCTGCTGGCGGGGCTTATCGCCATTATCCCGATTATTATCGCCATCGGCGCTATTCCCGACGGCACCGGCCAGCAGCCTGCCGAAGGCGCTGAGCAGTCCACCACCGCCCCTCACCGCCCGTTCTGGAAAGACAGCACCCTGATGCTGATAGGCGTTATCGTCCTGGCTATGGCCTTCGCAGAGGGCTCTGCCAACGACTGGCTGCCGCTGTTGATGGTGGATGAACACGGTTTTAGCCCCACCTCCGGCTCCCTGATCTACGCCGGATTCACCCTGGGGATGGCACTGGGACGCTGCTGCGGCGGCTGGTTTATCGATCGCTTCGACCGGGTGTCGGTGGTGCGCGCCAGCGCCATACTGGGCGCGCTGGGCATCGGGCTCGTTATCTTTGTCGACAGCCCCTTCATCGCCGGACTGTCGGTGCTATTCTGGGGACTGGGCGCCTCGCTGGGTTTTCCGCTCGCTATCTCAGCCGCCAGCGACACCGGCCCGGATGCCGCAACCCGCGTCAGCGTGGTAGCAACCACCGGCTACATCGCCTTTCTGGTCGGGCCGCCGCTACTTGGCTTTTTGGGGCAGCACTACGGTCTGCGTAGCGCCATGCTGCTGGTGCTGGCGCTGGTGGTGATTGCGGCAACGCTTGCCCGGGCAGTGGCGAAACCCAAAGCTTCAACACAACAGCCATAACAGGAGACAGCATGGACACCATTGAGTGGCAGGACTTTGAACGTGTAGAACTGCGGGTGGGTACAATTATTCATGCCGAACCCAACGTGAAAGCGCATAAGCCCGCCTGGGTCATGGATATCGACCTTGGCGATCTGGGTGTCAAGCGTTCGAGCGCCCAGATAACCCAACACTATCCGTTAGAATCGCTGCCCGGCCGTCAGGTTCTGTGCGTCTGCAACTTTGCCCCGCGCCGTATCGCTGGCGTAAAATCCGAAGTGCTGGTCACCGGCGCCCACGATGCCGACGGTTCGGTGGTACTGGCCGAATTCACCCTGCCGGTGCCCAACGGTACCCGGCTGGCCTGATTCTGAATCGCGGAGGTCCCGTGACAATCAAACTGATCGCCGTTGATATGGACGGCACCTTTCTTGATGATACCAAATGCTATAACCGCCCGCGGTTTATGGCGCTATATCAGCGTATGAAACACCAGGGAATTCGCTTCGCGGTCGCCAGCGGCAATCAATACTGGCAGCTACGCAGCTTTTTTCCTGAGATTGCCCACGAGATTGGTTTTGTGGCCGAAAACGGCGCCTGGGTGCTGTGCGGCGATCGGGATCTGTTTAACGGCGCCTTCAGCTATGAACAGTTGCGCCGCGCCATTGCCGAGCTGCTCCAGCTACCGGATGTGGAGATCGTCGTCTGCGGCAAGCGCTGCGCCTGGACGCTGTCCCACTATCGCGACGAAGTGAAACAGGCCGCGGCGCACTACTATCCACGACTGGAGCAGGTCGATGATTTCGCCGGTATCGAAAGTCGCGATACCTTCTTTAAATTCGCCCTTAACCTGCCGGATGCCTCCCTGGCGCACACCATGGCGCGGCTGCGCGATACCCTGGGTGATATCATCACCCCGGTCACCAGCGGCCATGGATCCATCGATCTGATTATTCCCGGACTACACAAGGCAAACGGACTGGATCTGCTACGCCGTCACTGGAACATCGACAGCGGTAAGGTGCTGGCCTTTGGCGATGGCGGCAACGATACCGAAATGCTGCAACAGGCAGATTTCGGTTTCGCGATGGCCAATGCCCCCGCAGTGGTACAGGCACTGACGCCCCACCGGGCGCCAGACAATAACCGGGAAGGGGTTCTGGAGATTATCGAACGAGCCCTTAACCGCACGCCGCCGTTCGACTGAGGTTGCCACTCAGGGCTGCAGCGCCGCACCGGCGCTGTGGTCGCGCAGGAACAACATCACCAACCCCAGCCACAGCAGGCCGCTCGTCAGGTTCACCAGGTTAAACAGCCCATTACCGCCGCTCAGCCAGGCGTGTTTACTTACTTCAATGCCGAAGGTGAAGATCAGCATCTGCATCATCCCCATAGCCGCCGCCACGGTGCCCTTGCTCATCTCACTGGCGAACAGAGTCAGGCGCACCAGACCGGCATTGGATAAACCGATGCCGAAAGCGTACAGGCTAAGCCCGGCTATCATCCACAGCCAGGCGTGCGCCGCCACCTGAGTCGCCACCGCAGCCAGCGCCAGCCCGCCCACAATCGGTATGACGCCCGCCAGGATAAGACGCCGCACGCTATGGTGAGCCGTCAGGCGCGCCAGGGTCAGGTTGCCGATGATCAAACCGCCGAATACCGGAACCTGTAACAGTCCGTACTGATAGCTGCTCATATTCTCGCCCTGTATCAGCATCACCGGCGACTGGGCTATCCACGTCAGCAGCGGCAGCGCCGCGAAGCCGGTAGCCAGCGCCCCGGCGACAAAACGGCCATTATGCAGCACTTCGCGGTAGTCGCGCCCCAGGCGCGGAAGGGAAAGCGGTTCGCCAATACGGGTGGCGGTTTCCGGCATCGCGCGCCACAGCCCGGCCAACGCCACCGCAGCCAGCAACGCGAACAGAACAAACATCATCTGCCATGGCGCGACATGAATCCAGGCGGCCCCCACCAGCGGCCCCAACAGCGGAGCAATCAACGCCACATTAGCCATCAGGGCGGTTATTTTAATACAGACCGACTCTTCAAAGGATTCCTGCACCGCCGCATAGCCCACTGCGCCGATAAAGCACAGGCTCACCCCCTGCAGGAAACGCAGGAAAGTAAACTGTTCAATATTCTGCGCCAGCAGCGTTCCCAGGCAGGTCAGGATAAACCACAGCACGCCAGCCAGCATAACCGGACGACGGCCGACCCGATCGGAAAGCGGCCCCAGCAGCCACTGCAGCAGCATACCGCCCGCCAGATAGGCGGTCATCGAGGTCGGCACCCACTCGCTTCCCGCCTGATATTGCTCAACCACCGCCAGCATTCCCGGCTGGATCATGTCGTTAGCGATATAGGTAGAAAATTCGTAGAGCACCAGGCAGAGCGGAAACAGCAGCGCGCCGCGTCCAAGGGGTTTTGCAGCCAGGGTTTGCATAAAAAACAACCAGAGAAGAAAAAGACGCGCAGAGTGTAATGAAATTCCGGTTTTCGGCAAAGCAAAATCTTTACCGGTACAGATATCCCTTTTCGTTTAAGGTTTTCTTCATCCAGCCCCACTATTCTGACGCCACTCCCGATTGCTGTGGACAGGCTTATGTTGTTCACCCGAACTCAGTGCGACACCGCCGATACCCTGATAAATAAGAAAAACCTGCTTTACGCCCTGCCGCGTAGCTTCTACCTTTACCAGGCTCTGGGACTCACGTTCTGCGGCGCTATTTTTTTCTGGCTGTCGCGCAGCGAAGCACTGGATCGCCTGCTGACCGGTTACTGGTACGATGCGGCGAGCCGCCGCTTTCCCTGGCGAGACAATCGCTGGCTGGCGCTTTTCAACCATCAGTTGTTAAAGGATGTCATTATCGTCGCCGCCGTGGTCCTGCTGCTGTGGGGCATTTTTCGCCGTCGGCCGCGGGCGACAATGGTCGCGCTGCTAATGGGTCTGGGCGCATTAAGCGTGGGGATCCTGAAAGCCACCAGCTATCACAGCTGTCCCTGGGATCTGGTGGAGTATGGCGGTCAGGCCGTGGGCTACCCGCTGTTTGACCCGGCGCCGCTTAACAGCGGTTACGGGCACTGTTTTCCCGGCGGGCACGCTTCCAGCGGCTTTATGGTAATGGGGCTGTTTTTTCTGTTTTACCGCGAGCGCCCCCGACTGGCCTGGGGCTGCTTTCTGGGAGGCATTGCGCTGGGATTGACCATGGGCTACGGCCAGGTCATGCGCGGCGCGCACTTTTTTTCCCACAATTTGTGGGCTGGATGGTGGGTCTGGTTGACCCAGGTCACGGTCTGGTGGGCCGTGACCCGATTACGAAAAAAGGAATCTGTTTAAGATGTTAGAAGAGCTCAACCGAAGCTGGTTTTTACTGATTAACGCCACCCCCAACAGCGCCGGATGGATGCTGGACAGCGCCCAGTATATTGCGCGCGATCTAATCCTCGTGATGCCCGCGCTGGTCGTGATCCTCTGGCTGTGGGGGCGTAAGCACGAAGTCTCTGCCCAGCGCCAGATGGTTCTCAAAACCGCTATCGCGCTGGTGGCCAGCCTGGCCATCTCCTGGTGTATGGGGCATCTGTTCCCCCATGCCCGCCCGTTCGCAATCGGTCTGGGCCATAATTTCCTCTATCACGCGCCGGACAACTCCTTCCCGAGCGATCACGGTACCACCAGCTTTACCTTCGCGCTGGCCTTCCTGTTCTGGCACCGCCTGTGGTCCGGCGCGCTGCTGATGGCGGCGGCCGTCGCTATCGCCTGGTCCCGGGTCTACCTGGGGGTTCACTGGCCGATGGATATGGTGGGTGCCCTGTTCACCAGCCTGTGCGGCTGCCTGATCGCCCAGCTTATCTGGAACCAGTGGGGCTCCGTGCTGTACCAGCGCATCTCTCAGCTCTATCGCTACTGTTTCGCCATGCCGATTCGTAAAGGATGGGTGCGTAACTAGTCGGCCTGCCCGCAGAAGGGGGTCTCCCCTTCTGCTTTTTGGTCAGACTAACCCCGTCAGGTAGAAGAGCTCGATAAGATTGGCTACCGGATCCTGTTGTTCTCAATGTTGCAGGACGACGAGACAGTTCCGTTGATGGAAGAGATTCTGCGTCATCGGGTTGAAGTTCTGGTGCTGATCTCCAGCAGACGGGCTTGCCTGTACTCCTGCTTAGCCGCGGTAACGACAGCAATTCGGTCTCCAGCGTCACCAGCGATAACCTGATGGTCAGTGCCGAAATTGCCGATTTTCTGATAGCTGGCGGACACCGCCAGATGGCATTTATCGCCGTACGGGGAACGACCCGCCCGAGTGCGTGACTCGCCGCCCCCGCGCCGTTAAGATAGTCAGGAATCTCCCCTCCCTCTGCGGGAGGGGTTTTCTTTTTATGCCGCGGAGAAACTATGGAAACACGCCGGGAAGCGCGTATTGATCGCCTGGTTCAGGCGCTAAAACGCAGCGATAAACTGCGCCTGAAAGAGGCCGCCGCGCTGCTGGGGGTGTCGGAAATGACGGTGCGTCGCGACCTTCAAGACGAACACCAGCCCGTGGTGCTACTCGGCGGCTATGTGGTACTGGCGCCTGGCAGCACGGCAGCCAGCCACTATCTGCTAAGCGATCAGAAGGGGCGCCACGTCCGCCAGAAACGTCAGGCGGCCCGGCTGGCGACGACGCTGGTTCAGGCGCACCAGACGCTGTTTTTTGACTGCGGCACCACGACTCCGTTTATCATCGAAGCGCTGCCCCATGACCTGCCCTTTACCGGCATCTGCTATTCGCTGAATACTTTTTTGGCCCTGAGCGAAAAGCCCGGGTGTCGGGTAATTCTGTGCGGCGGTGAATTTCAGCCCGGCAATGCCATTTTCCGGCCGCTGAACTTTCGCGAGATTCTCGGCAACCTGTGCCCCGATATCGCCTTCTTATCGGCGGCGGGTATTCATCCCCAGACCGGGGTGACCTGTTTTAATCTTGAAGAGCTGCCGGTGAAGCAGTGGGCGCTGGAGATGGCCCAACGGCGGGTACTGGTGGTGGATGAGAGTAAATTCGGCAAGGTCCGTCCGGCCTGCATGGGGCCGCTATCGGCATTCGATATGCTGGTAAGCAACTCGCCACCGCCAGAGGCGCTGGTAGAACAGGCCCGCAGCCTGGGCGTTATGCTCAGTCACGAATAAGGGCACTACGGCCCTTATTCGTTAAGGCCGTCAGGAGAAGAAGCGCTCAAACCAGCCGCCGGTCCACTGATTCACCTTCATCAGCACGAAGTCGAGGATGCGTCGGAAGAATCCGCCCTCTTCCACCGGCTCCATCACCACCAGCGGGCGCTGTTCAATGGATTTTCCATTAAGCTGGAAATCGATGGTGCCCACCACCTGACCTTTCTTCAGAGGCGCGGTCAGTTGTTTATCATTCAGGGTGTAGCTGGCCTTCAGGTTTTTCAACTGCCCCTTGGGAATGGTAATAGAGCCGCTGTCGCCCGCCCCCAGCTTCGCCTCTTTGGTATCGCCAAACCAGACCCGCTGCGTCACAAAGGGGGTATCCGGCTTAATGGGGGTGACCGTTTCAAAGAAGCGGAAGCCCCAGGTCAGCAGCTTCTGGGATTCCCGAAAGCGGATACCGTCAGTTTTGGCGCCCAGCACCACGGAAATCAGGCGCATATCGCCCTGAGTGGCGGAGGAGACCAGATTAAAGCCCGCCCCGGCGGTGGTGCCGGTTTTAACGCCATCCACGTTCAGGCTGGTGCTCCACAGCAGCCGGTTACGGTTCGGCTGGCGGATATTGTTAAAGGTGAACTCTTTCTCTTTGTTAATGGCGTATTCATCCGGCACGTCGCGAATCAGCGCCTGAGTCAGCAGCGCCATATCCCGGGCAGTACTGAACTGCCCCGGCGCATCCAGACCGTGGACGGTTTTAAAGGTGGTATTGGTCAGCTTCATGCGCTGGGCATAGCTATTCATCAGGCCGATAAAAGCATCCTGACTGCCCGCCACATAGTCCGCCAGGGCGATACAGGCGTCATTGCCTGACTGGATAATGATCCCTTTATTAAGATCTTCCACCGACACCTGAAGCCCGGGCTTCAGGAACATCACCGAAGAGCCACGCAGCGCCGGATTGCCGGTCGCCCATGCGTCCTTACCGATGGTCACTTTATCATCAAGATGTATTTTACCGGCCTTCAGGGCCTGGCCGACCACATAGCTGGTCATTATCTTGGTCAGACTGGCTGGGTCCAGCTTTTCATCCGCATTCCCCTCTGCCAGTACTTTGCCGCTGTCGTAATCCATCAGGATCCAGGCTTTGGCATCCACTTGCGGCGCGCCCGGCGCCTGTTCAGCCTGCACAACAGGGGAGACAACCAGCAGCAGCGTGGCGCCTGCTGCTAATCCGCGCAACACAGAAAACGTTCTACTCGTCATATAAGCCCCGGAAATCCATTCGATCAAACTCCCCGCAGGCCGGGCGGCCCGGGAGAAACCGAGAGTAAACCCCACAAATCATCTTAAAGAAACAGCGGGTTGGTAAAGTTTGTTAAGTTTATTCGATATCGCCCGGTCATGCCTTAGCTGCAGTAATTTTTTATGAGCCCTGGCGCACTCACCGGTGGCAGAGCATACTAATAACCGCCATTCGCTATGTTAACGGGAGCTTTGATGATCACAGTCTGGGGCAGAGAAAATTCCACCAATGTGAAAAAGGTATTGTGGTGTCTGGAGGAACTGGAACTAAGCTATCATTCCATCCCCGCCGGGGGCCAGTACGGCCTGAACCACGATCCCGACTACCTGGCCATGAACCCTAACGGCCTGGTTCCCTGCCTGCGCGACGAGTCCGCCGACCTGACGCTCTGGGAATCTAACACCATCGTGCGCTATCTGGCCGCTCAGTACGGCGCAGGCGGTCTGTGGCCTTCGTCACCGGCCCTGCGGGCCCGGGGGGAAAAATGGATGGACTGGGCCATCGCCACTCTGGCGGGCCCTTTCCGGGATGTATATATCAGCCTGATTCGTACCGCTCCGGAGAAGCGCGATCCGGCCGTGATTGAGCGCGGTAAACAGGCCTGCGAAGCGGCGTTCGCGATTCTTAATAACGCCCTGGCGCAAAGCCGCTGGCTGGGCGGAGAAGCCTTCGGACCCGGCGATATCGCCCTGGGGCCCTTTATTTACGGGCTGTTTAATCTGGAGATTGACTGGGCGCCGCGCCCTGAGCTGCGGCGCTGGTATCAGCAACTGGGTGAACGCCCCGCGTTTCGCAAAACGGTGATGCTGCCCCTCAGTTAATCCTGCGTCGGGCTGACCTTTAACAACTGGCCGTCCGATTCGTCGGTCAACACATACAGGTAGCCGTCCGGCCCCAGCTTCACATTGCGGATCCGCTGGTTACGCTCGGTCAGCAGGCGCTGTTCATCCTTCACCGTATCGCCATCCACGGTCAGGGCGATCAGCGCCTTCTCTTTCAGCGCGCCGATAAATAATTTCTGGCCCCACTGTGGGAACTTATCGCTGTTATAAAACGCCATGCCGCTAATGGCCGGGGAGACTTTCCAGTGCCAGATGGACTTTTCCATACCCGGTGCTTCACCGCCCCGGGTTTCCGGATAGGCCTCGCCGCCATAGTCGATGCCCCAGGTCGCTATCGGCCAGCCGTAGTTAGCGCCCGGATGGGGAATATTGATCTCATCGCCGCCGCGCGGACCGTGCTCATGTAGCCAGATCTGATGACTCCAGGGATTCAGGGCCAGCCCCTGAGGATTGCGGATGCCATATGACCAGATCTCCGGTCGCGCGTCTTTGCGCCCCACGTACGGATTATCTTCCGGTACAGTCCCTTCCGCCGTCAGGCGTACCACTTTACCTTGCAACTTAGTCAGATCCTGAGCGGTATTGCGCTGGTTATTTTCCCCCAGCGCCACGTAGAGGTAGCCCTTACCATCAAAAGCCATGCTGCCGCCAAAATGGTTGCCGGTGGAAAGCTTCGGCTGCTGGCGCAGTACCACCCGGAAATCCTCAATCCGGGTCATGGACGGATTCAGTTTGCCGTATCCCACCGCAGTGCCCGCCTTACCGTTTCCGTCACCTTCAGCGAAACTCAGCCACACCCGGCGACTGGTCGCGAAATCCGGCGCCAGGGCCACATCCAGCAATCCCCCCTAGCCATTGGCCCAGACGTCGGGAACGCCGTTGATGGGGTCGGAAAGCCCTGCGCCAGGCTGCCATCGTTTTAGCTGGCCGTCCTTCAGGGTTATCAGAATGCCCTGGTTTTCTGGCAGAAAGGCCAGCGACCAGGGATGATCGAGCTTACTTTGCAGCACCTCAACCTGGGTCGTGGCAGCCAGGGTACTACCTGCGGTGATTAACGTCAGTCCGGCGATCAGCGCGCGGGGGGAAAAAAATGCCATGGCGGTCTCCTTGATTTTCGCTCCCCGTAAAGGTTAGACAGCCGTGGCGCAAAAGGGGCTGAATTTACATATTCTTAAGCCGGGTGATAGGCAGTTGAGGCGTGCGGGTCAGCAGCGTTATCGCTGGTTCCGGATTATCAGGCAGCTGCCAGCATACATTATCCGGGGGGCCGACGACGCCTGGCAGGCCAGCTACCCCAAAGCCGTCCCTTTCCCCGGTTTGCAGTACCCTTACGGACAGGAACCCTGTAAAATCCCAGCCCTGATAATTCCATAAACGATGAATTTTTGAGCTTATGAGCAATGTGAACCCGGCGCCGAAAATCGGTTTTGTCTCTCTCGGCTGCCCGAAGAACCTGGTGGATTCAGAACGTATCCTGACCGAGCTGCGTACCGAAGGCTATGACGTGGTGCCCAGCTATGACAATGCCGATCTGGTGATCGTCAACACCTGCGGCTTTATCGACAGCGCGGTGCAGGAGTCGCTGGAAGCCATCGGTGAAGCGCTGAACGAGAACGGTAAGGTGATCGTTACCGGTTGTCTGGGCGCCAAAGAGGATCAGATCCGTGAAGTGCATCCCAAAGTGCTGGAGATCACCGGTCCTCACAGTTATGAGCAGGTGCTGGAGCACGTTCACCGTTACGTGCCCAAACCGCAACACAACCCGTACCTGAGCCTGGTGCCGGAACAGGGCGTCAAACTGACGCCGCGTCATTACGCTTATCTGAAGATTTCCGAAGGCTGCAACCATCGCTGCACCTTCTGCATTATCCCTTCCATGCGCGGCGATCTGGAAAGCCGGGCCATCGGCGAGGTACTGGCCGAAGCCCAGCGTCTGGTGGAATCGGGGGTCAAAGAGCTGCTGGTAATCTCTCAGGACACCTCGGCCTACGGCGTGGACGTGAAGCACCGCACCGGTTTCTGGAACGGACAGCCGGTCAAAACCAGCATGGTCAGCCTGTGCGAGCAGCTTGCGAAGCTCGGGGTCTGGACCCGCCTGCACTATGTCTACCCCTATCCTCACGTCGATGAGGTGATTCCGCTGATGGCCGAAGGCAAGCTGCTGCCCTATCTGGACATTCCGCTGCAGCACGCCAGCCCGCGCATTCTGAAGCTGATGAAGCGCCCGGGCGCGGTAGAGCGCACCCTTGAGCGTATCCGTCGCTGGCGTGAGATCTGCCCGGATCTGACCCTGCGATCCACCTTTATCGTCGGCTTCCCGGGTGAAACCGAGGAGGACTTCCAGATGCTGCTCGACTTCCTGAAGGAAGCGCGTCTGGATCGCGTAGGCTGCTTTAAATACAGCCCGGTAGAAGGCGCTGGCGCTAACAGTCTGCCGGATCAGGTGCCAGAAGAGGTGAAGGAAGAGCGCTGGCACCGCTTTATGCAGTTGCAGCAGCAGATCTCCGCCGAGCGACTGCAGGAAAAAGTGGGCCGCGAGATTATCGTGATGATCGACGAGGTGGATAAAGAAGGCGCTACCGGTCGAAGCATGGCGGATGCGCCGGAGATCGACGGCGTGGTGTGGCTGAACGGCGAACGCAGCGTGAAGCCCGGCGATGTGGTGCGGGTGAAGGTAGAACACGCCGACGAGTACGATCTGTGGGGCAGCCGGGTGTAAACCACCGGGCTACCTGCCCGAAGCCGGTCAGACGACCGGCTTTTTTTATTCCTTAATCTTCGGATCCAGCGCGTCGCGCAGCCCGTCTCCCAGCAGATTAAACGCCAGCACGGTCACAAAAATCGCCAGACTCGGAAACAGCGCCACATGAGGCGACATCACCATATCCGACTGGGCCTCGTTCAGCATCGCTCCCCATTCCGGCGTGGGCGGCTGCGCCCCCAGCCCCAGAAACGACAGGCTGGCGGCAGAGATAATCGCCGTGCCAATGCGCATGGTGAAAAAGACCACAATGGAAGAAAACGTGCCGGGCAGAATATGACGCAGCAGAATCACCCAGTCCGGTGCGCCGATACTGCGCGCCGCCTCGATAAAAGTCTGATGTTTCAGCACCAGGGTATTACCGCGCACCAGTCGGGCAAAGGCGGGAACGCTGAAAATGGCCACCGCGATCACCACATTCGCCATGCCGCTTCCCATAACCGCTACCACCGCAATCGCCAGCAGGATCCCCGGAAAAGCGAACAATACATCGCAGACGCGCATAATCAGCCGGTCCCACCAGCCTTCGTAATAACCTGCCATCAGGCCAAGTAGCGTCCCCACCGTACCGCCAATCAGCACCGAAAACAGCCCGGCCGTCAGCGAGATACGAGCGCCAACCAGCACCCGGCTATAGATATCCCGCCCCAGCGAGTCCACGCCGAACCAGTGCATCATCGACGGGCCTTCATTGAGCCGGTCGTAATCAAAATAGTTTTCCGCATCGAACGGCGCTATCCAGGGTGCCAGCAGCGCTACGGCCAATAACAGCAACACCACGATGCCAGCGATAAGCGCCACCGGCTGGCGGGAAAAGCGGCGCCAGAACTGCGCCATGGGGGTCCGTACCGGCGGCTCGCGCAGTACCGGCATGGCATTGATGATCGCCTGACGGCGCCAGTTAATCAGTCGCATCCTTATCGGTACCTGATGGTTGGGTTAATGGCAGCGTAGAGGACATCCACCACCAGATTGATTAGAATGAATTCCAGCGAAAACAGCAGTACCTCGGCCTGAATCACCGGGTAGTCGCGCATCTCCACTGAATCCACCAGCAGGCGTCCCAGCCCCGGCCAGTTAAAGACCTTTTCCACCACAATCGAGCCGCCCAGCAGAAAACCGAACTGCAACCCCATCATGGTCACCACCGGAATCATGGCGTTACGCAGACCGTGCTTGATGACCACCAGCCGTTCGCTCACCCCTTTGGCCCGGGCGGTGCGCATATAATCTTCCTGCAGCACTTCCACGAAGGAGGCCCGGGTAAAGCGCGCCATCACCGCCGCCACCGCCGCCCCCAGGGTAATCGACGGCAGAATATAGTGACGCCAGCTATCGGCTCCCACCGTCGGCAGCCAGCCCAGCTCCACCGAAAAGATCTGCATCAGCAGCATCCCCAACGCAAAAGCGGGAAACGAGATGCCGGAAACCGCCAGGGTCATGCTCAGCCGGTCCGGCCAGCGATTTCGCCACACGGCGGAAACCACACCGGCAAACAGCCCAAACAGCGTAGCCCAGACCATACTGCTCAGGGTCAGCCACAGAGTGGGCAGAAAGCGGCTGGCTATCTCTTCCGATACCGGACGATGCGACGCCATCGAGATACCAAAATCACCGCACAGCACGTTACCAATCCAGGTAAGAAACTGCTGCCACAGCGGCAGATCCAGCCCCAACTGGCTGCGAACCAGCGCCACCACTTCGGCATCCGCTTCCGGCCCGGCAATCAGCCGCGCCGGGTCCCCCGGCAGCATATGGACGAACAGGAACACCAGCACCGCCACAATCAGCAGCGTGGGAATCAGCCCCAGCAGGCGTTTAATGATGTAATTCAGCATGGATAAATGCGTATTCCACGGGAGTCGGCCGCCCTGAACGGGCGGCGCGCTCCGGACTAGTTAAGGTCGGCGTTTTCGAAGCTGAAGCCGGTATCCGGCATCACATAGAAACCGGTCAGCGTCTTATCATGCGCCGATACCAGCTTTTCCACCACCAGCGGTACCCAGGGGGACTCTTTCCAGATAGTGTCCTGGGCATCCTTATACAGCTTGCCCTTCTGAGCATCGTCAGAGGTCTGCAGCGCCTGATCCAGGTCTTTATCCACCTGCGGGTTGCTGTAGAAGGCGGTATTAAACAGGGTCGGCGGCCAGTTGCGGCTGGCGAACAGCGGTGAAAGCGCCCAGTCCGCCTCGCCGGTAGAGGCGCTCCAGCCGGTGTAGAACATCCGCACCCCGCTCTCTTTCTGGCCCTTTCCTTCCACCTGGGCGGCGCGCTGACCGGCATCCATCGCCGTGACCTTCACCTTAATCCCCACCTGGGCCAACTGCTGTTGGGTAAACTGCAGCACCTTACGGGCGGTGCTGTGGTTGTGTGACGACCAGAGCGTGGTGGTAAAACCGTTGGGATAGCCCGCCTCTTTCAGTAACTCACGCGCTTTCGCCGGATCGTATGGCCAGGGCTGATAAGCCTGGGAATAAGCAATGGCCGGCGGCACCACGCCGGTCGCAGGTTCGGCATAGCCGGAAAACGCCACCTTCACCAGCGCCTGGCGGTTGATGGCATAGTTAATGGCCTGACGCACTTTCAGATTATCGAACGGCTTCTGGGTGACGTTCATGCTGATGTAGCGCTGCATGATGGAAGGCGTGGTCACCAGCTCCAGCTTCGGATTCGTTTTCAGGCGTGCCGCCTGCTCGAAGGGGATCGGGAAAGCCAGATTCGCCTCGCCGGTCTGCAGCATGGCGGCCCGGGTATTGTTATCCACCACCGGACGCCAGGTAATGGTATCGAGCTTCGGCAACCCTTTCTGCCAGTAGTCCGGGAACTTCTTCACCTTCACAAAATCGGTCTGATTCCAGGTATCAAGCTGATACGGGCCGGTTCCCACAGGATGAAAGCCAATGTCTTTGCCGTACTTCTTCAAAGCCTCTGGCGAGATCATCGCCGTTGCCGGGTGGGCCAGAATATTGATAAATGCCGAGAACGGCTGTTTAAGGGTAATTTTTACCGTCAGCGGATCCACCACCTCAGTACTGGCGATATTGCGGTACAGGTTATAGCGCTTCAGATGGTTGTCCGGATTACTGGCGCGATCGAGATTCACCTTCACCGCCTGGGCATTGAAGTCGCTGCCGTCCTGGAACTTCACGCCGTCACGCAACTGGATGGTATACACCTTGCCGTCTGCCGAAACGCTGTAGTCCTTCGCCAGCACCTTCTGTACCTTCATCTCCTTATCCAGGCCGAACAGCCCCTGATAGAAGGATTTCGCCACCGCCTGGGACAGCGTATCGTTGGCGTCATACGGATCCAGCGTGGTGAAGTTTGATCCAACGGCAACCACCACATCTTTGGCGGCCAGAGCCGGGGCGGCGGCCGCCAGGGCCAGCAAAGCAGCCATCAGGCGTCCTGCGTTTTGTCTTTTCATTATCGTCTTCTCCTGTCATTACCCTGTCTTGCACCGGTTACTGCGCCGGCCTGTTATCGTGGTTGTGTGTTGTCTCTTCGGCCCGGGTGCGGGCGACATAGTGGCCGGGGCCCACCTCCACCATCGGGACCACCTCGGGCTCATCGCCCGGACGGCGGGCGGCGCTCGCGATTTCATCGGACAGCAAAATGCCCTGGGGGCGCTGATAACTGGGGTCGGCGACCGGAACCGCCGCCATCAGACGCCGGGTGTACGGATGCTGCGGATTCTCGAACACCGCTTGCCTGGGTCCGATCTCGACAATCTGGCCCAGGTACATCACCGCCACCCGATGGCAGATACGTTCCACCACCGCCATATCGTGGGAGATGAATAAAAAGGCGATGCCCAGTTCGCGTTGCAGACTGAGCATCAGGTTGACTATCTGGGCGCGGATCGAAACATCCAGCGCCGATACTGCCTCATCGGCGATCACCACCTTTGGATTCAGCGCCAGCGCCCTGGCAATACAGATACGCTGGCGCTGACCGCCGGAAAATTCATGGGGATAGCGAACCGCGTGTTCAGGGCTCAACCCTACCCGCTCCAGAAGCCAGGCGGTGCGCGCGCTGGCTTCCTGCCGGGAAGCGCCATGCAGCCGCATGGGCTCCATGATGGCATCGCCCACGGTATTGCGGGGATCGAGAGAGGCGTAGGGATCCTGAAATATCACCTGAATATCGCGCCGCAGGGCGCGCATCTCCCGGGAGCTCATGCCGTCGATGCGCTGACCTTCAAAGGTGATGGCACCGCTCTGGCTTTCCACCAACCGCAGCAGCGAACGCCCGGTGGTAGACTTACCGCAGCCCGACTCCCCCACCAGCCCCAGAGTTTCGCCGGGCAGCAGATCGAAGCTGACTTTCTCCACCGCGTGCACCACGCGCTGCACCCGGTTAAAAATACCGCCGCGCAGCACAAAGCGGGTCACCAGGTCACGCACCTGCAATATCGGCGTCGCCCCCGGCACCACCGTATCCTGCTCGCGCTCGTCCAGCGGCGCATCGGGATTATTCGGGTCAGTAAGCGGGAATTTACGCGGCAGCGTGCTGCCGTTCATTGCTCCCAGCCGCGGCACCGCCGCCAGCAGCGATTGCGTATAAGGATGCTGCGGCGCGCTGAATATCTGGCGAACATCACCGCTTTCCACAGCTTCACCGCGGTACATCACCAGTACCCGGTCAGCAATATCAGCCACCACGCCCATATCGTGAGTGATAAAGATCACCCCCATCGCCATTTCACGCTGCAGGACCTTAATCAGTTGCAGGATCTGCGCCTGGATGGTGACATCAAGCGCGGTGGTGGGTTCGTCGGCAATCAGCACCGCCGGGCGGCAGGAGAGCGCCATGGCAATCATCACCCGCTGGCGCATACCGCCGGAAAGCTGATGCGGATAGCGGCGTAACATCGCCTTTGCATCGGGGATGCGTACCAGGTCCAGCATCCGTTTGGCATCGTTCAGCGCCTCTTTATGGCTCATGCCCTGATGCAGGCGGATGGATTCGGCGATCTGCTCCCCAATGGTAAAGACCGGATTCAGGGAGGTCATCGGCTCCTGGAAGATCATCGCCACATCGGCGCCGCGCACGCCGCGCATCCGGGCATCGCTCAGCTCCCGCAGATCGACCACCTGGCGGTTACGGCGTCGCAGCAGTAGCGGGCCGCTCTTTATCGACGCGCTTTGGGCAGAGAGCAGTCGCATCAGCGCCAGCGCGGTCACCGACTTACCGGAGCCGGATTCGCCAACAATGGCCAGGGTCTCTCCTCTGGCCAGGCTGAAAGAAAGGTCACGCACCACGCGGGTCTGTTGCCCTTCGTGACGAAAACCCACATTCAGATCCTGTACTGACAGCACCTGTTCGGCTGACAGTTCATGGCTATGAGGCATCCGCCCCCCTTTGTCCTTTACTTTTAATAAATGCCCACGCTGGGCGAGTCACCCACAAAAGCCCAGGCCCGGTACATGCCTTCGCAGTTAAACGGCAGCGCCACATTCCCCTGATTATCAACGGCTATCGCGCCGCCGCTGCCGCCCAGAGCCGGGAGTTTTTCCATAATCACCCGCTCGGTGGCCTGCTGCAGACTAAGCCCCCGGTACTCCATCAGCGCGGCGATATCATAAGCCGCCAGGGTACGGATAAAGAGTTCGCCATTGCCGGTGCAGGAAACCGCCACATTGGCGTTATTGGCATAACAGCCCGCCCCCACCAGCGGTGAATCCCCCACCCGCCCCGGCAGCTTATTGGTCATGCCGCCGGTAGAAGTGGCCGCCGCCAGATTACCGTCGAGATCGAGCGCCACAGCCCCGACAGTGCCGAATTTGGTATCCGGACTGGCCGGCGCATCGTGATCCAGCAGAATGGCGTTTCTGGCGTTGTGTAGCTGCGCCAGGCGTTCCGGTGTATCGAACAGCGTCGGCGTCACCAGTTCCATACCCTGCTGCTGAACGAAGCGTTCCGCCCCTTCGCCCACCAGCAGCACGTGTGGGCTTTGCTCCATGACCAGACGCGCCGCCAGCACCGGATTGCGCAGATGGCTGACGCCAGCCACCGCTCCGGCATTCAACGTGACGCCATCCATCACACAGGCATCGAGCTCGTGAGTTTCGTCCCGGGTATAAACCGAACCTATCCCGGCGTTAAACAACGGGCACTCTTCCAGCAGCCGTACCGCTTCGCAGACCGCGTCCAGGGCGCTTTCCCCCGCCGCCAGCATCTGCTGCCCGGCATCGACAATATCCGACAAAGCCTGAATATAGCGCTGCTCCTGCTCCGCGCTCATTTGCAGCCGGGAGAGGGCTCCCGCGCCGCCGTGAATGGCGATTACCGCTTTTCCCATAACAACATCACTCAATTAGAGAAGGAATATGCGGCGCTTTTGTATTGATATCATTGTTTTTTAGCGCCGGTTAATACGATTTCTGAATATAGAAAGATGTAAATGTGTTGTAAAGACCAGGACACCGGGGCTACCCCGAAAGCAGGCGTTTAGCCGTGGGCTTTTCTCTGCCATAATACGCTTTTATCAGATTTTCCCGCCCAGGAGCTATTCATGGATTTTACCGCCGGACTGATTCCTCTGGATGATGCCCTCCAGCAGATGCTCGACCGCCTGACGCCCGTCACCGAAGTAGAAACACTGCCGCTGCAACAGGCCTTTGGCCGCGTTACCGCCCAGGCGATCGCCTCTCCCATTGATGTGCCAGGTTTCGATAATTCGGCGATGGACGGCTACGGTGTACGACTGGCGGACCTGGCAAGCAGCAAAGCGCTGCCGGTGGCCGGTAAAATCTTCGCGGGTCAGCCGCTCCAGGGCGAATGGCCGACCGGGACCTGCGTGCGTATTATGACCGGCGCGCCGGTGCCTGCGCAGTGCGAAGCGGTGATCATGCAGGAGCAGGCGGAAACTCATGACGACGGGGTGTTGTTTACCGCCCCGGTGAAAGCGGGCCAGAATATTCGCCGCTGCGGCGAAGATATCCGTCAGGGAGCCACGGCTATTGAAGCCGGTGTACGTCTGAGCGCCGCCGAACTGCCGATGCTGGCTTCGCTGGGCATTGGCGAGGTTCCGGTGCTACGCCGCCTGCGGGTGGCGCTGTTCTCGACCGGTGATGAGCTGCAACTGCCCGGCACGCCGCTCCAGCCCGGCCAGATCTATGACAGCAACCGTCTGACGGTGCATCTGATGCTGGAACAACTGGGCTGCGAGGTCATCAACTTAGGTATCGTCCGCGACTCCCCCGAAGCGCTACGCGCCACCTTCCTGGAAGCGGATTCCCGGGCCGACGTCACCCTCAGTTCAGGGGGCGTCTCCGTGGGGGAAGCCGACTACACCAAACAGATCCTCGATGAACTGGGCGAAATAGGCTTCTGGAAGCTGGCCATTAAGCCCGGAAAACCGTTCGCCTTCGGTCGTCTGCGTAACAGCTGGTTCTGCGGCCTGCCGGGCAACCCGGTTTCTGCCGCGGTGACCTTTTATCAACTGGTGATACCGCTGCTGGCGAAGCTCTGCGGGCAGCATACGCCAGCCCTGCCGCCGCGCCTGAAGGTGCGGGCAGCGCAGGCGCTTAAGAAGAGCCCGGGGCGCCTCGACTTCCAGCGCGGCGTGCTGGGCACCGGCGCAGACGGCCTGCCGGAAGTGACCAGCACCGGCCATCAGGGCTCCCATATCTTCAGTTCGTTCAGCCAGGGAAACTGCTTCATAATTCTGGAGCGTGAACGCGGCAACGTAGCGCCGGGCGAGCTGGTCGAGGTTCAGCCGTTTAATCACCTGTTCGGAGGCTGAGATGTCCGTTGAGCTCTCCGACGCAGAGATGATGCGCTACAACCGCCAGATTGTACTGCGCGGTTTTGACTTCGACGGCCAGGAGCGCCTGAAGTCCGCTCGCGTGTTGATCGTCGGCCTCGGCGGGCTGGGCTGCGCCGCCAGCCAGTATCTGGCAGCCGCGGGCGTCGGGCAGCTCACGCTGCTCGACTTCGATACCGTGGCGCTCTCCAACCTGCAGCGCCAGACGCTGCACCGCGATGCCTCCATCGGCCAGCCTAAGGTGGCCTCCGCCGCCGCCGCGCTGCGCGATATCAACCCACATATCCAGATTGAAACTGTCGATGCGCTGCTGGAAGAGCCTGAACTACAGGCGCTGGTGGCACGCCACAGTCTGGTTCTGGACTGTACCGATAACGTGGAGATACGCAATCAGCTCAACCGCTGCGGCTTTGCCACTCAAATTCCGCTGGTTTCCGGCGCCGCCATCCGAATGGAGGGGCAGATTTCGGTCTTCACCTGGCAGCCTGGCGAACCCTGCTATCGCTGTCTGAGCCGGCTGTTCGGCTCAGAGGCCCTTACCTGCGTCGAAGCGGGAGTGATGGCGCCGCTGGTGGGGGTTATCGGCACGCTCCAGGCCATGGAGGCCATTAAGCTGCTCGCCGGTTACGGCACGCCGATCACCGGTAAGATCCTGATGTACGATGCCATGCGCGGCCAGTTCCGGGAAATGAAGCTGGCGCAGGATCCGCACTGCGAAGTTTGCGGCGCATCTCAGTCATAAAGCCCTGCCGCCCGCACGCCGTGGGGCGCCCTGCCCCCACGGATGCGCCGCACCGAATCGTACACCGCCAGCTTGCCATGCAGTAACAGCGTGCTGACCGGCGCCTGCGGTCGAATCAGACGCTGCTGTAGTATATGCACCGCCTCTTCCCCCAGCTCATCCCGGGGAACCTGCAGCGCCGTCAGCGGCGTATCGCCCATCGCCGACAGATTGGCGCCGTCAATGCTCATCACCGACATATCCTGGGGTACCTTCAGCCCGGCTCGGGTCAGGGCCCGCACCACGCCTGCGGCCATAAAGTCTCCTCCCGCCAGAATCGCTGTCGGCAGCGCTTCGCGCGGCGTGCGCGCCAGCCATTCGCTGATTAATGCCTCGCTTTCGCTGGCGGCAAAACTGTCGGCCACCAGCAGGTGATTCGCCTCATCGAAGGCCAGGTTCGCACCGCGCCAGGCGTCAAGTATCCCCGCCAGCCGCAGCTCCATGGTGTAGCGGCGCAAACACAGCAGATTCAGCACCGAACGGTGCCCCATCGAAAACAGATAGCGGGCGGCGCACTCCCCGGTGGCTCGGTGGTCAGGCGCCACTGCCGGTAGCCGCATATCCCGGGTACGGCAGTTAATCAGTAAGCAGGGCTTCCCCACATCGACAGCCAGTTCGTGGATGTGCGGATCGTCAATACCCAGCAGCATCGCCGCTTCGGTGCGCGGCTCATTAATACGGTTCAGGAACAGATTGGCGTCGCTGTCCTGCTCTTCCAGCGCGCAATAGCGCAGCCGGACATCGTGCGGCGCCAGCGCCCGACTGATACTCTGAATCACCCGGTAGTAGAAAATATCAGAACGCTCATCGAAGGCCCGCTGCGGCGCAAACACCACCAGCTCATTGAGCAGCAGGCGCCCCGCCGCCATACCTTCCATCACTCCCAGTCGTTCGGCACACTGGCGTACCTGCTCCCGGGCCTGTTCGCTGGTGTTGGCCTTGCCTGCCAGCACCCGGGAAACGGTGCTGATCGACAGCCCGGTGAGTGCCGCGATCTCGGTGATTTTGAGCCTTTTTGTCATTCTGTGATCCATGCCCAAATGTGAAATGAAAAAATTTTCACCCGCCATACTAGTCACAAAAGCGGGCAACCAGCACAGCATGCCAGTACGAATCACTATTTTATGAGAATCTTTTCACAATTTTCGCTACGACCTCCTCACCGGCTCCTTTAGTCTCCGGTTATGGGCACGCCGGGGGCCTTATTTCCGGTAATTCCCTCTTTATTCAACAGCTTCCCTGCTGTCTTTCCCCGTTATGACGGGGATGCAGGCGGTTTATCAAAACCAATAATGCGGAGAACGTAATGAGTCAGGGAGTTAACTCAACCGTCACGGCGAGTAACGTACGGCGGACAATCAAAAATTTACGCTGGTGGGTGCTGGTTCTGTTTCTGCTGGGCGTCACCGTCAACTACATTACCCGTAATTCACTGGGTATTCTGGCGCCGGAACTGAAGAGCAGCCTGGGGATCACCACCGAACAGTACTCCTGGATTGTCGGCGCATTCCAGCTGGCTTACACCCTGTTTCAGCCCCTGTGCGGCTGGCTGATTGACGTGATCGGTCTGAAGATCGGCTTCCTGATCTGCGCCGCTATCTGGGCGCTGGCCTGCCTGTTCCACGCCGGTGCGGGAAGTTGGTTGCATCTGGCCTTTCTGCGTTTCGTGATGGGCGGCGCCGAAGCCGCGGCGACTCCCGCCAACGCCAAGACTATCGGCGAATGGTTCCCCAAACAGGAACGCCCCATCGCCGCTGGCTGGGCCGGTGTCGGCTTTTCGGTAGGCGCTATGCTGGCGCCGCCAATTATCTATTTCGCTCACGCCTCGTTCGGCTGGCAGGGCGCCTTTATGTTTACCGGTGTTCTGGCATTGCTGTGGGTGGTGTTGTGGTGGCTGTTCTATCACAACCCGGAACAGCATCCGCGCCTCGGCAAAGAGGAGCTGGCATTTATCCGCCAGGATAACGAAGCCCCTGCGGTTACCCAGCCTTTTTTCACCACCCTGAAAGTGGTGGCAAAAAATCGGCGCTTTTACGGCATCGCCATTCCCGCTTTTATGGCGGAGCCCGCCTGGGCGGTAATGAGCTTCTGGGTGCCGCTCTACCTTGCCCGGGAGCACGGTATGGATCTGAAACAGATCGCCATGTTCGCCTGGCTGCCGTTCCTGGCCGCCGATCTGGGCAGCGTGGCCAGCGGCTATATCACCCGTCTGTATACCCGCTGGTTCGGTTTGACCCGGGTCAATTCGGTGGTGGCAAGTTCGGTCACCGGCGCCTTTTTAATGATCTCGCTGGCGGTGGTGGCCTTCACTCGCGATCCGTACGTCACCATTGTGCTGATCTCCATCGGCGGTTTCGGCCATCAGATTATCTCCTGCATGCTGAGCGCGCTGGTGGTGGAGTCCTTCGACAAAGGCCAGATGGCCACCGTTAACGGGATGCGCGGCTCCGCCGCCTGGATCGCCAGCTTTGCATTTTCGCTGATTATCGGCGTTACCGCCGACACCATCGGCTTTAATCCGCTGTTTATCGCCATGGGGCTGTTCGACCTGATCGGCGCCTGTTTCCTGATCGCTTTTATTGCCGAACGCCGCGGGCATCGCATCTGATGAGGTATTACTGATGAAAACCCTGAAACACTGGAGCCTGACCCATTGTGACGATAGCCGCATTACCCTGAGCGTGGAAAACCGGCACCGGCTAACGCTGCACGTGCTGGAGCAGGGACTGTTTCGCGTATCGATACAGCGCGGCGGCAACTGGGCGCTGGATCGCACCTGGAGCATCGCGCCGGATCGGGATGTTCCCTGGGAAGGACGCTCCCGGGACGATATCAGCGGCTTCACCCTGCCGGGCTATACGCTGACTGAACGCGACGACGTACTGGAGATCGCCACCGGGCGACTGCGGGTCACCGTTCACCAGCCGCTGTGGCTGGAGTGGCACTATCGCGACGCCAGCGGTCAGTGGCTTTTCCTTGCCAGCGATCGCCCCACTAGCGCCTATCTGCTTAACGCGCACGGCGACGGCGTCGCCCACTATCAGCGCCGCTTTAAGGACGATCGCTATTACGGGCTGGGCGAAAAGGCGGGGCCGCTGGCCCGTAACGGCAAACGCTATGAAATGCGTAATCTGGACGCCATGGGCTATAACGCCGCCAGTACCGATCCGCTCTACAAGCATATCCCCTTTACCATCACCCGCCGCGATGAGGTCAGCTTCGGGCTGTTTTACGATAACCTGAGCAGTAGCTGGTTCGATCTGGGCAACGAGCTGGATAACTATCATGCCCCTTACCGCCGCTGGCAGGCGGAGTCCGGCGATATCGATTATTACCTGTTTGTGGGCGACCGGGTTCTGGATGTCACCAAAACCTTTGTGCGCCTGACCGGCAAAACGCTGTTTGGCCCACGCTGGAGCCTGGGGTATAGCGGCTCAACGATGCACTATACCGACGCGCCGGATGCCCAGAATCAGCTAATGAACTTTATTCGCCTGTGTCAGGAACACGCCATTCCGTGCGACTCCTTCCAGCTTTCATCCGGCTATACCTCGATTAACGGCAAGCGCTACGTCTTTAACTGGAACTATGACAAGGTGCCTGAGCCGAAAGTCATGAGCCAGGCGTTTCACGATGCCGGCCTGCGGCTTGCCGCCAATATTAAGCCCTGTCTGTTACAGGACCATCCCCGCTATCAGGAGGTGGCCCGCCAGGGGCTGTTTATTCAGGATTCGCAAAGCGATGCACCGGAACGTTCCAGCTTCTGGGACGACGAAGGCTCCAACCTGGACTTTACCAACCCGGCCACCATTGCCTGGTGGCAGGAAGGAGTCACCACGCAGTTGCTGGAGATGGGAATCGACGCCACCTGGAACGACAATAACGAATTCGAAGTGTGGGACGGCGAAGCGCGCTGTCACGGTTTCGGCCAGCCTGTCGCCATTAAGCATATCCGCCCGGTGATGCCGCTACTGATGATGCGCGCCTCAATGGAGGCACAGCAGCGCTTTGCGCCAGAGCTACGTCCGTATCTGATCTCCCGCTCCGGCTGCGCAGGTATGCAGCGCTACGTTCAGACCTGGAGCGGCGATAACCGCACCAGCTGGCAGACGCTGCGCTATAACATCCGCATGGGTCTGGGCATGAGCCTGTCCGGGTTATATAACGTGGGCCATGACGTCGGCGGTTTCTCCGGCGATAAACCCGATGCCGAGCTGTTCGTACGCTGGGTGCAAAACGGCGTGATGCATCCGCGTTTTACCATCCACTCCTGGAACGATGACGGTACCGTCAACGAACCCTGGATGTATCCGGCGGTCACCCCGGCGGTGCGCGCTGCCGTTGAGCTGCGCTATCGCCTGATGCCTTATCTGTACACGCTGCTGTGGCAGGCCCACGCCGACGACGAGCCGATGCTGCGCCCCACGTTCCTCGATCATGAGCAGGATCCTCAAACCTGGCAGGAGTGCGACGAATTTATGCTGGGCCGCGATCTGCTGATAGCCAGCGTCGTAGAGGCAGGTCAGCGCGAACGCACCCTGTGGCTGCCGGATAACGGTCGCGGCTGGTATGACTTCGCAAGCGGCGTCTGGTACGCGGGCGGCCAGCAGGTCACCCTGCCCGCCCCGCTGGAGCATCAGCCCATGCTGGTTCGCGCAGGGGCCGGAGTACCGTTAAGCCAGCGTCTGGCCCATAGCGATGCCCGGGCCGACGACAAGCGTGAGCTGCGGCTGTTTCCGCTGAAAGGGGTCGGGCACTCTCAGGGCGAGCTGTTCGAAGATGATGGCGAAAGTTGGGGTTATAAAGAGGGCAACGCGCTGTGGCTCAGTTGGGAGATGACCTGTAACGCCGATTCCATCAACCTGAAGTTTAACGTTCGCGGCGACTGGCGCCCGGCCTGGTCTGAACTGCACATAACATTACCGGAAGGCGAAACGCGTCGTCTGACTATCGACGGCGTGGAGGGAAATTGCTGGGCGCTTAAATAAAGGCGCTGTCGTTCCCTCTCCCGCCCGGGGAGAGGGAACGCACGGTACCGTTATTCGATACCTTTACTGCGCAGATACTCTTCGTAACCACCGCCGAAGTCGACCACGCCCTGAGGCGTGATTTCCACGATGCGGGTCGCCAGAGAGCTTACGAACTCACGGTCGTGGGAGACAAAGACCAGCGTTCCTTCATAAAGCTCCAGCGCGCTGTTCAGCGACTCGATGGACTCCATATCCAGGTGGTTGGTAGGTTCATCCATCACCAGGATATTGGGGCGCTCCATCATCAACTTGCCGAACAGCATCCGTCCTTTCTCACCCCCGGACAGCACCTTCACCGGTTTGCGGATATCGTCCTGGCTGAACAGCAGACGACCCAGCACGCTACGCACAGCCTGCTCGTCATCTCCTTCCTGTTTCCACTGGCTCATCCAGTCGAAAACATTCAGATCGCAGTCAAAGTCCGCGGCGTGATCCTGAGCGTAGTAGCCAATGCGCGCGTTTTCGGACCACTTCACCGTACCATTGTCTGGCGTCAGTTCGCCCACCAGGGTTTTCAGCAGGGTCGATTTACCCACGCCGTTGGTGCCCAGCACCGCAAGCTTCTCGCCCACTTCCATCAGCGTGCCGAAGCCGCTGAACAGCGGGCCGTTATCGAACCCCTTGCTGAGATCCTTCACTTCCAGCGCATTACGGAACAGTTTTTTATCCTGCTCAAAGCGGATGAACGGGTTCTGGCGACTGGAGGCTTTCACCTCTTCCAGCTTGATTTTGTCTATCTGACGGGCGCGGGAGGTGGCCTGACGCGATTTGGAAGCGTTGGCGCTAAAGCGACTGACGAATGACTGAAGTTCGGCGATCTGCGCCTTCTTTTTAGCGTTATCCGACAACAGGCGTTCGCGCGCCTGGGTCGCCGCGGTCATATACTCATCGTAGTTGCCAGGATACACCCGCAGCGAGCCGTAGTCGAGATCCGCCATATGGGTGCAGACCATGTTCAGGAAGTGGCGGTCGTGGGAAATAATAATCATGGTGCTGTCGCGCTCGTTAAGCACCTGCTCCAGCCAGCGAATGGTGTCGATATCCAGGTTGTTGGTCGGTTCGTCGAGCAGCAGGATATCCGGGTTGGAGAACAGCGCCTGAGCCAGCAGCACGCGCAGTTTCCAGCCAGGCGCCACCTCGCTCATCGGCCCGTAGTGCTGCTCCTGGGGAATGCCCACGCCCAGCAGCAGTTCACCGGCTCGCGCTTCGGCGGAATAACCATCCATTTCGCCGTATTTCACTTCCAGATCGGCAACCTTATAGCCTTCTTCTTCGCTCATTTCCGGCAGAGCATAGATGCGGTCGCGCTCCTGCTTAACTTCCCACAGTTCCGTATGCCCCATGATGACCGTATCCAGCACCGTGTACTGTTCGAAGGCGAACTGATCCTGACGCAGCTTACCGATACGCTCATCGGGATCGTGAGAGACATTGCCGCCGCTCGGCTGCAGATCGCCCCCCAGGATCTTCATAAAAGTTGATTTTCCGCTACCGTTGGCGCCGATCAGACCGTAGCGATTACCGCCGCCAAACTTAACGGAGATGTTTTCGAACAGCGGCTTACTGCCGAACTGCATGGTGACATTACTGGAAACTAACAAGAATCTTCCCCAGGTTGAAAGTGTGATAAACACGACATTATGCCATAAGTGCGTTCAGGGATCGCCCGGATCCAAATCCGTGACAAAATAACCTACACTAATACACAAATTCAGGTGAAAAATGTGATTTCATCCACATCCGAATTTCCTCAGCGCCCCAATGCTCCTATAATGCGCTGGCGGCACTTTCACCGTATCTTAACCAATAGCCTCTGTGGCACCGATAACAACTGCGCGACTTAACTATGAAATTACGTACGCTTTTACTGGCAGCATTTACCCTTGTCGGTTTTTGTAAAACTGCCTCTGCGGTAACCTATCCGCTGCCCCCTGAGGGGAGCCGTCTCGTCGGCCAGAATCAGGTTGTCACCGTTCCGGAGGGTAACAAGCAGCCTCTGGAATACTTTGCGGCACAGTACCAGATGGGGCTGTCCAACATGATGGAAGCCAACCACGGCGTGGATCCCTATCTGCCAAAAGCCGGTACCGTGCTGACCATTCCTCAGCAGCTCATCCTGCCGGATGCGCCGCGTAAGGGCATCATCATCAACAGTGCCGAAATGCGTCTTTACTACTACCCGAAAGACAGCGGTACCGTCGTGGTTCTGCCGATTGGGATCGGCGAGCTGGGTAAAGATACGCCGATTAACTGGACCACCAAGGTAGAGCGCAAGCGCGCGAACCCCACCTGGACCCCGACCGCCAAGATGCACGCCGAATATAAGGCTCGCGGTGAATATCTACCTGCCGTATTCCCGGCGGGTCCGGATAACCCGATGGGTCTGTACGCCCTGTATATCGGCCGCCTGTACGCCATCCACGGCACCAATGCCAACTTCGGTATTGGCCTGCGGGTAAGCCACGGCTGCGTGCGTCTGCGTAACGACGACATTAAGTTCCTGTTCGAGAACGTGCCGGTCGGCACCCGCGTGCAGTTTATCGATGAGCCGGTAAAAACCACGACCGAGCCGGACGGCAGCCGCTATATCGAAGTGCATAATCCGCTCTCTACCACCGAGGCCCAGATGGCCGGTAAAGAAGAAGTGCCGATTGTGTTGACGAAGAAACTGCGTGAAGTGACCGACCAGGCAGACGTCGATCAGAGCGTGGTGCAGCAAGCCGTTGAGAACCGTTCCGGTATGCCGGTACGTCTTAACTGATAGCCGTTATGCCAGCAAAAAAGGCCGCACAAGCGGCCTTTTTTATTATGGGGGCGACGGTTATTCCTGACGCGTCTCGCTAAAGCGGCGGAATAGTTCCAGCGTCTCTTCGCTAACGTGGTGCTCCATCCCTTCCGCATCGCGGCGGGCGGTATCCGGACTCACTCCCAGCGCCAGCAGGAAGTTTTCCACTATCTGATGACGTTCCCGACTCTCCTCTGCCAGCTTCGCCCCTTCTGCAGTCAGAAACACGCCGCGCCAGGGGATCTGCTCGATCAATCCCACCGAGGCCAGGCGCTTGAGCATTTTCGCCACCGTTGGCTGTGAGACCCCCAGACGCGCCGCCATATCCACCTGACGCGCCTCTCCCACTTCGCGGATCAGATCGTCAATCAGCTCAACGTAATCATCGATCAACTCCCGGCGGTGGGCCTCGCGTACCTGACGAAAACCTTCAACGTGGGCTTCCACATCAACCAGCTTTCCTTCTCTGGGGCTTTCTGGCTTACCTGCGCGACGGCTCATTCAACTTCTCCCGGGTGCTGCATATGAAATTTAACGGCCCTTATTGTAAACCAGCATCGCGTAACCACAAAAAATTAACTCAATAGCAATAGCTATGTAATATAGCTTGTGCTATATCTGTATAGAATACAGACGGTCGCAAAGGAAGCGCGGCAACGAGTGAAGAAGGAGGAGCCGATGAATGAATTTAAGAGGTGTATGCTGGTGTTTACCCACTCTCCCTTTCGGGTGCGGCTGATGCTGCTGAACATGCTGTGTGATATGGTGAACGGTAAGGCGTCGCGTTCGAACAACGAGCAACGCTAACCTCCCTTTCCCATACCTCCCCTGACCGGCAACCAGCCAGCGTCGCCTTTCATCCTCTTAATCCTGTTTTTGCGAACTGCCATGCCGCGTCGGCCTTCGCTTTCGGACGAATTAATCCCGGCTATACTCAAACTGCAGGCAAAAAAAATCCGCCGTGAAGGCGGATTTTTCTCTTTCCCTGTAAGAGGGAAGGATTAGAAGCGGTAACCAACACCAGCGATCCAGGTGCCAACGTCAACGCTACGAATACGGCTCTGCTCGTAAGAGAAGTCCAGAGCAACGTTTTCGATCGGGTTGAACTGCAGACCCGCACCGTAAGAGAAGCCTGCGTCGCTCATGTCGCCGTGATCCGGGTACTGGGTGGTCTGGAATTTACCATAGCCCACACCGATTACGCCGTAGATGCTAACCCAGTCAGCCAGACGGTAAGCCGGACCCGCAGTCAGACCATAGTACTGGCCTTTCTGATAGTCACCACCGCGACCGGTACGATCGTGCTCGGTGTAGGTGAAAGAGCCGATAACGCCCAGCGGGCTGTTGTCGAACTCATAACGGTACTTCAGGTTGAAACCGTTAGCTTTGCTGGCAACGCCCTGGAAATCACTCTGCGCGTAGCCACCAGAAACAGTTGCGGTACCGGCCACTGCAGAACCGGCGGAAACGGCCAGAACACAGGCCAGAGCTGAAAGACATGCAATTTTTTTCATAACCACCTCAAATGTGCTTCAAGTAAGTCCTAAGTTATAAATATATCAAACTACTTTAAGAAACTCTGCGGGATTTGCGTTGTCTAAGGCGCCATTTCATGTAACAGAACGTTTCCAGAACTGACTATCCCTTTCATAAGACACGTAATTTTGCAGGCGGAATGCTATTATGGTCCTCATTCCCGCAGGCTTCCATTCAGATTAATCCTAAAATCATCGTTCGTAGGGAACTTCTGATGCCGCGAATCATAACGATCGGCAGAAACTTTTTTTTCAACGGATGCTAAACCAGAAACAACTCTTCCATTACACTGAGCCAGATTTTCCTTTATTAACGATTCATTGACAAAAACTGACAGGATGCAGGATGCCAACGTTGTCCCGTAAATCGCCCGCCTGGGTGCCCGTGGTGCTGCTGCTCATCGCCATGACCTCTATTCAGAGCGGCGCTTCTCTCGCCAAATCCCTGTTCCCCCTGGTCGGCGCCCCCGGCGTCACCGCGCTGCGCCTGGCGCTGGGCACCCTGATTCTGGTGGTGGTATTTAAACCCTGGCGTCTGCGCTTTCAGCCCGAACAGCGCATCCCGCTGCTGCTTTACGGACTGGCTCTGGGGGGAATGAACTACTTCTTTTACCTCTCTCTGCACAGTATCCCGCTGGGGATCGCCGTAGCCCTGGAATTTACCGGGCCGCTGGCAGTGGCGCTTTTCTCATCCCGCCGCCCCGTTGATTTCCTGTGGGTGCTGCTTGCCATCGGCGGCCTGTGGATGCTGCTGCCGCTGGGTGACGGGATTTCGGGCATTGATCCAGCAGGCGCCGCCTGGGCGCTGCTGGCGGGCGCCTGCTGGGCCGTCTATATCCTGACCGGTCAGCGCGCTGGCGACGGCCACGGTCCGGCCACCGTGGCGATGGGCTCAGTGATTGCAGCACTGGTTTTCATTCCTGTCGGCGTCTGGCAGGCGGGCCCTGCATTATGGCAGTGGTCGCTGCTGCCGCTGGGACTGGCCATTGCCGTACTTTCCACCGCACTCCCCTACTCGCTGGAGATGGTGGCGCTGACCCGTCTGCCTACCCGTACTTTCGGTACCCTGATGAGCATGGAGCCGGGTATGGCTGCGCTCTCCGGAATGCTGTTCCTGGGGGAACGCCTGAGTGCCATCCAGTTGTTGGGCCTGCTGTCGATCGTTCTGGCCTCTGTGGGCTCCACACTGACGCTAAAACGCGAACCGAAAGTCGAGAGTATTGATATTAATTAAGCGGCTTAAATTTCACAAAATAATAACAATACGTCGTTACGCTTTTTCTGCCAGTATTTCGCAAGAAATGCTGGCTTTTTAATACAACACTTTGATTATTAACAATTTGATAAAGACAATTTCATCATTACTATTTAACTAATAGGCAATATCGCAACCAGCAGAGTAAAAAAGCGGTGCTATACTTATTCCCGAAGTTTTTTGGGACATAAACATCAAGAGGACATGAAATCATGAGTACCGCTAAACTGGTGAAAACAAAATCTTCTGAGCTGCTTTACACCCGCAATGATGTGGCTGATGGCGAGAAAAAAGAGACCATTGAGTTGCTGAACCGTCAGGTTGTCCAGTTCATCGATCTGGCGCTCATCACCAAACAGGCTCACTGGAATATGCGCGGTGCTAACTTCATTGCCGTACACGAAATGCTGGATGGTTTCCGTGATGCGCTGAACGAGCATATGGATACCATGGCCGAACGTGCCGTGCAGTTAGGCGGCGTTGCACTGGGCACTGCCCAGGTGATCAACAGCAACACGCCGCTGAAAAGCTACCCGCTCGATATTCATACCGTTCAGGAACACCTGAAAGAGCTGGCTGACCGCTATGCCATCGTCGCTAACGACGTACGTAAAGCCATTAGCGAAGCCAAAGATGAAGACACTGCAGATATCTTTACCGCGGCTTCCCGCGATCTGGATAAATTCCTGTGGTTCATCGAAGCCAACCTCGAATAAGTCCCCCTGTCGCGCCTCCTCCCTAAGGGGGCGCACTATCAGAGTGCATCCCCCCTTCTTTCTTCCTGCAAAAGTTAAATTATTGCAATAAACACCTCACACAATTGTTATCAGGCGATTGTTCCTCCTGTGGATTTTACGCTAAATAGAGTAGTGCTAACCGGATGAGCAAGCGCGCCCCACTCCGGTGCAATATCCGATTATTGTCTGCACGCTGGTGCAGGGCTCACTTTTAACAATCAATGAATTCAGTCAGTTAGATATCATGGCATGAATTTTTCATACTGCGTTTAGTCCGATCCGGTGCGTTCACCGGGCATACCAAAAGGAAGAGCTATGAAGTCTGTTTTGAAGTGTTCTCTGGCTGCACTCACTCTCGCTTTCGCCGTTTCGACTACGGCTGCAGAAAAAAAATTGATCGTGGCGACCGATACCGCCTTTGTTCCCTTTGAGTTTAAGCAGGGAAATCAGTATGTCGGTTTTGATATTGACCTCTGGGCCGCCATCGCCAAAGAGCTCAAACTGGACTACACCCTGAAGCCCATGGATTTCAGCGGCATTATTCCGGCGCTGCAAACCCGTAATGTCGATCTCGCGCTGGCGGGTATCACTATTACCGACGAGCGCAAACGCGCCATCGACTTCTCCGACGGCTACTACAAGAGTGGTCTGTTAGTAATGGTCAGGGCTAATAACGACGAGGTGAAGAGCGTTAAAGATCTCGACGGTAAGGTGCTGGCCGTGAAGAGCGGTACGGGTTCGGTGGATTACGCGAAGCAAAACATTAAGACCAAAGATCTGCGCCAGTTCCCGAACATCGACAATGCCTATATGGAGCTGGGCACCAATCGCGCCGACGCGGTGCTGCACGACACGCCAAACATCCTCTACTTTATTAAGACCGCTGGTCAGGGCAAGTTCAAAGCGGTGGGCAATTCGCTGGAAGCCCAACAGTATGGCATCGCCTTCCCGAAAGGCAGCGAACTGCGTGACAAGGTCAACGGCGCGCTGAAAACCCTGCGTGAAAACGGTACTTACGACCAAATCTATAAAAAGTGGTTCGGCAAAGATCCGGAATAATCCTCACGGCGAGGGGGGAGCTCGCCCCCCGCCCACTTCTGCTTTGTTTGCGACAGGAAATCATCATGGAGTTTGACTGGAGCGCCATCTGGCCTGCGATACCGCTGCTGCTGGAAGGCGCAAAAATGACGCTTTGGATCTCGGTACTCGGCCTGCTGGGCGGGCTGGTTATCGGTCTTATCGCCGGTTTCGCCCGCAGCTTTGGCGGCTGGATCCTGAATCATCTGGCCCTGGCATTTATTGAACTGATTCGCGGCACCCCCATCGTGGTGCAGGTCATGTTTATCTACTTTGCCCTGCCGATGGCCTTTTCCGATCTGCGTATCGATCCCTTCACCGCCGCAGTAGTCACCATCATGATTAACTCGGGCGCCTATATTGCTGAAATTACCCGCGGCGCCGTGCTCTCTATCCATAAAGGATTTCGCGAAGCAGGCCTGGCGCTGGGCCTTTCACGCCGCGATACCATTCGCTACGTGATTCTGCCGCTGGCCCTGCGCCGCATGCTGCCGCCGCTGGGTAACCAGTGGATTATCAGCATCAAAGATACCTCGCTGTTTATCGTGATAGGCGTAGCGGAGCTGACCCGCCAGGGGCAGGAGATTATCGCCGGTAACTTCCGGGCACTGGAAATCTGGAGCGCCGTCGCGGTTATCTATCTGATTATCACCCTGGTGCTGAGCTTTGTTCTGCGTCGCCTCGAAAGAAGGATGAAGATCCTGTGATTGAGTTTAATAACGTTTCCAAGCACTTTGGGCCAACTCAGGTGCTGCACAATATCGATCTGCACATTCAGCAGGGCGAAGTAGTGGTAATAATCGGCCCTTCAGGCTCCGGTAAGTCGACCCTGCTGCGCTGTATTAACAAGCTGGAGGAGGTCACCTCTGGCGACCTGATCGTCGATGGTATGAAGGTCAATGACCCGAAAGTGGACGAACGCCTGATTCGCCAGGAGGCGGGCATGGTATTCCAGCAGTTCTACCTGTTCCCCCAAATGACGGCGCTGGAGAATGTGATGTTTGGTCCGGTTCGGGTACGCGGCACCCGCAAGGCCGATGCCGAAAAGCAGGCCAAAGCGCTGCTGGATAAAGTCGGACTGGCGGACCGCGCCGCTCACTATCCTTCCGAACTTTCGGGCGGCCAGCAGCAACGGGTCGCCATCGCCAGAGCGCTGGCGGTGAAACCCAAAATGATGCTGTTTGATGAGCCCACTTCGGCGCTGGATCCGGAGCTACGCCACGAGGTGCTGAAGGTGATGCAGGATCTGGCCGAAGAAGGGATGACCATGGTGATTGTCACCCATGAAATAGGCTTTGCCAGACAGGTCGCCTCACGGCTGATCTTTATCGATAAGGGGCGGATAGCCGCCGACGGCAACCCGCGTGAACTGATTGAAAACCCACCCGGTCAGCGGCTGCAGGAGTTCCTGCAGCACGTCTCCTGACCGCCAATAACGGCCCCCTTAGCGGGGCCGCTTCTCGCTAAAGCTCCAGCCGATAAAACGGCTCTGCTTCTGGCCCTGGGCCATGTTCTTTTTCACGACCCGAACCGCACCGGCACCCTGAAGCGCCCGGTAGATTTCCGGCAGGTGCTCGCCGCGTGATACCAGGGTGGTGAACCATCCCACCTGGCGGGCAAACGCCTTGCTCTCATCAATCATCTGCTGAATAAAACGTACTTCGCCGCCTTCGCACCACAGCTCTTTCGGCTGGCCGCCAAAGTTCAGGGCGTTTCCTTGCTCGCTCAGCCCCAGATTGCGTCGCTTGCGTTCGCTGCCCGCCTGGGCTGAGGCAGCCGAATCATGAAACGGTGGGTTACACATTGTCGCCGCGTAGCGCTCATTCGCGTGGATAATCCCCCGAAAAATGGCGTCGTCCTGCTTCTGACGACGTAGCCGAATGCGGCGGTTCAGGCCCGGATTCGCAGCCACGATAGCGGCGGCGCTGCGCAGCGCGTCCGGGTTAACCTCGCTGCCGGTAAAGCGCCAGCCGTACTCATACTGGCCAATCAACGGATAAATGCAGTTGGCGCCAGTACCGATATCCAGAATATCGGCCTGAGTCGGAACCGTTCCCTGGTTATCCTCTGCCAGCAGATCCGCCAGATAGTGCAGATAGTCGGCGCGCCCCGGCACCGGCGGGCACAGAAAGCCTTGCGGAATATCCCAGTGGATTATCTGATAGAAGCAGGCCAACAGCGCCTGATTCAGCGCCCTGACCGCCAGAGGGTCGGCGAAATCGATGGTCGGTTCGCCGCGGGGGCTGGTACGGACAAAGGCCTCCAGCGCCGGGCAGGCCGCAATGAGCGCGGGAAAATCATAGCGGGACTGGTGACGATTACGCGGGTGTAACCCGGAGCGCCTGGCGGGCTGGCTGGTCATGAGCATTCTCCTGTGTGGGCGCGTAAGATACCCGTTGTCGGCTCACAGGTAAATAATATCGGCGCCGTTGCGATACACTATCAGGGAATAAAAATCGCCATTAACGGGAAAACCAATGTCTGACGACTACTACTATTACGAGCCAGCAGCGGGCCATGGCCTGCCCCACGATCCTCTCAACGCGATTATCGGCCCGCGGCCTATCGGCTGGATAGCCACTCAGGACAGCAAAGGACAGCGCAACCTTGCCCCCTACAGCTTTTTTAACTGCTTTAACTACCGTCCACCGATTATCGGCTTCGCCAGTAGCGGCTATAAAGACAGCCTGCGCAATATTCTGGAAACCGGCGAGTTTGTCTGGAATCTGACTACCCGCCCTTTGGCGGAACAGATGAATGAAACCTCCGCCACGCTGCCGCACGGTGAGGACGAATTCGTCCGGGCCGGGCTGACGCCGCTGGCAGGAAAGCAGGTCAAAGCGCCGCGGGTGGCGGAAAGTCCGGTGAATTTTGAGTGTCGCCTGTCTCAGCACTGGCAGTTAACCTCCGCCGACGGCGAGCCCACGGACACCTGGCTGGTGCTGGGCGAAGTGGTGGCCGTTCATATCGACAGGCGGTTGCTGGAGCAGGGAATTTATCAGACTGCAAAAGCCCAGCCGGTACTGCGCGCCGGAGGGCCGAGCGCTTACTACAGCATTAGCGATGAGCAGCGTTTCGATTTGGTACGTCCCGATGCAATACCTGCAAAATCATAGCGTTAGTCAATTTTCATGGGTCAACTTTTGTCAGTAAATGTCGACCAGTGAAAAGCCATTTTTTGCGCCATATCACAGTCTACGGCGGACTACACTTTACTTCGCGGTGGTTAATTTTTAACCGCCATTGAGACCTGTCGTGAGGATGTGATCATGAAAAAACTGTCGCTCTTTTCTGCCGTTGTCACCTTCATTGTCTGTGTTCCCGCAAGCTTTGCGGCAACGCCGCTCACCAACCCGGAAACCAGCCAGCTCCGCCCCGCCGGCACGGTTTCAGCCAGCGGTGCCACCCACCTTGGCGATCTGGAAGACAAACTTGCCGAAAAGGCCCGTGAAGAGGGAGCGACGGGCTACGTTATCACCTCGGCTGGCGGCAATAATCAGATGCATGGTACCGCCACCATCTATAAATAAGCGCCGCTACCGGCGCGTCTGGCAGCGTCCCCGGCCTTCTGCGGGCGGGGCGCTATCGCTACCTGGCCTCTGGCGAATCCGGTGTGACCAAATGTGCCTTTTCCATACTCTTGATGGCGTTTTTGGTGACGCAGTAGACAAAACCACAAAATAGCATTTAAAAATCAATATATTAATGAATGGTCAATTTTTTAGAACAACACCATCAATTCTTCCAGGTTTTATCTCTGTAAAAATACCGTGATAATGATCACATAAACGGAACGAAAGATTTTTTACAGAATAACCTGCGAGATATGACCATGAAAAACATTAAATATACTGTTGCTGCAATTGTGCTATCTACCCTGTCCTTCGGCGCCTTCGCCGCCCAGCCGGTCACCGATAATGACCAGCACGGCCAGAAGATCGGCGTTGTTTCCGCCTCTGGCGCCTACACCCTGACCCAGCTGGAAGATCAGCTGGCGGCTAAAGCCGATGCCCAGGGCGCCAGCGCCTATAAAATCACCTCTGCCTCCGGCGAAAATCTGCTGCACGGCACCGCGGTGATCTACAAGTAACCCTCAGCCGGGATCCCTCTCCCGGCCCCTTGTTCTGATCCCTAAATATGACGGAAACCCTGATGTTATCCCTTGCCCGCCGGCCACTGGCGGGCTTTTTTTTGGTTTGTTTTCGGATGAATATGTTGCGCTGGAAAAGATTCCGTTGACGGATATCATGCTTAACCGGGACAAATAATTATCCTGCCCGACTCGATGGTCACCTTCACCGGACTGCCGGTTTCAAATCCGGCTTCACCCAGCCAGTTGCCTTTCAGATGCAGACTGGGGTGGCGGCTGTAGTATGTTGTCATGCCGGTGGCGCGATTTTCGTGACGCGTGCTGATATATCCGACGGTCAGGTTGCGTTGTGTTTTGGAAATAGCGGGGCGTGGCTTATGATGGGTATCAGCCATAATCAACTCTCCTGTAGTTGGTTGTGGTTAGCGGCCTGTCAGTGTTCGTGCACTGGCGGGTCGCGTCTGTATAATTAGACGTTTCTTGCTGCGTTCCTGGCTCCCTTGAATAAAAAATCGCTGTCGGTATTTTAACCTGTAATAAATTACAGTGGTGGACTGAATATTTTATTGCTGAAACTGTCTCGCAATAATTCTGAGTTGTTTCATGAAGGTGGCAATATTTTCGTAATGATGCTGTCTTCAGGGGAAATATGTCGCGCTGGCGAAGATTCCGTTCACTTTAAGGTGATTTCTCTTATGTCGGTTTCGGAACCGGTGAACGGGTCGCCAGGGGGGTGGCGCCTGAGCCCCCCTGGCCCGTTCACCGGCTATGAATCAACAGAGAAGCAGTCACGCAAAGTGAACGGAACAGCCCACAGCGTCATTATATTCTGCCGCTTTTCTCCCCGGAACGTACACCAGGAAGGGAAAGGGAGTTCCCCCCTGCTCACCGGTTGTGAATCAACAGAAAAGCAGTCACGTAAAGTGAACGGAACAGCCCACCGCATCGCCATATTCCGCCGCTTTTCCCCTGAAACAAAGCCCGTTTACCCAAACAGCCGATTCACCTGCGCCAGCGCCGCAGCCATATCATCCTGCTCGCCGCTCGCCACCAGACAGCAGGCCAGCTGCTGCTTAATAGAGGCCGGTACCGGCTCTTCGCCCGCCACGCAGCGCTGAATCCAGCGGGCGGTGACTTCCGCGTCTTTATCGCCAGGCAGCGCGATATCCTGCTGCGCCTCATCCTGACGTTCGCACAGCACCTGCACATCCTGCTCCGCCACCAGGCTGATTTGCGGGCAACGCTGCGGATTCGCGTACACTTCGCCTTCCGTGCCGTGCATCAGCAGTGCCCGTCCGCCGGTCTGGTTAAAGAACTGCGCCACCCGGGTGACATACTCCGGATGCGAAACGCTGGACAGACGCAGCGCCCGATCTTCGCCAAACGGTGAGATGAGCTTCGCCAGGGTATGGGCGCTGCTACGCACTCCCAGTCGCCAGCGCAGCTCGAGCTGCCCGGTCAGCGGAGGGCACAGGGCATCCACTGGCATAAATAGCGGTTCGCTGGATTCCAGCTTCGCCTGGGCCTGACCGACATGCAGCGTGGGCGCAATACCCAGCAGCTCAAAGATAGTGGCCGAGATAACCCGGGTCGGATCTTCACTCACGCCGTGCACCACCACCGGGAAACCCATCCGGCTAAGCAGCAGCGCCAGCAGCGGCGTCAGGTTCGCCTGACGGCGGGCGCCGTTATAAGTCGGAATCACCACCGGCATCGGTCTGCCTGCAGGCGGGGTCAGCGTCAGGGTTCGCTGGCGCACCGCATCATAAAAACCGCGCAGTTCCGCCTCGCCTTCACCTTTAATACGCAGCGCAATCAGGATGCCGCCCAGCTCCAGTTCAGGCACCTTGCCATCCAGCATATGGCTGTACAGGCCGCGCGCGGTATCGAAGTCGAGATCCCGGGCGTGATTTTTACCGCGCCCAATCTCTTTAATTATTTTGCGGTAATCCACCAGTTAGCTCCTCTTTTGGGTCTTGTTATTCAGTTTAACGCGCCCGCTCCGACCTGAGCGACTCTTTCGCCCCCGGGCTCCGGTAACCGCCGGTTTTTCCAGCAGCTTGCTGTCAATCTCTGGCGCAGGTGGCTGAAGCACCGGGAAAACCGGCAACGCCGCCAGCAGCCGCTGGCCGTAGCTTTTCGTCAGCAGGCGCTTATCGTAAATCACCACTTCGCCCCAGCAGGCGTGGCTGCGAATCAGCCTGCCGACCTGCTGAATCAGATTGAAGGAGGCGCTGGGTAGACTCTGTACCTCGAACGGATAGCGCTTGTGGGCCTTCAGCCACTCCCCTTCGGTTTCCACCACCGGGCTGTCTACCGGCGGAAAAGCTATCTTATGAATATGCACCTGGCTTAGCAGCTCGCCTTTTAAATCCAGCCCCTCGGCGAACGATTGTAGCCCCACCAGCACGCTGGTCTGGCCTTCCGTAACCCGCTGGCGATGCAGCTCCACCAGCCGGTAACGCGGCAGATCCCCCTGTACCAGCAGTTGCAGGCGCAGATCGGGAACGCACTCCAGGAAAGCGGTCATCGCCCTCAGACTCGCGAACAGTACCAGCATGCCCCGGTGCTCGCCCTTTTCCAGTTCGCCGCGAAAGAAGCCCGCCATCTCGGCAATATGCAGCCGCTCATGCTCCATCAGCGGCGCGTAGCGCATTTGCGGAATCACCAGCCGCCCCTGATGCACGTGATCGAACGGCGAATCCAGCGCCACAAAGCGGTCCCCGGCCTTTTCCTTAAGGCCGCTCAGCTCCTGGAGACGAGTGAAGCTGTTCAGCGAACGCAGGGTCGCCGAGGTGACCACCACATGGGGAACGCTGCGCCACAGCAGCTTTTCCAGTTGATCGCTAACCCGAATGGCCGCGCAGTGCAGCAGCAGCTTCGGCTGCCCTTCGCGCACTTCCCGGGCTATCCACTTGCACACCGGCGCGTTCGAACTGTTGGCCATGGCCGCCAGTTTCCACAGCTTACTCTGGGCCTCGAAGTGCCCCAGAGCGCGATTCATCTGCAGGAGCAGTCGATGCAGCCGCACGATATCGTGCTGGCCGGTACGTTCGCTAAGGTCATTCAGAAAGGCTTCCGCCAGGCCGCGCAGCGCGTCGGAAAGCTTCGCCATGCGCTGTACCATCGGCAGCATCTCTTCTGGTAGTTCGCCCATGGCGAAACGGTACAGGCCTTCATTTTCGCCTGGCAGGTACAGACCAAAGATCCCCGCCAGCGTCGTGGCCAGTTCGTCCAGCTCTTCGCAATGGTTGTTCAGGCGCTCCGGAGTGGCAAGCGGCGGAATGCTTTTCGGGCGGAACTGTTCAAGACTGGTGGCGATCAACTTACTGAACAGATCCAGCTGTAACCGCAGCCAGCCGGGGGTGATTTCAGCGCTGGTTTCCAGGGCGTCACGCGCCACATCCGGCAGGTGATGGCCTTCATCCAGCACCAGCAGCAAATGTTTCGCCGGTGGCAGTACGCTCTCATTTTCCAGCGCCGCCATCACCAGGGCGTGATTCGCCACCACCACTTCGGCTTCAACGATCTCACGGCGCGCCACGAAAAATGGGCATTCGCGATACCACTGACAGTTAGTGCCCAGACAGCCGACTTTGTCGGTACTCAGCCGCCGCCACAGGTCATCGGCAATGTTTTTCTTGCTGTGGTCACGCACCCCGTCCCAGCTGTAGCTATCCAGGGTCTGCTTCAGATCGATGCACAGCTTGCGTTCTTCTTTGCTGGTGGCGGTCAGGGCGTCATCAAGCATCGCCAGCAGGTCGCCCTGCTGCTGCTGTTCGTCACTGGCCAACATGGCGAGATTGCGGGGACAGACGTAGCGCCCGCGCCCGAAGGCAGCGGTAAATTTTAAACCGGGGATTATTTTGGCAAGCAACGGCAGATCTTTACTGAAGATCTGATCCTGCAGCGCCACGTTGGCGGTGCTGATCACCAGGGTTTTCTGTTCGGCCCGGGCCAGAGCGATGCCGGGAATCAGGTAAGAGAGCGTCTTGCCGACGCCGGTCGGCGCTTCAATGGCGAGATGGCGCCCCTCTTCATCCGCCAGGGTTTTCGCCACTTCGGCGATCATCTGGCGCTGAGGAGCGCGAGGAATAAAGTCCGGAATTTGCTGAGAAAGCGCCTTGTACCAGGCGCTGATTTGCGCCTTATGCGCCGCGGACAATGCCATGGGAGAACCGTATCTACTGTACAAACAGCCACTATTCTCCCATGTTTAAGGCATGGGGTACAGAAAGACCTTAGCGGTTACCTTCGCCGCCGCCCTGACCGCCGCGACGACGTCGACGACCGGAACGTTCACCGGCAGGCTTAGCCGCCTGGCCGCTTTCGGCGCGCTTACGCGGCTGCCCCTGGCTCTGGCCACGTCCGCCGCCATTACCGCGACCACCACCATTACCGCCGCGACCACCGCCGCTACGTCCCTGGCGGCCGTTCTGAATCGGCTCCGCCTTAATGGAGGGATCCGGCTCAAAGCCCGGCTCGGCAATACGCGGAATTTCGCGCTTCAGCAGGCGTTCGATATCACGCAGCAGTTTATGCTCATCCACGCAGACCAGCGACAGCGCTTCACCGGTGGCGGCAGCACGACCGGTACGGCCAATACGGTGCACGTAATCTTCCGGCACGTTAGGCAGCTCATAGTTGACCACGTGCGGCAGCTCTTCAATATCCAGACCGCGGGCGGCGATATCGGTCGCCACCAGCACCCGAATATCACCGGACTTAAAGTTGGCCAGCGCCCGGGTACGCGCTCCCTGGCTCTTGTTACCGTGAATAGCGGCGGCGGTGATGCCGTCTTTATTCAACTGTTCCGCCAGATGGTTAGCGCCGTGCTTGGTGCGGGTAAAGACCAGCACCTGGCGCCAGTCGCCTTTGCCAATCATCAGTGACAGCAGCTCGCGCTTGCGTTTCTTATCCACAAAATGAACGTGCTGGGTCACCTGCTCTGAAGCGGTGTTGCGGCGCGCTACCTCCACCTCTTCCGGGTTGTGCAGCAGTTTTTCCGCCAGCCCCTTAATTTCGTCAGAGAAGGTGGCGGAAAACAGCAGATTCTGACGGCGTGGCGGCAGCTTCGCCAGTACCCGACGGATATCGTGGATAAAGCCCATATCCAGCATGCGATCGGCTTCGTCCAGCACCAGGATTTCCACCTGGTCCAGATTCACGGCGTTCTGATGTTCCAGATCGAGCAGGCGCCCGGGAGTCGCCACCAGCACGTCAACACCGCCGCGCAGCTTCATCATCTGCGGGTTGATGCTTACGCCGCCGAACACCACCAGCGAACGGATGTTGAGGTATTTGCTGTAGTCGCGTACGTTTTCGCCGATCTGCGCGGCCAGTTCACGGGTGGGGGTCAGGATCAGGGCGCGCACCGGGCGACGCCCTTTGCTGTGCGGCTCGCGCTGAGTCAGCAGCTCCAGCAGCGGCAGCGTAAAGCCTGCGGTTTTACCGGTGCCCGTCTGGGCGCTGGCCATCAGATCGCGACCGCTGAGCACCACGGGAATCGCCTGGCGCTGAATAGGGGTGGGTTCGCGATAGCCCTGTTCGGCAACGGCGCGCAAAATATCGGGGCTCAGCCCAAGAGAATCAAAAGACATAACTACTCCAGACCCGCCCTGACCGGGCAACCGGTGTAGTTTCCAGGGGGAGTGTGCAAGCCGGGAACCGGCCGGTTACTTAAAGGCACAAACTACGGCGCCATTACAGGGGGCGGAGTGTATCAGTTTTTGCGACATGGCGCATAAATTCTCCCGTGTGGAAACATTGACAGAACAAATTGACGTTTCTGGACACGCTGGCAAAACCTGCTTACTCTTAATCAATCGATTGATTAAGTTTTCAGGAATTCTCCCGATGAGCAACGACGCCAGCCCCCCTACCGCCAGAGGTGAACAGGCAAAGCAGCAGCTGATTCAGGCTGCCATCGCCCAGTTCGGCGAATACGGTCTGCATGCCACCACCCGGGATATCGCCGCTCAGGCGCAACAGAATATCGCCGCCATTACCTATTACTTCGGATCAAAAGAGGCGCTTTATCTGGCCTGCGCTCGCTGGATTGCCGATTTCATTGATAATAATTTCCAGCAGCATGCCGCTGCCGCCGAAAAGCTGCTGGCAAGCGGAGACGATCGGAAAGCCGTGCGCCAGCTTATCGTTGAAGCCAGCCGCCATCTTATCGCCCTGCTCACCGCCGATGAAACGCTGAATATCAGCAAGTTTATTTCCCGCGAGCAACTGGCGCCGACCGAAGCTTACCAGTTGATTCACGAACGGGTGACCGCGCCGATGCATCAGCTTCTGACCCGACTTATCGCCAGCTACTGCGGGCGCGACCCGGAAGATACCGAAACCATTCTCCACACCCATGCCCTACTGGGGGAGATACTCGCCTTTCGGCTGGGGCGCGAAACCATTCTGCTGCGCGCCGGGTGGCAGCGCTTCGATGCGGCAGGGGTTAAGCTGATTATCCGGGTGGTGACCCAGCATATCGATTTCATTCTACAGGGACTTTCCGTCCAGCGAGGAGCCGACGAAAATGAAAAGTAGCAAGCCTGTCCTGGTAGTGTTAATCATTGTGGCACTACTGGCCGCCGCGCTCGGCGGCTGGTGGTGGTATCGCAGCCAACACAATCAGCCGCTAACGCTGTACGGTAACGTGGATATCCGCACGGTTAATATGAGCTTCCGGGTTGGCGGTCGTCTGGCAAGCCTTAACGTGGATGAAGGAGATACCATTAAGCGCGGCGACGTGCTGGGCGAGCTGGACCAGGCGCCTTTGCATAATGCCCTGCAGCAATCTCAGGCCAATGTTGCCGTTGCCCAGGCCAAATATGACCTGATGATGGCCGGCTACCGCAGTGAAGAGATAGCCCAGGCCGCCGCCGCTGAACGCCAGGCTCACGCCTCCTGGGAGTATGCGGATAAGTTTTATCAGCGCCAGTTGGGGCTGTGGAACAGCCGCGCCGTTTCGGCCGACGCGCTGTCTGACGCCCGTTCATCCCGGGATCAGGCCGCGGCGAACCTGAAAGCGGCCCGCGATAAACTGGCCCAGTACCAGGCCGGAAACCGGCCCCAGGAAATTGCCGAAGCTAAAGCCAGTCTGGAACAGGCCCAGGCCGCGCTGGCTCAGGCCAGGCTGGATCTTCAGGACGCCACGCTTATCGCCCCTTCGGACGGCACCCTGCTGACCCGTTCCGTTGAGCCCGGCACCATGCTCAGCGCCGGTAGCAGCGTTCTGACGCTGTCGCTGACCCGCCCGGTCTGGATCCGCGCTTATGTGGACGAGCCCAACCTCAATCAGGTCCAACCGGGTCGTAAAGTGCTGATTTACACCGACGGCCGCCCGAATAAGCCCTGGCACGGCCAGATTGGCTTTGTGTCACCGACCGCCGAATTCACCCCCAAGAGCGTAGAGACCCCGGATCTGCGGACCGATCTGGTCTACCGCCTGCGCATTATCGTGACCGATCCGGACGATACCCTGCGCCAGGGAATGCCGGTCACCCTGCGCTTTAGCGACGCGAAGGCAAGCACCGATGAGCCACGCTGAGCGTACCATTGAACTGAAGGGCGTAGTCAAACGCTTCCCTGATATGGAAAAGCCAGCGGTCGCCAGCCTGACGGTGACGCTCAGCGCTGGCGGCGTCATTGGCCTGGTAGGGCCGGACGGCGCCGGTAAAACCACGCTGATGCGCATGCTGGCGGGGTTACTACAGCCCAGCGAAGGCGCTGTTCGGGTGGCCGGGCTGGATCCCATTAAGGATTCCGGAGATCTCCACGCGCTGATGGGCTATATGCCGCAGAAATTCGGCCTCTACGAGGACTTAACGGTCCAGGAGAACCTGAATCTCTACGCCGACCTGCGTAGCGTCACCGGCGAACAGCGCCATCAGACTTTCGAAAAACTGCTGGCCTTTACCGCCCTGGCCCCCTTCACCGGGCGCCTGGCGGGCAAACTTTCCGGCGGGATGAAACAGAAGCTCGGGCTGGCCTGCACCCTGGTGGGCCAACCCCAGGTGCTGCTGCTGGATGAACCCGGCGTTGGGGTCGACCCTATTTCGCGCCGCGAGCTGTGGCAGATGGTGCACACGCTTTCCGACGAAGGCATGCTGATTCTGTGGAGCACCTCCTACCTGGACGAAGCCGAGCAGTGCCGCACTATTCTGCTGATGAACGAGGGAGAGATGCTCTGGCAGGGCGAACCGAAAACGTTGACCCGCCAGATGACCGGACGCAGCTGGCTGATGACCAGCCCCGACCTGAACAATCGCCAGCTGCTGCAGCGTGCGCTACGGCAGCCGACGGTCAGCGACGGCGTTATCCAGGGAAAATCAGTGCGGGTAATTCTGAACCAGGGGGCCCAGGCCGATGTCCTGGCCCAGGCTCTGGCGCTGCCGCCCGACCATATTGCACAGACCGCGCCGCGCTTTGAGGATGCCTTTATCGATCTGCTGGGCGGCGCGACGGCCGCCGAGTCGCCGCTGGGCGCCATTCTGCACGATGTGGAAGGCGCCCCTGGTGAAACGGTGATCGAAGCGCGCCAGCTCACCAAAAAATTCGGCGACTTCGCGGCCACCGACCATGTTGACTTCAAAGTGACGCGCGGCGAGATCTTCGGGCTGCTCGGCCCTAACGGCGCAGGCAAATCCACCACCTTCAAGATGATGTGCGGCCTGCTGGTGCCCACCTCCGGTCAGGCGCTGGTGCTGAATATGGATCTTAAGACCGACTCCGGCCAGGCACGCCAGCATCTGGGCTACATGGCCCAGAAGTTTTCACTGTACGGCAACCTGACGGTCAACCAGAACCTGCACTTTTTCTCCGGCATCTATGGCCTTAAGGGACGACGCCAGCGTGAAAGCATTGAACGGATGAGCCAGGCGTTTAACCTGACGCCCATCGCCCGCCACAATACCGATGCCCTGCCGCTGGGTTTCAAGCAGCGGCTGGCGCTGGCCTGCTCGCTGATGCACGAGCCGGATATCCTGTTTCTGGATGAACCCACCTCCGGGGTGGATCCTCTCACCCGCCGAGAATTCTGGCTGCATATCAACAGTATGGTCGAACGCGGCGTGACCGTGATGGTCACCACCCACTTTATGGACGAGGCGGAATACTGCGACCGCATCGGTCTGGTGTACCACGGCAAGATCATCGCCAGCGGTACGCCGGATGCCCTGAAGCAGCAGGCCGCAGACGCCGAACACCCGGATCCCACCATGGAACAGGCCTTTATCGCCCTGATTCACCAGTGGGACAAGGAGCACAGCCATGGCCAATAGTCGACTCTTCTCCGCCCGGCGGGTACGCGCCCTGTGCCTGAAAGAGACCCGCCAGATTCTGCGCGATCCCAGTAGCTGGTTGATTGCGGTGGTCATTCCCCTGCTGCTGCTGTTTATCTTCGGTTACGGCATTAATCTGGACTCCAGCCAGTTGCGGGTCGGCGTGCTGCTGGAACAGCGCAGCGAAGAGGCGGTGGACTTTACCCGCACCCTGAGCGCCTCGCCCTTTATTGACGCTACCGTCAGCAATAATCGCCAGCAGTTGATCGAAATGATGCAGAGCGGGCGGATTCGCGGGCTGGTGGTATTGCCGGTGAATTTCGCCGAGCGGCTGGCAAGCCCCGGCGACAGCGCGCCTGTCCAGGTGATTACCGACGGCAGCGAACCTAACACCGCCAACTTTGTGCAGGGCTACGTTCAGGGAAGCTGGCAAATCTGGCAGCAGCAGCGGGCACTTGCCCGGGGTGAAAATCTGCAGCCGCTGATCGACGTTCAGAGCCGCTACTGGTTTAACCCGGCCGCCATCAGCCGCCATTTTATTATCCCCGGCGCTATCACCATTATCATGACGGTGATCGGCGCTATTCTGACCTCGCTGGTGGTGGCCAGGGAGTGGGAGCGCGGCACCATGGAGGCACTGCTCTCCACAGAAGTGACCCGCAGCGAACTGCTGCTGTGCAAGCTTATCCCCTACTATTTTCTGGGCATGCTGGCGATGCTTATCTGTATGCTGATGACGGTCTTTGTGCTGGGCGTGCCCTACCGCGGTTCCCTGCTGCTGTTGTTTATTATCACCAGCCTGTTCCTGCTCAGTACCCTGGGAATGGGGCTTTTGATCTCCACCCTGACCCGTAATCAATTTAACGCCGCCCAGGTGGCGTTAAACGCGGCGTTTCTGCCATCGGTGATGCTATCCGGCTTTATTTTCCAGATAGACAGTATGCCTGCCGCCATCCGGGCGGTGACCTGGATTATTCCGGCACGCTACTTCGTCAGTACCCTACAGAGCCTGTTTCTGGCGGGCAATATCCCCATCGTGCTGCTGATTAATCTGCTGTTTTTGATTGGCTCGGCGGTGATGTTTATCGGCCTGACCTGGCTTAACACCAAACGCCGTCTCGATTAAGGAAGCCTCTGATGCTACATCGTTTATGGACACTGATTCGCAAAGAGCTACAGTCGCTGCTGCGAGAGCCTCAGACCCGCGCCATTCTGGTGCTACCGGTGATTATTCAGGTGGTGCTGTTCCCGCTGGCGGCAACCCTGGAAGTGACCAACGCTACCATCGCCATCTACAGCGAAGACAACGGCAGGCATTCGGTGGAGCTGACCCAGCGCTTTGCCCGGGCTAACGCCTTCAGCCACGTCCTGCGACTGCACGGCCCTCAGCAAGTCCAGCCCACTATCGATACTCAGAAGGCCCTGCTGGTGGCCCGCTTTCCGGCAAGCTTTTCCCGGGATCTCGATCAGGGCAAGCCCACCCAGCTTCAACTGATTCTCGACGGGCGAAATTCCAACAGCGCTCAGATAGCGGCCCGCTATCTGCAGCAGATTGTTATGGATTATCAGAATGAGCTGACTCAGGGCCAGGAGCGCAGCGGCAACAGCGAGCTGGTGGTGCGTAACTGGTACAACCCCAACCTGGACTATGACTGGTTCGTGGTGCCGTCGCTGGTGGCGATGATCACCACCGTCGGGATTATGATTGTGACTTCGCTTTCCGTGGCGCGCGAACGCGAACAGGGCACCCTCGACCAGTTGCTGGTTTCGCCGCTTACCACCTGGCAGATTTTTGTCGGTAAAGCGATTCCTGCGCTTATCGTCGCTACTTTCCAGGCCACTATCGTGCTGCTGGCCGGTATTTTGGTTTACCAGATACCCTTTGCCGGTTCGCTGCTGCTGTTCTACTTCACCATGGTGGTGTACGGGCTGTCGCTGGTGGGGTTCGGGCTGTTGATTTCGTCGCTGTGCGCCACCCAGCAGCAGGCGTTTATCGGGGTCTTTGTCTTTATGATGCCGGCGATTCTGCTATCGGGGTATGTCTCTCCGGTCGAGAATATGCCGGTCTGGTTACAGAACCTGACCTGGGTAAACCCCATCCGTCACTTTACCGAAATCACCAAGCAGATCTATTTGAAGGATGCCAGCTTCCACATCATCTGGCAGAGCTTATGGCCGCTACTGGTGATAGCGGCCACAACAGGATTAGCGGCGTACGCTATGTTTCGCAGGAAGATCGCCTGAGCGGCGGCGGTCTTTAATCAGCAGTGAGACCAGAGCCGGGCCAGCCAGCAGCGCCAGTCCGGCAACGGCCAGCAGAAAATTGTTATGCACCACCCGGGAAAGCAGCCAGATGGCGATCAGCGCAGCCCCGAAGTACCAGGCGGTGGTCAGTTCTTCCAGCAGATCGGCAAACTCCCGGCGCCAGCCTTCCGCATGGCGCTGGAACACTAACATCAGCATCAGCGTGACCGCGTACAGCGTGCAGAGCCCCAGCCCGACGCGCACCATCGTATTGCTCAACCAGCCCATAACCAGTAATGCGACTACCAGTAAATGCAGCATAATCTGCAGGCAACTCATGCCAGTTGCCACACGAATACGTTGTTGCCACTTCATGGCTCGTCTCCATTTAGTCTTTTTTTCTGTTCTTTCAGAGTACAGTACTTTAAGGAAAATTCCGTATCCCGCCAACTTTTTGTGACAAAGACTACACTTTATCGTCTACGGAGAGGCATTTGTGGGAGGCTCATGACCGACAAAACGGCGCATTTTTCGCTGCGGGTGCTGACCATCAACACCCACAAAGGGTTCACCGCCCTGAACCGGCGTTTTATCCTGCCAGAGCTGCGCGAGGCGGTTCGCAGCGTCTCGGCGGACATCGTCTGCCTGCAGGAAGTGCTGGGGGAGCATGAGATCCACGCCTTAAGGGTGGCCGGCTGGCCGGATGCGCCCCACTATGAATTTCTGGCCGATACCATGTGGCGCGACTACGCCTACGGCCGCAACGCCGTCTACCCCGAAGGGCACCACGGCAACGCCATTCTTTCCCGCTTTCCCATTGAGCAGTTTGAAAATCACGATGTCTCCATCCCCGGCCACGAAAAGCGCGGCCTGCTACGCTGCCGCATTCTGCTACCGGAAAGCGGTCAGCATATCCATATTATTTGCGTGCACCTGGGGCTGCACGACAGCCATCGCGCCATCCAGCTGCGGCAACTGGCGAGCCTGGTCAACGACCTGCCTGCCGATCAGCCGATAGTGGTGGCAGGTGACTTTAACGACTGGCGCCAGAAAGCCAACCGGCCGCTGCGGGAGCTGGCCGGGCTGGACGAGGTCTTTACCCGCGCCAGAGGACGCCCGGCGCGCACCTTTCCGGTACGCTTCCCCCTGCTGCGCCTGGACCGTATCTACGTTAAATACGCCTCTGCCAGCACCCCCTGGGCGCTGACGCTACGCGACTGGCGTCATCTCTCCGATCACGCCCCGCTGGCCGTGGAGATTCACCTGTGAAAAACCGCTGGCGCCAGGGCAACCATATTCAGTTACTGGAAAACGGCGAGGCGTTCTTCCCGGCGGTGTTCGACGCTATCGCCTCTGCCCGCACTCAGGTGCTGCTGGAAACCTTTATCTGGTTCGAGGACAGCGTAGGCTGGCGACTGCGCCATACCCTGCTGGCGGCCGCCAGACGCGGCGTTCGCGTCGAATGCCTGCTGGACGGCTACGGCACCCCGGAACTCTCCGCACACTTTATTGACGAACTGGTAGCCGCCGGAGTCATCGTCCGCTATTACGATCCGCGCCCCAGGCTGTTCGGCATGCGAACCAATCTGTTCCGCCGCATGCATCGTAAAACCGTAGTCGTGGATGAGCGAGTCGCCTTCGTCGGCGGCCTTAACTTTAGCGACGAGCATATGGCCAGCTACGGCACTGACGCCAAACAAGACTATGCCGTGATGGTCACCGGCCCGGTGGTGGAGGATATCCGCAGCTATGTGGAAAGTACTCTGCCGGAACCGGAGCGCCCCTTTTACGGCTGGCGCGGCCACGGCCCTTCTCACGAACCCCACGCCGGCGAGGCGCAGGCGCTATTTATCTGGCGCGACAACGGCCAGCACCGCGACGATATCGAACGCTACTATCTGAAAATGCTGGCGGGCGCCCGACGCGATGTCACTATCGCCAATGCTTACTTCTTTCCCGGCTACCGTCTGCTACACGCCATGCGTAACGCGGCCCGGCGCGGCGTGCAGGTGCGGTTGTTGGTTCAGGGACAGCCCGATATGCCCATCGTCCAGGTGGGGTCGCGCCTGCTGTATCGCTACCTGCTCAAGGCCGGGGTCCAAATCTTCGAATATCAGACCCGCGCCCTGCACGGCAAAGTGGCCGTGATGGACCAACACTGGGCCACCGTCGGCTCCAGTAACCTGGATCCGCTCAGCCTGTCGCTTAACCTGGAGGCCAATCTGATGATCCACGACAGCGACTTTAATCAGGAGCTGCGCGATAATCTGGACGCCCTTATCGAACACCAGAGCAAGCGGGTGGATGAGAACATGCTGCCGCGCCGCAGTTGGTGGAATCTGGCCTTCAGCGTGCTGGCCTTCCACTTCCTGCGCCACTTCCCCGCCATGGTGGGCTGGCTGCCGGCTCATCTGCCGCGCGTGACCCGGGTCAAACCTCAAAATAACGGGCAGTCTACCCAGAGTGACCGCCCGGAGGTTAAACCCTGATGGCCGCCGCCCATCCGCACTGGCGCCGCGTTACGCGCTTGCTGAACTGGCTGTTTGTGCTGGGGGTGCTGACGCTGATTGTCTTCTGGGCGCGTCAGGTCGACTGGCCGGAAGTGTGGCGGGCGTTTTTGCAACTCCCCCCTTCCACGCTGCTGCTCGCCGCCGGACTGGCGGCGTTCAGTTATCTGCTGTATGGCGGTTACGATCTGCTGGCCCGGGCCTGGTGCGGTCACTCTCTGGGTGCAGGCAAAGTGATCTCGATCGCCGCAATCTGCTACGCCTTTAACCTGACGCTAAGCACCTGGGTCGGCGGCATCGCCATGCGCTACCGCCTCTATTCCCGCCCTGGACTGAGCGGTAGCACCATCGCCGCTATCTTTTCGCTCAGCCTGACCACCAACTGGCTCGGCTATCTGCTGCTGGGCGGCCTGCTGTTCAGCCTGGGGGCGGTCCCCCTGCCCGCCCACTGGTACATTACGCCGCGAACGCTCCAGTTGCTGGGGGCGCTGCTGCTGGCGCTGGTGACGGGCTGGCTGTGGTGCTGCGCCCGCCTGAAACGGCGGCGCTTTACCCTGCGCGGCCTTACGCTGGCGCTGCCTGACGGAAAATTCGCACTGGCGCAATTACTGCTCTCCAGCGCCAACTGGATGACCATGGCGGCGATTATCTGGGTACTGATGGGCGACAGGCCCGCTTATCTGCTGGTGCTGGGGGTGTTACTGGTCAGCAGCATTGCCGGGGTGATCGTTCATATTCCGGCGGGAATTGGCGTACTGGAGGGGGTGTTTATTGCGCTGCTGGCTGGCAGTCACGTGAATCAGGGAACGCTGCTCGCCGCCCTGCTCACCTGGCGGTTGCTCTACTTCTTTATTCCGCTGCTGCTGGCCACCCTGGGCTATCTGTGGATGGAGGGCCGCGCCAGGCCTGAAAGCCCGGCGCGGTAGGCGGTTAACGGCGGTTGCCGAAAATACGCAGCAGCATCAGGAACAGGTTGATGAAGTCCAGATAGAGGGTCAGCGCCCCCAGAATGGAGTATCTGCGCATCTGGGCCTTATCCTGGGTATCTATCTGCTCGCCAAGATTCTTCAGCTTCTGGGTATCATAGGCCGTCAGCCCTACGAAGATCAGCACCCCGATATAGGTAATCGCCCACATCAGCGGCGTGCTTTTAAGCCACAGATTCACCAGCGATGCCAGAATCAGGCCAATCAGCCCCATAAACAGCAGGCTGCCCCATTTGCTGAGATCGCGCTGAGTGGTGTAGCCGTAGAGGCTCATGGCGCCGAACATGCCGCCGGTCACCACAAAAGTGCTGGCGATGGACGAATAGGTATAAACCAGGAAGATGCTGGAGAAGGTCAGCCCGGTGAGCGCCGAATAGAGCATAAACAGCCCGGTGGCGACACCAGGGCTTAACTTATGCACCAGTCCGGAAAGCACAAACACCAGCGCCAGTTGGGCGATAATCAGCCCGAAGAAGATAAACTTGCCGGAAAAGATGTACATCATCAGTTCCGGCGTGTTAGCGGCATACCAGGCGACAAAGCCGGTCAGCAGCAGGCCACAAGTCATCCAGCCATAAACCTGCGCCATATAGGTTTGCAGGCGGCTGCCCTGTTGAACGACGGTTGAATCAGAACGTGGATATCGGTCCATGATGGTTCCTCACAAAATTACCCCTGGGATCTTAAGATTAACACATTCGCAAGGGGGAGGATCACCAACGTCCGGCGGCGGACTTATCGCTCTCTTTGGCTTCGACCCAGCGCTCTCCTTCCGGCGTGGCTTCCCGTTTCCAGAACGGCGCCCGGGTTTTCAGGTAATCCATAATAAATTCGGCCGCTTCGAAGGCCTGGCTGCGGTGGGCGCCGGTCACACCGACAAAGACTATCTCGTCGCCGGGCCACAGTTCGCCGATGCGGTGAATTACCGTCACGCGCTGAAGCGGCCAGCGTTCGCGCGCTTCAACCACGATTTCCGCCAGCGCCTTTTCGGTCATTCCAGGGTAGTGCTCCAGAGTCAACGCGCTGACGCTGTCTCCCAGGTTATGGTTGCGCACCTTACCGGTAAAAGTCACCACCGCGCCATCGGCGTCGCAGGCGGCCAGCCACTGGTATTCTTCACCAACGTTAAAGCCGTCACGGCCTACGCGAATTCGGGTATCCTGCATCGTTTTAGCCCCCCGTAACCGGTGGGAAGAAGGCGACTTCGTCGCCGTCGCGCAGCGAATGGGTGACGGGCACCAGGGTCTGATTGACCGCGCAGAGCAGTTTACCGGGCGCCAAAGCCAGCGCCCAGCGGTCGCCACGTTCGACAAGGGCGCGACGCAGGGATTCCACGTCGCTAAACTCTCCTTCCAGGCTCAGGCTGTCGCAGCCCACCAGTTCGCGCACCTGGGCAAAAAAGAGCACATTAATCATGTTGTTCCACCCTGAAATCACCGGATTTGCCACCGCTCTTGGCCAGCAGACGCACCGGGCCAATCACCATATCTTTCTGCACCGCTTTACACATATCGTAGATAGTCAGCGCCGCCACCGACGCGGCGGTCAGAGCCTCCATCTCTACGCCGGTTTTACCGCTCAGGCGGCACATGGCCTCGATACGCACCCGGCTGTGCTCTGGTTCAGCGTTCAGGGACACTTCCACTTTGCTTAACAGCAGTGGATGGCACAGCGGAATCAGCTCCCAGGTGCGCTTGGCGGCCTGGATCCCGGCGATACGTGCGGTGGCGAACACATCACCCTTATGGTGCTGTCCGTCGACAATCATCGCCAGGGTTTCCGGGCGCATGGTGACAAAGGCTTCGGCGCGCGCTTCGCGGGTAGTTTCCGCCTTCGCGGAGACGTCCACCATGTGCGCTTCGCCGGACTGATTAATATGGGTCAGTTGCGACATCGTTAGCTCTTCAAATGCGGATGGAAATTACAGGGGCGGTTACGGGCATCAAGCTGGGCTGCGATAATTTTCTCCCAGGCTGTGTGGCAGGCTTTGGTCGCCCCCGGCATCGCGAAGATAAGCGTTCGGTTAGCGATACCGGCAATCGCACGCGACTGCAGCGTGGCGGTGCCGATCTCTTCAAAAGAGAGCATCCGGAACAGCTCGCCAAAACCGGTGACTTCACGGTCAAACAGCGGTAGCAGCGCTTCCGGCGCCTGATCGCCCTCGGTAAAACCGGTACCGCCGTTAATCAGTACCACCTGGACGTTCTCGTCGGCAATCCAGGCGGACACCTGGGCGCGAATGGCATAGCGGTTCTCTTTAACTATCGCTTTCGCCACCACCTGATGGCCAGCCTCCAGGGCTGCATCGCGCAGGTAGTGGCCGGAGGTATCATCATCTTCGCCGCGTCGGCTGGAAATAGTTAATACGGCGATGCGCGCCGCAATAAATTCTGCGCTTACCTTACTCATTGTTATTCTCCTTGATTGCGGAGCTGTTCGCCCGCCCCGTCAGGCTGTCCGCGGCTCAGCCGCCGATATACGAAAGATTCTGGGTAATGCCGGTATGGCCGTCATGCAGGAAGTGAGTCTGTTTTTTATGGGTCAGCGCGCGTTCGATACGCGCGCGCAGCTCATCCTGATGGTCATCGTCGGCCAGCAGATCGCGTAGCGCAATGCCGCCATCGCCGAACAGACACAGATGCAGATTTCCGATGGACGACACGCGCAGCCGGTTGCAGCTGGCGCAAAAGTCCTTCTCGTAGGGCATGATAAGGCCTATCTGACCGGCATAGTCGGGATGGCAGAAGACCTGGGCCGGGCCGTCGCTACGGCTGCGGATCTGGTGGATCCAGCCGCGTCTTAGCAGTTCGTCGCGCAGTACCGCGCCAGAGATATGATGCTTGCGGAACAGTTCGCCCCCTTCGCCGGTTTCCATCAGCTCAATAAAGCGCAGTTGGATCGGCCGCGACTGAATCCAGTCCAGGAAGGTGTCGAGCTGGTGATGGTTGACGTCGCGCATCAGTACGGTGTTGACCTTTACCCGCTCAAAGCCCGCGTCGAAGGCGGCATCGATACCAGCCATCACCTGGTCGAACTTATCCTGGCCGGTAATGGCGTGAAACTGACGGGCATCCAGACTGTCCAGGCTGACGTTGATGGCGGTCAGTCCCGCATCGCGCCAGGCGCGAACGTCGCGCGCCATGCGATAACCGTTGGTGGTCACCGCAATCTGGCGAACCGCCGGGTTTTCAGCAACGGCGGCCACAATATCGGTAAAGTCACGGCGCAGGGTCGGCTCGCCGCCGGTCAGGCGTACTTTTTCGGTGCCCAGCGCGGCAAAAGCGCGGGTGACGCGGCGAATCTCGTCGAGGCTCAGAAAGCCCTTATTGGTGACGCCATGGGGGCGATATCCGTCCGGCAGACAGTAAGTGCAGCGGAAGTTGCAGACATCGGTAATTGAGAGGCGCAGATAGTAAAATTTACGCTCAAACGCGTCGGTAAGTTGTGTGACCATGTACACCTTTCCAGATATCGGGAGATGCAGTCATTTCTTCCTGCACCCTGGTGGCCCGGAGCCACGGCCTGAGCGCCGTATCGTAGTCTGACTTAGGCGGCAAAGGCTTGAGTGTTTAATTGTGTCGTTACAGAGGCGATAGTAGCTGCAATTTTTGCTTTTCGCCAACCGCATCTTTCGTTATATATATTTATATATAGCGTTAATATTCAATACGTTGACGACAGAATACGTCAAAATCGCGCTTTTGCTTTGATATACATCATTATCTCCTGCAGCGCCCGGTCAACGCAAAGTGCCACCAGCGTTTGGCGTGTGCAGAGAGCGTTCTTCCCAGGCGAGCTACCGGCTATGCCGTTCATACCATTGCCCCAGGTTGCTATACCTATCCCTCTACAGGTAAAAACCCACGAAGTCACTACGCCTTTGCCTGCTTTATTTTTACGCTATGTGCAATGGCTGCTTTGTGCCAGGAGCGGACATTACAGATTACAATCACAAGAGATGATAATTACCCCGTTGTCTTATCAACGTTACTTTTTCATCCACGTATCAAACTGTTCTTTCCAGTCCGGGTGCCAGCGGGAAAGTGCCGGACGATTCTCTATAATGTCCTGGTTTGCCCATGCTATTCGTTTAGCATCCATCTCAGGTGTGACTTCATTATCAGGGCACAGGATATAAAAATCCCCACGGGTGAAGCCAGTTATGAAGTAGTCAACTACCTGAGCTGCAGTCCATGCGGCTTCTGGCTGAATATCGTTCTTCTCATCCATCCCCGGAAAATTCATCGGGGTCCAGGTGTAGCCTGGAATGAGAAGATGGGCCGTTACGCGATCGGCTGCAATCTGACGAAGCTCATGCGCTAACTGTTCCGTAAGTACTTTAATAGCGGCTTTCCCGGCACTGTAGGCAGCATTACCGGGTGGTGTGGTGATGCCTTCTTTCGAACCCAGATTTACCACAGCAGCAGGGGTATGATGAGAGAGCATATCCGGAACAAATAAATGCTGAAGAGTGATGGCAGAAAGCAGGTTAATCTATAAGTGTTTCAGCCAGCGTTCTGGCTCATCCCAGGGACCGGCTCCGGTATTCACTGCGGCATTGTTCACCAGTAATGACACATTGCCAAATTCAGTCTTCGTGTTGTTATAAAACGTTTGCAGGTCTTCATTGCTGGCCACATCGCCAACTGTGCTGCAAGTTTTGACCGCAAGTGATTCAGATAAAGACAAAAGTGCCTGCTCATCTCTGTCGAATAAGCTCAGTTGCATTCCTTCGGAAGCAAAACGTCTTGCCATTGCAGCGCCAAGCCCATGAGCGGCCCCGGTGATAACTGCTACGTTGTCGCGGATAATTATATTGTCAGGCATGCTGACTCCTTTTAGATGCAATTACGGATAAAACCATGAAAACTAATCCTCCAGATGCCAGAGCAGCGCCAACCCAACCCGTGGTCGCCCAACCAGCCCCAGCAGCGATTGCCATACCACCTAATGAAGCACCGATGGCATTAGATAGGTTAAAGGCGCTGTGATTGAGCGAGGCAGCCAGTGTCTGAGCATCGCTGGCGACGTTCATTAGGCGACTCTGGAGAGCAGGAACCAGGGCAAAACCGTTTCCCAGCAGGAATAATGCAATCAGGACAGCCCATTTCCATTGTGCGACGAGAGCAAATAACCCCAGGCAGCCAATGTTCCAGAAGAGCATGATAAAGATGGCCGGGATAAGTGATTTGTCTGCCATCCAGCCGCCAATTATATTTCCACAGACCATACCCATTCCCCACAAGACTAGCACCGCAGGAACCTCTGATAGAGAAAAGCGAGAGACCTGAGTCAAAGTTGGCGTGATATAACTATAAACAGCAAACATTCCGCCAAAACCGACAGTGGCTACGGCCAGCGTAAACCAGACCTGAGGCTTTGCCAGGGCACTCAATTCTCTCAAGGGTGAAGCATTATGGTCAGGCGAGGTTGAAGGTATGAAGAATTAGAGCATACATGCGGTGATCGTGACACCGACTGCTACGAACGAGAAAGCCACCCGCCAGCCCATTTGTTGTCCAAGCCATGTCATTGCAGGAACGCCTGCCACATTGGCAGCAGCAAGACCTAACATCACATAGCCGATATATTGAGTACGCCTCGATTCGGGTACCATCACAGATGCAGCCAGCCCGGCGACACCGTACCATGCTCCATGAGGCAGGCCTGAGATGAAACGCGCTACCATTAGTGAAGGGTAGCTCCATGCAAGAGCGCTAAACGCGTAGCCCAATAAAGCGATAAACAGCAGACAATAAAGCAGCCATTTTCTCGGCCATCTTGCTCCAATAACTGCCATCACCGGTGCCCCAATCACAACACCAACGGCGTATGAGCTAATATATTGTCCCGCGATGGGGATAGAAACCTGGGTTGCGTTTGCCAGAGAGGGAAGCAAACTCATTGTGGCAAACTCACCTGTACCAATAAAAAGGCCGCCCAGCGCTAACGTCAGGATAGCCGCAAACAAGCTTATCGGTGGCTTCACCAGATTATCTTTGTCGAAGATATCTTCATTATTCAGCGTTTCGGAATTATGCATAAATCAACCTGAAAGAACTGCGGCACAATGATGACCTGAGGCCAGCAAAGGCCCCAGATCTTGTAGGAAACGATTTTAATCGCAAATGCAGGCTTTTCTGATGAATTAACCAGGATGCTTTGTTGAATTCAACTCAACACTGGAAAGCAATCCACTAAATTGAATTCAACAAAACCCGACCCCATGGCATATTATTGAATATCACGAGATGTATTCGTGAGTCATGTTCAACGATTTGAGGTGTCACTATGCCTGTACGACCGGTAGCCCGTTTATCCCGTAGCGATCTTGCAGACCTTAATGCTTTCCGGGCTGTAGAGAGGTTGCGAAGCTTTACTCAGGCCGCTGTTGAACTAGGGATAACCACATCTGCCTTGAGTCACGCCGTCAGAAACCTTGAAGGAAGACTCGGTGTAAGGCTACTTAACCGAACCAGTCGAACCGTTTCGCCCACAGAGGCTGGTGCGAAGCTGTCGGCCCGTCTGAACGTTGGTTTTGAAGAAATCATTGAAGCCTTAGACGAAATTAATGCATCCAGAGAAAAACCTGTCGGACGCCTTCGACTCAATGTCCTCCATGACGGCGCAAGACTGATTATTGGTCCTCATCTTCCCGCATTTTTAAAACGCTACCCGGATATGCAGATTGATATCACTGTTGATGATCGCATGGTAGATATCATTTCAGAGGGGTTCGATGCGGGGATTCGCTATGGTGGAACCGTACCTGAAGATTTTATCGCGGTAAAATTAGGTCAGGAATTACGATGGGTTGCCGTAGCGTCACCACGATATCTTTACCACCATCAGTCTCCATTTATTCCGGAAGACCTTATGGCGCACTCTTGTATTCAAATTCGTACGGGTGCAGGAACTATCTATAAATGGGAATTCAGAAAAGATAGCGACTACCGTGAAATTGATGTCCCGGGACAGGTATGTGTTGGTGACACCATCACGGGCATAGACCTTGCTCTTGGCGATGTAGGGATCACCTACTGTCCGGAAAAAAGGGTTGAAAAGTATATTAAAAATGGTGAATTAAGAGTTGTCTTGCCTGACTGGTCACCTGTAGAGCCAGCTATGTATCTTTATTATCCCCGTAACCGTCATAATTTGCCGGGGCTACACGAATTTATCACGGTGTTACGAGAAAGAATGCCTGTCTAATTTCACTTACATGACAGTGTAAGTGTAAGCATCCCTGCAAAACGAACCCTACATTTTTTATTTATTGCGATGTAGGGTTCAGGTACTAAAAAGGTGAACTTCCGCTTATCGCTCATAAGGGACAACCATACTCAAATCTCCCACATTGCAGGAGATTTGAGTATGAACACGTCACCGTGGAACAAAGACCGTATCATAGGCCAAAAAAGACCACTTCAGATATCTCATATCTGGGGTATCCGAATCCGACTTGAACTGGAAGGTAAAACGCGCGATTTAGCTCCATTCAATATGGCCCTGGACAGTAAGCTTCGGGGCTGTGATCTGGTCAAACTCAAAGTATCTGATGTGGCATATGGTAGCTGATCTCTTCCCTTTGTTCAGATCCAACTTCTGTTGGGCTACAAGAAACTGGAAAGTACAGTCCGTTATTTTGGCATTGAAGTCGATGATGCGCTAGAGATCTCTGAATCGATTGAAGCCTAAGGTTGACAGGGCTGCAACAGCGGCCCTGTGCCATAAGCGGAGCTTTAGGCAAAGTATTTCTGAATGATTCAGACACCAATATCGACAGTTTACGTTCGTCAACGAACTAACTAACAAGTACAGCGTAATAATATATTAACCAATTGAAATATGGGTATTTTTTAATATTTCAATCTATGCTTAATATTCTATTGGTTAACAACCTATGTAAATATTTATGTGAAGTAGGACATGTTTTTTTATAGTTAAACTTGTATGGTAGTATTCATCGGCGTAGATTTTAACCAACCTAAATGATTGACAGTCTTAAGGGTATAAAATGATAAATCGTGACATGGATAAGCCTATAAAGCTAAAAAATATGCTGGCTTATGGCGGCGGTGATTTTTTTGGCGGTGGCAGTTTCGCTGTACTTGGCCTTTGGTTAATGTTCTTTTATACCACCTATGCCGGATTAAGCCCGGCACAGGCAGGAGCTATTATTGCTATCGCGCGTCTCCTGGATGCATTTTTTGACCCGTTAATGGGTTATGTCACCGATAATTTTTATCGAACCAGGATTGGCCAGAAATATGGTCGTAGGGGATTCTTCTTTCTGTTTGGCGGGCCACTTGTAATGTTTACTTATATTATCATGTGGATAAACGGAATGGGCTTCTTCTATTACCTATCAACTTACATCCTGTTCTATGTCGCATATACCTTAGTTATTGTTCCCTATGAAACGTTAGCCGCAGAAATGACTAATGACTTCAAAGAACGCTCGAAACTGACTGGGATAAGGATGTTCTTCTCAACCGGAGCTGGCATTCTTGCGGCCTGGTTACCAGGACGGATCATCAACTTTCTTGGGGATAGTAACCCCTCTTCATTCCTCTATATGGGGGTTATCTTTGGGGTGCTTTTTGCAGTGGTTATTCTCTGCCTGTATCTCTTTACATGGGAGCGGCCTATAGCCTTTGACCCTGATTCACCGAGAAAGGACTTCTCCCAGGATATGAAGCATCTGTTCCGTTCCCTGATATCTACGTTCCAGTTAAGAACGTTCAGACAACACGTTGGCATGTACCTGGGCGCATATGTGGCGCTTGACGTCCTCGGAGCGATACTTGCGTATTACATAATCTTTGTCCTGGGCGAGACGCCGGTTAATGCTTCAAATGCCTTAACGTTTATGACGATAGTGCAATTTTTATGTGTAGCTTTATTTATTACCCTCTGTATTAAATTTGGTAATGGCAAGTCATATAAAATTGCGCAAAGCTTTATGTTGCTGAGCGTGACATTGTTCCTGGCCATTCATTTTTTCGCCCTGCCGTATAGTTCCTGGCTGGTCTATGTCGCAGCGCTGCTGATGGGAATCGGTCGTTCAGGTACTTATTATGTCTGCTGGAATATTTATAGCTTTATTCCGGATATCGATGAAATGCTTACAGGCAAACGCCGGGAAGGTATTTTCGCAGGCGTAATGACATTTGTGCGTAAAGCTGTGCAGGCCCTTGCTCTCTTCCTGGTCGGTGTTATTCTTCAGTATTATGGGTTCGTCGCAAAAAGCATGTCACAAGGTCCTGAAACAATTCATGGTATTGTAATGGTGTTCGGCGTTGGTTCTGTTGCATTCCTTACCTTCGGTATTCTCTGCTCATTGAAGTTCAGACTCACGCAGAAAAATCATGCGGTCCTTGTCGATGAAATTAGTCGGCTAAAAAACAATGGCAGCAAAAAAAATGTAACACCAGAGACAAAAGAAATAGTCGAATTACTTACCGGCTGGGACTATGAATACCTGTGGGGAAACAACAAAGTTTCTCGTGAGGATACTTCTTTATCAAAAGCATCACAGAGTTAATTCTTAATATATAAAGGATACGTTATGGCATTAGTTAAATTTGACGAGATGAAGCACACCGTTAAACAAGCATTTATGAATTCTGGTTTAAGCGAAAAGCAAGCTGACATTTGTGCTCAAATTCATACCGAAGCGAGCTGCGATGGTATTTTCTCTCATGGTCTGAACCGTGTTGCCCGTTTTGTGGATTACGTTAAAAAAGGCTGGGTGGATATTAACGCTGAGCCTAAGCAGGTCAAAACCCTTGGCAGCATGGAGATTTACGATGGTCAGCGCGGCATCGGCATTACCAATTCACTGTTTGCAGTGGAAAGAGCAATGCAGCTCGCCAGTGAATTTGGTATCGCGATCGTTGGTATGCGCAATACCACCCACTGGATGCGTGGCGGTACCTACGGCTGGAAAGCCGCTGAGAAAGGTTATGCCGCGATTTGCTGGACGAATACAGAATCCTGTATGCCAGCATGGGGAGCTAAAAACCCACGTCTAGGTAATAACCCTTATGTCATGGCTGTACCGATGAAAAAAGGTGCCCTGGTTCTTGATATGGCAATGTCTCAGTACGCTTACGGCAAGCTGCAAGTAACCCGTCTCAAAGGTGAAAAATTGCCGTTCCCTGGTGGTTTTGATAAAGAGGGTAACCTGACGGATGAACCTGGTCCGATTGAAGAGTCTATGCGTATCCTGCCAACCGGCTACTGGAAAGGCTCTGGCATGGCAGTACTGCTCGATGCCATGGCGGCATTCCTGACTGCCGGTGTGCCGACTAACGAGATCGATAAAATCCAGGAAGGTAGTTGTACCGGTGCGAGTCAGGTATTTATGGTGTTTGATCCTAAACATTTTGGCGGTAAAGAATTCAGTGAAAATATGGCCGCGAGTGTCGCTGAGTATGTGAAAACCTCGACTCCAGCCGAAGGCCAGCGTGATGTGTACTACCCTGGTGAAATGGAGCTGGCTAACCGTACTAATTTCAGCGCAAACGGTATTCCGGCGGATGATGGCGTCTGGGCAGAAGTACAAGAACTGGCGAAACGGTAGTGACCATGATTACAGGAAATATCGAACAATTAAGTAAATCTCAGATTGAGCTGCCAGTTGCCATCTATGAAGTTCTCAGCGCGATTAAGGATTTAGATTTTTCAGTGCATCCTGATGGACAGAAAGAAGTAAATGGCGTTATTTTTAAGACATTTACAGCGAATACTGATCTGCCTGAGAAACGCACTCCTGAAACACATAAAGACTTTATTGATGTTCAATTCGTGATCTCTGGAAATGAGCTGGCTGAATTTGGTTGCCTTGGGGATATAAAACCTAATATGGAAAAACCAGAGGATGATAATTATTTTTACGATCGTCCCGATCTTGATCTGAATCAAATGACGTTGAAAGATGGTGATTTCATTATCTTCTTTCCATGGGATATTCACTCACCATTGTGTCACAAAAGCGTCATCAGTAGAGTCAGGAAAATAGTTGCTAAAGTTCCTGTTGCTTCACTTTAAAAATAAGCCACTCCTTAAAATGGAGTGGCTTATTTTATTGTTTTATTAAGGTTGAATTAGTCATTCACCCACCGTGATAATCCGAACGCCTGATCCCTGCCCCATGCCGTGCCTCTATTTTCAGTTGCTTACGCCATACCCGGTTATGTAACATCAGGCTATTGACCGATAGAACACCGACAAATTCATCCACATAATACTCAGACCGAAGAATATCAGCCCTAAAACAGATGGTATCTGCGGCGTGTAATTATCAACAGAGCCGAATAAAAATGAAAACCAGGAAGAGACAAAATAAACACTGGCTATCATTCCTGTCAACACAATAACCACAAGATGTAATTTATATCCCGTTAAAGAACCACGTGAAGTCAGTAACATAGTGGTCATAATAATCACACAATAAACCACTGCGGCAAAGAACACTCCCATTAATACCTTATGTTCCGGTAACCCCAGCCAGCGAAACAGCATCATCCAGACAGAAACCTGTGGCATGGCGTAGCAAAAAATGGCAAGTATCATGCTGATAGCTAAGGGAATACCTGTTATATGTATGCTGACAGGCACGCCGAATCGGCTTTTTAATCGATCTTTTAACAACTCAAGTCGCTGCGGATCATCAGTCGCCATTTTCTTTGTAGTGACAGAGCTTAACGCAAGGCTCTTTCTAATATATTTCATCATCGCCGGGTCAATGATTTCCTGTAAATGAGAACGACTGAATTAAACCAAAAATGCATTTTCCGGATTACGCAATATTCTGAGGATTCCTGATGGTACCCGAAATTGCACTACCGACAAACGCTGAAGAGTTTGCAACGGCATTCATCGACTCAGGAGGCAAGAGTAACCGCAATTCGTCTTTTCCACCACTTTGCGCTACCTTAAGGGCGGAAAGTTATCCTGAAGGAATCGCTATGCGTAGTCGCACTTTTGCCGATCTTGACCGGGTGGTCGCCCTGGGCGGTGGTCACGGGCTGGGGCGCGTGATGTCTGCCCTCTCCTCTCTGGGCTCGCGCCTTACCGGCATTGTTACCACCACCGATAACGGCGGCTCCACAGGCCGTATCCGCCGCTCCGAAGGCGGTATTGCCTGGGGGGATACGCGCAACTGCCTGAACCAGTTAATTACCGAGCCCAGCGTGGCATCGGCGATGTTTGAGTATCGTTTTGGCGGTAATGGCGAGCTTTCGGGCCATAACCTCGGAAATTTGATGTTAAAGGCGCTGGATCACCTGAGCGTGCGGCCGCTGGAAGCCATTAACCTGATTCGCAACCTGCTCAAGGTCGATGCTTTTCTGATCCCCATGTCCGAACAGCCGCTGGATCTGGCCGCTACCGACAGCGATGGTAATCTGGTGTATGGCGAGGTGGATATCGACCAGCTCAGCGCGCCTCCGGCGGATTTGATGCTATCGCCAAAGGGCCAGACCACCCGCGAAGCCCTGCAGGCCATTGCCGACGCCGATCTGATCATTATGGGGCCCGGCAGCTTCTATACCAGCCTGATGCCCATTCTGCTGCTTGAAGATATGGCCCAGGCTCTGCGCCGAACCCCGGCACCGGTGGTGTTTATCGATAACCTGGGCGCGGAACACAGTCCCGCCGCCGATCTGGATCTGGGTCAACGGCTGGCGCTCATGGAGCGCCACGTGGGGAAACACTTTGTAGATGCGGTGGTGGCGCGCCCCGGCGTCAGCACCCAGGGCTGCGGCGACCGGACTATCATTGAGGAGCCGCTGGAGGCCAGCGACATTCCCTACCGCCACGATCGCCACCTGCTGCGCCTGGCGCTGGAAAAAGCGCTCCAGGCGCTGGGCTGATCAAGAAGCGGCGATAAACAGTTCGCGCAGCTGGTGAATCTGGTCGCGCAATGCCGCCGCCTCTTCGAACTCCAGATCCCGGGCGTGCTGCATCATCTGCTCTTCCAGTTGCTGAATCTTCTGCTGCAGCGCCTTCGGCGTCATCTCTGCCGCTTCCGGCACTGCGGCCGCCCGACCGCGACCGCGTCCCTTCGCTTTGGTGCGCGCCAGCCCCTGGCCCAGCGCCAGAATATCCACCACCTTCTTGTTAAGCCCCTGGGGCACAATGCCGTGCTCTTCGTTATAGCGCTGCTGCTTCTCGCGACGGCGTTCGGTTTCGCCAATCGCCTTCGCCATGGAAGGAGTAATCTTATCGCCGTACAGAATCGCCTGGCCGTTAACGTTACGCGCAGCGCGGCCAATGGTCTGAATCAGGGAGCGTTCTGAACGCAGGAAGCCCTCTTTATCGGCATCAAGAATCGCCACCAGCGAGACTTCCGGCATATCCAGCCCCTCTCGCAGCAGGTTGATCCCCACCAGCACATCGAATTCGCCCAGTCGCAGGTCGCGAATAATCTCCATCCGCTCCACGGTATCGATATCCGAATGCAGATAGCGTACCCGCTCCCCGTGCTCTTCCAGATATTCGGTCAGGTCTTCCGCCATGCGTTTGGTCAGGGTGGTCACCAGCACCCGTTCGTTGCGTGCGGCACGTTGACGGATCTCCGACAGCAGATCGTCCACCTGAGTCGCTACCGGTCGGACCTCGATCATCGGATCCAGCAGGCCGGTAGGCCGCACCACCTGATCGATCACATCGCCGCCGGATTTTTCCATCTCGTAATTGCCCGGCGTCGCGGAAACGTAGATGGTCTGGGGCGCCAGCGCCTCGAACTCTTCAAATTTCAGCGGGCGGTTATCCAACGCCGACGGCAGCCGAAAACCGTACTCCACCAGGGTCTCTTTACGCGCCCGGTCACCGCGGAACATGCCGCCAATCTGGGGAATGGTCACGTGGGATTCATCCACCACCAGCAGTCCGTCTGCGGGCAGATAGTCGAACAGGGTCGGCGGCGGCTCGCCCGGGCCGCGCCCGGAAAGATAGCGTGAGTAGTTTTCGATGCCCGAGCAGTAGCCCAGCTCGTTCATCATCTCCAGATCGAACTGAGTACGCTGGCTCAGGCGCTGCTCTTCCAGCAGTTTATCGTTAGCCAGTAGCACTTTGCGGCGATCGGCCAGTTCGACTTTGATCTCTTCCATCGCCTGGATGATGCGCTCGCGCGGCGTCACATAGTGGGTTTTGGGGTAGATGGTGTAGCGCTGCACCGTGGACTCCACGTGGCCGGTCAGCGGATCGAACAGCGACAGCCGCTCCACTTCGTCATCGAACAGCTCCACCCGCAGCGCTATCTCGTCGGATTCCGCCGGGAAGATATCGATAACCTCGCCGCGCACCCGGAAGGTGCCGCGCTGGAACGCCTGATCGTTACGGGTGTATTGCAGCTCCGCCAGACGCCGCAGAATCGAACGCTGATCCACCAGCATCCCGACGGTCAGATGCAGCATCATCTTCAGGTAGAGGTCGGGATCGCCCAGACCATAGATAGCGGATACCGATGCCACCACCACCACATCGCGCCGCTCCAGCAGCGCTTTGGTGGCCGACAGTCGCATCTGCTCGATGTGCTCGTTCACAGAGGCATCTTTTTCAATAAAGGTATCGGAGCTGGGCACGTAAGCTTCGGGCTGATAGTAATCGTAATAAGAGACGAAATACTCCACCGCGTTTTCCGGGAAGAACTCCTTCATTTCGCCATACAGCTGCGCCGCCAGGGTTTTGTTCGGCGCCAGCACCATGGTGGGGCGCTGCAAATTCGCGATGACGTTGGCAATAGTGAAGGTTTTCCCCGAGCCGGTTACCCCCAGCAGAGTCTGGTGCGCCAGCCCGTCATCCAGCCCCTCGCAGAGGCGTTTAATGGCATCAGGCTGGTCGCCGGAAGGTTGGAAGGCGGAGTGGAGTTTTAACGCTTTGCTCATGGCGGGCTACCTGGTGGTGAAGAAGTGTGCAAGCCGGAGAGTAATTTTACTCGCCATGGCGGCTTTTGCCAATCACAATAGCTGGATGAAAACACAGTAACCTGCTATTCACCTCCCCCTCCTCACACCGATTCACCGGTAAAAATCTGCCGTTTGGCCGCCGCATCGGATGATTTAACCTGGCGATTTCGGTTATCCCCAGAGAGCGGGTAAATTTTAACATTTGTCAAGCAAGGCGATGAAAGTTTTATTTCCTGAGATGGCAGTTTTATGACAAGGATTGATTTTATTTAACTCGTTGAAATAAATTAATTTTTAAATAAAGGCGGCTTTGACACCAATTCAGGCGCGGACCGCGTCTTTTCTTGCTTACCGCAGGTTTTCTAACTCTAATGCACAAGGTTATCCACAGGAATAGTGGATAACTGCTCCAGGCCCACAGACCATGCCGTCTGTCCAAAAGCCCTGATTTGTGTGTGTCAGGCCGCAAAAAAAAGTTTTGCGCTTTTTTTTCTCTCTTAAACCGTCCGAGGCACATTCCAGTCTGGCACCATAAAGTCCCCTTTCTGCACCAAAAGGGCGAGCCCCCCGGCACCGGTGAAGTGCAGGCTGACGCCCCAGCCAGCAGAGTAAAACTCTGCATTGCAGCGTTTTATCCGTTTTTTTAGCGGGTGTCTGCTCTTTCCGCTCATTGAAATAGCTGGCAAGCGATTTGCAGTGGTTCCTGATAGCCGCGCACGCGGTGGCCGATAACCCAGGCGGAGGAGTGAGCCATGTTGAGTGTACGCGCAGTGAATCAGTTTTACGGTGAGCGCCACGTATTATGGAATGTGGATCTGGAGCTGGCGCCGGGAGAGTGCACCTGTCTGTTAGGCGAGCCGGGCGCGGGTAAAACCACCCTGGCCAACTGTATCACCGGCCACCTGCCGGTACAGAGCGGCACCCTGCTCTGGCATGCCCCCGGTGGTCCGCCGGAGGATTTGCGTAATATGTCGGTCGCACGCAGGGCGGCACTGGGCATTGGCTACCTGCCCCAGGGTCGGCGGCTGTTTACTCAGCTTTCGGTCGAGGAGAATCTGCATATCGCGCACAGAGCGGTGAATACCGCTCCCCGCGCCATTCCGCCGCTGATCGACACCCTGTTTCCGGCGCTTTATGCCATCCGACATCTGCGCGCCAGCGCGCTGCCTGGTGTGCTGCAACAGCAGCTGTCGTTAGCTCTGGCGCTGGTCACTGCTCCACGGCTGCTGATTCTGGATGAGCCCCTGAGCGCACACCCGCAAACGCCGCTGGAAGAGATGGCGCTGCTGGTGAAACGGCTGGTTCAGGAGTTTGGAATGACGATTCTGATGGCCGAGTGCAGCCTGTCGTTCATCCGCAAAGTGGCGGATCGTTTCTGTCTACTGCATCGCGGCCGTAACCTGGCCCAGGGCAGGCCAGGTCAACTGGATGAACGACTACTGGGCTGGATGGCGCCTTAGGCGTCAAGCAGGGTCAGATCGAGCCACCGGTCGCCAGGTACGGCAGGATCCGTAAGCCAGGGGATCTCGCCAAGCATCGGCGCGGGCAACCGCTCGCGCAGCGTGGCAAGGTATTCCGCATGGCGGCGGCCGGGTTGCTGAACATTATTGGCGACCCAGCCCGCCAGCCGCAGCCCGGCGCTCTGCACCGCGGCGGCGGTCAGCAGCGCATGGTTGATGCAGCCAAGCTTAATCCCCACCACCAGAATGACCGGCAGTTGCTCTTCCACGACCCAGTCGGAAAAATAGCGGCGTTCAGACAGTGGCGTAAACCAGCCCCCGGCACCTTCCACCAGTACCCAGTCAGCCTGCTGCTCCAGAACACGCAGCCCGGCGGAAAGCTGGCTGAATTCAATAGGCCTGCCCTCTTCTGTGCTGACGATATGCGGCGAGGTCGGCTCCAGAAACGCCAGCGGATTCACCTGGGCATAGTCCAGCGTCAGGGTACTGTGACGCTGCAGGGCCAGAGCATCGCCATTACGTATCCCTTCACGGGTCATCCGGCTTCCGGACGCCACCGGTTTATAGCCCGCCGTGCGCCAGCCCGCCCGGGCGGCGGCCTGTAACAGCGCGCAGCTGGCGACGGTTTTTCCCACTTCGGTATCGGTTCCGGTTACAAACCAGCGCTTAGTCACTTCTCGATCACTCCATAAAACAGTTGATAACTCAGAGGAAATTGCCCCTCATGTTGCGGCCAGGCCAGGGTCAGCGCCTTAAGCTGGCTGCGGGTCAGGGTTCGGGCGGTACGGCCGTCGTGCAGATGGGTGGCACCAATGCCCTTAAGCGAACGCATGGCGCTGAGCGGATCGGCAAAATGCAGCCTGACCGTCTCGCAGAACCAGCGCATACCGGGCGCGTCAGCCGCACGCGCAATCTGCCCGGCGGTCAGGAAGCGATTGGCGTGGCGCTGGCTATCCACCGCCCGCCACGCCTGATGCAGCTCCGGCAGCGAGCCGTCGCACAGAGTGCTGAACAGCACCCGACCTCCGGGACGTGTCACCCGCTTCAGCTCCGACAGGCCGCGGGAGAGGGAGCTGCACCACTGCACCGCCAGGCTGCTCCACGCAAGTTCGACGCTATCAGTCGCCAGCGGTAACGCCTCGATATCACCCTGCACGCAATGGTGAGCCGCCTCGCAGGCCCGCACCCGGGTCAGCATGGCCGGAGCCAGGTCCAGGGCAATCACCTGACTGCCGCGCTGGCGCCAGAGGTGACTGAAAAAACCGGTACCGCAACCGGCATCAAGCACCCGGTCCGGGGTCCGCTCTCCGGCTTCCTGCATCAGCCGCTGACCACTAAGACGCTGCAGTTCGGCAAATCGGTCGTAGGTGGCGGCCGCCCGCCCGAAGGCGCCGGCCACGGCCTGTTTATTCACGGCAGTCATTCAGCGCCTCCAGTAACGCATCGATATCCTGTTCCTGATGGGCCGCGCTCAGGGTCAGCCGCAGCCGCGCAGTCCCGACAGGCACCGTTGGTGGACGAATCGCGCAGCACCAGAATCCGCGTTCACGCAGGCGCTGAGCCAGTCGCAATGCGCGACCGTTATCGCCAACAATCAGCGGCTGGATGGCCGTTTCCGATGCCGCGAGCTGAAACGGCAACCCTGCCGCTCCGGCCCGAAAGCGGGCAGTCAGACGCTGCAAGTGCCGACGCAGCGTGTCTCCCTGCGGCGATCGGATTATCGCAAGCGACGCCGATAACGCCTGGGCCTGGGCGGGTGGCATGGCGGTGCTGTAAATCAGATGACGGGCGAACTGCAGCAGATAATCGGCAACCGACTCGCTGCACAGCACCGCCGCACCGCTTACGCCAAAGGCCTTGCCGAAGGTCACTACCAGCAGTTCGGGCTGAATCCCGGCCTGATGACAGCTGCCGCGCCCCTGCTCCCCGATAACGCCAGTGCCGTGGGCATCGTCCACCATCAGCCAGCTACCGCTGGCCTGGGTGATAGCGTGAACCTCCGCCAGCGGCGCGCGGTCACCGTCCATACTGAAGATCCCTTCGGTGATCGCCAGTTGCTGACCGGCGCAGGGAGCGGCCAGCAGACGGCTTAACGCCGCCATATCGTTATGGGGAAAGCGCCGTAGCTGCGCCGGGCTCAGGCTCGCCGCTTCCAGCAGCGAGGCGTGGCTCAATCGATCCGCCACCAGCCGATCCTCCCTGCGGGCCAGCGCGCTTATCACCGCCTGATTAGCGGCAAAACCAGAGATAAACAGCAACGCGCGCGGATAGCCCAGCCAGTCGGCCAGTTCCCGCTCCAGGGTTTCGTGGGCTTCGCTGTAGCCGGTAACGTGGCCGGAACCACCGCTCCCTACGCCGTAGCGCGCCGCGCCATCCTGCCAGGCGGCAATGATTTCCGGATGGCGGCTCAGCCCCAGATAATCGTTACTGGAAAAGTTGCGCCACTGGCGCTCTCCCATCTGCAACAGCCGACCATTGCCGCCGCTCAGCGACTGCCGAACCCGGAAGCTATCAGCGGCGCGTCGTTCATCAAGCGCGGCATCGATGCGCTGCGACCAGCTCATAGCGCAGCCGCGTCGTACCAGGGAGCGCTGGCGTCAGCGCGTTCGATCTGGCGGGTCAACTGCTCCTGCTGTTCGTTATCACCCGCTTCCACGCCGTGCGACTGCGGATTCAGCCCCAGTTTGCGGAACAGCAGCAGATCTTTATCCTCTTCCGGATTAGGAGTGGTGAGCAGCTTGCAGCCATAGAAAATCGAGTTGGCCCCGGCCATAAAACACATAGCCTGAGTCTGTTCGTTCATCTGTTCGCGACCGGCAGACAAACGCACGTAAGAACGCGGCATCATGATGCGCGCCACGGCGATGGTACGAATAAAATCGAAAGGGCAGACATCGTCGTTTTCAGCCAGCGGCGTCCCCTTCACCTTCACCAGCATGTTGATCGGCACGCTTTCCGGGGGCGTGGGTAGATTCGCCAACTGTAACAGCAGACCGGCTCTGTCTTTCACCGTTTCCCCCAGGCCGACAATACCGCCAGAACACACTTTGATCCCGGCGTCTCGTACCCGATCAAGGGTGTCCAGCCGCTCCTGATAGCTGCGGGTCGTGATGATATTGCCGTAGAACTCCGGCGAGGTGTCCAGGTTGTGGTTGTAATAATCCAGACCGGAGCCCGCCAGCCGCTGGGCCTGTTCGTCGCTGAGGGTTCCCAGCGTCATGCAGGTTTCCATACCCAGCGCCTTCACCCCCTGAACCATCTGCTCAAGGTATGGCATATCGCGATCGTTAGGGTTTTTCCACGCCGCCCCCATGCAGAAACGGGTGGATCCGGCATCCCGCGCCTGGCGGGCAGAGGTCAGTACCTGTTCGACCTCCATCAGCTTTTCCGCCTCCAGCCCGGTTTTGTAGCGCGCGCTCTGGGGGCAGTATTTACAGTCTTCGGGGCAGGCGCCGGTCTTAATCGACAACAGCGTGCTCACCTGCACCTGACGCGGGTCGAAATGCTGGCGATGTACCTGCTGCGCTTCGAACAGCAGATCCAGAAAGGGTTTATCGAACAGGGCGTTAACCTGCTCCATTGTCCAGCGAGCGGGATGAGTCATGAGCCTCTCCAATGGGGGTGTTGTTTATTTCGGTTTTTGGTTATCCTTGTAAACCTAAATCTTTTTAAATTGGTTTACAAGTTTGCTTATGACCCCTGCCGATCTCGAATTCGACCGCCAGCATATCTGGCACCCCTACACCTCCATGAGCCAGCCGCTGCCCACCTGGCCCGTTGTCGCCGCCCGGGGTTGCGAGCTGGAGCTTGCCAGCGGCGAACGGCTGGTGGATGGCATGTCCTCCTGGTGGGCCGCGATTCACGGCTACAATCACCCGCGGCTCAATGCCGCCCTTGAGCACCAGATGGCGCAGATGTCCCACGTGATGTTTGGGGGCATTACCCACCCGGCGGCGGTGGATCTGTGCCGCCGCCTGGTGGCGATGACGCCCGACGCGCTGGAGTGCGTTTTCCTGGCGGATTCCGGTTCGGTGGCGGTGGAAGTGGCGATGAAAATGGCGCTTCAGTACTGGCAGGCGAAGGGCGAGTCGCGTCAACGCTTCCTCACCCTGCGTAACGGCTACCATGGCGACACTTTTGGGGCGATGTCGGTCTGCGACCCGGATAATTCGATGCACAGCCTGTGGCGCGGCTATCTGCCGGAAAATCTGTTTGCCCCGGCGCCCCAGAGCCGCTTCGACGGCGAATGGGACGAGCGCGATCTGGCGGCATTCGCCCGCCTGATGGCCGCCCATCGCCATGAGATTGCCGCCGTCATTCTGGAGCCGGTAGTCCAGGGCGCAGGCGGCATGCGGATGTGGCACCCCGAACTGCTGCGTCAGATTCGCCGCCTGTGCGACCGCGAAGGAATACTGCTGATTGCCGACGAAATCGCCACCGGCTTCGGGCGTACCGGTAAGCTGTTTGCCTGCGAACATGCCGATATCAGCGCCGATATTCTGTGCCTGGGCAAAGCGTTGACCGGCGGCACCATGACGCTTTCCGCCACCCTGACCACCCGTCACGTGGCGGAAACCATCAGCAACGGCGAGGCAGGCTGCTTTATGCACGGCCCCACCTTTATGGGCAATCCGCTGGCCTGTGCGGTAGCCTGTGAAAGCCTGGCGCTGCTGGAACAGGGCGACTGGCAGAGTCAGGTGGCGGCTATCGAGACGCAGTTGCGTCAGGCCCTGCTGCCGCTATGCGATGAGCCGGAAGTGGCAGACGTGCGGGTGCTTGGCGCCATTGGCGTGGTAGAGACCCACTCCCCGGCCAATATGGCGGCGCTACAGCGCTTCTTTGTGGAAGCCGGCGTCTGGATCCGCCCCTTCGGACGCCTGATCTACCTGATGCCCCCCTATGTCATCACCCCGGAGCAGCTTACCCGCCTGACAGACGCGATAGCCGCGGCGCTGCGTCAGCCAGCGCTTTTCCAGCGCTAAGGCACTCACTCCCGGCGGATGCACTACACTTCAGGCAGTCGTCATCAACCGGGAGGACACAATGAAAATACTTATGGTGCTGACCTCGCACGATAAACTGGGGGATACCGGCAAAAAGACCGGCTTCTGGCTGGAAGAGTTTGCCGCCCCCTTCTACGTCTTTCTTGACGCCGGACTGGCGATTACTCTGGCCTCTCCCGCAGGCGGTCAGCCGCCGCTCGATCCCAAAAGCGACGAGCCGGATTCCCAAACCGAAGATACCCGCCGCTTTCGTGCCGACCAGGAAGCTAAAGCCGCCCTGGCAGGTACCCGCAAGCTGAATGCTATTCGCCCCCAGGACTATGATGCCGTATTTTATCCCGGTGGCCACGGCCCGCTCTGGGACCTGGCCCAGGATCCCGACTCTCTCGCCCTGATTGAGCAGTTCTGGGCGGCGGGCAAACCGGTCGCAGCCGTCTGCCACGCCCCCGGCGTGCTGTACAGGGCGCGTAAGCCCGACGGCTCGCCGCTGGTGGAAGGTAAGCGCGTCACCGGTTTCACCAACAGCGAAGAAGAGGCGGTCGGCCTGAGCCAGGTGGTTCCCTTTCTGGTGGAAGATGCGTTAAAACAGGCAGGCGGCCTGTTTGAACGCACCGACGACTGGGGGGCTTTCGCCATCGCTGACGGCCATCTGGTGACCGGGCAGAACCCGGCCTCTTCAGTCGCTGCCGCACAAGAGCTACTAAAGTTATTAAAACTCTGATTGTAACAAGGAGCCCACATGGAACTCACGAGTGAGGATATTAACGACGGCGCAAAGCTGCCGGAACGCCACGTCTTCAACGGCATGGGCTACAGCGGCGAGAATCTCTCTCCCCATCTTGCGTGGGATGAGGTACCGGACGGCACTAAAAGCTTTGTAGTAACCTGTTTTGACCCCGATGCGCCTACCGGTTCCGGCTGGTGGCACTGGGTGGTGGCCAATCTGCCAGCCGATGTCCGCGAGCTGCCGCGCGGCGTCGGGTCTGGTTCGGCCACGCTGCCCCAGGGCGCGATTCAGACCCGCACCGACTTTGGCACTGCGGGCTACGGCGGCGCGGCACCGCCTGCGGGTGAAAGCCACCGCTACATTTTTACCGTTCACGCGCTGGATGTCCCGGCCATCGAGGTGGATGAAAACGCCAGCGGCGCCATGGTGGGCTTTAACGTTCACTTCCATTCTCTGGGCCAGGCAAGCCTGACCGCCCGGTACATTTAGCGCCATTCCAGGGGACAGCGCTAAAATCGGCTTCCCGTTTCGCTCAAGTTAGTATAAAAAGGCAGGTTTCTGATAATGAATCCTGCCCTCCCCCGTAGTTGCGGACCGACACCAGGCAGGAAAGTTATTCGTCACCTGTAAGCAAGGAGCAACCCTTGAAAACCTTTTCGCTATCCCGCCTGGCGCTGGCGCTGGCCGTTGGCGTAACGCTGAGCGCCTGTAGTTCTTCCGGCACCAGCTCCAACCAGGAAGCGCCGGGCAGCCAGGCGCGCCCCATTCTTTCCGCCGGGGAAGCAAAGAACTTTACCCAGCAGCGCTACTTCTCTGATATATCACCGGATTCAGCCCCCTGGTCTCCGCCCGGTATCGCCATCCCTCAGTCCCCTGACTTCGTGGTTGGCCAGGCGAACGGTGAAGGGGTGACCCATACCAGCATTCAGGCCGCGGTGGATGCCGCGATGGCGAAACATTCCAGCCGCCGTCAGTACATTGCCATCCAGCCCGGCGAATATAGCGGCACCGTCTATATTCCGGCGGGCTCCGGTAGCCTGACCCTTTACGGCACCGGCAATAATCCCGCTGATGTGAAGATTGGTATGTCCCTGGATTCCGAGATTGATGCCATCACCTGGCGCCACGCGGTCAACCCCGGCGGTAAATATATGCCCGGCAAACCGGCCTGGTATATGTTCGACAACTGCCAGAACCGCCGCGAAGGCAACGTCGGCATTATGTGTTCCGCCGTGTTCTGGTCGCAGAACAACGGCCTGCAGCTGAAAAACCTGACCATTCAGAACACCCTGGGTGATGCCGTAGGCGAAGGCGATCACCGGGCGGTAGCGCTGCGCAGCGATGGCGATAAAGTACAGATCGACCACGTCAATATTCTCGGTCGTCAGAATACCCTGCTGGTCACCAACAGCGACCTGAACAACCGGATGATGGATAACCGCCTGACCCGCACTCTGGTCACCAATAGCTATATTGAAGGGGATGTCGATATGGTGGCGGGCCGCGGCGCGGTCGTGTTCGATAACACCGACTTCCGGCTGGTGAACTCCCGTACCCAGAAACAGGGGTGGGTGTTCGCACCGGCAACTCAGGCCAATATGTACTACGGGTTCCTGGTGGAAAACAGCCGCCTCACCGCCGATGGCGAGGGTGTGGCACAACTGGGTCGTTCATGGGACCTGGGCGGCAAGTCCAACGGTCAGGTCGTTATCCGCAACAGCACCATCAACGCCGGCTTTAACCGCGACCAGCCCTGGGGCGACGCCGCCGAATCTGGCCGCGCCTGGGCCGGTAACGCCGGGGAAGGCGCTGACGACGACGGTAATATCAAACGCGATCTGAACGATCCTAACTTTAACCGACTGTGGGAATACCAGAACAGCGGTGAAGGTAGCGAGTAATCGCTAAAATAACAGAGGCGCCGGATATGGCGCCTTTGTTTTAATATAGTTAAACATATTTAACGAATATATTTCGAGGCATAGCAAACAGATAAGCCAATGCATAAAAAAGAGCGCCATACCAAATTGAATCATATGCATCAACATTAAGATTGATATGTAAAAATCCTTGCGCAAACTTTGTTCCATGAGTAAACAAAGCAAACTGTACTGAAGCAGAAAAAATAACAAATAATGTATAAAGGATAAATATCATCCTGTTTTTCTTTCGGGTTACCAACGACTTTCCGTAAAGCAAAAAGAAAAAAAACACAATTGATATCAGGTGATAGAAAACTGGAGGCAAAATTGATTGAGATATTACAATATCTTCATAGCTCATTGTTTTTTCTCCTTATATAAGGTATACATTTGCCATCCGGTACCCACTGTACCTAAACTATCAACCCCCAGAGAAACTTTAGTGGCATCCTGCCAACCACGAATATAATCAATTCTGACATGGCGAAACAGGCTCCAGGGTTTTTCTCTGGGCAAAAGCACATTACGAAAAGCGCCATAGCCAGTCAAGATTACATCAACTCCTCCATATATAAAATCAGCCTCCCGATGACCGTATCCCAATTGCGATGCTACATAACGATAGGCATCTTTTACGATGCCTTATTTACTCTCTCGGAACAAAAGATAGTAACCATTCTCGTAGGTATTATTAGTCCCCTGAATCATCATGGGGACACCGTATGCAGCGCAAGCAGCTCCAAGAGAGGCTGCACATACACCCATACCACCAAAAACTTGAGCGTCCCCTGAAACAAAACCTACCTGAGCTAAAGTAATTTTAACAAAACGCTCCCGAGGGCTCTCTTTCGGCTCTTTTTTTACTACATAATAGGTTTTTATTTCATCCAGGGTTAATAAAGAATCTTGCTCCCTCAAATGTTCTATCTGCATGATAATGAGCTCAAGCCCACCTTTATAAGTAAGGCAATTCATCTCAATATCGCGTTTCACTCAATCTATCATTATTTGAATTTCGGAGTAAAAATCAGAAGAAAGATAAAAAAGGTGTTTTGATTTTACATCAAGTGCAAGCCTTGTCAGCTCGTTACTCTTACGCTCAAATTCATCTTTGTCCCGATTATGTGAATACATTTATTTATTCCTGTACACCCTCATAAAAAAATACTCGTTGTACGGTCTTCTCCTCAGACCGTACAACGCCACTTTTTAAAACGCGTTAATCGTGACCCACATCGGTCCCTGACCTACCGCATAACGGCTCTGCTCTTTCAGCAGCCCCTGCTCGCCTTCGATCTGGTAAACGGCGATATGGTGCGACTGCTGTCCTGCCGCAATCACATATTTACCGCTGTGGTCGATATTAAAGCCGCGCGGCTGGGTTTCAGTAGGCTGGTAGCCTTCTACCGACAGCACACTGCCATCTTCCGATACGCTAAAGACCGTGATAATGCTGGCAGTACGGTCGCAGGCGTAGAGATGACGGCCGTCCGGGGTAATATGGATATCCGCGGCCCAGCGGGTGTCGGCAAAGTCCGGCGGCATCATATCCAGAGTCTGCACGCACTCGATCTCACCGTTCGGATCGCGCAATTCCCAGACATCCACGGTGCCATTCAGTTCGTTCACGCAATAGGCGTACTGACGGTTAGGGTGGAACGCCATATGGCGCGGCCCGGCCCCTTCCACGGTCATCACCTCCGCAGGCTCCTGAGGCGCCAGGTAGCCGTCATCGCTCAGGGTAAACAGGCAGATGCGGTCCTGCTTCAGTGTCGGAACCCACAGGGTGCGGTTATCCGGTGAGATATTGGCGGAATGACAGCCATCCAGCCCTTCGACTTTATCGATAACCGGCTGAGGGTGGCCGTCTTTCAGGGGAGTGACGCTGACACAGCCCGCATTGTAAGAGGCGCAGAACAGGAAGCGCCCTTCATGATCGGTGGACAGATGGGTCGGGCTGCCCGGAAGCGGCGCTTCCCCGGCTTCGCTCAGAGTGCCGTCGTCCGGCGCAATCCGGTAGGCAACAACCCGAAACTCCGGGCGTACCCCAACATAGAGCCAGCCTTTATCCGGGCTGACCACCATGGGCTGAACCTGCCCTGGCGCATCCACCACCTGCAACAGCTTCAGACTGCCGCCATCCTCCAGACGCCAGACGTGAATCTGATGGCTTTCAGGGCTGGCGATATAGACAGTTTGTTTCATAACGAGCACCTTCTACAGGGATTACGCGATAGCAAATCAACAAATTAGCATATCCTGATGCGGGGTGCTGCTATCACTCGCCTCTCTGAGTGTTTTTCCGCCTGTGCGCCATATAACACAGCGGCACCCGGGTATGTCATACTGGCGGCCTCTGCTTCCCGAACACATGGAATTCCTATGACCAGGCGAATTATCGCGCTCGATCTTGATGGCACCCTGCTGACGCCGCAGAAAACCATTCTTCCCGCTTCGCTGGAAGCGCTACAGCAGGCCCGGCAGGCGGGCTATCAGGTGCTGATCGTCACTGGCCGTCACCACGTTGCCATTCACCCCTTTTATCGGGCGCTGGAACTGACTACCCCGGCCATCTGCTGTAACGGCACCTATCTGTATGATTATCCGGCTAAGCGGGTACTGGCCGCCGATCCGCTCAGCGCCAGCCAGGCGCTGGCCACCCTCGATCTGCTGGAATCTCAGCAGATCCATGGCCTGATGTACGTGGATGATGAGATGCTGTATGAAACGCCCACCGGCCACGTGGAACGCACCCGCAACTGGGCCCTGTCGCTACCGGAAGATCAGCGCCCCACCTTCCGCCAGGTTGATTCGCTGCGCGATGCCGCCCGCTCTGCGCAAGCTATCTGGAAATTCGCCCTGACTGGCGAAAGTATTTCCCGGTTGCAGGAAACTACCGCGCTACTGGAAGGCGAGCTGAATCTTGCCTGCGAATGGTCATGGCACGATCAGGTCGACGTGGCCCAGGCGGGAAACAGTAAAGGCAAACGTCTGGCGCAGTGGGTGGAGTCCCAGGGAATGACCATGGACCAGGTGGTGGCCTTCGGCGATAACTATAACGATTTAAGTATGCTGGAGCCTGCCGGCATCGGCTTCGCCATGGGCAATGCCGATGACGCCATTAAGGCGCGTGCCGATATCACCATCGGCACCAATGAAGAGAACAGCATCGCCGACGCTATCCGCCGCTACCTGCTGTAATCGAAACGCTCTTGATCTGAGCGTGGAGCCACTGCCCCGGCTGGACATCCAGTTCGTCCCTGGCCCAGGGGCTGATACGCGCCCACAGACGGTGGGCGCCCACGCTCAGCATCACTTCCACCTGACCTTCTTCTTCGTAGCACTCCTCCACCCGCGCGGCCAGAATGTTGCGAATGCTGCTGCCTTCCGGGTGCCGGAGCGTCAGCGAAACGTCCTGCGCGTTAATGCGAATACGCAGCGGGCTGCCCGGGGGCAACTCCAGGCGATTCACCCATAGCAGGCGATCGCCCAGCGCCAGGGCGGTCATGGCGTAGTGCGCATGGTGTTCCAGCACCTTCACGTTCAGCACGCTGCTCTGCTGCTCCCTGGGTAGCCAGGGATGCATGACCGGGCTGCTCCATACCTCTTCCAGGGAGCCAAAGGCCCTGACCTCGCCGTTATCCAGCACCAGCACTTTATCGGCCAGATGCAGAATCTCTTCCAGCGAGTGGCTGACGTAGAGCATCGGAATGTGGATTTCCTGAGCCAGACGCTGCAAATAAGGCAGCAGCTCGCGCTTGCGTGGGATATCCAGCGAAGCCAGCGGCTCATCCAGCAGCAGCAGCTCCGGCGCTGTCAGCAGCGCCCGACCAATAGCGACCCGCTGCTTTTCACCGCCGGACAGCGACCAGGGAAAGCGTTCAAGCAACGGCTCAATGCCCAGTAGCGCTACCAGCTTATCGAACTGCCCGGCCATGCTTTTCGCCATGCCGTAGCGCAGGTTGCCCCGCACCCGGTAGTGAGGAAACAGGCGGGCATCCTGAAAGACATAGCCGATACGCCGCTTTTCCGGCGCCAGGAAAATGCCGTTATCACAGTCGCTCAGTACCCGGCCATTCAGCACAATGCGCCCCAACTGGGGGCGGGTCAGGCCGCTTATCGCGTTAATCAGAGAGGTTTTACCGGCGCCGGACACGCCGAATATGGCGGTAATCCCCGCGCCGGGCAGGCTTTCATTCACCTGTAACCGGTGGCTGCCAAGGGTTTGTACGAAATCGAGTTCCAGCATGGCTATCCTCCCATCCGCTGCCGACTACGGCGCGCCAGCCACTCAGAAACCAGTAGCGAAACCAGCGCCAGCACAATAGCGATGATGCACAGACGCGCAGCGGCACCCTCCCCTCCCGGGGTCTGAATCAGGGTGTACATGGCAGATGGCAGGGTTCGGGTTTCCCCCGGAATATTGGAGACAAAAGTGATGGTAGCGCCGAACTCTCCCAGCGAACGGGCGAAAGCCAGAACGGTACCGACGATAATCCCCGGCAGGGTCAAAGGCAGGGTAATGGTGCAGAACACCCGCCAGCGCCCGGCCCCCAGGGTACGCGCCGCCTGTTCGAGGCGCATATCCACCCCTTCCAGCGCCAGCCGGATCGCCCGCACCATTAGCGGAAACGACATCACCGCCGCAGCCAGCGCCGCGCCGCGCCAGCTAAAGGCAAAGCTGATGCCGAACCATTCCCAGAGGATGCTGCCCACCGGACCGTGACGCCCCATTACCACCAGCAGCAGATAGCCGACCACCACCGGCGGCAATACCAGCGGCAGGTGAATGATGCCATCGAGCAGCGCCTTGCCCGGGAAGCGGCAACGCACCAGAATCCAGGCGAACAGAATCCCGAACGGGAGGCTGAATAACACCGCCAGAAAAGAGACTCGCAGGCTTAATAGCAGCGCCTGCCATTCGGGATCGCTTAAAATCATGAACGGGTTGTAAATCCATAACGTTTAAAGATTGCCGACGCCTCGGGCCCCTTCAGGTATTTGCGGAAGCCTTCAACGCTGGCGTTTTTATGTCCCTTTACGTCCGCCATCGGGTACTCGACCTTTTTATGGCTCTCTTCCGGGAAAGTCGCCACCACCTTAACCCCTTTGCTGGCGACGGCATCGGAGCCATAGACGATACCCAACGGCGCTTCACGGCGCTCTACCAGCGCCAGCGCGCCACGCACGTCTTCCGCCGGAGCCAGTTTCGGCTCAAGGGCCTGCCAGGCGCCCAGATGGGTCAGCGCCTCTTTAGCATAGATGCCTGCCGGCACGTGATCCGGGTTGCCGGTCGCCAGACGACCGCCGTCCAGCAGCTTAACCCAGTCGGTCTTATCATTCACCGTAAACGGCGCCCGATCGCTTGCCTTTGGCGCCACCACCACCAGACTGTTACTCAGCAGCGTGCTACGGGTCGCAGTATCAATTGTGCCTTTCTCTACCGCGTAGTCCATCCATTTCTGGTCGGCGGAAATAAAGAGGTCCGCAGGCGCCCCCGCTTCAATCTGGCGCGCCAGGGTCGAGGAGGAGGCGAAAGAGGCCACGACCGCCACCTTCTTCTCTTTCTGATATTGCGCTGCGATATCCTGCAGGGCGTTAGTCAGAGACGCTGCCGCAAAGACCGTGATTTTTTCGGCGGCCACGCTTTGGCCCGCCACACCGATGGTTAATGCCGCGCCCAGCGCCAGGCGTACCCATGAAATTGCCATGTTATTCTCCACTGTTTCGCTATGTAGGAGTCAATATAGCGACAGCGCTATGCTTTTCAAAGAGGGGATATCGGCACTTTTGAACTTTACTTGAGCGAGAATAAGATAATGCCCGGAAGAACCGGGCATTGGGAGAAATCAGGCGTTTTTCTGCTTTGAAGAGCCGTCGCGGTGACCCACGGCGGAAAGGATGTTAAACACTTCTCCAAGACCGTAGATCAGACCCAGAATGACAGCCATCACCACGGGCACCATGATAACAGCGAACGCCAGGCTTTTAATCAATTCAAACATGGTTGCCTCCAGCATATCGTGAGTGGCCATTCTAACGGTATTTATAGAAAAGGTATTGCCTTTTGTGCCAATTGCCCCACCGAAGCCAATCGGCGACAATGGTCTTTTACCCATCGGGATACAAGGTTATGCAGGCTGAAATTCTGTTAACGCTGAAACTCCAGCAACGGCTGTTCGCCGACCCGCGGCGCATTGCGTTACTGAAGCAGATCGATAACACCGGTTCGATAAGCCAGGGAGCGAAACTCGCCGGTATCAGTTACAAAAGCGCCTGGGATGCCATTAATGAGATGAATCAGCTTAGCGACGAACTGCTGGTTGAGCGGGCGACCGGCGGACGCGGCGGCGGCGGCGCGCTACTGACTTCCCGGGGTAAGCGCCTGTTGCAGCTTTACGATCTGCTGGCTCAGATTCAGCAGAAAGCCTTCGACGTACTGCGTGACGATGCCCTGCCGCTGGACAGCCTGCTGGCCGCCATTTCACGCTTTTCACTGCAAACCAGCGCCCGTAACCAGCTATTCGGCACCGTGCTACACCGCGACCATCAACAGATTCAGCAGCATGTCGCTATTCTGCTGGCCGATGGTAAGACCCGTATTAACGCCGCGATCACTCACCGCAGCGGAGAACGACTGGGGCTGGAGACCGGTAAAGAGGTGCTGGTGCTGATTAAAGCGCCATGGATTGAAGTCACGCGAGAGCCACAGGAGGCAGCCTCTGCCGACAACTGCCTGACCGGCATCCTGAGCAGTATGGAACAGGGCCCCCAGCAGACCGAAGCGCTTATCACCCTGCCTGGCGGACAGACGCTGTGCGCCACCCTGCCCAACGCCCGGGTGGCGCAAGAGCAGCTTCAGGAAGGGGAAGAGGTAACAGCATTTTTTAACGCCGATAAGGTGATCATCGCTACGCTGTGCTGACGCCTCTACAGAAAGTATTGCCCACCCCCGAATGGGGCGGGCAACGGCTTATACAGCCTCAAAAGTCCCTTTCACGCAGGCTTTACCGTGGATGACCATACGTTTACCCCGGGCGTAAACCTGATCAATCCGTAGCTCCGGCGTCAACACCAGCAGATCGGCATCATTGCCGACGGCGACTTCCCCTTTTCCCACAAGGCCGAGGAAACCCGCCACGCTGGTCGTCAGAGGACGTAGCGCATCCGCCAGAGAGAGTCCACGCTCAATAACCAGCTCACGCAGGGTATTGAGCAGACTTTCAAATCCCGCGACGCCGATTCCCGTCAGATTCCCCCCGGCATCAAAGATCGGCTGACTGCCATTACCGTCGGAGCTAAGCGTAACGCGGGACAGCGGTATATTCGCTTTAACGGCGCGAATAATGCCATCTGCAGGCGTTACCGGGCCGGGAATTCCGCTGGTGATATCAATAGTCCCCCCTTTAAGCGCAAACTCCAGCGCCTGTTCGAACAGAGCTTCATTGCGATTAACGTGGGTGGGAAGCAGCTTGCCAATGGGCACATCGCTATTTTCCAGAACGTGGTAAATCGGCTTAAGCCCCTTTTTGCTGTTTCCCATATGGAAGACACTGACTCCGGCTTTCCCCCCCAGTAATCCCCCAACACGAGCTTCAGCCGCCATACTGGCTAACAGCTCATCGCTTGCCGCCGCTGAACGATGGTCAGAAACCGCGCATTTCACCCCAATAACACGATCGATTAACGTCACATCTTTTTCCACCGAACCGGTAATGGTCGGTGACGGAACATGATACGCTCCCGTTAACATCCAGGCGGTAATACCCTCTTCATTTAACGCGCGGGTTTTTGCCAACAGAGACTCCGGATGGCGGGTCACGGAGTCAGTGCCAAGCAGGCCGACGACCGTCGTGATCCCGGCTTCCGTCAAACGACTCAGGGAAACTTCCGGCGTGCGCGTTGTCGGCCCGGCTTCCCCCCCTCCGCCAATCAGATGAACATGCTGATCGATAAATCCCGGACACAGGATCTGCCCGTGGAGGGGAATGACCGTGCAGTCAGGCACAATGCCAGCGGGGATATCCGTATCAATGGATAAAATCCTGCCACCAGCGAGTAAAACATCACAAATACCCCGGTCTTCTGGGGCAAACAGATGCGCCCCCTGCAATAGCATAAAATTTGCCGTGGAGAGATCAGGCATAATCATTCCTTACTAAACAATAAGTTGCATAACCCACATCGACAGCAGCGCATTGATGACGCAGACCGTGATAATGTGCGGATAATATCTTGCATTCACTTCGGCGGTCCCCAGACAGCGGCCAACGTTCTGTACTGGATTGCCCATCAGATAAATGGCAGGCAGCAGGACTGTCACATCGTGACCACTCAGCGTACCGGCAACGACCAGACTTGCGGATACGCCCACAGCCCCTCCCATACTCATCAGGGAGGCCAGCAGTACCGTCGCCGCAACGCCGGGAAGCCCCCAGAACGCCATAATGGGCTGACAGACCAGTCCCACCCAGTCAAGCAAACCGGTAATTTTTAACGCCTGAATAATGACAAACGCCATCACGACATTGGGTAACAGGTTGGTAGTGGCAATCGTGAAGCCGCGACGTGCGCCTTCAATAAACATATCCATAATATTTTTTCGGGTCTGGGTCGTCATGAAGGCTCCCCCTGTACCGGCTGGCGACGTTCTTCGAAATTGATCCATATACGCAACAAATTGGCGCCAATAAATTTAAACACCAGAATCACCGCTAACGGTACGATGACGGAAGTCCCCAGATAAGCAAAGACTGCCGCACCTGAAGAGAAATAGTTGGTAATGATGGCGCTGCCGCTGGTCTGGTAAGCCGCGAAAATCACCTTATCCCGTTCCGTAATTTCCCCCTCCTGGGCCAGCTCTTTCGTCATCCCCGCGGCAGCATCCGTATTTTGCAGGTTTGCAATCAGCGCCAGCGAGCAAATGCCCGGAATGCCAAGCAAAGGATGGAGTATGGGGGTCATAAGCTGTTGCGCAGCACGCAGCCCTCCCAGGCCATCGGTGACAGAAATGATCCCCAGTGAAAGAATGACAGACGGCGCCAGTTCCAGCGCGAAAAGAAAGCCGTCTTTTGCGCCAGCACCACCGGAACCGCGAAAGGTCACGCTCCCCTGGCCGATCCCGTTGTCGATATGGCCAAATGAACCATTAAGCACGGTAAAATCAAAAACGCGCCACCAGCCATCGCTGGCGGAAAAAATGCCAGAAAAGAAAATAATCGTCAGAAAAAAAGCCAGGTATCCTTTAATTCCGGCCCGTTCTGGTTTAAGCGGGTTTACCGCAGTTTCTTCTTGTTGTGGTGTCATAGTGTTTCCCGTTGTTGTCGATGTTTGTTGATATATTGTCGTCCCTGTCAGGGGTAAATTATTATGACCTTATATTTAGAGTGGGTATAGAGGAGGAGACGGGATAAAGGCCAGACTTTTTCAGACCAAACTTCAGTAGAATAGCGATCGCCATGAATGGGTCGTCGCTTCATGAAATACGGTATCAGAAACATTCCGGCGCCCGCTCTCCACTCAAACATTGACTTTAAGCGCCACAACACGTATCCCTGTCGTTAATTACTGCAAGAAATGGGATATAAGATGTCTTTGTTGCAAATTTCGCAAGGCACGTTTCACCTTAGCGACACCCGGACTCTGTCTATTACCGATCTCCGCCTGCATGCTGGCGAAAGCTGGGCTTTCGTCGGCACTAACGGTAGCGGCAAATCCTCCCTCGCCAGAGCGCTTTCTGGCGAGCAGCCCCTTCTTTCAGGCCACTACCAGTCGGATTTCACCCGCACCGTACGTCTTTCTTTCGAACAGCTACAAAAGCTGGTCAGCGATGAGTGGCAGCGCAATAACACCGACCTGCTGGGGCCGGGTGAAGAAGATACCGGTCGCACCGCCCTGGAGATTATCCAGGACGAGATTCACGACGATGCCCGCGCCCGGGAGCTGGCCAGCCGCTTCGGCATTGACCATCTGCTGGACAGGCGCTTTAAATATCTTTCCACCGGCGAAACCCGTAAGACCCTGCTGTGCCGGGCGCTGATGGCTCAGCCAGATCTTCTGGTGTTCGATGAGCCGTTCGACGGCCTGGATGTTGCATCACGCCAGCAGCTGGCGGATTTGCTGGCGGAGCTTAACGGCCATGGCTACACCCTGGTGCTAATCCTCAACCGTTTCGACGATATTCCCCCGTTCGTAGAGCACGCTGGCGTGCTGGCCGACTGTACCCTGAATGACGTTGGCCCCCGGGCGCAGTTGCTGGAGCGGGCGCTTATCGCCCAGCTAGCCTGGAGCGAAAAAATAAGCGACACCCAACTACCGGAAAAAGATGATCCTACAGAACACCCGGCGCTCCCCGGCGATGCGCCACGGATTATCCTGCGCGATGGGGTGGTTTCATATAACGATCGCCCGATTATCAACCACCTGGACTGGACGGTGAACCCGCGCGAGCACTGGCAGATAATCGGCCCGAACGGCGCCGGGAAATCGACTCTGCTCAGCCTGATTACCGGCGATCATCCCCAGGGCTACAGCAACGATCTGACGCTGTTTGGCCGCCGACGCGGCAGCGGTGAAACTATCTGGGATATCAAACAGCATATCGGCTACGTCAGCAGCAGCCTGCACCTGGAGTATCGGGTCAGCGCTTCGGTACTGACCGTGGTGCTTTCCGGCTGGTATGACTCCATCGGTCTCTACCAGGCCGCATCGGACCGCCAGCACAAACTGGCCCGCGAGTGGCTGGCCCTGCTGGGTATGGATAACGACATGGCCAATGCCCCATTCCATAGCCTCTCCTGGGGCCAGCAGCGACTGGTGCTGATCGCCAGAGCCCTGGTGAAACACCCAACGCTGCTGATTCTGGATGAGCCGCTACAGGGGCTGGATCCCCTTAACCGCCAACTGGTGCGCCGCTTTGTGGATATTCTGATCGGCGAAGGGGAAACCCAGTTACTGTTCGTCTCGCACCATGCCGAAGATGCGCCAGCCTGTATCACCCATCGCCTGAGCTTTGTGCCCGACGGCGACGGTTACCGCTACCAGCAGGACACACTGTAACCGCTGCGGAGGGGAAGCCCCCTCCGCCCTGTTCCAAATATTTAAGACTTGCCGTAATAGCCCTGTTCCGATATTGATTTATAATGCTTTTTTTCCGGTCATCGACAGGCTTATCGCTGTGTAAACGATTCCACTAATTTAGCCCATGTCACACTTTTGCCCCTTCTGGTATGCTATGGTTAGTTCATAACCCAAGCCTAATGGAGCAAAAAATGAAAGTTCTGGTAACAGGTGGTAGCGGTTACATCGGCAGCCATACCTGCGTACAACTGCTGCTGCAGGGTCACGATGTGGTGATTCTGGATAATCTCTGCAACAGCAAGCGCAGCGTACTGCCGGTCATCGAGCGCCTTGGCGGAAAAACGCCGCTGTTTATCGACGGCGACATCCGCGACGAAGCGTTACTGACCACGGTTTTCCACGACCACGGCATTGAAGCCGTTATTCACTTCGCAGGCCTAAAGGCGGTGGGTGAATCGGTCCAGAAGCCGCTGGAGTACTACGACAATAACGTTACCGGTACCCTGAAACTGGTCAGCGCCATGAAAGCCGCGGGCGTCACCAACTTCATTTTCAGCTCCTCTGCCACCGTCTATGGCGATCAGCCAAAGATCCCTTATGTGGAAAGCTTCCCCACCGGCCATCCGGCAAGCCCCTACGGCCGCAGCAAGCTGATGGTCGAACAGATCCTGACCGACGTTCAGAAAGCCGTTCCCGATATGAGTATCGCCCTGCTGCGCTACTTCAATCCGGTCGGTGCCCATCCGTCAGGCGATATGGGCGAAGACCCTCAGGGGATCCCCAACAACCTGATGCCCTACATCGCCCAGGTGGCGGTCGGGCGCCGCGAATCTCTGGCGATCTTCGGTAATGACTACCCCACCGAAGACGGCACCGGCGTGCGCGACTATATCCACGTGATGGATCTGGCCGATGGCCACGTGGCCGCTATGGAAAAACTGGCAGGCAAAGCGGGGGTTCATATCTATAACCTCGGCGCTGGCGTCGGCAGCAGCGTACTGGATGTGGTCAATGCCTTCAGTAAGGCCTGCGGAAAACCGGTGAACTATCACTTCGCACCGCGCCGCGACGGCGATCTGCCCGCCTACTGGGCCGATGCCACCAAAGCCGACAAAGAACTCAACTGGCGCGTCACTCGCTCTCTGGACGAAATGGCGCAGGACACCTGGCGCTGGCAGTCACGCCATCCTCAGGGCTACCCGGACTAAGGACATCATCATCATGCCGCAATTTAACCCGGTCGATCATCCACATCGCCGCTACAACCCCCTGACGGGGCAGTGGATCCTGGTTTCTCCCCATCGCGCTAAGCGTCCCTGGCAGGGGGCGCAGGAGATCCCCGCCAAACAGACGCTGCCGCAGCACGATCCCGACTGTTACCTGTGCCCGGGTAACACGCGGGTCACCGGGGACAAAAATCCGGACTACACCGGGACTTACGTTTTCACTAACGACTTTGCGGCACTGATGACCGACACCCCCGAGGCACCGGCGAATAGCGACCCGCTGATGCGCCTGCAGAGCGCCCGGGGCACCAGCCGGGTGATCTGCTTTTCACCGGATCACAGTAAAACCCTGCCCGAACTGCCACTGGCGGCGCTGGAGGAGGTGGTGAAAACCTGGCAGGCGCAAACCGCCGAACTGGGTCAGCACTACCCCTGGGTGCAGGTATTTGAAAATAAGGGCGCGGCCATGGGCTGCTCTAACCCGCACCCCCATGGTCAGGTATGGGCTAACAGCTTCCTGCCTAACGAGGCGGCCCGCGAAGACGACAATCAGCGCGCTTACTATGCCGAACACGGCTCGCCAATGCTTCTTGACTACGCCCGGCGCGAACTGGCGGACGGCAAACGGACGGTAGTCGAAACCGAACACTGGCTGGCGGTCGTGCCCTGGTGGGCGGCCTGGCCGTTCGAAACCCTGCTGCTGCCAAAGGCACAGGTCCGGCGCATTACCGACCTCACGCAGGCCCAAAGCCAGGATTTGGCACTGGCGCTGAAAAAACTGACCAGCCGCTACGATAACCTGTTCCAGTGCTCGTTCCCCTACTCTATGGGCTGGCACGGCGCCCCCTTTAACGGCGAGGAGAATGCCCACTGGCAGCTGCACGCCCATTTTTATCCGCCCCTGCTGCGCTCCGCTACGGTGCGTAAGTTTATGGTGGGCTACGAGATGCTGGCGGAAACCCAGCGTGATTTAACCGCCGAACAGGCCGCAGAAAAACTGCGTGCGGTCAGCGATGTGCATTTCCGCGAATCCGGAGAACAATAATGGACCTGAAAGAAAAAACCCGTACCCTGTTTACCGAACAGTTTGGCTACCCTGCCACCCATATCATCCAGGCTCCGGGTCGCGTCAACCTGATTGGCGAACATACCGACTACAATGACGGCTTCGTACTGCCCTGCGCCATCGATTACCAGACGGTAATTAGCTGCGCGCCGCGCGATGACCGTACGGTGCGGGTGATTGCCGCCGATTACGATAACCAGCGCGATGAGTTTTCGCTGGATGCCCCTATTCTCGCTCACGACAGCCAGCAGTGGTCTAACTACGTGCGCGGCGTGGTGAAACATCTGCAGCAGCGCGACGCCAGCTTTGGCGGTGCCGATCTGGTGATTAGCGGCAACGTTCCCCAGGGCGCGGGTCTGAGCTCTTCCGCATCGCTGGAAGTGGCGGTCGGCAAGGTGTTCCAGCAGTTGTACCATCTGGCTCTGGATGGCGCCCAGCTGGCGCTGAACGGCCAGGAGGCGGAAAACCAGTTTGTCGGCTGTAACTGCGGCATTATGGATCAACTGATCTCGGCGCTGGGCAAGAAAGACCATGCGTTGCTGATCGACTGCCGCTCCCTTGGCAGCAAAGCGGTGCCGATGCCCCAGGGCGTGGCGGTAGTGATTATCAACAGTAACTTTAAGCGCACCCTGGTCGGCAGCGAATACAACACCCGTCGCGAACAGTGCGAAACCGGCGCCCGCTTCTTCCAGCAGAAGGCGCTGCGCGATGTCTCTCTGGAGCAGTTTAATGCAGTGGCCAACGAGCTGGATCCGCTGGTTGCCAAACGCGTACGTCACGTCCTGACCGAAAACGCCCGCACCGTTGAAGCAGCCGACGCTCTGGCGCGCGGCGATCTTAAGCGCATGGGCGAACTGATGGCCGAATCCCATGCCTCGATGCGTGACGACTTTGAAATCACCGTGCCGCAGATCGATACCCTGGTAGAGATAGTTAAACAGACCATCGGCGAACGTGGCGGCGTGCGTATGACCGGCGGCGGCTTCGGCGGCTGCGTAGTGGCGCTGGTCCCGGAAGAGCTGGTCTCTGAAGTACAGCAGGCGGTGGCCGATAGCTACCACGCCCGCACCGGTATCAAAGAGACGTTCTATGTCTGCAAAGCCTCGGAAGGAGCGGGATTATGCTAAAAGAGACTCCACAACTGGCGCCGGATGGCCAACCCTGGCGTATTTCGACTCTGCGCAACGTGGCCGGTATGGTGGTGACCGTCACCGACTGGGGCGCAACCCTGCTCTCCTGCCGGGTGCCGATGCCGGATGGCAGCGTACGTGAAACCCTGCTGGGCTGCGCCAGCCCGGAAGATTATCTACAACAGAGCGCCTTTCTGGGCGCCAGCATTGGTCGCTACGCCAATCGCATCGCCAACAGCCGCTTTTGGCTTGACGGCAATGAAGTCAGTCTGACCCCCAGCCAGGACGAACACCAACTCCATGGCGGGCCGCAGGGCTTCGACAAACAGCGCTGGATGATCGATCGCCAGAACGAGCAGGAGGTGCTCTACAGCCTGACATCACCGAACGGCGATCAGGGTTTTCCCGGCAAGCTGTGCGCCACCGTGCTCTATCAGTTGACCGAGGATAACCGACTGGAGATCACCTATCGCGCCGAGGTGGATAAGCCCTGTCCGGTGAACCTGACCAACCACGCCTACTTCAATCTTGACGGTGAACAGAACGATATCCGCCGCCACGAGCTGCAACTGCTGGCCGATCAGTACCTGCCGGTCAATGCGGCCGGTATTCCTGACCAGGCTCTGCGCGCAGTGACCGATACCGGCTTCGATTTCCGCAGCCGTAAGGCTATCGGCCAGGACTTTCTGAACGATGACTGTCAGCAAAAAGTGGGCGGCTACGATCACGCCTTCCTGCTGAATGCCCGTGGAGATGAGGCTCAGCCCGCAGCGCATCTCTGGTCTTCTGACGGTAAACTGCAGATGACGGTCTACACCAGCGCGCCGGCGCTCCAGCTCTATTCCGGCAACTTCCTGGCCGGAACCCCTGCCCGTGAGCAGGGCGAGTATGCCAACTACCAGGGCGTGGCGCTGGAGAGCGAATTCCTGCCGGACAGCCCCAATCATCCGGAATGGCCGCAGCCGGATGTGATACTGCGCCCGGGCCAGACTTATCGCAGTCTGACCGTCTATCAATTCACCCCCTGCTGATTTCTGTATGCCCTCCTCTGGGGGGCATTTCCGCCTGGTTTTGCGCCAGTTCCGCTAAAAAAACAACGCCTCCGTCACATCTGCCTTACATTCACGGCCGGGTTTCGCTATGTTAAAGGTCAGGCATTGCTGTTATTGCCCCTGTGGCAATATAATGAGAATCGTTATCAATTAATCTGCATCGATCGGGTTTATGAGGAGTAAAACTATGGCTGTTACTAAGCTGGTTCTGGTTCGTCACGGTGAAAGTCAGTGGAACCAGGAAAACCGCTTTACCGGATGGTACGACGTGGATCTGTCCGAGAAAGGCAAAGGCGAAGCCAAAGCCGCCGGTGAACTGCTGAAGAAAGAAGGCTACAGCTTCGACTTTGCGTATACCTCCGTGCTGAAACGTGCCATCCATACGCTGTGGAGCATTCTGGACCAGCTGGATCAGGACTGGCTGCCGGTAGAGAAGTCCTGGAAACTGAACGAGCGTCACTACGGCGCCCTGCAGGGTCTGAACAAAGCGGAAACCGCCGAAAAGTACGGCGACGATCAGGTTAAGCAGTGGCGTCGCGGCTTTGCGGTCACCCCGCCGGAGCTGACCAAAGACGACGATCGCTATCCGGGCCACGACCCGCGCTACGCGAAGCTGAGCGAAAAGGAGCTGCCGCTGACCGAAAGCCTGGCGCTGACCATCGACCGCGTGGTTCCCTACTGGGAAGAGACTATTCTGCCGCGCCTGAAGAGCGGTGAGCGTATTATCATTGCCGCCCACGGTAACTCACTGCGCGCGCTGGTGAAGTATCTGGATAAGCTGAGCGAAGATGAGATTCTGGAACTGAACATCCCGACCGGCGTACCGCTGGTGTACGAGTTCGACGAAAACTTCAAGCCGCTCAAGCGCTACTATCTGGGCGATGCGGATGAGATCGCAGCGAAAGCCGCGGCCGTCGCCAACCAGGGTAAAGCGAAGTAATTCCAGAACCCCGGGCACAAAAAAGCGTGGTGTGAACCACGCTTTTTTTATTGCAGTCGCATTAACCGCGACGCGCCTTCACCGCCGCAGCCAGCTGGCGCAGCAGCGCGTCGGTATCGTCCCAGCCAATGCAGGCATCGGTCACGCTCTTACCGTAAGTCAGCGGCTCGCCGCTTTCCAGGCTCTGGTTGCCTTCCACCAGATGGCTTTCTACCATCACGCCGACAATAGCATCTTCGCCGTGAGCTATCTGGGAACAGACATCGGCCCCCACTTCCATCTGCTTCTGGAACTGCTTGCAGGAGTTAGCGTGGCTGAAATCGATCATCACCCGCGCTTCCAGGCCAGATTTTTCCAGCCCCTGCTTCACTTCCGCCACGTGCTGCGCGCTGTAGTTCGGCTCTTTGCCGCCGCGCAGAATAATATGGCAGTCATCGTTACCGCTGGTGTTAACGATAGCGGAGTGTCCCCACTTGGTGACCGACAGGAAGCAGTGCGGCGCGCTGGCGGCGTTAATGGCGTCGATAGCCACTTTAATCGTACCGTCAGTACCGTTCTTAAAGCCCACCGGGCAGGAAAGGCCTGAGGCCAGCTCGCGGTGAACCTGAGATTCGGTGGTGCGTGCGCCAATGGCGCCCCAGCTCATCAGATCCGCCAGATACTGCGGCGTAATCATGTCCAGAAACTCACCGGCTGTCGGCAGACCGCTGTCGTTGATCTCCAGCAGCAGCTGGCGCGCAATCCGCAGACCGTCGTTGATGCGGAAGCTGTTATCCATACCGGGATCGTTGATCAACCCCTTCCAGCCCACGGTGGTACGCGGCTTTTCAAAATAGACCCGCATCACCACCTCAAGCTCGCCGCACAGTTCGTTGCGCAGCGCCAGCAGGCGTTGGGCGTACTCTTTGGCAGCGGCTGGATCGTGAATGGAGCAGGGCCCAATCACCACCAGCAGACGATCGTCCTGGCCGTGCAGGATCTGATGGATAGCCTGACGCGAAGCAGATACCGTACTGGCGGCGTTGGCAGTGGCAGGAAATTTTTCTAACAGTGCAACCGGAGGGAGAAGCTCATTGATCTCTTTGATTCGTAAGTCGTCGTTCTGATACATGCTGATTCCAGTGGAGCGTGATAATTTGCGCTATTGCAATGCCTTCAATCTATCGCGTCGTGGCTAAGGTGTAAACCGGGTTTTACACGCACGGTTTATCATTTCATCAATGAATAAAAAAAACAGAAAAAAACATCGCCAGAGAGTTAAACAAAGCTACACTTTCATATGTTAATGCTAAATCACCAAGAAAATAAAGAATTATGCGCTATTATTGGCGCAGGATATTCTGGTATCTGCGGATAGCTCAACCACTCGATGACAGGAGTACGATAATGCAGAAAACGCTCCCTCTTATTTTTGGTATGGTGCTCGCACTCTGTAGCGGCGCGGCACTGGCAGGCAGCGCTCATCACAACCCGGTAACCGGCGCCAGCGCTAACCCGGACTCTGAACTCCATTTAAGCCATAAGTGCGGCGGAGAAGGTCAGCCTCCCTGCCCCCACGAACAAGGCTAATCAATCATATTCGCGGGGCAGCACCAGAGTGCCCCTGTTTTTAACTCAATAACAACTGACGCAATAATGCTTTTAAAATCCCTCTGCCACAGTCAATAATAGCGTTACCCTGTCAGAATTTTCTGTGAAAACCATGGCTCACTCTCATACCCAAACCGCCAGCCCTCAGGACGCTAACGCCCGGCGCCTGCTGATAGCTTTTAGCGTCACTGCGCTGTTTATGGTCGCCGAAGTGATTGGCGGTCTGATCTCCGGTTCGCTGGCGCTGCTGGCTGATGCCGGGCATATGCTCACCGATGCCGCAGCGCTGCTGGTGGCGTTACTGGCGGTTCATTTCGCCCGCCGTCCGGCAAGCGGGCGACATACCTTCGGATGGCTACGTCTGACCACCCTCGCCGCCTTTGTGAATGCCATCGCTCTGGTGGTCATTACCATTTTTATCGTCTGGGAAGCTATCGTCCGTTTCCAGAACCCCCAGCCGGTGGCGGGCAAAACCATGCTGATTATCGCCTTTGCCGGATTGCTCGCTAACCTGTTCTCATTCTGGGTGCTGCACGGAGGAGGCGAAGAGCGCAATATGAATGTGCGCGCCGCAGCGCTGCATGTTTTGGGAGATCTGTTAGGCTCCGTTGGCGCTATCGCCGCCGCGCTGGTGATATTGTGGACCGGCTGGACGCCCATCGACCCTATTCTGTCGGTGCTGGTCTCCTGCCTGGTACTGCGCAGCGCCTGGCGGCTGCTGAAAGAGAGTATGAATGAACTGATGGAAGGCGCGCCGGTAACGCTGGATATCGCGGCGCTGAAGCGCAACCTGTCACGCACTATTCCCGAAGTGCGCAACGTTCACCACGTACATATCTGGCTGGTCGGTGAGAAGCCGCTGATGACCCTGCACGTACAGGTGATTCCACCGCACGACCACGATGCGCTGCTGCATCGCATTCTCCACTTCCTGGCCCATGAGTATCAGATTGAGCACGCCACGGTACAGATGGAATACCAGCCCTGCCACGGCTCTGAGTGCGATCTAAACGAAAAAACGGCGCACCACCATCATCACTAGTCTACGATAGCGCGTGTGGCGAATGCTCACGCGCGCTGCGCATCCACATCCGGGTGCCGTTCAGGGCGATAAAGGTCAGGATCAGGTACTCCAGCGCCATGGCCCATACGCCCTGTATCGCGAAAATCACCACGCTAATCACATTCACCGCACTCCACAGCAGCCAGTTTTCCACATATTTGCGGGTCATCAGAATCATCGCCACAATCGACAACACCATCATAGAGGCATCCCAGAACGGGAAGGCATCGGGAGAAAGTTCCGGCATGGTCGTCTGCAGACCGAAAATTCCCAGTACCGCCAGCGCTGCCCGGGTTAGCGCAGCAAAGACCGGATCGATCCATAACGTCATCATGATAATCGCCACCACACATACGGCAAGTAACAGTAACGCCTTAGGCAAGGGCAGCCAGCGAATGCGTAATTCAGGCCGTTGCCCGTCACTACTACGTGACCAGGCATACCAGCCGTAAATATTGGCGGCAAAGAAGAACAGCTGTAGTAGCAGGCTGGCATAGAGCTGGATCTGGAAAAAAATAATCGCAAACAGCGTGACATTAATCAGCCCGAAGGGGTAATTGATAATCTTCTCCAGACTGGCCAGCCAGATACAGAGTAAAGCGGCCAGGGTGCCTGCCGCCTCAATCCACGAAAGGTCGTAACCGCCCGCGCCGAGCGGTATATGCACCAGAATATTTTGGGTACCGAAAATTTGATAGATGTCCAATCTTAATTTCCCTCATGATGCCGTATTGGCTGGAGTGTATCTTACCCATGACAAGCGCTCTACCTTTCAAAACATCGCACTGCTATCGCTTTAAAGTTGATAATTATTATCATTTGTGATATAATGTTATTTAATATCAATAGATTAAAAAGGAGGTTTATTGCAGTATCTACGACCATTTACCCCCCCATCTCCAGCACAGCATGAGAAGCTAACAACACGGCTCACCTCTGCAAATATGTATCATGCAACCAGCTACCAACGCCTACTCCATTACCTGACCGAAACGCCAACAGCACTAAGCGCTGGCGATCTCTCAGCGGTAACGAATATTCCGCTGCCAACTACATATCGGGCATTACGCAGGCTGGCAGACAGAGGACTGGTCGATTGGTACACGGATAAGTCGGCGGTAGCACGCTGGTATGCTGTCCGCTCCGGCCACAATAAAAACTACTGCACCGCGTGCAACCGACCCTATGTTGAACATGAATGAAGATGAGGTAATAAAATGAAAAATAATACAAAAAATAGAAAAATCGATGCGGCGGTGCAGGCGCATATTGATGCCATTGCCGCAAAGTTTCAGCCTGACGACGCCGAACTACAGCGCCGGATTAACCAGGCTATCGCCCGGCATAACGCGTGCAATGCGAGCCAGGAATTCAGTGGCCCGCCGCCGGTAGCGATGCAGATTATGCAGGAGAAAATTCTTGATGGCTGGCGGTTCGACGGCGCTGCCCCAAATGCTGTCCGGTTCACCCCGAACGGTGCCCATATCAACATCAAACTATTCAAGCCGCATACTCTGATGGAATCGGAGCAGGAAGACCTTCGCCAGCGCGTAGAACTTGAATACAAGGAAGTGATGCTTGCCGATATGGAGCAGGCGATTGATGACCTGATGGCGGATGCCGCCAAAGATGCTCAACGACGCGCTGAAGAGCAGGCAGCAGCGGAGCAAGTTGCTATGCGGGAGCGTCTCCGGGAACTGCTTACCGGGACTGATGCTTGACATAATTAGCATTGCCATGAAATACTATCGTAGGGTTTTTATACCCGTAAACTTCGTTCGAAAAAATCCATCAGCCATAACTCCTTCTAAACCCCTTGTATTTAGCGGCGTCTGCCTGTGCTCATAGTGCAGGATTGGCGGTGGATTTAGGTAATACCTATCCTGCCCATCGTCTATCTCTTTTAATGAATTACTGGAGGTGTTCTGTTAACCAATACAACTACTGTTAGTAGCTATGCATACCATGCTCATGGCCGTTATGAAGCCATTGCTGATAGCTTTCTGTACGGCGACCACGCCTATCCTATAAACTCAACTGACAAATCCCGTGTTCGGCTGGATATCCTGACGCCGATGATGGAAGAACTTGATGCAATGCAGCGCACGTACAGCCGTGTCTTTGTCGCCCGCTTCGATCTTCGCCTGCCATCCGGCACCGCCGTTGAGACTGGCAACGAATGGATACGCCAGCTATTCAAGAAACTGCGGGAGCGTCTCAAGTCGAAGCATCGCCGCCCTGAGAGTATAACCTCACCAATCCGAGAGTTTGCTTACGGCTGGGTGCGTGAAAAAGAGAAGGCAAAGCAGGTTCACTATCATTGCTGGATTGCCCTGCCGCACCGGCAAGTCAGAAGTATTGGGACTGCGAATTGCGGGCTTGGTGGTGCCATTACAGAGGTCTGGTGTGATCTGACAGGCGGCAAGCCTTCGCTGGTGGAGTTCCCTGGTGGGGAGTATATTATTCTACGTGGGGAACCTGAGACGCTGGAAGAACCAGTCTGGCGGATCTCATACCTCGCCAAGGAGCGGGGAAAATTCTCGACGGGTCAGGGTGACCGCCTTTTCTCAACGTCAAAACTCAGGCATAAGTATCCCAACACCTAAATCTTTCCTGTAACGCCATTTAAGCAATTTTCATGCCAAGCATGCATTGGTATTGATGGTGATATAAAAATGGCGTACAGAGCCATACAGGGCGCTTAACGGGCATTTTCCTTCCCTCTTTCTGATTGATTTTTTATTTAATGCCCTTTTATCACCTTCAAGTGAACAAAACTTAATCACAGCCAATATTGTCAGAGATCTTCACGTACGATTTTCTCAGGTTAATAACACAAAAAAACTCCGCCGCAGCGGAGTCTCAGGAATGGTTAGTGCAGGCGCAGTGTTAGCCAGCCAGTTCCTTTTTGATCCTGTAGAAGGTGGCGCGGCTGATCCCTGCCGCCTTCATAATCAGCGCCGGTTTTACATTCTGCTCCAGCATCTCCTTCACGGCTTCCCGTGCCTGCATATCTTTTTCCTTCCCGGTATATGCTCCCGCCGCCTTTGCTCTTTCAATCCCCTGAGCCTGCCGCTTGCGACGAGTCTCATAGTCCTGCCGTGCCATTGTGGCAAGTATATCAATAAGCATCGCATTGACTGCCCGCAGGATGCCGCTGGTGAGATCGCTGCCAACCATTTCGACCATCTGCCAACTGGTTGGCAAATCCATTGAGACAATTACCAGATTCTTCTCGTCCAGGACTTTCTTTAGTTCTGCCCATTCCTGATGTTCCAGACGGCTCAGACGGTCGATAGCCTCCACCAGCAGAAGATCGCCGGACTCTGCTTCATTCAGCAACTGCATAAGTTCCGGGCGGTCAAGTTTGGCTCCGCTGGCGTTCTCAATATACTCACCGGCAATATTCCACTTCTTGCTACCTGCAAAGGTTCGCAGTGTTGCCAGTGCCCTGTCTGCGTGTTGCCCTTCAGTCGATGCCCGACAGTAGATACGAACGTTCATGATAAAGTCTCAATAAAGTGTTAATTTAATATCCATATGATACATTACCAATTTTTGTAGTCAATAAAGTCTTTTTAAACCCTATTGAGACTTATGTTTCATAGTCTATCTTGGGTATACCCAAACGAGACGGCATGCTACTGATGATGGCTACCTGATATTTTCAAAAGATCGACAGGGCACTTGCCCTTTCGGGACTGTACGTTAGACCGCTCTGCCCGTGCGCCGGTGATATTTGCTGGGGAAGGTTAAAACACTGCGGGTATGAAAGATTTTCATTACACTGGGGAGTTGGGGGATTACTCCCCCGGTCTTTTGCTAATCCAGCAGGTGACTCAGCGGCGTTAGCGTCACATAGATACTGTCGCCACGATCCTCTATGGTGATGGGCATATCGACACCGTTGGTCAGCATTGCATTGGCCCGGTAGTACTTCTCAGACACCTTCTTCAGATCCGTAACCTTGATGCACTGCACATCCGACTTTTCATCCTTGTATACCTCAGTCACCACCTCACAGGCTGATTGCCTAATGCTTTGATTATAATCTGTTATCTCCGTGATAAGAAATACGGCAACAACAATGGCGCTATGAACAGCAAACCATCCCCACCGATTCATTCCAACAGCCTTTGCCCGGATAAACGTATGCACTGGCGGGAAGATGAGGATCGCTAATGCGTCACCAATATAGTCCTGGAAAGATTTCTTCAGCTCTCTTCCATCAAGAACCGCACACGTAAATGCAGCAACATAAAATGCCACAAGTGAGGCCTTGTAACCAAAATTCAAAAAGTCAGCAACAAGAAGCGCCAGCGGTGTAGCCACGAACACATAGAAATATATATTATTGATTTTAATGATATTATTATCTTTTGTAAGTTCCATTACCTTACTAACCCTCAGATTAAGATTAAAAAACACCCAAAATGAACCATGATACCGCTTGATCGATTTTGTCGATCAATTATTGGATTATTGATCATTAAAACTGATCAAGAAAGTGATTAGTTACTTTAGTAGATAGTTTGAAAACGGTTGTTTATGGTCTGAATATCTGAGGCTGTGGAGTGCAAGAGATGAAGATTATTTCCTGTATTTTTATGATGTTACTGATTTCTCCAGCATGCTGGGCGGGGCGAATTACGATGAGCAATCCGGATGAGCAGGAGTTACAGGGAGGGAAGCGGCTATGTGTGTACAGCAACATTATCTACACATTCACCTACGTCACACGCTCGCAGTCTTGCCCTTACAGCAAGACGTTCGACACATCAGAGAATGAAAGATAATCAGATTTTTGTATATTTACCAACCAGCCAAATAATCATAAAATAACTGTGGGTAATAATAACAACATGAGGATTGAAAGAATGGCCGTTCCTGTTCACCTATGGCTAACCGATGATGGGGGAGCCACTATTAGAGGTTCCTCTGATGTTGCGGATCGTGAAGGAAGTATTGAGATTAGAGGGTTACATCATAACCTGAGCATCCCAACCGACAACAACACCGGCAAGCTGACCGGAACACGCCAGCACGCCCCCTTCCAGTTTGAAAAGGAAATCGACTCGTCCAGCCCTTACCTTTATAAAGCAGTTGCTACCGGACAAACACTAAAATCAGCCGAAATCAAATGGTATCACATTAATGATGCTGGTCAGGAAGTGGAGTACTTCAATATCCTGTTAGAGGGCGTGAAGGTTATATCTGTTACACCCATGATGCATGACACCCGAAACTGTCCGGGAACAGGCCATATGGAAAGTGTAGCGATGCGCTATGAAAAGATCACCTGGAAGTATGTTGACGGGAATATCCAGTATACAGACGCCTGGAACGAGCGCCCTACCGCCTAAAAGAAGAGGGGCAAATGCCCCTCAATCATATAACCACTTTCCAGCTTTAGCGGATTCTATGAGCATCCTGATAGTGAAGTCCGGGACAGGAATCGGCTCTATCTTCTTAAACGGATTCCAGGAAAAAGGTGTATCTGGGTAATAGGTGTTAATGTTGAAGTTGCCCCGATCGACATCGAAGCTTTTAAAAAACTCATCCATCATATCTTCTGCTTCACTGACATCCATACTTAAATCCGTATCAAAGTCAGTATCGGGGGTAAGTTCTACCTCTTTTCTTTTAAAGACGTATACCCCCGCATAAGGCCGGACAAGTTCATAAATCCGGTTTTCTATACCATCTACCATATCTTATCATTCCCCCGCGCGATTGCGTTATAATCCCGGACGGTTTTATATGTTATTTCTATCACGTCTGCGGAAAGAATAACAACGCCAACAAGCGGAATAGTGCGACCTACAAAGGTGCCAATATTACGCACCATCACCCTTCTTGCTGTCCAAGGTGTATAACCACCAATCCAGGTTGGAAGCCTGACACCAAAAGGAAACTTAACTTTTCCAAATACATTACGAGCCGCTTTAGATGCATGGGATGTACCTTTTAAAGCATCCTTGGGCTTAGTTCGTGTATCTAAGTCATTCCTTCCGGAAACAATCGCAACGACAGCACCAAAATCGGCAACACCTAATCCGAATTGCTCTACTGTTTTTTCACAGAAGATCATGAAAAGTAACGCGCTGGCGGAAAGATTCGACTTTCCCGCATAAAAATATGTGTTGTTAAGTTCTTCTACGGTATCCATCCCATTACCCTCGCCTGTTGGTGTTGTGGGCTAACTATACAGATGAATTTTCATACATTCCAGACATCAGGATGCCTCTCGATTCCGAAAGCTCCGCCAGTTCATCGTTTACCGAAAAAATCCTTCCCATTAAGGGGCTTATGCCCCATAGCTTCTATCATGGTGCGCGTGCTCTCCAGAGAATCGTAAGGTTTTGGTGATGGTAGCTGAAAATCAAAATCACCGGCAATCTCATCGGTTAGCATCTCCCAAAAACTGCTACGGACCCGATTCATAAATGTGTCCAGCGGTGTTATGCCATCTTGCTGGGTTAAATATTCAACGTAGGATTTTTCTTTTTTTCCATTGTTTAACTTCATGACCCCTTCACAGAGGTAGTTTACACCAGAGGGAAATATAACCCGGATAGACAGGGATTTATCATCACGCTTAGTTACTATAACTTTACCAAACAACCTTCTGACCAGTTCCCTGACTTCATGCCTGTGTGGGTGCGTAACGTCAGTTAATACCTCTGGTGTTAATTTCCGCGCCACCGCTAATAACTGATTTGTTATATCATCGTCACTGTTTCGTATGGCCTCCTGTTGGGACAGCTTATCCAGTTCCAGGAGTAAAGAATTTTTCTCGCTCTCAGCCCGCTGTAGCGCCATTACAAGACTGGCAATAGGGCCAGTTCCCATCTGGATCGCTGTAGTCAAATTCTCTATCTGTTTATTGAGGTTCTCTGCCTCTTCCCTACGCTGGTCAATCAATGGCTGGAGGCTCTCTAAATCGCTCCCATTAGCGGCTATATCGAGAGTGTTTGCTACCCAGACAGCACGGATAACACATGCCTCAAGCAACCTCCCCTGAACAGACCACGCCCGGCAGGTTGACACGTATTGCTGTCCACCAGCACAGACATATCTGATCCGTCCCTCTTTGGTATAGTACGTCATAGGAGTGTCGCAATGACCGCAACGCAGCAGGCCACCCAGTCCAGAAAGAAATGTTGTGGTTTTCCTCTCACTGCCAATCTTGATACGGTTGTTTTCCCGTATGTCGTTGAGCCGAGCAAATTCTTGTTCTGTACACAGTGGGGGATAGTAGTTCTGGAGGGTGTAGGAGCTACCACTAAGGGTCATCACCTTTTCCCCGATTAGTGCCCTACTCAGTCGCAACCGTTTTACAGTGGGAATAGTCCAGAAAGATCTTACTCGTTGCCTCGGGCCTTTGTTGCCCCTAGGTGCCGGGTACAGTTCCAAATGTTGGTTTAAATATGTTACAACCCGATAAGCTCCCCACCCCCGTAAAAAAAGCTCTACCGCCTTCTTTGCTGCTACCCAATGGACAGGGTGAGGCTTGACGGCTTCATACTGGGGACCAGATGCATCAATCCACCACGGCGCGCTACCCACGGCTTTAATGTTAACGGGCCTCCCTTGTTTATGACGTTCAACCAACGCCAGAGCATTACCCACCGTCCGCTTTTGCTTTGTCCTTGATTCCTCGTTGGCTCGTTCAAAAGCGAGGATGGAGAAGATCATAGCCATCACATCCTTTTCGCTCTCTGGCGTATGAATCCGTTTATCCTGCCCAGTGACAACCGTCATACCCAGAGATAATAAGCGCCGCAGAAGATCGTTAGATCTCATCGCTTCATCACGGCTCAGGCGATCGAGGTTTTCCACGTACAACCAAGAATCAGACGGAATAGCGCCAGCCTCAACGGCGGCGATGAAGTCGGCCAGCGCCCCCCGCTTTGAGTTCTTCCCACGGAAGGCGGAAACGCCTTCATCCCTGATTTCGTCATACTCAAGATCATGTTCAACCGCAAAAGCTTTAGCTGCGGCTGTCTGGCGGGCGAGTGTGGTCCCCTCTGACTGTCTGGAACTACTCCAGCGGATGTAGGAGAAGAGCTTTGGCATGGTGGGCATCCCTCTATGAAAAGAGGGATATTATAAAACGATGTTGCATCTAAACAACATTTGGGGTGCTGAAGATATCCATTCGCCCTCCGGCGCCACACTATTATGCCTTTACAGACTGGCGCAGCGTCGCCGCAAAATCGAGCATGCGATTGAGCGGTAGCAGCGCCCGTTCACGCAGCGCCGGAGCCACATCGATCTCATGCTGCGCGCCGCCCTGTTCCAGACCGCGAACGATGGCCTCAAGGCCGTTCATCGCCATCCAGGGACAGTGTGCACAGCTGCGACAGGTGGCTCCTTCCCCGGTGGTCGGCGCTTCCATCAGCTCTTTATCCGGGCAGGCCTGCTGCATTTTGTAGAAAATACCGCGATCGGTGGCGACAATCATCTGGCGCTGTGGCAGGCGACGAGCGGCGGCAATCAACTGACTGGTGGAACCAACCGCATCGGCGATATCCACCACGCTCTGGGGCGATTCAGGATGCACCAACACGGCAGCATCCGGATAAAGCGCCTTCATGCGCAGCAATCCCTGGGTTTTGAATTCGTCATGCACGATACAGGCGCCGTCCCAGCACAGTACGTCGGCACCGGTTTGCTTCTGTACGTAACGCCCCAGATGACGATCCGGCGCCCACAGGATCTTTTCGCCCATGGCATCGAGATGCTCAATCAGCTCCACGGCAATGCTGGAAGTCACCACCCAGTCGGCACGGGCCTTAACGGCTGCCGAGGTATTGGCATAGACCACCACGGTGCGATCCGGGTGCTTATCGCAAAATGCGTTAAAGGCGTCATCGGGGCAGCCGAGATCCAGCGAACATTCCGCGTCGAGCGTCGGCATCAATACCCGCTTTTCGGGGCTGAGGATCTTCGCGGTTTCGCCCATAAAACGTACCCCGGCCACCAGCAGCGTGGAAGCGGGATGGCTGGCGCCGAAGCGCGCCATTTCCAGCGAATCCGCCACGCAACCGCCGGTTTCTTCGGCAAGGGCCTGTATTTCAGGGTCAGTATAGTAATGCGCCACCATAACGGCATCGCGCGCTTTCAGCAGCGTTTTGATATGCTCTCGGTAGTGCCGCTTCTGCTCAGGGTTTAACGGCGCCGGCTTGGGCGGGAAGGGATAGATGGCCGTCTGGGGATCGAACATCACGCTCATCGCTAATCTCGTTTCGTCAACTTAACAAATATGGCCTTTACGCGCTCCGATGCCCATAAGAAGCCGCTAATCGTTTTATATGCTAAACAAGATAGCCGATCGTTTCCGCGTTGTCGTCTGTTATTTTACCCATAAGTAGGGGCCGGTGCTTCAGTGCGCTGCAAAACCTGCCTTGTGGAAGGGCAAGCAAAGCTATCATTGGGGTCGCTTTGCTTACAGGGCATTAACGGATACCGTATTTTTTCTCAGTCACGAATTTGGGCTCTTTCCAGCTGGGGCCTTTTTTATAACCACCTTTTCCATTAGATGATATATCACCTTTTTCTCGCATGTTTTTCACTAATGTAATCAACTCAATGTTTGATATCCGTTGAGTACCATACATAGTACAATATCCATCTAATTGAGGGTGAGATATCCCGTTCCCTTTTCGTCCCGATAAAAATAAAATGATATCCCGGATTTGTTCATTTTCAAACTTAGGTTTAAAATCAATCATATATAATCTCTGAATTTATTCACCGCCAGATTTTAATGCTTCTAACCTGTATAGCAGAGAGCACTCGCTACTTAATTTGTAGTCTTACAGTGCTGCTGTATGAGTATTATTCCACGTAGTGCCATCATCACCAGGTGATACTCCATCAGGATCCCTGGCGCCCGATAACGCTACAGCCCTCTGATTTCATGGATATAAAATCGTTTATCTGTTAGCTCTCCTTGCAAAATTTTCTCCAGATTAGCAATCCATCCGACTCAGTAAACCGTCAGGTATGGGCAACGAGCAAGTATTTCCAGTATTGATCCCCCCAGCCTGCCCAGAATGGGGAAATAAGAAAAACCAACTTTCCGGTTGGCTTTGCAAGTGTGCTATTAGCTGATTCCGTATTTTTTCTCAGCCACGAATTTAGGCTCTTTCCAGTTGGGGCCTTTCATAGCATGTCCCCTGTCGTTTTTCGCTAATTTCCCTTGCTCAACTAATTTCTGAAAACAGAATAGAAGATCCCGTTTTGCAACAGCATCAAAATTATAGCGAACATACATACGATCTATATCAGGATATGATCTGATTGGTGCAAAATGTAAGAGGACATCTTCAATGCTTTCATTTTCAATCATTTTTTTAAAATCGATCATGTATTTTCTCGCCTTTCCTGTTCTTCATAGGCCTTGTCTGCATCTGGAGTATACAAGGGTTGAGTTTTTTCACTTACTTTGAAATCTTCCAATGTTGCAGTATGCGTATCATTCCAGACTGATTCATCCTCCATTCCATCAGGAACCCCTAACGCCCGATAACGCTCCAGCTCCCTGATTTCATGGGTATAAAATCGTTTATCCGTATCGGTGGGCTGTAGCTCACCTTGCAAAATTTTCTCCAGACGGGCAATCATCACTTTGTTCGCATCCGACTCAGCAAATCGCCTGATATGTACCAGAATTAATAAAATAAGGTAAGCAAAGCCAACCTTCCGATTGGCTTTGAAAGTGTAATATTAGCTGATTCCGTATTTTTTCTCGGTCACGAATTTAGGTTCTTTCCAGTTGGGACCTTTTATTACCAGCATTTTATTTCCAAAATTGACAACCCCATCTCTGAGCATTTCGTCAAAGACTTTCGATAGTTCACCATTGCTAACAACATTAAATCGGTAACGAACAAAAAAATTATCCAACTGCGGATAACCAATCCCTTTTGTACAGCCAGCAAAGAAGGACACCACATCGTAAACTCTTTCTTTCTCAATCATAGCCTTAAAATCAATCATAGCTCTTCCCTTTTTGCTTGTTCCTCTGCCGCTTTTATAGCATCAGAAGAGTATAAAGGCTTATTTCGCTCATCTATTTTATAGTCTTCCAGAGTAGCGGAATGCGTATTGTTCCATATAGCTTTTTGTTCTTGAAAATTTTTGGGAACTGTACCGTCTTTTATGCCAAGGTTGCGATAACGCTCCAGCTCCCTGATTTCATGGGTATAAAATCGTTTATCCGTATCGGTGGGCTGTAGCTCACCTTGCAAAATTTTCTCCAGACGGGCAATCATCACCTTGTTCGCATCCGACTCAGCAAATCGTCCGGTATGCAGCTTCACCTTGTCCACCCCTTTCCGGTCAATACGGGCACTCCTCCAGTCAAGCTCCAGAATCGGGCCACCGCACTTTTTAGAATTATACTCCCGCCCGCTATATTTACCGACCGTATCCGTTTCCCCGTAGATATTACTGATAACGACATATACCGGCTCTATCCCGGTCCCTTTCGCATCCGGTCGCCAGTAAACAAAGTCAAACCAGCGTTGAGGATATGGCCATGGAGATGGCAATATAACCACGGGTTTCAGGACCTTAATCTCACTGCCGGTATGTACCGGCGTTACCGGCAACGGGCCGGTATTTCCGGTATGGGTTGTTCCCGATGGCGCAGGAACAGGATTAATTAATATCGTCCTGGGCGGCGTTGCCCCGACAGCCGGCAATGTAATGATATCCAGCCCGGTCGCTTCATCGCGCACGGGAGTGAGTACCGGTACTGTGCCGGGTATCCCTTCCCCCGTTTTGATGAGTTTCAGGCTCAGCTGGCCCTCTTCATAGCTGAGCGCGGCGCGAACAGGCAGCTCCACGCTGGTTGCCCCCTCTTCGAATTGAATCCCACTCTCAGAAAAGTTGTGGCCACTCATGGAGAGCATGGCATCGTAATCCCGCCCCGGCACCCGGTCGCTCCCTTCGCCTACTGGCGGCGAATAAAAAATAGAGGTTAATACCACGCCTCCAGCCAGCGCACTGGCTAATTCGGCAACTGCGCTGCGAATTCCCGCTGTCAAAGCCAGTTCGGCCGCACCGCTCAGTGTCATCGCTCCCGCTCCGGCCCATGAGAGCTGGGATCCTCCCGGATTTCGCTCCGCGACAAGGGCGCCAGAGCCCGCCATCGCGTCATTTGCCGCCTGAGCCTGTTCAGCGCTATATAACGGCGCAGGTAACAGGCCGAGTATGGCAAGCGTACCGGCAATCTTTTCAAGCGTGCTGGCATTACACATCGCAATCCCTTTGCCATCAGCCCTGTCCATGACCCATGTCCAGCCTAAAGCGTTAAGCTTTTTCAGATAGCAATATTTTTTCTGAGATCTAAACAGGAACCTCCCGTCACCAAGATATTTGTATAACGGTTCCTGGCCCGGTAGCTGGCTTCTTTCAGCGCTCCCTTTTTTCATTTTTATTCTCCAAAATAGCTCTCCTTGTTGAAAAAACTAACAACGCCCAGACTCCCTTTTTGGTCATCTGAAGACTTTGCGACTATTTATAAAAAAATAAAAATGAGCGTTTTAAAGAAATTCCAGGAAGTAATGATACGGGTGATAAGCTAACCTGGCGGGGACATTCCCTTCTGGCGCGGATCGGTATCCTCACGATAAGCTCATGACCTGATAAACGCTGCGCGGAGTAATGCCTTCTACCTTCTGGTATATGGGAAGGCCACACGGCCCCCTGGAGGCAATCTCAGGCGTTTTCATAGCGTGGCCAGATGGATTCCGGCATAACCGAACGGCGAAAAGGGAAGACAGGAAGATAGCCGTGAGTCTAATGCCCAGGCAGACACCAGGCTCACACGGAAACAGCAAGACGAAAAAAAGCCGCACCCTGATGACCAGGGTGCGGCTTTTCCACTTCCCCGGATGCCCTCAGGCGTCCCGGAAAGATATATTGGTGGGTCGTGCAGGGCTCGAACCTGCGACCAATTGATTAAAAGTCAACTGCTCTACCAACTGAGCTAACGACCCGCAAAGGGGGGTACGCATTTTTCGAAGTGGTGGGTCGTGCAGGGCTCGAACCTGCGACCAATTGATTAAAAGTCAACTGCTCTACCAACTGAGCTAACGACCCGCAAGGGGTATTACGCATCTTCGAAATGGTGGGTCGTGCAGGGCTCGAACCTGCGACCAATTGATTAAAAGTCAACTGCTCTACCAACTGAGCTAACGACCCGAAGTGGTGGGTGATGACGGGATCGAACCGCCGACCCCCTCCTTGTAAGGGAGGTGCTCTCCCGGCTGAGCTAATCACCCACTGCGTACTGCTACCAGATTTTAAAGTGGTGGGTCGTGCAGGGCTCGAACCTGCGACCAATTGATTAAAAGTCAACTGCTCTACCAACTGAGCTAACGACCCACTTTTCGTCACTACGGGTTAATCACTTAACCCCGGCAACGGCGGCATATATTACTGATTTAAGACGCTGACGCAACCTTAATTTTGGCAACCAACGTCTGACCGCTCAGGATTCACACGCCACGCGCAGAAAACCAGCATATTCAGGCTATGCCGCGCCCATCAGAGCGCGGAAAGTTTCTTTTGCGCCTGGGTAGCGGCGCTGGTGCCCGGATACTTGCTGATAACCTGCTGATAAACGGCCTTCGCTTTATCCTTGTCGCCTTTCTCCTGCATGATAGTCCCTACCTTGTAAAACGCATCAGGCGCTTTAGGAGACTTAGGATAGCTCTTCACCACCAGAGCGAAGTAGTGTACCGCGCTGTCCTTCTGTCCCTTGTTGTAGTAGAGCTGACCCAGCCAGTAGTTAGCGTTGGGCTGATAGGTGGAGTCAGGGTACTTTTTCACAAAGTTCTGGAATGCCGCAACCGCCTCATCGCTACGCTTTGCCTGTACCAGCGCAAAGGCGGCATTATAGTCGCTGTTGGCATCACCGCCCTGAACCGCCTTTCCCGCATTACCGGTCTCCTGGGAAGCCGCACCCGCTGCTGCGCCCTGCGCTGGCGCATCGCTTTGAGCCCCTGCGTTTCCCTGCTGCTGTCCGGCATTACCACCGTTCAGGCTCTCTATCTGCAGCAGAATCTGCTTCTGGCGTTCGACAACCTGGTTGAGCTGGTACTGGTTTTCCTGGATCTGACCGCGCAGCTGAGCGATATCCGTCTGGTTATCGGCAGCCTGCTGCTGGAGTTGAGTTAATAGCTGGCTGTGCGCATTGCTGATGCGCTCGAGTTGGGTGACCCGGTCTTCGACCGAGCCGGAACCGACGTTACTGATTGACGCCTGGGCATGAGCGGCCCCCAGAGGGGCCGCTACGCCAACCAGCAACGACAGAGCCATCAGAGATTGTCTGAAGTTACTGCTCATGCCGTTCTCTTAGTAGACCAGTACCGCACGACGGTTTTTAGCGTAAGCCGCTTCGTCGTGACCCAGTACTGCGGGTTTCTCTTTACCGTAGGAGACAATGGCTATCTGGTCGGCAGACACGCCTTTACCCTGCAGGTACATTTTCACCGCGTTCGCGCGGCGCTCGCCCAGGGCGATGTTATATTCCGGCGTACCACGCTCGTCCGCATGACCTTCGATGGTCACTTTGTAAGAGGGGTTGTTACGCAGGAAGGTCGCATGGGCGTCCAGCATCTGCTGGAACTCAGAGTTAACGTCAAAGCTGTCGTAGCCGAAGTAAACGATGTTGTTCTGCTGCAGCTGCTGCATCTGCAGACGCGCCTGCTCGTCGGCAGACATGTTGCCGTTGCCGCCGTTGGCGCCGGTCATTCCGCTGCCTGCGCCCATCATGCCGCCAGCACCGCTCTGATCGTTGTCGGCGCTCTTATTGGAGCTACAGGCAGCAATCGCCATCACAGGCAGCGCCAGCATCAGCCCTTTCAGCACTTTGTTCAGTTGCATTTTCTTATCCTTAACTCATCACAATTGTTATCAGAGATACGGCGACCAGGCAGGAGATTTGACCTGCCCATCAGTAGCCGGTAGACGCGCTTTGAAACGCCCGTCTGTTGAAACCAGGTTCAGCACGGAGCCCATCCCCTGGGAAGAGCTATAGATAACCATTGTGCCGTTCGGTGCCAGACTTGGCGTCTCATCCAGGAACGTGGAGCTCAGCGTTTGTACGCCCCCCGTCGCCAGATCCTGTTTGGCGATGTTCTGCTTGCCGTTGTTGGAGCTGACCATAACCATAGATTTACCGTCGCCGCTGACGTCCGCATCCTGATTCTGGGCACCTTCCCAGGTCAGACGCTGCGCCGCGCCGCCGTTAATATTCATTTTATACACCTGAGGGCGACCCGCCTGATCGGAGGTAAAGGCCAGGTTCTGGCTGTCCGGGAACCATGTCGGCTCGGTGTTGTTGCTGCGACCATTAGTCACCTGACGCATCTGGCCAGAAGCCAGGTCCATCACGTACAGCTGCAGACTCCCCGTTTTAGAGAGCGCAAAGGCCAGCTTACTGCCATCCGGCGAGAAGGCCGGAGCCCCGTTATGACGCGGGAAGGACGCTATCTGACGCACGTTGCCGTTAGACAGCGTCTGCACCACCAGCGCAGAGCGACCGCTTTCGAAGGTCACATAGGCCAGCTTGCTGCCATCCGGCGACCAGGCCGGCGACATCAGCGGCTGAGCGGAGCGATGCACCACAAACTGGTTATAGCCGTCATAGTCGGAGACCCGCAGTTCGTAAGGGAACTGACCGCCGTTGGTCTGTACCACGTAAGCGATACGGGTGCGGAACGCCCCTTTAATGCCGATGAGCTTTTCAAAGACCTCATCGCTGGCGGTGTGCGCCGCATAACGCAGCCACTGCTTATTCACCTTATATGAGTTCTGAGCCAGTACCGTGCCCGGGGAGCCGCCGGTATCTACCAACTGATACGCAACGGTGTAGCCGCCATCCGGATTCGGTGTAACCTGCCCGACCACCACGGCATCAATACCCAGCGCGGACCAGGCCTGAGGCTGAACTTCCTGAGCAGAGCCCGGCTGCTGCGGCAGACGCGCGCGCTCCAGCGGATTAAATTTACCGCTGTTACGTAGATCCGCTGCCACGATCTCGCCGATGTCTTCCGGCGCGGCGCCCTGGCCGGCCCACTTAAATGGCGCAACGCCGATAGGACGCGCGGAGTCCACCCCCTGGGTGATCTCAATTCGAACTTCCGCGTGCAGGACGGCTGCCCACAGCATCAGAAAACTTAATGCGACTCGTAATGCCTGCTTCATCTTATCTCCCTTATCCGGGCCAGAAACCCACGATAATTTAGCAGAAGGTTAACAAACCGGTGTAGTGATAACGCTCAAATCCTGCGCTTTATCAGAAGGCGACGACAGCGTTCTGCTGATGTCGGATCTGGCGCATCCCCGAAGCCCTGCCCCGGGGATGCGCATCTGTCGCCACCTGAATTATGCAGGATGATATCCGCTTGCGCTGTCCTCAGGGCTTAAAGTCCAGCGGCGCGTTTTTAAATACCTCATAAACGGCCTGACTGGGTGGCTTAGGCATATGCGCCTGACGCGCCGCCGCTACGGCTGCACGGCACAACGCAGGATCCCCCCCCTCAGACTGCACATCCAGTAACAGCCCGTCTGGCGCCAGCTTCACGCGCAGCGTACAGGTCTTGCCGGCATACGAAGAGGCATCGTAAAACTTGCTCTCGATCGCTGACTTGATCTGCGCTGCATAGCTGTTGATCTCCGCGCCCGATGCGCCGTTATGCTTATTATTCCCCTGCCCGGCCGGCGCAGCATTATTTCCCTGCGCGCCGCCGCCGGTTTTCGGCGCATTCTTACTCGAGCTCAAATCGCCCAGTAGATCGTCCACGCCCTGCGCCGACGCGGCTTTTTCAGCAGCGGCTTTCTTCTCGGCGGCGGCCTTCGCTTTTTCCGCTGCGGCCTTCTTCGCGGCAGCGGCTTTTTCAGCCGCGGCTTTTTCGGCGGCGGCTTTCTTCGCTGCTTCCTGCTCGGCCTTACGTTCGGCTTCCTGCTGGGCTTTCTTCGCCGCCTCTTCCTGCGCCTTTTTCTGGGCCGCAGCCGCTTTTGCAGCTTCTTCTTCAGCCTGTTTCTTCGCTTTAGCCGCAGCCGCCTTCGCTTCTGCCTCGGCTTTCGCCTTTGCAGCGGCGGCGGCCTCTTCGGCCTGCTGTTTTTGCTGTTCAGCGCGCTTCGCCGCTTCCTCAGTCTCTTTCTGCTGCTCGCGGGCCTTTTCCTGCGCCTCCAGCCGCTCTTTCTCCAGCTGTTTCAGACGCGCCTGTTCAGCGGCCTGCTTTTGGCGCAGCTCTTCCGCCTGCTGCTGAGCCTGCTTTTCACGCTGCTCGCGAGCGCGGCGGGCGCTTGCCTGCTGCTGCTGTTCACGATTGTACTGCTGCACCACGGCACCGGGATCGACCATCACGGCATCGATAGCCCCTCCGCCGCCGCCTGCGGACTCATCGATATGTTCATCGAATGAACTCCAGATCAGCAGCGCAATCAGCAGAATATGCAGCACCACTGAAACGATAATCGCCCGCTTCAGCTTCGCATTTTCTTCGCTTGCCTTTGACACTCCAGGTTCCCCAAAACTGTTCGGTTAAGACAGCCGCTCATCAGATAGGCTGGGTCATTAACCCGACGGACTTAACACCTGCCTGATGCAGCAGATTCAAGGCCTTAATCACTTCGTCGTAAGGCACCTCTTTGGCGCCGCCAATCAGGAAGACCGTCTTCGGGTTTTCCTGCAGACGACGCTGCGCTTCCGCCGCCACCTGCTCTGAAGGCAGCTGATCCATACGATCTTTACCTACGACAATGCTGTATTGCCCGACGCCCGCCACCTCGACGATCACCGGCGGTTCGTCCTGGGTGCTGACTGTTTTCGAGTCGGTCGCATCCGGCAGATCCACCTCAACGCTCTGGGTGATGATCGGCGCCGTTGCCATAAAGATCAGTAACAGCACCAGCAATACATCCAGAAGTGGAACGATATTGATTTCAGACTTCAGCTCGCGCCGACGCCGTCCACGTATTCTGGCCATGGTTTACCCCTTGCTGCTTTCGCTGGTACTGAAAGCCTGACGGTGCAGGATGGCGGTGAACTCCTCCATAAAGTTGTCATAATTCAGTTCCAGCTTGTTCACCCGCTGGTTGAGACGGTTGTACGCCATCACGGCCGGGATCGCGGCGAACAAACCGATCGCGGTCGCGATCAGCGCTTCGGCGATACCCGGCGCCACCATCTGCAGGGTGGCCTGCTTCACGGCCCCCAGGGCGATAAAGGCATGCATAATCCCCCATACGGTACCAAACAGACCGATATATGGGCTGATAGAGCCTACGGTGCCAAGGAACGGAATATGGGTTTCCAGATTTTCCAGTTCACGGTTCATGGAGATACGCATGGCGCGCGACGCCCCTTCCACGACCGCTTCTGGCGCGTGGCTGTTGGCGCGATGCAGACGAGCGAACTCTTTAAAGCCGGAATAAAAAATCTGTTCGGAGCCCGCAAGATTGTCACGGCGCCCCTGGCTTTCCTGATAGAGCCGTGAAAGCTCAATACCGGACCAGAATTTGTCTTCAAAGGCTTCAGCTTCACGCGCCGCCGAATTCAGGATACGGGTGCGCTGGATAATGATTGCCCAGGAGGCAATGGAAAAACCAATCAAAATCAACATGATGAGTTTGACCAGCAGACTTGCTTTCAGAAACAAGTCGATGATATTCATGTCAGTCACTGCTTAAACTCCGCGACGATAGACTTGGGAAGCGCTCGGGGCTTCATAGTGGTTGGATCAACGCAAACGATCAGGACCTCAGCTTCATTCAGGGTTTTGCCGTCGGCGTTAACAATTTTCTGTGAGAATACGAGCGATGTGCCGCGCATGGAAACGATGTGGGTCTGAATCTCCAGCATATCGTCCAGTCGGGCGGGAGCCAGGTACTCCAGGTTCATTCTGCGCACAACAAAAGCCACCTGCTCTTCCAACAGCACCTGCTGACTAAAGTGGTGGTAGCGCAACATCTCGGTACGCGCTCGTTCATAAAAGGCAACGTAACTGGCATGGTAAACCATGCCACCGGCATCGGTGTCTTCGTAATAGACACGAACCGGCCATCGAAATAGCTCAACGTTCACTTTACATCCCGGTAATGCCAATAAACGTAGCTACTATACGCAAGCGGAACAGGGTTGGGAATGGGGGGAAGCCTGGGAAGCGTAAATATATTTATGGGCTGGTTACAGCCCATAAATGCGGCCTGAGGCCGCTTCACGAAAAGAAAAACGCAATGCCGATTAACAGCACGGGAAGTGCGATTATTGGACAAAAAACGCCCTTCCAGAGCGCCTTTTTCGGACGAAACCCTACTCCATGGATCACACCAGCACAGACGGCCCACATAAGCCCAAAGCCGTGCCAGATGGAAAGCGCACTGGTCTTCGCGGCAAACCGGGAAGGATCCCAGAAAATACAGCCTGCCAGAACCAGCGCCAGAAGCAGGGAAAGGGCCCGTAACGGGCCCCTGTCCATTATCGCGTAAAGTCGGGTAACGGCTGACTCAATCACGATTTTTCTTTAACGTCTTTTGAAGACTCGGCCTGCTCAATGGCCAGTGCGGTGACGATCCCAAAGGCACAGGCCAGCAGCGTCCCCAGAATCCATGCAAAATACCACATGCTTAACTCCTTACTCAGTACAGAGAGTTGCTGTTGCTTTCAATATGCTCTTTGGTGATGCGGCCGAACATCTTCCAGTAACACCAGCTGGTGTACAGCAGAATAATCGGGACAAACACGATAGCAACATAGGTCATCAGGTTCAGCGTCAGCTGGCTGGAAGTGGCATCCCACATTGTCAGGCTGGCGTTCATCATAATGCTGGACGGCATAATGAACGGGAACATGGCGATACCCGCGGTCAGAATTACACAGGCCAGCGTCAGAGAAGAGAACAGGAAGGCCCAGGCCCCTTTCTCCATGCGCGAGCACAGCACGGTCAACAGCGGCAGCACCACGCCCAGCGCCGGGATAGCCCACAGCGCAGGCATATTCTGGAAGTTCACCAGCCAGGCGCCGGCTTCGCGAGCCACTTCTTTGGTCAGCGGGTTAGAAGCCGCATGGGTATCGATGGTCGAGTTCACCACGTAACCGTCGATACCATAGACCACCCACACGCCTGCCAGGATGAAGCAGACCATCATCACCAGCGCGGTTACCTGCGCAGTCGTACGGGCGCGCAGGTGCAGCTCACCGGTGGTACGCATCTGCAGGTAGGTCGCCCCCTGAGTCAGGATCATTGCCACGCTGATAACGCCAGCTAACAGACCAAACGGATTCAGCAACTGGAAGAAGTTACCGGTGTAAGTCAGACGCAGGTATTCATCCACGCTGAAAGGCACGCCCTGCAGCAGGTTACCGAAGGCCACGCCAATCACCAGCGGCGGTACAAAGCTACCGATAAAGATGCCCCAGTCCCACATGTTGCGCCAGCCGTTGTCTTCAATCTTAGAACGGTAGTCAAAACCGACCGGACGGAAGAACAGAGAGGCCAGAACCAGAATCATCGCGACATAGAACCCGGAGAAGGCTGCGGCATAAACCATCGGCCAGGCGGCGAACAGCGCCCCCCCGGCGGTGATCAGCCATACCTGGTTACCATCCCAGTGCGGCGCGATGCTGTTAATCATCACGCGGCGCTCGGTATCGCTACGCCCCAGGAAACGGGTCAGCATGCCGACCCCCATGTCGAATCCATCGGTGACCGCAAAACCAATCAGCAGAATGCCGATCAGCAGCCACCAGATAAAACGTAATACTTCATAATCGATCATTTCTCGACTCCTGTCTTATCGTGCCGGCTGAGAGGCAGCGCTGGACTGTTCAAAGTGATAGCGTCCGGTTTTCAGGCTGCTCGGCCCAAGACGCGCAAATTTGAACATCAGGAACAGTTCAGCCACCAGGAACAGCGTATAGAGGCCGCAGATCAGCACCATGGAGAAGATCAGGTCGCCCGCGCTCAGGGTTGAGTGGGCCACCGCCGTCGGCAGTACCTCACCTATCGCCCAGGGTTGACGACCGTATTCCGCGACAAACCAGCCGGCTTCTACCGCTATCCAGGGCAGCGGCAGACCATAAAACGCGGCACGCAGTACCCATTTTTTCTCGCCCACGCGGTTACGCAGTACCGTCCAGAACGAGGCGGCAATGATTATCAGCAGCAGGAAGCCACAGGCCACCATGATACGGAAGGCGAAGTAGAGCGGCAGTACGCTGGGAATAGAGTCTTTGGTCGCCATCTGAATCTGCTCTTCCGTCGCGTCACTGACGTTTTCGGTATAGCGTTTCAGCAGCAGGCCGTAGCCCAGATCGTTTTTCACGGCGTTAAAGCGATCGCGCACGCCCTGGTCGGTAGAGCCGGCACGCAGCTCTTCCAGCAGCTTGTAGGCAGTCATCCCGTTACGGATACGTCCTTCATGCTGCTCCATCAGATCTTTCAGGCCAGTGACCTGCTTATCCACGGAGCGAGTAGCAATCAGGCCCAGCGCGTAAGGAATCTGAATCTGGAAGCGGTTTTCCTGCTTTTCCTGATCGGGGATGCCGAACAGTGTGAAGGCCGCTGGCGCAGGTTGAGTTTCCCATTCGGCTTCAATAGCAGCCAGTTTAGTCTTCTGCACGTCGCCCATTTCGTAACCAGATTCATCACCCAGCACGATAACCGACAGCACCGCAGCCATACCGAAGCTGGCGGCAATGGCGAAGGAGCGTTTAGCAAAAGCGAAATCGCGCCCTTTCAGCATGTACCAGGCGCTGATAGCCAGGACGAACATGGCGCCAGTGACATAGCCAGATGCAACGGTGTGAACGAATTTCACCTGTGCAACCGGGTTCAGCACCAGCTCGGAGAAGCTGACCATCTCCATGCGCATGGTTTCGAAGTTGAAGTCAGAGGCGATGGGGTTCTGCATCCAGCCGTTGGCGACCAGGATCCAGAGAGCGGAAAGGTTGGAGCCCAGCGCAACCAGCCAGGTGACCGCCATGTGCTGCACCTTGCCCAGCCGATCCCAGCCAAAGAAGAACAGCCCCACAAAAGTGGACTCAAGGAAGAAGGCCATCAGACCTTCGATTGCCAGCGGAGCGCCAAAGATGTCGCCCACATAGTGAGAGTAGTAGGACCAGTTGGTTCCGAACTGGAACTCCATGGTCAGACCGGTTGCAACCCCCAGAGCGAAGTTAATCCCGAATAACTTGCCCCAGAACTTGGTCATATCTTTATAGATTTGTTTGCCGGTCAGCACGTAGACCGTTTCCATGATGGCCAACAGGAACGCCATACCCAGCGTCAGCGGCACAAACAGGAAGTGGTACATCGCGGTCAAGGCAAACTGTAAGCGCGACAGTTCGACTATATCAAACATCTTGACTCCTTGCTCTTCGCATGAAGACTCCGAACGCAGCACACCGGATAGCCGGTACGCCACAACGCATGCCCCAATGGAAATACATTCGCTCCCTAACCCAAGGCGTCATCCATAGTGAAAAGGATAAGCGCCAGGAGAAAGTTTACAAATACGTTAAAAAAAATACCAAATAGATCCGCAATATATTACGCCGCAAAAACCTTACGATAAATAGGTTTTTGCTGGTAGAAATTTGCATTTCTCGACGGTGATCAATATATAGCGAATTTAACCGATAAGAGCCAGTTTGATCTGGCGCAAATACGACGTTTTTTTACTCCTTTGCAACGCCTTGTGCATTGATTTAGCGCAAATTATTTCACCACTGTTAACGCAAAACACATTTTTAATCCATGCGGTAAAATGAGTGTTAAATTTATGTTTCTTCGATACTGCGTTTCGGTTTCTGGAAATATCTGTAGAGCGCACGGAATGGGTTTATTTAACCTGAATTGCGGATTCACTTACTCGTGGATAATCATGAAAATTATAACGACTATCACAGTAATTTTTCTTTTTACTTCTCCTGATGTTTATTTATAACAATAAGCATACCTTTTGGCTTCATTTTCAATAACAAGCCATTAGCAAAACTCGGCTTTGTCCCCTCCCCTGTTGCGATCTTACCGGTCAGCAGCCATAAAAAAGGCCACCCAGAGGTGGCCAACCATGTCGAATTTTATCTTATTAGTAGAATAAATTACTGCGGTAGTACGGTTTTCAGCGCTTCGCCGATATCTGCCAGGCTACGAACAGTCTTCACGCCTGCGGCTTCCAGCGCGGCAAATTTCTCGTCAGCGGTACCTTTACCACCGGCGATGATCGCGCCCGCATGGCCCATGCGCTTGCCTTTTGGCGCGGTAACGCCAGCAATGTAGGCCACAACCGGTTTAGTGACGTTCTCTTTGATGTAAGCAGCGGCTTCTTCTTCCGCGCTGCCGCCGATCTCACCGATCATCACAATCGCTTCGGTCTGCGGATCGTCCTGAAACATTTTGAGAATATCGATAAAGCTGGAGCCCGGGATCGGATCGCCGCCGATACCGACGCAGGTAGACTGACCGAAGCCGTAGTCGGTGGTCTGCTTAACCGCTTCATAGGTCAGGGTACCGGAGCGGGAAACGATGCCCACTTTACCCGGCTGATGGATGTGGCCCGGCTGGATACCGATCTTGCACTCGCCCGGCGTGATAACGCCAGGGCAGTTCGGACCAATCATCCGTACGCCAGCTTCGTCCAGTTTTACCTTCACGGTCAGCATATCCAGAGTCGGAATACCTTCGGTGATGGTGATAATCAGTTTAATACCTGCATCAATGGCTTCCAGGATGGAATCTTTGCAGAACGGAGCCGGAACATAGATAACGGACGCGGTGGCGCCAGTCTGCTCTACCGCCTCACGCACGGTGTTAAACACCGGCAGGCCCAGATGGGTGGTGCCGCCTTTGCCCGGCGTTACGCCGCCGACCATCTGAGTACCGTATGCGATCGCCTGTTCGGAGTGGAAGGTACCCTGACTGCCGGTGAAGCCCTGGCAGATCACTTTGGTGTTTTTATCGATCAAAATGGACATTATTTCCCCTCCACAGCAGCGACAACCTGCTGCGCCGCATCGGTAAGACTGGTTGCTGCAATGATGTTCAGACCGCTTTCGGCCAGCTTCTGGGCGCCCAGGTCGGCATTGTTGCCTTCCAGACGTACTACAACCGGTACGCTCACGCCCACTTCGGCAACGGCGCCGATGATGCCGTCGGCGATCAGATCGCAACGGACGATACCGCCGAAGATGTTCACCAGAACGGCCTTCACATTGTCGTCAGACAGGATGATCTTAAAGGCTTCGGTAACGCGCTCTTTGGTCGCGCCGCCGCCGACATCCAGGAAGTTAGCCGGCTGACCGCCGTGCAGTTTCACGATGTCCATGGTGCCCATCGCCAGACCGGCGCCGTTTACCATGCAGCCGATGTTGCCATCCAGCGCCACGTAGTTCAGCTCCCACTGAGCCGCACGCGCTTCACGCTCGTCTTCCTGGCTCGGGTCATGCATTTCACGCAGTTCCGGCTGGCGGAACAGCGCATTGCTGTCAACGCCCAGTTTGCCATCAAGGCAGATCAGATCGCCCTGGGTGGTGATCACCAGCGGGTTGATCTCAACCAGCGCCAGATCGCGCTCCAGGAACAGCGTCGCCAGGCCCATGAAGATCTTGCTGAACTGCTGAACCTGCTTGCCTTCCAGACCCAGTTTAAAAGCCAGTTCGCGGCCCTGGTAAGGCATCGGACCGGTTAACGGATCCAGCGCCACTTTATGGATCAGGTGCGGCGTCTCTTCCGCCACTTTTTCGATCTCCACACCGCCTTCGGTAGAGGCCATAAAGACCACGCGACGGCTGCTGCGATCGACAACGGCGCCCAGGTACAGCTCTTTATCGATATCGGTCGCGCCTTCAACCAGGATCTGGTTAACCGGCTGGCCGTTAGCATCGGTCTGGTAGGTGACCAGATTTTTGCCCAGCCACTGCTCGGCAAAATTGCGAATATCTTCTTTGCTGTTAACCACTTTTACGCCGCCCGCTTTACCGCGACCGCCGGCGTGTACCTGACATTTAACGACCCACGGACCGGCACCAATTTTGGACGCCGCCTCTTCCGCTTCGCGCGGAGTGGTACAGGCATAACCCACCGGAGCCGGCAAGCCATACCGGGCAAACAGCTGTTTCGCCTGATATTCGTGTAAGTTCATGTGTTCTATCCATTAAGGCTAAGGAGCATTAGCGCTCGGAGTACTGAATACCGCCCCGTTCGCGGGGCGGCCTGTTACGGCGGGCGTCTTGCCCTTATACGTCCAGCAGCAGACGCGTCGGATCTTCCAGCATCTCTTTAATTGCGACCAGGAAGCCTACGGATTCACGGCCATCGATCTGACGGTGATCGTAGGAGAGCGCCAGATACATCATCGGCAGGATTTCGACCTGGCCGTTGACCGCCATCGGGCGTTCTTTAATGGCATGCATGCCCAGAATCGCGCTCTGAGGCGGGTTGATGATCGGCGTGGACATCAGGGAGCCGAATACCCCACCATTGGTGATGGTGAAGTTACCACCGGTCAGTTCGTCCACGGTCAGCTTGCCGTCACGCCCTTTCACCGCCAGCTCTTTAATGCGTTTTTCGATATCGGCCATGCCCAGCAGATCGACATCTTTCAGCACCGGCGTCACCAGACCACGCGGAGTGGAAACAGCGATGCTGACGTCAAAGTAGTTGTGGTAAACCACGTCTTCGCCGTCGATGGAAGCATTCACTTCCGGGTAACGCTTCAGCGCTTCCACTACTGCCTTAATATAGAAGGACATAAAGCCCAGACGCACGCCGTGACGCTTCTCGAAGACTTCGCCGTACTGCTTACGCAGGGTCATGATCGGCTTCATGTTCACTTCGTTGAAGGTGGTCAGCATCGCGGTGGAGTTTTTGGCTTCCAGCAGACGTTCGGCCACGCGCTTACGCAGGCGAGTCATCGGCACGCGCTTCTCGGAGCGGTTACCCAGCTGCGGCTGTGCGGCCGGCTGTTCTGCGGCCGCTTTGCTGCCGCCGGACTGCTGGGCCAGGTGCTTCTCGACATCTTCTTTGGTCAGACGACCGCCAACACCGCTCCCTTTAATGGCTGCGGCATCCAGGCTGTGCTCCGACAGCAGACGGCGAACCGCCGGGCTGAGCGCATCGTTGCTCTGCTCTTCCAGAGAGGCAGAGTGACGCTGAGCCGGGGTGGACTCTTTGGTGTCCGCTTTGGCGTTGCTCTCTTTACCGCCGCTGTCGCCTTCACGCAGGCGTCCCAGCGCCTGACGAGAGGTGACGGTCGCCCCCTCTTCTTCCAGGATGGCTTCCAGCACCCCGTCGGAAACGGCAGGCACTTCCAGCACGACTTTGTCGGTTTCAATTTCTACCAGCACTTCATCACGCTGGACGCTGTCCCCCGGCTGCTTGTGCCAGGTCGCCACGGTGGCGTCGGCAACAGACTCAGGAAGATCGGGAACAAGAATATCTACGCTACTCATTATTTATCCTTTGAATTAATCGACGTTCAGCGCGTCGTTGACCAGATCCTGTTGTTGTTTCTGGTGAACTGACATATATCCAACCGCAGGCGATGCCGATGCGGGGCGACCTGCATAACGCAGCGTGGCCTGTGACGGAATCGCTTCACGGAAGTGGTGTTGGCTACAGTACCAGGCGCCCTGGTTAAGCGGCTCTTCCTGACACCAGACAAAATCGCGTACGTGGGCGAACGGCTTCAGTACTTCCTGCACCACCTGGTGCGGGAACGGATAGAGCTGTTCGATGCGCACGATGGCAACATCTTTCTGATCGTTCTTGCGGCGCTGTTCCAGCAGGTCGTAATAGACCTTCCCGGAACAGAAGACAACGCGCTTAACGGCCTTCGGATCCAGCTCGTCAATTTCACCGATAGCCGGCTGGAAGGTGCCGTTGGCCAGCTCATCCAGGCTCGAAATCGCCAGCGGATGACGCAGCAGAGACTTGGGCGACATCACCACCAGCGGGCGGCGCATACCGCGCAGCGCCTGACGACGCAGCATGTGGTAGACCTGAGCCGGAGTGGAAGGCACGCAGACCTGCATGTTCTGCTCGGCGCAGAGCTGCAGATAGCGCTCCAGGCGAGCGGAGGAGTGTTCCGGCCCCTGACCTTCATAGCCGTGAGGCAGCAGCATCACCAGGCCACACATCCGGCCCCATTTCTGCTCGCCGGAGCTGATGAACTGGTCGATCACCACCTGGGCGCCGTTGGCGAAGTCGCCGAACTGGGCTTCCCAGATAGTCAGGGTGCGGGGCTCTGCGGTGGCATAGCCATATTCAAAGGCCAGAACCGCCTCTTCCGACAGCACCGAATCCCACACTTTGAAGTCACCCTGGCCGTTGTGAACGTGGGCCAGCGGGGTCCAGGTGGAGCCGTTAGTCTGATTGTGAATGACCGCATGACGGTGGAAGAAGGTCCCGCGACCGGAATCTTCACCGGAGATACGTACCGGAATGCCTTCATCCACCAGGGTGGCGTAGGCCAGGTTTTCCGCGGCGCCCCAGTCGAACGGCTTATCGCCGTTGGCCATGGACTGACGGTCGTTGTAGATTTTCGCTACCCGCGACTGCATCGCGATGGTGTCCGGCACGCTGCTGATGCGCTTAGCCAGCTCCTGCAAACGCTTCATCTCTACCTTGCTCGGGTAGTTTTCGTCCCACTCATGGTTCAGATACGGGGACCAGGTGAAGGAGTGCATATTCATCGGACGCCACTCGTCCACCACGCATTCGCCAGCATCCAGCTTATCGCGATAAACGTTGACCATTTCGGTGGCATCTTCCAGGGTGGCGATCTTCTGCTGCTCCAGACGATCGGCGTAGATCTTACGCGGCGTCGGGTGCTTTTTGATCTTTTGATACATCAGCGGCTGAGTCGCGCTCGGCTCATCGGCTTCGTTATGGCCGTGGCGGCGATAGCAGACCAGATCGATAAAGACGTCACGCTTAAAGGTGTTACGGAAATCCAGCGCCAGACGCGTTACGAAGGCGACCGCTTCCGGATCGTCAGCATTGACGTGGAAAATCGGCGCCTGAACCATCTTACCGATGTCGGTGCAGTACGGGGTGGAGCGCGCATCTTCAGGATTCGAGGTGGTAAAGCCCACCTGGTTGTTAATCACAATGCGTACCGTGCCGCCCACTTCATAACCGCGAGCCTTGGACATGTTCAGGGTCTCCTGAACCACGCCCTGACCGGTCACGGCCGCGTCGCCGTGGATGGTGATCGGCAGTACCTGATTGATGCCAGGCTGGTCCAGACGATCCAGACGCGCACGAACCGAACCAATCACCACCGGGCTGACGATCTCCAGGTGCGAGGGGTTAAAGGCCAGCGCCAGGTGAACCAGACCGCCTTCGGTCTCGACGTCGGAAGAGAAGCCCATATGGTACTTCACGTCACCGGTGCCGAGATGCTCTTTATGCTTGCCGGCAAACTCATCGAACAGATCCTGGGGCTTTTTACCCAGCACGTTGACCAGCACGTTCAGACGACCGCGGTGCGCCATGCCCAGCACCACTTCACGGGTGCCGCTCTTGCCTGCGTGACGAATCATATCCTTCAGCATCGGCACCAGGGCATCGCCCCCTTCCAGCGAGAAGCGCTTGGCTCCCGGGAATTTGGCGCCGAGGTAGCGCTCAAGGCCTTCGGCGGCAGTCAGTTCGCTCAGGAAAAGTTTCTTCTCTTCTTCGCTAAAGTTCGGCTGCCCGACCACCGACTCGATACGCTGCTGAATCCAGCGCTTCTCTTCGGTGTTGGTGATATGCATATACTCAGCGCCGATAGAGCCGCAGTAGGTCTGCTGCAGGGCTTCTATCAGATCGCCAAGCTTCATGGTCTCTTTGCCGATGGCAAAGGAGCCTACGTTAAAGCTTTCCTGGAAATCGGCGTCCGTGAGGTTGTGGAAAGCGGGGTCCAGATCCGGCACCTTGTCCTGTTTCCACAGGCCGAGCGGGTCAAGGTTCGCCTGCTGATGGCCACGGAAACGGTATGCGTTGATCAGCTGGAGAACCTTGACCTGCCTGGCGCCGGTATCGGGATCGGTAATCGAGGTGGAGGAGGTATAACGTGAGGCATCCTTCGCCAGACGACGGAAATAATCACGTGTTTTTGAATGAAATTGATCCGGTTTGGTTCCGCTGCCGGGAAGCTGCTGGAACATGGTACGCCATGCGACGTCCACTGAGTCAGGATCGGTTAAGTAGTCTTCATAGAGTTGCTCTATGTAGGACTGATTTGCGCCCGCCAGCCAGGAGGAGTCCAGCCAGGGCTTCATCGCGCCTTTCTGCATCGTGATCCCTTAAGCAATATTTTGCTTATTTCGCCGTGGATAACTACTACGCGCGCTCTCACACGCGTGACCCGCGATCCCTCTCTGCGAGCTTGAAACCTGGCTCGCGAAGGAACCTTTAAAAACTGTCTACGTGGCAGTTTTTAAAGGCTTCCTGAACTACCGGGGGCACTAGCCCCCGGTAGAAACCGTCAAGCGCTGCGCTGTAACAACATGGACTTAATATGGCCAATGGCACGCGTCGGGTTCAGTCCCTTAGGACATACGCTGACGCAGTTCATAATGCTGTGACAGCGGAATACGCTGAAAGCATCGCTCAGTCCTTCCAGACGGTTATCGGTTTCCGTATCGCGGCTGTCGATCAGGAAGCGATACGCGGCCAACAGGCCTGCCGGGCCGATAAATTTGTCCGGATTCCACCAGAAAGACGGACAGGAGGTCGAGCAGCAGGCGCACAAAATGCACTCATACAACCCATCCAGTTTTTCACGCTGATCGGGGCTCTGTAAATGCTCCCTGGCAGGTGGATTTGTTCCATTATTCAACAAGTAAGGCTTAATCTTCTCATATTGAGCGTAGAACTGCCCCATGTCTACCACCAGATCCCGAATAACCGGCAATCCAGGTAGCGGTCGGATCACAATTTTCTGTTTTCCATTGCCCAGCGCCGAAATTGGCGTGATACAGGCCAGACCATTCTTACCATTCATGTTCACGCCATCGGAGCCGCAGACCCCTTCACGGCAGGAACGACGGAATGACAGGGTCGGATCCTTCTCTTTCAGCTGAATTAGCGCATCCAGCAGCATCATGTCGCGCCCTTCTTCCGCCTCAAGAGTGAACTCCTGCATACGCGGCGCATCGTCAACGTCCGGGTTGTAACGATAGATAGAAAATTCGAGTTTCATCACCTTGCCTCCGCGATTAATAGGTACGTATTTTCGGCGGGAATGCCGGACGCAGTTTGGGTTCCATGTTGACCTTACGGCGCGTCATGGTCTCATTCTGCGGCTGGTACAAGGAGTGACACAGCCAGTTTTCATCATCGCGATCCGGATAGTCGAAGCGGCTATGGGCGCCGCGGCTCTCGGTACGGAAGTTGGCCGAATGTGCGGTGGCGTAAGCCGTTTCCATCAGGTTATCCAGCTCCAGGCACTCCATGCGCTGGGTGTTAAATTCGCTGGAGGTATCATCCAGACGGGCATTTTTCAGACGCTCGCGAATCTCTTTAAGCTCGGCCAGCCCTTTAGCCATCGCATCCCCTTCGCGGAACACCGAGAAGTTATGCTGCATGCAGGCCTGCAGCGCCTTACGGATCTGAACCGGATCCTCACCGCTGCGGGTGCTGTTCCAGCGGTTAAGACGTTCCAGCGAACCTTCCACGTCGGAGTCGCTGGCGTCGCGCAGGGCGCCCTGCTCTTCAATGGATTCGTGCAGATGCACACCCGCAGCACGACCGAAGACCACCAGGTCAAGCAGCGAGTTACCGCCCAGGCGGTTAGCACCGTGGACCGATACGCAGGCAATTTCACCTACGGCGAACAGACCAGGAATCACCACGTCTTCGCCCTTCTCGTTCACCGTCAACGCCTGGCCGGTGACTTTGGTCGGAATACCGCCCATCATGTAGTGGCAGGTTGGGATAACCGGAATCGGCTCTTTAACAGGGTCAACGTGGGCGAAGGTACGGGACAGCTCCAGGATACCCGGCAGGCGGGATTCAAGAACCTCTTTACCCAGGTGGTCGAGTTTCAGTTTGGCGTGCGGGCCCCACGGACCATCGCAGCCGCGACCTTCGCGGATTTCGATCATGATGGAGCGCGCCACCACGTCACGACCCGCCAGGTCTTTCGCATTGGGTGCGTAACGCTCCATAAAGCGTTCGCCGTGCTTGTTCAGCAGGTAGCCGCCTTCGCCGCGGCAGCCTTCGGTCACCAGAACACCGGCGCCGGCAATGCCCGTTGGGTGGAACTGCCACATTTCCATATCCTGAACCGGTACCCCGGCGCGGATAGCCATGCCCACGCCGTCGCCCGTATTGATATGCGCGTTGGTGGTGGACTGATAGATACGACCTGCGCCGCCGGTAGCCAGTACGGTGGCGCGGGCTTTAAAGTAAACCACTTCGCCGGTTTCCAGGCACAGAGCGGTACAGCCTACGACTGCGCCGTCCTGGTTCTTGACCAGATCCAGGGCATACCATTCGGAGAAGATGGTGGTGTGGTTCTTCAGGTTCTGCTGATACAGGGTATGCAGCAACGCATGGCCGGTACGGTCAGCGGCCGCCGCGGTACGGGCCGCCTGCTCACCGCCGAAGTCTTTCGACTGGCCGCCGAACGGGCGCTGGTAGATGCGTCCATCATCCAGGCGTGAAAACGGCAGTCCCATATGTTCGAGCTCCAGAATCGCTTCCGGGCCGGTCTTACACATATATTCAATGGCGTCCTGGTCACCGATATAGTCGGAGCCTTTTACCGTGTCGTACATGTGCCACTCCCAGTTATCTTCATGGGAGTTACCAAGGGCGACGGTGATGCCCCCCTGGGCGGAAACAGTATGGGAACGGGTAGGAAACACTTTCGACAGCAGGGCGCAGGTCTGCCCGCTTTGCGAAATCTGTAGCGCCGCGCGCATACCTGCGCCGCCTGCGCCAATAACAACAGCATCAAACTCTCTGACTGGCAATTTCATCACACACCCCACACCACAACGAATCCATAAATGACGTAAACCAGCAGCGCCACAACGATGGCCAGCTGCAGCACCAGACGCAGTGCCACGGGTTTAACGTAGTCGGTCAGTACCTGCCACATGCCAATCCAGGCATGGATCAATACCGAGAACAGCGCCAGAAGAGTAAAGACTTTGGTAAATCCGCTGCCGAAGAAGGCGGTCCAGGATTCCCAGGTCAGCTCACCGCTGGTGGCGAAGAAACCGATCATGTAGATGATGTAAAGGGCGATTACGATGGCGGTAGCACGTACCAGCAAAAAGTCATGTACCCCATTGCGACCCAATGCGGAAGCGTTGCTTACCATACGAGGACTCCTGCAAGAATTGAAAGCACGACGGTGATGATGAAGGAGACTCGCGCGGAGCTAACGCCCGCTTCCAGGGTCTCTTCCAGCCAGCCAAAATCCATCAGCATGTGGCGGATACCAACGACAACGTGGTAAGCCAGTGCGGTGAGGATGCCCCACATAATGAACTTGACGATGAAGCTATCCATGATTGAGGAGGCAACCAGGAAGCCTTCGGGCGAGGATAGCGACAACCCCAACAACCAGAGCAGGATACCGACGGCCACAAAGGTGATCACGCCGGAAACGCGGTGGAGGATGGAGGCTATAGCCGTTACGGGAAACCGGATCGTAGTCAGATCCAGATTAACAGGTCTTTGTTTTTTCACGGTTTTGCCCACATGCTGTTCTTATTGTTTCCTATCCTCCGGATTTCTGCAGGCGGGTCAGACAGCGCTCATTTTCTATAACTCTGCGTCATGCAAAACAACTGCGTCCAGATGTTAAATCGACGGGTTACTACGCTGGGTGGCTCGGGATAGCAGAGTGTTCCGGAGACCTGGCGGCAGTATAGGCCGTTCACATTATCATTACAATTAACACACATAATCTTTGGCACGTTTTGCCCCGAACAGTGATCCGCATCACGATTTTAACAATAACTTAAATTCACATCATCTAATTTGACAAATATTAAACAATATTGTTACATCCATGTGTGAGAAAGGCCGTATAATTCGTAAAAGTTATGGAGCCACTCTTTCACACGCATACAAGTTATGTAACAGTGTTCGCTATTGACCGAAGTCATCTGGCCCGGTATTAGTGGTACCAGGTATTAAGTATATGAATTGCTAACACACTGATTTATTGTAGTTTCATCTGTACCCTATGGTTGCCCGCTAGCCTCCTGGTGCTCTGTCCCCTGGTTTCCTCCACCGATACAGAGCTGCGCACCACACAACAAACTGGCAACATGTAAAATAGCTGTATGAAACCGAAATCAGACGCCGGCAGTTCTGTCAAAATAAGGCGCTAAGGAGACCGCAAATGGCTGATAAGAAAGCTACCCTCACCTATAATGGTGAAGCTGTTGAGCTGGACGTGCTACAAGGCACGCTCGGTCAGGATGTTATTGACGTCCGTACCATTGGTTCCAAAGGTGTATTCACTTTTGATCCCGGCTTTACCTCCACCGCATCCTGCGAATCCAAAATCACTTTTATCGACGGCGATGAAGGCATTCTTCTGCATCGCGGCTACCCGATCGACCAACTGGCGACCGAATCCAACTACCTGGAAGTGTGCTACATCCTGCTTTACGGCGAAAAACCGACCCAGGCAGAGTATGACGAGTTTAAAACCATCGTCACCCGTCACACTATGATTCACGAACAGATCACCCGTCTGTTCCACGGCTTCCGCCGTGACTCTCACCCAATGGCGGTGATGTGCGGCGTCACCGGCGCGCTGGCGGCCTTCTATCACGATGCCATGGACGTAAATATTCCGCGCCATCGTGAAATCGCCGCGTTCCGACTACTATCTAAAATGCCGACCATGGCCGCGATGTGTTACAAGTACTCCATCGGCCAACCCTTTGTTTATCCCCGTAATGACCTCTCCTACGCCGGCAACTTCCTCCACATGATGTTCTCCACTCCCTGTGAAGAGTACAAGGTGAATCCGGTACTGGAGCGCGCCATGGACAGGATCCTGATCCTGCATGCGGATCACGAGCAGAACGCCTCGACCTCGACGGTGCGTACCGCAGGCTCTTCCGGCGCGAACCCCTTTGCCTGTATCGCGGCGGGTATCGCCTCGCTGTGGGGACCGGCGCACGGCGGCGCCAACGAAGCCTGTCTGAAGATGCTGGAAGAGATCAACTCCAAAGAGCACATTCCGGAATTCGTACGTCGCGCCAAGGACAAAAACGACTCCTTCCGTCTGATGGGCTTTGGTCACCGGGTATATAAAAACTACGACCCACGCGCCACCGTGATGCGTGAAACCTGCCACGAAGTGCTCAACGAACTGGGCATGAAGGACGACCTGCTGGAAGTCGCCATGGAGCTGGAGCACATTGCGCTGAACGACCCCTACTTCATCGAGCGTAAGCTGTACCCCAACGTCGACTTCTACTCCGGTATCATCCTGAAGGCGATGGGCATCCCTTCTTCCATGTTCACCGTTATCTTCGCCATGGCACGTACCATCGGCTGGATCGCGCACTGGAGCGAGATGCACGACGACGGCATCAAAATCGCCCGTCCCCGCCAGCTGTACACCGGCTACCAGAGCCGCGACTTTAAATCCGACATCAAGCGATAATCTGACGTCCGGACACCAAAAAATTAATGGAGAGCGCCGAAGGGCCTCTCCGTTTTTATTAACCCCGATATCCCCACATCCAGACCCCCTCGATCCGGTTCGCAAAACAGACATCTCGACGCCATGACATATTGCGGGTTATTCCTTTTTAAGCGAAGGTGCCTGCTGCTAAACCACCGTTTTTAGATAACCCATATGTGCAACAGGAGTGCGAACGCATCGGTATATCAGGGAGCGATCATGGACAAAAATCAGGCGCAGCAACTACTTCAGACCGCACTGGCAGACCCAAATGCCCAATTTCGTGATGGTCAGTGGGAGGCGATCGATGCCTTAGTCAACCGGAATCACAAGCTATTGGTGGTGCAACGCACCGGCTGGGGGAAAAGTTCGGTGTATTTTATTAGTACCAAAATCTTTCGTGACAGGGGACTCGGCCCCACGATTATTATCTCTCCCCTACTGGCGCTAATGCGCAACCAGATCGAATCCGCGGCCCGTCTGGGCATTGTAGCGGAGACGATGAACTCCGCGAATACCGCAGACTGGCAGGCCGTAACCCAACGTATGCGGGATAATCAAATCGACTGTCTGCTGATTTCCCCTGAACGTCTGGCGAACGACACCTTTATTGAAACGGTATTACACCCTATCGCTGACCGCATCGCGCTGATGGTCATCGACGAAGCCCACTGCATTTCCGACTGGGGACATGATTTCCGCCCTGATTACCGGCGAATTGTCAGCATCCTGCGCCAGATGCCACCGGGGACTCCAGTGCTCGGGACAACGGCGACCGCCAACAACAGAGTGCTGGATGATATCAAAACGCAACTCGGTGATATCGCTATCCAACGGGGCTCGCTGTCTCGCGAAAGCCTTGCACTACAGACACTGATACTTCCCGATCAGGCATCACGTCTGGCATGGCTGGCCCAGGTGATTCCGGCTCTCCCCGGGACAGGTATTGTCTACACATTAACGGTCCGTGATACGGAGCAGGTTGCTGACTGGTTAAATAGTCGGGGGATTAATGCCCGTGCCTATCATGGCAGCATTGAGGCCGCAGGCTTCGAAAATAGCAGTATTTATCGCCAGCATCTTGAAGAGTTGCTGCTCAACAATCAGATAAAGGTTTTAGTCGCAACCACGGCTTTGGGCATGGGCTATGACAAACCGGACTTAAGTTTTGTCATTCACTACCAGGCGCCCGGCTCTATCATCGCATACTACCAACAGGTGGGACGTGCGGGGCGAGGTATCGATCGTGCGATCGGTATTTTGATGTCGGGTGTGGAAGATCGGGATATCCATGAGTTTTTCAGAGAGTCTGCGTTTCCATCACAGGAGCAGGTGAATGATATTCTTCATGCACTGGAAGAGAGTGACGGACTGACCCTCCGCGAAATTGAAGCACAAACTAACCTGAGTTTTAGTCAGATCGAAAAGGTGCTGAAGCTGTTAAGCGTAGAGAACCCTGCCCCCGTTCTCAAGGACCACCGTCGCTGGGTAAGGACGCCGGTACATTATCAAATGGATCATGCCCGTATCAGGCATCTCATCCAGCAACGGGCTGTGGAGTGGGCGGAAGTGCAAAACTACCTGACCGATGCGAACTGCAAAATGGCCTTTCTACGCCATGCCCTGGACGACCCGAATCCAACGCCTTGCGGAAAATGTTCAAGCTGTATGGGGAAACCCGTTATCAATCAGTCTCTTGAATCCAACCTGGTTCATCAGGCTGGCACATTTTTAAAGCGTGCTGAAATGGTCATAGAGCCCAAAGCCCAGGTTGCTGCCGGAGCCTTTGTGGAATATGGTTTTAAAGGTAACTTACCGCAATCATTACGGGCTCAGGAAGGCAGGGTATTATCCCGCTGGGGGGATGCCGGCTGGGGGCGAATCGTCGCACAGCATAAACGCGCCAGATACTTTGGTGAGGAGCTGGTAGAAGCGATGGCTGAAATGATCCAACAGCGCTGGCTGCCCAATCCCGCCCCACAGTGGGTGTGCTGCGTACCATCACGTCAGTATCCGGACCTGGTACCTGATTTTGCCCGGCGATTGGCCGCCCGTTTAGGACTCCCTTTTGTTGATGCTATCAGCAAAATCAAAGACAATCAGCCGCAGAAAAACCAGCAAAATCGCTTCCATCAATGCAGAAATCTGGATGGCGCCTTTGCGGTTAGCCAGAACTTACCTGAAACACCTGTTTTACTGATCGATGATATTATCGATTCCGGCTGGACGCTCGTCGTTATCTCAGCGTTATTGCAACAGGCAGGCAGCGGCGTTGTGTATCCCACTGCCCTTGCTCATTTTCGGTGAAAAACGCATGAATTTATCCCCCACAGCCCAGGCGACATTACTACTGACCAGCTATTTTTCTACGTCAGGTAGTGAAGATACCCGCCCGCTTTCGAATACCGAGTGGGGCCGGTTTGCCTTGTGGTTGAAAGAAAAGTCGACGACGCCCGCCGATTTACTGCTCTCTGAACCAAAAGCATTGCTCACCAGTTGGCACGATCCCCGGATCGGTGCGGATCGAATATTGCGATTATTGAGCCGGGGACACAGCCTGGCACTGGCTATAGAAAAATGGCAAAGGGCCGGTCTTTGGATTGTTACCCGTTCCGATCCTGAATATCCCGGGCGCTTAAAACAGCGGCTCAAAACAGACTCGCCGCCGGTACTGTTTGGATGTGGCAATAAGGCTCTGTTAAACGCCGGGGGGCTGGCGGTGATCGGTTCCCGAAATGCCAGTATTGCCGATCTCTCTTTTGCCGAACTAGTGGGCACCAAAGCCGCAGCCGAAGATACCGCTATCGTGTCAGGGGGGGCCCGCGGCGTTGATGAATCGGCAATGTCGGGGGCGATGCATCAGGGGGGGATTGTGATTGGGGTGCTGTCCGACGGCCTGTTAAAAGCAGCGACCAGTGTGAAATGGCGCAACGGGTTGATGAGCGGCAATCTGGTTCTGATATCGCCTTTTTATCCCGAAGATGGATTTAATGCCGGTAACGCCATGGCTCGCAATAAATATATCTACTGCCTGGCGGACAGTTCTTTGGTGATTCACGCCGGTAAAAAAGGGGGCACGCTAAACGGCGCGCAAGAGAATCTGAAAAAAGGCTGGGTCCCCTTATGGGTAAAACCCACCTCTGATGATACTACCGCCAATACAGAGCTTGTTGCTCAGGGAGGTCACTGGTGTGAATCAGATATCCAGCGTCTGATGCTGTCCAGCCTGTTCGAAAATACCCCAACCGGTAAGAAAGAAGAAAGACAGATCGATCTCTTTTCCCTGCACGAACAGCCTGAAATCTTCGCTGGCGGGATGGCGGAAAGCCGCCATGAACAGACCGACGAGAAGCCATTATCGCAGCAGATTGATTTCTACCAGTTGTTCATAACCGAACTGTACCGGCTTGCCGCAACCCCTGTAACGGTTGATTATCTGGTGGAACACACCGGGCTGCATAAATCGCAGATCAATGACTGGTTAAAACGGGCAACAGAGAGCGGTCTTATCAAAAAGCTCAGGCAGCCGGTACGCTATCAAATACAGTAGAAAAGCGCCCCCGGCGTTTTTTTATGGCTGACGTTCAGCGCTGACAGTGTGGACACCAGTAAAAAGGCCGCGATGAGAGCATTCCGCGCTCAATCAGGTTGCCGCAGCGTTCACAGGGCTCACCGTCGCGGTGAAACACCCGAAACCGGAAGGTGGCGCCGTGGTGTCGATTTTCATCCTCCCGTCCCCGGGTCTGGTACGACAGGCGCGGTATCGCCAGACAGGCCTGAGCCAGTTCGGTCAACTGGCTATCCGTGAGATCGACCGGGCGGTGCTGCGGAGCCAGCCGCACCTGCCACAGAATCTCGACCCTCAGATAGTTTCCCAGACCGGCCAGAAACGCCTGATCCAGCAGCAGCCCGCTCAACTGACGGCGGCAAAACGGCTTTGACAGCAGCCTGGCCTTCACCTGCTCCAGGGTCAACGTCATATCCAGCACGTCCGGCCCGACCCGTAATAAGAACGGGTGACGCGCCAGCCCCGCCTCATCGAGGATCTCGATATCCGAAGCGCTGTACAGCAGTATTGCCCGTCTGCTCGTTGCCAACCGTACCCGCAGACTGCGTTTACTCTCCTGCGGGAGAGCTCCCGCTTCGGCTACCCGCCAGACGCCATAGAGCTGGTTGTGCGAATAGAGCGTCAGTAGGTTGGAAAAATGGGTCAGCATCGCCTTACCGCGCGTTTCGATACGCTCGATGCGCTGACCGGTCAGAATAGATTCAAACGGCTTAAGGTGAGGAAAGGCGAACCAGACTTCCGTCAGCGGTTCGCCAAGAACGGCATGTTCCAGCCGATCCGCCGCACGACGGATCTCCGGCCCTTCAGGCATAACAAACTCCCTGCCCCGCTACTGCGCGTCTGCCTCCTGCTGCAGGCGCCATGCGAGTTGATCCAGATAAAGCCGCTGGTCATGGCGCGCTTTCAGCGCCTCTTCCAGCGTACACTGTACAAAATGGATGGGTTCCCCCAGACGGATCTGCGCCAGGTGGTACAGATCGGCTTCAATGATCGCAGCGATACGCGGATAGCCCCCCGTGGTCTGAGCGTCGTTCATCAGTACGATCGGTTGCCCATTATGCGGAACCTGGATCACGCCAGGTAGCAATCCGTGCGATAGCAGCTCCCGCTGTTCGGTTCGCGCCAGTACCTGTCCCTGGAGGCGATAGCCCATGCGGTTGCTCTGTGGGCTCAAATGCCAGGGCAGACGCCAGAAATCATCACGGGACTGTTCGCTGAACTCATGGTACTCAGGCCCAGGCAGCGCCCGAATTCGGTTGCCCCACAGCAGTTGCTTTACCCCGGCAGAGTCATGGAATTCATGGCGCGCATCGCCAATGGCAATCGCATCACCATCCGCCAGCTGGCGCCCCTTAAAACCACCGAAGCCTCCTTTCAGATCGGTGCTGCGTGATCCCATCACCTCGGGCACTTTCAGCCCCCCCGCCACCGCCAGATAGCTACGCATGCCATGGCGCGGCAATTTCAGCTCCAGACGCTGGCCGTTATGGTACGGCAGCCGCCAACCGGTCCAGACCGGGTGGCCATCCAGTACGGCATCGCAGTCAGCGCCGGTTAACGCAAACCAGCCGGCGCCGCGAAACTCAATCACGCAATTGCCGAGCGTGACCTCCAGACCAGCTGCATCACGGGAATTGCCCACCAGCGCATTGGCGATAATCATCGATGGCGTATCCAGCGCTCCGCTGCGGCTAACCCCGGCCAGCCGGTAACCGAAACGCCCGGTATCCTGCACCGTGGTCTGCATCCCGGCACGAATAATCTTTAGCACACGCCCTCCTTCTGTGGCACAAAGCGCACGTAGTCACCAGGGCTCAGCAGCGCTGGCGACTCGCGCTTAGGATCAAACAGCCTCAGGGAGGTCCGGCCAATCAGCTGCCAGCCCCCCGGCGTTGCCAGTGGATAGATACCGGTATGGCCGCCGCCAATGCCTACTGAACCGGCGGGCACCTCCAGTCGGGGGTCGGCCCGACGCGGTACCGCCAGCGCCTCCGACAGCCCCCCCAGATAGGGGAACCCTGGCTGAAAGCCCAGAAACCAGACCACATAATCCACCGAGGCGTGCATCTCCACGGTCTGAGACTCCGTCAGGCCTGCCTGGCTGGCGACCCAGGGGAGATCCGGCCCAAATTCGCCGCCATAGATAACCGGAATCTCTATTCGATTCGGCGTGGGCTCCAGCGCTTCGCTCTCTTCCCACCAGCGCTGTAAACGTTCGAGAGCATCCAGCACCATAGTCTGGGGATCGCGCAGGATAACGGTGATGTTATTCATGCCAGGGATGGCTTCAGTCACCTCCGGCATCGTCGCCAGGCGCTGCGCCAGGCTCCAGATTCGCTTTTGACTTTCCAGGGAGACCGGCGGCTCCAGTTCCAGAACCGCCGCACACTCCCCTAACAGATAACAGCGCGCTCTTTGCACATTTCCCTCTCTTGCAGAACTCAGGCAGGGTTAGGAATATCGACGAAAGTCACGTCGAGGTCGGTATTGGCCGACAGCCAGTCACCCAGAGCTCGCACGCCGCCGCGTTCGGTGGCGTGGTGGCCAGCCGCATAGAAGTGCAGCCCCTGTTCACGGGCAGAATGGATGGTCTGTTCGGATACTTCGCCGGTAATAAACGCATCCACACCAAAGCGGGCAGCGGCATCAATAAAGCCCTGACCGCCGCCGGTGCACCAGGCCACGCGCTGAATTTTTTCCGGCCCGGTATCACCGCACCACAGCGGCTTACGGCCGAGTCTGGCTTCCAGCCAGGAGGCCAGCTCCAGCCCGGGAACGGTCATATTCAGCTCCCCCCACGGCACCAGAGGTTCGATTTCACCTTTCACCTCAATGCCCAACAGCGCCGCAAGCTGCACGTTGTTACCCAGCTCCGGGTGTGCGTCCAGCGGCAGGTGCCAGCCATAAAGGTTGATATCGTTAGCCAGCAGGGTTTTCAGCCGGTTACGCTTCATGCCGCGAATCACCGGGTTTTCATTTTTCCAGAAGTAGCCGTGGTGTACGATCACCGCGTCCGCCTGCTGGCGCACGGCTTCATCAAGCAACGCCTGGCTGGCGGTAACGCCGGTGATCACTTTTTTCACCTCGTCGCGCCCTTCGACCTGCAGACCATTCGGCGCATAGTCGCTGAAGGCAGCGCTGTTCAGCTTCTCATTAATCAGCGTTTCCAGTTCAAAATTTTTCATCGTGATGACTCCTTGTTGCGGGCTGCCTGATACGCAGCGAGGGTCGTCTCGCGCGCCTGCTTATGATCAACGAGCGGGCGGGGATAATCCAGTACCATTCCTTGCTTATCCGCCCATTCCCAGGGCGCATGCAGCGCGCTGCCGGGCACGGCGTCGAGCGCCGGTAGCCAGTGGCGAACAAATGCGCCGCCGCGATCAAACTTCTGCCCCTGGGTCGTAGGATTAAAAATACGAAACCACGGCTGAGCATCGCATCCCGTAGAGGCCGCCCACTGCCATCCGCCATTATTAGAGGCCAGGTCGCCGTCGATCAACTGAGACATAAAATAGCGTTCTCCCTGGCGCCAGTCGATACGCAAATCCTTTATCAGAAAACTTGCCGCAATCATACGCAGGCGGTTATGCATCCAGCCTGTGGCGTTGAGCTGGCGCATCGCGGCATCCACAATCGGAAAGCCGGTTCTCCCTTCACACCAGGCCTGGAATCCCTGCGGATCGTCACGCCAGTCAATCGCCGCCGTCCAGGGAATCAGCGGCTGGTAGCGACTCATCTCCGGGCGCGCCACCATCACCTGGCGATAAAAATCCCGCCAGATGAGTTCTTTGAGCCAGACGGCGCCCGGGCCCCCTGTCAGCGCATCGGGGTGGTTTTCAAGGAGCTGCACCAGACACTGACGTGGCGACAGCGCCCCCACGGTAAGCCAGGGCGAAAGACGACTGGTGCCCGGTCGCGCCGGAAAGTCGCGCTGCGCATCATATTCTGCCGCAGGCTGATGGCAAAACGCCGCCAGCCGCGCCTGTGCAGCCACCTCTCCAACGGGAAAGTCCGCCTCCGATACCCTCTGTTCGGGATAGTCAAAATCCGGGATATCCGGCGCCCTCAACGGCGTACCGCAGGCCGATGGCGGCGCCACGCATTCGGGCAGCGCCTGGCTCAGACGACGAATCACCGCCCGGCTAAATGGGGTAAAGACCTGATATGACGTACCGCTCCCGGTGGTGACGCTGCCAGGCGCCAGCAGTACGCCGTCATCAAAACCCTGACACGTCACTTTGCCATCCAGCGCCCGCTCCAGTACCGCATCACGCCGTCGCTCATCCAGTTCGTACTGGTAGTGATAGAACAGCTCCGTCACCCGGTGCCGCTGACAGAACGCATCAATCCAGTCAACGCTGGCGCGGTAGTCCGGCACCACGGCAACCTGGAGCGGAATACCGAGTTCCGCCAGCGAACGCCCTAACGCCGCGACATGCTGGCGGATAAACCAGGCCTGGCGTGGTGCCATGGAATGCTGCTCCCACTGTTGCGGCGTCGCAAGATAGAGCGCAATAACGCGTGCGCCATCCCCGCGGCAGGCCGCCTTTAGCGCCGGATTATCGTGAATACGCAAGTCGCGGCGAAACCAGACCAGCCGGGTCGTCATGGCCGCCCTCCACTCAACTGAGCCAGCGCCGGGGGCAGCGGCTGCAGATAACGCTGCTGCGCCAGATACTCATCCGGGGAAAGCGCCAGATACTGTTGAATGAGCGCCACAGGCTCGGCAAGCGAGCGTCTCCCTTCCCGATAATCCAGAATCTGTTGCGTCAGCGCCTGACGCTGCGTCGCGTCTAACTTTCCCCTAAAATAGCCCTGCATATGCATCAGGGCATTGGTATGATCGCCCCGGCTCGCAGGTTGGGCCAGTAGCGCCATGAGTCGCTTGCGATACTCCACAAAAAACGCCTGTGGATCGCGCCAGCGGCTGAATCCGGCCACAAAGGGGCCGATTTCACGATACAGCGGCTGAGAGTGCGCCAGTAATAACAGCTTGTAGCGGCGATGGAATGCGGTTAACGCACCACTGCCGGTTCCCGCGGCCTGCAGCTGATTAAGTTCAGATAACGCCAGCACTCGTCGGCAAAAGTGCTCCCCCACCGCCGTCTGGGCTACCGCCGGAAGCCAGGGAATCTGAGCAGCGATCTGCTCTGCCTCCGCTGTGCTGGCGCTGATAAAACCGCACAGGGAGTCTGCCTGTTGCTGTAACCGATCCGGGCTCAGGCAAATAAAATGCAGCCCGGGTAGCCGAACGTCATATGACTCGTCATCCACGCCGATTAACATGATGTGATCCATCCCTTCTCCCAGGTGAGGATACCGTTAAGTGTAGCCAGCCCATGTCAGGCCGTTCGTTAACCCGCTTTTGCCATTACGTTCACAAAATCGCAACCTTTATCTTGTCCGGCGTCGATAAATTTGTTTGCATGTGCAAACAAATTATTAAGTCGATGAGAGGCGTTATGGCAAAGCAGCAGCAGGCAAGGGCCTTCCCGCTGGGGATTCATCTGGATGTCACCACCCGCCTGTGGCGTACCGCCATTGAGCGTGCACTCCCCTTTACCCATATCAACCGACCGCACTGGCTGGCGCTGAGTGCCATTGAAGAACTGGGCGACGGCTGCAATTTGAAAGCCATCGTCGGTCATCTGAATAGCGAAGTCTCCACCATCTCCCGGGCTCTGAAGTTTCTGGAACAGAATCAGCTGATCGTTCGCAGTAGCGGCGGCAAGGATCGCCGGGAAAAAGGCGTCTGTTTGACATCAGACGGCCGCGCTGTTCTGGCCCGACTCGACAGGGAAGCCGAACGCGTACGCCAGCAGCTGCTGGCAGAGATTCCGGCGGACGATCTCGACACCTTCTATCGGGTGCTCGGCGCCATCAAAGGCAATGCACTGACGCTTATCTACGGCCAGGCCGTACCCGAGGAGTTCCGTACTGCGGAGACCAGCGATGAGAAGAAAGGCTAAGTTGCTGACCTGCCTGCTCCTGCTCGCCGTCACGCTATCTGTCCGGGCAGAGCTTTCCCGTGAAGATAAGCAAGCGCTGATACACGGCGAATACCTGGCAAAAGCCGCCGACTGTGCCGGATGCCACCGGGGCAGTGAACCCGGCGCAGCCCCATACAGCGGCGGGCTGGCGATAGCAACACCGATGGGCGCCATCTTCTCTACCAATATCACGCCTTCCATACGCTACGGCATTGGCGCATGGAGCGAAGCCGAATTCCGTCAGGCGCTCACCGAAGGCCGCCGTCGGGACGGCGCCCTGCTCTGGCCCGCCATGCCATACAGCGCTTATAGCGGGATGTCTGAATCCGACCTCCATGCGCTGTGGATCTACTTTCGTTACGGCGTTGCGCCGGTAGAGCACTCTGCCCCCGAAACCCGGCTGGACTTTCCCTTCAACTGGCGTGGCGTGATGTGGATATGGAATCAGCGCTACCTGAAAGTCCCTGTCCCCATCGCCCCTGTCGTCACGCCAGAACAAAAGCGCGGCTATTACCTGGTCGAAGTGCTGGGCCACTGCTCCGCCTGTCATTCACCGCGTGACGCGCTACAGGGTGAAGTCAGCGACCATCGCTTCTCCGGCGCCAGCGTGGCCGGCTGGCACGCGCCCAATATCACGGCGGACCCCATCAGCGGCATCGGCGACTGGCGCGACGACGAACTTATGAACTACCTGCGCCACGGCCACGCCCCCGGCAAAGGCAGCGCCTCCGGAGGAATGGCGGAAGCCGTCAGCTACAGCCTGCGCTGGCTTAATGACGACGACCTGCGGGCGATGGTGAGCTATCTGCGCCTGATCCCGGCCCAACACGATGCCCGGGACCGGCAAGCCGCCTGGCGCTACGCCGGTAACGCCGATGCCCCCCTTAGCGCAAGCAGCCGGGCTGGTGAAACGCTGTGGAGGAGCGCCTGCACCATCTGCCACCGCGATGACGGTGCAGGATCCATGGAGGGTCGCTTCCCGACGCTGCGCCATAACACCACCAGCGGCGCCAACCGACCGGATAATCTGGTGATGACCATTCTGGAAGGCACCCGACGCCAGAACGGTCAGGCGGAAAGCGTTATGCCTGCTTTTGGTCACAAGCTGAATGACCAGCAGATCGCCGATTTAACCAACTACGTCCGCACCCGCTTCGGCCAGGGCGACCAGGCGCAACCGGTCAGCGCCGCCTTTGTTGCCCAACAGCGTGCAGGCGGAGAAAAACCGCTGCTGCTGCGTGCGCTCCCCTGGCTGACAGGGGGCATCGTCGCACTGGTCATCCTGATTACCGGCGGATGGCTGTGGCGCAGGACACAACGGGCCAGGGATCATCAGTGAGGTCAGCATGAAATTTATTCTGAATGGAAACGCCGTTAACTTCCAGGGTGAAACCGATACACCACTGTTATGGGTGATTCGGGAACATTTCCGGCTTACCGGCAGCAAGTTCGGCTGCGGTATTGGCGCCTGCGGAGCCTGTACCGTGCAGGTAGATGGCAAGGCGGTACGATCGTGCTGCTATCCGTTACGCCTGGTGGAAGGCTGCCACGTGGTCACCATCGAAGGACTGGGGGCGGAACGCCGTCATCCGGTGCAGCAGGCGTGGATTGACGAAGACGTTCCGCAGTGCGGTTACTGCCAGTCTGGCATGATTATGGCCGTCAGCGCCGCTCTGGCCCAGAAACCGCGACCAACAGAACAGCAGCTCATCCGCCAGATTAGCAACCTGTGCCGCTGTGCCACCTATCACCGCATTCGCGCTGCGGTTAAGCGTCTGACTCAGGAACCGGAGGTATAAGATGGCCCTTACCCGTCGCGAACTGCTGAAATACGGCGCCGCCGGTACCCTGTCGCTACTGCTGCCCATTGGCATCGGCGCCCGGGCCGCCGTGGTTTCTCAGGCTGCCACGCCGCCTGAACTGAACGAAATCAACGACTGGATCTGGGTTAGCCCCGATAATCAGGTCGTTATCGGCGTCTCTCAGTGTGAGGTCGGCCAGGGCATCTATACCGGTCTTGCCAGCGTGGTCGCCGCTGAAATGGATGCCGACTGGGAGCAGGTTAGCGTCCGTTTCGTCACCGGCCGTGACGCCTACCGGCAATCTTCCGGCGGAGAGCCTTTTCCTCAGCAGTTTGTCGCCGCATCAACCTCTATGACCCAGTTCTGGGAGCGTACCCGACTGGCTGGCGCCCAGGCTCGCGATCTGTTTATTCGCGCTGCGGCGCGTTACTGGCAGGTCGATGCCGCCACGCTGCGTACCCATAAGGCTGAGGTGCTGGACGACGCGCACCGGCGTCGGGTCACTTACGGGCAACTGATTCCACTGACCCGGGAACTGACGCTAAATCCCCGACCTCATTTGAAAAACCGCAGTGAAGAGCAGCAGACCGGTATGATCGGTACCGCCCTTTCCCGAGTCGATACGCCAGAAAAAGTGGACGGATCGGCACTCTTCGGTATCGACATCGCGCTCCCGGAGATGCTAACAGCCGTGCCCTGGATGGGCCCTTCGCTCAACGGCAAAGTAGGCGCCCTGCGCAACGAAACTGAGATTCGCGCCATGCCCGGCGTGGTGGATCTGATACTCAGCCGTCACTGGTCGACCATGAATATGGTAAAACGGGATCCGGACCTCTCCCCCAACACCGTACTGGTGGTGGCGAAAAGCTTCTGGCAGGCGAAAAAAGCGGCCGAAAAGCTGGATGTGGCGTGGATCTACAGCGAAAAAGACAACTTTTCCAGCCAGACCCTGAATGAGGATAACCAGCGGGCGCTGAACCGTAATCAACCGATTATCGCCACTGACCGCGGCGATGCGCCTGGCGCTATTGCTGCGGCCAGAGCGAGCGCATGCTACCACGAGGCGCGCTATCAAACCGAATATGTCACCCATGCCACCCTGGAGCCCTGTAACGGTACCAGCCTGGTTGAATCGGATCGGATCACGGTATGGGGGCCGTTTCAGGGACAGGATCTGACGCGTATCGTGCTGGCAAAAATGTTTGGTCTGAAACCGGAAGATGTCACGCTGAATAATACCCTACTCGGCGGCAGCTACGGACGGAAATATCTGCCCGATGCCGTGATGCATGCAGCGACGGCCTCGAAGGCGACCGGAAAACCGGTAAAGGTGATCTATCCCCGGGCTATCGATATTCGCCACGGCTATTACCGCCCCGGCGAACTGGCTCACTACCAGGCGGTCCTGAAGCCGGATGGCTACCCCCAGGCGCTACGCGCCCACTGCGTGGGGCACGGCCTGTTCGCCCAGCTGCATCAGCACCGGGTGGAAGAGCTCGGCGGCTGGGATGAAACCATGGTGGAGTGCCTGTACAACACTCGCTACTCCATTCCCGAGCTGCGGGTGGAAAATACCCTGGTACCACAGCCCATCTCACTGAGTTTTTTGCGCGGCGTTGGCAGTGTCGCCAGCCTGTTCTGCCTGGAAAGTTTTATCAGCGAACTGAGTGATAAAGCGGGCATTGATGAATATCAGTATCGCTACAACCTGTTGCATGAGGCGCCAGAGATGCAACGCGTCCTGAAAGCCACGGCAGACGCAGCCAACTGGTCGACGCCGCTGCCGGACAACCACTATCGCGGTCTGGCGGTTAATATCTGGGTGGCGCGCGACGAGGCTTTCGTCAGCTATGTGGCACTGGCGCTGGAAATTGCGGTTAACGGCAGCGACTACCAGGTCACGCGAGCGGTGTGCGGTATCGACTGCGGAAAAGTCATTAATCCCAACCTGATCCGCTGCAATATTGAGGGGGGAATCGGCTTTGCGCTGACCGGCGCCTGGTACAGCCATCTGCACTTTGAACAGGGCGGCGTGGTAGAAAGCAATTTTGATGATTACGGACTGCTGCAACTGCATGAAATGCCGGAGATTGAGGTGGTTATTCTGGAAAGCGATCGTCCGCCTCAGGGATGTGGCGAGGCCTCTACCGCCGTTGTGGCACCTGCGCTGGCCAGCGCGTTACGCAAAGCAACCGGTCGCCCGTGGCGTGAGTTGCCGCTACCGCGGCGGTTAAGCTCAACATAAGAAACACATTGATGATAAAACCCGTACGCCCATACAGCCACCGGCTGACGTTAATGATTAATAAAAATCGTGAGCAGCCAGTTCCGCCTGCTCCATCCATACCGGCTTGTCGCTGGTCTTCGACCAGTAGCGATGCAGCCAGCTATAGAAGCGGGCGCGATCTTTCCACAACAGCATTGCAGGCAGCGCCAGCAATCCAACAAGCACCGCCAGGGTACGTCGCAACAGAATTTTCCACACGGGATAACGTTTATACAGCGCCATTTTCCCTCCTCAATGAGCTGGCCGGGCGGAACGCCCGTATAAAAACGAAATGGTAACTGAGGAAAATAATACCGCGCCGGCTGAAAATTTACTACTCATCCGACCAGATAATCGTGCTGTTTTGCCGCTTATGCCGCTCAAAACGGTAATTTAGTTACAGAATAGTTAAAATAATACTAACTATAAGTAAATTCGCACCCGCCTGTTTTTATAGTTTTTTTACACGCCCCGCCCCGATTTTTGCACCTTCTTTGCGGCGTAACTCCTACTCTCACGGCACACCATAAAAAGCCACGGGAGGTGGAAGATGAGTCTGGGTGTTATTGCCGGCGTGATGCTGGTTCTGTTACTGCTGGGCTACCTGTTTTACGCCCTGATTAACGCGGAGGCATTCTGATGGCCGCCTCCGGATTGTTACTGATAGTTGGCTTTCTGGTGGTGCTGTTCGCTCTGGCACGACCATTGGGCCTGCTGCTGGCCCGGCTGATTGACGGGGAGCCGCTGCCGGTACTGGGAGCCATTGAGCGCCCACTCTGGCGGCTACTGGGCGATACTGACCGCGAAATGGACTGGCGCCGTTACCTGCTGGCGCTCCTGCTGTTTAACGGACTCGGGCTGGGACTGCTGTTCGCCATCCTGCTCGCCCAGGGCTCGCTGCCCCTGAATCCGCAGCATCTGGCGGGTCTGAGCTGGGATCTGGCCCTGAACACCGCCGTCAGTTTTGTCACCAATACCAACTGGCAAGCCTATGCGGGGGAAATCAGCCTGAGCGCCTTTAGCCAGATGGCGGGCCTTGCGGTACAGAACTTCCTGTCGGCTGCGACCGGCATCGCGGTGGCTTTCGCGCTCATTCGTGGACTGACCCGACGTAACGCCAGTGCGCTTGGCAACGCCTGGCGCGATCTGGTTCGCGTGACGCTGTGGGTCCTGTTGCCCATCGCGCTGATCATTGCGCTGGTCTTTATTCAACAGGGCGTCCCGCAAAATTTTTCCGCTTCGCAGCCCATAACCACCCTGGAAGGCCTGAAACAGATGCTGCCGATGGGGCCCGTCGCCTCTCAGGAAGCCATTAAAATGCTGGGCACCAACGGCGGCGGCTTCTTTAACGCCAACTCGGCCCATCCTTTCGAGAACCCCACGGCGCTGACCAACGCCATTCAGATGCTGGCCATTTTCCTGATACCCGCCGCGCTCTGTTTCGCCTTTGGCGAACAGTGCAACGATCGCCGCCAGGGGCGCACGTTGCTGTGGGCGATGACACTTATCTTCGCACTGTGCGCCGCTCTGGTGATGTGGAGCGAAGTTCAGGGTAACCCGCATCTGCTGGCGCTGGGCGCTGACAGTAGCCTGAATATGGAAGGCAAAGAGAGTCGCTTCGGCATCCTGGCCAGCAGCCTGTTCGCCACCGTCACTACCGCCGCCTCCTGCGGTGCGGTCAACGCCATGCACGACTCCTTTACCGCCCTGGGCGGCATGATCCCCATGTGGCTGATGCAGATTGGTGAAGTGGTGTTCGGCGGCGTCGGTTCTGGCCTGTACGGTATGCTGCTGTTTGTGCTGCTGGCGGTTTTTATCGCCGGATTAATGATTGGCCGCACCCCGGAATATCTGGGCAAGAAAATCGATGTCCCGGAGATGAAAATGACTGCGCTGGCAATTCTGGTCACCCCGGCCCTGGTGCTGGCGGGCAGCGCCCTGGCCATGATGACCGATGCCGGTCGCAGCGCCATGCTGAATCCCGGCCCTCACGGCTTCAGCGAAGTGCTCTACGCCCTGTCTTCGGCCTCAAACAATAACGGTAGCGCCTTCGCGGGTTTGAGCGCCAATACGCCGTTCTGGAACCTGCTGCTGGCGCTCTGCATGCTGCTGGGGCGCTTCGCCGTTATCGCGCCGGTGCTGGCAATTGCTGGCTCGCTGGCCCGCAAGCAGGCTCAGCCTGCCTCACCGGGGACCCTGCCCACTCACGGCCCCCTGTTTATTGGCTTGCTTATCGGCACTGTCCTGCTGGTAGGCGCCCTGACCTTTATTCCCGCCCTCGCCCTTGGGCCAGTGGCTGAACATCTTGCTCTACTGCACGACCTTCCGGAGAAACAGCTATGAGTCGTAAACAACTGGCGCTGCTGGAACCGGCGCTAACCCGCCAGGCCATCAAAGAGGCCCTGGTTAAACTGAATCCGGCCCTGCAGTGGCGCAACCCGGTGATGTTTGTGGTCTGGGTGGGAAGTCTGCTGACCACCCTACTGGCCGTCGCCATGGCAGCCGGACGCCTGCCCGGCGATGCGATCTTCACCGGCGCTATCAGCCTGTGGCTGTGGTTTACCGTGCTGTTCGCCAATATGGCCGAAGCGCTGGCGGAAGGACGCAGTAAAGCTCAGGCCAGCGCCCTGCGCGGCGTAAAAAAAACCGCCTTTGCAAAACGGCTACAGGCGCCCCGGCGCGATGCCGCTATCGATCATATCCCCTCGGCCGATCTGCGTAAGGGCGATGTGGTACTGGTGGAAGCCGGAGATATCATTCCCTGCGATGGCGAAGCGATAGCCGGTGGCGCCTCGGTGGATGAAAGCGCCATTACCGGCGAATCGGCACCGGTGATCCGAGAATCCGGCGGCGATTTCGCCTCGGTCACCGGCGGAACCCGCATTCTGTCGGACTGGCTGGTGATTCAGTGTAGCGTTAATCCGGGCGAAACCTTTCTCGACCGGATGATCGCCATGGTGGAAGGCGCCCAGCGTCGTAAAACCCCTAACGAAATCGCACTCACCATTCTGCTGGTGGCGCTGACCATTATTTTCCTGCTGGCGACCGCCACTCTGTGGCCCTTCTCGCTCTATGGCGGCACCGCGGTCAGCGTTACCGTGCTGGTGGCGCTGCTGGTTTGCCTGATCCCCACCACTATTGGCGGCCTGCTGTCGGCCATTGGGGTTGCCGGGATGAGCCGGATGCTGGGCGCCAACGTCATCGCCACCAGCGGACGGGCAGTAGAAGCCGCCGGGGATGTCGATGTGCTGCTGTTGGATAAAACCGGCACCATCACCCTGGGTAACCGCCAGGCCAGCGAATTTCTGCCAGCGCCTGGCGTGGAAGAGCGGGTCCTGGCCGATGCCGCCCAGCTTGCCTCGCTGGCGGACGAAACGCCGGAAGGGCGCAGCATTGTGGTGCTGGCCAAACAGCGCTTCAATCTGCGCGAGCGCGACCTGCAGAGCCTGCAGGCCACCTTCGTGCCCTTTACCGCCAGCACCCGTATGAGCGGCATCAACCTGCACAATCGCCTGATTCGTAAAGGCTCGGTGGATGCGATTCGCCGCCATATTGAAGCCAACGGCGGCCAGTTTCCGGGAGCTGTGGACAGCCTGGTTGAACAGGTGGCGCGTCTGGGCAGTACGCCGCTGCTGGTGGCCGAAGGCAACCAGGTTCTGGGGGTGATTGCCCTGAAAGATATCGTCAAGGGCGGTATTAAAGAGCGCTTCGCCCGGCTGAGGCAGATGGGCATCAAAACCGTGATGATCACCGGTGATAACAGCCTGACTGCCGCCGCCATCGCAGCTGAAGCCGGTGTCGATGACTTCCTGGCCGAAGCCACGCCGGAAGCGAAACTGGCGCTGATTCGCCAGTATCAGGCCGAAGGTCGACTGGTCGCCATGACCGGAGACGGCACCAACGACGCCCCCGCGCTGGCCCAGGCCGATGTGGCCGTGGCAATGAACTCCGGCACCCAGGCGGCCAAAGAGGCCGGTAATATGGTGGATCTTGACTCGAACCCCACCAAGCTTATCGAGGTGGTGCATATCGGCAAACAGATGCTGATGACCCGGGGATCCCTGACCACCTTTAGTATCGCCAATGACGTGGCAAAATATTTCGCCATCATCCCGGCGGCCTTTACCGTCACTTATCCGCAACTGAACGCTCTGAATGTGATGCACCTGCACTCCCCCGCTTCGGCGATCCTGAGCGCGGTGATCTTCAATGCGTTGATCATCATCTTTCTGATCCCGCTGGCGTTGAAGGGGGTGAGCTACCGGCCGCTGAGCGCCGCGGCCATGCTGCGCCGCAATCTTTGGCTCTACGGTCTGGGCGGACTGATCGCGCCCTTTATCGGTATCAAGCTTATCGACCTGCTGCTCACCCCCCTGCTTTAAGAGGACTCTCACATGGCTATTTTACGTCCCGCTATAATGACACTGCTGTTACTGACCATCGTAACCGGCGGGCTCTATCCGCTGGCGACCACGCTGCTCGGTCAGTGGTGGTTTCCCGCCCAGGCGGGCGGATCGCTGATAACCCGGGATGGCGAGGTGCGCGGTTCAGCGCTTATCGGTCAGCCATTCCATCAGGCCCGCTACTTTCAGGGGCGCCCCTCTGCGGGCAGCAGCGATCCCATGGCTTCAGGCGGCAGCAATCTGGCGCCGGGGAATCCCGAACTGGATAAACAGTTTGCAGAACGCATCGCGGCGCTACGGGCCGCTAACCCGGAGTCCAGCCGTCAGGTGCCGGTGGAACTGCTCACCGCGTCCGGGAGTGGCCTGGATGGACAGCTGAGCCCCGCCGCCGTAGCGTGGCAGATTCCGCGCGTCGCCAGAGAACGTGGCCTGACGGCTGAGCAACTCAGCCGCCTGGTGGCGGCGAACACCGAAACACCGCTTCCCGGCTTCCCCGGCCTGCCGGTGGTCAATATACTGAAGCTTAATCTGGCGCTGGACGCACTCAGGAGTAAGTAATGACAGAGGAACCCGGACGCCCCGATCCCGACAGGCTGCTGCAACAGGCGCAGCCCGGGCGTCGCGGTCGGCTGAAAATCTTCTTTGGCGCCTGCGCCGGGGTGGGCAAAACCTGGTCGATGCTTCAGGCAGCCCGCCGCCTGCGCGACGAAGGGCTGGATATTCTGGTGGGGGTAGTGGAAACCCACGGCCGTAAAGAGACCGCGGCCCTGGTGGAAGGGCTACCGGTTTTGCCCCCCAGGCGCATTCACCATCGGGATCGCACCCTGTGGGAGTTCGATCTCGACGCCGCGCTGGCCCGGGCTCCGGCCCTGATTCTGATGGATGAACTGGCCCACAGTAACGCTCCCGGCTCGCGTCATCCCCGACGCTGGCAGGATGTGGAAGAGCTGCTCGAAGCCGGGATCGATGTATTTACCACCGTTAACGTACAGCACCTGGAAAGCCTGAATGACGTGGTCAGCGGCGTTACCAGCATCCGGGTACGGGAGACCGTGCCGGATCCGATCTTCGACGGTGCCGACGAGGTGGTCCTGGTGGATCTGCCGCCGGACGATCTGCGCCAGCGCCTGCGGGAAGGCAAGGTTTATATCGCCGATCAGGCCGAACGGGCCATTGAAAACTTCTTCCGTAAGGGGAACCTGATCGCCCTGCGCGAGCTGGCGCTGCGCCGTACCGCTGACCGGGTAGATGAACAGATGCGCGCCTGGCGCGACCGTCAGGGCCAGGAGAAGGTGTGGCACACCCGCGACGCCATTCTGCTGTGTATCGGCAGCAGCGACGGCAATGAAAAGCTGGTGCGCACCGCCGCACGCCTGGCAGCCAAACTCGGCAGCGCCTGGCACGCGGTCTATGTCGAGACGCCACATCTGCATCGCCTGCCGGAACACCAGCGACGCGCCATTCTGCGGGCATTGCGCCTGGCCCAGGAGCTGGGCGCGGAAACCGCGACCCTTTCCGATCCGGAAGAGGAAAAAGCGGTAGTACGCTATGCCCGTCAGCATAATCTGGGCAAGATCCTGATTGGCCGCCGCAACGCTCACCGCCGCCCCGCCTGGCTGCGGCGTAGCTTTGCCGATCGTTTGGCTATGCGCGCACCGGATCTCGACCTGGTGGTGGTGGCGCTGGAAGAGTCCCCCCGAGCCGCCCTCCCCCGCTCGCCGGATCCGCGCAGCTTTGCGGAAAAATGGCGGGCACAGCTCCGCGGCTGTCTGGTGGCCGTTGCCCTGTGCGCGTTGATTACCCTGGTCGCCAGCCACTGGCTTGCCGGTTTCGATGCCGCAAACCTGGTCATGCTCTATCTGCTGGGCGTGGTGGTGGTGGCGCTGTTTTACGGACGCTGGCCTTCGGTGCTGGCCACCTTTATCAACGTTCTGAGTTTCGATCTCTTTTTTATCGCCCCTCAGGGAACGCTGGCGGTCTCCGACGTTCAGTACCTGTTAACCTTTGCGGTCATGCTAAGCGTGGGGCTGGTGATTGGTAATCTGACCGCGGGCGTGCGCTACCAGGCTCGGGTGGCCCGCTACCGCGAGCAGCGTACCCGCCATCTGTATGAGATTTCCAAAGCGCTGGCGATGACCCGTACCCCGGGAGAGATCGCCGCCACCAGCGCCCATTTTCTCAGCAGCAGCTTTGCCGCCCGTAGCCAGTTACTCACCCCGGATGATCAGGGGCGACTCCAGCCGCGCCACGGCGGTGATGGCATTAGCCACTGGGACGAAGCCATCGCCCGCTGGAGTTTCGAAAAGGGGCAACCGGCCGGTGCCGGGACCGACACGCTTCCCGGCGTTCCCTACCAGATTCTGCCTCTACGGGCGGCAGGCATCAGCCTGGGCGTGCTTATCATCGAACCCGCCAGCCCGCGCCAGTTGATGATTCCGGAACAGCAGCGGCTGCTGGAAACCTTCACGCTGTTGGTCACTAATGCGCTGGAGCGTCTGGCATTGAGCGCCAGAGAAGCCCAGGCGCGGCTGGCTTCCGAACGTGAACAGGTCCGCAATTCGCTGCTGGCCGCGCTTTCCCACGATCTGCGTACGCCGCTGACCGTGCTGTTCGGCCAGGCGGAAATTCTGACCCTGGACCTGGCCACTGAAGGCTCAAAACATGCCCCTCAGGCCAGCGAAATTCGTCAGCAGGTGCTGAACACCACCCGTCTGGTCAATAATCTGCTGGATATGGCGCGTATCCAGTCTGGCGGCTTTAATCTGAAGCGCGAGTGGCTGACCCTGGAAGAGGTGGTGGGTAGCGCGCTGCAGATGTCGCAACTGGCTATTGGCTGCCGACATATCGATGTCGAACTGGCGGACCCTCTCAGTTTGATCCACGTAGATGGCCCGCTGTTCGAACGGGTACTGATTAACCTGCTGGAAAATGCGACCAAATACGCAGGCCCCGATGCGCAGATCGGTATTCACGCCACCCGTCATCCGGATACCCTGACGCTGGAGGTCCGGGACAACGGGCCCGGGATTCCCCACGGGCAGGAACAGGCGATTTTTGATAAATTCGCCAGAGGAACCAAAGAGTCGGCCATTCCTGGCGTGGGGCTGGGCCTGGCTATCTGTCAGGCGATTGTCAGCGTCCATGACGGCACCATCTATGCGGAAAACCGCCCTCAGGGAGGCGCCAGTTTTCACTTAGAGTTGCCCCAGGAGCCCGCGCCGACGCTGGATGAACTGAGTGAGGCACTGTGATTAATCTGCTGGTTGTGGAAGATGAAAAAGCCATTCGCCGCTTTCTGCGCAGCGCGCTGGAAGATGAAGGGATACGGGTTCATGAAGCAGAGACGCTGCAGCGCGGTCTGATCGAGGCCGCTACCCGTAAGCCGGAATTGGTGATTCTGGACCTCGGCCTGCCGGACGGCGACGGAGTCGATTTTATTCGCGAAGTCCGCCAGTGGAGCGCCATGCCCATTATTGTACTGTCGGCACGCAGCGACGAGCAGGACAAGATCGCGGCGCTGGACGCCGGGGCCGACGACTATCTGTGCAAGCCCTTCGGCATTGGCGAGCTTCAGGCGCGCCTGCGGGTGGCGCTACGCCGCTGCGGTGGCGAGCAGCCCGCACCGGTCTGGCAGTTTACCGATATCCGCGTCGATCTGGCCGCCAGGCGTATCACCCGCGGCGATGCGGAGATTCACCTGACCCCCATCGAATTCCGGCTGCTGGCGACATTGCTGAATAACGAAGGCAAGGTACTCACCCAGCGCCAGTTGCTTAATCAGGTGTGGGGCCCTAACGCCGTGGAACACAGCCACTATCTGCGCATCTATATGGGGCACCTGCGCCAGAAGCTGGAGCAGGACCCGGCGCGCCCGCGCCATCTGCTGACCGAAACCGGTATCGGTTACCGGTTTATCTCCTGATGCCGTTCGGCGGCAAAATTCAGCGCCTGCTGACGTTTTTCTGCCGGTAGCGCCAGCAGATCCATCTGTCCTGCCCGTGGCGGCACCACCCCCAGCGGCGCCGCCACAAACATCCAGTTGATGGCGTGGAAAATACCGCGCCAGCCGTTGATGGCGTAGCTTTCCACATCCAGCAGGCGCGGCGTGCGCTCCTGCCAGCACTCACGCAGCGCGCGATAGCTTTCCGGATAAGGCGACTCAGATACCGCCTGCCACAGCGGCGTGTCGCGACGGGTGTTGTCGTAGTGCATCCGCAGGAAGTCGCGAATCCCCAGCCAGGACTGGAAGTTAGCCTGGTTAAATTCGCGGATCGTTTTATCAGAAATAATCCCCTGGCTGTGCACCAGTACCCGCTCAAAGCTGTACAACTGCTCCAGCATCTGACCAATAGAAGTGGCTTCCAGCGGCTCGACAAAACCGCTGGACAGACCCAATGCCATGACGTTGCCGACCCACACCTCTTCAAAGCAGCCGGGATCGAAACACAGAGTTTTATGGGGCGTGATGGCATAGCCCAGCCGCTGTTCGATCTCGGCAATTGCCTGCTGTTCGGAGATATGCTTGCTGCTAAAGACATAGCCAGCCCCCACCCTGTCGATCAGCGGGATCTGCCACATCCAGCCTGCATCCATGGTGATAGCCCGGGTCACCAGCATCGGGTTTTCATGGGGATGCGGCATATAAAAGGGAATGGCGGAATCCATCAGCAGGTAGTCGCTGAACGAGTGCCACTTGCCGCCCATGCTCTTGCCCAACACCTTGCGCGACAGGCCGCTGGCGTCGATCAGGAAATCAACGTCTATAGTGCGATTATCGGCGCAGCGCAGCATACGGGCATGGCCCTGCTGGTCGAAAACCACCTCTTCCACCACCGTATCCAGATGCATCACCCCACGCGACAGCGCCACCTTTTTCAGGTAGGTCGCCAGTTTGTAGCTGTCGAAGTGGAAGGAAGGAACAATATCCCCACCGTTGGCTTTCAGTAGCGCACTAGCCTGGTCCTGGGGCGTATTGGCTTTAATCAGCGGGCTGGCCGCCAGATAGCTTTCCAGCGGGATGTTCTGACCGATCATGGCCGAAAGGCAGGGATAGAAACCGCGCTCGCTCCAGCGTGAAACCGGCGTCTCCTGGGAGGCGAACAGGTGATAAAAGCGGTCGTCTTCGCCGCCGGTTCGCCAGCCTTCATAGCTGAATCCCCACTTCCATGCAGCACCGGTTTCGCGAACGAACTCATCGATATCAATCTGGTAGCGTTGCAGGGCGTTGATGAAATTAAGTAATCCGCCTTCCCCCACGCCGACAATGCCGATCGAAGAGGATTCAATGACCTGAATGTCCACCTTCGGGCTAAACAGCCTGCGCAGGGCAATGGCCGCGAACCAGCCAGCGGTTCCCCCACCAAGCACCACAATACGTTGGGGGGCGGGGCTACGTAAGTTCAGCATCTTATCTCTCCTTGAGAAAACGCCTTGGGATTATTCCTGGCCCCAGAAAATACCACTCCGGGATGGAACTGACGGTACCTTTTGAGCGATTTGCGGACAAAAAAAATCCACCTGCCAGGCAGATGGATTTTTTGTGAGACAGACAGCGATTATTTAGCGTCTTTCAGCACCTGGCTGACGATCTCTACAGCCTCTTTTTCAATCTGCTGACGATGCTCCGCGCCCTGGAAGCTTTCACAGTAAATCTTGTAGGCATCCTCGGTACCGGACGGGCGAGCGGCAAACCAGCCGTTATCGGTCATCACTTTCAGACCACCGATGGAGGCTCCGTTACCCGGCGCCGCGGTTAAACGCGCGGTAATAGGGTCACCCGCCAGGGTACTGGCGCTCACCATTTCCGGAGACAACTTCGACAGCGCCGCTTTCTGTGCTGAGGTGGCCGAAGCCTGTATACGGTTATAGCTCGGGGCGCCGAAGCGAGCCGCCAGTTCGTCATAGTGCTGCTGCGGGTTTTTACCGGTGACGGCGGTAATTTCCGCCGCCAGCAGACACATGATGATACCGTCTTTATCGGTGGACCACGGCGTGCCATCGAAGCGCAGGAACGATGCCCCGGCGCTCTCTTCACCACCAAAGCCGAAACTGCCGTCGTGCAGACCGTCCACGAACCACTTAAAACCGACCGGCACTTCCACCAGCTTGCGACCCAGGTCGTCGACCACCCGGTCGATCATCGCCGAGGAAACCAGCGTCTTACCAACGGCCACTTCGTTGCCCCACTGCGGACGGTGGCGGAACAGGTAGTTGATGGCCACGGCCAGATAGTGGTTAGGATTCATCAGGCCGACCGGCGTGACAATGCCGTGACGGTCATAGTCGGGATCGTTGGCGAAAGCCAGGTCGAACTTATCGCGAAGCGCCAGCAGCCCCGCCATGGCGCACTCCGAAGAGCAGTCCATACGGATAGCGCCGTCTTTATCAAGGTGCATAAAGCGGAAGGTCTGATCCACCTGATCGTTCACGATGGTGAGATCAAGTTGATAGTGTTCGGCGATGCGCTTCCAGTATTCAATACCAGAGCCGCCCAGAGGATCGACACCCAGCTTCAGGCCTGCTTTACGGATGGCATCCATATCTACGATGGTCGCCAGACCTTCGATAAACGGCTGTACCAGATCCAGCTCGCGCACCTGACCGCTGGCCCAGGCCTGATCAAGAGACTGGCGCTTCACGGACTTTAACCCTTCAGCCAGAAGCTGGTTGGCGCGATCTTCGATAACCTTCGTGACGTTGGTATCGGCCGGGCCGCCGTTGGGCGGATTATACTTGATACCGCCATCTTCCGGCGGGTTGTGAGACGGCGTGATCACAATGCCGTCCGCCTGAGAGCCCGCCTTCTTATTGTGCTCCAGAATGGCGTTAGACACCGCAGGCGTCGGCGTAAAGCCGTTATCCTGCTGAACAATGACCTCGACGCCGTTGGCGCTCAGCACTTCCAGAACCGAGATAAACGCCGGTTCAGAGAGCGCATGAGTATCTTTGCCCACATAGCAGGGGCCGGTAATGCCGTTAGCGGCACGGTTTTCCGCTATCGCCTGGGCAATGGCCAGAATGTGCGGCTCGTTGAAACTGTGACGGGCAGCGCTGCCGCGGTGGCCGGAAGTGCCAAATTTAACCGCATGTTCAGGATTGCCCGTTTCCGGCTTCAGCACGTAGTACTGCGCCGTCAACTGCGCGACATTAATCAGATCGCTCTGCTGTGCAGGTTGCCCTGCGCGTTCATGGTTAGCCATTGTCCTGATCCTTCTGACATCAGAGTTAGATGGTGCCGCAAACTTTCTCGATCAGCTCCGCGGGGAACTGCATGCTCTGCATAATATGTTCAATCATGCTGCATTTGCGGCCTGTATTGGTATTGGTAATCACCCAGTACGGCGTGCCGGGAACCGCTTTCGGCTTGGTCTGGTTGCCGCTCTTAAGCAGGGTGCGCTCATCAGTCGCGAAGTAAACGCGGGTGCGACCGTGCAGGGATTCTGTCGCTTCGACAAAGGCGGCGGCATCCAGAGAATAGAGCGTGGAGAGTACCAGCATAAAACGATTAACGGCCTTCTTCTGCTCGGCATACTCATCAGAGAGCAGCAGTTCACGCACCGCGCGTACGCGCTCGCGGGTGCCTTTCACCATCGGTTTCGGCTCCGCGCTGACGCTGGCCACAGGCGCCTGGGGTTTTGCTGAAGTGGTCTGTGCAGGCAGGGCGGCGGAAACTTTCAACATACGCCGCAAAATGTCGGACGCGCTCTCGCCAATGTGCAGGGTGTGGCTGGCAATATAGCGATACAGCTCGTCATCAACTTCAATCGTTTTCATCTTAATCCAGTGCAATATCTTTCTGAATACAAGTCGTTGGGATTATAAAGACAAATCTCAACAGCGGATAGCGTCAAACCAGGATAGCGGCAAAAGTCGGAATTAACCGGAAATTGCCACCGCACGGCAGAATGCCGAACATGATACCCTAACCAGACGAACTCAAAAAAAGAACTTTGCGATGAAACTCAATACCCGCCTGCAAACTGCACAATCCAGGGACGACCATGCGCCCGTCGTCCTGATTCACGGCCTGTTCGGCAGCCTGGACAATCTTGGGGTGCTGGGACGCTCTCTGGTGCAAGATCGCACGGTGCTGCAGCTCGATCTGCGCAATCACGGTCTCTCCCCGCGAAGCGATAGCATGACGTACAGGGAAATGGCGCAGGACGTGCTGGATACTCTGGACGACTGTCAGCTTGATAAAGTGACGCTGATCGGCCACTCCATGGGCGGTAAAGTGTCGATGGCGCTGAGCGCCCTGGCTCCGGAGCGCATCGAACAACTGGTGATGATTGATATTGCACCGGTGGCCTACCCGGTGCGCCGCCATGATGCCATCTTCGCCGCTGTGCGCGCAGTGACCGACAGTGGCGTTACCCGCCGCCACGATGCCGCGGCGATAATGCGCGAACACATCGAGGAAGAAGGCGTTATCCAGTTCCTGCTGAAATCCTTCGCCAGCGGCGAGTGGCGCTTCAATGTGCCGGTGCTCTGGGATCAGTACGACAATATCACCGGTTGGGAGCCCACGCCCCCCTGGCCGCACCCGGCGCTGTTTATCCGCGGCGGCGATTCACCTTATATTCAGGCTTCCTCACAGGCGGAGATTGCCGCACAGTTCCCCCAGGCCCGCGCGCACGTCATCGCCGGTGCCGGACACTGGGTCCACGCGGAAAAACCCCAGGCGGTACTGCGGGCCATTGATCGCTTCCTTACTTCTGATTAAAAACCCATCGTCCGGTCGCCAGATACGCTCCAGGCGTTGGCGCACCGGATGGCACTAATGTATGATGGCGCGCTGTAAAAATCCGCTCCCGTAGCCTTTTCCCTGTCCAGCAGCAGCAAATCATGGCAAAAGAACAAACGGACCGCACGACGCTCGATCTCTTTGCGAACGAGCGCCGCCCGGGTCGACCCAAAACCAATCCGCTGTCGCGTGACGAGCAACTGCGCATCAACAAGCGCAATCAGCTCAAACGTGACAAAGTCCGCGGCCTGAAGCGCGTTGAGCTCAAACTCAATGCCGAGGCGGTGGATGCGCTCAATGAGCTCGCCGATGCGCGTAACATCAGCCGCAGCGAGCTTATCGAAGAGATTCTGCTGAGCCAGCTCGCCCAGCTCCGGGGCTAAGACCGCCCCTTACGCCGTCAGGTATGTTGCATACTGTGCACCCTGCGGCGAATAGCGGTTTCCGCACTCGAAGGGCTTCTGCTATGATTGCCCTATCCGTGGGCATTACGCAGCCACCATACTTTTTTAGATTCAAGAGGTTACTTTACTCATGGCAATCGTAGGCATTTTTTTCGGCAGCGACACCGGCAATACCGAAAATATCGCAAAAATGATTCAGAAACAGCTCGGTAAAGAAGTTGCTGAGGTGCATGATATTGCTAAAAGCAGCAAAGAAGACCTGGAAGGCTTCGATATTCTGCTGCTTGGTATCCCGACCTGGTACTACGGTGAAGCACAGTGTGACTGGGACGACTTCTTCCCCACGCTGGAAGAGGTAGACTTCAACGGTAAGCTGGTTGCGCTGTTTGGCTGCGGCGATCAGGAAGACTATGCGGAATACTTCTGCGACGCGCTGGGTACCATTCGCGATATTATCGAACCGAACGGCGCCACCATCGTGGGTCACTGGCCGACCGAAAGTTACCACTTCGAAGCGTCGAAAGGGCTGGCCGATGATGACCACTTCCTGGGTCTGGCTATCGATGAAGACCGTCAGCCGGAGCTGACCAACGAGCGCGTTGAGAAATGGGTTAAGCAGATCTCTGAAGAGCTGCATCTTGATGAAATCATCAACGCCTGATGATAAGTTGTTGCGGCGCGATCTGCGCCGCATTAATAGATATAACCGATAGTAATAATTGATACATTTCCTTAACTTTGCCCCACTAAGTTGTACAATAAGCCCGGTAAATTGGGCATCGGTGCCGTATCTGGCATAATTTTTCCCACTTTTTTATTCACATTTTTGCAGGTTGAACGCGGTTTTCATTTACCCTTCACGGTTCTATAATGAGACGCATTCATCTTTTTCATGAATTCTATGCAGTGCTCCAGAGGAGCTAAGTCATTAAGCAACAGGACATATTCCGCATGACTGACAACAATACCGCATTAAAGAAGGCCGGCCTGAAAGTCACGCTTCCCCGGTTAAAAATCCTGGAAGTGTTACAGGAGCCTGAAAATCACCATGTCAGTGCGGAAGACTTGTACAAGCGACTGATCGATATGGGTGAAGAGATTGGTCTGGCCACGGTTTACCGCGTGCTGAACCAGTTCGACGATGCAGGCATTGTCACCCGTCACAACTTCGAAGGCGGAAAGTCTGTTTTTGAGCTGACGCAGCAGCATCATCACGATCACCTTATCTGCCTGGATTGCGGCAAGGTGATTGAATTCAGCGATGATTCTATTGAAACTCGTCAGCGCGAGATCGCCACCCGGCACAATATCCGCCTGACCAACCACAGCCTCTACCTGTACGGCCACTGCGCTGAAGGAGACTGTCGGGAAGACGATGGCGCCCATGAGGCCAGCAAGAAGTAAGCGAGTCTACGCCACAGCCAAAAAAAACCGGAGATCGCTCTCCGGTTTTTTGTATAGAGAATAAAACCCCGGCGCAGAGGCCGGGGTTTTACTTATGGCGATTCAGGCGCGCAATATTAGCCGCCCATTTTCGCCCAGGTATCACGCAGTCCAACGGTGCGGTTAAATACCGGCTTATCGGCGCTGCTGGTCAGCCCATCAAGACAGAAGTAGCCTTCACGTTCGAACTGGTACGCATTTTCCGGCTGTGCCGCCTTCAGGCTCTGCTCGCCGTAGCCCTGCTTCACCACCAGCGATTCTGGGTTAACGGTAGAAAGGAAATCCTCCGCCGAGCCCGGGTTCGCCACGCTGAACAGACGGTCATAGAGGCGGATTTCAATGGGCAATGCGTGAGCGGCGCTGACCCAGTGAATCACCCCTTTCACCTTGCGGCCATCGGCCGGATCTTTGCTCAGGGTATCAGCATCGTAGCTACAGCGAATCGCGGTGATATTGCCATCGGCGTCTTTTTCCACCTCTTCGGCTTTGATCACATAGGCGTTACGCAGACGTACCTCTTTGCCCAGCACCAGACGCTTATACTGCTTGTTCGCTTCTTCACGGAAGTCAGCGCGATCGATCCAGATTTCACCGCTGAAAGGCACCTCGCGGTTACCCATCTCCGGACGGTTCGGATGATTCGGCATGGTCACCATCTCGCTCTGCCCCTGCGGGTAGTTGGTGATGATAAGCTTAACCGGATCGATAACCGCCATCGCACGCGGCGCATTCTCATTCAGATCTTCGCGAATGCAGGCTTCCAGCGACGCCATCTCAACGGTGTTGTCCTGCTTGGTCACGCCGATACGTTTGCAGAATTCGCGGATAGAGGCCGCAGTGTAGCCACGGCGACGCAGACCGGAAATGGTCGGCATACGCGGATCGTTCCAGCCTTCCACTATCTTCTCGGTCACCAGCAGATTGAGTTTACGCTTGGACATAATGGCGTATTCCAGATTCAGGCGCGAAAACTCGTACTGACGCGGATGAGCCGGAATGGTGATATTGTCCAGCACCCAGTCATACAGGCGGCGGTTATCCTGGAATTCCAGGGTACACAGCGAATGGGTGATCCCTTCCAGCGCATCGGAAATGCAGTGGGTGAAATCATACATCGGGTAGATGCACCACTTATTGCCGGTCTGGTGATGATCGGCAAATTTAATGCGGTACAGCACCGGATCGCGCATCACCATAAACGGCGATGCCATATCGATCTTCGCACGCAGGCAGGCGGTGCCCTCGGCGAATTCACCGGCACGCATCTTTTCAAACAGCGCCAGGTTCTCTTCCACGCTGCGATCGCGATACGGGCTGTTCTTGCCCGGCTCGGTCAGAGTGCCGCGGTATTCACGAATTTGCTCCGGCGTCAGTTCATCAACGAAAGCCAGGCCTTTGTTGATCAGTTCGATGGCGTAGTGGTACAGCTGGTCGAAATAGTCAGAGGAGTAACGCACGTCACCCGCCCAGTGAAAGCCCAGCCACTCGACATCCTGCTTAATGGAGTCCACATACTCGATATCTTCTTTAACCGGGTTAGTGTCGTCGAAGCGCAGATTGCAGGTGCCCTGGTAATCCTGAGCGATGCCGAAGTTCAGGCAGATGGATTTCGCATGGCCGATATGCAGATAGCCGTTCGGCTCAGGAGGGAAACGCGTGCAAATGGTGGTGTGTTTGCCGCTGGCCAGATCCTCATCAATAATCTGGCGAATAAAGTTAGTTGGGCGGGCTTCAGCCTCACTCATCTCTTAATACCTCAAAGCGTTTTTAACTCGGTTAACGTGGAATGATCTTACAAGCCGTCGCCGGACACAACCCTTAGTTACAGAAATTCGCACAGCTTTGGCGCGGGAATAAAAAAACGGCCGGGTTCTCACCCGGCCGCTCTCAGAGATATCGTCCGACAGACGTTATTTCTTCGCTTTAATCTCGTACAGCGGGGTTTCGCCAGCCACCAGAGTACCGGTCGCTTTCACCACCAGACCGCTGTAGTCGTCGATGTTGCTGCAGACCACCGGGCTAATCATCGAGCGCGCATTGGCGTTCAGGAAGTCAAGATCCATCTCCAGCACCGGCTGACCGGCAGCAACAGAGGCCCCCTCTTCTACCAGACGCTTAAAGCCTTTACCTGCCAGCGCCACGGTATCGATACCCATGTGCACCACAATCTCAGCGCCGTCATCGGTCTCCAGGCAGAAAGCGTGGTTGGTATTAAAGATTTTCACCACGGTGCCTGCCGCCGGAGCCACGACCGTCTTATCGCTGGGCTTAATCGCTACGCCGTCGCCTACCGCTTTGCTGGCGAAGGCTTCGTCCGGCACCTCGTCCAGCGCCACCAGTTCGCCGCTAACCGGCGCCACCAGGGTCAACAGCGTCGGCAGGTCGTTGCGCACCGCCTGAGGCCTGGCCTGTGCGGCAGGCGCCGACTGAGCTGCGTCAGACTGTGAGGCTGCAACCGGTCCCGTGGTCTTCATGGCGTTGGCGATCTTCTCAGCTACAAAGCCAACGATGATCTGTACGCTGGTCTTGTTCAGGCGAATCACGCCGCTGGCGCCAAGGCGCTTAGCCAGTGCGTCATCCACCACCGCAGAATCTTTCACCGACAGACGCAGGCGAGTGATACAGGCATCGATACCGGTCAGGTTATCGGAACCCCCTACCGCTGCGATGTACTGACGAGCCAGTTCGGCGACGTCCTGCTTCTCACCGCCGCTGACATTGGTGTCCTGACCATCGGCTTCGCTACCGGCCACGGCCAGCTCGCGCCCCGGCGTCATCAGGTTAAATTTGGTGATGGTGAAGCGGAACACCAGATAGTAAATAACGAAGAACACCAGGCCCTGCGGAATCAGCATGTACCACTGCGTGGCCAGCGGGTTACGCGAAGAGAGCACCATATCCACCAGACCGGCGCTGAAACCGAAACCGGCAATCCAGTGCATGCTGGCGGCGATGAAAACAGAGATACCGGTCAGTGCGGCGTGAATCACGTACAGTACCGGCGCAACGAACATGAAGGAGAACTCCAGCGGCTCGGTGATACCGGTGAAGAAGGCGGCGAACGCCCCCGCCATCATGATACCCATCACCTTCGCTTTGTTTTCGGGGCGTGCGCACTGGTAAATCGCCAGCGCCGCACCAGGCAGACCGAACATCATGATCGGGAAGAAGCCCGCCTGATAGCGACCGGTGATACCCACAACCGCTTTACCCGCCTCGATAGACTGAGCGCCGCCCAGGAAGTTAGGAATATCGTTGATACCCGCGACATCGAACCAGAATACCGAGTTCAGCGCATGGTGCAGGCCTACCGGGATCAGCAGACGGTTAAAGAAAGCGTAAACCCCGGCGCCAATGGAACCCATTTTCTGGATATATTCGCCGAACTCCACCAGGCCGCCAAAGATCACCGGCCAGACGTACATCAGTACGAAGGCGACAGCAATCATCACGAAGGAGGTCAGAATCGGCACCAAACGGCGACCGCTAAAGAACGACAGCGCTTTCGGCAACTCCACGCCGCTGAAGCGGTTATACAGCTCAGCCGAGATGATACCCACCAGGATACCCACGAACTGATTATTAATTTTCGCGAAGGCGGCAGGAACTTCCGCTTCCGGGATGCTCTGGATCATGGAGACCGCGGCAGGTGAACAGAGCGTGGTCAAAACCAGAAAACCGACAAAGCCGGTCAGCGCCGCTGCACCGTCTTTATCTTTGGACATGCCGTATGCAACACCGATGGCGAACAGCACAGACATGTTATCTATGATGGCGGCACCGGACTTGATAAAGAAGGCAGCGAGCGCATTATCGCCCCCCCAGCCGACCGGATCGATCCAGTAACCGACACCCATAAGGATGGCGGCGGCGGGCAGCGTGGCCACCGGCACCATCAAAGCGCGCCCTACGCGCTGTAAGTAGCCTAGAATACTCACTTTATTCCCCCTAGAAGACCCCGAGTGAAGCCTCGTAACTCTTTTTATAGTGCGATCGGCCCGGGCTACGGGCTAATCCATACGGCAAATGTCATATCGCAGCAGAGTGTGTGGAAATTTAATTCGCTTCGCAAATTAAAACCCTGCTTTTTGTGAATTCAATCACCAAATTTCGTATCTTGCCTGGCATCTCTATGGCTATCTTATAAAACTTATTTTATTATGCAAAATATCAGGACGGATAAACGCCGCCGTGCGGCAAATCTGGGTTAATCTTTACTTCAGTATAAGCGGCAATCCGGCCAGCACGTTTAACTTAACTTTTATAGAGGTGAATGATGAGACTGATTCCCCTGACAACGGCTCAACAGGTCGGTAAATGGGCAGCCCGCCATATTGTAAACCGTATTAACGCCTTTAAGCCTACCGCAGACCGCCCTTTCGTTCTGGGTCTGCCGACTGGCGGCACGCCGCTGGAAGCCTACAAGGCGCTGGTGGAACTTTATAACGCAGGTGAAGTTAGCTTCAAACACGTCGTTACCTTCAATATGGACGAGTACGTCGGCCTGCCGAAAGAGCATCCGGAAAGCTACCATAGCTTCATGCACCGTAATTTCTTTGACCACGTCGATATCCCGGCGGAAAATATCAATCTGCTGGACGGTAATGCGCCAGACGTTGATGAAGAGTGCCGCAATTACGAAGAGAAAATCCGTGCCTACGGCAAAATCCATCTGTTTATGGGCGGCGTGGGTAACGACGGCCATATCGCCTTTAACGAACCGGCCTCTTCGCTGGCTTCCCGCACCCGTATCAAAACTCTGACCCATGATACCCGGGTCGCCAACTCCCGCTTCTTTGGCGGCGATGTCAATCAGGTTCCGAAATACGCTCTGACCGTTGGCGTAGGTACCCTACTGGACGCTGAAGAGGTGATGATCCTGGTGCTGGGCCACGTCAAGGCGCAAGCGCTGCAGGCTGCAGTCGAAGGCAACGTAAACCATATGTGGACCATCAGCTGCCTGCAATTGCATCCGAAAGCGGTTATCGTCTGCGACGAGCCTTCTACCATGGAGCTGAAGGTCAAAACGCTGAAGTACTTCAACGAGCTGGAAGCTGAAAGTATTAAAGGTCTTTAAGTCATATCTATTCCGGGGGTAACTATGTATGCACTAACCCATGGCCGTATCTTTACCGGTCACGACGTTCTGGACGACCATGCGATTATCATCGCGGACGGTTTCATTGACCGCATCTGTCCGCAGGCAGAGCTGCCGCAGGATATCGCCACGCGCAATATGGGTGGTGCCATTATCGCCCCGGGATTTATTGACGTTCAGCTAAACGGCTGCGGCGGCGTCATGTTTAACGACACCGCCGACGCGGTAAGCGTGGAAACCCTGGAAATCATGCAGAAGGCCAACGAGCGCTCCGGCTGTACCAGCTTCCTGCCGACGCTTATCACCTCCAGCGATGAGTTAATGATGCATGCGGTTAACGTGATGCGTGAATACCTCGACAAGCATCAGAACCAGGCGTTGGGGCTGCATCTGGAAGGTCCGTGGTTGAGTCTGGTGAAGAAAGGGACCCACAACCCTGAGTATATTCGCAAGCCGGATCCCAGCCTGGTGAACTTCCTGTGCCAGAATGCCGACGTCATTACCAAAATCACCCTCGCCCCGGAAGAGGTCGATCCGGCCGTGATTCGCCAACTGGTGGATGCCGGTATCCGCGTTTCCGCTGGCCACTCTAACGCCACCTGGCAGGAAGCGAAGCGCGGCTTCCGCGCGGGCATCAGCTTCGCAACTCACCTGTATAACGCCATGCCTTATATTACCGGTCGTGAACCGGGCCTGACCGGTGCCATTTTCGACGATCCGGATCTGTACTGCGGGGTTATCGCTGACGGGCTGCACGTCAGTTACGCCAACGTTCGCACTGCGAAAAAACTGAAAGGCGAAAAGCTGTGCCTGGTGACCGATGCCACCGCAGCGGCAGGTTCCGATATTGACCAGTTCATTTTTGCTGGTAAAACAATATACTACCGGAATGAACTGTGCGTGGATGAGAACGGAACCCTGAGCGGCTCGGCGCTGACTATGATCGAAGGGGTGCGTAATCTGGTGGAGCATGTCAACATCGCGCTGGATGAAGCCCTGCGTATGGCAACGCTCTACCCCGCCAGGGCCATGGGCGTGGCGGACCGTCTGGGCACACTGGAAGCGGGCAAGGTAGCAAACCTGACCGCGTTCAGCCGCGACTTTAAAATTATCAAGACCATCGTTAACGGAGACGAGGTCTCAATCGGATAAACGGGTATGACGACTGGCGGACAAGCGCAAATAGGTAATGTTGATCTGGTCAAACAGCTTAACGGAGCGGCGGTTTACCGTCTGATCGATCAACAGGGGCCGATATCGCGCATCCAGATCGCCGAGCTAAGCCAGCTTGCCCCCGCCAGCGTCACCAAAATCACCCGCCAGCTGATCGAGCGCGGTTTAATTAAAGAGGTCGATCAGCAGGCATCCACCGGCGGACGCCGGGCTATCTCCATCGTTACCGAGACCCGCGGCTTTCAAGCCATCGGCGTGCGTCTTGGCCGTTACGACGCAACCCTGACGCTTTTCGATCTCAGCGCCAGGGCGCTGGAAGAACGTCATTATCCATTGCCGGAACGACGTCAGGATGCGCTTGAAATCGCCCTGCTGGCGGCTATTGAAGATTTTATTAGCCACTGTCAGCGCAAGATTCGCGAACTGATTGCGATCTCCGTGATTCTGCCTGGCCTGGTGGATCCTGAAAGCGGCGTGGTGCGCTATATGCCCCATATCGAGGTCGATGACTGGCCGCTGGTGGAAAAACTGGAACAGCGCTTCGGCTTTGCCTGCTTCGTGGGGCATGACATTCGCAGCCTGGCGCTGGCGGAGCACTACTTCGGCGCCACCCGGGACTGCGAAGATTCTATTCTGGTGCGCGTCCATCGCGGTACCGGGGCCGGTATTCTTTCCGGCGGACAGATCTTTATTGGCCGCAACGGCAATGTCGGTGAAATTGGCCATATTCAGGTCGATCCGCTGGGCGAACGCTGCCACTGTGGCAACTTCGGCTGCCTGGAAACCATTGCCGCTAACGCAGCCATCGAGCAACGGGTACGGCAGTTGCTTTCCCAGGGCTACCAGAGCCGACTGGACCCGGACAACTGCCGAATCCAGGATATTTGCCGTGCCGCCAACCGCGGCGACCCGCTGGCCAGCGAGGTGCTGGAGCAGGTTGGACGCCATCTGGGCAAGGCTATCGCCATTGCCATTAATCTGTTTAATCCCCAAAAGGTCGTGATCGCCGGCGAAGTGATGGAGGCGGAGAAAATCCTGCTGCCTGCCATTGACCGCTGCGTCAATACTCAGGTGCTGGAAGCCTTTCGCCGCAATCTGCCGGTCGTCCGCTCCCATCTTGATGACCGTTCAGCCATCGGCGCCTTCGCTCTGGTAAAGCGCGCTATGCTTAACGGAGCACTCCTGCAGCGACTGCTGGAAGAGTAACCCCGGACCATGACGGCGGCGCGGGATTTTACTTCCGGATAACGCCGCCGCTGGTTACCATAGCGATTCAGGCCCAGGCCATCTTCCGTAAATCATCCGACTGACTATGACGATAAAAAATGTAATTTGCGATATCGACGGCGTGCTGATGCACGATAACGTCGCCGTTCCAGGCGCCGCGCAGTTTCTGTCCGGACTGCTGGAAAAAGAGATTCCGGTGGTGCTGCTCACTAACTATCCGTCCCAGACCGGTCAGGATCTCGCTAACCGTTTTGCCTCTGCGGGCGTTGATGTGCCGGATAGCCTGTTCTATACCTCCGCCATGGCCACCGCAGATTTCCTGCGCCGCCAGGAGGGGAAAAAGGCCTATGTGGTGGGCGAAGGCGCTTTGATTCACGAGCTGTATAAAGCGGGTTTTACCATTACTGATATCAACCCCGACTTTGTTATCGTCGGCGAAACCCGCTCCTACAACTGGGATATGATGCATAAGGCGGCCTGGTTTGTAGCGAACGGCGCGCGCTTTATCGCTACCAACCCGGATACCCACGGCCACGGTATGGTGCCGGCCTGCGGCGCGCTGTGCGCTGGTATTGAGAAGATCTCCGGGCGTAAACCTTTTTATGTCGGTAAACCCAGTCCGTGGATTATCCGCGCCGCCCTGAACAAAATGCAGGCCCACTCCGAAGATACGGTGATCGTCGGTGACAATCTGCGCACCGACATTCTTGCCGGTTTTCAGGCGGGGTTGCAGACCATTCTGGTGCTGTCCGGCGTTTCAGCGTTGAACGATATTGACGATATGCCGTTCCGCCCCACCTGGATTTACCCCTCCGTCGCAGAGATCGACGTTATCTGATCGGCAACGCGCCTTAACCGGCGCGTCCTTCCATTCAATAAAAAAGCATAAAAATTGCCGATTCGTTAATAATCGCGTGTAAAAGATAGCCATTTTTTACTATTCGGCAAGGACCATTGATTTTTTCAATATCTGACCGGTAATTCGCTTGCCAGGACACCGTATTCTGGGGCATTGTCCTTACCATGACAGGCAGTAACAGCGGTAATAAAACAACGCAACCGCTGCTCGCTTTAGCACAACAGCATCTGTGACGGAGAAGGTTATGTGTTCGATTTTTGGTATTCTGGATATTAAAACTGACGCGGGTGAGCTGCGTAAAAAGGCGCTGGAGATGTCGCGCCTGATGCGCCATCGTGGCCCCGACTGGTCCGGCGTTTATGCCAGTGACCGCGCTATTCTCGCCCATGAACGCCTCTCCATTGTCGACGTTAACGCCGGTGCCCAGCCTTTATATAACGAAAATCAAACCCATGCGCTGGCGGTTAACGGTGAAATCTACAACCACCAGGCCCTGCGCGCCGAATACGGCGATCGCTACGCATTCCAGACTGGCTCTGACTGCGAAGTCATTCTTGCCCTGTATCAGGAAAAAGGTCCGGCATTTCTTGACGAGCTACAGGGAATGTTCGCCTTTGCCCTGTATGACAGCGAGCAGGACGCTTATCTGATTGGCCGCGACCATATCGGCATCATCCCTCTTTATATGGGGCATGATGAACACGGTAACCTGTATGTCGCTTCTGAAATGAAAGCGCTGGTACCGGTGTGCCGCACGATTAAAGAGTTCCCGGCGGGCAGCTATCTGTGGAGCAAAGACGGCGAGATCCGCCGCTACTACCAGCGCGACTGGTTCGAGTTCGACGCGGTTAAAGACAACGCAACCGATAAGAACGCCCTTCGTCAGGCGCTGGAAGAGGCGGTGAAAAGCCACCTGATGTCGGATGTCCCCTACGGCGTGCTGCTTTCCGGCGGTCTCGACTCCTCGATTATTTCCGCTGTCACCAAGAAGTTCGCCGCACGCCGGGTGGAAGATCAGGAGCGCAGCGAAGCCTGGTGGCCTCAGCTTCACTCCTTCGCAGTTGGCCTGGAAGGCTCTCCGGATCTGAAAGCCGCTCAGGAGGTCGCTAACCACCTGGGTACCGTACACCACGAAATCCACTTTACGGTGCAGGAAGGGCTGGATGCGATCCGTGATGTTATCTACCACATCGAAACTTACGATGTGACCACCATTCGTGCCTCTACCCCGATGTATCTGATGTCGCGTAAGATCAAAGCGATGGGCATTAAAATGGTACTGTCCGGAGAGGGTTCCGACGAAGTGTTTGGCGGTTACCTTTACTTCCACAAGGCGCCGAACGAGCGTGAATTCCACGAAGAGACAGTGCGTAAACTGCTGGCGCTGCATATGTTCGACTGCGCCCGCGCCAACAAGGCGATGTCCGCCTGGGGCGTTGAGGCACGCGTACCTTTCCTGGACAAGAAGTTCCTGGATGTGGCGATGCGCCTTAACCCTCGCGATAAAATGTGCGGCAACGGCAAAATGGAAAAGCATATTCTGCGTGAATGCTTCGAATCCTACCTGCCGGCGAGCGTCGCATGGCGCCAGAAAGAGCAGTTCTCAGACGGCGTGGGCTACAGCTGGATCGACAGCCTGAAAGAGGTGGCGGCTCAGCAGATTACCGATCAGCAGATGGAGACCGCCCACTTCCGCTTCCCGTATAACACGCCCGGCTCTAAAGAAGGCTATCTGTACCGGGAGATCTTCGAAGAGCTGTTCCCGCTGCCCAGCGCCGCCGAATGCGTGCCTGGAGGCCCCTCGGTGGCCTGCTCTTCGGCCAAAGCCATCGAGTGGGACGAAACCTTTAAGTCGATGAACGATCCTTCTGGCCGTGCCGTAGGGGTTCATCAGGATGCCTACAAGTAATCGCCTGAAGTAAAACTGCAAAAAGCGGGCCACCAGCGCCCGCTTTTTTGATCATCTCTTACGGACAGATTACCCTTAACATCATCGGGATAAGTGGAGAAATAGCCTGTTTTTGCCGATTATTAAAGCAAGCTGTTCATAAGCCAGTCAAACGGAACGCCAGAGCCACTTTTCGACAAAAAAGGTGTTGACGCTACGGGGCCCAATACGCATAATGCGCCCCGCAACGCCGATAAGGTAACGCGAAAAGATGGCTACGTAGCTCAGTTGGTTAGAGCACATCACTCATAATGATGGGGTCACAGGTTCGAATCCCGTCGTAGCCACCATAATTTTGCGGGAGTGGCGAAATTGGTAGACGCACCAGATTTAGGTTCTGGCGCCGCAAGGTGTGCGAGTTCAAGTCTCGCCTCCCGCACCATTTATTTTCGTGGCGTTGTCAGGTGGGGTATCGCCAAGCGGTAAGGCACCGGTTTTTGATACCGGCATTCCCTGGTTCGAATCCAGGTACCCCAGCCATTTTTTATGATAAACGCAGTTGTTTTGCGGTTATCTGAAGAGAAGACACTATTGGGGTGTCGCCAGGCTGTAAGCAGTGGATCTGAGTTCAGCATCAGGCACCAACAATCAGTTAAGCAAAGACACTATTGGGGTGTCGCCAAGCGGTAAGGCACTGGATTCTGATTCCAGCATTCCGGGGTTCGAATCCCTGCACCCCAGCCAACTTTCTTTTAAGTTGGTCTGCGCTAAAATCTATGGCTACGTAGCTCAGTTGGTTAGAGCACATCACTCATAATGATGGGGTCACAGGTTCGAATCCCGTCGTAGCCACCATATTTTTAGAGTACTGCCCGGCAGATTTAATCGCAGCGCGCGGTAACGGAAAAGACTATTGGGGTATCGCCAAGCGGTAAGGCACTGGATTCTGATTCCAGCATTCCGAGGTTCGAATCCTCGTACCCCAGCCAAATTTTAGAAAGACACTGTTGGGGTGTCGCCAGGCTGTAAGCAGTGGATCTGAGTTCAGCATCAGGCACCAACAATCAGTTAAGCAAAGACACTATTGGGGTGTCGCCAAGCGGTAAGGCACTGGATTCTGATTCCAGCATTCCGGGGTTCGAATCCCTGCACCCCAGCCAATAAAATGAGAAGCCCGCGCAAGCGGGCTTTTTCATATCTGCAATTCCCATAACCCAAAAACCCGCCAGCGCGGGTTTTCTCTGTTTACAGACCCAGGGCGTATTTCAGCGCCTGTCGCTTAGCCACTCCGGCGCGATCCGCCGCCATCAATCCCAGATTACGTATGACGCGTAGCGGCCCAAGATTGTTGCTGAATCCGGCGTAGAACAGATCCATACCGCTCTGCATCGCCAGGTTATCCAGACGCCTGCGGTTCTGGTAGCGTTTTAGCACATCGTAGTCGCTCCACGCCTCGCCGCGCTCGCGGGCATTGCCCAGCACCTCCAGCAAGGCTTCAGCATCGCGATAGCCCAGATTTACCCCCTGCCCTGCCAGCGGATGAATGGTATGGGCCGCATCCCCTACCAGCGCCACGCCAGGTTGAACGTATCGGAGCGCATGGCGGCGCACCAGCGGGAAGCTACCGCTGGCCTGCGGCGTCACTTCGCCGAGCCGGGACGGGAAAGCCTGATGGATCTCCGGGGCAAGCTGCGGCATCGTCATCGCCTGCAACTGGCGAATCCGTGACGGTGAGTCGTACCACACCAGCGATGCCCAGTCATCAAACAACGGCAGGAAAGCGTGCGGGCCATTAGGGGTAAAATGCTGCCAGGTGCAATCCCCCGGCGCCTGCTCGCAACGGGCGGTAATCAGCATACAGGACTGGGGATACTGCCAACCCTGTATGCCAATACCACTCCATTCCCGAACCCGGGAATGGGCGCCGTCGGCACCTATCACCAGTTGTGCGGTCATCTGCTGGCCGTCATCAAAGCAAAGTCGGGTCTGGCCCTGCTCGCGCGTCATACTGCTCAGCCGCCCGGGGCAGATAATCTGTACCCCGGAATGGACCTGCAACGCCTGCCACAGCGCCAGCTGCAACACCCGGTTTTCCACCATATAGCCCAGTTCCGACAGCTTCAGCTCCGCGGCATCAAAGGTCACATGGGCGCTCTCCCACTCCCAGGTTTCCAGCCGCCGCCAGGGGTGACAACGCATCGCCTGTACCGCACGCCAGACGCCCAGCGATTTCAGCAACCGCACCGAAGCGCAGCTAATCGCCGAAATCCGCACATCGGGCGCACTGCCTGCCTCAAAGGGCGCTGGCGCTTCATGCTCGATCAGCGTGACGGAAAATCCGCGCTGCGCCAGGCCCAGCGCAACCGCGGCGCCCACCATGCCTCCGCCGACAACGGCGACTTCAGTTGGTTGAATTGTCATCGTCATATATCCTTAAACCACGAATCCCTCAAGTCTACCTGATTTTTGGGTGGCGCGCGGCAGGCTCGCTCCACTGGTCACGAAGGCGTCAAAGCATTACAATACGCGCCCTGCATTTCCGGCATTAACTGAAGCAATATGGCAAGCCAATGACAAAAAAACTGCATATCAAAACCTGGGGCTGTCAGATGAACGAGTACGATTCATCTAAGATGGCCTCCCTGCTGAACTCCACCCACGGCTTTACGTTAACCGACGTGGCGGAAGAGGCGGATGTTCTGCTGCTGAATACCTGTTCGATCCGCGAAAAAGCACAGGAGAAGGTTTTCCATCAGTTAGGTCGCTGGAAAACATTAAAGGAAAAGAATCCCGAGCTGATTATCGGCGTCGGCGGCTGCGTGGCCTCACAGGAAGGTGAACACATTCGCGGTCGCGCCCACTATGTGGACATTATCTTCGGGCCGCAGACGCTACACCGCCTGCCGGAAATGATCAACCGGGTTGCCGGCGATCGTAGCCCGGTGGTAGATGTTAGCTTCCCGGAGATCGAGAAATTCGACCGCCTGCCGGAGCCGCGCGCCGAAGGGCCGACCGCCTTCGTTTCCATTATGGAAGGCTGCAACAAGTACTGCACCTACTGCGTAGTGCCTTATACCCGTGGCGAAGAAGTCAGCCGCCCGTGCGACGACATCCTGTTCGAAATTGCCCAGTTGGCGGCTCAGGGCGTACGTGAAGTGAACCTGCTCGGCCAGAACGTGAACGCATACCGGGGCCCCACGTTCGACGATGGCGTATGTTCCTTCGCCGAACTGCTGCGCCTGGTGGCGGCCATCGACGGTATCGATCGCATCCGCTTTACCACCAGCCACCCGATTGAGTTCACCGATGACATTATCGAGGTGTACCGCGACACGCCGGAGCTGGTGAGCTTCCTGCATCTGCCGGTGCAGAGCGGCGCTGACCGGGTGCTGAACATGATGGGCCGTACCCACACCGCGCTGGAATATAAGGCGATTATCCGCAAGCTGCGCGCCGCGCGACCGGATATTCAGATCAGTTCCGACTTTATCGTCGGTTTCCCGGGCGAAACCGACCAGGACTTCGAACAGACCATGAAGCTGATTGCCGACGTCAACTTCGACATGAGCTTTAGCTTTATCTTCTCTGCCCGTCCAGGCACACCGGCCGCCGATATGGTGGATGACGTACCGGAAGAAGAGAAAAAACAGCGTCTCTATATTCTGCAGGAGCGTATTAACCAGCAGGCCATGGCCTGGAGTCGCCGTATGCTCGGCACAGTACAGCGTATTCTGGTGGAGGGGACTTCCCGCAAGAACATCATGGAGCTGTCAGGACGCACCGAAAATAACCGCGTGGTTAACTTTGAAGGCAGCCCGGATATGATCGGCAAATTCGTCGACGTGGAAATCACCGATGTCTTCCCTAACTCCCTGCGCGGTAAAGTAGTACGTACCGAAGAGGAGATGGGACTGCGAGTGGTCGAGTCGCCGGAATCGGTAATTGCCCGTACCCGTAAAGAGGATGAACTCGGCGTGGGTACTTACCAGCCATAATCCCCTTCGCTGCCGGAGCGCTATTGCACGCTTCGGCAGCATTCTCACTACCACCCCTTGCATTCTGAAGCCGTCACCCAAATATCATTTTCGGTGCTTGCGCCATGGGTTTACGCCGTGAATAATTCCGGTATAGCCTGACGTCAGGCATTTATTTACCCTAACCGGCCCTGTGCTCCGTAAGAGGAAAATCTTGAATATCGAAACACGTGAAATCACGCTGGAGCCGGCGGACAACGCCCGTCTGCTGAGCCTGTGTGGCCCCTTTGATGACAATATTAAACAGCTGGAGCGTCGGCTGGGCATTGAGATCAACCGCCGCGACAGTCACTTCAAACTGACCGGACGCGCCCTGTGCGTCAATGCCGCCGCCGACATTCTGCGCCATCTGTACGTAGATACGGCCCCCATGCGCGGCCAGATTCAGGATATCGATCCGGAACAGATCCATCTTGCGATCAAAGAGTTCCGGGTACTTGAACAGGCCGCAGAAAGCGTGCCGGAGTACGGTAAGGCGGTTAATATCAAGACCAAACGCGGCGTGATTAAACCGCGAACCCCTAACCAGGCGCAGTACATCGCCAATATTCTGGATCATGATATTACCTTCGGTATCGGCCCGGCCGGTACAGGTAAAACCTATCTGGCGGTTGCAGCCGCAGTGGATGCCCTGGAGCGCCAGGAAATCCGCCGTATTCTGCTGACCCGCCCGGCGGTAGAAGCAGGCGAAAAGTTGGGCTTCCTGCCTGGCGATCTAAGCCAGAAGGTGGACCCTTATCTGCGCCCGCTGTACGACGCCCTGTTTGAAATGCTGGGCTTCGAGAAGGTCGAAAAGCTTATCGAGCGTAACGTGATTGAAGTTGCTCCCCTCGCCTATATGCGCGGACGTACGCTGAACGATGCCTTTATCATCCTTGACGAGAGCCAGAACACCACCATCGAACAGATGAAAATGTTCCTGACCCGCATCGGCTTTAACTCTAAAGCTGTCATTACCGGTGACGTCACCCAGATAGACCTGCCGCGTAACGCCAAATCGGGCCTGCGCCATGCCGTTGAGGTACTGTCGGACGTCAACGAGTTAAGCTTCAACTTCCTCCACAGCGAAGATGTGGTTCGCCACCCGGTGGTTGCCCGTATCGTCAATGCCTATGAGGCCTGGGACGAAGCCGAACAAAAGCGTAAAGCCGCCCTCGCTGCCGAGCGCAAACGCGAAGCTCAGGAAGCCCACGGTCCCCAGGAGAATTCATGAGTCAGGTCATTCTCGATCTCCAGATCGCCTGTGAGGATACCGCCGGACTGCCCACGGAAGAACAGATCCAGCGCTGGCTTGATGCCGCCATCCTGCCCGCCCAGCCGGAAGCCGAAGTTACGGTCAGGCTGGTAGACGAAGCGGAAAGCCACGAGCTGAATCTGACGTACCGCGGTAAGGATAAATCGACCAACGTGCTCTCATTCCCCTTCGAGGCGCCGCCCGGTATCGAACTGCCGCTGCTGGGCGATCTGGTCATTTGTCGCCAGGTTGTCGAACGCGAAGCGCAGGAGCAGGCGGTGACCCGGGAGGCCCACTGGGCCCATATGGTGGTGCACGGCAGCCTGCACCTGCTGGGTTACGACCATATCGAAGATGATGAAGCCGAAGAGATGGAGTCTCTGGAGACAGAGATAATGCTTGCCCTCGGCTACGGCGATCCGTACATTTCCGAGAAAGAATAGCAATAACCATGATGCCGCATCACCGATGCGGCAACTCATTAACTAACACGAGAAACCAATCCATACGCCATGAGCGACGACAATTCACACAGTAGTGACACATCCGGTAAAAAGGGCTTCTTCTCTCTGATTCTGAGCCAGCTGTTCCACGGCGAGCCCAAAAACCGCGATGAATTACTCACGCTAATCCGTGATTCCGAACAGAATGAGCTTATCGACCAGGATACCCGCGATATGCTCGAAGGGGTGATGGATATCGCCGACCAGCGGGTCCGCGACATCATGATTCCCCGTTCACAGATGATTACCCTGAAGCGTAACCAGAGTCTGGACGAATGCCTCGATGTCATTATCGAATCCGCCCACTCCCGCTTCCCGGTGATCAGCGAAGATAAGGATCACATTGAAGGGATACTGATGGCTAAGGATCTGCTGCCCTTTATGCGCAGCGACGCCGAGCCATTTAGCATGGAGAAAGTGTTGCGTCCGGCGGTGGTCGTGCCGGAAAGCAAGCGGGTCGACCGCATGCTCAAGGAGTTTCGCCAGCAGCGCTATCATATGGCCATCGTTATCGATGAATTTGGCGGCGTCTCCGGCCTGGTAACCATTGAAGACATTCTGGAGCTTATCGTCGGCGAGATCGAAGACGAATACGACGAGGAAGAGGATATCGATTTCCGTCAGCTCAGCCGCCACACCTGGACGGTACGCGCTCTGGCGCCGATTGAAGACTTTAACGAAACCTTCGGTACGCACTTCAGCGATGAAGAGGTCGATACCATTGGCGGTCTGGTGATGCAGGCCTTCGGCCATCTTCCGGCCCGTGGCGAAACCATTGAGATTGATGGTTATCAGTTTAAAGTCGCCATGGCGGACAGCCGCCGGATTATTCAGGTACACGTCAGGATCCCGGACGATTCCCCCGAGCCGAAAGTAGAAGAGTAATCGCATGGAGCTAAGCTCACTGTTGCAACGCCAGCGCATACGCCTGCTGCTGGCGCTGATTTTCGGGGCCAGCGGCACGCTGGCCTTTTCTCCTTATGATTTCTGGCCCGCCGCCCTGCTCTCTCTGGTGGCACTTCAGGGGCTCACCTTTAATCGCCGACCGTTACAGAGCGCCGCCATCGGCTTTTGCTGGGGGCTGGGGCTGTTCGGCACCGGTATTAACTGGGTCTACGTTAGCATCGCGCAGTTTGGCGGTATGCCCGGGCCGATTAACGTTCTGCTGGTGGTTTTGCTGGCGGCGTACCTCTCGCTTTATACCGGCCTGTTCGCTGGATTGCTGAATCGCCTGTGGCCGAAAACGAGCTGGTGGCGCGTGGCCATCGCCGCACCGGCTCTCTGGCAGGTCACCGAATTCCTGCGCGGCTGGGTGCTAACCGGCTTCCCGTGGCTGCAATTTGGCTACAGCCAGATAGATGGGCCGCTAAAAGGCGTTGCCCCAATACTGGGCGTAGAAGCCATTAACTTCCTGCTAATGGCCATTGCCGGCCTGGTTGCTTACGCCATCGCGCAGCGTCAATGGCGTCCGGCGTTGATAGCCCTGCTGTTACTGGCGTTGCCCTGGCCGCTGCGTTATATCCAGTGGGATCAGCCCCAAAACGATCGCCGCCTGACCGTAAGCCTGGTGCAGGGCAATATTCCGCAGTCTATGAAGTGGAATGAAGATCAGTTGCTGAACACCCTGCGTATTTACCTCGAACAGACTCGTCCGCATCTGGGTAAATCGCAGTTGATAATCTGGCCCGAATCGGCAGTGCCCGATCTGGAAATTAACCAGCAGCGCTTCCTGAAAGAGCTGGACGGCCTGCTGAGCCAGAATGACAGCTCGCTGATTACCGGTATCGTCGATGCCCGGCTTAACGGCCACAATCGCTACGACACCTACAACACCATCATCACCATGGGGGCCGACAATCCCTACCGTTACGACAGCACCAATCGTTACAACAAGAACCACCTTGTCCCGTTTGGCGAATTCGTTCCGCTGGAGTCGATTCTGCGCCCGCTGGCCCCGTTCTTCGATCTGCCGATGTCTTCATTCAGTCGTGGTCCTTACCACCAGCCGCAGCTTAGCGCCCATGGCATGAAACTGACGGCGGCCATCTGCTACGAAATCATTCTGGGCCAGCAGGTCCGGGATAACTTCCGCCCGGATACCGACTATCTGCTAACCATTTCGAACGATGCCTGGTTCGGCCATTCCATCGGCCCCTGGCAGCACTTCCAGATGGCGCGGATGCGCGCGCTGGAACTGGCGCGCCCGCTGCTGCGCAGCACCAATAACGGAATTACCGCAGTGATTGCCCCCAACGGCGACGTGCAGTCAATGATCCCGCAGTTTACCCGCGAGGTGCTGACCACCCAGGTGACTCCGACCCGCGGCATGACACCTTACGCCCGCTTCGGCGGCTGGCCGGTCTGGATCCTGACGCTGTTAGCCGGCGCTCTGGCCAGCGTTCTGGCTCGTAAACACCGTTAATCCCCTTCCCCCTCCGCCCGGAGGGGGGCTCCATCATTTCTGGCACAGCAGTTGCAACAGATAACGTTGTCTGGCCCGGGCATCCTCCTGGACTGATGCGCCTGATGTTCTGTTGCACCGCAACAGGCACCTGTCGTGTGCAACCCAGGTTTATCGCCCCGGAATGGTGCGGCGCATCTCGCAAAATCCAAACGATTTGATAGCAAATTTTTTACATTAGGCCAGACTGACAAGCAGTGGCGAGAAAGTAATCGCCTGATTTTGCAGCACGCACAACAAAACCAAAAAAACAGCACACAACCGACTGGTATTCACGCCAATGCTTTACAACGAGTATTCCGGCGAGCCAATAAAGGAGTTGATATGCAATTACGTAAGCTGACCGCAGCAATGATGATCGTGGGAATGGGTGCCGGGTTAACCTCGGTGGCTCAGGCCGCCCCGGAAAGCGCCACTCTGGCGAAAATCGACAAGAACGGCGTTATCGTGGTGGGGCACCGGGAATCCTCCGTTCCCTTCTCTTACTACGACGGCCAGCAAAAGGTGGTGGGTTACTCTCAGGACTACTCCAACGCCATTGTGGAAGCGATTAAAAAGAAACTGAATAAGCCGGACCTGCAGGTCAAACTGATTCCCATTACCTCTCAGAACCGGATACCGCTGCTGCAAAACGGCACCTACGATTTCGAATGCGGCTCCACTACCAATAATCTGGAACGTCAGAAGCAGGCCGCCTTCTCGGATACCATCTTTATCGTCGGCACCCGGTTATTAACCAAAAAAGGCAGCGATATTAAAGATTTTGCCGACCTGAAAGATAAAAGCGTGGTCGTGACATCGGGAACCACTTCGGAAGTGCTGTTACACAAGCTGAACGACGACAAAAAGATGGATATGCGCATTATCAGCGCCAAAGACCACGGCGACTCCTTCCGCACGCTGGAAAGCGGTCGTGCTTACGCCTTTATGATGGATGACGCGCTACTGGCCGGAGAGCGGGCGAAAGCCAAAAAACCAGATAGCTGGGAAATTGTCGGCACCCCGCAGTCAAAAGAAGCTTACGGCTGCATGATGCGTAAAGAAGATCCCGAATTTAAACAGCTGGTTGACGATACCATCGCTCAGGCACAGACTTCCGGTGAGGCCGCGAAATGGTTCGACAAATGGTTTAAAAACCCTATTCCTCCCAAGAATCTTAACCTGAACTTCGATCTCTCCGAAGATATGCAGACCCTGTTTAAATCACCCAACGACAAGGCTCTCGATTAAAAAAACCCATGCATCGCGGGAATAATAAGGGCGGCGCTGCGTCGCCCAATGATTGACGAGGACAGAAGCCGGACAGACAGGCCCCGCCCGGACGTTCCCCGGGCGGGGAGAAAACAACAGGCTTCTCATCAATCTTAGGGGTAGCGCTGCTGCCCCCTTTCTTCGGAGTTAACTATGTCTATAGACTGGAACTGGGGGATCTTTCTACAGTCCGCCCCGTTCGGCAACACCACCTATCTGGGCTGGATCTGGAGCGGTTTCCAGGTCACCGTGGCCCTTTCGATTTGTTCGTGGATTATCGCCTTCCTGGTCGGATCTTTCTTCGGCATTCTACGTACTCTGCCCAGCCGACTGCTGTCGGGCATCGGCACCTGCTATGTAGAACTGTTCCGTAACGTCCCGCTTATCGTACAGTTTTTTACCTGGTATCTGGTGGTGCCGGAACTGCTGCCGCCGGACCTCGGGATGTGGTTTAAGGCCGATCTCGATCCCGACAAGCAGTTTTTTATCTCCTCAGTACTCTGCCTGGGGCTGTTTACCGCCGCCCGCGTCTGCGAACAGGTGCGTGCCGCAATCCAGTCCCTGCCTCGGGGACAAAAAAACGCCGCGCTGGCCATGGGGCTCACGCTGCCCCAGGCCTACCGCCACGTTCTTCTGCCCAACGCCTACCGGGTCATTGTTCCGCCCATGACCTCGGAAATGATGAACCTGGTGAAAAATTCCGCTATCGCCTCGACCATTGGTCTGGCCGATATGGCGTCTCAGGCCGGTAAGCTGCTGGACTATTCGGCCCACGCCTGGGAGTCGTTTACCGCCATCACCCTTGCCTATGTGCTGATCAACGCCGTGATTATGCTGGTGATGCATCTGCTGGAGCGCAAAGTGCGCTTGCCTGGCAATATGGGAGGGAAATAAGCCATGTATGAATTTGACTGGAGCTCTATTGGCCCCTCCCTGCCATGGCTGCTCAACGGGATGGTCATCACTCTGAAGATCACCGTGATAGCCATTATTGTCGGTATCATCTGGGGCACCCTGCTGGCGGTCATGCGTCTGTCGAGTTTTAAACCCCTGAGCTGGTTTGCCAGTAGCTACGTTAACGTCTTCCGTTCGATTCCGCTGGTGATGGTGCTGCTCTGGTTCTATCTGATCGTCCCCGGCTTCCTGCAGCGGGTGTTGGGGCTCTCTCCGCAGACCGATATCCGACTGATCTCCGCCATGGTGGCCTTTTCTCTGTTCGAAGCCGCCTACTATTCGGAGATTATTCGCGCCGGGATCCAGAGCGTCTCTCGCGGCCAGTCCCATGCCGCGCTGGCGCTGGGTATGACTCACTGGCAGTCGATGCAACTGATTATTCTGCCTCAGGCCTTTCGGGCCATGGTGCCGCTGCTGCTGACCCAGGGCATCGTTCTGTTCCAGGATACCTCGCTGGTTTATGTCCTGAGCCTGGCGGACTTCTTCCGCACCGCCACCACCATCGGCGAACGCGACGGTACTCAGGTGGAGATGATTCTGTTCGCTGGCGGTGTCTACTTTATTATTAGCCTTAGCGCCTCGCTGCTGGTCAGCTGGCTGAAAAAAAGGACCGTTTCATGATTTCCCTGAAAAATGTTTCTAAATGGTATGGCCACTTTCAGGTTCTGACCGACTGCTCCACGATCGTTCAAAAGGGCGAAGTGGTGGTGGTCTGCGGCCCCTCCGGCTCCGGAAAATCCACGCTGATTAAGACCGTGAACGGCCTGGAGCCAGTACAGAAAGGCGAGATTGTGGTTAACGGCACCCAGGTCAACAGCAAGCGCACCAATCTGGCTCAGTTGCGCGCGCATGTGGGTATGGTGTTTCAACATTTCGAGCTGTTTCCCCATCTGACCATTATCGAAAACCTGACCCTGGCCCAGGTCAAAGTCCTGAAACGCGGGAAAGCGGAAGCCCGCCAGAAAGGCGAAAAACTGCTGGAACGGGTAGGACTCACCGCGCATGCCAGTAAATATCCGGCCCAGCTTTCCGGCGGCCAGCAGCAGCGTGTGGCTATCGCCCGGGCGCTGTGTATGGATCCTGTCGCTATGCTGTTCGACGAACCAACATCGGCGCTGGATCCGGAGATGATCAACGAAGTGCTGGATGTCATGGTCGAGCTGGCCCAGGAAGGCATGACCATGATGGTGGTCACTCACGAAATGGGCTTCGCCCGTAAGGTGGCGAATCGGGTCATCTTTATGGATGAAGGAAAGATCGTGGAAGACGCGCCGAAGGATGCCTTCTTCGATAATCCCAAATCACCACGCGCCCGGGATTTTCTGGATAAGATTCTGCACTGATGGGCTAAAAAAGCCGACCTCACCCGTCGGCTTTTTTACGTCTGAAACACGCTTACGGCTCAAACGGCTGGCGCTGGAACTGGTTATGGCCGCACTTCGGACATACCGGCAGCACCTCCGGTGTATAAAACGCCAGCCGGTGATGGCATTTCTCGCACACCAGATTCCCTAACCCAACCACCTCTCCGCTGTGATACACGCCGTGGTGGCTCAGATCCTTAAACACTTCGCGCCACTCCAGTTGGGTTTTATCGGTGATATCCGCCAGCTCCTGCCACAGGCTCTCTTTAATCACCCGGGCGAAGACGCTTTCCTCTTCTTCCTGCTGGCTCTCCTGATAGCTCAGGGCAAACTCTTCCAGATCGCGGCGTACCGCACGCGTTATCTCATCGATTTCGTTACGGGTCAGTTCCCCCGCTTCGGTAATTTTTTTATGCGCATCCCTAACCAACGCATCGATATCCCTCTCGCCGTTACGCAGTCGTTCGCTGAGCGTGGAGAGCAGTTCACGGTAGTACTGAGCCACCTTGTTCATCGCATTCCCTCCGAAAATCGGTAACATCATGGAGCCGCAGGCATCCCGGCCCCTTACGCTTAACTATAGCTACTGCCTGATAATAGACGCTAATTCCGCCGTGCTGTGTTATCCAGACCACGGGTCGTGTAAATTACGGTAAGGGAGCGGAGAACTGCGGGATTTGCCGCCGTCTGGCGCTTAAGTACTGTTGTAGCGCTTTGCGATAGGCTATGCTATCGCCTGCCCAAAAACTTTAGTTAACGCTACCTTATGTAGCGGTGTATTCATCACAGGATTACAGGCTGCCATGCAAGAGCAATATCGCCCGGAAGAGATAGAGTCAAATGTCCAGCGCCTCTGGCAAGAGAAGCGCACCTTTGAAGTAAAAGAAGACGAGAGCAAAGAGAAGTATTACTGCCTGTCGATGCTTCCCTATCCTTCTGGTCGACTACATATGGGCCATGTCCGTAACTACACCATCGGTGACGTTATCGCCCGCTATCAGCGTATGTTGGGCAAAAATGTCCTGCAGCCTATTGGCTGGGACGCATTTGGTCTGCCTGCCGAAGGCGCCGCGGTCAAAAACAATACCGCACCGGCCCCCTGGACCTACGACAACATCGATTACATGAAGAACCAGCTGAAAATGCTGGGCTTTGGCTATGACTGGAGCCGCGAACTGGCGACCTGTAAGCCGGAATATTATCGCTGGGAGCAGAAATTCTTCACCGAGCTCTATAAAAAAGGGCTGGTGTACAAGAAAACCTCCGCAGTGAACTGGTGCCCGAACGATCAAACCGTTCTGGCCAACGAGCAGGTCATCGACGGCTGCTGCTGGCGCTGCGACACCAAAGTCGAGCGCAAAGAGATTCCTCAGTGGTTCATTAAAATCACCGACTACGCCGAAGAGCTGCTCAACGACCTGGACACGCTGGATCACTGGCCGGACACCGTTAAAACCATGCAGCGCAACTGGATCGGTCGTTCCGAAGGGGTGGAGATCACCTTTGACGTAGAGAACAGCGACCAGAAACTGACGGTCTATACCACGCGCCCCGACACCTTTATGGGCGCCACTTACCTGGCGGTAGCTGCGGGCCATCCGCTGGCGGCCCAGGCTGCGCTGAACAACCCGGATCTGAACGCCTTTATCGACGAATGCCGCAACACCAAAGTGGCGGAAGCCGAAATGGCGACCATGGAGAAGAAAGGCGTCGCCACTGGCTTTAACGCCATCCACCCGCTGACCGGTGAGTCAGTTCCGGTGTGGGTTGCCAACTTCGTGCTGATGGAATATGGCACCGGCGCCGTAATGGCGGTTCCCGGCCACGATCAGCGCGACTGGGAATTCGCCACCAAATATAACCTGCCGATCAAAGCGGTGATTCTCGATAAGGATGGCAACGCGCCGGATCTGAGCGCCGCGGCGATGACCGAGAAAGGGGTGCTGTTCAACTCAGGCGAGTTCGACGGTCTCTCCTTCGAAGCCGGATTTAACGCCATTGCCGATGCCCTGGCCGCGAAAGGCGTGGGCGAGCGTAAGGTCAATTACCGCCTGCGCGACTGGGGCGTTTCGCGCCAGCGTTACTGGGGTGCGCCGATCCCAATGGTCACTCTGGAAGATGGCACCGTTATGCCGACGCCGGACGAACAACTGCCGGTTGTACTGCCGGAAGATGTGGTCATGGACGGCATCACCAGCCCCATCAAAGCCGATCCCAACTGGGCGAAGACCACCGTTGAGGGTCAGCCTGCGCTGCGTGAAACAGATACCTTCGACACCTTTATGGAGTCCTCCTGGTACTATGCGCGCTATACCTGCCCGCAGTACGACAAAGGTATGCTGGACTCCGAGGCCGCCAACTACTGGCTGCCGGTCGACATCTATGTCGGCGGTATCGAACACGCCATTATGCACTTGCTCTACTTCCGCTTCTTCCACAAGCTGATGCGCGATGCAGGCATGGTGAACTCTAACGAACCTGCGAAACAGCTGCTGTGTCAGGGCATGGTGCTGGCAGACGCCTTCTGGTACACCGGCAACAACGGCGAGCGTATCTGGGTTTCGCCGGTTGATGCCATTGTCGAGCGCGACGAAAAAGGGCGTATTGTTAAAGCCACCGATGCTGAAGGCCATGAACTGGTCTACGCCGGTATGAGCAAGATGTCCAAGTCCAAGAACAACGGCATCGACCCGCAGGTCATGGTAGAGCGCTACGGCGCAGATACCGTGCGCCTGTTTATGATGTTCGCGGCCCCGGCGGAAATGACCCTCGAATGGCAGGAATCCGGCGTTGAAGGGGCTAACCGCTTCCTGAAGCGCGTCTGGAAACTGGCCTGGGAGCACGCGCAGAAAGGCGCTGCTCCGGCGCTTAACGTCGAAACCCTGAACGAAGATCAGAAGGCGCTGCGCCGCGATCTGCACAAAACCATCGCCAAAGTGACCGACGATATCGGCCGCCGTCAGACCTTCAATACCGCTATTGCAGCGATTATGGAGCTGATGAACAAACTGGCAAAAGCGCCGCAGCAAGAAGATCAGGATCGCGCACTGATGCACGAAGCGCTGATCGCCGTGGTGCGGATGCTCTATCCGTTCACCCCACATGTCTGCTTCACTCTGTGGCAACAGCTTGGCGGCGAAGGCGATATCGACAACGCTCCCTGGCCGCAGGCTGATGAGAAAGCGATGGTCGAAGACACTCGCCTGGTCGTGGTGCAGGTTAACGGCAAAGTTCGCGGTAAAATTACCGTTCCGGCAGACGCCACCGAAGATCAGGTGCGTGAACGTGCGGGGCAGGAGCATCTGGTGGCCAAGTATCTTACCGGCGTCACCATTCGCAAAGTCATTTACATACCGGGCAAATTGCTGAACCTGGTGGTTGGCTAAGCACAGCAGGAGGAAGCGTGCGCTATCTGTTCACTCTGTTAGTCAGTCTGGCGGTGCTGGTCACCGCCGGGTGTGGTTTTCATCTGCGCAGCACCACCCAGGTGCCGCATCAGCTACACACCCTGATCCTCGATTCCAGCGATCCATACGGACCGTTGACCCGTGCGGTGCGCAACCAGTTGCGCCTGAACGGCGTTGAGATCGTTGATAAGGACCCGCTGCGTCAGGATGTCCCGTCGCTGCGACTGGGCGGCGCCAGCATCGGTCAGGATACCGCATCCGTCTTCCAGGACGGGCGTACCGCGGAATACCAGATGATTATGACGGTAAGTGCCCACGTGCTGATCCCGGGTCACGATATCTACCCGATCAGTACCAAGGTCTATCGCTCCTTCTTCGACAACCCGCAGGCCGCACTGGCCAAGGATGCCGAACAGGAGATGATTATCAAAGAGATGTACGATCGTGCCGCGGAACAGCTGGTACGTAAGCTGGTTTCGGTACACGTCGCCGACGTACAACGAACCGAAGAGGCCCAGGAGACTGCCAAACCCGATGAAGCCGCTGACGCCACAGAGAACAGCAGCAACGGCGAACGCGTCTCCAGCACCCTGATTCCTGCCGGTAACTGATGTTAAAACTCTGGCCGGAACAGCTCCGCGCGCAGCTCAATGAAGGGCTGCGCGCGGCTTATCTGCTACTGGGAAACGACCCCCTACTGCTTCAGGAGAGTCAGGACGCGGTGCGCCATGTCGCCGTGGAGCATGACTTTACCGAACATCACAGCGTGGCAATCGATGCCTCTACCGACTGGCAGGCGCTATTTGCGCTAAGTCAGGAACTGAGCCTGTTCGCCAGCCGCCAGACCCTGCTGTTACAGCTTCCGGACAACGGCCCCAATGCCGCCATCGCCGGACATCTGGAAAAGCTGACAGGGCTGTTACATGACGATTTGCTGCTGATTGTGCGCGGCAACCGCCTGACCCGCGTTCAGGAAAATGCCGCCTGGTATAACGCCCTGAGCAAAAACGCAGTGCAGGTCAACTGCCAGACCCCAGAACAGGCCCAGCTACCGCGCTGGGTCGCCAGCCGGGCCCGGCAGATGAATCTTAGCCCTGATGAAGCGGCTATCCAGTTACTGTGTTACTGCTATGAAGGCAACCTGCTGGCGCTGAATCAGGCGTTGGAGCGCCTGTCGCTGCTGTGGCCGGACGGAAAACTGACGCTTCCTCGTATAGAACAGGCCGTCAACGATGCCGCCCACTTTACCCCCTTTCACTGGGTGGATGCCCTGCTGGCGGGAAAAAGCACCCGGGCGCTGCATATTTTGCAGCAGCTACGACTGGAGGCGAGCGAGCCGGTAATTCTGGTGCGCTCGATACAGCGCGAACTGCTGCAACTGGTCAACCTGAAACGTCAGTCAGCCCAAACCCCGCTGCGTACGCTATTCGATCAACAGCGGGTCTGGCAGAATCGTCGGCCGCTGATTAGCGAGGCGCTTAATCGCCTCAGCGCGGAACAGCTGTGGCAGGCCGTACGTCTGCTGAACCAGATAGAGCTCACCATCAAACAGGATTTCGGTCAGTCCGTATGGGCCGAGCTGGAAAGCCTTTCCCTGCTGCTTTGTCATAACCGGTTGCCGGATCTTTTTATCCATGACTGATTTGTATGCGGTATATGGCGGTACTTTCGACCCTATCCACTACGGTCATCTGCGACCGGTAGAGGCGCTTGCCGGGATAGTCGGGCTAAAGCAGGTCATCATTATGCCCAATAATGTGCCGCCCCATCGTCCTCAGCCCGAGGCAAGCAGCGCTCAACGCCGCGATATGGTGCAACTCGCCATCCGCAACCGCCCGCTGTTCCGGCTTGATGAACGCGAGCTACAGCGCACAACGCCGTCCTGGACCGTGGAAACGCTGGAAGCATTAAGAGACGAACTGGGCCCTCAGCGGCCGCTGGCCTTTATTATCGGTCAGGACTCCCTGCTCGGGCTCCCCGGCTGGCATCGTTATGAATCACTGATGAACCTGTGCCATCTGCTGGTGTGCCGCCGCCCGGGCTATGCGCCGGAGATGCCGAACGCCAGCCACCAGTCCTGGCTTAACCGCCATCTGACCCACAGTGTCGACGAACTGCACCAGCTTCCCGCAGGCCGCATTTTTATGGCCGATACGCCGCTATGGGACATCTCCGCCACCGAGATTCGTCAGCACCTGGCCGCGCGTCGCGACTGCGAAACGCTTATCCCCGCACCGGTGCTGGACTACATCAACCAGGCGGGACTCTACCGCTAACGGCCTGGGGCCATTGACACCGCCTCTCAGGCTGTTATTCTCCGCAGCCATACTGCGCCCATCGCGGCGTCTTTGATATTGTTTTACAAAAATGGCGATGCAATCACCCGCTGCCGATGGGATGATAGCCCACGCAGGCATTCGTCGCGCCCGGCGCACGATAAACGACGGGGTTGATTGCGGCTGACTCAAGGGGAAAAACTTGCAGGGTAAAGTACTTCAGGATTTTGTTATCGACAAAATCGACGATCTTAAAGGCCAGGATATTATTGCTCTGGACGTCCAGGGAAAATCCAGTATCACCGACTGCATGATCATCTGTACCGGTACTTCCAACCGTCACGTGGTCTCCATTGCCGATCACGTCGTTCAGGCCTCTCGCGAAGCCGGACTGATGCCGCTTGGCGTTGAAGGTGAAAATGCCGCTGACTGGGTGGTGGTCGACCTGGGCGATGTGATCGTCCACGTTATGCAGGAAGAGAGCCGTCGCCTGTACGAGCTTGAAAAGCTCTGGAGCTGACGAGTGAAGTTACAGTTGGTCGCCGTTGGCACCAAAATGCCCGATTGGGTACAAACCGGTTTTAACGAATATCTGCGCCGCTTTCCTAAAGATTTACCGTTTGAGCTGCTGGAGATCCCGGCGGGTAAACGCGGAAAGAACGCGGATATTCGTCGTATTCAGGATAAAGAAGGCGAACTGATGCTCGAAAGCATCGGTAAGGGGAATCGTATCGTCACGCTCGATATTCCCGGTAAGCCATGGGATACGCCAAAACTTGCCCGGGAACTGGAACGCTGGAAACAGGATGGCCGCGACGTCAGCCTGCTGATCGGCGGCCCCGAAGGTCTGGCCCCGGCCTGCAAGGCCGCAGCGGAACAAAGCTGGTCGCTCTCGCCCCTGACCCTACCCCACCCTCTGGTGCGGGTACTGGTGGCCGAGAGCCTGTATCGCGCGTGGAGCATTACCGCCAACCACCCCTATCACCGAGAGTAAAGGTTTACCAGGCAGATTACGCAGCGGATGAAATTACAGAAGAACTCTTTTCGTGACTACTCGGCCGAGTCCGCGCTTTTCGTGCGCCGGGCGCTTATCGCCTTTTTGGGTATTCTGCTGCTGACCGGCGTCCTTATCGCCAACCTCTATAATCTGCAGATCCGTGGCTTTAACGTCTATCAGACTCGCTCCAACGAGAACCGAATCAAGCTGGTCCCCATTCCCCCCACCCGCGGCGTCATTTATGACCGTAACGGCATTCCGCTGGCGGTAAACCGCACCATCTACCAACTGGAGATGATGCCGGAAAAAGTAGACAATGTGCAGGCGACGCTGGACGCCCTGCGTCCCATCGTCGATCTGACTGATGAAGATATCGCTGCATTTAAGAAAGAACGTCTGCGTTCACACCGTTTCACTTCAATACCGCTGAAGATCAACCTGGACGAAGTTCAGGTGGCGCGTTTTTCGGTCAATCAGTATCGTTTCCCCGGCGTTGAGGTTAAAGGCTATAAGCGACGCTACTATCCTTATGGTTCAGCGCTCACCCACGTTATCGGCTATGTGTCGAAAATTAATGACCGGGACGTGGCCCGCCTTGAAAAAGAGGGCAAGCTTGCTAATTACGCCAACACCCATGATATCGGCAAGCTGGGTATTGAGCGTTCCTACGAAGATGTACTGCACGGTCAGACCGGCTACGAAGAGGTTGAAGTTAACAACCGCGGTCGGGTGATTCGCCAGCTTAAAGAAGTCCCGCCGCTGGCCGGTCACGATATTCAGCTCACTATCGACCTTAAACTCCAGCAGTATATCGAAACGCTTCTGGCAGGAAGCCGCGCGGCGGTAGTGGTTACCGACCCGCGCAGCGGCGGTATTCTGGCGCTGATTTCTACCCCCAGCTACGACGCCAATATGTTCGTCAACGGGATCTCCAGCAAAGAGTATTCCGGGCTGTTACAGGATCAGAACACGCCGCTGGTGAACCGTGCCACCCAGGGGATCTACCCGCCGGCCTCGACGGTAAAACCCTATGTCGCCGTTTCGGCGCTCAGCGCTGGGGTCATTACACGTCATACCAGCCTGTTCGACCCAGGCTGGTGGCAACTGCCTGGCTCGGAAAAACGCTATCGTGACTGGAAAAAATGGGGCCACGGCCATCTGAATGTCACCAAGGCCCTGGAGGAGTCAGCGGATACTTACTTCTACCAGGTCGCCTATGATATGGGGATCGACAGACTCTCCTCCTGGATGAGTCGATTTGGCTACGGCCACTCGACCGGTATCGACATCAAAGAAGAACGTACCGGCAATATGCCGACCCGAGAATGGAAAATGAAGCGCTACAAGAAGCCCTGGTATCAGGGAGACACCATTCCCGTAGGTATCGGCCAGGGCTACTGGACCGCCACGCCGGTACAGATGAACAAAGCGCTAATGATCCTGATTAACGACGGTATCGTGAAAGTGCCCCACTTCCTGATGTCCACAACGATCAACGGTCGTAAGGAACCCTGGCAGCAGCCGCACGAGCCGCCGGTGGGCGATATTCATTCCGGTTTCTGGGAGATAGCCAAAGACGGTATGTACGGCGTGGCTAACCGCCCGAACGGAACCGCGCACAAATATTTCCAGAGCGCGCCTTATAAAATAGCCGCCAAATCAGGTACTGCCCAGGTCTTTGGCCTGAAGGCAAATGAAACCTATAACGCCCACAAAATAGCCGAACGACTGCGCGACCATAAGCTGATGACCGCCTTCGCCCCCTACGATAAACCTCGGGTGGCCGTGGCCATGATTCTGGAAAACGGCGGCGCCGGTCCGGCGGTGGGTACTATCATGCGACAAATCCTCGACCATATCATGTTGGGGGACAACAACACCGACCTGCCCGTGGCAAACCCGGCGGTCACGGCGGCGGAGGATCACTAACATGACCGATAACCCCAATAAGCGGTCGCTGTGGGACAAAATCCATATCGACCCCACCTTTTTGCTGACGGTGCTGGCCCTGCTGTTCTACAGCGCCCTGATTATCTGGAGCGCCAGCGGCCAGGATCCCGGCATGACCGAACGCAAAATCGGTCAGATTCTTATCGGCCTGACCGTAATGATCGTGATGGCCCAGGTGCCGCCGCGCGTCTACGAAGGCTGGGCGCCATGGTTTTATATCATCACTATCATCCTGCTGGTGGCGGTGGACGCCTTTGGTGCTATCTCTAAAGGGGCTCAGCGCTGGCTGGACCTGGGTATCATACGCTTTCAGCCCTCGGAACTGGCCAAGATTGCCGTCCCCTTGATGGTGGCGCGCTTTATCAACCGCGATGTCTGCCCGCCATCGCTGAAAAATACCGGTATCGCCCTGGTGCTGATCTTTATGCCGACCCTGCTGGTGGCGGCTCAGCCTGACCTGGGTACCTCCATTCTGGTGGCCTCTTCTGGTCTGTTCGTGCTGTTCCTGGCCGGGCTAAGCTGGCGACTGATCGGTATTGCTATCCTGCTGCTGGCGGCTTTTATCCCGATACTCTGGTTCTTCCTGATGCACGACTACCAGCGACAGCGCGTGATGATGCTACTCGATCCAGAAAGCGATCCGCTGGGGGCGGGCTATCATATTATTCAGTCCAAGATTGCCATCGGCTCCGGCGGCCTGCGCGGTAAAGGGTGGATGCATGGTACCCAGTCGCAGCTGGAATTCCTGCCCGAACGCCACACCGACTTTATCTTCGCGGTGCTGGCCGAAGAGCTGGGCATGGTCGGCGTGCTGATTCTGCTCACACTCTATCTGCTGTTGATTATGCGCGGGCTGTGGATTGCCGCCCACGCGCAGACCACCTTTGGCCGGGTCATCGCCGGGGGGCTGATGCTGATTTTATTTGTCTACGTCTTTGTGAATATCGGGATGGTGAGTGGTATCTTACCCGTCGTTGGGGTGCCGTTACCGCTGGTCAGTTACGGGGGGTCGGCCCTGATCGTCCTGATGGCTGGATTCGGCATTATTATGTCGATCCATACTCACAGAAAAATGCTATCGAAGAGTGTGTAAGGGGTATGAGGATGCGTAAACAGTGGATTGGAGTCTGCGTTGCGGCAGGATTACTGGCAGCATGTAGCACCGATAACAACAACAGCCAGCAGGCCAATACCGCCCCTCAACCGGCGGTGTGCAACGGACCGAATGTTGAAATTACCGGCGTGGATCCGCGCCCGGAAGCGCTAAGCCCAACGGCGAATCAGGATTATCAACGCGACGGTAAGCAGTACCGTATCGTTCAGGATCCTTCCCAGTTCAGTCAGACCGGCCTTGCGGCCATTGATAATAGCGGCGCCCGTACGACCGCCACCGGCGAAACCTGGGACACGGGACAGCTGACCGCAGCGCATCCGACGCTGCCAGTTCCGGGCTACGCGCGTATCACTAACCTCGCTAACGGGCGGATGATTGTGGTACGTATTAACGATCGCGGCCCGTACAGCAACGAGCGGATTATCACGCTGTCCCAGGCCGCGGCGGACCGCCTGAACACCTCGAACAACACCAAAGTTCGCGTCGATCCTATTATTGTGGCCCAGGACGGGACGCTCTCCGGCCCGGGTACGGCCTGTACCACTATCGCTCGCCAGACCTATGCCCTGCCGGCCCGTCCGGACCTGAGCGGCAATGGCGGCGGCGCGCAGCCAGCCGCTCAGCAGAACGAAGTGAACGGACAGGCCCCGCAGCAGCAAAATATGGCTCAACCTGCAGGTGTCGACCAGCAGCAGCCAGACACCGCGCAACCTGCCGCTCAGGGCGCGCAGCAGCCCGCCACTCCCGACTATCAGACCGCCACCGGGGAACATAACGCGCCGGTAACTGCGCCGGGTTCAATCCAGGGCGCATCTTCAACCAGCGGAAGCTATGTGGTCCAGGTCGGGGCTGTCAGCGACGGCGCACGCGCTAATCAGTGGCAGCAGCAGCTCAGCCAGCAGTATTCGGTACCGGGGCGCGTGGCCCAGAACGGTCCAGTATGGCGCATTCAGTTAGGACCATTCGCCACCCGTGGCGAAGCGGTAGAGATTCAGCAGCGCCTGCTGAGCGCCGGACAGCCCCAGAGTTTTGTGACCAGCGCCCAGTAACGGCATCAGATATCCGATTTTGCGTCAATTTATGTAAACACCGGTAATAAATCCTGCGCAAAGTCGGGTGTCTCTCCCCAGGGCATTTGTTATAGTAAACCACTTTTTCATTCCATCACGGATGTTGCCAGTTCAGACCATGACCAGATCTCTATCGACTCGCTTTACCCGGCGCCTGGCGATTGCCGCCACCGTTGCGCTGACCACCATTTCCGCTGCTCAGGCCGAAGATATCAATATCAAGACCATGATTCCGGGGGCGCCGCAGATCGATGCCGAATCCTGGGTCCTGATTGATTACAATTCCGGTAAAGTTCTGGCCGAGCACAACGCCGACGCCCGCCGGGATCCCGCCAGTCTGACCAAAATGATGACCAGCTATGTTATCGGTCAGGCCATGAAGGCCGGTAAATTTAAAGAGTCCGATCAGGTCACCATTGGCAAAGACGCCTGGGCCACCGGCAATCCGGTATTTAAGGGCTCTTCGCTGATGTTCCTGAAACCGGGGATGGAAGTGCCGGTTTCCCAGCTGATTCGCGGTATCAACCTGCAGTCCGGTAACGACGCCTGCGTCGCGATGGCCGATTATGTGGCCGGTAGCCAGGACGCCTTTGTCAGTCTGATGAATAACTATGCGGGCGCGCTGGGTCTGAAGAATACCCACTTTGAAACCGTGCACGGTCTGGACGCTGAGGGTCAGTACAGCTCGGCCCGCGATATGGCGAAAATAGGCCAGGCGCTGATTCGTGACGTCCCTAATGAGTACTCCATCTACAAAGAGAAAGAGTTCACCTTTAACGGCATTCGCCAGATGAACCGCAATGGCCTGCTGTGGGACAAAAACCTCAACGTCGATGGCATCAAAACAGGCCACACCAGCAAGGCAGGCTACAACCTGGTCGCTTCCGCTACCGAAGGCCAGATGCGCCTGATCTCAGCCGTCATGGGCGGTCGTACCTTTAAGGGCCGCGAGTCCGAAAGCAAGAAGCTGCTGACCTGGGGCTTCCGCTTCTTCGAAACCGTGAACCCGCTGCGCGCCGGTAAAGAGTTCGCCTCTGAACCCGCCTGGTTCGGTAACAGCGATCGCGCCTCCCTCGGGGTGGATAAAGATGTCTATCTCACCATTCCGCGCGGCCGTATGAAAGATCTGAAGGCCAGCTATGTGCTTAACAGCGGTGAGCTGAATGCTCCGCTGCATAAAAACCAGGTGGTAGGTACCATCAACTTCCAGCTGGACGGTAAAACCATTGAGCAACGCCCGCTGGTGGTGCTGAAAGAGATCGACGAAGGCAACTTCTTCAGCCGCATCATCGACTATATTAAGCTGATGTTCCATCGCTGGTTCGGCTAAACGTCGGCCCCTTGATATTGCCGCGAACGGCCCCATATTATCTGTATCAACCACTCCCGCCCCTGGCGGGAGTGATTCTTTTGTTATGCTGGAGCAACCATGAAAACCAAACTGAACGAGCTACTTGAATTCCCCTGTCCTTTCACCTACAAAGTGATGGGTCTGGCGAAACCGGAGCTGGTTGATCAGGTGGTAGAGGTGGTGCAACGCCACGCCCCGGGCGACTATACCCCGCAGGTAAAACCCAGTTCGAAAGGGAATTATCACTCGGTCTCCATCACCATTACCGCAACGCATATCGATCAGGTAGAGACCCTGTACGAAGAGCTGGGCAACATCGAAATCGTTCGCATGGTACTGTAATTCTGCTTCCCGGCTCCTCCGGGCCGGGTCATCCTCCCCCACTTTCCCGCTGTGATATACTCCCTGCACCGTTGATCAGCCGGAGACGCTGTTTTGTCTCAAGATACCGATACCATACTGATACGCCAGCTTGGGCTACAGCCCTGGGAACCCGTTTCTCAGGCGATGCACGAATTCACCGATACCCGCGACGAACAGAATCCGGACGAGATCTGGCTGGTTGAACATCCCCCGGTCTTTACGCAGGGCCAGGCAGGTAAGGCCGAGCATATTCTGGCGCCTGGCGATATCCCAGTGGTACAGAGCGACCGTGGCGGTCAGGTCACCTATCACGGACCGGGTCAACAGGTAGTCTATGTGCTGCTAAACCTGCGGCGCCGCAAGCTGGGCGTCCGCGAGCTGGTCACCGTGCTGGAACAGACGGTGGTGATCACTCTGGCTGAGCTGGGTATTGAGGCCTACGCCCGTCCTGATGCGCCAGGGGTCTATGTGGAACAGCGTAAAATCTGCTCGCTGGGTCTGCGTATCCGCAAGGGCTGTTCATTCCACGGCCTGGCGCTCAATGTCGCTATGGATCTCTCCCCTTTCCAACGCATCAATCCCTGCGGCTATGCGGGTATGGAGATGACGCAGGTTTCACAATGGGTGCCTGATGCCACCCCATTGCAACTGGCGCCGCGGCTGGTAGAGAATATGATGAAGCTACTGGATAACGCGCCGCACCGCTGGTTAGCGAACTAATTCCGGCGCCGTCAGAACGCACAAAATAACAAATTTTTTACATCTTTTTGGCGCTTTCCGGCGGGGCACGACTGCTTTCCAGGTTTCATAAATGATATACTCCGGTAAACAAATTCAAAAATAGTTGATAAATACGTCTACATCTTGAATTTGAAGCTTTTTGTCCCATCACCCACTGCTGGACTGGAATACGCACGCTATGAGTAAACCCATTGTGATGGAGCGCGGAGTCAAATACCGCGACGCCGATAAAATGGCCCTGATTCCGGTGAAAACCGTAGCAACCGAGCGTCAGGAGCTGCTGAGAAAGCCGGAATGGATGAAGATCCGCCTGCCTGCCGACTCCTCCCGTATCCAGGGTATTAAAGCGGCGATGCGCAAAAACGGCCTGCACTCCGTCTGTGAAGAAGCCTCATGCCCTAATCTGGCGGAGTGTTTCAACCACGGTACGGCCACCTTTATGATCCTGGGGGCTATCTGTACCCGCCGCTGCCCATTCTGTGACGTCGCCCATGGCCGTCCGGTCGCGCCCGAAGCCGACGAACCCCGTAAACTGGCTCAGACCATTTCAGATATGGGGCTGCGCTATGTGGTCATCACTTCGGTGGATCGCGACGATCTGCGCGACGGTGGTGCCCAGCACTTCGCCGACTGCATCAGCGCCATCCGCGAAAAGACCCCCAGCATCAAGATCGAAACCCTGGTTCCTGACTTCCGCGGTCGTATGGATCGGGCGCTGGATATTCTGAACGCCACCCCGCCGGACGTCTTCAACCACAACCTGGAGAACGTGCCGCGTCTGTACCGTCAGGTTCGCCCGGGCGCCGACTACTCGTGGTCACTGCGCCTGCTGGAGCGCTTTAAAGAGGCACATCCGGAGCTGCCAACCAAGTCTGGTCTGATGGTCGGGCTGGGGGAAACCAACGAAGAGATTATCCAGGTCATGCGCGACCTGCGCAGTCATGGGGTCACCATGCTGACTCTGGGCCAGTATCTGCAGCCGAGCCGCCACCACTTACCGGTGCAGCGCTACGTCAGCCCGGACGAATTTGAAGAGATGAAAGCGGAAGCGCTGGCCATGGGCTTCACCCATGCGGCCTGTGGCCCCTTCGTGCGCTCTTCTTATCACGCCGACCTGCAGGCCAAAGGCGAAGAGGTGAAATAACAGCTGTAACCTTTAGTTACACCTTTTTTGCCTGATAATAAAAAACCGGCCCGCATGGCCGGTTTTTTTATCGGTATAAGACCCGGAAATTACTCTTTATGAGAGAGTCGCTCTGCCGACGCTTCGTTGTTCGCAGCGGGCTTCTCATCGTCATTCATGGCCTTCTTAAATCCCTTAATGGCCGCTCCGAGATCGCCGCCCAGGGTGCGTAACTTCTTAGTACCAAACAGTAATACGATCAGTACACCGACCACCAGCAGCTTGGTAATGCTAATCTCGCCCATAGTTACCTTCTTAATTCAAAACTAACCGAAAAAAACCTGAGGTTATTAACGGTCATTATTCGCCGCGACACAATAGCAATCTGTAACAGGGTGAATCAAGCCAGACGACGAAAATTATACCAACCGGGGGGCAGCAAAGCGGCGGTTAGCCAGGACCGGCAGGCTGGCACGCACTTCCGCCAGCCGTTCCTGGCTCAGGCTGGCGCACACCATGCCCGGCTGCTCGCCAAGACCTGCCAGCGTCACCCCTAACGGGTCCACGACCCGACTCAGCCCAATATTGCGGGCACCACACTCATCTGCCGCCGCCACGTAACAGGTGGTATCCAACGCTCGTGCAGCCAGCAGAAGTTCCCAGTGACGCTCTTTATGGCCACCGCGCACCCAGGCCGCCGGTAGCGCCAGCACCTGTGCTCCGGCCAGCGCCAGACTCATCGCCAGTTCGGGAAAGCGTAGATCGTAGCAGGTCAGCAGTCCCACCTTCATGCCCGCCACCTCAATGAGCGGCGCCACGCTCTGACCGGCATCCACCTGCAGAGATTCCTGTATCTTAAAGGCATCGTAGAGATGGAGTTTCTGGTAGCTTGCCACAATCTCACCGTTACGCAGCGCCACCAGCGTATTCGCGGCACGCCCATTCCCGGTCGGCACATGCAGGGTCAGTACCGTAGTCAGCGATGAGCCCCGCCCTGCCGCCAGCAGTCCGCTAACAAAGTGCCCTTCCAGCGGCTGCGCCGCCTTTACCGCCAGACTGCTATCGCTGTCGCTACGGGCCAGTACCGCCTCTGGCAACACCAGCAGATCCACCTGCTGTGCATCAGCCTGCGCCATCCAGCCACAGCAGGCCGCCAGATTCGCTTCAACGTCTGGTGTTACCGCAAATTGCCCAACCGCTACCTTCATCGCTCCCCCGGTTTTTGTATTGCAAACTTCCCGTTAGCCCCCTGACGGCGCTACACTCTCACTACTTTAGTCATATTTACGGGAAGTGTGTGTGTTACAGATGTCATTAGCCGTATTTATCGGCGGGGGAATCGGCAGCCTGCTGCGCTGGATGCTGAGCATGCGGTTGAATCCGGTGCATAGCGCCATTCCTGTCGGCACCCTAACAGCCAACCTGGTGGGAGCTTTTATTATTGGTGCAGGGCTGGCCTGGTTCAGCCGTATGACCCAGATCGATCCCATGTGGAAGCTGCTGATTACAACCGGCTTTTGTGGCGGTCTGACCACTTTTTCAACCTTTTCGTCCGAAGTGGTATTTCTGCTACAGGAAGGGCGTCTGGGTTGGGCAGCCCTGAACGTGCTGGTTAATCTACTGGGCTCTTTTCTGATGACGGCCATTGCCTTCTGGCTGTTTTCTGCCGCTTCATCCCATGCCTGAGGGAATACAGCGATGAAAGCGCGGCTAAACGGCCTGGTTGCCGTGGGTGCCAGTATTGCCATTGTATGCTGGTTTCTTTACGGCTATCTGATTAGCTGGTAGCAAAAAGGCATAAAAAAAACCCGCCTTTAGGGCGGGTTTTACAATTCTGTCTGACTGCTAACTTACAGAGCGATTACGTTAGCGGCAGAAGGGCCTTTGGCACCGTCAGTGATTTCGAACTCTACGCGCTGACCTTCAGCCAGAGTTTTGAAACCGTTGCTCTGGATAGCGGAGAAGTGTACAAACACGTCTTTGCTGCCATCTTCCGGAGTAATGAAACCGAATCCTTTGGATTCATTAAACCACTTAACGTTACCTTTAATCTTAGACATCAAAATTACCTTTACATGAAAAAACGACACAAATACCGTGTCGGGTACCAGTACATCAATTGTGGTGGCTTTTGTCCAGTCGAACTTTGATAAAAAGTGATAAAAGTCGCTAACTTTTTAGTACAGCCGCCCTTATTGCTTGTTTTTAAACGAGGTAACCCCCTCACTGGCCATTACCTCGTTTTTACTCAAAACTGAAAGCGGAACCAAGCGAAGTAGACGTTACCGTTGTTATAGGTGCCAGGAATGTAGGTCATCTGGAAAGTCGCAGGACCATAACCGATGGACGCCAGCGGCAATACCAGCGGAATAGGAATGTACTTCCAGTTATCGCGCGCCGTTACGCCCGCCGTATAGCCGAGCCCAAGGTGGAAGTTATCGTCCGCCAGCGGACGCCAGGTGGCTTCCCAGCCGTAACCGGCGATCGGCTCCCATTTATTATAGGAATCCTTAAAGGCCATGACGTAAAGACCGTGCCAGTTGCCTTTTTCATCCCAGCGGGATTGCCCGATCCCTGCCCCCCACGGACGTTCGTTGTACTCATCGGTCTTGTCCTTGTCGTAAGCAAAACGCGCGTGCCAGGTAATGGCAGGAATATAGAGGTCATAGTGCTCAGGCTCATGCCAGGTCTGGGAGACATTATCGGTAAAGGTGTCAAACCACCCTTTGCCGCCGTCCTGTGCCAGTGCCGTTGCGCTAATGAATAATGGGCCCACTGCCGCAATAAAAAAAATAAAATAGTTGCGTAATGATTTCACGTTTTCATCTACCACATTCAGAGATCGGTGACATGATAAGCAAGTCTAGCTGAATGAAAGCTAAATGCCTGTCACCAGGGCTATCCATTATTTTATTTGCCAGGCCGCCATAGCGTCTATGAAAAGACCCGCTATTCAGGACATATCCTAATAATCTCTGGGGAAATGCTCAGAAAAACAGGCGATATTCATTCACTTCATAAACAGAATCGCCTTCCCCGGATGGCTCAGGCGACTATAAGCCTGGCATCATCTGGCTTTTCTTTGTCCATAAACTGACTGATTATTAAGCAATAACTCACAGTTTTTTTACATTCTCTCCGCCAGTTATTGCGCTGGCTCACTCTGTGTGAAAAATGCCAGGAATTTATTTTGTATTTCCCCCAGCTACCGTCAAAATGGCTATCTTTAGACTTGCGCTCGCCGTGCGCGTGCGTCATTCAGCCCCAGAACATTGACTATCAGGCCTGAAGCTTGTCTCAGCGCCTGCTATAGGTATTTGTTTTCACCGCTAATATGTCACGCCGGATTAATACCGGCCCGCTGGGAAAATTATGTTAACGATATTTGAGCTGTTATTTGGAGCCGCGGTTATTATCGGCGTGGCCTGGTACATCATAAAAGGTTATTCCGCCACTGGCGTATTGCTGCTCGGTGGCCTGATACTGCTAATCGCCAGCGCCATTATGGGCCATCCGGTTCTGCCTGCCGGTACCCAAAGCACCGGCTACAGCGCCACGGATATTCTGGAATATGTCAAAGTCCTGCTGATGAGCCGCGGTGGCGATCTCGGTATGATGATCATGATGCTGTGCGGTTTTGCGGCCTATATGACTCATATCGGCGCTAACGATATGGTGGTAAAGCTGGCTTCCCGCCCGTTACAGTACATCAACTCGCCCCATCTGCTGATGGTGGTGGCTTACTTCCTTGCCTGCCTGATGTCACTGGCGGTCTCCTCCGCCACCGGGCTGGGGGTGCTACTGATGGCAACCCTGTTTCCGGTCATGGTCAACGTCGGCATCAGCCGCGGCGCAGCCGCCGCTATCTGCGCCTCACCGGCAGCGATTATTCTGTCCCCCACCTCTGGCGATGTAGTTCTGGCCGCCAGGGTTGCCGATATGCCTCTGGTCGATTTCGCCTTTAAAACCACTCTGCCGATCTCCATCGCCGCCATTGTCTGCATGGGCATCGCACACTATTTCTGGCAGCGCTGGCTGGATAAAAAAGAGCATATCAACACCGAAATGTTGGACGTCAGCGAAATCCAGACCAAAGTTCCTGCTTTTTACGCCATCCTGCCCTTCTCCCCGGTCATTGCGGTACTGATTTTCGACGGGAAATGGGGCCCGCAGCTGCATATTATTACGCTGCTGGTGATGTGTATTCTGCTAACGGCCATCATCGAATTCCTGCGCAGCTTTAATACCCGCAGCGTATTTGAAGGGCTGGAGGTTGCCTGGCGCGGTATGGCGGACGCTTTCGCGACCGTGGTCATGCTGCTGGTCGCCGCCGGGGTCTTTGCCCAGGGGCTAAGCGCCATCGGTTTTATCCAGAGCCTGATCTCTATCGCAACCTCCTTTGGTTCCGCCAGTATCGTCCTGATGCTGGTACTGGTGATTCTGACCATGCTGGCGGCGATGACCACGGGTTCCGGTAATGCCCCTTTTTATGCTTTCGCAGAGCTGATCCCTAAACTGGCCGCTCAGTCGGGCGTGAATCCGGGGTACCTGGTGATTCCGATGCTGCAGGCCTCTAACCTCGGGCGGACCATCTCTCCGGTTTCCGGCGTGGTCGTCGCGGTAGCAGGCATGGCGAAGATCTCGCCGTTCGAAGTGGTTAAACGCACCTCGGTGCCAGTACTGGTCGGCCTGCTGGTAGTGATTATCGCCACTGAAGTATTGATGCCTGCCAGCTGACGCGGGCACACTCACACGCGAAGGGGACCTGCGGGTCCCCTTTTTGTGGTTAAATAACGCGGATATAACGCGAACCATCGGAAATCACATGAAAAACTGGATAGCTTACGCGCTGCTGACTGGCACGCTTGCCAGCGGTTATGCCCATGCCGAACCATTGAAGGCAACGCAGTATGACGACTTTGACCGCTACGTGCTGGCGCTCTCCTGGCAGAGCGGCTTCTGTCAGAGCATGCATGAACGCAATCGCAAACTTCCCGCCGAATGCCGGGAGCAGGACTCCCCGGAAAACGGCGCACAGATGCTGACGGTACATGGGCTATGGCCCGGTCTGCCGCGTTCCATCGCGGCACGCGGCGTGGATGAGCGGCGCTGGATGCGTTACGGTTGCGCCACCCGCCCGATTCCCAATATGCCAGAAGCTCGCGCTTCACGGAAATGCGCCGCCCCAGGGGTTGACCTGAGCGACACCATGGCGCAGAAGCTGGGCGAAGTGATGCCCGGCGCTGGCGGCAGTTCCTGTCTGGAACGCTATGAATTCGCCAAGCACGGCGCCTGCTTTGGATTTAATCCCAATGCTTATTTCGGCACCATGGTGCGCCTGAATCAGGAGGTGCGCGACAGCGCCTTCGGACGTTTCCTGGCCGGTCATTACGGAAAGATCGTCAGCCGCAAGGCATTTAACGAAGCGCTGGCGCGTAGCTGGGGTAAAGAGAGCGTGAAAGCGGTGAAGCTGACCTGTCACGGAAATCCGGCTTATCTGGCCGAAATGCAGATCGGCCTGAAGGCGGAAGCCATCAACCAGCCCCTGAGCTCACAGAGCTTTACTCCGGGAGCGCATCCGGGTAACTGCGCAAAAACCTTCCGTCTGGATGCCGTCGGTTTCTGAGTCGTATCCGGGTCAGGGCCCTATAAAACCTGAAGAATAAAAAGCATTCCATCCGTTTTTGTTCCGTGTTTACCACGCCACACTCTGGCTAAGTAAACCAGCAAGAGGAATGGAATATGAGCAAAACCGACTCATGGCTCCAGGAAATGCAGACGATGTTTCTTCGTCAGCCGCTCCCCCGGCGTTTTCCGGCCTGGCTATGGCTAACGCCCCGACAGCGTAGCGCCATATTATGTGAGCTGTTACAGCCGCTGGCTCGTCGTCAGTAAACCGCAGCCCTTCATTTCCCCCGGCAGCAACGCTGCCGGAAACCACAGATAATGATACGAACCTCATTTTTTAGAAAATCGCGCATTTAACAAACATTTTTTGTGATGTATATCATGAAATTCAATCAATTAGCACGCACGCCATCCCGTTTTTTCCCTTCTGTACCTTTACGTAACGGCTCCCTGGTAACTACGCTGAGTCAATCCCCCGGATGGGGAGTTTGTTTCCAATGTTTGAACCTCATCTCAAAATGTAAATAACGTGGTCAATTCCTATAACAGCCTGGTGAATGTTACCAGTATCATGTTACCGGTATCAGAAAGAGCGGCTCGCCCTCTTCCCTGGATTGATAAGTAGAGGAACCAGACAATGACGGAAATGACATACGCTTATGGTGCCGGAACGCTGTTAGGCATTGCCGCTGGCGCGGTTGCCCTGCTGCTGGTGCTGATTATGCGCTTTAAGGTGCACGCCTTCCTGGCACTGACGCTGGTCAGTATCATCGTTGCGCTGGTCACCAAAGTCCCATTCGATAAGATCGTCCCCACGCTGCTAAGCGGTTTTGGCAGCACCCTGGCAGGCGTTGCATTGCTGGTGGGTCTGGGCGCGATGATAGGACGCATGCTTGAAATCTCCGGCGGCGCGAAAGTGCTGGCGGACACCCTCATCAATAAATTCGGCTCTCACCGTGCGCCGCTGGCGCTGGGCGTCGCCTCGCTAATGTTCGGCTTCCCGATCTTCTTCGACGCCGGTCTGGTCGTGATGCTGCCGATTATCTTCAGCGTCGCCAAACAGTTTGGCGGCTCCACCCTGAAATATGCACTTCCTGCTGCGGGGGCCTTTGCGGTAATGCACGCCCTGGTGCCGCCGCATCCGGGCCCGGTTGCCGCTTCCGAACTGCTGGGCGCTAACATCGGTCTGCTGGTGCTGGTTGGCCTGGTGATTGCCATCCCCACCTGGTATCTCGGCGCCTACCTGTATGGCCTGTACGCCGGTAAAAAATTCGACATCAAGCTTCCCACTTCCTTCCTGGGCGAAGTAGAAGCAGATCCTAACCATCGTCCGCCCTCTTTCGGCACCGTGATGGCGATCCTGCTGCTGCCGCTGGTTCTGATTTTCCTCGATACCGGTCTGAGTACCGCCATCGTTCTGGGCTGGGTCGATGCCGACAGCACCCTGGTCAACTTCCTGCGTATGCTGGGCAAAACCCCGGTAGCGCTGCTAATCACCACCTTCTTCGCCCTGCTGGTTTTCAGCCGCGATCACAGCCGCCAGCATCTTGAAAAAGTGTGTGACGGCGCCCTTGGTCCCATCTGCGGCATCATTCTGGTCACCGGCGCTGGCGGTATGTTTGGCGGCGTACTGCGCGCCAGCGGCATTGGCGACGCACTGGCTGGCGTGCTTTCCGATACCGGCATGCCGGTGATTCTGGCGGCCTTTGTTATCTCTACCGCGCTGCGCGTGGCGCAGGGCTCTGCGACGGTCGCACTGACCACCACCGCAGCCCTGGTGGCGCCAATGGTGCAAAGCGCTACCGGCCTGAGCGAGTTCGACCTGTGCTTTATCGTTATCGCTATCGCGGGCGGTGCTACCGTACTTTCCCACGTGAACGACTCCGGCTTCTGGCTGGTTGGCCGCTTCCTGGAAATGGACGAGAAGACCACTCTTAAAACCTGGACCGTTATGGAAACCCTGCTGGGCAGCATTGCCTTCCTGCTGGCAGCGCTGGGCAGCATGATTCTGTAGCCCTACCGCACCGAGTGTGAAGCAGTTCACTGTACTCGCACAACGGGCACCGCTATTATCATCAGGTCAACCCTCATCACTCCGATGGTGAGGGTTTTCTTTTGGGGTCTCTCATATCCGGCAAAGGGCCGGATGATTAACATGGAGTCTGTGATGTCCCGACCTGCAATTATCATTAACGAACTCGACGCGGAACGTATTGATCGGCTGCTGGAACAGCCCGCGTTCGCCGAACTCCCGGTCGCCGAAGCGCTCAATGCCGAACTCGATCGCGCGCAAATGTGTAAGCCGGAGGAGATACCGGCCGATGTCGTTACCATGAATAGCCGGGTGAAATTCCGCAATCTGAACAGCGGTGAAGAGCACCTGCGTACCCTGGTCTATCCGGCTAACCTGACCGATACCGCCAGCCAGCTTTCGGTACTGGCGCCGGTGGGTGCCGCACTGCTGGGGCTGCGGGTTGGAGACCATATTCGCTGGGCGCTGCCGGGCGGCATCGAAACCCATCTGGAAGTGCTGGAGCTGCAATACCAGCCCGAGTCCGCCGGGGAGTATCATCGCTGAACCGCGTTCTGGAGGATGCCTGGCATCCTCTTTCTGTTTAACGACCTGTGAAAACCTTCACAGTTTCCACTCTCCCACTCCAGCCTGCGTCACACTTCTTATTACTGCCCCACTAAAAACCTAAAAACCCGTGTTTTATTAAGGAAAATCTTATCATTAAATGGAGGTTGCTTTATGTACCAGACGATCCTGATGCCAGTTGATGTCTTTGAAATGGATTTATCAGATAAGGCCATTCGCCACGCCGAATTTCTGGCGCAACAGGATGGCAGGATTCACCTGCTACACGTGATGCCGGATGCTTCCGCTATGATGTTCCGCGGTTTTGCCTCCGAGATGCGCCGCTTTGAGGATCACCTGCGTCAGGAGGCGGAAGATAAGCTTAAAACCCTGGCCAGCCACTTCCATATTGCGCCGGAGCGCGTCATTACCGAAACCCGTTTCGGTAACGTGCGCGACGAGGTCAACGCCGCCGCCAAAGAGCTTCAGGCCGATGTCATCGTCGTTGGCTCCCGTAATCCCTCTATCACTACTCATCTGCTGGGCTCCAACGCGGCCAGCATTATCCGCTATGCCCGTATTCCGGTGCTGGTGGTGCGTTAGCCTTTTGATGCAGGTAAAAAAAAGAGGCTACCCGCAGGTAGCCTCTGGTGTTTTTGCTGTGTGTGTCTTTGAACCTCTCCCAATGGGAGGGCCTTTTTTATTATGCCGTTTTGGTGCGGATCAGGTAGTCAAAGGCGCTGAGTGACGCTTTCGCCCCTTCGCCGGTGGCGATAATGATCTGCTTGTACGGCACGGTGGTGCAGTCCCCTGCAGCGAAGATCCCCTTCACGCTGGTTTCACCGCGGGCATCAACGATGATTTCGCCCATACGGTTGCGCTCTACGGCGCCTTCCAGCCAGTTGGTATTCGGCAGCAGGCCAATCTGAACGAAGATCCCGGCCAGTTCAAGGCTATGAGTGGCACCGGAGACGCGATCCTGATATTCAAGACCCGTCACGCGAGTGCCGTCGCCCTTCACCTCGGTGGTCTGGGCATTCAGAATAATATCGACATTGCTCAGGCTGCGAACTTTATCCTGCAGGACCTGGTCCGCTTTCATTTCCGGTGCGAACTCCAGCAGGGTAACGTGATCCACCACGCCCGCCAGATCGATAGCCGCTTCCACGCCGGAGTTACCGCCGCCGATCACCGCCACGCGTTTGCCTTTAAACAGCGGGCCGTCGCAGTGCGGGCAATAGGTGACGCCGCGGGTACGGTACTCATCTTCGCCCGGCACATTCATATTGCGCCATTTCGCCCCGGTGGCGATGATGATGCTGCGCGCCTTCAGCGTCGCGCCTGAGGCGGTTTCAATCTGGTGTAGTCCGCCTTCGTTGGCGGCAGGCACCAGGCGGGAAGCGCTCTGGGTATCGATAACATCCACGTCGTAGTCGTCAACGTGCGCCTTCAGGGCGCCCGCCAGCTTCTGACCTTCGGTCTTCGGCACCGAGATGTAGTTTTCGATGTCCACGGTATCCAGAACCTGACCGCCGAAACGCTCGCCCATCAGGCCGGTGCGAATCCCTTTACGGGCTGCATAGATCGCCGCAGCGGCACCCGCAGGGCCGGAGCCGACAATCAGCACATCGTAGGCCTCACGCTGGTTCAGGGCCTCCGCCGCGCGTTTTTCCGCGCCGGTATCCACCTTGCTGACGATCTCCGAAAGCGTCATACGCCCCTGACCGAACTCTTTACCGTTCAGGAACACCGCCGGTACGCCCATCACGTTGCGCTCGCTGATCTCATTCTGATAAGCGCCGCCGTCAATGGCCGTATGTTTGATGCGCGGGTTGAGCACCGCCATCAGGTTCAGCGCCTGGACCACGTCCGGGCAGTTGTGGCAGGAGAGCGAATAATAAGTCTCAAATTCAAAATCACCGTCGAGGTCGGCTATCTGCTCCAGCAGCTCTTTCGCCTCTTTAGACGGATGCCCACCGGTCCACAGCAGCGCCAGAACCAGTGAGGTAAATTCATGGCCGAGCGGCGAACCCGCAAAACGCGGTCCCTGCTCCGAGCCGGGGTTGGTAATCAGAAAAGAGGGTTTACGAACCGGCAGATCGTTGCGCTCCGTAAAAGAGACTTTATCTGACAGCTCAGCGATTTCTGCCAGAAGTTCCCTGATTTCCGATGACCGTGCGCTGTCATCCAGCGTGGCAATCAACTCAACAGGCTTTGTCAGTTTCTCAAGATAGGCCTTGAGCTGTGTTTTCATCGTAGTGTCGAGCATGGTATCTCCCTGGTGCTGGCAAGAAAAACGGGTGCAAATGCACCCGCGAGAATAGGTACGCGCGTTTCACACCGTAGTGAATAATCCAGTAGCGATATTCAGGGCGCCTGCGGCATGAAAGAGACGCGGGTCGCTTATACCGCGGGACGCACCCGCGGCCTAAGAGACAAAGGGGGTTTAGATTTTACCCACCAGGTCCAGAGACGGAGCCAGAGTCGCTTCGCCTTCTTTCCACTTAGCCGGGCACACTTCACCCGGGTGGGAAGCAACGTACTGAGCCGCTTTCACTTTACGCAGCAGGTCAGTAGCGTCACGGCCGATGCCTTCAGCAGTCACTTCAACAGCCTGGATGATGCCGTTCGGGTCAACCAGGAAGGTACCACGGTTGGCCAGACCTTCGTCTTCACGCAGGATTTCGAAGTTACGGGACAGCGCCATGGTCTGGTCGCCCAGCATTGCGTACTTGATCTTACCGATGGTGTCGGAAGTCTCGTGCCACGCTTTGTGGGTGAAGTGGGTGTCGGTAGATACGGAGTAGATATCCACGCCCAGCTTCTGGAATTCATCGTAGTGATCCGCCAGGTCACCCAGCTCGGTCGGGCAAACAAAGGTAAAGTCAGCCGGGTAGAAGAAGAAGACGCTCCAGCGACCTTCAACGTCTTTCTCGGTAACTTCTACGAATTCACCGTTTTTGAAAGCCTGTGCTTTAAAAGGTTTGATTTTGGTATTAATTAAGGACATCTATTACTTCCTCCGTGGTTTCGATGGGGTATAAGGTATCGAATCTCTGCCGCTTCATCCAATCCGTTTGTGTTATTGAATTGATAAGCGATATCTATCAGCTAGTCAGTAATTCATTGGTGACGACAGGGAATGCTCGCGCAGCCTTACCATCCAGCGTAAAGCAAAAGGGCCACCCGCGGTGGCCCTGGCACCCGTCCTGTCTGAATCTTCGACAACAGGTGTATTACTGACCCGGCGCGAAACAGAGTACAGCCTCCGGATTTAACCACCGCTCAGAGCTACGGGTCAACGTGAAAACCGTAAGGTATTGTCTATAGATCTGATAGGGGAATGCTATAGCCTGACAAAAAACAAGGACTTTCATATTTTATATCGCAAAAATTGCACAATATAGGCCAGTTAGCCTGCATAAATAGCCATTTTCCTGCTTTTAATGCTCGCCAGATTCTGAATAACGACTTTTCCCGACAGCCCCCCTTCCCCCCCAAAACATGCAGCACCTGCCTGTTATTCGATCATCCATATCAAATAAACCACCCCATTGAAAAGGTTTTATGAATACCGGGCCGCCATACCCCACAATACCTGACATCATTTTTTGCACACATGAATACAGAAGTGAAACCTGGGTCACAAAATCATATTGGACAGCAGAATCATCCATCTCTACGCCGTTTTCCCCCTCCCGACTAACGCAGACAATCTCTTAACGTAATGGATAACAGATTTTCCTAATCCCCGGAGATGAAGTATGTCGTATGTGAGTGATACCCCCAGGCTCGAGACCCCACAGGAGCGGCGCGCCAGGCGAATGAACCTGTTCGTTGCCATTTCTGCCGCCGTCGCCGGTCTGTTGTTCGGCCTGGACATCGGCGTTATCGCTGGCGCCCTGCCCTTCATTACCGACCACTTTACCCTCAACAGCCATCAGCAGGAGTGGGTGGTCAGCAGCATGATGCTCGGCGCCGCCATCGGCGCACTGTTTAACGGCTGGCTCTCCGCCCGTCTGGGCCGCAAGCTTAGCCTGCTGGCTGGGGCCATTCTGTTTATTGTCGGCTCACTGGGGTCGGCTTTCGCCCATAATCTTGAAGTGCTGCTAATCGCCCGTGTGGTTCTCGGTATCGCTGTAGGTATTGCTTCTTATACCGCTCCGCTCTATCTGTCTGAAATGGCGTCGGAAAACGTACGCGGTAAAATGATCAGCATGTACCAGCTGATGGTCACCTTAGGGATCCTGCTCGCCTTCCTGTCCGACACCGCCCTGAGCTACAGCGGCAACTGGCGCGCCATGCTCGGCGTGCTGGCTCTGCCAGCGGTGGTTCTGCTGGCTATGGTGGTTTTCCTGCCCAACAGCCCACGCTGGCTGGCCGCAAACGGCAAGTCAGACCAGGCGGAACGGGTGCTCAGAATGCTACGCGATACCTCGGAAAAAGCCCGCGAAGAGCTGGAAGAGATTCGCGACAGCCTGAAGGTGAAACAGGGAGGCTGGGCGCTGTTCCGCTCGAACCGTAACGTGCGTCGCGCAGTGTTTCTGGGCATGTTGCTGCAGGCAATGCAGCAGTTCACCGGGATGAACATCATCATGTATTACGCGCCGAAGATTTTCGAAATGGCGGGTTTCAGTAGCCACCAGGAACAGATGATCGCCACCGTCGTGGTGGGACTGACCTTTATGCTGGCCACCTTTATCGCCGTCTTCACCGTCGATAAATCCGGCCGTAAACCGGCCCTGAAGATAGGCTTTACCGTGATGGCGATCGGCACTCTGATTCTGGGCTACTGCCTGATGCAGGTGGACAACGGTAACCTCTCTACCGGCATCTCCTGGCTCTCTGTCGGCATGACCATGATGTGCATTGCCGGTTACGCCATGAGCGCCGCGCCGGTGGTCTGGATCCTCTGTTCAGAAATCCAGCCTCTGAAGTGTCGCGACTTTGGCGTCACCTGCTCCACCACCACCAACTGGATCTCCAACATGATTATCGGCGCCACCTTCCTGACGCTGCTGGACAGCATTGGCGCCGCCGGTACCTTCTGGCTCTATACCGCCCTGAACCTGGTGTTCGTCGCCATCACCTTCTGGCTGATTCCGGAGACCAAAAACGTCACCCTGGAGCACATCGAGAAGAACCTGATGTCCGGCAAGAAGCTGCGCGATATCGGGAGCTAACGCTTCCCTGCATCGATAGAAAAAGACGGCGCAATGCCGTCTTTTTGATTAGTGAACCTTCACCCCACCTTTTACCACGGCCCCGCTCCCCATATGGCGCGCATAGAGTGCGGTAATCACCGGTACCAGTACCGACGTGACAATCACGCTGGTGGCCACCAGCGCTGTGGCGGACTGGGCCACCGGGGCGAACGCCGGGTTCATCTGAGCGATTATCACCGGATTCGCCACTGCCGCCCCCGCCGACGACGAAGCGGCAATGCCCGCGGTGCCGTTTCCGCCACCGATGAAGCGATCCGCCAGTATCAGCGGAATTCCGGTAATCACAATCACCGCGGCCCCCAGAAACACACCGAGAAGACCGGTATCCAGAATCACGCCCAGATTGATGGTATTCCCCAGCGCAAAGCCGAAAAACGGAATCAGCGTCGTGGTGGCTTTACCAAAGAATTCACGCAGATCGATATCCAGATTGCCCAGCACAAAGCCCACCAGGAACGGCAGTACCGCGCCGATAAAGTGCTGAGGCTCAAAGGTGGCCAACCCGGCAGAGCCCAGGATCACCATGGTCATCAGCGGGCCGGACTCCAGCGACATCAGCACGAAAGCGCCAGCCTCCTCTTTGGTGCCATACTGGTTCATCAGGCTGGCGTACAGGCCGCCGTTGGTCATATCCATCGCTGAAACAATCGCCAGCACCGATAGCCCGGCAAAGACACCGCTGGTGATACCGTGCTCCGGTATCACCATGGCGGCGAGCATCGCCACGCCCCAGGCCGTCGCAATCTTGGTGACCACCAGGGTTCCGGATTTGCGCAGCACCCTACCGGTGGCCCGCAGTTCAATGGAAGCGCCAATACAGAAAAACCAGACCGCCAGTATCGGTACCGTACCGCCGATCATCCCTTTGGTGAAGGAGCCGAAATACTCCCCGGTTCCCGGCGCCATGGTGTTAAGCAGCGCGCCAAGCAGTAACGGCACCAGCATCATGCCGCCAGGGATCCTTTCGATCGCAGATTTAATTTTCATTGTCGCTCCCGCTTATTGGTCGGTGACTCAATAACCATTAGCACAACAAAACTGCGATCGATAAAAGATGAAATGACATTTCATTCGAATTTGTGAACCGCTGACAATTTGGTCAACGGCGTCACTATCGGGCAGGCCAGAGCTTCACCAGACGCTCCGCAGCGGCACTCAGTGTTTCCGGCGCTTTGGCAAAGCACAGGCGAATCAGGGTGTGAGGGAAGGGATCGGCACAGAATACCGAGAGCGGAATGGCGGCAACGCCCACTTCCGTCGTCAGCCAGCGGCAGAAGCTCACGTCATCGCTGTCTGAAATCGCGCTGTAGTCCGCCAGCAGGAAGTAAGTCCCTTCGCAGGGTAGTAATTCCAGGCGCCCGGGCGCGAGCGCCTGGACAAAGGCATCGCGCCGCTGGCGATAGAAATCAGGCAGTTCGCGATAGTGCTCCGGCTCAGCGCGCAGCATATCGACCAGGGCAAACTGTGCCGGGGTATTCACCGAAAAGGTCAGATACTGATGTACCTTGCGCACCTCCGCGCTCAGTGCTTCCGGCGCCACGCAGTAACCCACCTTCCAGCCGGTCATATGGAAGGTTTTACCAAACGATGAAACGGCGATAGATCGCTGACGCAGCGAGGCATGTCCCAGCACGCTGGTATGGCCCTGGGGATCGAAGCAGATATGCTCATAGACTTCGTCGCTCAGCACGTAGATCTCATAAGGCGCGATAGCCTGCCACAGCGCCGCGAAATCCTCCTCGCGCCAGACCGTGGCCGTCGGGTTGTGTGGGGTATTGATAATCACCAGTCGGGTACGTTCCGATACCCGTTCGCGAAACGCCTGCCAGTCTACCCGGAAATGCGGCGGAGCCAGCGGCAGACGTTTCAGAACGCCTCCGGCTAACTGGACTGCTGGCGCGTAGCTGTCGTAACTGGGATCAAAGCAGATAACTTCATCTCCGGGGCGCACCAGCGCGGTAATTGAAGCAAATAGCGCTTCGGTAGCGCCCGCGGTCACCGTGACTTCGGCGTCGGGATCCGGCTGCCAGCCATAAAGCTCCCGGGTCTTATCGGCAATCGCTTCGCGCAGCGCCGGAACGCCAGCCATAGGAGCATACTGATTGGCGCCGCGCGCCACGTGGTGCGCCAGGCGTTCCTGTAATAAACGCGGTCCGTCAAAATCCGGAAATCCCTGGGAAAGATTAATGGCCTGATGCTGAACCGCCAGCGCGCTCATCTGAGTAAAAATTGTGGTGCCCAGCGCCGGCAGGCGGCTCTGGGGTTTAAGAGGGGTAATACTGTTCATTATACTGCCCTTTCGCTCAATTCGACGGGCCTGTTTGTAACAGGTATGTTGCTGCCACTATAGCACGGTGTTAATATTTGGCAATCAAGACGCTTAGACGTCCAGACAGAGACGGAGTCCACGATGCCTTATCAGCCACTCAACGCCCTGGTCGATGCCTGCCGCTGGATAGGCGCCCGGGGTTGGGCCCCCGCCACCGGCGGTAATATGTCACTGCGCGAAGACAGCGAACACTGCTGGATTAGCCAGTCCGGTAAGGACAAAGGCAGCCTGACCGCCGACGACTTCCTGCGGGTGGAAATCGCCACCAATCGCGCCCCCTGCGGCGGCCGCCCCTCGGCGGAAACCGGCCTGCACACCCTGCTCTATCGCCTGTGGCCCGAAGCGGGCGCGGTACTCCACGTGCATACCGTTAATGCCACCGTGCTGTCGCGGGTGATCCGTGAACCGGTTATGGAACTCACCGGCTATGAAATGCAAAAATCGCTGCGCGGCCAGCAGAGTCACCAGCAGCGCGTGGCGATTCCTGTGTTCGACAATGACCAGGATATCGACGCCCTGGCCGGGCGGATAGGCCGCTACGGCGAACAGCATCCCCTGCACTATGGGTTTCTGCTGCGCGGTCACGGCCTCACCTGCTGGGGCCGCAACGTCGACGAAGCCCGCCGCCACCTGGAAGGGCTGGAGTTTCTGTTCCACTGTGAAATGCAGCGCCGACTGCTGGAGAGAGTATGATTCGCGCCATTGTGACCGATATTGAAGGCACCACCAGCGACATTCGTTTCGTCCACGATGTCCTGTTTCCCATGGCCCGCCAGCGTATGGCGGAATTCGTCAGCCAGCAGCAGTCCCGGGAGCCGGTGAGTTCGCTGCTCGACGACCTGCGGCAGGAAATCAATCAGCCCGAAGCCAGCGCCGACCAGCTTGTCGCCACTCTGGAAGACTTTATGGCGCAGGATCGCAAATCCACGGTCTTAAAGGCGCTACAGGGCATGATCTGGCGCGATGGCTACCTGAATGGCGATTTTAAAGGCCACGTTTATGAAGATGTCCCCCCGGCGCTTATGCGCTGGCAGGCACAGGGGATCGCCCTGGGGGTTTACTCTTCAGGGTCGGTAGAGGCCCAGAAGCTACTGTTCGGTTACAGCAGCGCCGGAGATCTCAGCCCGTTCTTCAGCGTCTGGTTCGATACCCACGTGGGCGCCAAACGGGAAGCCGACGCCTACCGCACCATCGCCGGACAGCTTGTTCTGGCTCCGGATGAAATTCTGTTTCTGTCCGATATCCACCAGGAGCTGGATGCCGCACAGGAGGCTGGCTGGCATACCATCCAGCTTATTCGCGGCGAACAGGATCCTTTAAGCCGTCACCCACAGGTCCAGCGATTCGACCAGATTTCCCCGGAGAACATGTCATGAGCGCACTGACTATCTATGCCAGCCACAACGCCACCACGCCCGAATGGCACAGTACAGCAGGCCAGGCCATCGCCGGACAGTTGGCGCAGCAGGGCGTGCGCTTCGAACGCTGGCATGCCGACCACGACCTGGGCGATGCCCCGACGCCGGAAAGCACCCTTGCGGCTTACCAGCACGCCATTGACCGGCTGGTGGATGAAAAAGGCTACCAGAGCTGGGACGTCATCAGCATGCGCGCAGACCATCCTCAAAAAGCGGAAATGCGCGAAAAGTTCCTTCAGGAGCACACCCACGGCGAAGACGAAGTGCGTTTTTTTGTGGAAGGGCGCGGCCTGTTCTGCCTGCATCTGGACCAACGCATTTACCAGGTACTGTGCGAAAAAGGCGATCTGATCTCGGTTCCGGCCGGAACCCCGCACTGGTTTGATATGGGATCCGAGCCGCACTTCACCGCCATTCGTATCTTCGATAATCCCGAAGGCTGGATAGCGAAATTTACCGGCAACGACATCGCCGAGCGCTTTCCGCGCCTGGGATAATCCATTAACGCGACGTTCGGCCCTGAACGTCGCGTGCTCTCCGCTTCAGCGCAACGCGCCGTTAGCCACGTCCAGAGGCGTGATGACGCCGCTGTCCAGCACCCAACCGCTAATCAGCTCCGCCGGTGTGACATCAAAGGCCGGGTTGTAGACGGCAGCCTGCTCCGGCGCCCAATGAACCGAACCAAAACTGCCCGCCACGCCGGTGACTTCTGCCGCTGCACGCTGTTCCACCGGAATGGCGGCGCCGTCCTGGCAGTCAGGGTCGAGCGTGGTGCGCGGCGCTGCGACATAGAAAGGAATTTTGTGCCAGCGCGCCAGCACCGCCAGTCCGTAGGTGCCAATCTTATTGGCGACATCACCGTTAGCGGCAATACGATCGGCGCCGACCCAGACCGCATCCACCTCCCCTTTCGCCATCAGGCTCGCCGCCATGGAGTCGCAAATCAGCCGGTAAGGAACCCCCAACTCTCCCAGTTCCCAGGCGGTCAGACGCCCGCCCTGCAGCAGCGGCCGGGTTTCATCCACCCACACCTGCTGAACCTTGCCCTGGCGCCAGGCGTGGGTGATAACCCCAAGAGCGGTCCCCACACCGGCAGTGGCTAACCCGCCGGTATTGCAGTGGGTCAGCAACCGACTGCCCGGCGTCACCAGTTCGCTGCCCGCGCTGGCGATGCGATCGCACAGTTGGCGATCTTCTTCCACCAGCGCCAGAGCTTCACGCGCCAGCGCATCGCGATAGTTATCTGCCGCCAGCGCAAGGCGCATGCGATCCAGATTATTCATCAGATTCACCGCCGTGGGTCTTGATGCCCGCAGGGTTTCCAGCCCTTTCTCCAGCTCTTCCCGCTGCGTCTCACGCTGTGCCAGTAGCGCCAGCAGCAGGCTGGCAGAAAGGCCAATCAGCGGTGCGCCGCGTACTTTCAGGGCCTGAATACAGGCCACCAGCTCATCGACGCTGTCCACCGCCAGCCAGTCGCTGCGGGCAGGTAACGCCTGCTGATCGAGAATCCATAACCGGTTATCCACCACCCGCAGGCTGGTCGTCTGTAATGTCTGCATAAAGTTAAATCCGTGTTGCGTTGATGTGTCACATTGTGGCAGGATGCAATCCAGAAGTATAGACGTCTGAACGGCTTTGTATCGGTAACAGAATGAGGACTGGAAGCATGTCGCACTATCACACCTTTACCCCCACAGATGCGCTGGCTTATGCCCGGGAGCACGCTGGACTGGCGGATCCTTCGGTCCTGGTTTCTGCCAGCGAAGTAGGCGACGGTAACCTCAATCTGGTATTTAAAATCCTCGACAGTGATGGCATCAGCCGCGTTATTGTGAAACAGGCTCTGCCCTGGGTGCGCTGCGTGGGAGAATCCTGGCCGCTGACGCCAGATCGGGCGCGGCTTGAAGCCCAGACCCTAATTGAACACTATCGCCACGCTCCCCGGCATACCGTGAAAGTGCTGTACCACGATCCTGAACTTGCCACCATCGTGATGGAAGATCTCTCTGACCACCAAATCTGGCGTGGTGAACTGATTCAGGGCCGTCACTACCCTCAGGCTATCGATCAACTGGCGGAATATCTGGCGCAAACCCTGTTTCACACCAGCGATTTCTGGCTGCCACCCCACGATAAAAAGCGCCAGGTGGCCAACTTTATCAATCCGGCGATGTGTGAGATCACCGAGGATCTGTTCTTTAACGATCCTTATCAGGAACATCCGCGCAATAACTATCCTGAACAGCTGGAGTCAGAGGTAGTGCAACTGCGTGAAGATGAGCCGCTGAAAGTGGCCGTCGCGGGTCTTAAGCATCGCTTTCTGACCCACGCAGAAGCCCTGCTCCACGGCGATATTCACAGCGGTTCGCTGTTTGTGGCCAACGACAGCCTGAAAGCCATCGATGCCGAATTCGGCTATTTCGGTCCCATAGGCTTTGATTTGGGCACCGCCATGGGCAACCTGCTGCTGAACTACTGCGGTGCGCCGGGGCTGTTAGGCATCCGTGAAGCGGCGGACGTTCGCGAGCAGCGACTCCTGGACCTGCGCGCGCTATGGCTCGGCTTCCACCAGCGCTTTCTGGCTCTGGCCCACGACAAGAGCCGGGACGCAGCGCTGGCCAGCCCCGGCTACGCCGAAGCTTTCCTGCAAAAGGTCTGGTTCGACTGCATCGGTTTTTGCGGTACAGAACTGATTCGCCGCAGCGTGGGGCTTTCTCACGTGGCGGATCTGGAAGGGATTCAGGATGAGCGGATGCGACTGGCCTGTATCAGCCACGCGATTACGCTGGGACGGACGCTGATTGTGCTGGCCGACAGGCTGGACAACGTGGACGAACTGATTGCCCGTATCCGCCAGTACAGTTAATGACGAGCGCGGCCCCGACTGACTTCGGGACCGCATTATTATTACGCCGCTGTCGCCGCAAACCCGGCGCGCAGTTCATCAACCGGCAGATAGCGGCCGATAATCACCAACCGGGAAAAGGCGCCGTCTGGCGATTCCCACTCTGCGCCATAGTCGAAGCCCACCACCTTGTGAACCCCCTGCACCACCAGGCGCTGTGAGTTATCCGCGATAGCCAGCACCCCTTTATAACGCAGCATATCGTTGCCGTACGTTTCGATGCACTGCTCCATAAAGGCGCCAATCTTTTTCAGATCCAGCCTTCCGGCTTCGAACACATGGGCCTGAATAGCGTCATCCCAGGAGCGCTGCCCCTGAGGCGCCTGACGGAACGGCATAAAGCGCTGAGGCTGTTCGGCACCGGCGCGAATAATGTGAAACCCTTCGCTGACCGGATTTGCATCGCTCAGTTCAAAAGCGCCGATATCCAGCCACAGCTCCGCCGGACATTCGCCGTTGGTAATGTGGAGAATCTCCGCCTTGCTGTTAATGCGATGGATACGCGCCAGCGCCGCCTCGACCTGCGCCTCGTCACACAGGTCCGCTTTGGTCAGCAGAATACGGTCGGCGAAACCAATCTGGGCCGCCGCCACCGGATGCTCATCCAGCTGGCGCTGGACATGCTGGCAATCGGCCAGCGCAATCACCGCATCCAGCCGCATGGCTTCACGCAGTCGCTCATCGACAAAGAAGGTCTGGATCACCGGCCCGGGATCGGCGAGCCCGGTGGTTTCGACAATCAGCCGATCAAACTGAATATCGCCCCAGGCGCGCTTATCCAGCAATTCGTTCAGGGCGGCGCTGAATTCACCGCGCACGCTACAGCAAACGCAGCCGTTGGAGAGTTCCACCACATTCACGCTGTCGCCGCCGCGCAGTAGCGCGCCGTCGATATTGACGGCGCCGAATTCGTTTTCCAGTATCGCGACGGGGGCGTCGCCGTGGTGGGTCAGAAAATAGTTGAGCAGGGTTGTTTTACCTGCGCCGAGAAAGCCGGTCAGTATGGTGACCGATACCACATCATTCATATCAGGGTCCTTCAGAAACGACACATCAGCAGCAGCGCGCGCCGCCTTTACCGCCGTATCGCGCGTCCTGGCGATCGCGGAAAAACTCTTCATAGGTCATCGGCGTCTGCTCCGGGTGGTTCAGACGCATATGCTGTACGTAATTATCGTAGTCGGGTACGCCTACCATCAGCTTTGCCGCCTGACCGAGGTATTTACCCGCTTTTGCCAGAGAATCAAACATCTGTTGTTACCTCCATATTCCACCCTCTCCCAGAGGGAGAGGGGAAAAACCGGGGAGCTTTGCCCTCATCCCTTTGGGAGAGGGGAAAAAAACCGGTGACCTTTGCCCTCGTCCCTTTGGGAGAGGAGAAAAACGGGTGACTAACTGCCCCCTCTCCCCTTTGGGGAGAGGGACGGGGTGAGGGGATTCACCAGAGCGCTCTGAAGTGCTCTCACCCTAACGAACCAGCCTCCCACGAAGGAGAGGCTTTGACAATATTTAGTGCGCGTTTTTCGCCTGGGCTACGATCTGGTCGACATTTTCCGACATTGGCTGGTACGGCGTTTCACGCGCCGTCGGGCTTTCACTCTTCAACGCCTGACGCGCGCACTTCAGCGAAAATAGCGCCAGCACCACGACCACCACCATAAAGTACAGGGTCAGACCGGCGTCCAGACGGTTATTAAACACCAGTTGGCTCAGCTGCGACTGGGTGTACTGGGCCGGGATATTACCGCTGTCGATCATCGCCTGAAACTTATTGGCCACCGCCAGGAAACCGACCCGGGCATCGGTACTGAACACTTTCTGCCAGCCCGCGGTCAGGGTACAGACCAGCAGCCAGGCGGTGGGTAGCAGCGCCACCCAGGCATAACGCTGACGCTTCATCTTAAACAGCACCACCGCGCACAGCAGCAGAGCCATCGCCGCCAGCATCTGGTTGGCGATACCAAACAGCGGCCACAGGGTATTGATGCCGCCCAGCGGATCCACCACCCCCTGATGCAGGAAGTAACCCCAGGCCAGCACGCACAGCGCGGTCGCCAGCAGGTTGGCAGGCAGCGATTCGGTACGCTTCAGCGACGGGGAGATTGTTCCCAGCAGATCCTGCAGCATAAAGCGGGCGGCACGGGTACCGGCATCCACCGCGGTCAGAATAAACAGCGCCTCAAACAAAATCGCGAAGTGATACCAGAAGGAGACATCCATCAGGCCACCCAGCGCCCCGTGCAGAATATAGGCCATGCCTACCGCCAGGGTAGGCGCCCCGCCAGCGCGGGAAATAATGCTCTGTTCCCCCACCTCTTCGGCAATACGATGCAGAATATCCGGCGTCACCGAAAAGCCCCAACCACTCACCACCTGAGCCGCAGAAGCCACTACATCGACGGTTCCCGCCGGTGCCAGCATCGCCATCGGGCTATTCATGGCAAAGTAAACGCCGGGATCGATAATACAGGCCGCCACCAGCGCCATAATCGCTACGAAGGACTCCATCAGCATACCGCCATAGCCAATCAGGCAGGCCTGATTTTCGTTAGCCAGCATCTTCGGCGTGGTGCCGGAAGAGATCAGGGCATGGAAGCCGGAAACCGCGCCGCAGGCAATGGTAATAAACAGGAACGGGAACAGATCCCCTGCCCACACCGGCCCGGTACCGTCAACAAATTTGGTGATCGACGGCATGGTCAGGGTCGGGCGCATAATCAGAATGCCGATCGCCAGACCGACGATGGTGCCAATCTTCAGAAAGGTCGAAAGGTAGTCACGCGGCGCCAGCAGCAGCCATACCGGCAGTACCGCCGCCACAAAGCCGTATCCCACCAGAATCCAGGTCAGCTGAACGCCGGTAAAGTCAAACCAGGAGGTATATTCGCTCTCGGCTACCCAACCGCCAGAGATAATGGCGAAAATCAGCAGCACCAGACCGATAATCGACACCTCGCCAATGCGACCGGGGCGCAGATAGCGGGTGTAGATCCCCATAAAGATCGCCAGCGGAATGGTAAAGGCTACGGTATAAGTGCCCCAGGGGCTGTGGGTCAGCGCCTTCACCACAATCATCGCCAGTACCGCCAGAATGATCACCATAATCATAAAGCAGGAGACCAGCGCGATAACCCCCGCGACCTTGCCCATCTCTTCTTTCACCAGCTCTCCCAGGGAGCGACCATCGCGGCGAGTGGAGACAAACAGCACCATAAAGTCCTGCACCGCACCAGCCAGGACCACACCGGCCAGGATCCAGATCATCCCCGGCAGGTAGCCCATCTGGGCTGCAAGCACCGGCCCCACCAGCGGCCCGGCACCGGCGATAGCGGCAAAATGGTGGCCGAACAGCACTTTTTTATCGGTCGGTACATAGTCAAGGCCATCGTTATGGCGCACCGCAGGCGTCATTCGGGTGGCATCCACCGACAGCACGCGCCTGGCTATCCAGATTCCATAAAAACGATAAGCGATCAGATAAACGCAGACCGCCGCCACCACTATCCATAGCGCGTTAATCTGCTCCCCGCGATTCAGGGCGATATAGCCGAGCGCAAAAGCCCCCAGCAGTGAAAGCCCTCCCCACAGAAGGTATTTCCCTAGATTATTCATTGTCTTATCCGTTGTGTTGGTCAAAAAAGAGGAAGATGTATGTCAATTTGTATCTATAACACGCAGCGTGATTTAACAATGTTGAAACCAGATAAAACAGCCTGGCTACCCGGCATTTACATGACATTGCTAGCGAGATCACTAAGCTGGGCCTGGCGTGGTGGAATCTTGCACACTCAATGTGGGAAAAGGGCCTCCGGTTAAACCAGGAGGCCCTTTATAAAGACGCTTGTGGCTATGCCAGCCAACATCCCCTGAAAAGGCAGGGTCGCCCCTGCCTCCAGGTGCTACTTACCGGATTCGTAAGCCATGAAAGCCGCCACCTCCCGAACCCCATCCCGGTATCGAATTTCGCATAGCGATTTCCGGGTCAGGTACGTAAATATCAACAGTGTGAGACACAGGATACAAACGCACCAAATTAGGGTGTCGCGTGGTAGCTTCATTGCCTTCTTCTCCTTGCCTTTCGGCGGGTAAGAGGCTACTCTGATGCTGTTTGGACATAGGGTAAGCCTCGGGTTAATTGAAAAATGACTCGGGGCTTTCTTCTTTCTGCCGCACAACAAACCTTGCAGCCGTCATGAGGCAAAAGCCTCAAGCGCCGCGCCGATAATAACGAATAATGTCTCGCCAGGTTGCCTGGATATGCAGCGGTGCGATTAAGACAGAGAAAAAATGCAACGCCCCGTGGAAGGATGCATATTTGCAGGAATAACGCCCGCCCTCCTCCCTGAGAGCAGGCGTATCTGGTGAAATTAACCGATAACCGCCGTGGAAAGACGGCAGGTGCAGCTACGCTTGCCGCGCGCATCGAAGATGGCAATCTCCCAACACTGACTGCTGTTGCTGAGGTGCAGCGGGCGACAAACGCCCCGCACCTTACCGGAAGAGACGGCGCGGTGATGAGTGGCGCTCAGTTCTGTGCCAACCACGCACTGTCCCTCTTTGCTGGTTAGAAACCCGGCCATCGAGCCCATGGTTTCAGCCAGCGCTGCCGACGCCCCGCCGTGTAACAACCCAAACGGCTGAACGGTGCGGTGATCGACTTCCATCTCCGCCTCCAGTTCGTCGTCACCGATGTGTGTAAAAATAATCCCAAGATGCCCTACCATGGTCTGTCCGGCCATCTGGTTCAGCGCGTCCAGCGTTATCTCCCGTTTCCAGATCATCTCAGGCCCCCAGGGTTGAGCCGCCATCCACCACAATATCCTGTAGCGTGATATGGCTGGCCTGCTTAGAGGCAAGGAACAGGATGGTGTCAGCTATCTCCTGCGGGCGGGCTATCTTGCCAAGCGGTACGCCCAGCTTAAACTGCTGGGGATAGCCCTGAATACGCTTCTGTTCGGCGTCCGGCGTGGTCCACATCCCGCGCTGCATATCGGTATCGGTCGAACCCGGCGACACCAGGTTACCGCGCACGCCGTATTCAGCCAGCTCCAGCGCCACGGTCAGCGCCAGGCTTTTCAGCGCCGCTTTCGACGCGCCATAGGCCGACATGCCGATACGCGGAGTATGGGCCGCGTCAGAAGCTACCGTGACCAGCGCTCCACCCTGCTGGGCACGGAACTGCGCCATAGTGGCGCGGAAGAAGTTAAAGGCGCCGCCGACGTTTACCGCAAAGGTGTCCTGCCAGTCATTCAGCGGCAGCTCGTCGGTAGCGCCCATCCGCAGAATCCCTGCGGCGTTCACCAGAACATCCAGTCGATCGGTATCTTTTAACAGCCGCTGACAGACCTGCTCTACCTGTGCGGCGTCAGCCACATCCACCTGCTCGGTGGAAAAAGGGTAATCCGCCTGCTCAAAGGCGCGATCGAAGCCCACTACCCGGGCACCGGCTTCATGAAACGCCAGCGCGGTGCTGTAGCCAATACCCCGACCCGCGCCGGTCACCCACACCGTCTGGCCGTGAAAATCTGCCTTCATGACTTCGGCTCCCGGCTCAACAGCGCCCACCAGGCGTCCAGAGTCGGCTCTTTGGCGAGCATCACAAAATCGATATCGCCGTGCACCTTACGCCAGCGCGCCGCCAGCGCCATCATGCGCACCGAATCCAGACCGTAGTCGATCAGGTTTTCGTCATCTTCCGGCTCGTCGGATTCATCCAGCAGCGGCAGGATCAGGGCGCGCAGTTGCTCCTTGCTCTGGGGAACCGGCAGCAGATCCTCGGTCATCACCACGCGCCCGCTGCGCCCGGCGGTATATTTCAGCGCCATCAGGTGCTCTTCACGGCTGAAATCAGCCAGCGCATCCGCCACCATAAAGGGTTTGATATCGCGCATAAAAGCGTCGGTAGCGGTGGTCATACAGCCGATATGGGCATAGACGCCGCAGATGATCAGCTGATCGCGCCCGGTCTCCTTCAGCGCCTGCTCCAGCGGCGAACGGATAAAGGCGCTGTAACGCCACTTCACCAACACGGTATCCTGATCATCCGGCGCCAGCTGCGCCACCACGCCCTGTTGTTCGGGATGATTATTGATCCCCGGTCCCCACATATCGTTAAGCAGCGCGCGATCCTCGTCGCTCTGCTCTTTCGGCTGGGCTGTGTAGTAAACCGGAATATTGTTCTGCTTGCAGTAGTCGCGCAGCGCCGCAATATTGGCGATCACCTGGTCGATCATCGGGCAGTTGTCGCCCCAGAAATTGATGAAGTAATCCTGCATATCGTGGATCAGCAGCGCGGCGCGCTCCGGCTCAAAGGCCCAGCTCACTTTGTTTTCCGGGATATCCGCCGCAGTCGGCAGCGCATAGGCGTTCAGTTTTGGAATGGCCATTTTCGTTCTCCTTTTATTTTGTGGTCAGCCGACGTTCGGCAATCAACTGGCGCAGCCGCTTTTTATCGGGTTTGCCGACGTGGGTCAGGGGTAATTCGTCGACGATCTCCACCTTGTCCGGCAGCTTATAGTCCGCCACGCCCAGCTCACGCAGCCAGCGGCGTAGCGCCACCGGGCGTACCGGGCTGCGGGCCACGATAAAGGCGCAGCTCTTTTCGCCCATCAGCTCGTCTTCCATTGAAACCAGGGCGGCATGGAGCACGGCTTCATGGCGATGCAGCAGGTTTTCGATCTCTTCGGCGGCGATCTTCTCGCCTCCGCGGTTGATCTGATCTTTTTCTCGCCCCACCACCTTGATATAGCCCTGCTCGTCAATGACGATCAGATCGCCGGAGCAGTAAAAGCCGTTGGCGTCGAAGGCTTTCGCATTGGCTTCCGGGCTCAGGTAGTAACCGCGGAAGGTGTACGGGCCGCGGGTCATCAGGCGCCCCACTTCACCGGCCGCCACCGGGTTGCCTTCTTCGTCGGCAGCCCAGACTTCATCGTCCGGGCACATCGGGCGTCCCTGAGTGGTGAAAATGTGTTCGTCATCGTCGTCGAGCGCCGTGTAGTTCACCAACCCTTCCGCCATGCCGAACACCTGCTGTAGCTGGCAGCCAATCTCCGCCGGGATACGGCGCGCCAGGGCTTCCGGCAGGCGGGCACCGCCCACCTGCAACAGGCGCAGCGAAGCGAGCTGCCTGTTGTTACCCCACTCACGAATCGCCTGTAACCACAGGCTGACCGCTGGCGGCACCAGCGCAGCTACATCTACCTGGTAGCGCTCGATAAGCGGGAAGCACAGATTGGCGCTCGGATCCGCCGCCAGTACCACACAGCCCTCGCCGTAAAAGACCCCCAGCGAGCCCGGCGAACTCATGGCGTAGTTATGGGCGGCCGGAATGGCGCACAGGAAGCGGGTATTTTCATCGAAGCGGCAAATTTCCACGCTGCGGCGAATACTGTAGTAGTAGTCGTTGTGAGTGCGGGGTATCAGTTTCGGGGTGCCGGTACTGCCGCCGGAAAGCTGGAAAAAGGCCACTTCATCGGCGGCCGAGGGGGTCGCGACAAAGTTATCTTCCGGGGCTGCGATCAACCCTTCCAGCGAACGTTCACCGCTGTCGCCACGCAGAATAGCGGTGGTCAGCGACGGAAAGCGCGCCACCAGCGTCATCAGATAGTCGTCGTCGCGAAACAGGGCATGTTCGCGGTCGGCAATCAGCAACTTCGGCGTAATCTGGCTGGCGTAGGCTTCCAGCTCGGTTTTCTGATGACTGAACAACGCATTCACTGGCGCAACGCCAATCTTCAGCAGCGCGAAGAAAACAATGTAGAGCTCGGCTACGTTACCCAACTGCACCAGCGCGGTATCGCCGGTGGTCAGTCCCTGGCGTTGTAGCGCGCCCGCCAGCCGAGTCGCCGCCTGTTCCAGTTCGCGATAGCTGAAATGGCGCTCGCCCTCAATCACCGCGCAGCGATCGCTCTCAGCGTGGCGGCTCAGGATGTCGGTCAGCGGAACATCAATCCAGTAGCCCTTTTCGCGGTAACCTGCGGCCAGCTCTTCCGGCCAGCGATTAAAAGGAATCGTCATACCCTTTCCTCAGTTCAGTCCAAATACGTTGAGCATTGTCGATAGCTTGGTGCCGGTCTCATTCCACTCCGAAGTCGGGGATGAATCAGGCACGATGCCTGCCCCTGCGAACAGCCGAATCTGCTGTTCATACAGGCGCGCGCAGCGAATAGTCACCACCCACTCGCCGTTACCGGCGTCGTCGCACCAGCCGACAATGCCGCCAAAAAGTTCGCGGTCGAAGGGCTCCAGTTCGCCTATCAGACGCTGGGCCACATCGTTCGGGAAACCGCTCAGGGCCGGGGTTGGATGCAGCAGGCAGGCCAGCGACAGCGCATTCTCGCGACCATCGCGCACCTGGCCCTCAATGGGGGTCGACAGATGCCACAGCTGCGGCGTGGTTATCAGTTCCGGCCGGTCCGGCAGCGCCAGATAAGAGACTCGCGGCGCCAGCACGTCACGCATGGCATCGGTCACCAGTTGATGCTCATGGCGATCCTTGCGGGAGTTCATCAGAGTCTGACCCACCGCTTTATCCTGTACCGGATCTGCGACTCGCTTCGCCGATCCCGCCAGCGGCAGCGAGCTAAAAGCATTGCCGTTCATCCGCAACAGCAGTTCCGGGCTGGCGCCCATCAGCGCCCCGCCGTCGGCCAGCGGCACGTGGAAGTTATAACTGGCAGGGTTCAGCGCAATCAGGCGCTGCATCAGCGCTTCCCGATCGACAGCGCTTTCGGTAGTAATGTCGATCAGCCGCGACAGCACCACTTTATCGATACCGGGCTGGCTGGTGGCATAAGCGCCGCGCGCCACCATCTCTTCAAAGACCGGTTGTTCCGGGATCTCCTTGCGCCCCGTCACCGCCGGTGCACAAAAAGCCGCCGGATCCCTTTTCTGGTAATTCGCGCGAGAGAACGTCGTCACCTGCTCCGGAATAAACAGCGATGACGGCTTACGGGTATCAAAGGGAATGGCGCCAACCGCGATGGGTCTGGCAATACCGGCAGCCCGCGCCGAGGCAAAGGCCTGGGCCAGGCGACGCTGGAACGCGCCTCGCGGATCCGCACCGTCGGCGGCGGGAAGCTCGAGAGAGGCGAAATGGCCGGATGTCGCCAGGCTTTTCCAGGGCGACATAAAGAAAAATCCATCGGTTGCTGGCACTGCAACCACCTGCTGCCTCTCCTCAGCCACGATAGTTTCCATTCAATCCTCCGTAGAAATGATAAGGAATTTGATAATTATTATCATTTGTATTTTGATGCGTAAGCTACGTTCTGAAACTCCGTCTGTCAACAAAGGTAAAAAATTTTTAACATTCCCATCCCTTGCACGCCGTCGCGCTTAGCATGAAAATGAGAAACATTATTAACAACAGCCACAGGATGCCCTTACCGTGAAATACACCCTTGCCGCTATGCTTGCGGTCTTGCAGATAACGATTGGCCTTTTCGCTGTCACCTCAAGCGCCAGCGCCGCTGTCTGGCCGCGTGAAGTGACCGATATCCGCGGTACTCACACCCTGTCCCAGGCGCCGCAGCGCATCGTCTCGACCAGCGTGACCCTGACCGGCTCGCTGCTGGCCATTGATGCTCCCGTGGTCGCCAGCGGCGCCACCACGCCCGGCAACCGCTTCGCCGATGCCCAGGGTTTCCTGCGTCAGTGGAGCAGCGTTGCGAAAGCCCGCCAGATCCAGCGTCTGTATATCGGCGAGCCCAGCGCCGAAGCGGTAGCGGCCCAGATGCCGGATCTGATCCTGATTAGCGCCACCGGCGGCGACTCCGCCCTGGCGCTCTACGATCAGCTTTCCACCATCGCCCCCACGCTTATCGTTAACTATGACGATAAGAGCTGGCAGGCGCTGCTGACCGAACTGGGACAGATAACCGGCCACGAACAGCAGGCCAAAGCGCGCATCGACAGCTTCAACCAGCGGGTGGCGCAGCTTAAACAGCAGATAACACTGCCACCCCAGCCAGTGAGCGCGCTGGTCTTCAACCCGGCAGCCCATAACGCCAATCTGTGGACCCCCGCTTCGGCCCAGGGACAACTGCTCAGCCAGTTGGGATTTACCCTCGCCACGCCGCCAGCCAGCCTGCATACCAGCCAGAGCCAGGGAAAACGCAGCGATATCCTGCAACTGGGTGGTGAAAACCTGGCCAATGGCCTGAACGGCCAGAGCCTGCTGCTGTTCGCCAACGACGAACAGGACGCCGCGGCGCTGATGAAGGATCCGCTACTGGCGCATCTGCCAGCGGTGCAGCACCATCGGGTATGGCCGCTTGGCACCGAAACCTTCCGCCTCGACTACTACAGCGCCAGCCACCTGCTTGAGCGACTGGCGCAGCAGTTCAAATCATGATGCTTCTTCTACCGGCGTCTGGGCAGGCGCCTGGTAGAAACGCCGCAACTGACTGAACAGCAGCAGCACCAGTATCCCCGCCAGCGCTAACGCAAAACCGCTTACGCTGGCGGAACTGACCGGCGTCAGCGCCACGCCCATGCCCCCTAACAGCGCAGCGCCAATCGCATCGCCAGTCACGTTTTGCGCCGTCCACAGACCGTTAATACGGCCCAGCATCTGGTCCGGCGTCTGGGTCTGAATCAGGGTGTACTGCAACAGCGAACTGATGGCGCTCAGATAACCGAACAGCGCCAGACAGAAAGCGCCGCCCGCCCAGACCGGCATCAAGCTGAACAGCCCGACGGCCACAAAGGAGGCGATGGTCGCCCCCATCATCACCAGCCCCGGTCGCGCACAGTGGGCAATAGACCCGCTGGTCAGCGCCCCGATAGCCGCGCCGAGCGGCACCGCCGCATACAGCAGACCAATCTGCGATTCGCTCATCGACCAGTGTCCGGCCAGCGCCGGATAGAGCACCCGCACCGCGCTGGCCATGGTCAGCAGCGCGCCAATCAGCGCTACGCCCCCGACCAGCGGGTGGCTTAACAGAAAACGCAACCCTTCCACCAGCGACCGCAGCGGATGCTGACGCGGCTGTTCCGGCGGCGGCTGGCGTGGCAGGCTCAGCAGCGGCAATAGCGTGATAAAGGTGCCCGCCGCCGCCAGACCATAGTTCCAGGCCACACCGCCCCAGGCGAGCAGCAGACCGCCGAACATCGGCGAGATCACTGACCCCAGGCGCACCGTCAGCATGGTGATGGCCCCGGCCTGCATCAGGTTTTCGCGCCCCACCAGGCCAGGCGTCGCCGCCAGCAGCGCCGTCACGCCAATCGAGGCGAACAGCCCGTCCCAGATCCCCAGCAGGTAGATGGCGACCAGCGAGGGCTCCGGCAACATGGCATTCAGGCACAATCCAATAAAACCGATGCCGCAGGTGCTGCGGGCCAGCAGAATTAACCGCTTACGCTCATAGCGATCCGCCAGAACGCCGCCCGTCATCAGTCCCACAAACATCGCGCTGCCGGTAAGGGTGACAGCCAGCCCCACCTGCAGTGTGGAGCCCGTAAGCTGTTGGATCTGCACCGGCACGGCCACGCCGAGCAGTCCGAGAGAGAGAATAGAGATAAAACGCGCCAGGAATACCGCGCGGAAGGCGGGATGGCTTTTCAACAGGCTGAGATTCAGCCATAGAGAATGTTTAGAATTTTGCTTCATTACATGGCCTTATATAATTTTCCTTACCCGCTCCAGGGCCGCTCATGCTAACATAAACGAACAAGAGTGATAACGATAATAACTATCATTATCGAATTTTCAGGATTTGCGTTTATGTCGGCTTCTCGCTTGTCAGCACGCGGCGTTGTGCTGTTGAGCCTGGTAATAGTACTGGTGTTGATGGCGGCCCTGAGTCTGCTGATTGGCGCCCGTCCCCTCTCCCCTGATGTGGTATTACAGGCACTGGGCGGCCAGTGCCGCAGCGCCGATTGCGTTGTGGTGCTGGACGCCCGTCTTCCCCGTACCCTTGCCGGTTTGCTGGCAGGCGCTGCGCTGGGCGTCGCTGGCGCCTTAATGCAGACGCTTACCCGCAACCCGCTGGCCGACCCTGGCCTGCTGGGGGTCAACGCCGGCGCCAGCTTCGCCATCGTGCTGGGCGCCGCCATTGGGGGGATGTCCTCGCCCATGTCGTTACTGGGCCTTGCTTTCGGCGGTGCGCTGCTGGCCTCTGTTGTGGTAGCCCTGACCGGCAGCCAGGGCGGCGGTCAGCTAAGCCCGGTACGTCTGACCCTGGCGGGCGTGGCCCTCGCCGCCGTGCTGGAAGGCTTAAGCAGCGGTATCGCGCTGCTCAATCCGGTAGTTTACGACCAGTTACGCTACTGGCAGGCCGGTTCACTGGATATTCGTACCTTTTCCACTCTCAGGATTATTGCCCCAATGGTGGCCCTGGGGCTGGTCATGGCGATGCTGCTGGCCCGTGCGCTTAACAGCCTGAGTATGGGCAGTGATACCGCCACCGCCCTTGGCAGCCGGGTGGCGCGTACTCAAATCTTCGGACTGTTAACCATCGCCCTGCTGTGCGGCAGTGCCACCGCCCTTGTCGGCCCGATTGCCTTTATTGGTCTGATGATGCCCCATATGGCGCGCTGGCTGATCGGCCCCGATCACCGCTGGTCGCTGCCAGTGACCCTGCTTGCCACCCCGTCGCTGTTGTTGGGCGCCGATATTCTGGGGCGCCTGCTGGTGCCCGGTGAGCTTCGGGTATCGGTGGTCAGCGCCTTTATCGGGGCGCCGGTATTGATCTGGCTGGTCCGCCGCAGGCGGTCGGGAGCGGCCATGTGAATCGTCTCTCTCCTCGTCTTATCGCCATACTGGTCCTGCTGGCCGCCCTGAGTCTGGGCATGGGGATCTGGAGTCTCGCCAGCGGCGCGGTTCCGCTTAGCGCCCGCCAGGTGCTGGATGCCCTGCTCGGCCAGGGGGCGCGTAATGTGTCGCTGGTAGTGGTGGAATGGCGTCTGCCGCGCGTGCTGATGGCGCTACTGGTCGGCGCGGCGCTTGGCGTGAGCGGCGCTATCTTCCAGTCGCTGCTGCGCAACCCGCTCGGCAGCCCGGACGTCATGGGCTTTAATACCGGCGCCTGGAGCGGCGTACTGGTGGCGATGGTGCTGTTCGGCAATCACTACACCGCCATTGCCTTTGCCGCCATGGCGGGCGGTATTCTGACCTCGCTGGTGGTCTGGCTGTTCGCCTGGCGCAACGGCATCGAAACCTTCCGCCTGATTATTATCGGCATCGGCGTGCGCGCCATGCTGGTGGCCTTTAATACCTGGCTGCTGCTTCAGGCTTCGCTGGAAACCGCCCTTTCTGCTGGCCTCTGGAACGCCGGTTCCCTGAACGGCCTGACCTGGGGAAAAACCCTGCCCGCAGCGCCGCTGATTATTCTGATGCTGGTGGCAAGCGCCCTGCTGGTACGCCGGATGCGAATTATGGAGATGGGCGACGATACCGCCAACGCGCTGGGAGTTTCCGTTGAACGTTCGCGTGTACTGCTGATGCTGGTGGCGGTTCTGCTTACCGCCAGTTCCGTAGCGCTGGCCGGGCCAGTCTCCTTTGTGGCGCTGGTGGCCCCCCATATCGCCCATCGACTGAGCGGCACCGCCCGCTGGGGATTACTGCAGGCCGGGGCCTGTGGCGGCGTGCTGCTACTGGCGGCGGACTTGTGCGCCCAGCGCCTGTTTATGCCCTACCAGCTTCCTGTGGGTGTGGTCACCGTCAGTATCGGCGGCCTCTACCTTATTGCCTTGTTGATTCAGGAGTCCCGCAAAAGATGACCACAGCAACCCGACTGCGCGGCGAACAGCTTCGGCTGGGCTACGGTAAACAGATTGTGGTGGATAACCTTAGCGTCACCATTCCGGAAGGGAAGTTTACCGCCATTATCGGCCCTAACGGCTGCGGTAAATCGACGCTGCTGCGCACCCTGAGCCGCCTGATGAAGCCGATGCACGGCCATGTCTGGCTCGACGGCGAGCAGATCCAGAACTTCAATACCAAAGAGGTGGCCCGGCGTATCGGCCTGCTGGCCCAGAACGCCAGCGCGCCGGGCGATATCAGCGTACGCGAACTGGTCGCCCGCGGGCGCTATCCCCACCAGCCGCTGTTTTCACGCTGGAGCCAGAAGGATGAAGAGGCCGTGGTTCAGGCCATGCAGGCCACTGCCATAGAGTCACTGGCCGATCAGCCGGTGGATACCCTTTCCGGCGGCCAGCGCCAGCGCGCCTGGATAGCCATGGTACTGGCCCAGCAGACCGAAATCATGCTGCTGGACGAACCCACCACCTGGCTCGATATCAGCCACCAGATCGATCTGATGGAACTTCTGAGCGAGCTTAACCGCAATCAGGGCTACACCCTGGCGGCGGTACTGCACGACCTGAACCAGGCCTGCCGCTACGCCACGCACCTTATCGCCCTGCGCGAAGGGGCCATCATCGCCGAAGGAGCGCCGAAAGAGATCGTCACCGCAGAACTTATCGAGCGCATCTATGGGCTACGCTGCATGATTATCGAGGATCCGGTGGCCGGTACCCCTTTGGTGGTGCCGCTGGGGCGGGGGTAATTTCCCCTCCTGGCAGCAACGGCTAATCTCAACCACACTTACCCCATGGGTAAAAAGAGAGGGTCAGCCATGCCATACCAGACCAAAAGCGACTTACCGGACAGCGTTCAGAACGTGCTGCCCACCCACGCGCAGGAGATCTACAAAGAGGCTTTTAACAGCGCCTGGGATCAGTACAAAGACCCGGAGGATCGTCGCGGCGATGCCAGCCGGGAAGAGACGGCGCATCGCGTCGCCTGGGCTGCGGTCAAAAACGATTATCAAAAGGGCGATGATGATAAATGGCACAAGAAAAAGTAATCGATAAAAAACGGGCGGCCTGAGCCGCCCGTTTTGCCAGTGCTGCCGGGTCAATCCAGCGCCAGTACCTTTTGCAGTACCGGGCCGATATGGGTAAAGGCATCCGGGGCGATGATATCCACATGGGCGCAGTCTACCGGGAAGACGGCCAGCTCACTCACCCACGGCGCCCAGGCTGCCTGGGGCTCAAGGCCCGGCGTCAGGGTTCGTTCGGCGACAAACAGCGTCGCTTTACCGTCGAAGTGCGCGCTGTGGGCGCTGGTCAGCAGACGCACCGCATCGCCGTAGTTGCCTTCTATGGCCGCAAACAGCGCATCAGATCCCTGCCCCTGCTGGGCGGCGATAAAGGCTTCACGCTCGCGCTCAATCTCCGCCAGTACAGCGGGATCCAGTTCGTTTGCCCCTTTCTCTTCCCAGTTCTGAGTCTCCGGCGGCCAGGTATCAAGCAGCCCCAGGAAGGCCACCTCTTCCCCCGCCTGCCGCAGGCGTGCGGCAATGCCCTGCGCCAGGGTTCCCCCCAGCGAGTAGCCCATCAGGTAATAAGGCCCCTGGGGCTGACTGGCGCGCAGGGTCTGTAAATGCTGCTCGCAGACCTGATCCAGATTCGCCGCCTGCTGCATCGGCCCTTCCGGGCGCGGCGACTGAATACCCATAATCGACCAGCGCGGATCCAGCCAGCGCGTCAGCACGCTGAACTGCCAGGCAAAGCCGGAAGCCGGATGGAAGCACCACAGAGTCGGGCCATCTGCCTTGCGCAGCGGTAACAGGGTCTCGAAACCGGCGCGACTGGCCTGCTCTTCATCCTGTTCTGTAAGCAACGCGGCCAGCCCTTCCACCGTCGACGCCACCATCACCTGCCCCACGGTCACCGGACGACCCAGCTCGCGCTTAAGCTGCGCCGCCAGCCGCATCGCCAGCAGTGAATGGCCCCCCAGGGCAAAGAAATCGTCCTGGGCCGAATTGACCTCGCATTCCAGCAGACGGGCGAAGGCATCCGCCACCGTGCGCTCCAGACCGGGCGCTGGCGCCCGACCGCCACTGCTTTGGGCCAGTTGAGGCAGCGGCAGCGCTTTCCTGTCCAGCTTACCGTTAGCGCTGAGCGGGAAGGCATCTAACTGCACCAGCGCCACCGGCACCATATGGGGCGGCAGTTGCTGCTGTAGCTGTTCGCGCAGCGGCCCGACATCGAGCGTCGCGCCAGAAGCCGACACCAGGTATCCCACCAGCTGTCGGGCATCGCCGCCGCTGGCCGCCCCCGGGTTCAGCACGCAGGCGTGGGTCACGGCCCGGGCGACGTCCGGCAGTCCCTGCATCACCCGATCGATCTCGCCCAGCTCAATACGCTGACCGCGCAGCTTAAGCTGATCGTCGCTACGCCCCAGATACTCCACGGCGCCATTCGGCAACCAGCGCGCCACATCGCCGGTTCGGTACATCCGCTCGCCAGGAGAAAAGGGATCGGCGATAAAACGGCTGGCCGTCAGGTCCGGGCGCGACAGATAGCCCTGCGCCAGTTGAATGCCGGTCAGGTAGAGATCCCCGGCAATACCCGGCGCCACGGGCTGCATATCGCCATCCAGGATGCGCAGCCCGGTATTCCAGACCGGCCAGCCAATCGGCACGCTGCTGCCGCTTACCGCGGCAAGATGTTCGCCGTAAGCGGGATACCAGCTCACGTCCACCGCCGCTTCGGTCGGACCGTAGAGGTTATGCAGCGGCGCCCCGGTCAATCGCTCCCATTCGCGGCAAAGGTCGGCAGGTAGCGCTTCGCCGCTACAGAAGACCCGCCGCAGGCTGGCACAGCAGGCAATGGCCTGCTCATCACCCAGCGCCGCCACAAAGGCCGACAGCATCGACGGTACGAAGTGGGTTGTGGTGACCTGCCAGCGGGCGAACAGCTGCTGCAACGCCTGGGGATCGCGGTGCGCTTCCGGCGGCGCCATCACCAGCCGGGACCCCACCATCAGCGGCCAGAAAAATTCCCAGACCGAGACATCAAAGCTGCACGGCGTTTTCTGCAGCACCACGTCATCGGAACCCATCGGGTAGTGATTCTGCATCCACAGCAGGCGATTCACGATAGCCTGCTGCCCCACCATCACCCCTTTCGGGCGACCAGTAGAGCCGGAGGTGAAGATCACATAGGCCGTGTGTTCCGGACGTGACAATTCAAGCCGGTCCTGACTGACTTCGCCTCCGAGCGGCTGGGTCAGGCGCAGCGCCGTCAGCCCAGGCAGATCGGCGAAGCGCTCAGCCTGCAAATCATCGGTAATGATCAAACGCGGCGCGGCATCTTCCAGCATCATGCGCAGCCGCTCATCCGGATAGCCAGTATCCAGCGGCAGCCACGCGGCCCCCACTTCAACAATGGCCTGCAAAGCCAGCGACAGAAAGACCGAGCGCGGCTGTGCCACCGCCACGATATCGCCAGGCTGAACCCCCTGCTCAATCAACTGGTGGGCCAGCAGCAACACCTGCTGACGCATTTCACGATAGCTAAACTGCCAGTCATCATCCGCCAGCGCCGGTGCATCCGGCGTTAACTGCGCCTGACGGGCGATAAACTGACTCAGGGTGCCGGGTTCCAGCGTCTGTTCGGTGGCGTTCACCCGCTCAATCAGCGCTTTTTCATCGTCGTGCATCACCCCAGCCTGACGACAGGGTAGCTGCGGGTCCCGGGCCAGTTGCTTTATCAACAGCGGCAGACGCGCAATATGGCGCGCCAGAACGTCGGCGTCATAGCGCTGGTTATTGGCCAGGACTTCCATCGACAGTTCACCCTGCTCCCCCAGATACAGCGCGATCTCCAGATCCCGTACCGGGCCGGACGCAAGCTGGTGGGTAATCCCTTCAATACCGTCGAAATCCAGACGGTAGTCGAACATTTTCAGGTTAATCACCGGACCGTAGAGCGGTTCGCCATCCGCCACCCTTCCTGTATCGCGCTGTACCTGTTCGGCGTCGTAGCGCTGGTGGCGACGCAGTTTCTTCATCTGCTGCGCCAGGTCGGCGGCAAGGGAGGTCAGCGTGGCATCGGGGGCGATACGCACCGCATAAGGCAGCACGTTCAGCACCGGCCCGGTGGCGCACAGCGCCGCTGAACCAATGCGGCGCATAAAGATAAAACCGGCGGCGAATTCGGCCCGGTTGCTAAGACGCCCCAGCCACAGGGAAACCAGCGCCAGCGCTATATCGGCGCCGGAAAGCTGCTGGTCCTGGCCCTGGGTCGTCAGATGGCGGAAATCCTCATGATCGAAGGCTATCTTGTGGCGAATCAGTTGGGTGGTAGAGCCCTGACCGCTCAGGGGCAATTCAGACAGCGAGGCCGGTGGCGGCAACTGGCTTGTCTGTTCCGCCCAGAATGCCGCATCGCGCTGCCAGGCGGGAGCCTGACGGTAACGCTGATACTCCTCCACCACTTCACGGAACGGTATAAACGGTGAGGGTTCCGGCGCCTCCTGACGGCACAGCGCGCTATAGATATTGGCGATGCGCCGGGTGATGGCGGTAAAGCTAAAGCCGTCCACCACCATATGGTGATAGCGCTGATACCAGTACCAGCGCTGGTCGCCAATACGCAGCAGTTGGTGATGATAGAGCGGCTTACCGCTGGCGAGCCGTAAATCCGCAGAGAGATCCTGATGCATCCGCTCTCTGGCCGCGGCGATGGGATCGTCACAGCCGCGGAGATCCACAACTTCCGGCGCATCGAAACGGAAATCGTCATCAATCCACTGAATCGCCTCGCCGTCGCGCTCGCCAAAGCGCATGCGCAGGGTATCCGCCTCCGCCATACCTTCCAGAATCGCCCGGGACAGCAGCGCGCTGTTCACGTCACCGTTCAGTTCTACATAGTGAGCCACACTCCAGGCATTGGCCTGGGGCGAAAGCTGATCCGCCATCCAGATTCCAGGCTGGGCTGCCACCAACGGCATTTCATTTTGGGTAATCACGGGCGTAATGACCTCTGAGTCTGTCATGCGTTACCTCTACTGAAGCCGACGTGAGACAAAATGGGTGGGCTGCAAATCCTGCCAGTGGCTGTCGAGCCACTGATAGCACTGCTGCTGGCTCTGGGGACCGGTCACTGCGTGCCAGCCCATCGGCAGCGCACAGTGCGACGGCCACAGGCTGTACTGCATCAGATCGTTTGCGAGGATAAGAAATTGACCTGAGCGGTCGTCGAAGGGATTACTATGTTCCATGCCTTACTCCTGTCAAAAAAAGCGCTGGCGCGCCAGACGGCCAGACCGTCCCGGCGCTATGGAGATGGCGCGTCACGCCACAGGGCGCGTAGTCCATCAATCAGACCGCCGCGCCAGCAGAGCGCATCATGTCCGCCGTCAACCTCGCGCCAGAAAAGCTGCCGCTGTGTTTTTTGTAGTAATGGCACCAGTTGTTGGTGCGCCTGGTGAATCACAGGTTCACGCAGGCCAGCTTCCAGAAAAATTTTGATGGGTGACTGACCAATCGCCCCTTTACGCAGGCTTTCAACCAGCCAGCCGGGGGTATCGCCACCGCCACGATGCGGCCACCAGAACGAGCCAGACTGACTCAGGGCGCAGCCGAAACGCTCCGGCCAGTGCAGCACGGCATACAGCGCCGATAACCCGCCAAAGCTCTGCCCCGCCACCACGGTGGTCTCCGGCGCTTCATGCCACGTCTCAAAACGCCGCACCAGCGGTAACAGCTCTTCCTGAACCGCCAGCCAGAAATCGGGATTACAGGGCAGTTCACGCCCGCGATGCACATTATCGATAGCATCTATCAGCACATAGAGCGCTGGCGGCAGCTCGCCCGCCCGGGTCTGCGCCTGCAGCGCTGGCCAGACCGGCATGCTCTGCGCCCAGAACTGACCGTCGAGCAGAATCGCCAGGGGGCGCTGTTGCGGCTGCTGTTCCCCGGTGGCGAAAATCCAGACCCGACGCTGATTGCCCAGACGACGGCTGCGCCACTGAATACAGCGAGCTGACGCGGCGGCGGGGTGCGCCTCCTCCCACCCCGGTTGAGCGGGCGCCAGGGGCAGATGCAGCGCTGATACCGGATGACCGCGCCCGCCGCGCCAGCTATGGGGGTTAAAGGGATCGGCAATCGCCTGTGACAGCAGTTTGCGCCACCCTTCGCGCAGCGCCTGGCGGTCGGGCACCGCAGAGAGCGCCTCTGGCGAAAAATCCTGTTCCCGGGTGGAGGGAATCATACAGTAGCTGCCACGCCAGGTGGCGGGGAGCCGGGTGCTCCAGCGCCAGACGTCCGTACCGGGTATCCGGCTCAGACTCACGGGCTGAGAGCGCTGATGGTGATCGGTAACGCCGGTAATATAAAGCCAGACGTGGCGCACCCTGGAACGCTGTTCATCTCCTGCCGGGTCACGCCAGAAAAAACTGACCACGCATTGGGTGTCTCCCAACGGTTCCACCGTGGGGATTCCCTGCGCCTGTCTTGCCTGCCACCAGGCTTCACTTCCGGTTACCAGTGCGTCCACAAAAGCTTAACCTTATGTTAATCAAGGTAAAAAGAGACCGAGATCGAAAATAATAGATAATATTATTGATAATTATTTTCATTTGCAATAGCGTATTTCGGCGCAGCGGCCGGAAGAGCCCGCATGCAGGAAAAACAATAAATAAGCGCCTTACCGCCTTCCTGTTTTCAGGGGGGTGGATTTTGGCTGTATCAGGGCATTAGCCCCCTTCCCGCCCGGGACCCGGCAGCATGGAAGGGAGGCGGAGAAAAGCAGGACTCCAGATCAATGAACAAAAAGATTCAGTATTCACTGGCCATGCTGATTAACTTAGGAATCTACGGCGGCACGGTATCCGCACAGGCGGCAGAGCCCGCCGCGGCTGAAGAAAGCAGCACCGACGCGCCTGACGACGTCAATCAGGGCACCGCCACGGACAGCGCCTCTGTTAATGATGAAGACACCATGGTGGTCACCGCCGCCGAACAGAATCTGCAGGCGCCGGGGGTTTCCACCATCACCGCCGACGAAATCAAAAAGCGCCCACCGGCGCGCGACGTCTCTGAAATCATTCGCACCATGCCGGGGGTGAACCTGACCGGTAACTCCACCAGCGGCCAGCGTGGCAACAACCGTCAGATAGATATTCGCGGTATGGGTCCGGAAAACACCCTGATTCTGGTGGACGGCAAGCCGGTCACCAGCCGCAACTCGGTACGCCTGGGCTGGCGCGGCGAGCGCGACACCCGCGGCGACAGCAACTGGGTTCCGCCAGAGATGATCGATCGCATTGAAGTGATTCGCGGCCCGGCCGCGGTACGCTACGGCAACGGCGCGGCAGGCGGCGTGGTGAACATCATCACCAAACGCAGCGATAAAGAGTGGCACGGCAGCTGGAACACCTACTTCAACGCCCCCGAACACAAAGACGAAGGTTCAACAAAACGTACTAACTTCAGTCTGACCGGCCCAATGGGCGACGATGTCAGCTTCCGGCTGTGGGGTAACCTTGATAAAACCCAGGCCGATGCCCGCCTGATCAACGAAGGGCACCAGTCAGAGCGTACCGGGATCTATGCCGATACCGTACCCGCCGGGCGTGAAGGGGTGGAAAATAAAGCCATTAACGGCCAGCTACGCTGGGAGTTCGCTCCCATGCAGTCGCTGGAATTCGAAGCCGGCTACAGCCGCCAGGGCAACCTCTATGCCGGAGATACTCAGAATACCAACACCAACGATCTGGTGAAAGAGAAGTACGGTTCGGAAACCAACCGCCTCTATCGTCAGACTTACTCGGTCACCTGGACCGGCGCCTGGGATAACGGCGTCAGCACCAACACCTGGGCCCAGTATGAGCGTACCCGTAACTCGCGCATGGACGAAGGGCTGGCCGGGGGCACTGAAGGGATCTTCGCCAGCGACGACTTCGTGAATATCGACCTCAGCGATATTATGCTGCACAGCGAAGTGAATATTCCGTTCGACTATCTGTTTAATCAGACTCTGACGCTGGGTAGCGAATGGAACCAGCAGAAGATGAAGGATAACGCCTCTAATACCCAGAACCTGGCGGGTGGAGGGGTTGATGGCATCAGCGATAACCGCAGTCCCTACACCCAGGCCCAGATCTTCTCGCTGTTCGCCGAAGATAACATTGAGCTGACCGACTCCACGATGCTCACCCCGGCGCTGCGCTTCGATCATCACAGTATCGTCGGCAATAACTGGAGCCCGTCGCTTAACCTGACCCAGGGGCTGACCGACTCCCTGACCCTGAAGATGGGCATTGGCCGGGCTTACAAAGCGCCGAGCCTGTACCAGACCAACCCCAACTACCTGCTCTACAGTAAAGGCCAGGGCTGCTTTGCCAGCGGCACCCCCTGCTATCTGCAGGGCAACAGCGACCTGAAGGCTGAGACCAGCATCAATAAAGAGATTGGTCTGGAATTCAAACGCGACGGCTGGCAGGCCGGGGTGACCTGGTTCCGTAACGACTATCGCAACAAAATCGAGGCGGGTTACTCCCCTGAGTACACCAACTCTGCTGGCACCAATATCTACAAGTGGGAGAACGTTCCCAAAGCGGTGGTGGAAGGGCTGGAAGGTACCCTCAATATTCCGGTAAGCGATACCGTCACCTGGAGCAACAACCTGACCTGGATGCTGCAAAGTAAGAACAAAGAGACCGGCGATCGTCTGTCGATCATTCCGGAATACACCCTGAACTCGACCCTGAGCTGGCAGGTGCGCGAGGATCTCTCACTGCAGAGCACCTTCACCTGGTACGGCAGCCAGACGCCGAAGAAATACAACTATAAGGGTGAGCACGTTAGCGGCAGCGAGTCCGACAAGGTCAGTCCGTACAGCATTATGGGCCTGAGCGCCACCTGGGACGCCACCAAAAACGTCAGCCTGACGGCGGGGGTTGATAACCTGTTCGACAAACGCCACTGGCGCGAAGGCAATGCCCAGACCACCGGCGGCGATAAAGGCTATATGTCAGGCGCAGGCGCCGCGACTTTTAACGAGTCCGGCCGAACCTGGTATATGAGTATTAATACTCAGTTCTGATAGCATAAGGGAGAGCGTTTGCTCTCCCTTCTTCTTACCGTAAATGCTGTAAATGATTCATCTGCTGATGCAGGATGCGCGCTATCAGAATATCTGCATCACGCACGCGATAAAAAATAGTATGCTGCTGAAACTCAACGCGCATGACATCAGGAACAGCCGCGTAATTCCGCCCAATTTCAGGCATCCCGGACAGCGTATCAAAGAATGCCTCCAGCGCGTCAGTGTAGCGATCGGCCTGCTCTTCACCGAACTCCTTCAGCGTGTAATCATAGATCGCGCCAAAATCTTGAGCCGCGATCTCAGTAAGCCTATACACGATGCTTCCGCTTTCTTTGCGCTGCGATCTCCTTTAGCGATAACGGACTTTCTCCGCTTTCCAGGCCGGAAACCACAGCCTGGCGGACGGCTTCATCACGATCTTCCTGCTGTTGCAGCAAACGCAAAGCCGAGCGCATAACTTCGCTCACAGAGCCGTAGCGACCACTGTCGATTAACCGGCTGATAAAAGCGTCTAGCTGATCGCCAATAGTGACGCTGGTTGTCCTGGCCATAATGCCCCCTGTGTTAACTATTCATACAAAGATAAGGGCGCACACTCCCAGCGTCAATACCGGTAATGATATCCGGCGACCTCGTTACCCCAGCGCCACAATCTCCTGATAAAGCGCAGCGGGTATCGTCACCCCTTCCACTTCGCTGCTGGCCCGCTCCCGGTGGCGGCGTTCGCCGGGAATGCGCGCCCCCTGGGCAGTCATGGCGCTGAACAGCGTTTCACTTCGGGCCAGATGGGTGTCCGCTTCATCTCCCAGAAAACGTCGCGGATCCATGGCGATAATCAGTTCACCGCCGTAGGGCAGCCCCCCGGCGCCAGCGTCAAAGTCCAGCGACTCCTGGCTGGTCATATCGCCAATCAGCGGCCCGGCAATCAGCTCTACCATCGCCGCCAGCGCTGACCCTTTATGGCCGCCGAACGGCAGCATGGCCCCTTCCAGAATCCGGGCCGGATCGGTGGTTTCCCGCCCTTCGCTATCCAGCCCCCATCCCGGTGGAACCGATTTTCCGGCACGGCGATGCAGATCGATCTCGCCACGGGCCGCCGCGCTGGTCGCCATATCAAAGATAAAGGGCGCTTTACCCGGTCGCGGCCAGCCAAAAGCCAGCGGGTTGGTGCCAAACAGCGGCGTGGTGCCGCCGGCGGGCGCCACCCAGGCGTGGCTTGGGGTACAGGCCAGCGCCACCAGCCCCTGCTCTGTCAGCGGTTCAATATCGGCCCACAGCGCGGAAAAGTGCACGCAGCGATTAATCGCCAGTGCCGCAATCCCACCCTGCTGAGTCTTTTCTACCAGCAGCGGCAGCGCCTTTTCCCACGCCAGCAGCGAAAAAGCCCCCGCCGCATCGACCTTCACCACCGCCGGTGCCGAATCCTGTAACGTCGGCAGCGCATCGGGCGACACCTTGCCCGCACGCAGCGTCCGTACGCACCCCGGAATCCGGTACAGGCCGTGAGAAGCGCAGCCGTCACGCTCACCGTTCACGGTATTGCGGGCCACCGCCGCGGCGTGCAGTTCGCTAAAACCGCTGTGGCGCAGTACCCGGTACGCCAGGTCATAGGCTTCATCAAGGGTCAGGGTTATCTGTTCCATCTTGCTCCTTTATTACTCTTCTTCGTCCCCGCTAAAGTTGGCACGGGGCAGGCAGGTATGTACGCCCCAATAGTAAATAGCCAGCGACATCAGCGCCACGGCAATCGTATCCCACGGGTGGGGCAACACCCCAATACCGCCAAAGCTACCCAGCCAGGAAGCCAGCATGATCAGGGCATAAAAGGCGATCAGCCACAGCGATGACCACACCTGCTGACGCAGGCTAACGATACCGGTCGGCACCCGCTTGCGGCACAGCACATAGATAACAAACATCAGGATCTGCAATCCCAGCAGCCAGGAAAGCGTGGTCCACCCCGACCAGTAAACAATCAGCGCCGAAATCATAAATGACAGCGGCCCGATAATGGCAAAACCGCGCACCCGAAAGGGCCGTTCCAGATCCGGGGCATTACGCCGCAGCCCGCCAGCGGTCACCGGCGCTATCGCATAGCTCAACACCAGCGCCGCCGATACCACGCTAATCAACTGCTCCCAGGAGGGAAACGGCAGGGTCCAGAACACAGAGAGCCCGAAAGTCAGCCACAGCGCCGGGCGAGGAATACCGGACTGACTGTCGATACGGGTAAAAACTTTGTAGAAGGTCCCTGCCTTCGCCCAGCCGTAAATCACCCGCGGCGTGGCGTTCATATAAATGTTACCGGTGCCGCCCGGCGATACCACGGCATCGCATACCACCATAAAGGCCAGCCAGCCCAGACCCAGCGTCATGGCGATATCGCGATACGGCAGCGAAAACTGGCGACTGATATCCCCCCAACCACCGCTCAGCAGCTCGCCCGGAATACTGCCGATAAACGCCAGTTGTAACAGTACATAGATGATGGTGGAGAGCACCACCGACAGGATCAGCGCCACCGGAATGGTGCGCTGGGGCCGCTGAACTTCGCTTGCCACCGAGATAATCGGCGTCAGCCCCAGGTAGGCAAAGATAATGCCACCGGCGCTGATTGCCGCTTCCACCCCGGCCGCGCCGAACGGCGCCACGCCCTGAGCCGTAAGGTTTTCGGGCCGAAAAAAGGCGAACAGCGTCACGACTACCGCCAGCGGCACCAGAAACTTCAGCACGCTAATGATGTTGTTGGAACGGGCAAAGGTTTTCACGCTGTAGTAGTTCAGGGCGAAGAAGATACACAGCAAAATAAACTGCACGCCCCACCCCAACAGCGTAGGGTCACCGGAGCCGGGCTGACTCAGGGAAGGAAACCAGGCCGCAGCATACTGGCGGGCAGCGACAATCTCGATCGAAATCAGGCTGGAGAAGGCGATCAGGGTGATAAAGCCCAGCAGATAGCCCAACAGTTCACCGTGGGAAAAGACCGGATAGCGAATAATCCCACCGGCCCGGGGCAGCGCCGCCCCCAGTTCACAGTAAACAATGCCAAGTAGCAGCACCGCGAAACCGCCAATCAGCCAGGAGGCGATCCCGGCCGGGCCGGCGATAGAAGCCACATGGCTGGCGGCGAACAGCCAGCCGGAGCCAAAAATCGCCCCCAGGCCAATAAAGGTCAGATCGGTCAGCGTCAGTTGTTTTTTAAATTTCCCCTGCGCCGCCGCGGGGGCGGCGGCGCGGGCATCCGTCGTGTGAAGGGTCATAAGGTTTCGCCCTGTGATTAAGGCTGCACGGGATCGCGCGTTAGCGCGCCGTTAACCAACCGCAGCAGGTTGAGGGGATTGCCGTCCTGCAACGCAGGCGGTAGCAGCGCCGCCGGTACGTTCTGCAGACAGACCGGTCGCAGGAAACGATCGATAGCCAGAGTGCCCACCGAGGTCGTGCGGACATCCGAGGTCGCGGGCCAGGGGCCGCCGTGCACCATGGCATCGCACACCTCTACCCCGGTGGGATAGCCGTTAAACAGCAGCCGACCAGACCTGTCGCCAAGGAGCGGCATCAGGCATTGAGCCAGAGGCGCATCGGCCTCGTCGGCGTGCAGCGTGGCGGTAAGCTGCCCCTGAAGCGCGGCAAGCAGCGTCTTCAGATGGCGCTCGTCATCGGCTTCCAGCACCAGCGCCGACGGGCCAAACAGCTCTTCGTGCAACAACGCATCCCCCGCCAGCCAGGCGTTGGGATCGGCGCGCCACAGCCGGGCGCTGGCCTGACGATCTGCGGATGGGCCTTGAGCCAGCGGCGTCAGAGCGGGATAGCTCTCACGCCGGGTCACGCCCTGACGGTAGTGCTCCAGCGCAGCGGGGTTCAGCATGGTCTGAGGCGCACTCTGGCTGACCGCCTCTGCCAGGTGGCTCACAAAGTTCGGGGTTTCGCTACCGCGCATCACCACAATCAGCCCGGGTTTGGTGCAGAACTGGCCACAGCCCAGGGTAAAGGAGGCCACCAGCTCCCTGGCGATTTGTTCGCCGCGCGTTGCCAGGGCCTGCGGCAGAATCACCAGCGGGTTCACGGCGGACATTTCGGCGAACACCGGAATAGGCTGTGCGCGCTGTTGTGCCAGTTCAATCAGCGCCTTACCACCGCGCAGCGAGCCGGTGAACCCCACCGCCTGAATGGCCGGATGCTGCACCAGGCGCGCACCGATATGGCCGCCAAAAATCAGGTTAAACACGCCCGGCGGCATACCGCTACCTGCCGCCGCGCGCACTATGGCGCCAGCGGTCAGCTCCGCCGTCGCCATATGCCCTTCATGAGCCTTAAACACCACCGGACAACCGGCCGCCAGCGCCGCGGCGGTATCGCCCCCGGCGGTGGAGAACGCCAGCGGAAAGTTGCTGGCGCCAAAGACCGCCACCGGCCCCAGAGCCACCCGATACTGGCGCAGATCCGGGCGCGGCAGTGGCGTTCTGTCGGCCTGCGCCGTATCGATGCGCGGTGCGAAGGCATCGCCGCGCCGCAGTACCTGAGCGAACAGGCGCATCTGACCGCTGGTACGCGCCCGCTCTCCTTTTAGCCGTGCCAGCGGCAGCGCCGTTTCCTGATGCACGACATCGAAGAAATCCTCGCCGAAAGCGTCCAGCTCATCGGCTATCGCCTCCAGAAACCCGGCCCGCGCCTGTGGCGAGGTCTGCCCGTAATCGGCGGATGCCGCCTGCGCGGCGCTGGCGGCGGCGTCCGCCTCGCGCGGGCTTGCGGCATAGAAGCGCCAGCCGGTTGGCTGACCGTCCGCCGCCCGCAGACTGAGCAGCGTCGCCTCACCGCTGCCGGTACGTTCCGCGCCGATAAACTGCTGTCCGGTCAGATTAACCATGGTCACCTCCCGTTACAGACCGACATCCGGCAGCGCCGGGCGGTTGTCCAGCGCCTGCTGAACTATCTGCTCCACGTGGCGGCGATCGTCCCCTTCCAGCGCCAGGCGCGGCGGACGGGTAATTTCACTGCCACGCCCCAGCAGCGCTTCGCACAGCTTGATGCACTGCACCAGATCCGGACGCGCATCAAGGTGCAGCAGCGGCATAAACCAGCGATACAGCGCCATCGCCTCTTCGAAGCGCTGCTCCTTCGCCAGGCGGAACAGGGTTTCGCCCTCACGCGGGAAGGCGTTGGACATGCCGGAGATCCAGCCCTGAGCCCCCATGGCGACGCTTTCGACCACCACATCATCCAGCCCGGCAAACAGCACGAAGCGATCGCCTACCGCGTTGCGCAGATCGGTAAAGCGGCGGGTATCGCCGGAAGAGTCCTTAAAGCAGACGATGTTGTCACAGTCGGCCAGGGTCGCCAGAATTTCCGGGGTGACGTCGTTTTTATAGATTGGCGGGTTGTTGTAAACCATGATGGGCAGATCCACAGACTGCGCCACGCTGCGGAAATGGGCCGCCGTTTCGTGCGGCTTCGATGAATAGACCAGCGCAGGCATCACCATCACGCCATCGACACCCACCCGCTGCGCTTCGCGCGCCATCTTGCTGGCGAAAGCGGTGGTAAATTCCGCCACCCCGGCGATAACCGGCACCTTTCCCCCGGCGGCATCTTTAGCCACTTCAATAATCTGCACCTTTTCTTCGGTGGTCAGGGAGGTGTTCTCCCCGACGCTGCCGCACACCACCAGCCCGGAAACGCCGTCCTGTACCAGGTTTTTCATCACCGCGTGGGTGGCATCCAGATCCAGGCTGTAGTCGCTACGGAACTGGGTTGTGACCGCCGGAAATACTCCGCTCCAGCTAATCGCCTGTTGGCTCATGGTCGTTCTCCTTGTCGTCTGTTTGTTAATGTTTGGTGAATTTTTAGTGATTTCACGTAACAGATTGACGACTCCGAACCTGAACTGCTTGACGGTTTTCCCCCTGCACTGCGACGAAATTGGCACAGTAAACTAAAAATGTGCGCTCAGTTCGCTGCCCAACGTCAGCCGGAAATCCCGGGGCGTTGAGCCAGTCATGGCCTTAAACTGGCGGCTGAAAGCGCTGTGATCGGTGTATCCGCATTGCAGAGCGATATCGGTAATCGGCATATCGCTGGCCAGCAGTTCGGTGGCTTTTTCCAGCCGCACTTTGTGAATCATCTGGCGCGGCGTCAGGTGGAAGATGCGCTTGCAGTAGCGCTCGATCTGCGCCACCGACAGACCGCTCAACGCGGTGAGTTCCTCCATGGCGATCGACCGCCCGTAGTGAGTGCGGATATAGTCATCGATGGCCGCCAGTTGCTGCCAGGCAGGATGGCGGGCGCTGGCCTCCTGCAAATCATGGGAAATTCCCGCCATGCCGATCACCTGCCCGCAGGCGTTGCGCAGCGCCAGCTTCTGGGTCAGACACCAGCCGGTACGGCGACCGCTGTAGAAGTGCAGCTCCAGTTGATCGCGCAGCGTAATGCCCTCATTCAGCACTTTCAGATCCTGTTCGGTGTATCCCTGCCCCAGACGGCGTGGGAAAACATCCGCCGAAGTTTTGCCCAGCAGCGGCGCTACGCTTTGCAGCCCGCAGCGCCGGGCCAGGGTCAGATTAGCCAGCAGATAGCGCGCAGAGCAGTCCTTGACGAAAAACACCACCCCAGGAATGGCATTCAGCAGAGGCGCAATCAGCGCCAGGGCATTGAGCAGCGCCTGGATATTCTCCGGGCGCTGACGCGCCAGTCCTTCGCAAAACCGGCTTAGTTCAGCCGGGGCAAACTCTTCACTCACTACCGGGTTCGGGATCGCGGAATTCATGGCGGCACCTCCAGATGGATTTTGCGCATATTTATTAACTTGCGTTTAACAATACAAGCAACCGAGGAGAGAAATGGGATCGCGGCAAAACTTTACCGTGACGCAATCTGTTTACCCGACTCCAAATTTCCATGATGTATCACAATCATAATTTAATGATAAATAACAAATTAATATGAATACGCAAGACATAAACAATGCCGACTGTGCTGATTTCGCTATGGCGCGTTATGAAAACCATCAAGCCTGGGGGACTCTTCCTCATTCAGCATAAATCAACATGTGATTAACAATTCAGGAGTCGCCTGATGAATAACTCCCCTGCTTCCCTGCGTATTATCGATTCCCATACCGGCGGCGAACCCACCCGGTTGATTGTGGAAGGCTTCCCCGATCCGGGCCCGGGAACCATGGCACAGTTGCGCGATCGCTTCGCTCAACAGTTCGATCACCTGCGCCAGGCCACGATCCTGGAGCCGCGCGGCAGCGATGTGATGGTGGGCGCCCTGCTGTGTCGCCCGGCCAATCCTGCCGCCACGGCGGGGGTGATCTTTTTTAATAACAGCGGTTTTCTGGGGATGTGCGGCCACGGCACTATCGGGCTGGTCGCTTCGCTGGCCTGGCTGGGGCGAATACTTCCCGGTCAGCATCTGATTGAAACGCCAGTTGGCGACGTTCGCGCCACGCTTCACGACGATGACAGCGTTTCGGTGGAAAATGTGCCCGCCTGGCGCTGGCGTCAGGGGGTGCGGGTCGCGACCCGCTATGGCGACATCAGCGGCGATATTGCCTGGGGCGGCAACTGGTTTTTCCTGATTAACGATCATCCGCTCTGCATCGATACCGCCAGTCTGGCGGCGCTGACCGACTTCGCCACCGCCGTACGTCAGGGGCTGGATCAGGCGCAAATCCGCGGCGCTGACGGCGGCATCATCGACCATATTGAACTGTTCGGGCCGGACCCCGAAGCCGACAGCCGCAGCTTTGTGCTCTGCCCGGGCCTGGCCTGGGATCGCTCCCCCTGTGGCACCGGCACCAGCGCCAAGCTGGCCTGCCTGGCCGAAGATGGCCTGCTGGCTCCGGGCCAGATCTGGCGCCAGGCCAGCGTCATCGGCAGCCAATTCAGCGCCAGCTACCGCCGCCAGGGGCAGCATATTGTGCCGACCGTTCGCGGCACGGCATGGGTCTGCGCCGACACCCGGCTGCTGTTTGACGAGCGCGACCCCTTCCGCTGGGGCATCCGGCTATGAATGCCCCGGACGTTATCGTCGTCGGTGCGGGTATTGTTGGCGCAGCCTGCGCCTGGCGTCTGACTCACCGGGGACTGCGCGTGACGCTGGTCGACGACGGTCGCCCCGGCGCCACCGCCGCCGGAATGGGGCACCTGGTCTGCATGGACGATAACCCCGCCGAGCTGGCGCTGACGGCCTGGTCGCTGGCGTTGTGGCGCGATATCCTCCCCCGGCTCCCTGACAACTGCGCCTGGCGCGACTGCGGCACCCTGTGGCTGGCGCAGCATCCTGACGAGCTGGAAGAGGCTGAACGCAAGCGCCAGCGACTGGCGGATGTTCAGGTAGCCAGCGAACCGCTCTGCGCCTCTGCCCTTACCGCCCGGGAACCGGCACTGGGCGCCGGGCTGGCTGGCGGACTGTGGGTGCCGGGAGACGGCATCGTCTATGCGCCAAACGTAGCGCGCTGGTTTATCGAACAGGCCGGGGAGCGTCTGACCCATATCACCGGCGAAGTCATCGCGCTGGAAGAGCCCTGGCTCCAGCTACGTGACGGCCGTCGCCTGCGGGCACCGGCCATTCTGCTCGCCTGCGCCAGCGGCGCCAACAAACTGCTGGCAGAGCAATGGCTACGTATCAAGAAAGGGCAGCTCGCGATTACCGATCGCTACCCGGCGCGCCTTAGCCATCAACTGGTGGAGCTGGGCTACGCCGCCAGCGCCCACGCGCCGGACGGTAAATCGGTGGCTTTTAACCTTCAGCCGCGCCCGACCGGGCAGCTATTAATCGGCTCCTCCCGGGAATATGACAACCCCGACTCGCAACTCGATCCCGTCCTGCTGGCCGCCATGCTGCGCCGCGCCTGCGACTTTCTGCCCTGGCTCGCGGATCTCAACCTGATTCGCTGCTGGAGCGGCTTTCGCAGCGCCTCACCGGACGGTCAGCCGCTGCTGGGGCCCCATCCACATCGTCCCGGGGTCTGGCTGGCGCTGGGCCATGAAGGGTTGGGGGTCACCACCGCGCCGGGCACCGCCTGGCTGCTGGCCGATCAGATAACCGGCAACAAACCCGCCATTGATGCCGCGCCCTGGCTGGTCTCGCGGCTGAATCGACAAGAGGTAAACGCATGACGCAGACCATTAACCTGACTATCGACGGCGTAGCGATAACGGTCGTTGAGGGTACCAGCGTCGCTGCCGCGCTGGCCCGCAGCCCACTACCGGCGGCGCGGCTCTCCGTAAGCGGCCAGTTGCGCCCGCCGTTCTGCGGTATGGGCGTCTGCCAGGAGTGCCGCATCACCATCGACGGTAAACGTCGTCTGGCCTGTCAGACGCCGTGCCGCGCCGGAATGCGGGTGGAGCGGGATGCGAAATTCAGGAGTGACCAACATGACTGATTTACACTGCGATATCGCCATACTCGGCGCCGGTCCGGCCGGTCTGGCGGCGGCGCTCAGCGCGGCTGACAGCGGCAGGCAGGTCACCATTCTCGACGATAATCCCGTTCCCGGCGGCCAGATCTGGCGTGACGGACCGGGCGCCAGACTGCCGGAGGCGGCCCGTCAACGGCGCGCCGCAGTGGCCGGACACCCGAACATCCGCGTGCTGAGCGGAGCCCGGCTTATCGGCCGCCCGCAGCCCCGCGCCCTGCTGTTCGAGCGTGCGCATGACTGCGGCCTTCTTCACTGGCAGCGGCTGATACTGTGCTGCGGCGCCCGGGAACTTCAGCTCCCCTTCCCCGGCTGGACGCTGCCTGGCGTTACCAGCGCGGGCGGGCTACAGGCGCTGTTAAAACAGGGACTTTCCGTAACGGATGAGCGAATCGTTATTGCCGGTAGCGGCCCACTGCTGCTGGCGGTGGCCGCCAGCGTGCGTCAGGCGGGCGGCCAGGTTGTTGCCATCATCGAACAGACGCCGCTGCGCAGCGCCCTGAGATTCGCCGCCGGGCTATGGCGCTGGCCGGAAAAGGCCCGTCAACTGCCGGAGCTGGCGGATCACCACTGGCGGCCCGCCAGTCAGGTCAGTGCGGCGCTGGGCGACGATCGCCTGACGGCGGTACGCATCCGCCATGGAGGACGGGAACGGGAGCTGGCCTGCGATCGCCTGGCAACAGGCTATGGACTGATTCCCAATATCGAACCTGGCCTGCTGTTTGGCTGCCCGCTGGCGGGTACGGCCATCGCCGTGGATGATTACCAGCAGACCGGCATCCCGGATATCTTCGCTGCCGGCGAGTGTACCGGCGTGGGCGGCAGCGAACTGGCGCTGGCGGAAGGTGCGATTGCCGGTTACGCCGCCGCCGGAGACGTCGCCCGGGCGCGAACCGGTTTTGCCCGGCGCGAGCGCTGGCAAGGCTTCGCCCGGGCCGCAGAAGGCGCCTTTGCCCTTCAGCCGCAATTGGGCGAGATCTGTACGCCGGAAAGCCTGCTGTGCCGCTGTGAGGATGTCACCACCGGCGCGGTGGCAGGAGCCCCGGACTGGCGCAGCGCCAAAATGGCGCAGCGCTGCGGTATGGGCGCCTGCCAGGGACGTACCTGTGGCGCCGCTGCGCGCTGGCTGTGGGGATGGCCATTACCCACCCCCCGGGAGCCGCTGTCACCGGCCCGTATCGATACCCTGGCGCACAGGCCGCCACCGGCTAACTCGGAATAAACTTATGTTCCCGTAGGTGACTTTTCGCGGATGATAGCGCTCTGGCCGATTATTTTTCCGGCGCTATCATGGAGTTACCAATGAAGAAGCTTTACAGCTTAGTTGTGCTGGTTGCGCTTGGGGCGCTCAGCGGCTGCGTTTATCACGATCACGACCATCACCGCCGCGACGGCCATCGTCCGCCACCGCCTCACCACGGCGACTACGATCGGGGCGACAGAGGCGACCGCGACTATCGCCACCACCGCTAATCCTCCGCTGGCCATGCCTCGTTAAAGGCGGCCAGCAGTTTAGCCAGCACGGGCGGCGCCAGCTGTCCCGGTTTCCACAGTGCCACCATCAGTTGGGAAATGGTGCCATCCCCCATATCGGTATTCGCCCGTACCACGCCGGGCCAGCTATCGGCATTCATATGCTCGGGTAACCAGGCCCAGCCTTCCCCCGCACACAGCAGCGCCTGCAATATATCCTGCTGATTGACCCGCAGAATATCGTCAGCAATCTGCAAACGCCGCATCAGCCATTCGGGAAGATCCAGAAACGGCATTAGCTGGGTGCGAGATGCCAGATGAAACTGCGATACCTGTCCGGCGGGGAAAAAATCCTCCCGGGCATAGACCGCCAGCGAAATATTGCCGATCGCCCGCCAGTGCAGGCGATCGTTAATCGAACGGTTCATCGCCTGAAAGAGACCGACATCAGCACGGCCCTGCTCCAGCCAGCTCTCTGCCTCAATCCGCTCGCCAAGAATCGGCTCCAGCTGAATCTGGCTCGCATCCAGACTACAGCGCAGGCGCAGCAGGAAATCCCGAGGCGTGAAGGCATCGTAACAGAGCGTCAGGCGGGTGCCGATCTGCTGCGGGATCTGGCGCGCCAGTTGAGCAAATGACTGCGCTTCATGCAAAAACAGACGGCTCTGGCGCCACAGTCGCTCACCGGCCTCCGTCAGCGTCAGCGAACGCCCGGCACGCTCAAACAGCGGGTAGCCGAGATCGGCTTCCAGATAGGCCACCAGCTCGCTAACGGTGGTGCGATCCTTGCGCAGTTTTCTGGCGGCATGGGTCAGAGTACCGGTTTCGCAGACGCAGGCAAAAGCTTCGATCTGGGCCAGGGTAAAGTTGAGTGGTGTCATCGTCCCTCCTTTTTATATGGGGGATTTTCCCACATAAACCGACTCTTTCCGAGGGGAATCCGCTTTAATAATGATCTCTCAAACTCAACAAGGAGAAGATCAAAATGTCAAAACAGCCCCTCACCGCCGTGGCCGCTGGCGCCATACTGACCGTTGCACTCAGCGCCAGCGCCGATGCCTGTACCCGCGCCTTTGTGAATATGTTTCCGGGCTATATGGTCAGCGCCCGTAATCTGGACTTCTTTGGCCCCGTGGATCCTTCGCTGGTCATCACCCCACGAGGCGTGAAACGCGACGGTGGCGATGGCGACAATGTGGCCCACTGGACCAGCCGCTATGGCAGCGTAGCCATCTATGCCGATAACGTTTTCCCTATGGACGGGATGAATGAAAAAGGGCTGGCCGGTCATACCCTGTTTTATATGAACGGCAGCCAGCAACAGCAGGACAATCAGGACAAGCCGGTACTCGAAAGCCGCGCATGGCTGAGCTATATCCTGGATAACTACGCGACGGTGGATGAGGCCGTGAAAGGGATTCAACACAACGTACGGCTGGTAGCCAAAAAATTGCCGGTGGATTACGCTACCGATACCAAACATATCGCCATTGAGGATCTCAGCGGTGATTCCGCCATTATTGAAATCGATAATGGTCAGGTCCATGTTTATCACGATAAATCTTATCGGGTAATGACTAACCCCCCCTCTTATCAAAAACAGCTAGCGAATCTGGCGAAATATAAAAATGCCGATCGCAGTCAGATTCCCGGTGGTCTGGATGCCGATCAGCGTCTGGTTCGCGCCAGCTATAACCTGAAAAACCTGCCTCAACCGGATAATAAAAATCAGGCCCAGGGGTTTGCGCTCTCAGTGGTTAACAGCGTGGCTTATCCTGTCGGTATACCGGCAGAGCCCGACGAACAGAAAGTATCGGATATGTATCAGAAATACAGTAAACAGCCGCAGTACAATAAGGGGATCGGAACTTACTGGACCACGGTTGCCGATCTGAGCCATGGTGAATATCACTTTAAATCCACCTTCGCCGCCTCTCAGGTCCAGGTGAATCTGAAAGCGATTAATTTTAGCGCAGGTCAGCCGGTAACAAGGATCGACGATCTGAACAACTATGCGCAAAAAGGGTGGCAGGGCGACATTCTGCAGTACGCTCACTAACCTGAGGGTATCGGCCCGATAGCCATCGGGCCTCACGCATCAGAATAAAAAGCTATAGACACGTTAAAAATCTGAATTTAATTCTTTATAATTCATCATTCCATTTATATCTACCCTCCATCTCGCCTGACCTATCAGAATAGTCTCCAGTTTCCAGAGGTCTTCCGGCACCTCCTGTCTGACATCAGACAATGCAGCTGAAACAGGTATTACCATTAATTGGAAATGTCCACAGGTCGGTTAAAAAACGCTGCGGATATTTCATAAACTGATGACCCATTACTGGGTATTGAATTGCAGAATCCTCTGGGGATTACGCATATCTGTGGAATAACCAGCATTTATTCAGGATCCAATATTAACCATGACTACGCAGCCAAGAACTTTAATTTATATTTTTAGCGAGAATTACTATCTGTGGGTCGGTATTCGTATATCGCTGAGCTGGCTTCTGCCTTCCCGCCCGCTCTTTACCTGGATATCAACCCCTTCGCTTTCAGCGCTGGACGGGTTGGGAAAACAGCCGGGAAAAGATCTGCGCCGGGTACTGATCGCCGAAGCCGATCAGGTTGAAACCCTTAAGTTACTGGTGCCGAAAGATGTCCGGGTATTGCCGGATAACCAGCCACTGACCGAGCTGCTGGCACAGATTAATGCGCCGGTAGAAAATCAGCGCCGCGGTACTCACCTGACCCGCTCAGAGTGGCAGGTCTGTCTGTCAATAAGCCGGGGAGTTACCGCCCAGGAAATGGCGCGTAAACTCAATAAATCCCCCAAAACCATTAATGGCCACAAACGTAATGCCATGCAAAAGATGCGCTGTCATTCTAATGCCGACCTCTGGTCGAGAATAACCCAGTTCGTTTAATGGCTATTAATGACGTCATGTTATTCATAACCACTCTATTTTTAACTATGTCAAATTATTAACAGCAAGAATAAAAAACCACCTTCAGATATCAATACTGAAAGTTAGTATATACAGAATTTTATCATTGCCGTTACATTATCAGGAATTGCCCTGAGATTCTGTCCTTTTCCTTCTGATAAACAGATCGGAGTCGTTACGCTGTATCGGGTTAATACTCCATATTATTCAGCGGTCAGTAGTTACTACTGGCCGTTGCTTTTTAAAGGAAAGGTCATGAAAGGACAGTCCTTCGCCACCAAAAGCGCCCCACAGGTTCCTCTTGCCACAGGCAGGAACCCCGTCTCCGGTGTTGTTTCCCAATCAGCACAATGCCGGAATTAAGAATTTACCTATTGATGTGATAGCATCGCGATCGATGGCTGTGTTATAAGTGCAACCAGCGTATAATCTCCGAACTGCGCCAACATCACTGATGCATCCATAACAGATTCTTATTGCAGTCACACATTCACCTCTGCCCGTGTCCGATTCTTCTGTGACGGAACGTTTAATGAAATATCTGATAGCAAACGCCTTAATTTATCGCCCGGAAGACGGCGTGTTAATGCCACCGGGACGTGAAGAAGAACTCGTCACGCTTACCGCCACCGCTAACGCCATTTTGTCGCTGCTAGTCGAACGTCACGGCGTTGCCATTGAACGCGAAACCTTTTTGAGCGAAGTCTGGGATTCCCGCGGACTGCGTGGCTCCAACAGCTCGCTGAATCAGTACATCAGCATTCTGCGTAAGACCCTGGCAATTTTTGCGCCCGAACATCAGTTTATTATTACCGTGCCCAAAATCGGCTTTATGCTCAATTCGGAGCTGAGCGTACAGCGCCAGTCCAACGAAGATGAACGGCCCACGGTTAATGCACCACGGGCGACCACGAAGCCGAAAAAACAGCGCTGGCTGTGGCCGACCTTGCTGATCCTGATAACCCTGATCCATTTCGCCTTCGGCATGGGAAAACTGCTGGTGGAAAGCGCTGATACCCGGGTGGATGTCCTTCCGCTGACCAAAGTGGGGCAGTGCCCGATCTATACGCTGAGTCCGCTTCCCGAGGCCTGGCATGAGGAGGCGATCTCCATGGCGCACCGCATACTGCAAAGGGTCAGGCTACCGGCCTGCCAGCCCAATACCGTTTTCTATTTCTTCGTGCAGGACAGTATTTTCTATGGCGAAGGCGGCAGAGTCGTCCTCACCCGCTGTGTACGCAACGCCGGTAAAGCGGTGACCTGCCATACCCAGTATTACTATGAGTGGTGATGATGACCATGACGCTGCGCCGTACCCTTTTGCTGATTGTGATTATTAATCTCGTTATTTTGCTGACGACTGTCTGGCTGTATCGCCAGCAGACGCGTTTGAACATTGACTGTCAGGGTAATCTGACCATGGAAAACAAGCGCGGCAATAGTACCTTTACCCTGGATTCACTGGTATCAATGCACTTCACCCCTGACGGCCGGGGCGATTTTAATCTGACCGGCAACGTAGTCACGCCTCAGGGAAACTTCTCGGTCTCCCGCCAGGAGGGCTTTAAATGGCGGCGGATACGCAACACCATGTATGAAATTGAGATAGTTGAAGTCATGCGTTACGGACTGGATAACGTGCCCCCCGGCATTTTCGAACGCTATCTGCTGGGGATTGGCCTGAATCAAAAGCGGCTGGTGAAAATTAAATATACGCCGGACAACGGCATCGTTATCGGCAACCTCTATTCACCGCTGTTCATTTGCTCGAAATAGGTTCCAGATACGTGCCATAACGGTTGCCCCGGCCAGATAAACAGCTAAAATCAGCCAACAGTCTTTATCCTCTGTTATTTTCTGTTATCTGGTGAAAACATGGTTTGTAAGACTCACCGGCAGCTGGCCGGTATTGCGATTCTGTGCCCGGACGATCCCCTACCGCTGCCGATTCAGCAGGCCACGGAGGCGCTACGCCAGGGCGAGACGCTGGACCAGGTGATGATCCGCCTTAATCAACAGGGCATCCTCGCCTGGCGCCAGGCGCCCCCGACCGATCCCTTCTACGACAGCTGCTGGGTACGGCCTGGCAACGGCCCTCAGGTGCTGATAGCCTGCACCTGGGTGCCGGTTTCGGTACATTAATCAGCCGCCCGGCGCGGGCTCCAGGCGCCGGGCAACAAAGCGGCTCAGCGGCGGCCCCACCATCAGCACAATCAGAAATCGCCCGGTCTGCATCGCCATCACAAACGGCATATCCACCTGCCCGTCCGCAGCGATAATCGCCATCGAATCCGCGCCCCCCGGGCTGGTTGCCAGGTAAGCGGTCAGCGGATCGATACCGGCGAAATGGACCAGTCCCCAGGCCAGACCGCAGCACAGCAGCACCAGAGAGAGGATAGAAAGCAGCACCCGCGGAAAGGCCCGGGCCACGTGACGTAAAATTTCCCGGTTAAAGCGCAGGCCAATACTCCAGCCCACCAGCGTCCAGGCCATCAGCAGCAGCCAGGGCGGCAGAATAATCGGCGATAGCCCGCTGTCCTGCATTACCACTCCCAGTACCAGAGTAATCAGCATAGGTCCGGCAGGCAGGCGCAAAACCCTGGCCAGAACGAACCCCAGGACAATCAGCCCCAGCGTCATAGCGAAATGACCGCTATCCAGCGCCGGAAAAAAGGGCTGGCTCTGGGGGTCGGGAGCGCTTTCCAACCCGCCCCAGAAACGGGTGACCAGGGTGGCGATCAACACCACTATCACCACCCGAAGATACTGCATAAAGGCTACCAGTCGCACATCGGCGCCAAAGCTTTCCGCCATCAGCGTCATAGCCGAAGCGCCGCCGGGCGACGATCCCCAGATGGCGGTGGATCCGGGCAGTACCTTAAATCTGGCCAGCAGCCAGCCCAGAACCAGGCTAATGGCGATAACCGAAAAGATAGATCCCAGAAACAGCGGCCACTGACGCGCCATCTCCTGAAAGATCGACAGCGGAATAGCCCTGGCGATCATCGCGCCCACCACCGCCTGAGCCAGCGAAAATAGCGGCTTAGACACCTTTACCGGCTTGTCCAGAACGCTAAAAATAATTCCGGCGAGCATGGCCCCCATCAGAATCGCCGCAGGTATACTCAGCCACTCCAGCACAACCATCAGGACAGCGGAAAACCCTAACATAGCGCACCAGCGCAGCAGCATCGGCGACCGTTCGGCCATAAACCTCTCCTTAATTTTTTGCTTTATTCCCCGGTGAGGGTTTTACTGTCCGCAGGGACCTATTGTCAGACTCAGGATTAAAAACATGACGAAAAAAAGCGCACTGTTCAAATTTTTTCTTCCCGCACTGCTACTTGCCGTAATGGTGTTTCTGTTCTGGCGGCCAGAACCGGATCCCCAGGAACAGGCCTGGTATGTGTCGGTTTACTGCCGCGCGTCGGCGGGCAGTACCTCCAGCGAAAGTCTGCAGGCCGCCGTAGAAGGCACCCGGCCTGGGGCATCGCGTCAGCGCTTTAACCGTCAGGCCGCCAGCGAAGTTCTGGGCGCCTGGAAAAAGCTGGATAAAGAGCAACAGCGTATCGCTCGCCGTGACGAGACTCAGTGCCGCCGCCTGCTGCTGGATAAACTGGCACAGTAAGCGACTACTTCGGCTGTTGGCCTGCCAGCAGCCGATGCAGCTCATCGACCACCCGCCGGGCTCGTCTTGAGAGCGGCCATTCCGCACGCTGAATCAACCACAGGGTATCCACCACCCTCACCCCACAGTCCAGCACCCGAATAGCCTGCTGCTGGGCGAACGCCTGGCGCGCATAGCGCGGAATCACCGTAAAGCCCAGCCCCCGGGCCACAAACTCAAGAATCAGACCCACCTGGTTACTGAAGCCGCTCACCGGTAGCTGATGCAGGCCGGAATGCCCCGGAAAACGGCGGCTCAACAGACGCATCGCCATCGACTGGCCGTCCGGGTGGTCAATAAACCCCAGCGTCATCAGGCCGTCCCAGTCATACCCTTTATGGCCGTCAGGCACCACCAGTTCCAGTGGCTCTTCAGTAAAACGGGTAGCCTGAACGCGCGAATCATCCGGGCGCGTACTCATCACGCCGATTTCATAACGATTTTGTACTATCGCCTCCAGAACTTCGCCGTCGGGCGCAAAGCGGTGGCGCATCACCAGTTCAGGGCTGGCGCTCTGTAGCGCCAGCAGATGCGGAAAAATCATCAGACCAATACTACCCGGGGTGATAATGCTTACTTCCCCTTTGTCCGACTCGCCTTCGGTCAGCCGCAGGTTCAGGCGGCGACTGGCACGATCTAGCTCCTGACAATATTCCAGCAGCGCTTTACCGGCTGGCGTCAGATCCAGCAGGCGAGTTTTACGCACCAGCAGCGGCCCCAGTTGATTTTCCAGATGGCGAATATGCTGGCTGACCGCCGCCTGGGTAATGCCCAGCTGTTCGGCGGTGCGGGTAAAGCTGCCAGTTTCGGTCAGCGCCTGAAACGATCGTAGCCAGTGGGGGTTGTACATAACGAACTCTTATAATCTATATAACCAAATCATTATTTTCATTATACCCGTTTAGCGCGACCATGATGCTGCGACAGAACGGGAGACAGGAGAGACAATGAACGATAGCTATCAGGCCTAGTGGTGGCACGACGGAGCTGGGCCGCAGGCGCTGACTCAGGAGACCCGGCCGCTGCCGGTTCCGGCACCCGGCGAGCTCCTGGTACATAACCGCGCCATTGGTCTGAATCCGGTAGACTGGAAGGTGCTCGACAGCCAGCGAGGGAAAGTCCCCGGTGTGGATGGTGCAGGCGTGGTTATCGCCGTGGGGACTGGGGTATCGGAACACTGGCTCGGCCAGCGAGTGGCTTATCACCAGAGTCTGAAACGCCACGGCAGTTTCGCCAGCCACACGCCGCTGGCCGCCAGCGCCGCCATGCGTATTCCCGCCGGACTGGATAATATCCGCGCCGCCGCCTTCCCCTGCCCCGGGCTTACCGCCTGGCAGGCGCTGGAAAAAATTCCGGCGCGTCCGGGTGAACGAATACTGATTAGCGGTGCCGGCGGCTCGGTAGGGCACTGGTTGACACAACTGGCCCACCGGCGTGGTTTTATCATTGAAGTCATGTGCAATGCGCGCCATCGCGAACGTCTGCAGGGGCTGGGCGCCAGCGCCTGGCATCCTGGACCGCTGGTGAACGACACCCCCTTTCCCGAAGCGCTGCGCCACCGTTACTTCGCGGTTTTCGATGCCGTTAACGGCGAGCACAGCCTGCGGCTGGGCGATGCGCTACGCGCCAACGGTCATCTGATCAGCATTCAGGATCGCAGCATTGACTGGCCCTGCCCGCCGTTTGGCCGCGCGCTTTCGCTGCACGAGGTCGCCCTTGGCGCCCTGCATTTCCACGGCGACGACCATGACTGGCAACAGCTTACCCGTCAGGGAGAACGGCTGCTGGAAGCGCTGGCCGATGGCACACTGCACGGCGAATCAATTCTGGTTCATGACTTTGCCAGCCTGCCCGAACAACTGGAGGCGCTAAAACAGCGCAGCTTCAGCGGAAAACTGGTTATCAACCTATAGGGAACACTATGTCCGCACTCTTTACACCCTTTAAGCTAAAAGATGTCACCCTGCGTAACCGCGTGGCGATCCCCCCCATGTGTCAGTACAGCGCCGAAGATGGCATGGCCAATGACTGGCACCAGGTGCACTATGCAGGCCTGGCCCGCGGCGGCGCAGGCCTGGTGATTGTCGAAGCCACCGCGGTTTCGCCGGAGGGGCGGATTACTCCGGCCTGTTTGGGGATCTGGAACGACGAGCAGGCGGAAAAGCTGGCGCAGATCGCCCGTGATATCAAAGCCGCTGGCGCGGTTCCGGGTATTCAGATCGCCCACGCCGGGCGTAAAGCCAGCGCCAACAAGCCCTGGGAAGGCGATGACCATCTCCCGGATAGCGATCCGCGCGGCTGGCAGACTCTGGCGCCATCCGCCATCGCCTTTGGCGCAAACCTGCCGAAAGTGCCGAAGGCCATGAGCCAGCAGGAGATTCATCAGGTCACCGCCGACTTCGCCGCCGCCGCGAAACGCGCCCGGGATGCCGGTTTTGAATGGCTGGAGCTGCACTTCGCCCACGGTTATCTGGCGCAGAGCTTCTTCTCTACCCACTCTAATCAGCGCGACGACGAATATGGCGGTTCACTGGCGGGGCGTAGCCGCTTCCTGCTGGAAACCCTTGAAGCAGTACGCGGCGTCTGGCCGGAAAATCTGCCGCTAACCGCTCGCTTTGGCGTAATAGAGTACGACGGGCGGGATGAAGAGACGCTGGCAGAGTCCATCCAGTTAACCCGCCAGATGCGCCAGGGCGGTCTGGATCTGCTGAGCGTCAGCGTCGGCTTTTCCACCCCGGAGGCAAACATTCCCTGGGGCCCGGCCTTTCTTGCGCCAGTCGCACGCAAAGTCCGTGAGGAAGCGGACCTGCCGGTGGCATCGGCCTGGGGCATTGATAGCGCGCTGAATGCCGATCGCTGCGTGGCGAACCACGACCTCGATCTGGTGATGATTGGCCGCGCCTTCCTGGCTGACCCCCATTACACCCTGCGCCTGGCGCAGCAGCTTAAAGTCGAGCGCCCCACCTGGGTACTGCCTGCGCCTTACGCGCACTGGCTGGAACGTTATCGCCTGAGCGAATAAGCCGCTTGCGGTAATAAAAAATGGGGCCTTTACCAGGTCCCATTTTTTTCGTCAACCAGACGCCCTAACGCTATTGCCCCACCTTTTCGCAGGCGCCAAAAAACCCCCACGACATCAGGGAACGGGAAAATAACATATAACGGCGTTCGATTAACGAAAATCAGGTCTCTGATTTACTGAACAGGGCATTACAAAACGGGCAGATTAATTTTTTATTTTTCTGGACGCGCGGCGCGCTATGTTCGGAGGCTTTACTGCATTGCGGGCAGGTAATTTTCATTAGAAAAGATGAGTAGTTATTACTTTTTCGATTATGCGCCATAAGCATTTCCTGGGTAATGAGAGGCCGCTAGCCTACGCGATCCCACCACTAAAAGCCATGCTAATTCATCTTAAAAAACCGATAAATACGCTTTTAGCTGCTTTTAAAGGGAAAAATAAAAGTAATAGACAAAACGTGCGTTTAATGCATTGCGGCACCACTCTCAGTATGAAACAGATAAATCTCAGACGGCGACAGCCGGAGTAATGACAGGATATTTTGTGGTATCGCGCTTTTTAATCTCTGGCGTCGAACAAAAATAAAAAAGCGCACCGCACCGAATGACGGCATGCGATGCGCGTACGACAATGGAGATTATTCCATCGCGCTCAGTTCCGGCGCCCGGGCCAGCGAGTCGCGGGTAATTTCCGCAATGGATTTCGCGCCGGTCAGGGTCATAGCTACCCGCATCTCTTTATCGATTAGCGTCAGCAGGTTTTCAACACCGGCCTGGCCATGGGTCGCCAGCGCATACAGGAATGCGCGCCCCAACAGTACGGTATCCGCCCCCAGCGCGATCATCCGCACCACATCCAGTCCATTACGGATGCCGCTATCGGCCAGAATGGTCAGATCGCCCTTCACCGCATCGGCAATAGCGGGCAACGCCCGGGCTGAAGAAAGCACCCCGTCGAGCTGACGACCGCCGTGGTTAGACACCACGATACCATCGGCGCCAAAGCGCACCGCGTCTCTGGCATCTTCCGGATCCAGAATGCCTTTGATCACCATAGGACCATCCCAGAATTCGCGGATCCACTCCAGATCCTGCCATGAAATAGACGGATCGAAGTTTTTCGCCAGCCAGCCGATATAGTCCTCCAGCCCGGTGGGATGCCCGCGGTAGGCGGAAATATTGCCCAAATCATGAGGCCGCCCGTTCAGGCCAACGTCCCAGGCCCACTGCGGGTGCGTGGCCGCCTGCCAGTAACGGCGCATCGCGGCGTTAGGGCCGCTCATGCCGGAGTGCGCATCGCGATAGCGGGCCCCTGGGGTCGGCATATCGACGGTAAAGACCAGCGTGGAACAGCCCGCCGCTTTAGCGCGCTCCAGCGCATTACGCATAAAACCGCGATCTTTCAGCACATAAAGCTGGAACCACATAGGGCGGTTAATGGCTGGTGCGACCTCCTCAATGGGGCATACCGAGACGGTTGATAGGGTAAAGGGGATCCCTTTCGCCGCCGCTGCACGGGCGGCCTGCACCTCGCCGCGACGGGCATACATCCCGCACAGTCCTACCGGCGCCAGCGCCACCGGCATCGACAATTGTTCATCGAACAGCCGGGTTTCAAGGCTAAGATCCGACATATTGCGCAAAATGCGCTGACGCAGCGCGACGCCTGCCAGATCCTCAACATTACGTTTCAGGGTATATTCAGCGTAAGCGCCGCCATCCATATAGTGGTACAGGAAAGGCGGCAGCACGCGTTGCGCCGCGGCGCGGTAATCACTGGCAGCGGAAATTATCATGACGGAATGTCCTTACTGTTAACTTCATCATCCGGCAGCCTTGTAGCGCGGGCCTGCCGGGCGTGTTCTTCATCAAGGGTTTTAATGGTGGTGTAGACAAAGGCCAGGTGGTCCTGAACCTCGCGCCGGGCCCGGGCGGGATCGCCGTCCAGAATCGCCTGTAGCAAGGCCTGATGCTGTTCGGTTAGTCGCGCGAAGATAGGCGGTCGGGTATACATCCGCTGGCGGCTCTGCATCACCGAAGATTGCAGCAACTCAAAGAAGCCGCGCATGGTCTGAAGCAATACCAGGTTATGAGAGGCTTCAGCAATCGCCAGATGGAAGCGCACATCCGCCTGAGCGGCCAGATCCGGATCGTCGCTATCCTTAAGCTTAAGGGTGGCGTCAAAGCAGTAGCACAGTTTCTCTTTATCGGCCTCGGTGGCGCGTAACGCCGCATGCCAGGCCGTACTGGCCTCAATAGCGTGACGCGCTTCCAGAATATCGTAGCGGTAGTCAGGATCGCCGGCCATCAACCCCCGCAGCGGCTGAACGATATGGTTTTCCGACCAGGGTTCCGGCTGCCAGCGCACAAAGGTACCGCCGCCCCGGCGACTCACCACCACATTGGTACTGCGCAGTTCACGCAACGCTTCCCGTACCGTATTACGTGAAACGCCCAGTTCTGCGGCCAGTAATCGTTCGGAGGGCAGGCGCGTGCCTGCCTCCAGCTGTTGTTCTTGAATCAGCGCCCTGATACGTTCGACCGTCAGGTCCACAAGGCGCCGCGTTACGCTTTCTGTCACGGAATCATCCAGGTTAGCCAGTAAGCCTGAAGCGTCACCATTACACCGACCATACAGGTGAAGATCAGACTGTGTTTAACGGTAAAACGGAACAGCTCCGACTCCTTACCCACCAGACCCACCGCAGCGCAGGCAATAGCAATGGACTGCGGCGAGATCATCTTCCCGGTCACGCCACCGGCAGTATTCGCCGCCACCAGCAGCAGATCCGATACGCCAATCTGCTGCGCGGCTGTGGCCTGCAGGGAGGCGAACAGCGCGTTCGACGAGGTATCGGACCCGGTCAGAAACACCCCCAGCCAGCCCAGGAATGGTGAGAAGAAGGTAAAGGCGCTGCCGGTATGGGAAAGCGCCAGCGCCAGCGTCGAAGAGAGCCCCGAATAGTTCGAAATAAAAGCAAAGGCCAGCACCATCCCGATGGAGTAGATGGGCAGCGCCAGCTCCTTCAGGGTATCGCTGAAGGTTTCCAGCGCAACTTTCGGCTTCATACGCAGCCAGGCAATGGAGAGCAACGCCGCCACCAGGATGGCGCTACCGGTCGCCGAGAACCAGTCAAATTTGAAGATTGCCGCATAGGGAGTGCTTTCCGATACCACTGGCGGCATGCGAGCGACCAGGTTATCGAGCCAGGGCACGGAGATGCTGGCCACCCACCCCGCCAGCGGGCCACCGGCGCTAAACAACGCCTTAAAAGGCGGAATACTCCATAGCGTTACCGTCGCAGTCAGAAACAGGAACGGCGACCATGCCCGCACCACCTGGCGTAGCGTATAATTGCCGCGCGCCAGAGTCTGGTCGGTCATCGACGCGCCGACATCATTAAAGCGGAAGATGCGCTTCGGCTGCCAGCGACGCAGGAACAGCGTCAGACAGACCAATGACGCCAGTGACGAGATAATATCCGGCAGCTCAGGGCCGATGAAGTTAGAGCTCAGATACTGGGCGATGGCGAAAGAGCCCCCTGCCACCAGCACGGCTGGCCAGGTCTCCTTCACGCCGCGCCAGCCGTCCATAATCGCCATGATCCAGAACAGCACAATCATGGTCATAAAGGGTAGCTGACGGCCGACCATCTGCCCCACCTGGAAGCTGTCCAGCCCCGTCACCTGACCGGCGACGATAATCGGGATCCCCATGGCGCCAAAGGCCACCGGCGCGGTGTTGACAATCAGGCACAGCCCCGCCGCGTAGAGCGGCTTAAAACCCAACCCCACCAGCAGTGCGGCGGTAATCGCGACCGGCGCGCCAAAACCTGCCGCCCCTTCCAGGAAGGCGCCGAACGAAAAGCCGACAATCAGCATCTGCAGGCGCTGATCGGGCGTAATAGAGAGGATCGAGCTACGAATAATGTCGAACTGCCCGGTTTTAACCGAGATCTTGTAGACAAAAACCGCTGCAATAATGATCCAGGCGATAGGCCACAGCCCGTACAGGAAGCCATAAATCGCTGAAGCAAAGGCGTAGGCTACCGGCATGCGATACAGAAACAGCGCCACCAGCAGCGCCAGGATCACGGTGACGGTGCCCGCGATATACCCTTTCATCTTGAGTTTTATCAACGCAAAGAAGAAAAAGACGATGGGGATAACGGCAACCAGGCTCGAAAGCCAGATATTACCGAGGGGATCGTAGTCTTGTTGCCAGACTTGCATGTGTGTTCTCCAGAAGGTGAGTTCTTCTTTCAGTCCTTTAGCGGCGGTACATCCTGTTTCCAGGCGCGCCTGTTATTTGCCTCACAATTGGTTGGACCAACGGTGAACTGTAAGCTTTCTGGCAACAGATAGTTAATGCATTGTTAACTCAAAACAACGATTTTGTATTGATTTTTTGGGTTATGCGACAAGTCATCAGGATTCGGCCACAATTGGTTGGGCCACTTTAGAAAAAAGGAAACCTGGCCACGGGAGCCAGGTTCGCCAGGATGAGCGGAATGCGGCGGTGTCGGGGTTATCCCGCCATCTGGTTGTGGAGCAGGCGCAGGAGATGAACATCGGATTTACAGCCGGTCTTCTCCATAATCAACCGCTTATAGTGGCTAACGGTTTTTACTGAACGCTTGATGGTCTGGGCGATTTCACAGGGGGTCATCCCTCTGCGCATCAGCGCCAGGACTTCCTCTTCACGCCGGGTGAACAGCGTATCATAGTGACGTTTATGGTAACGGTAGCTGCGCTCGATATGGCTCTGGCTATCGCCGCTGTGCTTCACCATTCTGATCAGCTCTTCGGGTCGGCAGGTAGAGGGCACCAGCACAAAGCTCAGTTGCGGATAGTGGAAATTAATACATCTAAGCACTTCCTCATCCGCCATAATATACAGGACATCATATTCATGACTTGCGGAATTAATCAGATGATAATCCTGTGGTTGAAGAGTTTCTAGGTGAAATGAGCTAGTCTGCATTTCAGAAAAAGATTTTCTAAGTCCGTAACTCAGGTAACCGTCACGCGTAATAAGATAAAGTGCTTTGCGCATCTTCTGCTCTCCCTTTCAAGATAAGTAAATACTGACCAATGAGATGAGTCCAATTCACCTCACAAAGCACAGGCCGGGCCTGAGCCATTGCGACTAACGTGGCTAAAGCCGCCTGGTTACATAATTGTTACCCTGATGATAAAGCAATTCAGCGCTAAAAGGCACAAGGAGACGCACTAAACGATAATCCCGGACATTAAATCGCGTTTAGCGCTCAAAGGCCCCCGCTGGAAGATCCCTTAAGACTGGCGGTTACCGACTTCAGTCTGAGGCTCACAACCATTGTGAGTATGTCGATAATATGGCGATTATTCATGTAGGAATTTCCCTGGAAGTTAAATGAAATAATTCTCAGTCATCAGGCAATAATTTATTTTATAATAAAACCTTTAGCGGCAATAAAATTATGACCGGGGAAGATAATTTGCATTTATTCGTCTGCCTATTACTTTATATCCCATTAAAAATGGCTACGACAGCAGCCCCCCTCTGACAGGTACTTAACCTGAGCCAGACCAGAGATAAGCCGCATCATTCAGGCCATTATTTATCAGACTTTTTTCTATAAAAATTTTCCCCTCAACACCGATAAAACATTACGTCATTGGGAGTATTTGACTGGTCGTTATCTAATCAATTGGGGGTATTTTCCCGGTTATTTCTCTGTCGTTTGATTTCGCGCAAGATGCCCCCTCCGTTGATTGCTATTTTCGCTTCGCAATGTCATGCCAGAAATATAAAAGAGGTATCAATTGGACGTCAGCCGCAGAAGTTTTTTTAAAATCTGCGCCGGCGGAATGGCAGGAACAACGGTAGCGGCCCTCGGATTTGCGCCCACCACGGCGCTGGCGGAAGCTCGCAGTTATAAACTGCTGCGCGCCAAAGAGACCCGTAATACCTGTACCTACTGTTCCGTAGGCTGTGGTTTATTAATGTATAGCCTGGGAGATGGCGCAAAAAACGCCAAATCGTCAATTTTCCATATTGAAGGGGATCCGGATCACCCGGTAAACCGCGGCGCGCTGTGCCCGAAAGGGGCTGGCCTGCTGGACTATATCCACAGTGAAAGTCGCCTGCGCTATCCCGAATACCGGGCACCAGGCTCCGATAAATGGCAGCGCATCAGCTGGGAAGACGCCTTCGAGCGTATCGCTAAGCTGATGAAGGCCGACCGTGACGCCAACTTTATCAGCCAGAACAAACAAGGCACCACGGTCAACCGCTGGCTCACCACCGGTATGCTGTGCGCTTCGGCAGCCAGTAACGAAACCGGTATGCTCACCCAAAAATTCGTTCGCTCCCTCGGGATGCTGGCGGTAGATAACCAGGCGCGTGTCTGACACGGACCAACGGTAGCAAGTCTTGCTCCAACATTTGGTCGCGGTGCCATGACCAACCACTGGGTTGATATCAAAAACGCCAACGTCGTCGTAGTCATGGGCGGTAATGCCGCAGAAGCGCATCCCGTGGGCTTCCGCTGGGCCATGGAAGCGAAAAATAACAACGATGCCACGCTTATCGTGGTAGATCCCCGCTTTACCCGTACCGCATCGGTAGCGGATATTTATGCGCCGATCCGTTCAGGAACCGATATCACCTTCCTGTCGGGCGTACTCCACTACCTGATCACTCACAATAAGATCAATGCGGAATACGTGAAGCACTACACCAACGCGCCTCTGCTGGTGCGGGAAGACTTCAGCTTCGAAGACGGCCTGTTCAGCGGCTACGATGAGAACAAACGTCAGTATGATAAGAGCAGTTGGAACTATCAGCTCGACGAAAGCGGCTTTGCCAAACGTGATGACACCCTGAGCCACCCGCGCTGCGTCTGGAACCTGCTGAAACAGCACGTTTCCCGCTATACGCCGGAGGTAGTGGAAAACATCTGCGGTACGCCGCAGGCAGACTTCCAGAAGGTATGCGAAGTGCTGGCCTCCACCAGCGCCGTCGATCGCACCACCACCTTCCTCTACGCGCTGGGCTGGACGCAGCACTCCGTCGGTTCCCAGAATATTCGTACCATGGCGATGATCCAGCTGCTGTTGGGCAACATGGGGATGGCGGGCGGCGGCGTTAATGCACTGCGCGGTCACTCCAACATCCAGGGCCTGACCGATCTGGGTCTGCTTTCCACCAGCCTGTCGGGCTATCTGACACTGCCGAAAGAAGATCAACACGATCTGGAAAGCTATCTGACCGCCAACACCCCGAAAGCGACGCTGCCGGGTCAGGTAAACTACTGGGGCAACTACCCGAAATTCTTCGTCAGCCTGATGAAGACCTTCTGGGGCGATGCTGCCACCGCGCAAAACCAGTGGGGCTACGACTGGCTACCGAAGTGGGACCAGGCCTATGACGTCCTGAACTACTTCGACCGTATGGACAGGGGCGAAGTCAATGGCTATATCTGCCAGGGCTTTAACCCGGTGGCTTCGTTCCCGGATAAGAACAAGGTAGTCGCCTCCCTCAGCAAGCTGAAGTACATGATCGTTATTGATCCGCTGGTGACCGAAACGTCTAACTTCTGGCAGAACCACGGCGAATCCAACGATGTGGACTCGTCGCAGATTCAGACTGAAGTATTCCGCCTGCCCTCAACCTGCTTTGCCGAAGAAGATGGCTCTATCGTCAACTCCGGACGCTGGCTACAGTGGCACTGGAAAGGCGCCGACGCCCCGGGTGAAGCCCGTAACGACGGCGAAATTCTGGCCGGTATCTATCATCGTCTGCGTACCCTGTACCGCGAACAGGGCGGCGTCGCCAGCGAGCCCGTGCTCAATATGACATGGGACTACAAGCTGCCGGACGGACCAGAGTCGGAAGAGGTCGCCAAAGAGAACAACGGCTACGCCCTTGCCGATCTCTATGACGCCGACGGCAAGCTGCTGGTGAAAAAAGGCGAGCTGCTGGACTCCTTCGCTCAGCTACGCGACGACGGTACCACCGCTTCCGGCTGTTGGATCTGGACCGGTAGCTGGACCCGCAACGGTAACCAGATGGCGAAGCGCGATAACGCCGATCCGTCCGGTCTGGGCAACACCCTCGACTGGGCCTGGGCATGGCCGCTCAACCGCCGCGTGCTGTATAACCGCGCATCGGCCGATCCGGCAGGCAAGGCCTGGGATCCGAAACGCGTGCTGATTGAATGGAACGGTAGCAAGTGGGTCGGCAACGATGTGCCGGATTACAACACCGCCGCGCCGTCTCAGAACGTCGGGCCGTTCATTATGCAGCAGGAAGGCCTGGGCCGTCTGTTCGCGCTCAACAAGCTGGCTGAAGGTCCGTTCCCCGAGCACTACGAGCCGTTCGAAACGCCGCTGGGCACCAACCCGCTGCACCCTGCCGTTATCTCGAACCCGGTGGCGCGTCTGTATAAGGCCGATGCCGCACGTCTGGGCGAACACAAGGCGTTCCCGTATGTGGGCACCACCTATCGTCTGACCGAGCATTTCCACACCTGGACCAAACACGCGCGGCTTAACGCCATCGCTCAGCCGGAACAGTTTGTGGAAATTAGCGAAGGGCTGGCGAAGGCGAAAGGCATTGCCAACGGCGATACCGTGAAGGTCAGCAGCAAGCGCGGCTTCATCCGGGCCAAAGCGGTGGTCACCCGCCGTCTGCGTACCCTGGATGTCAACGGCCAGCAGGTGGAAACCGTGGGGATTCCGCTGCACTGGGGCTTTGAGGGCGCCACCCGTAAAGGCTATCTGGCCAACACGCTGACGCCGTCAGTAGGCGATGCCAACTCGCAGACGCCGGAGTACAAGGCGTTTCTGGTTAACATCGAGAAGGCGTAAGGGAGCGAACCTATGTCAATGCAATCTCAGGACATTATTAGAAGTTCGGCGACCAACGACCTGACGCCGCCGCCGCGGGCTCGCGACCACAAAGACGAAGTGGCGAAGCTTATCGACGTTTCCACCTGCATCGGCTGTAAAGCGTGCCAGGTGGCCTGCTCCGAATGGAACGATATTCGCGATGAAGTGGGCCACTGCGTCGGGGTTTACGATAACCCCGCCGACCTCAGCGCCAAAACATGGACGCTGATGCGCTTTAGCGAAACCGAGCAGAATGGCAAGCTGGAGTGGCTTATCCGTAAGGATGGCTGCATGCACTGTGAGGATCCGGGCTGTCTGAAAGCCTGTCCGTCCCCCGGCGCCATCGTCCAGTACGCCAACGGCATCGTCGATTTCCAGTCGGAAAACTGCATCGGTTGCGGTTACTGCATCGCCGGTTGCCCGTTCAATATCCCGCGTCTTAACCCGCAGGATAACCGGGTCTACAAGTGCACCCTGTGCGTCGATCGCGTCACCGTCGGCCAGGAGCCAGCCTGCGTGAAAACCTGCCCGACCGGCGCCATCCACTTTGGCACTAAAAAAGCCATGCTGGAAATAGGCGAACAGCGGGTGGCGAAGCTTAAGCAACGCGGCTATGCCAACGCCGGGGTCTATAACCCGGAAGGCGTGGGCGGCACCCATGTGATGTATGTATTGCACCACGCCGACCAGCCGACGCTGTACCACGGCCTGCCGGAAAATCCGCAGATCGACACGCCGGTCAACCTGTGGAAGGGGATCCTCAAGCCGCTTTCCGCCGCCGGGTTTATCGCAACCTTCGCCGGTCTGATCTTCCACTACGTGGGCATCGGACCGAACAAGGAAGTGGACGACGACGAAGAGGAGGATAGCCATGAGTAAGAAGAGCAAAATGATCGTCCGGACTAAATTTATTGACCGGGCCTGCCACTGGACGGTAGTGATCTGCTTCTTCCTGGTCTCGCTGTCCGGTATTGCGCTGTTTTTTCCCACGCTGCAGTGGCTGACCGAAACCTTCGGAACGCCGAAGATGGGGCGCATTCTGCACCCGTTCTTTGGGGTGCTGATCTTCGTGGCGCTGATGTTTATGTTCTTCCGCTTCGTGAAGCACAATATCCCGGACCGTCACGACTGGCCGTGGATCAAGGGCATCATCGAAGTACTGAAGGGTAACGAGCATAAAGTGGCGAAGGTCGGTAAGTACAACGCCGGTCAGAAGATGATGTTCTGGAGCATCATGAGCATGATTTTCGTACTGCTGGTGACCGGGGTCATTATCTGGCGCCCTTACTTCGCACCGATGTTCCCGATTAAATTAGTGCGCTGGTCGCTGCTGATTCACGCCACCTCGGCCATCATCCTGATCCACGCCATCCTGATCCATATGTATATGGCCTTCTGGGTGAAAGGGTCGATTAAAGGAATGATTGAAGGCAAGGTCAGCCGCCGCTGGGCGCGTAAGCACCATCCGCGCTGGTACAGTGAAGTGGAAGCGAAAGAAAAGCAGGAAGAGCAGCGCGGCGCCTGATAGCCTCGTTGTTTTAGCCTGACGCTAAAAAGCCGGTGGGGAAACTCACCGGCTTTTTTATCTCCCGAGCCAGCCTTATTTCTTCGGTGTATGCACCACCTGCCGGAACCCCTCCCCTTCCAGGGTCTCTTCAGGATCGGCAAAGAAATCGATATTAAACACCGTATCCTCAGTTAGCAGCTCAATGCGGTGCCAGTACTGCGGCGGGCTGATGCCAAACTGCCCGGCGTTAATCACCACACTCATCTCCGGCTCGTTTGCCTGCTCATCCTTAAAGCCGTAATACTTCACGGCGCCGTTCATCACCGACAACCGCCCGTAAACGCCTTTCTTGGTATTGTGATGCGTCAGCAGCGCCTGGGGAACCGTCTGTTTGGTCCAGAACGGCGTGGAGCGGGTGTGGCGAAAGTTTTCAGGAATACGGGAAGCCATAGTCGTACCTCGTCTTAATCATGTCTGTTGTGATATAAGGTATAGCAACCGCCGTGCCATATTTATAATATATTGATTTATATATATTTATAAATCTTCACCTGTCATGAACAGGTTAAAATGACACTACTCAACGCAGTCATTTTGACAACAAGAAAAGTCAAAATGACTAAATAACAGCGCCGGAAATCAAAGGCCGCCGTTGGCCAGAGCCGCCGACATCCAGGAATGAGTTTAGCGGCTCTGCGTTGGAGCAGGAAATCGCAGATAGATAATAGCGCCATCGGTGGGCACCGCTTCCCGTTCACTCACAGGAAAATACCGATCTTCCGGCTGGCTAAAGGTATCCACAGTGACCCGATTAACACGCCAGGGGGTCATATAGCTCACCAGCAGTCTGCCATCGCCGTTTGTGGTGGAACCGAACTGATTGTAGAACCCTACCCCGGACACATCCGGCACTTCGACCAGTGCCGGGGTGCTTCCCAGGGTCTGCCCCAGAGTAATGCCGCCGTCGAACAACAGGACGCTGCCGCTAACATCGGCGTGCAGGTCACGCTGACTTCCGCTACGCGCCAGACTGGCATTGATCTCACCGGCGTTATACTGCCAGCCCAGCGACGCTTCCAGCGCATCATTGCCATGCACCTGATGTTTCGCCGTCAGGTCGTAGCGCAGGCTGTAGTCGTCCAGCGCCGAACCATAGACATTCACTCCATGGCTGTCGTTGCCGTGACTGGCCAACTCAGAAACATAGCCCACATTAGCGGTGCGTTCTCCCAGACTCAGCGGAACGCTGATATTGATGCCGAGCGTACTCTCTCCCCGCGCCCCCGGATAACGCTGATAGCCGCCATACAGACTGACGTCCAGATCCCGCCAGTCATAATCCAGACTCAGCTCCAGGCTCTGGCGGCTCCCGACCCCGTTGCGCCCTTTGGTCCAGCCCCAGGAGAGGCTCAGGCTGGAGTCTTCGCCAATATTCTGATTAATCTCCAGTTGCCCCTGCATCGCCCGCCGGGTGGTGTCATCGTCAAATCCGTATGCCAACATCCCGGCCCGGCTGATCTTCTCTGCAAAAGTACGGTACTGGCTACCGTTGGGGTACCACTGCAGTCGGGCATTAAGGCTGGTCTGGGTACTCAAAAACGCCTTCGCATAACGCAGGCGCCACACCGAACCACGCTGGCTCTGGCGAGCCTGGGTATAGCGCGCGTGGCTGACATCCGCCGACAGCGCCCCCCAACTCCCCAGATTGCCCCCAATACCCGCTACCGGGCTGAGATAATGCTCTCCCTGTTGCAGACCGCCAAATAGCGTTAGCCGCGGCGCGGCGCCCCAGGAAAGCGTGGTTTGCCAGAAGCGATCGGTTTGTGACTCAATACCGTGATACGGCTTATAGCGCCCCGCCGCCAGCTCATAGCTAAACATGCCATGCTGCACCAGATTGGGCATGATCGAATAGGGCAACAGGCGCGTTCGCTCCGTGCCATCACTTTCCTGAATGGTGAGTTCCAGATTGCCCTGGGTGTCCGGCGGGTAGAAATCGCGAATGGTAAAGGGGCCGGGCGGTACGTGGATCCGGTACACCCGCTGGCCGTTCTGGTGAATGGTCACTTCCGCTTCAGTGCGGGCATAACCGTTAATCCATGGCGTCCAGGGGCGCCAGCTATCCGGAAACATCGCCTGATCGCTGGCGAGACTGATACCGCGAAAGGTAAAGGAGTCGAACAGATTAGCTGAGGTATTGCCATCGCCAAAGGTCAGGCGGGAGCGCAACGGCGTAATACTGCGCCACAGCGCAACGGAATCGCTGTATGAACCGTGCTGCCCGTCCCGCTCCCGCCAAAAAACGTTGCTGTAGCGCAGGCGCCACGGACCAACGTTCAGGCCGTTATCCAGCTTCAGCGTCGCATCAGTGCCCGGAGTGTCCCAGCTGTAGCGAGCCCGCTGATTATCGACATCAAGGCGATAATTCACGAACAGCGCCGTGATACCGTCATCCCAGCGACTGGTGCTGACTCCGTTCTGCTGTGCATTAATCGCCAGGGCGGGGAACAGAAGTGTCAGCAGGTCGGCATCCGGCTGATACCAGTATTGCAGATGATATTCTTGCGCCGATGACTCCGTCAGGCACCCACGGTTATCCCACCTCAGCCGGTCAAGCAGCGGCGTAATCACTCCCCACTCTTCCATCAGCGGGCGTGTCAGACAGGGTTGCTCACCGTAAAAGTCGAGGGAGATCCCCCCTTTGTAGTCGTTGTTGAGAATGATCCACGTACGCTCGCTGGCAAACACAGATAGCGTCAGCAGCATAAAGGGCAACGTCAGGAAAAGTCGGAGGGCCATAGGCAGGGCTGGCGCGACAAGAAGAAGCGGAGAAGGCATCAGAGCCTTCTCCGCCATGTTTCTCTGCGTTTCGGGAATCGCGCCCGGCAGAAACTTATTTCAGCGCAGCCAGTTCAGCGCGAGCCTGGTTCAGCTCCTGCTGAATTTCACGCAGATCGGCCTGTTTTTCCGCCAGCTTGCGCTGATATTTCGCGATCTTATCGGCTTTGCCCTTCGCCTTAGCTTCACGAAGATCGCTCTGTACTTCCGCGATATCATCGCGTTTCTCAGCCAGTTTCTTCTCCAGCTTCTGCACTTTCTTCTGTGCGTCAGCCAGCACGCTGGCGTCGGTGCAGTGCGCTTTGACTTCCGCCAGTGCCTGCTTCAGGCCAGCCACTTTATAGGCATTGCCATACTGCTCAGCGATCTTAATCTGCTTTTCCAGAGCCGCTTCTTTCGCGGCACAGCCCTGTGCGGCCTGCGCAGAAGCCATAACACCCAGAGAAGCAACAACTGCCAGAACGGTAACTAACTTTTTCATCACATAATCTCCTTTGTTGATGAAGCGCCAGGTCGTCAGATGACCGGCCCTCTTAATCGCCAAAAAAGCATATCGTGACCGTGCAGGTAGTTACGACGCTCCCCCTTCCTCATCTGGCTGTAGGACGGGACTCACCGGTTGTAGTCCTGTTTTCTGCCAGCGCTGCAATGTCTCTTTCAGCGCCCGAATCAGACTCTCCAGTTGCCGGATACCCGCTTCATCCACCGTCTGCTCCTGTTGGCGACATACCGCTTCCAGCTCGTGAACGCCCAGCAATTGAATACCGCCGCGCAGGCGATGCAGTACCTCGCGTAGCGGCGTCTGTTTCTGCGTATGCCAGCGTTCCAGGGCTACCAGGGTTTCATCCAGTACCGAAATCTGCAACGCCAGAAAAACGGCCAGGTTTTCGCCTTCCAGTAGTGCCGCCGGTAACATACCGGTATCGATCTCTATCGGGGATGGCGCATCCTCTCCGGCAGGCAGCGGCGCCAGCAGCGCTTCCAGCATATTCAGCGTCACTGGTTTAAACAGACAGTCGGTCATTCCGGCGCCGCGCGCCGCTTCCCGTACCGCCTCGCGCGCATCGGCGGTTACGCCGAATATCGGCAGTTCCGGATAACTCTGGCATAGCGTACGCGCCAACCTGTAGCCATCCATCCCCGGCATATTGCAGTCGCTGATCACCGCATCGACCCGTTGGCGCGCCAGCGTCGCTATCGCCTCTTCGCCGCCGCCACAGAGAAAAGTCCGGTGCCCCAACCAGGCCAACTGTTCCCCCATCAACATTCGTCCGGCGGGATTATCATCCACAACCAACAGCGTCAGCGCCGGACGCCGGTGGGGCTCAGCGATTTTCTGATGTTCCGGCTCCGGTAATGTCGCAAGCGTAGGAAGCGTCACGCTTACCCTGGCCCGGGTTCCTTCGCCTGGTCGGCTATCCAGAACAACATCCCCTCCCATCATCCGGGCGAGAGTACGACAGATATAGAGACCCAGACCGCTGCCCTGGGCCATACGATTATCCTGGCCCTGCTCAAAAGGCCGAAACAGGCGCTGAAGCGTGGCGTCATCGATACCCACCCCGCTATCTTCAACCTCCAGCCGCAACATCAGGCTGTCGCGATCTTCCTGCTCAGGCCAGGCCCGCAGCCTGACATGGCCGCTATCGGTGAACTTAATCGCGTTCCCCACCAGATTGACAATGATCTGCCGCAGGCGCGTAGCATCGACCAACACATCGACATTCAACCCGGCGTCAATCTCCAGCTCCAGCCGCAGTCCTTTGTTCCGCGCCAGCCCTTCCAGTAGCGCCGCCGACGAAGCGATAAGCGTACGCAGCGATGCCCGGGCCGGGCACAGCACCAGACGGCCGGATTCAATACGCGATACATCAAGAATATTGCCGATCAGCAGCAACAGAGACTGGGCCGCATCCCAGGCGATACGAATCGACTGCTGGTTCGCCTGCGCGTCATCACGACGCTGCATCACCAGTTCCAGCATGCCGATAATGGCACCGATCGGCGTTCTGATTTCATGACTCATGGTCGCCAGAAACGCGCTCTTCACCTGGCTGGCGCTGTCGGCACGCCGTTTTGCTCTACGCAGCGCCTGGAGAGTCCGCCGCTCGCGAGTCACATCCACCCAACCGCCAATGCGGTATGACTGTCCCGGTACCGGCGCCTGCCACAAACGCAGCAGCCGATTGTGGTGTGGAACAATCTGGCGTATCACACGCTGCGAAAGTTCAGATCCAGCGAACCAGTCCGCAAGCAAAGTACCGCGCAGCCCCGTAGCGCTAACGCCAAGCGCGTCGCGCAGCGCCTGATTACCGATTTGCAGCCGATCGCTGCGATCGCACAGATAAGCAGGAACCGGTAACGCCTCCAGCAACGCCGTCAGTTCTTTGCGACGCCGGTATCGCAGCCAGAACACGCCCCCCACCAGCAATAAAACCCCCACCACTGACGCGATAATCCAGAGACTACGACCTTCCCGTACCGGCTCCGACGAAAAACTGTTACCGGCATAGCCGCTGCGGGTCAGCGCATGCAGGTCTTCCGGGGGAATGTTAATTAACGCCTTATTCAGAATAGCGATGAGTGGCCAGGCCTGACGGGGAGCGCCAAAGGCAAAGCGCAGGGGCTCGGTATCAATACCAGCCAGAATCTTGAGTCCGGCAAACTCGCGCCGGGTAAGTTGCGCATTGGCGACAATCAGCGGCATCACCATCACATCACTGTCGCCCTTCGCCACTCGCAGAAGCCCTTCGCGCCAGCTTTCTACCCGCTCTACCTGACTGGTATCCTGGCGCTGTAGCCATGTCTGGGGCATCTCGCCATGCAGCCCCACCACCCGTCTGGCCGAGCCGGAGTCATGGTTGGCCCGTCCCACCATCACCCAGGAGTTATAGAGCCAGGAACGGGTAGTCAGCAGTCCGGCCCGCCAGATCCCTTCCTGAGCAGCGCCTGCCACCAGTTCACTGCGCCCCGCTTTTGCCGATTCCAGCGCCTCTTTCAGTGAAGGGAAACGCTGTACCTCGAAGGTGAAGCCGGTACGTAACTCAAGCGCGGTAAGAATATCGGCGATAATGCCGCGCAGATGGCCGGCATCATCGAACAGCGCCAGCGGCGCGTTATCCTGAGCCACGGCGACCCGAATATGCCGATTTTCAGCGATCCACTTCTGTTCCAGCGAAGTAAATACCGGCTGATGCTCGCTCAACGATAGCGGTATTCCGCCATTCCAGCGTCGGTGAATTTCCACGCCCGCGCTTTCCGGCAGTGCGGCGATGACCTTATTCAAAATCGTAATCCAGGTGCGCTGGGACGGCAGCGCCGCAAAGGAGAAACCAGCGGGCGACGGCGTCAGGGTGACGGGTCGCAAATTCAGGTTGCTGAGACTGGACTGACTCATCAGATAGCGTGCGGTAATGGCGTCACAAAAAAACAGATCTATTTTGCGAAACGCCAGCGATTCCATCGCATGGCGGGATGATGAAAAGCTGACTTCCCGGGCGCCGGGGTAGCGCGCCATAATCTGCGCCCGATCGTAAACCGGCGAGATCGCCACGCTGCGCACCTCATCGCCACGCTCGCTATCGGCGTTAACCACCTCTACCGCTGCGTTAGGGCTGTAAGGCGTGCTGAGCAGTAACCCATCCCGCCGTTGGTTATCACCAGCCTGAGCAAGAAATTCGGCATTCCCCTGACGCAGCGCCGCCAGCGCATCGGCGTAGTCCGGATAGCGGATAACCTGAATCTCCATCCCCAGGCTGGCAGCCGCCAGGCCAAGAAAGTCAGCGTTGATACCGCCATAATCATTCAGACCGGTGGTGATATCATAAGGCGGCGACATCGGTTGCCAGACGGCAAGCCGGAGCCGGCGATGTTCGCGTACCCAGCGCCATTCGGAGGCCGTGAGACCAGGATCGATAACGGCATCCTGGCTGCGGGCCAGCAGTTGCAACGATTTTGCCTGCTCCGCCGCCTGCCCGGGCAGCGCCAGCAACACCATCAGCAGCAAAATCAGCCCCCTCACGCATCGCCCTCGCTTGCCAGCATCTCAAAGAGCTGCGTCAGATCTTCAACGCCACTTTTCTTGAGCATCCGCGCCTTATAGGTACTGATGGTTTTATTACTCAACGCCAGACTGTCGGCGATCTCTTTATTGGTTCTCCCCTGCTTCAAATAGTTAAGCACGGCGATTTCCCGATCGGAAAAGCGCGCCAGCGGCCCTTGCGCATCACAGGCGTGCGCTTCCGGCGTTGCCAGACAGTCATAGACGCCGCCGGGAAAACAGTGATACCCGGCCATAATCAGGCGACATACCGACTCCACCGAATCCAGCGGCAGACTTTTATTTATAAAACCATCGGCTCCCGCCTGTAAGGTTCGGGTGGCATAAATCTGGGCCGATTGATTGGTAAATATCAGAATTTTCATTAATGGAAAATGCTGCTTAATTCGTGGCAGCAGATCCAGACCGTTAGCATTTTTCAGGTCCAGATCGAGAATCAGCAGTTGAGGCGTACTTCGGTGTAGCTGCGCAATAAGGTTTTCACCCGACGAGTCCGTAACAGCATATTCGCCACCTTTTTCCAGTAGCACTTTTAGCGCAAAACAGATCGCCGGATGATCGTCAGCAAGTAATACTGAAATCATCTTGTTTTCTCACTTCCCTGCCCAAACCCGGTAACAGTAGTGACTTTGCATGGCTGACAGAAAAAAGTAAACAGGCGCAGTCAGAAACCAGACAGTCCCCTACTCAAAGATAGGAATATTTCCTTTCAGGCTGTCGAATTCGATTATTTTCCGAATGAGATAACCCCATGGCACATATCATTTCTGAATAGCAACAAATCGCAAGAAAATAGAATAGAACGCACTGATATACCATTATCAATGCATGATAAAAATAGCGATAAAAAACTCCAGGTGCCCTCTTCCGTCGGGAAGAGGGCATAATGTCATGCCGGAACCATCATCTCTTCATGGGGCGTGACGTGAAAACGGCGGCGGAAATAGATTAAACCATGGCCCTCCTGAGCCACGCTGATATGGCGAATCTCCAGCAGATAAACAAAATGGGTGCCAATACTCTGGATTTCACGAATCTCCCCTTCCAGGCTCGCCAGCGCCTGGTGTAGTACCGGCTGGCCCAGGGCTCCCTCATGCCAGCCATCCAGGGCAAAGCGCTGCTCCATGGTCACGTCGGTCATTCCGGCAAAGTGGCGCGCCATCTCTTCCTGGGCGTGGCTCAACACGTTGATGCACATTTTCCCGTTGCGCTCGAAAACCGGATTCATGGCGCTGTTGCGGTTAATGCACACCATTAACGTCGGCGGCGTATCGGTCACTGAGCAGACCGCCGTGGCGGTAATGCCGCAGCGCCCCGCCTCGCCGCAGGTGGTCACGATATTCACGGCGGCAGGCAGATTCGCCATAGCGTCGCGGAAAAGTAAGCGCTGCTGTTCGGTATCAGACATGGTCACCTCCCATTACTTCGCAATGCCGTCGAGTTTGTTGATGTCATCGTTGTTGTGCAGGTGCGGCACTTTCCAGCCGTCGCGGTCGTAGTCCGCCATGCAGCGATCCACCATCTCCATCATGCTGTCCATATTGCCGCTACCGCGGGCGTGGCGCAGGCATTGCAGACGTACTTCGTCCTGACTACCGGCATAGTTGATCTCGTACAGTTCGTGGCGTCCGCCAAACTCGCTGCCGATGGCGTCCCACATCAGCTTGAGGATCTTAATCCGCTGTTCGTGATCCATACCGTTAGAGCCGCGCACGTACTGAGCCAGATAGCGGTCAATTTCCGGATTATTAAGATCGCGCACGCTGGAAGGCAGATAGATCAGGCCGCTGGTGACGTTGCTCTCAATAATGTTTTTGATTTTGCTGTAAGCCATGGGCGCCATTACGCGGTAGGTCTGCATGGCCTGCATATCCGGCAGCCAGGCGCCGTTGCGCCACTCGTGCGCCTGGGCCCACATGGCATCGCTCAGCGACCAGAACAGATTGCGCCAGGCCACCACTTCCCCCAGCGCAGCCTGCACGCCACGGAATTCAACGACGCCGGTGCACTCCAGGCTTTTCTGCAATAGCGCGGTCACAAAGTCGAGCTTCACCGCCAGGCGAACGCAGGCCTGCATCGGGTAAAGGCGCGCAAACCCGGCTTCTACGCTCCAGCGGCGACAGCGGTCGAAATCGCGATAGATAAGCACGTTCTCCCAGGGGATTAGCACTTTATCCATCACCAGAATGGCGTCATTTTCATCAAAGCGGCTGGAGAGCGGATAATCGAATGGCGATCCGGTCATCCCGGCCACCAGTTCATAGGAAGCGCGGGAAATAAGTTTTACACCGTTGGCATCCATGGGCGCGACAAACATCAGTGCGAAACGGGGATCGTCCCCCATCACCTGGGCGGAGCCGAAGCCGATAAAGTTGTAATGGGTCAGGGCCGAGTTGGTGGCTACCACCTTAGCGCCGCTGACGATAATCCCCGCATCGGTCTCTTTCTCTACCTGCACATAGACATCTTTAACCTCATCGCTGGGCTTATGGCGATCGATAGGCGGATTGACGATGGCATGGTTAAAGTAGAGCCCGGCCTCCTGGATGCGCTGATACCAGTTGCGGGCATTATCGGCAAAGTCGCCGTAGTATTCAGGATAAGCCCCCAGCGAACAGGCAAAGGCGGCTTTATAGTCCGGCGTGCGCCCCATCCAGCCATAGTTCAGGCGCGACCAGTCGGCAATGGCGTCACGCTGCTGGCGAATTTCAGCGCCGGAACGGGCAAAGCGGAAGGTGCGGTGGGTATAGCCGCCGTTGCCGGTATCGGTCTGCCAGCACAGGTTGTCGTGGCTCTCCGGGGCATGTAGCGCGTCATACAACGTCGCGACCGATCCTGCCGCATTGCGAAATGCCGGGTGAGTGGTGACATCTTTAACCCGTTCACCGTAAATATAGATCTCACGCCCGTCCTGCAGGCTTTTCAGGTACTCTTCGCCGGTAAAGGGGCGGTGAGTGGCGGCGCGATATTGTTCTGGTTTCATAATTGCCTCACGTCATAACGGAAATTTGTTAAAAATATGTTTTGTTTTGGTTAATCAAATTTAGGCGTGAGGGGCCAGAGTCGGAAGAGACTTTTCAGGCGTTCACCGGTACTTTTCCCCGGCAGACGGTAAAGTGCGATCGCGGTCAAAAAACGTGCTAATTTTGCAGGCGTGGCATCATTCAGGCACAAAAAAACCGCCGTAACGGCGGTCTTTTTGCGCTGGTCAGGTAAGCGCCTTTCCAGCAGGGCTGTGTTACACAACGTAACGCAGGCACGATCCAGTGATTGCATTCGCGGTGGCATCTCCGGTGGTTCCGTCGTGAAGCGGTCTGATGCAAGGACCGTACAATGAAACAGTACTTTTGTATTGTCATCGTTGTCTCTGGTGCGTTGATGTCTGTCGGGAACGGGGACTGGCGTATTTCACATAACTCGCTCTCGGTCATCATCAACACAGCAGGCAGGTAAGCCCGGTAACCGCTCCGTCAGGGGCGGTTACCTTATTTAGCGGCTTCGGTAACAGGTAGGGGAACATCCCTCCATCCGGTGGAAAAAACGGGCGAAATAGGCGGGATCTTTATAGCCCAGGCTCAGGGCTATCTGATTGACGCTACACGAGCTATAAAGCAGCATTCTCCGGGCTTCCCGGGCCATACGCTCCAGAATCATCCGTTTAGGCGACTGGTTGGAAAAACGGCGGCACAGTTCGGTCAGCCGCGATTCGCTAACGCCCAGCTGTCGGGCATATTCCGGTACTGTCAGGTGATGGCGAAACGCCTCGTCCACCAGCCGGTTAAAACGCTGGAACAGCCGCATTTCACCGCGCACGCTGCACAGCGACTCATCATTCGGCAGCGCCACCCTCAACAGTAACGTAAAAACTGCCTGAGCCATATTATTCAGTAGCAGATCCCTGCCCTGCTCCTTTCTTCGGAACTCATCAGCAATCAGCGGCCAGTAGCGATTCAGGGCTACCAGCGTCTGGGGCGATGATTCCAGCGACAGGCAGATTCCCCGGGCGTTGATCGCCTCGCTGCTGGCGGGCCACAGCTTTTCCACCAGCGACCAGACCAGCTCCTGGCGCACCGTCAGCACGTGACCGTCACTGTCCGGTTCGGTGAAAAACGCGTGCGGCACCGATGGCGGCGTCAGGACAAACAGCGGCGCCCGCACGGCATAGAAGTGATCGTCCAGTTGCAGGGTTATCTTGCCGGTGGCCAGAAAGTGCATCTGAAAATAGCGATCGTGCCAGTGGGGGCGCATATCACGCCCGAAGAAGTTCGCCAGCCTGGCAAAGGTTTCGTAGTGCACATCGTCACGGGCGTAGCGGGCATCGTACTCCTGACTGATATTGATATTTTCAAAGGTATGTAATCCGTGGCTTTCCATGGTTTCCATCCTCTGCTCCCGCCCTCTAATAGACCGATTTATCTGCGTGGATAACCGGCGTCGGTAGCGCGGTAAAACGGGCGGCCAGCGCCTCGGCGCTGCGAGCCAGTAGCGTGGTATCCACGCCAACGGCCACGAACAGCGCCCCCAGTTCCAGATAGCGCCGGGCCAGTTCTTCATTAGCCATCAGAATGCCGGGCGCTTTTCCCGCCGCCAGAATTTTTGCGATACAGGATTCAATCGTCGCCTGCACTTCAGGGTGTGCAGGGTTTCCGGCATGGCCCATATCGGCGCTAAGATCCGCCGGGCCGATAAATACGCCATCCACGCCCTCCACCGCCAGAATCGCCTCCAGGTTTTCTACCCCCTGACGGGTTTCTATCTGTACCAGCAGGCAGATCTGCTGGTCGGCGCGCTGAACGTAGTCCGCCACCCTATTCCAGCGCGACGCGCGAGCCAAAGCGCTGCCCACGCCCCGAACGCCATTGGGCGGATAACGACAGGCGCTGACCGCCCGGGCGGCATCGTCGGCATTCTGAACCATCGGAATCAGCAGGGTCTGGGCTCCGGTATCCAGAAGCTGTTTGATCACCACCGGATCGTTCCACGGCGGGCGCACCACCGGATGGCTGCTGTAGGCCGCGATGGCCTGAAGCTGTCCCAGAACCGAGCGCACGTCGTTAGGCGCATGCTCGCCGTCAATCAACAACCAGTGGAACCCGGCGCCGGCCAACAGTTCGGCGCTATAGCTATTCGCCAGCCCCAGCCATAATCCAATCTGCGGTTCGCGCTGACGCAGCGCCTGTTTAAAGGTGTTGGTAAACATCATGCCTCCTCAGACAAAGCGGCAGCTAATCGACCCCATATTCCCGTAATCCACCTGGAAGGTATCGCCCTTGCGGGCCGGAACCGGACGGGTAAAGGAGCCCCCCAGAATCACCTGCCCGGCCTCCAGTTGCACGTCATGGGGCGCCAGTTTATTGGCCAGCCACGCCACGCCATTGGCCGGGTGATTAAGCACCGCCGCCGCCACGCCGGACTCCTCGATCACGCCGTTGCGGTAGAGCAACGCCGAAATCCAGCGCAGATCCAGGGCATCGGGGCGAATGGGGCGGCCGCCGATCACCACCCCGGCATTGGCGGCGTTGTCGGAAATGGTATCGAACACCTTACGCGGACGACCGCTTTGCGGGTCGACGTTATGGCAGCGGGCATCGATAATCTCCAGCGCCGGAATGATGTAATCGGTGGCGTTATAAACATCGAACAGCGTGCAGTTCGGGCCGCGCAGCGGTTTCGCCAGAATAAAAGCCAGCTCCACTTCCACACGCGGCACGATAAAGCGCCCGAAAGGGATATCGCTACCGTCGTCAAAGAACATATCGTCCAGCAGCGCGCCGTAGTCCGGCTCGTCAATCTGCGAACTGGCCTGCATCGCCTTCGAGGTCAGACCAATTTTATGGCCTTTAAGCACCCGTCCTTCGGCGATTTTGTTCTGCACCCAGCGGCGCTGAACCGCATAGGCGTCTTCAATGGTCATCTCCGGATGGCGCAGCGATAGCTGGCGAATCTGCTCGCGCCCCTTTTCCGCCTGGTTTAATTCATCCGCCAGTTGCGCGACGGTTTGGTCATTCAGCATGCATCACTCCTTGCGAAACAGCGCATGGACGTTGTTCTGTTTAAAATTGAGCTGCGGATGGAGCTCTTCCACCGCCAGCGATAGCGCCAGATAGCGCCGCGCCATCAGGTCAGCGAAATGTTCACGAATGCAGGCGAACAGTTGCTCCATCACCGGCATAAGCTGCTGCTGACTGCGGCCGTGACCAATTTTCAGGGTCATATGGACAAAGGCGTAATCGTGAGCGCCGTCCGCCATCAGCCAGGTATCCACCCAGTGGGCGCGGCTGCGAATGCCGCCCAACGGAAAGAGGCCGCTTTCCGCCAGTAGACGGTTAACCTGCTGAAACAACCCCGGAAGATCCGCCTCTGTGCGAATATTTTCGCTGCATTCGGTAATAAAGTGCGGCATCGGTTATCCCTCCGCCCAAACGGGTTCAGGCTCTGACTGCGGGCATCCTTCCAGCGGGAACACGGCGTTCACCTGACCGGTGCCGGAGCTGGGGAACAGTTCGGTGATGAACTCCACGTGACCGGTGTAGCGATCCCAGCCCAGCAGCCCCATCAGCATCACGGTGTCGTGCATATTGCCTTCGCCATAGCAGTAGTCAGCGTACTCCGGCAGCATGCGGCAGAATTCGGCGAATTTACCTTCACGCCACAGCTTGACCACCCGCTTATCCATCTGCTCGTCGAATTCGCGGGTCCAGGCGTTCATCCCCTCTTCGGCACGCTGGTCGTCGATAAAGCGGTGCGAGAGAGAGCCGCTGGCCAGCACCGCCACGGTCCCGTCATATTTTTCAATAGCGCGGCGAACCGACTGTCCCAGACGGCGGCTGTCGGCAAAGTCATGAACGGTGCAGAATGCGGAGACAGAGACCACCTTAAAGTGGCGATCGCTGTTCATATAGCGCACCGGCACCAGAGTGCCGTACTCCAGGGTCAGGGATTCGATAGCGTGCGCTCTGGCGCGAACGCCCATCTCTACCGCCTCGTCAGCAATAAGCTGCCCCAGCGCCGGGTTGCCATCGCATTCATACTCCATATCGCGAATGAAGTGCGGCAGCTCGTGGCTGGTGTAAGTCCCCTTAAAGTGGCTGCCGCAGTTGATGTGATAGGCGCTGTTCACCAGCCAGTGGGTGTCGAAAATAATCAGGGTATCGACCCCCAGTTCGCGGCAGCGGCGACTGATCTCATGATGCCCGTCGATGGCCTGCTGGCGACAGCCGTGATGTTTGCCGGGCAGCTCAGAGAGATACATAGAGGGAACATGCGTTACCTTGGCTGCCAGCGCTAACTTACCCATAACTCACTCCTTTTGAGGATGAGGCTTATACGCCCCACTTCGGAATCGGATGGTCGCCAAACGAGATACAGACGTTTTTCTGCTCGGCAAAAACCTCGAAGCTGTATTCGCCCCCTTCCCGGCCGGTGCCCGATGCCTTAACGCCGCCAAACGGCTGGCGCAGATCGCGCACATTCTGGGTATTGACGAACACCATGCCTGCCTCAATGCCGCGCGACAGGCGCATCACCTTACTGACGTCCTGGGTCCAGATATAAGATGCCAGCCCGTACTCCACGTCGTTGGCGAGCCGCAGCCCTTCCGCCTCGTCCTTAAAGGGCAACAGGCAGGCTACCGGCCCGAAGATCTCCTCCTGCGCCACCCGCATCCGGTTATCGACATCCGCCAGCACCGTCGGGCGCAGAAAGTTACCGTGCTCCAGCCCCTGGGGTTTATCCGGACCGCCCGCCAGTAACCTTGCTCCCTCTTCAATCCCCAGACGGATATAGCCGGAAACCTTTTCCCAGTGTTGCGGGCTAATCAGCGCCCCCACCTGGGTATCGGGATCGGTAGGATTGCCCACCCGCAGTCGGTTAGCGCGCTCGGCAAAACGTTTCACGAATTCCGGATAGATGCTTTCCTGAATAAAGATGCGCGACCCGGCGGTACAGCGCTCGCCGTTCAGCGAGAAAATGGTAAACAGCGAAGCGTCCAGCGCCCGCTCGATATCGGCATCTTCAAACACCAGCACCGGCGACTTACCGCCCAGCTCCATAGAGAACTTCTTCAACCCGGCGTTCTTCACAATGTTGCGACCGGTTACAGTACCGCCGGTAAAAGAGACGGCGCGCACATCCTGGTGACGCACCAGGGCATCGCCAGCGCTGGCGCCGTAACCCTGCACCACATTCAGCACCCCGGCGGGGATCCCGGCTTCCAGCGCCAGTTCCCCCAGCCGGTCGGCGGTCAGCGGCGACAGTTCGGACATTTTCAGTACCGCGGTATTGCCCAGCGCAAGGCAAGGAGCGGTCTTCCAGGTGGCGGTCATAAAGGGAACGTTCCACGGCGACACCAGCGCGCACACACCCACCGGTTGCAGCAGGGTGTAGTTGAGCATCCGGTCATCCACCGGGTAGCTGCGGCCGTTCATCTGCTGACACACCTCGGCAAAGAATTCGAAGTTGTGCGAAGCCCGGGGAATCAGCACGTTTTTGGTCTGATGAATCGGCAGGCCGGTGTCGGCGGTTTCCATTTCGGCAATCTGCGGCACGTTATGGTCAATCAGTTCCCCCAGGCGGCGCATCAGGCGCGCCCTCTCTTTCATCGGGGTATTGGCCCACTTAGGAAAAGCGCGCTTTGCCGCCTCTACCGCCTGATTAACGGCCTGTTCGTCACCGGAGGCGACCTCCGCCAGCACCTCACCGTTGGCCGGATTTACCGTGGTGAAATAGTCGTTTTCCGCCACGTTTTTTCCGTCGATCCAGTGGTTAATCTTTTTCATTTCAGGCTCTCCTCAAACTGTTGCTCGCTGACGATCCGGTTGGTCAGGCGCCCCACGCCTTCGATCTCCACCACCACTTCATCGCCGGGCCGAACGTCGGCCAGCCCTTTCGGCGTGCCGGTGGCAATCATGTCGCCGGACTGTAGAGTCATAAACTGGCTGAGCCAGGAGACCAGGAAAGGCACATCGAACACCATGTCTCGGGTGGTGCCGCTCTGGCGCAGTTCGCCGTTGATAAAGGTCTTCAGGGTCAGACTCTGGGCGTCCGGCACCTGGTCGCGGGGCACCACGTTCGGGTGTAGCGGGGTCAGGGTGTCGCGGCTTTTTACCCGCAGATTGGGGCGATAGTAGTTTTCCAGATAGTCACGTACCGCATAGTCGTTACACAGGGTGTAACCGGCAACGTAATCCAGCGCCTGTTCGCGGGAAACATTGCGCGCCGTTTTGCCAATCACCACCACCAGTTCCGCTTCGTAATGCATGTAGTCGACATTGTCCGGACGCACGCTAACGGCGTTATCTCCGGTCAGGGTATTCGCGGCCTTGATAAACACCAGCGGCGATTCCGGCGCTTTAAAGTCAAGCTCGCTGGCATGGTCGGCGTAATTCAGTCCAAGGGCGAAAAAGGTGGGATGCCCCTGTTCCTGAGGCTGCGGCTGCGGCTGCGGCGTCTGTTCTGCGACGAAGCGGTTGACCAGCGCCGGCAGCCCGGTGGCCCGCACGACCACTTCGTCACCGGCTTCAACGGCGATACGCTGCTGGGGAGTGCCCATCAGAATGATATCGCCGGGCATCAGGGTGGCGAAGTCGCTGAGTGCCGCGACCAGTTGTTCTGCGCCACGCTGTAGCTCCGTTGTGGACCAGCGCTGGCGCTCTTCGCCATTCACTTCGGTGACAATCTCCAGCCCGTGGCTGTCGCTAAGCGGCGCCATCTCCCCTGTCGGGCAGAAACCATCCCGGCACTTCGCCTGGATGGCCGGACGATAGAAGCTCTCTTCGGCCAGGCTCAATTCGTTAGCTAACACAAAACCGGCAATATGCTGTGCGGCCTGAGCCTCAGTAACCCGGCGCGCTTTTTCCCCAATCACCAGCCCCACCGTAGCGCCGCTGAAGGTCTTTTCCCCCTCTGGCAGCGCAATGGTCTGATGGCTGGTACGCCAGGTGTTACGCGGCTTGATAAACCAGACCGGTGTTTTGGGCGGCGCCTGGTAGGGAGACTGGTGAAAGGCGGCGTTCCAGGCCTGAATCTGGCTCTGGTGGTTAAGCGCAACGGCAAAGATGGTTCTCTTCATGGCTCTCCCCTGAGATGTATTAATCATTAATATATTAATGAATGAGTAATAGATCGGTTTGCGGTCAGGAATCAAACGATTGTTATAGAAATGTGATCAAGGCAGCAGATTGGAAATCAGCGGAAGAAAGCGCATCTTTCAGCCAGAATAGATATAGCCTCGCACGCCGTAAGGCGGGAAACAAACGGAAACGACAGTTCATTAATATAAAAACAAAAAGCCGGCCACTTACGTGGCCGGCTTTCATTATGCAATGATGAGCGCTATCAGGTACGTGCGGTTTTCACCTCCGCCGCCTGCGTGTTTCCCCACAGCTCCTCCAGCTCTTCCAGAGAACGGCCGCGGGTTTCCGGTACAAACTTCCACATAAACAGCGCCGCCAGTATACCCATACAGCCGTAAATCCAGTACGAGAAGCCGTTATTGAAGTGCGACACCAGCCAGGAGTTCTTATCCATCATCGGGAAAGTCCAGGAGACGAAGTAGTTCGCCAGCCACTGGGCCGCCACCGCAATCGCCATCGCTTTGCCGCGAATCGCGTTGGGGAAGATTTCCGCCAGCAGCACCCAGCACACCGGGCCCCAGGACATGGCAAAGGCCGCCACGTAGAACAGCATTGCCAGCAGCGCCACCATGCCAGACCAGTGGGCATAGAACGCCGTGCCAAGGGCGAACATCCCTATCGCCATGCCCAGCGCGCCGATAATCTGCAGCGGCTTACGGCCAAACTTATCGACGGTCATAATCGCCAGCACGGTGAAGCTCAGGTTGATGACCCCAACGATAATGGTCTGCAACAGCGCCACGTCGGTACTGGCCCCCAGGGTTTTAAAGACTTCCGGCGCGTAGTAGAGCACGACGTTAATTCCCACAAACTGCTGGAACACCGACAGCATGATGCCGATGATAATCACGCCGCTGCCAAACATCAGCAGGCGGCCGCCGGTCCGTTTGCCGACCTCCAGAGAATGGCTTATCTCCTGCATCGCCACTGCGGCACGCGCCTGCCCCATAATCCGGGTCAGTACGCCCTGCGCCTGCTCGCTCTGACCGCGGGCCATCAACCAGCGCGGGCTTTCCGGTACGGTATACAGCAACCCGAAGAACAGTAGCGCCGGAATCGCCTCGGAAGCGAACATATAGCGCCAGCCGTCGGAATGCAGCCAGCTGGCATCACCGGAGCGGGCAATAACATAGTTGACGCAGTAGACCAGCAACTGGCCCAGAATAATGGCGAACTGGTTAAAGGAGACCAGCTTACCGCGAATATTGGCGGGCGCCACTTCAGCGATATACATGGGGGAAAGCATAGAAGCCAGCCCGACACCAATACCGCCGATAATACGATAAATAACAAAGTGAGGGACGTAACCAGAGAGATAATAAGGAATGCCGCCTTCTGGATTAATCTCGGAGAAGCCCATTTCCGGCCAGGCCGATCCTACTGCGGAAATAAAAAACAACAGCGCTGCAATTTTCAACGAATTACGGCGACCGAAGCGGTTACTTAAATAACCGCCCATCGCTCCGCCAATAATACAGCCAATCAGCGCGCTGGCCACGCAGAATCCCAACAGGGAGTTCGCGGCCCCTTCACTCAGCCCCTGTGGTTCAACAAACACCTTATTGAGTGACTCGACGGTGCCTGAAATCACCGCGGTATCATAACCAAAAAGCAGCCCCCCCAACGTGGCCACCAGGGTGATTGTAAACACATAGGAGGAAGAATTTTGCGTGGTCATCTTTACCTGCCCTTGTTCCCGAATATTATACCGACCGGCCCCGTTACGGGAGCTCATCTGCCGGCCCAGTAGAGTCCAATGGAATAGCCTCTACGCGGCCACTATCATCAGATGACCGTCTGGGGGGAACAATTGCTATTTTTGACAACCCGATTATGAATTATATTTTTTTTGATGCTTTTCAAACTTTATTAACATCTAACGATAAAAAACCATTAATGTGATTATTTTCACAATTACTCATTCTGGCGCCGGAAAAACCAAAAATCATAATTGCTTTAAAACGAAAATATTCAGCCTGATGGCCGCTTCATAAAGGCAAAGGCTTCACGCGCCATAAAGTCCAGTTCCCCGGGGGTGGAGTCCCGGCCCAGCACCGAATTACGGTGCGGGTAGCGGCCAAACTGCGCAATCAAAAAGTGGTGCTGACGCGCCGTGCGTAGCGTCTGCTCATTGCCAGGTATATCGAATAACCGCAGCGCCTGTGTCTGAATCACGGCCGATTCCGCATGCATAAACGGCATCAGAATAAAGTTGCGCCGCACACGCCCCAGCGCGCCAAAGTCCGGCTGGCGCAGCGCCTCCTGAGCCAGCACCAGTGCCATGCCATCCTGGGTAAAAGCCCGCGCGTCACGGCGCCACAGGTTACGGGAAAACTGGTCCAGCACCAGAATCTCCGCCAGCCGACCACTGATATTCTCCCGCCATCCGGCCAGTTCACCGCGCGTCGCGGCCTGCCAGACGTCAAAAAAACGCGTACGAATTCGGGAATCGGTACGGTTTGACTGGCGAAACCACTGGCCGGGTTTCAGCTCGCTAAACCAGAAATGCAGAATCTCGCGATAGTCCATGCCTTCCTCCAGCCCTTATCTAAGCACAGCGGCTTCCTGAGTATGATGCGTCACACGCATAAATCATTGCCCAAAATGCACTTATAAACGACGGTTTTTTGCGCCAGTCTCTTCGTTACAAAAATAAATACAGTCTAATAACAAATGGAGAACATCATGACCCCTGACCAGCCCCGTACCCTCCGGGCAAAGGCTGGCGCGATCCTGCGCGTCACCTCCGGCAATTTTCTTGAGCAATTCGACTTCTTCCTGTTTGGCTTTTATGCCACCTACATCGCCCACGCCTTTTTCCCGGCCGAAAGCGAATTCGCCTCGCTGATGATGACCTTCGCCGCCTTCGGCGCAGGGTTTCTGATGCGCCCGCTGGGCGCCGTTATCCTGGGGGGCTGGATCGACAAGGTGGGACGCCGTCGGGGACTTATTCTCACATTATCGATTATGGCCAGCGGCACCTTTCTGATTGTACTGGTGCCTGGTTATGAAACCATCGGACTGTGGGCGCCGGTACTGGTACTGATCGGCCGCCTGTTGCAGGGATTCTCGGCCGGAGCCGAACTGGGGGGCGTTTCTGTCTATCTGTCAGAGATAGCCACCCCAGGCCGCAAAGGCTTCTATACCAGTTGGCAGTCCGGCAGCCAGCAGGTGGCCATCATGGTGGCCGCCGGACTCGGTTTTGCCCTAAGCGAGTTTCTGGATGAAAGCGCCCTGCACAGCTGGGGCTGGCGTATCCCCTTCCTGGTGGGCTGCCTGATCGTTCCTTTTATCTTTATGCTGCGCCGCCGCCTGGAAGAGACCGAAGCCTTTAACCAGCGCCGCCATCACCCCTCGCTGCGCCAGATCTTCCAGACCCTGGTCAGCCACTGGAGCACCGTACTGGCCGGTATGATGATGGTGGCGATGACCACCACCGCTTTCTACCTGATCACCGTGTACGCTCCGACCTTTGGTAAGCGGGTACTGCACCTGAGCGCCTCAGACAGTCTGCTGGTCACCCTGCTGGTCGCCATCTCTAACTTTATCTGGCTGCCCATTGGCGGCGCGCTGTCGGACCGTTTCGGCCGCCGTCCGCTACTGATTGCCATGACCCTGCTGGCGATGCTGACCGCCTGGCCCGCCCTGTCGCTGCTGGCCGGTGCGCCCGGATTCGGCATGATGCTGGGGGTACTGCTGTGGCTCTCCTGCCTTTACGGCCTGTATAACGGCGCCATGATTCCGGCGCTGACCGAAATTATGCCGGTCGAGGTGCGGGTATCCGGCTTTTCGCTGGCCTACAGTCTGGCGACGGCGGTGTTCGGCGGCTTTACCCCGGCCATCTCTACGGCGCTGATTCAGTTTACCGGCGATAAAGCCGCTCCAGGCTACTGGGTGAGCTTTGCCGCCCTGTGTGCGCTGTGCGCCACGCTGTGGATTTATCATCGCAGCGCCCCACGCCTGCAACCTGCCACTAAATAAGGAGAGTGAAGGTGCGTATCGTAAAATTATGCTGTCTGATTGTGCTGCTGGCCGCAGGCCAGGTCAGCGCAGCACCGTTAACCGTGATGATCTCTGGCGGCTTCAGCGCCGCCCTGGATAAGCTGGCACCGGAATATAGTGACAGCCACGGAGATACCCTGAAAATCGTACATGGCCCGTCAATGGGACGTTCGCCCCAGGCTATCCCCAACCGGCTGGCGCGCGGTGAAAAGGCCGATGTGGTGATTATGGTGGGTTACGCGCTGGACGGCCTGATCAAGCAGGGAAAAATCATGCCCGGCACCCGAACGGAACTGGCGGATTCACGAATTGGCGCCGTAGTCCGCGCCGGTGATACAAAGCCCGATATCGCAAGCGTTGAGGCCCTGCGTCAGACGCTGCTGAACGCTAAATCGGTGGCCTGGTCCGACAGCGCCAGCGGCCGCTACGTGCAGGATACGCTGCTGAACCAGTTAGGCGTTAAGCAGGCGCTGAGCCAGAGGGGGCAGATGGTGGAACGCGTGCCGGTCGCCTCTCAGGTTGCCAGCGGCAAGTATCAGATAGGCTTCCAGCAGGTCAGTGAACTGCTGCCGGTGAAAGGCGTCACCTTTATCGGCAAGATTCCTGAATCAGTTCAGAAGGTGACCCGCTTCGCCGGTGCCGTGCCAGCCAACGCCGAACACGCAGACGAAGCCAAAGCGCTGCTGCGCTATCTTGCCTCTAAAGAGGTTCAGTCGCAGGTACGCTCCACCGGTCTGGATTCAGTTCCCGCCACCTGAGACCCTTTCATTTCAATCACCAGTGCTTCCAGCGCCGCGGCCAACGGAGTCAGCATCCGGCCGCGGCGTTTAATAATCCCCACCTGACGCACCACTTCCGGCTCCACCAACGGCACGCTGGTCAGAATCGGGTGAGCGCCGCCGGGTAGCGCCATGACCGGTACTGCCGCAATCCCCAGTCCGGCCTCGACCATACCGAGCATGGTGGTGACATGGCGGGTTTCACAGACGCTGGGGCGCGACGGCGTAGCATGCGCCAGCGCCTGATCCAACAGCAATCGGTTCCCCGACACTTTATCGAGCGAGATGTAGTCCCAGGCGTAGAAATCCGCCCAACTGACGCTGCGATGGCTGGCCAGCGGGTGGTCGCGGCGGCAGGCCGCCACATAGCGCTCCTGCACCAGCCACTCAAATTCAATATCGGGATCCAGACTACCGGAAAAGCTCAGCCCAAAATCGGCCTGACCATCCAGCACCGCCTGGCAGACGGTGCCAGCGCTGGTGTCCATCAGCCGGATATGCACTCCGGGATAGCGCTGTTTAAAGGTGGCAATCACCGTTGGCATAAAGTAGTAAGCGGCAGAAGGGACGCAGGCTACGGTCAGCCGCCCGTGGCGACCTGGCGCGTTATCGCTAACGCCAATCAGGGCGTCATCCAGTTCATTCAACAGTCGCTCCACCCTTGGTGCAAAGGTACGCCCCGGCGTGGTCAGCCGTACCCGGCGGGTGGTGCGCTCAAACAGCCGCACCCCAAGGGCGCTTTCCAGTTTATCGATACGGCGGCTCAGGGCCGACTGGGAGATAAACACCGCTTCCGCCGCCGCCCGGAAGCTGCCGTGCTCCACCAGCGCCCGGAAAGCCTGTAGATCGTTTAAATCAAAATTAATAGACATAGGTTGCTGCTACTGGTCAGTCGTTATACCCGTATAATACCGTTTTTAATTTACATTTCTTTAAACATACTGACGGAGAATTTGCAACCAAATAACAACATCACGCCCTGGCCGGACTTGACGCTATCGTCCGCGAAGACTGTAATAGGTTTTTTATACCGGAATAATAACAATGCGTAGTTTTATATTTCAGTTTTTCACTCTTTTCGCCCTCGCTCTGCCCGCGTTTGCCGCCATGCCTGGCAGCCGCGACACCACTAACCCGGAGTTTATGGCGCGCCCCTACAGCCAGACTTACCGCGACTGCATGGCACGCAGCGTCAGCACCCTGGATATGGTGGACTGCATGGAAAGCGAACGTGAACGCTGGGATCAGCGGCTGAATAAAGTCTGGGAAGAGATGTTCTCTTCGGTCATGAGCCCGCAGCAATGGCGCGACGCCCAGCGTAAATGGCTGGCTTTCCGTGACAGTCAATGCCTGGCCGTCACCGGCAAAGGAAGCGGCGGCGCCACAGACAGCGCTGGCTGCATGATGAATATGACGATTGAACGTACGCTACAGCTGGAAGACGCCAACTGGCCACTGAGCTGACACCGGTTGGCTAAAGCCACTTTTCTGGCAGCGCTTTCTGCTGGCGCCGCCAGGCCACCCGCCGCACGGAATAGCGAATAGCCAGCCAGATCAACACTGGCAGGGCATGTAAAACCGACCAGATGAGCAGCGCGGAAAAGATACGGATAGGGGAAGGTCCGCTCGCGCTCTCCTCGCCCAACTGGAAAGCCTGATAACACCAGAAAAACAGACCACCGACCAACCACAGCCAGGGCACAGACTGAACGCCAGGTTTCATCATTTTCTCCTTTCCATTTACGGGGCCACTCCCTGTGGCTACGACATCAAACGCTCCGTTTCACAGCCTCTGATCTAGCATAGTCAAAAACGCTGCCGGTGCGTTATTTCCGCCATAAATGGAAAAGATTAGGACGCCAGCATTTTGCGCAGCAGATAATCCAGCGCCACCCGCTCCGCCGGATTTAACTCCCCGTAAGCCAGTTCGGTGATCCCCCTGGCAGCGGGAATTACCTGATCCAGAAGCTCCGCGCCCGCGGACGTCAGCATCACAATCACCTTGCGCCCGTCTTCGGGATCCGGCCCCAGCTCAACCAGCCCCCGCGCCTTCAGGCGGGCGACTATCCCCCGAATCGTCGCCTGATCGACAGCGGTATAATCCACCAAATCGCGCTGGGCGCTGGGACCGCGATCGCGCAGTGCGCAAAGGGTGGTAAACTGCACCGCGGTCAGTTGCGGGTCGCCAATGTGATTCTGGAAAATAGCCACATAGCGCTGGTGGACCCTGCGCAGCAAATGCCCCACCTGACGAGTAAAGTCATATCCGTCGTCTTCCCTTTGCGATTTATCCTGCATCGTACTCATACTCCCGTGATTAATGGCGCTCCGCCCGGATTGCCTGTACCCGCTGCTCCAGGTTCGGCCACGCCGGCTGGCCCGCTACCTGCTGACGAATGAAGTTTAACAGGGCCGCAACCTGGCTATCATTCATATTGTGACGAAATCCCGGCATGGTGCCCAGCCCGTCGCTGGCCGGTTCGGTCACGCCATCAAGCACCGCGCGAATCGCGTTATCTGGCGTCGCCAGGTGAAACTGGGTCGCCTGCTGCAAAGAGGGCCGCACGCCGTGCATATCGGCACCGAGCGACTGGGCGTGGCAGGCCATACAGGCACCGCTATACAACCGCGCACCTTCGCTGTCCGTGGACCGCAGCGTAGCGCTCTCTATCGCCTTAACCGGCAGCAGCGGGCGATCGGTCCGATCCTTCTGCAATCCGGCGATATAAGTCGCTATCGCCCGCAAATCGCTCTCCGCCAGCGCCGAGGTGCCCTCTTTGATAACGGGCGCCATCGGGCCTGCCGTAGCGCCGTGACGCTGCGAGTAACCGGTTTTCAGGAACTGATAGAGATCCTCTTCCTGCCAGCGATGCGGCGCCGGGCTTTGGGCATTCAGGGCCGGAGCCACCCAGCCGTCAACCTCCCCGCCCCCCAGATGAGACTCGCCGCCCTTTTCGGCGAATAACAGATTGCGGGGCGAGTGGCAGGCGCTACAGTGGCCCAGTCCTTCCACCAGATAGCGTCCCCGCTCCCAGCGAGCCGGATCCAGACCTTCCGGCACCCGGGCGACCGGCAGTGGCCCCTTATCCAAAAACAGTTGATTCCACAGCCAGATCCCGCGCCGAATATTGAAAGGGAAACCAAGGTCAGTTTCCGGCGCCGCTTCATGCACTGCCGGGCGGGTCATCAGCCAGGCGTAGAGCGCCTTCAGATCTCCATCGCTAACGTGGGTATAGGCGGTATAGGGAAACGCCGGGTAGAGGTGGTTGCCTTCCCGGTCAATGCCTTCACGCATCGCCCGACGGAAGGCTTCGAACGACCAGCCACCAATGCCATATTGCGGATCGGGGGTGATATTGGTGCTATAGATAGCGCCCATCGGCGAGTTCAGCGCCAGACCGCCAGCGTCGCGTTTTCCACCAGGGCGAGTATGGCAAACGGCGCAGTCCCCCGCCTGATACAACTGCTGCCCGCGGGCTATCTCGTCATGGCTAAAGTGTCCGGCCTGCGGGGGCGATACGGGATCGATGGTGGAATGGGAAGTCAGAGCCATCCCCACAACGACGGCGATAACGGCCACTCCTGCCACACCGGCGCTCCATTTTTTGAGATTCATTGTGCTTTCTCCCTGTGATTATGCAGCGCCGCCAGCACCTGCTTCGGCGTAAAGGGCACCTCCGTCAGCCGGATACCGGCCGCATCGAATATGGCATTGGCGATGGCCGCCGCGCTGGGCACCGACGCTGACTCTCCGGCCCCCATCGGCGGCTGGTCCGGATTTTCAATCAGCAAAACGTCCACCTCGGGAAGTTCATCGAAACGCAGGATGGGGTAACCGCCCCAGTCGGCAGAGGTCACAGCGCCGCTGTTAAAGGAGACAAACTCCTTAAGCGCCCGGCTGGTGGACTGAATCACGTTGCCGTGTACCTGATGCCGTACCCCGGCCGGGTTAACCATCATGCCGCAGTCGTGGGCCACAAAAACCCTATCGACCGTCACCTGGCCAGTTTGCGTATCAACGCTGACATCGCAGATCCAGCTAGCCCAGGCGGCGCCGAATCCCGGAAACTTACTGTGAAAATAGCGTGCATAAGCGAATCCCCTGCCCTTCAGGATCCGCTGGTCGCGCGGGCGCTGCTGGTACGCCGCCCCCTCCTGCCAGTCGGCCCGTTTCTTTAATGCCGCAACCATGGCGATAGCCCGGGGATCTTTCAGGTAGCGCAGACGATAAGCGATGGGATCAACCCCCGCCATCCAGGCCACCTCATCAATCCAGGATTCATGGGCAAAAACGTTAGGCAACGCCGATACACCGCGCAGCCAGGAAGAACGCACCACCGGGGCCGCATCCTCGCAGACCACGTCCATCTTCGGATACTGATACTGGGGAATCGCGGTGCGATCCCCCATTTGCAGAACCACCGGCTGATTGTTCACCGCGCCGGTCAGCAAGAGCGCCAGGGTCGTCGAACCGTTGGAGGGATAGCAGGTTTGCATGCGGTAAACGTTCACCTCGTGGTTCTGCGTCAGCCCCCCTTGCAGGCGAATCAGTTGCCCGGTGCCCTTAGGCTCCCAGCCCATTTCCTGTTCGCGCATTAACTGTACGCGTACCGGTTTCCCCACCGCACGCGCCAGCAACGCCGCATCGGCAGTCACGTCGTCGGCGCAGTTACGTCCGTAGCAGCCAGAGGCTTCATGGCGATGAATCACAATCTGCGGCTCATCCATCTTCATCAGCGTCGCCAGCTCTTTACGCAGATCGTGCGGCGCCTGGCTGCCCGACCAGAGCTCCAGGTGCTGCGGGTCAGTAAAGTGAGCCACAGCGCAGGAAGGACCGATGGAGGCGTGCGCGTGAAACGGCCAGACATAATCCCGACTCAGCCGGACCGGCGACTGATTCCAGGCGTCGTCCGCGCCTTCATCCTTACGCAACTGGCGCGGAGTTTTTGGCAGGTCGGAGAGGGTCTGATGCAACCCTTTACGCGACAGATCCGGCAGCCCTGACCAGGGTTTCCATTCCACCTTAAGGGCATACATGGCGGCGATAGCCTGCTCCTCTCTTTGCGCCACGATGCCAATAAAGTCGCCGATCACCACCAGCTTCACGATACCTTTAATGTGGGCGATGGAGTCTTTATCCACCGACACCAGCGAATGGCCCAGGGGCGCGCTACTGTCTGCCCCCACATAAGGCGGCCTGACCACCCGGCCATGCAGCATGCCCGGTAACCGTATGTCGTGCACAAAAGCCGTGCCCCCGCTGACTTTAGCCGGAATATCAACCCGGGGTACGGGCTGGCCGATATAGCGACGCTCCCGGGTCAGGGGAATATCGCTATCCAGCGGCAGCACCAGCGACTGGCCCTGAACAATTTCGCCATAGCCAATGCTTTCGCCCGCCTTTCCAGCGGGATACAGCCTGCCGTCTTTTACCTCCATGTTCTGTACCGATACACCGAAGCGTTCGGCCCCCAACCGTATCAGCAGCATCCGTAGTTGAGCCGCCGCCTGACGCAGCGGAATAGCAGCGACCTGAATGGTGGCGCTGGCGATAGTCGGCCCCTGATCGGGCGTTTTATCGGTATCTCCCAGCACCATAGTGACGCTGTCAAACGCCACCGCCAGCTCGTCCGCCACCAGCTGCGCCAGTGCGGTACGGATGCCGGTTCCCAGGTCGACATGACCGCTAAAAGCGGTAACGCTGCCGTCCGGAGCAATCGCGATAAAGCTACTGAGCCTGTCGAGGGGTTTATCAAAGGCGCCATCGCTTTCTTGTGACGCGGCGGCCAGCAGGGGGGCCGGAATCGCGGAGCAGACCATCAGGATGCCCCCCATCTTCAGCATCTGCCTGCGGGTCATACCCATCTGGTTCATAGCGCACCTCCTTCCTGAGCGATAATGGCTTTCGCCCGTTCGGCGGCCTGGAGGATCTCCATATGAGTACCGCAACGGCACAGATTGAAAGCCAGCGCGCTTTTAATCTCGGCGCGGGTCGCATTCGGTTTTTCTCTGAACAGCCCGACCAGCGTCATGATCATGCCATTGGTGCAATAACCGCACTGCGCGGCCTGTTCATCAATAAACGCCTGCTGTACCGGATGCAGATGCGTTTCATCCGGCGCCAGCCCTTCCAGCGTCGTCACCGCCCGCCCTTCAAGGGTCGAGACCGGAAGCTGGCAGGCCCGGGCGGGTTTGCCATCCACCAGCACGGTGCAGGCGCCGCACTCGCCCAGCCCGCAGCCAAACTTTGCGCCGTTCAGCGCCAGATCGTTGCGCAACACATAGAGAAGCGGCGTTGAAAGTTCAACGTCATCAAGAAGATAGTATTTATTGTTTACCTGAAGTTTCATCCTGCTCACCTTGCCCGTCTTCCGTTTACATAACATACAATTAAAAGTGATGACGCTGTAAATTTCATATCGGACGGATTGGCCACCCGATAATAAACCCCACTCCATCGCCATGTTTTAGTTAATTTAGTGTTGCAGATAATACAAAATTGTTATTAATATTTTTAACTAAAAGTGTGTACACTTCTTTTTTGTTCAAAAAACCGCAAATGTGAGTTTTCGCCGCGACCCGATGCCGGAAACAGGCGTAGCATGGGGATCACTGGTCTGGAAGACTCCCGGATAACGACACCATGACGCAACCCATCGATATCGACATACTGAATAGCGCTATCCGCTGGCTGAAACAGGGCCAGCCCGTCTGGCTTTGTACAGTCATCGCCACCTGGGGTTCGGCGCCGCGCTCCCCGGGCGCCATGATGGCGGTGAATGAAAATGGTGAATATACCGGTTCACTGTCCGGCGGCTGCATTGAACAAAGCTTTCTGGCAGGACTAAACGACCCGCGCATGAAGCGCCCTTCTCAGCTCATTCGCTATGGCCAGGGCGGGCAGGAGCCCGACGTCGCCTTACCCTGCAATGGCAGCCTTAGCGTACTGGTGGAATACCTTCCGCCGGACAACCAGAGCCTTCAGGACTGTCAGCGCCTGCTGCTAACCCTGAGCGGCCAGGAAAACTATATTAAGCGCCTGATTCCCGGCGAGCGGGCCTGGCTTGTGCCTGCCAGTGGAGACGAAGCGGCGGGTGTGACCCAACATGAAAACGGCGCGCTCAGCCTCAGCCTACGCCCCCCGCTACAGCTGATCGTCTGCGGACTGTCGCCGGTGGCTTGCTACTGTATTGATTTCGCCCGGGCGGTGGGGATGGCGATTACGGTATGTGAACACCGGGAAGATATGCGCCAAAGCTTTGCGTCACGCTACCCCGATGCCGAACAGCAGAACATTGAATTGTGCCAGGAGTTTCCGGCCGCGTGGCTGGAACGCCATCCGCCGGGCCCGAACAGCGCCCTGCTCTCGCTGACCCACGATCCGCGTATTGACGATCTGGCGATGATGGAGGCAGTACAGGGGGAGAGTTTCTATATCGGCGTGATGGGCTCAGCGCGCAACAGCCAGCATCGGATGGCGCGACTGCGTGATACCGGTGGGCTGAGCGATGCGCAAATCGCCCGCATCCGAGCCCCGGTAGGACTGGATATTGGCAGTAAAACCCCGGCGGAAATCGCCATCGCCATCGTGGCCGATATTATTGCCAGCCGGAATAGCAAAACCCCCCGATAAACGGGGGGTTTTACCTGATATCGCGATTAATGCAGGTTCTTGCGTTCTCCGGCCAGCCGAAACTGCGTCATGGACTCCACCAGCTCCAGAGCTTTATCTTTCAGGTTATTCGACGTCGCGGCAATCTCTTCCACCATCACCGCATTCTGCTGGGTGGCCGCATCCATTTGGGTTACAGCCACGCCAATCTGATGCACCCCCGCCGACTGCTCCTGGCTGGCGGTACTGATTTTATCTATCATCACCGTCACATTCTGTACCTCTTCAATCAGCTGCTGCATCATCATTTCTGCCTTCAGGACCAGCTCAGTGCCTTTTTTAACCCATAGCACATTGCTATCGATAAGGTTTCTGATCTGCTGTGACGCATCGGCAGAACTCTGAGCCAGGCTGCGAACCTCTCCTGCCACCACGGCAAAGCCACGGCCATATTCTCCGGCACGCGCGGCTTCAACAGCGGCATTCAGCGACAGCAGATTGGTTTGAGAAGCAATGTTATCGATCAGGGCCGTAATATTAGCGATCTGACGTGAACTAGAATCAAGATCGTTCATCGTACCTGTCACCTCCTGCATAATTTCCCCACCATTCTGGGCTACCGATACCGCAATATGCGCAGCTTTTACCGCCTGGCTCGCGCTTTGGGCATTTAACTGCACCGTGGCCGATAACTCCTCCATCGCCGCCGCCGTTTGTCCCAGAGCGCCCACCTGCTCCTGGACGCGATCGGAGCAGTGATTATTGCCTTCGGCAATCTGCGTGGAAGCCACAGCAACGGCATGAGCCCCCTGATTCACTTTCCCGACGATACCTTCCAGATTGTCCTGCATAGCTTTCAGTCGGGCAATCAAACTGTCATCACTGATATTTTCCGGTAATCTGACCGGCACCGACAGATCGCCTTTAGCCACCCGCTGCGCCACCTCAACGGCCTGAGAAGGCTCAACGCCCAGGACCCGCAGAATACTACGCGAGATAATAAAGCTAAGGGTAACGCCAGCGAGCAAAGCAAAAAAAATTAAAGAGATAATAATATTTTTATTGCGCGCGAGGGTAGTCTGGCCATCCTCATACTCCATTCTTGTTTCTTCCAGCTGTAAATTCATCAGCTGGTCAAAGATCTTCATTAGAGGATCTATCGCAGGATAGAGTTCACGAGAGATAAATAAAGCGAGTCCTTCCTCGTCTTTCTCTGTCAGTATCTGTTGAAGACGCAGAATAGCGTTCTGGGCCCGGTTGTCCACCGAGTCAAGCTGAGTGACCAGTAGCTTCTCTTTTTCGGTCAGATAGCCTGAGATAAAGGCTCCCCAGTGTTCAGCAATCTCTTGCTTTGCCTCCTCAAGTACCTTTAGCCCCTGCTCCGGGGCCAACATTTTGTTCCTGACCTTATGGGCAGTATCAACGACATGAACCGCCCAGGCGTCTGACGTTAACTTTATTCGCTGTAGTGGTACGACACGCTCCTGATAAACGGCATCCAGACGTACCTGACTGCGCATGGCTCCCTGTAACCCGATGCCGCCAATAATAATGGCACACAAGCACAAAATCATCGATAACAAAACAATCTTCGTCGATATTTTGACTGGATCTTTCCTATTTTTAACTTCCATGCATGACTCCCTGCATTTTTCCTGGCGAGTTAATACAGCAATATTCCATTCCTTTAATGACAGAATCATTCATATTCCACAAGTTTATCTAAATATAATTATGTAAAAGAAGTTCAATCAAAAGTAATTATGTTGATTGATGTTCATTTTCCGTCGCAAATAACGGTGCTATAGCCAGTAAGCGGAAAATAATGAGTAGATAAAGACGAAAATAAAGGTGATAAACGGGGATTAACGCCCCGTATTTGGGGAATAAAAACTAACGCAGCGGCGCCACTTCGACCTTAACGCCCTCTTCCTGCATACGGCGCAGAGCCGGAATGGCGATGCCCTGGTTCACGATAACCGCATCAAACTCCGTCAACCGGGCGAAGCTGTACAGCGCCCGTCGCTCAAATTTGGTGTGATCGGCCAGCAGGATCCGGCGCTCAGCCGCATCGAACATCGCGCGCTTGGTCTCTACCGTCTCTGCCGACTGATGGAAAACCTGACCATCCATAATCGCCGACATACTGACGAAAAAACAGTCCGCCCGCAGTCCAGCGATGGCGCTACGGGTCATTTGGCCCATATAGGCATTGCACCAGTTATGGTACTGCCCCCCCAACCCCAGCAGCGTAATATCCCGGGCGTCTTTCAGTGAGTTCATCAGAGTCAGCGAGTTGGTGATAACCGTCAGGGGCGCTTTCGCCGGCAGGTAACGCGCCAGTTGAAGTACCGTCGTGGAATCGTCCAGAAACAGCGACTGGCCGGGCTCTATCCAGGCCGCCGCGTGACTTGCGATAGCCTGCTTTTCGGCCTGCTGACGGGTCGCGCGATAAAGATCGCTGGACTCCACCAGGCTTGTGGGCGCAGCCGACACCACGCCGCGGGTCTTGTGCAGTAACCCCCGCTCCACCAGATCGTCAATATCGCGATGAGCGGTCATCAGGCTAATGCCAAAGCGCCCGGTCAAATCTTCAATTCGCACCGCCCCCTCTGTCATCACGGCTTCAACGATAAGCTGACGCCGGGCCAGTTGCCGGGCCTGACGGCTGTCGCCCGGTAACCGTTCCGACATAAAACGTTCCAGAGAGTTATCCTGCACGGGTTGGGTCATTATCTTATCCGTAAAGACGCCCCGCCAGCATCATGACTGGCGGGGCGGATAGTCATTAAACGTAATTACTCCGACATTACAAAGGCCGACGTATACTTATCGACATTCTCTTTGGTGATGAGCACGCAGTCAAAGAGTTGTTTCTCACGATCGACGCCGGTCTTTCCGGTTTTCAGAAAGTTATCCGCCTGCTCGATGGCTTTTTTGGTGAACACCGCCACCGGCTGCATCACCGTGTAGGCCAGGGTTCCCTCTTTGACCGCCTCAACGGCGTCCGGCGTGCCGTCAAAGCCGCCTACCACCACGTTTTTCAGCTTACCGGCCTCTTTCAGGGCGGCAATCGCCCCCAGCGCCATCTCATCATTGCCGCTGATCACCCCTTTAATATCGGGATTGGCCTGGAGCAGCGACTGCATTTTGTTATAGCCCTGGGTACGGTCCCAGTTCGCCACTTCCTGACCCGCTTTTTTCAGATCCGGGTACTGAGAAAGCACCGTTTCGAAGCCGTTAGCGCGAGTGGCGGCGTTGTTATCGGAAGGGGCTCCGAACAGTTCGACATATTTGCCGGAATCCCCCGCCGCTTTCACCCACTGCATGGCGCCCAACGCGGCCCCCTGGGCGTTATTGGACACCAGTTGCGCCTTCGCCAGGCCGCTCTGGTTCAGCTCGGCATTAATGATAAACACCGGCACCCCGGCGGCGACCGCCTTCTTCACCGATCCCACCGAGCCATCGGCGTTGGCGGGATCCAGAATAATGGCTTTTGATTTATTGGTGATCGCCGTATCAATCAGGCGGCTCTCGGCATTGGTATCGCCCTTATGGGCACCGACGGTGGCGCTATAGCCCAGCTTCTGGGCCGTCTCTTTCGCCACCTGACCTTCGGTGTACCAGTAAGGGTTTGAGGGATCGTTAACGATAATGGTCATCAACCCCTTTTCCGCCGCCTGGGTGACGGGGGTAAAAGCGGTCGCCATCGCGGTCGCCGCGATCAATAACAGGCGTTTGCAGTTCAGCATGAGCGGGTTCTCCATCTGTAGGGTTCTTTTGTTATTTAATTACTTACTGCGTCGGCCGTACTGCAGAGTGTTGAGCAACACCGCCAGTACGATCACCGCGCCGGTAAATACGGTCTGCCAGTAGGCGGAAACGCCGATAATGACCAGCCCGTCCGACAGAAAGCCGATAACCAGCGCCCCCAGCAGCGTACCGCGCACGTTGCCGCGCCCGCCGGTCAGGGCCGCACCGCCAATGACCACGGCGGCAATAGCCGTCAGCTCATAGGTGGTTCCGGCGGTGGGCCCCGCGGAGGTTAACTGAGAAGAGAGCACCAACCCGGCCAGCGCCGCACAGATACCGGAAAGCACATATACCGTCACCTTAACCCGCTTTACCGGCACGCCGGAAAGATCGGCGGCCCGTTCGTTGCCGCCAGAGGCATAGAGCCAGCGGCCAAAGGCGGTGCGCGACAGCAGAAAACCACAGGCCAGCGCCACGGCAATCAGTACCAGCACGCCGACAGGAATATTGAACAGCCGGTTGAAGCCCAGCCAGTCGAAACCGGTATTACCCAGTTCCGGGCTGCCGGAAAGCTTGTTATAGGTCAGGCCGTTGGTCATCAGCAGCGCCACGCCTCGCGCCACATACAGGGTGCCCAGAGTCGCGACGAAGGCAGGCACCCGAAAGATGGCGATCAGCACTCCGTTCACCAGCCCCACCAGCGCGCCCATCGCCAGAGTCAGGATCGCCACGGCCCACACCGGCAGGTAGAGCACCACCCCCAGCGCTTCCAGATTGACGCCCTGCATCAGAAAGCCGGCAAACACCCCGGCCAGCCCAAGGGTCGAGCCCACCGATAGATCGATGCCGCCGTTCAAAATCACCAGCAACATGCCGATGGCAGGCAGCCCGAAGATCGCCACGTGGGAGGCCATGGTTAAAAAGTTGGCGCCGGTAAAATAGTTGGGCGACAGGAAAGAGAAGGTGGCGATAATCACCAGCAGCGCAAAGAAGGCGCGCCCTTCCAGCAGAAGATGAGAAAGGCTGAACCGCCGCTGGCCGCTGTCGCGCTTCACCGCCGGGGGCCTGGTTGCGGCCAGGACTTGTGTTCTGTCATTCATGATTTCGGCTCCGTTATCGGGGTTCAGGCGGCCACGGACTCACCGGAGGCGGCCATAATGCGTTCTTTAGAAACAGAGGAGTCAAAGACGGCGCTGATGCGCCCTTTACTCATCACGATGATCCGGTGCGCCACGCTCAGGCATTCGCCCACTTCCGAGGTGGAATAGACTACCGCCAGCCCCTTACGGGCATTTTCCGCCAGCAGACGAAACACCTCGGCCTTGGCGCCGATATCAATGCCGCGGCTCGGCTCGTCCAGCAGAATCACCTGCGGCCGGGTTGCCAGGATTTTGCCAATCACCACCTTCTGCTGATTCCCGCCGGAAAGTGACCCAATGGCCGCGCTGCCGCTGGCGGTCTTCACCGTGACGTTACGAATAGAGTCATCCACCAGCAGCTTTTCGCGGCGCGGCGACAGAACCAGGCTGCGGATAAATTCACTGATGCTGGCCAGCGACAGGTTCTCGCCCACCGACATGGTCTGTACCAGACCATCGCGCTGGCGGTCTTCCGGCACCAGCGCCAGCCCGCTTTCGATACGCCGGGCGATGCTGAAATCCGAGACATCTTCGCCCAATAGCTGCACGCGACCGTGACCGGCCCGCAGTTTTCCGGCAATGCACTCCATCAGCTCGGTACGACCGGCGCCCATCAGGCCGTAGATACAGACGATCTCCCCGGCCCGCACTTCCAGCGAAAGATCGTCCACCGCCATATGCCCGCCGGGGCCGGGAACGCTGAGCGACTCCACGCTTAGCGCCACCTCACCGAAGGGGTAGCCTTCCGGCGGCGCCCCCAGGTCGAAGTGCTCCCCCACCATATGGCGCACAATCCACTGCAGGTCGATTTCATTGCGGTTAGCGGAAGCGGTCATCTCACCATCGCGTAGCACTACCGCCCGATCGGTAATTTCGAGCGCCTCTTCCAGATGGTGAGAGATATAGACAATCGCCACGCCGCGGCTGGTGAGATCGTGGATTATCTTAAACAACACCTCGACTTCGGCGGCGCTAAGCGCCGAGGTGGGTTCATCCATAATCAGGATCCGGGCATTCACCGACAGCGCCCGGGCGATCTCCACAATCTGCTGCTGACCCAGGCGCAGATCTTCCACTGGCGTCAGAGGGTCAATCTCCTCTTCCAGCTCCGCCATCAACTGACGGGTCAGGCGCTCCTCTTCGGCAAAATCGACCCCGGTGGGCCCCATAATCTCCCGGCCGACAAAGATGTTGTCGCGCACGTTCATATTGGGCGCCAGGTTTAGCTCCTGATGAATAATCGAGATCCCCTGCTCCCGAGCCTGAGTGCTGGATGAAAAGGTCACCGGCTGGCCATCCAGCAGAATTTCACCGGAACTGGGAGTGATCACGCCAGAAAGCACTTTCATCAGCGTCGATTTACCGGCGCCGTTTTCACCGAACAGCGTGGTGACCTGGCCGCGACGAATATCGAAGTTGACTCCCTTCAGGGCGTGGGTCGAACCGTAAATTTTGCTGATATCCCGGGCTGCCAGTACCACATCGTCCCGGAAGTTATCGGATGACGTTAAGGTTGCCTGCATCATTGGATCTCCATCCTTACCGGCGTCACCAGCCAGCTATCGGGATTGAGCAGCCGGAAAACGCCGGTCACTTTGACGGTTTTTCCGCTCAGCGTTTCGCCATCCACCTTATCCAGCACCGCCTGTTTCATGGCCTGATTAAGAGCCGATCCGGCGTTTTGATACTCGATCTGGTTCTTAAAGTCGCCGAACTGGATTTCCCCGGTGGCATCGCGCAGATCGGTGCCGGACACTACCGGCCCGGTCTGAAGCCGAAGCTGGAACGAAGCGGGCATATCGTTCACCTGCACGGAATAAATTCCTTTCTTACCTTCGCCCACCACGCCGCTAAAAGTCACCGGAAAGACCGCCATCGGCGTACCGACGCCGTACTTTTCGGTCGCCTGCTGGCTGTCAGCTTTTAAGGCGCTGAACAACATTTTCGCGTTAACCGCCCGCTGCTCTACGCTGTGCTGAATTTTAGGGAAGGTTTCGGCGCCATATTTTTCAGGCGAAAAACCCTGTTCCTGAACATCTTCCGCCGACCCGTGCTTCACCACTTTGGTATCCAGCGCAATGCCGACCAACACAAGCACTGCGGCAACGCAGGCAATCATCGTTCCCTTATGGCGCCGGATACCGGATGGCGTAAATGCAGATGCATGACTCATGTTATCGACCTCACTTTCGTCGCAAACCGCGCTCCTGCGAATGGCGCATGATTCTTATCTGAACCACGTCGGATGTTATAAGTGTGATAATACATGTGATGAAAATGTTAGAAATATAATAGTCTGTCAACGCAGATGGCAGACTTTTTTCCCGGAGAGCGATCTGGATCTAACTCTGAGGATCTGGCGTGATTTTCATCACTTTCTGGCGCGACGCTTAATGTAACCAACATCAAAAAACAGATACAATAACCAATAAAAAACAATTAAAATCAATTAATTAAAAAACAAAACCGCCATTCGCTCAACGCTATTTCCGGATCCCAACCCTGCTGCTCACCTCGCTTTTTCCGTTGACTAAAATGTGATCCACATCGAATCCCCGAATGAAATTTATTACTTAAAAAGAAAAAAAATACGTCAATGGTGTTAAGTCAGTGAGATATGGTGTATCCGTTAAATATCATTTTCGTTACACGGAATTAACAACGAAACGTCAGGCCAGTTTCGTAATCGGAGGCAACACCATGCAGCAAGCCGCGCGCACCAACCGGAAGGAGAGTTCGCATGGACAACCGTGACATTATTTTGGGTATCGATTCCGGTACTTCGGTGGTTAAGGCCGTGGCCTTCAGCCTGGAAGGAGAACAACTGAGCTGCACCTCGGTGCGTAACCGCTACTGGCGCCAGCGCGACGGCGCCGCCCTGCAGGATATGCAGCAAACCTGGGACGACTGCTGTCAGGCCATGCGTATGCTTAGCGACGAGCTGCCCAATCTGGCTCAGCGGGTCGTGGCGGTCTCCGTCACCGGTCAGGGAGACGGCACCTGGCTTGTGGGGCGCGATAACCGCCCGGTGGGCGATGCCTGGATCTGGCTGGACGCCCGGGCCGCCGATACCGTGCATCAGCTCGAACAGCACGAACTGGCCCTGGCCCGCTTCCAGGCGACCGGCACCGGCCTGAATACCTGTCAGCAGGGGGCGCAGCTCGCCTGTATGGACAGCCGCTATCCTCAACTACTCGATGGCGCCGAAGTCGCCCTGCACTGCAAGGACTGGCTCTATCTGAACCTGACCGGCGTGCGGGCCACCGATCCGTCGGAAGCCAGCTTTACCTTCGGCAACTACCGCACCCGGCGCTATGACGACATCGTGATTGATGCGCTGGGGCTCAATCACCGCCGCGCGCTGCTGCCAGAGATTCTGGACGGCACGCAGACCCCCCATCCCCTGACGGAAGAAGCGGCCCGCGCCACCGGGTTACGTCCCGGCACGCCGGTCTGTCTGGGGTTTGTCGATATGGTGATGACCGCCCTCGGCGCGGGGGTGGATACCGGCGATGATGACACCGCCTGCTCGGTAATTGGTTCCACCGGCGTGCATATGCGCGCCGTCAGCGATCGGCAGGTCTGGCTGAACCCCCAGCGCACCGGCTACGTGATAACGCTCCCTTCCCCGGGGCGAGTCACCCAGGTGCAGACCAATATGGCCTCTACCCTGAACCTTGACTGGCTGCTGAATATGGCCCGTTCGCTGGTGGAACAGTTCGGCGGCAAGGCCGACCACGCCGATATGGTGGCGCGGCTGGACGACTGGCTGACCGCCGCACAACCTGGCGGCCTGATGTATCACCCCTATATCTCCATCGCCGGCGAACGCGGCCCCTTTGTTAATGCCAACGCCAGGGCCAGTTTCATTGGGCTGTGTTACACCCACGGTTTTGCCGATCTGGTGCGTGCGGTGATTGAGGGAATGGCGCTGGCCGCCCGGGACTGCTACCGGGCCATGGGCAGCGATGCGCCCCGGGAGCTCCGGCTTTCGGGGGGCGCCATCCGTTCGCCCCAGCTTCGAAGCATCGTCGCCGCCTGTACTGGCGCGCCGGTACGCAACAGCGCCCGGGAAGAGGCGGGAGCTGCCGGCGCCGCCATGATGGCTGCCGTCGCCATTGGCGCTTACCCCACCATGGCGAGCTGTGTCGATACCTGGGTGACGCCGCTACTGGGCGAGCAGGAACCGCCCTGCCCCGACCTGATGGCACGCTACAACACCCTGGATGTCAGCTACCAGCAAACCCGCGAGCTGCTGCCGCCTGTCTGGTCGGCGCTACAGCAGCTCGCGCAACAACCGGATTAGCGCAGGAGAGAATAATGCAAGAGTCATCGATACTGGATCTGTTGGTCATCGGCGGCGGAATCAACGGCGCGGGCATCGCGCGCGACGCTGCGGGACGCGGCCTGTCGGTCCTGATGTGTGAAAAGGACGATCTGGCCGAAGGCACCTCTTCCCGCTCCGGCAAGCTGGTGCACGGCGGTCTGCGATACCTGGAATATTACGAATTCCGCCTGGTGCGTGAAGCGCTTATCGAACGCGAAGTGCTGCTACGCTCGGCCAGCCATATTATCTGGCCGATGCGCTTTGTCCTGCCCCACAGCCCCACGGATCGCCCGGCGTGGCTGGTACGGCTGGGATTGTTTCTTTACGACCACCTGGGGGGGCGTAAAAAACTGCCCGGCACCCGCGCCCTGGACCTGCACCGGGATCCGGAAGGCGAGCCGCTGCTCGACCAGTACCAGCGCGGCTTTGAATACTCCGACTGCTGGGTGGACGACGCCCGTCTGGTGGCCCTGTGCGCACTGGACGCCAGTGAGCGCGGCGCCACCATCGCCACCCGCACCGCCTGCGTGGCGGCAGAGCGTCGGGACGACCACTGGGAAGTGACCCTGCTCGATACCGTTAGCGGTGGGCGCCGCCAGGTAAAAGCCAAAGCGCTGGTTAACGCCGCCGGGCCCTGGGTGTTGGATATCATCCACGACGTGACCCACAGCCGCTCTAATCGCCGGGTGCGACTGGTCAAAGGCTCCCATATTATCGTCCCCAAATTCTGGGAAGGTCAGCAGGCCTATCTGGTGCAGAATCCGGATAAGCGAGTCATCTTTATCAACCCCTATGAGGGCGATAAGGCGCTGATCGGCACCACCGATATCCCCTGGGAGGGCAAAGCAGAAGAAGTGGCTGCCATTGAGCCGGAGATCGACTATCTGATCAACGCGGTTAACCGCTACTTCAAGGTTGAACTGCGGCGCGACGACGTGCTAGTTCATTTTTCCGGCGTGCGGCCGCTGTTCGACGACGGTAAAGGCAACCCTTCCGCCGTCACCCGTGACTACGAGTTCGAACTGGACGCTCAGGGCCAGGCGCCGCTGCTGCACGTGTTTGGCGGTAAGATCACCACCTTTCGCAAGCTGGCGGAACATGCCATGCAGCAACTGGCCCCCTATTTTCCAGCCATGGGGCCGGACTGGACCGCCCGGGGCGTGCTGCCCGGCGGCGAGATCGAAAACGGCGACTTCGCCACCTTCCTGGGGCAGGTCAAAAAGCGCTGGCCCTGGCTACCGGCCCCCCTGCGCCGCCATTACGCCCGACTCTACGGCGCCCGCATGGAGCAACTGCTGGGCGATGCCCAACGGCTGGAGGATCTCGGCGAATGGTTCGGCAGTTGTCTCTACGAAGCCGAAGCCCGTTATCTGATAGACCATGAGTGGGCCCGTGAGCCCGAAGATGTGCTGTGGCGCCGCACCAAGCACCGCCTGCATCTGAATGAGCAGCAGATAACCCGTTTCAACCACTGGTTTGCCGCAAGCGCGACGCCATCGCGCCTGCATGCCGCCAGTTAGGGAGTCCATATGCCGCTAACGCTCTCGCTCAATACCAATCCGTTGGTTAACCGCATCGCCAGACCGGAAGCGTTGATTGACTGCATCGCCAGAGAGATTCGGCTACGCGATGTTCAGCTCACTCATGAATTTATCAATCCCGGCTGGCCCGCGCCGACCATTAACGCGCTGGTGCGCCGAACCAGGGTACGCCTGGCGCACACCGGGGTGCGCATCACCTCGGGCATGACCGGCCCCTATGGCCGCCTTAACCACTTTGGACATCCGGATCCGGCGGTACGCCGCTACTACATCGACTGGTTTAAAACCTTTGCCGATATTATTGCCGAGCTGGGCGGCGGCGCTGTCGGCTCGCAGTTCGCCATCTTTAGCTGGGAGGATTTCAACGACCCGGCGCGGCGCGAAGCCCAAATCACCTGCGCCATCGACTGTTGGGCCGAAGTAGCGGAGCACGCCAAAGCGGCCGGACTGCGATATCTGTTCTGGGAGCCGATGAGCATTGGCCGGGAATTCGGCGAAACCATTCCGGCAAGCATGGCGCTGCAAAACCGACTTAACGAGGCCGGGCTGGCGATTCCGTTGTGGATGATGGCCGATATCGACCACGGCGACGTCACCTCCAGCAGCCCGGACGATTACGACCCTTATGCCTGGGCTACAGCCGTACCGCGCTGCTCGCCCATTATTCATATCAAACAGAGTATGATGGATAAAAGCGGGCACCGACCCTTTACCGCCCGCTATAATGCCAACGGCCGTATCCAGCCACAAGCGCTGCTCGATGCGCTGGCCCGCGGCGGCGCCCGGGATAACGAACTCTGCCTTGAACTGAGTTTTAAAGAGCGCGAACCCGCGGACAGCAACGTCATTGCCGATATCGCTGAGAGCGTCGCCTTCTGGGCCCCCTGGGTAGAGACCGGCGCCAACGACCTGAATTAACGCAGAGGAGAAACAATGAGCACGGAAGAGTCACTGGTCCTGCGCGCCGCCTGGCTGCACTTTGTGGGCGGCCTGACCCAGGCCGAGGTGGCAAAACGTCTGGGACTCCCCTCAGTCAAAACCCACAGGATGATTGCCAGAGCGGTAGCGGAAGGCGCGGTAAAAGTCTCTATCGATGGCGACATCGTGGAGTGTATTGAACTGGAAAACCAGTTGCGCCAGCGTTACGGTCTGGCGGAGTGTCGCATCGCTCCGGATTTGGGGGAAACCGGCCTGCCGGAGCGCGCGCTCGGCATGGCCGGCGCCGAATACCTGAAATCGCTGCTGTCGCGCGGCGAACTGAAAACCCTGGGGCTGGGCCATGGCCGTACGCTGTCGGCGATGGTGCATCAAATGCCACGAATGGAAGTGCCCGATATCCAGGTGGTTTCGCTGCTGGGCTGTCTGACCCGCAACTACGCCCTGAATCCCCACGACGTCATGCACCGTATCGCCGCAAAGACCGGAGCCATGGCCTATATGATGCCGGTGCCCTTCTTTGCCAATACCGCTGAAGACCGCGAAGTGCTGCTGGCCCAGCGCGGCGTCAGCGAGGTATTCCGGATGGCAGCGGAAGCGGACTATAAGCTGGTAGGTATCGGCACCGTTGAACCTGCAACCCAACTGGTAGAATCCGGCATGCTGGAGCAGCGCGATATGCTGGCCATCGCCCGGGACGGCGGCGAAGGCGAGATCCTCGGCCATTTTGTGGACAGGCGCGGCAATATCCTGCACACCACCCTGACCGATCGCACCCTTGCCGTTCCCCTGTCGCTGCAACGCAAGGAGCGCATCGTCGCCCTGGCGGGCGGCCCCGGAAAGATCGGCGCTCTGCGGGCAGTGCTTAACAGCGGGCTGCTGCACGGGCTGATTACCGATGAGAAAAGTGCCCGGGCGCTGGTAGATAACGCGGAATAATCCAGGATCGCTCGTTTTGCCATGGCCAATTTTTCACCAGACGTTCAGAATATTCTGTAACTGCAGGAAGCAGTTCCAACAACATCCTGAACGGAGGGCTTATGGATCAAAGCAAGCGCATTCTGGAACTCAACCGCCGGCTCCCGCTGGTGACCTTTATTATTTGCAGCGTCTCATTCGCTGCAGCTTCACTGGTTTTACTGGTGTTTGGTTAATAACCCGCCCCGAAACAAGAACTCACTCTTTGTCCGGGGCGCCTTTCCCTGTCAACCTCATCACAACGGGCACCGCCATTGATATAAATTTGGAATAGTGCATTCTGAATGGCAACCACTGTTGGCCAGGCAAATCATTATCTTCACGTAGAATGGGATAGTTCTAATGAACGCTTTCTTTTCCTCCACGGCAAACTGCGATGTCCGCTGGCAGGATTTACCGGGAAGCGGCGCACCGCTTATTTTTATTCATGGTCTGGGATGCGCCTCTTCGTACGAATATCCACGTGTTGTCACAGACCCCATGTTCAGAGGTAGAAGAGCAATACTGGTCGATTTACCCGGTTGCGGGTATAGCCAAAAACCGAAGAATTATAGCTATTCGATTTCCGATCAGGCTCGGGTCGTGGCGGAACTGGTGGAATACCTGGGATTAGCACAATGCTTCCTGTATGGACACAGCATGGGAGGCAGCATCAGCATTGAGGCAGCCGAATACCTCGGAGAACGGTTATCAGGGCTGGTTGTCTCCGAGCCCAATTTTCATCCCGGAGGAGGATTTTTCAGCCAGCAAATCTGTAGCCACAGCGAAGATGAGTTTGTTAACGGAATCTGGCAGAGCATGATAACCCGGGATACCGGCCCATGGGCTGGAAGTCTGGCAGTAGATGCCCCCTGGGCAGTGTGGCGCGGTGCAGCCAGTCTGATAGCAGGCAGCAACTGGTACGAGCGTTTCGTTGCCCTGCCAGTGGCAAAACAGCTACTCGTTGGAGAACACTCTTTACCGGATGAGGATTTTGCCACTCTGACAGCTTCCGGAATATCAACGCTGATACTCGCAGACTGTGGGCATTGTATGTCATGGGAAAATCCGGAAGCGCTGGCGCATGCGCTGGCAAACTTCTGTCGATAAGCGATCCCGGTATGCCGTCGCGCAGAGCGGGCGACGGCGCGCCTGAGTCTCCGCCCACATATCGGGCGGAGGTGCCGCCCAGCTAATAAAACCATCAGAGGGCGAAACTGCAGAGGTACTGACTCAGGAGATAAACAGACTCAGCAGCAACACCATCATCAGCCCCACCACCGAGTTAATTAGCTCCAGCAGCCCCCAGGTTTTAAAGGTATCGCGCATCGAAATGCCGAAAGTCTCTTTAAACAGCAGGAAACCGCCGTCGTACATCAGGGTAATGGTATTGCTGCCGCAGGCCACCGCCAGACACATCAGCGCTGGATTCAGGTTAAAGGCGCCGACCATCGGGGAGACAATCCCAGCAGAAGTAATGGCCGCTACCGCGCCCTGACCGGTCAGAATACGAATGATGGCGGTGATAAGCCAGGCGATGATAAAGGGCGACAGATTCACGTGGCTCATTACTGTGACGATATGGTCGCCCACGCCGGAGTCGATAATCACCTGCTTCAGTATGCCACCGGCGCTGATCACAAACAGCACGTTGGCGATTTTCGCCACCGAATCGCTCACAAAGCCGTTAACCTGACCGGCGTTCATACCGCGACGGATGCCCAGCAGCCAGATGGCGGCACCGGTCGCCAGCAGCATGCTGATTTCGGCGCTACCCAGGAACTCAAAAAACTTCGCCACGCTGGACTCCGCTCCCAGCAGCGAATGAATCAGCGACGACGCAATCATCAGCAGGGCTGGAATCAGCGGAATCGAGATGCTGATAGCAAACGAAGGCAACTGGTGCGCCGGTTTTTCCTCCTGAGGTTTGATCATCGCGTTCAGCTTCATATCGCGAATGCCGGGCAGGAAGGCAGGCAACAGAATCCCGGCACAGAACAGCGCCGGAATAATCACCAGAACGCCATAGAGATAAACCTGCACGATATCAGCCTGGAAAGCGCTGACCAGCGCCACCGGGCCGGGCTGCGGCGGGAACAGGCTGTGGCCCATAGTGGCGCCCACAACCGTTGGGATCACCAGTTTCATCCAGGGAATATTCGCCTTACTGGCGATATTCAGCACCAGCGGCATGGCTATCAGGAACGCCACTTCATAAAACATGGCGATACCGAAGATAACGCCGATAAACATCAGGCCAACGGCCAGAAAACGGGTGCCACAATGCCTGATAACCGTATCGGCAATCTGCTGGCTGGCGCCCGACTCCGTCATAAATTTACCGATAATGGCACCGAAGATAATAATCAGCGCCAGGTGCCCCATAATACCGCCCAGCCCCTGCTGGACCATGGAGACGATTTTATCGAAAGGCACCCCTTCCATTATTGCCACAAATAATCCGGCAATTAACAACGCGAAGATATTATGAACCTTATATTTCACGTTCATAATAACCAGTAACCCAATCCCTACCAGAACCCAGAGCAAAGCCAAAGCTGGAGACATACTATCCTCCCGACAGTTCTATTATTATTTTAAAGCGCCGGGAAACCCGGCGCGAAAGAAGAGGGTTTATCAGGACTTCTGATTTTCCAGAGCTTCCCACAGCCCCAGCAGATAGGTAGCGCCAAGAGCGCGGTCATAGAGCCCATAGCCTGGGCGCCCGGTTTCGCCCCAGATAAAGCGACCGTGGTCAGGGCGAATATAGCCATCAAAGCCATTATCGTGCAGCGCCTGCATGACACGATACATATCCAGCGAACCATAACGGGTAGGATGCGCCGACTCATAAAAATCTTTATCTTTAATGATTTTGATATTGCGCACGTGAGCGAAATGAATACGGCCACGGCGGCTAAATTCGGCAAGAATTTCACAAACGTTATTTTGCGGCTCTTCGGCAATAGAGCCGGTACACAGCGTAATACCATTCGCCGGGGAGTCAACGGCATTACACAGCCAGTCGAGATCGTCGCGGTTTTTAATAATACGCGGCAGGCCAAAAATAGAATACGGCGGATCGTCAGGATGAATCGCCATCTTCACGCCAACCTCTTCACAGACCGGTATCACCCGCTCCAGGAAGTAGACCAGGTTTTCACGCAGTTTGTCGTCATCCACGTCTTTATAGCTGTCGAACAGCGCCTGAACCTGCGCCAGACGCTCCGGCTCCCAGCCCGGCAGCGCAAAACCGTTGGAGTTGCCCAGAACTTCGGCCACCACCTGCTCCAGGGTTTTATCGATGCCCGCCTTCTCAAAGGCCATCGTCAGGGAGCCATCTTCCAGGCGGTAGTTCATATCGGTCTTCATCCAGTCGAAGACCGGCATGAAGTTGTAGCAAATAACCTTAACGCCAAAGTCCGCCAGATTGCGGATAGTCTGCTGATAGTTGGCGATATAGCGATCGCGCTCCGGCAGGCCAATCTTGATAGCGTCGTGAATGTTTACGCTTTCGATCACTTCCATGGTCAGACCGGCGTTATGGGCCTGAGCCACCAGCGCCTGAATCTTCTCTTTCGGCCAGACCTCGCCGACGGCAACGTCGTATAACGCGCCAACAACACCTTCAACACCCGGCACCTGGCGGATCTGCTCCAGGGTCACTTTATCTTCATCTGGCCCGAACCAGCGCATCGTCATCTGCATGATTATTTTTGTCCTTACCGCTCACACTGAGAGATTAACTACCATACTAGTTAGTTCATAGCATACCGGGAGATCCCCTCTGCTTTTAGTGATCGAACTCACAAAACCAGGCAACGTGGAAGATTTATGGCGAATGGCGCGGCGGTGGGCTGTCCCGTTCACGTTGAGTGACTGCTTCTCTGCTGATGCACAGCCGGTGAACGGAACCTTTGCCAACGTGACATATTCCTCCGGGACACGGCACCGACGCAGAAAAATTTCCGCCCAATGAAACAACACCAGAAGGAAACTGGCTATCAGCCAGGTTACCCCGCCAGCACCTTATCTTTATCGATCCCCAGTCGTTTCATACGAGAAATCAGCGTGGTGCGCTTGAGCCCCAGACGCTGGGCCGCCCCTCTGGGACCAGCGATAACGCCATTGGTCTCTTTCAGTACCCGAACAATGCGCTGGTATTCATCTTCGCCTTCGCGTGGCGGCGCTTCTTCCGGCGGCGCATCGTGGCGCGCCTGGAACGGCAGCATCATCTCCGGCAGCGAAAGTTGTAGCACATTGCCCCGGGTCAGCAGCACCGCCCGTTCAATCACGTTTTCCAGTTCGCGCACGTTACCTGGCCACTCCATCCGGCTTAGCGTGCGCAGGGTCTCCGCCGGAATACTGTCGATGGTACGCTCCAGCCGCCGGGCGATTTTAAAGGTGAACGCCTTCACCAACAGTGGAATATCCTGGGGACGTTCGCGCAGCGGCGGCAGATGGATGGGGAAGACGTTAAGCCGATAATAAAGGTCGCTACGAAACGCTTTGTCGGCCACCATCTGCTGTAAATCGCAGTTGGTGGCGGCGATCAGGCGCACATCGGTGCGGATCACCTTATTGCTGCCCAGCCGCTCAAACTCCTGCTCCTGAAGCACCCGCAGCAGTTTGGGCTGTAGCTCCAGCGGCATATCGCCGACTTCATCCAGAAACAGCGAACTTTTATCCGCCAGCTCGAAGCGCCCGATATGCTGGGCGCTGGCGCCGGTAAAGGCGCCGCGTTCATGACCGAACAGATCGCTTTCCAGCAGACCGGCCGACATGGCGGCGCAGTTAAGCTTCACCATCCGCCGCCCGTTGCGCGCGCTCTGATTATGGATAGCCCTGGCGATCAGCTCCTTGCCGGTCCCGGTCTCCCCCAGAATCAGCACGGTGCTGTTACTCTGGGCCACCATCTCGACCTGGCGCATCACATCACGCATCGCCTGGCTCTGACCGATGATTTCGCCAAAATCGGCGGCGACGTTGTTAATCTGCTCGGTCAGCGCCAGGTTTTCATCGATCAGCCGCTCTTTCAGGCGGCGGATCTCCTGATAAGCCAGCGCGTTATCCACCGCAATGGCGATCCGCTCAGCAATCTGATGCAGCAGCTTCAGATTGGCGGTGGTGAAAATATGTTCCTGGCACTGGGCCAGCTTCAGTACCCCAAGGATATTATCGCCAGACATCAGCGGCAGCAGGCACAGGGTCTGAATTTGATTGCCCCACATATCGAACAACATACGTTCATAGGGGGCCAGGCTGTCGCGCTGATGCAAATTCAGCAGCAGCATCTTTTTACTGTTGAACACCCGTTCCGACAGCGTGCCCTGCTCGTTCACCTCGCTCTGGTCGTGAACCGGAGAATCGCGATCGATATAGTGGGTGGAATAGACCGTCAGCCGGTGACGCCGGTTGGCGCGCAGCACAATGCTGATGGAATCGATACCGAAATTATTGTGGATCTCATGGGCGATTTCGCTAATCAGCTCATCGAGATCCAGCTTTGACAGCACGGCGTTCGTAATGGCTACCAGCAGGCGAAAGTCATTACGCTCGCGGCACAGCAATTCATGATGCTGGTTGTCGTTCAGGCGGCTCTGGATCTGCTCCACCGCCAGCGCCACCACCTGGGCCAGCGATCGCAGCCGCGAACGCTCTTTTTCGCTCCATGGGCGATCGTCCAGCCGCAGTATCTCGCAGCCACCGACAATCTTGCCGCCCAGGGCCAGCGGCAGCATGCCGTAATAGCCAAAGGCAGGATACAGCCCGCTGGCGGCCAGGGTCGGCCAGACCTCGTGAAACTCTGCGGCTGCGCAGTGCAGCATCTCCGGGCGCGCCAGGATATGACTAACGGGACCGCCCGCCATCGCCAGCTCATCCACTTTGATAATGGCCTCGCCGCTATCATCCACGCCGAAATAGCGCACCTGGGGGTGCTGTTCATCCGCCGCCAGAACAATGGCGGCATGACAGGCCAGGTCGGCCTGTTGCAGATGCTGCGTCAGCGCCTGCGCAAGGGTGCAGAGATCCGGCTGCTGCAACAGCGTGCGCGTCAGATTAAAGAGCTGCTGCTCCTGGGGATCGCCCATTGATGTAAGAGACATTGCGTTATCCAGACGTTATTGAGTGCAGAGAGCGGCGGGAATCCCTGAGTTTAACAAATACGGGGTAGGGGTTCGGAATGCGGTAGATCAAGGGTACGTTGAACACCGTAAAATCCGGATAACCGGACACCCCGCTGCGCCACCACTTCGCCAATAATCGCGGCATCGCGCCCCAGCGGATGCGCCCGCAGCCGTTCCAGCAGCGTCTGCGCCCACTCCGCCGCCACGCCGATGACCAGCTTGCCTTCATTGGCAAAATTCAGCGCATCCAGCCCCAGTAATTCGCAAACGCCGCGCACCGCCGGTTTCAGGGGCAGCGCCTGCTCTTCCAGCTCAATGCCGCAGCCGCTGGCGGCGGCAAATTCGTGGGCCACGGCGTTTACCCCGCCCCGGGTGGCGTCACGCATGGCTCTGATACCCGGCACGTCGCGCAGCGCGGCAATCAGCGGCGCCAGCAGCGCACAGTCGCTGATGAGTTCCCCTTCCAGCCCTAACTGTTCACGCAGATTCAGGATGGTGGCGCCGTGATCGCCCAGGGTGCCGCTGACCAGCAGCCTGTCCCCGGGTTGCAGCCGGGCGGCCCCCCACTCCAGTCCCTCCGGAATCACGCCGATACCGGCGGTATTGATAAACAGCTTATCGGCGGTGCCGCGGGGCACCACTTTGGTGTCGCCGGTCACGATGGCGATGCCCGCCTCCCGGGCGGTGGCGGCCATGCTGCGCACCACCGACTCCAGCGTCGCCATCTCCAGCCCCTCTTCCAGAATAAAGCCGCACGAAAGCCAGCGCGGGGTGGCGCCTCCCACGGCGATATCGTTGGCCGTACCGCACACCGCCAGCTTACCGATATCTCCCCCCGGAAAGCTTAGCGGATCAATCACATAACTGTCGGTGGAAAAGGCCAGCCGATCCCCCGCTTCGCTCAACAGATGCAGCGGTATCCGCGCCTGATCCTCCTGAGTCGCCAGCAGCGGATTATCGAATGCCGCCATAAAAAGCGTGGCGATAAGCTTCTGCATCGCCCGGCCGCCGCTGCCCTGGGCCAGAGTCACTGTACTCATGCTTCCTCCTCCTGAAAGCGATACTGATACCAGGCGGCACAGGCTCCCTCTGAAGAGACCATCAGCGCGCCAAAGGCGTTGTCAGGATTACAGCGCTGACCCAGCAGCGGGCAGTCGACGGGCTTGCAGCGCCCGGTCAGCACATCGCCGCAGCGCGCTTCGGGGGAGTCGCACACCTGACGCCTGCGCGGCTGAAAGCGGCGCTCGGCATCAAACGACTGGTAAGGCGCCGTTAGCTGTACGCCGGATTCGGCAATGGTGCCCAGACCGCGCCACTCGCTGTCGCCGCTGATGGCAAACACTTCTGCCATCGCCTGGCGGGCCAGAGGATTACCGGCATCCGGCACCACCCGCCGGTACTGATTTTCTACCCGGCTAACCCCGGCGCAGATCTGCTCTACCAGCAGGATAACGCCCTGGAGCAGATCGAGCGGCTCAAAGCCTGCCACCACCAACGGCCGCCGGTATGCTTCGGCAATAAAATCGTAAGCGCCGGTACCGATAACCATGCTGACATGCCCCGGCGCCAGGAAAGCGTCGATACCATTTTCCGGCTGATCCAGCAGACTTTTTAGGGTGGGCAGCAGCGTGATGTGCTGACAGAACATAAAGAAGTTGTTGACCCCTTCGAGCCGCGCCTGACGCAGGGTAACTGCGGTAGCGGGCATGGTGGTTTCAAAGCCCAGGCCGAAGAACACCACCTCGCGCTGCGGGTTGTCCCGGGCAAGGGTAAGGGCATCCATCGGCGAGTAGACCACCCGCACATCGGCGCCGCGGGCTTTGGCATCCAGCAGCGATCCCTCTTTTCCCGGCACCCGCATCGCGTCGCCGAAGGTGCAAAAAATCACCCCATCATGACTGGCGATCTCAATGCAGGCGTCGATACGTCCCATCGGCAGCACGCAGACCGGGCAACCGGGGCCGTGGATAAATTCGATATTGTCCGGCAGTAGTTGGTCCAGCCCAAATTTGAAGATGGCATGGGTATGGCCGCCGCAGACCTCCATAATGCGCAGCGGCCGCCGGGCGTCGTAAGGCAAGTGCCGGGCACACGCTTTAAGCTGCTCAATTAACTGCATCACCCGTTCCGGGGCGCGATATTCATCAACAAAACGCATCAGCGCGCCTCCTCGCCATAAAGCAGCGGGCCGACGTCCGGCTCTACCTCAAACATATTTTGCAGCGCCTCCAGGGTGTCGAGCGCTTCGCGTTCATCGATGATGCTCATGGCAAACCCCACGTGCACCAGCACCCACTGCCCCACCCGGGAATAGCCCTCTTCGTCCTGCGCCCCCACCAGGGTTAAATCCACCTCGCGCTGAATGCCGCAGACTTCGACCAGCGCCGCCTGAGGCGACGGGATAGCGCGAATTTGCCCCGGAACGCCTATGCACATCGCTGCGCCTCCAGCCAGGCAAGCCAGGCATCCATCCCCTCGCCGGTGGTGGCGGAAATCGGCAGAATCTCGATATCCGGATTCACCTGGCGAGCGCTGGCGATACAGGCTGCCATATCGAAGTTGAGCCAGGGCAGCAGATCGACCTTATTTAGCAGCATCAGCGAAGCGGCGGCAAACATATGCGGATACTTAAGCGGTTTGTCCTCCCCTTCGGTCACCGAAAGCACCGCCACCTTATGACGCTCACCCAGATCGAAACCGGCGGGACAGACCAGATTGCCCACGTTCTCAATAAACAGAATGCCGCCAGGCGGAAGCGGTAAACGGCGGCTGGCGGTCTGAATCATCTGCGCATCCAGGTGGCACCCCTTACCAGTATTGACCTGAATCGCCGGGGTGCCGGTAGCGCGAATACGTTCGGCGTCATTCAGGGTCTGCTGATCCCCTTCAATCACGGCGCAGGGCACCTGCCCCTTCAGGCGCTTAAGGGTTTCGCTCAATAGGGTGGTCTTACCGGAGCCCGGGCTGGAAACCAGATTCAGCGCCAGCAGGCGACTGGCGGCAAAGGCGGCGCGGTTATCCCCGGCCAGCCGGTTGTTTTTATCCAGAACGTCGAGCTCCAGCTCCAGCATGCGGCGCTGCCCCATTCCCGGCGCGTGGGCCCCTGCCTCGCCGCAACCGTAATCCAGATCGCCATTTTGCGCGCGGCGAGGCTGAAACGACGTTGAGGTGACGCCCGTTATCCGCAGCCCCTGACGCGGCGCCGCGGCAAAGGGCGCGTGGGAATGATGATAGCCATCGCCTTCAATATGGAGATTGCCCTCTCCACAGCCACAGGTAGTACACATAGTTAACTCCTACTCTATTTCCAGGCGCTTAATCTGAAGACCGTCATCGGCCACGATGCGTAGCTCATCGCTCAGGCAGTCAGGGCAACGCCGCACCCGGCTGCTTAACAGGGTGACGTAGCGCTGGCAGCGCTGGCACCAGCATTCCGCTTCCTGCTGTTCGATATTGAGTTCGCAGCCTTCGGCCAGGGTTTCCCGGCACACCAGTTCAAAGCAGAACTCCAGCGCGCTGCGTTCCACGCAGGAAAAAGCCCCAATCGACAGCCACACGCCGGTCACCCGACGGGCGCCGTGGCTTTGAGCCTGCTGTTCAATGAGTTCAATCGCACGCTGGCAAAGTGTGATTTCGTGCATAGAGCGCCTCCGGATTCGTCACGATATTCCGTGACCATCCCGTCAATGCAACAACCATGCCATAAGAAAAATAACGGTGCGTCTGTGGTGACGAAGGCTGTCGAAATGACATGTCACCAGGCGACGATGGCGCGTCACCATGGAATAAAGTTGTTTAGTTTCAATCAAATAAAAACTGGCACAGAAAGTGCTAATGGAGAGGTATCCGTATCAGCAGGACATTATTCATGACCATTTCTGAGTTAAGTTATAAGGCGGCGTTTATTGCCGATCGCCGCCGCCAACTCCATAAACAGTGGCATACCTACTGCAATACCCTGATCCAGGCTGTCACTACCACCAAGCAGACGCTGCATCTGGAAATTCAAAGCTCCCCTGATGAAGGGCTGAACTTCTCGCTTTTCAACCAGTTCACTCTTCAGGTGACGCGAGATACCGGTTTCAACGATCGCGAAATCCACTACATTCTGAGCACCCGTGACGGCCAGCACCGTATCCCGCTGGCCAGCAGCCAGTTGGGCATCGACGGCTTACTTGACGGTCAGATCCGCAACACCGACCGCCAGGCGGTGCTGGAGCACTATCTGGCCCGGATTAGCTGTATTTACGACCACCTGTATCAGGCTATGCAGCAGGACATTCCGCTGACGGTAGAGGCGCTGGCCCCCGCTCTGTTACGTCCGTCCCAGGCCTGAATCACGCAGTGTCGAAAAGTGTCGAAAAATGACACCTGCGACGCTGCTTCGTCAAAAATGACCACTTCGAGGATGTCCGGGTGAACCGTTTTGTCATCGCCGATCCCAAACTCTGTATAGGCTGCCATACCTGCGAGGCCGCCTGTTCAGAGAACCATCGCCATCAGGGGCTGCAATCCATGCCGCGCCTGAAGGTGATGCTGAACCAAAAAGAGTCCGCTCCCCAGCTGTGCCATCAGTGTGAGGATGCCCCCTGCGCCCAGGTATGTCCGGTTAACGCCATTAATCGGGTAAACGGCGCGGTACAGCTGAATGAAAGCCTGTGTGTGAGTTGCAAACTGTGCGGTATCGCCTGCCCGTTCGGCGCCATCGAATTTTCCGGCAGCCGCCCGCTGGATATACCGGCCAACGCCAACAGTCCCAAAGCGCCACCGGCACCGCCCATGCCGCCCAAAGTCAGCACCTTTCTGGACTGGGTGCCCGGCATTCGCGCCATTGCCGTGAAGTGCGACCTCTGCGACTTCGACGAACAGGGCCCGGCCTGTATCCGCACCTGCCCAACCAAAGCGCTGCGCATCGTCAGCAACGACGATATCGCCGATTCCAGCCGCCGTAAGCGCGAACGGGCTATCGGTATGGACTTCGGCGCGCTATCGGCCTTTTCCAGCCATGGGAGAAACACACAATGACGCTGGTGACTCTGATGAATAACGCGCTGCTGCTGCCCGGAGCCGGAGCGCTCCTTTCGGCGCTACTGGCTTTTCATCGCCCCCTGAGCGGCCTGGTTGCCGGCATCGCCGGCGCGCTGGCCTGTCTCTGCGCGCTGGTTGGCGGCGTGCTGGCGCTGACCGGCCTGCCGGTGACGGTAGCGCTGCTTAGCGGCCGTCATACGCTGCTGCTGACGCCGCTGAATGCGGTCTGGCTTATCACCATCGGCCTGTGCGGCCTGTTTATCTGCCTGTATCACATTGGCTGGCAGCGCCATCCCGCTACCCGCATCACCGGGCCGCTGCTGCTTTTGGTGCTGACGGGCGCCCTGATGGCGGTAACGGCGGATAATCTTGCCACCCTGGTCGTCGGGGCGGAGATCGCAGCCCTGAGCGCCGTCTTTCTGACCGGTAATGCGCAGCAGGGCAAGCCGTGGTTCGTTCTGGGGCGCCTGGGCACGCTGCTGCTGGCTGGCTGCTGTCTGTTGTTGTGGCGGCAATACGGTACGCTGGACCTGGCCGCGCTGCACCGTCTGGCGGCGCTCGACGCGCCCGATGCCTTTACGCTGCTGACAGGTCTGGCGGGCTTTGGTCTGCTGGCAGGAATTATTCCTCTGCACGGCTGGGTTCCTCAGGCCCATGCCAGCGCAAGCGCTCCGGCCGCCGCGCTGTTTTCCGCCGTGGTGCTAAAAACCGGTATCTGGGGCCTGCTGAGCCTGGCTCTGTTGAGCCCGGTTCCGCCGCTGTGGTACGCCATTGCGCTTATGGTGCTGGGGATAATCACCGCCTTTATCGGCGGCCTTTATGCGCTGATGGAACACAATATTAACCGTCTGCTGGCTTACCACTCACTGGAAAATATCGGCATTATTCTGCTGGGGTTAGGGGCGGGCCTGACCGGCTACGCTCTGCATTCCCCTACGCTTGCGGCGCTGGGCATGGTGGGCGGTCTTTATCATCTGTTCAACCATAGCCTGTTTAAAACCACCCTGTTTCTTGGCGCAGGCGCCGTCTGGTTCCGTACCGGACACCGCGATATCGAAAAACTGGGCGGCATCGGAAAACGGATGCCGGCTATCTCGCTGGCCATGCTGGTTGGGCTGATGGCGATGGCTGCCCTGCCTCCGCTGAACGGCTTTGCCGGGGAATGGGTTATCTATCAATCCTTCTTCCGTCTCGGAGAACAGCCGCTGCTGCTGGCGCGTCTGCTCGGCCCGCTGCTGGCGGTGGGGTTGGCAATCACCGGCGCGCTGGCGGTGATGTGTATGGCGAAAGTCTACGGCGTGACCTTCCTGGGCGCGCCGCGCACCCCGGAAGCGGAGCTGGCCACCCCAGCCCCCTGGCTGATGACCCTGTGCGTTGTCGTACTGGCGCTGTGCTGCGTGGCAGGTGGCGTGGCTGCCCCCTGGCTGCTACCGCTGCTGGGCTCCGTGGTCGCCATTCCTGGCGACGCTTCCAGCAGCGTGGTATCTCAGCCGCTGATCGCTCTGCTGCTTATCGCCTCCCCGCTGCTACCGTTTATCGTCATGCTGCTGCGGGGCCATCGCCTGCCCGCGCGGCGTCGCGGCAGCGCCTGGGTATGCGGCTACGATCACGAGCCCGCCATGGTGATTACCGCCCACGGTTTCGCGGCGCCGCTGAAAAGCGCCTTTGGGCCCGTCTTCGCCCTGCGCCGGGTGCTCAACCCGCTTCCCCTGCTGCCGCTCTGGCAGCATCAGGCGCTGCCTTCCCTGTTCCGACGTCTGGCGGTGATCGAGCTGGGCATTCTGCTGGCCGTTGTGATGACCCGGAGTCTGTAAGATGAATACCCTGATTTTCGCCCTGATTCAGGCGCTGGCGCTGTTCGCGCTGGCGCCGCTGTTCGCCGGACTGACCCGCGTCACCCGCGCCCGCCTGCACTGCCGTCGCGGCCCTGGCCTGCTCCAGGAATACCGGGATCTGTTCAAGCTGCTGGGTCGCCAGAGCGTGGCGCCCGCCGACTCAGGCTGGGTCTTTCGCCTGACCCCTTTTGTGCTGACCGGCGTGATGCTGGCCATCGCCGCAACTCTGCCGCTGATTACGCCGCGCGCGCCGCTGACCGGACTGGGGGATCTGGTAACCCTGATCTACCTGTTCGCCATCGCCCGCTTCTTTTTCGCCATTGCCGGACTGGATACCGGTAGCCCCTTCACCGGCATCGGCGCCAGCCGCGAGGCCCTGCTGGGAGTGCTGGTGGAGCCCATTCTGCTGCTCAGCCTGTGGGTGGTGGCGCAGGTGGCCGGTTCCACCCATATCGATGCCCTGGTCGCCACCGTGCGCGCCTGGCCCGTGGCCCACAGTCTGACCCTGGTGCTGGCGTGGCTTGCCTGCGCCTTCGCCACCTATATCGAAATGGGCAAACTGCCCTTCGACCTGGCCGAAGCGGAGCAGGAGCTTCAGGAAGGACCGCTCTCTGAATACAGCGGCAGCGGCTTCGCGGTGCTGAAGTGGGGCATCAGCCTGAAGCAACTGGTGGTGCTGCAAATGTTTATCAGCGTGTTTATTCCCTGGGGGCAGATGAGCCACTTCTCGGCTGGCGCCCTTGTCCTCGCCATGGTACTGGCGCTGGTGAAACTCACGTTCGGCATTCTGATCATCGCGCTGTTTGAAAACAGCATGGCGCGCCTGCGTTTTATGGCTACCTCCCGTATTACCTGGACCGGCTTCGGCCTGGCATTTTTAGCATTCGTCACCCTGCTGGCGGCGTGACAGGAAGAGATTTTCGATATGTCTGAACAAAAATTGGGTCAACACTATCTGGCCGCGCTGCGCCAGGCCATGCCCGGCGCCGTGCTGGACGAAGCCTGGCAGACCCGGGACCAGCTCACCATCACCGTACAGCTCAACCGCCTGCCCGACGTTGTGGAGTATCTCTATTACCAGCAGGGCGGCTGGCTGTCGGTGCTGTTCGGTAACGACGAGCGCAAGCTGTGCGGCAATTATGCCATCTACTATGTGCTGTCGATGGAAAAAGGCGTTCGCTGCTGGATAACGGTCCGCGCCGAAGTGGACGCAAACAATCCCGAATTCCCCTCCGTCACCCCGAAAGTGCCCGCCGCGGTATGGGGCGAGCGCGAGGTGCGCGATATGTATGGCCTGCGCCCGGTGGGGCTGCCGGATGAACGTCGCCTGGTGTTACCGGATGACTGGCCGGACGAACTGTGGCCGATGCGCAAAGACAGCATGGACTACCGCCAACGCCCTGCTCCCACCAGCGACCGGGAAACCTATGAGTTCATTAACGAACTGGGGGATAAAAACAATAACGTGGTGCCGATCGGCCCGCTGCACGTCACGTCTGACGAGCCCGGCCACTTCCGGCTGTTCGTCGACGGCGAAACCATTATCGACGCCGACTACCGCCTGTTTTACGTCCACCGCGGCATGGAAAAACTGGCGGAAACCCGCATGGGCTATAACGAGGTCACCTTCCTTTCCGACCGGGTCTGCGGTATCTGCGGCTTCGCCCACAGCACGGCCTATACCACCTCGGTAGAGAACGCGATGGGCATTGTAGTGCCGGAACGGGCCCAGATGATCCGCGCGATTCTACTGGAAGTGGAACGCCTGCACAGCCACCTGCTGAATCTGGGGCTGGCCTGCCACTTCGTTGGTTTCGATTCCGGCTTTATGCAGTTTTTCCGGGTGCGCGAGCAGTCCATGAAAATGGCGGAGATCCTGACCGGCGCCCGTAAAACCTACGGCCTGAACCTGATAGGCGGCATCCGCCGCGATATGCTGAAGGACGATATGATCCAGACCCGCCAACTGGCGCAGCAGATGCGGCGCGAGGTTCAGGATCTGGTGGATATCCTACTCAGCACCCCCAACATCGAACAGCGTACCCTCGGCATTGGTCGTCTCGACCCTCAGGTAGCCCGCGACTACAGCAACGTCGGCCCGATGGTGCGCGCCAGCGGACATGCCCGCGACACCCGCGCCGACCATCCGTTTGTCGGCTACGGCTTGCTGCCGCTCGAAGTGTTCAGCGAACAGGGCTGCGACGTGATCTCACGCCTGAAGGTGCGCATCAACGAGGTGTTCTGTTCCCTTAATATGATCGATTACGGGCTGGATAATCTGCCTGCCGGGCCGCTGATGACCGAAGGCTTCACCTATATTCCCGGCCGTTTCGCCCTGGGCTTCAGCGAAGCGCCGCGCGGCGACGATATCCACTGGAGCATGACCGGCGACAACCAGAAGCTCTACCGCTGGCGCTGCCGGGCCGCCACCTACGCCAACTGGCCGACTCTGCGCTATATGCTGCGCGGCAATACGGTTTCCGATGCGCCGCTCATTATCGGCAGCCTCGATCCCTGCTACTCCTGCACCGACCGTATGACGGTAGTCGATGTTCGCAAGCGCAAAAGCCAGGTCGTGCCCTATAAGGAGATCGAGCGTTACGCCATCGAGCGTAAGAACTCGCCGCTGAAATAACACCGCGGCCCCGCCGCCGCGGGGCCTCTGGAGCAACCATGATTCCGTTTATTAAAAAAGTCCTGAAAACCGGCACCGTCACCACGCCTTATCCGCTGCAACCGGTGGAGGTGGATAAAAATTTTCGCGGCAAGCCGCAGCACAATCCGGCCCAGTGCATCGGCTGCGCCGCCTGCGTAAACGCCTGCCCGTCCAACGCCCTGAGCGTCGCGCTTACCGACACCCAAAACCGACTCGACTGGCAGTTCAATCTTGGCCGCTGTATCTTCTGCGGCCGCTGTGAAGAGGTCTGCCCCACCGCCGCTATCGCGCTGACCACTGAATACGAGCTGGCGGTCTGGCGCAAAGAGGATTTTCTGCAACAGGCCAGCTTTGAGGTTTGCCACTGCCGCAGCTGCCAGCGCCCCTGGGCGGTACAGAAGGAGATCGATTATGCCATCGCGCTGCTGAAACAGGGCGGCGACCAACGCGCCGAGCGGCATCGAGAAAGCTTCGAAACCTGCCCGGAGTGCAAGCGCCAGCAGGGTCTGGCGCCTTCCGCGCTTATCGATTTAACCCGTGAAATGAAGGAGGCCATCTGATGAGCCAGCTCCTGGGTCCGCGTTCGGCCTCTGGTCAGCCACTCCCCATGACGGTGGATGAGTCCATTGCCAGCATGAAGCAGTCGCTGTTGAAAAAAATTAAACGTTCTGCCTGGGTCTATCGGGTAGACTGCGGCGGCTGTAACGGCTGCGAAATTGAAATTTTCGCTACCCTTTCACCGGTGTTCGACGCCGAACGTTTCGGCATCAAGGTGGTGCCGTCGCCGCGTCACGCCGATATTCTACTGTTTACCGGCGCCGTGACCCGCGCGATGCGCTCCCCGGCCCTGCGCGCCTGGGAATCGGCGCCAGACCCCAAAATCTGTATCTCCTACGGCGCCTGCGGCAATAGCGGCGGCATCTTCCACGATCTGTACTGCGTCTGGGGCGGTACCGACCAGATCGTGCCGGTGGACGTCTATATTCCCGGCTGCCCGCCATCGCCCGCCGCCACGCTCTATGGTTTTGCCATGGCGTTAGGGTTGCTGGAACAGAAGATCCACGCCCGGGAGCCAGGTGAAAGCGACAACCAGCCTGCCAGCCTGCTGCATCCGGATATGGTGCAGCCGCTGCGGGTCCGCATCGACCGGGCCGCGCGACGTATGGCGGGCTATCGCTACGGGCGGCAGATCGCCAACGACTACATGCAGCATCTGGCAGAGGGCGACGGCGCCCTGGCGGGCTGGCTTAATGAACAGCAGGATCCGCGCCTTAATGAGATCGTCGCAGCGCTGAACGAAGTGGTTGAGCGGGAGCGAATCCGATGAGCGGGCGCGTTATCTTCAGCCAGTTGAGCCGTAAATTCGTTGATGAAAACGAAAATACGCCGGACCAGGCCCAACAGGTTGTCTACTACAGTCTGGCCATTGGCCACCATCTGGGGATTATCGACTGCCTGCAGGCGGCGCTGGTCTGTCCGCTGGAAGCCTGGCCGGCGTGGGTCGCCACGTTGCCCGAGGGCGAAGCGCAGCGCAAAATGACCGGCGTAACGCGCTTTGGCGAAATCGTTGTCGATCAGAGCCACGTGACCCTGCTGGCAACCGCTTTAGACGCGGCGCTGCCTCAGCAAACACCGCAGCAGCAGAACTGGAGTCGCGAATTGATGCGACTGCTCCGAATGATTCAACAGGAACCCGCAGTCTACCTGATGGTAAGGAGGCAAGATGACTGATGTATTGCTGTGCGTGGGCAACAGTATGATGGGCGATGACGGCGCCGGTCCGCTGCTGGCGGAAATGTGCCAGACCAGCCCGCGCGGCGAATGGGTGGTTATCGACGGCGGTAGCGCGCCGGAAAATGACATCGTCGCCATTCGCGAACTGCGCCCGGATCGCTTGCTGATTGTCGATGCCACCGATATGGGCCTGAACCCCGGCGAGATGCGGATTATCGACCCGGAAGATATCGCCGAGCTGTTTCTGATGACCACCCACAATATGCCGCTCAACTATCTGGTGGAGCAGCTACAGGACGATGTGAAACAGGTTATCTTCGTGGGTATCCAGCCCGATATCGTCGGCTTCTGCTACCCGATGACCGAACCGGTACGCCGTGCCGTGGAAGATCTCCATCGCCGCCTGGAAAACTGGCAGGAACAGGAAGGCATCTCGCAGCTTTAACCCGTCAGGCTACCCTCTTACGCCTTTGCATAGTATCTCTGTTTTTCCGCCGCCGCTGACTACGCGGCGGCCTGTTCAGGACGAAAAACGGAGGCAATGATGCCCGCGATACTACGCATATCCGGTTTCAGGTTCTTCTTTTACACCAATGAAGGACGACCGCTTGAATCACCCCACATTCACGTCATGAAAAGAGGAGATGAAGCCAAATTCTGGTTGACACCTGTAGTAAAATTAGCCAGAGATGACAATCTGGATTTCAGGGAACTGAGAACCTCAGCAGAGATCATTAAACAGAACCAGGTTTTATTTCTGGAGGCATGGTCTGATCGCCGATACCGTTAACGCCAGTCTGATGTCGGCGTTATCCCCCTTACTGACGACATGCCTACCGTGACGATATCCCTTCGTCAAAAGTGTCAATGCCACTCGCCCTTCAATATCATAATTAACAAAACATAATTATTTCAACAAGTTAAATAAATGGCACGCTTTATGCTTAACCAGGTCACGCATCTATAAACCAGAGCTGGAGAATATGATGAACCGCTTCATCATTGCCGATTCAAGCAAATGCATTGGCTGCCGTACCTGCGAAGTCGCCTGCGTGGTCTCTCACCAGCAGGATCAGGACTGCGCCGCCCTGACGCCGCACACCTTCCTGCCCCGCATTCACGTGATTAAAGGGGTCAATATCTCGACGGCCACCCTGTGCCGCCAGTGTGAGGACGCCCCCTGCGCCCGGGTATGCCCCAACGGCGCCATCAGTCGGGACAACGATTTTGTCCACGTCCACCAGGAGCGCTGCATCGGCTGCAAAACCTGCGTAGTGGCCTGCCCTTACGGCGCCATGGAGGTGGTGGTTCGCCCGGTGGTGCGCAACAGCGGCAGCGGTCTGAATGTGATGGCGGACAAGGCAGAAGCCAATAAGTGCGATTTATGTCATCACCGTAAGGAAGGCCCCGCCTGCCTGGAGGCCTGCCCGACTAACGCCATTGTCTGCATCGATCGCAATCGCCTCGAGCAGCTTAGCCTGGAAAAACGCCGCCGTGCGGCACTTGACGATATCACTGCGCTGACCCGCTGATATTCCCCTGCTTTCAACTCTTAACAGGTCTGTTATTGATGAAAAAAATCACCAGCGTTTGTCCGTACTGCGGTGCGGGCTGCAAACTGAAACTGGTTGTGGACAACAACCGCATCACCCGCGTTGAAGCGGCTAACGGCGTAACCAATCAGAATGAACTCTGCCTGAAGGGCTACTACGGTTGGGACTTCCTTAACGATACCCGGTTGCTAACCCCCCGGCTGAAACAGCCGATGATCCGCTACCGCAAAGATGGACCGCTGGAGCCGGTCACCTGGGACGAAGCCATTCGCTATACCGCAGAGCGCCTGAGCGACATTAAGGCGCGCTACGGCAGCCAGGCCATTATGACCACCGGCTCGTCCCGGGGAACCGGTAACGAAACCAACTACGTGATGCAGAAGTTTGCCCGCGCGGTGCTTAACACCAATAACGTCGACTGCTGCGCCCGGGTCTGCCACGGCCCGTCGGTGGCCGGCCTTCAGCAGACCCTGGGCAACGGGGCGATGAGCAACGCCATCGCCGATATCGAAAATTCCAGATGCCTGCTGATTTTCGGCTATAACTGCGCTGACTCTCACCCCATCGTGGCGCGCCGGGTGCTGAAAGCCAAACAGCGCGGCGCCCGGATTATCGTCTGCGATCCGCGCAAAATTGAAACGGCGCGTATTGCCGATCTGCACCTGCAGCTCAACAACGGCAGCAATATGGCGCTGGTTAATGCCTTTATCCACGTACTGCTGGAAGAAGAGCTCTACGATCGTGCCTGGGTGGCGCGCCATACCGAAGGGCTGGAGGCGCTGCGTGAAACGGTGAAAAACTACGCGCCGGAGTCGGTGGAAGGCATTACCGGCGTGCCCGCCGCGACGATACGCCAGGCCATGCGCCTCTATTGCGCAGCCCCCTCCGCTACCGTGATGTGGGGCATGGGCGTCACCCAATTTGGCCAGGCGGTGGATGTGGTCAAAGGGCTCTCCAGCCTGGCGCTGCTCACCGGCAACCTTGGCCGCGAGCACGTGGGCGTTGGCCCGGTACGCGGCCAGAATAACGTCCAGGGCGCCTGCGACATGGGCGTTCTGCCGGATCACTTCCCCGGCTATCAGCGGGTGGACGATCCCCGGATCCGTGCCAAATTCGCCGCCGCCTGGGGAGTCGATCCGGCCGCAATGGATAACAAAATCGGAGTACGCATCACCGATGTCCCGCATCTGGCGCTGGAAGGAAAGATTAAGGCGTACTACATCATGGGAGAAGATCCGCTCCAGACCGAAGCCGATCTGGGGCTGGTACGGCGTGGCATCGAAGCCCTCGACCTGCTGATCGTGCAGGATATCTTTATGACCAAAACCGCCGAAAAAGCCGATGTGCTGCTGCCCGCCACCTCATGGGGCGAGCACGGCGGTATCTTTACCTGCGCCGACCGGGGCTTCCAGCGCTTTGAGCAGGCGATTACCCCACGCGACGACGTTCGCCGCGACTGGCAGATAATCAGCCAGATAGCCAGCGCCATGGGCTACCCGATGCACTACGACAGTAATCAGCAAATCTGGGATGAGATGCGCGAACTCTGTCCGCTGTTCTATGGCGCCACCTGGGAGAAAATCGGCGAGATGGGACATCTGCAATGGCCCTGCCCAACCCTGGAACACCCCGGCACCCCGTGGCTGTACCAGGGCGGACGCTTCGATACCCCCAGCGGTAAAGGACAGCTTTATGCCGCGCCATGGCGGCCGCCCGCAGAGCAGCCCGATGCCGACTACCCGCTGGTGCTCTGCACCGTGCGGGAGGTGGGGCACTACTCCTGCCGCTCAATGACCGGCAACTGCGCGGCCCTGCAAACCCTGGCGGACGAGCCTGGCTTTGTGGCCATTCACCCTCAGGATGCCGCCCCGCTGGGTATTAAAGAAGGCCATCTGGTGCGGGTGGCTTCACGGCGCGGCGAAGTCTTTTCCCGAGCCCGCCTGAGCGAACGGGTCAACCCCGGCGCGGTATACATGACTTATCAATGGTGGATCGGCGCCTGTAATGAACTGACGCAGGACAATATGGATCCGGTCTCCCATACCCCGGAAACCAAATACTGCGCCGTCAGACTGCTGCCCATCGCCGATCAGGATCGGGCGGAAAGCGAGGTGCTTGCCGCTTATAGCGAGATGAAAGCGCGGCTGCGCGCGGCGGCGGAGCCGGTAATGCAGCCATAACAGACGCAAGGTTATGAATCTGACAGGAACGGAAATCCGCATACGCGGAAAAGTACAGGGGGTGGGCTTCCGCCCCTTTGTCTGGCAGCTGGCTCGCCAGCTTGGCCTGCGCGGCAGCGTCTACAATGACGGTGCCGGTGTCGCGATTCGCCTTGTGGAGAATGCAGCGCCGCTGCTGGCTCGTCTGAAAAGCGACTGCCCACCGCTGGCCCGCATCGATAGCGTGGAAAGTCGCCCGTACCGCTGGCGGCAGCTCCCTGGCGACTTTCAAATCCGGGACAGCGCCTGCGGCGCCATGGCGACCCATATCGCCCCGGATGCCGCCACCTGTCCCGACTGCCTGCGCGAAATGAATGACCCCGGCGATCGCCGCTATCGCTATCCCTTTATTAACTGTACCCACTGCGGCCCGCGGCTAACCATTATCCGGGCCATGCCCTACGATCGCCCCGCCACGGCCATGGCCGGTTTCCCCCTGTGCCCCGACTGCGCGCGCGAATACCGGGATCCGGCCGATCGGCGCTTTCACGCTCAGCCGGTGGCCTGCCCCCGCTGCGGCCCACAGATACGCTGGCGCGGCGCCGATGGCAGCCAGGCCGACGGCGAAGCGGCGCTACAGGCCACGCTCGACGCGCTACGGGCCGGGCTTATCGTGGCAATTAAGGGCGTGGGGGGCTTTCACCTGGCCTGCGACGCCACCAGCGAGGCGGCGGTACAGCGCCTGCGTCTGCGCAAAGGTCGCCCGGCCAAACCCCTTGCCGTGATGTTGCCCGATGTCCAGGCCCTCAGCGAACAGGTCGCGGCCCTGCTCGCCACCCCGGCGGCGCCCATCGTTCTGGAACAAAAACGCCTTCTGCCAACGCTGTGCGACAGCATCGCGCCCGGGCTAAATCAGGTGGGCGTTATGCTGCCTTCCACGCCGCTGCATCATCTGCTGATGCAGGAGATAAAGCGTCCGCTGGTGATGACCTCCGGCAACGCCAGCGGCAGGCCACCCGCGCTGGACAACGATCGGGCGTTAACCGAACTGGCTGACATCGCCGACGGCTGGCTGCTGCACGACCGTGCGGTACTGCAACGTATGGACGACTCGCTGCTTCAACGTGACGGACGGATAGTGCGCCGGGCCAGAGGCTTTGTACCGGACGCTATCGAACTGCCGCCGGGTTTCTCTGACGCGCCCCCCACCCTGTGCGTCGGCGCCGATCAAAAGAACACCCTGTGCCTGCTGCGCGAGCGTCAGGCGATACTCAGTCAGCATCTGGGCGATCTCAGTGATGATGCAACGCTGGCGCAGTGGCGCCAGATCCGGGATCGTCTGTGTCGGCTTTACGACTTTACGCCGCATCACGCGGTGGCCGACGCCCACCCCGACTACCTTAGCGTTCGGCTGGCACAGGAGAGCGGGCTGCCGCTGCTACGAGTGCGACATCACCACGCCCATGTCGCCGCCTGTCTGGCAGAGCACCGCTGGCCGCTGGAAGGCGGCCCGGTTATCGCACTGGCGCTGGACGGTACCGGCTGGGGGGAAGACAGGCTATGGGGCGGCGAATGCCTGAAGGTGGATTACCGCCGCTGCCAGCATCTGGGCGGGCTGCCCGCGGTGGCGCTTCCGGGGGGCTCCCTTGCCTCCCGTCAGCCGTGGCGCAACCTGCTGGCGCATCTCCAGGCCTGGGTGCCGGACTGGCAGCGATTGCCTGAGGCGCATGCGCTGCTGTCTCACCCCTGGCAGCCGCTGCTCAGAGCCTGCGAACGCGGCATTAACGCACCGCAGGCCTCATCCACCGGACGACTGTTCGATGCCGTCGCCGCTGCGCTGGCATGCGCGCCCGAAAAGTTGAGCTACGAAGGTGAAGCCGCCTGCCTGCTTCAGGCGCTGGCGGAACGCCACGGCCCGGTGACGCACCCGGTCACCCTGCCCCTGCGCGGTAACCGACTGGATCTGGTGACTTTCTGGCATCAGTGGCTGAACTGGCGCGCCGCGCCCGGCGCCCGGGCCTGGGCCTTTCACGACGCGCTGGCCCACGGACTGGCCATGCTTGCGCGCCATCATGCTCAAAGCTCAGGCCTGGATACCCTGGTCTGTACCGGCGGCGTCATTCATAACGCGCTACTGCGCACCCGGCTGACTTACTGGCTGGGCAGTCTGCGCTGTCTGTTTCCGGCGCAATTGCCTGCGGGCGATGGCGCCATTGCTTTTGGTCAGGCGGTGATTGCCGCCGCTCATTTTTCTTCACCACAGGATAAATCATGATGTTGACCCGACTACTGCGTCTTCCCCTTCGCGCCCGTCTGCTGCTGGCGGCGCTGGTTACGGCGAATCTGGCCGCCTGGGCCTGGGCTATTGCGGCCTTTCACCAGAATGGCGCGCTGATGGCGGCCAGTCTGCTGGCCTGGTGCTACGGGTTGCGCCATGCGGTCGATGCCGACCATATCGCCGCCATTGATAGCGCCACCCGTAAAATGATGCAGCAGGGTAACCAGCCCTGGGGGACAGGCGCCTGGTTTTCGCTGGGCCACTCCAGCATCGTGGTGCTGGCGACCCTGGCTATCGCCATTACCGCCACGGCGTTCCAGCACAATATGGCCTGGTTCCACAACGTAGGCGGCACTATCGGGACCGCCGTTTCGGCGCTATTTCTGCTGGCCATGGCGCTGGTCAATCTGGTGATTCTGCGCAGCGTGTGGCGCGACTTCCGCCGCCTGAAACACGGAGAATCGCTGGCGACAGAGGGAGAAGGCGCCCTGCACGGCGGCGCCATGCACTGGCTGTTCCGCCCGGCCTTTCGCCTGGTGAATAAGAGCTGGCATATGTATCTGGTGGGCTTTCTGTTCGGTCTGGGGTTTGATACCGCCACCGAAATCGGCGTGCTGGGCATCTCCGCTGCCGGGGCTTCCGGCGGCATGTCCATCTGGTCGATTCTGGTCTTTCCGGCACTGTTCACCAGCGGGATGGCGCTGATCGATACCCTGGACAATATGATTATGGTGGGCGCCTACGGCTGGGCCTTCCATAAGCCTCAGCGCAAGCTCTACTACAACATGACCATCACCGGTAGCTCCGTTGCCGTGGCGCTGTTTATCGGCGGCCTGGAAGCGCTGGGACTGCTGATGGATAAGCTGTCGCTGAGCGGCGGCTTATGGGATCTGGTGGCTGCGATCAACGATCGTCTGGGTAATGCCGGGTTTGTAGTAGTAGGGCTGTTTATCGTCTGGTGGCTGGTTTCGGTACTCAACTACCGCCGCAAAGGCTACGACGCCCTGAACACCCATTAATTCCCCTTCCGGCGCGCGCCTGCGCGCCGTTTTCCCTCGTCACTTCCCCCTTCCTCCGACACGTCACTTCTGTCGATGCCGTAGACATAACTGGTATAAACCTTAAAAAATCAATATATTAAAATATGGCATGGCTTATGCATTACAACCGGAGACGGTGTCTGTGACACCAGGACTGTTGACCGGAGCAAAGCGATGAAAAAAGTCATCACGGTTTGTCCCTATTGCGCGTCGGGTTGCAAGATCAACCTGTACGTCGATAAGGGCAAAGTCGTTAAAGCCGAGGCCGCCATGGGGGTAACTAACCAGGGCGATCTCTGTCTGAAAGGCTATTATGGCTGGGATTTTATTAACGATACCCAGATCCTGACCCCGCGCCTTAAAACCCCCATGATTCGCCGCAGCCGCGGCGGCAAGCTGGAGTCGGTAAGCTGGCAAGAGGCGTTGGACTACGTAGCGGATAAGCTCACCGCCATTAAAGCCAAATATGGTCCGGACGCGATCATGACCACCGGATCATCGCGCGGTACCGGCAACGAAACCAACTATGTGATGCAAAAGTTCGCGCGGGCCGTTATCGGCACCAATAACGTGGACTGCTGCGCTCGCGTCTGACACGGCCCTTCGGTTGCAGGTCTGCACCAGTCGGTCGGTAACGGCGCTATGAGCAATTCCATTATCGGTATCGAAAATGCCAGTCTGATCTTCGTTTTCGGCTACAACCCGGCGGATTCCCACCCTATCGTGGCGAATCGCGTGATTAAAGCGAAGCAGAAAGGCGCCAAAATTATTGTCTGCGATCCGCGCAAGATCGAAACAGCGCGCATTGCCGATCTCCACCTTCAGCTTCATAACGGATCCAACATCGCGCTGCTGAACGCCATGGGTCATGTGATTCTGGAAGAGGATCTCTACGATCGCGCCTTTGTGGCATCCAGAACGGAGGGACTTGAGGAATACCGTAAAATCGTCGAGGGCTACACCCCCGAATCGGTTGAGAAAATCACCGGCGTGTCGGCCGCCGATATCCGTAAAGCGGCACGCATGTACGCCGCCGCGGAAAACGCCGCCATCCTTTGGGGCATGGGTGTTACCCAGTTCTATCAGGGGGTGGAAACCGTACGTTCACTCACCAGTCTGGCGCTACTGACCGGCAACCTGGGTAAACCCAGCGCGGGCGTAAACCCGGTTCGCGGCCAGAATAACGTGCAGGGCGCCTGCGATATGGGGGCATTACCCGACACCTACCCGGGCTATCAGTACATTAACGATCCGGCCAACCGTGAAAAGTTCGCCGCCGCCTGGGGCGTGGATTCCCTGCCCGCTCATACCGGCTACCGTATCAGCGAGTTGCCGCACCGGGTCGCCCATGGCGAAGTGCGGGCCGCTTACATTATGGGGGAAGATCCGCTCCAGACCGATGCCGAGCTGTCGGCGGTGCGTCAGGCATTCGACGACCTGGAACTGGTGATCGTCCAGGATATCTTTATGACCAAGACCGCCTCCCGGGCCGATGTGATCCTCCCTTCCACCTCCTGGGGTGAGCATGAGGGGGTCTACACCGCGGCGGATCGCGGCTTCCAGCGCTTCTTTAAGGCCGTGGAGCCGAAGTGGGATCTGAAAACCGACTGGCAGATCATCAGTGAAATCGCGACCCGAATGGGTTACCCGATGCACTATGAGAACACCAAAGCGATCTGGGATGAACTGCGTCACCTGTGTCCGGAGTTCTACGGCGCCACCTACGAGAAAATGGGCGAGCTGGGCTTTATCCAGTGGCCGTGCGTGGATGAATCCGAAGCCGACCAGGGGACCGACTTCCTGTTTGAGGAGCGCTTCAGTACCCCGAACGGTCTGGGTCAGTTCTTCACCTGCGACTGGGTGCCCCCCATCGACCGCCTGACCGACGAGTACCCGATGGTGCTGTCGACGGTGCGCGAAGTGGGCCACTACTCCTGTCGTTCAATGACCGGCAACTGCGCCGCGCTGGCGGCCCTGGCCGATGAGCCCGGCTATGCGCAGATCCACGCAGAGGATGCCGCCCGATTGGGTATTCGCGACGAAGATCTGATCTGGATCTGCTCACGCAAAGGCAAGGTTATCACCCGGGCACAGGTCAGCGAGCGCCCCAATAAAGGGGCGGTCTATATGACCTACCAGTGGTGGATAGGCGCCTGTAACGAACTGGTTAGCGAAAACCTGAGCCCGGTAACCAAAACGCCGGAGTTCAAGTACTGCGCCGTGCGCGTGGAACCGATAGCCGATCAACGCAGCGCCGAACAGTATGTGATTGATGAGTACAGCAAGCTGAAAGCCCATCTGCGGGAAACCGCGCTGGGTTAATTCCCCTACTGCGGCCTGCCTTGCAGGCCGCAGACTCTCCCTAAAACGAATTCATCTTCTGCGGATTCAGGGCATTTATCGCGCTGCTCCAGGCAAGGCCGCCTCCCGCCAGCCAGCTATCGGGCAGAAAAGAGAGCGGAAAGTCGCTGTGGCGAAAGCGCGTTAAGCGGGTGAAGTCGTGATTCTTCCCCAGTACATCATCACTTATCGCCTTACCGATCCTGACGCTCTGCCCCACTCCGTGTCCGTTCCAGCCGTGTACCGCATATAGAGGACTGGACCCGGCGCTACGGGTACAAACCGGCATGCCCGAACGGGTGATATCAAACCTGCCGCTCCAGCACAGCGCGGCCCGTAGCTGCGGACACTGGGGAAACACCGATCTCAGACGGCGCTCAATCCGCCTGGCGGCAGCGTCATTCCCCATCCGCCGACCGGTGCCCAGGCCGCCAAACAACAGGCGATCCTCCCCATAGGCCCGGTAGTAATCAATCTGCACCCGGGTATCATAAACCGCCAGACCGCCGGGCAACAGCGAGTGGGAACCTTCCGGAATCGGCGTCGTCAGAGCCAGATAAGTATAGAGCGGTAGCGTTACGGCCCGGTGGGCGGGTAGTAGCGTCGGGGTATCGGCATGAACCGCCAGCACCACCGCCTTCCGGGCCAGCAGCCGCCCCGAAGGCGTGGTGATCATATAGCCGCGACGTTCGGGTTCAATCGACAGCGCCGGCGTGTGCTCATAAGTTCTGCCACCCAGCGCCTGGTAGCCCTGCCACAGTCCGTACAGCAGCTTCAGCGGCTGAATCTGCCCTCCCAGAGTATCCAGCAGCGCGCCGTGGTAGCCGCTGGCGTTGATATAGCGGCCGCACTCCCGGGCATCGATCAACCGCGTGGAATCATCCCCCAGAGCGGCGCGTGCCGCGCTTTCCTGACCGAGCGCCCGCAGATGACCCGGGTGTACTGCCGCAGTCAGGTGCCCCGGGCGGTATTCGGCATCAATGCGATATTGTTCCATGAGCGACGTCAGTAGCCCCATGGTTTCCATAGCGGCAAAGGACCATAGCCAGCGCGCTTCATCGGCGGGAAAGGTCTGCTGAATATCCTTTGCCTTCCAGCGCGCCAGCCCCGGCACCAGTTGACCGCCGTTACGGCCAGATGCGCCCGCCCCCAGAGTGGCTTTTTCCAGCAGCGCACAGGCGACGCCGGACTGCGCCAGATGCAGGGCGGTGGATACGCCCAGCAGCCCTCCCCCAATAATCGCCACTTCCGTTTCTGTCTCTTCCTCCAGCGGCACATTGCCGCAACCGGGCAGCAGATCGCAGGCGTAAACGCTGAAATCTGGCGCTGACGGCGGACGGTACGGCATCGATCCCCCTTAATCCGGAAAACATCAGGAATACTGATAGAAAAAAAACTGAATGCCAGAAACCTAAACGGTGATGGATGGATTAATCATAGTAAAAATGCCGGTTCGCTGCCTGAAAGCAGCCAATAACCGGCATCGTGAAGGATAAATAATATTGATTTATTAGCTCAAAGACTTCGCTTTACGGGCAGCTTCTACCAGCCCATCCAGCCACTCCTGATGACCGTTAATCATCGGATTGGGGCGGGTCGCCGCCAGTGCCTGAGCCGGTTTGCCGTTCTGAGTCTCCTGGGTCAGGATACGTACCCGACCACCGGGCAAATCTTCCAGTAGCCAGGCATGCAGCACGTCCAGACGGGTATCCCCTTCACCGTCCCAGCCGTGCCAGGCCAGACGCGCCGGTTGTCCGGCTTTCGGGGGAACACACTCGGTCACCTGCGATTCCACCGGAAAACCGAAGGTTTTAAAGAAGAAACGAACATCCTGCGCCAGCTCAGGGCCTTTATTATCGTAAAAGCGAACGTCCGACGCGTTGCTGTAATAGCCAGGCCACTTCGACGGGGTGCTGAGCAGCGGCCAGATATCCTGGACGCTCAGCCCGGCAACAATCATTTCGTTAGAAGCGAAGTTATCGCAGAAACCCGGTTCGAAGCCTTCCGGCCAGTGAATGGCGTTCATCATCATCATCTCCTCAAGCGGAGCCGGTCGCCGCAAAGGTGGTTGTACCGGCTTAATGGGTGACCATGATTATCGGCGCCATCAAGATATAAAACCAATCGCGATGAAAGATAAAGAGTATAATCAGAATTTATATCTTAATCCGCTGCGGGCTGGCATAGCGACACCAGCAGGCTGCGGATCCAGCGCTGGGCCGGATCGCGATGATTACGCTCGTGCCAGGCCATACTCTTGATAAAACCCGGTACTGCCAGAGGAGGCTCCAGCAGAGTGAGACCCTCTGCCTGTTGAGCCAGACGGCGCGGCACCATGGCTATCATATCGGTAGTACGCAGCACCTCCAGCACCACCAGAAAGCTGCTAACCGCCATGCCGACGCGCCGTTCACGCCCAATAACAGCCAGCGCATCGTCGGTGACTCCGTGGAAACTGCCGTGCCCCGACACCAGGATATGCTCAAGCTGACAAAAGCTCGCCAGTGAAAGTTCGCCTTCTGCCAGTGCCGGATGGCCGTTACGCAGCATGCAGACATACTGCTCCTGATAGAGCTCCCGACCGTGCAGCCCTTCCGGCGTAGTCTGGGGTGTAACCAGCGCCAGATCGATATCGCCGCGTTCAAACTGAACCGCCAGCCGGGCGCTGTCCACCGGAATGACCGCCACCCGAATGCCCGGCGCCTGCTGTTTCAGCGCCGCCATCAGCGGGACAATCACCGCCTTCAGGGCATAATCCGTGGCCGCGATGGTGTACGTCATTCGGGCCTGCTGCGGATCAAAGCGCGTCGGCGTCAGTAATCCGCTAATATCGGCCAGAATCTGTTTAACCGGCCCCGCCAGTTCCCGGGCGCGCAGGGTAGGCACCATGCCGTGGCGGGCCCGGACGAATAGCGGATCGTCAAAGTGATCGCGAAGCCTCGTCAGCATGCCGCTAACCGCCGGTTGGGTCAGCGCCAGCCGCCGGGCGGCCCCAGTCACACTGCCTTCATCGAGCAGTGCGTCCAACGCCTTCAGTAAGTTGAGATCCAGTTTCCTGATATCACTGTGCATAATGGCTAAATTGATACTCATAACAAAATCAGTGTTCATAGCCTGGCACATCGCCGCATTGCCGTATAGCGCCCCGCCAGCCTGGTAGGCACAGCCCCTTTCCGGTACAATAGATAGCCTGCTAACACACCCGATAATGAGGTGATATGCGTTTGAATATCCACGTTTTTTATACGGAACCCTGCCCCCTTTCATCCCCCGGAAAACGCTGATGGAAATCCTCTGGCTTTTCGGCGCGGCATTTATCGCCAGCGCCCTTGGCGGCGTTCTGGGTATGGCCAGCGGCATCTTTATCGTACCGATTCTGACGCTCTTCTTTCATACCAGCATTCATGCGGCGATTGGTGCCAGCATTGTGTCGGTGATCGCCTGCTCCTGCGCCAGCGCCGCCCCCTTTATCCGCAGCCGTCTGACCAATATCCGGCTCGCCATTCTGCTGGAAACCGCCACCACCCTTGGCGCCCTGAGCGGCGTCTTTCTGATCGGTCTGGTTTCCACCCGCTTTCTTTACGGGCTGTTTACCGCGGTACTGCTAATTTCCGCCCGTCAGATGCTGGCCCGACGCAGGGAGGCCGTTGTGGATGCAGCACCTTCTTCGGACTGTCTGGCCAGTCGACTACGGCTCCACGCCAGTTACCCCGAAAGCAGCGGCGCAGAGCGCACCTATCAGGTGGGCAATGTGCCGCTGGGGATGTCTCTGATGTACGGTGCCGGGCTGATTTCCGCACTATTGGGGATTGGATCCGGGGTGCTGAAGATTCCCGCGATGGATGCGGCGCTCCGGCTGCCGATTAAGGTATCGTCCGCCACGTCTAACTTTATGATTGGCGTCACGGCGGCAGCCAGCGCAGTGGCCTGGTACAGCCGCGGCGAAATAGACGTTAATCTGGCGGGCCCGGTGGCGCTGGGTTCAGTGGTCGGCGCACTGCTCGGTGCCCGGCTACTGATGTGGCTGCCGGCCGAAAAACTGCGGCTGTTCTTTGTGGCGGTTCTGATACTGCTGGCCGGGCAGATGCTGATGAGCACCTTCGGGATTCAATTTCCGGGAGATTTATCATGAAACGTGCCGAAAATCACCGGGCGATAGCGCTGCTGCTCTCCTGGGGCAGCCCCCTCTCTACGCTGCTGATTGCCGCAGGGATAGCGCTTACGCTCTGGCCGCTGGCACCGCTTCCCTTGAGCGGTAGTGATATTGTCAGGGCAGGAATTCTGGTGCTAATTCTGCTGCCGGTGGCCCGGGTGGTGTTGATGCTGATAGGGTTTATTCGCCAGCGCGACAGGCTGTATGCGCTGATTGCCGCACTGGTGTTGATGATTATCGCTGCGGGTGCGTGGCTGGGGTAAAAGCGGGGCAAAAGCCCCGCTATCTCACACTCAGAATGACATCGTCACCCCCGCATAATAAGCACGACCGGGTTCGTTATAGGTCGACGCTCCCTCGTTTTCACGATACAGCCGCTTATCCAGCAGGTTACTAACACCGCCGTTCAGACGAAGATTCTGGTTAATTTTATAGTTCACGCCAATGCCCACAATAGAATAGGCTCCCACCTCTTTAGTAGACATACCATCAACCCCCTCTTCTTTACGCATTTCGGCGTATTCACGCGGCTTTTGACGCCCGTAGAAGGTCCAGTTCACATTGGTGGAAAGCTTATCCGTCACCTGCCAGTCGAGCATGGTGTTGACCGTATACTTCGGAATAATCGATAGCGGATTACCGGTGTCTTTATTTTCCGACTGAATCATATAAGTCGCGTTAGTGCGCCAGTTCAGTACGTCGCGCATTACCGGCACCACCAGGTTAGCTTCCAGCCCTTCCACTACCGCTTTACCGCCGTTTTCCCAACGCAGAATGTTGTAGCCGTTGGAAGCATAGCCAATCAGCTCGGTTCCGGAGACTATCTTGTTTTTATAATCGTTACGGAAATACGTGATTCCCGCATCCCAGCCGTCGTAAGTAAATTCCAGGCCGATCTCTTTGTTGACGCTGATTTCAGGTTTCAGGTTACTGTTACCCATCAGATAGCAGCTACCGGAAGCAATATTGTTCGGACAGCCGTTGCCACGGGTACTCAGCAGATAGCCTTCACTGGACTGATACAGGTTCGGCGCCTTAAACACCCGGGCGATCCCCGCCTTAATCTTGAAGTAGTCACCCAGCTCCTGCGATGCATTTAAACTGGGGCTCCAGTTCGAGCCAAATTCGGTGTGGTAGTCGAAACGTAGCCCCGGAATAATATTGGTGCCCGGGCGCAGCTCAATATTGTCTTCAAAATAGGCGGCGGCGGTATTGGCGCTGTTTTTACTGCTGCGCTCGCTGGCATCGCCGGAGATCGAGCCTATCGTAGTACCGGACGCATTGGTCATCGACATCGAATTAGGATCGTCCAGCGCCTCGCGGTTCCACTCCGCGCCCAGAGTGATGGTCTGGTCAAACAGCAGATTCAGCGGCAGGTTCACCTCGGCCAGCGAACGGTAGCTTTCCAGTTTGCTGGTATCGTAGTCGGTGGCGTTAATCATCCCTTCGACCTTACCACCCGCCCCTTCCTGCATCCGGGTGTTATGGGTGTTTTCGTAGTAGAACCCCAGTTTTGACTGCCCCCAGTCCCAGATACCGTTATGGGTTATGCCGTAGTTCTGGCGGTACATCCGGTTGGTCTCTTTCCCGTAAAGCGTGGAGATCAGGCCGTCCGGGCTGACGTTGCTGTTACTGTACTGGGTATCCCCGGCGTAGATGTTGCCCTGGCGACTGTATCCCGCTTCAAAGTCGATGATCTGCCGGGGAGACAGCTTCCAGGAGACCATGGCATTAATGTCTTTATTGCGCACCCCTTCACGCCCGGCGGCGTAAGATCCATTCTGGGCGGTATTAATGTCGGCGGCGTCGGCATCGGTTTTATTGATATTGCCGTACAGGCGCATAGTCAGCGCATCCCCGGCCAGTGGCCCGCTCAGGCTAAAGTTGGCACGTTTAGTGGCGCCCTCCTGGTCATTCTCCGGCTGATTAGTAAACAGCGACAGCGAGCCGTGCCAGTCGTTAGACGGTCGTTTGGTGATGATATTCACCACGCCGCCCGCGGCGCCTGAGCCGTAGCGAGCGGCGGCGGGACCACGCAGCACTTCGATACGCTCGACCATTTCCGGCGGTACCCAGTTGCTGTCGCCACGGGTATCTCTTTCGCCGCGCCAGCTGTAGCGCACAGAATTACGGGAGGTCACCGGAATTCCGTCAATCAGTATCAGCGTGTTTTCTGGCCCCATACCGCGAATATCAATCTGGCGGTTATTGCCACGACTGCCGCTGGCGCTGTTGCCGGTCAGGTTAACCCCTGGCATTTTGCGGATGATATCGGACAGATCGTTTACCGGCGGATCCTTTTCGATATCGTCGGCAGTAATGATGGAGACCCCAGGCTGCTGTTTGAGCTCCTGCTCCGCAGTGGCCTGTACCACCATCACATCTCCATCCCCGACCGAAGAGTCATCTGCGGCAAACGCACTGCCGCCCGCCAGGCTGGCAATCAGTACAGCCAGCGGCGTCTTGATGTAATTTTTATTAATAAACATGACGTTATTTTCCATAATGTAACCAAATGAAAGGCGCAAATCAGGATGATAATGATAATCCTTATCATTACAATCTGGGGTAATGAATCTCCTTATTTTCTTCACAATTTCTTCAGCACTTGAGGCTACGGGGAAGAGTTCGACATCAACAACGCATGAGATAAATCTGTGGTTTTAATCAGCCCAAATGAAAAACCTACAGGACAATTCAACATCCGGCTATTAAAAGTAAAAAAACGGACATGAAATAATATTCATTTAAAAGAAATAAAAATGCATTAAAGGATAACTAAAAATCGTCTCAGGGAAGAAAATAAACCATAAGAAACGCGCCAGCTCTACCTCGATCGCAGCCTGTTTGAGGGTACCGCTCCCGGCGCAGGGGTGGTCTATGAAATTTTCCGCCAGACCTCCGGCGCTGATGCGAGCTTCAGCGCACGGCCTGTGTCTGAACAGGAATTTCGCCAGATCTGGAACCGTAGCCGCAGCGGGTCACAGGGTAAAGACCGGCTATTCTTTTCGTTGCGCTATTTGCCGCAGGCCAGAGGGATTCTGGCCTATTAACTTCGGCGTGAAGCTTTAAATGATAAAAACCGACTGAACGTCATGATTCGATGAAATATGAGGCGACAGTGGCTATTCCGTTCACCGGTTCCGAAACCGACATAAGGGAAATCACCTTAAAGTGAACGGAACCTTCACCAGCGCGGCATATTCTCCCCTCACACAGCACTGTCGTGAAAATAACGCCACTGTGACGAGCCCTCTCCCCCAGGGAGGAGAGGGCTGGGGTGAGAGGAAACGTACCAGAGCCGTCTGTTACCTTCTCCCCACTCCCTTATCATGCCCTCTGCGCGCCGCGGCCCGACGACGCTTATCCAGATCCTTAATCAGCCGGTTAATCTCGGGAGCTGCAAACATCGCCTCCAGCGTCTGACTCAACTTTCGCCGCCAGTTCGGATACTGGGAGCTGGTGCCAGGCACGTTAACCGGCGTCGCCATATCCAACCAGTCCTCCGGCTGCAACCCCAGCAGTCCGCTATTACTGTCGGCAATATAACGCTGCATCGCCCGGTTCAGTACCGGCGACATCGCCATACGCCGCGCCTGATGCCCGGAACGCTTCGCCAGACAGTCGTGGCGATGCAGAGCATCGAGCAGCGTCTGCTTCGCCTCCTCGCGATCCGCATACAGCTCTTCCAGCACTTCCGCATCCGGGTAAAGACCCAGCTTCCGCCCAAGGGTCAGATCGCCGCTTTCCCAGTAGCCGCGCAGGGTCGGCATATCATGGGTGGTAACCACCGCCATTGCCTGTTCTGGCCACGCCTCGGGGGCGCGCACCTGATTCTGACTATCGCGTTCGAACCACAGCACCTTATAGGAGTAAACCCCGCCTTCACGCAGCTTGCCGACAATCTCCGCAGGCACGGTGCCCAGATCTTCACCGATCACCATACAGCGGTGACGATGGCTTTCCAGCGCCAGAATTGCCAGCAGGGAGTCCACCGGATAGTGCACATAGGCGCCGCGATCCGCAGTTTCCCCATAGGGGATCCACCACAGGCGCAGTAGCGACATCACGTGGTCAATACGCAGCGCGCCGCAGTTTTCCATATTGGCGCGCAGCAGATCGATAAAGGGCTCCCAGGCACGCTCCTCCATCACATGAGGATTCATTGGCGGCAGACCCCAGTTCTGGCCCAGCGGGCCCAGAATATCCGGCGGCGCGCCGACGGAGGCCTTCAGGCAGTACAGTTCGCGATCGCTCCAGGTCTCGGCACCGCCTTCCGCCACCCCCACCGCCAGATCGCGGTACAGGCCAATCGGCATCTCCAGCTCGCCGCACTGGCGCCAGCACCCGGCAAACTGAGACCAGGCCAGCCACTGTAACCACTGCCAGAACGCCACTTCGTCAGCGTGCTGTTGACAGAATTCCGTCACGGCGGGGAGATGGGCTTCGCGATACGCTTCCGGCCATGCCGGCCAGCCCCAACGACCGCCGTCTTCCGCCATCTGGTGCGCGTGTAACGCATCGAAGGCCGCCTGCCAGTAAAGACTGTCGCCGCGCTCGCGCACAAAGCGCTGCCAGGCAAGCAGCGATTCATCCTGTTCATCGCGCAGCGTAAACCGGCGCCATGCCAGGCGCAGAGCGGCAATCTTCAGGCGAGTCACCGCCGCATAGTCCACCCATTCGGCATCGCGCGCCGCCGCCAGGCTGGCGCGGGTGCCTTCGGCCTGCCACCAGCGCTGTGCCTCCTCGCTCAGACGGAAGTCCTCCACTGCCTCAACGTCGATATAAACCACGTTGAGCCAGCGGCGCGATGAAGGGCTGTACGGGCTGGCGCTTTCCGGGTTCGCGGGATACAGCGCGTGTATGGGGTTCAGACCGATAAAACTGCCTCCGCGCTGCGCCACTTCGGTCAGCATCTGCTTCAGATCGCCAAAGTCGCCGATTCCCCAGTTGCGCTCCGAACGCAGGGTATAAAGCTGAACGCAGGCGCCCCACAGCTTGTCGCCGGTGTTTAACGCATCCGGGGTATAACAACGCCGGGGAGCGACAATAATCCGGCAATGCCAGCGAGCCTCCTGCTGAACCAGCGTCAGGCTGTGGTAGCCCATGGGCAGGTCACCCGCCAGTTTCAGACCGTGGTCGGCCCGCACCTTACCGTTGTAATGCTGATCGCCCTCTTCGGTGGTGAGGTGCCAGAGGTACTCCCCCTTCCCCGCCACCGGCAGCACCATACTGCTGCCCACGATAAAGACCTTTACGCCTGGCACCGGCGCCGCGGTTTCGCGATGCGAAGCCGCGGCGCCATCCATGGCTTCCAGCAAACGCTGTCGGGTCTGGTCCGCAATGGCCTGCGGCTTGCCGTGAGCATTAATGTAGCTTGCCGCAATGCCCGCAGCGGCGGCAGCCTGTTCAAGACGTTTGCTTTCCATGGCGTTTCCTTCTTTCACAATTAGCGCTTTGCCTGCCAGATACGCGCCTGATAGTCGCGGATCGAACGGTCAGAGCTGAACATACCGCAGCGAGCCGTGTTGAGGATCGCCGCGCGGGTCCATGCCTGCGGGTCGCGATACAGCATCTCAGCCTGCTTCTGAGCGTCGGCATAGGCGGTGAAGTCGGCCATGACCAGGTAAGGATCGCCCCCCTCTTTGCCCAGGCTATGCAGCATCTGGTCGAACGCGTGCTTATCGCCGTCGCTGTAAATACCCTGCTCCAGCTCTTTCATCACCGCATCCAGCGCCTTATCGCCCTTACGCCACTTAAGCGGATCGTAGCCCTTCGCTTTCAGCGCTTTTACCTGCTCAACGGTATGGCCGAAGATAAAGATATTGTCGTCACCGACCTGCTGGGCAATCTCTACGTTAGCGCCGTCCAGGGTGCCGACCGTCAGCGCGCCGTTCAGCGCCAGTTTCATATTGCCGGTACCGGAAGCCTCTTTACCGGCGGTCGAAATCTGTTCGGAGATATCCGCTGCCGGAATCAGGCGCTCCGCCACCGATACGCAGTAGTCCGGCAGGAAGACCACTTTCAGCTTATCGCCCACTTTCGGGTCGTTATTGACCGCCTCAGCCACCTTGTTAATGGCGTAGATAATGTTCTTCGCAAGATAATACCCCGGCGCCGCCTTGGCGCCGAACAGGAAGACGCGCGGTACCCTGTCGGCCTGCGGGTTTTCACGAATCTCTTTATATAGCGCCAGAATATGCAGCAGATTAAGGTGCTGGCGCTTGTACTCATGCAGGCGCTTGATCTGCACGTCAAACATCGCCTGCGGGTTAATGTCGATACCGGTACGCGCCTTCACGAATTCGGCCAGACGCACCTTGTTACGCTGTTTAATCGCCTGGTACTGCTTGCAGAAAGTCGCATCGTCGGCAAAGGCTTCCAGTCCGCTCAGGGCATCCAAATCGTTGGCCCATTCGCGCTTGAGCGTTTCATCCAGCAGCGTTGCCAGTTCCGGGTTGCACTGCTTGATCCAGCGGCGCGGCGTGATGCCGTTGGTTACGTTATGGAATTTACCCGGCCACAGCAGGTGATATTCAGGGAACAGATCCTTCACCACTAGTTCGGAATGCAGCGCCGCCACGCCGTTGACCGCAAAGCAGCTCACCACGCACAGGTTCGCCATCCGCAGCTGGCCGTCATGCAGTACCGCCAGCTTCGCCCAGACCGCTTCATCTCCCGGCCACTGCTTCGCGACCTGCTTCTTAAAGCGAACGTTGATTTCCCGGACGATCTGCATATGACGCGGCAGCAGGGTGCGCACCAGGCGCTCATCCCAGCACTCCAGCGCTTCCGGCATCAGGGTATGGTTAGTGTAAGCGAAGGTACGGCTGGTGATGGACCAGGCGTCGTCCCAGCTCAACTGGTGCTCATCCAGCAGCACCCGCATCAGTTCAGGAATGGCGATGGTCGGGTGGGTATCGTTTAGCTGAATCACTTCATAATCCGGCAGCTCCGCCAGCTTGCGCCCCGCCTGGTGATGGCGGCGCAGAATATCGGCTACCGAGCAGGCGCACTGGAAATACTGCTGCATCAGACGCAGTTTCTTGCCGGCCTGATGGTTGTCGTTCGGATAGAGCACTTTGGTCAGCTTTTCGGCATCGATGCCCTGCTGCTCCGCCTTCAGGAAATCGCCATCGTTAAAACGGGTCAGATCGAAGGGATGGGCATGCTTCGCCTGCCACAGGCGCAGCGGCTGTGAGATCCCGTTGCGGTAACCGATGACCGGCAGATCCCAGGCTTCCCCCTTCAGCACAAAAGCCGGTTCCCAGCGCAGCTTTCCATCCTCTTTCACTACCTTACCGCCGATGCCCACCTGAACGTCCAGCGCTTCATTATGGCGGAACCAGGGGTAACTGGCGCGCTGCCAGTCATCCGGCGCTTCCATCTGATGGCCGTCGTTAAAGGACTGACGGAACAGACCGTACTGGTAGTTCAGGCCATAGCCCATCGCCGACTGCCCTACCGTCGCCATGGAATCAAGGAAACAGGCCGCCAGACGCCCCAGGCCGCCGTTCCCCAGCGCCGGGTCGGTTTCCTGCTCCAGCAGGTCGCTCAGTTCGATGCCGTGTTCGCTCAGCACCTCTGCCACCTCGCCGTACCAGCCCAGGTTCAGCAGGTTGTTCCCGGTCAGACGACCGATCAGAAACTCCATCGAGATGTAGTTCACGTGACGCTGGTCCGCTTTGGCTTTTTTCTGCGGGCGGGCGGACAGCAACTCTGCCACAGCGCCGCTCACCGCATGCCACCACTGGTGCTGCGTCATCTCCTGTGCGGCATGAAGCCCGTAATGTTGCCACTGACGCGTCAGGGCGGCCTGAAACTGCGCTTTATTAAATGACATGGACATAGGTAATCGGATTCCTGTAATGATTGAAATGCTGTTTTCGCTAGTGTGCCAGGCTGCCTACAGCACTTCCTCATCCCGAGGGGGATTAGCCTGGGAGGAGGAGTAGGGATGAGAAAAAAGTGTGATCGAGACCACTCAAAATGGCCGGTATCACCCGTTATTCATGCTCCCTTGCCAGGATTTATCCGAACTTCACACCGGGTAAATACAGTGTCCCTTCATGGCAAAATGACATCAGGTAACCGCATGAAAATATTATAATTAGCGTTTATTGACTGTCAGGTTATTATTCTGATGAAATAATTTCATCACCTGACTAATTAATTGCGCAGACAATGATGATAAGAAGTCACTTAATTTCAACCGACATACATTTCTTTAACCAGATTTAATTTGCTATACCGGGCAGGCAGTCAGGAAAAGTCTCGGGTGGCTCAGGCTGTAATGTAAATAACGCGGAAAACTGTGATAAGGCGCAACTTTGCCGGGGTAAAAAACGCGCCGTGCTTGCATTGCAGGATAATCTGATCGAAGTTATGTAATAATTAATTTCGAGGTGTAAAAAAAATCAGGTTAGAGATGGCCTGGCCGCTATCTCGTTTCTGATTGACCACCCTTTCCTGTACGGTAACGTCATTGAGTATGCTGATTCCTTCCAAATTAAGTCGTCCGGTCCGACTCGAGAACACGGTGGTTCGCGATCGCCTGCTGTCCAGGCTTGGCGGCGCGGGGAATTATCGTCTGGTGCTGGTCACCAGCCCGGCTGGCTACGGCAAAACCACGCTGATCTCCCAATGGGCGGCGGATAAAAGCGATATCGGTTGGTTTTCCCTGGACGAAGGCGATAACCAGCCGGAACGCTTTGCCAGCTATCTGGTGGCCGCGTTACAGCAGGCCACCGGCGGCCACTGCTCCCGCAGTGAAGCGATGGCGCAGAAGCGTCAGTACGCCAGCCTGAGCTCGCTGTTCTCGCAGCTGTTCATTGAACTGGCCGAATGGCAGCAGCCGCTGTGGCTTATCATCGACGACTATCATCTGATTTCGAATCCGGCGATCCACGACGCCATGCGCTTTTTTCTGCGCCACCAGCCGGATAACCTGACTCTGGTGATACTGTCGCGTAACCTGCCGCAGTTGGGCATCGCTAACCTGCGGGTGCGCGAACAGCTGCTGGAGATCGGCAGCCAGCAACTGGCCTTTACCCATCAGGAAGCCAAGCAGTTTTTCGACCATCGCCTGAGCGCGCCCATTGAAACAGCCGACTGTCAGCGCCTGTGCGACGACGTCGCGGGCTGGGCCACCGCACTCCAGCTTATCGCCCTGTCCGCCCGCCAGAACAGTGGCGCGGCACACTACTCCGCCCGCCGACTGTCAGGTATTAACGCCAGCCACCTGACCGATTATCTGGTGGATGAAGTACTGAACAACGTCGATGACGATACCCGCCGCTTCCTGCTGACCAGCTCCCTGCTACGCTCCATGAACGACGCGCTTATCGTTCGGGTCACCGGCGCGGAAAACGGCCAGATGCGGTTGGAAGAGATCGAACGTCAGGGCCTGTTCCTGCAGCGCATGGATGGCAGCGGCGAGTGGTTTAGCTACCATCCGCTGTTCGGCAGCTTCCTGCGCCAGCGCTGCCAGTGGGAAATGGCGACCGAACTGCCGCTGCTACACCGCGCCGCCGCCGAAAGCTGGATGGCTCAGGGCTTCCCCAGCGAGGCGATTCACCACGCGCTGGCGGCCGGCGACGATATGATGCTGCGCGATATCCTGCTACATCACGCCTGGGAGCTGTTCCACCAGAGCGAACTATCGCTGCTGGAAAACTCCCTGAAATCCCTGCCCTGGGAGACGCTGCTGGAAAATCCGCGCCTGGTACTGCTCCAGGCCTGGCTGATGCAGAGCCAGCACCGCTATGGCGAAGTGAATACTCTGCTGGCCCGCGCCGAACAGGAGATGAAGCAGGAGATTGATACCACCCTGCGCGGCGAATTCGACGCCCTGCGCGCCCAGGTGGCGATTAATAACGGCGACCCCAACGAGGCCGACCGACTGGCGCGCTCGGCGCTGGAGGCACTGCCGCTGGCCAGCTTCTACGGACAGATTGTCGCCACCTCGGTTCTGGGCGAAGTGCACCACTGCGCCGGTAACCTGCAGCAGTCACTGGCGATGATGCAGGAAACCGAAGCCATGGCCCGCCGCCACGAGGTCTGGCACTACGCGCTGTGGAGCCTGATCCAACAAAGCGAGATTCTGTTTGCCCGCGGCTTTCTGCAGGCAGCCTGGGATATTCAGGAGAAAGCTTTTGCGCTGATTCACGAACAGCATCTGGAACAGCTACCGCTTCACGAATTCCTGCTACGCATCCGCGCCCAACTGCTGTGGGCCTGGGGACGGCTGGATGAATCGGAATCCTCGGCCCGCGGCGGTATGGAGGTGCTGTCCGGCTATCAGCCACAGCAGCAGCTACAGTGCCTGGCGCTGGTGGTGCAGAACGCGCTGGCGCGCGGCGATATCGATAACGCCCGCAGCCATCTGAACCGGCTTGAGAACCTGCTCGGCAACGGCGCTTACCACAGTGACTGGGTTTCTAATGCCGATAAGGTCCGGGTTATCTACTGGCAGATGACCGGCGATCGCGCCGCTGCCGCGGCCTGGCTGCGCCAGACGCCGAAACCAGACTTCGCCCGCAACCACTTTCTGCAGGGCCAGTGGCGTAATATCGCCCGGGCGCAGATTCTGCTGGGGGAGTACGACGAAGCCCATCGGGTGCTGGAGGAGCTTAACGCCAACGCTCGCGCTCTGGAATTGATGAGCGATCTGAACCGTAACCTGCTGCTGCTCAACCAGCTTTACTGGCAGCAGGACAGCAAAAACGAAGCCCAGCGCGTACTGATTGAAGCGCTAAACCTGGCCGGAGGTACCGGCTTTCTGAGTCACTTTGTGATTGAAGGCGAAACCATGGCTCAGCAATTGCGCCAGCTGATTCAACTGAATATGCTGCCGGAGCTGGACCAGCATCGCGCCCAGCGGATTCTGCGGGAAATCAACCAACATCACCGGCATAAGTTCGCCCACTTCGACGAAAACTTCGTGAGCCGCCTGCTAAACCACCCACAGGTACCGGAGCTGATCCGCACCAGCCCGCTGACTCAGCGCGAATGGCAGGTGCTGGGGCTTATCTACTCGGGCTACAGCAACGATCAGATCGCCGGTGAACTGGACGTGGCGGCCACCACCATTAAAACCCACATCCGCAACCTCTATCAGAAACTGGGGGTCGCTCACCGCCAGGAGGCCGTCGCCCAGGCTCGCCAGCTATTGCAGATGATGGGCTATAACGCGCTGTAGTAAAAAACCACCTGCGTAGCAGGTGGCATTGATAACGCCCCAGAGGAGCGTACTGAAAGCCCTACAGTTAGTCTCTGCTTGTTCTGAACGATTTAAATCCAAAGACAATAAGGCAAAGCCAAAACCTGTTGCTGACCACCTCCATAGGAGGTGGTGTTCATGCAGGGATAAAAAAAGGTGCGCCAACGCGCACCAGTTACTGCAAAATCAGCACCGTGGGGTAGCGATTACCCCTTGCCTTTTACACTGCTGATAAAGGTGGTTCGGGCGGAGGAGGATCCCAGTCGCTCGGCTTCATTCAGCAGTTTCAACGCCTTATCAATATCGCCCTTCGCCACAGCCTGTTTAATGGCCTGGTTGAAATACGCTTCGGTATCCGACAACACCGGCCCACTCTTCGCGGCAGGCGCAGGCGCTGCGGCTGGCGTCGCTGTGCTGGCCGGTGCGCTATATACCGGGGCGGTATTGCCGACGGTTACCGGCGCCGGGCCGGAAGAACCGAACAGCGGCCCAACCAGCACGCTGGAGCTGGTGTTGGTGCTCACCTTCAGCTTCAGGCGGCCGTCGGTGACGTGACGGGCGATAGGATCCGGAATATCCGGCACTGCGTTTCCGGCCCCTTTCGCGTAAGCCTTGGCCGGATCGATCTGAACGGTAGTCTGCTGTAGATCCCGGGCGGTGGTAAAGACCAGCACATAGAGCTGCTGCTGGCCCAGCGCCGGGGTGAGCTTAAGAGTGCCTTCCAGACGATCGGCGGACATTACTCCCGGCGCCTGGTAAGTAAAGTAACTGCTGGGGAAAAAGGCCGAAGGCGTCATATTCTGGTCAAGCACCAGCACGTTAGGCGCGAAAACCTGATTTTTATTGACTTCACTGGTCAGGGTAATGGTCAGCTCGCCAATATTGGCCGGTACGCTGTATGCCGCCACCGGGCCGCGAATATCGCCGACGTTCAGGCTCTGACCACTGCTGGCAAGGTCGGTAGTCCGGGTTTTGGACTGGTTAACCGGCGTCCAGCGTAACTGGCGTAGCTGCTCGGCGGAGACGCGCGGCGCCGCGGAAGTATCCTGGGGAACGATATTCACCTCAGCCAGACTCACCGCTGGCAGAGAGGCGAACAGACCTGCGCTCAGGCACAGAGCGACGAGACTTTTCTTCATTTTCATTGTTGTCACCTGAATTTAGGGAGAGCGGCGCAAAGGTAGCCAGGCAAAAGCGCTTTACGCCCGCGCAATTAAAGCAGAGGGGAGCATTGCTCCCCTCACTGGGCTGTTACCACCAGATTTCCATCTGGGCGCCGAAGGTAAACTCATCATCGTTACCGCGGCTGTTAGTGAAGATGCCGTTACCGGAAGTGTCACGCAGCGCGGCAGTGGTCAGGTTGTCGCCATCTTTTGCGTAACCCCATTTTTCATCCCACTTAGCGTAGGTGGCGAAGACGCGGATCGCCGGACGGGACCAGATGCTGTCGCCCGCCTGCCACTGCTGAGCCAGGGTGATTTTATACTGACCGTTACGGTCACCGGTCTGCTGGGACTTCACATTGTCGTAGCCCACTTCCAGCAGGGTGCTCATGATCGGAGTCCACTTGTACATCGGGCGTACGCCCACGGTCCACCAGTCATTACCACGGCTGTTGTCGAGGTCTGTTTTCTGGAACATCGCGACGTACATCAGATCCCAGTCGTCGGCCAGGGTCACCGCACCGTGATCCAGCACGCGCCACATCTTGCCGTCGTTATTAATGCTGGAACCGTTAGCCAGGCCTTTACCGTGAGAGCTCATGGCATCGGTGGCGTACTGCAGCACAAACTTGTTATAGCCCTTCAGAACGCTCTGGGTATGTTCGGCGGTGAACATCCAGCCATCTTTAGAGGCGCCATCTTCCAGGCGATAGCCGTCACGCGGGTTCGCACGGCCGTAATCCACGCCCAGCTCCAGCATGCCTCCCGGGTTGATTTCCATGCTCGACAGACGCACGTCGAAGGTGTCGTTAGCGGTACGCTCGGCGTAGTCGCGCTGACGCTCGCTGGTGTAGTTATAAGAGCCGCCAGCCTCAGAGGCGCGAGTGGCGGCCAGAGAAAGCTTACCGAAGCCCAGATCGACGTTCTCAAGACCGGCGCCAGGGCCGGAGATATCCCAGTAGTAGAAGTCGATCATATGGACGTCGTGACGCTGATAGAAGCGCTTACCGGCCCAGATGGTGGAGCCCGGCAGCCATTCGATCAGGTTTTTACCCTGCACATTCACTTCACGGAAGGCCGGGCTGGTATCTTCCCAGTCGTTCTGCTGGTTGATGGAGTAAGCCACATTCGTGTCGAAATAGAAGCTCTTGTCGCCCTCTTTCCACACTTCCTGGCCCAGCTTTAATTCAGCGTAAGTTTCACATTCGTTACCCAGACGGTATTTGCTCTGTGCCCCGGTAGCCTGGAAGCACTGCTGTTCACCGCCGCTGCCGGTCCAGCCAATGCCGGAACGGGCGTAGCCGTGGAAGTCGACCGCCAGCGCCTGAGCGGACAGCATGCCGGCGGCGACAGCCATGGCCAGCGGAAGTTTGCGCAGTGTTATCATCGTTATTTCTCCTGAAATTGCTTTTATTGTGTAGGCGTACCCTTAAACGCCAGGCTCCTGATGCAACCGACGACAGGCAGTACCATCCTCACGGAACAGATGGCAGCGCTCCGGCGGCAGGCCGATGGCGAATGTCGCCCCCTCCTCGACCAGCACTACATCGTTCTGGCGGTACACCAGGTTCTGCTGGATGGCGGGGATCTGAATATGAATCTGGGTTTCGTAACCAAGCTGCTCCACCACCTGAATCTCACCTTCCAGGGTGACATCGGCGATTTCGCTGGGCAGAAGATGTTCAGGACGAATGCCTAAAGACATTCTGGCGCCGACCTGAACGCCAGCACTTTCGACCGGCAGCCAGATCTGCTGGCGGTTCGGCAGTTCCACCTGCACCTGGTCGATGGCGGTAGCGGTGACTTTTACCGGCAGGAAGTTCATCTTCGGCGAGCCGATAAAGCCCGCGACAAAGCGATCTGCCGGGTAGTGATAGAGTTCCAGGGGCTTGCCCACCTGGGCAACGCGTCCGGCGTCCAGTACCACGATTTTGTCGGCCAGGGTCATGGCCTCGACCTGATCGTGGGTGACGTAAATCATGGTGCGCTTCAGGCGCTTGTGCAGACGGGAGATCTCAATACGCATCTGCACGCGCAGGGCGGCATCCAGGTTGGAAAGCGGCTCATCGAGCAGGAACACGTTAGGCTCGGCCACCAGGGTTCGGCCAATGGCCACGCGCTGGCGCTGACCGCCGGAAAGCGCTTTGGGGCGGCGGTCCAGCAGGTGGGCCAGTTGCAGCACTTCGGCCACCTGGGTTACGCGCTGATTCATCACCGCTTTCTTCGCCCCGGCCAGCTTCAGGCCGAACGACATATTTTCCGCCACGCTCAGATGCGGGTAGAGCGCATAGGACTGAAAGACCATTCCCACGCCGCGCTGGGCGGGCGGCACATCATTCATTCGGGTTTCGCCAATAAACAGATCGCCGCTGGTGATGGTTTCCAGCCCGGCAATCATGCGCAGCAGCGTCGATTTTCCGCAGCCCGACGGTCCGACAAAGACCACGAATTCCCCTTCGGTGATGTCGAGGTTAATGTCCTTCGACACCACCACATCGCCCCAGGCTTTGGTGACATTCCGTAGCTGTACGCTCGCCATGCACTTCTCCCTCATTACAACGGACCGTCCACGGACGGATATTTTCGATGTCGGGACTATGGCGGATTGCCGCAAATGGGGAATCCTCCGCCCTGATGCTTTTTTGTGGGGGAGGAGATGGGAGGATGAGGGAATGGGCCTCGGGCGGTGATGCGCGGCGGCGGCGCCATTTTCGTGATCCAGTGACCATTCCTGGCCGCCTTTTTATGTGCGCCAGCACACATTAATGGCATTTATGTTACCGGGATCACATCTGGAGGGGGTGGGGCGTAGGGGGTGGGAGGATGAGAAGCGCTTGCCCGCGACGCAGACTGGGTGACGTACTCTATATACCTTCAAAAGGACGGGACTATGAAAATCAAAACCGGCGCTCGCCTTCTCGCGCTTTCCGCGCTGACAACGGTGATGTTCTCCGCCTCCGCGTTTGCCAAAATCGAAGAAGGCAAACTGGTCATCTGGATTAACGGCGACAAAGGCTATAACGGCCTGGCCGAGGTGGGTAAGAAATTCGAAAAAGACACCGGCATTAAGGTGAGCGTTGAACACCCGGACAAACTGGAAGAGAAATACCCCCAGGTCGCCGCCACCGGCGATGGCCCGGATATCATTTTCTGGGCCCATGACCGTTTTGGCGGCTACGCTCAGTCCGGCCTGCTGGCCGAAATCACCCCGGATAAAGCCTTCCAGGATAAAGTCTACGACTTCACCTGGGACGCCGTGCGCTACAACGGCAAGCTAATTGCCTACCCCATCGCGGTGGAAGCGCTGTCGCTGATTTACAACAAAGACCTGGTCCCGAATCCGCCGAAGAGCTGGGAAGAGATCCCGGCGCTGGATAAAGAACTGCGCGCCAAAGGCAAGAGCGCCATCATGTTCAACCTCCAGGAGCCCTACTTCACCTGGCCGCTGATCGCCGCCGACGGCGGATACGCCTTTAAAGCGGAAAACGGCAGCTATGACGTGAAGAACGTTGGCGTCAACAATGCCGGTTCCAAAGCGGGCCTGGGCTTCCTGGTCAACATGATCAAGAACAAGCAGATGAACGCCGATACCGACTACTCCATTGCCGAAGCGGCCTTTAACAAAGGCAACACCGCCATGACCATTAACGGTCCCTGGGCATGGGCCAATATCGACAAGAGCAAGGTGAACTACGGCGTCACCACGCTGCCAACCTTTAACGGCAAACCTTCTAAGCCCTTCTCCGGGGTACTGAGCGCCGGTATCAATGCCGCCAGCCCGAATAAAGAGCTGGCGAAGGAGTTCCTTGAGAACTACCTGATGACCGATGACGGTCTGGATGCCGTGAACAAAGATAAACCGCTGGGCGCCGTAGCGCTGAAATCCTACCAGGAGAAGCTGGAAAAAGATCCGCGCATCGCGGCCACCATGCAGAATGCCCGCAACGGTGAAATCATGCCTAACATCCCGCAGATGTCCGCCTTCTGGTACGCCACGCGTACCGCGGTCATCAACGCCATTACCGGCCGTCAGAGCGTCGATGCCGCCCTGAACGACGCCCAGGAGCGAATCACCAAGTAAGCCAGGAGCGGCCCTGCTCTACGGGAGCGGGGCCGCAGAGCATCCCGATACAGAGGAATGACCCCATGGATGTCGTTAAAAAGTCTTTCTGGCAGAGCGATGCGCTCAGGTGGCTGTCTATCGCCGCGCTGGGCCTGCTGTCAGGTTATCTTGTGGTTTTGATGTACGCCCAGGGGGAGTACCTGTTCGCCATACTGACGCTGGTGCTTTGCTCAGTTGGCCTCTATATTTTCGCTAACCGCCGCGCCTACGCCTGGCGTTACGTTTACCCGGGGCTGGCCGGTATGGGGCTGTTCGTCCTGTTCCCGCTGATCGCCACTATCGCCATCGCCTTTACCAACTACAGCAGCACCAACCAGCTCACCTTCGAGCGCGCCCAACAGGTGTTGATGGACCGCACTTACCAGGCGGGCAAGGCGCTTAATTTCGGTCTCTACCCTCAGCAGGATAAATGGCGTCTGGCCCTGAGCGACGGCGACCAGCACTATATTTCCGAGCCGTTCACCTTTGGCGGCGAACAGACGCTTGAGATGCACGCGACAGGGGCCCTACCGGAAAGCGAGCGCGCCACCCTGCGCGTGATTACCCAGAACCGCCAGGCGCTGGGCGCTATCACCGCCGTACTGCCGGATGAAAGCAAACTGGTGATGAGTTCCCTGCGTCAGTTTTCCGGTACCCGGGCGCTCTACACCCTGGCCGATGACGGCACGCTGACCAACAATCAAAGCGGCGTGAACTACCGACCGAACGACCATATCGGCTTCTATGAGTCGGTCAATGACGACGGTAGCTGGGCCGGCGAGCAGCTCAGCCCCGGCTACACCGTCACCATTGGCTGGGATAACTTCACCCGGGTCTTTACCGATGACGGGATCCAGAAACCCTTCTTCGCTATCTTCGTCTGGACCGTAGTCTTCTCGGTGCTGACGGTAATTCTGACCGTCGCCGTAGGTATGGTGCTGGCCTGCCTGGTACAATGGGAATCCCTGAAGGGCAAGGCTATCTATCGGGTACTGCTGATTCTGCCCTACGCCGTTCCGTCGTTTATCTCGATTCTGATCTTCAAGGGGCTGTTCAACCAGAGCTTCGGTGAGATCAACATGATGCTTAACGCGCTGTTCGGCATTAATCCGGCCTGGTTCACCGACCCGAATACGGCACGCGCTATGCTGATTATCGTCAATACCTGGCTGGGCTACCCCTACATGATGATCCTGTGCATGGGGCTGCTCAAGGCGATTCCTGACGATCTCTACGAAGCTTCGGCCATGGACGGCGCCGGTCCGTTCCAAAACTTCTTCCGCATCACGCTGCCGCTGCTGCTTAAACCGCTAACGCCGCTGATGATCGCCAGCTTCGCCTTTAACTTTAACAACTTCGTTCTGATTCAACTGCTGACCAACGGCGGGCCGGACAGGCTGGGCACCACCACGCCTGCGGGTTACACCGACCTGCTGGTGAGCTACACCTACCGTATCGCCTTTGAAGGGGGCGGCGGTCAGGACTTCGGCCTGGCGGCGGCTATCGCCACGCTGATATTCCTGCTGGTGGGGGCGCTCGCCATCGTGAATCTGAAAGCCACGCGCATGAAGTTTGACTAAGGGAGAACAAACACATGGCTATGGTCCAACCCAAATCTCAAAAATGGCGACTGTTCGGTACTCACCTGCTGCTGCTGCTATTTATCGCGGCGATTATGTTCCCGCTGCTGATGGTCATTACCATTTCACTGCGCCCGGGTAATTTCGCCACCGGTAGTCTGATTCCCGATCAGATCTCCTGGGAACACTGGCGACTGGCGCTGGGCTTTAGCGTGGAGCACGCCGACGGCCGCGTGACGCCACCGCCCTTCCCGGTGTTGCTGTGGCTGTGGAACTCGGTCAAGGTAGCGGGAATTACCGCGCTGGGCATTGTGACGCTGTCTACCACCTGCGCTTACGCCTTTGCCCGTATGCGTTTCCCGGGTAAGGCGACGCTGCTGAAAGGGATGCTGATTTTCCAGATGTTCCCGGCGGTACTGTCACTGGTGGCGCTGTACGCTCTGTTCGACAGACTGGGCCAGTACATTCCGATGATTGGTCTGAATACTCACGGCGGGGTGATCTTCGCCTACCTGGGCGGCATTGCGCTGCACGTCTGGACCATCAAGGGCTACTTTGAAACCATCGACAGTTCGCTGGAAGAAGCGGCGGCGCTGGATGGCGCCACGCCGTGGCAGGCCTTCCGTCTGGTACTGCTGCCGCTGTCGGTGCCGATTCTGGCGGTGGTCTTTATTCTGTCGTTTATCGCCGCGATTACCGAAGTGCCGGTGGCCTCGCTACTGCTGCGCGACGTGAACAGTTACACCCTGGCGGTGGGCATGCAGCAATATCTGAACCCGCAGAACTATCTGTGGGGCGATTTTGCGGCGGCGGCGGTGCTGTCAGCGATCCCTATCACCGTGGTCTTCCTGTTGGCCCAGCGTTGGCTGGTTAGCGGCCTGACGGCGGGCGGGGTTAAAGGGTAACGCCTCATCATTTTTCCTGTGGCTCTCCCGGCGCTTTTTACCCTGTGCAGCGCCGGGCAGAGAAAAAGGCAATGTCACTGCCTCCCTCGTTTCAATGTGCTTTTAGCGGCCCACAGGCCGCTTTTTTTTACCTGTAATAAATTATCAGCGATGCGCTGTATTTCTGCGCTTTGAATCTGTCTCGCAATATTTAGATGAGATTTCAGTGTTGTTTTATTGACGGAGAAATATGATTGCGGTGGTGCTTTATTCATGAGGAATATACCGCGCTGGCGAAGGTTCCGTTCACTTTAAGGTGATTTCTCTTATGTTGGTTTCGGAACCGGTGAACGGGTCAGGGTGGCTCAATCGCCACCACCCTGACAACCCGGGCTCCCCGGCGGTAACTCCAGTTTCATACCAATTCACGATGAACCTTTTCATGGTTCACGAAAAGCTTTACGAGCGGGATCGGGGAATGCAGATATGAGCCTGGCCTATGAACAAACCCTGTGCTACATCCGTTGTTTTGTTAACGCTGCACAGCAGGGATGCACCATGAAAAAAACAGATTCACCGGTTCCGCATGATGGCCTGTTTAAAACCTTTCTGGGCCATACCGATACCGCCCGGGATTTTCTGAAGATCTATCTGCCGCCGGAGCTGCGCAAGATATGCTGTCTGAATACGCTACAACTGGAGTCCGGCTCCTTTATTGAAGAAGATCTCCGTACTTATGCTCTGGTCTTTGAAAACCACAACGGGCGAGGCCTATATTTACACGCTGCTTGAACACCAGAGCAGCCCGGATCGTCATATGGCCATTCGGCTGATGAGATATGCGATAGCCGTGATGCAGCGCCATCTGGATAAAGGACACGCGCAACTGCCGCTGGTGGTCCCTTTCCTGTTTTGCCACGGGCGCGCCACGCCGTGGTCAGGGACGCTGAACTGGCTGGAATTGTTTAATGACCCGGAAGTGGCGCATCAACTCTATACCCATCCCTTTCCGTTAATTGATGTTGGCCTGCTGGAGGATAACGACATCATGAAACATCGCCGTATGGCGATGCTGGAGCTGGTCCTAAAACACATCCGCACCCGCGATCTGGTGGCGTTTATGGAACCACTGGTCACGCTAATACTTGCGGGATACACTACGGAAAGCCAACTGGCCACGTTAATGAACTGGATGTTACAGACCGGCGATTCGGCCCAACCACAAGTGTTTCTCAGGGAGATGGCCCAACAGTCGCCGCACTATAAGGAACTTTTTATGACTGCCGCACAAAGACTGGAACAGCAGGGAATAGAGAAGGGTATCGAGACGGGGCGCCGGGAAGGCATCAGACTGGGGGAACAAAAAGCGAAACAGGAGGTTGCCCGCAGCCTGCTGAAAATGGGGCTCCCCGTGCAGTCAGTGATAGAGGCCACCGGACTTTCTGAAAGCGCTGTTGCACAGCTCGCATCCTGAAGCCGTGCCGCAATGAGATAAGCCACCGTCGTAAACGAAGGTGGCTTTTTTTATGGTTCATCGACTGGAAACTTGCAGCGTTCAACAATGGTGCTGAGAACGGACGGAACAGCCATATTCCGCCAAATTCATCTTTAAAATATTCACACCAGAAGATGAAACAGCACCGCAAACAGAACAATATTCGCCAGCACAATAGCCCAACCGTTATACAGCATATATTTCAGATGGGTGGACTGCGCCAGCCCCATCTGACCAAACATATCCGATGACGGAAACGGCCCAAACCAGTCCACCTGACTCGACGCCAGCAATACAGCAGTGGTTCCCTGGGGCGGCACCCCGGCGGCCATCAGCATCGGGCCGAAGATCTTATAGGTAAAGGTCATCTGCGCTACCGCGGCACCGGGAACGTGCCCGACGATATTAAAGGCGAAGATAAAGAAGCACAGCCAGGCAGGGGAAATACCTTCCAGCAGCGGCTGGGTGTAGCTCAGCAGCCCCTGGTAGGCGTTCAGACCATCCATCAGCTCCAGAATCGGGTTATACAGCCAGTACAGAAGAAACATCCATACCAGCCGCCCGCAGCCGTGATAGAGCGCCTGTAAAATCGCCGACGGCCCCAGTCCACCCACCAGCCCGGTGATTAACGCCACCAGCAGCATCACGATAATCGCGAAACTGAAGCCCGCCTGAATCACCACGCCAACGATCGCCATCACGATAATGGTGGCGGCAAAGGCCAGGGCGCTCAGGCGACTGCGCCGCCGGGCCGGGCTCTGTTCGCTCTCCTCGCTACCGGAGAAATCGACCTCGTAGCGCAGTTTGCCTGCGGTCATCTTCTGAATCTGGCCCGCCATCAGCCAGCCGGTCAGCAGCGTCACGGCGCTCATCGGCAGCCCCACACAGAGCAGATATTCGGGATAGCTCAACCCGCCCAGCTTAAGGATGGTAACGGTACTCGGGGTAAAAGGGCCGGTAAACAGTCCTACCGAACCGGCGGTCATCATCAACGCTGCCACCGTCGGCGGCGTCAGGCCCACCGCCGCCGCTACCGGAATAATGACCGCCACGATAATGGCGTTACCGCCTGCCATGGTGCCCAGCGCGCCGCAGATCAACACCGACGACGCCATAATGCCAAGCTTAACCCTGGTCTGGCTCGACAGGCCGATACGATGAACCACAAATTTCACCAGTTCCACCGCGGCACCGGTACGGGTCGCCACCTCCCCCACTCCGGCACCGAGCATAATAATAAGCCCCACGGTGGCGATAAAAGAGCCGGTGGACTTCGCAAGCATAGTCCCCATTTCCGGCAGGCCAGTGGAGGTCATGATCATGGCGACCACTATCGACGAGATAACCGCCAGCACAATATCTATTCCCGCAAGGCTCAGCAGCGCCAGAGCCACGATGGGGGTAAAGCCCAGTAGCCCCAGTTCATGGCCGGGATGGGCCCGACACCAGATGGCGGTCAAAACAAACAGCGTCAGCAGCAAACCGGTAATAATATTTTTGCGGGTGAGGTTTCGCCCGGCAGGCGGGCTGCCAGGAAGCGTTGAGTCACTCATAAGGTTCCTTAAATGCCAAATCAATGCCTGCTCAGAACTTATCTTCCCTCGTTATCGTTATGGGTGAGGGTAATGGGTACAGCGGGTGGTGTTCTGAGAATCATGGGCGCCGCCTGAGCAGCAACTCAGCAGTAAAAGTAAATATTTTGCTGATTGGTTATTAAACTTATGTTAATTTTTGGACCGCCAAAAATGATTTTTTGTCTGCTGCCTATAACCCAGAGTTAACTCCTGATGAAGCTGCGCCACCTGGAAATCTTCTACGCCGTGATGACCTGCGGTTCACTTTCACGGGCAGCGGAATCGCTGAATATTTCCCAGCCCGCCGCCAGTAAGGCCCTGAAAAGCGCCGAACAAAAACTGGGCTTCCCGCTGTTTCAGCGGGTGCGCGGCAAGCTGCTGCCCAGCAGCGAAGCGCTGACGCTGTTCGAAAAGGCCCAAACGGTCTACCGGGATCTGGATAACCTGCGGCTACTGGCGGACAATCTGGCCCGGGACCCGCGGGCCAAAATCGCGCTGGGCTGCCTGCCAAGTCTGGGCCTGAGCCTGGTGCCAGGAATCGTCACCGACTTCTACCAGCAGAACGCTAATCTGGTGATGACGCTGAGTACCGATCATACTGAGACGCTTGTCAAAAAACTGGACCTGCGGGAGATCGATCTGGCGCTCACTTTTCAGCCTATCCAGCAGGGCGAGATTACCGCTACCGCTATCGCCCGGGCGCCGCTGGTGTACATTGACCGGGACTATCGCCAGGGAGCGGTCACCATGGAAGAGATAGACCAGCAGCGCTGGATCTACCCCGGCGCTCATTCGCTCTCGGCCGCCATTGCCGCCCGCCGCAACTTTGCCACTACTCGCCTGAACGTACAGACCTACTACATGGCCACCGAATTTGTGAAACGCGGCATGGGATGCAGCATTACCGATATCTTTTCCGCCCGTCACAACCTGGCGCCGCAAATGATCCACCCGATTACCCCGCCGCTGATGATTAACCTGTGCCTGCTGCGCCGGGCAGATGTCTCCCTGAGCCCAATTACCCAAAAATTTGTCGATTTTCTCTGCCAGCGGCTGCGCGATCAGCTTCAGGAAATTAACCTGGAGTTATACCCCGAAAATAAAAATTCAATTGCGCAGTACGGGTAAATGCTTTGACATAAATACCGCATTCATTAGCGGAAGTGTCAGGGTATGAATAAGCGTATTGTAGTGGTGGGCGGCGGCGTCATTGGGTTAGCGACGGCCTGGGTGTTAATTAAAAGCGGACATCAGGTTCAGTTGCTGGAGCGTAATGCCCTGCCCGCTCGGGCAACCAGCTTCGCCAACGGCGGCCAGCTCAGCTATCGCTATGTGGCCCCCCTTGCCGACCGCGGCGTGCCGTTACAGGGCATAAAATGGATGGGTAAAGCCGACTCGCCGCTTAACCTGCGCCTGAGAATGTCACCCGATCAGTGGTGCTGGCTGCTGCAATTTCTGCGGGCCTGCCGCCGTCAGACCAATAAAATCAACGGCGCCCATATACTGCGTCTGGCGCTGCTCAGCCGCCAGATAATGCAGGAGTGGCGCGATGAGGATAATCTGGCGGACTTCGACTGGCGGCGCTCGGGAAAATTAATTATTCACCGTCAGGATGATTCCCTGAATAAAGCGGTGCAGGGTATCGATCCTCAGTTTCAGCAGCATCTTAGTCACGATGACTGTATTAAGCTGGAGCCAGCCCTTGCCCATATCGGCAAACAGATTCGCGGTGGTATCTATTCGCCGGAAGATGAAACCGCAGACTGTTATAAATTCTGCCAGGCGCTGCTCGAAAAACTGACCCACAGCGCCAGCTTTACCCTGACCACCCGCTGTGAAGTACAGGGGATGAAGCGCCAGGGGGAGAGGATTCGCGCGCTGGAAACCAGCCAGGGCACGATTGGCGGCGATGAATTCGTGGTGGCGGCCGGTAACGGTAGCGGCGCGCTGCTGGGTAATGCCGGAATACGGGTGCCGCTGTGCGGACTGAAGGGCTACAGTCTGACGCTGCCTTATCCGCAGCGACCCGGCCTGGCGCCTGACGTCAGCGTGACCGATTATGGTCATAAGGTGGTCTACGCCCGGCTGGGTGACAGGCTGCGCATCGCCGCCATGGTCGACATCGGTTACGATGGCGATGAAATCCGCCCGGCGCGTATCCAGGCGCTGAAACGCATTGTCGCCGCCAGCTTCCCTGACTTACAGGGGCTGGATCAGGCCGAAATCTGGACCGGCATGCGGCCTTCCACACCGGCAGGTCCGCCGATGCTGGGGCGCGCCGGTTATCAAAATCTGTGGATGAACCTTGGTCAGGGCAGCCTGGGCTTTACGCTCGCCGCCGCAAGCGCGACGGTGCTTGGCTCGCTGATCCATGGCGAAGCGCCATCCATCTCTGTACAAGGCCTTACATGGGAGCCATAACATGAAAATAACCCGCAACAATCCCCAGCCGCGACTTTCCGCCAGCGTTAGCTGGGGCGATCTGATTTTTCTGTCAGGCCAGACGCCGAAAAGCAGCGAACAAGACATCACCCTGCAAACCCGGGAAGTGCTGGAGAAGATCGATAGCCTGCTGAGCGAAGCGGGCAGCGATAACCGCCATATTCTTTCCGCTCAGGTATGGCTGAAGAATATGTCCCGCGATTTCGCGGCCTTTAACGACGCCTGGGTCGCCTGGCTACCGGAAGGTCACAGCCCGGCCCGCGCCGCAGTTCAGGCGGAAATGGCGCGTGCGGATATTCTGGTTGAAGTGATGATTACGGCGGTGAAAGCCTGATTTTCACCCTAAGCCCCCTCCCGACAGATGGGAGAGGGGCGCCCCCAACCTTAAAACCGATTTGTTATCTCTTCTTGTTCATCATGCTCAAAAATTAAAGTTGCCATTCTGGCAACGATGTGCGCAAAATAGACATAGTTGCCAAAATGGAAACAGGGATGTAGTGATGCATGTCATATCCAGAGAGCCGTTTGTCCTGGCCGCCCGACACTTCCCTAATCAGGCAGGTGCTATAGACGGTCTGTACCATGAACTAAAACGTACCAGATTCACCGCTCCCGTAGATCTGAAAGCGACATATCCCAGCCTGGACAGAATGAAATATCGGGAAAAATGGTGGGTCATCGATATTGGCGGCGGCCATCTGAGGGTGGTGTTCTTCGCCGACTTTGAACGTGGAAAAATATTTATTAAACACATCACGACGCATGCAGAGTACGACAAACTGATTAAATACTACCGGGAGATGAAAGAATGATGTACTCCGACGCAGTACAGGCGGTCAATACCCTGGTTCGACTGGTTCCTCTGCTGGGGGACAGCCGCGCCCGGAAGGACTACGAAGAGGCCGTAAAGCTAACGGAATATCTGGTCGAATTCGAACCAGACAGCCCTTTGATCGATATGCTGACTGCAAAAATCGATGCTTATGAGGAATCCGCCCCCGAATTTGCCGAATTTAATGCCCGCATAGCCGCCGCAGGCAACGGCCTGACGCTATTGCGCACCCTGATGGATCAGTACGGCCTGAATACCAGCGATTTGAAAGAGGAGATTGGTTCCAAATCTCTGGTTAGCCGGGTGCTCAGAGGCGAGCGAACGCTGACCCTTGAGCATATGCGTAAGCTGTCCAAACGCTTTGGAATTCCGGTGAGCCGGTTCGTCGATTAACAGAGGGCGCCCCAACGCGTTCGTTGGAGCGCCCTGATCTCGCCCTGACATATACCCCTGAGCTACATCGAGAAAAAGAAAAGTAGGATAACAAGGTACATAATGTTTTCTTCTCTAATTGTTGATAGTAGTAAAACCCCAAATCCAAGAGCAATCAGCCACAATTACCCTATCTATTCCACTAAACGTTAGCAGTTATATCCAAGAAAACACTCACCTATGGTATTATATATACTTCTATCTGGTGTCTCTATGCTATCTGGCAACATTCAAAATTATCAATCATTAAATATTATGATATATTTACGCTTTCAATTTATGGATGAATACGATGAACACAGGAAAAAGTGACTTTGATTTTTTACAAGAAATTGGTGTTACAACTGAGCTTGTAGAAACCAGTGGCATACCTGTAGATACTTTGCGAGAGATTGTAAAAGATTACAAACATAATGAGCTTACTTTGCTGGATGAAGCAGAATATATAGCAAAAAAAATTCAGCGTTGTAATGCTATTCACTCTGTTCGCTGGCGAATAAAAAGTCACTCCCATCTTATAAAAAAATACTCAGAAAGATCACCGAAGAAAACCCATCCGAAAAATACAAGGAAATAAATGCGGATAATTATAAATCTATTATTACCGATCTCATAGGCGTCAGAGCCATTTATCTTTTTAAAAGTGACTGGCAAACAGTCCATGATCATATTTTATCTCGATGGGTATTAAAAGAAGATGAACCTGTAACGATATATCATCGAGAAGGTGATATTATGGATATCTACAAAAATCATCCTAAATGTGAACAAAAAAGACATATTCACAACTATCGTTCAATTCATTATATTGTACCTGCAACGAATATTCAGTCAGTGCAAGTTTATTGTGAAATTCAAACAAGAACAATTTTTGAGGAAGGATGGAGCGAGATTGATCACCAGGTTAGATACCCAGATTTCTCCGATGACGAAAACTTGATGAGTTACCTAACCATATTTAACAGGTTAGCAGGTAGTGCCGATGAAATGGGTAGTTATGTTAACGATTTAGTTGAATTAATAAAAAAGAACAATGAATTAGAAACCGAAAGGAAAACAAAGGAATCTCAATACACCTCCGAAAAAGAAAAGCTTGAAGAAGAAATAAAGATATTATCATCGGACAGAAAAAAATATCGATAAAATTAAATTCGCTTATGAAAAACTAATTAAAGTTCAAAACGATGAATTAACAAATTTAAAAGAAGCGTTAAAATCCCAATCCAATGAAACAATACGTTTAAACAGACAAAAAGACCCTGTTGTTAACATAATATATCAAAAAGATACAGACAAAACCGACACATCATACAAAGGCGAGGTAAAAATTGAAGTTATGAGAAAAAACAATATGGCATCATTTGCCATTCACTTCAACCCAGCCTTGACTGATATCCCAGTTGTAGAGGTTCAGCCGATCAAGACTAGCTGCAAAAATACAGAACTAAATGATTTAAAAATTAAAACAGGTGGTAGTAAAACCAGTGATTTTAATATTCATGTGCAAAATGATAAGTTGGGTTACATTGAAAAGGGAGAGTATATTTTTTCATTCTCAGCGAGAGTATCCTGAGAATGAATTTAAGCTTTCGGCTGCCTACTCTCCTGAGTTTTAGAAGGGAGGCGATTATTTTCGGCAACAGTAGAATAAATAATTGTATAGGGAATGAACCAGCATGGCACTTACAGAACTAATATAGTGGGCTCTTGTAGCACTTGCGCCAACCAAACAGGAAGATGGCATTCTCTCGGCAGCATAAGCGAGCTGTCCAGGCAGAATGAGCCGTTCCGGCTAACCTGTTCCCTGGAAGAGAAGGACAAGCAAACACTGGAATACCGTTTTCTGAACACACAAGGCTAGTATGTCAGGAATATCAAGGCGTTGAATGTCTGCATGAACGACATTTATCTCTCACGAGCAAACCGCAATGTCGCATTTGACGATAGTACCCACCCTACCTGATAACGTATCTGAATCGTAATGTAGCGGGCCTGATAAAGATGTTTAGTTCCTGTGGCTGGCAGGGAGAGTCTGAGTACGATTATCCCTGCCCTCCAGTATTCACTGCTGGGGCAGGGATAGCCTGAAAAGCTTGTCCTCATGTTGTGGCCCCGCAGTGCCAGTTCACGTACGAAGGCCTCTGAGGCTGAAATTTCGCCTGCCTATAAGAACATCCTGTCATGTTCTCACCCTTTGGTAAGGTGCCCTGGTTGTCCAACAGGTTATTAATATATTTCCGCATCAGTGCAGCCATACTACGGAGCCCCATGGTCTCTTCGTCAAGCACGAGCGTGACATCGACCAGAGGAAAATCACCGTTGTTATCACTCAAAGCGATAACTTAACGTCATCCCTACCCCATAGTTGCGGCCGGGAGCCGGTTCAAAATAACGACCGTTGCTCTCGTTAACGATAACCGAGCCGACATAGTCGCGATCGAACAGGTTATCGACCCGCCCCCAGACATCCAGCAGCCAGTTATCCTTCACGAATTTATAGCCGGTATTCAGCCCCACGGTGGTGTAGCCCGGCGCCGAGGCGCTGTTAGCGTCGTTGGCCTGGATGCGGCTCAGATAGCGCACTTCGCCGCCCGCGTACCAGCCCTGTTCCGGCAACCAGCCCAGCGAAGCGTAAAGGCTGTTACGGGCGATTCCAGGCATTCGGTTGCCGCTTTTGATATTGGCGCCTGCGTCCTCACGGTAGGTGGCATCCAGCAGCGTCCAGGCAAGCTTCGTGCGCCAGCTATCCATAAACTGCTGATCCCAGGCCAGCTCCACGCCGCGGCGCCGGGTTTTGCCCGCGTTCTGATAGCTGGTGCGCCCGTTATTACTGCTGGCGACCACAATCTCGTCGCTGGTATTGGTTTCAAACAGCGCGGCGCTAATCAGCCCGTTGCCTACCCGCATCTTACTGCCCACTTCTACCGTATTACTGGTGGAAGGCTTCAGTTTAAAGTTCAGGCCGCTCTGGCCATCGTTACGGTATGAAAGTTCGTTGATGGTCGGCGTTTCATAGCCGCGCCCAACGGAGGTATAGACATTCCAGGCGTCGGTCAGCGTGTACTTCAGCGCCGCGGCAGGCAGCCATTTGTGATAGCTGGCCTCGCCGCTGTCGTCGCCGTTGCCCGGCACCACATAGTGGTCGTTAGAGTCGAACCAGATGGAGCTGTAACGCACCCCGGCGTCCAGCGTCAGGCGCTCGGTTAGCTGCCACGAGGTCTGTAAGTAGGGGTCGACGTTCCACATCAGGTTGCGCTCTTTGCGGCGCAGATCGCCCTTCTCCCCCAGGGTGTAGTGGCCGTTGCTGTAGATAAAGTTTTCATAGCCCCGGCGCTGCTCGGTCATGGTTTCGTAATCGATACCAGCGGTAAACGATACCGGCAGCGGCCCTTCGGTCATGCGGTGAGTCCAGCGGGTATCGATGCCCTGATAATGGCGGGTCAGATCGATAACGCCCCCGGCGTGCTGGCGGCTACGTTGCTGAACAAAATACGGGATAGACTGATACTGCACGGTTTCGCGCATCCCGGCCCAGGCCGTCATGCTGAAGTCGTCATTATCGGTAACGGCACGCTGATAGCGCAGGCCAAGCTGGGACTGGCTGACGGTTTTACGGGTGTTGTACTGCTCGGCTCGCGGCGCCTGATGCGGATCGCTGCGCCACTCTTCCCGCGTCAGCCCACCCGGGTCGTTAGCTTTAATATTGACGCTGTTAAAGCTCAGGGTCAGACTGCTGCGATCGTCAATATTGACCCCCAGCTTCGCATTGGTCAGATCGCGGTGAGCGCTGCTGTGGTCGCGAAAGCCGTGGGTGGAAAAACGCGAGGTGGTGAGATCGTAGTTGAGATCGCCAGGCGCATCGCCTTCCCCCGTCGCGCCACTCAGCCGGACGCCACTGCGCCAGCTGCCATAGCTGCCGTAATAGTTGCTGGTGGAAAGCGTGGTCGGCTGGCGACCGCGTTCGGTGGTGATATTAATCACACCGCCGGAGGCATTGCCGTATAACGCGGAAAAGGGGCCGCGCAATACTTCAATGCTTTCCACCGAACTTAAATCCACGTTAGAGATCTGGCTCTGGCCGTCAGGCATGGTGGAAGGAATGCCGTCCTGATAGATGCGGATACCGCGTACCCCAAAGGTGGAGCGGGAGCCAAAGCCGCGCAGGGAAAGCTGGAGATCCTGAGCATAGTTCTGACGGTTTTGGATCTGTAATCCGGGCACGTCGCTCAGCCCTTCCGAGAGGTTGACCTGCGGCCTGGCCTGGCGCAGGTCGTCGCCATAGTCGACGCTCACCGCACCCGGTGCCGTAAGCGGCGAGAGCCCACGGTCCGGCGCCGCTGTCACTACCATGGTTTGTTCTTTCTCAACACCATTAGCCGCCTGAACGGCGGTAGCGGGAGCCAGTATCAGCGGCATGCCGACGAGTATTTTTTTCATAGTGCTATCCGTAACGCGAAAAGTGTTCGTCCTGAAATAAGGAAACGATAAAAGCAAAAGCGTAATCACAGAGTACCGGGCATTCCCGATAACTGTATAGTCCAATATCAGGATTCCGCTCACATTGGTTGGCCCCCGATCTCGTAAAAGAGGGCATCGATGAAAAACCGGCCATTCAGGAATGCAGTTCAGCGACCGTCATAGTGAAAACCAGCCGCTCGCCGTGACGGTTTTCATAGGCGTGGGCCACATCGGTTCTGGCAACCGCAGAGCAACCGGCTGCTACGCTAAGTTCTCTGTCGCCGAGGCTCAGCGTCAGGATTCCCTCTTCAACGTGCAGCAGCTCAAACGTCCCCTGAGGGTGACCGGGCGAGCTGAAGGCTTCGTCCGTAAACATCTCCCAGCGCCACAGCTCAATCATATTCGGCCCGCTGGTACCAGCCAGTAGCCGGGCGGAGCCCCCCTGTTCGCCGCGCCACAGCGTTGGGATCTCCCCGGCCTCAATCAGGTACGCCGCTGGCGTGCTGGTCACGTTCACCACATCGGCCACCGACAGCCCCAGCGCCGCCGCCACCTTACACAGAATGGCGATGCTCGGATTGGCGCTGCCCTTCTCGATTTCCACCAGCATCCCTTTACTGACGCCTGCGCGTCTTGAAAGCTCATCCAGCGACAGCCGCTGCGCCTTGCGGGTGTTTTTTATCCGCAGCGAAACCGCTTCGCTGACGCGTTCAATATCGGCACCCGAATCGGTCGATTTATTGACTTTTTTGGTCATCGGTCATTACCATGGTATAAAACAGTCAATACAGGATTATCATATGCTTTGCGTAACCCCGTCAATCGACCCGAAAATCGCCACTCTGGCCCCCGGCTTTCGGGCGCTCAGCATCGCGGTAACTGCCGCCCCTGTCGAGAATCCGCATGTCGGCCAGCAGGCGCTGAATCACGCCTGCGCCGTGGCTGCCAAGGGTGGCGCCCCCTGGGCACAGGCGCATCTGGCCGCCTGGGACGAGGTCTTTAAAGCCTTTGGCGCCAAACCCAAACGCACGCCCTGCTCCGCCGCAGCGTTATTAAAACGCGTTCAGCGCGACGGCATCCTGCCCGCCATCGATCCGGTGGTCGATCTCTATAACGCCATCAGTATTGAATACGCTATTCCGGTCGGCGGGGAAAATATTGCAGCTTACGTGGGCGAACCGCGACTGAAGATCGCTAACGGTACCGAGCTTTTCGACACCGTGAAAGAGGGCGAATTGTCGCACGAGCTACCGGAACCCGGCGAAGTGGTATGGTGCGACGATAAAGGCGTCACCTGCCGACGCTGGAACTGGCGTCAGGGCGTCAGAACCCGCCTGTGCGCCGATGACGAACGTATGTGGTTTATTCTGGAAAGCCTGCCGGAGATGCCGCTGGACGCCCTGCAGGAAGCGGGAGACAAACTGTGCGAGGGGCTGATACGGATGATGCCCGGCGCCAGCATCAGTAAAACCTTGATCGGCGTTCAGGCATAAAGGCTACCCGGCTGGCACACTGGATCTTTATGTACGACAAATTGTGTCGTTCACGCATTAAGGAACAAAATATGACCCTGTTTCTCAGCAGCTTTATCTTCGACAAAGGGGAGTACGACGACGACTTTTACCGTCTCGATGGCTGGATTGAAAACTTCACCAAAACCCTGACTGATTTTATCGGTATGGAAAGCTATACCGATACCGCCAGCGGCCGCATCATCAATAACTATTACTGGCGCAGCCGGGAAGCCATGGAAATCCTGATGACCAACGTTGAGCATCAGAAGGCAAAACAGCAGAACGGGCGCTGGCTGGAAGGTTACCAGGTGATCATTGCGCAGATAGAAGGCGCCCATAACCATCATCTTTCTCATCCTCTGGCGAATTATCCGCTACGCTATAGCGGTATTCCTGAAACTTCGGGGCAATAAATCCTCCCCCGATTCCGGAGGTTGAGTGTCGATTTTTACCGGCCTGAGCGCCTTTCCGTTAACCCCCCTGCGCGACGGGCTCCCTGATCAAGCCGCGTTTGTCGGCCTGATTGCGCGGTTACGCCGCGCCGGGGTCGATTCCATCAGCATACTGGGCTCCACCGGCTGTGCCCCTTACTTAAGCCAGCAGGAACGCGCTGAAGTTACCCGGTGGGCGATAGCCGCCGCCGAAGGTATTCCGGTGATCGTCGGTATTAGCGCCCTGAGCACCCGGGAAGTCGTCCAGTTGGCCCGGGATGCCGAACAGGCAGGGGCCAGCGGAGTGCTGCTGGCTCCCTTCTCTTACCAGCCGTTAACGGAAGAGGAGGTGTTTCATCTGTATGAGACGGTCACCCACCAGAGCTCCCTGCCGCTATGCGTCTATGACAATCCCAGAGTCACCCGCTTCGAGTTTAGCGACGCCCTGTACGCCCGCATTGCCGAGCTGCCGGGCGTGGCGTCATTTAAAATTCCGGGAGGCCCCGCCAACCCTAATGCCGCCAGGGAACGGGTCGAGAAACTGCGCGCGCTACTGCCCGCTCATATCACTCAGGGCGTTAGCGGCGATGCCTGCGCCGCCACCGGTCTGAATGCCGGATGCGACGCCTGGTATTCAGTGATCGGCGGGCTGTTTCCGGATCAGGCGCTGGAGATAACCCGTGCCGAACCGCCCGGGGCCATCGCCCTTTCAGAGAGGCTGACGCCGCTATGGGCGCTGTTTACCCGCTTTGGAAGCCTGCGCTGCATCGCCAGCGCTGCCGAAATTCTGGGGCTGGCGGCCCCCCCCTGCTTACCGGCCCCACTGCGGGCGCTGGAAGGGGAAGCGCGCCAGGAGCTGGCTGAAGTTCTGAAACGGCTGGGACTGGCATAATCTCCGTTTAACGCAGCGCGCTGCGTAACAGATGAAAACACTGTTCAATCAGCGGCGGCAGCGGTTGTGAATGACGCAACAGCGCCACGGTGCGGGTCAGTTCTGGCTGTTGCAACTGCACCACCCTGAGCTTAGGGTCGTTAAGATGCATGGTGTAAAGGTGAGGCAGAATGGCGACGGCCAGTCGTGAACGCACCAGCCCGTACAGCGTTTCGATGTAATCCACCCGGTAGCGCACCGCCAGGGTCAGGCGTTGACTCTCGACCAGCGATGCCACCAGACGATGACCGTTGCCGGTTGAGAACATCGCGATATCGCGCGCGCCAAGCTGTTTCCAGGGAAGGTGCACCGACTGGGACAGCGGATCGTCGCGGTGCAGCACCGCGACAAAGGGATCCTCACGCAGCGGAAAAGCGTTGAGCGCAGCCGGCACCGTGCTATCCAGCGCGCCGACGCCAAAATCCACCCGTCCGTGTTGCAGACTCTCCATAAGCGCATCATTCGCGCGATCCAGAAACTCTACTCGCAGCCGCGGAAACACCTGAGTCAGGCGCTGCGGAATAACGGGAAACAGCAGTGAACTGACTGACGGAATCAGGCCGATCCGTACCGTACCATCGCCGCCGGCTTCCACCACCTGCTGCATATCGTGAAACCCCATCTGCGCCGCGCCAAGCACCCGCCGGGCATGAGGTAAAATCGCCATACCCAGTTCGGTCAACGATACCGCCGACGCCGTGCGGTTAACCAGCTTTCCGCCGAGTACGTTTTCAATCTGACGCAACGCGCTGCTCAAAGCGGGCTGGCTAATCGCCAGCCGACTGGCGGTATCGGTAAAATGGCGCAACTCGGCCAGCGTCACAAAGTACTGGATTTGCTTAAGCGAAAGCGCGGGCAGGCGCTGCCAGGGTTCTGTCATGGGGCGATTCCGGTGTCATTTTTATCCAGCATAACGTTTTGTTATCGGCCGATAAATTTATTCAGCTGGGCAAACGATTGCGCTGCTTTTAAAGTAGCGACTCTGTCCGTTTTTGCCGGGAACCTTTATGCCCACCTCAGTTGAAACCCGCCGCCGGGCTGTACAGGCGGCTCGTGGCGAAATCGCCTTCGATCTGTTACTGACCGACGCTCAGATCGTCGACATGGCCACCGGCGAAACGCGTCCGGCTGATATCGGCATCGTCGGCGAACTTATCGCCAGCGTCCACCCTCCCGGCAGCCGTCATGATGCGCATCAAACCCATACTCTTTCCGGCGCCTGGATTACTCCCGGACTGATAGACACCCATGTGCATCTGGAAAGTTCCCACCTGCCGCCGGCGCGCTACGCCGAAATCGTCGTGGCTCAGGGAACCACAGCCGTATTCTGGGATCCTCACGAACTGGCGAATGTGCTGGGCATCGAAGGGGTCCGCTATGCCGTCGAATCCAGCCGCAACCTGCCACTGCAGGTAATGGTGGCCGCGCCTTCCAGCGTGCCGTCCACACCCGGGCTGGAGTGCTCCGGGGCGGAATTTTCCGGCAAAGAGATGCAGACCATGCTCGCCTGGGATGAAGTGCGCGGCGTCGCGGAAGTCATGGATATGCATGGCATTCTGCACGGCAGTGAGCGGATGCAGGATATTCTGGAGGCCGGACTACGTAGCGGTAAATTGATTGAAGGGCACGCCCGGGGCCTGAGCGGCCAGGATCTCCAGGCCTATCTGGCGGCTGGCGTAACCTCGGATCATGAACTCACATCCGGCGCGGACGCGCTGGAAAAGCTGCGCGCCGGGCTGACCCTGGAGATACGCGGTTCGCATCCCTATCTGCTGCCGGAAATTGTGGCGGCGCTGAAAACGCTGCCGCATCTTTCTTCCCAGGTAACCCTGTGTACCGACGATGTACCGCCGGACATCCTGCTGGAAAAAGGCGGTATCGTTGCACTCCTTAATCTGTTAATCGAACACGGGCTACCAGCCGTGGATGCGTTACGTTTCGCCACGCTCAACGCCGCCATCCGCCTGCAGCGTAACGATCTCGGCCTGATTGCCGCCGGTCGGCGCGCCGACCTGGTGGTTTTCGACTCTCTGGAGCAACTCCAGGCACAGCGCGTCTATGTGGCAGGTCGTCAGGTCGCGCAGCACGGCGTCATGATGGAATCGGTAACTGGCGCGCAAACAGCGCCGCCACGCGATACCCTGCGCCTGGCCCCGCTAGCGCCCGGGGATTTCACCCTGCGTATCGGAAATATTCAGCACGGCGAGGCGCGACTGCGCCATATTTGCGGCGCGCGCTTTACCCGGTGGGGAGAAGCAGAGGTATTGATCCGTAACGGCTGCGTGCAACTGCCTGACGGATTTAGCTTTATCTGGGTTCAACACCGCCACGGCCGCCACGACGCAAAGCCGCAAATAGCGCTACTGGAAGGCTGGGGCGAGCTGCGCGGCGCCATCGCCACCAGCTATTCGCACGATTCTCACAACCTGGTCGTGCTAGGCCGCTGCCCACATGATATGGCGCTGGCCGCCAATACCCTTATCGCCAGCGGCGGCGGCATGGCGCTTACGCAAAACGGCTCGCTTATCGCTCATGTGGCCATGCCGATAGCCGGAATGCTTTCCGACAGCCCCCCTGCCGAACTGGCCGCCGCCTTCCGCGAACTGCGCGAGCGTAGTGCCGATATTGCCGACTGGGAACCCCCATACCGGGTATTTAAAGCGATCGAAGGCACCTGTCTGGCCTGTAACGCCGGCCCACATCTGACCGATTTAGGATTAACCGACGGCGCCACCCGCCAGATTGTCGATCCTGTCATTGACTGTCGGGAAACACCGACTGACGCACAACAACAAGATGATAGCCCAGGAGAGCCAAATAATGGCCAATACCACTGTTAACTCGCCCGCACCGGCCAACTGGCTGGAGCGGCGCTTTGCGCTGTATACTCGCGGCAGCAGCGTACGTACCGAATGTCTGGCCGGCATTACCGGCTTTCTTGCCGCCGCTTATCTGCTGGTGGTGATCCCCAGCCTGCTGGCCAGCGGCGGTATGGATAAAGGCGCCGCCACCACAGGAACCATCGTGGTATTCGTTATCGGTTCGCTGCTGATGGCCTTCTACGCCAACCTGCCGTTTATCGTCGGACCGGGAATCGGCGGATCGGTGCTGGTCGGCGTCACTCTTTCGGACAGCGCCGGCATCGGCTGGCAAATCGGCCTCGGCATCGCCTGCTGGTCAGGGATTCTCTTCTTCCTGCTGACCAAATTCGGGCTGCGTGAAGTCGTGACCCGCTCGGTTCCCCAGTCGATCAAACTGGGCCTGACCGCTTCCATCGGCCTGTTCGTTGCGGTGTTGGGATTTCGTAACGCCGGGCTGGTGCTGGCTAATGTTAAAACCAACGCGCTGATGCTGGGCGACTTCCTGTCGCCCGGCGCGCTGGTGGCGCTGAGTGGCCTGTTTCTGGCCATTGCACTACAGGCGCGTCGGGTGCCGGGCGCCATTTTATGGGCCATTTTGTTCGCCACCCTGGTCGGCGTACCGGCAGGCGTTACCCAACTTCCGGCCAGCTTTATCGACCTGCCGCATCCCATTACGCCGGTGCTGGGCGAGATTGACCTGACAGGCGCGCTGAACATTGCCTTTCTGCCTTTTTTATTCGTCTTTTTCGCGTCAGAATTTTTCTCCACTATGGGGACAACGCTGGCGGTAGGCGGTGAGGCCGGACTGCTGGATGACGAAGGCAATATGCCGCATATCAATCGCCCGTTTATGGTGGATTCTATCGCCGCCGCGCTGGGGCCATGGGTCGGCATTCCGGCTGCGACCGCGTTGATTGAATCTTCGGCGGCGGCGGAAGCAGGCGGCAAAACCGGGCTGACCGCCCTGGCGGCGGCGACCATGTTCCTGCTGATGCTGCTGTTCACGCCAGTGGCGCTGATGATCCCTAAAGAAGCCACAGCGCCAGCGCTGATTTTGATTGGTCTGAATATGTTTAGCGGCCTGCGTAAAGTCGAACCTGGCAACTTTACCGATGGGCTGCCGGTACTGATGATGGTGATGATTACCCTTATCGCCAACAGTTTCGGTACCGGTATCGCCGGTGGGCTACTGTTCTATATCGCCATTAAAGCCGTTGCGGGCAAATGGCGCGACATTCCGGTGGGACTGTGGATATTGGCAATTCCGCTGATTTATTACTTTGCCACGCTGGTAAGACACTGACAGCCTCTTTCGTCTCCCCCGGGCGGAAAACCGCCCGGGGCTCAGATCCCCCAGAACATCAGATTTATCGCATCCTTAATCGCATTCTCATAATGGCTGAGATCGGCCAGTTCCCGGCCAGTCACGGCAGTGGTCACGCTGGCCATATCAGTGGTCATTAGTCGGTAGTCATCACCGTCGAATCGAACCACCGGATACAGTTCACGGGAAACGCGCTCTGACAGCAGGCTGGCGCTAACCAATGGGATCACCATTCTTCGGCCAGGGGTATCCACTATATCGCTCTGGACGTCGACGAACAGGCGGTAGCGGCTCTCCTTCCGCTTATAGGCATAGGCACGGTACTGCATCTCACCAGTCCCTGTTTTCATCGGCAAACGAGCCATTCTGTTCGATAAAGCGGGCGACCTCGGCCATCCCTTCAAGGTTTTCGGCCCGCCAGCGTTCGGCGCGCAACCGTCGGGCTTCCTGTTCCATGGCGGCGCTGACCAGTCCTGAGATATTGACCCCGGCCTCCTTAAGCTGCTGGTAGTGATCGCTGTCGACGGTCACGGTGATCCGCTGTTTCATGATGCACGCTCCGGTATGTAATTCGGGTATGCGATACAGTATATACTTCCCTCTGCAGCCGCAGTGACATAATTCGCCAGGCCGCTATTGGAGGCGCGGCCGCTACCTGCTAACGGTTAATTCAGCATCCCAGCCGCTGGCGAAACGTCTGTAGCCTCTCTTCGCTCATGCCCACCTGCTGCGCCGCTTCACAAATCGCCTGCCAGCTACCGGCATCCAGCGGAATGCCCTGCTCCAGACGTTCCCGCCGGGTATTCACTTCCCATTCGCCGGGTAACAGAATCGGCGCATCGTCGGCATGCGGCGACGCTTTAACCCACCCGGCAAAGGCCTCGGTCTGCTGTTCGCAGTCCGGCGCGCCGAACAGTTCCGGATTGATGATAATTGTCGTCATGCAGTTGAGGATGGCGTCCGCGCTATCCTGCAATGTCTCCTGATGGGTGGTTTTCCCGCCGGAAAGCGCTCCGCCCATAATTTCGCACATCGCCGCCAGGGCATAGCCTTTATGCTGTGCGAAGGTCAACAGCGAACCTAATGGCGAAACCTGCATCACGGCGGGATCGGTAGTCGGTATCCCGTCTGCGTCAATCAGGCACCCTTCCGGCACCGAAACGCCTTTGTGCCAGGCCACGCGCGTTTTACCGAAAGCGATAGCGCTGGTGGCGTAATCCAGCAGTAGCGGGAAGTCGTTTTTGCGCGGGAAAACAACGCAGAACGGGTTGGTTCCGAACCGGCTATCGCGGCCATTAAATGGCGCAACCATCGGATTACCCACCACGTTAACAAAATGAACAGAGACGAAACCCGCCGCAGCGCACTGTTCAGCCCAGTAGCCAATACGTCCGATATGGTGGGAATTGTGCAGGGCGACGGCCGCAATACCGAACTCACGCGCTTTGTCGATGCCAAGCGCCATCGCCTCGTGGGCCGCCACCTGACCAAAGGCGCCATTGCCGTTCAGCGTCACAATCGCACCGGCGTCTTTCACCACGCTGGCATGCTGGTTAATTTGCAGATGTCCCAGTGAATATGAGCGGATATAGCTGGGGATCATCCCAATGCCGTGCGAATCGTGTCCGGCAAGGTTTGCGGCGATCAGATGATCGGCAACCTGCTGCGCCTCCTGCTCATGGCTGCCCATCTGGCAGAAAATAGCCTGAATAAAGTCGTGCAACGTCTGCGCGTGGAAGCGATGTCCACTGTTCATGGTGAGCTCCTGTTTGTGCTGGGGATAAGTTGCGTTTGTTATTTTTCAACAGGCTATGCTGCGCGCAGAGGGGCGGGAGATCAATAAGCGAGTCATAGATTTGATTCGGCGCCATAAAGAAAACCCTTCCGCCGCCCTTGCGCTGTCGGCCCACAGCGGCGGAAGCGTAAGCCGCTACACGCCCAGTCTGTCCCGCAGGCTGTAGTACGCAGCCCCCATGGCGGTAAAGGGAATGCGCAGGTTGCGGCCCCCCGGGAACGGATAGTGCGGCAGACGGGCGAAGGCGTCGAAGCGTTCGGCATCGCCGCGTAGCGCTTCGGCGATCAGTCTGCCGGCCAGGTGGGTACAGGTCACGCCGTGCCCGCTGTAGCCCTGCATGTAGTAGATATTGTTCTCCAGCCGCCCAAACTGCGGCATCCGCGACATGGTAAGCAGGAAATTGCCAGTCCAGCGGTAGTCTACCTTCACCCCTTCCAGTTGCGGGAAAGTCTTCAACATCTTCGGGACGATCAGGCGTTCCACGTCATCCGGATCCCGGGCGCCGTAGACCACGCCGCCGCCGTACAGCAGCCGGTTGTCCGCCGTCAGGCGATAGTAATCCAGCAGGTAGTTACAGTCCTCAACGCAGTAATTGGCTGGTATAAGCTTTTTCGCCACATCGGCGGGCAGCGGCGCGGTAGCGACAATCTGCGTGCCACACGGCATGCTGCGCTTCGCGAGTTTAGGCTCCAGCTTATCGCCCAGATAGGCGTTACCGGCAATCAACACATAGCGCGCCGTTACCTGGCCGTGGGCCGTTTTTACGATCGCCGGTGAACCATGTTCGATTTTCACCACCGGCGACTGTTCGAAAATCCGTCCGCCATTCAGTTTGATGGCCTGAGCCTCGCCAATCGCCAGATTGAGCGGGTGAATATGGCCACCGCTGCGATCGAGCAGCGCACCGACGTAGCGCTCGCTCGCCACTTCGCGGCCGATAGCTTCTTCATCCAGCAGCGTTAACTGGCTATTGCCGTAACGCTCCCAGTTGGCCTTCTGCTCTTCCAGTGTCGCCATCTGCCGGTGATTCAGAGCGACAAACAGCCCACCTTCGCGGTAGTCGCAGTCGATCCGGTAGCGACTGATGCGCTCGCGGATAATCTCACCGCCTTCGAACATCATGCTGCCCAGCATTTTTGCGGCATCGGCGCCATAGCTGCTTTCAATCACATCGATATCACGGCTGTAGGAGTTTACCAACTGCCCACCGTTGCGCCCGCTGGCGCCGAAACCGACCCGCGCAGATTCCAGAACCACCACGTCATAGCCCTGCTCGACAAGATGCAACGCCGATGAGAGCCCGGTAAAACCGCCGCCCACCACGCAGACATCACAGTGAATGGACTCCGTCAGGGCGGGAAACGGCGCATATTCGTTAGCGCTGGCGGCATAATAACTTTCGGTATGTTCAGTCATGATTAACACTCCAGAGCAATCCAGATGGTTTTCAGTTCGCTGAATTTATCCAGCGCATGCAGTGATTTATCGCGTCCGTTGCCGCTCTGCTTCACTCCGCCGAAAGGCACCGTCATATCGCCGTCGTTGTAGTTATTCACAAATACTGCCCCGGACTTCAGACGGCGGCTCAGGCGATGCGCCCGGGAGAGATCGCGGGTCCAGACCGCCGCTCCCAGGCCGTAGTCGCTGTCATTGGCAAGCGCCAGCGCCTGCGCTTCGCTGTCGAAGCGCGTGACCACCAGCACCGGGCCGAAAATCTCTTCCCGGGACAGACGCAGGGTCGGGTCGCTGACCGCGAAGATAGTTGGCCCCAGGCTCGCGACCTGCTCACAGTCACGCCCGTCCAGCAGTAGCTGCGCGCCGCTATTTTCGCCGTCGCGGATAAAACCGTGCACGCCGTCGGCGTGGGCGCTGTCAATCAGCGTACCCATAGTGCATGCGGGATCGAGAGGATCCCCCGGCAACCAGTTTTGCGCCTGCTGTTTCAACAGCGCCAGGAAACGGTCGGCAATGCTCTCTTCTACCAGCAGGCGAGTACCGGCAATGCACACCTGCCCCTGGTTATAGAAGATGCCCGCGGCCGTAGCGGCGGCGGCTTTTTCCAGATCCGGGCAGTCGGCGAAAACGATGTTGGCGCTCTTGCCGCCCGCTTCCAGCCAGACGCGTTTCATATTGCTGTCGCCAGCGTCACGCAGTAGCTGGCGCCCGGTGCGTCCGGAGCCGGTAAAGGCCATCACGTCGACATCCATATGCTGCGACAGCGCCTGCCCGGCTTCATGGCCGTAGCCGCTAATCACGCTGAGCACGCCGTCCGGCAGCCCCGCCTGCTGCGCCAGCGCCGCCAGGCGCAGCGCGCTGAGTGAAGACTTCTCTGACGGTTTCAGCACCACGCTGTTGCCCGCTGCCAGAGCGGGCCCCAGCTTCCAGCAGGCCAGCATCAGCGGGAAGTTCCACGGCACCACTGCGGCCACCACGCCTGCCGGTTCGCGAACGATCAGCGCCAGGGCATCCTCCCCGGTGTTCGCCACTTCGCCATAGACCTTGTCGATAGCTTCGGCGTACCAGCGAATGGCGCGCACGGCGCCGGGAATATCGTCGCGCAGGCTATGGCGAATCGGTTTGCCAGTATCCAGGGTTTCCAGCAGCGCCAGCTCTTCGGCGTGCTGCGTCATTAAATCGGCCAGCCGGTTGAGCACCGCCTTGCGCTGCGCAGGCGCCGCCCGGGACCAGTCGCCGCGTTCGAAGACCGCCCGCGCGGCGGCCACCGCCCTGTCCACGTCCTCCTTTTTGCCGCGTGCCACCTCGACCAGAGTCTGGCCGGTGGCAGGATTAATACAGGCAAAGGTTGTTCCGTCCCGGGCCGCGCAATATTCACCGTTAATAAACAGACGCCCTTCCGGCACGCAATGACGCACCTTTTCCTGCCAGTATTCCTGTGAATGGAAGTCCATAATTACCCCTTAATTTTCAATTAGATATAACAGGTCATCGCTCTGTTTGCGGCAAAAGGCGGCCGCAGGCGGCCCCGGGAAATATTTCCCGTAAAAGCCAGCCAAAGGCCTGAATAAATCAGGCCACTTTAGAAATCAGAATGTGGTGGGGGTATGCGCGCTGATAATGCGGCAGATACCCGCCGATGTATTGCTAAAGCTGTGGGGAATTCCGGTGTTGATGGCATAGCTCTGCCCGGTGGTCAGGTGGTAGCTCTGACCGCTGATGGTCAGTACCACTTCGCCTTCCAGCACCGTACCTATCTCTTCCCCCTGGTGCTTAATCCGCTCCCCTGTCGTGGTGCCAGGCTGATAGGTTTCAAACATCATGGCGAGCTGCCTTTCGGGGTTGCCGTTATGAACCAGCTTCATCGATACCCCCTGGCTGCCGATCTCGATCAGATCCTGCTGTTCAATCACCACCCTGGGCTGGTCGGGTTTATCCGACTCGGCAAAGAACTCCGACAACGACAGTCCATACACCCTGAGCAGTTTTTGCAGGGTACTGATGGCGGGACTGACTTTGTCCTGTTCGATGGTGCTGATGGCGCTGTGGGTTAACCCCGACAGTTCCGCCACCCGGCGCTGTGAAAGACCCAGTTGCTGGCGAATTTCCGCCAGACGCTTCCCCGGAGCCAGGGCCTGATCGCTCATATACGTATTTCCTTAAAATTATGGTCAAACCTGCTGTTTTTCAGCGTGATAGTTCTGACAGGCGCTGATAAAGCCCGCCAGCAACAGACGCGAAAGCTCATACTCGCGACTGTTCCATTCCGGATGCCACTGCACGCCCAACGCCCAGGGATGGTCGTGAACGCTGACCGCCTCTACCAGTCCATCCTGCGCGCGCGCCTCAATACACAACCGCGGGCCTAACGTTTTCGCACCCTGCCCGTGTAATGAGTTCACCCAAAAGGTACTGCATCCCGGTATCAAACGCGAAAGTAACCCGCCCGATTGCACCTGCACTTCGTGGGAAGGCGCATACTGCTGTTCCACCGGAAGTTCCGGATCCTCGCGGTGTTCGAGAAACGCCGGTTCGTCAAACAGGCGACGATACAGAGTCCCCCCGGTGGCGACAACCAGTTCCTGCATCCCCCGGCAGATGGCGAAAAGGGGGATGCGCCTTTCGAGCGCGGCGTCGATTAGCGCCATGCTCAGAAGATCACGCCCGGGATCGGCGTCAGGCTCATCGCCGTTTTCACCATAAAGGTGCGGCTGCACGTTGCTGGGGCTTCCGGTCAGGAAAATACCGTCGAGTTTGGGCAGTAGCGCCGCCAGAAGCTGGGGTTCAGCCAGCGCATGCGGTAGCGCAATCGGCAGACCGCCAGCAAATAAAACCGCATCCAGGTACTTTTCTTGCAGGGTCTGGGACTCGTGTCCCTTAATCCTGTTCCTGCACATCACAACACCAATAGTCGGTATGTCAAATATATTGCCCATGATCGGCCTCACATGCTGGACTAAATTATTTCCAAAACACTTCCATTTTGCCACTTTCCGTTCAATATTTTCACAATCTAGCAGTGCAATAACCATTTTTCAAACTTAAATTAACATTTGACAAACATACCGACTGGATACAAATTCAACAGAACGGACATTATATTTAACAGTCGTCCAAACCGTTCGCAACCAAGACAACGATGGTGAATCATGGAAACCAATATCCTGGAAGTTGAGAGCTTTATTCAGCATTCTGAAGAGAGGCGAAGTAGCGCGTTCGGCCTTGAGGTAAAACGTTATCTGGAACGCTATCCGGAAACCCAGTATGTGGATGTGCTGCTGACCGACCTTAACGGCTGCTTCCGCGGCAAGCGTATTCCGGTCTCCGGCCTGCATAAACTGGACAAAGGCTGCTATTTTCCGGCATCGGTGTTCGCCATGGACATTCTGGGCAACGTGGTCGAAGAGACCGGGCTGGGCCAGGCGCTGGGAGAACCGGATCGCACCTGTATCCCGGTGCCGGGCACTCTGACCCCTTCTGCCGCCGAACCACAAACCATCGCCCAGCTACTGCTGACGATGCTGGATGAAGATGGCACTCCCTTTGACGTTGAACCACGGAACGTTGTCAACCGGCTCTGGCAGCAACTACGCAGCCGCGGCCTGTTCCCCGTGGTAGCGGTAGAGATGGAGTTCTATTTGCTGGATAAGCAACGCGATGCCGACGGCTATCTGCAACCCCCCTGCGCTCCAGGCACCCAGGACCGCAATACCCAGAGTCAGGTCTATTCGGTGGATAACCTGAATCACTTCGCCCGGGTACTGAACGACATCGACGAGCTGGCCCGCCTGCAGCTCATTCCCGCCGACGGTGCGGTAGCCGAAGCCTCTCCCGGACAGTTCGAAATCAACCTTAACCATACCGATAACGTGCTGGATGCCTGTGACGACGCCCTGGCCCTTAAGCGCCTGGTGCGAGTGGTGGCGGAAAAACACGATATGCACGCCACCTTCATGGCCAAGCCGTACGAAGAGCACGCCGGTAGCGGTATGCACATCCATATCAGCCTGGTCGACAGCCAGCGCCACAACGTACTGGCGGACGATAACGGCGAAGATTCGGCGCTACTGAAGCGCGCGCTGGCCGGTATGATCGATCTGATGCCCGCCTCCATGACGCTTCTGGCGCCGAATGTGAACTCCTGGCGTCGCTTTCAGCCCGGCATGTACGTACCGACTCAGGCCTCCTGGGGCCACAACAACCGCACCGTAGCGCTGCGTATTCCCTGCGGCGATCGCAACAACCACCGGGTGGAATACCGGGTGGCGGGCGCCGATGCCAACCCCTACCTGGTGATGGCCGCGATACTGGCCGGCATATTGCACGGTCTGGACAACACACTGCCGCTGCCGTCACGGGTGGAAGGCAACGGTCTGGAACAGGAAGGCGTGCCCTTTCCCATTCGTCAGAGCGATGCGCTATCGACCTTCGCCAGCCATCAGGCGCTGCGCGAGCAGCTGGGGGAACGCTTCAGCCACGTCTGGCTGGCCTGTAAAAACGACGAACTCACCCAGTTCGAACGTCTGATTACCGACACCGAAATCGACTGGATGCTAAAAAACGCCTGAGGGCGTAAAAAACGCTCCCGTCGGGGGCAAATAATCAGTAGCATCATGCGGCCTGAGTGGAACCGGGCCGTCATAATTTTCCCAACGCGAGGCCCACCACAGCCGACGTTCGCAGGGACATTTTCCGAATGCCGTCCAGGGAGCGCAGGCGGCAGCGGGTCTTCCGATAACAGACAGATTTTGACGAGGAAATAACATGATGCCGTTCTCAGCTTACCCGCCGGGTGCGGGCCTGCGCCCGGGCCACAGTGAATATGGGCCAACTGAATGCCTGAATACCGGCGCGTTTCCCTGGTTCCCGACAGCGCGATTTACCCTCTTGCTAAAGCGGTTTGCAATAAGGATCACACTACAGCAAATCGTTACCGGCAAAGGGGGCGCGCGCCATGTCCACTAATACCTCGCTCAATACCGCCGCCGTCGCCAAACCGCAGCTGCGCAAATCCCTGAAGCTCTGGCAGGTGGTGATGATGGGCCTGGCCTATCTGACGCCAATGACGGTATTCGATACCTTCGGCATCGTCTCCGGGGTCAGCAACGGTCATGTTCCGGCCTCCTACCTGCTGGCGCTGGCGGGCGTGCTCTTTACCGCCATCAGCTATGGCAAGCTGGTACGCCAGTTCCCCCAGGCGGGCTCGGCCTATACCTACGCTCAAAAGTCCATTGGCCCCCACGTTGGCTTTATGGTGGGCTGGTCGTCGCTGCTCGACTATCTGTTTCTGCCAATGATTAACGTGCTGCTGGCGAAGATCTACCTGACCGCGCTGTTCCCGGAAGTGGAATCCTGGATCTGGGTGGTAGGTTTTGTGATTATCCTGACCGCAGCCAACCTGAAGAGCATTAATCTGGTCGCCAACTTTAATACCCTGTTCGTGCTGGTGCAGGTGGCGATTATCGCCGTCTTTATCTTCCTGGTGGTTCACGGACTACAGCGCGGCGAAGGGGTGGGCACTGTCTGGTCGCTACAGCCGTTTATCAGCGAAAACGCCCACCTGCTGCCGATTATCACCGGTGCGACCATTGTCTGCTTTTCGTTTCTGGGCTTCGATGCGGTGACTACGCTTTCGGAAGAGACGCCGGACGCCGCCAAAAAGATCCCCAAAGCGATATTTCTGACCGCGCTCTACGGCGGTTTTATCTTTATCGTCGCCTCGTTCGCCATGCAGTTGTTCTTCCCGGACAACTCGCGTTTTAAGGATCCCGACGCTGCGCTGCCGGAAATTGCCCTGTACGTCGGCGGCAAGCTGTTTCAGTCAATCTTCCTGTGTACCACCTTTATCAACACCCTGGCATCGGGGCTGGCTTCCCACGCCAGCGTCTCGCGACTGCTGTATGTGATGGGGCGCGACCGGGTCTTCCCGGAGCGGGTCTTTGGCTATGTGCATCCGAAGTGGCGCACTCCGGCGCTGAACGTGATTATGGTGGGGATCGTCGCGCTGTCGGCGCAGTTCTTCAACCTGGTGACCGCCACGGCGCTGATTAACTTCGGGGCGCTGGTGGCCTTCACCTTTGTTAATCTTTCGGTATTTAACTTCTTCTACCGCCGGGAAGGGCGTAATAAAACCCGCAAAGAGAAGTTCCACTACCTGGTGCTGCCGCTGGTGGGTGCCGCCACGGTCGCCGTGCTGTGGATCAATCTGGAAGCAACCTCCCTGACCCTGGGGCTGGTATGGGCCGCGCTGGGGCTGCTGTACCTGACCTGGCTGACCCGACGTTTCCGTCAGCCGCCACCGCAATACGATGCGGCTAAGGCGGAGCGAATCTGGGAATAACTTATTCCCGGGAGTGCCTGTAGGCTCTCCCGGGAATTCTGTTCAAAAGGGGAAAATATACGGCAAAGGATTAAGCCAGCATCTCCAGGACATCAATGTCTTTCATGGTAAAGACCCTGTTACTGTCACCAAATTCAACGTGCCAGCTATTATCAGAAACCATTATTCTTGCATCGCTACTGTGCTCATCAGCGAAAGCACCGGATAAAAACGCTATCATATTTCCGCTGGGATCCAGTGGAGTTATGGAGTTGTGGAGCTTTTGCAGCGCCTCCTTTTTTTTACTGTCTTCTACGTGACTGCCCAAATCACCATTCAGCTTAGTTAACACTTTTGCATAAGACTTTTTCAGATCAATTCTTGCTTTAGACAGTGACTTAAGGGCCACCATCAACTTTTTATTAAGCCTGACCTGGTTGTCTTTATATCTTGATCTCAAAATTAAAAACGCGCCGACCATAACTGAGCTGGCACCCGCCGAAGCAAGAGCAACCCTGACGCTAATCTCTCTCATAACCGCTGCGATAGCCCCCCCGGAACTTAACAGGCTACCTAACGGAGATAATATTTCCCACAGATAATCGCGCGTTGTTTTATTGTAAACATCCCTGACCCGTAGCGGGTTCCAGGAGTTCAGATTACCGGAGGAGAATTGGTTAAAGAACCCCCCAGTACCGGGGGTTATGGCCGGATTGATTCGGCTTTGTAAGTGTTGTTCTTCATCAGGCGGCATCGTTCTCATCTGATGGCTGCCAGCAGTGCTGTTAGTCAGCAGCGTTTCATAGGTTCTCATTGCCAGATCGACATCGTCATTGGCAAAGCTTTGCAACTCATCTTCATGAAGATGATTGACAACATCGACCAGTAACTCCATCTCTTTTCGACTAAATTTGGCCTCAGAACTACTGGGTGCACTGCTATTATAAATAGCATTATTAATCGAAGATGCTATTCCAGCCATTGGTTACCCCACCATGATTAGATTTCTTTATTCTGTTTAATATCCCATCCTGCTTTGGTCTCTGCCCCTTTGGTGCCCTGATCGCTCTGCTCCCAGTAATGCAGATTCGCTTTTGCCGCCTGAAAATAGTAATTGACCATAATTTTATCCGTCTGGCCGACGCCGGTAAATTTACAGCCAGTGACAAGGACATCCTCAAGAACTACGCGGGTATATTCCAGCTTCTGGCCCCCGGCCTTACAGGCGGATAACTCAACCTTATCCACATGTTTACCGGATGCGCAGAATTTCAGGATAGCCGGGGTTCCTTTATCGATAAAAGCCTGTACGGCAAAGTCACTGAACTGAACTTTACCTGTTCCACCACCACCGCCTACGGACATATTGCCCGGCTGGCTGGCTCCCCAGTTAAAGGACAGAATATCGATCCAGTTTTTATGCTCTGAATCCTCAGATTCACCGGTAACTCCATCAACCTTCAGATACATATCGATAGCCATTATTTTTCCTTTATCACGTGACAGAAAACAATCAAGGTTCTCCTTAGATAGACGTGTTCATGATTCATTTCAACACATTTACTTTGCATTTATTGAATCTAAGAAAAGTCTCAATTGCATGATAATTTCAGGTGACGCCTCAGGTCATTGATGGCAGCGATATTTTTAGCAAAACACCCACCCGGCAGGAGCCAATTATGGCCTGTTTTATTAAGTATGACTAAATCCAACATTCACACCTCTGCGGCTTCCCCTTTGTTACTATTCCGGCACGCAAAAATTAAGCGCTACTCCCTTTGTTAACCACGCCGGTACGTTATGAAAAAACTCGCCATCTTTTGCTGCGGACTGCTGTTCCCGGTCCTGTCCCAGGCCAGCGCACTCTACTTTTATGAAATCGGCACCGAGGATACCGCGCTTGCCGGTGCCGGGCAGGCCGCCCGCGCCCAGGATGCCTCGACGATTGCCACCAACCCTGCGGGAATGACCCGACTGCCGGACCATATGTTAACCACGGGTATCCAGGTGATGGACGGCGATGTCTCCTACGATATGGAGAATAACGGCAGAGATCCTGGTGACGTCATGCGACCGTTTCCCAATGCCAGCCTGTTCTACAGCCAACGTCTGAGCGACAACCTCTACGCCGGTATCGGTATGTACGGTAACTTTGGTCTCGGCCTGGACTTCGGCAACTGGGCAGGAGAGCGGTTAATCAATAAAGCGACAATGGTAGGTGTCACCCTTAGTCCTTCCATTGCCTGGAAGCTGAGCGATAAAGTCTCCATCGGTTTCGGCCCCGGCATTAACTACGGCTATCTGAGCCTGAGGCGCGACGTTAACGGCAGCGATGAACGCCAGCATGACAGCGACTGGGCCATGAATTACAAGCTCGGGTTACTGATGGATCTGACCGATCAAACCCGCATGGGGATAACCTGGACCAGCAAAACCGATTACGACTTTGATATCGATAGCACGGCTCGCTTCCCTAACCTGCCGAACAGGGAATATAGCCTGCCCCTTTCCGCTCAGGTGCGGGCTCCCCAGCAGATTATGGTCAGTCTGGTACATGATATTAACCGCCAGTGGTCCGTTATGGGGGATTTAGGCTGGCAGGACTGGAGCCAGTTCGGCAGCCCGGAAATCTCGGCTGGTAACCGGGATCTTACCCACAGCAACCGTCTGAAAGACTCCTGGCATACCGCACTGGGGGTTCAGTATCGGCCAAATGAGAAATGGCGAATTAACGGCGGTATCGCGTTTGACAGCACCATCTACGATTCCCAGAGCGATGTGTCGTTGTCGTTGCCAACCGGCGATGAATGGCGTTTCGCGACCGGCGCCCAATACCAGATTACGCCGTCCAGCAATATCGGTTTCGCCGTGGAATATCTGCATATGCAGTCGTCAAAAGTGCAGTCGCCCCCGGCAATTAAAGGCGAATACAACCGTCCTTACTTCTGGTTCGCCAGCGTCAACTACAGCTATCAGTTCTGAAACTATTACCCTAAGGTAACTACTTGTGGTGCCCCCGGCCTTTTGCTAATAATAAGCCGGGTCTGATACACAGACTCTTTATTCATCAGCATGTTATATCGGCTATTGGGTTATTTATGGCCGGGGCTTCCCCGCGCCATCACAAAGAGAAACCGGGTATGAAAAGTGCAGTAAAACCTATGGCGATGGCGGCGACGCTGCTGGCGGCAGCTTTTTGCTCCAGCGCCCTGGCGCAGAATATTTCCCCCGTTCAGCAGGAAAAAAATCGCCAGCTGGTGATTAATTTCTATAACGACTTTTTTAACCGCCACGAGGTGGATACAGCCGCCCGGGTGGTGGCGGAAGATTACCGGCAGCATAATCCCCAGGTGCCGGACGGCAAGAGACCTTTTGTGGAAGGATTCCGCGACTATTTCCGGCAGAACCCCAACGCCCGGGCGCGTATCGTACGCAGCGCCGTAGACGGCGACAGGGTCTGGCTGCACGTTCATTCCACGGAGCACGACGGCGATCGCGGTGAAGCGGTAGTGGATATTTTCCGGGTTCGCGATGGTAAAATCGTCGAGCACTGGGACGTTATCCAGGCGGTGCCGGATAACGCGCAAAATGCCAACACCATGTTCTGATCCTCCTCCGGCGCGGTACTCTCCGCGCCGCCATGCCATACCAAAAAGCATTGTATTAACAGGAAATCCTGTAACCGCGATCGCACTTTTACGCGCCTGCGCTTTCCGTGTCGGCACAGTGGTTTACATTTTCATAACACACTACCATACCAACAGGTTCCCGATTATGCAGGCCATCCGCAAGACCAACGTCAGATTTCATATCGCCATCCTGATGTTGTTCGCCACCATCATTAACTATCTGGATCGCACCGTGATGTCGGCGGCGGCGCCGGTGATTGAAAAAGAGCTGGCGCTGAATGCCGAAGAGATGGGCTGGATTATGTCGGCCTTCTTCCTGAGCTATGCCCTGTGTCAGATACCGGCGGGATATCTGGCTGACCGCTTCGGCCAGCGCCGGACTCTGGCGGTATCGGTGATCTGGTGGTCGCTGGCAACCATGGCGACCGGTCTGGCCCGCACGCCGCTGGCCTTTGTTTCCGCCCGGATCTTTATGGGGATCGGCGAAGCCGGAGCTTACCCCTGCAACAACGGCGTTACCGCCAAATGGTTCCCGGACCGCGAACGCGGCAAAGTGGTGGCGCTGTTCGACAGCGGTTCCAAGTTCGGCACCGCCTTCGCCATGCCGCTGGTGGTGTGGGCCATTGCCACCTGGGGCTGGCATGCCGCCTTTTATCTGTGCGGCGGGCTGGGGCTGCTGTGGGCGATATGGTGGCTACGGGTCTACCGCGATCCGGAAAGCCACCCGGCCGTGAGCCAGGATGAACTCGACTGGATCCGCAGCGGACAGGCCAAGAAAGAGGGGATCGATAACCGCATTCCCATGAAATGGTATCAGCTGTTTAAGTACCGCAACGTCATCGCCATGTGCGCGGGCTTCTTTATGCTGAACTACGCTATCTTCTTCTTTATTACCTGGTTCCCCACCTACCTGATGAACGAACGCGGCATGAGTCTGGCGGAGATGGGCTTTGCCGCCATGCTGCCGCCGCTGAGCGGCATTGTCGGCCAGTATATCGGCGGCTGGTTTACCGACTATCTGTACGCCCGCACCGGCAACCTGAATATCGCCCGCAAGATAAACCTGGTCGGCGGCATGCTCCTTGCCACCAGCATCGCCCTGGCAGGAATTACCGAATCCACTCAGGGCATGCTGGCGCTGCTGTGCCTTTCCTATGCCGGTCTGGCCTTCGCCGCATCGGCGCTATGGTGCCTGCCAGGCGATATCGCGCCGCGCAATATGACTTCGCTGCTGGCGGGAATGCAGAACGCGATCGCCAACTGCGGCGGCATTCTTGGCCCGGTGGTGACCGGCTATCTGATCGCCAGCAACAACGGCTCCTTTATTCCGGCGCTGGCAGTATCAGGCGGCGCCTGTCTGGCCGGGGCGCTTATCTATCTCTTTGTTCTGAAAGATATTAAGCCGATAGAGGCAAACGACGGAAGGCAGAAAAGCGAGTAAGGGGAGATTTAGCTCGTGATAAAAGAAAGGCTCCTTACGGAGCCTTCAGATTTCACATAGCTTGCGATTAAGCGCTTTTTGTTTCAACTTCATTCTCAACAAGGTCGATGAAGAGTGGTTATTTTTTTCAAACAAATACTTCGACTCAAAGGGTTCATTTGCATTCACCACTGCGGCATCGACCAACGCCTTAAACACTCTCTTATCTTTGTTGTAGTCCCAGGCGAAAGGAACTGAACGAGATTGCTTACGACAATATGGCATAGCATGCCCTCCCTTCGACAACATGTTTATATGCTCGTAACTCTTCTGGTAACAGTGAGCGCGGAATCTTTTTTGGCAACCCAGTATGTTGATTATACCTCGGTTCATTTTTTAACCCAAAGATGTAGTCGTAAGTCTCTTCCAGTGAGATGCTACGCCCCCTGTCAACCACACCTCCAGCCGCCGCCTGAAAAACGAAACCACCCACGTTAAAGGTCTCAAAATGGGAGATCAACGCCAGGGAGACAGTCTGAAGGACAATGGCACTCCCCAGGCCAGCGAACTGTACGAGCCTGAAGTCACCAGAGATATCCGTTCCATCAAAGACATCAAAGTACACTTCAGCCATACCATTACCAGGGAAAGGAATACCATTCGGCATCTCATAACCTATTCGGGTAAATATGTCCTCATCAACCAGACTGCCGACAATAACCGTGTAGAACTGATGACCAGCAGAAAAAACATAACTATGATGAACCCGACGATCATAAATAAATTTCTTTCTTCTCAACCTGTAATCATCAAGGTATTCCTCTTCCTCAATACGCACCTATCGCCTCCTTCCTGGAGATTTTTATCATGCCTGAGTAACAACGGGCCGCCGCCAAAGGATGTATCAACACCACCTTTGATCATTAGGGTTATGCTTACCGCTGCGTAACGCCATGGTTTATCGCCGTCAGCGGCTCATTAACGTCAAACAACTCGCAGACCACCTCGTTAACGCCCATGGCCTGAAGCCTGGCAGTATGCTTAGCCATATAGGCCCGGGCGCTCTTATCATCTTCAAACAGGTAGATGCCCCCCGCCAGCTGGCGCTGAGCATCTTCGGTCCAGACTTTCCAGATAAATCCCGGCTCCTGGTTAATGGATTCGGCCAGATCCTTAAGCTGTGTGGCCATCTGCGCCCCAAACGGGCCGCTGAAATCGAAGTGAATCTGTATTAATTTTGCCATTATCGTTCTCCATAACGGTTGCGATCAGGGCTGATTATGACACCACTCCCGGTGAAAGCCAGCGCTGTCACCAGGACTTTCCCGGGCGTTTTATGAGACATTAATCACATATTTCAAGCCGTTAGCGACGCCGGATAACCGCTCGGGCGACGCAGCAACCGCTCGCCACGCCATACGACCGCTCAATCAACTTTCCCCCAGAGCGCTGTACAAATTTGCGACTATACGGCCAACGCTGGAAACAACCCTTTTTACCCCCGACCGCGACAGGAGTCAGTGCGGTCTTCTCTTAGTCAACAAACAGCAAAAAAAAGACAAGCAGGTCCCTATGAATAACAACAAACTCATCAGGCATATCCCCTGGGTCGCACTGGGGATACTCGGTGCGTGCTGTCTGGCGGTGGTTGCGCTACGGCGCGGCGAACACGTCAGCGCACTCTGGATAGTCGCCGCCTCGGTGTCGGTCTATCTGGTCGCCTATCGCTATTACAGTCTCTATATCGCGCAGAAGGTCATGAAGCTCGACCCAACGCGCTCAACTCCCGCGGTCATCAACAACGATGGCCTTAACTACGTGCCCACCAACCGCTATGTGTTGTTCGGTCACCACTTTGCCGCCATTGCCGGTGCCGGTCCGCTGGTGGGGCCGGTACTCGCCGCCCAGATGGGCTACCTGCCGGGAACCCTCTGGCTGCTGGCCGGTGTGGTGCTGGCGGGCGCAGTGCAGGACTTTATGGTGCTGTTTATCTCCTCGCGCCGTAACGGTGCCTCGCTGGGTGAGATGATCAAAGAAGAGATGGGCCGGGTTCCGGGCACCATCGCGCTGTTCGGCTGCTTCCTGATTATGATTATCATCCTGGCGGTGCTGGCGCTGATTGTGGTGAAAGCCCTGGCCGAAAGCCCATGGGGGGTATTTACCGTCTGCTCCACGGTGCCGATTGCGCTGTTTATGGGTATCTATATGCGCTTTCTTCGCCCGGGCCGGGTGGGTGAGGTTTCCGTTATCGGCATTGTGCTGCTGGTGGCCTCCATCTGGTTTGGCGGCGTGATCGCCCACGATCCTTACTGGGGACCGGCGCTGACCTTTAAAGACACTACCATCACTTATGCGCTGATCGGTTACGCTTTTGTCTCTGCCCTGCTGCCGGTCTGGCTGATTCTGGCGCCGCGCGACTATCTGGCCACCTTCCTGAAGATTGGGGTTATTGTCGGTCTGGCGCTGGGTATCGTGATCCTGAATCCGGACCTGAAAATGCCAGCGGTGACTCAGTATATCGACGGTACCGGTCCGCTGTGGAAAGGGGCGCTGTTCCCGTTCCTGTTTATCACTATCGCCTGCGGCGCGGTTTCCGGCTTCCATGCGCTTATCGCATCCGGCACCACGCCCAAGCTGCTGGCCTGTGAAACCGACGCCCGTTTCATTGGCTACGGCGCCATGCTGATGGAATCCTTCGTCGCTATTATGGCGCTGGTGGCGGCATCGATTATCGAGCCGGGTCTTTACTTCGCCATGAACACCCCACCGGCCGGTCTTGGCATTACCATGCCGAACCTGCATGAACTGGGCACCGATCAGGCGCCGATGATTATGGCCCAACTGAAAGAGGCCACGGTCCATGCGGCAGCGACTGTCAGTTCCTGGGGCTTTGTGATTTCGCCGGAGCAGATCCTGCAAACCGCGAAGGATATCGGTGAACCTTCGGTGCTGAACCGCGCAGGCGGCGCACCGACCCTGGCAGTCGGTATCGCCCACGTGTTCCATAAGATCATTCCGGCGGCCGATATGGGCTTCTGGTATCACTTCGGGATTCTGTTCGAAGCGCTGTTCATCCTGACCGCCCTGGACGCCGGTACCCGCTCCGGTCGCTTTATGCTCCAGGATCTGCTGGGTAACTTTATTCCGTTCCTGAAGAAAACCAACTCGCTGCCTGCCGGTATCGTCGGCACCGCCGGTTGCGTAGGGCTGTGGGGCTATCTGCTGTATCAGGGCGTGGTGGATCCGCTGGGCGGCGTGAAGAGCCTGTGGCCGCTGTTCGGTATCTCTAACCAGATGCTGGCCGCCGTGGCGCTGATTCTGGGCACCGTGATCCTGATTAAGATGAAGCGTACCCGCTACATCTGGGTCACCATGCTGCCGGCTATCTGGCTGCTTATCTGCACCACCTGGGCGCTGGGCCTTAAGCTGTTCAGCAACAATCCGCAGATGGAAGGCTTCTTCTATATGGCCCGTCTGTATAAAGAGCAGATCGCACAGCAGGGTTCCAGCCTGACCGCAGAGCAGATAACCAATATGAACCACATTGTGGTGAACAACTACACCAACGCCACCCTGAGCATTCTGTTCCTGGTGGTGGTGTACAGCATCCTGTTCTATGGCGTGAAGACCTGGCTACAGGTGCGTAATAATCCGGAGCGTACCGACAAAGAAACGCCGTACGTTCCGATTCCGGAAGGCGGTGTGAAGGTCTCTTCGGGGCATTAATACCGTAAGATGAATAGTAAAAGGGGCCGCTGATGGCCCCTTTGTTCTTACAGGCAAGGCTCAGTCATCATCGTACTCTTGTTTTGGCCCTCGCCAAAAAAAAGCTACTAATAAGTAGATAACAATCCTACTCCTCAATGTCATATAGACGTATTAACCGTGTGCAAACCGAATTTCACCGGAAAATATTGTGATCAAACTCCCTTTCTTCGTTAAAGCCAAACCAATACCTCTTTGCTTGATGCTATGAATATAATCTACAACTAAGTAGCTTTTGTAGCGAGAATACAGGTGAAACATGACAATGCCCAACGAACTAGCTAATGCAATCCGAATCCTTAGTATCGATGCCATAGAGAAAGCGAAATCAGGCCACCCCGGCGCACCGATGGGCATGGCCGATATTGCCGAGGTTCTGTGGCGCAAATTCCTGCGCCACAACCCTGATAACCCTAAATGGGACAACCGGGATCGTTTTGTTTTCTCCAACGGACACGGATCGATGCTGATCTACAGCCTGCTGCATCTTTCCGGTTACGCACTCTCTATCGACGACATTAAAAATTTCCGCCAACTGCACTCGAAAACCCCTGGTCATCCCGAATATGGCTACGCTCCGGGGGTTGAGACCACAACAGGCCCCCTGGGTCAGGGCATTGCCAATGCGGTCGGTATGGCCCTTGCTGAAAAGACCCTGGCCGCACAGTTCAACAGACCCGAACACGCCATCGTGGATCACTATACCTACGCCTTTCTGGGGGATGGTTGTCTGATGGAAGGGATATCCCACGAGGTATGCTCCCTGGCCGGAACGCTTGGCCTGGGAAAATTAATCGCGATATACGATGACAACGGCATTACCGTTGATGGTTCAACAGACGGCGTATTCACCGACAATACGCCATTACGCTTTGAGTCCTATCACTGGCACGTTATCCGTGATGTGGACGGTCACGATCCACAGGCTATTAGTGCTGCTATCGAAGCTGCCCGGGCAGAAAAACAAAAACCCAGCCTGATCATCTGTAAAACCGTTATCGGTTACGGCTCCCCGAACCGAGCCGGTTCAGAAACGATACATGGTGCCCCGCTGGGCGCCGCCGAAACCCAACTCACCCGGGAGCGACTTAACTGGCCATACGGCGCTTTTGAGATCCCCGAACATATATACCAGCAATGGAACGCCCGGGAGCAGGGGCGGGAATGGGAAGCGCAGTGGCAGAGTCTGTTCCAGTCCTATCGTGAAAAATGGCCGGAGCAGGCCGCCGAATATCAGCGCAGAATACATCAGGCGCTCCCCGAAAACTGGCATGATTATGCTGACGCGTTGATCCAGCAGTTGCAGGAGACTCCGGTCGATGTTGCGACACGCAAAGCCTCACAGACCGCGCTGGAGGCATTCGCCCAGATTCTTCCCGAATATCTTGGCGGCTGCGCGGATATCACCCCCAGTTGCCTGACCACCTGGTCCGGCTCGGTTCCGGTTCATCAGCAGGCTGACGGTAACTTCATTCACTATGGCGTGCGTGAATTCGGGATGACCGCGATGGCGAACGGCATTGCGCTACACGGCGGTTTCCTGCCCTACACCTCAACCTTCCTGATGTTTGTCGAGTATGCCCGTAATGCGGTACGCATGGCCGCATTAATGAAATTACGCCATATCATGGTCTATACCCACGACTCCATCGGGATGGGGGAAGACGGTCCTACCCACCAGCCGGTGGAACAACTGGCGAGCCTGCGAATAACGCCAGGGCTCAGAACCTGGCGCCCCTGCGATCGGGTCGAAGCCGCCGTTGCCTGGCGCGCCGCCATTGAACGCACCGACGGCCCAACCGCCTTCAGCCTTTCCCGCCAGACATTACCTCAGCAGCAGCGCGATCCTGAGCAACTCAACAATATCGCCAGAGGTGGATACGTGATTCGCAGTTGCGAGGGCACGCCTCAGCTCATCGTCATAGCCACTGGCTCCGAGGTCGAGCTGGCTATCCAGGCCTGGCAGCAGCTTAGCAATGAAGGCATTAGCGCCCGGGTCGTCTCTATGCCGTCTCCTGAAACCTTCGATAGCCAGGAGCCACACTATAAAGAAAGCGTACTGCCGAAATCCGTCCGCGCCAGGCTGGCGGTTGAAGCGGCTTCAGCCCAGTACTGGGAACGCTACGTCGGGCTGGATGGCGCCGTTATCGGTATGACAACCTTTGGTGAATCAGCGCCAGCCGACGTCCTGTTTCAACGATTTGGCTTCACCGTCAGAAATATTGTGCAGACGGCAAAATCGCTGCTGTCATAACCCAGTCGCCCTCCCTGATTAACCGGGGAGGGCCCCGCCGATATTGCTTCTCTGCAAGGTTAGTTTTAGTCTGGTTGGCCGTACTGGCCAGGATTCCTCAACGTATGCACAGAGATAAAAAAACCAAGGGAGAGATAACGCGTGAACGCTTGCTGTCAATGGCCGCGAACGAATTTGCCACCCACGGTTTTCACGCCACCAAAATCAGCAATATCGTGAAAAAATCCGGCGTCACACAGCCCGTTTTTTACAGCTATTTTAAGAGCAAAGAAGAGATTTATGATTGTCTTATGAGCGAATTCGACAATCAGCTTGAAGAGCTGGTGGTCTCTATGCTCATCGAGGCATCACTGCCTAAAGATAATGTCGTCGATAATATCAGCCACAGCCTTTATCAGTTCCTGACTTTTTTTTATGCCCATTATGATCTGACCATTATCAGCCTGTTCCATCCTCCCCACGATAAGGTAAACAGAGCGAAACTAAAAAAATGGATTGCCCGCAACATGGTCATTGAGCAGAAAAGAGGTTTTTATTCCCGCATTATTCCCGTAGAGACCATGGCCTCCTGTTATCTTGGCGTTCTGATTCAAACCTTCACTGAAAATAGCATCACGGAAGATTTGGCGGCGGTCAGTCGCGAGCGGGCGCTGTTTCTCTGTCATGGGCTGGTGCTAAGGGAATCACTTTCCTGATGGCCAGGACATCCCTGTCCTGGCAGCGCTATAAATTACGGTAATGCATACGCCGTAACGTAGTCGCCTTTGGCCGTACGCATAAAGTGGTGGCCCGTCGCTTCAATAATCAGGTACTCCTTGCCATTATGCCGATAGATAGCGGGATTTGCCTGGCCGCCAGCCGGTAAAGGCGCAGACCAAAGCGTTTTCCCCGTGCGAATATCAATCGCACGAATTAAGTCATCCGTTGCGGCAGCAATGAAGATCAATCCCGATCGGGTAACAACAGACCCACCATTATTGGGAGTACCGATATTAATGGGTAACCCGGTCGGCAGACCAAAAGGCCCATTCTTGCGGGCCGTGCCCAGAGGACGATCCCAGAGGGTATGACCAGTGTTCAGATCCACCGCCCGGATCCAGCCATAAGGCGGCTCTTTACACAACATACCGGTAAACTTCATCTGCCACCCGGCATTCACGTCGACGGCGTAGGGCACCCCCTCCTGCGGATCGCTGGCGCCTTCAGCATGCCCCAGAGTATCCTTGCTGGCGCTAATCGAATCCATCGCCCGCCACCCCAGCTTATTTGCCGTTTCACGCGGGATAAGATGGGTGTAATTAGGCATATCGTTGTAATTAACCACCAGAATACCGCGCTGCGGATCGACCGCCACACCGCCCCAGTCGACCCCACCGTTATACCCCGGATAGTCGATGATCGGCTTATCTGACGTCGGCGGCGTATAGGCGCCGTCATAGTTAGCCTGATGGTACTGAATACGACAGTAAAGTTGATCCAGTGGCGTGAGTCCCCAGGTACTTTCCGGCGTCAAATCGGGCTTACGCAGGCTGTTAAAGGTAGAGTGAGGCTGAACTTTAGCTCGAGCCTCAGGCTCCACCCCGCCCTGCGGAGCCGGACGCTCCTCGACATCGAACAAAGGCTTACCGGTTTCACGATTGAGCACATAGATTTCGGCGTTCTTGGTCGGCACGATTAATGCCGGAATTTTTTTGCCGTCCTTACCGGGGTAGTCAACCAGCGTCGGTGAGGCCGCCGCGTCATAATCCCACACGTCGTGATAAGCGGTCCGGAATTTCCAGCGTGGCATTCCGGTCTCAATATCCAGTGCCGTGATTGAAGGTGAAAACTCCAGCTCCTCTTTCGTTCGCGAGCTGCTCCAGTAGTCACCAGAAGCATTGGCCACAGGCAGGTATACCAACCCTAACTTGTCGTCGCCGGTAAAGGTTGTCCAGACGTTCGGAGAGCCGCGTTTATAGGCATCATCGCCGAAGCGCGGCGCGGGATCGTAAGGTGCCGCGGCATCCCACGCCCACTTGAGTTTACCGGTACGAACATCAAAGGCTTTTACCACGCCCGGCGGTCCAAAGGTACGCTGCCCGTCAACCACCTGATGACCGACGACAATGGTGTCCCTGACAATCACGGGACCGGAGGTAATCGCGACATAGCCTTTATAGGTTTCCCCCATATTTTCCAGAATTGAAACTTCGCCATTGTTCCCAAAACCGGTGCAACGTTTTCCCGTGTCGGCATCGACTTCAATGACCCGATCGTCAAGCGTCCCCATAATCACACGCCGCTGACACAGCAACGCGGGCGATGAGTGAGCTGATCCACCCTCTTTGGAATCATCGAAATAGGCCAGCGTGCGACAGGCAGGCGTATAGGGGATAGCATCTTTATCCGCCTGAGAATCAAATCGCCACTTTTCTTTCCCCGTTGAAGGATCCAGCGCCACAATATTATTACTGGCGGTACAGATATAAAGAAAGTCGCCTATTTTGATTGGCGTATTTTCCGTTCCCCAGCGGGATGAAGTTGGAAGATCGCCCGCATGAACCTGCCAGGCCACTTTAAGCTTGCTGACATTTTCCGGTGAAATCTGTTGGGCGGAAGAGTAGCGCTGCGTAGCCTGACTACCGCCGTATGAATACCAGTCGGAAGATGGGGTCATGCCATCCGGGCCATCGCTGGTATCCGCGCTAAAGTCATGTTCACTCACCGCTGGAAGCTGCGTTGCCTCGGTCACATGATGAGGAGCAAAGGCCAGCCCCGCGGCAACGAAGAAGAGTACAATCAACACACCGCTAATGCACTTTGCCCTGCCCCCTGCAAACGTCGAACTGAGGCGCGGCAGGAAGAAAGAGAAGATGATGGCGAAGACCAGCATTAAGGCAAAACGCGGCACCCACCGCCAGTACCAGGTCCCTGACTCTATAATGGTCCATATTAAGGAAACAACCAACAGAACCCCAAACCATAATATTGCAGAAGACTTTCCTCTAAATAGCTGAACGCCAGCGCCAATGCTAAGCACCCCGGCGATTGAATAATACCAGTTGCCGCCTAAGGCGATGAGCCAACCACCACCAATTAGCATATACAGGCCAAACGCTATTAATATGATAGCGAACAGTTTCCCACTCAACCCTGGCGATTTTTTCTTATTCATAAAAAAGAACCTTGTGTATAAATTTATTTTATTTTCGCGGCATTGCCTGCAACTGCATGGCGAACGCTGCACATCCTGCCTGCGAAAACAAAAAATTATTAACACAAAACTAAAAAAACAAGAAGAAAAATAACAACCACGCCACATTTTTCGTAACGACCATTCGTACATTAATAAATAAATAGTCATCAATGCTATTCTGTTACGTTAATCCCCCTGCAATCAGAGTTTGGCTCTTTTTATTGTACTAAGTACAATTAATCCCACGTCTTTATTATGCCATTTTTCCTGCTGAACGACATCCTGCTCAGTACCGACATGCGCGGTAGAAGGGTGAGCGAGATCACCCGACGTTATCATTCGCTTTGCCAATGGGGTAACTTGCTTTATGATTTAACGCATGGTGTATTGCAGGAATGTAACATGTTCAACCTTAATAATAGCAGAATAAAAAAACCGTTAAGATCACGCAGCGAAATGACGATCGAGGAAATACTAAATAACGCCACATGGATTATCCATGATCAGGGACTTTCCGCCTGCACCCATCGGGCAATTGCCGACAGCATGGATATATCCCCCGGAACGATAACCTATCATTTCAAAACTCTGGACCACCTACATTCCGCTGTTATTTTACGCTCCATTTCTGATTTTATTAAAAATGCCAGCCAATGGTTTCATAACAGCCCACCATTAAAAAAAGAAACCATTCTTACGGATTTTATTTTCTGGCTGTTTCATCAAAACCCCTCAATCATCAAAGAATATGAAATATTCCTTGCCGCTATCTCTCGCCCCCGCCTGCGAACTACCGCCCGACAACTTATTATGGCGAACAAAGCGATATTTGAAGAGCATCTTAAGTTAACCCCTTCTTCAGCCGATGCCGTCGTTGCCTTTATCGATTCACTGGTTCTACAAAGCATTATTAAAGGAAATCAGTCTCTCCCCGACCGACAATGGATAGAAGCGACATTTCGCAGCCTTGCCAAAGAGCGGGCAGAAGTCGCCAGCGATCTCTGCCCCATCTCTGACGGCAAATCCTTGTGGAATAATTTCTTTTGACGCCATTAGCCACTGTATCACGGACTACAACCCCAACGCCTCCTTCAACGCTTTAAGGTAACGGCGGCTGACCGGCACGGTCTGACCGTTACGTAACCGCAGTTCGGCAAGGCCGTTATCCTCCAGGCGAATTTCCTGTAAATGCGCCATATTAACCAGGTACTGACGGTGGGATCGCAGTAGCGGCGTGCGCTCTTCCAGGGTACGCAGCGTCAGTTCGGTGGCCCCTTCCTTGCCCTCTTTACTGGCTACCCAGACCCCGCCCGCGCGGCTACTGACATAAGCGACATCGTCGATGGGCAGCAGCCAGATACGATTCTGGCCGCTACAGGGGATAAACTTCAGCGGCGGCTCTCCCCCCGGCAGCCGCGACAGATCCTGGGCCTGGCGGCTCTGACGCAGACGATTAAGCGTCTTTTCCAGCCGGGCCGTCTCAATAGGCTTAAGCAGATAGTCGAAGGCGTGCTCTTCAAAGGCCTGAAGGGCGTATTCGTCGAATGCGGTCAGAAAAACGACCCACGGGCGCCGTTCCGGGTCGAGCATGCTGACCATTTCCAGCCCGCTAATGCGCGGCATCTGGATATCCAGAAACAGAATATCCGGGCGCAGCCGGTGCACCGCGCCAATGGCCTCGACGGCGTTGACGCACTCCCCCAGGATTTCGATATCGCTTTCATCCTGCAACAGAACCCGCAGGTTTTCCCTGGCCAGCGGTTCATCATCGACAATCAGTACCCTTAACATATCCTCTCCTCAACGGGCAGCCGCAGCACGATACGGGTGTACTGCTCCGGCTCGCAGGCGACGGAAATCCCATAATCGTCGCCAAAACGCGCCCGCAGACGCTTATCCACCAGGTTCATTCCCAGGCCCTGATGGCTGATGTTGTCACTGCAATACAGCCCGGCGTTATCTTCCACCACCAGCATCAGGTTCTGTTGCTCAAGACTGGCGCGAATCATCACCTCGCCGTCTCCCAGCAGCTGCGAAGTACCGTGCTTAATGGCATTTTCCACGATGGGCTGTAAGGTGAAGGCCGGAAGCTGGTATTGCTTTAGATCCTCTGGCACCTCCAGCGCCACATGGAGCCGGGACTGAAAGCGTGCCTGTTCGATTTGCAGATAGGCGTTAACGTGCTCCAGCTCGTCGCCCAGCGTGGCGACCTCCGACGAGCGTTTCAAATTTTTACGAAAGAAGGTCGAGAGATACTGCACCAGTTGACCAGCGCGCTCGCTGTCGTTGCGAATCACCGCCTTTAGCGTATTCAGGGCGTTAAACAGGAAGTGAGGATTCACCTGAGCGTGCAGCAGTTTGATCTCGGACTGGGCCAGCAGCGCTTTCTGGCGCTCATACTGCCCCGCCAGAATCTGGGCCGACAGTAGCTGGGCGATACCCTCGCCCAGGGTTCGGTTAATGGAGCTGAACAACCGGTTCTTCTCTTCATAAAGCTTAATGGCGCCAATCACCCGCTGGTTTTCGCCGCGCAGGGGAATCACCAGAGTGGATCCCAGTTTGCAGTTGGGATGCAGAGAACAGCGGTAAGGCACCTCATTACCGTCGGCATAGACCACTTCGCCGGTCTCTATCGCACGCCAGGTATACCCGGAAGAGACCGGGCGCCCGGCCAGATGGTGATCGGAACCGGTGCCGATAAAGGCCAGCAGCTTTTCGCAATCGGTAATCGCCACGGCGCCGATATCCAGCTCGTGATGCAGCACCTGAGCCACTTTGAGGCTGTTTTCCTGGTTAAAGCCCTGGCGCAAAATCCCCTCGGTGGCTGCCGCCACCCGCAGCGCGGTGGCGGAAAAAGCCGAGGTATATTTTTCAAACATAGCCCGCCGGTCCAGCAGTATGCGCATAAACAGCGCCGCACCTACGCTGTTGGTAATAATCATCGGCGCGGCGATATTGCTGACCAGGTTGAGCGCTTCCTGATACGGCCGGGCCACCGCCAGGATAATCAGCATCTGAATGACTTCCACCACCAGGGTGACGCAGCCCGCCGTTAGCGGACTGAAAACTTTATCGGCCCGCCCGCGCCGGATCAGATAGCGGTGCATCAACCCCGCCAGCAGCCCTTCGGTAATGGTGGAAATCATACAACTGACCGCCGTCATGCCCCCCAGCGAGTAGCGATGCAATCCGCCAGTAAGCCCCACCAGGCCGCCCACCACCGGGCCCCCCAGCAGTCCCCCCATCACGGCGCCAATGGCGCGGGTGTTGGCAATGGAATCCTCGAAGTGCAGCCCGAACCAGGTGCCCATAATGCAGAAAATAGAGAAAACGACGTAACACAGAAATTTGTGCGGCAGGCGCACGGTGACCTGCACCAGGGGGATAAACAGGCGGGTCTTACTCATTAGCCAGGCGATGACCAGAAACACGCACATCTGCTGTAGTAGCAGTAACACTAAATTAAATCCGTACATACCTGGCCGACCTCTTCCTGACACGACCCGGTAACATATCCTGGAAATCTAAGGTTTTCTTTGAATTCCGCCAAAAAATGGCACGCTGAAGCGGTCTTTTGCCCTCACCCCGTCCCTCTCCCAAAGGGAGAGGGGGATAAAACACCCTCGCCCTTTTGGGAGGGGGATAAAAAGAGTGATTACCGCTCGCGAAACGCCTCGGCCCTGGCGCGCAGAATCGGCTTCAGCAGGTAGGAAAGAATGGTCTTTCTGCCGGTGATAATATCCACCGACGCCACCATCCCCGGAATAATCAACAGCGGTTTGTTATCGCTGCCCAGGTGGTTTTTGTCGGTGCGGATACGGATGACGTAGTAGCTATTGCCCTCTTTATCCGTCACGGTATCCGGGCTTATCTGCTCCAGTTTTCCTTTCAGACCGCCGTAGATGGTGTAGTCGTAGGCGGTAAACTTGACGCTGGCCTCCTGGCCGGGATGCAGAAAGGCGATATCCTGGGGCCGGATTTTGGCCTCAACCAATAGGGTGTCGTCCAGCGGGACGATCTCGACCATATCGCTGCCAGGCTGAATAACGCCGCCGATGGTGTTCACCAACACCTGCTGCACAATACCGCGCACCGGCGAAGTGACCAGGGTTCGGTTAACCCTGTCCTCAATGGCTTTACCTGAAGCCTGGGTCTTGCTCAGTTCAGTGCGGGCTTCGTTTAGCTGCGAGAGCGCCTCGCTGCGGTAGCGGCCACGGGTTTCGGCAATCTTGCTTTCGGTCTCTTTCACGGCGGCTTCGGCACGAGGAATAGCCAGAGTCACCGATTCCAGCTGACCGCGGGTTTCCACCTCTGAACGGCGCAGGCGCAGCACTTCCACTTTGGAGATAGCCCCCTTCGCCACCAGCGGCTCAGACATTCTGATCTCCTGACGCAGCAGGCTCAGACTGTTGCGGTATTGTCCCTCTTTGGCCCGAAAATCCAGCAGATCCTGTTTCTTCTGCACCAGTTGCTCTTCCAGACCGCCAATTTCGCCCTGAATACGATTCTTCACGCTGGTAAACAGTTTCATTTCGCCATCGGCGATTTCCGGCGCCTGGTTAACTATCTCCGGCGCCAGGGTCAGGGTTTGCGCATCGTTAAGCTGCGCGGTCAGCCGCTGAATGCGGGCCTCCAGAGAAAGCCGGTCAGCTTTGGTTTCACCGGCATTGGAGCGAAAGCGGGTGTCATCCAGCCGCACCAGCGGTTCGCCGGGTTTGACTATCTGCCCCTCATGTACATACACCTGAGAGACAATCCCCCCTTCCAGGTTCTGGATCTTTTGCAGCCGCGATGAGGGCACGGTGCGCCCTTCCCCGCGAGTCACTTCGTCGATACTGGCCAGCGACGACCAGATAAGCATGACGAGGATAAACGCCAGAATGGCCCAGATAGTCACCCGTACCACCTGGGGCGAGTCATCCAGCAGCGCTTTATTCACTTCGTTAGTGGTAAATTGTTCGGCGTGTTTATCCCCGGACAGCCACCTCATCAGGCGGCGAAGCCTGTCAACGATTCGCATGGATTTGCCCCTTCTTCAACGCGCTCATCACGCTCTCTTTCGGTCCATCGGCGATGATTTTGCCGTTGTCGAGAATGATTAACCGGTCCACCAGGCTCAGCAGCGAGGCGCGGTGCGTCACCAGCAGCAACGTTTTGCTGGCAACGACCGGCACCAGCGCTTTCTTGATCAGATCTTCGCTGGTGTTATCCATGGAGCTGGTCGGCTCGTCCATCAGCAGAATCGGCGGATCGAGCAGCAGCGATCGCGCCAGCGCCACCGCCTGACGCTGGCCGCCGGAAAGGTTCATCCCCCTCTCGCCTACCTGCATGTTGTAGCCGGAAGGGTGACGGCGGGCGAATTCATGCACTCCGGTCAGGCGCGCCACCCGCAGCATGGTTTCTTCATCCACGTAGCTGGCGCCATAGACCAGGTTATCGCGCAGCGTGCCACTAAACAGATGGATATCCTGGGGGGCGTAACCGATGTTATGGCGCAGGTCGTGAACATCGAGCTGGCGGGCATCGATGCCATCGATCAGCACGCTACCGGCATCCGGCTGGTAAAAGCCCAGCAGCAGTTTGGCCAGCGAACTCTTGCCGGAGCCGGTGCGGCCAATAATCCCCACCTTCTCGCCCGGCGTAATGGTCAGAGAGATATTATTCAGCGAGGTATAGCGGTTGCCCGGGTAGCAGAAGGTTACGTCCCGCAGTTCAATGGCGCCGGACAGGGATTCGCGACGCAGCGGCACTTCGTCTTCCTGAGTTTCCTGTTCCAGACTCATCATGCGATCGATGGTGCCCTTGGTCATTCTGGCCCGCTGGTAGCGGGTCATCAGGCTACAGAACTGGCCGATGGGCAGCATGGCCCGGCGATGCAGCAGATAGCAGGCAATCAGCCCGCCGGTGGTGAGGTTGCCGCCCATAATGGTGTACACCCCCGCGACAATCAGCGCCACGCCGCTGGCCTGTTGCAGCCAGAAGGTGAAGTTCACCGCCACGTAAGAGAGCGACTTCACCCGCAGTTCCAGCTTGCTCAACTGGCCGATAATCTGCTCCCACAGATACTGACGTTCGCTTTGCGCGTTATTGACCTTAATCGCATCCAGGCCGGTCAGGGTTTCCACCAGCATCGCCTGACGCTCGGAAGAGAGCCGGAAGGATTTCTGAATGCTGGACATCAGCGGTCGTTGAATCATCCAGTTAATCAGTATCGCCAGGGGGTAACAGAGCAGCGGAATCAGCACCAGCGGACCGCCGATAATGGCGATCACCAGCAGAATCAGCAGGGTAAACGGAAAATCGATAAGCGCGGTCAGCGTCAGCGAAGAGAGAAAGTCCCGCAGCGACTGATACTCCTGAAAGTTCTGAGCGAAGCTCCCCACCCGCGCCGGTCGTAGCTTCATCTTCATGCCCAGCAGCCGTTCAAACAGCCCGGCGGAAACGATAAGGTCAGTCTTCTTACCGGCAATATCCAGGCAGATAGCGCGCAATATCTTTAATACGAAATCGAAAACAAAGGCGATGGTAATGCCGATAGCCAGCACCCACAGGGTAGCGGTGGCCTGATTCGGCACCACCCGGTCATAGACGTTCATCACAAACAGCGGTGCCGCCAGAGCGATGATGTTGATCAGAAAACTGGCGACCACGGCGTCCAGATAGAGGAGCTTCGACAGCCGCAGCGTATCCTGAAACCAGGATTTGGTACGCGGAATGGTCGCCGTGGGCTGTGAATCGTAGTCATGCTCCGGCTGCATGAACACCGTTTTACCGCTATAGCTGGCTTCCAGCTCTTCCAGCGGCACCCGCAGTTCGCCGCCTTCGGTGTCGGCGCTCAGCAGTTTTGCCTGCTGCCGCTCGTCCCAGCCGGTCAGTACCGCCGCCTGCTGATTGTTCAGCAGAATAATGGCCGGCAGAGAGATAGCCTGAATATTGGCCAGCGGGCGCTGAATCACCCGCGCTTTGAGCCCGGCGCGCCCTGCGGCCCGGGGCAGCGCACTCAGGGTCAGGGTATTGGCCTTCAGGGGTAACCCGGCGGTCAGGATATTGCGACTGGTGGTAATACCGTGCAGCCTGCACATGATCATCAGGCAATCCAGCAGCGGATCGTCATGGTTCTGGCGTGGATCGTTTCTGATAATGTCATCTGAATCGGAACCATTAAGATCCCGGGAATCGGTGTCTGGTGTCATAGTCGGCCCTCAGGTGCGGGCGGCATTACGCCGCACCGACACAGGGAAATACAGGGTTATCACGAGATGAAATAACCCAGGCGTTATTCGATATCGGGTAGTGAATCCTGCGGCATGGAAGCCGCCGTCGTATCAATGGCCTGGGCTGCGGAAGGCGCCTGAATTTTCAGCGCACTCAGCAGCTCGCCGGTACGGGCATTGATGCGATAGGTGTTAAACATTTCCAGAAATTGCAGCTCCACGTAGCGTCGCTTCGCGGTGAAGACTTCATTTTCACTGTCCAGCATATCCAGCAGCGTACGGTCGCCCAGGCTGAACTGTTCCTGATAGGCGCTGCGCACCGCCTGGCTGCGTTCGGCATAGTTTTTGGCAATCGGCAACTGGCGCTCGGCGTTCTGGTAAGCGTTCCACGCCAGGCGCAGCTCTTCGTTGAGCTGACGCAGCGCGTTGTTTTTCACATCCTTCGCTTCTCGCATCTTGTAAGCATAGGAGCTGAGCGTCGCCTGGTCGGTACCACCGTTGTAAACGTTGTAGCGCATGCGTACCATCGCCTGCCATTCCTGGTCGTGCCCGCGGGTGCCGTCAACGTTGTTATCCATACGCCGCCCCACCTCAACATTTACGTTGGGGTAAAATTTCGATTTCGCCGCTTCGTACTGCTGATGTGTCGCTTCCACGTCGGCGTCGGCCTGTTTCAGCAGCGGGCTGTTTTTCAGCATCGATTTGCGGGCCGCTTCCAGCGATGCCGGAGCCGCAAGCTTTGTCGGCATAGCGAGATCCAGAGGATCGGCCCCCACCACACTGTGGTAAGTGGCGATGGAGTCTTCCAGGTTGGTCTGCTCCGTCAGCAGGTTATTCTGGGCCTGGGAAAGTCGTGCCTCCGCCTGCTCATAGTCTGCCTGGCGCCCTACTCCCTGCTCGGTACGCAGTTTGATCTGATCGAACACCCGCTCGTGGTTTTTCAGATTCTCTTCTGCCAGCCCAACCATTCGCTTTCGCATCAGTACATCCAGGTAACTCTGGATAGCCGCCAGCGCCGTATTTTCGCTGGTGTTCATCACAGTCCAGGCCCGGGAATCCACGGTTGCCCGCTGGCGGGCCACTTCGCTGGTGGTGCCAAAACCATTAAAGACATTTTGTGTCAGATTGATGCTGGATTCGCTACGGTGCAAATTACGGCGGTGATCGTCGGCGCCGCGCGTAGAGGTGTTATCGGTCTGTTCCCAACCGGTTCCCGCCGTGACATCCAGAGAAGGCAGATATCCTCCCTGCGCCGCCCGTAAATCCTGATCCGCTGAATAGCGGCTGTTGACCGAGGCGCTCACCTGCGGATGCGAAGTCAGCGTCTGTTTAATCGCCTGCTCCAGGGTGGTGGCCTGCGCCAGGCTGGCCGTCAGGAGTGAAAGCGATGCCCCTACAAAAAATTGACTACCACGATTCATTATCACGTCCTTCTCTTGCGGACTACCCCACATGCAGGCAAGGCAGTACAGGCAGAAGTTTCTATTGATTAGCTATCCATCATCATGAAATGTTCAGGTACTCCCTCACCTGAATCCTGTTTTTTGACTTATTGAAATCATTAAAAAATATAGCCGCTGTTTTCCTTGTTATGGAAAAACTGCGCCACACGCATCAGGCATGCGGGTCGGGTTTGGCTATCAGGTTATCCAGGTGGTCGTCATGGCCGCCGTCGTAACCGCTGTCGCCCCCTTCACCATCAAGCGCGCCGGATTCCGCCGGAACGTGGTCAGGCTCGCTGGCGCTGTCTTCACCGGTGACCTTAATCAGCGCGCTCAGATCGTTACCATCTTCGTCGTCACTAATGACATCGGCAAAGTTAATCGGCTCGGCATCACTCAGCGTCACGCCAGACTCCTGCCCGGTATCGGTCTGCGAGTCGGCAGCGCTCTCCTCGCCAGCAGCGTGGGTATTGTCATACTCATCGCCCAGCAGATTGCTGAGCGATGCCTCGCTGTGAGCATCGCTGGTCTGTTCTACAGACGCACTATCGCCCTGCTGAATCAGCAGATTGTCATCATCAATCAGCAATGAATGGTCGGTATCGTTCGCGTTATCCGTATGGCTGTCGTCAGCGCTGTCGCCATGAGACTGGGCGGGCTCATTGTTTGAGCCGGTGTTAGTCTCATTCTGAGTCTGATCGGCCTGTTCATCATTTAGTTCGCCACTGGAAGCATCGCTCTGCCCCTGAGAAGCGTCGGTGTTGCTATCCGCAGTGTCGCCATGCTCCGTTGTCTGCGAAGCATCAGCACCTGAATCCTGGGAATCGACAGGATCCTGGCTCTGCGAAGCGTCAGTCTCGCTATCCTGGGAATCACCGTGCTCTGACGCCTGCGAAACATCAGTGCCGCTGTTCAGGGAATCACCGTGGTCCGAATCCTGCGAAATATCAGCGCCAGCTTCGTGGGAAGCGCTGTGGTCCGGCTCGTGGCTGTCGTCCGAAATCGCTTCGCCATGATGCTCACTCTCTACGCCGTTCAGGCTGGTGGCCTGCAAACCATGACTCTCTATCTGCTCACCGGTATCGCCATCAAAGGTGTAATCGGTATCGTGCTGATCGTCCGCGGTGGAGTGAATTTCCAGTTCGAGATCCCCCAGCGAATCCTGCCCGTCCGGCAGCGTGACGGAGACCTGACCGTTATAGTGGCTGGTATCGTCGTCGAAAGTCAGCGTGTAAGTGCCCTGCTCCGCATTCCACTCGGCGTGAACGCCATCAGAGAAAGTGGCGCCTTCAGGCAGGCCGCTAATGGTAATCGAGGTCAGATGATCGTTTTCGTTACTACTTTCCAGACTGACATCGATATTGAACGTCACTTCCGTAGTGGTAGTAGTGTTGGTCTGGGTAGAGCCATCACCAAAGACCACGTCCTCTATCTGGTTTGCGTTACCAAATAGCCCCTGCCCGGTCTCGTTGTCGGTGATACTTACGTTATCCAGCACGTTGTTGTTATTAGCACCAACATTAACGTTGTAGTTATCGCTATCGCCGGTCACAAAGATATGATCGGTCCCGCTACCGCCGGTAATGCCGTTGGTTTCCCGGAACTCATAATGATCGTTGGTCCAGTCACCCTGCTGGTAATAGCCACCGGTATGATCGCCCACCACAAAGATATTGGTCGACCCCGACGGGCTATTGGCATTCGCGTTACCGCTGGCATCGTAATAGTGGATCTGGGATGGATCGGCGCAATCGGGGACGTGGTCTCCCTTGATCGCGCCATCGGGGCTGTCCGGGGTCAGCCAGATCTGGACGTTCGAACCAATCGCCACGATCACGCCATTCTGAATATCGTAGCCGTTCGGATCGCCAGCTCCGCCATTCACGTGAATCACTTCATTATCCGATGGATTCTCTGTCTTATCTCCTGGGGTGACGGTCACCGTTAAGTGCGCATCGGAATCGGCATCCGAATCAGCGTCGGCATCCGAGTCGCTATCCGAGTCAGAATCGCTGTCCGAATCCGAATCACTGTCGGCGTCAGAGTCACTGTCGGCGTCAGAGTCGCTGTCGGAGTCCGAATCGCTGTCCGAGTCAGAATCGCTGTCCGAATCAGAGTCGCTGTCGGAATCCGAATCGCTGTCCGAGTCAGCATCGCTGTCGGAATCGGAGTCACTGTCCGAGTCAGAATCGCTGTCAGAATCCGAGTCGCTGTCGGAGTCGGAGTCACTGTCCGAGTCGGAATCGCTGTCCGAATCCGAGTCACTGTCCGAGTCAGCATCGCTGTCGGAGTCGGAATCACTGTCGGAGTCAGAATCGCTGTCCGAGTCAGCATCGCTGTCGGAGTCGGAATCACTGTCGGAGTCAGAATCGCTGTCCGAATCCGAATCACTGTCGGAATCGGAATCACTGTCGGAATCCGAATCGCTGTCAGAGTCCGAGTCGCTGTCGGAGTCCGAGTCACTATCGGAGTCTGAGTCGCTGTCTGAATCGGAATCGCTGTCGGAGTCAGCATCGCTGTCGGAATCCGAGTCGCTGTCCGAATCCGAATCGCTGTCCGAGTCAGAGTCGCTGTCGGAGTCAGCATCGCTGTCAGAGTCCGAGTCACTGTCTGAATCGGAATCACTGTCGGAGTCAGCATCGCTGTCCGAATCCGAGTCGCTGTCTGAGTCAGAGTCACTGTCTGAGTCAGCATCGCTGTCCGAATCCGAATCGCTGTCAGAGTCCGAATCGCTGTCAGAGTCCGAGTCGCTGTCGGAGTCAGCATCGCTGTCCGAATCGGAATCACTGTCGGAGTCTGAATCGCTGTCCGAATCGGAGTCACTGTCAGAGTCCGAATCGCTGTCCGAGTCAGAGTCACTGTCCGAGTCGGAGTCACTGTCTGAGTCTGAATCGCTGTCGGAGTCAGAGTCGCTGTCGGAGTCAGCATCGCTGTCAGAGTCCGAGTCACTGTCTGAATCGGAATCACTGTCGGAGTCAGAATCGCTGTCCGAGTCAGAGTCGCTGTCAGAATCGGAGTCACTGTCTGAATCCGAATCGCTGTCGGAGTCAGAATCGCTGTCCGAATCGGAATCACTGTCGGCGTCAGCGTCGCTGTCGGAATCAGAGTCACTATCCGAGTCCGAATCGCTGTCGGAGTCTGAGTCGCTGTCCGAATCCGAATCGGAGTCACTGTCCGAGTCGGAGTCACTGTCCGAGTCGGAGTCACTGTCAGAGTCGGAATCGCTGTCCGAGTCCGAATCGCTGTCAGAATCCGAGTCGCTGTCCGAGTCAGCATCGCTGTCCGAGTCAGCATCACTGTCCGAGTCAGAATCGCTGTCCGAGTCAGCATCACTGTCCGAGTCAGAATCGCTGTCCGAGTCAGAATCGCTGTCCGAATCGCTGTCGGCGTCCGAGTCGCTGTCCGAATCGGAATCACTGTCCGAGTCGGAGTCGCTGTCTGAATCCGAATCACTGTCCGAATCCGAATCGCTGTCTGAGTCGGAGTCACTGTCCGAATCCGAGTCGCTGTCCGAGTCAGAATCGCTGTCCGAATCGGAGTCGCTGTCGGAGTCTGAATCGCTGTCCGAATCGGAGTCACTGTCCGAGTCGGAATCACTGTCCGAGTCCGAATCACTGTCCGAGTCGGAGTCGCTGTCAGAATCCGAGTCGCTGTCTGAGTCCGAATCGCTGTCCGAATCGGAGTCGCTGTCGGAGTCTGAATCGCTGTCCGAATCGGAGTCACTGTCCGAATCGGAGTCACTGTCTGAGTCGGAGTCGCTGTCCGAATCGGAATCGCTATCCGAATCCGAGTCGCTGTCGGAATCGGAATCACTGTCCGAATCCGAGTCGCTGTCCGAATCCGAGTCGCTGTCCGAATCCGAGTCGCTGTCCGAGTCAGCATCGCTGTCGGAATCGGAGTCGCTGTCTGAGTCAGAGTCACCGTCTGAGTCGGAGTCGCTGTCTGAATCCGAATCACTGTCCGAATCCGAATCGCTGTCTGAGTCGGAGTCACTGTCCGAATCCGAGTCGCTGTCCGAGTCAGAATCGCTGTCCGAATCGGAGTCGCTGTCGGAGTCTGAATCGCTGTCCGAATCGGAGTCACTGTCCGAGTCGGAATCACTGTCCGAGTCCGAATCACTGTCCGAGTCCGAATCACTGTCCGAGTCGGAGTCGCTGTCAGAATCCGAGTCGCTGTCTGAGTCCGAATCGCTGTCCGAATCGGAGTCGCTGTCGGAGTCTGAATCGCTGTCCGAATCGGAGTCACTGTCCGAATCGGAGTCACTGTCTGAGTCGGAGTCGCTGTCCGAATCGGAATCGCTATCCGAATCCGAGTCGCTGTCGGAATCGGAATCACTGTCCGAATCCGAGTCGCTGTCCGAATCCGAGTCGCTGTCCGAATCCGAGTCGCTGTCCGAGTCAGCATCGCTGTCGGAATCGGAGTCGCTGTCTGAGTCAGAGTCACCGTCTGAGTCGGAGTCACTGTCGGCGTCAGAATCACTGTCCGAGTCGGAATCGCTGTCGGAGTCAGAGTCACTGTCTGAATCCGAATCGCTGTCCGAGTCAGCATCGCTGTCGGAATCCGAGTCGCTGTCTGAATCCGAATCGCTGTCGGAGTCCGAATCGCTGTCCGAGTCCGAATCGCTGTCCGAGTCAGCATCGCTGTCGGAATCCGAATCGCTGTCCGAATCAGAGTCGCTGTCGGAATCTGAATCACTGTCTGAATCCGAGTCACTGTCTGAGTCAGCATCGCTGTCCGAATCGGAATCACTGTCGGAGTCTGAATCGCTGTCCGAATCCGAGTCGCTGTCTGAGTCAGAATCGCTGTCCGAGTCCGAATCACTGTCCGAGTCAGCATCGCTGTCGGAGTCTGAATCGCTGTCAGAGTCCGAGTCACTGTCTGAATCCGAATCGCTGTCCGAATCCGAATCGCTGTCCGAGTCAGCATCGCTGTCGGAATCGGAGTCACTGTCGGCGTCAGAATCACTGTCCGAGTCGGAATCGCTGTCGGAGTCAGAGTCGCTGTCAGAGTCTGAGTCGCTGTCGGCGTCTGAGTCGCTGTCCGAGTCGGAGTCGCTGTCCGAGTCACTGTCCGAATCGGAATCACTGTCCGAGTCAGAGTCGCTGTCGGAATCGGAATCACTGTCTGAATCCGAATCACTGTCCGAATCCGAGTCGCTGTCCGAATCCGAGTCGCTGTCAGAGTCAGCATCGCTGTCCGAATCCGAGTCACTGTCCGAGTCAGAATCGCTGTCCGAGTCCGAATCACTGTCCGAGTCAGCATCGCTGTCGGAGTCTGAATCGCTGTCAGAGTCCGAGTCACTGTCTGAATCCGAATCGCTGTCCGAATCCGAATCGCTGTCAGAGTCCGAGTCGCTGTCGGCGTCAGAATCACTGTCCGAATCGGAGTCGCTGTCGGAGTCGGAATCACTGTCGGAATCCGAATCGCTGTCAGAGTCGGAGTCACTGTCCGAGTCGGAATCACTGTCGGCGTCAGAATCGCTGTCCGAGTCAGAGTCACTGTCCGAGTCAGAGTCACTATCTGAATCCGAATCACTGTCTGAATCGGAATCACTGTCCGAGTCGGAGTCACTGTCGGAGTCCGAATCACTGTCGGCGTCCGAGTCACTATCCGAATCCGAATCGCTGTCGGAATCGGAGTCGCTGTCCGAGTCAGCATCGCTGTCAGAATCGGAGTCACTGTCTGAATCCGAATCGCTGTCCGAGTCAGAATCGCTGTCCGAATCCGAGTCGCTGTCCGAGTCGGAGTCACTGTCTGAGTCAGCATCGCTGTCCGAGTCGGAATCGCTGTCCGAATCCGAGTCACTGTCCGAGTCAGCATCGCTGTCGGAGTCGGAATCGCTGTCGGAGTCGGAATCGCTGTCAGAGTCCGAATCGCTGTCGGAATCCGAATCGCTGTCAGAGTCCGAGTCGCTATCGGAGTCAGCATCGCTGTCCGAATCCGAATCACTGTCCGAATCCGAGTCACTGTCCGAGTCAGCATCGCTGTCGGAATCCGAATCGCTGTCGGAATCTGAATCACTGTCTGAATCCGAGTCGCTGTCGGAATCGGAATCACTGTCCGAATCGGAATCACTGTCGGCGTCAGAATCACTGTCGGAATCCGAGTCGCTGTCAGAGTCGGAATCACTGTCGGCGTCAGAATCACTGTCCGAGTCGGAGTCGCTGTCCGAATCCGAGTCGCTGTCGGAGTCAGAATCGCTGTCCGAATCGGAATCACTGTCCGAGTCGGAGTCACTGTCCGAATCGGAGTCACTGTCCGAATCCGCATCCGCATCCGCATCGCCATCATCATTCAGCAAATAAGTCAGTTCTTCCGGCGGCGCGCCATCGGGAAAATCAATACCTTCGGTCGGATAGCCTGCGGTGGGGTCGACGATTTCGCCGGTCAGATCGAGCACCACATGGGTATGGGATCCGCCGCCGCTGCCGCCGGGGTTAGCGTCATTATTCACGACCTGCGGACCAGCTGCGGTAGCTTCCAGAGTTTGGGTCGGATCCTGCCCGTCGGCGATGGCCTGCTGCAACGCGGCCACTTCATCCACCTGATCGGTAGCAGCCTGGCTTGCGGTAATACCACTACTGTTCCATACCGAATCCCGCCCCAGATCGAGCGTCTTACCGTCCGCCAGCGCGATAGTGACCGCCCCTTCCGCGCCGGTCATCACCTGTTCGCCATCAAAAACTCTGTCGCCTTCCACCAGCAAACGCTGGCTGCCATCGGGGGAAACCACGAAAACCTGCCCAATAACGGCTTTTATAATGCCCGCAACACCGCTCATGCTATCTTCTCTCAGTCACTTCAAAACCGATCCATCCGGATCAAAAATGGAACAGCAAATGACGCTCAGCGCCGGAACGCGCCGCCGATGCCCTAAATAAGCCCTTCATCATCGTCATCGATCAGTCCCTCAAGACCGCTCAGACTCCGGCGCGCCTGGGCGCGGTTAATCAGTTTGGCCTGAGCTGCTTCCGGCAGATCGGTAATGCTAATCACCCCTTTACTCATCAACACTTCAATCAGGTCTTCCAGTACGCGAACCATCTCCAGATCGCTCTGCTGAAGCTTGCGCAGCGACGCCTCTCTGGCCTCCTGGGCCTTCAGCCACCTGTCGAGCTCCGCTGTGCGGGCTTCGCTATGCTCCGTCATACCGGTAAAAGGGGTGCTATCCACCCGGGTTATCTGCCCTGCGGCATCTCGTTCGATGTAATACATAGGTACGACTCCTTGATAAACGATTAACCGCGCAGCGTACTGGCATCGGCAAAGTAGCGCCCCATAGCGCCGTACAAGCCAATACGTTCCAGTATCGCCAGCTCGCCGGCCGTTTCCACTCGCTCCGCTATCAGCGGTAAATCAATCTGCCGGGTGGCCCAGTAAATCGCTTCAATAAACAGACGTTTATCTTCTTCAGTATCGATATTGCGTACGTAGCTGCCGTCGACTTTGATCCAGGCCAGCCCCCACTGGGGCAGGTTGCCGATGAGATGGAACTGCCCACCAAAGTGCTGGATCCCCAGGCGGCAGCCCACCATTTTCAGGCGCCGGATCACTTCGCTCATGCGCTCGGCATCCGGCAGTTCATTTTCATCCAGCTCCAGGGTCAGCCTGGCCGCCAGCGTCGGCGTCTGCTTCAACGGCAGCAGTAGCGCCTCCAGGCTTTCGTCGTCGGCCACGCTTTCACCGCAGATACTGAGCGACAGCACGCCGTCCGTGCGATCCATTTCGCGCAACGTCTGTTTCAGCATTACCTGATCCATACGCTGACCCAACGCCAGCCGGTGGATCCACGGCATAAAGCGGCTGGCTGGCAGGATTTCCCCTTCCGCCGTTTTAATCCGCGCCAGAATTTTGTGGTGCAGCACCACCCGCTGGTTGTTGCACTCAAACACCGGTTGGGAAAACAGCTCAAATGACTCCGCATCCAGTACCGCCGTCAGCCGGGCGAACCAGCTATGACGATCGCCATCAACGTCAGTGACCTGCGCTACTACCGGGTTTGCGAAGAAGCGCATTCGGGTTTCGGCCTCGGCCAGCGACTGATCCGCCTGCCTCAGCACCGCCTGTGAGGCATCGCCCGACTGGAAAGTGACCTGCGCCAGATGCGCCACCGGCGAAACATCGCTAATGCCGGTTTCATACAAGGCTTTCAGTTGGGTGCCGAGCTGGCTGACCAGGTTCTCCATTTCCTGCGGCAGAATCTCCTGCCCGACCAGGGCGAATTCGCCGCCACGGATACGGGCCAGAAAACCGTCCGTGGGGAAGAAACGCTTCTGGGTTTCGCCCAGCATCCCGGCTACGGCCTTCAGCAGCTCGTCGGTTTTCCCGCCGCCCATACGTTGGTTCAGCCCCATCAGATCCTGAACCCGCACCAGCAACAGATGTCCGGTGGATTTATCTTCATCGCTCAGTCTCGCCTGCAGGTGGATGTCGAAGGCCCGGCGGTTATTCAGACCGGTCAGGCTGTCGTGATAGGCCTCCTGCCTCAGCGTCTCGGTACGCTGCGCCTGTTCGCTAAACAGCGCCTTGAGCTGCATCACCATCATATTGGTAGCCTCCACCACTCGCCGCAGCTCCGGGGTTTTCGGCAGGGTCGGCAGGCTCAGGAACTCACGGTGGCTGATGGCCGTGGCCTGTTTCACAATATAGTTTAGCGGACGCAAACGGCGACGCAGGAAAACAGTGACGCCTATTACGCACAGCAAACTGCATCCGGCGAACCAGAAGAAGCTATTCACCATGCTTTCCCACAGACGCTGAAGCGCAAACATCGGGTGGCTGACCACCTCTACCCGGGCATACTGGGTCCAGCCGCGCATCACAATCGCTTCCCCCTTCCCCGGGTTAAGGTTCACCATCCGCACAAACCAACCGGGCAGCCCTGCATCCTGCGGCTTTCCGTGACGCTCAGTCAGTACCTTCTGGGTTTTCAGGCTGACCACCCGAATACGATAGAAGTAGCCGCTGTCGAAAATCGAACTGACCAGCAGATCCGTCATGGTGGGATCGTCAATATTCGCCGTCAGTGAAACCCCCAGCGCCGTCGCCGTATCCTGAGCGTGGGCGCCAAGCTGGTTATGGTACTGCTCGCGTGATGACTCCAGGGCCACATAAAAGTTGCCGCAGAACACCACGATAGCGAACAGACAAATGCCAATCAGTAGCTGTTTATAAAGAGACATGGCTACTTCCTATTCATTGATGGAAAACCCTTCCGCACGCATCCGGGTCAGAAGATCCTGCCAGCGCGACAGGCGCTTACTGTCGCCCACCTGGCGGCTGCCATCCGCCTTCGGCAACCACAGCCCGGCGCCGTTAAACGAATAGACTGGCAGCAGATCCGGACGTTGAGTCGCCGGTAAAATGGTACCGTTAAGATTATCAAGGACCAGCGGGATAGCGTCCGGCGTCTGATACCAGGTCAGCACCATATGCGCCTGATTCAGGCGCAGCGCCTTAACGTAGGTGATGCGCAGCTGGCTGGCCGGAATCCCCATTTTCCGTAGCGAGAAATATTTGGCGATGGCGTAATCCTCGCAGTCGCCGGCCCCCTTACGTAAAAACTCGACGGGCGTGGCCCAGTAGTCCTGCTGGCCCCATACCACGCGGTCATTGCGAAACGCCATCCGACTGTTAAAAAAGCGGTTTACGCGGTTAAGCGCCCCCTGCACATCACCATTCACGGGCCGACTTACCAGCGTAGCCCATTCATCGATACGCCGCTGGGCGGCAGGCGTTGCCGGGCCGTACAGCTTCTGGGTCCGGGCATTGATGGCAACGAAGTCCCAGCTGGCGGCCAGCTGCGGTGAAAACGCCAGCAGCGCCAACAGCCAGACGGCCAGCCAGCGGCGCAGCGTTACTGTTCTCAGCAGCCCGTCACGCATGGAGAACCTCTGGCGACCGCTGCAGCAAAGACTTGCTCCGGGCGACATAGCCGGAAAGAGAGTGCACTACATCAACGATCGACCAGTCAGGACAAAGCTCAGGCAATGGCGCGGCCCGCAGCTGCGCTGCCGCCGGTCGAATCAGCCCAGGCAAATGACTTAGTGACATCAGGGTATCCTGTCGCGGATAACGATCGTTAATCATTAGCCGAATTGAGTGCCCGACCGGCACAAAAAAATAGCTAACCGCATCTTATTTTTAACGTAATGGAAGAAATCGAACAATAAAAAAGCAACAGGTTAAATACAGCTAATGAACATAAAATTAAATCATAACCGTCTGTTGCTACTGTAATTTTTCAGACAGGGTTATTCTGGCCGATTATTTAAGCAAGGTAAAGTAAAGCCTGAAGTAATATCATTACCAACCCAGCATGCCACTCTGTTAACAAGAGAAATAAATAGTTAAAAAACAAATAATTAATCAAAAACACGCAATACACCCACTACAAACCCAGGCGTTTTCATGGTGAAATAATCCCGCCAAAAACTATTAACAACAGAAGAAATAATCACCAGGATAAAAAAAACCAAGATTCTTCTCAAACCCAATCGCCAAACAAAATCAGTCTTCAGGCGAATGCCTGATACGCATTCCCCGCTGCTGATAAAAACACATTCTTAACAGTCTTGCGCTATTTTTAGTCAGACGCCGAAACGCCCAATGAAATTCCCATTAAGAATCACCGCATGCGACAGCATTTACCGCATAACAGAATGCCTCAATGGCCAGCGCCACATCCGCAGCCATGACCGATTCCGCCGGATGATGGCTGATACCGCCCTGACAGCGTACAAACAGCATACCCACGGGCCAGCAGCCTGCGATAGCGATAGCGTCATGCCCGGCGCCGCTGGGGAGCGACAGCGCACGCCCCTGCACCCGGGATACCGCCTGTACCAGCCGCTGTTGCAGTTCGGGATCGCAGCGCGTTGCCGCCATCCGGTAATACTCTTCAGCGCTAAATTGCACACCGCGACGTTGGGCGATGTCTCCGGCCTGAGCCAGCAACGCCTGCTGGAGCGCCTCCAGCGCTTCATCTTCCGGCCCGCGAACATCAAGGGTCAGCGTAACCTCGCCCGGAATCACGTTTACCGCGCCGGGGGCGCAGCTCAGCGTCCCGATGGTCGCCACCTGCTGGCGGCCATGCTGCTTTGTGATGCTTTCCACTGCCATCATCCATTCGGCGGAAGCGGCCAGAGCATCCTGCCGGTGATTCATCGGCACCGTTCCGGCATGGCCCGCCAGACCGGTGAAGCGGCAGGTCAGGCGCCGGGCGCCGTTAATGGCCTGCACCACGCCCAGCGCCAGCCCTTCCTGCTCCAGGCACGGCCCCTGTTCGATATGCAGCTCCAGATAAGCGGCGATCTCCTCCCTGTTGCGGGCCGCCTGGCCAATGTTTGCGCCATCCAGCCCTGCGCTTGCCAGCGCCTGGGCCACGCTAATGCCCTGTGCATCCTGCTGCTGAAGCCATTCCGACGGCCAGTCGCCGGTAAGGCCCCGACTGCCCAGTAGCGTAATGCCGAAGCGGGTACCCTCTTCGTCGCCAAAACCGACAATCTCTACCGCCATCGGTAATCGCCTGCCCCGATCGTGCAGCGCCTGTACGACTTCGATAGCCGTTAGTACGCCCAGCATGCCGTCGTAACGTCCGGCATCGCGTACCGTATCCAGATGCGAACCCAGCAGCAGCGCAGGCGCTCCCGCCAGCTCCCCTTCATAGCGCCCGCAGATATTGCCGACGCTGTCCTGCCAGACCCGCATGCCCGCCTGCTCCATCCAGTGCCCCACCAGGGCATTGGCCCGGAGGTGCTCGGGCGAAAGATAGACCCGGGTCAACCCCCGGGGCGTTTCGCTGATATCCGCCAGGTGGTCGGCCCGCTCCATCACCCGGGCTGCGGCCAGTTGAGACGCGCTGGCGGCAATGGTCGTTTCACTCATGCCTGACTCCCGTAGTGGTCCCATGCCGCCTGGAGCCCGGCTCCCTGAGGCGTGGTAAATTTCAGATGATTGAGGACCGATTCCAGGGCGCTCAGGGTGGTCATCACGCAGGCCTTACGGGCGTTATAGCCCATGGTGCCTATGCGCCACACCTTGCCGTGCAGCGGACCAAAAGAGGTGCCGATCTCAATCCCGAAATCGTCCAGCATCAGAGCGCGCACCTGGTCACCGTTAACGCTCTGGGGAATCACCACGCCGAGCACGTTGTTCATCTTGTGGGTCAGATCTCCGAACGTTTCCAGCCCCATGGCCTGCACCCCTTTCAGCAGGGCATCGCCGTGCAGCTTATGGCGGGCGATGCCGTTATCTAATCCTTCCTGCAGAATCAGGCGTGCACACTCGCGGGCGCCAAACAGCGCGCTGGTAGCTTCGGTATGGTGGTTAAGCCGCTCCGGCCCCCAGTAGTCCATGATCATGCCGAGATCGAAGTAGTTGCTGTAGATCATCTCGTCATCACCGTCCTGGTGGGCGTCGGTGCGGATCCCGGCTTCCACGCACTTACGGCGACGAATCACCTCCTCCATGGCCGGACTCAGAGTAATGGGAGATGTGCCGGAAGGGCCGCCCAGGCACTTCTGCATTCCGGCAGACACGGCATCCAGCCCCCAGGCGTCGGTTTCCAGCGGATTGCCTCCCAGGCTTGCGGTGGCATCGGTGTAGAACAGCACGCCGTAGCGACGGCAGATCTCACCCAGTTGATCCAGAGGCTGGAGCATAGTGGTGGAGGTATCGCCCTGTACCGTCAGCAGCAGCCGCGGACGCACCCGCTTAATAGCGTCCTCAATGACATCCGACGTGAATACCTGCCCCCAGGGCACCTCGATGGTATGCACCTCGGCGCGGCAGCGGCGGGCAATTTCACACAGCAGATGGCCGAAGCGGCCAAAGACCGGCACCAGCACCTTATCCCCCGGGCGAATCGCCGAGGTTAAAATAGCTTCGATCCCTGCCCGGGAGGTGCCGTCCACCAGCAGCGTCCAGCGGTTTTCCGTGCGGAATACGCCGCGATACAGCGCCATCACCTCATTCATATAGTGGGTCATGGCCGGATCGTACTGACCTATCAACTGGCTCGACATAGCTCGCAGTACCCGGGGGTCGGCATTGATCGGCCCCGGCCCCATCAGCAGACGCTGGGGCGGATTGAGTTGCGGAAATTGCGTGATGTCCATGAGGGGTTCCTTTTATGTCGGGTTCACCGTAATGAAACGAAAGATTCTTTAATGGCGGATACTGCAACTAATGTGCCACATCAGGATAGTCCAAACCACCGTCAGTTTTTCCCGGTAACTCATGAATAACAATCAGAAATCGGATAATACCGGTCTGTTTATCACGCAAACCGGCATCATAAAATTGCACCATAAATGTGCAAAGCACCGCCATGGCGCACCATTATCGCTGTTCCAGTTCGTCCAGCTTCTGGTAGAGATCGGCAATCTGGTGAATCCGCTGGCGGCCGCTGCTCAGCATTTCATGCAGCAGTGCGTTAGCCAGCAGGTTGATCAGACTGTTGGCGCAGGCATAGCTGTCGTAGGCCGAAACGCTGTCCAGCGGCGCGCAAAGTCGCCAGCGGGCCAACGGAAACAGGCTCTGGGCCTGAGGTTCGCATATCAGCAACACCGGCACTTGCGCCTTCTGTAGCTGCTCCAGTAGCGGACGCACAATGCGCGGACGGCGGCGAAACGCCACCATCACCACCAGATCGTCGGGTGCGGCATCCACCAGCTCTTCGCTTAACGTCTGGCCCGGCTGGGGCAGTAACTGTACCTGCCCACGGGTCTGCAATAGCTGCTGACGCAGGTGCAACGCCGCAGGCCACGAGTTACGCAGTCCGATAATCAGAATACGGCGGGCCTCTGCCAGCCCGGCAATGGCGCCGGAAAACTGATCGGCATCCAGCTCACTGGCCCAGCGGGTCAGGTTCGCCATCTCCTGCTTGTAATGGCGCGCCAGCAGGGTGTTGCCCTGCACGGCATCGCGATTATCGGTCAGGGGCATGCCGCTCTGGCGCAGGGTGCGCAGCTCTTCGCGCATCTCCCGGTATTTGTCATAGCCCAGGCGCTTAAACAGGCGGCTGACGGTGGCCTTGGATACGCCGCTTAGCCTTGCCAGTTCGGCGCTGTTATAGCTAATCAGATCGTCGAAATGGTCAAAAATAAAGTCGGCGACCCGCTGTTCCTGTGGCGACAGAGTGCTGTACTGGCTTTTCAGGCGTTCATCCAGTTGCTTCATTACGACTCCTGTAACTTTTGTTTCACCGTTATCGTACAGTCAAAACCCGTGCCAGATGATAAAAATTCTGCGCTGAGACGTTTGTCTCAATTGTGGAATAGCTTTTGCAGGCGTGTATGTTTGAATTCCGTCAAACGATAAGGAGCAACGATGCAGAGCAATATGGCGCCCCACGGCATGGTCGTGACGCCACACCATCTGGCAAGCCAGAGCGCGCTTGCCGTGTTGCGCGACGGCGGAAGCGCCATTGAGGCGATGGTCAGTGCCGCGGCCAGCATCGCCGTGGTCTATCCCCATATGAACGGCCTGGGCGGCGACGGCTTCTGGCTGATTGTGCCGCCAGAGGGCGAGCCCATCGCCATTGACGCCAGCGGCGCCGCCGGTTCGCTGGCGACTCCTGATGCCTATGCAGGGCTGGCTCAAATCCCCCAGCGCGGCCCGCAAGCGGCCCTGACCGTGGCCGGAACCGTTAGCGGCTGGCAGGAGGCGCTAACGATTTCGCAATCCCTGACCGGTCGCGCCCTGCCGCTGAGCCGACTGCTGGACGATGCCACTCGCTATGCCGACCACGGCATTCCGGTGACTGCCTCCCAGGTCGGCGCCACCGCCAGCAAGCTGGCCGAGCTTCGTGATGTGCCCGGCTTTAGTTCCGCCTTTTTGCTCAATGGCGAAGTGCCCCACACCGGCCAGCGCTTTCGCCAGCCCGTGCTGGCTAACACCCTGCGCCAGCTCGCCCGGGAAGGGCTGGAAAGCTTTTATCGCGGCGAGCTGGCAAACGCCATCGCCGCCGATGCCGAACGTCTGGGCATGCCGATAACGCTTGAGGATCTGCAAAACCACCGGGCGCGACGCCCCGCGCCGCTGCGCCTGGATCACAGCCGGGGAACGCTCTGGAATCTGGCGCCTCCGACCCAGGGGCTGGTTTCGCTGGCGATCCTCGGCATTACCGACCGGCTGGCAATGGCCGATGCCGATGAGGTCGACACCGTACATCGCATCGTGGAAGCCACTAAACAGGCTTTTGGGCTACGGGATGCCCACATTACCGACCCCCGCCATCTGCAGGTGGATATTCAGAGTCTGCTGACCCCCGAATGGCTGGAAGCCATGGCTGCTGCCATCGACACGACTCAGGCGGCCCCATGGGGCAAGGGTAAAGGCCCTGGCGACACCGTCTGGATGGGCGCAATGGACAACAGCGGTCTGGCGGTCTCATTTATTCAGAGCATCTATCATGAATTTGGCAGCGGCGTGGTGCTCCCCGGCAGCGGCCTGCTGTGGCAGAACCGCGGTGCCGCCTTTAGCCTCGATCCCGAACACCTGCTGGCGCTGGCTCCGGGCAAACAACCGTTCCATACCCTGAACCCGGCCGCCGCCCGTCTGAAAGATGGCCGCACCCTGGTCTACGGCAGCATGGGGGGCGACGGTCAGCCTCAGACTCAGGCGACCCTTTTTACCCGTTACGTCATACAGAACATGGCGTTGCAGGAGAGCATTCGCGCGCCCCGCTGGCTGCTGGGCCGCACCTGGGGCCAGTCTTCCGACTCACTGAAGCTGGAAGGCCGGTTTAGCGAGGAAAGTTCAGCGCGGCTGCGGACGCTCGGCCACGAGGTTGAAATGCTCGAGGAATTTAGCGAAGCCGTGGGCCACGCGGGCGCCATCGTGCGCCACCCCGACGGCGTGTTTGAAGGGGCATTTGACCCACGCAGCAACGGCAGCGCCGCTGGCTACTGACAGGAGAATCCGATGACCACCGAACAACAGGCGGCCTGGCTGGCCGCTATGGCGCAAATGCTGGAAATTGAACTGGATGACGCCCGGCGCGCCGAACTGCTGGCGCGCTTTCGCCATATCGCCACCATGGCGGCGCCGCTCATGGAGTATCCGCTGGACGAACGACTGGACGTAGCGGGAGTGTACCGGCCATGAAACTACAGGATCTGAGCATCAATGAACTGCGCGGCGCGCTGGCCCGGGGGGAACTCAGCGCCCGGGAGATAGCGACCCGCACTCTGCATGACATCGAGCGCCTGAATCCGCGCCTTAATGCCTGGACCGCCGTCACCGCAGAGCGCATGCTCCAGGAAGCGGAGCGTATTGATGCACTGCGCCGCAGCGGACAGCCGCTACCTGCGCTGGCGGGCGTTCCCTGGGCGGCCAAAAATCTGTTCGATGTGGCCGGGCATACCACCCTGGCAGGCGCACGGCTGCTCAGCGAGCGCCCCGCCGCCGCCCGGGACGGCTATGCGGTACGCCAGCTTCACCACGCCGGTGCGCTGCTTTCCGGTATGGTCAATATGGACGCCTACGCCTACGGCTTTACCACCGAAAACAGCCACTATGGCGCCACCCGCAACCCCCACGATACCGACCGCGTTGCAGGCGGTTCCTCCGGCGGTTCGGCGGCGGCGGTGGCGGCGGGCACCGTCCACTTTGCGCTGGGCACCGATACCAACGGTTCAATTCGGGTGCCTTCTTCGCTGTGCGGTATCTTTGGGCTGAAGCCCACCTTTGGCCGCCTTTCGCGATCCGGCTCGCACCCTTTTGCCGCCAGCCTCGATCATATCGGACCGATGGCCCGTCGGGTGGCGGATCTGGCTGCGGTTTATGACGCATTGCAGGGGCAGGATCCCGACGACGGTTTCCAGGCTGAACGGCCCGTTGAGGCAACCGCTCCACTGCTGCATCGCGGTATGGAAGGGCTACGCTGTGCGGTATTGGGGGGCTTTTTTACCACCTGGTGCGACGATGAAGCCAGAAGCGCACTACAGCGGGCCGCTCAGGCGCTGGAAGCCCGGGAGGAATTGCAGTTCCCTGAAGCGGAGCTGGCGCGCTCGGCGGCCTTTATTATCACCGCCTCAGAAGGGGGAAACCTTTATCTGCCAGAGCTGAAGCGCCAGCCGGAACTTTTCGAGCCCAACTCCCGGGAGCGCCTGCTGGCAGGCGCCATGCTGCCCGCAACCTGGTATCTTCAGGCCCAGCGTTTCCGCCGCCTGGCGCGCCAGAAGTTCCAGGCGCTGCTGGCCCAGGCCGACGTACTGATCGCCCCCGCCACACCTTGCAGCGCCACGCGAATCGGCGAACAGGAGATGATTATTAACGGTCAGCCGCTACCGCCCCGCGCCAGTATGGGAATGCTGACCCAGCCCATCTCTTTCCTGGGGCTGCCGGTGGTCACGGTGCCGCTGCGCACCTCCGGCGGATTGCCCATAGGTCTACAACTGATTGCCGCTCCCTTTAATGAGCAGGCCTGTCTGCGCGCCGCCCGGGCGCTGGAGCAGATGGGGATTACCGACGCCCGTCCTGCGGAGATAACATCATGAATATCAATCAACCCAATGTGGTGGACGAAGTCAGTAGCGCCTTCTATCGCTATGAGCAGGCGCTGGTCAGCAATGATACCGCCGTGCTGGATGAACTGTTCTGGCACAGCGAACTGACGGTGCGGCTTGGCGCCGGTGAAAACCTGTACGGTATTGAGGCGATCCGCGCCTTCCGCGCCGCCCGTCCCTCGGCCGGTCTGGACCGGCAGTTGCGTAATACGGTCATCACCACCTTCGGCCACGATTATGCCGTGTGCAGCACCGAATTTACCCGCGAGGGAACGGCGCGTATCGGACGCCAGCAGCAGACCTGGGTACGTTTTGACGAAGGCTGGCGCATTGTGGCGGCGCAGGTGAGTTTGATGGGGTGACGGCAGGCCATAGAAAAACCGGCTGGTGAGGCCGGTTTTTTATTTCGGTCTGAGCGCCTGGACCTGACCGGAATGAAACTATCTTCAACTAACAACTGAATGCTATGACCTCCTGAGCAATGTTGCAACAGGCCCCCTCACCCCAACCCTCTCCCCGATGGGGAGAGGGAGTTTTAAGGGCGGAGAGCTCTCAACATCACCCCAAATACGGATGCGCCTGACGCCAGTGATCGGCAATCTGCTGGCGGGTACAGACCCACACCCGGTCGTGCTGGCCGATATAGTCCAGAAAACGCTGCAAGGCCCGAAAACGCCCCGGCCGCCCCAACAGACGACAGTGCATCCCCACCGACATCATTTTCGGCGCCTGTTCGCCCTCTTCATACAACACGTCGAAGCTGTCCTTCAGGTAGGTATAAAACTGCTCCGCGCAGTTAAAACCCTGGGCGGTGGCGAAGCGCATATCGTTGGCATCCAGGGTGTAGGGCACAATCAGGTGCGGCTTACGCGCGCCATCCCTGCACTCCACCCTGGTCCAGAACGGCAGATCGTCACCGTAGTAGTCGCTGTCATAGCTAAAACCGCCGTGCTCCACCACCAACTGACGGGTGTTGGGGCTGTCGCGCCCGGTGTACCAGCCGGTGGGCGCTTTGCCGAACAGCTCCGTTAGCAGTTCCACCGCCTGGTTCATATGCTGGCGCTCGGTTTCGATATCCATATCCTGATAATGAAGCCAGCGCCAGCCGTGGCTGACCACGTCATAGTCGGCCTCTTTAATAGCCGCCACCACCTGCGGGCTACGGGCCAGCGCCATCGCGACACCGAATACCGTTAGCGGTAAGCCGCGTTTGCGGAATTCATGGTGAATACGCCAGAACCCGGCGCGACTGCCGTACTCGTATAAAGATTCCATCGACATATGGCGCTCCGGGTAGCTGGCGGCGCCGATAATATCGGAAAGAAACTGCTCGGAACCGGCATCGCCGTGCAGCACATTATTTTCCGCGCCCTCCTCATAGTTCAAAACAAACTGTACCGCGATGCGCGCATTGTCCGGCCATTCCGCATGGGGCGGATTTCCGGCGTAGCCCTGCATATCGCGCGGGTAGTTATGATGGATAGCGTCTTGATGTGTCATGTCCGTATTACTCCTGATTAAAAAACTGAAACCGACCGCTTAACGGTTTGGGACGTGGCCAGGCCAGATCCCCCTGCTTACTGGTGGAAAGCTCCAGCGCCACCAGCGACTCAACCATTTTGACCGCAGCACTAACGCCGTCGATAACCGGCACGCCCAGCTCGCGGGTCAGGTTGCGAGCCAGGTCGGCCATTCCGCCGCAGCCCAGCACAATGGCGCCACAGCCATCCTGCTTCAGGGCGTTTACGCAGCCTTCGTACACTTTGCGCTGCGCCAGACCACTGCCATCTTCCAGCGCCAGCACAGGCAGATCGATGGCATGCAGCCCCGCACAGTGGTCGCTGAAGCCGTACTGGCGCAACAGGTGGCGGGCAATCACCAGGGTGCGCGGTAGCGTGGTCACCACCGAGAAACGGGTTGCGACCATGGTCGCCATATGCATCGCCGCCTCGGCAATGCCCACGACCGGTCCGCGGGCCAGCTCCCGGGCCGCCAGCAGCCCCGGATCGCCAAAGCAGGCGATGATGTGCCCCGCCACGCCCTGTTCACGACCGGCTTTTACCTGTTCCAGCACGCCAATTGTCGCAATGGCTTCATCGAAATGACCTTCGATAGAGGGCGCTCCTTCTGCCGGGCAGACCGCCAGAATGTCGGTGTCCGGCGCGGCGGCAGCCCTGGCGGCGGCGCCGATGGTTTCGGTCATCGCCTGACTGGTGTTGGGGTTAATCACTTGTATACAACGCATCTCTAAAGCTCCCTGGGTCCGGCGGCGAACAGCCGGGTGAAATCAGGCAGTGTCACGCCGCCGCGCTCGAAACAGAGGCTGGCGACGATGGTGTCGAAATGGTGAGTCAGGGCATCGCTCAGGCGCTGGAGGTCACCGCCGCGCAACAGCGCAATCAGGCTTTGGTGGTCATCGCAGCGGCATCCCTGGCGCCAGGGTGCGCCCCACGCGGCAATCACCAGTGAGGAACGCTGGCACAGCCGGGTGACCATGCCGGTCAGCACCTGATTGCCGGAAATAGCCTGAAGCTGAATATGAAATTCGGCGGAAAGGCGAATGGCCACCGGGCCATCGCCCCTGCCCCGGGCATGCCGTTCCTGTTGCGCCAACTCCCCCAGCGCCGCCAGATGAGGAGGCTGACAGTGGGCGAGAACCTGAGGCAGATTCGCCACTTCAAGCAGAGCCCGGGTACGAAAAATATCCCGCGCTTCTTCCTGCGATGGCATAGCCACCTGTGCACCACGCCTGGGCAACAGCACCACCAGTTGCACAGCCGCGAGTCGTTGCAGCACATTGCGAATACCGGTGCGGCTCACGCCAAAGGCTTCGGCCAGTGCCTCTTCCGGCAGCCGACATCCCGGCACCAGTTGGTGCTCGACAATAGCGCGCAACAGCGCCTGATAAATCGCCTCGTCCCCACTCTGCGGGGCTTTATGCCGCGGGTTCTTCATCCTTCTCCTCCACGCGCTTGTATACAAAAATCGCCAGGCTGGCCCGAATCCTGCAATGACCGTTACAGGTCCGTAACAAACGGTTTTCATTAACAGGAGCAGGTTTCATGCCAGACTATCGGGATGTGCAAAATATTAAGGCTGCTGGATCCAACGCGGGATACAGCCCACGCCTTTACAATGAAGACCTGGCGCCAGATCGCCATCAGCGCTGGAACTGGTACAACATCTTTTCTTTCTGGATGTCGGACGTGCACAGCATGGGTGGGTACGTGGTGGCCGCCAGCTTCTTTGCGCTGGGGCTGGCAAGCTGGCAGGTGCTGCTGTGCCTGCTGGTCGGTATCTGTATCGTGCAACTGTGCGCTAACCTGGTGGCCCGCCCCAGTCAGATGGCGGGCGTTCCCTACGCGGTGGTGTGCCGACAGGCCTTTGGCGTATTCGGCGCCAATATTCCGGCGGTGATCCGCGGGCTTATCGCCTTCGCCTGGTACGGTATTCAGACCTGGCTTGCCGCCAATGCGCTGATGCTGGTGGCCCTGAAGTTCTGGCCTTCACTCACGCCTCTGACTCAGGGCGGCGCGCTGGGCCTTTCGACCCTGGGCTGGATCTGCTTCGCCATTATGTGGGTATTACAGGCCATGGTGTTCTGGCACGGGATGAACGCCATCAAGCGCTTTATCGATATCGCCGGACCGGCGGTTTATGTGGTGATGCTGGCGCTGGCGGGCTGGATTGTGTACAAGGCGGGGCCCAACGGCATCTCCTTTACCCTGAGCAGCAAGTCCCTGAGCTCCGGGGAACAGGCCTGGCAGATGGTGAGCGCCACTGCGCTGGTGGTCTCTTATTTTTCCGGCCCGCTGCTCAACTTCGGCGATTTTGCCCGCTACGGTAAAAGCATGGGGGAGATCAAACGCGGCAACCTGTGGGGACTCCCCTTTAACTTTCTGCTGTTTTCGGTGGTGACCGTGGTGATTGTTTCCGGCACCCGGTCGCTGTTCGGGCGGATGATTACCGACCCCATCGAAACCGTCAGTCATGTGGGCAACGATATTGCGGTCGCCATTGGTCTGCTGACGATGATCACCGCCACCATCGGTATTAATATTGTGGCGAACTTCGTCTCGCCCGCTTTCGATTTTTCTAACTGCGCCCCCCAGAAGATCAGCTTTCGCACCGGCGGTATGATTGCGGCGGTGGGCTCCGTGCTGCTGACCCCCTGGAACCTGTTCAACTCGCCAGAGCTGATTCACTATACGCTGGATGTGCTGGGCGCCTTTATCGGCCCGCTGTTCGGTATTCTGCTGGTGGATTTCTACCTGGTTAATCGCGGGCGAATTTCGGTAGACGATTTATTCAATGCCACGCCCCAAGGGCGCTACTGGTATCGCAACGGCTTTAACCCCAAAGCCATTGGCGCACTGCTGCCGTCGGTTGCTATCGGAGTTATCATGGTTATCGTCCCCGCCCTGCAACCGCTGGCGAGCTTTAACTGGTTTATCGGCGTGCTGACCGGCGGCCTGGCCTATCGCTGGCTGGCCAGACACGAACTCGCAGGCATCCGCCCGGGCCGTTCACGCCCGGCCATGGTTATCCAGAAGGAGTCCGCATCCCAATGATTGATTACCACCATGCGCTGCGCGGTGCCTTTTTTGACATCACCGCCACCGTCGATAGCCCCGATGATATTGCGCGTCACGCCCGCTATATCGAAGACGGCCTGCTGTTTATCCGTGACGGCCATATTCTGAGCCTCTACCCCTGGCAGGAGGGAGAGCAGTATCTGAATCCCGCTCAGGGGTATCGTGACCTGCGCGGTAAACTGATTCTGCCCGGCTTTGTGGATGCCCACATTCACTATCCTCAGACCGAGATGATCGGCGCCTTCGGCGAACAGCTACTGACGTGGCTCACCAATTACACCTTCCCGGTAGAAGCGCAGTTTGGCGACCCGGAATACGCCGCCCAAATCGCCCAATTCTTTATCGACCAGTTGCTGAGTAACGGCACCACCAGCGCGCTGGTGTTCTGTACCCGTCACCCGGAATCGGTGGAAGCGCTGTTCAGCGCCGCCAGCCGTATCGATATGCGTCTGATTGCCGGAAAAGTGATGATGGACCGCAATGCGCCGGACGAACTGACGGAAACGGCGCAGCAGAGCTACCAGCAGAGTCGCGAACTGATCCAGCGTTGGCACCGCCGCGGCCGGCTGGGATACGCGATAACGCCGCGCTTTGCGCCGACCTCTTCCCCCGCGCTGCTGGAAGCGGCGCGTCAGCTACGCGAAGAGTTTCCCGATACCTGGCTGCATACCCATCTGAGCGAAAACCAGGACGAAATCGCCTGGGTTAAGCGGCTATGGCCGGAACATCAACACTATCTGGATGTTTACCACCACTACCAGCTCACAGGAAAACGCAGCGTTTTCGCCCACGGTATTCACCTGGAAGACGAAGAGTGGCAATGCCTGCACCACAGCGGTTCGGCCCTTGCCTTCTGCCCCACTTCGAACCTGTTTTTGGGCAGCGGCCTGTTCCGGCTGGCCCAGTGCTGGCGCAGCCGGGTGCCGATGGGGATCGGCAGCGACGTGGGGGCTGGCACCACCTTTAATATGCTTCGTACTCTGGGCGAGGCCTATAAAGTCGCCCAGCTCCAGAGCTACCGGTTGCCTGCCTGCGAGGCGTTTTATCACGCAACCCTGGGCGGTGCACGGGCGCTGTGCCTGGAGGATAATATCGGCAACTTCCTGCCCGGCAAAGAGGCCGACCTGGTGGTTATCGATCCCCAGGTCACACCCCTGCAACGCCTGCGAATCAGCCACTGCAAGGATATTTATGAAACCCTGTTTGCGCTGATGACATTGGGAGACGATCGCAATATTGTGCAAACCTGGGTGAATGGCGAGTGCGCGTGGCGCAATGAAACGCACACATAGCGATACAACCGAACAGCCTGTATTGCCATCAGTGACACCATTGGGCACTATTTGCTTCGGCTTATTTTGCCCCATACACTCAAGGAATGAATGATATATAAGTATTTCAATCCGAATGTCGAAACCCTGTTATCCGCTATTCGTTCCGAAACGGTTCAACATCCTGAATGGGTGAAAACGGATGATGATTTTGTGGTCTGGATTGGGTCATTACGCAAGGAGTCCTGATGCCTGTTCATTCTTGATGAATATGCCGCGCAGGAGAAGGTTCCGTTCACCCTAAGGTGATTTTGCTTATGTAAACAGCGGAGCCGGTGGGGTTTTATTCCGGCTTAAAAAACGCCGGAGCGTTCACGCAGGGCCGGAGGAGCGACATGGATGTCGCGACAGGGCGAGGCCGCCAGGGATGGCGGCTCTCGCCCGGTCCGAAAAGCCCGGAGTGATAAGCGAAGGGGCCCCGAAGGGCGTTTTTTACTGCCGGAAAACCCGGGTTGCCAGGGAGCGGCGACTGAGCCCCTAGCCCCTGGCCCGTTCACCGGCTGTGAATCAGCAGAGAAGCAGTGACTCAAAGTGAACGGAACAGCCCACCGCATCATCATATTCTGCCGCTCTTTGTTTTCAAAAGCGTCACGCTTATCCGCAATGGCCCCTGACAACACCCTGGCCTGACAGCCAGATGCTCAACTCCCCCGGTAGGTAGACCATCCCCCGGGCGCGATAGTAAAGGGCAGATGGTAATGTTCATCGTCCTCGCCGAGTACAAAGTCGATACAGGCGCAGGGATAGAGGCTTTGCAAATCCCGGGCAGCAAACCAGTCGCCCAGTTCGGCAATCAGTTGATAGCGCCCGGCGGGCAGCGGTTGATCGCTAAAAGCGGCGATGCGTCCGTTATCGTTGGTAGTGGCCCGGCCCAGTTCCTGACGGGCCTCCCCTTCCAGGCGCAGCAGCCGAACCACCACGCCTGCCGCCGGTTTACCGCGGCTGATATCCAGAATATGGGAACTCAGACTACTCATTCGCTTATGACTCCTTCCAGTCTTAAGAGCGTAATTTCAACCAGTTGCGCCAGGGTTTCCCGCAGTTCCTTAGCATCGCCGTTATTCAACCGGCGCTCCAGCGCCGCCAGTATCTCTTCGCCGCTGCGCCCCTTAGCGCGAATCAGAAAAACCCGGCCAAAGCGCGCTTCGTAGCGCGCATTGCCTTCCTTTAGCGCCTGAGCCAGTCGGGCGTCGTTATCGTCGACCGCCGACTGTTCACGGCGGGAAAATTCAGCGTGTCCCCCGGTCGTCTGTGGCTTTTCGCCAATGCGCGGATGGGCGCTCAGCGCCTGAGCAAGTTCAGCCTCGCCCCAGCCAGCCGCCAGGGTCCGGGCTTTATCCAGCAGCGCCCCGCGGCTGGCGTAAGGCCGCTCTGCCACCAGTTGTTCCACCCAGTGGGGGATAGCCACACAGGGGGCAAGCAGTGCCCGGGCCTGTTCGTTGGAAAGTTGATTAAACGGAATCAGGGCTGTCATGACCACTCCTTGCGGTTAGCGCCGGGCTGGCCTTTTCGCCCGGCATAATCAGATTCAGAACAATGGCGGTTAAACCGCCGCTGGCCGCCGCCGAGCCCATCAGCGTCGCCACAATATCCGGAAAGTGGACCAGCGCTCCCGGGACCGCTTCGCTGCCCAGGCCAATACCGAACGACAGCCCAACGATCAGCATATCGCGCTGGGTTAACGGATTCTGGGTGATGATACGGATACCGGCGGCCACCACGCAGCCGAACATCACCATGGTCGCGCCCCCCAGCACCGGCGCCGGGATCTGGCGCAGCAGTTCGCCAAACGGCGGGAACAGTCCCAGCACAATCAGGATCCCCGCCATATAGCGCCCCACGTAGCGGCTGGCGACGCCAGTCATCTGAATCACGCCGTTATTCTGGGCGAAGGTAGTATTAGGGAAGGCGCACAACGCGGCGGCTACCATGCAGCTCAGTCCATCCGCCAGAATGCCCCCTTTCAGGCGCGAACGAAACGCCGCGTTATCGATAGGCTGTTGGGAGATAAGGCTGTTGGCGGTGAGATCCCCGACCGCTTCCAGCACGCAAACCAGCGAAACCAGCGCGATAGGCAGAAAGATAGCCCAGTTAAACTGGAAACCGAACGGAAACAGCGCCGGTAACCGGAACCAGCTATCGCCAGGCATTGTCGGATGAAAGTTGCCGGTCAGCGCCGCCGCAATGCAGCCCACTACAATACCGATAACGATAGAGGCCAGCCGCAGCCAGCGATTGCGCGAACAGCTCAGCAGAACGATCACCCCCAGAGTACCGGCCCCCAGTGCAATATTGGTCGGGCTGCCGAAATCCCCGGCGCCCTTACCGCCGCTCCAGTTCATGACGCTGACTTTAATCAGGCTGATGCCGATCAGGGCGATCACGGTGCCAGTGATTAACGGCGTGAAGATCCTCTTCAGCGGCTCGATAAAGCGGCTGATCAATACCGGCACCAGCGCTGCAACGAAGTTCACCCCGAACAGCATCGCCATAATATCCTCAGGACCGCCGCCCTGCCCTTTAACCCACAGGCCGCCGGAGATAGCGACGCCAACAAACGCAAAGCTGGTGCCCTGCATGCAGATCATTCCGGCGCCGATACCGCGAATGCGATTGGCCTGGAGCAGAGTACCGATACCGGAAGCCAGCAACGACATGCTGATCAGATACGGCATCCAGGGGCCAAGCCCCAGCGCCGCGCCAATAATCAGCGGCGGCGTAACAATGCTAATAAGCCCGGCCAGCACGTGTTGCAGGGCGCTAAAGAAGCCGGGCAGCGGCGCAATACGTTGTTCAAGACCGTAAAGCAGCGGGTTGTTGTTTGCGTCTGACATGGTCAATCCGTCCCCTTAAAAGAAGTTACCCGGGTGTTGCACAAACCACGCCAGGTTATCTTCCCCAATGGAACACCACGCCGCCATGTATTTTTATTCTTTTAATATCAATATGTTAAATTGTCGCATTTTTCGATTTCGGGGATTACTCCCCCTGGCGCCACAATGAAACTTTAGATTCTTGAAATCGACCGGTGAGATCAAATGTTCCAAAAAAAGGCGTAAGCAACGCCTGATTGCATCAATATAGTGCACCAGAATGCATCATTGTCGACTTAGACGCCGGATAGCGCGCCATGCCAGCCTGGTACGCAAATTGCTGAGGTCTGTTACGCAAACACATCCGGAGAGCATCATGAAAGCACTGATTATTGGCGCAGGCATTGGCGGCCTGAGCACGGCAGCAGCCCTGAAACAGGTCGGTATCGACTGCGAGGTTTTTGAAGCCGTGGAAGAAATTAAACCGGTGGGTGCAGCCATCTCTATCTGGCCCAACGGCGTAAAATGCCTGAGCCGCCTGGGAATGGGCGATATCCCCCGGGATTTCGGCGGCCAGATGCGCTATATGGCGTACCAGGACTATCAGCGCGGTGAAACGATGACGCGCTTTAGCCTGGCGCCGCTGGTCGAACGGGTAGGCGAGCGCCCCTGCCCGGTCGCCAGAGCCTGTCTGCAACAGCAGATGCTGGAACACTGGGGTCACGATGCCGTGCAGTTCGGCAAGCGAGTGGAGCGGGTTGAACAGCATGAAGATGGCGTTACCGCCTGGTTTGCCGACGGCAGCCAGGCCATCGGCGACTTTCTGATTGCCGCCGACGGCAGCCGCTCGGTTATCCGCCCCGCTGTGCTGGGCTATTCCCCGGAGCGGCGCTACGCCGGTTACGTCAACTGGAATGGCCTGGTGGCTATCGATGAATCCATCGCCCCGGCAGACCAGTGGACCACCTGGGTAGGAGAAGGCAAGCGCGTCTCGCTGATGCCGGTTGCCGACGGACGTTTCTATTTCTTCTTCGACGTACCGCTGCCCGCGGGGCTGGAGCAGGATCGTACCAGCGCCCGGGCCGATCTGACCCGCTACTTCGCCGGCTGGGCCCCTCAGGTGCAGCACCTGATCGCCGCCATCGATACTCAAACCATTAACCGCATTGAGATCCACGACGTGGAGCCTTTTGGGAGGCTGGTTAACGGCCGGATAGCCCTGCTGGGCGACGCCGCCCACAACACCACACCGGATATCGGCCAGGGCGGCTGCGCCGCCATGGAGGATGCCGTGGTGCTGGGCAACGCGTTCAGCGCGCAGAACACCATTGAGGCGGCGCTGCGTAACTACGAAGCGCAACGTTGCGATCGGGTGCGGGATCTGGTGCTTAAAGCGCGTAAACGCTGCGATATCACCCACGGCAAGGATATGGCGCTGACCCAGGCCTGGTACGAAGAGCTGCGTCAGGAGTCCGGCGAACGCATCATCGCCGGGCTGTGTGACACCATTCAGGGCGGCCCGCTGGGTTAAGGCGCCAGTCCCTCGATGACTTCAGACATCCGCTGAATCACCACCCGCGCCGGTCGGGAAAGCTGGCGCGCCGGTGCAATACATAACGCCAGGGTCAGCGGTCGCAGCCGCTGACCCCTGAGCGGCACGAACGCCAGTTGACCCGCTTTCACCTCTTCCAGCACATCAAGCAGGCTAAGAATACAGACGCCGCTTCCCTGGCGAATCAGCGATTTAATCATCCGGATATCGTTGCAGGTAATGGCATTGCCCGGTGCGAAATCGTGATGGCGATAGAGCATCGCTACCCGCTCATGGACGATAAGCGGCGCCCCCGGCAGGATATGGCGCTCGCCGGAAAGTTCGCCCAACGCCAGGTTTTCGGCCCCGGCCAGCGGACAGTCCACCGGCATAATCACCCCCATCTCCAGTTCAGCGAAGGCGATAACATCGAGCCCCGCCTGCCCTTCCGGATCCAGAATCAGACCGAAATCGAGTTCCGCGCCGCGAATACGCTGGCTGAGGCTGCGACTGTCCGCCACGCTGAGTTCCAGCTCCAGCCAGGGGTAGTCATCGACGATCGCGGAAAAGGCGCCAGCAACGGCCCCTTCTGACAGCGCCTGCACCATGCCCGCGCTGACCGTTCCCCGCTTCAACCCCTGGAGTTCATCGAATTTCTGGCGGGTCAGGCGAAATTCGCGCTGCCAGCGCAAGATATCGCTGTACAGCAGCTCCCCCGCCGTGGTCATCCGTAGCCCTTCCGGCAGGCGTTCGAACAGCGGAATACCGAAGGCCTCTTCGGCCTGCAAAATCTGGCGGTTAATGGCCGAAGCGGAAATATGCAGCTTTTCCGCGGCCCGCCGCAGGCTGCCGCAGCGGGCCACCTCGGCAAAATAGAGCGCGAAACGTGAAAATGGACTCATGGTTCCCCTGTCGACTTTTTTGCAACAGATTACTGAATTAATGGTGATGGATGTGAACACCATAGCCTGACAACAATAGGGTCACAACCTACTTTCACCTGCCACAGGGGAGCCGCCAATGAAAGCCCATCGACCCACACCGCCCGCCCATTGCAGTTTCGATCCTGAAGACTGGCTGCGGCTGGCCCGCTGCTGGCATCCGGTCGCCAGAGCCTGCGATGTCGACAACAAACCGCATAAGGCGGTACTGCTGGACGAACCGCTGGTGCTGTATCGCATTAACGGTCAGGCGGTGGTGGCCCGGGATGTCTGCCCCCATCGCGGCGTGCCTCTGACCCTGGGCTTTCACGATGAGGCAGGTATTATCTGCCCCTACCACGGGCTGCGCTTTGGCGAAGACGGGCGCTGTAACCGTATCCCCGCCAGCCCCGACCAGCCGATTCCCGCCAAACTGAATCTGATGACCTTTCCGGTGGAAGAACGTTACGGGTTAGTCTGGACCTGTCTGGCGCCGGATACCGATAATCCGGCTCCGCTGCCGACCATGCCGCACTGGCACGACGCCGCCTTCCAGCAAATCAACTGTCCTCCTTTCGAGGTCAACGGCTTTGCCGGTCGCCAGGTGGAAGGCTTTCTGGATGTGGCCCATTTCGCCTGGGTGCACAGCGCCACCTTCGCCGATCCCGACAATCCACAGGTGCCGGACTACAGCCCGCAGGAGACCGATTACGGTTTCACCGCCGACTACTGGAGCACGGTCAGCAACTACCCGAGCGGCGCAGAAGACAGGGCGCCGCCGGACTTCCGCTGGCTGCGCCGTTTTGAGATGCATCTGCCGTTTACCGCTACGCTGACCGTGCATTTTCCGGGGGAAGACAGGCTGGTGATTATGAATGCCGCCTCTCCGGTATCGGCCCGTAAAACCCGGATGTTTGCCCCCATCGCCCGCAACTTCGATCTGCATATTCCCGTCGGGGAGGTGCACGCCTTCAATCTGCGGGTCTTTGAAGAGGACCGGCTAATGGTAGAGACCCAGCGCCCGGAAAAGCTGCCGCTGGATCTGACGCTGGAGGCGCATATCCCGGCGGATCGCAGTTCTATCGCCTACCGCCGCGGCCTGAAGAAAATGGGCTTCGGCGAATTTTTTCTGGTGTAACGGAGGAAGCCCTATGCGTAACACCCTTGAAGTGATGGTGGAGGGAATCTGGCGTCAGGGAGAAGGGAATCTGGCCGTCAGGCTGACGGCGCCGGACGGCGCGGCGCTGCCGGGATGGTCGCCGGGAGCCCATATCGATGTGCATCTGCCAGGCGGGCTGGTGCGCCAGTATTCGCTGACCGGCAACCCGGCCAGCCGCCGTGGTTATCTGATCTGCGTGGCCCGGGATCCCGATTCACGCGGCGGCTCGCGCTATATTCATGAGTCGTTACGCCCCGGCCAGCGCCTGACGATCTCCGCGCCGCGCAACCTGTTCCCGCTGGAGAAAGCCGACAGAGTGGTACTGATGGCGGCGGGAATCGGCATTACGCCGCTTTACGCCATGGCCCGGCGGCTGGAGGATGCCGGAGTGCCTTTTACCCTGCACTATTATGTCCGCCACCCGGAACAGGCCGCCTTTCGCTATCAACTCGGCCACCCCTTCCGGTTTGGCGACTGCACGATTTATCACAGCAGCGCCGGGGAAAGCCCGCGCCACACCCTGCCCGAGGCACTCACGCGCCCGGCCACCGGCACCCGACTTTATCTGTGCGGCCCCGACGGCTTTATGGACCACGTGCGCCAGTCCGCGCTGACGCGGGGCTGGTCGCCGGAAAATATTCACAGCGAGGCGTTTCAGCCCCCGGCGCCATCGGCCCCGGCCTCATCAGACAACGCTTTTACCGTGACCCTGGCATCCACTGGCCAACGCTGGCCGGTGGCGGCGGACCAAACCATCGCCCGGGTGCTGTTGGATAACGGCATCGATGTGCCGCTCTCCTGCGAGATGGGGATCTGCGGCGCCTGCCTGACGCCGGTAACGGAAGGAACGGTGGATCATCGGGATAGCGTACAGTCGGCGGCGGAAAAATCGGGGCCGCGCCAGCAGGTCGCCCTGTGCTGCTCCCGTAGCCTGACGGAAAACCTGACTATCAGTCTTGCGCCCTGAACAGATCGGCATCGCGAATCACCCGCTCCGGCGCCTGCAAAATCAGCAGCGTTTCTCTGTTTAGCAGGCGCTTCGCGCCGTCATCGTCGGTCAGGGCCATCAGCGCCTGGCGATAGTTGGCCGTGAAGCCCACCGGGTGTCCGGGCTGATTAGAGCACGCCAGCCGAACCTGATGGTGCCCCTGACTCAGAGCCTGGCTCACCCGCAAATAGTCCTGCGCCGTCACCCAACCCATATCCCCGGGGACTATCAGCCAGCCGTCCATGTCAGGCATCGCCTTCACTCCGGCGGCGATGGATTCGCCGCTCCCCCGGCTTGCCAGCAGCGTGGTTTGCGCCCCGGCGCGCTGTACCAGAGCCTGAATTTCAGCGCTTTCCGGGCGGCATACCACCCTCACCGGCATGGCCGTTTCGCAGGCGTTAGCCAGGGTTAGCGCCAGCAGCGGCTGCGGGTTGCCTGCCGCGTCGGGATAATGCGCCAGCAGCTTTTCGCCGCTGCCACCGCTTTGCCGGTAACGGCGGCCAGTGCCCGCTGCCAGGATGATAATGCCGTAGGTCATTGCAAGGTTCTTCCTTTTTTGTCTTGCCATTAAAGCCGCTTTTACCTGGGGTAAAGGTAACATTAAGTGGCCGGGTACATCGTTATCCTGCCCTGCTCGATGGTCACCTTCGCCAGACAGACGCTTTCAAATTCGGCTTCACCCAGCCAGTGGCCTTTCAGATGCAGGCTGGGGCTGTGGTACTGTATTCATGAGAAATATGCCGCGCTGGCGAAGGTTCCGTGCACTTTAAGGTGATTTCTCTTATGTTAGTTTCGGAACCGGTGAACGGAACAACCCACCGCATCATCATATTCCGCCGTTAATCATATACACAGCGACAAGGCTGTCGTTCCCCCACTCAGCGCATATGCAAAATAATCACCTCGCTACTGGCGGGATCGGTCGCCGCGCGCAGCGTTTTAACCTGCTCTGCCGTCACGGCATTGCCATTATTACCCCAGGCGCCACGGATATAGCTCAACACATCCGCGGCCTGCTGGTCGGAAAGCTGCCTGCGGTACGGCGGCATCCGGTAAGCGTCCGGCACGCCATCGGCCACCACCCTTCCGGAGCCGTTCAGGGTCACGTTAATCGCCGATGCGCTATCGACCTGCATTGAGGTAGCGCCAGCCAGCGGTGGGATCCACGGCGCCTGACCGCGACCGTCCGCCCCATGGCAACTGGCACAGCGGGCCGCGTAAACCGGCGCCCCCGGATGATCGCTATTCCCGGCATCGGCCTGATACTGCCAGGGCCTATCCGCATTGTTGCTGCCCGGCGGCAGCGCCTTCAGGTAGTGAGCCACGGCGCGCAGATCCTCATCGGTCATAAACTGGGTGGAGTTATTAAAGGCATCGGTCATAGAGCCGAACACCACCGAGTGTTTATTGCGCCCCTGCTTCAGGAAATCGTAGACGTCCTGCTCGCTCCAGCGGGCCATACCGGTATTGGTATCGCCGCGCAGGCTGGGGGCATACCAGCCATCCAGCAGGGCGCCCGCCAGGAAGTGCGGGCTGGAGGCATCCAGCCCTTTCTCGTTGAAGGCCGCGCCGCGCGGGGTATGGCAGCTACCGCAGTGCCCCGGCCCTTCCACAATATAGGCCCCCCGGTTCCACTGCGCGTCACGCTGCGGGTCCGGCTGCCAGGTGCCCTCACCACTAAACGCCAGGTTCCAGAACGCCAGCGGCCAGCGCATATTCAGGGGCCAGGGGATATCGCTCGCTTTATTCGGCTGATTGACCGGCTTCACGTCGTGCATAAACCAGGCATACAGCGCCCGCACATCGTCATCGCTCAGTTTCACATAAGAGGGGTACGGCATGGCCGGATAGAGCCGGTGGCCCTGCTTCGCCACCCCGTGGCGCACCGCCCGGTCAAAGTCGGCCAGGCTGTAGTTGCCAATGCCGGTCTCTTTGTCCGGCGTGATATTGGTGGCGGTGATATTGCCCACCGGCGTGGCCATCTCCAGCCCACCGGCAAAGGGGGCGCCGTCCGGCGTGCTGTGACAGGCCACGCAGTCGCTGAGCCGCGCCACATATTCGCCATGGCGAATCACATCCTCACCGGGCGTGGGCGCGCTGGCCTGTTTATCAAACGCGGAAGATGGCGTACGCAGCGCAAACAGCACAATGCCAATAATGACCAGCAACAGCAGCGCAAGGAAGATAATGCCTCTTCTTTTCGTCATGGTGTTATCCCCGATTCTTAGCGCGTCGGATTAGGAAAAGGTATAGCGCGACAGCGGCATACTGCGGATACGCTGACCGGTCAGCCTGGAGACAGCATTGGCCACCGCAGGCGGTACTGCAGGCAGCGGTGGTTCCCCCACACCGCCCATTTTTTCGCCGCTTTCAACAATCCGCACATGCACCCGAGCCATCCGCGCCGCAGGCAGGATCGGGTAGAGATCGTAGTTGCGCCCAACCGGTTTGCCGTGTTCATAGACGCACTCTTCCATCAGCACCTGCGATAATCCCAGCGCCACACCGCTGTTGACCTGGGCTTCAATAATCGCCGGATTCACAATGCTGCCGGGATCGATAGCCTGCCAGATGTCATGCACCCGAACTTCGCCGTTTTCGATAGAGACTTCGGCAATGGCGGCGGTCTGGGTGCCAAACGGAGATGCCATGGCAACGCCCCGGGCGCGGCGCGAACCGTCCGGGGTCGTAAAGGGGCCCGCTTTCCAGCCGCCGGACAGCGATTCCACCTCTTTCAGTAGCCGGGTCAGGCGCGGATTATCCTTTAACAGCCGCATACGCAAGGCGAACGGATCCTGCCCGCCTTTATCGGCTATCTCATCCAGAAAGCATTCGTAGAGAAAATCATTCATTGAGTTACCGACCGAGCGCCAGTAACCCGGCGTGACCGGGCTTTTATCGTAAATCTGAGCGATACGGCGGTTGGCGATGGCGTAAGCCTTGCCGGTCAGCCCTTCGACGGCGGTGTCGTCGATCTTGTCACCCTTACTCCCCGCCAGCCCTTCGGCGGGGCCCTCGCAGATGCTTATCGCCTCAAGCGCCACGGGCATTCCGTCGCTATCCAGCCCCGCCCGAAAGCGCACCGCAGCCATGGGCCGGTGGGTGTCGCGCAGGAACTCCTCTTCGCGGCTCCAGATAACCTTCACCGGCCTCCCCACCGCTTTGGCGAGTTCAATGGCCTGGGGATAGACCATGGCGGTGTCGTAGACGAAGTGACGACCAAAAAAGCCCCCCAGCAGCGGGGAGTGAATAATGATTTTTTCCGGCGCCAGACCGGTGCGGGCTGCGATATCCGCCTGGAACATCTCCGGCGCCTGATTCGGCGTCCACAGTTCCAGGGTGCCGTCCGGATTAAAGCGGGCCAGGGTTGATGGTGGCTCCAGTTGGGCGTGATTCAGGTACTGGCTGTGATACGTGGCGCTAAGGGTGGTTTGCGCATTTTCCAGCGCCCCGGCCACATCGCCTTTCACCTCAGCATCATCCCCCTGACCTTCTTTATTCGCCAGCCGTTCGGCATAAGCATCGGAAGAGAAATCGGCAGGCATATAGCGGGTTTTGTCACCGGCGGCGGGCTCCTGCCAGTCGACCTGTAACGCTTCCGCCGCCCGTTTTGCATGCCACCAGCGTTCCGCTACCACCGCCACGGCGCCGGGCAACTGATGCACCGAATGCACCCCTTTCATCTGGCTGACCTGCTGCTTATTGCGGATAGTGCCGGGCGTCAGCCCCAGGCGCGGCGCGTGCTGCACCGCCGCATGCAGCATATTATCCACCCGGCAGTCGATGCTGTAGATGGCCTGGCCGGTAGATTTTTGATGGACGTCCAGCCGCTTTACCGACTGGCCTATCCAGCGGAATTCCGACGGCGACTTGAGCGTGACGCTGTCGGGCGCAGGCACGGGCAGATCCATGGCTCTGGCGGCCAGTTGACCGTAGCTCAGCTCACGCCCTGAACCGGCGTGGATCACCTTTCCGGGCTCGGTCGTGAGTTCACCCACCGGTACGCCCAGGCTTTGGGCGGCGGCCTGAAGCAGCATCTGGCGCGCCAGCGCGCCAAGGCGCCGCATGGTGTCGTAACTGGTGCGCACCGACATGCTGCCGCCGGTGAGGCGCTTGCCGATGTCCATCACCTGATAGTCGGCCCCGGCTGGCGCGTTTTCGACCAGGAAACGGGCCGGATCGGCATCCAGCTCTTCCCCCACAATCTGGGCCATGGCGGTGAAGATCCCCTGTCCGCCTTCGACGAAGGGGCACTGAAAGCGAATGCGACCATCGGGATGGATTTCAAGAAACGCCGGAACCCGGGTGCCAGGCGCCGCGGCCTGCGCGACGGCCTGAGCCCGAACTTCAGCAACGGGCAGACCAAATCCTAAAACAAAAGCCCCTGCTGCAACACCGGCCGAGGTCAGCAAAAAGCGGCGGCGAGATAGGTTAACCGGCCCGGCGTTAGCCAGCGCCCGGCCCAGGCGATCGTTTCTGCTCATGCCTGCTCCCCGTCTTTCGCCAGATCCTGGATAGCCGCCCGAATGGCGTTATAGGTGCCGCAGCGGCACAGATTGACCATGGCTGCCGAGATATCGGCATCCGAAGGGTGCGGATTCTGCTTAAGCAGCGCGGTGGCCGCCATCACCTGGCCGGACTGGCAGTAGCCGCACTGGGGCACCTGATGCTTCACCCAGGCCGCCACTACGCGCTTGCCGAGATCGTCGGCTTCGATTGCTTCAATGGTGGCGATCTTCTTACCCACCGCCATTTCGACCGGCGTCACACAGGAGCGCACCAGCCGTCCATCCATCATCACGGCGCAGGCGCCGCACTGGGCAAGACCGCAGCCATATTTGGTCCCTGTCAGACCCAGGTCGTCACGAAGTACCCAGAGCAGAGGCGTATCGCCATCGGCGTCTACGTCCCGGACGCTGTCATTAATTTGCAGTTTCATTGCTCACCCGCTGTGATTGTTATTGTGTTGTACGGCCTGTTGGCGTGGGGAAGGAACGCTTTGCCCCAGGCTAACGTACTCAGGGCACGGTGAATTTATGCCACAGGCTATTTCAGTGTAGACGGCGATAATCACGCCTTAAAGTATAGCCAGCTTATAGCGGCTATAAGCGCGGGTAATGAATGGTGCACGGTAAACCGTGGTCGGTGGTTTTCCGTAGCCTGGTGTTGTGGTGATAGCAGAGCGACTTGCGCCAGGCGTTCGGTATTATTTGGGTTTGGTGATACAGGTATCCCGGCGTAGAACCTTTCACCAGTGTGCCTGATGTATATCGCCGATAATAATGGGGCAGGAACTGTGTGAGTCGATTTGTCAGGTCAGAAAGGTGGTTAGGATAATGAAAGCAGTAATTATTTAGTGTAATGAATGACGATTAGACAATAAAAGGCCGGGAATAATTTGATATATTTCCGGCATATGACAATTATTTTCTTTTCAATATTGCACTGAGTATATCACGTAACATATTTTCATAACGCTCATACCATAAACTCATATTCATATTTTCGATAAAATAAGAATCATTTTTATCATTATGGCATATAACACAATGCATTGTATTCATTACAAACCAAGGCACAAACTCTAATAACTCAATAAAATCATCATCTTTTAGATAGTCACCTTCAATTAAACAAGATGTTATATTTTCTATAAGCTCTATAAAGAGATGTTCATTGAACACCCTATTTTCAAACAGTTCGTAGCAAAAAGTACCTTCAACAAGGTCATTTTTGTTGTTTAATATTGCCTCAATAATCATATTCAACACCCTGGGCCTCGTCGGCCTCTTGCCTTTGCCGTTTTCGCTTCGTTCAGCGAAGCATCTAAGTTAAAAACACCTTTGGATGAATCATCTTTGGCAAAAAGTTCAATGTGATCTTTATGCATGCCATCAAGATAATAATAATCCCCTGATTTAATTTTCACTCCATCCACAGTCGTTTTGGTGGTTATTTTAAATATTTGCTGACCTTGATATGTTTTTCCCGTTCTGGCTGATGCCGGCCCTAATATATCGCCTAAAGGAGTACCAGATATAGGATTATTAGATAATCCAAGCGGATCAACCCACCCCAACGGATTAGGCGCATACTGGTACAGGTTCAGCCCGCCCGCCAGCCCCACCGGATCCTGCGTCGTAAACCGCCCTACCTCCGGCTCATAGTACCGGAACAGATTATAGTGTAGCCCGCTCTCGTTGTCCTGGTACTGTCCCGCATAGCGCAGCGGCTGGTCGTAAATGGCTCCTTTACGGCGTGCGGCGCCAGCGACGGTCTGGCCCTGCACTTTACCGAAGGTGTCGTAGTTGCCGGACCAGTACAGGTTACCTTCGACGTCGGTCACTTCCAGCGGTGCGCTGTTAAGGTCGGTGTGCAGCCAGTAGATATCCGCCTGCGGGCCCTCTCCCGCCTGTTCGATGGCCGCCAGCGGCGTCCAGGGGTTGACCGGGTCGTAGCTCCAGGTCCGGCGAGTACCGTTGTCCCGCTGCTCCTGAAGCAGTCGGTAGCCCTGCCACAGAAAACGCGTGGTTTCCGGCGCTCTGCCCCGGTAGTTGACCGTCTTGTGCGTGCGGCGACCCAGTGCGTCGTAGTGGTACTGCGCGGTAAACTCGCCCTGCGGCCCCCGCCCACGCGCCTGTATCAGCCGGTTATCCGCATCATAGACATAATGCTGCTCGAAGGCGCCATTGCGTCGACGCACCAGGTTGCCCCAGGCGTCATAGCGGTAGAACAGCCGCTGCCATTGGCTCAGACGGTTGCTGATGACCGGTGGCGGCAGATGGGGATCCGCTTCGTGACTGACGTGTTGTTCGCCCAGCAGGTTATCCGCCATATCGTAGCGCAGGCGGCTGCCCGCTCTGCCCTGCTGCGGCTCCCGGTGCTGTAACAGGCGCCCTTCAGCGTCGTAGCCATAGTGCACCTCACCGCGCAGTGCGTCGCTGACCCCTTCCAGTTCACCGCGACCGGTGTAGCGTAAGGTACGCCACAGCACCCCCTCTTCCGGCCGGGTGAGTGGTCCCTGACCGAAGGCACTGCTCTGCCAGCGGTGTCGACCCATGGCATCATACTGCCGTTGCTGATGCAGCGCCCCCTGGGTACGCCCGGTTTCCCGATGCAGCCGGTCACGGGTGAATTCGCTAACCAGTTGCTGGTTAAATTTCATGGCGCTGGCGTGACCGGAGCCGTAATACAACCACTGTAGATGGTCGCCCTGCGGCAACGTTAGCGCCCGCAGGTTGGCCAGCGCATCCCACTGGTACTGCAACTCACCGTTGACGCCCTGCTCGGCCAGCAGATGGCCCGCCTGGTCATAGCGCAGCTCCAGGCTGTCCGACTCTATGCCCAGCGCCGCACCAGCATCGGTCGGCGTGCGGGTCAGGTGATTCAGGCGACCAGCGGTATCGTAACGGTAGTGCCACTCCGCGCTGTCATTGCCGCGCCACACCAGTTGACCGGCTTCGTCGTAGCGCAGCCGGTGCACGCGTTGTGAGGGGGGCGCCAGGCTGTCCTGCGGCCCGGTTTCCCGGTGCTCAGTTAGCTGACCGTCAGGGCCATAGTGGTACAGATGATCGGTGTTGTCCGGGCGGCGCTCGCCGGTTATCCGGCCCACGGCATCATGGCTGAAGTGATATTCCCCGCCATTGCCGTTCTCAATTCTGGTCAGCCAGCCCCGGCTGTTGTAGTGATATCGCCGCGTGCGATTGATGCGGTCGGTGACGCTGACCGGCTGCCCCAGCAGGTTGTACTGCCAGCGCGTCTCACTGCCGAGCGGGTCCTGGTGGCGCGCCAGCAGCCCGCGTTCATCCCAGGAGAACTGTTCTTCACTGCCATCCGGGTGGATAAGCGTTTGCAGATGACCAGAAACGCTCCAGAAATAACGGGTCAGATGCCCTTCCGCATCGGTGTGATGGGTCAGTTGCCCCAGCGCATCATAGGCGTATGCGGTGACGCTACCGGAACAGTCGGTGTAACGCGTCAGTAGCCCCTGGGCATTCCATTCCAGTTTCACCTCGCCACCCTGCACATCGATGATGGCAGACGGCAGGCTCTCTTCATCGTCGGGATAATGGTAACGGGTGGTGTTGCCCAGTGCATCGTCCTGCTGCGTCAGGCGCCCCAGAGGGTCGTGATGCTGAAATTCCTGGCTGCCATCGGGATAAGTGACCGAAAACAGGCGGTCGCTGTTGCGGGAATACTGGTACGTGGTTTTGCGGCCCAGCGGGTCAGTTTCACTCAGCAGGCGACCATAGCAGTCCCACTCGCTCTGGCGCCGGGCACCGCCTGGCAACACAACGTCGCACAATTCATCCCGATCATAAATAAATGCCGTTTTTCTGCCGTCAAAGTCGGTGAATTGCGCGACGTTATCGTCGTCATCCAGTTGCCACAGCGCCTGTCTACCGTCATCGCTCACCGCCCGGCGCGTCCCGCCGCTGAAGTCGTAATACAGCGACAAGGATTCGCCAGCACTGTTGCGATAAGCCACCACCCGCGGCAGGCCATCAATTTCCCGCCAGCGGTATTCGTTCAGCAAACCGTTGCGATCCTGATGGCTGACCATCAGGCCATCCTGCCAGCCAAAGCACCGGGTCACTTCACCAGCCCGGTTACGGACCCTGATAAGCTGCCCTTTCTCATCATAGTCATAACTGACCAGGGAACGTTCCCCCTGTGAGGTATGCAGCACAACGGCCCCAAGACGGCACTGCCCGCCAGCCGTTTTCAGGTAGCTGCAGGTCAGGCGCTGACCGGCGCTATCGACCAGTTCAGTCAACTGACCTGCATCGTCATAAAACAGGGAGATATCATTACCGATGGCGTCAGTTACCCGCTGCAACCGGGCTGGCTGGTCGTCCGGTACAGGCGGGTAGTGCCAGGCCTGTTCGCTAACATCGAACACCTGCCAGGTGCCGTCGGCGTTGTGCATCAGCCAGCATTTTTCCGCTTCGCAGTACGTTTTGTGTCCCTTTGGCACTCTGGGAAAAGAGACATAATCGCCGGAGGGTGCCCGCCACACCAGACCATCCTGATACGGTTGTAGCGTGCTCTCAAAGAACAGGCTCCAGCCACGCCCCAGCACGCTTTCCGCCGGATTACCGCTGCGCCAGTAGCGCTGCCATTCCACCGGCAGGCGTGAAGGCAGAATAAAGTCCAGTTCGTCGTCGCCGGAAAGGAATTTCTGGCCGTGGATAACCTCCACCGGTCGGGCAACAATCCCGGCAGCAGTGGTGGCGGTCATCATCGTGCCGAAACGGCAGGTGATGCGGCCCAGCTTATTAATGCCCGGCAACTTGCTCAGCATTTTGCCCAGCGGACCCAGCTTACCTGTCAGCCCACCGCCGCCGCCGACCAAACCGGCGAACAACAGCATCAAATCAGAACCCTTATACAGAGCGTCCGGGACTTCTGGTGTAATGGCAAGCGTAGTGGCCGTTCCACCGCCAATATTGACGTCCGGTGAGCCTTCCATCACCTGGGCATCGCAGTTGGTTTTGTCCTTCATCCTTGATGCCGGCTGGTCGTTGATATACACCCTGTTCGAGCCTTGCGCCATCTGCATGCCCGGTCCGTCGTTATCGCAGGCCACCTGGCTTACCGTGGCTATGGCTGCCGGTTTATTATTGATAAATACATTTAGGGAGCCGGTCAGTATTTTCCCTGTGGGCGTGAGACTGGCTGCCCCGGCATCCGCGAGGGTGTCACGGGCTGCGGTCGCCAGCTCCCCGGTGAGATACCCGACTGCCAGGCTGGCGCCCAACAGTAATACCCCAACACCAATACCGGACGCAGCAAGGCCAGCAAACAGTAATGCCCCGGCAGCCTACCCACCAACACCAGCCAGCAGGCCACCCACTATGGTTCCGCCAATCATTCCAGCCAGAGCATGGGAATGACCAATGGCATCACCAACGCGCGCTGCTTCCCCCATCACAATCTCCCGTTATGCCAGCGCAAAGCTGTCCAGAACCTGTTGCAACAGGGATTCGTCCTGCGCTGTCAGTTTGCGCGTCTGCGCCAGGGTAAACACCAGAATGCGCCCTTGCGCTATTGCAAACACCGCCTGGCGCTGCCAGATGCGTTTACCATCGCGCAGATAGCTGGCGTGTACGCTTTCGCCTGGCAATGCCGCTGCCCCCAGCGCCGACGGGTCACGGCTTTTCAGCACCCAGCCCTTCATATTCTGAGATAACGTTTCAAGCTGACGCGTAATGTATTCGGACAGGGTTTCATCGGGTTGCAAAATATCGCGGGAAATGTTCAGGGAAGGCGAAGTATCATCCCCCGCCAGCAGCACGTTGAGGGTACGTTCGTTGTAGCCTTCCGGCAGGGAAATGCGCCCTTCGGTAAAGACGCAATGGGAAAAGTCAGGCACCACGCAGGATCCTTTTGCTTAATGATGCTTAAGCATCTCATAAGAAAAATCCAAAATAAATCCCCTGACACGGCGTATTCTTCCATAGAAACTCAAATCGCAAAAAGGCATGCAAATCAACCGCCATCCATAGCAGCCACATCGTCAATCGCGATTATTTACGCAGCAACCGCAGGCCGTTAGCCACCACCAGCAGGCTGGCCCCGACGTCGGCGAATACCGCCATCCACATGGTGCCCATACCGGCAAGGGTCAGGGCCAGGAACACGGCTTTTATCCCCAATGCCATGCTGATGTTCTGCACCAGTAGCGCGTAAGTCTGTTTAGAGAGACGGACAAAGGCCGGGATTTTGCCCAGATCGTCATCCATTAGCGCCACGTCCGCTGTTTCAATGGCGGTATCGGTGCCCATCGCCCCCATGGCGAAACCGATGTCGGCGGCAGCCAGCGCCGGGGCATCGTTTATGCCGTCGCCCACCATGCCGGCGACGCCCTGACGGGAAAGTGCCTGCACGGCAGCGTGCTTATCGGCGGGAAGCTGATTGCCCCGGGCCTCATCAATCCCCACCTGGGCGGCAATAGCCCGGGCGGTGTGGGGGTTATCGCCGGTCAGCATCACGGTTTTCACCCCCAGGGCATGCAACTGAGCGATGGCTTCGCGGCTGCTCTCTTTGACGGTATCCGCCACGGCAAACAGCCCCAGCACCCGCTGACCGTCGTTGAGCAGAATCACGGTTTTGCCCTGGCCTTCCAGCGCCTGTACCCGTTCGGCTATCTCCGGGGGACAGCCAGAGGTTTCCCGGGCCAGCCGCAGGTTGCCAAGGTAATAGCGCTGCCCGTCGATATCGCCGCACACGCCCATCCCGGCCAGCGCTTCGAAGTTATCCACCTCGCGCAGCGTAAACTGCCCCGCCGCGGCCGCGGCTACCGCCAGCGATACCGGATGGTCCGAATTGCTGGCAAGGCTTGCCGTAAGCAGCCGACCTTCAGCATCGTCCACGCCATCAAGAATAGTGGCATCGGTCTGTACCGGCTTACCGTGGGTGATGGTGCCGGTTTTATCCAGCGCCAGCGCGCCAAGCTTACGGCCCTGCTCCAGATAAACGCCGCCCTTAACCAGAATCCCTTTACGCGCCGCGGCGGTCAGGCCGCTAACGATGGTCACCGGCGTGGAGATCACCAGCGCGCACGGGCAGGCAATCACCAGCATCACCAGCGCTTTGTAGATCCACTCCTGCCAGCTTCCTGCCCCGAACAGCGGCGGAAGAACCGCCACCGCTACAGCGATGCCGATGACTACCGGCGTATAGATGCGCGAGAAGCTATCGACAAAGCGCTGGGTCGGCGCCTTCCCCCCCTGAGCCTCTTCCACCGCGTGGATAATGCGTGCCAGAGTGGTATCGCTGGCCGCCGCCGTGACCCGGTAGTCGAACGCGCCAGACTCATTGATGGTGCCTGCGAACACCGGATCGCCGCTGGTTTTATCTACCGGCAGACTTTCACCGGTAATCGGCGCCTGATTGACGGTGGTACGCCCGCGTACAATTTCGCCATCCAGCCCGATACGCTCGCCGGGTTTAACCCGCACCACGCTTCCCGGCTGTACGCTTTTCGCTTCCACCTCCTGCCAGCTACCGTCCGGCTGCTGCACTACGGCAGTGTCCGGCGTCAGGCTCATGAGTGAACCAATGGCGTTACGGGCGCGGTCCAGCGACTTTGCTTCGATAAGTTCGGCTATGGTAAACAGCACCATCACCATCGCCGCCTCAGGCCACTGACCCAGAATCAGCGCGCCGGTGACGGCAATACTCATCAGAGCGTTAATGTTGAGGTTGGCATTACGGATGGATATCCAGCCTTTCTTGTAAGTGGTGAACCCGCAGGAGAACACCGCCAGCAGCGCCAGAGCGGCGGTGAGCCATTCGGGCAACCCGGCCCAGTGGGTGACTTCTGCGGCAATCGCCGCCACGCCGGACAGTGCCAGCGGCCACCAGGGCTTTTTCTTTTCTTCAACCTTAGGTTCTCCCTGAACCGACAGTTCCGGCTCAAAGCCGAGCGTTCGGATGGCATCCAGAATCGCCTCCAGCGCTTCCGGGGTGTGGGTCACCGTCAGTACCCGCTGCATCAGGTTAAATTCCAGCGCCTTCACCGCGTCCATGCCGCCGAGTTTTTTACGGATCAGGTTCTCTTCCACCGGGCAGTCCATCTGCATTATGCGGATATCGGTGCGCAGCCCTCCGGCCACTGCCTGAGAAGCCCCCAGCGGATTAAAGCTGACCGGCGCTGGCGCGCAGCAACTGTCGCCATTATGGTCATGAGAATGTTGATGATCGTGCTGATGCCCGGACGAATGCTGGCAGCCGCAAGGGTTGTCGGCTTCCTGATCCGGTTTATTTTTTATTCCACAGTCGCTCATTTTCTTCGTCCCGTCGGTTCTCTATACTGGTCATTACAAACCCTGAAGTCACTACAGGGTCAACCCCGGGAGAGCGACAAATGAAAATTGGTGAACTGGCCCGCCAGGCAAACTGCCCGGTGGAAACCGTACGTTACTACGAAAAAGAGGGGCTGCTGCACCTGCCGCTGCGTGATAGCGCCAATAATTACCGGCACTATGACAGCAGCCACCTGGAAAGACTGCTGTTTATTCGCCGCTGTCGGGCGCTGGATATGACCCACGATGAGATTCGCGGTCTGTTGCAGGCGCTGAGCCGTAACGATGAGGATTGCAGCCAGATCGACGACATCGTTAATGAGCATCTGCACCACGTGCAGCAGCGTATTCAGGAGCTGCTGGCGCTGGAACATCAGCTTAAAACCCTGAGCGACCACTGCGGATCTGGCAGGCCGGTCAGCGAATGTGGAATAGTCCACACCCTGACCCGCCCCAGAGAGAGCGAAGACACTCTGATCCCGCTGAATCAGGAACATCCCGGCGGCGTGCACCGCCATTAAGCCAGAAGAAATCCCTATGACCACCGCCGCCGCGCTGAGGTAAATTTAACCTTAACCCTCGCCAATTAATGTGGAAACGTTAACGCATGAACATTGAACGAATCACCCACCTGGCCCCCTGGCGGCAGGCGCTTTGCGCGCTGCTTGATGACTGCGTCGCCAGCGACGCGTCGGTAGGGTTTCTGGCTCCCCTGGCGTCGCAAGAGGCCGAAAGATACTGGCAACAGGTAGCCGAAGATGTGGAAACCGGTCATCGTGAACTGCTGCTGATGCTGGATGGAGATCAGGTTACAGGCGCCGTGCAGCTTTCGCTATGCGGTAAAGCGAATGGCATTCACCGGGCCGAGGTGGAAAAGCTGATGGTGGATACCCGCTACCGCCAGCGCGGTATCGGTAAAGCGCTGATGCAGGAAGTGGAGCGTCAGGCCCGCGCCCGACAGCGTTCCCTGCTGGTGCTGGATACCCGCACCGGCGATCCGGCCTCGATGCTCTACCGCAGCCTGGGCTATCAGGAAGCGGGCCGTATTCCCGATTTCGCCATCAATTCCGACGGGAGTCTGGCGGGCACCACGATATTTTATAAGCGACTGTCAGCCGACTCCCCGTAATGTTTCACTCGCCTTGCGCATTCATCGCGCAGGGCTCTATTCCCTCCTTACCTCTGTGTATTTCTCCCGGCAATAACGCTCGTCAGATCTCATATAAGAAACATCGTTGATACATTTTTGTGACAAAGAACCCAACATCGTCACAACCCCCCGTGCGTAAATGCCTCTCCCAGGATAATAATTTTACTGTGTACATCATGGTTTTACACAGTAAAACAAAAGAGACGCATCGGGTTAGGGATGAGGATTATCAACCAGTTAGGGGTATATCATGTCTGAGGAGTTACATAGCGCATCTTCTGCGGAGCATCTTGAGCAGCAAACCGTCAAACGAGTTATCTGGCGTATCCTGCCTTTTCTGATCGTCTGCTATTTGATAGCCATTATCGATCGCGGCAATATCGGCATGGCTTCGCTGCAGATGAACGAAGATTTAGGATTATCAAAAGCGGTATTTGGCCTGGCCAGCAGTCTGTTCTTCATCGGCTATTTTATTTTTGAAGTCCCCAGTAATCTGGCGATGCAGAAGATTGGCGCAAAGATATGGATCTCGCGCATCATGATTTCCTGGGGGATCGTTTCTGTCTGCACCGCCTTCGTTCAGAGCGCTGAAACGCTCTACGTGCTGCGTTTCCTGCTGGGCGCGGCGGAAGCCGGTTTCTTCCCCGGCGTCATTCTCTATTTAACCTACTGGATACCCGGCAAATACCGTGCTCGGGTGATTGCCACCTTTATGGTCGCCATTCCCGCCGCCAATTTCATTGGTTCACCGATTTCCGGAGCGATCCTGAGCATGGACGGCTGGCTGGGTATGCGCGGCTGGCACTGGCTGTTTATTCTGGAAGGATTCCCGGCCATTTTGCTGGGTATCGCGGCCTTTTTCCTGTTGAGCAACCGCCCTGAAAATGCCCGCTGGTTGACGGATGCCCAGAAAAAATGGCTGAGCGACACCATGACGGTAGAAAACGCACAGCGTAAGGCCATCGGCCATATTTCGCTGTGGCAACTGTTACGCCATAAACACATCTGGGCGATGGCGCTGATCTACGCGGGTGCCTCGGCCGCGGGATCCACCCTTAGCGTCTGGTCTCCTCAGTTATTGCACTCGTTTGGGCTAAACAATTTTATGACCGGCCTGGTGAACAGTATTCCCTATGGTCTGGCATCGATTCTGATGATCGTCTGGGGCCGTAGCTCCGACCGGACCGGCGAACGCCGCTGGCATACCGCGCTGACGCTATTCCTGATTGCGGGTGGGCTGCTTTCGGCCTTTATGACAAACTCGCTGCCGGGCAGCGTGGTGATTTTGTCACTGGTTCTGATTGGCGCTTACTCCATGAAAGGCCCCTTCTGGGCGCTGGCTTCCGGCTGGCTTTCCTCTTCCACCGCTGCCGCGGGCCTGGCGGCGATTGGCGCTATGGCGAATCTGATTGGCGGGGGAATCATGGTTAATGTCTACGGTGTGATTAACGATGCGACCGGCAGCCATACCCTGGCGATGCTGCCGCTGGCCCTGCTCTGCCTGACAGGCGGAATAGCGGTGCTGATAATGGGACGCAAAAGTACGCTGCGGGTAGAGGTGGAAAACCACGCCTCTGTCGCTGGCAAGTAAATGTAAAAAGGCGCTGTTTTCAGCGCCTTTTTACTTTCCTGTGGACAGGTTCAAAGGTTTCTCCAGGGATCCCTGACGGTGGCAACAGCCAGTGCGCCGATAAAGAGGATGCCGGAAACTGCCAGCAGCGGCCAGATAAATCCATCCGTCGCCTGTTTGATATAGCCAATCAGCGAAGGACCAAAAAATCCCCCCAGATTCCCCACCGAGACAATTATCGCTAACCCAGCCGCAGCCGCATTGCCGGTGAGGAATCCCGACGGCAGAGCCCAGAATGAGGCCTGGAACGACAAAATACCGCTCACGGCAATGCACAGCGCCAGCATTTTCGCGACAGGTGCCGCAATCATCGCGCTACAGCCCAGCGCCAGCGCCGCCATCACCAGCGCGCTGCTAATCCACGCAATCCGGTGGCGGGAATGATGGGCCAAACGCGCCCAAAGCAGCATTGCAACGGCGCCGCAAACGTAGGGCAACGCGGTCAGCAATCCCGTGGTGGAATGGCTGACGCCCAGTTGTTCAATAATTTGCGGCATCCAGAGTCCTATGCCAATCGATCCCACAATCCCGCAGAAGTTGATAAAGGCCAGCAGATACAGCAACGGATTGCGTAATGCATCGCTCAGACTGGCGCCATGGGTTTGGGCGATGCGGCTCTGCTCCGATTCAAGGCGGCGAACCAGCAGGCGTTTTTCATTGGTATCCAGCCAGCGCGCCTTTTCCGGGCTATCGCTCAGGAAAAAAAGACAGAGCACGCCCAGGAAAACCGCCGGTATGCCTTCAATCAACAGCAGCCACTGCCAGTTACGAATATATTCGTGGTGAGTCATTTGCATCAGCGCCCCGGAAATGGGGGCGCCAATAATATTGGCGACAGGAATCCCAACCAGAAACGCCGCCGTTATTTTGGCCCGCCAGGATCCCGGGAACCAGTAAGTGAAAAACAGATAGATCCCCGGCGTAAAACCGGCCTCCGCCACGCCCAGAAAAAAGCGGGCAATCGCAAAGCTGGTCGGCCCGGTGACAAATGCGGTCGCCATGGAGATTAGCCCCCACGAGATCATAATGCGAGCGATCCAAATCCGCGCTCCCACCTTTTGCATAATAAGGTTGCTGGGGATTTCAAAAAGAAAGTAGCCAATAAAAAACATACCGGCGCCAAAACCGAACTGAGCGGCGGTAATTCCCAGATCGCCGTTCATGCCCAGCGCGGCAAAGCTGATATTGGTGCGATCCAGATAACTGACGACATAGCAGATAAAGATAAAAGGCAGAATGCGTGTGAACGCCTTCTTTGCTGCGGCTTCACTCAACTGGAATTCATTTTTATCCAGTTGTCTGTGCGCATTTTGGGTAATAGCCGGTTTTTCCGACATATTTTCGGTTGATGATAGCAGGGTCATGGTAAGCTCCGATGCGTTCAGATGACGCCGTATTTTTATTCAGAGAGAGGCAGGAATGGGCTGTCCGGGAACGGTCACAGGGCAGGACAAAATCGCGCCGCTAACGGATTCGGTAATCAATAGCTGGCACATATCCTCACCGCCGAAACAGAGGTTGGTAGTCGAACGGCCCGCCGGGCTGGTAATGATCTCCAGCGGTTCACCCAGCTCATTAAGCAGCCAGACCCGCCCAAGACCGGGATTAGCGATGAGCAGCTCCCCCCGGCTATTCATCGCCAGACCATCCGGGCCGCTGGGGCCATGCGAGGTAAAAAACTGACCGACCTTGCTGACCGAACCATCCTTCTGTAGCGGCACCCGCCAGATACAGTTGCCGCGCGTCATGGCTACATACAAAATGTTTTCATCCGGCGAGAGCACCAGCCCGTTCGGGCTGGGACAGTTATCCAGCAGCAGATCGAGCTTCCCAGACCGGGACAGCCGGTAGACGCGCCCGGTGGGATCGTGCAGCCCGGTCTGCCCCTGGTCGGTAAAATAGAGATTCCCCTGGCTATCCAGCGTCAGGTCATTCACGCCGCGAAAACTTTCGCTGTTACGCCGTGAAAGCCAGGGCGTTACCGTACGTTCTGATAAACAGAGCTTCATCAGCCCGTGACGGTAATCGGTGATAAGCAGCGTATCCTCCCCTACCAGTTTCATACCGTTAGGCTCTCCCGGATACTGAACAATCAGCTCCCAGTCACCGGATGGATCAACGCGAAAGATCCGACCGTAGGGAATATCCGTAACATACAGGCAGCCAGAGGGGTGCCACACCGGCCCCTCCAGAAAAGAGTCAACGGGCTGCCCGCCCCGATTGGCCTGGGACCAGGGGTTGCGCTCATCGGGCTGGCGAAAACGGTCAGGAAGTCGGGTAAAAATCGTGGCCTGGCGAATTTCCGGCTGAGTCAGAAAGATCATGCGACACCATCCCATTCCGCCTCGCCCAGCACCTCAAGCACGTTGCTGGCTGCCGCACACCCCATATTGATATAGGAGTCATGACTCACGCCGCCGATATGCGGCGAGATAATCACATTCTCGACCTGCTGCCAGATATGGGGGGCCGTTAATGGTTCGCTGGTAAAACTATCCAGCGCCGCCCAACTGAGCGTGCCGTTATCCAGCGCCCTTAGCAGGGCCTCATCGTCAATCAACCCGCCGCGCGCCGTGTTGACCAGAATGGTTCCCGGCTGACACCGGGCCAGCGCTTCATCATTGATCATCTTGCTGTTTTGTTCGGTCAGCGGGCAATGCAGCGAAATCACATCGGCGCTGCCCAGCAGTTGGGGAAAGGTCACCGACGTGCAGCCTTCCGGGAAGGTTTCCGCCCAGGGATCATAGGCTATCACCTTCATACCAAAAGCCTGTCCGACCGCGGCCACGCGACGACCAATCGCCCCCAGCCCTACCAGCCCCAGGGTGCGGCCCGCCAGTTCCGTTGATTTGTGCGTCGATTTATCCCAATGCCCCTGCCTGAGGCGCCGGTCCAGAGTCGGAACCGACTTTGCGCAGGCCAGAATCAGCGCCCAGGTATGTTCCGCAACGGCAGCGGCATTGGCGCCAATCGCGGCGCGTACTTCGATATTGCGCTCCGCCGCCGCCGCCCGATCGATAACATCGATACCGCTACCGTGTTTGGAGATCACCCGCAGAGCCGGTGCGGCATCCATGATACGGGCGTTAATTTTGCCGTAGCGTACAATAATCGCGACGGGATTATGGGTGCAGCACAGCGCGACCAGCTCCTTTTCCGTGGGCTGTCTGCCTGCATAAACAATCTGATAATCGTGCAAAAGCGCCAGCGCCTGCGATGCCAGGTCGCTTCCGGTGACTAAAATAACCTTACGCTGATTCATTACAGAGTCTCCCCTTCGGCGAGCATGCCGCCAGCACGCAGCGTCTTTTCAAGCCAGGGAGCGCGGATATCCCCTTCATGAATGGCGGCAATACGCCGGTTTTCGGTATCGAGCTTTTGCTGCGCCAGTTCCAGCAGGAGCGATACCTCTTCCCGGGGCAGAACCACCACGCCGTCGACATCCCCCACGATTAAATCCCCCGGCTGAATTGCGGCACCAGCCACCGAAACGGGGTAATTGACCCGCCCGGCGATGGCCTTGGTCGGTCCGCAAGGATTCAGCCCTGCGGCAAAAACGGGGAAGCCCCGGGCAGCCAGGGCATCGGCGTCCCGGACTGCACCATCAATAATGATGCCAGCGATTCCTGATGCCTCGGCCTGGGTTGACATAATTTCACCGATCAGCGCGCAACTGATATCGCCTTTACCGTCCACCACGATCACATCTCCGGGCTGCGCAATAGCCAGCGCGGCATGAATAGCCAGGTTATCCCCGGGCCGAACCTCAACGGTAATCGCCGGGCCCGCCACTTTCATGGTATTAGCGACCGGTTTCACCCGGCCATGCAGCGTACCGCGCCTGCCAGCCACATCCGCCAGAATTGCCGCCTGAAAGCGAGCGGCCTGCCTGACATCGTCCGCAGAGACACGAGTGATTGTACGATTGATCAGCGATTGCGTTTTTTCTGCCATAAAAGCCTCCATATTGTTTTACTGTGTAAAACACCGTTGTACATTATGAAACTACTATATAAGGCATAATTTGACCTTTGCCAGCGTTAAACCGCTATTTGTGATGTAAACACGATGTAAATCACAGTTTGCACGGTAGACTATATCCCGCAGAAATCTGGAGAACGCGAAATGGGAAATGAAGGTGTAAATGCCGTAGAAAAGGCGCTGGCGCTGCTGGACTGTTTTAAGCCGGGGGAGGAATCACTGTCACTGACCGAGCTGTCACAGCTTTCCGGCTACCATAAAACCACGGTATATCGCCTGATGAATTCGCTGGAGCGTATGAACTATGTCATCCGACATGAGAACGGCATCTATACGCTTGGCCCCCGCCTGCTGTACCTGGGAAAGCTGTACGAGCAATCCTTCCATCTGGCCAGTATCGTTCAGCCCGAACTCCATGCGCTGGCGGCGGCAACCCACGAAAGCGCATCCTGGTATGTCATTGAGAATAACCAGCGGCTGTGTCTGTTCCGGGCTGAATCCTCAGAAGGGCTGCGGGAAACCCGCCTGCCGGGCACGTCCCTTCCCCTTGATAATTCCGCCATTGGCCAGGTGTTACGCCACTGGGGATTAAACGAACCGCTCTTTAGCGAAACACCCCGACTGCCCCTCTACACCGCTGGCGTCCGGGATCCCCACATTGCCGCGTTTTCGCTTCCGGTGTTTGGCGAAGGCGATCGTCTGATGGCCGCACTCGCCCTGACCGGCCCCGCTTCGCGGCTGACGGAATCCCTCAGTCAGGAAGGGCTGGCTCAGCATCTGTGCCAGACGGCATTTAACCTCTCCGTAAAACTGGGCGCCCGAAAAACCTGGTGCGAACACCTGTTCCTGACGCCATTAGAATGACAGCAGCATCCGAATTGAGCTGAATCTGATTATCGCGTAGCGTTTGCTGGAAATGGCCCACAAACGCTTCGGGAAGGACGGACTGGTGATACTCAAAATTGTGCTGGCGATGATGGCCTTTGCCGCTAATTCCCTGCTGTGCCGACTGGCCCTTAAGGCAGGGCATATCGATGCCGTGTCATTCAGCAGCGTGCGTCTGCTCAGCGGCGCGCTGGCGCTTTTCCTGCTGTTGCAGCTTCCCGGGATAAAAAAGAAGCCGGAGTTTAACGTCGCTAATGCGCTGCTACTGTGCGTTTATGTTTTCGCGTTTTCCGTGGCTTATCTGTCGCTGGATACCGCCGCAGGCGCTCTGCTGCTGTTCGGCACCGTTCAGTGTGTGATGACCGGCTGGGGGCTACTGCGTGGCGAACGACTGAGCGCGCTAAAAACCATCGGCATGATTGCCGCAGTCGCGGGTATCGGCCTGTTACTGCTGCCCGGCGCCGGGCGTCCTTCGCCGTTTGCTGCGCTAATGATGATAGTGGCGGGCAGCGCCTGGGCCATCTACTGCATTACCGGTAAAAGCGTGAAGGACGCCAGCGCCGCAACCGCGGGAAACTTTATCCTCTCCGCGCCGCTGGCCGTTGTGGCACTGCTGTTCAGTACCCTGGCGCTGCACGCCGATGCCATGGGATTCACGCTGGCGGTAGTTTCCGGCGCGCTGGCCTCGGGCGCGGCTTATTTGCTCTGGTATTCCCTGCTGCCCCACCTTAGCCCCACCACCGCCAGCACGCTTCAGCTTAGCGTCCCCTGCCTGGCAGCGCTGGGCGGCCTGATATTAATGGGCGAAGCCCTTAATCTGCGAATGCTGCTGTCGATAGCCATCACGCTATCGGGGATTGGGCTGGTGATTATTTCCGATCGGAAATCGAGCCAGCGTTCCTGATAAGCGGACGGTAGCGGGCCGGAATTTTTATCGTCCGCCCGACAGCGTCATCCGTTTCGTTCGCTTTATTCGCCAGATAGCGAGCGGGCGGACTGCCCATCAGCTTCCGGAACATGGTAATAAAGCCGCTGGCCCCCTCATAACCCAGATCCAGCGCGATACTCTGCACGCTTTCCCCCTGCGCCATACGCTGCAGCGCCAGAACGATATGCAACTGACGGCGCCATTCGCCAAAGCTCATCCCCATCTGCTGTTTCACAACCCGATTCAGGGTTCGCTCGCTCACCCCCACCCGCTGCGCCCAGTCCGCCTGCGAAGAGCGATCCGCCGGGTTTTCCAGTAGCCGTTCCATCAACTGCCGAATCCGCCGGTCATCCGCCACTGGCAGATGCAGTTTTTCTACCGGCGCGCTGGCCAGTTGATCCAGCAATACCGCTACCAGCCGACCATCCGGCCCCAGAGGATCGTACATCAGCGTCAGGCGACTGGCCTGTAGCAGCAGTTCCCGCAGCAGTGGCGCGACGGAAAGCGTGCAGCAGCGAGTCGGCAGATTTTGCGCCGCATCGGGCTCGATAAACAGACACAGGCATTCGCAGAACGCCGAACCCAGAGTGCTGTGCAGCTCGCCGCCGGGCACCCAAAGCGCGCACTGCGGCGGCACCAGCCACAGGCCGTTCGCTACTTCGCAACGCAGGAGCCCACGCACGGTATAGATTAGCTGCCCCCAGCGGTGGCGATGGGGTTCCACTTCCCAGTACTCGTCGTTACTGGTGCTCTGTACAGCCAGAACCGCGCGCGGCAGGTTATCCATTTCAAAGCAGAGATCGGAAGGCGATACTGACATGAGAACATTTCTCAAAATGGCGTAAATGAAAAATATTATGGCCTGATTTCGCAATGCTATCCAGCCCGACGACGGCTAGAGTAATAGCTCTCATTCAACAGGCAGGAGAAGAACCATGACGCTGGATATCTCACATTTTCCCCTTGTCCGGATGCGCCCGGTTCCGGAAGAGGAACGCAACCTGAATCGCTCCCTGCTGGCGCTCAGCGACCTGCTGGAAAAGGGAGAACCCTTTGTATTACTGAGCGACAACAATAGCGACGACGAAGCCCCCCATTCTCCCGATGAAAAGGTTCAGATCGCCCGCTGGAAAAACCAGTGGCGGCAACCGCTGAAGCAGTACGTAAAGGGAATGATTATTCGCGAGCCGGATAGCGTACGCCAGAATACCGCCCGCCAGTTTGCTGACTATGCCAGCAAGTTCTGGGGTTATCCGGTCTTTGTGGTGGCGGATGAACGCGACGCCAGGCAACTGGCGCAACAACTGTTAGACGGACAGCTAAAATCTCTCGATTAATCATTCCATTAAGGAATGAAGTTCAGTCATTTTATTCACTTCACTTATAATCCAAATGAAATATAATTTCCGGACAGTCAGACACTTTAAGTCGTTATTTCACACTGGCTTTATCCCGCCCCGTTATAGCTAAAAATCCCTCGCCATGGATGGCCATATTTTATGCCGAAGGTTTTGCGGCTATCAGGAATGGGTACAGGCCCCATTCCGATATCCACAGAGGTATCTGAATTCTCATGACAGAGAATTCCGGGCAACAATAACCGCTCGTTTGACCGGCTGAAAAACGCCGGTTTTTTTTTGCCTGCAATCAGGGTTACTGGACTTCCATAGTAATTTCACCGCCGGTCAACGTACCGTTAACCTTAAGCACTGAATAAACCGGCACCTGAGCAACCACGCCGCCATAAACATTGACCCGCGCCCCATAAAGCCCTTCAACATCATTAATAAACAGATCCGCCAAAGGCGGCTATATCTTCAGTACCGGTTACATCCCCTCTTTTTACTGCCAGTCCATAGGATAGACGGGTAATGGATTATTTATTGTTCCGGCAAAGGTTTAGAGCGGTCTATGATAAATATCCGTTCATTTAAATTAGGGTTAAGCGATGTCTGTCACGATCGTTTCACTCACGCTCTTCGCCGCGCTGCTTCACGCAGGGTGGAATGCCCTACTGCGCGGCGGCAGCGATCGACTCTGGTCAATGACAGTCATGTGTATCGCTGTGTCGATCGTCTGTATCGGTATAGCCCCATTTCTGACCGCGCCCGACAAAGCAAGCTGGATGTATGCCCTGCTTTCGGCTGTGCTGCACGCAGGCTATAACCTGTTTCTGGTTAAAAGCTATCAGTCGGGTGAACTGGGAAAAACCTACCCCATTGCCCGGGGCTCATCTCCGCTACTGGTTACCCTTGGGGCAGCGCTTTTCGCCGGAGAAATGCCGGGAGCAAGCGCGATAGCGGGTATTGGGCTGGTGTCATTCGGGATTATTTCCCTGGCCTTTCAGGGGCGCAGGCTGGCAGTGCCGGGGTTGCCCTGGGCGCTGGGTACCGGGTGTTTTATTGCCGCGTATAGCGTTACGGACGGTATCGGCGTACGTCTGTCTGGCGATCCCCTGGCTTATACAGTCTGGATGAGTGCACTGTGGGGCCTGATGATGCCTACGGTCTATATTGCCCTGCGCGGCCCGCGCAGTCTGTTTAGCGCAAGGCCAGGATTACTGGCCTCCGCTGGCGGCGGCGTGGTTTCGCTGCTGGCCTATGGGATCGTCATCTACGCCATGACCCATGCCCCCATGGGCGCCGTTTCAGCGCTGCGTGAAACCAGCGTGCTGTTTGCCGTCCTTATCGGCTATTTCCTGCTGGGTGAAACGCTCACCGTTCGTAAGATGCTGGCCTGCGCAATGATTGCCGCTGGCGCTACCCTGATTGGCTGACGGCCAGGGCAATCATGCAGCCAGTGCGGTTCAGGTATCAAACCCCGGCGCGGGCGTCAGCACCGCGCCCCGCTGTAACCAGCCGTGGATATTATCCAGCACCAGTTGCGTCATGGCGGCCCGGGTTTCTCGCGTGGCGCTGGCGATATGAGGCGTGATAATCACACTGGATAGGCCCATCAGCGCCGGGGGAACCAGAGGCTCTTCCTCCAGAACATCCAGCGCGGCACCGGCCAGCTCGCCCTTTTCCAGCGCGGCTATCAGCGCCGTTTCATCCACCAGGCTGCCACGCGCCACATTCACCAGATAACCCCGGGGCCCAAGGCTGCGCATCACCTGCCCGTCAATAAGATGACGATTTTCCGGGCCAGCGCTCATCGCGACTATCAGGAAGTCGACCTGCTCCGCCAGTTGGTAAAGAGAGGGCTGATAGTGGTAACCGGCCAGCCCTTTATCCTGACGGCTGAAGTAGTGGATCTGGCAATCGAAGGCCGCCAGACGGCGGGCAATCGCCTGACCGATTCGCCCCATACCGGCAATTCCCACCCGGGAGCCGGAAACCCGGCGCTGTAACGGGTAGCGTCCATCAGACCAGCCGCCCTCGCGAACGAAACGGGCAGCGCCGGGAATATCGCGCGCCAGCGCCAGCAAAAGCCCCACGGCCAGATCGGCCACGTCGGCGCTCAGTACGCCAGGCGTGTGAGTCAGGCAGATATTACGCGCCTTTAACGCCGCGCAGTCCACGCCGTCATAACCCACTCCGTAAATTGACAACAGTTGGAGCGCGGGAAACGGCGCGATATCGGCAGCGCTAATGCGACTCTCTCCGTTCGCGAGCGCAATACGAAATTGCGCGGCACAGGCCTGTGCGCCGGGATCCCGGGCATCGTAAAGTTGGTAATCTTCCCGTAAGCGCTGCGCCAGATCCTGCGGAATAGCGTCGAGCAGCAGAATTTTTTCCCGCATCACGCCTCCTCCAGCACATCGACATGACCGCCTTCGCGCAGAAAGACCGGAATAGCGCTGAGCGGTGCCGCCACCTGAATACGCTGACCGCCCTTAAAACGCTCGCCGTTACGGGCAATCCAGTTATCCCCCGCGGGTAACCAGACCTCCCGCTCGCGTTGCCCGGCGTGCAGGACCGGCGCCACCAGCAGATCCTGCCCCAGCAGATACTGATCCTCCACCTGCCAGCTTTCCGGCTGCTGCGGATAGTGATAAAACAGCGGACGCATGACCGGATCGCCCTGCTCATGGGCTTCGCGCATCAGTTCATCGATATAAGGACGCAGCCGCTCACGCAGTAACAGGCAGGCCTTCATCAACTGATAGTTCTGTTCGCCATAGCTCCAGACTTCGTTCGGCGAGCCGCTATTACACTGAGCGATACCGTCGCGCCACGCCTCTTCCGGCGCGATTTGCGGTTCCCGATAACCGTGCAGACGCATTACCGGGCAAAAGACCGCCCACTGGAACCAGCGAATCAGCAATTCATGAAATTCGGGATCGTGAATATTGCCCCCCTGGAAACCGCCAATATCGGTGGTCCACCACGGGATACCGGCCATCGCCATATTTAGCCCGGCGGTAAACTGGTTGCGCAGCGCATGAAAAGAGGAGTGAACATCCCCCGACCAGGCCAGCACGCCATAGCGCTGACTGCCCGCCCAGGCGCAGCGCACCAGGTTCACAATCTCCGTCTCCCCCTGTTCCTGAAGACCTTCATAAAATCCGCGGGCAAATAGCTGAGGATAGATATTGCCCACCTCCTGAACCGGCCCCAGGTGATAGCGATAATTGTCGAAGTCGTAAGCGCGGTATTCCGGTTCGGCCTCATCCAGCCAGAAGGTGCGGATACCCAGGTCATAGTAGTGGCGCTTAACCTCCTGCCAGACAAAGTCCCGCGCTCCGGGATGCGTGGCATCGAAAAAGGTGGTATTCCCCAGGAAATCGAGATTCACCGAAACCCCGCGATCGCTGTTCACCAGCCAGCCTTTTGATTTCATCAGTCGATAGTTTTCGCTACGGCTGTCCACCGTTGGCCAGACCGACACCATGGTTTCTATCCCCATGGATTTCAGCTCCGCCACCATGGCTTTAGGATCGGGCCAGTCACGGGCATCGAAACACCAGGTCCCCTGATTTGGCCAGTGGAAGAAATCGATAACGATCACCGAAAGCGGCAGTTGTAAACGGCGGTACTCCCGCGCCACCTCCAGCACCTCCTGCTGGGTGCGATAGCGCAGTTTGCACTGCCAGAATCCTGTTGCGAAACCGGGCATCATCGGCGCCGTACCGGTCGCCTGACCATACTGACGCACAATCTGCGCCGGGGTATCGGCGGCGGTTATCCAGTAGTCCATCTGATCGGTCACCTCAGCCCGCCAGCGGGTGCCGTTTTTTCCAAAGGTCACCTCCCCCACCGCCGGGTTATGCCACAGCAGACCATAGCCAAGACTGGAAACCATAAAAGGCACGCTGGCCTGAGAGTTGCGCTGGGCCAGCTCCAGGGTACAACCTTTGAGATCGAGGCAGTCCTGCTGGTACTGCCCCATACCGTAAATTTTCTCTTCCGCTCGCGCTTCAAAGCGGACGCTGAGCTGGTGTTTTCCCCCCGGTATCGGGCGAAATTCGCGGCCATCCAGCTTTAGTGCGCTGATGTACTTGTCCTGACTCTTTTCACTGGCGCCAATGCCTACCGTACTGCGCTGACGCCAGAACTCCTCCAGCAGCAGCTCGCCACGCTGGTTATAAAACGCCAGTTGTCCGCGGCTGTTCAGGGTGGCGGTAATGTTGCCGTTACGCAGCCTGAGTTGTTCGTGCTGTTGTTCGATGACGACGTCGCAAGCCTGTGCCGGTAGCAGCGCCCAGTCGGTTTGCTGAATTTCCGGCTGGCAGGTCGCCCGCACCCGCAGACTGTTTTCACCCCACGGTTCGACAATCAGGGTCTGGCGGTCGAACAGCCAGAGAATACGCTGTGCTTCAGCGCGTAATTCACTCATGACAACTCCTGTGGTTTCAATACGTTGGTTTCCGCCGCGGGATGCGAATCCGATAATTTATGCTGGTTGATGCCGCGCATGGTGGCGTCATTCAGTTTGTAGCCGCGCATGGCCAGCGCGCTAAGAAGCGAAAGCACGCCGGGCACCACCGAGAATAATGCGATAATGGCCATCATCGCCGAGGATTGCTGTTGCGAAGCCTGGGCCACATAGCCGCTTAACCCCAGAGTCCAGCCGACGATGGCGCCGCTCACCGCCATACCCATTTTCAGGACCGCCAGCAGGGTAGAGAACACGGTGCCATCCATGCGTTTGCCCTGTTTAAACTCGCCGTAGTCCACCACATCGGACATCATCACCCACATCAGGGTGGTGGTGACCTGATAAAAGCAGGAAACCACGACGGTCATGGCCACCAGCAGAGAAAGCGTGGCGGGCAGGAATACAATGCTGATGCTTAACAGGCCGGTAATAACGGCGCTCAAGGTAAAAATGGTGAGCTTACTCAGGCGCCGGGTCATCCATTTCGACATCGCGCTACCAATACATTTGCCGATGATATGGGCCGCCAGCAGCCACATAAACAGACTGGCATCGCCCAAAAAATAAGTGACGTAATACATCATGGCGCCAAGGCGCACGACGCCGAAGGAGATATTGAAAAACACCAGTAGCGCCACAATCCGCCACTGATCGTTACGCAGTAAATCGCGTAAATCGGCAATAAAATTGCCATGGCTGGCCGGAGCGCTAACCCGTTCGCGGGTATTAAAGAAGCAGATTAAAAACATAATCGCCGCCAGACTGGCCATCACCGACATCGCGCCAAAATAACCGTCCAGCTTATTACCGCCCCCCAGCCATTGCGCCAGCGGCATCATCAGGAAGGTGGAAGTTGCGCCGCCCAGGGTGGCAAGAAAGAAACGCCAGGACTGTAATGAAATACGTTGGGTGTCATCCGAGGTAATAATCGCCCCCATCGAGCAGTAGGGGATATTAATGGCCGTATACATCAGCATCATCAGGCAGTAAGTGACGCTGGCATAAATCATCTTACCGGTCAGGGAGAGCGTTTCCGGTACTGCATAAATCAGCAAGCAGCTCACGCCAAACGGTACTGACAGCCACAGCAGCCACGGCCGAAATTTTCCCCAGCGCGTTCTGGTGCGGTCGGCCACCATCCCCATCACCGGATCGATAATGGCATCAGTCACCCGCGCCAGTAAAAACAGGGTGCCGACAAAAACCGCCGGTAACCCAACCACGTCGGTGTAGTAAAAGGTCAGAAAGATAATGACATTTTCCAGCCCGATATGGCTGGCCATATCCCCCAGGCCGTAGCTGATTTTTTCTTTTACCGATAACCTTTGCTGCATGTTATTTCCGCCTGTCTCTGCTATCGCTAAGGAAATACTGACAGGAATGAGTTATAGGCAGTGGCAGGTCCGCCAACAATTGTCGAATCTGCCAGGGCTTTTACGTTTTTTACTTTCTGTGATACGGGTAACGCTACTGTACGTATTGTTTGAGGGGAGATTGATACAGAGCATGGCGTAGCAAAAGCCCCTATCTCTACCCATCGTTCCGATAAATGAGTTCATCCTGATCATCCAACCTCTGCCTGGTGTGGCACAGGCTAAGTACTTCATCAGAAGCAACGTCAGTAAATGCTCGTCAATACCTGGTGAGAAAGGAATAAGAGAATGATGGTTTATTCCTAAAACGTCGACAACATATTTATATTTCACTTTTTAAAAAATAACAAAACAAATAAGTATAACAATTGACAACAACCTTGCCTTACCCTTTAAAATCAACAAGATAAAACCATCTTATTTTAACAAGAAAAACACCTTGCATACTTTCATTACTCATCTAAGCTTAATGTCAGTTTTATATACTGAATATAATTATCATGATGCGCACGTTAATCCAGACCAATACGACTTACTCAAGCAACGACTTCATTAAAAATTCCGGGGCTTAGATATTCGTCCAGCCGTTGCTCTGTTTGTTATTTACGCTAAATAAAATCGCTTTGATATTCAAAAGACTTTTCCCTGTTCATTTTGTTATGAACTGTGGTCAGCAGTGAGCGTCAATACAAAAGTCTCATGCATCATTTTGAGGAGAGCGAATAATGAACATGGAAACAACAAAATCAGCAACGAGCCGAACGGTACTCATCACCGGTGGTTCCAGCGGCATTGGAGCCGCAGCAGTACGTCACTTCGCCAGTAAGGGCGATAAGGTGTGGTTTACCTATCATCAAGGAAAACAGCGTGCACTTGAACTTATCGACTCTCTGGTCCCAACATCCCCGGAGCCTCCCCGGGCAGTATCCTTCGACCAAAGTAGTTGGGACAGCCTCCAACAGCTAATCAAGGCGCTACCCTCTGAAATCGATATTCTGGTGAACAACGCCGCATTAGGAACCAGAACCGTCGAGCTTACTGGCATTGAGGAGAAACACCGGCAGGATGAGCTGTTCACTCAGGTTAACTGCCTGGGACCGCTTTGGCTAACCAGGCAGCTTCTTCCCGGTATGTTGCAACGCGGATATGGAAAAATCCTCATGCTTTCGAGCGTAGGTGGCGGAATCACCGCCTTTCCGGGATTCAGGGACACGGACGGTATGACTAAGGCCGCAATAGCATTCCTTACCCGGAAGTGGGCGGCGGAATTAAGTCACAATCCGGTTGACGTATTTTGCGTTTGCCCGGGGGCCGTTGACACACCCATGTTCCGACAGAGCACACTGGATCCTTTATCGCCAGAGTCGGCTAATGAACTGGTTGCTCGCCTCCCGGGAGGGCGCCTTATACATCCCAATGAGATAGCCGAAGTGCTGTGGTGGTTGACCACACCAGCAGCTTCTATTTTGCACGGAGCCGTTATCGATGCCTCTATGGGTCTCGGTGTTCATCCGGGATGCATCGCAGCGCAAGCGTCATCTGCGAATTTGAAAGGGGATGTCATATGACATCTCGTAGCAAACATCATGGTTGGCAAGCGGGTGAGCTTGCTGGCGCCGTACAGGCTGTAGCAAAAGTACTGGACGAATATGTTCAGGATAGCCAGCGCGGCGAGGTGCCCGTATTGCGGCAAACACCACCGGAAGAGCTGATCAAAGGCTTGCAGATGCGCCAGTGCATTAGCGCCGGTGGAATGACAAATGAGTTGTTAGCCGCATTCATTACGAAGTACCTGGCTCAGGGAACGCGCCTGCATCACCCCGGCTATATGTCCCACCAGTGCGCTATTCCTGATATTGGCTCTGCCATCGCCGATCTCGTACACGGTGTTAGCAATAATGCTATGTCCTTATTCGAGATGGGTGCTTCAGGCGTCGCTGCCGAACTTGTGGTCTCGGAGTGGATGCTCGGAAAGGTCGGCTGGAACCCCAACGATGCTGGTGCGATTCTGGTCCATGGTGGTTCACTGGCAAACCTGACCGCCCTTCTCGTCGCCCGCCACCATTCATTTCCCGAAGCGTGGCAGCACGGCATGCCACAGAATGCAGTCATCCTCGCCCCAGCCAGTGCCCATATTTCCGTAGCACGGGCGGCTTCTCTCCTGGGTATGGGAAGCCGTGCCGTATGCACACTACCCTGCGACCGCACTGGCCGCATTCTGGGTGCCCAGATTCGCGAAAGCATCAAAACACAGCAACGTGCGGGACGTACGGTGATGGCGATCGTTGCCAACGCCTGTGCTGCACCGACCGGTCTGTACGATCCTCTACAGGATATTGCCGAAGCCTGCCATGCCGAAGGGATTTGGTTGCATGTCGATGCAGCCCACGGAGGCTCAGCCCTGCTTGTTCCCGAACTACGCTATCTCCTGAACGGTATCGACCAGGCTGATTCCATCACCTGGGATGCCCACAAAATGCTGCGAACATCGACACTTGCCGCCGCCGTACTTATTCGTCATCAGGTCAACTTAAGTCAGGCTTTCCAGCACGGGGCAGATTATCTCTTCTTCGACGATAACCGCCCTGGCCCGGATCTGATGCACTACACGATCGAAGGATCTAAAGCGGAACTTGGCCTGAAGATCTTCCTCAATCTTGCACACAGAGGTGAGACCGGACTGGCTGAGTATATCCACAGCCGCCACCATGCTGCACGCCGGTTCTGGAAAATGGTCCGGCAACGAAAAACGTTTGAGGTACTTGGCGAGCCGGAAAGCAATCTTATCTGCTTTCGATACGCCGATGCACCTGGGCCCGACAGCGACCAGTTGCACATTGCTGTGCGCAATCAACTAATGCAACAGGGCACGTTTCACCTGGCCTCTTCATTCGTTGATAACCGCCGCTGGTGGCGTGCAACGATCATGTCACCGTCAACCGACGACGCAACATTTTCCCGGCTACTGGACGCTATCGAAACCTGCTGGCAGGAGCTTTCCATGGGCAAACGCGGACACAATTCTTAAGCCGATTCGGGGAATCTTTCTATGATGCGTATTGAGATAGATTATCGGGGATGCCGTCACGTTATTGATTATCAAGATTCCATCAGGCTCTCAACCCGACTTGATTTTGCAGAAAACAGCGTAAATCTTTATGGCATTACATCCGCCAGTGAAGAGCCACTACACTATGACACCCGCATCGCCAGCGTAAAAAGAGGTGGTGCATCAAATGCTTCACGTATTAGCCTGGTTCCACACTGCCACGGTACTCATACTGAATGCATTGGCCATATTTTGCCTGAAAGACACCATATGGCAGATCTCGATATCCCTCTCTTTATCCCTGCAACGCTGATCCGGGTATCGTTACAGCGATTTTCCGAAATGAAAGACTGCTACAACTCCTATGCAGATGATATTGACTGGATAATCACGGCAGATGCTATCGAACATGCCCTGGCACCTTTAGGCTCAGACTATCTTCAGGCATTAGTTATCGCGACCGATAATCACGACTGGCTACCTGATGGCATTGGCGCCCCCTATTTTAGCTATCAGGCAATATCACGACTCGTTGAGCTTGGCGTGCAACATCTGCTTGTGGATATACCGTCAATTGACAGGCTCAATGACGGCGGACTCATGGAAAATCACCGTTGTTTTTGGGGGATCCAGGATCCTCATCACCCTATAGAAGGGCGTAAATCTGCTTCGGTGACTGAATTAATTAAGGTGCCATCGAACATCTCTGCAGGCCATTATATTCTGTCTATACAGCTACCGGATTTATCTGGTGATGCCCTCCCCAGTCGGCCGCTGCTCTTTCCATTCTCATTATAGTAAGAATGTATTATGGATTACTCAGATTATCTAAAACTCAATCAGTTGCTAACGCTACAGCAACCCAAATCCCCCCATAGCGAGCATCGTAATGAGAACCTGTTCATCATCACCCATCAAACCTATGAATTATGGTTTAAACAATTAATCATTGAGATACACCATGTTATTGATTCAATCAGCACAGGTGAAATAGCTGCTGCGATAAATACTATGCAACGTATAACCATAATCATGCAGACAATCGTCGACCAGATATCGATTATTGAAACATTAAAGTCTCATGAGTTTCAGCGCTTCCGCAATTACCTGGGAAGTGCCAGTGGTTTTCAGTCCTGGCAGTTTGCGGGTATTGAGGCACTTTTAGGCAAGCCCGACAATAAAAAACTTCAGCAATACCAATGCGATAATGAGATACAGAAAAAACTGGCGGCCATTATTCGCCCCGTGTCTCTCCGCGAGGTTGTCTGCGAACAACTCATTGGGGCAGGAATACCCGGCCAGGATAATAAAAAGGTCATAAAAACGATGCTGGAATCCCCTTCCTGCGAATCGATATTACTCAATCAGCTATTAGACCTGGATTCCTTATTGCAAAAATGGCGTTATCGCCATGTCAAACTGGTCGAACGCATAATAGGCCAGCGTACAGGAACCGGCGGTTCTGACGGCATCAGCTATTTAAAATCGACATTATTCACCCCAATATTTGAAGAGCTTTGGGAGGCTATATACTCTTCATAATATTCTGCACTTTTGAATTTCATAAACCGAACCGTTTTTAATATGGGGGGTCACTGTATGGGGAAGTATTAACTCAGGGGCATAAAGTGATATAAACCAGAGCATGCCTTCGCAGCCCGTGGAAGCCTCCGTCCAGTGTGAAAAAAGGGGAGGATGCCTCCCCTGTACGACACTGCCTCAAACGTGCGAAATCAGTAACTGCTTCCTGCGGCGCTGCCTTTGGGCAGCGATTTAAACAGAGCCAGCCGCCTGTCCAGAGCTTCGGTATAGAGCATGGTATCTACCCCCACCGCCACAAAGTTCGCCCCCCACCCCAGCGCTTTTTTCGCCATGGCGGGGTCAACCGCCAGGAAACCCGCCGCCTTCCCGGCGGCGCGAATACGGCCAATACTCTGCCCGATAATTCGCAGCACCTCCGGGTGGCCGGCATTATCCGGATAGCCCAGCGACGCACTGAGATCCGCCGGGCCGATAAACACCCCGTCGATGCCTTCGACTTCCAGAATAGCGTCCAGGTTATCCAGCGCGGTTTTGGTTTCCACCTGAATCAGCAGGCAGAATTCGTCGTTCGCCTGAGCCATATAGTTTTCAACCCGGCCCCAGCGCGCAGCGCGTGCTACCCCGGCGCCGACGCCGCGGCTCCCCAGCGGTGGATAACGGGTGGCGGAAACAATCTCCCGGGCCTGGTCAGCGCTTTCCACCATCGGAATCAGCAGCGTCCGCGCGCCAATATCCATCACCTGCTTGATCAGACTGCGTCTGTCGTCCACCGGGCGGATCACCGGCTGGCCGGGGTAAGCCGCAACGGCCTGCAACTGGTGATGCAGATCCTGAATGGTATTCGGCGCATGTTCGCCATCGATCAGCAACCAGTCATAGCCTGAGGTTGCGGCAATTTCAGCCATATAGGCCGTGGTGGAGCTTAGCCACAGGCCAATCTGCGTCTCTCCCCGCTGTAACGCCGCCTTAAAGGGATTCGATAAAATCGGGTTCATAGTCATCCTTTCAGTCATCAATTAGTGGGAAACCGGGTTGGGTTGTTTCGCGCGGCCCGAGCCATGCAGCGTCAGAATCAGCAGCGCCCCAAGGACGGCGCCGCTGGCAAACAGCGTTTCCGCCTGAACGCGCAGGATTGGAGCGATGAATCCCCCTACCGCACCAAACAGATTGACGAAGCCAATGCCCGCCGCCAGCGCGGTACCGGAAAGTAGCTGCGTCGGCATGGTCCAGAACACCGGCTGTACGGCAATAAATCCCGCTGCGGCGACGCAAAGCGCCACAATCGCCAGCAGTGGCGAAACCAGACCGGAGATGCCAATCCCGATCCCCGCCGCCAGTAGCGTTACGGCAGCCACATTGCGCCGCTCCCCGGTACGATCCGAATAGCGCGGAATCAGCCAGGTGCCGAGTAGCGCAAAGATCCACGGGATCGCCGTCACTATCGAGGCGTAAAACCCTACTTTGGTGCCCAGCAGGGCGGCGACCTGACCCGGAAGGAAGAAGATCAGGCCGTAAACGGCTACCTGAATGCAGAGATAAATCGTCGCCAGCAGCCAGACACGCCCGTTACGTAGCGCATCACTCAGCCGGGAGGTGGTTTTGGTCTGCTCTTCGCTGGCCAGTTGCTGAATCAGCGCCTGTTTTTCCGCCGCGTTCAGGAAACGCGCCTGCTGCGGCGAATCATCCAACCAGAAGAAGGTAAACAGCCCCGCCGCTACGGCCAGCAGCCCCTCAATAAAAAACATCCAGAACCAGCCCGCGTGGCCCATAAAGCCGTGCATTTCCAGCAACGCGCCGGAAAGCGGCGAGCCCAGAGTCAGCGCCAGCGGGGCGCCCATATAAAATAGCCCCATAATGCTGGCCCGGTTGCGCTGGGGAAACCACTGAGAGGTCAGGTAGATCATGCCCGGGAAGAAGCCGGCTTCCGCCGCGCCAAGCAGCGTTCGAATCACCAGAAATTTGGCTTCGGTATCGGCCCAGCCCATGGCGGTAGAGAGAAATCCCCATAGCAGCGTGGTGCCGCCAATCCAGTAACGGGCGCCAAACTTACGCATCAACAGATTCGCGGGCACCCCCAGAAAGGCGTAGACCACAAAGAAGATCCCGGCGCCGAGCGCATAGGCTTCGTTACTGAGTCCGGTATCAATCTGATAGCTCTCTTTGGCAAAGCCAATATTGGAACGATCCAGAAATGCCAGGATGTAGAGCACCAGCATGAAGGGGATCAGCCGTGCCCGGTTTTTCTTTACCACGCTATCAATCAGGGCGGTATTCATGAGTATTATCCTCTGAAGGGCTGCGCCACGGCGTGCGCGGCGCTACGAATTTTAGTGGCTGTAAGGGCGCTTCAGATTGCAGTCGCGGTTAAGCTCTACGCCAAAACCGGGCTTATCCAGTACGCTTTTATGCATACGACCATTCACCGGAACCGGTTCATCCAGCAATACAGGGTCAAACTGCGGGCGCAGCGTTGAGCAGTCCGGGCTGGTCATCAGGAACTCGCTGAACGGCGTATTGGTGAAGGTGATCACCGCATGGTGCGAGTAGACTGAAGAGCCATGGGGCACCACCAGTTGGCCGCGGGATTTGGCAATGGCGGCGATCTCCACCAGGGTGGTGAGTCCGCCGCACCAGCCGACATCCGGCTGCATAATGTCGATGCCGGTTTCCGATAGCGTTCGGAAAGACGCCAGCGTGCCGTGATGTTCACCGCTGGTGACCAGCATGCCGGGCGGCACGCTGCGCTTCAGTTCCCGATAACCTTCGTACTGCTGGGGCGGCAGGCATTCTTCAATCCACTTCAGGTTATAGGGCGCGCAGGCATGGGCCAGTTTGGTGGCGTAGTTCACATCCTGGCTCATCCAGCAGTCGAGCATCAGCCAGAAGTCCGGGCCGCATTTTTCCCGGTATTCCGCGACCATCGCCGCATCCTGGCGGATCCCGGCATCGCCGTCATGGGGACCAAAGTGGGTCGGCATTTTCCCGCCGATAAAACCCATCTCTTTGGCCAGATCCGGCCGTGCGCCGGTGGCGTAAAACTGGATTTCATCGCGTACCGCGCCGCCAAGCAGTTGGTACACCGGCAGATCAACCACCTTCCCGAACAGATCCCACAGCGCCAGATCGACGCAGGAAATGGTATTCATCACCAGACCGCCGGATCCGGAATAGAACAGCGTGGCGTTGAGCATCTGATCGTGAATCAATTTAATATCGCTGACGCATTTACCTTCAATAAAACGGTTAAGGTGTTTTTCGACGATAAAGCAGCCCATTTCTCCGGCTGTCGATACCGCAAATCCGGTCTGGCCATTTTCCGCCTCCACTTCGACAATCAGGGTCCCCAGCACGTTGATTCCGAAGGACTGACGCGACTGTTCATACTCTGAGTATTTGCTCATCGGCGTGGCGATATGGTCGTCGATCCAGTGCTTTTCTCCCTGGTCGTGATAGTCGCCGCCACCGGCCCCTTTTTCCGCCGTGGCGCCGCCAAGAAACCAGGCCCGGACGTGTTTAATTTTCGGTAAGGTCATGATGTTCTCCATGTCAGGATGCGTGTTGTTCAAAGGGGCTTTTCCACCCCAGCAGACGTGAAATATCTTTGGCGCAGGCAATGGCCTTCCCGGCCAGGTAGTCGCGATTATCGTCATTGATTTGCAGACGAGTGCCGACCACCGATATCGCCGCCACCAGTTGATTACTGGCGTTAAATACCGGCGCCGCCACGCAGCGCACGTCGGGGTAATCTTCGCCGTTATCGAAACTCCAGCCCCTGGCGCGAATACGAGCCAGCTCTTCACGCAAGCGCCCGGGATGAGCGATGGTGGTAGGGGTCGCCTGTTGCCAGTCAAGGCCGCCGATAATGGCGTTTTGCACATCTTCCGTCTGCCAGGCCAGCAGACATTTGCCAATGCCGGAACGATAGAGCGACAGGGTTTTCCCTTCATGGGAGCGCACGCTGATGGTGGCGGAAGACTCTATCTTGAGGATGTAGTAGGCGTTTGCGTGGTCGATGATGCCAAGGTGGCAAAGCAGGCCGCAGTCGTCCATTAATTGCGTCAACCGCGGACGAGCCAGTTCGCGCAGATCCATGCGGGCCAGGGCAAGGCCCGAAAGTTCCACCAGCCGGGTCCACAGGCAGTAGTTATCACGGTGATCGGTACTGAGAAAGCGCTGGCGCTTCAGCTCGCCCAGCAACAGATAGGCGGTGCTTTTCGGGATTGCCAGCTCGTCGATGATCGTCGCCGCGCTACAGGGGCCAATACGACCAATCAGATCGAGTATCTCAATGGCCCGGGTCAGCGCCGGGACTTTAGTTGATTCCAACATACTGGACTCCAATCCGGTGTAATGGAATCAGTGTTGTCGCTGAGCCGCACCCAAAGTGTGAACAACATCAAAGTCCCCACCACGCCCGAGCTTTGAGCCTTTTATTTATGGGTAAATGGGATATAGCGCACGGATTTTTTTATCGGCTGTACAACTGGTTGGACTGCAAGGGGCATAGCCTGTCAGGCGGGAGGGAGAGTGGAGCCGGAAAGTTGGGAGATGGGCGTTCTTTTTGTTTATCTATCCCTGGAAGACATTATTAATAAGCCCACTCGGTTTTCAAAATACGTTCAATCCTGACAATTTTGTCATATAACGGTCACGCCTGCGACAGCTTAGACCGGTATATTTATCGCTAAAGCCAGAGAACATATTTTCTGGCGAAATATCTGGTTAAAACATTCACCTGAAAGAGGTACGCATTATGAAATCACTAATCATTACTACATTTTTTATGGGATTAATTTCAGTGAATGTCGCATATGCAGCGCAGGAAATTAATCATGCCGATGGGAAAGAGAAGATCGGGGTCGTGTCCGCTGGTAATGCCTATACACTTGATGATTTATCTAATAAACTTTCTCACAAAGCTGATGAAAAAGGCGCGTCATCATTCAAAATTCTGTCCGCAACGGGAAATAACCTGTTGCACGGCGTAGCAGAGATCTATAAATAAATAGCTACAGGATTCAAACACACAAATTATATGAATGTTTTATATGGATAAATTTGTATTCGATAAAATTTATACCAACATTTATACCAACAGATAAATTTGTTAGAAAATACAGCCCATTATCGTTGAGCCAGCATACCCGGATAATGTAGGGCAATGATAAAGGTACGGCAGAGTAAGAAGACGGGTAAAATAGATTTTTTCGATCAATTTTGCCTTATTGAACTATTTTATACATAGATAAAATAGTTCAATAGTTATTGTTTGATAGGCGTAAACTTTATTTATTATAGCAATTGATCGTTGAGACAGATCGATGTGCCGAGAAGAAGGAATATCCCCTGTATCTCATTGATAATACATGGATTGTAGAAGTACGATGTCGTCAACGTATCCGGCAGGGTGCAATACAGCATTCACCGTCTACATTATCAATCCTGATCATACCCATTAGAACCACCACACCGCCTTTCGCCGCCAGAAGCAGGGATGAGCCGATCCCTGCAGCATTACCGGATGATTCAAAAACGACATCGACACCTTTGTCACAGGTGATTTCAAGGAAACGGGATAAATAGTTTTCATATTTGACACAGAAGGTTGCCGTTACCCCTGTTTTCGTCGCGACCGCGAGTTTATCTTCGTCGGTATCAAAAGCAAATACGTCCCCCGCACCGCAGATTTTTGCCCATTGAACGGCAAGCAAGCCGATAGTACCTCACCCGACAATAGCTACACTGCTACCAGGCTTGATATCAACTTACCGCATGCCATGCACAACTGTCAACGACGGGTAAAAAGTGATCCACTTACATCTCCACCGACGATCTAATATTGATCCACCGTTTTACTCAGGATTAGCTTCAGCGATAACCCCGGCCTTTCGTTTCTGTTTCAGTCGATAGCTCTCTCCTTTTATTTGAACAACGTGTGAGTGGTGTAAGATCCGGTCCAGCATCGCGGATGTCAGCGCCGCATCACCGGCGAACGTCTGATCCCACTACCCGCTGTATGTACTTTAATCAGAACATCATTTGCATTTTCAATTTCAGGTTTCCGCACATCTTCAAAGCAGACGTCCTGTACACCATACAAATCCAGTGCCTTCATCGTGACCTCACTCTTCGGCATCAGGGTTGAAAACTCGAATGTGAAAAAATGTCACCCTCACAAGGGCGACAAAAAACACACACGCCATGTCAGGGATTAGTGCGAAGAACTCAGATCCATGGAAAGCTGATGCCAGCTTTCCATGGCCGTTCTCTCAAACATTAAAGGCGTGACAGAGATATATCCTTCTGAAATCGCTCCTGCTTCACTATGCTCAGGAAACCCGGCGACTCCATGCTCCACGCGGATCCAGTAATAATCTTCTCCGTGTGGATCTGTTGTGGGAATAACCTGTAATCCTTTCACTTTGCCAATCCCCTGACGCGTGGCTTTAATTCCCTTCATCTTGTCCTCAGGCAAGTCAGGAAAATTAATGCTAAGGCAGCAATCAGTTGGTAATCCTCGACTGATTAACGTGTTCAGGACGGGCAGGCAAAATGTTTCTGCGGTACGCCAGTTCACCGCATCTTCAGGTCGCTTGTCCTGACTCAGGGCGACTGACGGAACGCCAAGCAAGAGGCCTGTGATGGCCGCTCCGACAGTTCCAGAAAGAACGGTTTCAAAACCGATATTGGAACCATTGTTAATGCCTGACAGTATCAGTTGCGGAAGTTGCTCCTTCATCAAATGCTGGATTGCCATCGTGACACAATCAGCCGGAGTACCATGCACGGCATATCGGCGCTCCCCCCGTTGTTCCACTCGAACCGGTTCTCTGAGGCTAACAGAGTTAGCCACGCCGCTTTTATCAGTTGCAGGCGCCACAACCCAGACTTCATCGGCAAGCTGTTGTGCCACATCCTCAAGCAATTTAATTCCCGGCGCGTCAATACCGTCATCATTGACAAGTAAGATTCGTTGTAACCATTTTTGAGCCACAGGATTACCTCCCTCTCAGGGATAAATAAAGACCAGTCCAGGATATATAACTTACCGGAAATAAAATGGATTATTCTTCTTTCTCGCCAAAGCCGCTGGCAAATAACCCTTTAATTTCATCCATCAGAACCTGTTCGTCAGGTCCTTCGCAGATTATCTCTATACTGGATTTTCCTTTAACTCCGGCTCCCAATACACTCATCAGGCCTTTAATAGCAGTCTCTTTGCCATTATTGATAAGCGTAACAGAAGACTCATATTTTTTTAGCGTTTTAATAAACGTGGCTGCAGGACGTGCGTGCAGGCCTGTGCTATTTACAACACGAATATTTTCTCGAATCATTTTTATATCCAACTCTCAATGCTGAATAAAAGTAAAAGATATATCAGGAGGCCTTGTTCATCATCAGAATTTTACTATAGACGTCAGCTTCCACCGCATCTTTCGCTCCCGACATTACTTTTGCCAGGTTTGCTTCATTGTTATTTTTAGTCCATGCCTGGCCGACGGTAGTAATAAATGCCTTACGCAGGTCGCTGGCAATATTAAGTTTCACGACGTTATAGCTCACAAAACGGCGGATGATAGCTTCATCGATCCCGGACCCGCCATGAATAACCAGCGGGCACGGACATACTTTAGCGATCTCTTGTAATAAAGGGATATCAATGCGCGGAATATCTTCAAGGCCGTGAACGTTGCCGACGGAAACTGCCAGCATGCTACATCCAGTATCTTCCACAAAACGACGCACCTGATTGACATCCGTCTTACAGTCAGCCTCACTGACGTGGTCATCTTCTTTACCCAGAATCGCGCCAAGTTCCGCTTCTACAGGTACGCCAAACGATTTACAGAAATCTACAGCTTCTTTAGTAAACGCAATATTTTCTTCATACGGCAACTCTGCACCGTCAATCATCACTGAGGTGAAGCCTGCACGAACAGCTCGCTTAACATCATCCAGCTCTTTACCATGATCAAGATGGAGACTGACCGGCACATCCATGGTCGCAGCACGTTTACGCACGATTTCATAGATATAGTCATAACCCGACAGTTTTGCGTTTGTCGGCGCTATCTGAATAAAGTTAGGCAATCCTGAACGCTCAATCGCGTCCAGAATCGAAATAGTGGTTTCCAGGTTGGTGGTGTTGAAGGCACCAGCCAGAACACGTTTTTCACGGATACGATCGAGCAAGATATTACCGTTTACTAATGGCATGATATTTACCTCTTTCTTCGTTGAAGTACTGTACCCAAATAATATTTATCTGATTTCAGCCATACGTTGCCAAAATCAAATGGCATATGATTATCGAGGAAAACCAGTTGTTCCAGATGAAGCACCGGTGCTTCTTCATTTACTTCCAGATAGTGTCCCCGTTCACTACCCACAATTTTCGCGGCATAGCGACTTTCAGAGTATTCAATTGTTCTTCCCGTCATGGTTTCGACGGTCTGAAACAGGTTATGCTTATTAAAATCAACCTCGGTTATTCCCGGACACAGCGCCATATTGATTCTGTTTTCAATTAACATGACCCTTTCCCCATCCACACTACGGATCCGTTTAAGGAAAAAAATGGGGGTGCCGGGATCGATCTGCAACTTTTCCGCCACTCCTTTTGAGGCCTTCTCGATATAGGAGTCAATCACCTCGGTTGTAAAAGATAAGTGCTGACTTTCAAGCGACTCTGCGAAAGAAAGCAACCCTTCCCCCAGTGAGTAAGAGATATTCTCTTTTTTCACAAAGGTCCCCTTTCCCTGAACCTGAACCAGCAAACCCTCATTTACCAGCATGGTGACACCTTTCTTTACCGTGCCACGACTGACCTGTAGGATTTCCATGATCTGATTTTCAGAGGGAATCCTGTCTCCTTTACTCAGTTCACCTTTATAAATTTTTCCGCGAACCCACTCAGAAACTTGCATATATAAAGGAATTTCAGAGTCTTGCAGTATGGTACTCATGTGATGCTTCTCCTGTGTAGATCATCTGTATACAAGTATGAACAACTCTTGATAATACAGCGTTTTCAAAAATTAAACTATATGACCAACTTCACAGTTTCAGCCCCACATACTGATGCTCGTACGGCACCGCTCCCCATGCTGCAGACGGCCCCCGCACAGATAATGGGGGCACAACCTTTATACGTCAGATTTAATGATAACTTTCAGTACGTCATTATCTGGATTGGAAGCAAAATCAATCGCTTCAGCCATCCGAGACAGCGGCCAAGTATGAGTGATCATGTCCTTCGTATTGATTTTGTCTTTTTCCACAATCTCAATCGCTTCCTTCATGTCATAAGGGGTCAATGAGTAGGTGCCAACGATTGAAATTTCATCCCGGAACAGTCTGCCTGCATCAATTTCCACCACCGGGTTTTTATCAAATGGCGAGAACACAATAATTCTCCCCCCACGACGTACAACATTGACGGCTTGAGAAACCAGGGACGAGACCCCTGCGGCAATGATCACCACATCAGGCCCTTTCCCCTGCGTGATTTCTGCCACGCGGGTTTCAACATCTTCGTTTGCCGGGTCGATTGCGTGGGTTACCCCTACCTTCAGCGCCAGTTCACGCTTGAACCGGGAAAGGTCGGAAACAATCACCGTTGAAGCACCTTTTAGCGCCGCCAACTGTGCACTAACCAGACCAATAGTTCCGGAACCCAGAACCAGTACCGTATCTTTTGGGTGAATATTGGATGATTTCAGTCCATGTAAACAGCAGGCGACAGGCTCAATCATTGCCGCTCGGTCCCAATCAAGACTGTCAATAATTCGGTGCGTCAGATGTTCAACATGCTGGCGAGGGATACGAATAAACTCGCTGAACCCGCCGGGTTCAAGATTTGTTTTCTTGAACTGATCGCACAGGGTGAAGAACCCCCGGTCGCAGTAATGGCAGTTAAAGCAGGGAACATGAATGGCGGTTACCACACGCTCACCAACCCGGTAGCGGGTAACATCCTTGCCAACTTTCACCACTTCCCCCGACACTTCATGGCCGAGGATTATCGGGCCGGTCACCGTCTGGTTCTGCGCTTTATGAATGTCAGTACCGCACAGGCCACAGGAATGCATTTTGATGAGCATGTCACCGTCGCCAATTTCTGGCTCCTCAACATCTTCATATCGAATATCATTTTTACTGTAGTAAACGCTGGCTTTCATTAGTTAACTCCATTGCAGAGACGCTCAGTACGCATCTTGGATTCATAAAGCGGTTTGTAGACCTGAGTGTAAATTGCCTGATAGTGAGTCACGGCATCACTCTCCGGCAGGTAGCGTCGGGTCTGTTCTTCACTTGTTACGGACAGACACTCCACTTCCACACCGACAGCTTTCGCAGCCAGCATGGCGGCCCCTTTGCTCACAGCCTCATTGACATTACATGCCACGATTTCCCGGTTAAGAATATTGGCCTTAAGCTGTAACCAGTATGGGTTTTTACAGGCAGCGCCAATCACATTCACAACCGGATAATTATTCCCTGTCAGCGTTTCGTATAAATCCAGCAGATTGCGAAGTTCGAAACACAATCCCTGGAACACAAAGCGCAGAACATCCTCCGGTCGTGACTTATCATCAAGACCGTAAATTAGTGCACGGGACCAGGTATTTCTGTCCGGAGGGCCACTACCCCGCAGATGGGGAATGAAGATGCCGTCAAGCTCACTGGCCACTGCCATATCTCGCTCGTTACGCAGGGTATCCACCATTCTCAGAAATGCAGGCATATCGAGTTCAAAGAGGTTTCTGAACCATTCGATGGCATACCCGGCAGAAGGCAGTGAGGCATAAAGGGAATGAAGCCCCGGAAGCACATGCACACCATTTGACACTCTGGCTCGGAAAAAACGCCCGGTGTTATTGACCGCTTCGGTCACTACCAGTAATCCTTCGGTCGTTCCTGTGGAATTCAGGATCTGATCTTCACGGGTCAGACCGACAGCCACGGAACCGCACATATGATCATGCCCTGCAATGGCGACACGGGTATCCATTGTCAATCCGGTCCGTTCAGAAACATCAGACGTAACGGTACCAATCGCAACACCGGCCTGAACCAGCGGACTGAACAAAGATGGAGAAAGCTCAGCCGCATGTATGAGCTGTTCATCCCAGTCCATCTCAGCGATGTTTAATGCCATCGTCCGTGATGCCAGAGAATATTCTGAGCGTTTCACGCCGGATAATTTGAAGGCAATGAATTCCGCAAGGCATAACCATTTACAACCTTCACGGGCATTACTGTTATTATCCTGCAACCACTTAATTTTATTGACGCTGTAATTAGAATGAGCAGGAATACCGGTTATTTCATAGATATGTTCAATATCCATTGCGGAAATAATATTTTCCAACTGCTGTTTGGGGCGAGTGTCATACCAGGTTAGAGCTGGGCCAACGACATTATCATCATTATCAAGCAGGACACCAGATTCTCCCACGCTGGCAACCGCCACTGCGCTGATTTGCTCAGCATTATCCAGATTATTCGTTATCGTTTTGAGACCATGAAGTACCCCGTCCCAGATGAGGTGAACATCAAAATCAGTATTTTCTCCGTCCTCAACTTTGGGCGTACCAAAACTATACTGATTAATTAACTCCAGAGAAGGAATTGTAAACAAACACACCTTACAATTGGTCGTACCAATATCGATTCCGATCGTATACATCACTCTCCCCTTTTTGCAAGGGACTACGTTTGTTTAATTCAGAAGCAGATCTCTCTACTTCTGAATAGACAGGATTATTTTGCTACTGGAATATCTGCCGAAGTGACTTCATTTTCTGCTGCCTCTTCTGCTTTCAGCTGTTTTTTAGTCACACGATATAGCCACAAACACAGCAGGAAGATGACAGGAATAAGCACCAGGGCAATACTATTTCCTTCAAAGATTTTGACTGCCCAGAAACGATACGGATTACCGCCATCCAGCAGGCTGGAAATTTCACCGCCAGTTTTCACTGGGAAATTCATATCTTTGGCAATTTTCGTCAGAATCGGCGCTGCAGCTGAAGCCACATACAGATTCACTGCCAGACATGGAATGCCAATGATGAACGCTCTGACAATATTGCCGCGACAAGCCAGCACTACCATGGAAATCGGTACCCAGATATTCGCCAGGTCACCCAGTGGCAGCAAGCGGTTACCCGGCAGAACTACCGAGAGCAATACAGCAACCGGGATCAGCAAGAGTGCAGTGGACAATACTGACGGATGCCCCACCGCAACCGCGATGTCCAGTCCAATGTATAAGTCGTGGCGGTCAGGATAACGTTTTTTAAGGAAACTACGCACCGCGTCTGACAATGGAAGTAAACCTTCCATCAGCAACTTAACCATGCGAGGCATAATCAGCATCACCGCACCAAGGCTCATCGCCAGGTTAAGAACGTCTTTGAGATCATATTCTGCCAGCAGACCAATCCCCGCCCCCAGAATGACCCCTAACATCATCGGCTCGCCAAAGACACCAAAACGCTTCTGAATCTGATCTGGATCGGCATTCAGTTTGTTAATGCCGGGAACTTTATCAAGCACCATATTTCCCAACACACCGATCGGGAAGAAAATAACCGACGATAGCGTTGGCAGCGAAATACCAGGTAGATTGAAGTACTTCTGAATCATCGGGGCACACCAGTCTGCCATCACAAACGTGATCGCTGCGGTGACACCTGCAATCAGCAAACCAAAGAAGAAATTACCGGTTACCCCGTAAACCATCGCGCCGACCATCGAGAAATGCCAGAAGTTCCAGACATCAATATCAACCGTCTTAGTCCAGTTCAGGGTTAGCATTAACACGTTAATACCGATAGTCATCGGCACAACAAATGGCGCAATCTGAGAAGCCCATGCAATGGCTGCCAGCGGAGTCCAGCCCAGGTCTACAACCGGCAAATCGATTCCAGTGTGGTTGACCATTTCCTTGGCTGCTGGCCCCAGACTGTCGACCAGTAAGCCAAAGACCAGAAAGATACCGATGAAACCCATACCGATGGTCAGCGCCGAGCGTATTGCCCTGCTAAAACCTGTCTGAAGACACATTGCCATGATAAATATAATTATCGGCAACATGACCGTCGGACCAAGTCCCAGAATATACTGGATGGCGGAAAATACTTTATCCATCTCGCTTACCTTTATTGTTTAAGGATGGCTACGATTTTTTCAAGTAACTCTTCTTCGCCAAATCCAGTCAGCAGAGGAAGACCATTAAGAACAGGTGTCTTCAGTTCCGTTTTAACCGCTGATGTCACGATAATTAAATCAGCCATGCCATCCTGTTTACCAATGGTGCCAATATTCGACTGCATCGGTTCAACATTAATTCCCTGAGTTTTGCAGTACTGAACCACTTTTTCAGTTGCTACCGCAGAAGTCGCAATACCACTAGTACAAGCGAAGATGATTTTTTTGTTCATTTCAGACTCCAGATATTAATGAGGGTAATGAGGTAAGAAAAAATTCACGCTTAGGGTTTTTAATAAAGATTCTTTGCCAGAAGTTCCATAACGTCATCCTTTGATTTCGCCCAAAGAATTTGATCCATTTCATTGCTGCGCTGAAAAAGCGAAATGAGCTTCATCAGAAATTCCAGATGCGCATCTTTTTCTTTCAGCAGTAAAAAGAAAATGACATTCACCTTCATGGTGGAGTCGGGATCCTCTGCCTGATTAAATACGATCCCCTCAGGACAGGTGACCACAACCAGTTTCTCTTCCCGGACATGCTCAACATCGACATGAGGGATCGCGACCCCCATTTTTTCCAACTGCATTGCCGTGGGATGATTTTCTTCGCGGGCGATCAATGCCTCCGGGTAGCTCTGTTCTACATAGTTTTTTGAAAGCAATAACTTACTGATAGAATTGAAAAGAATGTTTCTATCCAGGGGGGGCTCATTCAGGAGAATGAGTTCAGGTTCAAGTCTAGAATTCAAAGACATAACAGTTGGCCTCATAATGGCTGTCAACGTTTAAGTATGTAAGAAGATGACGGGTATACTTGTCTATGTACAACTATATTCAACTTGTTTAAAAGTTACTCCCAACCACATAAATAGCGCAACCAGCGTCGTTAAAATTTGAGTCTAAGTTCACAAAAAAGTATCTACCTGTTTTTTAACAGGGATGACCAAAACAAAAAAATACAAAATAAAATCAAAATGTTATTTGGAATTAATGACCTTATCCATTTTCCATGGACTTGAGTCCATACAGAGAGTCTAAATTCCGCTCCTGGCACGAAGCGGATGAGTTAACTAAACGGAAGGTCCGCTGAGAGCGAGGAACGGAAGTTCACATTAAGGTGAGGTGTTCACAGGTGTCACCGCCCACAGCAAGCTCCCACCCATGAGCCCCACCTATAACGGCCTTATTGTGTCGTCATTCTGAGCGGATACGCCGGGAACGAGCCATCAGCATTGAGGAGTTGGACATGGTCACTCTGCGGAACAGTACACGCCTGGTTTACTTCGGCTACACGGGTACCGAACGCCCCTTTTAATGCAGTTGGAAATGTCGGGCGTCAATGATAATGAGAGCCCGGCTATGTTAACCTGATGTGACACAGAACCGGGAGGCATACATAATGGGTAAGAAGAAAAAGGGGCGCGGATCGGCAATCCGGTAGCGCGTGCAGCTGCTGAAGCAACAGAACGCAAGCGCATAGCAGACGCTCAGGCAATGGCGACCAGTCATAGACATAGCGAATTAACCAGGGACGACCTGCTGGATGATGACGATTTAGATGAAGCAGAGGATCTGATAGATGCCTTCATGGAGGAAGATCCACAGTGGTCGGTGGAAGGTGGCCGCGAGTAGCCGTGGACGGTAACATCTCAAATCATCCGGGCGTTTGATGGCTATGCGCCTCTCAGTGAGGTGAAAGAAAGACCGGAGACTTCAGTTTAGACTGGTACTGTTTTCAGGGGGAAGGTCAATAGGTGTGGCACTAAACGATACAGCATGCCGAGTTCTGCGTGAACAGATTGGACATCACAACAAGTGGGTGTTTGTTCACACAAAAGCTAAGCACAGATCAGATGGGACGCTGACACCATCGGTGAGGAAGATGCGGGTGGACGACCAGAAAGCATTCAAGGCCGCATGCAAGAGAGCGGGCATTGAGGGTTTCAGATTCCACGATCTAAGACACACGTGGGCAAGCTGGCTCATTCAGTCTGGCGTCCCATTATCTGTTTTGCAGGAAATGGGTGGATGGGAGTCAATCGAAATGGTTCGCAGATATGCTCACCTGGCTCCTAATCATCTGACCGAACATGCAAAGCAAATAGACTCAATATTTGGGGTTTGCATCCCAAATATGTCCCACATGGATAATTCGGAGGAAATCAAAGAGGCGTAACCTGCTGATTTTTAATGGTACGCCCTACAGGATTCGAACCTGTGACCCACGGCTTAGAAGGCCGTTGCTCTATCCAACTGAGCTAAGGGCGCCCGGAGAGGCTTCATCTTACAGAATAAAGTGGCTGAATTATACGTTCAGCCACAGGTGAGTCAATGGCTTTGGCGCCATGTGCTGGTGTTATAACCAACGACCGCTTAACGCTGCCGCTTTTGCAGCAGTACCCTGTCGGTGGCGGCGGCGTGTTGGGCCAGAGCCGGGAAGTCATGCGGTGCGTAGAAGGTTTCCGGTGCTGGCAGCGCTTTCATATCGTTGGTGGGGTAGATTCGCAGTTCGCCGAGTTGCGCCAGCGTCAGCTCGCCGATACGCTGCGGCAGGGCCAGCGGTCGGGGTTCCCGCGTTTCGCTGGCGAGCGGCGTGGGGGAGCGTCGATCGCCCACATCATAATTACGATTAAGTACCAGAAACTTCTCCGGCACCCGCCGCTGGCTGTCCCACCATTCACCATCAACGTCGCGGAAACGCTGCTCCGTGCCTTTCTTATCCAGTGCCTCAAGGTTATTCAGGGCTGCATGTAACGCCTTGTCCATCGCCTGGTCATACGCCTGTAGCGAACCTGCCTCACCCTGCAATATCACCCGGGCCGCCAGCCTGGCCCCCAGCAAATTCGAGTAGAGATCTTCCGGCGAGAAGGCGGATATTTCTTCCGGGAAGCCCGGAACCGATTCAAAACCGTACCACTGGGCAATTTCATGCCACTGCGCCATCTGCCAGGCCAGATGCGCGGCAAGCCACACCGCCAGTTCGTAACGTCGGGCGGGCTCCGCCGGCGGCGTAAAGCGGTTTAGCTGAATACGCCGCAGGCCCAGTTCATTGCTGAAAAAAATCCGCCCCTCCTGCCCCAGCTGTGGGTAAATCTGCGAAAACAGATACAGGGTGTTGTCGGCGGTATCCCGCACGTGGGCGATATCGATAAAACCGCCGCGCCGGGTGTAGATAAGCCCGTTGCGCTCTTCGCTAATCCCCATCAGGTTTTTCAGCGCTCCGAAGGTACTGTCGTTGTACTGATGGTGGCCAAGCGTTTCCAGGGTCAATACGTTGCCTGGCTGATAGAGCGGCACCGGAATATTCAGCGCGCTGACGTGCAGATTGTGGCCGAAAGCGCAGCAGGGGCGCAGCGATTCCGGTGCCGGAATGAGCGGAACCGGAGGCTGAAGCCCATGAGCCTCACGGGCGTAAGAGTGACCGACGAAGCCAAACAGCGACAGGCAGGTCATCACCACCATCAATAATCGAACCAAAATGTCTCTCCGACATAAAAGGGAATCAGAAATGATCGCCACGCCCCGGGTGACAGAGCGTGGGCGGCAGTGTAGTCAGGAATAATGGCGTATCGCTACGCGGAATGTGCCGACCCGTCACTGGCCAGCGCTTTTAAGAGGATTCCCGGCACAGGAGGGGCACCGGGTGCGACCAGTGGGTGTTATTCAACAAAGTAGAGTGCCGCCCGGTTCTCTCCATAGCCTAACAGGGCACTACAGGCTTTCCAGTAAAGCAGGATCTTATCCTCGTCCTGCTCATGCTCGGCTTTTTCTTTAATCAACATAGCCAGCGTTTCACGACTGACTTCGCGATTTTTAATTACCAGTTCGAGGAGAGCTTCACCAAAAATAGATGCTGCTACGGCTCTTTTTTCATCTGTCATTAACTCAGCCTCCTTTTTTTGATCTCAGTCAAAATATAGATGAATCCCCGATTGGTGTTGCCTATCGCTGTAATCAATAAGCAAAATGGAGTTATCTGATTGCTAAGGAGGAATTTACCGGGCGTAAATAAACAAAAAAAGGTTAATTTTTGGACTAAATAGCAATTAATGACAAAGATAAATTAATTACCTTGCGCGACTTTATTCATTTTTAAGTGATTGAGACTCCCGGAAGCATTCCATCGCTTCGGAAGTCTGCATGTCAATTAACGTTTTTTCTTTCTGCCCTGTACCGCTTTAAACCGCGGGTTAGTTTTGCAGGCAACATACAGCCTTCCCTTGCGTCGAACAATGCGGCAGTCAGGATGCCGCTGTTTTGCGCTGCGTAATGAGTTAACGACCTGCATCCTTTCCTCCTTTAAAGAAACGGCCAAAGCGCTGGTTAAAGCGCGCGGCGCTGCCTTCGCTGGTCAACATCTTCTGTTTACCGGTATAGAACGGATGAGACACCGACGACACATCGATGGTGACATAGGGATAAGTTACGCCTTCCAGCTCTATCTGGCGCTCGGTACGAATGGTGGACCCCACTTTGATGTAATGATCGGCGCTGGTGTCGTGGAACACTACCGTTCGGTAGTTCGGGTGAATGCCTGGCTTCATAGATGCTCCTCTTTAATTAATTATGTTATAACATAACAATTATGGATTGTAGAGAAATCGCTCCCTTCTGGCAAGAACTACGCGAGTCCCTGCCCGGCAACGCTTCCCGCCCCATGGAACATCAGACGCTTTCTTCCCCCTACCAGGAAGAAACCAGGCGAGAACTCATCCCTCCAGACGCACAGTTTAAGCCGGGTAATATTTTTACAGCGTATGCCTTTCTCTATGATCCCGCAGTGCGGCTGCCTCTGCTGATAAATATCCAGTTAGTTCCTGACAAGGAGAAATAAACGATGATCGCTATTGCTATACAGGATGGGAATACCCATTTCTGTCACGGCATCCGTATATTAATTGACAGAGCCAGCCAGAAGATGAACATTCCCTACGTTATTTTACCTGCTGAACATGCTGATATCGCCAGACTATTATTTATCTCGATAACCCATTTCCGACAGTATCAGAAACAATGGTACCTTCCCTGTTTGCCTCAACATCAGCAGCTTGTCATTATCAGCAGCCGACGGGAAACCAGCAGCCTGGCCCCACGCCCCTGTTCATCCTCCCCGCCTCGCCTGTATCGGGAAGAGAGCGTCGAAACGGTCAGCCGTAAGATTGGCGACTGGTTGCTCTGCACCCATCTCGACCAGTGCCTTATCCCTACAACGAGCTGCCATCGCTGCCCAACGCGTCACCTTAGCCCGTTTGAAAAACGGTTTCTCAGCCTGCTGATAAATAATTATTCGCTTATCCGCACCGCCACTATTTTGCGAATGGATAACGCCCGGGCCCGGGCTTTATATCAGTCAATCATTCAAAAACTGGATAGCCGAAGCCGGGAACAGCTTCGTCATTGCATCAGGTCCCTGTAATAGATTCATATCAGGCAGCGCAGCCGCCGCCCTGCTCCCCACATTTTTCGCATTTTTTGAGTTTTTTCCCGGCATTTATTAGGTCAAAACTGATTCATCATCTCGTCTGAAGGTCGCAGAATCTCGGCTTATCCAGGGGACGATCTAAGAATAATGCCGGAAGATACCGATCATCGAGACCATCTGTTACGGAAAAAATATTGCGCATGCCGGGTCTGTCCTGGTCGGAGAACGCCGCAGATGAGCGATCTGGCGCGTACCGCCAGACGAAGCCGCCGGATTCGCTCCGGGCTCCGGGTATCGGGCAATCCCCCGGTGATACCGGCATTTTTCGACAGTCTGGAATCGATACATCAACAACTCATTTCTTCACATATCCCCGACATCCGGACCGATACCTTGCTGATTACAGCCGATCGCTTTCTGGGGCATGCGTTAAGTCACAACTCCCCCCATGGGGACTTTATGCAGGTGGATCACAGACTGGAAGCACTTCCCCAATCTCTGCTTCATCACGACATCCGGCGGCTGATTGTGGACCCCATTAGTCTGAGTCTTCCGCTGATTATGTCGCTGAATATATTGCGCGCCACAGCACATAATCACCCACATTTACGACTCTTTATACTCGCGCCAGAACATCCCCAGGGTTTACTTCGCTTTATCGCAGCCAGTGGCCCTTTTACCGTGGTAGCGCGTCAGCTTCGAACCCGCGAGATATACCGCGCGCTCGCTGCCGCAGCCCCCCAACCCTCTTTTCCGCATCGCTGGCGGATGTCGCCACGCCTGTGGCAAATAGTGCAGGCCATGAGTGAAGGTCAGTCGCTCAGATCTATCGCCCTTGTACAGAATCTTCCTTACCACCGCGTGGTCTATCAGCTCAATCGACTGTCATCCCGCCTTGAACTTATTCCACGCCGCCGTTTTCTCACGCTTCTACATCATCTCTCATTACCTGGTGATATGTTATAAACCTCTATCTTGATTTATCTGACATTTCCGGGCTTACTCAATCATAGGAAATTACTCATTTATTTGTGCTCTATTTGTTAACCATTAACATTAACCCAACATTTAAAACTATTCCTGGTCATGCTATAAACGCTCTGTTCGCCCATAATAGATTGAGCAAACAGCCTGTTATCTCAGTGACACCGCCATTAACCATGCAAAATAACAGTTTTTATGGCGATGCCTCCCCTCCTAAAAAACACAGCATAAAAATAACAATCAACACTAACCACTGTTTTTAAAAGTTATGATTGCGTTAAATTTTATCCCCCAAAAAAACACAGGATAAAAAACCAAACACAAGATATGATATTTCTTAGAGCAGAACATCATGATACAAACCTCGATACGTCCTGGTAACGTACTTTTCCATAAAAACTTACCGGGTATAATCAACTTTCACCATCAATAATAAAAACATTTACTATCAAGGACGAGGCTCTATCAGCATTTCATTTCTGCTTATGAATACAGCAAGATATAAAAACACTGTACGCCAATGGATATCTAATGCCGCATCAGGGATTATCCATAGCTTTCATCCTCCGGATGATTAACACGATCCGTAAGAATATCAATTACTAAAACAATTTGAGGCATGAATAATGAAACCGGCATCCGTAATAATCATGGACGAACACCCTATTGTAAGAATGTCTATTGAGGTTTTACTACAACGAAATAAAGATATTATCGTCACATTAAAATCTGATGACAGCAGGGAAGTACTCAGCTACCTGCGCCGTCAGTCTGTCGATCTTATTATCCTTGATATTGAGCTTCCAGGAACCGACGGATTTACGTTGCTGAAAAGAATCCGGAGCCTGCAGAAGCAGACAAAAGTTTTATTTTTATCTTCTAAATCAGAGGGTTTCTATGCTATCAGGGCGATGCGCGCTGGCGCCAACGGATTTGTCAGTAAGCGCAAGGATCAGAATGATATCTACAATGCAGTCGAGATGCTGCTGGCTGGTTACTCTTTTTTTCCCTCCGACACCCTTAATTTCATCAATAGCCATCGCTCGCGCCGTGGAGAATTAAATGAGACGCCACTGTCCGATCGCGAAGTCACCGTATTGCGTTATCTCGCCCACGGTTTATCCAATAAAGAGATCGCTGGACAATTACTTTTAAGCAATAAAACCATTAGCGCCCATAAAGCAAACATCTTTGCCAAGTTGGGAATTCACTCTATCGTGGAGTTGATCGATTATGCCAAGTCACATGAACTTTTATAGCATTAACGGCCTCTGACGGTAACGGCCAGACACATCACTGAATATGATTTCGATGATGCGTCTGGCTATTTCGCTCAGTAATAATTAATCATAAATGTTGCATCGGCATTGGCGCTACCGGCAGTCACATTATCGCTAATTGCAATATAATTAGCGAAAAACTGCAATGTGGCATTGCCGTCGTTATCCACGACCACATCCTGACTTTCGCTGGCAAGCGCCAGTCGCTGCCTGTCGCCGTCACGTATTTCTACCGCCACATTACCGGCGCTGCTGCCGTCGTCTAACGCTAATAGCGAAGGCACCGAAGCCGCACGCCCGGAAAAGGTAATGGAAACCGAACCCGGCGGGCACCCCATCAGCCGCAGACTAAAGGGCACCAGCGAACTGGTGCTGCCTGCCGTGGCCAGTTGTTTTGTCGCCCAACGGCCCAGTTGGACGGTTTTATCGGCATCTCCCGGCGCGGCAACGCAGCTCAAATCCACCACGTTACCTCGCAGCTGGATATTGATTTCCCCAAGCGAAGCAGCGCTGGCCAGCCCGGGGAGCATCAATGCCAGCAGCAACCCGGCCTTCTCTGTTTTACCCATCGCTTTCCCCTTAATCATAATCCACGCGTAAATAGCCTCTGGCCGTGAAGGGTCCTTCGGTAGGCTTATTACCGGTGATGCTAACCGGCCAGGCACGAATGGGCACACTGGCGGCAGCGCTGCTATCGAGCCGGAAACCAATCTTGCTGCTGAGGTTGTTCGGCGTCAGTATGGCTCCGCTACCATCGGAAACTATAAAGCCCAGATCGCTATTGTCGGAAACCATCGCGGTTCCAGACGCTTGCTCCGCTTCCAGCCGCAAAGAGAGCCAGGCCTGGGCGTCAATGTTGGTGCACTTAATGGCCACCGTTTTGGTCTGCGGGTTCACCCCTTTCGGGGGATTTCCGGCCCCGGCCTGGCTGAACAGCGAGGCGCCGATATCGCCGAAGTCGAACTCAACCACCTGACCGGCGTTAATCTCACAGCTCTGAGGCACCTCTACCCGCCCGCTGTAGCTGATGGTATAAACTGGCGTTACCAGCGGGTCGCCCTGGGCGGTAGTAACATAGACCCGGAACATGGTCTGGCGCGGTATTAACACCATATTGATAAAGGGCCGGGTGACCTTCAGGCGGAAAACCAGCTTAGAATCCTTCACCGGAAAAGGTTTCTGCTTTGGCACATTGGGGTGGCGCCCCATACGGATGTCGTCCTGAGGGGGGAAAAAACGTCCGGCAAAGTCGTCGGTAATGCTCATCGCCCCATCCAGATAATCATTCAACTTCAGATAGTGGAAACCGTCCTGGGTGCTCTGTACCGGCAGATCGCTGACGTAGCTACGCCAGGTGTAATCCACCGTCGTCCCCGCCGGGCAGATAGCCTGAACGCCTACCCAGCCAGACTTTTCCGTGAGCTCAACAACCTGCCCCACGCTATTATTGCTGCTGTTAAAGGCCTTCGACAGATCGTAGGAGATATCCGTCGCCATGCCTTCAGAGTTCCTGCAAGCCTCAGCCTGGGCGGGCAACGCCGCCGCCAGCAACATGAGCGCCGCCAGAGTCATCACTATTTTCATTGCGATCCTTCCTGAGTCATCCCCGATACCGACAGGCAGTTGGCGGCGGTTATTGCCACCGGTTTATTCATTACCGATGGCGGCAGCGCATAACGAGCCAGACAGCGCATATCAGCGCCTTCTCCCCACTGCGCCAGCAACTGTCCCTTCAACGGCAGCCCGCTAATCCAGGCCTGACCTTCATCGCCCACCATTCCGACGGCGCCGCTGCGCACTTCGCGAACCGTCGCTCCGAACGGGACCAATCGTCCGTTATGATTCAGGGCGATTAGCGCCCGAACCCCGATACGGGCATCGAAATCCGCCCGGACCAGCGCCCCCTGAGTCGGCACCACGCTACTGACGTTGCGTTCAATATCGGTATGGTTATTCATGCTGTTGGTATCCAGCGCAATACGGTTGTAGCGATATACCGTGGCGTAGGGCACCACCGCATAACCGCGCCAGTCTGTCTGTACGCCGGTTTGGTTTTCTATCCGCACGCCGGAAGCGCCCGGCGCTTTAATCAGCACATTAGTATCCCCCAGCGCTTGACCCAACGTGATGCCGTTAGCGTGCGCTACCGCACCGCCGGAAAGCTGCCAGTTGTATTGATGCTGGTTGCGATCGTAGTTATATCCGGCTCCCAGGGTGCCATAGGTCCCCTGCCAGTTGGCGTTCAGACTACCGCTACTGCCGCTGGTATTGCTGTGGCCCTGGTTGACGCTGTAGTTCAGGTTATGCCCTTCCAGCAACGTGCCGCCAACGCCGGTTTGCCAGCTACTGTTACCGTCAGAGTTACGGCTGGCGCCAAAGGTCGCATAAGCGCGATCCAGCGCGGTTTCTCGCAGATAGTGACGCCCGGTCAGGGTGCTGAGCGGCACTGATAGATTTAATGCGACGATGCGATCGCTGTCGGAAAGCCCCATCGATTTATTCCAGGACCAGGAGAGCGAGTAGCTAATACCGCGCCAGCCGCCGGAATAGCCCAACTGATACCAGGTGTTTGATTCGCTGGTGCCCCAGTAAGTCTGCTGGCTGCCCGAGACATAAAGCGAGCCATAGCCCCCCAGCGACTGAGAAAGGTTGATCTGGAAGCGCCCCTTCTTGCTGTAGCGTAGGTTATGGTAGCTGCGCGCCACTGGTACCCGGTGGCCGTCACCGTCGCTATCCATTTCATACTCGTAGCCTTCGATCGAGCGCCAGGCCACATCATCCAGGGTATAAAAGCCGCGCGTGGAATAGCGATAGCCCAGCAGTTGAAAGTTAGTGCCATAAGGGTTTAGCGATTTGGCATAGAGAAAGCGTAGGGACTGCCCCTGGTGCCTGCTGCCATCGGAAAGCTCGCTGTTGGCGTGGGTCATATCCAGTGAAACGGCGCCCCACTCCCCCATATTCTTACCGGCCCCCAGGGTGACCGCCTTATAGCGCGATGCCACCTGGCTGCCGCCATACAGGGTATAGCCCCTGGGCAGCCCGGCAATGGCCGTTCCCTGTACGAAAAAAGGGGTGGACTGCTGGGCGCTGCCGCTGCGGAAGTCGCCAGCCACCAGCTCATACTTCAAACGCCCTTCACGTTGCAGCATCGGTACCGTGGAATAAGGCACCGTATACTGCTGGCGGCTGCCGTCTTTCTCTTCCACGGTCACTTCCAAATCGCCGCTGGACGAGGTGGGGTTAAGATCGTTGATGGCGAATGCCCCGGGCGAGACATAGCTCTGGTAAATCACATAACCATTCTGGCGTACCACCACTTTGGCGTTGCCGCGGGCGATACCGCGCACGGTCGGCGCATAACCCTGTAGACTATCCGGATACATGCTATCTGAAGAACTTAACCGCACGCCGCGAAAGCCCAGACTGTCGTAGACTTCATTACCGCTATTGCTGTCGCCCATCACCAGATCGGATTTCAGCGCTACCACAGCGCGCTGTACCCAGGTCCCGATATTCCGCCAGTTGCCGCCGCTACCGCTGGCGTGGCTCCAGCTACCGTTATTACGCAGCCGCCACGGGCCATAGTTAAGACCACTTTGCAGGCTCAGATAATAACTGTCATCCCCGGAGCCACGGTTGCCAGTAAAGCTATAGTTCAGCAGCGCGGCTGGAATACCTTCATCCCACTCTTCCGGCGGAATATAGCCGCGGGCGCTGTTACTCAGCGACGCCTGAGGCAAACTGATGTTCAGGCGCAGCGCCGCAAAGTCCAGATCGGCCAGAGCCCCCGGAATCGTCTGTTCCAGCGCCACACACTCTCCTTTCCGGTATTTTTCCAGAGTCGGAAAGGCACGCATATTGACACCCAGTCGCTTCAGCCAGTCGCTGTCCAGGCAAGGGGTCAGACCGCTGGACTTCGTTGATGCGCCGGGGGCCTGCGGCGCTTCGTCAAAACGGATATCCCGGCTGGCAATAAATTCATCATTGCGCCAGACATCCACCCGATAAACGCCAGGCGCCTGACCGTGACCTTTAGCAAAACGAGTCAGGTCCGCCACGCTTGCGATATCTTCGGATAAAAACGCCGGGTTAAAGTAACTTTCACCATAGCCGCTGACGGGATACCACACCGACATTAACGCTGCCAGAGCGGCCAGCCGCGGTCCATCCCTGCCCGTCCTGGCGCGGCATCTCTGTGACCTTTTCATGCTCTCTCCGTCATCCTGATGCCGCTTTAGCGCACAGCACCGCTTTGCACCGGCGTCAACGCGCCATAGTCATTTACGGTCTGAAAAGTGATACTGCCCTGCGCCGTTCCCAGGCTGACTCGGGCGTTCTGGCGGGGAGGGATCATGGTGTTAGGCAGTTTCATCCCCCCCATCTTCAGGTTGACCAGCGTGACGTAATAAGGGGTTGGGTTATCAATCACCAGAGCGCCGCCGCTGCGGCTAAAACGCAACTTCGCACGCGCCTCTTCCGGCTGCATACTCAGTTTCGTCGGGCGGACGAACAGCTTGATACGCGACAGAATCGCCAGTTGCAGAACGTTCTTACCCTCGACGCTATTCTTATCCACCGCCGGAATCGCCTTCACATTCATCCAGAATAGCGATTCGCGATCGTCAGGCAGCGGTTCACCAACGTAGATAATCCGCAGGGTATTTTCGCTTTTCGGCTCGCTCACAAACAACGGCGGCGTCACTACAAAACGTTTATCTTTCTTTCCCGCATCGTTATCAATCCAGGCATTAATCAAATAGCGATCGCGAGTATCGCTATTGGTAATCGCCAGAGAAGTCTGCTGAGCATCGGCAGGATAAATAACCCGGGTCGCCCCCAGTGCCACGCCGCCAGCCGCCTGGCTGGTAAAAGGAAGAAATAACAGGAGCCAGATAAAAAATGCGCCTGTTTTAAAATAATTGTTCATTAAACGCCACCATCAAAATAAAAAAGTCAGGGATAAACCAGCGTGAACCACAGAGTGGAATGAACCTGTCCCGGCGTTATTTCCCGGGAGACAGCGCGATAGCGCGCAATAAAATGCAGAGCGTTATCTCTGGATGTCACCAGGGACTGAACGCCAGGAATAATGAGTTGCCGCCCGGCGTCAAACAGCGCCAGACCGATACCACTGCTGATATCGCGACCGTTAACCCGAGTGGCCGCCAGAAAGACCTGAGGATCCTCACCTGGCGTTTCGCCATTAAAAATAATGCCCACGCTGCGCAGGACATCGGGGCGACAACCAATGAGCCGAACGCTAAAGGGCACGCTTAGCGGCGCATAGCTCCCCACATCGGAAAAGAAGTTGCTACGATAGCTCCCCATCTCCACGCTCATATGACGGCTTTGAGGCGCCACGGCGCAGGCGCCATTGACCAGCATCCCCTGCAAATGAAGCCGACCGCCGTCGATAATGGTGATGCTCCTTGCCAGCGACAGGCTGACAGGAGCCAGAACCAGGAGCAGCGGCAGCCATTTCCTTATCTTCATCTTGCTTCACCCCCCTGCCAGAAAAGCGGCCCCTTCCCTGGGGCAAACCTTCATCCTTGCGCGTACCGTTACTCGTATTTCATTACGAAGGTCGCGTCGGCATTAGCCTGACCGGCAGTAGCGCTGGCCGCAGTGGCCTTATAACGTGCGCTGAAGTTCAGGGTGTTGGCGCCGTCCACCAGCGCCTGAGCGGTAGAGAAGCTGGAGCCGTTCGGCGTCAGCACTTTAGAAGCGCGGTCCATAATTTCGATACCCACGCCGCTCGCAGTGGTGGTGTTATCGCCGGAAACGATTGCCAGCAAAGTCGGATCGGTAGCGTCAGTCTGGCCGGTGAAAGCGACGGAAGCCGTAGAAGAAACGCTGGTGTCGCAATCATTCAGTACGATGGTGAACGGAACTTTTGCGCTGGTATCGCCGACTTTGGTGAAGGTTGCGGTACGGTACTGGCCAAGGTGTACGATTTTGTCGGCGGATTCCGTGCTTACGGCGCAGGCCGCATTAACCAGATCGCCTTGAAAATGGATGGTTCCGCCGTTAACCACAACCGGAGCCGGGGTCGGATCGGCAGCATTCACGCTCCCGGCGACCAGCATAGCGGCAGACATTACGCTCAGAGCAATTTTATTCAGTTTCATTAATATTCCTTGAATTAACACGCACCCGGAAAATGCTCCCTGCATAATTCCGTTTTAGCCATTACCGGCATAAATAGGCCGGAAAACACTCCGCATCCTTTTGGAGTCAGGCGTTGCCGTCAGAAAATAAATCGTCATAACCTGAGAGGCTGGCGATTAACGACAATCATGAGAAAACTCTCTGACTTACGTTAAACCTCAATACGTCAATTATTTTCCTGACAGGAATTTCGCCACGCGGCTAAATTAGTTCAGCACTCTCTGACAAAATAGCGGTTAATACTTTATGAGACTCAAGAAACGTCTTATTAGGCACTAAGAAAAGTAAAGGTCTGTTCCCGGCAACCGTCCAGGCTTCAGCAAGGCGGCTACCGTCAGGCTAAGAAAAGCGGCAATCTGAGACTGACAGCGCGGCGTGCTTCTGACAGAATATGCGCATTCCCCTTCACCCTTGAAACAGATGGAATCCCCTCTCTGATGGCAGCAAAGATTATTGACGGTAAAACGATTGCGCAGCAGGTACGACAGGAAGTTGCGCACAAAGTACAGGTCCGGATTGCGGCAGGCAAACGCGCTCCGGGGCTGGCGGTGATCCTGGTGGGCGCCAACCCGGCGTCACAGATCTACGTCGCCAGCAAGCGCCGGGCCTGTGAAGAGGTGGGCTTCGTCTCCCGCTCTTACGATTTGCCGGAAACCACTACCGAAGCGCAGCTTCTGACGCTGATCGATGAATTGAACGCCGATAACACCATCGACGGTATTCTGGTGCAGCTTCCCCTGCCGGCAGGCATCGATAACGTGAAGGTGCTGGAGCGCATCTCGCCTGATAAAGACGTGGATGGCTTTCACCCCTATAACGTAGGCCGCTTGTGCCAGCGCGCGCCGCGCCTGCGCCCCTGCACCCCGCGCGGTATCGTGACCCTGCTGGAGCGTTATAACATCGACACCTACGGCCTGAATGCCGTGGTGATCGGCGCGTCGAACATCGTTGGCCGCCCGATGAGCATGGAGCTGCTGCTGGCGGGTTGCACCACAACGGTCACCCATCGCTTCACCAAAAACCTGCGTCAGCACGTGGAAAACGCCGATCTGCTGATTGTGGCCGTCGGTAAGCCGGGCTTTATTCCAGGCGACTGGATTAAAGAAGGCGCCATCGTCATCGATGTCGGTATTAACCGACTGGAAAGCGGAAAAGTGGTGGGCGACGTGGTGTTTGACGACGCGGCAAAACGCGCTTCCTGGATTACGCCGGTGCCGGGCGGTGTAGGGCCTATGACGGTCGCCACGCTGATTCAGAACACCCTGCAGGCTTGCGAAGAGTATCACGATAAAGAGGAAGCATAAGATGGCCACCTTTTCACTGGGCAAATACCCACACGTTGAACTGTGCGATCTACTGAAGCTCGAAGGCTGGAGCGAAAGCGGCGCCCAGGCGAAGATCTTTATCGCCGAAGGGCTGGTTCAGGTCGACGGCGTCACCGAAATCCGCAAACGCTGCAAAATCGTCGCCGGTCAGACAGTCACCTTCGATGGACAGAGCATTACCGTCACGGCCTGACCCATAAACGACCTGCGCCAGCGGCAGGTCGTTGTTCCAGGGTATTACAGGCTCCGGCCCGCTGATTGCGTTTCCGCCTCGCCTCTCCTGCCGCGTCGCTCAGACAGATCGTCGCGAAACAGGAGGAAAAAGATGGCTGAGACGATGGCTGCCACAAGCGCGGGCCAGACCCAGAAAGACTGCCACTGCGCCAGCCCTTCCGAACCAGGCGCGTTCACCGTATGGTTGAAAATCTGGCCACAAACCGTCGAGGCGAATAGTAGCCCTGCTCCGTTGGAAACGATAAAACGCAGGCTCTGCGCCTGGGCTTTAATGGCCTCTCCGGCTTTACGATCGACATAAATATCTGCCACCGTAAAGAAAAAATCCCAGCAAAAACCCTGCAGTAGTAGTCCCACCAGCACCCAAACCATCGCATCATCCACTGCGGCATGTGCAAAAAACAAGCTACGCACCACCCAACATACCGCACCGATCAGTAACGTCACTTTAAAACCGATTCTCAGCAGAATAAACGACAGCAGGAACATAAAAATAACTTCGCTGGCGATGCCAATCTGCATCATGGTAGCGGCATTGTCGAATCCCAGCGCCTTCAGAAATACCGGTATATAGGCGGAATAGGCCGTTTTGGGGATCATGAGCACCAGGATACTGAGCATCAGAATGGTAAAGTTGCGCTCCTTAAACAGCGCCAGCGCATCCAGACACAGCAGATCGCGAAGCATGAAGGACCGCCCCCGGGCCTTCGGCGGCGTATCCGGCAATGTAAAGCAGTATAGTCCCAGCGCCACGCCGGACGCGGCGGCGATATACCAGGCCATGGTATCCCCCGAATAGCCCATCTGGCCGATAATAAAACCAATCGCCATAAAGCCGAAGGTACCGAAGACGCGAATAACCGGAAAATATTTCACCCCGTCAATATGGTGAAAGCTAATGCTATTCGACAGTGCCGTTGTGGGATAGAACAGAATACCAACGATAAAAATCATCAGTAGCGTCATAGTGGCATTCTGAGCCTCAATAAACTGAGGGGTATAAAAGATCACGCAGGCATTAATCAGATGAAGAATCCCCATCACCTTCTGGGAGGCGAAAAAGCGGTCGGCGATCATGCCGGTAAATAGCGGAGAAATAATCGTCGCCACGCCGAGCAGGCCATAGGCGGTACCAATAATACTGGCCATGCCGTATGAGCTTAATACCAGTCCCATTGTCATATTCCATGCCCCCTGCATGAAATACTGAACAAACATCATGATTAATAATCGGGGGGTTGTACTGTATTTCATTATTCATCCCTGACTGTTAACAATGAGACCATCCCATGCCGCAATCATATTTCTGGCCTGGCACCAGGCCACCAGCGTCTCATGACATTGCGCGCTGCTGTGTGAGATATGCGATAACACCACCTGGCTCTGCTCGCCCAGGCTATTTTGATTTCGAAGCTTTTCAACGGCGGCACAAACCGTCGACAAACTCATATGATTATCGGTCCGATTTCCCTGCCGATCGCCATAGGTGCACTCCAGCACCGCGATATCAATGCTTTTTCCCGACAGCCAACGCCAGGTAGATTCTGGAAACCAACCGGAGTCGTGGCCGTAAAACAGCGCGCAGCCGCCCTTTTCGATATAGTAGAGGTAGCACTGTTCCCACCTCGCATGATTCGCCAGTAATGGCGTTACCTGATATTTTCCGCAGCGCACCGTGACAAACGGCACCAGACGATGAAAGCGGAATCGCTGTTCGCTATAGCCATTCAGGATATTCAGACAACCCGTGATAGCCATGTCGTTGCCATAAATATTAAGTGGATGATCCAGACCGTGACCGAAACCTTCCATCCGGCTGAACAGTTCCCCTGCATTAAAGTGATCGGGGTGGGTATGAGTAAACAGCAGCTCGGTTATCGCCGAACCATCAAGACCGTCACGTAATATCTGATGACTGAAGGTCGGCGCCAGATCGATTAACAGAACATCGTCGATAATGGCCGACGAATGGGTACGTACCTCCTTACCTTTTACTTTTCGGGCTTGCTGACATATATCACAGCGACAGAATGGATTGGGGATACCTTCAGATGCCCCGCTACCAAGAAAGTGAATTTTCATTATTGTCATCCTTGCTCTTTTTGTAGAAATATTAAGATCGCTTTGCCCCTAATATTTTCAACAATGAACAAGTGGGCAGAATACACAATGAAAAATTGGTGAAAAAGCGAACGCAATCAAAACAATAATGTCAGGCAAACAGACTGGCGATAAAAATTTATGCCCCGGCCCGCAACAATTTGTACAGCACAGTTTCTGACAACAAAAACGCCCACGGCAGTACAAGCCGTGGGCGTTTTGACAAAACGTACGCTTCTAAAAAGGCGTTATTTACGACGCCAGATGGTTCCCTGTGGGCCATCTTCCAGCACAATCCCCATCTCGTTCAGGCGATCGCGCGCCATATCCGCCGTGGCCCAGTCCTTTGTTTTACGGGCATCGTTACGCTGTTTGATCAGCGCTTCAATTTCTGCCACTTCGCTATCGTCGGACTGCGCACCGCTCTGCAGGAACTGTTCCGGTTCCTGTTCCAGCAGACCCAGCACCCCGGACAGCTTGCGCATATGGGCCGCCATCCCGTTCGCCGCCGCCATATCTTCCGACTTCAGACGGTTAACCTCGCGCGCCATATCGAACAGCACCGAGTAGGCTTCAGGGGTGTTGAAGTCATCATCCATCGCTTCCCGGAAGCGCGCTTCAAATTCGTCGCCCCCCGCAGCTGCCACCCTGCTGTCGGTACCGCGCAGCGCGGTGTACAGACGTTCCAGCGAGGCGCGGGCCTGCTTGAGATTCTCTTCGCTGTAGTTAAGCTGGCTGCGATAGTGGCCGGACATCAGGAAATAACGGATGGTTTCAGCATCGTAGTGCTTCAGTACATCGCGCACGGTGAAGAAGTTGCCCAGCGATTTGGACATCTTTTCGCGATCCACCATCACCATACCGGAGTGCATCCAGGTGTTAACGTATTCGCCGTCGTGGGCACAGGTGGACTGCGCGATTTCGTTTTCGTGGTGCGGGAACATCAGATCCGAACCGCCGCCGTGAATATCGAAGTGGCTGCCCAGCTGTTTGCAGTTCATGGCGGAACATTCGATATGCCAGCCAGGACGCCCTTCGCCCCACGGAGAAGGCCAGCTCGGCTCACCAGGCTTGGACATCTTCCACAACACAAAGTCCATCGGGTTGCGTTTGGCATCGGCCACTTCTACCCGGGCGCCGGCCTGCAGCTGTTCCAGGTCCTGGCGCGACAGCAAACCGTATTGCGGATCCGTCGGCACCGAGAACATCACGTCGCCATTGCCAGAAACATAGGCATGGCCACGTTCGATCAGACGCTCGGTCAGCGCAATAATCTCCGGAATATGGTGCGTGGCGCGCGGCTCGCTGTCCGGACGCAGAATATTCAGCGCATCGAAGTCCTGGTACATCTCAGCGATCATGCGGTCCACCAGCGCGTTGAAGGACTCACCGTTCTCCTGGGCGCGGCGAATGATCTTATCGTCGATATCGGTAACGTTACGCACGTATTTCAGCTTATAGCCCAGAAAACGCAGATAGCGGGCCACCACATCGAAAGCGACGAAGGTACGGCCATGGCCGATATGACAGAGGTCGTAAACGGTTATCCCACACACGTACATCCCTACTTCACCGGGGTGAATAGGTTTGAACTCTTCTTTTTGGCGACTCAGGGTATTAAAGATTTTCAACATCTGAAGATTCCATGTAAACGTGTGTCAGGGGGAAAAGCGCTATATCTTACCCGGAATTCCACGGGGACGCAGCACGCTTTGTCAGGTGTTTCCTTCGGCTGACTTATGCTATAAAGGCCCCCACATCTGCCGCAATACGCATGAACAATTATAGGATGCATAACATGGTTACTTTTCACACCAACTTTGGCGATATCGTTATCAAAACCTTCGACGATAAAGCGCCGGCTACCGTGAAGAACTTTCTGGATTACTGCCGTGAAGGTTTCTACGACAACACCATTTTCCACCGTGTGATCAATGGGTTTATGGTGCAGGGCGGCGGCTTTGAGCCGGGTATGAAGCAGAAAACCACCCGCGATCCGATTCAGAACGAAGCCAACAACGGCCTGAAAAACACCCGTGGCACCCTGGCCATGGCGCGCACTCAGGCACCACATTCCGCCACCGCTCAGTTCTTTATTAACGTCGTCGATAACGACTTCCTGAACTTCAGCGGCGAAAGCCTGCAGGGCTGGGGTTACTGCGTCTTCGCCGAAGTGGAAGAAGGGATGGACGTGGTCGACCAGATCAAAGCCGTCTCTACCGGCCGCAGCGGGATGCATCAGGATGTACCGAAAGAAGACGTGATCATCAAAAGCGTGACCGTTAGCGAGTAATTCGTGGCCACCCTGTTTATCGCAGATCTCCATCTCTGCGCGGAAGAACCGGCGATTACCGCCGGTTTTCTGCGTTTTCTGGCGGGCGATGCCAGAAAGGCCGATGCGCTCTATATTCTGGGCGATCTGTTTGAAGCCTGGATCGGCGACGACGATCCCGAACCGCTACACCGCCAGGTGGCGCAAGCGCTACGTTCTCTCGTCGACAGCGGCGTGCCCTGCTTCTTTATTCACGGCAATCGCGACTTTCTGGTGGGCCAGCGCTTCGCCAGGGAGAGCGGTATGCAGCTACTGCCTGAAGAGCAGGTGCTTTCGATAGACGGGCGCCGGGTGCTGATTATGCACGGCGACACCCTGTGCACCGACGACCATGGCTATCAGGCCTTCCGGGCCCGGGTGCATCAGGGCTGGCTGCAAACGCTGTTCCTGGCCCTGCCGCTGTTCATACGTAAGCGCATCGCCGCACGTATGCGTGCCGGGAGCAAAGCCGCCAACGGCAGTAAATCTATGGAGATCATGGATGTGAATCAGCAAGCCGTGCGTGAGGCCATGTCGCGCCAGCAGGTGCGCTGGCTGATACATGGCCATACCCATCGTCCGGCGATCCACCCCCTTGATGTTGACGGTGAGCCGGCATGGCGCTGCGTGCTGGGCGCCTGGCATCGGGAAGGGTCGATGATCCGCGTCACCGCCGATGATGTGGAACTGGTCGCCTTCCCGTTCTGAGGATGGCCACCGTTTAAGCAATTTTTAAATTCAGGATTAATCGCGATGAAACCCACTTCCGAGCCAGTGCTGACCGCAGGCGGCATCCTGCTGCTGGCCTTTCTTTCCTGTCTGCTGCTGCCCGCGCCGCTGCTGGGTCAGGAACTGGCGCAAAAGCTGATGAGCCTGTTTCACTTTGTGGATATGAATCAGCTCTACACCATTATTTTCTGCCTGTGGTTTCTGTTTCTGGGCGCTATTGAGTATCTGGCGATCCGTTTTATCTGGCGGCGCTGGTTTGCCGTCTGAGCCCGGCAAGGTTGCCGGGTAACTTCGCTACGCAACCGTTTTCCTTCCCGGTTTTACGTGCTATTCTCTGAGCCCTTCATTTGTGATGAACGCCGTCGTTTTATCCCTATCCACAGGAGTTTCAGGACGCATGTCTTCAAACCAGGCTACCCGCATCGCTATTGTTATGGGTTCCCGCAGCGACTGGGCCACCATGCAGTATGCCGCCGATGTCCTTACCGACCTTAATGTTCCGTTTCATGTCGAAGTCGTTTCTGCGCACCGCACGCCGGACAAACTGTTCAGCTTCGCCGAAACAGCCCATGACAACGGTTATCAGGTTATCATCGCAGGCGCCGGCGGCGCCGCCCATCTGCCCGGTATGCTGGCCGCCAAAACCCTGGTGCCGGTGCTGGGCGTACCGGTACAGAGCGCGGCCCTGAGCGGCGTAGACAGCCTCTACTCCATTGTGCAGATGCCGCGCGGCATTCCGGTCGGCACCCTGGCCATTGGCAAAGCGGGAGCGGCTAACGCCGCGCTACTGGCGGCACAAATTCTGGCGCAGCACGACGCAGAACTCTGGCAGCGCCTGGAAGCGTTCCGCCGCCAGCAGACCGAAGATGTGCTGGAAAATCCCGATCCCCGGGAGGAAGCATGAAGCAGGTCTGCGTACTGGGTAACGGCCAGTTGGGCCGGATGCTGCGTCAGGCCGGTGAGCCGCTGGGTATCACCGTCTGGCCGGTAGGGCTGGATGCTGAACCGGAAGCCGTTCCGGTTCAGCAGAGCGTCATCACCGCCGAAATCGAACGCTGGCCGGAAACCGCGCTGACCCGCGAACTGGCCCGCCACCCGGCCTTTGTCAACCGGGATGTTTTCCCCATCATCGCCGATCGCCTGACCCAGAAGCAGCTGTTCGACAGGCTGAACCTGGCCACCGCCCCATGGCAGTTGCTTGCCTCTCCGGACCAATGGCCTGCGGTATTCGAAAGGCTGGGCGACCTTGCCATCGTCAAACGCCGCACCGGCGGTTACGATGGCCGCGGCCAGTGGCGGCTGGGCCAGAATGATGCCGACACGCTTCCCGATGAATGCTACGGCGAGTGCATCGTCGAACAGGGCATCCATTTTTCCGGCGAAGTGTCGCTGGTCGGCGCCCGCGCCCATAACGGTGCTACGGTGTTCTATCCCCTCACCCATAACCTGCATCAGGACGGTATCCTGCGTACCAGCGTCGCCTTCCCCCACGCGGATGCCGACCAGCAGCGCCAGGCCGAAACCATGCTGGGCGCCATTATGCAGGAGCTGAATTACGTGGGCGTGATGGCGATGGAGTGCTTCGTGACTCCCGCCGGTCTGCTGATTAACGAGCTGGCCCCCCGGGTGCACAACAGCGGCCACTGGACCCAGAACGGCGCCTCTGTCAGCCAGTTTGAACTGCACCTGCGCGCCATCCTCGACCTGCCTCTACCGCAACCGGCGGTCGACAGCCCGTCGGTCATGGTGAACCTGATCGGCAGTCATCTGAATTATGACTGGCTGAAGCTGCCGCTGGTGCACCTGCACTGGTACGACAAAGAGGTGCGCCCGGGACGTAAGGTAGGCCATCTCAACCTGAGCGCCAGCGATCCGCGCCGGTTAAGCGATACCCTTAAGGCCCTGACGCCGCTTCTGCCGCCAGAATATGCCAGCGGGCTGGCCTGGGCTCAGGCTCATCTTAACGGCTGAATCTCCCCCACAGGCGGCCATCCGGTCGCCTGATGCCCACTAAAACGCACGATATTCTCCCCTGAGCGTTGCGCCCATGCCTTATGGCTACGTAAAATAGCGCTACTGCATTTTGCATTTCACTCGCCACGATCTCTTATCGTCGGCCATAAGGTCTGTTCAATGGATAACGCTTCCCCGGTGCGTCCTGATAGCCAGGACTACCGTGATATCATTCTTTCCGGCGTGCCGCTGCTGGATGTGCGCGCCCCGGTGGAATTCGCTCAGGGTTCGCTGCCCGGCGCCCGCAACCTGCCGTTAATGAATGACGACGAACGCGCCCGGGTCGGCACCTGTTACAAGGCAGAAGGTCAGAAAGCCGCGATAGCGCTTGGCCACTCGCTGGTGCGCGGCGAGGTACGGGAAGCGCGCATGGCCGCCTGGCGTGACTGGTGCCAGCATCATCCCAACGGTTATCTTTACTGCTCGCGCGGCGGCCTGCGTAGCCATCTGGTGCAGCAGTGGCTGCGGGAAAGCGGGGTCCAGGCTCCGTTGATCGAAGGCGGCTATAAAGCGGTACGCCGCTATATGATGAGCGCCCTTGGCCGCCTGAGCCTGCGCCCTATGGTGCTGGTCGCCGGTAATACCGGCTGTGGAAAAACGCTGATGGTGCGCGACTTCGCCTGCGGCGTCGATCTGGAAGGGCTGGCCCGCCACCGCGGCTCCTCCTTCGGGCGCACTACCGAACCTCAACCCAGCCAGGCGAACTTCGAAAACCGCCTGGCGGCCATGATGGTACAGAAATCCCGGGCCCAGAAGGGCTGGAGCGACTTCTTCTGGCTGGTGGAAGACGAAGGCCCGGCCATCGGCTCACGCCATATACCCAAACCCTTTCGGGCACAGATGGAACAGGCGGAAATCGTGGTGATTGACGATCCGCTCCCGCTGCGGCTTGAACGCCTGGAAGAGGAGTACTTCGTCAGCATGGCGGCAGCCTTTATCGCCCGGCAGGGTGAAGAGTCCGGCTGGCTGGCTTTTGCGGAATATCTGCGTCACGGCATGTTCGCCATTCGTCGCCGTCTGGGGGAAGAGCGCTTTGTTCAGCTAAATGGGATTCTTGAGCAGTCGTTGCAGGAACATCAACGGCGCGGTCATGCCGCAGCCCACCTCGACTGGCTGACGCCGCTACTGCGCGACTATTACGATCCCATGTATCGCTATCAGCTCGCTAAAAAGGCCCAGCGAATTGTGTTCGAAGGAGATTCACAGCAGGTCAGGGAGTGGCTGGCGCAGCGCGGCGCCCGGTAGCGGAAAGACCGCGGGCCGCAATGGCCCGCGGATAACGACATCAGAAGTCGTAACGCAGACGCACCAGGTTCATATCGCCCTGATCGTCGGTGCTGGAGGTAAACACGTGTTCGTACTGAACGGAGAACCCGTAGTCGAACTTGAAGTTGATACCCAGACCGTTGTCGATACGCTTCCAGTTGGTGCCGTTCACGAACTCCAGACGGTCGCCCATGATGTACGGCTGAATGCCCTTAACCAGATACTGATTAATCGGGAATTCATAACCGATGAAGTATTCATAACCCCAGGCGTCATCAGCAAAGTAGTTATCTTTGGTGACCAGCGAACGGGTAAATCCGCTCTTCATCGGCAGATAGTTCTGGTACCAGCCCAGACCAGCCGCCAGCGTCCAGTTATCCGGGGTCCAGCTCAGGGCCGTACCGTAGATATTCTGGTTATAGGTGGTGCTGTCAGTACCGTCATAGTTGCGAACTTTGGCACGGGTATAGTTCCACGCCAGACCCCAGGTCAGATCGTCGCTGATGTGGTAATCCACACCCAGCGAGCCGCCGCCTTTACGCTTGTACTGACCCTTGCCGTCGTTCAGATTCAGCGTATCGTCGAACAGCCATGCGGCGTAAACATCGAAATCGCCGTAGGTGTTTTTGTATTTCAGCATGTTACGTGAACGATAGGAACCATCGTAGTCGCCGTTGATACCGTTACCCGGCGCCTGGGCCAGCATATCGTAGTCCCAGATATCGGTTTTCACGCCGACAACGTCATAGTAGACGCTGTTCTGCTGACCGAAGGTCAGGGTACCCCAGGTGTCGCTCTTGAAACCGGTGTAGAGCATACGACGGGTGGTATCGTTAGCGCCGTCGGCATAGTGGTTATGCCACTTAAGCACCGCCGGAATGTTCACGCCCAGCTCGTAGTAGCCTACCCAACTGATGTCATCGAACAGATAGTAATCAGCTGCGAAGCGGAAACGTGTGCCGCCATCGAAGACATTACGTTTATATGAACCATTATCATATCCGCCTGTCATATTATTTATCTGCGGACGAATACTACCGCCGACAGTAAAGTTCAGACGACTCAGCGGATTCCCTGGTTGTGGATCCTGCTTGATTAACGTGATTTCTGCCTGAGCCGCGAACGAGGTCGCGCCCAGCACCACCGCGACGCCGACCAGTTTTGCCAGCGCAGTTATTTTTGTTTTCATTTTTTATCCCTTATTGCCATTGCTTGCCAAAAGCACAGGCATGTTATCGCTTATTTGTTGCAATTTCGGATAGGTCTTTAACGTTACGTGCTGTTAAGGGATATCTTATTTATGAACAAATGTTACAAAAATAAAAAAACGCCACATAACGTGATGTGGCGCACAGAATATGGAAACTAACTGCTAAATCGACGGTAAAGAGCGCGACCTTTCAACAGTCGGGTGCCCAACCAGCCGCCGCACAGCGACAGCAACACGCCGCCGCACAGCGGTAACACAATCCACAAACGCCATTCCGGCTCCCAGGGAAAATCGAACACCCGGGTCTGTAGCATCGCCAGCGCCGTTTCGGCCCCTATTGCCGCCACCAGGCCAGATACCACGCCCAGTACGGCAAACTCGCACCACAATGTCGTTCTGAGCAGGCGCTTGCTGGCCCCCAGGGTACGGCACACCACCAGTTCCTGATGACGCTGACGCATCCCCACCTGAACCTGAGCCAGCAACAGCAGCACACCGCAGGCGGTGACCAGAATCACCATCACCTCCAGCGCGCGGCTGACCTGCTCCAGCACCTGCCCCACCTGTTTCAGGATCGCGCCGATATCCAGCAGGCTGACGGTGGGAAAATGACGATTCAGCTCAGTCAGCATGCGTGGATCCCCATCCCAACGCATGCTGGTCAGCCAGCTTTGCGGCTGACCATCCAGCGCGCCGGGCGGAAAGATAAAGAAGAAATTGGGGCGCAGGCTTTCCCACTCCACCCGCCGCAGGCTGGTCACTTTCGCGCTAAAACTCTGGGTATCGCCGCTAAAGGTAAGCTGTTGGCCCAGTCGAATATTCAGGCGCTTAGCCAGCCCCTCTTCAATGGATACTTCCCCCGTTTTGGGCGGCCAGCTTCCTGCCACGATGGGATTACGGGGCGGTAGCGCACTCTGCCAGGTCAGATTCAGCTCGCGGTTCAACGCTTCATCACGATTTCCCTCCGTCCCCTTTCCGTCGATTTCAGTCAGACGGGCCCGTACAATGGGATACCAGGCATCGGGGATCAGTTGGTGATCCGCCAGGAACTCCTTCAGTGGCTGAATCTGCGACGGACTGATATTGACCAGGAAATAATTCGGACTGTCCGGCGGCAGCTGCTGGCGCCAGCGATCCAGCATATCGCCGCGCAGCACCAGCAACAGCGCCAGCAGCATAAAGGAGAGCGAAAAGGCCGCCAGCTGGCTCAGGGTTGCCCAGGGCTGGCGCAGCAGACGACTGACCGCCAGACGCATTGGCAACGCGCCCAGGGTCAGGCGGCCAAGCAGACGCAGTAATAGCCACCCGATCACGCCGCACAATGCAGCCAGCACCACGGCGCCAGCCAGTACCGCCCACAGCAGCGCACTGCCACCCATCAACAGCGCCAGCAGCGCCACCACCACGCAGGCCGTTAGCGGTAGCCAGATCTTCAGCGGCCAGATGTTGGCGATCGCATCGCGACGCAGCACCCGTACCGGCCGCGTCGCCAACAGCAGCCGGTACGGCCGCAGCCCCACCAGCAGGGAAATCACCACCATACCGCCGATGGCCCATAACCATGGCCAGGGGCTGGCAGCGGGCAATGACACCGGCAGCACCGGCGCCAGCGCATGCAGCAACAGACGTTCAAACAGCAGCCCCACCGCACCACCGGCCAGCGCCGACAGCGCCAGTAACATCAACCACTGACCGACAATTAACCGGCTCAGCGCGGCACGCCCGGCCCCCAGGGTTTTCAGAATCGCCACCAGATCGTAACGACTGCGGCAGTAATGGCTCATCGCTACCGCCACGGCCGCCACCGCCAGCAGCAGCGTCAACAGCGCCGAAAGCAGCAGGAACTGGCGCGAGCGCTCCATCGATTTGCCCAGCGCCCCTTCATCCTGATCCAGGCCATACCAGCGCTGCTCCGCCGACAGTTGCGGCGTCAGCCAGGATTCAAACCGGGCCAGCGACGACTCAGAACCGCCGAACTTATAGCGCCAGGTCAGGCGGCTACCGGGCTGTACCGCGCCGGTGGCGGGAACGTCCGCCAGATTCATCATCAGGCGCGGCGCCATACGAAACGGGTTAAATCCGGCGTCCGGCTCCTGCAACACCTCGCCGACGATCTTCAGTTCGGTATCGCCAACTTCCAGGGTATCGCCGGGCTTTAGCCCCAACAGCGCCATCAACCTCGGTTCGAGCAATGCCGTGCCGGGCGCCGGTTTCAGCCCCTGTGGACGCGTCAGCAGTTCGCCATACATCGGGTAGATATCATCCACCGCTTTGACGCTCGCCAATTGCGGACGATCCCCGGCGAAGGTCATAGTGCTGAAGGTAAGCTGCTGCCCCACGCTCAGGCCGTCGCTACGCGCCTGATTCAGCCAGCCATCCGGTACGGCGCGCGGCGCGCGTAACGCCCTATCCCCCGCCAGAAACTCCCGACTTTGCTGACTGAGCCCGCGTTCCATACGATCGCTGATATTGCCCAACGCCAGTACGCAGGCCACCGCAAGACTCAGGGCCATCCAGACAATCAGCAAAGAGGGTGAGCGCCATTCGCGCCAGAACCAGCGTATAACCATCACTCCTCCTTCAACTGGCCGTCGCTCAGGCGCAGACGCCGATCGCAGCGTGCCGCGAGCTGGAGATCGTGGGTCACCAGAATCAGCGTGGTGGCGTGATCCCGATTCAGGGAGAAGAGCAGATCGGCGATCCGCTCACCGGTCTGTCGGTCCAGGTTACCCGTGGGCTCATCGGCAAACAGCAGCGCCGGGCGGCCAATAAAGGCTCTCGCCAGCGCTACCCGCTGCTGCTCCCCGCCAGAAAGCTGGGCAGGAAGATGATGAAGACGCTTACCAAGCCCCAGTTGTTCCAGCAACGCTCTGGCCTGCTCGCGGCTGGCGGCGTCGTTCTCACCACGCAGCAGCGCGGGCAACTGAACATTTTCCAGGGCGTTCAGCGTCGGTACCAGCATAAACGACTGGAAAACAAAGCCGACGCTGCTGGCGCGCAGCGCGGCGCGCGCCTCTTCATCCATGGTATGGAGCGGTTTACCCAACAGCATGACCTGACCGCTGGAACCATCATCCAGCCCCGCCAGAATCGACAGCAGCGTCGATTTTCCCGATCCCGATTCGCCAATCAGGGCGATGGTTTCGGCTGGTTTGACAACAAGCTCAACTCCGGTAAGGATGGTGAGCTCGTGCTCCCCCTCTCCGACGGATTTCTTAAGATGATGAACTTCAAGAATGTTTTCCGCTGGCATCTGCCCTTCCTGTTACTGGCTCTGATGGTCGCCCGCGCGGCCAGCGCAGAGACCTTACTGGTTTTGGGGGATAGCCTGAGCGCCGGTTACCGTATGTCTGCCGGCGCCGCCTGGCCTGCACTACTCAATAAAAAATGGCAGCCTGATATCCGGGTGGTGAACGCCAGCATTAGCGGCGATACCGCACCTCAGGCGCTGTCGCGCCTGCCCGGACTGCTAAAACAGCACCAGCCGCGCTGGGTGCTTATCGAACTGGGGGGCAACGATGGTTTACGCGGCTTCCCTCCCGCCGACATCGAAAAAACGCTGCGTCAGGCGATTAACGAAGTAAAGACCACTCAGGCCCAACCGTTACTCATGCAAATTCAGCTCCCGGCCAACTATGGCCGACGCTACAATGAAGCCTTCAGCGCCATTTACCCCCGGCTCGCGAAAGAATTTTCCGTTCCCCTGCTGCCCTTCTTTATGAAAGAGGTTTATCTCAAACCCGGGTGGATGCAGGAGGATGGTATCCATCCCAGCCCGGAAGCCCAGTCGTTTATTGCTGACTGGATGGCCGACAAGCTGGCCCCCATAGTTAATCACGGCTCCTGAATCACCAGGGAAGAAACGACGTAAAGTTATGCAAAAAAACGTGTTAATAACAGGCTGTTCCAGCGGTATTGGCCTGGCCTGCGCCGCCGAATTACAGCGCCGGGGCTGGCGCGTACTGGCCGCCTGCCGTAAACCGGATGATGTCGAGCGCATGAACCAGTTGGGCTACACCGGTATTGAACTCGATCTGGATTCGCCGCAAAGCGTATCCCGGGCCGCGCAACAGGTGATTGAACTAACCAATGGTCGCCTGTATGGACTGTTTAATAACGCCGGCTACGGGCTCTATGGCCCGCTGACTACCATCGATCGCCAGCAGATGGAGCAGCAGTTCGGCGCTAACTTTTTTGGCGTCCACCAGCTCACTATGCTGCTGTTACCGGCAATGGCCCCCCACGGCGAAGGACGTATTGTGATGACCAGCTCCGTGATGGGACTGGTCGCCACTCCCGGGCGCGGCGCCTACGCGGCCAGCAAATATGCGCTGGAAGCCTGGAGCGATACGCTAAGGATGGAGTTACGCCACAGCGGTATTAAGGTCAGCCTGATCGAACCCGGCCCGATTCGCACCCGGTTTACCGCCAACGTCAACCAGACCCGTCACGATGCCCCCGTCGAAAACCCGGGTATCGCCGCACGCCTCTCACTGGGCCCTGAAGCGGTGGTGGCGAAGGTGTGTCATGCGCTGGAAAGTTCGCGCCCCAAACTGCGCTATCCGGTTACCCTGGTGGCTCACGCGATAAGAGTGCTAAAACGCCTGCTTCCCGATCGGGCGCTGGATAAAATATTGCAGGGGTGAGTTGAAGCACGACATCGTGCCCCCATGTAGAGATGAAACGCTAAACAGAGAGTGACCCATGTCCACACAGACGATTATCGACATCAGCGAAGCGAACCTGCGCCAGACGCTGGAACAATCCATGACGGTCCCCGTGCTGTTCTACTTCTGGTCGGAGCGTAGCCAGCACTGTCAGCAGCTTACCCCGGTGCTCGAAAGCCTCGCCAACCAGTATCACGGGCAGTTTGTGCTGGCGAAGGTGGACTGTGACGCGGAACAGATGCTGTCCTCGCAGTTTGGCCTGCGCGCCATCCCGACCGTCTACCTGTTCCAGAATGGCCAGCCGGTAGATGGTTTTGAAGGTCCTCAGCCGGAAGAGGCGATTCGCGCTCTGCTGGATAAAGTGCTGCCGCGTGAAGAGGAGTTGAAGGCCCAGGAAGCGGCTCAACTGATGCAGGAAGGCAAATTTGACGAAGCGCTACCGCTGCTGAAAGAGGCCTGGCAGCTTTCCGGTCAGGCGAGTGAATACGGCCTGCAGCTGGCGGAAGTTCAGTTAACCCTGAACCGCCCTGACGATGCCGAAGCGGTACTGAAAACCATCCCGCTTCAGGATCAGGATACCCGCTATCAGGGGCTGCTGGCGCAGATCGATCTGCTACGCCAGGCCGCGGATACCCCGGAAATTCAGCAGCTTCAGCAGCAGGTTGAACAGAACCCGAACGATCCCCAGCTCGCGGCTCAGCTGGCGCTTCAGCTTCAGCAGGTGGGGCGCAATGAAGAGGCGCTGGAATTGCTGTTCGGTCATCTGAAACAGGATCTGGGCGCCGGTAATGGCGAAGTCCGCAAGCTGTTCCAGGAAATTCTGGCCGCGCTGGGTACTGGCGATCCGCTGGCTTCCCGTTTCCGCCGCCAGCTTTACTCCCTGCTCTACTGATTTCCCCGGGGCCGTTTACGGCCCCGATTTCCCCTCCCCGTTACCGCGCGTTCTATTCTGCGAACAATGTTCTGAATCCATGAAAAATGGCGCAATCTATTAGTATTAGCCACACTTGAACACATATAATCCCTACGGTTTTATTATTGCGATATTGAATATTTCAATGACTTGAGCGGAAACAGGAGGGTTTTCGATGATGATGGTGATTCTGGTTCTGATTATTGTGGCGCTGGTAGTGGTGGCCGCCGGAGTAAAAATTGTGCCTCAGGGTTTCCAGTGGACCGTAGAGCGCTTTGGCCGCTATACCCGCACGCTTCAGCCCGGACTGGGGCTGGTGGTGCCGTTTATGGATCGCATCGGCCGCAAGATCAATATGATGGAGCAGGTCCTTGATATCCCCTCTCAGGAGGTTATCTCTCGCGATAACGCCAATGTCTCCATCGATGCCGTCTGTTTTATTCAGGTGATTGACCCCGCCAAAGCGGCCTATGAGGTCAGTAATCTTGAGCTGGCTATCATCAACCTGACGATGACTAATATCCGTACCGTGCTTGGCTCAATGGAGCTGGATGAAATGCTCTCTCAGCGCGACAGCATTAACAGCCGCCTGCTACACATCGTCGATGACGCCACCAACCCCTGGGGCGTGAAGATCACCCGTATAGAGATTCGCGATGTGCGCCCCCCCGAAGAGCTCATCTCTTCGATGAACGCCCAGATGAAAGCGGAGCGTACCAAACGCGCCTATATTCTGGAGGCGGAAGGCATACGTCAGGCCGAAATCCTGAAAGCGGAAGGCGACAAACAGTCGCGTATTCTGCGGGCCGAAGGCGACCGCCAGTCGGCATTCCTTGAAGCCGAAGCCCGCGAACGCCAGGCCGAAGCGGAAGGCCGGGCAACCCAAATGGTTTCCGAGGCCATCGCCGCCGGAGATATCCAGGCCATCAACTACTTTGTCGCCCAGAAATACACTGAAGCGCTACAGCAGATTGGCGGCGCCGACAACAGCAAAGTGGTGCTGATGCCGCTGGAAGCCAGCAGCCTGATGGGCTCCATCGCCGGGATCGGCGAACTGCTCAAGGAGAGCGCGAAAGAGCGTAAATCATCATGATTGCCGCCATGCTGGTCGAACATCCGCACGTTTTCTGGCTGACGCTGGGGGGATTATTGCTGGCCGCCGAAATGCTGGGTACCGGCGGTTATCTGCTGTGGAGCGGCATTGCCGCCGTAATTGTCGGCGCCTTAAGCTGGCTGCTGCCCCTGAGCTGGGAATGGCAGGGCGTCAGCTTCGCCCTGCTGACGGTGCTGTGCGCCCTCTGCTGGTGGCGCTGGATGGCCACCCGCAACCGCGAACAGCCCGCAACCGGCATCAATCAGCGCGGTCAGTCGATGATTGGTCAGGTGCTGCTGCTGGACGAGCCCTTAATCAACGGACGTGGCCAGATCCGGGTCGGTGATGGTCGCTGGCCCGTTGTCGCCAGCAGCGATCTGCCTGCCGGAACGCGAGTAAAGGTGGTGGCGATAGAGGGGATCACGCTACGGATAGAGGCCTGCCCTTCAGGCCTGTGAGCGACGGCAGCAGCCAGACAGGTTATCGATAATCGGACAGTCTGCGCCATCATCCCCCGGGCAGCTTTCCGCAAGCGCCAGCAACTGCTGGCGCATATCCTTCAACTCTTCAATATGGCGTTCGATATCCGCGACTTTTTGCAAGGTACGCGCTTTTACGTCCGCGCTGTGACGCTGAGGGTTATTGAACAGGCCAATCAGTTCCCGACACTCTTCCAGATTAAAACCCACCTGACGCGCCTGACGCAGCAGCGTTAGCTCCTCCAGATGCTTCTGATCATAGCTGCGGTAGCCGTTTTCGCTGCGAGCCGGTGCCGTCACCAGTCCCTTCTCTTCATAAAAGCGGATCGCCTTACTGGTCAGCCCGGTGCGTTTCGCCACATCGCTAATGTTCATGCTGCCTCCTGTATCTTGCTTGCTACCGGCTAGTTTACGCGCAATAACCCTGGGGGCAAGAGGTAGCCCACTGAGGGGAAAATCCCCCCTCCTGACATCCTTCATTACGCTCAAAATCACACAGGGAAATAGTTTCATTTAGCAATCATTGTTTGAAGTTAATACTGTTAACTGCATCCCAAATTTACCCGATAACCCCGTCTGATTACGGTAAATGGGATGAAAATCACAAAAAAACATCCCAGCCAATAATACAAAACACATAACCAATAAAAACAAAACATTGTTTTACTTAATGGCGAGGCGTTTATGAACGTAGAAAAACCCATTTTATTCCGGCATCAACTGGCCTATGGCGGGGGAAATTTATTAGGTAGCGGCGCACTGGCCATTGCCGGCATCTGGTTACTCTATTTCTACACCACTTTCTGCGGCCTGACGCTGATAGAAGCGACAGCGATTTTCTCTGTCGCCAGCGTCATCGACGCCATCAGTAACCCACTGATGGGTTATCTCTCTGACAATTTTGGTAAAACCAGGCCTGGAAAACGATTTGGCCGCCGCCGCTTCTTTATTCTACTGGGCATTCCGCTGATGCTGTTCTATCCGTTTTTATGGGTAGAAGGCTTCGGTTTCTGGTATTACCTTTCCACCTATGTGTTGTTTGAACTGATCTACACCTCGGTCATGGTTCCCTATGAAACGCTCGCCACAGAAATGACCACCGACTTCGCGGCGCGCTCTAAACTGACTGGCTACAAAGCCATTTTTGGTAAGATTGCTAACTTCCTGGCGGCATTCATTCCGGGACAGTTCATTCTGATCTATGGTAAAGATTCTGCGGAGCCTTTCTTTTTTACCGCGTTAACCTATGGCGTTATTTTATGCTGTGCCATCAGCATGCTGTATTTATTTTCCTGGGAGCGTCAGGAGCCAGATAGCGCGCCGGCCGAAGAGAAAAAAATGACGCTGGCGAGAACAATGTTAACCCTGGTGCGCGACATGAAATCGACCTTCCATCTGCGCGTATTTCGTAAGCATCTGGGTATGTACCTGTGCGGTTTCGGCGCAGAATGGCTGTTCGCTTCGGTTTTCACCTATTTCATCATTTTTGTACTGCAATACGATCCCGCCATGGTGGCTGGATTAAGCAGCCTGAACTCCGTGCTACAGCTTTTCTCTACGGCGATTTTTATTGCCATCTGTGTAAAGCACAGTTTCAGTAAACCCTATATTCTGGCGCTGTCCATCGTCATATTCTCTGTTATTTGCTATAGCCTGCTCTATGTTCTTAAGGTACCGCAGCAATATGCAACGGCGGCGATGCTGGCGATCACCGTCGTGTTCGGTATCGGTACCGGCGGCGTTTATTATATCCCCTGGACGGTTTACACCTTTCTGGCAGATATTGATGAAGCCTTTACGGGCCGCCGCCGGGAAGGGATCTACGCGGGGGCGATGACCTTCTCTGGCAAGCTGATGCGCTCGGTTATCGTCTTCGTGATGGGCGCGATTCTCAGTTTCTACGGCTTCCAGTCTAAGTCCCATACGCAACCAGAAAGCGCCGTAATGGCGATTGCCGCGGTATTTTGCATTGGCGTTATCTCCCTTGCAGTCATGGGGATGCTTTTCAGTCATCAGATGAAGCTGAACCGCAAAACGCACCTGATAGTGCTTGCTGAAGTGGCAAGAATCAAAGCGGGCGGCGAAATAGCCCAGGTGGCGCCAGACGTACGCGCGGTAATGGAAGAGTTAATCGGCTATTGCTATGAGGAGTGCTGGGGCAACAGCAAGGTGTGCCGCAAAATATTCGATACGCCCGCCGAGGTAGAAAGTGGATCGGAGCTGGCGAGCACCACACAGCAAGGGTAGCGGGAGGTGCTCTGAGAAATCAATCACCACCTCCTCTGGAGGTGGTTTAGGGATAACAATGGAAAAGACGGCCAGATAATGGTCGTTTTTTATTTTATCAATGGTCGCTATTGCGCCGTCTGTCCATATTTTGGTGAGCGGGGGCCATACAACAAGCCACCATTTTTCCCTGCGCTAAACAACCGTATACTGGTCACTTCGGCAATATCATGTGCTTTATCGTATAGTCCGCCTGATTGTGGATATCGCTCCAGCCCAGCGTCCCCGTATCCAGACGGTTATTCTCAGGCGATGCCGTCGAGGCTATCACTGCCCCATCCAGTTGCGTATGTTCGCCCACCGTTACATCGAAACCGCCCTTACCCGCAAACAGTCCCGTCTGCTCCTGCACCGAATCAAAATTGCTGTGCATCTTGTCCCGGCTGGCGCTCACGCTCGCCGAACCGCTGGCAGAAGGCACCCATCCCGGCCTGAAAATCGCCGCAGCGTTCACGGCTGCCAGGGTCAGCCCGACAGGACGTCGGGCTGAGGGCGTGCGGCACACGGACGTGCCGTCACGCCCGACCCGTCCGGCTGCCGGGAATGAGCGGAGGACAAAATTGCCGGGAGCAATTTTGAACAACGCCGCAGGCGTTGCCCGAAGGGACCGGCCCAGGGATGGGCCGGGTTATACCCGAAGGGCGATTTTCACGCCGGAAAGCCAGGTTGTAAGGAGGCGGCGCTTGAGCCTCCTTACCCGTTCACCGGCACCGGAACTGACAGAGGAAAAAGAAACTCAAAGTGAACGGAACATTCACCGTGAGAACATATTTCTCCCGAAAACAGCTGCACAGTGAAAAAATAGTTCCGCCAATGTAACGATACTGAAATTTACTTTAAATCTTGCGAGCCCGGCTCAGAAATCAAAAACCAAATACACCACTGTAATTAATAACAGGTTAAAGTAACGGCAATCCTTAATTTATGAATGCAGGAATCCAGCAGCGAAGATACGCTATTAATACAGACGCGGCCCGCCAGTGCGCTAACACTGACAGGCCGCTGACCACAACCAACTGAACAGGAGTTGATTATGGCTGATGCATATCATAAGCCACAGGCGGTTATTTCCAAAACACAACGCAACCTGAAAGTCGGATATACCAGCATGCGTCACGAAAATTCCACGACCGGTATAACCACGCGCTACAGCCGAAGCCCCAGCCTGCACCTGAAAGGCAACTGGCTGAGCGAAGTCGGATTTGAAACCGGCACCCAGGTCGAAGTTAAAGTGCTGCCGGGCTGTCTGATTGTGCTGGCACAGGAAGCCACCCCACCTGAGCCGGAGATCATGCAGGCTCTGCGTAAGGTCTGTAAGCTTTCCACCCGTAAGCAGCGCCAGGTCACGGATCTGATCGAGGCGATCAGCAGGCCGCAGAAGCAGAACGGTAACTGACTGGTCTGTAAAGTAAAATCCCGCCGGTAAAGGGCGGGATTTGTGCTTCAGATTATTGGCTTATACCTAAGCGAAACATTTCAGTGGGGAATAATGGTTGTATTATCACTTCATTATTAAAAATAAATAACTTTGGTGATAAGGCTGTGACGTCGTAAATATTTTCAGCAATCAGGCTTAACCTTGACCTAAAAACGGGGATATCCGCATCATCCGCAAAAACGAATACTTCGTCATTTTCTATATGATGTGCACTCAATAGAGCATCAATATTCTCATAATCTGAATATTTTATTACTGACCATGTAACACTTCCTTTCACAAGAGGATATTTATTTAAAATATCAATAGCTTCCTGCTGAGCTTTGCCCTCAACCATATTAAAATCAGCACTTAGTGCTTCTCGACACTCATCAAACAAAGTCATTTACTCTACCTGTTTAGCTGTTTAGCTGTTTAGCTGTTTAGCTGTTTAGCTGTTTAGCTGTTTCAATATAGATTCAAAAGACTTCTCATTACATTCAAAAGGTATTACTTGCTTCACGGCTTTTCCTGGCCCTTTACCTTGAGAATAATCCCATATGTTGATATGTGTACCTTTTTCAGGATCATAATCAACACGCCAACCCACTTTGCCATCACTGGATTGTCGTCCAATAACCTTTCCATTCCCGGCACTTACTTCTAAACGCCCAATAACTGGTTTAAAATTTGCACCTAAATTACCTACGAGATCCAATGCCTTGTTTCGAGCGCTTTCCCAGTTTTTCTCTGGCTTAAGGACCTGTTCAATTTTAGGCTGAGCGCCTCCCTTCGTCTTACTAATCTCACCAAATGCCGAAGCCGCAGCACTCGCTACAATACCCGCCTGAACCTCATCCAGGCCATATTCTTTCTGGAGTGCTTCAGACACTTTCTGAGTGGCAACAACACCTTCAGCCTGCATCTGCTGCGCAAACGTCGCCGTCAGATCATAGACCATCTTGATCGGGATATCTTCTCCCAAAGCGCGATCTATTACCTGCTTCACCGCGAGACTGTCGGTCAGCACATCACCATATTTCTGCTAGCAGCTCCCAGGAAGTTATTCTCAACAATAAAGTCCCAGCAGGAAGAGCTGGAGCTGCACTATAGATCAACTAACGAATATCAAACACCCAAAACACTAGTCCTGTAGGGATACCTAATAGGCTTATCTTTAATATTGTAATCACCTCTGCCTTTCCAAAAGGGAATGGTTTATCAAACTCCCAACTTAGCCAGCCTTTTAAAAGATAAGAAAAAGATCCTATCATGATTAAAGCTATGCACATCAAAAAGCATATAAAGAACAATGTCCATATCGTTTTCTTTGAGTTATTTAGTTTCATTTTTACCTCCAGATACAGATTTTTGCAAAGCATCTCCGGTTACTCCTGAAACAAAAGTATCACCTAAATTACCCATGATTGATGGCACAGAGCTTTGTGATACGGGTTTTGTTATTGTCCATACTCCTGTTGGAACCCATTCATATTGCTTTGACACCGGATTAAGTACTTTATCCATTGGTACTTTGATAACATTACCCGCAGCATACCCCGCAGATGCCCCTGCCTTACTCAACAGAGCTGCCATAAATGGATCGTCACCGCTAATCTCAGCCTGATAATAACCACCGGCCGCATTCCATATCATCGTTGGGTTATAGCCTTTACCGGCAGTAACTCCACCAACAATTACCGTTCCAATTACGTCTGAAAGTTTTACTTCACCTGTCGTACCATATTGGATACCAGCCCCTAAACCAGCACCTACGCCCACAGCAATAAGCTGTTCTTTAGTGTTATTTATCGCATTAGTAATAATTGCCTTCCCGCTCATGATTGCTACCGGCCAGGATGTTGGGGTCATCACTACATTCATGATCCGATCACCGCGCGTGATGTTATCCGCCAGGAATTTAAGATCCGTTCCGTTGAGATAATTCACCAGTGCTGCGGCACTTGGATCTTTTAGCTTTTCATCCAGTCTGATTTGGTGCGGGTTAGCATCATTCGCCACATTGGTCGCTCCCTGTATCAGTTCCTGCCAGCTCACACAGGTAACGCCGCCACCGGTACAGGCTTCAACCAGTTCCTTACTATTTTTATTGCTGATGTCGATGTATTTCTGAACAACCTTATTACAGTCACCGCCAGAAGCCTTACAATCCTGCATTTCCTTATCAAGTTGACGGGCTTCTGTAGAATTCAGCCAGTTATTCTCCGCCGCATTCTTCCCGGCCTGCGCCCCGCTCACCGCATCCGCCGTACTGTTTCCGGCAAGCCCACCGGCAAGACCCGCCGCCAGCGTTCCCAGCGTGCTGATGGTCTGCTTCTCCGTTTCTGTCAGCTCGCTGACCTTCTTGCCCGGATAAAGCTGCCCCATCACCAGTTGCGCCATCACTTCACCGGTCACCGCACCGGCAGCTCCCGCCGCCGCGTTGTTACCCGCAGCCCAGGAAGTCACCGCACCCACCACCGCGTGCGCCATCGCTTTCGCTTCCGGGTTGCCTTCCGTCAGCTTGTGTATCTGCTCCGCCAGATACGGCGCCGACGCGCCGCTTATCGCCTGAGCAAGATTGCCTCCCGCCAGTCCCTGCACCGCCGCCGTCGCCGCCTGGATTCCCTGCTGCAACGCGCTGCCGGTACCGAACTGCTGCATGGCGTTGTTGTAGGCCCGCTCCGCCACATCCTTATCACTGAACGGTTTTCCTTCACGCTCCAGCTGTGCCTTCGCCTCTGCCAGCGCTGCCGGGTCTTTCTTCGCCTTCATCCCGGCGATAGTCCCTTCCGTTGTCGCGATATCCCCCACCTGACGGCCTATCTCCCCGATAAGCTGCGCTTCCTGAAGCCGCTGCTGCTCCTTCTCCTTGTCAAATATCGGACTCAGACCGTTCGCCGCATGTTCGGTGTCCCGGGAAAGCCCTGCCACATCCTGAGCCTGCTTATCCTTATCCCGGATGGTGATAGTGCCCGCTTCCACCGCCGCATGGGTCGTTGAACTGTCATGCCCCTCGCCGTTCATCCCCACCAGCAGGCTGCTCGCCGCATTACCCAGAAACTGGTCTCCCACGCTACCGCCCGTGGAAAGCCCCGCGCTCTGGTGCTCCACCTTATAGTCCGCCTGATTGTGGATATCGCGCCAGCCCAGCGTTCCCGTATCCAGCTTATTTTTGTCCGGGGATGCCGTCGAGGCTATCACAGCCCCGTCCAGCTGCGTATGCTCACCCACCGTCACATCGAAGCCGCCCTTACCCGCAAACAGTCCCGTCTGCTCCTGCACCGAATCAAAATTGCTGTGCATCTTGTCCCGGCTGGCGCTGACGCTCGCCGAACCGCTGGCCCCCGCACCCCAGGTCACGCTCGCGCCGGCGCTGCTGCTGCTCTGCTTCATATCATAGCGGTCGCTGTCCTGCTCGCTACGCATCGTCAGATTGCGTCCCACCTCCGCCTTTATCGACTCGCCGCTCACCTGGGCGCCCTGCAACAGCGTATCCCGTCCGCTGCTGATATTCACCTGACGCCCCGCGTCCACCGTGGTCTCCGTATGCGTCAGACCGTTACCCTTCTCGCTTCCCCTGCTCTGGTTTACGCTCGCCGACACCGTAAAACCGGCGCTGCCCGAGCCCACCGCGATACCCACTCCCACGCTGCCGCCGCAGGCCGAAGGTTACAGCGGGCACCCATCCCGGCCTGAAAATCGCCGGAGCGTTCACGGCTGCCAGGGTCAGCCCGACAGGACGTCGGGCTGAGGGCGTGCGGCACAGGGAGGTACCGTCACGCCCGACCCGTCCGGCTACCGGGAATGAGCGGAGGACAAAATTGCCGGGAGCAATTTTGAACAACGCCGCAGGCGTTGCCCGAAGGGACCCGGCCCAGGGATGGGCCGGGTTATACCCGAAGGGCGATTTTCACGCCGGAAAGCCAGGTTGTAAGGAGGCGGCGCTTGAGCCTCCTTACCCGTTCACCGGTGCCGGAACTGGCATATGAAAAAGAAACGCAAAGTGAACGGAATATTCCACCGTATGAACATATGACTCCCTGACTCCTCAGTGAAAAGCATTTTCCGCCAGTGAAAAATCATCACCCTTAAGGGCGGCTGACTCGATGACGCGGGATTTATAACCGGCACGGCACTCAAGGTCCGGGTCATGCCGGGCTGCCTAGTGCTCACCGCTCAGGAACCTGTGCAGAAACCGAAACTGATGCAGGCGCTGCGTAAAGCCAGTAAGCTTTCCGCCCACAAGCAGCGTCAGGTCACGGATTTGGTCGAGGTGATCAGTAAGCCACAGCGGCAGGGCGGTAACTGACTGGTATATAAGTAAAATCCCGCCGGTAAGGGCGGGACTCTTTCTTGATTTACCACCACTTAGGATAATTGCTAAATGCCTCATATAATGTGCATTTCGATTGATCAGTTAATTTTTCTTTGCCTTGGGCTGATGTAACATTTCCTTCAAGATCTTCTCTGGCACATGACCACTCAAGCCAGCCTTGATCAGAGTTTACTCGTAATTCAAAAAAATCATTCATATCTTTAAGTACTGCTGTATCACCCTTCCTCATACTATCAATAAATGCATCAAAACATTGACATTCTATCCATAGTTGAGAGTTTATCTCAGAACTATAGCTAAATTTTTTCACCTGGATCGTAATACTAAACTTCAGTGATGGAACATGTTCGTCAAGCTCCACAACATCCAGAGAAATACGTATAGGATTACTAATTTCTATATCCATTTAATGTGTTCCCAAGTAACGAGCATGGATAACTGTTGGCAACTCACCAGCAGCACGAGGCGGTTTAATTTCCAACTGCCAGCCATCAACAGTAATTCTCTCACCATATGGTATGTTATTTTTCGTTGCAGTATTTAAAGCAGACTGAAAGCTTCTTAACTCTTCCTGGCTGGCTAGCCTTACCGCTTCAGGTGTCTGCGTAACGGCTTTTGATGCCGCATATTCTGCCATATGCTCGGTAGCATTTCCGTGGACCCATATCTTTTGACCGTTTGGTAATGATATTTCAAAAGATTTTGGAATGACTGAACCAGGATACACAGACTGAGTACCTTTGATTGAATCAAAAACGGTTCCTGTTTTAGCTATATCAGCGCCAGCTTTTGCCACTGCTGATTCAGCCTTACCTGCAACCTTCGCTACAACCTTCTCCGTCAGTAACGCGCCACCTTTCACAACGCCAGCACCGCCAGCCAACAATCCGGCTATATCCGTGACCAGCTTACCGCCTTCAACCCCGGCATTAAACGATCCACTGGCCCCGGCTCTCTGGTACTCCGCTTCCATTCGATCAATACGATCAATATAGGATTGCTTCACCGCATCCGATACATTACCCAACACATCACCACTGTTAAACAGCGATTTCAGCGCTGCGTAGGTTTCAAGCGGACTGCTGGCAGTTTTCACGATACTGTCCACAGCATCATACAGACCTGCCGGAACCCCGGCCACCATACCCGCCGCAAAGCTGCCGTCCTGCCCCAAATCAATCGCCGTCCATTTCGCTTCTGTCTGAGCTTTACAGGCAACTGTCTTACATTCCGCCAGTTCTTCCTTCTTCTGAGCCTTCTGGATATTACTCAGATAATTATTATCCGCCGAATTCTTCCCGGCCTGCGCACCACTCACCGCATCCGCCGTACTGTTTCCGGCAAGTCCGCCCGCCAGACCCGCCGCCAGCGTGCCCAGCGTGCTGATGGTCTGCTTCTCCGTTTCTGTCAGCTCGCTGACCTTCTTGCCCGGATAAAGCTGCCCCATCACCAGTTGCGCCATCACTTCACCGGTCACCGCACCGGCAGCTCCCGCCGCCGCGCTGTTACCCGCAGCCCAGGAAGTAACCGCACCCACCACCGCGTGCGCCATCGCTTTCGCTTCCGGATTACCTTCCGTCAGCTTGTGTATCTGCTCCGCCAGGTACGGCGCCGACGCGCCGCTTATCGCCTGAGCAAGATTGCCTCCCGCCAGACCCTGCACCGCCGCCGTCGCCGCCTGAATTCCCTGCTGCAACGCGCTGCCGGTACCAAACTGCTGCATCACATTGTTGTAGGCACGCTCCGCCACATCCTTATCGCTGAACGGTTTTCCTTCACGCTCCAGCTGTGCCTTCGCCTCTGCCAGGGCTTCCGGGTCTTTCTTCGCCTTCATCCCGGCGATAGTCCCTTCCGTTGTCGCGATATCCCCCACCTGACGGCCTATCTCCCCGATAAGCTGCGCTTCCTGAAGCCGCTGCTGCTCCTTCTCCTTGTCAAATATCGGACTCAGACCATTCGCCGCATGCTCGGTGTCCCGGGAAAGCCCTGCCACATCCTGAGCCTGCTTATCCTTATCCCGGATGGTGATGGCCCCGCCACTCACGGCGGCATGCGTGGTACTGCTGTCATGCCCCTCTCCGTTCATCCCCACCAGCAGACTGCTCGCCGCATTGCCCAGAAACTGGTCCCCCACGCTACCGCCCGTGGAAAGCCCCGCGCTCTGGTGCTCCACCTTATAGTCCGCCTGATTGTGGATATCGCGCCAGCCCAGCGTTCCCGTATCCAGACGGTTATTCTCAGGCGCTGCCGTCGAGGCTATCACAGCCCCGTCCAGTTGCGTATGCTCGCCCACCGTCACATCGAAGCCGCCCTTACCCGCAAACAGTCCCGTCTGCTCCTGCACCGAATCAAAATTGCTGTGCATCTTGTCACGGCTGGCGCTCACGCTCGCCGAACCACTGGCCCCCGCACCCCAGGTCACGCTCGCCCCGGCGCTGCTGCTGCTCTGCTTCATATCATAGCGGTCGCTGTCCTGCTCGCTACGCATCGTCAGATTGCGTCCCACCTCCGCCTTTATCGACTCCCCGCTCACCTGGGCACCCTGCAACAGCGTATCCCGCCCGCTGCTGAGACTCACCTGCCGCCCCGCGTCCACCGTGGTCTCCGTATGCGTCAGACCGTTACCCTTCTCGCTTCCCCTGCTCTGGTTAACGCTCGCCGACACCGTAAAACCGGCGCTGCCCGAGCCCACCGCGATACCCACACCCACGCTGCCGCCGCTGCTCTTATTGCTGCCGCTCAGTTGTTCGCTGTTCTGCCCCGAACTCAGGCTGATATCCCGGTTCGCCGCAAGCGCCATATCGCGCCCCGCCGTCAGCTGGCTGCCCTGCACCACCAGATCGCCTCCCTGACCGCTGGCGTCTCCCGTAGCCCGGATGGTCATATCCCGGCCCGCCGTTAAGGTGCTTCCGGAGGACGTACGCTGCTCCAGCCGGCTTTCCGACGTCGATTTCTGGCTGCCGTAACTCAGCATTACCCCGACGGTATTACCGTCCTTTTTATCGTCCGACACCGCCGCCAGCCTGCCAGCCTGTGCCGCCTGATAGCCGGTCAGCGCCGCCTGAGTCCCCTTCAGCGCCGCCAGCCGGCCATCATCCTCTTTACCTGCCGCCCGCGCCTGCTGCGTCGCCGTGTTCAGCGCGCTGCCCACCGACCCCGAAAGTCCCAGCGTCAACCCGCTGCTCTTCGTCTCGGTCTTCGTCAGCTCCGTATGGCTGTTCTGCGCCGCCGTTATCGCCACATCGCGACCGGTAATGCTGATATCCTGACCCGCCACCACATCGCTGCCGTGAACCGAGGCCAGATTCCCGGCGCTCAGCGAAACATTCCCGGCGCTGCTGCCAACGGTGCTGCCCTTCTGAATATTACTGTCGCTTTCGGTACTCACCTTCTGGCTCAGGCTTCCCACCGTAAACCCGATACCGCCGGTGCTCATCAGCCCCGACTTTTTCTTCTGCTTCACCAGCGTGTCGTGCTGCGCCTCTTCCACCGTGGTCAGGGTCAGGTTATTCCCCGCCGCCAGACTCACATCGCCGGTGCCCACCACATTGCTGCCCTGCACCGTCAGATCCCGACCGGCCTGCATCTGGACGCTGTCACCGCTCACCGTCGTGCTCTGCGCTTCGCGCTGCGAGGTGTTGCCGTACAGCTCATGCTTCGTCTTCGACAGGAAACCGGAGCTGGTCCATTTACTGCGCCCCTCGTGATCGTAAGTGGCTTCGCCGCTGGTCAGATTAATATCACGCCCGGCCTGCGCCGTTAACGCATCGCCCGCGCTTATCTCCGCCGCCCGGGCGTTGATATCCCGGCCTGCGGCAATCGCAAGCACCCCGCCCGCATCAATGCGGCTTCCCGCTTCCTGAGTGGACAGCGTACGATCGTATCGCTTGCTGTCGCGGGTATAGTCAGTGGCATGGCTCAGGCGCTGGGTATCCAGGTTCAAATCGCGCCCGGCGATAATCTGCGTCGTACTCTCCTGGCCCCGGTTAATCAGCTCGCTTGCCGTCAGGGTGATATCATTCATCGCCTTCAGCGCCAGCTCGCCTTTATCGTTCTGAACGTAAATGCCGGCGCTCCGCCCCAGCCAGGCTTCGGTGCCTGCGCTGCCGCCTTCGGTGCGGCTGATAATATCGTGCCCCGCCTGCAGCGTCAGGCTGTCCCCGGCCATCAGCGTACCGCCGCTGTTGATAATGTCGTTATCGGCAAGCACCGTGACCGACTTGCCCTGTACAAAGCCCTGATTGGTCAGGTTATCGGCACTGATCTGCGTCATTTCACGTCCGCTGATGGTACCGCTATTAGTGACATCACCGCTGCTAACCAACTGGACCTGGTCGCCGGAAAGCAGCGCGCCGCCGCCACTTAAGTCTCCCGCCTTAACCCGCACATAGAGCTGAGGGACACTCACCACCTCCTGGCTTCCATCCGGCAGGGTGACGGTCTGATTCACCATCCAGACCATATCGCTGGTCAGTAGCGCCATCTGCTCCTGACTCAGCGCCACGCCGGGCGTCAGCCCATACTTTTCAGCAAAGGCCTTGCCGTTATTCAGCAACCATTTGTACTGTTCATTGTCATCATTCATGCCCGGCAGGAAACGCGAACCGGTCGCCTGCATCAGTTGGTCACGCACCAGGCGCTGCTCATAGTAACCATCACCCAGTCGTTTATGCAGTTGATCGCCCCAGATATCCTGGCTGCTGAGCCATTTTTTACCGTCGGTAAAACGGCTGTCTGTCTCTACCAGCCAGCGGCTGTCGCTTCCGGGATGCACCGCAAACAGGCTGTTGTCGGGAAGTTCAGTATCAGGCGCCACGCTACGCGCCACCAGTTCGCTGTCGGTACCTGGAAGGTTGATCGGAATATCGGTAATGCCGCCCGGCCGCGATTCCTGAAGTTCGCCGGCGCCGCTAACGGAAGATCCATTAATCGATACCGTGCCGCTACCGGCAGCCTGACCGCCAGGCGCTACGCCGTTCTCTACGGCGTCGGCGTCTACGCACACCGACGCCTCGCTCGGTGCCTACCAGCGCGATTTTTCCGGCGTACATACCGCCAAGCGCTGCCACATCCAGCGCAAAAGCGGGTTTATCCCGGCCGTCATCCGCTTTCACCCGGGTAACATTGCCCTGAACATCGGTCTGATTCCGCCCGGTAGTCACCTGTAAATTATTGGCCTGCAACCGGGCGTTCACGGTCACAGAACGGGCGATCAGCTGCGTGTAGTCACTCTGATCGTTCATACCGCCGCCTTCTACGCGAATCTGCCCGCCTTCAACGTCAAAGCCCTTTAGCTGGCCGTTTTCAATGCGGCTGGCGCCGGTGGTCAGAGTGGAACGATTCGCGTTGATAAAACCGCACCCGCTACAGGTAATACCCGCCGGGTTCGCGATAATCACATCGGCCTTTTTTCCGGCGACTTCCACAAAACCATTTAACTGGCTGGGGTTGCGGCTGTTGACTTCATTCAGAATGACTTTCGCCTCGCCTTTGGCTAGCCAGGGGTTAGCCGCCACCATGCCTGCAAGCTGGGTCTTTGTGTTGACGCTGCTGTTATTCAGAATGGCCCCGCGTTTGTCGACATCAAACTGGCTGAACTTGTTATGGGAGAGACCTTTGTCGTTCGGTGTCTGAATATTAACCTGCGGCAATCCGTTGGCGGCGTTAACGACGGTCGGTTGCTGATGCCCTGCTGCGCCTTTATCGGCAACGATACCTGCCGCCTGCGCGCCGCCTACCAGCCCGGAAGCCAGCCACAACGCGAAACTAAGCGGCGTAATTCTGGCGCACAGACTGCCCCCCCGACGGCCTGACCCGCCACCACAGGCACCGCCGTGAGCTCTGGCCAGTTCAGAAACCACCACCAGCATCCGGCGCGCCCGGTTAAAGACGATGCGATAACATAACTTATTCATACAGACTCCCTGTCTCTCCCTGAAAGGAGCAAGAAACTAGTATTGCCAGCTCAGGCTAAAGCCGAGCGTCACCGGATCGGTTTTAAAACCGGAAGGTTTGGACAGCGGTATTCCGGCAAACAGGTCATAGCCGGCGCTTAGCGGCGCGATATTGCCGCGCACCCCAGCGACAGCGCCGGCCAGATGGCGGCCAATCAGGCCATAACCATCGCTGCTGCCGCCCACTTCTCCGTAGTCAGCGCCCAGATAGAACTCCTGCTGCGGCACTGGTGTCTGCCAGGCCAGAGTATTTTGCAGATACCAGCCATGGCTGGCGCTCAGGGTGCGCTCTCCGTCAAATCCGCGTACCGTCCAGCGGTTACCGATAGATATCTGATCCTGAGGCGTAAGCGGCGTGGTAGAGGTCTGACGTAGCCAGTTGAGCTGCCAACGAAAACGCTGTTCGCCAATGGCAAACGGCCAGTTAAGCGCCGCACTCCAGGTCAAAATTTTGGCCCGGTCGGTCGCGTAGTCATCGCCTTCTCTCAGCTCTTCATAAGCAGGCATGGCACCAAACCAGCGCACGCCGCGCTGAAAAGTGACGCCGCCATCGAATGTGGCGTTGCCGATGTAGTGACGATGATTAAGCCCCAGTTGCCAGGCGCTGGTGCGCCGACGTTGCACTTCCACTTCGGTATCATTGATAAAGTTGCGGGTTTCACGCCACAGCACGCCATAGCGCAGGGTGGTTTTACTGGCGCTCCCACGCTGAATCACCCGGCTCAACCCGGCGTTCAGGTTTTCGCTTTTACCAGAATAGCGAATATCACCGGCCTGCCCGGCCACGGTCTGAACGTAGTCCGATTTACCGGCGTTAATATCAAACAGCCAGTATCCAAAAGGCACCGAATAGTGGCCGCTCAGGCTTTTGGTCTCTTTTTCGCCCTTAAAGCCCAAATCATGGGTCGCGGATACATACAGCAGATCGCTAAGCGCCAGAGGGTTATCCAGCGCCAGCATCATTCCGCCCTGATAGCGCCCGGTGCTTTCGGTTCCGGAATCATCAAGCCAGGCATTGACGTGCCAGAGCCGTTGCTGACGACGGGAGATAACGACATCGCTTTCGCCTGGTTTATCGCCCGGCACAATCTCCATACTGGCCTCTACTACCGGCAGGCGCTGCATATTTTCCAGTCCCTGCTCAATGTCGCGCAGATCCAGTAATTTCCCCTCCCGGGCCGGCATCGCGCTGTACAACAGGGCGCGGGCGTCGGAACCATCGGCATAGCGGACATGGCGAATTCGCCCGGGCACCAGAGTCAGTTTCAACTCGCCGCTACGCAGATCCTGCTGCGGCGCCAGCACTCGCGAAGTTACCCAACCGTGTTCGATCAGACGGTTCTGAATACGACCCATTAGCTGGTTGATGCCGTTAACCCCCAGGCAGCGTCCTACGCCGCCATCGGCAATGCGCTGGAGCGGTAGCCAGTGGGGAAAAGCCTCGCCGCCTGTCAGGCTAATGCGCTTTAACGTAAAACAGGGAGATTCTTCGGGGAAAGGGCCATCGACATCCGGCAATGTCTGCTGCAAATGAATATCCGGCGCCCGGGGCGCGAGTTGTTCTTCCACAACGTCGCGCTGAGTACGTTGATGTTGCTGCTGTTGGTTAAATATACGCTCGTCCGGCGCGGCCGCTACCTGAAATGCTATCAGGATATAAATAGCGGCGCTATATTTCCGCACAAGCGTGCAGGGTTGCCCCATTTTTCTGCTTCCTTGTAGAAAAATTTGATGAAAAAAGATGTAGTGTCATTTTTACAGGAAACGTTTTAACTCTCCCGGAAGGGGCGGTCAAGTATTACACCGATAATTTATTGCATGAACTGCCATAAGTCTAAAAAAATCAAAATAACACCAGGTCACTATGCTGCCGTTCGTTTCTTAAGAACAACGATAAAATAAGATTTTTCCCTACTTCAAATTGATGTGAACATCATTGCGTCTTTTTCATATCAAATAGTTTCCACTAAAAAGTTATTAGATTAAGTTACATAAAAAACTCACACTCAACCAAACACCAAAACCAGAAAAAACCCAAACTATAAATAATTTACAGGATTTAACTCACACATCTCTCCTGACCTCTTCCATAAACACTTATCAGAGACCATGTTATAAACAAAAAGATTCTGCAGAAAAATCCAGGTCCTTTTTCACCACGGCAGACGCCTGTATGAATAACAGGCATCCGCCATACCGGGGTTCGTTACATGCCTAATCCCCGACGCCCGATTTCATTAAGTTTCCCGGCGGTAAAGCGCCCTTCCCACGTTATTTCATAATCCTCAGATGGAAAATCCGCTGGTGAAGCGCCGCGTTCAAAAGCTTCCCGTACCCGTTGCGCGTATTGCCCGTTTTTCTCGCACATGGGCGCCACGGGAATATACATCACATTACCCCACCCCCGCTGATTTTCCACTGGCGCTACCGCGTGTATCAGATCGCAGTGCCACCACACCGAATCCCCGGCCTGCAGGGAAGGGATCGAACACAGCCCGTTAATCAGGTGCGGATGCCACTGTGCCGACACCGGCAGCACTTTGCCCGGCGCCACGCCGCACAGTTCATCTTCCGGTACATCGCTCAATAGCGGACGCAGCAGGATATACGCCATCGCCAGCGGTGTGGGAACCACGTGCAGCAACCCCTGCCCTGTTTCCATATCCGACAGCGCCGTCCAGCCCTGGAAGGTACGAAACGCCGAACAGGTGGTGGTATTCTCCATCTGATATTCATCCGCCTGCGGTCGCCATGCGGCATTCCAGGGATCGTACTCCGCCAGCCGACCGTCAAAGATACGGGCAAACACCTTCTGATATGCGGGCGACAGCCAGCGCTCCAGCGCTCCGGAATCGATATGCGCTCCCAGCCCCTGCGAACAGGTCCCCGGCGGTCGCCTGCGAATCCGATCCGGATAAATAATATTATTATCCGGGTCAAACCAGCGCCCCTGCGGTGATTCGAAAGTCCAGAGACGGTTAAGGGAAGACTGTACCCGGGCAATGGCCGGGCTCTGACGCGCCAGCATCTGCGAGGGGGACCAGTAAATGGGGAAGATCTCCGGTCTGGATGCCGCCAGTGAGCCAAAAAAATCATCCCCCGGCCCCCGGTACTGCCGATCGAAATGGTTATCGTCCAGATAGTCCATCATGGCCTTGTCTAACGCCCGCGCCTGCTCCCGGGGAAATGTCTGGCGAACCACCACACAGCCGCGCCGCTGGATTAACGCTTTCTGCTGTTCAGTGATACCGCCTTCCATAAGCTGCTGTTGCTCGATCTCAGGCCAGGCGCTGCCGGTTTCCGCTTCCTGAGCCCGGGCATCGGCAATCTCCCTTTCAACGACAGCGCATACCTGTTCAAACAGGGCCTCCACATCTCCTATTTGGGTGCGCAGCACCCGCTTCATCTCGACGATATTCTTTTTATAATCAACAGGTAATACCGATGACGCGAATGAATAATCCATAAACACCTCCGGGGTAATGCCCATAAAACCTTCAAATGAAAGCATATCACATTTCATTCACAATAAATTAACCCTAAAAATAGCAAAGTCTTCCACCGCCGTTTTAGAGCAGGTTCACGGTTTTGCGCCACTGTTAAAGAGGAAATGATGAGTAAATAATTGAGGAACAGAAATGTTTCCAGATAGCATAATAAAATCAGTAAGATAGTTATCACACTCGTTTATCATGGAGAAGCGCTGGCATAGGGATGATATAAAATTAATTATTTTCAATAAGATATGATTATTCGCATTTTATAAAAGAGGAAGTCAATCGATTAAAATCATCAATATATAAACTCCCCTTTTATCGCCATACTGAGGCTACAGAAAACGACCAGGGAGACTCAGTATGAACGGCCGCACCGTACGCCACTTCTACCAGCGTTATTTCACCGCCACGGCTCGCTATAGCACGCGTCTGTTCCGTTGCATGACGCCCACCCGTAAGACGGAGCTGCTGGAGTTCCTGATGCAAACCCATTTGAGAGAGTGAGCAGGGCGATCGCTGGTTATTACGCTCCTGCCCATAAAAAAACACCCCTGATAACGCCATGCTCCTGCTCAGGAGGATTATCAGGGGTGTTTTTTATATCGCCACGGAAATACCGGACACCCTAAGGGTGTATCGATGTTATTCGTCTGCCAGGAGGTTCTGAAAAAATCAACATCACACGGCTTAATCCCACAGATCGCGCCCCTGGACCAGGTTCAACTTGTTCGCCATCATCCAGACCGCACGCTCGCTTCGTCCAGAAAGGCCAGGATTTTGCCATCAGACAACATCCTGACACTGCATATCTGTACCGATTGTATCAGTCCGCACCAGGATGAATTATTTTACGGCGCAGTTGCCTGCTGTTTTATCAGCATATAGCGATTCAGTAACTGATTAATGTGCATATCCGTTTGTAACAGCAATGCCTCCGGCAACGGTGTTCCGGCTCCGGTCAGGCCCAGCTGTCGCAGTTGCTCTTCAACCGGTACCGTGCGCCCAAAATTCTGGGTTATCGTAAACACCATGGATTTCAGTTCAGAGCCAGTCAGGTATTTCCCCCGACGTTCATCCAGCGCATTCAGACGGCGGGTGAGTTCCTGTAACCCCTCCATTCCCTGATGCCAGCCGGACAGCGTTTCAGCCGGAAGCGCGTTTCCATCGATATACTGTTGCCACTGCGCTTTCAATTTTCCGGCTTCTCCGGGATTAGCCCGGGCCGCCAGCACAAAGCCATAATCCTGGCGCCACAACGGCGGAAGCTGCCCCAAATCCTTCAGCGAGGCTTCACTGGCGACCCGGGGGACCGGTATGTCCGGCGTCGGGTGGATAACCTGCCAGCCCCACAGCCCGGCGCCCCCCACCACCAGCATGGTCAGCATACCGGCAATAAAAGCCCCCCAGGAACGTCCACGTGGCGGAGCCGATGTTGCCGTCACTACCCGCGCGACGGGGGGCGCTTCATGGGCGGTGTAGACCAGAGGTCCAGAGGCGGCGGCAGGCTCCGGAGTGGACGTCATTGCCATGGTCGCCGGCAGGCTAACCGCCGCCTCTTCTGTTTCGCTCCCGTCGGTATTCTCCAGTCGGGCCGCTGCGTTCTGCATAAAGGTGCACAATCCCTGTAGCTGGCTGATATGCCTCAGCTCCAGACGCTGCAGCGCCTCACACAGAACGTTCAGATGTTTTTCAGCCTGATAAATCAGAGGCAGGTCAGCATAATGTAGCGCCAGCGTTCGCATCAGTTTCTGCAGGCGCTGACTGAACCCCGCGAGGATTTCCATTCTGGCATGGACCGGCTGCGGCCACATCTTCCCCCACTGACGGGTGATCAGCACATCCAGTATCGCCAGCCCCTCATTAAGCCCGGCCATAGCGGCAAGGTGGGTACGGGCCAGCGTGTACCAGCACGCGGTTTGCAGTTCGACGCCATTGTGGCGAAACAGCGACAGGCTCAGTTGCTCCACACGCTGCCAGTCCACATCCGGCCGGGCCGGATGGTTCAGCTTCGCCAGTTCGTCGCGCAGCGCAGAATAGTCGGGTAGCAGGCGGGGATCGCCACCGGTTTGAATCTGTAAGGGGGCTGTTTTTTTCATTTCAGGACTGTCCATAGATATATTTGCAGGAAAACGCGCCCTGCTCCACCGTTATTCCATCACTGTGGTAGCAGGCTACCCAGCAATTCAAAAAAGACAGACTCACAGAACCCGAGCCTGTGGCCCCCCGAAGAAGCAGACGGCATATATGTCCAGTCAGACGCATCACGCGAGCGCATAAACAGGCGCCCCAGAGACGTGCGTTCTTCTTCCACATGGAGGGTAATATCGACACAGCCGGTGACCCCCTGCCCGTACAAAAATGAGGGGATGAAGGATACTACCCGGCCCTGATAATGGATTCGGATCCCGGAAATGCGAAATGCCGTGGCCCCCAGAAGGAGTTCCACCAGAGAAACTACGGTGCTCTCCACCCGGATGCCGGTCTGTTCAAGCCAGATCTCCATAGTTTCCTGAAGCTGGATCATTCGCTGGCGGAATTCCGCAATATCCGCCAGCCCCCGGCTTTCAGGCTTCGCCTGGCTGGCCTGAAGCTTTTTCAGAAACTGCGCTTTTGCTGACATGATTTACCCGATCATTCAGAATCGAAGAAAACGCCTTAAAACCGGGTTTGCCGGTCAAGAAACTGCTGCTGCTTCAGATGGCGGATCAGCACCCGCCCTTCCGGCATAAATTCGGTGCCATAGCGCACCAGACCCACGCCTTTCAGCTCGGCGTCGATGGCGTAACGCAGCTCGCCGGGCACGGTCTGCTCCAGCATCACCACCTCAATACGTTTCAGGCGCGGCTCATATTTCAGCAGCACGTCAGAGAACGTAGTCATTAGCTGATGCGCCGTACCGGGCATCCCCTGGAGGATTTTGGTCATATCCGGCAGGCCGTAGTCCGGCAGGTGCGCCAGGGTACCGGCGCGACAGTTGAGGATGCGCTGCATATTGTCCAGCACCGACAGGATCACCTGGTTTTCCTCGCTGACCTGATGCAGATCCAGACCGCCGCTAAAGTTGCCGAAGAGGGTTTCGTAGAGGGAGGGGGCGTTATGATCGTGGGGCATTATTTTTTCTCCGGCAACAGCGTCAGGCCATTGCTCCCGGCTTCCAGCACCCGCGCTTTATCCGGCTCCAGCTCATTACGCTCCAGTACCAGCTTCCAGTTATCCCTGCCCATATCCGGCTGGCGAAAAAGCCCCACCACGGCCACATACGCCGCCTTCTCATCCATAGGCATATCCAGAATGGCGGCGTTGCCCGGCTTCAGGATCACATCGCGACTGGCCAGCAGGTCACCGGTCAATAACGTCTCGTCCTCTTTCAGCAGTTGCTGGTAGACCAGTTTGTCAAAGGCGGCGCGATCCCGCAGTTGATAAACCCGGAGAACCAGCGGCTGGGCGCTGGAATTGCTCTCCCGGGCATCGGTATTCAGGGCCTCACGCCCCACAAAATCGAGGTGCAGTACTTTGATTTGTTTATAGAAAACCGCGCTAACGGCCGATTTTGCGCCATCAGTCACACTCTGGGTCAGACCACAACCTGACAGCCCCAGCGCCATCAGCGGCAATACGAATTTAGTCAAACTGATACGTAACACGTCGTGCTCCTTTTGTACTGGTTGCGGGCTGAAGGCCGCTGTAGCAACCCAGTTCCGTGGTAAAGGTTTGCGGGATGTCATTATCAGGCGGGCTTCCCTCTTCCACACCCAGTACGCCGCTCATTCCCAGCCAGAACGGGGCTTCACCCAGCGCGGGCACAGGCAGCAAACGGGTACTGACGGTCAGCCTGATACGGGCCTTAAAACGCCAGCCCAAATAAACCCGCAGCATCACCATAAAGTCCTGATACAGCTGGCTACCCGGCATCCAGCTTCCTGCTTCCCGATCGCAGTCGGTGGTCAGATCAATCAGCAACTGGCTGCTGGTATCCATCACCTCGTCGCCCAGAACCCCGTTCCCGTCCAGTAAAAAAACGTCTCCGCTCTGGAATCCCAGCGGCTGACCAACGGAGACCGGACGCAGACAGTAGGGCCTGACGCACACCCGGGTTTGCGGCGCCAGCAGATGAACCAGCGCCTGCAGCCCTTCCTGAGTTTTTCCCGGCTGGCTCAGTACCCCCAGCAATGCCAGAAAACGCGAAACCGGCGTGGCGATATGGTTGGCCGTGCCCGGAATACCCAGCCCCACCAGCCCCAACAGCGACTGCGATATGGCGTCCCGCCCCCCTGGCTCGAAAGTGGCCGGGTAGGAGTACTTACGCCAGATCCGGTAAAACTGGGTCAGGATGCGGTGGTTAAAGATATCGAGGAACCCCTGCAGCGCCTCATGCCCTTCCCGGCCCTGCGCAATATCATCCAGATACGCGGTCGGCAATGGCGAATCGACGCCATACAACCCCATGAAGGTGGTACGCACCCGTGGCGCAGCTGTCTCATCCTCGTCGTCATAGTCAACGGCTTTCAGCTCGCTGGCCGGGAAGCCCATGCCCGGATGGGGAACCAGCCGTACCGGGTCGTCCTGCGGACGGCTGGTTGTCCCCAGAGGTGGGCACTGCGGCTGGCTCTTTTCCAGTAACTGGCAGAAGCGGTAAAAATTTATCCGCGTCAGGTCCGCTTCCAGCCGGGGATTCAGCCGGGAATGCGGCGGTTGTGCTTCTCTTCCCATTCCAGGCGCTCTCCGGTCGGTTGCAGAATAATAATCAGGCGGTTAAACAGATAAATATCGGTATACAGGGCAAAGAAACGGCTCAGCATTTCGCCAAACAGGCAGATATCCCCATGCCCGGCAAAACCGTGGCTGTCGAGCGTGACCTCAATCTGTACGCCACGCAGCAGATGCCCCTGTTCAAAACGTTCCGTTTCACTGTGGCAAACGTCGATAATGGCCTCCAGCCGACGGCGGTTCATCTCGCTGTGGGTCCATTCATACAGCGCCAGGGTGCCACGCAGGACTTCCGCGTTATCCATCATCGACAGGAAATTACTGCCCAGATGGCTGAGTACCCGCCAGTGGAAACGGTCCCGATCCGGCGGATAACAGGGCAGCGTGGGGGCGCACAGGTTACGGACCCGAATACTGGCAGAGGTTGTTTTCATCACCGTATCCAGCACGGTGCTTTGCAGCGCCCGGCGCGGTAGCTGGCCGTTGGTGCCGGTCAGGGTGAGCGACAGGCTTTCGTTATCCGGCACGGTATGGTTATCAAAGGCTTCGCCGCCAAGAATCAGCCAGGTGTTATGTAGCCCGGACGGCCCGCGCCGCACCCGGGTGTGGTAGTAATATTCGGGCGCATCGTGGCGCAGCATGCCGCCCTTATGGCGGAAGCTGGAAAACGGCACGTAAGTCTGGCCACTGGAAGAGAGCACCGAATCCACCGAATAAATTTCGGTATGTCCGTCCTGAAGGCGCATCGGACGCAGAAGATATTCGGTCTGCAGCGCGCTAAGCGTCAGCGGATCGGATTCCAGCGGGAACAGGTTAATCACCGGCACGCAGTTCAGGCGCAAATGCTTTTCACTGAAGGTAAAGTCATGCTCCCAGCGCGTTTCCAGCACCACCTCTACCTCAAACCAGGGCAGTTGCTCCGGGAAGTTCACCCCATCCAGCCCTTTCAGGCCAACGAACATAAACTTCTCGCGGAAGGTGAAGTACTCAAGCAGCAGTTGATAACCGCTGAAGCTGCTGCTGCCTTTCGGCCACAGACTATCGTCGTCACCAAACCCCTGCGCGGTAAAGTAGCCTTCCAGTGGCCGTCTGTCGGCGTCGCCCGGCAGGCGCAACCACATACGGGCGACATTCATGGTAAAGGCTTCATGCATGGCGCAGGCCAGCGGCGCATCGGCGTTCAGATAGAGCGAAATCTGGCTTAAGTCGATGCGACTCCAGTCGGCAAGCCCGCTGCAGGCGAAGCGTAGCTTCACCACGGAGCGACCGTCCGGATCGGTGGTTAAACGCACCTGCTCCAGCGACAGCGGCTGGAGCGCCATCTCGCGGATGGTGGTGTAGCGGCAGCGGGTCTGCTTTTCGCCAATGGGCTGCGACAGCACCTCAAAGCCTTTGGCGATGCGCATCTTCTCTTTCATTTCGCGCCAGTCCGGCGTGAACTCCACCACCGACATCGACGGAATAGTACGCAGGTAATGCGGCCACAGCAGACTGACCAGCCCTTCGGTCAGTTCAGGCAGGTCATCGTCCAGCTTTTCCCGCAGCCGCCCCATCAGAAAGGCAAAACCTTCAAACAGGCGTTCAACGTAAGGGTCGCGCGCCCCGGCTCTGTCCAGCCCCAACATGGCGGCGCGTTCAGGATGCGCCCGGGCGAACTCTTCACCGGCTTCAAGCAGGTAGCGCATTTCAGCGTCGTAATAACGCAGGGTTAAGTCATCCATAATTTTTCTTTTCGCTGACAGGGGAAAATTCAGGTGAAATAAAAACGAACCAGATGGAAAAACACCGGCGCGGCAAAACATAGTGAATCAATCCGATCCATCATTCCGCCGTGGCCGGCAATCATGGCGCCAAAATCTTTCACGCCGCGATCGCGCTTAATGGCCGACATGCACAGGCCGCCAGCGAATCCCAGCAGGGTGATAACCAGGGAGATCAGCGCAGCCTGCCAGGGGGTAAAAGGCGTAATCCACCAGAGTAATGTTCCGACCAGCGTCGCGCTGGCGATCCCTCCGACAAACCCTTCTACGGTTTTATTCGGACTCAGGCGGGGAACGATGGCGGTTTTACCAAACAGTTTTCCGAAAACGTACTGCAGCACATCCGAGATCTGCACCACAATCATCAGGAACAGCAGCAGCTTGATATTCTGATTTTCGAAACCAGGGACAGGCAGCATCAACAGCGCCGGCGCATGGCTGATACAGTAAACGGCCACCATCATGCTCCACTGAATTTTGGCGCTCCGCTCAAGAAAATGGCAGGTATCTCCCGCCAGCGCCATTCGGGTCGGGATAAATAAAAACGCGTAAACCGGAATAAAAATGGCGAACGTACCGTACCACTGCATGCCGACCAGCAGATACTGCAATGGCAGAAGTATAAAGAAACACCAGAACAGCGCCTCATGGTCGCCGCGCCGGGTCGGAGTTAAGGTAATACATTCGCGCAGCGCCAGAAACGACATCACGGCAAACAGCAGCGTCGATCCAACAGGGCCGAACCACATCGCCGCCACGGACAGAATACACATACCCCACCAGGCCCGAATGCGCGCATTCAGATTTTCAATAACCGGGGTGTTACCCTTCACTCTGGCAATTACCATTCCCAGAATACTGGCCAACAGCAATAGCGAAAACAGGCCACATAGCAGTATAACGAGTGACTTATCCTGAAAATTCATGCTTTCAACGCCTCCAGCGCATCCCTGAGCCGCAGTAAAAATTGTTGTTTCTCTTCCTCCGGCTGTAACGGACTGACCGGCTCGCCGAATACAGCAGAACAGAGAACAGGCACCACCAGACGGGAGCCTTTCGGCAAAACACGATTGAGGTTTTCGAGATAAACCGGCACCAGTTCGGCGTCCGGATTCATACGGGCCAGATGCCAGATACCGCTACGGAATTCGGCTATCTCATCCCCTGATCCCCGGGTCCCTTCAGGAAAAAGGATCAACGATGCCCCCTGCTGAAGCGGAACGCTCATCTGCGCCAGGGCGTTCTCTGAGGATTCATCCTTCCGGGCTGATGAGCGGCGCCTGATGAGTACCGCATTAAAGACCCGACGAGCGATATAACGGCGGATTTTAGTGGTTAACCAATAGTCCGCCGCGGCCACCGGGCGCACCTGCGGGCGCAGATGAGCGGGCAGGCTGGCCCATATCACCATGCCGTCCAGATGGCTGGAATGGTTGGCATAATAGATCCTGACTTTCTGCTGCGGAACTGGCGCCAGCCAGCGGGCGCGAACTCCGGTTAGCAGGCGGCACAGGCGAACCAGAGCCGCGGCAACGAATCGGCTGTCCAATGGCTGTTTCTTGTTATTCTGCATGGCGCCCCTCCTGAAGATTCAGGGCTTCAATAATCGCTCTGCCACGTCGCCAGCAGGTGATTAATGCGCCAGCGTTAATCACAACCAGACAGCTCAATATCAGCCACTGCCCCCACTGCGGCGGAACCCAGATAGCCAGAACGGCGGCGACGCATAATACGGCCATACGCTGCTGCTTCGCCATCGGCCCTGAAAATTGCTGCTTCAGGCCACAGGTGCCGCCAAGCAGGCGCAGATACGCCGTCATTAACGCCAGCAGCGCCGCGCTCCACCCCAGCGTCGCGCCCCAGGGAGTCAGCGTCAGGCCATAGCCTGCCCCCAGAAGGATCAATGAATCCGAAATGCGATCCGGCAGTTCATTCCAGACCGGCCCCGCCGGGCTGCCCATTCCACCTTCAACCGCCACCATGCCATCCAGCAGGTTACAGATAAGCCTGCCCTGAATCATAATCGCCGCCAGCAACAGAATGCCCCCGCGTGCCCACGTTCCCGGGAAATAAAAGGCGAATAAAAAGCACATGCCAGATACCAGCGCACATCCCATACTGGCAAAAGAGATATGATCGGGCATAACGCCCTTTTCCTTTAACCAGCGGGCGCAACTCTGTGCCCAGCGAGTCTCACGCGTCGCAATAGGACGCCGTTCCTTTACATCAGGTACCATTATTTTTTCCGTTTAATGAATGGGTAACACCAGAGAGAAAGTTAACCGCACAGCACCGCGGCGCGGGCCGGGTCGATGGCGATAAGTCCGGAAAGTAGCCGCTCCATTTCTGGCTGTAGACGGTTTTTGTCTGCCTCACTGCGGGCCGCTCTGGTGCGCAGCAGCTTCAGGCGTCGGGCTTTGACTTCGAAGATGATCTCCGGCGACCACTGGCTGAGAGTCAGATCACGGGCGCTGCCGTCCAGCTCGCCCAACAGATGTAAGGCCATCTCATTACGCCCATACTGCTCCGCCACCCTGGCCATCAGCAGCCGCAGCAGCCAGCGCTCCCGGGGAGAAGCCAGGCCCGGTCGGGCCTGCAGCCAGCCCAGCGCCGCTTCGAATCCATCGCTGTCGGCCCGGGCCAGCACTTCCGGCTCCAGACTCAGAATATCGTCGTCCGCAGGCGAAACCGCGTTAACCGGTTCATCATGCCAGGCACCAGGAGAGTCCAGCACCTGCTGGCTTATCCAGCCCAGCGTCACTTCATCGGCAAAGGGCGTGCCGTCATTAAACGCCAGCGCCTCCAGCCCCGGCAGACGCGTCAGCAGCCCCCGCAGGTCATGGCTGATAATTTCCGCCCTGACCGCATCGCCATCGGTTTTCTGCAGCGCCTGCCAGATGTACCACTGCACATCCAGCCACAGATGGTTAACACCCTGAGCGAACAGGCTGTCTGCCTGCTCCAGCAGTTCCAGCCAGCTTTGCTGAAGGTACAGGCGTTTCAGATGGGCCCGGTGGTCGGGCTTGGGGGGAACCAGGCGGGTACGCCCACTGGCGTCCAGCGGCGGGAGCTCCGTTAAGGTATCCCAGCGCACGCTTTTTATCAGATGATGCCCGGCCAGCCAGCCTCCGGGCTGGTCGCGCAGATATTTGGCCAGCATTCTGGACTGATCGAGCAGATCGCGCCCCGATTTCACCGTACTGGCAACGGGGACGTTATCGCTGGCGGAAAGGGTTCCCGCCTTCTCCTCGCGACTGGTCTGGGGCACCAGACTGTCGGTACCACCGCTCTGCGCCAGGCGTGTTTCCAGCGCCTGGTAAAGCGCCGAAAGCTGGGGGCGATTTGCCTCATCCGATGACGCCTGCGCCTGTTCTGCCAGCAGTAATGCCCCGGTAATGCGGCGCATCATGGCCGGATCGACTTCCGGGTACAGCGAGAGACTGTCGAGTACCCGACTGCTGCCCAGCCACTCCAGCGCACTTTTGCGACTGCGTTCGCGCTGTGGATGTAGCTGAGCGCCAAAGCGCTGCATCATCCCTGCCAGCAGCGTCAGCCCCTGAGCCAGCCCCTCTTCGCCGTCCTGATGCAGACGCGCCCAGATATAGAAGGTGACCACCCGAATATCTTTACTGGTCTGCGTCAGCAACTTCTCAGCAAGCGTACAAATCAGTCCGGTATCAATGCCGGAGAGCTGATTAACCTCTTCCCTGATACGTTGAAAATCGTCATCGTAGCCGGGATCTTCCCCGGCGGGCGCCGCGTCGCCGAGCGGCATCAGCCAGCGTTGCCACGCGTTTACATCGGATTGCGCAAGCTGTAACAGCGTCTCTTCATCAGCCTGACAGGCGGCAATCAGGCTCTGTAACCCGGCCATTATTCCACTCCATCCATATCAATATCGTCCGTTTCCCGGGCAAGGGCCTGAGCGGCAACCCCGGCATCCACGCTGAAAATCTGAGCCGGCAGTGTAAAATGGCGCAGCTGTAACAGCGCCAGCGGCCCGTTGCCCAGTTGAGTACGCAGCACCCACTGCAGCATCCTTCCATCCGGCGTGGTAAAACTCATCATCCACTGACTGTTGTCCAGACGCTGGCGTTTCCCCTGCTCCAGCCAGCGGATAAAGCCCCAGGTGCCGCTGTAGTCACCAAACAGCCGGGCACCGGCACGGGTGGTGCTCCAGGTCAGCATGGTGCCGGGTTTATAGGTCTCACCCGGCCAGCGAAGCGCCTGCCATTCCGCCATCTGGTTAAAGTAGCGCAGCTTCTGGCCATCAATAGTGAGATTGGTTTCCACCACGTCAGGCGTGGGCCTTGCCTGCAGTTCAAAACTGATGCCCTGACTGCCGTCGGTAAACAGAATATCTGACAGCTGGCTCAGTTGGTTAACGGCCTTGAGGAAGGCCGGATTAAAGGTCAGTCCCTGGCTGTGGGTTTTATCCACCACCCACTGGCTGCCCTCTTTATGCAATACCCCGCCCAGTTCAAGGGTCAGAAAACGTTCGATACGTCCGGTATCCTTGCGGATGAACTCCGCCAGCATCGCCAGCGACGCTTCGCTTTTACTGGCCGCGAACGGGTAACGGCCGTTAAAGGCGGTATTCCAGTTACTGACGACGGCCCTGCTCCACTTATCGTTCAGACTGGCGGCTGAAGGTTGCAGCACGGTTTCCCAGGCCTGGCTCAGGGGCTGAACAAACATCGTCTGCCCGAACCCGCTCCACTCTTCGCCCAGGCTGGCGGCAATAAGACTACCATACTGTTGGGTATCGGTCAGGTCGACGCTTTTGCCCTGAAACACCGTCTGCGCCAGGGTCTGCATCATCTCCTGCGGATCGGAGGCGTTCGCCACCTGTTGCAACCGCAGCCGGACCCGGGTAATCCGCGTCAGATACGTCTGCAGGCTGAGACTGCTGTCGGCCGCCATCACATTGCCGGCCGGATTTTTGCCCATCAGGCTCAACAGCGGGCCGAAAGTGCCATCCAGCGGACCAACAGGCCCCGTAGCATGCTGGTCGATGGCCGGTTTATCCCGGGTGCCAATAAGCTCTTTAGCCGATTTTATGATGGAGTCAGACAAACCCGCACCCTGCTGGCCGGTTTGCCCCTGCCACGCCAGGGTATTCATCAGGGCGATCAGCGGCGACTGGCGTACGTCACTCATCAGGGTTAACTGGTCGGTCACGTCAGCAATATTTTGCGCCGGCACCCAGTGCAGGCTGTTCAGAAAACCCAGCCAGCTGCCGGCAAAATCAGCGAAATAGCGCTGCGTCAGACGGGCCTTAAGGGCTTCCGGCGAGATATCGGCTGATACGCTCTGCCGACTGTCGCTCAGTACCCAGTCGATCTCATCGCGCCTGGCGCTGGCCGCTTTTTCGATAGCCTTCTGAATCCCCCCTTCCCATGCCTGGCGGGTGAACATGCCGGGCACCACCTCCTGGCTTTCAAACAGGCGGCGGGCATCGGTACCGCTGGTCATATCTTCAAGCGAGACATCCGCAAAGTTGCGGCGCACCGACTTCAGCATGTTCTCATACAGGGTACTTTCGGCATTGCGGCGCCCAATCTGCTGCAGCAACACCTGACGGCTCTGGCTGACCAGGGCCGTATCCGGTTTAATTTTCCACTGCGGCTGATGGGGCAGTTCAGCGATATAGAAGGCCCACAGATCCGGCGCCAGGCTCTGCCACAGTCCGGTGGAGATCCCCGGACGCTCAGGCTGCGTCGTTTTCAGGGTCTGTGCATAGAAGGCGGCATCCGCTTTATCCGGACGCGCCATCATCAGCCAGGCCTTCAGTTGATCGTATCCCGGCTTCGCCAGCGCTGCCCGCCCGGAGCTGTTGGGCGCCGAGTTCACCAGTTGCGTCAGATGCCTGACCAGGGCTTCACTGGCCGGATCGCGGATCAGGCGGTTATTCGCTACCCCGTACCAGGGCAGCATGGCGGCGAGCAGCGGATGATTATGATTCAGGCCAAAGCGCAGATACCAGGGCGCCCCTTCCCGGATCTGATGCTGAAGGCGACCGGCGTCGTTACGCAGTTCATGCAGTGCGGTCAGCTGTGCATCCGATACTGCCGGTCCTGCGACCAGCGCGTGGGCTTTATCGGCCACCGTCACAATCTGCTGACGGTTGGCCACAAAAGAGAGCAGCATACCCACGCCCCACAGACCAATAAGCGCCATCAGGGTCACAGCCAGGGTATGCTCCCAGGGCATGCCGACCCGGCGACCACGGGCGCGGGGAAGATCGTTCAGAACACCCTGCCAGGCGTCTGAGAGCGTCAGGGCATGCTGATGCAACGCCGGAAAGGCGTTTTCCTTTGTCTCTTCACCGCTGTTGTTTTCCGGCAGGCTGAACATCAGGCCGCGCAGTACAACGCGCTGCTGCGCGCCATGCAGCCAGGGCGTCAGCGCCTTTTTCCAGCGCTCGCTACCGCCCTGCTCCAGCTGCTGCGCCAGACGCAGCAGGAAATCAAAGGCGCGGTTTTCCGCCACCTGGGCCAGCCCCTGCTCGCGCAGCTGCGGTCGCAGTCCATCAAGGGCCGTGGCCACATCATCCGCCACCGCCCGCGCCGCAAGCGTAATTCCCACGGCCTGAGATGCACGCCCTTCCTGCGACCAGTCGCTTTCACCCAGTTGCCACAGCCAGACCGGCGGTTGGTAGCGCAACAGATCGCCAATTTTTTCCAGGCTGCGCAGGTCGCTGTCGCTCAGTTGCGGCGTCAGGCTCTGCTGCGCATCCAGCACCCGGATAATGCCATCCAGCGGGCGGGTACGGCGCAGTCTGCGCAGGGCGGTGTATTTTTCGTTATCGGGTTCAGCAGAGAGGGGGCCGCCGTAAATCAGTACCGTGCGGTTGCCTTCGAGCCACTGGTTGGCTTGCAGGCCGGGTACCAGTTGTTCAATGGCGGCGTCATCGCCGGTGACCAGCAGCAGGCGGACTTTGCGGCGCCAGCACCATCCATAGCGACGATGAAGATGTACTCTGACGGGTTCCCTTTCTTTCTTCGATTTTTTGCCTGTTGCCACGTTAATTGAGCTTTGTTCCTCATCAATCATGGTGTTTGAGCTAAAGCGTAAACCTTTCTGATAAGACCAGATACCCACATTCAGTAACACCAGAAAAATGACGAAGAGCATCATAACCAAAAGCCAAAGAGTGGTTTTTTCTTTGGTCGTTACCCAGCCGAACGATTCTCCGAAGTTAAAACAGAAAATATAGGCTAGCCCGCCAAATATCAGCAGACTGAAAACCAAACCAATAACTCTCCATGTTACTGAAGCTTTCAATTTTCGGTCTCCTTATTAATAAAAACAGGCTTCACCACATTAATAATGCACTTATCCTTTAACTTAGATATCATCAATACAGATTTTTTAGTGAAATTTGCATAATAAAGAGCAAATGGCAAAACCAAGCCTAAATGCTCACCCGCCAGATTCCCCATAGCCATGTTTAAATCTTGCCACTTCAGTTCTTTAGAAAAAGACTTATATAATACATCATTAATAGCCATGATATCCCCGGCAGGCATACCACTAAAAAACACACTGGAAACATTACAAATTTCAGGTTGATACGTTTTCATTCGGGACAGCGCTTCCTCGACCTCTACTATGCGACATATCATCGGGCGAAGAATAGCATTGCAGTCGTTAGATTCAGTAAAATAATTACGTGAGGACATTAGCGTAATCGATGCAAACTCTGTTCCCAACTCAATGTCAGCCTCCCTCCCCTCAATATTAATTGAAATCACAACAGAAACCCTGTTGCTTTCACTACCTACAATTTTCTCAAAGCAGTCCGCATAATTCCCCACAGAAAAACAAGCATTATCAGTCAGTTTTTCTTCCGAAAGTCCTATCCGCGACCAACACGATTTAAAAAGTGAGAATGATGAGTAACTACTCTCATATAAAAAAATAACATCAAAGGTGCAGATAGTAGAGAGTTCTTTAAGTGTCACTCTGATTGATGAAAGCAACTCATAAAAAACCTGCTCTTCTGTATAATCATTATCACTTAACTTAAGGGATTGCCCCTTATATACATCAACAGGCTTCTCAGAAACAATTTTCTGCAGTGAAATTTCAGCAGGCACAAACAGATGATGAGTTGAAACGATAACCGATTTACTTGCCCAACGAGTCCATGTCTGCTTTAACAGTAGCGATTCCTTCTTATAGGCCTCACTGGCTGTCAGGCGCATGCCATAAAAGTATACTCTAAGCGCCACAAGCAAAAAATAGCAACCGACACTAACCACCAGAACAAATAATATCCATTGTCCATAAGCCTTACGTTCTGATGTGTCAATCAGTTGTATACTTACCCCCGCCAGTGCTATAAGCATCAGGATACAAAGCAGAACGCCAACCCACCATTTCCATCTTATTACCGGGACAGGCTCTTCAGGTAAAATAATCCGAACAGGCCAGCTCATACCTTTGCTCCAGAACGTATCACCATAGTGAAGTAATCACTCCATCGTTTTGTAGCGGGGTAAAGTCTCATTTAAACTCCGAGAGATCTCTCTCTCTCTTTTAAAATAAGATGGAAACCTTTCCCGCTTAACAAGTACATTAATACCGAAATCGATATACCCATCATCACCTAAATAATAATTATCGGAAAAATAATGCAGTGCCGGATACAATAACTCAGCGGCTTGTTGCTCCGTAATTTCAGCACCTCCTATCAATGTTCTGTAGCGCAGAAGGATTTTATTCATCCTGGATATATAGCCAAGATTAGATAAATCCAGAGGGGTCAGCCCCAGAGAGTAATTTAATTTTTGATGAGACTCTCCGCCACCACTCATTACCTGAGGCCTGCCATCACCGTCAATATAACCCCATGCGTCAATATTATTTAAAATCTGCTGTCGCTGCCATGTATCCAGTATGATGAACAAGAAGCTAAACACAGCCGGATCAAAAAAACGCATAAGGACATCGCCTTTCCCCTTAACTTTCTGAACGGCCAGTCTGGATATATATTCAGAAAGCTGTCCGATAGTTAATTTCGTCGATATCCATGAGCATATGCTCCGCCCTTTACCCGAGCGAATATTATCAGGATTAATCTCATTTAATGCACATTCAATGCTGGCATCAAATAGTCTCATGTTTTGTGCACTATTCTTATCCAATGGTATAAGCCATAGTTCCAAAGCACCGTCAAGTTCCGGGTGAGAAAAAGCAACACGATGGATATCGTCATCAGTAACCAGTTGATAAAAATCCTGTACTGATTGATAACTTTCTAATGTTGGATCAATAAGCAGGAAAATTTTCTCAGAATCCCCAAACACTGAATCTGAAACACTTTTTTTTATATCAGAAAAACTCATTCCCGCCTCCGATAAGAATAATTATATAAGCACAATTAATATACATCTGAAACCATTTTGAGTAGCAGGACGTTTGACAGGGTAAAGCTATTGCATTCTAATCATCTGAAATACTGAAGGCTCATGAAAACAAAAAAGACCTTTTCCACTACCATATCATCACCCTCAATCTGCATAACAGTTAACGCACGGCCTCCATGCTTTAATCAACTAAAAGTTATTCAGTAGTAAAACCAGCTTTCCCCCGAATAAATAAACTTCGCACTGGGGCAGGCAGGTTTATCCTTATCACCAGGGTCGTGGCACTTACCTTCGGAAATTAATTGCCTTTCGCGTTTTCTTGTTACTTTATTAAGATTTATGCTTGCAACATTGTTCATTCCCAGCAGAGAAAATATCTCTTCTGCTAGCTTACAGCGTGTAGGTGCGCAGGCTTTATAGGCAAAATATGCAATCATACCAGATATACCTAATGAAGCAGCCAATAGTACGTATATAGGCCCATGATAATCGATCCAATAATTAGAATACACTCCATCATCAAAAAAGACTCGCAACGCAAGCATAAACATAAACATAAACAATAATATTGCGGTGAGAATAAACATATTTTTAATTCGCCACAGCATATGGGCAATATGCCCCATATCGCATTTCGGGCAAATCGATACAATCCGCTCTTCCGGTAGCGCAATAGCATAGACCTGGTAATGATCATGTTGCCACCCCGCGATCATTTCCACATCATCGCCAGTCTGCAAGCGGGTGATGCCCACCCAGCCCCGAAATGCTCTGCCGTTAATGGTCCCCTGCACATAGTCAGCCGTGTCATTTGAAGACTCACTTTCGGCCATAATCGTTGCCCCGACGCCGGGACTACCCGCTGCAATGGCCGCCGCCGCTGCGGCGCCACGCTGGCCATCAGAGATATCTGGCAGGGTGCTGGTGCGATAGGCCTTTACGTCAAAGTATTCCCTGAAGCACTCCTTACTGAAGGATTCCAGCCGCCCGCTGATTTTTTCCAGCGGGCCATACGGCGGCAGTACCGGCGGTGGCGGCAGCTCCCGCGTCCAGATCCTGCCATTAGTCAACTCGATTTCCCGCTTTGTTCGTAACCTGGCGAGTTTTTCCGGTTCAATAAACCGTGAACAGAGCTGTTTTTGGTCCACTGAGGTCATAAGATATCCTTTATTGCCGCTTCCAGCGCTTTATTCTGCGTTTCCAGGCTGCGGTTTAATGGCGCGGTACCAAACACGCATTTCTGACACCACAGCTGAAGTTCATCATCCGATATCCAGGCGGCAACCACCTGCAGTAATGTAATCGCCACCATCGCTTCCCAGGTCATCAGCACGGCAAGCACCCGAATACCTAAAAATTCGTATGCCAGGAAACCGGTAATTTTCCCGGCATATTTTTTAGTAAGGGGCTTACCGACTAACTCAAGAAGTAAACCAACTGATTTCAAAGCCCCTAACCCATCCACTACCGTTTTTATTGCGAATATCCCCAAAAGGAAAACTCTATTATTTCTAAACTCATCCACAACAGATTTTACATCCACATAAACTGAAAACAGAGAAGCCGCACCTCCCGCAGCCGCACCCGCCCCCTTAACCCATGCCACCGTTAACGGCCGGGCTTCCAGCCCTTTTTCTATTGCGGGTAACAGCACCGTTGTACCCTGGCTTACCATCGCCAGACCGCTGGCCACCAGGCTTGACAACGGTTTCTTATCATCCTGGACCTGGCCGCACAGGTAAATAAAATCCAGCGCATTCAGCACCAGCAACAAGCTGTTTATTGCCGCCAGTCGAAATTCCTTTCGGCCTTCCTCCGTCGCAAAATGCTCTTCCAGCTTGCTGCTTAACGTCTGCCGGATGGTCACCACCTCACTCTGGCTTGCCATAAAGCGTTTACTGCTGCGAATGCCTGCCAGCACTGCACTACGCAATGCCGGAGCATCATGCAGATATTCATTGACCAGGGCGTGAACCTTTTCCGACGGGATACCCGCCCTTATCATAAACACCAGCCGGAACGCCGTGGTCGATAGTTTTTCTCCCATCTTATCGACCGTCAGAATGCGGCTTACCCGGTCCCCCACCGTGACGATAAAAGCATCCGTCCTGAAGACTTCCGTCTCTATTTTACTGGCATTTTCCCGTAACCCTTTCAGAACGTTATTCAGGGATTTCTGATAATACCCTTCCAGCTTTTTCAGGTTTCCGGCCTGCTGCATCAAAAGCGCCGTCACGGCGGTCGCCGTTAGCGGGGTCACCTCTTCATCTTTTTTCGCTTTCACCGTTGCCAGGAACGGCTCCAGCGCCGCCATCAGCTCTGGATTATTGGCGGCAACATGCCGCCACAAAAGGTTGGTATTGCTTTTTGTGCTGTACTCATTCCACCAGTTATCCAACCTGGCAGCACCTGCCGGGCAACTGTTGATACCATTTATCGCCATTCCAACCGCCGACTGGTAGAACAGCCCGGCCCGCTGTTCCGTACAATAAAAATCGTCCAGAACCGTCACCAGCAGCGGCGCGCTAAGCCAGCTCACGACGCTTGCGATCCTCATCTGAAAGATTTCGTTAACCCTGTCGCCCAGACTCTTATAACAGGCATCAAAATTAGCCTGCCGGGTTGCATTCAGTTTAGCCTGGTAAGGTGCCCAGCTTCTTGCTTTGGCATTAGTGAAATTTTGCGGGCGCTCTGTCAGTTCCTTATCCACCTGCCTCTTTATTGCTGCAACCCGTCGTTGGTGGGCTTCCAGAGGCTCTGGCGGACTCATTAATACATTTTCGGGGTAGGATGCCGTCACACTCTGCGCATGCCATGACCTGACTAATTTGTCATCAGCCCTGACTTGCGCCAGCACATCGGGTTTGTTCTGATAACGCTGCTCAAGCGTTTTTAGACGCATATCGAGATATTCATCAGACAGCAATGCGTTTTCCGGCTGCGCAACGCGTTCCACTACAGTCTCACCGACAACCTGCGCTCTGTCTTCCAGCAGGTTTTTTAACGCATCCAGGCTGGTTTTGGTCGAAAATTCCAGCTCTCGCTCCCGCAAAAACTGCGCCTGGCGCCCCAGCACGTCCTGACTCCAGCCATTCAGCTCATGGACTATCCCTACAGGATCCCACAGCGGCAGGATAAGCGGCGTCATCCCCTCACTTCTGTTGCGCATCGCCGTTGCGGTTGCCTCCGCATTCCCCGCCCTGCTCTTCGCCCAGAGGTACAGACTGGATTGCGACTTTACAACCTCTTCATTTATCCGCCAGACATCCTCCACCGCCGGGTCCCAGAGTGATGTCGCCCGACTGACGTTCTGAATCTTCACATCATCCGGGCCCGGTAGCTGACCAGATACAGAGACTGTCTGATAATCCAGAACCCGGGCCAGGCTGGATTCATTTGCCTCCGTTCCCGTTTCTGACCGACCGGCCCCCGTCACCGATGGCCTGACTTTCTGCATTCTCCCTGCCCGGGCTTTTGCATCAGTACCGTACCGGTCCAGCGTTGACTGCTCCCAGGGGTACTGGCTGAAGGCAAACCAGACATTGCCACATTTATCCGGAGCCTCAATGCTCATAAACTCAACGTTTTGCGCAATATGCTCACCGGTCTGACAAAGCGCCCTGTCTACGGCTGCCGGGTTGGAAGCCACCTGCTGCAACCACAGGGAGCCATCAGGCGCGACGCTGTAACACTGCCAGTAATGGGTGCCCTGCTTTCCTTTTTCATAGAAAACATACAGATAGCCCTGACGAAGCGCGCGAAGCGCGTACTTTTCGCCACCGGCAAGCCCCACACCAGTAATGCGCGCATCATTTGCCCATTCAGGTAAACCAGCTGCTATATTTTCGGGCACAACCGCATATCGTACCGGCAGTACTGTCAACCCTTTAGTGGTGCATAACCCCTGGCATGCCATGCTTTACGTCCTTTTTATGAAATAAGTCTGACATTAATGAACTTCCGGACTTAACCAGTGAAGTAATTTGAACCAGCAATCACTTGATGCCCGGAGCAGTTACAGGGCACATTTTTCTGAATCAGGAAAGCTACTTATTATTCACTAAAAAATTCCGATACTACAAAACGCGAATTTATCTGCTGCTGAATCTCTGAACACATAGCCATTGCTTCCCTGAAAAATTGCTCCAGCCTGTTAACTCAGTAATAAAACCAGTACTCGCTGCCATATATAAATTTCTGGCTGGGGCAGACCGGTCTGGTGTTATCTCCCGGATCGTGCCACTTTCCCTGCGCCTGAAGCTGACGCTCTCTTTTCTTTGTGACTTTATTCAGGTTAATCCAGGCCACTTTTTCCATTCCAAAAAGAGAATATATCTCTTCGGCGAGTTTACAGATGGTCGGGGCGTAGGCTTTCCAGGCAAAAAAGGCAATAAGCCCGGTAAAAACAAGCGCACCGCCCAACATAAAAAACAAAGCACCACTATTTTTATCCCAATAACCGACACCATTTTGTCTGTCATTAAAAAAATAATAAACAACGCTGACACAGAATATTAGAAACATAAGACAGATGGTCAAGACAAGCATATTTTTTATCCGCCAGAAGGCATGGGCGATCCGCCCCATATCGCATTCGGGGCAGACCGAGATAATTCGCTCTTCCGGCAGGGCGATGGCATAGACCTGGTAATGGTCATGCTGCCACTCCACCGCCATTTCCACCTCATCACCCACCTGCAACCGGGTGATCCCCACCCAGCCACGAAACGGTTTGCCGTTAATGCTCCCCTGCACATACTCCGCCGAACTGTTCTGCGATTCGCTATCCGTCATTATCACTGACGCCATACCAGGGCTGCCGGCGGCAATGGCAGCGGCGGCCCCGGCCCCCCGCTGCCCGGTCGTCACTTCCGGCAGCGGGCTGCTCCGGTATGCCTTCACGCCAAAATATTCCCGGAAATATTCCTTACGGAAGGATTCCAGGCGTCCGCTAATTTTTTGCAGCGGGCCATACGGCGGCAACACCGGCGGCGGCGGCAGCTCCCGCGTCCAGGGCTCACCACAGTTCTGTGCTATTTCACGTTCAGTACGCAGATCCTGTAAATATTCATCGGGCAGAAACCGCGAATTTATCTGCTGCTGATTCTCTGAGTACATAGCCATTGCTTCCCTGAAAAATTGCTCCAGCCTGTTAACTCAATAATAAAACCAGTACTCGCTGCCATATATAAATTTATGGCTGGGGCAGACCGGTCTGGTTTTATCTCCCGGATCGTGCCACTTTCCCTGCGCCTGAAGCTGACGCTCTCTTTTCTTTGTAACTTTATTCAGGTTAATCCAGGCCACCTTTTCCATTCCCAAAAGAGAATATATCTCTTCGGCGAGTTTACAGATGGTCGGGGCGTAGGCTTTCCAGGCTGAAAAGGCAATAAGCCCGGTAAAAACAAGCGCACCGCCCAACATAAAAAACAAGGAACCACTATTTTTATCCCAATAACCGACCCCATTTTGTCTGTCATTAAAAAAATAATAAACAACGCTGACACAGAATATTAGAAACATAAGACAGATGGTCAAGACAAGCATATTTTTTATCCGCCAGAAGGCATGGGCGATCCGCCCCATATCACATTCGGGACAGACCGAAATAATTCGCTCTTCCGGCAGGGCGATAGCATAGACCTGGTAATGGTCATGCTGCCACTCCACCGCCATTTCCACCTCATCACCCACCTGCAACCGGGTGATCCCCACCCAGCCGCAAAACGGTTTGCCGTTAATGCTCCCCTGCACATATTCCGCCCGGCAGTTTAACGACTCATCTTCCGTCATTATCACCGCCGCCGCGCCGGGGCTGCCGGCGGCAATGGCAGCGGCGGCCCCGGCCCCCCGCTGCCCCGCCGTCACTTCCGGCAGCGGGCTGCTCCGGTATGCCTTCACGCCAAAATATTCCTCGAAGTACTCCTTACGGAAGGATTCCAGACGACCGCTAATTTTTTCCAGCGGGCCGTACGGCGGCAGTACCGGCGGCGGCGGCAGCTCCCGCGTCCAGGAGCGGCCATTGTTCAGGGCTTTTTCGCGCTCATTACGTAACTTATTTAATTTTTCCTTTTTTAAGAACCGAGAGTTTGTCTGCGGCTGATTCTCTGTATTCATACTATGTCCTTTATTGCCGCTTCCAGGGCCTTATTCTGCTCGGCCAGCGAGCGGTTTAACGGCGCCCGGCCAAAAACGCACTTTCTGCACCACAGCTCCAGCTCATCCGGGGAAACCGCCACGGCGATGGCCTGCAGCAGCGTGATTGCCACCATTGCCTCCCAGGTCATCAGTACGGCAAGTACCCTGATACCAAAAATCTCTATGGCTAACCCACGGCCAATTATTCCAGTGCCTCGCTCAGCCCATCCGACTCCAGTTTGATCGGCAATAACCTTAAGCAATAAACCAACCGATTTAATTAATGTCAAACCATCAACAAATGCTTTCAGTCTGATAACGCCAGCCAGAAAAACACGATTATTTTCTAACTCATTGTTTGCTGCTGACCAGTCCACATATACCGACACCGCAGAAGCCAGCCCCCCCGCCACCGCCCCGGCGCCTTTAATCCAGGCAACGGTTAAGGGGCGCGCTTTTAGCCCGTGCTCAACGGCCAGCTGCGTAATATTCATCGTCTGACTGACCATCGCCAGCACGCTGGAAAGCAGATCACCTATCGCTTTCTTATCGTCATTAAGCTGCGTGCAGAGCCAGATAAAGTCGATGGCGTTCAGCACCAGCAGCAGGCCGTTGATCCGGGCCAGCCGGTATTCCTGACTGCCCTTTTCGCTCCGGATATGCTCATCCAGGTTTGCCCAGAAGTTTCGCTTTAGCGCAGCGATCTCCACTTCGCTGGCCAGCCCCGCCCCGCTGCGGCTGAAACTGTTCAGAATTGTCTGGCGCATGACCGGCGCCCCGCGCAGATACTCCTCCACCAGCCTGCCGGCGCTCTCGCGCGATATTCCTGTGCGCATCAGAAATATCAGACGAAACGCCGTGGTGGACAGGGTTTCACCCGCCCTGTCTACCCGTAACAGCCGGCTCACACGCTCCCCCACCGTCACAATAAAGGCATCGGTCCGGTACAGTTCAACTTCAAGGCGGCTGGCGTTGCGATGTAGCGCTTCACCGCTGGCTTCCAGCGCCAGGCTGTAGTTATCCAGCCCCCCTTTGACGGCGCCGGTCAGGGCGACCAGCGATGCCACAACTTCGGCCGCATTTAGCGCAGTAACCGGGCTGTCTTGCTGCTCCCTGACCACGGTCAGCAGCGGCTCCAGCGTCTCTATTCGCTGCGGATTATTGGCGGCAACATGCCGCCACAGCAGGTTTTCACGCCGCTCCACGCTGTATTCATTCCACCAGGCGTCTATCTTTTGCGCTCCGACAGGACAACTGTTGATACCGCTTATCGCCATGGTCACTGCCGACTGGTAAAACAGCCCGGCTCTCTGTTCCGGACAGTGAAAATCATCCAGCGTGGTCAGCAATATCGGCGCATCCAGCCAGTTGATAACGCTGACCATCCGCTGCTGAAAGATTTCATTAACTTTGTCGCCCAGCGACTTATAGCAGGTGGCAAAATTATCCAGTCGGTTCTGGTTCAGACAGGCCTGGTAAGGTGCCCAGCTACGGGCCCGGGCATCATTAAAATTCCGGGGGCGTTCCAGCAGTTCCTGTTCGACCTGCGCCTTAATCCCGGCCAGTTTGTGCTGGTAAGCCTCAGGAGGTTCAAGGGGGGTCAGTATGATATCTTCCAGATACGCTGCCGGTACATTCTGCTCACGCCACGCGCGAATCAGAGTATCCTGTTCCGCTATCTGCGCCAGCACTTCGGGCCGGTTCTGATAGCGCTGCTCCAGCGTTTTCCGACGCATGGCAAGATTCTCAGAGGATAACAGACTGTTATTACGCCATGCATTACGCTCCAGGCTCGCCTCGCCCCTTGCCTGAATGCGATCCTCCATCATGGTTTTTAACGCATCCAGGCTGGTTTTGGTCGAAAATTCCAGTTCACGCTCCCGCAAAAACTGCGCCTGGCGCCCCAGCACGTCCTGACTCCAGCCATTCAGCTCATGGACTATCCCTACAGGATCCCACAGCGGCAGGATAAGCGGCGTCATCCCCTCACTTCTGTTGCGCATCGCCGTTGCGGTTGCCTCCGCATTCCCCGCCCTGCTCTTCGCCCAGGGGTACAGACTGGATTGCGACTTTACAACCTCTTCATTTATCCGCCAGACATCTTCCACCGCCGGGTCCCAGAGTGATGTCGCCCGACTGACGTTCTGAATCTTCACATCATCCGGGCCCGGTAGCTGACCAGATACAGAGACTGTCTGATAATCCAGAACCCGGGCCAGGCTGGATTCATTTGCCTCCGTTCCCGTTTCTGACCGACCGGCCCCCGTCACCGATGGCCTGACTTTCTGCATTCTCCCTGCCCGGGCTTTTGCATCAGTACCGTACCGGTCCAGCGTTGACTGCTCCCAGGGGTACTGGCTGAAGGCAAACCAGACATTGCCACATTTATCCGGAGCCTCAATGCTCATAAACTCAACGTTTTGCGCAAGATGCCCATCGGTCTGACAAAGCGCCCTGTCTACGGCTGCCGGGTTGGAAGCCACCTGCTGCAACCACAGGGAGCCATCAGGCGCGACGCTGTAACACTGCCAGTAGTGGGTGCCCTGCTTTCCTTTTTCATAGAAAACATACAGATAGCCCTGACGAAGCGCGCGAAGCGCGTACTTTTCGCCACCGACAAGCCCCACACCAGTAATGCGCGCATCATTTGCCCATTCAGGTAAACCAGCTGCTATATTTTCAGGCACAACCGCATAGCGTACCGGCAGTACTGTCAACCCTTTAGTGGTGCATAACCCCTGGCATGCCATGCTTTACGTCCTTTTTATGAAGTAAGTCTGCCATTAATGAACTTCCGGACTTAACCAGTGAAGTAATTTGAACCAGCAATCACCTGATGCCCGGAGCAGTTACAGAGCACTCGATCCTGATCCTGCACCAACAAAACGCCATTACTGACAATTCCCAAGGATGTTCCCTGAATGGGGAAGGTTCCTTTGCATACCGAGCATGTGGCTTTATCATCGTTCTGTGCCACCTGCTTGCCAGCACTGAAAAAATTAGCGGTAGCCGTCACTATTTTTCCATTGCTCGTTCTGTCTCCCAACACGGCTAATTTTTTAGACATTATTTTTTCCTCTAAATTAGCTAAGGACAACTACAGCCTCTTGCTGCTGGGCCGCTGCAACAACCCCCGGTTTACAGCCAGAAGGAAGCTTAAGTGTTGAATTCAACGTCGAAGCGGGCTGCTGTTGAACTGCAATACATTTCAGCGTGACATTTTTCGCGGTCCCCACTTCTACCCCTGCCTGACTCAATCGAATAAACGAGCCGCCGCAATTCAGTAACAGCTCTTTTTTTGCAGAAATCATCACGCTGTCATCAGCGCTGGCGATACTCAATTGCTTTTGTGCGAACAGGTTTAAAGCATCAGACTGCGCCTGAATATCGACCTTACCTTCAGAAGAAAATATTTTTATCCCCATTCTATGGGCAAACAGACTCAGGGCTTCCCCCACCGCCAGGGTAAATTTCTTAGCAATACTGAAATCGGCATGTTTGCCTGAAGTTGCTATCAGATTTTCCCCCGCCGCCAGTTGGATACTAGCGGGGGTTACCTGAGCAATGCCCGCAGGAGCCGACATCAACAATGCCTGTTGTTTTAATGCATTCAACGTTTGATTCAGTAATGCCGTCTGGCTGGCGATATCGGCCAGCTCAGCGCGAGCTGATTCCGCAGCATGGCGGAGCCCTTCAGTTGTTTTTTTAGCGGCCTCCAGCTCTTTCAATGCCGCCTGCATCTCCAGCACATCACCCTGCGCCTTCGCCTGGCCGTCCGCCGTGATAAACAGCCCCTTCTGCGCCCGTATCGCGCCCCAGCTGTCGGTGCGCAGCTCAAAGCCTTCGCCCCGCTTCTGTTTTTCACTGTCCACCAAGTGGCCGAGATTAAGCTGACTCTTGCCGCCGTACTCGGTCGAGACCTTGATATGCTCCTGGCCGCGGCTGTCATCCAGGCGGATTTTGTTGTTGGCAGGGGTGCGCAGCACGTTACGCTTGTAGTTCTGGATGGTGACGTGGTCCGGGTGGGCCGAATCGTGCAGCACACCGACGATCCAGGGCCGGTCCGGGTTGCCGTCTTCAAAGCCGATGGCCACTTCGGTACCCGCCAGCAGCGGCAGGTGCAGGCCATAGGTGTCCCCCGCGTAGGGGCGCGACTGGCGCACCCACAGGCTCTCGAACCCGGTCTCCCAGTTATCCCGGTCGAACAGCATGTTGACCCGGTAGCGGCCGTCGCGGTCGATATGGCCGTAGCTGTCGTTTTCGGTGGTGCTGGTCACCCGCGCCGGCAGGGTGCCGGCCATGGTGGGGCGGGCCGGGGGCGCCGGGCGGTAGCCGTAATCCGCGTTGTCCGGGATCCCTTCGAACCCGATCTCAAAGCTTTTATCGCGCCGGGCATGGCAGACCAGCTTTGTGATCGCCACGCCCTGACGGAAAATCTCCGTCACCTCCGGACCGCCGCTCACCTTCAGCACCTGGCCCGGCGCCAGAGAAGCACTGCTGGTCACCCCGAACAGCCGGGTCTGGCGGTTCAGGTAACGTTCATGGCGCAGGCGGGCGTAGAAGGCGCCGGATTCCGGCTGTGGCTGTCGGTCGTAGCGGTTGCCGGGCGTCAGGTAATTGTCCGCGTAGTGGTAGGCCTCCCCGTAGGTGGTTTCGTCACCCCGGGTAATGTCCGCCTGCTGATCCATCTCTTCCAGCGCCTGGCGGTAGTTGTAGTCGCGAATACTGACCTGCTTTTCCACTACCTGGTAGCGGCTCTCCATATCCCAGACCGACTCCACGCCGTTATCCAGCTGCCCGGAAGGCGGCAGCGACGGCAGCAGGGGGCCCGCTTCATAACCCTGCTGGCTGTCGCAGAATTCCACCACGTCGATGTTGAGGCGGGTGTCGGTGGTGAACCGGAACCAGATCCCCACCTCACCCAGCAGCCGGGTAATAAAGCGCAGATCGTCCTCGCCGTACTGCATCACCTGCTCGCGGCGGGGATACTCGTTTGTCAGTGAGAACAGGAAATCCTGGCCGCGCATACCGTGGCGCTCGCGCAGGATCTTCTCCACAATCTGCGGCACCGACATATCCTGGTAGATGGCATTCTGATGTGACCGACTCAGCAGCGCCAGACGCGGCTCCAGGGTCAGGGCATAGCGGGTCTCATCTTTTGAGGTAGACAGCCGCTCAAAACCTGCCACCACGCCCTGAATCACCCGCACGGTCTGCTGGATGTTAATGCCCATGCCCTGGTTCACCGGCGCCCGCAGCGTCAGCGAGGCGGACTTCATCAGCATCGCTTCCCGGGGGATGGCCGGGTCGTCGCTGGTAAACTCAATGCGGTAGCTGAAGGGGCGGCTCAGCGCCTCCTGCCCTTCAAAGGCCAGCACATCCAGCGTGGCGTTGCAGTCCTTTACGTCAAGCAGGTGGTGACTGTGGTTAAAAATCAGGTTCAGTGGATTGCCCATCATGCCTCTCCCTTCTCATCATCAAACGCCATCACAATCCCTTCTTCCTCATCCCAGCCCAGGGTCAGGGTCTGCGGCTTTTGCTTCGCAGCCATATGGCTTAACAGCTGCTGGCTGAGCACCGGCAGGATCTGCTGATTCAGCAGGCTGTCGATATTGCGGGCGCCGGTGTCCGGCAGCAGGCAGGCGTCGGTTAAAGCATCGAACAGCGCATCGCGGGTATGGGTGGCGATGCCGTAGTGACGCGCCAGACGCTGGCGCACCTGGTCCAGCTTCATGCCCACAATGGCGCGCATCGCATCCCTGCCCAGCGGGCGGTAGATAACCGTCTGGAAGCGGGCCAGCAGCGCCGGCTGGAAGTGGTCGCGCAGCATCGGGCGTAGCAGTTCATGCAGGTCAGCTTCTGTGGCGTCCGGCTGGTCATCCAGCAACTGCATCAGCGCGTCGCTGCCCAGGTTGGAGGTCATCAGGATCACCGTGTTGCGGAAGTCAATTTCCCGCCCTTCACCGTCGCGCATAAAGCCGCGGTCAAACACCTGGTAGAACAGGTTCATCACGTCGCGGTGCGCCTTTTCCACTTCGTCGAGCAGCACCACGCTGTAAGGCCGCTTGCGCACCGCCTCGGTCAGAATGCCACCCTGGCCGTAGCCGACGTAGCCCGGCGGCGAGCCTTTCAGCTGGCTCACGGTGTGCGGCTCCTGATATTCAGAGAGGTTGATGGTGATGAGCGACTTCTCGCCGCCGTACAGGCAGTCCGCCAGGGTCAGCGCGGTCTCGGTTTTGCCGGTGCCGCTGGGGCCGACCAGCAGGAACACGCCCTGGGGACCGTTTTCGGCCGTCAGCCCGGTTTTGGCCGCGCGCAGGCGTTGGGCAATGGCGGCAAGCGCCACATCCTGCCCGACCACCCGTTTGCCGATTTCCGCTTCCAGGGTCAGCAGTTCAGTCTGCTCGTCCTTCATTAATGAGGAGAGCGGCACGCCGGTCCAGTCGGCAATCACATTGGCCACGGTGCGGGCATCGACATCCGGCATCAGCAGCGCCTGCGACTGTTGCAGCTCTGCCAGCGCCTGCTGGAGTTCGGCAATTTCCGCCTGGCGGGAGATATCGGCGCGGCAGTCCAGCAGCCGGGCGGTGAGTTCTTTTTCCTGACGGTACTGCTGCTCCAGCACATCCTGCTGTTCGCGCAGGCTTTCCATCCGGGTATCGATGGCCGCCAGCCGTTCACCATCGCCGTGATTACCGACGGCGATATCTTCCAGCAACGCCTGCTTTTCCATTTCCAGGGCGGTGATGGCGGCACCCAGACGTACTATCTCTTCCGGCACGGTATCCAGGCTCATGCGCACCCGGGCCGCCGCGGTATCCAGCAGATCCACCGCTTTGTCCGGCAGCTGGCGGCCGGTCAGGTAGCGGCGCGAGAGCGTGACCGCGGCTCTGACCGCTTCATCGGTGATATGCACCCCGTGGTGCTGCGCGTAGCGCGGTTTCAGGCCCCGCAGCATCAGGCAGGCGGTGTCGTCGTCCGGCTCGTCCACTAAAACCCGCTGGAAGCGGCGCTCCAGCGCGGCATCGCGCTCAAAATACTGTTTGTATTCGCTCCAGGTGGTGGCGGCAATGGTGCGCAGCTCGCCGCGGGCCAGCGCCGGTTTCAGCAGGTTGGCGGCATCGGCGCCCCCGGCCTGATTACCGGCGCCGATAATGGTGTGGGCTTCGTCGATAAACAGCAGCACCGGCGTGGGCGACTGCTGCACCGCCTCAATAATATTTTTCAGCCGCTGCTCGAATTCGCCTTTCACGCCCGCGCCCGCCTGCAGCAGGCCGAGATCCAGGGTTCGCAGGGTCACGGGCTTCAGGCTTTCCGGCACGTTACCTTCGGCAATACGCAGCGCCAGTCCTTCCACCAGCGCGGTTTTACCCACGCCCGGCTCGCCCACCAGAATCGGGTTGTTCTTGCGGCGCCTGGAGAGGATGTCCACCATCTGGCGGATCTCGTTATCACGGCCAAACACCGGGTCGATCTTCCCCTCTTTCGCTTTGGCCGTCACATCCAGGGTGAACTTATCTAGCGCGTTTTGCAGCGCGGGGGAAAGCCCCCCCTCTTTTATCTCCGCGTCTGCCGGGCGGCCGACTATTTCCACCTCGCCGCCCTGCGCCAGTTCCGCCTCCTGCTGCACTTCCGGGCGCTCGTCCGACTGAGCGTCCAGCAGACCGCGCAGTCGTTCCAGCTGGCTCTGCCCCAGGGTCAGCAGAGGCCACAGGCCGTCGCACTGCGCCAGCTTCGGGTTTTCCGTCAGCGCCATCAGCAGATGGAGGCTGCGGATTTGCTCTTCCCCCGCCAGCGAGGCCCGCAGCCAGGCCTGCTGCATCAGGGTCTGGATGTTGTCCGAAAGCTGCGGGCGACCGCGAACCGAACGCGGTCGCTGATCCAGCCAGCCCAGCAGATCCTGCCACAGGTTGTCCATATCCCATTCGTAACGGCGCGCCAGTACCGTCAGATCTCCTTCGCCCTGCTCCAGCAGCTTCAGCAGCCAGTGCTCCGGCAGAATCTCCGCATGGGCGCGGGTCTGGCACAGCGTGGCAGCGCCTTCCATCGCACGGGCGCAGTAAGGGTTAAGACGGCGTAACAGGATGGCGGGATTTTCCATGAGTTTCTCTCTTTATCGGTTGCAGGCAGGCATGCTACCGCCCGTCGCCGTTGCCCCAGGCGCATCAGGTACGGAAAGCAGTCATGTGGTGGTGTTCTTTGCTGAAAGCCCGCTACCCGCAGGCGCTCAGCAAATTTCCCCCTCACCCTGACCCTCTCCCCGGAGGGGAGAGGGGAACAAGGGCTTACGCGGTGGCGCGTTCGTTCCAGGAATCGGAATGAATGATGTTGCCGTCCTTGTAGGTCCAGGTGATTTTTTCGTAGCGCAGTTCGATCTGCTCCAGGTGGTTATGCTTCTCGAAGCTCGGGTCTTTGATGTCGTGCATCACCGGATTCACCTTCACCACCTTCACGTTTTCCAGTTTGGTGTTGAAGTACTCCACTTCCTGGCCCGCGTCGTTGATTTTGTACCACTTGAATTCCGCGGATTTCAGGGTCTGGCCGGTGGTCACCGCCTTGTACAGGTACGGGCTGGAGGAGTCGATTTCCTTGGTGAAAAGGAACGGCGTATGGATACGGGTGCCGGTCAGCTTGCCGGTGTTGTTGTCGGTCGGGATGTACAGGTTATGCTCCTGAGCAACGACCTCGATGCTGCCTTCACGATCCTGAACGTCCACAGACCCTTTAATGTCCGCGCCGCCGTCGTCTTTCAGCCACAGATAAACTGGGATTGCCATCGTAATTACTCCATTTCATGTTGTGATGCGTCATCATCCTGCGATGACGTGGTGGTAACGCCCGGTACCTGACAGGCATTCGCCTGCGGCACCAGACTAATTTCGACACGACGGTTCTGCGCGCGGCCTTCCGGCGTGTCATTGGTGGCAACAGGGCGGCTTTCACCATAGCCCTGCACCGCGAAACAGCTTTCCGGCACGTCGCCGGTATCGCGCATCCAGTCACGCACCGCTTCGGCGCGCTTCAGGGAGAGCGTCTGATTCAGTTGCGGATTGCCGGTGTTATCGGTATGGCCGGACACAACAATCAGCCAGCCGGGCTTCGCTTTGATGCCGACCAGCGAGTTAACCAGCATTTTGGTGGAACCGGTTTTCAGATCAGATTTGCCGGAATCGAACAGCGACATGCTGTCGAGGCGCACGATTTTCGGCACCGGCTTCGGCTTGGGTTTCGGCGGCGGCGGCGGCGGGACGTATGAGCTTATCGCCTCCAGTAGCGGCATTCGCAGGCGTTCCCCCTGATATAACCCCAGTCCCAGACGAGAGGGTTCACCGTTTCGGGCATGGTTATCCAGTTCAGCGGCGTCCAGACGCAGCGTTTTCACGGCTTCCGCTTTCGGCCCGTAATCCTTCATGGCAATGCGCTGGTAGTGGCTGATATCGAACGTCACACGTTTTATCAGTTGCCGGTTATTCCAGGCGCTACTGCATAAGGCCACGATCGCCGCCAGCGTGAAAATCGTCAGTCCGCAGCGCCACGCCCGCTGGCGTGGTGTCAGTCCGCGGCCTTCAGGCAGCAGGGGCAGAATAAAATCCGGTAACAGCGTGCCTGCCGGGGACGCGCTTTCAGAAGGCTGCCAGCCCTCCACCTGGTTTAGTGCCGTGTGCTGGCGCAGCCAGTCATGCCAGAGCGATAACGGCAGAGCGCCATTCAGTGCCGGGCCCAGCCGCCACAGCACCGCGGTCGGACTGATAACAGGCATATCCGGATTTTCACGGACAAAGGCGGCAGTCACATGACTCCCAAACCAGGTCATCAGGCTGTTCATCAGGATCTGCTGGCGTATGGCCATTGCCCCACCGGTCGTGACCTGGCTGGCGACAGAAATCGGCGCCGCCGACTCACGCCAGACGCTAACTGGTTCTCCCGCAACAGCGGCCTGCCAGATATCGCTTCGCTTCATCATACTGCCGACATGCGCACTCAGAATCAGCGGAACGGCATGCCCTGTCTCACGACGCAGTTGACTGACCTGCCAGCGCAGAGCGAGCAAATGGCGCTCCAGCGCCGCCTGATCCTGGTGCTGCTGCGGGCAGACAGAAATCATCACCGACAGCTGGCGCCCCCAGTCCGGACGATCCCGTAACAGCTGACGGGCGACATGGTCCAGCTCCTGCTCCTGCTTAACCCGGATCCAGCAGCCGTCATCCACCGTCAGTACCGGCGAGCCATCCGGCCAGGGCGCAGGCAAATCGCCACAGACCAGTACGATGGGTCTGCGCCAGCGGGCATCGGGCAGATTATCCAGGCTGGCTGCCATTTCCGGCGTCGGCGCGCGCCGTCTTAGCCAGAGCAGCGCCGCCAGCCCACCCCAGACCAGCAGCGTCAACAGGAGAGCAACTGACTGGGAAACCGGCAGAAAGACCAGACAGACGACCGCCGTCAGCAGGGCCGTCCACAGCGCCAGCCAGCGACGTACCGCAGCACTCATGTCACGGCTCCTGGCAGCAGTGTGGCCAGCAGGCTATCCAGCCAGTGATTCAGTCCCCACCACAGTGCCGCCAGAATCAACAGGGAAAACGCGATACGAACCGGCCAGCTGGCCAGCCAGCCCGCAACACCACACCCTGCTTTTATTCCGGCCACCACCGGCGCCGTCTGCGGATAGCTAAAGGGCGGAACCTGCGCCGTCAGCGCCTGCACCAGTTTTTCCCGGGCCGGATCGCTAATCGAACGATACTCCCCCAGAAAACCCAGTATCATGACCCGGTGAAAACAGGTCAGTACGATCTGTTCAGGCGCCGGCTCACGCAGGACCTCCCGCATGCGATCGCACAGTTCATCACCGGCATCAATGGTGCCCAGAAAATGGCCCTGCAGGGGGACGTCATACCACTGCACGCAGGCATCATCCTGCACACCACGCCCCTTAACCACTTCATCAATCAGCGCACACTGCGCATAAAGAATATCCCGGCAGCTCTGTTCATCGTAGCCAGCCTGTTTCAGAGCCAGCTGCACCCGCTCTGCATCGGCCACACAACGCTCCCACAACAGCCGCCCTTCCCCGTCCTGAAAAACGGGACCATGGCGCAGGCTGATGACCTGCAACCAGGTGTTCTGCAGCAGCGCATCAATATCCATGTTTTTTTCACTCATGTTCTCAGCACCGCAAACAGTTCAAGCTCAGGCTCCCCCAGGGTGCCCGGGACGTAAAACATACAGTTGCCGCTCTGGAGCATCTCCTGCGCGGCCGGATGGGCCAGATCGAGGGAGAAATACTGGTTTTCCAGACGCAGAGGAATGGCGGCCGGCACATGACGCAGGGGCTTCAGGGGGATCCCCTGACGGGAAGCATTGACCAGACTGGTGACATAGTCCGGGCTACCAGCCTTACACTGACGCGGGAATTGCTCCTGCAGTTGTGCCACCGACATGGGCGAGCGAACGGACAGATAATAGTCAGCCCCTTCACGCAGCCGGGGATCGTGCAGCCGGGCCAGCCACTGATGCAGGCGCTTATCGTGCTCCAGTTCAACGGCCACCACCCGCGAGGGCAGGCTGGCTTCCAGCAACTCACTGAGCAGATCGAACAACGGGGGGAAAACCTCATTCAGTTGCTCATGCTGCCAGGCAGGGATGTCGCTTACCTGATGCTCCAGTGAAAAGGTCAGCAATCCTCCGGCCAGACGGGCCAGCTCTGTCCAGAGGCGCTCCGGCGCACTCTGTGGAAAACGCTGAAACTGCCCCAGCACCGGCTCGGCGCTGTTCAGGGCATTCAGCAGCCAGAACAGCGACACATCCGCCACCGCGAAATCCGCCATCCGTTCATTGCTTTCACGGCGCATGGACATCAGGCGGATAAGCCTGGCCCGTAAACGGGTCATCAGCAGTTCCAACTGCGCCATCAACCAGCGGCTGGCCTTCAGTGTCAACAGCGGCGGCAGAAAGGCATCATCAAGCATCCAGTTACCCTGCGGATCCTGCAACAGACGCGCTACCGGGCAGGTCAGATAATCGCTGTTATCCTGGTGCGCCAGGCGTAGCGTCAGTTCCGGCTGCAGAATGGCTATCTGACGGTCATCATCGCCAAACTGGTTGCGGACATCCCGCCAGCGCTGGCGAAAACGCACAGGACGTTCTGCAATTTCATCCGGCTTCAGACAGTTGCCACCATTGGCACGCAGCAGCGGTAATGCCAGCACCACCACCGCCTCGCCCTGTACGTCATCAAGTACCAGCGCCGACGGTAAAGCATCGCCATTATCGGTATCAATCAGCGTCCCATCCTGAAAACGGACATTCAGGTGACGGGGCTGAAGACGCCCCAGCTTCAGGGCATCTGGCTCAAAGGTCGCCTGCAAAACGCCCCAGGGATGATTCAACCCCATCCGGGCAATACATTCGTCAGACCAGGCCGCAAATGCGGCCTGCTGCTGAAAGTGCTGGGGCGAGACCATAATCCCTCGCCCCCACAAGGGTTGGACTGTCTTCACGGCACCTCCGCCTTACGCTTTCGCCTTCGGCATCTGGCTGACCAGAGACAGGTTGACGTCCATCCCTTCCACCTGGAAGTGCGGGATGGCGTAGAGCTTCACGCGGAAGAAGCCCGGGTTGTCCTCGATGTCTTCCACCACCACTCTGGCGTCGCGCAGCGGGTGCGAGGCCTGCAGTTCGTCGCCCGGATCGGTCATCTCAGTCACCAGGGTGCGTACCCAGGTGTTCAGCTCCAGCTCCAGCAGGCGACGGTCCTTGGTGGTGCCGATATTTTCGCGCTGAATCAGTTTCAGGTAGTGAGCGATACGCGACAGCAGGAAGATGTACGGCAGGCGCGCGTTAATGCGGCTGTTGGCGGTGGCGTCCGCGGTGTCGTACAGCGCCGGTTTCTGGGTCGAGTTGGCCGAGAAGAAGCAGGCGTAATCGCGGTTCTTGTAGTAGGAGAGCGGAATAAAGCCCAGATTCGAAAACTCAAACTCGCGGGTTTCCGGGATCATCACTTCCGACGGGATCTTCACCTGATTGCCGGTACCCAGATCGTACAGGTGGATCGGCAGATCCTGTACCGCGCCACCGGCCTGGGGCCCACGGATCTGCACACACCAGCCGTTATTGATAAAGCTGCGCACCATATTGGCGGCAAAGGCGAACGAGGCGTTGGTCCACAGGTATTTCTCGTGATCCGGCCCCTTAACCTCTTCCACATAGTTAAAGCTGCGCACCGGTACGGTATCCGGCCCGTAGGGCAGACGCCCCAGCACCCGCGGCATAGTCAGGCCAATGTAGCGGGAATCGTCGGTGTCACGGAACGACTTCCACTTGATGTATTCGGCGCGGTCGAAGTAGTTGCCGATATCCTTGATAGCAGCGACGTCTTCCATACTCTCTTTCAGGAAGAACTTCGGTCCCACCGAGCCGATAAACGGCATATGGGCGGCGGCAGACACTTTGGAAATGTTGCGCAGCAGCGCCACATCCTGGGCCGAAGCGTCGAACTCGTAAGACGAAATCAGCGCGGCAATCGGCTCTCCGCCGGGGGTGTCGTATTCATCGATATAGGTCTGTTTGTACAGGCCGCTCTGGATGATTTCCGGGGAGTCTTCGAAATCCTGACGCAGGTCTTCTTTCGACAGATCGAGGATTTCCAGCTTCACATTCTGGCGGAAATCGGTCTTATCCACGGTATGTTTCAGGCCGCGCCACAGTGATTCCACTTTCTGGAATTCGGGATGGTGCATTACCGCGTCCAACTGGCGGCTGATCTGGCTGTCCAGCTCGGCGATGTGGTGATCCAGCAGGGTCTTGTCGAGCTTCTCTACCTTCGAGCCGGACTGTTTCAGGCGCTCCAGGAAGATCTGCATGGCGGCGGTTACGCGCTCGTCTGCCGTGGCGTCCGACATAGCCTGGTTATCCTGCCAGGACTCCAGGGCGCTCAGTTTATCCACCGGACTCAGATGAATTTTTTCAAACAGGGAGGCATACACGCCACCGGCTTCAGAACGTTCCACTACCACGCTTTCGCCGCCGGCGACCGATTCATTTTTTACAGACATCAGCATTTTCTCTCGTTAATCCGTTAAACACAGGGCCTTTGTTACGCCTGTTGCGGCGCCAGGGCGGACAGTTCATTACGCAGCTCATCGCTGAGCGCCGGATCCCGCAGGATTTTTTCCAGCTCCTTACGGAAAGTGACGTTATCCAGCAGGTTCGCTTTGAGATCGCGCAACAAATTACGCATCGCCAGCATGGCTTTCAGTTGCGGGATCTGGCGGGCTACCTGCTCCGGCGTGAAATCTTTCATATCACGGAAGGTCAGGTTGATATTTTCTTCGCTGCCGTCACCGGCCAGGGTGTTTTCAACGGTGAGGTTTACTGAAGGGGAAAATTCCGAGAGGACACTGTTAAAGTTATTTTTATTGACGTTAACCTTCTCTCTTTCTGACAGGGGCGCCGTTTCCTGACCGTTACTGAAATCACCGGCAACCAGTAGTTTGAGCGGCAGCTCAGTTTTCTTACTCGCCCCTCCGGTATGCAGGTCAAGTTTCAGGTTAATGCGGGCTTTGGGTATCTCTTTCTGGAAGCTGTCGCTCATAAATCCCTCTTTGATCGCTGTGTGAATATTTTCTGAAATTGCGTTTCCTTACTTGCCATATTAGAGCATTCATCTACATACGATCAACATTGCAGATCATAGATCTTCAATTAGAAGATTCTTAAGAATTTTCGTCTGTTAAAAATCAAAACAAAACCCCGCACAAAGAACAAAAAACAGCCTATAACTCCAGTTATAAAATAAAAACCAGGACAACCGACAATGTGAAAGAATAAAAACAAGATAAATTACACAATTAACTCACTAATATGATTTAAATCAATGAAAACCAAATTACACAGAAATAACACCGATGCGAGAGACATCGTCCAGCGAATGAAAACACCATACAACCTGAAAATATATTGCCGATGGACGCAGTGTATGAGGATTCACTGCTCACAGAACGGAGTTTTATAAGATTTGTCGCAAGCATTGCATGAATATTCTTAAACAAAAGACTTATGGCAAAAGTATATTAGTCACTACCTTTCACCGCAGAATTATAGAAATGCCATGACCGGCATTCGTTTTTCCGAGAGTTTGTTCTGTGTGTTCCTTAACGACTTTGAACTACGGGTTAAGTCCACTGCTCTGTTTCCGGCGATATTTATACTCTGTCTTGCTGTGTACTTCTGGCTGATGGCTCGTTTCGGATAAAGAAGTAAAGCCCTTGACCTTCCCCTTGCTGGAAGGTTTAAGCTTAATCACAGTGAATAAACCGGGTCGCGCTATGGCCCTGAATCGAGGAGTCTGATATGTCTCACGTCATTGATCTTACGCTGGATGGCCTCTCCTGTGGCCACTGCGTAAAACGCGTTAAAGAGAGTCTGGAACAGCGTCCGGATGTCGAACAGGCAGAGGTCACTATCGACCACGCCACCGTAACCGGTAGCGCCAGCGCCGACACCCTGATCGCCACCGTGCAACAGGCCGGATACGGCGCAGAGCTCAGCCACCCAAAGGCTAAACCGCTGACGGAGTCATCAATCCCGTCGGAAGCGCCGACAGCGGTTCCCTCACAGCTTCCGGCTGCCTCTGCCAACAGTAACGACGATGACGACAGCCTGCAGCTGCTCATCAATGGTATGAGCTGCGCCAGCTGCGTCACCCGGGTGCAAAACGCGCTGCAGGGCGTTGCGGGTGTCAGCCAGGCGCGGGTAAATCTGGCGGAGCGCACCGCGCTGGTGATGGGCAGTGCCTCCGCCGCCGATTTAGTAAAAGCGGTAGAAGGAGCAGGCTACGGCGCTGAAGCCATCGAAGATGACGCTATACGCCGCGAACGCCAGCAGCAGACCGCCCAGGCGGCGGTAAAACGCTTCCGCTGGCAGGCGATCCTGGCTCTGGCGGTTGGGATACCCGTCATGGTCTGGGGCATGCTCGGTGACAATATGATGCTGACCGAGGAGAACCATAGCATCTGGCTGGGTATCGGTCTGCTCACCCTGTTGGTCATGGTAGTAGCTGGCGGCCACTTCTATCGCAGCGCATGGAAAAGCCTGCTCAACCGCAGCGCGACCATGGACACCCTGGTGGCCCTGGGGACCGGTGCCGCCTGGCTCTACTCGATTAGCGTGAACCTCTGGCCGAATTTCTTCCCGGAAGCGGCGCGCCACCTCTATTACGAGGCCAGCGCCATGATTATCGGTCTGATTAACCTTGGCCATATGCTGGAAGCCCGGGCCCGCCAGCGTTCGTCGAAAGCGCTGGAACGCCTGCTGGATCTGACGCCCCCCACCGCCCGGGTGGTAGATGAACAGGGCGAGCGTACGCTTCCCCTGTCAGAAGTGCAGCCTGGGATGGTCCTGCGCCTGACCACCGGCGATCGGGTGCCGGTGGATGGCGCAATCACCCAGGGCGAGGCCTGGTTTGATGAAGCCATGTTAACCGGTGAGCCAGTGCCGCAACAGAAAGCCAGCGGCGAAGAGATTCACGCCGGTACCCTGGTACAGGACGGCAGCGTGCTGTTTCAGGCAAGCGCCGTCGGCGGCCATACCACCCTGGCGCGCATTATTCGTATGGTCCGCCAGGCCCAGAGCAGCAAACCGGAAATTGGCCAACTGGCGGATCGCATCTCGGCCATCTTTGTGCCGGTAGTGGTCGCCATTGCCCTGGTTAGCGCCGCCATCTGGTATTTCTTCGGTCCGGCGCCGCAGATCGTCTACACCCTGGTGATCGCCACTACGGTACTGATTATCGCCTGTCCCTGCGCTCTTGGGCTGGCAACGCCGATGTCGATTATCTCCGGCGTGGGTCGGGCAGCGGAATTCGGCGTGCTGGTTCGGGACGCCGACGCCCTGCAGCGCGCAAGCGAGCTGGATACGCTGGTGTTTGATAAAACCGGCACCCTGACCGAAGGCAAACCGCAGGTGGTGGCGATAGAAACCGCGCCGCATATTAATGCCGACCAGGCCTTACTGCTGGCAGCCGCGCTGGAACAGGGCTCCAGCCACCCGCTGGCGCGCGCTATTCTGGAAAAGGCTGGCGGACAGACGCTGCCGCAAGTTGACGGCTTCCGTACCCTGCGCGGTCTGGGAGTCAGCGGTAGCGCGGAAGGCCATACCCTGCAGCTCGGCAATCGCGCCCTGCTGAGCGAACAGGGTATCGACTGCGGCCCGCTGGAAGCCCGCATCGAAGCCCATTCCGCCGAAGGCGCCACGCCAGTGCTGCTGGCGCAGGACGGCGAAGTCGCGGCGCTGTTCGCCATCCGCGATCCGCTGCGCGAAGACAGTGCTGCCGCACTGGCGCGCCTGCACCGCGAAGGCTACCGGCTGGTGATGCTGACCGGCGACAACCCGACCACCGCCGGGGCCATCGCCCGGGAGGCGGGTATCGACGAAGTCATTGCCGGTGTTCTGCCAGACGGCAAGGCCCAGGCCATTATCCAGCTACAGCAGCAGGGTCGTAAGGTGGCGATGGTGGGCGACGGTATTAACGACGCCCCGGCGCTGGCGCAGGCCGATGTGGGTATCGCGATGGGCGGCGGCAGCGATGTCGCTATCGAAACCGCCGCCATTACTCTGATGCGCCACAGCCTGACCGGCGTGGCGGACGCGCTGGCTATCTCGCGCGCTACGCTTCGCAATATGAAGCAGAATCTGCTGGGGGCTTTTATTTACAACTCGCTGGGCATCCCGATCGCCGCCGGTATTCTCTGGCCGCTGACCGGCACCCTGCTGAACCCGGTGGTGGCAGGCGCCGCCATGGCGCTCTCTTCCATTACGGTGGTAAGCAACGCCAACCGGCTACTGCGGTTTAAGCCTAAGCAGTAATTCGAACGGAATGGTCCGATAGCTCTCCCGGCAATTGCGCCCCGCCATGCGGGGCGTTAGCATGGCCTTTTCAGTCAGGGAATGCGCCATGGGTTTGTTAAGCCGTCTCCATACTCTCTTTTCCCGCTTCGGGAGTCACAGTTACCCCTGGCCCGCCCTTGATATTACCCTTCCCGGTCAGCGCCACCTGCATCTGGTGGGCAGTATTCATATGGGCACGCCCGATATGGCGCCGTTACCGACGCGCCTGGTGCGCAAACTGCGCGAAGCCGATGCGCTGGTGGTCGAAGCCGATATCAGCGGTAGCGATTCGCCGTTCTCCAGCCATGGTGAAGAACCACCGCTGGAAACACGCCTGAACCAGAAAACGCTGGAACATGCCCTGAAGCTGCTGCGGGAGCTGAATATCCCGCTGGAGAACGTCGATAACCTGCCGCTGTGGCAGATAGCGCTGCTGCTCCAGGCCCATCAGGCTCAGAAACTGGGACTGCGCCCGGACTACGGCATCGACTATCAGTTGATTCAGGCAGCGAGCCAGTTTCAGCGGCCGGTACGGGAGCTGGAAGGCACCGGGAATCAGCTGACGCTGCTGCAAACGCTGCCGGATGCCGGGCTGGGACTGTTGCAGGATACGTTGATTCACTGGCATACCAACGCCCGTCTGCTGCAAACCATGATTAGCTGGTGGCTGAAATCGCCGCCTGCGGCGCCCGATCCCTCGCTGCCCAGCACCTTCAGCAATGAGCTCTACGATGTGCTGATGGTACAGCGCAACCGGCAGTGGTACGATTTCCTGCACAAGCTTCCACCCGGCCGCTATGTGGTGGCCGTAGGCGCACTGCACCTTTATGGCGAGAGCAATCTCCCCAGCCTGCTCCGGCAGCGCTGATCCGCGCAGATCGCGCCATTCGGATCAACAAGAAGGAAATCATGACTCCCGCAGTTAAACTCCTGGAAAAGAATAAGATCGGCTTTAAGGTTCATACTTACGATCACGATCCCACTGAGACCAACTTCGGTGATGAGGTGGTACGCAAACTGGGACTCAATCCGGAACAGGTTTATAAGACGCTGCTGGTAGCGCTGAATGAAGATATGAAGCACCTTGCGGTGGCAGTAACGCCGGTTGCGAGCCAGCTCGATCTTAAAAAAGTGGCTAAGGCCTTTGGCGTAAAGAAAGTGGCGATGGCCGATCCCCAGGTGGCGCAGCGTTCCACCGGCTATCTGGTGGGCGGCATTAGCCCGCTGGGGCAGAAAAAGCGCCTGCCGACGGCGATAGATGCGCCAGCCGCTGAATTTGCCACCATCTTTATTTCTGGCGGCAAACGCGGGCTGGATATTGAACTGGCGGCGGCGGATCTGGCGAAACTGCTGAATGCGCAGTTCGCCGATATCGCACGCCACGGCTAAGCCGGATTAGCGCCAGCTCACTTCGCCCTTCGGCGCCAGGGCGTCGGCATCGATGGGCGAATTCTGTTCGATATACTGCTTGAGCACTTCAGCATCGATAAAACCGCTATTCACATAGCCCGAATGGTCATCGAGTTTGGGGTAACCATCGCCCCCGGCGGCGTTAAAACTCAGGGTCGCCATCCGGTAGGTTTTATTGGCGTCGACAGGCTGCCCTTTAATGGTCAACGCCTTGATCCCCGAACCTTCAATCTGCATTCCCACATTCGCGAACTGCGGGTAAGCCCCGGAATTGGGCGTCTTCTGCGCGACCGCCGTCAGATAGCGAACCACGTCGCTCCCCTTCATATCAACGTACGCCAGGGTATTACCAAACGGCTGAACCCGCAGCACGTCGGCATAGGTGATATCCCCCGCCGTAATGGAGTCGCGAATACCACCGCCGCTCATCACGGCAAAGTCAGCCCCGCTGCGCGCCATCAACCCGTTAAGAATAAGCCTCGCCAGATTGGTCTGTTCGAAACGCACTTTGTCACGATCGCCTTCCAGCCGCGCGTTGACGCTACCGATCTTCACCTTAAGCTGGGCCTGCCCTTTACGCTGAAAAGGGGCCAGCAGGCTAATCATGCGCTGATTTTCCGGGATCTGCGGCGCATACAGTACCCGTTCGCGCTTGCCGTCGCCCCAGTCGATAGTGCGTTTCAGATTGACCGGCAGTAGCTGATAGTTCACCAGCGTCATCTCGCCGTTACGAAATTCAAAATCGGCACGCCCGACATATTTGCCCCATTCGTGGGCCTGGACTATCCAGGTGCCGTTCTGGCGATCCGGCTTGCAGGCGGTGCCCGGAATATAGTCGCGCTGCTTTTTATTCTCCGCCGCCATACAGACCGGATCCTGCGAGTGACCGCCGACGATCAGCGCCAGCGCGCCGGGATCCATGGCGCGGGCCAGCTCCACATCGCCAGGGGCGTTGGATCCATGATTGCCGTTATCGTAATGGCCCATATGGGTGACGGCGATAATGGCATCCGGCTTTTCGTTCTGCTGAAGCTCCTGAATCACCAGCTTCGCCTCGCCGGCGGGAGAGCGAAACTCGATATCCTGCAAATATTCCGGATTGCCAATTCGCGCGGTGTCGTCGGTGGTCAGGCCGATGACCGCGACCTTCAGTCCCTGAGGGGTAAACAGCGTCCAGGGCTTAAACAGTCGCTCGCCGCTGCTTTTCTGGTAGATATTGGCGGAAAGGAAGGGGAACTTCGCCAGCTTCTCCTGCTGGCGCAGCACCGTAAGCGGGTTATCGAATTCATGATTGCCCACCGCCATGGCGTCGTAACCAATCAGATTCATGCCGCGAAAATCGGGTTCAGCGTCCTGGAGATCGGATTCCGGCACCCCGGTATTAATATCGCCGCCGGAGAGCAGCAGCACGCTGCCGCCCTGTAGGGAAACCTCTTTGCGAATCCTGTCCACCAGCGTCTTCTGCGCCGCCAGGCCATACTCACCCAGGTCGTTGCGCCAGAAATGGCCGTGGTGATCGTTGGTATGCAGAATGGTAATTTTATAGGTTTTATCTTTTTCCCAGCCGAACGCTGACGACCCCAATGCCAGACAAACCGCCGCCAGCGCGACAATCAGCGTGCCCTTCACCCCTGAGTGCATCTCAGTATCTCCGTATTCATTATATAAACGCTCTGCAAAGCATAGCCCCGCTGCGACTTTTCTCCACGCCCGGGTACAGGTATGGTAGCAGAGGCATCCCGCACGGGAGAGTCACCTGCATCTATTCCGGCGCTTTCGAGTACCCACGGAGCGATCGAATAATTCAGAGTATATAAAATAAACATAATTTTCAGGTAACTATGGCATGAGTGAACAAAACCCCTCTCTGGGCGGCGCCCCTGTTGCGCCCCCCAGGTCCCGCACCGCGTTCGGTATTCTGGGGGCTATCAGCCTCTCCCATCTGCTGAACGATATGATTCAGTCGCTGCTGCTGGCGATCTACCCGCTGCTACAGGCCGACTTCTCTCTGAGCTTCGTGCAGGTCGGGCTTATCACCCTGACCTACCAGGTCTCTTCCTCGCTGCTACAACCGCTGGTGGGTTACTACACCGACAAATACCCTATGCCCTGGTCGCTGCCAGTCGGCATGTGCTTTACCCTTAGCGGCCTGGTGATGCTGGCGATGGCGGGCAGCTTTCCGCAGGTGCTGATCGCAGCAGCGCTGGTGGGTACCGGTTCGTCGGTGTTTCATCCGGAATCTTCCCGGGTGGCGCGTATGGCCTCCGGCGGTCGCCACGGTCTGGCCCAGTCGCTGTTTCAGGTAGGCGGTAACTTCGGCAGCTCTCTGGGGCCGTTACTGGCGGCGGTGATTATCGCGCCTTACGGCAAAGGCAACGTGGCCTGGTTTGTGCTGGCGGCCATGCTGGCAATTATCGTGCTGCTTCAGGTAAGCCGTTGGTATGCAGCCCAGCATCGTATGACCCGCGGTCGCCCGGTTCAGAAGGCGGTATCCCCTCTGCCACGCAAAAAAGTGGTGCTGGCCGTCTGCGTGCTGCTGGCGCTGATCTTCTCCAAATACTTCTACCTGTCCAGTATCAGCAGCTATTACACCTTTTATCTGATGCATAAATTCGGTCTGTCGATACAAAACGCCCAGCTCCATCTGTTCGCCTTTCTGTTTGCCGTGGCGGCCGGTACCCTGATTGGCGGGCCGGTGGGCGACAAAGTGGGTCGTAAAGTGGTGATTTGGTGCTCGATTCTCGGCGTCGCTCCTTTTACTCTGATTCTGCCGTGGGCCAGCCTGTGGTGGACCGGGGTGTTGACGGTGATTATCGGCTTTATTCTGGCATCGGCCTTTTCCGCCATTCTGGTTTATGCCCAGGAGCTAATGCCCGGACGTATCGGTATGGTTTCGGGGCTGTTCTTTGGGTTTGCCTTCGGGATGGGAGGCCTTGGCGCCGCTGTGCTGGGGCTGATTGCCGACCAGACCAGTATCGAGCTGGTTTATAAAATCTGCGCTTTCCTGCCACTTCTTGGCATTCTGACGGTATTCCTTCCAGATAACCGCGTAAAAGATTGATTTTTCCGGCCAGATACTTGATCTGGCCGGTATTTAACCCCATACCTCCCAATGCCCCTGGTCAGCTTAGGACCATAATTACTCCCTTCGATCTCTTTTTGCGAAAAAAATCGTATTTTCGTAAAAATTCAACACCTGAAAACAAACGCGAATGAAAAAATTGTCATAAACTATTACGTAGCGCCCCGTCCGTTCGCGGGCGGATCCGGGATTTATTACAGACCAAAGGAGACGGAATGCATCATGCCACCCCGCTTATTACCACCATTGTCGGCGGCCTCGTGCTGGCCTTTTTACTCGGTATGCTCGCCAACAGGCTGCGTATATCACCACTGGTAGGTTATCTGCTTGCGGGGGTTCTGGTTGGGCCGTTTACGCCCGGGTTTGTTGCCGATACGCAACTGGCGCCGGAGCTGGCCGAACTGGGCGTGATTCTGCTGATGTTTGGGGTGGGTCTGCACTTCTCCCTGAAAGATCTGATGGCGGTTAAATCCATCGCCATTCCCGGCGCCGTGCTGCAAATCGCGGTGGCGACGCTGCTGGGGATGGGGCTCTCCTGGTGGCTCGGCTGGTCGCTGATGACCGGCATCGTCTTCGGTCTCTGTCTTTCCACCGCCAGTACCGTGGTGCTGCTGCGAGCCCTGGAAGAACGGCAATTGCTCGACAGTCACCGCGGGCAGATCGCCATCGGCTGGCTGATTGTCGAAGATCTGGTGATGGTGCTGACCCTGGTACTGCTGCCAGCGGTGGCAGGCATGCTGGAAAAAGGCAACGTTGGTTTCGTTTCCCTGAGTCTGGATATGCTGATGACCATCGGCAAAGTGGCGGCCTTTATCGCCCTGATGCTGGTGGTGGGCCGCCGACTGGTGCCATGGATTCTGGCCCGTAGCGCCGCTACCGGTTCCCGGGAACTGTTTACCCTGGCGGTGCTGGCCATGGCGCTCGGTATCGCCATGGGCGCGGTGGAGCTGTTCGACGTCTCCTTTGCGCTGGGCGCCTTCTTCGCCGGTATGGTGCTGAATGAATCAGAACTGAGCCATCGCGCCGCTCACGACACCCTGCCGCTGCGCGACGCTTTTGCAGTGCTGTTCTTTGTTTCGGTGGGAATGCTGTTCGATCCGCAGATCCTGCTGGAAGAGCCGCTGGCGGTAGTGGCCGTGGTGGCCATTATCATCTTCGGTAAATCGCTGGCCGCCTTCCTGTTAGTCAGGATGTTCGGCCATTCCCAGCGTACCGCTCTGACCATTGCCGCCAGCCTGGCGCAGATTGGCGAGTTTGCCTTTATCCTGGCGGGTCTGGGTATGGCGATGGGCCTGCTGCCCAAAACCGGCCAGAATCTGGTGCTGGCGGGCGCCATCCTGTCGATTATGCTCAACCCGATTCTGTTTACCCTGCTCGAGCGCTATCTGCGTAAGCACGAAACCCTGGAAGAGCAGACCCTGGAAGAGGCGCTGGAAGACGAGAAACAGATTCCGGTGGATATCTGCAACCACGTGCTGCTGGTGGGCTATGGCCGCGTCGGTAGCCTGATCGGCGAGAAGCTGCTGTCGAAAGGGGTTCCGCTGGTGGTGATAGAGACGTCGCGCTCCCGGGTGGATGCGCTGCGCGAGCGCGGTATCCGCGCCGTGCTGGGCAATGCCGCCAATGAAGAGATTATGGCGCTGGCGCATCTGGACTGCGCAAGCTGGCTGCTGCTGACCATCCCGAACGGCTACGAAGCCGGTGAAATTGTGGCCACTGCCCGGGAGAAAAATGCGGATATCGAGATTATCGCCCGCGCCCACTATGACGACGAAGTGGACTACATCGCCGAGCGCGGCGCTAACCAGGTGGTGATGGGCGAGCGGGAGATCGCCAGTACCATGCTGGCGCTGCTGAAGGACGCCACCCAACAGCCGGTGGTGCCGGATAGCTCGGTCGTTAACTGACAGCAAAACGGGCGACATTCGTCGCCCGTTCAGACTGCTGACAAAGCCCTTTTAAATATTGCAACACGATAAAAAACGGGTGGGTGTTTAGAGTCCGGCTTAAAAATCGCCGGAGCGTTCACGGCTGCCAGGGTCAGCCCGACAGGACGTCGGGCTGAGGGCATGCGGTACAAGGAGGTACCGTCATGCCCGACCCGTCCGGCTGTCGTGAACGCGCAGGGGCCCGCATCAGCGGCGATTTTTACTGCCGGGGAGCCCGGGTTGTCAGGGGGGCGGCGACTGAGCTCCCCCTGACCCGTTCACCGGCTGTGAATCAACAGAGAAGCTCTGGCTCAAAGTGAACGGAACAATCCACTTTCCCTTCATGTTCTGCCCGTCAATGAATCACTCAGAGGTTTGTCAACAGTCTCAACGCTCCCAATAAGCCTCTTCCAGACTGTCTTCCCGCTCAGGCAGCCCGCGACTCAGGCGCGGCGAATGCTGATTCAGTACCTGATAGCTTACCCGGTTGGCGTACTTACACACCTGAGACAGCGACGAATAGGTCAGCCAGTGATAGCCGTGCTTGCTGGAATTGGGCACCTTCGCCCGGTGATAGCGGTTGGCGGTAATATCGTGCAACAACGCCGCCAGCGCGCCGTCGCCTGCGCCATTGGTGTTCATAATCTTCTCCGGCCCCCCCATGTAAGGCGCGATATGGGAGTAGATCCGCAGCGGCTGCTGGCATTCGTGGCGGCGCATCGCCCGGCTGAACTCATACTGATTAAATTCGGCGATGGCCCCGGGCAGCAGCGGCTGACGGGTCTGACGCTTCGCTTCATCTTCGGTATACGCCGCCATATAGAGCCCCTGCGGCCCGGCGGTGCACAACACCAGATCTACCCACTCCAGCGCCCGATCTGCCGCCAGTAGCGGATCCTCAATACCGGTCAGCGCCGCGGCCTCTTCTTCGTTCATCGCCAGTATCGAGACGTGATCGCGTAAAAATGTCTGCCAGCGCTGCGGGTCGTCGGCCACCACGAACTTCGTGCCCATGGTCAGCACGACCGGCACATCGTAGCGCTTTGCGTAGTCGATGGCCTGCATGGTGGCTTCCGGCATCGGCTCGCCCTCTTTGCAGCGCACCAGATAGGCGCTAAGCACCAGCGCCGAAGCCCCGGCAATGGTCGATTCGGGAATGCTTTCAGCATGCAACTGGTTCATCTGCCCCGGACTGATAGCGAAGGTTCGCTCGCCGTGCTCGTTAATCAGCGTGAAGCAGCGGCCAATGGCGCCATCCACGCCTTGCAGGTAGTTGAGATCGGTACGGCTGGAGGTATTGCACAGATAGCGGTAAGCGTAACCGCCGATTTCGATGTTATTACACATCACGCCCAGCAGCACCGAACGGTCATCCGCCAGTACCGAATAGTTGTGCATGGTATTGCCAATGGTGCCACCGGCAAACTGATGGGTAATAAGGTTCTCGCGCACCAGCTCCTGGTAGAGCGCTTCCGCCACATCGTCTTCAATCACCAGAGAATGGCCCAGACTTAGTCCATAACGACGAACAAAATCGTCATCGACCCGGGCTTCGATATCAACCAGCGTCTGGTCGATACCCACCACCCAACTGGCGCTCTGTTCGCTTTCCGGCGGCGACTGTTGCAGCAGCGGATCGCGGTTACTGACGGGGAAATAGTGTTTGGATTTACGTTTACCGGGAAATTTCATGATAACCGTTCAGGTGCATCGAAAGGCGGCGATGTTAGCACAGTCTCCGCCTGACCGCGATTACCGGTAGCGCCCCACCAGCGCTTCCATCATGCCGATATGCGCTTCTTCATCATTAAGGGCAGGAATATACTCATACTTCTCGCCCCCGGCTTCCAGGAAGAACTCCCGATTCTGTACCGCAATCTCTTCCAGGGTTTCCAGACAGTCGGCGGCAAAGCCCGGGCACATGACCTGAACGTGCTTCACCCCTTTTTCGCCCAGCATTTTCATGGTCTCATCGGTGTAGGGCGTCAACCAGGGCTCGCGGCCAAAGCGCGACTGGAAGGTCATCATGACCTTATCCGGCGAGATGCCCAGTGCCGAGACCAGTTCCCGGGTGGTGGTACGGCAACGCTGGGCGTAGTCATCCCCTTCATCAACGTAGCGCTGGGGAATACCGTGGTAAGAGAGCAGCAGCATATCCGGCTCGCCGTGCTGTTCAAAGGCTCGACGCGCTGAAGCGGCCAGCGCCTGAATGTAGGCCGGATGATCCGCATAGTCGCGAATAAAGGAGACGGACGGCAGGCGACGGCGCGTAGCCAGAAGGCGCGCCAGCTCATCCCAGACCGCCGCTACCGTGGAGCAGGAATATTGCGGATAGAGCGGCAACACCACGATGTGATCCACACCGGCGTCCAGCAACTCGTCCAGCGCCGATGCCAGCGACGGCTGGCCGTAGCTCATACCCAACGCCACCGGCATATCCTTTAGCTGCCGGGCCAGCGCCTGCTGCTGACGGCGGCTGTAGACCATCAGCGGGGAGCCTTCCGCCATCCAGACCGAATGATAGAGCTTCGCCACTCTGGGGGAGCGCAGCGGCAGGATCACCCCTCGCAGCAGCGGCCACCACAGCAGGCGGGACGTATCCACCACCCGTCTGTCGCTCAGGAACTGACGCAGATAACGTTTTACCGCGCTCGCCGTCGGCGCATCCGGCGTTCCCAGGTTAGCCAGTAACACTCCCATTTTTTCCTGACGCAAAGCTCCACCTCTTAATCGCTGTAACAGGGGGCTAATTGTATCTGAAAAGCCGGAGGGCGAAACCAATCGCAGTAAAAGGAGGAGGGAACAGCACGAAAAGCGGAGGATGTTTAGCGGGTGTGCCCCACCCCGTTCGGGATGGAGCAAATGCGGCATTAACCGAGGATTTTTTCCAGGTCAGCGCGAACGTCGGCAACGGCCTGAGTGCCGTCAACTTTGGCGTACTGGGTGTTACCGGCCTCGGCCTCTTTCTGGTAGTAGCCGATCAGCGGCGCCGTCATCTGATGGTATTCCACCAGGCGCTTACGCACGGTCTCTTCCTGGTCATCTTTACGGGTGGTCAGCTCTTCGCCGGTCACGTCGTCTTTACCTTCCACCTTAGGCGGATTGAATTTTACGTGATAAACGCGGCCGGAAGCGGCATGCACACGGCGGCCCACAATGCGATCGACGATCAGCTCGTCCGGTACCGCGAACTCCAGCACGAAATCCACCTTGATACCGGCTTCTTTCATGGCGTCTGCCTGCGGAATGGTGCGCGGGAAGCCGTCCAGCAGGAAGCCGTTACGGCAATCTTCCTGAGCGATACGCTCTTTCACCAGCGCAATCACCAGCTCGTCGGTGACCAGTTTCCCGGCATCCATGATTTCCTTAGCCTGGTTGCCGAGTTCGGAGCCCGATTTTACCGCGGCGCGCAGCATATCACCGGTGGAGATCTGCGGGATCCCGTACTTCTCCATGATGAACTGTGCCTGAGTACCTTTACCAGCGCCGGGCGCGCCGAGCAGAATAATACGCATTGCGTAATTCCCCTTACGAATGGATGTGTAGAATAAACAGAGGGAAGACCTTACCACTAAGCCTTTCCCATCACAAGAAAGCCAACGGTGGACGCCAGACGCAAAAAAGCCCCGCCTTCACGGCGGGGCTTAGCGCTATCAGCCTCAGGAAACCAGCAGTTGGTTAACCCGGCGAATAAACAGGTTGGGATCTTCCAGGGTGCCGCGCTCAGCCAACAGCGCCTGATCCAGCAGCAGCTCGACCCACTCGCCAAACTGCGCCTCGTCCTGGGTATCCGCAGTGCGTTTTACCAGCGGGTGCTCCGGATTCAGTTCGAAGATGTACTTCACGTCCGGTACGGCCTGACCAGCCGCCGCGAACAGTTTCGCCATCTGGGTGCTCATCTCGTCGTTGTCGGTGGTGACGATAGCCGGCGTGTCGGTCAGACGGTGGGTCAGGCGTACCTCTTTTACCCGCTCGCCAAGCAGCGTTTTCACGCGATCGACAAAAGGTTCAAGGGCTTTATCGGCCTCTTTAGCGCTCTCATCTACGTCATCCGCCAGTTTTTCCAGCGACTCATCGGCCTTCGACACCGACTGGAAGGCTTTGCCGTCGAATTCGGTCAGGTAGCTCATCATCCACTCGTCGATGCGGTCAGAGAGCAGCAGAACCTCAATGCCCTTCTTACGCAGCAGCTCGAGGTGCGGGCTGCTCTTGGCGGCCGCATAGCTGTCGGCGGTGATGTAGTAAATCTTCTCCTGACCTTCCTTCATACGGCCAATATACTCTTCCAGCGAAACGGTCTGCGCCGCAGAGTCGGTATGGGTGGAGGCAAAGCGCAGCAGCTTCGCGATAGCCTGCTGGTTGCTGTTATCTTCCGCCGGCCCTTCTTTCAGCGCCAGGCCGAACTGCTGCCAGAAGGTCTGATATTTTTCAGCATCGTCCTTCGCCAGTTTTTCCAGCATCTGCAGGGCGCGTTTAGTCAGGGCGTTACGCAGGCTGCGGGTGACGCTGCTATCCTGCAGGATTTCACGCGATACGTTGAGCGGCAGATCGTTGGAGTCGATCAGCCCGCGCACGAAGCGCAGGTAGTTCGGCATAAACTGCTCGGCGTCGTCCATAATGAAAACCCGCTGCACATAGAGCTTCAGCCCGTGCTTATGGTCGCGGTTCCACATATCAAAGGGCGCCTGGGAAGGGATGTACAGCAGGCTGGTGTACTCCTGCTTCCCTTCAACCCGGTTGTGGCTCCAGGCCAGCGGATCGCTGAAGTCATGGGCGATGTGCTTATAGAACTCTTTGTATTCGTCTTCGCTGATTTCCGACTTGTTACGGGTCCACAGCGCCTGGGCCTTGTTGATTTTTTCCCAGGAGACGACGGTTTCGCCGTCTTTCTCTTCGCGATTCTCGATCTCGACCGGCAGCGCGATATGGTCGGAGTATTTACCGATAATTGAGCGCACGCGCCAGGCATCGAGGAACTCCTCTTCCCCTTCGCGCAGATGCAGGGTGATTTCAGTACCGCGGGAATCTTTGGTGATATCGGCGACGGTGTACTCCCCTTCGCCTGCGGATTCCCAGAATACGCCGCTTTCAGCGCTGGTACCCGCAGCACGACTGCGAACGGTCACTTTGTCCGCCACGATAAAGGCTGAGTAGAAGCCCACGCCGAACTGACCAATCAGCTGGCTGTCTTTGGCCTGGTCTGAGCCCATGGACTCCAGAAAAGCTTTGGTGCCGGACTTGGCGATGGTACCCAGATGCTCAACGGCGTCGTCGCGGGTCATCCCGATACCGTTATCGGAGATAGTTAGCGTGCGATCTTCTTTATCAAAAGAGATACGTACCCGCAGATCGCCATCGCCTTCATACAGATCCGGCTGGGAAAGGGCACGGAAACGAAGTTTATCCGCCGCGTCCGAAGCGTTGGAGATCAGCTCACGCAGGAAAATTTCTTTATTCGAATAGAGTGAGTGGATCATCAGGTGCAGAAGCTGTTTAACCTCTGACTGAAAACCGCGAGTCTCTTGTCCTTTCATATGTGGTGATTCCTCAACAAAAATGAAAACAGGGGTGAAAAAACAGGTTGAGGGAGAGATGGGGACAAAGGGGAATAAATTCAAGCGGGGAGCGAAAAGCGGCTCCCCGTTTGGTTAAAAAGAGATCTTGTGGCGGCCAACCAGGGAGTGAGACAGCGTGGTGCCATCGACCATTTCCAGCTCGCCGCCTACCGGCACGCCGTGGGCGATGCGACTGGCGTCAACCCCGTACTGGGCGCAGAGCTCGGCGATATAATTCGCGGTCGCTTCGCCTTCCACCGTGGGATTGGTGGCGAGAATCACCTCTTTCAGCGACTCGCTGGCCAGGCGCTGCTCCAGTCGATCCAGACCGATATCGTCCGGACCGATACCGTCCAGCGGCGACAGATGGCCCATCAGCACAAAGTAACGGCCGGAAAACTGCCCGGTCTGCTCAATGGCATGAATATCCGCCGGCGTTTCCACCACGCAGATCTGGCCATTTTCCTGACGCCGGGAGTTCGAGCAGATGTTGCAAATTTCCTGCTCGGTAAAGGTCCGGCAGTCGGCGCAGTGCCCAATCTCCGACATAGCGCGGGACAGCGCCTGCGCCAGACGCATACCGCCGCTGCGATCGCGCTGCAGCAGGGTAAACGCCATGCGCTGCGCCGACTTCGGCCCGACCCCGGGCAGACAGCGCAGCGCTTCCATCAGCTGCGTTAACAGCGGGCTGGTTTGCATCAGAACGGCATCTTAAAGCCCGGCGGCAGCTGCATGCCGGAGGAGACGGAAGCCATCTTCTCTTTCTGAGTCTCTTCGATACGGCGCGCGGCGTCGTTAAACGCGGCGGCAACCAGATCTTCCAGCATCTCTTTGTCGTCTTCCAGCAGGCTCGGGTCGATCTCCACCCGGCGGCAGTTGTGCGCACCATTAATGGTCACTTTCACCATGCCCGCGCCGGATTCGCCGGTCACTTCCATGGCGGCGACTTCCTCTTGCATCTGCTGCATTTTTTCCTGCATCTGCTGGGCCTGCTTCATCAGATTGCCCAGACCGCCTTTACCAAACATATCAGTCTCTCTTCTTGCTCGGGCCGCGTAACGGCGGCGTTAAAAATAATTCGACACCGGAAAACGGCGTCAAACGGGGCGGATGCTCTCTTCATCCAGATCCGCATCGAAGAATCGACGCAGCGTCTGGATGTTACCATCCGCGGTAATCGAATCCCGCGCCTGGGCCAGCTTCTCTTCGTAGATAGCCTGGCGCCACTCCAGCGGCGTGCGCTGTGCGGAATCGTCATCTTCAATGATAGTCAGTTCTACCGGCGCCCCGGCCAGGGCTGACATGGCGTCACTCAGCGCCTGGCGGGCACCAGCCGAATTCAGATGGCGCTGGCTGGAACGCAGATGCAGACACACCTGATGTTCACCGACCTGCTCTTTCCAGGCATTAAGCGCCACCTGTTCTACCAGTTTGGGAACCTTCAACTGGCTGACCTCCGCCGCCCACGGATCTCGTGCGATGGCCTCTTCGGTCAGTTTGAGCGCCAGTTCCGGCGTCTTTTCATGTTCCAGCGCCTTTCTGAGCGCCTTCGGGGTGGCGACCTTCTCTTTCACCACCGCGACTTTGTTCTGGGCCTTCCAACGGTAGGCCTCTTTCTTCGCAGGCGTCTCCTGCTCTGCAACAGCGGTGGAAGCGCGCGCCTGTACCCGCTCAGTGACCGAGGCCAGACGTTCCAGCGCAGAGGAGCTTACCGGCCGCGCTGAACGCTGTTGCGCCGCCGGTTCACCCTTTTTTGCTCGTTCAGCTCCCTGACGCTGGAGCTGACTGCGGGCCTGCAATACCTGACTGGTGGTGTCCGATAGCGGCGTCTCGCTGCGCGGTACGGGCGGCGAATCCGCAGACGGCGGCGGTGTCGCCATCGGCGCGGCGGCGGGCTGCGCCCGCATGGCCGGTTCCGATTCCGGCTCCGGCAACGGCGCACTCGGGTGGAACGCCAGCGCGCGCAGCAGCGTCATCTCTACGCCCATACGCGGATCCGGCGCCCAGGGGAGCTCTTTACGCCCAATCAGCAGCGTCTGGTAATAAAGCTGCACATCGCCGGGCGGTACGGTGCGCGCCAGTTCCCGCAGGCGCGGCTCAAGCTGCGCCATATCGCCAACCGACGCCTGAGGCGACAGTTGGATCATCGCCACCTTGTGCAACAGTCCCAGCATCTCGATCAACAGCGCTTCCCACTCCACGCCGCGGGCGGCAGCTTCCTGCACCAGATTCATGGCGCGCTGGCCGTCGGCCTGAACGATCGCTTCCACCAGGCTCATCGCCTGATCGTCATCCAGGGTACCCAGCATGCCGGTGACCGCCTCGGTGGTCACGCGGCCGTCGCCGCTGGCAATGGCCTGATCGGTCAGACTCAGAGCATCACGCAGGCTGCCCTCCGCGGCACGCGCCAGCAGCTGCAATGCCCGGGATTCACTCTCAATATTTTCCTGATTAAGGATATAGTCCAGCCGATCGCGAATCAGCCCGGCATCCAGCGCCCGCAGGTGGAACTGCAAACAGCGTGACAGAATGGTGACCGGCAGCTTCTGGGGATCGGTGGTCGCCAGCAGGAATTTCACATGCGACGGCGGCTCCTCCAGGGTCTTCAACAGGGCGTTGAAGCTGTGGCGCGACAGCATATGCACTTCGTCGATCAGATAGACCTTGAAGCGGCCACGCGCCGGGGCGTACTGCACGTTATCCAGCAGATCGCGGGTGTCTTCCACTTTGGTGCGCGATGCGGCATCGATCTCAATAAGATCGACAAAACGCCCCTGCTCGATGGCCTGGCAGTTTTCGCACTGGCCGCAGGGGGTAGCGGTAATGCCGGTTTCGCAGTTCAGCCCTTTCGCCAGCAGACGGGCGATAGAGGTTTTACCGACGCCGCGGGTGCCGGAAAACAGATAAGCGTGGTGAATACGGCCCAGGTTGAGGCCGTTGGCAAGCGCGGTCAGGACATGCTCCTGACCGACGACATCGGCAAAGGTTTGTGGACGCCATTTACGGGCCAGCACCTGGTAGCTCATCAGAATATAGGCTCTCGGGGAAATTCAGGAGGGTAATGCTAACACAGCCCCACCCATTTGGGCGAGGCTGCCTTAATGCGCGATACCACAATCTCAGACGCCTCCAGGGCGCCGGAATTAGTGGCCCGGGAAAGGCACCAAACTATAGCTGGCTACGCCCATGTTCGAAAGGCGCTGCTCACCGCCCAGGTCGAACAGATTGATAACAAAGGCGGCGTCCGTCACTTCACCGCCCAGTCGACGGATCAGTTTCACGGTCGCTTCAATGGTGCCGCCGGTAGCCAGCAGATCGTCCACCACCAGCACTTTATCCTGCGGGGTGATGGCGTCGACGTGAATCTCCAGCTTGTCGGTGCCGTACTCCAGCTCGTAGCTTTCGCTAAGAGTTTCGCGCGGCAGTTTGCCCGGCTTACGTACCGGCACAAAGCCTACGCCCAGACCCAGAGCGACCGGCGCGCCGAACAGAAAGCCGCGGGCTTCGGTTCCCACCACTTTGGTGATGCCGGCCGCTTTGTAACGTGCCACCAGCAGATCGATGCTCAGGGCATACGCTTGAGGGTCTTCCAGCAGGCTGGTCACGTCACGGAACAGGATCCCCGGCTTCGGGTAGTCCTGAACGCTTTTAATACTGTTTTTCAGATAGTCAAGCTGCTGCGCAGTCGCGGTCATAATGAAATGCCTGATAAATACGGTGTTACTCACGGCGCGCCAGGAGCATATCGCTGCTCCATTGTCTGTTTGTTAACCACGCGCCGCGCTCGAAGACGCCAGAATTTACTGGCTGCGGACCATAATTGCAACCGCAAGGACCGTCGTTTACGGCTTTTGTTGTTCCTTATCAACTGGCGAATCGACAACCGGCACCCGCCACAGCATAACCAGTAACCCCACCAGCCCCGCCAGCAGGAACAGCCGCACCCAGATAAGTTTGACCAGCCACAGTGAAATCGCAAAGGTGATGACGATAAGCAATACCGCACGGGGTTTAGCCCCCCGCGGCATCGCCCGGTGCTGTTGCCAGAAGCGCAGATAGCCGCCGAACCACGAGCGGTAGAGCAGCCAGTAGTGAAAGCGCGGCGACGAGCGGGCGAAGCACCAGGCCGCCAGCAATAAGAACGGCGTGGTTGGCAATAGCGGCAGCACCACACCCAGAGTTGCCAGCACTACCGCCAGCCAGCCAATGAAGGTTAGAATGATTTTTGGCATATCGCTTCCCACGTGACATGGCGTTAAGTGTATCAGTGGATTATTCGCGGAGAGAAGATGAACACCAGCCAATTACTGCAATCGCTGGAAGCACGCATCGCGCAGTTAAGGGCAGAGCTGGCGCCGCTGGCCGGTCATATGAGCCTGATGCCGCGTTTCGATGTGAAGTTGTTCAGCTGCCGCGGCACCCTGCTGGGGGACTATCTGGCAGAGCTGGAGAACAACTACCGTCATCTGGCTCAGGCGGTATCCCGTCAGGATGAAGCGCGCAGCGCCTGGCTGGCGGAGCGGCTGGCGAATCAGATGGCGGCGCTGACCCGTGAATCCGCCACCTGGACGCTTCGCCGCTATGACGATGCCCGCCGCGCTACCAGCAGGCTGAGCGCCCGCATGCATCGCCATCAGGATTATGAGCGTCGCCTGCTGGCGATGAAGGCCGAACGGGAAGCGCAACTGGCCAGAGAGCAGACCCTGGCCGGTCAGCAGCGACTGGTGCGCGAGCTGGAAGCGCTGGAAGGTCGTATCGATCGCTGTCGGGCAGCCCTGGCACAAATTTCAGGCAGCGCACAAAGAAAGCTGCGCTGAGCTTTAACCGAGAATCAGGAGGAACCCATATGTCACTGGAGCAGGCCCCCGACGAGGTCAAACTGGCCGTCGATCTGATTATGCTGCTGGAGCAGCACCAAATCCCGACCCACACCGCGCTGGCCGCGCTGGAGATTGTGCGTCAGGATTTCTTACGCAAGCAGGCCCAGGTGCCGTCATCCTCAGACTGACGGCGCCTCCCCTTCTCCGTCATCCGCCCCACCGCGTTTCACCACGGTCTGCTCATCGCCCTTGTCGTTGAGCATATGCACTTCGAGGCGGTTAAAGGCCACGTCAATCTCATGCTCGCGGCACAGCTGTTCGATAGTGCGATTCACCTCATCCAGGGTGGTATTGCGATCCAGCAGAGTGCGCACATAGAAACGCAGTTCGTGATCCAGCGAGCTCTGCCCAAAGGCCAGGAAGAAGACCTCCGGCGCCGGATCGTGCATCACTTTCGGATGATCGGTGGCCGACTGATAGAGGATCTTCTTCACTTTTTCGAGATCGGAACCATAGGCCACGCCCAGCTTCACCACCACGCGGGTTACGGTGTCGCTCAGCGACCAGTTGATCAAACGCTCGGTAACAAAGGCCTTATTAGGCACGATGATCTCTTTGTGGTCGAAGTCGGTCAGCGTGGTGGCGCGAATACGAATCTTACTGACCGTGCCCGAATAGGTGCCAATGGTGATGGTATCGCCAATACGCACCGGGCGTTCGAACAGGATCATCAGACCAGCGATAAAGTTACCGAACACTTCCTGCAGCCCGAAACCCAGACCAACCGACAGACCCGCGGCCATCCACTGGAGTTTATCCCAGGAGATCCCCAGCGAACCCAGCACCGCAATGGCGCCGGTGGCGATAATCACATAATTGAGGATGGTGGTAATGGCGTAAGAAGAGCCCTGACGCATCTTCAGCCTGGAGAGGATCAACACCTCCAGCAGCCCGGGCAGGTTGCGGATCAGCACCCAGGCGAGCATAAACGAAATCAGCGCTATCAGCATACTGCCCATGGTGACGCTTTTGGTCACCGCAGAGCCGCCGCTGCCGGAGCTGTACTCCCACAGAACTATGCTATCAAGGTAGGTAAAGACGGTGATCAAATCAGACCAGATGGCCCAGAACACCAGGCCAAACAGGGCGAACATCGCAAGCGTGGTCAGGCGCAGCGTTTGCTGGTTCACCTGATCCAACCCCAGCGGAGGCTCTTCCTCTATGACCGTTTCTCCCCCCTCTTCGCCCTCTTTGGTCATCGCCTCGCGCCGCGCCAGAGCCCGGCGCCAGGCGATACGCCGCGCCGCCACGCTCAGGCCGCGTAGCACCGTCTGATACAGCAGGTTCCAGATAATCACCAGGTAGACGGTATCGATCCAACGGTGCGCCAGACGCAGCGTGGTATAGAAGTAGCCGGTCGCCGTCAGCACCAGTAAACCAATGGGCACCAGCAGCAGGATGGTGATCACCACCAGACGAATGGTGTGGGACTCTTTATCACGCCAGGCGTCGCGCCACATCGGCAACATCAAACCGGCCAACAGCAGCAGGTTCAGGAAAATAACGAACTGACCCAGCACATCATTCATCAGGTGTAGCGGCGAATGGCCGCCAATCACCGCCCAGACCAACAGCGGCAGTAGCGCCAGGCTGACACGCACCATCTGGCGTCGATAGTGGCGGCTGTTCATCGGTGAAATCATAAAGTGGCGTACCGCAACGCCCTCTTTTTCCAACACCCGCCAGCTCAGGCCGAAAATGGTCCAGAACAGCGCCAGCTCTTTGGCGATATCCCACATCAGGTCGCTGGAGGTAAAGCGCATACACAGCAGCAGTACCCCGACGCCCAGAATCAGTAATGAAACCGGCAGCGTGCGCACCAGGTTAATCAGCATCGACATCGGCGTGTGGAGCTGACTGTCTTTACGCAACTGTCCCACATCGTCCGACAGCGTCTTCAGACGCTCTTTCAGCCAGCGGAAACGCCAGCGTACCACACCCGCTATCAGCAGCAGCGGCAATGCCAGCAGTAGTCCCAGCCCCCACGCAGGCGATGACTTGCCGCGGTTGAACAGATCCTTCATCCCCGCAATCTGGTCCTTCAGCGCCTGAGGAAAGGCTTTGAACCACTCCCAGTCCATCGGCTTGTTGGAGGTCACCCAAAAAATCTGCTGAGTCAGAATTTTTTGCAGGTTGCCGCTGGCGTTCATGAGCTGCTGCTGATTCATCTGCAAATTAATCGCCAGCATCAGCTGATTGCCCAGTTGCTTATTCAACTGGTCCAGCAGCTCGCGCCGCATATCCACCACTTCCAGCAGCGCGTCGCGTACTTCATCATCCACCTGGGCTTTTTCTTTATCCTTCCCCAGTTGAATCAGGCGCTCCACAAAGGCGTCGCGCTGGAATAACTCATCCCGCTGTTGGTTAATATCAAACTGTTCCAGACGCAGGTCGGCGATGCGGTTGGTCATGTCTTCCAGTTGATCCGCCGACGGCAGCGTCTGCTGCTGCTGATAGAGGATACGCGACAGCAGCAGGCTCCCTTTCAGCACCGCGATCTGTTCTTTCAGGTTCCGTTCGGACTGCAATGCCCGGTCGAGCCAGGTTTTGACCTGAATATTACGCTGTACCAGATCGTTGCCATTCTGGGTGGCATCGATCAGACGCTGACTGATCTGATGGTTAAGGTCCAGCTCCTGCTTCACCAGCGGGTTTTTCTGGATGTTACTGGCCTCTTCCGGAGTGACCGCCTCCCGGGCGGTACGCTCCGTCAGGGTCAGGCGCTTGTTATTCACCGCCGACTGCAACAGTTTCAGCTGATGCTCCAGCTGGCTTATCCAGGCGGTAGTGTAATCCTTCTGCTTTTGTAGCGAATCCTGTAGCGCGGTATTGCCCTCCAGGCTCTTACGCTGCTGCTCTATCTGGGCATTCAGCACCGCCTGCTGGGTCAGTAACAGCGCCTGTTGAGTGGCGCGCAGGGCGGTGTCTCCCGCTGCGGTGCCGCTCAGACGGTTACGTACCTGTTGAAGCTGACGGGTAGCGCTGGACATCGCATTCTGCACCCGCTCCGGCTGGGTCTGCAGCGAGACCAGCTGGCTGTTAAAAGTGGAGAGAGCGCTTTGGGCATTCTGGAGGTCTTCAAGGGCGCTCCCCAGCCGCTCCTCCAACTGGCGTAGGGACAGGCGCGCCAGTTGCTTGCTGGTGTCGGCATCGTCCTGCGGTTTGCGTAGCGCTTCGAGCTTACGGGTCGCTTCGCGCATTTTGACCGGCGCCTGCTCGATCTGTTTGTCGAGATCGCTGCTCTCTTCTTTGACGCGCTTAAGCTTTTCCAACATCTCCAGGGTCTGAGTCAGATCCTGCTGAGCCAGTTTGTCCCGTGACGACAGGTTCTTCTGCTTTTCCAGCGCATCAAGCTGATTCTGTACCTCGCCGCGGGATGGCAGATCGCCATTTGACTGCGCGTACGCCAGGCTCAGCGGCAGCAGACCGCTGAACAGAATAAAAAACAGGGTAATCATAAACGCGGAAGCGAATTTCCGCTGACGGGTCGCGTGCTGCATAATCATCCGGATGAGAATGTACTGAAGCGATAGCTTAATGTGGCGAAGAATAGCACGCCTTTTCATCCGGAAATAGCGACATGCTCTGAATCCCCGCCGGGTTGCCCTGAGTGGTTATTCGCCTTCGGGCTGACGCAGGGTTGGACAGTGCTGGAACATCTCAATCAGAATCGCCACATACTCCCGGGCCTCACGCTGCAGATCAAAAGTATCTGGCGCAAACAGCCAGCTTTCCATAATACCGGTAATATAGCAGCGCATCAGGATCGCGGCACGGCGGGTTTGCAGGGAGGCAGGCAACATGCCGGCATCACTACAGCGTTTCAGGCTGGCTTCAATGCGATCGTAGCCTTCCATATAAAGGCTGCGCTGAGCCTGCTGTACCGTCATCATTTCGCCAACAAACTCGCATTTATGGAAAATAATCTCCATCATTAGACGTCGGCGTTCTTCCGTTACCGTGGTTTCCAGAATGTAAATCAAAAGCTCTCTGAGCGCTGAGAGTGGATCCTCGGGAAATTTTGCCCGATACTCAATCTCTAAATCCCCAATACTGGATTCCGATAGCTCCCATATTTCATTGAACAGATCGGATTTATTGCGAAAATGCCAGTAGATGGCGCCGCGCGTCACGCCTGCCGCCTTCGCGATATCAGCAAGCGAAGTGGCCGAAACGCCCTGTTCGGAAAAAAGGCGCAGCGCCACGTCAAGAATGTGCTGGCGCGTCTCTTGCGCCTGCTGTTTGGTTTTTCGTGCCATCGGTTAAGGGATTTGCAGGAGTCAGATTTACATACATTTGTGAATGTATGTACCATAGCACGACGATAATATAAACGCAGCAATGGGTTTATGGACTTTTGACCATTGATCAAATTTTGAAATCGGACACTCGAGGTTTACCTATGAACAAAAACAGAGGGTTGTCGCCTCTGGCGGTCGTTCTGATGCTCTCAGGCGGTTTAGCGCTTACAGGATGTAATGACGATCAGTCCCAGCAGCAGTCGGCTCAGGCGATACCTGTGGACGTTGTAACGCTGCAAAGCGAACCTCTTCAGATGAAAACTGAACTTCCCGGACGCACCAGCCCTTACCGCGTTGCGGAAGTGCGTCCTCAGGTCGGTGGCATTATCCTGAAACGTAATTTTGTCGAAGGAAGTGACATTAAGGCCGGAGTTTCGCTTTATCAGATCGACCCTGCGACCTATCAGGCTTCGTGGGACAGCGCTAAAGGCGATCTGGCTAAAGCTGAAGCCAGCGCCCATATGGCACGTCTGACGGTAAACCGTTACCGGAAACTGCTTGGCACTAACTATGTAAGTCAACAGGACTACGATAACGCCGCTGCCGAAGCCAAACAGGCTGACGCCGCGGTCGTGGCTGCTAAAGCCGCGGTGGAAACCGCTCGTATTAACCTCGCCTATACCAAGGTAACCTCACCGATTAGTGGACGTATCAGCAAATCTGCCGTCACCGAAGGGGCGCTGGTGCAAACGGGTCAGTCAACCGCCATGGCGACCGTCACTCAGTTGGATCCGATCTATGTGGATGTCACCCAGTCCAGCAACGATTTCCTGCGTCTGAAACAGGAGCTGGCTAACGGCACCCTGAAGCAGGAAAACGGTAAGGCAAAAGTGACCCTGAGCACCTCTGACGGGGTTCAGTACAACCAGACCGGTACTCTGGAATTCTCGGACGTCACCGTTGATCAGACCACGGGCTCCATCACGCTACGCGCTATCTTCCCGAACCCCGACCATACGCTGCTGCCCGGCATGTATGTACGTGCGATTCTGGAAGAAGGGACTCATCCCAACGCGCTGCTGGTGCCTCAGCAGGGGATCGCCCGTACGCCTCGCGGCGAAGCCACCGCTATGGTGGTGGGAAAGGACAACAAAGTTGAAGTGCGCAAAGTCACTACCAGTCAGGCCATTGGCGATAAGTGGCTGGTCACTGACGGGCTGAAGGACGGGGACCAGGTGATTGTCTCCGGGCTGCAGAAGATTAAACCCGGCGCCACGGTTAAGCCTGAAGAAGCCAAATCCGGCGATGCCGACGCGCAGTCACAGGGCGCTGCAGCTCAGTCCGAACAGAAACAGTCTTAACAAAAACAGGAGCCGTTAAGGCATGGCTAAGTTTTTTATCGATCGCCCCATCTTTGCATGGGTTATCGCGATCATCATCATGCTGGCAGGGTTGCTTTCAATATTGAAGCTTCCCGTCGCGCAATATCCGACGATTGCGCCACCGGCTGTTACCGTTACGGCCACCTATCCGGGTGCTGACGCGAAAACGGTGCAGGACACTGTGACTCAGGTTATCGAACAGAACATGAACGGTATCGATAACCTGATGTACATGTCCTCTACCAGTGACTCGTCGGGCACCGTTGAAATTACGCTGACCTTTGAGACCGGCACCGACGCGGATATCGCCCAGGTGCAGGTGCAGAACAAACTGCAGCTGGCAATGCCACTGCTGCCGCAGGAAGTGCAGCAGCAGGGTATCAACGTGAAGAAATCTTCCAGTAGCTTCCTGATGGTGCTTGGCTTTATCAACACCGACGGCAGCATGACGCAGGAAGATATCTCGGATTACGTTGGCTCGAATATCAAAGACCCGGTCAGCCGTACCGCAGGTGTGGGTGACGTCCAGCTGTTTGGTTCCCAGTACGCGATGCGTATCTGGCTCGATCCGGACAAGCTGACCAACTACGCCCTGACGCCAGGCGACGTGACCACGGCTATTAAGGCCCAGAACGCCCAGGTTGCTGCGGGTCAGTTAGGCGGTACGCCGCCGGTGAAGGGGCAGCAGCTTAACGCCTCTATCATCGCGCAGACCCGTCTGACCTCTACCGAGGAGTTTGGAAAAATCCTGCTGAAAGTGAACCAGGATGGTTCCCAGGTTCGTCTGCGCGATGTCGCGAAGATTGAACTGGGCGGCGAAAACTACGACGTTATCGCCCGCTTTAACGGCCACCCGGCGTCTGGTCTTGGGATCAAGCTTGCGACCGGCGCTAACGCACTGGATACCGCCGCTGCGGTGCGCGAACAGGTAGAAAAACTGAAGCCCTTCTTCCCGGAAGGTATGGAAGTGGTTTACCCGTACGACACCACGCCGTTCGTTAAGATCTCGATCTTCGAAGTGGTGAAAACCCTGGTGGAAGCCATCGTACTGGTCTTCCTGGTCATGTACCTGTTCCTGCAGAACTTCCGCGCCACGCTGATTCCTACCATCGCGGTGCCGGTCGTACTCCTGGGGACCTTTGCGGTGCTTGCCGCCTTCGGCTACTCGATAAACACGCTAACGATGTTCGCCATGGTCCTTGCGATAGGCCTGTTGGTGGATGATGCCATCGTGGTGGTCGAAAACGTTGAGCGTGTCATGGTGGAGGATGGACTCCCTCCCAAGGAGGCCACCCGTAAGTCGATGGGCCAGATCCAGGGGGCTCTGGTCGGTATTGCGATGGTGCTGTCGGCGGTATTTATCCCGATGGCCTTCTTCGGCGGCGCAACCGGTGCTATCTATCGCCAGTTCTCCATCACGATTGTTTCCGCGATGGTGTTGTCGGTACTGGTAGCGATGATCCTGACGCCAGCGCTCTGCGCCACCATGCTGAAACCGGTGAAGAAAGGTGACCACGGCGAAGGTAAGAAAGGCTTCTTCGGCTGGTTCAACCGCATGTTCGATAAGAGCACGCATCACTACACCGATAGCGTGGGTAACATTCTGCGCAGCACCGGCCGCTATCTGCTGCTGTATGTGCTGATTGTGGTGGGGATGGCCTGGCTGTTCCTGCGTCTGCCGAGCTCCTTCCTGCCGGAAGAGGATCAGGGGGTATTCCTGGTACAGGCCCAGTTGCCTGCCGGGGCTTCTCAGGAGCGTACCCAGAAGGTTCTGGATCGGGTCACCGACTACTTCCTGACTAAAGAGAAAGATAACGTTAACTCCGTCTTTACGGTTAACGGCTTTGGTTTTGCGGGTCGTGGTCAGAACACCGGTCTGGCCTTCGTCAGCCTGAAGGACTGGGACGAACGACAGGGAACGGAAAACAAGGTTACCGCCATTACCGGCCGGGCCATGGGCGCTTTCTCGCAGATTAAAGATGCGATGGTGTTCGCCTTTAACCTGCCAGCCATCGTGGAACTGGGTACCGCAACCGGCTTCGACTTCGAGCTGATAGACCAGGGCGGTCTGGGACACGACGCGCTAATGCAGGCCCGTAACCAGCTTCTGGGCATGGCGGCGCAGCATCCTGACGTTCTGGCTACGGTACGTCCTAACGGCCTGGAAGATACGCCGCAGTACAAGATTGAGATCGATCAGGAGAAAGCCGAATCACTGGGCGTCTCCATCAGCGATATCAATACCACGCTGGGCGCCGGCTGGGGGAGTAGCTACGTTAACGACTTCATCGACCGTGGTCGTGTGAAGAAGGTTTACATCATGGGTGAAGCCTCTTCCCGTATGCTGCCGAGCGATATCAGCAAATGGTACGTGCGTGGTTCCGATGGTCAGATGGTGCCGTTCAGCGCCTTCGCGACTGGCCACTGGCAGTACGGTTCACCGCGTCTGGAACGTTACAACGGTCTGCCCTCCATGGAGATCCTGGGTGAAGCGGTTCAGGGTAAGAGTACCGGTGAAGCCATGGCGCTGATGGAGCAGTTAGCCAGTAAGCTGCCGACCGGCGTGGGATATGACTGGACCGGCCTCTCTTATCAGGAGCGACTCTCCGGTAACCAGGCTCCGGCACTGTACGCCATCTCGCTGATTGTGGTGTTCCTGTGTCTGGCGGCGCTGTACGAGAGCTGGTCGATTCCGTTCTCGGTTATGCTGGTGGTGCCGCTGGGGGTTGTCGGTGCGCTGTTGGCCGCAACGCTACGCGGCCTGACTAACGACGTCTACTTCCAGGTGGGTCTGTTGACCACCATAGGCCTGTCGGCGAAGAACGCGATACTTATCGTAGAATTCGCCAAGGACCTGATGGAAAAAGAGGGCAAAGGGCTTATTGAATCGACGCTGGAGGCGGTACGTATGCGTCTGCGTCCCATTCTGATGACCTCTTTGGCCTTTATCCTTGGGGTAATGCCGCTGGCCATCAGTACCGGTGCAGGCTCCGGCTCCCAGAACGCGGTAGGTACCGGTGTAATGGGCGGTATGATTACCGCCACCGTGCTGGCCATCTTCTTCGTTCCGCTGTTCTTCGTGGTGGTACGCCGCCGCTTCGGCAAAAAGGTCGAAGAGAGCGAGCAGAAGCCGTCAGAACACAACGTATAAGCTGTCTTCGGATAGTGAAAAGGCCGCGTTAGCGGCCTTTTTTATATCTGCCCTCCCCCCGACCAGATCAAAGATTATTTTGCCGTTTCAGTCATCCACAACCGTTATTGTTAAATTAAATTAATTTTACAGATTAATCACAGTTATCTTATTGCCATTTCTCTACAACACACCACTTACGTCAAAATTGAGCCTAATCAACAACCAAACCAACCCACTGAAAAGATTAGGGATTTTTTTCAGGCAAAAAACAGCTATTCACAGAACGAGAGGTTCAGGGTAAAATCATTAATAAGCCATACCAGTTGCTTAATTGTAATTTTTCGTAATACCGTAGGGAAAATTCTCAAATACTGATTTATAATTTATCAGTAGTTGAAAATGTGCGTTAAATCTCCACATTATGACGGTGCCCTTTACCTGATGCTTTATCAGATTTATACGATAAAAGGGGATAGCATATGGACGAATACTCACCGAAGCGGCATGATATAGCGCAGCTAAAATATCTCTGCGAAAACCTGTATCACGACTGCCTGGCAAGGCTCGACGATGGTACCCCCGGCTGGGTTAATGACCCGACCTCCACCGTCAATCTGCAGTTGAATGATTTGATTGAGCATATAGCGACCTTCGCACTTAATTACAAGATTAAGTATGAAGATGAGAGTAGGTTAACCCAACAAATAGACGAATATCTGGACGACACCTTCATGTTGTTTAGCAACTACGGCATTAATGCGCAGGATTTACAACAATGGTACAAATCCAGCAACCGCTTGTTCCAGTGTTTCGTCAATGAAAGCAGAGCCAACCCGGTAAGCCTTTCATTTTAATAATTTTAGAAGCACTTGAGGTGATTTCATGACAACCAAGCCGTTAACCAAGACAGACTATCTGATGCGTCTGCGCCGCTGTCAGACTATCGATACGCTGGAGCGTGTTATCGAAAAAAATAAATACGAATTATCAGACCATGAACTGGCGGTATTTTATTCAGCTGCTGACCACCGTCTGGCTGAACTCACGATGAACAAGCTTTACGATAAAATCCCGACGTCTGTGTGGAAATTTGTCCGATAACCTAAGACTCCCCAACCTTAACTAATAAGTGAATGCCTTAGCGCCAGTGCTGCACGGCGGCCTGTCGACGCTTTGCTATGTGCTTTCACTGGAGAAAACTAACAAGCCTCAGGTAACAATCAAAAATAAGAGTTATACCTGATAACAATAAGGCTAAAGACCAATTTAAGAATTATCATCAATATTCCTGATGTTGGCATCGGATGGATCCGTAAGGAAGGTCAGATAACAGTTATCTACTGTTATTACTTTTCACAGCACAACTGTTACTTTTTATCAACAGCAGGACCTTCTACCATAAGTACATCGCCTTCTGGGCGCGTCGCTTATTATCAAAAGGTCCTCTATGAGTGAAATACAGCGCCTGCTAACTGCCACCATTGAACAGATCAATCACCAGGAGAAGCGTGACAATCGTCCGCGGCTCAGTATTAGTTTTATCCGCAATCACCCCTGGCTGTTTATCACCATGTACCTCGGCTGGTTCGCCACGCTGGCGGTGATGATGCTCTCCCCTACCCTGGCCGATTCCGTCTGGCTGCTGGTCGTCCTTTTTATCCTGCTGAATGGTTTTTTCTTTTTTGATGTGAATCCCCGCTACCATTACAGCGACATTGACGTGCTGGATCTGCGTGTCTGCTATAACGGCGAGTGGTACAACACCCGTTTCGCCCCGACTTCGTTAATCGATAGCATCCTGAACTCCCCCCGGATCACTGCACAACAAAAAGCGCAATTGCGCAAAATGGTTGCCACCAAGGGTGAAATCTCTTTTTATGATATCTGGTCGCTGGAACACGCCAGTGCAATCAAAAACGTCGCTGTCGCGCCTGCATAACGCCCTGCGGCATGCGACTCCAGGAGAGAGCCATGCCGCTAAATATCTGGGGCCAGCCGGTGGGCGATAGCCTGCCTGACTGGCAACCCCGCCCCACACCACAGCGCCGGACGCTGGAAGGAAACTGGTGCCGACTGATACCCCTACAGCAGGAACAGGCCCCCGACCTCTACCATGCCTTTTCACAGGCCAGCGATGACAGCCACTGGACATGGCTCCCTATGGAGCCACCGCGCGATGTCGATGCCTTCACCCGCCAGTTGGCGCAAGCCGCTGCCACCGATGACCCGCTCCATTTTACGGTGATGGATAACGCCAGCCAGCGCCCGATCGGTACGCTGGCCCTGATGCGTATTGTGCCGCAGCACGGCGTTATGGAAGTTGGCCACGTTCACTTCTCTGCGCTCATGCAACGCAGCCCGCTCTCTACCGAAGCCCACTGGCTGTTGATGCAATATGCCTTCAACGAACTGGGCTATCGTCGCTATGAGTGGAAGTGTGACAGCCTGAATGCGCCTTCGCGCCGCGCCGCACAGCGCCTGGGCTTTCAGTACGAAGGTGTTTTCCGTCAGGCGCTGGTCTACAAAGGACGCAACCGGGACACCGCATGGTATTCCATTATCGACAGTGAATGGCCGCATCTTAATACCGCGTTTCAGCGCTGGTTGTCGCCCGCCAATTTCGACGAGCAGGGCGGACAGCGCCAGACGCTGGAAGCGCTACGCCAGCGCTCACCCACCGGGCGCTAAGGCCATTTTTCTTCTACGCTTCCTCTGACAGGTTTTCTGACACAGAGAGGCGGATGATGAACAAAGCAACCTGGCCAGTCAGCGACGTGCGACGCTGGCTGGAGCCCGGCCCGGTATTACTGGTCAGCTCCCACTGGCAGGGGAAAAATAACATCATGACCCTGGGCTGGCACACCATCATGGAATTCTCGCCATCGCTGGTAGGCTGTATGCTTTCCGCCGGTAATCACAGCTTCGATATGGTGCTGCACAGTGAAGAGTGCGTACTGAATCTGCCGACCGAAGCGTTAGCCGATACCGTTGCCCAAATCGGCAATTGCAGCGGCGCGCAGGTGGATAAATTTGATCATTTCGGCTTAACCCCAGAGCCGGGCGTGAAGGTCAGAGCCCCGACCATTGCCGAATGCTATGCCAGCTTCGAATGCCGTCTTTATGACGACAGCCTGGTGAGTGACTACAACTTTTTTATCTTTGAAGTGGTTGAGGCCCGGGTATGTCGGGAACCTTCCTGGCCCGCCACCCTGCACTACGCGGGCGGCGGACAGTTTCGCGGCGACGGCCCCCTGCACGATCTGAGCCGCTGGTTTACTAAAGTATCCTGACTAGTTGCTTTCGCATCGTTGGGCGCTTAGCGCAAACCAGACGACTGCCGCCAGCGCCAGTAAAATCACGCAGGCGGAAAACAGCACCACGCTGTGGGAATGGGTAAAGGCCTGCGAAGCGGCTTCCATCACCGCCAGACCGCGTCCGGATTCCAGCCCGGCAGCCACCTGTACCGCCTCGCCAATAGAGGACGCGGCACGGAGCTGTTCGTCTGCCGTCAGCCCCAATGGCAGCGCGATAACGGCGCTGTAGCTACGGGCCAGCACCAGACCAAACAGCGCTATCCCCAACCCGGCCCCCAGTTCATAGGCCATAGTTTCAATCGCCCCTGCCGCTGCCGCTTTCTCTTTCGGCGTGGCCGACATAATGGCCGAAGTCGCAGAAAGCAACGCCACGGTCGCACTGATGCCCAGCAGCACCATCCAGCTCCATACCAGCCACTGCTGATGCTGAAAATCGGCATTAGCCAGCCCCAGGAAACTCAGTCCACTCAGCGCCATGCCAGCTGTGGCGACCCGGCGCAGCCCCAGACGGGAAACCAGTATCCCCGCCAGCGGACCGCTACAGCTGCTGGCAAGCATGACCGGCAGCATAAACAGCGCAGCCTGAAGCGGTGTCCGGCCATGGACGAACTGCAACTCCTGCGCCATCAGCAGCTCAAATCCCACCAGCGCCACCATTGAGGTCACCGCCATCACCACGCCGGTGAGGATCACCCGATGGCGAAACAGCGCGATATCGATCATCGGCGATGGCGAACGCAGTTGGATGCGAACAAACCAGACCAGCAGCAATAGCGCAGGCACCAGTGCGGCCAGCGTTTGCATCGCTTTGATATCGGGCTTCATCGCGCTCTTCACTGCCCAGACCAGCCCCAGGATCGCCACCACCAGCATAATAGCCTGCGGCAGATTCAACTTCTGTTGGGAACGGAAGGCCTGGCGTGGCACCCAGCGCCAGGTCAGCAGAAGCACCAGGGCCACAATGGGGATGTTAATCAAAAAGACCGCGCCCCAGGAGAAATGCGTCATAACCACGCCGCCCACCAGCGGCCCAAACGCGGCGCCGCCGGAGCCGACCGCCGCCCAGATACCCAGCGCGACGTTTCGCTGCCCGGCATCATTAAAGGTGGTGCGAATACCGGCCAGAGTTGCCGGCAGAATCATCGCCGCGCCGACCGCCAGCAGCGCCCGGGCAGCGATCAACAGCCCGGCATCCGGCGCATAAGCGGCCGCCAGCGACCCCAGTCCGAAGATAACAGCACCTGACAGCATCAAACGCCGGAAACCGATGCGATCCCCCAGCGCCCCCATCGGCAGCACCATACCCGCCATCACCAGCGAATAGATATCGATAATCCATAACAGCTCGCTGCCCGTCGCCTGTAGCGCCACGCTGAGCGACGGCGCCGCTACGTGCAGCACGGTGGCGTCGATCGCCACCGGCACATAAGCCAGAATAATAATGCCCAGCACTAACCACTGACGTTGCATAACTTACTCACGTTAAAGCACTTTCAAAAAACTGGACACGCGTCCATTTTCGATCCTCACGGAAAACTGAACACTTGTCCAGTTTTTTGTTAAACTGCCCTCTGGTTCGTGATAAAAGAGCAGCATAATGTCCTACCTGAAACGCGAAGCGCGGCGTGAAACTATTCTGACGGCAGCGATGAATCTGGCCCTGGTCGAAGGCTTTGGGGCAATGACGGTAAGGCGTATCGCTGGCGAAGCGGGCATTGCCGCCGGCCAGGTACACCATCACTTTTCCTCCTCCTCAGCGTTAAAAGCCGAGGCCTTTCTGACTCTGGTACGCAACTCCCTGGACGATGCAACCATTGATGGCACATGGCGCGAGCGGCTATGGATTATGCTGGGAGCCGATACCGCCCTTAATGATCCTTACCTGCGCCTGTGGCGCGAAGCGCAGGTGCTGGCGGAACAGGATCCAATCCTTCGCCAGGCGCTGGCCACCGCCACAACCCTGTGGCATGAAGAGACCGCCAAAATTCTGCGCCATGGCGCCGAACAGAACGCATTTCAGTTGAAAGATCGTCCGGAAGCCATCGCCTGGCGGCTTATCGCCCTGCTGTGCGGCATGGATGGCCTTATCGCCCTCGAACTGCCGGAAATGACCGCCCAGATTCTGGTTGAACATATGCGGCGCGTGGTTGATAGCGAAACGGGGGGATAATCCCATACAGCCGTGGGCAATAAATCATGGCCGCTTTATTCGTTATTTATTTGTGAATAAATATAGGCGATTTTTTTAATTACGGCTCACTTTGCATTATTCTTCTTTTTCTGTGGCCATCGTTCTAAAAAATATGGTTTAATTTATTCACTTCTATTATCGGCAAGGTAGCCATGCTACAGCATATTCAGTCGCTCTTTCAGCCATTAATCCGACGCCGGTTTCGTATCCGCGCGGGGTTCGTGGTTGCCTGCTGGCTACTGCTGAATATGCAACTGGCGCTGGCCGCCCACCATACGCCAACACCACCATCTGAAATCAACGAACCGCATAACGTCACACATACGCAGATGCCAGGCATGCAGCACGCTGCGCCCCAAAAGGCGCTGTGCGAGAAGCACTGTAACCCGGACAGCGCCCAGACCAGTTCGCCTTCGTTGCAGCTGACCGCCCTGCCCGTGGATGCCACCCTGCTGCCTGTCGCCAGCCACCAGACGCCCTGCATTGAGCAGGCCCTGTGGCATCAGCCGCCCGTTACTGGCCCACCTGCCGAAATACGTTTTTGCCGCTTCAGAGAATAGAACTCCGTTAGAAACACAGATCGCGGCCTTTATGGCTCTCTGCCACTGTTTTTAACTCCTGAATCATTCAGGCGGTTTATTTACGCCGTCTGAAATATCTCGGGAATATGGAGATTTCTATAATGCGTATTGTTTACTTTATTCTGACTACCGCCTTACTTAGCCTTTCCGGTAACGTATTTAGCGCGATGGATCATAGCTCAATGGCGGGAATGGAAAGCTCATCCCAAAACGCACAAACCTGGAATACCACCGGCGTGATCAAATCCTGGTCCCCGACCTCGGTTTCTATCTCTCACCGCCCCGTCGCGCAGTTGAACTGGCCCGCCATGACCATGAGCTTTGAGCTCGACGGCTATCAGGGAAAGCCGTTCACTCCCGGCCAGCAGATTCACTTTACCTTCCGTCAGACGGAATCCGGCTACGCCCTGGTCTCTGCCAGCGCGCAATAATCGCCGGAGGCGAACATGTTCCACAATATCAACAGGGTGGCCTGCGGGCTGCCCCTTGCGCTGTGCCTGTTTTCTACCGCTGCAGGTGCCACCAGCCTGGCACAGGCACTTAGCGCAGCGGAAGACTACTCGGCGGAGCTTTCCGCCAACGATCATCAGATCAACGCCCTGAATAATATGGCGGACTCCGCCATGCAGTTACCGGATCCCAAACTGAAATTTGGTATCGAAAACGTTCCGGTGCAGGGGGGAAACGGCCATCGTCTGACCCGTGAAGGGATGACCATGCAGCGGGTTGGCGTGATGCAGCAGTACGTTAGCAGCACCAAACGCGAGCGTCGATCCGAGGCTATTCGATCCGAGGCCAGCAAGGCGGCGGCCAATGCCGGTGTTATTCGCGCCCGACTACAGCGCGACACCGCCCAGGCATGGTTGAATCTGGCGGCTTCGCAAAAAACGCTGAAGGCGATCGAAACCCTGATTGCGGAAACCCGACGCCAGGGCAGCATTCAGACCGCCGGTATTGCCAGCGGTACCGCCAGCGCCAGTAGCGTACTGGATCTGCGCCTGGCCCTGAGCACGATGGAAAATGAGGCGGACAACGCCCGCCGGGACCTGCAGATTGCCCAGGCAAGGCTGATGCAGCTCACGGGGCAAAACATCACCGCCGTATCCGGCCCACTGCCGCGTATTGAACACCTGCCCGCCGATGAAGCCACGCTTATCGCCGCCATTAAGCTGCATCCGGAGATCGTTCAGGCCAGCCGGGAGGCGGCAACCGCCAGAGCTAAATCCCGTCAGTCGGAGGTCGCTGCCATCCCGGATGTCGGGGTAGAGGTCTATTACGCCAAACGCGCCGACGGCATGGACGATATGGCCGGAGTGATGTTCACTGTCGATCTTCCCCTGTTCCAGGGCAAACGCCAGGATAAAGACCACGCGGCGGATGTCTCCCGCACTTACCAGGCCACCGATCAGTTAACGCTGTTAATGCGCGAACATCAGGCCGTGCTAAATCAGCTGATTTCTCAGTACAACGCGGCGAAAGCCATTTACGACCGCCAGGTTAATGAAGTCCTGCCGCTACTGCGTTCAAAAGTCCGCCTGGTCAAAGCCCAGTATCAGTCGGGCGGATCGGGGCTGTCAGAACTTCTTTCCGCCCGCCGCGATCTGCTGAATGGTGAAGTCGCCCGCAATAATGCCGAAAAAGCGCTTGCCGATGCCTGGGCCGCCATCCGCTACCTGACGCCGCAGGAGTCCCAATCATGAAACTGAAAACCGCTCTGCCGCTGGTCACCGCCGCCATCGCGCTGCTGGCTGGCGGCTACTGGCTGGGCAGTCTCAGCCACCGTGCGCCTGCCGGCGCCGAACCGCAAAACCCGCAGCAGGATCGCAAAGTCCTCTACTGGTACGATCCTATGGTTCCCGGCACCCGCTTCGATAAGCCGGGGAAGTCCCCTTTTATGGATATGGAGCTGGTTCCGCGCTATGCGGATGAAACCCGGGACGATAACGGCGTACAGATTAGCGCACGCCAGCAACAGAATCTGGGCGTGCGTACCGCACCAGTCACGCTTCGCACGCTCGGAAGCCAGCTTGCCGCTTTCGGCACCGTCGCCACCGACCAACGCAGTATCACCACTGTTTCCGCCCCCGCTGCGGGTCAGATAGAAAAGTTGTTGGTTAGCGCCCCCCAGCAGTTGGTGAAACGCAATGCACCGCTGGCCCGACTGTGGATCCCCCAATGGACTGCGGCTCAGCAGGAGTATCTGGCGGTACGCCAGATGGGCGATAGCGCGCTAACCCGCGCCGCCCGCGCACGTCTGCGACTGCAGTTTATGCCGGAATCGGTCATTCGCGCCGTCGAACGCAGCGGCGCTCCTCAGCCGCGCATCACGCTATACGCCCCGCGCGATGGCTATATCAGCAAGCTGGATGTACGAACCGGTAGCCAGGTCGCAGCGAATCAGGGACTGCTTGAAGTGGCGGCGCTGGATCCGGTGTGGATGGTGATCGACTACCCGGAAAGCCAGGCCAGCCAGCTTCGCCAGGGCATGAAAGTCGAGGCCACCACCGCCTCCTGGCCCGGCGACACCTTTCACGGCGCCATAGCCGAACTGCTGCCGGACCTGGAAGCCACCACTCGTACCCTGAAGGCCCGCGTGGTGCTGGATAATCCGCGCCAGCGACTAAAACCGGGCATGATCCTCAACGTCCAACTGGCTGACACTTCCCAAAACGCTCCAGTACTGACCATCCCCGAAGAGGCGCTAATTGCCACCCGCGACGGCGGACGGGTACTGATCAAAGAAGGCGACGGTCTGTTCCGACCGGTGGCGGTCACCACTGGCCAGAGCGGTGACGGTATGCTGGAGGTCCGCAGCGGCCTGCAAGAAGGTCAGCAGGTCGTCACCTCCGGCCAGTTCCTGATCGATTCTGAAGCCAGTCTGCGCAGCGCCCTGCCGCAGATGGGTGATTCGCCAGCGGAATCCACGCCGCAAAGCTGGAGTACCCATGGCGTTATCATGGCCCTCAATCCGGACTCCGTCACCATCGCACACGACCCGGTACCGGCACTGAAATGGTCAGCCATGACCATGGACTTCACCATTACATCGCAGCAGAAAGCCGGACTTAAAACCGGTGAGCGGGTGATGTTCAGCTTTACGATGGACGATGACGGCGTACATATCGCCTCGATAATGCCCATGAGCGACGAAGCCGGGCACGGCCACAAGGAGCAGCCATGATCGCCGCCATTATTCGCGCCTCGCTGCGCAACCGGCTGTTGGTGCTGCTCGCGACGCTAATCATGGCAGCCTGGGGAATCTGGTCTGTGCAGCAGGCGCCCCTTGATGCCCTGCCGGATCTCTCTGATACCCAGGTGATCGTCCGGGTTAACTATCCGGGTAAGGCCCCGCAGATCGTGGAAGATCAAGTGACGTATCCGCTCACCACCACCATGCTGTCGGTGCCCGGAGCCAGAACGGTGCGCGGCTTTTCCATGTTCGGTGATGCTTATATCTACATTTTGTTTGATGACGGCACCGATCTGTACTGGGCGCGTTCCCGGGTACTGGAGTATTTAAGCCAGGTACAAAACAGCCTGCCTCCGGAAGCAAAGGCCTCGCTGGGGCCGGATGCCACCGGCGTCGGCTGGGTGTACGAGTATGCGCTGGTCGACCGCAGCGGCAACCACAGTCTGGGGGATCTTCGGGCGATCCAGGACTGGATTCTGAAATACGAGCTGAAAACCGTGCCCAACGTCTCGGAAGTCGCCAGCGTCGGCGGCATGGTGAAGCAGTACCAGGTGGTGCTCAACCCGGACCGGATGCGGGCCCTTAACGTCAGCCACACCCAGGCCATCGACGCCATTAAGAGCGCCAACCAGGAAGGAGGCGGCTCGGTACTGGAGATGGGTGAAGCGGAGTATATGGTACGCACCTCCGGCTACCTGCAAAATCTGGAGGCGTTTCGCAATGTGGTCATCGCCAGCCGCGGCGGCGTGCCGGTGCTGCTGGGCGATATCGCCACCGTCAGACGCGGTCCGGAGATACGCCGCGGCGTGGCGGAACTTAACGGCGAAGGCGAAGTGGCGGGCGGTATCATCATCATGCGCTCCGGTAAAAACGCCATGACCACCATCAACGCGGTAAAGGCCAGGCTGGAGGAGATCAAAAGGAGTTTGCCCCAGGGGGTGGAGATAGTACCGGCCTACGATCGATCACAGCTGATTGAAAATTCAGTCAAAACCCTGACCCAAAAACTGATTGAAGAGTTTATTGTGGTGGCAGTGGTCTGCACCCTGTTTCTGTTCCATTTTCGCAGCGCCCTGGTGGCGATGATCAGTCTGCCGCTGGGGATCCTCGGCGCCTTTATCGTAATGCACTATCAGGGCATCAGCGCCAATATGATGTCGCTGGGGGGGATCGCCATCGCCATTGGCGCCATGGTGGATGCCGCCATCGTGATGATCGAAAACATGCACAAGGTGCTGGAACAGTGGCGCCACGACAATCCCCAACAAACGCCGCGTTCGGCGGACTACTGGCGGATAACCCAGCAGGCCTCTTCCGAAGTCGGCCCCGCTCTGTTCTGTAGCCTGCTGATCATTACTCTCTCTTTTATTCCGGTCTTCACCCTGGAAGCCCAGGAAGGGAAAATGTTTTCCCCCCTGGCCTTTACCAAAACCTGGTCGATGGCCGTGGCGGCCGGTCTGGGCATTACCCTGGTGCCGATTCTGATGGGCTTTTTCATTCGCGGGAAGATCCCGGACGAGCACAGCAATCCGCTGAACCGCGCCCTGATCCGCCTGTATGAACCGCTGCTGGATAGAGTTCTGCGCTGGCCGAAGGCGACGCTGAGCGTGGCAACGGCATTGCTTATCGCCACGCTCTGGCCGCTGTCACAGCTGGGCAGCGAATTTCTGCCGCAGATCGACGAAGGGGATCTGCTGTATATGCCCTCTACCCTGCCGGGGATCTCCAGCCGCGAGGCGGCGCGCCTGCTGCAACTGACCGACCGTTTGATCAAAACGGTACCGGAGGTGGATACCGTTTTTGGTAAGGCAGGACGAGCCGATACCGCTACCGATCCGGCGCCGCTGACCATGCTGGAAACCACGATCCGCTTTAAACCAAAGGATCGGTGGCGCCCGGGGATGACCATGGACAAACTGATCGAGGAACTGGACAGCCGGGTGCAGGTTCCGGGCATCGCCAACGTCTGGGTGCCGCCGATCCGTAACCGCCTGGATATGCTGGCTACTGGCATCAAAAGCCCGGTGGGAATCAAGGTAAACGGCAATAACATCGCGCAGATCGAACAGGCCGCTGAGCAGATCGAGCGGGTGGTGCGTCGGGTGCCGGGCGTCACCTCCGCGCTGGCGGAGCGCCTGGACGGCGGGCGTTATATCAATATCGATATCGACCGGCGCAAGGCGGCGCGCTATGGCGTATCAGTGAAGGAACTACAGTCGCTGGTGGCAAGCCTGGTGGGCGGCGATAATATCGGCACCCCCCTTGAAGGGCGCGAACGCTACCCGATAAACGTGCGCTATCCGCGCGAAATGCGCGATTCGCTGCAAAAACTGCGCGAGCTGCCGGTAGTGACCGCCGGAGGAGAACAGATAGCCCTGGCCGAACTGGCGGATATCAGCGTCACCAGCGGTCCGCCAATGCTGAAAAGCGAAAATGCCCGCCTGACTAACTGGATCTATGTGGACATCCGCGATCGCGATCTGGCCTCGGCGGTACGGGAGATGCAGCAGGTCGTCGGCCGTGAGGTCAAACTGCCTGAGGGAGTCTCCCTGAGCTGGTCCGGGCAGTACGAATATCTGGAACGGGCTACCGCAAAACTTACGCTGGTGCTGCCTCTTACCCTGGCGATTATCTTTGTTCTGCTCTACCTCACCTTTAAGCGGGTGCGGGACGCGCTACTGATTATGGGCACCCTGCCCTTTGCGCTGATTGGCGGGGTCTGGCTGCTGTGGCTGCTGGACTACAACCTGTCGGTGGCGGCGGCGGTGGGCTTTATCGCTCTTGCCGGGGTGGCCGCAGAATTCGGCGTGATTATGGTGCTCTATCTGAATCACGCCCTGGATAAACACGGCGGTGAAACATCCCAGGCGCTGAATGCGGCGATCCACGAAGGCGCGGTACTGCGCGTGCGCCCGAAAGCGATGACCGTCGCCACCATTATGGCGGGTCTGCTGCCGATTATGTGGGGCAGCGGTACCGGTTCAGAGGTGATGCAGCGTATCGCCGCGCCGATGATCGGCGGAATGATCAGCGCCCCACTGCTCTCGATGTTGGTGATCCCGGCGTTCTATTTACTGACTCATCGTAAAAAATAAAATATCCCTCTCATTCCCCGCTGCGGCGGGGATTTTCCCTTTCTTAAGCCAGGCTAAAGGCGCTATTAAGTCTACAGGTTTACTTATCCTGGCTATGCTTTGCCTTATTCCAGAAGGGTGATGCTACGTTACCCATATTATTTACAACCTGTCGTGAAAATGGGTTTATCGCGATGATAACCACACGAGGTTTTTTCAATGCAACTGAAGCCTATTATCAGGAATCTGGCGCTCGCCGGTCTGCTGACCACCATTACCGTCCCCGTTTTCGCACAGGCTGCCCCCCAGGAGGCGACTGAAGCCACGAAGCAGGCCAACAACGCGCTCTACAACAAGCTGCCGTTCTCTGATAACACCGACTTTACCAACGCTCATAAAGGATTTATCGCTGCCATTCCCCAGGAAGTCATAAAGGGTGAAAAGGGGAATGTGGTCTGGGATCCGCAGAAATACGCCTTTATTAAAGAAGGTGAAAAAGCGCCGGATAGCGTTAACCCCAGCCTGTGGCGACAGTCTCAGTTAATTAATATCAGCGGCCTGTTCGAAGTCACCGAGGGTGTTTATCAGATCCGCAACCTCGACCTGTCGAATATGACGATTATCGAAGGGGAAAAGGGTATTACCGTGGTCGATCCGCTGGTTTCGGCAGAAACGGCGAAAGTCGGTATGGACCTCTACTATAAAAACCGCGGCAAAAAACCGGTAGTGGCGGTGATCTACACCCACAGCCACGTGGACCACTACGGCGGCGTACGCGGCGTGATCGATGAAGCCGATGTGAAGTCCGGTAAGGTGAAAGTCTATGCCCCGGCAGGCTTTATGGAAGAAGCGGTCTCTGAAAACATGATGGCCGGTAACGTCATGAGCCGCCGCGCCAGTTACATGTACGGTAACCTGTTGAAGCCGGATGCCAAAGGCCAGGTGGGCGCCGGTCTGGGTACCACCACCTCTGCCGGTACCGTGACGCTGATCGCCCCAACCAACTACATTACCAAAACCGGCCAGGAAGAGAAGATCGACGGCCTGACCTACGATTTTATGATGGCGCCGGGCTCAGAAGCGCCGTCCGAAATGCTGTGGTATGTCAAAGAGAAGAAAATGATCGAGGCCGCAGAAGATGTGACTCATACCCTGCATAACACCTATTCACTGCGCGGTGCTAAAATCCGCGATCCGCTGGCCTGGTCGAAATACATTAACGACGCCATCGACCGCTGGGGCGGCGAAGCCGAAATCATTATGGCCCAGCACCACTGGCCAACCTGGGGTAATGACAACGTCGTTAAACTGATGAAAAACCAGCGTGATATGTATCGTTATATCAACGACCAGACGCTGCGCCTGGCCAATAAGGGCCTGACCCGCGACGAGATCGCCAATAACTTTACCCTGCCGCCGACCCTGGAGAAAGCCTGGTCCAGCCGTGGCTACTACGGCTCGGTGAGCCATGACGTGAAAGCCACCTACGTGCTCTACCTGGGCTGGTTCGATGGCAACCCGGCTACCCTGGACGAGCTGCCACCGGAACAGGCCGCGAAGAAATTCGTCGAGTATATGGGCGGTGCCGACAGCATCCTTAACAAAGCGAAGCAGGATTACGATAAGGGCAACTATCGTTGGGTGGCGCAGGTGGTCAGCAAAGTCGTCTTTGCCGATCCGTCAAACCAGGCAGCGCGTAATCTGGAAGCGGATGCCCTGGAGCAACTGGGCTACCAGGCAGAATCGGGCCCGTGGCGTAACTTCTACCTGACCGGCGCCCAGGAGCTGCGTAACGGAGTACAGAAACTGCCAACGCCGAACACCGCCAGTCCGGATACCGTACGCGCCATGACGCCGGAGATGTTCTTCGACTACCTGGCGGTACACCTTAACGGTCAGAAAGCGGCTGGTGCGAAATCAGTTCTCAATATCGATCTGGGTAACGACGGCGGTAAATATAAACTGGAACTGGAAAATGGCGTGCTAAACCATACCGCCAATGCCCAGGATAAAAACGCAGACGCCACCATTACGCTGTCCCGCGACACCCTGAACAAGATTATCCTTAAACAGGAGAGCATTAAGCAGGCTCGCGACAATGGCGATATGAAGATCGACGGTGATGCAGCGAAACTGGATGAGCTACTGAGCTATATGGATAAATTCGAATTCTGGTTCAATATCGTCACCCCATAACGGCATGTTCCGTTGTTAATTCAGGCCGGAGCCCATCGCCCCGGCCTTTTTTGTTTTAGCGCTGGCGGACCGACCAGTTCAGAGATCAGATTATCCTCATGCGCACAGCTAAAATAGTTAATTATATTTAATGTGTTTAATTCACAACTTTTCAGTCAGGTGGAGCGGGATGGCTAAAACAAATGTATCCAGGAAGGCAATAAACGATGGTATATTAAATACAAGAACAATAAGAATATGCAGCATTATCAATAAATTACCACCAGGAATCACTATTGAGCCCGCAAGGGAATTCGTTGACTTTCTGAAAGGCATGGAGGTGGTTTATAACGAATATGTCAGTAACGGAATCATTAGCAACAAAAAAAAATCATTCTTATATAATGAAGGTTTATTAAATCCGGAGAGTAAACTGTTCCTGGCCAGATACCTGGGAGAAGTTGTTGGCACTATCAGCATCATTAAACATCATACTCTGCCCTGTATGAAACTGTTTAATGACGAAATCAATTCCCCTGAGTTTTATGGACGTTCCTGTGTAGAAGTCGGCACGCTATCAGTAAAAAAATCCGCTATCTCAGACGGTATAGTCTTCAAACTCTATATGAAGGTGCTGATCTACGCTATTTTCGTTGAAAAGGTCGATGACGTCTTTATTCAGGTTAAGGAAAAAGCCGCTGATTTTTACGTCAAAAACTTTCTGTTTGAAAAAGTTAGCGCCCCCAAAATTCATCCGGATTATCAGGAACTGCAGACCACTCTGCTGCGTGCAGATGTGAAAAAGGTCAGACGTAAAATCTACGAACAAAAATCCTATGGCCCGCTGGGGTGGATCCGCGTGCTGTGTGAGCTGGGATTGCTCTCTGAGTATAAGTCCGTTAACGATGTGCGCTTTATGAAAGACAGATACGTTATCTGCGATAAAGATGCCCGGGTTTACAGTTACCTGTGCGGTATGGAAAGCGGTGCTCCAGTGGCGGTTCGGGGGTAAAATAGAGGAGTATCGTAAGGGCCCTGAATTGGGTGGGGGCCCTGCCAGCGACATCCCGGCACACACGTCACCTGCTGCGGCTGCTTCCTTCCGGACCTGACCGGGTTCACAGGTTAGTATTGCGGGAGAACCAACAGGGCCCCCATTGAGGACTTGCGGGGCCAGCCCCACAAGCGCCGGGGCATTATCCCCATACGCTGGAGCAATTGCAAGCCGACTCAGCCCGGATGCCTGATTCTTGCACAACCCGCTCTTCACACTCCCCCATTGGCTGTTTATTCTGGTGGTCCCACGACAGGAGCAACGCAATGGAAGAGATTCAGGATACCTTCGCCAGCCGGGTCTACCAGATTATCGCCGCTATTCCCGAAGGTTGCGTCACCACCTATGGCGAGGTCGCGCAGCTGGCCGGTTCCCCACGAGCGGCACGCCAGGTGGGTGGCGTGCTAAAAAGACTACCCGAAGGTAGCCGCCTGCCCTGGCACAGAGTAGTGAACCGCCATGGCGTGATTTCACTGACCGGCCCCGACCTCCAGCGCCAGCGTCAGGCGCTACTGGCCGAAGGCGTACAGGTGTCCGGGCATGGCGAGATCGATCTCCAGCGTTATCGGTGGCGTTATTAATCCGGGAAACGTCTGAGGTAACGCTCTTTACTATTTTGCCATTTTCCTTCTAAAGCGTTGTTAGCAATCACCATCCTGCAAAAAAGGCGCCCAAAGGCGCCTGTAAAGAGCGATAACCTGCGATTAGTACAGGGTCGGCGTTGATGAAGCCGCCCCCTGCTGCTGCGAACCCGACATCATCCCGCCCTGATTCACGGCATTGGGGCCCGGCTTCACCGGCACCGCCGTTTGTTGCACCGGAACCAGCGTAATGTCCGCTTTGGTTACGCCGTTGTTCACCACCGGCTGGATAGTATCGGTAATAAACATCAGCTTATCATCCACCGTAACAGCCGCGCTCAGCAGAATTCGAGCGTTCGGTTTCACGTCCGACGGGTTAAACGGCAGGATAAAGGTAAACGGCGCCTGTTTCCCTTCGGTCCGTACCGCTCTCTGGGTCAATACCTTCGACGGCGCATCCGCCAGCGAAGCGTCAGACAGGGTAACCGTCAGTACGGCGTGCGGCGGCAGCACCACATTCTGTTTCAGCCAGACAGAGCCCGATACATTGGGCAGGCGCAGATCGTTCTGCGCGGTGCTTCCGGCGATCAATGCCCCCTGGGTCGTCGGCGTGGGAACCTGTTCAGACTTGTCCTGTGCGCAACCAGCCAGCGCTACGGCAACCGCTAAACCACTTAACATATGCACCAGTTTCATTGACTTCTCCTTAGTATCAATGCATCCCAGACCGGGTGGTCTACACCAGATATGCCCTTAAGTGTGGCACATCATGCCATTTTTTTCCTCTTAAAGGGCGGGGAATCAGACAATTGTACTTACCTGCCCCCGGCGGGTTGTGCGGTATACTGAGAAACATTGTGATTTGCCAATAACAGGAGAGACGATGAGCCAGGCGCTTGATAGTTTGCTGACGCTGCTACGGTTGGAAAAGATCGAAGAGGGGCTGTTTCGCGGCCAGAGCGAAGACCTTGGGCTAAAGCGTGTGTTCGGCGGCCAGGTGGTAGGCCAGGCGCTCTCTGCCGCCAAACAGACGGTGCCGGAGGCCAGACTGGCGCACTCCTTTCACAGCTACTTCCTCCGCCCCGGCGATACCCAGAAACCGATCGTTTACGATGTCGAGGTGCTGCGTGACGGCAACAGCTTTAGCGCCCGTCGGGTGGCCGCCATTCAGAACGGTAAGCCCATCTTCTATATGACCGCCTCCTTCCAGGCGCCGGAGCCGGGGTTTGAGCATCAGAAAGCTATGCCGGACGCGCCGCCGCCCGAATCTCTGAAATCGGAAACCGATATCGCCCGCTCGCTGGCTCACCTGCTGCCGGAAAAGGCCCGCAATAAGTTCCTGGGCGAAAAGCCGCTGGAGATGCGCCCCGTCACCTTCCATAACCCGCTCAAAGGCCACGTCGACGGCCCCAAACGTCAGGTGTGGTTACGGGCTAACGGCGCCGTGCCCGACAATCTGAACATACATCAGTATCTGCTGGGCTACGCTTCAGACTTTAACTTCCTGCCGGTTTCGCTTCAACCCCACGGAGTGGGCTTCCTGGAGCCGGGTATGCAGGTCGCCACCATCGACCATTCGATGTGGTTCCACCGCCCGTTCGACATCAACGACTGGTTGCTCTATGACGTAGAGAGTACCTCCGCCTCCAGCGCCCGCGGCTTTGTGCGCGGCGAATTCTACAATCGCAACGGCGAACTGGTCGCATCGTCGGTACAGGAAGGGGTCATTCGCCGCCACGGTGAATAATGCAAAAAGCCCGAACCTGGGTTCGGGCTTTTAATTCTTTGGGGTAGAAATCAGTGGTTGTAGGCATTTTCGCCGTGGCTGTTGACGTCCAGCCCTTCGCGCTCCTGATCTTCCGGGACCCGTAGCCCAACCGCGATATCTGCCAGCTTATAGCCAATAAAGGCGACCACGCCGGACCAGACTACGGTAATGCCAATGCTTTCCAGCTGTACCAGTACCTGATGCCCCATCGTCACGCCATCGGCAAAGCCGGTACCGCCCAGAGAGGTAGCAGTGAACACGCCGGTCAGCACGCAACCAATGATGCCGCATACGCCGTGTACCCCGAAGACATCGCAGGGATCGTCCACCCGCAGCCAGCGCTTGAGGGCCGTCACGCCCCACAGCCCGGCCAGACCGGCAACCAGACCAATAATCAGCGCGCCGCCGACGCCCACGGTTCCGCAGGCAGGGGTAATCCCCACCAGTCCGGCAATGGCGCCAGAGCAGGCGCCGAGCAGCGATGGCTTGCCGCGCAGCGCCCATTCGCCAAAGATCCAACCCAGAATCGCAGCCGCCGTCGCCACCACGGTATTCACAAAGGCCAGAGCCGCAACCTCATTCGCCGCGCTGGCTGAACCGGCATTAAAGCCAAACCAGCCGATATAGAGAATCGCGGTACCCATAAAGACCATCGGCAGATTGTGGGGCTTAAAAGCCTCTTTGCCATAGCCCACGCGCTTACCCAGCAGGTAAGCCCCCACCAGACCGGCAACCGCGGCGTTAATATGCACCACCGTGCCTCCCGCGAAGTCCAGCGCCCCGTGGGTGCCGAGCAGACCGCCGCCCCATACCATATGGGCAATGGGAATATAGGAGAGAGTCAGCCACACCACCACGAAGATCAGCACCGCCGAAAAGCGGATACGCTCCGCCAGAGCGCCGACTATCAGCGCCACGGTAATGCAGGCGAAAGAGCCCTGGAAAGCCACGTGGATATACTGATAGAAGGAGCCGGTCAACGCCGTCAGCTCAATGCCCTTCAACATAATCTGGTCGAAATTACCGAAGAAGGAGCCTCCTTCGCCAAAGGCCAGGGTGTAGCCATAAAGCACCCACAGCACGCAGACCATCGCGAAGCTGACGCTCACCTGAGTCAACATTGAAAGTACGTTTCGCCCGCGCAGCAGCCCCCCGTAAAACAGAGCCAGTCCTGGTATAGTCATAAACAGCACCAGCGCGGTGCAAATCATCATAAAGGCGTTATCCGCCTTATCGGCTGCGGCGGGCGCTGCCAGCGCCAGACCTGGCGCCAGTGCCAGCGCGCCACAGCCGATTTTTGAGGTCAGTTTTTTCATCTTAATTATCCCCATTCAAGGCCTGTTACAGTGCGGCTTCATCGGCTTCGCCGGTACGAATACGAATAACGCGCTGCAGTTCGGCGACGAAAATCTTACCGTCGCCGATCTTGCCGGTCCAGGCGGCGTTCTTGATGACTTCCACCACCTCATCCACCTGATCGTCGGCAATGGCAATATCGATTTTGACCTTAGGCAGGAAGTTGACGCTGTACTCCGCGCCGCGATACAGCTCCGCATGGCCTTTCTGGCGCCCGAAGCCCTTAACTTCCGTCACCGTCAGCCCCTGAATGCCAATGGCGGAAAGCGCCTCACGCACCTCTTCCAGCTTGAATGGCTTAATGACCACCGTAACCAACTTCATAATTCCCCTCCGTCCAGGCGAAATCCGCATACAAAGGGATAAAGCAAGGGGCATGCCAAAACGCATTATCCGGCGCCAGTCGCGCCCAGAGGGGAGGAAAAGAGAGGAAATGCTTTACCGGCGTGCAGGCTGCGGGTTCGCTGGTGCGCGCTGGAGCACCATTATGGTGCAGAAAATCGATGAACGGGGCGCCCGGTTAACGGCGCGCCCCGGCGTGGTGCATCAGACGATCGGCGTCTCTTCACGCCCGGCGGCCTGAAGTTCATCGCCTGCCAGTTGCAACTGATACATCTGCCAGTAACGGCCACGGGCCGCCAGTAACTGCTCATGGGTGCCGCGCTCCACCGCCCGGCCGCGATGCAGCACCATTATGGTATCCGCCTCGACGATGGTAGAAAGACGGTGGGCGATAACCACCAGTGTGGTGTGTTGGCGTACCACCGCCAGCGCCCGTTGAATAGCCTGTTCAGTACCGGAATCAATACTGGCGGTGGCTTCATCGAGGATTAAAATCTCCGGCGGCACCACCAGTACCCGGGCAAGGGCCAGTAGCTGCTTCTGGCCCACCGACAGATTATTGCCCTGCTCGCCCAGCCGGGTCTGGATTCCGTCGCGCATTGTGCGGGCCAGGGCATCCAGTTGTACCGTTTCCAGCGCCTGCCAGACCCGCTGTTCGCTGATATCGCGCCCCAGCGTGACGTTAGCGAAAAACGTATCCGCCAGCACTACCGGATCCTGCTGCACCATCGCCACGCCCTGACGCAGCGCTTCGTGACTCAGGCTTTCCAGATTGCGGCCATCCAGCAGAATCTCGCCGCGGGTCAGAGGATAGTAGCCCATCAGCAGATTGGCCAGGGTGCTCTTACCGCTACCGGTATGGCCCACCAGCGCCACAAAACCACGCGACGGCACCTCCAGATCGATATCTTTCAGTACCATCCTGTCTTCGCGATAGGCAAAGGAGAGAGAGCGAATGGTAATACTACCGCCAGCCAGCGGCCGGGTATCGTCGCCATAGCGCTGGCGAGGGCGGTCCATCAGTTCGAAGACTCGCTCCCCGGCGACTACCGCCTGCTGTAACATCGACTGCTGGGTGGTCAGCTCAATCAGCGGCTCGTTAAGACGCCCGAGGTAACTGATAAAGGCGTACAGCACCCCCACTTCGATAGTGCCCTGCGGGCTAAAGCCGAACAGAATCAGCAGGCCACACAGGATCAACGCCGAAAACAGGCTCAGCAGCGGGCGCAGTAAAAAGCCGTCCAGGCGCAGGGTCTGCATACGCGCCAGATAGTGATTACGGCTGGCGCGCCCCATTCGCTCGCCGAAACGCGCCTGCTGGCGGAACTGCTGGATCACGCTCATGCCGTTAATCACTTCATTAAAGCCATCGTTAATATCCGCAAGCCAGCTACGCACCCGACGCACGATGGGGGTGCTGTAACGCTGGTAAATCAGCATCACCACCAGCACCGCCGGGAAGATGGCAATCGCCACCAGCGCCATTCTCCAGTCCAGGCTGAACATCGCCACCAGCATGGCGCCAATCAGCGCCGCGCTACGCAGCACCGTTGCTACCACGGTGACGTAAAGATCGCGAATCACTTCGGTATCGTTGGTTACCCGGGAGATCAATTCTCCTACCGGCTGGGTATCGAAAGCGCTAATTGGCTGGCGTAGCGCCGCATCCATGACATCGGTACGCAACTGTTGCACCACGCCTACCGCAGCGCGGTTAAACAACAGCGCCTGGGCGTAGTGCAACGACGCCGCCAGAATTTGCAGCAGAATATAGAGTACGGCCAGGCCCGCCACCAGCTTCACCGGCAGCCGATGCTGAGCCACCATATTGTCGATGAAGTAACTGATCAACGCCGGTCCGCTGACTTCCGCCGCTGCCGCAACCCACAGCATTGCCACCGCCATCATCAGCGGGCGTCGCCAGGGCGAGCCATAAGCCAGCAAGCGTTTCAGCGTCGGCCACAACTGACGCAAATTACGCATCCGTTGCCTCCTCGTCGACCGGCGCTTCATCCAGCGCGGCTTCCAGTTGCTGATAGCGGTACATATCGCGATACCAGCCTGGCTGCTCCACCAGCCGGTCATGGCGACCACGCTGCGCCACCTGACCGCGTTGCAGCACCAGTATCTCGCTGGCAGCCGTCAGGGCCGACAGACGGTGAGCGCTGACTATCAGGGTGCGCTCTTTACCCCAGGTTTTCAGGTTATGGAGGATCTGGTGCTCGGTGCGCCCGTCTACCGCCGACAGCGCATCGTCGAGGATCAATATTTCGGCATCGAGCAACAGAGCCCGGGCAATGGCGATACGCTGCTTCTGGCCGCCGGAGAGCATCACGCCGCGCTCCCCCACTTCGGTCTCATAACCATTGGCAAGGCGCAGGATATCGTCATGTACGCAGGCCAGCCGCGCCGCTTCTTCTATCTGCTGCTGCGTGGCGCCCGGGCGACCCAGCGCGATATTGGCGGCCACCGTGTCGGAAAACAGGAACGGCCCCTGGTTCACCACCGCCAGCCTGGCGCGCCAGTCGTCGATACGCAGCGTTGGCAGCGCCATATCGTGGAAGCGGATCTCGCCGCTATCGGGGTCGAAGTGACGCTGAATCAGCGCCAGTATGCTGCTCTTACCGGAGCCGGTGGGGCCGCACAGTCCCAGCATCTGGCCCGGAGCCAGGGTGAACGCGATATTTTCCAGAGTGGGTTCGGCGGTTTCAGGATAGTGAAACGCTTTCACATCCATCTGTAGCGTCCCACGCCCGGCAGGCAGCGGCTGGTCGCCATCGGCAATGACCGGCGCTTCCGCCAGTAGCGCCCGGATACGACTGTAAGCAGCACTGCCGCGTTCGACGATGTTAAACATCCACGCCAGCGCCAGCATCGGCCAAATCATCAGACCAAGATACATGGTGAAACTCGTCAGTTGCCCCAGGGTCAGCGTGCCCTGAACCACCATCCAGCTTCCGCCAGCCACCGCCAGCAGGTTCGCCATGCCAATCGCGATATAAATAGTAGGATCGAAGCGGGCGTCAATGCGCGCCACCTGCAGATTGCGCTCGCCGGTATCACGCGCTTCATCGGCAAACAGCGCCGACTGTCTGTCCTCCAGCCCAAAGGCTTTGATCATGCGGATACTGGTCATACTCTCCTGGGTGCGATCGTTCAGGGTGGAGAATGCCGCCTGGGCTCGCTTAAAGCGCTGGTGCAGCATATCGCCATAGCGCTTAATCACCACCGCCATTACCGGCATGGGGAGTAGCGCCAGCAGCGTTAACTGCCAACTAATTTGGGTGCTCATCACAATCAGCACCGCACAGCCCATCACCAGTGAATCCACCAGGGTCAGCACCCCTTCTCCGGCGGCAAACACCACCCGATCCACATCGTTAGTGGCCCGTGCCATCAGATCGCCAGTGCGGTGACGCAAATAAAAGGTAGGATTCTGGCGACACAACTGGCGATAGTAGGATTCACGCAGCTCCACCGCCAGGCGATACGACGCGCCAAATAGCAGAACGCGCCAGAAATAGCGCAGCAGATAGACCATGACCGCAATCAGCGCCATCAAACCAACCCATTTAAGGATCTGTCCGGTACTGAAATGGCTTTCGGTCACGCCATCGACAATGACTCCCACCAGTCTGGGAGGGATAAGTTGCAGAATGGACACCAATATCAGCAGAGATACTGCGCTAAGATAGCGCCGCCATTCGCGGAGAAAAAACCAGCTTAATTGAGCAAATAATCGCACGCGACAAAATTCCTGATATCGCCCGCCCGCGGCTGGGCGCAACAGAACAAAGAGGGTTGCCCTAATTTTCCAGCGGCAACGCAGTAGTATATTTTATCTGTTCCATGGCGAAACTCGAAGTCACATCGCTCAGGCCCGGCACGCTGTTAACCAGGCGTTTGTAGAAATCGTCATAGCGCTTCATATCCGCCACCTGCACCCGCATCAGATAGTCATACTCCCCCGCCATGCGCCAGAAACCCAGCACCTCCGGCATTGCATCCACCGATGCCACGAACTGGCTGTACCACTGGCTGCTGTGCTGCTGGGTTTTGATCAGCACAAAGGCCGTTAGCCCCAGGCCCAGTTTTTCCGGGTCCAGCAACGCTACACGGCCCTGAATAATTCCCGCCTCTTCCAGCCGCTTAAGGCGTTTCCAGCAGGGAGTTGTAGTCAGATTAACGGCATCTGCCAGCTCCTGCAAAGAGAGCGAACAGTCCTGCTGAAGCAGCGCCAGCAGCCTGCGGTCAGTTTTATCCATATTTTCACCAAAAAAGAGAAATATTTTCTATCATGGTGGCCTTAGGGGGGCTAAATGGCAATCCCTTTTTCCGAAGTCCGGGGTAAAGTAGCGCTGCACAAACAGACAAACGGACACGCTGCCATGACCAGACAATGGGCCGCTCAGGCCATTAATGAGATTAACGCCGACTACCAACGCTCTGCCGATACCCATTTGATTCGGCTGACGCTGCCCGCCTTTCCCGGGATTTATCTTTATCTTAAAGATGAGAGCACCCACCCAACCGGTAGTCTGAAGCATCGCCTGGCGCGTTCGCTGTTTCTGTATGGCCTGTGCAATGGCTGGATCCGGGAAGGCATGCCGATTATCGAAGCTTCATCCGGCTCCACCGCAGTTTCCGAAGCTTACTTCGCCCGGCTGCTCGGTCTGCCGTTTATCGCCGTGATGCCCGGCTATACGGCCCGCCGTAAGATAGAACAAATCACCTTTTACGGCGGTCGCTGCCACTTCGTCGACAGCCCCTGCGAGATATACGCCGCCGCCGAAGAGCTGGCCCGGGAACTGAACGGCCACTATATGGATCAGTTCACTTTTGCCGAGCGGGCCACCGACTGGCGCGGCAACAATAATATTGCCGACAGCATCTTCCGCCAGATGGAAAGCGAACCCTTTCCGGTGCCGGAATATATCGTGATGAGCGCCGGTACTGGCGGCACTTCCGCCACCATCGGCCGCTATCTTCGCTGTAAAGGCTACCCTACCCGGCTGGCGGTGGTGGATCCCGATAACTCGGTGTTCCTGGACTACTGGCAACAGCGCTGCCCGTCGCTCTCCAGCGCAACCGGCAGCCGGATTGAAGGGATCGGTCGCCCAAGAGTTGAGCCGTCGTTTATTCCGGACGCCATCGACGAAATGATGCGAGTACCCGATGCCGCCAGCATCGCCGCCATGCAGTGGCTGGAAAGCCAGTTGGGTCGTCGGCCTGGCGCTTCTACCGGTACCAATATGTGGGGTGTGCTACAGCTGGCGGCCAGAATGCGTGACGAAGGTCGCCAGGGCGCCATCGTCACGCTGCTGTGCGACAGCGGCGATCGCTATCTGGAGACATACTACAATCCGCAGTGGGTGGCGGAGCATATTGGCGATCCGCGTCCGTGGCGGGCGCAGATTGAGCAGATGATGAAATAAAAAAGGCCCGCCTGAAGCGGGCCTGCCGTAGTGCCACTCACCTTTCGGGGGAATATGAAAGATGGGGCGTATCCAGCCAATGGGTTAAATAGTGGGCCACCCCTTCTCTGGCGCAGTGGCCGATCACTGGCAGGTGAGGCAGCGCCTGCCGGAGCTGGGGCATGGCATTGCCCATAATCACTCCGTGCCCTACGGCACCCAGCATCTCGCGATCGTTCATCGCATCGCCAAAGGCCATACATTCGGCAAGGGGCACATCCAGATGCGCGCCAAGCACCGCCAGCGCCGCGCCCTTGTTACAGCCATGGGGCAAAATTTCCAGACAGTCCACGGAGGAGAAGCAGAGGTGCGCCCGCTCTCCCAGCGCATCGTTAAGCTGAATCCGCAACTGCACCAGATCGTCGCGATCGCCGCAAAAGGAGATTTTGGTCACCTCATGGGCCGGAAGCCGTTTCAGATCCACCAGCCGATAGCGAAAACCGCTGTAAACATGGGCCTTCAGTAACTCCGGGATATCACTCTGGGTCATCCAGCCACTGTCGTTAAACACGTGCATGCTGGCGCGGGTTTCCCAGTGGCCGTGCAGTACCCGTTCTGCGACGTCCGGGGCAAGATCGTTGCCCCACAGGCGTTCGCCGCGAATATCATGCACCCGGGTACCGTTGCCGGTAATCAAAAACGCGCCGTTCAGCAGTTCACTGGCAATATGGCGCATCTCCAGCAGATGGCGTCCGGTGGCGAAGGTCAGGATCACATCCCGCTCGCGCAAACGCTCAAGCGTGCGCCGGGTCACTTCCCCCATTCGGTGGTCCGGCATCAGCAGTGTGCCGTCCATATCAAAAGCCGCCAGTCGCGCCATAAAGCCCTCATTCAGTCTGTTACGATAACCGGCAGTATTGCCTGGATTATCCGGAACAAATAGTGAATACTTGCCAAAAAATTGTTCCGTATTTAGCCATGCGCCAACTCAACCGACTCAATCAGTTTCAGCGCCTGTGGCAGCCTTCCGAAGGCGCTCCCCAACAGGCGACCGTCGCCGAACTGGCGGCCCACTGTTTCTGTAGCGAACGCCATATCCGCACCCTGCTGGGCCAACTGGAGAACGCTGGCTGGCTGCGCTGGCGCGCCAGCGCCGGTCGCGGACGCCGCGGTGAACTCAGTTTCCTGGTAAGCCCCGACGAAGTCCGGGCCTTGCTGATGCAGCAGGCGCTGGATAAGGGGCAACAGCAAAGCGCCCTGGCACTGGCCCAGCTGGCGCCGGAACAGTTGCGCCATGTGCTACAACCCCTGCTCGGCGGGCAGTGGCAAAACGATATTCCTACTCTGCGTATTCCTTACTATCGTCCCCTTGAATCGCTCACGCCAGGTTTTTTACCCGGTCGAGCCGAACAGCACCTGACCAGCCAGATCTTCGCCGGTCTGGCCCGTTTCAGCGATGACAGCTCCCAACCGCAACCCGATATGGCGCACCGCTGGCAGACGGACAATAGCGGCACCTGCTGGCACTTTTTCCTGCGCCCCACCCTGCGCTGGCACGATGGCGAATCGGTCAGTGCCGAACAGATCCTGGCGCGCCTGCAGACGCTGATGACTCAGCCCATGTTCAGCCGCCTGTTTGCAAGCGTAGCGCAAATCGATGCGCCGCACGCCTGGTGCCTGCGTTTCCGGCTTCATCAGCCCGACTACTGGCTCCCCTGGCGGCTCGCCAGCTTCGGCAGCCGAATTGCCCATCCCGATGACGTCAGGCTGGGCTGCGGCCCCTTTCGCCTGAGCCACTTCGACAATAGTCTGGTGCGACTTGAGAGCCACGACGGTTATCACCTGGCGCATCCGCTGTTGCGGGCCATTGAGTTCTGGATAACGCCGGGTCTGTTTGACGAACAGCTCGGCACCAGCTGTCGTCATCCGGTGCAGATCGCCATCGGCCAGCAGGCACAGTTTCCCGATCTACGTCCGGTCAGTCGCAGCGTGAGTCTGGGATTCAGCTGGCTGGCGATCCGCCAGCAAGGGCGGCTGTCAGCGCCCCAGGCCCGTTATCTGATGGCTTTGATCCACCAGCAAGGCATGCTCGATGCGCTACCGCTGGATCCCGAACTGATCACGCCAAGCCACACCCTGCTGCCCGGCCAACAGTTGCCCGATTTTACCGATGTCGCCCCTGTTCAGCTGCCGCCGCGGCTGCGGCTTCTTTACCGACTACCGGTCGAACTCCACGCCATGGCGCAGCAGTTGCGTCGTCGCCTGGCGGAGCTGGGCTGCGAGCTGGAACTGGTGTTCCGCAATGTGAAAAACTGGGACGACGGCCTGGCGGTCGAGGAAGCCGATCTGGTTATGGGCGACCGGCTGATCGGTGAAGCGGCGGAATATACCCTGGAGCAGTGGCTACGCTGCGATCCACTGTGGTCCTTTATCCTGAGCGGGCCGCAACAGGCCCATATCCAGGCGACGCTGGATGCGCTACAGCGTTCACCAGAAACCCGGGATCGCAACGACGCCCTGCGCAGGCTGTTCAGTCGTCTGGTAGAGCAGGCCATAGTCACGCCACTGTTTAACTATCGCTATCAGATCAGCGCTCCCCCGGGGGTACAGGGGATTCAACTGAACGCCTGGGGCTGGTTTGACTTTTCCCGGGCCTGGCTGCCGCCGCCGGGTACGTGACGCAGGACAGCCGATGGCGTACCATGACGCCCCCGACATAACTAACCACTACCAGGTGAATCATGAAACGCGCAGTTGTCGTTTTCAGCGGTGGCCAGGACTCCACCACCTGCCTGATCCAGGCCCTGGCGCAGTATGACGAAGTCCACTGCGTCACTTTCGATTATGGTCAACGTCACCGTGCGGAGATCGATGTCGCCCGCGAACTGGCGCTGGAACTGGGCGCCGCCGCACACAAAGTGCTGGACGTGACGCTTCTGAATGAACTGGCGATTAGCAGCCTGACCCGCGACAGCATCCCGGTGCCGGATTACGAACCGGAAGCCGACGGCATTCCCAATACCTTCGTGCCAGGACGCAATATTCTGTTTCTGACCCTGGCGGCCATTTACGCTTATCAGGTCAAGGCCGAAGCGGTGATTACCGGAGTATGCGAAACCGATTTTTCCGGCTACCCAGACTGCCGCGACGAGTTCGTGAAGGCGCTAAACCACGCCGTCACGCTGGGGATGGCCCGGGATGTACGCTTTGAAACGCCGCTGATGTGGCTCAACAAAGCGGAAACCTGGGCGCTGGCCGACTACTGGGGCCGACTGGATTTGGTTCGGGAGCACACCCTGACCTGCTATAACGGCATTCGCGGCGACGGCTGCGGCGAATGCGCCGCCTGCCATCTTCGTGCTAACGGTCTGAGCGGCTACCTGAACGACAAGGCGGGGATCCTGGCCGCGATGAAGGAAAAAACCGGTCTGGCCTAGCCGGACTTATCCTCCGCCTGCCAGCACGGGGCTGTCCAGCTCGTCGCAGGCGGAATCAAATCCCTGGGCGCAGCTCTCCTTAAGCCATACGATCGCCCGGGTTTTGTCCGGCGCCACAAAGCCTTTGATGCCGTTAAGAAAATGGATTCCGGCCCAGTATTCCGCATAGCCCGTACGCGACAAGGCCGACGCCCGCCGCGTACATCATGCCGAGCGCAAGCTGCGCATCTACGGCGGCATCATTTTCCATATCCGATGCAGCCTCTTTGAGCAGCCTGAGCGCCCCCTGATAATCGGCCGAACCGGAAAGGGTGTTCGCCAGAACCTTGCCCAGCACCACCTTCCCTCTATCGCTACCGTTGGCCACTGCCTTTTCCGCCAGGGCTTTGGCCTGCGTATAGCCACTCACATCTTCACTGCGCATACGCAGCTCCGCCAGAATGGCCCAGCCATCGGCTTGCCCCTGCTCCGCCGCTCGCCGGGCCCAGTACTCCGCGCCTGCGTAATCCCGCTGCCCGAGCAGGGCTTCCGCCAGATAGTACTGCGCCGCTGAATCCCCTGCTTTGGCGCGGGCTTCATAGTCAATGCCAAACGCCTCTGCCAGCCCCATGCCCGAAATAAGCACCAGCGCCAGTAACATAGACTTCATCTGCTCTCTACCCTCATTCCTTGGTGAGTATCACGTTTTTTTGCCGTTTACGCCTCGCCTGCTTGCCAAAAAATCCGAAAGCATTCAGGTAGCGACCTGTTATAAAGGCTTGCTAAAAAACGAGCAAGCAGAAGCTGGCCGTTATCAGCTTGAGGTATCAATCCCCGTTACGATAACGGTGGTTATGGACTCAATTTCCCGACCCGTTTATCTCCCTCTTCTCTTTCAACGCCATAATATTGACCACCCGATCCGCCGATGCCACGGTGGAGGGACGATGGGCAATCATGATACGGGTGATGTTCATCTCTTTGATTGCCGTGTTGATTTGCGCCTCATTGTCCTGATCCAGGTGGCTGGTCGCCTCATCCAGGAACAGAATCGCCGGTCGCCGGTATAGCGCTCTGGCAATCAGCAAACGCTGTTTCTGACCGCCCGACAGGCTACTACCCAGTTCGCTGATTAAGGTTTCATAGCCCATCGGCATGCGCTGTATCTCTTCATGGAGATTGCTACGGATAGCGCACTCCTGTACCCACTGTTCGTCCGGTTCGTTGTCGAATCCCGTAATGTTCTCACGTACCGAACCGGCAAACAGCGTGTCGTCCTGTAACACCGTCGCGATACAGGCCCGATAACGCGCAAATCCCGCCTGATGGATATTAATGCCGTTGATCCTGATTTCACCTCCGGCTGGCTGTACCAGCCCCGCCATAATCTTCATCAGAGAGGTTTTCCCCTGCCCGGAAGGGCCGGTAATCGCCAGACTCTCACCAGGCGCCACGGACAGTTCCAGCTCCTGAAACAGCGGCGGCGAAAGGGCATCGAACTGAAAACTCATATTATGGATAGTGAGCGAGGCGGGCTGCCCCAGAGGCACCAGCGGCGAATCCTGACCGGAAACATGCTCACTGCCGGGTTCGACACTCGTCATGGCAATATCCGCCACCCTGTCGGTATGCAGCGACAGCATACGCAACTGTAACGCCATATCCAGCAGGCTGGCCGCCCGTTCGGAAAACTGACCGCGATAGGTGTTGAACGCCACAAACATCCCCAGCGTGATATGCCCCTGAATAACCTGCTCTGCGGCCAGCCACAGCAGAGTTATCTGCTCCAGCGTGGAGATCAGTACATTTCCGCCTGAAAACAGCATTTCATAACGGGTCTTGCGTACCGTGGCGTTGGCGCTTTCGACATTCAGGTTCATCCACGACTGGGCACGCTGCCCGGACAGCCCAAGCGCCTTGAGCGTTCCCATCCCGTACAGGCTTTCCATAAAATGAGAAGACGAGCGGGCCGTTCTGACGATCTGCTCTTCAGATACCCTACGCCAGGCGCTGTAGGTCATCATGCGGAAGATAACCCAGCCCATAGTGAATGCCAGTACTACCCACACCAGCCAGCCGCCGTAGAGCGCCATCATCACCAGCAGCCCAACGAACATGATGCCGTCGATAATACTGTTTACCACGTTGGTAGTGAGCGTTGTGCGCAGAGTATCCAGTGAGGCGAAGCGGGACTGGATATCACCGAGCCGACGCCGCTCAAAGTAGTCCAGAGGCAGCGCCAGAAGGTGATCAAACAGTCGGGATTTCCATTGAATATCAATGAGCGTACCAATGACCAGCGATGTCCAGCCGCGAGTCATACTGACCGCGGTTCGGAACAGCACAAAAAACAGCAATCCAAGGCAAATCAGCGTCAGCAGCCCGGTGTCGCTGGCGGGTATCACATGGTCCATCACCAATTGCATCCCTACTGGCAGCAGCAGGTTGACTGACTCAATCAGTAGGGAAAAGCAAAATAGCTTAGTTAACGCCCCCCATAGCCCACTGATGGTTTTGGTCAGGGTGCGAATCTTTAGCACGTTACGCGGCGCTTCCTCGCCTTCGTTAAAGCGCTCCGTGGGCCAGAGCTCCAGTGCCACGCCGGTAAAATGGTGGGAGACCTCGCTCATCGCCATCACCCGCCGCCCTGCGGCAGGATCGTGGATAATCGCCTGACCACGCCGAACCGCAACCAGTACCACAAAATGGTTCAGATCCCAGTGCAGAATACAGGGGGTTTTCAGGGCGCTGAGATTTTCCAGATCGAGCCGTAGCGCACGCGTTTTCAGGCCGCTGGCGTTGGCTATCTCCATAATCTGACGCAGGGTACTCCCCCGGGAAGAGAGCCCCACCCGCCTTCTCAGGCTGAGCAGATCGGTAGATTGCCCATGTGCCGCCGAAACCATCGCCAGGCAGGCCAGACCGCATTCAGCGGCCTCAGTCTGCAGGATGACCGGTATCCGACGGCGTAGCGTTAATCCCAGACGCCCCATCAGCGTCTTGAGTCCTTCAGCGGTCATGTACTTCCCCTGTTATGCTGCTTTTTAATGAGTAATACGGCGACAATATCCAGCGCCAGAGCGATCGCGTTTCCAGGAATAGGGTGGCTTCCGCCTGCATTCCGCTGCTTACTGGCGGTGACTTGCCCTGCGGAGTCAGGCCGGAAAGATCCGGCTTCACCACCGCCTTAAACCAGCCATCGCTCACGCTGCCCGCAGGCGTTCTCGGCGCGCTGGCATAGCGTTCAATCTCCCGGGCTGGAACCGGCGCTTTAGAAATAGACTCTATGCGCCCGGGGAACTGGCCATACTTCTGAAACGGGAAGGCGGTATAACGCAGATTAATGCCATCGCCAGGATGCACCCATGGAATGCTTTCACCGGGGATCCAGACCACCAGCCGCCAGGCATCTTTGTTGACCGGCACCAGCTGTGCCAGGCTGTCACCTGCGCCAACCATCTCCCCTTCGGTGACCCCCAGGGAAGAGACACGCCCCGCCACCGGCGCGGTCACCAGCCGCATTCCGCTGGCATCGGCTTCCGCCATCTGGCGTCGCAGGTCATCGATATGGATATGGTATTGATCGATCTGGCTGTCGAATTCGGCCTTGCGAACAATTAGTTCGCTGCGCAGGCTCGAAATTTGCAGATCCTGTTGGATAAGCTGAGCATTCAGGCTCTGCCAGCCGGTCTGCTGTTGGTAGAAGAGATAACGCTGGTTATTCTGCTGGTCTGTGGTCACCAGCCCGCGGCGCCGATATTCGCCATAATCCTTCATGCTTTCCCGCATGGCGCGCAGGCCAACAGAGGCTGAGTCCACCATCTGACGAGTGCTATCTCTGGCCTCGGTATAGCGTTCAAGCTGAAGCTGTAGCCCTTCCAGAGTGGCCTTCCTGTTGTTTTCGATCTCCCGAATGATGGACTCTGTACGCTGGCGCTGTTTTTCCAGCACGGCAAGCGTGGTCGCGCTAAGGCTACCGTTACGGGTCACCCGGCCGATATCCAACTGATACAGCGGCGTACCAGCCTTGACCTCCTGCCCGTTGTGGACCAACAGGCGGGCGATCATTCCCTGCTCCGGCGCAAATAAATTCACCGTATGCGGGAGCGTGATAATTTCGCCACTCACATTAATACGGCGGGTATAGCTGCCAAAAATAAGCAGCAACAACAGACTCAACACAATTAATACGGTGCCACCCACCGTTGCCCAGACAGGCCAGCCGCGTAGCAGAAGAACCTGCCCTGAGCGAAATGCCTGCTGGTATTCACTGACCTCTTTACGAAAAAGCACAATTATCCGGTCATCACAGCCTTAAGGTTTCCAAAGTGTAGATGCCGCTTCGCTAAGTCGCCAGGCTAATAACATATTGATAAACAATATAAATAATAGGGAAAAGCACTGTATCCCCCCCATATCACGGCCTGAAAGTTCGCGCCGTTTTCGGTATTTGACGCCATTTCAGTCCATCATCATTTCCAGATGGCGGCGCAATTCTCCTTCCAACGGTTGCGCCTTCTGGCTCTGTAGATCGACACAAGCAAAGGTGATTAACGCATCGGCAACCACATCACTCTCGCTGTCGCGGGTAATAACCTGGCTCAGTACGCCGCTTTTACCGTTAAGCTTCTGCATCCTGCTGGTGACCGTCAGACGGTCACCCAGCAGCGCCGGGCGTCGGTAGTTGATATTGATGTTGACCACCACAAAGGCCAGCCCCTGCTCCACCATCCAGCGGAATCCCGACTGGGTTTCCAACACTTCCCAGCGTGCCTCTTCCAGAAATTCCAGATAGCGGGCGTTATTCACGTGCTGGTAGACATCAAGATGGTATCCCCGCACTTTTATCCGCGTTTGCGGTATATCCCCGCTTGCTTGGGGAACGGTTTCCTGTCTCTTTTCCACGGTTTCCCCCTCCGGCCCAAGGCACAGGTTGTAATAAGGTCATACCTACTGGTATGACCTCTACAAGCGTAGCAGAAATTCACTACCAGACCGCCTTCAGGGCGTTAAAGCTTAAGGCGGGACAAATTCCGCTCCACCAGCGCATTGCCAACGCCCGGCACCGAACGCAGATCGTCAATGCTGGCGAACTGGCCGTTCTCTTCCCGATAACGCACGATGGATTGTGCCTTCTTCAGACCAATGCCGTTAAGCGCCTCTGCCAGCTCCTCTGCCGAAGCCGTATTGATACTGATCTGGGATTCAGAGGCGGTAATAAGGGCCGGTACCGGCGACTGGGGGGTTACTTCCTCAGATGCCGCGTGAGCGACGCTACCGTTGAAGAGCAGCGCCAGGGTAAGCCACAGGGGGGATAGTAAAGTCTTCATGCTGTTTCCTTCTCCTTTTGGTTAACAGTAGAGACACCCTACCCAGCTCCATGCCATACGGACAAACCCCGGATTTCAGATATGGAAAAGGCCGCGTAAGCGGCCTTTGTTTGTTGCATCTGGGTGCAAAAAAAGCGGAAGCGAGCCCGAATTACTGCTGTTGTTCCGCCGCATCACCCAATTTAATTTTCGCTGCTTTGCGCAGATTACTCATCAGCGCTTCGAAAGCCAGCTCGGCATTGTTTTCTGTCATGCGGTTGACCATCACTTTCTTCTGCTCTTCCGGCATTTTACCGGCCTGAACTTCGTCCAGCGCCAGCAGCACCATATTGCCTTTCGCGTCGTTACTGACACCGTAAGAAGGTTTGCCTTTCTCCGGCAGCGGCATATCGAAAGCTTTCATGGAAAGCGGATCCTGACTACGGCTCAGGGTTTGCGCTGCGCCAAAACTGACGCCCGCCTCTTTCAGGGCTGCATCGCCTTCACCCTTTTTCAGCGCTGTCAGCAGCTTGTCTGCCTGCTGCTTCGCCTGCTGTTCAGCCTTCTGCTGTTTCACAGCGGCTACCACCTGGTCACGCACATCATCCAGCGGCTTCACGGTTTCCGGCTTATGTTCAGCAATACGCAGCACAAAAGCGCGATCGCCATCGACGGTGATAATGTCAGAGTTGCTGCCCGGCGTGCCTTTTTCCCCCAGCAGGGAGCCGCCAAAGATAACATCGGCCACCGGTTTAAAGTCCAGCTCTTTCGGAAGGTTGTTGCGATCGAACCAGCCGCTTTCTACCGCTTTAACACCCGCGGCCTGCTCGGCGCCGACCAGCGATTCGGTATCGTTCATCGCCGCATCGCCCACTTTCTGCTGCTGGGCGTAGAAGGCATCCAGGCCCTTCTCCTGCTTCAGTTTCTGTGCGATAGCATCGTGCACCTCGGCCAGCGGCTTCACTTTAGCCGGCTGGAGGTCGTCCAGGCGCGCGACCAGGAAGCCCACGCTGGACTTGATGACGCCGGAAAGCTGGCCCTTTTCTTTCAGGTCGGCGTTTTTCAGCTCGTCTGGCGTGGTGGCCGGTTCCAGCCAGCCCATATCACCGCCTTTACGGGCAGAGATAATGTCGCTGGATTTTTCTTTCGCCAGGGTCGCGAAGTCCGCGCCTTTTTTCAGCTCATCCAGCACCGCCTGCGCATCGGCTTCGGTTTTGGTCTGAATGATGCTGTAGCGATAGCGGGCCGGTTGAGTGTACTGGTCGCGATTCTGATCGTACCAGGACTGGATATCGGCATCGTTCACCTCAGATGGCATCTGCGCCGCATCCATCTTAATGTAGCTGACGCGGAACTGTTCCGGCAGCATAAAGTTATTTTTATGCTGCTCGTAGTAGCTGGAGATTTCCGCATCGGTCGCCTGCTGCTTCGCCACCAGCGCGCGGGTGTCGATAGTCGCTTCACGCACCACGCGCTGCTGTGCTGCCAGCGCAGCCAGCGAATCGGTTTCGCCTGGCAGCATAAAGTCGCTGCCGATGATGGCGTTGATCAGCTGCTGGGTGGTCAGCTGACGACGCAGCGCGTTAGCATACTGATCTGCGCTCATGCCCATGTTAGCGATCAGGGCGTTATAGCGTGCATTATCGAATTTGCCATCGCTCTGGAAAGCCTGTTCATTGAAGATGGCCTGCTTCACCTGATCGTCGCTGATACCGAGTCCCAGGTGTTTCGCATACTGGTCCAGCAGGGCTTCATCAATCATGCGCTGCAGTACCTGATGGCGCATCGCCTTCATGTAGCCTTCGTTGCCCGCCAGTTCGGAATAGCGCTCACCCAGCTGCTGCTGTAGCTTGTTGCGCTCGCCCATCACCGCGTTCTCAAACTGGCCCCGGCTAATCTCCTGATCGTTGACCTTCGCCGCGTAGTTACCGTTCCCGCCAATCAGGTAGTTACCCACGCCAGTCAGTACGAATGAGACAATAATCAGACCCAGTACGATCTTGAGCACGACGCTGTTGGCTGCCGTGCGTAAATTTTCCATCATGGTGTCGCAGCACTCCGCTGTAATCTATCCCGTTTAAGGGACTCTGGTTTACCCTGCGCAGCCAAAGCCAGAGGCGGCGCACGCAAAGGGCTATTTTGACAAGAAATCAGGGTCATTGTCAGCCCGAATCGCGCATTAAAGACGTTTTCAGCCAATAAAAAAGGCACATCTGACGATGTGCCTCTCTGTATACATTTAAAATCGCGATGCCCGAACGAGCACTGCGATCAGTTCACAGCGTCTTTTAACGCTTTACCGGCGCGGAAGCCCGGTACTTTAGCGGCTGCGATCTTGATCTCTTTACCGGTCTGCGGATTACGACCGGTACGGGCAGCACGCTCTTTAACAGCGAAGGTGCCGAAGCCAACCAGCGCTACGTCATCTCCACTTTTCAGAGACTCGGTAACCGATGCCAGTAACGCATCTAACGCACGTCCAGCCGAGGCTTTGGAAATATCAGCACCTGCGGCAATCTTGTCGATCAGTTGGGATTTATTCACTATTTTCTTCCTCTCTTTCTTTTTTATATCGCACCTTAGTCCTTCACGGTACGACCGCGCAGCAGTTATATCAGGCATGTCATGCCCTTACAACACCCGTTGTAGCATGCCTTTGTCTGAAAAATAAGCCAGACCGTATCTAAAGTAGCCAGTCAAAAAAAAGCTGGCAAGTGACAATTCACCCGCCAGCCCGCTTTTTATCGCTTCTCTTTGCGTCAGGTCACTATTTTTCGGTTACCACACGCATTCCGGAAGGAGCATCCTGCAGCGCCAGAGACAATACTTCTTCAATGGTTTTTACCGGATGAATCTGCAGATCGGCAATCACGTTGTCAGGAATCTCTTCCAGATCGCGTTTATTTTCATCCGGAATCAGCACGGTTTTAATCCCGCCGCGGTGTGCCGCCAGCAGCTTCTCTTTCAGACCGCCGATGGGCAGTACCTGACCACGCAGCGTAATCTCACCGGTCATCGCCACATCGGCGCGTACCGGGTTACCGGTAAGGCAGGAGACCAGCGCAGTACACATGGCGATACCCGCGCTCGGGCCGTCCTTCGGCGTGGCGCCTTCAGGAACATGCACGTGTATGTCGCGTTTTTCGTGGAAATCTGGGTTAATTCCCAGTTTATCCGCACGCGCGCGCACTACCGTCAGTGCCGCCTGAATCGATTCCTGCATGACCTCGCCCAGCGAACCGGTATAGGTCAGTTTGCCCTTACCAGGCACGCAGGCCGTCTCAATAGTCAGCAGATCGCCGCCAACCTCAGTCCAGGCCAGACCGGTCACCTGGCCGATGCGGTTTTCGCTGTCGGCACGGCCATAGTCGAAGCGCTGAACGCCCAGGAACTCTTTCAGATTGTCGCCGTTAATCTCAATATGCTTCAGGCTCTTATCCAGCAGCAGCTGTTTTACCGCCTTACGACACAGTTTCGAGATTTCACGCTCCAGGCTACGTACCCCGGCTTCGCGGGTGTAGTAACGGATAATGCCGACAATAGCACTGTCTTCCACCACCAGTTCGCCTTTTTTCAGGGCGTTACGCTCAATCTGCTTCGGCAGCAGGTGACGTTTGGCAATGTTCAGCTTTTCGTCTTCGGTGTAGCCGGACAGACGAATCACTTCCATACGGTCCAGCAGCGGCGCCGGAATGTTCATGGAATTAGAGGTCGCCACGAACATTACATCGCTGAGGTCGTAATCCACTTCCAGGTAGTGGTCGTTGAAGGCCACGTTCTGTTCGGGATCCAGCACCTCAAGCAGCGCGGAAGAGGGATCGCCGCGCATGTCGGAAGACATCTTATCGATCTCATCCAGCAGGAAGAGCGGGTTTTTAACGCCCACTTTCGCCATTTTCTGGATCAGTTTGCCTGGCATAGAGCCGATATAGGTACGGCGGTGACCGCGGATTTCCGCTTCGTCGCGCACCCCGCCCAGCGCCATGCGCACATATTTACGACCAGTGGCTTTAGCGATGGACTGCCCCAGAGAGGTTTTCCCCACCCCCGGCGGTCCAACCAGACACAGAATCGGGCCTTTCAGCTTATTCACACGGCTCTGCACCGCCAGATATTCCAGAATGCGATCTTTCACGCGCTCCAGACCATAGTGGTCAGTATCCAGCACTTCCTGAGCCTGACGCAGGTTTTTCTTCACCTTGCTGCGGGTATTCCACGGCACCTGCACCATCCAGTCGATGTAGCCGCGCACCACGGTAGCTTCCGCCGACATCGGCGACATCATTTTCAGCTTCTGGAGTTCAGCTTCGGTCTTTTCGCGCGCCTCTTTCGGCATTTTAGCCGCTTCGATCTTGCGCTTCAGCGCTTCGTTTTCGTCCGGCGCATCGTCCATTTCACCGAGTTCCTTCTGAATGGCCTTCATCTGCTCATTCAGGTAGTACTCGCGCTGACTCTTTTCCATCTGCTTTTTCACGCGGTTGCGAATGCGTTTCTCAACCTGCAGCAGATCGATTTCCGACTCCATCATCGCCATCAGATATTCAAGGCGTTCGTTGACGTCAGACATTTCGAGCACCGACTGCTTATCCGCCAGCTTGAGCGGCATATGCGCAGCGATGGTATCCGCAAGGCGCGCCGGATCGTCGATACTATTGAGCGACGTCAGCACCTCGGGGGGAATTTTTTTATTGAGCTTAATGTAGCCTTCGAACTGGCTGACCGCGGTGCGTACCAGCACCTCCTGCTCCCGCTCTTCAATGTCCGGAGAGTCAAGGTATTCCGCCTGGGCAGAAAAGTAGTCGCCATTATCGGCAAGCGTGGTGATCTTCGCACGCTGCAGGCCTTCTACCAGTACCTTGACCGTACCATCCGGCAGTTTGAGCATTTGCAGGATAGAGGCTACGGTCCCCACGGAGAAAAGGTCATTAACACCCGGCTCATCCGTCGAAGCCTCTTTCTGCGCCACCAGCATGATTTTTTTATCATGGTCCATAGCCGCTTCCAGGCAGCGAATGGATTTCTCCCGCCCAACAAATAACGGAATGACCATGTGCGGATAAACCACCACATCGCGCAGAGGCAATACGGGGATTTCAATGCGTTCAGAACGCTCAGGATTCATAGAGCTCTCTCTTAGTTTAGTTTCCGCCAGGTTATGGGGCGCACGTGAACGCTCTTCACGGCATCTCCAAAGCTAGTTAAGTCAGTATATGGGGATGTTTCCCGGACATTCAACGGCGAGAATGCAGGAAAAAAAAATGGGGGATAAAATCCCCCATTTTGACGGTAACTCACTGTCGAATCTGGTTAATTATTCACCAGATGCCTGCTGGGTAGCTTCAGATTTTCCGTAGATCAGCAGCGGCTCTGACTGACCGTCGATGACCGAATCATCAATAACCACTTTGTCCACGTCTTCCATGGAAGGAAGGTCATACATGGTTTCCAGCAGCGCGCCTTCCACGATGGAACGCAGGCCACGGGCGCCGGTTTTACGCGCCATCGCTTTTTTGGCAATAGCTTCCAACGCTTCGTCGCGGAATTCCAGCTCGACCCCTTCCAGATTGAACAGCGCCTGATACTGCTTGGTCAGCGCATTTTTCGGCTCTTTCAGGATCTGAATCAGCGCATCTTCGCTCAGCTCGCTCAGGGTCGCAACCACCGGCAGACGGCCGATAAATTCCGGAATCAGACCAAATTTGATCAGATCTTCCGGCTCTACCTGGCCTAACAGCTCGCCTTCGGTCGCCTTCTGGGATTTACCTTTCACCGTCGCGCCAAAACCAATGCCGGAGCCGGTTTCAACGCGGTTAGCGATCACCTTATCCAGCCCGGCGAATGCGCCGCCGCAGATAAACAGGATCTTGGAAGTATCAACCTGCAGGAACTCCTGCTGGGGATGCTTACGACCACCCTGAGGCGGTACGGCAGCCACGGTGCCTTCGATGAGTTTCAGCAGTGCCTGCTGAACCCCTTCGCCAGAAACGTCGCGAGTGATCGACGGGTTATCCGACTTACGGGAGATCTTGTCAATTTCATCGATATAGACGATGCCGCGCTGCGCTTTCTGCACGTCGTAATCGCATTTCTGCAGCAGCTTCTGGATGATGTTCTCCACATCCTCACCCACGTAACCGGCTTCGGTCAGGGTGGTGGCATCCGCCATCGTGAAGGGCACATCCAGCAGGCGCGCCAGGGTCTCTGCCAGCAGCGTTTTACCGCTACCGGTCGGACCGATCAGCAGAATATTACTTTTGCCCAGTTCAACCCCATTAGAGGTATCGCCGTTGCGCAGACGTTTGTAGTGATTGTACACCGCCACCGCCAGCACTTTCTTAGCCTGTTCCTGACCGATGACATAATCATCCAGGTGGTGACGAATTTCGTGGGGCGTCGGCAATGCGCTACGTTCGCGATGCGGAGCCACCTCTTTTATCTCTTCGCGAATGATGTCGTTACACAGATCGACACATTCGTCGCAGATATACACTGACGGCCCTGCGATCAGCTTGCGCACTTCATGCTGGCTTTTGCCGCAAAAAGAGCAGTACAGCAGTTTTCCTGAACCGTCTTTGCGCTTATCTGTCATGAGTCAAAACCTCTTCTCTGTTGCTTTGTGCCGCACGCGACGACGCAAGTGCCCAAATATTGCTGGCGCAGCCGATACCAAAACACGCTGGTGTGCCGCGTTTTCCCTATAGTATAGCGACACACCCTCGTGCGGGCATCAATTACGGTGGGTCAGGACAGAATCGACCAGACCGTACTCTACCGCCTCCTCGGCGGAGAGGAAACGATCGCGCTCGGTGTCCTGCTCTATTTTCTCAAGAGGCTGACCCGAATGTTGCGCCATCAGTTCGTTCATACGCGACTTCACTTTCAGGATCTCACGCGCGTGGATCTCGATATCCGTCGCCTGGCCCTGGAAACCACCCAGCGGCTGATGGATCATGACGCGGGAGTTCGGCATGCAGAAACGCTTGCCTTTCGCGCCTGCGGTCAGCAGAAATGCGCCCATAGAGCACGCCTGTCCCATACAGAAAGTGCTAACGTCCGGCTTAATAAACTGCATGGTGTCATAAATAGACATCCCTGCGGTAATCACCCCACCCGGCGAGTTAATGTACAGGTAGATATCTTTCTCAGGGTTTTCCGCTTCCAGAAACAGCATCTGCGCCACAATCAGATTGGCCATGTGGTCTTCCACCTGACCGGTCAGGAAGATGACGCGCTCTTTGAGCAGACGGGAGAAAATATCGTAAGAGCGCTCGCCGCGGGAGGTCTGTTCGACCACCATCGGCACCAGCGCCATATGAGGTGCAAATTGATCTTGTTCGCCACTGTATGACATTTCCGTCTCCTTGAATTCTCGATCTTACTGACCTTTGGTTCTGATTTTACCAGGACGTTAGCGCCTTGACTACGGCGCGCGCCCGGCTCACGCATCGACGGATAATCAGCCAGAGTCGTTACCGGCAACCGTCCCGTAAAGGTGGGGACGATCGTACCCTGTTTCAAGCATAACAACCTTTTGGCTGTCCGCTAACCCACCGCTACGCTTTTTAGCCCGTTTCTGAACCATTTACGCGGGATAAAAAAAGCCCGTCACCCAACAGGTGACGGGCTCTTCAGCGTAAGACGAAATTATGCCTGCTGGTTCATCAGGTCGCTGAAGGAAGTGGCTTTTTCAGTCACTTTCGCTTTGTTCAGCACGGCTTCAACCGCCTGCTCTTCCAGCGCGACATTACGCATGTTGTCCATCAGCTCTTTGTTTTTGCTGTAGAACTCGATCACTTCCTGCGGATCTTCGTAAGCAGAAGCCATCTCTTCGATCAGGCCCTTAACGCGTTCGTCGTCAGCTTTCAGCTCGTTGGTGCGAATCACTTCGCCCAGCAGCAGACCAACAACAACGCGGCGCTTAGCCTGCTCTTCGAACAGTTCGCGCGGCAGTTCCATCGCCTGCTGCTCATTACCGCCGAAGCGCTGTGCAGCCTGCTGACGCAGAACGTCGATTTCGCTGTCGATCAGCGCAGACGGAACATCGATATCATTGGCTTTCACCAGACCGTCGATCGCCTGAGACTTGATACGGTTACGTACCGCGCCTTTCAGCTCGCGCTCCATGTTTTTACGCACTTCTGCGCGCAGACCGTCGATGGAACCATCTTCCACGCCAAAGCGCTTGATGAATTCTTCGGTCAGTTCCGGCAGCTCACTCTCTTCAACTTTCTTCAGGGTGATGGCGAACTGTGCTGCTTTACCCTTCAGGTTTTCCGCGTGGTACTCTTCCGGGAAGGTCACGTCGATGGTGAACTCTTCGCCAGCCTTGTGACCCACGATGCCTTCTTCAAAGCCCGGAATCATACGGCCCTGGCCCATGGCCAGTACGAAGTCAGTCGCTTTACCGCCTTCAAACTCTTCGCCGTCAACGGTGCCGGTGAAGTCGATGGTAGCGCGGTCGTCTGCTTCAGCAGCGCCTTCTTTATCTTTCCAGGTGGCCTGCTGCTTACGCAGAGTGTCCAGCATGGTGTCGAGATCGGCGTCGGTAACATCAACAACCGGCTTCTCAACTTCGATCTCTTCCAGGCCCTGCAGCTCTACTTCCGGGTAGACTTCAAACTCTACGGAGTAGGTGTAGTCTTCGCCCAGCTTGTATTCGCCCGGCACGTATTGCGGTGCGCCAGCCGGATTGATCTTCTCCTGAACGATAGCATCAATGAAGTTGCGGCTCATCAGGTCGCCCAGAACGTCCTGGCGAACAGAGGCGCCATAACGCTGAGCAACGATGTTCATCGGTACTTTACCCTTGCGGAAGCCGTCAATGCGGACTTTCTTTGCCACGTTGACCAGCTCGCTCTTCACAGCGTTCTCGATGCTGTCAGCAGCGATAGTAATCGTGATACGGCGCCCAAGGCCCTGAGTGGTTTCAACTGAAACTTGCATCTTTATACCTCAAAAAATCACAGTACTCGGTCAACTCTGGAAGCCCGTTCTACTACACGCTTCTCCATACCGGGATGCCCCTCTGAAGCCAGAGTCACACTCCCTGTCGCCAGAATCATCCCGAAGACGTTCCGAAAATTAAGACGCAGCATTATAGCGGCATCACTGTAGTGAGTCGAGGACGGCGCAAGTTTGCGGCCGGGACCTCTTTCACAGTTCCCGATACCGATTCTGGCTTCGATACCCGGGCAGGCAATAAAACAGCGCCAGTCACTGATGTGGCTGGCGCTGTTTTACAACGTGAGAATGCGGCGGCTCCTGTCGCCGCCGACTTTAACGTCAGGCGATGCTGCTACCGGCTCCCCGGCAGGGCGGCGAAGCCACCACGGTATCCTGCAATCCTTCCCACTCTTTGTGGGTGTAGGTATGCAGCGCCAGTGCGTGAACGCTACCGGCCAGTTCTTCGGTTAATACCCCATAAATCAGACGATGACGGTTTAAAAAACGTTCTCCGGCAAAGCGATCGCTTACCAGAACGACTTTAAAATGGCTTTCAGAGCCCGCAGGGACATTGTGACGATAGCTCTCATCAACGACTTCCAGGAACACGGGGTCAAAGGCTGCTCTTAATTTTGCTTCTATTCGCTCGCGTACCATCATAATGCTTACCTCGACAACGCAGGGGATGTCACCCATCCCTTTCAATGTTAGCCGCTTTTACCGCTTCCAATGCATTTAACAATAAAAAACCCGGCCCTTCAGGGGAAAGAATCCTAACATAGCTGATACATCAGTCACCTGTGCAAAAATGGGCATTTCCTTACTTCGACTCTTAAAAAGGAGGAATCTGGGGGGAATACCTGCGTTTGGCACTTCCCCTTACCGGCAGCAATGATATGATGGCCGGAATTTTGCTGCCTTTGTGACATTCGAGACAAGTGAACATGTTCAAGAAAATACTCTTACCGCTGATGGCGCTGGCTATGCTGGCTGGTTGTGCTTCGCAGTCCAACACGATTGAAGTCTCCCCCAAAATAGCCCTGCCCCAGCAGGATCCCAGCCTGATGGGCGTGACTGTCAGCATTAACGGAGCAGACAAACGTACCGATCAGGCGCTGGCTAAGGTCAACCGTAATAACCAACTGGTGACCCTGACGCCTTCCCGCGATCTGCGGTTCCTGCTTCAGGAAGTGCTGGAAAAACAGATGACCGCCCGCGGATATATGGTTGGTCCGAGCGCGCCGGTCGATCTGCAGATTATCGTTAACCAGCTGTTCGCCGACGTTTCCCAGGGGAACGTGCGTTACAACATCGCGACTAAGGCCGATATCTCTATCGTTGCCACGGCTCAGAATGGCAACACCATGACCAAGCAGTACCGTTCCACTTATACCGTGGAAGGTGCCTTCCAGGCCACCAACAAAAATATCACTAACGCGGTTAACACCGTACTGACTGACACCATTGCCGAAATGGCGCAGGACACCAGCGTTCACGACTTTATTAAAAAGAACGCCCGTTAATCGCCGCACTTACGGCCCGGCAGCCATGCCGGGCCCGTCACCGGGTTTCTCATGAGTAGTCACTACCTTCGCCTCTTCCAGCAACCTAAATCAGCGGTTTTGCTGATTCTGGGCTTCGCATCCGGCCTCCCTCTCGCCCTGACTTCCGGCACGCTCCAGGCCTGGATGACGGTAGAAAATATCGATCTTAAGACCATCGGCTTTTTCTCTCTGGTGGGTCAGGCTTACGTCTTTAAATTCCTGTGGTCGCCCGCGATGGACCGCTACTGTCCGCCGCTGTTTGGCCGACGTCGCGGCTGGCTGCTGATTACCCAGCTTCTGCTGCTAGTGGCCATTGCCGGAATGGGCTTTCTGGATCCCGCCAGCAACCTGCGCTGGATGGCGGCACTGGCAGTACTGATCGCCTTCTGCTCTGCGTCTCAGGACATCGCCTTCGATGCCTGGAAGACCGACGTGCTGCCGCCGGAAGAGCGTGGCGGCGGCGCTGCTATCAGCGTGTTGGGCTACCGTCTGGCAATGCTGGTGTCTGGCGGTCTGGCGCTATGGCTGGCGGATAAATATCTGGGCTGGAATGCCACCTACTGGCTGATGGCCGCACTGCTGATTCCCTGCCTGATAGCGACCTGGCTGGCCCCTGAGCCGACAGACGCCATTCCGGTGCCTAAAAGTCTGGAAGAGGCCGTGGTGGCGCCGCTACGCGACTTTTTCGGCCGCAACAACGCCTGGCTGATTCTGTTATTGATCGTGATGTATAAGCTTGGCGACGCCTTCGCCATGAGCCTGACCACGACCTTTCTGATCCGCGGCGTCGGCTTCGATGCCGGTGAAGTGGGCGTGGTGAATAAAACCCTGGGGCTGCTCGCGACCATCGTTGGGGCACTGTATGGCGGCGCTCTGATGCAGCGGATGAGCCTGTTCCGGGCCCTGCTGATCTTCGGCATTCTACAGGGGGTTTCCAACGCAGGTTACTGGCTGCTTTCCATTACCGATAAACATATGTTCAGCATGGCTGGCGCCGTCTTCTTCGAAAACCTGTGCGGCGGTATGGGGACCTCAGCCTTTGTCGCACTACTGATGACGCTGTGTAATAAGTCCTTTTCCGCCACCCAGTTCGCCCTGCTTTCAGCGCTGTCGGCAGTGGGGAGGGTCTATGTTGGCCCCATCGCGGGCTGGTTTGTTGAAACCCATGGCTGGTCCGAGTTCTATCTCTTTTCCGTCGCCGCCGCGGTTCCCGGCATTCTGCTGTTGCTGTTATGCCGCAGTACTCTGGAGTACACCCAGCGCACCGGCGACTTTATGACCCGTAGTGCTTTCGCTGGCGGTTATCGCTTTGCGTTACGCCTGTTGGGCACAGGCTGCCTGCTGCTGGGCGCCTGGCTTTTAGTATTGATCCTGAATGCGCTGGATATCACGGCCTTCAGTTTTGGCACCATCCTGCTGGAGTGGGGAGCACTACTGGCGGCAATGGGTATTCTGTTTGGCAGCGTGCTGGACTGGCTGGCGCTACGCCGCGACGAGAAACGTGCCGCGACATAAAACCAAAGTGGCTAATTTATGGTCAAACAAACGTCAATTTGAATATTTATGGTTAACAAAAAGGGCGGTGAAAAATAATTCTGGTTGTCATTACGTGCGCATGGAATTAAACGGTTCAGCACGGTGCGGAATTATTTTCCCGCCTTTTTTGTTTATTGTTTGATGTTGTTTTGTTAATTATTTGTTGGTTTTATCCGAATGGTTATACCAATGTGCCTGATTGACGTTTCTTTACATTTAATTTGGTTATAATCCCCGTCATGTGCCCGTCGCCTCTGTTGTTTTACATTTTGTTGCATCTCATGTGACACTACCAACAGAACCCGGTAACAGCTCTCTGACACATCACCCCCCATGTTTACAGTAATGTAACCATCCCGTAAAATGCCCGCACACTTTAAACGCCACCAGATCCCCGTGGAATTGAGGTCGTTAAATGAGACTCAGGAAATACAATAAAAGTTTGGGACTGCTGTCGTTAATCGCAGGCACTGTATTACTCAGCGGCTGTGATGCGGCATTGTTAGACCCCAAAGGGCAAGTCGGCCTGGAGCAACGTTCACTGATACTGACGGCATTTGGCCTGATGTTGATTGTCGTGATTCCGGCCGTTCTGATGGCAGTCGCCTTTGCCTGGAAATACCGTGCGAGCAACAAGGATGCGAAGTACACGCCTAACTGGTCGCACTCCAACAAAGTCGAAGCTGTCGTCTGGATTGTCCCCATCCTTATCATCGTCTTCCTTGCCGTGCTAACCTGGAAAACCAGCCACTCGCTGGATCCATACAAGCCGCTGGCAGCCCAGAAAGACGAAAAACCCGTCACCATTGAAGTTGTTTCTATGGACTGGAAGTGGTTCTTCATCTATCCGGAGCAGGGTATCGCTACGGTGAATGAGATCGCCTTCCCGGCCAATACACCGGTAGAGTTTAAGATTACCTCCAACTCGGTGATGAACTCCTTCTTTATTCCGCGTCTGGGTAGCCAGATCTACGCCATGGCAGGTATGCAGACCAAACTGCACCTGATCGCCAACGAAGCAGGGACATACAACGGTATCTCCTCCAGCTACAGCGGCCCTGGTTTCTCCGGTATGAAATTCAAAGCCATTGCAACACCCGACCGTGCGTCTTTCGATCAGTGGGTAGACAAAGTTAAACAGTCTCCTAACGCGATCAACGATATGGCGGCCTACGAGAAAATCGCAGCCCCCAGTGAAAACAACAAGGTCGAGTACTTCTCCAGCGTGAAGCCTGAATTGTTCCGAGCAGTCGTTAACAAATTCATGGCGCACGGCCAGGACATGGATATGGACCACGCTGAAGGCGGGCACGCAAGCCACGCTTCTGGCGTTGAGGGCATGACCATGAGCAATGCGGAAACCTCTCATCAGGGCGCCGAGGAATAATACGATGTTTGGAAAATTGACACTGGATGCCGTCCCGTACCATGAACCTATTATCATGGTTACCATATCGGCAATTATTATCGGGGGGCTGGCGCTATTAGCGGCCATCACTTACTTCGGTAAGTGGTCATACCTGTGGAAAGAGTGGCTCACTTCGGTGGACCACAAACGCTTAGGGATCATGTATATCATCGTGGCGATTGTCATGCTGATTCGTGGTTTCTCCGATGCCATCATGATGCGTAGCCAGCAGGCGTTGGCCTCGGCCGGCGAAGCCGGCTATCTGCCCCCCCATCACTACGATCAGATCTTTACCGCCCACGGCGTTATCATGATCTTCTTCGTGGCGATGCCGTTCGTTATCGGTCTGATGAACCTGGTGGTTCCGCTGCAGATCGGCGCACGCGACGTGGCATATCCCTTCCTGAACAACCTGAGCTTCTGGTTCACGGTTGTCGGCGTTATTCTGGTTAACCTCTCTCTCGGGGTGGGTGAATTCGCCCAGACCGGTTGGCTGGCCTATCCGCCGCTTTCAGGCATAGAGTACAGTCCAACGGTCGGGGTCGATTACTGGATATGGAGTCTACAGCTATCGGGTATTGGTACCACGCTGACCGGTATTAACTTCTTCGTGACCATCATGAAGATGCGCGCACCGGGTATGACCATGTTCAAGATGCCGGTATTTACCTGGGCATCACTGTGCGCCAACATCCTGATCATCGCTTCGTTCCCGATTCTGACGGTGACTATCGCGTTGCTGACCCTGGACCGCTATCTGGGTACCCATTTCTTTACCAACGATATGGGCGGCAACATGATGATGTACATCAACCTGATCTGGGCCTGGGGCCATCCGGAAGTGTACATCCTGGTTCTGCCGGTATTTGGGGTCTTCTCTGAAATTACCGCGACCTTCTCTAAGAAACGTCTGTTCGGTTACACCTCGCTGGTGTGGGCGACCGTATGTATCACCATCCTCTCCTTCATCGTGTGGCTGCACCACTTCTTCACGATGGGTTCAGGAGCTAACGTTAACGCCTTCTTCGGTATCACCACTATGATTATCGCCATCCCGACCGGGGTGAAGATCTTCAACTGGCTGTTTACCATGTATCAGGGCCGCATCACCTTCCACTCTTCCATGCTGTGGACCGTGGGCTTTATCGTTACCTTTACCATTGGTGGTATGACCGGGGTTCTGCTGGCCGTACCGGGCGCCAACTTCGTGCTGCACAACAGTCTGTTCCTGATTGCCCACTTCCATAACGTCATCATCGGCGGCGTGGTCTTTGGTTGCTTTGCAGGTCTGGCTTACTGGTGGCCGAAAGCCTTTGGCTTCACTCTGAACGAGAAATGGGGCAAGCGCGCCTTCTGGTTCTGGATCATCGGCTTCTTCGTTGCCTTTATGCCGCTGTACGTGCTGGGCTTCATGGGGATGACCCGTCGTCTGAGCCAGGATATCGACCCGCAGTTCCATCCGATGCTGATGGTTGCCGCTGGCGGTGCTGTACTTATCGCTCTGGGTATCCTGTGCCAGCTGATCATGTTCTACGTCTCTATTCGTGACCGCGATCAGAACCGTGACCTGACCGGTGACCCGTGGGGTGGCCGTACTCTGGAGTGGGCGACTTCTTCTCCGCCGCCGTTCTACAACTTCGCAAAAGTTCCTCAGATCCACGAGCGCGATGCGTTCTGGGAAATGAAAGAGAAAGGCGAAGCGTATAAGCAACCTGCCCAGTATGAAGAGATTCATATGCCGAAAAACAGCGGCGCGGGTATCGTCATCGCTGCATTCGCTACGGTCTTCGGTTTTGCCATGATCTGGCACATCTGGTGGCTGGCCATCGTCGGTTTCGCCGGCATGATCGTCACCTGGATTGTGAAAAGCTTTGACGAGGACGTGGATTACTACGTGCCGGTCAAAGAGATCGAAAAACTGGAAAACCAGCATTTTGACGAAATTAGCAAGGCGGGGCTGAAAAATGTCAACTGATACTCTGTCTCACGCGAACGCCCACGATCATGGGCACCACGATGCAGGCGCCAATAAGGTCTTTGGCTTCTGGATCTACCTGATGAGCGATTGCATTATCTTTGCAACGCTGTTCGCAACCTATGCCGTTCTGGTGAACGGCACTGCTGGCGGCCCGACCGGCAAGGACATCTTCGAACTGCCTTTCGTGCTGGTAGAGACGTTCCTGCTGCTGTTCAGCTCCATCACCTACGGCATGGCGGTTATCGCCATGAACAAACAGAACCGGGGCCAGGTCATGACCTGGCTCGCCCTGACCTTCCTGTTCGGGGCCGGATTTATCGGGATGGAAATCTATGAATTCCATCACCTGATTGCCGAAGGGTTCGGTCCGGATCGCAGCGGCTTCCTGTCAGCCTTCTTTGCACTGGTCGGTACCCACGGTCTGCACGTGACCTCGGGTCTTATCTGGATGCTGGTGCTGATGGTTCAGATTAGCCGTCGTGGCCTGACCAGCACTAACCGCACCCGCGTAATGTGCCTGAGCATGTTCTGGCACTTCCTGGATGTGGTCTGGATCTGTGTCTTCTCTGTAGTCTACCTGATGGGGGCGATGTAATGAGTCATTCCAACGAACACGCCGGCGCACATCACGGCAGCGTTAAGACCTACATGACCGGGTTCATTCTCTCTATCATCCTGACGGTGATCCCCTTCTGGATGGTAATGAATGGCAGCGCGTCCCCCTCTACCCTGCTCTGGGTGATTGTGGTGACCGCAGTGATTCAGCTTCTGGTCCATCTGTCGTGCTTCCTGCACCTGAACACCTCTTCGGAGGGCGGCTGGAACATGATTGCCTTTGTCTTTACCGTGCTAATCATCGCCATCGTGGTGGTGGGCTCGATTTGGATTATGTGGAATCTTAACCACAACATGATGCTTCACTAAGAGCGGCAAAATGATTAAGCAATACCTGCAAGTCACGAAACCAGGAATTATTTTCGGGAATTTAATTTCTGTCATAGGGGGATTTTTACTGGCCTCACAGGGCAGTATTGACTATCCCCTCTTCCTTTACACCCTGATGGGCGTATCGCTGGTGGTGGCGTCTGGTTGCGTTTATAACAACGTGATCGACCGCGACATCGACCAGAAAATGGAGAGAACGAAGAATCGGGTGCTGGTAAAAGGCCTGATCTCACCGAAAGTATCGCTGGTGTACGCCACCTTGTTGGGTATTGCTGGCTTCATGATGCTGTGGTTTGGTGCCAACCCGCTAGCCATGTGGCTGGCGGTGATGGGCTTCGTGGTTTATGTAGGCGTCTACAGCCTGTATATGAAGCGCAAGTCCGTCTACGGTACGTTGATCGGCAGTCTCTCCGGCGCGGCGCCGCCGGTGATCGGCTACTGTGCTGTCACCAACGAGTTCGACGCTGGAGCCCTGATCCTGCTGGCTATCTTTAGCCTGTGGCAGATGCCGCACTCCTATGCGATTGCCATCTTCCGCTTTAAGGATTATCAGGCCGCCAACATTCCGGTTCTGCCGGTAGTGAAAGGCGTGCCTGTGGCAAAGAACCACATTACGCTCTACATCATCGCTTTTGCAGTGGCCACGCTGATGCTGTCGCTGAGCGGCTACGCCGGTTACAAGTATCTGATTGTTGCCGCGGCGGTTAGCGTATGGTGGCTGGGGATGGCGCTTTCTGGCTATAAGACCGAGAACGATCGCGTCTGGGCCCGTAAGCTTTTCGTCTTCTCTATCGTCGCTATCACTTCGCTGAGCGTGATGATGTCGGTCGACTTTATGGTGCCGGAATCCGGTAACCTGTTGACCTGGGTCAGATAACTCACTGCATGACGAAAAGGCCGCGTAAGCGGCCTTTTTTATCGGCATCTTGCAGGTAACTTCCTGTAATATTTGCTAAACAAGCTAATATTTACCCCTCCCTGGCCGCACACTACACTATGTCCGGCTTTTATTCCGAGGTACTAATGAACGACTATAAAATGACGCCCCTGGAGCGGCGCGCCACCTGGGGGTTAGGGACGGTCTTTTCACTACGCATGCTGGGCATGTTTATGGTGCTGCCGGTTCTGACCACATGGGGCATGGCGCTACAGGGCGCCAGCGAAGCGCTCATCGGTCTGGCGATCGGCATCTACGGCCTGGCTCAGGCTATCTTCCAGATTCCTTTCGGCCTGCTTTCCGATCGCATTGGCCGTAAACCGCTGATTATCGGCGGCCTGTTGATATTCGTGCTGGGTAGCGTTATTGCCGCCCTCTCCCACTCCATCTGGGGCGTCATCCTCGGCCGCGCCCTGCAGGGCTCAGGCGCGATTGCCGCCGCAGTCATGGCGCTGCTTTCAGACCTCACCCGGGAACAGAACCGCACCAAGGCCATGGCGTTTATCGGCATCAGCTTCGGGGTCACCTTCGCTATCGCGATGGTGCTGGGCCCCATAGTAACGCATGCCGTCGGACTGCACGGGCTGTTCTGGATGATCGCTCTACTGGCGACCCTGGGCATCGTCATTACGCTGCTGGTTGTCCCCTCCAGTGAAAACCATGTGCTGAATCGCGACTCAGGCATGGTACGTGGCTGTTTTAGTAAAGTGATGAGCAACCCGAAGTTGCTGAAGCTGAACTTCGGCATTATGTGTCTGCATATCCTGCTGATGTCCACCTTTGTGGCGCTGCCTGGCGAGCTGGAGCGGGCAGGACTCCCTGCCGAACAGCACTGGAAGGTTTATCTGTGCACCATGCTAATCGCATTCGCATCGGTGCTGCCGCTGATTATTTATGCCGAAGTCAAACGCCGGATGAAGCGCGTCTTCGTCGGCTGCGTGGCACTGATTATTATTGCGGAGATTGTACTCTGGGGCGCCGGTACCGGCTTCTGGACCCTGGCGCTGGGCGTTCAACTGTTCTTCCTGGCCTTTAACCTGATGGAAGCGCTGCTACCGTCGCTTATCAGTAAAGAGTCCCCGGCTGGCTATAAAGGAACGGCGATGGGCGTTTATTCCACCAGCCAGTTTATCGGCGTTGCCATCGGAGGTTCGCTGGGAGGCTGGCTGGACGGTCTGCTCGATTCCCAGACCGTTTTTCTGTGCGGCGCGCTACTGGCAACCCTCTGGCTGCTGGTAAGCATGACCATGAGCGAGCCGCCCTATGTAAGCAGCCTGCGCGTGGAGCTGAATGAAGCAGCAGCCCGGGATCCCGATCTACAGCGTCGTCTGCTGGCTGCTCCCGGCGTAAGCGAGGCGATTATCGTCCCTGCTGAGGGCAGCGCCTACGTGAAAATTGACAGCAAAGTGACCAACCGTTTCGATATCGAACAAATCATCAACGGCACTGCTGCCTGACAGCATGGGGGAGACACCCCTCCCCCATCATCCGCGTTAGTCGCGGAAGTTAGTAAACTGGAAAGGCTGTCCCAGATTACCACCGCGCACCAGCGCCATCACTGACTGCAGATCGTCGCGTGACTTGCCGGTTACCCGCACCTGCTCCCCCTGGATCTGAGCCTGCACCTTCAGCTTGCTGTCTTTAATCAGCTTCACGATTTTCTTCGCCTGCGCAGTCTCAATCCCCTGCTTCAGTTTTGCGTCCACGCTCCAGGTCTTACCGCTGTGCTCAAACTCGTCCGGCACTTCGATAGCGCTGCCTTCGATATTACGCTTCAGGAGCTTGCTGCGCAGGATATCCAGCAGTTGGTTAACCTGAAAATCAGACTCGCTAACGACCTTAATCGTCTGATTTTTATCATTAAGATCAAAGCTTGCGGTTACGTTACGGAAGTCGAAGCGGGTCTCCAGTTCGCGGCTGGCGTTATCCACCGCGTTACGCACTTCCTGCATATCGACTTCGGATACAATGTCAAAAGATGGCATGTTTTTATCTCCCTCCTGTTTTGTCGCATTGCATAATACCCACTAAGCTGCACAAAACAACACGCAGACGGGGATCGCCCCCGGCTTCGTGTCATCAATGCATAACACCGGACCACGGCCGGTGGGGAGGAATAATGAAGATTACCGTACTGGGTTGCGGCGCGCTGGGCCAGTTGTGGCTCACAGCCCTGTACAAACAGCACCATCAATTGCAGGGCTGGTTGCGCGTTCCCCAGACCTCGTGCACAGCCGATGTCACAGAGACAGACGGCACTCACATTAATCTAACGTTCACCGCCAATAATCGCGATTTTCTGGCTCACAGCGACCTGCTACTGGTGACACTGAAAGCCTGGCAGGTTTCCGACGCGGTGCGCCACCTGGTCGCAGAATTACCGGAAAACAGTCCAATACTGTTGCTGCACAATGGAATGGGGACCCTGGAGGAGCTCAAGGGCGTACGCCAGCCGCTACTGGTGGGCGTGACTACACAGGCGGCAAAGCGCGAAGGTAATAAGGTCATCCACGTCGCCAACGGCCTGACGCATATTGGACCGGGTAACGAGGCTGGGCAACGGCATAGTGGACTGGCGGTAGCGCTACAGCACGCCCTGCCCGATGTCGCCTGGCACGATAACATCAGCGCCATTGCCTGGAAAAAACTGGCGGTCAACTGCGCTATTAACCCCCTGACGGCCCTGCACGACTGTAACAATGGCGCTCTGCGCGCCCGGCCTGGTGAGGTGGAGCTTATCTGCAACGAAGTGGCGCTGGTGATGGCACGCGAAGGGCACCACACCTCACGGGAAGGATTACTCGACTACGTATGGCAGGTGATTGGCGCCACCGCAGGGAATGCCTCCTCCATGCTGCAGGACGTGCGCGCCCGACGTCACACCGAAATCGACTACATCACCGGCTATCTGCTGAAACGCGCCCGTGCTCATGGACTGGAAGCGCCGCACAATAGCCGCCTGTTCGAACAGATAAAACGTAAGGAGAATGACTATGAGCGCATCAGCACTGGTTTGCCTGGCGCCTGGTAGTGAAGAGACGGAAGCCGTCACCACTATCGATCTGCTGGTACGAGCGGGGATTAAAGTCACGACCGCCAGCGTAGCCAGCGACGGCGATTTAACCATCACCTGCTCACGCGGCGTCCGACTACTGACCGATGCGCCGCTGGTTAAGGTCGCCGATGGCGAATTCGATGTGATTATTCTGCCTGGCGGACTTGGCGGCGCGCAATGCTTTCGCGATAGTCCGCTGTTAGTAGAGACCGTCCGCCAGTTTCATCTTTCGGGGCGTATTGTGGCCGCCATCTGCGCTGCCGCAGGCACAGTGCTGGTCCCCCACAATCTGTTTCCCGGCGCCAATATGACCGGCTTTCCCGGTCTGAAAGAGACCATTCCAACGGAGCAATGGAAGGAACGCCGTGTAGTCTGGGATCCCCGCTTTAACCTGCTAACCAGCCAGGGGCCAGGCACCGCCATCGATTTCGCGCTGAAGATTATCGATCTGCTGGTCAGCACCGAAAAGGCCCATGAAGTCGCAGGCCAACTGGTGATGGCGGCGGGGATCTATAACTACTACCAGGAGTGATCAACCCGGAGTCGCGGACAGTTCCAGCCGCAGCCCCAATGCCGCCAGCGCCCGCTCAATAGTATCGATTTTGGTCGGATGCGCCAGGTTTACAATACGGGACACCTCCTGGGGACGGGTACGTAAACGGCGCGCCAAATCGGCCTGAGAGATCTCCGCTTCCAGCAGCGCATTAAGCAATATCACCTTCGCTGCAACGCTGGCGGGCACATCGACCCAGTTATCATCGCGTTGAATGCTCGCCGGAGCCGGAATCTGGCGACCATCTTCGAAGTAGAAATCAAACGCAGTCACCAGGGCGTCCTGAGCCATCGCCAGTGCTTCCTCACGACTGTCGCCCTGGGTAAGAGCCTCAGGAATATCGGGGAAAGAGACAAACCATCCCCCCTCCTGTGCCACTTCAAGATTAACCTTATAACGCATCCTGTGACCTCCTGTTAAATGATATCGAGCTGCCGCAAAATCGCCCTGCGCAGACTCTCATTCAGCTCCCTGCCCGGATGGCGAGGCATCACACACTGCCGGCCATTAAGATAGATCTTCACATGGCTTCTCCCTTCAACGAAGGTGGCTCCCTGGCGGGCCAGGAAACGCCGGAATTCCCTCTGCTTCATCGCGCCTCCATGCGGACGTCTCAATATAAACTTTTTTGGTTATAAAAAAAGCCCGCTCGATCAAAAAATGCACAAATCGATTTATAACAGAAACCGATAGAGGGTGGCGAAGAGGAGAAAACAGAACAGGAAGAGAGATTCAGAAAAGCAGACTTCTCACACCAGAGAGGCCCGGCAAAGTGTACAGGCTCGTGGATGAAAAACAGGCTCCCACCGAAATTTAGCGTAGGAGCCTGTAAAAGGGCATCAGGGACGCCACACCTTCACATTACTAAAGCCCTGTTCGCGCAGATACAGCGCCTGCAGGCGACTCATTACGCCGCGCTCGCACCACAGCAGGTAATTTTTGCTCTGATCGAGGTCGCCGAATTTGGTGCTCAGCTTGTAGAACGGCAGTGAAACCACTTCAACCCCTTCCAGGCTCAGCGGCTTATCGTCCTGCTCATCGATAGAGCGAATATCCAGTACCGCGTCGTTCGGGCCGAAGCTGGTGACGGTCTCGACTTCAACCACCTCCTGCTGAGCCTGCTCGGCGATATCGCGGATATCCATATTGGTCGCTGTTTCCACAACATGATCGAGGATAGCGAAGTCGAAATTCGCCTCTTCGGCTTCGATTTTCGCTTTCACCGCTTTCACAGTTGGGCTTTTCGAAATCACGCCGCAGTATTCTGGCATGGTGCGGGCAAAGTCTTCAGTGCCAATCTGGCGCGCCAGATTAATGATGTGCTCTTTATCGTGAGCAATCAGCGGACGCAGCACCAGGGTATCAGAAACATTGTCGATCAACCGCAGGTTGGTCAGGGTCTGGCTGGAAACCTGCCCCAGCGCCTCACCGGTAACCAGCGCCTGTACGCCATAGCGTTCGGCAATTTTCGAAGCGGCGCGAATCATCATGCGTTTCAGCACCACCCCCATCTGGCCATCGTCTACCTTTTCAAGGATCTCGCCTACCACGGGTTCAAAGTTAATGGCGACAAAGCGCACCCGGTGCGAGCTGCCAAAGCGATTCCACAGATAGTGCGCCACCTGACGAACGCCGATCTCATGAGCTGCGCCGCCAAGATTAAAGAAGCAGTAGTGCACACGGCAACCGCGGCGGATCAACATATAGCTGGAAACCCCGGAATCGAAGCCGCCGGAAATCAGCGACATCACATCTTCCTGAGTACCGATCGGAAAACCGCCGATCCCTTCGGAGCGACCAGTCACCAGCAGCAGCCTGTCGTCTTCGATCTCCAGATTAACGGTGACATCCGGGTTAGTCAGCTTCACCCGCGCGCTTTCGATATTCTGGTTCAGACCGCCACCCACATAGCGTTCCACCTCAATAGAGGTAAATTCGTGCTTACCACGACGCTTAACGCGCACGCAGAAGGTCTTCCCTTCCAGCTCAACGCGATAGTGGTCAAGCGCACGCTCGAAAATGTCGTGCATTGAGGTGAAGGTAGACTCTTCAACCTCCAGAATATGGTGAATGCCGGGAATCCGGGTCAGCGCATCACGAATGGCGGGACGCTGGCTCTCATCCTTTGCGCGTACAATAATGTGATCCCAGTGTCTGACTACCGCCAGGCTCTCATCATAGGTTTTGAGGACGTTACGAATGTTTCCGGCTAACATTTTGATAAAGCGCAAACGAACCGATTGGCTTTTAATGGTGATTTCCGGAAACAATTTAATGATAAACTTCATGGCGACAAAGGTTAGTTGGTCAGCGCCGCCTGAGTGATACCGCGGGCTGAGAAAGAATCAGTACCGCAGGCGACCAGGGCCCCTGCGACCAGGACGCGCAAGTATACCACCAGGATTGTGAAACTGCTCACCAACCCTTATGACTTATTTGATTCTCCGCAGGCCTCCGTTACCATAACGGATTCGCGAAAAATGACTAAACAGGGCCAGACGCACCATGCCTAAAAAGAAACCTGAAACTGCCAGCTTTGAAACCGCTCTGGCGGAGCTGGAGCAGATCGTGACTCGTCTGGAGAGCGGCGATCTCCCGCTGGAAGAGGCGCTGAACGAATTTGAGCGCGGCGTACAGCTGGCGCGCCAGGGCCAGAGCAAACTGCAGCAGGCCGAACAGCGAGTACAGATCTTACTTAGCGAAAGCGAAGAGGCGCCGCTCGACCCCTTCACTCCGGATGCCGGATAATGGATTTCTCTCAACAGATTCAGGCCCGCGTCGAGCAGGCCAATCAGGCGCTGCTGCGTTTTTTAACGCCACTGCCCTTTCAGAACACTCCTCTGGTGGATGCCATGCGCTATGGCACACTACTGGGCGGCAAGCGGCTGCGCCCGTTCCTGGTCTATGCCACTGGCGAGATGTTTAACGTCAGCCAGCAGACCCTGGATGCGCCAGCGGCAGCCATTGAGTGCATTCACGCCTATTCGCTGATTCATGACGACCTGCCAGCGATGGACGACGACGACCTGCGTCGCGGCCAGCCCACCTGCCATATTAAATTTGGCGAAGCGGGCGCCATTCTGGCCGGAGACGCGCTGCAAACGCTGGCATTTTCTATACTGAGTGATGCGCCAATGAGCGGCGTCGGGCCCGAGCAGCGCATAGCGATGGTGTCGGAACTGGCCCAGGCCAGCGGCGCCGCTGGCATGTGCGCAGGGCAGTCAAAGGATATGGAAGCCGAAGGCCATCAGGTCAGTCTGGCTACCCTTGAACAGATCCATGCGCTGAAGACCGGCGCCCTGATTCGCGCCGCAGTGCGTCTTGGTGCACTTTGTGCTGGTGAAAAAGGTCGCCAGGCGTTGCCAGCTCTCGATCGCTACAGTGCCGCCATTGGTCTCGCCTTCCAGGTGCAGGATGATATTCTGGATATCATCGGCGATACCGCCACCATCGGTAAGCGCCAGGGGCGCGACCCACAGCTCGGAAAGAGCACCTATCCCGCCCTTCTGGGGCTGGAACAGGCCCAGGCCAAAGCCCGGGATCTCTGCGATCGGGCGCTGGACGCGCTGGCGGAACTGAAAGCCGCATCGCTGGACACCTCTGCGCTGGAAGCGCTGGCGCGCTATGTCATTCAGCGCGATAAATAACCGACATCATGATGAGTCCCAGATGAGTTTTGATACAGCCAAATACCCGACACTGGCGCTGGTGGAATCCACCCAGGAGTTGCGCCTGTTGCCGAAAGAGACCCTGCCGCAGCTATGCGACGAACTGCGTCGCTACCTGCTCGACAGCGTAAGCCGCTCCAGCGGGCATTTCGCTTCCGGGCTTGGCACGATTGAACTGACCGTCGCCCTGCATTACGTCTACAACACGCCGTTTGATCGCCTGATCTGGGACGTGGGCCACCAGGCCTATCCGCACAAAATTCTGACCGGGCGTCGGGACAGGATCGGCACCATCCGTCAAAAAGGCGGGCTGCATCCTTTCCCGTGGCGCGGCGAAAGTGAGTATGACGTGCTGAGCGTAGGCCACTCTTCCACCTCCATCAGCGCCGGTATCGGCGTCGCGGTGGCGGCAGCCAAAGAGGAAAAAAATCGTCGCACGGTCTGCGTGATCGGCGATGGCGCTATTACCGCCGGAATGGCCTTCGAAGCCATGAACCACGCAGGGGACATTCGCCCCGATATGCTGGTGGTGCTGAACGACAACGAAATGTCGATTTCGGAAAACGTCGGTGCCCTGAATAATCACCTGGCTCAGTTACTTTCCGGCAAGCTGTACTCCTCGCTGCGTGAAGGCGGTAAGCGGGTTTTCTCTGGCGTACCGCCCATCAAAGAGCTGCTCAAGCGCACCGAAGAGCACATTAAAGGCATGGTAGTGCCGGGCACGCTGTTTGAAGAGCTGGGCTTTAACTACATTGGTCCGGTAGACGGTCACGACGTGCAGGGGCTGGTCAGCACCCTGAAGAATATGCGCGACCTGAAGGGGCCACAGTTTCTGCATATCATGACCAAAAAGGGTCGCGGCTACGAGCCGGCGGAAAAAGACCCTATCGCCTGGCACGCGGTACCGAAATTCGATCCAAGCAGCGGCAAACTGCCCAAATCGGGCGGCGGACTGCCGGGTTACTCCCAGATTTTCGGCGACTGGCTGTGTGAAACCGCAGCAGAGGACGAAAAGCTGATGGCGGTTACCCCGGCCATGCGTGAAGGTTCCGGCATGGTGGAGTTTTCCCGCCGCTTCCCGGATCAATATTTTGACGTCGCCATCGCCGAACAGCACGCGGTGACTTTCGCCGCCGGACTGGCCATTGGCGGCTATAAGCCGGTAGTGGCTATTTACTCCACCTTCCTGCAACGCGCCTATGACCAGTTGATCCACGATGTGGCGATTCAGCAGCTGCCGGTACTGTTCGCCATCGATCGCGCCGGTATTGTCGGTGCCGACGGTCAGACGCACCAGGGCGCCTTCGATCTCAGCTTCCTGCGTTGTATTCCCGGCATGGTGATTATGACCCCCAGCGACGAGAACGAATGCCGTCTGATGCTGCATACCGGCTACCACTACAGCGACGGCCCCAGCGCGGTGCGCTACCCGCGCGGCAGCGTACGCGGCGTGGAGCAGACGCCTCTGGCGCCATTGCCCATCGGTAAAGGCGTCGTGAAGCGCGAAGGGGAAAAACTGGCGATCCTGAACTTTGGCACCCTGCTGCCGGAAGCGGAAAAGGTCGCCGAAAGCCTGAACGCTACGCTTGTGGATATGCGCTTTGTGAAGCCGCTGGATGAAGCGCTGATTCTCGATATGGCGCAACGCCATGAAGCGCTCATTACCGTGGAAGAGAATGCCATTATGGGTGGCGCCGGTAGCGGCGTAAACGAAACGCTAATGGCCCACCGTAAAGCGATTCCGGTACTGAATCTGGGCCTGCCCGATCACTTTATTCCTCAGGGCACCCAGGACGAGGCTCGGGCAGATATCGGGCTAAATGCCGAAGGTATGGAAGCACGTATCCGCGACTGGCTGACTCTTTAATCCCTCCGTGCCCTCCCGCTGCTATCCTTAATTCACCAGAGATAACAGCGGGAGCACAGCATGCACTACCAGACCCTGGGAACCACCGATCTTAAGGTATCCTCACTCTGCCTGGGTTGTATGACCTTTGGCGAGCCTAATCGCGGCAACCATCCCTGGACGCTGCCGGAAGAGAGCAGCCGTCCGCTAATTCAGCAGGCCCTGGAGCAGGGCATCAATTTTTTCGACACCGCCAACAGCTATTCCGACGGCAGCAGCGAAGAGATTGTCGGCCGGGCGTTACGGGACTTCGCACGCCGTGACGAGGTAGTGGTTGCCACCAAGGTCTACTTCCCGGTGAGCGATCAGGGCGCCGGACTCTCCCGCGCCCAAATTCGTCGGGCCATTGATGACAGCCTGCGACGGCTGGGTATGGACTATGTCGACCTGTATCAAATTCATCGCTGGGATCCCTGGACCCCGCTGGAAGAGACCCTGGAAGCGCTGGATGAGGTGGTGAAGGCGGGAAAAGCCCGCTATATCGGCGCTTCATCGATGTATGCCTGGCAGTTCGCCAAAGCGCTCTATACCCAGCAGCACCGGGGCTGGGCGCGCTTTGTCACCATGCAGGATCAGTACAACCTGATTCAGCGTGAAGAAGAGCGGGAAATGCTGCCGCTGTGCGCGGCGGAAAAGGTGGCGGTCATCCCCTGGAGCCCACTGGCTCGCGGCCGTCTGGCGCGCCCCTGGGGCGAAACCACCGCCCGCCAGGCCTCAGACGAAGTTGGCAAGACGCTCTATAACAACAGCGAAGAGAACGATGAACAGGTAGCCAGACGACTGGCCCGCATCGCCCAGGATAAAAACGCCAGTCTGGCGCAGGTGGCGCTGGCCTGGCTGATGAGTAAACCGGGTGTCGCCGCCCCGATCATCGGCGCTTCGCGTCCCGATCAACTGGATGAGCTGGTGAAATCGGTAGAGGTAAAACTGACGGAAGAAGAGATTGCCGAACTGGAGATGCTCTACCAACCGCATCACGTGGTGGGATTTAAATAGCAGAAGGCGCCCCTGACAAATGCCAGGGGCGCCGCCGATAAATTACAGCAGCGGCCAGTAGTAGCCTGCAAACCAGAGGATCGCTGCGGCGATCACCCCGGCCACGATATCGTCCACCATAATCCCCATTCCGCCGTGCACGTTGCGATCAAACCAGCGGATCGGCCAGGGTTTCCACATATCCAGAATCCGGAACAGCACAAAACCCGCCGCAATCCAGCGCCAGTCGGCTACCGGAATCGCCATCAGGGTGATCCACATTCCAATAAATTCATCCCAGACAATGCTGCCGTGATCGTGGACCCCCATATCCCGGGCGGTGCGATGGCACAGCCAGACGCCGATACAGATCCCCAGCAACAGCAACAGCGCATAGAGATCCGGCGGCAGGCGGTGAAACAACCACCAGAAAGGGATCGCAGCCAGCGAGCCCATGGTACCCGGCACCACCGGACTCAGCCCGCTGCCAAAACCCGTCGCCAGCAGGTGACAGGGGTTACGTAAATTCAGACGGCGCTTCGCGGCCGCATTACTCTCTCGCAAAGTGGTCATAGCCCTTCCATTCCAGCGTAACGGCCTGCCCTTCCCGGGTAAGGCGCAGCCCATCCGCTGCGGCAGTCATCTGTCCGATACAGGCCCATGGCGTGCCGGTCTGGCCTAAAGCCACTTCCAGCGCGCCGCGGTTGCGCTCCGGCGCGGTAAAGCACAGTTCATAGTCTTCACCGCCGGAAAGCGCCCAGCGCAGCGCCTGGTCCGGCGTCGCGCTCTGCTGCAGTTCATGAGACAGCGGCAACTTTTCCAGTTCCAGGCGGGCGCCGCAGTCACTCGCTTTAAGGATATGCCCGAGATCGGCAATCAGACCATCAGAGATGTCTATAGCGCTGGAAGCCAGGTCTCGTAGCGCCTTGCCCTGCAAAATACGGGGCGTCGGCCGCAGATGGCGCTGTACCAGATAGCGGGCATCCTGTGGTTTCTCCGGTGATAACTCACCCTGCAAAATCGCCAGTCCGGCAGCGCTATCCCCCAGGGTTCCGGTCACATAAATCCAGTCGCCCGCCTTCGCACCGCTGCGCTTCAGCGCCCGCCCGGCAGGTACGTAACCATGAATACCCAGGGTCATCGCCAGCGGACCACGCGTGGTATCGCCGCCAATCAGTTGCATATCGTAGTAGTTAAGCTGTTCGAACAGACTGTCGCTAAAAGCCTGTAACCACGCTTCATCTACCGACGGTAGCGTCAACGCCAGAGTCAGCCAGGCAGGATCGGCCCCCATGGCGGCCAGATCGCTTAAATTCACCGCCAGCGCCTTACAGGCCAGATCGGCGGGATCGATATCCGACAAAAAGTGGGTGCCCCCCACCAGGGTATCGGTGCTGATAGCCAGCCACTGTTTTTCCGGCACCGCCAGCAGCGCACAGTCGTCGCCAATGCCGGTTTCCACATCGCGTCGCAGAGTGCGGGCGCGATCAAAATAACGGGCAATCAGAGAGAATTCGCCGCTTGCCATAGGGAATGCCTCAACTCAGGGGATAAAGAACAAAGGCCGGCAACGCCGGCCTTTAAGGCTACTTCTTACGGGGACGAATATGAGGAGCGGCTTTATCCAGCACGCCATTGACGAATTTGTGGCTGTCTTCAGCGCCGAAGGTTTTCGCCAGTTCAATCGCTTCGTTGATCGCCACTTTGTACGGCACATCATCACGTTTGGACAGCTCATACAGCGCAAGGCGCAGTATCGCCTTTTCCACCTGACCCAGCTCATCGAGCTGACGGGAAAGATAAGGCGCCATCAGATTATCGAGATACGCGCTGTTGGTCGCCACCCCGGAGAGCAGTTCACGGAAGTACGTTACGTCAACATCCTTGACGTCCTGTTCCGCCAGGAACTGGTATTCAACATCGGCGATGTCGTTCTGGGACAACTGCCAGGAGTACAGCGCCTGAACGGCACACTCACGGGCACGACGACGAGCAGCAGGTTTCACGGAATTCCCCTTACTAAAATCAAGCCTTAATGGCTTTTAACACATTAATCATTTCCAGCGCGGTCAGCGCCGCTTCGGCGCCTTTATTACCGGCTTTGGTTCCAGCACGCTCAATAGCCTGCTCGATACTTTCGGTGGTGAGTACGCCAAAGGCGACCGGGATTTCGCTTTCCTGCGCCACGTGGGCCAGACCGTTGCTGGCGCCCCCTGCAACGTACTCGAAATGTGCAGTGCCGCCGCGAATAACCGTACCCAGCGCGATAACCGCGTCATATTTGCCGGTTTTGGCAAGCGCACCCGCCGTCAGCGGCAGTTCATAAGCACCCGGAACCCACACCACGGTAATGTTTTCATCTTTGACCTGACCAATGCGCTTCATGGCATCGATCGCGCCTTCCAGCAGGTTATCGTTGATGAAGTTGTTAAAACGCGCGATGGTGATAGCAACGCGGGCGTCCGGCGCTGCGACATTAGCTTCAATAATGTTCATACTTGTCCTTAACGGGTTCAGTTATCCCCCGATATAGGGGGGCGGATTCTATCATAAAGTTCAACGCTCTGCTCAGGCTTTGTATACCCTAAATAATTCGAGTTGCGGGACATCTCTGCCCCAGGCGAACGTGCATTAGCACGGCCCCTGAATTATAACGGGTATATTATGCGCCAGCAGGGGTCAGCGTTACGCGCAGATCGGGCCCTATCGCCCGTACTTCGCTGAATGCAAAGGTCGGCGCATCGGCCAGTTGGTCGAGCCCTGGCAGGCGACATAAACCCCGGGCGCCGTCGCCCAGCAGTTTCGGCGCCAGATAGACGATAAGCTCATCCACCACCCCGGCCTGCAACAGCGCACCGGCCAGAGTCGCCCCAGCTTCAACCCATACCGAATTAATCTGGCGCCGGCCAAGCTGCATCATCAGCGCCACCAGATCGATATGCCCCTGACGTTCAGGCAGCAGCAGGTGATCAACCGCCTCCGGCCAGTCTACCTCGTCGCGCGCCAGGCGCGCCAGCCAGGTTTCGCCGGGCTGTTGCACCAGGCGATGCTGCGGCGTCACCCGGTTGCGGCTGTCTACCACCACCCTGACGGGTTGACGCACATTGGCCTTCGGGTAGCGCGCCCGGGTGGCTTCATCCAGTTCATTCCAGCGCACCGTGAGCGACGGATCGTCCGCCAACACCGTAGCGCTACTGGTCAGAATCGCGGCGCTCTGCGCTCGCAGACGCTGCACATCGCGTCGCGCCTGGGGGGAGGTTATCCACTGGCTTTCGCCGCTGGCCATGGCAGTACCGCCATCCAGCGATGCCCCCAGCTTAAGCTGCACCCAGGGGAAACCGGTGCGCATCCGCTTCAAAAAGCCGCGGTTCAATACTTCGGCCTCGTTCATCATCAGGCCGTGGCTGACCTCGATACCGGCTTCACGCAGACGATGCATGCCGCGCCCGGCCACCTGCGGATTAGGATCCTGCATCGCCACCACCACCCGGGCGACCCCGGCGGCGATCAGCGCCTGGCAGCACGGTGGCGTGCGTCCGTGATGACTGCAAGGCTCCAGGGTTACGTAAGCGGTGGCGCCGCGCGCCTGCTCGCCCGCCATACGCAGGGCATGAACTTCGGCGTGTGGTTCACCGGCGCGGTAGTGAAAGCCTTCACCGACAATGGCGCCGTCGCGTGCGATAACGCAGCCGACCCGGGGATTAGGATGAGTGGTAAAACGCCCACGGCGCGCAAGCTCTAACGCGCGCGCCATATAGAGTTGGTCCTGCATGAGCATCAGTCCTGTAAGCGGGCAATCTCTTCGCCAAATTCGCGAATATCTTCAAAACTGCGGTAAACCGAGGCAAAACGAATGTAGGCCACTTTATCCAGTTTTTTAAGCTGTTCCATCACCAGATTGCCAATCTCTTTACTGGGAATCTCGCGCTCGCCGGTAGCGCGCAGCTGGGATTTAATGTGATTTAACGCCATTTCGACGTCGTCGGAGCTGACCGGGCGCTTTTCCAGCGCTTTTTGCATACCGCTACGCAGCTTATCTTCATTAAAGGGCTCGCGGACATCGTTACTCTTTATCACCCGCGGCATAACCAGCTCCGCCACTTCGAAAGTGGTAAAACGCTCGTGACACACCAGACACTGACGGCGGCGGCGCACTGACGACCCCTCTCCCACCAGGCGGGAATCAATCACTTTGGTGTCCACAGCGAAACAAAATGGGCAATGCATAGGGCTACCTGTATCCGGAAATGGTGACTGCTTTACAGTTTACCCTGTAACGCCCGGGACAACAAAGAGACCGACGCTTTGAGACAAAGGATCTATGTTTTCTGTCACACTGCTTCTACCATTACAGTAACTCGCTGAACAAAAGGAACCTTTTTATGATGACAACGCGTTGCCTGAAGCTGATTCTGGCAGGAAGTCTCTTCACGCTTACCGCCTGTGCCGCCCAGAAAGAGGTGCGTCAGGTCAGTAATGAAGTGCAGGCGATGAATCAACAGATGAACAAGCTGAGCCAGCAGTCGGTGAAGCTGACCCAGCAGAACGCCCTGAACGCCAACTCAACCAGCGGCGCATATCTGCTGCCGGACTCGAAAACCGCCGCCCAACTGGATAGCCAGATAGGCACCCTGACCATGACCTTAAGCAAGGTGGTCGCTACCAATAATGGTACCCGCGCCACGCTCACCATTCGCGGCGGTAACAGCGCACCGCTGCCCGCCTTTAGCGGCAAGGTAGAATGGGGTCAGTTACAGGGCACCCTGGAAAACTACCAGGAAGTTAACGTGCAGACCTATCCGATTAATGTGCCGAAAAGCGTGCTGGTGCCGAGTGATGTCGATATCCCGCTCGATATGCCCGGTATCACGCCGGATCAACTGGGCTTTATCCGGGTACACGATATTGTGCCGTCGGACCCCAGCTATCAGCCGCCGGCCAAATCCCCTTTCGCCAGCTAAGCTTTCGCCCGTTCATCTGACGGATGAACGGGCGCCTTCCCCGCCATACAAAATTCCTTTCATCCCAACGCGCCCCGGACTGGATAAATCTGACGAAATGAGTAGAATTCCGACGTCTTTATCGTTTAATTGTGAAGACAATCGATTACCTGAATGATAACGACGTGAAAAAAGACGCATTTTTGTGAGAAAGGCTTATTTATAATAGCCCACCTTGCTACGGCGCGCTGAGATGCGCCGGCTTCCCGGTAACTTTCCCGGACAACCGAAAAACAGTGGCGAAATGATGAAAAAAATGATGTTAGCGGCTGGCGCCGCAGTGGCGCTCTCCTGCTCTTTTTCCGCAAGCGCAGCGGATAGCAATAGCGAATACCTCTCGGACTGGTGGCACCAGAGCGTCAACGTGGTGGGCAGCTATCACACCCGCTTTGGACCTCAACTGCGCAATGACACCTACCTGGAATACGAAGCTTTCGCGAAAAAAGACTGGTTCGATTTCTATGGCTACATCGACGCCCCGCGCTTCTTCGGCGGCGACGGCAGTTCTACCGGTATCTGGAACCACGGCTCTCCGCTGTTTATGGAGATCGAACCGCGCTTTTCCATCGACAAACTGAGCGGTCTGGATCTGAGCGTAGGACCGTTTAAAGAGTGGTACTTCGCCAACAACTATATCTATGATATGGGCCGTAACAGCGACAATCGCCAGAATACCTGGTATATGGGCCTGGGGACCGATGTTGAAACCGGTCTGCCGATGAGTCTGTCGCTTAACGTCTACGCCAAATATCAGTGGGAAAACTACGGCGCGGCTAACGAAGACAGCTGGGACGGCTACCGCTTCAAAATTAAATACTTTGTGCCTATCACCGATCTGTGGGGCGGCAAGCTGAGCTACATCGGTTTTACCAACTTCGACTGGGGTTCCGATCTGGGCGATGAACCGAACCGCACCAGCAACTCTATCGCCTCCAGCCACATTCTGGCGCTGAACTATGACCACTGGCACTACTCGTTTGTCGCCCGTTACTTCCATAACGGCGGTCAGTGGCAGGACGGCCCGGAGATGAACTTCGGCAAGGGCGATTTCCGGGTTCGCTCCACTGGCTGGGGTTACTACCTGGTAGCGGGTTACAACTTCTAATTCCAGAAAAATATTCGGGGATGAGGGCAACGCTCTCCCCGAATTAAAAAACAGCGTCTTAAAGCTTATTCCTCAAAGTTCCCCCTGACAGCCCCCATAATGCGTATTTTCTCAAAGAAGTAATAAAGCAATATTTCTGTCTATACTGGCATTAGCGAACCACCAATTACAAATGATAACCAGACTGTAAACTCACGCCCATGAACCTGAGGATAACAATCTATGCATAAATCCTGTATAAAATACGTTCCCCTGCTGATGTTAATGTTATTCATTACCGTTAAAAATAACGTATATGCAGCCACACCTGAATATTCAGTGGTAGTAGATGCAGGAAGTAGTAAGACCAGAGCCATACTTTATCAAGTGTCGGACAGTGATTCAGTTAAGGAAGTCGCATCAGAAACCCAAAAAACGCCGCTAGCCAGTTTCTCTCAATCTCCTGAAAATGCAGGCAAAGAGTTAATAGCTCCGCTGCTGAAAAAGGTATTAAACTCATATAATAATAAGCCACAGACGATCGACATCAACGTATTAGGCACAGCAGGAATGCGTCAGTTAACGGCAGATATGCAAGAAAAGATCTATCGTAGTATTCAACAAACCGTCAAAGATGAGGGCTATCGACAGGGTAGGATAGGAACTATCGATGGCTGGGAGGAAGGCGCCTTCGCATGGGTTCATCTTAACCAGTTGGCAGGGCTGACAGGCACAGATAACACTCAGGGAATTATTGAGGTGGGCGGCGCCTCAACCCAGATAACTTTTGACAGCAAAAATGCCTCACTGTCGGGCACGCACCCGCTAAAACTGAAAGGAAAAACATATTATTTATGGAGCCGAAGTTTACTGGGATTCGGCGCTAACTCAATACGCGATGAAGTAGATAAAAAAGAGGGGAAGAAAGCCTGTTACCCGCAAGGATATCAAAATTCCAAAGGGTTTGATTTTAACCAGTGTGATCAAGGTTATGACAACGCATTAGCAGAGAATCCAGAGGCACTTAGCATACTGAAAGCTACCGCCGGGATCCCGGCTCTTAAAACAACTCAGTTTGTTGGGTTAAGCGCTCTCAATTATACTCTTGGCTTCTTCGACACGCCTACAGCGGAAAAGGGGCAACTGAAAGAAAACATTACCACCAGTTGTACCAGTTTTAGCGACATTAACAACCAGATAAAAAACAATCCTACCAAGGACAGTTATCAACCAGAAAATAAATGCGCCAATGGGACTTTTGTTTATAATCTGCTATATGACTACCTGAAACTGGGTGATAAAAAGATTACCGGCGTAAAAAATTACAACGGCTCAGATATTCGATGGACCGCAGGATACCTGATTCTGGCCCATGAGAATCAGAATAAATAGCACCAGGGCCCTGAGTTACAACATCTAATCTTCGGCTTCCACATCAGGGAGGGGCTGACTTCCCTCCCACTTCCGACGCTGTTGCCGCAGAAAATCCTGTAGTGAACGATCTGAACGCTCCTGAAAATGCCGCCCGACCAGACTTACCGACCGGCAGCGATCCAGACGAAAGCTTCGATAATCGTCCCGCAGTTCACACCAGCTCACCAGTAACCAGTGCATGCCCCAGAAGGCCAAACCCAGCGGGCAAACTTCACGCCGGGTATCCCGCTCTTTGCCGTCACAATAGACGATCTCCAGCACCTGCTGACGCCCGGTGGCCGTGTGAATAATATCAAACCAGCGGCGGGATGCCGCATTCTGCCCCAAATCCGGCGCCAGAATACGGCTACGCTCCGCCACTAAACGACGCTGCGCAGAGAGAATCGCCAGCAGCTTTTCCCGGGTGGAATCTGCCGCCTGTCCCATCTGCTCCCCACTCCAGGTACGCACCATACAGAGTGCCGCCACCGTAGCTTCCACCTCCAACGGCGTTAGCATTAACGGCGGCAGCTCGAACCCTGGCAGCAGGCGATAGCCACACCCGGCTTCCCCATGAACCGGCACCCCGGACAGCGAGAGATCCTGAATATCGCGGTAGATGGTACGCTCCGACACGGACAGCCGTTCAGCGAGCTGCGCTGCCGTGACGCAGCGCCGCCCACGCAGTATCTGCACAATCAGGAACAAACGGTCAGCGCGTCGGGACATCTGCGTCACTCTACACAGGGGGAACAGTGGTCACTATATCAGTATTCAGAGAGCCTGATGCAGCCCTATTCGGTTACCTTCGCTATCAATAATCCGGGCGATAGTGCCGATACCCTCCAGCGCCAGCGGGCCAAAGCAACAGCGCCCTCCTTGCCTGCACGCCCGCGCAACAGCGCCTTCAATATCGTCGGTAACCAGATAGATCACCGGGCCATCAGTACCGGGCGTGAAATCCTGCCCCTGCGTCAGCGCACCGCCAGGCGCCGGTTCCTGGTAGGGAAAAACCGCCAGACCGGCGTCCGGCATCTCTTCAGGGCGTAGCGTAATGCCCAGCATGCCCTCATAGAATGCAGTAGCCCGTGCCATGTCCCTTACCGGAATTTCAAACCAGCTCATAATGTTGTTCATCTCATCTTCTCCTGTTGTTTTCTGATAACAGGAGACAGTTTGCCCCCCTCCTACTGACAGCGTCCTGTCAGGAGACTCTCGACAGGCGAAAAAAAACCGCGACGCCAAAGGGTCGCGGTTTTTTTTCAGGCAAACGCCGGGATTACGGCAGAATTGACGGCTGATCCGCCCCTTCTTTCTCCACCTTCTGCTGCTGGATGTGCTCGCGTTTCATCCCCAACTTCAGCGCCAGTGCAGACGCTACATAGATGGAAGAGACGGTCCCGATGGAAACCCCGATCAGCATCGCCAGCGAGAAGCCTTCCAGCATCGCGCCACCGAAGATATAGAGCATCAGAACCACCACCAGAGTGGTCCCTGAGGTCATCAGGGTTCGGCTCAGAGTCTGGGTCAGCGACACGTTAAAGATTTCGTAAGAGGTCCCGCGACGAATTCTGCGGAAGTTCTCACGAATACGGTCGGAGACCACAATACTGTCGTTCAGCGAGTAGCCGATAACCGACATCAGTGAAGCGATGATGGTCAGGTCGATCTCGATATGGAACAGCGACAGAATACCTAAGGTAATCACCACATCGTGCGCCAGCGCGATAACAGCCCCTAACGCCAGGCGCCACTCAAAGCGGAAGCCCACGTAGATAAGGATACTGATCAGCGCCACCAGCAGTGCCATGGCCCCGGCCTGAGCCAGATCGGCCCCCACGCTGGGTCCGACAAACTCGATACGCTTGACGGTCGCATTCTGGCTGGTCGCTTCGTTAATCACGCTAACGACCTTGTTACCCAACGCCTGACCGCCAGCTTCACCTTCCGCCGGCGGCATACGGACCATCACGTCGCGGCTGCTGCCAAAGTTCTGCAGCTGCGGTTCGTCGAAGCCTGCTTTTTCCAGCGCATCACGCATGACATCCATCTGCGCCGGTTGTTCCAGGTTGATCTCAATGACCGTACCGCCGGTAAAGTCCAGTCCCCAGTTGAAGCCTTTCACGCCGATAATAGCCAACGAGGCGATCAACAACAGCCCGGAGATAGCAAAGGCGACATTGTCCCAGCGCATAAAGTCATAGACTTTACGACCGTGGTTGAGTTGTTCAACGCTATATTCCTGTGCCACAACTCACTCCTCAGATAGACAGCTTGTTAATACGCTTGCCGCCGTACAACAGGTTGACGATGGCGCGCGTGCCGACGATGGCGGTGAACATCGAGGTTGCCACACCGATAGCGGTGGTGATGGCAAAGCCCTTGATGGAGCCGGTACCGACGGCGTAAAGAATGATGGCGGTAATCAGCGTGGTAACGTTGGCGTCAATGATTGAACTAAACGCCCCTTTATACCCTTCGTGAATAGCCTGCTGTACCGAACGCCCGTTCTTAAGTTCTTCCTTAATACGTTCGTTAATCAGTACGTTGGCATCCACCGCCACCGCCAGCGTGAGCACGATACCGGCAATCCCCGGCATGGTTAGCGTGGCCCCCGGCAGCAGCGACATTACCCCAACAATTAACACCAGGTTAGCGATAAGCGCAGAAGTGGCGATAATGCCAAACTTCTTATAGAAGAAGACCATAAAGACGATGGACGCCACCAGCCCCCACAGACAGGCTTCCAGGCCCTGTTTGATGTTCTGCATCCCCAGAGTCGGCCCAATGGTACGCTCTTCCACGATCTGGATCGGCGCAATCAGCGCACCGGCACGCAGCAGCAGAGAGAGCTGGCGCGCTTCGTTGGCGTTGCTGATACCGGTAATGCGGAAGCTGTTGCCCAGACGCGACTGAATGTTCGCCACGTTGATCACTTCTTCCTGCTTCGCCAGAATCGCACGGCCATTGGCGTCTTTCTTACCGCTGTCCTTATACTCCACAAACAGGGTCGCCATCGGCTTACCAATGTTGTCCTTGGTGAAGTTGGACATGATGTTACCGCCAGCGCTATCCAGAGAGATATTCACCTGCGGCTGGTTGTATTCGTCCTGGCTGGAGGTAGAGTCGGTGATATGGTCACCGGTCAGAATCACGCGCTTGTACAGCACCACCGGCTGCCCTTCACGGGTCATCTTCACTTCAGAATCGCCCGGTACGCGGCCAGAAGCGGCAGCGGACTGATCGACGCTGGTGTTCACCAGACGGAACTCCAGGGTCGCCGTGGCGCCCAGAATTTCTTTGGCGCGAGCGGTATCCTGAATCCCCGGCAGCTCAACCACAATACGGTCGGCGCCCTGGCGCTGTACCAGCGGTTCGGCAACGCCCAGTTGGTTAACACGGTTACGCAGGATGTTGATGTTCTGCTGCACCGCGTATTCACGCGCTTCGCGCAGACGATCGTCAGACATTACGGCACGCAGACCATTGCTGCCCTGGCCGCTAATCACCAGATCGCGGTGGCGCCCCTGCAGATAAGAGACGGCGTCGTCACGCGTGGAGCCGTTGCGGAAAGAGATATCCACGCCATAGTTGTTGGTCTTGCGTACGTTGGTCCAGGCAATGCCCTTGTCGCGCAGGTCGCTACGCAGACTGTCGATATTCTGCTCCTGGAGTTTACCCAGAGCGGTTTCCATATCCACTTCCATCAGGAAGTGAACGCCGCCGCGCAGATCAAGACCCAGCTTCATCGGCTCGGCGGCAATGGTCGACAGCCAGCGTGGGGTAGCGGGGGCAAGGTTGAGCGCCACGACGTACTGGTCACCCAGCACCTCCATCAGGGATTCACGGGCGCGCAGCTGTGTATCGGACGAGTCAAAGCGAGCGAGGATAGAACCATCCTCCAGCGCTATCGACTTCGCGGAAATTTGTTCTTTTTTTAAGGTGTTCTGGACCTGGTTCAGCGTTTGCTCACTGGCGGCGACGCCGCGCGCGCCAGTGATCTGAACGGCCGGATCCTCACCATACAGGTTGGGGAGCGCATACAGCAGACCGACGATAATGACGACGATCAGCATGATGTACTTCCACAAAGGATAACGGTTTAACACGGCAGTTCCCTTCGGGAAAACGGAAAATTACAGCGCCTTCATGGTGCCTTTCGGCAGGACAGCTGCGACGAAGTCACGTTTGATGACCACTTCGGTGGTGTCGTTCAGCGCCATAACGATGTAGCCATTTTCCGCCACTTTAGAAACGCGCCCAACCAGACCGCCGTTGGTCAGCACTTCATCACCCTTGGCGATGGAGTCCATCAGTTTTTTATGCTCTTTGGTACGCTTCTGCTGCGGACGCAGGATCATAAAGTAGAAAATCAGGCCGAAAACCACCAGCATCAGAATCAGCGACATTGGGCTACCCTGAGCCGGAGCGCCGGTAGCGGCAACAGCATCAGAAATGAAAAAACTCATTAAATTTCCCTCATTTTTAAATTAATCAACAGATAACGCTGGGACCGGTTTACCCTGACGTGTGTAAAAGTCCGCGACGAAGTGCTCTAATTTACCCTCTTCGATAGCCTGGCGTAAACCGGCCATCAAACGCTGGTAGTAACGCAGATTATGAATGGTATTGAGCCGCGCGCCCAGAATTTCATTACAGCGATCAAGATGATGCAGATAAGCGCGCGAGTAATGGCGACACGTGTAGCAATCACACTCTGGATCCAGCGGCGACGTATCGCTCTTATGCTTCGCATTGCGAATTTTCACCACGCCATCGGTCACAAAAAGATGACCGTTGCGCGCATTACGGGTCGGCATCACGCAGTCGAACATATCGATACCGCGGCGCACCCCTTCCACCAGGTCTTCCGGTTTCCCCACGCCCATAAGGTAACGCGGCTTGTCTGCCGGAATCTGCGGGCAGACATGCTCAAGAATGCGGTGCATATCCGCTTTCGGCTCACCAACAGCCAGGCCGCCGACAGCGTAGCCATCAAAGCCTATCTCTACCAGCCCTTTAACCGAGATATCTCGTAAATCTTCGTAAACGCTACCCTGAATGATACCAAACAGCGCATTCGGGTTATTCAACTGGTCGAAGCGGTCGCGACTGCGTTTCGCCCAACGCAGAGACATCTCCATCGAACGCTTAGCGTAATCCCAGTCCGCCGGGTACGGCGTACATTCGTCGAAGATCATCACGATATCGGAACCGAGATCGTACTGAATCTCCATCGACTTTTCCGGGCTCAGGAAGATGGAATCACCGTTGATCGGGTTGCGAAAATGCACCCCCTCTTCGGTGATCTTGCGGATATCCCCCAGGCTGAAGACCTGGAAGCCGCCAGAGTCGGTCAGAATCGGACCTTTCCACTGCATAAAGTCGTGCAGATCGCCGTGCAGCTTCATGATCTCCTGGCCGGGGCGTAGCCACAGATGGAAAGTATTGCCCAGGATTATCTGCGCGCCGGTGGCTTCCACCTCTTCCGGCGTCATCCCTTTTACGGTGCCGTAGGTACCCACCGGCATAAACGCGGGGGTTTCTACCGTGCCGCGTTCAAACACCAGACGGCCACGGCGTGCGCGACCCTCGGTGGTCTGAAGTTCAAATTTCACTTATCCTCCAATCAGATACACAGTCTGACGGTTAAAACACAACCCTCACCCCGGCCCTCTCCCTGAGGGAGAGGGGGAACGTCAAAAACAGGGATTGTTAATCCCCTCTCCCCTCACCAGAAGGGAACGTCAAAACAAGGGGTTGTTAATCCCATCCCCCCTCACCAGAGGGGAACGTCAAAACCCGATTTTTTAATCCCCTCCCCCCTGCGGGGAGAGGGTCAGGGTGAGGGGGTCATTAATGGCCTGCGGATTGTACGTGATAAACATCGCATCGCCATAGCTGAAAAATCGGTATTCCGCTTTCACCGCCTCCTGATAGGCGTGCATGGTGTGTTGATATCCCGCAAAAGCGGAAACCAGCATAATCAGCGTGGATTCCGGCAGATGGAAGTTGGTGACCAGCGCATCGATAATCCGATACTGGTAACCGGGATAGATAAAGATCTGCGTATCGTCGAAAAACGGCTCGATGATATCCTGCTGCGCTGCCTGGGCTGCGCTTTCCAGCGAACGCACCGAGGTGGTGCCCACCGCGATAACCCGATTACCTCGAGCCTTACAGGCCAGTACCGCGTCCACGACCTCCTGAGGCACTTCCGCGTATTCCGAGTGCATCACGTGATCTTCAATGCTTTCCACCCGCACCGGCTGAAAGGTGCCCGCCCCCACGTGCAGAGTCACAAAGGCCATCTCTACCCCTTTACGGCGCAGGGCCTCCAGCAGCGGTTCATCGAAGTGCAGACCCGCCGTCGGCGCGGCCACGGCGCCGGGCTTCTCACTGTAGACCGTCTGATAGAGTTCACGATCCGCTTCTTCATCTGGTCTGTCGATATAGGGCGGCAGCGGCATATGACCAATCGCGTTTAAAATTTCCAGTACCGGGCGCGGGTCGTTAAACTGAACTTCGAATAGCGCGTCATGGCGCGCCACCATGGTGGCCTGAATGCTCTCATCTTCGCCAAGCAGCAGTTCGGCACCCGGCTTCGGCGCTTTGGAGGCGCGGATATGGGCCAGCACCCGGTGCTCATCCAGCATCCGTTCGACCAGCACCTCGATCCGCCCACCGCTGGCCTTGCGGCCAAACAGGCGCGCCGGAATCACCCGGGTATTATTAAAGACCAGCAGGTCTCCGGGGTTGAGCTTATCGAGCAGATCGGTGAAAGTGCCATGCGTAAGCTGCCCAGTTGGCCCGTCGAGCGACAATAAGCGACAGGCGCTGCGATTAGGCTGTGGATAATGGGCAATCAGGGATTCAGGGAGTTCAAAAGAGAAATCGGCAAGACGCATGACAGGAAACTCAGGCTTAAAAACAGGCGGCCTAGTCTAGTGCCGGGGGCCCCTCCCTGCAACTTGAATTATTTAAGACGCAAGCCATCTGACACTACGAAATCACTAAGGAACCTATGAACTTTCTTGCCCACCTGCATCTCGCCACTCTGGCGCACAGTTCCCTTGCGGGAAACCTGCTGGCCGACTTTGTGCGTGGAAATCCGGATGAACAGTGGTCGCCGGAGGTAGCTGCTGGTATCTGGATGCACCGTCGCATCGATGCCATGACCGACGATCTGCCGGAAGTGCGCACCGCCAGGGAGTGGTTCCGCCCGCAAACCCGCAGGGTTTCCCCCATTACCCTGGATGTGGTCTGGGATCACTTCCTGTCGCGCCACTGGTCGCGCATCTGCCCCGACCAGCCGCTGCCGCAGTTCGTCGCCCATGCCGAGGCGGCTATCGCCCCCATCCTCCCCCAGGCGCCGGAACCTTTTGTCAATCTGAATCACTATCTGTGGCCCGAGCGCTGGCTGGAACGCTATGCCGATATGGCGTTTATTGCCCGGGTCCTGAACGGGATGGCTAACCGCCGCCCGAAGCTGGCGGCGCTGCGCGACTCCTGGCAGGACCTGGACGACCATTACGACCAGCTTGAACAGCTGTTCTGGCAGTTTTATCCGCGCATGATGAAGCTTGCCCGGGAACGCCGGTTGTAACGCTAACGGCTACGCCAGACCGTCACAGATACCGCCCCCAGCGTCAGGCGCTCGCCTTCCATGCTCCCTTCTCCCAACTGACGCTGCCAGTCACCGTTCGCCAGCAGCGGCGATGGCGCCAGCGTAATCTCAGAAGCCGTACCGCGGTTAATGACCACCAGCACCCGCTCACGCTGCCAGAGCCGCACAAAGGCCAGGATATCACCTTCGGCGTACACCACCTGACAGCCGCCGCGCCGTAGCGCCGTGCTCTGACGACGCAGCTTCGCCAGTTGCTGATAAAACGCCAGTAACTCACCATCCTGCTGTGCTTGATCCCACGGAAAGGGCCGACGGCACATCGGATCCATATCCCCTTCCACGCCGACTTCGTCGCCGTAATAGATACCGGGCACGCCGGGCCAGCAGAACATCCAGGCTACCCCCAGCGGTAGACGCGCCCGATCCTTACCCAGCAGAGAGATAAAGCGCGGCGTATCGTGGCTGTTCAACTGGTTAAACATGCGAAGCTGCTGCTGATGCGACAGCCCGGCGCGATACTGCTCCATCCAGGCCGCGCAGGTTTTGGCATCAATCCGCTGAGGATCGTACGAAATATCGGTATTCGCCAGAAATGCCCAGACCGGAAAGGTAAAGCCGCGATAGTTCATAGAAGCGTCTTCGGCATCGGCCTGTAACCACTGGCGCGCATCACCGAAATGTTCACCAAATACGAAAGCATCCGACCGGGTCTCTTTCGCCGCCTGACGAATCCCGGCCACGTGGCGCAGGTTGTTACCCGCCCCACCACCTTCGCCGAGCATATGCACCACATCGAGCCGCCAGCCGTCCATACTCCACGGCTCGCGCAGCCAGTGGCGCACAATGCTGTTCTCGCCCCGGTAGATCTCATCTACCACGCCGCTGGCGCGGTAGTCGAGCTTCGGCAGGCTGGGATAGCCCAGCCAGTCCAGCGCCTTGCCATCTTCGGAAAAGCTATACCAGTCGCGCCACGACGACGCGGGGTTATGGCAGGCGCCGGTCGTCGAGTCCGTGTGGCGATCGAACCAGCGGTGGCTGTCGCCGGTATGGTTAAACACCCCGTCGAGCACCAGTCGCATTCCCTGCTGCCGGGTACGGTGACGCAGGCGCAGCAGCGCTTCATCCCCCCCGAAGGCGGGATCGACGCGACGATAGTCTTCGGTATCGTATTTATGCACGCTCGGCGCCACAAACACCGGGTTCAGATACAGCGCGGTCACCCCCAGGCGTTTCAGCCAGGGCAGCTTTTCGTTAATACCGTCCAGGTCGCCGCCGTAAAAGGTCGAGCCCCCGGCCTCTGGCGTTAAGGGCTCATGCCATTCGCACCGCCGGATATCGCGGTTTGCCGCATGGTGCCGGTAAACGCTTTCCTGCTCGAAGGAACGCCGGGTGCTACGGGCAAAGCGATCCGGGAAAATCTGGTAGAAAATCTGATCCGCCACCCAGTCAGGCCCGACATCCGGCGCATCCACGGCAAACTGCTCAAGGCGGGGCGGTGGAAAATCGCTAAAGCCCAGCGGCGCGAACCACTGTTGCCTGTCGGCCCATAGCAGCTTAAAGCAGTAGCGGCGGCGCGACTGTCCGCTACTGAGATCGATGCTGGCGCGCCACGCGGTAATCCCCGGGTGCGGTGCCTGCGCCTGCCGGGTCATCTCGATCGGCGTCTCTTCGTTATCGATTTCAGTACGCAGCATCAGCCGCTGCGGCAGCGCATCTCCCGCCAGCCACAGCGTAATGGTCATCTTCTGTCCCCGGATAGCCACAAACGGCGCTACCGGCAGGTGCCAGGCCTGTAACATGGTGAATCCCCTGTGTCAGAAACTGGCCTCACCTTGCCATAAGGACCAGGGCGATTGCTCATCATCACAAAGAGATTTGGGGGAGGAGACGGGGGGAGGAGACTGGCCGCCCAACTTGCGGCGGCCAGACAGGGGATTATTGACTGCGGCGACGCTTAACCCACCAGCCAATGAGCAGCAACGCTATCCAGGCAAACCCCACATACAGCGAGATGCGGGTTTCCGGATGGTAGCCAATCAGCGCGATAATAAAGGCCAGGAAAATCAGCCCCACCACCGTAGTCGGAGTCCCGCCAGGCACTTTAAATTTCAGGGCCTTAACCTCATCCGTAGACAGACGACGGCGGAAGGCTATCTGCGACAGCAGAATCATAATCCACACCCAGACGGTAGCGAAGGTCGCAAGCGAGGCGATAACCAGGAACACGTTTTCCGGCATAATGTAGTTGAGCCAGGCGGCTATCAGCAGCGCCACCGTCATCACCATCACCGTAACCCAGGGAATACCGTTACGCGAAGTTTTGGCGAAAATCTTCGGTGCGCTGCCCTGCTCCGCCATGCCGTGCAGCATACGGCCTACGCCGAACACATCGCTGTTAATCGCCGATAGCGAGGCCGTCAGCACCACAAAGTTCAGGATGCTGGCGGCAAAGGCAATACCCAGATGCTGGAAGGTCAGAACGAAGGGACTACCATTAGTGCCCACCTGGTTCCAGGGATAGATAGACATGATCACAAACAGCGTACCGACATAGAACACCAGAATACGCATCGGTACTGAGTTAATCGCGCGGGGAATAGACTTCGACGGGTCCTTAGCTTCACCGGCGGTAATACCGATAATCTCGATCCCGCCATAGGCGAACATCACCATTTGCAGCGACATGACCATCCCCAGCCAGCCATTGGCGAAGAAGCCGCCATTACTCCACAGGTTATGAATACCGGTCGGCTGACCGCTGTTGCCGATGCCCCAGATGATGATGCCGAAACCGGCGACAATCATGATGATAATGGTGGCGACTTTGAAAAACGAGAACCAGAACTCCAACTCGCCGAACACCTTCACGCTCATCAGGTTGATGGCGCAAATCAGCAGCACCACGCTCAGTACCCAAATCCAGTGCGGTACCGTCGGGAACCAAACCCCCATATAGATACCGAATGCCGTTACGTCGGCTATCGCCACTATCAGGATCTCAAAGCAGTAGGTCCAGCCGGTGATGTAACCGGCAAGCGGCCCCAGGTTCTCCTGGGCATAGCGGGAAAAGGAGCTGGCCGACGGGTTATGAACCGACATCTCGCCCAGCGCGCGCATGATGATGTAGGCCACCACGCCACCGATAAGATAGGCCAGCAGCACGCTTGGCCCCGCCATTCGAATGGCATCGGCCGAGCCGTAGAACAATCCGGTGCCGATCGCCGACCCTAACGCCATAAAGCGTATGTGCCGGGTGCTCAGGCCACGTTTGAGCTTATTTTTTTCCATTGAACCAATCCACTAAAATAAAAAAACCACGGGGCTAAGCCCGTGGTTAACAACAAATCTTTCTGGTTACTGCACGGCTGACGTCGTCGGGCGTCCTGCCACGCGGTCCCAAATAGCACAAATAACCAGTACCGCCGCTGTCGGCAGTAGCCACGCCAGTCCCTGGTCGGCCAGCGGCAGATGTGCAACCCACTCAGGCTGCCAGGCAAGCGCGGAGGCTTTTAGCCCATCCATTATTCCAAACACCAGGCTCACCAACATGGCTGGCGCTATCACCCGGGTGGAACTGTGCCACAGCGAGCGGGTAAAGCTCAACACAACCAGAACGATACAGGGGGGGTAAATCAAGGTCAACACGGGGATGGAGATCTGAATCAGGTGACTCAGCCCAAGATTCGAAATCACCATCGAGAACAGGCCCAGGATAAAGACCAGCGTGCGATATGAGAACGGCAGATACTGAGCAAAGAACTCTGCGCAGGCACAGGTCAAACCGACCGCAGTAACCAGGCAGGCCAGGAAAATCAGAATCGCCAGCAGGAAGCTACCGAAGCCACCGAAGGTGTGCTGAACATAGGCATGCAGAATGGCCGCGCCGTTAGCGGACTGATCCACCAGCGCCATACTGTCAGAGCCCAGACGGAACAGCGCCAGATAGAGCAGCGTCAGGCCGATACCGGCAATCAGACCCGCCCAGATGGTGTAGCGGGTAAGCAGTTTCGCCTCAGTCACGCCGCGCGAACGGGCGGCGTTGACAATGACGATACCGAACACCATGGCGCCCAGGGTGTCCATGGTCAGATAGCCGTTCACAAAGCCGTTCGAGAATGGGGCATTCTGGTAGGCCTCGGTCGCAGTGCTGATACCACCGGCCGGCCAGATAATCGCTGCCACCGCCAGCACAATCAGCGCCAGAATTTTCAGCGGCGCCAGGAAGTGGCCCACGGTGTCCAACAACTTGCCCGGATAGAGCGAAACAAAAATCACCAGCGCGAAGTAAATCAGGCTGTAGATCAGCAGCGGCATGGCGCCACTGCCGGTCAGCGGCGCGATACCGACTTCAAAGGAGACGGTTGCGGTACGCGGTGTGGCAAACAGCGGTCCCACGGCCAGATAGCAGACGGTTGCCAGCAGAATGCCGGCACGGCGGCCAATGGGGGAGCTCAGGCTATCCACTCCACCGCCGACCCGAGCCAGCGCTACAACGGTCATCACCGGCAGACCAACAGCGGTAATCAGAAAGCCAAAAGAGGCCCACCAGACGTGCTCGCCGGCCTGTAAGCCAACCATGGGCGGGAAGATAATGTTGCCCGCGCCAACGAACAACGCAAAGGTCATAAAGCCCAGAGCGATGATGTCACGCGAAGTTAAACGATGGGTCATAAATTCGAGTTGCCTGTGGATGTGGTGTTGATTTTAGCAAATTTTTCGCCACGTCGGGGTGGTGAAAAAGCGGTCTAATCAGAAAATGACAGTGAGAAACGCTTCTCAACAAGCGTGGCGAAGAATTGTTTATCGATATACCACGCAATTCTGGTCAGTCTGACGATAATGGGGGCCAATTAAAACGCTTATAGCGTTTGAAGGCAAGAAGCGATCCTGAAACCAGAGTAATATACTAAACATATAATTACATCCAGACAGATGCACCAATTCTTCAACTTTAGTCCGGTTTATCATTCGAATAAAAAGCGAACAGCCGCAGGCATTAATTCCCTGCGGCGAAGGGAGAGTTAACCCTCCGTGCGATTATCAATCAACCGGACGGGTATCTGGAACGAAAAGCAGCTGCCCAGCCCGGGAACGCTTTCCACTTCCAGCCGGGTATCATGGTGGCTCAGGGCGTGTTTAACGATAGCCAGCCCCAGGCCGCTACCGCCGCTCTGGCGCGAACGGGCTTTATCCACCCGATAGAAACGCTCCGTCAGACGCGGCAGATGGTGGGCCGCAATTCCCGGACCGTCGTCACTCACGCTAAAGCGCGCGCCTTGCGGCGTCCGCTGCCAGCACACTGCGATATGCGATCCGGCGGGGGTATGATTAATGGCGTTATAGACCAGATTCGAGACGGCGCTGCGCAACTGTTCACTATTGCCACGAATCTTCAGGGCGGGCTCCACCTCGAAAGTGAACTGATGATCCGGCCCCAACGAGCGGGCGGCCTGCTCCACCTGACGCAGCATATCCGGAATATCCACGCTTTCACTCAGATCCAGGGTGGGCGAAGCTTCAATCCGCGACAGCGTCAGCAACTGTTGTACCAGGCTGCCCATCCGCTGCGTCTGCTCTTCCATGGTTAACAGCGCTTTATCACGCAACACGCCATCCGCTTCGCCTTCACGCAGCATCTCCAGATAGCCCTGGAGCACCGTCAGAGGCGTGCGCAGTTCATGGCTGACGTTGGCGAAAAAGTTACGCCTCGCCCCTTCCAGTTGATGCATCTGGGTCACATCTCTGGCCACTATCAGCCACTGACGATCGCTATAGGACATCACGCGGAATTCAAGATGTCGGCCGCTGTTCAGCACCAGATTCAATGGGCGGGAAAAGTCGCGTAACTTCAGGTAGTCGCTAAATTCGGGATAGCGCAGCAAGTTCAGGATATTCTGGCCGTTATCGTCGGGCCAGCGCAGGTTAAGCAACTGCTGCGCCAGGCCATTACACCAGAAGATCGCCCCCTCTTCAGTGGTCAACACCACCGCATCCGGCAGTGATTCGGCGCCGCTGCGAAAGCGCTTGATCAGGCTTCCCAGCTCATTGCGCCTCTTCCTGTTACGCATCTGCATCTGATGCAGTCCATAAAGCAGCGGTTCCCAGCTACCGCGCCCTGGCGGCGGCGTCATGCTGCGATCCACCCATAGCCACCAGGAGAGCCGCAGCAAATTATGGAAGTGCCAAATCAAAAGCCCCGTCACGGCAGCCAGTAAAAACCACGGCAGGTGCCCCACCAGCGCGCCAAGCAGCAGCGCTGGCAGACAACACAGGACCAGCTCAAAGGCCAGTCTTTTCCACGACAGCCGTTCCAGCAAAGGGCTTACTCCTGAATCACAGATTAATAACGGGTAGAAAAACGGTAACCAGTGCCGCGTACCGTCTGAACCATGCGATCGTGGCCGCTGTTTTCCAGCACCTTACGCAGGCGACGAATATGCACATCCACCGTTCTGTCCTCGACGTACACATTGGTGCCCCAAACCTGATTCAGAAGCTGCTCGCGGCTGTAGACCCGCTCGGGGTGCGTCATAAAGAAGTGCAGAAGCTTAAATTCGGTAGGACCCATATCGAGCGGACGCTCGCCGTTCATCACCCGGTGAGAAGTGGGATCGAGGCTTAGCCCTTCAATTTCGATAGGCTCTTCTACCGCCATGGGCGAAATGCGTCGCATCACGGCCTTAATTCGCGCCACCAGCTCTTTTGGAGAGAAGGGTTTGGTGATGTAGTCATCGGCGCCGGTTTCCAGTCCGCGCACCCGGTCTTCTTCTTCACCCCGGGCGGTGAGCATCACTACCGGAATATCCCGGGTCATCGGCTGGCGCTTCAGGTGCTTAATCAACTGAAGCCCGGAACCGCCAGGCAGCATCCAGTCCAGCAGGATCAAGTCAGGCCAGGGTTCGTTAAGTCGTGCCACAGCGGCATCGTAATCTTCCGCTTCAAGCGGCAGGAAACCATTCTGCTCAAGTACGAAACAGACCATTTCACGGATTGGAGCCTCATCTTCTACCACCAGAATACGTCGCGCCATCATTCGCCCTGTCTGATTTTTTCTTGCCCTCGTCGCGAGGGTGCGGGTTGCCATTTTGTAATGTGCGCCATTATGCGTCACTTTTATGACAGATTTATGAAAAACATGACCCTTTAATGACGCGCTCATTCCAGGATACCGTCACAGAAGAGGCGCACTGGCTTCCAGGTTGTTTATAATCCCCCTCACGCTTTTTTGCCACCGGAACCGGGATTATGCGGATCATTCACACCTCTGACTGGCACCTCGGCCAGAATTTCTATACCAAAAGCCGGGCTGCCGAACATCAGGCCTTTCTCGACTGGCTGCTGGCACAGGCCGAACATCACCAGGCGGACGCCATTATTGTGGCGGGGGATATTTTCGATACCGGTTCGCCGCCCAGCTACGCCCGCGAGCTGTATAACCGCTTTGTGGTCAGATTGCAGCAGACCGGCTGCGCGCTCTATATTCTGGCGGGCAACCATGATTCGGTAGCCACCCTGAACGAGTCCCGGGAACTGTTGGCCTGTCTGAACACCTGCGTGGTGGCGACCCCCACCGATGAACCGCTGGAGATCATAAGCCGCGACGGCACGCCCGGCGCCATTCTGTGTCCCATCCCTTTTTTGCGACCGCGGGATCTGCTGCAGAGCCAGGCGGGGCAGGATGGCCGCGACAAACAGCTCTCGTTGCTGGAGGCTATCAGCCAGCACTATCAACATGTTCACGAGAAGGCACTGGCGCTACGCGGCCAGCGCGATTTGCCCATTATCGCCACCGGCCATCTGACCGCCGTCGGCGTCACCACCAGCGATTCGGTACGCGATATCTATATCGGCAGCCTGGACGCCTTTCCTGCCCAGAATTTTCCGCCTGCCGACTACATCGCCCTGGGCCATATCCACCGCCCCCAGAGCGTGGGCGGCATGGCACACGTGCGTTACAGCGGATCTCCCATTGCCCTGAGCTTTGACGAAACCGGCAAAGAGAAGAGCGTCAGTCTGGTCAGCTTTGAAGACGCCGCCCTTACCGAAATCAAAGCACTACCGGTGCCCGTCACCCAACCGCTGGCGCTAATCAAGGGCTCGCTGGCAGAGATTGAACAGCAGCTCAGCATCTGGCGCGACGCTCCTGAACAACCGGTCACCTGGCTGGATATTGAAGTCACCACCGACGAATACCTGCACGATATGCAGCGCCACATCCGCCAGTTGACGGAAGATCTGCCGCTGGAGGTGATACTGATTCGCCGCAGCCGCGAACAGCGCCAGCGGGCTATCGATAACCAGCATAAAGAAACCCTGAGCGAACTGAGCGTGGACGATGTCTTTAGTCGCCGCCTGGCGCAGGAAGGGCTGGAGCCTGAACGGGAAGCGCGGCTGCGCCTGTTGTTTGGTCAAATCCAGGAAGCCCTGCATCAGGAGGATGAAGCATGAAAATTTTAACCCTGCGCCTGCGCAATCTGAACTCACTGCGCGGCGAATGGAAAATTGATTTCAGCGCCGAGCCCTTCGTCAGCAACGGCCTGTTTGCCATTACCGGCCCCACCGGCGCCGGGAAGACCACCCTTCTGGATGCCATCTGCCTGGCGCTGTATCACAAAACGCCGCGCCTGAGCAGTATCTCCCAGACCCAGAATGAGCTGATGACCCGGGACTGCGCCGACTGTCTGGCAGAGGTGGAATTTGAAGTACGGGGCGTGGCGTATCGCGCCTTCTGGAGCCAGAACCGCGCCCGGGGTCTGGCAGACGGCAAGCTCCAGGCCCCCAGAGTGGAGCTGGCGCGCTGCGACAGCGGCGAAATTCTGGCGGATAAAGTCAAAGACAAACTGGATCTCCAGGAGCAGCTTTCCGGGCTGGACTATGACCGTTTCACTAAATCGATGCTGCTTTCCCAGGGGCAGTTCGCCGCCTTCCTGAATGCCGATGCCAATACCCGCGCGGCGCTGCTTGAAGAGCTGACCGGCACCGAAATCTATGGCCGCCTGTCGGCCCGGGTCTTTGAGCAACATCGCCAGGCAAAGAGCGAACTGGAACAACTGGAAGCCCAGGCGGGCGGCGTCACTCTGCTCGATGAAGCCCAACGGCAGCAGTTGAATCAGGGTTTGCAGGCGCTCACTGACGAGGAAAAAAAACTGACCGGCGAGCAGCAGCAGTGCCAGCGCCATCATCAGTGGCTACAGCAGTTGCATCAGCGTCGCCAGCGCCGGGAACAGGCGCAACAGGCCCTGAACCAGGCCCGCCAGGCGCTGGAACAGGCTGGCCCCGATCTGGCCCGCCTGGCACGAGCGCAGCCCGCCGCCCGCCTTCAGCCCTTGTGGCAGCAGCGCCAGCAGCAGACGCAAATGCTGGCGACCACCCAACAGCAACAGCAACAGATAACGGCGCAGCTTCAGGCGCAACTGACACGTCGTCGTCAGATTCGCAGCGGCGCCCAACGCCAGGCTGAGGATATCCGCCTGCGCCACAGAACGCTGGAAAACTGGCTAAGCGAGCACTCACATTTTTCCCGATGGCGCGATGAACTGGCAGGCTGGCGCGCTGCTTTTAGTCAGAGGCGGAGGGAGCAGCAGCAGCTAACCGCCCTTGCCCACACCCTGAGCGAACTCGATGCGCGCCTGAGCCAGCTTCCCACGGCGGGCGCAGACGATAGCCATGCTCAGGTTAGTGAGCGTTTACAAAAAATGGCGGTGGAACGCCCGCTGCGTAACCGTCTGGCGCTGCTCCACTCACGCTTTGCGCCGCTGGCTCAGCGCCAGCATGAGCAACAGCAGGAACTCCAGACTCTGATAGCCCGCCTCACCGAACAGGAAAAGACGCTGGAACAACGGCGCACCGATTTCCGCCACAAAAAACAGCTGGTGGAAGAGGTGCAGAAGATCTGCGCCCTGGAACAAACTATCGTCAGACTTCAGGACGAGCGCGCCCGGCTACAACCGGAACAACCCTGCCCGCTGTGCGGCTCCACCCAACATCCCGCAGTGGAACGCTATCAGTCCCTGGAGCCCGGAGAAAATCAGCAGCGTCTGGCGCAACTGGAGCGCGAAAAAAACGCCCTGGCGGAACAGGGCGCGGCCCTGCGCGGCCAACTGGAAGCCTGGCAGCAGCGCCGCACCCAACTGGAAGCCGACGGCAAACGGCTGGCGGAAGAGCAGAACGAGCAAGAGAAGACGTGGCGTCAGCTCAATAGCGAACTCGGCACCGATTTTGCGCCAGGTCAGCCCATTAGCGACTGGCTGGAACAACAGGAGCAGGAAGAACAACGGCTGCGTTCGCTGCTGCAACGCATTGAACTGGAAACCCAGCATAAGACGGCTCAGGCCCAACGTCAGTCGCTGATTCAGGAGCAGGAGCGCCAGCAGCAGTCAATTCAACAGAGCCTGGCGGCGCTGAACCTTAGCTGGCCCGACATCGACCAGGAGGCCGCCTGGCTGGAAGCGCGTGAAGCGGAAAACCGCCAGTGGCAACAGCATCAGGAGCAGCTTCCTCAGCTTCAGACCCAGCTACAACGCATGGAGCAGGTACTCACTACCCTGCCCCAGGAGGATGACGCCACCGGGGATGACCCCGCTCAGGTGCCGGACGACTGGCATAAAATCCACGACGATTGCCTGTCGCTGGCAGGCAGAAGCCAGAGCCTGGCCCGGCAGGAAGCAGAGGAGCGTCAGCGCCTGGAAACCGCCAGCCGCGACTTCAACCAGCGGCTTGAGGCCAGCGATTTTGCCGACGAAGCCGCGTTCCTCGCCGCCCGACTGGACGACGAGAGCCTGCAGGCGCTGGAACAGCGTAAAATCGCGCTGGAGCGGGAGAATCATCAACAGCAAACGCTGCTGGATGAAGCCGAACGCGCGCTGCGCGACAGCCATGAACAGCGCCCGGAACAAGCCAGCGATGAGGATAACCCGGCGCTGCTCGCCCAACGGCTGGAGGCGCTGGCTGGCCAGTTACGCGCTAACGCTGCCCGCCAGGGCGAACTGCGCCAGCAACTGCGTCACGATGACGAAAACCGCCAGCGGCGCCAGAGCCTGACGGCACAGATCGCTGCGGCTCAGCAGACGCTGGAAGAGTGGAGCCACCTGAATCATCTGGTGGGTTCCCGTGAAGGGGATAAATTCCGCCGCTTTGCCCAGGGACTAACGCTGGATAATCTGGTCTGGCTGGCGAATCGCCAGTTAACCCGCCTTTATGGCCGCTACCTGCTCCAGCGCAAAGAGAGCGATTCGCTGGAGCTGGAGGTAGTGGACACCTGGCAGGGCGAAGCGGTACGCGATACCCGCACGCTATCGGGCGGGGAAAGCTTTCTGGTAAGCCTGGCGCTGGCCCTGGCGCTCTCCGACCTGGTCAGTCACCGCACCCGTATCGATTCGCTGTTCCTTGACGAAGGGTTCGGTACCCTGGATGCCCGCACCCTCGATATCGCCCTCGACGCGCTGGATGCCCTGAACGCCAGCGGCAAAACCATTGGGGTGATCAGCCACGTCGAAGCCATGAAAGAGCGTATTCCGGTGCAGGTTAGAGTCAGAAAGATTAACGGGCTGGGCATCAGCCGTCTGGAGAGTCAGTTTGCCGTGAAGTAGCGGCGCTCGCAGGCGCCGCCGCATGCTCAACCGTTAAGCGGCCACAGCCAGGCGGCGCCGCGTACACCGCTGGAGTCGCCGTGCTGCGCCTGCAGCACCGGGGTTTCGCACTCGCCGCCAAACACCCAGGATTTCATCAACTGCGGCACCGTGCGATACAAACGTGCCACGTTGCTCATGCCGCCGCCCAGAACAATGACGTCCGGGTCGAGAATGTTCACCACATGCGCCAGCGACTTTGCCAGCCGCTGTTCATAGCGCTGAATCGCAAGAGAAGCCGTGGCGTCCCCCTGCTCCGCCAGGGTCATCACTTCGGCACCGCGCAGCGCGCTGCCACTCAGGCGATGATAGTCTCTGGCAAACCCGGTGCCGGAGATAAAGGTTTCGATGCAGCCCCCTTTCCCGCAGTAGCACGGGACCTCATCGCGGTAACGCAGTTCATCATTATCCATCCACGGTAGCGGATTATGGCCCCACTCCCCGGCCACCGCATTGCGACCATCATGACAGCGCCCGTTCAGGGCCAGCCCCGCACCGCAGCCGGTGCCGATAATCACCGCAAAAACGCACGCTGCCCCTGCGGCCGCACCGTCCACCGCTTCGGAGACTGCCAGACAGTTCGCATCGTTGGCGACTCTGACTTCGCGCCCCAGACGCCGGGCCAGATCCTTATCGAAAGGCTGCCCGATAAGCCAGGTGGAGTTGGCGTTTTTCATCACACCGGTGGCTGGCGAAATCGCGCCGGGAATACCGACGCCAACGCTGCCGCGCTCGCCGGTTTGCTCTTCCGCCATCGCCACCAGGGTGGCGATGGTCTCAATGGTTTGGGAATAGTCGTCACGTGGCGTAGGCAGACGGTGACGATAGAGCTGACGCCCGTCATCGGCCAGCGCGATGACCTCTGTTTTGGTTCCCCCGAGATCGATACCGATACGCACGGTGGGTCTCCTTAAATCGTTATATATCAGGATAATCAATAGAATAGAGCGGCGCCTCCGGAAAGACAATGAAACCCGCGCGTCAATTCGCTATCATGCCCGCTGCGTTTGGCTTATCAAGGTTATCGATCATGCTGTGGTTCAAAAATGTAATGGTTTACCGTCTCAGCCGCGACATCAGTCTGCAACCCGAAGAGATGGAAAAACAGCTGGCGCTCTTCAGCTTCACCCCCTGCGGGAGCCAGGATATGGCAAAAACCGGCTGGGTGCCACCGATGGGGCCACAGAGCGATGCGCTAACCCATGCCGTTAACGGGCAGATTATGGTTTGCGCCCGTAAAGAAGAGAAGATCCTACCGTCGCCGGTGGTCAAACAGGCGCTGGATTCAAAGATTCGCAAACTGGAAGCGGATCAGGGCCGCAAACTAAAGAAGACTGAAAAAGATTCTTTAAAAGATGAGGTGCTGCACGATCTGCTGCCCCGTGCCTTTAGCCGCTTCAGTCAGACCATGATGTGGATCGACAGCGTTAACGGGCTGATTTATGTGGACTGCGCCAGCGCCAAAAAAGCGGAAGATACGCTGGCCCTGCTGCGTAAAAGCCTGGGCTCTCTGCCGGTGGTTCCAGTATCGATGGAAAACCCCATTGAGCTGACCCTGACCGAATGGGTACGCGGCGGCAGCGTTCCTCAGGGCTTCCAGCTACTGGATGAAGCGGAACTCAAAGCGCTACTGGAAGACGGCGGCGTGATTCGCGCCAAAAAGCAGGATCTGGTGAGTGACGAGATCGCGGTACATATCGAAGCGGGCAAGGTCGTGACTAAACTGGCGCTCGACTGGCAGCAGCGGATCCAGTTTGTTATCTGTGATGATGGCTCCCTCAAGCGCCTGAAGTTCTGCGACGAGCTGCGCGATCAGAATGACGATATCGACAGAGAAGATGTGGCGCTGCGTTTCGATGCTGACTTTACCCTGATGACCGGCGAGCTGACAGCGCTGGTTGAAAGTCTGGTGGAAGGACTGGGCGGCGAAGCCCAGAAGTAACGCCTTTTTCCCCTCACCCGATTGGGGAGAGGGGATTTAACGCTATAGCAGCGGCGGAATAGTGGGAACCTGGGGGGCGTTATCAATATCTTCCTGGGTCATCCGGAACGCCTCCGGATAGTGTTCCCGGCTGGTACGACGCAGCGGTTCGGTATTACGCCAGGTGTACAGGCAGTGCTGACACTGATACACCGTCCAGACGCCCTTCACCGGGGAAAGCGCCATTACCTCAATGTGCTCATCGGCACAGCGTGGACAAATCATCGGTTACCTCCTTCAGTTTGTTTAGCGACGCTCCGCCAGCATGGCGGTCAGTTTTTCTACCCAGATCCCCGTTTCCGGCAGATCTTTTACCGGCTGGCTGTAGTGGCCGCGAGTATCCGGCGCAACCGGCGTAGTGGCGTCGATGATCAACTTGTCGGTGATCCCCGCCGGACTTGAACCGGGATCCAGCTCCAGCACCGACATATTCGGCAACTGCACCAGATCGCCTGCCGGATTCACCTTGGACGACAGCGCCCACATCACCTGCGGCAGGTTAAAGGGATCGACATCCTCATCCACCATAATCACCATCTTCACATAGCCCAGACCATGCGGCGTGGTCATGGCGCGCAGACCAACGGCCCGGGCGAAACCGCCGTAGCGTTTCTTCGTGGAAATAATCGCCAGCAGCCCGTGGGTATACATCGCGTTCACCGCCTGAACCTCAGGGAACTCCGCCTTCAACTGCTGATACAGCGGTACGCAGGTCGCCGGTCCCATCAGGTAATCGATCTCGGTCCAGGGCATGCCCAGGTAAAGGGATTCAAAGATCGGTTTGGTCCGGTAACTGACTTTATCGATACGTACCACGGTCATATTACGGCCGCCGGAGTAGTGGCCGGTAAACTCGCCAAAAGGCCCTTCGATCTCGCGCTTGCGCCCTTCGATCACCCCTTCCAGGATCACCTCCGATCCCCAGGGCACATCAAAGCCCGTCAGCGGCGCAGTGGAGATCGGATAGCTACTGCCACGCAGCGCGCCGGCCATCTCATATTCCGACTGGTCGTAACGCAGCGGCGTGGCGCCCATCAGGGTGATAATGGGATCGTTCCCCAGGGTGATCGCCACCGGTAGATCTTCGCCACGCTCTTCCGCCTTATGCAGATGGAGAGCGATATCGTGCATCGGCACCGGCTGCAGGCCAAGCTTACGCTTGCCCTTGACCTCCATGCGGTAGATCCCGACATTCTGCTTACCAAAGTTATCCGGATCGCACGGATCCCGGGAAACTACGCAGGATTTATCCAGATAGAAACCGCCATCGCCGTCATTCAGGCGGAACAGCGGCAGAATATCGAACAGGTTGATCGCATCACCATCCACGCTGTTTTCTGCCCAGGGTGGGTTGTCGCGACGTTCCGGTGCTACCGGGAAGTCATCCCAGCGTTTGATAAAAGTATCGATCTGCTCTTTTACCGGGGTACCGGGAGGCAGACCGATAGAGATAGCGTGATTCTGCCAGGAGCCAATGGTGTTCATTACTACCCGGGCATCGGTAAACCCTTCAATATTGTCGAACCACAGGGCGGGCGCCCCTTCGCCAATACGCCCGGTGGCGTTGGCGGCGGCGGCGATATCTGGTTCCGCTTTCACCTGCTCGTCGATGTGCAGAAGTTGCCCCTGCTCATCCAGCGCCTGCAAAAAGCCACGTAAATCATCAAAAGCCATGCTATTCCTCCTCATAAGCAGATTGCGCCTGCTGTTGCGCGTGGCGTAATCCCTGCCAACGCCGGGCCTGTGGGTATTCAAGGCCAAACTGATCCAGTATCCGGGTCACAATATGGCGGGTTACGTCATCGATAGTCTGTGGATGGTTGTAATAAGCCGGCATGGGGGGAACCATTGCCACGCCCATACGGGAAAGCGCCAGCATATTCTCCAGATGGATGGTGCTGAGCGGCGTCTCCCGGGGCACCAGAACCAACTTGCGCCCCTCTTTCAACACCACGTCAGCCGCCCGCCCGACCAGTCCTTCTGCATATCCGGCGCGGATACCGGCCAGCGTCTTCATACTGCAGGGAATAATGATCATGCCATCGGTGCGGAAGGAGCCGGATGAGATAGTGGCGGCCTGATCGGCAGGGCTATGGGTCACATCGGCTAAGGCGGCGATGTCATGGGCCTGCCAGGGCGTCTCCAGTTCAATCGTGGTTTTTGCCCACTTCGACATGACCAGGTGCGTTTCTACCTGCGGTAACGCTTTCAGCGCCTGCAACAGCGCCACACCCAGCGGGGCCCCCGTAGCCCCCGTCATACCGACAATCAATCTCATAGCGTCTCCTGATCATTTTGTTCGTATGCGAACGTTTTATTTACAGTGCCACGATGAGTGATGTCAGGCAATACCCCCAGGAAAAATGCGCACAAAACATCAACGCAGCAGGACAACCTTACGAGAGGGCGTAGATGGAAAACAACTAATCACCTGAGAAGGATTTCCAGAAAATCAGACAAGTCGAACCGTAATTTCCCCTGGATGACTGACTCTATTATTTTTTTCAGCCACGATGACAACAGGATAATCAAATGAAAAAATAGAATTTCGAACATTAGGTTCACCAGAAAAAGCATTAAATAACGGAACCAAAACCCAATCGCCACCAGACAACCTTAAGCAAAAACTCAATGACAATATCAACGGAAAACCAACCCTCCCCCGAACCCGGGCTTACGGCATTCATCAATTAAGTTTTTTCCCCAGTACAGTTATGATGAGCAGGCAGACAAACCGTCATGGAGCCCACAACATGCAGCAGTTAAGAGACGAAGCCTTCCACCTTTTGCGCCAGCTTTTCCAGCGTCATACCGCACGCTGGCAGCAGGTGCTTCCGGAAATCACCAAGCCACAGTACGCCGTTATGCGCTCCGTTGCCGAAAATCCCGGTATTGAACAGGTGGCGTTGATTGACGTCGCCGTCAGCACCAAGGCAACCCTGGCAGAAATGCTGAGCCGTATGGAGGCCCGGGGCCTGGTGCGCAGGGAAAGCGACCCAGGGGATAAAAGGCGCCGTTTTATCTGGCTGACGGAAGAAGGCGAAAAATTGCTTCAGCAGTCCCAGCCAAAGGGCACAATGGTGGATGAGGAGTTTCTAAACAAATTAACACCAAAACAGCAAGAAATGTTTTCCCAACTGATCGTCAGAATGATTAATAAATAATCAAAAAATGCTGTCCTCTTTGCAAAACTTGAAAAAAAAAAACTAAATTTGCGAAACGCACACATTTTCATAAACTGCGTTGGGCATAATAGGAAAAGTCTTAACAAGGAGGGTATCAGGGATGAGAAGAGATCATTTTTCTGCAAGCGTCATCAATCAAATACTTCACTGGATTGATGATCATATTCACGAAAAAATTACGCTTGAGGATCTGTCGCGCATTGCCGGCTATTCCAAGTGGCACTTGCAAAGAATGTTCTACGAGCAGATGTCGGTCACCGCAGCCAGCTATATTCGCCATGATAAGCTGCACCGCTCCATTCGCGATCTGAAATTTGGCGACTGCAGCATTATCGAAATTGCCGAAAAGTACAGTTTCAGCTCGCAGCAGTCCTATACCCGTACCTTTAAGCATGTGCTGACCTGTACGCCGTCCCAGTGTCGCGCCAGGAGAAATCATTTGTTTAATGGACTGGAAGGCGAAGCGCTATGCAAGGCCTGCCATCAATTGTATGACTGATAAGTGACCACGGCAGACGGGCTTCGGCCCGTTCCGGGCTATACGACCAGATGAACGGGCCGCCCCGGATTCGGAGCGGCATGGTTCGGAGGACGGGATTAGTGCGTAGCGAAATCAATTACCATACGGCCTTTGATTTTCCCCTGCTCCATTTCTTCAAAAATGGCGTTAATATCAGCAACCGGACGTTTAGTAACTTTCGGTACCACCTTACCTTCCGCAGCAAACTGGAATGCCTCTTCCAGGTCTTTACGGGTACCGACCAGCGAACCTACCACCTGAATGCCATCCAGTACCAGACGCGGAATGTTCAGATCCATTGATTCCGGCGGTAGGCCAACGGCCACTACGCGGCCACCAGCGCGTACTGCATCGACCGCTGAGTTGAAGGCCGCCCTGGCCACCGCGGTCACAACCGCAGCATGGGCGCCGCCCACTTTTTCCTGAATGATCTTCGCCGCATCTTCATTGCGGGAGTTGATGGTGATATCAGCCCCCATCTCTTTAGCGAAAGCCAGTTGGGCGTCATTCACGTCGATGGCAATCACCTTCGCATTAAAGACATTTTTAGCGTACTGCAGCGCCAGGTTACCCAGACCTCCCAGACCATAAATGGCAATCCACTGGCCGGGATGAATATGGGAGATTTTCACGGCTTTATAGGTCGTTACCCCGGCACAGGTAATGCTGCTGGCCGCGGCGGGATCCAGACCATCCGGCACTTTCACGGCATAGTCGGCCTTCACGATACACTCTTCGGCCATACCGCCATCCACGGTGTAGCCCGCGTTTTTGACTGAACGACACAGGGTTTCGTTACCGGTGTTACAGTATTCGCAGTGACCGCAGCCCTCGTAAAACCAGGCCACGCTCGCCCGATCGCCAGGCTTCAGGGAAGTGACGCCTGGCCCGACTTTCTCGACAACCCCAACCCCTTCATGGCCCAGGATAACCCCTGTCTTATCACCGAAATCACCATTTTTAACATGCAGGTCGGTATGACAAACACCGCAGCATTCCATCTTCAGCAACGCTTCACCATGCTCAAGAGAGCGCAATGTTTTGTCCACTACCTCAACGCTATGATCTTTGGTTACCACGGCAGCTTTCATTTTGATTCCTTTTATCAGTGAAATACTCTACCCACAAAGTAGGACTCAAAACGATATTTTGCAATACGCGTTGGAAATCGCTGAACCGTTTTATCTGAAGGGCGATAATCGCAAAACCCTGGTGAAAAAAATCGGGTAACATAGAACCAATGTCCAGATAAATTCACCCAGAACAGAGTTGGTGCTATGTCCAGTTTTTCATTAATCAATCGTCCGCGTCGCCTGCGTCAGACCCCGGCGATGCGTGCGCTGTTCGAAGAGACAACCCTTTCCCTGAACGACCTGGTGCTGCCAATCTTCGTCGAAGAAGGCGCCGATGACTACACCCCCATCGAAGCGATGCCGGGCGTGGTACGTATTCCGGAAAAACGCCTGGCGTTTGAAGTTGAACGCTTTGCCAAAGCGGGCATTCGCTCCATCATGACCTTCGGTATCTCTCACCATACTGACGAAACCGGTAGCGATACCTGGAATGAAAACGGTCTGGTGGCGCGCATGTCACGCATTGCCAAAGACGCGGTCCCGGAAATGATCGTGATGTCCGATACCTGCTTCTGCGAATACACTACCCACGGCCACTGCGGCGTGCTGTGCGATCGCGGCGTAGATAACGACACGACCCTGGCAAACCTGGGCCGTCAGGCGGTCACCGCCGCCCGGGCCGGTGCCGATTTCATTGCTCCTTCGGCGGCCATGGATGGGCAGGTGCAGGCGATCCGCGCCGCGCTGGACGCCGAAGGTTTCACCGACACGGCGATCATGTCTTATTCCACCAAGTTCGCCTCATCGTTCTACGGTCCGTTCCGCGAAGCCGCTGGCTCAGCGCTGAAAGGCGATCGTAAGACCTATCAGATGAATCCGATGAACCGCCGCGAGGCGATTCGCGAGTCGCTGCTGGATGAAGCACAGGGCGCAGACTGTCTGATGGTGAAACCGGCGGGCCCTTACCTGGATATTCTGCGCGATATCCGCGAGCGCACCGACCTGCCGCTGGCGGCTTATCAGGTGAGTGGCGAATATGCGATGATTAAATTCGCCGCGCAGGCGGGCGCCATCGACGAACGTAACGTGGTACTGGAAAGCCTGGGCGCTATTAAGCGCGCCGGCGCCGACCTGATCATGAGCTACTTCGCCCTCGATCTGGCCGAACAGAAGGTACTGTAGGCTTTCCCCCATGCCCAGGCGGGCATGGGGTTCAATTACGGCTTGCTGTCATAAGCATAGTGATGGTACAGGCCGTATTCATAGAATTCTCCCCTACGCAGCCGCGTGGCATTCAGAATCGCCCCGTTCACCTCGATGTTATTTTGCTCCAGACGTCGTAGGCTGGTTTCCAGCTCCGCCCGGGTGGTGATTTCAAATCGGGCCACCATAAGCGTACTGCCGACGTGGCGACCAATAATCAGCGCATCATAAACCGCCAGAACCGGCGGCGTATCCAGAATCACCAGATCGTACTGTGCCGATACCTCCGCCAGTAGCGCCGAAAAACGTTCGCTCATCAGCCATTCCTGTACGCCATTTCCACCTTTGCCGCAGGTCAGCACGCAGAGCCCCGGCACCACACTCTGTAAAATGGTCTGACTCGCTGACGTCTCGCCCCGTAATATCTCTCCCAGCCCGGATACATTGCCGCAGCCCAGTTGCTGGTGCACATCGCCGCGCCGCAAATCACAATCGATCAACAGGACACGCTGACCGCCCAGGGCGAATACCGTGGCCAGATTAACGCTAACAAAGGTTTTCCCCAGTTCCGGTGTGGGGCCGGTCACCATCAGAATATTGTTGCGTGCCTCTATCAGCGCAAAGTGCAGACTGGTCCGCAGGCTCCGGAAAGATTCCGCCGCCAGAGAGTCTGGCTGATTCAGCGCCAGCGGCCCGGCCAATGCCAGCATATATCGACGTCGTCTGAGAAAGCCGAGCGTTCTGGTTAATGTCTGGCACCAGGGAATACTGGCGTAGACCAGAAGATCCATAGACTCCAGTTCGCGCACGTTATGCAGGCCATTACGGAAAGCGCTTTTGAGCAACGCCACACCGCAGCCCAACACGGCCCCCAGAATCAAAAACAGCGCTAAAATCAGCGCTTTTCTGGGCGCTACCGGGCGGCTTTCCGTCGCGGCCAAATCGATAATCCGCACATAACCCACGATGCTGGCCTTATTGATACGCAGCTCCTGTTGCTTATTAAGTAACTGGGTGTAGATAAGCTGCGCCGACTCCATATCCCGGGTCAGGCGTAACACCTCCTGCTGGGTACCCGGCATAGAGGAGACGCGCTGATTCAGCTTGCGGCGCTCCTCCGTTAATCTCCGCCGCTTCTCAACCAGTGCCTGATAGGCCGGATGCTCATGGGTATACAACTTGGACAGTTCAGCCTCTTTAAACGCCAGATCGTTGAGTCCGGTCTCAACGGTCACCATACTGTCCAGCATGCTTTTCGCTTCCAGCGACAGATCCACCGAGTCATTCTGGCTACGGAAGTGATTTAGCCGCTCTTCCGCCTGATTTAGTTTTTCCTGAACCTTCGGCAGTTGCTCATCGACAAACAGCAGACTCCTTCCCACCTCTTCCGAACGCCAGGCAATATGCTGGCGCTGGTAGTTGTGCACCAGACTATTCAGAACATCACGGATATACGCCGGATCGCTCCCCCGATAGGTCAGCTTCAGTATGCCAGTACCTTTGCCCTGCTCCTGCACGTTGAAATTCTGAAGTACCCGCTCAATAGCCGTCTGCAGGGGCAACTTACGCAGGGTAAAGATTGTGCCCGGAGCAGCATCCATTGCCTTAACGGTCAGTCGCATATCGGCAAAGCGTAATGGTTTTCCCTGCATGCCCTGTAGCGGCTCTCCCTGGCTGGGAGTAACGCGATATCCTCCACCATCAAGCACCTCCAGTTTCGCCACACGCTCTTCCAGCAGATCCTTCGGCGTGCACCAGAGCAGTTCCAGCTTTTCCGGCGCCGACTGAAACAGGCGTGAAGCCATGGCGCCGACCAGCGGAAAAGCATCGGGTGTCACCATCGTATCCAGGCCCAGCTCTGTCACCGTTTTTCCCAGCACCATACGCGAACGAATGATTTCCGCTTCGGTACTGGACTGTGGGCCGCTGTCGGGTAGCAGTTCAGAGAACCCGGCCAGCAGATTAACCCCACTACTTTTATCCACCTGAACCAGCGCACTGGCCTGCCATACCGGCGTCTGCACCAGGACCCACAGCACGCCCGCCAGAAAGGTAGCCAGCATAATCCCCAGAATCATCGCTTTATGATCCAGCAATGAAAAGAGAAGCCGGATGAGATCCACCTCTTCGCCTTTACCGCCCTGTCCGCTTTTCTGTTCCATGAGCCTTGTTACCTCTGTCCCTGATGTTGAAATGACATATTGAGCACCGACGCCCACCGGCCAACAGCATGTTCAATCTGCCCGAAAATCTGTTCGAAACGGGCATCGCTTTCCTGCCAGGGATCGGCGATCTCCATATGATCTAACCAGTGGCCCAGCAGTAACGTCTTACCGCGAACCTCCGGGGCAAGACTGGCGACATAGCTGATATGGCCCTTTTCCATGACCAGGATCAGATCGCTCTGGTGGCACATCTGGTGAGTTAACTGGCGGGCCCGATGCCCATAGAGAGAGACTCCGTACCGTTCAGCCAGACGTATAGCCCGTAGGTCCGCCCGGTGTCCGCGCGGAGCATGGATCCCTGCGGATGTCACATGCCCCTCTAACTGAGCGGCCAGTAGCCCGGCCGCAGCAGGAGAACGACAGATATTACCGGTGCACACCACCAGGATATGGCGCAGGTTTATTTCCCCCATGTTCTGGCCCAGTGCGTGGTTTCCGTCAGGCTGTTGATGCCCACCACCGTGGGCAGCAACTGACTAATCACCCGATTCCAGCGGGAGATCGGCGCCGTAGTCACATAGACCACATCGTAAGGTTCAAGGAAGAAGTTCGCGCCCAGCACCAGCGCCGTGGCGTCGGATAGATCGAGCTGATAAATATCGGCCAGTTTCTGTCCCACAGCGCCGGCGGTCTGCGGCACATCAGATTTACTATCGCGCTGATGGCGGGGACGAATAACAAAGATGCCAGAGGCGTCACCTTCCGTCAGCGATATCCCTTCGGCGCGTCCCAGTGCTTCCGTCAAGGTCATCCCGCTACGATCCATCACCAGCGTGGTCTGCTTGTTGACCTCGCCCATCACAAACACTTTCAGATCGTCATTACGCGGCACATACAGAATATCGCCCGCTCTCAGAAGTCGGTTCTGGGTAAGATCGCCCTTCTGCATCAGCGCCTGCAAAGAAAGGCGTTGCGCCTGACCATCCCGGGTCAATATTACATTGCGCCAGTCCGCCGTTGCCGTCAGCCCCCCCGCCTGGTTAATGGCATCAAGCAAAGTCAGCGGCACGTTGGTCACTGGCTGCTTGCCGGAAGTGACCACTTCGCCAGTGACATACACCTTCTGGGAGCGGAACGCGGCCACGCTAACGTCCACCTGGGGAGACTCGATATAGCGCGCCAGACGCTGCATGATTTCTTCCCGAACTGCGCTGATGGTCTTACCCGCCACCCTGACTTTGCCAATATAGGGATAAAAAATCGTGCCATCTGCATTGACCCAGTTCCCGCTATCGCTGGCACTACGGTAGGTTCCCGCCGGTGTTGTCAGCTCGGGATGGTCCCAGACCGTCACGGTCAAAACATCGCCGATGCCGATAAAATATTCATAGCGGCTAATCTCTTCATCCAGTTGGGGAGACTGGCGGGCAATCATCTCCGGTGGACGCAGCAAGGCGATCACCGATGGCGTTAAGGGGTAAAGAGCCACCATGGAATTAATATCAAAACCAGCATCTTCAACGGCAACCGACGCTTTACCGCGACCTGAAAGGTGAGGGGAAGATGAAAAAACGCAACCACTTAATAATATAACAGCGACCATTACGCTAAGATTTTTCATTTACATGCCATTCCCTGACAAATATTTAATTCAGATTTTTCATTCTTTGATGTTCATATTAATGAATTTTCCTAATTCCATAACGGAAAATTCCTGGCAATCAAAATGATTACACCGCAGATAAAAATACCTTTACTTATCAAATAAATAACAAACACATGGAGATGTAAACCCACCATAAATAAAGAAAAAGAGAATTAAAACCTAAATTAAAAACAGGTTACCAGCGGCCAGCATAATACCGCTGACATCAATTTAAAATCACATACTCACTCTGTCAACTATTAACATTAAGCCATTAATTTATCATGCAATGAATTCTTTTAGCGATATAATTGAATTTATCGCTGGCGATACCTGGAAAAAGATGATGGCGCAGTTCCCATACAGCGACGAAACATTGCTGAAAAAGCCGCAGTGCTTTCATATCCCAGATCCAGCGCAATGGCAGTCACAGAACGCCCCACCGCGATGGCAGACAGCGCATAGAGCAGGCAGGCGCGCTGTCGCCACTGGCTAAAGGCCATACCGGTCTGCTGACGGAAAAAACGCGAAAAGCTGCGAGGGCTTTTATTGCATGCTTCAGCCCAGCTTTCCGGCTGGCTGCGAATAGAAGGCGCCCTCATAAATTCGCTACACCGTCGAGCCAGAGCGATATCCCGCGGTAGCGGCACGAAGAACGGCAACACCGGAGCCGCATTCAGTTCGCACAGCAGCAGCCGGATAAGAGCGTCATCCCGACCATGAACGGAATACAGAAGCTCCAGATCGACCGATTCCAGCAGCAACTGATGCAGTAATGGCGATACCGCCAGCACTTCGCAACGCGGGCTCAGGCGAGGAGCGCTGTCCGGTTCGATATAGAGACTACGGGTGCTGACTCCCGCCATCAATACCTGATGCGGTTTGCCCGCCGGGATCCACACGCCACAGCGGGTCGGCACCACCCAGGCGCCGTCGTCGGTGCTGACTTCCATCACCCCGCTAATGCCATACAGAAACTGCGCCCGTCGGTGGCTGTGCCGCGCCAGCAGCGTTCCCGGCGGATAGTCGGTGCCAATCGCCACCACCGCTCTGGGGGTGTTATCCACCTCATTCAACGGAACGTTATACATTCTGCGCCCTCCCACCGTGGCCGAAATAAACAAATCAATGACCATTACGCGTAAGTCGGCCAGTGCCGTCCAGTATAGGCTGTTCCGGGTTCCCGTGTCACAGGAGAGAAACCATGATTACCTTACTGCTGCTCTGCGGTGCCCTGAGCGGCGTCACGACGGTTTTGTTCGGCTTCGGCGGCGGCTTTTTTACCGTACCGCTGATCTACACGCTGGTGATCGCACAATATGGCGCGGCTTCACCCACCGGTCTGGCGGCGATGCAGATAGCCGTCGCCACCTCCACCTGTGTGATGATATTCAGCGCCGGGCTCAGTACGCTGCACCACCATCGGGCTGGCTCTCTCGACTGGCGCAGCGTCCGGCCGCTGGTCGTGGGCATTATCCCCGGCGCGGCCCTTGGCGCCGCCTGCGCCATAGGGTTGAATGGCGATCTGGTGCGCTACGCCTTTATCGCCTATCTGCTGATCACCATCGCCGACTGTCTGCTGCGCCCGGGGTTTCTGCGCCGTGCTCCTGCTCCGTCGCAGCAGGTATCCGGCGGCGCTACGGCGGGCATAGGGGGGATTATCGGGCTGATAGCCGCACTGTTGGGAGTCGGCGGTAGCGTGATGACAGTCCCGCTGATGCGCCGTCGCGGCGCCAGCATGACCGGCGCCACCGCCATGGCGAATCCGCTGTCGCTGCCCATGGCGGTCATTGGCACCCTGGTCTGGCTGGCAATGGCACGCCACCTGCCCGGCACCGGCGGCCCGGGGTTTATTGGCGCCATCAACCTGCGAGCCGCACTTCTGCTGGCCGCTGGCGCATGGGTGGGCATTAGCCTGACATCACGCTTTATCGGCCGTCTGCCCGACGCCGTGCATGCCCGTATCTATCCGCTGCTGCTGGCGCTGGTCACGGCGGTTATGGTTGTAGCGGGATAACCGGCGCCAGTTGATGATAGTCGCGGTTAAACCAGACCAGTCCACCGCGCTTTTCTCCATGGCGAATCGCCAGCACTTCACCGTAAAACACCGTATGGCTCCCCACGTCGTGGCTGGTCACGATACGGCAGTCGAAATTCACCAGCGCACCGTCCAACGCTGGCGCACCGGTCGCCAGTTCGCTCCAGCCGTGGGAAAGAAAGCGCTGCGGCATGGTTATTTCCCGGTTGGCGAAACGCCCGGAAAGCGCGGCCTGATCGGCGCCCAGCACGTTAACGCACAGCACGCCGTTATCCACAAACTGCCCGTGGGTCCAGGCGTTGCGATTAATACAGACCAGCAGGGGCGGCGGAGCATCGGTGACGCTACAGACGGCGGAGGCCGTCATCCCCACTCTCCCTGATGCGCCAGCGCTGGTAATAATGGCAACGGCGCCGCCCAGCATCGCCATTCCATCCCGAAAGGCCTCTTTGTCGATTGCGTTATTCATTTCGTCACCCTATGCCTGAATAATCAGTTCCCGACCGGTACGCGCCTCTACCCGGCAGTAGCGCCACAGCCGGTGCGTGCCGTCGCCCACGGGCGTGGTGCGAAACAGATTGCAGGCGGCGTGTACCCTTTCCAGATCCGGCACGTCCGCCAGCAGATAGGTGGTCCAGGGCCAGCCGTTCGATGCGCCGACCATCGCCTGATCGTCGTCCATATTGCCCAGCACCCGCACGCCCGGCAGCGCTTCAATACCGCGCCACATTTCACCAAATGCCGCCCATACCGCTTTCGCTTCCGCTGCGGACGCATCGAAAAAGTTCTGATTAATGGCGATGCAGAACAGCACCCGTAAAGGTTTTTTATCACTCATCGGTGGTTTTCCCCGTATTCAGATTACAGATAACCCGGTAGCGGCGTCTGGCCGCACAGCAGCGCTCCCGCGCTCTGCCAGGTGTGTTCGCCCATAAAGGCATGTTGCGTAATGGCCTGGGCGTCGTTTACACAGCGCGCCAGCGGGCTGTTGCGCATAATGCCGCCCATACCGGAAAGGAGCTGGATTCGGCGGCAAACATCGGCGGCAACTCTCACTGCATGAGTAGAGGAAAGACGCAGCATATTGCCCTGAGCGAGCGACACTTCATCGCCGCTCAGTAGCGTGCTCCAGGCTTCGTCAATAGCGTCATAGAAAAAGGCGCGGGCAGCGCGTAGCTGCGCTTCCGCCCGGGCAATTTCCATCAGCGCCGCGGGACGCTGGCCGAGCGGCGGTGCACCGGTGACCGATCGCGACTGCTCCGCCTGGGCGCGAATATCATCCAGAACCCGCCTGGCAACCCCCAGCCCCACCACCGACAGTACCTGAGTGGCAAAGGCCAGCGAGGGATAGCGGAAGATTGGCTCATCGAGATTCGCGGCACTGCCGCGTACAAAAGTCCACTCCTCTGGCACCACCACATCGTCCACCACCAGATCGTGACTACCGGTGCCAGTCAGCCCAACGCTGTCCCAGGTCTCTTCAATCCGCGCCCGTTCGCGCGCCATTACCGCCATCCGCGGCAGGCCGCGGCTGTCGCCTTCCACCGGCGTTATCCCCACGCCAACAATATCCGCCCCCAGACAGCCGCTGGAAAACTTCCAGCGACCGCTCACCCGCATGCCTCCTTCCACCACTGGCGCAGGCTGAGGCGGGAAAATGCCACCCGCAAAAATCAGATCCGGCCCGGAACGGTAAAGCGTTCTGAGCGTCTCCAGCGGTAGCGCCGCCAGATAGACAATGCCCATGCCAAAACTGGCCACCCAGCCTGCGGAGCCATCGGCCTGGGATATCTGTTCGATACGCCGACAAAATTCGGCGGCGCTGCACTCATCGCCCCCCAGGCGGCGCGGCACCAGAGCGCGGTAGATTCCCATCTGGCGAAATCCTTCTACGATTTCCTGCGGGATATGACGTAACCTGTCGAACTCGCCTTCCCCGGAACGGCGGCGAATATCCGCCAGCAGGGATTCAGGGGATATCTGCGATAACAGTGGTTTCATAGCCGTTTCCTCGTGAAATAATCAGCCTCAGGCCACGGCCACGCGGCGTGCGCCACCTCGCCCCAGCGTCCATAGCGCCACCAGCGCACAGAGCGACCAGGCCACCAACATCAGGGATACCGGCCAGGCGGAATCGAAAACCATAAGTAGCGCCACCGCCAGCATCGGCCCAATACCGCCCGCCAGGATCGAGCCAATTTCATGGCCCAGCGACAGTCCGGTGTAGCGCACCCGTGCCGGAAACAGTTCCGCCATCATCGGCGGCTGTGAACCCGTCATCGCGCCATGACACACCGGCAGCCCCAGCATCATCGCCAGCAGCACATTGCCGAAGCTGGCGCTTTCGATAAGCCAGAAGAAAGGGAAGGCCACCAGGAGCACCCCCAGAACGCCTGTCAGATAAACTCGCCGGAAACCGATGCGATCGGCCAGCGCCCCCCAGAACAGAATCGAGAAGAATTCCACAATCATCGCCAGGGTGATGCAGGCAATGATATGTTCGGTCGAAATCCCCACGTGCTTGCAGTAGACAATGGAAAAGGTGAAAAACAGATAGACGGCTCCGTTTTCCGGCAGCCGCAGCGCAATGGCCTGCAACAGCTCCCGCCAGTGTTCCCGGCACACCTGGCTCAAGGGTGTCTGCTGCTCCTGATGCTGTGGCATCCTGTCGCGCTCTTCCAGGAAAGCGCTGCTCTCTTCGATATTCTTACGGATGTACATCGCCACCAGAAACAGCACCGCGCTGGCCAGAAACGGCAGACGCCATCCCCAGTCCATAAAGACCGCTTCCGGGAGTTTTTGGGCCAGCCAGTAGGCCAGTGAAGAGAGTACGAAGCCGCCAGCAACCCCCATCTGGCTCCAGGCGGTATAGAAACCTTTACGCGCCGGGTCCGCGTTTTCACTCAGCATCAGCACCCCGCCGCCCCACTCGCCGCCAGACGCCATCCCCTGTAAAAAACGCAGCGAGATCAAGGCCACCGGCGCCAGTATCCCGATGCTCTGATACCCCGGCAGCAATCCGATAATAAAGGTACTGCCCCCCATTAATGCCAGGGTAATCACCAGCGCCCGTTTACGACCATACCGGTCCCCCATATGGCCAAAGATAACGCCGCCCAACGGTCGGGCCAGAAAGCCCACCGCAAAGCCGGAAAACGCCAGCATTGCACCTTCCAGGCCGCTCCCCTGACCGGGAAAAAACAGATCGCCAAACACCAGCGCCGCCGCCGTGCCGTAAAGGAAAAAGTCATACCATTCCAGCGAGTTACCCAACAGTGAACTGATCACCAGCCTGCGCATCTGACCGGGGCCAGCATTAGCGCCCGGCGGTAAATTTTGCGTCTTCATATCGTTCTGCCCCTTTATTCGTGACGCGGGCGCCTGCCCGCAAAAATTGGAAAACAGCAACTGAAATGGCGCGCTCCTCGCACCCGAGCGTCTATTCCACTTCGAAGACTTCGATAACTAACCTGGCGCTGCGGGCCCGCGAGCAGCAGAGAATGACCTGGTCGTTGTCCGCCTTTTCTTCTTCCGTCAGATACTGGTCGCGATGGTCCGGCGTTCCTTCCAGCACGTTAGCCAGACAGGTGCCGCAAATACCCTGTTCGCAAGAGACCTTGACCCGCACGCCAGCCTGCGCCAGCGCCTGTACGATGCTCTGGGATTCCCCCACCTGAACGGTGACATCCAGCGCCGGTATCGATACCTCAAACGCCTCGCCGCCGCAGGGGGCCGCAGGAGTAAAGCTTTCCTGGTGGAGGCAATCCGCCGCCAGCCCCGCGCGTTCAGCAGCATCGGTCAGCGCCTGCATCAGCCCTTCCGGGCCGCAGGCGTAGAGATGGCTGTCATCGGGCGCACCGTCGAATAACGCCTTTGGATCGAGCCGACTGCCCTCATCGCTGATATGCAACACCACCCGTCCAGCCCAGGGCACCGCCGCCAGCTCCGCCAGAAACGCCATGCTCTGGCGACTGCGGCCGCAGTAGTGCAGCGCAAACGGACGATCGGCCAGGTGCAACGCGTGAGCCATCGCCAGTAGCGGCGTAATACCGATCCCGCCCCCCACCAGCAGCGCGTTTTCACCTTCTTCTACCAGCGGGAACAGATTACGCGGCGCGCTCACCTGAACCTTATCGCCGGGTTTCAGTGCACAGGCCGCCGTCGATCCGCCGCGCGATACCGGCGAATGCAGGATCCCCAACCGGTAATACTGACGATCCTGCGGATCGCCGCACAGCGAATACTGGCGCACCAGCCCGTCAGTCAGATGCAGATCGAGGTGCGCTCCGGCGCTAAAGGAAGGCAGTTCAACGCCGGTCATTGAAGCCAGGGTCAGTAGCACAACACCGTCCCCCTGTTCTTCCCGTGCCGTTACCCGTACTGTGATGAGATCCGTCATAAATCCTCCGTTAGCGCATATAGATGCCGCCGTTGATGTCCCAGGTCGCGCCCGTCACAAAGCTGGCGTCGCGCGACGCCAGCAGCGCCACCGCCCTGGCGACAAACCCCGGCTCTCCCAACTGCCCCACCGGAATCATCGCCAGCAGATCCGTCATCCGTTCTGGCGGCACCGCCGCATGGACCGACGGCAGATCCATCGGGCCTGGCGCAATGGCGTTGACCGTGACACCTGCACCGCCCAGCGCTCGGGCGAACACCCGGGTCAGCGTCAGAATGCCCCCTTTGGAGGCGGCGTAGTGCGCCCCGGAGGCGGTCCCGCCGTTCTGGCCCGCCAGCGAAGCCAGATTGATGATTCGCCCGTAGCCCTGCTCGCTGAAGTAGCGACCGGCTGTCTGGCAGCCGACAAAGGTGCCGCGCAGATTGGTGGTCATCACCTGATCGAACTCATCGACTGAAATCTCCATCACAGGCGTCGTCAGGGTCAGGGCGGCGTTATTGACCAGCCCGTGCAGCGCACCGAAATGACGATGAGCCTGGTCGATGGCCTGCTGAAAGCGTTCGGGATCGCGGATATCCAGCGCCAGCGCCAGCGCGTTATCCCGATGCCCACCCGCCGCTTCCAGCGCCGCCTGAGCCTGTTCGCCGTTCAGGTCGGCGAATACCACCCGGAATCCCTGGGTCAGTAGATGTCCGGCAATCGTCTGCCCCAGCCCCGCGGCCGCGCCGGTTACCAGTACCGCATCACTCATGGTTGCCTCCACGCCTTACAGGATGTAGCCAATGCTGCTGAGGTAGCCGTCGCTGTTCAGCATCCGCACAACTTTGCTTTCGATCAGAAATCCCGTCGCCTGCGGCAACAGTCGATAGTGGAGATCGGCCACGTAGTGTTGGGACTTTCCCTTGCGGTACTCCCAGAGCGACTGAGCGCAGCGCACTTCCAGCCGCGATGGGGTATCCACCAGAATTCGATGGCGCGCCAGCATTCGGATGGTGCGCGCCCTGGGCGTGGTGGAGATCGACTCGCCGCTGTAGAGACGCTGTACCCGCCTGCGACGCATAGCGTCATCATCAAAGGCGAAGTTCAGGGTGTTTTCGAAATCATCGGTGTGGGGGTCGATCGGCACGATGTAGCGCCCATCGGGATGCCAGAGCGTCAGCCAGTTATCGAACTCGCCCTGATCCAGCATGTCGGCTTCCAGATTCAGGAAGTTCACCACCTCGTTAATACGCTGCGAGCTCATACGCCCTGTCCTCCTTCGGTCATGTAAGTTTTCCACTGTTGATAGGCGGCACGCATGCCGGTTTCGGCGCTGACATCGCTGCGCGGGCCATCGGCGCCAGGGCGTTCGCCGGGCAGGCCGCGGTTGAGCATGATCCACAGATCCTCACCGGCTCCACCGCCGCGCTGCACCCGTTCCCAGGCTTCGGCATCATCCGGAGTGCCAAAACCCATGGGTCCCTGGAAGTGTTCATGCAGCCGCAGTCGGGCCTGGTTGGCGATGGTCGGTCCCCCTTTCATCTCGATAGCCACATGGTGGATTTCGGTCTCCTGTACCGAGATGGGCTGGAGTATCCGAAAGAAGGCCATCGAACAGGCCGCATTAGGAAACAGATTGAGGTTAAAGCCGCTACCGCCCACGGCGCGAACAATACGCCGCACCTGCATCTCTTCATGACCTTCGTCGCGTAACGCCTGAGCCAGCTCCAGGAAGCGTTCCGGAATATCGGCCTCCAGGTTCTCTTCCAGATCCACCAGATCCGGAATCATCACCATCACGCTGTGACCATTGCCGAGATCTTCGACATAGCCGCTACCGTCTACAAAATTGAGCATCTCTTCGGTTTGTTTATCCACCGAGCTCAGGAACGACTTATGAACGATGGGGAAGTGATAGCCGTCGGTGGTGTTTTCCAGTTGGATCTTCCAGTTCCCGGGAAAGCGGAAACGGTGCGCTTCCGTGGCCTGAATGGGATAACCCGCCCCCTGCTTCATAAACAGATCGATCCACTTCTTCGCCGGTCCCAGGAATTCGCTTAACGGCACAATATCCTCCTGAAAAGTCGCGAAGATCATGCCGCCATAGCTTTCGGTGCGCAGTCGCACCATACCCAGTTCAGCTTTATCCAGTGTGTCACCGTAGCTTTCGGGATGCGGCACGCCGCGCAGGCTGCCGTCCAGCCCGTAGCCCCAACCGTGATAGGGGCAGACAAAGTTGTTGGTCTTGCCGTGACGGTGTTCGCAGACCGTCGCGGCGCGGTGACGGCAGCGGTTAAGCAGCACGTTGATATTGCGCTTGCGATCGCGCACCACAATCACCGGTTGAGTTCCCACGAATGAAGACTTAAAACTGCCGGGATCCGGAACTTCGCTTTCATGGGCCACCCACACCCAGGTACGGGAAAAGATGCGTTGCATCTCCAGTTCAAACAGCGTCGGAGAGGTATAAAGCGAGGTATGCACCCGATCGGGTCGCACCAGCCCGGCGATCGCTTCGTGACTCAGGCCGGGTTCAATATTCTTTACGGGTATCGTTTCCATCGTTTTCTCCTGACAGGGACGGCGGCGGACAGTGCGGTACGGGAAATGCCCGTTCGGCATGCCAGTAATCCACCGGTCGGCTAAACAGATTGCGGGTCGTGAAGTGGCAGATACGCCACTCATCGTCCGCGCAACGGCGAAAGTGAATCAGTAATTCGGCGCAGTTCAGGTGCGATGCGCCGCTATGAAAGGTGGAGGTTTGCAGCATCTTCCAGCGCCCAATGGCTCCCCGGCCACTCTGGTCAACCAGGATCTGCTCTGAACAGAGGAAGTGAACATTGGTGGTGAAGTGCGCAGGCTGGCGTACGTATCCGCCCATCATGGCGGCGATAGCCTCCCGCCCCTGGTGGCGCCCCAGCCGTTCGGCGTAGGGTTCCCCCACGCCTTCCCAGAGCGCGTCTTCGCTGAACAGTGCGGCGATACAGGCTACGGTCTGCGGGCTGTCCAGCGCATCGCACAGGTGCATATATTCACTGATGGTCCGGCGTACGGCCTGCTCCGCTTCAAGGCGTGCCAGCCTGTCCAGAAGCTGCTGTGGAACTATTTCGGGCATAGGATCCCCCTTCAGGCTTATTGCCCGAATCAATCGATTAACGAAAAGCGGTGATTAGCGGTGGTGGAACCACCGCCCGGCTGCGCGTACCAGCGCCGCTTCCTGACCTTTAGCCGCAACAATTTGCAGCGCTACCGGGCGCCCGTCGATCTCGCCCGCCGGAATAGTCAGCGCCGGATGGCCGCTCAGGTTGAACGGTCGCAACAGCCGGGTTAGCGTCACTGCGGCCAGCGGATCCCGGGCTTCTTCAAGAGTCGGCGGTAGCGCAGGCAGAGCAGGCAATAGCAGCAAGCCATGACGTTCCAGTAGCGTATCGACCTCGCGGCTAAAATCCGCACGCACCGCTTCAGCCTGTGCCAGCATTTGCGGCGTTATTTCCGCACCCCGGGCAATGCGCTGACGCACATCCGGCAACAGCGCCGGGTGATCGCACAGTCCGGAAAACGCCTGCCAGTTTTCATGGCCGATCAGATACAGTCCGGCTTCGTGTGCCGCCTCCAGTCCCGGTAGCACCGCCGTTTCCACGTCGTCTCCCAGCCGTTTAAGCAGCAGAGAATCGATCTCCGGTAGCGCCAGGCCGCTAAGAAAAGCTGGGGTCAACGCCGGATTTTGCGGCGCGGCATCATCCAGTCCCAGACGAGCCAGCACTTCGCCAGACGTGGCAAGATCGCGGGTAAAGAAACCGACGCAATCGAGCGAACTGGCGGCGGGCAGTACGCCTGCGCGGGAGACACGGCCAAAGCCCGGCTTCAGCCCCACCACGCCGCAGCAGGCCGCAGGCATACGCACAGAGCCGCCGGTATCGGTGCCAATAGCGAAGTCGACGCTGCCGCTGGCGACCACAGTGGCGGAGCCGCTGGAGGAGCCCCCTGGAATCAGGTGGGGATAGAGGGAATTGACAGGCGTTCCCGCGCCGGGGTTAATGCCGGTAACGCCAAAGGCCAGCTCATGCAGCGTGGTCTTGCCGGTTAGCCGACAACCGGCTGCCAGCAGTTGGGCAATAACCCGGGCGTGACGAGCTGCGGGCGGCGCATTTTCCAGCGCCAGGCTGCCTGCCCGGGTAGGGTAGCCAGCGACGTCCAGCGTATCCTTCACCGCAAAGGTGAGGCTGCCGTCGCCGATAGCGCAGGTAGCGATGTAGCCCTGTGGTGTACAGGGTATGCGATTGAGTTTGCTCATATTGTCTGTCCTGTTTGTGCGGTCATAGCCGTCACTTTTTAGTCAGATTCATTTTTGAGCATATTAATTGAAAATTCAAGTGATTTGTATCATATAAATTCAATATGCCGCGCAAGTCACAATTGCACGATAACAGCCAACAATAACCATATAAATCAATGCATTGAAAAATATAAACCAGACAAATAAAGCGGTATTTATAAATATTTCAGGGATAAGAAATCGCGATTTTCTTGCATAAAATCGGTAAGAATCGCGTTACCCGGAAGGGAGGGAGCGTGACGTTATTCACTGAGATTGGACAGGATCAGCGCCAGCGCCTGGTTCATTTTATTCACTTGTGCCGGGCGTATCCCCTTAAACGAACGATTAAAAATCCTGCTGGCCAGTTCATTGGCCTGCTCTGCTCTGGCAATGCCTTCCGGCGTCGGCAGAACTTCGGTCACCCGGCCATCCGCCTCGCTGGCGCGAGTTATGACCAGGCCATCCTGACGCAGGCGCGCCAGAATTTTGGTCACCGTTGGCATTTTTATCACGGCATACTCCGCCAGTTGGCTGACCGTAGCGGTGCGATACTTCCAGGCCAGGGTCAACACCCGAAAGCGCGAAACATCCAGCCCCACCTTTTTCAGCTCAATCTCCAGCAACTGGCTATAGCGGGCGTGAACATTCACAATCCAGAAGAAGGGATACTCTTCACGGTGGAAGCGATGCTCATGGTCTGCATCCATATCCGTATCGAAACGGTTTTTCTTTATATCCATTTCCGGTTCCATTGCCACGGTTCTCAGAACAGCTTTGATAGTAGCGAATCGCCTGGGTGAAAGACAATGTTATCCATCCGGCCCCTGCGCAATGCGGCGTTCGATTCTTTCCATCATCCAGGGAAAGAACGGGTTTGAGGTAATCCGCATCAGCGCGCCCATATCAACAATCAACACCTGGGTTTCACCGCGCAGGCTGACGGTTCCCAGACTGATACCATATTCATCGGCAGGCGCGGGATGGCTACCGTAGAGCGAATCCGTAACCGGAAATGGCAAAGCGATATGCGACAGCGAAAAACTGTCGGACGGCCAGACGGCGTCCAGCGTCGAGTGCTGTTCACGGCGACTCCCGGCTGCCACTTCAATCAGCCCTGCATGGCGCTCCCCTTCACGGGCGCCGGTTACTATAGCGGTGGCGTAACGGCGCGGCGCCGCAGGCAGCAGCCGGGAAAGCGCTGAAGCCGAGGCTTCGTTCAGTAACGGGCGAAACAGCGCCGACTGATTGAGATCGAAGAATACCAGCTCGCTGCCGTTGGCCGGTAAATAGCGGTAGAGATCGTTTACCACCGCGCGGCTACGCACTGTGGAATCAACCACGGACTGGAAGGTCAGCACCGGCGGTAACCCCGCCAAGCGGTTGTCGTGCACCGCCTGCTGCAGTTCCTGCTGTAGCGCCTGGGTCAGATTCCAGGACTGACGGGCGCCGTTAACCGGAAACGAGTTGTATTTGAAGGGGTTATATTCCGGCAGGATATCGAGCCAGGCGGTTTTGGCGAAGGCCGGGAAAATAGCGGGCCAGCCCGCCAGCCCGGAAAAGCGGGCAAAGCGGGTAATGCCAATCATCGGTGAAATCAGCACGATCTGCTGAGGCATGCGCAGCCGTTTGTCCTGCAGTGCATCCAGCGCATATTTCATGGCCAGGGCCCCACCGTTGGAATAGCCCACGATATGCAGCGGCAGACCGGGGCCGCTCTGTGCCGTGGCTTCACGTACCGCAAGACGCGCCGCAGCCATCCACGTCTGCCACTTCACATCGGTTAACGCCCCCGGCACGGTACCGTGGGCCGGAAGTCGGATCCCTACCGCCACATAGCCTAGTTCCTGATAGCGCTCCCCGATATGGCGCAGACTGTAGGGGGAGTCCGTCATGCCGTGCAGCAGCACTACGGCACCGCGCACCTTCCCTTCCGGCTTCATTATCCAGGAACGATTCCAGTCGTGGGAAAAACGCTCCGGCCAGACCAGACTGCCCGGATAATAGCGATTGAGCATCGTGCGGCTCTCCGCCGTGAGCTTTTTGCTTACCTGACGACTGACCTCCCGGAACAGCCGCTCTTCCGTCGCCACATACTCCTGCCAGTCGGCCCGGTCAATATCATCGGCCGTCATCTCCTGCGGTACCAGCCTGTGCCAGGGCTGTAGCGCAGGCCCACGCTCGGTATCGTAGATGCGCCCGATAATGGCTCCCACCAGCAGCCCCAGACAGAGCAACAGCAGGCGCCTGCCCCATTTGATCCATCCGCTTCGTCGCAACCTGCCCCCCTGTCGATAAGGCGATTGATCGATTCGCCCATTTATCCCATGCCACACAACCAATAAGGAATTTATACGCTACGCTTATTTCCTGCACATATCAGAAAAAAGTCGGAGAAGAATGCAATGAGCAATGATAACCGCAAACCCACGACGACCGATGCTGGCATTCCCGTCGCCAGTGACGAGCATTCGCTGTCCGTCGGCCCGGATGGCCCCCTGCTGTTGCACGATCACTATCTGATTGAACAGATGGCCAACTTTAACCGGGAACGCATTCCGGAGCGCCAGCCCCACGCTAAAGGTAGTGGCGCATTTGGCTACTTTGAAGTGACCGAAGACGTTAGCCGTTATACCAAAGCGGCTCTGTTCCAGCCAGGTACCAAAACAGACCTGGTTATTCGTTTCTCAACCGTTGCCGGCGAGCGCGGTAGCCCGGACACCTGGCGCGATCCGCGCGGTTTTGCCATTAAGTTTTACACCAGCGAAGGCAATTACGACATGGTCGGAAATAACACTCCGGTGTTCTTTATCCGCGATCCCATGAAGTTTCAGCACTTTATACGCTCCCAAAAACGCCGCGCCGACAATAACCTGCGCGACCACGATATGCAGTGGGATTTCTGGACCCTGTCGCCGGAATCAGCCCACCAGGTCACCTGGCTGATGGGAGATCGCGGTATTCCGAAAAGCTGGCGCCATATGAACGGCTACTCCAGCCATACCTATATGTGGGTGAACGCCAGCGGCGAGAAGTTCTGGGTGAAATACCACTTCAAAACCGATCAGGGGGTGGAGTTCCTGACCCAGGATAACGCCGATCTGCTGGCCGGTCAGGATGGCGATTACCATACCCGGGATCTGTACGACGCTATCAAGAAAGGCGACTTCCCGAGCTGGACGCTGTATATGCAGATTATGCCGTTCCAGGAGGCGGAAACCTACCGCTATAACCCGTTCGATCTGACCAAAGTCTGGCCCCACGGCGATTACCCGCTGATTAAGGTCGGCAAACTGGTGCTGGACAAAAACCCCACCGATAACCACTCCCAGATTGAGCAGGCGGCCTTTGAGCCTAACAACCTGGTACCGGGCATCGGTCTGAGTCCCGATAAGATGCTACTGGGTCGCGTTTTCTCCTATGCCGACGCGCACCGTCACCGCCTGGGAGTCAACTATAAGCAGATTCCGGTCAACACCCCGAAAGCGCCGGTCAACAGCTACAGCAAAGATGGCCCCATGCGCATGAATCCGGTTTCCGACCCGGTCTATGCGCCGAATTCGAAGGGGGGCCCGGCGGCAGACAGCCAGCGCTATCCGGAAGTTGCGGTATGGGAATCCCAGGGACAGATGGTGCGTCAGGCCTATACGCTGCGTAAGGATGACGATGACTTTGGTCAGGCCAATATTCTGGTTAACAAGGTCATGGACGATGCCGCCCGCGAACGCCTGGTCAACAACGTCAGCGGCCATCTGTTGAACGGCGTGGAAGAGCCGGTGCTGTCGCGCGCCTTCGAATACTGGCGCAATATCGATAAGAATATCGGCGACCGTATTGAACAGAAGGTCAAAGCTGCCCGCAACCAGCCTTAAAGGGTATAAGTTTCGGACATAAAAAAAACCGACGTTGCCGTCGGTTTTTTTATTGGCCGTTAAGCGTGGGTGAAACGCCGTCCGGCCAAAGCCTTCTTCACCTGACTAAAGCCTGGATGTTACCCATTCTGGCCTTTAGTTAATGCCTTACGGCATCGTCAGATCTTATTTTTTCTCAGGCAGCGCATAGGCTACGACATAGTCACCCAGCTTAGTGCCCAGTGAACCATGGCCGCCCGCGGCAACCACGATGTACTGACGACCATCTTCACCTTTATAGCTCATCGGCGTTGCCTGACCGCCTGCCGGCAGACGGGCTTTCCACAGCTCTTTACCGTTACGCATATCGTAAGCGCGGATATAGTAATCCAGGGTTCCGCTCAGGAAACCAACGCCCCCGGCGGTAACAATCGGACCGCCCAGAGAAGGCACGCCCAGCGGCATCGGAATCGGCAGCGGCGCGGAGTCGCGAACGGTACCGTTCTTATGCTTCCAGATAACCTTATGGGTAGTCAGATCTACAGCCGCCACATAGCCCCACGGCGGAGACTGGCAGGGAATGCCCCACGGAGTCAGCAGCGGCGACATGGTTACGCCATAAGGCGCGCCGGTGTTCTTGTGAACGCCTGAGGTTTCGCTTTCCGCTTTGTCTTCCGCGTTGATTTCAGAGGCCGGAATCAGGGTGTCATAGAAAGCCATGTAGCTCGGGTTAACAAAGGCAATCTGACGCTCGGGATCGACGGAAACGCCGCCCCAGTCAAATACCCCGAAGTTACCCGGGTAAACGATGGAGCCCTGAGTCGACGGCGGCGTAAAGGTGCCTTCATAGCGCAGAGACTTAAACTTAATGCGGCAGTACAGCATATCGAAGGGGTTGGTCCCCCACATCGAGGATTCTTTCAGCGGATCCGGCGTAAAGTTCAGTGCCGAAAGCGGCTGAGTCGGCGATGCCGTCTCCCCTTCCACATTACTGGCCGGGCGCGGTACTTCGGTAATCGGCACGATCGGAGAGCCGTTGCGACGGTCGAGGACATAAATACTGCCCTGCTTGGTCGAAGCTACCAGAGCCGGTTTCACGCCGTCTTTAGTTTTGATATCGGTCAGGGTCGGCTGGCCGCCCACGTCCATATCCCACAGGTCATGGTGGGTGAACTGATAGTTCCACACCGGCTGACCGGTCTTCACATTCAGAGCAACAACGCCTGCACTGTATTTTTCAGTCTCAGGAGAACGCTTACCGCCCCACTGGTCAGGCATCTGGTTGCCCAGCGGCAGGTAGATCAGACCCAGTTTGGGATCCACACTCATCACCGACCACATGTTAGGAGAGTTCGGCGTGTAGTGCTGGCCTTCCGGCAGCGGACGGGTTTCCGTTGGGTTACCGGCATCCCAGTTCCAGACCAGATGGCCATCGCGGGCATCAAATGCACGCACTACGCCAGAAGGTTCGTTAACTGAAACGTTATCGCTGACGTGACCACCAATAATTACCAGGCCGTCAATGACGGTGGCCGGAGAGGTGGAGTAGTAACCGCCCGGCGGGTTAGTGCCGCCCAGGTTCGCAGTCAGCAGGTTCACTTCACCCTGATTACCGAAATCGCGGCATACTTTACCGTCGTCGGCGTTCAGCGCGATCAGACGACCATCAGCGGTCGGCAGATACAGGCGACGCTGGCACATCTTCGGCTGCGCGTCGGCATTCTGCGTGGTGGCGGCGTTATCGTTCAGGTTGTAGTAAGAGACGCCGCGGCAGGTCATATGCTCCCAGCCTTTAAAGCTACCGTTGTCGCCCTTAATTTTCGGGTCGAACTTCCAGATCTCTTTACCGGTGGTGGCATTCACCGCGATAACTTTGCTGTGAGGAGTGCACAGATAAAGCATGTTGCCCACTTTCAGTGGGGTGTTCTCGTCGGTAATCTCAGCCGGATCGATATCGGTCGGCATATCGCCTGTACGATAAGTCCAGGCCACTTCCAGGTTGCTAACGTTATCCGCAGTAATCTGCTTCAGCGGGGAGTAACGCTGACCAAAATGGTCGCCGCCCCACTGCTGCCAGTCACCGTCAGGCTGTGCCGGTGCCGCGTTTTCGGCCAGAGCGGCCTGACGTTCCAGGTTGCCGTTGATGCTGTAAGGATCAACGAACAGGCTGGCAACGCCAACCGCCAGCGCAATAGCAAGCGATCCCCACAGGGTCTTCACGCCAGCGCCACGCTGGTCGGCAGCCCCCAAATGACGGCTCACCACAGGCAGTGCAATCAGCAGACCCAGAGCAAACCAGATATCCAGACGCGGCAGCAACTGCCACCAGTCCAGACGCACTTCATACAGCGCCCACAGGGTGCTACCAAACAGCATTAATGCATACAGCCACAGGGCGCTGCGCTTACCTTTCAGCAGCAGCACGCCGGTGGCAATAACCATCAAGCCAGCAATTAAAAAGTAAGCCGAGCCGCCCAGGCTCAGCAGCCAGATACCGCCGAAGGCCGAAGCCAGGCCGAGTATCAGACTCGCTATTGCTGCAAGTCGCAGCCAAAAAAGAGAAGATGGCCTTGTTGCGCTCATCGGGAACTCCAAATCGTGTGAAACAAACTCAGGCGGGCAGAATACCGACGCCTGTTTACCGGGTATGTTACAAGTCAAAGAAATGTAAATCTATTGTATATTTTTATTTTCAAAATTATTCCTTTTTCGTGCTATCAATGGGGCGGGAATGTTAATTTTTTCGCCACTCAGGGGGCGAATACGCACGTTCAGGTAACACTAAAGAGGTGCTAATGGATTAAAGGCGCAGTGACAGGGGGGATAAAAAGCCACTTTCTTTTACTGCCCGAAATTAATCATGCAATCCAAAAGCGGGGTTCCCTTCAGCAAAAATTCAGACGTTCACTCGCAGAGCGCCGTACGACTGAACCCCAATGGTCAGCGGGTCTGTGCCGGAATGACCGCCGATGCCCAGACTGTTGATTTTGATAACCGACTGGCGGTCAGGACCGCCATGCAGGCGTTGGTCAGCCAGCAGAAACGCACCATCGCCGAAGTCAAAGCCCGGCTCATCGGGCATCTGTTACTGCCAACACCGGAGCAGGCAGCCCGACTTACCACAGATGCCGGTTTCAGCAAAACGGCCCTTTTTCCAGCCGCTTCTGATTTACGGCTGGAGCGCCCGTATAAATCCCGGTGAATAATTTTCCCGCTTCAGTATCCTGGTCCGACGTTTTTGATCGCAGAATGTCGGCATCGGGTCAGCGTGATACTTTGTTTACCGCCTTGTTATCAACATAAAGGTAAATGCGTTCACTCTGATAATGGCGTCAAACAATCTGAATTAAGACTATTCTCTGTTTTTTCCAACCACGGCCTACTGATATATCAGAACAAACCCCAAACGCTTACGCCACCTGCAGAACAATATGCGATGGCCGTTTTCCGGCATGATAGGAAGACGTATCACGCTTAGCTTTCCTGCCATAAATCAGATGGATAGATAGACAGCTCGATGTGTCTCTCTCCTCTGCGCATTTATGCCAGTCGTTTTCTTGCTTTTTTTGCACAGGAATTTTTTTGGGACAGACAATGACTATTTCCTACCCGGAGTTACAGTCAATAGATAATAACCGCCAGATGCTTTACCTGTGATTAAAATCAGCCTCACGGAATAACCAATAAAAATATAACAATCATTAATAAAATAACGCAAAAATAAAAAGCTTAAATTAAATAAATATAAAAATTGCATTTTAACGACATGTAAAAAATAAATTCGTTCCAGTAAACCTCTATTTAGAAGCATTTTTTGCAAAGATAAACACATGAAAAACAGTAAGTTAATAAACATCAAATCACCAACATAAGATTCGGCTTATTTTGTGACCGACCATGAATCAGCATTAATTGCTAATTTATGACGGGTGCCGGACCGATATTATCCGGCGTTCCACGAGACCTGCCGACCGGATAATTTACTGAATCAGAAGCAAGTCGGGATAAAAAATGAAACGTTCTACATTAGGTTTATTACTGTCATGCGCGATGTTTTCCGCAGCGAGCTATGCCACGCCGGTACAATTATCATCCTTCAATAACCTCCCCGATGATACTGAGGTCAACGGCTTTCATGGCGCGCTGTTCTATGGCCAGACCGGTACGGTAAACGGCTTCGACCTGCCGATTCTGGGCTATACCGAAATGGATAAGCTTAACGGTCTGCAGATTGGCGCAGCAGCGGGTTCCCACATCCGTAACGGAATGAACGGTGCGGCCATTGGCCTGTTCAACTGGCACGGCGGTGAAGATAACGGCCTGAACATCGGTATCGCTAACCAGTTGGGCTACCTGTCCGGCGCTAGCCTGGGCATCTATAGCGGCGCGCAGACCGTCAACGGCGTTAACCTGGCCGCGGTAACCACCAACGGCGATGTGAACGGCGTGAATATCGGCGGTATCGCTAACTACAGCACCGGCTCGGTCTATGGCGTGAACGTCAGCCCCTTCAACTGGACTGAACAGGACACTTACGGCACCAATATCAGCGTCTTTAACCACACCGGTAACGTGGAAGGCCTGAACACAGGCGCCATCGCAAACTGGAGCGAAGGCGACATCACCGGGATGAACGTGGCAGCAGTTAACGTCTCTGGTAACCTGACCGGCCTGAACATTGCGCCGATCAACAAGTCTGGCGATACCGTTGGCGCCAACATCACCGCTATCAACTGGTCTGAAAATACCACCGGTTTCAACTTTGGCGCCATCAACCGCACCAATGACATGGTCGGCTTCAACATGGGTGGCTTCAACGTGGCGAACAACGTTCAGGGGATGAACATGGGTGCCGTCAACTTTAACGGCGGCGATGTTACCGGCCTGAACCTGGGCGGCATCAACGTTTCTCATAACGTTGAAGGTCTGAACCTGGGGGGGATTAACGTCTCTTCCGGTGACAGCACCAGCGATATCGGTGTGATCAACTACGCCGATACCACCAGCTTCCAGTTTGGTCTGATCAACGCCACCAAACACCTGGAAGGTCTGCAGATTGGTATTATCAACGTGGCGACCAACGCTGCCGTACCGGTACTACCGATTGCCAACTTCCATCGCTCCTTCTGATTCTCAGAGCAGCACAGCAGGGCCTGTTATGCAGGCCCTGCCTTTTCCGCCATAGCTTTCTGAATAATGGGAATGGGCGACAGCAAATGCTGACGCATAAGCTCCCCGGCACGGGTGGCATCACGTTCAAGGATCGCCGCCAGCAGAGCCTGATGCTGGCCCTGCTTTTCTGCCAGCATATCGACGGAAAGCACCGTTTTCCGCAGCCAGATAAACCGGTAACGCGCCGCCAGATCGAACAGGTGTCCGCGCATCAGCAGCAAAGAGCGTGAGCCGCAACCGGCGACGATGGCGCTGTGAAACGCCTGATGACGTTTGTCCCACTCGTCCAACACCTGCTCGCCGGCCTGACTGGCTTCGATCTTATTGAGCAGATGCGCACGCGCCAGGATCTCCGCTTCCCAATCGTCGTCCCCGCGGGCTATCGCCAGCTGCACCAGCATCGACTCCATATTGGCGCGGGCATCAAAAATATCCAGCAGCTCCGACTGCGACATGGGCATCACCCGGTAGCCTTTCTGATTGACCACCGTCACCAGCCGTTCGGCCACCAGTTGCGCCAGCGCTTCGCGCAGCGGCCCAACCCCCAAGCCGTAGCGGGTGGTCAGCATCCCCATCGGCAGTTTCTCGTCGGGCTGATACTGGCCGCGAATAATGTCCTTCTTAAGCCGCTGATAGCCATCCATCGCAGGCGGCTGCCCTTGTGACGTCATTCATTACACTCCTTCCGCGCGACTGCCTTCTGCCCAATACCTCGCGCTGGTCACCGCACCTGGCGGGAAGTCTGCAACCAGACCTTTCGCCATGCCACCAGCCGCTTCCAGCGCGACATCACGGGCACGGTGCAGATAATCCCCAGACTCAGAACCACCGTGGAGATCACCTCCACACGCTGAGCCGGGCGGAACAGCATCACCACCAGCACGGAGCAAATAAACGCAATCACTATACAGGTTAGCCAGGGGTACAACCACATTTTGAACCGTAGCCCCCCTTCCCTGAGCTCCAGCCGTTTACGCATCCGCAGCTGGGATACGGCTATCACCAGATAGACCAGTAGCGCAATGGCACCGGAGCTGGCAATCAGGAAGTTAAAGACCCTGGCGGGAGCATAAATATTGACGATCACCGTCAGAAACGCGGCACCGGTCGAAAGCAACACCGCTACCCAGGGCGTGCGTTTGCGGTTAGTGATGCCCATGATGGCCGGCGCATCTCCGCGATGGCTCAGAGAATAGAGCATACGCGAAGCGGTATAGAGCGCAGAATTGAGGCAGCTGGTCACCGACAGCAGGATCACAAAATCCATAATCGCTTTGGCATAAGGCACCTGGAGCAGCTCCAGTACCGCCCTGTAAGATCCCACACTCTTCAGTCCTGGCGTATCCCAGGGGATCAGCGCCACCACGACGAAGATCGAACACAGATAGAAGATGGAGATCCGCCAGATCACCGATCGGGTAGCGCGCATAATGTGTTTTTCCGGCGTCGCCGATTCCGCGGCGGCAATGGTGACGATCTCCGCCCCCATAAAAGAGAACATGGTGATCAGCATGGCACTTAACACTGCGGTAAAGCCATTCGGCATAAAGCCGCCGTGATCCCAGAGTCGCGATACGCCGCTGACCTCTACATGGGGAAATAACCCGGCAATGGCCAGTGCGCCGATGACAATAAACGCCAGAATGGCAATGACTTTGCTCAACGCCAGCCAGAACTCGAACTCGCCATAGTTCCTGACGCTTAGCAAATTACTGCCGGTTAATGCGAGCGCGATCGCCAGCGAAAATAGCCAAATCGGCACCGTCGGGATCCAGGTATTCAGGATAATTGCCGCGATATTGGCCTCTAGCGGAATCACCAGTACCCAAAACCACCAGTAAAGCCAGCCAATGGTGTAACCCGCCCACTTACCGATGGCCTGCTCGGCATAGGTAGAGAAAGATCCGCTATCCGGCGAAGCCACCGCCATCTCCGCCAGCATTCGCATAATAAAGACCACCAGCAGACCGGCGAACAGATAAGAAAGCAGCACCGCCGGACCGGCCTGAGCTATGGCGACGCCAGAGCCGACAAACAGGCTGGCGCCAATCACGCCGGCGATGGATAGCATAGTGACATGGCGGGTGGTTAAACCGCCCCCCAGCGTATGTGTTTGCCTCGTTTGCCCCATAATGTTTCACCCTTTTCAGTCAGTTATTATTTGTTCGGGTGCGCCCCGAAGTTACCGCATCGGGGCACGCGTTATTCGATTACTTTATCGCCTCCCCAACGTCACTTTCCGGATGCGCCGCTCTGGTCCAGCCCCGACCCGCTCCGGGCAATGCCGCCACCAGCGCATCGATCTTGCCGACGATATGCTGGCCGATGGGAATGGCGGAGGTTGCCGCTGGCGAAGGAGCATTGCAGACATGGAGCGTGCGGCGCGTCGTGACAAACAGAAAATCATCGATAAGCTTGCCATCGGGGGATACAGCCTGAGCGCGAACCCCGGATGGATAAGGCGTTAAATCCTGACGGGTCAGCCGCGGACAGTATTTGCGTACCTGTTGCAGGTAACCGCCCTTACAGAGTGAGTTTTTTATCTCCTGCATGCCGGGGCGCAGATGCTGGCGCAGCACTCGCCGGATGCCGGACGAGCCCAGCATCTCCAGCATATCCGCCACCGAGAGATCCCATTTACGGTAGCCTTCACGTTTAAACGCCAGTACCGCATTGGGCCCCACGGTAACGCTACCGTCGATCATTCGGGTCAGATGCACACCCAAAAAGGGCATGGAGGGATCGGGAATCGGATAGATCAGATGGTTGACGATCCGGTTATGCTGCGGCGCCAACCGGAAGTATTCGCCGCGAAACGGGCAGATGATAAAGCCGGGATCGCGTCCCAGCATCCGCACCAGGCGATCGGCCATCAGGCCCGAACAGGTGACCAGAGCAGCCCCTTCAAGAGTCTCGCCTTCACGAGTGGTGATCCGTACGCTCGCGTCGCGCTCTTCCAGCTGGGTTACCTCTGCCTGGTAGCGAATTTCACCACCGGCTTCGCAGAACTGACGCGCCATGGCGGCGGTCACCTCCCGATAATCAACGATGCCGCTTGACGGCACCAGAATAGCGCCAGAACCGGTGATATTTGGCTCCCTCTCCCGGAGTTCACCGGCGCTCAGCCAGCTACGCTCCAGACCGTTGGCGGCGGTACGTTCCCACAGCGCCTGCATCCGTTCCATCTCCAGTTCCGATGTCGCCACCAGCAGCTTGCCACAGCTGTCATAGCGAATCGCATGGCGATCGCAAAAAGCTTTGGTGGCCCGGTTACCGGCCAGACAGAAACGCGCTTTCATGCTGCCCGGGGTGTAATAGACGCCGGCATGAATGACGCCGCTGTTATGGCCGGTCTGGTGCTGTGCTACGCCCGCCTCTTTTTCCAGCAGCGCTATCCGCGCCTGCGGATAGCGGGCAATCAGTTGCATGGCGGTGGACATGCCCAGAATCCCACCGCCGATAATGACAAAATCATACATCCAGGCGCTCCTCAGGTTACTGGCCGGACTGATAGTGCGTGGCGCTAAAGCTGATATAGCCGCGCTGGCGCATCAGTTCGCGACGCAGATTCGGGTGCGGCGTAAAGCGGTCACGGCCATGCAGCCAGAACAGGTTGTTGATAAGCAAAAACTGGCCGGTGGGAACCGGTACCGACAGAATATGACGGCTGTTTTCCAGAGCCTCAGAGAGATCGCTTAACCAGTTCCCCTCTTCAAAGTCTTTCGGCTGCACAAACTGATCGATATAGCGCATCACAGGCCGCCCCTGACTATCGATATCAAAAACCGGATGCCAGACATCCCGTTTTACATTCTTACTGGGGGGAGCAGCCCAACGCATCGCACGGCGCGCCAGCGGATGGCGGAAAAAGCGATCCAGATGTTCCCAGTCATCCAGATGCAGCAGCAGAGAATTTCCCCCCTGCATATTCTGCTCGTCGATTTTCATCATCAGCACATAGTCGGTGACCTCATCCACATAGGTGCCGTCATTATGCAGCTCCATCACCCGGTGGGGCTGGCGCAGATAGCTGTCGGAGTTGTCATCGTTTTTCACCACAAAGCGCGCATAGTACTGGCCGCTCATGGCGTCAAAATTGGAACGGCCAACCAGGTGGGCCACGGCAGTGGCTAACTTCACCATTTCATCGGCCTGGCTGACGTTATCCAGCCCCTGCGCGCCAATCAACAGCGCGCCTTTCTCCCGGTTAAGCAGGCAGTTCAGCAGCAGCGGCTGGAGTTCCCCACCGCAGAGATCATTAAGGATGCCCGCCACCTTAAAACGCAGGAACGACTTATACTCCAGCGCCTGAATCGGCCATTGCGCCACCTTTGCCAGAAAATCACGCGTCGTTTGGTCGGTAAAATTCAGCGTCAGCAGACGCGGCGACTGCGCCGACGGCAACAGAGAAAATCCGCTGCCGGTATGGGATGAAGCCGGTTGATGGTTGCTCAGGGCTGTCAGTGCGTTCATTTGCTTCTTCCTCGTGTAGGGTAGTGAATCAATGGCGATGTTCTTATGTGGCCATATCTTCAAAATATCTACATTTTTGAAATTCGCATACAAACAAGAAATAAGTATTCATTTTTGTGATGAATGTTCACTTTTTATTCAGACAGCTTTGCGTAAAGTCATGGACGATGAGAAACCGCCATCTCAGGACCGGAACGCCTGCCGGACGGAAGATTTTTCGATAACACGTCATAAGTCACACTTAGGACCACTGCGGTTACAATGAGTAAATCTGGAAATGATGGGAACGATCGCAGAGGCGCGAAATGGCAAGCTGGCAAGGCAATAACAATCCTCTTATTACAGCTACCCGGGGCTATATCTGGTTTCTGGCGCTAAACATTCTGTTTAGCGTCTGGCTGCTGTTGCATGACCTCAAACGGGATACGCCCATGACACAGCCCGCAGGGGTTAATGCCCTGACGCTGTTCATCGCCCTGTTTGCCGTCCTAAACCTGGTGGCCGTGTTAAAAATCCACCCGCGTATCAGCGATAATCTCTACCCAAAAGTTCTGCCCGCTGTCGTGATGCTTTTCGGCACCGGCTGGGCGCTGGTGTTCTTTAACCTGCTGTTACACTACGCCACCCCGCTACTAACCCTGACCCTGTCGGTGATCATTTTGTTACCTGCGGTGATTACCTTCTATTTATCCACTCCTCTTCTGCTGCTGTTCTGCACACCGGTGGTACTTTCGCTGATCTATGGTGAATACCGGTCCGATCACCGCTTCGACCTGCTGCAAAACCTCGGTATGGCAATCATTCTGCTGGTCGTCTACTCGGCCCGCTATATTCTACTGGAGTGGTATCAACGTACCCAGCGCAGCGAGTATGAAAAAAGTCTGCTGATTAAGAAACTGACCCGGCTGGCGCACTTCGATGCCCTGACGGGCCTCTATAACCGCCGCAGCCTGGCGGACTACGTGAATGAGCGGCGCCGTGACCAGAACAGACAGCTGTTCCTGCTGGTGATGGATATCGATTTCTTCAAACAGTACAACGACACTTACGGCCACGTTGCGGGGGATGAGTGCCTGGTGAAGGTGGCCCGCTGTATTGAGACGTCATTGCGCAAAGCGGAAGATGCCGCATTTCGCTACGGGGGTGAGGAGTTTGTTGTAGTGGCGCTATGTGAAAAGTGGGAAGAAGCGCAGGCCATTGCGCAACGCATTCGCCAGAACCTGGCGCAGGCGCAGATCCCTCATGCGGGCTCAGAGGTTTCCCCCTGGGTCACGCTAAGTGTGGGCATCGCTCACGCACAGCCGACAATGGCGCTGGAGGATCTTCTGGAAGCGGCTGACCATCAGCTCTATAAAGCAAAACGCGCCGGCCGTGACCGAATCACATTCGATGCACGGGCAGCGCAGTAGCAGGGCTAAACGTACAGCGAGGCGGCGCCGGGCGGACGGGTTTTAAAGCGGCGATGTATCCAAAGATACTGTTCGGGCGCCCGCATAATCTCCCGCTCGATCACCCGGTTCATCCAGGAGGCAGCTTCTACGCCATCCTCTTTCGGGAAACCTTCCAGCTCCGGTTCGATAATCAGCCGGTAGCCAGCGCCTTTCGGTTTGCGAATAAGCGTAATGGTTAGCATAGCGGCGTTCGACAGGCGGGAGATCACAAAGGGACCGTTAGTGGTGGCGACCCGGGGCACGCCAAAGAACGGCACAAAGCTGCTGCCTTTCGCGCCGTAGTCCTGGTCCGGCGCAAACCAGACCGCTTCGCCGTGTTTCAGCGCGTTGACGATCTCTTTCAGATGGCGTCGGTCGATCATCTTTTTATTGGAACGCATCCTGCCACGAGTCTGGGCCCACTCCAACAGTCCGTTATTATGGCGACGGTATACCGCGCTCATCGGCTTACACAGCCCCATCATGCGGCCGCCCAGCTCCAGAGACATAAAGTGTACGCCAACCACCAGCACGCCGCGATTCTCACGCTGTGCCGCCATCAGATTGTGAAGTCCTTCAACGTCGAACCAGCGACGCAGTCGGCGATCCGACCAGAACCACGCCATGCCGGTTTCCACCAGCGCCATGCCGAGGGAAATAAAGTTATCGGCAATCAGCTTGTCGCGCTCGCAGGCAGCGAGCCCGGGAAAGCACAGCGCGATATTTTGTCTGGCAATATCCTCACGGCGGCGTAAAAATCGGCGTGAGTTACGACCCGCCCAGGCCCCAATTCGGGTCAGAACGGGATAGGGAAGTTGCACCAGGGACCAAAGGCAAAACAGCCCGAACCACGTTAGCCAGTAACGTGGGTGGAGATACGCCATGGTAAATCGCTGGGTTTGATTCATAAGCTACCTTCTGCGACTGCAGGACAGTACGGGTGAGGCAATGCAGTAAATTGCCTTATCGCTATTCAGACTGCCTTTATTAATGAGAGTTCGCTATCGGAAAAATAATATATCGGCACGAATCCACATTTTCTTCATTATTTGTCCGCCCCATAAGATTACTCTGCTATTTTTCACTGTCTTTTGTAAAAGACCTTTACAGGATAGTGTCGTCAGCATAAAAACGCGTTTTTTTTATCAATCCGACGCGATTATTTTTCATCTTTGTGAACTTTTAACACACATAACAAAAAGCCCTCATAAAAATTATGAAGGCTTTTTCATGGTGATAACCGCTAAATTACCGGGTATGCCCGTGGCATACCGTGGCTGGATTATTCCGAAAATCGTTCCGGATACCCGCGATCATGACCGATTTACAAAATATACACTTAGCACCATACGGGTTTCTTTCAGAGACGTCGAAGTGCGATGTCCTGAACTGAGAGCCGTGACAGCACGGGCAGCGTAAAGTCAGAATCAACGCGGCACCACGTTAGCAGCGGCCGGGCCTTTCTGGCCGTTCTCGATAGAGAACTCAACCTGCTGGCCTTCATTCAGAGTACGGAATTCGTTGCTCTGAATAGCAGAGAAATGGACGAATACGTCCTTGCTACCGTTATCCGGGGTAATAAAACCAAACCCTTTGTCCGGGTTAAACCATTTAACGATACCAGTAATTTTATCAGACATGTTGTTACCTTATTAATGAGCCTTCCGGCATAAATGGTCTGAATGACAGACAGGGTTCAGTGCTTAAAGAGGGACTCAAAAAGAAGGATACCTGATGGGTACTCTATAGAAATGAGGACTGCTTTATAAACGACTTGAGATATTATCTGAGTATCAAACCGACGCAGCCATTAACGCACACATATCAAAGCAACACAAGCTATATCGTAATATTTACACAGCCAATACAATAAACTCACCGTCAAAGGTATAAAAAACAACATACTGGTGAAAAAAATAGCGTAAAAAAAACGCCGCATCAGGGGTTCAAAGAACAAACTTAAACCTGAAAACCAAATTCAAAACTGGCGCCAGGACCTTCCCTGAGCCGGATATCGCTGTCGTGCAATTGCAGCATCTGACGCACAATCATCAGCCCCAAACCTCCGGAAGTCAGACGCTGATGATTCAGCAGCGACGGACGCAGGAACAGCGTGGCCTTCAGCGCTTCCGGCACGCCAGGCCCGGTATCGCTTACCCGAACCATCACCCTGCCCGCGTCCTGCCACAGCCGGACGCTGACGGCGCCCTGCTCCGGCGTATGGCGCAGCGCATTATCGATAAGATTAGTAAGAACGCGCTCGATCATGCCAAGATCGGCCTCAATCATCGGCAAATCGGGGGCGATATCCAGCACCAGCTGCTGCTCCCGCGCCCGGGCCATTAATTCCATCTTCTGAAAGACATCCTGCACCAGTTCGGGCAGTGAAAAACGCTCCTTCAGAGGCTTCACTACCCCATATTCCAGACGCGCCAGCTCGAATAGTGACTGAGCCAGCCCGCCAACCTTACGACTCTGGGCCAGGGCAGTTTCCAGATAATGGCGTTTTTCCCGCTCGCTCAATGAGCCGGACATTACCAGCAGCGTTTCCAGATAGCCATGCAGCGCGGTCAGCGGCGTGCGCAAATCGTGTGAGACATTAGCGATAAATTCGCGCCGCTGCTGCTCCTGGCGCGCCAGACTCTCCCACTGGGCGGCAATCTGCTCCGCCATCGCGATAACGCCGCGCTGCAGTTGCTGAATCTCGTCGGCGCTTCCCGCATCCGGCGGCCGCTGGGCGGCAACGGACTGCATACCGGCCAGTCCACCGTTTTCCAGGGTACGAACCCGGGCGGACAGACGGCGTAGCGGGCGGGTCACCCAGCTAAAGGCCAGTACCGCCAGCGCCCCTAATAGCACAACCGCCAGCAGGGTCGCGCCACTGGCCAGTGTCAGCAGCGAACCCTGCTCAGCACCGCTGCGCAATCGGGCGTAGTCTTCCCCTAATAAAATCACATACAGATAGCCCTGAAGCTGTCCCTGATAACGAAGCGGTGCGACGCTGAACACCTTATGACCGCCCGGACTGCGCGGATCGTCGCCATACAGTGGATAGTGGGGCCGGGTCAGAAATTCGGTAATGGGTTCAATATCTACCTGTCTGCGTTGAATACGCCCCTGCGGCGCGGCATCGCCGATAATGCGCCCCGTTTTATCCAGCAGGTACACCTCTACGCTCGGATTTACCGCCATCAGATGGTCAAACAGAGAACGCACCGAATTCTGATTTAATCCCTGGCTGCTCAGCAGCGGGTAGCTGTCAGCAATATGGGCGGCCAGCCCCGCCGACAGCTCCTGCACCATTGCCCGGGTATAGCGCTCGTTTGAATAGCGCTGAAGCCCCAGTAGCCCCGCAGCGAACAACACCAGCAACAGCGTAAAGACGCAGGTCAGACGCCCGATCAGCGTCATGCGCCGGGTCAGAAAACTCATGAGGCCCCCGGCGCATGAAATTTATACCCCTTACCCCAGACGGTCAGGATCCGCAGCGGCTCAGCCGGATTCACTTCAATCTTAATGCGCAGGCGATTGATATGGGTATTCACCGTATGCTCGTAGCCCTCATGCTGATACCCCCATACCTGATTCAACAAATCCAGCCGTGAAAAGACCCGGTTAGGATGGCGGGCAAAGAAATAGAGCAGATCAAATTCACGCGGCGTCAGCTCTACCGGGCTTCCCGCCAGACTCACTTCCCGGGAAAGGGGATCAATAGTCAGACCGCCGAAGTGCAACACCCCGGCATCCATACGCAGGTTGTTCACCATCGCCTGCTGGCGCCGGAACAGCGCCTTAACCCGCGCCACCAGCTCCAGCATTGAGAAAGGCTTCGCCAGATAATCGTCCGCCCCCAGCTCCAGCCCCAGGACACGGTGGGTCTCGCTGGAGCGGGCGCTGATAATAATAATCGGCGTGTAGCGCGTCATAGTACGGGCATGGCGGCAGATATCCAGTCCATCGGCGCCGGGCAGCATCAGATCCAGAATCAGCGCGTCCCAGCCGCCTTCATCCAGTAGCGCCATACCCTGAGTGCCGTCGGCGGCATGGGTAATCTGATAGCCTTCGGTCTTCAGGTGCAGTTGTAGAAGTTGGGCGATATCGGCATCGTCCTCCACGATCAATATCTTTTTAGCGGTGTCCATGAAGCTCTCCGGTTGTCTTACCCCTTCAGTTTACACAGCGGCAGGAGCGCAAGTTATCACATTTTATTTAACTCTCTGTGAGGATTCGGCGACCACGCGCCCGCCATACTGGCCCCACGACAACCACAGGAGTTAAACCATGAAAAAACTGCTGATAGTCCCCATCGCCGTAACCGCCCTGATGATGAGCGCCGCCAGCGCGCTGGCCGCCGATGATATGGCCAAACAGCCAATGGAAAAGTCAGACATGCGCCAAAGCGACGCCATGAAAAAGCCCGAGATGAATCATGACGGCATGATGAAGAAAGGCGAGATGAAAAAAGAGCAGATGATGCAGGGGGATAACATGAAGAAAGAAGAGATGAAGCAACAGGATGCCATGAATAATATGAAGTCGGAAGGTTGACCCCCTACCCTCTGTAATACCCTCCCCCTCTGTGGCGTCGGGCTCTACCCGGCGCCGCGTTAAAAAGCGCTCTATACTACAGTAACTTCCTTACTCGCCCCTCAGCAGAAAGGACAACGCACTGATGCTCAAGGCGAACAAACATATTCTGGCCGTGATCTTTTCCGTATCAGTCTTTAGTCTGACTTACGGCCTTAGCGCCCCGCTTATCGCCCTACAACTGGCCGATAAGGCCTATGGCGAAACCAGTATCGGGCTAAATGCCGCCATGCACGCCCTTGGGGTTTTCGCGATTGCCCCCTTGTTACCGCGGCTGTTCCGCCGTTTCTCTCCGCTGGGGCTGATGTGCACCTCACTGTCGGCCATAGCCCTGCTGTTTCTGCTGTTCCCCTGGACGCCAGTACCGGTCTGGTTCGTACTGCGCTTCGGACTGGGCGTCTTTACCGAGATCATTATGGTATTGACCGAAACCTGGCTGAGTGACTCCACTGTCGAGCAGGCCCGGGGCAAAACCATGGCGCTATATACGGCGGGGCTGTCACTGGGCTTTGCCTCCGGTCCACTGATTCTGACGATAATGGGCAGCGACAGTGCGGGGCCCTTTGTTGTCGGTGCGCTAATCGCTCTGGCCGCCGTACTCTGTATCGCCCGGGCCGGTATGACCCGCCAGCCGGGCGACGCCGTGACGCCCACTGGCCTGCGCCAGAGCCTGCAACTGGCCTTTCTGGCGATTGTAGCCACCGCCCTGAACGCAGCCATCGAGGTGGCGGGGATGAACTTCCTGTCGCTGTACGCCATGAATCTGGGCTGGAGCGAATCCCGGGCGACGCTCCTGATCTCGGTACTGATGTTCGGCGCCATCGTACTCCAGCTACCGCTGGGCTGGCTGGCAGATAAAGTGGATCGCCGTCGTCTGATAACCGTGCTGGCAGCGATCTCCACCCTCGGGGCCCTGGTCTGGCCGCTACTGTTAACAACACCCTGGCTGGCCTACTGTCTGCTGTTTATCTGGGGTGGCGTGTTTGTCGGCATCTATACCGTGGCGATCACCTGGGTAGGCTCACAGTTTCGCGGTGCTCAACTGGCGGGCATCTATGCCGCAATGTCAGTGGCATGGGGCGCTGGCGCCCTGCTGGGGCCGCTGCTGGGCGGTCTGGCGATGGAAACGACCACCCACGGCCTGCCGTGGATGACCGCCCTGCTATGCGCGCTGTTTGCCGTGATCTCGTTAAGAAAGCCCGTACCGAAAGCGGCAATCTAAAAGGTGTAGCTTGCGCCAATCGTCAGCTCCACCACGCCATTTTTATTCACCATCGGACTATTTCTGATAGTGGATGGGTAGAAGCGCCCGGTTATCTCACCCCAGGTGTTCCAGCGTGGTGTCCAGGCATAGTTCATCGCCAGTTGAAGATAGGGAACATAGCTGTCATGGGGCCGCCAGGCCTTCAATCCACTGCGTGCCGATTCCTGGTGGGAAATACCGTAGTAGTAACGGGTATTTTGCGCATTTGACCAGTCCACTCCCACCTCCGGTACCAGAGTGAAACCGCCCCACTGTTTCATCGCAATCCAGGCGGCATTGATCGTCATACCGTTACTGTTATCCAGGGTGTCCCCCCCCACCGTCGTCGAGAAAGCGCCCCAGGGCGTGGTGTACTGATAGCTAAGGCCTGCCATCATGGTGCTGTGTCGACTGCTCAAACTTCTCATTGCCCGATTTCGGCCATCGCGGGAGCGGTATTCGGTGGTGTAGTAATAGACTTTGGCACGCAGCAGATGGCTGTCATTTTTAACAATGTTGTAGCCCGCCTCAGTGCCGTCGATATACCAGGTTTCGCCGTCATAACCAATATAGGGCAGCACCCAGTAATCAGCATGACGAGTCTTATATGCCGTACCGTAAGAGCCCCCCTGCAACCCCAAAGAGAAGTCAGCCCCCTCACCCGACACGGAGACCAGCATCAGACCAGGCAACAGCATGGCAGTGATTTTTCGCATTGCTTACTCCTTTATCTCAGGTAAGAAAGATGACGCCCGCTGACGCCGGATATCCTGCGAGAAATCGTCGTCGATACAGGCATCTTCCGGGCGAATCAGACGACTGCGCTGGCGAAGTATCTCAAAGGGTAGCCGGGTATCCAGCAGCCCCATACGGTAGCAGTAGCGATCGGCATAGCCACTCAGCAGTATCCGCCAGTCATATTTCACCGCCGGTGACACCGCCCGGCCGTGATGCAGAATATTGGTGGTGCAGTTATTAAACAGCGTGTTATACCACTCGGGATGAGCGTTCACTTGCTGAATACGCAGCAGATAGTCACGCAGTAACCGCTGGCGCTGCTCTTGAGTGAGCGTCAGCCCATAGAGCCAGACCCGCTCCCTGCGCACATCGCTACGCACGCCGATCAGATCGCGCTCGTCCGCCACCACATAAATGACCGGATAGTTACGCAGAAAACCGCCAAAGGCCGACCATGGCTGATTCTGTCGACGTCGGGTTTCAATCGAGACAGCCAGCCACTCCCCGTTGCTAAATCCAAAGCTCAGAAAAACGTGAGCGATGGCGTTGCCACCCCAGTAGGAGAGCACCAGATCGGTCTGCGTCACCTCACTAAGCCGAAAGCAGCGGTCATCCCAGGCTGCCAGGGGATCCCCCACCCCACGATAGCGAAAGTTACGCATATCGCTGACCTGAAAGCAGTCGCTATCCAGCCAGTGAACCGTTGCCAGGCGCGAATACTCCACCAGCCATGGGGCTTCAGAACCTGTTTTATGCGCCATCAGGGCGTTTCATCCTGACGTCGGCGACGAAACCACGACAGCCGCACCGGATGCACAATAGCATGCAGCGCCCGAGCGTAATCCAGCGCCAGCCCAGGGGTCCATGCCATCGTCATGGCTCGCTTGCGCAACTGGGCGGCAATCCACAGTTCAGGGATCAGGAACAACCGCAGAAAGCCCAGCCAGCCGCAACGCCGGGCCAGTACACCATCCAGCGCGGCTTCCAGGCCGTACACCACGCTGCTCGAACAGTTACGCCAGGTCAGGTTATAGATCTCCACCTTGCGGTAACCCGCCCAATAGCGACGCAGCGCTTCGGGGTTAAAGTCATGGAATATGATTTTGCGATCGGATTCGCACCACGCCGCCGCCTCGCTGGGGTAACTCTCCTGAAACTGCCCAACCACATTATTTTCCTGAATCGCCTTCAGCGTGTTGAAGAATTCTGACGGCGAGCGATCGATATCCTGCGCCGGATAGAGGCTGATATAGAGATCCGGCGGCATCTCCAGCGCGGCATGGCCGGTGGAGATGACCCCGCTGGCATCAACCGCTGCAATATAGCGGTTAAACACCGGACGAGGCACCGGCGGGCTGGCCGCCGATCCTGCCGGGGTCCAGATATGCACAATCAGTGAATCGCTGGCAGGCGTCGATTCTCCAGGTTCAGGTGCCGCTTCCTCCTGTTCAGGCAGCAGCCCACCGGGAGCCAGCAGCGTAAACACCGACACCCCATCACGCAGCCGAAAGGCCCGTAGCGCCAGGCGCAGGCACTGAATCCCGCCCAGGATCATAATCATCCCGATAAACTGTGAAACGGTGCCATGATGGTGAGTGGGATAAGGGAAGAACAGAAACAGCCCGAACAGTAACTGGGCAAAGCCGCCGCAAAAAGCCTGCCGCCAGTGCTGATAGCGCACCACCCAGGCGGAAGCCATCACAAACAGGCCGGTAATAAAGAAGGCAAAGCCGAAGACTATCGCCAGCAGCACATTGCTACTCTCGCGCCCGGAAAGAATAAGCAGCGCCACAAAACAGAAAATGCCGCCTTTAAAGTAGAAAACCGCCTTCTGAGTCCCAACGCCGCTCGGGGCCAGCATCAGCGTCGCCAGGCTTTCCAGCAGTAGCAGGATCCCAAAGATATGCAGTGGAAAGTGGCGCTCGCCCTGTAACCCATCAATGAAAATCGAGACTCCCAATCCCCCCCACAGTAGTCCCAGAATGCCCAGGAGCGGCGCATTGCGCCGGACGAATCCGGCACCGGTCAGTAACAGTGCAAGCTGTAGCATCGTCAGGCCTCCCGGTGTCGGTGAATGGATACCTTACTGTGTGATACTTCATCCCAGTAGCCGACCAGCGCCATTCCCTCTGGTCCGCGTAACGCCACCAGCTTACTTTCCTGCAGCGGTATCCGATGGGACGGCGTCAATGTCAGATGGAAGTGAAAGATATCGTCGGGTAGTTCTCCGTGTCGGGCCGCCTGCCAGCGCGCCTGTATTGCCTCACGATCCTCCGCGCTGAGCAGCGCCAGCAACTGATCCACACGATCGATCCCAGAAAGCTGCTGGCTGAGCGGCGTATCAATATTTTCATCCCAGGCCAGGTGCCCGCTTTCCGGCTCCAGATAGTAAGCCGCCCGTCCGTGGCCTGGCCCCTGTCGTTGCTGTTGCTGCCTGTCCGCCACTATACGCTTCTGTATATAGACAAAGCTCAGTAGCAACGCGGTACCGGAAAGGTAACACTGAGCCAGTAGCAGCGGCTCTCCGTGGCGCAGTCCGGGTATAAAAAAGGGCCCGAGCCATTGCCAGGAGTAGTAGATCACGATGGCGCTAAAACAGAGTAGAGAAAACGCTCCCATCCGGTTTCCCCCCAACACAGGGATCGCAATCATCAGCACCACCGGAATGCAGGCCAGGCCAAACAGTTCAGCCTGACCGCGCGGACCGCCAATAGGCTGATGGAAGACATACCAGGCGCTGGCGCATAACAGCAGCCACAGCAGGCCGCCCACCAGCCACCTTCCCGGCGTAAAAGGTTCCGGCTTCCAGCACAGCCCCATCACAATAGTGGTGATCAAAATAGTGCCAACCACATTGGCGGCCCACCAAATCCATACGGTCTGACGGAAGTCGATCTCATGACGCATCGCCAGCCAGCTACAGCCCAGCAGCGCAGCGATGGCGCTGACCAACAGGGTTGCCAGCAGCCAGATAAGCACTGCATGCAGTCGATCGTTGGGCCGGGCCAGCCGCCGAACGCACCAGGCGATAGCGATATCGTTGGTCAGCGAAATGGCTGAGTGGATAAGTGAAGTTTCCAGGGTATGGCGCATCGTCACATCCAGCAGTGTGCGCACAATAAATAACAAGACAAATAGCACCAGCCAGTATGGGCGCCCAACGATTAAAAATGCGCTGACCGCAATACCAGCCGGGAACCAGACCAGTGACACCCGACTGATCGGGTCATCCAGATAGAGGGAAAGATAGCCGGTGGCAAAATAGAGCGCGCACCAGATAGCCAGCGATAAATACAGGCGCCCAGAAGACACATAAGCCTCCAGTGTCAGGTTTCAGGAAAACAGCCGTAGCGCCATTAAGCTTAGAACATGCGTCAGGATTGAGAGTACGCCAGAGGAAAAACCGCTGCGCTTTCATCCATACGAACATCTTGTCTGCTTTTCGGTATGGGTTGTCGCTACTTCGTTATATCGCCAGATACGGCCGTGGCATACTGCTTCACATCAGTCAGACGATGCTTTACCTGGCGATAATAAACCTGAACCTTATTACCTGTGGTCAGTAAAAATGCGTGATTACATCCTGTTTGGCATGTCATTCCCTTTGATTTTTTTCGTCATTATTTTCGGTTACACCGCATACCGAATAATTATTTGCCTGCTGGCGATAACACCACTCTGGCAGGCAATATGGCACCGTCCTCTATTTTGTTTCGCGCTTTATAGTCTGGTCACCACCGCTATTTACCTGACAGCGGAAATAATCATCGCATAACCTCTATAACATTATGAATAACTTTAAGAAAATCCTCTTTACGCTGATTTTTTGCGCCCTTGCCGTGCTGGTCATCTTTCTGGCGTGGCAGCATGAAACCGGACAAAAATGGACCCGTGATGGTCGGATCCGCGCCGATGTGGTGGTGCTCTCGGGAGAGGTCAATGGCCGTCTGTTGCACCTTAACGTTAAAGATAACCAGTATGTCCACAAAGGCGATCTGCTGTTTGAAATCGACCCCAGCGACTATGCGGTAACGGTGGCGGAAAAGGAGGCCGCACTGCGCTCGGCCGGGGCAAAAATGGATCAGATGAGCGAAATGGCTAAACGTCGCGCCCGCCTTGGCCCATCGCTGGTTAGCGGCGAGGAGGTCAGCAACAGCCGCCAGAGCTATCGCCAGGCCCAGGCCGACTACGAACGTATCGCTTCACAGTTACGTATGGCGCGCATTCAACTCGCCAGAACCCAGGTGCGATCGCCCGTGGACGGTTATGTCACCAATCAGACCATCCAGCAAGGCGACTATATAAAAACCGGCGATCCGGTGCTGACACTGGTCGATAGCGACAGTTTCTATGTCTACGGCTATTTTCAGGAAGACCAGATTAACCATATTAAGAGTGGCGATCGAGCTGTGATTAAATTGCTGGACAGCAACATTAGCATTCGCGGCCAGGTGGAAAGTATCGCCAGGGGAATTAACGACTACAGCAATAGCGGTGGTGAAGGCAAACTACACAACGTGAATCCGACCTTTGAATGGGTGCGACTGCCCATGCGAATACCCGTCAGGATCCGGCTGGATAAATCATCCACGCATGGCGTGGTCCTGGTGTCAGGAATGACATGCACAATCGACCTCTCGATATAACCCCAGTCACCCGCATTAACGTTCGGAAGTCGCTATGGATAATGAATGGAAAATAAGAATCGCCCGGGTAGTACAGCTATCTATTACCATTCTGCTGATTCAGTATATTTCGTTTCTGTTCGAAATGGACGGCGCCTCTACCGCTATTATGAGCGCAATTGTCGTCTCACAGTCGTTTATCGGCGGCCTCTATTTAAAAGCGCGTAACCGTATTTTTGGCACAGCCGCAGGCGTCGCCTTCGGTCTGGTACTGGCGGTACTGTTCCCGGAAGCGCCCTATACCTTTCTGACAGGCACCCTGTTGTGGTTTGTGCTAACCACCATGCTGGCAAGCCTGGTCCATTCGGATCGGATGTACCTTTATCAACTGGCGGGCTATACCTTCGCGTTCGTCGGCTTCGCGATACTCGAAGCGCCGGACGAGGCCTGGCACACGCTGCTGTATCGGGCGACCAGTGTCACTATGGGTCTGGCGATCATGCTGGTGAGTTCGTCAGTCATCTACCCGAATTACGGAGCCCTGAACCTCGATTACCGGGTGGGGCGGATTTATAAACGCGCCCGTACCCTGATGCACCATTTTGAACAGGCTGTTAGCGTCGATGACAGTAAAATCAAAGGCCTGTTCGACGCCCTGTCGCTGCTGATAAGCAACCGTAATTACATCAAAGATGAAGCGGCGCTGAATGCCGTTCAGGCGCACCGGCTGGACAGCTTCCTGGCGAAAACGCTGCTGATGACTTTCTACGCTAACGCCGCACGCTTCGTCACGTCGGATATGGCCCGCTTCGCCCACGATTACCGAACGCTGTTCAACGAACTGCTGCTCTTTCGCCGTCATGGGCTATCTGCCCCCGCCCCCACCGCGCAGCGTACCTGGCGATTCCGGGAACACGCTTTTTTCTATCCGGCGCTACGCCGCGGAATTCGCACTCTGGCTGGTTGCTCGCTCATGCTGCTGTTCTGGTACTACAGCGGCTGGCAGGGCGGCGCCACCATGCTGACGTTAGGCGTGGTCTACCTGATTCTGTGTAGCGCCATCCCAACGCCGCTGCCGGTTTCTATTGAGGCGCTAAACGGCACGACCCAGGGCATTGTGCTGGGCTATCTGTACGACAGTCTGATATTCAGTTCCACTGCCGCAGGGCACTGGTCATGGCTCTATTTCGTGGCGCAGCTACCGCTACTGATTTACGGCGGCCTGATGCTCAGTAAGCCCGTGCGGATAATGCGTGGTATTACCTTACTGACCACCTTCTACTTTGTGGTGCCGCCGGAAAACAGCCCACAATTTCTTTATGCGCGATTTATGGATAACTCACTGGGCGCTCTCGCAGGGGTTCTGATCGCGGGTCTGACGCTGTGTCTGGTTCTGCCCGAAAAGCACGGTAACCACTTTCGTGAGCTGACGATCGCCATGCTAAAAGACATCCATGCCACGATTGGTAAAGGAAATCCTAATATGCTGCGCAAAATGATGTTATTTCACGATCGGGCCAGCAAGGCGCGCAGCAGCACCTTGTACAGCGACGGGCGTGAGTTCCGGGTGCTGATGAACCTTGCGTCGCTCTATCTGCTGTGTTTTCACGTCAGCCGCCACCAGCAACAGTCGGCAGGCCTGGCACCGCTTTCCGTACTGCTTAGCGGAATGATTAAACGTGGCGATTTCTCCATTAGCGCAAACGAGCATATACACTATTTGCACGCGATGGCGGGCATTAAAAACAGCAGCCCTGAAAGTTACCCGGTGGCGCTCAGCGCCTGGCGAATCTTACTTTCAGTGCAGCGGGACATCAGGTAGCAACATGAAGAAAATTGAGCACTATAGCGACTCACTGCTAAGCGACTGGACCACGCCCCCCAGCCGATTGCATTTCCAGAGTCAGAAGATTAACGCCCATACTGAAATCGCCCCTCATGAACACGCCTGGGGACAGCTAAATTTCATCGACAAAGGCGTTATGGAAGTCGAACTTACCGGGAATCAGGCCGAAACGATGGAAATTGAAGTTCACCGTCAGAATAAGCTGATTTCACCGTGGCAGTATTCCATCTGGCTTCCAGCCCATGTCCACCACGCCAGCTATAACAAACCCGCCATTAACTACTGCTCGATCGCCGTTCCGGCACAGGAAGCCCACAAGTTACCGGAACGCGCCTGCATTATCGAATTAACCGAGGTTGCTCAGGCCATCATCAAAGATTTTATTCAGCGTAATCTGTCAGGTTTTGAGAGCGAACTGGACTACAAAATGGCAGAGGTGTTGGTAGAGTTACTGTCCCGTCAGCCCCCGCTGGATAATTTTATCCCCGCCAGCGGCGATAAATATCTGCTGCCGATCATCAACGAGCTACAGGACAATCCCGGCGATAACCGAACGCTGAAGGAGTGGGCCGAAACCGTCTATATTTCGGATCGCTCCCTGACCCGCCGCTTTCAGAATGAGATGGGCATGTCATTTCGCGACTGGCGGATGCGCCTGCGCTTTATTCGCGCCGTCAATCTGTTGAAAACCGATACCAGTATCCAGGATATCGCTCTGACCCTGGGCTACAGCACCTCTTCGGCGTTTATCTGGATGTTTAACAAAATTTCCGGCACCACGCCGGAAAGTTACCGAAAACATCATAGCGGATAGTTTTTACGTCGCCACTGCGCTATGCCTCCGTCCCTCCGGATGCTTTTGCCCCTCCTTTTTGAGGGGCTTTTTTTTATAAAGACTCAGAACCGGGTACGGGCAGCATCCTCAACCGTAATCTCTCTTATCACCCGACACGGATTTCCCGCCGCCACCACGTCAGGAGGAATATCCCGGGTGACCACGCTACCAGCGCCAATCACGCTGTTATTTCCTACGCAGACACCGGGAACCAGCGTAACCCCGGCGCCAATCCAGACGTTATCGCCAATAGTCACCGGCAGCGCATACTCCAGGCCGGCATTACGCCGTTTGGCGTCCAGCGGATGGCCCGCGGTGTGGATACCCACATTGGGGGCGATAAAAACGTGGTTGCCGATACTCACCCGTGCGCCATCCAGAGATAGCGTCCAGTGGCGCGGCACGCTTAAACCATGGCGTAAAACAGCGCCGAGAGCGTTGCCAGCCCGCTAAAGACGACGATCGCAGCGGTAAAACCACGCAGCGCACGCAACTCCTGGCGGGTGTATATCAGCCAGGTCGGGATCAGGAACAGTAAGATGGCAATCAGCGGCCCGCAGATGGTCTCGATCAGAGTGATCGCATCCAGGTCGGCGTAAACCACACCGAAGGTGATACCGAACATCACCAGGAAGGCGAGCAGTTTGCCGCGCTTCTTCGCCGCAGGTGTGTCAGCGCGCGGGGTCAGCAGCCGGGTAAAGGTTTCAGCCACTGAAAGGCTGACGCCCAGGAAAGATTTCATCATACCGATAATGGCGATAAAGGGCGCGACAAAGTAAACCGCCCGGTAGCCGCCATCGCCGCCAATCACCGACAGCACGTTAAGGTTGTGCGCCTTAGCGCTGACGAAGGTTTCGTGGGAGATGCTTAATACGCAGCTCAGTACAAAGAAAATAATGCTGAAGAAGATCGCCACATAGGCCAGGCGAATCATCCGTACGGCCTTCTGTTCACCGCCGTTCTGCTTTTCCCGGTAATAAGACGCCAGCGGCGAGATCAGCGGCGCGCAGCAGAACGAAAAGGTGATTAAGGGCAACGTTAACCAGATATTTTTAAAAGACTCTGCCAGCGGCATATCATTGCTGCGATGAAAAGCGCGGGTCAGATGGCTGAAGTCCCATAACGGAATCTGAATCAATGCGATAAACAGAATCGCGCAAGCAAAGGGCAGCGCCAGCGCACTCATGGTACCCACGACCCTGTCGCGGCCTTTATTCAGTACCGCATACAGTCCGGCGATAACAATAAACGACAGCAGGCCGCGATTCATCATGCCAAGGTGCAAGTGGGTGCTGAAATAATCGTTCAGGGCATTCACCAGCGAAATACCATACACCAGCGTCACCGGGAAAAAGGTCACGCAGTAAAACAGCATAATGGCCCGTTCGCCGCGGCCACTAAAGAAGGAACCGAAGATCGGCAGGGTGCCGTTATCCACCTGCGATTCACGCATATAGACCCGGCACAACAGCACGTGGGGAATCAGGGCCAGTGGTAACCCCAGCACCAGCATCAGAATAAGGACCAGCGGCCCTCGGGTGCCGACCTCTACCGGCAGAAAAAGCGTACCGGCGCCTACCGTGGTGCCGTACAGTCCAAGAATCCAGATAGCGTCTTTTAACGTCCACGAAGCGCGAGTATCAGGGGGGGTTGCAACGTCAATTTGGGTTGTCATGTCTGAACTTCACCAATTAAGCCCCTTCAGCAAAGGGAAATAAATACTACCGGCACCAGAAACGGTTCCGAAAAAAATGTCAGTAAAATAATTATTTTCCTGCCGATATTTTAATTTTTGGTTAAAAATGAAATATTTTTGTTATTTACAGAGGTAATTCTTTTCAAAAACCGGGCAGGCAATAATTAAGAAAAAACCAACATTTATTTAATTACCACAGAGTGTTGAAAGGGGAAAGTATTATTTTTGCATTATCGGTTCGTGACGCAGCAAGGAAAACCGGGCAGCGAAACGGCTTCAACACTGCCTCTTTCCCGGGATTGATACCATAAGCTATCTTCGATATAACCTGTAACAAATGAGATAACTCTCTGGCAGAATGGATGAAATTCAACCGATACCAGCACTATAAAACATATAACCTGCTACTTTTTATTGTTATTGCTTTCTGGTCTGCATGGTTCGTCTCATCGAACAGCGTCAGCAATGAGGTCTTCCTGAAGAAAAATTCATGGCTGTGGTTATATATCCTGACGTTCTCCAGCCTGCTGGCGCTGGGGCTCACCTCGCTGCATTTCTTACGAGGACCGGGATTTACAGAGAGCAGCATGGCGCTGTTCAAAACCTTTTTTTGGACCTTTCTCCTGTGTAATCTGACGCTATGGCCGGTGCCCCAGGTCTGGATATATCTGACAGCGAGCCGGGAAATCAATGACCGGGTGGAATTCACTCTCTTTTATCCTGGGCCATCCAAAGGTAAAGCAGGAAACTGTCCCGTCGGAATCGGCTACTACGATCGTGACCTTCAGCGCTATGTAGAGCTGTGCGCGGAGAAAGACCAAATCGATCGTAAAGCCAGAAAACTCTACGTTCAAAAACGCGTGAACGATTATGGCGCCAGGATCTGGCGCTATCACTTTATCAGGTAACCGCGACTCACTCCCGGGCACCGGCGCGCACCAGTAGCGCCTCGATATCCTTATAGCCACGCTGCCGGGCATGACTAAGCGGCGTAACGCCATCGCCATCCGCCAGGTTCACATCCGCACCTCCCTGAATCAATGCCCGAACAATAGCAGTGTGACTGACGCCGCCGTTTCCTAACAGAATGGCCTCAAGCAACGCGGTCCAGTGCAGATTATTCACGTGGTTAACATCGACACCGGCCGCTATCAGCAGATTAACGGTTTCCACATGACCCCGCTCCGCGGCAGGAATCAACGCCGTGCCGCCATAGCGATTGGTACTGGTCAGGTCGGCGCCGTGTGCCAGCGTCATTCGCAGGATCGCGTTATAGCCCCGGGCCCCGGCATAGAGGTAAGGGCTATCATGAATCCTGTCCTTTGCATTCACGTCGGCCCCCGCGTCGATCAGTACCTTCGCCGCATTCACATGATTGTGACGGGTGGCGATCAACAGCGGCGTGGCGCCGGTATTATCCCTGGCTTCCACATCGGCGCCATGCTCAAGCGCTTTGCGCACCTGAGCGGCGCTCCCCTGCTGCGCCGCTTCCCACAACAGGCGCTCCGCCGCACCACCTTCAGCCATAGCGGTCATTGAAGCAAAGAGCGCAATGACACCCCCTAATCCTGTGGATAACCGTTTTGTGACCATTACGCCTCCCCGCAAACTTAATGATAACGCCCCATGACAGGATAGTGGCGAGACAGGCAAGGATAAAATTAAATATGGCAATAAGAGACAGTGGGGAAATGAATAGCCTGGCCAGGCTATTCCTGATGCTTCTTAGTTAACAGCAAAGGCAATATCACCATCAAATAAGGGGATATCAGCCACAAAAAACCAATAGCTTTGGTTCTGTTCAGGTAATTAAGACAGCGCAGACTGGCCGAAACAATCGGCAGGATAAAAACAATCAACAGCAGAAAAGAAAGCGAATCCCCTGACAGCCAGAAGAAATAGATGGCAAACCACAGAATTTGAAAGACCAGTAGAACAAAATAATCCCACTTTGAATCTTGCTCACTGTAGTTTAGAGAGAGCATGAAGGATCTTTTTATTGTGTTAAACAGGTTCATTATTCATTTCAATCACCACCATAAAGGCGGCATAGTACCAAAATGTTTTGAGTATGTTAATTAGCCAGACTTCCCGTCATAGCTGAATATGAATACGCAGACAGCCATAGCGTATCCGGGTTTCCGCTATCTCCCGGATACGCCAGGTTATCGCCCGATCGTCACGCCGACTCTGCCAGTGGTAAACGGTTCTGCCCTGCTTCAGCAACCGGTACAGCAATCGTTACGAGGACGTGATGTTTACGCTCAAATACTTTCAGAAGGGAACCGCTCATATCTCTTCCCGGCAGCCTGATCTGGTCGATAAGCTGAAGGCCATCATCGCACGGCACTATCCGAAGTCGCTGACAGCAAGATGAAGAGAGCTGGAAAGCAAATTCTTACCTGACCCCAATTGCATTTAAAGAAAAAGAAGTCCGAGGATTTCTCATCTGGCTCCCTGTTTTTTTAGACGCTATACGGGCGGCCAGACGGTGGCGGCCTGCTTTATTAGAATTTGACAACCACCTGATTTCCGAAAACCCACGCGTCTTTAATCTCCTCACTTCCTCCAGGATGAGCGAGTAATTGAAGATTAGGGCGCACAGTCATCCAGGGAGTAAGGCGAAAACTATAATGCAACTCTGCGACATATTCGGCTTTGCGAACCGGGACATACAGGGGATTATCATAATCATCGATTCCCCGCATCTGGTTAAGGAGCTGCGCCCGACGGGCAACTCTGTCGTTGGCATGCATTTTACTGACGCCAAAGCTGATAAAGTCCTGCGGACGGCTGGCGAAAGGCCCTTTATAAATGGCACCGACCTGTATTTGATAGTCCATTGTCGCCGTCTCTTTATCATTCATTGCCAGATGCCCGAAAAGGCTCAGGCCATTTTGTCGATGACGGATCGAGTGGGTCATCTGCTGGACGACATAGAGATAACCGCCGTAGCGACCTCCGTGTCGTCGGGCGGCCTGGTGAGTAAGAACATAGGGATCGCCATTGCCGTCATCCAGGACATCATTCGCATCTGCCGTGTTATACCATCCCCCGATTTTCCATACGCCAGGAAGTTTTGCTGCGCCGAAAACGGGTAAGTATCCCACTTCAAAAAGGTACATGTATCCCAGATGCCCGGTTCCATCCAGCTCGAAGCTTCCATGGCGGGTGGCGTAGTTAGGATTGTACTGAAATGCACCCGCCTGGAGATAAAGCATCGGGGTTGGACTGTATTTAATGCGACCGCCCCACTGGCCTATGGGGGTGTTATACCAGACGCCGCTGCCGTGTCCGGCTAAAGAACCACACAGCGACAGGTTTTGAAAAAAGCAGCCGTTGTTATCAAAATCTTCCCCTGGTGGCATCAGGCCCACCTTGAGATCCAGCTTTTTATCCCACCAGTTTTTTTTGAACCAAAACTGCGTCGCATGCCATGTTTGTCCCCGGCCGTAGTTACTCTGTACACCAGAGCCCATTACCGGCGCGCGCGGGTCCTGAAGACGATCCTGGGTCAAATCTCTGCCATTACGATTATTCACCGACGCTTTAAATTCACTGTTATGAATGCCAAAAATCTTTTCCAGATCCATATCTACGCCAAGAATATATTGGTCGCTATAGCGTAGGGTTTTATCGCGATCGTAACCGCCGGAAAAATTCGTAGCTGTCATAAAGTTATATTCCAGCGTAAAATTATAGCCATGATGACGTAGATCCGTACGCACACCTCCCCACTCTCCGGTCATATTTTTTGCTGTTGGAGAAAAAAGCGTATCGTTGGCCATTGCCAGCAAAGGATGTAGTAAAACCAGCAGCATCGTGCCGCTTTTGATGAGTTTTTTCATGTTTTTCACCGCCTGTTTATGGTCCAGGTCTATGAATTATTCCCGGTAAGATGTAGTTGAATCAGCCGGGTACGCCGACCTCCTGTCAGATATGGCTCCATGATTCCCGAAGCCATAAGCCGTCTATGGCGACAACTCTTCTAACGATTTTCCTTTGGTTTCAATGGCAACAAGCCAGGTAATTAAGCCGCCAATCAGCGCAATGACGGCAAAAGTGACAAACACAAAGCGAATCCCGAAGCCGCTTACGATAAAACCCACCATCAGTGGGCCAATGGATGAACCCGCACGTAGCCATGCGCTGGAATACGCGGTGCCAATGGCGCGCAGTCGGGTGGGATAAAGCTCAGCCGCATACAGATAAAGCGAGAAGGCGATGGTCTGAAGAATGGCGTAAGTCAGGCTTCCGAGAACCAGAATTTCAACGGCAGATTTTGCCCCCAGAACAGAAAGGGTAATCAGAGGAAAGATGGCCAGTAAAAAGGCCCATGTGTACCAGCGCTTGCGCCCGACCCGGTCGATCATCAGGGCACAGATCACCGACGCAACGACGCCACAGGAGGAGGTAATCCAGCCGTAGGCCAGACTGGTATCGAGGGAGAGGTTAAACCAGGTTTTGTAGAGAGTCGGAAACCAGGTGATCATTCCGTTGTTGACGCTGTAAACCGTCAGCCACAGCCCCCACAGCATAAAGGTTCGGGATTTATAGATACCGCTAAAGAGGGCTTTTACCCCTTCAGGTGCCGCTTTTTGAACCGTGGAGGCTTTAATTTCAGGTTCGGGTAACGTCATCCCACGCCTGATGACCTCCGATTCCAGCGTTGATACGACGCTCTCCGCTTCCTTCAATCTCCCCTTTGAGGCCAGCCAGCGCGGTGATTCTGGCATTAGCCATCGCAGAGGAACGGTCAGTGCGGAGGGAACTAAGCCAATTAAAAACATAACTTTCCATCCATAGATGGGCACAAGAAAATATCCCACCAACCCGGCAAACATCATTCCGATTGGGAAAATCACTTCATACAACAAAAAGAAACGCCCGCGCTTTTTGGCTCCGACAAATTCATTGATATAGGCGCTGGCAATGGGAACCTCCGCACCGATACCCACTCCCTGCAAAAAGCGAATGATAAGAATTGACCAGCCGTTCCAGGCAAAAAGGCAGGCTGCATCCATCAGAACGAACATGATGATGGTGATACGTAATACGCCGATACGGCCTATTTTTTCCGCCAGCGAGCCAAAAAATAGTGCGCCGCACAGTTGGCCCACGTAGCTGGCCGCAATAATAAGACCGACAAATGTCGGCGTAAGCCCCCACTCCTGGGTGAGCTGAGGGAGAGCAAAGGCGATAGCAATAATGGTATAGGCATCGAAAAAAGTCGATAAGCCGACGATAACGCGGATCGCCTTCAGCCGTCGGGTGACAGGAAGACGTTCCAGCCTTGCCAGCAGCGCGTCTGGGGTTGTCTCAGTTCCGCTGGCAACTACGTAATCTGAATCAATAACCTGAGTTGACATAGTATTACCCTGTTAAACGTTGTCTGGGGCATACACGTAAATTTCTGAATAACCACAGGGCACGATCCCTTATCCAAAGACGTGCTGCATAGAATGCTGTCTGAATTCGTTTGTGATAACGTTAGTGCAATCGATTTCATTTTCAGTTAATCCTTTGCTGGATTCGCCGCTAAGTCAATTACGCCAGTTGTATAAATGTCGAACAGTTCACAATCTGAAAAAACTAACGAGTAAAAAGGCTAAGCTGTAAACGCAGAGTAAAGTAAATAAAAAGAGTGAATTAATGATCGGACGAACGTTCCCGGGCAAAGTAAAGCACCATTCCTTTTGTCCGGACGAGGTTTGACGTAAGATCTTTTAATCCCACGGTTTGCACGATGGTATCCGTTGAACGGGCAACACGGATTTTTACCCGCATTGATGAGTTGGAGCAGCAGATGGATCAAGAAAGTGAACAGAACGATTTGCCGGAAAAAAAGCCGGCGACAATGCGGGATGTTGCTCGCGCGGTGGGCGTTAGCGTCTCGACCGTTTCGCGGGTACTCGACGAAAGATTACCTACCTCGCGCAGCGCCTCGGCGGATAAAATTCGCCAGGTGGCCCGAGAGCTGGGCTACCGTCGGGACTATGTTGCTTCCAGCCTGCGTCGTGGCGATACCGGAACGCTTGGCGTCCTGGTGCCGAGACTGACCGATGCCGTCACGGCGATGCTTTTCGAAGAGATAGCCAGGGCTGCGGCCAGAAGAGGATATTTCGCGATTGTAGCCACCTGCGGTGATAGCAAGGAGCAGGAGAAAAACGCCGTTGAATCGCTGCTGGATCGCCGCGTGGATGGGTTAATCATGTCCACCTGTCGGCTGGACGATCCTTTACCGCAAACCCTGCGTGAACGGGATGTTCCCCACGTTCTGGCGCTGCGTACCGACGGTTTTAGCCCCTCTTCGGTCGGGGACGATGAGCTTGGCGGCTATCTGGCAACCCGACACCTGATTGATTTAGGCCACCGTGATATTGGCCTGATTGGCGGTCCTGATTTTGCCTCCAACGCGCGTAACCGGCGTAAGGGCTTTGAGCGAGCAATGCAGGAAGCCGGGCTCAGGATCGAAGCGGAATGGTGCTGTCATTCTGATTTTAATATCGCATCGGGAGAGCAGCAGGGAATAAAAATGCTCAATCAGTCTCATCGCCCGAGCGCGCTGTTTGCCGTTAATGACGAGCTGGCGATTGGCGTCCTCGCAGCCGCGCACCAGCAGGGGCTGGTGATTGGCGAAGATCTCTCCCTGGTGGGATACAATGATATTCCCCTGGTGAGCAGACTGCCCGTGGCGCTAACTTCGGTCAGAACGCCGCTGGAGCATATCGCCAGCAATGCGGTTGATATGTTATTGAATCCTGAGATAAATAATAATATGCGGATTACCACGCCTTCCCTTATTCCCCGTAAATCCACCTCGTCTCCGCGTAAATAATCCTCCTGAGACCCTCCCTGGCTTTTCCCGGAAAGCAGGGAGGGGGTGAATTTTGTACGGCGGATCTCATCCCGGATGCAAATTGCTGTTTAGTTTGTGACCCGAGTTGCATTTTTAACCAACGTGGCGTTGACGGATTTATTTTTGAGGTTCAATGTCAACATGACATGAAAACGATTGCAGAAACGATTTCACTTTCGTTTCAAACAATCGTTCAACCGCAAAATATATGCTTACTCGTCAAGGGGATAACTATGATTAACATCGATCTGAGAGGTTTAACTCCGGCTCCGGTAACACCATTCACTCTCGATGGTCGCGTAGACTATGATGCCATTCAGCGCCTCGGCAACTGGCTCGGCAGCATCGACGGTGTGAAAGGTCTGGTGGTTCTGGGACACGCAGGGGAAGGGACTTTTCTTACCCAGGAAGAGCAAGCGAATGTGATCCGCGCATTTGTGAAGTCCGTGGATGATAAGCTTCCTATTATCGCCGGTATCACCGGTGAAGGGACGGAAGTCGCTGCGCTGGAGGCTAAGCGTGCTGTTGCCGCTGGTGCCTCCGCCGGTTTACTCTATCCTTCACACGGTTGGCTGCGTTTTGGCTATCAGGATGGCGCTCCTCAGGATCGCTACCGCGTTGTTTATGAAGAAAGTGGCCTACCGCTGATTCTTTTCCAGTATCCGGATGTCACTAAAGCCACCTACAATCTGCAAACGCTGTTGGATATCTCCGCGCAGCCGGGCGTATTTGCCATGAAGAATGGCGTGCGTAATATGCGCCGCTGGGATACTGAAATTCCGGTTATTCGTCGCGAGCATCCGGATCTGCAAATCTTAAGCTGCCACGATGAATATCTACTGCATACCGCCTTTGATGTTGATGGCTTCCTGGTCGGCTACGGTAATATCGCGCCTGAACCGTTAATTGAAATGATTAAGGCGGGTAAAGCGGGCGACTACGTTAAAGCGCGTCAGCTGCACGATCGTCTGCTGCCGGTTACCAGAAGCGTGTATCATCGCGGTTCTCACATGGAAGGTACCGTTGCCCTTAAACATGCCCTGGTTGCGCGCGGGATCCTTGAACATGCTACCGTTCGCTCTCCTCTTCTGCCGCTCGAAAACGGGGCTGAGAAAGAGATCCACGACGCAATGCGCGCCGCTGAGCTGGGTCGTGTCCGTTAATTTAGTCTGATTCTGCTGTTAATCCGCAATACAGAAATATGTGTTACTGCATTGCGGATAATATATACCTCGCCCCGGTATCTTTTAATACTCTTCATCTTAACGCTGGGGCTTTCACCTCTGTATATTCCCAAGGTGATTTATGAAACTATTGAGCTTTCGCGTTAATAATAAAAATAAATATGGACTGGTGACCACTGACGGCGTCACTGACCTGCAGACGCTGTTCCCTCAATATGACAGCCTGCTTGAATTTATACCGCACCTTTATCTTCTTGATACTCTGCCGCCGTCTGCTAAAAAAGCGAATTATTCCTTCGACGAGATAGTTTTCCTGCCAGTCATTACTGACCCGAAAAAAATAATCTGCGCTGGCGTGAATTATCGCGATAAAGACGTTACGTGTAATGAGAGGCCCTCTAATCCTGTGCTATTCATCCGTTTTGCTGATTCACAGACCGGGCATCTGGCGCCGTTACTCAAGCCGGAGTGCAGCAATGAGTTTGACTATGAAGGCGAAATGGCTCTGGTGATAGGCCGTCGGGGACGCAATATCCCTCAGCAGGAGGCGCTACAGTATGTTGCCGGCTATAGCTGCTATATGGATGGCTCCATGCGCGACTGGCAGCATGCCTGCTTTACCGGCGGGAAAAACTGGCCAGCGACCGGTGGTTTCGGACCCTGGCTGGTGACTGCGGATGACATCCCCGATCCGCAAAATTTAAATATTACCACCCGGCTTAATGGCCAAACGGTGCAGCAGGATAATACGAACTGTATGGTGCACTCAATTGCAGAGCTAATTGCGTATATCAGCACGTTCAGCGCGCTCTCTCCGGGAGATGTGATCCTGACCGGCCCCCCCGGTGGCATCGGGAAAAAACGTACGCCGCCGCTTTTTATGCGCCCCGGGGATAGGGTTGAAGTCGAGATTGAGCAAATCGGATGCCTGATTAACACCGTGTACAGTGATGCCGCTGTATCGCGATAAGTTGTCGTTCACAGGCTGTTTATATCCAGAGACATTGTGAAAGCGCATTTGCCCGGCGGCCAGGACTTGCAGGCCAGTTAATCATTTATAGGGTTAATACCGGACAGGGAGCCGTGGAGGCGATTTATGGTATTGGTTCAGTTTCTGGTGGTGCTGCTGTTTCTGTACATCGGCATGCGGGTTGGGGGTATCGGTGTGGGGTTTGCCGGCGGAGCTGGCGTGATTGTCCTCAGCGCGCTCGGCGCCACGCCGGGTGATATGCCGATGCTGGTTATAGTGTTTATCATGGTCGTGATCGTGGCGATTGCTGCTATGCAGGAGGCCGGCGGTATTGAGTATCTTGTTGATCTCACAGAGCGCCTGCTGCGTCGCTATCCGCGATTGTTAGTAATAACCGCGCCGCTTTCCACGTGGCTATTAACCATGATGGCCAGCACTGGGCAAGTCTCATTTGCCTGTATGCCAGTTATTGTGGGTGTCGCGAAAGAGAACAATATAAAACCCACCCGGGCTCTTGCTCTCTCCGTTAGCGCATCTTTGCTTGGTATTGTTGCGTCGCCCATTTCTGCGGCGGTGATTTTTTTCTCGGGGATACTGGAAAAAGGTCATTATGGCTGGAGTTATATTGAGCTAATCGCAGTATCAATACCATCCACCTTCCTTGCGCTGCTGGTCACGTCTCTTTTTTACCTGTTCTGGGACAGAATCCGCCAGCAGGATCGGCTATATGACAATCCTGTTCAGGTTAAGACAAGGAGTGAGCGGACAATACCGCCTTATGCCGGTCGTTCTGTGCTGATCTTTATCGTTGGGCTGGTTATGGTTCTGGTCTATGCGATTGTCACCAGTCCCAAATTAGGGCTGATAGCCAATCCGGTCATGAGCAGCGGACAGGCACGAGTAGGAGTAATGATGGGCGTTGCGCTGCTGATTCTGGTGTACTGCCGGGTTAACGTACAAAAAATCCCATCCGGCTCGGTATTTAAAACCGGGATGACATCCTGTATTTGTATTCTCGGCGTAGCCTGGCTGGGCTCGACGTTTATGGACAGCAATCAGCAGTGGTTGCAAAGTACAGTCTCTTCACACTTACTGGATTCGCCCGTTGTGTTAGCCCTCATCATTATGACGGTCTCGTGCTTCCTGTATTCCCAGGCGGCCTCAACGAAAATTCTGTTCCCTGTCGCGCTGAGTATGGGTATTGCTCCCGGGGTTTTAGTCGCCTGCTTCCCGGCAACGGCCTCTCTTTTTATTCTGCCAAACTATCCGACGCTACTGGCGGCGGTAGATCTGGATGATACAGGGTCAACCAAACTGGGCAGACATATTATCGACCATCCTTTCTTACTGCCTGGCCTGGCATCGGTACTGCTTTCCATCCTCTTTGCTGCGGGGCTGGCTTTTTTGATTCAGTGAACCATATCAATCTTTCATTTCGTACTGAAAAACGGATATGAGTAATATCGCTATTGTAGATATATGTTGACGAAAACGACTTACACATGCAGTTTGGACTGACCCCATGCCTGTAGACAGATTCTGTCCTCACGACGAGGCCTGTTCAAAGGCCTCCGGACTGACGCCGCCGAGGTGGCTGTGGCGCCGGGCCCGGTTGTAGAACACTTCAATGTAATCGAAGATATCCGCCCGGGCCAGCTCCCGGGTTTTGTATATTCTCTTCCTGATGCGTTCTTTTTTCAGTGAACTGAAGAACGATTCGGCCACCGCATTATCCCAGCAGTTGCCACGTCGGCTCATGCTCGGTGCCAGGTGGTTGGCCCGGCAGAAGCGCTGCCAGTCGTCACTGCCGTACTGACTACCTTGATCGCTATGTACGATGACCTCGCCGTCCGGTTTTCGGCGCCAGACCGCCATCATCAGCGCGTCGAGCGCCAGTTCGCGCGAGAGAGTGGGTTTCATCGACCAGCCGACCACATTACGGGCAAAGAGATCGATAACCACCGCCAGATACAGCCAGCCCTGCCAGGTGCGGATATAAGTAATATCGGTGACCCAGACCTGGTTGGCCCGGACAACGGTGAACTGCCGCTGCACGCGATTAGGAGCAACGATTGAAGGCCTGCCAACGATACGACGTGGCGCTTTATAGCCGCGCACGGCTTTAATCCGGTTCAGTTGCATGATCCGACCCACCCGGTTTTTACCGCAGGTTTCCCCGATTTCGTTCAGATCGCCATGAACCCGCCGGTAACCGTATACGCCTCCGCTCAGAGAATATGAGTCGCGGATAAGCATCAGCAGGCGCTGGTTATCTTTATCACGCGCCGAGACAGGGTTATGCAGCCACGCATAGAACCCGGCCCGGGCGACATTCAGTACCCGACACATCGTCATCACCCCCCATACAGTGCGGTGCTCATTGATAAAGCGGTACTTCAGTCGGGCTCCCTTGCAAAGTACCGCGCGGCCTTTTTCAGGATATCCCGTTCTTCTTCGGTGCGTTTTAGCTGCGCCCGGAGTTTCAGGATCTCGCTTTTAGCTTCCAGTAAATCCCGGGCATGCTGCTCGCTGTTATCAGGTTTGATAGCCCGTAGCCACTTGTAGAGGCTGTGTGCAGAGACGCCCAGACGGTCAGATACTTCGGCGACGGAATAACCGCGTTCCGTTATCTGACGGACGGCTTCTTCCTTAAATTCAGGTGTAAATCGTGGTGTGCCCATACGCTCCTCCTATGCTCAAACTATAGGGCAGGATCGTCTACCGGGGCGGGGTCAGTCCAACTATAGGGCAGGATCGTCTACCGGGGCGGGGTCAGTCCACTTTCGCTTTATAGCGGTCCGCCGGGAGCCATGTCAGCACCGTTTTCTCCATGCCGTTCACCTCATAAGTTACCGCCCGGGCATACCAGAACTCTGGCAGTGAAGGATTCTTTTTCCGTGCCTGTTGTGACACTTTCAGCTTCAGCAGCCTGTCACCTGCGCCATAGCGGGTTTCCGTTTCTGCCACCATATCCTTACGGGCGGGCAGCAGCCAGTGGCGGTGACTACCCTGCCGGTTCAACGTCAGCAGCAGGTCTGCACTGTAGAACAGCTTGTCAAAAAGCGTGACAGTGTTATCCGGGATAGTGGTGAGCATTGAGTGGGCCAGCAGGTTCATCCCCGCTTCGCCATCCGCGCTCAGGTTCAGACGGAGAACCACATCGGTAATCGGCTCGTTGCGGGAAAAGGCCATCGCCACCACCATCCAGATAACCATGTCTCCCGGTAAACGACGGCGGCGAACAGTCGCATGTGCAGAAAGCGTCAGACAGTGCAGCATCCACTCCACGGGGAGGTGCTCTGCAAACAGTTGAGCAGAGGGCGGTGGCATAAGCGGATGGTCACTGAATTCGAGCAGGTCATTGAAAAGTGGCATAAGAAAACGGCTCCCTGTGGTGGAAGCCGTTATAGTGCCGCAGATTAAGGATCGGTCAATTGATCCTTAACTGATCGGTATTGCACCTAAGCGGGCCTATTTTAATTTGTAATATATCTCATTGCTTTTTTTCTTTTAAGGTATTTCGTTAGAGGTATCTCGACCATCTTGCTGAAGGCAACTCCAGCTGTGATAGATGCAATTACGGCTAAAATCGTAATGGCTTTTGAATCAAGCAAATCCAGTCTGCTTAATGCAATGTTAAAATAAGGATGCGTTAAATATATTGAATAAGATGCATTTCCAATATATATCAGCTTAGTAAAGCTGCACTCCCTCACTGTTAATGATAAGGCTACCACCAATATACTGAAAGGATAAAATATATCATACCTACTAACGTCTGATTCAGGCAATAAATCTATAAGCGCAAAGCATGCCACAGATAAAATCATTGACAATGCTATAAATGTATACTGTGACATGTTAAATCTAGATATACTATCAAAGTAAACACCAATCACACATCCAGCAGCAAATTGAATTATCATATAGCTTTGAACTATATTATGCAAAGCAAGTGAATTGTATTTTCCAGTAAATGGATAAAAATACTTAATTAAAAGCACTGATGAGCACAGAAGCATAGCACATACTACCGCTGCATATTTTCTGGACGGCATCACCATAAGAACAAATGCAAACACAATGTAAAAATACATTTCATATACAAGCGTCCATGCAACTGGATTTGCAAGACGATATCCATCATCAGAGCCAGGAAGCAAAAATATATTTCCGATTATGAAGTATAAATCCTTGTGGAAAGCAAAAACTGAGATCGAAATCAGTGCAAATGAAGAAATGATGTAAGGCGGGTAAATTCTAATAACCCTATCAACGATGAACTCAAAAGGATTTTTATTGATCGCGGTGTATGTCATGATAAAGCCAGATATTACAAAGAAGATGTTAACCCCATACCCACCAATATATTTAAATACACCACCGAATGATTCCGCTAAAAGATGATTCATAACAACGATAATTGCCGCTACGGCTCTCAAAAGCTGCAATATTTCAATTGATTTATTGTTCATGGCGAGTTCTTATTTGACTTTTCCAGAAACATAACATCCAATGCGCCTTCATGTCAAATAAGTGAGGCCGTCCTTGCCCAAAGATTTATGATGGTTACACAATGTGTGTCACATTAATATATGCCCCGCCAGCAAGGTAACCAGAACCTATATACATATTGCCATCAGGCTGAACTACCAGCCTTGCAGCAGACTCTATTGGTGGAGCAATGGTTGGAACAGAGAATACCCTGTAATCCTCAGGTCTGGCCCAAACGGGTGATCTCTTCCTGATTTGGGGAAGAGATCAGTCTGATGCATATCCCGCCGACCATTTAACAGATTTAAGTTGATGCCACTCTCTGTCTATCTTTTCGAAGGCGTTCTCTGACTCTGTTTGCAGAGCTAGCTTTTGCTCTTTTCGAACCTCACTAGGGTTCTTTCCTTCTGCCACAAGTTTTCAAGCGTCATCGCGACGGGAACGAGCATCAGCAAGTGTGATCGTCGGGTACACACCCAGCGAGATCATTTTGGGTTTACCGGCATAGCGATAGCGGAACCGCCAGCTCTTGCTTCCATTAGGCTCTATAAGCAATGACAAGCCTTGCCCATCCCCAAACGTATAGGGTTTTAGCACGGCGAATCTGCATATCGTTTAAAGGCATGTGTATAGGAATCCAAGACCGAACAGAAACATATACACAATCCTATACACATTATGTATCGGACTCTACTGGATGGTTACGGACGATAATGGACTAAAAAGAAATAAAATCGTTAAAAATCAGTGGGATTATGGATGAATGCGGATTTTTAGGGAAGTTGAGATGGTGCCGGTAATAGGAGTCGAACCTACGACCTTCGCATTACGAATGCGCTGCTCTACCAACTGAGCTATACCGGCCTGGGAGACGTGCGCAGGAACCTGAGCACGGGCTAAAGAGTAAGGAAAAGCGAGGAAGGCGTCAACTGTCAGCCGTGTCGGCTGCTGCTTTTTACAGCATCCTCCGCTGAATTCTGAGTTTGCGCTTTCCCCCTGCCCTGCTACCGCTACGCCGCGCATCGGGTTATGCTTTGGGTATGGAAAAGCTAACTGAACTGAAGCGGGCTCGTCGCCTGGCGCTGGCCCTGCTGTTGATTGCCGTGGCCGTGTTTGTCACCACGCTGTTTTTGCCACCGGCACGCTGGGTCAGCGCCGTGAAGGCCACGGCGGAAGCCGCCATGGTAGGGGCGCTGGCCGACTGGTTTGCCGTAGTGGCGCTGTTCCGCCGGGTGCCGATTCCCTTTATCTCCCGCCATACCGCTATTATCCCCCGCAAGAAGGATCGCATCGGCGATAATCTGGGACAGTTTATTCGCGAAAAGTTTCTGGATACCCGGTCGCTGGTGCAACTGATTCGCCACTACGATCCGATACGAGCCATTGGTAGCTGGCTGAGCCGACCGGCCAATGCACGGCGGCTGGGCGGCCATCTGCTACAGGTGATGGGCGGCTTTCTCGATCTGGCCGACGATGCCCGTATTCAGCGCCTGCTGCGGCGCGCCGTGCATCGCGCCATCGATAATGTGGATCTGACTCAATCCAGCGCGATGGTGCTGGAAAGTATGACGAAGGATAACCGCCATCAGGCGCTGCTCGATGCCCTGATAGGCCAGTTAATTAACCTGGTGAATCGCGATGGCACCCGGGAATTCCTGGCGCGCCAGATCGTGCGCTGGCTGGAAACCGAACACCCACGTAAGGCCCGGGTGCTGCCCACCGAATGGCTGGGGGAACACAGCGCCGAGTTGGCAGCCAGTATCGCCAATGCGCTGCTGGACGACATCAGCCACGACAGCGGGCATCAGATTCGCCACGCCTTCGACAGCGCCACTCAAAAGCTTATCGATAAACTGAAGCATGACCCTGAAATGGCTACCAGGGCCGATAACATCAAGACCTGGCTGAAAGAAGACGCCGCCTTTAACCGCTATATCGGCGAGCTGTGGGGCGATCTGCGCGGCTGGCTAAAGCGGGATATGCAGTCGGATGACCCGGTAACCGGTCAGCGTATTGCCAGGGCCGGGCAGTGGTTCGGGGAAGCGCTGATCGAGGATAACGCGCTACGTACCTCACTGAATGAGCATCTGGAGCAGGCCGCCGCTCAAGTCGCCCCCGACTTCGCGACCTTCCTGACCCGCCACATTAGTGATACGGTCCGCAGTTGGGATGCCCGCGAAATGTCCGAGCAGATCGAACTGAATGTCGGTAAGGATCTGCAATTTATCCGCATAAACGGTACCCTGGTGGGGGGCGCCATTGGGTTGATCCTCTGGCTGCTGTCGCAGATTCCAACGCTACTGGATATCGCGCCGCGATAAAAAAGGCGTCCCGAAGGACACCTGTGCCTGACTGAACAGGGATATTAACCGCGGATGGTGTCGTCGCCGTAGCCAATCCACTTATAGGTGGTCAGCGCTTCCAACCCCATGGGGCCACGCGCGTGCAGCTTCTGGGTGCTGACCGCGACTTCCGCTCCCAGGCCAAACTGGCCACCGTCGGTAAAGCGGGTAGAGGCGTTCACATAGACCGCCGAAGAGTCTACCGCGTTAACGAAACGTTCAGCGCTGCGCATATCGCGGGTCAGAATCGCATCCGAATGCTGGGTACCGTGCAGACGGATATGGTCAATAGCGCCGTCCAGGTCATCCACCAGGCAGACATTAAGGTCCAGAGACAGGAACTCGTCATCCAGTTCTTCCGGTTTCTGGGGCACCACCTGCGCCGGTCCCTCTTCCAGTTCCGCCAGCGCTGCGCGGTCGGCATGCAGGGTCACGCCCTTTTCCGCCATACGCTGGCTTAAAGCTGGCAGAAATTCTTTGGCAATCGCGCGGTGCACCAGCAGGGTCTCTACAGTGTTGCAGGTGCTCGGGCGCTGGGTCTTGGCATTGGTGATGATATCCAGCGCCGGTTCAAACGCCATGCTCCGATCCATAAAGATATGACAGACGCCAATACCGCCGGTAATCACCGGGATAGTGGACTGTTCGCGGCACAGCTTGTGCAGCCCGGCACCGCCGCGTGGGATCAGCATGTCGATATAGCGGTCCATCTTCAGCATTTCGGCCACCAGCGCGCGATCCGGGCTTTCGATCGCCTGCACCGCACCGGCAGGCAGGCCACAGGCTTCCAGCGCGCTCTGAATCACTTTTACAGTGGCGGCATTGGTGCGGTAAGTCTCTTTACCGCCGCGCAGAATCACGGCATTACCGGTCTTCAGGCACAGAGAGGCGACATCGATGGTGACGTTAGGACGCGCCTCGTAGATAACCCCCACCACGCCAAGCGGCACCCGGCGCCGTTCCAGACGCAGGCCGCTGTCCAGCGGACCGCCGTCGATAAGCTGCCCCACCGGATCGGCCAACTGGCAGACCTTACGCACGTCGTCGGCTATCCCCTTCAGCCGCTGCGGCGTTAACGCCAGGCGATCGAGCATCGCCTCACTCAGGCCGTTCTCACGCGCCAGAGCCAGATCCTGCTCATTAGCCGCCAGAATCTCATCGGCCTGGGCTTCCAGCTGGTCAGCAATACGCACCAGCACGCGATTTTTTTCCGGGCCCGATAGCTGAGCCAGTTGATAAGAGGCCTCTTTTGCCGCTTTACCCATTTGTTCCAGCATTAGCCTCTCCTTAAATAACGATCATATCGTCCCGGTGCATGGCAACCGGGCCATATTCATAGCCCAGAATCGCGTCGATCTCCTGGGAATGGTGGCCGGCGATGCGGCGCAGAGCGTCGCTGTTATAGCGGGTAACGCCATGAGCGATATCGCGTCCGTCAAGACTGAGAATACGAATAACCTCACCGCGGGAAAAATCGCCGTCGATGGTGCGAATACCGGAAGGCAGTAGCGAACTGCCGCGGCTAAGAATGGCGTTCAGGGCGCCGTCATCGATGGTGATATCCCCCACCGCTGGCGCGCCAAACAGCCAGCGCTTGCGGCTTTCCAGCGGCGATTCCTCAGCCAGGAAGCGGGTACCGACCGATACGCCTTTCGCAACGTCCTCAATCACGTCCGGCAGGCTGCCGGAAGCAATAACCACCTCGATACCGGCGCGGCAGGCCACATCCGCCGCCTGCAGTTTGGTACCCATACCGCCGGTACCCAGCCCGGAAACGCTGTCTCCGGCAATAGCGCGCAGCGCGTCATCCACACCCTGCACCTCTTTAATCAGTTCAGCGGTGGGATCGGTACGCGGATCGGCAGTGAACAACCCCTGCTGGTCGGTCAGCAACAGCAATCGGTCGGCGCCGCCCAGAATGGCTGCCAGCGCGGAAAGGTTATCATTGTCACCTACCTTGCTCTCTGCCGTCGCCACTGCGTCGTTTTCATTAATAATCGGGACGATATTGTTATCCAGCAGGGAGCGCAGCATATCGCGCGCGTTCAGGAAGCGTTCGCGATCGTCCATATCGGCACGGGTCAACAACATCTGACCAACGTGAATACCGTAGATGGAAAAGAACTGTTCCCAAAGCTGGATCAGGCGGATCTGACCCACCGCCGCCAGCAACTGGCGGGAGGCGATAGTCTGTGGCAACTCAGGGAATCCCAGGTGCTCACGGCCGGCGGCAACGCCCCCGGAGGTGACGATAATGATGCGGTGTCCCGCTGCGTGCAGATGGGCGCACTGGCGCACCAGCTCCACAATATGGGCACGATTCAGACGGCGTGAGCCGCCGGTGAGTACGCTTGTGCCAAGCTTAACTACCAGAGTCTGGCTATCGCTCATAGTGTTTTGCCATTTTGATCAGGGAAAAAGGGAAGAGCTGTGCATGTTGTTTTATCAGGTGTCGCGCACCTTGCCAACAGGCGGGGGGAGAAAAGGAAGTGAATACGCGGGAGTAGCGGCTTACGTCGCAATATAAGATGACAGGCCTCCTGTAACTATCAGATTGAAAGATATGAAAAACGCCAGTCAGTGCTGGCGTTTTACGCGGTCAGGCGCGGATCTTTACCGGCTCTTCAATAAAGCCCTGCGCCGGAACCAGTTCGAATGAAAGCTCGGTCAGTAGCGCCTCCAGACGCCCGTGAAAACTGCGCAACGCCTGCGCGACCTTCTGCTCGACCTCTTTATCTTTGATGGTGACCGGTACCCAGACTCCCTCTTTATCGAACAGGCCAAACTTCCAGGTGTAGTGGAACTGTTTGTCGACAGCGGTCAGCTCCATCCACCATCCCCAGAATTCACGCAGCTCGGGGGCGGGTTTTACGTTAACGCAGACAGCAAGGCAGTCGAAGAAAAAGCGGTTATCTTCGCACTTCTCCTCCCGGATATAGGGGCCAAGCGCGGTGAATTTTTTGATCAGTCGACTCTTCGGGTATCCACTCGGTAACGTCATTGCGATCTCCTTTTGTGAACCCCCAGTTTTATCAAACATAAGAAATTTCGCAACAACGGGACCCACAATTCGGCACATTTCCAATCCCCACACAACCAGTATGAAAATCGCTAAAAACCGCGCCAGAACGCTACTTCAGGCGCTTCGCCAGCCAGTCGGTAATCTCACTCAGCGCTTTATCAAAATTCAGAAAAAGTGGACTGAACGGAATGTTAAGCACCTTACCGTCGGCCGAGGACGAAGCGATTAACCGAGAATCCTGTTCCGGGCTGAAGGGATCGCGCTCCCAGAAACCGGACAGCATCGGCGTAGGGCAACGGCGCCCCAGCAGTCCCTGGGTCTTCAGCGAGTAGCGATTCAGCTCCACCCGTAGCGCTTCATCAGAAGCATCGATCATGCCCAGGCGGCTGGCCAGTACGTCAATATACATTTCCGGCACCCGCTGCTGGCGTTCAAATTCGCTTAGCAGAGAGTGCACCACCGGCCCCAGACAGGCCACCGCACGCAGGCGTGGCGATTCCAGATAGCCCAGACGTACCGCCACGTTGGCGCCAAAGCGGAAGCCGAAAGCCGCCACCCGGGTGTGATCAATCCAGGGCACCTCCGGTAGCGCACGCAGCACCTGCTGATGCAACAGGCTGGAATCCTGAGTCAGTTTCCATTTGGAAGAGAAGCCCACCGAGGGCATGTCGATAGTCAGCATGGCAATGCCCGCAGGCGCCAGATAGTGTTCAAACAGGCGATAGTAGTCGCTCTGCAGAGCATCCAGACCGCCGCACAGCAGCACGGTCGGAAACGGCCCCTCCTGCCCTTTCGGCATATGCAGGAAGCCCGTGATATCGCTACCGCCGGGCATCGAAAAGGTCAGCTCCCGCAGCCCGCCGGACAGACGTGGCGCTGCCTCTTCATACGCGTTGTTGGCCAGCACCTGGGCCTGCTCGGCCAGGTCGTCACCTTTCAGGTGGGGATAAGCGGCAATGCTGTAGAGATTAGCGGCCATCAGCCACTGCTTGCCGCACAATTCGGGATCCTGCTGCTGACCCGCGCGCTGCTGCCATAGCATGGCCTGTTTCGACCACTCGTAGATCCAGTTGCCGCTGCGATAACCAACGACGGTATCGTAATAGTCGTCATTGGTATGTTCGGCCTGGCTTGTGGCAATGCGGCTCTGAACGTCCATGATCTCCAGCGGATCCACGCCGCGCCAGATCCAAAGCAGGCGGTTAATCAGGCGATACCAGTGGGGTTCGGTACGGCCGTCCAGCGGCGACTGAACCTCCTCTCTCTTGTGATGGCGAGCGCGTCGCACCAGAGTCGAGGTTTCCGGGTGTTTAAAGCGGGGTTTGAAGAGATCTTCGCTGAGGTTGCGCTTCGACATGGCGACCCTTTCTCCCTAAAACGGATAAGCAGGCCTATTGTACTCGCTGTCGCCGTGTTAAAAAACAGACGCCCGGTAAAGCCGGGCGTCTGTTGCACATTTATTTTAGGGATTAACGGCCAGCCAGCGGCGGCACGAATGCAACGCCCATATCCCAGGGCTGCTCAATCCAGGTGTTCTGCGGAATATCGATTTCGTAATCATCCACCAGCGGCTTACCGGCTGGCTTAGCGAAGATGGTGACAAAATGCGCCTTCGGATACATTTCACGAATAGCGACTGCGGTACCGCCGGTATCCACCAGATCGTCGATAACGATAAAGCCTTCACCGTCGCCTTCGGCACGCTTCAGGACTTTCATTTCGCGCTGGTTATCGTGGTCGTAGCTGGAGATACATACGGTATCGACATGGCGAATACCCAGTTCGCGCGCCAGCAGCGCAGCCGGTACCAGGCCACCGCGGCTGACCGCGATAATGCCTGTCCACTGCTCAGCTGGCAGCAGACGGCTGGCCAGCTTGCGGGCGTGAATCTGCAACATGTCCCAGGTGACGACGTATTTTTCGCTCATGTGATGTATCCCGGCCTATCAATAACGGCTCAAAAAGTATTCTAATGGAATCAGGTTGCGCGAAATTATAGTGACCTGAGACACCAAACACCAGCCTCAGTTGCGCAACGGCGCGGTTTTTAGGCTTTCACTCCCCCGGAAAGTCAGAGAAAGTGGTATCCTCAGGTAATCGCGCGGGATGAGGCCCGCGGTACATTTTTATCCGGTAACCCCGCGACCTGGCACTACTTTTATCGCCGGTCAACGTCAAGGAGACGCATTGTGTCTGAACTGTCTCAACTCTCCCCGCAGCCGCTGTGGGATATTTTCGCCAAAATCTGTTCCATTCCTCACCCCTCTTACCACGAAGAGCAACTGGCGCAGCATATTCTCGACTGGGCGAAAGAGAAGGGCCTGCACGCGGAACGCGATCGGGCTGGTAATATCCTGATCCGCAAAGCGGCGACGCCGGGCATGGAAAACCGCAAGCCGGTCGCGCTCCAGGCGCACCTGGATATGGTTCCCCAGAAAAATAACGATACCGAACATGACTTCGCTAAAGATCCCATCCGCCCGTACATCGACGGCGAGTGGGTCAAAGCACGCGGCACGACGCTGGGGGCCGATAACGGTATTGGTATGGCGTCCGCGCTGGCGGTACTGGCGGATGATCGCGTTGAGCACGGCCCGCTGGAAGTGCTGCTGACCATGACCGAAGAAGCGGGTATGGACGGCGCCTTTGCGCTGCAGCCCAACTGGCTGCAGGCGGATATTTTGATCAATACCGATTCCGAAGAAGAGGGCGAAATATACATGGGTTGCGCAGGCGGCGTCGACGCCATCTCAACCCTGCCCCTGACCCGCAAAGCGCTGCCCGATGGTTTCGAGACCGTTAAACTGACCCTGAAGGGGCTGAAAGGCGGCCACTCCGGCGCCGAAATCCATCTGGGACTGGGCAATGCCAATAAACTGCTGGCCCGCTTCCTGAACGAGCAGGCGCCGCAGTTGGATTTGCGTCTTATCGATTTCACCGGCGGTACGCTGCGCAACGCCATTCCGCGTGAAGCCTTTGCCACCCTGGCAGTCAGTAAAACCCAGGCGGGCGAGCTGAAACAGCGAGTTGAGGCTTATCTGGCGGTGCTGCAAAATGAGCTTTCTCAGGTTGAGAAAAACCTGACCCTGCTGCTCGAACCGGTTCAGGCAGAGAGTCAACCGCTGGACGCTCGCAGCCGCGACGCTTTCCTGAATCTGCTAAACGCCACGCCGAACGGCGTAATTCGTAACTCCGACGTGGTGAAAGGCGTAGTGGAAACCTCTCTGAACGTGGGCGTAGTGACCACTGAAGGCGATCAGGCTCAGATTATCTGCCTGATCCGTTCGCTGATCGACAGCGGTAAAGAGTATGTGGTGAGCATGCTCTCTTCCCTCAATGTCCTGGCGGGCGCCACACTTGAGGCGAAAGGCAGCTATCCTGGCTGGCAGCCGGACGACAAGTCGCCAGTCATGCAGCTGGTGCGTGAAACCTATCAGCGTCTGTTTAACAAGACGCCGAACATTATGGTCATCCACGCCGGTCTGGAGTGTGGTCTGTTTAAGAAACCTTATCCGGAGATGGATATGGTTTCTATCGGTCCGACCATTACCGGTCCGCACTCGCCGGACGAGCAGGTACACATCGAAAGCGTGGGCCTGTACTGGCAGTTGCTGACTGAACTGTTGAAGTCCATTCCAGCGAAGTAAGTCGTTACCAACCGGCTCCCCCGGGAGCCGGTCTTCCCTATAATCCCAGCACCAACTGGCGCTCCAGCTCTGGAGCCAGAAGCGTCACGTGCAGCCCCACCAGCCGGACACCGCGTCCGCCGCGCCGTTCATCCCAGGTTTTACGCGCCGTCGCCAGCAGATCCTCTTTATTCAGCCGCGGCCAGACATGCTCCTGGGTGGTTAACTGGAAGTCGTCGAATTTTAGCTTAATGCCCTGACGAGCGATGAGTAGATCGGGTTTCACCTTCGCCAGACGCCGCTCCAGTTCAGGGTAGAGCCGTTCAATGATCGCGACACACTCGTGCCATTCGTGAATATCCTGAGCCAGTGTGCGCTCCACGCCAACCGACTTACGCAGTCGGTCAGTATTCACTTCGCGTTGATCAATACCGTGGCTGCGCTCCCACAGCACCCGACCAAATTTACCAAAGCGCTTAAGCAATAGCGCAAGGTCACTGCGCTGTACGTCGGCGCAGGTGCGCAATCCCATCTCCTCCAGGCGCGCCGCCGTGACCTTTCCCACCCCGGGAATTTTGGCAAGTTTCAGGTCCGCCAGAAAATCCCCCATCGATTCCGGCGTAATCACATACTGGCCGTCCGGCTTATTGAGATCGGAAGCGATTTTGGCAAGAAACTTAATGGGTGCAATACCGGCCGAGGCGGCCAGATTCAGCTCCCGGGCGATGGTGGCGCGAATTTCCCGGGCCATTAACGTGGCGGAGCCGTGGCAGTGCGGGCTGTCGGTGACATCCAGATAGGCTTCATCCAGCGACAGCGGTTCAATGCGCGCGGTATAGCGGCTAAAGATTTCCCGAATATGGGCAGAGGCCTCTTTATAAGCGTCGAAACGACCCGGCAGCAGGGTCAGGTGTGGGCAGAGCTTAAGCGCCATGGCGGTGGGCATGGCGCTACGTACACCATATTTACGCGCCGGATAGTTGGCAGTGCTGATAACACCGCGCCGCTCCCGGCTACCGCCAATGGCCAGCGGAATATCACGCAGCGCCGGGTTATCCCGCATCTCGACGGCCGCAAAAAAGCAGTCCATATCGACATGAATGATCTTGCGCATAGTTCACCACCACAACTGTATATGCATACAGGATAGAAAAAGATACGCCGGACTGCAACGCTTTCCCGCCACTATCGGTGGCAAAAATGCGCCTTCTCCAGTGCATGGAGGGAAAAAGAGGTAAAAAGTCAGAAGATTAGATCGAGTGACAGGGAGGAAGAAGGCAAAAAAATAACAAGGCCCGGAAATGTTCCGGGCCTTCAGATATCGGGTTACAGAATCCGATCCTGCTCCAGCTTCTGCCGTCGCTCCGCCGCTGCGGTGCGCGCTTTACGGGCATCACAGGGCTCCGGACAGTCGCACACCTTTTCCAGGCCCAGTGAACCGATGCCGCCACAGCTCCCCTGCAACGACTTGCGTTTCACGATGTAGCCCAGCGACATACCCAGAATCACCAGAGCGAAGATGGCGAAGCTCGCCAGAAATACCGTTAGCATTTCGGCCTCCATCAGCCGCCGAAGTCGTCGAGCATGATGTTTTCATCCTCCACGCCGAGATCCTTCAGCATCTTAATCACCGCCGCGTTCATTACCGGCGGTCCACACATATAGAACTCACAATCTTCCGGTGCCGGATGATCGCGCAGATAGTTCTCATACAATACATTGTGGATGAAGCCAGTATGACCCGTCCAGTTATCCTCTTCCAGCGGCTCAGAGAGCGCAACGTGGAAGGTGAAGTTCGGATTTTCACGCGCCAGCTGTTCGAACTCGTCCTGATAAAACATTTCGCGCAGCGAACGGGCGCCGTACCAGAAGCTGATCTTACGCTTGCTACTCAGACGCTTAAGCTGGTCGAAGATATGGGAGCGCATTGGCGCCATACCGGCGCCACCGCCGATAAAGACCATCTCGGCTTCGGTCTCTTTCGCGAAGAATTCGCCAAACGGCCCGGAAATCGTCACCTTATCGCCCGGTTTCAGCGACCAGATATAGGAAGACATAATCCCCGGCGTGACATCAGGCAGGCGCGGCGGCGGCGTGGCGATACGCACGTTGAGCATAATAATGCCCTTCTCTTCCGGGTAGTTCGCCATGGAGTAGGCACGCACCACCTGCTCATTGCTTTCAGATACGTAGCGGAACAGGTTGAACTTGTCCCAGTCTTCACGATATTCATCCGGCACATCGAAGTCGGCATAGGCGACTTTATGGGGCGGGCATTCGATCTGAATGTACCCTCCGGCACGGAATGGCACCACTTCCCCTTCCGGGATCTTCAGTTTCAGCTCTTTGATGAAGGTAGCTTTGTTATCGTTAGAGATAACTTCGCACTCCCACTTCTTCACCCCGAAGATCTCTTCCGGCAGTTCGAGCTTCATATCGTGTTTTACCGCGACCTGACAGGCCAGACGACAGCCCTCTTTGGCTTCGCGTTTAGTGATATGCGAAAGCTCGGTCGGCAGGATATCGCCACCGCCTTCTTTGATTGTGACCCGGCACTGACCGCAGGAGCCCCCACCGCCACAGGCTGAGGAGATAAAGATCCCCTGATCGGCCAGCGTGTTAAGCAGCTTACCGCCAGCCGGCGAATGGAACTGCTTGTCCGCTTCATTGTTGATCTCAATCAGCACGTCGCCGGAGTTCACCAGCTTTGAGCGGGCAAAGATAATCAGCAGCGCCAGCGCCAGTACGATCAGCGTAAACATGACTACGCCAAGAATAATTTCCATCAGTTACGCCCCTTATAGCTGCACACCGGAGAATGACATAAAGCCCAGCGCCATCAATCCGGTGGTAATAAAGGTGATCCCAAGCCCGCGCAGCCCTGCCGGCACGCTGGAGTATTTCATCTTTTCGCGAATACCCGCCAGCGCGACGATAGCCAGCATCCAGCCAATGCCGGAGCCCAGGCCGTAGACGATGGATTCCGGGAAGTTGTAATCGCGCTGAACCATAAAGGAGACGCCGCCAAAGATGGCGCAGTTCACCGCAATCAACGGCAGGAAGATCCCCAGCGCGTTATAGAGCGACGGGAAGAAGCGATCGAGGATCATCTCCAGAATCTGCACCAGGGCTGCGATAACGCCGATAAAGGTGATGAAGTTCAGGAAGCTGAGATCCACCCCTTCCACCAGCGCGCCGTCGCGCAGCACCAGGTTATAGATCAGGTTGTTGACCGGCACCGAAATCGCCAGAACCACGGTCACCGCCACGCCCAGACCAAAGGCAGTAGAGACCTTCTTCGATACCGCCAGGAAGGTACACATCCCCAGGAAGAAGGCCAGCGCCATGTTCTCGACGAACACCGCACGTACGAACAGACTAATATAGTGAGCCATCACTTACTCCTTCTCCTGCTGTTGCGGCTTCAGGGTTCGTAGCGCCCAGATCAGCAGACCGATCAGGAAGAAGGCGCTGGGGGCCAGCAGGAACAGGCCGTTCGGCAGATACCAGCCGCCGTTCTGTACCGTATCCAGCACGGTGACGCCGAACAGCTTACCGCTGCCAAACAGCTCACGCACAAAGCCGACGACCAGCAGAATCGCCCCGTAACCCAGGCCATTACCGATACCATCCATAAAGCTCGCCAGCGGCGGCGACTTCATGGCATAAGCCTCGGCGCGGCCCATTACGATGCAGTTGGTAATAATCAGGCCAACGAACACCGACAGCTGCTTGGAGATCTCATACGCAAAGGCCCGCAGAATCTGATCCACCACGATAACCAGCGAAGCGATGATCGCCATCTGCACGATAATACGTACGCTACTGGGGATCTGCTTACGGATCATCGAAATAAACATACTGGAGAAGGCTGTGACCAGGGTCACGGCAATCGCCATCACGAAGGCGGTCTCCAGTTTGGTGGTTACCGCCAGCGCCGAGCAGATCCCAAGAATCTGCAGGGTGATGGGGTTATTTTCCACCAGCGGGCTGACAAGAACCCGCTTAACCTCTTTCATATCGCCCATTTCAGCCATTGTTGAGCACTCCTTCACGAACCTGTTTCAGGAAGGGACCAAAGCCGTTTTCCCCCATCCAGAAATCAAAACTGTGCTGTACGCCGTTAGAGGTCAGCGTCGCGCCGGACAGACCGTCCACCGCGTACTCGTCTCCCGGACGAGCGCTGCCTTTCATCACGCGAATCGCAGGCTTGCCCTGGTCATCCAGTACCTTTTTGCCAATCCACTGACTGCGCCAGCTCGGGTTTTCCACTTCCCCACCCAGGCCCGGGGTTTCCCCCTGATCGTAGTAAGTAATGCCTTTCACGGTGCGGCCGTCGGTATCCAGCGCCACAAAGGCGTACATCATCGACCATAGTCCGTTGCCGTAAATCGGTAGCACCAGCTCTTGCACGTTTTTCTGCTCGTCGCGCACCAGATAGATTTCGACGATATTGCTACGGCGCTTGATGCCTGCCGGATCCTGGCTGGCGCTCAGGGTCATGCTCTGCTGCGGATCGCGCAGCGCCTTCGCGGGATCAAAGCTGGTTGGGTCTTTATCCAGCAGCTCACCGCTGGCCAAATCGAGCAGGCGCGGAGAAATACGCTCGCTATAGACGCTTTTCACATCATCGCCGGTCATGCCCGGCTGCATTAAGCCCGCCACGTCCAGAATGTTGCGCTGCTTATCGAGCTGTTTCTGCTCCTGCTGACGCGACTTAAGTCCTACCGCGGAGCCAGCCACCACCACCGAACAGACCAGGCAGAGAACCAGCACCACCAGCAGGGTTTTACCAATGGTATCGTTTCCTTTATTAGCCACGCGACTTCCTCCGCTTGATGTTGGCCTGCACCACCAGATAGTCAAACAGCGGCGCGAACAGGTTGGCGAACAGAATCGCCAGCATCATTCCTTCAGGATAGGCCGGGTTGACCACCCTAATCAGCACGCACATCACGCCGATCAGAATGCCGTAACTCCACTTGCCTCTATCGGTAAAGGAGGCGGAGACCGGGTCTGTCGCCATAAACATCATGCCGAAGGCGAAACCGCCCAACACCAGATGCCAGTACCACGGCATGGCGAACAGCGGGTTGGTGTCGGAGCCAATCGCGTTAAACAGCGCGGCAGTCGCGATCATCCCCAGCATCACGCCAGCGACGATACGCCAGGAGGCGATACGGGCGAACAGAATGATCGCGCCGCCAATCAGAATCATCAGCGTAGAGACTTCGCCAATAGAGCCCGGAATGTTGCCCAGGAAGGCGTCCATCCAGCTAACTGGTTGACCGGTCGCAACGTTGACCAGCGCCTCACCGCCGCCGCTAGCCCACTGGGAAAGCGGCGTAGCGCCGGAAAAACCATCCGCCGCGGTCCAGACCAGGTCGCCGGAGATCTGCGCCGGATAGGCAAAGAACAGGAAAGCGCGCCCCGCCAGCGCCGGGTTCAGGAAGTTACGCCCGGTGCCGCCGAAGATCTCTTTACCAATCACCACACCGAAGGAGATGCCCAGCGCCGCCTGCCACAGCGGCAGCGTCGGCGGAACGATCAGCGCAAACAGAATCGAGGTAACGAAGAAGCCTTCGTTAATTTCATGCTTGCGGATGATAGAGAACAGCACCTCCCAGAAGCCCCCGACCACAAATACCGTCATGTAGATGGGCAGGAAGAAGGCGGCGCCGATGACCATCATGCTTATCCAGCCGGCATCCGGGGCAAAACTGGCGCCCAGGAAATGCGCCAGCTGATAGTGCCAGTCTCCTGCGATAACCTGCTGTAGCTGCTCCGACCCATGAAGCTTGCCCAGCGCCTGGAGGGTCTGATGCCCAACGTTGTACATGCCCCAGAACATAGCCGGGAAGACCGAGAACCAGACCAGAATCATCATGCGCTTCAGGTCGATAGCGTCACGCACGTGGGATGCCCCGCGCGTCGCCGTGCCTGGCGTATAGAAGATGGTGGCCGCCGCTTCGTAGAGCGGATAATACTTAACCAGTTTGCCGCTGCCGGTAAAGTGCGGTTCCAGTTTTTCAATCAGATGCTTTAAGCCCATCGTTATCCTTCCTGCTCGATGCGGGTTAAGACCTCGCGCAGCACCGGGCCGTACTCATATTTTCCCGGGCAGACATAGGTACAGAGCGCCAGATCCTCTTCGTCCAGCTCCAGACAGCCCAGCGACTGGGCGCTATCGCCATCCCCAGCCAGCAGATCGCGCAGCAACATGGTGGGCAGGATATCGAGCGGCATCACCCGTTCATAGTTGCCGATGGGCACCATGGAACGCTCGCCGCCGTTGGTATCGGTGGAGAAGTTAAACAATTTATGCTTAAGGAAATGGCCTACTGTGGTGCGGGTGATGGAAAACTTGTCGCTCCCCGGCGCAACCCAGCCGAACAACTCTTTTTCACGCCCTTCTTTCAGCGCCGTTACCTGCAGGTGGAAACGCCCCAAAAAAGCGTGGGGACCGCTGGCCTGACGACCACTCAGCACCGAGCCGGAGATAATCCGGTTCTCCCCTTCCAGCAGTTCATTCGCGGTAAGCTGCTCCAGAGACGCGCCGAGCTGAGTGCGCAACAGGCGCGGACGCGCCACCTGCGGCCCCCCCAGTGCAACCACCCGCTCGGTCCACAGTTCGCCTTCGACGAACAGCTTGCCGATGGCGATCGCGTCCTGATAGTTCAGGTGCCAGACGCATTTCTGCAGGCTCACCGGCTCCAGGAAGTGAATATGGGTGCCCGGCAGCCCGGCGGGATGCGGACCGGCAAATTCATTGAAGGTGACCTGCGCGGCAGGATGCCCCCCCAGTTTGCCGCCGCCTGCCTGGCAGACGTGAACTTTACCGTCCGTCAGGCTCGTCAGCACGCTGAGGCCAGCGTCAAACATGGCGCGCTGCGCCTGGATAATCGGCTGAGGGTCGGCGGCCAGCGGGTTGGTATCCATGGCGGTCACGAAAATAGCTGCCGGAACGCTACCCGGCACCGGTGACTTGCTAAACGGGCGGGTACGCAACGCGGCCCATAGCCCGGAAACCAGCAGTTGCTGAGTCACGGTTTCGCGGGACAGCGACGCCAGCTGTGCCGGTTCATACTTATCAAAAGTAACCCGCTCATCGCCCTCAACGGCAATCACCACCGACTGCAATACCCGGCGTTCACCGCGGTTAATGGCTTCAATGGTACCGCTGGCCGGCGCGGTAAACATAACCCCAGGGTTCTTTTTATCTTCAAAGAGCGCTTGCCCTTTACGTACCCGATCCCCTTCGCGGATCAGCATAGAGGGACGCATGCCCACATATTCCTCTCCGAGCACGGCCACGCGGTCAGGCATTGGCCCTTCGTCAATTCGCTGTTCCGGCTGGCCAGCGATTGGCAAATCAAGCCCTTTTTTAATTTTGATCATAAAGTCATCACGTATGGTTGATCGTTATCGCGCCGCCGCAATCAGGGAGGCGCCCGAGCGAATAAATTAATCGTGTCCGCCATACGGAAAAGAAGGAAGGTGGCATCATGACCACAGAGGTTCACCGAGCATGAACACTGGAAAAGCGTCCGTTCTATTCCGCACATCATCATCGCGGCCGATTTTAGCATTAATTACTCTACAACCAGCAGAACTACTGAGGTTATAGGGTCGTATTTGCGAACAGACACGCAAACTTTCAGAAACCGGTTTAATCTGCGTTAGCGTACCGGGAATCGCGAAATTGTAAAAGCGGTAAGCAAGCGCTTGCTAAATTCCCCGGCGGTGATAATGTGAGCGCATAAAATCGGGTTTTCCGTCTTTATTACCGCTTTAAGGCCTCCCGGGCCTGTTTGCTTCATCAGGTTTATCAAGGAACCAGCAGTATGCGTAAAATCGCACTCTTCATTGCGATACTTTTAATGCCGTGCCTGTCATTCGCTGGCCTGCTCAGCGGTCAGGGGAGCCCCCCTCTTCCCGGCAAACAGCAATATATGGGCTCCCCGGTCTATATTCAGATCTTCAAGCAGGAGCGCATCCTTGAGCTCTATGTCAAAAACGGGGAAAAGTACCAGCTTCTCAGCAGTTATAACATCTGCAACTACTCCGGCGGTTTAGGGCCGAAGCGCCGTATGGGCGACTTTAAGAGCCCGGAGGGATTTTACAGCGTCGATCGCAGCCAGCTTAAGCCAGACAGCCGCTTCTATAAGGCCATCAATATCGGCTTCCCCAATGAATTCGATCGTCAGAACGGCTATGACGGGAAATACCTGATGATCCATGGCGCCTGTGTTTCTGTAGGCTGCTACGCCATGACGGATACCGGAATCGATGAGATCTTCCAGTTTGTGACCGGCGCCCTGCTGTTCGGTCAGTCGCGGGTCCAGGTCAGTATCTATCCGTTCCGCATGACCGACGCCAATATGGAGCGCCATAAGCACTCCTACTACGCGGGTTTCTGGAAACAGCTAAAACCGGGCTATGACTACTTCAATAAATACCATATGCCACCGGTGGTTTCCGTCAACAACGGCCAGTATGTGGTGAATGAGCAGCCGCCGAGCGCAACGGCTTCTCCATCTCTGTTTGCCTCAAATAACGCGCTCGCCGAGGCAAAATAGGACCCATTCTCCCGGTGCGATCCGGCTCCAGGTTTCATTACCAGTCAGGGGCTGGGTCGCAATCACCGTCACCACATCATCCGGTGTGGTTTCCCGCTGAAAGTCGATCTCCACATCCTGATCCAACAGCGTCGCTACGCCAAACGGCGCGCGCCGGGTGATCCAGAACAGGTTGGTGGAACACCAGGCCATCACGTAGCGCCCATCGCTGAGCAGCATATTGAAGACCCCTTTCTCACGCAGTTCAGCCGCCAGTCCGGCAATGAAGCGGAACACTGCTGGCATGTTGCCAGGCGTTCGTGGATAGCGCTGCGCCATCTGATTGAGCAGCCAGCAGAATGCGTGCTCGCTGTCGGTTTCACCCACCGGGCGAAAATTCCCGGTCTCCAGTTCCCGCCACCCCTTGAGCTGCCCGTTATGGGCATAGGTCCAGTTACGGCCCCAGAGTTCACGGGTAAAGGGATGGGTATTTTCCAGCGCCACTTTGCCGCGGTTGGCCTGACGAATATGGGCTATCACCGAGCAGGATTTGATCGGGTATTCCTTCACCAGCTTTGCGACGGGCGAGTTATAACCAGGCTGCGGGTCTTTAAAGGTGCGACACCCTTTGCCTTCATAAAAGGTGATACCCCAGCCGTCTTTATGAGGCCCGGTACCACCACCGCGCTGCACCAGACCGGTAAAGCTAAAGCAGATATCGGTCGGTACGTTCGCGCTCATCCCGAGCAGTTCACACATGACAACCTCCCCTGCCAGCCCCCGCGCTCCCGTCGGGGGCACCACAGACTTACGCCTTCACCATCTCTTTTTCGATCAACATCATCAGGATATGGATCACTTTAATATGGATCTCCTGAATACGATCGGCATAGCCAAAATGCGGCACGCGAATTTCAATATCCGCGGTACCTGCAATCTTACCGCCGTCTTTACCGGTCAGCGCGATCACTTTCATTCCTTTAGCGCGCGCGGCTTCAATGGCTTTGATGACGTTAGCCGAATTACCGGAAGTGGACAGCCCCAGCAGCACATCGCCTTCGCGACCGACAGCCTCAACGTAGCGAGAAAAAACATAGTCGTAGCCAAAGTCATTACTGACGCAGGAGAGATGGCTGACGTCCGAAATCGCAATGGCCGGATATCCCGGGCGGTTTTCACGGTAGCGCCCGGTCAGTTCTTCAGCGAAGTGCATGGCATCACAGTGGGAACCACCGTTACCGCAGGACAGCACCTTACCGCCCGCTTTAAAGCTGTCCGCCAGCATTACCGCCGCCCGCTGGATAGCGTGAATATTTGCATCATCTTTCAGGAAGTTAGCCAGCGTTTCCGCGGCCTCGTTCAGTTCACTACGAATCATGTCCTGGTACATGAGGATATCCTTCAGCCTGATCTAATCACATAGTGAAGTGTACCGGATAGCATCAGAAGCGAGAAGCGTAACCGCGAGGTTCAGCCCAATGTTTTGTGGTTCTGTGCGGTCATTCTGTGAGCATTGTTGTAATTGTTTTGTGAATAAATTGCTAAAAGCAACCACCTCGACTACAACCATAGTAATGACTGGTCTGACCTCTTAAAAAGACGGGAGCCGCTTCTATGATGATGTTGAGTATCGTTGCAACCCTCGTACTGCTCAGCGCACTCTTTTATCACCGCATTAATCTGGCGCTGAGTAGCATCATACTTCTGGCATGGACGGCTTTGCTCGGCGCCGTTGGCATCTGGACACCGTGGCTGCTGGTGCCGCTGGCGATTATTCTGCTGCTCTTTAATCTGGCGCCCATGCGCCAGAGGCTAATCTCAGCACCGTTGCTGCGAGCCTTTCGCAAGGTCATGCCTCCGATGTCGCGTACCGAAAAAGAGGCTATCGATGCCGGAACGACCTGGTGGGAAGGCGAACTGTTTCGCGGCCGCCCGGACTGGAACCGGCTACATAACTATCCGCAGCCGCGACTGACCGAAGAAGAACAGGCGTTTCTGGATGGCCCGGTGGAGGAAGCCTGTCGTATGGCTAATGACTTCCAGATCACCCATGAAATGGCCGATCTGCCGCCAGAGCTGTGGGCATACCTGAAAAAGCATCGCTTTTTCGCGATGATCATTCAGAAGGAGTACGGCGGACTGGCGTTTTCCGCTTACGCCCAGTCCCGGGTGCTGCAAAAACTGGCCGGGGTTTCCGGCATTCTGGCCATCACCGTCGGCGTGCCCAACTCCCTGGGGCCGGGAGAACTGTTACAGCACTATGGCACCGATGAGCAGAAGGATCACTATCTGCCACGCCTGGCGCGGGGTGAAGAGATCCCCTGCTTCGCCCTGACCAGCCCGGAAGCGGGATCGGACGCTGGCGCCATTCCGGATCGCGGCGTAGTCTGTATAGGCGACTGGCAGGGCGAACAGGTGCTGGGGATGCGTCTGACCTGGAATAAGCGCTACATTACCCTGGCGCCCATCGCCACGGTGTTGGGTCTGGCCTTTAAGCTTGACGACCCCGAACATCTGCTGGGCGATCGCGATGAACTGGGGATCACCTGCGCGCTGATCCCCACCAGCACGCCGGGCGTGGAGATCGGTAAGCGTCACTTTCCGCTGAACGTCCCGTTCCAGAACGGTCCAACCCGCGGCCAGGATATTTTTGTGCCCATCGACTACATCATCGGCGGACCTAAGATGGCGGGCCAGGGGTGGCGTATGCTGGTGGAATGTCTGTCGGTCGGACGCGGTATTACCCTGCCTTCCAACTCCACCGGTGGTGTGAAGAATGTGGCGCTGGCCACCGGCGCCTATGCCCATATCCGGCGCCAGTTTAAAATTGCCATTGGCAAAATGGAGGGGATCGAGGAGCCGCTGGCGCGCATTGCCGGTAACGCTTACGCAATGGACGCCGCCGCCTCGCTGGTGACCTGCGGCATTATGCTGGGCGAAAAACCCGCTGTACTCTCGGCCATCGTCAAGTATCACTGCACCCATCGCGGACAGCGCGCCATTATTGACGCCATGGATATCACCGGCGGCAAGGGCATTATGCTGGGCGAGAGCAACTTTGTGGCCCGGGGCTATCAGGGAGCGCCCATCGCCATTACCGTCGAGGGCGCCAATATTCTGACCCGCAGCATGATGATCTTCGGCCAGGGCGCTATCCGCTGTCACCCCTTCCTGCTGGAAGAAATGGCGGCGGCCGAAAGTAATGATGTGAATGCCTTCGATCGTCTGCTGTTCCGTCATATCGGCCACGTAGGCAGTAATAAGGTGCGCAGCTTCTGGCTGGGGCTGACCAATGGCCGTACCAGCGCCACCCCAACCCGGGACGCCACTCGTCGCTACTACCAGCAGATCAACCGACTGAGCGCCGCACTGGCGCTGCTGTCGGACGTATCCATGGCGCTGCTGGGCGGCAGCCTGAAACGGCGCGAGCGGATCTCCGCCCGCCTGGGCGACGTGCTAAGCCAGCTCTATTTTGCCAGCGCGATACTGAAACGCTACGACGACGAAGGACGCCAGCAGGCCGATCTGCCGCTGGTACACTGGGGCGTACAGGATGCGCTTTTCCAGGCCGAACAGGCTATTGATTCCCTGTTGCGCAACTTCCCACAGCGCCTGGTGGGAGCCTCGCTGCGGCTGCTCACCCTGCCGCTGGGCCGCCGCTGTTACGCGCCGTCGGATGCGTTGGATAGCAAACTGGCGCAGATCCTCCAGACGCCGTCCGCCACCCGCTCGCGCATTGGCCGCGGCCAGTACCTGACCCCCAGCGAACATCATCCTGCCGGCCAGTTGGAAGAAGCCCTGCAGGCAGTCATGGCCGCAGAGCCAATCCACCAGCGGTTATGCAAAACTCAGGGTAAGCATCTCTCTTTTACCGCGCTGGATAAACTGGCAGAACAGGCGCTGAGTCAGGGCTGGATCAATCAGGATGAGGCCACCACGCTACGTTATGCCGAAGCCTGCCGTCTGCGTACCATTAACGTGGATGAATTTGAGCCAGAGGCGCTGGCAACGCAGCCTCCCGCCCGGGAAGGGAGCGACCGTAGTTCAGAAGCGGCCTGAAGAAGGCGCAGGTCAAAAAAGCGGAGCCGGGCTCCGCTTTTTTGATTATTTAAAGTTAAAAGCGTCGGGGTGATTTTCCAGACTGCCGGTCAGCGCGGCATAAAGCACGGTTTTACCGTCAATGGATTCAGCATCGCCCACATTCAGCCACGCCAGCTGTTCGCTCGCCTTCGCCTCATCAACGCTGGAATAGAGCCCCATCATACGCTTAAGCTTTGGCGAATAGAGCACGGCAATGCGCTCGCTACCGCAGTCATGTGGTTTACAGGATTCCAGCACCAGGTAACGATTATCCCCCAGTTGAACCTCTTTGGTTCCGGTACTGGTTCCCCCTTTCGTGACCCATGCCGGCAACGTATGCCCTTCCACCATCTTTGAAAATTCGGCTTTGGTGCTCTGAGAAGTGGCAAGTTGACTCACCGTCAGGTCGCTTTCAGCCGCCATGGCGCTACCCGTTGCCAGAAAGAGTGCTACTGCGAGTGTTTTCTTTAACATGCTTTTCTCCCGGGGATGCTATTCCCCCTGTCAGAACGCGGCGTCACTGCCGCTGCGGGTTTAATGGTGGTCCAGAGGGGGCGGTAATGCAAATTTCCCGCGCCCTGCCGCCAACACAGTAACCCCAATAATGATGTCGTCTTATTTTATTACGCCCATGCTACAGTGAGCGTAAACCGTTTCTGGAGAGTCCGACCGTGTCTTTTTTGAAAATTTCACTGTTACAGCAGCCTCTGGCCTGGATGGATGGTGCTGCCAATCTGCGCCATTTCGATCCACTGCTGGAGCAGATAACGGACAGTGACCTGATCCTGTTACCCGAAATGTTTACCACGGGGTTCGCCATGGAAGCGGCGCAGCAATCGATGCCGGAAGAAGAGGTTATTACGTGGTTGCAAGACAAAGCCCGCCAGTGCAACGCGCTGGTCGCAGGCAGCGCCGCTATCCGCAGCGAGGCAGGCGCCGTAAATCGCTTTCTGCTGGTGCAGCCTGACGGTATCGTCCACCGTTACGATAAGCGCCATCTGTTTCGCATGGCGCAGGAACACCATCACTATCAGTCAGGTAGCGAACGTAAGGTTGTCGAGTGGCGCGGTTGGAGAATTCTGCCTCAGATTTGCTACGACCTGCGTTTCCCGGTCTGGTCGCGAAATCGCAATGATTATGATCTGGCGCTGTTTGTCGCTAACTGGCCGGCGCCGCGCTCGCACCACTGGCAGGCGCTGCTGACGGCCCGCGCTATTGAAAACCAGGCCTATGTAGCGGGCTGCAATCGGGTCGGCACCGACGGTAACGGCCTGCACTACCGGGGCGACAGCCGCATTATCGACCCCCAGGGCGAACTTCTGGCCAGCGCCGACCCCCATCAGGCCTGTTGCCTGGAAGCCCGACTATCTCTGGAAGCGCTGGATAATTACCGGGAGGCGTTTCCGGCATGGCGGGACGCCGATGATTTCCGGTTGGACTAATGGATCAGGCGGGCGTCGGCATGGCCCGCTTTATCAGAATATGATATTCGACATCATATCGCGTTATCTGAAGACGAAAAAAACAACCACACTCTTAGCCAGTCTTTTATTTGAGGTATATAATCGCCGCGGCGCTATCGGCATATATCAGGATAGCTTTGTTTACAGACACTCTTTCCGGCATTTCAGGTGCTGAATGAGGCAAGAGGTTTTAAGTATGTTAGCATTCCTTTATTTAATTGTTTTCTTTGTTTTCTGCGTTGTTATTTTTAAAGTAGACAGAAAAAGCACATCATTATCAAAAAGCGTTTTTATCGCACTATTTCTCGGCTCGCTTATCGGTTTATCACTTCACTTTATCGCCAGAGATACCAGTAAAACGGTCATTGAATGGTATTCGGTGGTCGGGAATGGCTACATTAATCTGTTAAAATTAGTCGCTGTTCCATTAATTTTCATTTCAGTCCTCTCGGCAATTAATAAACTGGAAAGCGGCATCGGACTCGGGCGCATCTCGTTAACAATCGTTGGCTGCATGCTGCTTTTGGTGATGGTCGCCGGTTTAACAGGTCTGCTTACCGCCCATACTCTGGGTCTTAACGCCGAATCCTTTAACGATATTCAGACTTCACTTACCCAAAACGATGTGGCAAAAACCACTGCAATTTCACTACCCGAACTTATCACGTCTCTGATTCCAACTAACCTGTTTCTCGATCTTAGCGGCGCAAGAAATGTTTCGGTCATTGGGATCGTTATTTTTACGCTTCTGGCAGGAGTTGCGCTATTAGCCGTTAAAAAAGAAGCGCCGGAAGAAGGAGTGAAACTGAGCGCTGGTATTAATGCGCTTCAGGTCTGGGTGATGAAAATGGTCAGAATAGTCATTGCGCTAACGCCTTATGGCGTGATGGCGCTAATGGCCAAAGTCTTTTCGACTTACCGCATAGAGCAGTTTACCAGTCTGTTAGGATTTATCGGCGCCTGTTATCTGGCCGTGCTGATGATGTTTGTGATCCATGCGTTGATTGTAGCCTTGACGGGCAATAATCCGGTCCACTATTTTAAAACCGTCTGGCCCGCCCTGACGTTTGCCTTTGTATCCCGTAGTAGCGCTGCCTCTATTCCTCTGGCGATTAGCGCTCAGGAAAAGTTAGGCATACCGGGCGCTATCGCGAATATCAGCGCCTCGTTTGGCTCCAGTATGGGACAGAACGGCTGTGCGGGAATTTATCCGGCAGTGATGGTTGCCATGATCGCGCCTACCATCGGTATCGACCCACTCTCTTTACACTTTCTGGCTGCATTGCTCCCGGCGATTGCGCTGGGCTCAATCGGCGTGGCAGGCGTGGGCGGTGGTGGTACCTTTGCCGCGCTGATCGTGCTGTCGACCCTGAATTTTCCCGTGGCGCTGGTGGGCGTATTTATCGCAATTGAACCCGTGGTCGATATGGCGAGAACCGCGCTAAACGTGAATGGTTCGATGATCTCTGGCGTGCTGGCGAACCGGCTACTGAAAGAAAAAGTCTCTGCGCCAGAACAACAGACCATTTCCTGACTGCGCTTCAATTTAGCGCGAATCGCTATGCGGGAGATTGCCCCTCCCGCTACAGCAAAGACGGCACGGCCCATTTTCCGGCTGAATAGCCAAAACGAAAAAACCCTGAATCATTGCTGATTCAGGGCATTTGAATTCGTGGCGGAACGGACGGGACTCGAACCCGCGACCCCCTGCGTGACAGGCAGGTATTCTAACCAACTGAACTACCGCTCCGCATTGCTCCCTCACCGGGGAGCGAGGCGAATATTACGGATTGCGGCTGGGGGCGTCAACGGCTTTTTTTCAACTTTTGAATCGGTTGGCGCAAAAATCGCCTGAGCGCCTTTTTTTCGTGCAAAATCAGGCGCGCCAGAGGCAGCTTCCGCCCTTCTTTTCCACCAGATCGAGACGCGATTCGTGGTTCATCAGCTCCTCATCGCTGGCGGCAATCACTCGTAGAGCCTGAGCGCGTCGTACAACGCGCTGAACAGTTTCGCTCCCCTGTTCCTGTTGAGACTCCCCTTCCATAGCGAAGGTCATTGACGTTTGCCCACCGGTCATCGCCAGCCAGACATCGGCCAGAATTTGGGAGTCGAGCAATGCCCCGTGCAGGGTACGTTTGGTGTTATCTATTTCGTAGCGGGAACAGAGCGCATCCAGGCTATTACGCTTGCCGGGAAACATCTTACGCGCCAGCGCCAGGCTGTCGGTAACCTCACAGAAGGTATTGGTTTTGGGGATTCCGCGCTTGAGCTTCCCAAACTCGTAGTCCATAAAGCCGATATCGAACGATGCGTTATGGATGATAAGCTCGGCGCCGCGAATATAGTCGATAAAGTCGTCCGCCACCTCGGCAAAAGTCGGCTGGCTCATCAGAAACTCATCAGCGATACCGTGAACCATAAAGGCTTCAGGATCCACCAGCCGGTCCGGCTTAATGTAGACGTGGAAATTATTGCCCGTCAGGCGGCGGTTGATAACCTCAACGGCCCCGATCTCAATAATGCAGTGCCCCTCATAATGGGCACCGATCTGGTTCATACCCGTGGTTTCGGTATCGAGTACGATCTGTCTTGCTATACCGGTATTCGTGCTCATGGCGCTCATTTATGTCAGACTTGGCGTTTTCAACACAGGAAGTCTACCAGAGATGGGTAAACAGGTAGAAATTTTCACCGACGGCTCCTGCCTGGGCAACCCCGGCCCCGGCGGTTATGGCGCCATTCTACGCTATAAGCAGCATGAAAAAACCTTTAGCGCGGGTTATCACCTGACCACCAACAACCGTATGGAGTTGATGGCGGCCATTGTGGCACTGGAGGCGCTGCGTGAACCCTGCGAAGTGGTGCTAAGCACCGACAGTCAGTACGTACGACAGGGCATCACTTCATGGATCCACAACTGGAAGAAGCGCGGCTGGAAGACCGCCAGTAAGCAGCCGGTGAAAAATGTCGATCTCTGGCAACGGCTGGATCTGGCTCTTAAACCGCATCAGGTGCGCTGGGAGTGGGTAAAAGGCCATGCAGGTCATCCGGAAAACGAACGCTGCGACGAACTGGCACGCAACGCGGCCACTAATCCCGCGAGCGAGGATGGCGGCTATCTTGCTGAGAGTTCCGGGAGCTGACCGTTACCCGGCACTGTCGGGTGGCGCCAACGGCCGGACGGAGCTGGGTCTTCTCCCGCCGTTGTTTCATGGGGTTAAACGTCAGTGGAATGGTGCGCTTACGCGCCACGATCAGCTGCAAGCAACCCAAGGCCGGCAGGTGGGTACTGAGCATTTTCCCTCCCTGACGCGACCAGGGAAGAACCTGAAAACAGCCCTGGTGCAACACCTCGAAGTTTAACAGCGACAGCCAGTCGAGCTGACGCGCCAGCGGAAACATTCGGCTGTTCCAGGGAGCTACGCGGCGGCGCTGGAAGGGCACCAGCTTACGCAGCCCTACCAGACTGATGGGATTAAAGCTGCTAAGGATAAGCCAGCCGTCATCGATCAGAATTCGATCCACCTCTCGCAGCAGCCAATGCGGATCCTGGCACCACGACAGGGTATGGGCCAGCAGGCAGGCATCGACCGAATCCGACGCAAACGGCAGATGTAACGGATCGGCCACCACCTGCAAGTTTTCCCCTTGTAACGCCAGGTTAACCTGGTGTGAAATGGCGCAGGCATCGGTGGCAATCTCAGTGCTCAAATTGCCTACCTTAATAAGATGAAAGCCAAACATCTTCGCCAGCCATGGCTGAAGGCGCTGCTCCAGTGCATCGCGGTAATATTCCCCCCAGGGGAGCTCGGCCCAGCGGTCAGGCGCAGCGATCGTGTCAGGTATCCTTGCCGGTTTCATCACAACCTTCCGTAACGCAGTGAGAGGTATTTTATGAATCTTACCAGTATTCCCGCTTTCCAGGACAACTACATCTGGGTTCTTCACGACGAAACGGGAAAATGCCTGATTGTGGATCCCGGTGATGCCGCGCCGGTACAGAAAGCGATCGAGGAAAACGACTGGCATCCCGAAGGGATTTTGCTGACCCATCACCACCAGGACCACGTTGGCGGCGTAAAAAAACTGCTGGAAAATTATCCGAACCTGCCAGTCTGGGGACCACAAGAAACCCAGGATAAAGGGGCTAACAGGATAGTCATCGACGGCGATCGCGTTGCTATTCTGGGCCTCGAATTTTCCGTTTTCGCGACACCAGGCCACACTCTGGGTCACATCTGCTGGTATGCAGCCCCCTGGCTTTTCTGTGGCGACACCCTATTCTCCGGCGGTTGCGGACGCCTTTTTGAAGGCACGCCCGAACAGATGTTCCTGTCTTTTCAACGCATTAATCAGCTGCCAGAACAAACGTTAATTTGTTGCGCTCACGAGTACACTGAGAGCAATCTGGCCTTCGCGTTGAGTATCCTTCCTGAAGATGTGGATTTAAACGGCTATTACAGAAAAGTTAAAGAGTTACGTGTAACAAAGCAAAAAACACTCCCCTCAACTCTGAAAATTGAGCGCAGAATTAATATTTTCCTTAGAACAGAAGATTCTGATTTTATTAAACAAATCAAAAATAAAACAAACTTGCAACAATCAAAGCAACTTTTTGCATGGTTAAGGGCTGCTAAAGACAACTTCTGACTATTCCTGGTTGCACCGCTCTACTATCGACTGTATGATTGCTCGTCTTTTAAGCAACAGTTGACACACACACATGAAGGCAAAAGCGATACTACTCGCCTCTGTTCTGCTGGTGGGTTGCCAGGGTACAAAGCACGACGGCAACGTTCAACAGCATGCTCAGAGCCTTTCTGCAGCTGGTCAAGGTGAAGCAGGGAAGTTGACAGGTCGAGCGACCTCTGCGCGATGGACTGACGAACAGTCTTTCCTCGCGCAGGATCAAGATCTGTGGGCCTTTATAAGTAACGAGCTAAAGATGGGGATTCCGGAGAACAGCCGGATTCGCGCGCAGAAACAAAAATACTTAAAAAATAAGAGCTATCTCCACGATGTAACACTCAGGGCCGAGCCCTATATGTACTGGATAGCCGGGCAGATTAAAGAACGAAATATGCCCATGGAGCTGGTACTACTGCCCATAGTGGAGAGTGCTTTTGATCCCCATGCGACGTCTTCCCGAAGCGCCGCAGGCCTCTGGCAGATTATACCGAGCACGGGGCGTAATTACGGTCTGAAGCAGACCAGCGCCTACGACGGTCGTCGTGACGTGGTGGCCTCTACCACCGCCGCGCTGAACATGATGCAGCGCCTGAACCGCATGTTTGACGGTGACTGGTTGCTGACCGTCGCCGCCTACAACAGCGGTGAAGGTCGGGTGCTGAATGCAATGAAAGCAAACAAGCGTCGCGGTAAGCCGACTGACTTCTGGTCACTGCCGCTGCCGCAGGAAACCAGGCTGTATATCCCCAAAATGCTGGCTTTGAGTGAGATCTTCAAAAACAGCAAACAGTACGGGGTACGTTTGCCGACGGCAGACGAAAGCCGCGCACTGGCACGCGTCGAGGTCAATAACCCGATGACGCTGAGCAAAGTGGCCGATATGGCCGGGATCTCCGTTAGCCAGATGAAGACTTACAACGCGGGTTATAAAAATGCCCGACTGGGCAGCAGTGGCCCGCAGTACGTCATGGTACCGCGCAAGCATGCAGGCCAGTTGAGAACGTCGCTGGCGGCCAGTGACTTCGAATCGGTACAGTCTGGTCTGCTGGCGGAAAATCGCAGCAGCGGCGCGCAAGGGAACGCTGGCGACAGCTACACGGTGCGTAAAGGCGATACGCTTTCTACTATCGCGTCGCGGATGAACGTCAGCACCCGCGATCTGCAGCGCTGGAACAACCTGCGCGGTGCGCAGATTCGCCCGGGTCAGAAACTGAGCCTGGGTGACGCCAGCGGCGATTCGCAACTGGCCAGCAACCGCAGCAGCAACAGCGGAGTTACCTATCGCGTACGTAAAGGAGATTCCCTCTCCAGTATCGCGAAACGTCACGGCGTGCAGATCAAAGATCTGGAGCGCTGGAATGACGATACCGATAACCTGCGGCCCGGCGATCAACTGACGCTATTTGTTAAGAACGACGATACGCCGGATACCTGATAGCCGGCCAGACAAAAAAGCACCCGTCTCAGGGTGCTTTTTTATACTTGTTATTCGGCCTTCAATGCTTCTATCCAGATGATATCACTGGTAAAGCTGCCATCATCCTGCAACCTGAAGTAGCGCTGAACATCAGTAGAGGCACTCCGCTGATACAGCCGAATCGCCTCCGCCAGCGGGGCCGGTGTACGCATACGGGCAATCCAGGAGGAAAACTCCAGCACCAGTTTATCGGCGGACAGATTGACGACGTTCAACCCCGCTTCGCCGACAAAGCCCAGCCACTCAGCGGCGGGATAGTCGCACACGTGGGAAGTATCTCGCAGCGCCTCAACCGTTTGCAGCCAGATATCCAGCACCGGGTGACCCGGCGCCGCCACATCCATAATAATCACCCTGCCACCCGGTTTCAGAACCCGGCGCACCTCTCTTAACGCCTGTCCCACATCGTGCCAGTGATGCGCCGAATAGCGGCTAATCACAATATCAAAGCTGGCATCATCGAAAGGAAGCCGTTCAGCGTATCCCTGGCATGTGGTCAGACTATCCAGTTGGCGTTCACTAGCCGCGCTGGCAACCACTTCCAGCATCTGTGCCGACAGGTCATAAGCGACCGTCTCCCGGACATGCTGTGCAGCCACGAAGCTGGCATGGCCAGCACCACAGCCCATATCCAGCAGGCGGGCATCAGAAAAACGTGCCAGCACGTTCCCCAACCGTTCGAGATCTCCCCCGCTGGCATGTACGCTGCTGTTCAGGTAGGCGCTGGCCTGTGAGCCAAACTGCTGATCCACACGATCGTGATGAGTGTCGGTTGTCATATTGTTGTCCTTATCGTTAAGTAAAAAACGGGACAGCACTGGTCTGCCCCATGGCAGACCTGACCAACCTTAACGCTTTTCAGGTTTGCCGGGTGTGAATTCGACGAGTAGCGGATTGTGATCGGATGCGCGGGTTACCAGCACAGAGGCTTCATGGACATTCAGACCGCGGTAAAAGACGAAGTCGAGCGGGCGTCCGAAAGCCCGGCGCCGCTGGTCATCAGTAAAACGTACTTCTCGCAGCATCATTTCACGAGCAAAGCGATACAGGGCCGCCATGCGTGGGCGACTCCAGGCATTAAAATCGCCGCCCATAATCACGGGTCCCTGATGATGAGCAATCTGGTCGCCAATGGGTCCCAGCTGTTTGCTGTAGACATCCACCCCCAGGCTGAAGTTAACGGCATGAATATTGACGACCATCAGCAGACGCCCATCAGGTAGCGGATAGACCGTAACCAGCGCCGATTTCGCCAGCCGCAGAATCGGCTCTCGCTCGCGCAGCGGACAGCAGTAGACCGGGTGAGCCGCTGACAGCGTCATCACACCAGAGGGATGCTGAGGTAATACAAAGGCGGGGACCTGATCCGCGGCCAGATAGTTGCTGGTAGCGAAACGCACCAGTTCAGGCGTGGTCTGGGCCTCCTGCAACAACACCAGTTGCGCCTCTTTACCGAAGTTCTGCAGCACGGAGAGCCAGTCGGCCCGCTGCTGTTTATAGATATTCCATACCAGCACGCGAAAGCGTTCGCCGCCGGGAAGCGGCTCGCCGGGAGGAAGCGCCTGACCTATGCTCGCGAAGGAGCCCGGCGGCAGAATACGTTCCGCAGGCTGACCGGCGACATAGCGCATGGCGTAGGTTTTTCTTCGCACGTTATGTTGATAACCTCTGTAACCTTTACCCCGCTTTAACAACGGGTATTTCTTCTGTTATAGGGGTTTTAGCGGCCACTTTCAATCGCTCTAAGGGCGAAAGCGAAACACAAAGCCCGTGGGATGACAGTATGAATTCACCGTGATTAAATACCGTGGCTGGTATTTTCCTCCGTAACCACCTGTCCGGAAAGTGATAATGAAAACGACCTCTGAAGAGCTGTGCACTTTTGTTTCCGTGGTGGAGAGCGGTAGCTTCAGCCGCGCGGCACAACAATTAGGCCAGGCCAACTCCGCCGTCAGCCGCTCGGTTAAAAAGCTGGAAGCCAAGCTGGGCGTGAGTCTGCTGAACCGCACCACGCGTCACCTCAGCCTGACCGAAGAGGGAAGCCGCTACTTCCGGCGCGCTCAGCATATTTTGCAGGAGATGGCGGCGGCCGAAAACGAACTTCTGGAATCGCGCCTGCGCCCCAGGGGGCTGCTGCGGGTGGATGCCGCCACCCCTGTGGTTCTGCACCTGCTGGCGCCGCTGGTGAAGCCCTTTCGTGAACGTTATCCCGAAGTCACCCTGAGTCTGGAGTCGTCGGAAACTTTTATCAATCTGATTGAGCGCAAGGTCGATGTCGCCATACGCGCCGGAGTGCTGAGCGACTCCAGCCTGCGGGCCCGGCCACTGTTTACCAGCTACCGACGGGTTCTGGCTTCGCCGGAGTATCTGACGCAGCACGGAACGCCCCAGAGCGTGCAGGAGCTGGCCGATCATGTCTGTATCGGCTTTAGCAGTCCTGCCACGTTAAACCACTGGCCGCTGTCCCAGGATGACGGACAACTCTATGAAGTGACGCCCACCCTGTTGTCCAGCAGTGGGGAAACCATCAAACAGCTATGTCTGCAGGGCAATGGTATCGCCTGCCTGTCCGACTTTATGGTGGATAATGAGATAGCTGATGGACAGCTGGTAGAGCTACTGCGGGACGCCGTGCTACCGGTCGAAATGCCCTTCAGCGCGGTTTATTACAGCGATCAAGCCGTCAGTAGCCGTATCCGGGCCTTTATCGATTTTCTAAGCGAACATACGACTCAGCCTCAGCCGACGCCACGCTAAATGACGACAAAATCGCCCAGGCGATCCCGACTTTTTGGAATAGTGTGGCGATTACGCATAAGAAAAAGCCCTGAGCAAATGCTCAGGGCCTATCTATAAGTGGCGGAACGGACGGGACTCGAACCCGCGACCCCCTGCGTGACAGGCAGGTATTCTAACCAACTGAACTACCGCTCCACCGAATTTTTCTACTTTCTACTGCCACCGGGCATTACCCCGGTACTTTCTAATTTGATGCCTGGCAGTTCCCTACTCTCGCATGGGGAGACCCCACACTACCATCGGCGCTACGGCGTTTCACTTCTGAGTTCGGCATGGGGTCAGGTGGGACCACCGCGCTGTCGCCGCCAGGCAAATTCTGTTCCGCTTACCGCCACACATGGCCATAAGCGTTTATCCGTCACAAGCTGATTTGATTCTGTCTCTCAACATCACACCAAAACATCTTTGGCGTTGTAAGGTTAAGCCTCTCGGGTCATTAGTACCGGTTAGCTCAACGCATCGCTGCGCTTACACACCCGGCCTATCAACGTCGTCGTCTTCAACGTCCCTTCAGGAGACTCAAAGGTCTCAGGGAAGACTCATCTCGGGGCAAGTTTCGTGCTTAGATGCTTTCAGCACTTATCTTTTCCGCACTTAGCTACCGGGCAATGCAATTGGCATCACAACCCGAACACCAGTGGTGCGTCCACTCCGGTCCTCTCGTACTAGGAGCAGCCCCCCTCAGTCTTCCAGCGCCCACGGCAGATAGGGACCGAACTGTCTCACGACGTTCTAAACCCAGCTCGCGTACCACTTTAAATGGCGAACAGCCATACCCTTGGGACCTACTTCAGCCCCAGGATGTGATGAGCCGACATCGAGGTGCCAAACACCGCCGTCGATATGAACTCTTGGGCGGTATCAGCCTGTTATCCCCGGAGTACCTTTTATCCGTTGAGCGATGGCCCTTCCATTCAGAACCACCGGATCACTATGACCTGCTTTCGCACCTGCTCGCGCCGTCACGCTCGCAGTCAAGCTGGCTTATGCCATTGCACTAACCTCCTGATGTCCGACCAGGATTAGCCAACCTTCGTGCTCCTCCGTTACTCTTTGGGAGGAGACCGCCCCAGTCAAACTACCCACCAGACACTGTCCCCACGCCAGATAATGGCGCCAGGTTAGAACATCAAACATTAAAGGGTGGTATTTCAAGGTTGGCTCCACGCAGACTTGCGTCCACGCTTCAAAGCCTCCCACCTATCCTACACATCAAGGCTCAATGTTCAGTGTCAAGCTATAGTAAAGGTTCACGGGGTCTTTCCGTCTTGCCGCGGGTACACTGCATCTTCACAGCGAGTTCAATTTCACTGAGTCCCGGGTGGAGACAGCCTGGCCATCATTACGCCATTCGTGCAGGTCGGAACTTACCCGACAAGGAATTTCGCTACCTTAGGACCGTTATAGTTACGGCCGCCGTTTACCGGGGCTTCGATCAGGAGCTTCTGGTTACCCATAACCCCATCAATTAACCTTCCGGCACCGGGCAGGCGTCACACCCTATACGTCCACTTTCGTGTTTGCAGAGTGCTGTGTTTTTAATAAACAGTTGCAGCCAGCTGGTATCTTCGACTGACTTCAGCTCCACCCGCAGGGGCTTCACCTACATGTCAGCGTGCCTTCTCCCGAAGTTACGGCACCATTTTGCCTAGTTCCTTCACCCGGGTTCTCTCAAGCGCCTTGGTATTCTCTACCTGACCACCTGTGTCGGTTTCGGGTACGATTCGTTGTTACCTGAAGCTTAGAGGCTTTTCCTGGAAGCAGGGCATTTGTCACTTCAGCACCGTGGTGCCTCGTCATCACGCCTCAGCCTTAACTCTCCGGATTTGCCTGGAAAGTCAGCCTACACGCTTAAACCGGGACGACCGTCGCCCGGATGACATAGCCTTCTCCGTTCCCCCATCGCAGTAACACCGAGTACGGGAATATTAACCCGTTTCCCATCGACTACGCCTTTCGGCCTCGCCTTAGGGGTCGACTCACCCTGCCCCGATTAACGTTGGACAGGAACCCTTGGTCTTCCGGCGAGCGGGCTTTTCACCCGCTTTATCGTTACTCATGTCAGCATTCGCACTTCTGATACCTCCAGCATACCTCACAGTACACCTTCGCAGGCTTACAGAACGCTCCCCTACCCAACAACACTTAAGTGTCGCTGCCGCAGCTTCGGTGCATGGTTTAGCCCCGTTACATCTTCCGCGCAGGCCGACTCGACCAGTGAGCTATTACGCTTTCTTTAAATGATGGCTGCTTCTAAGCCAACATCCTGGCTGTCTGGGCCTTCCCACATCGTTTCCCACTTAACCATGACTTTGGGACCTTAGCTGGCGGTCTGGGTTGTTTCCCTCTTCACGACGGACGTTAGCACCCGCCGTGTGTCTCCCGTGATAACATTCTCCGGTATTCGTAGTTTGCATCGGGTTGGTAAGCCGGGATGGCCCCCTAGCCGAAACAGTGCTCTACCCCCGGAGATGAATTCACGAGGCGCTACCTAAATAGCTTTCGGGGAGAACCAGCTATCTCCCGGTTTGATTGGCCTTTCACCCCCAGCCACAGGTCATCCGCTAATTTTTCAACATTAGTCGGTTCGGTCCTCCAGTTAGTGTTACCCAACCTTCAACCTGCCCATGGCTAGATCACCGGGTTTCGGGTCTATACCCTGCAACTTAACGCCCGGTTAAGACTCGGTTTCCCTTCGGCTCCCCTATTCGGTTAACCTTGCTACAGAATATAAGTCGCTGACCCATTATACAAAAGGTACGCAGTCACACCCCAAAGGGTGCTCCCACTGCTTGTACGTACACGGTTTCAGGTTCTGTTTCACTCCCCTCGCCGGGGTTCTTTTCGCCTTTCCCTCACGGTACTGGTTCACTATCGGTCAGTCAGGAGTATTTAGCCTTGGAGGATGGTCCCCCCATATTCAGACAGGATAACACGTGTCCCGCCCTACTCATCGAGCTCACAGCATGTGCATTTTCGTGTACGGGGCTGTCACCCTGTATCGCCGGACTTTCCAGACCGTTCCACTAACACACACGCTGATTCAGACTCTGGGCTCTTCCCCGTTCGCTCGCCGCTACTCAGGGAATCTCGGTTGATTTCTTTTCCTCGGGGTACTTAGATGTTTCAGTTCTCCCGGTTCGCCTCATTAACCTATGGATTCAGTTAATGATAGTGTGACGAATCACACTGGGTTTCCCCATTCGGACATCGTCGGTTATAACGCCTCATATCAGCTTACCGACGCTTTTCGCAGATTAGCACGTCCTTCATCGCCTCTGACTGCCAGGGCATCCACCGTGTACGCTTATTCGCTTAACCTCACAACCCGAAGATGTCTTCGCGTTGTAAGCTTGAGAGACCCATTAAACGGTTTTCCCGTTTATGGATTATCAATTTTCAGCTTGTTCCGGATTGTTAAAGAGCAAATATCTCAAACGTGACTCACTGAGCCAGTTTTGAGATATCGGGGGTAACATCTTTCACCTGTCACCGAGCAAGTGGCGTCCCCTAGGGGATTCGAACCCCTGTTGCCGCCGTGAAAGGGCGGAGTCCTAACCGCTAGACGAAGGGGACACGAAAAGTGTCACGACTTCGTAGCCGTCTTGCTTCTTTACTTTCATCAGACAATCTGTGTGGACACTGCGAAATCTGTATCCAAAGGTAAGGAGGTGATCCAACCGCAGGTTCCCCTACGGTTACCTTGTTACGACTTCACCCCAGTCATGAATCACAAAGTGGTAAGCGCCCTCCCGAAGGTTAAGCTACCTACTTCTTTTGCAACCCACTCCCATGGTGTGACGGGCGGTGTGTACAAGGCCCGGGAACGTATTCACCGTGACATTCTGATTCACGATTACTAGCGATTCCGACTTCATGGAGTCGAGTTGCAGACTCCAATCCGGACTACGACGCACTTTATGAGGTCCGCTTGCTCTCGCGAGGTCGCTTCTCTTTGTATGCGCCATTGTAGCACGTGTGTAGCCCTGGTCGTAAGGGCCATGATGACTTGACGTCATCCCCACCTTCCTCCGGTTTATCACCGGCAGTCTCCTTTGAGTTCCCGACCGAATCGCTGGCAACAAAGGATAAGGGTTGCGCTCGTTGCGGGACTTAACCCAACATTTCACAACACGAGCTGACGACAGCCATGCAGCACCTGTCTCACGGTTCCCGAAGGCACAGTCTCATCTCTGAGACCTTCCGTGGATGTCAAGACCAGGTAAGGTTCTTCGCGTTGCATCGAATTAAACCACATGCTCCACCGCTTGTGCGGGCCCCCGTCAATTCATTTGAGTTTTAACCTTGCGGCCGTACTCCCCAGGCGGTCGACTTAACGCGTTAGCTCCGGAAGCCACGAGTCAAGCTCACAGCCTCCAAGTCGACATCGTTTACGGCGTGGACTACCAGGGTATCTAATCCTGTTTGCTCCCCACGCTTTCGCACCTGAGCGTCAGTCTTCGTCCAGGAGGCCGCCTTCGCCACCGGTATTCCTCCAGATCTCTACGCATTTCACCGCTACACCTGGAATTCTACCTCCCTCTACGAGACTCCAGCTGGCCAGTTTCAAATGCAGTTCCCGGGTTGAGCCCGGGGATTTCACATCTGACTTAACCAACCGCCTGCGTGCGCTTTACGCCCAGTAATTCCGATTAACGCTTGCACCCTCCGTATTACCGCGGCTGCTGGCACGGAGTTAGCCGGTGCTTCTTCTGTCAGTAACGTCAATGCATGAACGTATTAAGTTCACACCCTTCCTCCTGACTGAAAGTACTTTACAACCCGAAGGCCTTCTTCATACACGCGGCATGGCTGCATCAGGCTTGCGCCCATTGTGCAATATTCCCCACTGCTGCCTCCCGTAGGAGTCTGGACCGTGTCTCAGTTCCAGTGTGGCTGGTCATCCTCTCAGACCAGCTAGGGATCGTCGCCCAGGTAGGCCATTACCCTACCTGCTAGCTAATCCCATCTGGGTTCATCTGATGGCGTGAGGCCCGAAGGTCCCCCACTTTGCTCTTTCGAGATTATGCGGTATTAGCCACCGTTTCCAGTGGTTATCCCCCTCCATCAGGCAGATCCCCAGACATTACTCACCCGTCCGCCGCTCGCCGGCAAGGAAGCAAGCTTCCTTCCGCTGCCGCTCGACTTGCATGTGTTAGGCCTGCCGCCAGCGTTCAATCTGAGCCATGATCAAACTCTTCAATTAAAGTTTGATGCTCAAAGAATTAAACTTCGTAATGAATTACGTGTTCACTCTTGAGACTTGATATTCATTTAGCGTCTTTCGACGTTCAGGATATCAGTGCTTTCGAGTGCCCACACAGATTGTCTGATAAATTGTTAAAGAGCAGTTGCGACGCGGCGTTAAGCTCACCGTCGCGAGGTGGCGTATATTACGCTTTCCTCTTTCAGAGTCAACCCTGATTTTCAGGATTTTCTCTCTTCGAATCACCACGCTGCGTTGCCGCTGCGCCGTGTCGATGGAGGCGCATTATAGGGACCCGCCGCGGGATAGCAAGCGCTAAAACAGAAAAAGTTTTCAACCGTTCAGTTTTCGCGCATAAAGGTGATTTTAGCCTCTTTTGATCAATTCAGGCAGCGCAGCCAGAGAATCAATTACCCAATCCGCAGCCGCTTCGGCATCCGGCGTCACCGGCTTTCCGGTCCGGACCAGTACTTTATTACCAACACCCGCAGCGGCAGCAGCCTGCATATCTTCCAGCTTATCCCCGACCATATAAGAAGAGGCCATATCAATATGCAGAAAGTCACGCGCTGAAATCAGCATCCCCGGTTGCGGTTTGCGGCAGTCGCACTGCTGACGAAATGCCTCCACTTTTCCATCCGGATGATGCGGACAGTAATAGATGCCATCGAGATCGACGCCGCGATCTGCCAGCGACCAGTCCATCCACTCCGTTAGCTGCTCAAACTGCTCCTCGCTGAAAATGCCGCGCGCAATCCCCGACTGGTTAGTGACCAGCACCAACGCATACCCCATAGCTTTCAGATCGCGCATCGCGTCGATGACGCCCTCGATAAATTGAAACTGATCTATCTCATGTACATAACCGTGATCGACATTGATAGTGCCGTCACGATCGAGAAAAATGGCGGGGACGTTTTTGGTCACCGAATGCTCCTGTGATCGCTGATAATAACTGGCGCACATCATATCCCTGCCGAACGCTAATGGCGAATCAGACATTGATTGATTTAGACGTCTGGATGCCTTAACATCCATCTCCAATACGGCTATCCCCGTACACGGCAGCAGAAAATGCCACGGCTTACTTATATAAGATAATAACTAACCTGATGATTAAACTTTCCAATATCACCAAAGTGTTCCAGCAGGGGAATCGCACCATCCAGGCGCTGAAAGACGTCAGCCTGCATGTGCCTGCCGGACAAATTTATGGGGTGATAGGCTCTTCCGGTGCAGGTAAAAGTACGCTCATCCGCTGCGTTAACCTGCTGGAGCGCCCCACCCAGGGTACCGTTCTGGTCGACGGCCAGGACCTGACGGCTATGAACGCCACCCAACTGACCCGGGCTCGCCGTCAGATAGGCATGATCTTCCAGCACTTTAACCTGCTCTCTTCACGTACCGTGTTCGGTAACGTGGCGCTGCCGCTGGAGCTGGACAATACTCAGCGCGATGAAATCAAACGCCGCGTAACGGAGCTGCTTGAACTGGTTGGTCTGGGCGAAAAACAGGATGCTTACCCGGCCAACCTGTCAGGCGGTCAGAAACAGCGCGTAGCTATTGCCCGTGCACTGGCGAGCAACCCGAAAATTCTGCTGTGTGACGAAGCCACCAGCGCCCTGGATCCAGCCACCACTCGCTCGATTCTGGAACTGTTGAAAGACATCAACCGTCGTCTGGGCCTGACCATTCTGCTGATCACCCATGAAATGGACGTCGTTAAACGCATTTGTGACTGCGTGGCGGTGATCAGCGATGGCGAGTTGATCGAACAGGATACTGTGGGCGAAGTGTTTTCTCACCCCAAAACCCCGCTGGCGCAGCAGTTTATCCAGTCCACGCTGCATCTGGATATTCCCGAGGACTACGCCCAGCGCCTGAGCGACAAAGCGAGCGCGGACACCGTTCCCCTGCTGCGTCTTGAGTTTACCGGGCAATCGGTTAACGCTCCGCTGCTTTCCGAAACGGCGCGCCGCTTTAATGTTAACAACAACATTATTAGCGCTCAGATGGATTACGCCGGCGGCGTGAAATTCGGCATTATGCTGACTGAAATGCACGGCGAACAGAAAGATACCAAGGCAGCCATTGACTGGCTCACGCAGCATCATGTGAAGGTGGAGGTACTGGGTTATGTCTGAAGCAATGATGTGGCTTCTGGGTCGCGGGGTATGGGAAACCCTGATGATGACCTTTGTCTCCGGTTTCTTCGGTTTTGTGATTGGTCTTCCGGTCGGCGTACTGCTTTATGTCACCCGCCCGGGCCAGATTATGGAAAACGCGAATCTGTACCGCGTCGTCTCGGCGCTGGTGAACATTTTCCGCTCCATCCCCTTTATTATTCTGCTGGTGTGGATGATTCCCTTTACCCGCGTGATTGTCGGAACCTCTATTGGCCTGCAGGCGGCGATCGTGCCGCTCACCGTCGGTGCCGCGCCCTTTATCGCCCGTATGGTGGAAAATGCGCTACTGGAAATTCCGTCGGGCCTGATTGAAGCTTCACGCGCCATGGGCGCCACACCAATGCAAATTATTCGCAAGGTTCTGCTGCCGGAAGCGCTGCCGGGCCTGGTGAACGCGGCCACCATCACACTGATCACCCTGGTTGGCTACTCCGCCATGGGCGGCGCCGTGGGCGCCGGCGGTCTGGGACAGATTGGCTACCAGTACGGCTATATTGGTTATGATGCCACCGTCATGAATACGGTACTGGTTCTGCTGGTTGTTCTGGTCTATTTGATCCAGTTCGGTGGCGATCGCATCGTCCGCGCTGTAACACGCAAATAACGCACTATCACATTTACGAAAGGAAGAGATATGTCTCTCAAATTTAAGACCGTTGCAGCAATTGGCGCCCTGGTCGGCGCCCTGGCTCTGGCAGGTTGCGGCCAGGAAGAGAAAGATCCGAACCATATTAAGGTCGGTGTGATCGTCGGTGCTGAGCAGAAAGTGTCTGAAGTCGCTCAGAAGGTCGCGAAAGAGAAATATGGTCTGGACGTTGAACTGGTGACTTTCAACGACTACGTCCTGCCTAATGAAGCGTTGAGCAAGGGCGATATCGACGTTAACGCATTCCAGCATAAACCCTATCTGGATCAGCAGATTAAAGATCGCGGCTATAAGCTGGTTCCGGCCGGCAAAACCTTTGTTTACCCCATCGCCGGTTATTCCAAAAAAATTAAATCGCTGGATGAATTACAGCCTGGCGCTCAGGTCGCTCTGCCTAACGATCCGACCAACCTTGGCCGTTCCCTGCTGCTGCTGCAGAAAGTGGGTCTGATCAAACTGAAAGACGGCGTTGGCCTGATGCCGACCGTGCTGGACGTGACCGAAAATCCGAAAAACCTGAAACTACTTGAGCTGGAAGCCCCGCAGCTACCGCGTTCGCTGGATGATGCCCGTATCGCGCTGGCGATTATCAACACCACCTACGCCAGCCAGATTGGCCTGACCCCGGCGAAAGACGGCATCTTCGTGGAAGATAAAGACTCGCCGTACGTGAACCTGATCGTGGCGCGTGAAGACAATAAAGACGCTGAAAATGTGAAGAAATTCGTTGAGGCATTCCAGTCTGACGAAGTTTCTGAAGCCGCAAATAAAATCTTCAATGGCGGTGCCGTGAAGGGTTGGTAATATTCGGTTGCCACTTTTTTGGTAAAAATGAAAAGACGGGCTCAGGCCCGTCTTGTTATTTTAACAAGAGCTTGATTCAATAAAGTCTGTTTCGATTCATCTATTGAGGAAAAATTATGCGTGCTTTACCGATCTGTTTATTAGCACTCATGCTAAGTGGCTGCTCCATACTAAGCAGATCTCCTGTCGAACCCACCCAAAGCACAGCAACAGCGCCGAAAACGGAGCCTACGCGTCCGAGAACCCCGCGGGCGGCACCGGTTAAGATTTACACCAATGCCGAAGACCTGGTCGGTAAACCCTTCCGGGATCTGGGTGAAGTCAGCGGTGACTCTTGCCAGATGAGCAATCAGGACTCACCGCCGAATATTCCCACTGCCCGTAAGCGCATGCAGATTAACGCCTCTAAAATGAAGGCCAACGCGGTCCTGCTGCACAAGTGCGAAATCACCAGCGGTGCGCCGGGTTGTTACCGTCAGGCGGTTTGCGTCGGTTCGGCGCTGAAAGTTAATGCCAAATGACATCGTTCAGTTTTGAACAAATTGGCGTTATCCGCTCCCCCTATAAAGAGAAGTTTGCCGTCCCTCGCCAGCCAGGCCTGGTAAAAAGCGGCGGCGGCGAACTTCATCTGCTTCCCCCCTGGCATCAGCCAGAGGCCGTACGTGGTCTGGAAGGGTTCAGCCACCTGTGGATTCTGTTCGTTTTTCACCAGACCATGAACGGCGGCTGGCGCCCGACGGTACGGCCGCCGCGGCTGGGTGGAAATACGCGTATGGGCGTGTTCGCCACCCGCTCCACCTTTCGCCCGAATCCCATCGGGATGTCGCTGGTTGAGCTAAAAGGCATTGAGAGCCAGCGCGATCGCCTGATACTGAAGCTGGGCAGTCTGGATCTGGTCGACGGTACGCCGGTGGTGGATATCAAGCCCTATCTGCCCTTTGCCGAAGCGCTGCCTCAGGCCCAGGCAGGCTATGCTGTCGACGCGCCGCCTGCCGATATGCCCGTCAGCTTCACCCCGGAGGTACAGCGCCTGGTGGATCAAGCAGCTCGACGCTATCCGCAACTCGCCCGCTTTATTCACGAAGTCCTGGCCCAGGATCCACGTCCGGCCTATCGCAAAAGCGAGGATACTGGGCGCGAGTATGCCGTCTGGCTACTGGACTTTAACGTACGATGGCGGGTGACCGAACAGGGGGCCGAAGTCTTTGCCCTGGAGCCCAGGCCAGAAAGCGCCGAATAGCAGTGAAAATGCCGCGCAAAGGGGGAACGGGCCGGTAAATATTCGAATTTCCACTCTCTCTCTTTTGGCAACTCTGCCACACTGGTACACTAAGCCACTTTTTTCCAACGGGCCCTTTTCAGGCCTGCGTTAGATCGTTCAAATGGAACCTTTACAAACATGCGTACTAGCCAATATCTGCTCTCCACTCTGAAGGAGACACCCGCCGACGCCGAAGTCATCAGCCATCAGCTGATGCTGCGCGCCGGGATGATCCGCAAGCTGGCCTCCGGGTTGTATACCTGGCTGCCGACCGGCCTGCGCGTCCTGAAAAAAGTCGAAAACATCGTGCGTGAAGAGATGAATAACGCCGGTGCCATTGAGGTGTCCATGCCAGTGGTCCAGCCAGCCGATCTGTGGCAGGAAAGCGGTCGTTGGGAGCAGTATGGTCCGGAGCTGCTGCGTTTTGTCGATCGTGGCGATCGCCCGTTCGTGCTCGGCCCGACGCATGAAGAAGTGATTACCGATCTGATCCGTAACGAGCTGAGCTCCTATAAGCAACTGCCGCTCAACTTCTTCCAGATCCAAACTAAATTCCGTGACGAAGTGCGTCCGCGCTTTGGCGTGATGCGTTCGCGTGAGTTCATTATGAAGGATGCCTACTCCTTCCACACGACTCAGGCCTCCCTGCAGGAGACCTATGACGCGATGTACACGGCCTACAGCAAAATCTTTACCCGCATGGGACTGGATTTCCGCGCTGTACAGGCAGATACCGGCTCGATTGGCGGTAGCGCATCCCATGAGTTCCAGGTGCTGGCCCAGAGCGGCGAGGACGATATCGTCTTTTCTACCGATTCCGAGTTCGCCGCTAACATTGAACTGGCCGAAGCCGTTGCCCCGGCCGCAGAACGCGCAGCACCGACTCAGGAAATGGAGCTGGTCGATACCCCGAACACCAGGACCATTGCCGATCTGGTCGAACAGTTCAATCTGCCCGTCGAGAAAACCGTGAAGACGCTGCTGGTGAAAGCGGAAGAAGGTTCAGCCTATCCGCTGATCGCCCTGCTGGTGCGTGGCGATCACACCCTGAACGAAGTGAAGGCAGAAAAGCTGCCGCAGGTCGCCGTGCCCCTGACCTTCGCAACGGAAGAAGAGATCCGCGAAGCCATTAACGCAGGCCCCGGTTCACTGGGTCCGGTTAAAATGCCGCTGCCGGTAGTGGTTGACCGTAGCGTGGCCGCCATGAGCGACTTCGCTGCTGGCGCCAATATCGATGGTAAGCACTATCTTGGCATCAACTGGGAGCGTGACGTCGCACTGCCGGACGTCGCTGACATTCGCAACGTTGTGGAAGGCGACCCCAGCCCGGACGGCAAAGGTACCCTGCAGATCCGTCGCGGTATTGAAGTAGGCCATATCTTCCAGCTTGGTACCAAGTACTCCGAAGCAATGAAAGCGAACGTTCAGGGTGAGGACGGCCGTAACCAGGTGCTGACCATGGGCTGCTATGGTATCGGCGTGACCCGCGTGGTAGCCGCTTCCATCGAACAGAACCATGACGATCGCGGTATCGTCTGGCCAGAAGCGCTCGCCCCGTTCCAGGTCGCCATTCTGCCGATGAACATGCACAAGTCATTCCGCGTGAAGGATCTGGCCGAACGCCTGTACAGCGAACTACGCGCGCGTGGCGTGGACGTGCTGCTGGACGACCGTAAAGAGCGTCCGGGCGTGATGTTCGCCGATATGGAACTTATCGGTATTCCGCATGCCGTCGTTATCGGCGATCGCAATCTGGACAACGATGACGTGGAATATAAGTACCGTCGCGCTGGCGAGAAAGAGTTGATTAAAACCGACGATATCCTCGAATTCCTGATGGAAAAAATCACCGGATAAGTTACTGACGCCCCGCAGGACGCGGGGCGTTTTTTTATCTTCGCAATGACAATGGAGTGTCCGATGGCGCCAACGATCCCCGCCCTGTTATGCATATCGCTGCTTGCTGGTTGTACCCTGGATATCTCCCCTTCACCTGAAAAACAGCGCCTGGCCATAAAAATACAGCGCCAGAGTTCTGCCCCTGGCAGCAGCTTGCGCGATATCACACCTGAACAGTTGCGCACTGGCGATGTTCTGTTCTCTTCCAGTCTGGGTCTGACTTCTTTGGGGATTCGACTGTTCAGTACCTCTTCGGTCAGCCATGTCGCCATCTATATTGGCGACGGCATGGTCGCGGAGGCCGTCGGTGATGGCGTACAGATCGCGCCACTTCAGGAAGTGCTGAAACACAGCGATAAGCTTTTTGCTTTGCGTCTGCCCGATCTGACCCAGCCACAGGCGGAGGCTATCGCCCGCTTTGCCCGCGACAAAAACGGTAGCCGCTATAATTACGGCGGGATCGTCGAAATGGTCCCCTTTATGCTCACCAGACAGCTCTGTTCTCTGAACCCCTTTTCCCGCGAATTTCGCCAGCAGTGCGTTCAGGGATTAGCCAGCGCTCAACTCAGTACGCCCGATGGCCGCACGCAGGATAGCTATTTCTGTTCCGAATTTGTATTAGCCGCCTATGCCGCCGCAGACCGCCCGCTCACCACCATGGCCGCTGGCTGGGTGAGTCCGGCCGATCTGATGCATATGCGTGATGGTGACGTCGCATCAATGACACCGGAACGACCGCTTGATTACGTTGGTCACCTGAAACAGGGGGTTTACCTTAAAGCGCGTAAAATGGCGTGGCGGTGGCACTAAAACAGCAGATGCAGGTGGCTGACATCGCCACCTGCCCATCGCGTCAGTCGTTACAATCCTTGCCCGGTGCAAAACGACCGTCGCTGTCAGGAACCACCGTCATCTGCATCTCCCCACTGTCCGGATTCGGCGTCAGGGTAAAGTGCGCTTCCAGCTTCACCAGCACCGGCTGCATGCTCTGGTCGCGCGCCTGACTGTAAGCCCGCTCCATCTGAATATTGTTGTCGAAGATGAAGGTGCGTCCGGTCGCGCAGTCGGTAAAGGTGGCTGCATCGGCCATATACATATATTTGCCCTTCATCGCCATCGGCGTTTTGGGCAGTTGCGTCTGCACCGACTCCAGACGATAGTTCAGCGCGGATTCAATGGGATTGCCCTCTTGATCCAGCATCTCCAGCCCCTCACCGTCCGGGCGGAAGTAACGCTTATTGCCCCGGGCATCGGTCAGCACCAGTTTATCGGCAGTACGCGCCCAGGACCCCCAGGAGGCAGAAACATCAGGCATTTTCGCCCCTATGCCTCGCTCATTCATCACCCAGGTGCCATCCTTTTCCAGGAACAGCGAGGTTTCAATGCCCTCACAGTCGGCACAGGGCAGCACGCCACGGAAGCTCTGCTGCATGGGTTTCAGTTCGGCGGCCTGGGTTTCTGGCGCCATCCGAACGCTATCGGAAGGGTTGTTACAGCCAAATAGCGACAACAACGTACCAACTGCAACTGCAGAAAAAATGATCTTTTTCACCGGCCAATCCTGTTATTCACTTTAGCGTTTCATTACTCCGGCATACGACGAACCCGGCCTCGCAGCGATTTAGTCGTCGACTTCTGCGACTTTGCCGCCAGCCGTCGCTGCTTTGAAGCACGCGTCGGCCGAGTGGGTCTGCGAGTTTTACGGGGCGCGTTCAATTCCTGAATCAACGCCACCAGCCGTGCGATAGCGGCCTCCCGGTTCATCTCCTGACTGCGATACTCCTGCGCTTTAATCACCACGATACCCTCTGAGGTAATCAGATGATGGCTGGCCGCCATCATTCGCGCTTTATACTCTTCTGGCAGGCTGGAAGCACCAATATCAAAACGCAGATGCACTGCCGTTGATGCTTTATTCACATGTTGACCACCCGCCCCCTGGGCGCGAATCGCGCTCAGCGTAATCTCATCATCGGGAATGATAACGCGTCGGGATATCTCAATCATTGCTGCTGCCACGACACTGGCTTCAACTCCAGATGGTTTTGAGCGTCAGAAAGCCAGATAGTTCCCTCCGTGAGCGTCGCCTGCAGCGTCATATTGCGCGCCGCCAGGCTACTCAGAGCCGCAAGCTGTTCATCATCCAGATACCAGATGGCCAGATTGCGATACCCGGCCAGCCGGGTCTGATTCTGCTGCCACCACACCTGGGCAGCACGGCTATTGTAGGCGAACAGCACCACCTGCGCCCCCTGACTACAGGCCTTCTTCAGGCGCTTTTCATCCGGCAGGCCCAGTTCGATCCATACATCGATATCGCCGCAATCGTTACGCAACCACAGCTCTGGCTCATCGTCGGCACAGAGTCCACGGGTAAAGGTCAGCCGCTCATCGGCATACATGATCCATGCCATCAGGCGCAGCATCATGCGCTGTTGCGTCTCTGACGGGTGGCAGGCAAGCGTCAGGCTGGTATCCATGAACCGGTTACGGTCGAGATCGGCGACATTGACTGCCGCTTTGTAAATCGTTGCTTTTAAAGCCATAGCGCCCCCAAATTTGCTGGCAATTATTGTAGCGAAAAGCGCCTCGACATTCTGCCGTTACTCCCAATTTTTCCCGTTCGTGCCCCTGCTGCCGTAAATTGCGCCACCTTGCGAAAGCGTGTTTATCTTCGTAGTCTTAGCAGGTATCCTGGTAAAAGTCTGGTTTCAGACTCGGAAAGGAGGGCATATGGAAAGGTATTGTGAATTAATACGCCGACGCTACAGTGAGATCGCCAGCGGCGAACTGGGCTACATCCCGGATGCGCTGGGCTGCGTATTAAAGTTTCTGAATGACACGGCTTCCGACGAGACGCTTTCGGATTCAGTCAGGGATAAGGCGGCTTATGCTGCCGCTAACTTACTGGTGAGCGATTATGTCAGTGAATGATACCTATCAACCCATTAACTGCGATGATTATGAGAATCTCGAGCTCGCCTGCCAGCACCACTGGCTTCTGACGCTGGAGTTAAAAAATGGAGAGAAACTCCATGCTAATGCCCAAGACCTGGTGATTCGCAAAGGCATCGAGTATCTGATTGTCGAAAACGGTGGCGACAAGCGCGAACTGCGCCTGGACGAAATTAATATGTTCAGTCACCCGGAACTTAAAGGCGATAACTACATTCGCGAATAATACTCTCTAAGGGCAGCCGCCTGGCTGCCCTTTCACTCTCAGGGCTCCATGCTGGCATAGTACGCCGCCAGATTATCAATATCCTCATCAGAAAGACCGTTGACGTAAGCCTTCATCACCTCCGCCTGGCCGCCGCTGCGCTCCCCTTTTTTATAAGCATGCAGCGCGTGGGCCAGGTAGGCCTCATTCTGTCCCGCCAGGTTAGGATAAAGCGGTACCGATATCTTCCCTTTAGCCCCATGACAGGCGACACACATCACCGCTTTCTCTTCACCGGCTTTGGCATCACCCTTCGCCAGCGCGGGCAGGCCGCACAGCAGCAGCGCCACCGCCAGCCCCGTTCGTTTGATCATGACTCTTGCTCCTTTTGCCATAAAATATGCCAGCATGACGCCCCCTGCGGGGCGCCTTCCCGGGTCACAAAAATCCCTGGCGCGGCAATCAGGCACTCATTGTAATAAAGCAGTGGCGTGGTGAAGCGCCGCCATGGCGCGATACCAAGCTCCTGCCACAGTTTTTTTATCGGCCGCCCGTGGGCGCGCCCCAGAATATGTACCGTCCCCCTGGCCCGGAAACGAACGCTAACCTGCTCATCGTCAGCAGGTGGACGTACCGCGCTACCCGGTTCACCCCAACTCAGAGCGCCCAACGCCTCCGGTAGCTCCAGCGGCTGGGCAGGATCGTCCCAGCTCAGCACGACATCATCCAGCGACGCCCGACATTTTACCCGCCACAGCGCGCCATGGTAGCGACGTACCTCTTCACCGCCCAGACGCAGACGCGGTGCGGCATCTGCCCTGGCGCAGGCCACTTCATCCCACAAACGCGTTAGCATAGAACGCGACGGCGCCTGACCGCCGCCTCGCGTCAGCCAGCGCCGCAGCAGCGCGGCACGTCGGATATCACTCATGGCAGCAAGCGGCGTCAGGCGTAGCTCGCCCTGGGGACCAATCAGCGACGCCAGTTCATCCGCCAGCAGTTCGTCGATCAGGCTCTCCTGCTCGCCGCACAGCGCCGCACTACGCCCCGCAGTACGGGCAAAATGAGGCCAGCGCTGTGTCAGTTGGGGCAGTACCCGCAGGCGCAGATAGTTACGATCGAAGCGATCATCCTGATTACTTTCATCTTCGATCCACGCCAGCCCGTGCTTTCCGGCATAGCTCTCCAGCGCCGAGCGCGGGTTTTTCAACATTGGACGTACGAGTGTCCCACCGGCGAACGCCAGCGTTTCAGGCATGGCGGCAAGCCCCGCCGGGCCGCTACCGCGTTTCAGGGCCAGCAGCAGCGTTTCGCACTGATCGTCCAGATGCTGTGCGGTAATCAGCGCCTCTTGCGGCTGTAGGGCCCCGGCCAGGGCGGCATAGCGCGCTTCACGGGCCTGAGCCTCAACGCCCTGCCCGTTTTCCTGTAGCTCAACCCGAATCACTTCCAGCGGCACCTTCCAGCGTTCGCAAATTTGCTGGCAGTGTACCGCCCAGTCGTCAGCGTAACGGCTAAGCCCGTGGTGGACGTGAATCGCCCGTAACCGGGCGCCTGTTTGCTCGCGTAGCTGCACTAACAGATGCAATAGCACCGTGGAGTCAAGACCACCGCTAAAGGCCACCAGCCAGCGCGACCAGTGATTCAGAGAGGGGGAGAGTGAAATATCGCCGTTGTTATCCATTGTCCGGAGGATTTAAGGAGGTATAGCGGCACGTTAACCACTCACGACAAAGCGATCAAGTCATTACGTCATACCCGGCCTGAAAAACAACTGTCGGTTACGCCTCGTAGAGTTCAAGCGGCAAACCATCCGGGTCAGTAAAGAAGGTGAAGCGTTTACCCGTCAGAGGGTCGACGCGCACCGCCTCGCAGGCCACCTGGTGAGACGTCAGATGGGCGACGGCCTGGTCGACGTCCGCCACGCTAAAGGCCAGATGGCGTAAGCCACAGGCCTCCGGGCGACTCGGACGCGGCGGAGGGAAGGGAAAAGAGAAAAGTTCGATAACATACTGTCCATTCAACGCCAGATCCCCTTTCCAGGAGTCGCGGGCTTCGCGGTAGACTTCGGACGTGAGGGTAAAGCCAAGAATATCGCAGTAAAAGGATTTGCTCTGAGCGTAGTTGGTGGCAATGATGGCGATATGGTGAACCTGTTGTAAACCCAGCATAATCTCTCCTTTTGTTATGCTGGGACAATAAAGGGCGACCAGGCGGGGCGCAAGGTGTCAACGGCGCTTTTCAGACTGCGTCTTAGCGTCAGCCGCATCCATTGCACCCATAAAAAAGGGCCGGATAAACCGGCCCTCTTCTCAATGCACCACACGCTAATCAGGCGTAGCCGTAACTCATCAGGCGCTGATAGCGGCGATTAAGCAGGTCGTCTTTACCCAGTACGTCCAGGTCAGCCAGGTCTGCCAGTAGCTGGGCCTTCAGCGATTCCGCCATCGTTTCCGGATTACGATGGGCACCGCCCAGCGGCTCCGGAATCACGGTGTCGATAAGCTTCAGCTCTTTCAGACGCTCTGCGATAATGCCCATGGCTTCTGCCGCCAGCGGCGCTTTATCTGCGCTCTTCCACAGAATGGAGGCACAGCCTTCCGGTGAGATTACCGAATAGGTGCTGTACTGCAGCATATTGACCTTATCACCCACGCCAATCGCCAGAGCGCCGCCGGAGCCGCCTTCGCCGATAACGGTACAGATAACCGGCACCGTCAGCCCGGACATTTCACGCAGATTGCGGGCAATGGCTTCTGACTGGCCGCGCTCTTCCGCCCCCACGCCCGGATAAGCCCCCGGGGTGTCGATAAAGGTAACGATCGGCATATTAAAACGCTCGGCCATCTCCATCAGGCGCAGCGCTTTGCGATAACCTTCCGGCGCAGGCATACCAAAGTTGCGACGAATCTTCTCTTTGGTTTCACGCCCTTTCTGGTGGCCAATGACCATTACCGGACGACCATCCAGACGGGCAATACCGCCGACGATGGCTTTGTCATCCGCATATGCGCGATCGCCGGCCAGTTCGTCGAAGTCGTCGAACGCCATACGCACATAGTCCAGGGTATAAGGACGCAATGGATGACGCGCCAGCTGGGCAATCTGCCAGGCGCCGAGATCGGCGAAGATTTTACGGGTCAGCTCTACGCTCTTTTCGCGCAGACGATGCACCTCTTCGTCGATATTAATATCCAGTTTTTCGTCCTGACGGCCGACCGCTGTTAAGGAATCGATTTTCGCTTCCAGTTCTGCAATCGGCTGTTCAAAATCAAGGAAATTCAGACTCATAGTATTCCTGTATTAGTCAAACTCCAGTTCCACCTGCTCCGAACCTATCAGACCGCGCAGATCGTTAAGTAAACGATCGCTGGGCGACACGCGCCATGCAGCGCCAAACCGCAGCCGTGCACGCGCATCCGCCCTCTGATAGTAGAGATGCACTGGAATGGTCCCCGAACGATGGGGTTCCAGAGATTGACGGAGTCGGTTTAAAAGCTGGTCATCAATTTGCCTGTCCGTCAGCGAGATAGCAAGCCCGCGCGCATACTTTTCGCGAGCCTCGTCAATGTCCATCACTTCCCGGGCCATCATTTTAAGCCCACCGCTGAAGTCATCAAAGCTGACCTGTCCGCTGACGATCAGGATACGGTCTTTTTCCAGCAGTTGCTGGTATTTTTCCAGCGCCTCAGAGAATAACATGACCTCCAGGCGTCCGGAACGGTCATCAAGGGTGCAGATGCCGATGCGGTTTCCCCGCTTGGTGATCATAATACGGGCAGCGAGCACCAGTCCCGCCGCCGTGGTCACCTTCCCACGATCCGTCGGGTGCATGTCTTTCAGACGCACACCGCCGACGTATCGCTCGATCTCTTTCAGGTACTGATTGATGGGGTGGCCCGTCAGATACAGTCCCAGGGTTTCGCGCTCGCCGTCGAGCTGCTGCTGTTCCGGCCAGGGCAGGCAGTTCGAGTAGGACTGCTCCACCTGCTCCGGCGCTTCCGCCAGCACGCCAAACATATCGGCCTGGCCAATGGCCTCGGCTTTAGCATGCTGATCCGCCGCTTTAAGGGCATCCCCCAGCGAATTCATCAGCGCAGCGCGATGCGGCCCAAGGCGATCGAAGGCGCCGGACATGATGAGCTTTTCCATCACCCGGCGGTTGATCTTCTTGATATCGGTACGGGCGCAGAGATCGAACAACTCACGGAAATAGCCGCCGTTGTTACGCGCCTCAATAATCGCTTCGATAGGACCTTCGCCCACCCCTTTGATGGCGCCGATACCGTAGACAATTTCACCGTCATCATTCACGTGGAAATGATACAGCCCGGAATTGATGTCCGGCGGCAGGATCTTCAGTCCCATACGCCAGCACTCATCCACCAGTCCCACCACTTTATCGGTGTTATCCATATCGGCGGTCATCACCGCCGCCATAAATTCAGCGGGATAGTGTGCCTTAAGCCACAGAGTCTGATATGACACCAGCGCATAGGCGGCGGAGTGCGATTTGTTAAAGCCGTAACCAGCGAACTTCTCCACAAGGTCGAAGATTTTCATCGCCAGTTCGCCGTCGATGCCGTTCTTTTTCGCCCCGTCTTCAAAACTGGAACGCTGCTTGGCCATCTCTTCCGGCTTTTTCTTACCCATAGCGCGACGCAGCATATCCGCGCCGCCCAGGGTATAGCCCGAAAGCACCTGGGCTATCTGCATCACCTGTTCCTGATAGAGGATGATGCCATAAGTTGGCTCCAGTACCGGCTTCAGGCTATCGTGCTGCCACTGAATATCCGGGTAGGAGATCTCCTCGCGCCCGTGCTTACGGTCGATAAAGTTATCCACCATCCCGGACTGCAGCGGCCCCGGTCGGAACAGGGCCACCAGGGCTATCATATCTTCGAAGCAGTCAGGCTGCAGGCGCTTGATCAGATCCTTCATGCCGCGCGATTCAAGCTGGAATACCGCCGTGGTTTCCGAGCGTTGCAGCATATCGAAGCTCTTTTTATCGTCCAGCGGAATGGCGGCGATATCCAGCGGCGGTTCGCCCTGCTTTTCACGCCGGGCGTTGATCATCTCCAGCGCCCAGTTGATGATGGTCAGGGTACGCAGCCCCAGGAAGTCGAACTTCACCAGCCCGGCATATTCCACGTCGTTCTTGTCGAACTGGGTGACCGGATGGCGCCCCTCTTCGTCGCAGTAGAGCGGCGCAAAGTCGGTGATTTTGGTAGGCGCGATCACCACACCACCGGCGTGTTTACCGGCGTTACGGGTGACCCCTTCCAGCTTACGCGCCATGTCGATAAGCGCCTTCACCTCTTCGTCCGCCTCGTAGATCTCCGGCAGTTGAGGCTCCGCCTCGAAGGCTTTTGCCAGGGTCATGCCCGGGTCTGGCGGCACCAGTTTGGAGATCCTGTCGACAAAGCCATAGGGATGGCCCAGTACCCGGCCTACGTCGCGGATAACCGCTTTAGCGGCCATGGTACCGAAGGTGATAATCTGCGATACCGCGTCGCGGCCGTACATGTCCGCGACGTGCTCAATGACCTGGTCGCGCTTCTCCATACAGAAGTCGACGTCGAAGTCGGGCATCGAGACACGTTCCGGGTTCAGGAAGCGTTCGAACAGCAGATCGAACTCCAACGGGTCGAGATCGGTGATTTTCAGCGCATAGGCCACCAGCGAACCGGCGCCGGATCCTCGTCCAGGCCCTACCGGCACGCCGTTATCCTTCGACCACTGGATAAACTCCATCACGATCAGGAAGTAGCCGGGGAACCCCATCTGGTTGATTACCTGGAGTTCGATCTCCAGACGTTCATCATAGGGAGGGCGACGCTGGGCCCGCTCTTCCGGATCCGGGTAGAGAAATTCCAGGCGCTCCTCAAGGCCTTCACGGGATTTCGCCACCAGGAAATCTTCGGTAGTCATATCACCGGTGGGGAACTGCGGCAGGAAGTACTCGCCCAGTCGTACCGTCACGTTGCAGCGTTTGGCGATCTCCACGCTGTTTTCCAGCGCTTCGGGGATGTCGGCAAACAGCTCGCACATCTCATCTTCACTGCGCAGATACTGCTGGCTGGAATAATTACGCGGCCGCTTGGGATCGTCCAGGGTATAGCCATCGTGAATGGCAACGCGAATTTCATGGGCGTCGAAATCGTCGGCGACCAGGAAGCGCACGTCGTTAGTCGCGACCACCGGTATCCCACGGTCTTCCGCCAGGCGAACAGCAGCGTGCAGATAGCTTTCTTCATCCGCGCGCCCGGTTCGAATCAGCTCCAGATAGTAGCGTTCGGGGAAGTGCTCCTGCCAGAATGCCAGACACTGTTCAACCAGGGCATCGTTACCGCGCAGCAGGCTGATACCCACATCGCCCCGGCGGGCGCCGGACAGCACGATCAGCCCCTCATTCAGCTCTACCAGCCAGTCTCGGTCAATTAAGGGACCCGCGGCGCCATAGCCACGCTGATAGGCGCGAGAAATAAGCAGGGTCAGGTTCTGATAGCCAACGTTATTCATCGCCAGCACGGTCAGTTCGACGGGTTCATCACCCAGTAGCTCGTTGACCATATGGAAGTCGGCACCCACCAGCGGCTTCATTCCGGCGCCGTGAGCCCCGCCGTAAAACTTCACCAGACCACACAGGTTGGTGAAGTCGGTAATCGCCATAGATGGCATGCCAAGGGCAGCCGCTTTTTTCACCAGCGGCCCCACCTTCGCCAGGCCATCGATCATGGAGTAGTCACTGTGTATCCGCAGGTGGACAAAACGTGGTTCAGCCATATCTCTTTCCGGTTAACGCAGTCAGGCGCTCAGGCCCAGGGCACGTTTGACGGGCGCAAAGCTGCGGCGATGGTGTTCCGTGGCGCCGTACTGCGCCAGTTTCTCTAAGTGTAAGGCCGTTGGATAGCCTTTATGTTTCGCAAAGCCGTATTCGGGGAACGCGCGATCCAGTTCCGTCATTTCACGATCGCGGGAAACTTTAGCGATAATCGAGGCGGCGCTGATTTCCGCCACCAGGCCGTCTCCTTTGATCACCGCCATGCTGGGCACTGGCAGAGTTGGACAGCGATTGCCGTCGATCAGCACATACTCCGGCGCAATCGCCAACCCGGCCACGGCGCGCTGCATGGCGAGCATGGTGGCATGCAGGATATTAAGCTGATCGATCTCATGGGGTTCAGCGCGCCCCAGACTCCAGGCCAACGCCTTTTCGCAAATCTCATCATGTAACGCCTGACGACGCTTCTCGGAGAGTTTTTTCGAATCCGCCAGCCCGGCAATGGGGCGTTCGGGATCGAGGATCACCGCAGCGGTCACCACGGCGCCAACCAGCGGGCCGCGCCCAACTTCGTCAACCCCGGCCACCAGCCGGGTGTGGGGATAGACAAATTCCATCATTGCGCCAGCTCCAGTACCGCTTGTGCCGCCTGCTCATCCGCGTTACAGCGGATCTGCTCATGCAACTGGCGGAAGATATCATGCATTTCGTGGCGCGTTTCACTCTCTTCCAGCAACGGAGTCAATGCCTGGGCCAGTAATTGCGGCTCACACTCCTCCTGGAGCAGCTCTTTCACCAGTTCACGCCCGGCCAGCAGGTTAGGCAGCGACACATAATCGGTTTTCACCAGCCGCTTCGCCAGCCAGAAGGTGAAAGGCTTCATACGATAACCCACCACCATTGGACATTTCGCCAGCATACATTCCAGCGCGGCAGTGCCGGATGCCAGCAGCGCGGCATCGCTGGCAATCATCGCCTCGCGGGCCTGTCCGTCCAGCAGTCGCACCGGCAGCTCTGGCGCCACCTCGGCCAGGATATGCTCAAACTGCTCGCGGCGTTTGCTGTTCACCAGCGGAACCAGTACTTCAAGGTCGGGAAAATGGCTGCGCAGCAGCTGAGCAGTCTTCAGAAAGTCGGCGCTAAGCATCTCAACTTCCGCCCCGCGGCTACCAGGTAACAGCGCCAGGCAGCGAGCCTCATGGGCAATACCCAGCACGTCACGGGCACCGTTTTTATCGGGATCCAGCGGCATGGCATCCGCCATGGTGTGACCGATAAAGCGGCAGGGAACGTTGAATCGATCGTAAAACGCTTTTTCAAAAGGCAGAAAAGCCAGCACCAGATCGGTGGCTCGCCCTATTTTGAAAACGCGTTTCTGACGCCACGCCCAAACGGAGGGGCTGACGTAGTGAATAGTCTTAATGCCGCGCTGTTTAAGTTTTCCTTCCAGAGTGATGTTGAAGTCCGGCGCATCGATACCGACAAAGACATCCGGCTGCAATTCGCTAAAGCGGCGGGTCAGATCGGCGCGAATCTGAAGCAGACGGCGCAGACGGCCAAGCACTTCGACAATGCCCATCACCGCCAGCTCTTCCATCTCATACCAGACTTCGCACCCTTCCGCCTGCATCAGCGGCCCCGCCACGCCAACGAAGCGCGCATCCGGTACTTTAGCCTTCAGCGCGCGGATCAGACCGGCACCAAGAATATCGCCGGAGGTTTCTCCGGCGACCAGGGCGATAGTAAGAGGACGACCCGTTTTCATTGGCGTGGCGACACCCTAGCGAATCAGACCGCGAGTGGAACGTTCAAAGAACGCCACAAAAGGCTGAACTTCAGGGTGCTTAGCCGCCAGAGCTTCGATTTCCGGGCGAGCTTCATCCAGGGTTTTTCCACTACGGTACAGCAACTTATAAGCGTTGCGGATGGCATGCAGCGCCTCTTTGCTGAAGCCGCGGCGCTTCAGCCCTTCGATATTAACGCCGAAGGGCGTCGCATGGTTGCCCTGAGCAATCACGTAGGGCGGCACGTCCTGCGCTACGCCGGAACAGCCCCCGACCATGACATGGGCACCGATGATGCAGAACTGATGTACCGCAGTCATGCCGCCAATGATGGCGTAATCGTCCACGGTGACATGGCCGGCCAGCGTCGCATTGTTCGCGAGGATACAGCGATCGCCTACCTGACAGTCATGCGCCACATGGGCATTGATCATCAGCAGGTTATCGCTACCCACCTTCGTCAATTCCCCCCCTTGCGCGGTACCGCGATGGATGGTGACGCTTTCGCGAATGCGGTTGCGATCGCCAATCTCCACACGCGTCGGTTCGTTCGCGTACTTCAGATCCTGATTCACTTCACCAATAGAGGCGAACTGGAAGATCTGATTGTCGCGGCCGATTTTGGTGTGGCCGTTAACGACAACGTGCGATTTCAGCACGGTGCCTTCGCCGATCTCAACGTTCGGGCCAACCAGCGAGTACGGGCCAATATGGACTCCGGCGCCGATAACGGCCCCCTCTTCCACAATGGCGGTGGGATGAATAAAGGCGGATTTATCAATCACGAATTAGGCCTCCCGGTTACGGGCACACATCATGGTCGCTTCACAGACAACCTTACCGTCAACTGTCGCCACGCCTTTAAAACGCGTCAAACCGCGGCGAGTCTTCTCAAAGGTCACTTCCATGATCATCTGATCGCCAGGAGAGACAGGGCGCTTGAAGCGAGCCTCGTCGATGCCGGCAAAGTAGTACAGTTCACCCGGCTCCAGTTTGCCAACGCTTTTAAACGCCAGAATACCGGTGGCCTGCGCCATTGCTTCAAGAATCAGCACGCCAGGGAAAATCGGTTTACCAGGGAAATGCCCCTGGAAAAACGGCTCATTAACCGAAACATTCTTCACCGCGCGCAGAAAGCGGCCTTCTTCGAAATCCAGTACGCGGTCAACCAGCAAGAACGGAAAACGATGCGGCAGAAGCTCCAGAATCTCTTCAATGCGCAGAGTATGTGTGTCAGTATTCAAAATACTCTTCCTGTCAAATGTACATTACATAAGGGACAATAATAACACGGCCCGCGGCGATCCGGAGATCGCTGGCAGGCCGCGAATCTGGCTCTGTATTCAGGTGTAATGAGTGAGCGGTGCGGTGGACTTAGTCCTGATTAACTTTTCGCTCTACCGCCTTGAGGCGTTTGCTCATCTCATCGATATTCATCACCAGCGCTGCGGTTTTACGCCAGACTTTATTAGGTTGCAGCGGAATACCTGATGAATAAACACCGGGTTCCGTAATGGGGCGCATCACCATGCCCATACCCGTTACGGTCACCTTATCGCAGATCTCCATGTGACCATTGATCACACTGGCACCGCCAATCATACAGTAGCGACCAATTTTCAGGCTGCCCGCCATAATGACGCCGCCTGCAACCGCGGTATTGTCGCCAATCACCACGTTATGTGCAATCTGACACTGGTTATCAATAATGACGCCGTTGCCGATCAGAGTATCGTCCAGCGCACCGCGGTCGATAGTGGTGCAGGCACCAATCTCTACCCGATCGCCGATGATCACCCGGCCAAGCTGCGGGATCTTCACCCAGTTACCGCGATCGTTGGCATAGCCAAAGCCATCGGACCCGATAACGGTACCAGACTGCACCAGGCACTGCTCACCGATTTCCACTTCATGGTAAACGGTGACATTGGCCCACAGTCGCGTGCCAGCGCCAATGCGGGTATTTTTTCCCACAAAGCACCCCGGGCCGACGATCGCGTCGTCGCCCAGCACCACGCCGGATTCAATCACAGCGTTGGCGCCGACCGCCACATTGTTTCCAAGCTTCGCGCTCGGGTCGATCACCGCGCCGGGCGCGATATTCTGCGCGGGTTTTGGCGTGGTGTCCAGAATCTGCGCCATGCGCGCGTAAGTCAGGTAGGGATTTTTAACGATCAGTGCCGCACTCCGGGCATAAGGGAGGTCGGCTTCCGTCATAACGATCGCAGACGCCTGGCAATCCGCCAACTGCTCACGGTAGCGGGGATTAACCATAAATGTAATCTGCCCCGCAACCGCAGACTGCATAGATGCCACACCGGCGATGGCGATATCGCCATCGCCGTGCAATTCGGCATCCAGCTGCTGTGCAAGGTCAGCCAGTCGAATTGAAGGCATGAATTATTTAACCTGCTTCAGCACATCAGCGGTGATATCTTTAACATCGCTACCGTGGTAGGCGATGCTGTTGGCATCCAGAACCACGTCGATATCTTTATCGTCAGCCACTTTCTTCACAGCAGTCTGGATACGAGTCACCAGTTTGCCGCGTTCTTCGTTGGAGCGACGAGCGCGATCCTGCTCGAAGGCCTGCGCTTTGGCAGAGAACTTCTCACGATCGGCCATGACTTCTTTTTCCAGGCTGCTATTCTTGCCTTTGGAATTCTGCAGACGCTGCATTTTGGATTGCAGGCTGCTTTCCATAGTCTGCAGTTCGCTCGCACGGCCTTTGAATTCGTTCTCCAGCGTTTTGGTGGTCCCGGTGCTCTGGGCTACCTGCTGAAACAGATTCGCCATGTTAACCACAGCGATGGTATCCGCAGCCTGTGCAGATGCAGCCATAGCCAGACCAAGACCTGCAGCAATAAACCACTTTTTCACTATAAACTCCTTACCATCCCATACGTACCCGCAGGTACCCGTTTTATGCGGACTCCGGCAGGGGGTATTCCCGCCCGGAGCCTTCGCTATACTGAAACGTGTGCCGTTTTTTCGGCGACGTTACCAGGTTTTACCGATATTAAACTGGAACTGCTCCGCTTTGTCGCCATCGTACTTCTTGAACGGCTGAGCGTAAGAGAAGACCAACGGCCCCAGCGGCGACATCCACTGTACGGCAATACCGGCAGACATACGAATGTTGCTCGGATCGCTGTAGTCCGGAATACCGGCTGCGCGGGTTTGCGCGGTATCATTCCACTCGGTATCCCAGACCGTACCTGCATCCACGAAGAAAGAGGTACGCACCGAGTTGGCGTACTTCTCGCTCAGGAACGGCGTCGGGGTGATCAGCTCAAGGCTGGCCACGCCCATGGCGTTACCGCCGATAGCATCGTCAGATTCACAGACCGCCGATCCGGAACAGTAGCGGTTATCCGGGCCATAGTAAGCGGCCTTCGGACCGATGTTGTTAGACTGGAAGCCGCGCACCGTGCTGGAACCACCGGCGTAGAAGTTCTCGTAGAACGGCAGCTCTTTACCGCCCAGACCGTCGCCGTAGCCCCAACGGGTACGACCCAGTACCACCCACTTGCGATCCTGATCGATAGGCATGTAGGTCGCGGTATCCAGCGTTACCTTATAGAACTCGTTGTCGGAGCCCGGAATGGTCACTTTACCATTCAGGTTAACGCGTGAACCTTTGGTCGGGAAGTAACCACGGTCGAGGTTGTTGAAGGTCCAGCCGTAGTTAAAGGTGAAATCGTCCGCCGAGAAGTCATCATCCTTACCTGAGTTGGACGGATGTTCACCCTGGGCATTCAGATAACGCCACATCGCAACCTGAGGCTGCATATCGGACAGGTCGTTGTGGACATAGCCCAGACCGACGCGCAGCGTGTTGTATTCGTTGATCGGGAAGCCCAGCGTACCGTCAAGGCCGTAGCTCTTGTTGGTGTACGTGGAGAGATCCGCATCATCCGCTTTAAAGTCGTTGTAGAACAGACGACCACCCAGGCTCACCCCATCCACCGTAAAGTACGGGTTGGTGACCGCGAGTTCCGCGTAAGTCTGGTAGTCGTTCTTGGTACCGTTGATCCCGACCGAATAGCCCGTACCCAGCCAGTTATCCTGCTGAACACCCGCCTGGAAGCTCACGCCACTCTCAGTACCGTAACCGATACCAAAGTTCAGACTACCGGTGTTACGCTCTTTCACCTTGTAGACCACGTCTACCTGGTCCGGGCTACCCGGCACGCGCTGGGTTTCGGTATCCACGGTTTCGAAGTAGCCGGTACGGTTCAGACGCTCTTTCCCCTGGTCGACCAGGTTACTACCCAGCCACGCCCCTTCCATCTGGCGCATTTCGCGACGCAGTACGGAATCCTTGGAGGTGTCGTTACCTTCGAATCGAATCTTACGCACGTAGTAACGGTTGCCGGCATCGACGCTGACGTGCAGTTTAACTGTCTTGTCGGCATCGTTGATCTCTGGTTGAGTCTGAACGCGCGGGTAAGCATAACCATAGCGACCGAGCAGTTTCTTAATGTCGTCCTCCATGCGGGTCACTTTAGTGCCGTTATAGAGTTCGCCTGGCTCGATTTTGGTCAGCTTTTCGATTTCCGCTGAGTGGCCCGCCAGATTACCGTTGACCTGAACGCCCGACAGCTTGTACTGCTGGCCTTCAGTGATGTTCACGGTAATGTAGATGCCTTTTTTGTCCGGCGTCAGGCTGACCTGAGTAGAGTCGATATTGAAGCGCGCATAGCCGCGATCGAGGTAGAAACTGCGCAGGGTTTCGAGGTCGCCCGCCAGCTTCTGCTTCTGGTATTTACGATCGCCGACCACGTTCCACCAGGGAACCTCGTCGCGCAGTTGGAAATTCGAGATCAGCTCTTCGGTGCTGTAGGCGTGGTTACCCACAATGTTGATCTGCTGGATCCTGGCCGAAACCCCTTCCTGGAACACCAGTTTCAGGTCGACGCGGTTACGCGGCAGCGGCGTGACAACAGCTTTCACGCTGGCGCTGTATTTACCCACGCTGTAGTAGAAATCCTCCAGCCCTTTCTCGATATCGGACAGGGTGGTGCGATCCAGAGATTCCCCCACGCGCACGCCTGAGGCTTCCAGGTTCTGCTTCAGCATATCGTCCTTCACCGACTTGTTGCCGGAGAAAGTAATGCTGGCGATGGTTGGACGCTCCTTCACCTGAACCAGCAGCGTATCGCCGTCGCGCAGTACCCGCACATCTTCGAAGTTACCGGTGGCAAACAGTGAGCGGATGGTATTACCGATATCATCGTCCGTTACCGTATCGCCAACGCGCACCGGCATGCTGAGGAGGGCCGCACCAACGGCGACTCGCTGCAGGCCTTCGAAATGAATATCTCTCACTACGAACCCGTCTGCACCGTATACGGTGGCGCTGCTGAAGAGCAGCGACGCTATGAGCAACTTTTTCATCGCCATCGTTGTTATGCGTTCTTCCTAACCCAAATCTCTCTTATAACCGAGAGAAATCATTGAAAAGTGCAAGCCCCATTAACAACACCAGCAAAATTGAGCCAATGCGATAACTAAAGTCTTGAACTCGCTCGGAAACCGGCCCGCCTTTCAGCTTCTCAATCGCCAGAAACAGCAGATGTCCACCGTCCAGAACAGGCAGCGGGAACAGGTTAATAATTCCCAGATTGACGCTAATCAGCGCCAGAAACATCAGGAAGTAGATCAACCCGTAGTCCGCTGACATCCCCGCCCCCTGGGCAATCGAGATTGGCCCACTGAGGTTGTTCAGTTTTACGTCACCGGTTATTAATTTCCCCAGCATGTTAACCGTCAGCTTCATCAACTGCCATGTCTTGTCCGTGGCTTCGATGACAGCGGTAAACGGCCCATACTGGCGCACTGTCTTGTACTCGTCTGGCAGCGGGGTGACCTGTGGTACGACCCCTGCAAAACCTTCCGCCTTCGCTTTACCCGGTTTTGTATCCGGTATCAGCGTTAAAGACAAGGTCTTCCCTTGCCTTTCGACTTCTATCTCTAGCTGGCGCCCCGGATTATCGCGCACCAGCTTAACAAACGTCATCCACTCTTTCAGCGGCTGACCATCGACTTTAACGATCCTGTCGCCAGCTTGCAAACCGGCTTTAGTCGCTGCCGATTGCTCCTGAACCTGAGCCAACACAGGTTCAACCGTCGGACCGCGGGGGATGATACCCAGCGAGGAGATGGGATCCTGGCGGTCTGGTTCAAAGTGCCAGTCCCGCAGATTAAGCGTTTTCTCACTCACCTGGTCGCTGCCAAAGGGCGCCACCGCTACCCGGGCCGATGCATCGCCAATCTTGCCGACAAAAGCGAGACGAACTGCATCCCAGTCAGGCGTTTCGATACCGTCAACGGCCTTAAGTTCCATACCTGGCGCAATTTGTGCCTGTGCGGCCACGGAACTGGCGGTTATTTCGCCAACAACCGGACGAACGCTGGGGATACCGATGATGAAAACCAACCAGTAGGCGATGATAGCAAACAGGAAATTCGCGATGGGACCGGCAGCGATAATCGCCGCCCGCTGCGAGACCCGCTTATTATTGAAGGCCTGATGGCGCATCTCCGGTAGCACCGGCTCCACGCGCTCATCCAGCATTTTGACATAGCCGCCCAGAGGGATTAGGGCGATAACAAATTCGGTTCCCTGCTTATCGACCCTGCGCCACAGCGCTTTGCCGAAACCGATAGAGAAGCGTTCCACGCGCACGCCACAGCGCCGGGCAACCCAGAAATGGCCAAACTCATGCACGGTGATCAACACACCAAGCGCAACGATAAAAGCCGCCAGATTCCATAGGATGCTCAGCATAGCGAAATGTCCCTTTAAACCGTTCTGAAAACCAGCAGTAACAGACAGGCGAAAACCGGCACCGCCGCCGTCAGGCTGTCGATGCGATCCAGAATACCACCGTGACCGGGGATCAGGTGACCACTATCCTTAATATCCGCTTCACGTTTAAACATACTTTCCGTTAAATCGCCCAGTACCGAAGCCAGGGCAGCAAAAATAGAGCAGACAAACAGCGTGGTCGGCGCCACTTCCAGGTTGGCCCAGGAGCCGAACAGCCAGGCAATGACCGCAGAGGTGAACAGTCCGCCGATAAACCCCTGCCAGGTCTTCCCCGGCGACACCCGCGGCGCCAGCTTATGGCGGCCGAACATCTTACCGAAGACATAGGCGCCTGAATCGGCTCCCCATACCAGCAGCATCACATACAGCAGCCAGATAGCTCCGGTGTAGTGATTAATATCGTAGTGCCAGTTGCGCAGTACCAGCATCCCCCAGAAAAAGGGCACGATGGTCATTACGCCGAAAACCAGACGCAGAACGCGCGAATTGCGCCATCTTCCCGCAGAAGCGGGATAAAACAGGACCAGCACCAGCGCCACAATCCACCAGGCCAGTGAAGCCCAGAGGATACCGGAAATCAGCGGCAGCTGCGCGCTATGGTGATGATATTCAGGCAGAGTATAGAGCATGGCGGCTAATATCAGGCCGCAGAGTACCGCCAGCCAGACCCGCTGCGAACGGCTTTTAAACCCACTCAGTTGCCCCCACTCCCAGGCGGCCAGCATACAGACCACAAGCAGAGTAATCGCGAAGCCAACCGGCGGCAGCCACAATAGCGCGGCGATCACCGCGGGAATCAGAATTAAAGCGGAAATCAGGCGATACTTCAGCAAAAGCTCCCCCCATCAGGCATAGCTGCCACCGGGTGTCGTGCCGCCAAAACGTCGCTCGCGATTTGCAAAGGCATGCAACGCACCTTCAAAGTCTTGTTCATCGAAATCAGGCCAGAGAACATCGGTAAAGTAGAGTTCAGCATAGGCTATCTGCCACAGCAGAAAGTTGCTGATACGGTGCTCTCCCCCTGTCCTAATCACTAAATCTACGGGAGCCAGCTCATTCATGCAGATCTGCTGGTTTAGCATCTCTTCATCGATTTGCTCGGGCGTCAGGACACCGTCCTGAACCTGGGTGACCAGGCGCTTCACTCCCTGAATAATATCCCATCGTCCGCCATAGTTCGCAGCGATATTCAGCGTCAGACCGGTGTTTTGAGCCGTCAGCGCTTCAGCTTTACGGATACGTTCCTGCAGTCGGGCGTTAAAGCGCGAGGTATCGCCGATGATACGCAGCCGCACGTTGTTCCGGTGCAGGTTCTTCACCTCGCTATCCAGGGCCCAGGCGAACAGATCCATCAGGGAGCTGACCTCCTGCGCGGGACGGTTCCAGTTTTCGCTGCTGAACGCATAGAGCGTCAGCGCGCTGACGCCATTATTGGCAGCAAAAGAGACCGCACGCCGGACCGATTTGGCACCGGCCTTATGGCCAAAGACCCTCATCTTCCCTTGTCTTTTCGCCCAACGGCCATTGCCATCCATAATAATGGCGACATGGCGTGCTCCATGCGCAGGTGAATTTTCGCTTAATGGTTGGTTAGCAGACAACATAACGCGTTTAATTTCCCTGATAAGGATTAAGCGGTTCTCAGGAATACAGAAGCCTTCACGTAAAAAAGCCGTGTCAACCACGGCTTAACCACCTGATAAGCACCAATGAGCTTCCATCGGGTGGCGCAGACTATATCACCTCAGCCCTGGACCCACAAATATACCCTGCATACTTCGGGTATAACGGTACCGCTTTATCAATGCGTAAAGCGTGCAACTTTTGCCGATGCCAGTGCCCGCGCCTCGCTGTCCACCCCCAGCACTTCTTCCACGCTGCGGGGTTCCGGTACGGCGATGGTCGCCAGCACATCACGGTTTAGCGCCGCAATATCGGTGAACGCAATGGCGCCCTCCAGGAAAGCAGCGACGGCAACTTCATTCGCCGCGTTCAGCGCGGTCGTCGCTGCCTGTCCCTGCCCAAATGCCGTCACGGCCAGTTGCAGGCAGGGGTAGCGCTGCATATCCGGAGCCTGGAAGCTGAGCGAACCGATCCGGCAAAAATCCAGCGGCTGAACGCCGGAATTTACCCGATCCGGGTAAGCCATAGCATGCGCAATAGGCGTACGCATATCCGGCTCCCCCAGTTGCGCCAGCACGCTGCCATCCTGGTAGCGCACCATCGAATGAATCACCGACTGCGGGTGAATCAACACCTCCATCTGCTCGGCAGAGGCGTTAAATAACCAGCGGGCTTCTATGTATTCGAGACCTTTGTTCATCATGGTGGCAGAATCGACAGAGATTTTACGTCCCATCGACCAGTTCGGATGCCGACAGGCCTGTTCCGGGGTTATCGTCCCGAAGCTCGCCAGCGGCATTTCCCTGAACGGGCCACCTGACCCGGTAAGGATAATTGAGCGGACCCCATTTTCCTCCAGGTCAGCGTATCCCAGCTGTTGCTGAATTGTTTCGGGCATACTCTGAAAAATGGCATTATGTTCGCTGTCGATGGGCAAAAGTTGCGCGCCTGACAGCTTTACGGCATCCATGAACAGTCGGCCGCAGGTCACCAGTGATTCTTTGTTCGCCAGTAGCACCTGTTTACCGGCCCGGATCGCCGCAAGCGTCGGCAGCAGACCGGCAGCGCCGACGATCGCCGCCATCACCTGGTCAACCTCATCCAGCGCCGCCATATCGCAGGCGGCTGACCTACCGGACAGCACCTCGGTACGGCTTCCCGCCTCTTTCAGGCGCCGGCCAAGATCGCAAGCGCTGGCATCATCGTTCATTACCGCATAGCGCGGCTGGAACTCAAGGCACTGAGAAAGCATGCGGGAGACGTTGCTTCCTGCCACCAGCGCGGAAACGGCGAACCGTTCGGGATTGTGGCGAACCACGTCGAGGGTGCTGCAACCGATAGAGCCGGTCGAGCCAAGAATGGTCAAATGCTTCATGAAATGCTCTGAAACCCGGAGGTATGTATCAAACGCACGGCTCAGCCGCACAGCCTAAAAAGCAAAAAACGCCGTCAGTCCAGACCGTTTGACTGGCCTCCCTGTACGGCGTTTTTTCACATTGCTTTCGAAGAGTGATTAGAATTCCATCAGCTCTTTTTCTTTATCTGCCAGCGCCGCATCAATCTTTTTGATAGCCGCGTCGGTCAGCTTCTGAACATCATCCTGAGAACGACGTTCGTCGTCTTCGCTGATCTCTTTATCTTTCAGCAGCGCTTTGACTTTATCGTTAGCGTTACGGCGAACATTACGTACCGACACGCGTGCATCTTCAGCATCGCCGCGAACCACTTTGATCAGATCTTTACGGCGCTCTTCAGTCAGCGGCGGCAGCGGCACACGAATATCGCTCCCTGCTGAGCTCGGATTCAGGCCCAGATCGGAGGTCATGATCGCTTTCTCGACCGCAGCAGAGATAGAGCGATCAAACACGTTGACTTTCAGCGTGCGGGTGTCTTCCACGGTGACGCTGGCCAGCTGGCGCAGCGGCGTGGGCGCGCCGTAGTATTCCACCATAATGCCGTCCAGCAGGCTCGGGGAAGCACGACCGGTACGGATTTTGCTGATCTGGTTTTTAAACGCTTCCACGCACTTGTCCATGCGTACATCGGCGTCTTTTCTGATATCGCTAATCACGTTATAAGTCCTTGAAAACTGGTTGTCAGGCTGCCCGCACCGCCTGCAGCGGAGTGCTTAAGTATAGCGCTCTTTGCCGGGCCGACCTGTGAGAAATCGATTTCGAAGGCGGAATCTTACCCTGATTCCAGGCAAACGAAAATTAGTCCGTAATCAAAGTGCCTTCTTTTTCACCCATGACCACCCGACGCAGCGCGCCTGGCTTATTCATGTTGAAGACGCGAATCGGCAATTTATGATCGCGGGCCAGCGTAAAGGCGGCCAGATCCATTACTTTCAGCTCTTTCTCCAGCACGTCCTGATAGTGCAACTGATCATACAGGGTCGCGTTCGGATCTTTTACCGGATCGGCCGAGTAGACGCCGTCGACCTTGGTCGCTTTCAACACCACATCGGCTTCGATCTCGATACCACGCAGGCAGGCGGCCGAATCGGTGGTGAAGAAGGGGTTACCGGTGCCAGCGGATAAGATAACCACGCGGCCATTGCGCAGCAGGCTGATCGCCTCGGCCCAGCTGTAGTTGTCACACACGCCATTCAGCGGAATAGCAGACATCAGACGGGCGTTCACATAGGCGCGGTGCAGCGCGTCGCGCATGGCCAGGCCGTTCATCACGGTAGCCAGCATGCCCATGTGGTCGCCGACTACGCGGTTCATACCGGCTTCGGCCAGTCCCGCGCCGCGGAACAGGTTGCCGCCGCCAATAACCACCCCGACCTGGATCCCTAACTCAACCAGCTCTTTAATTTCCTGAGCCATACGGTCCAGTATGCTTGCATCGATACCGAAGCCCTCTGCACCTTGCAGCGCTTCGCCGCTCAGCTTAAGCAGAATGCGTTTATAGACGGGTTTTGCATTGGTAGCCATGTTTCTTTCCTGGAACAATCAACGAATGGGATGGTTAAGTCTGGCGACAGAGTGTTGTCGCATTACGATCAAAGCGGAATCAGAGCAGACTGATAATGGCCTCTGACCGTGTTGCCCGTTTGCCGCCAGGACCAGAGGAAAATTCCCGGCGACCGGAATTCAGGCGTTGTCCGTAAAAAAGAGCCGCCCGCAGGCGGCTCCTTTAACAGCATTACTGCTTGGACATTGCAGCAACTTCGGCAGCGAAGTCAGCTTCAACTTTCTCGATGCCTTCACCCACTTCAAAGCGGATGAAACCAGTTACGTCAGCGCCTTTCTCTTTCAGCAGTTGACCTACGGTTTTGCTCGGATCTTTAACGAAAGCCTGGCCGGTCAGAGAAACTTCGCCGGTGAATTTCTTCATACGGCCTTCAACCATTTTCTCTGCGATCTCTTTCGGCTTACCGGACTGCATCGCGATGTCCAGCTGAACCTGGTACTCTTTCTCTACTACTTCAGCAGACACATCTTCCGGCTTCACGAATTCCGGCTTGCTGGCAGCAACGTGCATCGCCAGATCTTTCAGCAGCTCTTCGTCAGCGCCGGTAGCGGCAACCAGAACGCCGATGCGAGCGCCGTGCAGGTAGTCACCCAGCTCTGCGCCTTCCAGAATTGAAACGCGGCGGATGTTGATGTTCTCACCGATTTTAGCAACCAGCGCCACACGCTCTTCTTCGAACTGGGCTTTCAGAACTTCAACGTCAGTGACTTTGCCGTCAGCGGCTGCATCCAGAACTTTGTCTGCAAATGCCTGGAAACCAGCGTCTTTAGCAACGAAGTCGGTCTGGCAGTTAATTTCCAGAATCACGCCATAGTTGCCGACGATTTTGGTTTTGACTACGCCGTCAGCAGCCACGTTACCTGCTTTTTTCGCCGCTTTGATAGCACCCGATTTACGCATGTTTTCGATAGCCAGATCGATGTCGCCGTTAGCTTCGACCAGCGCTTTTTTACAATCCATCATGCCTGCGCCGGTACGCTCGCGCAGCTCTTTTACCAGGGAAGCGGTAATATCAGCCATTATTTAATCCTCGGTTATCTCGTGCGGTGAGATCACCGCTGTCCCCAGCGGGGACAGCGGTATAGTGCGACTCATCAAAGGATAGCCTGACAAGCCGGACTCAAACAAAAAAGGGGCCTGAGACAGGCCCCCTAACCAAACTTTTTATACCTGGTTAATAAGGGCTCTAAAAGAGCGAACCTTATTATTCAGCTTCTACGAAGCTTTCTTCAGCCTGAGTTGCCAGGTCCTGAGAACGGCCTTCGCGGATAGTCGCGGAAACAGCGTTCAGGTACAGGCTAACAGCGCGAATTGCGTCGTCGTTACCCGGGACAACGAAGTCAACACCGTCCGGATCGGAGTTGGTATCAACGATAGCGAATACCGGGATACCCAGGTTGTTGGCTTCTTTGATAGCGATGTGCTCGTGATCTGCGTCGATCACAAACAGTGCGTCCGGCAGGCCGCCCATGTCTTTGATACCGCCCAGGCTATTTTCCAGCTTGTCCAGTTCACGGGTACGCATCAGCGCTTCTTTTTTGGTCAGCTTGTCAAAAGTGCCGTCCTGAGACTGAGTTTCCAGGTCTTTCAGACGCTTGATGGACTGACGAACGGTTTTCCAGTTGGTCAGCATGCCGCCCAGCCAGCGATGGTTCACGAAGAACTGATCGCAGTTGGTTGCAGCTTCTTTTACCGCTTCGCTTGCAGCGCGCTTAGTACCAACGAACAGAATCTTACCTTTACGGGAAGAGATTTTGCTCAGCTCAGCCAGAGCTTCGTTGAACATCGGTACAGTTTTCTCAAGGTTGATGATGTGAACTTTGTTACGCGCGCCGAAGATGAACGGTTTCATTTTCGGGTTCCAGTAACGGGTCTGGTGACCAAAGTGAACACCAGCCTTGAGCATATCGCGCATGGAAACAGTTGCCATGTTTAAACCTCTATAGATTAAGTGGGGTTATGCCTCCACGTATCCCATATTACCGACTCCGAAGAGCACCCCGGAATATGTGTCGATACGTGTGTGTTATACACAAAGTGAGTTTTCGTCTGTTCCGTTCCGTATGGTATGTACTATACGAAATAGAATTCCGGCGCGCTTTATACCACAAACCAGCGCCGGACTCCAATAGTTGTTGCCTGGTCGCGGATAGCATCATTAGCAATTTGGCTACCTGGATCTGCCCTGATACCATTACCGCTATCATTAATTATTGTCGAAACCCCGACACAGCGGATCTCATTGCATGGCAATCTCAATCAAAACCCCTGAAGATATCGAAAAAATGCGCGTCGCCGGTCGTCTGGCCGCCGAAGTTCTGGAGATGATCGAAGCCCACGTGGTGCCCGGCGTCACCACCGGCGAGCTGGATCGCATCTGCAACGACTATATCGTCAATGAACAGCACGCGGTTTCCGCCTGCCTGGGCTATCACGGCTTTCCGAAGTCAGTCTGCATCTCGATCAACGAAGTGGTATGCCACGGTATCCCCAGCGATGATAAGCATCTTAAAGAGGGCGATATCGTTAATATCGACGTGACCGTCATTAAAGATGGCTTCCACGGCGATTCGTCCAAAATGTTTATCGTTGGCAAGCCGACTATTCTTGGCGAGCGTCTGTGCCGCATCACCCAGGAAAGCCTCTACCTGGCGCTGCGTATGGTGAAACCGGGTATCCGCCTGCGCTCTCTGGGCGCCGCAATTCAGAAATTTGTTGAAGCAGAAGGTTTCTCTGTGGTGCGCGAATACTGTGGCCACGGCATCGGCGAAGGCTTCCATGAAGAGCCGCAGGTGCTGCATTACGATGCCGATGACGGCGGCGTGGTGTTGAAAACCGGTATGACCTTCACCATCGAGCCAATGGTCAACGCCGGTGACTACCGCATCCGTACCATGAAAGATGGCTGGACGGTGAAAACCAAGGATCGCAGCTTGTCTGCACAGTATGAGCATACTATTGTGGTCACCGAGAACGGCTGCGAAATCCTGACCCTGCGCAAAGATGACACCATCCCGCGCGTGATATCGCATGATGAATAACATCTGAAGCCGGCGCATGCCGGCTTTTTTTATGGGCCCCCGCATGGATAACAGTTCCCCCCATCTTAATATGACCCGGGCCACCCTCCCCGGTCAGCCGGAAAACCCCAATACCTGGCAAGAAGCATGTTTCGACCTCAATACCCTGCGCACCCATCTGGATGACTTCCATCAGTGGCTGGGGCGCGCCTTTGACGACGGCGTAGCGGTAGACAAGCTTATCAACGCCCGAACCGAATTTATCGATCAGCTCCTGCAGCGCCTGTGGCGCCACGACGGCTTCGGCGATGTGTCCGGCCTGGCGCTGATTGCCGTAGGCGGCTATGGTCGCGGCGAACTGCATCCATTATCGGATATCGATCTGCTTATTCTGAGTCGCGAGCCGCTGCCAGAATCTCTGGCGCAGAAAGTCGGTGCCCTGATTACCACGCTTTGGGATCTGCGTCTGGAGCCCGGCCACAGCGTCCGCACCCTGGATGAATGCCTGCAGGAAGGACTTAACGACCTGACTATCGCCACCAACCTGATCGAGTCTCGTCTGCTAACCGGCGACGTCACGCTGTTCCTTGAGATGCAGAAGCAGGTGTTCAGCGACGGTTTCTGGCCGTCGGAGAAATTTTTCGCCGCCAAAGTGACGGAGCAAGAGGAGCGTCACCAGCGCTATCACGGCACCAGCTATAACCTGGAGCCGGACATTAAAAACAGCCCCGGCGGCCTGCGCGATATTCACACCCTGCAATGGGTGGCCCGGCGCCACTTTGGCGCCACGTCGTTGAATGAGATGGTCGGTTTCGGCTTTCTGACCGACGCCGAACGCACCGAACTGAACGAATGCCAGATTCAACTGTGGCGTATCCGCTTCGCGCTGCATCTGGAGCTCAACCGCTACGACAACCGCCTGCTGTTCGACCGCCAACTGAGCGTCGCCCAGCGTCTGAACTATAGCGGCGATGGCAATGCGCCGGTCGAACAGATGATGAAGAACTTCTATCGCGTGATGCATCGGGTCAGCGAGCTGAATCAGGTGCTGTTGCAGTTGTTCGACGAAGCGATTCTGGCACTACCCGCCGATGAAAAGCCCCGTCCTATCGACGACGATTTCCAGCTACGCGGCTCGCTTATCGACTTGCGTGATGAAACCCTGTTTATGCGCGAACCCCAGGCGATTCTGCGCATGTTCTACACCATGGTGCGCAATCGCGAGATTAGCGGTATCTACTCCACCACCCTGCGCCAGCTTCGCCACGCCCGCCGTAATCTGAAGCAGCCGCTATGCTACATTCCGGAAGCCCGCGAGCTGTTTCTGGCGATGCTACGCCACCCGGGAATGGTGCGCCACGGCCTGCTGCCGATGCACCGCTACAGCGTGCTTTGGGCCTATATGCCGCAGTGGGGCCATATCGTCGGCCAGATGCAGTTTGACCTGTTTCACGCCTATACCGTGGATGAACATACCGTCCGGGTATTACTGAAGCTGGAAAGCTTTGCCGATGAAGAGACCCGCCAGCGCCATCCGCTGTGCGTCGATCTCTGGCCGCGGCTGAGCCACCCCGAACTGATCTTTATCGCCGCGCTGTTCCACGATATTGCCAAAGGTCGCGGCGGCGACCATTCGGTGCTGGGCGCTCAGGACGTTCAGGCTTTCGCCGAACTGCACGGCCTGAACTCCCGCGAAAGCCAGCTGGTCGCCTGGCTGGTGCGCCAGCATCTGCTGATGTCGGTCACCGCCCAGCGCCGCGACATTCAGGATCCGGAAGTGATCAAACAGTTCGCCAAAGAGATGCAGACCGAAAACCGCCTGCGCTATCTGGTATGCCTGACGGTGGCAGATATCTGCGCCACCAACGAAACTCTGTGGAATAGCTGGAAGCAGAGCCTGTTGCGCGAACTCTATTTCGCCACCGAAAAGCAGCTCAGGCGCGGCATGCACAACACCCCCGATATGCGCGAGCGGGTGCGTCATCATCAGAGCCAGGCGCTGGCCTTGCTACGAATGGAAAGCATCGACGAAGAGGCGCTGCACCGGATCTGGCGCCGCTGCCGCGCCAGCTACTTTGTACGCCACAGCCCCAACCAGTTGGCCTGGCATGCCCGGCATCTGCTGAGCCACGATCTGGAGCAGCCGTTGATCCTGCTCAGCCCCCAGGCCACCCGCGGCGGTACCGAAATCTTTATCTGGAGTCCGGACCGCCCTTATCTGTTCGCTGCCGTCTGCGGCGAGCTGGACCGTCGTAATCTGAGCGTCCACGATGCCCAGGTTTTCACCACCCGCGACGGTATGGCGATGGATACCTTTATCGTACTGGAGCCGGACGGCACGCCACTTTCCGCCGATCGCCACGAGGCCATCATTCAGGGGCTGGAACAGACCATCACCCAGCGCTCCTGGCAGCCGCCGCGCCCGCGCCGCCAGTCGGCCAGGCTGCGCCACTTCAATGTACCGACCGAAATCGCTTTTCTGCCAACCCATACCGAGCGCCGCTCCTTTATGGAGCTGATCGCTCTCGATCAGCCAGGTCTGCTGGCTATCGTCGGACAGATCTTTGCCGATCTCGACATTTCCCTGCACGGCGCACGCATCTCCACCATCGGCGAACGGGTGGAGGATCTGTTTATTCTCGCCAACGCAGAAGGGCGCGCGCTGGGGGAAGATCTACAGCGCGAAGTACAGCAACGGTTGACAGAGGCCCTTAATCCAAACGATAAAGGGTAACTTCTTTTAAGTGACAATTAGCCATCAGGAAAGAGCAAAACAATGCAGCAGCTTCAAAAAGTGATTGAGTCCGCTTTCGAGCGCCGTGCCGACATTACACCGGCCAACGTTGATTCCGAAACCCGCGATGCCGTTAATCAGGTTATCGCTCTGCTCGACAGCGGTGAGCTGCGCGTAGCCGAGAAAGTTGACGGTCAGTGGGTGACCCATCAGTGGCTGAAGATGGCGGTCCTGCTCTCCTTCCGCATTAATGATAATCAGGTGATGGAAGGGGCAGAAAGCCGCTATTTCGACAAGGTGCCAATGAAGTTCGCCGGCTACGACGAAGCGCGCTTCCAGAAGGAAGGATTCCGCGTGGTACCGCCAGCGGCAGTGCGTCAGGGCGCCTTTATCGCCCGCAACAGCGTACTGATGCCTTCTTACGTTAACATCGGCGCTTACGTCGATGAAGGCACCATGGTGGATACCTGGGCAACCGTGGGCTCCTGCGCCCAGATCGGTAAAAACGTGCACCTGTCCGGCGGCGTGGGTATCGGTGGGGTACTGGAGCCGCTGCAGGCTAACCCGACCATCATCGAAGACAACTGCTTTATCGGTGCGCGCTCCGAGATCGTCGAAGGGGTTATCGTTGAAGAAGGCGCCGTTATCTCTATGGGCGTATACATCGGCCAGAGCACCAAAATCTATGACCGCGAAACCGGCGAAGTCCACTACGGTCGCGTTCCAGCTGGCTCGGTAGTGGTTTCCGGCAACCTGCCTTCTAAAGATGGCAAATATAGCCTCTATTGCGCAGTCATCGTCAAGAAGGTTGACGCCAAAACCCGTGGCAAGGTAGGTATCAACGAACTGCTGCGCTCGATCGACTAAGCGACAGTTATCCATTATCAGGGCGGCCCGGATTCCGGCGCCGCCTTTTTTTATTCAGCAGTCAGTCCCTCGCCGAATATAAGACATGCGCACCATTACCAGGAATATTCTTCCAATAAAGTCGATTGTCTTAATTATTTACTATATTGATTTCCAGTAACCAATCCAGCAACTATTCTCCGTAACCAGAATAAAATCCGAAAATGTCATCAATATAAAAACAGGAAAATAGCCATAAAATAAAAACATTATTTTATCTGTTACGCTTGTATCCAGTCCAGAGCAATAAAAACAGCGATAATTCCAGAGTCTGCTCTGGCACAGGCTATCCTCTGCCACATCTACCCCACCGCTTTTTTAAGACGCTTTCAGGAAACAAAACCGGAAACAATACCCCCATTAACTTATTAGGAATATTCGTCGTGTGCTCACGCAACAAATAACGCCGCTTGCCAGTTATGTCATTTTATTTACATTATGCTTGACATCATTATTGTTTGTAAGATTATATTTAGCACGACGCTAATTGATAGCGCACTCTCAATGGAATTATTTCAAACAGGATTGATACAATGAAAAAAATCGCACAGTTCACGGTTGTTGCTGCTCTGTTAGCCACTCTGACAGGCTGTACCGGTAGCATTTACAATAAAGAGAAGAACTGCGACTACGATTACCTTCTGCATCCGGCAATTTCTATCTCTAAAATTATTGGTGGCTGTGGCCCGGTAGACAAGTAAGTCTTGCGGGTTACCCGATGGTGTAAAGCCGACCCCTGCGGTCGGCTTTTCTGTTTCCTCTCCCGTAATGTCGAATTTTTGATATCCGAACTGGCAAAAAAACCGCTTTCCGTTAACTATCTACTGGTTGCTCTCGTCTCGCTTAAAGGGGAAAACGCCACTATGTACGATAATCTGAAAAGCCTCGGCATCACTAATCCGCAAGAGATTGACCGTTACAGCCTGCGCCAGGAGGCGAATAACGACATCCTGAAGATCTACTTTCACAAGGATAAAGGCGAGTTCTTCGCCAAAAGCGTGAAGTTTAAATATCCGCGCCAGCGCAAGACGGTCGCCGCAGGCGGTACCGGACAGGGATATCGGGAAGTCCAGGAGATCAGCCCCAATCTGCGCTACGTGATCGATGAACTCGATCAAATCTGCCAGCGCGAGCGTAGCGATGTCGATCTGAAGCGCAAGATTCTTGACGATCTGCGCCATCTGGAAAGCGTGGTAGCCAACAAAATTACCGAGATCGAAGCCGATCTCGAAAAGCTGACCCGCAAATAATTTTAGCTGACGCCGCCCACGCCCTGCTGCTCATCCAGTTGCAGGGCGATATACAGTAGTAGCCGATCGTCGAAGTGACTCAGATTAAGCCCCGTCAGTTCCGCCACCCGATTCAACCGGTATTCCAGCGTATTACGGTGAATAAACAGCGCCCGTGAGGTCGCCAGCGGCTGTACATTGTGACGGAACCAGGCATTCAGGGTACGGCGCAGCAGCCCGTTGTTGTCCATCGATTTCAGCCTGGCCAACGGCCGGGCCAGCTCATTAGCCTGCCAGCCGCCACGCAGACCATCGAGCAGCACCGGCAGCATCAGATCCTGATAAAAATAGCAGCGCTGTTCCGGCATCCTCTGCTTACCCACCATCATAGTAGTACGGGCCGTTCGCCAGGAACGGGCTATCGCTCCCTGGCCGGTAAAGTAGTTACCCAGCGCGATACGAAAACGTGGATGACCGCTCTCTTCCATGCGGGACAGCAGTTGCTCCACCCGACGTCGGTGATCGTCTGCATCCCAGCGTCCAAAGGCGTTTAGCGCCGGTTTCAGCACCACCATTTCCGTCAGCGAAACAATAGCGATCAGGTTATTTCGCTCCGGCGTGGTCAGGGCGTTTTGCAGACGCTGCAACTCCTCCATGGCGCTGTCGACCCCCAACTGCCCGCTGTCCACCTCAACCACGGCCACTACCCGTGGCTGATTCAGGTCAATTCCCAGCCGCTGGGCCCACTCCACCAGCGCAGGCGTGTGCTCTTCCGCCTGAATCAGGTTCATCACCAGCTCTTCACGTAACCGCCGATCCTGGGCCAACAGATGCATCAGCCTTGACTGTTCCAGCATCATCTCCGCCGTCATACAGACCAGTTCGCCGTACTGACGCAGCGTTTCCGGAGCGCCGGTCAACCCGATTACGCCGACAATCTCCCCTTCCAGACGTAGCGGCAGATTAATCCCCTGACGTACCCCGTGCAGATGGCGCGCCACCGCGTCGTCGATATCCACAACCCGCCCCTGTGAGAGCACCAGCAGCGCACCTTCATGCAATTCGCCAACTCGCTCCTGATCTCCGCTGCCAATAATTCTGCCGCGTGCGTCCATGACGTTGATATTGGTATCGATGATACGCATCGTCCTGTCGACGATCTCCTGCGCCATCAGGTCATTCAGGTGCCAGTCCGCCATAATCCCCTCCTCCCGCTAATCGACGTTCCAGCATAAGCCAGAGAGAAGGCGATAACATTGTGCAAATGCCCAAAGCGCGACATAGGGATATGAAGATGTGTAAAACGTCACAAAAAAAGGCCGCATACGCGGCCTTAGAAGGAGTGAAGAGAAGATTACTGCATCAGCAGATAGATAGAAGTGTCGCCGCGCTGAACGTTCAGCGCCAGCACCGACGGCTTGCTGTCCAGAATCTTACGCAGTTCGGCAATGTTGTTTACCGGCTGCTGATTCGCGCCAACAATCACATCGCCCTTCTTCAGACCGATGCGCGCCGCAGGCGTATTCACCTTCACGCTATTGACGATAACGCCTTTATCTTTGCCGGTGCGGTTGCTCAGTTCGGCCCCTTCAATACCGTTAAAGACGCTGGAAGAGTCCACCTGATTCTGGTTGCTCTGCTGCAGCTCCAGGTCAACGGTAACCTGCTTGCCTTCGCGCAGCAGACCCAGTTTAACCTTGCTGCCTACCGGCATGCTGCCCACCTGGGCGCGCAACGCGGCAAAGCTGCTGATCGGTTTACCGTTCATAGAGACGATCACGTCGCCCGCTTTCACGCCCGCTTTCGCCGCAGAGGAGTTCGGCATCACCTGGCTTACGAAAGCGCCGCGCTGGGCATCGACCTTCATGGCTTTCGCCAGATCGGAGTTCAGCTCGGTCCCCATGATGCCCAGCTCACCGCGCTTAACCTGGCCATATTTAACCATCTGCCCGGTCAGGTTCTTCACCATATTGCTGGGAATGGCAAAACCGATACCGATATTGCCGCCGTCCGGCGCCAGAATCGCGGTGTTAATACCAATCAGCTCGCCGTTCAGGTTAACCAGCGCGCCGCCGGAGTTACCGCGGTTAATGGCGGCATCGGTCTGAATGAAGTTTTCATAGTTTTCCACATTCAGCCCACTGCGCCCCAGGGCAGAGACGATACCGGAGGTCACGGTTTCACCCAGACCGTAGGGGTTACCGATAGCGACAGTGTAGTCGCCCACCCGCAGGCCATCGGAATCCGCCAGTTTAATCGCACTCAGGTTTTTCGGATCTTTCAGCTCGATCAGCGCGATATCAGAACGCGGATCCTTACCGACAACCTTAGCGTCGAACTTACGCCCGTCGCTCAGTTGAACCTTAATGCTGGTTGCCTTATCCACAACGTGGTTGTTGGTCACCACATAGCCTTTTTCGGCATTAATAATGACCCCGGATCCCAGCGCCATAAATTTCTGCTGCTGGCCGCCATCCGCGCCTCCCTGCTGACAGAAGGGAGAACTCTGGAAAGGCGAACCTTCCTGGCAGAACGGCGAGTTGTCGCCGAAGAACTGCTGGAAGTTGCGCGGCATGCGCGGCGTATTAACCGTAGTACTCCCTTCTACGTTGATACTCACCACCGATGGCATCACTTTTTCCAGCATCGGCGCCAGACTCGGCATCTGTTGCGACGCGACGGAAGAAGAGGCAGTCTCAGCGGCGGAGGCGAATGACACAGGGGCCAGCGCCAGGCCCAGACTCAGAGCCAGCGCACTCATTGCTAACGTGGTTTTTTTCATCAGTTTCTATCTCAAATTTCTTTAAATACTGAGCGAGCCAGAATGGCTATTGTTTATGGCAATTATCAGAGTGAATTTATAGCGTGAAGTTCCCTTAAACAGGTTATGGAAAAGGTAAAAATTTATTGTTCATCTTTACAAAGCGGTGACTCAGGTCACCGCCATCAGCCGCCGGTATTCGTCCCAGGCATAGAGATCGGTCATTCCGCTGATATAGTCCTGAATCAGGCGACAGCGATAATAAAACTCCATCTCCTCCATGTCGGGCGAATTCTCTGGCAAATTCTTAATCGCCTCAATATAAGACAGGCAGTGTTTGGTAGATAATTTGTGGTACAGCCGGGTTTCGATCGGCAAATGGCCCACGCTATTGTTCGCCACCATTTGCTGGAAATCCGCAAACGACATCATCAACAGCGGGCGGTAAATATCCAGCAGCCCGCTAATGACGCGGTAGCCCTGAAGCTCCAACTGCTCGACCTCCGGATGGCAAAAAACATGACGCTTCGCCACCTGTTTATACAGCTCCAGCAGACGACTGAACGGGCTGTCATCTTCCAGCAGCGCGTGATTAAAAGAGCCCGCGTATATCTGCCCGATATTATCGATAAAGCGCTGTGCGGCGTAGGGTACCAGCTTATTCAGGGTATTGACCCGCAGATACATAAAGAACTGATCTTCCGTACTGCGGCGCATGGTATTGGTGCCCGACTTCTCCCAGGCGTCATTGATGACCACTGAGAACAGATCGCCTGGCTCAGGCTCTCCCCAACGGGTTTTCAGGTGCTGATACAGCTGCTCTACCGTGAAAATATTTTTTTCTACCGCATCTTCCAGATCCGCCACGCAATAAGAGATATCATCCGCGGCTTCCATAATCCATGTCAGGGGGAAACGGCAATATTCATCCATTTCTAATTCGCGCCGCAGTCGGGCGATATAGGCTTCTTCAGAAAGGTAGTAGCCGGGCTTTTTCATCAGGTAGCGGAATGCCTCAGGCGGCTGGTCGGCATCCCAGGCCGGACGGGTGTATTTCAAAATACAGCCCACCTGAGCCCAGGTTAAGTTCATTCGCAACAGCGAATGAACCAGACGAATACCCTGGGCATTACCCTCAAAATGGCAGAGATCCTGACGCACCCGGCGACGCAAGGTATTACGTTCCGACTCCCCTTCCCGAAGCCGCAGACAGGCTATCTCGCAGCGCGTATCCTGCGCGGCGTCACGGCGGGTATCTTCCGGAAACAGACGTTGACGAAACCAGTCATTAATGGCCGCTTCGCCAAAGTGGCCAAAAGGGGGGTTACCGATATCGTGCATCAGACAGGCCATCTCGACGATGCTCTCAAAAGGCCCGGTCAGCTCATCCAGCCCGTAGCTTTCCAGCAGCTTCTGCTCTTTCAGACGACTCAGCACCTCGCGCGCGATGTAGCGCCCCACCTGCTGAACCTCCATAGAGTGGGTCAGCCGGGTGCGCACCGCCGCATTGCGCTCCAGCGGGAAGACCTGGGTCTTCTGCTGCAGGCGGCGAATAGCCGGCGAATTGATGATCCTGCCGCGGTCGCTTTCGAAAATCCGCAGAATTTCATGTTCCGTCTTTTCTCCCTGCGGTGAACGAAACCGGCGGTGCCAGTTTATTTTCCTGCGAAAATCAATACCGTTCATGCTCCCTCCCGTTTTTCCAGCCATGATAGACTATACAGCCAAATTAGCCCTGGAGAGTACCCGAATGAAAGTTGGCATCATTGGTGCAATGGAAGAAGAAGTCACGCTGCTGCGCGACAAAATTGAAAACCGCCAGACGCTGAAGCTGGGCGGTAGCGAAATCTATACCGGTACGCTGAACGGGGTTGATGTGGCTCTGCTGAAATCCGGCATCGGTAAAGTGGCCGCCTCCATGGGCGCCGCGCTGCTGCTGGACCACTGTAAGCCAGATGTGGTGATCAATACCGGATCGGCAGGTGGCCTGGCGCCGTCGCTAAAAGTGGGTGATATCGTGGTCTCCGACGAAGTGCGCTATCACGATGCCGATGTGACTGCGTTCGGCTATGAATATGGCCAGATGGCGGGCTGCCCGGCGGCTTTTGTGGCCGACGAAAAACTGATTAATGCCGCCGAACAGTGCATTGAAGCCCTAAACCTGCACGCCGTGCGCGGTCTGGTAGTCAGCGGCGACGCCTTCATCAACGGCGCGGAAAATCTGGCTAATATTCGTCGCCGCTTCCCGCAGGCGATCGCCGTAGAAATGGAAGCTACCGCCATTGGCCACGTCTGCCATAACTTTGGTACGCCGTTCGTGGTGGTTCGCGCCATTTCCGACGTGGCCGACCAGGAATCCCACCTGAGCTTCGAAGAGTTCCTGGCTGTCGCGGCCCGTCAGTCCAGCCTGATGGTCGAATCACTGGTGCAAAAACTGGCTCATGGCTAACTGGCCCGGCAGAGCCACGCTCTGCGCTCTGCTGATGCTGCTGCCGGCGTGGCTGTTTGCCGCGCCGCGCGTCATTTCACTCTCCCCCGCCAATACCGAACTGGCCTTCGCCGCCGGTATTACCCCCGTGGCGGTCAGCGCCTGGTCAGACTATCCCGAACAGGCGAAAAGCATTGAGCAGGTAGCAGACTGGCAGGGCATTAAGGTCGAGCGCATCCTGGCGCTAAAGCCCGATCTGGTACTGGCCTGGCGCGGCGGCAACCCCAGTCGCCCTGTCGAACAACTAACCCGATTTGGTATTAAGGTGCTATGGCTCGATCCCACCCAGGTCGAAGAGGTGGCGGACGCGCTCCAGCAACTGGCTGACTGGAGTCCAGCGCCGGACAAGGCGCACCAGGCGGCGGCTCAGTTACGTGACCAGTGGCAGGCATTACAGCAACAGTACAGCGGTAGCCCGAAACGACCGGTATTTTTGCAGTTCGGTGACCGGCCGCTGTTCACCAGCAACGCCCGTTCGCTTCAGAACCAGCTACTGAAAACCTGCGGCGGCGACAATATCTTTGCTGAAAGTAAGGTGCCCTGGCCCCAGGTTAGTCGGGAACAGGTGCTGGCGCGCCAGCCTCAGGCTATTATTACGCCAGGCGATGAGCAGAAAGCCGCTGCCGTTCGACGCTTCTGGGGAGCAACGCTGCCGGTTCCGGTGATTGGCCTTAAAGAGGACTGGTTTGAACGGGCGGGGCCGCGTATTATCCTCGCCGCCCGGCAGCTTTGCGGGGCGCTGTCGCACCTGAAATCACCGAGTTGAGGCACTCTGCATGCTGGTCTACTGGCTGGATATTATTGGCACAGCCGTCTTTGCGATCTCCGGCGTTCTGCTGGCGGGAAAACTGCGTATGGACCCCTTCGGGGTGCTGGTCCTCGGCGTGGTGACCGCCGTGGGCGGCGGTACCATCCGCGATATGGCGCTGGCGAATGGCCCGGTATTCTGGGTTAAGGATCCCACCGATCTGGTGGTGGCGATGGTCACCAGCATGATGACCATTATTCTGGTGCGCCAGCCCAGACGCCTGCCGAAATGGATACTGCCGGTGCTGGATGCCGTAGGCCTGGCGGTGTTTGTCGGCATCGGGGTGAATAAAGCCTTTATGGCCGGAACCGGCCCGCTGATCGCCGTTTGCATGGGCGTACTGACCGGTGTCGGTGGCGGCATTATCCGCGATGTCCTGGCCCGTGAAGTGCCGATGATACTGCGTACTGAAATCTATGCCACTGCCTGCATTGTCGGCGGTATTGTCCACGCCACCGCCTGGGATACCTTCCAGGTCCCGCTGGAGCAAGCCAGTATGATAGGCATGGCCGTAACCCTGAGTATTCGGCTGGCCGCCATTCGCTGGCGCCTGAAGCTGCCCACCTTTGCGCTTGAGGACAGGCAATAAAAACAAAAAGGCCGCGCATCATGCGCGGCCCTGTTCTACCCGAAGGGGAAAATCAGACGCTGAACGAAGAACCGCACCCGCAGGTGCTGGTCGCGTTCGGGTTATTCACCACAAAGCGGGAGCCTTCCAGTCCTTCGGTATAGTCGACGGCTCCGCCGACCAGATATTGCAGGCTCATAGGATCCACCACCAGCGACACGCCCTGTTTCTCGATGGTCATATCGCCTTCGTTAACCTGGTCATCAAACGTAAAGCCATACTGGAAGCCGCTGCAACCACCACCGGTGATGTACACGCGCAGCTTCAGATTCGGGTTTTCCTCATCTGCGATCAGGTGTTTTACTTTACTGGCTGCCGCATCGGTAAACTGCAGGGGCAGCGCTACGTCATCACTCATTTTTTGCTCCCAACTAAGGACTTCGCCGGGTAAAAATTAACCCGATCTTTGATGCCATTATCCAATACCCTGGTAAATCGTTCAAGTATTCTCCTGCGCTGGCGCCTTCTGCTGCCCCAGTTGCTTATCCGCTTCCTGTTTCGCCAGGGTACGGGCAAGGATCGACGAATAGAGCGGTTTACCTCCCAGGAACTGGGCTAACAGGGTAGCGCCCAGGCAGGTGATAATCATCGGCAAAATGAGCTGGTAATTATCGGTCATCTCCAGCACCAGTACGATACCAGTCAGCGGCGCCCGCACCGAGGCGGCAAACAGCGCGCCCATACCGGCAATAGCAAAGGTGCCCGCTTCCAGATTATAGCCGGGAAACCAGGCCATGCAGGCCATACCGAAGGCGGTACCAAACAGCGTGCCCAGCGCCAGCATAGGCGCAAAAATACCGCCGGGCGCACCAGAAGAGAAGCACAGCAGCGTGGTCACTACCCGGGCGACGAAAATAAACAGCAGCGTCGTCACGGTATAATTACCGGCGGCGGCAATGGGGATCAGCGTGAAGCCGCCTCCGGCAGCCGTGGGTTCAATCAGCCCCAGAATGCCGCACATGCCCCCCAGCAGCCCGCCAATCAGTACCCATTTTTTAATATTGCCGCCGTGCAGACGCTGGAACATATCCTGAGTGCGAAAGACCATGCCGTTAAACAGCGGCCCCAGCACCCCAAAGATCATCCCCAGCACCAGGTAGAGCCAGAGCGTCTCTACCGGTGCATTAATCAGTTTGCCGACTTCGATGACCGCCCCTTCCCCGTTAAAGATGCGGAACACCACGCTCGACATAATCACGCCGGTAAACACGGCCTTAATGGAGATCAGGTTATAGCGGAACTGCGGGCGCATCTCTTCCAGGATAAACAGAATCCCGGCCAGCGGCGCGTTAAAGGCCGCGGAAAGCCCCGCCGCTGCGCCGGTCGCCAGTAGCGTATGACGAGCCTCGGCGCCGCGTACCCGGAAAATATCCAGCACCATACGCCCGATATTGCCGCCAATCTGCACCGTCGGCCCTTCGCGCCCCAGTACCATGCCGCCGCCCAGCGTCCCCATACCGCCGATAAATTTGACCGGCAACACCCGCCACCAGCGCACCGGGCGCAGCTCTTCCAGCGCCCCTTCGATCTCCGGAATCCCCGAACCGCCTGCTTCTGGCGCAAAGCGCCGCACCAGCCAGTACCCCACCATCGCCAGTCCCGCCGAGGCAATAAACGCCAACGGCCATACCAGCCACCAGTGATGCGCCGTTTCAGCCAGCAGCCCAATACGGTTGTTCTGTACCCAGTTTACAGCCTTCTCAAAGGCCACGCCGACCAGCCCGGCCAGAGTACCGACAATGGCGGCAAGCAGCAGAATGGCCAGCGGGGTTTTATCGCGATGGATCAGACGGCGCACGATATCGCCGCGCCGCAGGCGTAACACCTGGCGTGACTCGAAAGTGGGAGATTCAGGATTCATAGGTCATCATAAATTGGTATGACAAAAAGCCGCCGCACATTCTATCACCTTACTGGCTTACGTCATCAGAAAAAACCTTACAAAGGGTCATGGTTCAATCGGGCAAATCTTTTATAAAGGTTGCATAATCCCGTAGAATAGCCAGCTACACATCATCATACGAATCAGGAGTCGATTCATGAGCCAGTCTGAAAACCTCTACGCTACCGCTCGCCAGCTCATCCCCGGGGGCGTTAACTCGCCGGTGCGCGCCTTTACCGGCGTAGGCGGCGTGCCGCTGTTTATTGAGCGAGCCGACGGCGCATACCTCTATGATGTCGACGGCAAAGCCTACGTCGACTACGTTGGCTCCTGGGGTCCGATGGTGCTGGGCCATAACCACCCCGGCATTCGCAGCGCGGTTATCGAGGCGGCAGAGCGCGGCCTGAGCTTCGGCGCGCCGACCGAGATGGAAGTCAAAATGGCGCAGCTGGTGACCGAGCTGGTGCCGACCATGGATATGGTGCGTATGGTGAATTCCGGGACCGAGGCCACCATGAGCGCCATCCGCCTGGCGCGAGGCTTCACCGGCCGTGACAAAATCATCAAATTCGAGGGCTGCTACCACGGCCACGCCGACTGCCTGCTGGTGAAAGCCGGCTCCGGGGCCCTGACCCTGGGCCAGCCCAACTCGCCAGGGGTGCCCGCTGACTTTGCGAAGCACACCCTGACCTGCACCTACAACGATCTCGATTCGGTGCGCGCCGCCTTCGAACAGTACCCGGAACAGATAGCCTGTATCATCGTCGAACCGGTAGCGGGCAATATGAACTGCGTACCACCTCAGCCCGAATTCCTGCCAGGCCTGCGGGCGCTGTGCGACGAATTCGGCGCGCTGCTGATTATCGATGAAGTGATGACCGGCTTCCGCGTCGCGCTGGCGGGCGCCCAGTCTTATTACAATGTGGTGCCGGATCTCACCTGCCTGGGCAAAATCATCGGCGGCGGGATGCCGGTCGGCGCCTTCGGCGGCCGCCGCGACGTGATGGATGCTCTGGCCCCCACCGGCCCGGTCTACCAGGCGGGTACGCTTTCCGGTAACCCCATCGCCATGGCGGCAGGCTATGCCTGCCTGAGCGAAGTGGCCCAGCCCGGCGTGCATGAAACCCTGGACGATCTGACCACCCAACTGGCGGAAGGGCTGCGTGAAGCGGCACAGGAAGCGGGAATTCCGCTGGTGGTGAACCACGTGGGCGGCATGTTCGGCCTGTTCTTTACCGATGCGCCGACCGTCACCTGCTATCAGGACGTGGTGGCCTGCGATGTGGAACGCTTCAAACGCTTCTTCCATCTGATGCTGGACGAAGGCGTCTACCTGGCGCCTTCCGCCTTCGAAGCGGGCTTTATGTCCATCGCCCACAGCGTCGACGACATCAACCGCACCATCGACGCCGCCCGCAAGGCATTCGCGAAGCTGTAACCCCATCCGCCGCCGACCTCCGTCGGCGGCGCTTTCCTACGACCGTAAATGAATCCCGAAGCCGCTCTGCCCCGGCGCAATGTCTTCACGCAGCGTCAGATCGGGAATGGTGTAATCGCCGCCATTCTGGTAACGCCAGCGCATCGTCGGCTGCTGCCATAGGGTATCCAGCCGTTCCCCCAGTGCGGCGCACTCCTGTGCAAAACGCTGCTCATCCACTTTTCCGGTACGCCAGACCAGATGAGGCGCGATCACCTCAAAGCCGGGATACCACAGCATGCCGTGATGAATCGGGAACAGGATATCGTCGATCGGGCCGTTAACGCCCCGGGGGCCATAATGGGACTCCCAGCCGCCAATCGTGACCACCAGCATGGCGCGCTTACCGACCATGCTCCCTTCTCCGTAGCGATCGCCCCAGTGGCGGTCTGAATGTTCCCCTACGCCATAGGCGAGCCCGGCGGCGTAAACCCGCTCCACCCAACCTTTCATGATCGCCGGCATCGACATCCACCACAGCGGGAACTGAAAAATCACCGCATCCGCCTGACGCAGCTTTTCCTGCTCCCGGGCGATATCCGCGCTCTGGGTTCCCTCGTTAAACGCCTGGAGCGAATCCAGGGAGGGATTAAAAGGCAGCTCCGAATCCCGGGCTGGATAGTCCCTGGCATCCAGCGCCGACTTCCAGTTCATGGCATAGAGATCGGAAAGCAGCACCTGATGACCGGCCGCCTCCAGCCGCTCCATCATAAAGCGTTTAAGCGCGCCATTCAGGGAGCGGGGCTCCGGGTGGGCATAAACCAGCAGAACATGGCTCATCTCAGTCACTCCTTATGGGGTTGATGTTATGAGCAGACTAGTGCGCCCTCAGGTATAGTTAAAATGAATTACCTTAATAACAGGTATAGCCATGAACAATTTTGACGGACTGGACCTGAATTTGCTGGTGACCCTGGATACCCTGCTGCGCGAGCAAAGCGTCACCCGGGCCGCATCCCGGCTGAATCTGTCTCAGCCTTCGGTCAGCATCCAGTTGGCGAAGTTGCGCGAGCAACTGAACGATCCGCTCTTGCTCCCCGGCCCCCGGGGAATGCGCCCAACCGCCAGGGCTGAAGCGCTGCGGGAACCGCTGCAGCTGGCGCTCAGCGCGCTGAAAGCGGCCGTCGCGCCTCCCGCCGGCTTCGTTCCGAAACAGGCCAGCCTCACCTGGCGCGTGATCGCTTCGGATTTCAGCGAACAGACGGTGCTGCTGCCGGCGCTTAACCGCCTGAGTGCGCAAGCGCCCGGCTGTCGGCTGGCTATCATCAGTCAGGCGCCGTCGCGTCTTGCAGAAATGAGCGAACGCAGCGGTATCGATCTGGCCTTTAATACCCGCGAGGAAGCGCCCCCGGGGTTGCGCAGCCGGGTGCTGTTTGAAGAGCGTTACGTTCTGACCTGCCGCCACGACCATCCGCAACTGATGACGCTGCCCACGCTGGAGACCTTCTGTAAGCTGGAACATATCGTGGTCTCACCGGAGGGGGGCGGCTTTGTGGGAATGACCGATAAAGCGCTGGCGGCACAGGGCATCCGGCGTCGGGTGGCGCTTTCAGTGCCCCGCTTTAGCTTTGCGGCCGCGATTGTGGCACAGAGCGATAAGGTGGCGGTGCTGCCGGAACGTCTGGTGCGCGGTCAGCCGGGGCTGCGAATGTGGGAGCCGCCCATCGCGCTCCCCGGCTTTGAGATGCTGATGCTGTGGCCCGAGCGGATGCACCGGGACCCGGCGCACCGCTGGTTAAGAGAGCAAATCGTGGCTTCGCTCGGGAAGCCAGCGTCTGCCTAACGCCCCTGCCTGCGCAGCAGCAGCACGAAGTAAGGGGCGCCGATAAAGGTGGCCAGCAGGCCCGCCGGGATCTGATCCGGAAACAGCAGCATTCGCCCACACCAGTCGGCCAGCACCATCAACGCCCCGCCGAGCAGCGCCGCGATGATCAACTGCGGCATAGCGCGACGAAAACCCATCATTCGGGCAATATGGGGCGCCATCAGCCCGACAAAGCTCAGGGGGCCGATGGTCAGGGTCGCCGCGGCCGTCAGGCAGGAAGCCAACAGCAGCAGCACGATCCGGGTCGGCGTCAGCGCCATTCCCACGGCCCGGGCGGTGGGACCACCCAGCGGCAGTACCTGCAGCCAGCGGTGACACAGCGGCGTCAACGCCAGCAGCACCGCCATCACCAGCGCGGTACGACCCGCAGCGGCGCCGGTCACGTTATAAGTAGAGCCGGAAAGCCAGGTCAGCAGCGAAGCCATGCGCGGATCGCCGCTCGCCAGCAGCATCATCAGCAGCATGGTGAAGGCGGTGCTGATCGCCATCCCCGCCAGCAGCATACGCTGGGGCGAAAAACCGCCGCGTCCGGCGGCGATCATTATCACCACCAGAGTCAGCGCCGCCCCCAGGCTACCGGCCGGTAGCAGCCAGCCGAAGGCATCGCCCGGCACCATAAACAGCATCACCACCACGCCAAAGGCCGCGCCGGAGCTAATCCCCAGCACTTCCGGGCTGGCCATACCGTTGCCGGTCAGGCGCTGGATAATACAGCCCGCCACCGCCAGCATCATACCGGCGCTCAGAGCCGCCAGCACCCGTGGCCAGCGCCAGGGCCAGAGCTGACTCAGCAGTTCACCGGATGCCCAACGCCAGCCAACCGCGTCACGTCCCAGCATCAGCGCCAGAGCCAGTAATACCAGCAGCAGGCCGATGCCCAGTAGCGCATACCAGACCACATGATGGCGTTCAGCGCTGACGCTGTTGCCCTCGTTCATCGAAGGGGCGCTCATGGTACGCAGGCGCGGCAGCAGCCACAGCAGCAGCGGCGCGCCAATCAGCGCGGTCACCGTACCGGTGGAAAACTCCCGCCAGACCCGGGTCAGCCAGATGATGACCTGATCGGAAAGCCACAGGATCAGCGCGCCAATCAGCGCCGCCAGTACCAGACGAGCCAGCAAGCGCCTGGCCCCCAGCATCCGCGCCAGCAGCGGCGCAAACAGGCCGATAAAGCCAACGATCCCCACGGCATTGACCAGCAGTGCGCTAATGGCGATAGCCAACGCCAGGGTCACCAGCCGTACCAGAGAGAGCGCCAGTCCCAGGTTGCGCGCCACGCCATCGTCCAGCCCAATCAGCGTCAGCGGACGCAGCAGCAGCAGGGTCAGCACCACGCCGCCCAATAGCTGCGGCCACAGGCTATCAACAATGCGCCAGTCGGTCTGGTTCAGAGCGCCGGTGCTCCACAGGAACATATTCTGGAGCTGGTCATGGTGGAAAATCGCCAGCAGTTGATTGATGGCCCCGCAGTAGAGACTCACCACCAGCCCCGCCAGAATCAGGGTGACCGGCGACAGCCGCTTCCCCCAGGCGACGCCAAATACCAGCAGGCCGATAATGCCCGCCCCGGCCAGCGCGGCAAACTGTTGGGTCAGCAGGCCGCCCGGCAGCGCCCACAGCGTGGCGACGGTGACCCCCAGTTGCGCGCCGGTGGCGACGCCAAGCGTGGTCGGCTCAGCCAGCGGGTTGCGCAACACCTGCTGGAACAGTACCCCAACCAACCCCAGGCCCGCCCCCACCAGCAGCGAGACCGTCAGTCGCGGCAGCGTACTGTAGTGGAACAGCATCTGCGGGATACTGTCGATATCAGGATGACGCAGGGCGCGCCCCCACTCCGTCAGCGGCAGCTGAGCGCTAAAGTTAAAGCCGGTCAGCAGCAGCGCGGCGATAAACAGCACGCTCAGCAGAATCCCCGGCAGAATCAGGTGACGATGTCTCATGGACGGCCTCCCAGCGCCTTATCCAGCAGGCGACAGAAGTGCATGGCCGACAGGGTCGCACCATAGAACCAGACCGGCGGCAGGCGCTGAAAGCGCCCGGCGCGCACGAACGGCATCGCCTGCCACAGCGGCGTGGCGGCAATCCGCTCCATCACGGCATCATCGCCATGGGCAAAGCACAGCACGTCGCTGGCTTCGATGGTGGCCAGGCGCTCAAGGCCAATCACCGCGCTGCCCCAGAAGTTCACTTCACCCTGCCAGCCATTCTTCAGCCCCAGCATATCCATCACCTGTTGGAACAGGCTGTTAGGCCCAATCACCAGCGCATGACGTTCATCGAGCAGCGACATCAGCAGCAGCGGACGATCGCCGCGAGCGGCGAAGCGCGGCTTCATCTGTTCAATAAAGGCATCGAATTCATTCAGATGAGCCCGGGCCTGAGACGCCAGCCCCAGGGTTTCACCCAGTTGGATCAATGACTGGCGGGAGCTGGTCAGCGGCTGGCGCCCGTCGCTGAAGTTGACCCCCAGCCCCGGCGCAATACGCTTAATTTTATCCTCTCCCGGCCCGTAGCCCGCAGAGTAGACAATCAGCGAGGGCTGCAATTGGGTCAGCAGCTCCAGATTGGGTTCAGTGCGCAATCCCACCTCGATAACGCCTTCCGGCAGCGGCGGCTCGCCAACCCACAGGCGATAGTTGGTGATATCCGCCACCGCCATCGGGGTGACGCCCAGTGCGACCAGCAGCTCCACCGGCAGCCACTCCAGCGCCACCACCCGTCGGGGATCGGCCGTTGCAGCCCGAACGCCGCGGGTGTGCCACAGCAGCGGCGCCAGCGCAAGCGCCGTCACCAGCCGACGGCGGCTGATGTCCGTTGCAAACAGATTATCCATCACCAGACAAAACTTACCGGCGAGGCGCCCGCCGGATGCGAAAGAATGCCCATCGGAATACCGTAGATCCGCTCCAGCGTTTCGCCATTCATCAACATTTCCGGCGAACCTTCGGCGATCATCTCACCGCCGCGCAGCGCCACCAGATGGTCGCAGTAGCGGGCGGCCATATTGATATCATGCAGTACGGCGATCACCGTCAGTCCCTGCTTCTGGCTCAAACGGTGAATCAGGGCCAGTACCTCTACCTGATGGGCGATATCCAGCGCCGAGGTGGGTTCATCCAGCAGCAGGCACTGGCTATCCTGGGCCACCAGCATGGCGATCCAGGCGCGCTGCCGCTCGCCGCCGGAAAGGCTGTCCACCAGACGTTTAGCCAGCGGTTTCAGCCCCACCAGCGCGATAGCTTCATCCACTTTTTCACGATCGGCCACGCCGAATCGCCCCAGCGCCCCATGCCATGGATAGCGGCCGATAGCCACCAGTTCGCGCACCGTCATCCCTTCAGCAAGGGGCAACTGCTGGGGCAGATAGGCCACCATGCGGGCAAATGCCTTGCTGCCCCAGCACTCCAACGGCTGTCCGTCGAGCATGATCTCACCGTCGGAAGCCTTCTGATGGCGTCCCAGCATTTTGAGCAGCGTCGATTTCCCTGAGCCGTTGTGGCCGATAAGGCCAGTCACTTTCCCGGCGGGGAAAGTGAGTGAGAGAGGGTGAAGCAGCGTGCGCCCCGGCACGCGAAAAGAGACATCGGAGAGGCTGAACGTAGCCCCGTGGCCACTCGGTTTATCCTGCATAACTCGCCAATTGGTTGGTGGGCGCGGCATCATCGCGCCCGGGTAAATATCAGAAGCGGAAAGTCGCGGTAGCGGTCACCTGACGCTCTGCGCCCCAATAGCAGGCGTAGTCGCGGTAGCAGCTGGAAACATAGCCGCGATTAAACAGGTTGCTGACGTTAACGCCCACGGACGACCCCGGCATACCAACGCGGGCCAGATCGTATTTCACGGTGGCATCGGCAACGGTATAGCTCGGCACGTTAAAGGACTTGTTCCTTTTGCTCTCGTCGTAATAGGTGTTCGAGTAGAAGCTGGAGCTGGAGCCCACATAGCGAACCCCCGCCCCCAGCGTCAGACCACTCAACGCCGTTTCATAGAAGGTGTAATCCATCCACAGCGATGCCATATTGCGCGGCACTTCGACCGGGCGCTGATGGTTATACAGAGTGTCTTCCGTATATTCGGCGTCGGTATAGCTGTAGGCCGCCGTCATATTGATATTGGCCGTCAGCGCCGCTTTCGCTTCCAGCTCGAAGCCACGTGAGCGAATCTCGCCGCCCATGGTGCTATAGAGTTCATTGCGCGGATCCACCGTCAGGTTTTTGTCCTTGGTGATCTGGAACACCGAGGCAGTCACACTAACTGGCTTATCTTTAGGAATATATTTCACCCCGGCTTCATACTGCTTGCCGCGTGATGGATCGAATGCTTTACCGTCATATGAACGCCCGGAATTCGGTTCAAACGATTCGCTGTAGCTGAAGTACGGGGAAACGCCGTTATCAAACAGGTAGTTCAGACCGCCACGCCAGGTGAAGGCTTCATCGCGGTTAATATCATTGGAAGCGCTGGCATAGCTGGTTTTACGGGTATGTACGCTGGATTTAGCAAAATCATAGCGCCCACCCAGGGTCAGCACCCATTTATCCCATTCAGCCTGGTCCTGCACATACAGACCGGTCTGTTCCAGGCGGTTAACCACCTGATATTTATCCGCATACGGATAAATATTGGACGGCGTTACGCCGCGGCTACCGAGATCGAGCGGATCGGCATCGCCGTACTGGGCGTCTACATCGTTACGGCTGCGCAGATAATCCACCCCGGTCAGCAGCGTGTGGGCCACCGGGCCGGTATGGAATTTACTTTCCAGTTGGGTATCGACGCCGAAATTGGTCAGGTCTTCATCTGAACGCACATAGCTACGCTTCAGCATATTGCCCTGCCCCGTCATACCAAAGCCATAGACTGAACGATACAGGGTATGTACCCGCGAATAGCGTAGGTTCTGGCGTACGGTAAAGGTGTCGTTAAAGGCGTGCGCAAAGCTGTAGCCCACCATCTGCTGGCGGCGCTGCATTTTGTTGTCCGGATCGCCTTCGTTGTAGTCGGTCGGCAGCTTGTGCGAATGACCATCGGCATCCACATAGGGCACCACGGTGCCGGTGCGCGGCAACCAGCCGTAGTAACCGGCGTGCGGATCGCTCTGGAAGTTGCTCAGGAAGGTGAAGTCAGTTTTATCGTCCGGGCGCCAGCTAAAAGAGGGCGCAATGGCGTAACGGTTAGATTTAACGCGATCCTGCTGGGCATCCTGGCTGAAAGCCAGACCGGTTAAGCGGTATGAAAAGACGCCGTCATCGTCCAGGGCATCGCTAAAGTCAAAGCCGGTCTGCCACAGGTTACGTGAACCGGCCTTAAACTGAACTTCGCGCAGCGGTTCAGTGGTCGGACGCTTACTGACCATCGATATCACCCCGCCGGGGTTGCTGTTACCGTACAGTACCGATACCGGGCCGCGAATCAGCTCCGCGCGCTCCAGGAAATAGGGATCCATCGAGACTTCAGAGTAGTTATTCCCCTGTAAGCGCAGACCATCCAGATACTGGTTGGTGTTCACCGTAGAAGGCGAGGTAAAGCCGCGAATCGACACCACATCATAGGTACTGGAGCTGCCGCGGGTCGCAAATACGCCCGGCGTATAGCTTAACGCCTCTTTCACGGTCTGGGGCTGGCGCATATCCATCTCTTCGCGGGTCACCACGGAGATCGACTGCGGCACCTTCTCTATTGGGGTATCGGTTTTGGTACCGGTGGCGCTCTGTTTAGCCGCGATGGTCGGCGCCGGGCCCCAGGCGCTCTCCTGAGCGACGTTCGCCGCGTCGGCGGAAACAGTAATGGTATCTTCGGGTTTAGCCTCATCGGCGGCGAATGCCGGGGCAGTCACGCCGCCCAGCGCCGCGGCTATCAGTATGGCCAGTCGACAAACGGGAAGCTGAGCTGCCCGAACGGTGAAACAACGCGTCATGGTAAATTCTCTTAGTGAGAGGTGCCAGGTTGAACGAAAACGAGAATTATTATTATGACTGCGGATAATATGCGAAAGATTGCGCGTATATCAAGCGCCGCTCCGTCCTGGGGCCCTTGTCAGGTCGGGAAATAACCAGGCAAAGCACACGGTCATTTTGTACTGTGTGAAATGTTGCATTGATGTTCTGTATGACGTTATCGAAATGCGCCTGGTGTTAGCAAAAAAAATCCCCCGACTGGTCGGGGGATTTCGCTTTTTGCCAGTATTGTTCGGTTAGTCGCCGCCGAACATATCTTTAATCCAGCCGGCAACGCCGTCGCTCTTCTTCTCTTCCTGCTGCTGCTCCTGTTGCTGCTGCGGCGCAGTCTCAGCGTTATTGAACGGGTTGCGGGAATCCATCTCCTGCTGGCTCTGCTGGCAGAGGCCATCCGGATTGGTGGTCCAGACCGGAAGCGTTCGGTAACCGCCCGAGCACTGGAAGTTGCCCATATCATCCACGCCCATATCGACGATATCTTCCGGCGGCGTCAGGGTCAGCGGAATCGGCGACTGATCGCTCAGATAGCGCTGGTAGAGCGACATTGCACCGCTGGAGCCGTACAGATGGGTCGGCTGGTTGTTGTCGCGTCCCACCCAGGTAATCACTACCTCTTTACCGTCGATACCGGCAAACCAGGTATCGACCTGATTGTTGGTGGTACCGGTTTTACCCGCCAGGTTCAGACCCGGAAACTTCGCCCCCAGCGCATGGCCGGTGCCGCGTTTCATCACCTGCTGCATGGTGTAGAGCGTCAGATAGGCCCCCTGAGCCGGTACGGCGCGCTCTGCCTGCGGATAGCTCTGATACAGCGCGGTACCGTCTTCGGCAATCACCGAACGCAGTACCGACAGTTCCGCCCGGTTACCGCCGCTGGCGATAGTCTGGAACGCCTGGGCCACTTCTACCGGCGTCAGGTTCAGGGCGCCCAGCAGCATAGCCGGAACCGGATGCAGCTGATCTTTCGGCACCCCCAGTTTGGTCCAGGTTTCAGTGACCGCGGGCAGACCCAGCGACAGGCCCAGATTCACCGTCGGCACGTTCATCGAACGGGTTAGCGCATCCACCAGCATCACCTGGCCGCTAAAGCGACGGTTGTCGTTTTGCGGCGACCAGGTCTTGCCACCCGGCTGCGGTAGTGAGATCGGCGCATCGGCAATCCAGGTGTTGAGCCGGTACTTGTTCGGCTGACTCAGGGCCGTCAGATAGGTAGCCGGTTTTGCCAGCGAGCCGATAGAACGACGCGCCTGCATGGCGCGGTTATAACCGGCAAAGTTAGGATCGGAACCACCAACCATAGCGCGAACTTCACCGCTAAAGCGGTCGACCACCACCATCGCGGTTTCCAGATCGTCCAGCTTACGCTGCTTCTTGAGCGCCGGAATACCGTCGGTCACCGCTTTTTCTGCGGCATCCTGAGACACCGAGTCAAAGGTGGTGAAGATCTTCACGCCAGAGAGATCCTTAACCTTATCCCCCAGCTTGTCGTGCAGCTGCTGACGCACCATCTGCATAAAGGCAGGCTGCGGCGAAATCACGCCGCCGCGCGGCTGAACGCCCAACGGACGGGCGCTGAGCATGTCATACAGCTCCTGGTCGATAATCTTCTGCTGTTGCAGCAGTCGCAGCACCAGGTTACGGCGCTCCAGCGCCAGCTTCGGATTACGCCACGGGTTATACAGCGAAGCCCCTTTCACCATCCCCACCAGCAGCGCCTGCTGATCGAGGCTCAGCTCCTCTACCGGACGGCCGAAGTAATAAAGGCTGGCCAGCGGGAAACCGCGGATCTGGTCGTTACCGCTCTGGCCGAGATACACCTCGTTCAGGTACAGCTCCAGGATGCGATCCTTACTGTAACGGGCATCCATGATCAGCGCCATATAGGCTTCGTTAGCCTTACGCCACAGGGTGCGCTGGTTGGTCAGGAACAGGTTCTTCACCAACTGCTGGGTCAGAGTACTTCCCCCCTGCACCGCTTTACCCGCGGTTATATTGGCGAGAAAAGCGCGGCCAATGGAGTAGAGGCTGATGCCGTCATGCTCGTAGAAGTGGCGGTCTTCGGTGGCCACCAGGGTATCGACCAGCAGCTCCGGGAAGCCGCTGCGCGGCACGAACAGGCGCTGCTCGCCGTTGGGCGAAGAGAGCATGGTAATCAGCCGCGGATCCAGGCGGAAGAAGCCAAAATCGCGACCGGTTTCCATATTCTTGATGGATTCCAGACGATCGCCATCAAAGGTGAGGCGCGCGCGAATCTGCCCTTCTTTGCTGTCAGGGAAATCGAACGGGCGACGCAGCATCTCGATGCTGTTGCCCTTCACGGTGAACTCGCCAGGGCGGGTAATACGCGTCACCTGACGGTACTGCGTCCCTTCCAGTAGCTTCACCATCTCTTTTTCGCTGAAGGCCATATCGGGCTCAAGGTTCACCATGCGCCCATAGACCGCCGCTGGCAGTTGCCAGACTTTACCGTCAATACGACTGCGGATCTTCTGGTCCAGCCAGACGCCATAGGCGACAAACAGCACCAGCAGTACGATCATCAGCTTAACGAAAAACCAGATCCAACTGCGTTTACGGCGTGGCGGACGCCCCTTCTTTACCTTGCGCGACATGGGCGCCTCATCAAAATCGTCGTCATTATCATCATCGTCATACCGCTCATCGCGCAGGCGACGACGGCTCACCTTCTCTTTAGGCGGACGCTTAGGTTTACCTTTGCGTCCGATAGGTTCGCGGTCATTCCCCGCCATTCTCTTTCTCCACAAAAGTGCAGGCGCAAGGGCCCGATTCTCCTGTCTTCCGCCGTTGGCGAAAGAAGAAAGCTCTCAAAATCTGGTCAATCCCGCGCCGTCACTGGTGACGTTTAGTGCGTCGGGTGGGCTGCGCCGTCGCCGGGGAGTCCGGCCAGACGTGTTTGGGATAGCGACCCTTCATCTCTTTTTGCACCTCGCGATACGCACCGCCCCAGAAGGCAGCCAGATCGCGGGTGATCTGTAGCGGACGATGGGCCGGAGACAACAGCTCCAGTACCATCGCAACCCGTCCTTCGGCAATCGAAGGTGTCGTCGCTTCGCCGAACATCTCCTGCATTCGTACCGCCAGCGCAGGAGGATTATCCGCATCATAACGGATGGCGATACGACTCCCGGTCGGCACAGTGTAATGAGTTGGCAGCGCACTATCCAGCCGCTGACGCAGTGACCAGTCAAGCAGGCTGTAAAGTCCCTGGCAGAGATCCAGATTTTTCAGGGCCTGGAGCGATTTTACCCCGCCCATCTGCGGCAGCAGCCACTGCTCCAGCGTCGCCAGTAGCGTTTCGTCATCAACCTTCGGCCACGGATGCTCCGGTAGCCAGCGGGCGGCGCAGCTTATACGCAACCGCAGCTGCTGTGCCGCTTCGCTCCAGTTAAGCAGGGACAGTCCCTTATCGCGAATGCCGTTCAGTATCGCCTGGTGAAGCTGATTTTCATCGGGGCGATTCAGCGGCTGACGCCTGACGGTCAGGTCGCCAATGCGCCAGCGGCGCCAGGCCTTCAGGGTACCCGGACCTTCGTCCCACTCCACGCTGTCGCTCTGACTCAGCAGCCCTGGTACCTCCGCCGCCAGCCGTTCTGGATCCACCGGCAGCGCTTGCAGAATGCGGGCATCCGGCGAGCTGGCCCCCTGAAGCAGTAGCGGCGCCAGCAGCCATTCGTGGCGAGTCAGCGGAGAATCCGGCTCCAGTGTCGCCCCCATGCCGTTAGCCAGCAGGTAGCGCCCCTGTTGGCCGCGCCGCAGCGCGATACGATCGGCAAAACCACGGGCCAGCAGACCCGGAGCCAGTTCAGGATCGCAGCTCCCCGCTTCGCTCTGAATACGTTTAAGCAACTGCCGAGCCCGCGCCCGCCAGTTGCCCTGGGGTCTCGTCAGGGCATCGTTCAAAGCGCCGTCGCCGCGGGGCGGTTCTTCGAGGATCGCCGCAAGTAGTGCTGCGGTGCTGCGTTCATCCGGCGTGGCCGCTGCCACAAGCATTGCCGCCAGTCGGGGATCCAGCCCCAGTTGCGCCATACGTCGCCCCTGTACCGTCAGGCGATCCTGATCATCCAGTGCTCCCAATTGCCGCAGCAGACGCCGCGCCGCCGCCAGATTGGGTTCCGGCGGCTTGTCCAGCCAGCTCATCTGCGCCACATCGGTACAGCCCCACAGGCAGAGCTCCAGCAATAAACCGGAAAGATCGCTCTGCATCATTTCCGGTTGCCCCTGAGCGGCGGCGCGATCTGCCTGATCTGCTGCCACCAGATGCAGGCAGATCCCCGGCTCCAGACGCCCGGCGCGACCGGCTCGCTGGGTCATCGATGCCTGGCTAATGCGCTGAGTGATAAGCCGGGTCAGCCCGCTGCGCGGATCAAACTTCGCGGTGCGCTCCTGAGCGCTGTCCACCACCAGGCGGATCCCTTCGATGGTCAGGCTGGTTTCGGCGATATTGGTCGCCAGCACCACTTTGCGCTGCCCTGACGGCGCGGGCAAAATCGCGCGCCGCTGCTCGTTCAACGGCAGCGCGCCATACAGCGGGCAGAGCATCACATCCCGGGGCACTCGTTCGCGCAGTTGCTCCTGCACGCGCAGGATCTCGCCTACGCCCGGCAGGAACAGCAATAGCGATCCAGACTCTTCACGCAGCAATTGCGCGGTGGCGATGGCTACCGCTTCGTCGAAACGCTGGTGGGCGGGCAGCCCCTGATAACGGCGTTCCACCGGCCAGCTTCGTCCTTCGGAAACCACCACCGGCGCCTCCGGCAATAGCTGGCTCAGGCGCCGGTCGTCCAGGGTTGCCGACATAATCAGCAGCTTTAAATCGTCACGCAGCCCCTGCTGTATCTCCAGCAGTAGCGCCAGCGCCAGATCGGCCTGCAGGCTGCGTTCGTGGAATTCATCCAGCAGCACCAGAGAAATACCGCTCAGTTCCGGATCGCGCTGGATCATGCGGGTCAGGATCCCTTCGGTCACCACCTCCAGCCGGGTGTTCGGCCCCACGCAGGTTTCCGCACGCATGCGGTAACCCACGGTTTCTCCCGGCTGTTCGCCTAACTGTTCCGCCAGGCGCTGGGCCACATTGCGGGCCGCCAGCCGTCGCGGCTCCAGCAGAAGAATGCGCCCGGCGGGCATCTCGCGCAGCAGCGAGAGCGGCAGCCAGGTGGATTTACCGGCGCCAGTGGGGGCAATCAACAGCGTTTGAGGCTTGTTCCGCAGCGCGGTGAGCAGTTCCGGCAGGACCGCCGCAACGGGTAATGTGGACACAATGCGTTTCCCGGGGTTAACAATCGCGTGGCGGCATTGTAGCATCCCGGCAAACCTTTGACCCCGAGAGAGCCATGTCCGCCACACGTCGCCTGTTTTTTGCTCTGGAGATTCCCGCCGCCATTCAGCAGCAGATCCTGCACTGGCGCGCGCAACAGTTCCCCCAGGAGACCGGACGCCCGGTAGCGGTAGCCAACCTGCATATGACGCTGGCCTTTCTGGGCGAGGTAGGAAGCAAAAAACAGCAGGCGCTGACCACCCTGGCCGGGCGCATCCGCCAGCCCGGCTTCGCCCTCACGCTGGACGATGCCGGTCACTGGCCGCGCTCCCGGGTGGTGTGGCTGGGCACGCGACGCGCGCCTCGCGGTCTGCTGCAGCTCGCCTCTCTGCTGCGCGCTCAGGCCGAACGCAGCGGCTGCCCCCAGGGAACCCGCCCTTTTCACCCCCATGTGACGCTCTGGCGCCATGCACAGTCGCTGGTCAAACTCCCGGCACCGGGATTTAGCTGGCGCTGGGAGGTGGAAAATTTCGCCCTCTATGAGTCGCTGTTCGAGCAGGGCCGCACCCGTTACCGGGCGCTTGAGCGCTGGCCGTTAACCCAATAAGGAAGATCATGGAATTTACTCCGCCGCTACAGCCCGCCACCCTGGTGCGCCGCTACAAACGCTTTCTGGCTGATGTGATTACCCCATCGGGAGAAGAACTGACGCTGCACTGCCCCAATACTGGCGCCATGACCGGCTGCGCTACGCCGGGCGATACGGTCTGGTATTCCACCTCCAGCAATGCGGCCCGCAAGTATCCCCATACCTGGGAACTGACCGAAACCGCTCAGGGCGCAATCCTCTGCGTCAACACGCTGCGCGCCAACGCGGTGGTAAAGGAAGCGCTGAGTCATCATCTGATTTCCGGACTGGAGGGGTATACCCAGCTTCACAGCGAGGTAAAATACGGCGCCGAACGTAGCCGCATCGATTTTATGCTGCAGGCGGATGACCGGGTTAACTGCTATATTGAAGTCAAATCAGTCACGTTAGCCGATGCGAACCGCGGCTGGTTTCCCGATGCTGTCACCGAACGCGGGCAGAAACATCTGCGGGAGTTGATAAGCGTGGTACAGGGGGGTGAACGAGCCGTATTGCTGTTTGCGGTAATGCATTCAGCCATCGACAGCGTCTCACCGGCACGGCAATACGATGCGAAATACGGACAGCTTCTTGATGAAGCCGTCGCCCGGGGGGTGGAGGTACTGGCCTGGAAAGCCAGTCTGACCCGAAGCGCGCTGCAGCTTAGCGCGCCGGTTCCTTTCATTCCTTAGGGCTGTCTGATTTTACGATCGGGCCGCGTGCTAAATACGCTTTCCTTCACAAGGTTGTCAAGAGGCGGATTTAATACAATTGCCATCCGGAAACGCTTCTGTTATTTATAGCGGCCTGATTTTCCCCCGATATGGGGACCGATAGTGCGTGTTAAGGAGAAGCAACATGCAACAAGGGCAAAACCGTAAGACATCGTCCCTGAGTATTCTCGCCATCGCTGGGGTGGAGCCATATCAGGAGAAGCCGGGCGAAGAGTATATGAACGACGCCCAGCTGGCGCACTTCAAGCGGATTCTGGAAGCATGGCGCAATCAGCTCAGGGATGAAGTCGATCGTACCGTAACTCACATGCAGGACGAAGCTGCCAACTTTCCCGATCCGGTGGACCGTGCCGCTCAGGAAGAAGAGTTCAGCCTTGAACTGCGTAACCGTGACCGCGAGCGTAAGCTGATCAAAAAGATCGAAAAAACGCTCAAGAAAGTGGAAGACGAAGACTTCGGCTACTGCGAATCCTGCGGTGTTGAAATCGGAATTCGTCGTCTGGAAGCGCGTCCGACCGCCGATCTGTGCATCGACTGTAAGACGCTGGCCGAAATCCGCGAAAAACAGATGGCTGGCTAACAGCCGACATCAAACTTTCCCGGGGCGGGGGCTATCCCCCGCCTTAATACCCCATGTCTGTGCAAAACTATATTGGGCGCTTCGCCCCCTCTCCTTCCGGTGAGTTGCATTTCGGTTCGCTGATTGCCGCCCTCGGCAGCTGGCTTCAGGCCCGCGCTATGCAGGGTCAGTGGCTGGTGCGCATCGAAGATATCGATCCTCCCCGGGAGGTACCCGGCGCTGCCAGCACCATTCTGCGCCAGCTCGAACACTACGGGCTGGTCTGGGATGGCGAAGTGCTGTGGCAGTCACAGCGCAGTGATGCCTATCGCGCCGCGCTCGCCTGGCTGCATGAGCAACGACTCAGCTACTACTGTACCTGCACCCGACGCCGCATCCACGAGACCGGCGGCGTTTACGACGGCCACTGCCGTTCCCTGGGATTAGGGCCGGAAAACGCAGCGCTACGCCTGTGGCAGCGCCACCCGGTTTTTAGCTTTACCGACCGCCTGCGCGGCCGCCTGGACGCCGACCAGGCGCTGGCGCGCGAAGATTTTATTATCCATCGCCGCGACGGTCTGTTCGCCTATAACCTGGCGGTGGTAGTGGACGACCACTTTCAGGGCGTTACCGAAATCGTGCGCGGTGCCGATCTGGTAGCCCCCACCGTGCGTCAGATATCCCTGTACCAGACCTTTGGCTGGCCGGTGCCGGACTATATCCACTTGCCGCTGGCCCTTAACGAACACGGCGATAAGCTATCAAAACAGAACCACGCCCCGGCCCTGCCCGAAGGCGATCCACGGCCAGTTCTGATGAGAGCGCTGGAGTTTCTCAACCAGACGCCGCCCCCCGACTGGCGCGATATGCCGCTGGATGCGTTGCTGGCTTACGCCGCGGACAACTGGTCGCTGGCGACGGTATTGCCAGAAACACCACGAATCCGCCATTCTCAAACGCGTCACACTGAGCTATGATTAGCCGCTGTTTTTTTTGTCCCCTGATGATTGACACAACCGAGGTGTACCATTTTTACTCGAGTCGCTAATTTTTGCCGTAAAGTGCTGAACCGCGAAGACGGCGCCCAGCAGGCGCACTCCGCACAGCCTGTCATGACGGTGATCCCGCGCGATCGGCACACCATTTCCCGCAAAGACATCAGTGAAAATGCCCTCAAGGTACTCTATCGTCTCAACAAAGCGGGATATGAAGCCTGGCTGGTTGGCGGCGGCGTCCGCGATCTGCTGCTGGGGCAGAAGCCAAAAGATTTTGACGTCACCACCAACGCCACGCCGGAGCAGGTCCGTAAGCTATTCCGCAATTGCCGTCTGGTGGGGCGCCGCTTCCGCCTTGCCCATGTGATGTTCGGGCCGGAAATTATCGAAGTCGCCACCTTCCGCGGCCATCATGAAGCGCAAACCGACCGCCAGCTTTCCCAGCGCGGGCAAAACGGGATGCTGTTGCGCGACAACATCTTCGGCTCCATCGAAGAAGATGCCCAGCGCCGCGACTTCACCATCAACAGCCTCTACTACAGCGCCGCCGACTTTACGGTACGCGACTATGTCGGCGGGCTGCGCGACCTGCAGGAAAAACGCATTCGCCTGATTGGCTCCCCCGAAACCCGCTATCGCGAAGATCCGGTGCGGATGCTGCGCGCGGTGCGCTTCGCCGCCAAACTCGGCATGACCATCAGCCCGGAAACCGGCGATCCTATTCCCCGTCTGGCCAATCTGCTCAACGACGTGCCCGCAGCCCGTCTGTTCGAGGAGTCGCTAAAGCTGCTGCAAGCCGGTTACGGCTACGAAACTTATCGGCTGCTGCGCGAATATCAACTGTTTCAGCCGCTGTTCCCCAGCATCACCCGCTACTTCACCGAAAGCGGCGACAGCCCCATGGAACGCATCATTGAGCAGGTGCTGAAGAACACCGATAACCGTATTCTGAACGGCAAGCGTGTTAACCCGGCCTTCCTGTTCGCCGCCATGCTGTGGTACCCGCAGTTAGAAATGGCGCAGAAGCTGACCCAGGAGAGCGGGCTTGCTTACTACGACGCCTTTGCCCTGGCCATGAATGAAGTGCTGGACGAAGCCTGCCGCTCTATTGCCATTCCAAAGCGTATTACCTCGCTGATTCGCGATATCTGGCAGCTGCAGCTGCGGCTTTCCCGCCGTCAGGGCAAACGCGCCTGGCGCCTGATGGAACACCCCAAATTCCGCGCCGCCTACGATCTGCTGGAACAGCGCGCCGTGGCCGAGAACAACGGCGAACTGCAGCGTCTGACCCAGTGGTGGGGCGAATTCCAGGTGGCCCCACCGCCGCAGCAGAAAAATATGGTCAGCCAGCTTGGCGATGAGCCCAGCGGCCGCAAGCGTCACCGTCGTCCGCGCCGTCGCGCTCCCCGACGCGAGGAGAAATAGTGGCCCTGTGCTACATCGCCATCGGCAGTAATCTGGCCTCTCCGCTGGCGCAGGCTCGCGCCGCCGTAGAGGCCCTGGATGGCCTTCCTCAGACCCGACGCGTCGCGCTCTCTGCGTTTTATCGCACGCCACCGCTCGGCCCCCAGGACCAGCCCGACTACCTCAACGCCGCCGTAGCGCTGGAAACCGCGCTCGAGCCCGAAACGCTGCTCGAGAGTACCCAACGCATTGAGCTGGAGCAGGGCCGCACCCGTAAGGCCGAACGCTGGGGACCCCGCACTCTGGATCTCGACATCATGCTGTTTGGCGATCTGACTCTCGCCACGCCGCGCCTGACGATCCCCCACTACGACATGAAAAACCGCATGTTTATGCTGTGGCCGCTGTTCGAAATCGCGCCCGATCTGGTATTCCCCGATGGCCAGAGCCTGCGCGACTGCCTGGCGCGTCTGACTGACCCAACGCCGGTGGTATGGTAACCGGCCCCCCGTTATTCATATTGTGGCAACAGAATCTCCCCTCACTTTATAGCACTGGCATTCTTCCCCGGGATCTTTCAGAATGCGCTATCGTTTTGTTACGGGGGATATTATGAAAGCGACAACCATCACCCACCTACGCCAGCTCAAAGAGCAGAACAAGAAATTCGCCAGCATTACCGCCTACGACTACAGCTTTGCCAGACTCTTCGCCGACGAAGGCATCGGCGTGATGCTGGTGGGCGATTCTCTGGGTATGACCGTCCAGGGTTATGACTCCACACTGCCCGTTACCATTGACGATATCGCCTGGTGCACCCGCGCCGTACGCCGGGGCGCGCCAGGCTGCCTGCTGCTTGCCGACCTGCCTTTTATGGCCTATGCCACTCCCGAACAGGCATTTGATAATGCCGCTCAGGTCATGCGCGCCGGCGCCAATATGGTGAAAATTGAAGGCGGCCAGTGGCTGGCGGACACCGTACGCCTGCTGACTGAACGCGCCGTGCCGGTCTGTGGCCATCTGGGGCTGACGCCGCAGTCGGTTAACATCTTCGGCGGCTATAAGGTTCAGGGGCGCGGCGATGCGGCCGCTCAGACGCTGATGGAAGACGCTCAGGCGCTGGAAGCCGCCGGTGCGCAGCTGCTGGTGCTGGAGTGCGTGCCTAAAGCGCTGGCTCAGCGCATTACCGACACCCTCTCCATTCCGGTGATCGGCATCGGCGCCGGTAACGGTACCGACGGTCAGATTCTGGTGATGCACGATGCCTTCGGTATCACGGGCGGCCACATCCCCAAATTTGCTAAAAACTTTCTTGCCCAAACCGGTGATATCCGCGCAGCCGTGCGCCAGTATGTCGCCGAAGTCGAGTCCGGGGCTTACCCGGGTGACGAACATAGTTTTGAATAACAGGAGTAATCGCTGTGTTGATCGTTGAAACCTTACCGCTGCTGCGTCAGCAGATTCGCCGCTGGCGGAAGGAAGGGAAACGGATTGCGCTGGTTCCAACCATGGGCAACCTGCACGATGGCCATATGAAACTGGTCGACGAAGCCCGCGAACGCGCCGATGTGGTGGTGGTCAGTATTTTCGTGAATCCGATGCAGTTCGACAGGCCTGACGATCTGGCGCGCTATCCCCGCACGCTGCAGCAGGATAGCGAAAAGCTTAACAAGCGTCGTGTGGACGTGGTATTCGCTCCTACGCCGCAGGAGGTTTACCCCAAAGGCATGGAAGGGCAGACCTTCGTCGAGGTGCCGGAACTCTCCACTATCCTGGAAGGTGCCAGCCGCCCTGGCCACTTCCGCGGCGTCTCTACCGTGGTCAGCAAGCTGTTCAACCTGGTGCAGCCGGACGTCGCCTGCTTCGGCGAGAAAGATTTTCAGCAACTGGCGCTGATCCGTAAGATGGTGGCGGATATGGGTTACGATATCGACATCGTCGGCGTCCCTACGGTACGCGCGAAGGATGGCCTGGCGCTGAGTTCCCGCAACGGCTATCTCACCTCCGGTCAGCGTAAAATCGCCCCGGGACTGCATCAGGTCATGAAGGAGATTGCCGCCAAACTTAGCGCAGGTGAACGCGACTGCGAAGAGATTCTCGCCATTGCCGCCCAGGCGCTGAACGAAAAAGGCTTCCGCGCCGACGACCTGCAAATCCGCGATGCCGATAGCCTGCTGGCTCTGACGCCGGAAAGCCAGCGCGCGGTAATTCTGATGGCCGCCTGGCTCGGTGAAGCGCGCCTGATTGATAATATGCAGGTCACGCTTACAGAGTAGACAGCAGACGCCTGATGGGGTAATACTGCCCCACTTTCCCAGGGCCAGGCCCGCCTGGCCCCTGTTCCGTATGACTTAATGACCAGGGTTTAACGCTATGATTCGTACTATGCTGCAGGGCAAACTTCACCGCGTCAAAGTAACGCAGGCCGATTTGCACTATGAAGGCTCCTGCGCCATTGACCAGGATTTCCTCGACGCGGCAGGTATTCTGGAATATGAAGCCATCGATATCTACAACGTCACCAACGGTAAGCGCTTTTCGACCTATGCCATCGCCGCCGAACGCGGTTCGCGCATTATCTCGGTGAATGGCGCCGCGGCCCACTGCGCCAGCGTTGGCGATATCATGATTATCGCAAGCTATGTCACCATGCCAGATGAAGAAGCCCGTAGCTGGCAGCCGAAAGTCGCCTACTTCGACGGTGATAACGAAATGAAGCGTATTGCGAAGGCTGTGCCGGTGCAGGTCGCCTGATAGCCCCTTCGTCAGCGTATAAAAAAACCGGAACGTCAGATGGCGTTCCGGTTTTTTTACGAGGAGAATTAGCTACGCAGCCCACGCCCGCGCTGGATCAGTCGCCAGCACAGCAGATAGAACGCAGCAATAAAGATAAGCAGTACGCCAACAGTCAGCGGCAGTTGAACGTCACTCACCCCCAGGAAGCCGTAGCGGAACCCGCTAATCATATAGACGATGGGGTTCAGCTTGGAGAGTGCCTGCCAGAAAGGCGGCAGCAGCGTCAGCGAATAGAATACCCCGCCCAGATAGGTCAGCGGCGTCAGTACAAAGGTCGGTATCAGGCTGATATCGTCAAAGGTGGTGGCGAATATCGCGTTCAGCAGCCCCGCCAGCGAGAACAGGATCGCGGTCAGCAGCAGGGTCAGGGCCACAAACAGCCACGAATGCACGTGGAACGGTACAAAAAACAGCGAAATCGCCGTGACCAGAATCCCCACGCACAGGCCGCGGGCCACGCCGCCACCGACATAACCCGCAATAATCACGTGGGTCGGCACCGGCGCCACCAGCAGCTCCTCGATATTGCGCTGGAATTTAGATCCAAAGAAAGAGGAAGCCACGTTGGCGTAAGCGTTGGTGATCACCGCCATCATGATCAGACCCGGAACGATAAACTGCATATAGCTAAAGCCGTGCATCTCGCCAATGCGCGAACCAATCAGATTACCGAAGATAATAAAGTACAGGGTCATGGTGATCACCGGCGGCACCAGAGTCTGGATCCAGATGCGCATAAAACGGTGAATCTCTTTCGCCCAGATGCTCTTCAGGGCGACCCAGTAAAGCTGCATCATGCCGGCTCTCCTTTCTTCTCATGGACCAACGTGACAAACAGCTCTTCCAGTCGGTTAGCTTTGTTACGCATACTTAATACCTGAATACCCTGTGCGCTCAGCTGAGCGAAGACGCTATTGACCCCCTGCTCGCGCAGCACTTCCACCTCCAGCGTCGAGGTATCCACCAACCGGTACTGGTAGCCGTCCAGCTTAGGAATCGGGCTTTTCGGCGCCAGATCGAGGATAAAGGTTTCCGACTTCAGCTTGGAGAGCAGATCTTTCATGGAGGTGTTCTCCACCAGCTCCCCGCTCTGGATAATACCGATATTGCGGCACAGCATCTCCGCCTCTTCCAGATAGTGGGTGGTCAGGATAATGGTGGTGCCCTGGTCGTTCAGATCCTTCAGGAAGGTCCACATTGAGCGACGCAGTTCAATATCCACTCCGGCTGTGGGCTCATCCAGAATCAGCAACCGCGGCTCATGCATCAGCGCCCTGGCGATCATCAGGCGACGCTTCATACCGCCAGAGAGCATGCGCGCACGTTCGTTGCGTTTTCCCCACAGATCGAGCTGCGTCAGGTATTTTTCGCTACGCGCTATCGCCTCGCGGCGCGGTACGCCGTAGTAACCCGCCTGATTCACGACGATCTGCTGTACCGTCTCGAAGGGGTTAAAGTTAAATTCCTGCGGCACCAGCCCAAGCTGGCGTTTGGCATTCACCACATCACGCGCCAGGTCATAGCCGAAGACCTTGACCTGGCCTGCGCTTTTATTGACCAGCGAGCTGATAATACCGATGGTGGTGGATTTTCCTGCGCCGTTAGGCCCCAATAGTGCGTAAAAATCACCGGCTTCTACGCGCAGATCGATGCCTCGCAACGCCTGAACGCCGCCGGGATAGGTTTTCGTCAGTTGCTCAAGTTCCAGTGCATATGCCATAGATTCAGCTTGCCTTGTTTTTCTTACACGAGTTATATGGTTTAAAAAAAAGTTGAGTTGCCCTATATTACCCCAACGCACTAATCTGGTTACAGGTTGTTAACCTCTATGAAAGATATCGACAGTCTCATCAGCAATAACCGTCTCTGGTCCAAAATGCTGGTGGAAGAGGATCCCGGCTTCTTTACGCAGCTTGCACAAGCTCAGAAGCCCCGTTTTCTATGGATCGGATGTTCCGACAGCCGCGTTCCCGCTGAGCGCCTCACCGGCCTGGAGCCGGGCGAGATATTCGTTCACCGTAACGTGGCTAACCTGGTTATCCATACCGACCTGAACTGTCTTTCCGTGGTTCAGTACGCCGTCGATGTGCTGGAGGTCGAGCATATCATTATTTGCGGTCACTACGGTTGTGGTGGCGTGCAGGCGGCGGTGGAAAATCCCGAACTGGGGTTGATCAACAACTGGCTGCTGCACATTCGTGATATCTGGTTTAAGCACAGCTCCCTGCTGGGCGAACTGCCGGAAAGTCAGCGCATGGATACGCTTTGCGAGCTGAACGTGATGGAGCAGGTCTATAACCTGGGCCACTCCACCATTATGCAGTCAGCGTGGAAACGTAACCAGAAGGTCACCATCCACGGCTGGGCCTACGGCATTCACGACGGCCTGCTGCGCGATCTGGACGTAACCGCCACCAGCCGCGAGTCGCTGGAGCAGAACTACCGTAAGGGCATCTGCAACCTGCGTCAGCAGCATCAAAACCATAAATAATGTTAAGGGCCGCATCGCGGCCCTTTTTGTTACTCGTCCAGCAGAACGACTTTGCCGACGTAGGGCAGATGGCGATAGTGCTGGGCGTAATCAATGCCGTAACCCACCACAAATTCGTCGGGAATGGAGAAGCCGATATATTCAACCTTAACGTCCACCTCACGGCGCGAGGGTTTATCCAGCAGGGTACAGATAGCCAGTGATTTCGGCTCACGCAGGCGCAAAATCTCACTCACCCTGCTCAGGGTGTTGCCGGAGTCGATAATATCTTCCACGATCAGCACATCCTTACCGCGAATATCCTCATCCAGATCCTTGATGATTTTAACGTCACGGGTGCTGGACATCCCGCTCCCGTAGCTGGAAGCGGTCATGAAGTCGACTTCATGAGGCACTTCAACCGCCCGGCACAGATCCGCCATAAAGATAAAGGAGCCGCGCAGCAGCCCCACCAGCACCATTTCGCTGCCGCTGTCGCGATAGCGTTCATTAATCTGCTGCCCGAGCTCTGCGACACGCGCCGCGATCTCCGCTTCCGGGATCATCACTTCTACTTTATGTTTCATCTGTATAACCAAATAATTTGCTGATAAGGCTCTGCTCCGCGGCCCTTCATTCAGAGAAAGTGCCCGCGTGAATCGAAAGATCGCAGAGTATAACAGCAAACCCCCCACCTTCGCTTCTTTGCATCAAAAGCCTTTTTTGTGATCGTTATCACACATGTAAATAACTATAATTAATTGCTATCAAAAATTAATGGAACTCTTCGCTATGGAAAAACAACAACCCCGGCCACGTATGGTCGTGACGTTATCCGCTCTGTTTGCGTTGTTAACAGGACTCTGGCTGTTGGGAGGTGGTGTCTGGCTGGTCGCTATCGGCGGCTCCTGGTACTACCCGATAGCCGGCATCGTCATGCTGGTGGTTGCCTGGTTGCTGTGGCGCCGCAGCGCCGCTGCATTATGGCTGTATGCCCTTCTGCTACTCGGCACCATGCTATGGGGCGTTTGGGAGGTCGGCTTCGACTTCTGGGCCCTGACACCGCGTTGTGACGTGCTGGTATTCTTCGGTATCTGGCTACTGTTGCCCTTTATCTGGCGCAACCTCGTTCATGTCAGTCTGGCTATTCCTGCACTGGTCGTCACCTTGCTTATCAGCGCCGGGATCCTGTCCTGGGCTGGATTTAACGACCCTCAGGAGATCCACGGTACCCTGCCGACCGACGCCACGGCAGCGGCGCAGAGTTCCGATATTCCTGACGGCGACTGGCCAGCCTATGGACGCACCCAGGAAGGCCAGCGTTACTCGCCCCTTAAGCAGATCAACGCTGACAACGTGCACCAGCTAAAAGAAGCCTGGGTGTTTCGTACCGGCGATCTGAAGCAGGATAACGATCCGGTCGAGATCACTAACGAGGTCACGCCGATCAAAGTGGGCAATAGCCTGTTCCTGTGCACCGCGCACCAGCGCCTGTTCGCCCTGGATGCCGCCACCGGGAAAGAAAAATGGCATTTTGATCCTGAACTGAAGACCGACCCTTCATTCCAGCACGTGACCTGCCGCGGCGTCTCTTATCATGAGGCTACCTCCGACAATGCTGCGCCGGATGTGGTGGCAGACTGCCCGCGCCGTATCATTCTGCCGGTTAACGATGGCCGCCTGTTTGCCATTAACGCCGATAACGGCAAACGCTGTGCCAGCTTTGCCGATAACGGCGAACTGAATCTGCAGAGCAATATGCCGGTCACTACGCCGGGCATGTACGAACCCACCTCGCCGCCGATCATTACCGACAAGGTCATTGTGATTGCCGGAGCGGTCACCGATAACTTCTCGACCCGCGAGCCTTCCGGCGTGATTCGCGGATTCGACGTGAATACCGGTAAGCTGCTGTGGGTCTTCGACCCCGGCGCCAAAGACCCGAATGCTATTCCGGCCGACGAGCATCACTTTACCCTGAACTCGCCGAACTCCTGGGCGCCGTCGGTTTACGATGCGAAGCTGGATCTGGTCTACATCCCGACCGGGGTGACCACGCCGGATATCTGGGGCGGCAATCGTACGCCGGAGCAGGAGCGCTATGCCAGCTCGATTCTGGCGCTTAACGCCACCACCGGTAAACTGGAGTGGTCCTATCAGACCGTGCATCACGATCTGTGGGATATGGATATGCCTTCCCAGCCGACGTTGGCGGATATTACCGATAAAGACGGCAACACCGTTCCGGTTATCTACGCACCGGCCAAAACCGGCAACCTGTTCGTGCTGGACAGACGCACCGGTAAAACCGTGGTACCTGCCCCAGAGCGTCCGGTTCCGCAGGGCCCTGCGAAAGGCGATCGTCTGTCGCCGACTCAACCGTTCTCTGAACTGACGTTCCGTCCGGAGAAAAAACTGACCGGCGCCGATATGTGGGGCGCTACCATGTACGATCAGCTGGTGTGCCGGGTGATCTTCCACGGTCTGCGCTATGAAGGCACCTTTACCCCGCCTTCCGAACAGGGCACCCTGGTCTTCCCGGGTAACCTGGGGATGTTTGAATGGGGCGGTATCTCGGTCGATCCCAGCCGCCAGGTGGCCATCGCCAACCCGATGGCGCTGCCATTCGTTTCAAAACTTATCCCGCGCGGACCGGGTAATCCGATGGAGCCGCCGAAGGATGCCAAAGGCTCCGGTACCGAATCAGGTATTCAGCCGCAGTACGGCGTACCTTTTGGCGTTACCCTGAATCCGTTCCTGTCGCCGCTCGGCCTGCCGTGTAAGCAGCCGGCCTGGGGTTATATTTCAGGTATCGATCTCAAGACCAACACCATCGCCTGGAAGAAACGCATAGGTACTCCGCGCGACAGCCTGCCGTTCCCGCTCCCGTTCTCGCTTCCCTTTAATATGGGAATGCCGATGCTTGGCGGGCCGATCTCTACCGCCGGTAACGTGCTGTTTATTGCCGCCACCGCGGACAACTATCTGCGCGCCTATGACATGACCAACGGCAAGAAGCTGTGGCAGGCACGCCTGCCCGCAGGCGGTCAGGCCACGCCTATGACCTATGAGGTTAACGGTAAGCAGTATGTGGTGATTTCCGCAGGGGGACACGGTTCTTTCGGTACGAAGATGGGCGACTATATTGTTGCTTATGCGCTGCCGGATGAAGCGAAGTAACTGCAATATATAATGCAAGGCGGCTCCCTATGGGAGCCGCTTTTCTATTCAGGAAACCGTAAAACCCAGCATCATCCCGGTATCTTCATGTTCCAGCAGATGGCAGTGGGCCATATAGCTGTGTTGCGCAGGGGCGGTATGATCGAAACGCACCAGCACTTCGCTGCGCTTGCCTTCCACCCGCACCGTATCTTTCCAGCCGCGGCGATGCTCCGCTGGCGGCTTGCCGTCTTCCGACAAAATACGGAACTGGGTGCCGTGGATATGGAACGGATGCAGCATCATGTCGCCTTCGCCGGAGATGGTCCAACGCTCGTACTGGCCACGCGGCACGTTAAATGACGGAGTGTTCATGTCGAAGGCCTTGCCGTTAATCTTATTGGCGTTATAGATATCCAGCTTCCGATCGCCGTTCGCCATCTTGCCCATAGCGCCATGATCCATCGCACTATGGTCCATTCCCCCCTTCATCTGTTCCATATCGCCATGGCCCATGGCACCGTGATCCATCCCGGCCATAGCCCCCTGACCATATTTTTCCATCAGTGCCTGCATACCCATCTGATCCAGGCGGGGATCCATCATCAGTTGTAGCCAGCGGGTATTAAGCCCTTCAAGCTTCGGGAGTTCAGGCACCTTCGCCAGGGTATCCGGCAGCTCGCCGGAGCCGTGAACCGGTACTGGCTGGATACGCACCACCGGCTGAGGTTTATCAAAGGGTGCAACCTGCATCCCCATCTGTGTCACCGGTAGCGCCATAATCTCGAAGGGTTTGGCATCCTTCACTTCCACCAACACCTCAAAGCGTTCCCCCATCAGCACAGGCAGGCTTTCGACCTTCACCGGCTCCGCCAGCAGACCGCCGTCGCTGCCTACCACATACATCGGGCGACCGTCGCTGGTCGCCAGCTCCAGCGAGCGGGCGTTACAGCCGTTCAACAGGCGCAGTCGCAGCCAGCCGCGCAGCGCGCCGAATTGAGGGTAATTAACGCCGTTGCATAACAGTGTATCGCCAAACCAGCCTACCGCGGCGCTCATGACGTCCAGCTGATAGTCGATCTGGCCGTCGGCATCGAAGCGTTTATCCTGAATAATCAGCGGAATATCATCGATGCCCCACTGCTTCGGCAGCATCAACTGGCGGCTTTCCAGGTCATCAATCAGAACCAGTCCGGCCAGGCCCATCGCGACCTGATGGCCGGTTTTACCGTGCTGATGCGGGTGGAACCAGCAGGTGGCGGCGCGCTGCTGCGGCGTGAACGAAACCTGGCGACTCGCGCCCGGGGCAATGACGCCCTGAGGGCCACCGTCCACTTCACCGGGGATTTCCAGGCCGTGCCAGTGTACCGTGGTGCTTTCCGACAGCCGGTTATGAATTTCAACGTTGACCTTTTTACCCTGCTCAAGTCGCAGCGCCGGCCCCAGCAGAGAGCCGTTATAACCCCAGGTGGTTGCCTGATGGCCCGCCAGCACGCTTTTCCCGACCTGGGCCGTCAGGCGAATCGAGCTCTGAGCGTCGGGTTCCAGCAGTGTGGGAATCGGTAACCGCGGGCGCTCTGCGGCATAAAGACGACCGCTAAGCAAAGGGAAACTACTGAGTACGCCCAGCGCGGCAGAATACTTCAGAAAATCGCGGCGTTGCATGATCCATTGTTCCTTATTAACCGGTATCGGACATGGGAGCATAGACCTTCCTCCTGGGGGAGGGTCAAGCCTCTGTCGGTTATTTGCACAACTTTTCTATCGTCGGATGAATTTAGTGATCCAGGTAGAGGAAATTCTGCCAGCTTTTCATACGAATCAGGATTTTACGAATCATCGCCAGGTGGTGAAAATGGTCCGAATAGACCGCCACTTCCACCGAAGTTCCCTGCGGCAGAGGATAGGCGGCCAGCCGTTTATCGGTGACATTCAGCATGACCAGCGCGCGGCCGTCGGTCTGTAGCGCCGAGGTGGTCAGCAGTTTTCCCTGGGCCTGAAGCTGACTTTCGCCAATAGCGGGCAGCACCTGCACCACTTCACCTGCAAACACCTTGCCGGGAATGGCCGGGAAGATAAATTCCGCCTTATAGCCCGGCTTCAGGCGCTGGAGCGAATTCTGGCGAAACGCGGCGACGTAGCTCGCAGACTGATGGGTATCGGTCGGAATAAAGGTCATCACCGGCGCCAGCCCCAGCGCCGTCGCCATCACGCCCGGACGCAGCCCCACCTGAGTGACATAGCCATCAGAAGGCGCGCGCACTACGGTATGGTCCAGCTTAAACTGCGCCTTACGCAATTCCGCCATCAGCGCCGCCACGGCGGTATTATCGCCGTTGATTTCCGAATCCAGCGCCAGCTTCGCTTCGCGCACCTTCGCCTGTGCCGCCTCTACGGCCGCCTGAGATGCTTTATAGTTTTGCCGACGGCTGTCGATCATCTGGTCGGAAAATGCCCCTTTGGCATATCCGGCCTGGAAACGGGCGTACTCACGCTGCTCTTTATCACGCTGTGCCACCGCTCGCTGAAGTTCCGCCCGGGCGCCTGAAAGGCTGGCATCCAGCGATAGCGCCCCCTGGCTGGCCTCTTTCACCTGAGCCTTCAGATTATCTACCTCGGCCTGAAATGGCGTGGGATCGATACGGAACAGAACATCGCCCTGCCTGAGCGGCTGATTCGGTTTCACCGGCACCTCAATCACCCGACCTCGCACCTGGGGAACAATCGGCACCGAACGAAAAACCTGGCTGCCCATTCGGGTATAGGGCGTGTTGTAATTCATTACTAATACCAGGGCGCCAATCATAATAATGCCCCCCAGTACCGCAGTCGGTACGGTCCATTTATTCAGCGGGATTTTAAATAGCTTAAAGATAACAATACACAGCGCCGCGTAGGTCAGTAACATTAACGTTTCCATTATTGTTCCTCCTGCTGCGAATGCGGGTTATTGGCGGTTTTCAACACAGCGATTTCCTGACGTAATTCATCAATCTGGTTATTCAATTGCGCCACATGGTGCTGAATATCATGCTGTTCCTGGGCAATTTGCTGAATGCCCCAACCCCGGTCTTCACGCCACAGCGTGGCCCAGATCCACAGTAGCGGCCACAGGACGTGCAGCGTGAACAGACTGACCCATCCGGCATAATGGATGGCATCCTGATGCGGATGATTGCGCTTTTTAGCAATTTCATAGGGAATATCGTGTATCACGATAATACCGTAGAAAATAATCAACGCCACGGCGATGAATATTCCCAGAGCAACATAATCCAGGGTCATGGTTTCTCCATAAAAGGCATAGCAGCGAACCCGCCTGAAGCAGGTGAAATGAAATAACAGGCAGCTCAACAGAAACAGCGAGAACGCACTCCGGACAGGGTGGCGATGACGGAGAGAGTGGGTAACCGCCCGGGCGCTGGCGAACGTTATATCAGCCTTATCTGATAATCAGAACTTAATCCGTGATTAAGTAAACCGTTCACCATCCCCTGTTGCCATTGATCTCGGTTATTTCCTGGTAATAACCGCTCGTAGCGCTTTGGCAAAATATGCTAACGTCTGGTATCCATCCAGAAGCGGTAGTCGTAATGAAGAAGTTTGTCAGGGCAGTGCTGTTGGGCGGCCTGCTGGGGTTTTCCACCGCCAGCCAGGCGCTTAACGAATCAGAAGCGGAAGATATGGCCGATCTCACGGCAGTTTTTGTCTTTCTTAAGAATGACTGCGGTTACGATCACCTGCCTAATGACCAGATCCGTCGCGCGCTGGTTTTCTTCGCACGACAGAATCAGTGGGATCTGAGCAATTACGAAAATTACGATATGAAGCGGCTGGGTGAAGAGAGCTATCGCGATCTGAGCGGCATCGCCGTACCCACCCAGAAGAAGTGTAAAGCGCTGGCCCGTGACTCCCTCAGCCTACTCGCCTGGGCGAAGTAACCCTCCGCTCTCCTGCGCTGAAATAATGTGCATCCCCCTCCATTGTTAGCTATTATGTTGCGCCCGTTTTTTGGGGAAGTTAACGAAGGAGGTTTCCGCCAGTGAGCGATAACAAGCTGTGGCATGAAACGCTGCATGACCATTTTGGTCAGTACTTTAGCGTCGATAACGTGCTTTACCATGAGAAGACCGAACATCAGGATCTGGTCATTTTCGAAAACGCGGCCTTTGGCCGGGTAATGGCGCTGGACGGCGTGGTGCAGACCACCGAGCGCGACGAATTTATCTATCATGAAATGCTGACTCACGTTCCGCTGCTGGCCCATGGCCACGCGAAACGGGTGCTGATTATCGGCGGCGGCGACGGCGGTATGCTGCGCGAAGTCTGCCGTCATAGCAGTCTGGAAAGCATCACCATGGTGGAGATCGACGCCGGCGTGGTCTCTTTCTGCCGTCAGTACCTGCCCAAACACAGCGCAGGCAGCTACGACGATCCACGCTTTAATCTGGTCATTGATGACGGCGTTAACTTTGTCAACAGCACGACGCAGACCTTCGATGTGATTATCTCTGACTGTACCGATCCCATCGGTCCGGGCGAGAGCCTGTTCACTTCGGCCTTCTATGAAGGGTGCAAACGCTGCCTGAACCCGGGTGGTATTTTTGTGGCCCAGAACGGCGTCTGCTTCCTGCAGCAGGACGAAGCCCTCGACAGTCATCGCAAACTGAGCCACTACTTTAAGGATGTGAGCTTCTACCAGGCGGCGATTCCGACCTACTACGGCGGCATCATGACCTTTGCCTGGGCGACCGACAACGAAGCGCTACGTCATCTGCGTCCCGACACCATTCAGGCACGGTTCCACAGCGCCGGTATCCGCTGCCGCTATTACAATCCGGCGATCCATTCGGCAGCTTTCGCTCTGCCGCAGTATCTACAAGATGCCCTGTCCGGACAGGCATCCTAAGGGGGTGGACCAAATTGAAAAAACTCAAACTGCATGGCTTTAACAACCTGACCAAAAGCCTGAGTTTTTGCATTTACGACATCTGTTACGCTAAGACGGCAGAAGAACGTGACGGCTATATCGCCTATATCGATGAGCTGTATAACGCTAACCGTCTTACCGAAATACTGACCGAAACCTGCTCCATCATCGGCGCCAATATTCTGAATATCGCGCGTCAGGATTATGAGCCACAGGGGGCCAGCGTCACTATTCTGGTGAGTGAAGAGCCCGTAGACCCCAAACTGATTGACCCGAGCGAACGTCCCGGCCCGCTGCCGGACGCCGTCGTGGCCCACCTCGATAAGAGCCATATTTGCGTGCACACCTATCCGGAAAGCCATCCGGAAGGCGGGCTCTGCACCTTCCGTGCCGATATCGAAGTTTCAACCTGCGGCGTGATTTCCCCGCTTAGCGCGTTGAACTATCTGATTCACCAACTTGAATCCGATATCGTCACCGTCGACTACCGGGTAAGGGGATTTACCCGCGACGTGAATGGCATGAAGCACTTTATTGACCACGAGATCAATTCGATTCAGAACTTTATGTCCGACGACATGAAAGCGCTGTATGACATGGTTGATGTCAACGTCTACCAGGAAAACATCTTCCACACCAAAATGCTGCTGAAGGAGTTCGACCTGAAGCACTATATGTTCCACACCAAACCGGAAGATTTAACTGAGGAAGAGCGTCAGACCATTACCGATCTGCTATGGAAAGAGATGCGCGAGATCTACTACGGACGCAATATTCCGTCGGTCTGAAGCCATCTCATTGAATCAATGCCGGTAAATTACCGGCATTTTTTATGCCATCAGGATAGCGATGCACCGCCACATATCACCATCTCCTGGCCAGTGACCGGCGCCGCGTCCTCTCCCAGTAGCCAGGCCGTTAAGGATGCCACCTCCTGCGGCTTAATCAGTCTGCCGATGGGCGGCACCCGTACCGATGCGCTTTCTCGACCAGGGGCGTGCAGCATTGGCGTTTGCGTGGCGCCAGGCGCAACCACATTCACCGTAATCCCCTTCTGAGCCAGTTCCGCTGCCCAGCTTCTGACCATCCCCACCAGCGCAGCTTTGGTCGCAACATATTGTGAGCGACCAGCCGCCCCTCTTGAGGTTCGACTACCGACAATTACGATGCGCCCGCCAGCCGACATACGGGGGGCAAAAAAGTTGACCAGCATTTCCGCCCCCCCGACATGCAACTGCCACAGACGCTGGCTTACCACCGGATCCAGTTCTCCCAGCGGCGCGGCCGCCATCATTCCGGCCGCGTGGATAAGCGCATCTGGCACCGGAAGTTCGGGTAATAGCGCCTGGAGTCGCACACTATCGCTGAGGTCAACACTGATGCTGTCAAATAACGTCTCATCCCGAACAACCGGGGTACGGCTCAGGCCGGTAACCCGCCAACCGTCGGCCAGCAGGCGGTTGACAACCGCCTCGCCAATCCCGGAGCTGGCGCCGGTCACAATCGCATGACGCATTTATCCCCCCAGTTTGCTTAACGGTACTTTAAATACGGCTTTGCGGACCGTTTGCGGCTCGCCAACGGCACAGAGCGCCTGGTGAGGCTCGCCGGGGAAGAAAACCGCAAAATCTCCCGGATCTAAGGTGATGCTCACGTTATGCCGTGCATTAGCGGTAATAAACAGATCCGGTTTGCGCTCTTCATCGGCCAGGTCCGGGACCGGTAACGTACCGACATGAATGATTTCGGCACCTTCCAGCATGACCTGAATGTCGGCCCACTGGCGATGATATTCGGTATGACGCAAAAAGACCGGTTGTGTGGTTGCCGGACCAATGGTGCAATACCAGTCAACGCCTTCGGGCTGCCAGCGGCCATCTTCCCGCGCCCGCAACGCCTCGAAGTGACAGCGAGGGTCGCCAAGAATCTCCCGTAAATACGCCGATAAGCCTGCGACGGGAAGCGCTTTTAGCTGACCAATAATCATCACTCCGCCCCCTGAATCCATTCGGGAGAGATGCGCACATACTTAATCGCCTGCCTGAAATACGTATAGGCGATATGCAGCTGGCCGTCCTCCCCCTGTTTAATGCTGGGATAGGAAAATTCACGGTTGAGCTTATCCTGAGAGTTATTGGTCATGCAGTAACCATCACCCTCATCAAGATTGCGCTGCCAGGGCCAGGTTTTACCGCCATCGGGGGAAAGCGCGACGGTCATCGGCGCCCGGGGGGCTCCCCAGAATGCCGTGCGCCCATCGGTTACCGTCGGCTCCTTACGGCTGTCATCGCCATCATCAATTTCGTCATACAGCGATGCACGGCGCTCCGGCGCCCCTGCTGCACTCATATGATTGAAAACCAGTGCCAGCTTGCCATCCTGTAGCGTAGTGACCTGAATGGAAGAGTTATTATTGGGCAATGAGGTCGGCTCAGGCACAGACCAGCTTTCACCGCTATCATCAGAACGGCTCAGGTAAATATTATCGGCCCAGCGGCTGCGGAACAGTGCAACCAGAGTACCGTCCGCCAGCGGCGTAATATTCATATGAACACAGCCCAGGCTTTCAGGAACTTCCACATCCCGCCAGCTTTTTCCGTTGTCAGCAGAAATTTTGACTGCGCTAATATCATCATTGCCGACCCATTTTTCACCCGGCTGAGTACGACAATAGAAAACGGGCAGTAACCAGTTACCATTGTTCAACACAGTCACCGGCTGGCGAATAAAAGTGCCTGGTTTATCGAGCAGTGTCGCAATATCCCCCCAGGTTTTGCCCATATCCTGCGACTGACGATAGCGCACAATCGCGGTATCCTGATTACCGGAGATCTGCGCAGTCCACATCAGCCACAGGACATTATCAGGCGCGAGAAACAATACCGGATTCTGCTCCGAACGTTCCGGGTCACAGGAAAGTTTTACGGCATCACTCCAGCAATCGCTGCCAGCCGCCAGCCGTGAACCCCAGACCGAGATGTCGGCAATGCCTTCCTGGGTGCCGCCAAACCAGACGCACATCAGAGAGCCATCCGGCAACGGCAGAATGTTGGCCGCATGATTCTGTGGACATTCCGAGGGTAACATCGCAGTCATCACCGCGTTATCCTGTCCCGGTGAATGAAGAACGCCATCGCGATTTACGGTTACAGTCATTTTAAACTCCAATATTTTTAACGTGACCCGGGGCTTTATGTTCCGCTTTATTAGGGATCAGACGATCGATACCCATAATTAATGCCGGGGTGAGCAGCGCGATATACATATTATTAATACCAAAGGGATCGCCCAGCAGATACCAGACAGAGGTCACCACACAGGCGCCGAGCAGCGCACAGTTGGCGCCGCGAGCGCTCTTAAAGAACGGCGCATAGAAAGCGATAATGGCGACCACGGTAATCGACAGGCGGATAGCGCGGGTAAAGAAGGAAAGTTTAAGCACCTCCGGCACCAGCAGCACAAAGATTAACGGCAGGAAACCGATGAACAGCGATATCCAGCGGGTGGCTTTAAATTCCTGTTCCGGCGTGGGGTTGCGCATCGGCACATAGAAGTCTTTCACCACCAATGACGCAATCGCCAACGCCACCGTACTGACACTGACAAAGATAGAGGCCACCAGCGATGTCGTGACCAGACCGGCCAGCCACGGGTTCATATCCTGCAGGAAAACCGGCATGGCGTACAGGCTATTAATTTCCGGGTGTAGGTATTTCGCCGCCACGCCAATAATGGCGATAGCAAAGGCTATCGGCAGACAGAAGAAAAAAGCGACCCAGGTTGAACGCTTTGCCGATTTTACATCCCGGGTGGATGAGATAGCCTGAATAACAAACTGGGTGCAGAAAATAGAACCAATCGTCCCGATAAGCCAGGCAATAATAGTACTGATGCCGATATTGCCATCCCAGGTCCAGTAGAACTCCGGCATTTTTTCGATCATCGGACTAAAACCACCGGTTTTCGACAAGGCAAATCCCAGGATAACCAAAAGACCAATATATTTCAGGGCGCTATGCAGCATCGTCACCCATGCCACCCCTTTCATCCCACCAAAGGCAAAATAGAAGGTACTGACAATGGCGGTGATAAAAGCAGCGACCGGTAAATTCACCTGTAATACCGTTGATATCGCCGCGGCCCCGCTCACGTAGTTGCCGACGTTAACCAGCAACAGGGCATAAATCATAATGACCGAGATAATATTTTTGGTGCTGTTGCCATATTTCTCTGCAATCGCCCCGGAAATCGTAATTTTACCGGTGCTGTAAACCCGCTTAACCAGTATCAACCCGAATAACGGGAAGCCAATGGCAGCGCCAAGCACCGACCAGGAAGCAGCAATACCACTTTCGAAAGCGGCCTGAGCCGTACCGATGGTGGATTTGGCGCCGATATATTCAGACATTAAAAGGATACCGACAATAAAGGCCGGCATGGCGCGAGACCCTTCCATAAAATCACCCGAGTTTTTACTTCGGATACGGAAAGTCAGCCATGTGGTAAAAATAATATAGGCAATAACGATTCCGACAATAATCAGGGTATCTTCAGCGGTAAATGTGTTCATCTTTACCTCTCTTATCAAGGCGTACCGATCCTACGCGCCGGAAGGGGCACGCAGAATGCTTGTGATGATTTAACAACCTTATTCGTGGGCAATATTCGCAATGAGCTGGCGAATAACGCTTTCCTGTTGCGGGCTAAATTCAACGGCGTAACGACTTTCGCCAACGGCATAACCCATAAGCTGTAATGCTTTTTTGACTGCCGCAGGAGAGAACGCCACCTGGTAAAGCTCACTACGTAGCTGCGTCACGCTCTCCTGCGCCTGACGGGAGCCATCAATATCCCCCGCTTTATAGCGCGACCAGATGGAATTTATCGCCTTCGGCGCCACGTTTGCCAGCCCGGAAATACAGGCGGAGCAGCCCTCTACAAATCCCTGATGAATAAGCGAATCCGGGCCATTTAACACATCAAAATCGTCGATATCCTTTACCGCATTAAGAAAACCGCTCAGGCTTTGATAGCTTCCGGCGCTATCTTTAATACCGATGATATTCGGGTGTGCCGCCAGTATTCTCGCCGTCTCCGGCTCAATCGTATTTCCAGTGCGCGCCGGGATGTTATAAAGAAACAAGGGCACGGTCAGCGCATCGGCAATGGACGTATAATGGGCGATTAACTCCTGTTGTTGCAGTGGCACGAAATAAGGCGTAATCACGGATACCGCATCCACGCCCAGTTTTTCAATTTGCTTTCCCAGACGGATGGTCTCGCGCGTGGATATCTCACCAATGTGAGCCACCACATGAGCCTGCCCTGCGACTTCATCGACGCAGGTTTGAGTCACGGTCACTTTCTCCTTTTCATTAAGCACAAAAAATTCACCGTTAGTACCACCGCAAAAGATACTGTTTCCTGCCTGCCGCTGTCGGGTGATCTGCTCCTTTAGCGCTTTCAGATTCAGCGCACCTTCGCTGTCAAACGGGGTCACAATAGCGGTCAGCACACCGTCGATTTTGTTACTCATTTTCACTCCCTGTGTATTCGCGGGTGGGGAAAAGCGTTTGATAGATGGCCTGGACATCGCGGTGATTCACCTGGCAAGGGGCATTGTTCATCAAACGCTTCACATTGAGTGCGGCTTCGGCGAGTTCCGGAATATCCGTGACGGGGACGCCCAGCGTCGCAAGGTTATCCGGCAGGTCGAGGCGTTTGACCAGCCCGGAAAAATAGTCCACCAGCGCGATGGATTTATCTGCAGCAGAGAGAGTGTGGTCAGCATCAGGCAGCAGATCCCAGACCTGAGCAAACTTATCGACAGCCCAGGGACGTATCACTTTCATGCAGGGGGCCAGCAGAATGGCATTGGCGACGCCATGGGGCAGATGATATTTACCGCCCAGCGGATAAGACAGAGCATGCACCAGATGGGTACCGGCATGATTGATGGCGACCCCGCCGTACCAGGACGCCCAGAGCATCTCGAGTCTGGCCAGCCGGTTTTCCGGCTCATTCACCGAAGTTTCGATATGAGTCAGCAGCTTCTTCAGCCCGATAAGCGCCGCATTATCACTCACCGGATTCGCGACAGTGGCTGTAAAACACTCAATCAGGTGACACAGCGCATCAATCCCGGTAGACGAAGCGATATGTGAGGGCATGCTGGCGGTAAGTTCGGGCAACAGGGCCACATAGTCCGGCAGCAGCACCGGAGAAATAATGCCCACCTTGGTATTTTGTTCAGGGATCGCCAGAATGGCGTTAGGCGTAGCTTCCGAGCCGGTACCTGCCGTGGTCGGAATCAGTAATGACGCCACGCGCTGCTGAGGTTTTTCACCGGCCAGCATGGCTTCCAGCCTGGGGGCGGTCGGATGGCAGAGCACGGAAAACAGTTTTGCCACATCCAGTACGCTTCCCCCGCCGATGCCAACCACCATATCGACGTCGGCATCGCCCAGGCCGTTGATGATGCCGTTAACATCATGATGGCTCGGCTCCGCAGGCACAGTATCGACCACCGTGATATCACGACCGTCGGCTGCCAGTAATTCCCTGATCTGCGCAACCAGCGGCAGCTTTATCATGTTTGCGTCAGTCACCAGCAAAATCTGGCGCCTGCCGGCCACCAGCGGTTCGAGCGCAAAAACGGATGCCGGGCCGACTATCACGGTGCTGTTAATCGTTGCCACAATATTCTCCTGTCTGTTTGATTGAACTCGCTCATAACAAGTTCATCACAATCGCATCATGGCGTAACTTTATAGTTTATCTCTTGACCGAATAAATTGAACTTGCTCACATTTAATCAAATGTGATTGAATATAATCAAATCTGAAATATGATGATCCGGAGCTGGGATGGACACAAAACTCACAACGCCTCAAATCGTGGTGGTTGCCGATGACTTTACCGGTGGTAATGATGCGGGCGTCAGCCTGGCGTGCACCGGTTTGCGGGTCGATGTCGCTTTTGAGCTGCCCTATCACGGCAATGCCGATGTGTTGGTGGTGAACAGCGATAGCCGGGCGCTTTCCGCACGGCATGCCGCTTCACGCATTGAGGCGCTGGTTCATGATTGCTACAGCAATCCACATCAGCTACTGCTGAAGAAGATAGATTCCACGCTGCGTGGCAATCCAGGCGCAGAGCTGGAAGCAATGATGCGATCGACCGGCAAACAGCTGGCGATTGTCGCCCCGGCCTTTCCTGATGCAGGACGCACAACAGTACAGGGGCAATGCCTGATAAACGGCGTTCCCGTCACGGAAACCGAATTTGCCAGCGACCCGAAAACTCCGGTCATCAGCGCCGATATCGGCCTGCTATTGCAGGCGCAAACGACGATTCCCTGCCAGTCGATGTCGCTGAGCCAGTTTAGCCACAGGCTGAACCAGTATGCGTCGGATGGCCCGGAAATTTGGGTGGTGGATGCGCAGACCGATGGCTGCCTGGATACCATCGCCACCCTGGCTCTGGCGCAAAAGGAGCGCCCGTTACTGGTGGGCTCTGCGGGAATTTGCCAGGCGCTGGCGCGGCAGCACGTAAATACTTCGCCACGTTGTTTACTGGCGATGGTGGGTTCAATGAGCGAAGTCGCGCAACGACAAATCGCCACCGTCTGCCGAAACGCCAGAGCGGAGAGCCTGGTCATTGATATTGAAAATGTCCTTTGCGGTTCGCCGACGCATTACCTGCAGCAGATTATAAACATTCTGTCATCCGGTCGGCACTGTATTGTCCATACCTGTCCGGATCATGAAGCGCGCCATCGGATCCCCGAGCTTTGCGCACGCTGGCAGCTGACTCGCCCCCAGCTTGGCGAAAAAGTTTGCCATTTTTTGGGAACCCTGACGCGCCAGGTCCTTGAGGCTGTCACACCCGACGCGCTGTATCTGTCAGGGGGAGATGTCGCCTCTGCAGTTGCCGGAGCACTGGGGGCAAGGGGATTCAGGATCACCGGCTGCGTCGCACAGTGCGTGCCGTACGGTCGCTTTGCTGGCGGTCTCTGGCAGCGCCCGGTGATGACGAAAGCGGGAGGATTTGGCGACGAGGCCACCTTACTTCAGGTACTGAATTTTATTGAGGAGAGATGAGTGAATAATATCATTGCTGTTACTATGGGTGACCCTGCCGGCATCGGCCCGGAAATCATTATCAAATCGCTGGCGGAAGGCGAGCTTTCTGGCTCGCCGGTGGTGGTGGTCGGATGCGCGCAAACGCTACGGCGGCTACTGGCGCTGAACATCACGCCACAGGCAGAGTTACGGATTATCGATGATGTCGCCCAGGCCCAATTCTCCCCAGGCGTCATCCACGTGATAGACGAAGCGCTGGCCGACCCCGGGTCGTTAAAGCCCGGCGTGGTACAGGCACCAGCTGGCGATCTGGCGTATCGCTGTATTAAACGCGCCACTGCGCTGGCCCTGGCAGGGAAAGTCTGCGCGATCGCCACCGCGCCGCTCAATAAAGAGGCGTTACACCTGGCCGGGCATCACTATCCCGGACATACCGAGCTGCTGGCCCATCTGACCGACAGCAAAGACTACGCCATGGTTCTGTACACCGATAAACTGAAAGTCATCCACGTCACCACCCACATCGCTTTGCGCAAATTCCTTGATACGTTAAGCGAAGAGCGGGTAAAAACCGTGATTCAGATAGCCGACAGCTTCCTGCGGCGCGTCGGTTATCAGGACCCGCGTATTGCGGTCGCAGGGGTCAATCCCCATGCCGGGGAAAACGGCCTGTTCGGTGATGAAGAGCTCAAGATTGTCGGGCCTGCCGTAGAAGCCATGCGGGCTAAAGGGCTGAATGTCGCCGGTCCGTGCCCACCCGATACGGTGTTCATGCAGTGCCATGAAGGGATGTACGATATGGTGGTCGCGATGTATCACGATCAGGGCCATATTCCGCTAAAATTACTGGGATTTTATGACGGAGTGAATATCACTGCCGGATTACCCTTTATCCGCACCTCAGCGGATCACGGTACGGCATTTGATATTGCCTGGACAGGCAAGGCCAGGTCTGAAAGCATGGCCGTGTCTATCCAGTTAGCGATGCAAATTACGCAGGATTAAAAATGAAAGGATATAACCGGTTAGAACAAATCATGGATTACCTGAAAGGGCAAAATCTGGTCACAGTAGAGCAATTAGTGGCGGTCACTCAGGCTTCCCCGGCAACCATTCGCCGGGACCTGATTAAGCTCGATCAAGAAGGCGTTATCAGCCGTACCCATGGCGGCGTAACGCTTAACCGGTTTATCCCTTCTCAGCCGACCACGCATGAAAAAATGCAGCGTAATATCGTGGAAAAACGCGCCATCGCCAGGGCGGCGGCGTGTCAGGTTAAGGCCGGAGATACCATCGTACTGGATGCCGGCACCACCATGATGGAACTGGCCCGCCAGTTGACACATCTGACGCTGCGGGTCATTACCAGCGATCTGCGCATCGCGCTGTTTCTCTCGGAATTTAAGCAGATAGAAGTGACGATTATTGGCGGGCGTATCGATGAGAGCAGCCAGTCCTGTATTGGCGAGCATGGTCGTAAGCTGCTACAGAATATCTGGCCGGATATTGCATTTTTAAGCTGTAACGGCTGGGACATCGAAAAAGGGATTACGGCGCCCACGGAAGAAAAGGCGGGGTTAAAACGCGATCTGATAGCCAATGCCAGACGCCGGGTGCTACTGGCAGACAGCTCAAAATATGGCGCCTGGTCGCTGTTTAATGTCGCCCATCTGAATTCTCTGACCGATATCGTGACGGATGAGCAACTGGAAGAGAGCATTCGTGAACAACTGGCGCAGATGCCCGGTCAGTTAATCATTTCCGATCATTAAACGTCAGGACAGCAGCGGGAAGCGCCGGGGAGCACGTCCCCGGCCTGATAGAGGTGAAAAAAGCGTGGCTATGCTACGGCCACGTATAACCAGCCGACTCTGAGTTATAGATCTCGTTTGTACACCGGTTACCATAGCTATCGTAAGTCACATAGGCTGCGGACCAGAGATCTCCGCCTTCATCTCCATTTTTCGTTTTATTTCCATATTTATCTCTGAATACAAAAGCATAGGATATTATCGCGGCTTTATCTGTATAAAGATCATAGATGACCTGGTCAGAAGCATTGACCGTTCTATCAAGCTTGAGCTTATTATTTCTCCACTGATAAACATCAACCTTCAAGTCCGCAGGCGCATTCGCAGGAAGATCCCAGCGTATCGTCCCTTTACTGTATGACCAGACGGTACAATCAGCGCCATGAATATTTAGCGTAAAAGGCAGAGTCACCTTTTTATATGTCACTTTGGTATTGCCCTTCGCGCCATTATCCAACTGAGCCATGAAGCTATAGTCCCCTAATGCATCACTTCCTTTGTCAGCACGAATGCTAACCGTCGCCGTGGTGACTCCTTTCGAATTTGAATTACCATTGCCTGCTGGCGTGATATCCACCCAGGATGAATAGCCGTTGGGGAAGGTCACTTTCACGCCTTCCAGCAAGTTGCCATAGGGATCTGTCACCGTTGCCGTCAACTTCACCGTTTTACCGGCGACTGGCGTTGTATTATCCGGCACCAGTGCCACCTTTGCGTTAGCCTTGTCAGCCTGATAGCTCACTCCCTTTTCAGCGCGCTGACCATTCGCCAGTTTCGCCGTCAGGGCATAGTCGCCCATCGCGTTATATTCCTTACCTGCAGTAATCTTCGCACTGGCTTTCGCGATCCCCTGAGCATCCGACTTTCCACCGTTTTCAGGGGTAATTGTCATCCAGGCCGGATAGTTACTTGAGAAGCTCACCGCCACGCCTGACAGCGGATTCCCGTAGCGATCCTTCACCTTCGTCGTTAACGTCACGCTCTCACCAATGTTCGGATTGGTGTTATCCACGGTGACGGGATCCAGACGCGCACTGGCTGCATCAGCCTTATAGGTCACCCCCTTTTCAGCGTGCTGACCATCCGCCAGTGTCGCCGTCAGGGTATAGTTGCCCATCGCGTTATATTCCTTACCTGCGGTAATCTTTGCGCTGGCTTTCGCGATACCCTGAGCATCCGACTTTCCGCCGTTTTCGGGCGTAATCGTCATCCAGGCCGGATAGTTACTTGAGAAGCTCACCACCACGCCTGACAGCGGATTCCCGTAGCTATCCTTCACCTTCGTCGTTAACGTCACGCTCTCACCAATGTTCGGATTGGTGTTATCCACAGTGATGGGATCCAGACTCGCACTGGCTGCATCAGCCTTATAGGTCACCCCCTTTTCAGCGTGCTGACCATTCGCCAGTGTCGCCGTCAGGGTATAGTTGCCCATCGCGTTATATTCCTTACCTGCGGTAATCTTTGCGCTGGCTTTAGCGATACCCTGAGCATCCGTCTTTCCGCCATTTTCGGGGGTGATTGTCATCCAGGCCGGATAGTTACTTGAGAAGTTCACCGCCAGGCCTGACAGCGGATTCCCGTAGCTATCCTTCACCTTAGTGGTTAACGTCACGCTCTCACCGATAACCGGGTCAGCCTTATCCAGGATAATGGGCTCCAGACGCGCACTATTCACATCGCCGGTGACCGGAGCCGTTTTATTACTGGACACGAACTGGCCATTGGTTCCATTGATATTTTTAACACCAACCTGAACGAACACCTGTTTACCAATATCACTGGACTGCAGGGTATAGGTTTCACCCGTCGCCCCCGTGATCCAGCCGTCCTGATGCATCCACTGATAGGTGTAGGTCAACGGGCCACTACCGTTATCATGCGACTTAATTTCTGGCTTCAACTGACTGCCAACGCTAGTTTTCTCTGGAATGGTCACCGATTCGATCACCGGAATCCCACTAAGCAGCAACTGACCGCTTCCCGACTTTCCGCCCGCCAAAGCGCTAACCTTCAGAGTACCGCCGGTTTTCTTCACCTCCAGCGTGATCTGCCCTGCCCCCTGCGCATTGGTTTGGGGAGCCTTATACAGCTCGCTAACCAGTTCAGGAGTCTCAACCTTCCAGTCAAGATCAACTCCGGACAGCCCAATCCCGTTTTTGTCCTTAGCCATTACAGTAAAGACAACCTGTTTTTCACCATCGGCGATGGTAGTTCCGTTTTCCGTCGTGACCTGAACCGAGTCCACCGGCAGCGGTTGACCGATAATGGTTTCTTCCTGATGGAGTTCCCCTGCAGACACCGAGACTTTCAGCTCATGCACGGAAACCAGTCCGGTTTTGGCCTTCAGTTTAAGTTGCGCCTTACCGCTGTTATCCGTGGTCTCAACCCGCGCCACTTCGATCACCCGATCCGGTTCGCCGATGATCCAGTTTACGGCCAGGCCCGGAACAGCCAGCCCATTCGTATCCTGTGCCGTCGCGGTCAAAGTGACGACTTCACTGGCATCTGCCACCACGCTATGCTTATCTGCTTCCAGCTTTAGCTGGCTAACCGGCAGCGGCACCAGGTTGATGCTCTGCTCATCGCCATGACCGTTTACCGTTGCCGTCACCTTCAACGTCTTCGCGGTGACCAGCCCGGTCTTCGCTTTCAGCGTCAGTTTCGCCTTACCGTCTGCGCCGGTCGTCTCAACCCGCGCCGTTTCAGTGACCAGCTCCGGCTCGCTGACCATCCATCTTACCGTCTGGCCCGGCGTCGCCAGTCCGTTTTTATCCTGCGCCGTGACGGTAAAGGTCACCGCTTCACTGGCATCCGCCGCCACGCTCTCTTTATCCGCTTTCAGTGCCACCTGGCTTGTCGGCAGCGGCGCCAGGTCGATGCTCTGCTCATCGCCATGACCGTTTACCGTTGCCGTCACCTTCAACGTCTTCGCGGTGACCAGCCCGGTCTTCGCTTTCAGCGTCAGTTTCGCCTTACCGTCTGCGCCGGTCGTCTCAACCCGCGCCGTTTCAGTGACCAGCTCCGGCTCGCTGACCATCCAGCTTACCGTCTGGCCCGGCGTCGCCAGTCCGTTTTTATCCTGCGCCGTGACGGTAAAGGTCACCGCTTCGCTGGCATCCGCCGCCACGCTCTCTTTATCCGCTTTCAGTGCCACCTGGCTAACCGGCAGCGGCGCCAGGTTGATGCTCTGCTCGTCGCCATGACCATTTACCGTTGCCGTCACCTTCAACGTCTTCGCGGTGACCAGCCCGGTCTTCGCTTTCAGCGTCAGTTGCGCCTTACCACTGGCATTGGTGGTTGCATCATGCTGCTCCGTCACCAGTGCCGAATCGCTAACGTCCCATTCAATGGCCTGATTCGCAACGGGGTTACCGCTCTTATCCAGGGCAATGGCCGTGAGTGTTACCGGCGTTTCACCGTCGGCATCAACGTTCTTACTGTCGGTTTCCAGCGTCACGCTATGCACGTCACCCACAACAATCTGCAACGGCTTCGACTGCTCCCCTACTCCCACCGTAATGGTCTGTGGCGCACTGTCAGGAATCGCGACCTGAGCGCTAACCCGCCCTTGCGCATCGCTGTTACCGCTGTCACTGCCCTCAACAAAGTGTCCGTTGCTAATTTTCCAGACGATCGCCTTATTACGGCTGGCAACCGGATTGTCGTATTGATCTTTCAGAACAGCGCTGACCGCTGCATTACCGCTTCCCGCAACTGCGCTGGCAGGTACCTCCAGTTGCACGGAATTCACCTTACCTGCCACCAGGTGCAGCGGCTGTGCATCGGCACGGCTCCCCTGTAGTTCGGCTGATACTTTCCATTCTGCTGCGGTACTTTTTGGCGCCTCCATCTCTACCGTGGATTCCCCATTCTCATCCGTTGTGGAATTTTCAACCACAATACCGTTGCTCTGCCACACCAGTTTGCTTCCGGTGAGCGGCGCACCATCCTGATCGCTGGCCTTTACGGTAAATTTATGACGACTGGCTACCTCGATATCGCCTGCAGGCTGAGTTTTTATGGTCAGTGCCTCGGGGCGAGCAAACAGCACCCGTAGATTAAGCCGCTGACGCTCTGCGGACGCCTGTGCATCACGGCTGGTACGTGCGGGCATCAGGGAAGCGATAACTTCATCCTGACCATCTGCCACAATACCGGAGATTTTTACCAGCGCTACGCCGTTGGCGTCGCTACGCACGCTATTGTTTTCCAGCGCACCCAAAGTGTTACGGCTTTGCCAGTAAACCTGCTGGTCCGCCAGCGGTTGGCCCTTATCGTCCACCACTTTGGCGGCCAGTAACATGCCCCCTTTAACCCCGTTGTGAAATTTGATACTGCCATCAGGGCGTATTTCTCCCTGGGCCAGCAGGTGGTCAATATAGATATCGGAGAGTACCGCCTGGGGCCCGGCAGCCTCTGCCATTCCCGGTTTACCGGCTACGCCGTGCTTATTCACCGGGGTGACCTCGAATACCAGCGTCTTGTTCATATCGGTCGGGCGAACCCGATAGGTCATTGCGCCTTCCTGTACGACCTCACCGCTCTCTTTGTGGTACCAGCGCAGTTGCGTCTTCGCCTTTTCCTCGTCTTCACCTTCGTTATTGATATAGGTATAGGTACCGATCAGTTCACTATTGAGCTGCGCACTGCCGTTAATCGCCACATCGCTGACCGAAGGCGCGAAATCGCCAGGCTGGATCGTCAGACGGTAGCGGGCACTACCCTGTACCGTACCGGACTGAATACCTGCATATTCCGTAGCAGTAATAGTCACTTCACCACGGCGCAGCGGTGATACCTGGCCGCTGGCGTCCACGCTGGCATAAGCGACGTCGGAACTGCTATAGACCACATGACCGCCCCGTCCCCCTTTTACCTGATGGCTAAAGGGCACGCCTGCCTTAACGCTTTTTTCCGTCGGATCAAAATAGAGACGCAGATCTTTCTCTTTCTGCTTATAGGCCAGCACAATATTGTTGTTACGTGCGACAAATTCGGTGCGCGACTGCATCAGCGACGGCATTGCCGAGGCGCTGGAGGCATCAAGCATCTGGGAAAGAGTACGTCCGAATTCCCACTTAAAATTCAGTCCAACCCTGGAATCATCGCGCTGGCCGCTAATCATGCGATGTTCCGCATTAATGCCCACCAGCGGAACCGGCTGCCAGTTCATGCCCAGCGTCATACCATAAGGATTGCGGCTCGCTTCGCTGCGGCTTCCCGTGACATCAACTTTATCGCCATACCACTGGAACCAGCCGGCCTTCGCAGAAAGATGCTGCGATACCGCCATTTCAAGGTTCAGATCCCAGCCACGAGCGGCGCGCTCATAAAGTTCATAACGAACCGGGGAGTCATTAAAGGTATTGTCTTTCGAATGACGCCAGTCGCTGACCGGCAGGTAGTAGTTAACTGAGCCGCGAATGCGATCGCTCCAGACCTCTCCACCAAGGCCCATCCGGCTATGATGGCGGGTAATATCCTGGTCAAAAAACAGGTTACTCCCCACCATTAAATGCGGGTTAAAGGTGTGGCGCCAGCCAATCCCGGCATTCAGGATATTGCGCTCATTCCATCGGTGGGCGCTCATCTGGGTAAACAAAATATCGTTCTGCCAGACGGCAACAGGCCAGAGGTAATCCAGGCCAAAGTCACGGGAGGCATTTTTCCCCAGGCCTGCACTGGCGGTCACCCGCGCCTTTCCACCGGTACGGTTAAGCCAGTTTTCCACTTCCTGGGTTAGCGCGGCATCCACGCTGCTGCTTGCCGCGTCACGCAATGCATTTCCGGCACCGCTGTGCTGGGCACTGCCCCATAACGCCGCCATTTTGTCGCGTAGCGCATTATCGTCGGCAGCTAGCGGTAATGTCGTGCCGGCAATCTGGCGATCAGCGGGCACAATCACCCACTGACCGCGAAGCTCCGCCAGTCTGGCTGGTGACTTCACATCACGGTTCAGATTACGCAGTTGTTCAACTGAAAGATGATGTTTAAAGGCAACATCACCCGGCTCTTCGGTCTCGCCAATAAATAGCAACTTCACCGCCGGATAACGGCGGGTCGCGGCGTTATCATCGGGTAACAATAACCACTCACCCAGCACCAGGCCGTAGGTCTGCGCCAGATTTTTCTGCCAGCCGGGCAGGTCGTTAATCTGGGGTGCCAGTTCACGCTGTATCTGCTGCCAGCTTTTGTCGTTTGCCTTATGATAAAGCACGTACCGATGGGCATTATCGCCCATCAGCTTATGCTGAGGGGTATTAGCGCGACTGGTAACGGGTATAGAGAACAAAATCAGAGAGAAGAGATAGTGCAACAGCGTTATCCAGCCGAATATACGCTGACGTATCACCAGGGTATCATGAGTCATTTGATTATTCCGAATAACCTAATAAAAAATAAATAAAAACAATAAAATCAAAACGTAAAGAGGCGCCTTCCTGTCAGGAAAGGGACAGGAGTGGGTATAAATAGACTCCACTCCCTGGCAGGGACATTTATTTATTTGTACACATCAAAATCCAGTTGTCATTTAACATCAACAACCATGAATTATGATTTAAACGTTTAAACATCATCATGATGGAGTCGCCTTTACCGCTAAACATCACCGCATTTCTCCCCAGAGAGTCCCCCGGAGCAATACTCACTTGCGCTATTCGTGCGCTAATAACATTGTGGGATTGCTGAACCTGATCCAGTGACAGGACTCGCTTCACGGTTATCAGGTTTTCATTGACCTTTTTTACTCCAAAAAAACTTATTTTTTTCTCTTTCGGCCACCAAGTCACACCACCGCTAAATGAATAACGCCGATTATCATCATCCATAAACAAACCATTATTCATCGTGCTACTACAAGGTGTCTGCGGCACCTCCGGATTGAACTTGCAAAAATAAACAATAACGGCCAACAGCGCACCTAAAAGTAAGCTCAGAATCAATAAATAGATATGTTTTTGTAATGACATTGGTTTTTTTCCTGATTTATCTCTTTATGACACTGAGCGATCCAGACCTTTGGCCCATTAGCTGCAAGGTAAATATGCCGCACTCCGCTTACTGGTTTTCCAACGATATCTTCCAGCATTTTGGGAATAAGTAATTGCTCACTGGTCGCATGATAAGTGATTCCCCTGGCCTGCAACGTATCTGCGAAATTGCTTTCTCCGGATATCCAGAGATACTGCACCAACAACGGTAACAGAACCGCCAGCGTACAGGAGGCGACGATCAGCCATCTGGGAAGACACACATGACGTCCCGTTCCTTCGTGCTTATCCGGTATCGGGGTAACAGAAACTTCAGACGGAAATGCTACCTGGCTGCGGTCATCCATATCCACTGATGCCTCCATTGATGATTGCGCAATACCGGACGGCATACTTTCCTCATCTATTTTCTCCACATCTGCTTCCACATATGGCGCACCATCATCAGGTCGGACATAGATGAGACCAAAGCGCGGTAGCGTTTTAATTACCGTGGCGGGTAACCCCGCACTTTGCAACTTACGGCGCAGAGTCTTAATCAGCTGATGATAACTCGACTCGCCAACAATGATTCCCCTACTGAGCCAGATTTGCTCAAAAACATTTTCTTTACTTCCTTTTCCTTCGAGAACCAGCTCCAACAGCTTACGTTCACCTGGCGTCAAATAAACATCCTGTGCATTTTCAACTTTCAGGCAGGAACATTCTGAATGAAATGTTACCCGGGATGACAAGGGAATAATTTTGGTTGTCATAAAAAACCCTAACTCATAACAATCAATATATGACGCACAAGGACATCTAAATATTGATATTAACTAAAGTGCAGTATGTTAGAAACAATAACCGCAGGACCAATGCCTGATGATTTCATGATGATACTGCCACTTTTCATTATGCATTTCTTATCACCACAGTCATTTCAGAGTAAAATCACAATGCCATCAGGGAAAAAAGCATCAGATCATCAGGTATCGCATCAGAAATAAAAGTTCGATGATTGAAAATGCTGCCTCACTTCGCCACCTCCAGAAAAATGCAACATTCATGAGTTCAGGAAATAAACCCCATGAAGTGGGATCTATTTGGTTTCTTAGATGTGGTCAAGAAGTAAACGGAAGGATACGTATTTTATTCTAAATGAAAAGAGGCCTCGACGATCCGGGCTGTTTTTCCAGGCAGGAAGGGAAGAATTCTCTCTCCCAACAAGAAATTTCTTATTCACCACCCCGGGGATGCGCCGCCTCTACGGCCAGCCCCCCCAGTATCTCATCCCGACTATCCCCCCCCAGCAGCACCATTCGACAGCGTACGATAGCGCCATCTAATAATAATGCGATCCTGGTTCTGAAAGGCTCTTCTCTTCCTCCGGCAATCCACGGCTCAAGGTCTGCATCGAAGGGAGAGACACTGCGCGCCTCCAGTAACGAAAGCGTCGTCACCGAATATTCATCACCGAAGAAAGCATCCGGCGGCGTCTGCCAGATTAATCGTCGGTCCGTCAGGTAAAGACGAAATAGCGCTGTCGCCGCCGCTGGCGCAAGGGCGTTATCTATACGAGCCCGCTGCTGTAGTTGATTCTTCAGCCTTCGCGTATATCGGGCAAAGCGGTTGGTAGTAAAACCAAGCCACGAGCAAAACAGAAGATACCACTGCGCGTTCCAGATGGCCGACAGCGAGCGTTCATCACCGCCCACGAAGAGACCCCGTTCATACAAGGTCGCACCGATCACGAGCAGATACTGTAACAGCAGTACCGCCCCCAAAACCCGGGGCTCCAGAACCAGTGCCAGCAGCAATATCCCTGTGAATATTAACCAAATCGGATTAAATCCATAAAGTATCGGTGACAGGTGACGCCAGGAAGGTAAAAACAGCATCAACAACGACACCAGCATCCCCACAGTCGCCAGGATATTTCGTCTTCCCCCAGCCACCAACGCCTTCCCCTCTCTATTCAACGCGTCAGTAAGTGGCCAGAAGGCCAGGATACTCGTCAGCAGCGCCAGCGACCAGGAGACTAAATGGAAAAGTGAGATATCATCGCCCAGCACCTTCAGGCACAGCATCAATAACAAACCGGAGCCAAAAACAATCGCGATGAGCGACGTTAATGCCAGCAGGGGTTCCCTCACCCCCTCTGAACGCTCACATCGGGTAATATAGCGCAGTGCCAGCGCGCACAGAGGAAGCGTGAAGGCATCAAAAAGAGCAAACAGAGCAGCCAGTATCAGGGGACGTCCAGAATACAGACCGCATAATGTGTGTAACAGCAACGCTGTCACGAGCCAGACAGGCCACAGGCTCAGGCGACTCATCATCAGAACTGCCAGCAGCAATCCGCCGGGAAGCCACGTCGTCGTAGAAAAACTCCATGGGTCACGGTTCGACAGGCTCAGTAATGCCATCCCGCCCCATAGCAGGCAAAACAGCATCCAGCGTAAGGTAAAATACATTCCCGGTAACCGACTCTTTAAGGCACATAACCCAAACTATAGACACGAATGCGCTTCGTCCCCAGCTAAGAGCCCATAGCTCACGACGACAGGAATATCCATATAAAAAAAGTGGGCTAAGCGCCCACTAAAACAGCATAGATATGATTTTGCTGCAATAACTGTCGATACTTATGATCCGGGCTAACCGGATGCAGCTATCCTGCCCTGGCAACTCGTCCCCAGCCATATAGAAAATCTGATGAATATCTAAATAAATCATCAGCTGAAAGTGATATCATGATCCGACACTCATAAATATTTCAATACCCCTATACTAACCGGAACATTAAATATAAATACCAGCATAAAGCCCCCATAGCTCTACACTATACATTAAACAACAACAACACCTCCAGTAAAATATAAAAACTCAGATTATCCGTAACACACCAGACAATAAACAACATCTCTTCACTGATTACATCTATTACTCGTTACATACCAACGACATATTAAAACCGCATTGCAAAATAATATTTTTAATCTATTACTTAACAGGCAGGGATTCATCACCATCACTCAAACCACAGGAGCAGTAACAATAAACAAGCAACTAATACTCATATAAAAATCAGGAGTCCTATGTATGAATAAAGCAACAGGCTCTCTTCGGAAACATCAGAAGCAAGTGATCGGATACGTCACACAATATGATGCATGGAAAGAAATACCCAATCTGGTTCCTAAAGGGGGGTATAATCAACTGAACATTGATTTTTCTAAATACACCATCCTGAATTTTTCATTTTTTGGATTAGCACATGATGGTTCATTACACAGCGCTGATTACCGTAATAAACAAATACATCTTCCCGAACAGATTCAGGAACCAGCGCCCCTGATACATGAAGATATCTATAGCAGTTGGGACCGCTATATCTTATTCGGCGCCCAGCAAATTCTTTGGTATGTATCAGAAGGTAGCTATGCCTGGAGCCTGGGCTATCGAGCAGCCGACTCTGGCGGCTGGATAAATGTCAACACCAACGAATCCGGCGACTTTCCACTGGCAATCGAGGATCCTGATGGCCCTCCGGGCCTGCTCAGAAAAGCAAAACAGTATGGCGTTAAGGTCATGGCATCTCTTGGCGGTTGGAGTATGTCCAAACACTTCCCGTCCGTGGCTAAAGACCCTATAAAACGTCAGAAACTGGTCGCCGAATGTCGCAGACTTATCAATATGGGTTTCGATGGGATCGACCTGGACTGGGAGTTTCCAAATGGTTTGGGCATGAATATTATCGAGCATAGCCCGGATGATTTTAAATACTTCACGATTCTGGTCGATGATATCAGGAAAGAGATTGGCAACGACCATCTCATTACGGCGGCCACCTCAACCGCCATTAAACTACTCGAAGGATTTGAATGGCATCGTCTCAATGAATTAATGGATTACTTTAATATCATGACCTATGATATTAATGGCGGCTGGTCAAATATAGCAGGTCATAACTCTCCATTATATAACTACCCCGGTCAGGAAGGTGGCGATGAAGCCTCGTCATTAGACAAAACGATTCGAGCGCTGAAAAAATGGGGGGTAAAAGAAAGCAAAATTAATGCTGGCGTTGCTTTTTATGGCCGGGGCGTCATTACCGAAGGCACCGCGGCATTAAATCAAAAAACGGTGAAATCGGTACAGAACGTTCCCCCCGATGGTTCTATTTCCACCTGTGGTGACTTTGACAACTGGCCATTAAACGTATGGGATGGCACCCCTAATTACGCCATGATTGTTCAAAAAACCCGCGAGGGGGAGTATGACGGCTGGCAATATCACTGGGATGAAAATGCCAGAGTTCCGTATTTGACCAAGGGGAAATATTTCCTGAGCTACGATAATGAAAGGTCGGTCGGCGAAAAAGCGAAATATGTTGTCGATAATAATCTGGCAGGCGTAATTATCTGGACTGCCTACGGCGATCTGCAAAACCTGACCACCAATACCACCGTACATGGCGGCAAACTGGTTGAGTGTCACGATGCCACCTCAATACTGGCGGATAAAATCGATCAGGTTTTCTCTTCTGATTCTCCTGATGTTATCGACAAGCCCATCAGCCTGAACGTTATTTCCCCGGGCGATGGCGAGGCCTTCCCCCCCTCAATTCCGATCAAGGTTCGGGTAGCGGTTCGGGCCCAGGGATCACCTGCATCTGTTTATTTCAAAGTCGGCGATAGACAGTACCCGGCAACGGTGTCAGAAACCAAACGCAATACTCAGGATGAAGTCTATTATGACGGAGAAATATCACAACTTAATACCGGCCAGCATACACTTGCCGCTATCGCCACTGACCGTCAGGGCAAAACGCATACCTCCCCTCTGGTGGCCTTTTCGGTGATGGAGCAATCACAGCCACCGGTTGAGCTGCCCGCCCCACACCTCTCAGCTACCCAGACAGGGGCCCCAGCCCATCGGGTAGAATTAACCTGGTCCGTTAACAGCCGCAGCTCGGGTCTTACTTTTACCCTGTATCGCAACCAACAGGCAATTCTTACCAATACGGTGAATAACAGCTATATCGATAGCGCCGTCTCTACCGGAACGGAATATCAGTACACTGTGATTGCGTCTGATAATAAAGGCAACCAGTCACCCGCCAGTAACCGGGTTACCGTCAGAATCAGTGCCGATCAGTCTGATAACAACGGCCAGTTCCCGGATATCAGCCAGAAGAAAATTGTGATGGGCTTCTGGCATAACTGGCCGCAGGAAACTCACGGTGGCAGCGGTTACCGGGGTGGGTACTTTAAAAATCTGGAACTCACCGAGATCCCGACGGCTTACAATGTTATTGCCATCGCCTTTATGAAAGCCTCTCAGAGCGATCATATCCCTGATTTTGCACCTTATAAGGGAACAGCAGAGGAATTCCGCCGCCAGATAGAGACGCTTCACACCCAGGGACGCGCCGTGCTGATCTCACTGGGCGGTGCCGATGCGCATATTGAGCTACAAAATAGCGATAAAGCGGCGTTAAAAGATCGCATTATCCAGCTTACGGAAACCTATGGCTTCGATGGGCTGGATATCGATCTGGAACAAAATGCTATCAGCGCTAAAGATAATGCCACAGTGATTCCCCAGGCATTAAAAGAGGTGAAGGACTTTTACCGCCAGAAAGGGAAAAACTTCATTATCAGTATGGCACCAGAGTTTCCCTATCTGCGTACCGGGCAAAACTATGAACCCTATATCCAGAGACTCGAGGGTGACTACGACTTTATTGCCCCGCAGTATTACAATCAGGGAGGAGATGGGCTCTGGATCGATGGTGTCGGGTATCTGAAACAGGATGATGATGAACTGAAGGAAGAGTTCCTCTACTACCTGACTGAGAGCATCGTGACCGGCACCCGCGGCTTTATTAAGATTCCCCACCAAAAATTCGCTATCGGCCTGCCCGCCAACAATGATGCCGCACGCACCGGTTATGTCATTAATCCGGATCACGTGAAAAATGCGCTACAGCGGCTCGATAGCCAGGGTCTGAGCATTAAAGGCGTGATGACCTGGTCCATCAACTGGGATACCGGTAGCGATATCAATCGTGAACCCTATAACTGGGAGTTTATTAAGCGTTATGGCTGGATCTCTGAAGGAGAGATTCCAGGACCCGGGCCAGATCCAGAGCCAACCCCGCCCGCTATTCCCACCGGACTCAAAGTCACCAGCTTTACCAGCCACTCCGTCACCCTGGACTGGACGCCTTCCCGCACCCAGGTTCGCGACTACACCCTGTATCGGGATGGCACCGCCATTAAGAGCGTAACCGCGCCACCCTTTACCGATACCGGACTGAGTCCGAACCAGACCTATAACTACCAGATAAAAGCCACCAATATGCAGGGCGTCAGCTCCGGGCTGAGCGCGGCGGTGACCGCTCGCACCAGCGGCTCGACCGAGCCCGACAACCCATGGCAGGACGGCAATATATGGTACCCGGATAACAGCAAAGTAAGCTGGCAGGGCGTCACCTGGCTGTGCGTGATGCAGCACACCTCTAATGCCTTCTGGAGTCCGGATAAAGCGACCTCACTGTGGAAGCGTCAGTAATAACGAGAACAACCCATCATAAACCGTTTCTGGAGAGACATATGGCACAGTATCAATCAGACTTTGACGATCAATTGAGCCCCTACCATGGACACGTTTACGATCCGGGTTCACGCGCCTGGAACGCCCGCCAGATGGGCCTTATTGATGAAGGTGCGCTCAATCAGTGTGAAGGGGGGAAATTCTTCCCGGAGACCCAGGGCGGTCTGTCGGATAAAGTCGCCCCTAATGATGTTCCCAATGCCGTTCCACCGGCTGACGGAAAAATCGCCAGCGCCGGGCAGGAAGCCGGACGGGTTCTGGATGACCCGACGAAAAACTGGCCGCGCAAACAGGTCGCCAGCGGCGATGCTATCGATATCTCCTGGTTTTTTACGGCTGCGCACCTTACCCGGCGCTGGAACTACTTTATTACCAAACCCGGCTGGGATTCGACGCGTCCTCTGTCCCGCGATCAGTTTGAAGCGAAGCCCTTTACCCAGGTGGAGTCAACGCTGGATCCCTTCTGGCAGCATAACGCGGCCCTGAAACCCGCTAACCCAACGAAACACAGTATCAGGCTACCGGAACGCAGCGGATATCATGTACTGCTTGGCGTCTGGGAAGTTGCCGATACCGGTAATGCTTTTTATCAGGTTATCGATCTCGATTTCGTCAAATCAGACATTCCGGATCATTTGCCCACCCCTCCCGGTAATCTACGGGCAGAAACGGTAACCGGTAAGAGCGTGAAGCTTGCCTGGAATGCCTCATCGGGCGCTTCCCCCATTACCACCTATCGCATTACACGTAACGGTATTACCACCATCGACGTTGCAGCATCACTGCTGACCTGGACGGATGAGGGCGTGGAGCCAAACACCCGCTATACCTATTTTGTCAGCGCCATTGATGAAAATGGCGCCGAATCCGCACCGGGTAATACCATTATGGTGACCACCCCAGGGGGCGAGGATACGCCGCCAACGGCACCGGGTAATCTGCACAGTATGGGGGAAACCGCCACCAGCGTCAGTCTTATGTGGGGCGCCTCGCTACCGGAAGCGGCGATCGCCAGTTACATCATCTACAGAGAAGGTAAAGAGGTACAGCGGGTTTCCGGTAGTAGCCAGACCTGGAATGATACAGGGCTGACGCCCGATACCCGGTATCGCTATTTTGTTGCCGCACTGGATAGCCATAACCGCCTCTCAGTGCCCAGCAATGTGCTAACGATACAAACAAAGAGTCAGGATAGCGGCGGCAACTATTCGACCTGGAAACTCAACGAGGCCTATAAGAAGGGGGACATCGTCACCTACAAAGGACAACTCTGGAAATGTGTTCAGGATCATATCTCCTACACCGATACCTGGGCACCCGATGTTCCTGAGGTCAAAGATATTCTATGGTCCTCACTGGCCTAACGTAATGTTTTAACGCCTACAATGTCGGTCACATGCAGGCCGACATTTCTTCAAACCAGTATACCAACCTACCACCTCGCGATTTTTCTTACTGGTACGATAGAAAGGTCTTATCAGCACAGGTATCTTCTCCCCCATCACAGAAGCAATCGTAATTTTTACTGGCCCGATCTGAGGAAAGTACATGACAACCCATATCGTCGTTGCTGATGAGCATACTATTATTCGTCGCGGTGTAGTATTGATGGTGAAAAACCTTCCGGAAATCAATCCGAACTTCAACCATCATAACATTAATATTGTGGGTGATGCTGCTTCTCCCACTGAGTTATTAAACCTGCTGGCCAATAACCCTGTAGACATCCTGCTATTGGGATTTAGTCTTAATACTTATAAAAGCCAGTCGCCGTTAACTGAGTTGGATGGTATTACGCTAATAAAATGGCTCAGCAATAAATACCCAAACCTAAAAACAGTGGTGCTGTCACCTTATAATAATGCCAATGTTATTCGGAGCGCACTAGATTCTGGCGCATCTGGCTATATTAACCATAACACCTGTGAAAAGGTACTGGAGAGAGCTATCACTGCCATGATGAATAACGAGACCTATATCGAAAAAAGTTTACTGAACTCTCTGCTTCAGCCTGCTACCCGGGGCGAACGGGAGCTCAGCTCGCGAGAGATCGACGTCTTGCGTCTGCTGTGTAAAGGCTTATCACCTGCGGCGATCTCCGGAAAGCTCAACCTGAGCAACAAAACCGTCAGCGCCCATAAACTACGCGCTATGGAAAAGCTGGGAGTAGCATCAGACTGTCATCTCTTTTTCCTGCTGTCTCAAACTCAAATGTTTGATATTGCTATTTGATATTACGCAGGTGCCAGAGAGGCACCTGCAATAAATATGATTACCGTCATCCATCGAGGCTTTTAAATAAAAATGACTTCTGCCGTTTCCTGTCGTTATGATTTTTTATCACGTTTATTGCATTGGGGTGTTGCTGCTATTATTATTTACGCAACCATCATGGGATATATTCTTCATAGTTTAGATGGAAGCCGCTGGTTTGATTTTTTCTCTGAACTAAATATGTCACTTGCCACTATAGCCACTCCCGTTATGGTTATCCGCTTCGTATGGCGTTTCTTCAGACCCCCCGTCGGCTGGCCATCGTATATCTCGACGCGCAAAAAACAGCTGGTGACATTTATTCATGAGATCTTTTATCTGACGATATTTATTGTCTTAATCAGCGGTTTTCTGATGCTGGAGAAAGGCTATCATCTGTTTTGGCTTATCCCTGTACCACAGCCTCTCTCATCACCGGAAGTTAATCAGTTCTTTTTTAAGGTACACCGTATCAGCTGTATGGCGCTGGGCGTACTCCTGGTTATTCACATTACCGCTGTCGCCAACTACTTACGACAGGGTAAAAAAGAGATTCTGAACAAAATGCGCTAATTTTTCAGCAATAACAGCCGCTCGACCCGCTCCGACTGAGCTTCCTGGCTATACTTTGTGTTCAATCGAATACAGACGTCAGGAGACAGGCCAACATGCGTAAAACGGTATTGATCGCCGACGATCATCCCGTCTATTTATTGGGGTTACGCACGCTATTGCAGGCCCACTCTGAGCGTTATGAGGTACTGCACGAAGCCAGCACCACTGACCAGTTGATCGACAAACTGCAACAGCAACCGGCTGATATTATTATTACCGATTTCAGTATGCCCGGAGAGCGCTACCCTGACGGCAGGGCACTTATTCAACATCTGCGACGCCAGTGGCCAGACAGTACGGTGATAGTGGTTACCATGATAACCAATCCGGCACTGCTGGCCTCTCTGGCACGCCTGGGAGTCCACGCGGTACTGAGCAAAAACAGCCTGTCGACGGAACTGATCGCTGCGCTGAAAACCAGTGAAATGCCAACACGCACCAGAGCGGGGAAAACGGCGCCTTCGGTTAAAGAGGCCCTCTCGCCCAAAGAGAGCGAGGTTGTACGCCTGCTCCTGCGTGGAATGACGGTCAATGAAATCAGTAATCTGGTAAATCGTTCCAAACAGACTATCAGCACACAAAAAAACAGTGCTATGCGTAAGCTTGGCGCCACATCAGAATTCGAGCTGTATCAGTACGCGCAAAAAATCGGGTTGGATAGTTGACGATGCGCACAGGCACGGTGGTGCGGGCACTGCTGTTCTGTTTTTTGTTTTCCGCGTTCGCCAATGCCGTAGAGCGCGTGGGCATTCTGAGCTACTCCCCACCATTTAGCGATAATGAGCAACAACAAAGCGTACTCAGGGATGAAATCACACTACTGTGGCAACAGGAGAAGAATCCTCCTCAGATAACAAACTATACCCACAGTGAAGAGGCGCTGGCGGCGCTGAATGCTGGCAAACTCGATCTGGTGATATCCGCGCAGGACTTCAGCCGTCAGGGGCTACTTTCCAGCCAGCCGATACTGGTATTTCCCCTTGCAGTACTGGGAAATTATCGCCCCGGGAGCACCCTACTGGCATCTCCAGAGATATTGACGCAACGACAAACGTCATCGCAGGGCAAACCACTCAACGTGATACCGGCCGGGACGACGATCTACGATAGCGTGCGGCGCATCATTCGTGGAGAGGCCAGCGGCCTGATCGCCCCCGAATTCGCCATTGCGCAATTCCGCCAGCAGGTGCCGCAATCAACCCTTCCCTGGCGGGAGTTAAGCGCCCATCCCCCCCTTCGCTACTCTCTCTGGGTGGCGGCGAACCATGCGGATCGGCTGGCGGCATTAAACCAGCGTATCGATAACCTGCGCCAACAGGACGCACGCTGGCTGGAACATAAATGGCAGCTTCCGGCCAACAGCGTGATTAGTCAGCGTAATCCTCCCCCCGGAAAGGAGCCCGTATCGTTAAGAGTTGCGCTACTTTACGCGCCTGAACCGCGGATTATCCACGGCAACGCGATCCGTGGCATGTGGCGGGATCTGCTCAACTCGCAGTTCCCCCCTCCTTTTTACCGGCTGACCGTCACGCCAGTCAGTGACAAAAAGCAGGCCAGACAACTGCTGAACCAGGGGAAAGTGGACCTGCTAATGGGCGAAACGACGCCGCTTCCCACGGATCAGGCAGTGCGCTTTGATACTCTCTCCTGGGGGATTGTCAGTCACGCACGCCATCCGCTGAATGGCTCACTGGCATCATTGCAGGGCAAAAGACTGGCCATCATCAGAGGTTCACCGCTGGCCACCCTCCCCGCGCTCGTTGCTCAGCATCCGGATATTGCGAAGGTCAATACTCTCCGACAGGGGATCAGCCTGGTTGAAGCTGGCGGTGCAGATGGGCTGATCGGCGACGCATGGAGCCTGGACTACCTGATACGCCGCGCCAATAACCGGCACCTGAGCCTGAGCGCTATCGACTTACCTCAGGTACCACTCTGGTTTGTTACCACTGCGGACGACAGTCCGAAGATGCAGCAGGTGCGTAACCGGCTTAGCGCCATGACCGATACCGATATCCAGGCCAGTAAAACCCGCTGGACGGTCGAAGTCCCCCCCATCACTGCTGACCAGCACCACCTGTGGACCAGCCTGTTAGCTATGTTAGCGCTGCTGGCAGCGTCAGGATCTGTGCTGTTTATCGCACGCGAAAGAAGTAAAAATAAAATCCGAATCCAACAGTATAATCAGCTCAGTGATACGCTTAACCTCTGGCAAACGCTGCTCAACAGCGCGCCTATCCCCCTGTTTTTCTGCGATCCCATTGGTCGGATACGCAGCATGAACCAGGCCTTCCATGATTCGCCATTTATCCCTGACGGATTTGAATCCGGGGAGTTGCTTGGAGAGATTGAACAGGGACCCTTTCACTGGCTGGATCCGTCCACGCGCCAGACATTGCTCTACGACACCCGGCCAATATTACGGGAGGTCACCCTGGGCCAAAACACGCTCCTGTGCTGGATTGCAGGCTATAGCAATTCCCAGGGGATCGCCCAGGGGATGGTCGGAGGCTGGCTCGATATCAGTGAAAAAGCGGCGCTCGAAGAGGCGCTAAGCCAGTCACTACGCCAGGCGGAAAAAGCCAGCGAAGAGAAGTCGGCTTTCCTTGCTCGTATGAGTCACGATATCCGTACCCCGCTTAACGCGATACTGGGCATGCTGGAGATAGAGCGTAAGCCCCATCCTTCTCTGGAGGTCGCCTGGCAGGCAGCGCTAACGCTACGCGATCTGGTCGGGGATATTCTGGATTTATCGCGTATCGAAGCTGGCGAGCTACACCTCGCCCCTGCCCCGCATAATCTGCACGAAATCATGGAGACAACCGCAGCTATCTTTGCCCGTAGCGCCCAGGAAAAGGGACTGACCTGGCACCACGATAATGCCATTCCCGACGAACTCTGGTGTCTGTGCGACCGTTCCCGACTCAACCAGATTATTGTCAATCTGGCAGGCAACGCGATCAAATATACCCATGAGGGTGAAGTCTCCCTGATCTGTCGTTACCAGGAATCCATCCTTAAAATAGAGGTTACCGACACCGGTATCGGCATCCCTGAAGCACAGCTGCCGATACTGTTCCAGCCCTGGTTCCAACTGGATAGCTCCGTTCCCCAAAGCAGCGGTCTGGGTCTGGCTATCTGCCATCAAATCATTGCCCTGATGAACGGGGAAATCACGATAGAGAGCACCGAAGGTAAGGGGACAACGGTCAGCGTTACACTACCCGTCGTCCCCTGCCAGATACCAGAGAAAGAGCCCCTATCCCTGGCGTCTGACGCCATACTGGCGCCGCGGCGCATTCTTCTGGCGGATGATTTTCCGGCTAACCTGACGGTGATGACGCGACAACTGGAACGCGCCGGTCACCAGGTCGAGAGTTGTCTGAGCGGACAGGAGGCGCTGGCCCGGTTGGAGCACGAAAGTTTCGATGTTTTGATCACCGACTGCCAGATGCCGGGAATGAGCGGCTACCAGTTGTGCGCCTCCGTGGTGCTACACAACCTGCTGGGACGCGTTACGTTGCCCGCGATGATACTGGGATGTACCGCCAGCGCGCTGCCTCGTGAAGAGGAGGAGGCAAGGCATGCCGGTATGGATCGGTTGCTGCGCAAGCCACTCAGTGAAGCCGGACTGCGTCAGGCACTGGATACGCTGCCAGAGACAGAAGGAAACAGCCCGAATCTTGAGGAGCTACGCGCGCTGGCAGGGGAAGATTCATCACTGGTGACACTGATGCTGTCACAAATAGACCAGGCTATCGATGAGGATCTGCGGCGTCTTCAGGAACAGTACACCGACCTACAGCTCCTCTCCCAAACAGCGCACCGCCTGAAAAATAGCTGGAACCTGTTACGCATGCAGCAAAGCTGGAGGCTCTGCCAGATTATGGAAAATCTGCCGGCATCCTACGCCGGGGGCATCGTCAGTCAGGCGGAGATGCCTGACCTGGTTAACGCCTTTATCGCACAAATGCGCAGCGCCCAACGGCAGATACGGGACTAACGCCCCATCACAAACTGTCGGTAAGCGCGCAACACCTGAAGAAAATCCTCGACCCCGCACAGGGTCAGACTCTCTTCATCGTAGTAGCTCATTCCTTCTTCGATCTCGTCACCAGAAAAGTCGAGCTGATTGGCCCGCACCATTACCTCTTCACCGTCCAGCCACAGGGTGTACTCGTGGCCGTTGCGCTGCCATTGACGTTCGCTGCCTTTGACCGCAAGCAGAGCCTGCTCCACCTCGTCCAGCAGCGCCAAATCCTCTTTCACCTCTTCATTGAACCAGTGGCCGACCGCCTCATGGCCCATCGACATCCGCACTTTTACCGTGCCGGTGATATCACGCAGAAATTCGTAATCCATACCGTATCCTCTCATTGCGTCCTGGCCGCTGCCGGGTTGCGTCTTTATCCTTATTATCGCAGTCGTCAGAGAGAAAATCAGCGCTGTGGCTGGCTCTGGAGCAATAAAAAAGGCCGCATCAGCGGCCTTTTTCAGCAGACAGAGTGAAAATCAGACTGCGGTCTGGAAGATCACACCGTCAGCCTTTTCGGTATAGTCCTCCAGGCGGTCGAAGTTCAGATAGCGGTAGGTGTCATCCGCCGTCTTATCAACCTGATCCATAAAGGTCTGATACTCTTCCGGCGTCGGCAGCTTGCCCAGCAGCGATGCCACTGCGGCAAGCTCGGCAGATGCCAGGTAAACGTTGGCGCCGTTACCCAGACGGTTTGGGAAGTTACGGGTCGAGGTGGAAACCACGGTCGCTCCGTCGTTCACCCGCGCCTGGTTACCCATACACAGGGAGCAGCCCGGGATCTCGATACGGGCACCGCTCTTACCAAAGACGCTGTAGTAGCCCTCTTCAGTCAACTGGGTGGCGTCCATACGGGTCGGCGGCGCTACCCACAGGCGGGTCGGCAACTGGCCTTTATGGCTGTCCAGCAGTTTACCGGCAGCGCGGAAGTGACCGATGTTGGTCATGCAGGAACCAATGAACACCTCGTCGATGGTGCTGCCCTGAACTTCAGACAGCAGACGGGCATCGTCTGGATCGTTCGGCGCGCACAGAATCGGCTCTTTGATCTGCTCCAGATCGATCTCGATCACCGCAGCGTATTCCGCGTCGGCATCGGCTTCCATCAGCTCAGGCGCCGCCAGCCACTTCTCCATGCTCTGGATACGACGCTCCAGAGTACGGCGATCGCCGTAGCCTTCGGCAATCATCCACTTCAGCAGCACGATGTTGGAGTTCAGGTACTCAATGATCGGCTCTTGATCCAGCTTGATGGTACAACCGGCAGCAGAGCGCTCGGCGGAAGCATCAGACAGCTCGAACGCCTGCTCAACTTTCAGGTCCGGCAGCCCTTCGATCTCCAGAATACGGCCGGAGAAGATGTTCTTCTTGCCCTTCTTCTCGACGGTCAGCAGACCCTGCTGAATCGCATAGTAAGGGATGGCATGCACCAGGTCACGCAGGGTGATACCCGGCTGGCGTTTCCCCTTAAAGCGCACCAGAACCGATTCCGGCATATCCAGCGGCATCACGCCGGTCGCGGCAGCGAACGCGACCAGGCCGGAGCCCGCCGGGAAAGAGATACCGATCGGGAAACGGGTATGGGAGTCACCGCCAGTACCTACGGTATCCGGCAGCAGCATACGGTTCAGCCAGGAGTGGATGATACCGTCGCCCGGGCGCAGCGATACGCCGCCGCGGTTCATAATAAAGTCCGGCAGGGTGTGGTGAGTCTGTACATCCACCGGCTTCGGATAAGCCGCAGTGTGGCAGAAGGACTGCATTACCAGGTCGGCTGAGAAGCCCAGACAGGCCAGATCTTTCAGCTCGTCGCGGGTCATCGGCCCGGTGGTATCCTGGGAACCCACAGAGGTCATCTTCGGCTCGCAGTACTGACCCGGACGGATACCGTCTACGCCGCAGGCGCGACCCACCATCTTCTGAGCCAGCGAGAAACCACGGGTGCTTTCGGCCACGTCTTTAGCGCGACGGAAGACATCGCTCTGCGGCAGCCCCAGAGATTCACGCGCTTTAGTGGTCAGGCCACGACCTACGATCAGCGGAATACGGCCGCCAGCGCGAACTTCGTCCAGCAGCACTTCGGTCTTCAGTTCAAAGGTCGCCAGCACTTCGCCGGTTTCGTGATTACGCACTTCACCTTTGTACGGGAAAATGTCGATCACATCGCCCATATTCAGAGAGCTGACGTCGACTTCGATCGGCAGCGCACCGGCATCTTCCATGGTGTTGAAGAAGATCGGCGCAATCTTGCCGCCCAGTACCACACCGCCGCCGCGCTTGTTCGGCACGTTCGGGATGTCGTCGCCCATAAACCACAGCACCGAGTTGGTGGCCGATTTACGGGAAGAGCCGGTCCCCACCACGTCGCCTACATAGGCCAGCGGGAAACCTTTCTTCGAAAGCTGCTCGATCTGCTTGATGGGGCCAACGGCGCCCGGCTGATCCGGCTCAATGCCTTCACGCTCGTTCTTCAGCATCGCCAGTGCGTGCAGCGGAATATCCGGACGCGACCAGGCATCCGGTGCCGGAGAGAGATCGTCGGTATTGGTTTCGCCGGTCACCTTGAAAACGGTCACGGTGATCTTTTCCGCAAGCTCAGGGCGGGCAAGGAACCACTCGGCATCAGCCCAGGATTTCATAATCTGTTGCGCGTAAGTGTTACCCGCTTTAGCTTTCTCTTCTACATCGTAGAAGCCATCAAACATCAGCAGAGTATGGGACAGCGCTTTCGCGGCGATGGGCGCCAGCTTGTCGTTGTCCAGCGCTTCAACCAGGGGATGGATATTGTAACCGCCCTGCATGGTGCCCAGCAGCTCAACGGCTTTTTCAGGGGTAACCAGCGGGGAGGTCGCTTCACCTTTGGCCACAGCGGCCAGGAATCCTGCTTTTACATAGGCGGCTTCATCAACGCCCGGCGGTACACGGTTGGTCAGCAGGTCCAGCAAAAAAGCCTCTTCGCCAGCTGGCGGATTTTTCAGCAGCTCGACGAGCGCGGCCATTTGGGTTGCATCGAGGGGTTTTGGAACAATCCCCTCAGCGGCACGCTCTGCAACGTGCTTACGGTATTCTTCTAGCACGACGGTTCTCCTCGCTCTCATTGTCAGAACGGTGCCAGGCAATTCTCTTCACTCTCCTGTGGTGCAGAAGTTTCGTAGGGTAAAAGGCCCGGTACCGCATCGGGCAGCATATCAGGATTTGACCAGCATGTTAATCCGTTTACAAAAAAGCAACAAAGATTTTCCACTACCGTCACGGCCTGTTATCCCCGTAGCTCCGGCCTTCGCGCCGCTTTTGGCCTTTGCAGGGGCACTGCTATCCCTGAGCGCAGGTTATCATTCTTTAATAAAGCATAACCGGAATTTAATTCACGGAAGGCGCCGAATCCGGGATCCGGCGCCCGAAGATTATCCCCGATCTAAGGATTGCGCAGTGCGATCCATAGCCCGCCGGGTCTTATCCAGCAGCTCGTCGATTTCGGCATGGCTCGCCACCAGCGCTGGCGCCATAATCATGCGCCCCAGGGTAGAGCGGATGATCACACCTTCCTCGAATCCCAGGGTCCGGCAACGCCAGCTAATCTCATCCTCTTTTTCAAACCGCTTGCGGGTGGCTTTATCGTCCGCCAGTTGCAGCGCGGCCACCATACCCGTCCCCTGAATCTCGCCCACCAGCGGGTGATCGCTAAACAGTTCCCGCAGGCAGCGCTGCAGATAAGGGCCGGTATCCGTCTTAACCCGCTCGACGATCTGCTCGTCGCGCAGCGCTTTCAGGTTAGCGATAGCCACTGCGGCCGCTACCGGGTGACCGGAATAGGTCAGGCCGTGCGCGAACACGCCGCCCTGCTCCACCAGCGCTTCTGCCATCCGCCGGGAGAGCACCAGCCCGCCCATTGGCACATAGCCAGAGGTCAGCCCCTTGGCGATGGAGACGGTATCCGGTTCGAAGCCGAAGTGCTGATGGGCGAACCACTCGCCGCAGCGCCCAAAGCCGCCGATAACTTCATCGGCGCACAGCAGCACATCATACTTACGGCAGATGCGCTGGATCTCCGGCCAGTAGCTTTCCGGCGGGAAGATCATCCCCCCCGCCCCCTGGAAGGGTTCGGCGACAAAACCTGCCACGTTGTCGCTGCCCAGCGCCAGAATTTTCTCTTCCAGCTGGCGGGCACAGCGCAGGCCAAACTCTTCGGGCGTCATATCGCCACCGTGAGCGTACCAGTACGGTTCATCGATATGGGCGATATCGGGCAGCATACCGCCCATCTCATGCATAAACTTCATGCCGCCCATGGCGGTGGCGGCCAGCGTAGAGCCGTGATAACCATTCCAGCGGCCAATCATAATGCGTTTGCTGGGTTTACCGACCACCTGCCAGAAACGACGCACGGTGCGGATCAGCACTTCGTTGGATTCAGAGCCGGAATTGGTATAAATCACGTGGCTGTAACGCCCGGGCAGCAGGCTGAACAGCAGTTCGGAAAGCTCGACCACCGCCGGGTGCGTGGTGTGGAAGAACATGTTGTAGTAGGAGAGCTGCTCCATCTGGCGGCTGGCCGCCTCAATAAGATCCCGACGCCCGTAGCCCAGTTGAGTGCACCACAGTCCGGACATGCCATCGAGATAGCGCTTACCTTCGCTGTCCCACAGATACATCCCCTCGCCTTTGACGATCACCCGCGGCCCTTCGGCGTTGAGCTTCTTCTGGTCGACAAAGGCGTGGATATGGTGTGCGGCATCCATGGTCTGCCAGACTTCGGTGCTGTAGCTGTCGTTACTCTGCATTTTCATCTGATTCTCCATTGGTTATCAGGCATTGTTCTCGGTTTCCGCCCGGTTCAGTACCGGCCTGGCGGCGTTGGCGACTTCCGTACGGGACGGATGCAGTGCCTGCTCCAGCGGCTCGGGCGTGAACAGCGGTTTACGCATTACAAACACAATCCACAGCGCGGCGATAACGGCCACCAGCGCCAGTACGCCACCGGCATAGCCGAAGATTTCAGCGGTCATCTCCGGTGAAGGCGATGCATTCCACATGGCGTACAGCATGCCGGCGATTCCAAGCAGTTGCGGCAGCGGATAGAGCGGCGTGCGAAACGGACGCTTCAGGTCGGGATAGCGACGGCGCAGCACCATGACATTCACGTGGGCGACGATATAAGCCAGCAGCCAGCACAGCGCGGCGGCCAGCAGCAGAATCTCCACCGCATCGCCGTTCATCAGCAGCATCGGCAGGCCGGTAATCAGCGCCACAAACAGCACCGCGACCCAGGGGGCGCCGGTGCGAGCGCTGTGCGCTTTAAAGCAGGTAAAGGCCTGGCCGTTTTCCGCCATACCGCTCAGCATGCGCGAGATGGTCGCCAGCGAAGAGTTGAGGGTGCTACAGGTGGCCGTCACCGCTGCCGCCAGCAGCAGCACCTTGCCGGTATGGCCGAATACGTGGATAGCGAACAGATAGTGGGGCAGGTTGTTATTCACCAGTTGCTCCCGCGGCAGCACCATCAGGGCACCCAGACCGTACAGCAGCACAGTCAGGAAGATCACCGTCAGACCAACCATCATCGAGCGGGGAATATTGCGCTGCGGTTGCCGGGTCTGCTCTACCAGCGGGCAGACAAATTCGGCGCCGACAAAACCCCAAATAGCCGCGGCCACCAGCACAATGACGCCCCATCCCATAGGCGCGGCGCTCTGCTGCGTCATCAGCGCGCTAACGGGCGTAGCCTGATCGCTGCCAATCGCGCACACCCCAAGCAGCACCAGGGTGACAATCATCACTACCGCCAGCGCCGACTGCAGACGGGCGAAGATATCGATATTAAGCAGATTCAACAGGGTGAACAGCACCAGAATTCCCATGGCCAGCGCCATCGGCGGCAGCACCAGCGCCGGGAACAGACTGCTAATCACCAGATTGAGCAGCAGCAGCTCGGCGGAAAGCGCGAACATCGCCACCACGATATAGCCGGAGAAAGTGGCGACAATCGCCGGGAAGTGGCCCAGCGCCACCTCGGTATAACTGCACAAACTACCGGCCCGGGGGATCATCAGCGCCAGTTCCGAAAACGAACAGGCGTAGGTCAGCGCCAGTAGCCAGGCGAGTGCCAGCGGCAGCACAAAGCTGAGGCCCGCCATGCCCACGCCGTGCAGCATCATCACCATCACGCCCTGGGAAACCACCAGCCCTACGGACACCGACAACAGAGAGAAAAAACCCAGCTTACTGGCGTTATCCCGCTTCATAATCACCTCCCGGCGCAGCAGACTGGTGCAACTGAATCCAGGTGGTTTTTAGCTGAGTGTATTTATCGAAAGAGTGCAGCGACAGATCGCGCCCGAAGCCCGACTGTTTACCGCCGCCAAAGGGTACGCAGATATCCAGCGCATCGACGGTGTTGACCGACACCGTACCAACCTCCAGCGCCTGAGCCACCCGGTGGGCGCGGTTCAACGAGCCGCTCCACACCGACGCCGCCAGGCCGTAGTGGGAGTCATTGGCCATGGCAATCGCCTGCTGTTCGCTATCGAAGGGCTGTACGGCCAGCACCGGGCCGAAGATCTCTTCGCGGGCCAGTAATGAATCTGGCGCGACATCGGTAAAAATCGTCGGCTGGATATAATTCGTCACGCCGTTAATGGTAAGACGCTCGCCACCGCAGACCAGGCGCGCCCCCTGACGCCGGGCCTCAGCGATAGAATCCATCACTTTCGCCGTCTGGCGGGCATCCACCATGGCACCGGCGCGGCTGTTCGGGTCCAGCGGATCGCCGGGCGTCCATTCGGCGGCCAGAGCGACCAGACGTTCGACAACGGCCTCGTAAATCGGGCGCTCAACCAGCAGCCGCGAGTTGGCCGAACAGACTTCCCCCTGGTTATAGAAGATGGCGCGGGCGGCATTTTCCGCCGCCAGACCCAGGTCGTGGCAGTCGGCGAAAATAAGATTGGGGCTCTTACCGCCGCACTCCAGCCATACCTGCTTAAGGTTGGACTGCCCGGCATATTCCATCAGCCGTTTACCGGTCCGGGTCGAGCCGGTAAATACCAGACAGTCGATATCCGGATGCCGCCCCAGCGCCTGACCGGTGACCGCGCCGGTGCCAGGCAGCACGTTAAAGACTCCTTCAGGTATTCCAGCCTCCAGCGCCAGTTCCGCCAGACGCAGGGCCGAAAACGGCGACTGCTCCGCAGGCTTAAGCAACACGCTGTTCCCTGCCGCCAGCGCAGGCGCCACCTTCCACGCCGCCATCTCCAGCGGGAAGTTCCAGGGCACAATGGCCGCCACCACGCCAAGCGGACTGCGGGTGACCGTGGCGACGGCATCCGCCGCGGTGGGCGCTACCTGACCGTAGATTTTATCCAGACTTTCGGCATACCAGCTGAAGAAGTGGGCGGTGCCGGGAATATCGAGCTGCCAGGCTTCCATCACCGGTTTGCCCATGCTGAGCGAATCCAGCAGCGCCAGTTCGTCACGATGCTGCATAATCAGCTCGCTAAGGCGCAACAGCACCGCTTTACGCGCCGTCGGCGACTGCCTGGCCCAGATGCCGCGCTGATATGCGCGGCGAGCCGCACGCACCGCCCGTTCCACTTCATCGTCACCGCACTCGGCGACCTGCGCCAGAATCTGATCCGTGGCCGGGTTGATCACCGCGAAAGTCTGTCCCGACTTCGCGTCGCAGGCTTTACCCTCTATCTGTGCCTGACAGATGAAACGCTGCTGTGCTGCGCGTTTCTTCCACTCACTCAACGTCCACATGCCATACCCCTCTATTAACCAACAAGCTTGTAAAATTTTTGTTTAGATAATGTAAGGAATTCGATGCATGCTACTACGCCGATCCGACAGGGAAAATGAGTAAAAATATGGCGTCAGACGATAAAAAAGCTTTTCAAAGCAGGGAGGTACGCGGGAGATTATGGTAAAGGAAGAAAAAACCGGGGCCTTGCGGCGCCCGGTTTCAGAACCTGATATTGAAGGAGAACTACTTCTTCTTCGCTTTCGGGTTCGGCAGGTCGGTGATGCTGCCTTCGAAGATTTCGGAGGCCAGACCCACGGATTCATGCAGCGTCGGGTGCGCGTGGATGGTCAGCGCGATATCTTCCGCATCGCAGCCCATCTCGATAGCCAGGCCGATTTCGCCCAGCAGTTCGCCGCCGTTGGTGCCCACAATGGCGCCGCCGATCACGCGATGGCTCTCTTTATCGAAGATAAGCTTGGTCATACCGTCTGCACAGTCAGAAGCGATAGCACGGCCAGATGCCGCCCACGGGAAGGTGGCGGTCTCATAGCTGATGCCTTTCTCTTTGGCTTCTTTCTCGGTCAGACCCACCCATGCCACTTCCGGCTCGGTGTAAGCGATGGACGGAATCACTTTCGGGTCGAAGTAGTGTTTCTTGCCGGAGATAACTTCCGCAGCCACGTGGCCTTCATGCACCCCTTTGTGCGCCAGCATCGGCTGACCGACGATATCGCCGATAGCGTAGATGTGCGGCACATTGGTACGCATCTGCTTGTCGACGCGGATAAAGCCGCGATCGTCCACTTCCACGCCCGCAAGACCTGCATCAATCAGCTTACCGTTCGGGGTACGGCCGATAGCGACCAGTACGGCGTCGTAACGCTGCGGCTCAGCAGGTGCTTTTTTACCTTCCATCGTGACGTAGATACCGTCTTTCTTCGCTTCAACGGCGGTCACTTTGGTTTCCAGCATCAGGTTGAACTGCTTGCTGATACGCTTGGTGAACACTTTCACCACGTCTTTATCGGCAGCCGGAATCACCTGGTCGAACATCTCAACCACGTCAATCTGAGAGCCCAGCGCGTGGTAGACGGTGCCCATTTCCAGGCCGATGATACCGCCGCCCATGATCAGCAGGCGCTCAGGCACTTCTTTCAGCTCCAGCGCATCGGTGGAGTCCCATACGCGCGGGTCATCATGCGGGATAAACGGCAGTTCGATCGGGCGGGAGCCCGCGGCGATAATGGCGTTGTCGAAGTTAATCACGGTCTTGCCGCCTTCGCCATCGACTTCCAGGGTGTTGGCGCCGGTGAACTGGCCCAGGCCGTTAACCACCTTCACTTTACGACCTTTAGCCATGCCTGCCAGGCCGCCGGTCAGTTGGGTGATGACCTTCTCTTTCCAGGTACGGATTTTGTTGATGTCGGTCTTCGGTTCGCCGAAAACGATGCCGTGGTCGGCCAGCGCTTTCGCTTCTTCGATCACTTTCGCTACGTGCAGCAGCGCTTTAGAAGGGATACAGCCAACGTTCAGACACACCCCGCCCAGGGTGTTGTAGCGTTCTACCAGTACAGTTTCCAGCCCTAAGTCAGCGCAACGAAAGGCGGCGGAATAACCTGCCGGGCCTGCCCCAAGTACCACGACCTGAGTTTTGATTTCAGTACTCATCATGACCTCTTAAATTTATATCCGGCGGGTCTGACGTCTGTCGTACCCCCTGGGGGTACATTTTTTATCAACGCCCTCTTCCACCGGGACGTATCTTGCCGCAATAGTTTACAAAATTGTTAACATTTTTGAAACAACAAGCGGCAAACGAATTGTGCTTTCGGCTCTGGCAACCTCCGATGACAGCCTGAGATTACCAGAAAAAAGCCGGCCAGTAAGGGCCGGCTTTTTAGCTCGCTGTTACATCACCAGACGGCGAATGTCAGACAGCAGGTTATTGATGATAGTGATGAAACGCGCCCCGTCTGCGCCATCGATCACCCGGTGATCGAAAGAGAGCGAGATAGGCATCATCAGACGCGGTTTGAACTCCTGACCGTTCCATACCGGCTCCATAGAGGAGCGGGAAACGCCAAGGATGGCCACTTCCGGCGCGTTAACAATAGGCGCGAAGTGGGTGGTCCCCAGACCGCCAAGGCTCGAAATGGTGAAGCAGCCGCCCTGCATATCGCCGGCCGTCAGCTTACCGTCGCGTGCCTTCTTAGAGGTCGCCATCAGTTCGTGGGACAGTTCAATGATGCCTTTCTTGTTAACATCCTTGAATACCGGAACCACCAGGCCATTCGGGGTATCCACCGCTACGCCGATGTTGATGTATTTCTTCAGCGTCAGCTTCTGACCGTCTTCAGACAACGAACTGTTAAAGCGCGGCATCTGCTCCAGCGCGGCAGCTACGGCCTTCATGATGAAGACGACCGGCGTGATCTTCACGTCCAGTTTCTTCTTCTGAGCTTCGGCGTTCTGCTGCTTACGGAAAGCTTCCAGATCGGTGATATCGGTTTTGTCGAAGTGGGTTACGTGCGGGATCATCACCCAGTTACGGCTCAGGTTAGCACCAGAGATCTTCTGGATACGGCCCAGCTCCACTTCTTCGATTTCACCAAACTTGCTGAAGTCCACTTTCGGCCACGGCAGCATGCCCGGCAGGCCGCCGCCGCTGGCTGCCGGTGCAGACTCAGCGCGCTTGATAGCGTCTTTCACGTAAGCCTGAACGTCTTCACGCAGGATACGTCCTTTACGGCCAGTGCCTTTCACTTTCGCCAGGTTCACGCCGAATTCGCGCGCCAGGCGGCGGATCAGCGGAGTGGCGTGTACGTAGGCGTCGTTCTCGGCGAACTCGGACTTACCGGCAGCGGCAGGCTTAGATGCCGGAGCAGCGGCTGGCGCGGCTTCCTGCTTCGCAGGGGCTGCAGCCGGTGCCGGTGCCGGTGCGGCGCCTGCGACTTCGAAGACCATGATAAGCGAACCGGTTTTCACCTTGTCGCCCACGGCTATCTTCAGCTCTTTCACCACGCCCGCGAACGGTGCCGGTACTTCCATAGAGGCTTTATCGCCTTCTACGACAATCAGCGACTGCTCGGCTTCAACTTTATCGCCAGGCTTGACCATCACTTCGGTCACTTCGACTTCATCACCGCCGATATCCGGTACGTTAACCTCTTTGGCAGCAGAAGCGGCAGGTGCGGCCGCCGGAGCGGCTTCAGCAGCCGGTGCTGGCGCAGCAGCGCCCTCGCCCGCCACTTCGAAGACCATGATAAGCGAACCGGTTTTCACCTTGTCGCCCACGGCTATCTTCAGCTCTTTCACCACGCCCGCGAACGGTGCCGGCACTTCCATAGAGGCTTTATCGCCTTCTACGACGATCAGCGACTGCTCTGCTTCAACTTTATCGCCAGGCTTGACCATGACTTCGGTGACTTCGACTTCGTCGTCGCCGATATCCGGTACCATGACTTCTTTAGCAGCACTGGCGGCGGCCGGTGCTGCGGCTTCTTTCTTCTCTTCCTGCGCGGGCGCAGCAGCAGCTGCGCCATCGGCGGAATCGAAAACCATAATCAGGGATCCAGTGGCGACTTTGTCACCCACGGCCACTTTGATCTCCTTGATCACCCCCGCCTGCGGCGAGGGGACTTCCATAGAGGCTTTGTCGCCCTCTACGGTGATGAGTGACTGTTCAACTTCAACTTTGTCACCCACTTTCACCAGGATCTCCGTGACCTCGACCTCGTCGGCGCCAATATCCGGTACGTTGATTTCGATTGCCATTATCTGTTTACCTCTTATGCCAGACGCGGGTTGACTTTATCTGCATCGATGTCGAATTTCTTGATGGCTTCAGCCACCACTTTCGCATCGATCTCACCACGTTTAGCCAGTTCGCCCAGAGCCGCTACCACCACGTAGGAGGCATCAACCTCGAAGTGGTGACGCAGGTTCTCACGGCTGTCGGAGCGGCCGAACCCGTCGGTACCCAGCACGCGATAGTCATCGGCCGGTACGTAGGTACGAACCTGCTCGGCGAACAGTTTCATATAGTCAGTAGAAGCGACTGCCGGAGCATCGTTCATCACCTGAGCGATATACGGCACGCGCGGGGTTTCCAGCGGGTGCAGCATGTTCCAGCGCTCACAGTCCTGACCGTCGCGGGCAAGCTCAGTGAAGGAGGTGACGCTATACACGTCAGAACCCACGCCGTAGTCTTTGGCCAGAATCTGCGCGGCTTCACGCACGTGACGCAGGATGGAGCCAGAGCCCATCAGCTGAACCTTACCTTTGCTACCTTCCAGGGTTTCCAGCTTGTAGATACCCTTACGGATACCCTCTTCGGCACCCTCCGGCATCGCCGGCATGTGGTAGTTTTCGTTCAGCGTAGTGATGTAGTAGTAAACGTTCTCCTGCTGTTCGCCATACATGCGGTGCAGACCATCATGCATGATGATCGCCACTTCGTAGGCGTAAGCCGGATCGTAAGAGATACAGTTCGGGATGGTCAGCGACTGAATGTGGCTGTGGCCATCTTCGTGCTGCAGACCTTCGCCGTTAAGCGTAGTACGACCGGAAGTACCGCCAATCAGGAAGCCGCGAGCCTGCTGATCGCCTGCTGCCCAGCACAGATCGCCGATACGCTGGAACCCGAACATCGAGTAGTAGATGTAGAACGGGATCATCGGCAGGTCGTTGGTGCTGTAAGAGGTGGCAGCCGCCAGCCAGGATGCGCCAGCACCCAGCTCGTTAATGCCTTCCTGCAGAATCTGACCTTTCTCGTCTTCTTTGTAGTAAGCCACCTGCTCACGGTCCTGCGGAGTGTACTGCTGGCCGTTCGGGCTGTAGATACCAATCTGACGGAACAGACCTTCCATACCGAAAGTACGCGCTTCATCGGCGATGATCGGCACCAGACGATCTTTGATCGACTTGTTCTTCAGCATCACGTTCAGGGCACGCACAAAGGCGATAGTGGTGGAGATCTCTTTGTTCTGCTCTTCCAGCAGCGCAGTGAAATCTTCCAGGGTCGGCAGATCCAGTTTTTCGCTGAAGTGGGTGCTGCGGGTCGGCAGGTAGCCATTCAGCTTCTCACGCTGGGCGCGCAGGTACTTCATCTCCTCGGACTCTTCCGGGAAGGTGACGTACGGCAGTTTTTCGATATCGGCATCGGCCACCGGCACATTGAAACGGTCGCGCACATAGCGAACGCCGTCCATGTTCATTTTCTTCACCTGGTGAGCGATGTTCTTGCCTTCGGCGGTGTCGCCCATGCCGTAGCCCTTGATGGTGTGGGCCAGGATGACGATCGGTTTGCCTTTGGTGTCCTGCGCTTTCTTCAGTGCCGCGTAGATTTTCTTCGGATCGTGACCGCCGCGGTTCAGCGCCCAGATTTCATCGTCGGACCAGTCTTTCACCAGTGCGGCGGTTTCCGGATACTTGTTAAAGAAGTGCTCACGCACGTAAGCGCCATCTTTCGATTTAAAGGTCTGATAGTCACCGTCGACGGTTTCGCCCATCAGCTGCATCAACTTACCGCTGGTATCTTTACGCAGCAGCTCGTCCCAGCGTCCGCCCCAGATAACCTTGATCACTTCCCAACCGGCGCCGCCGAAGATGCCTTCCAGTTCGTTGATGATCTTGCCGTTACCGGTGACCGGTCCATCCAGACGCTGCAGGTTACAGTTGATGATGAAGACCAGGTTGTCCAGCTTTTCACGGGTTGCGATGGTGATTGCGCCCTTGGATTCCGGCTCGTCCATCTCGCCGTCGCCCAGGAAGGCGTAAACGGTCTGAGCGGAGGTGTCTTTCAGGCCGCGGTGCTCAAGGTACTTCAGGAATTTCGCCTGATAGATGGCGCCGATCGGACCCAGACCCATAGAAACGGTCGGGAACTGCCAGAATTCCGGCATCAGTTTCGGGTGCGGATAGGAAGACAGACCGTTACCGTGAACTTCCTGACGGAAGTTGTTCATCTGTTCTTCGGTCAGGCGACCTTCCAGGAAAGCACGCGCGTAAACGCCCGGGGAGATATGGCCCTGGAAGTAAACCAGGTCGCCGCCGTCTTTTTCATTGCGAGCGCGGAAGAAGTGGTTAAAACACACTTCATAAACGGTGGCAGAGGACTGATAGGATGCCATGTGGCCACCCAGCTCCAGATCTTTCTTGGAGGCACGCAGCACGGTCATGATAGCGTTCCAGCGAATCGCAGAACGGATGCGACGTTCCAGGTCCAGGTTACCCGGATATTCCGGTTCATCATCAACATTAATGCTGTTGATATAACCTGTAGACCCAGCGCCTGCGGCAACGCTAACGCCGCCTTTACGGGCTTCGTTCAGCAGGTTGTCAATCAGGAACTGGGCGCGCTCAACGCCTTCTTCACGGATGACCGATTCGATCGCCTGTAGCCAGTCGCGAGTTTCGATCGGATCCACGTCATTCTGTAAACGTTCTGACATGGGGTATTCCTTATCTATCTAATACGTTGATTATGCTGGAACCTGTCCCATTGCACTCTGACTTACCAAAGCACAATAAGACAGGTTCTGCGTCTAGTTGCCGCGCTCTAAAAATGGGCGCTTTTTTGAGCTTACAGCGAGCCCCCTGTTCCTGCGCCCGACGACCGCCGAAGCACGGGCCACGGCCCTCGCACAAACTCTAATCCTTACGTTGCTGCAGGCGGCGCATTGAGCGTTCGCGTCGGCTTTGCTCACGGCTGCGATCCAGCAAGATTTCCTCAATAAAGGAGAGGTGGCGGTGCGAGGCTTCACGCGCCTGCTCCGGCTCCCCCGCCATAATCGCCTCGAAAATTCGGGCGCGATGGCTGCTCACGAGAGGCAGCATCTCGCGCCTCGCATAGAGCAATTCAAAATTCTGTCGAACATTCTGCGCCAGCATCGGCTCCATGCAGCGTAGCAAATGAAGCAGTACTACGTTGTGTGCCGCTTCCGTCACGGCGATTTGATACTTAACGACGGCGCTGGATTCAACATCCAGATCCCCGGCCTTCTGGGCTCGTTCGATCTCTTCGTGGCAGACGCGAATGCGTGCCCGATCCTCTTCGTTGGCGCGCAGTGCCGCATAGTAAGCCGCAATGCCTTCCAGCGCGTGACGGGTCTCCAGGAGATCAAACTGAGATTCGGGATGGTCGGTCAGCAACTCCACCAGCGGATCGCTGAAGCTCTGCCACAGACTACTTTGTACAAAGGTACCGCCGCCCTGGCGGCGCAGCAGCAGCCCTTTTGCCTCAAGGCGTTGAATAGCCTCGCGCAGTGAAGGGCGGGAAACGTCAAACTGGCGAGCCAGCTCACGCTCAGGAGGAAGTTTTTCACCGGGGCGCAACGTCCCCTCAAGAATCAGAAACTCCAGCTGCTGCTCAATCACATCTGATAATTTTGGTTGGCGGATTTTGCTGTAGGCCATAGTTCCCTATTCTTTGCCATAACCGCGGAGTCAATTGGTCATACCAATTTCATGTTCGTGACGCTAAAGTAACAAAGTATTCACCTTCTGTCTATCCTGGTTTGATTGAAATCAGGAAAGCCGACACTTTTTAACAAGATTACAGATTATGCATTTCACCTCAATAACCACATAAAAATAACGGCATTACGAATAACCTGACAAATCTTAACAATAAAGACGCAAAACCAGGGCAATCTGAACCGATTCAACAAAGAAAAATACGAATAATTATTCATTAAAAACGCTTTAACACCTGGCGAGCATTCTGGAACATAGCTCACCTGATAGCGTCAAACGCTCTCTTTTTAGACACACCGCCGCTCCCCACTCAGAAACCAGGTGCATTTGGCGCCGCTTATCACTATTCTTTGCCGAACGGAACCGGAAGCCGATAAATAACGAAACCGGATCCGTAAACAAATGAATACAACCTACAAAAAGCAGGGTTACATTAACGCTGAAAATCGGCGTTTTACCACATACGAGGTTTCATAATGGAAGGTCAACAGCACGGCGACTCGCTTAAGCGCGGCCTGAAAAATCGCCATATTCAGCTTATCGCGCTGGGCGGTGCCATCGGCACCGGTCTGTTCCTGGGGATAGCTGACACCATCAAAATGGCCGGCCCGTCGGTTATCCTGGGCTATGCGATCGGCGGCTTCATCGCTTTCCTGATTATGCGTCAGTTAGGGGAAATGGTGGTGGAAGAGCCGGTCGCAGGTTCATTCAGCCACTTCGCCTATAAATACTGGGGCGATTTCGCCGGTTTCGCCTCTGGCTGGAACTACTGGGTGCTCTACGTGCTGGTCGCGATGGCGGAGCTCACCGCCGTGGGCAAATACATCCAGTACTGGTGGCCAGAGATCCCCACCTGGATATCGGCGCTGGGCTTCTTTGTGGTGATTAACCTCATCAACCTGTCTAACGTCAAAATCTACGGCGAGATGGAATTCTGGTTCGCCATTATCAAAGTGGTGGCGATTATCGGCATGATCGCCTTCGGCGCATACCTGCTGTTGAGCGGTAACGGCGGCCCCCAGGCCAGCGTAACCAATCTCTGGAACGAAGGCGGCTTCTTCCCCTATGGCGTTACCGGACTGGTGATGGCGATGGCGGTGATTATGTTCTCATTCGGCGGACTTGAGCTGGTAGGGATCACCGCCGCCGAAGCGGATAACCCGGAGAAAACCATTCCCCAGGCGACCAACCAGGTTATCTGGCGCGTACTGATTTTCTATATTGGCTCCCTGACCGTTCTGCTCTCCCTGTATCCCTGGGGCAAAGTGGTGGAAGGTAGCAGCCCGTTCGTGATGATCTTCCATGACCTGAACAGCAACCTGATCGCCAACGTCCTGAACGTGGTGGTACTGACGGCGGCCCTGTCGGTGTACAACAGTTGCGTTTACTGCAACAGCCGTATGCTATTCGGTCTGGCAAAACAGGGGAACGGCCCCAAATCGCTGCTGAAAGTGGATCGCCGCGGCGTGCCCTATATCGCTCTGGGCGTTTCCGCAGCGGCCACCGCGCTCTGCGTGCTGATCAACTATCTGATGCCAGGCAAAGCCTTCGGCTTCCTGATGACCCTGGTGGTGGCCGCGCTGGTCATCAACTGGGCAATGATCAGTATCTCGCACCTTAAGTTCCGCCGCAGCAAGGCGCAACAGGGCGTTGAGACCCGCTTTAAGGCCATGTGGTACCCCTTCGGCAACTGGCTGTGCCTGGTCTTCCTGGCAGGAATCCTGGTGATTATGAGTATCCACGCCGGTATGCGCGAGTCGGTCATCATGATCCCCTTCTGGCTGGTATTCCTCGCTATCGGCTACTTTCTGAAGCAGCGTGGCCAGAAAGCGCTGAAGACACAGTAACCCTCTTTTTCCACGCCCGGCGCCAGAAATGGTCCGGGCGCTCTGTTATCTTCTTCACACTTTGTTATTCACAACACGATCGTCCATCTCTGTGACGCTATCCTTCTGCGCACCAGGCACCGTAACAGCCAATAATCCTGTCCATACCCTGTATCGGAGATGCGTAAGATGGAAAGCGGCAAATTATCCGTAAAAGAAAAGATTGGCTATGGAATGGGTGACGCCGGGTGCAACATTATTTTCGGCGCCATCATGCTGTTTGTTAACTATTTTTATACTGACGTCTTTGGCCTGGCTCCGGCGCTGGTGGGGGTACTACTGCTCTCAACCCGTATTATCGATGCCATCACCGACCCCATTATGGGCGCAATTGCCGATCGAACCCACAGCCGCTGGGGGCGTTTTCGTCCATGGTTGCTGTGGATGTCTTTGCCGTTTGCCCTGTTCAGTATCCTGATGTTCACCACGCCGGACTGGGGCTATAACAGCAAGGTTATCTATGCCTTTGTCACCTATTTCCTGCTGTCGATCACCTATACCGCCATCAACATCCCCTACTGCTCGCTGGGCAGTGTCATCACCAGCGATCCCGGCGAGCGAGTCGCCTGCCAGTCCTACCGTTTTATTCTGGTGGGCATCGCCACGCTGATTCTTTCTCTGTCATTGCTGCCGCTGGTGGAGTGGTTCGGCGGCGGCGATAAAGCCAAAGGCTACCAGCTGGCGATGACGGTGCTGGCGCTGTTGGGCATGTGCATGTTCCTGTTCTGCTTTACCACGGTACGCGAACGTATTCGCCCGGCAGTACCGGCCCGTGACGCCATGAAAGCGGACCTGAAAGACGTCTGGAAAAACGATCAGTGGGTACGCATCCTGCTACTGACGCTGTGCAACGTCTGCCCGGGGTTTATCCGTATGGCGGCCACCATGTACTACGTCACCTGGGTTATGCAACAGAGCACCAGCTTCGCCACCCTGTTTATCAGCCTGGGGGTGGTCGGTATGATGATCGGTAGCGCCCTGGCAAAACCGCTGACCGACCGCTGGTGCAAACTCAAAGTGTTCTTCTGGACCAATATCGCGCTGGCCCTCTTCTCCTGTGGTTTTTATTTCCTGAATCCTCACGCCGTCACGCTTATCATGGTGATGTACTTCCTGCTTAACATCCTGCATCAGATTCCTTCGCCGCTGCACTGGTCACTGATGGCCGACGTGGACGACTACGGCGAGTGGAAGACCGGCAAACGTATTACCGGCATCAGCTTTTCCGGCAACCTGTTCTTCCTTAAGGTAGGGCTGGCCGTCGCGGGTGCCATGGTCGGCTTCCTGCTCTCCTGGTTTGGTTACGACGCCTCTTTGAAACAGCAGAGCGCACCTGCCCTGAACGGTATCGTGCTGCTATTCACCGTAATTCCCGGCATTGGCTACTTTATTACCGCCATCGTGGTACGCATGCTGAAAGTGGATCGCACGCTGATGCAGCGCATCCAGGCCGATCTCGAAAAGCGCCGCGCCAGCTATCAGGAGCTGAGCGACTGGCAAGAACAGAAACCCGCAACTGATATCGTAAGGAAAGCGCTATGACTCCTTCTCCCTGGCCTAATCCGCTGATTGAACAGCGCGCCGACCCCTTTATTCTGCGCCACGGCGACGGCTACTATTTTATCGCCTCAGTGCCGGAGTATGACCGGCTGGAGATCCGCTACGCTACCGACATTGAAAAACTACCGGCAGCGCAGCCGGTAGTGGTATGGCGTAAGCCGCAAAGCGGGCCGATGAGCCAGCTTATCTGGGCGCCGGAACTGCACCATATTGACGGCCGCTGGTATATCTATTTTGCCGCCGCCGCCACTAAGACGCTGGATGCCTTAAATATGTTCCAGCACCGGATGTTTGCGCTGGAGTGCGCCGATGCCGATCCCCTGACCGGCCACTGGATCGAAAAGGGTCAGGTGGTCACCCCCTGGGATACTTTCGCTCTGGACGCCACCACATTCCATCATCAGGGCAGGCAGTGGTATCTGTGGGCGCAAAAGGCGCCGGATATTCCGGGTAACTCCAATATCTACCTGGCGGAGCTGGAAAATCCATGGACCCTTAAAGGCGAACCCGTCATGCTCAGCAGGCCGGAATTCGAATGGGAGTGCCGCGGTTTTCTGGTTAACGAGGGACCGGCAGTAGTCACTCACGGTAACCGATTGTTCATCAGCTATTCCGCCAGTGCTACCGACGAAAACTACTGTATGGGGCTACTGTGGATAGATATGGAAGCCTGTCCGCTGAATCCGGCCAACTGGCATAAGTCACCGCAGCCAGTCTTTACCACCAATTGGGAAAACCGCCAGTTCGGGCCCGGCCACAACAGCTTTACCACCACACGGGACGGACGAGATGTCCTGGTCTTTCACGCCCGCAATTACACCGAAATTGAAGGCGATCCGCTCTACGATCCGAATCGCCATACCCGGGTACAGCTGTTTGAATGGGATAAACAAGGCATGCCGCAGTTTGGTACGCCGCAGCCAGAGCATGACTGACACTGTGCAGAGACACAAAAAAACCGCCATTTAAGGCGGTTTTTTTGTGCTGGTCGGGTAAGCGGCCCTTCCGGCAGAGTTTCGTTACCAACAAAATGCAGGCACGACCCCGTGCTTGCATTCGTTGCGAGATCACCGGTGATGTCAAAGCGAAGCGGTCTGTGCAAGGACCGCGCAATGGAACGATACTTTTGTATCGTGCTCGTTGTCTCTGGTGCGTTGTCATCACCCGGGAATGGGGGCTGGAATATCACCAACAACTCGCTCTCAGTGGTAATCAACGTAGCAAGCAAGTAAGCCCGTCACCGCCCCTTATGGGGCGGTGATTCTAACTACACCAGCGTCCCATATATGGTCAGCAGCGCTACCACCACCACAATGGCGAAGCTGCACTTCTTCGCCATAGATACCGCGGCTTTCGGTGTCTGAATCTTATCGGTATGCGGATCCCGCGCCAGCGAGAACTGCGCCAGATTCGTCAATACCTGATACTGCGAGGTGTGGCCATCGGTCAGCGAAGAGAACCACGCCGGCAACGCTTTCTCTCCGTGCCCCAGCAGCGCATAGGCCACTCCCGCCAGCCTGACCGGCACCCAGTCCAGCACGTGCAGCACCGCATCAATCCCCGATAGCTGACGCTGATGCGGCGTATGATGGCGGGCCAGCCAGCTCTGCCAGGCGCGCAGGAAGGCGTAGCCCACCAGCGTTACCGGCCCCCAGCTGCCGCCGACCACAAACCAGAACAGCGGCGCCAGATAGAAGCGAAAATTAATCCACAGCAGCGCATTTTGCAGCTCGCGCAGGAATTCGGTTTCGTTACAGTCGTGTGGAACGCCGTGGATCAGCGTTAGCTCGCTGGCCATCGCTTCCCGGGCGCTGCTGTCGTCGCGGCTGGCGGCCTGCAAATAAGCGTGATAGTGCAAACGTACCTGCCCTGCGCCGATACAGAGCACGCCCAGCAGGATCCAGAAAACCAGTAGCGGCACGTTGAAGAACAGACCGTACAAGCCGCGCAGGCAGAGCCCCACCACCAGCATCGCCACCACCGTCATCAGCAGCGTATGCCACAGTGAAAAGTGCTTCACCCGACGGAACAGCGCCTCCAGCCGATGATCCAGTTGCCAGTGCTGACCGAGCTTAAACAGACGCTCACAAATGAAAACCAGTAACAGGGTAAACAGCGTCATGGAACCTCCTGCGCCAAAGATGCCGTGAGCGCGCTGCGAAAGCGCTGCCAGTCGAATGCCGGACCGGGATCGGTTTTACGTTCCGGCGCAATATCGCAATGGCCCGTCAGATGTTCAGCTATCTCCGGATAGCGCTGAATCAGCGTACAAGCCAGCGCCACCAGTTGACGGTACTGAGCGTCGGTATAGGGCTCAGTATCCGTGCCTTCCAGCTCGATACCGATGGAAAAGTCATTGCAGCGTTCACGCCCCTGATAGCAGGAAACACCGGCATGCCAGGCCCGCTTATCGAAAGGCACATACTGTACGATTTCGCCATCACGGCGGATCAAACAGTGCGCCGAGACCCGCAGCCCGGCAATATCGGCAAAATAAGGGTTAGCAGCGGGATCCAGGGTACCGGCAAACAGCGCATCGATCCATGGACCGCCAAACTCTCCGGGCGGCAGACTGATATTGTGCACCACCAACAGCGAGGGAATTTCTCCCTCCGGCCTTTCATCAAAATGAGGGGAATGCGCCCTGCGCGCATCGACCAGCCAGCCCTCTTTCAGCTGCATCCGTCCTTCTCCTTTCTGTGGAACCAGGCTGAGGTTCAGAGTAGCATGTTTCTCTGTCATGCTAATCAGCCATTTCGGAGTTTACTATGCCGACCCGTCGTTATAACCCCGACCGTCGACGTGAAGCACTACTGGAACGTATCAGTCTGGATATTCCTTTACTTGTCTCCCAGGCCCTGCGTGAGGATCTGGGCGGCGAAGTCGACCCTGACCAGGATATTACGGCTCAACTCTTGCCCGCCGACAGCCGCTCGCACGCGGTAGTGATTACCCGGGAAAATGGCGTATTCTGCGGACGCCGCTGGGTGGAAGAGGTGTTTATTCAGTTGGGCGGCGATGTGGAAGTCACCTGGAAAGTCGAGGATGGCGATACCGTTCAGGAAAATCAGCCACTGTTCGAACTGAAAGGGCCTTCCCGGGTTCTGCTGACGGGTGAACGCAGCGCGCTCAACTTTGTGCAGACCCTTTCTGGCGTCGCCAGCGAAGTACGATCCTATGTGGATCTGCTTAACGGCACTCATACCCAGCTGCTTGATACCCGTAAAACCGTTCCTGGCCTGCGTTCCGCCCTGAAATACGCCGTACAGTGCGGCGGCGGCGCCAACCACCGTCTGGGCCTGTCCGACGCGTTTCTGATTAAAGAAAATCACATCATCGCTTCTGGCTCCATTCGCCAGGCGGTTGAAAAAGCGTTCTGGCTGCACCCCGATGTACCCGTAGAGGTGGAAGTGGAATCGCTGGACGAGCTGGATCAGGCGCTAAAAGCCGGTGCCGATATCATTATGCTGGATAACTTCTCGGTAGAAGATATGCGCGAAGCCGTGAGCCGCGCCCATAATAAGGCCCAACTGGAAGTGTCCGGTAACGTCACCAAAGAGACCCTGCGGGAATATGCTCTGACCGGCGTTGATTACATCTCCGTCGGTGCCCTGACCAAACACATTCGTGCGCTCGATCTCTCCATGCGCTTTATCACTCCCTGATAGCAAACGCGCCCGGTTATGCGGGCGCGATTCCTTCCCCCTATGTAACCCGTGTAACGCCGCTAAGTTGTGCTGAAGCACGCTTCCCGTTCCCGTTTTTGCCATTCGCTAACCCCGCCATGACTCCTGCACAGTGAGCCCATTACCCGACTCACCACGGAGCTTCATATGCACAACCAGAAAGGCTTTACCCTGATTGAACTGATGGTCGTTATCGGGATCGTCGCCATTCTTAGCGCAGTCGGCATTCCGGCTTATCAGAACTACCTGCGCAAGGCTGCACTGACCGACATGTTGCAAACCTTCCTTCCCTTTCGTACCGCAGTTGAAATCTGTGCCCTTGAGCGCGGTGGACTATCCCCCTGCAGCGCCAGCACCAATGGGATCCCTGCACCAGCTACCAGCCGTTATGTAGAGAAAATGAGCGTGGCTCAGGGCGTTATCACACTGACCGGTAAAGAGAGCCTGACCGGCCTGACCGTTACCCTCACGCCACTCTGGAATAACGCTGAAGGCATAACGGGATGGAAGCGCGGCTGTAAGGTGGCGCAGGCCAATGCCCTGCAGGGCGCCTGCGAAGAAATTTTCCGCTTTGCGACGGAGTAATCATCATGTCCCCTGACGAGCTCGCCCAACTGTGCCGCCAGCATCAGACCGTACTGCTGGAAATGAACGAAAGCCGAATTCGGGTCGCAGTACCTGACCAGGTCCCTTCCGGACTGCTGGAAACCCTCAACTTCGCAGATAATCGCAGCGTGGAACTGGAGTACTGGAGCCGGGAGCGACTGGAAACATATCAGCACGCCCGGGAGAGCAGCACGCCGTTCAGCACCGTACCAAACAGTGCCGTGGAGCTGGTCAGCCACATGCTGGCCAAAGCGGTAACCCGCCGGGCCTCGGATATTCATATCGAACCGGGCGCAACCCAGGGCCGCATCCGCCTGCGCATCGACGGCGTACTCCATTCGCTAACCACTTTCCCGATAGAGATGGCTGGGGCGTTGGTGACCCGTCTGAAGGTACTCAGCAATCTGGACGTCGCCGAACGGCGCCTGCCCCAGGATGGCCAGTTCACGCTGACGGTAGAAAGCGAAGCGCTGTCATTAAGAATCTCCACCCTGCCCTGCCAGCACGGTGAAAAGGTGGTACTAAGACTGATGCGCAACAACAGCCACCCGCTAACGCCGGATGCGCTGGGTATGACGCCAGACGCCCTGAACTGCTTTCGCCAGGCATTGCACAGCCCTCAGGGGCTGTTGCTGGTCACCGGCCCTACCGGCAGCGGCAAAACGCTAACGCTCTACAGCGGCCTGAACGAGCTGAATCAACCGGGCGTGAATATCTCAAGCGTAGAGGACCCCGTGGAAATTCCGCTGGAAGGCATAACCCAAACGCAGATTCATCCCCGAGCAGGACTCACCTTTCAGGCAGTACTCAGATCCCTGCTTCGTCAGGATCCGGATGTCATCATGGTCGGGGAAATCCGCGATGGCGAAACCGCAGAGATAGCCATTAAAGCGGCCCAGACCGGTCATCTGGTACTCTCCACGCTGCATACTCACTCGGCGGTTCAAACACTGACTCGCATGGAACAAATGGGCGTGGCCCGCTGGCAGATTGCCTCTGCCCTGCGGCTAATTATCGCCCAGCGCCTGGTGCGCCGCCTCTGTTCCCACTGCCGCATCCGGGGCGACACCGACATCGTGCTGCCGTCACATCTCTGGCCGCGACCGTTACCGGACTGGCAGCCACAGGGTTGTGAGCAGTGTTATGGTGGATTCTATGAACGCCACGCATTGTTTGAACTACTGCCAGTAGACGAAACCCTTCGCCAGGCGATTGCCAATGGCGTCTCGCAGGCAGAGCTTACCCAAATGGCGAACGGCCTGGGGCTGCCGGGCCTCCATGAGTGTGGTTTTCATGCCGTTGAGCAGGGGTTAACCACGGTTCAGGAACTGTGGCGGGTGTTAGGAGTGGCCCCGTGAACGCTATGCGTCTGTGGCGTTGGCAAGCGCTGGATGACGACGGCCAGCTATATTATGGCGTGATGATCGCCCGCCATCGCCGCGAAGCGCTGGCGCATCTGAATGAACGATTGCTCTGCCCCATACAGTTGCGCAGCGTTGCTTCTCCGGGGCGACGCTGCTGGCATCCGCAGCAGAAAATTCACTTTCTACGCCAACTCGCGGCGCTATTACAGGCAGGGATAGCACTGGAGCAGGGATGTCGGCTGATAGCGCAACTTCATGAACTGGACGGCTGGCGGGCTCTATTGACGCAGATTGCAGAACAATTAGCCGCAGGCAAAACACTCAGCGATATCCTGGCCCACTGGTCCGGACTTTTCCCACCCCTGTTCATCGCGCTATTACGCACCGGTGAACAGACGGGACAACTGGCGGAATGCTGCGAACGCCTGGCCGATCAACAGGCACAACTCTATCAATTACGCCAAAAAACGCTCAGGGCGCTGCGTTATCCGCTATTTACACTGGCGGTCGCATTGCTGGTATGCGCAGGCCTGGTGGGATTCGTACTGCCGGAATTTGCCGCCATCTACCAGAGCTTCTCTGCCCCGCTTCCGGCTCTGACGCAGGGAGTCATTAACCTCTCGGCATGGCTGGTCCGGTATGGTCCGATACTGGTCGTCGCCATCGCCGCCCTTTTACTGTGCTGGCGATGGCTACGCCGCTATGAACGCTGGCAGGACAAAGAGCAGCGTATGCTGATGCGCCTGCCGCTGATTGCGCCACTGCTTCGTGGGCAGCGCCTGAGCCAGATCCATACCACGCTGGCATTAACCCAACGTTCTGGTCTCCCTCTGATGCAGGGGCTGGAGGCCGCCGGGTTAGCGCTCACCTCGCACTGGTGGCGGTCGCAGCTACAGCGCGTTCGCCAGCGTGTGACCGACGGTTCTCCCTTTTCTCAGGCGCTGGCGCAGGAACCAATTTTCACGCCGCTATGCGTGCAGCTTGTCCGCACCGGCGAGGAGAGCGGAACCCTGGACCTGATGCTGGAAAAGCTGGCGCAGTGGCATACCGAAAAAACGCGCGAACTGGCCGAAGGATTGAGCAGTGCCCTGGAGCCCATTGTGATGGTTATTATGGGGGTACTGATCGGTACTCTGGTGATCGCCATGTACCTGCCGGTCTTTCGGCTGGGGGAGGCATTTGGAATGGGGTAATCGTCAGAAAAATAAACAAGGAAAATCAATGCATTGATTTTCGGCTGATAACCACGAAGAGGGAAAAACCACGTTTTTTCCTCTTCGTCATCAACCTGAAAGGGCGCCTGAAGGCACCCTTTACACAGATTACAGACTGTTAAAGATCCGGTTTTCCTGTTCCTGAACCCGGATAAAAGTCGTGCGCTTGGTCAGCTCTTTCAGACGTTCAGCCCCTACATAGGTGCAGGCAGAACGCAGGCCGCCAAGAATATCGCGGGCCGTATTTTCCACCGGGCCACGTAGCGGCAGCTTCACGGTTTTCCCTTCCGCCGCGCGGTATTGCGCCACGCCGCCGACGTGGCGGTTCATGGCCGAGGCGGAGCTCATGCCGTAGAACAGCATAAATTTCTCGCCGTTCTCTTCAACAATACTGCCGCCGCTCTCTTCGTGACCGGCCAGCATGCCGCCCAGCATCACAAAGTCAGCGCCGCCGCCAAAGGCTTTGGCCACATCGCCCGGCATGGTGCAACCGCCATCACTGACGATCTGGCCACCCAGGCCATGCGCGGCATCCGCACATTCAATCACGGCGGAAAGCTGCGGATAGCCCACCCCCGTTTTAACCCGGGTGGTACACACCGAGCCAGGACCGATGCCGACCTTCACAATGTCGGCGCCGGAGAGAATCAGCTCCTCACACATTTCACCGGTGACCACGTTACCGGCACAGATCACTTTATCCGGCCAGGCTGCACGCGCTTTGCTGACGAAATGAACGAAATGCTCAGAGTAGCCGTTAGCCACATCGATACAGATGAAATTCAGTGCCGGGGAAAGCGCCAGAATATCTTTGGTTTTCTGGAAATCGGTATCTGAAGTTCCGGTAGAGACCATCACGTGCTTCAGCACATCGGCGGAGGCCGAATCGACAAACTGGCTCCATGCCGCAACATCATAGTGCTTGTGCACTGCGGTCAGAATATCAAATTTGGCAAGCTGACGTGCCATTTCGAAGGTGCCGACGGTATCCATGTTGGCGGCAATAATGGGTACGCCAGACCACTTAATACCCGCATGCTTAAAGGTGAACTCGCGCTCCAGCTCGACTTCGGAGCGGCTTTTCAGGGTAGAACGTTTAGGGCGGATAAGAACGTCTTTAAAACCTAATTTCAGATCTTCTTCAATACGCATGAGCGGATTTTCCTGGGTTAATGGTGATGTTCGCTGTGATGACTTCGGCGGTACAACGACCTGGTCCAGTGACGCTATCATACGCGCTAATAATGACGCCGCAAGACTGCGAAATTCTCCTTTTTTACGCTACAATCCCGGAAATTTACCTTAAAAACGGTCAGGTGCACGTATTCCTGTACCCTCCTGTCATCATCGGCAGGAAAAATTTCATCTATCCTTTTGATAATGCGTAACTTCCAGGTATCACCTTTATGAGCTATATCGTCGCCTTAACGGGGGGAATCGGCAGCGGAAAAAGTACCGTCGCCGATGCCTTTGCCGCACTGGGAATTGTCATTGTCGATGCCGACATGATCGCTCGCGAGGTTGTGGAACCCGGCGAACCGGCTCTGAGAGACATCCAGGCACATTTTGGCCCCGATGTTATAACTGCGGATGGCGCGCTCAATCGCCGAAAACTGCGTGAAATCGTCTTTGCCGAGCCGCAGGAAAAAGCCTGGCTGAATGCACTGTTACATCCGCTGATACAAAACCGTACCCGCGAAGCCATTGCCAGGGCTGGCTCCCCCTATGTACTCTGGGTGGTGCCGCTGCTGGTGGAAAATCAGCTTCAGAGCCGGGCCGATCGGGTTCTGGTCGTCGATGTTGCGCCAGAAACACAAATAGCCCGAACCATGAAGCGTGACGGCGTTACCCGCCATCACGCGCAACAGATTCTTGCCGCCCAGGCATCCCGGGAAACCCGGCTCTCTGTGGCGGATGACGTAATAAATAATGACGGCGACCCGCAGAACGCGGTTGCGGAAGTCACCCGCCTGCATCAACACTATCTGGCTCTGGCCAGGCAGGCAGCAGCACAGGAAAATGATTGATGCTCTCTCAACTCCTTTTTGAACACCCACTGAATGAAAAAATGCGTACCTGGCTGCGTATGGAGTTTCTGCTCAAGCAGATGGATGCCCTGCTGCCAGTTCAGGATCACGCCAGTGCGCTCCATCTGTTCCGTAACCTTGGCGATCTACTGGACGTTCTGGAGCGTGGTGAGGTGCGTACGGATATTCTTAAGGAGCTGGAACGCCAGCAGCGTAAATTGCAGGAGTGGGCTGCGGTTCCCGGCGTCGATCCCCAACGCATTAACGAGCTGCGTGCGCAATTACAGGCCCTGGGCAGCACGCTGATGTCAGCCCCTCGCCCCGGTCAGACGCTGCGGGAAGATCGCCTGATAGCGCTGGTACGCCAGCGCCTGAGTATCCCCGGTGGCTGCTGTAGCTTCGACCTGCCGACGCTGCATGTCTGGCTGGCTCAGCCTCAGGAGATGCGTGATACGTTGGTAAATGGCTGGCTTGCCTCACTGACGCCGCTGCGTCAGCCGCTGGATATGGTGCTGGAGCTCACCCGCAACGGCACACCGATGCGCAAGCAGACCAGCCTGAACGGCTTTTATCAGGATAACGGTGAAGATGCGAATCTGCTACGGCTGCAGCTTGCTGCCGACTGCGGTCTGTATCCGCAGATTTCCGGTCACAAGAGCCGCTTCGCCATTCGCTTTGTGCCGCTGGACAGCGAGCGCGGAACAGTACCAGACCGTCTCGACTTCGAGCTGGCCTGCTGTTAAGAAGGAGATATAACGATGTCTGATACCACCGTAAACTGCCCCACCTGTGGCAAATCGGTTATCTGGGGCGAACAGAGTCCGTTTCGCCCCTTTTGCAGCAAGCGCTGTCAGCTGATCGACCTGGGGGAGTGGGCTGCGGAAGAGAAGCGAATTCCCAGCCAGGGCGATCTCACCGACAGCGATGACTGGAGCGAAAACGAACGCTTCGAATAGCGCCTGAAGCCGCTTTACTCCGCCAGTAGCTGTTCAATAACCTGGACATTGGCTGGCGGAAAGGCGTCAATTTTCAGGGCATGCTGCGGGATCCATTCTCCAGGCTGCCCCTCCTTTCCCCAGGGTTCCCCCTGCCACGCATCCACCAGATAGAACCACAGCGTCACATGGCGATCGGGAAAGCTGTGCTCCAGTTTGCGGTAGAGCGCGTAGCGGCTGACCTCAATGCCCACCTCTTCACTCAGTTCACGGACCAGCGCCTGTTCCGGGCTCTCTCCCTGTTCAATCTTACCGCCAGGAAACTCCCACTTATCCCCCATATGGGCATCGGAGGCCCGACGGGTAATAAAAATCTGCCGCTCGGTATTGCGGATGATGCCGACGGCGATATTCAGCTGTTTCATCAATTTTTCCTGTAAAAAAGGGCGCAGCAAGCTGCGCCCATCGTATCCTTTCCCTTCGGCTAAGGGAGAATTAGCTTAAGCGGCCATGGCACTGCTTATATTTCTTTCCGGAACCGCACGGGCAGGGATCGTTACGCCCGACTTTACGCTCCCCGGTCTGGGATGCGATAGCCTCGGCAGCGGCCTGCTGGTCGTCCTGATGGCTAAGCTGCTGCATCTGCGCCAGGCGCTCGGCCTCTTCGCGACGCTGCTGCTCCATCTCTTCCACCTCTTCCGGCATCCGTACCTGAACCTTGCTCAGGGTGCTGATAACTTCATACTTCAGAGACTCCAGCATTGCTGCGAACATGGAGAAGGATTCACGCTTGTACTCCTGCTTAGGATCTTTCTGCGCGTAACCACGCAGATGGATGCCCTGACGCAGATAGTCCATGGCGGCAAGGTGCTCTTTCCACAGGGAATCGAGCGTTTGCAGCATCACGCCTTTCTCGAAGTGGCGCATCATCTCTTCGCCTACCACCTCTTCTTTCGCCTTATAGCTATCGATGGCGTTCTGCAGAATGCGCTCGCGCAGGGTCTCTTCGTGCAGCTCCGGCTCTTTATCCAGCCACTCGGCGATCGGCATATCCAGATCGAAGTCGTTTTTCAGACGTTCCTGCAGACCGGTCACGTCCCACATCTCTTCCAGCGACTGAGGCGGAATATGCGCGTCAATGGTCGCTTTAAAGACGTCTTCGCGAATGCTGCCGATGGTTTCGCTGATATCGGCCACGTCCAGCAGTTCGTTACGCTGGGTGTAAATCGCGCGACGCTGATCGTTAGCCACATCGTCATATTCCAGCAGTTGCTTACGGATATCGAAGTTGCGGCTTTCCACCTTACGCTGGGCGTTAGCAATAGCCTTGGTGACCCACGGGTGCTCGATGGCCTCGCCCGGCTTCATGCCCAGTTTTCGCATCATGCCAGAGACGCGATCGGACGCAAAAATACGCATCAGGGCATCTTCCATGGACAGGTAGAAACGGGAAGAACCCGCATCCCCCTGACGACCGGAACGCCCGCGCAGCTGGTTATCGATACGGCGCGATTCGTGGCGCTCGGTACCAATAATATGCAGACCACCTGATGCCAGCACCGCTTCGTGGCGCTTCTGCCACTCGGCCTTAATAGCTTCAATCTGGGCTTCATCCGGGTTTTCCAGCTGCGCTACTTCGCTCTGCCAGCTACCACCCAGCACGATATCGGTACCACGGCCCGCCATGTTGGTGGCAATGGTGACGGTACCAGGATAGCCGGCCTGAGCGACGATTTCCGCTTCGTGGGCGTGGAATTTCGCATTCAGCACGTTGTGCTTGATACCCGCTTTGGTCAGCTCTCGGGAAACCACTTCCGATTTTTCGATAGAGATAGTCCCCACCAGCACCGGCTGGCCATTGGCGGTACGCTCTTTAATATCTTCGGTAATCGCGACGATCTTGTCAGCTTCACTCATGTAGACCAGATCCGGCAGATCCTTACGAATCATCGGACGGTTGGTCGGCACCACGATAGTATCCAGCTTGTAGATAGAGCTGAATTCAAACGCTTCAGTGTCTGCAGTACCGGTCATCCCCGCCAGTTTCTGGTACAAACGGAAATAGTTCTGGAAGGTGATCGACGCCAGGGTCTGGTTCTCGTTCTGAATATCCACCCCTTCTTTCGCTTCCACCGCCTGGTGCAGACCGTCTGACCAGCGACGACCCTGCATGGTACGACCGGTGTGTTCGTCGACGATAATAACTTCGCCATCCTTCACGATGTAGTCCACATCGCGAGTGAACAGCGCATGGGCGCGCAGCGCTGCCGTCACGTGGTGCATCAGCATAATGTTAGTCGGCGAGTAAAGCGACTCTCCCTCTTCCATAATGCCCTCGTTCACCAGCAGCTCTTCTACCAGCACCAGGCCGCGCTCGGTCAGGTTCACCTGACGAGATTTTTCATCAACGGAGAAGTGGCCTTCACCCTGGAAGGTGTCGGAGTCCTCTTTTTCCTGACGAATCAGGTTCGGGATGATTTTATCCACGCGGCGATAGAGGTCGGAGCTATCTTCCGCCGGGCCGGAAATAATAAGCGGAGTACGGGCTTCGTCGATCAGAATGGAGTCAACTTCGTCCACCAGCGCGTAGTGAAGCTTGCGCTGAACGCGCTCTTCCGGGCTGAACGCCATGTTGTCACGCAGGTAGTCAAAACCGTATTCGTTGTTGGTGCCATAGGTGATATCGGCAGCATAGGCCTCACGCTTGGCCGGCGCCGGCATTCCCGGCAGGTTGATGCCGACGGAAAGCCCCAGGAATTCGAACAGCGGGCGGTTGTTTTCGGCGTCACGCTGGGCCAGATAGTCGTTGACGGTCACCACGTGCACGCCTTTGCCGGTCAGGGCATTCAGGTAGGCGGGCAGCGTCGCGGTCAGCGTTTTACCTTCACCGGTACGCATCTCTGCGATGCAGCGTTCGTTCAGCACCATACCGCCCAGCATCTGGACATCAAAGTGACGCATGCCGAATACCCGCTTACTGGCTTCGCGGACCACCGCAAAGGCTTCCGGCAGCAGCGATTCCAGAGACTCATCCTTTTCCAGGCGCGCGCGGAATTCCGCCGTCTTGCCTTTCAGCTCTTCGTCGGAGAGTTTTTCCAGCTCCGGCTCAAGGCTGTTAATCTTCGCCACCTGCTTGCGCATGCGGCGCAGGGTACGATCGTTGCGACTACCAAATACTTTCGTTAATAACTTAATTAGCATGATAATAAAATCTCAGACGCCTCATTACGGCGGGGTAATAGAATGAAAAAAAACAGATAACCCGATTAAACGAGGCGCTGAGGTCCGGCGCGAATACCGCGAACCTGGCTCAGCCAGTTTTTCACGCTAAAGCGATGCGCGGGAGGAAAGGCGGACAGTCGCGTGCTGCGGACAGCCGGAGGTTTGCTCTGTAGGGTAAGCAACGCGCTTAACGTATCCAGTAGCGCGAATTGCTGTGCCTTCAGGGGAAGCGGTGCCTCTGTCGTCGGCAGCGCCTGAGGCGCCATCGCGAAAGAGAGATGGCGAATAACCGTACGAAGGGCGTGCTGATGCCAGTAGTCGACGCTGAAAGAGGTGCGGCGATTAGCATCCTGTAGCAAAACCAGACTGGAAAAATCCAGCGTCGGACGACGTTCCGGATTACTGGCTGCGGCTTCTGCCTGAGGTCCTGTACCTGCGTCATTGTTCGGCGCGGGCAGGCCAAGACTGGCCGCGACCATCCCCAAAAGGAGATGCGGCCAGAAATATCGCCTGCCGAATTGTCGCCATCGAACAAGGATGCCAATCACTCAAGTCACCAGAAGTTTAATAGACAGATGGGCGCAGCCCGCATTTCAGAACGTGAAAATTTGTGCCAGATAGTACCATCAATCCCGCCTGGCGGCATCTGTAATCATCGGGTGCCCGACGCGGATCGCGTAATAAAAAAGCAGTTGCGTCGTCAGCCAAAGAAAATAGCGTTGAGAGGAGATGGGGAGACAGGCAAGACAAAAACGACTGGTTCCCCTGGCCGGAGAGAGTGCCAGGTAAACCAGCCGTCTTTTTAAGTCAGGCGCGTTGTATTACGCCAGGACCAGCGACGGTGCTTTGAATGCTACCGGAAGTTCGGCTTCGTCCTCGAAGGTCACATACTCCCAGGCTTCCTGTTTTGCCAGAACGGCCTGCAGAAGTTTGTTATTCAGTGCATGCCCAGACTTATACGCAGTGAACGCACCAATAATGTTGTGACCGCACATGAACAGATCGCCAATGGCATCCAGCATTTTATGACGCACGAATTCGTCTTCAAAACGCAGGCCATCTTCATTCAGCACGCGGTAATCGTCGACGACGATAGCGCAATCAAAGCTGCCGCCCAGGCACAGGCCGCGGGACTGCAGATATTCGATATCGCGCATAAAGCCGAAGGTACGCGCGCGGCTGATCTGCCGCGTAAAGGCGTCGGCCGAGAAATCCATGCGGTAACGCTGGTTGCTGGAATCAATCGCCGGATGGTTAAAGTCGATGGTAAAGTCCAGCGAAAAACCATTGTACGGTTTGAATTCAGCCCATTTGTCACCATCCTCAACCCGGACGGTCTCTTTAATGCGGACGAATTTCTTAGCCACATTCAGTTCATCAATGCCAGCATCCAGCAGCAGATAAACAAAGGGCGCGGCGCTGCCATCCATAATCGGAATTTCCGGCGCATTGACTTCAACAATAATGTTATCAATGCCCAGACCGGCCAGAGCGGCATTCAGGTGCTCGACGGTGGAAATCCGCACGTCATGCTCGTTCACCAGGCAAGTGCAGAGCATGGTATCCCGCACGGATTTGGCATCTGCCGGAAAATCAACCGGTGGATTCAAGTCTGTGCGACGATAGATGACCCCGGTATTGGCCGGCGCAGGGCGCAACGTCAGCGTGACTTTCTTGCCGGTATGTAAACCGACACCTGTCGCCTGAACGATACGTTTTAATGTCCGTTGTTTGATCATCGTTTTATCTCGCCAAATTACTCATCCAACCGAAAGTGTACATCACAATCGGTGGGGCATTGTAGCACATCGGGCTATAAAACCCAAACTTCCGGTTAATTCTTAATCCGCCTGCTTACGCAGAAACGCCGGGATATCAAGATAATCCGGTTCTTTTGCCGCCTGACCGCTGTTGTCGTTGACCACTTTAGCGACGGTTTTCTGCTCCTGAGTCAGCGGAGACATACCGTGCTGCTGGTAACGATCCATCACCGGCTGCTGTACCTGCTGCTGCTGTTTGGTCACCAGGGTAATTTCCGGACGCTTGTCCATACCGATACCGGTCGCGACGACGGTAACACGCAGTTCGTCATTCATATCCGGATCCAGTGAGGTACCGATAACCACGGTGGCGTTGTCGGAGGCAAACGCGCGGATGGTGTTACCCACGGTTTCAAACTCATCCAGACGCAGGTCGAAGCCAGCGGTGATGTTGACCAGAACGCCACGCGCGCCGGACAGGTCGATATCTTCCAGCAGCGGGCTGGAGATCGCCATTTCGGCCGCTTCTTCGGCACGGTCTTCGCCATTGGCAACGCCGGAGCCCATCATCGCATAGCCCATTTCGGACATCACGGTGCGAACGTCCGCAAAGTCGACGTTCATCAGACCCGGACGGGTAATCAGTTCGGCAATACCCTGCACTGCGCCTTTCAGCACGTCGTTAGCGGCGCCGAAGGCGTCCAGCAGAGAGATGCCGCGGCCCAGTACTTTGAGCAGCTTATCGTTCGGAATAGTGATCAACGAGTCCACGTGCTTGGACAGTTCGGTAATCCCCTGCTCCGCAAAGGCCATACGCTTCTTGCCTTCAAAATTGAACGGCTTGGTCACAACGGCCACGGTCAGGATCCCCAGGTCTTTGGCTACTTCAGCCACGACCGGTGCTGCACCCGTACCGGTACCGCCACCCATGCCCGCTGCGATAAACACCATGTCCGCACCTTCCAGCGCGGCGCGCAGCGCCTCGCGGTCTTCATCGGCCGCGTTGCGTCCCACTTCCGGGTTCGCCCCTGCGCCCAGACCTTTGGTAATGCCGTTACCAATCTGGATGGTCTGCCCTACCGCCGTCTTACGCAATGCCTGAGCATCGGTATTGACTGCGAAGAACTCTACGCCTTCGATGCGCTCGCGCACCATGTGCTCTACGGCGTTGCCGCCGCCGCCACCGACGCCGATGACTTTAATCACCGCGTCGTTGGTTAGTTCCATAGGTTCAAACATAGTTTCTCTCCGTTTTGTGCCTGTCGCCTGAGACCGCTAATTTTCTACGGTCTCTTAAAAAAATTAAAACTCTTTTCTCAGCCAGGTGTTGATTCGCTTAATCCATGAACCGACTGATGCTCGTTTCTCTACTTCCGCCTCACCGCTCAGATGGGACTCTTTCCCGTAATGCAGCAGTCCGACAGCCGTTGAGTAGTAAGGCTCCTGGGCATAATCCGTCAGCCCGGTAATATTGAGCGGCTGCCCGATACGCACCTGCGTATGGAAGACGCGCTGCGCGCAGGCGGCCAGTCCTTCAATTTGCGCAGCACCGCCGGTCAGAACGATACCCGCCGCCAGATGATGTTTCACACCCTGCTGACGCAGTTGCTCCTGCAGTTGCAGAATCTCTTCATTCACCAAATTAAGCAGCTCGGTATAACGCGGCTCAATCACTTCAGCCAGCGTCTGCCGCTGCAAGCTACGCGGCGGTCGGCCCCCAACGCTTGGGACCTCCACACTCTCGTCTTTGCCAACCAGCGAACCCAGCGCACAGCCATGGCGCACTTTAATCGCCTCCGCGTCGCTCGGCGGCGTGCCGAAGGCATATGCGATATCGCTGGTCACCACATTCCCCGCGTAGGGAATAACCTTAGTGTGACGCAGCGCGCCGCCAGTATAGACGGCCATATCCATTGTACCACCGCCGATATCAACGACGCAGACACCCAGCTCACGTTCATCCTCGGTCAGGACCGAATAACTCGCCGCCAGACCCGCGAAAATAAGTTGGTCAACTTTCAGGCCGCAACGTTCCACGGCTTTAACAATGTTTTTCGCCATATCGTTATGGCAGGTAATCAGGTGCACCTTTGCCTGCATCCTGACCCCGGAAAGTCCTACCGGATTCTTAATTCCTTCCTGGTAATCGATAGCATATTCCTGAGGAATAACGTGAAGAACCCGGTGTTCATCGCGTACGCGTACCGATTTTGCGGTGTGGACGACGTTTTCCACGTCCTCCTGAGTCACCTCTTCTTCAGAGATCGGCACCATACCAATCTCGTTCTGGCAGCTGATATGCTTACCCGAAAGCGCCAGATAGACCGAGGAGATCTGGCAATCAGCCATCAGTTCGGCCTGATCGATGGCGCGCTGTACGCACTTCACCACCGATTCCAGATCGTTAACACCGCCTTTATCCATACCCCGCGACGGGCAACTGCCCACGCCAATGATATTCACAATACCGTCGGGCAGAACTTCCCCTACTAAAGCGGCCACCTTCGCAGTGCCAATCTCCAGTCCTACTACCAGTTTTCTGTCCGTCGATTTAATCATCGTTGCTCTGCCTGTGCCTGATTCTGTTGTTGATTAAGTTCCTCGACAGGGGCCGGCGCCCAACCGACCGCTGCGCCTGAGTCATAGCGCAGATCGACGGTGCTGATAATCTTGCCGTCGGTCTGTGCCTGCTGTTGCAGAACCGGGTAGAGTTCCACAAAGCGATTCAGACGTTTCATCGTATCGCCCCGACCCAGATTGAGCTTAATATCGTTATTAAGCGTTAAGACCCAGGAACGACGGGCGGTCATTGCCGCCTCTTTCAACGTAAATCTGGCTTTCGCCAGCACTTCACTCATATCGCGGTAGCCCGTAAGCACCTCTTTTTCGCTACCTTCCGGGCCGAAAAGCTTCGGCAACGTCTGGTTACGGGTGCGGGACGCGGGCACGCTGAAGGAGTTTCCCGCAGCGTCAACCATATGCTGGTCATTCCACCGCGCCATGGGCACATATTCAACCAGATGAATCTTCAATTCGTCCGGCCATTGCTTTCTGACGCTCGCCTGCTTAATCCACGGCAGGCGCTCAATCTGTTGCTGGATGATGTTCACATCCTGCGTCATAAAGGTACCAGGCGCCCCCAGCGACATTATCGACTGGCGAATATCATCGTTGCGCGTGTAGTGGCGCTCCCCGGTGACCACCAGCTTCGACAGCGGCAAACGCTGAGCGTCTTCCATCCATCCGATGACCATCCAGCCGCCAATCACGACCGACATCACCACCGCCAGCAAAAAAATAATGCCCGCCAGGTGCGTACCGTTGTTGCGGCCGGAGGATTTTTCTTCTTCCTCCCGGGGGCGAGCATTCAGAGCAGCCTGAGACATATCAGTCCGCCAGTTCCAGAATACGCGCCACCAGCTGCGGGAAGCTCATCCCCGCCTGGCGCGCCGCCATCGGCACCAGGCTGTGGCTGGTCATACCGGGCGCGGTGTTGACTTCCAGCAAACGGAAACTGCCGTCGCTGTCTTCCATCACGTCCACGCGCCCCCAGCCGCTGCAACCCAGAACCTGCCAGGCTCGGATAGCCAGATCCTGCAGTTCCGCCTCACGCTCATCGCTCAGTCCCGCCGGGCAAAAGTACCGGGTATCGTCCGACAGATATTTGGCTTCATAATCATAAAAGATGCCTGCCGGCTGAATACGGATAGAAGGCAGCGTCTCTTCCCCCAGCACCGCCACGGTATACTCCGGGCCACTCAGCCATTTTTCGACCAGCACTTCGTCGTCGTATTTAAACGCCAACTCCAGCGCATCCGCCAGTTCATCGGCGGTAGTCACTTTCGACATACCAACGCTCGATCCTTCGCGGCTGGGCTTAATAATCACCGGCATTCCCAACGCGGCGACCTGGATTGCCAGGCTCGCCGTAAAACCGTCATGCGCGTTCAGCGTCACCGAAGGCGCTACCGGCAATCCGGCACCCTGCCATAACAGCTTGGTGCGCTGTTTATCCATAGTGATGGCAGAGGCCATCACACCGCTACCGGTATAGGGCATCCCCATCAAATCCAGCATGCCCTGCAGCGTGCCATCTTCACCACCGCGCCCGTGTAGCGCGATAAAGACCCTGTCGTAACCCTCTTCTTTCAGCGAGGTAACGGGGATATCCCGCGGATCCACGGCATAGGCGTCGATACCCGCCTCGCGCAGGCCAGCCAGTACCGCGCTTCCGGACTGCAGTGAAACTTCACGCTCTGCCGAACTTCCCCCCAGCAGGACGGCAACTTTTTCAACCATGTTGATCCTCCTCCTGAGTTTGGGGTTGCAATTTGATTTCAGCCAGTTTTTTCGCAATTTTCCCGACGTTCCCGGCACCTTGCACCAGGATCAAGTCATTTCCCGTCAGAACCGGCGCCAGGATCGAGGCTACCTGTTCTGCGTCCGGCACCAGGATCGGATCCACCATGCCGCGACCGCGAATGGTGCGACATAGCGAGCGGCTATCGGCGCCCGGAATCGGCGCTTCACCGGCCGAATACACCTCCAGCATCAGTAATGCGTCCACCTGCGACAGCACCCCGGCGAAGTCATCATAGAGATCCCGGGTACGGGTATAACGGTGCGGCTGGAAGACCATCACCAGATTTTTATCCGGCCAGCCAGCGCGCGCGGCCTTAATGGTGGCATCCACCTCCGTCGGATGGTGGCCATAGTCATCCACCAGCATGGCGCTGCCCGTTTTGCCGTTCACCGGCGCCAGCGGATACTCGCCCAGGAAGTCGAAACGCCGCCCGGTGCCCTGGAAGCTCTCCAGAGCCCGCAGAATGGCCTCATCGTCGATGCCTTCCTCGGTCGCCACCGCCACCGCCGCCGCCGCGTTCAGCGCGTTATGGCGCCCGGGTGCGTTAAGCTGTACTGCAATGGCGGGTTTATCCTGGCGCACCAGGGTAAACAGACCACAGGCGCCGTTCTGCCGGTAATCTTCAATCCGCACGTCCGCATCATCGCTAAAGCCGTAGGTGGTCACATGACGCCCTACTCGCGGCAGCAACTCGCGAATGACCGCATCGTCAACACACATCACCGCACGACCGTAAAACGGCAGGTTATGCAGAAAGTTAATAAACGTCTGCTTCAGATTCTCGAAGTCGCCCTGATAGGTATCCATATGGTCGGCTTCGATATTGGTGACCACCGCCACCATCGGCTGCAGATGCAGGAAGGAGGCATCGCTCTCATCCGCTTCCGCAATCAGGTAACGGCTGCAACCCAGTCGCGCATGGGTACCGGCCGACTTCACCAGACCACCATTAACAAAGGTGGGGTCCAGTCCCGCCTCCGCATAAATACTTGCCACCATAGCCGTGGTGGTGGTTTTTCCATGGGTACCGGCAATCGCGATACCGTGGCGAAAACGCATCAGTTCCGCCAGCATCTCGGCCCGGCGAATCACCGGAATGCGCAGCTCATGGGCCGCAACGATCTCAGGGTTATCCTGAGTGATGGCAGATGACACCACTACCACGCTCGCATCCCGCACGTTTTCCGGGCGGTGATGGAAATAGATGGTTGCGCCGAGCTCAGACAACTGCCGGGTAACCGGGTTCGGCGCCAGATCGGAACCGCTGATCTGGTAGCCTTCATTCGCCAGCACTTCCGCGATGCCGCCCATGCCGGCCCCGCCGATGCCAACGAAGTGTATGTGCCGGACGCGACGCATCTCGGGCACGATTGAACGCAGTTTCGCCAGTTGTTGTGTATTCATTCTTTAATACCCACGGCGCAATCAGCGCCTTACCTCTTAAATATCACTCCGGGGCACAAAATCGCGCCCGAATCATCAGGCCAGCGCCGCAGCGCTAACCTCCTTCGCCACGCGCTCCGTAGCATCCGGAATCGCGGCCGCACGCGCACGTCCGGCCATAGTCAATAAGGTTGCGCGGTCCCAACCTGCCAGGGTTTCCGCTACCGCATCTACCGTGAACTGCGGCTGTTCCAGGATCTTCGCCGCTCCCGCTTTTTCAAGCGGCAGCGCATTCCAGTATTGCTGGCGATCTTTGTGCTGGAAGGGGACAAACAGCGCCGGTACGCCAGCGGCCGCGATCTCACTGACCGTCAGGGCGCCAGAGCGGCAGACCACCACATCGGCCCATCCCCAGGCCTGAGCCATATCGTCAATAAACTCCGCAATCTGGTGTTGGGGCTGACCCGCCTCAGCATAGGCCCGCTCCACTTCCTGCTGCGCGCCCTTACCAGTCTGATGCCAGATAGTCACGCTCTCGCCCAGCCGTGCCGCCACCTGCGGCATTGTCTGGTTCAGAATGCGCGCCCCCTGAGAGCCGCCAATCACCAGAATCCGTACCGGACCTTCGCGATCCGCGAAGCGTACTTCGGGGGCAGGCAGCGCTAATACATCGCTGCGTACCGGGTTACCAACCACTTCCGCATTGGGAAAAGCGCCCGGAAATGCCTGCATCACCGTACGGGCAATCTTCGCCAACCACTTGTTGGTGAGGCCGGCAATGCCGTTCTGTTCATGCAGCACCACCGGAATGCCCAGCGACCAGGCAGCCAGACCGCCAGGGCCAGAAACATAACCGCCCATACCCAGCACCACATCCGGCTTAAAGTGCTTCATAATGGCCCGCGCCTGACGCCAGGCGTTAAAAATACGCAGCGGCGCCAGCAGTTGAGCCTTCAGCCCTTTGCCGCGCAGCCCGGAAATACGGATAAAATCGATCTCAATACCATGTTTCGGTACCAGGTCCGCTTCCATTCGGTCCGCAGTGCCCAGCCAGCGAATCTCCCAGCCCTGGGAATGTAAATGGTGCGCGACTGCCAGGCCCGGAAATACGTGCCCGCCAGTACCACCCGCCATCACCATTAACCGCTTCGTCATCGCGTAGCACCTCTTGTCACCGCCTGGCCTTTGGCCAACCGGGTTTCATAATCAATTCGCAGCAGCATCATAATGGCCGTCGACATGATCAGCAGACTCGAACCACCGTAACTGATCAGCGGCAGGGTCAACCCTTTGGTCGGTAGCATACCGGCCGCGGCACCCACGTTGACCAGCGCCTGGAAGCTAAACCAGATGCCGATAGAGCAGGCCAGGAAGCCAGCGAAACGCTGGTTCATATCCAGCGCTTTGCGCCCTATCGACATAGCGCGAAAGGCCACGAAGAATACCATCAAAAGCGCCAGCACCACACCGATATATCCCAGCTCCTCACCGATGATGGAGAAGATAAAGTCGGTGTGCGCTTCGGGCAGATACTCCAGTTTCTGAACCGAGTTCCCCAGCCCCTGTCCCCAGAATTCGCCGCGCCCGAAAGCCATCAGCGACTGGGTCAGCTGGTAACCGCTGCCGAAGGGATCTTCCCAGGGGTTCCAGAAGGAGGTCACACGCCGCATACGGTAGGGTTCCGCCAGGATCAGCAGGACCACCGCCGCAATCCCCATACCGATAATGGCCAGGAACTGCCACAGCTTGGCGCCTGCCAGAAACAGCATGGCCAGCGTGGTCACAAACAGCACCACCACGGTACCGAGGTCCGGCTGTGCCAGCAGCAGCACCGCCATCACCAGAATCACGCCCATCGGCTTCAGGAAGCCGCGCAGGTTGTTACGCACCTCGTCAACCTTACGCACCAGGTAGTTCGCCAGGTAACAGAACAGAGACAGCTTGGTAAACTCCGCGGGCTGAATACGCAGCGGCCCCAGCGAGATCCAGCGCGAGGCCCCGTTAACCGAGCTCCCCACCACCAGCACGATCAACAACATCGCGATCGAGGCCAGCAGCATCACGGCGCTGTAGCGCTGCCAGAACGCCATTGGCAGACGCAGCGTCACCATCGCCAGCAGAAAAGCCAGCAGCAGGTAGATAGCATCACGCTTGGCGAACAGGAAAGGATCGTCCGCCAGACGCTGTCCCACGGGCATTGAGGCCGAAGTCACCATAATGAAGCCGATAGCCGCCAGCCCGAAGGTCAACCACAGCAGCACGCGATCGTAGAGCACCATGCTGTTGTCGTCCGCTTCGCGGGAGCCCATCACCCAGCCCCTGAGCGCGGTAAAGAGCCATGCCAGCAACGCGCCAATAGCGCCGCCGCCCGGTATATGTGGCATACGCGGCATTCTCAGGCGCGGGAGAGAGAGTCGCATCAGCCTAACTCCTTCGCCAGTTGCGTGAAGCAGTCTCCACGCTGTTCAAAATTTTTAAACTGATCGAGACTGGCGCAGGCTGGTGACAGCAGCACTGTATCGCCGGGGCGAACCCTTGGAGCGATCAGGCGCATTGCCTGCTCCATGGTTTCGGTCTGCTCCGCAATCTCCGGGCGCAGCGCCGCCAGCTCGCCGCCATCGCGGCCAAAGCAGTAGAGACGGATACGGTCGCCCTGCAGAAAACGGTTCAGCGGCGCGAAATCCGCCGATTTTCCGTCTCCGCCCACCAGTAGATGCAAGGTGCCGGTTACCCGCAGGCCGCTCAGGGCCGCCTCAGTACTGCCCACATTGGTCGCCTTCGAATCATTAATCCAGCACACATCGTTATGATTGAGCACCAGTTGGAAGCGGTGCGGCAGCCCCCCGAAGGTCGTCAGCGCCAGCAAGCTGCTGGACCGGGGCAACGCTACCGCATCCGCCAGCGCCAGCGCCGCCAGCGCGTTGGTATAGTTATGCTGCCCGACAAGCTGCATCTCATTGACGTTCAACACTTTTTCGCCACGCGCCCGCAGCCAGGTGTCGCCCTGCTGGTGATTAAGGTGATAATCCCCCACGTCCACCCCAAAGCTGATGCAGCGCTCATCGGCGCCGCGCACCGGCATGGTCAGGGCATCGTCAGCGTTAACGACGCAGACGTCCGCGTTTTCATAGATACGCAGCTTGGCGCCACGATACTGCTGCAAACCAAGCGGATATCTGTCCATATGATCTTCGGTCACATTCAGTACCGTGGCCGCCGCCGCTTTCAGGCTGGATGTGGTTTCCAGCTGGAAGCTGGATAGCTCCAGCACGTAGAGCTCGCGCTCGGCATCCAGCAGCATCAGCGCCGGTAAACCGATATTGCCGCCCACGCCGACGTTAACGCCGGCGGCTTCCGCCATTTCACCCACCATGCGGGTGACGGTACTTTTACCGTTAGAGCCGGTGATAGCGACAATAGGGGCCTGCGCCTCACGGCAGAACAGTTCGATATCGCCGACGATCTCGACACCGGCATCGGCAGCGGCAACCAGTGCTGGCGTTGCCAACGCAATACCCGGGCTGGCAACAATCAGATCCGCTTCCAGTAACCAGACTTCATTCAGACCACCCAGGTGACGTTCGATTTCCGGCGCCAGCTTGTCCAGTCCGCCGGGCGAAGTACGGGTATCCATAACGCGCGGCGTAACGCCGCGCGCCCGGAAAAAGTCCACGCAGGAGAGCCCGGTCAGGCCCAGGCCGATAATGACTACCTTTTTCCCCTGGTAATCCGCCATCGTTAACGTACCTTCAGCGTCGCCAGCCCAATCAGGACCAGCATCAGTGAAATAATCCAGAACCGCACGATAACTCGCGGCTCCGGCCAGCCTTTCAGCTCATAGTGGTGATGGATAGGCGCCATCCGGAAAATGCGCTGACCGCGTAGCTTAAAGGAGCCTACCTGCAGAATGACCGACAGCGTCTCCACCACGAAGACTCCACCCATAATGACCAGCAGAAATTCCTGACGCAGCAGCACCGCAATCACGCCCAGCGCACCGCCCAGTGCCAGCGAGCCCACATCGCCCATAAAGACCTGCGCCGGATAGGTGTTAAACCACAAGAAACCCAGCCCCGCGCCAACAATGGCCGTACAGACAATCACCAGTTCCCCCGCGTGACGCAGATAGGGAATGTGCAGATAACCGGCGAAGTTCATGTTCCCGGTGGCCCAGGCCACCAGCGCAAAGCCTGCGGCAACCAGTACCGTCGGCATTATCGCCAAACCATCCAGACCGTCCGTCAGGTTTACCGCATTCCCGGTACCGACAATCACAAAGTAGGCCAGCAGAATGTAGAAAATCCCCAACTGGGGCATCACATCTTTAAAGAACGGCACCACCAGTTCGGTGGCAGGGGTTCCTTTGCCGGTAATATAGAGAACGAAAGCCACCACCAGCGCGATGGCGGACATCCAGAAATATTTCCAGCGGGCCACCAGCCCTTTGGTGTCTTTACGCACGACTTTGCGGTAATCATCCACGAAGCCCACAATGCCATACCCCACCAGCACGAACAGCACGCACCAGACGTAGGGGTTGGAAGGATAGGCCCACATCAGTACGGAGATCACAATCGACGTCAGGATCATAAGCCCGCCCATGGTCGGGGTCCCGCGTTTGCTGAAGTGGGACTCCGGACCGTCGTTACGGACCACCTGACCGAAAGAGAGCTCCTGCAGGCGAGCGATCAGTCGCGGCCCCATCCACAGAGAGATAAACAGCGCTGTCAGCAGGCTGAGAATGGCCCTGAACGTCAGGTATGAAAAGACGTTGAAGCCAGAATAAAATTGGACCAGATGTTCGGCCAGCCAGACTAACATGTCCCCTTCTCCTGTATTGCTTGCACCACCTGTTCCATGGCAGCGCTACGTGAACCTTTCACTAAAATTGTTACCGCGGCATTTCCGGCCAGCAGCGTTTTCAGACGCGCTACCAGAGCCTGTTTATCATTAAAATGTTCGCCCACACCGCTCGCATGGCTCAGCGCCTGACTCAGAACGCCTACGCTCAACACCTTATCGATTCCCGCAGCACGAGCCGCATCGCCCACCTGACGGTGGCACGCCTGTGCTTCGCTTCCTAACTCGCCCATATCGCCCACCACCAGTACGCGCTGACCCGGCATTTCCGCCAGAACCTGCACCGCAGCAGTCATTGAGCCCACATTGGCGTTATAGCTATCGTCCAGCAGCAGTTGATTTTCTGAAAGAACAATCGGGAACAGGCGTCCGGGAACCGCTTTCAACTGCGCCAGCCCCTGCTGTACGGCCTGGGGCGCGGCGCCAACCGCCATCGCCAGCGCCGTCGCTGCCAGCGCGTTAGCAATGTTATGGCGACCCGGCAGCGGCAGTGTCACCTCAAAGGTTCCATCGGGGGTATTCAGCATAAAGTGAGTGCCATCAGCGCGAATCCGCACGTCGCTGGCGCTGAAATCACAGCCCGCCGCGTCGGGAGAAAAGCGCCAGGTGCGGCGATTGCCAATGATCCCGCGCCAGTTTTCCAGATCGTTGCTGTCAGCGTTGATAATCGCCGTTCCTTCAGAAGAAAGACCTTCAAAGATCTCCCCCTTCGCCTTCGCGACACCTGCCAGCGAGCCGAAACCCTCCAGATGCGCCGCCGCCAGGTTATTGACCAGCGCCGCTTCCGGCCGCGTCAGGCTGGTGGTCCAGGCGATTTCACCCTGATGGTTCGCCCCCAGCTCAATCACCGCGTATTGATGTTCCGGCGCCAGACGCAGCAGCGTCATCGGCACGCCGATATCATTGTTCAGATTGCCCTCGGTATAGAGAGTGTTGCCGCACTGGCGCAGAATCGCCGCAGTCATCTCTTTTACCGAGGTTTTGCCGGAAGAACCGGTCAGGGCCACAATCCGGGTCGGTACCTGCTGGCGCACCCAGGCGGCCAGCAGCCCGAAGGCGTGGCGGGTATCTTCAACCACCACCTGCGGCGCCTTAACGGCAAGCTCGCGGCTCACCAATAGCGCACCCGCGCCGCTTTCCAACGCCCGGTCGACAAAATCGTGGGCGTCGAAACGCTCGCCCTTCAACGCGACAAACAGACAGCCCGGCGTGACTTTACGCGTGTCGGTAGTCACCGCCTCGATGACACCATCGGCGCCGACCAGACGACCATTAACCGCCTGCGCCAGCTGGCTCAGTGACAGGCTAATCATGCCACCACCCCCAGCAGTCGCGCGACGGTGACGCGATCCGAATAGTCCAGACGGCGATTGCCAACGACCTGATAGTCTTCGTGTCCTTTCCCGGCCACCAACACCACATCGTCGGCTCCTGCCTGCATAATGGCGTTAGTCACCGCTTCGGCACGCCCCGCCACCACTCGGGCAAGCCCGGCATCGGTCATACCGGCCAGGATATCCTCTACGATGGCCCGCGGCTCTTCGGTACGCGGGTTATCATCTGTTACCACCACCCGGTCTGCGAACTCTTCAGCCACGGCGCCCATCAAAGGACGTTTACCTTTGTCGCGATCGCCACCGCAGCCAAAGACGCACCATAGCTGGCCTTTACAGTGCAGACGCGCCGCTTCCAGCGCTTTTTCCAGCGCATCCGGCGTGTGCGCATAGTCCACCACCACGGTCGGTTTACCGGGCGCCGCGAAAACTTCCATGCGACCACACACCGGTTGCAGTCGTGCGGAGCTCTCCGTCAGTTTCTCCAGCGGATAGCCCAGCGCCAGTAGCGTCGCCAGTGCCAGCAACAGGTTGCTGACGTTAAAAGCCCCCATCAGACGACTTTCGATTTCGCCCTCGCCCCAGCTCGAACTGAAGCGGATGGTAGCGCCGCTGTCGTGGTAATCGACGCCGGTTGCTTTCAACCAGCGGCCATGACCGTTCGGGTTAACCCGGTCTTCCATCGAGACCGCTACCGCGTCCGGCAGTTGTTCCAGCCAGCGCTGACCGGTTTCATCATCGGCGTTGATAATCGCCTGACCGTAGTGATGGTTGGAGAAGAGCTGCCATTTGGCTTCTTCGTAATGCGCCATATCACCGTGATAGTCGAGGTGATCGCGGCTCAGGTTGGTGAAGACAGCGGCCGCAAAATGCAACGCGGCAACGCGATGCTGTACCAGGCCGTGAGAAGACACTTCCATCGCAGCCAGGGTCGCGCCCTGACTTTTCAGACCAGCCAGTACCTGCTGCACATCTACCGCTGAACCGGTGGTATTTTCGGTCGGCGCCACGTGGCCGAGCAGCCCGTTACCTACCGTCCCCATTACCGCGCTGGTTTCCCCCATCAACTGCGCCCACTGAGCCAACAGCTGCGTGGTGGTGGTTTTACCGTTGGTTCCGGTGACTCCGACCAGACGTAAATGGTGCGACGGGGAGCCATAAAAGCGATCCGCCAGCGCGGACAGGCGCTGATTAAGCTGGCTCAGCCAGATAACGGGTACGCCGTGAACTTCGCGCACCTCACCGTCGGCGGCTTCGCCTTCCGCTTCCGCCACGACAGCGGCAACGCCCTGCGCTATCGCCTGCGGAATGAAACGACGTCCGTCAGCCTGATGACCTTTTACCGCGACAAAGAGATCCCCCGACGCCGCCACGCGGCTATCGAGCGTCATCTCCCGAAGCGTTCGCTCCGGCGCCTGCGGCGCCCAGGGAGCCACCAGGTCATGCAAATTACGATCTGCCACCCGTTTTCCCACCTTCATTAATCACAAATTCGTTTTTATCGCCCGTCGGCAGCGCATCCGGCTCGACGTTCATGGTACGCAATACACCGCCCATGATGGCGCCAAATACCGGAGCCGAAACGGCGCCACCGTAATATTTACCCGCCTGCGGATCGTTAATGACCACCACCAGCGCAAAACGTGGGTTGCTGGCAGGGGCTACGCCCGCGGTGTAAGCAATATATTTGTTGATATAGCGTCCATCAGGACCCACCTTCTTGGCAGTACCGGTCTTGATGGCGATTCGGTACCCCTTAATTGCCGCCTTCACCCCGCCGCCGCCAGGCAGCGCCACGCTCTCCATCATATGAACCACCGTACGTACGATGGATTCCGGAAAAACGCGCTCGCCAGGAACCGGCGGATCGACCTTAGTGATAGACAGGGGACGATACACCCCGTAGCTACCGATTGTTGCGTAGACTCGCGCTAACTGTAACGGCGTTACCATCAGCCCGTAGCCGAAAGAGAAGGTGGCCCTCTCTAAGTCAGACCACCGTTGTTTTTTTGGATATAAGCCACTGCGTTCTCCGACCAACCCCAAATTGGTCGCCTTTCCCAGTCCGAAGCGTGAGTAAGTATCTACTAACGCCGAGGACGGCATCGCTAACGCCAGCTTGGAAACGCCGACGTTACTCGACTTCTGCAGAATTCCGGTGACGGTCAGCTCGCTGTAGCGCGCCACGTCCCGAATTTCATGTCCGCTAATCCGGTAGGGAACGGTGTTTAACACGCTGTTTTCCCGTACCACACCGCGCTGTAGCGCAGTCATTACCACCATGGGCTTCACCGTGGAGCCCGGTTCAAACACGTCTGTGATGGTGCGGTTACGCATCACATCCTTCGGCGTTCCCGCCAGATTATTCGGGTTGTACGACGGACTGTTCGCCATCGCCAGAATCTCGCCGGTGTGAACGTCCACTAACACCGCACTGCCCGATTCCGCTTTGTTGAACGCTACGGCGTTGTTCAGTTCGCGATACACCAGCGCCTGCAGGCGTTCATCGATACTCAGCGCCAGGTTATGGGCCGCCTGACTGTCGGTAGAGGAGATATCCTCGATCACCCGTCCATAGCGATCCTTACGCACGATGCGCTCACCGGGTTGCCCCGTCAGCCACTTATCAAAACTCTTCTCAACGCCTTCGATCCCTTCACTGTCGACGTTGGTAAAACCGATAATCTGCGCCGTTACTGCCCCGGCAGGATAGTAACGACGAGACTCTTTACGCAGATGAATGCCCGGCAACTTGAGCTTTTTAATGTAATCGCTGATATCCGGATTCACCTGACGCGCCAGATAGATAAAGCGCCCCTTAGGGTTAGCGTTTACTCGCTTCGCTACCTGATCCAGCGGCATCTTCAGCGCATCCGCCAGCGCCTGCCAGCGGTTGTCGAGGGTAATTCCCCCAGCGGCATGCAGCTCTTTCGGGTCAGCCCAGACGGCGCTCACCGGTACCGAGACCGCCAGCGGACGTCCGCCACGGTCGGTAATCATGCCGCGCGAGGTGGAAACCTCCTGAACGCGCAGTGAACGCATATCCCCCTGACGAACCAGCATGTCGGGATTAATTATCTGTAACCAGGCCACGCGTCCCAACAGAAACGCCAGTGCTAACAGAATGCAGCCGCACAGCAACGCAAAACGCCAACTGATAAAGTTGGCCTGATCGTCCTGACGCTTCGGTTTTTGCGATCTCGTCGCGGCTCTCATTGGTTACCTGGTTCCTTAGACTTCATCAAAAACATCTACTTCTGCACCACGATATTTTCCTGCGCCGGATCCACATGCTGCATATGCAGTTTCTCCGTGGCCGTACGCTCCACCCGGCTGTGATCGCCAAGTGCATTCTCTTCCAGAATCAGGTTGCGCCATTCGATATCCAGCGCGTCGCGCTCCAGTACCAGTTGCTCGCGCTGGGCGGTAAGCAGGCGGGTATGGTGCGCGGTGGTGACCACAAAAATGGCAGTGACGATAATGGCAATGAAAAGACAGAGTGGCAGCTTCCCATATCGCAACAGGTCGCTTCCGATTACGCCAGGCAAAGCATGACGCTCGTTGCTTCCGATCGACCCGGTTACTTTGCTCAGGGCCTCTGTCACTCTGCTAATCATGCGTTCGTCCTCTCTGCAATACGCAGAACTGAACTCCGGGCTCGAGGGTTGTCCGCCACTTCTTCTGCACCCGGCATCATTTTTCCTATTATTTTCAGCTGGCGACCGCCCAATTGGTTAAGCTGCGCTTCCGTCATCGGGATCCCCGCCGGCACCTGAGGCCCACGACTGTATTCACGCATAAAGCGCTTCACCAGCCGATCTTCCAGCGAGTGGAAACTGATAATGGAAAGCCGCCCTCCCGGGGCAAGTACGTCCAGCGAGCCTTTTAGCGCCAGCTCTACCTCCTCCAGTTCACTGTTTACCCAGATGCGCACCGCCTGGAAGGTACGGGTCGCGGGGTGTTTATGCTTGTCTTTGACCGGGGTAGCTGCCGCCACCACTTCCGCCAGCTCGCGGGTCCGGGTCATTGGCTGCTCCCGATTACGTTCCACGATGGCGCGGGCGATGCGTTTTGCGAAACGCTCCTCGCCCCAGGTTTTCAGTACCCGTGCGATCTCATCCTCTTCGGCATCCATCAGCCATTCGGCGGCCGAACGACCACGGCTGGGATCCATTCGCATATCCAGCGGGCCATCGCGCATGAACGAGAATCCACGTTCAGGGTCGTCGAGCTGGGGGGAAGAGACCCCAAGGTCAAGCAGAATGCCGTCGATACGACCGACTAGCGAGCGCTCGCGCATATAATCGCCAAGCGCAGAAAAAGGTCCATGAATGATGGAAAAACGCGGATCGTCGATGGCCTGCGCGGCGGCAATTGCCTGAGGATCGCGATCGATAGCCAACAGACGTCCTTCCGGCCCCAGACGGGACAGGATCAGACGGGAATGACCACCGCGACCAAAAGTGCCATCAATGTAGATACCGTCACGACGCGGGTTAAGACCCTCTACGGCTTCGTCGAGCAGTACCGTGGTATGTTTATAATTTTCCATCATTTTTTATAGTGACAAGTCCTGCAGCCGCTCCGACAATTCGCTCGCGGAGGATTGCTCAGCGTCAATATCTTCCGTGACCTGTTGATGCCAGGTCGCCTCGTCCCACAGCTCAAACTTATTAAACTGTCCGACCAGCATCACTTCTTTGGAAAGCCCGGCGTGCTGTCTGAGCACTGGCGCGACCAACAGGCGCCCCGCACTGTCCATCTGACACTCGCTGGCATGACCCAACAGCAGTCGCTGTACGCGGCGTTCCGCGGGGTTCATGCTCGATAAACGCGACAACTTTTGTTCAATAATCTCCCACTCGGGAAGTGGATAAAGCAGCAGGCAGGGGTGATGGATATCAATGGTGCAAACCATTTGACCCATCGCGGTTTCGATCAGCTTTTCCCGGTAACGGGTAGGAACGGAAAGCCGCCCCTTGCTGTCGAGATTGACTAACGTTGCCCCACGGAACATGCCAGTCTCACCCTCTCCTCACCCTTTTCACCACTTTATCCCACAAATTCCCACATGAAGAAGTTTACGGAGCGGAGGAAAAGCTTGTCAAGCCAACACCCATATATAAGAAAGTAAAAAAAGGTCACTGACAGGGGATTAACAGCCTGAGAGAAAACCGCGATTCGGGCGAGACAAAATTAACGCGCTGAATATTTGTAGAAAAATGACTAACAGACATGCAAATCGTAAAAAAGGCTGAAGACATCCTGAAAAAAATATTACGTGCTAAGTTTGCGACGCGGGCGGCATTTTAAGGCAATTCACCAGGCAAGAACAGCGCCAGATGGCGTCTGTACGCTGGCGACAGGCAAGAGGAAGAAAAACAATCAGAATATTTGCTGTTTTTTCGCTCCGTTCCGGAAGGTGAATGTAACAAAATCATTCCGGGCTATTAAAAAATTGACACCGGGGGGAGGAAAAAGTCTTAGTTAAAAAAATGGGTCAGAAAACGCTGTCTGTTTTTAACGCCATATGACGAGAATAGTCTCAATTATCAGGCAGCCGAAGCTGCCATTTCAATTAAGCGCGACTCAAGTTACCCCGGCGCCAAAGATTTCGACGTATTCTGGTTAAACCGGCCTGTGGCTTACGCGGTTCATCAAGGCTTGCCAGCACCAGCTCCAGTACCTGCTCAGCCACTTCGCGGTGGCGCTGGGCCACGGCAAGCACCGGACACTGCAGGAAGTCCAGCAGCTCATTGTCACCAAAGGTCGCGATAGCCAGTTCAGACGGCAGCCGCCCTTCACGACGCAGCGTGACATCCATTACCCCCTGCAGCAGGGCAAACGAGGTGGTGAACAGCGCCTGAGGCATGGGATTGTTATCCAGCCACTGGCCAAAGCTGCGCGCAGCCGCCTCGCGTTCATAGCTGTCGGCGTATAGGAACTGCACTTCACGCGGATCGTCCCGCCAGGCATCGCGAAAGCCTTTTTCACGCAGGAAGCTAACCGACAGTTCCGGCAATGCCCCCAGATAAAGCACGTTTTCGGCCGGAAACTGGCGCAGCTCCGCTGCCAGCATGCCGGCATCTTCTTCATCCGCCCCTACGACGCTGGTGAAGTGTTCGGGATCCAGTGCACGGTCCAGAGCAATGATGGGGAACTTACCGCTGGCCCAGCGTTGGTAGAAAGGATGCTCCGGCGGTAGAGAGGTGGAAACGATAATGGCATCGACCTGACGCTGTAGCAGATGCTCCACACAGCGCATTTCATTATCCGGCTGATCCTCGGAACAGGCGATAAGCAGCTGATAACCGCGCTGGCGCGCCTGACGCTCCAGATAGTTGGCGATACGGGTATAGCTGGTGTTTTCCAGATCGGGAATCACCAGACCAATGGAGCGCGTTCTGCCAGCCCGCAGCCCTGCGGCGACGGCATTGGGATGGTAGTTATGTTCTCTCACCACAGCCATCACTTTTTCTACGGTCTTATCGCTGACACGATACTGCTTTGCCTTGCCATTAATGACGTAGCTCGCCGTAGTGCGGGAAACCCCCGCCAGACGCGCAATTTCATCCAGTTTCACTATTGCCCCTTATAATCGTTAAGCCGTAGCCTCAGCCCTGCAGCCCACTTTCGCACCACTGGCGCGAAGACCCCGAGGTTACATCTTTTAACATCTAAGCGCAGAATAATAACCGGAGCAACCGCTTTTAAATCAGCCCGACTCCGATTTTGCCAAAAAAAACCCGGCATGAATGCCGGGCTTGTGAGCCGCGTCTCCTCACTGGCGCATAATCTTGTCGCCGCGTGACAGCCCCACCACGCCGGAGCGGGCAATTTCCACAATGTTAGCGACATCGCGAATGGCGGCCAGGAAGGCATCCAGCTTATCGCTGGTTCCCGCCAGTTGCACAGTATAGAGCGACGGCGTGACATCGATAATCTGACCACGGAAGATCTCCGCGCTGCGTTTGACCTCTTCACGGCCGTATCCGCTGGCCTGCACCTTCACCAGCATCATCTCGCGCTCAACGTGGGAGCCCTGTCCCAGTTCACTGACCCGGAGAACATCTACCAGCTTGTGCAGTTGCTTTTCGATCTGCTCGATAATCTTCTCGTCGCCCACGGTCTGGATCGTCATGCGCGACAGGGTGGGATCGTCGGTGGGTGCCACCGTCAGGCTTTCAATGTTGTAGCCTCGCTGAGAAAACAGCCCAACAACGCGCGACAACGCACCCGATTCGTTTTCCAGTAATACAGATAATATCCGGCGCATAATCAGGTTCTCTCCGTTTTGCTCAGCCACATTTCATCCATTCCCCCACCGCGGATCTGCATCGGGTAGACGTGTTCACTACCGTCCACGGTGACATCCACGAACACCAGACGACCGCTTTTCACTTGTGCCAGCGCCTCGCTCAGCTTACTTTCCAGCTCCTGAGGCTTTGTGATACGTATCCCCACATGGCCATATGCCTCTGCCAGACGAGCGAAATCCGGCAACGATTCCATATAGGACTGGGAATGACGACCTGAATAGATCATATCCTGCCACTGCTTCACCATGCCGAGGAAGCGGTTATTCAGATTCAGCACCAGCACCGGCAGATTGTACTGTAATGCCGTCGAGAGCTCCTGAATGTTCATCTGGATGCTGCCGTCGCCGGTAACGCAGACCACCGTCTCTTCCGGAAGCGCCAGTTTAACGCCCAGCGCTGCTGGCAGGCCGAAGCCCATGGTGCCCAGACCGCCGGAATTAATCCAACGACGCGGCTTATCAAAGGTGTAATAAAGCGCGGCGAACATCTGGTGCTGACCGACGTCCGAGGTCACGATGGCATTTCCTTCCGTCAGGCGATAGATTGTCTCGATGGCTGCCTGCGGTTTGATCGTTTCACTATCCTGCTGATAGCTAAGGCACTTACGGGCACGCCACTGCTCGATCTGCTGCCACCAGTCACGGATCTCATCCAGCGGTCGTTCCGCCGGCGCTTCCTGATCCAGCAGTTCCAGCATCTGTCGGAGGACCTGGCGGGCATCGCCGACGATCGGCACATCTGCCTCCACCGTTTTGGAGATCGACGTGGGATCAACGTCAATGTGCAGCACCGCGGCGTTCGGGCAATATTTGGCCAGATTATTGGTGGTACGATCGTCGAAACGCACGCCAACCGCGAAGATCAGCGAAGCATTATGCATCGCCATATTGGCTTCATAGGTGCCATGCATACCCAGCATGCCCAACGCCTGAGGATGGGTACCCGGGAAAGCTCCCAGCCCCATCAGCGAAGAGACGACCGGTGCATTCAGCGCTTCCGCCAGCTGCAATAACTCTTTATCACAGCCGGAATTAATCGCGCCGCCACCCACGTAAAACACCGGGCGTTTTGCCGCCGTCAGGGTATTCAGGGCCCGCTTAATTTGCCCCCGATGTCCCTGAGTCGTCGGGTTATAGGAACGCATGCTGACCGTCTCCGGCCAGACATAGGGCAGCTTATTGGCGGGATTCAGGATATCTTTCGGCAGGTCGACCACAACAGGTCCGGGACGGCCGCTGGCCGCCAGCCAGAACGCCTTCTTCAGCACGCCGGGAATATCTTCGGTCTGTTTCACCAGAAAACTGTGCTTCACCACCGGGCGGGAGATACCCACCATATCGCACTCCTGGAATGCATCGTAGCCGATGAGCGACGTTGCCACCTGCCCGGAAAGCACTACCATGGGAATGGAATCCATATAGGCGGTCGCAATGCCGGTGATGGCATTGGTCGCACCGGGACCGGACGTGACCAGCACCACACCCACTTCGCCGGTAGCACGAGCCAGACCGTCTGCCATATGGACAGCCGCCTGTTCGTGACGAACCAGCACGTGATCGATTCCCCCAACGGTGTGCAGCGCATCATAGATATCGAGCACCGCGCCTCCGGGATAGCCGAATACCTGTTTAACGCCCTGATCGATCAACGATCGGACAACCATCTCGGCTCCTGACAACATCTCCATGGTTTGCCTCCAGGCTTTTTTGTTTAGCGACTGACTACGGAACTCATTTCCATACAGTCACGGCGCGGGTGAGTACCCTCGCCCGTTTTTAGGATATTAAGGAAAGCATTTTTCTAACATAACCTCTGAAAATCGGGCAGGCAATGCGTTAACGGCTCATCTCCCGCCGCCTTTTTTTTGCCATTCACTAAATCAACTGCAACATACAGCCAAAATAACCACTTCAGAGTGATACATACAAATAAAAAACCATATAAAGAGGAATTTATCAGAATAAAATCTAATTCAAAGCACTACGGACGAGTGGCTACCGGCTCACTGACACGCCTCTCAGACAGGCCCCTTTCGATGGGGCATTCAGTCAGATGAACACAGCTTCACACCACCGCGCCCCGAAAAAATTTCGCCTGTTCGTGAAATTAATGCAAACTTTCAGTGGCCTCATTTACCAAAAAAACCAGCAGGAATATCGCCATTAAGCAGTCATTCATTCCATCTCTTATTAGATAAGCAGTTTATCCACCTGGTTTTACCAATACAGTCATTGGCTGGTCCTGCAATATGAATCATTTCGAGGGGTTGACTCCGCAAGCCAGATAACGTACCACTAATACATACTTAATTTTGATGAGGCGGACTTAATGATTTTTATCGCTCACCACTCTCTGGCTCTACTACTAAACGCCTTCACTGTGCGCGGTAGGCTGGCGGGTAGCGGTAAACATTAATCCGACTCACCAGACAAACAAAAACCCGCGCCACTGCGCGGGTTTTTTTATGCTCGAAGCAGGGCGCCTGATAAAACAAAGGACCGAACCCATGAGCCAACAAGTCATTATTTTTGATACTACTTTACGCGATGGTGAACAGGCGTTGCAGGCAAGCCTGAGTGTGAAAGAGAAGCTGCAAATCGCCCTGGCGCTGGAGCGTATGGGTATCGACGTGATGGAAGTGGGTTTCCCGGTCTCTTCCCCCGGTGATTTCGAGTCGGTACAGACCATTGCCCGTCAGGTCAAAAACAGCCGCGTCTGCGCCCTGGCCCGCTGCGTGGAAAAAGACATCGACGTCGCCGCCGAGTCGCTGCGCGTGGCCGAAGCCTTCCGGATCCACACCTTTATCGCCACTTCGCCCATGCATATCGCCACCAAACTGCGTAGTACGCTGGATGAAGTCATCGAACGCGCCGTGTATATGGTGAAGCGCGCCCGTAACTATACCGACGATGTCGAATTCTCCTGCGAAGATGCCGGTCGTACACCGGTGGCGGACCTGGCCCGGGTGCTGGAAGCCGTAATCGATGCCGGCGCCACCACCGTCAACCTGCCGGATACCGTGGGTTACACCACGCCAGCCGAATACAGCAACATCATCGCATCAGTGCGTAACAGCGTGCCAAACATCGATAAAGCGATTATCTCAGTCCATACCCATGACGACCTGGGCATGGCGGTCGGTAACGCCATCGCCGCCGTTGAAGCCGGCGCCCGTCAGGTCGAAGGCGCTATGAACGGTCTGGGCGAGCGAGCCGGAAACTGCGCGCTGGAAGAGGTGATCATGGCTATCAAGGTGCGCAGCAAAATGATGAACCTGCGCACCAATATCAACCACCATGAAATCTGGCGTACCAGCCAGACCGTCAGTCAGATCTGCAATATGCCGATTCCGGCCAACAAAGCGGTAGTGGGAACCAACGCCTTTGCTCACTCTTCCGGCATCCACCAGGATGGCGTACTGAAGAATCGCGAAAACTACGAAATCATGACCCCGGAATCCATCGGTCTGAACCAGGTGCAGCTGAACCTGACCTCACGCTCCGGCCGCGCCGCAGTGAAGCATCGTATGGACGAAATGGGCTACCAGGAAAGCGATTACAACATGGACGAGCTGTACGACGCCTTCCTGAAGCTGGCCGATAAAAAGGGCCAGGTGTTCGACTACGACCTGGAAGCCCTCGCTTTTATTAATAAACAGCAGGAAGAGCCGGAGCATTATCGTCTGGACTACTTCACCGTTCAGTCCGGCTCTAACACCATGCCAACCGCTTCAGTGAAATTAGCCTGCGGCGACAACATTAAATCGGAAGCCGCCACCGGGAATGGTCCGGTCGATGCCGTCTACCAGGCAATTAACCGAATTACCGGTTACGCCATTGAGCTGGTGAATTATCAGCTCAGCGCCAAAGGCCACGGCGAAAACGCGCTGGGCCAGGTTAATGTGGTCGCCCGTTATAACGGCCGTCGCTTCCACGGCGTAGGGCTGGCAACCGACATCGTAGAATCTTCCGCTCAGGCCATGGTTAATGTGCTGAACAATATCTGGCGCGCCGCCGAAGTGGAAAAAGAATTACAACGCAAAGCTCAGACTAAAAAACAGAATCAGGAAACCGTGTGAACATGTCCAGAAACACCCATATTGCAGTATTACCGGGCGATGGGATCGGCCCGGAAGTGATGGCCCAGGCGCTGAAAGTACTGGATGCGGTACGCAAGCGCTTCGATATGCGTATTACCACCAGTGAATACGACGTGGGTGGTATCGCCATCGATCGTCACGGAACCCCGCTGCCGACCGCTACCGTGGAAGGCTGTGAACAGGCGGATGCCGTACTGTTCGGGTCGGTCGGCGGCCCTAAATGGGAACACCTGCCCCCGAACGAACAGCCTGAGCGCGGCGCGCTGCTGCCGCTGCGTAAACACTTTAAACTGTTCAGCAACCTGCGCCCGGCCCGCCTGTGGCAGGGGTTGGAAAGTTTCTGTCCGCTGCGGGCCGACATTGCAGAACGCGGCTTCGACATTCTGTGCGTCCGTGAACTGACCGGCGGTATCTACTTTGGTCAGCCGAAAGGGCGTGAAGGCAGCGGCATGTATGAAAAAGCGTTCGACACCGAGGTGTATCACCGCTTCGAGATCGAACGCATCGCCCGCATCGCCTTTGAATCGGCACGCAAGCGTCGCCACAAGGTGACCTCCATTGATAAAGCCAATGTGCTGCAAAGCTCGGTGATGTGGCGTGAAATCGTTAGCGAAATCGGCAAACAGTATCCCGATGTCGAGCTGAGCCATATGTACATCGACAACGCCACCATGCAGATGATTAAGGATCCGTCTCAGTTCGACGTGGTGCTGTGCTCAAACCTGTTTGGCGACATTCTTTCCGACGAATGCGCCATGATCACCGGCTCGATGGGCATGCTGCCCTCCGCCAGCCTGAACGAGCAGGGCTTTGGTCTTTATGAGCCCGCGGGCGGCTCTGCGCCGGACATCGCAGGCAAAAATATCGCCAACCCCATCGCCCAGATCCTGTCGCTGGCGCTACTGCTGCGCTACAGCCTGGATGCTGGTGAAGCCGCTGAGGCTATCGAACGCGCCGCCAATCGCGCACTGGAAGAAGGTATCCGCACCAGCGATCTGGCCCAGGGCGGTCAGGCAGTCAGTACCGATGAGATGGGCGATATCATCGCCCGCTATGTGGCAGAAGGGGTATAAATCATGGCCAAAACCTTATATCAGAAGCTGTTTGACGCCCACGTTGTGCGCGAAGCGCCGAACGAAACGCCGCTGATCTATATCGATCGTCATCTGGTGCATGAGGTTACCTCTCCCCAGGCCTTCGACGGCCTGCGGGCCCACAACCGCAAAGTGCGTAGGCCTGAAAAAACCTTCGCCACTATGGATCACAACGTCTCTACCGAGACTAAAGACATTAACGCTTCGGGCGAAATGGCGCGTATTCAGATGCAGGCGCTGATTAAGAACTGCAATGAATTCAGCGTAGAGCTGTACGATCTGAACCATCCCTGGCAGGGGATCGTTCACGTTATGGGGCCCGAGCAGGGCATCACCCTGCCCGGCATGACCATTGTCTGCGGCGACTCCCACACCGCCACCCATGGCGCTTTCGGCGCTCTGGCTTTTGGTATCGGTACCTCGGAAGTCGAACACGTGCTGGCGACCCAGACCCTGAAGCAGGGTCGGGCCAAAACCATGAAGATCGAAGTCACCGGCAAGGCCGCGCCTGGTATCACCGCGAAAGATATTGTACTGGCCATTATCGGCAAGACCGGTAGTGCGGGCGGCACCGGCCACGTGGTTGAATTCTGCGGTCCAGCTATTGAAGCACTGAGCATGGAAGGGCGAATGACCCTGTGCAACATGGCGATCGAAATGGGCGCCAAAGCAGGTCTGGTCGCGCCGGATGAAACGACCTTTAACTATGTGAAAGGCCGCCGCCACGCGCCGAAAGACGCAGAATGGGACGAAGCCGTCGCATACTGGAAGACCCTGAAGAGCGATGAAGGCGCGGTCTTCGATACCGTCGTCACACTGAACGCCGAAGAGATTGCCCCGCAGGTCACCTGGGGAACTAACCCGGGTCAGGTGATTTCCGTCACCGATGCGGTGCCGAATCCGGCCTCGTTCGCCGATCCGGTAGAGCGCGCCTCCGCCGAGAAAGCGCTGGCCTATATGGGGCTGCAGCCGGGTGTTCCGCTGACCGATGTCGCTATCGACAAGGTCTTTATCGGCTCCTGCACCAACTCACGTATCGAGGATCTGCGTGCCGCCGCCGCCATCGCTAAAGGGCGCAAGGTCGCACCAGGCGTGCTGGCGATGGTGGTTCCTGGCTCCGGCCCGGTTAAGGCTCAGGCCGAAGAAGAAGGACTGGATAAGATCTTCCTCGAGGCCGGTTTTGAATGGCGCCTGCCAGGCTGTTCCATGTGTCTTGCAATGAACAACGATCGTCTGAATCCTGGTGAACGTTGCGCATCCACCAGCAACCGTAACTTCGAAGGGCGTCAGGGACGCGGCGGACGCACCCATCTGGTGAGCCCGGCGATGGCTGCCGCTGCCGCTATCACCGGCCGTTTCGCCGATATTCGCGACATTAAATAAAGGAGGCACACCATGGCAGAGAAATTTATCCAACATACCGGCCTGGTCGCCCCACTGGACGCCGCAAACGTCGATACCGATGCGATCATTCCGAAGCAGTTTCTGCAGAAGGTGACCCGTACCGGCTTTGGCGCCCATCTGTTTAACGACTGGCGTTTTCTGGACGATAAAGGCGAGCAGCCCAATCCGGAATTTGTGCTGAACTATCCGCAGTATCAGGGGGCTTCAATCCTGCTGGCACGTGAAAACTTTGGCTGTGGATCATCCCGTGAACATGCTCCCTGGGCCCTGACCGACTACGGCTTTAAGGTGGTGATTGCACCGAGCTTCGCCGACATTTTTTACGGCAACAGCTTTAATAACCAACTGCTGCCGGTCACCCTGAACGAACAGCAGGTAGACGAACTGTTCCAACTGGTTCAAAGCCAGCCGGGCATTAAGTTCACGGTAGATCTGGAAGGTGAAAAGGTTATCGCCGGTGATAAAGAATATCCCTTCACCATCGACACCTTCCGCCGCCACTGCATGATGAATGGCCTGGACAGCATTGGCCTGACGCTGCAGCACGAAGAGGCTATCTCGACCTGGGAACAGAGGCAGCCCGCCTTCGCCCGTTAATCGACAGCCCCTCCGCCCGGAGGGGGTTTTATTTGCGAATTCCGCCCATAAAAAAGCCGACGGTAACAAACCGTCGGCCGGTGATATTCGCACCAATACTCAGTCACACATGATGTCTGCTACGCCGCATCGTCTGCAAATTCGTCAACGCGCCTCGCTTTCATCTGACGCCATTATTCGCCTAATATAGGGAAACTAAAATTGATGACTTTCTGTCATGGAGTTCCCCTTTTATGCCTTCCTCTCGCCTGCAACAACAGTTTATCCGCCTGTGGCAGTGCTGCGACGGCAAATCCCAGGAGACCACGCTCAACGATCTTGCCCGGATGCTGAGCTGTTCACGCCGCCATATGCGCACCCTGCTTAACGCCATGCAAGAGAAAGGGTGGCTCACCTGGCAGGCGGAAGCCGGTCGGGGAAGGCGTTCCCGGCTCACCTTTATCTACACCGGGCTGACGCTCCAGCAGCAGCGGGCCGAAGATCTACTGGAACAGGATCGCATCGAACAACTGCTTCAGTTGGTGGGCGATCGTCAGACGGTACGCCAGATGATCGTCTCTCATCTGGGTCGCAGTTTCCGCCAGGGGCGCCATATTTTACGGGTACTCTACTATCGCCCGCTGTTAAATCTTCTGCCCGGAACCGCACTGCGCCGTTCAGAAAGCCACGTGGTGCGGCAAATTTTTAGCGGCCTGACGCGCATAAATGAGGAAAACGGGGAAGCCGAAGCGGATATCGCCCACCACTGGCAACAACTTTCGCCGCTGCACTGGCGTTTCTACCTGCGTCCCGGCATTCATTTTCATCACGGCCGCGAACTGGATATGCAGGACGTTATCGACACGCTGCAACGCATCAATCCCACACCGCTTTACGCTCATATTGTGGGTATCGACTCCCCTACCGCCTGGACGCTCGATATCCACCTTAACCAGCCCGATCGCTGGCTCCCCTGGCTGATGGGCAATTCCGCCGCCATGGTACTGCCCAGGGAATGGCGCAAGATGCCAGACTTCGCCCGCCAGCCGGTGGGAAGCGGCCCCTATGCGGTAGAGCGCAATACCAATAACCAGCTGAAAATCCATGCCTTCGATGACTATTTCGGTTACCGGGCGCTCATCGACGAAGTGAATTTCTGGGTATTGCCGGAAATTAGCGAGGATCTCAGCTGCGGAGTACAGCTGGAAGGCAGCGGCGACAGCGAAAAAGCCGTGGAGAGCCGACTGGAAGAGGGGTGCTACTATATTTTGTTCGACGCCCGCTCGGCACTCGGTTGTCGCGATGACATTAAACTCTGGCTGAACCATATTCTCTCGCCTGTCAGTCTCATTTACCGGGCCGGTGAACAATATCAGCGTTACTGGTTCCCGGCCTGGGGGCTGCTACCACGCTGGCACCACGCCCAACCGCCAGAGGTCGTCGAGAAACCGGCTGACCTTGATACTCTCACCCTGACCTTCTACCGCGACCATGCCGAACATCAGATTCTGGGCGGTATTATTCACCAGTTGCTGGCCGAATGCGGAGTGAGTTTGATCGTTAAAGAGGTGGACTACGACCAGTGGCATAAAGGAGACGATATCAGCGATATCTGGCTGAACAGCGCCAATTTTACCCTGCCGCTGGAGTTTTCACTGTTTGCCCATCTGTACGAAGTACCGCTGCTCCAGCGCTGCATTCCCGGCGACTGGCATGAAGATGCGCGCCGCTGGCGGGCTGGCGAACTGGATCTGGCCGAATGGTGCCGCCAGCGCCTTGCCAGCCTTGAGATCCAGCCGCTTATTCACCACTGGCTGATGCTCCAGGGCCAGCGCAGTATGCGTGGTCTGCGGATGAACACCCTGGGCTGGTTCGACTTTAAATCCGCCTGGTTCGCGCCGCCGGATGCTTAAGTTTTCGGGCACAAAAAAACCGCCATGGCGGCGGTTTTTTTGTGCTGGTCAGGTAAGCGGCCCTTCCAGCAGGGTTGTGTGTCCAATGTTACGCAAGCACACCCAAGTTTTTGCATACTGTGCCGCTTTTTCGCTAAAGTCAAGTATCTGTTCGAGGCTTTGAGATGTACCATTCAGTCGGGCCTTTTCACCGTCTTAAGCAAGCGGGCGCCGGACCTGGAAAAGGATGTCCAATGGCCGTATACGCAAGCACACCCAAGGTGCTTGCACTCACGGCGATATTTCCGGCGGTGACGTCGTGAAGCGGTCTATAGTCAGGACCGCACAATGAAACGGTACTTTTGTATTGTCATCGTTGTTTCTGGTGCACTGCTGTCATCCGGAAATGGGGGATGGAATATCTCCCATAACGCATTTTCAGTGACGATTGTCGTACCAGGCAGGTAAGCCCGGTAGCCGCCCCGTAAGGGGCGGTTTCCTTAATCCCCCACGCGCCTTTCGCTACTCCCGTTAACTCATTACAATGTGGGCCATTCTCAACGGGGTGCCACGAGCTGAGAGATACCCGTCGAACCTGATCCGGATAACACCGGCGGAGGGATTTGAGGCCACGCCCAAAATCCTTTGCCACCCAATACTGGAGTGCAAAGTGCTGAACAAACTGCCTGTGCTGCTGACGCTGGTCGCCCTGCCCGCCTTCGCGGGTCCGCAGCTCACCGTCTATACCTATGACTCTTTCGCCGCCGACTGGGGCCCGGGCCCTGCCATTAAAAAGGCCTTCGAGGCCGACTGCGACTGCCAGCTTAAATTTGTCGCGCTGGAAGACGGCGTCGCCCTGCTAAACCGCCTGCGAATGGAAGGGAAAAACAGCAAAGCGGATGTGGTGCTGGGGCTGGATAACAACCTGCTGGAGGCGGCAACCCAAAGTGGCCTGTTCGCCAAAAGCGACGTGGATACCCGTCACCTGACTCTGCCGGGCGGCTGGCAAAACGAGACCTTCGTCCCTTATGACTACGGCTGGTTCGCTTTCGTATACGATAAAAACCGCCTGAAGAATCCCCCTAAGAGCCTGAAAGAACTGGTGGAAAGCGACAGGAAATGGCGCGTTATCTATCAGGATCCCCGAACCAGTACCCCCGGACTGGGCATGCTGCTGTGGATGAAGCAGGTCTATGGCGACCAGGCCCCCGAAGCCTGGCAGAAGCTGGCCAGTAAGACAGTGACCGTGACCCGGGGATGGAGCGAATCCTGGGGGCTGTTTCTGAAAGGTGAAGGGGATCTGGTACTCAGCTACACCACCTCTCCGGCCTATTCGCTTATTGAAGAGCACAAAGATAACTACGCCGCCGCCGACTTTAGCGAAGGCCACTATATGCAGGTAGAGGTCGCAGCCCGTTTGAAAAGCAGCAAACAGCCGGAGCTGGCCCAAAAGTTTATGCAGTTTGTAGTATCAAAGGAATTCCAGCAGACCATTCCCACCGGCAACTGGATGTATCCGGTAAGCCAGGTCGCTCTGCCTGAAGGCTTTAACAGCCTGACCCGACCTCAAAAGACGTTACAGTTTACCCCCCAACAGGTCGCCCAGCAGCGCGCCGCCTGGATCGGTGAATGGCAGCGCGCCCTCAGCCGCTAATTCCCGGCTGGCTGTGGCCTGGCCTGCTCGCCGCTGGATTGATGCTCGGCGTGGCGCTGGCCGCCTTTGGCGCCCTGTGGTTCAGCGCACCGGGCGTCGCGCCCCGTACCCTGCTCCAGGACAGCTATCTGTGGCACGTGGTGCGCTTTTCCTTCTGGCAGGCGTTCCTTTCCGCATTGTTCTCAGTGCTCCCGGCCATTCCCCTGGCCCGGGCGCTGTGGCGCCGCCGCTTTCCCGGGCGCCAGCTCCTGCTGCGGCTTTGTGCCATGACCCTGGTGCTGCCGGTGCTGGTCGCGGTTTTCGGCCTGCTTTCCGTTTATGGCCGCCAGGGCTGGCTGGCCGAACTCTGCCAGTGGCTGGGCATCGACTGGACGTTTTCGCCCTATGGCCTGCAGGGGATCCTGCTGGCGCACCTCTTTTTTAATTTGCCGATGGCTACCCGCCTGCTGCTCCAGTCGCTGGAGGGTATTCCCGGCGAACAGCGCAGGCTTGCCGCTCAGTTAGGGATACGCGGCTGGTCGCTGTTCCGTCTGGTGGAATGGCCCTGGCTGCGACGTCAAATTTTCCCCACCGCCGCCCTGATTTTTATGCTGTGCTTCGCAAGCTTCGCCACCGTGCTGGCGCTGGGCGGCGGCCCAAAAGCCACTACCATCGAACTGGCCATCTACCAGGCCCTTAGCTATGACTACGATCCCGCCCGGGCGGCATTACTGGCGCTTATTCAGCTATTCTGCTGCCTGGCGCTCATGCTGCTGGCCCAGCGTTTTAGCAAAGCGATTCCCAGTGGAGCCACCATGGCGACGGGCTGGCGACCACCCGACAGCACCCTGCTCTCTCGCGGGCTGGATTCGCTGCTGATCGTACTCCTCCTGCTGTTGATGCTGCCGCCTCTGATGGCGATTGTGGTGGATGGCCTGCGCGGCGACCTGCCGCGTCTGCTCCAGCAGAGCGCGCTATGGCAGGCAGTCTGGACTTCACTGCGAATAGCCACCGCCGCTGGTCTTCTTTGTGTCGTACTGACCCTGATGCTGCTCTGGAGCTCCCGCGAGCTAAGGCTACGTAAGCAGCCGCTGGCGGGCCAGGCGCTGGAGCTGAGCGGCATGCTGATCCTCGCTATGCCAGGCATCGTGCTGGCAACCGGCTTCTTCCTGCTGCTTAACGCCACCGTTGGTCTGCCGGAATCAGCGGATGCTATCGTTATCTTCACCAATGCGCTGATGGCCATTCCTTACGCCCTCAAAGTGCTGGAAAATCCCATGCGCGATCTGGCTGAGCGCTACGGTCCGCTGTGTCAGGGGCTGGGCATCCGCGGTATTCACCGTCTGAGGATTATCGAGCTACGGGCCCTGAAGCGCCCTCTTGGCCAGGCGCTGGCCTTCGCCTGCGTTCTGTCGATTGGCGATTTTGGCGTAGTGGCGCTGTTCGGCAATGAGGATTTCCGCACACTGCCTTTTTATCTCTACCAGCAGATCGGCGCTTACCGTAGCGATGATGGCGCAGTCACCGCGCTACTGCTCCTGCTGCTCTGTCTGACGCTGTTCACTCTGATGGAAAAATTACCGGGGCGCCATGCTGACACTGACTGATGTAACCTGGCTGTATCATCACCTGCCCATGCGCTTTAGCCTGCAGGTCGCCCGCGGCGAGCGCCTGGCGATACTCGGCCCCAGCGGCGCAGGAAAAAGCACGCTTCTGAATCTGATTGCCGGTTTTCTGACGCCGGGCAGCGGCCGCATTGTTCTTGACGGCGCCGATCATACCCATACGGCGCCCGACCAGCGACCAGTCTCGATGCTGTTTCAGGAGCACAATCTGTTCCCGCACCTCAGCGTACGCCAGAACATCGGCCTGGGACTGAATCCCGGCCTGCGGCTGAATGCGCAGCAGCGCAAAGAGGTGGAGAGCATCGCCGCTCAGATGGCGATAGGTGAGCTACTGGAAAGGCGCCCTGGCGAGCTTTCCGGCGGCCAGCGCCAGCGGGCGGCCCTGGCGCGCTGTCTTATCCGACAGCAGCCTCTGTTGCTGCTGGATGAGCCGTTTTCCGCCCTCGATCCGGCTCTGCGCCAGGAGATGCTCGCCCTGCTGGATGAAATCTGCCGCAGCCGACAGCTCACCCTGCTGATGGTATCGCACAGTCTGGAAGATGCCGCGCAGATAGCGCCTCGCAGCCTGGTGGTGGTGGATGGCCGCATCTACTGGGACGGCGATACGGCGCAGTTATTAAGCGGCGAGGCCAGCGCCTCGCGCACGCTTGGCATCAGAGCCCCAACACCTTACCCAGGATCCTGAGATAAACCGGCATCAGCGGGTGGAGCGCCACCCGCAACGTCACGGCGATCGCCGCTGCCGCGCAAAGCGGCGCCAGCCACAACAGTCGGCCACGCGGCAGATACGCCGTTAGCTTATCCTTCGCCGCCTTACCGCTACGCCACAAGCGCCAGCACAGCCACCCCGCCAACCACAGCAGCAGCGCCGCCGCCAGCAGCCACCATTTAAAGGCGCCGCTTTCCATTCCAGCGGGGATATCAATGGCCGCGCCGGCCAGAATTCCGGGCAGGAAGTAGAATGGCGGCCAGAGCACGCAGCCAATGATATTGGGGCTGATAAACTTGCGTACCGGCAGCTCCAGCATACCAGCCACCATCGGCACCAGAGGCCGCGTCGGCCCAATAAAACGCCCCAGCAGAATGGTGAACATGCTGTGCTGGTGCAGGGCGTGCTCAGTTTTATCCAACCATGACTTCTGCTTTTTCAGAAATGACCAGCGGTGCAACGGCCCCCGGAAGCGCCAGCCCAGCCAGTACGAAATCCAGTCCGCCAGCAGGCAACCAACGGTTCCCACCAGCCATGCGGAGTAGAAATTCACCTGCCCGCTACCGATCAGCGCCCCCAGCGCGGCCATTACCACAGTGCCGGGCATAATCAGCCCCACCAGCGCCAGTGATTCAAGAAAAGCGACCAACCAGACGGCGATCAGGGAGTAGTGGGTAACGAAGTGTTGCAGAAAATCTTCCATAGCGTGTCCGGTTGAAGGCGCAGTCGCTCGATTCTCCTGATGAGGCCGTCGGGCGTCAAGCTGCCCGACGTAACCGGTTCAAACATGGTTTAACGACTCATCGCGATTAAGCTGCTCGCAACCGGCCCGAAACTCGCTGGGACTGGCCCCGGTGCACTTCTTAAAGACCCGGGAAAAATAGAGCTGATCCTCAAAGCCGACGTTTCGACCCACGCTGGCAATCGGCAGTCGCGTGGTGCTTAGCAACAGCCTGGCCTGGCTGATGCGCTGATCCTCGCGCCAGCCCAGCACGCTGACCCCCAGTTGCTGGCGAAACAGATGAGAAAGGCGCGACGGCGACAGGCAGACGTGCTGCGCGACGCTTGCGATATCAAAGCGGCTGTCCGCCAGATGGTCGGTGATGTACTGACAGGCATCGCGCACCCGGTTATCCAGCGGCGCCTTCTGGGATTCGCTCAGGGCATCCATACGACGCAGCAACAGCTGCTCCAGCAAATTGATCGCCAGCAGCTCTGCGTAGCGCCCCTCCCCATGACCGGCATCGATAATCAGTTGAAACAGTCGTGAAAAGTGGCGCTGGTGCTCTTCGGCCGGACGAAAAAAGCCGGTTTTCGCGAAGATAGCGGGCCAGTTCAGCCACTCGTGCCAGTAGGCGCGAGGCCGGAAATAGACCCACTGGTGATACCATTCCGGGCTGTCGGGATGGCGGCCGTAGTGGTGAACCTCCCCCGGCGGGAACAGCAGCATATCGCCGGTGCGGCAGATAAATTGCTGGCCCTGGTTATTAATAATGCCCTCCCCGCGCACGGTACGGTTGAGAATAAACCCCTTCATGCCCAGCGGACGATCGATAAAGAAATCCAGCGGACCGCTGGCCTCGATGGGCGTTAATCCCGCCACCAGATGGGCGTTAAACGAATAACCGGGCAGCAGGGGATCATTTTGCGTCTCTGTCATCAGGCTCATCCCTCCACGGGGTCATAAAAGAAACCATTTGTCCATATCCTGTCACCGCCACATCCGGCCCTGTTCCGGGTTGCTTATCCTGAGGATACCAATGACTGCGAAACCGCGCCACGACGGAAAAATGTGACAAACATCGGGGTCCTTCGCTTTCAAAAGGGACAACAAGAGTGTCTATAAGAGTGGCAGAAATGTCCACATCGAATATTTGCGTGGCGTCACATATTTCTCCCTGACAGCAATTTTATCCATAAGATAAGCCAGATTGGCCTGACCCCTTATCGCCTCTGCCCTCTATGGTTCATCCATGTTCTGTTTGACCCATGGAGTAACGAGATGGCTATTGCACTGGGCCTCGATTTTGGCAGTGATTCCGTTCGGGCGCTGGCGGTGGATTGCGACACCGGCGCCGAGCTGGCAAGCGGCGTGGAGTGGTATCCGCGCTGGAAAGAAGGGCGTTACTGCGATGCCGCCCACAACCAGTTCCGCCACCATCCGCGGGATTACATTGAATCCATGGAGCGTGCCATTAAAAGTACGCTGGCGGCGCTGAATGACGATCAGCGCGCCCGGATCATTGGTATCGGCGTGGACAGTACCGGTTCCACCCCGGCCCCCATTGACGCCAGCGGTAACGTGCTGGCGCTGAATCCTGAATTTGCCGATAACCCGAACGCCATGTTCGTGCTGTGGAAAGATCATACCTCCGTGGAAGAGGCTGAAGAGATAACCCGCTTGTGTCATCAGCCGGGTAAAGAAGACTACTCGCGCTACATCGGCGGTATCTACTCCAGCGAGTGGTTCTGGGCCAAGATCCTGCATGTGACCCGCCAGGATAGCGCTGTCGCCAACGCCGCCGCCTCCTGGATTGAACTGTGCGACTGGGTGCCGGCGCTGCTTTCCGGTACCACCCGCCCGGAAAATATTCGCCGCGGTCGCTGCGCCGCCGGCCATAAATCGCTGTGGCACGAAAGCTGGGGCGGTCTGCCCCCAGCCAGCTTCTTCGACGAGCTGGACCCGATTATCAATCAGAACCTGGACTATCCCATGTTCCGCGACACCTGGACCGCCGATCTACCTGTGGGTCATCTGACCGCCGAGTGGGCCGGGCGTCTGGGACTGTCTGAACAGGTGGTCATTTCCGGCGGCGCCTTCGACTGCCATATGGGCGCGGTGGGCGCCGGTGCCGGTACGCACACCCTGGTGAAGGTCATTGGCACTTCGACCTGCGACATCCTTACCGCCGGAAAAACCGCCGTGGGCGATCGTACCGTGAAAGGGATCTGCGGTCAGGTGGACGGTAGCGTTACCCCGGGCGTCATTGGGATGGAAGCCGGGCAATCCGCCTTCGGCGATATCTACGCCTGGTTTGAACGCATCCTGAGCTGGCCGCTGGAGCAACTGGCGCAGCAGCATCCGGAGCTGGGTGAACAGATAACAGAGAGCCGGAAAAAACTCATTCCGGCGCTGAGCGAAGCCTGGGCCGAATCCCCGTCGCTGGAACATCTGCCGGTGGTGCTCGACTGGTTTAACGGCCGCCGCACCCCCTTCGCCAATCAGCGTCTGAAAGGGGTGATTACCGATCTTAATCTGGCGACCGACGCCCCACTGCTGTTCGGCGGGCTGATTGCCGCCACCGCCTTCGGCGCCCGCGCCATTATGGAGTGCTTTACCGATCAGGGCATTGCGGTGAACCACGTGATGGCGCTGGGCGGTATCGCCCGTAAGAACCCAACCATCATGCAGGCATGCAGCGACGTGCTGAACCGCCCGCTGCAAGTGGTGGCCTCCGATCAGTGCTGCGCCCTCGGCGCCGCTATATTCGCCGCGGTGGCCTCCGGGGTTTACGACGATATCCCCGCCGCCCAGAAAATTATGGCCAGCCGGATTGAACGCACGCTCCAGCCGATACCGGAACGCGCCGCACGCTTTGAACAGCTCTATCAGCGCTATCAGCAGTGGTGCCAGAGTGCTGAACAACATTACCTCCCTTCGGGTGCCCCTCAGGCCTGCGCTTCTACGAGCCAGGCGGCACTGACACACTAAAGGACACAAGCATGACTATTTTCGATCAGTATGAAATTTGGTTCGTCATTGGCAGCCAGCACCTGTATGGCGAGGAGACGCTGCGTCAGGTCAACAACCAGGCGGAACAGGTAGTCAACGCCCTGAACCACGATGCCAAACTGCCGTGCAAACTGGTACTTAAGCCGCTGGGCACCCGTCCGGATGAAATTACCGACATCTGCCGCGACGCCAACTATCAGGACCGCTGCGCCGGTCTGGTGGTATGGCTGCACACCTTCTCGCCGTCCAAAATGTGGATTAACGGCCTGAGCATCCTGAACAAACCGCTGCTGCAGTTCCACACCCAGTTCAATGCGCAGATCCCCTGGGACAGCATCGATATGGACTTTATGAACCTGAACCAGACCGCCCACGGCGGCCGCGAGTTCGGTTTTATCGGTGCCCGTATGCGCCAGCAACACAGCGTGGTCAGCGGTCACTGGCAGGATAAACGCGCTCAGGAGCGTATCGGCGGCTGGATGCGTCAGGCGGTATCAAAACAGGATACCCGTCACCTTAAAGTCGCGCGCTTCGGCGATAACATGCGCGAAGTGGCGGTGACCGATGGCGACAAAGTCGCTGCGCAGATTAAGTTCGGCTTTTCGGTTAATACCTGGGCGGTGGGCGATCTGGTGGCCGTGGTCAACGACATCAGCACCGGCGATATCAACGCCCTGATCGACGAATACGAAAGCAGCTACACCCTGACGCCCGCCGCTCAGATTAACGGTGCTAAACGCCAGAATGTGATCGATGCTGCGCGTATTGAACTGGGGATGAAACGCTTCCTGGAAGAGGGCGGTTTCCACGCCTTTACCACCACCTTTGAAGATCTTCACGGCCTGAAGCAGCTACCGGGTCTGGCGGTACAGCGCCTGATGCAGCAGGGTTACGGCTTCGCCGGTGAAGGCGACTGGAAAACTGCCGCCCTGCTTCGCATTATGAAAGTGATGTCTACGGGGCTTTCAGGCGGCACCTCCTTTATGGAGGACTACACCTATAACTTCGAGTCCGGCAACGACATGGTGCTCGGCTCCCATATGCTGGAGGTTTGCCCCTCTATCGCCACACCGACCAAACCGATTCTCGACGTTCAGCCGTTAGGTATTGGCGGCAAGGACGATCCGGCGCGTCTGATCTTCTCTACCACCACCGGCCCTGCCATCAACGCCAGCCTGATCGATCTGGGCGATCGTTTCCGCCTGCTGGTGAACTGCGTCGATGCGGTTGAAGCGCCCCACGCGCTGCCGAAACTGCCGGTCGCTAACGCCCTGTGGAAAGCCCAACCGGATCTGCCCACCGCCGTCGAGGCCTGGGTACTGGGCGGCGGCGCGCACCACACCGTATTCAGCCAGTCCCTGACTCTGGACGATATGCGCCTGTTTACCGAGATGTACGACATCGAACTGACCACGATTGATAACGACACCCGCCTGCCCGCCTTTAAAGACGCGCTGCGCTGGAACGAAGTTTACTACCACTTTAAACGCTAAGACCTGATGCGGGCCGATGTTCTGGCCCGCCCTTTTTCGGAGGAAACGACCGATGCTGGAAGAGTTAAAACGTCAGGTCCTGGAAGCGAACCTTGCATTACCACGCCACAATCTGGTGACCCTGACCTGGGGCAACGTCAGCGCCGTCGATCGCGAACGCGGCGTGCTGGTGATTAAGCCTTCCGGGGTGGAATATGACGCTATGAGCGCCCAGGATATGGTGGTGGTTTCACTGGAAAGCGGCGAAGTGGTCGAAGGTGACAAAAAACCTTCGTCCGATACCCCCACCCACCGCCTGCTCTACCAGAGCTTCCCGGAGATCGGCGGTATCGTACACACCCACTCTCGCCACGCCACCATCTGGGCTCAGGCGGGTCAGGCGATCCCTGCCACCGGCACCACCCACGCCGACTACTTTTACGGCGACATTCCCTGCACCCGCAAAATGACCGACGCCGAAATTAACGGCGAGTACGAGTGGGATACCGGTTCGGTGATTGTGGAAACCTTCCGCGAGCGGGGCATTTCAGCAGCTCAGATGCCCGGTGTGCTGGTGCACTCCCACGGCCCCTTCGCATGGGGGAAAGACGCACAGGATGCGGTACATAACGCCATAGTGCTGGAAGAAGTCGCCTATATGGGTATCTTCTGCCGCCAACTGGCGCCGGAGCTGCCGCCCATGCAGCAGACGCTGCTGGATAAGCACTATCTACGTAAACACGGCGCTAACGCTTACTACGGCCAGTAATAGAAGGGGGGTATGACTCCCCCTTAAACAGTGGTTTGTTCGAAAGCGGAAGCTAAAAACCGGCAGAATATAATGATGCGGTGAGCTGTTCCGTTCACTTTGAGTCACTGCTTATCTGTTGATTTACAGCCGGTGAACGCTTCAATTTCCCAGGCTCGTGATGCCGTCTATCAATGCGCGTAATACACGGGCCCGGTTCAGGGTAATATCACACAGCAAAGCGAAAACCAGTCCGACGTAGACCAGGTAATACCATCCCATATAGTCATTAAAAATAATGGTATATAGCCAGTCCTGCATAAAAATATAGCTGTAAGACATGAACCCCGTCGCCAGCAACAATAGCCCCGTCGGCACCAACAACGGTCGAATACGATCCCGGCACAAGAATGCTGTCAGCGTGACAGCCAGAAATAGCCCGCCGCTTAGCCCGGTAAACAGACGAAAGTCGTGGGTAAGCTGCCCCACCACTTCCTGATACTTCTGCCGTAGCGCATGAGCGATCTTTCGATGAACAGCCCCCATCAGACCTGTAGGTTCCGGCACGCTCCGATGCGCCACCACATTATACAGCGTTTCCGCCACGGCCCCCTGCAAATGCGCCTTTAAACGCTCACGCTGCTCTTCCGTACTGGCAATACGTTTGGCGAGAAAGGCTGGCAGTGTATCCACCCGCCTGTCGATCTCATCATACAGTGCCGTGCTAATCACATAGCGCGACGTTTCCACCACAAAATCCGGGCGCAAAAAAGTGAGCCCCCACAGCAAAATAAACGCCAGACCGCCAACGCCGCCGCAGGCCATTATCAGATAACGCATCATCCCTCTTCCTTATGTGGCATTTGTCATCCCTTACCTGGCGGAAAACGCGCCATAGCATCAAAAAAATCACTGTATAAATTCACAGACCCAACCACGCTATTCAGGCTATAATAACGCCTGAACTTTGATGAAGGAACAAAGCGTGGCCGAGACGCGACAGGGCTTTTTGCTTACCCGCCACTGGCGGGATACTCCCCGGGGCACCGAAGTCAGCTTCTGGTTGGCGACGGACAAGGGCCCACTGCGCGTAGTGCTCCCTCCCCAGGAGTCGGTCTGCTTTATCCCCGACGCTCAACGCGAACTGGCCAGCCGCCTGCTGGCCGGTGAAAACCACTGGCGACTGGCGGATCTTACCTTGCGCGACTTCCAGCGCCGACCGGTCTGTGGGCTATACACCCGTCAGCATCGCCAGATGATGCGCCTGGAAAAACGGCTGCGCGAAGGCGGCGTACACCTCTGCGAAGCCGATATTCGCCCACCCGAGCGCTATCTGATGGAACGCTTTATCAACGCCCCGGTCCGGGTCAGCGGCGAATGGCAGGGCAACGCGCTGGTCAATGCCCGTATGGCCCCGGAGCCTGACTACCGCCCGCCGCTTAAATGGGTCTCCCTGGATATCGAAACCAGCCGCCATGGCGAACTGTACTGCATCGGCCTGGAGGGGTGCGGCCAGCGAACCGTCTATATGCTGGGGCCGGAAAACGGCGACCCGCAAGCCGCAGATTTCGAGCTGGAATACGTCTCCAGCCGCCCGCGTCTGCTGGAAAAGCTTAACGACTGGTTCGAACGCCAGGATCCCGACGTGCTGATCGGCTGGAACCTGGTACAGTTTGATTTGCGGGTGCTTCAGAAGCATGCGGAGCGCTACGGCATTCCCCTGAGACTGGGGAGAGCGGGCACGGCACTGGAATGGCGCGAACACGGCTTTAAACCCGGCGTCTGGTTCGCCCAGGCCGAAGGACGGCTGATTATAGACGGTATCGAAGCGCTGAAATCCGCCTTCTGGAACTTCAGCTCGTTCTCGCTGGAGACCGTTGCCCGTGAGCTGCTGGGGGAAGGCAAAGCCATTGACGACCCCTGGCATCGAATGGGCGAAATAGAACGCCGCTTCAATGAGGACAAACCGGCCCTTGCCACCTACAACCTGAAAGATTGCGAGCTGGTGACCCGCATCTTCCATAAAACGGAACTGATGCCGTTTCTGCTGGAGCGCGCCACCGTAAACGGCCTGCCGGCCGATCGCCACGGCGGATCGGTAGCCGCCTTCTGCCATCTCTATTTCCCCCGTATGCACCGCATCGGTTATGTGGCCCCTAATCTCGGCGAGGTACCGCCCCAGGCCAGTCCCGGCGGCTATGTGATGGACTCGCGCCCGGGGCTCTATGATTCGGTACTGGTACTGGACTACAAAAGCCTCTACCCCTCGATCATCCGCACCTTTCTGATCGATCCGGTGGGGCTGGTGGAAGGGATGGCGCATCCGGACCCCGAACACAGTGTGGAAGGTTTCCTGGGGGCCTGGTTTTCCCGCAGCCAGCACTGCCTGCCCGCGATCGTGACTCAAATCTGGCAGGGGCGCGAGACGGCCAAACGCCAGGGCAACCGCCCGCTCTCTCAGGCGCTGAAGATCATTATGAATGCCTTCTACGGCGTGCTGGGCACCAGCGCCTGCCGCTTCTTTGATCCCCGCCTTGCCTCTTCGATAACCATGCGCGGCCATGAGATCATGCGCCTGACCCGGGAGTGGATCGAAGCGCAAGGCTTTGATGTGATCTACGGCGATACCGACTCCACCTTTGTCTGGCTAAAGCGGGCGTACAGCGATGACGAAGCCCGGGCCATCGGGCAGCGCCTGGCCGATGGTGTTAACCGGTGGTGGCGCCAGCAACTGGGGGAAAACCAGCGACTTGAGAGCGCGCTGGAGCTGGAGTTTGAAACCCACTTCACCCGCTTTCTGATGCCAACCATTCGCGGCACTGATGCAGGCAGCAAGAAACGCTATGCCGGGCTGACCGGCAGCGGGGAAGATCAACATCTGGTCTTTAAAGGACTGGAGGCCGTACGCACCGACTGGACGCCGCTGGCTCAAACTTTCCAGCGCGAACTCTATTCGCGCATCTTCCATAACCAGCCCTGGCAGGAATACGTCCGCGCCACTATCGCCAGCCTGATGGCCGGTGAACTGGACGATCAGTTGGTCTATCGTAAACAGTTACGGCGCCCGCTGGGTGAATATCAGCGCAACATCCCGCCCCACGTACGCGCCGCCCGACTGGCGGACGAAGAGAACGCCCGGCTGGAGCGCCCTGCCCGCTATCAGAATCGCGGCGCCATCAAGTATGTCTGGACCACTCAGGGGCCCGAACCGCTGGAGTATCTGCGTTCGCCGCCAGATTACCAGCACTACCTGGAGCGCCAGCTTCAGCCCGTGGCCGAAGGGATACTGCCCTTCATTGGCGAAGATTTTGCTACACTGGCTACAGGGCAACTGGGGCTTTTTTGACAGGTGACGAACGGCCTGCCATCCAGTACCATAGCGCCCTTCCATTTTGACTGAATCTGATTCCGGCCTCCGGCGACGACGCGCGGGAGGTCATATTCCCCTATAGAATTCGCGCGGCAGAGCCAAAGGGTGCAACGCACTGGTCCCGACATCTGTTGCCCGAATTCCCGGGGGCATTTTGCCTGCAAATACAGAGAAACAGAGTTAAACAAATATGCCTTTTACCCCTGGTCAACGCTGGATTAGCGATACGGAAAGTGAACTGGGACTGGGTACCGTGGTTGCGCTTGATGCGCGTACGGTGACCCTGCTCTTTCCCGCCACCGGCGAAAACCGCCTCTATGCCAGAAACGACTCCCCCGTCACCCGCGTCATGTTTAACCCGGGCGATACCATCACCAGCCATGAGGGCTGGCAGTTAAAGGTAGATAGCGTCAGCGAAGAAAAGGGACTGCTGAGCTATACGGGAACCCGGCTCGACACCGGCGAAACCGACGTTACGCTGCGCGAAGTGATGCTTGACAGCAAACTGGTGTTCAGCAAACCACAGGATCGGCTGTTCGCCGGTCAGCTCGACCGCATGGATCGGTTTGCGCTGCGCTATCGTGCCCGGCAGTATCAGAGTCAACAGTATCGCCAGTCCTGGAGCGGCCTGCGCGGTATGCGCACTAACCTGATTCCCCATCAGTTACACATCGCCCGCGATGTGGGTACCCGTCACGCCCCGCGCGTACTGCTGGCGGATGAAGTTGGCCTGGGTAAAACCATCGAAGCCGGGATGATCATTCACCAGCAGTTACTATCCGGCGCCGCCAGCCGGGTGCTGATTGTGGTGCCTGAAACACTCCAGCACCAGTGGCTGGTAGAGATGCTGCGCCGCTTTAACCTGCGTTTCGCCCTGTTCGATGACGATCGCTACACCGAAGCTCAGCACGAGTCCGATAACCCCTTCGAAACCGAGCAACTGGTGATTTGCTCCCTCGACTTCGTGCGCCGCAATAAGCAGCGTCTGGAGCAGTTGAGCGAAGCGATGTGGGACCTGCTGGTAGTAGATGAGGCTCATCACCTGGTCTGGAGCACCGATGCACCCAGTCGTGAATACCAGGCCATTGAGCAAATCGCCAGCCAGACCCCCGGCGTACTGCTACTGACCGCCACCCCGGAACAGTTGGGGATGGAGAGCCACTTTGCCCGCTTGCGCCTGCTGGATCCCGATCGCTTCCACGATTTCGACCTCTTTGTGGAAGAGCAGCAGCACTTCCGCCCGGTGGCGGACGCTGTAGCCCTGCTGCTAAAAGGCGAACGGCTGAGCGACGAATCGCTGAACGCCATCAGCGACCTGTTGGGCGAGCAGGATGTCGAACCGCTGCTGCAGACCGCCAACAGCGAACGTGATGGCAGTGACGCAGCACGCCGCGAACTGATTAACATGCTGATGGACAGGCACGGCACCAGCCGGGTGCTGTTCCGTAACACCCGCGGCGGCGTGAAAGGCTTTCCCCAGCGAGAGCTGCACACCATACGCCTGCCGCTGCCAACGCAATACCAGACCGCCATTAAAGTCTCCGGCATTATGAGTTCGCGCCAGTCGCAGGAAGAGCGGGCACGGGATATGCTCTATCCCGAACAAATCTACCAGACCTTCGAAGGCGACAGCGGCACCTGGTGGAATTTCGACCCGCGGGTTGAATGGCTGATGGGCTGGCTGACCAGTCACCGCTCACAGAAGGTGTTGGTGATCTGCTCCCGCGCCGACACCGCGCTTCAGCTTGAGCAAGTACTGCGCGAACGCGAAGGCATCCGCGCTGCGGTATTCCATGAAGGGATGTCGATTATCGAGCGTGACCGTGCCGCCGCCTGGTTCGCTGAAGAAGATACCGGCGCTCAGGTGCTGCTGTGCTCTGAGATAGGTTCCGAAGGTCGCAACTTCCAGTTCGCCAGCCACCTGGTGATGTTCGATCTCCCCTTTAACCCGGATCTGCTGGAGCAGCGCATCGGCCGCCTGGACCGCATCGGTCAGGCCCACGATATTCAGATCCATATTCCGTATCTGGAAAAAACCGCCCAGTCGGTGCTGGTTCGTTGGTATCACGAAGGGCTGGACGCCTTCGAGCACACCTGCCCCACCGGTCGCGCTATCTACGATAGCGTCTATCCGCAGCTTATCGGCTACCTGGCGAATCCGGACAATATGGACGGCTTCGACCCGCTTATCGCCCAGTGTCGCGAGCAACATGAAGCGCTCAAGACTCAACTGGAACAGGGGCGCGACCGCCTGCTGGAGCTGCACTCCAACGGTGGCGAGCAGGCCCAGCAACTGGCGGAAGAGATCGCCGCTCAGGATAACGATATCCAGTTGGTCAACTTCGCCATGAACCTGTTCGATATCATCGGCATCAACCAGGACGATCGCGGCGACAATATGATCGTGCTGACCCCTTCCGATCACATGCTGGTGCCAGACTTCCCGGGTCTGCCGGAGGATGGCTGTACGATCACCTTCGATCGCGATGTGGCGCTGTCCCGCGAAGATGCTCAGTTCGTTACCTGGGAGCATCCGATTATCCGCAACGGCCTGGATCTGATTCTTTCCGGCGACACCGGCAGTAACGCCATTTCACTGCTGAAAAACAAAGCGCTGCCGGTCGGTACACTGCTGCTGGAACTGGTCTACGTGGTCGAGGCTCAGGCCCCGAAACAGCTGCAGCTGCATCGCTTCCTGCCGGCGACGCCGGTACGTATGCTGCTGGATAAAAACGGTGCCAACCTCGCCGGCCAGGTGGAGTTCGAAAGCTTTAACCGCCAGCTGAGCGCCGTGAATCGTCATACCGGTAGCAAACTGGTCAACGCCATGCAGCAGGACGCTCACGCTATCCTGCAGCTGGCTGAGCCGCAGATGAACGAAGCCGCCCGCCTGCTTATCGACGCCGCGCGCGCCGAAGCCGATGAAAAGCTCAGCGCCGAATATGCGCGCCTGGAAGCGCTGAAGGCGGTAAACCCCAACATCCGCGATGACGAGCTGGAAGCCATTGAGCACAACCGTCAGCAGGTGCTGGAGGCGCTGGAACAGGCCAGCTGGCGTCTGGATGCGCTGCGCCCTATCGTGGTCACGCACCAGTAACCGGAGCCAAAAATGCTGGAACCCTACAACCCACCGACGGATCCCTGGCTGGTCATCCTCTACCAGGATGAACACATCATGGTGGTCAATAAGCCGAGCGGTCTGCTCTCGGTGCCTGGACGGCTCGAAGAGCACAAAGACAGCGTGATGACGCGTATTCAGCGCGACTTTCCGCAGGCCGAGTCGGTGCATCGCCTGGATATGGCCACCAGCGGCGTTATTGCGGTGGCGCTAACCAAGGCCGCCGAGCGCGAGCTTAAACGCCAGTTCCGCGAGCGGGAGCCGCAAAAGCAGTATCTGGCGCGGGTGTGGGGCCATCCGGCGCAGGAAGAAGGGATGGTGGATCTGCCGCTCATCTGCGACTGGCCGAACCGACCTAAGCAGAAGGTGTGCTACGAGACGGGTAAACCGGCCCAGACCCTGTATGAAGTGCTGGAGTACGGTGCAGACAATACGGCACGGCTGCTGCTAAAGCCGATTACCGGGCGTTCGCACCAGCTTCGCGTTCATATGCAGGCGCTGGGGCACCCGATCCTCGGCGATAAGTTCTATGCCACGCCAGAAGCGCTGGCGCAGGCAGATCGTCTGTTACTGCACGCATGGACGCTGACCATTACGCATCCCGCATACGGTAACAGCATGACCTTCCGGGCCCCACCGGATTTCTGACCGTTAAATGGGCGCGATAATATCGCGCCCATTTTTTATCTCTCTGATAATGATGTACTACGCACAGAAACCCGACCGGCATCCCCTACATAATAAAGACGAGACTCTCCCTGTTTTTGAGTCCACACCAATAAAATAAAGGATGAAAAGATGAAAAAAGTAGTACTCCCTTTGTGTCTTTCTTTATTGTCATTCAACCTGTTCGCTGCAACCCCACCAGGTAACGATGTCACGACTAAACCCGATCTTTATTACCTGAAAAATAGCCAGGCGCCCGATAGCCTTGCGCTGCTGCCGCCTCCGCCTGAGCCCGGTAGTATTCTGTTTGCCAACGATCAGGCGATGTATGAAAAGGGGCGTTTGCTGCGTAACACCCCACGAGGAAAACAGGCGATTGAAGACGCTAATCTGGCGGCGGGCGGAATCGCTACGGCCTTTTCCGACGCCTTTGGACATCCGATTACCGCCAAAGAGGCGCCTGAAATTTATAAGCTGCTCACCAATATGATTGAGGACGCCGGCGATCTGGCGACCCGGGGAGCAAAAGAGAAATATATGCGCATTCGGCCCTTCGCCTTCTACGGCGTGCCGACCTGTAACACTAAAGAGCAGGATAAGCTATCCACCAACGGCTCCTACCCTTCAGGACACACTTCTATCGGCTGGGCCTCGGCGCTGGTACTGGCGGAAATTAACCCCGAAGCGCAGGACAGCATTCTTAAGCGCGGCTATGAACTCGGCCAGAGCCGGGTGATCTGCGGCTATCACTGGCAGAGCGACATTGACGCCGCCCGCGTTGTGGCCGCCGCAGTGGTGGCAACGCTGCATACCAACCCGGCGTTCCAGCAGCAGTTGCAGAAAGCAAAAGCGGAATTTGCACAACTGAAGCAGAAATAAAACAAACGGGATCGCACTTATCTGGTGGGATCCCGCTTTTTGTCGGTTACTTAATATTCTTCGCCGTCTTCACCAGTTCCCAGGCCTTCTGAATCTCCTGGGCTTTCTGCCGGGCCATTTCCATCATCTCCGGCGGTAGCCCTTTCGCCACCAGCTTATCCGGATGATGTTCGCTCATCAGCTTGCGATATGCCCGCTTGATGGTCGCAGGATCGTCATTAGGGCTAACGCCCAGCACGCTACAGGCATCTTCGAGGGTTGGCCCCTTTTGAGCCTGACGAGGGCCGCCGCCAGCCTGCTGCTGATACTGCTGATAGTGAAAACCGCCACCGCCAAAGCTGGCTCCGCCCTGCATCATACGCAGAAACTGGTCGAACTGAGCCCGGGAGATCCCCAACTCTTCGCCAATCACATACAACACGTCCCGTTCATTGGGATGCAGAGAGCCGTCAGCCAGCGCCGCGCGAGTCTGAATTTCGAGAAACATCCGAATTAAATCAAAACGTCCGAAGCAGGCGCTGCGCAGTTGACGCAGCTTCTCGCGTAGCGGATAAGCGCCCTGCTTCCCGACCCGAAATGCATGCTGAGCGGCGGTTCGCGACTCGCCGTGTAACTGCATCTGGTCCATTAGCTGTGAGGCAATGTCAATATCGGCCTGAGTCACACGCCCTTTAGATTTGGTCAGATGCCCCATCACTTCAAAGGTCGTGGCAAAAAACAGCGCCTGACGCTGCTGCTGGCTGGCAAACAGCACGCTGCGGCGGCTGCGTACCCGGTCAAACAGATGTCCAATCAGCAGCCCTGCCACCACGCCCCAGAAGCCGCCGCCCATCAACAATCCCATGGCGGCGCCCACCACTTTACCCAAATACTGCATATACTCCCCAAATCGTCATGCCGTGCGACGGAAATTGCATTATCATACCTGTCATTCGGAGCGCTGCCTAACGGGCGAGCTCAAAAACGGACAGGATAAGACTGGCGCGTTGCCGCCTGGTAAGTTAGTCTCTGAGCGTTTGCCGACGCGAAGCCACTGATGACGGAACAACGAAAAAAACGTATGAAAAAACGTATTCCCACTTTGCTGGCCACCCTGATTGGTTCAGCGCTCTATAGCCAGTCAGGGATGGCTGCGGATCTCGCCTCGCAGTGTATGCTCGGCGTGCCTAGCTATAATCGCCCTCTGGTGAAAGGTGACACCAACAAGTTGCCGGTCACCATTAACGCCGATCGCGCAAAAGGGAATTATCCCGATAATGCGGTATTTACCGGTAATGTGGATATCCAGCAGGGTAACAGTCGTCTGCAAAGTGATGAAGTTCAGCTTCATCAAAAACAGGTCGATGGCCAGCCGGATCCGGTGCGTACCGTTGATGCCCTGGGCAATGTGCACTACGACGATAACCAGGTCATCCTGAAAGGTCCGAAAGCCTGGTCAAACCTGAACTCCAAAGATACCAACGTCTGGGAAGGTGACTACCAGATGGTGGGCCGTCAGGGGCGTGGTACTGCCGATCTGATGAAACAGCGCGGCGAAAACCGCTACACCATCCTGGAAAACGGGACCTTTACCTCCTGTCTGCCCGGCTCCAACACCTGGAGCGTGGTAGGTAGCGAAGTGATCCACGACCGCGAAGAGCAGGTCGCAGAAATTTGGAACGCCCGCTTTAAAATCGGCCCGGTGCCGGTATTCTACAGCCCTTACCTGCAACTGCCGGTGGGTGACAAGCGTCGTTCAGGCTTCCTGATCCCCAATGCCAAATACAGCTCTAACAGCGGTATTGAGTTCACGCTCCCGTACTACTGGAATATTGCGCCGAACTTCGACGCCACTATTACGCCGCACTACTATCAGGATCGCGGCAACGTCCAGTGGCAGAACGAATTCCGCTATCTGAGCCACTTTGGCACCGGTATTGTTGAATTCGACTACCTGCCCTCTGACAGCCAGTACCGCGAAGATCACCCGAGCGAAGACCGCAACCGTCGCTGGCTGTTCTACTGGCAGCATAGCGGAGTCGTGGATAAGGTCTGGCGCTTTAACGTTAACTACACCAAAGTTAGCGATCAGTACTATTTTAACGACTTCGATTCCGAATACGGCGACAGCACCGACGGCTACGCCACCCAGAAGTTTAGCGTCGGTTACGCCAACGAAAACTTTGACGCGACGCTGTCGAGCAAGCAGTTCCAGGTGTTCGCCGATCAGGCTTCCCGAAATTCCTATCGTGCCGAACCGCAGCTCGACGTTAACTACTATATGAACGATCTGGGCCCGTTCGACGCTCATATCTACGCCCAGGCGGTGAAATTCACCAACGTTAACGACAATCTGCCGGAAGCAACCCGTCTGCACGTCGAACCCTCGATTAACCTGCCGCTCTCTAACGGCTGGGGCAGTCTGAATACCGAAGTGAAGATGCTGGCGACCCACTACCAGCAGGATAATCTGGATCGCTACCGGACATACGCAGGCAACAGCGCTGCCTCACAGGAACTGGATAGCACCGTAAACCGCGTAATGCCGCAGTTTAAAGTGGACGGCAAGCTGGTGTTCGAGCGCGATATGAACTGGGCCGAAGGCTATACCCAGACCCTGGAGCCGCGCGCCCAGTACCTGTATCGCCCCTATCGCGACCAGAGCAATATCTACAGCTACGACTCCACCTTCCTGCAGTCTGACTACAGCGGCCTGTTCCGCGACCGGACTTACGGCGGTCTTGACCGTATCGACTCCGCCAATCAGGTAACCACCGGTCTGACCTCGCGTATTTATGATGACAACGCCGTGGAACGTTTTAACGTCTCCCTGGGTCAAATCTACTACTTTACCGAGTCGCGTACCGGTAGTGACGATATTAACTGGGAAAAAGACAAGAAGACCGGTTCGATGGTGTGGGCTGGCGACACCTACTGGCGCATTAGCGACCGTTGGGGTCTGCGCGGCGGGCTGCAGTACGATGCGCGCCTGAACAATATTTCCACCGGCAGCGGCGCTCTGGAGTACCGCAAAGATGCCGATCGCCTGGTACAGCTGAACTACCGCTATGCCAGCCCGGAATATATTCGCGCCTCGCTGCCGAACTTCGCCAGCTCAGATCGCTATAAAGACGGTATCAACCAGGTCGGCGTGACCGCCAGTTGGCCGATCGTCGATCGCTGGTCTGTGGTGGGTGCCTGGTATTACGACACCAACACTCACCAGCCCGCCGATCAGATGCTGGGCGTACAGTATAACTCCTGCTGCTACGCGATCCGTGTCGGTTACGAGCGTAAGCTCAACGGTTGGGAACATAACAAGAGCGCGTACGACGAGAAGATCGGCTTCAATATCGAGCTGCGTGGCCTGAGCTCCAACTACGGCCTTGGCACCCAGCAGATGCTGCGCTCGAACATTCTGCCGTATCAGAGTTCGCTGTAACTGATGTTTAAAACAAATCCGCTCCGCGGTAAATTCGGAAATGGAAAAAGTATGAAGAACTGGAGAACGCTGCTTATTGGTATCGCCCTGGCGGCGAATACCGCCTTCGCCGCCCCGCAGGTCGTCGACAAAGTCGCCGCCGTTGTTAATAACGGGGTGGTGCTGGAAAGCGACGTCAATGGCCTGATGCAGTCGGTCAAGCTTAATGCACGACAGGCAGGCCAGCAGCTCCCGGACGACAACACGCTGCGCCACCAGATTATGGAGCGTCTGATCATGGATCAGATCATCCTGCAGATGGGCCAGAAAGCGGGAGTTCAAATTAGCGACCAGCAGCTCGATCAGGCTATCGCCAATATCGCGGCTCAGAACCAGATGTCCGTGGATCAGCTGCGTAGCCGCCTGGCCTACGAAGGCCTGGACTACGCCACTTATCGCAGTCAGATCCGTAAGGAGATGCTCATCGCCGAAGTGCGCAACAACGAAGTCCGCCGCCGTATCACCATTCTGCCCCAGGAAGTGGAACAGCTGTCCAAACAGGTAGCGGATCAGAACGATGCCAGCACCGAGCTGAATCTGAGCCACATCCTGCTGCCGCTGCCGGAAAACCCCAGCTCCGCCCAGGTTAACGAAGCCGGACAGCAGGCCACCTCCATTGCCGAACAGGCTCGTAACGGCGCCGATTTCGGCAAGCTGGCTATCACTTACTCCGCCGATGCTTCTGCCCTGAAGGGCGGCCAGATGGGTTGGGGACGTATTCAGGAGCTGCCTTCCATCTTCGCCCAGGCGCTGACCACGGCGAAGAAGGGCGATATTATCGGGCCAATCCGTTCCGGCGTGGGCTTCCACATCCTGAAAGTGAACGATCTGCGCGGCCAGACCCAGAATATCTCTGTCACAGAGGTTCACGCACGTCACATTCTGCTGAAGCCGTCGCCGATCATGAACGATCAGCAGGCGCGCCAGAAGCTGGAGCAGGTAGCCGCTGACATCCGCAGTGGCAAAACCACCTTCTCCCAGGCGGCGAAAGAGTTCTCTGAAGATCCCGGTTCTGCCAACCAGGGCGGCGATCTTGGCTGGGCAACGCCAGATATCTACGATCCGGCCTTCCGCGACGCGCTTATGCGCCTGCAGCGCGGTCAGCTCAGCTCCCCGGTACACTCCTCCTTCGGCTGGCACCTGATCGAACTGCTGGACAGCCGCAAGGTCGACAAAACCGATGCAGCCCAGAAGGATCGCGCTTATCGCATGCTGTTTAACCGTAAGTTCGCGGAAGAAGCGCAGACCTGGATGCAGGAGCAGCGCGCCAGCGCCTACGTGAAGATTCAATAAATGATAAACACAGCTCGTGTGGCGATCACTCCCGGCGAACCCGCCGGGATTGGTCCCGACCTGGTCGTCGCGCTCTCGCAGCGCGACTGGCCGGTGGAGCTGGTCGTCTGCGCTTCGCCAGATCTACTGCGCGAGCGCGCGGCTTTACTCCACCATCCTCTGCAGCTTCTACCTTACCAGCCAGATTCCGCACCGCGCCCCCAGAAAGCGGGTACGCTCACGGTCTGTGAGATTCCGCTGTATGCGCCAGTGACGCCAGGTCAGCTTGACGTCGCCAACGGCCAATACGTGACCGACACCCTGGCCCGCGCCTGCGACGGCTGCCTGAGCGGTGAATTTGCTGCGGTGGTGACCGGTCCGGTGCATAAGGGGATCATTAACGATGCCGGTATTCCCTTTACCGGACATACCGAATTTCTGGAACAGCGCGCCGGTAGCGAAAAAGTCGTGATGATGCTGGCAACCGAAGAGTTGCGGGTCGCACTGGCCACCACGCATCTGCCGCTGCGGGCAGTGGCAGACGCCATTACCGCCCCGCTGCTGCGCCAGGTGCTGACCATTCTGCATCAGGATCTGCGGCAAAAATTCGGCATCAGCCAGCCCCATATTCTGGTCTGCGGTCTGAATCCGCACGCCGGTGAAGGGGGCCATATGGGTACAGAAGAGATTGACACCCTGATTCCGGTTCTGGAGGAGATGCGCGCCAGCGGCATGCGGCTGACCGGCCCTCTTCCCGCCGATACCCTGTTTCAGCCCAAATATCTGGACCACGCCGATGCCGTCCTTGCGATGTACCACGATCAGGGGCTGCCCGTGTTAAAATATCAGGGATTCGGGCGAGCAGTGAATATCACGCTGGGTCTGCCCTTCATTCGTACTTCGGTCGACCACGGTACTGCCCTTGAGCTGGCGGGTATGGGGAAGGCCGATGTCGGTAGTTTTACCACGGCGCTTAATCTCGCCATTAAAATGATTGTTAATAGTCAATGAATAATCGAGTCCATCAGGGCCATTTCGCCCGTAAACGCTTCGGGCAAAACTTTTTAAATGACCCGTTCATTATCGACAGCATCGTCAGCGCCATTCATCCCCAGAAGGATGAGGCGCTGGTCGAGATCGGCCCCGGCCTCGGCGCGCTAACCGAACCCGTTGGCGACAGGCTCGACAAGCTGACGGCCATCGAACTGGACCGCGATCTGGCTGCGCGTTTGAAGACCCATCCGTTCCTTGGCCCTAAGCTGACTATCTACCAGCAGGACGCCATGACCATGGATTTTGCGGCTCTGGCCAAAGAACAGGGCCAGCCGCTGCGCGTTTTCGGCAACCTACCGTATAACATCTCCACGCCGCTGATGTTCCACCTCTTTAGCTATACTGACGCCATAAAGGATATGCACTTTATGCTGCAGAAGGAGGTGGTTAAGCGCCTGGTTGCAGGCCCGGATACGAAAGCGTATGGTCGTTTAAGCGTCATGGCGCAATATTACTGTCAGGTGATCCCGGTGCTGGAAGTGCCGCCCACGGCCTTCACGCCGCCGCCAAAAGTCGATTCCGCCGTGGTGCGCCTGGTGCCGCACGCCACATTGCCGCATCCCGTAAAAGATTTACGGCTGCTGGAGCGTATCACCAGCGCAGCCTTTAATCAGCGCCGCAAAACGATTCGCAACAGCCTCGGCAATCTGTTCACCGTAGAGGCGCTGACCGAGTTAGGCATCGATCCGGCGATGCGCGCGGAGAATATTTCCGTTGCCGCTTACTGCCAGATGGCTAACTACTTAGCAGAGAATTCGCCGTCGAAGGAGAGCTGACCCATGTCTGATTCACCCCGCGTTTGCGTCCAGGTACAGAGCGTTTACATTGAGTCCCAGTCCACGCCCGAGGAAGAGCGCTTTGTCTTCGCCTATACCGTCACTATCCGCAACCTGGGGCGCGTGCCCGTGCAACTGCTGAGTCGCTACTGGCTGATCACTAACGGTAATGGTCGCGAGACCGAAGTCCAGGGTGAAGGCGTAGTCGGTCAGCAGCCGCATATCGCACCGGGGGGTGAATACCAGTACACCAGCGGCGCCGTCATTGAAACGCCCTTTGGCACCATGCAGGGACATTATGAAATGATCGACGCCGCAGGCACCACCTTCCGCCTCGCCATCCCGGTTTTCCGGCTGGCAATTCCATCCTTCATACACTGAAAACACCATGTCGACATATCTGATTGGCGATGTTCACGGCTGCTATGATGAGCTGATTGCCCTGCTCAGGCAGGTTTCATTCAATCCCGCTCAGGATACGCTGTGGCTGACCGGTGACCTGGTAGCCCGCGGCCCCGGTTCACTGGAAGTGCTACGCTATGTGCGTTCGTTGGGTGATGCCGCCCGCATCGTACTGGGTAACCACGATCTGCATCTGCTGGCGGTTTTCGCCGGGATCAGCCGCAACAAGCCCAAAGATCGCGTGACCCAACTGCTGGAAGCGCCGGACGCCGACGAACTCATCAACTGGTTGCGCCGTCAGCCTCTGCTGCAGGTGGATGAAGAGAAAAAACTGGTGATGGCCCACGCCGGCATTACGCCACAGTGGGATCTGCCAACCGCCATGGCCTGCGCCCGGGATGTGGAAGCGGTGCTGTCCAGCGATAGCTATCCGCTGTTCCTCGATGCCATGTACGGCGATATGCCCAATAACTGGAGCACTGACCTGAAAGGGCTGGCGCGGCTGCGTTTTATCACTAACGCCTTGACCCGCATGCGCTACTGCTTCCCTAACGGCCAGTTGGAGATGTACTGCAAAGATACGCCGGACAACGCCCCGGCGCCGCTGAAACCCTGGTTTGCGATCCCCGGACCCGTGGCACAGTCGTACAGTATCGCTTTCGGCCACTGGGCATCGCTGGAAGGCAAAGGCACGCCGGAAGGCGTTTACGCGCTGGATACCGGCTGCTGCTGGGGCGGCGTTATGACCTGTCTGCGCTGGGAAGATAAGACCTGGTTTATCCAGCCTTCTCACCGCCAGAGCGATAACGACAGCGGCGAAGCCGCCGCCGCTTCCTGAATGGAACGCCTTAACGGCGTTCCAGCACCTCAAAGCAGTAGCTGTGAGAATTGCTCTCATCAGCATCGTGAAACTCACTGAAAACCGACTGCCACTCGTCCGGCTCGTATTCCGGAAAATGGGTATCCCCCTCCACTTCGGCATCAATATGGGTCAGGTAGAGACGCTGAGCCTGAGCCAGGAAGTGCTGGTAGATCTTACCGCCGCCGATTACCATGATTTCCGGCGCCTCACCGCAGGCGGCAATCGCCTCTTCCGGCGAGCTCACCCAGGTGACGCGAGAATCATCTCCAGGGCTGCGGCTAATCACAATATTCTGACGCCCCGGCAGCGGGCGACCAATCGATTCCCACGTCCTGCGCCCCATTACCACGGGCTTATCCAGCGTATTACGCTTAAACCAGGCCAGGTCGGCCGGCAAACTCCACGGCATGGCGTTTTCCATACCAATTACGCGGTCGGCCGCCAGAGCGGCAATCAGACTGATCATTGTTAAAATCCCCGGGTCAAAAAATTGTCGCCACTATACGGAAAGCGGCGGGTTTCGTCGACGGATGCAGCACCCACTGCTGTAGAAAATCTCTGTTGCATCACACCCGGCCAGCCACGCATTCTGGCAAACCCGCGCTGGCTGTCGCTGTACACCGTTGATAAAACCCGTCGTCATCGGTGTAAATCTGCCTGCACATGCGTAAAGGGCAGGGTATAGTGCAGGATTCGGGTCCCTGAAAGAGTCAGAACATGCTGGAAACTACCCTGCTTATTGCCACTATCGCTACCCTGGGAATGCTCTCTCCCGGGCCGGATTTCTTCCTGGTGATTAAAAACGCGGCCCGCTATACGCGCCCGGCAGCGCTGATGACCTGCGCCGGTGTGATCTGCGGCGTGGCAACCCATATGAGCTACTGTGTCGCCGGGCTGGCAGTGGTTATAACCACTACGCCCTGGCTGTTCGGCCTGCTGAAATACGCCGGAGCGGCTTATCTGGTCTGGGTGGGTCTGCATGCCCTCTTCTCCCGGGGCGGCAGTAAGATGGACGTCAGCCAGTATGGCGCCCGGCAGACCACGCTGAAAAAGGCGTTTCTCCAGGGCTATTTATGCAATCTGCTTAACCCTAAGGCCACGCTCTTTTTCCTTGCGATGTTCACCCAGGTGTTGAGCGTAAATTCCGGTCTCGGGGAGAAGCTGTGGTATGCCGGGGTCATCGTCGGGCTATCGGTTATCTGGTGGCCGCTGCTGGTATTGCTGATTCAGAGCGAACCCGTGCGTAAGGGGCTGGCCAGGGCGCAAAAGATTGTCGACCGACTGCTGGGTGGCGTACTGCTGGCTCTGGGCATTAAAGTCGCCTTAAGTTAATGTCCCTCTCCTTTGAAGAAGAGGGACACGCGCTATGCTTCGGGCTTCACTGCGGGTTCATCCGCCAGCGAGCCGCTGTGGACGCCCTCTTCCGTTCCCTGCCAGCCCAGGCGCTGCCCGGTATTAAGATGGCTGCGATCCTGATTGATGATGTCGGTCAGCATCGCACTTGAACGCTTGTAGACCGCGGCACGGCTAGCGGTATCGCTCTCACCGTTGACCAGTTCTTCCACCATCCGCAGATTAAAGCGCCGAAAGTGGTCCGCCCTCTCCCTGGCCTCATAGCCGCCAAGGCCCAATTGCTCCAGCGCCATACGGCCAGCCCGCAGCGCCCCTTCAAAGGTTTCACGTTCCGGCTGGTCAATACCGACCTGACGCAGGCGAATGTAGTGGTCCACATCGCGCGCCCTGGCGACAATTTTCAGCTGAGGAAAGTGCTCCCTGGCAAGCTCCGTCAGCTGCATATTGACCTGAGGATCGTCAATGGCGTTAATCAACACCTCGGCTTTTTCGGCACCGGCAGACTCCAGCAAATCAAGACGCGTGGCATCGCCGTAAAAGACCTTCATCCCAAACTTACGCAGGGTTTCGATATGATCCGGATCGTGATCCAGCACCACCATCTTCACGCCGCTGGTAAACAGCAAACGCCCGGCTATCTGACCAAAGCGGCCAAATCCGGCGATGATCACCCGGGGCTGCTCTTCGTCGATATCATCGGCTTCCCCCTGCTGTTGAGCGCCGCTCTTCTCCAGCTTCGCCAGTAGCACCAGCAGCAGTGGCGTAATCGCCATCGACAGCGCTACCGCCAGGGTCAGGGATTTCGCCCAGCCGTCGTCCAGCACCTGCGCCATATGCGCCGCGCCAAAGACCACGAAGGCGAACTCACTCCCCTGCCCCAACAGCGCCGCAAAGGTGCGCCACTGACGACGCGGCACCTTCAGCGGCCAGCCGATAACCCAGAGCACCACCCCCTTAATCACCTGAAAGCCCACCAGCAGCACTACCACCCGCAGGGGGTTATCGATCAAGGTACCAAAGTCGATGGACATGCCGACGCCGATAAAAAACAGCCCCAGTAGCAGCCCCTTAAAGGGTTCAATATCGCTTTCCAGCGCATGGCGGTATTCAGAGCTGGCCAGCAGTACCCCGGCCAGGAAAGCCCCCATCGCCATTGACAGCCCCGCCTCTTCCAGTAACAGGCCGAAGCCGAAAACCAGAAACAGCGCCACGGCGCTGAACACTTCGCGCAGACCGGATCGCGCCACAAAGCGCAGCAGCGGGCGGGTGACGTAGCGGCCCAGCAGTATCACCAGCGCCAGCGCCCCCACCACCTTCAGCGCCGACAGGGTAAAAGCCCCAAGCGTAGTGGCAGCGCCGCTGCTGGCCAGCAGCGGAATCATCGCCACCAGCGGAATCGCTGCAATATCCTGGAACAGCAGCAGCGCGAAGGCGCTGCGCCCCATCGGACTCACCGTCAGGTTACGTTCATTCATCGCCTGCATAGCAATAGCGGTGGAAGAGAGCGCCAGGGTCAGGCCAACCAGTGCCGCCACCTGCCAGCGCAGCCCCAGCGCCACGCAGAATCCGCCTAACGCCAGGCCGCAGGCCGCCATTTGCAGGAATCCGCCGCCAAACACCGAGGCGCGTAGTCGCCACAGACGCTGCGGATCCAGCTCCAGACCGATGACGAACAGCATCAACACCACGCCAATCTCGGCAAAGTGCAGGATGGTTTCGGCATCGGTCACCAGCCGTAGCCCCCAGGGCCCGATAATACAACCGGCAATCAGGTAGCCGAGCACGGAGCCTAATCCCAGACGCACCGCAACGGGCACAATCAGTGCGGCGGAGCCAAGATAGATCAGCGCCTGTATCATGCTATGGCTATCCATTATCCACCTCCTGCCAGTCCAGAAGGCGCTGTCGATAGCGCGAAGCGTGCATCTTCATGATCTCGTCTTCACAAATAAAGGCGTCGTGCAGTGAAAACGGTCGTAACCAGTTCAGGCCACAATAGAGCGCGGTCGCCTGTAGCGGCTGCGCCAGAACGTCAAAACCGGGATGGTCGCCCAGGCCAAAGTGGTGCTCGCTCCCCCCGGTGGTCACTGCCCACATCAGGCTCTTGCCATGGAGCGCCTTACCCCCTTCCCCATAGGCCCAGCCGTGAGACAGCACTTTGTCGATCCACAGCTTCATCAATGGCGGGATGCTGTACCACTGCATGGGGTGCTGCCAGATAATTAAATCAGCCTTCGCCAGCGCCGCCTGCTCGGCCCCGATATCGATATTAAAGTCGGGGTATAGATGATAAAGCGTGCGAATTTCCACCCCTGCTAAATCCCGTACCTGCTCCAGCATGCTGCGATTAGCATGGGAGTGCTCAGGATAAGGATGTGCATAAATAATCAGAATCATAAACATCCACTGCCTTGTTATTGTCTTATTCGTTTAGCGCACAGGGAGGCTGCGTAAGAATGGAATGAGGAAGCGTGTCGCCGTCCGTTTGCAGCCAGAGGATCCCTGGCGGGAAACATCCACAGTGAGTGTAGTCAGTTAATTCTTAGCCTGACAGAGGGAAGCGAGAAAATCCTGAAAAATCGGAGTCGGTATGGGGAAAGAAGGAAACCAGAGAAAGAAGAAGATCGGGTACAGGAGCCCCGCGCTCGCTGTACCCGTAACTCTGAAGCGCGTTCAGAGCCGCCACCCCGGACCGTGAAGGTCTTAGTTGTCCAGTTCGTTCATAGACTGAACCTGGTCGCGATTAATCTGTTCGGTTCTGCCGCTTTCGGCATTTTTGTAAGAAACCAGACCGGTATCATCATCCACCTGCGGCTTGCCGTCGGTGACGATGGTTTTACCGTCGGTCGTCTTGATGGACTGATTCGACGAGCATCCGCTTACAAAGAGCAGGGCCACTGCAGCAAGCGTAGAGGTAACAAGGAGTTTGGTACGCATAGTTTTCTCCTGACAATGTGATCGTTTTTCTCTTCCGTCCATACACTATAGCCAAATCATCATCTTCCGACAGGGGCCGGGCGCGAAAAGCAGAGGACTCTTAAGAAAAGTTTCCCCGGTAAATCAATAAAAAACGGCCCCCGCCAGGGCGGAGGCCGTCAGGATGATAACCTGTTGCGGCGCGATTATTTCGCGATCTGCGCGTGCATCTCCTGCACCGAAATAACCTGCTCGGTGGCATCAGCATTCAGCGACATCGAGGTAGCGAAACCGCCGTTCAGGGTGGTGTCGTAATGCACTTTGTACTGCAATGCGCTGCGGCGAATGACCCGTGAATCTTCAATCGCCTGGCGTCCCGCCGTGGTGTTGATGATGTAGCTGTACTCGCCGTTCTTGATGCGATCCTGGATATGCGGGCGACCTTCGTGCACCTTGTTAACCAGGCGCGGATTGATGCCCGCTTCGCCCAGCACGATAGCGGTGCCGTGAGTCGCATCCAGCTCAAAGCCGTGCTTAATCAGTCTGGCCGCCAGATCCACCACCCGCTCTTTATCGCCTTCGCGTACCGAAAGCAGGGCGCGGCCCCCTTTCTGCATCTTGCTCTGGCTGCCCAGCATCGCTTTAGCGAACGCTTCAGCAAAGGAGCGGCCAACCCCCATGACCTCACCGGTGGAGCGCATTTCCGGCCCCAGCAGCGGGTCGACACCCGGGAATTTATTGAACGGCAGCACCACCTCTTTCACCGAGTAGTACGGCGGAATCACCTCTTCGGTGTGGCCCTGGCTTACCAGACTCTGGCCAGCCATGACGCGCGCTGCCACCTTGGCTAACTGAACACCGGTTGCCTTGGAGACGAAAGGCACGGTACGCGCCGCACGCGGGTTCACCTCAATCAGATAAACTTCGTTGTCCTTCACTGCAAACTGGACGTTCATCAGACCGCGCACCTGCAGTTCGAAGGCCAGTTTACGCACCTGGTCGCGCATCACATCCTGAATCTCCTGACTCAGGGTGTAGGCCGGAAGCGAGCAGGCGGAGTCGCCGGAGTGCACGCCAGCCTGTTCGATATGCTCCATAATGCCGCCAATCAGCACCGTGTCACCGTCGCAGATGGCATCGACGTCGACTTCAACCGCGTCGTCCAGGAAGCGGTCCAGCAGGACCGGCGCATCGTTAGAAACGCTGACCGCCGTTTTAAAGTAGCGCTTGAGGTCGGTTTCGTCGTAAACGATTTCCATGGCACGGCCGCCCAGCACGTAAGAGGGGCGGACCACCAGCGGATAGCCAATCTCTTTCGCCTTCTCGACCGCCTGTTCGATAGTGGTCACGGTAGCGTTAGCCGGCTGCTTCAGTTTTAGCCTCTCCACCGCCTGCTGGAAGCGCTCACGGTCTTCCGCACGGTCGATGGCGTCCGGGCTGGTGCCGATAATCGGAACGCCGGCGGCTTCCAGATCGCGGGCCAGTTTCAGCGGCGTCTGGCCGCCATACTGCACGATAACCCCTTTTGGCTGCTCGATGCGGACGATTTCCAGCACGTCTTCCAGCGTTACCGGCTCGAAGTAGAGGCGGTCGGAAGTGTCATAGTCGGTGGAAACCGTCTCCGGGTTACAGTTCACCATAATGGTTTCATAACCATCTTCGCGCAGCGCCAGCGCGGCGTGCACGCAGCAGTAGTCAAATTCGATACCCTGACCGATGCGGTTCGGACCACCGCCCAGCACCATAATCTTGTCACGCTGCGGGTTGGGGCGTGATTCACACTCCTCTTCCCAGGTGGAGTACATGTAGGCAGTGTCGGTCGCGAACTCGGCAGCGCAGGTATCCACGCGCTTATAGACCGGGTGCAGGCCAGACTTCTCGCGCAGTTTACGGATTTCTCCCTCACGCACGCCAGAAAGCGCAGCCAGTCGCGCATCGGAGAAGCCTTTACGCTTCAACTGGCGCAGGAAGGTGGGGTTCAGGCCGGTGATACCGACTTCCGCCACCTGCTCTTCCAGGCGCACCAGCTCTTCAATCTGCACCAGGAACCAGCGGTCGATGTTGGTCAGGTTGAAGACGCCATCCACAGAGAGCCCGGCGCGGAAAGCATCGGCGATGTACCAGATACGCTCGGCACCGGCATCCTTCAGCTCGCGGCGGATTTTGGTCAGCGCTTCCGGGTCGTCCAGGCTGACTTTCGGGTCAAAGCCGGTGGCGCCCACTTCCAGACCGCGCAGCGCTTTCTGCAGCGACTCCTGCTGAGTGCGACCAATCGCCATCACTTCACCCACTGACTTCATCTGAGTGGTCAGGCGGTCGTTGGAACCCGCAAATTTCTCGAAGTTGAAGCGCGGGATCTTGGTGACGACATAGTCGATGGAAGGCTCGAACGACGCCGGGGTACGACCGCCGGTAATGTCGTTCATCAGTTCATCCAGGGTGTAACCCACCGCCAGCTTGGCCGCCACTTTAGCAATCGGGAAGCCGGTAGCTTTCGAAGCCAGCGCCGACGAGCGCGATACGCGCGGGTTCATTTCAATCACGATCAGGCGACCCGTTTTCGGGTTCACCGCAAACTGAACGTTGGAGCCGCCGGTTTCCACGCCGATCTCACGCAGTACCGCCATCGAGGCGTTACGCATGATCTGGTACTCTTTGTCGGTCAGCGTCTGAGCCGGAGCCACGGTGATGGAGTCACCGGTGTGAATCCCCATCGCATCGAAGTTTTCAATTGAGCAGACGATGATGCAGTTGTCGTTGCGGTCGCGCACCACCTCCATCTCATACTCTTTCCAGCCAATCAGCGACTCGTCAATCAGCAGCTCATTGGTCGGAGAGAGATCCAGACCGCGCTCGCAAATCTCTTCAAACTCTTCGCGGTTATACGCGATACCGCCACCGGTACCGCCCATGGTAAAGGAGGGGCGGATAATACAGGGGAATCCGACATCGTCAGCGACGGCCAGCGCTTCTTCCATGGTATGCGCAATGCCGGAGCGGGCAGTTTCAAGGCCGATTTTCTTCATCGCGACATCAAAGCGGCGACGATCTTCCGCCTTATCGATGGCATCCGCAGTAGCGCCGATCATCGCGACACCGAACTCTTCCAGCACCCCCTGGCGCTCCAGTTCCAGCGCGCAGTTAAGGGCGGTCTGACCACCCATAGTGGGCAGAACCGCATCCGGACGCTCTTTTTCGATGATTTTGCGCACCACTTCCCAATGGATCGGCTCGATGTAGGTGGCATCCGCCATATCCGGGTCGGTCATGATGGTGGCCGGGTTGGAGTTCACCAGAATGACCCGGTAGCCCTCTTCACGCAGCGCCTTACAGGCCTGAGCGCCGGAGTAGTCGAATTCACACGCCTGGCCGATAACAATCGGGCCGGCGCCAAGAATCAGGATGCTTTTAATATCGGTACGTTTTGGCATGGCTTTTCTTGCTCCTGATTATTTCGCGCTGTGGCGATGTTGCTCAATAAGCTCAATAAAGTGGTCGAACAGCGGGGCGGCATCGTGCGGGCCGGGGCTCGCTTCAGGGTGTCCCTGGAAGCTGAACGCGGGCTTGTCGGTGCGGTGAATGCCCTGCAGGGTGCCGTCAAACAGCGAACGGTGAGTCGCGCGAAGATGAGCAGGCAGGGTGCTTTCATCAACCGCGAAACCGTGGTTCTGTGCGGTGATCATGACGCAATCCCTGTCCAGGTCCTTCACCGGGTGGTTACCACCGTGGTGACCAAATTTCATCTTCAGGGTGCGGGCGCCGCTGGCCAGGGCCAGCAACTGGTGACCCAGACAGATGCCGAACACCGGAATATCGGTTTCCAGGAAACGGGTAATGGCGTCGATAGCGTAGTCGCAGGGCTCCGGATCGCCAGGGCCGTTGGAAAGGAAGATGCCGTCCGGGTTCATCTTCAGCACCTCTTCCGCCGACGTCTGAGCAGGCACGACTGTCAGTCGGCAACCGCGGTCCACCAGCATGCGCAAGATGTTGCGCTTGGCGCCGTAGTCATAGGCCACCACGTGGTAAGGCAGCGCCTCTTCATTTTGCTCTTCAGGCAGGTCGCCCTGTAGCGTCCAGCTACCCTGGCGCCAGTGACTGATGGCATCGCAGGTGACTTCTTTCGCCAGGTCCATTCCCTTAAGACCCGGGAAAGCCCGTGCCTGCGCCAGCGCGCTGGCGGCATCGGGATTATCACCGGCAATAATACAACCGTTCTGGGCGCCCTTCTCGCTTAGCAGCCGCGTCAGCTTACGGGTATCGATATCGGCAATGGCCACAATGTTGTGGCGCTTCAGATAGCTGGAGAGATCTTCCTGGCTGCGGAAGTTGCTGGCGATAATCGGCAGATCGCGAATAACCAGCCCCTGAGCATGCACCCGGGAAGACTCTTCATCGGCCGGGTTGGTACCGACATTACCGATATGGGGATAAGTAAGAGTGACAATCTGGCGAGAATAGGAAGGATCGGTGAGGATTTCTTGATAACCGGTCATTGAAGTATTGAAAACGACCTCTCCCACGGCCGATCCCAATGCCCCAATGGCCCGACCGTGGAATTGGGTTCCGTCTTCCAGAACCAACAGCGCTGACTTAATCAAAACGTCCTCCAGGGAATAAACAGTCACTTTTACTGCATAGTAATTCATCCTCGGGGGGAGAATCAATGCAGTTACCGCACGACACGGCGAATTTTTGACAAACGGCGGCATTCTAGAGAGAGGCAGGGGGAAAGTCCAGCCTTAAGGCCATCTTTTATTATTATTTTGAGTCACTGATGAGCAAATTGGAGAGTAACAACCAAAAAAAGCAAAAAACCAGGCCAAAAACGGGCCTTTAAGGCGAAGAAAAGTAAAAAAGTATTCTATCACAGCTAAACGAAGTGGACCAAATGGTCAAAATTTACTTACAGAGGAGATACTAGCGTATAAAGACATTATTTTTAATAATCTAAGATAAAAAATACACCAAATATAATAAATAAAAAGGGTGACAATATATCACCCTGACAATCAACACGTTATGATTGCAATTACCACATCACACGGATTACAACTCATCGAGATCCAGCACATCACGCATATCGTAAAGGCCAGTTTTTTTCGTCATTAACCATAAAGCAGAACGAACAGCGCCATTTGCGAATGTCATACGGCTGGAAGCCTTGTGAGTTATCTCAATGCGCTCACCAATATCCGCAAACATCGCCGTATGCTCACCAACAATATCGCCTGCGCGAACCGTGGCGAAACCGATAGTGCCAGGTTCCCGCTCGCCGGTATGGCCTTCGCGAGACCAGACCGCGCACTGCTTCAGATCCTTACCCAGCGCTTCGGCAATAGTTTCCCCCATCGCCAGCGCGGTACCAGACGGAGCATCCACTTTATGGCGGTGGTGAGCTTCGATAATTTCAATGTCGGTGTGATTCCCCATCACCTTTGCGGCTTTTTCCAGCAGCTTCAGCAACACATTCACCCCCACGCTAAAGTTAGCGGCGAAAACCACCGGTATCGTGCTGGCCGCTTCCTGGATGGCCTGCTTTCCGGCATCATCAAAGCCGGTCGTGCCAATCACGATGCCTTTAGCGTGCTGGCGGCAAAAGGCCAGATGGTTCAGCGTTCCTTCCGGGCGGGTAAAATCGATCAGCACATCGAAGTCATTGACCACATCATCCAGAGCGGTGGCAACGGTCACTCCACAGCGCCCTACTCCCGCCAGCTCACCGGCATCGCTTCCTGCAAGCGTTGAGCCAGAACGCTCCAGCGCCGCCCCAAGCATAACCCCTTCTGCCTGCATCGCCGCCTGAATCAACTGGCGGCCCATTCGTCCCCCGGCGCCGGCTATTGCGACGCGAACCTGTGCATCATGCATGGATATTCTCTTTGGTTAACATAAGCTAAATCGTATTCAGAATACTCACCCCGTTAAGGCCTGACCACTGAAAACGCCAGTCATTAAAAAAATATGACAAAGCGCCGGGAATATCAGTAAAAAAAATAAAAACGGGCTTCGGCGTTTATCTCTCCCGAACGGGACGGGTCCCGCAAGAGCCCCTCACCACCAGCGAGGGAGGCAGAATAATGCGCTTCGGCGGCTCATCATTCCCCTGAATCCGGCTGTACAACAACTCCCCGGCCTTACGACCAATCTCCCGGGCAGCCACCGATACCGTGGTGAGCGCAGGCTGTATCAGCGCCGCTTCGCTGATATCATCAAAGCCAACCAGTGCAAAATCGCGACCTGGCTCCCGCCCCGTTTTACGCAACGCCTGCATGACGCCCAACGCGACAATATCCTGATAGCATACGGCTGCGGTAATTTCCGGATAGCGCGACAGCAGCGTTTCCGCCACTCTGGCCCCATCGAGTTGATTCGCCCGGGTCGTCGCAATCCACTCCGGCGTCGGTGAAATACCGTTCTCCAGCAATGTGCTGGTAAACCCGCCAATCCGCTGAGCCCGCGTTCCCGAGCCCAGGCTACCGCCAATAAACGCGATATGCCGGTGCCCCAGATTCAATAGATGCGTCGTCGCCATTTGCGTCCCCAAAAAGTTGTCGGTACCGACAAAATCAAAATCGGGATCGCTCAACGGTCGAACCACCACAATGGTGGGCACATTCCGGTGCTTTAACGCATCAAAGAATAACCGCGGCGTTTCACGCGCAGCGCATAGCACCATGCCACAGGCACTGTTACGCATTAGCGAATCGACAAATTTCTGCTGACGTTCACAGGACTCTTCACTGTTGGCAAGGAACAGCAACAGATCGTGACGTTCCATTTCATGTCCCAGGCCAGCCGTCATTTCACCGTAAAAAGGGTTGGTAATATCATGCAGCAACAGCCCGACCTGATTGCTGGTACGGTTACGCAAATTTGCAGCAGTCTGATTATAAACGTAGCCGGAATCATCCAGCGCCTTAAGCACTCGCTCACGCGTCGCCTGGGAAATACGGCCGCGGTTGCGCAGTACCATAGAAACCGTCGCAGTAGACACCCCTGCCCGTTCTGCGACCTGTGCCAGCGTTACTGTTGTCACTCTTGCTCCTGTTGGTTACTGAGGTTAATCGAATAATCTACAATCACCTTTCAATCGTGACACCCCTCACAAATACATGCCATTCAGCGGCAAAAACTCTCCAAGATGACGGGTTAATCGCGTTAATCATGCTGTCAAAATAAGGTTAATCGATTAATCTTATTATAGCCACATGGAGAAATAAACAATGCCAACGATCTACAATAAATTCCCTGAAGTTGCCATTCAGGGCTATGACACTCAGGCATGGCAGAACTGGGATACGATTAGCGCTGAGCTTAATGCCAGCATTGCAACACGCTCCCGCACGGTGCTGGTTATTGACTGCTATCCGGGGGTGCGGCTTGCGGAGCTGGAGCAGACCCTGCTGCCATCACTGGGTGCCGCGCTGATTATCAATGTCGAATCAGCACGTCATGATAAACAGACATTACACGAGCTGCTGGCGCGTAATCTGACGGACGACCGGGTATTCGGCGTACTCTCCTGCCACCATCTTGATGAGTTCTTTGATGCTGACAAACTCACCGAACTACGTCGGCAGATTGATGCCGTCACGCAAGGCCTGGTGGTAGTCTATGGTTCCGGCGCAGCGCTGACACACCCGGGGGATCTCCTGGTCTATGCCGATTTGCCGCGCTGGGAGATCCAGCAGCGAATGCGCCACGACGGGTTGGGTAACTGGGGCGCAGTCAACCAGGATGAGGATATCCTGCGGCGTTACAAACGCGCCTTTTTTATCGAGTGGCGCATATTCGACAGGCATAAAACCCCGCTGCTCAGACGCAGCGATTACCTGCTTGATACCACCATCAAAAATGCCCCCGCCATGGTCAGCGGAGATGCGCTACGCGCAGCGCTGAAACACACCACTACCCGCCCCTTTCGCGTCGCGCCCTTTTTCGACCCGGGCATCTGGGGCGGCCAGTGGATGAAGCAGCGGTTTAACCTCGATCCCAGCGCGCCCAATTATGCCTGGTGTTTTGATTGCGTACCCGAAGAAAACAGCCTGCTGCTGCGCTTTGGCAAGGTGCGGATCGAAATCCCTTCGCAGGATCTGGTATTACTGTATCCCAGTGCGCTTCTGGGAGAGAAAGTCCACGCCCGGTTCGGAGCCGAATTCCCGATCCGCTTTGACTTTCTGGACACTATCGGCGGCCAGAATTTGAGCCTTCAGGTACATCCGCTCACCGAATATATCCAGCAACAGTTCGGTATGCACTATACCCAGGATGAGAGCTACTACATCCTTGATGCAGAGCCGAATGCCGTTGTTTATCTCGGTACCCAAACCGGGGTGGATCCCCAGGACATGCTGGACTGTCTGAAAGCCGCCAATCAGGGGGAGCAACCCTTTGACGACTCGCGCTTTATTAACCAAATTCCGGCCCGTAAGCACGATCACTTTCTGATCCCGGCAGGCACCGTTCACTGCTCCGGCGCAGGCACGATGGTGCTCGAAATCAGCGCCACCCCCTATATTTTCACCTTCAAGCTGTGGGATTGGGGTCGACTGGGTCTGGATGGCCTGCCCCGCCCCGTCCATCTGGAACACGGCGCGCAGGTTATCGACTGGCAGCGCGACACCCAGTGGGTACACGACCACCTGGTCAACCGTACCGAAACCCTCGGCGAAGGTCCGGGCTGGCGCGAAGAGCGTACCGGGCTACATGAACGTGAATTTATTGAAACCCGTCGCCACTGGTTCAGCGCACCAGTGATCCATCATACCCGGGGCGGCGTCAACGTTCTAAACCTGGTGGAAGGGGCCCAGGCGCTGGTCGATAGCCCTGATGGCGCCTTTGAGCCCTTTGTTGTGCACTACGCCGAAACATTTATTATTCCGGCCGCCGTAGGCAAATATCGTATCTCCCCCTACGGAGCAAGCGCCGGACAGTCACTTGCCACTATTAAAGCCTGGGTGAGGGGGTAGTTATATGATTCATTTTATCGTCGCCACGCATGGTCCGCTGGCCGAAGCCTTACTGACCAGCGGCCAAATGGTCTATGGCGAGCTGCCGCATGTATCCGCGGTCACACTCAGCGAACAGTCCGGAATTGAAGGATTTAAGCAGGATTTCGCCCATGCCCTGGAGACCTGTGGTCAAACCGCCGATGGCATCCTGGTACTGTGCGATATGCAAAGCGGCACCCCATGGAACGTCGCCTGCCAGCATGCTTTCTCCGACGCGGTTCCCCCTATCGCCGTTGTGGCAGGCGTGAATTTTCCCATGCTGCTGCAAAGTGAAGAACTCTGTCAGCTAAAAGACGTCCACCTTGCCGCGACCCAACTGCTGGAGCTCACCCTCCCCACGCTGATTAAAGCGGCTCCGACCACATTCGTTCAGTCAGATGATTTTTAAAGGTACCCGTTATGAGTCTCTCTTTTGTACGTATTGATGACCGCGTCATTCATGGGCAGCTCGTGACTCGCTGGGCTAAAGAGCTCCCCTGTGACGGCATTATCGCTATCGACGACGCCGTGGCGGCCGACCCCCTGCTCTCTTCCGTGATGAAAGGTGCCGTTCCGGATACCCGGGTCTGGTTATTCGATATCGCCACCGCGATCGAAAAATTACCTAAAGTCATTGCCAGTGAAAAACGCTATTTCGTCATTGGGAAATCCCCCGTCACGCTACGGCATATCGAAGAGGCAGGAATCAGCCTGAAGAATGCCAACGGTAAAATCAATGTCGGCCCCATGAGCGCCAGGGCCGATACCATCACGATCGGTCCCAACCAGTCGGTTAATCACCAGGAAATTGCCGCCTTTGACTGGCTGGCGCAGCACGGCCATCACATTGAATTTCGTCTGGTTCCCGATGCTGGTTGCTACAGCTGGCAGGACGCGCGTCAGAAAATAAAATAAGGAGCAGATGATGTTTATCGAAGCTGCGCTGATTGGCGCTCTTTGCTACCTGGGCGCACTCAGCAGCCCCTGGTTACTCGGCCTGACAGGCGGCTGGTATCTGATTACCCGACCGCTGGTTTCAGGAATGCTGGTTGGGTTAATTCTGGGGGATCTCAAAACCGGCATCATGGTCGGGGTCGCGGTACAGGCTGTCTATATAGCCATGGTGACACCCGGTGGCTCTATGCCTGCCGATCTTAACTTTGTCGCCTGGCCGGCGATCGCACTGGGTGTACTGTCAGGCAAAGGACCGGAAGTAGCTGTCGCACTGGCGGCCACTATTGGTATTGCAGGCACTATCCTGTTTAACGCGATGATGGTACTGAACTCCTTCTGGAATCACCGGGCCGACGTGGCGCTCGAACGAGGCGACGAGCGCGGTATTTACCTCAACAGCGCCATCTGGCCACAGGTCACAAACCTTTTCCTGCGTTTTATTCCCACCTTTATTGCGGTCTATTTCGGCGCACAGTATATCAACCATTTTATGGAGAGCCTGCCGGAAGCCGTATTATCCACGATGAATGTTCTGGGCGGCATTCTTCCTGCCGTAGGGATCGCCATCCTGCTCAAACAGATCATTAAAAGCTACACCATGCTGATCTATTTCCTTGTGGGTTTTGTCTGTATCGTTTTTTTAAAACTCAATATGGTCGCGCTGGTGATCGTCGGTTCACTGCTGGCGCTCATTCATTACAACTACAAGCCGGAACCCCCACAAACCACTGGCGCAACCCCCACCGCTAATGATGAGGATGAATTCTGATGGAAGAACGCACACTCACCCGAAAAGATCTGCGCCGCTGCTGGCGGGCGTGGATGATGTATAACCTCTCCTCTATGAGCTTTGAGCGCCTGGCATCATTCGGCTTTTGTCTGAGCATGCTCCCCGTGGCGAAAAAGCTCTATCCGGATCCAGGCCAACGCAGTGAAATGCTGCGTCGTCACGCCTCGTTTTATAATACGGAACCGCAAATGGGTGCGATCGTTAACGGTATGGTGCTGGGGCTGGAAGAGAAAAAAGCCAGCGGCGAACCCATTGACAGCGAAATGATTAATACGTTGAAAGTCGGTCTTATGGGGCCCGTAGCCGGTATCGGCGACTCGATGATTCCTGGAATGCTGATTCCTATTCTGCTAAGTATCGGTATGGCGCTGGCAGCAGGCGGCAGTATTTTAGGTCCTCTGTTTTATATTATCGCCTGGCTGGTTATCGCAATTCCCGGTTCATGGTTTCTGTTTCTTAAAGGTTACAAAATGGGCTCCGGCTCGGTCGAAATGCTGGTCAGTCACCAATCGACCCGGCTGCGCGAGGCGCTATCGCTTCTGGGGATCTTTGTCATGGGCGGTGTGGCGGCCAGTTACGTGAAGCTCGGTTCCGGACTGGAATTCGTTACCAAAGATGGCGTGAACATCCACGTGCAGCAGATGCTGGACGGCATCTTCCCACAGCTACTCCCGCTAATCGTCGTGCTGGGTACCTGGTATCTGATGGCAAAACGCGGTATATCGCCGGTAAAAGCCATGGTGTTACTGCTGATACTGGCGGCGCTCGGTGTCACAGGCGGAATTTTTGCCGGTTAACCGGCATCTTTCATGACGGGGAGGCATCCTCCCCTTTTTTTACGGATGAAAATGGCGCCACAGACTGGCAACTTCTCCTGGGTGGGAAATAAAACGATAGCGGGCAGGATCGGCAACAACCTGCGGGTAAGCAGGTTCAGGAGTGATGCCAAACTCGATATACTGCCGTGGCGTCACGACCTGTAGCTCTCCGGGAAACCAGGCGTCGTTATGCTGCCAGACAATCTCCTGCCCCTGGAGTCGCGGATACCAGGCCAGCCCCCGGTGAGCCCTCACCTCCTCATAGTCAAAGCCATACTCGCGGTCGCACCACGCGCCAAAGGTGAGCGGCTCCTCCGGGCAGGCAGAGATGGTGGCATGTCCCCAACCAGGCGGCACCAGGACTTTCTCTCCGGGTCCGGCCATCACCGCAAAGCAGCGCCCGGGATCGTCCGCGACATATTCCTGCATGTAGATAATCGCTCTCCCCTGCCAGATCTCATACAGCTCCGGCGGTGACCAGCCGCTATGCCGACTGATGCAGTGAACATGACCCTGGCTACGAATGGGCTCTTCGCCAAGGCGACCGGTCGCATAAGTGACGATACCGAACAGTAACCTGTGCTGCTCCAGCACCTCACGATCCTGGGTTTGCGCCACATCCATCGCGATGGCATACACCTCTTCCGGCCCGTCGCAGTCGGGATCTCTCAGGGATGGACGGATCTGATCGAGCCGACGAACTTCCGGCACCGGTCCAATCACATTTTCACCATAGCTAAAACCCAGAGGCTGGTGATGAACGGCCACGCTCAGTCCCCAGGGATAACACGTTTCCACCATGACAGGCTCCTTTCACTGAGAGTGATAACAGCGTAAGCTCTCTGATTACGGCTAAGGCCGAAACTGCGTCATGATTCCTCCTTATATGGATCCTGCTTCTGGCATAAGGCTTCCACATATTCGGACTGCTTTAACACCCTGCGGGTAATTTTATCCCCATCGAGAAACGGCACCTCCGGACACCAGCGCGCTCCTCCTGACGTTACCACCTTTTTCCAGCGTAATGTCTCCATCCGCACATCGCCCGGATCCGTAGCACTCTGGATCATCGTTAATAAATGTTCACTGCTATCCAGCTCGCTACATATCTCCTCATCCCAGGGAAGCGGCGTCAGTTTGCCATTGCGCTCCTGCACCGGCCAGCTCACATGCCCATTTCTGTAACCGGGCACGATATAGCAATGGTAAGCCTTCCCCTTCACCCAGAGCGGCTGCATATAGCTACTGCCCTGTTCCACCAGCATGACATCATCGCCCTTCCAGCGGTACACATTCACCCCGTGACTACAGCAGCTACCACGCCAAAAACTGACAATATTCTGGTATTTTTCATCGATATCCGGAGCAGTGATCTCCTGAAATCCTGGTGGGGCATCAATAAATCGCTGCCCGTCATTAAGCCAGGTCTGGTATGGAATATTGGGGCCTGCCGGCAGATACTGCACCAGCATCAAATCGGGCCGCCCGTCAAAATTTACATCTTGCCAGTCAGGCAGATATATTTCACAGGTTCCCTGTGACTCTGTAGCCAGAGTCTGCAGTAGATGTCCGTCTTTATAGAGTTTAATCGCAGATACCAGGGGGATGTCCAGGCACCCTGACGACGCCTCCCGTTCTGGTAATGAGTCCGCTACCAGGTGAATCTCCAGACCGGGATCGTTTTCCGGTTTTACCTCTTTCAGCGCCACTTCGGCATGCTGCAAACGATCGGCCGAATTCCAGTTTCCATCCAGCACCAGGCCATTCTGTCCCTGTCTCAACCGCCAGAACCCTGTCAGCGGCATCTCAGCGCGACTGACATCATGTTCTTCAAGTTCTATGTCATCACCGTCAATGGTTCCTTTCAGACTCAAGGCATAACGCGTATGCGTACGACACGGCGCATAACAATAGCGGCCAGAAATGAACGAACCACGCCGTTCAAGACTGATCCTGACGTCTTTTCCTGCCACCTGTCCCTGAAAGTCTTTACTCCACACCGGAAACTCCACGGTCCCGGCTCCCCAAACTATCGGTGCCGCCAGAAGAACCACCACACCAAAAACGCTCGCTCCCTTCACCTGATATCTTCCCTTTTGAGTTATCCACATAGTGCCTTATGGTGCCATAGAAAGCACCTGAGCCACCCACTTCCGAAAACCGTCCACATCCAGCCCCAGCGCCACCCGGGCATTAGCGGGTTGTCCCAGTCGCCCTTCAATATCCACTACCGTGGTGCCCGCTGTCCATTCGCCCCGGGTTTCCACCGCCACAAAGCAATCACGCAGGTCAAACAACTGCGGTTGTACCAGCGCGGCGATGGCACACAGATCGTGCATGCGTAATCCGGTGGACATACTGCCGCTACGGTAGTGGCTAAAGATGGCATGCAGCATGGCGCCGGTACGATTCATTGTCGGTAGCTGAGCCAGAAAATCCGGCGCCAGTATCGCCTGGTTGGTGACATCCAGTCCGCACATCACAATATCCAGACCGCTGGCAAAGACCCTGGCGGCCGCTTCGGGATCGACGGCAATGTTAAATTCAGCGTTGGGCGTAAAGTTACCGCGACCCGCAGAGCCGCCCATGATGACCAGACGGTGAATTTTGGTCAGGATGTCCGGATACTGGGTCAGCAGCAGCGCGATATTGGTCAGCGGCCCGATGGCCACCAGCGTCATCGGCTGCTGGCTTGCCATCAGGCAGTCATGGATGGCCTGAAAGGCCGGTACAGCCAGCGGCGTGCGATCGTGCGCCACAAAGTCGTAGCCCTCCATACCCGATACGCCATGTACCCCGGCGGCATCACGCGCCGGGCGCGCCAGCGGCGTTGCCGCTCCGCGAGCCACCGGTACATCCGCCTGCCAGAAATGGGTCAACTGCAGCGCATTACGGGTGGTTTTATCCACCCCGACATTACCTGACACGGTGGTGATCAGTTGCAGATCCAGTTGAGGCTCAAAGAGCGCGGCGGCAAGCGCGACTGCGTCATCGATGCCGGGATCGGTATCGAGAATTATCGGGATGCGTTTCATCGGCTTCTCCATAAAAAAATGCCAGACGGTTTATCCATCTGGCATTCTCGCATACTGAGGATGAAGCGCATGAACCGGGATTGCGGCCCCGATCACAGCACTGAATTATGCTTCGTGCACATCCAGCCGCAGCTCGCGCGGCACTTCGAAGAAGATGTTCTCTTCCCGGCCGGTCAGCTCAAGCACATCGCCGCCGCCCAGCGCTTTCAGGCGCGCCAGCACATTCTGTACCAGCACATCCGGCGCTGAAGCGCCAGCAGTAACGCCCACGCACTCAATACCGGCCAGCCAGGCGTCCTGAATGTCGTCGGCATCGTCGATCAGCCATGCCGGTTTCCCCATGCGTCTGGCCAGTTCCGCCAGGCGATTAGAGTTAGAGGAATTCTTCGATCCCACCACTAACACGGCATCGGCCTGACTCGCCAGTTCGCGCACCGCCTGCTGACGGTTGGTGGTGGCGTAGCAGATATCGTCCTTACGCGGTCCGACAATCTTCGGGAATCGCTCACGCAGCGCATCGATCACTTCGGAAGTGTCATCCACCGACAGCGTGGTCTGGGTCATAAACGACAGCTTGCCTTCGTCTTTGATCTCAAGCGTCCAGACATCATCCGGTGATTCCACCAGGTACATGCCCCCTTTCGGGTTACTGTACTGCCCCATGGTGCCTTCCACTTCCGGATGACCGGCGTGGCCGATCAAAATCGACTCTTCACCGCGACGGCTGGCGCGCGCCACTTCCATATGGACCTTGGTCACCAACGGGCAGGTGGCATCAAAGATGGTCAGATCGCGGCTCTTCGCTTCGTTGCGTACCGCCTGGGAAACGCCATGGGCCGAAAAGATAAGGATAGCGCCGTCCGGCACTTCGCTAATCTCTTCAATAAAGATAGCGCCGCGCTCGCGCAGGTCATCCACCACGTAGCGGTTATGCACCACTTCGTGACGCACGTACACCGGCGCGCCGTAAATCGCCAGCGCGTTCTCTACGATGCTGATAGCCCTGTCGACTCCGGCACAGAAGCCCCGGGGATTAGCCAGCAGAATCCGCATGTTGCCCCTCCAGCGCCGGATCGATTTCCAGCACCTCGATATCAAAATGGATGGTGCGCCCGGCAAGAGGGTGGTTGAAGTCCACGGTAATGGAGTCTCCGCTCACCTCCTGAATCACGCCAGGCATCTCGCTGCCGTCCATTGCGGTAAAGAGCATAATGGTGCCGGTTTCCGGCTCCCCGGCATCGATAAACTCGCGCCGGGAAAAATACTGAATCAGATCCGGACTGGGGACGCCAAACGCCTCTTCCGGTTGCAGCGAAAACGCATGTTTAGCCCCTGGTTTCAGGCCCAGAAGATGACGCTCCAGCCCTTCGGAAAGGGAACCATCGCCCATCTGAAACAGCGCCGGTTTACCGTTCGCCTGGGTCGACTCCGCCGTAGAGCCATCATCCAGCTTCAGCGTAAAGTGCACCAGCACTGCGCTGTCGCTTTGTACAGAGTCCGCCATTAGCTCCCCTTGTTGTTGGCCGCCTTCTTCTTATCGGAAGGAGCAATAAAACTTTCCAGCACGATGAGTGCGGCGCCGATACAGATCGCCATATCGGCAATGTTAAAGGTGGCAAAATGCCAGTCGCCGACATAGAAGTCGATCATATCGACCACAAAGCCATGCACCATGCGGTCAAACAGGTTGCCCAACGCCCCGCCAATAATTAAAGCATAGGCGATATTGTTGAGCTTCTGGCTGGCTGCAGAGCGGTACATCAGCGCCAGCAGCACCACGGCAATACCAATAGCGATGCCGGCAAAGAACCAGCGCTGCCAGCCCCCTTTATCCGCCAGGAAGCTGAATGCCGCGCCCGGGTTGTGGGCGTAGTGCAGGTTCAGAAACGGAATCAGCGGCCGGGTTTCAAACAGCTGGAAATTATCCATTACCCACTGTTTGACGCCCAGATCCACGACCAGAACCAGGAGCGCCAGCCACAGCCAGCGCAGTCCCGTTGAAAGTATTGGTTTACTCATCAGGCAAACTTACGTTGTTCACCGTCGCCGGCGACGTTGCTGACACAGCGTCCGCAGATCTCTGCGTGGTCCGCCACCTTGCCAATATCGGTCGTGTAGTGCCAGCAACGCGGGCACTTCTCGCCGATGGCTTTACTCAGACCCACTTTCAGGCCCTTAATTAGTTCGCTCTGCGTGGCTTCTTCGCCCGCTGCGGCATAATCCGCGACTTCAGCGCCGGAGGTCAACAGGACAAATCGCAGTTCTTCGCCAAGGGAACGCAGCTTCGTGGCCAGTTCCGGTTCAGCATACAGCGTGACCGCCGCTTCCAGCGAACCGCCCACGCGCTTGTCGGCACGGGCCTGCTCAATGACCTTGTTCACCTCGCCGCGCACCTGCAGCAGGTCGGCCCAGAAGGCGTCGTTCATCGGCTCGTTTTCCGAAAGCGTAAACAGCCCTTCGTACCATTCACCGGTGAACACGTACTTATCGCGGGCGCCCGGCAGATGGCCCCACAGCTCATCAGCCGTGAAGGAAAGGATCGGCGCCATCCAGCGCACCAGCGCTTCAACGATATGATAAAGCGCCGTCTGGCAGCTGCGGCGCGCGACACTGTCCGCCTTCGCGGTGTACTGGCGATCCTTAATGATATCCAGATAGAAAGAGCCCATCTCGATAGAGCAGAAACGCATCAGGCGCTGTACCACTTCATGGAAGTCGTACGCTTCATAAGCTTTGAGGATATCGGCCTGAGCCGCGCGGGCACAACCCACCGCCCAGCGATCCAGCACCACCATCTCTTCCGGTTTCACCATATCCTTCGCGGGATCGAAACCGTTCAGGTTGGCCAGCAGGAAGCGAGCGGTGTTACGGATACGACGATAGCTGTCGGCTGCGCGCTTCAGAATTTCGTCGGAAACCGCCATTTCGCCGGTGTAATCGGTGGAAGCCACCCACAGGCGCAGAATATCGGCGCCCAGTTTGTTCATCACATCCTGCGGGCTGACAGTGTTGCCGATGGACTTGGACATCTTGCGCCCCTGCCCATCTACGGTGAAGCCGTGCGTCAGTACCTGACGATAAGGCGCTTTGCCCTTCATCGCGGTCGAGATCATCAGCGAAGACATGAACCAACCGCGGTGCTGGTCGGAGCCTTCCAGATACATATCGGCAGCGTGACCGGCGAATTCCGGACGCACATCCACCACGGAAGCGTGGGTGGATCCGGAGTCAAACCAGACGTCCAGGGTATCCGGCACTTTCACGTAGTTATCAGCGTCATCGCCCATGATGTCGCGGGGATCGAGATCCCACCAGGCCTGAATGCCGTCCACTTCTACGCGCTTCGCCACCTCTTCCATCAGCTCCTGAGTGCGCGGATGCAGCTCTTCGGTCTCTTTATGCACGAACAGCGACATCGGTACGCCCCAGGTACGCTGGCGGGAGATACACCAGTCCGGGCGGTTAGCGACCATAGATTCGATACGTGCCTGACCCCAGTCTGGGATCCACTGAACGCCCTTGATCTCTTCCAGGGATTTTTTGCGCAACCCGTTCTGATCCATGCTGACAAACCACTGCGGCGTGGCGCGGAAGATGATCGGCGTTTTATGACGCCAGCAGTGCGGATAGCTGTGCAGCAGTTTTTCCACGTGCAGCAGCGCGCCCTTTTCGCGCAGCAGCTCAACGATGGTGTCGTTGGCTTTAAAGACCTGCAGCCCATCCAGCGTCGGGTAAGTACCCGGCAGGAAGCAGCCGTCCGGACCAACCGGATTGGCGATTTCCAGACCGTATTTCTGACTGATGGTGTAGTCGTCCGGGCCGTGGCCGCCTGCGGTGTGTACCGCACCAGTACCGGCATCCAGCGTCACGTGGTCGCCCATAATGGCCGGAACGTCGAAGTCCAGGAACGGGTGCTTAAAGCGCATCAGTTCCAGATCGGCACCTTTTGCAGTGCCCAGGATCTGCCAGCCTTCAATGCCAGCGCTCTGCATCACGCTTTCTACCAGATCTTTCGCCAGAATCATCGCCTGACCTTCCGCCTGGACCAGCGCATATTCAAACTCCGGGTGCAGGGAGATTGCGCGGTCGGCGGGCAGCGTCCAGGGCGTGGTGGTCCAGATCACCAGAGAAACCGGCCCCTTTACCTCGTTCACGCCAAATTTCGCGGTAACCGCAGCGGCATCGGTCGCCTGGAAGGCCACGTAGATAGACGGCGAGGTTTTGTCGTAGTACTCCACCTCGGCTTCGGCCAGCGCCGAACGGCAGTCCACACACCAGTGTACCGGCTTGGCCCCTTTGTGCAGATGGCCGTTACCGATGATCTTACCCAACGCGCGAATGATGTTGGCTTCGGTTTTGAAGTCCATGGTCAGATAGGGATGACTCCAGTCGCCCAGAACCCCCAGGCGGATAAAGTCCTTACGCTGGCCTTCCACCTGTTCGGCGGCATACTTGCGGCAGGCGGCACGGAACTCAGCGGCAGACACTTTCTCACCTGGTTTGCCGATCAGCTGTTCAACCTTCAGTTCGATAGGCAAGCCGTGGCAGTCCCAACCCGGAACATACGGGGAGTCGTAACCGGAAAGCCCTTTGGACTTCACGATAATGTCTTTCAGAATCTTATTAACCGAGTGACCAATATGAATGTTGCCGTTCGCGTAGGGAGGGCCATCATGAAGAATGAAAGTTTTTTTGCCTTTTTTCGCTTTGCGGATGATGCCGTACAGATCGTCATCGGTCCAACGCGCCAGCATGCCCGGTTCGCGCTTAGCGAGATCGCCGCGCATCGGGAACCCTGTTTCCGGCAAATTCAGGGTGGATTTAAAGTCACTCATCAGATTCTCGGTTCCGTATTTCGGTTTGGTTAATGCTTTATCAGATGCCAGGCGCGGCAATTATTGCGGCAGCGCCAGCCCGAAGAATTCCCGGGCCGTCATCTCGTCTCTGGCGATCTGCGCTTTCAACGCATCCAGCGAAGTAAAACGCTGCTCGTTGCGGATTTTGCTACGCATAATTACTTCAATATGTCGCCCGTACAGATCCAGTGTAACGTCCAGCAGATGGACCTCCAGCTGCTGGCGTGTCCCTTCTACCGTAGGGCGGGTGCCGATATTGGCAACGCCGAATAGCGGCGTTTCTGCGGCGCCCAGTACCTCGACGGCATAAACGCCTTTGACCGGCGACACCTGGCGACGCAGCGGCAGGTTCGCCGTAGGAAAACCGATAGTGCGCCCCAGCTCATCGCCATGCACCACGCGCCCGGAAATAGAAAATGGGCGTCCCAACAGGCTTTCCACCAGCGTTAAATCATCATTCGCCAGCGCCTGACGCACCGCGGTACTGCTGATACGCACGCCGCCTTCGCAGAAGGTATGGGTGCTGACGACGTTAAAACCGTACTCTTGTCCGGCTTTCTGTAATAATAAGAAATCGCCCTTGCGACCAGCGCCAAAGCGGAAATCATCCCCCACTGCCAGGTAGCGAACTCCCAGACTACCGACCAACAGCTCTTTCACGAAGCTTTCGGCAGTCAACGCCGCGAATCGACGATCGAAACGCACGCAGAGAACGTAGTCCACGCCGCATTCAGCAAGGTAACGCACTTTTTCCCGCAGACGCGTCAGGCGCGCAGGAGCTTCATTGCCTGCAAACAGCTCAAGGGGCTGGGGCTCAAAGATCATCACAATCACCGGCAACTGGCGACGACGCCCCTCTTCGACCAGCCCCTGTAGCAGGGACTGATGACCACGATGCACGCCGTCAAAATTACCAATGGTCAACACGCAACCGTGATGGCTGGCGTTGATATTATGTATGCCGCGTATCAGCTTCATGACAGGCTCAAAACAGTGGAAATCGGCGGATTATACCTTGTACAGCCGTTAAAATTAACCGGCGAATGGTTCGTTATAGCATAAAGCGGCAATGATTTTTCCTCTGTTGACGGCCCCCCGCACCAGCTTGCCGCGAGACGCGTCAATTTTGTCGCTGAAAGACTGTATTCACGCGCGGCAAGCTGGTAGAATCTTGCGCCATCATTACGTAACCGGTGCCGCTTGCTTTAACGGCGCTTATTTGCACAAATCCATTGACAAAAGAAGGCTAAACGGGCATATTCCTCGGCCTTTGAATTGTCCACATATGATTATTTGGGAGTTGGACCTTGGCTAATATCAAATCAGCTAAGAAACGCGCCGTACAGTCTGAGAAGCGCCGCAAGCACAACGCTAGCCGTCGCTCCATGATGCGTACCTACATCAAGAAGGTATACGCGGCGATTGCAGCAGGCGACAAAGAAGCTGCTCAGAAAGCATTTAACGAAATGCAACCGATCGTGGATCGTCAGGCCGGTAAGGGTCTGATCCACAAAAACAAAGCAGCGCGTCATAAGTCTAACCTGGTCGCGCAGATCAGCAAGATGGCCTAATCGCCTTCTTCGCTGTTGCTTGATAAAAAAACCCGCCGATGCGGGTTTTTTTATGTCCTGAATCAGCGTATAGGGTTGGCGAACAGCGCCGAATAATCCCGGTTGCAGATACGCTGTACCGCCGGATGTTGAATCATACGCTCGGCGAAAATCACGTGGTACTCCTCCATCACGTTATCCATCCGCCCTATCTCCACAATCTCTTCATCGCGGTAGAAGTCGTAAGCGTAAAGGGTCGGCGCCACAAAGATCGCATTATGCGCAGCGCCAAAGGCTTTCATCAGCGCCGCATCGTCAAACTCACCAAGGATCTGTACCTTTAAATCCTGCGCGTTGATCCAGTTCAGTAGCTTACGCCCCAGCATGGAACGGCGCCCGGGAATCAACAAACTGCGTTCCTCCAGACAGGCGGGAAACGGTTTCCCCGGCAGCGGCGCCTGGCTCCAGAAGCTCACGCCACATTCACCAATCTTCACCGAAAACAGCCCCTCCTGCTGGGATGAATCGACAGGACAGTCAGAAAGGATCATGTCCAGCTTATGCTGGCTGAGCTGCTCCAGCAGCAATTCGTGGGTAGACTCGAAACAGCGCAACCGAATCTGGCTGTCCTCTTCCACCGCCGCATCCAGTACGCCGCTGACCAGCCGTTTGGAAAGCGCATCCGCGACCCCAACGTCAAACAGCAAATGAGACTCTTTGCGGTAGTTGACGATATCCAGCATCTCCTGGCTCAGGGTGAACATCCGGTCCGCATAGCGGAACACCAGCTGACCCAGTTCAGAAGGCTCCAGACCTCGCCCCTTGCGCTTGAACAGCTTGCCCTGCAGACGCTCTTCCAGCAGTTTAATCTGCCCGGTAATGGTTTGAGGCGTCAGATAGAGCACCTCGGCGGCCCCCACAACCGATCCCTCTTTGCAGACGTGCCAGAAATAGTACAGATGGTTGTAGTTTATATGGGGCATAAGCGTCACTCCGTGATGGAAATCCCTGCGGCCCCGTTACGGGGCCGCCTTATGTTAGTGCGTATGCTGTGCCTCACGCCCTGAGAGCCGCATTCTCAACATGATATATCCCAGTACTGCGGAGAGCATCGACCCCACCAGAATCCCCAGCTTCGCCCAGGTGATAAGCTCAGGATCGATATCGCCGAACGCCAGGGTCGCGATAAAGATCGACATGGTGAAGCCAATACCGCACAGCACACCCACCGCAACGATATCCCGACAGGTTGTCCCTTCCGGCAATGAAGCCAGCTTCAGCTTCAGGGCCACCCAGCAGAAGAGGCTGATACCAAGCGGCTTGCCTACCAGCAGACCAGCGATAATGCCCAGCGGTAGCAGAGAAGTCAGCCCGCCCAGGGTAACGCCCTGCAGCGGAACCCCGGCATTCGCGAAGGCGAACAGCGGCAGAATCAGGAACGAAACCCAGGGGTGTAGAATATGCTCCAGTTCCCGGGCCGGTGAATGCCCTTTCTCCGGCTTAAGCGGGATCAGGAAGCCGATAATCACCCCGGCAAGCGTTGCGTGAACGCCCGATTTTAGCACCGCGGTCCACAGCACCACCCCCACCAGCAGGTAGATTCCAATCCGTCTCACGTTAAACAGATTCAGCATCACCAACGCCACAATGGCGGCGGCAGCCACGCCCAGCGACAGTACCGACAGGTCACTGGTATAGAACAGCGCGATGATCACTATCGCGCCCAGGTCGTCGATAATCGCCAGCGCCATCAGGAAGATCTTCAGCGATGCCGGAACCCGGTTGCCCAACAGCGCCAGAATCCCTAACGCAAAAGCGATATCGGTCGCAGCCGGAATTGCCCAACCCTGGCGGGTAACGGGATCCTGCATATTGAACAACAGATAGATTACGGCCGGCACTACCATACCGCCAGCCGCCGCAATGATGGGGAAAACAGCCTGACGGCGGCTGGCCAGCGAGCCGGACACCAGTTCGCGTTTAACTTCCAGGCCAATCATCAGGAAGAAGCAGGCCATCAGGGCGTCGTTGATCCACAGCAGCATGTTTTTGTGGATCTCCAGGCTGCCCAACTTTAGCTCAACCGGCATATTGAGGAAGGAGAAATACTCCGCCTGAGTGGTGGACATATTGGCCAGAAGCATCGCCAGTGCGGCAGTAATAATCAGCAACACGCCACCTGAAGCATCGCTGCTGAAGAAGCGTTGTAATTGTTTCATTATTCGCTGTCTCATCAAGTAAAACCGAAGTGACAACTATCATAGGACAGAATAAATATTCGCTAAAAGCAGGTTATTACTGCCGTAACACTCGGTTTTAACGATAAGTATAATGCAAGAAGAACGGACAATGGCCTTTTTACTGGGGTCATGATGCGATACCGGTGAGAAATCCGCAAAATAATAACCACACGGAAAAACCTGTTATTCAGAACTGTAACGCAAGGCAGGTGTAAAAAAACCTTAAGGGACCGGCAGTCCCTTAAGGTTCTATCTGGCGAATGCCCCGACGTTAGCGGGTCAGATCGTCAAAGAACTTTTTCACGCCGTCGAAGAAACTTTTGGAGCGCGGGCTGTTTTTCTCGCCGGTCGGGCCGCCAAAGCTTTCCTGCAGCTCATTAAGCAACTGCTTCTGCCTCTCGTTCAGGTTGACCGGGGTTTCAACCACAACCCGGCACAGCAGGTCCCCCTGCGCGCCGCCGCGTACCGATTTCACGCCTTTACCGCGCATGCGGAACAGCTTACCGGTCTGAGTTTCACCCGGCACCTTCAGATTCACACGGCCATCCAGGGTCGGAACTTCAATCTCGCCGCCCAGTGCCGCCATCGTAAAGTTGATCGGTACTTCGCAGTACAGATTATTCCCTTCACGTTCAAAGATCGGATGCGGTTTAACCTGCACCTGAACGTAGAGATCTCCTGCCGGTGCGCCATGCTCACCCGCTTCACCCTCGCCCGCCAGGCGGATGCGATCGCCAGTGTCCACCCCAGCCGGAATTTTCACTGACAGCGTTTTGCTCTTCTCGACGCGACCATGGCCGTGACATTTGGTGCAAGGGTCGGTAATCAGCGTACCGCGGCCCTGACAGTGTGGACAGGTCTGCTGTACGGTAAAGAAGCCCTGACGCATCTGCACCTGGCCGGCACCGTGACAGGTGGGACAGGTCTGCGGCTTGGAGCCTGCCTTCGCGCCGCTGCCATGGCACAGGTCGCACTCTTCCAGAGTCGGGATACGGATCTCTTTGGTCACGCCGCGTACCGCTTCTTCCAGCGACAGCTCCATGTTGTAGCGTAAATCGGCACCGCGAGCGGCACGGGTTCTGCGACCGCCGCCAAAGATATCGCCAAATACGTCGCCAAAGATATCGCTGAAGTCAGCTCCACCGCCGCCAAAGCCGCCACCGAAGCCGCCACCGCCCATTCCACCCTGTTCAAAGGCGGCATGGCCATACTGATCGTAGGCCGCACGCTTCTGGGCATCGGTCAGAATTTCGTAGGCTTCTTTGATCTCTTTAAACTTATCTTCGGCCTCTTTATTCCCGGGATTGCGGTCCGGGTGGAACTTCATGGCCAGGCGTTTATAGGCTTTTTTGATGTCGCGCTCTTCCGCATCTTTCGCGACGCCTAAAATCTCGTAGTAGTCTTTCTTCGCCATCTTTTTATCTGCCCTTATCCCCGAATAGATTCAGAAAACCTCCCGGGAATAGATGAATAAACGGGCGTGGAGGAAAAACCTCTACGCCCGTGCGAACAATCTTACCCACTCAAAGGGCGATTATTTTTTGTTTTCTTTAACTTCTTCGAACTCCGCGTCTACCACGTCGTCGTTCTTGTCAGCACCGGCTTCTGCACCAGGCTGTGCCTGCTGCTGTGCATTCTGCTGAGCGATTTCAACCAGTTTGGCTGAAGCCTGCGCCAGCTCCTGCATCTTCGCTTCGATATCAGCTTTATCTTCACCTTTCAGGGAAGTTTCCAGCGCGCTCAGCGCAGATTCGATAGCGGTTTTGTCTTCCGCCGGCAGCTTGTCGCCCGCTTCTTCAACCTGTTTGCGGGTGCTGTGTACCAGGTGATCCGCCTGGTTGCGGGTCTGTACCAGCTCCTCAAACTTACGGTCAGATTCAGCGTTAGCTTCAGCTTCCTGCACCATCTTGTTGATCTCTTCCTCGTTCAGACCGGAAGAGGCCTTAATGGTGATCTTCTGCTCTTTACCGCTGTTTTTATCTTTCGCGGAAACGTGCAGAATACCGTCGGCGTCGATGTCGAAGGTGACTTCGATCTGCGGCATACCGCGCGGTGCCGGGTTAATGCCATCCAGGTTGAACTGACCCAGAGACTTGTTATCGCCCGCACGCTTACGCTCACCCTGCAGCACGTGAATGGTCACGGCGGCCTGGTTGTCCTCTGCGGTAGAGAAGACCTGGCTGTGCTTGGTCGGGATAGTGGTGTTCTTGTTGATAAGCGCAGTCATCACGCCGCCCATGGTTTCAATCCCAAGGGAGAGCGGAGTGACGTCCAGCAGCAGAACATCTTTCACTTCACCGGTCAGTACGCCGCCCTGTACCGCAGCGCCAATAGCCACGGCTTCGTCCGGGTTTACGTCTTTACGCGGATCTTTACCGAAGAATTCGGCAACTTTCTTCTGCACCATCGGCATACGGGTCTGACCGCCAACCAGGATAACGTCATGGATGTCGGAAACCGACAGCCCAGCGTCCTGCAGCGCGACTTTCAGCGGCTCGATAGAGCGGTTAACCAGATCTTCCACCAGGGATTCCAGTTTGGCACGGGTCACCTTGATGTTCATGTGTTTCGGACCGGTGGCGTCTGCGGTGATGTACGGCAGGTTCACGTCGGTCTGCTGGGCAGAAGAAAGTTCGATTTTCGCTTTTTCTGCCGCTTCTTTCAGGCGCTGCATCGCCAGCGGGTCATTACGCAGGTCGATGCCCTGATCTTTCTTAAACTCGTCAACCAGGTAGTTGATCAGACGGGTATCGAAGTCTTCACCACCCAGGTGGGTATCACCGTTGGTTGCCAGAACTTCAAAGGTTTTTTCGCCGTCAACGTCATCGATTTCGATGATGGAGATATCGAAGGTACCACCACCCAGGTCGTATACCGCGATAGTGCGGTTACCGGTCTGCTTGTCCAGACCGTAAGCCAGCGCAGCAGCGGTCGGTTCGTTGATGATACGTTTCACTTCCAAGCCCGCGATACGACCGGCGTCTTTGGTTGCCTGACGCTGCGCATCGTTAAAGTAGGCCGGTACGGTGATAACAGCTTCGGTCACCGGCTCGCCCAGGTAGTCCTCGGCGGTCTTTTTCATTTTCTTCAGCACTTCAGCAGAAATCTGCGGCGGTGCCATTTTCTGATCTTTAACTTCAATCCATGCGTCGCCGTTATCAGCGCCCACAATTTTGTACGGCATGATGGACACATCACGCTGGACTTCTTCGTCCTGGAAGCGACGGCCGATCAGACGCTTGATTGCAAACAGGGTGTTCTGCGGGTTCGTCACCGCCTGACGTTTAGCCGGCTGACCCACCAGAGTTTCACCATCCTGAGTATATGCAATGATAGAAGGCGTGGTGCGTTCACCTTCTGCGTTCTCGAGCACACGTGCCTGAGTGCCATCCATAATAGCTACACAAGAGTTGGTAGTACCCAGGTCGATACCAATAATTTTACCCATCTAAACGTCTCCACTAAAAATTCGTCATCTTTGATGATCGTGAACCTGTAATAAGGGCAAAATTGTCTCTTTCAACCGCCCGGATTCGCTTTTTTTTCAGATTCACTCTTCGTTGGTTGTCTACAAGATGGGGTCGTCCCGCTCGCCATCAAGGGGGAAGACAAAAAAAATTTCATTCTTACCCCTTTCGATCAAAGACGCAGCAAACAGAGCCCCTATATGATGCGCCGCCAGCCGCCGGAGAGTGGCTGTTTTGTTAATGATGATACTGAGGCTTTATGGAAACTGTAAAACTGGCTAACCCGGCTCCGCTGGGCCTGATGGGCTTTGGCATGACCACCATCCTGCTCAATCTGCATAATATTAATCTGTTCCCTCTCGACGGCATTATTCTGGCGATGGGGCTCTTTTATGGCGGTCTCGCGCAAATTATTGCCGGAGTGCTGGAATATAAAAAAGGAAATACCTTCGGTCTGACGGCGTTCACCTCTTACGGCTGCTTCTGGATGACGCTGGTCGCTATTCTGCTGATGCCGAAAATGGGGCTGGCTGAAGCGGCAAATAGCCAGTTTATGGGGGCCTGGCTCGGCCTGTGGGGTATTTTCACGCTGTTTATGTTCTTCGGCACCCTGGGAGGCAACCGCGCCCTGCAGTTCGTCTTCCTGAGCCTGACCGTGCTCTTCGCCCTGCTCGCCATCGGCCATCTGGCCGACAGCGCGCAGACGGTACGCATCGCCGGTTGGGTCGGCATTACCTGCGGCGCCAGCGCCTTCTGGACGGCGATGGCGGAAGTGCTTAATGAAAAAGCAGGCCGTACCCTGCTGCCGATTGGCGAACGTCACTAACGTTCCTGGCCCTCGCCTGACGGCGAGGGCCCTACCCTCACATCACCCGCTGGGTCTGCAAGTCACCGGTCACCTGCGGCGAACGCCAGAGCCAGAAACCGATAACCAGCCCCATCAATGCCAGAGCCAGTACATACCAGGCCGGCGCCAGCGGGGAGATCCCCATCATTAGCGTTACCGCAATCGGCGACAGCCCGCCAAAGACGGCATAGGACATGTTGTAAGAAAAAGAGAGCCCGGAAAAGCGCACCTCCGGCGGAAAGGCCCGCACCATGACAAAAGGAACGGCGCCCACTACACCGACGCTGAGGCCCACCAGGCCATAGAGCAGAAACAGCGACTCAGGATGACTCAGCATCAGGTGATAAAACAGCGCGCTGCACAGCGCCAGTACCAGGCTTCCCACCATGAAGGTCTTACCGGCGCCGAAGCGATCGGCAGCCAGCCCCGCCAGCAGACAGCCGCAACACAGCATAATGGTCGCCACGCTGTTAGCCTGCAGCGCCCGGGCTGGTGCGATAGCGGCCTGCTGCTGAAGCCAGGTCGGCGCCATCAGGATCACCACCACAATACCGGCCGACAGCAGCCAGGTAAGCAGCATAGAGACCATCACGGCTTTACGATGACGGGTGACGACCGCTCTCACCGGCAGTTCGCGCGCCAGCATTTTACGCTGTTGCAGCTCCACAAAGACCGGCGTCTCCTGTAACCAGCGCCGCAGATACATCGCCATTAGCCCGAAGATGCCACCGAGCAAAAACGGAATTCGCCAGCCCCAGCCTTGTACCGCATCGGGCGTTAACAGCGAATTCACCAGGGTCGCCACCAGTGAGCCCAGCAAAATCCCCAGCGTCAGCCCTGCGGTCAGAATGCCACAGGCCAGCCCGGTACGCCGCTCCGGCACATGCTCAGCCACAAAAACCCAGGCGCCCGGCACTTCGCCGCCGATAGCCGCCCCCTGTAGTAACCGCATGACCAGCAACAGCAGCGGCGCTGCGACGCCGAGCGTATCCCAGGTCGGCAGCAGGCCAATCGCCAGGGTCGGCAACGCCATCATCAGGATACTCAGGGTAAACATACGTTTACGGCCGCTGCGATCGCCAAAGTGCGCCATCACAATACCGCCGAGTGGGCGAATCAGATAACCGGCGGCAAAAATGCCGAAGGTCTGAACCTGGCGCAGCCATTCGGGAACGTCCGGCGGGAAGAACAGCGCCCCCACTACCGCTGCGAAAAAAACGAATATGATGAAATCGTAGAACTCCAGCGCCCCGCCAAGGGCAGCCAGCGCCAGCGTTTTATAGTCCTGGCGGTTGAGTGGTCGCGTGTCCTGAGCCATAGATAAACCGTCACCCCTCGAGTGTATCGAATAGTTTCCATTTAATTGTAAATATGGAGTTACTATAACGATAAAATCGCGCTGTGCCAGAGATATACGACTATCGATGATGTAAAAAAGCGAACTCAGCCGACATTTTCACGCCTGGCGCTTTTCGGACGAAAGGCGGCAACCACCTGGGCGTGAGTTTCGACATAAGGGCCTTCCAGCAACTGGATGCAGTACGGCACGCTGGCGAAGATACCCTGTACCAGCACGTTACCCGCATCGTCCCTCACCCCTTCCAGGGTTTCCTGAATCGCTTTCGGCTGACCGGGCAGGTTGAGGATCAGCGCCTGTTTACGAATCACACCCACCTGGCGCGACAGAATGGCCGTAGGGACAAAACGCAGACTCACCTGACGCATCTGCTCACCGAACCCCGGCATTTCCCGGTCGGCCACCGCCAGGGTTGCATCCGGCGTGACGTCACGTCGGGCAGGTCCGGTACCGCCAGTGGTCAATACCAGATGGCAGCCCATCTCGTCGACCAGTTCACACAGGGTTTGTTCAATAAGCTGACGTTCATCAGGGATCAGGCGTCGTTCCAGCTGGTACGGGGTGGCAAGCGCCTGCTCCAGCCAGCTTTCCAGAGCCGGAATGCCCTTATCCTGGTAGACGCCGCTGGAGGCCCGATCGGAAATAGAAACTAAGCCAATACGTAAGGTGTTCATAGCAAGTCCGTAAATCAGTGGTTCATACCCGAATCATACACTGTGAAGGGAATTGCAGACAGAAGGAGGTGAAAGCTCGGGGGGAGTGAGAACGTGGCCGGTTACCCGGCCACGGGGGAATTACAGCAGGTCGCTGACCATTTTTTCCAGTTTTTCCTGGTCAATGGCGAACTTGCGGATACCTTCCGCCAGTTTGTCGACCGCCATCGGATCCTGGTTATGGCTCCACAGGAATGCAGACTCGGTCATGCGCTCCGGACGCGCCTTCACGTCGCCCGCCCAGGCCAGTTTGCGTTCGATGGCGCCTTCGCTATCGGCCAGTTCTTTGAGCAGAGCCGGTGCAATGGTCAGACGGTCGCAGCCCGCCAGTTCCAGGATCTCGCCAACGTTACGGAAGCTGGCGCCCATCACCACGGTTTCATAACCGTGCTCTTTGTAATACTGGTAGATTTCACTCACTGATACCACGCCTGGATCTTCCGCAGGCGCATACTCTTTCTTGTCGGTATTAGCTTTGTACCAGTCGAGGATACGGCCAACGAACGGCGAGATCAGGTAAACGCCCGCTTCGGCGCAGGCACGCGCCTGAGCGAAGGAGAACAGCAGGGTCAGGTTACAGTTGATGCCCTCTTTTTCCAGCTGTTCAGCTGCGCGAATCCCCTGCCAGGTAGAGGCCAGTTTGATAAGGATGCGGTCGTTGCCGATACCGGCATCATTGTACATCTTGATCAGGCGCTTCGCCTTGGCGATGCTCGCTTCGGTATCGTAAGAGAGACGCGCATCAACCTCGGTAGAAATACGACCGGGGATCAGTTTCAGGATCTCAAGGCCGATGTTTACCGCCAGCTTGTCGGTAGCATCCACCACCTGCTGCGCACGATCGCTGCTCTGGCCGCGTGCCCATTCAACGGCATCGTCGATAAGCTTACGGTATTCAGGAATCTGAGCGGCATTGAGAATCAGTGAAGGGTTGGTTGTGGCATCCTGCGGCTGATACAGCTTCATCGCCGCGATGTCTCCGGTGTCAGCCACGACTGTGGTGTACTGACGCAGGGAGGTCAATTTATCCGTCATGATAGATTTCTCGTTAAAACTACTTGTTAGTGAGATGTAACCGGTCTCACTCGATAATATCACGCCCCTCTTTCGGTGCAACCGGAGTCACCCAGGAGTTACCCTCTGTGATAAACTCTAAGACTTATCACCACGACATGACGGACGGCCGAATCAGCGCGCGGCACGGAACGGCCAGGGCGCGGCATTAAAGGATATCAATGCACGATTTTCTGTTATTCATGAGCGACCTGATATGGGGCTCAATTCTTATCTATCTGCTGGCTGGCGCGGGCATCTGGTTTACCTGGCACACCGGTTATATCCAGTTTCGTCATTTGCGCATGTTTTGCCCCCTGCTCAGACGAGGTATCACGCCACCGCGAGACGGTCTTAGCGCACTTCAGGCGCTGCTTATCAGCCTTGCGGCGCGGGTCGGCGTCGGCAGTCTGTCCGGCGTAGCAATAGCGCTGGCCGCTGGCGGGCCCGGCGCCATCTTCTGGATGTGGGTCACCGGCATTATCGGTATGGGGATCTCCTTTGCCGAATGTACTCTGGCGCAGCTTTATAAAACCCGTAACGACCGCGGACAGTTTCAGGGCGGCCCCGCCTGGTACATGACCCGGGGCCTGGGTATGCGCTGGATGGGCAGCCTGTTCGCCGTCATGCTGATTGTCGCCTTTGGCTTTATCGCTAACTATCTTCAGGCTTCCGCCATTTCCCGGGCGCTGCATCAAACCTTTAATATTTCCCCGCTGGCGATTAGCATCACGCTATTCGTCCTGTGCGCGCTGGCCATTCGCCGCGGCATTCAGGGCGTCGCCGCCATTGCGCTGTGGCTGGTGCCGATAATGAGCCTGTGCTGGCTACTGCCGGGCCTGGGGCTAATGCTATGGCATATCGACCAGATACCTTCGGTCCTTGGACTGGTGCTGCGCGGCGCCTTCGGCTGGCACGAAGTTGCCGCCGGTACACTCGGCTATACCCTGAGCCAGGCATTAAGCCAGGGATTTCAGCACGGGATGTTCTCTAACGAAGCGGGGGTGGGTTCAACGCCTAATGTCGCGGCGGCGGCGGTTTCCTGGCCTCCTCATCCGGCGGCCCAGGGGCTGGTACAGATGGTTGGCGTGGCCTTCGATACGCTGGTGTTGTGCAGTATCACAGCCATGGTCATCCTGCTTTCCGGCGTGCTCGACATCCCCGAGCTACAAAGCAACGGCCTCTCGATTCTACGCCTGGCGATGGCCTCATTGGTGGGACAGTGGGGTAGCACGCTGGTCACTCTGATTGTTGTGCTGTTTGCCTTCACCACAATTATCGCCAACGTCGTTTATGCCGAGAATAACCTGAACTTTATGCTGCGCCCAACGGCCAGCCGGCGCCTGCTCTTTCGGCTGAGCATACTGCTCACCGTTATTGCCGGCTGCCTGTTTTATATGCCGGGGGTCTGGCAACTGGCAACGATAATGACGGCTCTGATGGCGATCGTTAACCTGATTGCCATTCTGCTATTGTCGCCGGTGGTCCGGGAGTTGATCGGGGACTGGCGACGCCAGCGAGCGCTGGGTAAGATGCCGGTCTTTAATCCTGAACGCTTTCCGGAAATTCATAGCCAGCTGGAGCCCGGCGTCTGGGATAATGCGAAGCGCAGTACGCCATCGGCTTCCAATTACAACCATCGGCCATAACATCCGCCAGATTTGCTACAGTAGTCCGGGCTGAATTCCGTATGGTCCGCCAGAACCTGAATCAACCTCGCAAGGAAAAGAGATGCTTATTCTGATTTCACCTGCCAAAACTCTGGATTACCAGAGCCCCCTTGCCACACAGCGCTATACCCAGCCTGCGCTGCTGGAGTATTCGCAGCAGTTGATCCGTGAGGCCCGTAAGCTTTCCGAACCACAAATTGCTTCGCTAATGGGCATTAGCGATAAGCTGGCATCGCTCAATGCAACGCGCTTCCATGACTGGCACCCGGACTTCACGCCGCAAAACGCCCGTCAGGCTATCCTTGCCTTTAAAGGCGATGTCTACACCGGTCTGCAGGCAGAAACCTTAAGCGAAGAGGATTTCGACTTCGCTCAGCGCCATTTGCGCATGCTCTCCGGCCTGTACGGCGTGTTGCGCCCCCTGGATCTGATGCAGCCCTATCGTCTGGAGATGGGCATCAAACTGGCGAACCCACAAGGTAAGGATCTCTATAGCTTCTGGGGCGACATCATTACCGATACCCTGAATGCCACCCTGACAGAGCAGAATGACGACGTGGTGATCAACCTGGCTTCGGATGAATACTTTAAATCGGTACGGCCGCAAAAATTGAAAGCGACGCTGATTAAGCCGGTCTTTCTGGATGAGAAAAATGGCAAGTTCAAGGTGATTAGCTTCTACGCCAAGAAAGCGCGCGGCCTGATGAGTCGCTATATCATCGAAAATCGACTGACCCGACCAGAACAGCTCACGGCGTTTGATAGCGACGGCTACTTCTTTGATGCCAGCGCCTCAGACTCCGGTGAACTGGTCTTTAAACGCCACGAACGTTAACGTCAAAACGCCAGCTCGAAGGCTGGCGTTTTGATTAATAGCGGTGGTGATGGTGATGATAGTGCGGCGGCGGCGGCCGATGCCCGTGATGGTGGTAACGCGGCGGTGGCGGCGGCGGACGATGCCAGTGATGACGTTCGTGGTCGAAATGGTGGTGGCGCGGCGGCGGCGGCCGGTGATCGTGGGCCTGTGCCGCAAAGGGCGCCGCTATCATCATTATGAATGCCAGTGTGAAGGCTCTTAACATCGTCTTCTCCTTATTCTCGCCCCTTTCGGGACTACGCATTCATCCTATAAGAGCCCGAATTAGTTTTTTATCCTGTGAAGTCCTAATTCTCTCCTGGCAGCACGCATAGATAATTTATGCTTATTTACTGCCATTTTTCTGCACATTATCTTCACAATTACGGATATAAATAAAAAAACCGCCAATCAAGGCGGCTTTTAACAGAAGAAATCTCTTATTTACTTTTCAGAAGAAGCTGACTCAAAACAGTGAAATCTGCCGGTATAACGCTGGATAGCAGAGGAAGATCGGCACGTTCAGCCAGCGCTTCGGGCAGTTCCAGCGATTCGCCAAGGATCTCCTCGACGCTCTCCTTAAACTTCGCCGGATGCGCCGTACCCAAAAACAGACCAAACTCACCAGGCTGTAGATTATCGCGCAACGCACGCCAGGCCACTGCGGCATGGGGCTCGGAAAGATAACCCAGCCCTTTCAGTTTGCGCACGGTCTCTTTGGTGGTTTCATCATCCACGGCGGCGTAGCCAAGATCGCTCAGGCGCCAGGTCTTACGACGGAACAGCTCTTCAACCCGCGGCCAGTTGTTAGGCTGGCTGACATCCATCGCATTGGAAAGCGTCGCGCGGGTCGAATGGGGCGACCACTCGCCGCTTTCCAGATAGCGCGGAACGGTGTCGTTAACGTTAGTCGCAGCGATAAAACGCTTCACTGGCAGCCCCAGCGCTTTCGCCAGCAGCCCGGCGGTCAGATCGCCGAAGTTACCGCTCGGCACCGAAACTACTAACTGATTACGCGCTTCCTGAGGCAGCTGCGCCACGGCTTCAAAGTAGTAGCAAATCTGCGCCAGCAGGCGGCTGATGTTGATGGAGTTCGCGGAATTCAGCCCCAGTTGCTGCTTCAGAGGCTCATCGTCGAAGGCCTGTTTCACCAGCGCCTGGCAGTCATCGAAATCGCCTTCCACCGCGACAGTTTCAATATTGCCACCAAGCGTACAGAACAGCTTCTCCTGCAGCGGGCTTATCTTGCCGCGCGGATAGAGAATTACCACCCGCACATTTTTCAGACCGTAGAAGGCGTGAGCGACTGCGGCACCGGTATCGCCAGAGGTGGCGGTCAGGATAGTCACCGGCTTATCGCCGCTGATATGCGTCAGCATCTGGGCCATAAAGCGACCGCCAAAATCCTTGAACGCCAGAGTCGGGCCGTGAAACAGCTCCAGACAGGCCACATCGTCACTGACTTTCGTCACCGGCGCCGGGAAGGTGAAGGCGGCGCGTACCCGCTCCTCCAGAATTTCCGGCGTAATTTCGTCGCCGATAAAGGCCGAGAGAATGCGACTGCTGCGCGGAACAAAGTCCATCTCCAGCAGTTCGTCGATCTCCGTCAGGCTAAATTCCGGCAGCCCGTGCGGAAAAAACAGCCCCTGATTTTTCCCCAGTCCCTGTGTCACGGCCTGCGCAAAGCTGACCTGCTCGTTATGATCTTTCAGATTATAGAGTTTCATGCGTTATCCCAGTACTCGTGCGCCCGCCGTATCCAGACGGCAAATATGAACGAAGCCTTCATCATTCTGTAAATAGTGCTGGCTGAGCCAGTCCGCCGCGCGCTGCGCCGTTTCCTGCTTATCGCATACCGCAAACAGGGTCGGGCCAGAGCCGGAAATACCACAGGCCAGCGCGCCGATCTCACCAACGGCGCGTCGGGCTTCGGCAAAGCCCGGCAGCAGCTTCGCCCGGTAGGGCTCGGCGATGACATCACGCATCAGCGCTGCCGCAAGCGCCGGCTGGCCACTGTGGCAGGCGTGAATAAAGCCTGCCAGACCGCGCCCGTGGCTGATACAGTCCTGACGACGATACTGCGCTGGCAGAATCGCCCGGGCTTCAGCGGTGGAAACTTTAATTCCCGGGTAAGCCATCACCCAGAACCACTCTTCAAAGCAAGGCACCGACTGGCTGATAATCCCCTGCTCTTCTATCATCAGTTGCATACCGCCCAGATAGCAGGGCGCCACGTTATCGTAGTGGACGCTACCGGAGATCCGCCCTTCCAGCTCCCCCATCAGCGCCAGCAGACGGGTCTGATCCAGAGGCCGATCGCAAAATTCATTGAGCGCGACCAGCGCCGCAACGACTGAACAGGCGCTGGATCCCAATCCGGATCCAATCGGCATATTCTTTTCCAGGGTCATCGCCACCGGAATCTGCTCGCCTAGCTCCTCGCAGAAACGCTCCCAGCACTGGTACACAATGTTGTCCTGCGCCCTGGCAGGGAGCTTGCTAACGAAACTTCCGGCATTATCCAGGCTGAACTGGCTGGCCCGCTCCACGCTAACGCAGTCGCCAAGCAGTGAACCGTCGGCCGGCGATACCGCCGCCCCCAGCACGTCGAAGCCGACGCTGACGTTGCCAATTGAGGCAGGGGCATAAACTTTGACCATTATTAAACTCCCGAATTCCAGGACAGGGTGCGCAGCAGATCGGCGAAGACACCGGCCGCCGTCACGTCATTGCCGGCGCCGTAGCCGCGCAGGACCAACGGCAGAGGCTGATAATAGTGGCTGTAGAACGCCAGCGCGTTCTCGCCGTTTTTCACCTTATAAAGCGGATCGTTACCGTCCACTGCCGCGATCTGCACCCGGCAGCCGCCCTGCTCGTCAATCATCCCGACGTAGCGCAGCACCTTACCTTCATCCCGAGCCTGCGCCACCCGTGAAGAGAAAAGATCGTCAAGCTGCGGCAGGCGCGCCATAAATTCCTCTACCGGGCCGCTGGCATCGAAGCTTTCCGGCAGTACCGGTTCGATAACGATATCCTCCAGCTCAAGGCTGTAGCCGCTTTCACGAGCGAGGATTAGCAGCTTACGGGCCACGTCCATACCGGAAAGGTCATCACGCGGATCCGGCTCGGTATAGCCCATCTCACGCGCCGTACCGGTCGCCTCCGACAGGCTCATGCCCTCATCCAGCTTACCAAAAATAAAGGAGAGCGAACCGGAAAGAATCCCGGTGAAACGCTGTAGCTCATCGCCGGCATTCAACAGGTTCTGAAGGTTTTCAATAACCGGCAGGCCCGCCCCAACGTTGGTGTCATACAGGAACTTACGGCGCGAGCGGCCCGCTGCGGTCCGCAACTGGTGGTAGTAAGCCATAGATGAGGTATTGGCTTTCTTGTTCGGCGTGACGACGTGGAAGCCTTCGCTCAGGAAGTCGGCATACTGGTCGCCTACCGCCTGGCTGGAGGTGCAGTCGACGATCACCGGGTTCAACAGGTGATAATCCTTCACCAGGCGAATCAAACGCCCGAGGTTGAAAGGCTCCGAGGCCTCTTCCAGCGCCGGGCGCCAGGCCTCGAGATCCAGACCGTGAACATTGGTGATCATGGCCCTTGAGTTGGCTACGCCGCACACCCGCAGATCGATATTCTTTTTCTTAAGCCAGGTCTGCTGGCGCTTGATCTGCTCAAGCAGCGCGCCGCCAACGCCGCCAACGCCGATCAGGAATACTTCCAGCACCTGCTCGGTGTTGAACAGCATCTGATGCACCACGCGCACGCCTGTGGTGACGTCATCATTGTTCACTACCACCGAGATGGACCGCTCGGAAGAGCCCTGAGCGATAGCTATGATATTGATGTTGGCCCGGGCCAGCGCCGCGAAGAACCTGGCCGAGATGCCGCGTAGGGTACGCATACCGTCGCCCACTACTGAGATAATCGCCAGACGTTCGGTGATGGAAAGCGGCTCCAGCAGCCCCTCTTTCAGCTCCAGATGGAATTCCTCTTCCAGGGCGCGTCTGGCGCGTAGTGCATCGCTCTGGGGCACGCAGAAGCTGATGCTGTACTCTGACGAGGACTGAGTGATAAGCACCACCGAGATGCCGCTACGCGACATAGTGGCGAACACCCGGGCCGCCATGCCAACCATGCCTTTCATTCCCGGCCCGGAAACGCTGAACATCGCCATATTATTCAGGTTAGAGATGCCTTTAACCGGCAGGTTTTCGGCTGCATCGCTATCCAGACCAATCAGCGTACCCGGCGCCTGAGGATTGCCGGTATTTTTAATCAGACAGGGGATCTGGAACTGGGCGATGGGGGAAAGCGTACGGGGGTGAAGGACTTTGGCGCCGAAGTAGGAAAGCTCCATAGCTTCCTGGTAGGACATCGACTTCAGTAGTCTGGCGTCCGGCACCTGGCGCGGATCGCAGGTATAAACCCCATCGACATCGGTCCAGATCTCACAGCAGTCGGCACGCAGGCAGGCCGCCAGTACCGCGGCGGAATAGTCAGAGCCATTACGCCCCAGCACCACCAACTCCCCCTTATCGTTACCGGCGGTGAAACCAGCCATCAGGATCATATGGTCGGTAGGGATGCGGCTGGCGGCGATACGGCGGGTAGATTCGGCAATGTCCACCGTCGATTCAAGGTAATGCCCCACCGCCAGCAGCTTCTCAACCGGGTCCAGCACAGTGACCTGATGACCCCGCGCCTGGAGCAGCGCCTCCATAATGGCGATGGAGAGCTTCTCGCCACGGCAAATCAGCGATGCATTGATGGCGTCCGGACACTGCCCCAGCAGGCTGATGCCGTGCAGAACATGCTTGATTCGCGCGAACTCCTGACCCACCCGCTCCTTCATACGCTCCAGGGGAAAACCGGGTTGCGCCTCCGCCAGCCCCTGAAGCAGGGCATCGAAGATCTGTTCGGCATCGCTGATATTCGGCAGAGGATCCTGGCCTGCGATGGTTTTCTCAATCATTGCCACCAGGTGATTGGTGATTTTGGCCGGGGCAGAAAGCACGGTCGCCACCTGCCCCTGTCCGGCATTACTTTCCAGAATGTCGGCGACCCGTAAAAATCGCTGGGCATTCGCCACTGATGTACCGCCGAATTTCAACACTCGCATTTCCAGATACCCCCTGGTTTTTTAAGCTCAAAAAAAAGCCCGCATCCTTCAGGGTGCGGGCTTTTTTCATTTTTTCCTGTACGCGTCAGCCCGCCCCGTTACCTGTGGTAATGGTGGTGGTAATGGTCATGGTGGTCAGGCCGATGCGAATCATGATGTTTGTGTGCTCTAAATTATTCTGTCCGTCTTGCGTTATATATTGGTTAAAGTATCTGCCGGGCTAAGTCAATGAATTTTTAAGTTGCTCACGGTAATTAGCTTTTCACGCCCTGCCTGCGGACAGCCAACAGACTTCTCATATCCGCCAGCCATAACGCACAAAACTGGTTTTTTATATCGATAAACTATCCATTTACGGCATTATCATCCGACAGCCTTTTTTCGATATCATGCAGCAGTTGGTGCAACATTGCGGTGTCTCTTTGGGCTAACAGACCGATTCGCTGTTCCAGCCAGGCAGACAATTTGAGATCGTCTGCCACCGCCAGCCGGGTCAGTAGTCTGGCGATTCTCTGGCGCAGCGCACGCAGTTGCCCAGCGTCGGCAACGGCTTCCTGGCGCGGTTCAATCTGCAGCAACCCGGAAAGCTGATAGCAGTAAACCATCACCGCCTGCCCAAGATTAAGCGACGGGTAATCTGCAGCCATGGGCACACCGGTCAGAATATCAGCCAGCGCCAGCTCTTCATTGGTCAGCCCTGAATCTTCCCGGCCAAACACCAGCGCCAGCGTGGGCAGCCAGCGCCCTTTTTCCTCCAGCAGCGGCAGTAGCTGTTGAGGCGTAGCGTAGTAATGATACTGAGCCCGGGTACGCGCGGTGGTGGCGACAGTGAAATCGACATCGTGCAACGCGGATTCAAGGGTGGGATATTCTTCAATATTATCAATGATATCAGTCGAACCATGGGCCACATAGCGGGCGGCAGGTTGACGATGAGCTTCGCTATCCACGATCCGCATTTCGCTAAAGCCCATGGTCTTCATGGCCCGCGCGGCAGCACCAATATTTTCAGCTCTGGCCGGCCCGACCAGAATCATAACTAAACGCATAATCCCTCTTTATACAAAAACCAGTAAACACCATCAGGAAACAAAACAGCGCGCAATCAGGAAAAATTCGCGCCAACAATTTACTTTATTGCAACAATTTTCTCCCCTTTTTGCGTAGGGTAATTTATAATAAAAACTTATAAATTTGCGTACTGACAGACAAACGGAACTTGCGATACCACATCCGTTATCTTGTTGTTCGTCAGCCAGAAATATCCTGGTGCTGTCCCGGGCTTTTTCCATTGATTCCATTTATCGATTCATCAGGGAAGCCGGTGTGATTATTAAAAAAATGTGACGAACAGAACCAGTACGCTACGAAGATTTCATCACTCTGTTAACGTGCTACAATTGAAATTGATATATGTCAACGAAGCGTAGTTTTATTGGGTGTCGGAAACCTCATGCCCTGTTATGTTGCTGTTAAAATGGTTAGGATTACAGCCGTTTTTAACACCGTCGGGTCTTGAGGGATATAGAGCCCACGACCAAGCTAATGATGTTGTTGACGTTGATGGATTGAGCATCAAGAACGCAATTACGTACTTTAGTCATGTATGGCCGGTCATGTTAATTTGCGACATGTACCAGGCAGGTCAGGGACTTCTGTACTCCTGTTTCGATTTTAGTTGGCAATTTTAGGTAGCAAACATGCAGACCCCTCACATTCTTATCGTTGAAGACGAGTTGGTAACACGCAACACGTTGAAAAGCATTTTCGAGGCAGAAGGTTACGATGTCTTTGAAGCGACCGATGGCGCCGAAATGCATCAGATCCTTTCTGATAATGACGTTAACCTCGTGATCATGGATATCAACCTGCCGGGTAAAAATGGCCTGCTGCTGGCCCGTGAGCTACGCGAACAGGCAAATGTGGCACTGATGTTCCTGACTGGCAGGGACAACGAAGTGGACAAGATCCTGGGTCTTGAAATCGGTGCGGATGATTACATCACCAAACCGTTCAACCCACGAGAACTGACCATCCGAGCCCGTAATCTGCTGCAGCGTACCATGAATCTGGGCGCCGTTAGCGAAGAGCGCCGCTCCGTTGAAAGCTACAAATTCAACGGCTGGGAGCTGGACATCAACAGCCGTTCGCTGGTCAGCCCTACCGGCGAGCAGTATAAACTGCCGCGTAGCGAATTCCGCGCCATGCTGCACTTCTGCGAAAACCCGGGAAAAATCCAGTCCCGTGCCGAACTGCTGAAGAAAATGACGGGCCGCGAGCTGAAGCCGCACGACCGTACTGTGGATGTCACTATCCGCCGCATCCGCAAACACTTTGAATCGGTACCGGATACGCCGGAGATCATCGCCACGATTCACGGTGAAGGTTACCGCTTCTGCGGCGATCTCCAGGAGTAAGCCACTCCCGGAGCCACAAAAAGGCCGCTTATGCGGCCTTTTTGTGTTGAGCCGTTATTTCCACGGCATAATGGGCACCGCACTCAACGCATTCTTCGGCGAACCTTCCACGACTTTGTCGGAATAGCTAAGGTAAATCAGTGCATTGCGACGTTTATCATAGAAGCGAACCACCTGAAGCTTCTTAAACACCAGCGATGTCCGTTTGCGAAACACCATCTCTCCTTCCGCTTTCCCCGCCTTGATCTTGTCGCTCAACGTAATCGGCCCAACCTGCTGACAGGAAATAGCCGCGTCTGCGGTATCCTCCGCCAGCCCCAGTCCGCCCTTGATGCCACCGGTTTTCGCCCGGCTCAGGTAGCAGGTCACGTTCTTCACATCGGGATCGTCAAAAGCTTCTACGACGATTTTGTGATCCGGGCCAAAGATTTTAAATACCGTATCTACCGAGCCTACCTGCTCCGCCTGTACGCCGCGGGCCGTAAACGCTAACAGCAGCGCAGCTGCCAACACCTTATATTTCATATTGTTACCAATTTTTAACATTACGTTCAGTGACTATTAGACATCTGATAAAAAAAACGTTTAATATCACGTTATTAAAATTTTCAGAGAGATGTGCGTGTTTTTTAAGCACGTGTTGCTAAAAAAAACACTGAATGCGTCATCATTGAAAAATGATATCATTCGCGGCAGAAATCAGGCACTCGCTCGTCAGGATTGAGGATATTATATGGATCAGGCTGGGATCATTCGCGATCTACTAACCTGGCTGGAAAGCCATCTCGATCAACCCCTGTCTCTGGATCACGTCGCCGCCAGGGCTGGCTACTCCAAGTGGCACCTGCAACGAATGTTCAAGGATGTGACCGGGCACGCTATCGGTGCCTATATCCGGGCTCGCCGTCTGTCCAAGGCCGCCGTCGCGCTACGCCTGACCGCACGTCCGATTCTGGATATCGCCCTGCAGTACCGCTTCGATTCACAGCAGACCTTCACCCGCGCCTTTAAAAAGCAGTTTGCGCAAACGCCAGCCCTCTATCGCCGCTCCCCCGAATGGAGCGCCTTTGGGATGCGTCCGCCAATCCGGCTTGGTGAGTTTACGCTACCTCAGCCCCATTTTGTGACGCTGCCGGAAACTCATCTGATGGGCATAACCCAAAGCTACAGCTGCACGCTGGAGCAGGTGAGCGAGTATCGGAACGAGATGCGGATGCAGTTCTGGCGTCAGTTCCTGAGCAATGCGCCGAGCATTCCACCGGTGCTCTACGGGCTGCATGAACCGCGCCCCAATCAGGAAAAAGATGACGAGCAGGAGGTCTTCTATACAACGGCGGTTCTGCCAGAGCAGGCCAGTGGTTGCCCACATGAGGCGCATCCGGTCACGCTGGAGGGAGGCGAGTACGTTCAGTTTAATTACGAAGGGCCGACCAGCGGCATTCAGGGCTTTATTCTGATGATTTACGGCACCTGCATGCCCACGCTGAACCTGACCCGGCGGCATGGGCAGGATATCGAACGCTTCTACCCATCCCATAAGGATAAAGTAGAAGCGAACCCGCAGAAGCTACGCTGCGAATATCTGATTCCGGTACGCCGTTAGTTAACGCTGTAGTTCATCCAACGCGGGGGCGTCCAGATGCGAGACGTCTCCCGCCGTTTCCACCACCCAGCCGGACGCCAGCCACGGGCTGTGTTGATGATCCACCCGGGAAATCGAACAGTTTCGCAGACGCAGACGACGCTCGGCCCAGGACGGCAGTCCCAGAATGGTGCTGACCAGACTGCCCAGCGCCATACCATGGCTAACCAGCAGCGGGCGACTCCCTTCCGGCAGGTCAAGGCAGGCGTTCAACGCCGCGTGCATACGCTCGCTGACGTCAGTCATCGACTCCCCTTCCGGAATACGTCCGTCCGGGGTGCCATTCACCAGGCGCTGACGCCAGCCTTCTTCTTCCTCGGTCAGAGAATCAAGCTGACGGCGCTCCAGCACCCCCATATGCAACTCACGCAGTCGCGGATCCAGCGTCACCTCGCAGCCACAGGCGTCGGCAATGATCTCCGCCGTGCGCTTTGTGCGCCCCAAATCGCTGGCAATCACATGCGTGATTCCCATATTTCTCACCCGTTGCGCGACCTGATGCGCCTGCTGCTCACCTTTTTCGGTAAGCGGGCTGTCCGACTGCCCCTGAATGCGGCGCTCGGCATTCCACTGCGTTTCGCCATGGCGAACAAGGTATACCTGTAACATGCTTATGATCCGTTATACTGCTTTCACAATTTTTAAACAGGGTTCCACAGAATATGCTTCATGTCATCTGCGCGACCCGGAACCCCGCCAAAATTCAGGCGATTCTGGGCGCTTTTGAACAGATTTTCGGTAACGGATCCTGCCACATCGACGCCGTTGACGTCGAGAGCGGCGTACCAGAACAGCCCCTCGGAAGTGAGGAAACAAGACGTGGCGCACGTCAGCGGGTGGATAACGCCCGTCGTCTTCAACCCAAAGCAGACTACTGGGTCGCCATTGAGGCAGGAATTGACGACGACAGCACCTTTAGCTGGGTGGTGATCGAAAGTCCGGATCGGCGTGGCGAAGCGCGTTCAGCAACGCTACCGTTGCCCGAAGCCATCATGACACGGATACGCGCCGGGGAGGCGCTGGGGCCAGTCATGTCAGACTGGAGCGGAATTAGCGAGGTGGGACGCAAAGAGGGGGCCATCGGCATCTTTACCGCCGGCCAGCTAACGCGCGCCAGCGTTTACCACCAGGCCGTGGTGCTGGCTCTGAGCCCCTTTCATAACGCGATCTACCGCTGAGGCAAGGTCTCGGGAAGCGCCCGCTCCAGCCAGGCGAGCAGGTCAGGTGGGGCGGACTTCAGACTGTTCGAGCCGCGGGTAATGGTCGCAATGCCGGCGCCGAGCTCATTTTTCAGCTCGCGCTGGCTCATTTCACCACGCAGCAGCTCTTCGATAATCCGCACCCGGGTACCCAACGCATCGCGCTCATCCGGGGTCAGCAGCAACGTCAGTAACGGCAGATGCAGGCCGTCATCAAAGGAGTGCTTCAGCAGTTCGACAAAACGTAGCCACTCCTGGTCACGCTGAAGGTTCGGATCCGGGGAAAAGGGAGATTGCTGGGTCATGATATGCCGCCATACTCATTCACTAGTACAGCAGCATACCACATAATATCGCAAATCAGTAACGGCCCTGCCACTCGGCATCGGTCATCAACTGCGCTGCGCTATCCCCCATAAAGTGACGATAATAAGCGTCGTAGGCCAGCACGTTCTTCACATAGCCGCGGGTTTCCGAGAACGGAATACTCTCAACGAAGGCCACTGCATTAATGCGGCCGCCGCTGTTGCCGCGCCAGGTTTTCACCCGCCCCGGACCGGCGTTATAGGCCGCCGAAGAGAAGATGCGGTTATTGCCGAACTGCTGATAGACGTACTCGAGATAGCTGGTCCCAATCTGGATATTGGTTTCTGGATCGAGCAGTTGGTTACTGCCGCTATAGCCAGGTATCCCATTCATCTTCACCGTATGGCTGGCAGTGGCTGGCATCAGCTGCATCAGACCCGTGGCCCCCACCGGCGAACGCACCTTCGGATTCCAGGCGCTCTCCTGGCGGGCAATCGCCATCGCATAACTGTTAGTGATACCTTTACCGCGGGTATAGCGCTCAAAAGTAGACTGCCAGGCCAATGGGAAGCGTTCTTCCAGATGGTTCCACAGCTTACCGGCAATGGTGGCCTGCACGCTCAGATCCCACCAGCCGCGCTCCAGCGCATAGTGCGCAAGACCCGCCTGCTCCGATGCCGTACGACTGCTCACCAGATTGGCCCACTCGCCGCGTGCGGTGTTATCCAGCCCCCAGTACATCAGTTCGCGAACCCGGGCCATCTCGGCCCCCTGAACCAGGACGCTGTTCACTGACGGTGCTTTATCGATACGCAGCTTGTAGTCTTCGCCCAGACGCTGAGCCGCCACCATCGGATAGAATCCGCGTTCTTGCATCAGAGAATGCAGAATCTCTTTGGCTTCCTCATCACGCCCGCGATCCAGCAGCAGATCGGCCTGCCAGTAGCGCCATTCATCTTTCGCTTTGGCATCCATAGGCAGGCGCGCCAGCCAGGTATTCAGACCGCGGCGATCGCCGGTGCCTAACGCCATACGCACCCGGCGCTCCAGCAATGAGGTGGAATCGGAACTCATGATCACGCTATCGCGCCAGCGGCTCTGCTCGTCGGTCACGTCATTGCCCATCATGCGCCAGGCGACACTCTCTTTCAGTTCCTGCTGCTGAGCAGCATCCAGCTTCTGGGCCTGCGCCAGCGAAGGAATCATTAAACGGGCATTTTCCGCATCCTGACGCGCCACGCGATCAAAAGCCGCCGCCGCCATCTGACGGGTAAAGTTGGTTGGCGAAACACTACGGGCAAAGGCCAGTACATTATTCGGGTTATTCGCCAGGTCGATAATCGCGCTGGAGATAGTTTGATAGTCGGAGGGCATCTCGCGAGCAAGATAAGTCACCAACCCGGTATCCCCTGCCTTCATCGCCAGGCGAATCCGCTCCAGGTAAGCTTCCGGGCTCTGCTGACCGGATGAACGCCATGCGGAAAACAGTTTGTCGCAGGCATTGGGTCGACTCTTTCCGGTCAGCCACAGCGTTTTCGCCCCCTGCCAGGCCTGCTGAGCCTGTCCGGTATTCCACTTCGCGTAGTAGTAATTGCACTGGGCTTCAATACCGCGCGGCTCCTCAGGGCTGAACGCCAGTAGGCCGCGCCAGTCTTCGCGACGCGCCAGTTCATTGACGTAGCGCGATGTCAGGCTCCTCGCCACTGGCAGCGTTGGATATTTCTGAACAAACTGCTTAACGGTGACCGCCGGTTCGGTTTTCAGGGAGTCGGTAATCTGGCGGTATTCCAGGTAGGGGTAGAGCGGGTAATCGCGCAGGCCGGGCATCAGTTGCGCGACCACATCCATCTGCCGGTTGTCCCACGCCTGCTTAATCTGCGAATAACGGCTGCGCTGCTCATCCAACGAATCCGCCCGCGCCGCCTGGCTCAGGGTCACCAGACACATCCCCGCAGCCAGCAGTGACCAGACTGCCTGTTTAGCTTTTCCCACAAGAATTCCTCACGTAATCAACGTTATTAACCGCAGCTTCATGCCGCCTTAAAATTTTTCACCTGTGTTCATGCTAACCAGGCGAACAAGGTTGCGCCACGTTACGGACGTTTTTTTACTTAGATTCAGCATAATTCCCCTAATAAAAAAGCGGCATTTTTAGCCGCTTCTGCTTCAATTTATAGAGTACAACCGTGCCGTTTAACGGCCCCCCTTAATGATAAGGATTGCAGGAGAAAACAATGAGTAAGCCTTATGTTCGCCTGGATAAACAAGACGCAGCCGTGCTACTGGTCGATCATCAGACCGGGTTGCTCTCTCTGGTTCGTGATATTGAACCGGATAAATTCAAGAATAACGTGCTGGCGCTTAGCGACCTGGCCAAATACTTCCATCTGCCCACCATTCTGACCACCAGCTTCGAAACCGGTCCAAATGGTCCGCTGATACCTGAACTCAAGGAGCAGTTTCCTGATGCCCCCTATATTGCCCGCCCGGGGAATATTAACGCCTGGGATAATGAAGACTTTGTTAATGCGGTAAAAGCCACCGGCAAGAAACAGCTGATTATCGCGGGCGTCGTGACCGAGGTTTGCGTCGCCTTCCCTGCCCTTTCAGCCATTGAAGAAGGATTCGAGGTCTTTGTGGTGGCCGATGCTTCCGGCACCTTTGATCCCATCACCCGTGACGCCGCCTGGCGGCGCATGGAGCAGGCCGGCGTACAGCTGATGACCTGGTTCGGCGTGGCCTGCGAACTGCACCGCGACTGGCGCAACGATATCGAAGGTCTGGCCACCCTGTTCTCTAACCATATTCCCGACTACCGCAACCTGATGACCAGCTATGACCGGCTGACTCAGAAGGGTTGATAGTTTGCCTGCGGGTATTAACTTACCCGCAGGCTTAGCTTCTGGTCTGATTAACCAGTTTTTGTTTACAATACGTTATCAACTTGTTTTAAAAAAAGGCTTACATGGATATCTGGCTGAATAAGAACCGTTTTTCTGATTACTTCTTCACCATGGCAAACCTCGAGGCCCGGCAGTTACACAATCTTGCCCAGTCAGTTTCTGCCTTTCACCTGAAAGACAGCCTGGTCAGAATCCAGTTTCAAAAAGAGATTCGCTCTTTTATTGATGCTCAACTCAGCACGATCCGCGCGGCCACCACAGACACTGAATGCCAGACATGTATACAGAACCTAAAACAAGAAAGAGAGCACCTTTCCTTTCAGGATCGGCTTCTACGTACAGGTGAAGCCAAACTTCAGGCGGCAGTTCAGTTTGTCAGGAAAGATGAAAACTGGGGATATATCATCAACGGCGTCGGTATAGTTCTAAGTTCATTACAAACTATTGCAGGCGTTGGGGTGATGTTTGGCTCCATCGCGACAGGTAATATTGTTGGCGCTGGATTTGGTGCTATGTTGTTCCTGCACGGGATAAATGGAATGGAAGAAAGCTATAAAAACCTCAGATTTGGGAGAAATGACTCAACAGGTTTTCTTAAAGGTACCTACATTTCCACAGCAGAATTTCTTGGGTTTGAGCGAAAGACAGGAGAGTTAGCCTATAGTTCCATCGATCTTGTTCTATCCGCCTACGGCATGACACGATTCATACTGAAGCCTGAATCCTGGCGTCTATTCCATCACATGAACGCAGATTATGTTCGGGGAATCACTCTGATGAGCAAAACGGAACTTGCTTTTGAAGTTTACAGTGATGGTATGGCAATCAAATCAATATACGACAGCTACAATAAATGACGGTTTCTCTTCAGGAATAAAAACGCCTTAACAGCAAGCTTCATTGGTGCCAGGAAATAGAGAATAACAATCCCTAAAAAAGCCGCAAAAGAGTAAGCCTCAATATCTTCCTGGCTGCCAGTAATCCATACCTTAATCCAGAATCCAACCAGGATGAGGATAAGAACACAGCAGCCTATAAAACGTTTTTGTAGCTCTTCCAATAAAACCAGATAAGATATGTGCCTTTTGTTGACATGTTGACGTAGCGCATCGATATCTTTAGGTGAAAATCCATGATTATAAAGAACTTTCTCCATTTCAGCGCTATTCATTTTGTCCCCAACATTTTATCTGGCCCTTATCGCATAATAACTCATTTATAACAAATTTATAACCACAATATGCTTCCGCCGCCTTACCAGCAACGCATAAAACGCCGGGCTTTAAAACCGAGCTTTAACGGTGTAAAGGCATAAAAAAACAGGAAATATAATGGCCAGAGGGATCGTTGCAGCGATGGCAGCCTTAAAATCTTCATACATCAACGTCCAGACGAAACCGACAGCCACCAGCGCCAACATACCCACTGACACAATGAAACGTACGCGAAGCTGCCCCAGAAGTACCGGGTAGGTTACGCCACTTTCGCCCAGATACTGGCGTAACGCCCTAATCTCCTTCACGGTGAATCCACCGCGGTTTAACTGACGCTCCATCCCTGCACTATTCATCTTAATTTCCCATCGCATGATAAACGCATTCAGAATGCCTTCCCCATTCACCCCACATCTGGGATTAAGGCGTGAAAAAGGCTACACTTCGCCACTAAGACTAACCATTTACTACGATAAAAGAGGCGAAGTCGCAACGTGGCTCAATTCGTTTATACCATGCATCGTGTCGGCAAAGTGGTGCCGCCGAAACGCCATATTCTGAAGAACATCTCCCTGAGCTTTTTCCCTGGGGCCAAGATCGGCGTGCTGGGCCTGAACGGCGCCGGTAAATCCACCCTGCTGCGCATTATGGCGGGTATCGATACCGATATTGAAGGCGAAGCCCGCCCGCAGCCCGGTCTTAAGATTGGCTACCTGCCTCAGGAGCCGCAGCTTAATCCAGAGCAGACGGTGCGCGAGGCCGTTGAAGAAGCGGTCGCCGACGTGAAAAACGCCCTGACCCGCCTGGATGAGGTTTACGCCGCCTATGCCGATCCGGACGCCGACTTCGACAAGCTGGCGAAGGAACAGGGTGAGCTGGAAGCGATTATCCAGGCCCACGACGGTCATAACCTGAATATCCAACTGGAACGCGCCGCCGATGCGCTGCGCTTGCCGGAATGGGATGCCAAAATCGCTAACCTTTCCGGTGGTGAACGCCGCCGCGTGGCGCTGTGCCGCCTGCTGCTTGAAAAACCGGACATGCTGCTGCTGGATGAACCGACCAACCACCTGGATGCCGAATCCGTCGCCTGGCTGGAACGTTTCCTGCACGACTTCGAAGGTACCGTGGTCGCTATTACCCACGACCGTTACTTCCTCGACAACGTCGCTGGCTGGATCCTGGAGCTGGACCGTGGCGAAGGGATTCCGTGGGAAGGCAACTACTCCTCCTGGCTGGAGCAGAAAGATCAGCGTCTGGCCCAGGAAGCCTCTCAGGAAGCCGCCCGTCGTAAATCCATTGAGAAAGAGCTGGAGTGGGTACGTCAGGGCACCAAAGGCCGCCAGTCCAAGGGCAAGGCCCGTCTGGCTCGCTTCGAAGAGCTTAACAGCGCCGAATACCAGAAGCGTAACGAAACCAGCGAACTCTTTATTCCACCCGGAGCGCGTCTGGGCGACAAAGTGCTGGAAGTGGCCAATCTCACCAAGTCCTACGGCGATCGCGTTCTGATCGACGACCTGTCGTTCTCGATCCCCAAAGGAGCGATCGTGGGGATCATCGGCCCGAACGGCGCCGGTAAGTCCACCCTGTTCCGGATGATCACCGGAGCCGAACAGCCCGATTCCGGCGATATCGCCCTGGGCGATACCGTGAAGATCGCGGCCGTAGAGCAGTTCCGCGACGCGATGGATGACAAGAAAACGGTCTGGGAAGAGGTCTCTGGCGGTCTGGACATCATGAAGATCGGCAACTTCGAGCTGCCGAGCCGCGCCTATGTCGGCCGCTTTAACTTTAAAGGGACCGATCAGGGCAAGCGTGTCGGCGAACTTTCCGGCGGTGAGCGCGGACGTCTGCATCTGGCCAAGCTGCTGCAGGTTGGCGGCAACATGCTGCTGCTCGACGAACCGACCAACGATCTGGATGTAGAAACCCTGCGCGCCCTGGAAAACGCCCTGCTGGAATTCCCCGGCTGCGCCATGGTCATCTCGCATGACCGCTGGTTCCTTGACCGTATCGCTACCCACATTCTGGACTATCAGGACGAAGGGAAAGTGGAGTTCTTCGAAGGTAACTTCACCGAATACGAAGAGTACAAGAAGCGTACCCTCGGCGCCGAAGCGCTGGAGCCGAAGCGCATCAAGTACAAGCGGATCACCGCCCGCTAATAAAGCAGAAGAGGCGCCGATGGCGCCTCTTCTTATTCTACCGCTTCCCCCATCAGCTGCTTCACCAGCTCCACGCAGCGCAGGAAGCGCGCGTCGTAGTCCGACTCCGCCACCAGCACATACTCAATATCGTTCTCTTTCAGCATCGACACCAGCAGCGCCTGAAACGCCGCCCGATCTGCCGGACTGCCCAGACTGCGTAAGCCATCGGCGACCCAGGGGGTGTTATTTTCCAGCAGAATCACCAGATCGAAGCGATATTCATCAATCAGCGCCTGCACGAAAGGATGTTTACGCCCTTCATAGCGCACGCAGAAGGCCTGGGTTGAGACAAAATCGGTATCGATAAAGGCCACCTTATTGGCGTACTTCACCGCAAAGTCGATGTACTGGGCGTGGCCAAGGGCGATCTTATCGTAGTCGGAATACTGTAGCGCCATCTCATCGCCCCCCAGATGAGAGAACACATACTCCCGCCCGTACTCCCAGGCGCTGGTGGTATTGAAGATATTGGAAAGCTTATTCACCAGCGTCGACTTACCGCTCGACTCTCCGCCCAGTATCGCCACGGTGCGCACAAAGAAGGGCTTCACCTCAGTAGGAATATACTCCCAGTAGCGGAACGGATTTTCACGGATCCGGGCGCCGCTGATATTCATAAAGGTACGCTCAGGGTCCACCAGCACGGTCTCAATTCCCAGATGCTCCAGATACTGCGGCGCGTCAGTCTCTTCCGAGGTATAGATCCGGTCCGGCTGAATCCCTTTTTCGGCCATAAACTGTTTAATGCCGTGGCTCCAGACATCCCAGCCGTGGGGATAGGGCTCCATCCCCTCTTCATTAAAAGGATGAATGTGGATGTTCTTTTGATATTTAAAGGTCTGGAGCAACCAGCGCAGCCGGTCGCTAATGGTAGGCTGCTGAGACATGGCGCTGGCTTCGAACAGCGCCCGGTCGCGGGGTTCGTCATAGCCCATAATGATATGCAGCTCATCCACCTGGCTACAGGCCCGCTGAATCAGATAAATATGGCCGGTGTGCAACGGGTAAAATTTACCGAACACCACCCCGACACGCTTAGGCTTAAGGGGATATTCCAGCCCCAGAAAGCGATGCAGCGCCTCCAGCTTACGGGCGCTGGGGCTCTTGATTTTGGCATTCAGCAACTGGCTGAGGTAGCCCTTGGTCATGCCGCTGGCTTCCGCCACCTGCTGCAGGGTGCAGCCCTTCTGGCGGATCGCGGTCTTCAGGTAGTCGAATGACGACATAATATGGGCTCCAGAATTACAGGTCGTCAAAGACGGTCAGCGCGTCCGACAGTTTCTTCACGCCGAACACCTGCATCCCTTCCGGCGGCTTCTTCGGCACGTTGGCCTGAGGCACAATGGCGCGACGAAAACCGTGGCGGGCCGCTTCGAAGATACGCTCCTGGCCGCTCGGCACCGGGCGAATCTCACCGGCCAGTCCCACCTCACCGAATACCACCAGATCCTTCGGCAATGGGCGATCCCGCAGGCTGGAAACCATGGACAACAGCAGCGCCAGGTCGGCGCTGGTTTCCATCACTTTGACCCCGCCCACCACGTTGACGAACACGTCCTGATCCGCCATCTGCAGGCCGCCATGACGATGCAACACCGCCAGCAGAATCGCCAGGCGGTTCTGCTCCAGCCCCACCGCCACACGCCGGGGATTCGACATCATCGACTGATCCACCAGCGCCTGGATCTCCACCAGCAGCGGCCGGGTTCCTTCCCAGACCACCATCACCGAACTGCCCGACGTGACCTCGTCGCCGCGGCTCAGGAAGATAGCAGAGGGGTTGCTCACTTCCCGCATTCCCTGTTCAGTCATCGCAAAGACGCCCAGCTCGTTTACCGCGCCAAAGCGGTTCTTGTGACTGCGCAGGGTACGGAAGCGGGAATCGGCGTCACCATCCAGTAACACCGAGCAGTCGATACAGTGCTCCAGAACCTTCGGCCCGGCCAGTGAGCCGTCTTTAGTCACGTGGCCGACCATAATAATGGCAACGCCGCGGGTCTTGGCGAAGCGCGTCAGATAAGCCGCAGTTTCCCGCACCTGAGCCACGCTGCCGGGAGAAGACTGAATATCCGCCATATGCATCACCTGAATGGAGTCGATCACCATCAGCTTCGGCTCCTCCTGCGAGGCAATTTCGCAGATCTGCTCGATGCTGGTTTCCGACAGCATATTCAGGTTATCGGTCGGCAACCCCAGACGGTGGGCGCGCATCGCCACCTGCTGTAGCGACTCCTCGCCGGTGACATACAGGGTCTTCATCTGATCGGCAAGCTGGCACATGGTCTGCAACAACAGCGTCGACTTACCGGCCCCAGGACTTCCGCCGATCAGAATCGCACTGCCCGGCACCACGCCGCCGCCCAGCACCCGATCAAACTCTTTAAAGCCGGTGGAAAAACGCGGCAACGACTCCAGGCTAATCTCCGAAAGTTTCTGCACCTTGCTAACGCCCGCACTGCCCGCATAGCCGCTCAGTCGCTCGTTACGCGCCGCCTGGGGCGAGGCGGCGATGCGCACCTCGGTAATGGTATTCCAGGCATGGCAGGCGCTGCACTGCCCCTGCCAGCGCGGAAAGTCCGCACCACACTCATTACAGACAAACGCGCGTTTTGCCGCTTTCGCCACCGCTGTTACCTCGCTCTGTTACCGTTTTAACCCCGCTCTGCGGCGAGGAGAAATGCTTACTCTTCCTGCTTCAGGCTGCCTGACAGGATGCAAAAGACGCCCATCAGGCTGGCGTGACGAATGGTCACCTCCGCCTTCTCATTCACTTTGGGTTTGGCATGATAAGCCACTCCGAGCGCCGCCCGCTTCAGCATGGGCAGATCGTTGGCACCATCGCCAATCGCCACCGTCTGCTCCGGGGCGATATTGTACTGCTTCGCAAGGCGAGTCAGGGTACTGGCTTTAAACTTCGCATCCACCACCGTACCGATCACCTCACCGGTCAGTTTGCCGTCGACGATCTCCAGTTGATTAGCCACCGCTTCGCACAGATGCAGACGTTCGCGCAGGTGATCGGCAAAGAAGGTAAAACCGCCGGAGGCGATTGCCACCTTCCAGCCAAGCGTCTCCAGTTTCAACACCAGAGACACCAGTCCCGGCATCAGCGGCAGCTGCTCCAGCACCTGGCTGAGGATACGAACATCGGCCCCCTTCAGGGTCGCCACCCGCTGACGCAGGCTGGCGGTAAAATCCAGCTCGCCGCGCATCGCCCGTTCAGTGACCTCGGCCACTTCATCACCGGTTCCGGCCAGCTTCGCGATCTCGTCAATGCACTCGATCTGAATCGCCGTCGAATCCATATCCATGACCAGAAGCCCCGGCGTACGCAGATGAGGGATCTTGCCCAGCGGCGCCACATCCAGCCCCGCATCGTGCGCCAGGCGGGTGGCGCGAGTCGTCAACGATCCCGCCAGCCGGATAACCTGATACTCTTCTACACACCAGGCGCTGACGATAACCATGGCCGCCCCCAGCTTACGCTGGTATTGGGTCAGCCGCTCTTTATCCAGATTCCGGCCATACAGAAGCCAGCCGCTACGCCCCGCACGATAGTCGAGCGGCATAACCTCGTCACCGCTCAGGGAGAGGGGCAACCCGGGCCAAAGAGAGACATCATTTGGCAAATCACACCAGGTCAGACTATTTGGCATTAGCGTACAGCTCCTGTATTCAGTTAATGGCCGGAACAAAACAACGCATGAGGCTACCCTGTAGCGGGCGCTTCTGGCAACATGCTGCCAGCAAATTTTCAACGGGAGAGATATGACCAGCGCAAAACTTAAATTCCGCCTGCATCGTGCGGTTATTGTACTGATCTGTCTGGCGCTTCTGGTGGCGCTGATGCAGGGAGCCTCATGGTTCAGCCAAAGCCATCAGCACGCGCGTAATCTGCAAATGGAAGAGATGGCCCGTACCCTGGCGCGCCAGGTCAGTTACAGTCTGGTCCCCCTGATGGGGGGCGAATCGCCGGACGAAAAAGGCATCCTGCAAATTCTGAATCAGCTAACCCACGATAGCCGAATACTCGACGCCGCTGTCTACGATGAAAGCGGCGCCCGGGTGGCGCGGGCTGGCGAAAGCGTGGCGCTACGCGACAGGCTGGCCATCGATGGTAAAAAAGCGGGCAGCTATTTCAATCGTCAAATCGTACAACCCATTGAGAAGAAAGGGAATCTATTAGGTAATCTGCGGCTGACGCTGGATACCCACACCCTGGCGACCGAGTCGCAGCAGGTAGATAACACCTCCAATATCCTGCGCCTGATGTTGCTGCTGGCGCTGGCTATCGGCATCGTGTTAACCCGTACGCTGCTGGAAGGTAAGCGTACGCGCTGGCAGCAGTCCCCTTTTCTGTTGACCGCCAGTCAGGATCTGCCCGATGACGATAACGAAACGCCTCAGGACCAGAAAAAGCCCTGAAGCGCTCTGAGCGCCACGCCCCGCCTGGCGCATCATGATAAAATCAGGCTCTGCTTCAGGAAAGGATCCCGCTATGTCTGCTCTGCGATTACTGATTTCCCACTCTCACGATCCCTGGTTTAACCTGGCAGTGGAAGAGTGCATCTTCCGCCAGATGCCCGCCACCCAGCGCGTGCTGTTCCTGTGGCGCAACGCCGATACCGTGGTTATTGGCCGTGCCCAGAACCCCTGGAAAGAGTGCAACACCCGGCGAATGGAACAGGACAACGTGACGCTGGCCCGACGCAGCAGCGGCGGCGGCGCGGTATTTCACGATCTGGGCAATACCTGTTTTACCTTTATGGCTGCCAAACCGGAATATGATAAAAGCGTCTCTACGGCCATTGTTATCGACGCCTTACGCCGCCTGGGCGTTAGCGCCAGTGCATCCGGACGTAACGATCTGGTGATGGAAACCGCTGAGGGGCCACGCAAAATCTCTGGCTCCGCCTACCGTGAAACCCGGGATCGCGGTTTCCACCATGGCACGCTACTGTTGAATGCCGATCTCAGCCGGCTGGCGAACTACCTGAATCCGGATCGGAAAAAGCTTCAGGCTAAAGGGATTACCTCGGTGCGCGGGCGGGTAGCCAACCTGAGCGATTTCGTGGAGCAGATTAGTCATCAGCAAGTGTGCGACGCCGTCGAAGCAGCCTTTTTCGACCACTATGGCGAGCGCGTCGCGCCGGAGTATATCTCCCCGGATGCTGCCCCCGATCTGCCGGGATTCTCAGAAACCTTTGCCCGCCAGAGCAGTTGGCAGTGGAACTTCGGCCAGGCCCCGGCCTTCAGCCATCTGCTGGACGAACGCTTTGTCTGGGGCGGCGTGGAGCTGCACTTCGATGTCGAAAAGGGGCACATCACCCGCTGCCAGATGTTTACCGATAGCCTGGAGCCCACACCGCTGGAGTGGCTTGCGAAACGGCTGGAAGGCAGTGCCTACCGCAGTGAAGTGCTGAAAGTCCAGTGCGACGCGCTGGCAGAAGAGTTTCCGGACCAGGCCTCCCAGCTACGCGAACTGGGTGCGTGGATAGCCCAGGCGGTAAGCTGAAAGACGCCGACGCCCGTCTGTTGTCAAAGAATTTGCAACAGGCTACGGGGAGCGTGGAGGCACAGCGAGAGAAATAAAAGCTGCGAGAGGTCTTCAGAAATCGCAAACAGCGCCCTGAACCACTCAGGGCGCTGCGTATATCAGGTAAAGCGCAGGGATCAGGCGTCTTTATCGCCCAGCAGTACCGATTCCAGCGCTATCTTAATCATATCGTTAAAGGTCGTCTGACGATCGGCGGAAGAAACCTGCTCGTGAGTACGAAGATGGTCGGAGACGGTGCAAATAGTCAGCGCTTTCGCGCCAAATTCCGCGGCCACCCCGTAGATCCCGGCGGCTTCCATCTCAATGCCCAGGATGCCGTATTTTTCCATCACGTCGAACATTTGCGGGTCCGGGGTATAGAACAGATCGGCAGAGAAGATGTTGCCAACCCGGGTATCAATGCCCAGCGCTTTTGCCGCATCAACGGCGTCACGCACCATGTCGAAATCGGCGATAGCGGCGAAGTCGTGATCCTTAAAGCGCAGGCGGTTCACCTTAGAGTCGGTACAGGCGCCCATGCCAATCACCACGTCGCGCAGCTTCACATCCGGGCGTACCGCGCCGCAGGAGCCGACGCGGATGATCTTCTTCACCCCGAAGTCGGTGATAAGCTCTTTGGTGTAGATAGAGCAGGAAGGAATGCCCATTCCGTGCCCCATCACCGAAATCGGACGGCCTTTATAAGTACCGGTGTAACCCAGCATCCCGCGAACGTTATTCACTTCGCGGATATCGTCCAGAAAGGTTTCGGCAATATGCTTCGCGCGCAGCGGATCGCCCGGCATTAAAACAACGTCAGCGAAGTCGCCCATTTCCGCATTAATGTGTGGCGTGGCCATAGAAAATTATCCTTATCAACAATTCAAAATGAATTAAAACAGAGCCTTACCGTATTCCATCTTCGACACGCCAAAGTACCCGGCAAGGGTTTGCCCGATGTCAGCAAAGGTGTCGCGATGGCCATAAGAGCCGGGTTTAACCTGGGGGCCGTAGACCAGTACCGGAATATGTTCGCGGGTATGGTCGGTGCCCTTCCAGGTGGGATCGCAGCCGTGATCGGCAGTCAGAATCAGGATATCGCCCTCTTCCACCAGCGCCATCAGCTCCGGCAGGCGGCGGTCGAACAGCTCAAGACCTGCGGCATAGCCTGCCACATCGCGGCGGTGGCCCCAGGAAGAGTCGAAATCAACGAAGTTGGTAAAGACAATGGTGTTGTCCCCGGCCTGTTTCATCTCTGTCAGCGTAGCGTCGAACAGCGCATCCAGACCGGTAGCCTTCACCTTTTTGGTGATCCCCACGTTGGCATAGATATCGGCGATTTTCCCGACAGACACCACCTGGCCCTGCTTTTCATCCACCAGCTTTTTCAGCACCGTGGGCGACGGCGGCTCTACCGCCAGGTCGTGGCGATTACCGGTACGCTCGAAGTGACCGGCCTTATCGCCAGTGAAGGGGCGTGCAATGACGCGGCCAATGTTATAGCCCCCTTCAGTCAACTCTTCGCGGGCGATTTCGCACAGTTCATAGAGTCTGTCGAGACCAAAGGTCTCTTCATGGCAGGCAATCTGGAAGACCGAATCGGCAGAGGTGTAGAAGATCGGCTTGCCGGTCTTCATGTGCTCTTCGCCCAGTTTATCCAGAATCACGGTGCCGGAGGAGTGGCAGTTGCCAAGATACCCCGGCAGATTCGCGCGTTCGACCAGCCTGTCCAGCAACGCCTGGGGGAAGCTGTTCTCTTCGTCTTTAAAGTAGCCCCAGTCGAAGAGCACAGGCACACCGGCGATCTCCCAGTGACCGGACGGCGTATCTTTACCGGAAGAGAGCTCATGAGCCCAGGCGTAACCGCCGATAATCTCGGCATCGCCATCCATACCGGCCGGGATTTTCCCGGTAACGCCTTCGCCAGCCTTCGCCAGCCCCAGACGGGTCAGATTCGGGAGATGCAGCGGCCCCTGACGGCCGTTGTCGGCCTTACCTTCAGCGCAGGCCTGCGCGATGTGGCCCAGCGTATCCGAACCTGCATCACCAAAGCTGTCGGCATCCTCAGTGGCGCCAATGCCAAATGAATCCAGCACCATAATAAATGCACGTTTCATAGTTATCTCCTGCGTTAACGCGCTCATTACCCTAAATAATTCCTGCTACAGGAAGGCGGCAAGTGAACGAGCTCCCGGGAGCATAGAAGACTATGTGACCGGGGCGAGAGAACGCAGCCAACGCATCTGTAGCCTGAAGTATGACGGGTACTGGCTTACGACAAAAAAGCGATCGGATCAGTATACCCCACCTTAGCGACCAATCCTGCGATAAATCACCGGCGTCGGCTGATATGCCTGTTCCGTGATGCTAATAGCGGCTTTCACGCTGTCGGCGGCCGCCTGCCAGTCGTCCTCGCTGGCGGCATGTATCACGGCCAGCGGACGCTGACTGTCCACCCGCTCGCCCAGAGTCACCATCCGGTCCAGCCCCACGCTGTAATCAATAGGATCCTGGGCCCGACGCCGTCCGCCGCCCATACCAACCACCGCCATCCCCAGCGCCCGGGTATCCATGGCGCTAACCACGCCTTCGCGTTCGGCATAGACCGCCTTGCTGAGAGTGGCCGACGGCAGGTAGCGGTCGTAGTGGGTAATAAAGTCAGTTGGCCCCTTTTGCGCCGCCACCATCTGTGAGAAGCGCTCCGCCGCCTGGCCGTTATCCAGCACAGCCTGCAGCTTCATGCGGGCCTCCTGCTCATCCTGCGCCAGCTGGCCGGAGATTAGCATCTCGGCGCACAGCGCCATCGTCACCTCCAGCAGGCGCGGGTTACGATACTCGCCGGTCAGGAAGCGTACCGCTTCCCGCACTTCCAGGGCATTACCGGCGCTGGAAGCCAGCACCTGGTTCATATCGGTCAGCAAAGCGGTGGTCCGCACGCCTGCGCCGTTGGCGACGCCGACAATAGCTTCAGCCAGCAGTTGCGAACGCTCAAACGTCTCCATAAAAGCGCCGCTGCCCACTTTCACATCCATCACCAACGCATCCAGCCCTTCCGCCAGCTTTTTAGCCAGAATCGAGGCGGTAATCAGCGGAATGGAATCCACGGTGGCGGTAATATCCCGGGTGGCGTAAAAACGCTTGTCCGCCGGGGCCAGCGAGCGGGTCTGGCCGATAATCGCCACTCCCACTGAATGAATAATCTCCCGGAATCGCTCGTCATCAGGGAAGATATCAAAACCCGGAATCGCCTCCAGCTTATCCAGAGTACCGCCGGTATGCCCCAGGCCCCGCCCGGAGATCATCGGAACGTAGCCGCCACAGGCGGCCACCATCGGCCCCAGCATCAGAGAGGTCACATCCCCCACGCCGCCGGTGGAGTGTTTATCCACCACCGGGCCGTTTAGCCCCTGCCAGTCAAGCACCGCGCCGGAATCGCGCATCGCCAGCGTCAGAGAGACCCGTTCGGTCATCTCCATATCCTGGAAGAAGACAGTCATCGCCAGAGCTGCAATCTGCCCTTCGGTAATGGTGTTGTCACGGATACCATTAACGAAGAAGCGGATCTCTTCGTCGCTAAGCGGCTGGCCGTCACGTTTCTTACGAATAATTTCTTGAGCGAGGAACACGGTCACTCCTTGCAGCGTTAAGACAATGATCGGCGGTCGGGAAACCGCCGGATTTGCGGATTAGTAGCCGCTCACACTCTTACCGTCGCCATGACCCAGCGCGTTAAGCAGGCTGGCGAGCAGGCTGGAGGCGCCGAAGCGGAAGTGGCGGCTATCGGCCCAGTCGGCACCAAACAGTTCATCAGCAATGCCCAGATAGAAAGCGGCATCTTCAGCGCTACGTACGCCGCCGGCCGGCTTAAAGCCCACGCTCTTCGCCACCCCCATATCGCGAATCACCTCCATCATAATGCGCGCGCTTTCCGGCGTGGCATTGACCGGCACTTTACCGGTAGAGGTCTTAATAAAGTCGGCACCGGCGCGAATCGCAATTTCAGAGGCCTTGCGAATCAGGCTCTCTTCTTTCAGCTCACCGGTTTCAATAATCACTTTCAGCAGCACGCCAGCCTCAGCACAGGCTGCTTTACAGCGTTTCACCATATCGAATCCGGTCTGCTCATCGCCGGCCATCAGGGCACGATACGGGAAAACCACATCTACCTCATCGGCGCCATAGGCGATTGCGGCGCAAGTCTCTGCCAGCGCAATCTCAACGTCATCATTGCCGTGGGGGAAGTTGGTCACGGTCGCGATGCGAACATCCGGCGTTCCCTGAGCCTTCAGGGTTTTCCGGGCAATGGGGATAAAACGCGGATAAATGCAAATAGCCGCAGTGTTGCCCACCGGCGTTTTCGCCTGGCGGCACAGGGCGATGACCTTTTCATCGGTATCATCGTCATTAAGGGTGGTCAGATCCATCAGCTTCAGCGCGCGCAGGCTGCTGGCGGTTAAATCGGTCATGGTTTTCTCCAGTAAAAATTGACGGCATCCCGGGCCGGAAACGCAACACCAGAGGCGCGGTCAGGTTCTGAAGTGAGCTCACCGCCGACAATGTTAAAATGCTAACATTCCGCTACCTGCTGTTTTGTGTTTTATTTCACAAAAGCCAAAGATGATATTGCAGCATATTGGGAAGTATATGTGATTAACTCTACAAAACAATCCCCATCAGGCGCCGGAAAACGCACAGGCGGCCGGGTTTATCGCCCGGCCGCCTGCGGTAAGAATGTTATAATTATAACATTCCGAGTGGATTACAGCGCCAGGAAGATCCCGGCAATGGTGGCGCTCATCAGGTTCGACAGCGTTCCCGCCGCCACCGCTTTAAGCCCCAGTTGAGCCACTTCATGACGCCGGGTCGGAGCCATGCTGCCCAGACCGCCGATCAAAATAGCGATAGAAGAAAGATTAGCAAAACCACAGAGCGCGAAAGAGATAATCGCCTTGGTGTGATCGGAAAGTACCTGTAGCCCTGCCGCCGCTACCGTGGCGTCATCCTTCAGATATTCACCAAAATTCAGATAGGCCACGAATTCGTTGATAATCAGCTTCTGTCCGATAAAGGAGCCCGCCACGGTGGCTTCGCTCCAGGGCACGCCGATAAGCCAGGCCAGCGGCGCGAATACCCAGCCCAGAATCAGCTGTAGCGACAGTTCCGGATGGTTAAACCAGCCGCCAATCCCCGACAGCATACCGTTCAGCAGCGCAATCAGGGCAACGAAAGCCAGCAGCATAGCGCCGACGTTCAGCGCCAGCTGCATACCCGATGCCGCCCCAGCCGCCGCCGCATCCAGCACATTGGTAGGGCGATCGGGATCGTTTTTCAGCGTCTCAGGATCCGGCGCATCATGCGGCTTTTCGGTTTCCGGGATCATCAGCTTGGCAAACAGCAGCCCACCCGGCGCCGCCATAAAAGAGGCGGCGATCAGATATTCCAGCGGTACCCCCATCTGGGCATAACCCGCCAGTACCGACCCGGCCACGGAAGCCAGACCGCCACACATCACGGCGAACAGCTCAGAGCGAGTCATGGTGGCGATGTAGGGGCGCACCACCAGCGGCGCTTCGGTCTGCCCCACGAAGATGTTAGCCGTGGCAGAAAGCGACTCGGTACGCGACGTCTTAAGCACCATACGCAGGCCGCCACCGAGGATCCGAATCACCAGTTGCATAATACCCAGGTAATAAAGCACGGCAATCAGCGACGAGAAAAAGACGATGATCGGCAGAACGCGTAGCGCAAACACAAAACCGCCGCCGCCGAACAGTTCAAACATTTTGTCGGACGCCAGCCCACCAAACACAAAGCTGATGCCATCGTTACCGTAGGAGATAACTTTAGAAACCCCTTCCGACATCGCCAGCAGCACCCGGCGCCCGGCAGGGACATAAAGAATCAGCGCCCCAATTCCCACCTGAATAAGCCAGGCCCCCAGGACAGTGCGCAGATTGATCGCCCGGCGATTGCTGGACAACAGAACGGCGATCAGCAGCAGCGCCACCATGCCGATTATTCCCATAAGGATTTGCATACAGATTCCCTGCCCCAAAAATTAAAAAGAGAAGCCATGACAGACGGGGCGAATTATAACGGTGGGGAATAATTAAAGATCTACACACATCACGGAATAGTGCAGCAATTTACATAGTAAGATTTTATAAAGTGACGAAGATCACGCTTTACCATCAGGATAGCGCAAACAACCGACTGGCGTTTTCGAATAACGCATCGGCAATTTGTCGGGGAGATTCGCTGCGCAGCTCACAGAGCGCCCGAAAGACCTCCGTGACCTGTTCCGGTCGGTTGGGCTGCCCCTGCCAACCGTTGAGCGGCATATCGGGTGCATCGGTCTCCAGCAGCAGCGCATCGAGCGGCAGCGTCGCCATCACCGCGCGGGTCTTACTGGCCCGGGGATAAGTAATGGTGCCCCCTACGCCGATGCGGTAGCCCAGCGATACAAAATGCTGAGCCTGTTGCAGGCTACCGGAAAAACCGTGTACAACGCCCGCCCGCGGTAGCGCCATGCGACGCAGCAGGGCTGCCAGTTGGTCGTGGGTTCGGCGCGAATGCAAAATCACCGGTAGATCATAATGTTTTGCCAGCCGAAGCTGAGCTTCCAGCAGCGCCATCTGCCTGTCAAACTGCGGCTCGGGAATATAGCGATCGAGACCAATTTCGCCAATCGCCACCAGCCCGGAAGGGCGCTGGCTCAGATGCAGCTCCAGCAATGCCAGTGCCGTATCATCGTGCTGCGCTACCCACACCGGATGCAGCCCCAGCGCGGCATAAATCGCCGGATGCTGACAGGCAAGCGAAAGCACATCATCGAAGCGCGAAGCGCACACCGCCGGAACAATGACGCGCTCAACGCCAGCCCTGGCGGCCCGGGCCAGGCTTTCCGTTTCATCCCCCTCGAAAGGGGGAAAATCGAAATGGCAGTGAGTGTCGATAAAGCGCCAGTTCACGCCAGATCCTCGTTGTTAAAGGCGGCATCATTGGCCTGCGGCACCGCGATATCATTGGCTGCGGGCGTCATCAGGGATACCGCTTCCGGCAGCGCCGCTGGCGCAGACACCACCGGCGCGCTAAAGCGACGCAGCGGCGGCTTACGGGCCAGCATGCGCCCGACTGTCGCCAGAAAGTAGCGCCCGCACTGGCGGCCCAGCTTATAGTCGCTGCGTAGCGCCACCTGGCGGCTGCCTAAGGCAATGCTCTTCAATGGCCCGGGCGGGTAAATTTCGAAAATGCGCAGGTCACCAGGCGGTTTATCGATGAACTTCTGGATGGCCGCATAGCTGGTTTCATGATGCTGCACCAGGTTGATCAACGGCTTCAGGCTTCCCTCTCCCAACCAGCGCTCCATGCGCCGAAACCACTGGGGCGTATAGTACATCTGGGAAGGAACGGTGCGGATCACCACCAGCGTTTGTGCGCCGCGCTGCGCCGCCTGGCGAACCGGAATCGCATCGCTGATTCCGCCATCCTGGTAGCTAAAGTCACCGAGCTGAACGCCGGTGCGGTAGAAGCCGGGAATCGCGCTGGAAGCGCGAATCACATCGAGCCAGTTACCGCTGTCAGGCGCGAAGTAATCCGGCGTGTAGTCGTTATCGCTGCGGCAGGCGCACATATAGAACTCACGACCGGCGTCGAACAGCCGTGCGGCATTATCCATAGCCAGCGGCATCTTCCGGGAGGTGGCATCCACCAGCCAGTCGAGATCGATCAGATTACCACCGCGCACAAAACGCAGCGGATTAAAGAATTCGCTGCGCGTCGTGTAGCGGGTAATGACTCGCCGGGCATAGCCGGGCTGGCGGCAGACAAAGGCCGACAAATTCTGAGCACCAGCCGATGTCCCGAAATAAAGATCGAACGGGTCGAAATTAGCGTCCAGGAATTCGTCCAGCACGCCTGCGGTAAAGATACCGCGCTGACCGCCGCCTTCACAGACCAGCGCCAGTTTACCGGGATGAAAGGGTTTTAACGCCAGCGGCGCAATATTGCCGAGCGTTACAGGTATTCTCTGCCCCACCGCTGCTTTCCTGAAGATATTATCGTTATGGACGATCATTCTGCATTCAGAACAAAATAGCCAGCCCGAAGGCTGGCTATTTTGTTACAAATACCTGGCCCGGGCTAAGGGCGCCTGCGCCCCATAAAAAGGCTAACCAGGAACAGGATAACACCGACCACGAAAACAATTTTTGCGGCGCTTGCCGCCGCACCCGCCAGGCCACCAAAGCCCAGAGCTGCCGCAATCAGTGCAATAATCAGAAAAATAATGCCCCATCGAAACATACACAGCTCCTTTTAGTTGGATATCTAAGTGGTGACAAATCGCTCTCGAGTGGGAAGACTCCCGTTACTGACGCTTTTCATGCCGCCCTGAATCAGGGTATTACGGCTGAACTTTCAGGTCGTTTTTCACGCTTTTCACGCCTTCAACGGCCTTTGCAATACTCTCGGCCCTGTCGGCCTGAGCCTGGGTTTCTACGTTACCGGTCAGTTGCACTACACCGTCGGTGGTTTTGACTTTCACATTGCGTGAAGGCAACCCATCATCCGCCAGCATTTTGGCTTTAATTTCGCTGGTGGTGGCGGTATCGCCCGCATAGCCTTTCAGGCTCTGGGCCTTGCTGTCTTTCACATGCAGCTTATCGCTCACCGAGGTCACGCCCTCAATCCCTTTCGCCAGTTGCACCGCTTTTTCAGCTTCCGCCTGGCTGGTCACGAAACCGCTTAACGTCACCACTTTATCGTCGGTTTTCACCGAAATATCGCTGCTTTTGATCGCTTCATCGTCTACCAGCGCCGCCTTCACCTTTGCGGTGATAGCGCTGTCATCCATGAAGTTACCGACTTTTTTCATCGAACTATCGATTTTCTGCCCTGCACTCTCGGTGCCAGACTGGACCTTGTTCGCCGCATCGCTCTGCGCCATGGCAGAGCCGCTCGCCAGAACGGTACCCAGTACCACGGCCAGTAGCGTTTTAGAAATCATCGGATTATTCATCGGTTCACTCCTGTTTTTGCTTATCCATCAGAATCTAACTTTATTAAATATAGACGAGCAGAATAAAAGCGCATGGAGATAAACCTGAAAACGGCAGTATCACCAGGGAATTAGGAGTATTCTTTAACCAATTAATATTTCAGAAGAATTATGGAGCGCAGCCAAAATGCCGCGCTCCAGTCAGGCGGGCTTAGTGTTCGCGGGTCTTGCGGAAAGTGACGTCAGGATAGCGTTCCTGGGTCAGATTCAGGTTAACCATGGTCGGGGCGATATAGGTCAGGTTATCGCCGCCGTCCAGTGCCAGCTGCTGCTCGTTCTTGCGCTGGAACTCGTCGAATTTCTTCGCATTATCACACTCGACCCAGCGGGCGGTGGCGACGTTTATCGACTCATAGAGTGCCTCAACGTTGTATTCGCTCTTAAGACGCGCCACCACCACATCAAACTGCAGCACCCCTACGGCGCCCACGATCAGATCGTTATTGGCAACGGGACGGAACACCTGCACCGCGCCTTCTTCCGAAAGCTGCACCAGCCCTTTGAGTAACTGCTTCTGCTTCAGCGGATCGCGCAGGCGAATACGGCGGAACAGTTCAGGCGCAAAGTTAGGAATGCCGGTGAACTTCATCGCCTCACCCTGAGTAAAGGTGTCGCCAATCTGGATAGTGCCATGGTTATGCAGGCCGATAATATCGCCGGGATACGCCTCTTCCACGTGGGCGCGATCTCCCGCCATAAAGGTCAGGGCATCGGAAATCACCACATCCTTACCGGTACGCACCTGGCGCAGCTTCATGCCTTTCTCATAGCGGCCGGAAACCACGCGCATAAAAGCCACGCGATCGCGGTGTTTGGGGTCCATATTGGCCTGAATTTTAAAGACAAAGCCGGAGAACTTCTCTTCACTGGCCTCGACCGTACGGGTATCGGTCACACGCGGCATCGGCGCTGGCGCCCACTCCACCAGGCCATCAAGCATATGATCAACGCCGAAGTTACCCAGCGCGGTACCGAAGAATACCGGCGTAATGTCGCCGCTCAGGAACAACTCTTTATCGAATTCGTTGGAAGCCCCCTGCACCAGTTCCAGCTCATCGCGCAGCTGCTGCGCCAGATCTTCGCCCACGGCGGCGTCCAGCTCGGGATTATTCAGCCCCTTAACGATACGCACTTCCTGGATGGTGTGCCCCTGGCCGCTCTGGTAGAGATAAGTCTCATCCTTATACAGGTGATAAACCCCTTTAAACAGCTTGCCGCAGCCGATTGGCCAGGTAATGGGGGCGCAGGCAATTTTCAGCTCGCTTTCCACTTCATCCAGCAGTTCCATCGGATCGCGGATATCACGGTCCAGTTTGTTCATAAAGGTGATGATCGGCGTATCGCGCAGACGGGTAACTTCCATCAGCTTACGGGTACGATCCTCAACCCCTTTCGCGGCATCAATCACCATCAGACAGCAGTCCACCGCCGTCAGGGTACGGTAGGTATCTTCCGAGAAGTCTTCGTGCCCGGGGGTATCAAGCAGGTTGACCAGCGAGTCATGATAGGGAAACTGCATTACCGACGTGGTGATAGAGATACCACGCTGCTTTTCCATCTCCATCCAGTCCGATTTAGCGTGCTGACTGGCGCCGCGACCTTTAACCGTACCCGCGGTCTGAATCGCCTGTCCGAACAGCAGTACCTTTTCCGTAATGGTGGTTTTACCGGCGTCCGGGTGAGAGATGATGGCAAAAGTGCGGCGCTTCGCCACCTCTTGCAAATAAGGAGACAAGGTCATAGTTCAGTCTTCAGGTTGCGGCGCGCGGTTTCTGTTCGCGCGCAGGGTATTCAAGAAAGTGGGGCAATTTTACTCATCACCGCGGGTTAGACAATTATTCATTACACTATTCTTCATGGCACAGCAGCGCTTCCAGCTCCGGCAGCGAAGCAACCTGCCAGTCGGGACGAATGCCTTCCGGCAAGGGGCGGTGTTGGGCATTCAGCCAGACGGTGGAAAGCCCGGCATTCATACCGCCCAGAATGTCTGATTCGGCGGTATCGCCGACCATCAGCACCCGCTCCCGGGAAGGTTCGCCCATACGCGCCAGCGCATGGTCAAAAATTTTGCGATCCGGTTTGGCAACGCCCACCTCTTCGGAAATCACCAGCAGATCGAAATAGTCCTTCAGGCCAGTGCGGGACAGACGACGATTTTGCAGTGCGCTAAACCCGTTGGTGATAATGCCCATCTTCGACTGACCTTTCAGGGCGTTAAGCAGTGAGACAGCCCCAGGTAGCGGCGTACAAATCTCGGCCATCGCGTTCAGAAAGGCGTCATTCAAATCACTGGCCGGTACCCTCAGGCGATCGGCCCACCCCTGGAAGCGCTGATGCTGCAACTGTAAAGCGGTGATGTTACCGTTCTGGTAATCAACCCAAAGCGGTTTATTAACGGCCTGGTAATCCTGGTAGTCCTCTGGGGTAAAGGTCACGCTGTAGTCAAGAAACATGCGCTGTAGCCCGCCAAAGGAGTCGAAGCTGAACAGCGTTTCATCAGCGTCAAAGAGTATCCAGTCCCACTTCATTTACATCACCTTTGTTGTTATTTAGCCCAGCGGCAGGGCCATAATAATGGCGTCCTCACGTCCGTCTGTGGTGGGATAGTAGTTGCGGCGTACCGTCACCTCATTAAAGCCGAGGCTTTCATAGAGTGCGATGGCGGCGACGTTAGACGCGCGCACCTCCAGCCACAGCGTAAGGACATCGCGTTGTTCCAGTTCACCGATCAAATGCGTCAGTAACTGACGGCCAAGCCCGCGCCGCTGCCAGGCGGGATCGACCGCGATATTAAACAGCGTAGCTTCGTCCAGTACCACCTGGGTAATGGCGAATGCCGCCATCTCGTCATCCACATTGAGCCGGAAGTTGAGATAACGTTCACCCTGATTGCTTGCGAAAGTTTTTTCGCTCCATGGGAAGGCGTGGCTGCGCTGTTCAATGGCCCAGGCCTGCGCCAAATCCTCCGGATTAAGGGAAGAGATCCTGTTCATGTTCACAAATCTGACGCCAGAGCGCGATACGCGCCGCAACGTTATGAAGAAGCTCGTCGAAACCCGGTGAAGAGAGCTGGACGCCAGGCAGCGTCAGCGGCGCTTCCACGCCCAACCGCCAGCTATTGCAGCGGCTCCCCTCAGGCAGCAACGCCGCACGCTCTGGCGTAAGCGGCAGCACACTGGCCTCCGTTAGCATCAGCGCGCGCAGCACGTCCTGAATCAGGGGATCGGTTAATGCGGGCGGCTTATCAGCCACCATCACCAGGCGGATATGTTCGGGGATTCTGAGCGCGATTTCGCCCTGCAACACCGCGGGGCGTCGAAGCCGCCACTGGGTGATCCCCAGTTGCGTGAGCTGCCTGTCACGTCGGGATGTCATCACGAAATCTGCTCCAGTCACCAGAAGGCCGCAAATATAGCAAATTCATCGAATCCCCGCCAACAGATGCCGCTTCCGGCGCGTTGGGGTTATAATCCCCGGCCAACTATGAGAAGGAGTCGTTTTATGTCCGCCTGGTGCCCCGCAAGCGAAGTCGTGCTGCGCCACAGTGATGATTTTACCCACCGCCGCGTGCTGTTCGCAGGCGATCTCCAGGATACCCTGCCAGCACAGATCGAAACGGCCCAGAGCCGGGTGTACGCCTGGCAGTACCACCACTGGCAGCTACTGAGCGCGCAGATGGATGATCGCGCCCGTTTTGGCCTGCAGGCCGATGCCGATGCCATCGGCGACAGCGATACGCTGGTCTACTACTGGCCCAAAAACAAGCCCGAAGCCCAGTATCAGCTAATGAACCTGCTGTCGCTGCTGCCGGAAGGATGCGATATTTTCATCGTCGGGGAAAACCGCAGCGGCGTGCGCAGCGCCGAACAGATGCTGGCGGACTATGCGACTTTGAATAAAGTGGACAGCGCCCGACGCTGCGGCTTCTACTATGGCCAGCTCGAAACGCGCCCGGCTTTCGACCCTGAAGCCTGGTGGGGCGAGTATCACCACGACGGCATGACCATCAAAACCCTGCCCGGCGTCTTCAGCCGCGACGGGCTCGACAGCGGCAGCCAACTGCTACTCTCCACCTTTATGCCCCATACCAAAGGTAAAGTGCTGGATGTAGGCTGCGGCGCCGGGGTACTCGCCGTTGCGCTGGCGCGTCATTCCCCCAAAGTGCGTCTGACCCTGTGTGACGTTTCGGCCCCGGCTCTGGCCGCCAGCCGCGCGACGCTTGCTGCAAACGGTCTGGAAGGCAACGTACTGGCCAGTAATGTGTTGTCCGACGTACAGGGGCGTTTCGATATCATCCTCTCCAACCCGCCGTTCCACGAAGGGCGCGAAACCAGCCTGGAAGCTGCTCGTCAGCTCATCCGTCACTCCGTACGCCACCTGAACAGCGGCGGCGAGCTCAGAATTGTCGCCAACGCCTTCCTGCCATATCCGAATGTGCTGGACGAAGTTTTCGGCAGTCACGAGGTGCTGGCCCAGAACGGACGCTTTAAGGTATATCGCGCCATATATGGCCGCGGCGCCCGCCGTTAACGTTTTTTGCCCAATGTGCCGCTTTTTGCACCATTCAGCATGACGGCACATAATTAACTGTTGACGACGGCGATAAAACATCTAGAATGCGCCCCCGTGGTTGCGAGATTTCTCGCGCTGTGATGCGAAGGTGGCGGAATTGGTAGACGCGCTAGCTTCAGGTGTTAGTGTCCTTACGGACGTGAGGGTTCAAGTCCCTCCCCTCGCACCAACAACCACAAGATATCGTTAGCAGTACCTGCGAAGGTGGCGGAATTGGTAGACGCGCTAGCTTCAGGTGTTAGTGTCCTTACGGACGTGAGGGTTCAAGTCCCTCCCCTCGCACCACTGCGCGGGCGATATCACATCAGACAAACTGTGCGAAGGTGGCGGAATTGGTAGACGCGCTAGCTTCAGGTGTTAGTGTCCTTACGGACGTGAGGGTTCAAGTCCCTCCCCTCGCACCAGTCTCTTCCTGATTTTTCTCTTATTTCCCCAAAATCCAAACGCTTTTTCATGCCCTTCCCGCTAATGGCCGGAAAACGCTGCGCTATGCATCAGCACAGGCACCATTCCCATCGCGACGACAATGCAGGATGGCAACAGCAGATAGTGGCGCAGCCGCCGGTGGAACAGCATCGCGACGGTCGCCACCATCGCCAGCGCCATCAGTAACCGCCAGGTGCCAAACGAGAGATCGCCCAGTATCAGCCCCGACGCCACCAGAACGCCAGAAAACAGGCCAGCCCAACCGCTTTCCAGACCCCGTTGCAACATATCGACTATTCCAACAATTGATAATGATAACCAGTATCATATGGTAGTATTTCTCATTTGTCAGCCCACTTTTTTCTTCTGCTATCACCATTTTTTGATGCTACGCATGCCTTCCAGGAAATCCCTTGCCATCGGTTATAGCGATGATTAAGATTGGCAATCATTATCATTTAGATTGGCAATTCGCCTATGTCACTACAGAGCACGCACATTGCGCAGCCGGGGATCTGGCTGCCGGAACAGACAGGCAGGATGCAGCCGCTGGCCGAAACGCTTCGTGCCGCCTTTAGTGAACAGCGCCCGTGGTTTAATGAGACCATAACTCTGTTGGACCAGCTTCCGGCAGAGGGAATGACGCTGAGCGAATGGTCCCGCCCTGCCACCCTCGAAGCCCTGATGGCAAGCTACGCGCAACATATCTATCGTAACGACCCGGATGCGCAGCGCCAGAATAAGCCACTGGCCTCTCTCTGGGCGCAGTGGTACATCGGCCTGCTGGTGCCCCCACTAATGCTGGCGCTGTTCCATTCTGGTAAAGCGCTGTCAGTCGCCCCTGACGCCGTACACGCCGTCTTCCATGAAACCGGCCGCGTCGCCCACTTCCATCTGCACGTTCGCGAAAATCGCCAACTCACGACACTCTCGTTTGAGCAGCGCCTGGAATCACTGTGGATGGATGGCATTCTGCCGGTCGTCAGCGCTCTGGAAAACAGCGGCGGCGTTAGCGGCAAGCTAATCTGGAGCAACACCGGCTATCTGGTGAACTGGTTCCTGGGCGAAATCCGTTCCCTGCTGGGCGATGAACAGTATCATGCCCTGCGCCAGCGCTGCTTCTTCAGCAAACAGTTAAGCTGCGGTCGCGATAACCCGCTGTTTCGCACCGTCGTTCCGCGCGACGGCCTGCTGGTACGCCGCACCTGCTGCCAGCGCAACCGACTGCCCGGTGTCCAGCAGTGCGGCGACTGCACCCTGAAATAATCCCCTACATACAGAAAGCTCTGAATTCCCGGTCGCTATAGCAGTCCTGGCGGTTTACAGCCCGCTCTCCCTGTGACAGATTATCAGGCGCATTTATCAGGAGAAGATTAATGAGCCTGCAATCCGTTAGGCAGTTTTTTGCCGACAATGCCCCCGATATTGAAATCATTGAACTGAATCAGAGTACCGCTACTGTCGCACTGGCCGCCGTCGCTCATGGTGTAACGCCCGGGCAGATCGCCAAAACACTCTCACTCAAAGTAAAAGACAATGTGGTACTGGTCGTCGCGAAAGGAGACGCTCGCCTCGACAATAAGAAGCTAAAGTCCTTTTTTGGCGCCAAGGCCCGGATGCTGAGCAGCGATGAAGTGGTGACCTGGACCGGCCATCCGGTGGGGGGCGTCTGCCCGTTTGGGCTGGAGAATCCGCTACCGATTTACTGCGATGTTTCCCTGCAACAATTTGCTGAAGTTCTCCCCGCCGCGGGCGCCATCCATAGCGCCGTACGTATATCGCCTTCCCGGCTTGCGGAGCTCACAGAAGCCACATGGGCCGATCTCTGTCAATGACTGTGCTGCCGTGACGCCGGGGTTACGCCCTGCTGGCCAGAAATCACCATCCCCCGGGTTTCCCGGCCAAAGGCCACCAGCAGGCAGATAAGAATCGCCACCGTCCCGGCCACAATGGCCATCGCCAGACCATAATCGCCACCGTGGCGTTCGGCGATGGTCGCCTGTAGCGTCGCATTCACCGAAGCAATCAGGTTACCCAACTGGTAAACGAAGCCAGGCAGTACGGCACGAGCATTAGCTGGTACCAGCTCATTCAGCCAGGTCGGTACCACGCCCCAGGCGCCCTGGACCATAAACTGCATCAGAAAAGCCCCCAGCCCGATGGTAAAAGAGCCGCTGGAAAAGGCCCAGAGCGGCAGTACCGGCAACGCCAGGAATGCGGCCACCATCATCGCCTTCTTGCGACCAATGCGCTCAGACACCGAGCCAAACAGAATACCGCCCAGCATGGCGGCGATATTGTAGAAAATGGCAATGGTACTGACGGTATGGGGATCGAAACCGTGCTGCACTTTCAGGAAGGTGGGATAGAGATCCTGAGTACCGTGACTGAAGAAGTTGAAGCAGGCCATGACCAGCACCAGATACAGGCAGAGCTTCCAGTGACTGCGTAGCGTTGGCAGCAGCGCCGCGCTCTCTTTACGTTCGCGCGCCGCCAGCCAGACCGGCGATTCCGGTACCTTAAACCAGATATAGGGCAGCAGGACAATGGGCAATGCGCCAATCAGGAACATCCCGCGCCAGCCCACCAGTGAATAGAACAGCCCAAAAATCACCGAAGCCAGCAGATAGCCGCAGGGATACCCGGCCTGAAACAGGCCTGACATCAAGCCGCGCGAGCGGTCGGGAATGGTTTCCATCGCCAGCGAGGAGGCAACGCCCCAAATACCGCCCATGGCAACGCCGTAGATCACCCGGAACAGCAGAAAAGCGGAAAAGGTGGGCGACCAGGCCGAGAGCAGCTCGAATACCGAAAAGCAGGCAACGTTAAACATCATAACCGGCCGTCGCCCGAACTTTTCGGCCAGCCGACCAAAGATCAGCGCGCCGATAGGTCGCACCGCAAGGGTCAGCATAATCGCCAGCGAAACATCCGCCACCGAAGAGTGGAAATAGCTGGCTAAATCACTCAGCACAAAAACCAGTATGAAGAAATCGAAGGCATCCAGCATCCACGCGGAAAAGCTGGCCATCGCGACATGACGTTGCGTTGACGTCCAGGTAAGGGGAGTAAACATAGGGTATGTCCTGTCTTGCAAACACCGACATTGCGGTAAAAGAATGGCTCGCGTTTTTTGAGTCAGGCAAGGAGAGATCGGGGCAGTCCCTGTCGCGGAGGCAACGCCAGCCCAGTTAACACATGTTTTCCATATGTTAATTATTTGTTTATATCAGAGCCGCATGCTGAAATAACCCGCAAAATGGTTTCCACTTGTAATAATAGCAAGCTAAATATTTCATTTACAATTTATTATTCCCCGCCCATAAAAAAGCCCCATTTAACAGGTAAACGGGGCAAGGGGCTTACAACAGCCATTGCTCTGCAATCACAACCGGCACCTGCCGGTTACGGTCGGCAACGGTCTACTTTTCCAGAGATTCCAGCGGCTGAACGTTCAGCTCACGCATACCGCGGGGGCTGTTGATCCAGGCATACATCTCGGCATTACTGCGCAAAGCCAGACGACGCATAGCGCTATTTTTCTGAGCGCTAACGGTCTTATTACTCTTTTTCAGCAGACCAGAAATCTGATTGATACTCCATCCTTTTGCCATCAGCCGTAAAACCTGGCGCTCCGAAAGCGTTAACGGCTGTCGCCCCTCCTGAGTAGCGCCATCAACCTCACCCAGGTAGTTCCCTGCTTCACCGCTGTGAATACGATTCTGAATCTCTGCCAGAGTAAAGGTGTTCGGCAGCAGCAGGCTACCCGGCCACAGCAGCTGTTGCATCGCGGTAAAGCGAGCGAAATGAGGTATCAGAAAGACCCAGGAGATATGATGGCCCGTCTGATACAGAGTTCTCAGCTGCTGAAAATCCTGCTCAATTTCAACGGCATCTCCGGTCAGATCAATGACCGCCAGTGTCGCCTTCTGCAATAACTGCGGCGTCACGGCCTCGTGGCTTTCAACGATATGTATAACCGTCTGCGGATCGAGTCCCTGGAGCCCCTGTTCCAGACCCGCCGCCATCGCGGGGTAGCGGCTAAAAATAATCGCATTCTGATGACGTCCCTGTGACATCGTTAACTCCTCCCGTAATTTATTTTGCTGAAACTGCTAATAACTGCTCCTTTCGTTTTTCTGCAGTGCAGTAACAAAAGTGTTTTATTTTCAACAGTAAAAAGGTAACGTTCGGGCCTGCACAACACGAAGAAAATTCTTAGTACCCAGACCGCATTTATCTTAATGAGTAGAAAATTCTTAATATTCCAAAAGACAGCGAAGGAATATCAATTACTGATAAAATAATACTGTTATGGTTTAGCTGTCAATCCCGCTGAAATCTTAAAAAGGTTTATTATTGTTTCTTAAAAAAATAAAGAAAAGTAAAAAACATTATTTTATAAAACATCAACTTGATTAATAATATAAGAAAGTGAGGTTTAATATCAAAGTGCTCATCCCCGGCAGGTAAACACCAGAAAAAACCATGTAATTCATATCGATAGAAGAATCACCACAGTACTCCCCCAAGATGAGGACCTGGAATATTCTCTCTTTGTTGACCTCATTCTGATAAGCATTTTGAGACTATACGAATCTGATATCATAACTTACCGAGAAAGAATGATAATTTGGTTAAAAGACGCCTGTCAAAACGCAGTTACCTGTGAACCAACCAGTACGAAACATAAGCCAGACACGATGCAAACACCAAAGATGTTCCCGTATTCGGAGATGCCCAGGAAATTTCTACACCTCATACCGAAAAGCGCCAGCCAGTAGCCGAAGCCAGATTCTCCTGATTACCTGGAAATAACTTACTGGCGACAGAAAAAGTCGTTATCCCTGACTGCCTGGCGATATCTTCACTGTTTCAGGTCTGTCTAAGGTCAGGCAACGGCGCCCATACCGAATCCCCTTACAGCCAAAAGTTATGGTAGGTCCCAGTGTAATACCGCCGCCCGGGTAGTAGTCCTGCATCACGCCGGACATATCATTTCCGACCGCATACAGATTCACGTTTGTCGCTTTCACTTGTTTATCGCATCGACGCTGCGATAATCGCGCTATCTGACGGCATGAATGGCAGAAATGTGACGAATGAAGCAAATCCCGGCGCATCAGCGCGACCTGATAGCTGACCAACAGAAAGGGCTGGCGCTGATTCATCTATTTTCCAAAGAGACGCCCGGACTCACTGTCCCCCGGGCGATCGACTGTGGCTGATTTCGCTGGGCCCGGACGAATGAGAGACCTTTTTGCGCCGGGTGCGGCCTCAGCCCATCACGCCCTATACCCTGAGCGATATTCTCCGGTTGATGCCGGTCATCGCCGCCATTCGCGAGCAGGGCTATGCCACTATCAGTAAAGAGTTTGAACCGGGTATGCTGGGGTGGCGGCGGTCCCACTGCTCGACCGCCAGGGCAGGTTCTGGAGCACCCTGAGCCTGACCCGCCGCCAGTCGCGCACCACCCCACCGTCGAGGCGATGTGTCGCGATCGCTTCGATCTGCTCTATGAAGCCCAGGCCATGCTCAGGGCATGACCGAAAGTACAAGGAGACACCGTGGAACATCGGGATATCTATCTGCCCGGGCCCTTTGATGAGGCCACCGCTACGCTAAAAGAGAAGATTTTTTTCAGCGCCATCGCCCTGTTCGCCGAATATGGCCTTAACGGCGCGCGTATGGAGCAAATTGCGGAAAAAGCCGGTACCACCAAGCGAATGGTGGTTTACCATTTTCAAAATAAAGAGCATCTCTATATGCAGGTGCTGGAGTATGTCTATACCCGGATTCGCGGCGCCGAGCACCAGCTTAATCTGGCGCAGCTGCCGCCGGTCGAAGCGATGGTGCTGCTGGTGGAAACCACCTTCGATTACCATGCCGATAATCCCGATTTCATACGGATTATCAGCATGGAGAATATGCAGCGCGGCCGATATGCCCGGGACTCTGCCCGGCTGAAAGAGGTGAATCGCAGCGCCCTGACGCTACTGGACGATATTCTGCAGCGCGGCCAGGCGAAACAGCTGTTCAGCACCGCCGTCACCGCCCGGGACGTTCACCGCCTGATCAGCAGCTTTAGCTTCCACTACGCCGCTAACAGCTACACCTTTGCACTGCTGTTTGAGGAAGGCAGCGACGCCGCCGCAATGCGCGCCCACTACCGTGCGATGGCGGTGCGGGTGGTTCTGCGCTATATCTGTCCGTAACGGACGGCGCTTTTGCGAGCCTTGTCGCAATGGATTTATGTTATGATACGCCACCGTTCCTCTGCCCCGTTGGGCAGTCCTTCATGCTTTCTGAGATGGTGTTATGTCTGCCAAAATCCTGACTTCCGATGTCATCGGTATTGACGCGTTCCGCCAGGATCCTGAAGCGGCGCTGGCCACATCCGGACAGGGTGCCGTTGCGGTCTTCAACAATAACGCGCCTGCCTTTTATGCTCTGACTGCCGGACGGCTGGCGGAGCTGCTGGCGCTGGAGGCGCGACTGAAGCGCCCGGTGTCCGATGTAGCGCTGGAAGAGACGCTGTTTGAGGAAACGCCCGTAGCGGCCCCTATTGCGCCGCCCATGGGCAAATTCGCCATCTATCCGGACTGGCAGCCGGATCCCGAATTCCAGCGCCTGGCGGCGCTGTGGGGCATTATGCTACGGGAGCCGGTGACCCCCCAGGAGCTGGCCTCCTTCGTGGCATACTGGCAGGCGGAAGGCAAAGTCTTTCACCACGTGCAGTGGCAGCAGAAACTGGCGCGCAGCGTTCAGATCTCCCGGGCCGCAAACGGCGGATCGCCCAGGCGCGATGTGAATGCCGTATCGCAGCCTGACGACAATATTCCTGACGGATTCCGGGGCTGACTATGAAAAATACTGCCGCACTGATGGCCCGGCTGAAAAAGATGATGCCGGCCAACGTAAAACCCGCCTTCACCAGCGGCGAAGAGCTACTCGCCTGGCAACAGGAGCAGGGTCGCATCCGCTCTGCCGCCATCGCCCGGGAAAACCAGGCGATGAAAATGCAGCGCACCTTTAACCGCTCCGGCATTCGCGAACTGCATATGAATTGCTCGTTCGACAACTACCGGGTCGAATGTGAAGGACAGATGAAAGCGCTGGAGCGGGCGCGTAAATACGCCGCCGAATTCGACGGCAATATCGCCAGCTTCGTCTTTTCCGGACGCCCCGGCACCGGCAAAAATCACCTGGCGGCCGCCATCTGCAACGATCTACTGCTGCACGGCAAGACAGTGCTGATTATCACCGTGGCCGATATTATGTCGGCCATCAAGGGCACTTTCGGCGGCGGCGATACCACCGAAGAGCGTCTGATCAACGATCTGAGCAACGTCGATCTGCTGGTGATCGACGAGATCGGTATGCAGACCGAATCACGCTATGAGAAGGTGATCATTAACCAGATCGTCGATCGCCGCTCCTCTTCCCGCCGCCCTACCGGCATGCTAACTAACCTGAATATTAATGAAATGAACACGCTGCTCGGCGAGCGGGTGATGGACAGGATGCGTCTCGGTAACAGCCTGTGGGTGATCTTTAACTGGGACAGCTACCGTAGCCGGGTCACCGGTAAAGAGTACTGACCTTTTTCCGGAAGATTCAGAATCGGATTTCGCCATAAGGCACAGACGCTATACTGTGCCCGGCAACGAGGAATAATAAGGAGAACGAAATGAAGTTTATGGCAAAACGGGCGGTCTATGGCGCAGCGATGGCCACGATGCTGGTTGCAGGCAGCGCCAGCGCCGCCAACTGGCAGGATCAACTGTCCAGCGCGGCAAACGAACTCTCCAGCCAGAGCGGCTCCCAGGGCGGTGCTTCCCTCTCCCAACTCACCGGTCTGCTTAACGGCGGCAACCAGGCGCTGAGCTCCAACAGCATGACCAACGCCGCGGGCGTCATGCAGTACTGCGCGAAGCAGAAGCTGGCTTCCGTAACCAGTACGGACAACATTAAGAGCCAGTTGATGAATAAACTGGGCCTTGAGGATACCCAGAAACAAAATCAGCAGCAGGACTATCAGCAGGGCCTGCAGGGTCTGTTGAATACCGGCAACGGCCAGCAGCTCAATCTGGAAAGCCTGGGGAATTCCCAACTGGCGGAAAAAGTAAAAACCAAAGCCTGCGATCTGGTGCTGAAGCAGGGTAAGCAGTTCCTTTCCTGATTTTTTAGCCAGCAAAAGCGGCGGCCACCCGGGCCGCCGCTTTTAGTTAAACCAAACTTAAACAAAACTTAATTATTTTCTACGCCCGGCGTTATTTTTTACGGAACCGGTTACGGCCCTTTGGGCCTGAGAGCCTGCGCTTATTCACTTCCCGAAAATGCTTCACGAAACAAAAAAGCGCAAACGCCAGTAGCGCAATAAGACTGACGATTGAAAGCATCATACTGTTATATCCACCTAAAATGGGGCAAGTCAGGGTAAAACCAGAGCTGTCATGATTCACACACTCTTTATCGTGAGATTTTCCTTAAATATGACCTTGCTCACATCGGCATTGTCTTAAAAATACCTTAGATAACCTGATGACAGAGATAAAACTTTCGGAAATGGCACAAAACATCGCTGTTTGTTCTCAACTCAGGGTTTATCCCTGTTTTCCTGCTCCGGGTATCGGATGTGATCCAGATCGAGGCTGGCGATGAATCAACCAATTCTGAAGACCTGCACACTATTTTGACAGTAGAATTGCAGCTATGTGACAACGACGGTACATTGTTGCGCGTCTGAACTTGTCCAACTCAATCCTGGTTATCTTAAGAGGATGTTCCTTTGCCAGAAGTGCTTTCATTAGGACTCTTTGTTGCGTCCATTGCTATCTATACGCTTAAAGCGGGGCGCAATACCCTGTGGTTCGCCGCCATTCTGGTGGTGCTGGGCGTGTTCGTCATTCTGAATTTGACTCTTTACGCCAGTAACTACTTCACCGGCGACGGGATCAACGATGCCGTGCTCTATACCCTGACCAACAGCCTGACCGGCGCAGGCGTCAGTAAATATATTCTGCCCGGCATCGGTATTATTGCGACCCTGGTGGGGATGTTTGGTCTGCTGGCCTGGCTGCTGCGCCGTCGCTGGCACCGCCCCCACCACTTTGGCTACAGCCTGCTGGCCATGGCGCTGGCGCTGGGCTCCGTAGATGCCAGCCCGGCATTCCACCAGATTGCCGCCCTGGTGAAATCCCAGACCAGCGATGGCGATCCCGACTTTAAGATCTACTATAAAGAGCCGCCGAAAGAGATAGCCAATCCGAAGCTCAACCTGGTCTATATCTATGGTGAAAGCCTGGAACGCACCTACTTTAATGAACAGGCGTTCCCGAATCTGGCGCCAGAGCTGAGCGCCCTGAAGAAACAGGGGCTGGACTTTAGCCATACCGAACAGCTTCCCGGCACCGACTACACCATCGCCGGTATGGTCGCTTCTCAGTGCGGTATTCCACTGTTTGCTCCGTTCGATGGCAACTCGGCCTCTTCCATGTCGACCTTCTTCCCGCAGAATACCTGCCTGGGCGATATCCTGAAGAACTCCGGCTACCAGAACTACTTTATTCAGGGCGCCAACCTGCGCTTTGCCGGTAAAGATGTGTTCCTGAAATCCCACGGTTTCGATCACCTTTACGGCTCCGAAGAGCTGAAAACCATGGTGGATGACCCCGAATACCGCAACGACTGGGGATTCTACGACGACACCGTGCTGGATGAGGTGTGGCAGAAATATGAAGAGCTGTCGAAGCAGGGCAAACGCTTCTCACTGTTTACCCTGACGGTGGATACCCACCATCCGGACGGCTTTGTTTCCCGATCCTGTAAGCGTAAAAACTACGATCACGACGGCAAGCCCAATAAGACCCTGAGCGCGGTCGCCTGTAGTCAGGAACATGTGGCGCAGTTGATCGAGAAGATCAAAGCTTCACCGTGGTTTAAAAATACGGTGATCGTGGTCTCTTCCGACCATCTGGCCATGAACAATGGCGCCTGGAAATACCTGAACGAACAGCAACGCAATAACCTGTTCTTTGTGATTCGCGGTGACCAGCCGGAACAGAAGCAGATCGCGACCAAACGCAACTCCATGGATAACGGCGCCACGGTGCTGGATATGCTGGGCGGTGGCAACTACCTGGGGCTGGGGCGTAGTAGCCTTTCCGGGCAGTCGATGTCGCAGGTGTTCCTGAACACCAAAGAGAAGATCCTGGCCTGGAAACCCTCCGTGGTACACCTGTGGAACTTCCCGCGTAAGATCGACCGCTTTACCCTCGATCGTACTCAGAATAACGTTAGCTTCTCAGGCTCCACCTTCCGGCTGCCGCTGTTGCTGAAAGTGGGTGACAAGCGCGTTGAGCCGAAGCTCGAAAACGAATTTTCCGATCCTCTGCGCATTCAGCTGGCAAATTTCGCGCCGAACGATGACTTCGTCTGGTTCGATACCTGCTACAAGATGGGCCGTCTGTGGGATCCGCAACTCAGCCTCTCCACCGATCTGTGTATGGCTCAGGGCCAGTTGGGCGGTGAGCCGCAGATTACCCGAATAGAGCAGGACAAATGGCAGGGTAAGGTAGCCATTAAGCAGAGCGTGATTGATAGCGATCGCTACCAGCACACCGTCGATCTGCTGAAGGCCAATGATAACGACATCCGCTATCAGTCTGACAGCTTTGTCTTTAACGTGCCCGGCGCGCCGGAAGCGGTAAAACAGTTCAGCGGTATTTCTCGCCCCGAATCCTGGGGCCGTTGGTCCAACGCCAATCTGGCACCGGAAGTGAAAATCGAATACCACCAGCCGCTGCCAGAGAAATTCTCGCTGGTCATTACCGCTAAGGCCTTTGGCCCTAACGCCAATAAGCCGATTCCGGTAAGGGTGGGCGACAGCGAACAGACGCTGACCCTGAATAAAGAAGTTAGCACGACCACACTGCACTTCACCAACCCGGGTCACAGTAAGGTGCTGACCATTACGCCGCCGGAGCCTCAGGACTCCAACGAAGGGAATATCCTCGGCCACGCGCCGCGTAAACTGGGTATCGGGATGGTCGATATCAAAGTAGTGAAAGACGCGGGTTAAACACCACAATGCTCCCCATCAGGCCCCGCTCATCGGGGCCTTTTTATCACAAGCTAATAAGGAGCCCGCAGTCTGATATGTCACCATACTCTATCCGCCCTACCCGCCCGGACGACGCCCCGCACCTTCCCGCCATTGAACGCGCCGCCGGTCAGGCGTTTCTGGCGCTGGAGGCCTTTCGCTGGATAGCCGATGACGCGGTTCTCAGCACGCAGGCGCATCTGGCGCTGATCCGCAGCGGTCACTGCCTGGTCGCCGTTGAAAAGCACGATCGCCCCATCGGCTTTCTGGCCGCTGGCGTTCGCCACGGGCGCCTGCATATCCATGAATTTGCAGTCCATCATGACTGGCAGGGAAAAGGGGTGGGCAGCACATTGCTCAACCATCTGGCGGCAGATGCACGGAAAAAAGGCTTGCGCCAGCTCAGCCTCACCACCTTTCGTGAAGTGCCCTGGAACCGCCCTTTCTATGAGCGCCAGGGGTTCAGGGTACTTACTCCCCCAGAACTCCCCGATGATTTACAGCATCTGATGGCACAGGAAGCCCGGCACGGCCTGGAGCCTGCCAGGCGCTGCGCGATGGTTCGCGATCTTTATTGATACGAAAAGGTAATGCTCGCCAGCGCGTTCGCGGTGCCGGGTACAATTTCGCCTTTACGGTAGTAGCTCACCTGGAAAGGCAGCGTCAACGTCGCCGCTTCGCTGACGCTCTGGATAAAGAACTGGCCTGTAGCGCCAGGGCTTGAATCATCTCTCCCCAGTTGCAGCGGCCCCTCACCGTTATAGAAGAAGGCCACCCCCACATACTGCGCCGTCGAATCCGGCGTCAGTGATACCGCATCGGAATTATTGAGCGGGTTATTCGCATCGCTAACGGTGGCATAGAGAGAAATATTTTCATCACAGGAGAGCGAAACCGAAAAGCCCTTACGCTCAGACATTGCTCCTACGCTGTTCAGCGTTCTGATATCCACATTGCCCAAATCCACCGAGGCATTTGGCGTATTCACAATACAGCCGCGAGCGGTCACCGTCACCGTTGTGGAATCGATAATCACATAGGCGTTCGGCGCCACCTCTCCCCAGTCCGAATAAGCATTCAGGACCGCAGCCTGAATGGCGGGCAGCGTATAAACGCCGGAGGCCAGCGACTCACCGGTTTTAACGTAGGTCACCTGCGCCGACCAGCCGATATCAGTGGCGGCGCCACTGGTTCCCGCCACAGGATAAGTTTGTGTCGTTTGAGTCTGCAATGGTATCCAACTGGCGGCCCCAGGATCCCTCAGACCAATCACAAAACCGATTCCCGGCACTCCGGTTTCATACACCTGATAGCTGACGCCATCCATTTCCATCGTCATGCCTGCCGACACGATCGAAGGGCCTGGCGACATGGTGGCCCGGTTGCACATATAAACGGTATAACCGCACCAGAATACCGTCGCCACATTCACAATAGCGCTCCATTGCGAGCCAATCAGGTCGCCGGTCGTTACCGCGTCGGCAGCCCCTGTATAGGTGAACGCAGGGGGAGTGATGGTCATATCCGAGCTCTTCACAACGGCGCCTGCGCTCATACTGACGGCCCACACCCCCAGTAACCATTTGCTTATCCATTTGCTCATTACTGATACTCCAGTGTGTAAGTTGCCGTGGCGGAGAGGGTTCCTGGCGCGACACTCTGCTGCGTCGCTATCGGCCGGGCATAAAATGTCATCGCCACACTGCTTTGCTGGGCCAAACCATAAACCGGGCTTTGACTATTGAGCGCCAGCGGCTTTTGCTGTGCGTCCAGTAACTGGATCCCCAGTCCTGCGGCATCACCGGCGCTGTTTTTTACGACATCGTTATTTTCATCGTCCGGCGTGGCGCTAAACATCACCCGCACGCCGCTGAAAGTGGGCCCACACTCTTCCAGGTTAATGGTAAAGGGCGCGATAAAATTGCCGGTATCCCCGATACTGCGGAACTGATTTATGGCGGTCACACCCAGATCAACTTCAATATTTTCCGAATTCACGGCCACGGTGCAGGTATTACCGATAATCGTTCCGGTCACCGAGACCAGCACATCATAGGCCACCGCGCGACTGGCAAAGAGCAACAGCAGCGCGGCACTGCAATAGCGTCGCGATATTACCGGCATGTTGCCTCCTGAATATAGAGCCCGGTACGGGCATTAAACCGGGTATCATCCAGACGATAATCAATACGGCACTGACCACTGGCCCCTTTTCCCCAGACGGCAATCAGCGTCCCCTGGGAAGTCAGACCGGAAAGATAGACCGCACCGTTATCGCCGACGATCCCGGTAGCGCCATCGTTGTCAGGCTGGCTCAGTACGGTGCCAAAAGGCAGCCAGCCATTGTTTTGATGGCGCAATGAAAACATCGCCTTATAGCCGCTACGCGTCGCGAAATCGGCCCGCGACAGGGCACCGTCGGTCGGTACCCGGTTCACCACCGCATTGTCGATCTCCACGGTGTCAGGCAGTTCGCGAATATCCAGCGCTATCCGATTCAGACGGTAAGGTGTAGCCCAGGGAAGCACGGCATAACCGCGGCTGTCGGTTCTCACCCCTCTGCGCCCTTCTACCACCACATCGCGCGCGCCAGGCGCCTTGATCAGAATATTGGTGTTGCCCAGCGGCTGGCCGAGCGTAATGCCATCCTCATGCAGTACCGCACCACCGCTCAGACCATAGCTGAAAGTACGGCTGTAATCGGTATAGCTGTACCCCAGATTGACGTTCCCCTTTGCCCCCTGATACTGCATCGCCAGATCCGCGCCATAGCGGGTATCCCCGGCATAGCGCTGGTTCAGGCTATAGTTAAGGTTATCCATCCCAGGCAGATAGCCGCTCATGCCCAGACTATGGGAAACCGCGCGATGCTCGCTGCTGGTCAGGCTATAGCGCGCCCGGGTTGCGTTGTGTGCATCCCCCAATGGAATGGACAGGTTCAGTGAAAAGATATTGTCTTTTTGGTTCGACCACAGCGTACGGGTCTGCTGCCAGGCCGCGCCCCAGGAAAGGTTACCGATACTGCTATTCCAGGAAAGTTGCAGACTTTCGCTGGCGCGATCGGTATTCCAGTAGCCCTGACGATCCCAGGAAACGGCCACCGATCCCCAGTCGGCCAGATTCTGGGAAAGCTGCATCTGGTGCCTGTCTTTACGGGCATATCTCAGATTATAAAAATCCCGGTACCCGGTAACGGCAACGCCGTCTGCATCCACGCTTTCCACCCGGCTGCCGCCGCTCATCCGTCGTTGGGCAGTGTCGCTCAGGTGATAAAATCCCTTAGTCGAAAAACGCCAGGAGTAAAAATTGAGCCGGGTCCCGGCATCATTCAAAACTTTGCTGTAACGCAGGCGAACGGCATCACCGCTGTAACGTTGTCGATCGGCCAGGCGGCTGCGGGCATGGGTCAGATCCACTGAAAGCGCGCCAAAAGCGCCCATATTGTGGCCAATACCCAACGCCAGCGCCTGATAATCGTCCGCCATCTGGGTTCCGCCATACAGCGTCAGGCCATACCCCATGCCGTAAAACAGCTCCCCCTGGGCAAACAGAGGAGCGCTCTGCTGATACTGAGGCCGGAATCGCCCCATACTGACGGCGTATTTCACCTGGCCTTCACGGACCAGATTCGGCACGCTGGCAAAGGGAACCACCCAACGCCGTACGCTGCCCCCTTCCTCTTCCTGGGTCACTTCAATATCGCCACCGGACGCGGTGGGGTAGAGATCGCCAATCGTAAATTCACCGGGCGGTACCGTCGTCTGATAGATCACGTTACCGCTCTGGCGCAGGGTGACCGTCGCCTGGCCCTGAGCAATACCGCGAATCACCGGCGCGTAGCCACGCTGGCTGGCTGGCAGCATGTTGTCGTCGCTGCTGAGCTGCATGCCGCGCACGCCCACGGCATCGAACAGCGAGGCTGGGGTATAGCTTTCCCCCAGATAGAGTTGGCCACTCAGCGCCACCAGATCGCGCTGTAACCAGGTACGAACCCGGTTAAATTTGCCGTCGTCATCGCTACGACTCCAGGTGGAGTAGTCACGTAACCGCCATGTGCCCAGGTTCAGGCCGCTGTTCAGCCCGACAAACAGCGGACTGCTGGTACGACCTCCACTGCCTCGCTGTTCGCTGTGGGAGCCGTTAATCATATAGCTCAGAAAACCGGCCCGGATACCGTAATCCCAGCTTCCGGGGCTGATATAACCCCGGGGGCGGTTAATCATCATGCCCTGTGGCACGGTGAACTGCAGATTCATGGTGCCGACATCCAGAGAAACCTGAATATCACGGGCATCCATATCGGGTGAATAACAACGCTGTGCCGCCATCGACTGACCGGCCAGACGATGAAGATCGAGCCCCAGCATACCTAACACATCCGGCGTCAGACAGGGACTCAGGCGACCATTAACCTGTTGAAATGACAGAGAGCGACTGATGACATAGGCCGTATTAACATAAATGTTGACCTCATAGTTACCCGGGGGCAGCTCTCCACCGCCATTTACCCAGGATAAATCGGCGGATATTGCCTGGCCGCCCCCCAGAAATAGCGGGTTAAACTGATAATCGGTTTCAGCCCAGGCCATACCGCTCAGTAATAGTATTGGTGTCACGAAAGTCCGTTTTACGATCTTCATAGTCAGAGCCATCCCTGCGAGCGCCAACGATCGGAGATTATTTCAACGTCGCGGTGTACGTTTTACTCCAGGCGCCAAAATCATTAATCACGCGATAGCTAAAGCGGCTGGCGCCAGGATAGCGCCCCGGCAGCGTCAGACTTTGCTTCGGCGGAACCATCACCCCCTGAACCTCTTTGCCCTGCACCTGCAGTAAGGCGAGCGTAATGTGGTAAGGCGTGGGATTATTGAGCGTGATGCGGTCGCCACTGCGACTGCCTGATAATTGCCCCCAGGCCTGGTCCGGCGAGACAGGTAAATCCGCGGGGCGATAGAACATCTTGATGCGATTCGCCGAAGCGAGCTGCAAGGTATTTTTACTGCGCGCCGACGTATGCGGAATCGCCTTTGCCGTCAGCCAGTAGAGCGTTTCGCGATCCTGCGGCAGCCCACTGGCGGTAAACATCACCCGCAGCGTATTTTCACTTTCCGGCTTCAGGACGAACAGCGGCGGCGCAATCACAAAATCTGAATTCTTGTTGCCCCGAGCATCATCAACCCACGTCTGAATCAGAAACGGAGACTGACGGTCGGTATTGCGAATATTAAGAGTCACCTGGCGGGCATCGTCCGGATAAATAAGCCGGGTCGCCCCCAGGCCCACTCCCCCCGCCAGGGCCTCAGACATCAGTACAACAGAGCCCAATAACAGGCAAAACCATTTACGCATAGCGTTTCCCTCCGGGGTAAATGGCGCCCGCTTTATCCCTGCGGGCGCCGGGTGGCATTACGAATAAGTCAGGGTATAGGTCGCCACGGCGCTGGCATCACCCGCCGTAGCGCCGCCAACGGGCGAGGTATATTTCGCGCTAAAGTTTATCTGGTTGCTGCCATCACGCAGGGTGGTGACCGAAGAGGGTTCATCCAGATTGACGGCAGATCCACTTTCGTCATACAGGTGGATAGCCACATGCTGCGCCGAAGAGGCACCACCATTGACACCTGCAGCCAGCGCCGTCGGATCGGCACCATCAGCGGTGCCGCTAAAGGTGATGGAGACGCCGGTATAAGTGCTGGCATCACAGTCTTCCAGAAGAACGCTGAAATCTTTTCCAGTTGGCGCGATACTGCCCGCAGCCGACAGCGCCGTCGTACGTACCTGCCCCATATCCACCGTCATATTGGCGCTACCAGAAGAGAGCGCACAGGCGGCAGCAACAACGCTACCCTCGAAATTAACCGTACCGCCTGCCACGGTCACCGGCGTCGGTGCCTCAGCCTCTTCTGCATAAACTGCGCCCGGCAGCATCAATAATGCGACCAGCGGTAATGCAGCACGATAATGTGTTTGTTTTTGTTTATTACGTTGTTTATCCATCTTATTTCATTCCCTTTATGGTTATTTCATCCGCTGACATTCCATGTTTAATTGGCCAGGAAAACCAATAAATCATTTTTCGTCCGCAGACCCAGTTTACGCACCGCAGACATTTTCAGCGCGCTAACTCTTCTGTAATTAATTTCCCGACGACGGGAAATTGAATTCAGTGACTCCCCGGTGAAAAGATCATTAATCACCAGCCACTCATCACGATTTAAAATAAAATTACCTTTTCTTGCGCTAACCACCTCCTTTTTCGTAGCGCCATCTGGTATTAAGAATACCTTGAGATGCTTCCGCCAGGCGGGAAAGGGCTCACCAATACACTGTAACCATCCTGTACTTTGGGCACGTAGCAGAAAACTTGTTGCCCGCCTGGAGTACACCAAAAGCTGTATCGACGGGTAGTCATATGCTATCTGATGCATAACTCTCAGGCAGCTTAAGCCGACATCACACTCATAACCGGACACCAGAATAATGATATCCACGGGGTATTGCCCAAGAAGAATTTCCAGCGCCCGATAATTATTTAATGATGCCTTAACGGCAACTCTGGGATTTATTTCTCGAATTAGTGTGACAATTCCCGCCCTGGCATAGCTGTCTTCCCCAATAATCGCAACTCGGGGATCGGTAACCTCTCCCTGCGTTTGGACCAAGAATTTTCTCCTCTTGTTTTAGTCGAGTTAATTTATCTGTGCTTGCGATATATTCAAAACAATCCAGATCCTTCCGGCTAAAATAGACGATAAAACCAATAATCCATTTAAAACAAGATTAATATCTCGTCATGCGCTCGCAACAAACTCCCGCATAGAGATAAAAACTACATAATAGATTCACAATAACTCTGTCACCTCCTTGTTGACGACTTTTCATACCAGGATTTTTCCATGAAATATTCCTGATGGACAACAATTACTGATACGATTTGTCTCAAACAAAAATAGAAATCTATTTTTATATATTTATCAGCGAATTAAAAACATTACAGTCTACAGACCTGACATTGACAATATCTATAAATAAGAATATGAACGAGAATACTCTGAAGCTCGACTACCGGCGGGAAGCCTTGTCCCGGCACCTCGCCGGTAATCGCCTGAGTCAGGGAGCAGACAGCGTAAATCGGGCATCAAAGGTGGGTTTTACATCCAGCGGTTTCAGGATCATTCCCTGTTTCAGCCAGTAGTCGGCCGTCTGCTGCTGCTGGGTTATCGTCGCCGCATCTATCCGCTGCCAGCGGGCATTACGGCTCTCATACTGCGCAGTGGCAATTGCTGGCGGCAGGCCGATTAGTCTACTGAGGGTGACGCCATAAGCCCGGGTATGGTCCCGCGCCCAGTTTTCGGCTTTGGCCAGACGCGCCAGGTAGTCCTGAAGCGCCGCACGACGGCGCGGGTCGGCCAGCACATCCTCCGTTGCCGCCAGGAAGGTGTTGCCCTGGATATGCCCCCGGCCATTGACCAGCACCTTTCCCTGCCCGGTGCCAGTAAGCCCGGTGGTATAGGGCTCCCAGGTGGCCCAGACATCAACATCCTTATTCAGTAGCGCAATACGCGCATCCGCCGGCGCCAGAAAGCGCCACTTAACCTCAGTGGGGGCAACGCCAGCCTGCTCCAGGGCGCGCAACGCAATGAAATGGCCGATAGATCCCCTGCCGGTAGCGATGGTTTTGCCTTTCAGACTCGCAGCCCCGGTCAGCGGCGAATCGGGCCTGACCAGCAGCGCCGTACCGTAGGGATCGTACTTATCGACGGCGATAGCTTTTACCGGCGCCCCCTGGGCCAGCACAAACAGCAGCGGCGCATCGCCGATAATACCGGCATCCACGGCACCGGCATTGAGCGCTTCGGCCAGCGGTGCCGCCGCCGGAAACTCATGCCATTTGATCTGATAGTCCAGCCCCTGTAGCTGATTCGCCGCCTCCAGCACGGCCCGCATCCCCCCTTTCTGATCGGCAATCCGCAGCGTGACATCAGCCGCCGCCCATAGCGGAGATGAGGTTGCGACCAGAGTCAGTCCAATAATCAAAGAGCCCAGAGCCCGGCGTCGCATCATGGTAATCCTCCTGGTGGTATTCAGTGTCAGACCGAAACGCTAATGCAGTCGCTGCGACGGGCTAAATGCCGATTTCGCATATCCTTTCCCATACTGGCATCTCTTCCTGTGCGATTCGGCTCCCCGCAACCAATAACCAGATTGCATATTAGCTTAGCGATATATTGCATTTCGGGAATAAAAACGCCTTTGCTACTGTCACTTCCGCAACCACTGTCCAACGGGAGTCGACGATGGAGACACCACCTAACCTCAACCGCCTGCACCAGTTTGTTTGCGAACTGACCGGGATCTGTCATCAGGAAACCCGCGGTCAACGGCTGATCCATCAAATTAAACCGCGGCTACAGGCGCTGCTCGCCCATGATGACTGGCTATCGCCGACGCTCGCCCAACCGGATCCCCAACGCTATCAGCAGTATCTGCTGTATGCCGATCCGATGGGCAGTTTCAGCCTCGTCAGCTTTGTCTGGGGACCCGGGCAGCGTACGCCGGTACATGACCACCAGGTCTGGGGGGTGATCGGTATGCTGCGCGGCGCAGAACTCAACCAGCCTTACCGGCTTGATAATAACGGCACGCCCCGGCCTCATGGCGCACCGCAGCGACTGAACCGCGGCGATGTGGTGAGTTTTCTCCCCGAGCAGGGCGATATCCATCAGGTCAGTAATGCGCTGGATAACGCAACCTCTGTCAGCATTCACGTTTATGGCGGCGATATCGGTGCCACAGAGCGCCATCTCTGGCTGGAAGATGGTACCCGTCAGCCCTTTGTTTCCGGCTACTCCGCCCAACAGGAGGTTCACTAATGACCATCCCGGAATATCGCGATGCGCTTGCGATTCGTCAGGCGCTGTTAACAGGCAGCGAACTGGCGCTGGTCGATGTCCGGCCGGAAGCGGAATACGCCCGGCAGCATCCGCTGTTTGCCGTCAATATTCCCCTCGGCCGCCTGGAGCTGGATGCCTGGCGACGTATCCCGCGCCACGATACGGCAATCACCCTGTATGACGACGGTGAAGGGCTGGCGGAGCGTGCCCGACAGCGGCTCATCTCCCTGGGATACCGGAATGTCGCCCTGCTCCGCGATGGGCTAGCAGGCTGGCACGCATCCGGCGGCGAACTGTTTCGCGACGTTAACGTTCCCTCAAAAGCCTTTGGCGAACTGGTGGAGCAGCAACTGGATACGCCTTCCCTGACGCCACAGCAGGTCAGAGCGCTACAGACATCCGGAGAGCCGCTGGTCATTGTCGATGCCCGGCGGCCGGACGAATACCACACCATGAGCATACCGGGCGCCACCAGCGTGCCCGGTGCCGAACTGGTCCGACGCATCGCGGCGCTGGCACCGGATCCCCGTACCCGTATCGTCGTCAACTGCGCTGGCCGCACCCGCAGCATTATCGGCACCCAGTCGCTGATCAATATCGGGCTGCCTAATCCGGTAACGGCGCTGCGCAACGGCACTATCGGCTGGACCCTGGCGGGTTACGAGCTGGAACATGGACAGAACCGCAGCTATCCGCAGGTGCCCCCGGCGCCGCACCTGAAAGCCCGCGCCTGGGAACAGGCGCTAAGAGCAGGCGTGCAGGCCATTAACAGTGCCACCCTGGCGCGCTGGCAGGGCGATACCACCCGTACCACTTATCTGTTCGATGTACGCAGCGAAAGCGAATATCTGGCCGGGCACTTTCCCGACAGCCTGCACGTACCAGGCGGACAACTGGTTCAGGAGACCGACCACCACGCCAGCGTACGCGGCGCCCGTATTGTGCTAACCGATGACGACGGCATCCGGGCGCCAATGACCGCCAGCTGGCTGGCCCAGATGGGCTGGGAAGTCGCGCTACTGCCGCTGGCGGACAGCCGGGCCTTCAGTCAGTCCGGACCGACGCCTCCCGAACATCCCCCTTTGCCGCAGGTCGAGGAAATTGACGCGAACGCTCTGCAAGCGCGCCTGATCCGCCGCCAGGCCATCGTGCTGGACTTCACCGCCAGCGCTAGCTACGTAGCGCGCCATATTCCCGGTGCCTTCTGGCTCCAGCGGGAACAACTGGCACAGGTGCTGACACAACTGCCTGAGGCACAAAGCATCGTCGTGACCTGTGGCACCAGCCTGCTGGCCCGCTTTGCCGCACCGGAAGTGGCGGCGCTAACCGGTCGCCCGGTAGCGGTACTGCGCGGTGGCACCGCTGCCTGGATAGAGGCTGGATTACCGCTGGAACAGGGAGAGACCCGGCTGCTGTCGCCCCGTAACGATCGCTACCAGCGCCCCTATGAGGGCACCGATAACCCCTCTGAGGCGATGAACGGCTATCTGGAATGGGAGTACGGGCTGGTGGCGCAACTGGCACGCGATGGCACCCACGGATTCCGGACGATCGCGCCACTTTCCATTCCCGGGAACGGTTCAATTCCCCCTGTTGAGGCGACTGACGCCCACACCCTTCGGAGGTTATGATGAGCATTGAATTTACCGGCATGATCGGCCACCAGCTATCGTCCGAAATCCTGCCCCCGACCGGCCCGATTTTCGATCGCGACCATATTGTCCGCTTTGCCCAAACCCACGAAGCGGCAGGGTTCGATCGCATTCTGGTGGGCCACTGGTCCGACAGACCGGACGGCTTTCTGGTGACGGCGCTGGCGGGGCTTTCCACAAAGCGCATCCGCTTTCTGCTGGCCCATCGCCCCGGCTTTGTCTCCCCCACCCTGGCGGCGCGCAAATTCGCAACGCTGGAACATCTGCTGGAAGGCCGACTGGCGGTGCATATTATCAGCGGCGGCAGTAACAGCGAGCAGCGCCGGGACGGCGACTGGCTGGATCACGACGAACGCTACGCCCGCAGCGACGCTTTTCTGGAGGTGGTGCGCCGTACCTGGACCAGCGAGGAGCCCTTCGATATCGCTAACGACTTCTATCGCGCTGAGCAGGCCAGGTCTGCCATACGTCCGCAACAGCAGCCCCATATTCCCATCTGGTTCGGCGGCGCTTCCGACGCCGCGTTACGGGTAGCGGGCCGTCACGCCGACGTCTTCGCGCTGTGGGGGGAATCTCTGGATCAGACCCGGGACACCATCCAGCGGGTTCGGGAGGAAGCGGCAAAACAGGGACGCCAGCCGCGTTTCAGCGTCTCGTTCCGCCCCATTATCGCCGACACCGAAGAGGCGGCCTGGGCTAAAGCGAATGAGATTCTGGAACAGGCCAGGGAGCTGGCCTCTGGCTATACATTTTCCCCCAAGCCAGAAAGCGTGGGGGCTCAGCGGCTGCGCGAAACTGCGGCCAAAGGGGATGTCGTGGATAAGCGACTGTGGACCGGTATCGCCAGGCTGGTCGGCGGTGGCCATAACTCCACGGCGCTGGTTGGCACGCCCGAACAGGTGTCCGATGCCCTGCTCGACTATTACAGTCTTGGCGTCAGTAACTTCCTGATTCGCGGCTTCGACCCCGTTAATGACGCCCGCGATTACGGCCAGGCGCTTATTCCTCTCACCCGTGAGAAAGTGCGGCTTCGGGCAGAAGCGCGGCGGCAGCCGGCATAATAAAAGGTTCATCGCGAATTAGAGTGGAGTGTTCGAAAGCGGAAACCAAAAACCGACAGAATATAATGATGGGGTGAGCTGTTCCGTTCACTTTGCGTGACTGCTTCTCTGCTGATTCACAGCCGGTGAACGGGGAAGGCGTGGCTCAGTCGCCACCACCCTGGCAACCCGGGCTTTCCGGCAGTAAAAAACGCCCTTCGGGGCCCCTTCGCTTATCACTCCGGGCTTTTCGGAGCGGGCGAGAGCCGCCATCCCTGGCGGCCCCGCCCTGTCGCGACATCCTTGTCGCTCCTCCGGCCCTGCGTGAACGCTCCGGCGTTTTTTAAGCCGGAATAAAACCCCACCGGTTCCGCTGTTTACATAAACAAAATCACCTTAAGGTGAACGGAACCTTCTCCTGCGCGGCATATTCATCAAGACAAATGGGTTAACCACTGTTAACTTCTGTTTCACGCCAATTCGCGATGAACCTAATAAAAACGGGGCTAGAGTACCGGATTTTCCCCCATGCGCCGCATGGCGCAGTGATACGCCGCGTTACGCACCGAAGCTCGCAGCACCCTGGCGATGCCATGAACGCCAGGGCGCACAATGTGCCGCTGTAATGTAGACAGATGCAACCCCAGCATCTGCGCCGCCCAGTCGGGCAGCAGATCAATACCCGCCCGCATCATCAACGCCCCTGGCAGACGAGCCAGGCGGCTGGGAGCCGGTGCGTTCAGCAGCAGATTCGCCACCTCGCGAGTACGCCCGTCACTGCACAGTTGCGGGCGCTGGGCCTGCAAATAATCGGCGATCGCCGCACTCGAGGTGGGAACGTCTCTGGCGCCCAGCGCTTCGGCGATGCGCGCCGCCTCCCGGTAGTAGCGATCCTGTTCGCTGACTGCCAGTCCGGGGCGCCGGTAACGCAGATGCGCCGCCATGAAGCTGCTGCACTCCGCCACGTGAACCCAGGTCAGCAGTTGAGGATCGCTGGCCTCATAGGGCGTGCCATCGCAGGCCCGCCCCGATACCTGTAAATGAATATGCTTCACCCGCTCGATCAGCCGCTCGGCGTCCCGGGTGGTGCCAAAAGTGGTGGCGGAAATAAACTGGCTGGTACGGCGCAGGCGGCCAAGCATATCTTCGCGAAAGTTGGAATGATCCCACACTCCGGCCAGCGCCAGAGGATGCAGCATTTGCAGCAGCAGTGCGCTAATACCGCCGCACATCATCGAGGTAAAATCACCGTGCACCTGCCAGATGACCGAACGCGGCCCGAACAGCCCGGGCTCTCCGGCCGGGTGTTCATAGTCGATCTCCTTCAGGGCAATGCCAGTGAGTCCCAGTACCTGTCGTTCGATAGCCGCCCGCACTCTTTCCACGTCTGTCCCTCCTGAAATTCAGCGCTCACTATATCATCAGGGGACTAAGGTTCGGCTTAGCAATAAATGAGGGTTTGGGGATTAAAAAAACCCGGCGCCACCATGCGCCGGGTTTTTTATACTTTATCCGAAAGGCTCTCACTCTCCCGACGGCAGGTAATGCTCGTAATTACGTCGGGTGGCGATATGGTCAGCGATATGCTTCGCATCGTGCCAGACGCCCCAGATAAAGGTGGAGCCGCGGCGCGACAGCCAGGGGAGTCCAAGGAAATAAATGCCTGACTCGCTGGAAACGCCGCGCTGATGGCGCGGTTTTCCCTGTTCATCAAAGGCATCAACTTCCATCCAGTTGTGATCGGTAGCGTAACCGGTGGCCCAGATAATCGAAGTCACGCCTGAGTGGGCCAGGTCCAGGCTCAGAATCGGATCCGTAACGCATTCGGGATCCGGCAACATTTCCCGCGCTTCGGGCTCTTCCGGCAGGGAGGCGCCGTTACGTTCCACCCAGGCATCCGCGGCATCCAGCAGCCCCAGATAGTTTTCATCGCCGCGGGCGATATTTTCCGCCAGATCGGCGCTGAATGTCGCAACGCCCTGCTCAAAGCTCTGGGTTCTGCCCACAAGCGTAATCCCTTCATTCGCCAGCCGCCGGAAATCGACGGTGCGACCGCCTCTGGCGCCGCTCACGGCTATGGTCACGTGCTCTTTGCCCGGTTCGCTGGAAGAGAGATCCCAAAGCCCCAGAACCCCCAGCCACCAGCAGAAATCACGATTACGGTAAGAGCGCGGCGGCCGATCGTGAGGGCCAACCGACAGATACACCTCACGCCCGGCGCGTCGCAGTTCGTCGGCGATCTGAACGCCGGAAGAACCGGCTCCCACCACCAGTACCGCCCCTTCCGGAAGCTGCTGCGGGTTACGATAGTGCGCCGAATGGATCTGATGCAGTTCCGGCTCACGGGGAGCAATCGCCGGAATCACCGGGCGCTGGAACGGACCAGTAGCGGCCACCACGTGCAGTGCTTCTATCGTCCCTTGCGTAGTTTCAACGGTAAAACCCGGGCGCCCCTGGTTGCGGCGTAGCCGTTTTACCTCCACGCCAGTGCGGATCGGCGCATTAAACTGCTGCGCATAAGCAACGAAATAATCAGCGATCTGCTCTTTGGCCACAAAACCATCAGGATCGCCGGCAAATTCCATACCGGGAAAGCGATCGTGCCAGGCGGGCCCGTTCGCCACCATCGAGTCCCAGCGCGCGCTGCGCCACGCTTCGGCAATACGGTTTTTTTCCAGCACCAGGTGCGGTATGTCCAGGCGGGTCAGGTGCTCGCTCATCGCCACACCGGCCTGCCCCGCGCCCACCACTAATGTGTCGATTTTGATTGTTTCTGGCGTCATCTCTGTGTCCTGAGTCATGGGGAATGATCCAAGACTATGGAGCCGCCGTGGGACGGTAAAATAGTATTAAGCTGGTCACTGACCATAAATTAACAATTCAGCCACACTCACGTTACCAATACCCTTTGAGTGGGCATGCCCCCATCAGCGAACAGCAATAACCCAACGCGCTGCCCCTCGGCTTTTCCATCACAAATTTATATTGCTGACAGTAACTTAACCTGTGTTCTCAGAGGAATAAGCAGATATAGTTTTTTTCTAACCCCTGAGAACAAACTTACTAATTTACCCACCGCCACAACAGTGCGCATTATCAATTCGATAACAAAAAGCCGCCATCATGATGCGGCACCAGCACGACTTCACCTGTTTCTTTGTCGCTTTGGAGTTTGCTATGTCCGACACACAAACATCGCCACCGCTCGTTGAAAAACACACTATCGGCTATATTCCACCGGAAGATCGCCACGGAAAAGTCAGGGATCTGTTTACGCTCTGGTTCGGCGGCAATATCGCGCCGCTGCCTATCGTGACCGGCGCCCTCGGTATCCAGCTATTTCATCTGAATCTGCTATGGGGCATCGTTGCTATCCTGGTCGGCCAGTTGATCGGCGGCGTACTGATGGCGCTCCATTCCGCACAGGGGCCCCAGATGGGGATCCCGCAGATGATTCAGAGCCGCGCCCAGTTCGGATCGCTGGGATCGCTACTGGTCGTGGTTATCGCCGGGATCATGTACATCGGCTTCTTCGCCTCCAACATCGTGCTGGCGGGCCAGTCGCTGCACGGGATCGCCGACAGCGTCCCCCTTCCGGTCGGCATTGTACTCGGCGCCGTAGGCTCTGGCGCGATCGGCATTATCGGTTACCGTTTTATCCACGTTCTCAACCGTATCGGCACCTGGGTGCTGGGGATTGGGATCCTTGTCGGCTTCGGCTATATCCTCACCCATATCCACACCGGGGACTTCCTGACCCGCGGCAGTTTTAACCTCTCCGGCTGGCTGGCGACGGTTTCACTGGCGGCACTGTGGCAAATTGCCTTCGCCCCTTATGTTTCCGACTACTCCCGCTATCTGCCGGAAAAGGTCTCGGTTTCCTCTACTTTTTGGGCTACCTGGCTGGGATCGACCCTGGGCTCCAGCCTGGCGTTTATTTTCGGCGCCATGGCGGTACTGGCGACGCCGCCGGGGCTGGAAACCATGGAAGCGGTGAAACTTGCCACCGGCGCGATTGGCCCGCTGATGCTGATCCTGTTCCTGCTGAGCGTTATCAGCCATAACGCCCTTAACCTGTATGGCGCGGTGCTCTCTATCATCACCCTGGTGCAGACCTTCGTCTGGCGCTGGATCCCCGGACACCGCAGTCGTACCTGGATCTCCATCATCGTGTTGCTCGGCTGCTGTATTGCCGCGATCGGCGCCTCCGCCGACTTTATCAGCCACTTTGTCGATCTGGTGCTGGCGCTGCTGGTAGTACTGGTTCCCTGGACCGCCATTAACCTGATCGACTTCTATGCTATCCACAAGGGCAACTACGATATTCAGTCGATCTTCCGGGTCGATGGCGGCATCTACGGTCGCTATAACCCTCAGGCGCTGCTGGCCTACGCCATTGGGATTCTGGTGCAGATCCCCTTTATGAATACGCCGCTCTACGTCGGCCCCATCTCGCGTTACATCAACGGCGCCGATCTTTCATGGCTGATTGGTCTGCTGGTGACCTCGCCGCTCTATTACTGGCTGGCCACCCGTGACACTGCGTATCGCCGCCGTCAGAGCGGCCTGCAACATCCCATAAGCTGAACAAACCCCGGCGCCTGAACGGGCGCCGCACAGGAAACAAGCACAGAGGAGTCAAACATGAGCTCACCTACCCATACCCGTATCCGCATGTTTAATACCAAAAGCACCTACCCCAACCAGACCCTGGACAACGATCTGTGTCAGGCGGTACGCGCCGGTAATACCGTCTACGTGCGCGGCCAGGTCGGCACCGATTTCGAAGGCAATCTGGTGGGACTGGGCGACCCTCAGGCCCAGGCGGAGCAGGCGATGAAAAACGTGAAACAACTGCTGGAAGAGGCGGGCAGCGAGCTTTCGCACATTGTGAAGACCACCACCTATATTACCGATCCGCGCTTTCGCGAGCCGGTCTACCGCGAAGTGGGCAAATGGCTGAAAGGGGTGTTCCCCATCTCTACAGGTCTGGTGGTCGCCGGTCTCGCTCAGCCCGAATGGCTGATGGAGATAGACGTTATCGCCGTGATCCCGGATAACCAGTAACAGGAGGCTCTATGACATTTTCGATTGCGGCACGCTGCCCGGAAACCGGGCAACTGGGCATCGCCGTCAGCTCATCCAGCATCGCCGTTGGCGCACGTTGCCCCTGGGCGCGGTCCGGCGTGGGAGCCGTTTCGAGCCAGAACATCACCCTGCCCCAACTCGGCCCGGACATTCTTGATGCCCTGGCTCAGGGAGCAACGCCCCAGCAGGCCCTGAAGCAGGTGCTGGCGGGGCGGGACTTCAGCGAATACCGACAAATTACGGTTATCGACAGCCGCGGCGAAACGGCGGTCTTTAGCGGCGCCCGCTCGCTCGGCACCTGGCATGAAGCCCAGGGGCGCGGCTGCGTGGCGGCAGGGAATATGCTGGCCGATACGGCGGTGATCGATACCCTGGTAAGCGCCTTCGGGCAGAGTCGCGGCCCGCTTGCTGGCCGACTGGTGGCCGCGCTCCAGGCCGCACTGGACAAAGGCGGCGAGGCTGGCCCGGTACACTCTGCGGCCCTGAAGGTGGTGGGCGGCGGCTACGGCTGGCCCATCGTCGATCTGCGGGTAGACTGGGCCGACAGCGATCCTATCGGACAACTGGCCGGGCTATGGGACGCGTACGCCCCCCAGATGCAGGACTATATTACCCGCGCCATCGATCCCCGACAGGCCCCAGGCTACGGAGTGCCGGGCGATGAATGACAGGGTGCGGGAGATACTGGCGCGCCTGCTGAGTTTCGACACCACCAGCCGCGAATCGAACCTGGCGCTGATCCACGCTATCCGCGACTATCTGGCGGAGCACGGCGTGGACAGCGAACTGTTCCACAACGACGACGGCAGCAAGGCTAACCTGTACGCCACCCTGGGTCCGCCGGGCGGCGGTGGGGTGATCCTCTCCGGCCATACCGATGTGGTACCGGTGGATGGCCAGCAGTGGAGCCTTCCCCCCTTCGCCCTGACCCAGCGGGATGGTCGCTACTACGGCCGGGGCAGCGCCGATATGAAGGGTTTTCTTGCCTGCGTGCTGGCAGCAGTTCCGGATTTTGTCGCTCAACCGCTGCGCCTGCCGCTGCACCTGGCCTTTTCCTACGACGAAGAGGTGGGCTGCCTGGGGGTACGCAGCCTGGTGGCCCATATTCAGGCAAGCAGCAACAAACCCGCGCTGTGCATCATCGGCGAACCCACCCGAATGCAGCCAGTATTCGGCCATAAGGGCAAACTGGCGATGCGCTGCCAGGTACAGGGGCACCCCTGCCATTCGGCCTATACGCCCCAGGGAGTCAATGCTATCGCTTACGCCTCGAAGCTTATCGGTAAACTCCAGGATCTCGGCGACTGTCTCAGCCAGCATCGGGACTCGCGCTTCGATCCCCCGTACAGCACCCTGCAGGTGGGTACCATCAGCGGCGGCAGCGCCCTGAATATCGTGCCGGAGCACTGTAGCTTCGACCTCGAGATTCGCCATCTGCCGGATCACGCGCCGGAAACGACCATCGACGCGCTACGCCGCTATGCAGAAAGTGAACTGCTGCCTGCCATGCGCCGTATCGACAGCGCCTGCGATATTCGCTTTCAGCCGCTGAGTCGCTATCCGGGGCTGCTGACCGATCCACAATCGGAATTCGCCCGACTGCTGGCTGGCTGGTGCGGCAGCGACAGCTTTGACACAGTCGCTTTCGGGACCGAAGGCGGGTTGTTTGATGAAGCGGGCGTCGCCACCCTGGTCTGCGGGCCAGGCAGCATGGACCAGGGCCACAAAGCCGATGAGTATGTCGAGATTGAACAACTCGATCGCTGTATGGCGATGCTGGCAAGCCTGAAAGGCTGGATGGCGGCTTAAACCGCCTCTGCCAGCTCCGCTTTGCAGAACTCCACGAACAGCTGCGCCGGTCGGGTTAACCGGCTGCGGCGCAGCCAGGCCGCAGCCAGGCCGGACCCTTCCACCTCATCAGCCAGCTCCACCGCCGCCAGCGCCTGACCGTCGTAGCTGCGTTCGCCGTGCGGGCGAGTCACCAGTACGGCAAACCCGAATCCCTGCCCTACCATGCCGCGCACCATCTCAATAGAAGGTGAGCTAAAAACGATATTGGGAGCGATCCCGGCCCGGGTAAACAGGTTAACGAAGTAGTTACGGCTGGGCTGCACGTCCAACAGGATCATCGGCTCATCCGCCAGATCCGCCAGCGAGATACAGGGTTGACTGGCGAAACGATGACTGGCGGGCAGCAGGATGTATGGGCGGCTCGGCGCCACCAGCGGATCAACGCTGATGCTGTCATCCAGATCGTGATTAAACAGCAGCGCCAGATCGAAACTGCCGGCGGTCAGCCCCTGCACCAGTTCGTGCTGCTCGCCGTCGCGGATCACGATCTCCACTCCCGGATAACGCGCCTTAAAGCCGCGCAGCAGCTTCGGCAGAATCAGCGGCGCAACGGTTTCAAAGCAGCCGATATCGATCTTGCCGGAGATCATATCGTTATCCGCCAGCGCATCCTGTTCGAATTCATGCGCCATCCTGAGTAGCCGCTGGGCCTTATGGTGGAAGCGCGCTCCGGAAGGCGTCAGGGAAACGCCCTGGGCGTGATGGCGAATGAACAGCTGCACGCCGAAGCTATCTTCCAGGTTTTTAATCGCCGTCGAGATCGAAGGCTGAGCGATATAGAGTTTTCGCGATGCTTCTGCCACGCTGCCGCTTTCCACGGTGGCGACAAAATATTTCAACTGGCGCAGGGTATAGTTCGCCATTGGGGCTCCTTAATGCAGGTGTTATGTGTCACCCGGTCCCTCAGGCGTGTTTTAAGATAGTGTAATCAGCGGCCGCGCCCGAACAAAGCGTTCGGGATCGCGAAATGGAGATTTTGCCACCGGCTTCCAGCATAAAGAAAAACCGGTCGTCGGGCTGCTGCTATCAGGTTCAGATAAGAAAAGGCTATGACCAAAAAGTAAGGAAGCCGCCCCACTGGGAGCGGCTACCGGGCTTACTTGCCTGAAGTGTTGATAATCACCGAAAGTGAGTTGTTAGAAATATTCCAACCCCCATTTCCGGATGACAGCAGCGCTCCAGATACAACGAGAACAATACAGAAGTACCGTTTCATTGTGCGGTCCTTGCACAAAACCGCTTCACGGCACGACCACCGGAGATATTACCGTGAATACAAGCACTGGGTTGTGCCTGCATTGACGGCCATTGGACATCCTTTTCTGAAATCCGGTGCCCGCTTGCTTAGGGCGGCGAAAAGGCCCGCCGACATTTTTATACAGCCTCTTGACTCATTCCATCTATTTGTACAAAATATGCGCACTGGGTTGTGCCTGCATTACGTTGGTTATCAACGCCCTGCTGGAAAGGCCGCTTACCTGACCGGCACAAAAAAACCGCCTTTAACTGGCGGTTTTTTTGTGCCGGTTTTTGCCGTCTATAGCCTGCCGTAAACCTGACGACCGCGATGGAAGGTGGCGGTGACCGGCGAGATACGCGCCACCGCTTCGGCGGAGCAACTGGCATCCACCAGCATAAAATCCGCATTCTGCTGAAGCACAGGCCACTGACGCTTACCGTCGTCACTGAGCGGCAGCGTATCGCCAGTACCCAACGCCAGCGCCCGGCTCAGGGAAAATTCATCCGGTCCGCCATAAATCTGGGCATAAAGGTTAGCCTTCTCCAGCATGCTGCCGGTGCCGTAAGGCTGCCAGTGATCGGTCACGCTGTCGGTACCGCTCATCACCCTCACCCCCGCCGCTTTAAGCTCCGGCAGCGGCATAATCAGACGGCCAATGGGCACGGTACTGGCGACGCTAAACCCCTGCGTCGCAAGCTCCGCCGCCATTTCATGAAGTTCTTCGCCCTGTAGTGTGCCCAGCGCAAAGGCATGACTCAGAGTCACCTTCCCTTTCAGAGCCGGATTCTCACGCACGGTGCGCAACATATAGCGAATAGCCGCCACGCCGGAGGGGGCTGTTTCATGCAAATGGATATCGACCCCGGCCTGATAGTCCAGAGCGATGGCAAACATGGCATCCAGCGATTTTTCCATGGCGCCGTCGACCACGGTCGGATCCAGTCCGCCCACATAATGTGCCCCCATCTGCATCGCTTCACGCATCAGTTTTTCAGAATGCGAATGCAACAGACCGTGCTGTGGAAAGGCCACAATCTCGCACTCAAAATCCGCCTGATGTTTCCGTAGCGCGGTCTGCAAATGCTCCAGACTCTTCAGGCCGCTAACCGGATCGATATTACAGTGGCTACGGGCAAAAGTGCTGCCCTTCGACTGCAACAGCGCAATCAGCTTTTCCGCCCGCTCGACGGATCGCGGTAACAACTGCGGGATCAAACGCTGCTCGCGCTCGATCATCTCCAGCACGCTTTTACGCGGGCGCGGCGCCTGCCAGGGATCGCCATAAAAGGTTTTATCCAGATGAATATGCATATCCCGGGTGGCGGGCAACATCAGCGCACCGCGGGCATCCGGCCCCGTCGCTCCCGGGCTGGCGCCTGCAGGATGTAGCGCGACAATTTTACCGCCGTCGATATCAATGTCGTACAACCCGGTTTGGGTGGCCACGACAACCTCTCCCTCTTTGTCAAACCCCTCTTCCAGCCGCACATTATGCAGGCGGTAACGGGCAGGTAATGGCGACTTCGCCGCTTCGCCTTGCTGCGGCTGAGCGCCAGAGGCCGCACCGCTCATTCCTGCTGCCAGTAGCGTTCCCGCGGCCGTAAGCTTTGCCCCGGTACAAAGAAAGTCGCGGCGACTGCCGCAAATGGAAGAGGTCATCAGAGGTCTCCTGTCGGTGATTTTCCCTATACTGGCCGACAAGAACTGGCCGCGCAGCGATATTTACCACTGCTGGCCAGTGGCAAACCGAATAGTGGTTTAGCTCAGGCCACAAAACGTGATTAACGCCCTGGCCAGCGCCTGCTGTAGCGGCGATGCCCCTTCCCGGCAGAACAGGGCCAGTTCAAAATTATCGATGGTCGGCAACCCTTCAGTGGCTCCCAGCATCCGGTGCTGTGCCTGACGACAAGTGGCGGGCAGCAAAGTGACGCCTAAACCCGCGGCACTGGCGGCAATCAGCGCCTGCAGGCTGGCGCTGCAGTAACTGATGCGCCAGCTCAGCCCCAGTTCATTCAGGGCCTGGCAGAGCTCTTCGCGATACAGCCCTTCCTGCGGAAAAACCACCAGCGGCACCGGCGTAAGCTCAAACGCCGGACGTTGCAGACTGTCGAGCCACAGCAGCGGTTCCGGACGCGCCGCCAGCGGCTTTTCCCCCCTGGGCTGCTTGATAAGCATGATATCCAGCTCTTCGCGCTGCCAGGCACGGCGCAGTTCCACATTCATCCCACTGATAATATCAAGCCGCAAATGGGGATGCTGACGGCTGAACTCCGCCAGCAGCGGCGTAGTGGGCGCCGCATAATCCTCCGGCACGCCCAGGCGCACCACGCCATCGCGCCACTGTTCGCTCAGAATGTCATGGGCTTCGCCGTTCAGAGCGATAATCCGCCGCGCGTAACCCAGCAGCTTTTCCCCTTCTTCCGTCAGCCGCACTTCATGGGAGGATCGCAACAGCAACGCCTTACCCAGAGAGGCTTCAAGCCGCCGCACCTGCTGGCTGACCGTGGACTGCGACAGACAGACCCGCTCGGCGGCGCGGGTAAAGCTGGCGGTTTCGCACACCGCCACAAAGCTCACCAGTTGTTGTGCGTTAAACATCGGGTAACGATTCATTTTTCCACTACCGGGGATGTTGAAATTGGGTTTTATGATAGTAACCGATGGGGGGAAAGGGGCAATCTTTTCAGGTTTTGTCCTGAAAGGTTTATCTTACTGTTCGCACGGCAACTGCCTGCTGCGCAAACAACTAAACCTGGCTTAGGTTATTACATGTCGTTCACTCGCTACCTGTCTCCATTGCGGCATATTTACAAACCATCAGAACACGATTTTGCAACATACAGGATAAATTAGGTAACATAAGCGGTCTAATCTAAGGAAGTAAGGGCTGTCAGATGTATTCTCATAACAGGGATAAAGACCAATTCGAAGATAAGGCCAGAGAACTGGATAAGCTATCACAGGCACTTTCAGCAAAACATATCCTGTACGGCGCATCTGATCTCTATTTTGAAGCCCAGCGATTTATCGCACGAATAAAACGCGATATCGAATCGAACTGTCTGACTTACCATTGAGGGATTGAGCTCATCATCGAGCAGATAGACCATCTTCATGAACAAGATGTACTACTTACCTTCGAAAGAGCAAAAATTTACATCGTTGTTGAAAAAAAAAAGGCAATCAGCCGCTGACAGAACATCAACAACCACTATTGCCTTAAAACAAATTGGATTTGTTGCAGGCGGAGCCCAATCTTTTGCCGGAGCCAGCCTGTGTGTTGGCTCAGCAGACTTTGTATATGGAGGTGTTGATATTTTGCTGTCTGGATATGGAGCGACGAGAAAAAAACTCACACCAAGAGAAAAATCATGGAGTCTGTTTCAAAATATCAGAACCGACTACATCCGTGGTTGGCAGGAGGCATCTAAAACATCTCTGGCATTAGATTTCACCAGTAGTAGTATTACCGGATGGCAAATGTACCAATTAGCAAAAAAGAATAAACCGTCTAAAGAGAACCAATTATGAAACAAGGTTTTGATGTTTTTCAGTATCCTCCTCTCTGGCCCGCAGTGCTTTACTTCGCTATATCTATCGTGATTTTCATATTGCTATGCTTTGGAAAGGCCAGAGTAAACAAAGCCCACAAATATCCATTATTTATTTTTTACACTCTTTTCGTTATTGCCATAGCAGCAATTCAAATCAATATTTTTGCCAACGGATACGATTTTGTAAAAGGTTTTTTACATATAGACTTTGATCCATATCGATATGATTCAGTCTACTGGGGGTCATTATGTTTCTCACTGCTTTATTTATTTGCGATGCCCAAAAATAAATTTTAATACATATTTATTCAGCCGACTGACAAGCATGGATGCTTTCCTTCCCAAAAAACCTGTCTGTCTCCCAACACACTCAGTAGCGGTCACTATCCATTTTCCCACTACTCACCATGCTGAGATTTAATTTCCAGATAGCCAACGCCAGGCGCATAGTGACACGCCTGTCGGAATACCTGAGTTTTGCGGAGTTTTAGTGAAGAGAGAATCCACGCTGTTAACGCTGCTGGCGCTGGTAACAGCGGGCCTGACCATGCGTCCGCTGCTTACCTCCGTCAGCACCCTGCTACCGCGTCTGCAGAGTTCTATGGGCGTTGGTAACGCCACGGCGTCGCTGCTGGCGGCGGCGCCAATGGTGATGATGGGCGCCATCGCCTGCCTTGCCGGAGGCCTGCTGCAACGCCACTCCACCCGCAGGATACTGATCGCCGGCCTGGCCCTGCTGCTGACAGGCACCGCGCTGCGTCAATGGGTGGGCTCCGGAACCACGCTGCTGCTCACCGCCGCGCTGGGTGGTCTTGGGATTGGGCTGGTCCAGATGGCGATGCCTGGCGCTATCCGCCAGCGCTTTCCTTCCCGCAGCGCCGCGGTGACCGGCCTGTGGTCTGGCGCGCTGATGGGCGGTGGCGGTCTGGGGGCGGCGCTAACCCCCTGGTTAGCGGAACGGTTAAATACCTCCCTCGCCCTTTCCGGCTGGAGCGCGCTGGTGCTACTGGCGCTGTTGCTGTGGCTGGCGGTACGGCTGATGGAGCCCGCTCGTACAGAATCACAGCAGCCCCGAATGCGTACCGCGCTACACCGTTTTCCTCGCGCCTGGTCGCTGGCGCTCAGTTTTGGGCTGGTTAATGGCACCTACGCTTCTCTGATTGCCTGGCTACCGGACAGCTTTATGCGTTATGGCTGGCCTGCCCAGGCCAGCGGCGCGCTACTGGCGCTGATGATTGGCGCTCAGGTCTGCGGCGCCCTTATTCTGCCGCTACTGGGCCGCGGTCAGGACAGACGCGGGCTGATTCTGATGTGCCTGGTGCTTCAGGGCGTGGGGCTGAGCGGTTTCCTGTTCCTGCCGCTGACCACCCCCTGGCTGTGGGCGATCGCCGCCGGTGTAGGGCTGGGGGGCGCCTTTCCGCTGGCGCTGGTACTGGCGCTGGACCATCTGGCGCGTCCGGTTCACGCAGCACGTCTGGTAGCTTTCGTCCAGGGCGTGGGCTTCATTATCGCGGGTATTATGCCGTTTATTGCCGGTCAGTTGCGTGCCCTGACCGGATCCCTGCATAGCGCGTGGGCGCTACACCTGGCGATTATCTGCGGGCTGATGCTGCTTAACCTGCGCTTTCACCCCCGCAGCTATCACCGGGCATTCCCGGCCCTTGCCGATGATGCCGCGACTACGGATAATTCCTGCTCTGGCCAAACACAGGAGTCCTTATGCCAACAGAAAACGCGCTGATCGCCCACCGTAGCGTGGTGGAATTACATCAGTGGATCGAAGCGGTATTTCGCGGAGCCCCCGATAGCGTCGCCGTGCGGGAGCGGCTGATGGGCAGTTTTCACCGTGATTTCATTATGGTCACCACCGGTGGCCAGACCGTAGGGTTACCTGAGGTAGAAGCGCTGTTTCAGCGCCTGGCCGGAGCGCGCCCGGCGCTAAACATTGAAATTGACGCCTGCGAAACTCTGGCGCATGAAAAGAGTCAGGTCGTCTGCCGCTACCGGGAAACCCACCATGATGGCGATAGCGTTCAGGCGCGCTGGTCGGTGGCGATGATTGAAGTGATTGACCAACAGCCGTACTGGCGCTTCCTGCAGGAAACGGCGATTCCGGCATAATTCAGACTCGGCCTGGTCAAAATGACTAACGCAGCGCTGGCACTCTGTCACTACCAGGCTAAAATAAGAAATCATGGTTTAAAACAGATAGTTGTATCTATACAGGAGGTACTATGGGTTTCTGGAGAATTGTTTTTACCATCATCCTTCCGCCGCTGGGCGTACTGCTGGGCAAAGGTCTCGGCTGGGCTTTTCTGCTTAATATCGTCCTCACCCTGCTGGGCTATATTCCGGGCCTGATTCACGCCTTCTGGGTACAGACCCGCGACTGATTTTACTGCGCCAGCCCCGAAGGGCTGGATTTGAATTAAATGCCGGTACCCAGGGGTACCGGCGGCAGGGAATTAGTGCGGATACTCCAGGCGTTCCGGGTGACGGCGCAGAATAACCTTACCATTGCGTACGGAGATTCTGGCTTTCGCCTGACGGCGCAGCACTTCATAATCGTTTTCCGCATCCAGAATCACCAGATTAGCCGGGCGGCCGGGTTCAATGCCGTAGCGCTCCCCCAGGTTCATCGCCCTGGCGCTGTTGTCGGTCACGAAGTCCAGGCTGCGCTGAAGATCCTCATAGCCCATCATCTGACAGATGTGCATACCCGCGTCCAGCACCCGCAGGATGTTGCCATTGCCCAGCGGATACCAGGGATCCTTAATGGAATCCTGACCAAAGCAGACGTTCATTCCGGCTCTGTCCAGCTCCGCCACCCGGGTAACGCCGCGGCGTTTCGGCCAGGTATCGAAACGACCCTGTAAATGGATGCTTTCGGTCGGACAGGAGACAAAGCTAATCCCGGAGCGTTTCAGCAGGCGGAACAGTTTGGAGCAGTAGGCGTTATCATAAGACCCCATCGCGACGGTATGGCTGGCGGTCACTCGCGCCCCCATATCGCGTACCCGCGCCTCTTCAGCCAGCACTTCCAGAAAGCGCGACTGCGGATCGTCAGTTTCGTCGCAGTGTACATCCACCAGGCAGCCGGTCCGTTCGGCCAGATCCATCAGGAACTTCACGGAGCTGACGCCCTGATCGCGGGTATTCTCAAAATGCGGGATCCCGCCAACCACGTCGGCCCCCATCTCTACCGCCTGCTCCATCAGCGCCCGGCCATTGGGGAAGGATTCGATCCCTTCCTGAGGAAAAGCGACGATCTGCAGATCGATAAGATCCCGCGCCTCTTCTTTGACTTCCAGCATCGCTTTCAACGCGGCAAGGCTCGGGTCGGTGACATCCACATGGGTGCGCACGTGCTGAATGCCGTGATCGCGCAGCCAACCGATAGTGGAATGGGCCCGGCTTTTGGTGTCGTCATGGGTAATGGTCGCCTTGCGCTGGCCCCAGCGCTCGATGCCTTCAAACAGGGTGCCGCTCATATTCCATTCCGGCTCCCCGGCGGTCAGGGTGGCGTCCAGATGGATATGGGGCTCCACCAGCGGCGGGATCACCAGCCCGCCTTCGGCATCCAGTTCCCCATTCTGCGGTGCGCACGGTTCAGACTGTGGGGTAACGCTGGCGATGAGATCGCCATCCAGAACGATGCTGTACCAGCCTTCACGACGGCGTAAGCGGGCGTTGATAATCTTCATCAGGACTCCTGTAGATTGGTCTGGGACATACGCCAGATCAGCAGCGCCACGGCGGCATCCAGCCGAAACTGCGGATCGTCCAGCGTATGGCCGGATTGTTGTTCAATACGCTGCAAGCGCTGGTGCAGCGTGTTGCGGTGGATGGAAAGTCGTTCAGCGGCGCGCAGCGCGTTGCCGTTTTCCTGAATCAGCGCCTCCAGAGTTTCCACCAGAAGGTAAGGGGAACGGCGTGCGGGTTCGATGAGCCGCCCCAGTGTATCGCGGGCAAAATCAGCCAGCAAAGCGCGATCGCCCACGGCGCTGAGCAGTTTGATCACCCCCAACTGATCGTAATCGCACAGGCGCTGACGCGGTGCCAGACCGGCCGCCACATCCAGTGCTCTACGGGCTTCCGCCAGCGCATTCGACCAGTGGCTCAGGTCAGAGACTGCAGACGACGCGCCGCACAACAGCGCCAGCGGCTCGCGCGAGTCTTCCGCGCCTTCCTGCAACCATTGCTGTAGCCGCTGCTTATGGCGCGACAGCCCCGGCTCCGGGAGCAGCATAATAAACATCTGTCCGGTAACCAGCAGCGGAAAAGGGTTGTCCAGTTGGCCCAACAACACCTGTAACCGCTGGCTGGCGAGCTGACGCGCCTGTTGCAGATGCGCCTCTGCCGCTTCGCCGGGCAGATCGCGAAACAGCGCGACGGCGCCGGTCAGCCGGAAAGCCACCACCCGCAACGGCAGCGACAGGTCAAGATTCTGGCTGCGAGCGCGCTGGCGAATAATCTCCACGTCCGGATAGTCCCCGGTCAGCAGCTGCAACAGCATATCGCGGCGCGAACGTTCCAGCTGATCGCGCCGTACCAGGGCGGTGGCGATAAGCTCAGTGACAATCACCATTTTTAGCTGATAGGGCTGCTCGATCAGCGCAATATTCAGGGTATTCGCCAGCGCAATGGCCGCCGGAGGAATCGCACGAATAAAATCCGGCCCGGTCAGCACCACCATACCGGCAATGCCACGCTCTCGCCCTTCGCGTAGCAGCTGCAGCAGATTGGTCTCATCCCGCGGATGGTTAATGCCGGTGACAAAGACCAGTTCGCCCCCCATCACCCAATCGGCAATGCCTTCGTTTTCCGCCACGTAGTACCAGCGTACCGGCGCATGCAGCGAGTGCTCCCCTGCCCTGAGACGCATCGCCCCCAGCCCTTCCAGCGCCAGGATATCGCCAATCGTCATGCTCATCTTACTGCCTCTGGGTCGCGGCAACCGAACGGCGCGCCAGCCCGGTCAACAGGATATAGCTCAGCGCCGCCACGCCAATGCCCACCAGTGGAGCAACCCAGGGCGAAAAGCAGGCGCACAGCGCCCCCAGACCGTAGGCGGTCAGCCCGGCCCAGTTGTAACGCGGCAGCTGTGCACTCTGCACAGATGGATAACGACCACGACGATGGAACCAGTAGTCAGCGATAATCACGCCGCCCACCGGAGGAATAATACTGCCGAGTAGTACCAGGAAAGGAATCAGCATCTCATACATGCCGCCGATGGCCAGAATAATACCGATACCGGCACTGAGCAGCGTCAGGGTACGACGGCGTTCGCTGCGCAACAGATGGCAGGCGGCGGCAGAGACGTTATAAATCGTCGGCCCCTGGATGGTCCACAGGTTCAGGCACAGCATAATCACTGCAGCGATGGAGAGCCCCTGTAGCATCATCACGGCAACGATATCCGACTGCTGATACACCACGGCGCACCAGGCGCCCGCCACCACCATCAGACCATTGCCGATCAAGAAACTGATCAGACTGGCGCCAATGGCCGGGCCGCTGCCGCGCGCCATGCGGGTCCAGTTGGTAGCCTGGGTGGCTCCGCTGGCAAAAGTGCCAAACACCATGGTGATGGCCGCAGACCAGCCCATGCTCTGGCTCGGTGCAATGGTGGTCATCCCCTGCCAGCCGCCGGCGTGACGGGTGGCGATCCACATCGACACCACCAGCAGCACAAACATCAGGGGAACCGACACCCGGGACAGCATATCCAGGCCTTTAAAGCCCACCAGTGCCGTGATGCAGAAGCCCAGACCAAACAGCACCATCAACGGAATCGTCAACCATTCCGGCAGCGCCAGCAGGCGAACCAGCGAAATCGCTACCGTGGCGGTACCCCACGCATACCAGCCCAGCTCTGCAAACCCGAGCAGAAAATCAGAAAGTCGACTGCCTGCCTCGCCAAAGCAAAAACGCCCCATCAGCACCGTATTCAGGCCGCTGCGTGCGGCAATCCAGCCCAGCGCCGCCGCATAGATCGCCAGCAGCGAATTGCCGATCGTCGCAATCCACAGCATCTCGACGATGGGGAATGCCACTCCCAACTTGCCGCCAGCAAACATCGTGCCGGTGAAAAAGGTAAAACTGAACAGCACCATTGAGATGGAAAACAGCCCTCGACGCCCACTGTCCGGCGCCTCGCTCAGGGGAAATTCGTTACTGGCTGACATAAGGCGATTCCTCTGCAATTAACCCATAATAAACGGACTGTTATTAGCAAGAAATGTGCCAGTGAAAACAGGGCGCAGAGGATAGCTATAAGTGTGCAGATTGCACATTTATAGCCTGTAAACAAAGCAATAAGCACCTTAATGGTGCGCGCAAATCTTTTTTTGCACCATTAAGGTGCAAAGCGGCGATTCTGGTTTAGCTCATCTTCTGAGATACCGGTAATTTTCATGACGGTCACGTCATCCATATTATTCTGTAGCATGGTGTGAGCGATTTCCCTGTCGCTTCCTGTTCCTCCCGACAGACGGCCCTGTTTACCGCCCTATTTGCTCCAACTTCTGTGCAATTGTCATAAATTCCTCCTTGTATTGTGGTAACCGATGCGCCAGTTCCTGGCCCTCTTCGATAAAGGATCCCGACGTCAGCTGCAAGGTACCCAGATCGTAAATTTGCAATAACGTTACACAACAAGGCCGGAGCAGATGCTCCGGCCTTTTCATTACTGCATCAACCGGGCCCACCATAGCCGCAGTTGAATGCCCGGGCCGCTGGTCCAGCCGGTGGTGCTGGATACCACCTTCCCTTTGGAAACGACCAGCAGAGTGGGCGTCACCCCCACCTGCCAGGCGGCGGCCAGCCGTCCGGCGCTGTCGTTAACCACCGGCATGGACAGACGGCGGCGCGCCAGCCAACGTTCCAGGCTGGCATCATCGCCGGAGCGCAGTGCGATGGTGAGCACGTTATCCCCGTCCTTAACCCGCTGTTCGATGCCCGGCGTAGTATGACGACAGATACTGCACCAGGTGGCCCAGATATAGACCAGCAGCGGTTTGTCCTGACTAAGCGCCGCCAGATCCACCCCCTTTCCATCCAGGGTATGCAACGGCTGGCTCAACTGCTGGCCGGAAACCGTCGGTGAACGCAGGGTATCCACTACCAGCACTACCGCAACCGTTAACGCCAGCATCACCAGCAGTTCCCGCAGGCGGCGGCGCCATTTAGCCGCCACGAGCTTTCGCCAGTTGCTCCTTCACCAGCGCCTCCAGATCTTCCCGGGGAACGGCCCCAGAAAGCATGGTATCCCCGACCAGGGTTGCCGGCGTACCCTGTACCCCCAGCGCTTCGGCCAGTTTCAGGTTAGTACGCAGCGTATCTTCACTCTGCTTATCCGGTTCAACCGCCATGGCGCCGGACTTCTGGAAAGCGGTACGAATACTGGCATCATCATGGTAGCCCTTTTTCGCCATCAGCTTCTGATGCAGCGCCCAGAAGTGCTGAGGATCCTTACGCCATACCGTCAGCGCTTCCCGGGCCGAGGTGATTGAGCTTTCCCCCCGGAACGGAATCAGCTTAATAATCAGCCGGACTTGCGGATTATTTTTCACAATGCGATCCAGTTCCGGATCGAAGCGTTTGCAATACGGGCAGTTATAGTCGGTAAAGGTTACCAGGGTCAGCAGCGGCTTTTCTGCTCCCATCGATGGGCTGGCGTCATCGTGGTAGAGCGCCTCCTTTTGGGATGAGAGCACTGATTGAATGCGATCCTGGCTGCCTTTCTGCTGCCAGGCATCCAGCGACTGGCCCAGAATATCCGGCTCGGACACCATGGTTTCACGCACCAGCGCTTTAATGCGCGCTTCCTGCTCGGGCGTAAACGGGGCGGCCACACTCAGCGGCGCCAGACAAAAAAGCAGAATAAAGCTAAGCACTCTCATGGTTGTTTTCCTTTGGATTCAGACAGGGCATTGAGAACATCTTCACGGCTCAGCAATGCAGGCAGGATTTTTCCCTGCGGCAGGCCCGGGCCGTAAACCTGGTTAAAGGGAACCGCAACGCTGCCGCGGCGGTTAAGGAAGGCGGTAATCTCAGCGGACGGACGACTCCAGTCGCCGCGCAGAGCCACGACATCCGGCGCCCTCAGAGCCTCCTGGGTCTCGTCGCGCAGCAGCACATTGTATTTATTGGCTTTACAGGTCACGCACCAATCGGCGGTGACATCCACAAACACCCGCTTATTGTCGGCCAGCGCCTGACGGATGGCCTGTTCGCTAAGCGGCTGCCAGTTCACTTCATCACGCAGCGGACGCTTTTCGCTGGTCAGGGAAGCACCGAACAGCACGCCCCCCACCAGAAGTACCGCTATGCTGGCGCTGATAACGGCAGTACGCCAGCCGTAACGCCGGGCTATCGCCGCCAGCAGAAGCACCAACAGGGTAATACCCAGGCCAAACGCGGCACCTCGCCCAATGTGCAGAGCCAGCAAGCTCAGCAACCACAGGGCCGAGCCCAGCATCATCAGCCCCAGCACGGTACGCAGCACGTTCATCCAGCGTCCGGGACGCGGCAGCCGCAGCGCCAGCGTTGGCCAGGCGGCAATCAACAGCCACGGCAGGCTCATACCTATGCCCAGCGCCAGGAAGATGCCCCACAGCACCGGCAGCGGCGCCGCCAGCGCCAGGGCCAGCGCAGTTCCCAGAAACGGCGCGGTACAGGGGGTGGCCAACAGCGTGGCGAAGACCCCCTGCCAGAAGTGACCCGCCGTGCCGTTTCCGCCCCAGGTGGCAAGCCGGGTGGTGGCTCCTGAAGAGAGACGTAGCTCAAACAACCCAAACAGACTGGCGCTGAACAGCGCCATCACCAGCGCCATGCCGCCAATAAACCACGGGCTCTGGAACTGGACGCCCCAGCCCAGCGCCTGATTGCCCAGCCGCAGCAGCGTCATCATCAGAGCCAGTGCCAGAAAGGAGACCACGATCCCGGCGGCAGAAGCGATAAACTGACGCCGCACCTGGCGTTGGCTCTGACCCTGGGCCTGCAGTACGCTACCAAGCTTCATCCCCAGCACCGGTAGCACGCAGGGCATCAGATTGAGAATAAAGCCCCCCAGCAGCGCCGCCAGAATCCCCTGCCATAGTCCAACGCCCGAACCAGACGCCGTCTGACCTGCTTCGCCCACCGTTAACTGGCTCTGCTGAGCCATATCACCATCGGCCAGCACCAGCGAAAGATGCTGACCCCGCAGATCCGGCGCCTCATCACCCCAGCTATCGCTGACCGGCACCGTCGCCGTTAACCGTGAGCCCTCGACCCGATAATCCGGCTCGCCAAATGAGGCATCGTCCGGGTTATCAAGAAACAGTTCGGGCTGATGCCAGCCGCCGTCGCGGGTTGCCGTTACCACCAGTTCTCCCGAACGATATCCGGCGCTCAGGGTCCGGGTCAGTCCCTGATCCGGCGGAACCTGCCCCAGCGCCCGGGCATAGTCATGGGCAAACTGCGGCCCGGCCGGACTGGTGAGATCCAACTGGAACGGGTAGTCGGTAAGAATGCAGACATTGCTACAGGTAGAGAGCGTCAGTACGCCGGAAAGCCTGCCCGGCAGGCGGCCCTGTAGTTCGATGGGAAGCGTGACGTCGCCTTTATACCCCTGGGTGGTAATACCGGCCACATCAAAACGATGCGGTGTCGGCCACTGCCAGCGCGCGTTAATACCGTCGCTGTTCCAGCGGATCGAGGGCGCTACCCCCCCTTCCCCTGGCGATCGCCAGTAGGTTTTCCAGCCCTTCTCCAGCTTGATATCAAGCAGCAGATTGACACGATTTTCCCCCTGTGGGGCCCCGGTGCGCAGTCGTACGCTGGCATGCTGGTTGTCCGGCGCGCGCAGCCAACCGCTGTCCGCCGCCCAGCTTGCAGGCAGCCACAGCCATAACAGGCAGAGCAACGCTCGCCTGAATAAAACAGACATAGATTTTCTCCGTAACTAAGTCATTAACCTGAAAAAAAAGACAGGCGCTGACTCATTCACGGAATACGCATAATCGCAGATGGACTCTGAGAGAGGGAGGGGAAGCCGCAGGCGGCGGTGCAAGGCGTAAACGCCGTAACGGACGCGGCGCCAGCAGGACCAGCAGCAACGCCAGCGCCAGAACCACGCCGTCGAACAGTACCGGCGGCGCCGCCAGCAGGGATTTCGCGCTAAGTTCACAGGGGGAGACTGGCGCTTCATCGGACGCGTTAGCATCCTCGCCATAAGCGATGGCCGCAGGCTGAGCGACAAGCGCCAGCGCATGCAGGCCCGCCACGCGCTGCGCGATGCACACCAGCATCACGACGCATACCAGACCCAGAAACCAGCCAGCCATTCGCTGCCGTTTGACCATGACACCCCCAGTGATTAGTGAGGCTTATCTTAGCCAGACGGAGCTATTTCGCAATGATTGTGCTGTAAAGAATTGTTGGAAAGGAAACGACGACCACGGTGGCCGCCGTCACTGTGGTATCAACACTCGCCTTTGCCGGCATCCTCTTTTTCATGTTCATGGCAGCGGCAGCCGCCCTTGCCGCCTCCCGGCCCGCAGATATCTACCAGCTTATCCAGCACGCCCGCCAGGGTGTTCACCGCTTTGATAATCTCTGCTGCGTGATCGCAGATATTGCCGCCAGACTCGATCCCTTCCAGCTTATCCGCCTCTTTTTGCTTATCGGCAATGCTCTGCTCCTGAGGCACCCGGCTGGCGCAGATAGTCTGTTTCAGCACCTGAGTAAAATCCGCTACGCCTCGGGTGTAGATATAGTCTTCTCCGCCGGTACGCAGCGCCAGGCGCCGATACTCCTTAATCATCGCTTCTTCATCAGCCGGAGTGGGATAGGGATCGCTGGCATAGGGCGTCCCCAGATAGGTATGCACTTTCACCTTGTTTTGAACCGCGGTGGCGATGGCGCTGGTACAGGCCTGGATGCGCTCAGGATTCAGCACCATGTCGCCCCCTTCCATGCTCTCGTCGCCCAGCACAAACAGGTTACGTTCGGCTCCCGGTCGCCAGTCGTAGTAGCGACTGACGTCCTCTACGGCCCTGGCCACATCTTCTTGCGCACCAGCGCGTTCCACCGAGTCCAGGATACGCCCCTTCAGGGTACCGCCATCCACGCCGATACCGGTCAGATACTGGCGTACCGTCTCATTAAAATCGCTATTGTCAAAGGTGCCCTCAATACCGAGGAATTTCACTCGCAGGTCGGAAGGGCACGCGCTTTTAGCCTCTTCCACGGCAGCATTCAGCGCCTGGCTTAATGCTTCGGCTTCATCCGACATCGACAGGCTGGTATCGATCACTATCACTAAATCAACAGGCTGGGTCGCGGTACTGGATGTGCTCATCGTTGCGTTTTCTCCATGCAGGGATATCAGAACAGACGATCAAAAATATAAATATTATTAATAGAAAACATAAACAGAACACATGATGGCAGGCAAGAAAAAAATCGCCACAGTCGTCACAAAAAGGAGTAAACATCGTTCTGGGAAAATAACCACTTCATTAATGTTATTTAATTTAATAAATCATAAACCAACATAAAGAAATTCCTAATCAAAATCACAAAAACCATCCAATAACAACAAGATACAAAATAAATACAATATTCATAATGACAATAAAACACCGAACACCCGGAGATAATCTATGCTTCTTGCAGTCCTGTGCCATTATTACTTACACGCTGCCATCACTTTTTTTCTTATAAAAATGGTATTGGCATTAACCTTTGGAATTATGGGTGATAATTTTAAAGGACTCAACAAAAGCACCAAAAGATAAACATTCATGAACATTAAAATGCTCAACGTCCACGGCGGTTCTCACTCTTTTTCACAGCCGCCAATGGTTATATTAAGGAGGCATAAATGACAGCATCCCCCGTCTGGTCCGGCGATATCGCAGCCAAAAATCCCGCAGGCAGCAGTACGGGCATCATCCTGAAGAAGGGAGAACCCGTCACCATCACCGCCAGCGGCTGGATTAAGCGCGGCAAAGAAGCTCACACGCTGGCTGGCCCGCAAGGCGTGGCGGGGAAAAACGACGATAAAGTCGCGCTTAGAGGCAAGATTGGCGATGTTATCTTCGATGTGGGTAACGGTATCGTCAATTTTCCAGCCCCTGCTGAGGGTGAACTGATCCTTTTTGTTCAGGATGGCGCCAAATTTTATGGCGATAACAGCGGCAGTTTTCAGGCCCAGGTTTATCCGGGCTGCCAGGAAAGCAGAGAACAGCCCTCCGACGAGCAAAATTCACAACAGAGCCCGCCGCCGCTGGCCGGAGATCTGATTCATAGTGGGGAGGACATCTGTGCCCGGGCGCCGGAAATCATCAATACGGTCAATATGCTGGCCAACACCTTAAAGAAGCTGCTGGAAAACTGTGGCCCCGTCCATACCGGCTGTCAGTGCCAGGAATCCCGGCCCGCACCGTCCCCAGAACCAAAACCCGAGCCAAAGCCTGAGCCAAAACCTGAACCAAAGCCTGAGCCAAAGCCTGAGCCAAAGCCTGAGTCAAAGCCTGAGCCAAAACAGCCCAAATATACCGAGGCCGACGAACTGTTCGCCATCGCCATTGATGGCGGCGCCAATGACGGCGCAGATATCTTTAGTCACGATCCCCAGACGGGCGAAGTGATTAAAAAGGTGGTGGATAATAACCGCAACGTGGGCCAGAGCAACGCCCTGACCACCGACGGCTGGTCCTACTATTTCTGGTCTAATCAGCGTCAGGCGTATCGGGAAAAGGACGGCAAGCGCGAACAGATTAAAGGACTTTCCGGCAGAAAGATCGACGGTATGGCATTTCGTAAAGACAACACCGGCTTTATGTTCACAGACTCAGAAAATAAGGTTTTCTATTACCAGCACGATCCCAATTCCACCGCCACCATGAAACGCAGTGACAGCAACAGCCTGCGGGTCAGCCCGGCGCCGGGCGAAACGGTGGTGCCGTTTGGGAAAACTAACGATAAGCTGGTGACGGATATCGCCTTTGATGCCCAAAACCGCGCTTACCTGATTGGTTTCCAGGGCAATTTGTGGGTGATTGACGATACCTCCTCCACCGCTGGCTGGCAGTCCCGCTTTCTGTTCCGTTTTGAACAAATTGCCAGCGGCCACGAAATGCAGTTTACCGGCATGACGTTCGACTCCCAGGGATATGTTTACCTGTGCGGGCGCCTGGTGAAGGGGCGCAGCTCACGGCGTTTCATCGCCAAAGGGCGCCTGGAGGATAAAGGCAAGCTGACGATGCTTTATGAAGGTGGCGCGGGTGGCTACGCCAATATCACCACCCGCGCCTTCCCGGATATTCCGGCAAGCGCTATTCAATAACCTGCAGGGCAGGGCTTTAAGCCCTGCCCCTCATGCTCAATCAGTTAAGAATACAGCGGATTTGCTGATGGAAAGCCGGGCCACGCATCACATTTAACTTATTCATGGCATTGCTTTTATAGAAGTAGACCTGTCTGACATTACAGCCCAATAGTCGGGCGATCTGTTTGGTTTTCAGGTTCCAGGCATAGCCCCGCAGCACGCTGGCTTCTTCGCTGGTCAGGCAGGCGTTTTTCCCGGCATCAACGGAGATATTCAGATGATAATTGGTGCCCGCACTGGAGATTCTGCTGGTAATGATACGCCACAGTACTTCCAGATCTCCCAGAGAAATGCTCTTATTAAACATCCCATCCACGCTGGACACCTTCAGAAATCCAACCGAGGACGAATAAATATAAACCCGAGCCCGATGGTAGCGTTTTTTAATCGCCTGAATATCCTGCTCCACATTGACCATAAAGTTACGGGTGTTAAGCGGATCGTAAATAACTGCATCGTAATCACTGTCACTACAACATAAGTCTGCGACTTCCATAAATCCGTGGAAGCGAACATTCATAGATTCCACCGGCTCCCTGCTGACCAGGGTCTCAAGGCCGATCAGTGTAAACTCACAGGCATCGACAACAGCAATATTCATTTCCTTTTTGGTTCCCATAACGAACCTCCTTATATCGACCATCCTGCATCATGCAGATAGATAATACGCTGCCCGGTTATGGACAGTTTTCCTTGCAGCTAAATAGCAACCTCTGCTCCCCTATCGAAGGAGTCAGTCTTTTCCTAATTTAGGAGTTATCAATGAGGCAAATTCCTAACAAAAGATAAGCTCCAGGCACTTGCAAGTAAATAGATACCGACACAATTACTAAACATAAAATAAAAATATTGGGCTAATATCTTAAGTAATGAAGTTAACCCATAATGAATATCTTGCTTAGTGTTTTATCCTGAATTTTAATAATTATAAGACTTTTAATATCAAAGAGTGGTCAATATATCGTATTAAATGTCAATGAAACGTTGTTTATGCGCAACAAAAGATGTGCATTTGCAATGTTTTCGGGTATCGCTTGCCAAAATAGCCAGGATTTTTACTGCAGCACCGCGTTTATCCTGGGGAATAAGACTGCGCCACGACTTGAGGCACCAGAGCAATTCCCATATCATTCATCCATTCAATGACGATGTAATAAAACAAAATGGACAAATCCCCAGGCAACACCAGGATAGCCGTATTTTATCGGGATAATATTTTCAGGAAGATGATTTATCGGTTCTTTGAAGACAGTTTCCATTACCCTCAGGAGTCCATTCTTTTTAGCGACAATATTGATGCGTTACTTGCAACGCTTTCGACTAACCCGCCAGGCATCCTTATTAGCGAATTCAGTTTTCTGTTTGGGCATAAAGCCTTTAACCGATTCATAAACGGCGATATCGTTCGCTGCTGTAAAGCCTGCGATGTACGGCGCGTCATTATTGTTACCGATGCCAGTCCATGGCTGATTCAACATATTATCGACATGCAATTTAGCGCCACTTTAAGTCTGTATGACAGTAGCACTGAACTACATAAAGCAATAATACATCTTCAACAAGCCAAACCCAGCGCGCCTTTTATTTCCTCTTATCTGAAGGCGCGTATGCGCAGCGCTGGCAGGCAACGCTTTCCGCTCTCGCCTGGCGAACGGGAAGTTCTGCATATGATGGCCCAGGGCTTTACGCTGAATGAAATCGCCCAAATCAAACACCGGGCGGTCAGCACAATCGCCACACAAAAGCATAATGCGATGAAAAAGCTGGGGGTTACCAGCAATAGCGAGTTGATGAAATACCTGTTACTGATGGAAAACGCCAGATAGAGACGGGGCAGGCTCCCTGCCCGGCCCCATTACGGATAGATAATATTGAGGGTAGCGGAAGTGTTAATTTTCCCCTGAGTCACACTTTGCGGCGCATAGGGATAGTAGTAGACAGCCATAGGAATGGTAAAGTTTTCGCTCAACGCACCGCCCGCCGCGACGCTAAAGATGGCCGTAGCGCTACCGCGGCTGGTGGTGGAGGTCGAGAAAGTCACCGGTATCTCCCCCGCTTCGCGTTTCACCACCCGCAGCCCTACGCCTTTGGCTGCATCGCTGCTGTTATCCACCAACACGGAACTGTCGCCGGACAGCAGATTATTGCTCGACAGAAACATCTCGATAGCCCGGTCAGAGGTATTATTCTGCGCCAGCGACTCACAGCGCATATTCAGGGTAAAAGGCGTCAGTCCCGGCTGACTGGAAGCGGTCACCTGACTGATGCCCAGGGTCGGCAGCGTCACGGTAAGCCCGGCGTTATCGAACGCGCAGGTGGTCAGCTTCGGCGCATACTTCACGATCATCGGCTGGCCGAACATATCACGGTTGTCATAGGGCCAGTTAAAACCGTTAAACAGCCACTGGAGGATCTTACCAATCTGGTTAATCGGCCACATGATGATTTCCCAGAGTGACAATCCGCTCATATCGCTGACGAACATAACATCGTTCAGGGTGGCGGTATCTCCGGTCAGAGCCGTCCCCGCCTTACTCACCAGAGTGAAACGTACGGTAAAACTGGTGTTCAGTTCCGAAGCGCTATGGCTGCCCCCCTTAGACAGGGTGGCATTGGGGTGTTCATCGGTAATTTCGGCGCGAACATTATATTTATTATTGCTGAATCCCAGCACGGTGGCGTAGCTACTGTCCGTTGAGAGAATCGGCGTATAAGCGAATACGCTGTTGCCGGTTGAACAGTTAAAGCTTCCGGAATATTGAGTGCTGAAGGTTCCCGTCCACTCCGGCGTCGCCGGACTCAACTTATCGGAGAGATCGACATTAATCGGCGCGGCGTACTGGATGCTCCCACTGGCGCAGGTGGCGTAGCTGGATGCGCTAAAGCCCGCCAGCAGCACTAAAATCAATACTCTTATCATGATGCTATCCCGTTTTTACTGGCAGTAAGAAGCCGCGTTGCTCAGCCCATACTGCGGATGATTAATCACGCAGCCGCCGTTGCGTAGCCGGATATTAAGCCGGGTCGGTTGTGCGTCCGCCCGGATATAGAGCGTGCTGGCCTGGCCCACAAATCCCACTGAATCGCCGCGTTCGTTAAAGACCTCGCTGCCGAACGGCAGAGGCTTGCCATCCGGTGCGGTGGCGCGCAATTCCCAGGCGCTGCGGCTATCCGTCTCAAAGCGCAGATAGTTCACCGCGCCGTCGTAAGGCACGCTGTTGGCCATATTGCCCAGAATCTCCGCACCGCTGCTGTTATCGGTTTTGGTCAATGTCACCGAATTCTTACGGTATGGCGTGGCGTAAGGCACCAGCGCCAGACCGTCGCTATTGGTCACGATGCTTTCATCACCGTTGACCATCAGACCGCGGGCCTTCGGCGCTTCGACGATCGTCATGGTGCTGCCGATCTCATTCGACGTCAGCAAATGCCAGGGAATTGCCACCAGGCTGCCGCGACTGCTCAGGCCGCTCTGGCGATAATCGGAAGACTCGCTGTAAGAGGCCCCCAGCGTGGAGAAGCTGGCGCGGTATGCGGTATTGACACTCGCCATATTGCCGCCGCCGCGCTGATTACTGCCGGAAAGCGAATAGCTAAGGCGGTTAGAGGCCAAAGCGTTACCGCTCAGCGTGATATTACTCTGTTCGTAGTGCGAATCGGTGGCCGTCAGGCTGGTCGTCAGCCAGGCGTTGTTGTCGAACATCGAAAACGGCAGGTTGAGCGAAACATAAAAACGCGTCTCTTCGTCGCGATCGCTGTTTCTGACGCGGCTTGCAGATAGGGTATAGCTGGCGCGCCCCAGCCCGTTGGAGTAGCCCAGTTGATATTCGCGACTGCTCTGGCTGGTAGTCCAGTAATCACGCTGGGTGCCGGAAAAGAAGACGGTTCCCCAGCCGTCGGTCAGACGTTGGTTCAGGTTAAGCGTAAAGGTGTTCTTCGGGCGGGCAGCGCGTAGCGCATCCCAGGCGTTAAGATCCAACGCAGGCGCTTCGCCAAACCGATCGCGATAATCGTCGTACTGTTTACGCAAACGCTGGTAGCCTTCCCGCGAGTAGAGCGCATCGCTGAAGGTATAGTAGCCTTTAGTGGAATAGCGCCAGGCCGCCAGCGTAAAGTTAGTGGACGTGGTATCCACGAATTTACTGTAAGCAATGCGGAAACTCTGACCGCTGTCACTGTGGTCCTGAAGCTGAGTGCGGGCGTGAGTCACATCCACAGAAATCGCACCAACGGGCAGGTTCCAGCCCGCCCCCAGCAACCCGGCCTGGTAGTTATCGCTAACGATGGTGCCCACATAACCGGTCACCAGGTTATTAAAGCCATAGCGCAGCGTGCCCTGAACAAAGGCGGGATCGTCATCGATAGTGGTTTGATGCACCTTACCGGCCATCACGCTATATTCGCTCACCCCCTCTTTCAGCATGCCGGGCACCGCCGAGAATGGAACGGTAAAAGACTGTTCGGAACCATCCGCTTCACGTACCACCACCAGCAGGTCCCCCGCCGATCCGGTAGGCTGAATATTATCCAGCGTGAACTGCCCGGGAGGCACGTTTTCCTGATAAATGGTATTGCCGTTCTGGATCACTTTTACCAGGGCATTAGTACGGGCAACACCGCGTACGATCGGCGAAAAGCCCTGCTGGGAGTCAGGGCGCATCTTCATGTCGGTAGAGAGCGCCACGCCGCGTATGCGCAGTGAGTCGAACAGATCTCCGGGGGTATAGAAGTCGCCAATGGTCAGATTGGATTTAATCGCGGCGACAGGACGGCGCAGATAGCGGGTATTGTTCTGCCATTCACCGCCCTGCCCCGAGGTTTTACGCCACGAACTACTGTCGCGAAACTGCCAGCCGAACAGATTAGCGCCGGATTCCAGCCCCGCGTAGAAGTCGTCATCGCTCTCTTTATTTCCGGTTTTAGCTCGAGTGTTGTAGTAAGTCAGGTTATAAGAGAGCATGAGCGCAGGCAGCCCTTCATCCCAGAACTGCGGTGCCACATAGCCTGCCTCCATGTGCGAAACGTACGCCTGGGGTACGGTCAGGCGAATACTCAGGGTACTGGCTTCCACATCCACTTTGCCGCCCTGCACCAGATCGTGCAGCGTAATCTGCCGCTGCGGATTTTTGGCGTCGGCAAACTTAGCGGTTTCAATCCCCAACAGCGAAGCGTCTTTCCAGGCCAGCCGGATATCATCGCGCTTTTCACCGAAAATCACGGCATAGCGCCCCTTCCAGTTGCTGTTAACGTAGATATCCATCTCCTGGGTACCTGCGGGCATATCGTTATTCTCATAAAAGCGCGATAGATCGGATTCCCCTGACATACCCGCCAACAGACTGGTATCGAAGGTTACCGCGCCGGATTTCTGCGAAAGCAGCAGCGAACAAACGGCCAGCAGGCAGAGTCTGTTGTGTTTCCATTCCATGACGAGCTATTCCAGTCAGCGGGCCACAAAAGATTTGGATTTATATGCGCCTAAGTCATCGACGTACTTCACCTGTATGGTCTGCCCTTTTGCGATCGCTCGCTTCGCACTAGCTCTGGCCTGGCTGAAGGGATTAACCATCACGGCATCGTTCAGGAGCAGTTCTTTCCCTGAAGTAGCAATATTGGCGACGGTGATATGGAACGGGCTGTTATTCACCAGCTGGACTTCCCGACCTTCGGACCGTATCTCCATCTTCGTCAACGCATCATCCAGCGAACCTCTTAGCGACGACGGACGATAAAACAACTTGATGCGCGACTTAATCGCCAGCTGTACGGTATTCTGATTTTTCAGGTTTTCCGGTACCGGCGGAATATCCAGAACATTCAGATAAAAAACCGATTCACGGTCGTCTGGCAGCGCCGCTGGCAGCTTTTTAATACGCAGTTGCTGACCATTATGGCCGGACACTTTCACCACCGGCGGCGAAAGTAAAAAAGGTACTCGTGCGGTTTCTGGCGTAGAGTTAATGTCTCCGTCATCGATCCATGACTGAACCAGCGAAGGATCGTCACCGTTATTCACCAGTTGTACAATCACTTCTTTACTTTTTTCCGGATAAATAACCCGGGTACCATTAATCACAATATTTGCCCATGACGAACCCGTCGCCAGTAATAATGCGAGCAGATAAATGAACTTTTTCATGACACAACCCTATAACCGGGTCCATGGCCGGACCCGGATATTATTACAGATAGGAGATGGTGTAGGTAACGTTAGAGCTTAACTCGCCCACTTTGGCGGCTTCAGCATTGGTTTTATAGTAATAAACATCCAGCGTAAGGGTTTCAGAATCCGGTGCGCTCTTATTCCCCAGAATATCGGTAACAAACGGCTGATCCAGCGGAATCGGAGTGGACGATCCCGGCTTCGCCAACGAGAAACCAACATTACGCGCCACGCTGGCATCGCTTTCATTAACAGAATTATTCAGCAGATACTTTCCATCGGTGGAAATATTATCAGCAGACGAGAAATAGACCTTCAATTTCTGGCCTTCCGTTGCTGCTGCAGGAGAACAACCGGAAAACGTCATCGAAAAAGATTTTTTATTTTTGATGATAGGACCTACCGTCGTTCCGGCATCCGTCACGGAAATCGGAGACAACGCGACGGTAAAATCTGCGCTTTTACCACCGTTAATCGTACAGGTCGTATCAGTAATCGCACCGCTAAAGTTAATAACGCCACCCGCGGCATTATCGGCGGCCAGAGCATTGCCAGAAAGCAGAGCCGCGGCCAGTACAGTGAGAGAGGCGAATTGTTTCACCATAACAAACTCCATTAACTATATATAACAAATGACATATTTTCCCTGAAGGATGCCATTAACATTACGGCTGTTCCCTCAGACCTACAGAATAATTGATTGAATAACTTTACTACGTTTAACTGATGGCCTTGCTGTTAACCGCGTTCGTGTCTCCTTTTGCGCCATAATGCGTACAATGCACATCACTCAAAAGTCGGGATAACTAACCAATTTCATATGATTAACATTCAGCATGCAGCTCAAACAAAGAGTTTTAACCAATGACTCAGACAAATCTCTCAGAGGATTCACTGGTCAACGGCACCATAATGCCGCAAAAAAGCACACAACAAAACATTATTCTGAATAAATCAAAATTTAAAGATTATAATCTTATTATATTTGACTTTTAAGAAATTTAATCTTTTGGCGGATTTTGTATCCAGCCTGTTTAATGTTTTAATAAATTATTTGCAATGGAATTTTCTATTGCAACAAATTTAATAACTTTACTCCTCTTGACCCGCAATTATATAGAATCGATACTGCCTACTCTTAATGTGGGTTCTTATAAAGTTAAGACGGAAACTATGAAGTATCTTATTGATCTAAAAATGCTTTATGAAGTTGACACCGGTATTATTATGATCCATGGTGAAGAAGAGTCTTCATTGCGTTTATCTAATCAGGCATCACGCCTGCTGTATGAACTGATCATTAATAATGGCCGTATTCTGGAGCGCGATTACTTAATCAAAAAAGTGTGGGAGGATCATGGCTTCTCAGGCTCTTCTGTGAGTCTTAATGTTGCAATAAGCGAAATTCGTAAGGCATTCCGTAATCTTGGTCGCGATCCTGGTCTCATTAAGACCGTGCGCGGCAAGGGATTCAGCCTTGCCGCGCATATTGAGCATCATACTATTCGTCCTCCGGTCTCCCAGCCGTCGACAGAATCACCAGCGCCACTTCTGTCGGAAACAAGCGACAAGATTTATCCTAATAAAGAAAAAGGCATCGTCTTGTTACCCGTAATGTTGCTGGTCATTCTTATCGTCACCACCTGTGCATTTCTGTTAATCGATTGGAAAGTACAAGCATTTGATCGACTAGATATCTCTGATATTCACATGGTAGGCAAAGAGCATCAGTGTACAATCTACCTGGTTGATAAGAATATGTATGAGCCCGCCTCATTTTATCTGAAGCGGATCAAGCAGGAACTGCACAACTGGAGCGTCGACTGCGACAGCCAGCCTGCCGATGTTTACTTTTCACAATTTAATAAATCACAGTACCAGAACTATTTTATCGGCGTCTGCTACACTCCGCAGGATGCGGAGAAATACAGCAACTGTCTTTCTCTTAAGACGCTAACAGGAAGTTAAGCCATGTTAAAAAAATACATTATTATCAGCACCATGATGACATTTATCGTTCTGATCGCCGGGATAATTGCGCTCTATACTCGCAGCGAACAGGGTCAGGATTTTCGCTGTCAGTCCGATGTCAGCATCCGTAAAATCCGCTCGAACGGCGATATCAACGAACTCAAGGTATCCACCTTTTTTTTATTCAATAATCCTCATCTGATCACAGTTATCCACAAGGGAATACTCAAAAGCGCCGATCGCATCTGGATCATCGATAGAAACCTCCAGGTCAAGGTGGATAAGCTCAAAGGCAGCAATATCTACTATATTGCCGATAAAAAGATGGCCAAGACGCCGGACGACACCGCACCGCCCAATATCGTCAGCGAGATGATGCTGGACAGCGTAAACTATTTCTATATGTCCAGGATAAAGGAGAATGCATTACTGATTCAGGGCTTTGTACTGCCGGTGATGATGTGTGTGGACATAGAGAGCGAATAACCGGCCTTTTCCGACGGCACTACAGTGTAGCCATTCACTTATAAGACTCTCGCTTAGCCATTACAATTTTTATTCTTTGCCATCTGGTAAGGGATTGATTTACCTGCACCCAATGCGCTCCGAAAAATCAAGAAATATCCCCCCTGATATTTCGGGGTGCTGTATTTTCCGCACTAATTAATAAAACCATAAAAAACCGCCAATTAAATCAAAACAAATTTCACTAGTTTCAGAGCATCCTCAGATTTTTACTTTCACGATAATAACGAGATGAAATTTTCCTCATTGCCTTGATTGTTTCTGGCTGCCTATACTCCGCCCGGAAAAGGGCAGCGCCTTTTTCTCAACAACTGGACTCATTTTTTAAGGACTAATTAAATGAAAAAATTGAACGCTATCGTTCTGGGATCTCTGCTGTCTGCTTCCGCCATTAGCGTTGCAAATGCTGCCGAAGCAACTGCGACCGCGACCTGGCAGGCATCGGCAACTAAAGATAGTGATTCTGAGCTGGTCGTAACCCCGACTCGCGCCCTGAAGTTCATCTACAGCGCTAATACTCAGGCTTTTAACACCGATACCGGCCTGTTTGACGTTGTGATTCGTGGCGATCACTCCACCGCCACCAGCTTCAAGCTGGAAGCGATGGTTGACGACACTGACAACACGCTGTTCAGCGTTGGCGGCACCCCCACCAAACTGAAAGTGGGCGCACGCTGGGGCGGCAACGATCTGGGTTCTAAAACCGGGTCTATCAGCAATGGTTCAACCGACTGGACCACGCTGGTTGATTCCGCCAAACTCTCCGGCCCTCTGGCTTCCCTGGCCTCCAGCGCAGGCGCCACAGCGGGTACTGAAGTTACCGCTCAGAGCAGTTTTGACTTCTTCGTTGATTCTGCTGAAGACAACGCCGGTACGGCCGTGGAGTTCAAAGATCTGACTAACAGCCTGTGGGAAGGCAAAGTCTCTGTCGACTTCCGTGCCACCTGGAGCTAAGACCTAAAACATGTACAGGGGTGCAAGCCCCTGTTTAGGGAAATATCATGTTTATCCTGAAAACGATCGCCGCTTCATTATGCCTGGTCACCGCTTCCGCGCTGGCCGTTAACGTGGGTTCAGTGACCACTATTATTCCCGATAATGCCGAATCCATTAGTAAAGAGATTAAAAATGAGTCCGACGCCGCACGTGTTATCTCTATTAGCGTGCAGCGCATCAGCAGTCCAATGGACGAAGGTGTAGTTATCCAGCCTGAATCGCCGGACGAAATTCTGTTAACACCAACCAGAATGATCATGCCCGCCAACGCCAGCAATATTGTGAAGTTTTATTATCACGGCAAGAAAGACGGCCTGGAGCGCTACTACCGCATTACTTTTGTCGATGAAGGAATTACCGAAGATCAAAATGCCGATGCCGACAAAAGCGGACAAGGCATGACCCGCGCAGTGGTCAGCACCATTCTGGTCGCTCAGCCGCGTAATAAGAATATCGACTTCGATTATCGCGACGGAAAAATTTTTAATAAAGGCAACGCCGCCTTACGCGTTAACGCTACCGGAAAATGCCTGCAACGTACCCCGGAAAACCCAAAGAACCAGTGCGTGCAGAACTTTTATGTCATGCCGGAAACGTCTCGCGACATCAAACTGATTGACGTAAACGATAAAGATTTCCATCTGGGCCTCTGGGATTTAAAACATTTTATTCCGGTGAAATAGGAATAACTGCCACCACCGGTCATCGTAGGTACCGCCAGCCTCAGAATACCGCCTGCTCTACGCAGGCGACGGCCTGGGCAGGACCTGAGCCCGGACGGGCTTCGCTTTCAATCGCGAATAAGTAAGGATACATGGTGAATAACAAATTCGTGTTGCCTGTGATAATCGCCTGCGCGTTGGGGCCATTATCCGCATCGGCACAGCCCTCTTACGGCTCAAAGGTCATCGGTAATTATCGCTTTCCGGATACGCTCTATAGCCTGATGGAAGAAGGGATCAAAATTCCCGTTTACCTGATTAATAACGATACGGTAAACGAAAAGGAGAAGGCTGCTGGCAACCGCTATGTGCGCATTGGCACCGTCACACTTTTTGTCGATGGCAACAAACTCGGCCTGCGGGAAGTGGAAGTTCAGGAGTCCGACAACGGTATCCGACTCTCTAAAGAGATGCGTACCCTGCTGCAGAGCATTGATAACAAGAAATTTAACGACCAGATGCAGATCCCGGTGAAGCCGGGCACCGCATTTCAGTTGGATCAGAAAAAAATGCGCCTGCTGCTGACGCTTTCCCAGGACGACTACGGGGTTCAGCTGCGTCCGCGCGAAGTGGATATCGACGCACCGGAATCCGACGATCTGAGCGGCACCTTTACCTATAATCTGGGCGCCTACCACACCCGCAGCGGCTACGGCAGCAACTGGACTTCCGGCTACCTTAATGCCCGTAGTTGGACATCTATGGGCGCCAGCCACCTGTTGATCGACGGTTCCGGCTATGTGAATAAAGACAGCCACGAGACCCAAATGAACGCCATCATGCTGGAGCGGGATTACCAGGGCATGCGCTACGCGGCCGGTTTGCTCAGCGGTTGGGCTATGCAGTCGGTCGCCAGCGTCAGCGGCATCTCTGGTGGCGAAGTTTACGGCGTTTCCGTCGGCAATCAGGCCAACTCGCGCAAGCGCGACAACACTCTGTCGCTGACCCCCATCGTGCTCTACTTCCCAAGTTCAGGCGAAGCGCGCATTCGCCGCGACGGGCAGCTCATCGGCATTCAGCGTTTCGACGTAGGTAACCACGAACTCGACACCAGCCAGCTCCCCTACGGGATCTACACCGTTGAGATAGAGGTGGTCAACGGCGGCCGCACCGTGTCCCGCAATATTTATACGGTTAATAAGCCCTTTTCCAACAATATTTCCCAGAGTCTGCGCTGGCAGCTATGGGGCGGGGTCTATAACCGCGATAAAGCGATCATCAACGTGGAAAAATACCGTAAGCACAAAAAAAGCGACGATAATACCTACTACTATGATTACGACACCCACCACAAGGACACCATGTCACTGGTGGGCGCCTCGTTCGGTAAACGCAGCGGCATGCTGGACTGGAGCGCATCGACCTACATGATGCGCGAGCAGATGGTCGGAGAATTCTGGGGATCGCTGAACCTCAGCAGCTATCTGTCAGTGAACTCCCAGAGTATGGCGGCATCGGACGGCACCTGGCGCGCCAACTACGGCGCGAACATACGCCTGCCGTGGAATATCGGTTCGGTCTGGTATACCCACGAAAAGCTCTCCAGCGGCCGTTTCCTGGATCTCTATGAAAACAACGGCAATACCTGGGGCGCTACCTTTAACCTACCCTCTGTCGGCTTGCCGTCGGCGGGCAACCTGAGCCTGACGCGCCAGGAAGATAAGGCCTACCACTACAAACGCTACCAGGTGGACTTCTCGCAGGGAATCTATGCCGGACGCTACGGCTCGGCACGTCTACGGCTCGGCCTTTCCCGCTATGAGTATCTGAACGATGAAGAGAAAGACCGCTATGTGATGCTGGATTTCTCAATCCCTATCGGCAATACCGTCTCGGTGGGCGTGACCCATAACCGCGACAGCGGCACCGCCCTGAACGTTAACGCCAGCCGTCAGTTCGACGGTGACTACCTGAAGTCGGTCTCCGCCAACGTCGCCAAAGCGTTCAGCAATAATGAAGGACAGCGCGATATCAGCGGTGGCGGCAGCGTCAACTTCGACACCCCATGGAACAGCAACATTCTCAGCGTACAAAGCGGCACCAGTAAAGGCTGGAACGCCACCCTGACCAGTAGTGGCAGCCTCGGCTGGTCGAAAGAGGCCTTCGCCGTCGGCCGCGGCACTGAAAGCGCTGGCGTAATCGTCGACACTGGCCTGCAGGGCGACGACGCGCTGACGCTTAAGCTCAACGGGCGCAAAGAGAAGCTGAAAGGCGGTAAAACCTGGGTATCACTGCCGGCCTATCAGAACTACGACCTGGAAGTCATGAACAGCGAAACCGGTACCGAAAGCTACGATATCGGCAGCAACGCCCGGCGCCATATTACGGTTTATCCGGGCAACACTGTGGTGATGAAGCCGAACGTGAAGAAGATCGTCACGCTGTTCGGCCGCCTGGTGGACGAACATGGCCAACCGATCGGTGCCACTCAGATCAAAAACCACGTCGGTATTACCCGCACCGAACAGGATGGGCGCTTCGTGATCGACGTCGACAAGAATAACCCGATCCTGAGCATCGCCACGCCGGACGATAGCCTGTGCGAACTCCGGCTTGATATTGAGTCCAACCGCGGCGCGCTGTGGCTTGGGGATATTACCTGCGATAAAGGCAACTACGTATGGCAGGAAACTAACGGGATGATGGAACGCGACAATGAAAAAGCTATTCGCTCTTAATTTGCTGCTGCTGGCCGCCGCCGCTCAGGCGGACATGCAGCTCAACTATATCGCCATAAAAAACCCGGACCATACCGGCAGTAGCAACACGGCGGCGCTGTTCAATCTGGACAGCTCCTCAGCGGCCTTTTTACATGGCTCCTTTGAATGGCCGACGCTCAGTAACAAGGTCAATAACGGCGTTATCACTTATATCCCGGATAACCTGTTTTCCGGCCCGGCGGGCAGCCCGTTAACCATTAATTTCTCAGTCAGCGGCTCCAGCGCCAGCCCGTTCTTTAAAGGAACGGCCTGCACCACCTGTAAAGGTTCCGGCGTCACGGCGCTGAACAAATATTCTGACGCCTCCATGGTGGTGCAGCCACCAGTCCTGGAACCTGCCGCTGCATACGGACGCTGGGTGCTGGGCGACGGCTTCTTTAACTATCTGCAGGACGCCGCACCGGGCAACGAGGTGATTATCTCCTCCACCCCGCAGGCCAACAGCGTCACCGGCAACAAAACCACCACCAACACGCTGCATAAACTGGGGAATATCTCCCTGACCAACAATCGCGCGCTGAATCTGGGCATCGACCCCATCAGCGGCGAAATCACCATTGTGGATAGCGCCACCGGCGAATCCTGTACCAAATACACCCGAAATACGATTTCCGGGGTGCTGTGCAAACTGATGGAGTACACCTGGGACGGCGAAGATATCAGCGGTTATAGCCCCGGTCTGTCGCTGGTCAACGCCAATATCAACCCGATACTGGAATCGCATATGACCGGTAATACCGGGCTGGCAGCCGAGATGACCTTTGATGAGAAGCTCTGGTTCGGCCTTTCAGGGGGAAGCCTGAACGGCGCCAATGATTTTGCGAAGAGTTTCTTAACTGCGCCGCTATCCAGCGGCGGCAAGGCCTATCTGAAGATCTTTCTACCGCGGGATCTGATCCTGAGCATCGCCCAGAAGGGGGACGGCGAAAATATTGGTAATATCGTTAGCCTGTGCCTTAACCCGGCCCAGAGCACTGTCGCCGCCGACTTCTGTTTCCAGCCCGGGGGCAAGATGAGCATCCAGCCTATCGAGCCCGGACTTGAGATCCGCCCCGATAACCCGGACTACGCGCTGGATCCCAATGGTTTCGGCGGTTCGGGCAGCGGCGTTATCGGCGAAGGCCCGATTGAGATCCCTTACACTATTACCTATAGCGGCGCCCAGAGCGATGTCGCGGTAGCGGTAAACGTCAAAGTCACCGGCCCCACCCGCAGTCTGGACGGCGCCGACTACTGCGCCTTTAGCGGCAACGGCTTTACCGTGCCGATTCCCGGCAACATGCTGGTCGGCAAGAGCCGGACGCTGATGGCTCATAACTGTAAGGGCGAAGAGATCGCCATTCCGGCGCCGGCCACCCACGGCGAAGAGTGGGATAAGGTTAACTCCGGGGTGACCGATGTCTGGCTATGGAAAACACCGCTGGTTTTACAGTTTGTTATGGATAATCCGGTTTCCCAATTAACCTATGAAGGAAATAGCTGGTTTGGTGAAGTCACTGCTCAGGGAAGAATTGACGTTAGCGCATCCTGGGAATAATTCATGAAGATGAAAAAAATCCTGGCATTTGTTGCAATAAATCTCTTCATTTCCACCAGCGCAAATGCTTTAATTATCGACTCACTGAATATCGATTTTTTACCAGAAAAAAAAGTTCACTTTCAGTTAATAAAAAACAATAGCGAACAACGTAAGAATTATACGCTATCGATGGTGCAAGTCGATGTTCCAAGAGAAAAGGGCCATGAAACCGAAATCGAATCCGGGGAACTGCTCTACTCCCCGAAACAGTTAACCCTGGGGCCGGGAGAAAGTGCCGGATTTAAGTTTTATTACACCGGCCCACAGGATGACAAAGAGCGTTACTACCGGGTTAAGTTTATTGAAACGCCGCTCCAGGCCCACCAGGTGATCTCGAAGGGGAGGCGCATCCAGACCGACATTACCGTGTCGCTGGAAGCGATATTAATCGTCCGCCCCTGGAAGCGATACTTTCAATATACATTTGCCAACGGTGTGATAAGAAATACTGGAAACACCTATTTTAAATATGCTTCCTCTCGGGGATGCAGCAATCAATACAATGATTCAAAATATATCCCCCCGGGGGAAAGTTTAAACATTGACAATAAGGACCAGGTCGCCAGAAGAATGATCGTATATGGTAAGAAGATCATATCGCTAACGACCTGTTCGTAATACCACTTTCCTTTATATAAGGAAATTCGTCTTTAGTATGCATTAGCATTTCTAAAGAATTCACTCAATCAGGAGAAATAAAAATGAAAGCTATTTCATTCGTTGAAGCTAAGGAAATCATCGGCGGCGCGGCTAACCCGTTCTACGCTCTGGTGAAAGGCGCCCAACTGGGCTATGAAACTGGTGCCGGCATTATGGGTATGGTCGGCGGCGTTGTCGGCGGTATCCTGGGCGGCGCAATGGGTTTCCTGGGTGGCCTGGTCGGCAGTTACGATCCGGCTTAATTCACTCTCTGGACAATAAGGAATAATAAACAATGAACGTTATTAGTATTAAAAAAGCGAAAGAAATTATCGGTGGTTGGGATCCGTTTGCCGCTGCGATGCAGGGCGCCAGCGCCGGTTATGCCGCTGGCAGCCAGCTGCTGGGGCCGCTGGGCGGCACCATCGGCGGCGTATTCGGCCTGGTCGGCGGCTTCATCGGCGGCTTCCTGAGCGCTTAATGAGGTTTACCTGATAACAATGTGGCCCGCCTTAGGGCCACATTTTATTTTCAATGTCACGGAGCAGTATGTTTTCGCTTTTTCAGCACAGGAAACCGGGTAAAACGCCCCTGATTCGCCAACACGAATTTACCGAATGCGGCCTGGCCTGCGTCGCCATGGTCATGGGCCACTATGAACACCACGTCTCCATCAGTCAGTTACGCCGGGAACTCAGCGTCTCCGCCGAGGCCGGTACCTCCATGGCCGAACTGCTGCAACTGGCCGAAGGCAAAGGTATGGATGGACGAGTGTTGCAGGGCGATGTCAAAGAGCTGCAAAACGCGCAACTGCCCCTGATCGCCTTCTGGCGCGGCAACCACTTTGTGGTGATAGTCAAAGCCGACAGCCGCGCGATTACCATACACGATCCCGCCTGCGGCGCGCGCCGCTACAGTTACCGTGAAGCGGCGAAGCTGTTTTCCGGCTTTGTGCTGGAACTCAAACCCAGGCCCGAATTTAAAAAGAGAGATCCTGACGATCAATTAACGCTGGGCGCGCTCGGCCAAAAAACCGCAGGGCTATTCCAGCGCCAGGTGCTGCTGTTCGCGCTGTCGATCTTTACCCTGATTACCATGCTGGCGAGCCCCTCTTACGTCCAGCTGATTATGGACGAGGCCATCTCACGCAGCGACAGCGATCTGGTGATTCTGCTGACTGCGATCTTCGCCATCGTCTTTATCTTCGAAGTCATCGGCCGGTTCCTGAAGCAACTGCTGGAGATCTTTATGCGTAACATCGCCTATGACGATCTCAGCCAGTCGATCCGCGGCTATATGCTGCGTACCCAGGCCCACTGGTTTCAGTCCCGCCCGCCGGGCATTGTACTGGCGATAGAAAAATCGCTGCACGCCTGCGCCGACTTTATCAGTAATGGCTACGTCCAACTGATCTACTCCGGGCTTATCGCCCTGACCAGCCTGATCTTTATGCTGTTCTACAACGTAGAGATCGCCCTGCTGACGCTGCTGATGATGGGCGTGTTCTTTATCATCCGCTTCTCGCTTATTGGCCCTTACCAGCGGGCGGTGGACGACTCCATCGAGCGTACAGCCCAGTATGAATCCCTGCTGGTAGAGACCCAAAAAGGGATCATCACCCTTAAAGCCAATAATATGGAACGCGCCCGCGATGCCGTGATGGATAAGTCGATGCGCGAACATATCGCAGCCCTGATGCGCAAAGAGCGGCTGCTGGCCCGCTTCGATGTCGCCTCGCTGTTGGTGATTAACGCCGAGCAGCTACTGGTGGTCTGTCTGGGGGCCTGGCTGATTCTTGAAGGCCAGATGAGCATCGGTATGCTCTATGCCTATATCAGCTACAAACGCTATTTTTCCGATGCCATGGTGCAGGTCGCCCAAAAACTGCTGGATAAAAATGCCCTGAAAGGGCCGCTGGATCGCGTGGGCGATCTGCTCTTTTCCCCCACCGAAGCCAGTCAGTTCGGCAAAACGCTGGTCACGTCGCCGGTCAGTATCCATTTCGACAACGTCTCGTTCGCCTGGCCAGGCCACGACAATCTGCTGCATAACATCACGATGACCATTAACGCCGGCGAGGAGCTGACAATTATCGGCCAGAGCGGCTCCGGTAAAACCACCCTGCTGCGCCTGATCTCCGGCATGCTGCAACCCACTGGCGGAGAGCTGAATATTAATAAGACGCCGATTAACGAATGCGATCTCAGCTCGCTGCGCCAGCATGTGCGTATCGTCCACGCCGACGACATTCTGTTTACCGGCTCCATTCTGGAAAACATCGCCTGCTTCGACAGTAATCCCGACCGGGAACGGGTGATCGAGGCCTGTCAGATGGCGGAAGTCCACCACGTGATCGAGCGACTTCAGCACGGCTATGACACCGCGCTGGTGCCCGGTAACTCCTTTTTTTCCGCCGGGGAAACCCAGCGCCTGGTGCTGGCCCGCGCCCTGTACGGCCAGCCTAAGCTATTGCTGTGCGACGAGGTTACCGCCAACCTGGATAAAACCACCGCACAGCGGGTGCTGGCTAACCTGCGCTCGCTGGGGATCGGGCTGGTTTTCGTCACCCACTCTCCGGAAGTGATCGACAGTCGCGGACGCTGCTATGTAATGGAGCGTGGCCGCCTGCGCGCCATGGAGGAAACGCCATCGTGATGCTGCTGCCCCGCTTCTACGCCCGACTCTGCGCCCGACGAGCCGAACGCACCCTGACCGGCGAACGGATCGGCCAGAACTACTGCCACTTTATGGACTGCACGCCCGATCGGATGCCGCAGGACTTTCTGCGTCAGACGATTTATGAGCAGAGCGGCTTCGGCTTTATCGAGCAGATTATGCCACCGACCGCCTGGCCCAAAACCCTGCGCGGCGATTTGCGTCAAAGAGTGGCCGCCTTCTGCGAACAGAGCGCGCTATTCAGCCAGCGCCGCACCCTACTGCTGACCCTACAGTGGTCGGGGTTGGGGGTGATGCTGGAAGCCCTGATGGCCGTAGCGCCTCCCGGAATTCGCTTTCGTTTTATCACCCACCATCCGGTGTTGCTCAAGCTGCGGGACGCTTTCCCCGATCGTCGCGCCGCCAGCCCGTTCGCTACCGACGCCAGCCAGATTACCGTGCTACTGGTGGATGAACGCCTGCCAGAAGCACCGCTGTTTCCTGCCCAGACAGGTAAACAGCGTCTGTGGCTCACCGACGTCCCCACCGCGACGCTGGCTCGCCACGGCTACGATATCCGTTCCCTGGTGCCGGAACGTTCCCTGCACGATCCGGACTTTGGCCTGCACAGCTGCCGCTATCCGGCCTCCGACTACCGCCTGGCGGCAACGGAAACCCTGGGGGCCGTGCGTAACATGCCCACGCTGTGGAGCGCCTGGGACTCCCTTTCTGTTCTTTACCATGGATGATATGACGTGCAGCTAAAACAACGCAGTCGACGGAATCGACCGCTGATTCCCCGGCACTTCTCCCAGAGCTATAAGATTAATGCGCCGCGCCTGAAGACGGTGCTGGCACTCTTTTCCTCTTTTTTTCTGTGCCTGCTGCTGTTCGCCGTAGTGTTCGATTTTTCAGAAACCACTCTGGCGCGTGGCGTGCTTATCCCCGGTCAGGGCGACGTGGAGGTCCGAGCCAGAGAGTCGGGCACTATCGTCGACTTTATGGTACGCCCCGGCGATTACGTTAAAGAGAACGACAAACTGTTTACCGTCTCTCAGGACTACGGCGGCAAGCAGGGATCGGTAGTCACCTTCGATCGCCAGCAGATGGAGGAAGAGAAAGCACGTAGTGAAATGCGGGTTAAGGCCATCGATGCCTCCATCAAGGCCTATAGTGACAACCTGGTGCGACAGCTGAAAATTACCAACCAACAGATCGCGGTTTCGCGTCAAAAGGTAGAAAAGCTGCGCGCTCTGTTGAAAAACAATCAGGAAACCTATGTTGCCTGGAAAAAGATGGCGCAGAAGGGCTATGTCTCGAAAGCGGATCTCGACCAGAGCCATAATGAGATGCTGAACGCTCAGGTTAACCTGACTCAGGAAGAGAGCACTATCCTGGAGCTGGAGGCCCGCAAAAACAGCCTTACCGACAGCACTCAGGCGCAGATCGACTCGCTGAGCGAAGAGCAGCTGTACGTTAAAAATCGTATCAGCGAAATCGCCCGTAACCTGTCGAGCCGCGGCAGTTCAACCATTTCTATGCTGGCCCCGGCCAGCGGCTATGTGGTGGCAATTAACTTTCCCCCCGGTCGGGCAATCACTCAGAATAATGAAGTGGTGGTGGTGATCCGCAAAAATGAAGCCGCCACCATGGAAGGCTATCTCTATATTCCCGCCCTGGGCGTGGGGCGCGTTAACAAAGGGGATAAGGTGAAAGTGCGCTTCGACTCCTGGCCGGTGGATAAGTATGGTTCGGTGGAATCAACGCTGTCGGACTTCTATGAAGTGAATATCGATCCGAAATCGGCGCTGATTCCGCTTCAGGAGGGGCAAAACTACTATCTGGCCAAAGTACAGATGCCCTCCTGGTTTACCGATCCGGAACATCATAAGCGCATGCTACGTGGCGGCATGACCATTAACGCGGATATCGTGATAGACCGTAAACCGCTGATCAATATGTTGATTGCACCACTGGAGCGAGTGCGTAAACGCTTTATAGAGTGACTCGATATTTTTGCTGTGTTGCTTGTTGCTACCTTTGCCAGGCCTATGCCTGGCTTTTTTTTTGGTTCATCGCGGATTAGCGTGGAGTGTTCGAAAGCGGAAACAAAAAACCAGCAGAATATGATGATGTGGTGGGCTGCTCCGTTCACTCTGAGTGACAGCTTCTCTGTTGATTCACAGCCGGTGAACGGGCCAGGGGCTCAGTCGCCGCTCCCTGGCAACCCGGGCTTTCCGGCAGTAAAAAACGCCCTTCGGGGCCCCTTCGCTTATCACTCCGGGCTTTTCGGACCGGGCGAGAGCCGCCATCCCTGGCGGCCTCGCCCTGTCGCGACATCCTTGTCGCTCCTCCGGCCCTCCGTGAACGCTCCGGCGTTTTTTAAGCCGGGGCATAACCCCCTTATCGCTTCACCCTGTTTTTTCAAATGACACCGGCAATGCCTTTCCTGATTAATTTGGGCAGAAGATGAAAGGCGGCAACACTCCTCCGGCTCAAAAATGCCGACGGGATTCCGGCTCTCAGGGACGCCCCGCAGGGATGCGGGGTGAGGGCGCGCCTTACAGGGACGTTACATCGCGCCCGGTCCCGTCAAGAGAGCCGGGAGCGCGGAGGGGACCCGAAGGGCATTTTTTTCGCCGGGCGCCGGGGGTTGTCAGGGGGCCGGGCGTAAGGCCCCCTGACCCGGTCACCGGCTCCGCTATCGACATATGCAAAATCACCTTAAGGTGAACGGAACTTTCTCCTGCGCTACATACTCACCCAGAAGATGGGGCAGCCGCCGGTAACTTCAGCTTCACGCTAATCCGCGATGAACCTTTTTTTTGGCCGCCCCGCAGGCGCGGCCAACTCAGGCTACTGGCAGGCCACCAGATTTTTCATCTGCTGTTCATCCGGCATGCCCACAATCTGTTGCAACACGCGATCCTTATTCAGATAGTAGATGGCCGGTGTCCCATTGGCACCTAACTCCTCCATCAATCGCTGGTTATTCTGGATCTGGTTAAAGATGGGGCGCGGCGTCTGCTCCAGCTTCGGTGGTTTTACCTTACCGTTCGAATTTTCGAAATCGCGCCAGGCCTTATTCGGGTCCTTCGCTCCCAGAATCGCCGCCGCATGCAGGGCGCTATCCTGACGAATCACCCCCACCAGCTGGGTCTTGATACTGATTTTCTGCTGCTTAACCCAGGGCTGAGCCTGATGCCAGAACTGGTTGCAGTACGGGCAGAAAGGATCGGCGAACACCACCACCTGACAGGCCGCAGATTGACTGCCCTCCTCCAGACCAGGGGCGGTCTGGAGCCGCTTCCACATCTCGCGTCCTGCCGGAATGTAGATCTCATCATTAATGATCTTTTCGCTCAGGTTGTTGCCCTTAGCATCATAGATGTAGCCGGAAATGGCATGCTTCTTATCCGGGGTCAGAAAAATGGTCACGCCGGTATCCTGGTATTTTCCCAGCCAGCCTTGCACGCCGCCGGGGGCGGTAAAGGGCTTAATAATCTGGATACCCTGCTTTTCAAACTGCTGCACCGGTTCGGGCAGCGGCTGGGTGGCGGCCAGGGCATTCACGCCCATCAGCATCGCGCCCGCCGCGACGAAAAATTTGTTCATTGCTACTCCTTAACGGAACTCACGTAGATAGGGAAATCGTTGATCGTGTGACTTCAGCGTCAGCTATTCCCTGAACACGCAGTTTGTCAGATGTATTCGCCGTCGCGGCCAGGGGGGCTCGTGGCCGTGGGGAAACGGCGCCCGGCGCGCCATCAATACAGGAAGCAGCAGTGCCAGCAGGCCGGGCAGCAGCACAATGGCGTCAAAGAGCAGGGGCAATGCCGAAAACAACGAGTGAGCGCTAAGCTGGCAGGGCGAGAGCGCCGCAGGCAGCGGCTGTTTATCCTCAGGAGCCTGGGCGGCATGGATAACCCCCGCCGCAGTGATTTGCAGATCGCGCAGCACGCCAGCGCGCTGGGTCAGGCAAATCATCATCGCAATGCCGGTCAGTACCAGAAACGCCAGCGCTTTAAGCTGGCGTCGTTGCTGAAAAGATGAAGAATTGAGGGTCGTCATGGCGCTAAGCATAGGAATAAGCCATAAGCGCGGGCAAGGCGAAATTTGTAAACAAGTCGCTTCTCCCCGCCCTTTCCTCGTGAGCAGCTTACCCCGCCAGCGGTACATCTCCCGCCGCCAGGCGCAGATAACCGTGATTGCGATTCAGCAGATCGTGCGCCCGCCAGGCATCCAGTCCGGTCAGCACCATCAGAATGGCCGTCTTGCAGTGGTTGTTACAGGCGGCCAGCGCCGTTTTGGCCGCCGCACGCGAACAGTCCGCGGCTTCCATCACTATCGCAATCTGACGCTCGCTACAGCGATCGCCAGCGGGCTCCAGATCCACCCGCAGGTTGCCGTATACCCGACCGCTGCGCACCGCCAGTCCGGTGGTCACCATATTCAGCACCAGCTTCTGGGCAATGAGCGCTTTCGGATTGCCAAAGCCCGCCACCACTTCCGGCCCGGCTTCGGGCACCACCACGATATCCGCCAGTTGGGCGGCTTCGCTCTGGTGCGTTGCGCTAATGACCGCCGCCGGCGCGCTCATGGCCCAGGCGTGACGCAGTGCGCCCCAGACCCAGGGAGTTCTGCCGCTCACGGTCAGCCCCACCAGCATATCGTGCGGGTTAAAACCGATAGCTTCCAGATCCCGCGCGCCGCGCTCATAATCCATGGCCGCTTCCGCCGAAGTATTCAGCATGGCTTCTGGCCCACCAGCCAGCAGCGCCACCACCGGGCCACCGGCTCCGGGAGCATACTCGGCTGCCGCCAGCATGCCCTGGCGACCTGAAGCACCGGCCCCCACCAGTACCAGACGCCCGCCCCGACTCACGGCCGCGGCGGCGTTATCCACTAACCGCGCAATATCAGGGAGGCAGGGAGCGATAGCGCTGGCGATCTGCATATCTTCCTGATGGATAACCGCTAACATATCCCCGGTGGACAGCCTGTCGATCTCCGCCGTCCTGGCATTGCGTCTTTCCGTAATCTTATCGTTCAGCCTGTTGCTCATAACCACCTCCTTTGTCGTGACTGCCCCTCACTATAAAGAATTTCCTTATACCGACATGCGAATGCGGTCACGAATACTCAGCCCTTCCTGCGCTATTTGCGGGCTGGCGCACAGGCTGAATCGCAATCAGCCATTTCCGGTTCGACTTTCAGAACGCCCCACTGCCGGTATAATTAGCTTTTTATACTGTCCACCGGGGCGTCGATGAGCGATTTGCAGCAACTCCAGGAACAGCGCCCGATGAAGCTAAGCACGGCAGTTACGCTGATGGTCTGTAGCGTGGTGATCTCGGTTCTGCTGGTGGTGTTCACCCTCTATTTTATTCAGATCGGCCGCGCCACCCACGATGGCGTGAAGGAGACCGCCCTTGCCGTCGCCCGTACTCTGGCCGACGCGCCAGAGGTCAGACGCGGTCTGAGCCACTCCCCGCAGAGCAACATTATCCCGCCCCTGGCGCACCGGGTGGAGCAACGCAACGGCCTGCTCTATGCGGTGGTCACCGATATGCGCGGCATTCGTTACACCCATCCTAATCCTGAGCTTATCGGCAAACGCTTTATCGGCGACGATCTGACGCCAGCGCTGCAGGGTAAAGAGAATATCGCCGTAAATAGCGGCGTGCTGGCCCAGGCGCTACGCGCTTTTACCCCGGTCTATGATGAACAGCATCGTCAGGTCGGCGTGGTGATTGTCGGCCTTTCCCTGAGCGGCGTAGCCGAACAGATCAACCACAGCCGCTGGAATATCCTGTGGGCGCTGCTGTTCAGTATTCTGGTGGGGGCGCTGGGCATCTGGGCGCTGGTGCGGGTGCTGAAACGCATTCTGTTCGGCCTGGAGCCTTACGAGATCTCCCGCCTGTTTGAGCAGCGCCAGGCGATGCTGCACTCCCTGAAAGAGGGGGTTATCGCCGTGGATGCCCGGGGTCGTGTCTCGCTCATCAACCATGCCGCTCGTCAGATGCTGCTGTCTACCAGCGCCAATGACGCCCATGCCCCGTTACTGGATGGCCTGAACGAGGTGCTGAAAAGTGGTCAGGCCCAGCAGGATCGCGAGGTCAACGATTATGGCCGCCTGCTGCTTAGCAATACCGTGCCCGTGCGCAGCAATAACCGGATTATCGGCGCCATCTGTACCTTCCGCGATAAAACCGAAATCGACCGGCTGACCCAGCGGCTGGACGGCATGGTTAACTACGTCGACGCGCTGCGCGCCCACTCCCACGAGTTTATGAATAAGCTGCATGTCATTCTGGGTCTGCTGCATATGAAGCGCTACGACAAGCTGGAGCAGTACGTTATTCAGACCGCCAGCCACTACCAGACCGATATCGGCGCCATTCAGCGTCAGATCCGCTCGCCGGTGGTGGCCGGTTTTCTGCTGGGTAAGATTGGCCGCGCCCGCGACGCCGGGCACAGCCTGACGCTGGCGGAAGAGAGCCGGGTGCCGGATAACCCCAACGAACAGCAGGTGGCCACGCTGGTTACCGTGCTCGGTAATTTGATCGAAAATGCGCTGGATGCCATGGCTGACCAGACGGAAGGCGAAATCGGTCTGCTGCTGCATTATCAGAACGGCTGGCTGAACTGCGAAGTCAGCGATGACGGTCCCGGTATCGGGTCCGGGCACATTGATTCCATTTTCAATAAAGGCTACTCGACCAAAGGCCATAATCGCGGCGTGGGGCTGTTTCTGGCCCGCCAGCAGTTAGAAAGTCTGGGCGGAACCCTGAGCGTGGAATCCGAACCCGGCGTCTTTACCCAATTTTTTGCCCAAATTCCCTGGAACAGTGAGAGGAGCAGTACGTGATAAATGTTTTAATCGTTGATGATGACGCCATGGTGGCGGAACTGAACCGCTGCTATGTCGCCAGAGTCCAGGGATTTCACTGCTGCGGGGTCGCCTCCAACCTCGATCAGGCGCGGGAGATGCTGAACGATCCCGCCCTGGCGGTCGATCTGGTGCTGCTGGACGTTTATATGCAGCAGGACAGCGGGCTGGATCTGCTGCCGGATATTCGCGCCACCGGCCGCCCTGTCGATGTGATCATGATTTCATCGGCTTCCGACAGCGCCACCGTTCAGACTTCGCTGCACTACGGCGTGGTGGACTACCTGATCAAACCCTTCCAGTTTCCGCGCTTTGAAGAGGCGCTCACCGCCTGGCGGGATCGCAAAAACCAGATGGACAGCCACGACTACTACGAGCAGGCAGATGTCGATCGCCTGCTGCACGGCGGCGCGCCAGAGGTCGCAGACAGCCGACGGCTGCCAAAAGGACTGACGGCTCAGACCCTGCGCACCCTGTGTCAGTGGATTGATGCCCACCCCCAGAGCGAATTTTCCACCGACGAACTGGCTAACGCGGTGGGCATTTCCCGGGTTTCCTGTCGTAAATATCTGATCTGGCTGGCGCAGATTAATATTCTGGATACCAGCATCCACTACGGCGCCACCGGGCGACCGCTCTACCGCTACCAGGTCCAGCCCCAGCATATCGGGCTGCTTAAGCAGTACTGTCAGTAAGGCGGTAGTCGTCGTCAAGTAGCCGAAAACGGAACTGGCGGGAAGAGGAGAGGATCACCCGGCGATCCCGGGTGACGAAAATAGCTTCGATATCCGGCCGCTCCTGCAGGGCGGCACAGCCCTGGTCCACCCCCATACCGTAGATCAGGGTGGTCCAGATATCGCCATCGATAGAGGCGGCGGAAATAATGGTGACGCTATCCAGCTCGTTATCAAGGGGATAGCCGGTACGCGGGTCAAGGATATGGTGGTAGCACTGACCGTCCTGCTCAAAGTAGCGCTCATAGGTGCCGGAAGTCACCACCGAACGATCCCCGACCTCCAGCGCGCCCACCAGCGCATCGCACCCGGCAAACGGCCGTTTCAGCCCGATGGACCAACCGCTCCCCAGGGTCTGAACATTGCCGCCCAGATTAATCAATCCCCGAACCGCCCCTTCCCGACGCAGAAAATCGCGAACCCGATCGGCGATATAGCCTTTGGCGATAGCCCCAAGGTCGATCTCCATACCGGGCCGGGCCAGCATCACGCTACCCGCGGCCTCATCAAGAAGCACGCCGTCGGGCCGGGTCAGCGGCAGCAGTGCGCTCAGTTCGTGAGCGGGGGGCACGCTATCGCCCCGAAAGCCGATACGCCAGCGTTTTACCAACGGGCCAATGGCGAGATTAAAGGCGCTGTCCGGCAGCAGACTGGCGGCCCGGGCACGGCGAATTAGCTCAAACACCGGGCGGCTGACCGCCACCGGATGATGTCCGGCAGCGTGGTTTATCGCCATCACCTGGGAGTCGGCGCGATTCACGGTCAGCAGATCTTCGTACTGTTTAATCAGCCGGAAAACGCTGGCCGCCAGCGCTTCCCGGGGTTTCTCCAGGGTGAGGCGGACCGGCGATCCCATCAGTACCGCCGCGTAGTGCCAGTGACCGTCGTTGTGTGGCATAGCGAGCTCCCTGTTGTTTGCCTTTGCCCCTCACCCAAGCCTCTCCCCGTATTTGCCCCTCCCCCCAACCCTCTCCCCCCAGGGGAGAGGGAGTTAGATGGTGCGGTTTTCCCCCTCTCCCTTTGAAGGAGAGAGTCAGGCGTGCGGTTTTCCCCCTCTCCCTTTGAAGGAGAGAGTCAGGCGTGCGGTTTTCCCCCTCTCCCTTTGAAAGAGGGAGCCAGGCGTGCGGTTTTCCCCCTCTCCCTTTGGGAGAGGGCCGGGGTGAGGGATCAGTCCCCGGCCTTCGCATGCGCAGCGGCCTGATGCCCGGCCAGCGTACCGAAGATAATAATATCCGCTACCGCGTTACCACCAATGCGGTTGCCGCCGTGAATGCCCCCTACCACTTCCCCTGCGGCAAAAGCGCCTGGAATAGCCCGCCGGGATGTATCCAGCACCGCGGTATCGGTATCGATAGTCACGCCGCCCATGGTGTGGTGCACCCCAGGCGCAATACGAATGGCATGGAACGGCCCGGCGTTCAGGGGACTACGCAGCGCGGTCTTACGCCCGAACTCCTCGTCCTCCTGGCGCTCGACAAAGCCGTTGTAGCGTTCCAGGGTCGCCACCAGGCGCTGCGGATCCATCCCGGTTTTTTCCGCCAGTTCCACGGCCGTACTGGCGCTGGTCACAAGCCCCCGGGCGATATATTCATCGGCGGCTTTGTTACTGGCGCGCACGTGTTCGTCGAACACCACATAAGCATATTTTTCCGGCAGCGCGATAATCTGCGCCGAGACCTTATCGCGGGTCTCCATCTCATTATAGAAACGACTGCCCTGCTGATTGACCAGGATGGCGCCGCCACCGCGAATCGCTTCGGAAATCAGATAAGAGGTGGACTGCTCAACGGTGGGGTGGATCTGAATCTCGCCCATATCCACAGTACCGGCGCCAATCTGTTCCAGCAGCGCAATACCGCTACCGGTGGCCCCTTTATGGTTGGTGGTGACAAAGCCTGCCAGATCCGGACGGTATTTCACCACCATCTGGCTGTTGGCGCTAAAGCCGCCGGTGGCGACAATCACGCTGCGGGCTTCAACGGTGAGCGTCTCACCCTCCTCATTCTTCAGGGCCAGACCGCTGACCCGACCGTTATCCATCAGGATTTCAGTCACCGAGGTATCCAGCATCACCGCGATACCGCGTTTATTGATATTGCGCACCAGGCCGCTAATCAGGTAGCCGCCTACCGCGGAACGGTCGCGCGGACGGTGGGTGCGGTCAATGCTCATTCCACCGGTAATGGTGATGTCATTCAACATAATGCCGCGCTGCGCCAGCCACTCAATGGCCTGGGGAGCGTTTTCCACAAAACGGCGCAGCAGTTCGGGGTTGTTCTTGTTCTGGCCGCCTTTCAGGGTCTCCTGATAGAACAGCGCTTTGCTGTCGTGAATCCCTTTCACCCGCTGGAAGCGGGTCTCGGCGGCGTTCATCCCCACCGACGCCTTAATGGTGTTACCGCCAATCGTCGGCATTTTTTCGACGATAAGTACGCGACTCCCCTCGTCGTGAGCCTGAATGGCCGCCGCCAGCCCCGCGCCGCCGCTGCCCACGACCACCACATCGTAGCTCTGGGGCTGCGGATCGCCGCCCTGCTCTGCCGCCAGCGCCTTACCGGACTGAATCATCGCTTTCGATACCGCCTTTTTCACCGCTTCGCTCTGGCTGGTGGCGCCGGAAATAGCATCGACGTGCGGAGTGTTGGCATCCAGAATCCGTTCGCGGATCTCTTCAAAGCTGGAGGTAAAGGCCACATCCCGATCCGGACCGGAGGCCAGAGCGATATCGGCGATGCGATCGGTTTCCAGAGTCACGTCGATCACCAGCGATTTCGCCTCATCCTGAACCGTTTCGCTGTACAGGCCGGGCTTAAACTTCGATTCGCCCATGCTCATGTCGCGAATCATGGCCTCGACCAGCGAGAAGCGCCACAGCGGCTCAGGGATATTGAGCGCCGCCCGCTGGGTGCTGTCGATAAACAGTTCCGGCGCCTCGCCGCGGGCAATGCGATCGGCCCAGTCGGGATAAGCGATGCAGGCACGCCCCACCGCCACCATATCGTAGCCGCGATCCAGCGCCATCTGAGCGTCGGATTCAGTGACCACATTCCCCACCCCAATCACCGGCAGTTGCGCCAGGCTGGCGGAACGCTGCGCCACGAATTTCTCAATAAGCGGCGTGGGATCTGTGGTATCGACGATGGATCCACGCAGGGTGTAGCCCATGGAGAAGTGCAGATAATCCAGCCCGCGTTCGGCCAGCTTTTCCATCAGATACAGCGTATCGTCGAAGCGAATGCCGGGAACTTCCAGCTCTTCCGGCGAGAAGCGATAACCGATGATAAAAGCGTCGTCGGCGTACTGGTTCACCATCTTATGGGTGATATCCAGCACCGCCAGCGGGAAGCGGGCGCGGTTATCGCGGCTACCGCCCCATTCATCATCGCGCTGGTTAGAGTTTGGGGAGTAAAATTGCTGAATCAGATAGGTATTGGCGCCGTGCAGCTCAACGCCGTCGAAGCCCGCCTGAATGGCACGCCGTACCCCATCGCCAAATTTACCGACCATCGCGACGACGTCATCGCCGGTCAGGGCGGCCGGGATCACGGCGCCGTCGCGCGGTGCGGCCAGGGCGCTCGGCGCTACCGGCGTACGGCCACCAATCAGCATCGGATCCACCATGCGACCGCCGTGGTAGATCTGCAAAATCGCCCGGGAGCCGCGGCCGTGAATGGCATCGACGATCCGCGCCAGACCCGGGATCTTATCGTCGCTGTCGATCCCCAGTGCGCCCGGGAAGGCCGGCCCCAGAGAGTCGACGAAACAGCACTCCACAATAAGGGTTCCGAGGGTGCCAGCCCGCGCCCGGTAATATTCCACCAGTTCGCTGGTCACCGTGCCGTCGTAATAACCGGTACAGGTGGTCATAGGGGCCATGACCAGGCGGTTTTTCAGCTCAGTTCCGTTAGGTAACGTAAAAGGGCTGAATATCTCCCGATGACTGTTCATAAAGAAAACTCCAAACTTTTAAAATTTAAACCTGATAATTCATGAGCGACGCTATTCTGGTTATGTTTTTTTGCCGCATTAAACGCCATTAATATAATTGTATTTTTAGTTACTAAAGCAATTACATTAGTTAAAAAACTATTGAATAATGGCAATAACACAACTACCTCAAAAGAATTATATTTTTAATATAAAGTGTTTACAATCTATTAAATATGTAAACTTTTTAATTACCTGGTCGCTTTATCACCAAAAACAACAGTCACAATAAAAACAATAAGATAAAACCACAAGCCCTCATACGCCGCTAATTAGCAGCCGCTTATTCTGATAGATACACCAGAAAAAACCATAATCCTATAGGGTTATTTTTATTTTACCTTGCGCGCTATTGGTTGTATTTTATTGATGGCGATCAACAGACCGCGCATTGAAAAATGCATGATGGAGACATCAAATATTTAAATTCAACGCTGCGCTTTTGGCGCTGAATTAGCGTGGGCCAGATTCTTATTTATTGTCATTTAGAAACTAAAGAAAGTTAAATAACTAAAAAAACCCAATAGCATCTGGTCGCATAACCGAATTTTTAACCACTTACAGACCTTTCATATGAACGCAAAAACATCGATACCGCCTGCCGCTGCGGGAAATATCACCAGCGGCAACGGCAAACGCCTGGTGATGATGGCACTGCCCTTTATCGTCGGGCTACTGCTGTTCTTCATCCCGGTGCCGGAAGGGCTTCCTCCCCATGCCTGGCACTACTTCGCCATCTTCGTCGGCGTGATTGTCGGGCTTATTTTCGAACCGCTGCCCGGGGCCGTTATCGGCCTGACCGGCGTGGTGATCATCGCCCTTGGCAGCCAGTGGCTGCTGTTCAGCCCCGAACAGGTGGCGGCGCCGGGCTTTAAAATGGCCGCCAGCTCCTTTAAGTGGGCGGTCAGCGGCTTCGGCAACTCCACCGTCTGGCTGATCTTCGGCGCCTTTATGTTTGCCGCAGGCTACGACAAAACCAACTTCGGCCGCCGCCTGGCGTTAATCCTGGTGAAATATCTGGGGCGCCGCAGCCTGACTCTGGGTTACGCCATTACCCTGGCCGACCTGCTACTGGCGCCGTTTACCCCTTCCAACACGGCACGCAGCGGCGGAACCATCTACCCGATTATCGCCAACCTGCCGCCGCTGTACGGCTCTAAACCCAACGACCCCAGCGCCCGCCGTATCGGCTCCTACCTGATGTGGGTGGCGATTACCGCCGCCTGTATCACCAGCTCGATGTTCCTTTCCGCGCTGGCCCCCAACCTGCTGGCGCTGGCGCTGGTGAAAAGCATTGTCGGTATCGATATCGCCTGGGGCACCTGGTTCCTGGCCTTTCTGCCGCTGGGGGTACTGCTGATACTGACCATGCCGCTGCTGGCTTACTGGTTCTACCCGCCGGAAGTTAAGGTCAATAACGAAGTGCCGCTGTGGGCCGCCCGCGAGCTGGAAAAGCTGGGCAAACTGTCGCGCAATGAGATCCTGCTGCTGGCGTTTGTCTGCTGCGCGCTGGCGATGTGGATCTTCGCCACCAGTTGGATTGAACCGGCCATGGCGGCCCTGCTGATCATCGGTCTGATGCTGTGGACCGGGGTCCTGCAGTGGGGTGATATCACTGGCAATAAGGCGGCCTGGAATACTTTCGTCTGGTTCGCCACCCTGGTGGCGCTGGCCGATGGCCTTTCCAGCACCGGCTTTATCGGCTGGCTGGGCAAAGAGGGCGGCGCCCTGATGGGCGGTATCTCGCCCGGCACCGCCACCATAGTGCTGCTGCTGGCTTTCTATCTGCTGCACTATCTGTTCGCCAGCACCACGGCGCACACCACGGCGCTACTGCCAGCCATGCTGACCATCGCCGCCACCATTCCCGGCATCAATATGCAGGTGTTCTGCCTGCTGATGGTCACCTCGCTGGGGGTAATGGGGATTATCACCCCTTACGGCACCGGCCCCAGCCCTATCTACTACGGCAGCGGCTATCTGCCCGCCAAAGATTACTGGCGGATGGGCACCATTTTCGGCGCCATCTTCCTGGCGGCACTGCTGCTCATCGGCTATCCGTGGATGTCCATGATGTTCTGATTTGTACTTTTAAGGCCGCCCGTTTACGGCGGCCCATATCAGTGAGAGAGCTATGTCGAATAAACCGTTTTTCTATCAGCCCCCCTTCCCGCCAGGCAAGGACGATACCGAATACTATCTGCTGACCCGCGACCACGTGAGCGTGGCGGAATTTGACGGTAAGCCGGTGCTGAAAGTGGCCCCCCAGGCGCTGACCCTGCTGGCCCGCCAGGCCTTCCACGACGCCGCCTTTATGCTGCGTCCGGCCCATCAACAGCAGGTGGCCGCCATCCTGAACGATCCCGAAGCCAGCGAAAACGATAAATACGTGGCGCTGCAGTTTCTGCGTAATTCGGAGATCGCCGCCAAAGGGGTACTGCCCACCTGCCAGGATACCGGCACCGCCATTATCGTCGGTAAGAAAGGCCAGCAGGTCTGGACCGGCGGCGGCGATGAGCAGGCGCTGACCCGCGGGGTGTACGACACCTATACCGAAGATAACCTGCGCTATTCCCAGAATGCGGCGCTGGATATGTATAACGAGGTGAATACCGGCACCAACCTTCCCGCGCAGATCGATCTCTACAGCGTGGACGGCGACGAGTACAAGTTCCTGTGCATCGCCAAGGGCGGCGGCTCGGCCAACAAAACGTACCTGTACCAGGAGACCAAAGCGCTGCTGACGCCGGAAAAACTCAAGGCTTTCCTGGTCGGGAAGATGAAAACCTTGGGCACTGCCGCCTGCCCGCCCTATCACGTCGCCTTTGTGATTGGCGGCACCTCGGCCGAATCCACCCTCAAGACCGTGAAGCTGGCCTCGGCCAAATACTACGATGCGCTGCCTGACGAGGGTAACGAACACGGCCAGGCCTTCCGCGATCGGGCGCTGGAGCAGGCACTGCTGCTCGAAGCCCAAAAGCTGGGGCTCGGCGCCCAGTTCGGCGGTAAATACTTCGCCCACGATATCCGGGTGATTCGCCTGCCGCGTCACGGCGCCTCCTGCCCCATCGGTATGGGAGTCTCCTGCTCGGCGGACCGTAATATTAAGGCCAAAATTAATCGCGACGGAATCTGGATCGAAAAACTGGAGCAACACCCGGGGCAGTATATCCCGGCACACCTGCGTCAGCAGGGCGAAGGAGAAGCGGTGCGCATCGACCTGAACCAGCCGATGGACGACATCCGCCGCCAGCTAAGCCAGTATCCGGTTTCCACCCGTCTGTCGCTGAACGGCACCATTATCGTAGCTCGCGATATCGCCCATGCGAAGCTGAAAGCGCTGCTGGATAACGGCGAACCGCTGCCGCAGTACGTGAAGGATCACCCCATCTATTACGCCGGTCCCGCCAAAACGCCGGAAGGCTACGCTTCTGGCTCGCTGGGGCCCACCACCGCTGGCAGGATGGATGCCTACGTCGACCTGCTGCAATCCCACGGCGCCAGCCTGGTGATGCTGGCCAAAGGCAACCGCAGCCAGCAGGTGACCGACGCCTGCCACCAGCACGGCGGCTTCTACCTGGGCAGCATCGGCGGTCCGGCGGCGGTGCTGGCGCAGCAGAGCATCCGCAGTCTGGAGTGCGTGGCGTATCCGGAACTGGGGATGGAGGCCATCTGGAAGATTGAAGTGGAGGATTTTCCGGCCTTTATTCTGGTGGATGACAAAGGGAATGATTTCTTCCAGCAGATCCGTAACGGCCAGTGCGCAGGCTGCGCGCAGCGCTAACCACGGCGGCTATTCAGACTCACCCTTGCACTGGCAGTTTGATTTGCACCATTGCTAAGTTTTGCCAGGCGAAAGCCTGGCTTTTTTGTTGGTACACTTAAGCCTTTCCCATCATCCTCAAAAACATCATGCCCGACTCGTCACTAAAAGCGCGGCTACGTCACTGCCGGGAGCTGGAGCACCAGATCAAACACGCTTGCGCCAAACAACGCCAGGCCGTGAGTGAGAAAATTAATGCGGAGATTCAGCTAAATGTTGGCCTGTTCAGCTTCGCCCTGCCCATGATTATCTGCATGCTGATGCTTATTGTGAGCTTCTCTCTGGCACTATTGCCCGTCGTCGAGACCATCGCGCAGTGGTTGATACTCCCTTCCCACATCACGTTAGTGATGGCGGTAGCTGCCACTATGCTATTTGCCGGCACTAATGTTCTAACCACCTGGTTCATCAGTAAAGGCTTTATCAGCGCCGTTAACATAGTACGTAAGCTGATGACGCTATCTCTGCTGGTCAGCGTACTTTCATTGGTCAAATCCCTTTCAGGACAGTGGTTCGGCCTTCCCCACTCAGCTTCCGGGATAATCACTGCACTGCTCGCCTGTGCATTAGTCGGCGGCTGCTTTGTTATTATGCGCTCCCGGCGTTTTATGGATGGGTTGTTATTCAGCCTGTACTGCCGGGCGGCGCGAATGGAGGCTGTAGCGGATAAAACCTCATGATGCCGGGCAGCTGAATCAGCAGAAGTCAGCACATAAAAAAGGTTCATCGCGGATTAGCGTGGAGTGTTCGAAAACGGAAGCTAAAAACCGGCAGAATATAATGAGGCGGTGGGCTGTTCCGTTCACTTTGAGTCACTGCTTCTCTGCTGATTCACAGCCGGTGAACGGAACCTTCTCCTGCGCTGCAGATTGGTTAACCACCGTTAACTTCATCTTCACGCTAACCCCCGATAAACCATAAAAAAGCCGCTACCCCAAACAGGTAACGGCTGATAATCCATCAGAAAATAATACGGTTAATCCCTAAGAAACGCCCTATCCTTCACCACCACCAGCGGCTCAATATCGCTCTCTTTCTTGATAACCATCGAGGTATCGCCGCGCAGGCAGGCGCCGCCATAGCTGCCGCCCACGGTGAAGGTACAGACCTGAATATATTTGCCGTCCACCTTCGGCAGGCACCAGAGCTGCTGATAGATATTTTTGCGGTCGCTAAACTTACCGCTGGTTTTATCCAGTAGCTCCTCGTGGCGGCTGACCAGGTCGATATTGCTGCCGCAGCGCCCGGAGATGGGCTTCACCGCATAACCGGTCTTCGCCAGCTCGCTGTTCACTTCGAAGTCGGTATCCAGCAGATAGCGGTGGTGGGGGAACAGCGACCAGAGCACCGGCAGGATCGCCTTGTTGCCCGGAATCACCGTCCACAGCGGTTCGAACACCAGCACCTCCGGGCGCAGCAGGACGTCGATCAGCCGCACCTCGTTGCGCGGATGGCCGGTGCGAATCGGCACCGCGGCATACTCCTGTTCACTGACTTCGCGCACCTGCTCCAGCGCCGTTTCCCAGGCCCAGGTCTTCCAGACGCAGTTCACCAGCCGCCCGTCGCCGTCGATAAGCTGGCCGGTGGCGTCCCAGCCCAGTTCGTCCAGACCATACAGTATCTTGCTTTCGAACCCGGCCTGCGCCAGCGCCCGCTGCATAAACTGGGCGTGATAATCCTCTTCCGGATCTTTGTCCTGCATGATGTGGACAAAAGGGCGCGCCCGGCTGTGCTGCCAGGCGTCCGCCAGTTCGTCCAGCAGCCCCTGAGCCGGGTTAAAGCCCGTGGCGCAGCCGCCCGCTTTGGCCCACTGCTCCAGAATCAGTCCGGCTTCGGTATGACAGGAGGCGGAATCGGCATTGTATTCGTAAACCTTCAGACCGCGCTCGTCCATACAGAAATCCAGACGACCGGTAATCATATGGTGGCGCCGCCGCTGCCACGACAGCCGCAGACGCGGCCAGAGGATTTTGGGAATATCGAACAGCGCCAGCAGGTTGTCGTCCTTCAGCACCTTATCGGTGGCGTGCAGGTACATCAGGTGCGTTTCGTTGGTGGCCTTAATCAGCTCCTGCTCCGCGCTTTCGGAAATCTGGTAGTAGTGGTACGGATCCTGATTGATGGTCTGGCCGTTGGCGTAAACGTAAGCGCGCTGCAGCGGATCCTGCTCGTTGAGCCAGGGGCCGTCGAACTGGCCGCGATTTTCCAGGCGCGCGCCGTGAATCGCCATTTCCGGCGCCGCCAGCGTCGGCTGAGGCAGGCTGTAGCGGGTATCGTCGGTCTGAATCATCCAGCCAAGAATGGTGGTGTCGTGGAAGGTATCGCGGATGCGGTAATGACCGTCCTCCACCTCCAGCGTCAGCTCACGGGTCCACTGCTGGCCGGGGGGCAGCGGATGATGAATCACATTCTGCTCGGCAATGCGCACCTTATTGCCCACCAGTTGGGTGATCACCGCCACATGGCCGGTCTCATCGAACTCGCCCCCCTGTTCCCAGATCAGCAGCGAACCGGCCTCTGGCGGACGGCGGGCGCCATTGGCGAATGCCTGAAGCGGCAGAATATTGTCGTTAACCACCTCGCGCAAAAAGCGCAGCGAGAAGATCTCCCAGGCCATGCCGACATCGGTAAACACCGCGCCATAGGTCAGAAACAGGAAACGGCGCGCAAACTCCACGCACTGCCACTTGTGGCCCATATATTCGTTGCCGATATAGCTGTGAAACGCCGTCTTATCGCGGCGCTGCTCCGGCGTCAGATTGCTGTAATTAGAGGAGTAAATCGCCACGCCGCCGGGGGCATAGCCCAGCAGCGTGCCAAAGGGGGCATCGCTATCTTTTGTTCCTGCGCTCATCTGAGTGACCTTAAAAACATGAACCTGGGCGGGCCGCTGGAAGGTCCTTTGTTTACCGCTCAGGCAAACCATGAAGAAGAGAGAGATATCATAGCACTCTGACGGCGGGACGGTAGCAAAAGGGAAGAGCGGCGGCCGGCCCTACCCGGCCGCTTAACGTTTACGCGCCCGGCGCGGCGCTGCTACGGGTTTGCGGGTAGTCCATGACGAAACGCAGATGAGTGCGCACGCCGGTCACCAGGGTGTTATCGTCCACGATAAACTGCGGACTGTGGTTACTGGCCGCCTTGCTCATATCCTGATCCGGCGGCGTGGCCCCCAGGAAGACGAACAGCCCCGGCACCTTTTCAGCGTAGTACGAGAAATCCTCACTGGGGGAGGCGTTGCTCTTCAGTACCACCACCTTATTATTGGCGGCCTTTTTCAGGCTGGGCTCCATGGCCCGGGTCAGCGCATCGTCATTCATGGTGACCGGTACGCCGTCGGCAATGGTCACCTTCGCCTGCGCCTGATTGGCTTTGGCGATATTTTCCGCCAGCGGCGGCAGCGACTGTAACAGGGTATCGCGAATGCCCGGTGCGTTGGAGCGGATGGTGCCTTCCATCGTCACCTCATTGGGGATGATATTGCCCGCGGTACCGCCGTGAATATTGCCGACGCTGACCACGCCAATGCCCTGAGTGAGATCCGCCCGGCGGCTGACCAGCGTCTGCATGCCGTTGATTATCTGCGCGGCGGTAGTAATGGGATCCACCCCGGCCCAGGGCATGGAGCCATGGCTCTGCTTGCCGGTCACGGTGATGCGATAGCTGTCGGCGCTGTTCAGGATGGCGCCGGATTTCCAGGAGAGCTGCCCGGTGGGCGAGCCGGACATCACATGCAGCCCGAACACCACGTCCACTTTGGGATTATCCAGCGCTCCTTCTTCGATCATCCCCTTCGCGCCGTAGGAGAGCGGCTTATCGCTGGTGTAAGGATCGACATCGCTCTGGCCCTCTTCGGCAGGCTGGAACAGGAACACCACGGTACCGGCGATCTTATCGCGGTTTTCGGCCAGCACCTTAGCCGCGCCGAGCAGCATGGCGGTATGGGCATCGTGACCGCAGGCGTGCATGACATCCACCTTTTTCCCCTGCCAGGTGGCGGTGGCGTGACTTGCGAACGGCAGACCGGTCTGCTCCTTCACCGGCAGCGCGTCCATATCGGCACGTAGCGCCATTACCGGACCGGGCTTACCGCCCTTCAGCACCCCCACCACGCCGGTTTTCGCCACCCCGGTACGCACATCGATACCGAAAGCGCGCAACTGCTCAGCTACCAGCTTCGCGGTTTCCACCTCCTGATTGCCCAGTTCCGGATGCTGATGGATATGGTGACGCCAGTCGATCACCTGCGGCGCGACGCCTTCAGCCGCCGCCGCGACCCAGTCTTCCGACCCGACCTGGGCCGATGCCTGAAACGCACTGGCGGCGATAACGGCGGAAAATAACAGCGACCTTGTTCCTGTTTTCATCTGTCCCTCAAACATAGTGATTATTGTTGTTCCGCAATAGCGGCCGATGCCCCCTGCGGTTGTGAGCCGCTTCCCTGCGCCATACGAATCGCCAGCAGCACGGCCTGTTCAAAGGCCGATGGCGTCGCCAGATTCTGACCGTAAATATTGTAGGCGGTACCGTGGTTGGCGGTGGTAATTGGCACAGGCAAACCGCCCTGAACCGTGACGCCGCGCTCAAAACCCAGCATTTTCAACGCAGTGGCGAACTGGTCGTGATACATCGACACCACCGCATTTAACTTCTGCGCCTCCATGGCTTTCCAGGTGGTATCGCCGGGATAGGGCCCGAATACCGCAATCCCCTTTTCACGCGCCTGCGCCATGGCCGGACGGATAATGGTCTGCTCCTCATCGCCAAACAGACCGTTTTCGCCGCCGTGGGGATTCAGGGCCTGTACCGCAATACGCGGCTCTGCAAAGCCCGCCTGACGCAGGGTGTTGTGCATCAGCGCAATGGTATCCAGCACCCCCTGGACCGACAGATTGCTGACGATATCCCGGAACGGAATATGGGAAGTCGCCCGCCCGGCCCAGACATCGTCGACCACGTTCACCTCGCAGCAAAAATGCGGCCAGTTAAGCTGATGCGCGAACCAGTGCAGCTCATCGTTAAACGGTAGCCCCCCCAGATGCATGGCCTGCTTATTCAGCGGCGCAAAGCAGATAGCCTGAGCGATGCCCGCCTGGGTCAGCGCCAGCGCCTGTTGCAGGGTTTCCAGAATATAGACGCCGCTCTGTTCGGTGGCGACGCCGTACTCGAACGGCGCCGGATGGCTACTGCGATGATGCACCAGCAGCGCTTCACCTGGCTGCATCGTTTCGCTTTCCGGTGCCTGAGTTTCGCGGTACGGGAAACGCTGACTGGCAATGGTCATCCCCTTTTCCAGCTCGTCGCGATCGGCAATTAAGATAAAATGGGCCTGACGGCGCAGTTCGTCGCGGGCCAGCACCTTAGCGACCAGTTCCGGCCCTACGCCTGCAGGGTCGCCCAGCACCATGGCAATAACGGGTAACGACATAATCACTCCTTAGGGTAGTGAAGAGGTGACGGAAGGCTTATCGCTTTCCGGCGCGGTATGGCGGGCAGGCGCCTCCTGCAGAGGGATATCCGGCCGCATAAAGAAGGTGAGCGCAATGCCCAGCATCAGCAGCGCCACCGAACCGTAGAACGGCAGACTCCAGTTGCCGGTTTGATCGATAATCACCCCAAACAGGATCGGAGAGATGATTCCCGCGACCGCAGATCCGGCATTCATCAGGCCGCTGGCGATCCCCACGTGTTTGGGGGTGATATCCATGGGAACGGCCCAGATGGGGCCAATGGTCAGTTCCAGGCAGAAGAAGGCCACGGCCAGGCAGGCGGTAATGACGGTGGCCGATGATGCAAAGATCACCGGTATCAGCAGCAGCAGCGCGCTAAAGAAGCTGAAAATGATCACATTACGCCGGGCGGCCACTACATTGCCGGTGCGCCGGTAGATAGCATCGCTCAGCATACCGCCCACGGTGTTGCCCACCACGCCGGACAGGAAGACGCCGGAGGTAAACAGCGCCGACGCCTTAATATCCATACCGCGTCCGTTCATAAAGAAGGTCGGTAGCCAGGTGAAGAACAGCCAGCCGGTCCAGCCGTAGCAGAAGTAAACCCCCATGGTCGGCCCCATGCGCTTAAGCAGCGCCTTCCAGGGAGTGGGCGCCTTCACTTTCTCTTCCACCTGCGGGTCCGGCTGCGGATAGCGCGCCAGCTCCTCTTTACTCATATCAGGGAACTGGTGGGGAGAGTCGCGGAAGATGGTCACCCACATCAGCAGCCAGACGGCGGTCAGCACCCCGAGCGCGATAAACGAGAAGCGCCACGAATGAGCCAGCACCAGCAGCGCCACCAGCGACGGCGTAACGGCGTTACCGAACCGCGAAAACGAATGGGTCAGCCCCTGCACAAAGCCGCGCTTTTCGCGCTTAAACCAGAAGGTAATGGCCCGGGCCTGGGAAGGCAGCGCCGCCCCTTCGCCAATGCCCAGCAGCAGGCGGCTGAGAAACAGCGACATAAACCCACCGACCAGCCCGGTACAGATGGTGGCCACCACCCAGATACTGCCGCAGATAATAATGGTGCGTTTAGCGCCGAAGCGATCGCAAAACCAGCCGCCGATAATTTGAAACACCAGATAGGTATAGGCAAACGCCGAGAAGATAATCCCCAGTTCGGTATTATCCAGCCCGATCTCCTGCTTGATTAGCGCCGCCGACGCCGAAAGATTCACCCGATCCACATACATCAGAAACGAAAGCGCGCAGAACAGCGCCAGCACCTTAGTGCCCTGATTATTAATCCGATTCATGAAACGCAACCCCCACCTTGTATTGAGCGAGAATCCGTCGCCTGCACACTTCCGGCGGAAACGCGTGAACCAACGATCAAATGTTTATTAAATGTTCATCTGAGCTATCACAAAATCAAATTTCACCATGTTTAAAAGAGAGGTGGGTCACAATTAACCGGCAAACCCGCGGTAAAAAAAGTTGCGGAATCGGTTTTTGTGCAAATGTATGAATGGCGAAGTTTTGGCAGGAGTTCAAATGTTCATTACATGCCAGCCCCGTCGCTCAGAAAAAAATGTCCGGGACTGACATGCATTAAATATACATGGGCTAATGGCTTAATGACTTTTGTGAAAACTGTTTGACTGGCCGACAGTATTGACGATGGTATCCAGACAGGCCTTTCCCGATGGCGCTTTATAGAGTGCACGAATGGCGTCAACCACATACTGATTAAGTTGCGGCTCCGTCATGGTATTAAACGGTAGTGAACAAATTTGCTCTTCGCTAAGTGCCGCATACTTGCTGGTCATAATCTCCAGAACGACCATGGCATTACGAGGAATAGCCAGTGCCACCGCAGAACTGAGCGACGCCGATAACTTACCACTAGTACCGGGAGCCAGCCGTGAGGCCACGTCAAGCCAGCGACTATCACCGTTGCCTACCTGTTCCATCACGTATTGCCATTCACTGCCCTGATTTTCATTCAGACGGGCAATTACTGACTGGACACCCATCCACTCAATCTCAATCAACAGCGTTTTTGCATCCGTTTTGGTCGCAGCGTTTGCGGAAAACACCAGCAGGAAACATAAAAGAAGAGATATTTTCATTAGCCTTACCTGAGAAATAAACTGAGGAAAATCATTTGCGAGGACTATTAATTCCACAATATTTCACTGGTATTAAGTCAATATTTCCAAATCTTTCTATTTTCAGATTATCTTTCAGCTGGCCATGCGAATGTCACGCTATAAAACAGAGCGCAAACAGCTATAAAAAAGATATTTCACTGGGATAAATCACTTACCGAGTAATCCGGAATCTGGTAGCTCATCACGACCCGGGAATAAGGCAAATAGTGAATACGGATAGCCTGACCCGGCTGTAGTTGAGCCAGTTCATCATCAATAAAGATAAAGCGCCCCACCGTAAACTGATACGACCGATCGTTCGCGATGCCGGTTGCCAATAGCACCCGCTCATCCGGCCCACGGCGATGATGTTCGGTATTGAGCTGCTCCACCCGCAGCAAAATGGATTCCGGATGGCGAAGATGAGGGATATCGCGCAGGGTGTCGATCGACAGCAGCAAACCGGCAAACAAAAGACCGACGGCCACCAGCAGCATACCCGCTTTACGCCAGCGCCCCATCCCTGGCACGCGATACCCTCCCCAGAGCGCGGCGATCCCCATCACCATAAGCAGCCCCTCCTGAAGCAGCAGCCCGCACCAGCCCCAGTAGCCCGTAGCAGGACCCGGGATGGCTATCGCCAACATAGCGATAATCAGCACCGCCAGAGCACTAATCAGGGGTTTTCGGACAGGGGAATGCATGTAGAATCCTTATTGACGTTTTTTTAACCGGTTTTTTTTATCAATGGCAAACCCGAGCTACTGACCATTGTTCCACTCAGGGCAGACAGCCAAAAAATAAAACCCACGATTTCCCTCACGCTTTTTCTTGTCTTCCATGACATCGGCGGAGAATATCAACATCATACAGACCGCGACATAAAGAGAAAACGCCAATGAACGACCGCCATGACTTACGGCCTGAGTCATCTCTGGAAGAGGTTATTCAATGTGTACGTGATAGTTCAGGGGACCGTAAAACGGCTATTGATGAATACACCAGGCTGGAAAAGGATCTGGGAATTACGGGTGACGATGGTTCAGAGCTGATCGAAGAAGCAGAGCTCCGGTTCGGAGTGTCGCTCTTTGATGAAGAGGGAAACGCGTTCGGGCTAAAAGAGAACGAGTATCTGTTTACCGCTGAAGGATTAGACCTGCTCGGCATCTGCCGGTTTATCGACTGGCTACGCGGCATTCCCCGGCCGGTTATCACCGACCTGACCGTGGGGCAGCTGCATCAGGCGCTGGTGAGGGCATGTCGCAAACGTGATATGGAACGGGCTAATCCCACTTAGAGTATCTGACGTACAGCACGCAGACGATCAGAGCCCAGCCCAGGGTCAGCCAGAACCCATATTCGGGCAACAGCGCCATAAAGAGAACGCCGCCCAGAATGATGGCAATAACAGGTATCATGTAGAAAAATGACTGGCCGAACCACTCTACCAGCCACTTGAAGATTGTTTTCACTGTGCCAACATCTTATTCATCAAGTAAATGATTTCCTCTTCATTTGAAGAGCCTGATTTTATCAGGCGTATAACCTTGGACATTTCGGGCTCTATAATATAATAAAGCAGCTCTATTTTCTGGTTGTAAAGCTCATTATAGTAAGTTGGATCATCAAACTGGAGTCGTCTTGCAGCCATTGCGGCTGTTTGCATTTTACCGTAGAAGCTTAATACGTTAACCGCTGTCATACTGCTTTTATTTATCATATTAACATACGATTGTTTAAATCTATGAGAAGATGTAATAACTTTAGCTATCAAAAAAGATAATGCTTTTTTTGATGCTTTATCTGAGGCATGACTGGCTAATTTTTCGGATATGGAATATCCAATACTTTGCTGACCTTGAGGACTAATTTTCTTAAGCTCTTTTCTAAAAAACAATTCAACCATATCCAGAACAACATCATCTCGCTGATAGACTTGTCTTACAGCAAGCAGCATACGGGTGTCTTCTGTTGTGAGTTGCTGACATACATTCTTGTAATCATCAACAAGACATGAGGCGTACCAACTGGCACGCTGCGCCCCTGACTGCACATTTCGTGCAGTATCAGCAATAGTTCTCCCTACCTCGACAACAGCCTGTTCGATATTCATTGCCAGAGTTCTATCAGCCTGCATTTTAAGCTTTAAATAGGAATTCGACACCACACACCCTTAACAAAACAATCACACTTGATTAAAATGGTAAAGCATCCGGGATAGCTCAACAAGGTCGATTGATGAAATCTATAAAAACATGGTTCCTCTACGTTATTATCCTTCTGTTTTACCTCATCCTTATACCTGAGATCGTATTCCGCTATCTCCCTGAAAAATACCTTCTTTTCCTGGGAAAAATCGCAAATCCTTTCCACCTGATGAGTTCTTCCCTTGACTCATTGATAATCGCAATTGTCGTGGTATCCGTTGCACTAGCATGGTTAACGCTCTTTTTAATTCGTAGACTAAAAGTTTATAGTCGGAAGTAATTGATTGCCTCTATGGGGTTGGGAGACTTTGGACTGACCCTGCCCCAGGATCCGTAATTGTTACCCCCTCACAAATTGCCTTTTCTCATGGCATCCGGCCCCTTCCCCCATTACAATCATCGTTTGTTTTTTTGCGAGCTACATAGCAGTCTTCAGAGGGTAGATATGACGATGAAAAACGACAAGGCATGGATTGGAGACCTGCTAGGCGGGCCACTGATGAGCAGGGAAAGTCGTATCATCGCTGAGCTCATGCTTACCAATCCCGATGAACAGACCTGGCAAGAGCAGATCGTGGGTCATAACATTCTCCAAGCCTCCTCTGCCAATACAGCAAAGCGCTATGCCACAACAATAAGACTACGCCTGAATACGCTTGATAACGCGGCGTGGTCACTTATTGCACAAGGGAGCGAACGCGAGCGTCAGCAATTACTGTTTGTCGCTCTGGTACTCCATTCACCGGTTGTTAAAGACTTCCTGGCTGAAGTGGTGAACGACCTGCGTAGACAGTTTAAAGAAAAGCTTCCTATGGATAGCTGGGATGAGTTTGTGGCCAGCCATCTTCATCAGCAGCCCGTACTCACTAGTTACTCAGATTCATCCATCAAAAAAATGGGTAACAACCTGGTTAAAGCACTGGCTGAGGCGGGTTATCTGGATACGCCACGCCGACGTAATCTCCAGTCAGTCTTTCTTTTACCAGAAACTCAGGCGATCTTGCAGCGCCTCGGGCGACAGGAATTGGTTTCTATTCTGGAGGGGCAACGGTGATCGATCCCGTGCTTGAATACCGCCTGTCACAGGTTCAGAGCCGCATTAGCGAAGAGCGCTTTCTCAAAAACAACGGCTCAGGTAATGAGATTGGGTTCTGGATTTTTGATTATCCTGCTCAGAATGAGCTGCAGGTACGTGAACACCTGAAGTATCTTTTCCGTAATCTGGAAAAGGACCACAAGTTCGCGCACCTCAACATCTTTCAGATCATTATCGACATGCTCACCGAACGTGGGCTATTTGAGCGCGTCTGTCAGCAGGAAGTGAAAGTCGGTACCGAAGCGCTGAAAAAACAACTCGTTGGCTTATTGAATCAGAAAAAGATCGCGGATTACATAGCAAAAAAAGTCGATCTTCAGAATCAAGAATTTGTCATCCTGACAGGCATGGGTAATGCCTGGCCGCTGGTTCGTGGCCATGAGCTGATGAGCGCCTTGCAGGACGTGATGGGTTTTACCCCTCTGTTGATGTTTTATCCAGGAACCTATAGCGGACACGATCTCTCCCCATTGGCGGGCATTGATTCCCGAAATTATTATCGCGCCTTCAGGCTGGTACCCGAAAGCGGGCCTGCGGCGACATTGAATCCTCGTTAAAGAGCACAGCAATGAATATTGAACAGATCTTTGAGAAACGTCTGGACCGAAATATCAATGGCGTTGTGAAAGCCGAACAGACGGACGATGCCAGTGCCTGGATTGAGCTTGATGAATACGTCATCACCCGGGAACTGGAAGGACATCTTCGCCATTTCTTCGAATCTTATGTTCCGGCAACCGGTCCGGAGCGCATACGCATGGAAAACAAAATTGGCGTATGGGTTTCAGGGTTCTTTGGCTCAGGTAAATCACACTTTATCAAGATTCTGTCGTATCTATTGTCTAACCGCAAAGTCAGCCATAACGGTACAGAACGTAATGCCTACGCCTTCTTTGAAGACAAAATCAAAGATGCTCTGTTCCTCGCTGATATCAACAAAGCGGTCCATCATCCGACGGAAGTGATTCTGTTCAATATTGATTCTCGTGCTAACGTCGATGACAAAGAAGACGCCATCCTTAAAGTCTTCCTGAAGGTGTTTAACGAACGGGTTGGCTACTGCGCTGATTTTCCGCACATCGCCCATCTGGAGCGTGAGCTGGCTAAACGCGGACAATACGAAGCGTTTAAAACTGCATTCGCCACTATCACTGAGTCAAGTTGGGAAAAAGAGCGCGATTCCTACTATTTCATCAGCGATGAAATGGCAGAAGCCCTAAGCCAGGCCACCGGCCAAAGCGTTGACGCCTCGCGTCAATGGGTGGAACAGCTGGATAAGAACTTCCCATTAGATATCAATAATTTTTGCCAGTGGGTCAAAGAGTGGCTGGATGAAAACGGCAAAAACATCCTCTTTATGGTGGATGAGGTTGGCCAGTTCATCGGTAAAAATACGCAGATGATGTTGAAGCTGCAGACTATCACTGAAAACCTGGGTGTGACCTGCGGTGGACGCGCATGGGTTATTGTTACCTCCCAGGCGGATATTAATGCGGCCATTGGTGGAATGAGCAGCCGGGATGGACAAGATTTCTCTAAAATCCAGGGCCGCTTTTCAACTCGCCTGCAGCTTTCAAGCTCCAACACATCCGAAGTTATCCAAAAACGTTTGCTGGTGAAAACCGATGCTGCAAAACCCGCGCTGGCGAAAGTCTGGCAGGAAAAAGGCGACATTCTGCGCAACCAGCTTGCCTTTGATCCTACAACCACCGCTTCTTTGCGCCCCTACACCAGCGAAGAAGAATTTATTGATAACTATCCGTTTGTCCCGTGGCACTACCAAATTCTGCAGAAGGTTTTTGAGTCTATTCGGACCAAAGGTGCCGCCGGTAAACAGTTAGCCATGGGTGAACGCTCGCAGTTAGAAGCATTCCAGACTGCGGCGCAGCAAATCGCCCCGCAAGGTCTGGATTCTCTGGTGCCGTTCTGGCGTTTTTATGCCGCGATTGAGAGCTTCCTGGAACCGGCCGTCAGCCGCACCATCACTCAGGCATGTCAGAATGGCATTCTTGATGAGTTCGATGGCAACTTATTGAAAACGCTGTTTCTGATCCGCTATGTCGATGTGCTGAAAAGTACACTCGATAATCTGGTCACCCTTTCCATTGATAAAATCGATGCTGATAAAGTCGATCTGCGCCGTCGCGTTGAAACAAGCCTGAACAAGCTGGAACGGGAAATGTTGATTGCACGTGTCGAAGACAAATACGTGTTCCTGACCAACGAAGAAAAAGAGATCGAGAACGAGATCCGCAATGTTGAAGTCGACTTCTCTGCGATCAACAAAAAACTGGCGTCGATCATCTTTGATGACATTCTGAAAAACCGCAAATATCGCTATCCGGCAAATAAGCAGGACTTCGACATCAGCCGCTTCCTGAACGGGCACCCGTTGGACGGCGCGATGCTTAACGATCTGGTAGTGAAAATCCTCACGCCAAAAGATCCGAGCTATACGTTCTATAACAGCGATGCAGCGTGTCGTCCTTATACTTCAGAAGGCGATGGCTGTATTTTGATTCGCCTGCCTGATGAGGGGCGCACCTGGACTGATATTGATTTAGTTGTCCAGACCGAAAAATTCCTCAAGGACAACGCCGGACAACGCCCGGAACAGGCCAGCCTGCTTTCAGAAAAAGCCCGCGAGAACAGCGTTCGCGAGAAAATGTTGCGCGTCCAGCTGGAGTCGCTTATTGCCGAAGCGGACATCTGGGCGATTGGCGAGCGCTTACCGAAGAAATCTTCGACGCCATCCAGCATCGTGGATGAAGCCTGCCGCTATGTGATTGAAAACACGTTTGCCAAGCTAAAAATGCTGCGTCCGTTCAACGGCGATATCGCGCGTGAAATCCATGCGCTACTTACGGTGGAGAATGATGCGGAGCTGGATCTGGGCGAACTAAAGGAATCCAATCCCGACGCGATGCGCGAAGTGGAAACCTGGGTCAGCATGAACATCGAGTACAATAAGCCGGTCTACTTACGCGATGCTCTCAACCACTTTGCCCGTCGTCCTTATGGATGGCCGGAAGAAGAAGTGAAGCTGCTGGTTGCCCGTCTGGCGCGCAAAGGCAAATTCAGCTTTAGCCAGCAGAATAACAATATCGAGCGTAAACAGGTGTGGGAGCTGTTTAATAACAGCCGTCGCCACAGCGAGCTGCGTCTGCACAAAATTCGTCGTCACGACGAATCGCAAATTCGCAAAGCCGCACAACTTATGGCGGATATTGCCCAACGGCCGTTTAGCGAACGTGAAGAACCTGCCCTGGTTGAACATATCCGTCAGGTCTTCGACGACTGGAAGCAAGAGCTAAATGTCTTCAGAGCGAAAGCGGAAGGTGGAAACAATCCAGGCAAAAATGAGATTGAGTCAGGTCTGCGCCTGCTGAATTCCATTCTTAGCGAAAAAGAAGAGTTTGCCCTGATTGAGAAGGTCACCACCCAGGCCAATGAATTGCTGGATTTCAGCGAAGATCGCGAAGATTTGGTCGATTTCTACCGCAAGCAGTTCTCCACCTGGCAAAAGCTGGGGGCTGCGCTGAATGGCAGCTTTAAATCCAACCGCAGCGCACTGGAAAAAGACGCCGTGGCGGTAAAAGCGTTAGGTGAGCTGGAAAACATCTGGCAGATGCCGGAGCCTTACAAGCATCTCAATCGCATCACGCCGCTGATTGAACAGGTTCAGAACGTTAACCATCAGTTAGTTGAACAGCACCGCCAGCGCGCCCTGGAACGTATTGACGCCCGCATCGAAGAGAGTCGTCAACGTTTGCAGGAAGCGCATGCCACATCAGAGCTGCAAAACAGCATTCTGCTGCCGATGCAAAAAGCCAGAAAGCGCGCTGAGGTCAGCCATTCGATTCCGGAAATTCTGGCGGAACAGCAGGAGACGAAAGCGCTACAAACGGATGCAGAGAAGAAGATTAACCAGTGGATCGACGAGCTGCGTAAAAAGCAGGAAGCCCAGCTACGAGCAGCGAATGAAGCCACACGCGCTGCAGAATCACAACAGACCTATGTTGTGGTAGAAAAGCCCGTAATCCAGCCGGTACCGAAAAAAACGCATCTGGTGAATGTCGCCAGCGAGATGCGCAAAGCCACCGGTGGTGAAGTGCTGGAAACCGCTGAGCAGGTTGAAAAAGCGCTGGATACACTTCGTGCTGCGCTGCTGGCAGCCATTGAGGCAGGTGACCGGATTCGTCTTCAGTAACCCCATTTCAGGGCAGCGCTCTGCTGCCCTTTGCAGGATTTTCTATGAATACCAATAACATCAAAAAATATGCGCCACAGGCCCGTAACCAGTTCCGCGATGCAGTGATCCAGAAGCTAACCACGCTGGGGATTTCCGTCGATAAAAAAGGTACTTTGCAAATTGCAGATGCCGAGATCGTTGGCGAGACCGTGCGCTATGGTCAGTTCGACTACCCAAAATCCACCCCCGTCCGCCGCGATCGTCTGGTAAAACGCGCCCGCGAGCAGGGCTTTGACGTGCTGGTTGAGCACTGTGCCTACACCTGGTTCAACCGCCTGTGCGCCATTCGCTATATGGAAATCCACGGCTATCTTGACCACGGTTTCCGCATGCTCTCGCACCCGGATAATCCAACCGGCTTTGAAGTGCTGGACCATGTGCCGGAAGTGGCGGAAGCGCTACTGCCGGAGAAAAAGGCGCAACTGGTCGAAATGAAGCTGTCCGGTAACCAGGACGAAGCCATCTACCGTGAACTGCTGCTGGCCCAGTGTCACGCCCTGCACCGCGCGATGCCGTTCCTGTTTGAAGTGGTTGATGATGAAGCCGAGCTGCTGCTGCCGGATAACCTGACCCGTACTGACTCTATTCTACGCGGTCTGGTGGACGGCATTCCGCCTGAAGACTGGGAAGACGTTGAAGTTATCGGCTGGCTGTATCAGTTCTATATTTCTGAGAAAAAAGATGCCGTTATTGGCAAGGTGGTAAAGAGCGAAGATATTCCTGCCGCCACCCAGCTGTTTACCCCAAACTGGATTGTACAGTATCTGGTGCAAAACTCCGTCGGCCGCCAGTGGTTGCAGACCTACCCAGAATCGCCGCTGAAAGGCAAAATGGACTATTACATAGAGCCCGCCGAACAAACGCCGGAAGTGCAGGCGCAGCTGGCGGCCATTACGCCTGCCAGCATTGAACCGGAAAGCATCAAGGTGCTCGACCCGGCCTGCGGCTCCGGGCATATTTTGATTGAAGCCTATAACGTGCTGAAAAATATCTACGAAGAGCGCGGCTATCGCGCCCGTGATATTCCACAGCTGATTCTGGAAAATAATATTTTTGGTCTCGATATCGACGACCGCGCTGCCCAGCTTTCCGGTTTTGCCTTATTAATGATGGCCCGACAGGATGACCGCCGGATATTCACCCGCGACGTGCGCCTGAATATTGTCTCCCTTCAGGAGAGCCTGCATCTGGATATTGCTAAGCTGTGGCAACAACTGAACTTACACCAGCAGAACCAGACCGGTAGCGTGGGAGATATGTTTGCCGAAAATGCCGCATTAGCGCATACCGACAGTGCAGAATATCAGCTGCTGATGCGCACGCTGAAGCGCTTTGTAAACGCCAAAACGCTGGGCTCGTTGATTCAGGTGCCGCAGGAAGAAGAAGCGGAACTGAAGGCGTTTCTCGATGCGCTGTATCGCCTGGAGCAGGAAGGGGATTTCCAACAGAAAACGGCAGCGAAAGCGTTTATTCCGTATATTCAGCAGGCGTGGATATTGGCGCAGCGGTATGATGCGGTGGTGGCAAATCCGCCGTATATGGGTAGTAATGCTATGAATAATGATCTTAAAAACATTATTCATAACATTTACCCGAATAGCAAATACGATTTATGTACCATTTTTATGGAAAATGCAGATAATAAAATAAAATCACATGGCTTAAATGCTATGATCGTAATGGAATCATGGATGTTCCTCTCCTCTTATGAAAGTTTAAGAGAATCATTATTAATCAACAATACACTACTTTCGCTTATCCACATGCCATATGAAGGAAAAGGGAAAACTCCTTTAGGAATTAATTTTGGAACTGTCGCCTTTGTCACCTCAAAAATAAAAATAAAAAATAAAAAAACAAAATTTTATTGTATTCACTCAAGTGAAATAAATGCACTTGGCATCCCAGTCACTTTCCCAGTACTAAACGATAGGCATAACATTCTATCTTGCGAACAATTCCACAATATACCAAGAACTTGCTTCGGCTATTGGGCATCTTCTGAGCTATTAAAAACATTCACAGATAACACTTCAGTTGAGGAGATATCAGCTGTAAAAAGTGGAATAACCACAGGTGATAATGAAAAATTTATTTTATACTGGTATGAAGTATCATATGACTTAATTAAGAACAGCAATGAAAAATTGCCCAAACGTTATTCACTTCACAATAAAGGCGGTGATTTTAGAAAATGGTATGGGAATCTAGAGTCCGTTTTAAAAGATGGAACCACTCATCTTTCAGAAATGAAATTAAATAAAGGATTTAGATCAGATGGTATCAATGATTTTTATAAACCTATGATTGGTTGGAGTAAAATAACATCATCCTTGACAAGCTTTCGCTTTTATCCCAGTGGATGCTCTTTCAACACTGCAGGCCTTGCAATATTTTGTGATGATGAAGTCTTAATTAACCTACTAGGAGTATTAAACTCCAAAGCTACTCAGTACCTTCTTGAAATTCTCAGCCCAACTATAAACTCATCACCTTTATCAATTAAATCACTTCCGGTTTCAGAGATAGGGAATGAAAAAATAATTAATGAACTCATTGAAATTCACAAGTTAGACTGGGATTATCAAGAAATATCTATCGATCATTTAGGGTCCCCTATTGTAAGTCATCACATGGGGAAAATAGCTGATAGTTATACTAAGTTCCAAAAAACCTGTGAAACAATTACATTAAGAGCCTTCCTTTTAGAAAAAAACAACAATAGTAATGTAATGTCTCATTTTAAACTAACTGAAGATAAATATTCCAACACCCTAATTAATGAAGTAACTCTATTCTCAAACCCTGAATATATATATAATGGAAGAAGTGATAAAAAAAATAGATTCAGATCAGACTCTTTCCAAAATTTATTAAGTTATACCATCGGATGTATGGCAGGTCGTTACTCCATTAATCGCAAAGGCCTGGTCTACGCTCATGAAGGCAATAAAGGCTTTGCCGAACTTGTCGCTGAAGGCGCCTACAAAACCTTCCCGGCCGATAAAGACGGCATCCTGCCGCTGATGGATGACGAGTGGTTTGACGACGACGTCACCTCTCGCGTCAAAGAGTTTGTTCGCACCGTCTGGGGCGAAGAACACTTGCAGGAAAACCTCGAATTTATCGCCGAAAGTCTGTGTTTATACGCGATAAAACCCAAAAAAGGCGAATCTGCACTGGATACCATCCGCCGCTATCTTTCCACTCAGTTCTGGAAAGATCATATGAAGATGTATAAAAAGCGCCCAATCTACTGGCTGTTCAGCTCCGGCAAAGAGAAAGCGTTTGAGTGCCTGGTTTATCTGCATCGCTACAACGACGCGACGCTGGCGAGAATGCGTACTGAATATGTGGTGCCGCTGCTGGCACGCTACCAGGCCAATATCGATCGCCTGAACGAACAGGTCGATGGTGCCTCCGGCGGCGAAGCCACACGTCTGAAGCGCGATCGCGACAATCTGAGCAAAAAATTCAATGAGCTGCGCAGCTTCGACGATCGCCTGCGTCACTATGCTGATATGAGAATCAGTATTGATCTCGACGACGGCGTTAAGGTTAACTACGGTAAGTTTGGCGATCTGCTGGCGGATGTGAAAGCCATTACCGGCAATGCGCCTGAGGTGATTTAAGTCAGATAGCATACCTTCCCACACCACCGGGCTTTAGCCCGGTGGCGATCTCGATACGGGAAACCGGCCTTATTCAGGCATCCGTCACCTCCAGTTCATGATAAAATGCGGCTTTATGTCAGAATGCGAAACACGGTTTCCAGGCGTTCAGGCATCTTCGAATATACAGAATCAACATGGGATTGTGACCTTGCAAAATCAGGAATTTATTGCCGGCCTTAAAGCAAAATTCGCCGAACATCGCATCGTTTTCTGGCACGATCCCGATAAGCGTTTCCTCGAAGAGCTGGGTAATCTCGAACTGGAGAACATCACGCTACTCGATATGACCGACCAGTCGCAGCTGGCGGTTAAAAAGCGCATTGAAATTGATGAGCCTGAACAGCAGTTTTTGCTGTGGTTCCCCCACGATGTGCCTCCCAAAGAGTTCGACTGGCTGCTGGATATTCGTCTTTATAGTACGGAGTTCCATGCCGATTTCGCCGCCATCACGCTGAATACGTTAGGCATTCCGCAGCTTGGCCTACGCGAGCACATTCAACGCCGGAAGGCATTTTTCAGCACTAAACGTCTTGCTGTCTTAAAAGGCCTGGTGACTGAGCAGGAAAACGAAGCCTCCCTTGATAAGAAGATGGTTGCGGTCATCGCTGGCGTGAAAACAGCAAAAACGGAAGAGATTCTGTTCAGCCTGATTACCCAATACGTTAATCAGCAAAAAGATGACGACAGCGACCTGGAAAACACGCTGGCGATGCTGAAACGCCACGATCTGGATGGCGTGCTGTGGGACATTCTGAATCAGGAAATGGGCTATCAGGCCGAACATCCGACCCTGGAAAACCTGATCCTCAAACTGTTCTGTACCGATCTCTCCGCGCAGGCTGATCCGCAGAAACGCGAATGGCTGGAAAAAAACGTGCTGACCACGCCGTCAGGCAGAGCCTCCGCACTGGCCTTTATGGTCACCTGGCGTGCCGACCGTCGCTACAAAGAAGCCTATGATTATTGTGCACAGCAGATGCAGGATGCGCTGCGACCAGAAGACCAGTACCGTCTCAGCTCGCCATATGATCTGCACGAGTGCGAAACCACACTGAGCATTGAACAGACCATTATTCATGCGCTGGTGACGCAGCTTCTGGAAGAGAGCACCACACTTGACCGTGAAGCCTTCAAAAAGCTTCTGTCTGAACGCCAGAGCAAATACTGGTGCCAGACGCGTCAGGAATACTACGCTATTTATGATGCACTTCGTCAGGCTGAGCGGCTGCTGAATCTGCGCAATCGTCATATTGATGGTTTCCACTATCAGGACAGCGCAACGTTCTGGAAAGCGTACTGCGAAGAGCTGTTCCGCTTTGACCAGGCCTACCGCCTGTTTAACGAATACGCGCTGTTGGTTCACAGCAAAGGCGCAATGATCCTGAAAAGCCTGGATGACTATATCGAAGCGCTGTATTCCAACTGGTATCTGGCAGAATTAAGCCGAAGCTGGAATAAGGTTCTGGAAGCCGAAAACCGTATGCAGGAGTGGCGTATTGCGGGCGTTCCACGGCAGCAGAACTTCTACAATGAGGTGGTTAAGCCGCAGTTTAATAATCCACAAATCAAGCGTGTGTTCGTGATTATCTCCGACGCGCTGCGTTATGAAGTGGCAGAAGAGCTGGGCAATCAAATCAATACTGAGAAACGCTTTACTGCCGAACTGCGTTCCCAGTTGGGCGTATTACCCAGCTATACCCAGTTGGGAATGGCGGCATTGCTGCCACATGACGAGATATGCTACCAACCGGGTAATGGTGACATCGTTTATGCGGACGGGTTGTCTACCTCAGGTACGCCTAACCGCGATGCCATTCTTAAGAAATATAAAGGGATGGCAGTAAAATCGGACGATCTTCTGAAATGGAAAAATCAGGAAGGACGGGATCTTATTCGCGATTACGAAGTCGTTTATATCTGGCATAACACCATTGATGCCATGGGTGACAGCGCATCTACGGAGGAGAAAACCTTCGAAGCGTGCCGTAACGCGGTGGTTGAACTGAAGGATTTAGTGACACGGGTGATAAACCGTCTCCACGGTACACGCATTATCGTCACGGCGGACCACGGTTTCCTGTTCCAGCAGCAGCCCCTTTCCGGGCAAGATAAAACCACGCTGCAGATCAAGCCAGACAATACGATTAAAAACCACAAACGCTTTATTATCGGCCACCAGCTTCCTGCCGATGATTTTTGTTGGAAAGGAAAAGTGGCGGATACCGCAGGCGTGAGCGATAACAGCGAGTTTCTGATTCCGAAAGGGATCCAGCGCTTTCATTTCTCAGGTGGAGCGCGGTTTGTGCATGGCGGTGCCATGCTACAGGAAGTCTGTGTTCCCGTATTGCAGGTGAAAGCGCTGCAGAAAACCGCTGCAGAAAAGCAACCTCAGCGTCGTCCGGTAGACATCGTGAACTACCATCCGCTGATCAAACTCGTCAATAACATTGATAAAGTCAGCCTGCTGCAAACCCATCCGGTAGGTGAGTTATACGAACCGCGTACCCTGAATATCTTCATCGTCGACAACGCCAATAATGTGGTATCCGGTAAAGAGCGAATCTGCTTTGACAGCGATAACAACACAATGGAAAAACGCGTGCGTGACGTTACGCTGAAGCTGATTGGCGCGAATTTCAATCGCCGTAATGAGTACTGGCTGATACTGGAAGATGCACAAACGGAAACGGGTTACCAGAAGTACCCTGTGATTATCGACTTGGCATTTCAGGATGATTTCTTTTAAGTGAGGCGATATGCAAACCCATCATGACTTACCCGTTCCAGCCGTCTCCGAAGGGGAACTCGTCGCAGAAGGTTACGATCTGGACGCCTTACTGAATCAGCATTTTCGTGGTCGGGTAGTGCGTAAAGATCTGACCAAGCAGCTCAAGGAAGGGGCTAACGTCCCGGTCTATGTGCTGGAGTATCTGCTCGGTATGTACTGCGCTTCCGACGATGACCAGATCGTCGAACAAGGCTTGCAGAACGTTAAGCGTATTCTGGCTGATAACTACGTCCGCCCTGATGAAGCAGAGAAGGTGAAATCGCTCATTCGTGAGCGAGGATCCTACAAGATCATTGATAAAGTATCGGTAAAGCTCAATCAGAAGAAAGACGTTTACGAAGCCCAGCTCTCCAACCTCGGCATTAAAGATGCACTGGTGCCGCCGCAGATGGTCAAGGACAACGAGAAGCTGTTGACCGGTGGCATCTGGTGCATGATCACCGTGAACTACTTCTTTGAGGAAGGACAGAAAACGTCCCCCTTCTCTCTGATGACGCTTAAACCTATCCAGATGCCCAATATGGACATGGAAGAGGTATTTACCGCACGTACGCACTTCAACCGCGACCAGTGGATTGATGTCCTGCTACGTTCCGTGGGTATGGAACCTGCTAACATTGAGCAGCGAACCAAGTGGCACCTGATCACCCGCATGATCCCTTTCGTGGAAAATAACTATAACGTCTGCGAACTGGGCCCACGCGGTACCGGTAAAAGCCACGTCTATAAAGAATGTTCGCCAAACTCGCTGCTAGTTTCCGGCGGACAAACCACGGTAGCAAACCTGTTTTACAACATGGCCAGCCGCCAGATTGGCCTGGTCGGTATGTGGGATGTGGTCGCGTTTGATGAAGTGGCAGGGATCACTTTCAAAGACAAAGACGGCGTGCAAATCATGAAGGATTACATGGCGTCTGGCTCGTTTTCACGCGGCAGAGATTCGATTGAAGGCAAAGCATCGATGGTGTTCGTCGGCAACATCAATCAGAGCGTTGAGACGTTAATCAAAACCAGCCATCTGTTAGCCCCCTTCCCTGCCGCAATGATCGACACGGCGTTTTTCGACCGCTTCCATGCCTATATACCCGGCTGGGAAATCCCGAAAATGCGCCCGGAATTCTTTACCAACCGCTACGGCCTTATCACAGATTATCTCGCCGAATACATGCGGGAAATGCGCAAACACAGCTTCTCCGATGCGATTGATAAGTTCTATAAGCTGGGTAATAACCTCAACCAGCGAGATGTTATCGCGGTAAGGCGCACGGTTTCTGGTCTATTGAAACTTCTTCATCCCAATGGCTGTTACAGCAAAGAGGACGTCCGTGTTTGCCTGACCTACGCCATGGAAGCCCGTCGTCGAGTCAAAGAACAGCTTAAAAAGCTGGGCGGTCTGGAGTTCTTCGATGTGAATTTCAGCTACATCGATAACGAGACGCTGGAAGAATTCTTCGTCAGCGTGCCAGAACAGGGCGGCAGCGAATTAATTCCTGCTGGCATGCCAAAGCCAGGCGTTGTGCATTTGGTTACGCAAGCGGAAAGTGGCATGACGGGTCTGTATCGCTTTGAAACTCAGATGACCGCTGGTAATGGTAAGCATAGCGTTTCTGGTCTGGGATCAAGTACCTCTGCTAAGGAAGCTATCCGGGTTGGATTTGACTATTTCAAAGGCAACCTCAACCGCGTTAGCGCAACAGCGAAATTTTCTGAACATGAGTACCACCTGCATGTAGTCGAATTGCACAATACCGGACCAAGTACTTCTACCAGCCTTGCGGCACTTATTGCCCTGTGTTCCGTTTTACTGGCGAAACCCGTTCAGGAACAAATGGTCGTGTTAGGTAGCATGACGCTCGGTGGAGTAATCAACCCTGTTCAGGATCTGGCAGCTAGCTTACAACTTGCTTTCGATAGCGGCGCGAAAAAGGTCCTTCTGCCGATGTCTTCCGCGGTAGATATCCCGACGGTGCCAGCCGAGTTGTTTACCAAATTCCAGGTCAGTTTTTACTCAGAGCCTGTGGACGCAGTATATAAGGCCTTGGGTGTAAATTAGAATTATAACTATTTTTCAAAAATATGGAGAGGATACATATGGAAAAACGCTCTGAAATTAAATTCATAAGGCCTTGTCCATCTATATATGAAAATAACAAGATATTGACTCCAGCTTATGCTTTGCAATGTTTGAAGCATAAAAAAGTTGTTCAGATAAATTTGGATAATTGTTCTTTACAAAGAATGGAGGAATTATCATCGACATCTACTTTGGAAGATGTACAACGCGTTGGATTATTACCGTTGGTGGATTTATTACAATCAGGAAATGTATGTTTAACCGCAATTGGTGTTAATGAAATGCCAGATATATGGGTTGAGAAATCAATGGCTGCATATCAGAATTTTTGCCACAGATTCTGGCCGGGTCATATTGACGATCCTGAGGCGACTTTCAGGGATTACTCCCCTGATGCGAAAGAAAAGAAAATTCATTTCCAGGAACTATCAGATGAAGCAAGAACGGTATATGGCCTCCACTATATATCAATGCTACAAATTCAAAATATAAAACTAAACTATGCTCATCTCACGCCTGAAAAAAGATTCGAAGTATATATTTATAGCATGATAAGCTTCATTGATATGATTAGTGCATATGATTTGGAAATCGCAAAATATGCTTTTTGGGATCTTGATTCAAACACCATCAACCAGTTATCAATGAGTATACATACGCGTCGAAAATATATAAAAGAGAATTTTTATAAGAACGGAAGTAATCTTGATAAATGTCGGTGGTATGCATTTGATGCCGCGATGGACTTACACTGGCTAACCGGAGCTAACTTTTCAGAAGATATAGGCTCTTTCATCACTTTAAATGGTGTAAAGTTTGAGACTGAGCATTGGGTTGGAACAAACGATAAAAAATTATATTATATCTCACAAGATATTCATCATATTTACTATGAGGATTCGACAATGAAGGCATTGAGTGTCTGTAGAGAAAATGAGATGACTGCATTTCAATACTGGAAAATTGTCGATAGCATTTCAGAATCTGTTCTTTTATTCCGGAAACAATCAAAAAAGGAATCAAATCCGAATATTACTAAGTTGATTGATTTGGCTGTACAGAAAATCGAAAATGATTTACAGATTTTTTTCTTAACAAGAGATAGATAAAGTTGTCAGTATCGAAATAATATGTTTCAGTTCATTCTTGGCTTTAAGCGCCCAGTTAATTAGTATAGCTATATCTTGGCCGAATCATAGCTCTATGCATGCAGAGACTGTAATTAAAATTGTGTAATTGCCTGTTTTTGGTATGTTCACTCCAGTAACGGAGACAGGCATTTATGGACGAAAAGAAACTCAAAGCCCTTGCGGCTGAACTGGCTAAAGGCCTCAAAACCGAAGCCGATCTCAATGCTTTTTCCCGCATGTTGACGAAGCTTACCGTCGAAACGGCGCTCAATGCGGAGCTGACTGACCACCTCGGGCATGAGAAAAATGCGCCCAAAACAGGCTCAAACACCCGCAATGGCTACTCGTCAAAAACGGTGTTATGCGATGACGGCGAGATCGAACTGAACACGCCGCGTGACCGCGAAAACACCTTCGAACCACAGCTGATTAAGAAACACCAGACGCGCATTACGCAGATGGACAGCCAGATTTTATCCCTCTACGCCAAAGGCATGACTACCCGCGAAATCGTCGCCACCTTCAAAGAGATGTACGACGCCGATGTGTCACCCACGCTGATATCTAAAGTCACGGACGCCGTAAAAGAGCAGGTCACTGAGTGGCAAAACCGGCAACTGGATGCGCTGTATCCCATTGTTTATATGGACTGTATTGTTGTTAAAGTTCGCCAGAATGGCAGTGTGATAAACAAAGCTGTTTTCCTGGCGCTGGGGAGCAATACTGAAGGCCAGAAAGAGTTACTGGGCATGTGGCTGGCCGAAAATGAAGGAGCAAAGTTCTGGCTAAGCGTGCTGACGGAGCTGAAAAACCGGGGTCTTCAGGACATCCTGATTGCCTGTGTGGATGGTCTGAAGGGCTTCCCGGATGCGATAAACAGCGTCTATCCGCAGACTCACATCCAGTTGTGCATCATCCATATGGTGCGTAACAGCCTGAAATACGTATCCTGGAAGGACTACAAAGCCGTCACCAGCGGGCTAAAAGAGTTTATCAGGCCCCGACCGAAGAGGCGGCGCTGATGGCGCTGGATGCGTTCGCGGGCGAATGGGACGATAAATATCCGCAAATCAGCAAAAGCTGGCGTACGCACTGGGAAAATCTGAACACGTTTTTCGGCTACCCGCCGGATATCCGTAAGGCTATCTACACCACGAACGCGATAGAATCACTGAATAGCGTGATCCGTGCCGCGATTAAGAAACGCAAAGTGTTCCCGACAGATGACTCGGTGCGGAAGGTTATTTATCTGGCGATCAAGGATGCGTCGAAAAAATGGAGTATGCCGATCCAGAACTGGCGGCTGGCAATGAGTCGTTTTATTATTGCGTTCGGTGACCGCCTGAGCGATCACCTTTAATACATTGGCAGTTACACAGAATTACTGACAGGCTCACTGACTCAAACCAACACTTTCAACCCATGCTTTTGCACCACGGTAAGCAGTTTCAGCGCCAACCCTCCAGGACGCTTTGCACCACTTTCCCATTTCTGCACCGTTGACACACTGGTGTTCAGATAACTGGCAAAAACCGGCTGACTGACGTTTAGCTTCTCGCGCAACGCCTTAATTTCAATGGGTTGAAGCTCATCCACATTGCTGAGGCACGCTTTATCAAAGTTGCGCATGGTTTCCTGCGGGATAGCATCGACGCTGAATAATCCAGAAGCTGCGCTGTGGATGGCCTCAAATGCAGGACTTTTGAATTTACTTTTTGCGGTCATGGCAAATCTCCACCAGTTCTTTACTCTTAATCAGTGCCGTTATCTTTTCATCAACCAGGCCAGCGTAGTGCTTCGCCAACTCACGAAATGCAGCCAGTTCGCGTTGATCGATGTTTGCCATATCCTGTTTGGCATACAGGAACGTATAAAACCAGTGTTCTCCACCTTTCGCCAGGATAATGGCGCGATCGCGATTCCGGTTCAGGCGCTTCTTGTAGACCCCACCACCAAGATTATCAGCTTTCCCCTGTACCACAGCCTCTATAGCCTGGCATAACTCACCATTCCTGATGGCGTGAGATTTAGCCGCCTTGCTGAACCATTTAGTTTTGAATACGCGCATCAGGCCCACATCCTGTAAGCTAAAGTATAGCACCTGGTGCCAGACTACTCTTGTTTGGTATCGGATGCAAAGCGCATAGAGGCAGGCCGGGAATGTCTTGAAACACTCAGCTTATGAGGTGATAAATTCGGGAAAGAATAGATATTTTACTTAAATTTCAATCTGATATGCCGAAGGCCGGACTCGAACATCGCATATAACCCTATGTTAAAAAGTAATAAAATTTAAAAGACAATTTTCAGTACCAACAAACATACCAACAGTCCCGTTCAGTGATTATCGAACAGCGTGATAACTCATTAGTATACCTACAGCTTAAATCTCTTAACGGGTTATTGGCAAGAACAACTCTGGCATTCCGTGTAAGGAAGCTAAAGTAATATTAGATAGAAATGGCGTCTCAATTATTGTCCCCTCTTACCTTAAACGTTGCTTCTGCTCCCTAGCCCCATAACTGGACTAAAACTAACAGCCCTTCTTCCCTAAACCAATTGAACGCGTTAGCGTCACTGAAACAATTTCTCATGCTCATTAATGGAGAAGGTATGAAGGATAGGATCATCGAAATACTACAATACACCCTGAAAAAAGGTTCTGGTGAGGAGTTTCATCAGATCATGCGTGAGGTAAGTGTTCCACTCCATGCCCGGAACGGTATTGATGTGGTTGCGTACGGAAACTCTCTCCATGATGCTGACAGCTACTACCTCATACGTGCTTTTGACAGCGAAGAACAGATGAAAAGCGTTCTTGAGGATTTCTACGCAAGTGCGGGTTGGCGCAGTGGCCCACGAGAAGCAATCATCAGTCGAATTGAACTCAGTTTAAAATCAGTTCTATCACTACCACAAAGCGGCATTGATGGATTGAGATAAAGCGAGCAAAGGGGGATGCGCTGTTAAGTGGGTATCCTCCGCAGTACAGAATTTAAACTGAATTAACATAATTCATTGATAAATAGGTACATTTTAAAAATCTCGTTCCTGCTTCTAAAAATAGCACTTTTTGCCAAAACCCTCTAAGCCCCGTCTTGTAACAGCATTCAAACTATTCCTTTCTAATCTGTACAAAAAACACTCATTTACGCAATAATTCCGAAAAAACAGGTGTTGATTATCATAAGCGATATTCGAATAATAACCTCATCAAAACAACGACGAGGAAATATATGAACGAAAGAAAAAGATTTATCCGTTTACCTGAAGTATTAAATAGAACGGGCCTTTGTAAAGCTTGGATTTATCGCCTGATTAGTCGTAATGAATTCCCGGCCCAAGTAAAACTTGGTGAAAGAGCAATAGCATTCTTAGAAAGTGATATTGATAAGTGGATTGAAGAAAGGATTTCTTTATCACGTAATAAAGTAGCATAAAAAACAAAATCATAATGGTTTCGGTACAACCAGTTAGTCTATTAACTAAAAAATATAAACGTGGGAGGTCATATGTAAAAACAATCGAACTTAGTATCAGCATAAAACAAAAAATATAAACTGCTCTCAAATAATGCATGCAAATGCAGGGAGTTATACATTTAAAAAATAAGGAGTAACTATATGAATACTGAAGAACTAAATAACATTAAGGACTCATCAACTAAAGTTTTTACTGCTATGGCGAAGAATCTTTATATCACAGGAATACGTATATATAAAGAGCAGGAAGAGTATGAGGTATTGGAAGCCATAATGTTAGATAGTAATAGAACTGAATCATATCTTTTGCATGTTAAAGAATATCTGGAAAAGCGCTTTGATAAACATATGGAAGAGGCAGGTAAAAGAGAAAGACTGATTTATGTTGATATGGATAAAGTTATGCATGAAATGAGATATGTACATACTCAAGCATTACTTTTTAGTATGAGCTAATAACCGCGTATTCGGCCCCGGAAGGGGCTAATAAAAAACACAATGAATTAAATAAGCATTTAACTATGAGGATATAAATATGTTTAAAGAGAAGATAGGTATTAATAAATCAACTGAACTGTTCTATGACCTTGCATGTAGATCATTTGCCACAAGCTGGAATATGTTCATGGAAGTTAATGGCGATGGGGATGCTAATGATTATCTAGATGACCCGGATTTTATGAGTCCATTTATTATCCATGTGATTGACCACATTCAGAACAACTTTGAAATATTCACTGCCCAAGAGGGTAATAACGGTGATATTAATCAGGTTAACTTTGAAATGGTTGCTGCTATGTTGGTTAGATATTCAGACAGCTTCAGAAAATAAGAATCCATTTTGCCCCGCAAGGGGCTAAGATTAGTAATAAAGGAAAATATAAATGACAAATAAAATATCTGTAGTAGTAAGTATGCTGTGCGAAGGAACTCCTAACGTAATGAATACTATTCAAGAAAGCTTTGATGTATTTGTTGCTCTAAGTGGGTATTCAGTAGAAGAAATGATAGGGGATAAGAACTTGATTGATGCTTTAAATAGACATGTCAATAACGATTTAGTTGATGAGTTAGATTTGGAATATGGCTCCGTTATCATCAATATCGGTTATAACAACTAATTATTTTTACTAACCATTAACAAAATAAAAGGATTAAAGATGAAAGAGATTATATTGAATAGTTATGAGGAAACAAAAAACGAACTTGTTGCTAACATCTTACAAGGATACTGTGATGAGATATATGGTATTTATGAAAAACATCCTGAAACAGCAATAGATATTTTGAATGATGGTTTCCTTTCAGGCATCACATATGACGTTTTGATTGCTCGTGAGATGAAGAAATACTCTGTCAAAAATGATGTATCTGATATCAATAGAAGAGATTTAAAAGCCACAATCTTGTATTGGCATCAAGAACACATCATTGAACTTGTTTCAAAAAATATAAATCAGGATGAAAATGAAGATCCGATTTACTGGAAGCTAAAAATGACAGTTATTTGATATTTAGATGTAATGAGTATTCCCTCGAAAGAGGGAAATCACATGAATGATAAAACTAAGAGGTTTAATATGATTGATGAATTCCACGTTATGTATATGTATAGAAAAATCCAAGCTGAAGCGGCTACCACTGATATAAAGACATTGAACAAACTCTTGAAGAAGTTCCGCAAGGTAGTAGCGGAACGGCGGGAAGAATACTATCAGGAGATTGGTGAGAAAAAGGCACGTAAGTTAAAAATGAAAAAGATCCTCAAATTGATGGAGAAGGATAGGATATCACCAGAGGATCTCATTGACTGGCAGTAGCCAGTCACTATGTTGCTTCTTCGCTTATATATTAAACATCATCATAAGCTGGCTCTTCTGTTTTAGGATACTGCAGCGTCAGTGCTGGATCTGTTTCTTTGTTAGAACAGCTATCAGATGTTTTTGGTGGCTCAGATGTAGTCGTTCCCTCTGTAAGTTGATTGTCAGAATCATTTGTTTGATTAAATGTATAAACATTATCAAATACTGGTTCATTATTAGCGTTAAATCCCTGTGCCTTTTTAACATTAGGGCGTTGTTTGGCATTGATAGAATGCGCTTGTCCCTTAAGAAATATGTTGGAGTTCATAAAGAGATCTCCATCTTTATCAATAATGATCTCTTTCTTTTTGAGCGTTTTAAAGACAAGAGACATATTTGATTTTTTAATATCTAAGTCGCGGCATAGCTTTGCTTGCGATATATGAAAGCAGTTTCCAAACTCCATGATGTTTAAAATCCTTGCGATAACCTTCAACTCATTCTTGGAAATATCAAGTTCTGCGAGTTGCTGGAAGTTTTTTGTGAACATATGGACATAATCAACATCTTTTTTAATAGATTTAATGTTTTCTTTTCTCGAATAGATATTGGTAGTGTCTTTATGTGTGCTGTGATAATGTTCGAATATCTGCACTTTCTGTTCATTAGTGAAAAGATGATCATCAATATACTGCGTTAGCTGAAAGGGGGATAAACTGCTAAGAGATTGAAAATCTATTTGTGTCATTGTATTTTCCTTTTGTTATTGTTTTTATTAATACATAACAGATTAAACACTATGGTCAATAACAAAGTCAAAAATAAGTGGAAAAAGTTTTAATATAGTGGAAAACCATCCACAGAACAGGATAAATTGAAGCCGTTATTGATTCGTGACTGGAATAAGTTTATTGAGAGTGGAATGCTCGCCAGTTTTAAAGATTAGTTTCAGTGCGGACTATAGTTATAGTTTTTGCTAATTATGGTTATAGTAAACTATAATCCGAGTTATAGATATCGATAACCATAGTTATAGGAACCTATAACCTTTTTTCTGTAATATGTTGTTTTATATGAGAAATAACAGCTGTAATATAGTAATAAGTTTAATATAGTAAAAGGGAATGTGTGCCTGTTGAATGGCACCTGCTGTTTTATGAATGGCGTTGGAGGTTTTCAGCAATGAAGGATGAATTGTATTGAAATATTTCTTAATTGATCTGTCCAGAAACGTTTTGCTATGAAACTCATTTTTGCCTTATGAAAATGGCACCTTGTGCTACCTATTTTATTTTTACTATAATGTTATTACAGCGAAGTGATTGTTTTAAACAATCACTAAGCACTGCTTATATATGAGTACAGATGAAATTGTTTCTCCTTTATTTCATAGCGGCTATCGCCGCAATTCTTTATGGATAAATCCATCATTGACAGGGATGAACCCTGTTCCAGCAATGTGATTGTCTTGAACAATCACTAAGTGCTGCTACTGAAAATATAATTTTCCTATTCGTTTAAGGGAAAATGCTATATGTTATTGCGGTAATGCTATGTTCAAACATAGGATCAATTTTGTTTTTTATGATGAAATGATCTGGAAAAGATCTTTCCTCTTTTTACTATCAATATTAATAAGACACCTCATCAAGATAAAAATACATATTTCAGAGTTAGGGCGTAGCCGTGCGTCAGCACATGAGCTTCAGCTCATAGATGGTGGTGATTTTCAAAAAAAAGATGTTAGTGAAATAGAAAGAAATGCTTCGCAATAAAAATAAATATTGCACTCAAAAAAACTAATCATTTAAAATATTGAAACCCTGTATGGCGATTATAAAAATCGCCCGGTTTCCTTTAATCCTATTAAGTATTATCTCTTACTTCTTGCAAAATTAAATTAAGAAAAAACCTGCCTGTAGCCCTTACGGCATAAGGCTTAGAACGAAAATATACGACTGACCGTACAGTCAGTGTTCCTGACTCTATAGTCAGTATTCCTGACTGCACGGTGAGCTTTCCTGACTTTGCAGTCAGTTTCTATGTCATTTTTAGCTTAAAAACGACAGTGCTTTAAAGTATCGTCACTGGAATAGTTGCGATTTTGAAAATATTTTCGCAAAAAAATATGCAAAAAACTTGATATCTTTTTTGTGCATGGTATTTAATTTATTATAAATAAAATAACAAGAGGTAATAATGAAATGAATGAAATAGACGTTGACTTAGATTTAGGATTAAATCCTTTTTGCTTTGAGACAGAGCTAAAGATTGAAACACGAAAGAAAAATCTGACCGTTTCAAGAGGCACAGAATTTATCGAAAAGAAAGATACAGGTAAAAGCTACTTCGCCAATATCGTGCATACGCAAGAGGTCGATAAAGAAGAGTTCATTAAACTCTATACCTCTCAGATAAAAGCATACTTTGATCTCACGAAAACAGCATACAAAGTGTTTTTCATATTTTTACGAATATATCAGGATGCGATAGGCAAAGATCATTTCTACCTGAGCTGTAAAAAGGCAATGTCTCTTGCGGAAAAGATAGATCACTTTGTCTTGTCTGAATCTATCTTTTACAGAGGGATCAAAGAACTTATCGAAAAACGTATTATTGCTAAAACCAATGAGAAAAACTGGTATTTCATAAACCCTGCTATTGTCTTCAATGGTGATCGTGCTCGCTTTGTTTCAGAGATTATAAAAAAGAAAGAAGCAATGGAAGAACAACCCGAAAGCATAGTCGTCAATGGCGGCGACAATAGCACACTTAAAAATAAAAACAGGTCAATTGAAACAGTTATACAAGAAGTTAATAACCAAGATGACATAGATTTGTTAATCGCAAGATTGCAGGCTAAAAAGTCTCAAGGGTTAGCGAAGAGTGAAAGTATAAATGGAATCCCTTCTGTAGAGAACACAAGTCTTGTGCCACCAGAAGAACCGTTAGATTGGGATAATATTTAGTAATCCATTAACGCGACTTCTCTGAACTTTTTATACACATATATTCATATTTTAAACGTTGGGATGTGGAAGGTGAAATCCCTATTAAATTAAAAGAAGCCAGATAATCTGGCCTCTTCAGAGTATTGTAATAAATTTTTCGGAGTAATCATTTATTTACTATTAAACAGTAATCAAAAATAAAGTCATTGTCAAATTAAATTATCGTTCTCTTGATTAATTCCATTTTATTTAATATATATTAATAAGGCATTGTATTTTTATTTAATCAGAAGAAGAAATATGGTGAATAAAATGTAATAAATCAAAGGAGTATCAAATGAATAAACTTAATAAAAACAAATGGCGAACAAATGTCTGTGTCCGCATTTTCAAAATAATCCTTCCCGCAACAATATTAATTTCAGCAACCACAGCTAACGCAGCAGTCTGTAGCCCGGATGTCAGCTCATCATTAAAACAAGCGCAATATAACGCAATGAAGCAGGATGCGGCTCAGTTAGAGCCGGTAGCGAAGAATTTCATGGATAACATCAATCAGTCGCTTGAGACTATTGGCTGTACGGACGCGTGGCCCACCGGAAACCTCGGCATCAGCCTGCCATCTGTGGATTCAATAATTAAAAAAACGAAGGAAGCAGCAATAAGTAAAGCCTGTTCGATTGCGAGAGAAAAAGTCAGTCAACTGACCGGAAGTATATCCGAGAGTATTTCTATTGATATGCCCGTGATTGGGAATATCGCAAATGGAAGTGTTTCTACAGGAACTGGCTCTTCATCAGGATCGGGAGCAACCGTCAATGGAACCGATGTCTGGAGCAGCATCAGTAATTCAATGAAGTAAGAGGCAAAGGAATGTAATGATGATAAATATAAAGAAAAAAGAAGTGTCGATATTATTAGCAATATTAGCTAGCCTGTTATTAACTCAGTCAGCTTATGCCGCCGATTTATTTACCGTCCCGGAGACAGACAAATCAAAGCTGTGGTTTCTGGATATCTTATTCCCGGAGAATTTAGCGGAAAGCCCCTTAGCCAGCACAATGACGATCCTCAACAGCGCTGTTTTACTGGTTGGTGGCATTTTAGCTGCCTACACACTGATTGCCGGAACCATGTCAACGGCACATGACGGAGAAATGCTGGGTAAGAAATGGTCTTCCATGTGGTTGCCCGTAAGAACTGCATTAGGCACGGCAATGATACTCCCGGCTGCAGGTGGTTTCTGTGCCGCTCAGGTTATGGTGCTGTGGATGATTAATCAGGGAGTCGGTCTGGCAGATACCGTCTGGAATACCTATGCATCCAACCCCTCAGATGGGGCTGTTATTACCACATCTGCATCTTATCAGGAGCTTGATCGCATAGCGAAAACCGCCTTTATCAATAACGTCTGTATGTTAAAGGCGGGAGAATTATGGAAGAAATCAGCAGCAGCCGATCCCTTCCCGCACGTCACGCCTGCGTTTGAAATGACACCGGAGAAAGGTGCCTATTTATACACATACAGTTATGGAGCCAGCAATGCCGGTAATGATATGAATAAAAATTTACTGGTATCCAAGGCTGCATGTGGAAGCATCACGCTTACAGACCCGAAGGCCAAAGCTTCTTATGACGAACAGGCTAAAGCTCAGGCTACCATTGCTGCTGGCGGCATGTATATGGCTTATATGCCACAGGATATAAAGACGAATATTTCAGATGTTATTGAGGCACACAATGCCGCATTTATCGGCCTTGATAATAGTATGAAAACGCTGGCTGAACAGTATGTGGCCGATAATAATATTGATATTCAGACCGGAATAAACAGCGCAACGGCCTCATATGTATCCATTATTGATACTGCAGTACGAACAGTTTTCTCCACTGGCGACCAGTGGGATGATTTCAAAGAGAATGTCCAGAAAGACGGATGGTTTATGGCTGGCGCATGGAGTATGAAACTGATCCGTGTGCAGGATGCGATTAATGGAGCAGCTCATAATCTTCCTGTAGGTGGGCAAGCGACAATGGAATACGGAGATATATTCGATAACAGCCTGAACGCGATTATGGCAAAAGTAGCTCAGGATATGGCGAAATCAACGACAGCTTCAAGATATGCGAATGGTATTGATGCGCAAAACCGAACGGAAGCCAATACCAGTGGTAAAAGTGGCGCTGGCCCTAAAACAGATGATGCCGGGAAAATAGTTTCTTCTCTTCAAAGTGAAGCCAATAAGAGTATTTCTGGTGCAATGGCGGGTTTTCTCAGTTCCAGCGTTATTAATGGAAGAAAGCAAGGGAAAATTGTTTCATTTTCAACCGACACAACTGCTGCCAATTTACAGGCGATAAACCCGTTATTAGCCGTTAAAGGGCTTGGGGATACGATCAGTGCCGCTGGCTGGACGTTATTAGGAAGTTCTGCGGTTGTTGGCGCAGGTCTTGGTGCATGGACTTCATGGACTGCAAGCTGGGTATCGGGTGCATTTGGCGCTATGGGGATTGTTATGCCACTGGTTATCCCTTTATGGATAGCTGGTGATACCTTAGCCGTCGTTATTCCTATGTTGCCTTACGTCATGTGGTTTGGTGTTTGCGTCGGCTGGATGATCCTGTGCCTTGAAGCAATGGTCGCAGCACCATTATGGGTAATAACACATTTACATCCAGACGGTGATGGCGTAGTGGGTCGTGGTGGCGCTGGTTATGGTCTGGTTTTATCGTTAACCATGCGACCAGCGCTAATGATAACAGGATTAATAGCAGCCTATACGATGCTCCCTATCCTTGGTGGGATCGTCAATGAAACATTCTCCGGCGCGTTTGGCATGATGTCAGCCAATGCCGGGATAGGTATCATCGAGTCACTGGCTCTCATTGCTGTTTATATTGCGATGATGTTCACGGTAGTGAAGAAATCACTTTCACTGATTCACATCATCCCTGATGAAATTATGAAGTGGCTTGGTGTTCATGGTGGTCAGAGCATGTCGGGTTACGCACAGTCGGCACCAAAAGGTGTTGAAGGTGCTATGTTCACCAAAACCGTGTTGGATCAGGTTTCTCATACCTCAAATGCGATGGGTAATCAGATCAGGAATGCGCAAATCAATAAAGACCGTGAACAGCAACGTGAGCTTCAACAACAGCAACAGGCTAAACAGGGGAAAGCACAGGCAGCTAATAAAGCCAATGATACGGGATCTGCATTCAGAACTCATATGAGTAATGCTGGCCCACTGGATCAGCAGGATGAATATCAGTCTCTTGAAAGTGCTAACTCGGCTTACAATGCGGCTGAGGCAGCAGATGCTGTTGGTGATACAGCAGGCGCTGCAGGTTATATGAATGTAGCCCAAAAGGCTGCTAACAGAGCGGTATCGTTTGGTGAACATAACAGACCGTTGCTGCCTATAAACCTTCAGGCCCAAGCTTCACCAATTGAAAGCTTTAAGGCTCCAGATAAAGGGAATGGTGGTGGATCTTCCGGTGGTAGTTCATCACCCACTGAAAGTAATGACAGATAATGTGATATAAAAAGAGGGCTTTCGCCCTCTTTTTAATTGTTCGTTATCTGGAATGGAACTCACTTTATATGTTTACTTACCAGCATAATTTAAATGACTATAGTGAAAAATAGAACATCGCCACAGTCTTTATTGAATATGGGCATTTCTCATGTAAGATTTTATTCTCCTATAAAATATTTTTTATAGGCAAAAATATATAAAAATATCGCTGCATTTATGATATTCACTCCGTTTGTTTTATATGTCCTCTGTTATATTACTTTTCAATGCAGATGCTAAATAAATGTTTCTGTTAAAATTGACAGCTTACATTTAATTAGTTAAATAATAAATTAGGTAATAAGTTAACGGGAGTATTATAATGAGAAACAATAAATTTAAATTAAAGAGAATAACAGTGGTTTCGGCTTTGTGTTTTTCTGTGTTATATACAAATACAGCTTTTGCTGTCTGGCCCGTCACAGAAGAGATTTTGACACCGTATCTTATGGGGGCTTCACCTCAATCTATGGGCAATGGAATAATTGAAACATTAGTTTCAATGAACGACAAGCTGGCACAAGCAACAATAACAGCAAATGAGAATCAGAAGAATGCTGTTGTCAGTAATGCCAGTCAGGCAATCCAAGAACAGCGCATGAAAAATATCTTAAACAGGATACCTGATGCCAATGCCTGTGAAGAAGTCACGAGCGCAGGTGGTCGTGGTGCAGCAGGATCGAATACAAGCTCAGCGAAAGAGGCTTTATCTGAAAACAGCGTTAAGATGTTTACACAAGCAAATACCGGAATAAATGAGGCCAAGAAAAACATCATGGGCAGAGTATCAATAAGTGTTTGCTCCGAAGATGATGTGAAATATAACAGAGGTGGGTGCAATACTATAGGTCAGTATCCTGATAAAGATAAGTCGGCATCAAGCCTAATTACACCACCATTATCTAAATCCGAAGCATTGTCTAATAAGGTTTCGAATCAGTCCTATTCTGTTGAGCAGATTGAAGTTGCTGAAGCGGCAAAAAGAAATCTGATAGGGAACTTACCAGTTGAACCATTAAAGAACAAGGGATTAGAAGATACAACTGAAGGACGAGAATATTTATCGGCCTTTTCGAGCTTTGTCTCCAGAAGCACTGCTGGAACAAACGCCATTGATTCCGTACTGGCAATGAAAAAAGCAAGTAATGTATCAGTGAACTCAAGAGGAGCCAAAATAGGATCCACATTAGGTTCTACGCAGGGAGCAAACCTTGCTTGGTCAGATACTTCCGTAAAAAACAAGTATGCAACTCTATTTCCCGGCACAACATTCCCGGATAATCCTTCAGAGTGGGAAATGTTAAGATATGAGATCTATTCACGCTATGCAGATACAACAGGTGCTGACGCTTGGCAGGTAAAAATCAGTAGTGCTGATGAAAAAGAAACTGCGCATGAGCAGGCAAGAATGCAGGCACTTGATTTAAGATTACAAATGCTTCAAATCGAAAGAACAGAAGACACAAATATTTTGCTTGCGGCTCTGTTAGGACAACAACTACAACCTGTTGATAAGCAAATGCTGAATAATTTAAAAACAAATGCGACAAGAGCGACTCAGGCAACAAAATAATTGAAGTCATTAAAAAAACCGCCAGCGCTGGGCCAGCGGATTTGGTAGACTTGGTATGAAGATTATTTGATCTCGAAATCTTCCAGTGCCTTACCGGCTTCGAGCGCAGCAGCGATAGCACGAGGAGTTCGGCCCTGACCTGTCCATGTCTTTTCAGAACCATCGGTATCGATGTATTTATACTTAGCTGGACGTGGGGCGCGTTTCGCTCCGGTCTTGGAAGAAGATGAGTTAACAGTTGAAAGCAACTCTGCCGGGTCTATGCCATCTTCCAACAACTTCTGACGGAATGCTTCCAGCTTGGCCTGTTTCTCTTCCTGCTGCTTTAGAAATGAGGCCTCTTCTTCACGACGTTCTTCTACAACGATAGTGAGTTTTTCTAACATCTCTTCCAAGGTTTCGAGTGTCAGTTCACGAGCCTGAGAACGGAGAGTACGAATATTGTTGATGATCTTTAAAGCATCAGACATGCGATTTCCCTAATGTTTGTGGTAAAGAATACAAGCAATAACATCATAGTTTTAATCGTTCCTGTGCACAAAATCAATACATTATATGGTATAGACATTAGTTCCATCCTGAGTTCAAATTTTTTATTTGAGTTTGTGATTATCTTTAGCCGAGCGGGTTTCTTCAGATGATATATTATCAATGCGATTTTTAAATTTTCTTGAAAATCTGTTTTTCTCAATGCATTTTTTCTCAGCCTCTTCCTGATTATTAATGTAGTATTCGATTGTATTGCCGTTATCCAAGTCATAAATGACAGAAATCAAGATATTAATATTTTCATCTCTACTGTCATGTGTAATGTCAAACTTAGATATTAGCTTTGATACAACAACATAATTTGGATGCAAAATAGCTGTCATGGTGAGTATTCCATAAAATGGATGATTAATATTTAGACGTGTCTATAGGAGACACAACGAATAGTATCTTATAGGAAATAATTATAAATCATGAAGAAGCCAAAGCTCTTTTTATGGTTTCTTTTTTAGCTCGCGTTGCGGGTAAGGAAACGCCAAAACACTTTCACCTATATTGTTTTTAGATACGGCGTTCCACCATTTTTCGCGATATTCTGGATGATTACAGTAGTCTCGCTGCCGTTGAATTTCATCAAGAATATGGTCTTTTTGGTCAGGCCATTCTTCTTGCAATCTGTTTATCGTTCTGTAGAAAATATTCGACTGCATCATTATTTTGAAGAAGTTAAGCCTAAACCCTTCCAGACGTTGCTCGTAATCAGCGACAACCTTCTTATGGCTATTGATTGTGTTATTCAACTGCATCTGTATTCTACTAACCCTGTCATTAGCCATAGACGCTTCAAACTGCGACTGTTGAGAATCCAGCCTTGCCTCATTTGCCTGTTGGTAAGAGTCTACAATTTCTCTATTACGTTGCGCCGCATTATAATCATAATTCCAAAACGGATTTTTTCCAGACATAAGTATACCTCGATATCAATTATTCTATGTGTATATAATTAAACATTAATTTACTAAAAAGCAAATAATTCCATTAATTAGAATCATTAGTCAGATATTTATTTTCCTTTTGTTTAATACTTTGTTTATGGGTCAAAGAAAATACGGTTATTAAATACTTCCATCCATTTCTCGCAAATATAATGTGCGTGAGATGGAACCCTGAACGTCCAGACTGGATTTAATACATCATCAGTCATAATACAGATCTCGGCATCATCGGATCTGCAATCAGGCAGCGAGTAGTTGATTTCCCTGATGTTGCTATATGAATATATAAATATGCTGTTCATATTTTTACGCAATGTCGAAGACATTACGTTTTTCTTCATATTATGGTTAAAGAGAAGAACAGAGCGCTTCAGTAAGTTTATGGTGAAACCCGCCTGTTCGTATTCGTAAGACAAAACAGCATCGCTGAACGAGTCAACAAAAGCGATTTTTTGATCTTTTTCGACGATTTCCATGCTCATCCCTCGCTGTTTTACTGCTTTATCTCAGCCCAGCATAGTCGCCAGTGCCTGCATACTCAAGTAAAATGATCTGTAAAATCGATCGATAAATTTATATTGATAGATAATAACGATTAAAAAAGATTTATCGATCGGTTTTTTAATTGATTTAATCGATCGATATATTGCTTGTGATAGTCTGTGTCTATCGTTTGTTTTGTATCGATCGATTTAAACGATGTGACGAACACTAAAAATAATTCAATTCTATCAATTGATTAGATGATAACTCCTGATCTATAGGTGAGAGCGCCGGGATTGGGGTATACGAATCTGACTAAATCCTTGAGGAATAAATGAAAGGACATAACTTCTTAGCACTGGCGGTCTCTCTGGTGTTTCTTTCTGGCTGCCAGCAGCTTAACGATGGCGTAAATACAGTTAATGGCGCAATCAGTTCTTCGTTGTCTTCAGTAGGTAAAGCGCTGGGGGCAACTGCCACCACTCAAAGCCTTGGCCCGGTATCGTCTGTATCTGGCCTTGGTGCTGTCTGCAAAGACTATGTGGCTGGTCGTTGTTGCTATTGGGCTGTTTTTGGTCACACTGCTTCCAACGGTGAAATTCATTCGTAAGCATTTAACCGTAGGTAAAAGCAGGGCTGTTATCCTCTCATCATTCCTGATTGTCTATGCCGTCAGGTTTCATGGCGTGTTTTCAGATGTTAATGGAAGTGGATATACGATTAACGGCTACAATACAATATGGACATTCTTCTTCCTGTTTGCCTTCCTGTTGGCTTATATCGGTTGTTCCGGGAATAGCAAAAACTGTGGGACATATATTCCTCCAGCCACTGTGCAGCCTAATGGTCATAAAGCCTATGCGCCCCAATCAGAGATTGATACCGATATCGCTGTGAAGGGATCAAGTGTGTTATTCGATCCAAATCTAGATATTGTGGAACAACAGCGTTATCGGGATGCTATTGAAAAGCGAAATAATGATAGCTGGTAAGGCAACACTCTCTGATAATGTTGTGTTTAGACGATAGATTTAATTAATGTATTGTGGTGTTTAAGTTTGAATGAAATTGAGTAGGATGGATACTGTATTCATTCTACTCAATACTTATACAAAGATGATGTAATCAATATGTAATTGATGTTAATAATTTTGGTTTTTTAATTCCTCTATAATGGAACGCAAGATTTTTTTGATTTCATTAGTGTCCTTGTTATTATCCATTTTTCTTTTGTTGAAATCATCAAGGGATAGTAAATATCTGTCTGGCGATATGTTTTTTCTATTAAAGAATACATCCTCATTGGTTTTTATTATTAGTTGTAAAAACAGTTCTCCATTTTCTCCTTTTGTTAGCGCCTTGTCGTTATCTATTGATATATATATACTGGACTTATCATTGTAAGGCCCATAGACTTCAGTATTAATAATTAGTGAATATCCTAGGCTTTCTAGCGAGTTAATAACTAATTCATCATAATACTCTTTCTTTGACATATATTCTGAATTTTTCATAAAGAAAATGTCAGATTTGTTTTTTCCATGTTCTCCTATCGCGTCAGGGGTTAGTTCTTGGCTATCAAATAGCATTAAGATAAATTTCTTTAAGTATTCTGTTGGTTTATAATACTGACCAGCGGCCTTACCCTTGTTAGGTTCAAAGATGAGTCCATTTGCATATAATTTGTTGATTGATTTTATTTCCCGTCCTTCTTGCGATTCAGTAATTTTTAATAATTGCTCCGCAGTGTTCTTGAATCCCTTAATATCGAAAATATCGTATATATATACTTTCTTCATGAAATTAATATCATAGACTGTGAGAGCATTTAGCATTGATATAAAATCAATTCTTTGCTCATCAGGAATATCACTTTTCGATATGTTTATTGCTAACTTAGAATAAAGGTGAGTTTTATTATCTTCGTCATCTTGCATGAATTTTTTAATCAAAAATGCCAAATTCGCTTTTGTGAATTTCTTTTCTGTATCGTCATCTAATTGCTCAATGCCCATGTATAACTCATATAATTTTTTCTTGTTCATCTCATCATAGAAATTTTTACTATTTATCACTAGCCCTTCTATTATAGATGAGGCATTCCCAATGTATGGATCTAATAATAGTTTTCCTGTGTCTTTTACTAAGTAGCCAAAAATTTTAATCAGTGCTTTATTTTTATTGCTTATATTCATATGGACTCCTAAAAAACGGATGGAACTAGTTTGATATTATATCAAATATTATTCTGCAATAAAGTTAAACTTTAGAATAATTTAGAGGTTATTCATTTTTATCGAATGATGATGGTTTCAATGATGGATAATTAACTCTTTTACCTGATACTATCGGAGAAGTCTGGGTATAGTCCAGAACATTATATTTTTTGTGTTGCTCTGCTTTCGGACGACTTGGAAAACGCCTGATCTCATCTGGTGTTGGACTATAACTGCCACTGTTAAATCTGGCACGTCTTTCATACTCAGCGCGTGATACATAGATGCCCAGCACTTCATCGAACACGTAGTTTTCGGCAATACGCTTATCGTGTTCAGCATCGGTAGAAACGGGAGCAGGTTTTCTCTTGGTCCATACGAACTTTTCTTTGAAGAAGTCCACTATGAGTAGCGTGAAACGCTTAAATATTCCACTCTGACGAGGTTTAACCTGCTTCCTCTTGCTTTTAAAAGGCGCGCGTTTAACTGCGCCCGCTGTTGAAGGAGAAGAGGTTTTCAGTTTAGAGCGAGGTGAGGCAGGGATCACCAGTGATGGTTTTGGTTCTTGGTTAACCTGACTGATCTTATCAGGGTTACGATACGACTTCACTGGCGGCCTTATCTGTGAAACTTGGGCTGGCTGAGTAGTAATGGTTTCTCTGCTGTTTGCTGTATTTGAGAGGGTATCAACCAATATAATCTCTTCTGGTTCAGCAAGATGTGTAATCGTAAAGCTTCTTACATCAACGACGATTTCAAGATCAAGTTCACTGAATGTTTTGTAGACTTCGATGGCTTCTTGCTTGGCAGCATCACGAACAGCCTGTTCTGCGGCTCTTTGTTCTTGAGCAGCCTTACTACGCCATTTAGCACTGAGGATACGTTTCATTGGAGGACGGTTTGTTTCAGCGGCCTTGGCAAGCCATAGCGCTTGTTCTTCATTGTCCAGAGCAACCGCTGCTTTCTCTAATGCTTCCTCATGCTGGGATTGGAGAGAGCGATGGTCAATACGTTCTGACGAGCCAGCGGCAGCGAGGTAGCTGTTAGCCATCGATGCCCATGATTCACGCCACAACACAGACATTTTTCTGTCATTCCAGCTTCTTTCTTTTTTACCAAAGCCTTCCGGGCCTATGGTTTTTAATGTCAACATAACGTGAGCGTGTGGGTTATCGCTATCAAGATCATGAAAAGCGATATCGGCAATCATGCCTTTATCAACGAAATTTTTCTGGCAGTATTCAAGGACAAGTTTTTTCTTGTCTTCATTATTTAACTCGGCAGGAATGGCAACGTCAAAAAAACGGGCTGTTTGACCATTTTGTTGACGCTCGACTCTTTCAACTTCATTCCACAATGCTGTGGAGTCTTTTACGATATGTTCTGGAGCATTAACAGGTGCTAATATGAAATGCCCATATAAATCAGTACGGCGGCTATAATCATACGTATCACCTGTTCTTTCATCTGTTATACGTGTACGAGCATGATAGGCAGCTTTCGCAACGGAAGATCTGCCTTCTGAACGTTTCACAATTTTAAAATCAAGATGAAAAATAGCCACTATATAATATAACCTCAAAATAAATTTAAATATCAAACCAAAATATAAATCTCCAATGCGACTATGCTGGTTTTAGTTTTTCGCAAGAAAAACTCTGGTGTTGACGTTGACCTTGCTTTTAGCCTGCGGCAGGCAACCGTCGGTAGACCCCACACGCTGCGTAGCAGTGTATAGGTGGGCATTGCTTTATTTTTATATCTCCTAAAGGAGCTAAAAATAACGACAATGTATTAAGTTTTTCTATAGCTAAATAATAACGCTAGTTTTAATGTCTGTGAAATTAACTGAGCGGAAATCGGATGAACGGCTGAGGTAGGATGGTAAGACTTAATATTTTGGTTTTAGGTAACGCCCGTAAGGGCATAAGTAGTATTTTTCCCTCCCGCCGGAAGGCGGGAAAGCGGAATGTAGATAAAACAGTGAAAATAACAGATGCTTTTGCGTGTTGCACAATTCACAGGTTAAGACCAGAAATCAGAGTCAAAAAACAAGAGATGAAATTGTTTTCATTGATTTGATAAAATAAGTAACGCGGAGAGTATCAGGTATTTTAAGTTATGGTTGCTCGCATATGTGTTGCATAATTTTATTTTGAACTTACTGATTTATCAATTTTAAAACCAAAACACCATTTTTTCGGGATAAATCCCATCATTAATAGGCAAGCCTGTTTAACTACTGATTGTCAGAAACAATCATCTCGTGCTGCGTAGTTTAATTCAAAGTAAAATGTTCGATTTACTCATGTGGTTTGACCTTTTCCTTTTTTAATTGTATTTGATGTTTTTAAAAACCAAAAGGAAAAGTAATTATGAGTACGGATGATAAAAACAGAAAGCCAAGAACAGAAAAAACAATTAAGCAAAAAATAGCATCAGCGCAGATGCGTTTGAATCGTCTCAAAACCAAAGAGAAATCTTTGTCCAAGAGTGCTGAGACACGCCTGAAGATAATCCTTGGGGCAGAAGTAGCTAAAGCTTTTGGCTGTAAAGTAGAAGACGTCGATAAGGAGTTTGTGTTGGGTATATTAATACATTTTCAAAATGTTGGTGCTGAGGATAAGGCAAGGCTGAAATTACGCGGTAAAAGGTTTCTTGAGGATATGGTTGGTAGACAGGAATAACGATTAAAAAATCTAACATCATGATAATGAGGGTTTTTTCCGTGTTCGGCGGAAGTTGGATATTTAGAACTACAGAGGTGATTGTTCAAATAGTGTTCGTTTTTGAGATCGTGCTCAAGAAAATCTATGTGCTTTATAGTGTAGTTTAACTTAAGTGAATTTTCGTTAAGGTATTGTGGAGGAAGGTTTTTTGAAATTTGACTTTTCCATGAAACCATAATCTTTTTCATTGAGGTGAGGTGGATGTTATGGATAAAGTCAATGTTGCTCAATATTTGAGAATGTCTACAGACCATCAGCAGTATTCAATATTCAATCAATCTCAATTCATAAGTAAATTTGCGTCAGAACATAAGATGAATATCATTCATACATATGATGACTCTGGAAAAAGTGGGGTTACGGCAAACCGAAGACAGGCATTTCAACAGTTAATAGATGATGTGGTTGAAGGGAAAATAAATATTAAAGCAGTTTTAGTTTATGACATAAGCCGTTTTGGGCGATTTCAGAGTATAGATCAATTTGGATATTATACCCATCAACTTCAAATGCATGGTGTTGGCGTCATATATTGTGCAAACCCTATCATTGAAGGTAATAGTGATTATGCTGATTTTCAATTATTCATAGATCGAAAAAAAGCTTCTTCTTTAAGTCGGGATTTATCACAAAAAGTCTTTCTTGGACAAGCTAATCTGGCTGGTCGTGGATATCACCAAGGCGGGCCTGCTGGATATGGTTTACGAAGAATGTTGATAGATGAAAACCATAAACATAAAGGGATACTTAAATATAGAGAGTGGAAAAGCATCCAGACTGATCGAATAATTTTAGTATTAGGGCCGGAAGATGAAGTCATAACGGTTAGATGGATATACAATCAATTCGTGAATAACTCTAAGCCAGAGAGGGTTATTGCCTCTGAGTTGAATAGAAGAGGGATTACTGCAGAGCATGGCACTAAATGGACCAAAGGAAAGATCCACGAGATTTTAACTAACGAAAAGTATATTGGTCATAATGTCTATAACCGAACATCTTCTCGTTTAAAGCAGCGTCTTATCCACAACCCACAGCATGAATGGATAAGATGTGAAAATGCTTTTGAAGCTATTATTTCTCCTGAGTTATTTTTACAAGCGCAGACTATTATTAGTAATAGAAGTATTCATCTTAGTAATGATGATTTACTTGGTAAACTCTCCGAGCTTTTTAAAACAAAAGGGAAACTATCCGGCATAATTATAGATGAAGATGATAATACACCATCCTCATCTGTTTACAGGAAACGTTTTGGTGGTCTATTACAGGCTTATAAATTAATTGACTATAAACCAAAGCACGATTATGACTATTTGCGAATTAATTCCTTGCTAAGAGAAAAGTACCATAGTTTAGTTGAAAAACTCATTTTTGATATTACAGAACAAGGCTGTTATGTTGATTATGATGAGGAGTCTAAATTATTTACTATTAATGATGAAGTTAAAATGTCTGTAGTTATCTCCCGTTGTTTCATGAATAACACGAGAAAGCGCTGGAGAATCCGGTTTGAGCGAAAGTTTAGCTATGATATTTGTATCGTTGTTAGACTTGATAGTCAAAACGTGAACACCAAAGATTACTATATATTCCCTTCAATAGAGTTATTAGATAATCAGTTTGTTTTTGAAGAGTTAAATCCTTACCAGTTAGAGTTTTATCGATATGATGACTTGATACTTTTTTTGCAAATCCTTAAACGTGATGTTTTTTAAAAGGAATCCACTGATGAATGAATATGAAGAAATAAAGCTTATAGATATCTCAGAGATCAGAATCGTTAATCCACGTTCAAGAAGCAAATCTATTCACGATGAACTTGTTGAAAGTATAAAAAACATAGGGCTAAAAAAACCTATTACGGTTAGGTTATCTGACTCAACCTGTAAGACGTATGTGTACGATTTAATTTGTGGGCAAGGACGGATTGAGGCTTATGAAATGTTAGGTGAAAAACAAATCCCAGCAATAGTAAAGTCAGTTGATCATGAAGATGGTCATATCATGAGTCTGGCAGAAAATATTGCTCGAAGAAAACCACGTTCGACGGAGCTTCTCAACAGCATTATAGAATTAAAGAATAAAGGTTTTTCTGAGTTAGAGATTGCTAATAAAATTGGCCGTTCTAAAAATTGGGTAGCTTCTATTGTATCACTAAAAGAAAATGGCGAAGATAAATTACTTTCTGCTGTTGAGTCTGGCAGAATCCCGATATATATAGCGGTAGAAATATCAAGAGCTAAAGGAGTTGATATACAACACCTGCTTTTAGAAGGATTTAATTCTGGTGACCTCAACTCAAAGCAGATAGGTGCAATTAAAAGGATCTTATCTCAGAGAGAGACATCCGGTAAAGGAAGTGATAATAATTCTTTTGTTCAGGGGGTAAAAAAGAAGCGGATTACTTCTGATGAGTTAAAAGAACTTTATCAAGAAAATGTCAAAAGGCATAAAATTATTCATACAAGATCTGAGTTTACAATATCTAGCCTAATGGTTGTTAAAGAGATAATGGTTAATTTATTGAGGAATAGAGAGTTTTCAGACCTTCTATCTGTTGAGAGCCTGAATTCTGTTCCTGCATTTATTCTGGATAATGTTGACCCAGAACGAGGTCTTGAAAATGAATAAACCCAACTTCGGTAATAAGTGTTTTATTATTAATGTTTCTGATCTGCTATATGGGAAAGAGTTGCCTATTAATGTGAAATCAAGCGTAAAATATCATCAGATAGTTTCCACGGTGAAAACAGTTGGTATCATAGAACCCATAGTTATTTATATTAATAATTTGTCAGAAAAGATAATACTTGATGGTCACTTAAGAGTTGAAGCATCAAAGGATATAGGGCTATCCACTGTACCTTGTTTGATTTCTGAGGATGAAGAATCTTACAGCTATAACAAGTATGTCAATCGATTACCAGTTATTCAGGAATATCGTATGATATTACAGGCTGTGGATGCTGGTGTTTCAGAAGAAAAAATTAGTCAATCTCTGAATATATCAGTAGATACACTCAGGGCAAAGTTTAGATTACTTGATGGGATTAGCCCGGAAACTACCGCTTTATTAGCAAATCAACATGTTCCACAAGCAATATTCGCTATTTTACGTAAAATGAAACCAGAAAGACAGCTGGAGGCGGTATCCACGATGATGAGTATAAATAATTTCAGTCGTAAATTTGCTCTATCATTATTACACTACACTCCCGATGATATGCTAATAAATCCGAAAGATTCGAAACTAAAGCAGCAAGACATTGCAAAGAATTTTGCCAGAATGGAACGAGAAATGGCTGCTATGGAAATGGAGACTAAACAACTCGAAAATATATATGGAACAAATAATTTAAAGTTGGCAGTGATTATTGGACACATAAAAAGACTACTTTCTAATTATTCTGTATTAAATTGGTTGGTAGATAATAATCCGGATTATTTAGCTCAACTAAAGAAAATTGCTGCTATTGACTCATTGCCAATGTACGAAGATGAAGAGTTGCGTTGAGTATTATACGGCCCACTATGAACAATGCATTTTATGTTGTAGTGTGTTGTTCATAGTTGTGCTTTACATTGTATATTATTTTTAAATCTGAAAGTTTTAGAGGAATAAATTTGACAATTGATATTTAATATTATATTTAATAAGTGTTCCTTGTGAATATTCACTTCAACGAAGTGTCTGATTGCCCCACAGATGGGGAGATGTTTGCAGCCCAATGGGCTGATTTATTTGCCCCAAGTGTGGGGATATGTATTCTCTCCAATGGAGAGTTCCTTTAAAGGGAAAAGAAAGGGCCTTATGGCCCTTTCTTTATTATATTAACCGTTCATTTTCGCGGAGATGCTTCTAACATTAATAAAAAGGGTCAAAAAACCCTATCTATTTTAATTATTTTGATTCTCGGATTTGGGTTTTCTTTTTTTCCCACCATCCTCATCTAATTTTTCTTCTTCTTGCCCCCAATATAATCCGGGACGAGGAACTCGATAATAAGATGAATCTTCATCAATATTCGGTCTTTCAGTTGTGATTACCGATTTGAAGCGGCCTACTGCGCCTTGTAGATATTCTTCCACCATTTCACAGCATATCCAGTTTCGGCCTAAACGTTCCGATACTTCACCAGTCATGCAACTACCGCCAAATGGATCAATAACGGTATCACCGGCATCAGTTAACATTCTGATAAAATACTCAGGTAAATCAGATGGATAACGTGCAGGATGTGACTTTATACCTTCATCTTGACAATACCGTAAATAAGAGCTATTACTTTCTGTATTGGGTATAGCCAGAAGATTTGGTGGTATTGCTGCACCATTATCGATACTAAATTTTTCACTTATGTCATGCCCACTAGGTCTTTTCTTAGCTTTGTATCCTTTCTCTAATAATGTCCTCATACTTGGGCTATATGGCTGCAATACCTTACGATTACTCGCCTTTGGCCAAGGGGATTTTGATAACCACCATACAGTATTTATTGCATCTTTAACTCTTATTCTTCTAACTGTAACCCATTCAGCAGGAGTAGGCAATTTTGAAGGATTCCACCAATAAAACTCTTGTGCAAGATTGAATCCGAACTCTTCGCATAACATAATTAGCAATTTAAAATGATAAAGGCTTCTCGTTGGCTGTCCTTGATTCCACGCACCACCGATATCTATCACGAGACTTCCGCTATCTTTTAAGATTCGTTTGAATTGGATAGCAAAACTCTTGAACCAGTCAAGATAATCATCAGAATGAACATTTCCATATTCTTTTTTTCTTACCAATCCAAAGGGAGGACTCGTCATGATTAGATCGACACTACTATCTGGTAATGTACTCATGACATCCAATGAATCACCAAGAAAAATTTTACCTAGATCAGTTTTATGATAAATTCTTGGTTTGATTTTTTTGTTACTCATACAAATTCTCTTAGATGTCAAGTTTCTTCAAATTCATAGCATGTGAAGCTTCTCTATTGAAAGCCTCAACTATATATGATGGATTATCCCTGATTATATTCAAGTCGTCTCTATCGACCATTACCACGCAAAGATTAGATTCTGCCATAATTTTGTTCGCATAGCGACGAGCTTCGCTTCCAATATCTCCAGTACTAACCATTACAATTGCATTAGACTTTAGGAAATGAGTTAATCCGACTTCCTTAGCTACATCATCTAAAGATACACGTGATGTATTTTTACATTGGACTTGCCACCTTGAAAAGACAAGGCGGGATGACTGAAATATGATATCAATCTCAGCACCACCAGTGGATTGTGCTCTAAGCCGTGTAGCTGCATAGTCCATTGCTAAGAGTCGCATAAGTTTGAACGCTAAAGCTTCCAATGCGAGCCCGCTAATATAGCGATCAGAAGAATCGATTTCCTCTAATATTTCTGCAAGAGGCTTTCTTAGTAACTCAATTAATTTAGGATCTGTTTGTTGCTCTAACTGATTCAATAAAGGCATGATTATTTCTGCAACTAATTTATCAGTTGCTGTAATCATAAATGGTTTCGCCCCTCGCCCTTCTGTCGTTTTTCTAGCAAGAATATAGCCACACTCTTCTAATTTATTCAACACTTGCTTAGGTAAGCTTTTTTCAGGAAACTCAATTCCATAAGTAGCCTCCGCCAACTTTACTATATGGTTTGCGGGTATTTCATCCTGACTATCAATATTAGCAAGTGTAAGGACAAACGCTTTTTGCTGAGACGTTAAAGACGCTAACTGAGGGAAGTCATCGGTATCCAAGCCAAGTATATCTTTTATCGCTTGATCATTTACTTGCCAACGACTACCGATAAACACCCCAGCTTTAGCTAACCAAAGACGCATCATACTCGGATGCTTTCCACCTGAAGGATAATGCACTCCTCGCTCAGCTAACCCTTTTCGGAGGGTGGTCAGATTGACTATTTCGCCTGCAACAGTCATGTCTTTTATACATTGGACAAGAGTCATACCATTCAAGTTCAGTAATATATGTCGCGCAAGTTCTTTATATAAATCTGATGATGATATTTTTAGCGTAAGTAATTTCCTACCAAAATCAGTAAATTTTCCATCTGCATTAATTATTCCATATGCCTTCAACCCCAGCCGACAATTCATGGCAAGTTTATTCTGGTTTCTTATATTCCCATTACCATGTTTGGAAAAGAAAGCATTTCTGATTGCCTCTTCTAAAGTTTTATTGTTCTCATTTTGCGCGATCATGTCCAAAAGCCCGACAAGATCAATTTGGGACGGAGAAAACTCACTTCCAAATGGTAAATCGCTTCGCTGGCTCATAATCACTCCATAATTAAAAAACTCTCAACTATATCGCAAGAAATATTGAAAGTCAAATATTTATATCATCCAATGTTTGGGGATAGTTAATGAAAATGCACTTTCAGCATATGTGAGATTTTTCATAATACTTAAATATTTTTCTTTATCGTAGGCTAATTTATTATTTTTTGCAGCTAAAATATTTTTCAACTCTTTTAATTCAAACATATCTAACAGAAATAAATTTGTCCACGTAGCGTCTCCAAACAGGTTATAAATAGTTTCTGTACCATCCCTTTCACTAGCTAGTCTTTTTTCACCAACGATTTTTGAAAGATAATATTCAGCTTTTTCTTTATCTTCATATGTATTTAAAAGTTTCATATTAAAATCTTATAAAGTGATTGAAACATAGATCCGTCAGAATTTAGCGGATGCGTAATGTCTACATTCTACGTCATAGACATATAGCCATCAACCTAAGATGGCTAATTATGTTATTGTAATGAAATGATTATTTCATTTGCTTACGCAAAGATATGTTATTTATTGGAAAAATCAAATGGCCTTACCATATCGTTAAGATTGGCATCAAGATAGTCAGCCCACCACTGTAGCATTAACCTACGCTCATCGAGATGCTCAGCAAGGTGGATGTAAGCGGCGCGAACATTATTACGCTCCTGATGGCTCATCTGACGCTCAACAGCATCTCTTGACCATAAACCTGATTCTATCAACGCACTACAGGCCATTGCCCTAAACCCATGCCCGCAAACTTCCGTTTTGGTATCATAGCCCATCGAGCGAAGGGCCTTGTTAACAGTGTTCTCACTCATTGGCCTATCGGGCTGGTGATCGCCTATGAATACCAATTCGTAGTCCCCACTGATCTGTTTTATCTCCTCTAAGACTATCAGTGCCTGACGGCTTAAAGGTACGAGGTGAGGGCTACGCATTTTAGAACCACGATGTGAGTATTTAATGCCCTTTAGGGGTTCTCGTTCTGCAGGTATCGTCCAAAGCGCATTTTTAAAATCGATTTCTTGCCACCTTGCAAAACGCAGTTCACTTGAACGTATGAATACCAGTAGAGTGAGTTTCACTGCCAATTTCGTCAACTTTCGACCTTTAAAGCATTCGATACGATCAAGTAATTCGGGTATACGTTCGAAATCTAGAGCCGGGCGGTGCACTCGTTTAGCTACAGCGATTGCACCAGCCATATCTTGAGCTGGATTATAATCAAGTAGACCATTTTGTACGGCAAAACGTAGGATTGCAGTCGTTCGCTGTTGAAGGCGCGAAGCTACTTCATATCGCCCACTCGCCTCTACTACCTTTATTGGAGCGAGTAGATCCCGAGTTTTCAGTTCCGAAATCTTACGTTTACCTAACGCAAGGAAAAGATTATCCACTAAGCTTTTAAGCACCCGCTCACTATGGGACTCCGACCATTTTTTGCTACAGGATGCATGCCAATCTCTTGCTACAGCCTCAAAGGTTAGTGCTCCGCTTTCTTCAATTTTATCCTCTTTTTTCTTTTGAGAGGGATCAATACCATCAGATATCAGTTTCTTTGCTGCATCGCGCCTCTTACGAGCCTCTGCCAACGAAACCATTGGATAAACCCCTAACGCCAGCATCTTCTGTTTGCCACTAAAACGATATTGAAGACGCCAGTATTTTGAGCCATTGGGGTTAACCAACAGGTGCATCCCCTCACCATCGGTAAGTTTGAAAGGTTTGTCTGCAGGCTTAACTGTTCTGACTTTGATATCAGTAAGAGCCATAGATCCCCCTCCCCTTGTTGGTATCAATTTCAATCGAACCGAAGCTACCAACAGTTATACCATCATTTGTTGGTAGATGTTGATATACGACAGTAGACTTTAATAGACCTGAAACAAGAGGCAGGATATCTAACTTATTGATTTTGTATACGTAAATAGACTTTAGTAGACGAAAAAAAAGACTTGATTGGTGCCGAAGGCCGGACTCGAACCGGCACGTATTTCTACGGTTGATTTTGAATCAACTGCGTCTACCGATTTCGCCACTTCGGCACTGTAGAAGGGTTGCGGTAAGCGTCTGCCATTATACCCGCCGGGGATCGCCATGCAAGCGAGGCGATCGCCTGGCGTCGTCGATTGCCGAAAAAAACAGCGGCTTATACGCTATTTCCCTTCTGTAGCCTGTCGGTTGCCCCCTCTTTTCAGAATCCGATCCCGACTCCGGCACGCTGCAACGGTTTACATTTGCCCCGCTTTGTTATCTGATCCTGTTAGCGGTTTTACTAATCTGAACCGCTTCTCTCTCCCGGAACAGGATCACGCTATGCGCTTTTATCAGGTTGAACCAACGCTGGAAAACTACTGGCGCGGGGTGATTCTGTTCGGGCGCAACGCGGCCACCTATAAGTTTGCGCTGGCTCAGGCGCTGTACGATATCCAGCAACAGAAACCGGGCAGCGATCTAATTCTGCTGGCGGATCTGGCGCAGCCCTTTAGTCAGCATCTCTGTCGCCATCTGCAGCAGGCGCCAAAGCAGGGCACCGCCGGTCGCAGCCGCTTTCTGGATGCCTGCCAGCAGTTTAATCGGGGGGAGATCGGGCAGGATCGGCTCACCGAACTGACCGTGCGGCTGGGGTTCGCCAATGTGCTCGACGCCTTTCATATCGTCAATCGTGCGGAGATCGCCACCCGCTTTTTTGTGGACGAGCGAAAAAGCCATGGCGCTATCCGGCTTACGGAAAACTTTTATCAGTTGGGGGAGCGGCCCCAGTACCACAGTCTGGCCCTGGAAACCGAGGCGCGCTGGCGACTGGTGGAGCAGGCCTGGGCCCAGGGCATTTCACGGCAGCTTATCGGCGTGGAATACGATGAACAGACCCGTATGCTGTTCAGCCAGCTGAACGCCCGGCGGGTGAATATCACCAGCTGTCGCGATGCCCTGAACGGCTATCAGAAGGGGCGTTGCTTCTACTGCGACACGCCTGTTTCACTGCGCAGCGGCGACCAGAATCTTGCCGATGTCGATCACGTTATCCCCTGGGCCATACGCGATAAGGTGCCCAATATCGACGGGGTCTGGAACCTAGTGCTGGCCTGTCGCAACTGCAATCGCGGCAGCGCCGGTAAGCTCGCGCTGGCGCCGCCAAAGTGGGCGATGGAACGGCTACGCCAGCGCAACGACTATATTATCGACAGTCATTTGCCGCTGCACGAAACCCTGTCCAGGCAAACCGGCGCCACGGCCAGCGCCCGGTTGCATTTTCTGCAGCGGGCGTGGAATACCGCCATCGAAACGCTGATCCATATCTGGCAGCAGCCAGCGCCCCGGGGAGAGGAAACGCTGTAATGACTCAGGAGTACTACCAGCACAATGCTCAGCGCTTTTTCGACGATACCGTCGCGGTAGATATGGAATCGCTGTACCGCCCTTTTACCACCCGGCTGCCACCCGGCGCCCGGGTGCTGGACGCCGGATGCGGTTCCGGGCGCGATGCTCTGGCCTTCCGGCGGATGGGTTATCGGGTCGATGCCTTCGACGCCTCCCCGAATCTGGCCGCTCTGGCCCGCGCCCATAGCGGCCTGCCAGTGCGCGAGATGCGCTTCCAGGATCTGGAGGCGCAAGCATGCTATGAGGGTATCTGGTGCTGCGCTTCGCTGCTGCACGTGGCCCGGGCAGAGCTGCCGTCAGTCATGGCGCGGCTGGCCAGGGCGCTAAAGCCCGGCGGGGTGTGGTATCTCTCCTTTAAGTACGGCAACGAAGAACGCCGCCAGGCCGGGCGATGCTTTACCGATCTCGACGAGTCTGGCCTGAACGCCCTGCTCGCCCCCCTGCCCCAGCTCACCCTGCTGGAATGCTGGCAAACCCGGGATCTGCGCCCGGAACGCAGCGAACGCTGGTTGAATGCATTGCTGCGGCGGGAAAGCTGAATACCGCCATCTGGATACTCTGACCGCCTCACTACGCGCCATGGAAGCCGCCCTGGCCGCGCATTAATACGTGATAAAAATCACATAAATAATGAAACATCCGGCAAACCCGCCCGTCAGGTATTTGAAGTACACTGTGATTTCAGAAGTCACAACCAATAAGGTATTCATCATGACCATGATAAAGAGCTATGCGGCGCAACAGGCCGGGGCTGAACTGGAGCTGTATGAGTACGACGCCGGTCAGCTGGCGCCGGAGGATGTTGAGGTGACCGTCGAATACTGCGGCGTCTGCCACTCCGATTTGTCGATGATCGACAACGAGTGGGGCTTTTCGCAGTATCCACTGGTGCCGGGTCATGAAGTCATCGGTCGGGTCAGCGCGCTGGGCAGCGCCGCCCAGGATAAGGGGCTTAAAATTGGCCAGCGCGTGGGCATTGGCTGGACCGCCCGCAGCTGTCAGCACTGCGACGCCTGCATTAGCGGCAACCAGATCAACTGCCAGGAAGGCAGCGTACCGACCATTATGAACCGCGGCGGCTTTGCGGATAAGATCCGCGCCGACTGGCAGTGGGCCATTCCACTGCCGGAAGAGATGGATTTCGCCACCGCCGGTCCGCTGCTGTGCGGCGGCATCACCGTCTTTAAACCGCTGCTGACCCACCATATCACCGCCATGAGCCGGGTGGGGGTCATCGGTATCGGTGGTCTGGGCCATATCGCTATCAAACTGCTGCGCGCCATGGGCGCCGAGGTCACCGCTTTTAGCTCCAATCCGTCCAAGACCCAGGAGATTCTGGATATGGGCGCCGATCGGGTAGTTAACAGCCGCGATCCGCAGGAGCTGAGCGCGCTGGCCGGGCAGTTTGATCTGATTATCAATACCGTTAACGTCAGCCTGGACTGGATGCCCTATTTCACCGCGCTGGCCCCCGGCGGCAACTTCCACACCGTGGGCGCCGTGATGAAGCCGTTCGAAGTTCCCGCGTTCTCGCTGATTAGCGGCGACCACGGCATCAGCGGTTCCGCCACCGGTAACCCGGCCGAGCTGCGCACCCTGATGAAGCTGGCCACCCGCGCCCGGGTGGCGCCGCAGACCGAAGAGTTCCCGATGTCGAAGGTGAACGAAGCGCTGCAACACGTGCGCGACGGCAAGGCCCGCTACCGCGTGGTGCTGAAGGCGGATTTCTGATTTCCGTTGTTTAACTACGCAACAGCCGACCTGAAAAGGTCGGCTGTCTCAGGGCCGGGATGACTTTTCGCTCAGCGCCTTGCCACCGTGTACACAGCAACGCCCTTTGTCGGCGTCTGCCTCTCTCATCTTTTGCATTAGCGGGCGATTTTCTGTTCCACTTCCGCCAGCGCGCTGAATGCCGTGGCGACCGCGGCAGCGCCCGGATCTTTCACGCCCAGCAGGCGCTCGCTGGCGATATAGGCAGAACGCCCGGCGTTAGCCTTGCTCATTGCGGCGGTGTCCTCGGCGCCCTGACAGGCTGCGGCCGCTGCCGCGATCACGCCCTCTTCCGTCAGGGCTTCCAGCGCTGGCTGGAGCGCATCGATCAGGGTGCGATCGCCCGGCTCTGCGCCGCCGTAGAGTTTGATCTGCTGTAGTCCCACCATCAGCGCCTGCGCCAGGGGTTGCCCCTGCAACCGGGCCCGGCCCGCTGCGGTAAAGAAGATCGACATCAGGCCGCCGCTGGTGCCGCCCATTACCGTCGCCAGACGTTCGCCAATAAAGGCCAGCAGCGCCGCCTGATCGTTAAGCGGCAGCGCCCCCAGCCCCAGCAAGCGGGCGATATCCCGGGCTCCCTGCGCAAAGGCGGTGCCGGTATTGCCGTCGCCCACTCTGGCGTCCAGCGCGTTCAGATCCGCTTCTATCTCAATCAGGGAGAGCGTCAGCGCCGCCACCCGCATCGCTACCGCTTCATTGTGGGAAGGCAGCGCATCCACCCGGTCATGGGTGGGGCGCTGGGGCTGCATTTTCACCGGCGTAAAAGGCACCAGCGGGCGCCAGCCCAGGGTTTCACAGGGTCCCTGGAGCGCATCGATAAAGGCATCGCTCAGGCGCAACACCGACAGCGAAAACCCCTTCATATCCAGCGCGCTCATCAGCGGCGCCGGGCCAATCATAAACTCCACCTGGTCACGCAGACGGGAGTGGGCCAGCGCCTTAACAATCAGCGCCATTTCCATCTCCGATGTGCCCCCCAGGTTGTTGACCAGCAGCGCCAGGCGCACGTCGCCCCCGGCGTGCTGCCAGAGCTGCTCCACCATCAGATCCACCAGCGCGCGGCTGTTGCGGGTGTTCAGGGTCCGGGCCCCCGGCTCGCCGTGCAGGCCAAGCCCGATTTCGACCTGCCCCGGCAGGATGCGCCATTCATCCTCCACGCCATCCGGCAGGCTACAGCTGCGCAACGCCACCCCCAGACTAAATACGTTTTCGCTGGCCTGCCGGGCAGCCTCCTTCACCTCCCCCAGCGAACGTCCCTGCTCGGCGGCATAACCGGCAATCTTGTGCACCAGCGAGGTTCCGGCGATACCGCGCGGCTGGTTGCCCGGCAGGGCGATATCGTCGCCCACCACCACCATCTCTACCTTCAGGCCATAGCGCTTGGCTTTTTCCGCCGCCAGCCCGAAGTTCAGACGGTCCCCGGTGTAATTTTTCACAATCAGCAGGCAGCCGCGATCGCCGGTCACCGCCACAATGGCGTTCAGTATCGCATCCACTCCCGGCGAGGCGAACAGGTCGCCGCAGACCGCCGCAGTAAGCATACCGCGCCCCACAAAACCCACGTCTGCCGGTTCATGACCGGCACCGCCACCGGAGATCACCGCTACCCGGCTTTTGTTCCAGTCGTTGCGCATCACCACCCGTATGCCCGGCTCAATATCCAGGCGCGTCAGATTACGGTGGGGAGAAGAGAGGATGACGCCCTCAATGGCGTCATCCACCAGTTGTTCACGTTGATCAAAGAAAAATCCGGACATGATGTTCCATCAATCGGCTAGCCATAGCACAAGCATAGCTGCTGATACGTTGTATTGGATACCCTCAGGAATATACTGAGTCTCTGATAATTACTATGATTTAAGAAAATATTCATTGAGGGATGTGATAAATGAGCGCGCCACTGACTATAGCCAGAACCACCGAGAAAACCCTGTGCCTGCTGCCCGGCATGGCTAACCGCCATGGGCTGATTACCGGCGCGACCGGTACCGGTAAGACCGTTACCCTGCAAAAACTGGCCGAATCCTTTTCGGAAATCGGCGTACCGGTCTTTATGGCCGATGTGAAGGGCGATCTGACCGGTATCGCCATGCCGGGCGAAGCGTCGGAAAAATTGCAGACGCGCCTGAACAGCATTGGCGTGACCGACTGGCAGCCTCACGGAAACCCCACGGTGCTGTGGGATATCTTTGGCGAGAAAGGACACCCGGTGCGGGCCACCGTCTCCGACCTGGGGCCGCTGCTGCTGGCCCGCCTGCTCAACCTGAACGAGGTGCAGAGCGGGGTACTGCAGATTATCTTCCGGGTGGCGGACGATCAGGGGCTGCTGCTGCTCGACTTTAAAGATCTGCGCGCCATTACCCAGTACATCGGCGATAACGCCAAATCATTCCAGAACCAGTATGGCAATATTAGCAGCGCCTCGGTCGGGGCAATTCAGCGCGGGCTGCTGGCGCTTGAGCAGGAAGGCGCCCCCTTCTTCTTCGGCGAACCCATGCTCGATATCCAGGACTGGATGCGTACCGATGAAAACGGCAAAGGGATCATCAATATTCTGGCGGCGGATAAGCTGTACCAGATGCCGAAGCTCTATGCCGCCAGCCTGCTGTGGATGCTCTCTGAACTTTATGAGCGTCTGCCGGAAGCGGGCGATCTGGAAAAACCCAAGCTGGTGTTCTTCTTCGATGAAGCGCACCTGCTGTTCGACGACGCTCCCCAGGTGCTGCTGGATAAGATCGAGCAGGTGGTACGCCTGATCCGCTCCAAAGGGGTGGGGATCTTCTTCGTGTCCCAGAATCCTTCCGATATTCCGGACAGCGTACTGGGCCAGCTCGGTAACCGCATTCAGCACGCGCTGCGCGCCTTTACCCCGAAAGATCAGAAGGCGGTAAAAACCGCGGCCCAGACCATGCGCGCCAACCCGGATTTTAATACCGAAGAGGCGATCCAGGCGCTGGGCACCGGCGAAGCGCTGATCTCATTCCTGGATGAGAAAGGCAGCCCGACGGTGGTGGAGCGCGCCATGGTCATCGCCCCTGCTTCACGAATGGGGCCGGTCAACGCAGGCGAGCGTAACGCTCTGATTAACAACTCCCCGCTGTACGGTAAGTACGACGAAGCCCAGGATCGCGAATCGGCGTACGAGATGCTGCAAAAAGGCGTGCAGGCCGCCACCGATAAAGAGCAGGCGCCGCCCGCCAAAGGCAAACAGGCCGATGTAGACGATGGGATCCTCGGCGGACTAAAGGAAATTCTGTTTGGCAGCACCGGCCCGCGCGGCGGCAAGAAAGATGGCATGGTGCAGACCGCGGCGAAAAGCGCGGCGCGCCAGATTACCCGCCAGATAGTGCGCGGCGTACTGGGCAGCCTGCTCGGCGGTCGTAAGCGCTAACCGCCATCCACGGCCCTCCGGCAGGGGGGCTAATCGCCCGCCTGTCAGAGCATCTGACCGACCCTCTCCTCCAGCTTGCACTGGTCGAGCGCAAACAGCCGGATGCCTTCCGCCAGCTTTTCCACCGCCATCGGGTCCTGATGATGCCGCCACAGGAATCCGGCCTGGGTCATGGGCGAAGGGCGGAGTTCGCTGGTGCCCCCCACCGTCAGCCGCTGCGCCAGCGGCGCATCGCACTCTGCCAGCGCCGCCAGCAGCGGCGGGGCAATGGTCAGGCGATCGCACCCCGCCAGCGCCTGAATCTGTTCAATGCGGCGGAAGCTCGCCCCCATTACCACGGTGGGGTAACCGTGCGCTTTGTAATAGCGGTAAATTTCGCGCACCGACTGCACGCCGGGATCGTTTTCCGCATCGTAGGGGGCATCAGGGTGATGGCTCTGATACCAGTCGAAGATGCGCCCGACAAAGGGCGAAATCAGAAATACCCCCGCCTCGGCACAGGCCCGCGCCTGCGCGAAGGAGAAAATCAGCGTCAGATTACAGTGGATCCCGCTGCGCTCCAGCTCTTCGGCGGCCCGTATTCCTTCCCATGTCGCCGCCAGCTTAATCAGGATACGCGAGGCGTCGATACCGTTTTGCTCATACAGGCGAATCAGCTTGCGAGCCCGGGAAACGCACATCCCGCGATCCCACGCAAAGCGGGCGTCCACTTCGGTCGAGATACGCCCGGGAACGTAGCGCAACACCTCGGTGCCGATATCCACCGCCACCTGATCACAGGCGTTGATCAACCGGGTTTCTTCATTGCCGCCCTGGCGTCGCGCTTTGTCCAGCGCACCGGCAATCAGGGCCTGGTATTGCGGGTGCTGCGCCGCCTTCAATATCAGCGACGGATTAGTGGTGGCATCCTGAGGGGCGAATTTTTTTATCGACTCGATATCACCAGTATCCGCCACCACTACCGTCATCGTTTTTAATGCTTCCAGCTGGTTCATCATTCTCTCCTTAAGCTCCACTCTTACCGTCATCTAACAGGTTTCACGTTTAGCGCAATGCCTGCCCTGTCGCCTCTCTCAAATTAGCGGGAATAAATATCAATCCCCTGACGCCGGATCATTTCTTAACGTCGGCCGACGGCGCCATTTGCGTAACCGGCGCTCTGGCCTTAAGCCGCTTATCGAACCAGGCGATCAGCACCGGCGCCGTCAGCATCGTGATAATACTGGCGGTGGCCAACTGGGCCGTGGCGGCATCCACGTATATGGCCAGCGAAGGATCCGCCTGGGCGACCATCGCCGGTGTCAGCGCAGAGCTGGCCGCGGTGGTGCCCAACGCAGCGCCGAGGGCGGTTTTGTTTCTTAAGAACAGGTTATAAAGAAAGTAAAAAATGATGCCGGTGACGGCAGAGATAACCCCCAGCAGGATGCCCGACAGACCGGCGCTGAATACGGTGCCGATACTGGAGTTCGCGCCGATAGCAAATGACATGATGATAATAATCAGCGGCTGCGCCGACGTGCACAACTGTTTGAAGCGTTCGTCGCAGTTGCCCCACAGCATGCCGATCAGTAGCGGGATCAGCATCGACAGCAGAGCGGCAAAAGGAATATTCGCCAGGCCGCTCACCCCCAGCACCACCATGGTGACGAAGGGGCCGTCTTTGATACAGAACACCGAGATGGCCCCGGCGTCGCTGGCATCGCCATAGGTGCTACATAAGGCGATATACAGCGAGCTGTTGGAGCTGGTCAGGCAGGCGACCAGAGCCAGCATCGAAATGCCCAGGAACCCCGGCGGGCCAAACAGCGAACCGGCCACCCATACCGCCAGCGCCCCGGCAATGCACTTCAACAGCAACAGCACCGCTCCTTTATATAAGGGCAACCCGGCCTGGCGAATATTAATTGAGGTACCGCAAACCAGCAGAAATATCCCCATCATAGCGCTGGACCCCACTTTAAATAATGCGGTAGTCGGGCCGCCAATAGTTAAAATCTGGGGAGCAAAAGTATTAATCAGAATAGCAGCAAGCAGCGGAATAATAATCAGCCCGCCGGGCACCTTATTCATCTTATCGAAGATTTTTATATTCATAGGGCAACTCACATATCAAATAATATGAATGATTCACGACGTACCGCGCGAAACCTGTTTCTCGTCGCCTGTATTTAGTGATGATTAACCTGCTGGGAAATACGCCCGATAATGGTGCTGATAATCTCTTCCGGCCCGGTCAGCCCTCCTTTGCCAACGCAGATTAGCCCGGCATATTCGCCGCCGACGATGCGCACCATATCGGTCTGGGGGATCACGTAGTCGATCATTTCAATACCGCTGGCGCCCAGCGCTTTTAAGATGCTGACCATGGTATCGCCGCCGGTCATATACAGGCCTTGTATCCCGCTGCCCGCGCAGTCCAGCATCTGTTTGACGATGCGCCCCATCCCCTGATTGATATTTCCGGCCGCCTGTCCCGGCGCCAGGTGCAAACGCTGCTCCTGCTCACACAGGTCCAGCAGCCTGCCTGTCAGCGCCGACTCAAAAACCAACAGCGCATCCTGGCGTTGGGCCACACAGTGCCGGGCCTGTTCAACCACCCGGTCGATTTCACTTTGCGCCGCATCCTGACCTTCGACCAGCAGCCCGGCATCCACCGGAATATGGCAAACCCGGCTGTCGTGCGCGATCAGATGCTGGAGCTGTTTTTGAGTCACTGGCGTGGCGCTTCCGGCCACCACCATTACCGATCCGCGCTGAGTATCGCGGGGCAGCGGCTGGGGCTGATGATATGGGGTTTCATCCATCAGATGCCGACAGGCCGCCAGACGTTCGGTAAACGGCCCGGGATCGACCGCCAGCACATTCCAGTTCAGCGCCACCACGGCGTGGGCGATGGCATCCACGTCATCCAGGGTGATGGCATCGACCACAATCACCCGCAAACCGGCCTGATAACAGTCCAGCAGCGCCTGCCGGAGCCATGCGCCGCGCTTCATCACCTGGGTCAGCGCGACGTGGCCGACCTGATGCCGGGTCTGCTCTGCCAGCAGGCCCGGAACCCAGGATTCGGTCACCGGCGTACGCACATCGCGGGCAACATCGGTACAGGAAAGCGCCACCGAGTCGATTATCGAATACCCCCCCACCACGATGCGCCGCGACTGCGGCATCGCCGGTACCACCACCGCCACCGCGTCGTGCGCTAACAATTCCAGCATCGCATCGATTTCATAGCCAATGCCGCCGCGCAGCGTGGTATCGATGCGCTTGGTGAAGTAGCGGGCGCCCCGCTGCTGGAGCTGTCGGACCGCGGTAGCAACGCGCTGCTGCGCCTGCGCTTTTGGTAACGCCCGGCTTTCGCTACTGACCACCATCGCCGGATAATCGACGGTATTGCGGGCAAAGCAGTCTGTGTCAAAAAAGGCGGCAGTTTTCATCCCGCTGTGCGCCAGCAGGACACCCACAGTGGTCGCCCCGGTCAGATCGTCGGCCACGATCCCCAATTTTTCTCCCCTGCCGAAAGGGGACGCGGTATGAATGGCGAAAATATCACTCTCTTCCTTGCTACCTTTACCCATTAACGAATGCTTTTCCATTGCGAATTCCCTTAGCCTGCCAACGGGCTTATTGATGTTTCATCTTCCAGTAGCGTGCGGCGACCATGGTGGACTCGCGCATGCTGACGGTGCCCGCCTTACCGGTTCCGGCAATATCAAACGCTGTTCCGTGGTCGACCGAGCTGCGTATAAACGGCAGGCCAAAGGTGATGGTGATTGAGCGTTCAAAATCGAGGGTCTTACAGGCGATATGGCCCTGGTCGTGGTAGAGCGACAAAATTGCGTCGTAATGCCCCAGCTTGCCCAGGTGGAACACCGAATCTGCCGGAACCGGCCCGATGGCGTTGATGCCAAGATCCCGGGCGGCCATGACCGCCGGAATCAGGTTATCGGCCTCCTCGTGCCCGAACAGGCCGTTATCAGAGCCGTGGGGATTCAGCGCCGCGACGGCGATACGCGGGTTCGGAATGTTCAGGGCGCCGAATTCATGATGAATTTGCTGTACGCAGGCCAGCACCCGCTCTTTGGTGGCATAGTCGCAGGCCGCTTTCAGCGCCATATGGCGGCTGACGAAGAACACCCGCAAATTGTGGACGTGGAACATGGTCAGGCCGTAATCGGAATGTGTTTCGGCCTGATAGATTTCGGTATGCCCCGGTAGCTTACAGCCCGCCAGTTTGATGGCCTCTTTATGGATCGGGGCGGTAGAGGCCACGTCGATAAGCCCGGCCATTCCCAGTTCAATAGACTTCATGACGTAGTCCAGCGACATCTGTCCGGCCAGCTTCTGCACCCTTCCCCATTCGATGCTGTCGCAGTCGTAATCCCCGGTTTCCAGTACGTCCAGGGTTCCCCAGCGAAATGCCGCCTGCTGCGGGTGGGTAATTTTATTAATGGGAAAATCGCAGCCCTGAATATTCATGGCCCGCTGAATAATCGGCAGCGAGCCAATCAGAAACGGACGACATTCTGCGTAGACGTCTTTGTCCATCAGGGTGGCAACGGTAATCTCCGGGCCAACGCCGGCAGGATCGCCAGCGGTGACGGCGACGACAGGCTTTTTCTCTATAGTCATCCTGGACCTCTTAATGGTTAATCTCAGACCCGCTCATAGATCAAAATGATCAGATGAACACATTCAAATCATATGAGCGAAAAAATAATGGATTCATATTCGATAATTAGTGATTAAACTCACATAAAAAGGCAGGTATTTTTATTTAATCGCGAAATGTGACATGAGCATAAGTTCATATTAATTTTAAATGTTCATTTAAGGGATTGCGATAACCTTCAGCGCAACAATATTTTTTATTTTATTTATCAGCCTGTTAATCAATATTTTCTTATCCACCGGCGGTTATCCCAACCTCATTCGATACACGTTCAGAAAATTTGAATTTTTTTGACAGTTTTCCTTGCTAACAATCGGGAATAGCCCGGCGTATTATCCTGTTCATCGAGGGGGGTTACCGATAACAATCGGAATTAACCCAAAAGAATCAACAAATTATCAAAATCATTTTTTTGTATTTCTCAGGTGAACAAAATGAAAAAATTCGAAGATGTTGCCGTTCTGATCGCACGTATTCTGATGCCGATTCTGTTTATCGTGGCCGGTTGGGGCAAAATCACTGCTTATTCCGGCACTCAGCAGTATATGGAGGCGATGGGCGTTCCCGGATTCCTGCTGCCGCTCACCATCCTGCTTGAATTTGGCGGCGGCCTGGCGATTCTGTTCGGCTTCCTGACTCGCACCACGGCGTTGATTACCGCTCTGTTTACGCTGATGACCGCTTTCCTGTTTCACAGCAACTTTGCCGATGGCGTTAACTCGCTCATGTTTATGAAGAACTTTACTATCGCGGGCGGCTATCTGTTGCTGGCGACCTTCGGCCCTGGCGCAATCAGCCTGGACCGGGCACTGAATAAAAACTGGTAAGTTTTCTATACTGAATGACGTCCGGCGGCAGTTTATTGCGCCGGACGTTTCGCGCTTTAGGAGGAATAATGGGACTGCTCGTTGACGGCGTCTGGCAGGACGCATGGTATGACACAAAATCCACCGGCGGACGCTTTCAGCGCTCCGCCGCCGCATTTCGCAACTGGGTCACGCCAGACGGCGCGCCCGGCCCTTCCGGCAGAGGCGGTTTCGCAGCCGAAAAAGAGCGCTACCATCTCTATGTTTCGCTGGCCTGCCCCTGGGCGCACCGCGCTCTGGTTATGCGTAAACTGAAAGGGCTGGAGCCGTTTATCAAGGTGTCGGTGGTGCATCCGCTAATGCTGGAAAACGGCTGGACCTTCGGGAATGACTTCCCCGACGCTACCGGCGATACGCTTAACGGCCACGATTTCCTGTATCAGCTCTATCTGCAGGCCGACCCTCATTACAGCGGACGGGTCACGGTACCGGTGCTGTGGGATAAAAAGCAGCAGACTATCGTCAGCAATGAGTCATCGGAAATTATCCGCATGTTCAATAGCGCCTTCGACGCTCTGGGCGCCCGGGCCGGTGACTATTACCCCGAAGCGCTACACGGCCAGATCGATGAACTGAACGACTGGATCTATAACAGCGTGAACAACGGCGTGTATAAAGCGGGCTTCGCCACTTCTCAACAGGCTTATGACGAAGCGGTCGGCCAGCTGTTTACCTCACTGGCGCGGCTGGAGCAGATTCTTGGCCAGCACCGCTATCTGACCGGCAATCAGCTTACCGAAGCCGATATCCGCCTGTGGACTACCCTGGTGCGATTTGATCCGGTGTATGTCACCCACTTTAAGTGCGATCGCCAGCGGATTAGCGACTACCTGAATCTGTACGGCTTCCTGCGCGATATCTATCAGTTGCCCGGCGTCGCAGAAACGGTCAATCTGGACCATATCCGCCACCACTACTTCTGCAGCCATAAAACCATTAACCCCACCGGTATTATTTCCATCGGGCCACAGCAGGATCTGAATGAACCTCACGGGCGCGACCAGCGCTTTCGTTGATACTTCCCCCGGCGGCACTGTGCCGCCGTATTATTATCAGCACCCGTTCCGTTGCTATAATCATTTCTCTATTTTTCCCTGATAAGGAATAAAAACATGGAATGGTATCTGAAAGTATTAAGGAATTACGTCGGATTTAAAGGCAGGGCGCGGCGCAAGGAATACTGGATGTTCGTGCTGATTAATATCGTTATTGCCATCGCACTCAGTATTCTGGACAGAATGCTGGGATGGGAGTTTGGTGAAAATAAAGAGAGCGGGGTACTGGCTTCCCTCTACTCGCTGTTCGTTCTGTTACCGAGCCTGGCGGTACTGTGCCGCCGCCTGCACGATACCGACCGCTCCGGCTGGTGGATTCTTCTGGGCCTGATTCCGATTATCGGCACGCTGGTGCTGCTGGTCTTCTGCTGCCTGCGCGGTACGCCGGGCGCTAATCGCTTCGGTCCCGATCCGCTGGAAGGCGAAGGGTCGGAACCGCCCTCTTCCATCGTTTCACGCTAGTCTTGCATCAAAAACGGCGGCACAGTGCCGCCGTTGTTATTTCGCGCTGAACAGCTTGGGAATTTCCCGCAGACACCAGGACTTGGCTTCCCCCATGCTGTCGCGCCGCCAGGCCATAATAATATCGACCTCAGCGGTGGATTCCGGGCTAACCACCCGCAGTCGCCCTTCGGCAATGTCCTGCGCCACCAGCGGCCAGGGCATGGTCGCCACCCCTAACCCGGCCAGCAGCGCCTGGCGTTTATTTTCCATAGAGCTGATGGTCAGACGCGGCTGTTTATCCAATAGCTGTACGGTTAATACCGGACGTTCACGGGCGGTATCCGCCACCGCCACGCCGCGATATTTCACCCGGGTCACTTCAGAGAGCGGCTCCGGCTCCTGATGGATGGGATGATCCGGCGCCGCCACATAGACGCTTTTCAGGGAATAGAGCTTGCGCGAATTGATCTCGGACGACGAACGGAAGTGCATATCCGGCGCAACCACAATATCGGCGCGCCCCTGCTCCAGCCGCTCCCAGGCGCCAGCCAGGACTTCGGTCAGGATCGACAGTTGGGTATCGGCCTTTGCCGCCAGCCGCTCCACCAGCGGGAAAAAGGTGGCGGTGGGCACCAGGGCCTCGGTCACAATGGTCAGGTGAGTTTCCCAGCCCCGGGCCAGCGCTTCGGCATCGGTGGTGAGCTTGTCCGCCGCTTCCAGCAACATGCGCCCGCGCTCCAGCAGCATGCGTCCCACATTGGTGAATTTAGTCCGGTGGCCGGAACGATCGAACAGCACCACATCCAGCTCTTCTTCCAGTTTCTGCATGGTGTAACTCAGGGCTGAAGGAACCCGCCCCAGTTCATCCGCCGCCGCGGCAAAGCTGCCGCGCCTGTCGATCGCGTCCATTACCCGCAACGCTTCCAGCGTAAGCGCCCTATCTTTGGCCATTTCCGGTCTCATTCAGGAAATTTGAACATACCGAGCAGATTAACTGGCTAACAATGAAGCGTCCAGATCCTTACCATGGGTTTAGTGTAAAAAGAGGTCAAGAAGTCTATGATTACCCCAAGAACAGCCGGACAGTGCGGTAAAGCTGACTATGGATGGTTACAGGCCCGCTACACGTTTTCGTTCGGTCACTATTTCGATCCCGAGCTGCTGGGCTATGCATCACTGCGGGTGCTAAACCAGGAAGTGCTTGCCCCCGATGCCGCTTTTCAGCCGCGTACCTATCCCAGGGTGGATATCCTGAATCTGGTGCTCGACGGCGAGGCGGAGTATCGCGACAGCGAGGGCAATCACGTTCAGGTGAGCGCGGGCGAAGCCCTGCTTATCTCTACCCAGCAGGGTATCAGCTACAGCGAACACAACCTGAGTAAAAACCACTCCCTGACCCGCATGCAGCTATGGCTGGACGCCTGCCCCGAGCGGGAAAATCCCCTGTGGCAGAAGGTGTCGCTCAACGGTCAGCGCAGCCAGCTGCTGGCATCGCCAGACGGCCAGAACGGTAGCCTGATGCTGCGCCAGCAGGTGTGGTTGCACCATGTGGAACTGGAGCAGGGCGAAAGCCAGGCCTTTCAGCTACACGGTCCGCGGGCTTATCTGCAATCGATTCACGGCACGCTGCATGCCGTCACGCCCCAGGAAGAAAAAAAGGCGCTCACCTGCGGCGATGGCGCCTTTATTCGCGATGAATCTCAGCTTACTCTGGTCGCCGATACCCGGCTGCGCGGTCTGCTGATCGACCTGCCAGTGTAAGGCGATTACTTGCTGTCCGGCTCGTTCTTGATGGTCACGGCCGGCAGCTCGCCAAAGTCGACCTTCGCCGTTTTCAACGACTCAACCACCTGTTTGGTGACATCGCTGGCGGGGTCGGCGGCCAGTACCGCGCCACCGTCAACGATCACGGTGTAGTTGTTCTTTTTGCGCACCTCTTCAACCGCCGTACGTACTTCCTTCAGCAGCGCCACGCGCGCCGCACGCTGCTCCAGGTTCCACTGCCGGTTAATGGTGACGGCATCCGAGCTTCTGGCCTGATCGGCTTTGGCTTTATCCATCCCTTCGTAGCTTTTATTCGCCTCCTGCTCCGCCTTCAGCAGCAGATTTTTCACGGTCTCAAGGCGCGTTTTCTCCTGCTCCGCCAGCGGCGAGTCGCTAATCGCCTGAGAGACATCGACCCAGGCCGCGCCTTTGCTCTGTTTGCTGGCGTTATCGCAACCCGCAGCGGCGATAACCAGTGAAGCCACGAGCGCCCCTTTCAGAAAAACATTCCATTTCATTCAACGATCCTCAATATGTTAGCGGAGTCGCGGCCAGTCCGGCCCCGTACTGCTTCATGTTAGTCGATTTCAGGGAGATGCAGAATAAAGTAACTTCTGAAAGACAGGGGAAGGGATACATGCGGCGCAAAGCAAAAACCCCGCTGCAGGCAGCGGGGTTTAATAATGAGTGAAGCTAACCGATAAGCCGGGTTCTGTCGTGGACAATCATTCCTCTAGGCCAGCAATCGCTCACTGGCTCAAGCAGCCTACCCGGGTTCAGTACGGGCCGTACCATGCGAACCCCTATTTGGCCTTGCTCCGGGTGGAGTTTACCGTGCCACGAACTGTTGCCAGCCGCGCGGTGCGCTCTTACCGCACCCTTTCACCCTTACCTGATCCCGCTTGCGCGGGCCATCGGCGGTTTGCTCTCTGTTGCACTGGTCGTAGGCTTGCGCCCCCCAGGCGTTACCTGGCACCCTGCCCTATGGAGCCCGGACTTTCCTCCCCTCCGCCCGTCTCCCCGAAAGGACGACGACGAAGCGGCGATTGTCTGGTTAGCTTCGGCGCGCAGTATAGAGGTTTTCCCGGGCGCTGTCACGCCGCGCCGGACATTCCGGCCCGAACCGTAGCCGCCACGTTACGCGCAGTACGGTAAATATTGTCGAAGGCGTTATCCAGCGCCTCTTCCAGCGTCACAATGCCATTCAGTACGCTAAAGACCGCATCGATACCGTGCCGATGCACTACCGCAACATCCGACGCCAGGCTACCGGCAATGCCGATTACCGGCTTATGGTACTTCGCGGCCACGTTGGCCACACCGACCGGCACCTTGCCCTGGACGCTCTGGCTGTCCATGCGCCCTTCGCCGGTCACCACCAGGGTGCAGTTATGGATGTGCTCTTCAAGATTCAGCGCGTCGGTGACAATCTCCACCCCGCTTTTCAGCTCCGCACCCAGGAATGCCAGCAGCGCCGCGCCCATACCGCCAGCGGCGCCCGCGCCTGGCGCCCGGGTCACATCAATATTCAGGGTCTGCTCAATCACCATCGCGTAGTGCGCCAGGTTTTCGTCGAGCAGGCGAATCATCTGCGCATCGGCGCCCTTCTGGGGCCCAAAGATACAGGATGCGCCATTCTCGCCGGTCAGCGGATTGGTAACGTCGCAGGCCACCAGGATCTCGCAGCGCTTCAGCCGCGAGTCCAGGCGCGTCAGATCGATGCGATTCAACGACGCCAGCGCGCCGCCGCCCGAACCAATCTCGCGGCCGTTGCCATCCAGCAGCCGGGCTCCCAGCGCCTGAACCATACCGGCCCCGCCGTCGTTAGTGGCGCTGCCGCCGATGCCGATAATAATCCGCCGGGCGCCGCTTTCCAGCGCCGCCAGAATCAGCTCGCCGGTACCGCGTGAAGTCGTCAGCCGCGGATCGCGCGCCGCCTGCGGCACCAGCGCCAGACCGCTGGCCTCCGCCATCTCAATAAAGGCGGTATGGCCGTCACCGGAAAGTCCCCAGCTAGCGGTCACCGGCTCGCTCAGCGGTCCGGTCACCCGTTCCTGCATCCAGCGCCCTTGCGTCGCGGCAATCATGGCCTCCACCGTTCCCTCGCCGCCGTCGGCGACCGGCACGCAGACATACTCCGCCTCGGGAAAGATCTCCCGAAATCCCTTTTCAATGGCCTGCGCCACCTGGGCTGCGGGAAGGCTCTCTTTATACGAGTCGGGTGCGATTACGATTTTCATAAACAGTCCATGACAGCGCCACGCGGGCGAGAAAAGCAGGGCGCCGGGCGCGCCCTTCTCATTCAGCCATTACTTACTGACTTCAACCTTTGCCAGGTTCTCATAGTAGCGAGCCAGCGCGCTGTGATCGGAGGTACCATGACCATCGGCACGCAGCGCCTGCATCATCTCCATTACCGCCGCAGTCAGCGGCAACTGAGCCCCCACGCCGTGGGAAGTATCCAGTGCGTTCGCCAGATCTTTGATATGCAGATCGATACGGAAACCCGGCTTGAAGTTACGCTCCAGCACCATCGGCGCTTTAGCATCCAGTACCGTACTGCCCGCCAGCCCGCCGCGAATCGCCTGATAGACCAGTTCGGGATTGACCCCGGCCTTGGTAGCCAATACCAGCGCTTCGGACATGGCGGCGATATTCAGCGCCACAATCACCTGATTAGCCAGTTTGGTCACGTTACCGGCGCCAATCTCCCCGGTATGCACCACCGAACCGGCCATCGCTTTCATCAGATCGTAATATTGATCGAATACCGCTTTATCGCCGCCCACCATCACTGAGAGGGTGCCATCAATCGCTTTCGGCTCGCCGCCGCTTACCGGCGCATCCAGCATGCTAACGCCTTTGGCCTGCAGCGCCGCGCTGATATCGCGGCTCGCCAGCGGCGCAATAGAGCTCATATCAATAAGAGTCAGCCCCGGATGCGCCCCTTCGATCAGACCGTTTTCCCCTAATGCCACTTCGGTGACCTGAGGCGAGTTCGGCAGCATGGTAATCACCACGTCACACTGAGCCGCCACCTCTTTAGGGGTCGCCGCGCTGCCTGCACCGATTTCAACCAGTTCCGCCGTAGACTCCCGGTTATGATCCAGCACCACCAGCGAATAACCCGCTTTGATCAGGTTTTTGCTCATCGGTTTGCCCATGATCCCCAGGCCAATGAAACCCACTTTTACTGTCATGACGTTGTTCTCCTGATAATTCGTTGTGTGATTACTTTTTAAAGCGGTCCGCCAGATTCTGGGTGGCGGCGCGGAAGACCCCAAGATCGCTGCCCACCGCCACAAAGGTGGCGCCCCACTCCAGGTAGCGTCGGGCGTCCGCCTCTACCGGCGCCAGAATGCCGGAAGGCTTGCCGTGCGCCCTGGCGCGCTCAAAGATATGGGTAATGACCCGCTGAACCTCCGGATGCCCCGGCTCGCCCAGATACCCCAGCGCAGCCGAAAGATCGCCGGGCCCCACGAAAATGCCGTCCACGCCGTCGGTGTCAGCAATGGCATCCAGGTTATCGACCCCCAACTGGCTTTCTATCTGCACCAGCACGCTGATGTTGTCGTTGATCTGGCGGAAGTAGTCCGGCGCCGTGCCGTAGCAGTTACTACGATGCGAAACCGACACGCCGCGAATCCCCTGAGGCGGATAGCGGGTGGACGCCACCGCCTGTCGCGCCTCTTCCGCGGTTTCGACAAAAGGGATCAGGAAGTTATAAAAACCGATGTCCAACAGCCGCTTGATAACCACCGGATCGTTGGTCGGCGCCCGTACAACCGGCGCGCTACCGCTACCCTGCAAGGCCATCAGTTGGGGAATAAAGGTGGTAATATCGTTTGGGGCATGTTCGCCGTCCAGCACGATCCAGTCGAAACCCGCCAGGCCCAGCACCTCGGTGCTGATGGGGTTCGCCAGCGCGCTCCAGCAGCCAATCTGAATCTGCTGTGCTGCCAGGGCAGCCTTAAAGGGGTTAGGAAAGATATTTTTATTCATTGGGTTAACCCTTGTCTGAGAGGTGAGTTCTGGCGCGCCGGGCGGCCCATTTACGGAGACTGAACTGTCATCCAGTATAAGCCGCTCTCCTCCGGGCGACATTGGGCGTATGCCCAGGAGATGATTTGGCGTTACGTTTTTTTATGGTCATCTGACTGACTCTGTGGGGGATTACCCACAGATTTAGATTTTGCAGCCCCTGTCTCCCGGGGCTTTGCCGCTCAGAGTGAGCTAAATCACATTTTCCCGTCTGGCATTACCGCATCCTTTTTAACCACATCCCCGGGGCAGCGCTGTGAAATTGGGCTGCCTGATATCTGTGAAATAACGAATAACACGCGTAAACAGAGCGCTGGAGACAGGTGAACAATGAGCAATCCGGAAATCGCACAACCCGTATCGCTGCCGTTTTACATCCGGGTTAACCCCCAGGATAACGTCGCCATCATCGTCAACGACGGCGGCCTGAAGGCCGGAACCCATTTTCCGGACGGTCTGACGCTAACCGAACACATTCCTCAGGGTCATAAGGTCGCCCTGACGGATATCGCCGACGGCGGCGCCATCGTGCGCTATGGCGAGATCATCGGCTATGCGCTGCGCGCCATTCCCCAGGGAAGCTGGATCGACGAATCGCTGGTCGCCCTGCCCGAAGCGCCGCCGCTGGAAAGCCTGCCCCTGGCAAACCGGGTACCGGAACCGCTGCCGCCCCTGGATGGCTACACTTTCGAAGGCTACCGCAATGCCGACGGCAGCGTAGGCACCAAAAATCTGCTGGGCATTACCACCAGCGTCCAGTGCGTTTCCGGCGTGGTGGACTATGTGGTGAAGATTATCGAGCGCGATCTGCTGCCTGAATATCCCAACGTCGATGGCGTGGTGGGGCTTAATCACCTCTACGGCTGCGGCGTGGCGATTAACGCGCCGGCTGCCGTCATCCCCATCCGTACCATCCATAATCTGGCCCTGAACCCGAACTTCGGCGGCGAAGTGATGGTGGTGGGGCTGGGTTGCGAAAAGCTCCAGCCGGAACGGCTGCTGCAGGGAACCGAAGATGTCACGCCCATTGCCGTAGACGCCGCAAGCGTGGTGCGGCTGCAGGATGAACATCACCAGGGTTTCCGCTCGATGGTGGACGATATCCTGGCGGTAGCCCGCCGCCATCTGGAAAAACTGAATCAGCGGACCCGCGAAACCTGCCCGGCATCTGAACTGGTGGTGGGAATGCAGTGCGGCGGCAGCGATGCGTTTTCTGGCGTCACCGCGAACCCGGCAGTGGGCTTTGCCTCGGACCTGCTGGTGCGCTGCGGCGCTACGGTGATGTTTTCCGAAGTCACCGAGGTACGCGACGCCATCCATCTGCTCACCCCGCGCGCCGCCGATGTGGAGGTAGGGAAAAGGCTGCTGGAAGAGATGGCCTGGTACGACGACTACCTGAATGCCGGACGCACCGACCGCAGCGCCAACCCGTCACCGGGCAACAAGAAAGGGGGGCTGGCGAACGTGGTGGAAAAGGCGCTGGGCTCCATCGCTAAATCGGGCCAGAGCGCCATCGCCGAAGTGCTGTCACCCGGCCAGCGCCCTACCCGCCGTGGCCTGATCTACGCCGCCACCCCGGCCAGCGACTTCGTCTGCGGCACCCAGCAGGTGGCATCCGGCATTACCTTACAGGTCTTCACCACCGGACGCGGCACTCCCTACGGTCTGGTGGCAGTACCGGTCATCAAGATGGCGACCCGCAGCGAGCTGGCCAGACGCTGGTATGACTTAATGGATATCAATGCCGGTACCATCGCCACCGGCGAGGAGAGCATCGAAGAGGTAGGCTGGCGCCTGTTTCACCTGATTCTTGACGTGGCGAGCGGCCGTAAAAAGACCTTTTCCGACCAGTGGGGGCTGCACAACCAGCTGGCGGTGTTCAACCCGGCGCCGGTGACCTGATATCGACGGCGGCAGCCCGTTTCTGCGGGCTGCCGTGGCTTACAGAATGCGCCAAAATCCGCCTTTTCTCGCACCTGCGCGCTGTAACTTCCCTTCGTGCTGCAGTTTTTGCAAATGACGCTCCACCGTTCTGGCACTGACCCCTAGCACTGCCGCCAGATTAGCAGCCGTTGAGCGCGGTTCCTGTTTCAACTGCTGGAGAATGCGGACTTCCATCGACGTCGGAAAATACGTTTTTTGTTCCGACATTTGTTCCGACATTTGTTCCGACACATTCGCCTTTTGCGCTATCCCTTCCTGCAGTGCCGAGCGGATATTCATCAGCATAAACTCAACAAATGCAGAGCAGTCACTGGCTTTATCACATTCTCTCAGTATCTGATAATAGCGCTGCTGTTGATGATGGATCAGGGTTTCCACTGGCAACCAGGATAGTTCAATACGCCATTGGCTCAGGATCAGCGTTTGCCACAGCCGCCCCATACGCCCATTACCATCCAGGAAAGGGTGAATAAATTCAAATTCATAATGAAATACAGAACTGGCAATCAGCGGATGCAGCTCCGTATTCCGAAGCCAGGAAAGAAGATCGTCCAGCAGACGCGAAAGCTGAGATGCAGGAGGAGCCATATGTACCAGTTGGCTGCCACGATATATACCTACATCGCCCTGCCTGACTTGCCCGGGGGAATCCACCAGGCCGGTCATCAGCAGGCGATGTGCGCTAAGAAGATCCTGAAGGCGCCAGGCCTTCCAGACGGGCATTTTGTCATAAGCCAGAATTGCATTCCGTACCTCCTGAATCTCTTTTTCAGGCGCCAGCACACGCTTCCCGTCCATAATCGCAGTCACCTGCCCGGTGGTTAACGAGTTATGCTCAATGGCCAGCGATGCCTGAATAGTACGGATTCGGTTCTCTTTACGCAGTAACGGCGACGCTCTTCCCGCCTGAGCCGCCCAAAAACCTAGCAGTTCACCTATCTCAACAACCAGATTGAGGACTGATGGCGTAATGGTTAAAGGCGGCTGATAGCGGCTCAATGGTTATTCTCCCTGCTGCTCCAGCGCGTATTTATACAGCGCGTTTTTCTTCACGCCGTGGATTTCGGCCGTTAGCTGGGCCGCCTTTTTCAGCGGTAGTTCGGCCTGCAACAGCGCCAGGGTGCGCAGGGCATCGGCGGGCAGCGCCTCTTCCTGCGCCTTATGGCCCTCGACGATCAGCACCATCTCGCCCTTGCGGCGATTTTCATCCTCTTTCACCCACGCCAGCAGCTCTGCCACCGGCGCGCCGTGAATGGTCTCCCAGGTTTTGGTCAGTTCGCGCGCCAGCACCACATAGCGCGTATCGCCCAATACGCTGCGGATATCTTCCAGGCTTTCCAGCAGTCGATGGGTGGATTCGTAGAAGATCAGAGTGCGCGGCTCGTTTTCCAGCGCCTGAAGCGCATCGCGGCGCCCTTTCGATTTCGCAGGCAGAAATCCCTCGTAACAGAAGCGATCGGAAGGCAGACCGGCGGCGCTCAGGGCGGTAATGGCCGCACAGGGGCCCGGCAGCGGCACCACTTTAATCCCCGCTTCCCGACAGGCACGCACCAGATGATAGCCGGGATCGTTAATCAGCGGCGTGCCGGCATCGGAAACCAGGGCAATGCTTTGCCCTTCCTGCAATCTGCTACGCAAAATTTCCGCTTTTTGCTGCTCATTGTGGTCATGTAGCGCGAACAGACGCGCATTAATCGCAAAATGCTGTAGCAACAGCCCGGTATGGCGGGTATCCTCCGCGGCAATGAGATCAACGGCCTGCAACACCTCCAGCGCACGCTGCGTGATGTCGCCCAGATTGCCGATGGGCGTAGGCACAATATAAAGCGTACCGCCAGAAATCGCCGTTGAATCGTGTTGTTTCATTGTTTCATCTCTATTGCCGAATTAATATTTGTGCACTGAGTAGAAAAGCACTGGATACAGTATGGTACCGTCTAAATTAGTTCGTTCGAAGGCCGGGCGCTGTCTGCCGGTCGTGCTGGCAGCCCTGTTTTTTGCCGGCTGCGGCACCCAGGCACCGGAAAAAAACACCGCCCTGCTTCAGGGCGACGCTAAGGCCAACTCTGCGTTCTACCTGCAACAAATGCAGCAGAATGCAGATAATAACAAGACGACATGGCAATTACTCGCCGTTCGTGCACTGCTGCAAGAAGGGAAAACCAGCCAGGCCACCGAGCTATGGAAGCAGGTACCCACTGAGCTGACCGACGCACAGCGTCAGGAATATACGTTGCTGAGCGCTCAGGTGAAGATTGCCGCTAAGGACTACAAGGGTGCGACCTCCGCGCTGGACCAGCTCGATGTTGAACAGCTTCCCGCTTCCCAGCAGGCGCGGTACTGGCAGGCCCGTATCGACGCAAGCCAGGGGCGGCCGTCCCTCGATCTGCTGCGCGCACTGGTAGCCCAGGAGCCCCTGCTGAAGGGCGACGCAAAGCAGAAGAACATCGACGCCACCTGGCAGGCCCTTTCCGCCATGACCCAGGAGCAGGCCAGAGCGCTGGTGATCAACGCCGATGAGAACACCTTACAGGGCTGGCTGGATCTGCAGCAGGTCTGGTTCACCAATCGCCGCGATCCGAAGATGATGCAGTCGGCTATCAAAGACTGGCAGACCCGTTACCCGCAGAACCCGGCTGCAACCCAGTTGCCGACGGCGCTGAGCAACGCCCAGAACTACAAACCGGCTTCCACCGATAAGATTGCGCTACTGCTGCCGTTAAACGGCCAGGCGGCGGTCTTTGGCCGCGCGATTCAGCAGGGCTTTGAGGCGGCGAAAAACGCGGGCGTCAGCCCGGCGCTGCCGCCCCAGTCCCAGCCAGCGCCTCAGGACGCTCCTGACGCCGCCCCCAATGCGGACCAGCCAGCGCAGGCTTCGGATGCCGACAACCAGCAGGAAGCAGCCAGTAACAACGACGTTGCCAGCCCCTCCTCGGCCCCGGTGGACGATCTGACCGGCGAACGCTCGCAAACCCCGCAGCCGCAGCTGGATTCCGCGCAGCAGACGGAGGAACAGGCCCCGCAGGCGCCGCAACAGCAGACCGACGCGGCCGCAGCTACGCCGCCGCAGGCAACCACCGCCCCGGCGCGCCCGCAGGCCAATATTCAGGTGTACGACACCTCCAGCCAGCCTATTGAGCAGATCCTGGCCCAGGCCCAGCGCGATGGCGCCTCGCTGGTGGTGGGACCGCTGCTGAAAAACAACGTCAATAAACTGGCGTCCAGCAACAGTCCGCTCAATATTCTGGCGCTGAACCAGCCGGAAAACGTCACCCCCACAGCGAACATCTGCTACTTTGCGCTGTCGCCAGAAGATGAAGCGCGCGATGCCGCCAATCACATCTGGCAGCAGGGCAAGCGCGCTCCTCTGCTGCTGGTGCCCTACAGCGCCCTGGGCGATCGGGTCTCTAAAGCCTTCGTCGATCAGTGGCAGAGCCTGGGCGGCGGTACCGTCCTGCAGCAGAAATTCGGCTCGGTCGGTGAGCTGCGCCAGAAAATCAACGGCGCCTCCGGCATTGCGCTGACCGGTACTCCGGTAAACGGTAGCCAACCGGCAGACAGCGTCACCAGCACGCCGTCGCCGGTAACGGATAGCGCAGCCGGTCAGAACAGCGGCGGCGTGGATTCCGCCTGGATTATGGCCAGCCGTAACGAGATTTCACTGATTAAGCCGCTTATCGCAATGCGTACCGGCAGCCACAGCGGCGTCCAGCTCTATGCCAGCTCGCGTAGCGCCCAGGCCGGTTCCGGGGCCGACTTCCGTCTGGAAATGGAAGGACTGCAGTTCAGCGAAATCCCCATGCTGGCTGGCGATAACCCCGGCCTGATGCAGCAGGCGTTAAGCGCTTCCAACGGCGACTACTCGCTGGCGCGCCTGTACGCTATGGGCGTGGACGCCTGGACCATCGCCAATAACTTCTCGCAGATGCGCCAGCAGCCCGGCTACCAGGTCAACGGGAATACCGGTACCCTGTCGGCCACGCCGGACTGCGTGATTGGCCGGAAAATGGTATGGCTCAGGTACCAGCAAGGCCGCATCGTTCCGGCGGGCTACTAAACCGCCAGCGGTTGGGCGCGAGCTATGAGGCCCGCGCCCGCCGCTGGCTGGAGCGCAAGGGACTGCGCTTCCTTGCCGCTAACGCGCATCTCCCCGGCGGTGAAATCGATCTGATCATGACTCAGGGCCACACCATCGTCTTTGTGGAAGTTCGCTACCGGCGCAATTCTCTTTACGGCGGCGCAGTCGCCAGCGTTACGCACGCCAAGCAGCAAAAACTGCTGCGTGCCGCCCGTTCGTGGCTTGCCCGCCACAATGGGAGTTTTGACACTGTGGATTGCCGTTTCGATGTGTTAGCCTTCACCGGCGATGAGGCTGAGTGGATCGTCGACGCTTTTACCCTTAACAGATAATTTGTATTTTATTTCAAAGGATTATCGTGCTAGAAAGAATCAAAGTCTGCTTTACGGAAAGCATTCAAACCCAGATAGCTGCGGCAGAAGCGCTTCCGGATGCCATTTCTCGTGCGGCGATGACGCTGGTTCAGTCTCTGCTTAACGGCAATAAGATCCTGTGCTGTGGTAATGGCGCCTCCGCCGCCAACGCCCAGCACTTTGCCGCCAGTATGATCAACCGTTTCGAAACCGAACGCCCCAGCCTGCCCGCCATTGCGCTCAATGCCGACAACGTGGTGCTAACGGCCATCAGCAACGATCGCCTGCAGGAAGAGATTTACGCCAAGCAGGTTCGGGCGCTGGGTCAGGCGGGAGACGTACTGCTGGCGATCTCGACGCGCGGCAACAGCCGGGATATTGTTAAAGCCGTCGAGGCGGCAGTGACGAGGGATATGACCATTGTCGCACTCACCGGATACGATGGCGGTGAACTGGCCGGTCTGCTGGGGCCTCAGGATGTGGAAATCCGCATTCCCTCCCAGCGCAGCGCACGCATTCAGGAGATGCATATGCTGACGGTTAACTGCCTGTGCGATCTGATAGATAACACCTTATTTCCCCTACCGGGATGATGAAAGGAGCACTCATGAAGGTATTAACGCCCCTGGCAGTTTTGATGGCTGCCCTGTTATTGCAAGGCTGTGTCGGCGCCGTTGTGGCCGGTAGCGCCGCCGTTGCCACCAAGACCGCCACCGACCCACGTACTATGGGTACCCAGGTGGATGACAGCACCCTGGAGCTGCGCGTGAATAATGCGCTCTCGAAAGATGAGCAGTTGAAGAAAGAGGCGCGCATCAGCGTCACCGCTTATCAGAGCCGCGTGCTGCTGACCGGCCAGGCCCCCAGCACCGAACTGGCCGCACAGGCTAAGCAGATTGCGCTGGGCGTTGATGGCGCCAGCGAAGTGTACAACGAAATCCGTCAGGGCCAGCCGGTTACCATGGGTACCGCCTCTTCGGATACCTGGATCACCACCAAAGTCCGTTCCCAGTTGCTGACCAGCGACCAGGTGAAATCTTCTAACGTTAAGGTCACCACCGAAAACGGCGAAGTCTTCCTGCTGGGCGTCGTCACCGAGGCTGAAGGTAAGGCCGCGGCAGATATCGCCAGCCGGGTCAGCGGCGTGAAGCACGTCACTACCGCTTTTAACTACATTAAATAGCGCCGGAACATAGCGCTAAAATAATGGCGGACAGCACTGGCTGGCCGCCATTATTTTTTTCACCGCCAATCAAATAACCAGGATAAAGACGCTATTTCCTGCCTGCTATCGTAAACTTATTTGTTTTTCCGGACGGCCTTTAAAAACCGCGACAAACGGTAAATCATTATTTTCGGATGCGGATGATGTAACAAAAAAGATATTACCCCGCCAGGCGGCGGGGTAATCATATTAGAAGGTCACGCCAGCAGATGCGTACAGACCGTCATACAGGGTGTGGCTCGGGCGGCCATGCTTGCCGTCGACGCCCGCGTAGCGGTAACCGGCCTTCAGAGTCACCAGAGAGATGGGGCTCCAGCTTACGCCTGCATTAGCTTCGGTGTAGTTTTTCACGCTGTTATTCAGCCCTTCCGGCGCCACGTAGCCTTCGCCGAACAGCGCGATGCTGTCGGTCAGGTTTACGCTAAGGCCGCCGCCGATCGGGAAGGCCACGCCGTTGTCGCCTTTCTTCGGCCCGATGTAGAGCGCTTTCGCCCCCACGTTCGCCATGACCGGACCCAGGCCCAGGTTATAGCCAATGCCCGCGCCGCCGACCTGGGTGCCGTCGTCAACGTTTTTCAGCCAGTTACCCTGCAGGTAGAGGCCGCTGGAACTTTTGCCCATTTCGGCTTCCAGGTTGGTCCAGTTTTTACCGCCTTCAAAGCTTACGCCCATTGCGAAGGTAGAGCCGGAAACTAACAGGGCAGACAGCGCCGCAATTTTAATTGCTTTCATAATAACCACTACTTAAAAAAGGTGAGACCACGATATCCTTAATTAATTATTAACTCCCGGCAGACATTAACATCCCGTTATCAATCTGAGTTCAGAACATCTTCATCCATAAAATGACATCCTGACGTAAACCCTTTGCCTCAGGATATACCGAAAGCGCCCGCCGATTATAAAGGTTGTGCCGGGCACCTCAATACATTCAGGCAGGATATTGAACTGCGGTTAAGAAACTAAAGATTATTCCGATTCGTACGTGCGAGAAATGGCCCGCAGCTTCCCGGAATGCAGAATCTGGACGCCCTGATAAGCGCTAAAGGCGGTGTCGCGCAGCGCCGTTGCCACATCACGCGCCTTAATAGCATGCCAGCGGCCAGGCAGCAGGCGAAAAAGCGGCGCGAACAGCGACTCATTCAGGCGCCGTTTTTCCCGATGACCCAGCAGCATAGAAGGACGAGCGATGGTCAACCGCGGCCAGTCCTGGGCAATCAATGCCTGCTCCATCTCCCCTTTCACCCGGTTATAGAAAAAAAGCGAGTGCGCGCTGGCGCCCATACTGCTGACGACCAGCATCTGAGTCGCTCCCAGCCTGCGCCCCACCAGCGCGCTGTCCACCACCAGGGTGTAATCCGCCAGCACAAAGGCGTTTTTACTGCCAGCTTCGCTACGGGTGGTTCCCAGGCAGCAGAAAACAGTGTCCACTGGATCGCTCAATGCAGCCATAGCATCACTAAGCTGAGGATCGCAGGGGTTAAACACCTTCGGCGATTCGGGCAGCGGACGGCGGGTCGGCGCCGCGATATGTTCCACCCGCTCATCCTCAATCAGTAATTGCAGCAGTTCCCGGCCCACCAGCCCGGTGGCTCCGACGATCATAACCCGGCTCATCTGTTGCCTCCTTAACCCGATCCCCGCCTGACGGATCAGTCGGGATGACGCAGCCAGCTCAGCTTTTTACCGAAGCCGAGCGTATTGTCGGTAAACTTTAGTTCATCCAGACGGATCTCCCAGACCGGCGCCGACATCGCCCGCGCCACCGGAAAGCGGCGGCAGTAGAGTGCGCGCCTTTCTTCCGCCTCATCGCCTTCCAGTAAACGCAGCTCGCCGCGATACTGCACGCCGCGAATCAGCGCCACGGTCTTCGGCTGGCCGTTAACCGTTCCCGCCACCCTGGCCAGCCCGTTGGCCATCTGCCCATGTCGGGTATCAGTATCGCTCAGCAGATAGAAGGCGACGCGCCCGGCATCGAACACATAAAAAGCATTAGCGCACCAGATATCTTCTTCCCGGGTGAGGCAATACGTCACGACATGCTGTTTTTTCAGCCAGCGGCTGATGGTTGTCAGGGCATCCATGGCAAACTCCAAATCTTTTTTTGAGGGTAGCTGATAACCGCGCCGTGTCGCCAGTACACAGACGTGCTAAGGTGCGTTAACCGCCCGAAATACGTAAAAATGATGTCTGACTGGTCACTCTATATCATCCGAACCGCCCATAATCACCTCTATACCGGTATTACTACCGATGTGACGCGCCGCCTGCACCAGCATCAGACAGGGAAGGGGGCAAAGGCGCTACGCGGCAAAGGGGAGCTGCGGCTGGTTTTCAGCCGTCAGTTGGGAGATCGTTCGCTGGCGCTGCGTATGGAATACCGCATCAAGCAACTTTCCCGGGCGCAGAAAGAGAAGCTTATCGGCAACAGCAGCGATTTCGAGTCGCTGCTGGCCGCGCTTAAAAGCGATTGAAGTGGTCGGAATACTCCACCTGGCCACCAACGCCTTCCAGCGCATCATCCGCCAGGCGATGCACCTGGAACGCCTTTTCGGTGTCCGGCCAGCGGCAGCGCAGACCATAATTCGCGGCGGTTTCAAAGCCCAGATGCCCGTAGAATGCCGGTTCGCCAAGCGCCACTACGGCGGCATAACCAAACTCATTGAGTGAATCCAGCCCCTCAAAGATCAGCTGGCGGGCGATCCCCTGGCCGCGCCAGTCTTCATCCACCGCCAGCGGCGCCAGACCGACCCACTGTAGCTCTTCGCCCTCGACGCTCACCGGACTGAAGGCCACATAGCCCACCACTTGTCCATCGTCATCCGTTGCCACCAGGCCCAAGGTCAGTTGCCCGTCCTCGCGCAGCGCGTGCACCAGACTTGCCTCGCCGCCGCCGTCAAAGTTACGGCGCAGCAGGGCATCAATACCCGGCGCATCAATAGGGATCTCGACTCGAATCAGCATGCTTCACCTACCGAAGTTTCTTTCGCAGGCGGCGCCGTTTTCAGCCCCGCCTCTACAAAGTCAGCCAGCTGTGTCAACAGAACGCGCAGCGTTTTCGGCATGGCGTCCAGCTCGATGGCATCCATCAGGTTTTTAACATACAGCCCCAGCTCCGTGTCCCCTTCGATCACCAGGCGACGCTGGAAAAAGAGCGTATCCGGATCCTGCTTACGGGCGGCGATCAGCAGAAGATCGTTAGCGTCGGCGCTAAAGCTGACGTCCGCCTGCCCCTGCTCGCGCACCACCAGCTTACCGTCCTGAACCGAAGTGAGCCAGCGCAGGCCGATATCGCGTACGTTGATACTCAACCAGCGCTCCTCGAGGAAATCAAGTTCGCCCTCTTCCAGCGCCTGACGGAACTGCCAGCCCAGCAGCTGTTCCAGCAGCTGGCGCTTGAGCGCAAAGGGGGTCAGCACAATCGGGGTCCTGACCAGAGACGGGCCAAGCTGTACCAGACGGGAACGCAGTTTCTCCAACACGGGCTTTACTCCTTGCGAAATAGTGAGCCGCTATTGTGCCACACTGGCGCACGCGGATAGCGGCCCAAATCAACAATTCTACGGCTGACGGCGCAGCGCGCTACCCCATCATTACGCGATTAGCTGCCTCAAATCAAAAAGTGATACAGACAGGTTAACTAAAATCGCTGTTCGTTAACCACGCCCGTCAGGCCACGGCGTGAGCTACCTACCCACTATTCAGGATACGCTATGGAATTGCTTTGCCCGGCCGGGAACCTTCCGGCGCTGAAGGCGGCTATCGAAAACGGCGCCGATGCGGTTTACATCGGCCTGAAAGACGACACCAATGCCCGCCACTTTGCCGGCCTCAACTTTACCGAAAAACGGTTGCAGGAAGCGGCCAATTTCGTCCATCAAAAAGGGCGTAAGCTGCATATCGCCATTAATACCTTCGCCCATCCGGATGGTTTTTCCCGCTGGGAGCGTGCCGTGGATATGGCGGCGCAGCTGGGGGCCGATGCCCTGATTCTGGCGGATCTTGCCATGCTGGAATATGCCGCAAAGCACTATCCCAACGTGGAACGCCACGTCTCGGTGCAGGCATCCGCCACCAATGAAGAGGCGATCCGCTTCTATAAAAACCATTTCGATGTCTCCCGCGTGGTACTACCTCGGGTGCTCTCCATCCACCAGGTGAAGCAGCTGGCGCGCGTAACGCCGGTGCCGCTGGAGGTCTTCGCCTTCGGCAGCCTGTGCATTATGGCCGAAGGACGCTGCTATCTCTCTTCTTACCTGACCGGCGAATCGCCCAATACCGTTGGCGCCTGCTCTCCCGCCCGTTTCGTGCGCTGGCAGCAGACCAGCCAGGGTCTGGAATCGCGCCTGAACGAGGTGCTGATCGACCGCTACCAGGATGGCGAGAATGCCGGGTATCCCACGCTGTGTAAGGGTCGCTACCTGGTGGACGGTCAGCGCTACCACGCGCTGGAAGAGCCCACCAGCCTCAATACGCTGGAACTGCTGCCGACGCTGCTTGCAGCCGGTATCGCCTCGGTGAAAATCGAGGGGCGCCAGCGTAGCCCGGCCTACGTCAGTCAGGTGGCGAAAGTATGGCGCCAGGCTATCGATCGCTGCATGGCGAACCCCGAAGGCTTCACGGCTCAGCCGGAATGGATGGAGGCGCTGGGCGCCATGGCCGAAGGCACCCAGACCACCCTTGGGGCTTACCACCGCAAGTGGCAGTAAGACAAGATTCGATACGCCACCGCAAGTGGCGACAGGAGATGAGATGAAATACTCCCTTGGACCGGTACTCTGGTACTGGCCAACTGCGCGGCTGGAAAGCTTTTATACCTCTGCCGCGAACAGCAGTGCCGATATTGTTTACCTGGGCGAGAGCGTTTGCAGCAAACGACGCGCCACTAAAGCCGGTGAATGGCTGGCGATGGCGAAAGGCCTGGCCGCCGCGGGTAAACAGGTGGTGCTCTCCACCATGGCGCTGGTGCAGGCGCCTTCCGAGCTCAACGAACTGAAGCGCTACGTGGAAAACGGCGACTTTATGATCGAAGCCAGCGATCTGGCCGCCGTGAACATGGCCGCCGAGCGCCGCCTGCCTTTCGTAGCCGGTCACGCCCTGAACTGCTATAACGCCGTGACCCTGCGCCTGCTACAGATGCAGGGCATGGTGCGCTGGTGCATGCCGGTCGAGCTTTCCCGGGACTGGCTGGAAAACCTGCTGAACCAGTGTGAAGACCTTGGGATCCGCAACCGCTTTGAAGTGGAAGTACTGAGCTACGGCCATCTGCCGCTGGCTTATTCCGCCCGCTGCTTTACCGCCCGTTCGGAAGACCGGCCCAAAGACGAATGCGAGACCTGCTGTATTAACTACCCGAACGGTCGCGATATGCTGTCTCAGGAGCAGCAGAAGGTCTTTACCCTGAACGGTATTCAGACCATGAGCGGCTATGTCTATAACCTTGGTAACGAGCTGGCGTCGATGAAGGGGATGGTGGATATCGTTCGCCTGTCGCCGGAAGACGAGTCCACGCTGGAGATGCTAAACCGCTTCCGGGATAACGAAGCGGGGAAAGCGCCGCTCAGGCTGGCGCCCAACGGCGACTGCAACGGCTACTGGCGCCGGGTATCCGGGCTGGAGCTGGTGCTGGATTAAGCTCCTCACCCTGGCTGAACGTCACTGGTTTACAGCCTCAATCTCAGGCGGTCTCTATGACCGCTTTATTATGCATTGGTCACAATAGCGTCAATCGCTGCCAGAATTTCGCTTCTGGAATCAGCCAGATTAACCACAAAATCGCGTTGCTCGATCTTTCTGGCCTCCAGAAAGGTCATGGCGGGCATAAAAACGTAATGCTCAGTGCCGTTCACCATGACCCCAGGCGTGACCCGCCGCTGTGTCAGGGTCAGCGCATCTGCCGCCACCAGCGGGACAATAACCCGGGTCGCCAGGGTATCGAAATAGTCATTTTGCAGGATCAGATAATAAGGCCAGAATTCGTTGGATCGCATTGACGGATTACGATAAACATCAAACTGTCTGGCCATGGTGTCGCTCCTTTACGCCATTAAATACCGCCAAAAAAGTCGTCGTCGCCAGGCGTTCCCGCTTTTGCCATAAAGGCATTCATCGCCTGGATATCCTGCTTCTCTTTGCCCATCTGCCGCTGTTTCTCTTCTATCGCCTGAGCCAGCAACTGGTCAAGGGTGGCAGACAAATTGATATCCAGACAGCGAGCCTTCTCGACAAGTGATGCCGTCAGATAAACGTTGGTGCTCCGCTTATGGCTACGACGAAGTGGAATAATCGAACTCATAACCGCCCTCCTCTGTGCATAGGTATGCGCAGAATTATGCGCCAAAAAGAACAAAAATCAACCAGAGCATTGCGAGCAAAAACGCAAACCGGCATCTTCAACCGCTCGCATTGCCAATCCCATGACAAACATTTTCATGGCACCATCACGGGTCAGATTCTGGTAAATCAGCCAGAATAAAATGAGACTCCGGACCTTCAATCTGATGTGAGCCACTATGTCTAAATTAAAATACGTCCCCCTGTCAGTACTCGATCTCGCCCCCATTCCCCAGGATGCCAACGCTCGCGAGGCATTCCAGCGCTCGCTGGAGCTGGCTCAGCTGACTGAAAAGCAGGGCTATCACCGCTACTGGCTGGCGGAGCACCACAATATGAGCGGTATCGCCAGCGCCGCGACGTCAGTGCTGATTGGCTGGCTGGCGGCGAATACCCAAACGCTGCACCTGGGATCCGGCGGCGTGATGCTGCCGAACCACGCACCGCTGGTGATTGCCGAGCAGTTCGGCACTCTGGAGGCGCTGTTCCCCGGTCGTATCGATCTGGGGCTGGGGCGCGCGCCGGGCAGCGATCAGCGCACCATGATGGCCCTGCGCCGTCATATGAGCCATCAGGACGTGGATAACTTCCCGCGCGATGTGGCGGAGCTGGTCGCCTGGTTCGATGCCGACGAAAGCGCGCCCGAACCGCCGGTACGCCCGGTTCCCGGCTACGGCGCGGGTATTCCAGTGTGGCTGCTGGGCTCCAGCCTGTACAGCGCCCAGCTGGCGGCGCAGATGGGCCTGCCCTTTGCGTTTGCCTCGCACTTCGCGCCAGCGATGATGCTCCAGGCGCTGCAGCTGTACCGCGAGCAGTTCCGCCCCTCGGCGCGGCTGGAAAAACCCTATGCGATGGTCTGTATCAATATCATCGCCGCCGATAGCAACCGCGACGCCGAATATCTGTTTACCTCCATGCAGCAGTCGTTCGTGACACTGCGCCGCGGTAATCCCGGCCAGCTGCCGCCGCCTATCGACAATATGGACAGCTTCTGGAGCCCGGCGGAGCAGTACGGCGTGGAACAGGCGCTAAGCGTGTCGCTGGTGGGAGATAAAGCGAAGGTGCGCCACGGGCTGGAAACGGTACTGCGGGAAACCCAGGCGGACGAGATCATGGTTAACGGCCAGATCTTCGACAACCAGGCGCGCCTGCACTCCTACTCTCTGGCTATGCAGGCTTATAACGGACTGATGGGGCGTTAAAAGCGACTCAGCGAGTCCATAGCCAGCGCCTTAAATTCGGCGAAGTCCCGGCTTTCACAGAGCCGGGGCGTGGCGCGCTCGCGCAGAAAGGTGACGAACAGATCGTAAATAGCCATCGCCTCTTCATATTCGCTTTTACTGATGGCCAGCAGGAAGATGACGCTGGCCACTTCATCGCCCCACTGAATCCCCTGAGGCGCCAGCACGGTATAGACCACCGTGCGCTTCGCCAGTAGTCCCAGCGAGTGAGGAAGCGCAATGCCCTCTCCCAACATAGTGCTGACGATGGCTTCCCGCTCCACCACCGACGGCAGGAAGTCGTGCTCCACATAGCCCTCCTGTTCCAGTTGGGCGCACAGCTCGTCGAACAACGCCTGCTGGCTCATCGGCTGGTCGATAATCCGGAAGTGCTGAGGGTCAAAATATTTCTCCAGCAGCCAGGGGCGGGTCCTGTCCACCAGCACCAGTTTGCCGATCTGATCCAGTTGATAGTCGGTAGGGAACGGCGACATCACCACTACCGGCTTATCCTTTTCGCTAATCCGCGCCGTGGAGATTACAAAATCCTCGCCAATGCTGGCCTGCTGCTCGTATTCCCGCAGCGAAATAATGCGAGCGACCTCCATCTGCGGATATTTGCGCAGCAGCATCGCCTGAATCATCCGCACCGTAGAGTTGCCGGTATCACACACCAGCAGCACCCGGGGCTGACGCTGATAGCCGATATTGTAGTGACGCTCCAGCCCTACCCCGATATGCAGTACCAGAAATCCCACCTCGTTTTCGCTGATGGTGTAAGGCGTATGCTTGCCCCAACTGGAGACCGCCGCCAGGGTCATATCCCATGCCAGCGGATAGTGCTGCTTAATATTGTTAAGCAGCGGGTTGGGCAGGTTAATCTGGTAGCGCACCCGAGTGATCATGGTTTTGATATGGGTCAGCAGGTCGGCACGCAGCTGCTCGTCGGTCAGCAGGTTGTAGTTAAAGTGGCTGTTGATATAGCGCAGGATGTAGCTGACCAGGGTTTCGGCATCGTCGGCGCTGATGGCGCTGGGCGCCACATCCTGGACCTGTCGCGCGGCGATATGCACCCGCAGCCAGGCCTCTTCCGAGGAAGAGAGGGGCTTGTCGGTGAGCTTCTGTAACGCCATGGCGATATGGTGTGCGGCCTGACAAACGTTGTCGTCCACATCCTCTGCCGTAAATCCGGAAAGCGGATAGCCTTCGCCGATACGGCGCATCGCTACCGCGCAGTAAAGGCAGATAAACTGCTGGCCTTCGTCGGTCATCCGTATCCCACACTGGCTGAAGCTTTCCTGCACCAGAGGCGCCATCTGCACCAGCGCGCCAGCGGTCAGGGACTCTTCGGTCAGCAGCGGGTTGTCGTTATCTTCCTGCCAGATTTTCCATAGCAGATCGGTCAGACAGGCGCGCATCGCCATCTCGTTGCCGAACAGCTTCATACCGTGGCGCGGCCGGGTCTCTATCGTCAGGTTGTAGCGGCTAAACCACTCCCGCACTTCAGCCATGTCGCTTTGCAGGGTGGCGCGGCTAACGAACCACTCTTCCGCCAGATCTTCAAGCTTTAGCGAGAAGGCCGAATTCAGAAAGCGAACCAGCAGATAGTGAACCCGCTCCTGACCGCTACGGGGAATGCGTAACTGGCGCGCGGGGGCCTCACACAGCCGGGCATAGCGCTGGGGATCGTCCACTTTCAGTTGATAACCGGCGCCGCGGTTCAGAACAAATTGCGCGCCGTGACTCTGCAACAGCGCATTCAGCGCCGTGATATCGGCGCGAACGGTACGGGTGGAAACCGAAAGGCGCCGCGCCAGCTCATCCTGTGGCAGGGTTTCGTTTTGCAACATTTCAAAAAGTTGAGCCAGACGGGGATTCGGGAATCGCACTTCAGTTTCCTCACTCGTTGTCCAGGCGCCCTGGCCCGGGTTACTGCTTACCGGCTAGTTGCCGGGGTATAACGCGCTCTCTATGGCCGGGAAGGTTACCGGTTTACCACCTTATTGGGTACCGGAAGGCCCTGGTTTCTCCTTAAATTAAGTGATATCTAATTGCCCTCTCCTTGCGAAGAGGGCAGGGACAACTTAACCAACCAGTTTTTTCGTCATCGCCAGCAGTTGACGCACGTCTTCCGGACGGGTGTCGCCGCTCGCCTTATCGATAATCGAGCTGTAAACGTGGGGGATAATCTTACTCACCCCGGCATCCAGCGCGATCTGCAGGATCTCTTCAAAGTTTTCCAGATCGATACCGCCGGTCGGCTCCAGCCAGAAGTCGTGCTGCGCGCAGGCTTTGGCCACCGCCGTGAACTCATCGCGGCACTTCAGCCCGCCCATCGGGAAGTACTTAATGGAGCTGCCGCCCATATCCTTAAGCAGCGCAATCGCCGTTTCGACCGGCACAATGCCGTCCGGCGCCCCGGCGCTCAGCGGCCCGGTGGAGATCTTCACCATACCCACAGTTCCGGTGGGCGACACCAGGCCGTTGACCACGGTGTCGTTCTGCCCCAGCAGCGCCCGGCTCGGACCCACGCCGGTAAAGACCTGGTTCACGTGCTGCGGCTGCACTTCACGCGAGATAGCGCTCACCATCGCCGACTGATTCGGATCGCCCGCACCCAGACCGACGGACAGCGCATTATCAATCAGTTTCGCATACTCGCGCATATCCGCCACCGCGCTCGCTACGTCCGGATAGTTTTTGGACAGCACGCCCACCAGCACATGGCCTTCCGCCGCTTCGTAGATCGCCTGGGCGTTGGCTTTGGATCCCGCCAGTACGTTCAGACAGACGCGGTCGCGGTAAAAGTTGGGGGTCAGTTTCATGCCTGTTTCTCCTTCAGTAGCTCGCTGATGCGGCGATAAATAATATCCAGTTGCTGTGCGGTCACGCTGCGCACGTCGGCTTCGATAATGCCTTCATTGGCCTTGTAGCCGCGGAAATAAATGGCGTATTCGCCCTGCTTCAGCGCCTGCACCAGGTCGCCGGTGGCGATACCGGTGGTCGCTTCATCAAACTTGATTTCAGCACGGGCGATATCGCGCCCTGCGGCATCCCAGACCACCCTTGCGCTCACGCCGTTCAGGGTGTTCAGGGCATCGATAAAGGGGGTCATCTTCGCGACCATTTCGGCCCCGCTCTCTTTGGCGGCTGTCAGGTAGTGTTCAATGGCGCAGGCCAGGCCGAGGATCCCCTCTTTGCCTACCTTCATGGCGCGACCAATACCGCCCGCCTGGCGCTTCACCCACTCCACGTACTTGTGACGACCAATAACCAGCCCGCTGGTCGGCCCTTCGATAGCTTTGGCGCCGCTGTAGATCACCAGATCGGCCCCAGCCTGATAGTAACGCTGCAGATCCTCTTCCGCTGCGGCATCGACAATCAGCGGCAGGTTATGCGCGCGCGCGACTTCCGCGGCCTGAGCCACGTTCAGCATACTCTTCTGTACGCAGTGGTGAGACTTAATGTAGAGGATCGCGGCGGTACGCGGCGTGATCGCCGCCGCCAGTTGCGCCGCGGAGCATTCGTTGGCGTAGCCTGCTTCCACCATCCTGCCGCCGCCCAGCGCCACCATGGTGCCTACCGGCGCGCCGAAGTTTACGTTGTGGCCTTTCGGTAGAACGATTTCGTTATTTTCCACCGGCGTGACGTGCAGATTTTCCAGCAGCCAGTCGCTGTCTTTCACCAGCACCGCCGCCACCGACTGGGCGATCCCCGCCGAAGCGCAGGAGACCACGGTCGCCGCTTCCACATCCAGCAGCCGGGCGATGTACTCGCCGGTTTTATTCACCAGATCCTTCATTTCGAAGTAGTGGTTCATGCCGGTATTCACCGCCTCGACCACTTCCGGACGCGGCGTGGAAACGCCAAGGATGGTCATCCGCCCGGAGGCGTTAATCACCTGCTTCAGGTGGTACTTCTCATAAATCGAAGACATGTTCTGCTTTTCCTTGTTCGGTGGTGAACCACTGACCGGCGCGCAGGGCGGCCAGCGGGACAATCTGCTGTTCCGCCTGCAGGCTGTCGTTTTCGGCATCGACAAACAGCGTCGACTGACGGCGCAGCGCGAAGAGGGTCAGGTCAGCGTCGGCACCCGGCGTCAGTCGCCCTTTCCGGCTCAGGCGCAGCCCTTCGGCGGCCTTCACGGTGACACAGTCGATCACTTCGGGAAGCGTCATGCCAATGGCGAGGAATTTCGACATCACCGACGCCAGGCTGTGTACCGGGCCGCTGATGCGGTTTTTACAGTAGATATCGGAACTGATAGTGTGCGGCAGGATCCCCAGCGAGATCGCCTGCTGGGCCACCGCGAAGCTGAAGCTTGCGGTACCGTGGCCCACATCCATCCGCACGCCGCGATCAATGGCGCGGCTCACGGCGGCGCGTAACTCGCCTTCCGGCGTCAGAATGCGGTTCGGTTTGCCGTTATAGCAGTGGGTGATGATATCGCCGCTGCCCAGCAGTTCGGCAATTTCATCCAGATCCGGCGGATTGTTGCCGACGTGGACCATCAGCGGCAGACCGCCGTTGGCCTTCTGAATCTCTTTAGCGCGCACCAGCGGCTTAATGCCGTTTTCGCCCACGACGCTGCTGCTCATGCGCGCTTTAATGCCGACAATAAAGTCGGGGTGGCGGCGAATCGCTGCACCTGCCACATCGGCGTCGATGTTCTCCATGCGCGCCAGTTCGTTCTGAGCGATAAGCCCAACCCGGGAGATATTCAGCAGCGCATACACTTCCGTGGTAGCCGCCCGGGTGAGTTGGTAGAAATCATCCACGTCGTCAGCCCCGGTGCTACCGGCATCCACCACCGTGGTGACACCGGTGGCGATCCCGACGCTGTCCGGCTCGTCGTGATAAATCGGGGATTTGGGGTAGCAGTGAACGTGGGAGTCAATCCAGCCCGCGCTGACGTAGCCCTTGCCGTCCAGGTTGAACTCTTCACGCGCCGGGCCGGATACGTCCCCCAGAGCGGCGATCTTCCCGTCCTGGATGGCGATATCGACGATACGCTCATCCGCCAGACGAGCCTGACGCAGGATCAAATCAAACATGGGTCTCTCCTCAATAAAACCGGGCGCTTAAGCGCCCGTAAAACGTTAGATGGCGACCGGGAAGAAGTAGCCGAACAGCATGGCGCCCAGGATGGCACCGCCGGTGATCGGCTTCTGCCAGATATAGAATCCCAGCGCGCCGAGCAGCGAGCCCACGCCAATCGGAATGGAAGCGCCCATTGCGCTCAGGATAATCAGGGGCCCCAGGAAGCGGCCGGAGGCGTTACCCGCGCCCATCATGACGTCGGCACCGTAGGTGGTGTTGCCCTGATTCACGGTAAACTTACGCGCCAGGATAATCACATAACCCACCGCCAGACCAAGCACCAGGCCAGTCGCCAGCGAGGCGGCAAAGTTCGCTACCGGAAAGATGAAACCTGAACCCAGCAGCAGTGCCGGAACGCCCAGCCCAATGCCGGTCTGAATCGCTCCGCCGATATCCAGAATCCCAACCAGAGAGCCTTCAATAATACGGGCGAACAGGAAGCTGGCGCCAAAGGCCGCTACCGCGCCGTAGACGCCGGTATCCATACCTGCCTTCAGCATGGCCACGAAGGCCACTTCGTTAAAGGCGCCAATGCCGTGCAGGTAGTACATATGGGTCCCGGCGAAGACGCCGGAGGACAGCAGGCCAACGAAGATCGGGAACGACCAGTCGGCATACCAGAAACCTTTATTCTGTTCCATTTGCGCGCTCCTTATTTGCCGCTCATCGAGTTATGGATCAGTTCGAGCCAGTTCGGCACGCCCAGGTGGAAGGATTCCAGCAGTTTCATATCGAAGCCGCGGAAGAAGGCACTCATCACGAACAGCACGATAATGGCGCTCATCATCACTTTGGTAACGCGGTTCCAGCCGCTCTCTTCCACGCCTTTACCGATCAGAATACCCAGCACCAGACCCGGTACGGCGTTACCCATAATCAACTGCGCCAGACCGCCAAAAATGGTGGCCCAGAACCCCGAGCGCTTACCGGCATCGATGGCCGCCAGCCAGAAGATCACCGGCATCACGATGTTAACCAGCAGGTTAGCCGCCGGTACCAACACCTTCACGGCCGTGACCTGAAGCGCTTCCGGTACCGACGATGCAGTCAGGTTAAGGAAGGCCACCACCACCATACCGATGATGCCGCCAGCAATGGCCATCTTCTTCGGATCGTGCAGTGTTTCCGCGACGTTGCGGTTTTTGATCATCAGCACCGCTGCCGCCCAGTTAGGGATAATGCGGTGGTCAACGTCCTGGGTGAAGGCGCCCGCAGCCACTGACGATGCCCAGGCGTTAAAGAAGAAGCCCAGGCCAAATGAGAAGTGAGAAGCCGGGTCTCCCTCACAGGAGTTAAGCTCCCCCAACGTACGAAACGCCCCCATCCCCTGGGTGGTGGGCGCATGAAACATTCGTGCCGCTCCGGCGCCCACACCCACGCCGACCAGCGCGCCGATGATGAGCGATTTTATTAATATAATTAAGAACATCACTCTGCCCTTTTCTTGTGATTACTTAGGTGTTCGCGACAAAATCCACTTTGTCGAGATTGATTGCCGTCACCGTCACAGTGACATCCAGTTCAACGCTGAAAGTCCGTCTCTCCCGGCGCAGAAAGATAAATAAAAACGCCTCTTTGCGTACCGCGACCTGCGCCTGAATCACCTCAATATCCTGGGGTTCAATACGCAGTAAAACCTGGGGAGTCGATTTCATCACTGCGCCCTGAACCTTGCTCAGGGCGTCGGCAAAGGCCTTCGCTTTCGCGTCGCCTTTGCCGGTGACTCTCACCGTGGTGGTGAAGTGCTCTTTCATAATCAGGCGCCGTATTTCTTCTGCCAGGCCTGCACCAGGCGTTCGCCCAGCTCTTCTTTATCCATAAAGCCGAAGCCCAGCACGTTGCAGCCTTCGTTAATGGCCGTCACGCCTTCGTCGATAGAACGCATGCCATATTTCGCTTTATAGCCGTACTTGTTCTGAGCGGTAATCGCGCCCGCGCCGCCGCTGCCGCAGAAAGAGATACCAAAGGTGGCCTCTTCCGCTTTCATCACGTCGCCCAGCTTCATATCCGCCGCCACGCCCGGAACCACTACCGCGCGACCACCGGCTTTTTCCACACCTTCAGCCACTTTCTGACCTTTACCCAGACGATCGCCAATCACTACCGTAATCTGTGCCATGTTGTTACTCCTGATCCGTTAATCGTTATCTTTTGCTACTTCGAAATGCACCGACAGCAGCCAGGCCTCTTCGACCGGCAGATTGCCGAACTTCGCAACCGCTTGTTCCGCAAGCCGCATAGAGTCCTGTGAAATCTCTTCAAACAGGCTGGCATCCACTTCCGGCAGCGGCTCACCGGTCACGGACCGGAATGCCATTGCCCTGACGTGCGAGTCGAGCATCTGCTCCTGCACGGCGTTCGGGACTATCTCCTGCGTCTTCAGCAGCGCCTTAATCCAGGCCAGCATCTCTTCCCCAAGGCGGGCGACCTGCTCATTCTGGCTGCTGGTTTCATTAACCATTACCGCTCCGTTTTCCACGCTAGATACCTTATTAATTGGGATGGCTTTAACCTATAGGCAGGGGCGCAGGGTTTGTAGCGAGTTGTTTTCCACTTCAAAGTGGAAATGGCACAGCCATGAGTGATCGGTTCCACATATTTCCACGACATCAGGACTAATCCGACTTTTTGTGTGACAGACATCACACTTAACAACCCTGTTTCGGTAAAAGCGGCACGCAAACCTGATGATCTGTTTTGAGATGTGGCGCACTATTTCCTTCTGATATTTAAAAAACTTATCGCGATGCAAATTGATAACGAAATCACCTTCCGCAAGCTGCTGGTCTTTCTGACCTTTATGGAGAAAGGCAATATCGCTCGCACCGCAGAGGCCCTGGGGTTAAGCAGCGTCAGCGTGCACCGGGCGCTGCATTCGCTGGAAGAGGAGGTACGCTGCCCGCTGTTCGCCCATCAGGGGCGTAATCTGGTGCCCCAGCCCGCGGCCCTGGTGCTGCAGCAGTACTGTCAGCAGGCGGTCACGGCGGTGGATCGCGGTCTGGAAGAGGCCCGGCGAGCGGCGGGGATAGGCCAGGGGCGACTGCGTATCGGCACTCTCTATTCGCTGACTCTGGAAACCGTGCCGCGACTGATTATGGGCATGAAGCTGCGCCGCCCCCAGTTGGAGCTGGATCTCACCATGGGATCGAATGCCACCCTGCTCGGCATGCTGAACGACGGCTCGCTGGACGCCATCCTGATCTCGATTTCCGAAAGCGAGATCGACCGTACCCGGCTGGAGGTGCTGCCGCTGTTTGAGGACGATATCTGCCTGGCCGCCCCGGCCAGCGCCGAACTCAGCCAGGAAGGTCCGGCGGATCTGCGTGACTACCGGGAAGAGAAGTTCGTCTCGCTGGCGGAAGGGTTCGCCACCTATGCTGGTTTTCAGGAGGCCTTCCACGTGGCCGGTTTCGAGCCGGAGATCGTCATGCGGGTGAACGATATCTTTTCGATGCTAAGCCTGGTGCAGGCCGGGGTGGGATTTACCCTGATGCCGGGCAGAATGAAGAAGGTGTATGAACAGGACGTGCAGTTGCTAAAACTGGCGGAGCCTTATCAGATGCGCCAGTTGATTGCGCTGGTCTTTGCCCGCAACCGCGAACATGACCCCAACCTGCTGGCGCTGGCCGCCGAAGGGCGCATGTACGCGCTGGGGCACCCGCCCGCCGCCGATGAGCGCGTGGTGTTATCCTGAAGCTGCGGGCAGGGCGATATAACAGGCCCGCATGGCATTATCTATCCCCCGCCCCTGTAGCTGCCCCTGAGCCACCAGCCAGCGCAGCCGCGAATAGAGAAATTCGCTATTCACTGGTTCAGGCCATGCGCCCTGCACATCGCCAATGATACGCAGGGCGGGACGCCACTCCGGCGCGCTTCGCTTAAGCAAAAGAGCATCGAAGATATCGGGCCCGGGAAACTCAAACGCCGGCTGGCAGCGCGGGCGATATCGCCTTAACAACGCGCGATGTGCGGCAAGTCTGTCAAACTCATCCGCCAGGCTATCGCGCATTTCCGTGGAGATCGTACGCGCCTCGTCAATATAAGCCGCCAGCTGCGGCGGCGGACAGCTCGCTACAGCGCGATGGCCGGGAACATCAATAGCAAACAGCGGTATATCATGCCCTGCACGGCTAAGCTGATGGCACACCAGGCGTAAAAAAACGGCATCGCACGTATTATCGGCCCCCCAAACCAGCAGGCGCGACGAATGATGATCGTGGAGCGATTGCAGAAATCGTTGCCAACAGGCGTGCGCCGCCGATACCGACCAGGGCTCCCCCGCCCGATCGTAATAACCCGCCCAGAATGGCGCCCGCCCGGGCAAGTCGTCCAGTGGACCAATACTGAGATCGTCATCCGGCGTTGCGACCTGACCTGATATCTGGCGCTGTTGAATCAACAGCGCCAGAATCGCCTCAGCGCTGGCGCTGGCTGTAACGTGGAGTTCTGACACGCTTTCCTCCGGCAGAATAACTCGCCCTCAGTATAGCCTGTCGGTTAATACTCTCTGGCCCTGGCCAGCTTCGCCATATGGACCGCGACCTCGCAGCCGCTGCGTTCCAGCGAGATAGCCTCTTCCCGGGTCACCGCCTGGCGGGTCAGGCAGGTCAGAATGCCGCCGGGGGGCATTTCGATCGCCAGGCCAACCTCCCGTTCTTCTGCCGCGATCATCGCCTCCTGCCAGCGCACGGTGCGCGCCATATTCAGGGCCAGATCCTCCGCGATTCGCTCCGGCTGCCACAGCACCCGGGCGGTGCTGCCGCTTAAGTAGGCGCAGCGCGGCCGCGTCAGAGTGACACCGGCAAAGGCCGCCTGGAGCTGGCGGGCCGGTTCATCCAGCAGTGCACAGTGGGAAGGTACACTGACCGCCAGCCGTTTAGCGCGGCTGGCGCCTTTTTTCAGCGCCCGTTGAGCCACCTGCGCCATGCTGTCGTCGCGCCCGGCAATCACAATCTGGGTTTCGGCGTTCAGGTTAGCGATATAGACGTCGCTGTCGGCCACCAGCGCCTCGACCTGTGGCAAAGTCAGCCCCATAATCGCGGTCAGCCCATAGCCCTGCGGATACGCCTGTTCCATCAGATCTCCACGCAGCGCCACCAGTCGGAGCGCGTCGGCGAACGGCAAAACTCCGGCCATCACCGCCGCCGGAAAGGCGCCAATGGACAGGCCGCTGACCATGTCCGGCGTCACGTCGCGCCGTATCAGCTCCCGGGCCCAGGCCGTGCCTGCAATCAACAAACAGAGCTGAACCGCCCGGGTATGGCGTAGCGCCTGGGGGCTGTCCAGGGTGTCGACCTCATCGCCGAGCACCGCACGGGCTTGCTCCAGCGTGGTATCTCCGGCCGGGAGTTCATGCAGCATACCGGGATGCTGGGTTCCCTGGCCGGGAAAGGTAAAGAGTATTTTCATCACCGCTCCTGTTGCCACGGGTCGCTGACTATCCGCGGCCCGGTTTCAGTCTTCAGTAGCGCGCGTCCATCGCGCAGCCACTCCGCCAGCGCAAAGCCCCCAAACGGGGTCTCCACCTGGGTATCCGCCCGGCACGGCAGGCGGGAAACCCGATCCTGCCAGGCATTTAGCGCCTGACGATCGAGGGGATCGGGCGCGCGAATCAGCAGATCGAGATCGCTGTCGGCATGCAGGGTCGGGATCCCGGTCGCCAGGGCATAGCCAACGCTGCCGCCAATCCCCCAGACCCACGGCCACGCCTGCTGTGCCACAGCAACAGCCGCCTGAACCGGCGGCTGGGAAACAAAAGGCGAGTACAACAGCGCATGAATATCCACCAGATCCTCGGGTGACAGAGTGCGGACAACGCGCGGCAGCGCCACCCATCCGGCGGCGCGCTGTTCGCGCCGTAACCCCCGAACCCCTACCGGAATCAGCCCCTGTGGGTGACTGTCGCGGCGCACCACCACCGGCAGCGCCGGGCGCCACTGGCGGGTAGCCCAGGGGGCATCAACACCCTGTAGCGCATCGACATCATCAAGCCAGAGCAGGTCATGGGGACGGGGGTGCATCATGAGTTACATTCCTGAAGTCAGTGAGATAAACAGCGGTAGCGTCAGGATACAGAGTACCGAGCTAATCAGCAGCACCGCTTCCGCATCCGGCGACTGTACGCCAAAGCGGTTACCGAACACCACGCCGAAGAAGCCCGCGGAAAGCGCCACCATCAGGACAGCGGTAATGGCGACCTGGCCATGCAGCCCCAGTACCAGCACCACGCCCCAGGCGATCATCGGCTGAATCAGCATGGTCATTACGCTGCCAATGATAACTGAAGCATTAATTTTCAGACGGCGGGCCGACAGAATCACCCCGGTCAGGAACAGCGCGGCAGCGGTGGCCGCAAGTCCCAACGGTTTAATCGCCGCCAGCAGAAGATCCGGCATTTTGATACCGATAGCGGAAAGAATCACCCCCAGCAGCGGGCCCATGACGATCGGTTTTTTGATAGAGCGCCACATCAGCACCGGCAGCATAGTCAGGGTAGAGCCGCTGTTACCGCCAGCCGCGCGGGCTTTTTCACGCTCCAGCACCAGCAGGCAGAACGGCGTCATCAGTACCGAACCGCAGGCAATAGAGACCGCGACGGACAGCGAAGTGGACGGGCCTTCCCCCAGTACGCTGCCAAGAATCGGCAGGCCAAGAGCCGCATAGTTAGGCAGCGCCACGGTCAGGGTCAGTACCGCCGCATCCTGGGGCGATTTTTTGAAGACTTTCACCGCCAGGAAGTAGATCACCGCCCAGGTTATCCACATTGCCAGCGTCAGTACCACCACCAGTGGTGACTGCTGAACGATACCGGACCAGGGGGTCTGCACCGTCGCGCTAAACAGCGCGGCGGGCAGGGCAAAATCCATGACGAAAATATTGAGCAGGGAAACGTTCTGGTTATCGACCATCTTTGCCTTACCGGCCCAGAAGCCGAGCAGCATGATCACAAAGATGGGCGCGAGCGCGTGGACAATCACGTATGTCATAGTAGTCACCTTAAAAAAGAGAAAATCGGAGCAGCACCAGCGCGATGGTTATTATTTTTTTCAAGCACAGGGCCAGTGGGCGGAATCGCCCTCACTGACCCTGACCGGCAGGTTTTATTGTCGGCTTACCAGTTTGCGCGCATCCGTTCGCGAACCAGCGCTGAGCTACGACGATTCTCCGCGCCCAGGCGGCTTTTCAGGGTGGGATCCTGACGAGCCTCTTCAACGGCCTTTTCCAGCGCGCGATTGACCAGGGTCAGATCGTCGGCCTGCGGCGCGTCCGGGTTGCTGATATCCAACAGGGAGGAAAGCAGGCCCAGGGTTTTGTAGTTTTCGATGTCGTAGGCCATCGGCGGAATGGTCGAGGCCAGTTTTTCCAGGTCGGCCACGCTACGCAGCGTGATACGTGCCGCAGACTCTTTCCCCATGGCGTGAATCATCACCCCGGCATCATTAAAAGCTATCAGACGGTTAGCCTGGTAACCGTGCGCCAGGAAGGCGCCGGACATCGCTTTACCGACGATAAGCCCAATCACCGGATGCCCCGCCAGTCGCGCATTGGCGTACGCCGCTGCGGCACCGGCCAGCGCCTGGTGAATACCGAAAGCCTCTTCGCGACGACCATAGGCCTGGCTGGGCACATCGATAACCGCAATGATGGGACGTTTGATGGCTTTGCTGGCATCCTGCGCAATGGTTTCGCTAATCACTTTCGCCAGGGTCCAGCCTTCCAGCAGGCCCACTTCGCCGCGTGCGGCGCGCGGAAAATGGTTACCGGCATCCGGCACCACGGCGATAAACCTTGCGGCTTCGCCTGCCAGGGTGCCGTCCACCGCCTGTACCGACGGGCACAGACCGGCGACCGCTGTTGCATCCGGCGCCAGTTTATTCAGCCATAGGGCGCCGCGGCTCTGTGTCTGGCTCATGATTTCACCTCCCCAAAAAGCTGTTTAATTTGGTCGCTGTCGGCCTGCTGACGCGTATCAAAGGCGGTCAGACGGTCGAGATACCACTGATAGTTGTCGGTGCGTACTTTTTCCGGCACGCCTTTATCGATGGCTGCCTGCACCGCCTGCTTCACGGCGTTAATACCGTCCGGCACCAGCGCATCCACCAGCCCGCTGTGGTAACGCACTTCACCGCCGGTCATGCTCCAGATAAAGGGGCGATCCCGGGAGTCGTACTCTTCAATGCCCGCTTCCTGCTCGATAACCTGCGGGCCGTTCAGCCCCAGACGCGCTTCGCGGGTCACAATCAGGTGGCTGCACAGGGCCGCGGCAATGGACATCCCGCCGAAGCAGCCCACGGTGCCGGTCACAATACCGATCACCGGCACGTAGCGACGCAGGTCAACAATGGCCGCGTGGATATCGGCGATAGCCGCCAGGCCCAGGTTCGCTTCCTGCAGGCGCACGCCGCCGGTTTCCAGGCTCAGTACCGCCTGAGTCGGGATGCCGTTACGGTTATCCTCAGCGGCCAGTTCCAGCGCCGCCGCCATTTTGGCGCCGGACACTTCCCCCATACTGCCGCCCTGGAAAGCCCCTTCAATCGCCACCACTACGCTGGGTTTGCCATTGATGGTGCCTTTGGCCACCACCATGCCGTCATCGGCCTGGGGAACGATGCCCTGGGGCCCCAGCCACGGCGAAATAATGCCGTCGAAGGGATCGAGGAGTTCACGATAGCTGCCGTCATCCAGCAGATTGCGGGCGCGTTCGCGCGCTCTCAGTTCGATAAAGCTGCGGTCATTACGCATGGCTCACCCCCTCAAAAACCTGTTCGATACGGATACGCGCCACGCCCGGCGTCGCGCCGAAGTCATGAATCACCATCTGGCCCGCAGGCAGGCTGCTGACCAGCGCCAGGCGGTCAAACAGCGCCTGCCAGCGCGCCTGGCTGTTATCGACGGAGGTGGTGATATCAACCTGAAGCTGATTGCCCGCGCCTGCGGTATACAGCACTTCCATATCGCCGGAGCCCACCACGCCAGCCAGCGCTTTGCCGCTGGCGGTGCGGGTTGCCGGAAATGACAATGTAATCTGTTCCATAACACCCTCTTAATTCGGTATTCCCCTTGGGGAGTTAATCTGGCTGCGCAATTCGGTCGAGTAGTAACGTGGCGGCCAGCAGGTCGGCGGCACCGCCCGGCGAGGCGTTAAGCGCCAGCATCTGGCTATCCAGCCTGGCAAGGGCCGCCCTGCCCTGTTCGCCCCCGCATCCCCCCGCCAGTAGCACCGCTCTGGCGCCGTTCTGCATCGCTTCCAGCCCCGGTAGTCCGGCGCGGGAAAGTACGCAGGTGTCGCTGAGCGAGGTCATAATGGCCATCAGCGCGTCAAGCTGCGCTTCGCTTTGCGATGCGCCCTGACGGCGGCTGCGCAGAAGCTGCGGCAGAGCCAGTTTCATGACGTGGGGGAAACCCTGCTGCGCCTCTTCCCGCGCTCCGGGAACCCGGTAGCGGCGGGTGGCGCGCAGCCCTTTACTAAACACTTTCGGCGCGGCATGGTCCGGTAACCTGGCGATGGCCGCCGCCGTTTCGGTAATGTCCCGGGGCGAGCCACTGCCGCCCAGCATCGCAGCGGCGCTCACTATCAGGCCCAGCGCCCAGATGGCGCCGCGGTGGGTATTCACCCCATCGGTTGCCGCCATCATCTGGCTTTCGCCTTCACGCCCCAGCCGCCCGACGGTCTGGCGTAGCGCGATATCCGCAGGCCGCTGCCAGCACTGGAGCGCCAGCGCCTGGAAGGTCGGTGTCAGGCTGTGAGCCGAACGCTCCATCAAAGCGAGCGTCAGGTCGTGATGGGCCCCGTTGCCCCGGCTATCCACCAGACCGGGCTTCGGGCTCAGGCGCGCTTCGTCGATAAGACTTTGCGTGGCAAACCAGGCCAGCTGGCGGGCGCGCTCCTCACTGCCTGTCTGTGGGTAGAGTTTCATTACCAGCTCCGGAATTTCGCCGGTGGGTTATAGAGGCCGTCGGACCATTCCACCAGGTCAGCGACGCTGCCTGCGGCCAGCAGTGAGCGGCTGGCATCGGTGCGACGAATCCCCATATCTTCCGGGTAGACCACTTTGCCGCTGCGGCGCAGTTCGGCCACGCGTTTGGCGTCTGCGCCAAGGCCGATATCGGTGATACCCGCCACCGCCGCCACCATGGCGCGGCGCTCTTCCAGACTTTCCGCCCGGTAGAGGTAGGCGATACCCTCTTCGGTCAGCACGTGGGTGACGTCATCGCCATAAATCATGACCGGCGCCAGCGGCATACCGGAGGCTTTCGCCACATCGACGGCATCGAGTTTTTCCACGAAGGTGGGTTTCACGCCAGCCTGGAAGGTTTCCACCATCTGCACCACCAGCTTGCGCCCGCGCTGCATTGGGTCCGGCTCGGTAATCATGTTGAGCCATGCCGGGGTGGCGTGACGGCGACCGTGAGGGTCATGGCCCATGTTCGGCGCGCCGCCGAAGCCGGAAAGACGACCGCGGGTCACGGTTGAGGAGTTCGCCAGACCATCCACCTGCAGAGTGGAGCCAATGAACATATCTACCGCGTACTGACCGGCCATCTGGCAGAAGGCGCGGTTAGAGCGCATAGATCCGTCGGCGCCGGTGAAGAAGACATCGGGGCGCGCCCGGATATACTCTTCCATCCCCAGTTCGCCGCCGAAGCAGTGCACGCTTTCCACCCAACCGCTTTCAATGGCGGGGATCAGCGTTGGATGCGGGTTCAGGGTCCAGTGCTTACAGATTTTGCCTTTCAGGCCTAACTGTTCGCCGTAAGTCGGCAGCAGCAGCTCGATGGCAGCGGTGTTAAAGCCGATGCCGTGGTTCAGGGACTGCACCTGGTGTTCGGCGTAGATCCCTTTGATGGCCATCATCGCCATCAGGATATGTTCCTGCTTAATCAGGCGCGGGTCGCGGGTGAACAGCGGTTCAATAAAGAACGGCTTATCCGCCACCACCACGTAGTCAATCCAGGAGCCCGGAATATCCACGCGCGGCAGGTCGGTCTCATCATCCACCAGCTCGTTAACCTGGGCGATAACGATGCCGTCATGGAACGAGGCGGCTTCAATCAGCGCCGGGGTATCTTCGGTGCTCGGCCCGGTGTAGAGATTACCTTTGCGGTCGGCCTTATAACCGGCCACCAGCGCAATATTCGGCGCCAGGTCTACATAAAGACGGGAATAGAGTTCGATATAGGTGTGGATGGCGCCGATTTCCATCGCGCCATCTTCCAGCAACTGGGAAATACGCAGGCTCTGAGTGCCGGAAAACGCGAAGTCGAGCTTGCGGGCAATGCCTTTCTCAAACAGGTCCAGATGCTCGCTGCGGCCGACGCTCGGCATGATCATATGCAGATCGTGCACTTTCTGCGGATTGACTTGTGCAAGCGTGCGGGAGAGGAAATCGGCCTGCTTCTGGTTGTTACCTTCCAGTACCACCCGGTCACCGGGCGCAATCAGTTTTTCCAGAATATCGGCGAGGTGTTCGGTGGGGAGCACCTTGCCCTGCACCGGGACGGACGCCATACGCCGCTGTTTCTCTGTGCGGCGCGTGTTCCAGACCCGCGCTGGGGTTTGCCCTGACAACATTGTTAACCTCCTGATTCAGCGAATCTTTATGATTTGCTTAACGTTGGTTAAAGTGTGCGCCGTGCGACCCGATCCATCAATTAACCATGGCGGCTAACCATTAGCCTGATAGTAATAATGGCGATTGATTTTTGCGATCCCGATCGCAGGAAGAGATCGTTCAGCCTGGGTGAACGGTGCGATAAGTGTGAATAGACACTGTAGTCAATAGCCGCTTTAATAAGCCTCTTTTTTCACCACGGAGGCGGGCCATGTTTAAAGGGAAGACGATGGTCAGGGCGATAATCTGGCTGCTATTGTCGCTGATCTCCTGCGGCGGGCTGGTTAACTACGCGCTACAGCAGCAGTATGAAAAGCAGAGCGAGCAGTTCCGTATTTTGTATCGCGATGTGTCGGTTAAGCTGGCCCAGAATGACGTGATCCTGTCGCTGCTTTCGGCCCATGGCGCCTTTGAGCTGGTTCAGCAGCGTTTCCCTCAGGTCATACGCTGGGAACCCCGCCCGACGGTTCGCCCCGCCGGTTCGCTGGTAAGCGCGGGCAATGGCCAGTACTGGCTCAGCGGCCAGCACTACTCCCTGCTTATCGACCTGAACCCGCTACTGGATACCCTACTTCATCGCCACCGCTTTCAGGCCTTCAGCATCAACTGGCAGCAGCAGGCGCTGATTACCCGTGGCGATGCCGGGGCGCAGTTCCACTGGCGCTGGGATAAAAAACTGGCCAGCCCTTCACAGCCTTTTGTACTGTCCGCTGGTAACGATCCCGACTGGCGCAGTATGCCGTGGCTGGTGATGCTGGCGACTCTGCTGTTCTGGGCGGCGGCGATTTACTTTAGCAGTCAGTACCGGCGCCAGAAGCGCCAGCGCGAGCTGGCAGATCTGCGCGCCCGTTTTTCGGAGCTGACGCGCCTGAACGCGCTGGGCGAGATCGCCGCCGGACTGGCCCACGAGCTGAACCAACCGCTGACTGCGACTCTGAGCTATAACCAGGCGGCACTGCGCCTGATTAACCAGCAGCAGCCGCAAAACGCCGCCCCGCTCCTGGACGCCGCCGTGGTACAAATTAAACGGGTAGCCGAACTGATCCAGGTTTTCCGCCAGCGCCTGGGCAGCGAGCAGGTACCGCCGCAGCCGGTAAATCTGGCCCGCATCTGGCGCCATACCGCTCAGCTACTGGAAACCGAACTGCGTCAAGGCAGGGTTAAACCGATCGCCCGGATCCCAGATGATTTGCCGGCTGTCGTCGCCGTTCCGCTGTATATCGAGCAGATCCTGCATAATCTGCTCAGTAACGCCATTCAGGCCCAGCAGGGAATGACCACGGGCGAGGCCTGGGTAGCCATTGCCGCCCGGCAGGAACGCGATGGCGTCGCCATTGAGGTGAGCGATGGCGGGCCGGGGCTGTCGGAACAGGCGCTGGAGCAGGTGTTTATGCCCTTTTTCACCACCCGCGAGCAGGGGCTCGGTCTGGGTATGGCGTTAACCGAAACCCTGGTACAGCGGTTGAACGGCACTATTAGCGTGCGCAATATCACCGGCCAGGGCGCCTGCTTTACGGTATGGCTGCCCCTTAAAACCACGGAGGCCTGATGCAACAGCGTATATATCTGATTGATGATGATGAGGCGATTCGCTGCTCCCTGAGCGCACTGCTGGCAACGGTGGGCTGGCAGACCGAAACCTTCGCCAGCGTGCAGCAGTTTCAGGCCGCAGTCACGGATCTGCCCGCGCTTTCCGGCTGTCTGCTGCTGGATATCCGCATGCCGGGCAAAACCGGTATGACGCTGCTGGAGGAGTGGCGCGGCCAGGGGCTGACCATTCCGGTGATCATCATGACCGGCCACGGCAATATCGACCTGTGCCGCCGGGCCTTTAAGAACGGCGCCTTTGAATTTCTGACCAAGCCTATCGATGCCGACACGCTGTTCGACACCGTAGGGGCGGCCATGGAGCAGCGCCGCCAGAGCCTGCAACAGCAGCAAAAAACCGCCGAACTGCAAACCCGGCTCGCCACGCTATCGGCCCGGGAACAGGAGGTCATCGCCCTGATTGTGGAAGGCAAAGCGAATAAGGAGATCGCCCGGGAGCTGGAACTTTCTCCCCGCACCGTGGAGGCCCACCGGGCCAACGCCTTTGCCCGGCTGGGGGTCAATTCGCTGGCGAAGCTGATTCGCCTGTATGGCGGGCTGACCCCGCCCGAAGAGGGCGGCACCAGGTAAAATTACCCAGTCTCCCTGGTATTCAACCGAATAGTGCTGACTCGCGCCCCCGTTTAGGCTGTTCCTGACGACAACAGATCAATAAGGAGTCAGGATCGTGATGAAATCTCTGGTGTTCACCGGCGCGCTGGTCGCAAGCCTTGCCGCTGCCCCCGCTTTTGCCGCTAACGTGCTGAGCGAAAAGAATCTCTCCCTTGAACTGGCCGACCAACTGGCCGCTGCGGCCATTCAGTCCTGCAGCGCGCAGAACTATAACGTGGCGGTCACCGTAGTGGATAACGCGGGCGTTATCAGAACCGTTAAACGGATGGATAACGCCGGGCCCCACACCATCGACGGCAGCAGGATGAAGGCCTTTACCGCCCTGACCACCCGTAATGCCACCAGCGCGGTAATGAAAAACGCCCAGCAAAACGCGGGCGCCGCCAATCTGAAAGATATTCCCGGCTTCCTGCTGCTGGGCGGCGGCCTGCCGGTGAAAGTGGGCCAGCAGACGATTGGCGCCATCGGCGTGGCTGGCGCACCCGGCGGTCATCTGGACGAGCAGTGCGCCCAGCAGGCGCTGGACGCGGTTCAGAAGCAGATTAATGCGGGTTAATCCCCACGGAACAGGGAACTCTGATGAAAATCAATGCGTTTGCTTCTGTTCTGTTGCTGACAGCCCTGCCGCTTAGCGTTTTTGCCAGCGAAGGCTATTACGGCACGGCCCGGCTGTTTCATGCCGATCAACCGGCCCGCGAGATGGATTCCAGCAGCCGCCCCGGCGTTGGCCAGTTCGTCAGCGGCCATGAGCGGGAACGGTTCTACAATGGCGCCTTCGCCGTAGGGTATCAGTTCGGCAACGGATGGCGTACCGAAGGGGAATATGTACTGCGTAAGGAGTCAGAGTACACCAGCGGCTCCACCGCCTTTCCGGACAGCTTTAACCACATGAAGACCGACGTCAGCCGCCTGATGCTGAACGTATATCGCGACTATCAGCTCGGTTACGGTTTTGCGCTGTACGGCACCGCGGGTATCGGGATCGCCCGGGTAAAGGTCGACGGCTGGCAGGGTAACCCTTCGCGCGACTACGCGGATTCGACCCAGGATAATTTCGCCTGGTCGCTGGGCGCAGGCGTCAGCTACAGCCCCATTGAGCGTCTGACCCTGGATCTGGGCTACCGCTATATCGATATGGGTAAGGTGGAAAGCGGCTATAACCGATTCACCAACGCCCGCGGCCTGAAGGACGAACAGATGAAGGCGCGGCTGGTTTCCAGCGAAGTGGTGCTGGGCGCGCGCTATTTGTTCTGACCCTCCGCGCTTTCTCTTACGCGCCATTCCGGCTACCTTTGATAGCAAAACCCCCAACCAAAGGTAGCCACAACATGACCGATCCACAGCGACCTCCCCTGCCCCCTTTTACCTCTGAAACCGCCATCACTAAAGTTCGACTGGCCGAAGATGCCTGGAATACCCGGGACCCTGACCGGGTCGCGCTGGCCTATACGACAGATACCATCTGGCGCAACCGTAATGAATTTATCGATGGTCGCCAGCAGGTGATAGATTTTCTGACCCGTAAGTGGCAGAAAGAGCGGGAATACCGTCTGATTAAAGAACTATGGGCCTTTGGGGAAGAGCGTATCGCGGTTCGCTTTGCCTATGAATGGCATGACGAGCACAGCAACTGGTTTCGTTCCTACGGCAATGAGAACTGGGCGTTCGATGAAAACGGCCTGATGCGCCAGCGCCATGCCAGCATCAACGATCTGGCGATTAACGAGGCCGAACGGCTGTTCCGCTGGCCTCTGGGGCGTCGGCCGGACGATCATCCGGGGCTGAGCGAGTTGGGGTTGTAGGGTTAGCGCGACTCCAGTTGCACCAACAGCTGATACAGCGGCTCCAGGCGCCGGAAGCCATCGCGAAGCAGTCCTGGCAACCGGTCGGAAAACAGCGGCGCCATATCGTAACGCTGGTCTATTAGCGCAAAGGTTTTACGGTTGGCCCATTCCGCCAGCTCCGGAGCCTGATTTTTTACCAGCGGCCGCTTGTAGGATTCCCCTTCCAAATCGAAATGTTTGCGGATCTTGCCGGCCATTTGCAGGAAACTGCGCGGGTTGTCGGCGATATGCTCGCGCAGGCGATTCATGGTTTCGCGCGAGGCGCTGTAATAGCCCATGCCGAAACGCCAGTTGTCGCTGGCGAATTCGAAAAAGAAAACCGGCGAATCGGTCCACACCTTGCGCGGGCGTTTGAAGACAATCCAGACGTTGCTGCGATAAGGGGATTTATCCAGCGAGAAGCGGGTATCGCGATGGATGCGCGAAATGGTTTTGGTCACCGAAGGGCGCACTTCGAATTGATCGTCAATAGCCAGCATATCGGCGGCCAGGTCGTCCACCAGGTCGCGCAGCGGAGCAATAATCTGCCGGTCATAGACCTCGCGGTTTTCGCTAAACCATTCCTTATTATTGTTGTGGCTGAGCTGTTGCAGAAAGTTCAGACCACCCTGAGTCAATCCCCTGAAATTACCCACATTCTCCTCCTGGATTATTCGAGTCTGGCAGATCAGCGAAACTTCTTGTGATAAGTATTACGGGTCTGCTTAAACTCTTCAGCCGCCGCCCGAGCTTCCGGCAGTTTGCCTGCGTCCGCCAACTTCAGGGCGCCGTCTATCTGGCCGACCAGCAGCGTCAGTCCCTTATGATATTCCTGGATTTCAGGGCTATCCGGCGCTTTGCCTTCCAGCTTCGGCGGCGTGGCTTTCATGGCATCCATCGCCGCTGCACGCATGGTGGTCAGCTCGGTTTTCATCTCGCTAAGGGAGTCGGTTTTCAGCACCGCTTTATAGCTGTCGTTCAGGATATCCATATCCTCTTCCAGATCCCGCGCCAGTACGCTGGCGCTGGTGGCCAGCAGTACGCAGGCGGTCAACAGAGCGATGACAGGTTTTCGCATTGCTTGCTTCCTCTTCGGTTTTTTTATTTATAAAAAAGGCCGCACAGGCGGCCTTTAGGGAGTGGGAGCTTACTGCCCGGCGATTTTCATCTCCGGCAGCAGCACCGAACCACACTGAATATTGCTACGGGTTTCGATATCGTCGCCGGTGGTGACGATATTGCGCCACATATCCTTCAGGTTACCGGCAATGGTGATTTCACTCACCGGATACTGAATTTCACCGTTTTCCACCCAGAAACCGGCGGCGCCGCGGGAATAGTCGCCGGTAATGGCGCTCACGCCCTGGCCCATCAGTTCGGTCACCACCAGCCCGGTGCCCATCTCTTTGAGCATACCGTCAAAATCCAGGCCGTGGCCCGCAATGCGCCAGTTATGGATCCCCCCGGCGTGGCCGGTGCTGTGCAGCCCCAGCTTACGGGCGGAGTAACTGGTCAGCAGCCACTGCTGCAACACGCCGTCTTTCACGATATCGCGCTGTCTGGTCGCCACTCCTTCGCTATCGAAAGGTGTGGAAGCCAGCCCCTTAAGCAGATGGGGATGCTCTTCAATGGTGAGCCAGTCCGGCAGAATTTGCTGGCCCAGCGCATCCAGCAGGAAGGTTGATTTACGGTAAACCGCGCCGCCGCTAATGGCCCCGACCAGGTGACCGAACAGACCCGTCGCCACTTCCGGCGCAAAGATCACCGGCGCTTTCATAGTAGAGAGTTTACGCGGTGCCAGGCGCGCCAGGGTACGACGTGCGCACTCTTCACCCACCCACTCCGGGCTCTTCAGGGCATCCAGCTCGCGGGAGATGGAATACGCGTAATCGCGTTCCATGCTGCCATTCTCTTCGCCAATCACGCAACTGGACAGCGAATGGCGCGACGAGCAGTAGCTCTGCAACATGCCGTGGCTGTTGCCGAACACCTTAATGCCGTAGTGGCTGTTAAAGCTGCCGCCTTCAGTATTGGTAATACGTTTATCCACTTTCAGGGCCGAATTCTCGGCGCGCGCCGCCAGCTCGATAGCCTGCTCGGGGTCGATCTCTGCCGGGTGGAACAGGTCAAGATCCGGCGCTTCAAAGGCCAGCAAATCCTTTTCCGCCACGCCCGCACAGGGGTCCGGAGAGGTATAGCGGGCGATATCGATAGCCGCCTGCACGGTCCTGTCGATAGCCTCCGGGCTCAGATCCGTGGACGAAGCGCTGCCTTTACGGTTCTGGTGATAGACGGTAATGCCCAGCGCGCCATCGCTGTTGAACTCAACGTTCTCCACCTCACCGTAGCGGGTGCTGACGCTAATACCAGTGGTTTTGGTCACTGCCACTTCCGCGCCGTCCGTACGCTGTGCCGCCAGCTCCAGCGCCTGCGTCACGGCCTGTTCCAGTGCTTTACGTTGTTGCGCTACCTGAGTGATTACTTTCATCGCCAATGCCATAATGTAAGGTGTGGGTCAGAGTCACGCCGACGGCGTGCCTAACCACAGGAAAATTAAAGACGTCTTTTTTGAGTCTAACAGAGAACTCTTTGCTAGTATTAGCCTCTTTTTTTGAGGAGCCTGAGATGACGAAACAGCATGAAGAAGAGTGGCTCGACGATGTGCCCGGCGACGAGAATGACGATGACGACGAGATAATCTGGGTCAGCAAAAGCGAAATTAAGCGCGACGCCGAAGAGCTGAAACGTCTGGGCGCCGAGATGGTCGACCTGGGGAAAAACGCCCTGGATAAGATCCCACTGGACGATGAGTTGCGCGACGCCATTGAACTGGCCCAGCGGATTAAGAAAGAGGGCCGCCGCCGCCAGCTACAGCTGATAGGTAAGATGCTGCGCAGCCGCGATGTGGACCCCATCCGTCAGGCGCTGGATAAACTGAAAAACCGCCATAACCAGCAGGTGGCGCTGTTCCACAAGCTGGAAGCGTTGCGCGACAGGCTGGTGGATGAAGGCGACGAGGCCATGACCGAGGTGCTGAATCTGTGGCCCCAGGCGGACCGTCAACAGTTGCGTACGCTTATCCGCAACGCGAAGAAAGAGAAAGCGGCCAACAAGCCGCCGAAGGCGTCTCGCCAGATTTTCCAGTATCTGCGGGAACTGGCCGAAGAGCAGTAACGACGGACTCCCCTCCCCCACAGGGGAGAGGAGATCGGGCGGGATTACGCCTGCTGCGCTTTGGCGTCCAGGGCATCCAGCAGCTTCTGATGGATGCCGCCAAAACCGCCGTTGCTCATCACCAGAATGTAATCGCCCGGCTGGGCGCTTTTCACCACCATCTCCACCAACGCATCAACGTCAGCGCTCCAGTGCGCAGGCTGGATGCAGGCATCCGCCACTTCGGAAACCTGCCACGGGATGTGGTGCGGCTGATACAGAAAGACTTCGTCGGCACGGCCCAGTGAAGGGGCCAGATCGTCCTTGCTCACGCCCATCTTCATGGTATTGGATCGCGGCTCCAGCACCGCCAGGATGCGTGCGGTACCGCCCACCTTGCCACGCAGCGCCGCCAGGGTAGCCAGAATGGCCGTCGGATGATGGGCGAAGTCGTCATAAACCGTGACGCCATTCGCTTCACCGCGTACTTCCAGGCGACGACGGGCGTTAATAAAGCTGCCCAGGGCGCGGCCGGCTTCATCCGGCGCGACGCCCACGTGACGCGCCGCGGCAATCGCCATCAGGCCGTTATGCATATTATGCTCGCCCACCAGCTGCCAGTTCACTTCGCCGACGCGCTCGCCGTCCAGCCACACTTCCCAGTGGGAAGCATCCTGGCTCACCTTCTTCGCCTGCCAGTGGCCCTGTTCGCCCACCTGCTCCTGTTCGCTCCAGCAGCCCATACCCAGTACCTGTTTCAGGTTGGCGTCGCTTTCCGGCCAGATAATCCGTCCCTGTCCCGGTACAATACGCACCAGATGATGGAACTGCTTCTGGATGGCCCGCAGATCGTCGAAGATATCGGCGTGATCGAACTCAAGGTTATTAAGAATCAGCGTGCGCGGACAGTAGTGGACAAACTTGGAACGCTTGTCGAAGAATGCGCAGTCATATTCATCCGCTTCAATCACAAAGAACGGGCTGCCGCCCAGCCGCGCCGACACATCGAAGTTGCCGGGAACGCCGCCGATGACAAAGCCTGGCTGATAGCCGCAGGATTCCAGAATCCAGGTGACCATGCCCGCCGTGGTGGTCTTGCCGTGAGTACCGGCCACTGCCACAACCCAGCGGTCGCGCAGCACGAAGTCGTGCAGCCACTGGGGGCCGGACATATAGGGAATGCCCTGTTCCAGTACCGCTTCCACGCAGGGGTTACCGCGTGTCATCGCGTTACCGATAATCACCATGTCCGGGCGCGGCTCCAGCTGCGCGGGGTCATAGCCCTCGGTTAACTCAATTCCCTGCTGTTCCAGCAGTGTGCTCATCGGCGGATAGACATTGTCGTCCGAGCCGGTGACCTCATGGCCCAGCGAGCGTGCCAGCATCGCCAGCCCGCCCATGAAGGTGCCGCAAATCCCCAGAATATGAATGCGCATAATCACTACCTTTGTTTGGTTCGGCGCACATTCTACCCATATGTCTGCGCAGTGGCACCTGATTTCAGGTTTTTCTGGTGTCTGCTGATGCGATTCACCTGAGCGCAGAGTGTTCAATGTTTGTTAAGCTAACCTCCACTTTTTTTTAACCGACTGATGCAGGGATCGTGTTATGAAGACGTTAGGTGAATTTATTGTTGAGAAGCAGCATGAGTTTCCTCATGCAACCGGTGAGCTGACCGCGCTGATCTCAGCGATAAAACTCGGCGCTAAAATTATCCATCGCGATATCAACAAAGCCGGACTGGTTGATATTCTGGGGGCCAGCGGCGCCGAAAACGTTCAGGGCGAAGTGCAGCAGAAGCTCGACCTGTTCGCCAATGAAAAACTGAAGGCCGCGCTGAAGGCCCGCGACATCGTGGCGGGTATCGCCTCTGAAGAAGAGGACGAAATTGTGGTGTTCGAAGGCTGCGAGCACGCGAAATACGTGGTATTGATGGATCCGCTGGACGGCTCTTCCAATATCGATGTTAACGTCTCCGTCGGCACCATCTTCTCTATCTACAGCCGCGTAACGCCGGTCGGCACGCCGGTTACCGAAGAGGACTTCCTGCAGCCGGGCAGCCGCCAGGTCGCAGCGGGCTATGTGGTTTACGGCTCATCCACCATGCTGGTCTACACCACCGGCTGCGGCGTCCACGCCTTCACCTACGATCCCTCCCTTGGCGTCTTCTGCGTCAGCCAGGAGCGCATGCGCTTCCCGGAAAAAGGCAACACATACTCCATCAACGAAGGGAACTACATTAAATTCCCGATGGGGGTGAAGAAGTACATCAAGTTCTGCCAGGAAGAAGATAAAGCGACCCAGCGCCCTTACACCTCGCGCTATATCGGTTCGCTGGTAGCCGACTTCCACCGTAACCTGCTGAAAGGCGGTATTTATCTCTACCCCAGCACCGCCAGCCACCCTCAGGGCAAGCTGCGCCTGCTGTATGAGTGCAACCCAATGGCCTTCCTGGCCGAGCAGGCGGGCGGTAAGGCCAGCGATGGCAAAGAGCGCATCCTGGATATTATTCCGGATAGCCTGCATCAGCGTCGCCCGTTCTTTGTCGGCAACACCCATATGGTGGATGACGTCGAGCGTTTTATTCGCGAATTCCCCGACGATTAATTTTCCCGGGTGTAAAGCCCCTCTCTCGTGAGAGGGGCTATCTTCAAATCACTCCGCCGTGGTTCGCGTCACCGGCGAACTCTGACGGTTTTCCCACAGTACGGTCAACCCGCGCTGAAGAGCGATAAACACAAACAGTAGAATGCCGATGGCGATTTTCGTCCACCAGGAGCTGAGCGTGCCGTCGAAGTTAATATAGGTTTGAATCAGCCCCAGAATCGCCACCCCGAATAACGTGCCCAGCACGGTGCCAACCCCACCGCTCAGTAGCGTACCGCCAATCACCACCGACGCGATGGCATCCAGCTCTACCCCGACGCCCGCCAGCGCATAACCGGCCTGGGTATAAATGGAAAAGACAATCCCCGCCAGCGTCGCCAGTCCGGTAGAAAGCATATAGATGCGGATGGTGGTGGCACGCGTTGAGATCCCCATCAGATTTGCCGAGGTTGCATTTCCGCCGATCGCGTAGACCTGGTTACCAAAGCGGGTACGGTGGGCAAGAAAAATACCGATAACCACCACGGCCAGCATCAGCAGCCCCATGGCGCTGAGTCGCCCGCCGCCGGGAATCTTCCACGCCAGACTGGAGAGCATATCGTAGACGGGATGATTAATGGGGGTCGAGGCTTCAGAAACCAGATAGCTGACGCCGCGCAGGAAGAACATGCCGGCCAGGGTGATGATAAATGCCGGGATCTTCAGCGCATCGATCAACAGCCCCATAAAGGCCCCGAAGGCGCAGCCCATGATCAGCACCAGTGAAAAAGCCAACCATGGCGATAACCCCCAGGTACCAATCACCTTAGCCAGAAAAACGCCGGTAAAAGCGATCACCGATCCCACAGAGAGATCGATACCGCCGGACAGAATCACAAAGGTCATTCCGACAGCGATAATTCCAAGAAAAGCGTTATCCGTCAGTATATTGCAGATAACCCGCGTCGTGGCAAAGCCTGGAAATTGCGTCAGGCAGTAGAGATAGCCCAGAACAAACACGCCCAGGGTTATCGTTAACGGCAAATTACGTTTTATCATTAGCGCGCCCCTTCTTAATCAGATTGATAAAGCGCGGCGACTGAACAATCAGCACGCAAAGTACTACCACGGCTTTCACGACCAGGTTAAGTTCCGGTGGAAAACCGGACAGCAGGATACCGGTATTCATACTCTGAATAATCAGCGCCCCAACCACCGATAGCGCCATATTAAAGCGCCCGCCCATCAGCGAACCACCGCCGATAACCACCGCCAGAATCGCGTCCATTTCCAGCCATAATCCGGCATTATTGGCATCCGCGCCGCGAATATCCGCCGCTACGATAACACCCGCGATCGCCGCACAGAGACCGCTCAGAACATAGGCCAGAATCACCATAGTTCGGGTTTTCACCCCGGCATTTTTGGCCGCCCGGATATTAATCCCCACCGCTTCAATAAACATCCCCAGCGCCGTTTTACGCGTAAGCAGCCAGAACAGCAGTAGCGTGACCAGCGTGATAATGACCGGCACAGGGAATAGCAGCAGCGAGCCGCTACCCAGCCACGCCAGGCTGGGATCGTTGAAGGTGACGATCTGGCCGGAGGTGATCAACTGCGCCACCCCGCGCCCGGCGACCATTAAGATAAGCGTCGCAACGAACGGTTGGATTTTAAGGACCGCCACCAGAATGCCGTTCCACAAGCCCGCCAGTACGCCAGAGCCCAGCGCCGCCAGTAACACCACGAAAAGGGGATATCCGGCCACCGTCATTGAGGCCGCCGTGGCGCCGGCAATGGCCATCACCGCGCCAACGGAAAGGTCGATACCGCCCGTGGCGATCACCAGCGTCATTCCAATAGCCAGCAGCGCCACCGGCGCCGCACGGTTAAGGATATCTATCGGGCTGCCAAACAGGCGGCCATCCTGTAAGACAATCTGGAAAAAGTGCGGCGCCACAAGGCTATCCACCGCCAGAATCAGCAATAGCGCCAGAATTTGCGGCGTGCCTGTGGGCCAGTTGAAGCGCCGCTTCCGCTGCCCGGTTTGAGGTATCGTCGAACCCATCACGCGTTACTCCTTATGCCGCAATGGCCGTCATGATGGCGGGAACCGACAGCTCATGCAGCGGAATTTCTGCCACCTGTTGCCTGTCACGCATAATGATGACGCGATCGGCATAACCGACCAGCTCTTCCAGCTCGGAAGAGATCACCAGCAGCGCCAGGCCGTCGGCACAGAGCGACTCCACCAGCCGGATAATTTCCGCGTGAGCGCCAACATCAATGCCGCGGGTTGGCTCGTCGAGTATCAGGAAGCGAGGTTTGGTCAGCAGCCAGCGCGACAGCAACACCTTCTGCTGATTGCCCCCCGACAGAAACTCCACCGGCTGTTCGGCGTTTGGCGTGCGAATGCCAAGCTGGCGTATAAAACGCTGCGCAATCGCATTCTGTTCTTTGCGGGAGATAGGCCTCAGCCAGCCACGCTGGGCCTGGAGCGCCAGCATAATATTCTCGCGCACCGACGCAGCGGCGATAATGCCGTCGGTTTTTCTGTCTTCCGGGCAAAAGCCGATCCCCTGGCAGGAGGCCTGCCAGGGCGACCGCAGTACCTGCGGCTTGCCTTTGATCTGCACGCTGCCGCTGTCCGCAGGCTTAATGCCGAAGATCACTTCTGCCGTTTCGGTTCGCCCGGAGCCCAAAAGTCCCGCCAGGCCGACAATCTCACCGGGACGAACCGCCAGATCGAAGGGAGCGACCGTCCCTTTCCGGCCATAATTTTTAAACACCGCAACGGGTTTATCGCTCAGTTGGGTGCGGCCCGCACGCCGTAAGGCGTTGTCCATCAGATCGCGCCCCAGCATCATTTTTACCAGCTCGATTTTCGGGAGAGAGCGGGTTTCGCGACAGCCCACAAAGCCACCGTTGCGCAACACGGTAATGCGATCGCTGACTGCGTAAACCTGGTCCAGGAAGTGCGTCACGAAGATCAGGCTAATGCCGCGATCGCGCAGCTGGCGCATCAGCGTAAACAGCCGTTCCACTTCTTGCGCATCCAGACTCGCCGTAGGTTCATCCAGGATCAGCACGCTGGCGGAAAGGGAGACCGCACGACAAATGGCGACTATCTGCTGCATCGCGACAGAAAACCGGTGCAGCGGCTCGCGGACATCGAGTGAAAAGCCATAAGAGGCCATAAGCTCGGTGGCGCGCGTCTCCATTTCTTTGCGCCTGAGCAGACCAAAGCGGCGGGGCTCGCGGCCAATAAACAGATTATCCGCCACCGACATATTCGGTAGCAGATTCACTTCCTGATACACCGTGCCGATCCCTAATTTCTGCGCGTGGGCGGTGTTTTTCGGTGAAATCGCGACATCATCCAGCCAGATGGTACCGCGATCGGGTTGATACACGCCGGTTAGCGCTTTGATTAGCGTCGACTTCCCGGCGCCGTTTTCTCCCAGCAGCGCCATAATCTCGCCGCGATTCAGGGAAAAATCGACGTTATCCAGCGCCTTTACGCCGGGAAAGGATTTGCTAAGGCCTTCGGTACGAAGGAGTGCCTGGTGTGGTTGAGTCATATTTTCCCCTCACCCTGGCCCTCTCCCCGACGGGGAGAGGGGAAAGGCTTTAGTAACCCATATTTTTCTTCTTCTCTAACTCCTCTTTCGCGGTATCCGGCAGGTAGAGGGTAGACTTTGTCATGGTCATCTTTTCTGGCAGGGTGCCATCTTTTTTGAACTTCTCCAGCGCATCGAACGCCGGGCCTGCCATGTCTGGCGTCAACTCCACGCTGGCGTTTGCTTCGCCGTCGATCATCGCTTTATAGATATCCGGTACGCCGTCGACCGAGCCAATCAGAATATCTTTGCCCGGCTTCAGACCCGCCTCTTTGATGGCCTGGATGGCGCCGATCGCCATATCATCGTTATGGGCATATACCATGCAGATGTCTTTGCCGTTGTTTTCCGCTTTGATAAAGCTTTCCATCACCTCTTTACCTTTGGTGCGGGTAAAGTCGCCGGACTGGGAGCGAACGATTTTGATACCGGGGGCCTGGCCGATAGCCTCTGCGAAGCCCTTCTTACGGTCGATAGCTACGCTGGCCCCGACGGTGCCCTGTAATTCAACAACGTTACACGGCTTGCCGTTGACCTGTTTTACCAGCCAGTCGCCAATCATTCGGCCTTCCAGAACGTTGTCCGCCGTCACCGTGGTCATATAGAGCGAGGGGGTCTTTCACATCGATGGAACGGTCGAGCAGAATGACCGGTATTTCCGCGTCTTTCGCCTCTTTTAATACCGGTTCCCAGCCAGTTGCGACGACAGGCGCGATAAAGATAGCATCCACCCCCTGCGCAATGAACGAACGTACGGCCTTGATCTGGTTTTCCTGCTTTTGCTGACCATCGGCGATTTTCAGGGTAATACCGCGCTTCTGCGCTTCAGTTTTCGCCACGTTGGTTTCTGCCGCTCGCCAGCCGGATTCCGACCCGACCTGCGAGAATCCTACGGTTAAAGAAGAGGCTAACGCCATAGACGACATGGCTGCTGAAACGGCCGTCACAAGAAGTAAACGCTTCCACATATGAGCATCCCCGTCAGTTGTTAATTATTAGTTAAAATGCCGTGCGGACAAACTATAGCCAATAGGGGAAGTGGCTTATTGCGCCACTTCACATTTCAGCAATGTGAATAAATAGTTAAATAAAAATCTGTAAGCGCTTTCACTTTGTCAGGAAAAAAACTGACTGAGTTTATGGACTTTTGGGTTATGGAAACGGTCTGAAAACGGGTCATCAGGAGGCCGGAAACCAAAACAGGCAAAGACTTTCAGCACCAGTTAGCTATAATACCCGCCACGTGTTTGCTACACATTTCAAAGGAAACAGACATGAGCTTAAACAACGTTCCCGCGGGCAAAGATCTGCCGGAAGACATCTACGTCATCATCGAAATTCCGGCCAACGCCGACCCCATTAAATACGAAGTGGATAAAGAGAGCGGCGCCCTGTTTGTGGACCGTTTCATGTCCACCGCAATGTTCTATCCGTGCAACTACGGCTACATCAACCACACGCTTTCTCTGGATGGCGACCCGGTAGACGTGCTGGTCCCGACGCCGTATCCGCTGCAGCCGGGCTCCGTGATCCGCTGCCGTCCGGTTGGCGTTCTGAAAATGACCGACGAATCCGGTGAAGATGCCAAACTGGTTGCCGTACCGCACACCAAACTGAGCAAAGAGTACGATCACATCAAAGATGTGAACGACCTTCCGGAACTGCTGAAAGCGCAGATCACCCACTTCTTCGAGCACTACAAAGATCTGGAAAAAGGCAAGTGGGTGAAAGTAGACGGTTGGGACAACGTCGAAGCCGCGAAAGCCGAGATCGTCTCTTCTTTCGAGCGCGCCGCGAAGAAATAATTCGCGTGCGATGATATTCGTTATGAGAAACGCCGCCCATCCGGGCGGCGTTTTTTTATCCGGATCGCATTTCCCTTTATAAATAATAAACAAATCGTAAACGAGATTTAAAAATAACTTTACTACCCGAATAAAACTGAGTACCAGGCCATTCTTCGATGCATTCGTATAAATAATAACTCTGGTTTCAGTCAGATGCGCTCATTATAATGATCTGCCGTTCTTCCCGTCGTGCATGTTATTCATGCAGTAAAGGAAATGTAACCACCGGCTAATACATCTATAAAAACCAGGTATCTTCATGAGAAAGCTTTTTCTTTTTACATTACTTAATGTTTTGCTTTCAGCCCTTATTGCCGTCAGATATTTTATGGTACCTGGCGCGTCTGTCACCCTTTACGGCAGCGCCTTCTCCTTTTTGGCCGTACCGGCCCACTTCTTCTCGCTGTATCTGATTCTGTTTTTAATCTGTACACCGCTACTGTGGGTGAATAAATATGTCAGATACTCGTTGCTGGCCATCCTGTTCGGCTTTGCGCAAATCGCGCTTTATGTCGATACCATCGTCTTCGAACAGTACCGTTTCCATATCAATGAATCGGTGCTGATGATGGTGCTGTTTGGCCAGGTGGTGGATTTCTCGTTTGCCACATACCTGCTAATGGGCGCGATTATTATCGGGGTATTCGCGGCCGAATACCTGGCCGCGTGGAAAATTGACCGCAAACCGACGCAACGGATACGGCAGAGTGCCGCCAAACCCCGCACGCTGTTAACCACATCGCTATTCCTGGTGGGCGCACTGCTGGTCAGTAATATCGGCTATATGATCGCATTCTACTACGCCTGGTCCCCCGTGATGGTAGTGAAAGAGTATCTGCCGCTTTATTACCCTTTGACGTCAAAGAAAATCATGGGTTTCTTTGATAAAAACGGGCAGCGCCGCAATCTGCTGGCTAATCCTAACGATCGGCAGCATATTCGTTATCCTTTACGGGAGCTGGTGATTAACCCGCAAAATAAAAAACCGGCTAACATTATGTTTATTGTGGTCGACTCCTGGCGTTTCGATACCTTTAATGAAGCGGTCTCTCCGAATACCTGGAACTTTGTTAAGCAGCATAACGGCGTCGCTTTTAATAATCATTACTCCACCGGTAACGCCACCCGAACCGGTATCTTTGGTCTGTTTTACGGCATCCCCGGCACCTGGTGGCAACCCTTTCTGAATAACAGCATTCCGTCGTTATTTGTCACGACCATGCAGAAAGAGGATTACAACATCGGGATATTCACCTCCGCCAAAGTGACCTTCCCGGAATTCGACCGCACGGTTTTCGCCACTATTAAAAACCTGCGAATCAATAGCGAAGGCAAGAGCACGCCAGAGCGCGACGCCCGTCTGACCGAAGACTGGCGCGAATGGTACCAGAAACGCGACGCCAGCCGTCCGACCTTTTCATTCCTGTTTTATGATTCGGCGCACGCCTATGATTTCCCGAAGGATGAGCCGCTGAAGTTCGGCCCGGTTAGCGACCTGAACTATATGACGCTGAAGAACGATACCGACCCAACGCCGCTGTTCAACCGCTACAAGCAGAGCGTGTATTACATCGACAGGCTATTACAACAAGTCTACGACCAGCTTGCCGCCTCTGACTCTCTGGACGATACGCTGATTATCCTGACCGGCGATCACGCCCAGGAGATGAACGACAATAAAATGGGGTTCTGGGGTCATAACGGCAACTTTACCGATGCCCAGACCAAAGTGCCCTTTATCATCGTCGGCGCAAAAAATGACCGCTGGCTGCGGGAAAACGCCGGTAAGCTCACCAGCCACGAAGATGTGGTGCCGTCGCTGATGAAGCACTATCTGCATGTCGATAACGATACCCGCGACTACGCCACCGGCTACGATCTGTTCAGCCAGATGCCGGATCGTAAGTGGCTGCTGATGTCCAGCTACAGCGCTTATGCCATACGCACGCCGGAGAATATCTATACCGTCAACGGCGTGGGGATGAGCCACTATCTGGACAGCCATAACCGCCAGGTGAGCGGCCAGCCGGATTACAGCTACGTCTACGAAGCCATGAACGAGATGAAATACTTTGTCGATCAGGGCGATAAAAAGGCGCAGTAGCGGTTACACGCGCCTGACTCTCTGGCCCCACCGTCTGGTGGGGCTTTGTTCTACCCCACTACTCCGCCTCCGGCACCAGCAGCACCTTCACCGCCTCCGGTGTCCCAAAGGTCTTAAACGCTTCCTGCCAGTTATCCAGACTGAATTTATGGGTGACAATCCCTTCGGCGGTCATCAACCCGCGGTGAAACAGATCGATAACCGTCTCGTAGCAGCCCGGGCCAAGGTGGGCGCCGCGAATATCCAGCTCCTTGCGATCGCCAATGATGGACCAGTCTACCGACGTTTCCCGGCTGAATACGCTGAACTCCACAAAGCGCCCCAGCTTACGAACCATCTGTAGCCCCTGGTTCACGGCGGCAGGATTACCGGTCGCCTCAATATAGACATCGCAGCCGTAACCTTCGGTCATCGCCTTCACCCGGGCGACCACATCTTCATCCAGCGCGTTGAGCACTTCGTCGGCACCCAACTGTTTTGCCAGCGCCAGGCGATGGGGCATGGTATCAATGACGATCAGCTTTTTCGGGGTTTTCAGCCGAATGGCCTGCACCATTCCCAGCCCCAGGGTTCCCGCCCCAGCCAGCACCACTACATCATTAAATTCAATGCTGGCGCGGTTAACGGCATGCACCGAACAGGCAAAGGGCTCGATCAGCGCGCACTCTTCCAGACTCAGGCTTTGGGGAATCTTATGAACCCGACTGGTGGGCTTAAACAGCATGTAATCCGCCATGCCGCCATCGGCATCCTGAGCCTGAAAGCCATAGATATCGTGCTTTTCGCACATCCAGTACTGCCCGGAGCGGCAGAAGCGACACTTGTCGCAGGGAACAATCTGTTCAGCAATGGCCCTGTCTCCTGGCGCGACACCAAAATGCTCTTCAGCGCCCGGTCCCGCCGCCACCACTTCCCCGTAAAACTCATGGCCCGCCACCACCGGCGTTTTCACATAGCGGGGAAAGGTCTCGTTACCCCAAAACATCGGCGCGCCGTGATAGCAGTGGAAGTCCGATGCGCAGATGCCGCAGGCGCCAATCTTCACCAGCAGCTCGCGCTCACCCGGCTGCGGGAGAGCAGCCGTTTCCAGTCGATAGTCTTCAGGGCCATGATTCACCAGCCGCTTAATGGTTGTGGGTAAAGTCGTCATAAATGCTGCTCCACACAGTGAGGTTATCATGTCATCTACGCTAAAATGTTTTCGTAAACATTTCCATGCATTACTCACCCTTATGTGATCTAAATAACAAATCAAAATAAATACTTTTTATATCAATAAAATAAACACAAGAAGCCACCGACCAGTTCAAAAAAACATCACAAAATCCTGGATCGACATCATAAAAAACAGTCAAAAATGTTTACGTAAACATTTTGTACACTAGAGTAATCCCCGGACTGTTTATTCACATATCAATAACAACCGGGTGATTTATGAGCAGATTACCGACAGGCAACGATGCACAATGGCTGGGCATGCCCCTGCGCCTGACAGGCGGCTATATCGCACTGTTTTTGTTTATGGCCGGGGACGGTTTTGAGCTGGCGTTCCTTTCTAAGTATATTGTTTCTCTTGGCTTTCCACCCGCCAGTGCCTCTCTGGTTATCGCCGTTTACGGCCTGGTGGCGGCACTGGCCGCCTGGGGAACCGGCGTGGTGGCCGAAATCCTTACCCCGCAGAAAACCATGAAGATAGGCCTTGGGCTGTGGCTTATCTTTCACGTGTTGTTCCTCTGGCTCGGGCTACACCAGGCCAACTATCCACTGATGATCTTCTGTTACGCCATACGCGGCATCGCCTATCCGCTGTTCTGCTACGGCTTTCTGATGATGATTATCCATCAAGTGAAAAAGGAGCAGGTCGCAGCGGCCAGCGGCTGGTTCTGGGCCGCCTATTCGCTGGGCATTGGCGTGATTGGCAGCGCGCTGCCGGGGCTGATGATTCCGTGGATTGGCGAATTTAAGATGCTGTGGGTATCGCTGCTGTTCGTGGCTCTGGGAGGCGGCGTGGCGCTGGTGACGTTGCGCAACGTCACCACCCCTGAATCTCTTGCCGGGCGCAGTCATAAAGAACGGTTAAGGGAGTTGCCTATGGCGCTGACCCTGCTGAGCCGTAACCGGAATATCGCCCTGTCATTTGTGGTACGCATCATTAATCAACTGGCGGTGTTCGGGTTTTCGGTGGTGATGCCGTTCCAGTTTGTACGGGTGGGTTTTACGCTGTCGCAGTGGTTGCAGACCTGGGCCGTTTTCTTTGCCAGCACTATCGTCTTCAACATCTTCTGGGGCGTGCTGGCGGAACGGCTGGGGTTGTTGCGTATTATCCGCTGGTTCGGCTGTGTGGGTTGCGCCGTAGCCTGCCTGGCGTTCTACCACGTTCCACTGGCCATGGGGCCGAATATGCTGGCTGCTGTGGGTTGCGCGCTGGCGTTGGGCTTTTTTATGTCGGCTTTTGTCCCCATGACCGCGCTATTCCCCGCGCTGGAGCCGCATCACAAAGGGGCGGCAATTTCGGTCTATAATCTGGCCGCCGGACTGAGCAACTTTGTGGGGCCAGCCATTGCCACTCTGGCGCTGCCGGGGCTGGGCGTTCAGGGAGTGGTCTATATCTACAGCGCGCTCTACCTGGGCGGCGCCGTGCTAACGCTGTTTATTGGCCGTCAACCTGAGCGAGTCGCGCAGATCAGGGGAGTCACTCAGCGGTGATTTTTAAGAAAGCCGTTAATCACCGTGCGCCGCTGCCAGGGCCGCCCTTCAATTGCCGAGATCAGGTTTTCAGCAACCACGGTGGCCCACTGCTCGTAGTCGTGCACCACGCAGGTATAAAACAGTCCGAAATCTTCGGCATTGGGGATTTCATCAATCGACAGGAAATCAACCTTTGGAGACAGAGACCAGCGCACGGCCACGTTGCTGGCCGCCAGCGAAATAGCGCCGTTAATGCCGACGATAGCGTCGTAGTCGATAGACCCGCAAGAGAAGTGGTTGGCGATGATCTCCTTCGCCGCATCGTAACGATAGTCGGCGTAGAGTCGGGTTACGCGAATGTCGCCCGGGATGTTATCGCAAATGCTGGTTACTCGTTCCCGGGTAATGCGCGACTGTTCGCCGCCGCCAACAATCAGGATATTGCGATAACCCTTTTCACGAATAACCGAAGCTATCAGCTCGCCCGCACGCTGGTCGTTCACACACACCGCCGGTAGCGAGGTATCAAACTGGCGATCCAACTGAATAAGCTGGGTCGCGGAGTTTTTCAGAATATCCAGGTGGCTACTGTCGTAATCCGGCGCATCGCTGATGGCGGAAAGCACCACCCCGGCCGCCTTGTAGCTGACCAGAGTATTCACGGCCCTGGCTTCGGATTCCCGGCTGCCGCGCGTGGTAAAAATCATTACCGAATAGTCGCGCTCTTCGGCGTGGCGGCACAGCTCCTGAATCACCCAGCTATAGCTTTGGTTAAAGGTGTCATCGGTGACGATGCCAATAACCGGACTCTGGGCGTTCTTGATGTTTTGGGCGAACACGTTGGGCACGTAGTTCATCTGACCCGCTATCTGCAAAATCCGCTCGCGAGTCTGCGGCTTCACCTTTTCCGGGGCGGTAAAGGTGCGCGAAACGGTAATGCTGCTCACGCCTGCAAGGCGGGCGATATCTGTAATGGTCGGAGATTTATTATCAGACGCTTTCATAACCAGAGAGTTACCGGGCACCAAAGGAGGTGCAGTATATCATTGAACGCCTGACGAGCCGCGGCGCAGACAAGAAAAAAGCGACCGTGCCTAAGCACGGTCGCTCTGGATTATCCGCAGAGACTGACTGCTCATTTATACTTATCGCGATCGATCCAGTCTCCACTTTCAATGAGCGTCAGACCCCCTACCGGGCGCTGGTAGACATACATCCACGCGCTACCGTAAGGCGTCTGAATCAGCTTTCGCTGATATTCGCCCCCCTGGGTACGTAAATCGTCAAGCTCGGCCAGCGTAGAGGCATCCACCCGGTAGACTTCGCCATAGACTGAACCATCACCCGGTACCGCCCCAGGATAGTGCCCCAGGCTGTACAGTTGGTAACCCTCAAGACTAAAGCTGCCCAGTAGCTGTGCGTTGGTCATCCAGTGGCTGTTGCCCTGTTTGTGCCGTAAACTGCCGTAGACAAATATTCGCATTGCTAAAACTCAAACTGATAGAGCAGATCCAGTGCCTGATCCAGTCCAGACACCGCTTCCAGATACAGTTTAGGCATCAGACGGTAACGTAGCGTCAGCGTCGCCAGCGAATCAAAAATGCCCATACCATATTTCACCTGCAGGCCCGGTAACACATAGCCACTGACCACCACCTGGGACGAGTCACCCACCCCTTCGGTATCCAGCGCCAGATTACTCACGCCAAAGGTTTCGCCGATTTTACCCACAACCTGACCACTCTGTGCAACCCCCAGGCCAATTAGCATTGAAGTCATGGCCTGACTGTCGGTACCGGAAGAATCCAGACCCTGGCCACGCAGCAGGTAAGAGAGCGCCTCCTGCTGGGAGAGAACCGGGTCGGAGAAGACCTCCACCTTGGGTTCATCCGCAGAGCCGGTAACCCGCACCCCCGCGGTCACATCGTCTTCGGTGGCATCCGGATTTCGGATTGCCTCGATATTCAGCAGCGGCTGATCCGGCGGTCCGGAGAACAGCAGCTCCCCTTTACGCACCAGCAGATCCTGGCCATAGGCGTGGAAACGGCCTTCCGGAATATTGATCTGGCCATTCAGACCCAACCCCTGTTTATCCTGAGCCACTTTCAGATCGCCGTTAAGTTTCGCTTTCAGCCCGAAAGCATCCAGCCGCACGTTATCACCTACGTGGATATTCAGGTTGCTGTTGATCGGGATCCCGGCGCTGACCGCCTCTTTGGGTTTGAGATCTTTATCCAGCATCACTTCGTCGCTGGAGACCCCTACCGCGCTTTCCGGCAGCTCCTGTACCGTGATCCGCGCCCAGGGCACATCCACGTTACCATTTAGCGTGAACAGGCTGGGGTTGGCTTCAAACACCACATCCGGCGACACGTCCAGCCGCACCATCGGCGGCACGGTGACCCGCACCCGGTTGCCCTTCGCCGCCACCCTGGCACGCCAGTTATCAAGCTGGCTCCAGTCGGCGTCGCCGCTCAGATTGATCTGGCCACGACCGGTACGCACCACGCCCTGCAGGGTGGAACTCATGCCGTTAAAGGCCAGTGACAGCTCGCTGGGCTCCATATCGAAAGGCATAAAGTTGCCGTCGATATCCAGATTACGCAAGCGCAGATCGCCAAACATTTGCGGACTCTGGGCATTGCCCCCCAGCCGCAGATTGGCGTTCAGATTGCCTGCCGCTTTTTCGCCGCGCGAGAAAATAGCATTCGCCATTGCCAGCGAAAAGTCGCGAATATTAATGTTACCGGCCAGGTTTCGCTGACCCATGGGGTCGCTGACCTGCACCTGACCGTCGAACTGGCCATTGTTGGCGATGCGGAGAGTCCAGCCCATCTGGGCGCGATTATTGCGCAGCTCGGCATCCAGATTCAGGGTATCGAACGCCACCGGCAGCGGGTTGTTATTCACCTCCTGCACGACCTTGACGCCACGCCCCTGTAAGGTCACTTTGCCCTGAGGCAGACCGCCTTCGCTATTCCAGGTCACGTCAGCGTTACCGCTGAATACCCCGCTGGCCTGGGTGGTCTCCGGCATAAATGGCTTGAGCATCGCCAGGTCAAAGCGGTTAAGGTTCACCACCGCGTGGCCGCTGGCTCCGGCCTCAATAGTCTGAGGTACGCAAAGCTCAGCATTCGGGTTATTCCAGCAGTGAGGCCCGACGCTGACCTTCTGCTGCTGGTTGCGGTAATCGAGCGCAATAGCGCGCGACAGCGACCAGGGGCCGACCGGCGTATCAAAGCGTGTATCGCTAAGTTGCCCCTGCCAGCGTTCGGCTTTACGATCAAAGCTACCGCTCAGGCGCAGCTGGCCGGATACCGGTTCCCCCTGGATTCTGAGCTGTAGCTGGTGCTGTTTCTCATTCCCCTTTGCATCCATGGTTACCTGGCTGATATCCAGGCCCGGCTGTTTCACGCTATCTACCTGAAGCGAGAGGTTCCCGGCAATCTGGTCGCTGGAGGTGACATCCCCCAACAGCCGTACGCGATTGATGGAAAGCTCCTGCCAGCGCAGGCCGTTAGCGGTGAGATCCGCCAGCACCTTCGGCGCCTGCAGATTACCGCGTAGCTGAATCATCCCTTTGGCCGTACCGCCCAGGCCGGGCAGCGCGTTATCCAGATTAGGAGCATCGATGCTGGCGTCCAGCGCCATGGCTTTATCGCTCACCTGCCCCTTCACGTCGGCGCGGTTATGGCCCAGCGCCACATGCAGGCCCGGAATATCCCACTGCATATAGCTGTTGCCTTTGAGCTGACCTTCAACGTTAACCGGGTTCTGCTTTACGTTGCCGCTCAGCTTCAGCGTCGGCACTTCCATCTGCCAGGTTCCGCCGTACAGACTGCCGCGGGTTTTCACCAGGCCATTCAGCCTGGCCGGCCAGTCCGGATACTGCTTCGCCGTGTTGATGCCGTCCAGATTCAGCTCGCTGCGCCAGCTGATGGCCTGCTCCCAGTCCAGCACCGCTTTAAGATCGATATTGCCCTGAAGCGCCGCAACCCGCAGCTTATCCAGATTGATCTGGCGCTCGTTGCCTTTCGCATTCAGGGTGATGGTGGCGGGCGGCACCTGATCGCCCTTCACTGCGGTACGGAACGACAGCAGATAGTCGGTCGCCTTGCCGCTAAGCTTCAGATGGAGGTCGTCCGCCTGGTACTGCTTCGCCCCGCTCAGAGGCCAGTAGAGCTGCGGACTGTTAATTTCGACGTTGAGCGGCAGCCCCGCCTCCGCCAGCCTGGCATCGGCCTTCAGCGCGACCGCCACCGGCCCGCTCAAATTAAGCCCCAAATTCAGGGTGTCGCGTAGCGCGCCGCCCACTTTCAGCTTGATCTTCTCACCCTTAAGCGGCTCCACGTTCAGCGCACTATCCAGGGTGATATCCACCGGCCAGTTGCCGCGCAGCTCGGCGCCGCCGCTGGCGGTCACCTTGCCCTGATCGGAATCGATATCCAGAGTGTCGATCTTCATATGCCCGTCACTGCTGCTTACCTTCAGCAGCAGGTTATGCACCATCAGATCGGTATCGCCAGTCATGCGCAGTTGTTCGCCCTTGAACGACTGGATATTCAGGTTGACCGGCAGATGCACATCGGTCATTTCCGGCAGCAGCGGTTTGGCGAACATCTGGCGTAGCGTCTCGCCCAACGGCGGCGCATTGGGATCCGGTTTTTCTACCGGTTCCACCACCTGTTCCTGCGCCACATCGGCGGCTTTCGGGAGTGCTATCAGCAGCCCTTTCAGCGAGGTAGGGGTCAGCGTCAGGTTACGCTGCTCCCACGCCATGCCCGACGAAAAATCCATCACCGATACTGTGGTGTCGTCAATTTTAATATTGACGTTATTCAACGCCAGGCGGCTGAGGGTTATGGGGTAAGGGGTGCTGAGATTGAGCGGCCCGCTCTCTTCCGGCTCCGGCGGCGAGGCAGAAGGCGGCATCTTTTTGGTATCCACCACCACATTGACATCGCGCAGGGAGATATCGTTAACGCACAGGCTGGAGTTCCACAGGCAGGCGGGCTTCAGCGCAAAATGAAACTCACCGGCGCGTACCGCCACGCCAGGCTGTTGATAGCTCAGCCCCTTTACTGACAGATCGCGCCAGCCGCCGGTGACCTGAGCTATCTCCAGCCCCGGCACCCAGCGATTGGCAGCCTTAAAGATCAAATGCAGACCCGTAGTGGTCCCGACCAGAAAGGCCACGCTGCCGAAAATCACCAGCAGAACCACCAGCACCGCGAGGCTTATCTTCTTCCATCGACTCATAATTCAGGCCCCAGACCGATGTAGAACTGCAAACCATGCTCCTCGTCATCCCCAACCGGCACCGCGAAGTCCAGCTTGATGGGGCCAACCGGCGACTGCCAGCGCACCCCGACACCGGCGCCGGTCTTGAAATTACTACGTTTGATATCATTCACCGCCTCGCCGCCATCGACGAAGACGGCGCCCCACCATTTGCCGGTCACGTTGTACTGGTATTCCACCGAACCGGTGGCCAGTTTGGAAGCACCGGTCAGCTTGCCTTCGCTGTCTTTAGGCGAGATCGATTTGTAGTCATAGCCGCGAATACTGCGATCGCCCCCGGCAAAGAAACGCAGGTCCGGCGGCACCATATTGAAGTCATTGGTTTCGATCCATCCCAGGTTGCCGCGGAAGACAAAGCGGTGACGATCGTACAGCGTGCGGATCCAGACGTTCTGGGCCTGCATCACGATAAAGTCGACGTCAGAGCCCCACATGGTGTTGGAGTAGTCAACGGAATAGCGCTGGGAATCGCCCCAGGTGGGCATCAGACCGCCGCGCGAACGGGTACGGCTGATGCTGGCGCCAGGGTAAAGCAGCATGGTGGTGTTGGTGATTTGCCCCTGGGTAAAGTGGTCGAGACTCCAGCGCAGGTTCAGCGCCTTGTTCCAGCCGCTCTCGTTATCCCAGTTGCGCGACACCGCAAGCGTGGTGGAGTCCGCTTCGGTATCGTTCAGATCGGTACGCTTAAAGCCGCCCTGCACCGTGTAGTACTGCTCCAGCGGGCTTTTCAGCAGCGGGATCTTATAGCTAAAATCGAGGATCTGCTCCGGCGAGGAGACGCTGGCGCTGGTGGTAAAGCTGTGGCCTCTGGAGTTGACCCACGGTTTTTTCCAGGTGGCTTTCACCCGCGGCCCCACGTCCGTGGAGTAGCCGATCCCGGTTTCGATAGTGTTGCTGCTGCGCGGCGTCATCACGCCATTCAGGGGCAGGATTTTGGTTTTACGCGATTTTTCGAAATCCGGCGCCACCACCACCGAGTTAAACCAGCCGGTAGCGGCCAGTCGCCGGTTCAGTTCCGCCAAATCGCTGGAGCTGTAATAGTCCCCTTCTTTGAAGGGCACCAGCTTATCGAGATATTCGGTACGAATCTGTGAGCCCTGGAAATTGACTTTGCCAAAGCGATAACGTTGACCGCTGTCGTAGTCGAAATCCCAGAAAGCCTGATGCCGGTCGAGAGAAACCCCCAACTGGCTCTTTTTAAATTCGCTGTCGAAGTAGCCACGGCGCAACGCAATGCTGGTAAAACCTTTTTTAAAACTGTCGTAGTCGCCGTGATTCAGCACCGTGCCCTCTTTCGGGCGCTTTTTCAGATGAGCCAGGTAGGCTTCATCCGTGCGGGCGCCGCCGCGCAGAATCACATTGGTCCCACCAATGCGAATCGGCTCACCGGCGTTGACATGAACCTGCAGCACCTGACGGCCCCCATTCGCAGGGGGCGGCTGCAGATTGAAATCGATTGTCGGCTCATAGTAGCCCAGCGCCTTCAGTCCCTCACGGATGGCGTCATCCACGCGCGCCTGGAAACGTCTGTCAGGCGTGACCTCATCGCTCTGGATGGTAGATAGCTGCGCCCGGACGTTTTTTTCCAGCTCTCCGCTAAGTCCCTCAACCTTTAGCCTCACGCTGGCGGCGTTCGCCAGGCCGCTGATCAGCCACAGGCTGGCCAGACAAATAATTCGAATTCGTGGCACGTATTCTCCTGATATCCCTTGTCTCCACTCCATGAAAAAGCGTCTCGCCACTCCACGGCGTCGCAAAACCCCAAAGCCAGGGGGTTGAAAAATTATCGATGCCCCAAATAATTCTTATAGTTTAAGGATAACCCGATTGAAGCGTTTATTGTCCGCAAATGGGCGCCGGGTTACAACCTTACAACGCCAGTCTGTTCATTTTCTTACTCTCTTCGGGGGCAACACCGTGACTCTCTTTGATAAAACCCACCTTGTGGCACCGTCGGAAGCGCTACCAGGCCGTAGTACACCTATGCCGGTTCCAACGCTGAATACCGTCACCGGCCACTCGATGACTAACGTACCGGAAGGCATGGAGGTCGCGCTGTTCGCGATGGGCTGCTTCTGGGGCGTGGAGCGCCTGTTCTGGCAACAGGAAGGCGTTTACAGCACGGCGGCGGGCTACACCGGCGGCTATACGCCTAACCCCACCTACCGCGAAGTGTGCAGCGGCCAGACCGGCCATGCCGAAGCGGTGCGGGTGGTTTACGATCCCAAAATCATCAGCTATGACCAACTGCTGCAAATTTTCTGGGAAAATCACGATCCGGCTCAGGGCATGCGTCAGGGCAACGATAACGGAACCCAGTACCGTTCCGCGATCTACCCTTTAACGCCGGAGCAGGAAAGCGCGGCCCAGGCCAGCCTGGAACGCTACCAGCAGGCGATGATTCAATCCGGCGACCAGCGTACCGTCACCACCGAAATCGCCCACGCCACGCCATTCTACTATGCCGAAGAGGAGCATCAGCAGTACCTGCACAAAAATCCTTATGGATACTGCGGCATTGGCGGTATCGGCGTCTGTCTGCCTCCTGCCAGTTGAGCCACTGGCGGCCAGAGGGGAGCCCCTGCTATAATGCAGGGCGTTACCCCGCGATATCGATAGCTTTGTTGATGTGACATCGCGGGGAGCATTAACCGGCTATAGTCTCCTTCGGCCGGTTTTTACGTGTTTACCCGTCATACTTCAGGCTGCCGATGCGTTGGCTGCGCTTGCTCACCCCAGTCACATAGTACGGCTATGCTCCCGGGGATTCACAAGCTTGCCGCCTTCCTGCAACCTGAATGATTTAGGGTAAAACTCACACGGATTATCAACTTCCCTTCCGAGGATCTGGCCAGACGGCCGGATAAGATATGTTAAACAGTATTTTACTGATACTTTTCCTGATCGCTGTCAGTGCGTTCTTCTCGATGTCCGAGATCTCTCTGGCCGCTTCCCGTAAGATTAAGCTGAAACTGCTGGCAGACGAAGGCAACGTTAACGCCCAGAAAGTGCTGGCGATGCAGGAGAACCCCGGCACCTTCTTTACCGTGGTGCAGATTGGCCTGAACGCCGTCGCCATTCTGGGCGGTATCATCGGCGATGCCGCGTTCTCTCCGGCCTTTCGCGAGGTACTCGACAACTTCGTCTCCCCTGAGCTCTCTGAGCAAATCAGCTTTATCCTCTCGTTCTCGCTGGTCACCGGCATGTTTATTCTGTTCGCCGACCTGACCCCGAAACGCATCGGTATGATCGCGCCGGAAACTATCGCGTTACGGATCATCAACCCGATGCGCTTCTGCCTGGTGGTCTTTAGTCCGCTGGTGTGGTTCTTCAACGGCCTGGCTAACTCCATCTTTCGCCTGTTTAAGCTGCCTATGGCGCGCAAAGACGACATCACGCCGGATGACATTTACGCCGTGGTGGAAGCCGGGGCGCTGGCCGGAGTGCTGCGAAAATCAGAACATGAGCTGATCGAAAACGTCTTCGAGCTGGAATCACGCACCGTGCCTTCGTCCATGACTTCCCGCGAGAACATCATCTGGTTCGATCTGCATGAAGACGAACAGAGCCTGAAGACCAAGATCGCCGAGCATCCGCACTCCAAGTTCCTGGTGTGTAACGAGGATATCGACCACATCATCGGCTATGTCGATTCAAAAGATCTGTTGAACCGCGTACTGGGCAACCAGAGCCTGGCGCTGACCAGCGGCGTACAGATTCGTAATACGCTGATCGTGCCGGATACCCTGACGCTTTCCGAAGCGCTGGAAAGTTTCAAAAGTGCCGGTGAGGACTTCGCCATCATCATGAACGAGTATGCGCTGGTGATGGGGATCATTACCCTGAATGACGTAATGACGACCCTGATGGGGGATCTGGTGGGTCAGGGCCTGGAAGAGCAGATTGTGGCCCGCGACGAAAACTCCTGGCTGGTGGAAGGCGGAACGCCCATCGACGACGTGATGCGCGCGCTGGATATCGATGAGTTTCCACACTCTGACAACTACGAAACCATCGGCGGTTTTATGATGTATACGCTGCGTAAGATCCCCAAGCGTACCGATTCGGTGAAGTATGCCGGTTACAAGTTCGAGGTGGTGGATATCGACAACTTCCGCATCGACCAGTTGCTGGTGACGCGCCTGGACAAGCGAGCCACGCCGCTACTGCCCAGACTGCCTGACGAACAGAGTGTCTCCTGACGCCAGAAACATCAACGGCCCCTGCGGGGCCGTTAAGACTGTTGATAAACCTGGGCCGAACGCGTTCGGCCAGAATCATCAGAAAAAAAAGGAAAATCAATTCATTGGTTTTCAGCTGATAACCACAAAGAGGGAAAAACCACGTTTTTTTCCTCTTTGTTATAAACCTGAACGGCCCCTGCGGGGCCGTTTTACTTCACTCCATTCATGCTCCGAACGGTTATGCCATCTCTGTCTGTAGACGCATAACCTGACGGTTGACTTCGGACATGACAGATAAGTGAAGCTTATCTTTCACTTTCGGGATCAGGATTTTACCTTTATCAAACTCGAAAGCGCCAACGTCCTTGATATACAACCGTCCACGGAACAGGATCTTCACGTACTTCGCCACCTGAAGCGGGTTGTAACGTTGGAAAATTTTCATTCTCAATTCTCTCCTGCTTTTGGGTCTACGCCCCGCGGTGCCAGACCTGGCTAACCGACATAGTGAGACGTAAATTTTAGTGCCCGAAAACTATAGACCATAAATCACAGGGTACCCAGTCTGCCTGATGTTATTTACCGTTTTATTACACTTTTTCAGAGCTTTCTTTTCAGTTCCCCACAGAACTCAGAATAACAATCCAAATATTTCAGGATATGTGCGCCAGCCCCCAGACTGGCATTAACCTTGCGTGAAAGGGGTTGAAAGCGGGCATATGCTTTAGTGACGCGCTGAAAAAAGAGGAACCGCTATGTCGCTACGTACCGTTCTACCCCTGTTCTGTCTGCTGCTGCCGGTTATCGCTGGCGCCCATAATCTGGAAAACGGCCAACGTGTGGCTCCGGTGGGTATAACGGACCGTGGGGAACTGATGCTCAACCAGGATAAGTTTAGCTACAAAAACTGGAACAGTAGCCAGCTAATTGGAAAAGTGCGAGTGGTGCAACATATTGCCGGACGCGCTTCGGCAAAAGAGATGAATGCCTCACTGATTGAAGCCATCAAACAGGCCAGACTGCCGCAGGCGCGCTACCAGACCACCACCATCGTCAACACCGACGACGCCATTCCCGGCACCGGTATGTTTGTGCGTAGCAGCATTGAGGGTAATAAAAAGCAATACCCCTGGTCGCAGTTCGTGGTAGATGACCAGGGACGGGTACAGCAGGCCTGGAAGCTGGAGTCCGGCGGTTCAGCTATTGTGGTGCTGGATAGCGACGGGCGGGTGCGCTATGTCAAAGACGGCGCCCTGAGCGCTCAGGAAGTGCAGCAGGTAGTCGCCCTGCTGCATCAGCTGGTTAAAAAATAGAGACCCGGAAGCCCGGATTCAGGAAGGATTCACGCGGTGTGTAGTCCAGGGGCCGTCCCTGCCAGTCGTTAACGTGCGCTCCGGCGGCCACCGCCACCGCATGGCCCGCAGCGGTATCCCAGATATTGGTCGGCCCGAAGCGCGGGTAGAGCTGCGCCTTACCTTCCGCCACCAGGCAAAACTTCAGCGACGAGCCAATCGAAGTGGTCTGATGTTCGCCCAGTTGCTGGAGGTACTCATTCAGTTCAGGATCGTTGCCATGGGAGCGGCTAATCACCACCAGCGGCGGCTTGCCGTCGCGAATATGGATGGGATTATTCACCCCGCCCTCTTCCTTCCAGGCCTTCCCTTCCGCCGCGCTGTACATCTCTTTCAGCACCGGGGCATAGACCACCCCCATCACCGCTTTGCCGTTCTCGATAAGGGCAATATTCACGGTAAACTCGCCGTTGCGCTTCAAAAACTCTTTGGTGCCATCCAGCGGATCCACCAGCCAGTAGCGCTGCCAGCTCTGACGTTCGTCCCAGCTCTGGGGCGCCTCTTCTGACAGCACCGGAATCTCCGGCGTCAGCTTTTGCAGCCCTGCCATAATGATTTCGTGCGCGGCGATATCCGCCGCCGTCACCGGTGAATCGTCTGATTTACTGCTGGCTTCCAGCGGCTGCTCCCCGTTGTAGACCCGCATAATGGCATCGCCGGCCTCCCGCGCGAGCTGGCAAATATTCTCTAACATCGTTCACCTCGTGTTGTGTTGCCTGTTAACCACCTTCTGGCGATTAACCTATTGTTTTAACATATGAGTTTTTATATCTCATTATGCCAGACTGCGCTATCTGTGAAGGAATTCCGGTTTCCCCGCTTCGTTTTCTGGCAGGATTCACGCTTTTAACCGCAATTTACTCTTTCCTGCGCGACGTTTTGCGAAACAGTTCGGAAAAAAGGACGTTAATGATGATTAAGTTTAGCGCAACGCTTATTGCCATGCTGGTCGCGGTCGGCGCTCACGCTGTGACGCTCGATCTGCGGATTATGGAAACCACGGACCTGCACAGCAATATGCTGGCCTTCGATTACTACAAGGATACGCCGAGTGACAAATTTGGTCTGGTACGTACCGCCAGCCTGATCGGAATCGCCCGGGCAGAGGCAACCAACAGCGTACTGGTGGATAATGGCGATCTGATTCAGGGCAGTCCGCTCGGCGACTACATGGCGCATAAGGGACTGAGTAAAGGTGAAGTGCACCCGGTCTATAAGGCGATGAATACCCTGGATTACGCCGTCGGCAACCTGGGAAATCACGAATTTAACTACGGGCTGGACTATCTGCGCCGGGCGCTGGCGGGGGCTCGCTTTCCCTACGTTAACGCGAATATCCGCAGTGTAAAAACTGGCGAGCCGCTGTTTACCCCATACCTGATAAAGAAAACCCGGGTAAAAGATCGCGACGGGCAGCCCCATACGCTGAACATCGGCTACATTGGCTTTGTGCCACCGCAGATTATGGTCTGGGATCGGGCGAATCTGAAAGGCCGGGTGACCGTGGATGACATCACTGAAACCGCCCGCCGCTACGTGCCGCAGATGCGTAAAGAGGGCGCGGATATTATAGTCGCGGTGGCCCACTCCGGTCTTTCCAGCGATCCCTGGCAGGCTATGGCTGAAAACTCAGCGGGCTACCTGAGCCAGGTGCCGGGTATTGATGCCATTCTCTTCGGCCATGCTCACGCCGTTTTCCCGGGTAAGGATTTCGCCAGCATTCCCGGCGCCGATATCGAAAAAGGCACCCTTAACGGCATTCCCGCCGTGATGCCAGGGATGTGGGGCGATCACCTCGGCATTGTGGATCTGGCGCTCAGTAACGACGATGGCAGTTGGAAGGTGGAGCAGGGCCGTGCTGAAGCACGCCCCATTTACGATAACGTCGCCAAAAAATCGCTGGCCCCGGTAGATAAAAAGCTACAAAACATTCTGAACGACGCCCATAACGCCACCCGAGACTTTGTCAGCCAGCCCATTGGCCGCTCGGCGGACAATATGTACAGTTATCTGGCTCTGGTGCAGGACGATCCCACGGTGCAGGTGGTGAACAACGCCCAACGCGACTACGTCAAACGCTATATTCAGGGCGATCCCAATCTGGAAAACCTGCCGGTACTTTCCGCCGCCGCTCCGTTTAAGGTCGGCGGACGTAAAAACGATCCGGCCAGCTTCGTGGAGGTGGAAAAAGGCGCACTCACCTTCCGCAATGCCGCCGATCTCTATCTCTACCCCAATACCCTGGTAGTGGTGAAAGCCAGCGGCCGCGAGGTTCAGGAGTGGCTGGAGTGTTCCGCCGCCCAGTTTAACCAGATAGACATTAACAGCAGTAAACCTCAGCGGCTTTTGAACTGGGAAGGCTTCCGCACCTATAACTTCGATATTATCGATGGGGTAAATTATCAAATCGATGTTACCCAGCCCGCACGCTACGACGGCGAATGCCAGTTGATTAATCCGCAGGCCCATCGTATTAAAGCGCTGACCTTTAACGGTAAGCCTGTCGATCCTACGGCCACTTTCCTGGTGGCGACCAATAACTATCGCGCCTGGGGCGGTAAATTCGCAGGTACCGGCGAGGAGCACATCGCCTTTGCTTCGCCGGATGAGAACCGCGCGGTGCTGGCCACCTGGATTGCCGAACGCACACGCAGCGACGGCGAAATCCGTCCGGCGGCGGACAACAACTGGCGGCTGGCCCCCATCAACAGCAAAACGCCGCTGGATATTCGCTTCGAAACCTCGCCGACAGAAAAAGCCAGCGCCTTCATTCAAGCCAACGCCCGGTATCCAATGACCCGGGTAGGCAGCGATGATATCGGTTTCGCTATCTGGCAGTTGAATCTGCAACAGCCGTAACGGACTGTCTCGCCTCGCCGGTGCCGCGCTCTTCGGCCCGGCTGACTTCCTGCACCCGTGGCAGATTGTCCTCTATCCAGTCGGCCAGCGCGGCCACCTTCTCGCTCACCTCCCAGCCCAGCGGCGTCAGGCTATACTCCACATGAGGCGGCACCACCGGGCGGGCGCGTCTGAGTACAAAACCATCGGCTTCCAGCCATTGCAGGCTTTGGGCCAGCATCTTCTCACTTACCCCCCCCATCTTACGGCGCAACTCGCTGAAGCGATGAGTGCCATCGCGCAGCGCCACCATAATCAGTACGCCCCAGCGACTGGTAAGGTGCTTCAGGACTTCGCGTGACGGACATTTTTCGGCAAACAGATTCCCGGTCCGCAGTTTTTCACTCAGGGAATTGGCCGACTCGTTCTGTTTCATAGTTACCTTCTGGTACGTACTTACTAAAAGTTAGTCAGGGTGATATTGTGCCACAGCAAACCCACAATAAGGAGCAGAAAAATGATTGCTGTCACTGGTGCATCCGGCCAACTGGGCCGTCTTGCCATTCGCGAACTGTTAAAAAGCATTCCCGCCAGCCAGCTTATCGCCATCGTGCGCAATCCGGCGAAGGTCAGCTACCTTGCGGAAGCGGGCATCAGCGTCAGACAGGCTGACTATAGCGATGAAACCGCGCTCAGCAATGCACTCAATGGCGCAGAACGACTCCTGTTTATCTCGTCCAGCGAGGTGGGCCAGCGTAGCGCTCAGCATCGCCATGTAATCAACGCAGCACTTAGCGCAGGCGTAAAATTTATCGCCTATACCAGCCTGCTGCACGCCGATCGTTCACCGCTGGGACTGGCGGCGGAACACGTGGAAACAGAAGCCATGCTGGCCGAAAGCGGCATTCCTTATGCACTGCTGCGCAACGGCTGGTACGTAGAAAACTATCTGGCAAGCCTGGGTCCAGCCCTTGAACATGGCGTCTTTATTGGCTGTGCAGGTAACGGCAAAATCGCCGCCGCACCGCGTGCCGACTATGCCGCTGCGGCCGCCAGCGTCATGACTCAGGACAACCCGGCCGGTAACGTCTGGGAACTGGCCGCGGACGAAGGCTGGACGCTGAGCCAGCTGGCGGAGGAAGCCGCGCGCATCAGCGGAAAGCCGCTGGTCTACCGCAATCTGAGCGAGGCTGACTATCAGGCAGCGCTGCTCGGAGCCGGGCTGCCGGAAGGACTGGCCGCCATGCTGGCGAATTCCGACAGCGGCGCCGCCCAGGGAGGGCTCTATGACGACAGCCATCAACTCAGCCAGTTGCTGGGGCGCCCCACTATCCCACTAACCCAGAGCCTGAGCGCAGCGCTGTCATAATCCCGCCATCCCCCTATAATGGGGGGAGGCTAACGGGAGAGCGGTATGCAGGGCGTTCCTGACGAGTTCAACGATATTCGCGACCGCGCCAGCTTCCGGCACCTGCCGGGGCTGCCTGGCGTGGAGCTTTATCGCGCCCATATCGCACGCTACGCCTTTGAACCCCATACCCACGAGGGGTTCGGCATTGGCGCCATCGAGCAAGGGGCCGAGCGCTTTCGTTACCGCGGCGCCTGGCATGTCGCCGGAGCCGGTTCGCTGGTCACCATGAATCCCGACGAGCTGCATACCGGCCAGGCTGAAAGTCAGGACGGCTGGCGCTACCAGATGATCTATCTGGATCCTCACACCCTGAGTGAGATCAGCGGCGAGCCGGTATGGTGGTTTCACGATGCGGTCCGCCAGGATCCCGCCCGCGCCAGTGCGACGCTGGCGCTGATTCAGGCTATCTGGCAGCACGACGATCCGCTGGCCCGTCAGGGAATTCTGTTGCAGCTGGTGGAACTGTTACGCCCGATTGCCTCGGCGCCCCCCGCGCCGCGTGAGGCTACCCGGCGCTTCTCGCGGGTGCGGGAATATCTGCATGATAACTACATGCGCCCTGTGACTCTGGATGAGCTAGCCGCCATCGCCGCCCTGAGCCCCTGGCACTTCCAGCGCCAGTTCAAAGCCCACTTCCACGTCACGCCGCACCAGATGCTGATGGCGATTCGCCTGTGGCGCGCTAAACAGTTGCTGACCAACGGCATGGCCCCCGCCGCCGTTGCCGCCGCAACTGGCCTGAGCGATCAGTCCCATCTGACCCGCGCCTTCTCGTGGCGCTATGGCATTACTCCTGCACGCTATCAGAAGCAGGTACGCGGCTAATACCGCAAGCTGCGACAATATTTCCACCTCCCATCTCCCTACACTCGCCGCCAGACAGTTAAGAAGGATGAAAAGATGCTGAGCGGTATTATCTGGGCCCTGATGGCGGGGCTGATGTGGGGTTTGATCTTTGTGGGGCCGATGCTGGCGCCAGACTATCCGGCGGTGCTGCTGTCGACGGGGCGCTATCTGGCGCTGGGGGTGATTGCGCTGCCACTGGCCTGGCTCGGACGTCGACGCCTGCGCCAGCTCAACCGCCGGGACTGGCTGACCGCACTGCGCATCTCCACCATCGGTAATCTGGTCTATTACCTGTTCCTTGCCGCCGCCATTCAACGTACAGGTTCGCCGGTATCCACCATGATCGTCGGCGCCCTGCCGGTAGTGCTGCCCATCTGCGCCAATCTGCTCTACAGCCAGCGCGACGGCCATTTGCCCTGGCGTCGACTGCTGCTGTCGCTGACGATCGTCGCCGTAGGGCTGGTGCTGGTGAATATCGCCGAACTCCGCCACGGACTGCCCAATTTCAGCCCGCTGCGCTACGGCGTGGGTCTGGGCATGGCGCTACTGGCGATGATCTGCTGGGCCGTCTATGCCCTGCAAAATGCCCGCTGGCTGCGAGAAAACCCCGATAAAAGTCCGATGATGTGGGCCACGGTACAGGGGCTGGCGATTCTGCCGCTGTCGCTTATTGGTTATCTGGGGGGTTGTCTCTGGCTCGCCTGGCAGGAGCCCGACTTCCCGCTGCCCTTTGGTCCGCAGCCGGGTCAGTTTATCGCCCTGATGTTCGTTATTGCCATTCTCTGCTCCTGGATTGGCGCCCTGTGCTGGAATGAAGCCAGTCAGCGACTTCCCACCGTGATCCTCGGCCCGCTCATCGTCTTCGAAAATCTGGCAGGGCTGCTCTACGCGTTTGTGCTGCGTCATAGCTGGCCGCCACTGGCGACGCTGTTCGGCATTGCAGCCCTGATTGTTGGTGTTGTGATGGCGGTACGCGCCAGACCGGCACCGACCGTTGTCAGCGCCAATGTAAAAGAGTGATAGCTTTCCCTTAAAGATGTATTTAAAATGCAATTTATAATTTACTGATGAGGATTTTGGCTATGGCTTTCCGTGACCAGGCTTTAGGGGAACTGGCGTTAACGATTCCGCGTGCGTCAGCGCTGTTCCGTAAATACGATCTCGACTTCTGCTGCGGCGGTAAGCAAACTCTGGCGCGCGCCGCAGCCCGCCGCGAGCTGAACCTGGAGGCCATTGAAGCCGAACTGGCTCAGCTTGCCACCGAACAACCCGAAAAAGAGTGGCGCAGCGCACCACTAAGCGAAATCATCGACCATATCCTTGTCCGTTACCATGATCGGCACCGCGAGCAGCTTCCTGAGCTTATTATGCAGGCGACTAAAGTCGAGCGCGTTCATGCCGATAAACCGGGTGTGCCGCGCGGCCTGGCGAAATATCTGACCATGCTGCATGAAGAGCTGAGCAGCCACATGATGAAAGAGGAGCAGATTCTGTTCCCAATGATCAAACAGGGTATGGGCACCCAGTGCGCTGGCCCCATCAATGTGATGGAGAGCGAGCACGATGAAGCGGGTGAACTGCTGGAGGTGATTAAGCACACCACGAATAATGTCACGCCGCCGCCGGAAGCCTGCACCACCTGGCGCGCCCTGTATAACGGTATTAATGAAACCATTGACGATCTGATGAACCACATCAGTCTGGAAAACAACGTTCTTTTTCCGCGCGCCCTCGCAGGAGATAAATAACAAAAAGGCGCCCTTAAGGCGCCTGCGTTGTCTCCCATTCGGCCCCATTACGGGGCCATTTTTTATCCGTTAGCGCGTGCGGCCTTACGGCGCAGCATCAGCCAGCCCAGACCCAGCACCACGAACCAGAGTGGCGTAACCATCAGCGCCTGGCGGGTATCCTGTTCCAGCGTGAGCAGTACGATCACGCAGGCGAAGAACGCCATGCAGACCCAGCACATCAGTTTCCCCATCGGCATCTTATACACCGACTTCTGGTGCAGCTCCGGACTGCGCTTACGGTAGACCAGGTAAGAGCAGAGAATAATGGTCCAGACAAACATAAACAGGATAGCGGAAACGGTGGTGACCATAGTGAAGACCTTCATCACATCCGGAATCAGGTAGATCAACACCACACCGCCCAGCAGACAGATGCAGGAGAAGGTCAGGCCGGATGCCGGTACCGCACGACGCGACAGACGGGCAAAACGCTGAGGCGCCACGCCATCCTGGGCCAGACCGTAGAGCATACGGCTGGTGGAAAAGACCCCGCTGTTGGCCGAAGAGGCGGCAGAGGTCAGTACCACGAAGTTGATGATACTGGCTGCGGCCGGAAGTCCCACCAGTACAAACAGCTCCACAAACGGGCTCTTGTTTGGCACCACCGAGCCCCAGGGGGTGACCGACATAATAATGATCAGTGAGCAGACGTAGAACATGATGATACGCAGCGGAATGGAGTTGATCGCCCGCGGCAGCGTCTTCTCCGGATCTTTGGTTTCTGCGGCGGTGGTCCCCACCAGTTCGATCCCCACAAAGGCGAATACCGCTATCTGGAATCCGGCAAAGAAGCCGCTGATGCCTTTCGGGAACCAGCCGCCGTCATTCCACAGATGGGAGAACGACGCCTGAACGCCAGAAGGCGCCTGGAAGTGCATCAGCACCATCACCAGCCCCACCACAATCAGCGCCACGATAGCGACAATTTTGATCATGGCGAACCAGAACTCCATTTCACCAAACATCTTTACGGTCGCCAGGTTCAGCCCCAACAGCACCAGCACCACGGCCAGCGAAGAGACCCAGTCCGACAGCCCGGGGAACCAGAACTGGGCATAGGAGGTAATCGCCACTACATCGGCCATTCCTGTCACCACCCAACAGAACCAGTAGGTCCAGCCAGTGAAGTAGCCAGCCCAGGGGCCGAGCAGATCGGCAGCGAAGTCGCTAAAGGATTTATATTGCAGATTAGAGAGCAGCAGCTCCCCCATGGCCCGCATCACAAAGAACAGCATAAAGCCGATAATCATGTAGACAAAAATGATCGACGGCCCGGCAAGACTGATAGTTTTTCCCGATCCCATAAACAGACCGGTGCCAATGGCGCCACCGATCGCAATCAGCTGAATATGGCGGTTGCTTAGATTACGCCGCAGCGAACGTTCGGCGGGATCGTCAGACACCTGTCCATCCACGTTCTTTACCTCATCTACCATGTTATTTTCCTGTACTTGTGTTGTGTTTTGCCAGGCTCTGATGGCCCTTATCTGTCCTGAGATCTGACACCGGGTCGCTCCCCGGGTGCGCAAGTCGTAAAGCCTTTCTTACTCCATCTTCAACAAGATGTTAATATCTTGTTGATATTCAGTATCAAGTTATTCTCATTTCGCGAAATGACTCACAAAAATACCCCTGACGGGGGCATTTGCAAAATAAAATTATCTTTTCGCAGAAAAATTGAAACGAAACTTCGGATTTGGCAGGGATATTGTCCGGCGCGCCATGGACAGCGCGCCGCAAGACGGGGCAATCAATAATGACGCGTCTGGCGGCAGTCCGGCAGCAGTCGCCCCTGATGCAGATGCCAGCACTGTTCCGCCAGTGCCCTGGCCTCACGGGGTTCATGGGTGACCAGCACCAGAGCGGTGGCGCCGCCACGCAGTTCGCGAATCACGCGCCAGAGCCGGGTCCGGGTCGCCCAGTCGAGGCTGGCAAAAGGTTCATCCAGCAGTAGTAGCGGCGGGCGGGAGATCAGCGCCCGGGCCAGCGCTGCCCGCTGCCGCTCGCCGCCGGAGATCTGTCCGGGGTAGCGATCTCTCAGATGCTCAATCTCCATCTGCACCAGCACCTGCCGCCTGGCCAGGGGACATAAAGGCTGGCCCGCGGCATACTGCGCCAGTCTGAGATGTCCGTCCAGCGTCAGCCAGGGGAAGAGCCAGAGCTGTTGATCCAGATAGCGACAGGGGCGGCGCCAGGGCGGTAGCCGCGCTACGCTACGGCCATCAATCTCCACCGCTCCACGGCTGGAGATCATACCGGCAATCGCCTTCAGCAACGTCGTCTTTCCGCTTCCCGAAGGACCACAAATCGCCGCAACCGAACCTGCGGGCACCCGCAAACTGATCGGCTTCAGCACACCTGCGGACAGATTATCCACGCGCAGCACTGCGGCTTTCCCCCAGATATTGCAGGCCGCGCAACACCAGCAGTAGCACACCCGCCAGCAGTATCAGCGCCAGCGCGCAGCCAATGGCCCGCGAGAAGTCCCCGGTCGCGATATTCAGATAAACCGCGACCGGCAGCGTTTCGGTTTTCAGTCTGACGGCGCCTGCCAGCATCAGCGTGGCGCCAAACTCGCCGCAGGCCCGGGAAAACGCCAGTACGCAGCCGCTAAGCAGCGACGGCCAGCACAGGGGAATTTCTACCAGTATCAGTGTCTTCAGCGGCGTCAGCCCCAGGTTCTGCGCCGTCAGCAGATAGCCGCTCTCAATCGCGCTGAAAGCGCCGCTGGCCGCACGCAGAAGGATCGCGCTGGCGACGTAGGTCTGGGCGATGATGACGCCTGCTGGCGAAAAGAGCAGACCAGACAGTACGGGAGAGAACGGCCCCTGCTGCCCCAACAATAACAGTAGCCCCAATCCGACGACCAGCGGTGGCGTAACCAGCGGCAGGTCAAGCAGCACATTAACGAGGCCGCGACCTGGGAAGTCGAGCCGCGTAAGCGCCCAGGCCGCCGGAACGGCGATAATCAGCGCCAGCAGCAGTGAGCAGCTGGACGTTGCCAGTGAAAGCAGCAGCGCAAAGCGCAGTTCGGGATCGCCGGACATACTCCGGAGTATGCCCGGCTCCAGTTGGAAAATCAGTGAACAGAGCGACCCTGCCACCAGCAGCAGCATCACTCCTAAAGGAAACAGCGCCAGCTTTGCCAGAAGACCCCCTTACTGCGCTGGCGCCAGAAAACCCGCATCGAGAAACGCCTGACGTCCCTGGGGCGACACAAAGCGTTCGGCGAGCTGGCGGGCCAGTCGGGGATCGGTGCTGGAAGAGAGCAGAGTCAGCGTGGCTACCTCTTCAGGCCCACCGGATGGAGAAGGCAGAATCACCAGACGGTCACGATGTTTTAGTGCATCGGAGCGCCCCAGAATGGCCGCGTCCACATCACCGTTCAGCAGGTAGATCACCAGTTGTTTAATGGTGGCCGTGCGCACCACCACCCGGCTACGCAGCGCGTCTCCTGTGCCGGAGGCGTCAAGCAACTGTTCGCCGCTCTTCCCCAGGGCAATCGCACTGGCGTCGCCCATTCCCAGAGTCAATGAGCTGGCAGCCAGATCCTGAAGCGAATGAATTCCCTCAGCTCTGTCTTTACGTACCGCCACCACCGGGATATGGCGCGCAACGGGGAAAGAGGCGATCGCATTGCCACGCAGCTCATTGATATAAGCCGCCGAGCCAGCCAGGAAAAGATCGCCCTTCCCCGTGAGTCGATACCGGGCCAGGATCTGGCCAGATCCGCCATATTCGACAAGCACCCGGTTCCCGGTTTCCTGTTCAAAACGGCTTACCACCGCCTCCACCGGTTTTCGTAATCCGGCTCCCGCATAAAGATGGAGTTCGGCGCCATAAAGCGGCGAGACCAGCAAAGCCAGTAACAGAAAGCGTAAAAAGAAATGGGTCATCCTGACCTCCGGAAGAGATAGAGTCGGTATATATCAATATATATAGCGATTAATGCAATCACGGAAAATAAAGATCGGGGTGGCGGTCACAAACAAAAAGAGGCGGACCAGTGGCCCGCCTCTTTTGTATCGCGCTGTGCTGTTACAGGATATCCAGCAGCTCGACTTCAAACACCAGGGTGCTGAACGGCGGGATAGCCGCGCCCGCGCCACGCTCGCCGTAGGCCAGCTCGTAAGGAATCGCCAGTTCCCATTTGGAGCCGACCGGCATCAGGGTCAGCGCTTCAATCCAACCTGCGATCACGCCGCTTACCGGGAATTCAGCCGGTTCGCCGCGGGCGACGGAGCTGTCGAACACGGTACCGTCAATCAGCTTACCGGTGTAGTGAACGCGCACGTGATCCTGACGGGAAGGGATAGATCCTTCGCCCTGAGTGATAACCCGGAACTGAAGGCCAGACTCGGTGGTGCTGACGCCTTCTTTCTTCTGGTTCTCTTCCAGGAATTTCTGGCCTTCCTCCGCCATGGCCTGCTGGCGCTCGCGACGTACGCCGTCCGCACGCTCGTGAACTTCGCGCAGGGCGCGATGAACCACGTCTACCGGTACTGCCGGTGCGTTCCCTTCCAGCGCATCGCGCAGGCCAGCCAGCAGAGCTTCCGGCAGCAGACCCTGCAAACCGGACTCGCGCAGCTGCTGGCCCACCTGTAAACCAATACCGTAACTTGCTTGCGCCTCTACGCTTTCAAAAGAAGGGGTCGTCATGGCTTTTCCTTTTTTATTGCGGTTTATGAAAATTAGCGGGCAGCATATCAGCCAGGCCGCGTCGGGTAAAATGCTCATCGGTGATGACAAATCAGCGCGAAAGAGAAACAATAGCGGGAATACGGTCACGGAACCTTACATTGCTACCTGCATCAAGCAGTTAGCAGGCTATACTAAAGGACAGACGTGGCGCCATCAGGCTATGCCACGCAGACATCGGGAAACGGCATGGTGCAGACATTTTTCACGGAGCAGGAGGTCGCATGCCAAAGCGAGTCGTAAACAACCCCATTCTGGCGCGGATTTGGCACGCCCCGGACCAGGTACGCCTGATGGATCCCCTACCGCCCATGCATCGCCGCGGTATTATTATTGGCGCGCTACTGATCGTTATTGGCATTCTGCTGCCGGGTTCCAAACCGGCCCCTGAAGCCGATCGCGACTCCCGCGAAGCGCAGTTGCATATGAATAATGATGCCCCTGCCCCCATGCCTTCCGTGGTAAATAACCGCGGCAGCGGATCCGCACAGCCCAGCCAGCCCGCTACGCTGCCGACGGAGTCCGCCCGGGTTCAGGAGCAGGATGAAAGCCAGGCCCCCATTCCTTATCAGAATAACGATATCGAGCAGCAGTGGCGCAGCTATCGCGTGGAGTCAGGCAAAACTCTGGCCCAGGTTTTCCGTGACCACGGACTGCCGCCAGCCGACGTTTACGCTATGGCGAAGGTTGAAGGGCAAGGCAAACCGCTAAGCAGCCTGCAACAGGGCCAGGTGGTGAAGATTCGCCAGAATGCAGGTGGCGTGGTGACCGGTCTGACGGTCGAGGGCAGCGAACAGCAGGTGCTGTTTACCCGCCAGCCGGATGGCAGCTTCCTGCGGGTACGCTAACCTCGAATCTGAAATGAAAAAGCCGACCCTGAGGTCGGCTTTTTTACTTAAACGAAACGCGTCGCTTATTCAGCAACCACGTTCACGTTCAGCTTAGCGAATACTTCGCTGTGTACCTGGAAGCTAACTTCGTGCTCACCGGTAACGCGCAGAACGCCTTCCGGCAGACGAACTTCGCTCTTGGCCACTTCAACGCCAGCTGCGGTAACAGCATCAGCGATGTCGCGAGTACCGATAGAACCGAACAGTTTGCCTTCGTCGCCCGCTTTGGACGCGATGGTCACAGAGCCCAGCGCATTGATTTTCTCTGCGCGAGCTTCAGCGGCCGCCAGAACGTCAGCCAGTTTGGCTTCCAGTTCAGCGCGACGCGCTTCAAAGAACTCGATGTTCTTTTTGGTTGCCAGGACAGCTTTGCCCTGAGGAACCAGGAAGTTACGTGCGTAACCCGCTTTAACATTTACCTGATCGCCCAGGCTACCCAGGTTTGCTACTTTATCAAGCAGAATAACTTGCATTACCTTATCCTCTCAAAGTCGTATTAATGGACCGTGGCCGATTACTGATGACGATCAGTGTACGGCAGCAGAGACAGGTAGCGCGCGCGCTTGATAGCACGAGCCAGCTGACGCTGGTATTTTGCACGGGTACCGGTGATACGGCTCGGGACAATCTTACCGCTTTCGGTGATGTAGTTTTTCAGCGTTGCGATATCTTTATAGTCGATCTCTTGAACGCCTTCCGCGGTGAAACGGCAGAACTTGCGACGACGGAAATAACGTGCCATTTGGCTAGTCTCCAGAATCTATCAATTCAATCTGCTCGGCATGCAGTACCAGTTTATTGAGGCCATTTCGCGCCTGATGGCAGCTGAGAAAGCCATGAACAATAATATGCGTGCCGACCGTTATACTGTGAGTAATGGCCTGGTTGTCCTGCCCGCTAACAATAACCGGCATTCTGCACCACGCCTGCCGGTGAAAACCGGCTTCCTCCTGCACGGAACGATGCTCAAGCACGAACTGGCAGTGAGGAATTCCTGACGGACTGACCTTTCGAAGGGGCTCCCGACACACGGTACCGGATAGCGCCAGACGGTTGGCCATCAGTAATTACTCTTCAGAATCCCCAGCATTAGAGGCTTCAGCGTTGTCGCTGGTAGAAGCGCTATCTTCACGACGCTGTTCGCGACGCTCATCTTTCGCTTTAACCATCGGGGAAGCTTCAGTCACAGCCTGCTTGGTACGCATGACCATGCTGCGGATAACGGCATCGTTGAAGCGGAAGCTGGTTTCCAGCTCATCGATCGCTTCCTGCGGAGCTTCCACGTTCAGCAGAACGTAGTGTGCTTTGTGCAGTTTGTTGATCGGATAAGCCAGCTGACGACGGCCCCAGTCTTCCAGACGATGGATCTGGCCTTCAGCACCAGTGATAACACCGGTGTAACGCTCGATCATGCCCGGAACCTGTTCGCTCTGGTCAGGATGGACCATAAAAACGATTTCGTAATGACGCATCGATTTTGCTCCTTACGGATTATTCAGCCTCCTGTCTGGGTCAGCCGGGGCCCGGGGAGGCAAGGAACGTGTTTAGATCGGCTGAAAAATTGACGCGCCATTCTACTGGTAACCGGCTACAAACTCAACGCCGCGCAGCAATAAAAAGGTGAAATAAAGGCACGCATCGCCACACTGCCGCTCCTGGAGAAATCTACAATTAATAACATTAGTGATTATACCGTTGCGTTATCGGGTAACCAGGGACAAAACGATCGTCGGTTCACAGCGGGCAAGGCGCCGTGGAAAAGGAGCCTGCTCACGCAGTAGTGGAGCGCATCATCATGAAAACATTATTTTTTATTATCGTCACGCTGATGCTTATTGTGTCCGCGCCCGTTACCGGCGCCATCAGCGCCCAGTCGCCTCAGGCGCTGGCACGCGATATGGATGACGTCCAGAGCCTTGGGGTGATCTACATTAATCGTCATAGCGCCAGTGAAGCGCCCGAAGAACAGGAACCGCCTGAAGTCGTCTCACCCGCTGAAATGCTGTGAGCCCCTACAGATGCTGCCCGAAAAAATCCACCGTGCACGCCAGCGCTTCTGGCGTGATGCGGTGTCGCACGCCCTGCTGCCATTCGCAGCGCAAGTTACCGTCCAGCCCTTGCTGTATCAGCGCCTGCTGGAGCCTTAGCGTCTCTACGGCGGGCACCACATCATCCTCTTCGCCATGCCAGAGCAGTAACGGGCGCGTTGCCAGGCTCGCCAGTTGATGCCCCACGTCATAGGCCGCCAGCGCGGCGATGGCGCGCTCAACGTTGCCGACGGGCGGAAACAGCGTATGCGCCAGCGTCATATAGTAACCCGAACCCATCAGGCTGGCGCCGCAGCGCAGTTGTGGATGACGGGCCAGCAGGCCCAACGCGGTCATGCCTCCCATAGAGGCACCGCCAACGCCCAGACGCCCTTCAGCCACCAGCCCCCGGTCTTCCAGCTCGGCGGCCAGCGCCGGAAACTCCTCAAAGTTACGCAACAATATCTGCCAGAAACGACCCAGCCGCCCTTCCGCATCCCCGGAAAACCGTTCACCGTGATCGAAAGCGTCGGGCATGACGACCCGAAATCCCGCCTGAGCCAGCGCTACGGCGAAATAGCTATAAACCAGTTTCGATGAGGTAAACCCATGATAAAAAATCAGGGTGGGCAGCGGCCGGTTTGCTTGCCCGGCAGGTGCCGCGCGCAGCACGCTTATGTCCGCCAGGCGGTCGGTTTCAATCTCAATCATTTTGGCATCCCGTTGTCTCAGCGCTCTGACACTGACTTTCGCGCAATGCCCAACGACTGGCAAGATGTGTTACGTAGTGGGTGATCAATTGTTGCCAAATAGTAATCCGAAGCCGCTCAGGTTAACAGAATTGCGATCCTGTCCCTGGTGATACCGCATCTACTGGCTACAATAATTCCTAAAAGGAAATGAACGATGTTTATACGATGGTCTGCATCCGTGCTACTGGCACTCTCTCTGACAGCCTGTTCCGTGCTTCAGGGAACGCCGCAGCCACCGCCGCCGGTAAGCGATCACCCCCAACAAATTCAGCGCTATCAGACTCAGGGGTTGCAAAGAATCGGTTCGGCGAGCGTTATCGTTCGGGGGGCCCCCTCGGACGGCGAAGCTGCCATCTATAACAAGGCCGTGGCCGCTGGCGCCGATTTCTACGTTATCGTCATGAATGATGAAACGGTGGTGCCAGGACAGTGGCACGTACAGGCGACTCTGTACCGTGATCCAGGACACGTGCCCTTTTCTTAGTCTTACACGTCTTTGCACGCACTTATCCGTTTCGTGTGCACAATGGAAGCCAGACCTGCGGCAACAAAGGACGAAGTGAATCAAGGAAGACCCTAAGACCGGGGTATATGAAAAGGAGCTGCTTATGACACGAACGCTGGCACTACCCGCCGTACTGTCGTCTGTCGGGCTGATCACCCCCTTTGCGCGCTCCGCTGAAGAAGCGCGCGCCGACCGGGTGACCGGCCTGAATGAGATAGGCACCATCTGGGTGAACGCACTCAGTGAAGATATGCAGGATATGGAACATATTGTGGCGCAGAAGGCGGATGAACGGGGCGCCTCTTACTATCGTATTGTTCGGGTGCAGGAAAATCAGATCCCGGACAACTGGCGCGTGCAGGCGATACTCTATGCCTGAACCGTCGACTCCCTGACAACGGCCCCGTTCACTCATCTGACCGGGCCGTTCGTTCCCCTCTGTTAGCACACACCTCCCGATGCCCGCAGCAGTAAATTGCCAAGCTGGCGCTCTGGCAGCAGCGTATCGCCACGCGGATCGAGCCGTATTCTGCACCAGGCTTCGGCCAGCGGCGGCGAAAGGTGGCGCAGCAACTGGGCACCGCTTGCCAGTAGCGCCAGCTGTCGGGTTATCGTCCGGCCATACTCTTCGCGCGGATTGGTGAGACGCCGCTGGAGCTGACGCCAGGCGCGATCGAAATGGCGACTCTGCCCTTTGACCTCATCAAACTCCACTTTTAACATCTCTATCATACCGCTCTGGGTGGCGAGCGCCCGCAGCACGTCAAGGCACATGATATTTCCAGAGCCTTCCCAGATACTGTTGACCGGCATTTCACGGTAGAGACGCGGCAGTTCGCTCTCTTCACAGTAGCCGATGCCCCCCAGCGCTTCCATCGCCTCGGCCACGAAGGGGATGCCATCTTTACAGAGGGTAAACTTGGCCGCCGGGGTAAACAGCCGCCGCCAGGCACGCTCCCGCTCGTCATTTCCCCCTTCCCACGCCCGGGCCAGCCGGAACAGGAAGGCGGTTTGCCCTTCCAGAATCAGCGCCATGCGCCCCAGCGTCTGGCGCATCAACGGCTGGTCAATCAGGTTCTTTCCGAAGGCCTGACGCTGATGGGTATGATACAGCGCAATGGAGAACGCCCGGCGCATCAGGCCATGGCTGCCCAACGCGCAGTCGAAACGCGTCATGCCGCCCATCTCCAGAATCCGTCGAACCCCTTCCCCCTCTTCACCGATAAGCCAGCCTGCGGCATCCTGAAATTCGACTTCAGCGCTGGCGTTAGAACGGTTACCCAGCTTGTCTTTCAGACGTTCCATACGAATGGCGTTACGCTGGCCATCCGGCAGGAAGCGCGGCACGAAGAAGCAGGAAATGCCCCCTTCTGTCCGGGCCAGGACCAGATGGGCATCGCTCTGCGGCACTGAAAAGAACCATTTATGGCCCACCAACCGGTAGGCCTCTCCAGGGCCGCGCTGTTCAAAAGGGGTGGCCTGGGTGGTGTTGCTCAACACATCAGAGCCACCCTGTTTTTCGGTCATTCCCATCCCAATCAGTAATCCGCGTTTCTGGCCACCGGGCAGTAGATGAGCATCGTAGCGATCGCTCATTAACGGTTTGCGCCAGTCGGCAAAGACCGCTGGCAGGTGGCGCATCAGTAACGGTGTGGCGGCCATGGTCATGGTCACAGGGCAGAGCGTTCCCGCCTCCACCTGGGCATGCAGCATAAAGCGTGCCGCCCGGGCCACGAAGGCGCCTTTACGGACATCTTCCTGCCACGGCAGGTTGTGCACCCGGTTAGCGCACAGCCCCTGCATCAGCAGATGCCAGGCCGGATGAAAGCGCACGTCATCCAGACGCTGCCCACTGGGATCGTAGCGCAGCAACTCGGGGGGATTAGCATTCGCCAGCCTGCCAAGCTCCAGCGATTCGGCAGTGCCCAACTGCTGGCCGATACTGGCGAGCACGTCGACATCCCAACCGCCCCCCTCACGATTAACCGCATCGAGCAACGGGCAGTCAGACAGAAAGAGGTTGCTGTTGTGTAACGGAGTGGGTTGATTAAACACGGTGTGAGTGTGCCATTGCATCACAGGAATCCCTCCATAAATGTGGCTATGGCTTAAGTATGGACGGTACAGCGGGCTTCGCGCGAGCGGAGTCAGGAAAATTGCGGAACGTCGGGCAACTGACCCGGGCGATACAGCAGGTCAGGGAGGGGGGGAGAAAAGCACCCTCACCTTAAGTCGTGAGGGTGCCAGTCGCTATCAGCCGCGCTGTCTGACGGCTTCGAACAGACAGACACCGGTCGCGACCGATACGTTAAGCGACGAGACGCTGCCCGCCATAGGGATGCTGATCAGCTCATCGCAGTGTTCACGGGTCAGGCGGCGCATGCCTTCGCCTTCCGCGCCCATGACCAGCGCCAGCGGCCCCGCCAGCTTACTCTGGTAGAGCGTATGGGAGGCTTCACCTGCGGTTCCCACAATCCAGATATTCTCCTGCTGGAGCATACGCATGGTGCGGGCCAGATTGGTCACGCGGATCAGCGGAACAGTTTCTGCTGCGCCACAGGCGACCTTTTTCGCCGTAGCATTCAACTGGGCGGAACGATCTTTGGGAACGATAACCGCATGCACACCAGCCGCATCGGCGCTGCGCAGACAGGCGCCCAGGTTGTGCGGATCGGTAACGCCGTCCAGGATCAGCAGAAAAGGCTGTGGTACGGCGGCGATCAGATCCGGCAGATCGTTTTCCTGATACTGGCGCCCGGGGCGAACCAGCGCAATGATCCCCTGATGCACCGCGCCATCGGACTTCTCGTCCAGCCACTGACGGTTGGCCATCTGAATCACCACTCCCTGCGCTTCGAGCGCCTGGATCAGCGGGTGCAGACGCTTGTCGTCGCGCCCTTTCAGGACAAAGACCTGCAGAAAGCGTTCCGGCGCGCGTTCCAGCAGGGCCTGAACGGCGTGGATGCCATAGATGGTTTCACTCATGAAGACTACTCGTTTACATTCTGTTTAATGAACTACCCCTCTCCCCACAGGGGAGAGGGGCTCAGAGGACGATGCCTCAGTGGGGGGCTCAGTCCGCCTTCTTCTTCGCACGTTTCTCTTTCGCAGCGGCGGCTATCTTACGGGTTTTCGCGGACGGCTTTTTGCCTTTCTTCCCTTTATCCGATTTCTTCCCGGGCTGGCTTTCCGCCTTTTTCCCGTCACGGAAAGCACTGTCCGGCTCGAAGTTCACCCGACGACTGGCATCACGACGTCCGCCGCTTCTCCCTTTGCCGGTATTCTTCTTCGCCTTATCGCGCGCGGTCTTGCCCGCGCCGCGCACGACGCGCTGGCTGGAGATCAGCGAGAAGTCGATCTTACGTTCGTCCATATTGACCGCTTCAACCTTCACTTCCACCCGATCGCCCAACCGGTAGGTCTGACCGCCGGATTCACCGATCAGACGCTGACCCACCTGGTCAAAGCGGTAGTAGTCATTATCAAGCGAGGAGACATGTACCAGACCGTCGATAAACAGCTCATCCAGCCGTACGAAGAAACCGAAGCCGGTCACGCTGGAGATCACGCCGTTAAAGACATTGCCCACCTGGTCCAGCATAAAGTCACACTTCAGCCAGTCCGCCACTTCGCGGGTGGCTTCGTCAGCCCGACGCTCGGTCAGCGAGCAGTGATCGCCCAGTTGCAGCATCTCTTCCATGCTGTAGTGCCAGCTACCGGTCTGCCCCGCATGGGTCTGTTCATTACGCTGCTTTTCCAGCAGGTACTTAATGGTGCGATGCAGCAGCAGGTCGGGATAGCGGCGAATCGGCGAGGTAAAGTGACCGTAAGAAGAGAGCGCCAGCCCAAAGTGACCACGGTTTTCCGGATCGTAGATCGCCTGTTTCATAGAACGCAGCAGCATAATCTGCAGCATTTCGTGATCGGGACGATCGGCAATGGAGTCCAGCAGCGCCGCATAGTCGCCCGGCTGCGGCTTATTGCCACCCGGAAGCTCCAGACCCAGTTCCGACAGTACCGAACGGAACGCCGTAATCGCTTCAGTTGTCGGACGATCGTGCACCCTGAACAGCGCGGGCTCTTTATGTTTTTCCACAAAACGCGCCGCCGAAACGTTAGCGAGGATCATGCACTCTTCGATCAGCTTATGGGCGTCGTTGCGCTGGGTTTGCTCAATACGCTCGATGCGACGCTCGGCGTTAAAGATAAACTTCGCCTCTTCGCTCTCGAACGAAATGCCGCCGCGCTCGCCGCGAGCCTGTTCCAGCGTCTTGTACAGGTGATGCAGCTCTTCAATAGGCTTCACCAGCGGCTGATACTGTTCGCGCAGTTCGCCATCGCCCTGCAGGATGTGCCACACCTTAGTGTAGGTCAGACGGGCGTGGGAGCTCATCACCGCTTCATAGAATTTATACGACGAGAGATTGCCGCGCGCGGAGATGGTCATCTCGCATACCATACACAGGCGGTCCACCTGCGGGTTCAGCGAGCAGAGACCGTTAGAGAGCACCTCCGGCAGCATCGGCACCACCTGAGAGGGGAAGTAAACCGACGTACCGCGGCTACGCGCCTCTTTATCCAGCGCCGTGCGCGGACGCACGTAGTAGCTTACATCGGCGATGGCGACCCACAGGCGCCAACCGCCGCCGCGTTTTTTCTCACAGTAAACGGCGTCGTCAAAATCTCGGGCGTCTTCACCGTCGATGGTGACCAACGGCAGATCGCGCAGATCCACTCGACCCTGCTTGGCCGATTCCGGTACCTGCTCGCTCAGGCCCGCGACCTGCGCTTCTACCTCTTTAGGCCATACGTAAGGAATATCATGGTTGCGCAGGGCGATATCCACCGCCATACCGGTCCCCATATTGTCGCCCAGGACTTCGACTATCTTACCCACGGCCTTGGTACGCCGCGTCGGGCGCTGGGTCAGTTCGACCACTACCACAAAGCCCATGCGCGCGCCCTGAATCTCTTCAGGTGGAATCAGGATGTCAAAGCTCAGGCGGCTGTCGTCCGGTACCACAAAGCCGACCCCGGCTTCGGTAAAGTAACGTCCGACGATCTGGCCGGTACGCGGCTCCAGCACTCGCACGATACGCGCTTCGCGGCGCCCTTTACGATCTGCGCCCAGTGGCTGGGCCAGCACTTCATCGCCGTGAATACAGCGCTTCATCTCTTCGGATGAAAGATAGAAGTCGTCTTTGCTTCCTTCGGCTCTCAGGAAGCCATAGCCATCACGATGGCCGATAACCCTGCCCTTCACCAGGTCAAGGCGCTCCGGCAGCGCATAGCACTGACGACGGGTAAAGACCAGTTGTCCGTCGCGCTCCATAGCGCGCAGACGGCGACGCAGCGCCTCTTCCTGCTCTTCGCCTTCAATATTCATTTCACGGGCCAGCTCATCGCGGCTGGCCGGTTTTTCGCGTTTAGACAGGAGATCGAGAATGAATTCACGGCTGGGAATTGGGTTGGTGTATTTCTCGGCTTCTCGTTCCTGAAATGGATCTTGTGACATTGCGGTTCCTCCGTTGTCATCCGCTGGCGGAATTTTCGTCATTCCACCAGCAATAATTTGTATAACGGCTGGTTTTCTTCCACTAAATCGGCCAGCGTGTAGTTATCCAGTTCCTGAAGGAAGCTTTGCACCGCCCGTGAGAGCGCCTGTTTCAGACGACAGGCCGGTGTGATATGACAAAACTCGCTACTGCAGTTAACCAGAGTCAACGGCTCGAGATCGCGAACGACATCGCCCACGCGGATCTCATGCGCCGCTTTGCCTAACCGGATACCGCCGTTCTTACCGCGCACGGCGGTAACATAGCCGGCGCGGCTAAGCTGATTGATGATCTTCACCATATGATTACGGGAGACACCATACACCTCAGTCACTTCTGAAATGCTGGTCATACGCCCCTCCGGCAAAGCCGCCATATAAATTAAAGCTCGCAGGCCGTAATCCGTAAAACTCGTTAACTGCACATAAACCTCGGGTAAAGGGAGGGAAAACGCTCTTTATTTACAATGATGATAAACCAGCCGACGGCCTGGCCGCTAATTAATTTGGGCGTACCTGGCTGAAAGTGGGTTATATGGTGGACGGGAATATGAGGAATGGGCAGACCATGTCGGGCGCGTGACCGCGCCCGATCTTTGATTATGCGTCGTACGGGTCGCGCAGAATCATGGTTTCGCTACGGTCCGGGCCGGTAGAGATAATATCCACAGGAACCCCGGTCAGCGCTTCGATGCGCTCAATGTAGTTCAGCGCAGCCTGAGGCAGCTGGTTACGATCCTTCACACCGAAGGTGCTCTCGGACCAGCCCGGCATGCTTTCGTAGATCGGCTCAATACCATCCCAGTTTTCAGCCGCCATCGGCGTGGTGGAGACTTCACGGCCGTCCGGCATACGGTAAGCCACGCAAATCTTCACCTCTTCCAGACCGTCCAGAACGTCCAGCTTGGTCAGGCAGAAACCGGACAGCGAGTTGATCTGTACGGCACGTTTTACCGCCACGGCATCCAGCCAGCCAGTACGGCGGCGACGACCAGTGGTGGCGCCAAATTCGTTACCCTGCTTACACAGGTACTCACCCACATCGTCAAACAGCTCGGTCGGGAACGGACCGGCGCCCACGCGGGTGGAGTATGCCTTCAGGATACCCAGCACGTAGTCAACGTAACGCGGCCCCAGACCAGAGCCGGTGGAAACGCCGCCAGCGGTGGTGTTGGAAGAGGTCACGTAGGGATAGGTACCGTGGTCGATATCCAGCAGCGTGCCCTGCGCGCCTTCAAACATAATGAAGTCGCCACGCAGACGCGCCTGATCCAGCAGGTCGGAAACGTCCACCACCATGCTGGTCAGCAGATCGGCCACCGCCATCGCATCGTCCAGCACTTTCTGGTAGTCCACCGGAGAGGCTTTGTAGAAGTGCTCCAGTTGGAAGTTGTGATATTCCATCACCTCTTTCAGCTTGCTGGCGAAGGTCTCTTTATCGAACAGATCGCCAACGCGCAGACCGCGACGGGCCACTTTATCTTCATAGGCCGGACCGATACCACGACCAGTGGTGCCAATAGCTTTGGCGCCGCGCGCTTTTTCACGAGCCACGTCCAGCGCAATGTGGTAGTCCAGGATCAACGGGCAAGCTTCGGATAACAGCAGACGTTCGCGAACCGGAACACCGCGATCTTCCAGCTCTTTCATCTCTTTCAGCAATGCTTCAGGAGAAAGCACCACACCGTTACCGATGATGCTGATGACGTTCTCACGAAGAATACCTGATGGAATAAGATGGAGGACGGTTTTTTCACCGTTAATGACCAGCGTATGACCTGCGTTGTGACCGCCCTGATAGCGCACAACATATTTGGCCCGTTCAGTCAGAAGATCAACAATTTTGCCTTTACCTTCGTCACCCCATTGGGTGCCCAGTACGACGACGTTGTTACCCATTTTTCAATATCACCGTTTGCTTAAAAATGGATTCTACCATCGGTTTTGCAGATGTTCAGCTCCTTTTGGCTATAAAAACGCGCATGTTATGCCAGTTTTTTCATCAGACAATCGTTTTCCTCAACATGTAGTAGATGACGATGCCGGCAACCACAAGAGCGCCGCCATAACGTCTTAATATTCCATCAGGCAACTGGGTTATGCTGCCGATCATTCGACGCCACAGACCGGGAAACAGCATCGGGCCAAGGCCTTCCAGCACCAGTACCAGCGCCAGTGCGGTCAGAATTGTTGCGTTCATTCGCTTTCCATCACATAAAAAAAGAGCCGGAGAAATTCCGGCTCTTTATATCACACTCAGCGAGATGCTGGATTAACGTGAGCTATGGGTCGGCGTCTTCATATAGCGGAAGAAGTCGTTTTCCGGGCTCAGCACCATCACATCCTGGTTAGAGTTAAAGCTGGACTCGTAAGCGCGCAGGCTACGGATAAAGGCATAGAAATCCGGATCCTGACTAAAGGCGTCGGCAAACAGCTTCGCCGCTTCGGCGTCGCCTTCACCGCGCGTCATACGCGCCTGACGTTCGGCCTCCGCAAGTGTGCGGGTAACCTGGTAGTCCGCGGCAGCGCGCAGCTTCTCGGCCTCTTCCTGACCCTGGGAGCGGTGACGACGGGCAACGGCGGCACGCTCGGCGCGCATACGGTTGTAAATCGCCTCGGACACTTCGGTCGGCAGGTTGATCTGCTTGATACGCACATCCACCACTTCGATACCCAGCGCCGCCATACTGTTCGGGTTAATAACCGGCACCTTACCGTCGGTCTCTTTCGCTACGCGCTCCGCCGCTTTGGCAATAGCGTCGTCAGCGGCTGGCGTTTCGACTTCATCTTCAGTACCGGCAGAGCCAGAGTTCAGGGCTTCACGCACTTCAATGGTCAGACGGCCTCGGGAATCGGTAACGATATCCTTCACATCCAGACGACCGATTTCAGAACGCAGACGGTCACTGAATTTACGCTTCAGCAGCACTTCGGCCTGAGAGATATCGCCGCCGCCCGTCGCCAGGTAGTAACGGCTGAAGTCGCTGATACGCCACTTGATGTAAGAGTCGACGATCAGATCTTTCTTCTCTTTGGTCACGAAGCGATCCGCCTGGTTATCCATGGTCTGGATACGGGCGTCCAGGGTCTTTACAGACTCGATAAACGGCACCTTAAAGTGCAGACCCGGCGCATAAACCAGCGGCTTATTCTCGTCGTCGCGCACCACTTTACCAAAGCGCAGCGTAATACCGCGCTCGCCCTCTTTCACCACAAAGATGGAGGCGTAGAGCACGACCAGTACAATCACGATGATTGCAATTAATGACTTCCGCATCGTTATTCACCCCCCCGGCGCTGAGTATCGTTGCGCTGCGCGTTAGCACGGCGCTGGTCCATGATGTCGCCACTGCTGGATGACGATGACTGGCTGGCGCTACTGCTGGACTCCGGCGCAGGCGGCAGACGCAGCAGATCGCTGCTGTCCGAATTTTTGGCCGGTGCTTTAGCGCCGCCCTTCAGCATCTGGTCGAGCGGCAGCACCATCAGGTTGCCTCCCTTATCGTTGACCAGCACTTTCCGGGTATGGCTGAGCACTTTCTCCATGGTTTCAATGTAGAGACGCTCACGTGTGATTTCCGGCGCAGCTTTGTATTCCGGCAGAATTTTAGCAAAGCGAGAGACCTCACCCTGGGCTTCCAGAACGGTCTGGGTCTTATAGGCCCGGGCCTCTTCCAGAATACGCTGAGCGCGACCGTTAGCACGGGGCTGAACTTCGTTAGCGTAAGCTTCTGCTTCACGGATGTACTGCTGCTCGTTTTCACGGGCGGCAATGGCGTCGTCAAACGCGGACTTCACCTCTTCCGGCGGACGTGCGGCCTGGAAGTTCACGTCCAGCAGCGTAATCCCCATATTGTAGGGCTTAATAGTCTCTTCCAGCTCGCGCTGGGTATCGCTACGGATAACGGTACGCCCTTCGGTGAGGATGCGATCCATGGTGTACTTACCGATGACGCCGCGCAGCGCGCTGTCGGTTGCCTGGCGCAGACTGTCGTCGGCGCTGGTCACAGCGTACAGATATTGTTCGGGATCGGTCACGCGGTACTGCACGTTCATTTCCACGCGCACCACGTTTTCATCAGAGGTCAGCATCACGCCGGATGCGGCCAGTTCCCGCACCGATTCCACGTTTACCGCTCTGACGTTATCAATAAAGGTAGGTTTCCAGTTCAGACCCGGCTCAACCAAATGACTGAACTTGCCGAAACGCGTCACGACGCCGCGCTCCGCTTCTTTGATGGTATAGAAACCGCTGGCCGCCCAGATAATCACCGCCGCTACCGCGACAATGCCGACTACCTTACCGCCCATATGACCGCGCGGACCTTGTCCGGTACCGCCGCCTTTGTTGCCGCCGCCAAAGCCGCCAAGCTTTTTGCTCAGCTTGCGGAAGATATCATCCAGATCGGGAGGCCCCTGATCGCGGCCCCCTTTATTTCCCCCAGAATTTCCCCCAGAGTCGCCGCCAGGTTTGCTGCTTCCCCACGGGTCGCGGTCCTGTCCGTTATTACCGGGCTGATTCCACGCCATGTATGTGCTCCATATTTGTTGTGCGGTGATATACCCTTCATTCAACATTCCGGGTATTCCCCTCTCAGGGGAAAGTCTTCAGGCCAGCTCGACGATTAAACCAGATAATCCACCAGTGCCGGTTCCTGCTTACAGAGGCGACGCCATTCCACCACGGGCAAACGAATCTCCAGCCCGACGCTGCCGTCCTCCTCCATCCACTCTTTTTCTATCGCCTGAAGCTGATAAAACCGGCTTCGCAGACGCCCCTCGCGCGGAGGAAGCCGCAGGGTATGCTGCGCGATCTCCCCGGAAAGCCGCTCCGTCAGAGCCTGGAAAAGCAGTGGTAAACCGTCACCAGTCTGCGCTGAAAGCCAGACCCGTACCGGTACATTCTCTTCATCGCGATCGATACGCGGCTCAAAACCATCCAGCATATCGATCTTGTTCATCACCAGTAGCGTCGGCAGTTCCCTGGCATCAATTTCCTCAAGAACCGACTCTACGGCTTCAATGTTCTCCTGCACCCGGTGATCCGCAGCGTCAATAACGTGCAGCAGCAGCGTTGCCTGACGGGTCTCCTGCAGCGTCGCCTTAAACGCGGCGACCAGGTCGTGGGGCAGGTGGCGGATAAAACCTACGGTGTCCGCCAGCACCGTTTCACCTACGTCCGCCACGTCGATACGACGCAACGTGGGGTCCAGCGTGGCAAACAGCTGATCTGCTGCATAGACGCCGGACTCGGTGACCCGGTTAAACAGCGTGGATTTACCTGCGTTGGTATAGCCGACCAAAGAAACGGTAGGCACATCGGCACGGGTACGGGCGCGTCGGCCCTGCTCACGCTGCTTCTCAACTTTTTCCAGCCGCGAGAGGATCTGGCTAATGCGGTTGCGCAGCAGACGGCGGTCCGTCTCAAGCTGGGTCTCCCCCGGTCCACGCAGACCAATCCCCCCTTTCTGGCGCTCAAGGTGGGTCCAACCCCGAACCAGTCGCGTCGCCAGGTGGCGCAGCTGCGCCAGTTCAACCTGCAGCTTACCCTCATGTGTACGGGCACGCTGGGCAAAAATATCCAGAATCAGTCCGGTGCGGTCGATAACCCGACATTCGCACAGGCGCTCAAGATTACGTTCCTGAGCGGGGGTTAACGCATGGTCAAAGAGCACGACTGATGCCCCAGTGGCTTTAACTGCGTCGGCAATTTCAGTTGCCTTGCCCTCACCAACAAAATACTTCGGGTGCGGCGCCTTTCGGGTACCGGTCACCACCTGCAAAGCCTCGACACCGGCGGAAGAAACCAGGGCTTCAAACTCCTGGAGATCCTCCATGTCTTTGTCTTGCGAAAAATAGATGTGTACCAGTACCGCCTGCTCACCGGCATCATAACGGTCAAACAAGCGTATAACCTCTCAAAAAGACCAGCGGGGAACGCAGATAACCTGGTTCCCCGGCATGGGATTACAGCCCGCCACCTTATTCAGTTGCGTCGCTGTCCTGCTGCCCGGCGGAACCCGCCTGCGCGTTATTGCTGTTGCCATGGTGATAGTTGCTGGAACCGCCGCCGGCATTGTTGCTGTGATGAGATACCGGACGTGACGGAACAACAGTAGAAATCGCGTGCTTATAGACCATCTGGCTGACCGTGTTTTTCAACAGGATCACAAACTGATCAAAAGACTCAATCTGACCTTGCAGCTTAATACCATTCACCAAATAAATAGAAACCGGAACACGTTCCCGACGCAGCGCGTTCAGAAACGGGTCTTGCAAAGATTGCCCCTTAGCCATTCTATCTTTTCCTTATAGCTTGTTGTTTGTACTCATGAACCCTTGGGCTCTGAAAAAACTGTCTAAAAAATTTGCACACACACGAGTCGCCATAATTGTACACGTTCAATACGCTCACGCACCAACTACCTGCAACACTCGCTGCAGAGATTGCCGGGGATGGTCGCTATCCAGCCATTCCACCCCTTCCCAACCCCTCAGCCAGGTCATCTGACGTTTAGCCAGTTGCCTCGTGGCGCAAACACCGCGATAAACCATCTCATCGTAAGCGATCTCGCCGGTCAAATATGACCACATCTGGCGGTATCCCACACAACGAACGGAAGGCATATCCGTATGCAAGTCTCCGCGGGCAAAAAGTGCCCGAACTTCTGCTTCAAAACCTGAAGCCAACATCTGATGAAAACGCTGCTCGATTCGCTGATGGAGCAGTTCACGGCTCGCCGGGGCGATAGCGAACTGATGCACCTGATACGGTAGAGCGTCTCCGGAAGTTTGCGTCAACTCCGTTAAAGTTTTACCCGAAATGAAAAAAACTTCCAGTGCCCGGGAAAGTCTTTGCGGATCATTCGGATGGATTCGCTGCGCCGCCACCGGATCAATAGCTTCAAGCTCCCGGTGTAGTGCGCCCCATCCCTGCTCTGCCGCCTGTTGTTCGATTCGCGCACGCACCACGGGATCCGCGGAAGGCAGTGGCGAAAGTCCTTCGAGTAATGCCTTGAAATAGAGCATGGTACCGCCAACCAGTAGCGGAATACGGCCAGATGCCGTAATTTCTGCCATCTGTTCCAGCGCGCTTCGGCGAAAATCCGCCGCCGACCAGCTTTCGGCAGGATCCAGAATATCCAGCAGACGGTGCGGCGCCTGGGCCAGTTCGTCGGCCCCCGGCTTCGCAGTCCCCACATCCATACCCCGGTAAATCAAAGCGGAATCCACGCTAATCAACTCTACCGGTAGCAGAGTGCGCAGCTTAATCGCCAGCGCCGTCTTGCCAGAGGCGGTGGGTCCCATCAAAAAAATCGCCTTCGGCAGGCCAGCCTTACTTTCGTTACTCATGCTTCAGGGCATTCATCGCCGGATGTAGATCTACGGGTTGCAACAGGCCACCAGGCGGTGATTTCACCAGTTGCGGACAGAGGCGTTCCAGAGAGGCCAGCAGCGTTATCGCCTGCGCCTGGCTCCACTCGACTTGCTCGCTCGCTAAATGGCGGGCCAGCCAGTGGGCTATATGGGAAGCCTCGCACTCTGTCTGCTGCGCCAGGTAGCCTATCAGTTCAGGAATCAAGATTTGTAAATTTTGTTGTCGTAAGGGTAAAGGCACCGCGCGGAGCGTCACATGCCGCGCATCGATGGCGAATTCTACGCCTGTTTCCGCCAGCAGCGCCTGGTACCGGCTCAGAGTATCACGCTCTGGGGCCTGAAGCTGCAGGCGTACCGGAATCAGCAGCGGCTGCGGGCGTAGTCTTTCGCTGCCAGGTGACAGCTGTGCCTGACGCAGCCAGCGTTCCGCTACCGGCAACGCCAGTAATGTCAGCGCCCCGTCGCGCTCCAGTAGCGCCAGCTCGTTCTGCATCACCGCCAGCACCCGGCCAAAACTCTGGCTGTGGGCTGATAACGCAGCCTCACCCGATGCCGGAGCAGGCGCGGACGCCGCCTCTTCTTCCTGAGGCGTATCCAGTAGTTGGCGATACAGCGCCCCCTGCCGTTTCTGATAGCCCGGCGCGGCATGGGGCCAGTCGCCCGCGCCCTGGCCGCTCCCACCCGCCGAACCACTGCCGCGCCGCGTTTCAGATGTCGAAGAAGTGGTCGATGCGCTATAGCGCGGCTCCGGCTCCCGGGCCGGACGTGAAAAATGGTTTTCACCGGCAGCAGCCCGGTTTTCCGGCTGCCAGCGCGGCGATGTCGCCTCGCCGTTCTCTTCCAGCGGCAGCGCGCTTTCCGTTTGCTGATGCAGGACGCTCAGCACGCCCTGGTAGATAAAATCGTGCACCAGTCGCGACTGATGGAACCGCACCTCATGCTTGGCGGGATGGACGTTAACGTCCACCTGGTGGGGATCCACCTCCAGATAGAGCACGTAAGCGGGCTGCCCGGCGTCACCGCGCCCCTCTTCACAGGCCTGGCGAATGGCATGGTTAATCAGGCGATCGCGCATCATGCGCCCGTTAACATAGCAGTACTGAATTTCAGCGAAAGAAGCGTCAGAGCCGCGGGGTTCCGCCACCCAACCGCGCAGCGCCAAATCACCATGCTGCCACTCAATAGCCAGCGCGTGTTCCATAAAGGCAGTGCCGCAAATCGCCCCCAGCCGCCGCTCGCGCTGGCCGCCTTCCGGCACCGCACGATACTGGCGCACCAGCTTGCCGTTATGGGTCAGGTTGATGGCGACATCGAAGCGTGCCAGCGCAATGCGCCGCACCACTTCGTCGATATGACCGAATTCGGTCTTTTCGGTACGCAGAAATTTGCGGCGCGCCGGAGTGTTGTAGAACAGATCCAGCACTTCCAGCGTGGTTCCCGTGGGGTGGGCCGCCGGTTTTACCGTCACCGCCATCTCGCGCCCTTCGGCATAGGCCTGCCACGCTTCCTGCTGGGCTTCGGTGCGGGAGGTGAGCGTCAGCCGGGAGACCGAACTGATACTGGCCAGCGCCTCGCCGCGAAAGCCAAGGCTGATGATCGCCTCCAGGTCGTCGAGCGTGGCAATCTTACTGGTGGCATGACGCGCCAGAGCCAGCGACAACTCTTCTTTATTGATGCCGCAGCCGTTATCGCGGATGCGAATAAGTTTGGCGCCGCCGCGCTCGATATCGATATCGATACGGGTCGCGCCGGCATCGAGGCTATTTTCCACCAGCTCCTTAACCACCGACGCCGGCCGTTCCACTACCTCCCCTGCGGCGATCTGGTTCGCCAGCTGCGGGGGTAAGATCTGAATCGGCATACTCTCTCCTTAGTTAGTCGCGGTGGTACGTTCTCCCGCCCCTTCCGCATTGGCCAGCTGCGGCTGGGCCGGGTCCGGTGCGTTTTGCAACGGATGCGCCTGGAAGTAATCGCGCAGCCCCTGATAGATGGCGTTAGCGATCTGCTGCTGGTAGCTGTGGCTTCCTAACAAACGCTCTTCGCTGCTGTTGCTGATAAAACCGGTTTCAACCAGCAACGAAGGGATATCCGGCGCCCTTAGCACGCCCAGACTGGCATGCTGGGGGCGAAGCTTATGGATCTGCCCCACGCCATCCAGTCGTGACAGAACGCTGCGCGCCACATCATAGCCAACACGCTGCGAATGGCCGAACTGCAAGTCGAGCACCGCCTGGCTGAGATAAGGATCCGCCTGGCTGTTTGCCAGTACATCGCCCGCGCCGCCCAGCAGCTCGGACTGTTTCTCGTGCTGCTCCAGCCAGCTAGCCATTTCGCTGTTAGCGCGGCGGTTAGAGAGCACCCATATCGAAGCGCCCCTGGCCTGGCGATTTGGCGCGGCATCGGCGTGAATGGAAACCAGCAGATTAGCGTTATGGCGACGCGCCACATCGGAACGCCCCATCACCGAAATAAAGTAGTCACCGTCGCGGGTCAGAACCCCTTTAAACTGCGGATCGCTGTTCAGCAGGCTTTTCAGCTTACGGGCGATAGCAATAGTGACGTTTTTCTCCCGGGTGCCGCTCTGACCGATGGCTCCCGGATCCTGACCGCCGTGACCGGCATCGATGGCGATAATAATCGGCCCGCTGGTCGCACCGGTGTTGCGCGCCTTCGCCGGGCGGAGCGGTCGGTTATCACTCACGACGGTCGTAGCGCTGTTGCTATCTGCCCGGAAGGGATTTTTCGCAGGCTGAGTAGGTGCCTGCGTCGCTACCGGCGTGGGCGCTGGTGCCGGGGCAGGCTGGCGCTGGGCCACAACCGGGGCCGGAGCAGGCTTCGGCTTATCCGCGTCAATGGTAAAGACCAGGGTATAGCTGGCACCGCTGTTATGCTTTTCAACCCGCGGCTTGCCATCGCGGGTGAGATCCACCAGCAGACGCAGCATCTGGCTGTTTTCCGGTGTACCGGATCGAATACGCTGCACCAGGTTCTGCCCGCTAAAATTGAGCGGTAACCCCTGAATAATGCCGGTCTGGCGGATATCCAGCACCAGCGTGCGGCTCCCCTGGCGGGACCAGGTATACTCGGGGTCCCCCATGAAGCTAAAGGTAATACGAGCCTGGTCATCCTTGTTGGAGACCTGAATATCAGACAGACTCGCCGCCTGAAGCGGTGCGCACAGCACCACCAGTGCAGCTAACAGCCAACCTTTAACGCGCCACATAGTTAATCCCTGTTAAGCCAGACGAGCCAACAGCGCCTCTCCCGCGGGTGATACGGCACGGATTTCCGCTTCCCGCCCCTGCGCCTGGTAGCTCAGATAAATTTCTAAATCCGGTTCAGGCAGCACGCCTGCGCCCTGCTGCGGCCACTCCACCAGGCAGATAGCATCCCGGGTGAAATAGTCGCGAATCCCCATGAACTCCAGCTCTTCAGGATCCGCAAGACGATATAAATCAAAGTGATAAATTCGCTTATCCCCCAGCTCATAAGGTTCAACCAGGGTATAGGTCGGGCTTTTCACGTTGCCCTGATGGCCCAGCCCCTGAAGGAAACCACGGCTGAAAGTCGTTTTCCCGGCGCCCAAATCGCCATACAGCCAGAGGGTGGTCATTCCCTGAGTGGCCAGGGCAATACGTTGCCCCAGCGCCAGCGTGGCGGGTTCGTCGGGTAAAGGCGTTACAAGGTTCGTCATGATTCAGTTACTTCACATCCGGGTTAACAAAACGATAAAGCACAGTAAACAGATCGCTGGCCAGCATACCGCGCTGGCCATAGCGGAGGGCCAGTTCATCGGCTGCCGCACCGTGCGCGACGCAACCAGCACACAGCGCCTGCCAGAACGGGAGCTTTTGAGCCAGCAGGGCGGCGATAATGCCGGTCAGGACATCTCCCATACCGCCGCTTGCCATGCCGGGATTCCCGGCATCGATAATGCCAGCCAGCCCCTGTTCATCCGCCACCACGCTACCGGCCCCCTTCAGCACTACGCCGCCGCCATACCTTTTTACCAGAGCTTGCGCGGCAAGTAAGCGATCGCTTTCAACTTGTGTCACGCTACTGTTGAGCAGGCGCGCGGCTTCGCCGGGGTGCGGTGTTATAATGCGATTCTGACGTTTATCGGGATTGATTGCCAGCAGGTTAAGCGCATCCGCGTCCCAGACCATCGGTCCCCGGAAGTTTTCCACCTTTTGCAGCGCCTGTTTCCCCCAGTTACCCTGCCCCAGCCCCGGGCCTATCGCCACCACATCGGCCCACTCCAGGCTCTGACTCAGTCTTTCCGGTGTCAGTTCATGCACCATGAGCTCCGGACGGGCGCTAAGCAGCGGCGCGATATTCTCTTTGTGAGTAAGCACTCGCACAAGGCCCGCGCCAGCCCGCAGCGCGGCCTCGCCGGTCATACGAATGGCACCGGCAGTCCCCCGATCGCCGCCAATCACCACCAGGCGCCCGTTATCCCCCTTATGGGCGGTTGCGCGGCGCGGCTTCAGCCACTGGGCCAGTTGGGAGGCATCGTAGCGCATGATGGGCGCGCGCCGGGCGTTAAGCCAGGGCTCCAGTCCCAGCGCATGGTGGTGAATCTGGCCGGTGAAATCGCGGCCGCGACCGGTAAGCAGGCCGGGCTTCAGGGCAATAAAGGTGACGGTATGGTCGGCAGAAACGACAGCCCCTGGGGCCGCGCCGGTTTGCGCACTCAGGCCCGAAGGCACATCCAGCGCCACCACCGGTGCCGGATGCTGGTTGATATGGTCAATCAGCCGGGCCACCGGTGCCCGGGGCGCGGCATTCAGCCCGGTTCCCAGCAGACCATCAATAATCAGATCGACGCCCTGCGGCCAGGGCGCTCCGGCGCTATGAATGGTTCCACCGGCATCGAGCCAGGCGGCCCGGGCACTCTCTGCCTCTTCCGGCAGCGGCTTGTCGCTCTCCAGGGCCAGCAACGTTACGCTAATACCCGCGCCCTGAGCCAGACGCGCCACCACATAGCCATCGCCGCCGTTATTGCCATGACCGCAAAGCACCAGCCAGTGGCTGCTGTCAGAATAGTGAGTACTCGCAATACGAAATGCGGCCTCGCCGGCGCGCTGCATTAATTCGTACAGCGTCAGCCCCAGCGCATCTGCCGCCTCTTTTTCCGCTCCGCGCAGCCAGTCTGCAGGCCAGACCTCATGTGGTATGATACTGACGTCGTTGTTCTTCAGGTTATGGTCCATCATGTCACAGCCCCTCGATCTCAATCAGTTAGCGCAAGATATCAAACAGTGGGGCAAAGCGCTCGGCTTCCAGCATGTCGGTATTACCGACACCGATCTTTCCGCCAGTGAACCGGCGCTCCAGGCGTGGCTGGATAAGCAGTACCACGGTGAGATGGAATGGATGGCCCGCCATGGCATGATGCGCGCACGCCCCCACGAACTGCTGCCCGGCACCCTGCGGGTTATCAGCGTCCGTATGAACTATCTGCCTGCCAAAGCAGGTTTCGCCAGCACGCTGAAGAATCCCAGCCTGGGCTACGTCAGCCGTTACGCGCTGGGACGCGATTATCATAAATTATTGCGCAACCGACTTAAAAAGCTGGGCGAGACAATTCGCGGCCACTGCACCTCCCTGAATTTTAGACCCTTTGTTGACTCAGCGCCGCTGCTGGAGCGACCACTGGCCGAAAAAGCCGGGCTTGGCTGGACAGGTAAGCACTCACTTATCCTCAGCCGCGATGCCGGCTCCTTCTTCTTTCTGGGTGAACTACTGATCGATCTTCCCTTGCCCATCGATCGGCCGGTAAAGGAAGAGTGCGGGCGCTGCGTGGCCTGTATCACTACCTGCCCCACCGGCGCCATCGTGGAGCCATACGTGGTGGATGCCCGTCGCTGTATCTCTTACCTGACCATCGAACTGGAAGGCGCTATCCCTGAAGAGTTTCGTCCGCTCATGGGCAACCGCATTTATGGCTGCGATGACTGCCAGTTAATCTGCCCCTGGAACCGTTTTTCGCACCTGACTGACGAAACAGACTTTAGCCCCCGCCAGGCGCTGCACGCCCCACAGCTCGTTGAACTCTTCGCCTGGAGCGAAGAGAAGTTCCTGAAGGTAACCGAAGGTTCCGCTATTCGACGCATTGGTCATCTGCGCTGGCTGCGCAATATCGCCGTGGCGTTAGGGAATGCCCCCTGGGATCCGGACTGTCTGGCGGCGTTGCAGCAACGCCAGGGGGAACATCCGCTACTGGATGAGCATATCGACTGGGCCATTGCCCGCCAGCTTGAGAAACGCAGCGCCGATGCGGTAGAAGTACGGCCAGCCAAACAGCAGCAGCGCCTGGTCAGAGCCATTGAAAAAGGGCTGCCGCGCGACGCCTGATCCCCTTCCCTGAACTGTGCATAAAAAATAAAACCCGTTGCCATTCAATGAAGAAAAAATGGTCAAGTGATCTGGTTAACAGTTCGAAATGAAAAAAATGCGTTAAAAAAGAAGTGATTACAGAAATTATGTAAAAGAAATTCTCCAGCGCTGAAAACAAGCCGGATAAGAGGGGTTGTGGATAACTCTGTTCACAAAAGTGTGAAACACGGAAAACAGGAGCTCTTTTCAGGAGCGCCTGAACAAACAAAAGTGCTGTAAAATCTGGAGCGGGAAACGAGACTCGAACTCGCGACCCCAACCTTGGCAAGGTTGTGCTCTACCAACTGAGCTATTCCCGCATATGCTTTTGAGTACAACTCAAAACACATTGAATCTGAACTGGCTGCAGTCTCATGACTGCGATTTGCGATGGCGGAAGATTCTAAAAATCTAACTTACTGATTATTAACATCTTTCCTGGCCTTACCCTCAAGGCGTGGACGCAATTTTGGCGCCGTTTGGGTTCAGAGTCAAGCCTTGTGTTTAAAAAAATCATCACCGCTTTCCGATAAGGCCTGAAAGCGCGATTCTCCCCGAATGACGGGGTCCGCAGCCTGATAGTCACGCTGGCCCGCGCCCACAAAACGCAGAAACAGAACCCGCCAGTCGCGCAGAAAAAAGCGTAGACGAAAATCTGAAAATTGCTGAATAAAAAGAATGATGAAAACCGAAAACGCATTCAGAAAGATAGCATACAGGTTATATCCCCCGTGACGAGCACTACCCGTAAGTGGATAACGACCACTAACAGTCCAAAGCCATAGAGCTCACCTTAAAAAACGCCTTAATATGACACAAGTCCGGTGAAGGAAAAGTAAGCAGGCAGAATTTAAAACGAAGTTATCAGGATGCATACAAGTAAAACGTTCATATTGCCAGCTGATACGGACCGTTTTCCCTTTCCTTATACAAATTTCTGAACGAAACGGGATAACGCCACTACACTGTTAATTATAATTTAATATCAAGCTGTTAACATGTAACAAAAAAGAGGTTTGTTCTACCGTAAACGCTAAGTTTGCTACGGACTTACTCGTCTATTTCTGGAGACCGACAAAATATGAAATTTTCGTTTCGCCCACACTGGCTGCTCCTGTGCGTGCTGTCATTCCTTCTCATCGCCTGCGGTAATGATGAACCTGAACAACGCGCCGCGTTCACCCAGTTCCTGCAAACCCGTATCATTGACAAACCAGGTCTCCACATCCCCAAATTAACCCCGGAAGAGTCGAAATCATTTGGTGAATATGCAGACCATTACGCGGTCATCACTGACTTCAACAGCGCGTTAGATTCCAGCATGAAATCTATTGATACACTGCTTCAGAAGGGAGCGATACGCTCACTGAACGATCTGATATCACGCCGCGACGACATCCAGGCTGCACAACAAAACATCAGTGAAATGAGCGAACAGGTTAAACAAATACAGGCTAAAGCCGATAGCGCCCATCAACAGCTCAAACAACCGGAAGATTTAAAAGCTGTCTACGACAAAGCCTATGACAGGACCGTCAGCATTCCCGCCAACACCCTGATTGAGATACTGCCGCAAATCACCAACGCGCTGAACAGCAGCCTGAAAGTCGCTGATTACATCAGCGCCCACAAAGCCCAAATCGAAATCAGCGGTTCAATGGCGAGAGTTCAGGATCCGAAAGTACAGGCAGAGCTAAACGAACATCTGCAGGATCTGAATAGCCATGGCAAAACGATGATGCAGGCTTATGCGCGGATACAGACCTTAATAACCGGTCGCTAATCCTCTTGCACAGGGTCACCGCCGGATACCACATACAGAATAAATGGCGGTGACAGACTGTCTGCAGATCCTGTCAGGGGTAATCATGATGATAAAAAATGGGATGCTGGAACAGCATAGTCTGGTACGACGATGAGTTTGGAAGAACGAGGGACGATAAGAAAATCTGGAGCGGGAAACGAGACTCGAACTCGCGACCCCAACCTTGGCAAGGTTGTGCTCTACCAACTGAGCTATTCCCGCATTTAGAGATGTGCTGCCCAAAGGGCTAAAATTTGGAGCGGGAAACGAGACTCGAACTCGCGACCCCAACCTTGGCAAGGTTGTGCTCTACCAACTGAGCTATTCCCGCTCTGCGTAGCTACGCATTTCTGCGTCGTTACGGGAGGCGCATTATACGAGAAATCCGCAACGTCGCAAGCCCTGGAACAAAAAATTTCGCGTTTTTTGTTTGAGTGCCGCTTTCTTCGACGATTTGGCGATTTTCGCGGCACATTTCCAGGATTCTGGCGATTTATAGCTGAATAAAGTGCTCACGATAGTACGCCAGCTCAGCCACGGATTCACGGATATCATCCAGCGCCTGATGGGTATTCTGCTTTTTAAAGCCTGCCAGAATCTCAGGCTTCCAGCGCCGTGCCAGCTCTTTCAGGGTGCTGACATCCAGATAGCGGTAGTGGAAGTACGCTTCCAGTTCCGGCATGTACTTAAACAGAAAGCGACGGTCCTGGCCCACGCTGTTGCCACAAATCGGCGATGTGCCCTGGGGCACCCACTCCTTCAGGAATTCAATGGTGGCCTGTTCGGCGGCACGATCGTCATAGCGGCTCGCCTTAACCCGCTCCACCAGTCCACTGCCGGTATGGGTACGCACGTTCCACTCGTCCATCAGCGCCAGCTGCGCATCGGACTGATGGACCGCAATCACCGGCCCTTCGGCAAGAATATTCAAATTAGCATCGGTCACCAGCGTGGCAATCTCAATGATGCGATCCTGCTCCGGATCAAGCCCCGTCATCTCCAGGTCAATCCAGATCAGATTGTTTTCATTTCCACTCATGCTCTTTTCCACCTGTTTCACGATAGCCCCACCCCATGGGATGGGTTATTTCGTATAAAATAGCGTGTATCATAGAGGTTTTGTTCATCTGGAGCGACCAGGAGCCCGACGATTGAGTAAAAACAAGCTCTCCAAAGGCCAGCAGCGCCGCGTAAAAGCAAACCATCAGCGCCGCCTTAAAAAAACGGAAAGCGTCGATTATGACGACAGCCTGTTTGGCGAACCGGGCGAAGGCCGGGTCATTAGCCGTTTTGGTATGCACGCCGACGTAGAAGCCGGTGACGGTACGGTACACCGCTGTAATATACGTCGAACGATCCGCTCGCTGGTTACCGGAGATCGCGTGGTCTGGCGTCCCGGCAAAGAAGAAGGGCTCGGCACCAGCGTTAATGGTATTGTCGAGGCCGTACACGATCGCACCTCAGTGCTGACCCGCCCGGATTTTTACGACGGCGTAAAGCCCATTGCAGCGAATATCGATCAGATTGTCATCGTCTCGGCTATTCTTCCTGAGCTGTCGCTGAATATTATCGACCGCTATCTGGTGGCCTGCGAAACGCTGAACGTTGAACCGCTGATTGTGCTCAACAAAACCGACCTGCTGGACGATGAAGGAATGGCCTTCGTTGAAGAGCAGATGACGATTTACCGTGATATTGGCTATCAGGTGCTGATGGTCTCCGGCCTGCGGGAAGAAGGTCTGCAAGAACTGGAAGCTGCGCTGACCGGGCGCGTCAGCATTTTCGCCGGGCAGTCCGGCGTGGGGAAATCCAGCCTGCTTAATGCGCTGTTGGGCCTGAAAGAGCAGATCCTGACCAATGACGTTTCCGACGTATCAGGGCTAGGACAGCATACGACGACCGCCGCCCGACTGTATCATTTCCCCCACGGCGGCGATGTGATCGACTCCCCGGGGGTACGTGAATTTGGCCTCTGGCATCTGGAGCCGGAACAAATTACCCACGGTTTTGTCGAATTTCATGCATATTTAGGCAGTTGCAAATATCGCGACTGTAAACACGATACCGACCCTGGCTGTGCGATTCGTGCCGCCGTGGAGCGGGGAGAGATTGCGGAAACCCGCTTTGAGAATTACCACCGAATCCTGGAAAGCATGGCGCAGGTCAAAACCCGCAAAAGCTTTTCCTCAACCGGTGACTGACTTTTAAACCGGGCGCCGCTACAATTCGCCCCCTTTTCTGCAATGCCCGTCCTTCGTCCAGGAGGGCGGGGAAGGACTGACAAATCAGAGGCCTGGAGGCTACTTTGCTGAACGACATCAAGCTTTCGCTTCAATATATTCTGCCCAAACAGTGGCTTACGCGTCTGGCTGGCTGGGGCGCAAGTAAACGCGCTGGCTGGCTAACCAAACTGGTCATCGATCTGTTCGTTAAATATTACAAAGTGGATATGAAAGAGGCGCTGAAGCCGGATACCGCCAGCTACCGCACCTTTAATGACTTCTTCGTCCGCCCGCTGCGGGAAGAGGTACGTCCGCTCGATACCGACCCGGGCGTGCTGGTGATGCCCGCCGATGGCGCTATCAGCCAGTTGGGCGCCATTGAACAGAACAAGCTGCTACAGGCTAAAGGCCACCTCTACACGCTGGATGCCCTGCTGGCAGGTAACACCCAGATGGCGGATCTGTTCCGCGACGGCAGCTTTGTAACAACCTACCTGTCACCGCGTGACTACCATCGCGTGCATATGCCCTGTAACGGCATTCTGCGGGAGATGATCTACGTACCGGGCGATCTGTTCTCGGTAAACCATCTGACCGCGCAAAATGTCCCTAATCTGTTCGCCCGTAACGAACGCGTAATCTGCCTGTTCGATACCGAATTCGGTCCGATGGCTCAGATTCTGGTGGGTGCAACCATCGTCGGCAGTATTGAAACCGTCTGGGCTGGCACCATCACGCCGCCGCGCGAGGGGATTATTAAGCGCTGGAGCTGGCCGGAAGGCGAAAGCGAAGGCAGCGTGGCGTTGCTGAAGGGTCAGGAAATGGGCCGCTTTAAGCTGGGCTCAACGGTCATTAACCTGTTTGCCCCGGGCAAGGTCGAACTACTGGGATCGTTGCGCAGCCTGTCCGCCACGCGTATCGGCCAGCCTCTGGCGCTGTCGGCTGAAGCGGCTAAAGCCGCTGCCGACGCGAAGGCTGCCGAAGAGGCCAAAGCCGCTGCTGACGCTAAGGCCGCCGAAGAAGCCAAAGCTGCCGCTGAGGCAAAGGCCGCCGAAGAGGCTAAAGCCGCTGCCGACGCTAAGGCCGCCGAAGAGGCCAAAGCCGCTGCTGACGCTAAGGCCGCCGAAGAGGCTAAAGCCGCTGCCGACGCGAAGGCTGCCGAAGAGGCTAAAGCCGCTGCCGACGCTAAGGCCGCTGAAGAAGCCAAAGCTGCCGCTGAGGCAAAGGCCACCGAAGAGAACAACCCCACCGCGGGCCGCTCTTCGGCACCAGCACAGGCACCGGCCAGCGCTCAAGATGAGCAGCCGAACGCCTCCGCCAGCGATAAAACCGAACGTTAAGGTTCATCAGGGATAAAGGTAAAGCGACGTGCGCCTGTTGATGATCTTTCTGCTGGCCTTTGGCCTGAGCATGGGGGCGCACGCCGCCACCGCCGTTCCTGACGAAAAGCAGGTTGCCCAGGAGTTGGAGCAGGCCAAAGCGGCCAAAAACCAGCCAGGGCAGACGGAAACCGTCGATGCGCTCCAGTCGGCGTTAAATTCGCTGGAGGAGCGTAAAGAGTCTCTTGAGCGCACCCGCCAGTATCAGCAGGTTATCGACAACCTCCCCACGCTGACCCGAACCCTGCGCCAGCAACTCACCAACCTGACCGATGAAACGCCCGTTATCAGCGAGAACATCTCCACCGATGCGCTGAATCAGGAGATTCTCCAGGTCAGCAGCCAGTTGCTGGAAAAGAGCCGCCAGGCCAGGCTCGAACAGGAGCGCAATCGCGAAATCGCCGATTCTCTGGGTCAGCTCCCTCACCAGCAGACCGAGACCCGCCGTCAACTCAGTGAACTGGAGCGGCGGCTGAATAATCAAACCACGGCCACCACGGCGCTGGGCCAGGCGCAACAGCTGGCCAGTCAGGCAGATGCCGCACGCCTTAAAGCCCGGGTGGATGAACTGGAGTTGGCCCAGCTTTCCGCCAGTAATCGCCAGGAGCTGGCACGGCTGCGCGCCGAACTGGCTCAGAAACAGGCGGGCCAGCTGGATTCCCGACTCCAGGCGCTGCGTAATCACCTGAATGCCCAGCGCCAGCGCGAAGCGGAAAAAGCGCTGGAAAGCACCGAACTGCTGGCGGAAAACAGCGATAACCTGCCGCCGGATATCGTGGCGCAGTTCCGCATTAACCGCGAACTCTCCCAGGCCCTGAATCAGCAGGCACAGCGTATGGATCTGGTCGCCTCCCAGCAGCGCCAGGCGGCGCACCAGACTCTACAGGTGCGTCAGGCGCTGGATACGCTGCGCGAGCAGTCCCAGTGGCTCGGCGCCTCTAACGTGCTAGGTGAAGCGCTGCGCGCCCAGGTGGCGCGGCTGCCGGAGATGCCCAAACCCCAGCAGATGGATACCGAAATGGCGCAGCAGCGGGTACAGCGGTTGCGCTACGAAGACAGGCTCAATAAACAGGGCCAACTGCGTCAGATTCAACAGGCGGATGGCAAGCCGCTCACCGCCGAACAGCAACGTATTCTGAATGCCCAGTTAAAAACCCAGCGCGAACTGCTGAGCTCTCTGCTCCAGGGCAGCGACAGCCTGATTCTGGATCTCACCAGGCTCAAGGTCGCCAATAGCCAGCTGGAAGAAGCGCTGAAGGAGATGAACGAAGCCACCCATCGCTATCTGTTCTGGACCGCCGATGTCAGCCCGATGGGGCTCTCCTGGCCCATCAGCGTGGTGCAGGATCTGCGGCGCCTGATCTCTCTGGATACCCTGAGTCAACTGGGCAAAGCCAGCGCCATGATGCTAACCAGCCGCACTACCCTGCCGCCGTTGTTCTTCGCGCTGGTACTGGTCGCCTTCAGCATCGGCTCCCGCCGCCACTTTACCGCGTTTCTGGAACGATCCAGCGCCCGGGTAGGCAAAGTCACCCAGGATCACTTCTGGCTGACCATGCGCACGGTGTTCTGGTCGATTCTGGTCGCCTCGCCGCTACCGGTACTGTGGGCCACGCTCGGCTATGGACTGCGCGAAGCCTGGCCTTATCCGCTGGCGGTCGCCATCGGTGAAGGGGTGACCGCCACCGTTCCCCTGCTCTGGGTGGTGATGATCTGCGCCACCTTCGCACGTCCCAACGGGCTGTTCGTGGTGCATTTCGGCTGGCCGCGGCTCCAGGTGGGGCGCGCCATGCGTTACTACCTGATGAGCGTCGGCTTTATCGTGCCGCTGATTATGGCGCTGATCATGTTCGATAAGCTCAACGACCGCGAATTTTCCGCCTCGCTGGGGCGTCTGTGCTTCCTGCTGATCTGCGGCGCGCTGGCGATTGTCACCCTGAGCCTGAAACATGCCGGTCTGCCGCTCTATCTGGATAAAGAAGGCAGCGGCAACAATCTGGTCAACCGCGTGCTGTGGGGCATGCTCATCTGCGCCCCGCTGCTGGCGATGATGGCGGCCAGCATCGGTTATCTGGCCACGGCTAAGGCGCTGCTGGCGCGCCTGGAAACCTCGGTGGCTATCTGGTTCTTCCTGCTGGTGATCTACCACATTATCCGGCGCTGGATGCTGATTCAGCGTCGGCGTCTGGCCTTTGACCGCGCCAAACAGCGCCGCGCCGAGATGCTGGCCCAGCGCGCCCGGGGCGAGGAGGAAGCCACTCACCCGCACAGCACCGAAGGCAACCAGGAGATTGAAGAGCCGGTGGTGGATCTGGATACCATCAGCGCCCAGTCGCTGCGGCTGGTACGCTCCGTGCTGATGCTGATTGCGCTGGTGTCGGTGATCCTGCTGTGGTCCGAGATCCACTCCGCCTTCGGTTTCCTGGAGAATATCTCGCTATGGGACGTAACCACCACGATACAGGGGGTCGAGAGCGTCGAGCCCATCACCCTTGGCGCGGTGCTGATCGCCATTCTGATTCTGATTATCACCGCCCAGCTGGTGCGTAATCTTCCGGCACTGCTGGAGCTGGCGCTGTTGCAGCATCTGAGCCTGACGCCGGGCACAGGCTACGCCATCACCACGATCACCAAATATCTTCTGGTGTTGATCGGCGGCCTGGTGGGCTTCTCGATGATCGGCATTGAGTGGTCGAAGCTCCAGTGGCTGGTGGCCGCGCTCGGTGTCGGTCTTGGCTTCGGTTTGCAGCAGATCTTCGCCAACCTGGTCTCAGGTCTGATCATCCTGTTTGAGAAGCCGATCCGCATTGGCGATACCGTAACGATCCGCGAGCTGACCGGCAGCATCACCAGGATCAATATCCGCGCCACCACCATCAGCGACTGGGATCGCAAAGAGATCATCGTCCCTAACCAGGCGTTTATTACCGAACAGTTCGTTAACTGGTCGCTCTCTGACGCGATCACCCGTGTGGTGCTGACGATCCCGGCCCCCACGGAGGCCAATAGCGAAGAAGTCACCGAACTGCTGACCACCGCCGCAAACCGCTGTTCGCTGGTGCTGGAGAACCCGCCGCCGGAGGTTTATCTGGTCGATTTGCAGCAGGGTTTACAGATTTTCGAACTGCGTATCTATGCCGCCGAAATGGGCCACCGTATGCCGCTGCGCCACGAAATTCATCAGTTGATCCTTCAGAGCTTCCGCGAACACGGTATCGATCTTCCTTTCCCGCCGTTCCAGACGCGTCTGGAAACGCTGGGCGGCGGTCAGCGAACCATCTCCTCAGCCGGACGACGCAGCGCAGGGAGCCTGTAAGGCTCCCTGATTTACCCTACTTCGCCGGAATATCGCTCACCACCGGCTCCATGGTTTTGGGATCGAGCGTTATCCAGTGGCCGGTTTTCCGATCCACGCCGGCATACTCGATCGCTTCTCCACGGGCTTTGATCACCATGGTGTCATCAGCAAACTTACGCCAGGCTTCGCTCAGCTTGCGGACTTCATCAGGATGGCTGGCGGCAACATCATGGGTTTCCAGCGGATCCTGGCGCAGGTTGAACAGCCCCCAGGGGGCATCCCCAGCCTCCGGTCCGCGCTTCACCAGGCGCCTTAGCTTCCAGTCGCCGTCTATCCAGGCCACCTGATTATGGAGCTCCACGCCAATCTGCCTGCGTGGCCCCTGCTCCGCTTTCCCTGTCAGATAAGATTTAAAACTGACGCCGACCATCGGCAGCGTAGCCTTATCCTTAATCTGACGCCGGGGATCGATACCCGTCAGGTCATAAAGCGTGGGCGCAACATCATAAACCGCCATCGGGGTATGGCTGACGCTCCCCTGCCTGGCGATCTGCGGTGCGGCGATAATAAAATCGGTATTGATACCGCCCTGACCGCTACTGGTCTTATGGAAGCGGGCATAAGGCGCATTACTGACGTTCGCCCAGTGTGGGCCATAAGAGACAAAAGAGCCTCTGCGCCCGATATTGTCATAGCTGTTGTCGAACTGCTTCCAGTATTCCGGTTTAGAGCCGTAGTGGAAGCCGGGCGCCGCATTGGCGCCGTTATCGGTCAGGAACACCACAATGGTGTTTTTGTCGCGCCCGGTTTGCTTTAACGTCTCCATCACCTTGCCAATCTGGGCATCCATATTGGCGATCATCGCCGCATAAACCTGCATCACCTTCGCGGTATAGCGCTGCTGTTCTTTGGTCAGGCTGTCCCATTCTTTGTCGAGCTCAAGATCCGGCAGCGGCGTCTGATCGTTAATTATGCCAAGCTGTTTCAGTCGGGCGAGACGCTGACGGTATACCGGCGCATAGCCCTCTTCATACTGGCCCTTAAACTTCGCGATCCACTCATCCGGCGCCTGTAGGGGGTCGTGGGGCGCAGTAAAGGCCAGATAACCGAAGAAAGGCTGGTCGCGCGGCGTCTCTTTAATCCAGCGGCTCATCTGCCGCGCATAGGATTCACTCGAATAGAAGTCCGACGCCAGCGCGATACGCTTGCCATCCAGGGTATACCAGGTATGGAACTCTTCACCAGTGCCTAGCGGCATAGCGTCGCTATAGTGGCTGGCGCCACCGCCCATTAGTGCAAAAGCGTGGTCGAAGCCGCGATCGGTCGGCATAGTGCCCGGCAGGTGTCCAAGATGCCACTTACCCGTCATCAACGTGGCGTAACCGGCATCCTGAAAACGTTCCGCCATAGTGGTCACCCGTGGGGTCAGGTGTAGCTCATAGCCATCTTTCCCCATGGTATTTTGGTACCACCACATTCCCCCCATACCCGCCTGCTGATTGGTGTTTCCGGTCATCAGCATCGAGCGGGCCGGGGCCGACATCGGCGAGGTGTAGTACTGACTCATCCGCAGCCCCTGTTCGGCCAGGTGCTGCAGATTAGGGGTAGGGATCTCTCCGCCGAAGGGGCTGATATCGGAATACCCCATATCATCGGCGACAATCAACAACACGTTAGGGCGTGCCGGAGCGGCTCCCTGGGCGCTGCCAACCATCAGGCCGCCAAGCGCCAGTGCGACTGCTGTCTTTCTCACTGATTTCTCCCATGTCACTGTCAGGATGGAACTGACCGGCGCTTACAGCGTGGCCCGCCAGGCATTGAACCCCGCCATATCACGCGGCCAGCGCCGCAGCGGAGTGACTAACTCGTTGAAGAAACGGAAATACCCGGCACAGAGCGCGTTCTGACCGCGAGCGTCAAGATGAGCGGGACATCCTCCCTGGCACAGGATACGCACGCTGCATCGCTGACACTCCGGCCGCGTGCTCTTACGATGCCCGAAAGGCAGCCGGGTGGAGGCCTCCACCATGTCGGCCAGGGGGGTATCGCCGTTCAGGTTTCCCAGGCGGTGCTTATCATCAATCAGGTGGTCGCAGGCGTAGATCTGCCCATCCTGTTCCAGTACCAGGTTGGTGCCGCAGCGTGCCGAATGGACGCATACCGGACTGACGCCGGTGAAATACTGCGCCAGGGCGTGTTCGATATTCATCACGAAAACCCGGCCGATATCACGCCGCTTCTTCCAGCGCCGCAGAATGGTCACCATAAAGCGTCCCCACCCCTCGGCACTTAGCTGGTAACCCTGGTCTACAGCATCGCCTTCCGCCATCAGCGGCTGAAACTGAAGCAAACGCGCGCCCAGTCCCACCAGGTGGTCGTAGATCTCTCTTGCCCGCTCCACCACGCCGTTATGCACCACCACCAGCACATTGAACTCCACACCATGCTGTTGCAGCAGGCGCACACCGCGCAGCGCATCCTGATAGCTGCCGTTGCCACGCTTATCGGGGCGATGGCTATTCTGTAACGTTGCGTCGCCATCCAGACTGACGCCAATAATGAAGCCATACTGGCGAAACAGCTGGCACCAGGCTTCCGTCACCAGGGTAGCGTTGGTTTGCAGGCTGTTGCTGACCGTAACGCCCGGCGGGGTATGCCGCTGCTGTAACGCCAGCGCCCGCTTGTAAAAACCAATTCCGGCCATCAACGGCTCTCCCCCCTGCCAGACGAAGTTAATCTCCTTTACGCCCGGAGGCTGAGCCGCAATATATTGACGAATAAAGGTTTCCAGCACCTCATCATCTATTTTTCCCGGCGGCGTATCGCGCTGCGGATAGTAGCAATAGCGACAGGCCAGATTACAGGAGGGACCAACGGGCTTAATCAGCAGATGAAAAGGAACGGCGGCGCGCGGCACCATCCGAACAGGAATCTGGTGCTGACGCAGGGTCGAAATATTCATAGCGAGCGTCCCTTTTATTTATGGCGGCTCCACAGATTATCCGGCGCAAAAGCGTCAGTTCTCCGTTAACCAGCAAAGGAATAAAATATGGTTCTCAGAAAATACTAAGAAAAGAAAGTACCGTGAACCCTAAAACAAATAAAGCCGATACAGAATATGATTCAATAATTGTGACCTGCACAACGTTCATTAGGCTAAAAACAGCCATTAAAATATAACCCTATGTCAGCAAAGGACTATTTTTAACAGGGATAATCGAAGAATAACGTATAAGCTAGCGACAAAAATGTATAACGCATTTTCATATAAAATAATGCATTTAGTTCTGGAAATAAAATAGCGCCGCAGTTTCATATATTAAACCATGGCGCCATTAATAATGGTAATAATAGTATCGCGAATCAGGCGCGATCGACCGTAAAGGCAATCACCTCGCTCAGACTTTCTGCCCCCAGCGCCAGCATAATCAGACGATCGACCCCCAGCGCTACGCCGGAACAGTCGGGCATCCCCGCTTCCAGGGCCGCCAGCAGGTTGTTATCTATCGGCTGCTGCGGCAGTCCCATTGCGGCGCGCTTGCGATTATCCTGCAGAAAGCGCTGATGCTGCTCTTTCGCATCGGTCAACTCGTGGAAGCCATTCGCCAGCTCCACGCCTTTAAAATAAACCTCAAAGCGCTCCGCCACCCGGTGATCTTCAGAGCTGATCTGGGCCAGCGCCGCCTGGCTGGCGGGGAAATGGTAAATAAAGGTCGGTCGCTCTTTGCCGATATTCGGTTCCACCCCGGTGACAAACAGCAGCTGTAGCAGGGTATCGCGATCCTCTTCTGTATCAGCCACATTGCTCACATCGAGCCGCGCCGCCACTTCACGCAGTTGTGTCTTATCCGCCGACAGCGGATCCACTTCCAGATAGCGCTGAAACGCCTGCTGGTAGGAGAGCGTTTCGGCGGCTTCGCATTCCAGAATCTGTTGCAGCAGGTCGTCGACTTCGTTCATCAACCGGTACATGTCATAACAGGGGCGGTACCACTCCAGCATGGTGAATTCCGGGTTGTGATAGCGACCCATCTCTTCATTACGGAAGCTACGGCAGATCTGATAAACCGGCCCACAGCCTGCCGCCAGCAGGCGCTTCATATGGTATTCCGGGCTGGTCATCAGCCAGAGGGGCGTCCCCGCAGAATGGCCGGGGCCAATAAGACGGGTTTCAAACGGGAACAGATGGACATCTGTCACCGTGGCCTGACTCATGCAGGGCGTCTCCACCTCCACAACGCCGCGATCGGTAAAAAAGCGTCGGATGTCTGACACCAGTTTCGCGCGTTTCAACAGATTAGGAATCGGGGCGCCAGGCTGCCAGGTGGCCGTCTCGCTCATGGGAACGTCTCCAAAAATAAACCAGCCCGGAAGTCTACTCGCATCTCATGGGCGAAACAAACTTTGGCCAGCTGTTTTCGCGCTTTTTACCCCGGGGGGTTTTTTGGGATCTGCATCATCAAATCCAGTGATAAATCACCCGCGATAACCGCAAAAAAATCGAACACATCAAATTTCCTTATTAACACCCCGGTTATACTACGCTACCCACAAAGGGGCAGGTGAATATGCTGCGACTCATGGCTCCCCGCCACAGTGTGGTCTATACCTTTGGTCAGCAATAGCCTTACGAACGATAAAAATTACGGAGGAATGTCGTGCAAACTTTTCAAGCCGATATCGCCATTATTGGCGCTGGCGGAGCGGGATTGCGAACTGCCATTGCGGCAGCTCAAGCGAACCCCGACGCCAAAATTGCACTGATATCTAAAGTCTATCCCATGCGTAGCCACACCGTGGCAGCCGAAGGCGGTTCCGCCGCGGTGGCTCAGGATCACGACAGTTTTGAATATCACTTTCACGATACCGTCGCCGGTGGTGACTGGCTGTGCGAACAGGATGTTGTCGATTACTTCGTTCATCACTGCCCCACCGAGATGACCCAGTTCGAACAGTGGGGATGCCCCTGGAGCCGTCGCCCGGATGGTTCCGTCAACGTCCGCCGCTTTGGCGGCATGAAGATTGAGCGCACCTGGTTTGCCGCCGATAAAACCGGCTTCCATATGCTGCACACCCTGTTCCAGACCTCACTTCAGTTCCCCCAGATTCAGCGCTTCGACGAACATTTCGTTCTCGACATCCTGGTGGATAACGGCCACGCACGCGGTCTGGTGGCCATGAATATGATGGAAGGCAGCCTGGTGCAGATCCGCGCCAACGCGGTGGTAATGGCGACCGGCGGCGCCGGGCGCGTCTATCGTTACAACACCAACGGCGGTATCGTCACCGGCGACGGGATGGGCATGGCGCTGAGCCACGGCGTGGCGCTGCGCGATATGGAGTTCGTGCAGTATCACCCCACCGGTCTGCCCGGCTCCGGCATCCTGATGACCGAAGGCTGTCGCGGCGAAGGGGGCATCCTGGTCAACAAGGATGGCTATCGCTACCTCCAGGACTACGGTATGGGCCCGGAAACGCCGCTGGGCGAGCCAAAGAACAAATATATGGAGCTGGGCCCGCGCGACAAAGTCTCTCAGGCCTTCTGGCACGAGTGGCGCAAAGGCAACACCATCGCTACGCCGCGCGGCGATGTGGTCTGGCTGGATCTACGTCACCTGGGCGAAAAGAAACTGCTGGAACGCCTGCCGTTTATCTGCGAGCTGGCCAAAGCCTACGTCGGTGTGGATCCGGTCAAAGAGCCGATTCCGGTTCGCCCCACCGCGCACTACACCATGGGCGGTATCGAAACCAACAGCCACTGCGAAACCCAAATCCAGGGGCTGTTTGCCGTGGGCGAATGTTCCTCCGTTGGTCTGCACGGCGCTAACCGCCTGGGCTCCAACTCGCTGGCTGAACTGGTGGTGTTTGGCCGTATGGCGGGTGAACAGGCCATTGAGCGCGCTCGTCAGGCCACGCCCGCCAACGACGCCGCGCTGGAGGCTCAGGTCGCCGATGTCGAACGTCGGCTGAAGGATCTGGTGAACCAGCAGGGTGGAGAAAACTGGTCGAAGATCCGTGACGAAATGGGGCTGAGCATGGAAGAAGGCTGCGGCATCTACCGCACCCCGGAACTGATGCAGAAAACCATCGACAAGCTGGCTGAACTGCAGGAGCGTTTTAAACGCGTCACCATTACCGATAATTCCAGCGTCTTTAATACCGACCTGCTCTACACCATCGAACTGGGACACGGGCTAAACGTCGCCGAATGTATGGCGCATTCCGCCATGGCACGTAAAGAGTCACGCGGCGCCCACCAGCGCCTGGATGAAGGCTGTACCGAGCGCGACGACGTCAACTTCCTGAAGCACACCCTCGCCTTCCGCGAGGCGGATGGCACCACCCGTCTGGCGTACAGCGATGTGAAAATCACCACGCTCCCGCCCGCGAAGCGCGTCTACGGTGCCGAAGCGGAAGCCGCCGAGAAGAAGGAGACGACCAATGGCTGAGATGAAGCAGATGAAAATCGAGGTGGTGCGCTATAACCCGGAAACGGATGACGCACCGCACAGCGCCTGGTATGAGATTCCCTGGGATGAGCAAACCTCCCTGCTGGACGCTCTGGGCTATATCAAAGACAACCTTGCGCCGGACCTGAGCTACCGCTGGTCCTGCCGTATGGCTATCTGCGGCTCCTGCGGCATGATGGTCAACGGCGTGCCAAAACTCGCCTGTAAGACCTTCATGCGTGAATATACCGGCGGCATGAAGGTAGAAGCGCTGGCGAACTTCCCCATCGAGCGCGATCTGGTGGTGGATATGACTCACTTTATCGAAAGCCTGGAGGCGATTAAGCCTTACATTATCGGCAACGCGCGCACGCCGGATCAGGGCCCCAATCGCCAGACTCCGGCGCAAATGGCGAAGTATCACCAGTTTTCCGGCTGTATTAACTGCGGCCTGTGTTATGCCGCCTGCCCGCAGTTTGGTCTGAACCCTGAGTTTATCGGCCCGGCGGCGATTACCCTCGCCCACCGTTATAACCTGGACAGCCGCGATAACGGGCGGAAGGAGCGTATGCCCCAGCTCAACGGCCAGAACGGCGTCTGGAGCTGCACCTTTGTGGGTTTTTGCTCCGAAGTCTGCCCCAAACACGTCGACCCGGCTGCGGCCATTCAGCAGGGCAAGGTGGAAAGTTCGAAAGACTTCCTTATCGCTACCCTGAAACCACGCTAAGGAGTGCAGCATGACCACGAAACGTAAACCTTATGTACGGCCCATGCCGTCCAACTGGTGGAAAAAGCTGGGCTTTTACCGCTTCTATATGCTGCGTGAGGGCACCTCGGTACCCGCCGTCTGGTTCAGTATTGTGCTACTGATTGGTCTGTTTTCGCTGAAAGGCGGTCCGGAATCCTGGGAAAACTTTGTTGGCTTTCTGCGTAATCCGGTCGTTGTGATCCTGAACCTGATCGCTCTGGCCGCCGCGGCTTTGCATACCAAAACCTGGTTCGGGCTGGCGCCTAAAGCTGCCAATATCATTGTGAAGGATGAAAAAATGGGGCCAGAGCCGGTGATTAAGGGACTCTGGGTGGTAACCGCCGTCGTCAGCGTGGTGATTCTGCTGGTCGCTCTATTCTGGTAAGGAGAAAACCGTGATCAATCCTAATCCTAAACGTTCCGACGAGCCGGTCTTCTGGGGCCTGTTTGGCGCTGGCGGCATGTGGAGCGCCATTGTGGCGCCGGTCATCATTCTGCTGGTGGGCATTCTGCTGCCGCTGGGGCTGTTCCCCGGCGATGCGCTGGGCTTTGAGCGGGTTCTGGCCTTTTCCCAGAGCTGGATCGGCCGTATTTTTATCTTCCTGATGATTGTACTGCCGCTGTGGTGCGGCCTGCACCGTATTCACCACGGCATGCACGATCTGAAAATTCACGTACCTTCCGGTAAGTGGGTATTTTACGGCCTGGCAACAATTCTCACCATTGTGACGCTGATTGGCGTTATCTCGATCTAAAATATTAAGGGCCAGCAGCTCTGCTGGCCCACCTTCATATTACGCTATCGTTCACCCGGTTTTCGCAATCACGAACTCAACTTCAGACCAACAGCCCGGATAATTTCGAGTAAACCGGCAATAAAAAGAATAATCCAGGACATAACGGACTCCCATCAGGATCCGGGACCGTCCCCTTTCAATTCAGACGCGCCTGCGGATCGTCCCACAGGGCCAGGTACGTAAGTAGGTGATGTCTCCTGACCATTTCTGGTTCGGGCCACTGGCGTAAAAATCCTGCTTCAACAGGTTCTCTGATACTGGCAGACCATGCTCGCGGTGACTCACCGGGCTGAATTTCCGTGACGTTTTCGCCCCCCTGACGACGCAGGCTGGCTGCCACGGTTTTCACGTTGAAGCGATAACCCTGAGCATGCAGTTCATCGGTCAGGCGCGGTGCGCCGTAGCTTTCAGGCGCTTCGCGAAGTATATCGCGGCCTTTTGGAGGATGGCCAGTTCTTCAGCCTGTTCAGCCAGTTGCCGTTTAAGACGGGCGTTTTCAGCAGCAAGTTCGTTTTCACGTTCAGATGATGCCATTTGCTGCTGCTGTTTGCTTCGCCAGGCATAGCGCTGAGATTCATACAGGCTGAACTGGCGGGCTGCGGCAGAGACGCCGATACGTTCAGCAAGCTTCTACGGATAAAGCACATTAATCTGACTGAGTCGCATTATTTTCTATATCTCACCTGTCTAACTTCTTTTATCAATATTGTTCACCATTTAAAATCACCAGACTAATAAATATCACCAGACATACCAGAAATAACCTATACATTGCTCTGCCACCTTTAATTATTCACCACAACAAGAAACAGACAAATCTATCAATTTCAACATTGACAAAATCTCAACTCACTATATTCACAAAAAAAGATAATTACCCCACCAATACAGAAAAATAAAAAACACAGTTAAGAAAAAACATAACAATCAGAAAGTTCAACAAAAACAACAGCAAAACACATGGTTAAAAAAGAAAAAACACAGGTATAATAATGCCCTCCCCCACCATCAACACAGAAAAACAATCAATTATACTAATGTATCCAGAAACACAGCCCTTATTCACGGCAGCTCAGACTTCTTATAAAAAATTTGACATATAAAAAAAATAAATCATTATACTCCATGCAGAAAAGGAGCTTTGTTTAACGCTGTAAATATCTTATGTAATAGAAACAAGGATGAGTGATGAAAGAAAACCCACTGGCATATTTGTTGCGTTCCCATCTTATTGCATCTTCTTTAATAGCCTCTCCGATGGCAATAGCGGCAGATTACACCAACACGGTTGATTTACCCCACCAGCAACTTACTGTTAATGATAGCGTTGATACTGCAGACGATAACGGAGTCATATCCGGAACCAGCGATACGACCGGCCTGCAAATTAACGGCGGGAAAATAGATATAAGGGTTAATAACGCACCATCATCTGAAGAGGCTGCGGGGCTTAACCTGAGAAACAGTAACGCCAACGCCCATGCGATCGGTTCCGGTTCCGTCATTAATGTAACCAGCGAAAACTCAGCCTACGGTATAGTGGCCACAGACGGCGCCAGAACCAACATCTCAGGGTCGGGCCTCAATATCAGCGTCGTTTCCGATGCCCAGGGCTGCGCTATCTGCAATATCAGCGGAAAGCTTGAACTTGGCGATAACTCAAACATTTATACCTCCAGCGGAGGCAGTGCCTCAAAAGGCATCAGCCTGGCGAATTCCGGTGAACTGACGGCGAATAATCTTCAGCTCACAGCGGAAGGTACCGCGAATGTCATCGGCATTGGCACCTCATCGGCATCCGATAGCAGCAACAGGATAGACCTGGGCAACGGCGGGAAAATTGTCGTCAAAAGTAACGGATCTGGCACTTCTGCCGGTATTTATGTCAGCAATGCAGCAAATATTATCGCCGATGGGCTAACCATAGAAACCAGTAACGCAAACGGGATTCAGGTTCATGAGGGTGCGGCGAACATCAATCTGGGCAATAACTCTTCGATCGTTAACAAGAATAATAGTGCCATCTGGTTGAACGACGATAACGCCGTTCTACGGGCCAATGCATTAACCATCCATTCCTCCGGGGAGAACGCCGAAGCCGTGACGATCAACAAGGGGACGGTGATCATTTCAGGAAACAGTACGATAACCTCTGAAAATTACCGCGGCGTCGTAGCTGCCGGTAGTTTTATGGGTCAGTCTACCGGTGGAAAGGCCTTTATCAGCGACTCGAGCATTACCGCCGGGTTTATTGCCGCCTATGCGTTAGGCCAGGGGGCCGAGATAAATCTGGAGCGGGTCGACGCGCGCAGCACCTATACCGGCACGACCAACACGGGTTTCGGCCTGTGGGCGGCAACCTCCGGTGTGATAAACGCTACCGATACCTCCGTGACCGCTAACGACAGTGATGCTATCCGGGCCTTTAACGGTGGAATAGTGAATCTGGCCGGTACCACGCAAATTAGCGGCGCCAATAACGCGATGAATGCCTATATGTCATCGGCCAAAATTCAGGGCAGCGGCATGATGTTGATCGACGGTAATCTTACCGCCCGCAATACCGGCGTTATCGATCTCAATATGTCCTCAGGCTCCATTCTGAACGGCCGAAGCACCCTTAGCGACGCCAACGGCGTGATTAACCTGACAATGACCGACAGTCGCTGGAATATGACGGACTCCTCCACGCTCACATCGCTTAACCCCGATAACAACTCCGTTGTGGATTTCAGCCATTCGCCGACCTTCAGCACGCTCGAAACCCGCGATCTGAGCGGTAGCGGCCTGTTCATTATGCGCTCTGCCCTGGTCGAGGGCGAAGGCGACAGGCTTTCGGTCACCGGTACCACCCGCGGCGACCACCGGCTCTCCGTAACCAATAACGGCAGTGCCGCGACCAATGGCAGCGAGGTTCTCACCATGGTCGATACCGCCGATGGCGGCGGTAACTTCGCGCTCACCCACCAGGTGGAGCTGGGCGGATATCTCTACGATCTGCGTCAGCAGGGCAATAACTGGGAGCTCTACGCGGCCGGCACCACGCCTCCTCCGTCACCACAGCCGGAGCCCGTACCTGAACCCGAACCGACACCAGCCCCCGAGCCTGCACCGACCCCCGAGCCTGCACCGACCCCCGAGCCTGAATCGAAACCCAATCCAGAACCAGCGCCAACGCCCGCACCAAAACCAGAGCCTGGCCCGGCGCCCATTACCCCGGCCGCTGACGCTTCAGCCAGCCTTCTCAATGTCGGCTATCTGATGAACTTCGCCGAACTTCAGACCCTCATGCAGCGTGTGGGACAATTACGCAACGGCAGCGGAGAGCATAACTTCTGGCTGCGCGGATTTGGCGGTAATTTCCGCTCTTTCAGTGGCGGCAAACTCAGCGGTTTCAATATGAACTATCGCGGTATGCAGATGGGTATCGACAAACAGTGGAATCATGCTGATGGCCTCTCCTGGCTGGGGCTTGCCGTTGGGACCACCCATTCCGATCAGGACTATCTCCATGGCGATGGCGGAATGAAAAACCACAATCTGGCGCTGTATGCAGGATATATGCACGACGATGGCTTTTATTTTGACGGCGTGGTGAAATTCAACCATCTGCGCGATCACATCAGCGTCACCGATACGGCCGGCAATAACGTTAAAGGGACGGGAAAATCTAACGGCCTTAGCCTGTCAGGCGAAACGGGCTGGCGTTTATATTTCTCCGGAACCAGAAACGGTCTCTACCTGGAGCCCCAGACGCAATTCGTTCTCACCCGTCAGGGAGACAGCCGAATCGCTAACAGCAACGGCCTGAAGGTAGATCTCGGCAGTTATACTTCTCTCATTGGCCGGGCCGACGCCCAGTTTGGCTACCAGGTAGGGGAAGGCAGCGCCACCCCAGTTAATTTCTACGTCAAGAGTAGCTATCTGCGAGAGTTCGACGGCGATACTAACTACCGCCTTAATGGCAACAAAGAGAAACACAGCTTTAAAGGCGGCTGGTGGTCCAATGGGGTGGGAGCGAACGTTAATGTCGCCGAACGCCACAATCTCTATTTCGATATGGAACGACTGACCGGCGAGCGCTTTAACAGTTATCAGATTAACGGAGGCTACCGCTACAGCTTCTGATGTCATACCGCCGCCACGACACAGAGGTAAGTCGTGGCGACAACGAACGGTCAGAGCTCTGGCCGTTCGTGAATCGACTCGTCAGCGACAGATATGAACGCGCCTGTCCCTGAATTCGCCATGGGTCAGTTCTGCGCCCGATCTGCCGCATTACTGATAGCAGAACCCCCTCGCTGCACATCCTCGCCAATGCCCCGGGTAGTATTACAACCGGCCAGCAGCGAAGAGAGCACCACCAGAGAAAAGAGTGCCGCAACAACTTTTTTGACCATAATAAGGTTCCTTCTATTGCCAGTATCGTGGGTGTACCGCTACTAACAGAATAGCCAAAAATCCGCTGCTGGAGCGGTATAAAAAAGTGTGGGGAAAATCAGTTTGTTGCGCGTTGAATGGCGCCACCCAGATGCTGGACGTCCTCGCCAAAGCCGCGGAACGTATTGCAGCCGCTCAGCAGGGCGCTGGCGACAAGAAGAGGGAGCAGAAATCGAGTCAGACGGTTCATCATCCATGCCTTTTGCAAGCGGCGGCGTGATGTGCACACCACGCCGCAACGAATCTGCGTAATAATTACTTCACGCGAGAAACGTACTCACCGGTGCGGGTGTCAACTTTGACCACTTCGCCAATCTGTACGAACAGCGGTACTTTTACCACAGCGCCGGTGCTAAGGGTAGCCGGTTTACCGCCGGTACCTGCGGTGTCGCCCTTCAGGCCGGGATCGGTATCCACGATTTCCAGCTCAACGAAGTTCGGCGGGGTGACGGAGATCGGCTGACCGTTCCACAGCGTCACAATACATTCAGCCTGGTCCAGCAGCCATTTCGCGTTATCGCCCACGGCTTTAGCATCGGCAGCCAGCTGCTCGAAGGTGTCGTTGTTCATGAAGTGCCAGAACTCACCGTCGTTGTAGAGGTAAGTCAGGGTCATATCCATGACATCTGCGCCTTCTGCGGAGTCAGTGGATTTAAAGGTTTTTTCAACGCGGGTGCCGGTCAGCAGGCGGCGCAGCTTCACGCGAGCAAAGGCCTGGCCCTTACCCGGTTTAACGAACTCACTGGACTCAACCGCGTACGGCTCTCCGTCCAACATGATTTTAAGACCGCCGCGAAAATCGTTGCTATAGTACGTTGCCATGAAAGGCCCTCTGAAATATGTTAACTGGTAGCTAGCCAAAAAAATGGCACACATTGTAACCCCAAACACCCCCTCCCGAGAAGATTGGTTATTACAACTTGCCGATGTAATCACCGATCCGGAGGAACTTCTGCATCTTTTAAATGTAGACCCGGATGAGGTCCTGCGGGCAGGATATGACGCCCGGCGACTGTTCGCCCTGCGCGTTCCGCGCGCGTTTGCCGCCCGCATGGAGAAAGGCAATCCGCACGATCCGCTGCTGCGCCAGGTCCTGACCGCCCGCGAAGAGTTTATCGAAGCCCCGGGCTTTAGCACCGATCCGCTGGAAGAGCAGCACAGCGTGGTACCGGGGCTACTGCATAAATATCGCAATCGCGCCCTGCTGATGGTGAAGGGAGGCTGCGCCGTCAACTGCCGCTACTGCTTCCGCCGTCATTTTCCCTATGCTGAAAATCCGGGGAATAAACGCAGCTGGCAGGCGGCTGTCGATTATATCGCCCAACGCCCGGAACTGGATGAGATTATCTTTTCCGGCGGCGATCCGCTGATGGCGCGCGACGCGGAGCTGGCCTGGCTTATCGAACGGCTGGCGGCGATCCCGCATCTTAAGCGATTGCGTATCCACAGCCGCCTGCCGATTGTAATTCCGGCGCGCATTACCGACATGCTGACTGAACTGCTGGGCGGCACTCGCCTGCAGGTCCTGCTGGTCAACCATATCAATCACGCCAGAGAGATCGATGACGATTTTCGCGTCGCGATGGCACGCCTGAAGCGAGTCGGCGTCACGCTACTGAACCAGAGCGTTCTGCTACGCGGCGTCAACGACAGCGCGTCAGCCTTGGCAGAGCTGAGCAATGCGCTGTTCGACGCCGGTGTGATGCCTTACTACCTTCATGTACTCGACAAGGTTCAGGGCGCAGCCCACTTTATGGTGGATGACGAAACTGCGCGACGCATTGTACGTGAACTCCTGACCCGGGTTTCCGGTTATCTGGTTCCCCGACTCACCCGGGAGATCGGCGGAGAACCCAGTAAAACCCCGCTCGATCTGCACCTTCCCTGACGCCCTTCCCGGCCAGCGGCCGGGATATTTCCCCCTCCAGTTTGATACCAACAAAATTTTAACTTTTGATGCGATATTTTAGACAATTGTCGCTAATTTGATCTGAGTCCGTAAAAATGAATTAACAAAAAGTTATACAAATAGAGCATCTAACCGTCCGTGGTTAAGGAAAACTTCTGTACCCAAAGGAAGAATAACAATGAACGACTACCTGCTGTTCCTGCTGGGCGTCTTCCCGTTGCTGGTGATGATCGTCCTGATTCTGAAAGTAAAAACCCCCATCCACTACGCTGTGCTAATCACCCTGGCCATCACTCTGGCCTTTGCCTGGCTGTTCTGGGATACCCCGCTCCAAACTCTGGGCTCCGCTGTAGGCTATGGTATCGGTAAAGGGCTGTGGCCGATTGTCATCGTGATTTTGGGCGCGATTTACAGCTATAACCTGATGATAAAAACCGGCGGCATGACGGTTCTGAAAGATGTCCTCGCCAGTATCAGCGACGACAAACGTATCCAGGTGCTGCTCATCTCCTGGTGTTTCGGCGGCTTTCTGGAAGCCGCTGCCGGTTACGGTACCGCGGTGGCAATCCCTATCGGTATTCTGATCGCCCTCGGTTTTAATCCGCTGAAAGCGGCTGTCGCTTCACTGGTCGCCAACACCGTGCCCACCGCGTTTGGCGCTGTGGGCATTCCGGTGTCGATTCTGGCGGAACAGGCCAATCTGCCGGTCACTACCCTGAGCGGCGTGGTGATCGTCCAGCTGGCGTTGTTCAATATTCTGCTGCCCTTTGTGATTGTCGCCATCATCGGCGGCGGCATTAAGGCCATTCGCGGCGTGTTTCTGATTACCCTGTTATGCGGCATCACCACCCTGATTCCTCAGTATATTGTGGCGATCAACCTGGGTGCCGAACTGCCCGCTTTCGCCGGTAGCCTGGTAAGCCTGATCGTGGTAGTCATTATGGCGAAGAGCCGTAAAGCCCCCTCCGAACCCGCCTGGCGTATTGAAACTGCTGGCGAGTCTCAGGGGCTGCACTACTCCGGCCCCCAGATTTTGCGGGCCTGTACCATCTACATCCTGATCTTTGTCTTTATTATGCTGTGCTCGCCGCTGTTCCCGGGGCTTAAAGCCAGCGTGTCGCAACTGGCCAGCACCTTCCACTTCCCGCTGGCGCATGGCAGTTCTCTACCGCTGAAAATCGAATGGATTGCCACGCCAGGCGTGCTGATTATTATCGCCTCGCTGCTGGGCGGCATTATTCAGGGCGCCTCTGTGCCTACCCTGTTTAGCGTCTTTTTCAGTACCGTGAAGCAGCTTAAAAACTCCATTATCGCCATTACTGCCATCGTGGCGATGGCAACTGTGATGGACATCAGCGGCCTTATCGCTTCGATGGCGCATACTATGGTGGATGTTACCGGCGGCGCTTACCTGTTTATCGCCCCCGTGATCGGGGCAGTCGGCACCTTTGTGACCGGCAGCGACACCAATGCCAACGTGCTGTTCGGCAAGCTTCAGGTTATGGCCGCCGACAAACTGCATGTCGATCCCAACTGGCTGGCGGCGGCCAACACCGCGGGCGCCACGGGCGGAAAGATGATTTCCCCACAGAGCATCGCTATTGCCGTCTCCGCCACTCGTATGGAGGGTCAGGGCGACAAGATTATGTCCGGCACCCTTAAGTACTGCTGTGCCTATATCGTCGGTCTGGGCCTTATAGTAGGTCTGGGCTGGTATCTGGTTATGGCCTGAATCTACTAAAAAATAAGAGAAAATTGCGTTAGCAATGGGAGAAATGTCGTGAATGTTAACTTTTTTGTCACCTGTATCGGTGACGCCCTGAAGTCGCGCATGGCGCGCGACTCGGTCCTGCTGCTGGAGCAGTTGGGCTGCAACGTCAACTTCCCGGAAAAGCAGGGCTGCTGCGGGCAGCCAGCCATCAACGGCGGTTACATTGAAGATGCCATCCCAGGGATGAAAACGCTGATTGCCGCACTGGAAGAGAACGACGATCCCATTATCTCCCCCGCCGGCTCCTGTACCTATGCCATTAAAAGCTACGCCGAATGGCTGTCTGGCGAGCCGGAGTGGGCCGAGCGCGCGCAGCGCGTCGCCGATCGTATGTTCGATCTGACCACCTTTATCGTCAAGGAGCTAGGCGTCACCAGTGTGGGCGCCCGACTGCCCGGTAAAGCGGTCTATCACCCCTCCTGCAGCCTGTTTCGTAAAATGGGCGTGAAAGATGAGCCCCTGACCCTGCTGAATCACGTTGAGGGACTGGAACTGCTGCCGTTTGACGCCCAGGAAACCTGCTGCGGCTTTGGCGGTACCTTCTCAGTCAAGATGGCGGCGATCTCCGGCGAAATGGTTAAAGAGAAGGTCTCCCACATGATGGAAGTACAGCCCGATTACCTGATCGGCGCTGACGTCAGCTGTCTGATCAACATCGGCGGTCGTATGCAGCGTGAAGGCCAGCCGGTTAAAGTGATGCACATTGCTGAAGTTCTGATGAGCCGTTAAGGAGACGCTATGTACCTGAAAACCAGCGATCTCAACTTTAAAGATCGCATCCGCGAAGAGATTAACGATCCCATCATGCGTCACGCAGTGGCCAGGGCTCAGGAGACCATCGGCGCCAATCGCCAGAAGATGGTGGACGAACTCGGGCATTGGGAGGAATGGCGCGAACGGGCAGAGCAGATTCGCAATCACGTGCTGGAAAACCTGGACGCTTACCTGTATCAGCTTTCCGAAAAAGTCACCGCCAACGGCGGCCAGGTGTTTTTCGCCAGCACCAAAGAAGAAGCGACCGACTATATCGTTAAGGTCGCCCGGGCGCAGAACGCGCGCAAGGTGGTGAAGGCGAAATCGATGGTCACCGAAGAGATCGGCATGAACCATGCGCTGAACGAGGCGGGCGTCGACGTACTGGAAACCGATCTGGCGGAATATATCCTGCAACTGGACAAGGATGCGCCATCGCACATCGTGGTGCCCGCCATTCATAAAGATCGCCAGCAGATCCGCCGCGTACTGCATGAAAAGCTGGGCTATGACGGCCCGGACACGCCGGAAGCGATGACGCTGTTTATCCGCCACAAGATCCGCGAAGATTTTCTGAGCGCCGATATCGGCGTCACCGGCTGTAACTTTGCCGTGGCCGAAACCGGCTCGATCTGCCTGGTCACCAATGAAGGCAACGCGCGCATGTCCACCACCCTGCCGAAGACCCATATCGCGGTGATGGGGATGGAGCGTATCGCCCCCACCTTCAAAGAGGTGGATGTGCTGATCGCCATGCTGGCGCGCAGCGCGGTCGGCGCCCGTCTGACGGGCTACAACACCTGGCTGACCGGCCCCCGGGAAGCGGGCCACGTCGACGGCCCGGAAAACTTCCACCTGGTGATCGTCGATAATGGTCGTTCTAAGGCGCTGGGTACCCAGTTCCAGGACATTCTGCGCTGCATTCGCTGCGGCGCCTGTATGAATACCTGCCCGGCCTATCGCCATATTGGCGGCCACGGCTACGGTTCCATCTATCCCGGCCCGGTCGGCGCGGTTATTTCACCGCTGCTGGGCGGCTACGAGGACTTTAAGGATCTCCCCTACGCCTGCTCGCTGTGTACCGCCTGCGACAGCGTCTGCCCGGTGAAAATCCCGCTCTCTAAGCTTATCCTGCGCCATCGCCGCGTGATGGCAGAAGGCGGTATGACGCCAAAAGCCGAACAGCGCGCCACCCGGATGTTCACCATGGCCAACAGCCACCCCGGCCTGTGGAAAGTAGGGATGGTGGCCGGTGCCAAAGCGGCGAGCTGGTTTATTAAGGGCGGCAAAGCGCCGATTAATTCCGGCGTTATCGGCGACTGGACCGAGGCGAGGGACCTTCCGGAAGCAGACGGCGAAAGCTTCCGCAGTTGGTTTAAGAAACACAAAAAACAGGGGAATAAATAATGGAAAATCGCGATGCTTTTCTGGCGAATATCGCCCGCCAGCTCGGGCGCGAAGTTCGCACCACGCCGGAAGCGCCCCCTGAACCGGTCAATGACTATGCCACCACGCGTCTGACGGAGCTGGATGCCCGGCAACGCTGCGATGCGTTTATTGCCTTCGCCTCCGGGGCCATGCTGGTCAGCTGTGAAATGACCAGTGAAAGCGAAGTGGCCGATGCGGCACTGCGCCTGTGCGAAGAGTACGGCGGCGCGCCGGTGGTGGTCAGCGGCGACGAGCGCCTGAAAACGCTGGGTGTCACGCAACGTTTGACTAACGCGCTGCATGCCGATATCTGGGATCCCGCCGTAGGCGAACAGAATATCCAGCGGGCGGAACAGGCGAAGGTCGGCGTGGTCTATGCCGAATACGGGCTCACCGAATCCGGCGGCGTGGTGCTGTTTTCCGCGCCGGAACGTGGGCGCTCCATCAGCCTGCTGCCGGAATCCTCTGTCTTTATTCTGCGCAAGAGCACCATTCTGCCAAGGGTGGCGCAGTTGGCGGAAACGCTGCATCAGCGGGCGATACAGGGCGAGCGGATGCCCTCCTGCATCAATCTGATTAGCGGCCCCAGCTCTACGGCGGATATTGAGCTGATTAAGGTGGTGGGCGTTCACGGCCCGGTTAACGCAGCTTATCTGATTATTGACGACTGCTGATCTCTGGAGTGACGCCAAAAAAATCTAAGGCCATGCATCGCATGGCCTCTTTGTTGGTCAGCATCATCCAAAAATCAGTTCGGGCACTTATAGACCTGGCCGGCCATCGTGCTGGCGGTGGGCACAAAGCTGGAAAGCAGGTTTTGATCCGGGCTGCTGACGCCATAGAGTACGTTCCCCCCCATAACCGCGGCCTGATTGCGCAGGTCGTTAGCCGCGCTGCGCATAGAGCCGCCCTCGCCGCCTCCGGGGCCGGATAGCCAGTTGCTCTGCTCACCCGTTGCGGTACCCAGCAGCTGACACTCGCTGCCCGGCTGCTCCTGAACAAAGCGGACGCTCTCACCAGCCGTGGACAGCGACTTGCTGCTGCTACAGCCTGCCAGCAGCAGTGCCGCCACAACCATTCCTGCTGAAAGTTTTACGCGCATGTTTTTCCTCATTATTCAATAATCAGACACTGGCTGTCGGTATGTCCTTATACCACGCTCTGTTACAAAATTATACACAGCGCCCCGGGCGGTGGTGGTTACAGTGACGGCGCCCATAAAAAAACCCCCGGCCAGGGCCAGGGGGTTTTTATCACACACGGATTTTGCGCAATAAGCGCGGCTTACATCATGCCGCCCATACCGCCCATGCCACCCATGCCGCCAGCTGCGCCTAAGTCAGCTTTGTCTTCTTTCGGCAGGTCGGTCACCATGCACTCGGTGGTGATCATCAGACCAGCAACAGAGGAAGCGTACTGCAGCGCAGAACGGGTCACTTTGGTCGGATCCAGGATACCGAAGTCGATCATGTTACCGTACTCTTCGGTCGCTGCGTTGTAACCGTAGTTACCGTCGCCCGCTTTCACGTTGTTAGCAACCACAGACGGCTCTTCGCCAGCGTTGGAAACGATCTGACGCAGCGGAGCTTCCATTGCGCGCAGAGCGACTTTGATACCCACGTTCTGCTCTTCGTTCTGACCCGTCAGGCCAGCAAGCTTCGCAGCTACGCGCACCAGCGCCACGCCGCCGCCAGCAACCACGCCTTCTTCTACCGCTGCGCGGGTTGCGTGCAGGGCATCTTCAACGCGGGCTTTCTTCTCTTTCATTTCAACTTCAGTCGCTGCGCCAACTTTGATAACGGCTACGCCGCCAGCCAGTTTAGCCACGCGCTCCTGCAGTTTTTCACGATCGTAGTCAGAGGTGGCTTCTTCGATCTGCTGACGAATCTGGGTAACACGCCCCTGAATCGCCGCTTCTTCACCAGTACCGTCGATGATGGTGGTGGTGTCTTTGTTGATAGCAACGCGTTTTGCCTGACCCAGATCTTCCAGAGTCGCTTTTTCCAGCTCCATACCGATCTCTTCAGAGATTACGGTACCGCCGGTCAGAACAGCGATATCCTGCAGCATGGCTTTACGGCGATCGCCGAAGCCCGGCGCCTTAACGGCAGCCACTTTCACGATGCCACGCATGGTGTTAACCACCAGGGTCGCCAGCGCTTCGCCTTCAACATCTTCAGCAACGATCAGCAGCGGCTTGCCAGCTTTAGCAACGGCTTCCAGCAGCGGCAGCAGTTCGCGGATGTTGGAGATTTTCTTGTCAGCCAGCAGGATGAACGGGTTTTCCAGTTCAACGGTACCGGTTTCCGGCTTGTTGATGAAGTACGGAGACAGGTAGCCACGGTCGAACTGCATACCTTCAACCACGTCCAGTTCGTCCTGCAGACCGGTGCCTTCTTCAACGGTGATAACACCTTCTTTGCCCACTTTTTCCATCGCTTCGGCAATCAGCTTGCCGACAGTCTCGTCGGAGTTAGCGGAGATGGTGCCTACCTGAGCAATGGCTTTGGAGTCAGAGCAAGGTACGGACAGCGCTTTCAGCTCTTCAACCGCGGCGATAACGGCTTTATCGATACCGCGCTTCAGATCCATCGGGTTCATGCCCGCAGCAACGGCTTTCAGGCCTTCGCTAACGATAGACTGCGCCAGTACGGTCGCGGTGGTGGTACCGTCGCCTGCAGCGTCGTTCGCTTTAGAGGCCACTTCTTTCACCATCTGCGCGCCCATGTTTTCGAACTTGTCTTCCAGTTCGATCTCACGCGCAACAGAAACACCATCTTTGGTGATGGTCGGCGCACCGAAGGACTTGTCCAGCACGACGTTACGGCCTTTCGGGCCCAGAGTGACTTTTACTGCGTCTGCCAGTACGTTAACGCCGCGCAGCATTTTGGTGCGGGCGTCATTACCGAATTTTACGTCTTTAGCTGCCATATGTTCTTTCCCTTAAATTCGTACGTTCTTAGTTACTTCACGTGTGAGATTAAGCTTCAACAATCGCCAGAATGTCGCTTTCGGACATGATCAGAACTTCTTCGTTGTCGATCTTTTCAGCTTTAACACCGTAGCCATCGTTGAAAATCACGATGTCGCCGACTTTCACGTCCAGCGGCTTCACTTCGCCATTTTCAAGGATGCGGCCATTGCCTACAGCCAGCACTTCGCCACGGGTGGATTTACCCGCCGCAGAGCCGGTAAGAACGATGCCGCCAGCAGATTTGGATTCGACTTCTTTACGCTTGACGATCACACGATCATGCAATGGACGAATTTTCATTGATAGCTCTCCTATGAGAAAGTCCGTATCAGTTTAGGGTTACGCCAGAGCCGTTATCGTCTCTGGCTTGTGACGAGAGAGATGGGGATCTCCCAATTCCCCTTCAAGGGGGAAAATGAAAATTTTTTTGTTTTTTTATCGCTCGTCGCGATCGCGCTCTTCCAGCGACTTCGGCGATTCATCTTTGCGCCGGAACTCCCCGTCGAAGGTCTGGCCCCCGCCAGCCCCAGGTCCCTGACCGAAACCGCCGCCAGGCATACGGGTAAAACGCAGATGGGGAAGCAGCCGCACCGTCAGCAGTTTCTGCACTGGCGGCAGCAGCAGCAGTAATCCCAGAAAATCGGTAAAGAAGCCTGGCAGCAGCAGCAAGATACCGGCGATAATCAGCGATACGCTCTTAATCATTTCTGCTGCCGGATTCTCTCCTTCCGACATTTTCTGCTGCATCAGAATAAAGTTTTTAAACCCCTGATTACGCACCAGCGACATGCCAATCACCGATGTAAAGATCACCAGCACCAGGGTTAACAGCACCCCTATCACATGGGCGACCTGAATAAAGATGGACATCTCTATGTAGACGTAGAGGAAGATGGCGATTAAAGGTATCCAGCGCACCCGCAGCTCCTGTAAGTGGCGGCGGTCGCGATAGCGCGACCGCGGAAAAAATGGGCCCTGAAGGCATTAGCAAGAGATGGCGACGCCTTAGTCAAAAATCAATCCTCCGTCTGTCGATTTTTACGCTAAATTTTCAGGCAGTGATATGACTCACATATTAGGAAATCTGATGAAGCGGCACCCATAATAAGTGATCCAGCTTACGGCTTTTTGGCCGAAGCAGCATATGATCATGGCAACCTGGTCGTATATGGAAATAATCATCGGCCAAATAGCTCTATAACCACAGATCCTGTATGAGTTCTTAACAATTCATCCTGCAGCTTGCATAAGAAGGTTCACATGTTAAACAACATTCGTATCGAAGAAGATTTGTTGGGTACCAGGGAAGTTCCGGCAGAGGCCTACTACGGTATCCATACTCTGAGAGCGATTGAAAACTTCTATATCAGTAACAACAAAATCAGTGATATCCCTGAGTTTGTGCGCGGTATGGTCATGGTCAAAAAGGCCGCCGCGCTGGCGAACAAAGAGTTGCAGACCATTCCGCGCAGCGTCGCCGACAGCATTATTGCCGCCTGCGATGAAGTGCTGAACAACGGTAAGTGCATGGATCAGTTCCCGGTGGATGTCTATCAGGGCGGCGCCGGTACTTCCGTAAACATGAACACCAATGAAGTGTTAGCCAACATCGGCCTGGAGCTGATGGGGCATCAGAAGGGGGAGTATCAGTACCTCAACCCCAACGACCATGTGAACAAATGCCAGTCTACCAACGACGCCTATCCCACCGGCTTCCGTATCGCAGTCTATACCTCCATCGTGAAACTGGTCGATGCCATCAACCAACTGGGCGAAGGCTTCCAGCGTAAAGGCGTTGAATTCGAAGGCGTGCTGAAAATGGGCCGCACCCAGTTGCAGGACGCTGTTCCCATGACCCTGGGGCAGGAGTTCCATGCCTTCCGGGTTCTGCTGAATGAAGAGACCAAAAACCTGCTGCGTACCGCAGAGCTACTGCTCGAGGTAAACCTGGGCGCTACCGCTATCGGTACCCGCCTCAACACCCCGGACGGCTATCAGCAACTGGCGGTGCAAAGGCTGGCCGAAGTCAGCAATCTGCCGGTGGTACCGGCCGAAGACCTGATCGAGGCCACCTCCGACTGCGGCGCCTACGTTATGGTGCACAGCTCCCTGAAGCGTCTGGCGGTGAAGCTTTCCAAGATCTGTAACGACCTGCGCCTGCTCTCTTCCGGACCGCGTGCGGGCCTGAACGAAATCAATCTACCGGAACTGCAGGCGGGCTCCTCCATTATGCCGGCCAAGGTCAACCCGGTGGTGCCGGAAGTGGTCAACCAGGTCTGCTTTAAGGTCATCGGCAACGACACCACTGTCACTATGGCGTCGGAAGCCGGTCAACTGCAGCTGAACGTCATGGAGCCGGTGATTGGTCAGGCGCTGTTCGAATCCATCCATATTCTGACTAATGCCTGCTACAATCTGCTGGAAAAAACCGTGAATGGCATTACTGCGAATAAAGAGGTGTGCGAGAGCTATGTCTACAACTCTATCGGCATCGTCACCTATCTGAATCCGTATATTGGCCATCACAATGGCGATATTGTCGGGAAAATCTGTGCCGAAACCGGTAAGAGCGTGCGTGAAGTGGTGCTGGAGCGCGGTCTGCTGAGTGAGGCGGAGCTGGACGATATCTTCTCGGTGCAGAATCTGATGCACCCCGCTTATAAAGCCAAACGCTATACCGATGAAAGCGAACAATAAAACTAAACCAGGTTAGCAATCAAAGGCACGTCCATCGCGACGTGCCTTTTTTCTTTTATGCTTCTACGAATACACAACAATTTATTTTCAACTTAGCAATCTTGTAAGGAAACCATCATGTTTGGTGCTGAACTTGTCATCGTTTTGCTGGCTATCTATCTGGGAGCCAGACTCGGCGGTATCGGGATCGGCTTTGCCGGTGGTCTGGGAGTACTGGTGTTAACGTTACTCTTTCAGGTCGACCCGGGAGCCATTCCCTTTGACGTTATTGAGATTATTATGGCGGTCATCGCCGCTATCGCCGCCATGCAGGTGGCCGGCGGTATGGACTATCTGGTGAGCCTTGCCGAACGTCTGCTACGCCGTCATCCGAAGTACATTACCTTTATCGCCCCGCTGGTGACCTGGTTTATGACCATCCTGGCTGGCACCGGCCATACCGCGTTTTCCACCATGCCGGTAATTACCGAAGTGGCGAAGGAGCAGGGCATCCGCCCCTCTCGCCCGCTTTCCATCGCCGTGGTCGCCTCACAGATTGCGATTACCGCATCGCCAATCTCCGCCGCCGTGGTGTTCTTTGCCGGAATCCTGGAGCCGCTGGGCGTCAGCTACCTGACCCTGCTCGGTATCTGCATTCCGGTCACCCTGGTGGCCGTGATGCTGACTGCCGTGGTCTGTAACTTCCTGGGCTGCGAGCTGAAAGACGATCCGGTCTATCAGGAACGACTGGCCAAAGGCGAAGTCACCCTGCGCGGCAGCAAGGTGTTTGAACTGAAGCCCCACGCCCGCCGTTCGGTGCTACTGTTCCTGGTAGGCATTGTCGCGGTGATGTTCTACGCCACCGCCATCAGCGACACGGTGGGGCTTATCAGCAACCCGGTTCTGCCGCGTAACGAGGCCATCGTGGTCTTTATGCTGACCATCGCCACCCTGATCTGCATCACCTGTAAAGTGGATACCGGCGAAATCCTCAATGCCGCGACCTTTAAATCCGGGATGAGCGCTTGCGTCTGCGTGCTGGGCGTGGCCTGGCTGGGCGACACCTTTGTAAAGCACCATATCGGCGATATTCAGGAAGTTGCCGGCGAACTGTTGCATAACTACCCGTGGCTGCTGGCGGTGGTCCTGTTCTTCGCTGCGACCCTGCTCTACTCCCAGGCCGCCACCACCAAGGCACTGATGCCTGCCGCGCTGATGCTGGGCGTCACCCCGCTGACGGCTATCGCCTCTTTTGCCGCCGTTTCCGCACTGTTTGTTCTGCCTACCTACCCCACTCTGCTGGCGGCGGTAGAAATGGACGATACCGGTTCTACCCGCATCGGCAAATATGTCTTTAACCACTCTTTCCTGCTCCCCGGAGTTATCGCCATCGCGCTGTGCGTGATTCTGGGCTTCCTTGTCGGTGGTCTGGTCCTCTGAGGCTCCACGCCCCCTTCCTGTTTAAGGGGGCGATTTACTCATTTTGTAACCCAACCGCCGTGATATAGTCTGCTGACGACTTGCTGATACGGAGGTTTGCCATGACCACGCCCGATGCCGTTGTTATCCTTTGCACCGCCCCCGATGAATCCGCCGCGCAGGAGCTGGCCTCTTACATACTGGGAGAAAAGCTCGCCGCCTGTGTGACGCTACTGCCCGGCGCAACCTCGCTATATCACTGGCAGGGAAAGCTGGAGCAGGAATACGAGGTGCAAATGCTGATTAAAAGCGACAAAGCCCACGTGGATGAACTCCTTATCAGTCTGAAACGCAACCACCCCTATGACACGCCGGAACTACTGGTTTTGCCCGTCATACAAGGAGATAGTGAGTACCTGTCATGGCTCTACGCCTCTTTACGTTAATCGTTTTACTCTTCACCAGCTCAGCCTTTGCCGGGTTATTTAACCACCAGGGACAGAGCCAGTTTGTGCCGGTGGATCGCGCATTCGCCTTCGATTTTCAGCAGAACGGCCGCGCCCTGGCGCTGCAGTGGCAGGTGAAGCCGGGTTATTACCTCTATCGCCAGCAGATCAAACTGGTGCCGGAAGGCGCCGAACTGGCAACCTTTACCCTGCCGCAGGGCAAATGGCACGAGGATGAATTTTACGGCAAGAGCCAAATCTTCCCGGATAATCTGAGTCTGGCGCTGTCGATAAAACAGGCCGGTCCTGGAGCCAGTTTACGCGTAACCTACCAGGGCTGCGCCGAGGCGGGCTTCTGCTATCCGCCAGAAACGAAAACCGTGCCGTTAAGCGCCGTTGCGACATCAAGCGGAGGCGAGAGCAAACAGGCGGTTCAGACAGCCCCGACTGCCGACCCAGCCCCCGCGCCCGCCCTGCCTTTCTCCACGCTCTGGGCGCTGCTGATTGGCATTGGTGTGGCCTTCACCCCCTGCGTACTGCCGATGTATCCGCTGATTTCCGGCATTGTGCTGGGCGGGCGCCAGCGCCTTTCCACTGGCAGGGCGCTGCTGTTGGCCTTTATTTACGTACAGGGCATGGCGCTGACCTATACCGCACTGGGTCTGGTGGTGGCCGCCGCCGGTCTGCAGTTCCAGGCGGCGCTTCAGCATCCTTACGTGCTGATTGGCCTTTCTGTCATCTTCGGGTTGCTGGCGCTGTCGATGTTCGGGGTATTTTCACTGCAACTGCCCTCGTCACTCCAAACCCGACTGACGCTGATGAGCAATCGTCAGCGGGGAGGCTCGCTGGCGGGGGTCTTTGTGATGGGCGCCATCGCCGGGCTTATCTGCTCCCCCTGCACCACCGCACCGCTGAGCGCCATTCTGCTCTATATCGCCCAAAGCGGCGATATGCTACTGGGCGGCGTCACCCTCTGGCTCTACGCCCTGGGTATGGGGCTGCCGCTGATTCTGGTGGCGGTGTTCGGCAACCGTCTGCTGCCTAAAAGCGGCCCGTGGATGGAAAATGTTAAGGTGGCCTTCGGCTTCGTGATTCTGGCGCTGCCGGTCTTTCTGCTGGAGCGAATTGTGGGCGAGCCCTGGGGCATCCGGATGTGGAGCGCCCTGGGCGTCGCCTTCTTCGGTTGGGCCTTTATTGCCAGCCTGAAGGCCAAAATGCGCTGGCTGCCGCTGCTGCAAATTCTGCTACTGGGGGCTGCGCTCATTGGCGCCCGACCGCTCCAGGACTGGGCCTTCGGCACGGTTCAAAGCACGCAGCAGTCGCACCTGAACTTTACCCGTATCGCAAGCGTAGAGGATCTCGACCAGGCGCTGGCCCAGGCCCAGGGAAAACCGGTGATGCTGGATCTCTACGCCGACTGGTGCGTGGCCTGTAAAGAGTTCGAAAAGTACACCTTCAGCGACCCTCAGGTTCAGCAGGCGCTGGAGAACAGCGTGCTGTTACAGGCGGATGTCACCGCCAACGGCCCGCGTGATGTGGCCCTGCTAAAACGGCTTAAGGTATTGGGGTTACCGACGATTCTGTTCTTTAATAAGGAAGGAGAGGAACAACCTCAGGCGCGCGTAACCGGATTTATGGATGCCGAACGCTTCCACAACCATTTGCAGAATAGCCTTAAGTAAACAACACTCAGGCTGTGCCCCGTTGCGATTTATTCGCGCACAGCCTGACAAGGGAACAATGAGGAGACAACCGTGCAACGCGAAGAAGTGTTAGAGCAGGCCCTGCATCTGCTGGAGCGGGAGGGACTTGCCAGCACCACACTGGAAATGGTGGCCGCAGAGGTCAGCTACTCACCCGACGAGCTCCGCCATTTCTGGCCCGATCGGGAGGCACTGCTCTATGATGCCCTGCGCTACCACAGTCAGCAGATTGAAGCCTGGCGCCGCCAGTTAATTCACGACGAAACCCAAAGCCCGCAGCAGAAACTACTGGGCCGCTACGATGCGCTCACCGAATTTGTAGGCAACCAGCGCTATCCCGGCTGCCTGTTTATTGCCGCCTGTAGCGTGTTTCCGGACGCCGACCACCCCATCCACCAACTGGCCATCGAACAGAAACAGGCGGCGTGGAATTATACCCACGAGCTACTGACGATGCTGGAAGTGGACGATCCGGATATGGTGGCAAAACAGATGGAGCTGGTGCTGGAAGGCTGCCTCAGCCGGCTGCTGGTACACCGCAGCCAGCAGGACGTGGATACCGCCCGCCGACTGGCGGAAGATATCCTGCGTCTGGCCCAATGCCGCACCGCGGGCGCCCTGACCTGATATTTGCCGTTGATTGCCTGAAAAGCAGGCAATCAACGCTGTTAACAGCATTTTTTCCCGAAAAGCCGTTGACGATGGTCACCCTTTAAGGTTTAATGCGCCCCGTTGCCCGGATAGCTCAGTCGGTAGAGCAGCGGATTGAAAATCCGCGTGTCCCTGGTTCGATTCCGGGTCCGGGCACCAATTAACAAATTTGCATCAAAGCACGCTGGTTAAGGATTGAGAGCCTTAACGGGCGGTAAATGCAGGGGCCGGTCATACGAAATAGCCTCCGGTGTTATCTGAACCTGAGCACTGGTTGATGATTCGGACTTGTTCCCTCAAGTCAGGGAGTCTGCTGTCACAGGCTCCCTGCTCTCGATCACCCTGAATAATTCCAGTCAATCAGATTAATGTCAATACCCACACTCCCGGGCAGTATATTTGTCGGTGTGTAATGACAACTCCTGTTCGAGCGTTTTACCCACAATATCCATCTGCAGCTCCACATATTCCATCGTCGTATTCACGTTCCTGTGCCCCAGCAAATCTTTCACCAGTTGAAGGTTACGCTCCGGTGCTTTCATCAGTTCTGTCGCCAGCGTATGCCGAAACCGATGAGGAGAGATGGTAAATCCGCATTCACGGGAAAGACGCCGAAAAAAAGACCGCACTTTTTGTTGTCTTTTTTTGGGGCTGCTTTCCTTTTCTGAACGTTCGGGGCTCTCTACATATCGACTGACATCAAAAAGTCTCTCTGACGGTTTAAGCCCCCGCTTTTCCGCCTGTTCCAGCAAATAAGCCAGTCCCTGCCGCAGTTGTTTTACAGCAGGAACCCGCCACTCCCGGTGCGTCTTGCTGCCTTCCAGCATCAGATTGATATATCCCTCATCCAGGTTGATATCCCCCAGGCGAACGTGCAGCAGCTGATTCAACCGCATACCGGTATATCGGAGCGTATCCAGTACAATTATCCAGTACCAGCCCGGTGACATTGCATTATTCCAGCTATACCGGATACAATGCCTTTTCTCATCTTCATCAAACTGCTGCATGATAAGATACGCACGCGTTAATTGCGCTCGCGACAGTGTTTTTTTCTTCTTTTTCTCACGCTGGACACTACAATCGTAAAACGGATTTTTATCCAGCGATATATAATCCCTCGATATCCATAAATTATACAGTGCCCGCATATGAGCAACTTTATTATTCCAGGTCTGCGCCGAGCGTTGTTTTTCCTTCAGTAACTCCCGTCTCCACATAAGAACATCTTTATGTGTAATATCTTCAGGTATTTTATCCCTGCAAAACTGGCGAAACACATTAACAACCTTACGGTAACTTTCCTCCGTGGCAGGCCTGATGTTTTTTTCAAAAAAATACTCCTCCAGTAATTCATCCCAGGACCAGGCTATCTTATTATCCACACTCATAATGCACTCCTGTTGCTGAAAGTTTACACCTCATCGGAGAGGTAACTCCATCCATAAACACTCCCTCAGTTAGGAAAAAACAAGAGGCCACTTTCCGGGGGAGTGATGCCTTTAAAAATATGCACAACCTTGACAAGATAACCATTAATTTTTTGGTACTTCCCGGTTCTTTCCCCCGTTTCATAAAGCCGGGCTTTCGTAAAGCGTTCTCCCTGATGGACCCGATGCAGCTGGAGTTTTTCGAATGATGACTGAAGGGCATCTCTGCTGCAGTTACTTCCTGTTTCACGAAGAAAAAGCCAGAAGATATCCGGCACGCATAGAAAAGCAAAACCGGCAACAATATGAACGCGGGAATCGATCTGATTAATGCTGACTTTTCCATCAACAAGATTTTTTGAAAGCCATGATATAAACTCCTCCCCGGCTGACAGCGATGTATTTCTTTCCCCCTTTTGATTACCTGAGACATTCTGGCTGACATCTTTGTTATTTATCTCAACAAAATTAACATCCTGCCCCCCCTGATTAATGCCTGGCTCTTTATCTGTTTCGGTATTAACCGCCCCACTATCTTCTTCATTTGAAAAAGAGGGTAATACATCCCCAAAAAGTGCAAGCAGCGCTTCAGTTTCTGCACCACTGGATTCATCCGATTCATGAGATATTTCTGAATCAATCACATTTTCGAATGTCGCTGGCACTATTAAAACGTCCACATCAGGCGTTAAGTTTGAAATAATGCTAACTTCATTATTATTATCAGGCGCAGGAATACCAGGAGACTCAGTCAGTCCGGCAGCCCGCTGCAATATTTCCCCGATAACGGGCATAGTGGTCTGTTTATTCCAGAGTGCCACTGACAGGTTTTCCATTCCTCCAGGAAGACGACAAATCCAGGGCGCCGCATCTGCGGGAAGCAGTTGGCCAGCAATCAGTGAAGCCAAAGCCTGCGCATAGTTGTCTGAAGGCACTTCAGCAAACCGGAACCGGTAAGCCCTGTCCGGTACGGAAATTCCCGGACACCAGGTCACGCCATTCTCCAGCTCCCCCTCAATATCGGCCAGCAACGGCAGATGCCAGAGCAGAGCCTCCCAAAATATAATCGCCTGCCATGCCGTTCCCTGTTCAGCCTGTTCTTCCGGTGCAGCACCTGGCGGAAACATGTACCCTTTGGCCAGCCTGACAGCATATGACGTAAACTGCAGCGTTAAATCACCAAATCCGCCAGCGCCAGCCCATATCCCCTCCCCTGTAGCCGGTACATTCTGTACCCGTTCAAGCAGGGTGTTAACAGGCGCCAGATAAAGCCGCTGCCACACATCCGTCGGCAGCGACGAACTTTCCTGGATCTTCTTCAGACACTCCCTGCGACGGGGAGTATCAAGCAGAGTCGCCGCTTTTTCCGGTAAAAAATATCCGACCGGCGCTGCAACACGAGCGGGAGAAGGAGCAACAGTATCCCCGGCGCGGGATAAAAACGTTTTGAATTTTGCGAACATGGCTTCTCCTCATAAAAACCAGAGGAGTGTTATCCTGCCCCTCCGGTCTTTCCACGAAAAACCAGTTACGCTTCATGAAAGATTTTTTTCTGTTCGCTTTCCACAGTCTCTTCAATTGCGGCTTCATCCTCCCGTACCTCATTAGCCCTGAGCATTGTCATCAGCTCATTCAGTACCAGAACCTGCCGGGCTCGCGTGACGGCCACGTACAGCAAATTCGTCTCGTCCTGGCGTTCTTCAGCAGAAAGTAACGGATCTGTGATGTCGCTAAAGTCTTCGTTCAGCACAACAACCGGCCACTCCAGCCCCTTGCTACGATGTGCCGTGGATACCGTCACCTGCGCCGCCTGCTCATTCGTCACGGCCTGACTGCGCATAATGGCCAGTTTTTCCGGCAACGGGAAGAACTCATCCAGCAGCCGGATGGCCTGGTTCATTTCCACATCCTGCGTTGCTTTTGCTATCGAACAGTACTCCTCAAAATCTTTGTAATCCCGGGTCAGACGTGGTGACTGCATACGTTCCGGCATATCAACAGAAAACCAGTAGAGGTCTTCCAGCTCTTCCGTTTTGTAGCCTGCAATTCCTCCAACCCAGAACACATTTTTATCGCGCAGGCTGGCGGCCAGTGCGGTACCAATCACGCCAGCAACCGTCCTGCTGAGTACTGAAAAATGGGGCACATTGGCAGGCAGCCGTTCAGTCACTTCATCCTCACCACCACTTCCCGTTACCTGCATAGTTTCCCCGGCCCGGGTCAACAGAATATTCGCCATCCGGGCCACTTCCGGTCCGAACCTGAAACTATTTGTCAGCCACAGCCGGTCAGCGCTCTCCAGCAGTGGTGCACTGAGCGCATTATTTGCCCCCCGAAATCGATAAATCTGCTGATAGCGATCGCCCACAAGGATGACCCGACATGGCTGGTTGAGTACAAACGCGCTGGTGACAGGGTTAGCATCCTGCGCCTCATCGAAAAGGATGGTATCCCAGCGGCGGGTAAGATCCGGCCCGGACAACTGAAACAGCTTCAGATAGGCATCATGAGTGACCGGAAATGTTGAATCGGTACTGCTCATCTGATGCCAGAGTATTTGCGTTGCTCCCAGAATTTTATCAGCCGAAAGACCGTTACGATCATCCTCCGACAGCAGGTGCATCACTCCAGGCTCTGACTCTGCGCTGCAGAGGAAAGCATTCAGGGCCGCAATCGCCTGGCGGGCAAGCGGCCAGTGCCGTGTATTCAGCATTCTGGCCACATCAGTGATCCGCAGATTAGCAACAAGCCGGTGTCGGAAATGCCGGCCAAAATGAGCCCAGGCCAGTTGATGAGAGGTCTTACATTCAACATTAAACGGAAATTTCTGCTCCGCTTCATCCCGGATAGCCCGGTTGTAGGCCAGATACAACATCCGGCTGTCCGGGTTAGCCTGCGCAAACCGGACCAGTGTGGACGTTTTGCCGGTGCCGGCAAACGCATTGACAACAAGATGGGTACCCTTCCAGTGAATAATCGCATCCTGCTCAGGGGTCGTATTCCAGGACATATATGCCTCCGGATAGGCGAGAAAGGTTTCTCACTCTGAAGAACGTGCCAAAAAACATCGACGAAAAACTCAACATGTCCAAATAAAAATAAAAAACTGGCCCTGAGACCAGCAATCCGCTAAATATTTTCCGGATACAATTCAATTTATTAGGCGACAATTACCATCCCACAGCAAATCCTGCAGCCCCCACACCATTTTGCGAATCCCAATCCACCCGCATACCAATACTATTGCTATGGTTATACACTGACGGATCGGGGAGCAGATACCCGCCTAATTCAGGATTACCCAAGCCACAAAAATATCTGGCATACAGTGACCTACACGTCAGCGAATTCACAGTGTTTTATCAATGTTCGGGAAGAACAGCAGGGAAGCATCAATACAGGACAGGAATACAACATACATCCAATTCCATCATCCATATCGGACTGCTAGTTATGCGATAAATCAGGCTGTTGTTGGATTATTTATCAGATTTATCCTAGCCAGGGACGGCCAGGGGAAATATACAGTTTTCCTGATGTTTTATGTGATAAATCCGAGTGATAATTGAGAGATAAATATGCCCAGCCTGCACCAGAACGTCTGATTTTGAGAGATATTTTTTGCATAACTAAATGATTTTATAGTAAAAAAAACAGAATAATGCTTGGTATGAATATTGAGCGGACTGGGCAACATCCATTCAGCATCATAAGTTGCATTTAATATGGCTGTTTTAACATTTTCAATCAGAAACAAGTAGTTGGCTACTTTATTCCTTATCAGATTATTCCTTGACAGATATGGGGGGGGAGTTCTAGAATTACGTCACTTTAGTGCAAAAAGTAAAAGTTCATTTCTCTGCTAGGAGATGTGGCAATTATTATCATCCTGCTGTTAACTTCAAAAGATCTTATGACATAACTCATTGTTTTTTTTCAATGTATTTGTTAATCGCACAGGCTACATATTCCCGGCGAGGGAAAATAATAAAAGGTGTTCAATATGATGCATCATCTTCCTGGTAGAAGAATACGACCAGCGTTGTTGGCCATGTTAGTAAGTATGAACAGGATATATCGTATTGTCTGGAATTCTTCATTAACAACAAATACCACAGAGTCGTGCCCCAACCCTGGAAAGCCAACTGAATTACCGCTGGCAAAAATCTCCCGCCGGTTCATTATCAGCCACAGCCTCATGATCCCGGCCCTGTTACTCAGTGCGGGTGAAGTTAGCGCCCAGCCTATTAATGGCTATACAAATTACACTTCTCCCACATCTGTCAGTGACGGCTTACAGTGGCAGACAACGGCAGCAGTAGAAGTGGGGAGCGATGTCCAGGTAGCTCCGGCAGCGGATGGTACCGCCCTGAATATGGCTCCGTCTGTAGATGCAGATACCTCATTATGGATTCATGGAGGAAACCTTAACGCGACCGGCGGGCTGTTGATGGGGAAAAACAGCATGCTGCAAATTGGAGGAACGCAGCTCGGCGGCCTGACGTCTGAGCAGTCCCCCAGCTCTGGCGGCGTTTTAACCGTCGGAGATATTCAGACCGTCTCTGGTGCGACAGATATGCATCTCTGGATGTTTGGCTCTACAAAGGCAACCGAGCTGAACGCATCAAATATAACCCTGACTGCCGATAATAACGAGATCTGGATAGATCGCCCGAGCAATACAGAGCCCGGCGCGGATATTACCGTCACAGGTAACATGAAAGTGGTAAACGGCAGTGAAGGATCTTTCTTACTGGCCGGAGATTCGCAGTTAACCGTCGGAAATAATTTGTATCTCGATACGTCGAATGGTTCATTTCTGGTCAGTAATGGAAGCAGCACCAGAGGAATAACCGTCGGCGGCGACTTAACGCTCACGAACAACGTTACGCTGTCTTCTGATATTAACAGCGTGAGTACAGAGGCCGGTATCTATTCTGCCGTTGTCGATGTGACCGGAGACATCAACGTACTTGGTAACAACTCCGGAAATACGGGGCTGCAAATCATTAATGCAGGAGGAACTGGCGTTACCACGGGAGGAGACTTTAATATCTCTTCTAAGGCCTCCGGAAACACCACTTCTGTTATTTTTGGACACGGCGCAAAAATAACAGCTACCGATAACATCAACCTGCAAAGCGTTAACGGTGGGGCAATAAACCTTTATATCGGTGATTCAAAATATGGCGCTCCGACAGATATCAGCGCCAGTGAAATCATGATGGGTGGAGAAGGTAATAATAATATCATATTTAATAACAATCAGCCAACGCAACCCGGTACAGATGGATACGTTTTCGATGTTCCCATCAACGGAAACGGAAGCGTTGAGCAGCAGTCAGGTCATACTACCCTGGCTTCCGCCTCTGACTATTCAGAAGGGACACTCATCAGTGGAGGATTGCTTTCCATCACAGATCATGACGCGCTGGGCAGCGCTACCGTTACGATAAATACTGACTCATCTGATAATACACAGGGGCTTGATATTGCCTACACGGATGGCTCCGAGTTTTCAAATACGCTGAATGGTAGCGGTGCAACAAACGTTACCGGCAATTCCCAAATTATGGGAGATAACAACGGGTATACCGGCAACTGGTATGTATCGGGAAAAGCATTAGAGAATACCAGTGCCACATCATCATCTAAAGGTTTTGGTTCCGGTAGTATTGATATCGCGTCCGGCGGGCAGTTTATTGCAGGAACATCCGGGGATTACAACTTTAATAATAAACTGACCGGAGCGGGCGACTTTCTTACCAACAACCAGAACGGCGCATTTAACTTTACCACCAACGTCGGTAATGAATTCACAGGCAACGTTTTCCTGGATAACAATACCTTCGAATTAGCAGGTGATAATACTTCAGCACTGACAAATGCAACAGTTCACATTGAGGATGGCAACGTAACAACCGTTGGTAACGGGACGCAGGATATTGGCGGTCTGGGTTTTAATGGCGGCACACTGGTATTCGGTGACGTATCTCCCGGCACCTCCGTTAGCGATCAATTCATTGAAACAGCAGGAAATCTTAATCTGACCGGTAGCGGTAAGATACAGATTACTGACGGAACTGCGTTTGAAAATACACCAGCGCACCCGGATACCACGCTTCCCTTGCTTCAGCAGGATGAGCAGGGAGTGATGGTGCAGGTGGCCGGAAGCCGGGGAACCCTCACAGGAGCGGCAGGAAATCTGGGGTTAATCGACCAGGATGGCAATACCGTTTCTACGGCCTTAATGAACCCGATTACCCAGAATGGCGAAACCGTTGCTAACGGAACCTATGATTATCGCCTTACCAGCGGAGACAGTCAGGACGGTCTCTATATCAACTATGGCCTGACGGAAGTGGAGCTACTGACTCAGGGCGATAATGCCCTGACCCTGAATGCAGAGGGAAATACCAGCAATGCCGCCGACCTCAGCGCAAAGGTCACAGGCAGCGGTGACCTGCGAATTGACACCGATACCGATGTCTCCCTGTCAAACAGTGAAAACGACTACACCGGAGCAACGTGGGTAACGGCCGGTACCCTTAAGATGGGAAATAACAATGTCCTGGGCAATACCCGTCTGCTGAACCTGGCTGACGCTACCCGGCTGGATATGAATGGCTATGCCCAGACGCTGCAAAATCTGAATACCGAAACCGGTAGTACGCTGGATTTCAACGGTGGTGACCTGACGGTAAATAACGGTACCGTAGTCGGCAATCTGACCGGTGGTGGCTCACTGAACGTCACTGGTGGGGAACTAGACATCAGCAGCGATAACCCAAGCATGACGGCGCAAACCACTATCGTAACAGATGGCACGGTACGAATGCTGGCCAACCATGCGCTGGGAACCGGCGATGTCAATAACCAGGGCATCCTGTATCTGGGGCAGCAGGGTAGTACTCTGGCGTCGTATCAGACAGGAAGTCTGACCAACAGCGGTACGGTGGTCATCGGACATAGCGACGGCACCGGTAATGCCGTTGCCGGAACCTCACTAACGGTAAACGGCGATTATACGGGCGACAATGGTCATCTGCGCTTCAATACCGTACTGGGCGCGGATGACTCTCTGACCGATAAAATGGTGGTGACAGGCAGCACGAGCGGCAATACCGGCGTCAGCGTGACCAATGCCGGCGGCACGGGCGATGAAGCGCTGAACGGCATAGAGCTCATCAGTGTGACGGGCGCGTCGGACGGTACCTTTACCCAAGAGGGTCGCATCGTGGCTGGAGCCTATGATTACTCCCTGGTACGTGGCCAGGGTGATAACATCGGGAACTGGTATCTGACCAATAATGGTACAACTCCCGACCCCGACCCGACACCCGATCCGGATCCGACGCCTGACCCCGACCCGACACCCGATCCGGCCCCCAATATTCGCCCTGAAGGTGCCAGCTATACAGCAAACCTTACTGCAGCTAACACAATGTTTGTCACCACTCTGCATGATCGTCTGGGCGAAACCCAGTATGTGGACGCGCTGACTGGCGAGAAACGCGTTACCAGCCTGTGGCTGCGTCAGGTGGGCAATCATAACCGCTGGCACGATCGCAGCGGCCAGCTCTCCACACAGAGCAATGGCTATGTTGCTCAGTTGGGTGGGGATATCGCACAGTGGTCCGGCGATGGACTGGCCCGTGGTCATCTGGGATTAATGGCCGGTTACGGCAACAGTAAGAGCAACACTTCATCCTCCCGCACCGGTTACGGCTCGCACGGCAGCGTTGATGGCTACAGCGCGGGGATTTACGGTACCTGGTTTGCCAACGACGCTGAGAAGGCCGGTCTGTATGTCGACACCTGGCTGCAGTACAGCTGGTTTGACAACCATGTAAGCGGAGAAGGTCAGACCTCTGAGTCCTATAAATCAAAGGGTTTGACGGCCTCACTGGAAACCGGATACACCTGGAAGGTCGGCGGCAACACCGGCAGCCAGGGAGTCCACACCGACTGGTTTATCCAGCCTCAGGCTCAGGCCGTATGGATGGGCGTGAAATCGGATGACCACCGTGAGGAAAACGGTACCCGTGTGAAGAGTGAAGGTGATGGTAACGTCATGACCCGCCTGGGCGTACGGACCTTTCTGAAGGGCCACCACCAGATGGATGAAGGAAAAGGGCGTTCCTTTGAGCCCTTTGTCGAAGCGAACTGGATACACAATACCCGCAACTTCGGGGCCACCATGGATGGCATCTCTGTCAACCAGACCGGTGCCCGCAATCTGGGTGAGGTGAAAGTGGGTGTGGAAGGTCAACTAAATAATCGTTTGAATATGTGGGGGAATGTTGGCGTCCAGGTGGGTGATAAAGGATACAGCAATAGCACAGCGATGCTGGGTATAAAATATAACTTCTGATAATGGCCCGAGGCCCGTCGTTCTGGCGGGCCTGATCAGTCAGTTCTGATTTCTGCATAACCGTGAAATACGGTCACTGTATTCATAATAATTTTATCCGGAACAGAGCATTTTCAGGGTGCCTTTCATTTTTCGGAATATATTAGTGGAGCAGTGTAATGAAAGTGATAACAAAAAATATCTACCTCAGCCACGGGATTACTGAGATGATGCGTGAATTTTTCCCATGGATGACGGATGTGGTTTTCCTGGATGTTACAACACCATCGCTGTACTCTGCTATTGAGCCCAGCCCTGATAATATGCTTTGTTATATTACTGCAAAGCCTACATCACAGGCACTGAGATTTCTTTTCAACCAACAGGTCGGCTCCGGAATTTTTATCAGTTTGACACAGCCATTTGATGAAATTATCCAACAGATCCGTAGCGGGTTGCCACAGCGATTTCGTTATCGCATGGCGGATCATCTCAGACTGACAGCAAAAGAAATACGGGTGATGCAGCAGCTATTTCTGAATGGACAGTCCACAGCCGTTTGTGCCCAGATGACAGGAATGGATACCAAGGCAGTGAGCCGCTACAAGCGAAGCATTATGAGTAAACTGGGTATTCAGACGCTCTCGGAGATGTGCTCTCTGACTGTCACTCTACATTCCCTGAACAGGATAGCAGGTATGTCCAGAAATGCCGTGCCAAAAAATCAAATGGCAATGACAATAAAAACCACAGAATAACATCCGAGACCTGTCACTGTTTCTGTCATTATTATTAAGCATAACAACACGAGGACTTAAATTATTCATAAAACCATCCATTTTATTGTTTTAATTTCCACATAAAACAACACCCACAAATAACAAACCTTTATATCAAACTGTACCATTCATAATTTTGAGTGGTACAGCCTTTATTTTAACCATGCAGCCACCAGACATTATCGGTAAATTTCATTGGCTGGTTATCTTATTTTTATATTACAGGCATAGCGTCATTCACTACTACCGGATAACATTGGCGCATTCAGGGACCAACGGTTTCAGCGTCAGCCATCTTTACTCTGGTAGAAGAACCATAACCCATATCAGATAGTGGGTAAGGGCCAGTACCGGTAGCGGATGTGACAAGAGGTATCCCTGCTGCAGGCGAACACACCGTACCAGCGAAGCGACAACAATCACTGTCATCAGAGTGCTTATCTAGCAGCTCCCGCCCGGTACCTACTGAGTGTGTCCGGACACTTTCTCCGTTAGCGGCGCCATAAAGTGCCAGAGCTCCATGTCCGAATTCAGGCCCAGCTAGTGCATAGCGCTACGCTTGTGCCCGCTGAACACAGCGGTACTCATTTTCAGCAGTCGTGCACAGCGCCAGGTCGGCAGCCCGAGACACAGAAAGAACACTATATCCATTTCCATTTGCGCCAGCCATTCATCAACGTCCCGCGGCTCTGGCGGAAATTTATCGCTCAACGCCTGACGCAGCGCAGCGGCAATGCCGTTGACCGGTAGAGGCCAGTTCGTCTTTCTCGGCAGCCCGGGTTGACGTTGATACGGATAAAGCGGTCAGTAACAGCAGGACAGTCATGCCCGGAATACGGGCGCTCAAATGCCGGGCCGGACGGGATGGGTTCATACACACCTCCAAAGGGAGTTAAAAAGGTGCATACAGAATGCGCAGGACAGGAGAGACGGTCAGCGATAAACTCTTTTTGCGATTATGAAAATTAATGGTTGTGGCTGTTATGATGGTGCCAGCCTTTTAAGCACAACAGGGAGTCCCGGATATGACAGACGATAGTGGGGTCAGAATGGCCCTCTCCCCGGTTCAGCTTGCCGCTGTTCTGACCGATAAATCCGTCAGTGAGGGAGAAACCCTCAGTAACCGTCTGTGGGGAGGTCTGGGGCTGGCAGGTGGCGTGGCAGAAATGTTTGGGGCGGGCGTCATGTGTGTTGCGCCCGATCCCACTATGCTCACTAAAGCGGGTTGTGTCATCGTAGGCACCCACAGCCTGGATGCCATACAGGCTTCCGTACGCCAGATGTGGACCGGCAGGCAAATCAATACTGATACTTACAATACAGCCGTGTCCCTGGCTGAAGGGCTGGGAGCAAATCGCCAGACCGCTGCTCACGTTGGAATGACAGTTGATCTCGCTATCCCGATGGGATTTGCACTGGCAGTTGGGGCCGTTCGCGTTGCAGCCGTGCGTGGTGGGCGAATAAGGTTGGCTGAACATGAATCCCGAACCGGGCGTATTCCTGGTGGTCATACCCTTGAAAGTCATGTTGGAAAAACACCAGAAGATCTGAGCGCCAGACTTGAGAATAATCCCCGGCTAAAGTCGGTCAGTAGTTTCAGGACCACACGTGAGGCTGAACACCTGATTTCTGCGGTTATCCGGAATAATAAGCGCCAGATTGAAATGTGGGTAAAGCATCTGCCTCCCGGAATGAATGCGAAAATGCAGCTGGATCGTGCATTTTCACGTCAGACGGGAATACTGTTATTCAAAGGCGCGAGAGAGGTGACAACCTGTCGCAAAGTCCGGGTCGTCATCCGGTTTGAGCACTGGCATGGAAAACCCTATTTCGTACTGACGGCCTTCCCTCTCCCCTGAGCAGGGTGTGAATATGAAAAAAATGAACCTTAATGAGCTTGACTGCTTTATCACTGTTTACTTCGGGCAGGATTACGATCTTATCGATGACAGTGATGAAATCGAACCCAAAATTGACGCATTTATCGCCGATAGCCATTTTGCTATGCGCTATGGGTTAATCGCTGATATTGACCTTTTCCTGGAGGAAGTTGACGATCCGGAAGAAACGTTCAGGAAGCGCTACGATCTGGAGTTTGATCCTGACTTATGGGGTACTGATGCCCTCAGTTTCCTGCAACGCGTAAGAGAAAAGGTGAGTTCGTCTCTGAAGGAATATGAAAGCGACTGACGCGCCAGTAACCGTTGTTACGGGGCTTGTCTGCTGACGGGAGCGCACAAAAGCAAGTTTTGTACGCCCCCGTCCAGCTTACAGGTACTTTTTAAATGACGCGGTGGTCACCGTAATCGCCGTTCCCAACAAAATTGCAGCCGGCAGCAATAGCAGGTTGGGATACACTGCCGTTGGCCAGGAAAGATACAGCATCACCGGCACCACCACTGCTGGCTTCACCATTTTTTTGGCATGGTGATAAACAAACGAACTCTCATAACCGGCACCATAGCGACGCAGATCGCGCTGCCCCAGCCCCTCGACCAGCGCTACCAGCACCGCCATGGCAAATAGCGGCAGTGACAGCGCCAGAATCGTCACCCGGATCAGGGTGATTATCGTGACCCACACCGTGGCCATCAGATATTCATGCAGATACCCGGCGAGCCATCCGCTCCAGCCACTCAACTGGCGGGTCAGTTCATTATCACTGCCCATCTGCAGTGCATACTGCTGCTGTATCCAGTCCGTGACACCGCTGTTCACAAACAGCCACTGATATGCTGTCGTCAGGGCTTTCAGCTGGCGCGCCTGCGCCAGCTGTGTTTCCCGTAGGCTCTCCAGCGTCTGCCGTAATGAGGCCGTGTCCTCACCCTGTGCGGCCTTCGCTGTCACCTGCGCCTGCAACTCCGCCACACGCTGTTTTCCCTCTGCCAGCCCTGTCTGCAGCACCTTCACATCTGACTGCAGGACAGATAACTGCGCAGTGGTCGCAACGGAACTGTTTCGGGACTCCAGCCGGGCGAGGCGCGAATCCAGATCCGTCAGCGCCAGTGAGACAATTTTGATGCCCCCGGCCAGGCTCCCCACGACAACAACCGCCGCCAGGCAGCCATAAATAAGCCCCCGGCTTACCCGAAAGCCTTTTTTATTACGCTCCCCGGGCACCGGAGCCTGTGTTTCATTGTTCATACTCATTTTTTCAGAAACCCTCCCTGCGCCGAACGGGGGGGCGGAAGCTGTCTGGCCGGCAGCTGATAACCGCTGCGCAGGCTGTGGCAGACCACCCGCTGGACATCGTCAGTCTCCAGTTGCCAGGCTGGCCCGGCCATCACCTGCAGGGCGGTACGCAGACGCATCGGCCCCAGATGGTACTGTACAGCCGGCAGCGGCTGACGATACAACACACCATTTGCCGGGCCGGTCGCGCAGAGAGAGTAGCCGGACTGCTTCAGCGCGTAGCGCAGGGCATCAGCCACGGTCGGTTGCAGGGAGGCAGGAATACGAATATCAATAATCTGGGAGAGCGGATCACGCTGTGTTGCCTGTGGGTCCGTACTGACCAGCAGATAGCGGTCGTAGCGCACCACTTCCGGCGTCCGGGCATATTCGTCTGGTGCAACCGGTTGTACGTTACGGGTGACAGTGACTGGAGGAGTGGGGTCAGCCATGTCGCGCTGCTGCAGTTTCTGCGGCTGGCTGGCACAACCGGCCAGCAAAACCAGCGGCAACATGGCAGTAAGGGCATGATATCGGGTATTCAGTTTCATTCGGGGTTTTCCTGTACAGTGTAAAAACAGGCCCCACTGTGCGAAATCCCCCCGCATTCACTCAATTAACAACTGATTATCCGCGGATAAAAAAAACGCCATCCGAAAAGATGGCGTATCAGATAACAGGTATGCTCATAAATCACAGCACAAACACTTCTGGACAGGTCCGCTCAGAGCGAGGAACGGACATTGGTCTTATAGGATAATTGAACCGTTCTACGGATAGTCTCTAAAAGTGAATGGTTCGGATTACAGAGATACTTGCTCTTACGCAACCATCAGTGTTAAAACTCTACATTTCCTAAGTGATTACCTTACAAATCACACAGTTGTGATATCATGCAATAGAATTAGTATACCTATGGGTATCTGGCATATGAAAATAATAATCATTAGTGATTTACACGTTGGCGACGCGGCTGTTTCAAATGAGTTTTCAGTAGGAAGCTCTAACAACGCTGTAAAAAATCAGTTCCTAAATGAATTACGGCAGCTTTCTAATCAAGAGGATATAAGAGCTGACTATCTTGTTGTCGCGGGTGACATCACCAATAAAGCAACCAGAGAAGAATTTGAACTTGCATCCACACGCTTGAAAGAAATTGCGGAGATTGTGGGAGTAGAGCAAGAAAAAGTCTTCTTTGTTCCAGGGAACCACGATGGTAACTGGGCTGAAGAAGAACGCTCAATGACCTCAAAAGAAAGCATTAAAATGACAATTGAACGCAAATATAGCAACTTGCGGTTCAATGACTTTTTTAAACAATGTTTAGACCGAGCTCGTTTCGGCTGTTATTTCAATGAACCGTATTTTGCTATTTGGAGTGATGAGCACCTAAATATCATTGGCGTGAACAGTTCGGTTTTTGACCACTATGACAGAAAGCCTCATCACGGTGTAATCCGCAAACAGGATTTAACAGAACTGGATAGAAAGCTTCAAGAAATGCAGATTGCACATAGCGGGAAGATTAATCTGCTAGTTGTACATCACCATCCAATCCAGCAGCCAGATTTACCTTTTGACGCCGCTGACCATAGCATCTTACAAAACGCAGCTATCCTGATGGAAATTGCGTCTAAGCATAACGTTAATTTTATTGTGCATGGACATAAACATATACCGAGGCTTGCACAGTATTCTGATGACTATCAGCATCCTATTAATATACTGTGCGCTGGAAGTTTCTCTGCGCGTTTAGATGATAGGTGGTTCCAAGGAGTACCAAATACTATTCATCAAATTGAAATTGATAAAATTTGTGATGTAAACAAAACCCCTTTAGGGAAGGTGGTAAGTTGGTCACACAACACAGGGCATGGGTGGACAAAAGATGAGTCCATTAATGGAATACCTCACAAAGAGTTTTTTGGTAATCGCATGTTACCTGTTGAACTAAAAAAGCAGCTAAAAGAATCTATTGAGCGATTTTTTGAGACGCAGACACATGTTAAGTGGAGTGAACTATCTAACCATTATGCTGATATAATATATACTTCCAGAAAACTTCTAGAAAAGACCATTATGGATTTATCGGACGAAGTTGGCTTTACAATATTTAAAACTCCAGGACAAGATGAGTTATTCATTTTGCTAAAGGGAAAATGACATGCATAACTTATTTGGATTTAACAATATATTTGAGCACTCTAATGCTAGATATTTTACGTCTAATCAATTAGCTGAAGAATTTGTTTGGACACCAGCATTTGAATCTCTAATTTCTAACAAAAATCATATAATACTGGGTTCTAGAGGCTCTGGTAAGACTGCTCTAATTAAAATGCTTTCTCATGAATGTCTTACTAAGTTAAATGATGAAAAAGCAAGAAAAATAGTAAATGAGCGCTCATTTATTGCTACGTATATTCCCTTAAAAGTTGAATGGGTAAACTCAATAGGCGACATTGATGATAATAACCAGCTTTTTAGGTGGAGTTTGAACTTATCTTCATGCGCAAGATTTCTAGATACCATACGAAGCTGCCTTCATTCGTATGTTGAGGATGAAATAGATAGAATTACCAAGGAGAAAGCTATTTGCAATAAAATATCAGAATTGTGGCTATCTAAAAAATTAAATACAATTACCGATATTTATAACGAATTAGAGATTATTGAGTATAAAAAGAATATTATATTCAATAAAATTAAATTAGGCCTAAAATTAAGTGATGATGATCTTATGGTTGGTCTTAACTTTAATGCTGATTTATTTAAGCCTCTAATAATGGCACTTTTTACGGTAAGAAAAGAAATCGGACTTTCTAATTCCTCCACATTCTGTGTTTGTATTGATGAAGCTGAATTTTTAACAAAAGATCATCATAGAATATTGAATACTCATATGAGGTCATATAATGAGATCGTGTTCAAAATAACAACAATGCCATACCGGCACTACACCCTAGAAACTGATACGGGTACTCCATTAAATATGGGGCACGACTTTGATTATTTAAATATTGATAAGCAAGGCCTACATGGTAGCTCAAAGAATAACTCTCATAATTTTTTCGAAAATTTCGCAGAGAAGCTTTTTAAAAAAAGAATAAAAAACTCATCCATTATAAATAAAGAAATAACACTCGAGTTTCTTCTAGGCAATTCAGTGTTAGTAGACTCCCCAAAAGACGCACTCCCTGATGATAAACTGATGGAGAAAGTGAGAGAGTATTGTGATTCCAGTACGATTAAAAGAGCGGAGAGGTTACTGGATCAAGATTATTCATTGTTCGAAAGCTCAATATCAAGGAAGTTGAGAGGGACTTTGATGTTAAAGGATTCCTTCCAACGTTATAAGGGTAATGCTTCACCATTTATATTTTCTGGATATTCACTTATAGTAAGATGTTCTGACGGAAACCCGCGTCGTCTATTACGGTTATTCAATTATCTTTTCTCAAATAACATTGATTCTTGTACTGAGCTTAAGCCTCTATCAGATAAGGAACAAGGTGCGAAACTAAAAGAGTTTTCATACTCAGAGTTAGATGGTTTAAACCTAGAGGTGGATGGAAAGAAAGCTTTCGATTTGTTTACAACAATTGGTAGATTTTTAAAAGACAAGCTTCATACTGATAAAATAAATACAGATACATACAACTCATTTTCATTCGATGTTGAAGATGACAAAGTATGGAAATATATAGAAACAGCTGTAGATCTAGGTTTAATCTACCCAGATTTTAGAGGATTGGACAATGATAATAAAATGCCAAATAGAAAAGGTAGATTCTCATTAGCCTTTTGTTTAGCACCTCATTTTTACTTAATGCCAAGAAAAGGAAACTCCATCAAATTATCTGTGATAATGAACAATTATTCATACAGTCGATTTAAGGCTATAAATAAGAATAATGACGATGGACAATTTAGTCTAGATTGGGAGGGAGATGATGAATAAATTACATGTTGATGACTTATCAATAGGTGAGCTAAGCCAGTCAAAATATGATATTGCATTATTTTCTTGTGGCTACGAAGAACGCTGTATTGACGTGGCTACGCGATTGCATAAAAACAATATAAACAATGTTATTGTTTTAGCTTTTGACCAACATAAAGAAGATCCAGTTCGTATCGATAGTTTAAATTACTTTTCAGAAAGTTGGACTGGCTTCAAATTACTTGAGATTTCACAAAGGGAAATTGCAAAAATACAACAGGTGCTAAGTGAAATAATTGAAAAAATTAACACTACAGAATTAAAAGTATTAATTGACTATACTTCGATGTCTCGAGCTTGGTATGCTGCGATTTTAAACTATCTAGTCAATTTTTGTGAATTAAGAGTAACTGTTGATTTGACATATGCAACTGCTGTCTATAGAAATTTAGATCTCAACGTTGAACTAGGTGAGTTGCGCATAATTCCGGGCTGCGAGGGTATTTCATTAACCAAAAGACATAATGCAGCAATATTCATGTTGGGTTTTGATAGATATGGTCCTCAACGTTTATATAACTTACTAAACCCAAACAAATGCTTTGGTATCATGGCCGCACCAGCTGCAACCTATGATTATGAGAATACTTGTTTAGAAAAAAACAAAGACTTTATTTCACACTACCTTGGCGGTGAAGATAAACTTATAAAATTACCAATCAATAGTATTGCGACATGTTATGACAACATGTCGCAAATGCTCTCTCCCCTAAGATCTGATTATAACGTTTCCATCATTCCATTTGGGCCAAAACCACATATATTAGCCGCGATATTATGTAGTTTTAATTATCCCAACGTCACTTGCCTATATTCTGAATATATTCGAAATGAAACTACAAAAGTCGAATCTTCCGGAGATTTTGTAATATCTCGCTTACATATAAAGAAAAATGAATAGATTAATCCCCCTACTAAATTACTTGATGATTTAGTAGGGGTACTGGTATATTCTTGGACCAAAAACAACACCATACTAAATTAGGATAATTTATCTTTCTGCTCTGGCAAGAAACCAGTGCACGTGCACGTTCAGTCACTCGCCCCTAAAACTGCCATTAAATGACTCGAACAACACGTTGTCCATCGACACTAAGAAGTCTTAACGGATCCCTCATTCATATATAATCCGTCCAAGAAGGTAATGTATTTTTTGATAGCTGACCTAACGAGCAATAGCTTTCTTGATGTCTTTTTTTTGGCATTTAGCAGACAGGTTCAGGGCAAAACGTCGACTATGAGCGAGGAGTGAAAGTTGGCACTTTTGTGGGTCAGTCCAGTTCCCACAAAAGTGATTACAGAAATATTTGCAATTCTAGGGACGGATTTGCATTAAGCAACCACGAGGGGCGATATAGTTTTGCATATATCAAATTTTATTTATTAGTTGAATTATTTTTTATATTTAGCATTTTAGACGAAAAAGAAAGCTATGCTTATACAATATTCATTGCATGTTAGTGATAACTATCTCCATTAGATAAAATTGACCTGCTCCCCGTTGATTAATACACCCCGATGTTAGTAATGTCTTCATAAGCCACATGAGGACATCCCCATGAAGAAGCGTTTTTCCGACGAACAGATCATCAGTATTCTTCGCGAAGCGGAAGCCGGAGTTTCTGCCCGTGAGCTCTGCCGTAAGCACGCCATTTCCGACGCCACTTTCTACACCTGGCGCAAGAAGTTTGGTGGCATGGAAGTTCCTGAGGTGAAGCGGCTCAAATCTCTTGAAGAGGAGAACGCCCGCCTCAAGAAGCTACTTGCCGAAGCCATGCTGGATAAGGAGGCACTTCAGGTGGCTCTGGGGCGAAAGTACTGACGACAGGCCAGAAGCGGGAAGCCGTTGAGTTTATGTGTGATGCGACCGGTCTGTCGCAACGTCGTGCCTGCAGGCTTACAGGTTTTGTAAGTATCCCGCATAATCGTGCCATTCACATTTAGAGATCATCCGGCATAATCAATCTGCCAACGAAGGAGATCGCTATGCGTAAAGCCCGTTTTACTGAGCATCAGATCATCGCCGTGATTAAGTCGGTTGAAGCCGGACGAACTGTTAAAGATGTCTGTCGCGAGGCCGGGATCTCTGAAGCCACCTATTACAACTGGAAGTCCAGATACGGCGGCATGGAGGCTTCTGATATTAAGAAAATCAAGGAGCTTGAGGACGAGAACCGCCGTCTAAAACAGATGTTTGCCGACCTGAGTCTGGAGAACCGGGCGCTGAAAGACGTTATCGAAAAAAAGCTTTAAAACCAGCCTTTAAGCGTGAGCTGGTTACTCATCTGATAACGACCTTCGGACTCAGTATCCGTCAGGCCTGCCGGAGTCTGAACCTGAGCAGAACGGTTTATCATTATCGTCCGGATACCACGCGTGACGAACCCGTTATTGTTGCGTTGCAGGCGGTGGCAGAGCGGTATCCCCGATATGGTTTTCCGAAACTTTTTCAGGTTCTGAGGCGGCAGGGACACCTGTGGAATCACAAAAGGCTCCATCGTATTTACTGTCTGCTGAAGCTGAATTTTCGTCGTAAGGGCAAACAACGGTTGCCGGTGCGTAATCCCTTGCCACTGGCCACGCCGGAAGCGCTGAACCAGAGCTGGTCTGTCGATTTTATGCATGATGCCCTGGTCTGTGGCCGTCGTTTTCGCACGTTCAATGTCGTTGATGATTTTAACCGTGAGGCATTGTCGATTGAAATCGATCTGAATCTGCCAGCTCAGCGAGTGGTCCGTGTACTCGACAGGATCGCGGCAAACCGTGGCTATCCGGCCATGCTTCGTATGGATAACGGCCCGGAATTTATCTCCCTGGCACTGGCTGAATGGGCAGAGAAACATGCAATAAAACTGGAGTTTATCCAGCCGGGCAAGCCGACGCAGAACGCTTTCATTGAGCGCTTTAACCGGACATACCGAACAGAAATACTCGATTTTTATCTGTTCAGAACGCTGAATGAAGTACGGGAAATCACGGAAAAATGGTTATCAGAATATAACTGTGAACGCCCGCATGAATCACTGAATAACATGACACCGGAGGAATACCGACAGCGCCATTATTTGGCCGGGATCTCAAAAAGTGTATGGAACTAAAACGGGTCTATTTACAGTTTGTCCCTGTCGACCTGCCGCTATGAGGCTCAGCGTCCGGCAGCTGATGCGCATTTATCAGGGCGCATCACTGAGCTGGCACTGGAGCGCAGGCGTTTTGGCTACCGCCGCATCTGGCAGCTGTTGCGTCGGGAGGGCCTTCACATCAATCACAAGCGGGTATACCGTATTTACCACCTTAATGGACTGAGCGTAAAACGCAGACGACGCCGTAAAGGGCTGGCAACCGAACGGTTTCCGCTTCTGCGCCCGGATGCGCCGAACCTGACATGGTCGATGGATTTCGTTATGGACGCACTGGCCAACGGTCGGAGGATCAAGTGCCTGACCTGTGTGGATGATTTCACGAAGGAGTGTCTGACGATAACCGCTGCTTTCGGTATTTCAGGCGTTCAGGTCACGCGTATTCTGGACAGCATCGCGCTGTTTAGGGGCTATCCGGCGACAATAAGAACCGATCAGGGCCCGGAATTTACCTGCCGCGCGCTCGATCAATGGGCCTTTGAGCATGGTGTGGAACTACGGCTTATCCAGCCAGGTAAGCCAACGCAGAACGGATTTATTGAGAGTTTTAACGGACGCTTTCGCGATGAGTGTCTGAATGAACACTGGTTCAGCGATATTCTTCATGGGGTCAGTTTGGATATCGAAAATTATTGTACGTTAAGGCTATTTTTTGACCTTTCGACTTTAGCTGGTCTCAGCCGACGAAACTTACCGGAAGCCGGTATCCGGTTGCTTTTCCAGATGTAATCGCCTGTCAGATTGATATGCTCCCAGCCTAATGGCGACAGATGCGACAGCAGTTGCTCGTTGATCTTAAGCCCCTTACGTTTCAGGGCATCGATCGCTCTTTCCATATACACGGTATTCCACAGCGAGATCGCAGCCGTCAGCAGCGTCAGCCCGCTGGCGCGATAGCTCTGATTTTCCGGTTTTCGGTCCCTGATTTCTCCCAGCCGATGCATAAATACCGCCCGCGCCAGCGCGTTACGGGCCTCACCTTTATTCAGCCCCGCCTGTACCCGCCGACGCAGTGCAGGATCGCGGAACCAGTCGAGCATAAACAGCGTTCGTTCAATACGGCCAATTTCCCTCAATGCTTTGGCAAGTCCGTTTTGCTTGGGGTAGCTGGCAAGCTTTTTCAGCATCAGGGATGCCGTCACGGTTCCCTGCTTTATCGATGTCGCCAGACGCAGCACTTCACGCCAGTGAATTTCGATCTCTTTCAGATTCAGGCTGGTTGTTGATATCAGTGACTGAAGCGCCGGATATTGGTCCGCTTTCCCTTTGATAAACAGTTTCTTGTCGTGGAGATCCCTGATCCGCGGACAGAACGCAAATCCCAGCAGATGCATCAGGGCAAAGACATGATCGGTGAAACCAGCGGTATCGGTGTAATGCTCCCTGATTTCCAGGTCGCTTTCGTGGTACAGCAGGCCATCGAGAACATGGGTTGAATCCCTGACCCGACTGATTATGCAGGTGTAAAACGGGCTGTATTGATCAGAAATATGGGTATAAAACTGACGTCCAGGCTCCTGCCCATATTTCGGGTTAACCTGCCCTGCGTAGCGGCCTGAGCTGCCTGTTCTGAAATTTTGTCCGTCTGATGATGACGTTGTCCCGTCTCCCCAGAATGCCGCCAGTGGTCTTTTCCCCTGCGCGTTTACCAGCTCTGCCAGGGCGGCTGAATAGGTTTCATCGCGGATGTACCATGCCTGAATATCTTCGAGTGATGATTTGGTGCTCCCGGGGCAGGCTTCTGCCATTTTGGTCAGGCCAAGATTGATGCCATCCGCAAGAATGGTGGTGAGGAGCAGGCGGGTATCGGGACGGGTAATGTCATTTTTTATATGCGAAAAATGTCGGGTAAACGTAGTCCAGCTGCTTACCTCATCGAGAATTTCCGTGATTTTAGGTCGCGGTAGCATGCTGTAAACCAGCTCTGCCAGCGGTGAAACCTGCTCCGGAACGCAGTTATCCAGCGGAGAGACTTTTACGCCCCTGTCGGATATTTCCACATCGAGCAGTTCACCAAGGGCAGCCATGGCATTGACCTCTTCAAGTCTGGACTGAAGCAGGGTCATACGGCTGGTAATGTACTCATGATAATCAGCAGATACGGGCAGGGGCAGCGCTGATGTGAGTTTGTCAAAGTCCTTTTCGGGAATGAGGTAATCATCAAAGTTTTTGTAGCGGCGTGAACCTTTAACCCAGATGTCCCCGGAGCGCAACGCCCCCTTAAGCTCGCTGAGCGCACAAAATTCATAGTACTGCCGGTCAATACCCGCAGGTGTAATCACCACCTTGCGCCAGCTTTCAGGGACAAACTCAAGCGGCGCTGTCGCCGGAACTTTACGTGACTGTTTCCGGTACATATCCTTAATCACAACCAGCGCATCAGCCAGAGGCTGCGCTGCCGGGGTGGCGACTAACTGTAAAGCGGACAACATGCGCGGGGCATATTTCCGTAATGTGCTGTATTTCTCAGTAATAATATGCAGCGGATCAAAATTATTTTTCCTGGCGAGATGGCGTGTTTCCTCCAGACTGGCGACAAATTCAGGCCACGGGAGTATGTTTTCTATTGCGAGCCATGGATCGCCACCGGAATCGCGGGCATCAGACAGCGCCTGACCGACATCGATGTACTGCCTCAGTTTTGACTGGATCAGCTTTCCGGTCTGCTGAAGGCGCTCAGCCTGTGTTCTTTTGGCTTTGCTGAAAAGGCTGTTCAGCATTCGCTCATGCAACTCAATCACTTCGTCTGTCAGTATGGCTCTGGCTTCTTCCAGCACGCACACCAGGATCGCATGACGCCGGGCTGCTGAAAATCGGGTCAAATCCCGGCTGCTCATCTTTCGGCCTTCCCGCGCCAGTTTCAGCAACCGGTTCTGGTGAATGGTACGATCTATACCTTCCGGTAATGCCAGCGATTCAATGCTACTGAGCCGATCAAGATGTTGCAGCACGTTCTTACCATTGATTTTACCCGGAGGTTGCAGAAGCCAAGTCAACCTGGAAGACTGATTATCCGATGACTCAAGTAAACGATCCAGAGCATCCCTGTGAGCCGGAGTTAACGGGGCATTCAGGGTCTGAAACACGATTTTATCGCCGCCTGCCATGGCCTCAGCACAGGTACGCTCCACGACATCAATCGCGGGGATTATCACGTTGTTCTGCCGGAGATAGATTAGTAACTCTTCAGCCAGGAGAATACCTTTATTGTTACCAACGGTGCGAAAGTGATCCATATCCGGCGCCTGAAATCAGATCCAGGGGTTAATCTGCTCTCCTGATTCGGGAGAGCTTATGGTCACTTTTGAGACAGTTATGGAAATTAAAATCCTGCACAAGCAGGGTATGAGCAGCCGGGCGATTGCCAGAGAACTGGGTATCTCCCGTAATACCGTAAAGCGTTATCTGCGTGCGCAGTCTGAGCCGCCAAAATATACGCCGCGTCCTGCAGTGACTTCGCTTCTTGATGAATACCGGGATTATATTCGTCAGCGCATCGCTGATGCCCACCCTTATAAAATTCCTGCGACGGTTATCGCCCGCGAGATCACTGAGCAGGGTTATCGTGGTGGCATGACCATCCTGAGGGAGTTTATACGTTCGCTCGCCACACCTAAGGAACAAGAGCTCGTTGTTCGCTTCGAAACTGAGCCCGGACGGCAGATGCAGGTTGACTGGGGCACCATGCGTAACGGCAAATCACCGCTTCATGTGTTCGTTGCCGTTCTGGGATACAGCCGAATGCTGTACATCGAGTTCACTGATAACATGCGCTATGACACGCTGGAAGCCTGTCACCGTAACGCGTTCAGCTTCTTCGGCGGTGTGCCACGGGAAGTGCTGTACGACAATATGAAAACAGTCGTGCTACAGCGTGATGCTTACCAGACCGGCCAGCACCGGTTCCATCCATCCCTGTGGCAGTTCGGCAAAGAGATGGGCTTCTCTCCACGGCTGTGTCGCCCCTTCAGGGCACAGACTAAAGGCAAGGTGGAGCGGATGGTGCAGTACACCCGCAACAGCTTCTACATCCCGCTAATGACGCGCCTGCGCCCGATGGGGATCACCGTTGACGTTGAAACAGCCAACCGATACGGCCTGCGCTGGCTGCACGATGTCGCTAACCAGCGGAAGCATGAAACTATCCAGACCCGTCCCTGCGATCGCTGGATCGAAGAACAGCAGTCCATGCTGGCCCTGCCACCAGAGAAAAAACAGTATCACGTACAGGTAGACGAAAGCCTGGTGACCTTCGACAGGCAGCCACTGCATCATCCGCTGTCCATCTATGACACGTTCTGCAGAGGAGCCGCATAATGGTCGAGCTGCAACATCAGCGGCTGATGGTTCTCGCCGAACAACTGCAACTGGACAGTCTTATCAGCGCAGCGCCGGCGCTGTCGCAACAGGCTGTGGATCAGGAATGGAGCTATATGGACTTCCTGGAGCATCTGCTTCATGAGGAGAAACTGGCCCGCCATCAGCGTAAACAGGCAATGTATACCCGGATGGCGGCCTTCCCGGCGGTGAAAACGTTCGAAGAGTATGACTTCACCTTCGCCACAGGTGCCCCGCAGAAGCAAATCCAGTCGCTGCGTTCACTGAGCTTCATAGAGCGTAACGAAAACATCGTGTTGCTGGGGCCATCCGGCGTGGGGAAAACGCATCTGGCAATAGCAATGGGCTACGAAGCGGTACGTGCGGGTATCAAGGTTCGCTTCACAACGGCGGCGGATCTGTTACTTCAACTGTCCACCGCGCAACGTCAGGGCCGCTATAAAACAACGCTTCACCGTGGCGTGATGGCACCAAAGCTGCTCATCATCGATGAAATAGGCTATCTGCCGTTCAGCCTGGAAGAAGCAAAACTGTTCTTCCAGGTCATCGCCAAACGTTATGAAAAGAGCGCGATGATCCTGACCTCCAACCTGCCGTTCGGGCAGTGGGATCAGACGTTCGCCGGTGATGCGGCGCTGACATCCGCGATGCTGGACCGGATCTTACACCACTCACACGTTGTTCAAATAAAAGGAGAGAGCTATCGACTGAAACAGAAACGAAAGGCCGGGGTTATCGCTGAAGCTAATCCTGAGTAAAACGGTGGATCAATATTAGATCGTCGGTGGAGATGTAAGTGGATCACTTTTTACCCGTCGTTGACATTTATCGGTGCGTGTCGCCATCGGCAGCAGGTGTGTAATACAGTTCTGCTGTATTTTGCCGGTGAACGATTTTACGCCAAGATAGCGGTACAGTTCGGTTAAATGTTCGCGTCGCGTGGTTTCCCTGCCGGAAAGGTAAGCAGGCCAGAGATCCCCGGTAAGTTTTAGCCTGCTGGCGATATGCTTCAGCAGCGCATCAGAGGGTGGGATTTTTTTATCCGGTGCAAAGCCGACATTTTTCAGATAGCAAAGAAGGACGGCAAAACCAAAACGGCTGGCGGGTTTACGGTGAGCACTGATAAGCGCCAGATCATGTTCACTGAAATAGGTCATTCGTGTCAGCGTTAACTCATCGTCCGGTAATGCCAGTAATGATTCTCTTTCCGACAGAGAAAGAATCTGCCTCCTTGCTATATAGTTTCCCTCATAAATTATTCGGTACGGTATTTTTAACAAAAATGCTTATCGCATAAGGGTACACCCTGACGCCACAACCAAAACGTGACGGCACACGATGAATGACATAACCTATATGCGATAGAATGAATGCAATAACTTAAATGCGATAATATGGTGAAAAAATGTTCATCAGAGCTTATTTGAGGGCATCGACGGAAGATCAGTTCGCCGATCGGGCAAAAGAGATGCTGGAGCAGTTTGTTCAGGAGCGGGGACATAAAATCGCCAGTTACTACCGGGAGAACATCAGCGGTACAAAACTTGACCGCCCGGAACTGGGACGCTTACTGATGGACAGTCACCGCAATGATATTTTGCTGGTCGAGCAGATAGACCGCCTGACCCGTCTGAGTAACAGCGACTGGATGACGCTGAAAAAGCAGATAGAACAACACGAGCTGCGGATTGTCAGCCTGGATGTGCCCACCTCATGGCAGGCGCTATCAGATAAAGCCCCTTCGCAGGCTGACCCGCTCACCCGCGCCGTGATAACCGCCATCAATAACATGCTTATCGACCTGATGGCCGCTATGTCGCATAAGGACTGGCTGATTCGCCGCCAGCGCCAGAAGCAGGGAATTGAACGGGCTCATACGCTGGGTAAATACAGGGGGAAACAGGCGGACCAGGAGCGGCACCAGAAAGTACTGTATTACCGCCAGATAAAAAAGCTGAGTATAAGGGAAACAGCTGATGCGACAGGATACAGTCCCTCCCAGATATGTCGAATTCAGGCACTGTACCGGAAGATACAGACAGAAGTCGAATAGATACGGATACTGAGAGAAGTTGGTCAAAAGTCAGGCTTAACGACAATAATTTCCGATATCAAAACTGTCCCTAAGCAACACAAGGACAGTTCCTTAAAATCCCCATCTACTTAATTTTCGTTGCGTTATAAGTTTGTGTAACTCCTCTCAAAACTGAATGGTTGTACTTGATACCATCACTACTGTATTTTTTAAAACAGGGACTAAGAACTTGATGAAAAGACGTTTTGCACTGACTATAGCGGCACTGGCATGTCTGGTAGCCCACGTACAGGCTTCTGATAAACTTGCAGGTAATGAGATACTTGCCGTGCAAAAAGGTGGTGTGCCCGATAAAGTCTACACCCAGCATAAGCCAGCGCTGCGAATAGCCACCTATAATATCGGTAAGAACGAAGCCTCCGATAATATAACTGATTTTACGGCACTTAATTCAGCGATTAAAAAAATTAACGCTGACATTATTGCGATACCGGAAGTGGATAACAAAACCCAGCGTAGTCAGAAAATTGATCAGTTAAAAACTATTGCCGATGCTAATAAAATGCATTACGTGTTTGGTAAGGCGTTGGATTTTGACGACGGTGAATATGGTCTGGGGCTGCTGTCAAAATATAAAATTCTGCATTCACAGGTGGTTAAGCTGCCATCAGGCAATGCCGAACAGCGCGTTGCCCTGCTGGTGCAAGTCGAGGTTCCGGGGTTTGATTCTGCACCGATAATCATGGTAACACATCTCGACTGGCAAAAAGATCCCACAATCCGTACCGAACAGGCCCGTTACTTGTTGGATCTTAGTATCGGTGATGCGCCTTCTGATTTTAAAGATATTGCCTCTGCCATTAAGATCCTGGCCGGTGATTTCAATTCCACGCGCGAAGAGCAGCCGGTAAAAGAGATAGGTTATTTCTTTAATGAAGTCTCGAAGCCAGGAACCGACACTCGCAGCTGGCCGGCAGTCAATCCCGCGATTGATATCGACCATATTTTTACCTTCAAAGGACAAAAATGGGACACGAAAAAGCTCGAAATCCCGCATAATTCTCCAGAGTTTAACTGGTCGGCGGCCAGTGATCATCTGCCAGTTATTGCCGAGATTGAACTCACAGAACAGTAAAATGACATAGGGCTTTCCTGATGAAAGCCCCGTTTCTGTTGGCTGGCTGAACTCGCCAGCTCAAAGCGTAAACCCCATCCCCGTACCTGTTCAAAAAGTAGTCTTAACGTACAATAATTTTCGATATCCAAACTGACCCCTTCATGCCCGGAAAACGATTAATGACTGGCGGCAGGATTATAACGAGTGCCGTCCTCATTCATCGCTGGATTACCAGACACCAGCTGAATTCGCAACGGACTGGCGAAACAGGAAATATGAAGAAAAACCAACCGACATTACTAACTGAAGGTTGTATCTAATCCTGGGGGCAGGTCAACGAAATCGTGATGGCTATCATTTTGAGTGCTGATCAGAACCTTTCTAACATCATCGGGAATAGGCTTACCTTCACGGCTTGCTCTACCCCATGCCTTAATAGCTTCTAAGCGTGTCATTTTCATGCTAGTACCTGAAAAATCTTTAGATGTGGATAAGTATATAAACCATTCTTATCATTCGTCTATCCATGCGACATCAAGCACTGCAAGAACTGATGGAATGAAGGCAGGCATTACAGTCATACAGTAATCCACATAGATACGGCGTAGGCGTTGTGTAAGTATCCATGTAAAACAAACCATCCTTTTTAAGGGCCTCTGAGACTCCAACGTCCGCTCTTGCCACAGAGCAGCCCTAAACTATCACTCGAGGCTGGCAGTTCCCTGATTACCCTTTGCACTCCTTCGCGGTAACACCCAAAAGTTCCCAGTCAAATTTACCCTGCCCCAAAATAAAGAAAGCCCCGAATATCGGGGCTTCTGGAGTTATGACTCACATAAAGGCCAGGGTAAATCCTAGAACGGGATATCATCGTCAAAACCAAATGGCTCACCCGCAGCATTACCTGCTGACGACTGCGCGGTTTGAACGGATTGCGCTTTATTAGCTGGCTTATTAGCCGGCTGCCCGCTGTAAGCTGGCGTGGTGGGTTGCTGAGGTTCGCCCCATGAACGGGAAGATGCCTGCGAACGGCCACCCAGCATCTGCATAACGCCATTCACGGAAACCACCACCTCGGTGGAGTAACGATCCTGACCATCCTGCCCCTGCCATTTACGGGTACGCAGCTGGCCCTCGATATAGACCTGAGAGCCTTTACGCAGATATTCCCCGGCGATTTCAGCAAGCTTTCCGAATATCACCACCCGGTGCCATTCAGTCACTTCCTTCATCTCGCCGGACTGCTTATCGCGCCACTGCTCTGAGGTCGCCAGTGATAATGTCGTTACCGCTCCGCCATTATTGGACATATACCGAACTTCGGGGTCCTGACCGAGATTTCCAATCAGGATAACTTTGTTAACACCACGTGAAGCCATGATATGTCCTCCTTATGCCCACTGACGCTGAGTCCAGGTACCGCCCTGCAGTGCCTTCGACGCTTTATCATGGGTTCTGAAGTACTCCTCAGACTCACGGGAGACAGGCCCTTCGTCGTTCATAGTCCCAATGTAGTAACCACGACCGCTCTGAAGAACCTGAAGAGGTAACTGAAAACCTGTGGCCGCAGCCAGAATACCGGTTGAATGATGCATGATGTGTTTCCTTAAAAATAAGAAAACAGGCCTCCCTGATGGGGAAGACCTGTTCAGGGAGGTGAAGGTAAAAATGATTCAGAAGGAGTTTTCAGCGTATTCGCGCTGAGCAGCACCATTCTGGGGCGGTACGGAGTCCGATTTTTCAGCTTTGAAAACCATCTCCTGGCCAATCTTGATCCAGTCCACTTTGATTAAGCGGGCTTTCAGGCTGACACGCTGTTCGCCAGCATGATCACCGTTGTTCAGCGTAAAAATGTCGGTGGAAGGATTGCTTAAGCAAAACCCCACCATAACCTTTTTGTTTTCATCGACAGCCTTCTGGCAGCGGGCAATCAGGCTGGTAGCCTCTTTACCAGCAACCACGATATCGAAACGGACATACGACGGGTTATCAGTCGGACCACTCAGTGCGTTAATAACGCAGCTGAGAAACAAGCCGTTCTGATGGTTTACCTGTCGGATATTACTGACATACCCCAGACCTCTAATGGTCAGATTGAAGTATTCAGTTTTGGCAGTAGTGTTGTTAGCAGACATGATGTTTTCTCCATGGAGTTAAAAAGAGGTACGACGGAGAAAACCTCTGCCCTGACGGGAGAAGTCTTCCCGTCGGGGAGTCAGAATCAGCTGTATCCTGACTTATCTGGTATGTTGAGTGAAATGACCTTCATCGCCGCGTCATAGCGCGCATTTCCGGCGATATCTGCTTGCAAAGGTTCGCAGATTTCCCCACAGAATTTTCTGTGCTCTCCCTTCTCAGGATACGGGAGAGTTTATCGATGTAGCCACCCGAAGGCGTCCCTCACAGGCTACCGGAACATTGGTGGTCGTAAAAACGACAGTTCAGCCATGCCATAATTAAACTGTCGTTAAAGAATGTCAACCCTGAAACAATAAAGAGAATTGCCAGTTAGTTACCGGGTTACTGTATGTCATAGGTCAGCCGTACGGTTACGGGTTTTCCCGCGTATTCATACGTCGTCGCCGGATCGAGACTGTATACCCGGCCACTGTATGCCACGGCAACGCTGTCACCATCACGGGTAATCGCCGAAACGCTGCCTGTTCCGGTCAGAAATGGCATTCTGTCATGCAACACTTTTGTGATCTGCTCCGGTGAGCCTGAGAGCTGCTGCGAAAGATAGTACCGGTAAACGATCGGAACGGTTGCATTGCCACTGCTATTTTTCGTTGTGTAGAGCCACAGGTCCTGGCTGACCTGGTGGCTGCCCTGATATACGTCATCAGCTTTTGCATCCCCGCCAGTCAACCAGACGAACCCGATAACAACAACCAGCAGAACTATTGTCACCAGGCCGTGCAGAACCTTAAAAACCGCACTGACGCGCATACGCAATTCCCTCTCTGATAGCAGCCTGGTCCTTCGGGTCATCGCCATACGGTGGCCCCTGCCATGGGTAGCCCCACTGCGGATCTGACGTTTTTGCTCGCATCTGAGCGGCGCCAGCGCCCATCAACAGGATGTTCTCCGGGATGCCCGCTGCGGTGCCGGTGGCGCCATAATTGAAGTTCCCAAACTCAGCCCAGTATGGATTGAACTGTTTGTAGTCCCATGGTCCGCGGTTCCTCACCTTCTGATAGAACCAGATATACGTCTGCGGCGGTGCCATATTCTTGCCGTAGCTGTGTTGCCTGGCCTCGGCCATATTATTCCTGATTATCTGCGGCCCCGGGCCGACAAGTGGTATCGATGCCATTCCTGCCTTTCCCTTTCCTGTTGTGACTCCCTCCTGCATAGAGAATCACAGCTCTATTTGTGGGTCAATATCAGTCCGGGATGGGAGATGGGATACGCCTGAAGAATAAAGTCAGTATTCGGGAGAAGGTGGTGGAGGTTGCTATAACAAAAAAGGCGCTGTTGCCAGCGCCCTGGGGTCAGTACGTAACCCGTGGTCATTATCCTGTTCTCCGGGGAGTATCCATGTTCTCCCTGGCGCGGTTTTCACGGAGATTTTGCGTCTTACAGTCCGGTAGTGTGCAAGTACCGACTGTCGGGCCGGCCAGCGATAAACCCCGTTATAAGTTTATCGACAGCCCCTCGGCCAGCGGGGCACCCTGCATCAAAGCCCTGCAACCATAGCAGAACTGATTCACGATGTGTAGATGGAATCAGTTGCCAGTTGCCGATGATTTCGCGGCTGTACCTTTTCCCTTACGGGCGCCTGTTTTTTTCTTTTTCCCGCCGATAATGCCGTTACAGTCCGGATAGCGAATACATCCCCAGAAATCTCCACTCTTCCCCTTCCGTTTGCGGGTCGGCCCCTTGCAGACCGGACAGGGCGGTGTGACCGGCGCCGTGATTTTTATTCCCTGGCTACGCCCCTTTTCAACCAGGTGGCGGGTCCATTGCTGCTGCTTTTGCATGAAGACATCCAGCGACATTTTTCCCTGCGCGATATCGTCCAGCGCCTGCTCCCACAGGGCGGTCATCCCCGGGCTGGTCAGGGTATCAGGCAAGGCGGCAATAAGCTCCCGTGCCAGCTGCGTCGAACGGATATATTTCCCCTTCTTCTCCAGGTAGTTACGTTTAAACAGCGTCTCCAGTACGCCAGCGCGGGTCGCTTCGGTACCCAGCCCTGCATTATCCCGCAGCACCTTTTTCAGCTTCGGATCGCTGACCTGGCTGGCCGCGTTTTTCATGGCCGCAATCAGTGTCCCCTCAGTAAACGGCTTTGGCGGCGTGGTGACCTTATCATCCACCACCGCGCCACTGACTGTACAGTTGTCGCCATTGTTCAGTGGCGGCAGCAACAACTGCTCTTCTTCGCCTTCAGCGCCGTCTTCCGGCTTTTCTGCCTGGAACAGACTTTTCCAGCCGGTGACCACATTCACTTTTCCGCGGGTTCTGAACAACTGCCCACCGATATTGAATGCGGCATCGGTAACATCAGATTCCTGCAGTGGCAGGAGCTGAGCCAGATAATGCAGGCGAATCAGCTGATAGACCTTCAGCTCATCGTCACTCAGGCGTGAAATATCAAACGCCTGCCGGGTCGGAATGATGGCATGGTGCGCTGTAATTTTTTTATCATTCCAGACACGGGAAACGAATCCCCTGTCCAGTTGTGCCAGCACCGGCGCCACTGAAGGATCGGATTTAGCGACGGCAGATAATACCTCCGGAATTTCCTGCTGCATGGAAGTCGGCAGGTAGCCACAGTCAGTACGTGGATAGGTCGTCGCTTTATGCGTCTCGTACAGCGACTGGGCAATGGAGAGCACTTTCTGGGCACCCAGACCAAATTTTCGGGAGCAGACCTGCTGCAACGTCCCGAGATCGAAGCACAGCGGGGCAGGCGTTTTCTCCCGCTTCTGACTGACCTCCAGTACCGCGGTGCTTTTATGCTGCTGACACAGATGTGCAACCGCCTGCGCAGCCTGTTTATTGATGCAGCGCTTTTCATCGTCACAGTACTGCGCAACGGGTACCCAGGTTGCCCGGAAACGAACTCCGTCTTTCGCCAGACTGGCCTGAACCTGCCACCAGGGGACGGGGACAAAACGGGCAATCTCGCTATCGCGATTCACCACCATGGCAAGCGTGGGCGTCTGCACCCGCCCGACCGACAGAACTTCTGAGACACCGGCATCACGGGCCTTCAGCGTATACAGGCGCGTCAGGTTGGGGTCCAGTTCAATCATCCAGCGGTCATAGTTCAGCTCAGGATGGGGCAGCGCCTGCAGCAAATCGCCAATCAGCTCATCCCGGAACATATCCGGTGACCACAATTCAGGAGAGTTGAACTTACGGCAGCATGCCCCAAACACGTCGGTAAAGCAGGCACCGCCACCATCAGACAGCAGCACAAACTCATCCCAGACCCGCTCCGCCTCCTGCCGCAGGGACAGAAGCGACAGAACCTGAGGTCTGCCCAGTCCGGATTCCAGCAACTCCGCCATAAAGGGATAGAGATATCTGACGGTATCTTCCATGCGATTTATGGAGGAGTAATGAACCGGCAACCCTTCCTGCGCCAGCTAGGGGAAATAACGGGGAGTATTTTCATATTGCACACTCATAAAAGTGTGCACAGGTTCAAATTAACATTTTGTTAACCTAGACACGAGGATTGAAAATCCGCGTGTCCCTGGTTCGATTCCGGGTCCGGGCACCACTAATTTGCATCAAAGCACGCTATAAATCTCTGGCCATCCCCAAATGACCTCATCATTTTGGACAACAAGGTTTGTCTGAATTGACGTGGGCTCATCTTGAAACCGCATTCTTTCGTTAACCTGGCGGAGAATATGCGAACAGGTTGAATAGCCTGCCCTGAGTCACCACCATCTGATAGATTAAAGAATCCTTCCATATCAAACAGTTCAACTAAAAGTAAAGTCTGGAAGGCGATTCCTGGCTGACTGCCTGTTCCAGGATAGTGATAGTAGTAAGAACCTCTTCTTCAGAAATATAAGGTTTACTCCCATATTTAATCGTCTGGTAAATTGAATCATAAACCTCACCATAATCGCCACGCTCATTAATAACATATTCTCTTTGTTTTTCCCCATTTTCATCTAACCACTCCAGAAGACCAGCACGGATATCCTCACCAAAACCCGTTTCCTGGGGCATTATTCCTGCCTTAAGACAGGCTTCCTGCTGATCGATACCATACTTTATAAATGATCCTTTGGTTCCGTGAACAATAAACCTTGGGTATTCACTCATGACAAGATGACTGGTTTTTAATATGACCCGTTTATCATTATAAAATAAACTAATAGTAAAATTATCATCGGGCTGGTCTTTATTACGTAGTCTTCTTACATCGCATATAACCGTTTCCGGACATCCGAATAGCGCTATCATTTGATCAATGGTGTGTACACCCAACCCATAAAGGGCGCCGTTAACAGAGATATTGTTCACTTGTGATACCTGGGGGCGGAAATAATCGAAATGACTCTCAATTTCTACAATATCTCCCAGGGTCCCACTGTCCAGGACTTTCTTTAACGTCAGATAACAACTATCAAATCGTCTGTTCTGATGTGGTAACATCACTACATCATGCTGTTTAGCAAGATAATATAGCTGCCGTATCTGCTCAGATGTTGCAGAAATGGGTTTTTCCACAAGAACATTTTTTTTGTGCTCAATACAACGCATAGCTAAGTCAAAATGCGTATCCGGTGGGGTACACACAATAACAAGATCAACCTCCTGATCCTTCAGAACCTCATTAATATCATCAGTAAATTTAATATTCTGATACTCTGGCATGACTTCCTGCTCAGTCTTGCGTACGGGTGTGTATATCGTTTTTACATTCCAGTCCTGGCGAATCAAAATATAAGGTAGATGGTAGCGTGTGGTACTTTTTCCAAAGCCAATATAAGCGCATGTCAGCATATCAGATCTCTTTTGAGTGACGGGGGGATGGTACTGGAATACCTTCGATAAACACTTCACGAAGATTAAAGTCTCGGTCCAGGATAACGTAGTCAGCCCAGGCACCCACCTCTATACGTCCACGGTCATTCACCCCCAGGAATTCAGCAGGATAAAGAGAAAGGCGTGCGGATGCCTCTTCGGGTGTCATTCCCAATTTTAGAAAATTACGCAGTGCCTGATCCATACTGAGTGTGCTGGCTGCCAGATTTCCATCTTTAAGGCGTGTAGCCGACATGCAGGGATATTTATAGATGGCATGCGTTCCCAGTCTGTATTCTCCGTCCGGCATTCCCATGGCGGAACAGGCATCAGTAACGGCATAAAGTTTTGGAATCGCCCTCCGGGCGGCAAGCAGTGCGCCGGGATGAACATGCTCAAAATCCGGGATTATCTCGGCAAACTCGGCATGTGCCAGGGCCGTTGCCAGTACACCCGGGTTGCGGTGATGAATTCCGCTCATTGCGTTATACAGATGAGCAAATCCTTTTGCCCCAGAGTACATCGCCTGAAGACTCTGCTCATAAGTCGCAAGTGTATGACCCTGTTGCACCCGAACATTTCTTTCAGTCAGATAAGGTATAAGTTCGAGATTTTCTTTGAACTCTGTTGCCATCGTAATCAGACGAACATCAGCAAGTGCCAATAGATGGTCAATTTCCTCACGGGTCGCCGCCCGTGATTCAGGTGGCTGAGCGCCAAGTTTATCCAGATTAACAAATGGCCCCTCAAGATGAACGCCGAGCACCCGGCTTGTATCGGTACTGCGCGGTTCCTCCATGAATTTACGGACATCACTAAGCACAGATGTCAGTGACTCAGGGCTAGCTGTTACCGTTGTCGCCAGTAAACTTGTTGTGCCACAACGGGCATGCGCTTGCGTCAGCGTGCGTAGCGCGTCTTTCCCCTCCATTAAATCCTTACCGCCACCGCCATGAATATGCAAATCGATAAATCCGGGCAAAATCCAGCCCTCCGCTTCCCCCTGCAGTGTTTTTATCGCACTGATCCTGCCTTGTGAATCAACTTCCAGAGCCCCTCTTAACCTGCCAGCAGGTGTAATGATGTTCCACATAAAAAGTCCTCTATCCTGGTCCAATATTTCACCAGTTTAGAACCCATGAGGTTATAGTTATAATGCATTCAAATGTTGAATATATGCGGAGCGTGCATGGAAACTCATTTACTAAAAGCATTTGTGACCGTTGCGGAGTTGGGGTCAATAAGCCGTAGCGCTGATGTGCTGGCAGTCAGCCAGCCTGCGCTGACAAGACAACTACAACGTCTTGAAGAGACTCTTGGAGGAGTATTATTTACCCGGGGGCGCCACGGTAGTGAACTGACGCAATTTGGAGCACGAATGTTGCCTCAGGCACGAGAAGCAGTTCTTCAAACGCAAAGGTTGGAATCGGAAGCTCTTAGCTATCATCAGGGCGTAAATGATCGCCTGCGTATAGGTTTTGGTTTCTGGGCAATAAAAGAAGTCACCAGACTGTCTGCCCTCTTCCATAAAAATTACCCCACGGTAGACTTTGAGCTTCGCGATATGTCAAGTATGGATCAGCTTTCCGCCCTGAATGAGGGAATTCTTGATATAGGATTTATGCGATTAAGACCCTGCAAAGGTCTTTCCAGGATGACATTAAAACATGACAGTTTATTATTTGTTTTTTCATCAGAATATACAGCTGATATAGATAAGCTACATTATGCCCCTTTAGTATTAATGAGCCAGTCCTGTGCTCCGGATTTCTGGCTTCAGGTTCATAGCTACTATTCCGGGAAAAAGATTACTCCTCATATAGTACAAATAGTGAATGAATTTCATTCAGCAATAGCCTGGGCCACCACAGGAAATGGTATAACTATCATACCGAAAAGTATGGAATCTCTGTTAGCGATTATGCCGGAGGTACAATATATTCCAGTGGATAACGTAAGCTGGGAGCTTGGTGTTATGTGGCGTCCTCAGCTACATCGCAAAGCTTTGATGAGGTTTATTGAGCAACTCAGAAATGAAAAATCAATATTCCATGTTTAATCTGTACCAACATGCCGTTCCCTTCCAGCACTGTGTTTTTATTAACTTGCTGGAATCGGAAACTCAGAAGATTTATCAGTATCCGTGGCATTACAACCATTAATGATCATTAATAAAATTTCCAAACACAACCGTATTCTTAATGTCATTCACCAGGTAAAACACAAAACGCCTGTTTTACAGGCTTCAGGTTATATTCATCAAAATGTCTGTTTAAAATAAAATCGCCTCCGTCCCTGATGTTATATAAAAAGCCGCTGACAATGCCAGCGGCTTTTTATATAAGATAATATCCCAATAAACATCTGATTCAACCAACTGGATATATCAATTATCTCTCTAATAATCCGGTTGCGTTGACGATAGCCACTTTTGCTCTGCCGGAATATGTCAGTCATACTCAATTCTCTGATATGGAGATTCTGATGGACAAACCAATAGATCACCTCCCGAATGTCCGCGACGGCCTGACGCAAACCGAACGCACCATCCTGTGGGTGCTACATAATACCCAACGCGAACTGGGTGGACGTTCGGTGCCCACCGCGATGCTCTACGGACGGGTGCTGGAGTATATCGATATCAGTCAACAGGAGCTTATCGCCTGCCTGCAACATCTGGGGGCCGGTGACCATAACTAAAAAGGCGCCACCGCAAGCGGGGCGCCTTCTGGCCACAGAGAATTTTAGTTACATCCGTTCAACGGTCTGAATCCCCAGGGTTTCCAGGCCCTGCTTCAGGGTACGCTCCGTGAGCGCCACCAGCTTCAGGCGGCTGACGCGCAGCGCCGACGAGTCGTTGTTCAGTATCGGGCAGTCGGTATAGAAGCGTGAAAATAGCCCGGCCAGATCGTAAAGGTACGCGCACATCACATGGGGGGTTCCCTCCCGGGCGACGGTCTGTAGCGTCTCTTCAAACTGCAACAGACGTACCGCAAGCATCCTCTCTCTGTCAGTCTTCAGTGAAATCTCACCTTCAAGTTGTTCCACCGTCAGATTCGCTCGCCTAAAGATAGAGGCGATGCGCGCGCAGGCGTACTGAATATAGGGCGCGGTATTGCCCTCAAACGACAGCATGCTGTCCCAGTCGAAGATGTAATCGGTAGTGCGATTCTTCGAAAGATCCGCATACTTCACGGCGCCAATGCCGATAATTTCCGCCAGCGAATCCAGCTCCGCTTCCGGCAACTGCGGCGACTTTTCCGCCACCAGTTTGCGGGCACGGACCACCGCCTCGTCCAACAGCTCGGAAAGCTTAACGGTACCGCCTTCACGGGTCTTAAACGGGCGGCCCTGTTTATCCAGCATCATACCGAACATATGGTGCTCCAGGCTGACCGATTCCGGCACATAGCCCGCCTTACGGACAATCTCCCAGGCCATCATCAGATGCTGGTGCTGACGGGCATCGATATAGTAGATCATGCGATCGGCGTGGAAATACTCGTAACGATACTTCGCGCAGGCGATATCGGTGGTGGTATAGAGGTAGCCACCATCGCTTTTACGGACGATCACCCCCATAGGTTCACCTTCCTTATTACGGAAGTCGTCCAGATAGACCACCACGGCGCCGTCGCTTTCGCTGGCGATACCGCGCTTAAGCAGATCGTCCACAATTCCGGGCAGCATATCGTTGTACAGGCTTTCCCCCATAATATGCTGCGGCTTCAGGGTGACATTCAGGCGATCGTAGTTGCGCTGGTTCTGCGCCATCGAGATCTCGACCAGCTTGCGCCACATCTTGCGACACCATTCGTCCCCCTGCTGCAGGCGAACCACATACTGGCGAGCGCGGCGGGCGAACGCTTCATCGTCGTCATAACGTTTTTTCGCCGCCCGGTAGAAACCTTCAAGGTCGGAAAGCGAAATATCATCGCGGCTTTCAGCCTGTTCCAGAAAGGCAATCAGCATCCCGAACTGAGTGCCCCAGTCGCCGAGATGGTTAGCGCGAATCACCTTATGGCCCAGGAAGGTCAGGGTACGTACCGAAGCGTCGCCGATAACGGTCGATCGCAAATGCCCGACGTGCATCTCTTTCGCCACGTTCGGCGACGAGTAGTCCACCGCAATGGTCTGCGGCGCCACGCGATCCACGCCCAGCCGCGGATCCGCCAGTGCCGCACTCAGGCGGTTCGCCAGCCAGTCGGGATTCAGAAAAATATTAATAAACCCCGGGGCCACAACCTCCAGCTTCGCAATAACGCCATCGTCATTGGCCCGACTTTCAATATAATTAGCCAGCTCAGTCGCCATTTCCACAGGCGTTTTACCATTCTGCTTCGCCACGCCCATAATACTATTGACCTGATAGTCACCAAAATTAGGGCGAGCCGAAGGACGTACAGATACTTTCTGAAAGCCATTCAAAGACAATGCCTGAAATGCCTGCTCAAGCTTATTATTAAGGATATTCCTAACATCCATGGATACGATTCCTCTTGTTGAGTGAGAGGACCCTGAAAATATAATTCAGTGATTTTAAATACCGTCAGTATTTAAAAAAATACTCTCAATGTCATTTAGTGCTAAGGATATCGATAACCGAATGATAAAGCTGTTGGGGGGTTGTTCCGGCAACGGGTGCAATAAAGATAGTATCGTCGCCCGCTACCGTTCCCAGGATCCCCTTTGTCTTTCCGCAGGAGTCCAGCAGCCGGGCAATAAGTGGTGCTGCGCCAGGCATGGTATGAGTGACAACCACGGTATCATTGGCGGCGATATCCAGAATAGAACTCTTTAAGGTGGCATCCGTCGTTGGCACGCCCAGCTCCACCGGCAGGCAATACACCATCTCCATTTTAGCATTGCGGGTACGCACGGCGCCGAAATTCGCCAGCATGCGTGACACTCTTGACTGATTAATATGGATAAAGCCTTTATTTTTAAGATACTCAACTATTTCGGACTGAGAACCAAAGCTTTCTTCCTTGAGCATCTGGCGAAATATTTTTTCCAGCTCCTGCTTATCTGTTCTATCTCTCATACTCCGCTAACCTCGCTAAGATACTTAGAAAGTTGTTTAAGACTAATCCTGGTATTATGCCCTGTAATAATTACCAGACAAGCGTGGAATTAAAACTGCCAATGACGAATTTTTATCACGGAACAAATAACGCTATTTTATTTAACCTCCCATATACATTTTTCGGCACGAAATGCGAAGATCCTTGATCCAATTCGCTTCACAGCCCTGAAACTGGCCGTTATTTTGTTTCTGGATGCTATTTACTCATGAAAAAAAATTATGTATGAAATAAAAATATTTCAATAACAAGGTAATAATTTCCCCATGCAAACGAATAGATATGCTGTCATTTGTCATACTTATGGGGTTTTACTCTATTACTCCCCAATAGTTACCCGTATCAACAGCAAAAAAATGGGGTTACCGCCTGTAGCCGTAACCCCATTTTGGGTTATTTAACGCACATCACGTGGTAGATGCCGTCTTCTTTTTCCGCCCCTTCGGTCTCATGCTCGAAGCCGGGAAAAGTGTCATCCCACGCCTGTAGCGCTTTCAGATAGGCGATCTGCGGACTCTCTTCGTCACCGAAGTTCTCGCCGGACATCAACATCGGGATTCCCGGCGGATAAGGGATAACGGAGTTCGCTGCCGTGCGACCCGCCAGGTCAAAGATGGATACCAGCTCCACGTTATCCTTAACCAATTGGGTGTAGGCTTCACGCGGCAGCATATCGATCTGCGGCAGCATTGAGTAGGCCTTATTCAGCTGTTCACTCGGGTTGTGCTGCTTCAGGAAGTCCATCATGCGATCGCCCAGCTGCTGCATGGTCATTCCGCGATACACCTCCGGCGCGCTCTCAACCAGCGATGGCAGAACCTCTTCCAGCAGCGCATCGGCATCATAATGACGTTTAAAGGCCATCAGGCTGTTCATCAGCGTGACCCACTTACCTTTAGTGACCCCCATAGAGAACAGGAACATCACCTGGAAGTCAGTGGTACGGGTCGGCACAATGCCCAGGCTTGAAAGATACGCGGTGACCAGCGCAGCCGGCACGCCATTCTCCTGGAGCGAACCGTCGTCATTCAGGCCCGGGGTCAGCAGGCTGACCTTAACCGGATCCAGCATCACCCAGTCTTCATCCAGATCGCTGAAGCCGTGCCAGCGGTCTTCCGGACGCAGCTTCCAGCAGGCCTGTTCAGTAGTCAGCAGGGAAAGCGGCGCATCGGCAAAGTCATAGCGCTCGCCGGTGGCGGGGTCGGTCACCACTTCCGCATTCCAGGGTTTAAAGAACCAGTCATGATGCTTCTCTGCCTCGTGATAAGCGCGCGCTACCGCCTGACGGAACTCCACGGCCTCTTCGATCACTTCCGTGGTCAGGTTAACGCCCTGCCTACCGTCCATCATCGCGGCAGCCACGTCGTTGGAAGCGGCAATGGAGTACAGCGGCGAGGTGGTGGCATGCATCATATATGCCTGGCTGAACTGCGCCGGTTTAATGTTGCCGCGACCTTCACGGATATGGATATAAGAGGCCTGCGACAGCGCATTCAGCAGTTTATGGGTCGAGTGGGTCGCAAACAGCGTAGGCTGATCTGCAGTATGCTCGGCTTTATCGCCGCGCATGGCGTGGAACCCTTTATAGATTGGGTTAAAGCGTGAGTAACCGAACCAGGCTTCATCGAAGTGGATACGGTCGCAGCTCTCTCCCAGCAGCGTCTGCACGGTATCACCGTTATAGATCAGACCGTCGTAAGTACAGTTGGTCACCACGCTGTAAGACGGGCGCGGGTTTTTCGCTTCGCGAGCGAAACGGCTCTCTTCGATCTGGCGAGAGATAGCCTCGCGGGCCATCTGTTTTTTCGGGATCGGCCCGATAATGCCGTAGGCGTTACGGGTCGGAGTCATGTATACCGGACGAACCCCGGTCAGCATCAGCCCCTGTTCAATGGACTTATGGCTGTTACGGTCGCAGATCGCAATGTCTTCATCGGAGCAGCAGGCCTGCATGATGGTACGGTTGGCCCCGGAGGTCCCGACTACCAGCGAATAGGAGCGATCGGCGCCGAAGACCCGGGCAATATATTTTTCACTTTCGCCGAAAGCGCCGGTGTGATCCAGCATTGAGCCCAGGCTGGCGCGTTCAATGCCCATATCGGTACGGAAGATGTTCTCTCCGTAGAAGTCGAAGAATTTACGGCCTACCGGCGTTTTACAGAAACCGATACCACCCTGATGACCCGGCGCTGACCAGGAGTACTCTTTCTCTTTGGCATACTCCATCATTGCGGCCATCAGCGGCGGCATAATAGTTTTTTCATAGCGAGCGACGGCTGCCTGCAAACGACCCACAATAAAGTCGGTGGTATCATCCAGTACCAGGAAGGTTTCAGTCACTTCGCTCATCACTTCCGCAGTAACGGAGCGGTTATCCTGATGAGAGTTGATCAGCAAAAAGACCGGTGCCTTTTCATGGCGTATACGCAGATGGCGCAGCAGAGACAGGACATTCTGTTCCTGCTGAGGGAGCCACTCCACCATAATGCAGTCGATAGAAGCGGTAGAGGTAACATAGGTCTCTGCTTCTTCATAGGTTGGGGTAAATTTTACATGCTCGCCTTTATTGGTCAGCGACGTAACAATCTGATCGATGGTTTCTTCGAGCGGTGTAAGCGGTTTGGCATGGCGGCTAATGGCGCCCCCCGCAACAACTAAATAGTTCTTATCACACATAAAGACCTCGTGACGATTTTATATATCTATATTTGGCTAACTTATGTTTATTATTTTTCGCATTGTTATGGCACCTGGCGCGAACGCCTTAATACAATCTATCTGACCTGTGTCGGATAAACGCCAGGCTATATTCAAGCCATCATGAGAAAACGTTCCGTTCGGAAAATGAAGATAAAGCAAAATAAAAGAGTTTACCAGACCAAAAAAATCAGAAAATGACCAGATAAGATAATCATTATCGCACCATGAATTTTTATCTGTAATAAAACGGCTACAGGTAAATTAATATTCTAAAAAAAATCGGCCTTTAAATCACGGTAAAAAAACAGCACAAATAGCATATAATATTGATTTATAAGAATATATTTCCACAACACCTTCCCCAATCGGTATCAAGAAAACGTACTATTCATTTGTTTTTAAAAAGAGTTTACGGCCAGACAATCAACTCACTCGCCACACAATATCAAATTTGACTTTCCCCTCAAATTAAATACTATGCAGCTACACAAGTTTTGCGCCGCAGAATATTAACCCAGGAAATAAAGATAATTACTCAAGCCATGAGTAATGACCACCTGTATTTCAAACTGGAGCCCTTTGCCCCGGATAATAATATTTATTAGCCGCGAGTGAATTTAAATTTATTCAGAGGTACTTCTCTCGCCTTCTGAAAACAATAAGCAGGAGAACAGATATGGCCACAAACTCGAAGAAAATGGGGGTCGTTGACCTGACCATTTTAGTTGCCGTCAATATGATGGGTTCGGGAATAATTATGTTGCCCGCCAGCCTGGCCGAAACTGGCGCGATTTCCGTACTGTCATGGGTTATCACCGTGCTGGGAGCAATGTGTATCGCCTACACCTTCGCCAAGTGCGGCGCCTACTGTAAGCGTTCGGGCGGTATGTCGGCCTATGCCGCCGAAGCCCACGGCAAATCATCTTTCTTTATCGCTTCTTATACCTACTACGTCTGTCTGGTGATTAGCTGCGTGGCCATCGCCGTTTCTGCGGCGGGTTATCTGGCCCCCTTCTTCCCGTGGATTAAAACCTCGCCCATGCACACTTTTGTCACCGTGGTCGCGATTCTGGTCGTGACCATGGTAGCCAACTTCAAAGGGCCGAAGATTACCGGGCGCATTTCCGGGATCACCGTCTGGGGAATAATTATTCCGGTAGCGGGTCTGTCGGTACTTGGCTGGTTCTGGTTCGATCCGTCTATCTTTAAAGCCGCATGGAACCCGCATCATATGTCCACCGGCAGCGCAATCTCTTCCGGTATCTCTCTGACCCTGTGGGCCTTCCTGGGTGTGGAATCTGCCGGTGCTAACTCCGACACGGTGGAAAACCCGGAGAAAAATGTACCGCTGGCCTGCCTGTTCGGTACCGGATTCGCCGCTGTGGTTTATATCGCCTCAACCTCTGTGATTCAGGGTATTATCCCGAACGAGGTGCTGGCCACTTCGGATGCACCTTTCGGCCTGGTCTTCTCCATGATGTTTAACCCGATTGTGGGCCAGGTTGTCACCGCTCTTGCTGTTATCGCCTGTATCGGTTCGCTGCTGGGTTGGCAGTTTACCAATGCCCAGGTTTCTAAAGCAGCGGCGGATGACCACCTGTTCCCGGCTATCTTCAGTAAAATCAGCAAAGACGATGCGCCTGTCGCCGGGATGCTGATTATGCTGGTACTGGAGCTACTGCTGGCCACCATGACCATCTCCCCGAACCTGCTTAAGCAGTTCAACATCCTGCTGAACCTGGCGGTCTTTATCAATATGGTGCCTTATGTCCTGTCCATGACCGGCCTGCAGGTGATGCTGCGTAAAAACCACGTGACCCAGAAGCAGTACTATGCCGCTTCCGCTATGGGCACCGCGGCGGTGGTCTACAGTATCTATGGCGTCTATGCCTGCGGCGTCGAAGCAGTATTCGGCGGTACCATCATCACCATGATCGGCTATATCTTTTACGGCTTCCTTGCTGGTCGTGATACTGAAGAGCGCATCAGCCACTCTCATTGATGACCTTGCATGTTTACCGGCCACCTTCATCGCTTGCGGTGGCCGGTTATTTCCTCCCTCCCCCGCCCGCTTCATTAACACATTGCTCCAACATTAGTTTAATCAACAGAACATTTATGTTTTGTTGTGGAAAAATCAGGATAATAAAATAGTCTGTTAGCAATTATTGCCACACTGAATGAGGGAATTATGAAAAAAGCGACTTTACTGCTCGCTGGCCTGATGGCGCTGGCTTCAGGTAACGCGCTGGCGGCGGATAACGCGCAGCAGCAGGATCCCAGCAAGCAACCGCTGGAAAAAGTGGCCCCGTATCCGAAAGCGGAAAAAGGAATGACCCGCCAGGTTATTTGGCTGCCGAAGCAGGAAAACGAGCACGACTACAAAGTCGAATTGATGATTGGTAAAACCATGGAAGTGGACTGCAACACCCGGGGTCTGGGCGGTAAGCTGGAGACGAAAACGCTCTCTGGTTGGGGCTACGACTATCTGGTCATCGACAAGCTGACCGGCCCGGTCTCCACCATGATGGCCTGCCCGGACGGCACCAAAAAGCAGGCTTTTGTCACCGCACATCTGGGCGACAATGCCCTGCAGCGCTATAACAGCAAGCTGCCGCTGGTGATCTACGCGCCGAAAGACGCTCAGGTGAAATACCGCATCTGGAAGGCGGAAGAAAAAGTGCAGGACGCACAGCCGCAGTAACACTCAGGCTGCCGCGCCATGCGGCAGCCTTATCCTCTACTCCGCGCCGGAAACGCTCAGCAGCGTCTCGATAAGCGACGTGCCAAACATGGCGCCATGGGTCAGCCCCGGATACGATTTATAGCTTGCCTTTACCCCTTTTCCGGAAAGAATCTGCGCCAGCCGTGCATTTCTGTCCTGCCCGTCTTCACCGCGTAGCTCCGGGCGATCGCTATTGCTATTGCCATCTCCTTCCATCAGCTTTAGCGTGCGGGCATCAAATGCTGTTCCCGAAAGTCGCTGCGCCTGACGCAACATCATGTCGCCGCCCCACCCCAGCGACGGGCTGGCCGCATAGTAATGGCGGAAGCTTTCCGGCGCCTGATACAGCGTTTCCAGCACAAACAACCCGCCGAAGGAGTGGCCCCACAGACTGCGCTGTTGATGATTAACGGCGGCCTGCTTTTCCGCCCAGGGAATAATCTGCGACATCAGCAACTGACGAAACGCCTTGCTGTGCCCGCCTTTATGACCGTGTATACGCGGCGCCGATTCGCTGCCGGGATCGGGCGTGTAATCCCACGCTCTGGAGGAGACGTCAAAGGGCAGCGGCGTCTGGTATCCCACCGCTACCAGCACCGGCGGATGCGCGGCACTCATGCGCTGCAATAATTTATCATCAAGCCGCGCCATTGCGGCGTTGCCGTCAAGCATATAGAGCGCCGGATAACCGCCAGCAGACGCCGCCGCTTTGGGAATACCCACCCACACTTTGTAATGGCGCTGACCGTCAACGGAGTCGAAGATAGCACTACGGAAGCGGTACCACTCAGAGCCGGTGTCGGCAATATTGGGCCCCAGCGGCTTCAGTTGCGGCTTTGCCTGCCCGGCTGCGGCTGTCAGTAGCAGTATCGCGGGTAAGCACCACGCCAGCATAACGCGTAATGACACACTCTCTCCTTTCACTTCGATCAACGCCGCTCACCCTCAGGTCGCAGCCATATGGCAAAAAAATATACCGACTTTGCCAGAGCGCCGCAAACCCAGTCTCCGGGAAAATAACCGTAAAAAATGCAAGGAATTTATTGTGTTAGAGGAATATCTGGGGCCGGTATCTGGCCGCGTCGGAGCTGTCTTCACCCCTCACCCCGGCCCTCTCCCTGAGGGAGAGAGAGAATAATCCCGGTCTGCCATTCAGCCCCCTCTCCCCTTTGGGGAGAGGGCTGGGGTGAGGGGAGAGGGTTGGGGTGAGGGGAAGGTTTAATTGCTGTAGTTATAGGGCTTGCCGATGTAAAACCCCTGGCAGTGATCGACTCCCATCTCGAACAGCATCCGCTGCTGCTCTTCGTTTTCCACATACTCCGCCACCACGGTCATCTCCCTGGCCCGGGCGATTTTACAGATAGATTCAACAATCATCTGATCGACCTTGTTGATCAGGATATCCTTCACGAAAACGCCGTCTATCTTGAGGATCTGAGCGGTAATATTGCGCATTCGTTCGTAATTGGACTGACCGGTGCCAAAATCATCAATGGCGATCTTCACGCCGTGCTCCACCAGCCTGCTGATATTATTCATGGCGTTTTCCGAAGAGAGTATGCCCTGCTCTTCGGTAATTTCCAGAATCACCCGCTCGGCGCTAATACCATAGCGCGCCATCAAATCGATAAAATGCCCGGCAACACCTTCATGGAACAGCGTGGCCGGCATGATATTAATCGACACCGTATCGCCAACGTGGTCGTCCAGCATCGACATGCTCTTTTCGAATACCGCAGAGTCAAACTCGCAGGCGTAGTCGAATTCACGAATCACCGGCAGAAACACATCCGGCATGATAATCTGGCCGCCAATGCGCAGGCGCGATAGCAGTTCGTGATACACCACTCTTTCCCGGCTGGTAATCGGCTGAGCGTAGATTTCAATATCCCGGTTTTCAATGGCAGCCTTCACGCTCTTAATCATCTGAATCGACTGAGCCATTTCATCGTCCAGATTGCGCATGCTGCTGTTAATGCAGTGGGGCGCCTTCACCACTTTGTTCACTTCAGAGAACCAGGCAAGCCGCTCCACAAAAGGAATCAGCGGCGTCTGACCGTCAATATCCCCCCAGGAAAGCCGGTAATCGATATCCAGTTTATCGCCCTTCCACAAAATGCTCAGACTGGAGAGCAGACTGTACAGCTCATGAATACGCGGCTCATGTTCGCCGCTCACCAGGCAGATCAGCTGGTTGCCGGTAATGTCATAAACCTGAATATCACAGCCGAACTCCTCATAAATGCTCTGCGATAGAATTCCCTTCACCCAGGTCACTACGGCAGTACCGTAATACTTCTCAAAGACGGCAATATTGGAGAAGGCGATACGGCAGATACAGGTGCCCCCGGTTTCCGCCACGCTGTTTTCCAGAGCGCGCATATTCGGCAGCCGGGTCAGGGGATCAATGCGGGAATAGAGCTGTGTTTGATTCATCTGCTGCTCATACTTACGGCGATTGACGGCAAGATAGTGAAGCGCGATAGCAAACACGATGATCATCGACATCAGACATGCCAGCACGCTGTCGTCGCTATACATCGAAAAGAAGACCTGATTAGACGCCATCATCACATAAATCGCGATGCTCCATAGGATCTCGGTCAGACGTGGATTCTGGTGCAGAACGCCATAAATAAAGAGCAGGAACACAAAGGGCATCAGATAGCCCACAAAAGCCCCGGACACTTCCGCCTGCCAGAACAGCAGGATGCTTGCCAGGCAGAGCGCGGCCCAACGGATATCGCGTTGATTGTGATTTTCACTATTCCATAACCGTTTCACACTGAAACGACGACCGTCGCTGAATAAAAAGCGCTGCAGGTTATAGAAGAAGGGGTTCATCACCACCAGGGCCAGCACCAGATACTGGTAGCTAACCAGGTTAAAGGCGACTCCCTTAACGTAGAAGTAGGGCGCCAGCGCTGGCGGAATCGGGAAGATCATACCGCTCAGACACATCAATCCCCGACTCAGTAGCGGGCAGATAAAACAAAACAGCACCACGCGCTTAATGGTGTTAAAGCGTAGAAAACCGGCATTCCAACGTCGGCCAAGCCGCCAGTGCAGTAGCAGTACTGCGACTGCCGATGGCAGCAGAATACAGAACGACAGCAGCATTGCGGCAAAGGGCTTCACATCCTGATACTGAATCCAGCTACTGGCGCTGTAAGCGACCATCAGCGGCAACAGCGCCGTTTCCCCCAACAGAATGATCTGAGTAATCACCCATGAGTAAGGCAGATACAGCATATAGATCTGCCAGCCGTCCACGGAGACGGTAGGTGATATGGCGCGCAGAAGGTAAATCGCCAGCATGTTAATCAACGTCAACGCCAGTAGCCGCGGCACAGTGCCGGAATAGCCTTTAAGCCTCATCATTCACTCCCCCGAAACTGGCGTTTGGATAAATACATCTGCATATCGGCCTCATTCAGCGCCGCTTCGAAAGTGGTTTCCGAATGCAGCGCCGCCAGACCATAACTGGCGGAAAGCGCAACGTCGGGTTCAAACATCGTGATATCCCGGGCGATTTTGTCCATCTTCTCGCGAACGCTGTGAAGGTTATCGGTCGCAAAAAGAATCACGAACTCATCGCCTCCCAGCCGTACCGCATGGTCGGTCCGGGCGCGAATATTGCAACTGATACAGCGGCCTACGTGCTGTAGCGCCCTGTCGCCACACAGGTGTCCCCAGGTATCGTTAATCAGCTTAAAGTCGTTGCAGTCCATCACCACCAGGACATGACTTCCCGTTAGCTTCCGTTTCTGCACATTCAGGTATGCCCGGTTATACAGGCCAGTCAGTGAATCTTTGTACCTGGCCGAAGCCTCTATCTTCACCCGCCGGTGATGCAGCAGCGTCATCACGATAAAGCCCAGGATCAGCATCACCCCGATGGCGGTATCTACGGAGCCGTCGTGCGAAAAAAAGTAGCGCCAATGATTAACCGAAACCCGCACCTGGTATTCGCCGTTAATCGAGGCATCGCTGTAATCCGCGTGTACCAGGCCGCCACTGACCGGGATCAGGACGCCATGGTGGTCGATAATACTGACATTCAGATAGTGCTCTACATGACCCTCCCCCATCGCCCGGTTAATCATCTCCCTGACGTCGGACAGGCTGTAGTCAAAGCACATAATGCCGATCACATCGTCTTCCGTTTTCCGGGAAGATTGATCGTAAACCACATGTTGAACGCTCATAATGGAGCGCTCGCCGTTAAGATATTGATGCACCCGATCGATATGGCCGGTAATAGCCCGTGAAGCGTCTTGTAACTTGCGAAACAGAAAACCACCGGAATGTTCGGCGTGTAGCATGCCGTAGCGTTCCGCCACCTCCTGGCGAAAACGATACTTTTCCAGGCTCTGCTGGCCGGGGAAATAGATGTAATCGCCCAAGGCGGAGATAAAGTAGCGGGGATATTTATTGGAATAGGACGACGCGCTCTGCTCCAGGCGATACGCTTCATCAATAGAGCGCGCCACCAGCCAGGCTTTCTTCGTTACCGGCCCCAGCGACTGTAGCGAACCTTCCAGCCCGTGCTTATTGGGGGAGTTCCCATCCAGATTAAAGCCATACAGCCCGGAGGTCTCGTCGTGTTCGTCATACGCCATCTCACCCCGGGCACCGTGGAAGGCGCTACGCAACAGCAGCACGGAAACCGCATCCGAGAAGTTCTCGTTGCGGTTAAAATCTTCCGCGATATCTTTCGCTATCGCCTGTGCGGCAATATCGGCCAGATCGCTCTGGTGGCGCCACGATATATTCGTCAGAACCATAAAGATCAGGAAAAAAATCAGCGTGGCGCCAATATTGAAATTGGCATTATTTATTTTTAATAACACGCTGTTATTTCTGAACTCAATAACTGGAAAGTAATTTGCTATACCAGACAACATCATTAACTTTTATTACCTGAATGCTAATTAATATCCCAAAAAAATTAACATTCTGTTTTTTAGAATGACAAATAGCCTTACCGCCATTTGCACGTTCAAATACGGTCACGCTGACGCGCAGGCACAGCACTGTGCCGCGTCCGGACGCGGAATAAATGAAAAATCACTATCGTATTCAGGGTATAAGCGCGATTCAGGGCATCCCGTTCACCGGGAACGTAGCGTTGTGTTAAGTCGGGAAAATTCCTGGACCGGCGCGCGAGTTTAAATGGTTATTAAACGGAACAGAAGAAATTAAAAAATCAAAAACAATAGCTGAAACCTATGAACAGAATAATAATCACCTGCGGCATGACACCTTTTTGATTTTAAATATAAACCAGGAAAATCATCGGTCGCATACGTCTCTCAGAAAATGTCATTCTTTCCTGCCCCGCTAAAAACCCCGACAACACCAGGTAATTGCGCTATACTTTCGCCACTTTTGGCCCTCTGCACCGCTTTTAACGCTGAGTTGCCATTTTTTCTCATTTTTCATGCTGATAGCGAGGACAAAGCATGTCACTGCCAAACTGCCCCAAGTGCCACTCTGAATACACCTATGAAGATAACGGTATGTACATCTGCCCGGAATGTGCCTGGGAGTGGAACGACGATCCGGCGGCTAGCGAAAGTGATGAGCTGGTTGTAAAGGATGCAAACGGCAATCTGCTGACCGATGGCGATAGCGTCACTGTAATCAAAGATTTAAAAGTAAAAGGCAGCTCCACGCCGCTGAAGATAGGTACAAAAGTGAAAAATATCCGCCTGGTGGAAGGCGATCACAACATCGATTGCAAAATTGATGGTTTCGGTCCAATGAAGCTCAAATCCGAATTTGTGAAGAAGAACTAATTTCTATCCGCCAGGCGCGTCTGCCGCCTGGCTTAGCGCTGCGCCACCTGCCAAACTTTCTCTGTTTCCGTCACACAGAGGTGTCCACCATGGCACTGATACCCTATATCACCTTTTCCGGCTCCTGCCGGGAAGCAATCACCTTTTATCAGAAGGCGCTGGACGCCGAGATTCTCTACAGCATGACCTTTGCCGAAATGCCGCCGCGTGAAAGCGGCGAACAGCAGGAAGGCTGTGCCGCAACCGTAAAAATGGCGCCGGACGATATTCTGCATGCCAGCCTGCGCATCGCCGGGTGTGAAATCATGATTAGCGACGGCGCCGCGGATAATATTCCCCACCACGGCTATGCCCTGAACCTGATGACCACCGATGTGGAAGAGGGTAAACGCTGGTTTCAAAACCTGGCGGTGGGCGGTCATATCACCATGCCCTGGCAGGAGACCTTCTGGGCCTTCGGATTCGGTATGGTCACCGATCGCTTCGGCATTCACTGGATGGTGAATATTGCTAAACCGGCGGAGTAGCTGCTTAATTTTCCCGGTTGTCAGCGTGGTTAATGTGCGCTACATTGTTTACATAATGTAAACAGCCGAATGGAATCGCTCAATGCACGTCATTTCCAAAGAACCATTTGAGCAAGCGGCAAGGCTTTATCCTAATGATGCCATTGCCATCAAGGCACTGTATCGCCTGGTTCGCGAAAACGATTTTACATCGCCCACCGAACTACGTACTGCAGTGCCCAGTCTCGACAATTTTAAATACCGTAATAAATGGTGGGTTTTAGATGTTGGTGGCAACAATCTGCGAGTGATCGCCTACATCAACTTTGTGAATAAACGCTTCTACGTTAAGCACATAACCACCCACGCTGAATACGATAAGTTGACTCGCAACTATCGGGAGAACAAAGAATGATTGCCGACACCGATAAAGCCATCGAAGCAACGAAGCAACTGGTTGCTGCTGTCCCCTTTCTGGGGGGCAGTGTCTCAGAGCAGGACTACCGTGACGCCCTGGCCCTGGTGGACTACCTGATTGAACATGATGAGGAAAGCCCATTGATTGACTTCCTGGCGGCCAGGATTGCCGACTATGAGGATAACAGCGAACAATTCGCAGAATTTAATCAATCAGTGAACGAAATGCCATCTGGCGTCGCGCTACTGCGCACACTGATTGATCAATACCAGCTATCCTATTCCGACCTGAAAAATGAGATTGGCTCTAAACCACTGATAAGCCAAATCCTTTCCGGTCAGCGTTCTTTGACTATCTCACATATCAAAGCACTCTCGAAGCGGTTCGGCGTTAAACCGCAATGGTTCCTTTAAGCGCCTGGCAGCCCGCCTGACCGCGGGCTTTCCCCCCTCCGTCATCCAACCGTCCCCGATTCTTCATCATACAGACACACAGGGTTAACCAAACCGTCATTTTCTCCCGGCACCATGAGTCAAACTTCAAGGAGGCCGGGATATGCAAACGATTATCCGCGTCGAAAACCTACGCAAAACCTTCAATCAGAATCGGGCGCTGCACGATGTCTGCCTGACTATTAACCGGGGCGAAATGGTCGCCCTGCTCGGGCCGTCCGGTTCCGGTAAATCCACCCTGCTACGCCACCTGAGCGGCCTGATTACCGGCGATAAACAGAGCCATTCGCATATTGAGCTCCACAAGCGCACGGTACAGCGTTCGGGCCGCCTTGCCAGCGACATCCGCCGCAGCCGCGCCGGTACCGGCTACATCTTCCAGCAGTTCAACCTGGTCAATCGCCTGTCGGTGATGGACAACGTCCTGATCGGCGCCCTGGGTTCTACGCCCTTCTGGCGCACCTGCTGCCGCTGGTTCAGTACCGAACAAAAGCAGCAGGCGCTCCAGGCCCTGACCCGGGTCGGCATGGCGCACTTCGCCCACCAGCGGGTCTCCACCCTTTCCGGCGGACAACAGCAGCGCGTCGCCATCGCCCGGGCGCTGATGCAGAAGCCGCAGGTGATCCTGGCCGACGAACCTATCGCCTCGCTGGATCCGGAATCGGCACGCATCGTCATGGAAATTCTACACGACATTAATCGCAAGGAAGGGATCACCGTGGTAGTGACGCTGCACCAGGTGGAGTACGCCCTGCGCTACTGTCGCCGCATCGTCGCGCTGCGCCAGGGACACATTTTCTACGACGGCGCCAGCCAGGCCTTCAACCACGAACATATCGATCATCTCTACCGCAGCATTGACCGCATTGAAGCCAATGCGGCTGCGGCCTGATTGCCACGGGAAGGAAAAGTTATGAATAACAAAATGGTCACCGCCCTTGCCTTCACCAGCCTGTTCAGCGTGACCAGTCTGCTGATGCCGGTCCAGGCCGATGAACCTGATGCGCTGAACTTCGGCATTATCTCTACCGAATCCCAACAGAACCTGAAATCGCAGTGGCAGCCTTTTCTGAAAGATATGGAAAAGCAGCTGGGCGTGAAGGTGAACGCCTTCTTCGCGCCGGATTACGCGGGCATTATCCAGGGCATGCGCTTTAACAAGGTGGATCTCGCCTGGTACGGCAACCTGTCGGCCATGGAGGCGGTAGACCGCGCGGGCGGTCAGGTATTTGCCCAGACGGTGGCCGCCGATGGTTCGCCGGGCTACTGGAGCGTGCTGATAGTCAACCAGAAGAGCCCGATCAAAAACCTGGATCAACTGCTGGCCCAGCGTCAATCGCTGACCTTCGGCAATGGCGATCCCAACTCTACCTCCGGCTTCCTGGTCCCCGGTTACTACGTGTTCGCTAAACACCATGCCGCGGCCAGTGACTTTAAGCGCACGGTGAATGCCAACCATGAAACCAACGCGCTGGCGGTCGCCAACGGCCAGGTGGACGTGGCGACCAATAACACCGAAAACCTCGATCGTCTGAAGGTCACCGCACCAGAAAAATATAAGCAGCTACGGACGATCTGGAAGTCGCCGCTGATCCCAGGCGATCCCATCGTCTGGCGCAAAAACCTGCCCGAAGGCACCAAAACCAGGGTACGCGACTTCTTTCTGAGTTACGGCAAAACGCCGGAACAGCAGCAGGTGCTGAAAGGACTGGGCTGGGCGCCGTTCCGCGCATCCAGTGACCAGCAACTGGTGCCCATTCGCCAGCTCACGCTGTTTAAAGAGGTACAGAGCGTGAAGAACAACAAGGGGCTCAGCGAATCCGAACGCGCCAGCAAGCTGGAAACGCTCCAGAAGCAGCTCGATGCGCTGGAAAGTCAGGCTCCGCGTGAAACCGCAAGCGCTCAGTAACGGGAGGTAACGATGCACAGCCAAAGCATGACTCTGAATCCCCCCAAACGCAGCGCCTTTTCGCTTATCGGCTGGGGCCTGGTGCTGGCGGTTCTGGCCGCCTCCTGGCACGGTGCCGAAATGGCGCCGCTGACCCTGATACAGGATGGCGGCAATATGGCGACCTTCGCCGCCGACTTCTTCCCGCCTGATTTCAGCCAGTGGCCGCTCTACCTTGAAGAGATGTTGGTGACGCTGCAAATCGCGGTGTGGGGCACGGCACTGGCGGTGGTGCTTTCCATCCCCTTTGGCCTGATGAGCGCCGAAAATATCGCCCCGTGGTGGATTTACCAGCCGGTACGCCGCCTGATGGACGCCTGCCGCGCCATTAACGAAATGGTGTTCGCCATGCTGTTTGTCGTCGCCGTGGGTCTTGGCCCGTTCGCCGGGGTGCTGGCGCTGTTTATCCACACCACCGGCGTGCTCTCCAAGCTGCTTTCCGAAGCGGTGGAGGCCATCGACCCCGGCCCGGTGGAAGGGATCCGCGCCACCGGCGCCAATAAGCTGGAAGAGATTCTCTACGGCGTTCTGCCCCAGGTCATGCCGCTGCTGATCTCCTACTCCCTGTATCGCTTCGAATCCAACGTCCGTTCCGCCACGGTGGTCGGCATGGTGGGCGCAGGCGGTATCGGCGTCACCCTGTGGGAAGCCATTCGCGGCTTTCAGTTCCCCCAGACCTGCGCCCTGATGATTGTTGTTATCGTCACCGTCAGTCTGCTCGACTTCCTGTCGCAGCGGCTGCGTAAGCAGTTTATCTGACCCGAAAGGAGCCTGTGCGATGAACCTGTCCAGACATCCGACCACATACCCCACCCGTTATCAGGAAATAGCCGCCCGGCTGGAGCAGGAGTTAAGCCACTACCGCTGCGGCGACTGGCTGCCCGCCGAACAGCAACTGGCAACCCGCTTCGGGGTGAATCGCCACACCCTGCGCCGCGCCGTAGACCAACTGGTGGAGCGCGGCTGGGTACAGCGCCGTCAGGGAGTTGGCATTCTGGTGCTGATGCGCCCGTTTGACTACCCCCTGAATGCCCGGGCGCGCTTTAGCCAGAACCTGCTCGACCAGGGCAGCCATCCAACCAGCGAACGCCTGCTTTCCGTGTTGCGCCCGGCCTCCGGTCCGGTGGCTGATGCTCTGGGCGTGGCGGAAGGGCGCGACATTATCCACCTGCGCACCCTGCGCCGGGTCAATGGCGTCGCCCTGTGTCTGATCGATCACTACTTCTCCGATATCGCCTGGTGGCCCAGCCTGCGTGAATTCACCAGCGGTTCGCTGCACGACTGGCTGGAAGCGCGTCTCGACATCCGCCTGATCCGCCATCAGACGCGGATTAGCGCCCGCCGGGCCCAGGCTAAAGAGAGCCGGATGCTGGAGATCCCTAATCAGGCGCCGCTGCTCTGCGTGCGCACCCTTAACCATCGTGAAGGCGCGCACAGCGTGGCGGAATACTCCGTCAGCCTGACCCGCGCCGACATGATCGAATTCACCATGGAGCACTGAATGAATCCGCAATCTGCTACCCCCCTGCGTCAGCGCTGGATGGCAGTACTGGCCCACAGCCAGCCACGGGAACTGGCCGAACGCTTCGCCGCGCTGAATCTCACCCCGGAATACGAAGTTCTGCGCCAGGCCGAAACCGGGCTGGTGCAAATTCAGGGCCGGATGGGCGGCAGCGGCAATCCCTTCTTCGCTGGTGATGCCACCCTGACCCGCGCTGCGATACGCCTTGGCAGCGGCGTCTGCGGCTATAGCTGGGTGCTGGGCCGCGACTGCCAGCACGCCGAACGCTGCGCTCTGGTAGATGCCCTGCTCCAGGAGAGCGCCCACCACGCCACATTGATGGAAACCCTGATTAACCCGCTGGAAGCCAGCCGCGACGCCCGCCTGCGCGAGCGTCAACGCAAGGTCGCCGCCAGCCGGGTCGACTTCTTTACTCTGGTACGCGGAGACAATGCATGACGTTAACCACCGCCTTTCCCCTGCCGGTGCAGGATGCCCAGCACTGCTTTCGTCGCCTGCTGAAAGCCATGAGCGAACCCGGTCTTGTGGTCAATCTGACGGCGCTCAAACACGGCTGGCCGCCGCTGGACATCGCCACCACCAGCGCCCTGCTAACCCTTGCGGATAACGATACGCCGCTATGGCTGTGCGATGCGCTGGGCAACGACATGGTGCGCCAGAATCTGCGCTTTCATACCAATGCGCCGCTGTGCGACACCCCGGAGCAGGCGCAGTTTGCCATCGCCGACGACAGCCTGAGCGTAGAGCAGCTACGGGCGCTGTCCCAGGGCAGTGCCGCCCGGCCAGAAAGCAGCGCCACCCTGGTGCTGCAACTCCCGGCCCTGAGCGGCGGCCTGATGCTGCGCCTGACCGGGCCCGGCATCGCCGATGAACGAATGATCGCCCCCGTTCTGCCGGAGCCGGTACTTCAGGAGCTGATTGAACGCCCGCAGCCGTTCCCGATGGGCATCGATCTGATTATCACCTGCGGCGAGCGGCTGCTGGCCCTGCCGCGCACAACCCATGTGGAGGTGTGCTGATGTACGTTGCCGTTAAAGGGGGCGAAAAGGCCATCGACGCCGCACACAAACTCCAGCAGGAGCGGCGGCGTGGCGATAGTAGCCAGCCCGAACTTAGCGTTGAACAGATAGAGCAGCAGCTCGGTCTGGCGGTGGATCGGGTGATGACCGAAGGGGGCATCGCCGACCGCGAACTGGCGGCGCTGGCCCTGAAGCAGGCGAGCGGCGACAGCGTCGAAGCCATCTTCCTGCTACGCGCCTACCGCACCACCCTGCCGCGCATCGCCGTCAGCCAGCCGCTGGAAACGGCCCGGATGCGCCCGGAGCGCCGGGTTTCTGCCATCTATAAAGATATTCCCGGCGGCCAGATGCTCGGCCCCACTTACGACTACAGCCACCGGCTGCTGGATTTCAGCCTGCTGGCAGAAGGCAAAACGCCGAGCCCGGAGCCTGGCGACGCCAGCCCCGAACCCATGCCCCACGTCTTTAGCCTGCTGGCAGGCCAGGGGCTGGCAAAGCCGGAAGTGGATAACGGCGCACAGCCCGACGACGTGACCCGCCAGCCGCCGGTTTATCCCTGCTCGCGCTCTTCGCGCCTGCAACAGCTTACCCGCGGTGACGAAGGCTATCTGCTGGCGCTGGCCTACTCCACCCAGCGCGGCTATGGCCGCAATCACCCCTTCGCCGGGGAGATCCGCAGCGGCTACGTGGCGGTGGAGATCGTCCCGGAAGAGTTGGGTTTTCCGGTCTGCGTTGGCGAACTGCTGATGACCGAATGCGAGATGGTCAACGGCTTTGTGGCGCCAGAACAGGAACCGCCGCACTTTACCCGCGGCTACGGTCTGGTCTTCGGCATGGGTGAACGTAAAGCCATGGCGATGGCGCTGGTGGATCGCGCGCTTCAGGCGCCGGAATACCATGATCCGATCACCGGTCCGGCTCAGGACGAGGAGTTCGTGCTGGCCCACGCCGACAACGTTGAAGCGGCGGGCTTTGTCTCGCACCTGAAACTGCCCCACTACGTCGACTTCCAGGCCGAACTGGAACTACTCAAACGACTGAAAAGCGCAAGGGAGGCGAACAATGGCTGACGCACTGACCGGTTACAACTTTGCTTATCTCGATGAACAGACCAAACGCACGCTCCGTCGCGCCCTGCTGAAGGCAGTGGCGATCCCTGGCTACCAGGTGCCGTTCGGCGGGCGCGAAATGCCCATGCCTTACGGCTGGGGCACCGGCGGGATCCAACTAACCGCCAGCGTCATCGGCCCCCAGGACGTGTTGAAGGTCATCGATCAGGGAGCGGACGACACCACCAACGCGGTTTCGATCCGCAACTTCTTTAAGCGCGTGACCGGGGTGGAAACCACTGAATCCACCGCCGACGCCACGATTATCCAGACCCGCCACCGGATCCCGGAAGTGCCGCTTCAAGAGGATCAGATCCTTGTCTATCAGGTGCCGATCCCCGAGCCGCTGCGCTTTATCGAACCTCGCGAAACCGAAACCCGCACCATGCACGCGCTGGAAGAGTACGGCGTGATGCAGGTAAAGCTGTATGAGGACATCGCCCGCTTCGGCCATATCGCCACCACTTACGCCTATCCGGTGAAGGTGAACGATCGCTACGTGATGGATCCCTCGCCGATCCCCAAATTCGATAACCCGAAGATGGACAGGATGCCAGCGCTGCAACTGTTTGGTGCCGGGCGTGAAAAGCGCCTGTACGCAGTACCGCCCTGGACCCGGGTGGAAAGCCTGGATTTCGACGATCACCCCTTCCAGGTACAAACCTGGGATGAACCCTGCGCCATCTGCGGTTCGCGCCACAGCTACCTGGACGAAGTGGTGCTGGATGACCAGGGCAACCGCATGTTCGTCTGTTCCGATACCGATTTCTGCCGCCAGAATAGCGAGGCCACGCGCTCATGACACCCCTGCTCTCCGTCAATAATCTGACCCATCTCTACGCGCCGGGTAAAGGCTTCAGCGATGTCTCCTTCGAACTGTGGCCCGGTGAAGTGCTGGGTATCGTTGGTGAATCCGGCTCCGGCAAAACCACACTGCTGAAGGCCATTTCCGCACGGCTGCCTCCTCAGCGCGGCGAAGTCATCTTCCGGGGCGAGTCACTGTACGCCATGAGCGAAGCCGAACGCCGCCGCCTGCTGCGTACCGAATGGGGCGTGGTGCACCAGCATCCGCTGGACGGACTGCGCCCTGGCGTTTCGGCAGGCGGTAACATCGGCGAGCGCCTGATGGCCACCGGTGTGCGCCACTACGGCGATATCCGCGCCACCGCGCAGCGCTGGCTGGAATCGGTAGAGATCCCCGCCGCCCGCATCGACGACCTGCCCACCACCTTTTCCGGCGGTATGCAGCAGCGCCTGCAAATCGCCCGCAATCTGGTGACTCATCCGCAACTGATGTTTATGGATGAGCCCACCGGCGGACTGGACGTGTCGGTACAGGCGCGCCTGCTCGACCTGCTGCGTGGCCTGGTGGTGGAGATGAACCTGGCGGTGGTGATTGTCACCCACGATCTGGGGGTGGCGCGGCTGCTGGCAGATCGCCTGCTGGTGATGAAACAGGGCCAGGTGGTGGAAAGTGGGTTAACCGATCGGGTACTGGACGATCCTCATCACGCCTACACCCAGCTGCTGGTCTCTTCGGTACTGCAAAATTAAGAGGGCGCTATGAAAGCTTCGATACGGGTGGAAAACCTGAGTAAAACCTTCGTATTACATCACCAGAACGGCGCCCGCCTGCCGGTGCTGCGCAATGCCTCGCTGGAAGTGAACTCCGGCGAGTGCGTGGTGCTGCACGGCCATTCCGGCAGCGGCAAATCCACCCTGTTGCGCTCGCTGTATGCCAACTACCTGCCGGATACCGGGCATATCTGGATCCGCCATGAAGGCGGCTGGCTGGATCTGGCCTGTGCTCCGGCGCGGGAGGTGCTGGCGGTACGCCGCCGCACCATCGGCTGGGTCAGCCAGTTCCTGCGGGTTATTCCGCGCATCAGCACCCTGGAAGTGGTGATGCAGCCGCTGCTGGATCTGGGCGTTCCCCGTGAACAGTGTTCAGCACGCGCAGCCGCGCTTTTGAAGCGCCTGAACGTGCCGGAACGTCTGTGGCACCTGGCGCCGTCCACCTTTTCCGGCGGCGAACAGCAGCGGGTGAACATCGCCCGCGGTTTTATCGTCGATTACCCCATCCTGCTGCTGGATGAGCCGACTGCCTCGCTGGACGCCACCAACAGCGCCGCCGTGGTCGGCCTGATTGACGAAGCAAGAGCGCGCGGCGCCGCCATCGTTGGCATTTTCCACGACGCCGCGGTACGTCAGCGGGTGGCCGATCGCCTTCATACCATGACCAGCAGCGGGGAAACCGTATGATTATCAATAATGTAAAACTGGTTCTGGATGATGAGGTGGTGGCAGGCTCGCTGGAAGTGGCGGACGGAAAAATACGCAGCTTCGCCGATACCCCCAGCCGCCAGCCCGGCGCTCTGGACGGCGACGGCGGCTGGCTGCTGCCGGGCCTGGTGGAACTGCATACCGACAATCTGGACAAATTCTTCACCCCGCGTCCTAAAGTGGACTGGCCCGCCCATTCGGCCATGAGCAGCCACGACGCGCTGATGGTGGCGAGCGGCATCACCACGGTACTCGACGCCGTGGCGCTGGGTGATGTGCGCGACGGCGGCGACCGGCTGGAGAATCTGGACAAAATGATCGGCGCCATCGAACACAGCCAGCGGCTGGGGGTTAATCGCGCCGACCACCGTCTGCACCTGCGCTGCGAGCTTCCGCACCACACCACCCTGCCCCTGTTTCAGCAACTGGTCGGGCGGGCAGGCGTATCGCTGGTTTCGCTGATGGACCACTCGCCCGGTCAGCGTCAGTTCGCCAGTATCGAAAAATATCGCGAATACTATCAGGGCAAATATCAGCTCAGCGCCGAACAGATGGCGCACTATGAAGAAGAGCAGTTACGGCTCGCGGAGCGCTGGTCGCACCCCAACCGCCAGGCCATTGCCGCCGATTGCCGCGCGCGCGGCATTGCGCTTGCCAGCCACGACGACGCCACCGCCGATCACGTGCAGGAATCCCACGATCTGGGCAGCGTGATTGCCGAATTCCCCACCACCCTGGAAGCCGCACAGGCATCGCGTCGCCACGGCCTTCAGGTATTGATGGGCGCCCCGAATATCGTGCGTGGCGGTTCTCATTCCGGCAATGTAGCGGCCCACCGGCTGGCGCAAACCGGGCTGCTGGATATTCTCTCTTCGGACTACTATCCCGCCAGCCTGCTGGATGCCGCCTTTCGCATCGCCGACGACCCCGAATCGGGCTGGCGACTGCCCCAGGCCATCCGTCTGGTGACCCGTAATCCGGCCCGGGCCATTAACCTGACCGACCGGGGCGAGCTGGCCGAAGGCAGGCGCGCCGACCTGGTGCTGGCCCACCGCATTGACGGCCAGATACGAGTCGGGAACGTCTGGCGCCAGGGGAGGCAGGTATTCTGATGACGCGACTCATCTGGCTTATCGGCCCTTCCGGCGCCGGAAAAGACAGCCTGCTGGCGGCCCTGCGCCAGCAGCAGATACCAGAACTGCTGGTGGCTCATCGCTATATCACCCGCACGGCGGACGCCGGTGGCGAAAACCATATCGCCCTGAGCGATGCCGAATTCAGCCAGCGCGCGGCCTGCGGCCTGTTCGCGCTGGCCTGGCAGGCCAACGGCTATCGTTACGGCTTAGGGATCGAACTGGATCACTGGCTGGCGGCGGGGATGAACGTGATCGTCAACGGTTCCCGCCAGCATCTTCCCCACGCTATGGAACGCTACGGCGCCAGGCTTCTGCCGGTGATGCTTCAGGTATCAAACGACGTTCTGCGTCGCCGTCTGGAAGCCAGAGGCCGGGAGACGCCGGACGCCATCGAACAGCGGCTGCGCCGCGCCAGCCATTTTGGGACACATCTGCCTCACTGCGCCATACTCAACAACGATGGCTCCCTGCAACAGTCGGCCACGGCATTAATTCAGCTAATTCGTCACGAACCGGAGGAAAAACGGAATGTCTGTTGAACTGCGTAGCGCCACTTTGAACGACTGGCAGAGCGTCTATGGATTAATCTGTGAACTGAAACAGCGGGAGTTCGACCGTGACGCTTTCCGCGCCGGGTTTGCCGCGAATCTGCTCGACTCCCGCTTTCGCTACCAGTTAGCGCTACACAATGGGCACCCCGTCGCCATGGTGGGGCTGCATCTGCAATTCCATCTGCATCACGTTAACTGGATAGCCGAAATCCAGGAGCTGGTGGTGATGCCCCAGGGCCGGGGGCTGGGGATCGGCAAACGGCTGCTGGCCTGGGCAGAACAGGAAGCCCGCCAGGAAGGCGCTGAGATGATCGAACTTTCCACCAGCTCCGGTCGCCAGGACGCGCATCGCTTCTACCAGCGCGAAGCGTACCAGCCGACCCACGTTCGCTTTACCAAAGCGCTTTAGGTGCCGCGCCATGAGCCTGAAGATTGTACTTAGCGGCACCGGCGATGCCCGCCAGGTCCCGGCCTTCGGCTGCCAGTGCGCCGCCTGCCAGCGGGCGCGGCGCGACCCGGCTTTCCGGCGCGGCCCCTGTAGCGGCACCGTGCAATTTAACGACAGCGTGACGCTACTGGACGCCGGTTTCCCTGATTTAATGGAGCGCCATCCCGCAGACAGCTTCTGCCAGATACTGCTGACCCACTACCATATGGACCACGTCCAGGGACTGTTTCCCCTGCGCTGGGGCGTAGGCTCCCGCATTACGGTCTACGGCCCGCCAGACCCCGTCGGCTGCGACGATCTGTTTAAGCACCCCGGCCTTCTCGACTTCAGCCACACGCTCACCCCGTTCGTCGCCTTTACGCTTCAGGGGCTGAGGGTAACACCGCTACCCCTGAATCATTCGAAACTCACTTACGGCTATCTGCTGGAAAGCCCGCACGGCAGCCTGGCCTGGCTGTGCGACACCACCGGGCTACCGGAAAAAAGCATGAAGTTTCTGGCCGCTAACCGGCCGGACGTGATGGTGATTGACTGCGCTTATGAACCCCGGTCAGAAACTCCGCGCAATCACAACGATCTCAATACCGTCGTGGAGCTAAAGCGCCAGATAGCTGCGCCGCGAGTGGTGCTGACCCATATCGGCCACCACTTCGATCTGTGGATGATGGAGAACCCGCTGCCGGAAGGCATCGAAGCCGGATTCGATGGACAGACAATTTGCCTGGATTTGGCGGAGGTGCGGTCCTAACGCCAGCGCGCCTCGCTAAGCCGCCGCTCCTCTTCGCTTAACTGGCGACGTCGTTCGTCCAGCCGCCGCTGCTCTTCATCAAGCTGGCGCCGCTGTTCATCTATCTGGCGTCGCCGGTCGTCATACTGTCGCCCGTCATCATAGCGGCGATTCTCGTCGTCGCGCCAGCGCCCGTCGTCGTCGTTATAATCGCCATCGTTGCGATTGCCGTTCAGCGCCCCGGCAATCGAATTAATCGCGTCGTTGACCACACTATCCAAATCGTCCGCCCGGGCGCTGGCGGAACTCATTCCAACCAGCGCCACCAGCAGCAGCGCACTATAACTTTTCATAGAAGACCACCCTGCCGTTAACCGGCTTTCACCCTACGCAACGGTCCGTCGGCGCAACAGCGGAGGAGTCTCAAAGCGGTTATTTATGGAACACCACGCTCTGTTCCAGCGGAATACGGTCCATTCGCAGTTGGTTGGCCCGGGCATCGGGATCTTCATAGCCGAAGGAGATGCCAAACAGCAGACGGTACTGGTCGGAAACGCCGAGGATTTTGCGCACGCTGTCGGCATGGAATCCCAGCAGAGTTTGCGGAATACCGGCATAGCCGCGGGCGGTCAGTGACAGCAGGAAGTTCTGCCCGTACATACCGATATCCCCGGCAACCCGCACGTTATCGCCAAACGACGGCATAAACAGAAACGCCACATGAGGCGCACCGAAAAAGGCGTAGTTGCGCAGTAGCGCCTGATGGCGACTGTCTTTATCTTCCCGGGCAATCCCCAGTACATCGTAGTACTGCTTTGCCTGCTCCTGGCTGCGGGCAAAGTAGTCGCCGTAAAAATCGGCGTAATCAAAGCTGAAATCAGGCGTCACTTGCCCCAGCTCATCATTGCGCAGCATTGCTTCGGTCAGCGCGCGCTTTGTATCGCCGGAAGCGATATGCACATGCCAGGGCTGAGTATTGCAGTTGGAAGGCGCGTGCTGCGCATCCTGCAAGACTTCATGGATTTGTTCGTCAGTCAGTGGGGTAGATAAAAAGGCGCGCGGCGAATGGCGCAGGCGAACGGTATCTTCAAAGGACAGCATAAGGGGGCTCCCGAATTAATATTATTGCAGGGGACAATCCTATACTGGAATTTACTATCCATCCCGGGTAAATATTCCATACATCCTGGAATTTAATTCAACAATCAGAGGCGCTATGTTCTCTTCCGAACGCCTGAAAGGCATTGATGTGTTTGTCTGCGTCGCCGAAGCGGGCAGCTTTACCGCTGCGGCGGAGCGCCTGCATCTGACCACTTCGGCGGTCAGTAAAGCGGTGGCGCGACTCGAAAAGCGGCTCCAGGTGCGGCTGTTTCTGCGCACCACCCGCCATCTGGCGCTGACCGAAGAGGGGGAATCCTTCTACCGGGCCTGTACCGGCGTGCTGAGCCACCTGGAAGAGGCCGAGCTGGCACTGCATCGCCAGAGCCACGAGCTGCGGGGGCGGATCCGCATCGATCTGCCGGTGAGCTACGGGCGCCTGCACGTACTGCCTGCCATTCTTTCCTTTCTGGAACAGCACCCACTGCTGGAGCCCAATATCACCTTTTCCGATCGCTTCGTCGATCCGGTAGAGGAAGGTATCGATCTACTGGTGCGCAGCGGCGGCTCCGGTATCTGGCCTGGTGCGGTGGAGCATCATCAGTTAGGCATCCAGCGTCTGATCCTCTGCGCCTCGCCGCACTACCTTAAGCAATGGGGCGTACCGCAGGACGAACAGGCGCTCAGCCAGCACCGCTGCATCCTTTACTGCCGCGGTGACGGCAGTCTGTCTCCGCTGCGTATTCCCGGTCAGGAGGGCGCGTTAAAGTCTCAGCACAGCGGACTGGCGCTGGGTGATACCGAAGGGCTGGTCATGGCGGCAGTGGCGGGACAGGGGATTGTCCAGTTACCGACCTGGCTGCTCGCCAGACCGCTGGCCGAAGGCGCGCTGGTGCGGGTACTGCCCGAGCTTTCCATCTCGGGCATGCCGATCAGCCTGGCCTGGCTAAAGAGCCGGGCCAGGCTACCCAAAGTGAGCGCCCTGCGCGACTGGCTGGCGGAAAACCTGTCCCCTTCGCTGGCGGAATAGCCAGTGCCGTAGCCTGTTACCTTTTTCCTCTTCATCATTCGTGGAATCAGTTATGAACCAGCTTAAGGTCGCCCTGATTGTTATGCCGGGATTCAGTCCGTTTCACATATCGGCGCCCGCCATTATTTTCGGCCCTGTACTGCCGGAACAACCGCTGTTTCATCTGCAATATTGCGCCGAGCGGCCCGGTATGGTGGCCTCGGAACAGGGGATGTTTGTGGAAGCCAGCGGCGATCTGTCTGCGGCAGCCCAGGCGGATATTGTGATTGTGCCCTGGTGGCCGCATCTGGAAGCATCGCCCTCTCCCGCGTTAATTGCGGCGCTACGTGAAGCCCGGCAGCGCGGAGCCCGGGTGGTGGGGCTGTGTCTGGGCACCTGGGTTCTGGCCCGGGCCGGTCTGCTGGATGGTCGCCGCGCCGCCACCCACTGGGAATCAGAGGCGGATTTTGTACGCCACTTTCCCCGGGTTCATCTGGATACCAACGCGCTGTACGTCGATGACGACGGGCTGATTACCTCTGCCGGTACCGCCGCCAGCCTGGACTGCTGCCTCTATATCGTGCGTCAGTATTACGGCAGCCGTATCGCCAACCGTATCGCCCGCCGCATGGTAATTCCCCCCTACAGAGAGGGTGGCCAGGCGCAGTTTATTGAACGACCGGTACCGGAAACCACCCGGGATACCCACATCAACATACTGTTGGATCACCTGCGCAATAATCTGGACAGCCAACACAGTCTGGACACTCTGGCCCACTTTGTTGCCATGAGTCGCCGTACCTTTACCCGACACTTTCAGCGTGCCACCGGCATGAGCGTAGGAGAATGGCTCACGGCGGAGCGTTTAAGTCGCAGCCAGGAGCTTCTGGAAAGCAGTAGTCATTCGGTAGACTTTATCGCCAGCACTACGGGATTTCAGTCACCAGTCACGTTCCGGCAGCGGTTTAAGGCTCGCTATGGCGTCAGCCCCAGCGAGTGGCGGCGGACATTTCACGGCAAAGAGGGATAAACAGAAAGCGCCAGGGAGCCCGGCGCCTTTGGGATGTGATTAACCGCGAATAAAGTCGAGCAGATCCTGGTTAATCCGGTCTTTATGGGTGCTGCACAAGCCGTGTGACGCGCCTTTGTAGCACAGACCGCGACCGTCCGGCAGCAGTTTCAGCGCCGCTTCGCTGGAAGAGACCGGCGGTACTATCTGGTCGTCATCGCCGTAAATCACCAGCGTCGGGATAGTCATTTTACGCAGATCTTCGCGCTGGTCGGTTTCCGAGAAGGCTTCAACGCAGTCGTACAGCGCTTTAATGGACCCCATCATACCCTGCATCCAGAAACTATCGCGCAGTCCCTGAGAAACGGCGGCCCCCGGGCGGTTGAATCCATAGAAGGCTTCGGACAGATCTTTAAAGAACTGAGAACGGTCGTTGCGCACGCCTTCCCGGATACTGTCAAAAACATCACGCGGCAGGCCCGCCGGGTTAAAGTCGGTTTTCAGCATCATCGGCGGAACCGCGCCAATCAGTACCGCTTTGGCAACGCGTTCAGTGCCGTGACGGCCAATATAGCGTGCGACTTCACCGCCACCGGTGGAGTGGCCCACGTGAATGGCGTTTCGCAGGTTAAGCGCTTCGGTCAGTTGCGCCAGATCGTCGGCGTACTGATCCATGTTGTGACCGTCCCACGGCTGAGAGGAACGCCCGTGGCCGCGACGGTCGTGGGCAATCACCCGGTACCCGGCATTCGCCAGAAACAGCATCTGATCTTCGAAAGCATCAGAAGAAAGCGGCCAGCCGTGGCTGAAGACGACCGGTTGGCCTTCACCCCAGTCTTTATAATAAAGTTGAGTGCCGTCTTTCAGTTCCAGGTAGCCCGAATTGTTTCTCATGATAGTTTCCTTAAGAATAAGCTCGATATTTACGGCAAGTCAGTCTGTTGTCATCTGATGTCGTTCCCTTGCCTGCCGATAACAATACTCGCCTTACGCTAAATTCCCAGAAGGAAACATCATGTTTAATGATTGATGAAACCAAATTGTCTTTATGAGGAAGTACGCTAATCTTAAGCGCGACTACCCTCAGTCAAAATTAAGCAAGACTTTTCTTACCTTAAGCTGTTCCCGGGACTCCCCCTGACGATCGATGGTCGCGACCATAATGTGCTTTACAGTAGAGCGCACCGTGGTCCCCTGCTCACCGCTACAGCGCTGGCTAATACCCTGATGGATAGCTTCAGAAAGACATTTTTTTACCGCCGCTGCGGCATTATCAACAATATATCCACGAAAGGAGATCTGGCCACTCCCAATATTCGCTGCGGCAGAAAAGCTGACACTCACGATAAACAAAATAAACATTGAAAACATTTTTTTAAATTTATCCGCCATCATATTTTCACCCTCACCATGACCGCAAGGCGCCACGCCACATGTCAGGCTACTGATTATTTACTGAGTTATTTCGCAATACGACAGACAATAAATGGATATTTAACGGAGAGCAATAAACAGTGAGATGAAAGCGCAATAAAAGCTCAGAACACATTATATAAGATGCAAATGACGACTTTATTCATAATGAGCTTAACAATTTACTATCATGATAAAACACCTCTTTTGGGTAATATTTATCATTTATAGCCGATCCGGGAATAATTCCCCGGACCGGCAAACATTCAGCCTCCACGTTTCGGGAACGCCGTCGTGCGACGGCGCGCCGTGGCTTTTTGCGCCACTTCACCGGCAGTGACTTTTTCCAGCGCCGCCGTCGGACACACGGCAACGCAGGCCGGTCCCGATTCACTGGCACAGCATAGATCGCACTTTACCGGTTGAATGCCCCCCGGCCCTGGGTGGCCTACAATCTCGATCACACCAAAAGGACAGGCCACGACACAGCCGCTACAGCCAATGCATAACGCACCTTCTATCTCTACGCTCTGTTTCCCCTGAATTAGCGCGCCGGTGGGGCACACCGCCACGCAGGGCGCGTTCTCGCACTGATGGCACATCACTGGGGCACTGACCTCTTCCCGCTTCACCACCTTCAGGCGCGGGTAAAAAGGACCTCCCGGACGCGTTTCCCCATCATGGGCCTGAGCACAGGCAATTTCACAGGTGCGACAGCCAATACACAAATTTGCCTGAACCTGAATAAAATCGCTCATCATCCCGCCTCCCGCCCCGGCTGGTCATCCAGGAACGCCACGATATCCCGGGCCGCCTGACGCCCCGCGGCCATGGCGGTCACCACCAGATCGGCGCCGTGTACCGCGTCACCACCGGCGAAAACCCTGGGATGACTGGTACGGGTAGAACCGTCGGTCTCAATCAGTCCCCAGTCGTCGCAGCGCACGCCGTGGCGCGTCAGCCAGGGCATGGGATGCGGCTGAAAGCCAAAAGCCATAATCAGGATCTGTGCCGGTAGCACAAACTCCGAACCGGCTATCGGCTGAGGACGGCGGCGGCCATCGGGACCCGGCGCCCCCATGCAGGTTTTGATCATCCCCACCCCTTTCACCCGCCCCCGACGGTCGAGAGCGATATACTGAGGCTGCACGTTAAACAGGAATTCAGCCCCCTCTTCCCTGGCGTTAATCACCTCTTTTTTCGACCCCGGCATACTGGCCTCATCACGCCGGTAGGCGCAGGTTACGCTGGCGGCACCGCTTCTGACCGAGGTGCGCAAACAGTCCATGGCGGTATCGCCGCCCCCCAGCACCACTACCCGCTTGCTGGTGACGTCAATAAAGGGAGTCTGAGGATCTTCTTCCAGCCCCATGACTCGCCGGGTGCTGGCGATCAGAAATGGCAATGCCTGCACCACGCCAGGGGCATCTTCATGCTCCAGCCCTGCCGCCATCAGTCCGTAAGTCCCCACGCCCAGAAAAACGGCGTCGAACTCTTCCAGCAGCGTATTAAATGCGATATCACGCCCGATTTCACAATTCAGTTGAAAGCGGATGCCCATCGCGCTGAAAATTTCACGCCGGGTTTGCAGCAACTGCTTATCCAGCTTGAAGGGAGGAATACCGAAGGTCAGCAGACCGCCAATTTCAGGATGGCGATCGAAAACCGTCGCCTGAATACCGCTACGGGCCAGCAGATCGGCACAGCCCAGGCCGGCAGGCCCGGCGCCGACAATCGCCACCCGCTCTGGTCGCGGCGATACCGCGCTCAGATCCGGGCGCCACCCCAGGGCCAGCGCGCTATCGGTGATATAGCGCTCCAGATTACCAATGCTGACCGCTCCGCCCCGCGGCTGCATGGTGCAGGCCCCTTCACACAACCTATCCTGGGGGCAAACCCGCCCGCACAATTCTGGCAGCGAGCTGGTCTGGTGGCAGAGTTCGGCCGCCGCCAGAATCTCGCCCTGGTTGACCAGCCGGATGAAGTCAGGAATTGCGTTGTGCAGCGGGCAGGTCCAGTTACACCACGCCTTATCGGCGCAATACAGGCAGCGTTCGCTTTCGCGGGTAGCCTGGCGGGCATCCAGCGCCTGATAGATCTCGTTAAAATGGCTTTTACGCTGGTCGGCGGGGAGCTTCGCGGCCCCTTTACGTTCGGGTCTGACCAGCAGCGCCTGGCTGCGCAACGGTGCCTGCCCCCCACCAAAATCGCCGCTGGCCGTTGCCCGCTGACGATGCTGACGCAGCGCGCTTAGCGCCGCGCCGTCCATCAGCGTGATCGCCTGAGTGGGGCAGTGGGTCACACAGGCAGGCTGGCCTTGCGCCGTCGATTCACAAAGGTCGCACTTCTGCGCAATGCCACGCTGCTCCGCCGTGACCATCTCAATAGCGCCGAAGGGGCAGGCCAGCACGCAGTTTTTACAGCCGATGCACAGCGCCTCATCCAGATGGATCTCCTGCTCGCGGTGGGTCAGCGCCGCCACCGGGCAGCTATCGACACAGGGGGCGTCATTACAGTGGCGACAGGCCACCGCCACGCTCTCTGCCCCCCGGAACACCACCCGAATGCGGGGGAAAAACGCCGTTTTATCCGGCCAGGTTTGCTGATTATGCGCCACCGCGCAGGCCACTTCACAGGCGTGACAACCAATACACTCCCGGGCATCGACGGTAATGAATCTGTTCATGCATTATCCCTTATTCTTTTTTCAGCATTGCTCTTCGGGGATAAATGCAAAAACGGGGACAGTTCGCCTCCCGCGCCCGCTTCGCGGCCAGGTTTGTGAACTGCTTCAAAAATAATGCCCCTGGCCCGCAACCGGAACACCGCAATGCCTCAGACAAAACGTCTCACTTTGAGAATAAACGCCTCACAGTGAAAACCGCATCCCCCAGGCGAACGGCCTCACTCTTACGCCTGACGGCGGCTTTTATTGCGGTACTTCACAACTCCATCGCCCCATAACCATGCTCAGGCACTCTGGCACAGCCATTGCTTTATCGATGACAAACAAAGGATAAGCAGCACCTGACTCCATCCATTAAGGGGAGATTTGATTCAATGGAAACAGCAACTGTGGGCAGTGAAGTGCCGCGTACCGACGGCATGGCCAAAGTAAAGGGGCTTGCGGTATACGGCGACGATATAGTGATGAAGGATATGCTTTACGGCGTCTGCCGCTATGCCGATATCGCCGCCGGACGCATCGAGTCACTGGATCTGTCAGAGGCAGAAAAGGTACCCGGCGTGGTCCGTATCGCCACCTGGCAGGATATTCCGGGCGAAAAGCAGATTGGGGTGGTCGTTCCCGACTATCCGCCCATCGTCGAGCGTGAAATCGCCTTTCGCGGCGATGTGGTGGCCATCGTTGCAGCGGAGACCTATGAAGCGGCCTGCCTGGCGGCGGAAAAAATTAAAGTCACCTATACACCGTGGACGCCGATAACCTCCGTAGAAGAAGCGCTGCGTCCCGGCGCACGACTCATCCACGGCGAGCGCGAGAATAATATTATCGTTTATCACCATACGGTGAAGGGGGATATTGAGGCGGGCTTCGCCGATTCCACCCATATCTTTGAACGCGAATACCGGGTTGGCTTTCAGGAACACGCCTATATCGAGCCCGAATCGATCACCACCTGCTTCGACGACAACGAGCAGATTATGACCGTTTATGGCTCAATTCAGAATGCTCACCGGGTACGCGGCTTCGTGGCGAAATTCCTGGGACTGGCTCAGTCGAAGGTGAATGTCCGGCGTTCAATTCTGGGCGGCTCTTTCGGCGGTAAGGACGATATTATCGATAACCTGGCCTGTCGCGCCGCACTGCTGACCTGGCTGACTTCCCGCCCTGTCAAGATGAGCTATAACCGTGAACAGTCGATGCGCGAAAGCTATAAGCGTCATCCCTATATTATGAAATATAAAATCGGTCTGGATGATAAGGCTAAAATTCAGGCGATCAAGATCGATATTCTGGCCGACGCCGGTGCCTACGCCGGGCAGACCGCCTTCGTCACCTGGCGCAGTTCCGTCCAGGCAGCCGGACCTTATAACATCCCTAACGTACGTATCGACCTCTCCGGCGTCTATACCAACAATAACTACACCTCAGCCTACCGCGGCTTTGGCGCTCCTCAGGTGATCTTCGCCAACGAATCTCTGATGGATGAAGTCGCCGATGCGCTGGGTATGTGCCCCATTGAATTACGCCTGCGCAACATACTGCATCAGAACGATATCAGTATGGCGGGTCAGGCGTTTACCGATCACACCGTCTCCGCCCAGGAGGTTCTGGAAAGAGCTATCGAAAGCACCGATTTTATTGAGAAGCGCCGTCGTTACGCCGAACTGAACGCTCAGGGAGGACCGCTCAAATACGGTATCGGGCTGGCGGTTAGCCACCGCGGCTGTTCACTGGGCGCGGAAGGGCTTGACGCCTCATCAGCGTTAATCCAGATAAACGCCGACGGCAGTGTGAATATCTCGACTTCTGTTTCCGAAAATGGCCAGGGGCTACAGACCACCATGTCGATGATCGCCGCCGAGGCGTTCGGCATCGGGCTGGATCAGGTGATGTTCAGCGAACCGGATACCGCCATGATCGCCGACGGCGGTTCGACGGTGGCTTCCCGCGGTACTTTGATGGGCGGCCAGGCTATCCTGAACGCGGCCAATAAGCTCAAGAGCCGCATGGTAGCGGCGATTACCGAAAAACTGTCGGTGGAAAGCCCCGACGATCTGGTGTGGGAAAACGGTAAAGTCTTCAATCGCCGCCACCCCTACAATCGTCTGGCATTTCGGGACGTCGTCAATATCACCCACGCTACCGGTGCCAACCTTTCCGCCTATGGCTGGCACGTTGCCCCGCCAATCCATTGGGACGAAGAAAAAGGGACCGGCAGCCCCTACTTCACCTGGGTTTACGGCTGCCAGATTGCCGATATCGTGGTGGATACCCGAACCGGCAAAATCACCATCAATCATGCCACCGCAGTCCACGATGTCGGCAAAGTCATCAACAAAGTCGGCTTCGAGGGGCAGGTCAGCGGTGGCATCGCCCAGGGGATGGTCGGCTACGGCATGCTGGAAGAGTTTAATATTGAACAGGGCGAGGTGAAGTCTGAAAACTTCGACACCTACCTGCTGCCCACCATCAAAGATATCCCCCCCATGACCATTATTCCGGTCGAAAACCACGATAACGCGGGCCCCTTCGGCGCTAAAGTTATTGGCGAACCAGTGCTGGAACTGGGTGCCGCGGCACTGAATAACGCCGTCAGCTTTGCGATGGGTAAGCGTAATTACGCCCTGCCCCTGACTCTGGAGCAGGTCAAACTGGGTCATCCGCTGAAAAAACCGGTGCGCCAGAGCGAACTGATGGCCGAATCGGCGGAAAAGAAACAGGTGTTGCGGCTGAATACCCTGGCTCTTACCCGGGCCCGCACTCTGGAAGAGGCGCTGTTCCTGCTCAGAGAAGATCCACAGCGGCGGGTTATCGCAGGCGGAACCGACGTGCTGGTTCAGGCCCGTCTCAACGCCGCACCGATACCGCTGGTGGATATCTCCGGCATTAAGGCGCTGAAAACCATTACCGCCCAGAAGGATGGCAGCGTGCGGATCGGTGCGGGTGTCTGCTTTAGCGATCTTACCCGTCATGAACGTATCGCCTCCCGGTATCCGCTGCTGGTAACCGCTTGCAACACCATAGGCTCACTTCAATTACGTAACCGCGCCACCGTGGGCGGCAATATCGTCAACGCCGCGCCCTGCGCCGATTCCGTGCCGCCTCTTATTATCTACGATGCCCGGGTCGAGCTTCAGCGCCACGGCGCAGAGCCCCGCCTGATGCCACTGAGCGACTTTATTACCGGGGGCTATAAGACCCAACTTGAATCCGGTGAACTGCTGACCGCGATTCTCCTGCCGCCGCCACAGCGGCATACGGGGCTTCAGCAGCGCTATCTGCAGCTCGGCCGCCGTAATGCGCTGAATATCACACGCCAGAGCTTCACTGGGCAGTTCGTGGTGGACGAATCCGGCATGCTGACCTTCTGCCGAATAGTCGATGGCGCCCTGTTTAGTCACCCCCAGCGGCTGATCGCCCTGGAGAAATGCCTGACGGGCCGTCAGCTTAATGCGTCGCTGATTCAGGAAGGCGCAACGCTACTGCAGCAAATGCTGGAACAGGCCATTGGGAAACGCTGGTCCGCGCCCTACAAGGTGCCGACTGGAATCGAAATGTTTACGCAGCTGCTGGAAGAGGTTCTGGCGAACAAAGGCAGATAAGGAGGAAACATGCATCGTATTGAACTGAAAGTGAATGGTATCAGCGTTCATCACGACGTCGAAGATAACCAGCGGCTGATCGATTTTCTACGCGACGACCTGCGACTGACGGGAACCAAAGAAGGATGCTCCGTTGGCGAATGCGGCGCCTGTACAGTTATCGTTGACGGCAAGGCGGTCTGTTCCTGCCTGCTGCTGGCGGCCCAGTGCGATGGCGCAGAGGTCGTTACCGTCGAAGCACTACGTCACGACAAGGTCGGCCAGCGGCTACAGGCGGCTTTTGTTCGCCACGGCGGCGTCCAGTGTGGATTCTGCACGCCCGGCGTGTTAATGAGCGCCAAAGCGCTGCTGGATAGCACGCCACAGCCAACCAATGCGCAGATCCACGACGCGCTGGAAGGCAATCTGTGCCGTTGCACCGGCTATGCGCCAATTATCAAATCGATAAAAGCCGTTCTGAAACCAGCCTGAGCATCATGAAACAGTGTCTGATGCTGGCGGCGGGCCTGTCGTCGCGAATGGGGCAGTGGAAGATGCTGCTGCCCTGGGGTGACAGCGGCTGCGTACTGGACAGCGCGCTGGATAACGCGCTCGCCTTCTGCGAGCGCGTGGTGCTGGTCACCGGCTTTCGGGGCGAAACCCTGCGCCAGCGCTATGCCGCCCGTTCCGGCGTAGTGCTGTGCCATAACCCCGATTATGTTCAGGGCATGTTCTCATCGCTGCGCTGCGGCGCCCGAGCGCTGACGCCGGGTCATCACTTTTTTATGGTGCCTGGCGATATGCCCGCCATTCATCCCGGTATTTATGCCGCGCTGTGGCGCCACCGCGGCAACATGAGCCTCGTCCCCTTCTGCAACGGAGGACGAGGCCATCCGGTACTGCTGCCCCCCGTGCTACGCGAGCACATTCTCAACGCCGGACCCCAGGATATTCTACGACAGCTAATGGAACGCCAGGGTCGCAAAACCCTGCTGGTGGACAGCCACACCATCCACCAGGATCTGGATACGCCATCGCAGTATCGTGAAGCGTATGAACGCCTTACGCCAGGTCGTACTTTTTAATCTTGCGGTACAGGGTGGCCACGCCAATGCCCAGTTCATCGGCCACCTGTTTCTTATTACGGGTGCGCTGTAATGCCTCTTCAATCAGCGTTCTCTCTATCGATTTAAGATTCGATTGGGCGCTGTCCACCACAGTGGTGACGCCAGCACAGCCCTCTCCCGGCGCCTTCGGGACAGGCGCGTGGAAATAGTGGGAATGGAAGACCGGCGGCAGTAGCGCACTGTCGATCACCTCACCTTCCGGCACGATATTGATCAGATACTCCACCAGATTACTTAATTCCCGTACATTGCCCGGCCACGAGTGGGCACATAGCATCTTCATCACTTCCGGACTAACGCCAGCCCAGCGTCGACCAATGCGTCGGGCATGCCAGGCCATAAAGTGGTTAATCAGCAACTCCACATCGCCTTCCCGTTCCCGCAGCGGCGGCAGCCAGAGTGGAATCACATTAAGCCGGTAGAAAAGATCTTCGCGGAAATGACCTTCACGAATATGCGCCTCCAGATTCTGATGAGTGGCGGAGATGATCCGGATATCCACCGGCACCGGTACGCTGGAACCAACCGGCATCACCTCCCGGCTCTCGATGGCGCGTAACAAGCGAGCCTGCAGGCCCTGAGGCATATCGCCAATTTCATCCAGGAACAGGGTGCCGCCGTTAGCCACCTGGAGCAGGCCTGGCTTGCCACCAGGCGACGCACCGGTAAAGGCCCCTTTTGCATAGCCGAACAGCTCGCTCTCCAGGAGATTTTCCGGTATCGCCGCGCAGTTGATGGCGACAAAGGCTTTATCGTGGCGCGGGCTAAGACGATGAATAGCACGAGCCACTACCTCTTTACCGGTGCCGCTTTCCCCCAGAATCATCACACTGGACGGGCTACCGGCAATGCGGCCAACCAGGCGCCTGAGTTTGCGAATGGCCACCGATTCTCCGATCAGATTCTTAATGGTGGGCACCGCGGGTTCCGGCGCCTCCCCTTCCCGTTCGGCTGGCAGACAGGCGGAAGGCAGCAAAAACGCGCCGTTTTCCGCTTCGCTAAACTGGCCGGTAATTCGCCAGCGCCGCTCCCCTGCGCGCAGCAAGAAGGTCTGTTGCCTGGGGGAAGATTCCAGCACGGCATTTTGCCACAGCAGCGCATCTTCGCCCGGACCTATCATCTCTCTGGCCCGATCGTTAATCAGTACCACGTTTTGCTGACGATCGCAGAGGATTACGGCGCGATCGATACCCGCAGCCAGACGTTGCAACAGGGGATCAAGAAGCGGTTCCTTCCTGTGCAGCACGGCAAGATTAGCGGCCAGCAGCGTGGAAATATGGCGAATATATTCAATAAACATACTGGTATGTTCGCGCAGGTGACGCAGTTGCGTAATATTCACCGCCACCAGACTTATCACCCCCAGACAGCGCTGCTGATGAACAATCGGTACGCCGATGAACCCCCGTTCCCGGCAGCTTTCGCGCTGGGTACAGTCCTGGCACAGCAGGTTCTGCCGGGAATCAAAGATCACCACCTCCTGCTTTTTTTCCATCACCTCTTTCAGTAACACCGTATTACTGGCCGGTACCTGGCCGAACCGCTGGCCGTACGGGCCAGTACCGGCAATGCGCAGCAGCTGGTTATCCACCACTTCCACTTCAAGATGCAACACATTCGCCAACAGACTGGCGAAATGTTGAATGGTTTTTTGAATTGGCATCAGGAGTGAATGGGTTGGAGGGGCACTATTTATGGTGACACAGGCATTTTTGATATTTTCACAGACGTTATCCGCCTCCTGCTCTCTCATTTTGATAACTGAGTTTCCTTTTCTCATTTTGATCCCCCTTGATCCGCACACTTTGATTCAAAAAACGGCGTTGTTCGAGATTACTCCCTGGGGGGTATGAAAAAACATGACTGATGCCAAACATTTAGCACTGGCCCACAACCTGGCACAAAACTTGTTTGTTAGTTGCTGCGCGCCTTCAGGAAAACGAAGTCGCTTCCTCTCATACACCCGAACTTGTCAATTTGTGTTCGTAAGGGATCTCATAAATGAAAGAGATAAAACATCTGATTAATATCATCAACGATAAGCTGTCCGAACTACATAAAAAGGATTTTTTACTGACATGGGAACAGAGCCGCGACGAGCTGGAACAGATTCTTTACCTGGCCGAAGCCCTGAAATCCCTGCGCGCCAGTAATATTGACACCCGCGTATTCAATAATGGCCTGGGCATCTCGCTGTTTCGCGATAACTCCACCCGAACCCGTTTTTCCTATGCCTCTGCGCTTAACCTGGTCGGTCTGACTCAACAGGATCTGGATGAAGGCAAGTCGCAAATCGCCCACGGCGAAACGGTGCGTGAAACCGCCAATATGATCGCCTTCTGCGCCGAAGCTATCGGTATCCGCGATGATATGTATCTGGGAGCCGGTAACGCCTATATGCGCGAAGTAGGACAGGCGCTGGATGAAGGGTTCGCCGAAGGCGTGCTGCCGCAGCGCCCCGCCATCGTCAATCTGCAGTGCGATATCGACCATCCGACTCAAGCCATGGCCGATCTCGCCTGGCTTAAAGAGCATTTCGGCAGCCTGGAAAACCTGCGCGGTAAGAAAATCGCCATGACCTGGGCCTATTCCCCCAGCTACGGCAAACCGCTGTCGGTTCCTCAGGGCATTATCGGCCTGATGACGCGCTTTGGAATGGACGTCACTCTGGCCCATCCCCAGGGCTACGACCTGATTCCCGATGTCATTAACGTGGCGAAGAATAACGCCCGGGATTCCGGCGGTAGCTTCCGTCAGGTCAGCAGTATGGAAGAGGCCTTCCAGGGCGCCGATATCGTCTATCCCAAATCCTGGGCGCCATGGCAAATCATGCAGCAGCGTACCGAGCTACTGCGCCAGAACGACAGCCAGGGGCTGAAGGCGCTGGAACAAACCTGCCTGGCGGAAAACGCCCGCCATACCCACTGGCACTGTACCGAAGAGATGATGGCCCGTACCCGCAACGGCAGCGCGCTCTATATGCACTGCCTGCCTGCGGATATTACCGGCGTCTCCTGTGAACGCGGCGAAGTGGAAGCCAGCGTGTTCGAACGCTACCGCATCGCCACCTATAAAGAGGCCAGTTGGAAGCCCTGGATCATCGCCGCTATGATCCTGGCCCGCAAGTTCGCCAGACCTGGCGATGTGCTGGCGCAGCGTCTGGAAGCAGCCACTCCCCGTATTTACGGCTAACGACCTCTCCGGACGCCGCCATAGCAGGCGTCCGGGATGTTTGAGGAATTCTCGTATGTCACAGTTTGAACTGAAAATAGCGATCGCCGACAACGGGCGTTTTCATCCCAAAACGGATCCGCGCTTCGGTCAGCAGACCGCCCGGGAAGCGCGCCACTTCCATCGCACCCTGAATGGCTATCGCCCCACGCCGCTGTATGCCATGAACCACTTCGCCCAGGCCCTTGGCGTCAGTCAGGTGCTGGTGAAGGATGAATCGCAGCGCTTCAGCCTTAACGCCTTCAAAATGCTGGGGGGAACCTGGGCCATTGCCCGCCTGCTGTGCCAGAAGCTGAATCTCGATATTCAACGATTCTCCTTCGAAAAGTTTCGTCGGCAGGGCATCCCTCCCATGACCTTCGCCACCACTACCGATGGCAACCACGGCCGCGGCGTCGCCTGGGCCGCACGGGAGCTGGGGCAACATGCGGTTATCTATATGCCAAAAGGCTCTTCGCCGTTCCGTGTGAAACACATTACCGATCTGGGTGCGGAGTGCATTGTCACTGATATGAACTACGACGATACCGTACGCCTGACTATGCGTATGGCCGCCGAACGCGGATGGGAGGTGGTCCAGGATACGGCCTGGGAAGGCTATACCGACGTGCCGACATGGATTATGCAGGGCTATGCGACGCTTGCCGACGAGGCGGCGGAACAGATGGGGTCCATGCTGAACGCGCCGCCGACCCACCTTCTGCTCCAGGCCGGAGTCGGCGCTATGGCGGGTGGCGTCCTTGGCTACTTCGCCGATCGCTACGGCGCTGACCGGCTACACACCATTGTAGTGGAACCCGATCGGGCCGACTGCCTGTACCGCTCCGCCCTTCAGGGTGACATCGTCAATGTCTCCGGCGATATGAACACCATTATGGCGGGCCTGGCCTGCGGTGAACCTAATCCCCTCGGCTGGCCGCTGCTGCGCGATAACGTCAGGCAATTTATCTCCTGCGAGGATCGGGTCGCGGCACTGGGCATGCGCGTGCTGGGCAATCCACTGGAGGGCGATCCACAGATCGTTTCCGGCGAATCGGGCGCCGTCACCGTCGGCCTGCTGGCCGCAGTCATGCATCACCCCAAGCGTGCGGCACTGATGAAGCAATTAAATCTCACCCCGGAATCACGCATTCTCGCCATCAGCACCGAAGGCGATACCGATCCGCAACACTATCGCGAAGTGGTATGGGAAGGGAAAGACGCAATTTAAGCAATTAAGAATAAGTGAGGAAATCTGTTATGGCTAAATCTGTACCCTTCAACGACATTCTGAAACTGGCTCAGCGCTATCAGCCGGAAATGACGCGCTTTCTGCGCGATATGATCGCGATCCCCAGCGAAAGTTGCGACGAAAAGCGCGTTGTCCAGCGCATTAAGGAAGAGATGGAAAAGGTCGGCTTCGACAAAATCGAGATCGACCCCATGGGCAACATTCTGGGCTATATCGGTCACGGTCCGCGTCTGCTGGCGATGGACGCTCATATCGATACCGTCGGTGTCGGCAACATCAATAACTGGAAATTCGACCCTTACGAGGGCATGGAAGACGATGAAATTATCGGAGGACGCGGCACTTCGGACCAGGAAGGCGGTATGGCGTCAATGGTCTATGCCGGTAAAATTATCAAAGAGTTAGGACTGGAAGATGACTATACCCTGCTAGTGACCGGCACTGTACAGGAAGAGGACTGCGACGGCCTGTGCTGGCAGTACATCATCGAACAGTCCGGCATTCGCCCGGAATTTGTGGTCAGTACCGAACCCACAGACTGTCAGATTTACCGCGGCCAGCGTGGACGTATGGAGATCCGGGTCGAGGTGGACGGCATCAGTTGCCACGGCTCTGCGCCGGAGCGCGGCGATAACGCGATCTTTAAAATGGCGCCGATCCTGACGGAGTTGCAGTCTCTGGCTGGTCATCTGGGCAACGACGACTTCCTTGGCAAAGGTACCCTGACCGTTTCAGAGATCTTCTTTACCTCCCCCAGCCGCTGTGCGGTAGCGGACAGTTGCGCTGTCTCTATCGACCGCCGCCTGACCTGGGGCGAAACCTGGGAAGGGGCGCTGGAAGAGATCCGCGCACTGCCCGCCGTCAAGGCCGCCAAAGCCCGGGTGTTACTCTATCAGTACGATCGTCCTTCCTGGACCGGCCTGGTCTACCCCACCGAATGCTACTTCCCCACCTGGAAAGTGGAAGAAGATCACTTTACGGTGCGTAGCCTGAGCGCGGCTTATCAGGGGCTGTTTAACAAGGATCCGGTGGTCGACAAATGGACCTTCTCAACCAATGGAGTTTCTATTATGGGTCGCCACGGTATTCCAGTCATTGGCTTCGGCCCCGGTAAAGAGCCAGAGGCCCACGCACCCAACGAGAAGACCTGGAAATCACATCTGGTGACCTGTGCGGCAATGTATGCAGCGATTCCGTTAACCTGGCTGCAGCAGTCCTGAGACACCCTTACCCCGGTCCTCTCCCATCAGGGAGAGGGAGATCCAGTCTGAGGCTATAAGCCGCGACATGTGCCCCCTCTCCCTCCTCGGGAGAGGATGTATTCAGTCTGAGGCGCCCTGTGCAAGCGCCCCGGGAGCAGAGCCATGAAAGTATTAATTAAGGGCGGTACCCTGGTGGATGCCAACAGAGAATATCGCCGCGACCTACTGATTGAGAATGGAAAAATCGCCCAAACCTCTGCCGATATCCCTGATAAACAGGTCGACCAGGTGATTGACGCCAGCGGCCTGCTGGTGATGCCTGGCGGTGTGGATGTCCATACCCATTTTAATATTGACGTTGGAATTGCGCGCAGTTGTGACGACTTCTTTACCGGTACCCGCGCCGCCGCCTGTGGCGGCACCACAACCATTATCGATCATATGGGATTCGGCCCTACTGGCTGCAATCTGCATCACCAACTTGAACTGTATCATCAATATGCTCGTGATAAAGCCGTCATTGATTACAGCTTCCATGGCGTAATCCAGCATATCAATGACGCAATTCTGGATGAACTGACATCAATGGTTCACGAGGAAGGGATTAGCAGCTTTAAATTCTACCTCACTTATAAGTACAACCTGCAGGATGCCGACACGCTTCATTTGTTACGTCGTCTGAAAGAAGTTGGCGCTCTGGCAACGGTGCATCCGGAAAATAATGCAGTAGTGAATGACAACCGCGAGCGCTTTATCAAAGAGGGGAAAACTGCCCCCATCTGGCATGCGCGCAGTCGCCCAGTCGCCTGCGAAGCGGAAGCGATTGCCCGAACCATCAATCTGGCACGCCTGGCAGGTGATGCCCCACTCTATATCGTCCACCTGTCAAATGGACTGGGGCTGGAATATGTCAAACTAGCACAAGCGCAGCGCCAGCCAGTGTGGGTAGAAACCTGTCCACAGTATCTGCTGCTGGATATCAATCTCTATCAGCGGCCAGATGCCCTGAAATATATATTAACGCCTCCTCTGCGTCCTCACGGCGAACAGGACAAACTATGGGTCGGCATTACCGACGGCAGTATCAACACCGTCGCCACCGATCACTGCACCTTCCCGCTCTCCTTGCGCCAGAGGATGGCCGCTGACGATTTCACCCGCTGCCCGAACGGTTTGCCCGGAGTTGAAAACCGGATGGCGTTGCTGTTTTCCGAAGGGGTCGCGACCGGGCGCATCAGCCCTTCACGCTTCGTGGCACTGACCAGCGCCACGCCGGCGCAGCTTTTTGGCTTATGGCCGCGTAAAGGCAATCTGATGCCCGGCAGTGATGCCGACCTGGTGCTGTTTGATCCCCACTGTCGTACCACCATTCACCACAGCGAACTGCATGATAACGTCGACTACTCCCCCTGGGAGGGATTCACCTGCCACGGCTGGCCGGTCATGACCCTTTCCCGCGGCGAAGTGGTCTGCGAACGCGGACGCTTTACTGGTCGGGCAGGGCACGGACGTTTCCTGCACCGGCAACCTTTTTCCGTTAATCGGGGGTAGATCCATGAAGAAAAGAATCGTACTGGCACTGGGCGGTAACGCGCTGGGCAAAGATCTGGCAGAACAAATGCAGGCAGTACAAGGCACCGCACAGGCGCTGGCTGGCCTGATTGAAGAAGGGCACGAGCTGGTAATTACTCACGGTAATGGGCCCCAGGTCGGCATGATCCATCAGGCTTTTGAGTCTGCGGCCCACACTCCGGCCCATTCACCGGTACTGCCGATGTCGGTCTGCGTGGCGCTCAGCCAGGGCTACATTGGTTACGATCTGCAAAATGCGCTGCGTGAAGAGCTGCGCAAACGCGGTATCAATAAGGGCGTGGCGGCGCTGATTACCCAGGTTCGGGTCGATGAGCGCGACCCAGCGTTTCACCAGCCCGACAAACCCATCGGCTCCTTTCTGAGCGAGAATAACGCCCAACAGCTGGCACGGCAAGGCGTGCGGGTTCGGGAAGAACCGGGGCGCGGCTGGCGTCGCGTGGTGGCCTCCCCCGAACCAGTCGAAATCATCGAGCTGGATGCCATTAAGGCGATGCTGGCCGCCGGTCAGGTACCCATCGCCATCGGCGGCGGCGGAATCCCGGTGGTGGCGGAGGGGGCCCATTTACGCGGCGCCAGCGCCGTAATCGATAAAGATCGCGCCAGTGCGCTACTGGCCCAGGCCATAGACGCGGATATGCTGATCATCCTGACCGCGGTAGAGAAAGTGGCAGTACACTTTAATACCCCACAGCAGCAATGGCTGGATAGCATGACCCCCCAGCAGGCTCACGCCTATATCCGCGCCGGCGAGTTCGCACCAGGATCGATGCTGCCAAAGGTAGAAGCGGCACTGGCCTTTGCGGAGTCGCGCCCGGGCCGTCAAGCGCTGATTACCCTGCTGGCGCGTGCCAGCGACGGCATTGCCGGGAGAACCGGCACCATCATCAGCCAGTAACGGCAATCTCCTGCTGACAGGCGGCAGCTTGTGCTTCGCCGTCTGTCGGTGTCACTTGCGGCGTTACCCGATGGCCGCGATACAGACTGACGAGCTCGCCCAGAATGCTGATCGCAATCTCTGCGGGCGTTTCGGCGTGAATATCCAGACCAAGCGGCGCATGCAAACGCGCGACCTCTTGTTCCGCCAGCCCCAGCTCTTTACGCAGGACATTGCGGAAATGGTGGGCCTTGCGTCGACTGGCCAGCAGGCCCAGATAACGTACCGGCAGCCCAATGACCCTGGTCAGCGCTTCTCTGTCTTCATGATTGGTGGCGATCACCACATAGCTTTGTTCATCCAGCCCTAGTTGGGGAACAATCGCGGCATAATCCTTACCACTCACCCGCCGACAGGCTGTCGGTAGTTCGGGATGCTCCAGGTTGGCCTGCCAGGTATCCGCCACGGTCACCTGGAAATCCAGCGCCAGCGCCGCCCTGGCCACTTCCCGATTCACATGACCGGCCCCCAACAGGAACAGCTCAGGGCGCCGGGGATAAACGGCGATATGCACCGTCACCGCGCCGCCACAGTCGGAACCGACCGCGTTCTCTCCCTGACGCGCCAGCCGACCGTGAAACAGGCAGGAGGCACCTTCCACTACCGCCGCTCTGGCACGCTCAATGGCAAGCCGTTCCAGCATACCGCCACCAATGGTGCCATGTACCTCGCCGCCTTCGGTCACCACCATGCAGGCGGAATGGCGCGGCGTTGAGCCCCGGCTTTCCACAATCTGCAACAGGGCAAAGCTTCGGTTTTCCGCCTCCAGGCGGGACAGGGTAGAAAAAATAGTCATCACACGAGCCCTCGTCATTCCGGAATAGATTCCAAAAAGAAGCAACTCTTGTGCCGCCCCCGATTTTCGGGCTATCCGCCCCGAATTTTATCATTTTGATACGGCCCGGCGGCCAGAATGTCTCACCCTGCGAGAGTCGCTCCAGGCTCCCCTGCCCCATACCCGCTTTTGCCGTGCAGAGTGCGAATCCAGTCACGATACCGGCGCGAAATCCGCCACAGATGCACCACTGGCTCAGATGTTGCTTCCCGGTAGCTGCGATCCTCCGTCACCGGCACCGCGCCGGGCACAAAAGAACAACAGAGCAAGGAGCAATGTATGGCTGACATCATGCGTCCCATTCCTTTTAGTGAGCTTTTAACGCGCATCTGCGCCGAATATGAAGAGACGGGTGCCATCTTTGGCATCCCCGAAACCGAATTTTATACCCGCGATCCCTCGCGCCAGATTTCGCTGTTCGGCGAAACCTGCGACACCCCCGTAGGCCCGGCAGCGGGCCCACACACCCAACTGGCCCCTAATATCATCGTCGCCTGGCTGACCGGCGGCAGTTTTATCGAACTGAAAACGGTGCAGATCCTTGACCGTCTGGAGCTGGAAAAACCCTGTATCGACGCCAGCGATGAGGCCTTTAACACCGAATGGTCCACCGAGTACACGCTGGAGAAAGCCTGGGACGAGTATATGAAGGCCTGGATGGCGCTCTGGCTGCTGGAAACGCTGCTCTCCCCACGTGGGCCGCTGCAGGGGCGCTCATTTATCTTCAATATGAGCGTCGGTTACGACCTTAAGGGCATCACCCAACCGCCGATGCAGAAATTTATCGACGAGATGATGGATGCTGGAAAAAACAGCAAATTTGGCCGCTACCGTCAGGAACTGGCGCAGTTTATCGCCCGGGGCAGCTGGAAATTGCTGGCCAAAGGCGATGCCCGGGCGCTGCGCGAGCTGCCGGAAAATATCTCACCGCGCATGGTACGCAGCGTAACGCTTTCCACCATGCATGGTTGCCCACCGGATGAAATTGAGTCCATCTGCCGCTATATGCTGACGGAAAAGAACCTTCACACCTACGTGAAGCTCAACCCCACCCTGTTGGGTTACGCCCGGGTCCGGGCCATCCTCGACGGTAACGGCTTCGACTATATCTCCCTCAGCGAGGAGTCGTTCAGTCACGACCTCCAGGCGGAACAGGCGCTGGAGATGCTGACACGCCTGATAGCGCTGGGCGCCGAGAAAAAGCTCTCTTTTGGCGTGAAGCTGACCAACACTCTGGGCGCCCGCAACCATAAAGGCGTACTGCCCGGTGATGAGATGTATATGTCCGGACGAGCGCTGTTCCCGCTCTCCATTAACGTGGCGGCCATGCTGTCGCGCCATTTTGATGGCCGCCTGCCCATCTCCTATTCCGGCGGCGCCAGCCAGTTCAACATCGTCGATATCTTCAGCGCCGGTATCCAGCCCATCACCATGGCAACGGATCTGCTGAAACCCGGCGGCTACCTGCGCATGGCCGAATGTGCCCGTCTGCTGTCACAGATTGAGGACTGGCAACATGACGGGATCAACGTTGCCGCGTTAAACCGCCTGGCGGATAAAGCACTGAGCGCCGACTGGGCCCAGAAAGCCTGGAAAGGCAAAGAGGAGATCGACACTGGCGAGGCGCTACCGCTGGTGGACTGTTACGTCGCTCCCTGCGTCACCGCCTGCGCCATTAAGCAGGATATCCCGGAATATCTGCGGCTGGCAGGCCAGGGGCGCTATGCCGATGCCCTGTCGCTGATTTATGAACGCAACGCCCTGCCGTCCATTACCGGCCATATCTGCGATCACCAGTGCCAGTTTAACTGTACCCGTCTGGACTACGAGAACGCCCTGAATATCCGGGCCATTAAAAAGATTGCCCGGGAAAAAGGCTGGGAGGAATATCGTCGCCGCTGGCATAAGCCTGCGGGTACCGGCAATCGCCATCCGGTGGCGGTGATAGGCGCCGGTCCAGCAGGTCTGGCGGCCGGTTACTTCCTGGCTCGGGCCGGACATCCGGTGACCCTGTTCGAACGCGAGGCCAACGCTGGAGGTATTGTCAGAAACATCGTGCCACGTTTCCGTATTCCAGCGGAACTGGTACAGCAGGATATCGACTTTATCGCCGATCACGGGGTGAAATTCGTCTACAACTGCGATCCGCACCTGACCATAGACACGCTACGCCAGCAGGGATTCCACTATATCTGCATCGGTACTGGCGCAGGCCAGAGCAATGTGCTGCAACTCGCAGGCGACAATCCTGACGTCTGGCGATCCTTCGACTTCCTGCGCGCCTTTAACAGCGACGCCCCACCGCCCTTGCGTGGCGAAATCGCCATTGTCGGCGCCGGTAATACCGCTATGGACTGCGCCCGTGCAGCGTTGCGGCTACCGGAAGTCACCGGCGCCACCATCGTTTACCGCCGGGATCGGGACGCCATGCCCGCCTGGCCTGAAGAGATTGAAGAAGCCGAACAGGACGGCGTGCGCTTCGTGACGCTGGTGAACCCGGAACGCTACGATGCCGATGGTCAGTTGCATCTGCGGGTAATGCGCCTGGGCGAGCCCGACTCAGGCGGGCGCCGCCGCCCGCTGCCCACCGATGAGCAGCGCACCCTGCACTTCGATGCGCTCATTACCGCGACCGGCGAATCTCCGGACTGGCAGGCACTGCGAGCCATGGGGCTGGAGAGCAATAATGGCGACGCCCCGTCGGTCGATCCTCAAACGCTGGAAACCGCGCTACCAAACGTCTTTCTGATTGGCGATGTACAGAGCGGCCCGGCCTCTATCGTGGGCGCCATCGGCGGTGCACGTAAGGCCTGTGACACCATCCTTAAACGTGAAAATATTACCGTGACTCATACCCGTCGCGACGCCATGAATACCGATCCCCTGGAGGTCTACAGCCGTAAAGGCGCCATCGCCGTGCGCCAAATAGCGCCCGACGCGCCGGATGCGTTCGCCCGCCAGGAAGCGTCGCGCTGTCTTTCCTGTAACTACGTGTGCAGTAAGTGCGTGGATGTCTGCCCCAACCGCGCCAATATCGCCATTCCGGTACCGGGCTTCCACAGCCGCCAGCAGATCCTTCACCTGGACGCGCTGTGCAACGAATGCGGCAACTGCGCCCAGTTCTGTCCGTGGCAAGGCAAACCCTACAAGGACAAGGTTACGGTCTTTAGTCTTGCAAAAGATTTTGAGCAAAGCGATAACCCGGGCTTCCTGCTGGACGGAAAGCAAATACATATTCGTCAGGATGGACGCACCTGGCAGTTTGCGCTTGATGAAAACGGAGAACCTGTCGGTCTGCCAGACACGCTGGCGCAGATGGACCGGATTATCAACTACACCCGGCAGCATCATGGCTATCTGCTGGGTGCCGTGGAGGAATAACCCCTATGCTACTGCTAAAAAACTGTACCGCCGTTGAGTTTTCTCCGGCCCAGGTGACGCCCGGCATCGACATTTTGATTCAGGGCTCGCGCATCATTGATGTCGGCCCTGGCCTGGCAACCCGCTATCCCGATGCCCCCGTGAAGGAGATGTCCGGCAAGCTGGTGATGCCGGGACTGGTATGCGCCCATAATCACTTTTACTCCGGCCTGTCGCGGGGCATTCTTGCTCCCATCGCCCCGTGCCCCGATTTTATCTCCACCCTGAAAAACCTGTGGTGGCGGTTGGATCGCGCGCTGGATGAAGAGTCGCTCTACTACAGTGGCGTGATCTGCGCGCTGGAAGCAGTGCGCAGCGGCTGTACTGCCGTTATCGACCACCATGCCTCGCCGCAGTTTATCCACGGTTCGCTGGCGCTGCTGCGCGAAGCCTTTATCACCGTTGGCCTGCGCGGTATGACCTGCTTTGAAACCACCGATCGCAACGGCGGCTTGAAGGAGCTGGAAGCAGGCGTGGAAGAGAACATTCGCTTCGCCCAACTGATTGATAGCGATAAAGAAAAATCCCCCGATGATTATCTGGTTGAGGCGCATATCGGTGCCCATGCTCCCTTTACGGTACCCGATGCCGGACTGAAACTGCTACATGAAGCCTGCGAAGTTACCGGCCGCGGGCTGCATATTCACGTTGCGGAAGATCGTTACGACGTTTCCTGGAGCCGTGATAAGTACGGAATGGAGCCGCTGGCCCGCCTGGATCAATATGGTCTGTTGGGGGAAAAAAGCCTGATTGCTCACGGCCTGTGGCTGTCACCCGACGATGTGCTGCTGCTTAATGAACGCCACGCGTTCCTGGCGCATAACCCCCGCTCAAATATGAATAACAACGTCGGCTATAACCCGCATCTGTCGATGCTCAGGCACGTCGCGCTGGGTACCGATGGTATCGGCTCAGATATGTTTGAAGAGCTGAAGTTCGCTTACTTTAAGCATCGCGATGCAGGTGGCCCCCTATGGCCAACCGATTTCCTGAATATGCTTCACAGCGGCAATCAACTGCTGGAACGCAATTTCAACCAGCCTTTCGGGCGTCTGGCAAAGGGCTATACCGCCGATCTCACCATCTGCGATTACCCGGCCCCCACACCGCTGTATCCGGAAAACCTGGCAGGCCATTTTGCCTTTGGCCTGAGCAGTGCGTCCGTTCACAGCGTGATGGTGGCGGGCAGCATGATCTACGAGGATCGCCAGTTCTCCTTTGACGCCGCCCGACTATACGAAGAAGCGCGACCGGTGGCAGAAAAAATGTGGCAACGCATGGCGGAACTCTGATCTCAGCCAGGCTCCCAGGCGGCGGGACTCTGTCCCGCCGCTGCTTTTTATTCCGGTATGACTCCCCATCAATACGATTTATTCATTCTCATTGTGATAGCCGCCAGTGAAAAATCCTCTCCCGCGCTATCCACATTCCTCCTCCTGTTTTCGCCAGTCTATGGCTATTTGCGTGACGATTTTCACAGTTCATCCATCAAATGCCGCCACAGACAGCAATCTGGCACCGCTTACGCATTCTGTTTCCTGCGTTTTCCGTATTTACGCGTTCCGGATAACGACGTACCTAAGGGAGGCAGCACGCCTTCGAATCGTAGCCCGCATAGCTGTTATCTGGGCCGTACAGGAGAAAAATATTCGATGAAAGAATCCACCCTGAACCCTACGAAATCCCTGATATCACCAGGCCCGGTTGATGAAATTCTGCCTCCGGGCCAGATGATTCTTTATGGGCTGCAACATGTGCTGGTGATGTACGCTGGCGCCGTCGCAGTCCCCCTGGTTGTCGGCACCGCCGTGGGGCTATCCGCCGAACAGGTGATCATGCTGATCAGCACCGATCTATTTATCTGCGGCGCAGCCACCATTATTCAGGCGCTGGGGATCGGAAAGTGGATAGGTTGCCGCCTGCCGGTAGTGCAAGGCTGTACCTTCGCGGCACTGGTGCCCATGGTGCTCATCGGTAAGGAGTACGGTATCGGCGGCATTTCAGGTGCGGTGATCGTCGCTGGCATTTTCACGCTACTCTGCGCCCCCTGGATCTGCCGAATGGTACATCTGTTTCCCAAAGTCGTCATGGGGGCCATCGTCACGCTTATCGGACTGTCGATTTTGCCCGTCGCTGGCGGCTGGATCGGCGGCGGCAGCAGCGATATGGAAAGTTTCGGCAATATGACATCGCTGATTATGGCCTTTATTACTCTGGTGATTATCCTCAATATCTACACCTTCGCATCAGGTCTGATTAAAAATATCGCCGTGCTGATCGGCCTGATTATCGGCACTATCCTGTGGGGCTTTTTTAATCCTCTCGATTTCCAGGTGGTTTCTCAAACCTCCTGGCTTAACTTTCCGCGCCTGATGCACTTTGCAACCCCTGAATTTCATCTGCTGCCTATCGTGCTGCTCTCAATGGTGATGGTGGTGGTGATGGTGGAAACCATGTCCTCTATGATGGCGACCGGAGAAATCGTCGGCAGGAAAGCCGACCAGGCGATGCTGCGTCGGGGGCTGACCGCCTGCGGGCTGGCAACCACCATTGGCGGCATGTTTAATCTTTTTCCCTACTCCGCCTTTGCCCAGAATGTCGGGCTTATCGGTCTGACTGGCGTGCGTAGCCGATTTGTGGTGGCAGTATCGGGCTGCATTCTCATTTTGATGGGAATGTTCGCCAAAATGGCCGCGCTGGTGGTGATGATCCCGAAGCCAATACTTGGCGGCGCGGGCGTGGTGATGTTCGGTATGGTGGCAGTGTCCGGCATCCGCACCCTGGGTAAAGTAAACTATCGTAATAATAACAACGGAATGGTGGTTGCCCTGACGCTCGGACTGGGCCTGATGCCGGTACTGGTACCCGGACTGTTCAGCCAACTGCCGGAAATGGCACAGCTGTTTCTGCACAGCGGTATTACCATCGGCACCGTCACCGCCATTGTAGCGAACCTGGTGCTTAACGGCGCCGACCGTACTGCCCGCCACGCGACGGAAAACATTGCCCCGGATCCTGCTCCCGAGCCGACGGCGGCACGGAAGGTGGCGGTAAGAACGGTACGCATGTGGCTGCTGTTGCGTAAAGTGCAGCAGGAGCATGAGCGCGAGGAGGGATGATGGCGTCGCTATCGCTCCGCCTGCTGTGCGCCCTGGGGCTACTGGGCATAATGGCGCTACCGGCGTTCGATGGCCTGGCCTCAGGCCTGGAGAGCCGGTTTATCTGGCTCTGTTTTTAACCGGCCACCACCAGCAGTTCGGTCAGCCGCCGGCGTTCCTGCACGCCGATGCCCAGCGCATCGCGCAGAAAGGCGTCGGCGCTGCCGTAGCCGTCGTCCATCGCATTCAGCGCATTTTGCAGCCAGGCTTCCTGCACCTCCAGTAGCGTCAGGATCTCTTCTGGCCGCTTGTCCGGCGCAAACGCTATAAATTTCGCCAGCAGCCGCTGATTCTCTTCTTTGCGATAGCGGTTACTAAGCAGGTAATCGGCGACAATCAGTTCCGTTTTCGCGCCCAGAGCCAGCAGTACCAGCGCCGCGGCAAATCCCGTACGATCCTTTCCGGCGGTGCAGTGGAAATAGACTGCGCCATCTTCGGACTCCAGCAGGGTGTTAAAGAAGCCGCGCCAGGCCTCCAGGCATGCGGCGTCGGTGATAAATGCGCGGTAGACCTCAAGCAGTATCTGAGTCGGGTCGCGTTGACCCAGCCGGGCCACCATCTCTTTCGGATCGGCGCTGTGCCCTTCCATCACCGCCTTGAGCACATCCAGCCGCACCAGTCGTGCGCTTTCGGGATAGCGATCGGGCGCTTCCGCAACCTCACCATCGGTTCTCAGATCGATAATCCTGTTCACTGACAACTGAACCATCTGCCGCTGACCTGGCAGCGTAAGCATGCTGAGATCTGCGCCCCGCAAAAGGCGGCCCGGGCGAATGACTCCCTCACGCACCGGGTAGCCTCCCAGATCCCGAACGTTACATACACCATCGAGCGCGACAGGCCGCGCCGTTATCACATCCTTCATCTCCATGCTCCTTGCCGTTAACGGTTAGGGGTATCCAATTTCATGTTTTCAATCAGGGAATTGCTGCTTTTCTCTCCGCTATCATGCCCGATATCAGTCTGAAATGCATGGCACAGAAGATGCATCAGACAAGGAGAACTTCATACCATAAGGCGGCTGACGACCGCCAGAACAGGCTACAAGGGAGTGATTCACCATATGAACAAGGTTATGACCGTCTGCCCCTACTGCGCCTCTGGCTGCAAAATGCATCTGCTGGTCGACGATGGCAAAGTCGTCGGCGCCGAACCCGCTCCTGGCAGGAACAACCAGAGCACGCTGTGCCTGAAAGGCTACTATGGCTGGGACTTTCTTAACGATACCCAGATCCTGACGCCCCGTCTGAAAAATCCAATGATTCGCAAGAGCCGTGGCGGCAAGCTGGAATCGGTCTCCTGGCAGGAAGCGCTGGATTATGTCGCCGACAAATTTCTGAAGGTACGGGAAAAGTACGGCCCCGACGCCATTATGACCACCGGATCTTCCCGGGGGCCCGGCAACGAAGCCAACTATCTGATGCAGAAATTCGCTCGGGCCGTCATCGGTACCAATAACGTCGATTGTTGCGCGCGCGTCTGACACGGCCCCTCGGTTGCAGGTCTGCACCAGTCAGTGGGCAATGGCGCTATGAGCAACTCAGTCACCGAGATTGAGGATACCGATTTACTGCTGATCTTCGGCTATAACCCGGCAGATTCACACCCGATTATCGCCAACCGGGTGATTCGGGCAAAACAGAAAGGCGCGAAACTTATTGTCTGCGATCCGCGGCGTATTGAGAGCGCCCGTATCGCCGATCTCCACCTTCAGTTACACAATGGTTCCAATATCGCGCTGCTGAACGCCATGGCCCACGTGATTATTGAAGAGGGACTGGAGGATCGCGCCTTTATCGCATCACGCACAGAAGGGTTCGACGCCTGGCGTGAGATCGTCGCCCGCTATACGCCGGAGTCGGTAGAAGAGGTGACAGGGGTCACCGCCGCCGACATTCGCCGGGCCGCCAGGCTCTATGCCACGGCCAAAACCGCCACCATTCTGTGGGGCATGGGCGTGACTCAGTTCTATCAGGGAGTGGAGACGGTACGCGCCCTGACCAGTCTGGCACTGCTGACGGGCAACCTGGGCAAGCCCAATGCCGGCGTTAACCCGGTACGCGGCCAGAATAACGTTCAGGGCGCCTGCGATATGGGGGCGCTGCCGGACACTTTCCCGGGCTATCAGTCGGTAAGCGTAGCGGAAAACCGCGACAAATTCGCCAAAGCCTGGGGCGTGCCCTCTCTGCCGGAAAAAACCGGTTATCGCATCAGTGAGCTACCGCATCGCGTGGCCCACGGCGAAGTCCGTGCTGCTTACATTATGGGGGAGGATCCCATGCAGACCGACGCCGAACTGTCAGCGATACGCGAAGCGATGGACGGCCTGGAGCTACTGGTGGTTCAGGACATCTTTATGACCAAAACCGCCGCGGTGGCGGACGTAGTGCTACCCGCCACTAGCTGGGGCGAGCATGAAGGGGTATATACCGCGGCGGATCGCGGCTTCCAGCGCTTCTTTAAGGCAGTCGAGCCCCAGTGGGATCTGAAAACCGACTGGCAGATTATTAGCGAACTCGCCACCCGCATGGGCTACCCGATGCAGTATGAAAACACTCAGGCCATCTGGGATGAGATGCGCCACCTGTGCCCCTCTTTCTATGGCGCCACTTACGAAAAAATCGGCGAGCTGGGCTACATTCAGTGGCCATGCCGCAGCGAATCCCCCGAGGATCAGGGAACTCCCTGGCTTTATGAAGGGCGTTTCGACCGACCCAACGGTCTGGGGCAGTTCTTCACCTGCGACTGGCTACCGCCCCAGGATCAGCTTAGCGAAGACTATCCTATGGTGCTGTCGACGGTGCGCGAGGTGGGGCACTACTCCTGCCGTTCAATGACCGGTAACTGCGCGGCGCTGGCGGCGTTGGCCGACGAGCCAGGCTATGCCCAGATCCATACGGACGATGCCGAACGGCTGGGCATTCACGATGAAGCGCTGTTGTGGGTAACGTCACGCAAAGGGCGGGTGATCGTTCGTGCCCAGGTCAGCGATCGCCCCAATCGCGGCGCGGTCTATATGACCTATCAGTGGTGGATTGGCGCCTGTAATGAACTGGTGAGCGAAAATCTGAGTCCGATAACCAAAACGCCGGAGTATAAATACAGCGCGGTCCGTCTGGAGCCCATTGCCGACCAGCAGGCGGCAGAGCGTTACGTTCAGGAAGAGTATCAACACCTGAAGTCCAGGCTGCGTGAAAGCGCGGCGGGCTAATATAAAAAACCCCCGCACCGATACGATGCGGGGGCCTTTAACCGACGTTGTGTGTTGCTGCCGTGTTAACCCTGTGCGGTGGTATCAAACTTGCCCAGAACCTCGCGTTCATAGGCCAGCGCTTTCTTCTTATCGAACCGATGCTCCCACTTGGCAATCACCAGTACCGCCAGCGCGTTACCAACAACATTCAGCGCGGTACGCGCCATATCAAGGATTCGGTCCACCCCGGCAATAAAGGCCAGGCCTTCCAGCGGAATACCGACGCTACCCAGCGTCGCCAGCAGAACCACAAAGGAGACGCCCGGAACGCCGGCAATCCCTTTAGAAGTCACCATCAGGGTCAGCACCAGAGTGATCTCCTGCCAGATGGAAAGCTCAATGCCGTAGAGCTGCGCGATGAAGATAGCAGCAATACTCTGATATAGCGTGGAGCCATCGAGGTTAAACGAGTAACCGGTCGGCACCACAAAACTGGTAATCGACGAAGGCGCGCCATAGGCTTCCATCTTCTGGATGATGCGCGGCAGTACGCTTTCAGAGCTGGCGGTGGAGTAAGCCAGGATCAGTTCATCCTTCAGGATACGAATCAGCGTCCAGACCCGCAGGCCGCAGATGCGGGCTACGGCCCCCAGTACCACCAGTGCGAAGAAGATAATCGCCACGTAAACCAGGATGACCAGCTTAGCCAGCGGCCACAGCGAGGCGAAACCGAAGTTCGCTACCGTCACCGAGATCAGCGCAAAGACCCCTACCGGAGCGTAACGCATCACCATGTGAGTCACTTTAAACATAGTTTCGGAAACGCTACGGAATACGGTCACCAGCGGATCGCGATTTTTCGCCGGCAGCGATGACAACCCTAAGCCGAACAGTACCGAGAAGAAGATAATCGGCAGCATGTCGCCCTTCACCATGGAGGCGAAGATATTGGTAGGCACCAACGACAGAATGGTTCCCATCAGACCTTGAGAGTGGTCCGCCACGGCATTCGTAGTGGCTTCATACTTTGAAATATCCACTGTTGCCAGCTGAGACATATCAATACCATGGCCTGGCTGGAAGACATTGGCCATAGTGATACCCAGGACAATGGCGACCGTTGTGATCACTTCAAAGTAGAGAATGGTTTTTACGCCAATACGGCCTAACTGCTTGGCATCCCCAACGCCGGCAATACCCACCACCAGCGTAGAGATAACAATAGGCACCACGATCATTTTGATCAGGTGAATAAAGATGTCGCCCGCAGGTGACAGGAGGTTGTTGATCAACCATTCACGGCTGTCGCTTTGATAATGGAGGAAACTCCCAAGAATAATCCCCAGAACTAACGCCAGCAGAATCTGCCAGGCAAGTCCGAACTTTCTGTTTTTCATAACAACTGTACTTCCTGAATCCAAGCGTCATTCCCGGCCCGTTGTGGGCGGGAATGCCACAAACTGAAAAAGGGGTATGACAAACGTCGGGTGATGTGTGGAGTTTTAACGCCCTTAATCAGTATCATCTGAATGGCCATTCGCGCAACCCTTGAAATTCAAAGCCATTCACGCAAAATGCATATATAAGCATTATTTTTTAGCGCTAAACAAAACTAACACACTGTTATAAAAAAAGATTATATCGCTTGTTTTCAAATAATCATTACTGGTTATTATTTCTTCTCTCGGTTTCGTTTGCTCATTTAATGTACATTTACGCCAATGCGTGATCTGTCGCCCAAATAGTAAACAAAAACGCCGATACCCCTACAATTAACGTTTGGTTGACATATTATTAACATCCTGGAAGGAGAAAATAACTATGAGCCAAATACACAAACATCCGATTCCCGCCCATATTGCGGAAGACTGCCTGATCACCCCGGAACAGTACGCGGCCAAATACCGCCAGTCCATAGAAGAGCCTGACGCCTTCTGGGGCGAGCAGGGAAAGATTCTGGACTGGATAAAACCCTATACTAAGGTGAAAAACACCTCTTTTGCACCGGGAAATATTGCTATCAAATGGTATGAGGACGGCACCCTCAACCTGGCGGCTAACTGTCTGGATCGCCATCTGGAAAAGAATGGCTCCCGCCCCGCCCTTATCTGGGAAGGCGACGACGCCAGCCAGAGCAAGACTATCACTTATCGCGAACTGCATGCCGACGTCTGCCGTTTCGCCAACGTGCTTCTGAGTCAGGGCATCAGTAAAGGCGACGTGGTCGCTATCTATATGCCGATGGTGCCAGAAGCCGCCGTTGCGATGCTGGCCTGTGCCCGTATCGGCGCTATTCATTCCGTGATCTTTGGCGGTTTCTCGCCAGAAGCCGTCGCGGGCAGGATTATCGACAGTAATGCCCGACTGGTAATCACCGCCGATGAAGGGGTGCGCGCCGGTCGTAATATTCCGCTGAAGCGCAACGTTGACGATGCGCTGAAGAATCCCAACGTGAAGAGCGTGGGCAACGTCGTGGTGTTCAAACGCACTGGCGGCGATATAGCCTGGCACGAAGGCCGCGACCTGTGGTGGAGCGACCTGATGGCCAACGCCAGCGCGGAAAATCAGCCGGTAGAAATGAATGCGGAAGACCCGCTATTCATCCTCTACACCTCTGGCTCCACCGGTAAGCCTAAAGGAGTGCTGCATACCACTGGCGGGTATCTGGTCTATGCCGCCGCCACCTTTCAATATGTCTTCGATTATCATCCCGGCGAAGTTTACTGGTGTACGGCCGACGTCGGCTGGGTGACCGGCCACAGCTACCTGCTTTACGGCCCGCTGGCCTGTGGGGCAACCACCCTGATGTTCGAAGGGGTGCCGAACTGGCCTCAGCCCAACCGTATGGCCCAGGTGGTGGACAAACACAAGGTTAATATCCTCTACACCGCCCCAACCGCTATTCGCGCCCTGATGGCCGAAGGGGATAAAGCCATCGAAGGCACCGATCGTTCGTCGCTGCGTATTCTCGGTTCAGTGGGAGAACCCATTAACCCGGAAGCCTGGGAGTGGTTCTGGGATAAAATCGGCAACAGACACTGCCCGGTAATGGACACCTGGTGGCAGACCGAAACCGGCGGCTTTATGATCGCCCCGATGCCAGGCGCCACCGAGCTTAAGGCCGGTTCCGCCACCCTGCCCTTCTTCGGCGTACAGCCGGAACTGGTGGATAACGAAGGCAACGCGCTACCTGGCGCCACCGAAGGCAATCTGACCATTACCGACTCCTGGCCGGGCCAGGCCCGTACCCTGTTCGGCGATCACGAACGCTTTGAACAGACCTACTTCTCCACCTTTAAAAATCGCTACTTCAGCGGTGACGGCGCCCGTCGCGACGAGGATGGCTACTACTGGATCACCGGACGCGTGGATGACGTGCTGAACGTCTCAGGCCACCGCCTGGGCACCGCCGAAATCGAATCAGCGCTGGTTTCGCATCCGAAAATCGCCGAAGCCGCGGTGGTGGGAATCCCACATAACATCAAGGGGCAGGCCATCTACGCTTACGTCACTCTTAACCACGGCGAAGACCCCACGCCGGAACTCTACGCTGAGGTGCGCAACTGGGTGCGCAAAGAGATCGGCCCGCTGGCTACGCCAGACGTGCTGCACTGGACCGACTCCCTGCCGAAAACCCGCTCCGGCAAGATTATGCGCCGCATTCTGCGCAAAATTGCCGCCGGCGACACCAGCAACCTGGGAGATACCTCCACGCTCGCCGATCCTGGCGTGGTGGAAAAACTGCTCGAAGAGAAATCAGCTATCGCGATGCCTTCCTGAACCCCACACCAGTCAGGGGGCCGGAATGGCCAGTAGTCCACTGCATGGCGTATCGGCTCAGGCCGGACGCCATCGGTATAAATTCGCCGGGAATATCCCGGTGGTACCGGGTATGCGGAGGGTTTCCCCTGCGGTCCCTTACCCCTGAAAAAAACAACAATTGAAACTGACCTCTGGAGAACTCTGTGATGAATGATGTCATTTGTCAGCGGATAGAAGGGAGTGCGCATTTCAGGGAACTGGTAGCCAAACGTCAAAAATTCGCCTGGACTCTATCCGCCATTATGCTGGTGATTTACGTGGGCTTTATTTTTCTGATCGCCTTCGCCCCGGCCTGGCTGGGTACCCCCCTGCACGGGCAGACCAGCGTGACCCGGGGCATTCCTATCGGTATCGGCGTTATCGTTATCTCTTTTATTCTGACCGGTATCTACGTCTGGCGTGCCAACGGCGAGTTCGATCGCCTGAATAAAGCCGTACGTCAGGAGGTGGATGCATGAAGGCACTCTATCTCCTGCTGCTGGCGACCCCCGCCGTCACGGCCGCCGATGCCATTAGCGGCGCGGTGGAGCGCCAGCCCACCAACTGGCAGGCCATCATTATGTTCGTGGTGTTCGTGATGTTCACCCTGGGCATTACCTGGTGGGCCTCAAAACGCACCCGCTCGCGCAGCGACTACTACACGGCCGGGGGCAATATCACCGGCTTTCAGAACGGGCTGGCGATCTCCGGGGACTTTATGTCCGCAGCCTCCTTCCTGGGCATTTCAGCGCTGGTCTATACCTCCGGCTACGATGGCCTGATCTACTCGCTCGGCTTCCTGGTCGGCTGGCCCATTATTCTGTTTCTGATCGCCGAGCGTCTGCGTAATCTGGGGCGCTATACCTTCGCCGACGTCGCCTCTTATCGTCTGAAGCAGCGCCCGATTCGCACGCTTTCCGCCTGTGGATCGCTGGTAGTGGTCGCCCTTTACCTCATTGCCCAGATGGTGGGCGCCGGTAAGCTTATCGAACTGCTGTTCGGCCTGAACTACCATGTGGCGGTCGTGCTGGTGGGAGTTCTGATGGTGATGTATGTGCTGTTCGGCGGCATGTTGGCCACCACCTGGGTGCAGATTATTAAGGCGGTACTACTGCTGTTCGGCGCCAGCTTTATGGCCTTTATGGTAATGCGCCACGTCGGTTTCAGCTTCAGTAATCTGTTCAGCGAAGCGGTCAGGGTGCATCCTGATGGCCTGGAGATTATGCGCCCAGGCGGGCTGGTCAAAGACCCCATCTCTGCACTGTCGCTGGGCCTGGGGCTGATGTTCGGTACAGCGGGGCTGCCCCATATCCTGATGCGTTTCTTCACCGTTAGCGACGCCCGGGAAGCCCGTAAGAGCGTATTCTATGCCACCGGATTTATGGGTTACTTCTACATCCTGACCTTTATTATCGGCTTTGGCGCCATCATGCTGGTGGGCGCTAACCCCGCCTTTAAGGATGCGGCGGGCGCGTTGATTGGCGGCAACAATATGGCGGCGGTGCATCTGTCCAACGCAGTGGGCGGTAACCTGTTCCTTGGGTTTATCTCCGCAGTCGCCTTTGCCACCATTCTTGCCGTGGTGGCCGGACTAACGCTGGCGGGCGCCTCTGCGGTTTCCCACGATCTGTACGCCAACGTCTTCCGCCAGGGCGCCAGCGAGCGCGATGAACTACGGGTATCGAAAATCACCGTACTGGTGCTGGGCGTGGTGGCGATCCTGCTGGGGATTCTGTTCGAAAATCAGAATATCGCCTTTATGGTAGGCCTGGCCTTTTCCATTGCCGCCAGCTGTAACTTCCCCATCATTCTGCTGTCGATGTACTGGTCGAAACTGACTACCCGCGGCGCGATGATCGGCGGGTGGCTGGGGCTATTGACCGCAGTTATCCTGATGATTCTGGGACCCACCATCTGGGTGGAGATTTTAGGTCATGGCGCGCCAGTTTTCCCGTATGAATACCCGGCGCTGTTCTCGATTCTGGTGGCCTTTGTCGGAATCTGGTTGTTTTCGATTACCGATAACAGCGCCGAAGGTGCCCGGGAACGCTCCCAGTTCCGTGCGCAGTTTATCCGCTCCCAAACCGGGATCGGCATTGAGCAGGGCCGCGCCCACTAACCGCTTTACTCCCGGCCTGCGGGCCGGGATTCTCCATAAGTGATCTCAATCACTTTTTAGCGCCCCTTCAACCAACGCCTTCACACTTCTTCCGGAAAGAAATGCGATGTAGATCGCATGAAATAGCGCCAGTTTGTTATTCAACTCACATCTTTCCCTTTCTGCTCGCCAACGCTACCGTCTGCTTCCCTCCGTACGCTGACAGCGCCATCACTGCCCCTTACTCTTATTTCAGTAGCGAAGCCGCCAGGGAGCGTAGCCGTTCCGGTGCGAAAAGCTGAGGTATCACCAGCGGCGCTGTGGCGGGTAGCGTAGAGAACCAGCGTTCCAGCTCATCAGCGCAGCGCTCCAGCGCCTGAGCATGAGGCGTGAGCGGCTCCGGTTGCGCGCCGTAGCGTTCACGCCACAGCGCCGCAACCACCGCTTCTGTCACCAGACTAAACATCTGGCTGTAGCGCCCGGCGCTCTGCCAGGCCGCCTGCACAACGGCAAAGGCATCGCTCTGAGATGGGATCTCCCGAAGGCGCGCCATGGCGGTGGCGCACAGATGCGACGATGAGGATTTTTCCAGCTGGATTAGCGAGCGCTGCTCATGGCCCAGTTGAAGGTCGTCGGCTGGAAGCAGCGGCTGGAACGCCAGCGCCCAGCGGGCGCTGCGGGTATCCATATGCAGCAGTTGTTCGGCCTGAGCCAGGCTTTCCGGCACCTGGCTCTGACGATGAAGAGGTCGGCCCAGCAGATTACAGGTTTTTGTTAGCCAGTCAGCACTGGCGCCGTAGAGCTCCGCCAGTTGCTGCCCCTGCTGACGGGTGCGGAAGCTGATGCCCTGCTCCACAAACCAGGTTTCCAGCAGCGGTTCAGCGGGTTCGCCAAGCCGCGCCGCCTGCAGGCCGCTGAGATTAACCTCGTTAACGGAGCCGATAAGCGAGCTGTCGCTCAGCCACTGCCAGTTGATGCGGGCAGTGACCGCCTCTACACCGCCGGGGGCCACGCTCTGAGCCCAGCTCAGGCGTCCGCGGATCTCATCGGCCAGATAACAGGGCAGTACCGACCAGCCGTAGCCGATCCCCCACAGATCGAATTCGATCCACTTGTGATGGGGCAGCGTGGCAATCAGTGGGTGGTTAGCGAAGCCGGGGTGATAGTCGAGCTCCGTCGCCTTTAGCGAGGCGCGAACTTCCCCGGGCAGCGATGCCAGTACCGTCTGGAGCTGCTGGCGCGGCCAGGAGGCATCGATAAAGTCGCGTAACACCAACTGCTTACCCGCGGCTCGCAACGCCCGCCAGACATCCTGCAGCGCCGCCCGCCAGGGCTCGGGCTGCCAGGCGGGGGTCGTCAGGCTTAGTACCAGGCCGCGCAGTGACGGTATCGCCAGCAGCGGCGTCAGAGTCGAGCGGTAAAAATCGGCCCAAAATGACGAAGCGCCGTCCGGCGCCTGTTCGGGAAATTTCTGACGCAGCGTCTCCTGCGGCGGTGCCGCTTCGGCCTGTAACCAAAAGGCAAGATGGTGCCGTTCCAGCCAGTCAGCTACCCGCTGCAGATAGAGCAGCGCGTGGCGCCGCTGATGGCGCAGATTCTCTGCCTCCAGCCGGGGAGCGAACGGAGAAGGCTCCGCCAGCAACGCCAGCAGCTCCTGCTGGTGCAGGATGATGCCGGTAAAGCCATAGCGCTTCGCCACCGTAACTGCCTGTTCCAGCCAGGGCCAGTGCCAGATAAAAGGGCTGTTCAGCTCCAGCAGTTGATGAGGAATTCGCGCCATGCCGCTCTCCGTACCGGGAAGTGTGTCAGGCACTGTTTTACCCCGGATGACCCGCGCGTCAAAGGGGGATTTTTAACGACTTAGCGTCAGGAGAGAAAAAGTGAAACGTTACGCACTGGTCGGCACCGGCGGTCGCGCCGGGCTCTATATTGAGGCTATCGGTGGTACCTTCCGCCACAACGCACGGATGGTCGCCTTCTGCGACACCAACCAGACCCGCATGGACTACGCCAATCGGCTACTGGAAAAGACGGGGGCAGCACCGGTCCCCACCTGGAAGGCGGACAGTTTCGAGGCGATGATTCGCGAAACTCGTCCCGATGTGGTGATCGTCACCACGGTGGATCGCACCCACGATGACTATATCGTGCGCGCCCTGCATGCGGGCTGCGACGTGATTACCGAAAAGCCAATGACTATCGACGAACAGCGCGCGCTGCGCATTCTCGACGCCATTGAACAGACCGGGCGTGAGGTGCGCGTCGCCTTTAACTATCGCTACGCCCCGCACCACAGTAAAGTCCGAGAACTACTGCGCGACGGCGTCATCGGCGAAGTCTTTTCGGTGCACTTCGAATGGTTGCTCAATACCGAACACGGCGCCGATTATTTCCGGCGCTGGCACCGGGAAAAGCGCAACAGCGGCGGACTGCTGGTACACAAATCCACCCACCATTTCGATCTGATGAACTTCTGGCTCGACAGCTATCCGGAGCGGGTGTACGCCGAAGGCGATCTGCGTTTCTACGGGCGTGAAAACGCGGAGCGGCGCGGTATTACGCAGTTTTACCCCCGCGCCCACGGCTATCCGGCGGCAAAAGACGATCCCTTCGCCCTGAATATGGCCGAGAATCCTCAGCTTAAAGCGCTCTATCTGAATGCCGAACACGAAGATAACTACTTTCGCGATCAGAGCGTCTTTAGCGATGGAATCACCATTGAAGATACGCTCTCGGTGCTGGTGAAGTACCAGAATCGGGTGCAACTGACCTATTCGCTCAACGCATACCTGCCCTGGGAAGGGCTGAACATTGTGTTTAACGGCAGCAAGGGGCGGCTGGAGATGAAGCTGGTGGAGATGTCTTACGTTAACGCCGGCGGCGAACGGGATAACGAAGGCAGTCTGGAGAGCTGCGATATCACGGTATTCCCGATGTTTGATGCTCCCTGGAAAGCGAAATTTACCGTCGGCGAAGGGGGGCACGGTGGTGGCGACAACGCGATGCTGGCGGACCTGTTCGGCGAACCAGGCGAAGACCCACTGAAACGCGCCGCCGATCACCGGGCCGGCGCCCTTTCCATTCTGACCGGTATCGCAGGCAACCGCTCCCTGCAACTCCAGCGTCCGGTTCAGTTTAAGGAGTTTGAACTACTCCGCCGTCTGAAAGGCTAGAACAGCAGGCGGGCCACCAGCGGGGCGGCCAGGACCATAATAACGCCGGAGAGCATCATCACCAGGCTCGCCACCATTCCCTCCTGCGGACCCATTTCGCAGGAGCGGGCAGTCCCTGCACCGTGAGAGGCGGCGCCCAGCGCGGCGCCTTTCGCCACGCCTTCGCGAATCGCGAGTCGCAGAAACAGCACGTCCCCCACCGCCATTCCAAAGACCCCGGTCACGACCACGAACAGCGCCACCAGATCCGGCTGTCCCCCCATGGGCGCTGCCGCCGCCAGGGCGAAAGGTGTGGTGATGGAGCGTACCGCCAGACTACGCTGGATCTCGTCGGACAACATCAGCCAGCGCGCCAGCCAGACCGAGCTGGTCACCGCGACCACCGTGGCGGTCAGCGTTCCGGCGCACAGCGACATCCAGTGGCGACGAATCAGCGCCAGATTCTCATACACCGGCACGGCAAAGGCGATGGTCGCAGGTCCCAGCAGCCAGATCAGCCAGTGGCTCTGGGCGATATAGTTCTGGTAAGAAATATGCCCAAAGACTAGCACGGCCACCAGTAGCAGCGGCGTAAAGACCAGCGGCATCAGCGGCAGTTTGCGAAAACGGCGCCACAATCGCTTGTTGAGATAGTAGAGCGCCAGGGTCAACCCCAGACAAAAGAGACTCAGCGGCAGATTAGTCACTGGCCGCTGCCTTGCGCGCCGCACGCGTCACCTCGAAACGGTAGATCTTTTCCACCACCCAGCCGGTAGCCCCCAACACCATCAGCGTACTGAGCGCAATCACCAGCAGAATACGCCAGCCATCGGCCAGCAGCAGTTGGGTGTAGTTCACCACCGCCACCACCGCCGGAACAAAGAACAGCAGCATCTCTGCCAGCAGCCATCGGGCACCATCACGTACCCAGTTAACGGGTACAACGCGCAGCATAATTAATGAAAATAGCAGCAACATTCCTACCAGGTTAGCAGGCAACGGAAGATGGAACTGCCCTACCATCTGTTGCGCCACCAGAAACAGACCGGCGTACAGCAACACCTGGAAGGGCGTGGTTAAACGGGAAACAGCAGGCTTGATCGCGCGTGGCGCCGCAGGCATAGCATCAGACCCTGATAAAATAGCGGAGAGTGCAGTATAGTAAGCCTTCGATAATGCAAATAATGAATTAAACTCATCCCAGGTATAGTTAACAGGAATAGTTATGGACATCAGAACGCTGCGCTACTTTGTTGAGGTGGTTCGTCAGCAGAGCTTCACCCGGGCAGCGGAGAAGATGTTTGTCACCCAACCCACCATCAGCAAAATGTTGCGCAACCTGGAAGACGAGCTGGGCAGTACGCTATTACTACGCGAAGGGCGCCGCCTGGTACTGACCGATACCGGCCGCGCCGTGTTTGAGCGCGGCGTGGCGATTCTGGGTGAGTTTCGTCAGCTAAAAAACGAACTGGCAGACATTAACAACCTGAACAAAGGGGTGTTAAGACTGGGGATTCCGCCCATGGTAGGAATGATGATGGCAGGGCCGATCGCCGAATATCGCCGCCAGTATCCAGGTATTGAGCTTAAGATCGCCGAATTTGGCGGTCTGAAGGTACAACAGGCCGTTATGAACAGTGAGCTCGACCTGGCCATGACCGCCCTGACCTCAAATCCGGATGAAAATCTGGAAACCCTGGCGTTCTCCAGCCATCCCATGTGCGTACTGGCGCCGCGCAGCGAGCCCTGGCTGTCACGCAGCGGTGTGGCCCTGGAAGAGCTCGAAGCCTGGCCGCTGCTGGTCTATAACGAAGATTTCTCCCTGAGCCGCCAGATGACCCAGCTATTCGCCGAACACCAGATCTCACCGCGCATCGCGGTACGCAGCGGCCAGTGGGATTTCCTGGCTGCCATGGTGCAGGCCAATGTCGGCATCGCCATTCTACCGGAGCCTATCTGTCAGCGGCTGGATAAAACCAACCTGATGTGGCTGCCATTGCACAGCCCGCTGCGCTGGCAACTGGGCATGATCTGGCGCCGCGATGGCTATCTTTCCCAGAGCGCACGAGCCTGGATCGACTGCTGTAAGGCGTTCTGGTCGGTGGAGCCATAAAAAAGCCCTCTCCAGGGAGAGGGCTCGGATGAGCGTCGCTATCGCTTAGTTGTTCTCTATCAACAGCGCTTCCAGCAGGTCGAGATCGTGCAGTAGCTTTTGCAACGTCTCATTGCTGATCTTCTGGGTAGCGCGCAGATGGTACAGTTCCGCCCGCTCAGAACGCAGCGCCGTCAGGCGGAAGCGACGTTCAAGGTTCTCTTCCAGCTCCGAGTTTTCTACATCGTTACGACCATCGGCCCGGCGCCTCAGGTTACCGATAACCCGTGAACTGACTTCGCGCAGCAACTGATCGTCGATATTCTCTTCGGTGTCCGCCGCCAGCCGCTCCTCCATTTTCTGGATAGAGACAATAGCCACTTCGGCAATGGCCGCCTTAGCCAGACGCTCCTCTTTGCGGGTCTGTGCGTTATCCGGAAGCTCCACGTGACGCAGCAGGATCGGTAGCATAATCACCCCCACAAACAGCGAGAACAGGATGACGCCGGCCGAAAGGAAGATCAGCTCATAGCGCGCCGGAAAGGGATCGCCCCCCGGTAGCAGCAGCGGGATAGAGAGCACACCGGCAAGGGTAATGGCGCCGCGTACCCCGGCAAACGAGGCGATCAGCAACTCACGGGTAGTGTAAGAGCTAAACTCCATCGGGCGTTTTTTCAGGAAACGCAGGCTAAAGCGCTTCATCAGCCACAGCCAGATAAAGCGTACCAGAATCAACGCGAAGTAGATCAGCACCACATCCATGAACAGTATCCAGACTTCTACATTGGGATCGGCTTCCGCCGCCGCCAGCGAGTTCTCCAGAATGCCCGGTAGCTGCAGGCCCAACATCAGGAACACCATGCCGTTAAACACGAATTCCAGCATCGCCCAGACGCTGTTGGCGCGCAGGCGCATCGCCAGAGGCGCAGTACGCATCACGCCGGAACGGGTGATGGTCATCCCCGCCGCCACCGCGGCCAGAATGCCGGAAACGCCGATATGTTCCGCAATCAGATAAGAGGCGAACGGCAGCAGGAACAGCAGTACGATCTGAGTGGCCGGCTCGTCACCGCTCCAGCGGCTCATCAGACGCAGCGAGCGGCCATACAGCCAGCTCACCACAAAGCCCGCCAGCAAGCCGCCGATAGCTACCTTCAGGAACTCCAGGGTGGCGCCACCTACAGTAAAAACCATGGTGCCCATGGCCACCGCCACGGCGAATTTCAGCGAAACCAGGCCGGAGGCGTCATTCATCAGCGCCTCGCCCTGCAGGATCCCCATTATCTTCTTGGGTATGCGGCCTTCCCCCACGATGCCGGAAAGCGCCACCGCATCGGTCGGCGACAGCACGGCAGCTAGCGCAAGGGCGGGTATCAACGGAATGCCCGGCACCATGTAGTAAATCAGGAAGCCGATCCCCACCACGGTCAGCAGCACCAGCACCAGCGCCAGCCCGATAATCTCACGACCATGATTAATGAACTCCCTGGTCGGCGTCTTCCAGCCATCCGCAAACAGCAGCGGCGGGATAAACAGCACCAGGAAAAGCTCCGGATTAAAGTCCACGTGCAGGCCAAATTTAGGCCAGGCCAGTAGCGCGCCAATGGCGATCTGCATCAGCGGCAGCGGAATCTGGAACGGCAGAATCCGCGTCACCACCCCTGACAGCGAAACCACCAGCGTCAGAATCAAAATGGTAAAAAAGATTTCCATACTATCCTTAGTTATACTGCGATGTGTTTGTCATGAAATGAAGAGAAGCGTTCTCATCATAGAACACTATCTTTACATATGATGATACAGGATGTGCCCTAAACAGCGTAGAAATCAAGCGGGCCAGAGAATCCGGCCCGGGGAAGAGTCTGAAAAATAAGGAAGGATTAAATCGCCCAACCGCCTGCGTAAAACGTCACCAACACCACGGCAATCAGTATGGTACCCAGATTCAGTTTGCGCCATTCGCCAGAGAAGATACGCCCGACCACCAGGCTGGCGAAACCAATCATAATGCCGGTCACGATGTTGCAGGTGAAGACGATAATCACCGCCGTCATCAGCCCTGCCATGGCATCAACAAAGTCCTCGAAATTCAGCTTCGCCACGTTGCTCAGCATCAACAGCCCCACGTACATCAACGCTGGCGCAGTAGCGTAGGCCGGTACCAGGTAAGAGAGCGGCGAGAGGAACAGAATCAGCAGGAACAGCACACCGACCACAATGGCGGTCAGGCCGGTCTTACCGCCAGCAGCGGTTCCCGCGGCCGATTCGATGTAAACCGCAGCGGGCGAGGCCCCAACCAGGCTGGAGAAGATGCTGCTCACGGAGTCGGTGGTCAGCGCCTTGCCTCCATCGATAATCTGTCCGTCTTTATCCAGCAGGTTGCCCTGTTCCGCCACGGCGCGAATGGTGCCGGTGGCGTCGAAAACCGCCGTCATCACCAGCGCCAGCACGCTGGGCAGCACCAGCGGATTCAGCGCCCCCATAATGTCCAGACTGCCGATCAGCGAATTCCCGTTTTCATCGTTCAGGGAAGGCATGGCAAACAGAGAGCCGCTAAAGTGCACCGCGGGATCGAAAATCATACCGATAATTGAGATGGCAATAATGGTCAGCAGAATGCCACCTGGCACCTTGCGCCGCTCCAGGCCAATAATGGTCGCCAGCCCCAGCAACGACATCATCACCGGAAAGCTGGTGAAGTCGCCAAAAGCGACTGGTAACCCTTCCAGCGGATTTCTTACCACCAGTTTGACGCTATCAGCCGCAATGAGCAGCAAAAACAGGCCAATCCCGACGCCGGTCCCCTGAGCGACGCCCATGGGTAGGTTGCGTAAAATCCAGCCGCGAATACCGGTCGCAGAGATTACCGTAAACAGTACCCCCATCAGGAAGACCGCGCCCAGCGCCACCGGCACGCTGATCTGCTGGCCCAGCACCAGGCTGAAAGCGGTAAACGCCGTCAGCGACAGGGCACAGCCGATCGCCAGCGGCAGATTTGCCCACAGCCCCATGGCAATGGAGCCGACGCCCGCCACCAGGCAGGTCGCCACAAACACCGCGGCGGGCGGAAAGCCAGCCTTGCCGAGCATGCCCGGCACCACAATCACCGAGTAGACCATGGCCAGGAAGGTGGTAAGACCCGCCACCACCTCGCGGCGCACCGTACTGCCGCGCGCGGATATCTTGAACCAGGCGTCCAGAGAGCCGCCGGCACGCGGAGAAGGAGTAGACATAGTTGAAATATCCCCTGATGCTTTTTTATGAAGTTACCGTTACGCGCAGTGAACAGCCCTATGCTGGCTAAACGTCTTTCGTCCCGGGCATTGCCATGGCGTTAAAAAGGGGGTACCCCGGCAATGCAAACGTTTAACCCCGCGCGTAAAAAACGGTCGGAAATTTAAGGCAAACGATTATCCTGGCATCATTAGGGGGTTTTCAACCAAACTTTGCCCCTTTTAGATAAAAAAAACCAATACTGTCTGTTTTTCACCCAAAGGATGCGCAAACGATGTCGTTGCTGCGCAAACCGTTAACAGACGCGCGAACATTTGATCAACCTTACGCCGTTAATCGTCATCCGTTCCGGATCTATGCGGCGCCCGATCGGCGGGCTCTTCCAGCAGTCGTGCCCCGGCTCCTTCGGCGCCCAGTCGGTCATTCGGGTTACGTAGCGGGCAATCCTTACGCGACAGGCAGCCGCAACCGATACAGCCATCCAGCTCATCACGCAGGGCAACCAGCGTATTGATGCGTCGCTCCAGCTCTTCGCGCCACGTCGATGACAGCGCCTTCCACTCTTTGGCGCTCAGCGTATGGCCTTCGGGCAGCACGCTAAAGGCTTCGCTAATGGTTGCCAACGGAATGCCGATACGCTGGGCTATCTTGATGATCGCTACATAACGCAGCACATCGCGGGTATAACGCCGCTGATTACCGGCATTGCGCTGACTGTGAATCAGTCCTTTGCTTTCATAAAAGTGCAGCGCCGAAACGGCAACGCCACTACGCCTGGCCACTTCACCCGGCGTCAGCAGGGTTTTTAGTCGGGATGATTTCTTTTCCAAAACCGCTTTACCTCAAGTTAACTTGAGGAATTATACTCGTCGCCAGTAAAAAGTACGATACCCAACTCGCCAGGAGCCTGGCGACCGGGGGTATAAGAAGATAAGAGAGGATGCCTATGTCGCCACATCAGGAGATTATCCATACCTTAACGCAATGGATTGATGATCATATCGACCAGCCGCTCAACATTGACGCCGTCGCACAAAAATCCGGTTATTCGAAGTGGTACCTTCAGCGGATGTTCCGCTCGGTCATGCACCAGACGCTGGGCGAATATATCCGCCAGCGGCGCCTGGCCATGGCGGCCGAAGCGCTACGCACCACCCAACGGCCTATTTTTGATATCGCCATGGATTTTGGCTACGTCTCACAGCAAACTTTCTCACGGGTTTTCCGCCGCGAGTTTGACCGCACGCCTACCGACTATCGTCACCACGCCTGAAGACCACGGGCGGCGTCGACTGCCGCCCGAATAGTTTTTTTGTTGCTAAAAAATCCCTCAACCCCTGGTGAATTAATCAACAAATGTGATATAGTTCACATGTCCTATGCAACAGGACACCCATTTACATTTTCTGTTATGACTTATTCCCTTTGACGGCCCCGGGTCACCCTTATCGCGCGCTCTGCGTCATGCCGTTATGCGTAATAGGTTTGCTTCGAGGATGAGGTTTCATGGCTACGATCACCACGGGTGTGGTTCTAATGCGCTGGCAGCTGTTAAGCGCACTGTTGATGTTTTTTGCCAGCACGCTGAATATTCAGTTTCGTCGTTCCGAGTCCCCTGTACTGGCGGTACTTTCCACCGGACTGGGCATTGCCGCTTCATGCTGGTTCGCTACCGGACTGCTGGGCATGAGCCTCGATTTCGCGGCGATTTGGACCAATGTTAAAGACGTAACGATGGAAGTAATGAGTCACACCCCGCCCGACTGGCCGGTCGTTATGACCTGATTCAGAAGGCTCCCTCTGGGGAGCCTTTTTAGCGTTTAAGCAGAGTGCGCAGCCTGACTCTGTCCCGCAACAGCCCAATAACTACCCCCAGCAGCGCATAAAATGCCCCCAGCAGTAGCAGCATCGCCACATCATTGAGCGCACTTTGCCAGGATAGCCCCATCTGGTTCACTCCGGCTATCGCCTTGGCCGCCCAGGTTGAAGGAATCATAAAGGCAATGCCCCGCACCCAGTCCGGCATCGCCTGTAGCGGCCAAATGGTTCCCGACAGATAAAACACCGGCATGGTGATAAACGACAGGGTCAGGTAGATCATCTCCACGCTGCGCAGGCATTCGGTCAGGAACTTGCCCAACCCCAATACCGCCAGCAGGAACGGGAAGGTTAATAGCAGTAGCTCTGGTATCGCCGCAGTCTGACGATAACCCAGCACCCAGGGCCACAGCACGAACAGCACAATGGAGAGAAACAGCCAGATAGGCAGCAGCGCCGATAGACCGCCCAAATAGACCGGCAGCGGCGGCTTGCCCTGTGCATTCAACACAATGCTGACCCGCACGCTGGCGATCATCAGCGAGTGCTGAAGTAACAGCACCAACAGCCCGGGAAAGACGATTGCCGCAAAGCTGATTCCCGGATTAAACAGATCCCGGGCCTGGCCGATAATGGGCGTCATGACAATCTGCGCCTGGCGTTCGCTAAAGCCACTGCGCAGCAACAACGCCTGATCGTAGTGGTTCAGCATCTCCTGATACGCCGACTGCACATCCTGCTGAATCTGGCCGTTAGCCAGTCGGTTGGTCGCATCGCCATACACCGGCACCGTGACCGCCTTACCCGACAAAATCTTCTGTTCCAGATCGGTCGGCATAATGATAACGGCAAACAGCTTACGCCAGCCCAGATCGTGAATCGCTTTATCCAGACTGTCGTAACCCACCATTTTGACTTTAGAGGTGGCGTCCAGGTTGCGAATCAACAGACGGCTGGCTGAACTGTGGTCCTGATCGATGACCGCTACTGGTAGATCCCAGACCGTGCGATGAACGTATACCGTACTCATTACGCACAGCGAGATCAGCAACATCATCCACATCGGCCGCTCCAGCAACCCCATCAGCACCTTACTGAAGGTGGCCCAGTACGCTTTCACAGCACCACCTCCTGCTTACGCAAGCGCGCCGGAAGACGACGACACACCAGCAGTCCGGTCACCAACGGGTAGACGAGTAGCAGCGCGCAGACACTGAATACCGGACGTACCGGTACCTGACGCAGGAAAATATCAAACATGGCATAGAGCGCGTGAGTCAGCGGCTCGAGATTAGAGATAATCTGCGCTGGCAACGACATTGACAGTTCCGGCACCACGGTACCGGAGAAGGTCAAGGCGATACTGACCATAATCCCCATCATGGTGTAGGCGGTTATCGCACTGCCGGTAAAGGTGAACAGCAGAATCCCCAGACTCTGGGCCGCCATCACGTAGAAGAAGCCAACAAGCAGCATATAGATGGGATTCCCCACCACCCGGGCGTCGAAGATCCACACCAGCAACGCCAGTTCCGCCATCAGTAACGTGGTATAGCACAGGGTGTATGGTGCCAGTTTTCCCAGCAGCGACATACTGAAAGAGCTGGAATAAATCAGCGGCTTACTGCGCGCCAGCACGTAGATCATGCAGGTCACAACAAACAACTGTATCAGGTGGATCGTGGCAGCAAACTGCTGATAGTAAACGTAGCTGCCGCTGGCGTTAAACAGACTGTCGTAGGAGAGTGAGACCTGCGCCAGGGCCGGCAACGTTTTACCAATGCTGGCCGCAATAATCGAACGATAGTTGCTGTTGAGATCGGATATCAGCCCGCTAAAGTCCTGAGTAGAGTAGAGCCCGGCCCCGTAAAACAGCGCGTTATAATAGAACACCACCTGGGGCTGGCGACCCGCCAGCGCATCCGACTCAAAGTCTGGCGGGATATAGACCATGCCGTAGTCCAGCGCATTGCGCAAACGACTCTGCGCTTCTTCCAGTCCACCTGCATGTTGGGTAATGCGGGCGTGAGAACCGGCGTCGAGCTTGCGAATGAGCTGACGTGACAGGTTGCTGTGATCGTTGTCCACCACCGACACAGGCAGATCCAGCAGCGTCCCTTCCGAAAAGTTGCTGCCGATCAGCCCGAACAGCAGCAGCGGAAAGATCCAGCCCAGCCAGTGGAAAACCGGTTTGCGAAAGGCGGCGCGAATCTCACGGCGGAAGGCAAGACTGAAGCAGCGCCAGCCGGTCCTTAAACCTTCCATTGCCATAGCGTGCTCATCCCCTGTCGCAGCCCCTGCACCGGCTGAGTCGGCCACAGGCGCACTTCGAAAGTTTTCAGGTCGAAGTCGCCGGTGGCACGGGTGGCGCGTTTGGTGGAGTAATCCCCCAGCGGCGCGATGTAATGTACTTCAGCCTCGATAATCTGGTTATTGAGCGCTGGAATCCGCAGCTTCACCTTATCGCCCTTGCGAACGTGGGCCAGGATATCCTCGCGCAGGTTAAAGACAAAGTAAGCCTGGGGCTGACGCACCAGGGTCAACAGCGGGCTGGAGGCGTTCAGTAGTTCGCCCACCTCAGACGGAATCGGTCCCACTTCGCCATCGACCGGCGCCGTGACATTCAGATCATCGGCCTGAACTTTCACTTCCAACAGCTCCTGCTCCGCCTGGCGCAGCTGCGCGGCGTAAGCGGCACGCTGCTCGATACGGTCACCGTGAATGCCTTCGTCCAGATTGGCTTTCGCCCCCTGAACTTTCTGCCACGCGGTATCCCGGGCATTACGCAAATCCTGCAGATCCTGTGCAGAGATATAACCCTGGGCCGCCACCTTCTGGTTACGGTTAAGGGTCGCCTGCGCATTGCGGTAGTCAGCCTCGGCCTCGTCCAGAGTCGCTTTCAGGTTGCGAATATTCTCTTCGCGGGTGCCGTTCATCGACTGGTCGAGCTGGGCTTTCGCCTGATCGCGCGCCGCTTCCGCCGCACGCAGTTGCGCAATAATTTCCGGCGCGTCCAGCTTCATCAGCAGCTGCCCGGCCTTCACATCGTCGCCCCTTTCCACCAGACGCTCTACCACGCGCCCCTTCGCTTTCGATGTAACGATAACCTCCGGCGCATCCACCTCACCCTGCAGCAATAAATCCTGGTTCTGCGCCCTGAAAAGTACTGCCAGTGCAATCACAATCACGACCAGCAGCAACGTAAATAACGTCTTTTTCTTCACTGGCCAGGCCTCCACTGTTGATTCAAGAGTTCCATCTCAACTCCCTTGTTTTATTTTGTCTTAAGCGTAACACAAGCAAAAAAAACCGCTTAAACATAGAAAGTCACTATCGGGGGGGGATGCTCGGGGTGTAACAGGCTGATGTCAGGAAGAAAACACCGCACGACCATACCGTTGGAATAAAACGGCGCATAATATTGTGATCCGCGTCTCATTCAAGACAATTCTGACGGAAAACGATCGGCAACGCAGCCTGGAAATGGCTGATTATCGTCATGCAGAGGGAGTGCCGTGCATCGCTGCCTCAGGCGCCACGCACGGTGGTTATTAGATTCTCGCTCGTTTTTTTATCTGATACATCCGGCTATCGGCCCGGGACATCGCCTCGCTCAGCGTCATTCCGGGCGTCAGCTCGCAAACACCGTAACTCACGGAAAACGGCACCTCGGCGCTAAACAGTCCGATATCATGCGCAATACGCCGCATGCAGGCTTCCACCGCTTCAGAGCCCCCCTGGCTGAAGGTGATCAAAAACTCATCGCCCCCCATACGCACCGCGTAGTCCCGATTCGGCTGAATGCGATGGACAATCGACTTTGCCACATGCTTTAACGCCATATCGCCCATCTGGTGGCCCCAGGTATCGTTGATGGTTTTGAAGTCGTTGCAGTCGAGCATCACGATCGTCCGGGCCCGCAATCCGCCACGGGTATCATACTTTTCCAGCCATGCCCGATTATAAAGCCCGGTGAGAGGGTCGATAAGCGAATTGCGACGCTGAACGCGCAGAATGCGATCGTAGATTAGCCCCAGTCCCAGGAAGCAAAGCGACAACAACGCCAGAATCAGCAGATCGCTACGCCCGGTCGACGCCAGATAGTAACGAAGCGGATCGATAGAAACGATCACCTCATAGCGATCGTTAATGGCGGAACGTACTTTCTTACCCCAGTTATCGACGCCCAGCACGCCTAATTCGGTGCGACTCTCTTTATCCAGCAGATAAATATTCAGGAAATTATCCTGCTGATTAATCTCCAGGCTGCGGGCAATCGCCAACAGATCTTCACGCTGGTAGTCAAAGCAAAGCGAGCCCAGCACCTTGTCCTTCATTCCCTGGCTCTGGTCAAACACCACGTGCTGCACGGTAATCACCGGATCACCGGACAGGGAGTCGAGATATACCGGGGAAAGCTCCCCGAAGCGGGCACCAGGATCGTCATGCAGTTTCTGATAGAGATAGCCGCGGGTTTCAATATGGCTGAACAGCCCATAACCCCGCCCCCTGCTGGCCTTAAACACATATTCGCTCAGCGGCACCTTCGTAGTGATATAGATAAAATCGTCCTGTTTAGACAGGAAGTAGCGTCGGCTGATATGACTATAGTGAGAATTACGGCTTTCGATACGCATGGCCAGATCCACGGCTCTGGCCAGCAGCAGCTTGTCTCTCGTCAGGGACTCGTCTGATTGAAGCGTGCCCATAAAAGCATTATTGGTCTGATCCGCAAACAGGTTAATACCGTAAATACGGTGCTGTTTATCATACTCTTGCCCGACATCGCCCAGCTGGTAGCGACTGCTTTTAAGCCGCAGATAGAGCACCGAAACCGCATCTGAAAAGTTTTCGTTATAGTGCAGATCGCTTTCAATCACCCGCGAGAATTCATTCGCCACCGTTTCCGCGACCGAAATCTGACGCCGGTAAGAGATATAGCTAAACAAAATAGCTGCCAGCATAAAAACGATCAGCGTTACGGCGATCGCTACCTGCTTTGACTCAACGAAAAAGCGCCGATTGGGGCTTCGACTAAGCTGTCCGGCATTGATATCTGCCACCAGTTTTTACTCCAGAGGGGAAATAATAACAACGAGATACATACTATTCGGTCAATGCTAACCGCGGTCAAAAAAGAATGTTCAAGAAAATCCTCAATTTAAAACTTCAACTGAGAAGAGGATAACAGCAGGCGACGAGCTTATTTATTTCCGCATTTTTACATGACTGTTAAATAAATGATAAATAATTTAATAGATACAAAATTTTACGTAGAAGAATCTATCATTTATTAAGAAAATAGCAATTTATTTATTGCATTACAGACGAAAATAAACACATATAGCATTGATTTTAAATGACAAAACAAAAACAACCCATTACCCACATATTTTACATGGCTAAATTAGGCTTTATCCGAATGTTATTATTTATCAAGTCTCTTTAAATTATTTGTATATAAAAATAACGATGTTATTCGTGTTCAAAAAGTCCAGCGCATTCGCCAGATAATTCTCTTAATGTGTGGCAACCACGGCTGCCAACTGTACAGAAGGCAGTAATGAAAAGGCGTGCCTCATCACCCGCGCTTCTTCCCCCGGAGGGCGGCCAAATAAACGGCGAAATTCACGGTTAAATTGTGAAGGGCTTTCATATCCGACCCGCTGTCCGGCCGATGCGGCCGTCAGGTTGTCACGAATCATGAGTAAACGCGCCTGCTGCAACCGTACGGATTTAATGTACTGCACCGGTGAAGTGTTGGTTATCGCCCGGAAGTGAGCATGAAATGCCGGGATACTAAGACCGGCCCGTTTTGCCAGCTCACCGACGCTTACCGGTTGATAGTAACAGCGATGAATATGCGCCAAAACCCGGGAGATACGCGCAAAATGGCCCTGACTGGCAAGCGCTGCGCGAATAGCACCGCCCTGCTCGCCAATCAACATCCGGTAATAGAGTTCCCGAATAATCGAAGGCCCCAGAATCCGCCCCTCCAGTGGTGACGCCAGCGCACGTAGCAAACGCAGCGTCACATCGGACAATGCGCTATCCAGCGGTGTTGAAATAATTCCCTGAGGCGGTGATGCGGCACGATATCCTTCTTCATCCAGCATAACGATCAGTTCAGTCAGTACCGTCATATCCAGACCGACGGAAAGCGCCAGAAGGGGTTCCTGCGCAGTGGCATCCGTCTCTGTTGAGAATGGCAGCGGCACGGAAAGCACCAGATAATGCTGGCTGTCATAGCGATACACTTTGTCTGCCAGATAACCACGTTTGGAACCCTGACATACAATCACAATCCCCGGCTCATACAATACCGGCGTGCGACCTATCGGCCCATTGGCACGCATAAAACGAACCGAATCCAACTGCGAGCGCGTGTAACCTTCATGAGGCGCCAGCTTCGCCAGTAAGTCAACCATTTGCTCAGCCTGATGATTGCTTCCCATCGTTCCTCGACCACCGGGTATTAGTGAGCAATCATAGCGCCATAGTTAGCTGATAAAGTAAACAGTACAAATAGGAACAGGCAATCATCCAATAGCCCTGTGTCTTTTGGCTTTTCCAACGACAACGTAGCCTGCCAGGACATCCATACAGAGGTAAAGAGACATGTCCAACGCAACGCACGCTTCACATCCACAACCCTTCGCAGGTCAGGTCGCGATTGTTACCGGTGCAGCCAGCGGAATTGGCAGGGCAACCACAGCACTGCTGCATCAGCGGGGCGCCGACATCGTCGCCATCAGTCTGGAGCAGGAAGTTCGCGATCTGGAATGCCCCGGCATCGTGTCGCTGGTTGCTGACGTGGCCGACGAAGCCAGCGCGACGCAGGCGGTGGAAACCGCAATGCGTCATTTTGGTCGCCTGGATATTCTGGTGAATAACGCGGGAATTATCACAAACAAGGCTGTGGTGGATATGACGCTTGATGAGTGGAACCGAATTCTGGCCGTCAACGCGACGGGCGCCTTTTTGTTTGCGCGTGAATCGCTGCGCCAGATGATGAGTTCAGGTAAAGGCGCTATCATTAACGTTGGCTCCTACGCCTGCTACCAGACATTTCCCTCCATAGCAGCTTATGCCGCATCTAAAGGCGCGCTGGCGCAGTTAACCCGCACTCTGGCGCTGGAAGCAATTCCTTACGGTATCCGCGTAAACGCCGTTGGCTCCGGAGATGTCATCACCAATATCGCCAACAGGATCCACCCTGACGGCCAGGCATTTCTGGCCGGTCACGGCGCAGGCTCCCCCATCGGCCGCGCCGCGCAGCCTGAAGAAATTGCAGAAGCCATTGCCTTTCTGGCATCGGAGCAGGCCAGCTATCTGGTGGGCTCCGTGGTCATGGCCGACGGAGGAATGAGCGTGGCGATTAAATAATGCCGCTGAGAACAATAAGCCCTGTGAAAACAGGGCTTGAGACTGATGACAAACCCCAGGCCGAATTCGTTCGGCCAGAATCACCAGAAAAATAAACAAGGAAAATCAATTTATTGATTTTCGGCAGCTCAACCACAAAGAGGGAAAAACCACGTTTTTTCCCTCTTTGTCATCAATCTGAAGCCCTGTGAAAACGGGGCCTTTAAAAATGACGAGACTAACGATAGACGGGTCGAACACTCCAGTGGTAAAAAGTGAATCTTTACAGTAGCATTCACGCTTTCGGAGACAGAAAATGCCCGTTGCTGATTCACTGATTGCTTTTTCCTTTGCCGCACTCCTGCTGACGCTCACCCCCGGACTCGATACCGCACTGATCTTACGAACCGCCACCGTCGAAGGCGGGAAGAAAGCTTTCCAGGCCGCCATAGGCATCGACACCGGATGCTTTATTTGGGGAGCGCTGGTCGCCTTTGGTTTAGGTGCGTTGCTTGCTGCGTCGGAACTGGCCTACAACCTGCTAAAATGGTGTGGCGCCGCCTGGCTGTGCTGGCTGGGGATACAGCTTATCTTCAAACCCCGTCATAGCTTTAATCCCTGTCAGACAAGCATCCCATCATCCAGTAACTGGTTCCTGCGTGGAATGCTCGGCAATGTGTTAAATCCCAAGATGGGCGTCTTTTATGTCTCGTTTTTGCCGCAGTTTATTCCCACGGGCCACTCACCGGTTGTCTGGACCTTCCTGCTGGTGACCGTCCACGTGCTAATCGGTACGCTCTGGTCCCTCATGCTGATTTTAACCACCCGTTATGCATCGGCGGTCTTTACCCGACCGTCGGTAGTGAAATGGATGGATCGCGCCACAGGCGGCGTTTTTATGGCTTTCGCCGCCCGGCTGGCGTTGAGCAGTCGGTAATGAAGAAAGTGAACATCTGATACCAGAGCCAACGTCTGTATAACAAAAAGCCCCGTAATAACGGGGCCTTATACGATATATCTTCTGAAAAGGTTTATCAGAACGGAATATCGTCGTCGAAGTCCATCGGCGGTTCGTTAGAAGGTGCCGGTGCACTGTTCTGCTGCTGAGGACGAGACTGAGCCTGCTGCTGACCGCCGCCGCTGAACTGGTTGCCGCCCTGAGGCTGCTGAGGCTGACCCCAGCCACCGCCCTGCTGCTGGCCGCCGCCCATGCCGCCACCGCCGCCCTGACGGCCGCCCAGCATCTGCATGGAGCCGCCCACGTTAACCACGACTTCGGTGGTGTAACGATCCTGGCCATCCTGCCCCTGCCATTTGCGGGTACGCAACTGGCCTTCGATATAAACCTGGGAACCTTTACGCAGGTATTCACCCGCCACTTCCGCCAGTTTGCCAAACAGCACTACGGAGTGCCATTCGGTCACTTCTTTCATCTCACCGGTCTGCTTGTCGCGCCAGGATTCGGAAGTCGCCAGCCGCAGGTTAGCCACGGCCCCGCCATTTGGCATATAGCGCACTTCCGGGTCCTGGCCCAGATTACCGACGAGAATCACCTTGTTTACGCCTCTGCTGGCCATGTTCGAGTCTCCTGAGAAGGTTTTCCTGATAGTGTAAACCCGCGATTCTATCACGCCACTGTTAGAGTTTATAGCTGTGCCCGTCGTTCCATTAAAGTTGCCTATGCTTCATTTGTTACAGAGGAACACTGGATATCCATTCAGGATTAATTGTGTCATAATTAGCCGTTTCTGGCAGCGGGTTAGTATCCGGGAAAGCTAAATGGACAAGATAGAAGTCAGGGGTGTCCGCACCCATAATCTCAAGAATATCAATCTGGTAATTCCCCGAGACAAGCTGATCGTCGTGACCGGCCTGTCGGGTTCGGGTAAATCATCGCTGGCGTTTGACACCCTGTATGCGGAAGGTCAGCGCCGCTATGTCGAGTCCCTCTCCGCCTATGCGCGTCAGTTTCTGTCGCTGATGGAAAAGCCGGACGTCGACCATATCGAAGGGCTCTCCCCGGCCATCTCCATTGAGCAGAAGTCGACATCCCATAACCCGCGCTCTACCGTGGGCACCATTACGGAAATCCACGATTACCTGCGACTGCTGTTTGCCCGCGTGGGCGAACCCCGCTGCCCGGATCACGACGTGACGCTGGCGGCTCAAACGGTTAGCCAGATGGTGGACAATGTCCTGAGCCAGCCGGAAGGTAAGCGGCTGATGCTACTGGCACCGATTATCAAAGAACGTAAGGGCGAGCACGTTAAAACCCTGGAGAACCTGGCAAGCCAGGGCTATATCCGCGCCCGTATCGATGGCGAGGTATGCGATCTGTCGGATCCGCCAAAGCTGGAGCTTCAGAAAAAGCACACCATCGAAGTGGTGGTGGATCGCTTTAAGGTACGTGAAGATCTGACGCAGCGTCTGGCGGAATCTTTTGAGACAGCGCTGGAGCTTTCTGGCGGTAGCGCGGTGGTCGCCGATATGGACGTTCCCAAAGCCGAAGAGCTGCTGTTTTCCGCCAACTTCGCCTGTCCCATCTGCGGTTACAGCATGCGCGAACTGGAGCCACGCCTGTTCTCCTTCAACAACCCGGCCGGTGCCTGTCCCACCTGTGACGGTCTGGGCGTTCAGCAATATTTCGATCCCGATCGGGTGGTGCAGAATGGCGAGCTGTCGCTGGCCGGGGGCGCCATTCGCGGCTGGGATCGGCGCAATTTCTACTATTTCCAGATGCTGCGTTCGCTGGCGGAGCATTATAAATTCGACGTTGAGGCCCCCTGGGAAAGCCTGAGCGATAAAGTGCGCAACGTAGTGCTCTATGGCTCCGGTAAGGAGTCTATCGAATTTAAGTATGTGAATGACCGCGGCGATACCTCGGTACGTCGTCATCCCTTCGAAGGGGTGCTGCACAATATGGAACGCCGCTACAAAGAGACCGAATCCAACGCGGTGCGCGAAGAGCTGGCCAAATATATCAGCAACCGCCCCTGCACCAGCTGTAACGGCACCCGTCTGCGGCGCGAAGCGCGCCACGTATTTGTGGAAAACACCACGCTGCCGACCATCTCCGATATGAGCATCGGTCACGCCATGGCGTTCTTCGCCAACCTGAAGCTTGCCGGACAGCGGGCAAAAATCGCCGAAAAAGTGCTGAAAGAGATTGGCGATCGCCTGAAGTTCCTGGTCAACGTGGGGTTGAATTACCTGACGCTTTCCCGCTCCGCAGAGACGCTCTCCGGCGGCGAAGCCCAGCGTATCCGTCTGGCAAGCCAGATTGGCGCCGGTCTGGTAGGGGTCATGTACGTGCTGGACGAGCCTTCCATCGGCCTGCATCAGCGCGATAACGAACGCCTGCTGGGTACCTTGATCCATCTGCGCAATCTTGGTAACACCGTGATTGTGGTGGAACATGATGAAGACGCCATTCGCGCCGCCGACCACATTATCGATATCGGCCCCGGCGCCGGTGTTCACGGCGGTCAGGTGGTGGCGGAAGGTTCGCTGGACGCCATTATGGCGGTGCCGGAATCCCTGACCGGCCAGTATATGAGCGGCAAGCGCCAGATAGCGATACCGAAAAAACGCGTTCCCGCCGATCCGGAAAAAGTGCTGAAGCTGACCGGCGCTCGCGGCAACAACCTGAAGGACGTCACCCTGACCCTGCCAGTTGGACTGTTTACCTGCATCACCGGGGTATCCGGATCGGGGAAATCGACGCTGATTAACGATACGCTGTTCCCCATCGCTCAGCGTCAGTTGAACGGCGCCACCAGCGGCGAACCGGCCCCCTACCGCGATATTCAGGGACTGGAGCACTTCGATAAAGTGATCGATATCGACCAGAGCCCCATCGGCCGTACGCCGCGCTCCAACCCGGCTACCTATACCGGCGTGTTTACACCGGTGCGCGAACTGTTCGCCGGAGTACCGGAGTCCCGTTCACGCGGCTATACGCCAGGCCGTTTCAGCTTTAACGTCCGCGGCGGCCGCTGCGAAGCCTGTCAGGGCGACGGCGTGATCAAAGTTGAGATGCACTTCCTGCCGGATGTTTACGTGGCCTGCGACCAGTGTAAGGGCAAGCGTTACAACCGCGAAACCCTGGAGATTAAGTACAAGGGCAAGAATATCCATGAAGTGCTGGATATGACTATTGAAGAGGCGCGGGAGTTTTTCGACGCCGTGCCCGCCCTGGCGCGCAAGCTCCAGACTCTGATGGATGTTGGTCTCTCTTACATCCGGCTGGGCCAGTCGGCCACCACGCTTTCCGGCGGCGAGGCCCAGCGCGTGAAGCTGGCACGCGAGTTGTCGAAACGCGGTACCGGCCAGACCCTGTATATTCTGGACGAACCGACCACCGGTCTGCACTTCGCCGATATTCAGCAACTGCTGGACGTGCTGCATCAATTACGCGATCAGGGCAATAGCATCGTGGTTATCGAACATAACCTGGATGTGATTAAGACAGCCGACTGGATTGTCGATCTGGGTCCGGAAGGCGGCAGCGGCGGCGGTGAGATTCTGGTCTCCGGCACGCCGGAAACGGTGGCGGAGTGCGAAACTTCTCACACCGCGCGTTTCCTGAAGCCGTTACTGGAACAGAAGTAACGCTGATGGCGCTTTTCCTCGCTGCGGGGAAAGGCGCCGATTCCCTTCATCCCCCCATCAGTTTCCTGCGTTTCTCCTCCGACAGCAGATCCAGCGCCTGCTGGTATGAATCATTCACCAGAGAGTATATCTGCGAAGCCGGAAGCGATCCGTCCAGAAACAGCGTGCTCCATTTATCCTGATTCAGATGCGGAGTGGGAAACAGATCCTGATGCCGCTGACGCAGCAAATCCGCCAGGGGCGTACTGGTCTTCAGCGATACCGCCGGTCGCCCATCCACCTCCTGCACCATGGCAAACAACACATCCCCCACCTTAATCTGGGTTGCCTTCCAGTCACTGTGGACGCTTTGCTGCGCTCCGGTCTTCGCCATGCAGTACTGCAACAACTCCGAACTGGTCATCGTTTTACTCCCCCTGTAGCGTCGCGACGATTTGCCGGGAACCGCCGTGAATCCGGTGCTCCCCCAGCCAGATCCCCTGCCAGCGCCCCAGCTCCACGCGGCCAAGACGAACCGGTAGCGTCAGCGAGGCGCCAAGCAGCGACGATTTAATATGGGCTGGCATATCGTCCGGCCCCTCATAGTCATGCTGATAGCGGGCATTTTCCGGCACTGTCCGCAGGAAGTGCTGCTCCATATCCTGGCGCACGGTAGGATCGCAGTTCTCATTCAGCGTCAGGGAAGCGGAGGTATGCTGGAGCAGCAGATGCAGTAACCCAATCTGAATATCGGCCAACTCGCGCATTTGTCCCAGTAACTCGTCGGTAACCAGGTGAAAACCGCGCGGTTTTGCGCTCAGAATCAGAGTTTGTTGGTACCACATAAACGGCTCCGTATAACGAATGGATCTCTTTAAGTGTGTATCAGACCGGGAAAAGGTAAAACCCGGCGCTGAAAATTTCCGGGCCAGCGCCATGACTGACAGGGAAAGGTGCCAGCACACTGCCGATGTGACAGCACCTTAAAGGTAAGTGAGTATTTACATTACAGCCGCAAAAGCCTGTGCCACACGCGTGACGTTTCGGCTATTAAGGCCCGCTACGCACATACGGCCGCTGGCGATCAGGTAGACACCAAACTCTTCGCGCAGCCGCTCGACCTGCTGCGGGCTGAGGCCGGTATAGCTAAACATGCCGCGCTGGCGCAGCAGATAACCAAAATCACGGCCCGGCAGCGCCTGGTCCAGCACCTCTACCAGCGCCTGACGCATAGCGATAATACGCTTACGCATCGCTTCAACATCCGCCAGCCAGCTCGCCTTCAGTTCGGGATCGTTCAACACCGTGGCAACAAGACGCGCGCCGTGCTCTGGCGGGCTGGAATAGATACGGCGCACCGTCGCTTTCAACTGACCAAAGACCCGGGAGGCAGCATCGCTATCTTCACAGACCACTGACAGCCCTCCCACCCGCTCACCGTAGAGCGAAAAGGTTTTAGAGAAGGAGTTACTGACCAGCGCAGGCAGCCCGGCACCGGCAATAGCGCGAATCGCGTAAGCGTCCTGCTCCATACCGCCGCCAAAGCCCTGATAGGCGATATCAAGGAATGGAATCAGATCGCGCGCCTTCAGCACTTCGACCACGCCGTCCCACTGGGCATCGGTCAGATCGGAGCCGGTGGGGTTATGGCAACAGGGATGCAGCAGCACAATGCTGCGCGCTGGCAGGTTGTTCAGCGCTTCAAGCAACGCTTCATAGCGCACGCCTTTGGTTTCATCATCAAACCATGGGTAAGTGTTTACTTCGAATCCAGCCCCCTCGAATATTGCTACGTGGTTTTCCCAGGTCGGGTCGCTGACCCAAACGCCGGAATCAGGGAAGTAGCGTTTCAGGAAGTCGGCTCCCACCTTCAGAGCGCCCGAGCCCCCCAGGGTCTGGATGGTAGCGATGTTTCCCGCTTTCAGCAGCGGGCTGTCGGCGCCGAACAGCAGCGGCCCGATGGCGCTGCGATAATCGCCCAGCCCTTCCATCGGCAGATAGAGCGAAGCGCCGTGGGGTGTGGCGCTCAGGCGCGCTTCGGCCTCAGCTACGGCAGGAAACTGGGGAACGATCCCCTCTTCGTTATAGTAAAAGCCGATACTGAGGTTAACTTTATCGCTGCGGGGATCTTCCCGAAAACGTTCCACGAGCGAGAGGATGGGATCGCCTGCATAGGCGTCAACATTCTGAAACACGCCGGATTCTCCTGATTGTTATTGGCTGTTGTGAGGCAGCCTCCGCCCGTGGCGACACGGCGAGGCATCAGTAACACAATAAACCGGAAGTGCAGGGAGATCGAGGGGCAGGTTATGGATTCGTTAAAACGCCCGCCAGGGGAAACAGGCGCCGGACAGCATACCGGCAACCTGTCGATGAGTCAGTCGATATATTTCAGCATCAGCCGCGGCGTCAGGCGCGTGATAAGTTCGTAAGCACTAACTTTTGTTATCTCCGCGATACGCTCGACGGGCAGCCCTTCGCCCCATAGCACCACCGAATCTCCAGCACGTGCCCGGGTTTCAGGCCCAAGGTCAACGCAAATCATATCCATCGCCACCCGGCCGACAATGGGCCGCTCTTCGCCATTTACCAGCACCGGCGTGCCGGAGGGGGCACAGCGTGGGTAACCATCGCCATAGCCCATGGCCACCACGCCCAGCCGCGTATCACGCTCGCTGACCCAGCTACCGCCATAGCCCACCGGCTCCCCTGCCTTATGGTCGCGAACCGCGATCAGAGACGACATCAGCGACATCGCAGGCTCGAATCCCAGCTCCGCTCCCCAGGGACGCTCTTCAAGCGGCGATACCCCGTACAGAATAATGCCGGGGCGTACCCAATCGAGGTGTGAATCGGGCCAGAACAGCAGCCCACCGGAAGCGGCAATCGAACGCAGCCCCGGTTTACCGGCGCTGAAGCTATTAAAGATATCGAGCTGACGCGGTGTGGCATCCGATTCCAGCTCATCGGCACGAGCAAAGTGGCTGATGATATTGACCGGCTGACGCACGTTGCGGCAGCGCGACAGCCGCTGCCAGAAGGCTTCCGCCTGCTCCGGACGTACACCGAGTCGATGCATTCCGGTATCAAGCTTCATCCAGACGGTCACCGGCTCGCTCAACTGCGCCTGCTCCAGTGCCACCAGTTGTTCTTCGCTGTGGACCGAGGTCATCAGTTGATGCTGTGCCAGCAGCGGCAGGTCGCTTGGGGAAAAGAAGCCCTCCAGTAGCAGAATGGGCTGGCGAATGCCCCCTTCCCGCAGGCGCAGCGCCTCTTCCAGCCTTGCCACGCCGAAAGCGTCGGCATCGCTCAACGCACGGGCCGTCTCCAGCAGACCATGACCGTAGGCGTTGGCCTTCACCACCGCCACCAGGCGGCTGTCCGGTGCCCGCTCACGCAGGCGTTGCAGATTGTGTCGCAGGGCGCGGCGGTTAATGACCACGGTTGCCGCTTGCATGTTCATTCCTTAATTCTTTTCGATTAGCCATTTGGCGTTATTGGTGCAGCGAGTTTGGGTGCGGCCAGCGCGTAACCACCGGAGCGTACTGAAGTACGTGAGGATGGCGAGCACTGCCCAATCCCAAAATCGCAAATAAAATAGCCAAATAATTATTCGTCGTCGTATTGCGGCCCGGCATAGTTATCAAACCGCGACCACTGACCATTAAAGGTCAGACGCACCGTCCCGATAGGACCGTTACGCTGTTTACCGAGGATGATCTCCGCAATGCCTTTGAGGTCGCTGTTTTCGTGATAGACCTCATCACGGTAGATAAACATGATGAGGTCGGCATCCTGTTCGATAGAGCCAGATTCACGCAGGTCGGAGTTTACCGGGCGCTTATCGGCTCGCTGCTCCAGAGAGCGGTTAAGCTGGGAGAGCGCCACCACCGGCACCTGAAGCTCCTTGGCCAGCGCCTTCAGGGAGCGGGAGATTTCGGCGATCTCCAGGGTACGGTTATCGGAAAGCGACGGCACGCGCATCAGCTGCAGGTAGTCGACCATAATCAGACTGAGCCCGCCGTGCTCGCGGTAGATGCGGCGCGCGCGGGAACGCACTTCGGTCGGCGTCAGGCCTGACGAGTCATCGATATACATGTTTTTCTTTTCGAGCAGAATGCCCATGGTGCCTGAAATACGCGCCCAGTCTTCGTCATCGAGCTGGCCGGTACGAATGCGGGTCTGATCCACCCGGGAAAGTGAAGCCAGCATACGCATCATAATCTGTTCGGCGGGCATCTCCAGCGAGAAGATCAGCACCGGCTGATCCTGCAGCATGGCGGCATTTTCGCACAGGTTCATGGCGAAGGTGGTTTTCCCCATGGAGGGACGCGCCGCCACAATAATCAGATCCGAACGCTGCAGACCGGCAGTCTTTTTATTCAGGTCCTGATAACCGGTATCGATACCCGTGACCCCATCGTGGGGCTGTTGATACAGAGTTTCGATACGGGAGACGGTGGCCTCCAGAATCTTATCGATCCCCTTCGGACCTTCATCTTTATTAGCGCGGTTTTCGGCTATCTGGAAAACCCGCGATTCTGCCAGATCGAGCAGATCTTCGCTGGTACGTCCCTGGGGATCGTAACCAGCATCGGCAATCTCGTTGGCGACGGAGATCATCTCGCGCACCACTGCCCGCTCGCGCACGATATCGGCGTAGGCGCTGATATTGGCCGCACTCGGAGTGTTCTTCGACAGCTCCGCCAGATAAGCAAATCCCCCCACGCTTTCCAGCTGGCCCTGGCGCTCCAGAGATTCGGAAAGGGTAATCAGATCGATGGGCTGCCCCTGCTCCTGCAGGCGGTGCATTTCGGTGAAGATCAGGCGATGCTGACGGGTATAGAAGTCTTCACTCACCACGCGCTCGGCCACATCGTCCCAGCGTTCGTTATCCAGCATCAATCCACCCAACACCGACTGCTCAGCTTCCGACGAATGGGGCGGCACTTTCAGCGCATCGACCTCCCGATCGCGCGGCTCGCGGCTTTCGGAGGGTTTGTTGAAGGGGGTTTTTCCTGCCATAGTGAATTAAATGCTCAGGTATCTGTAGAGAGAGACCGGGAAGTATACCCTTTAATCTTGCCTCGACCCAAAAGGAGATCACATGGCAACGCGAATTGAATTCACTGAACACGGCGGACCGGAGGTACTGAAAGCGGTCGACTTTACCCCCAAAGATCCGACCGATAACGAAGTTCAGGTCGAAAACAAAGCCGTTGGCATCAACTATATCGACACCTACGTGCGTAGCGGGCTCTACCCACCACCAACGTTACCCAGCGGTTTGGGGACCGAAGCCGCAGGCATCGTAAGCAAAGTCGGCTCCGCCGTCAGCCACCTGAAAGAGGGCGATCGGGTGGTTTATGCCCAGTCGGCCCTGGGTGCCTACAGTTCGGTGCATAACGTGGTTGCCGATAAAGTGGCGCGCCTGCCCGATGCCATTAGCTTTGAACAGGCGGCAGCCTCTTTCCTGAAAGGACTGACCGTCTTTTATCTGCTGCGCAAAACCTATGAGGTGAAACCGGATGAACCCTTCCTGTTCCACGCTGCGGCTGGCGGCGTAGGCACTATTGCCTGTCAGTGGGCTAAGGCGCTGGGCGCCCGCCTTATCGGCACCGTCGGCTCGGCGGAAAAGGCGGAAAAAGCGCAACAGGCCGGCGCCTGGCGCACCATTAACTATCGGGAAGAGGATATCGCAGAGCGGGTGCGTGAACTCACCAATGGCAATAAAGTGGCGGTGGTATACGACTCGGTGGGCAAATCGACCTGGGAAGCCTCACTGGACTGCCTGCAGCGGCGTGGACTCATGGTCAGCTTTGGTAACTCTTCCGGGCCGGTCACTGGCGTGAATCTGGGCATTCTGAATCAGAAGGGCTCGCTCTATGTCACCCGCCCTTCCCTGTTCGGCTATGTCACCACTCAGGCCGAGCTGGATGAGGCCAGCAGCGAACTGTTCTCGCTGATCGCCAGCGGCGTGATTAAAGTCGACGTACGGCCACAACAGATTTTTTCTCTGAGCGACGCCGCCCGGGCTCATAAGGTGCTGGAAAGCCGAACCACCCAGGGCTCCAGCCTGTTGATACCCTAGAAAGAATTTGGGCTTCCCGAAGGAAGCCCATTCTTTTTTATCGTTCGCCTGGATGTAGGGTACAAGCGATGAATTCGGGGCACAGAATAACAGATCTCTGAACCAAATCCTGGGACAGCTTCACAAAGCCGACAGAAATCTGCCGGTCTGTGATCGACACCGCATTACCGGGTGTAACGGCGGCGGGTGCGTCGATACGGACGCGGCTGACCAAAGATAATCTCATCGCGATTGTGTGATTTTTTCTCTTTAAAAGCGCGGATAATCCAGACCACCGCCACGGCCAGCAGCAGCCAGGGCAGCACTTTAATCATCAGGGCGAACAGGCCGCCGGCAAACATCAGCAGGGTAGCGACAAACAGCGCGCAGACGATCCCCAGCAGGGAGATTCCCGTCAGCAGCAGCATAAAAAAGAATCCCAGGACAAAAATCAGTTCCAGCATGGTTTGCTCCTTATTACAGACCCCCGAAGTATTACAAGAATCGTGCCAGAAATAATTTGTTGAAAAATAACAAAAACGCCCGAAGCGTTGCCCCGGGCGTAGTGAAATTCACCATTAAGTGGCGCAGAAATTAACGATCCCTGACGACTTTCGCCAGCGCCTGCTCCACCACCTGGATACCTGCGCCAGGTTTGTGGGCGTTTTCGCTCAAATGACGTCGCCACTGGCGCGCGCCCGGCACGCCCTGGAACAGGCCCAGCATATGGCGAGTAATATGGCCCAGATAAGTTCCGCGGCTCAGTTCCTGCTCAATATAGGGATACATGGCCCGCACCGTCGCCGCCGGGTCGGCATCCGGCCCGGTGGTGCCAAAAATCACCCGATCCACCGCTGCCATAATGCCCGGATTCTGGTACGCCTCACGCCCTACCATCACGCCATCCATGTGCTGTAAGTGGGCCTGCGCCTCCTCCAGGGACTTAATGCCGCCGTTAATCGACATCGTCAACTGCGGGAAATCGCGCTTAAGCTGATAAACCCGCGGATAGTCCAGCGGCGGAACCTCGCGATTCTCTTTCGGGCTCAGGCCGGAAAGCCAGGCTTTGCGGGCATGGATAATAAAGGTTTCACAGCCGCCCTGCTCCGCCACTGTACCGACGAAATCGCACAGGAATGCGTAGCTGTCCTGGTCGTCAATGCCGATACGGGTCTTTACCGTTACCGGAATGGAAACCACGTCGCACATGGCTTTAATGCAGTCCGCCACCAGCTGCGCTTCGCCCATCAGGCAAGCGCCGAAGCGCCCATTCTGTACGCGATCCGACGGGCAACCCACGTTCAGGTTAACCTCATCATAGCCGCGCTCTTCCGCCAGACGGGCGCAGTGCGCCAACTGCTGGGGATCGCTACCACCCAATTGCAGCGCGACCGGATGTTCCTCTTCGCTGTAAGCCAGGTAGTCCCCTTTACCGTGAATAATGGCGCCGGTGGTTACCATCTCGGTATAGAGCAACGCATGGCGCGATAACTGGCGCAGAAAATAACGGCAGTGTCTGTCCGTCCAGTCGAGCATTGGCGCAACGGAAAAACGATGGGGGAGAAAGGAAGTTACGGCAGCGCCGTTTTGCAATGCGTTTTGCGATTCTGGGTTCTGGTGCATGTTTACACTTGTTGGCGTATTTTGGACTTATCTGTCTCCCGTATGTCTCCTGAGGAGTGTACGAATGGAAACGGCGATGGCGGATTATACTACAGAAAGAAGGTGCAAAGCAGATTCCCGGGAAACTGGTCGGTACATTACGTATTCTCAAAAATACAGGCCCATCAAATAGCAGCCTGCATTCTAAAATGGACGATTAACCAACTATTCGCCGCAGTGTTTCAAACAGGCGATCGATATCGCTGCGGGTGTTGTAGTGCATCAACCCAATACGCACCACCCCGCCCCGCTCTGCGAGCTCCAGTTGCCGGATAAGCCCCTGAGCATAGAAGTGACCGTTCCCCACGCAGATATTTTCATCCCCTAAGCCTCTGGCGATCCGCTCGGGCGACCGTCCTTCAAAGGTCAGCGCGAACGTAGGCGTTCTGAGTCGGGCATCGGCACTGTTAACACCGTAGAGACGTACACCGTTTACTGCCTGCAGACGCGCCAGAAAATATTCGCTCAGCGCCTGTTCATGAAGCTGATAGCAGGCATAGCTCTCCTGCAGACGCTGGCGTAACGGTGCTTCTTCCGTTCCCCACTGGGCCAGGTACTCAATAGCGGCCACCACACCTGCCAACCCTTCAAAGCTCAGAGTCCCGGTTTCAAAACGCCCGGGGCCAATATCGGTCGCTGGCGCCACCTTATAAGGCCGAAGCGCCTGTAACCAACGCGGCGCGATATACGCCATACCAACGTGCGGGCCACAAAATTTATAGGCGGAGCAGACCAAAAAATCACAGCCCAACGCCTGCACATCCGGCAGGTGATGGGGCGTATAATGCACGGCATCCACGTAAACCATGGCCCCGACCTTATGCGCTGCCTCTACGATGCGCCGCACATCGACAATACTGCCAGTGGTATTGGAAGCAAGGCATACCGCCACCAGTCGGGTGGCGGGAACAATCTGCTCGCAGATACGCTCCACATCCAGCGTGCATTCTGGTTCGTTAACCGGCACCTGGCGAACAACCACCTGACGATCGTCCGCCGCCTGCTGCCAACTGGAAACATTGGCATAGTGATCCAGCGCGGTGACGATAATCTCATCGCCAGGTTGCCACTCACGGCTGATAATACGGCTAAGATGGAAGGTCAGCGCCGTCATGCTGGCGCCAAACACGATGTTGTCCGGCGCGTATGCATTCAGCAGCGCCTGCACCGATTCCCGGGCGCGGCGTACCAGGGCTTCCGTTTTACGGCTGGAGAAATAATGGCCCCCCAGGTTGGCATTGTTGCGCCCCAGGTAACCCGCCATCGCCTCCAGCACCGATACCGGCACCTGGGTGCCGCCGGGTCCATCAAGAAACACCGGCGGCGGCGATACTTCCGGGGCGGAAAGTGCGCCAAACTGCGCGCGTACCGCTTCAGGCGTGAAGTTCATTGGGCTGCTCCCTGGCCGTGAGTACGAAGACATCCATATGCCCCTCCTCACCCTGCCTGACGGCCCGGATTGGGCTGGCGTTATGCCATAACGTATGGTCGGCCAGCATGGCTACTTCACCATTTTCCAGCACCTTGCGGAAGAATGGCGCCTCATGGTTGTTGCTGTACAGCATGACGTCACCGCCGACGATATTTTCACGATCGATCGCCACCAGCGCGATATGATCAAACCCGTCCTGATGGATCCCTTCCGGCGCCACCTGGGTTTCATCGTAGATCGCGGTAACACGCATCTGGTGGATCTCAATCTCCTGTCCGTCTGGCAACCCGTTACTTTCCACAAACAGTCGGCAAACCTCACGCAGACCGTCGCTTTTCAGCGTGGTGGACTCCAGCGGTTCAAAGCGGCGCACCACATTGCCCTGAAAGCGGTTAATATCGCTGGACTGAACAAAATCATGCTTATCAACTTCTTCCACCTCTCCGTGGCGGAATCGAACAACGGAATAGCGTCGCAGCCGGTACTGACCATCGGCGTGAGCCGTGGCAGGCAGCGTGGCGAATGTGGGTGCCAGTTGGGCGACGGAAACCTGACTCAGGCAGGTGAGATGCAGGACGGACTCATGCTTATGTAACATTCTTACTTCCCTCTTTATAAGAATCATGACGGGTGAATAAAAAATGCCCTTAATCAAGGTAGTCATCCGCCTGATTCCGGTCAAAGAGCAAGCAGTAAATAATGCTATCAAAATCACAATATGCGATATATCGCCAGGAATCAGATCTTATTTACAGAAATATATATGATAAAAATGCATTTCATCATGCAATAACACTTCTCTATTAAGGTGCGTAATCCTCCGCCTTAACACCTGACTGCCGCGCCGTATCACACTCCAGGTGACGACGGCGTTCAGGATATCGGCGTTTTAGCGGGTTCATGATAAAATTGGGCAAGATTCCGAGATAACGAGGCAGACTGATGGATATGACGACACCGCAAGATGTGCTGGCGCGTGCAGAGAAACTGTGCCAGCAGCGCAACGTGCGCCTGACGCCTCAGCGCCTTGAAGTACTGCGTCTGATGACGCTGCAGGATAGCTCCATTAGCGCCTACGATCTGCTCGATCTGCTGAAGGCCAGCGAACCCCAGGCCAAGCCCCCTACCGTATACCGGGCGCTGGATTTTCTTCTGGAGCAGGGGTTTGTACACAAAGTTGAGTCCACTAACAGCTATGTGCTGTGCCATCACTTTGATGAGCCTATGCACACTTCCGCCATGTTTATCTGCGATCGCTGCGGTTCGGTGAAAGAGGAGAGTGCGGAAGGTGTGGAGGAGATAATGCACAAGCTGGCGGCCGGTAACGGCTTTGCTCTACACCACAATGTGATCGAAGCACACGGTCTGTGCGCGCCCTGCGCCGAAGTGGAAGCCTGCCGCAACCGCGAAATCTGCCAGCACGATCACAGCGTCGCCGTGAAAAAACGCGGGCGCTAAACCGCGCCCACGCCCTGCTACCAGCGGTAATCGTTACGCTTTTCCCACTGGGTCACCTCTTTTTCTGCCTGGGCTCTGGCGTAGCCATAGCGTTGCTGAAGCCTGCCAATCAGCCGCTCATGACGGCCGCTGGCAATGGCGCCGTCATCGTCGGTCATCCTGCCCCAGGCTTCGCGGACTCTACCCACCAGACGGCGGCAGCCGCCTTCGATTTCGTCTCTGAGCATTGCGTACCTCCGCGCCGGATTTAGCCTCACTCACCCATAAAGTATAGCCTTGCAGGCTCACTGGTGGCCCGGCACCTTAAACCAGGTATCGTTACGCCAGTGACGGCGCCAGATCCAGCCCAGGGAGAGGCCACGCAGCCCCAGGAATACCGTCAGAGCCAGCCACAAGCCATGGTTGCCCAGCCAGGGCAGCGTCAGTAGCGTCAGTCCGAATCCCAGCGCGGCAACCGCCATGCTGTTACGCATTTCCGCGCCGCGGGTGGCCCCCACAAACATGCCATCCAGCAGATAACACCAGACGCCAACCAGCGGCAGCACCGCCTGCCACAGCAGATAGCGATCCGCCTGAGCCTGAAGTTCGGGGATTGAGGTTAACAGGGCCACGATCTGCGCCCCCGCCAGGGCGTAGATCGCAGCGAAGCAGAGCGCCACCAGACCCGCCTGGCGGCAGGCTGCTCGCCATACGCTCAACAGCTGGCCGGTACTGCGCGCGCCAAAGGCCTGGCCGGAGTGGGCCTCTACCGCATAAGCAAAACCATCCAGCGCATAGGCGGTGAAGGTCAGCATGGTCATCAATACCGCGTTAATCGCCACGATTTCGCTACCGAGGCGCGCACCGCAAATGGTAATACCGGCAAAACAGAGCTGAAGCAGCAGGGAACGCAGCATAATGTCGCGGTTCAAAGCCAGCAGGCGGCGAATATTGCCGCGCCAGGCCTGCTTCAGCATATCCATCGAGATGCCACGTAGCCGCAGTACCCGCCACACCATCACCAGCCCGATAAGCAGCGTCGCATATTCGGCAATGACCGTCGCCAGCGCCGCCCCCTGCACGTTCATATGCAGGCCTACCACAAACCAGAGATCCAGCGAAATATTCAGCAGGTTACCCACCACCAGCAGAATAACCGGCGCACGGGCGTACTGGACACCCAGCAGCCAACCCAGCAGTACCAGATTGGCGAGCGTTGCCGGAGCGCTCAGCCAGCGAATGGCCAGGAAGCGCTGCGCCTGATACAGAACCTGCTCGCTGCCGCCGACAATGTACAAAGCCAAATCAATCAGCGGAGTACGTAACGCCACGATCAGCACACCGGCAATCAACGCCAGCATCAGCGGCTGAACCAGCGCTCTGGCCAGCGCCGGCGCATTTTTCGCGCCCCATGCCTGAGCCGCAAAGCCGGTGGTGCTCATCCGCAGGAACAGCAGCAACATAAACAAAAAGCTGGTCGTCGTAGCGCCAACGGCAACGCCGCCCAGATAATCCGGCGAGTCGAGATGACCAATGACCGCAGTATCCACCAGCCCCAGCAGCGGTACCGTCACGTTAGAGAAAATCATCGGCAGCGCCAGCCGCCATAATGCTTTATCGGTTTTTTGGAAAAGGGGCATGGCCATTATCCGGTTATGCAGTCAGGAGAGTTAAAGCAGAGACGCGCCCGGGAACGGACGCGTCAGCAGGGGGATGCGTTTATAAATTCAGAGCCATTCGCCGTTGCGGATCACCCCGACGGCCAGCCCTTCAATAGTAAAATTCTGTTCGCGCAGATCGACCACAATAGGTTCAAACTCGCTGTTTTCCGGCAGCAGTTGTACCGTGTTGCCCTGCTTCTTCAGGCGTTTAACCGTGACTTCATCTTCAATGCGAGCCACGATGACCTGACCGTTGCGCGCCTCCTGAGTCTTATGTACCGCCAGCAGGTCACCATCCATAATGCCGATATCTTTCATCGACATACCGCTCACTCGCAGCAGGAAGTCCGCACTCGGTTTAAACAGGGAAGGGTCGACCTGATAGTGGCCTTCAATATGCTGCTGGGCCAGCAGCGGCTCACCCGCGGCAACGCGCCCAACCAGCGGCAGCCCCTCTTCTTCTTCATGCAGCAGTCGGATACCGCGTGAAGCGCCAGAGACGATTTCGAGAACCCCTTTGCGCGCCAGAGCCTTCAGGTGTTCTTCTGCGGCATTAGGCGAACGGAAGCCCAGTCGCTGCGCGATTTCCGCACGGGTGGGCGGCATTCCCGTCTGGCTGATATGCTCCCTGATGAGATCAAAAACCTCTTGTTGCCTGGCCGTTAACGCTTTCATTCCGCCCCCTGGGTGTATATACAGTTATGCTGTGAGTATATACAGCAGAAGGCGATTTTGGAACCACAACGTGGTAAAAAGTCAGCGTTTTATCCGTTTCCTGAAGCTTTACCGCAAATGCGACCAGAGTAGCGTGACCCAGGTGAAAAGCGCGACGATAATCGCTAACAGCACGGCGGCGGAGCCCATATCTTTCGCGCGACCGGAAAGTTCGTGATACTCGCTGCCGATCCGGTCAACAACGGCTTCGATGGCGCTATTCAGAATTTCGACGATCGTGACCAGCATGACGGAGCCAATCAGCAGCACGCGCGTCATGGCGTCAACATCCAGCCAGCAGGCCACTATAATGGCAATAACCGCGGCGACCCCTTCCTGGCGGAAGGCCGCTTCGTTACGCCACGCCGCGCTCAGACCTTTCCAGGAATAGCCGGCAGCTTTGATGATACGGGTAAAACCAGTGGTATTATTCGCCATGTAATGGAAACCTTTTCAAAAAACACACTCTAAATAGTTCAGTTGCATCAAAGCGGCAAGGGCGCGCCCGAGCCGATTAACGAAGCCAGACCGAATGCAGCAGGCAGTATGACGAAAATCAGCGTCAACGCCAGCGCGCTTCGATTAATAGTGGTGCCGCAGAATTTCCGTGCCGTTTCTGGTATTCTGACGGCGCATTTGCATGATTAACCAGAGGCTTTACATCATTTATGTCAGGCTGGTCCCGATTTTTATACAAGCTCCTTAATTTACCATTAAGTATTCTGGTAAAGAGCAAGTCAATTCCGGCGGATCCCTGCGCCGAACTTGGCCTGGATACTTCGCGTCCGATTATGTACGTTCTGCCCTATAACTCGAAGGCAGACTTGTTGACGCTGCGTGCGCGCTGTCTGGCCCACGATCTGCCGGACCCCATGGAGCCGCTGGAAGTGGACGGCGTCGTCCTGCCGCGCTATGTGTTCGCGCACGACGGTCCCCGCGTCTTCACCTATTACACGCCTAAACAAGAGTCCATCAAACTATTCCATAACTATCTGGATCTACACCGCAGTAATCCGAATCTTGACGTTCAGATGGTGCCCGTCTCTGTGATGTTCGGCCGTGCGCCGGGCAAAGAGAAAGGGGAAGCCAACCCGCCGCTGCGCAATCTGAACGGTATTCAAAAATTCTTCGCCGTGATCTGGCTGGGCCGCGACAGCTTTGTGCGCTTCTCGCCACCGGTTTCTCTGCGCCGTATGGCTACCGAACATGGTACGGACAAGCGTATCGCCCAGAAGCTGCTGCGTATCGCCAGAATGCACTTCTCGCGTCTGCGTCTGGCGGCCGTAGGGCCACGTCTGCCGGCCCGTCAGGATCTGTTTAATAAGCTGCTGTCCTCCAAGGCCATTGCCCGGGCGGTAGAAGACGAAGCGCGTACCAAAAAGATCTCCCATGAAAAGGCCCAACAGAACGCCGTAGCCCTGATGGAAGAGATAGCGGCTAACTTCTCTTACGAAGCTATCCGCGTAACCGATCGCGTACTGGGTTTTACCTGGAACCGGCTCTATCAGGGCATCAACGTCCATAACGCCGAGCGCATTCGTCAACTGGCCCACGAGGGCCACGAACTGGTCTATGTCCCCTGCCACCGCAGCCATATGGACTATCTGCTGCTCTCTTACGTGCTCTACCACCAGGGGCTGGTACCACCGCATATCGCTGCCGGTATCAACCTTAACTTCTGGCCAGCGGGCCCGATTTTCCGCCGCCTGGGCGCATTCTTCATCCGCCGTACCTTCCGGGGCAATAAGCTCTATTCCACCGTATTCCGCGAATATCTGGGTGAGTTGTTCAGCCGCGGTTACTCGGTAGAGTACTTTGTGGAAGGCGGACGTTCGCGTACCGGACGGCTGCTGGATCCGAAAACCGGTACCCTGTCGATGACCATTCAGGCGATGCTGCGCGGCGGTACCCGCCCCATCACGCTGGTTCCCATCTACATTGGCTACGAACATGTCATGGAAGTGGGCACCTATGCGAAAGAGCTGCGCGGTGCCACCAAAGAGAAAGAGAGCTTCACTCAGATGGTACGCGGCTTAAGCAAGTTGCGTAATCTGGGTCAGGGTTACGTTAACTTCGGCGAGCCGATTCCGCTGAACAACTGGCTGAACCAGAACGTGCCGGAATGGCGTGACGATATCGATCCCATCGAAGCGGTACGCCCAGCCTGGCTGACGCCGTCAGTCAACGCTATCGCCGCAGATCTGATGGTGCGCATTAACAACGCCGGCGCGGCAAACGCCATGAATCTGTGCTGTACCGCGCTACTGGCGTCACGTCAGCGCTCTCTGACCCGCGAACAGCTAACCGAACAGCTGAACTGCTATCTGGATATTCTGCGTAACGTCCCCTATTCGCCGGACGCGACGGCGCCGAAAGTCACCGCCGATGAACTGATCAATCACGCGCTACAGATGAATAAGTTCGAAGTGGAAAAAGATACAATCGGCGACATCATCATTCTGCCGCGCGAGCAGGCGGTACTGATGACCTACTACCGCAATAACCTGATGCATATGCTGGTGCTGCCATCGCTGCTGGCCATGATGATTACCCAACGCCGTCATCTGACCCGCAGTGCGCTACTGGAGCAGGTGACGCTGCTCTACCCGATGCTGAAGAGCGAGTTATTCCTGCGTTGGGAAAAAGAGGCGCTGCCCGCGGAGATCGACGCGCTACTGGACGAACTGCAACGCCAGGGGCTGATCCTGATTAACGGCGATACGCTACAGGTGAACCCGCTGCGCTCCCGTACCCTGCAACTGCTGGCGGCAGGCGTGCGCGAGACCATTCAGCGTTATGCCATCACCTTCTGGCTGCTGGGTGCCAACCCGGGCATTAACCGCGGCACTCTGGAAAAAGAGAGTCGCACTCTGGCACAGCGCCTGTCGGTTCTGCATGGTATCAATGCGCCGGAATTCTTCGATAAGGCAGTCTTCTCTACTCTGGTGCTAACCCTGCGCGATGAAGGCTATATCAGCGACAGCGGCGACGCTGAATCTGAACGAGCGCTGCAGGTTTACCAACTGTTGGCCGAACTGCTGACCTCCGATGTGCGCCTGACCATTGAGAGCGCCACCTCGCAGAATGGCGGTATCGAGGCCAAAGAAGAAGCAACAGAACAGGCTGAATAACGCGCCGTAAAAATGAAAAAAGCCGGTCAGGTGTTACACCGACCGGCTTTTTTATGCACTCAATAATCAGAAATGCAGATAGCTCAGCACCAGACCGATAAACAGCGCCAGGCCAACGTAGTTGTTGTTCATAAAGGCCCGGAAGCAGGCATCGCGATCGCGGTTCGCTATCATCTTCTGCTGCCAGACAAACAACCCGGCGGCAATGGCAATCGATGCATACCACAGGCCGCCAAGGCCATTCAGCACGCCAAGCAGTATCATGATCGCCACCACGCCAGATTGCAACAGACCAATAATCAGTTTGTCATAGCGGCCAAACAGAATCGCCGTAGACTTAACGCCAATCTTCAAATCGTCATCGCGATCCACCATGGCGTACTCGGTATCGTAGGCCACGGCCCAGAGAATATTCGCCAGGAACATCAGCCAGCAGGAGATCGGCACGCTTTCACTAACGGCGGAGAAAGCCATCGGTATCGCCCAGCCGAAAGCTGCGCCCAGCACCACCTGGGGCAGATGGGTGTAGCGCTTCATAAAGGGGTAAACCCATGCCAGCGCCAGCCCGGCCACCGACAGCAGGATCGTCATGCTGTTCAGAGTCAGCACCAGCAGGAAGGAGAGCAGCACCAGCACCCCAAACAGAATACGGGCCTCTTTTTCACTCACCGCGCCGCTGGGCAGGGGACGATTCGCTGTGCGCTTCACATGACCATCGAACTTGCGGTCCGCGTAGTCATTCACCACACAGCCCGCGGCACGCATCAACCAGACGCCCGCCACAAAAACCAGCAGTATCGTTAACGGCGGCGCGCCCGGGGTTGCCATCCACAGCGCCCACAGCGTCGGCCAGAGCAGCAACAGCGCGCCTATGGGCTTATCAGTGCGCATCAATCGGTGATACGCCAGCAGCTTATTCTGCTTCAGAGTCCACTCCATTTTTTATTCCTCTCGATACAGCGGCGACGCAGGAAGGAAAAGCTCGGTCAACAACAGCGGTTTTCCTGAGAGCCGGAGACGGGAACGGCGCCCCCACAGCTCTGCACTACGTCCGGTTTCAATAAAATCGCGCGTCAGGGTCGATGATGAAAACAGATAACGCCCTAACGGGGTAGTTCCCAACTGGCGCAGCGCCAGCTCCGGGCCATTCAGCGTTGACTGCGGCACCAGCGTCCGGCCAGCAAGCCAGGGTTCACCATCGCCGCACAGCAAAATCTCACGTAGCCAGAAGCGCTCTTCGTCCGGCAGTAGCGCTGCTTCCCCGGGCATCAGCTCTCCGGCATCAACAAAGGCTTCGCGCAGTATCTCCACGCTGACCCTGTGGCAGTATTGCTCAAAGCGTTTCGTCATGGAATCTTCCAGCAGCAGCCAGTCGCTCAGTGCGTGGCTTAAAGCTGGGATATCCTGAAAGTAGTGGAGTTCGCGCAGCTGCGCCAGCGCGGGATGGGACATAACACCTTCTCCGGAAAAAATTCTGAAGGCATTGTAACGCAGAACCCGCGGCTCGTGTGGGGCAAAGCATATTCCAGCGATCTTAATAGCAACAAAGGTGTAACACACGAATAAAGTGACGGCCCAGGCAGGGCCGTCAACAAGACGCGATTATTCGCGCTTCAGGAGGCTGGTGTTACATAACCACAGCGTGATCACCAGCAGCAGGAGCGCACCGGAATAGACCAGTACCTCTTCGGGCGTCTCGTGGGAAATAATAATGAGTCGCACGATGGCAGTAATGCCAATGTAGACGAAGTAGCGCAGCGGGAAGTGATAACCAGACTGAAAGTACTTCACAATCAGCGCGATAAATTCAAAATAGAGAAACCAGACCAGTAGCCCTTCCACCAGCTGATATTTGGTCACCTGTTCGCTATTAATAAACAGCACATAGGTCAGGTGCAGCGTCTCTTTCCCCAGAAACACCATCAAAATCAGTCCCAGGCTCAGTAGCCCCAGATTCAGCACTGACTGTAATCCATAAGCGATCCACTCCGCCGGAGAGCGAGATGGCAACGACATGTTATTCCCCTTATTCATATCAGGATACTGGCTCCTTTATAAGGGAAAAACGTGATCCAGATCTACTTTATTTAACGCGGTTTTCACACTTTTACCCGCAAAAAAAACCGCCTCCCTGATGGGAGGCGGCGGTGATGACCAGAACGCTTATCGGAAGTTGATATTGCGGTCGCTGGTCATGCTGTAAAGCTCGAACTTGCGGCCCAGCATCTGGCCACCATCGCGGGTAAGCGGCTGCCAGCCCACCAGGGCACGGCTGCGGGTCGCACCCGACGAGAAGAGATCCAACGGAACGGAGACATAGACCCCTTTGGTGAACTCCCCTTCCCCATACTCTTCGGACGAGACATTGGTGATAGTGGCGTAGCCACCCACCACGATGCCGCTGTCGAAGTGTTTAGAGATATCCAGGGTTCCCCCCTTGTCGCCCGCCAGGTACTGGCCCACGCTGGCTTTCACCAGTACGCCATCGGCAAACGGCGGTGTCCAGTAAGCGGTCAGGTGCCCGGTCTTCACGCTGTAGTCGGTGAACTTCATCATATCCTGAGAGCTACGCCAGTCACGCTGCTTCACGTAGTTGGCGTTCAGCCCCACCGCCCAGTTGCTGTCGAGCGGACGGTACAGTACCTCGGCGCCTGCGCCACCGAACATAGTTTCCAGATAACCGGCATAGGCCTGTCCGTACCAGCCTTTGCCCAGATACTGGAAGTAGTTGGCCTGTAGATCGTTCACATAGACATCGTTCTGAACGTATTCACGCACGTGAGTACGCACCCGCGGCAAATGCGTGTCGCTCGGAGGACTGGTGTAGTTAAATTTGTCGTAGTTGTTCTTGATATTGGCGAACAGGCTACCACTGGTCAGCAGGTGGTCTGTCAGCCACAGATCGGCGGAGCCCCTGATACCCAACTGGTACATATAGAAGCTTTCCGCGCCGCCGAAGGACTGACTCAGAACCGGATCGATCGAATAACTAAAGCGTGGTTTGTCCAGATACCAGCCCTGTTCGGTGCTGTCCGGCACCACCGGATCCACCCGGCGCTGAGCCAGCGGTGTTTCGTGGCCCAGCGGCTCTCCTTCCAGATGATGACGCAGGCTATCAACGTCGGTTTCGGTGGTCACCTGCGGCATAGCGACCCGGCTTTCCGTTACGCGGATCTTGTTTATCCCTTCCGGCAGGTCATTCATCACAATGCGGTTAGCGCGATCGATACCCTCACGCGAGTCACGGTATTTCACCTGATCGCCGGTGACATAAAGGGTATCCCCTTTGGTCTGAATCTGCGGATTAGTCAGACCGGCATTGTATTTCAACTGGGTCAGCTGATTACCCACCACGCTGTGCTGTAGGATCTTATCCTGAGGCTGCGGCCGGTATTCCGGCTTACGGTTATCGGCGTAGTGAGATTTAAGATCGTTAAAGTTGGTGCGCAGCGTGAAGCCGAACATAAAGGTATTGCCACGCTCATAGCTGACGTTGACATCGGCCCAGTCGGTGACCCGATAGATGGCGCCCACGTTAAAGTTGCTGCGCTGCTCAAGCCGTCCGGCATAATCGCCGCTGTAATCATTGCCTTCATACTCCAGCTTCAGGCGCAGCGGCTGCCAGGGCGTCTGGTATTCGATACCGCCGAATATCGACGCCGGGCCGTGGAACATATCGCCAAATTCGAACGAACCCGCCTTCTTGTTGCTGTTATCGCGATAGCAGTATTTATCGCTGTAGCTACAGAACGGGTTAGTAACGTTTCCGGCAGTCCCCAGATAGCCCCAGCCGATCCCCAGCGAGAAGTCGAACGGCCCCCAGGCCTTACTGGCCACCAGGTATTCGCTGTCGAACAGGCCGGTACCGCCCAGATCCCGGATACCCACCGCCACCTGCGGCGTCCAGTAGCCCTCTTCCCACAGGCGCAGCTTCACATCAAACGACTTATCCTTATAGGTCTGATCGCCAGAGAAAGAGTCCACATTACTGTACTTACGGGTACGAACATCGGTGTAGCGCAGGGTTGTTTCCAGCCAGGGCATTAACTGCACCGAAGCCGAATAGAAGCGGTACTGATCGTTGTCGCGATAGTTAACGCTGAACTCCCCATCGCGCGCCATACGCGCGGTGGGCGTCTGTAACAGGCCCACGCCGCCGAAGTCGGACTGGGACGGGCCGATGGGCGCCGGGTAGCTCTCCGCCTGGCAGGCGGAAGAGACAGCCAGCGCCAGTAAACTGTAGAGGTAACGTTTCTTCATCAATCCGGTATCCGATGGGTCAGAGAGTGGAGAATCTGCTCATTCAGGCCATCCCAGGCGGAGGAGAAGATATGATCGGCAAAGCCGACGAAGATAATGCTGCCGGGCATAGGTTCAACGTGGCGCTTGTTCCAGTAAGCCACCGGCGCTTTCACCGTTTTGCCGTCGGGGTAAACCACCCAGGCATAACTGCGATCGCCGCCGCTGAGCGTGCTGACATCATCAAGGTATTCATCCACTGAGCGGCCTGGAGCAAATGTCTTCTTGCCAGGCGTGCTTACCAGCCCCATCACCGTCACAGTGGTGGGCTTCTGGCCGACCCATAGCGAATATTCCCCCAGCAATGGCGGATTACTTTCAGGATTCACCCGCACCCGATCCGGATCGAGGTTAACCAGCTGGCGTCCGGTGACCCGGATAGCCTGGAGCTGGGTACGCAGACCGTTAATGGCCGCGCCTTCGTCGCCACCGCGATCGGCGGCAAGGGCCGCCAGCCGCGCCAGCAGTTTCTGGTGCTGTTGTTCAGCCACCGCCGTTGACTGACGTTCGCTAATCACGGTGCCCGGCCACCAGCTATGCGCCAACGTGGGCTGCGTCACCAGATCGGCAAGACGTTCGGCACCGGTCACGGTTAACGGAGGCGCTGAATTCCCTGGATAAACGGTAATGGTGCCGGCGGCACAGGCGCCACCGGCAAAGGCCAGCATCAGCGAAGCGAGAATTAGCTTTGTTGTCATTATTTCGCCGCCTTCAACAGAATGGTGGTAATCGGGTAGTAGCCGGGCCCGAGGTACTGCTTCGTTTTACGGATATAGCCCTCTTCATCCACCCAGTAGCGGTTATGCCAGCTACCGGCGTCAGTGGTCACTTTTTCATCCAGTATGCGAACCGGCGTGACGTCGCTGCCCACCTCCAGTGAGTCCTTGCCGTCCCAGTGGAAAGTGGAGCGCAGCGTAGCGTTGCGTACCTGCTGGTGTTCCGTCCAGCTGGCCTGTCGCGTCCAACTGGCGCCGTCAACAATCTGGTTCACTTTCGCCAGCGGATCCTGTTGCAGGTTAGTGACTTCCACCAGGTTGTCGCCCAACCCCACGGTTTTCACCAGGCGATCGTGCTGCGTCACCAGGGTCGCATGGTCCTGGGTGACCCACTTGTGTTGCCCGTTTTCTGAAAACGCCAGAACCACAAAGATCTGCGGCCCGTCATTCAGCCGGACATACTGGCTGGCGTAGGGCATGTTCTGGATCTCATCGTCGCTGAGTTGCACCCCGTCAGTGCCAAAAAAGCGGTTCCAGAGTGACGAAACAGGAGAGGTGTTAGAACAGGCCTGCAGAAACAGGCACATCATCACAATAGCAAGTCGCTGCACGACATTTCCCCGAATTCAAAATAACCACACCGCAGTGTGGTTATGGTTAAAACCTCAGTAAAAATTACTAAGGGGTGGTGCTGGTCGTAGTGGTTGTGGAGGTAGAGGTGGTGGTGGTAGTGCCAGTATTGGCGCCATCACTGCCCCCAACTGCGGCAAGCGCAGTCCCTACCACAGACCCTACTGCGCTAGACCCGGTCGCTGTTGAACTCCCCACAGAAACGGAGTTCGCTGCACCGCCAGCCGCTTCGCCACTGGTCAAAGGACCAGCAGTAGCGGTACCAGCAGACGCCAGCGCCAGTACGGCCATTGCGCCATAAAGGACTTTCTTCATAACAATTTCCCTTCATTGAATGAATGGAGATTTACCTGAAAAGAGTTTCAGGCGTTCCCGAGTATACACAATAAGCGAGACCTGTTTCCGGCTGAGGGAAATAACGAAGAGGTTTTAGGATTAATAGCGGGAATATAGATAATACAATTACAAATATTATATTTATTTCTTTAAAATCAATAAAATAACAAGGATTCAATGGTTATGATAAGGTGAGTGCATCAAGAAATAAACCGGAATAACCATCCGGCCTTCGGCGATTTTAGGATTAACCTGAGAGAGCAAGCTCTCCTTATATATGCAAACAACTGGATTTCTCCGATAAAAAAATGCCGGCGCACAGCCGGCATAATTAAAATATATCACCCAGGATATTCCGGGCAGGACAGTCGCTATTAAGACCGTCCTCAATAGGCAATTAACCGCGCCAGGCTTTATAACGGTTAATCAGACCATTGGTGGAGCTGTCGTGGCTGCTCACCTCACCGCCATCAGACAGTTCCGGCAGAATGCGGTTAGCCAGCTGTTTGCCAAGCTCTACGCCCCACTGGTCAAAGGTGAAGATATTGAGGATCGCCCCCTGGGTGAAGATCTTATGCTCATAGAGGGCAATCAACGCCCCCAGGCTGAACGGTGTGATTTCACGCAGCAGTATAGAGTTGGTCGGGCGGTTGCCTTCAAATACCTTGAACGGCACCACGTGATCCAACTGAGACGGATCTTTACCCTGATCGCGGAACTCCTGCTCCACAACTTCGCGGGATTTACCGAACGCCAGCGCTTCAGTCTGAGCAAAGAAGTTAGAGAGCAGTTTCGGATGATGATCCGAAAGCGGGTTATGGCTGATGGCTGGTGCGATAAAGTCGCAGGGAACCAGTTTGGTACCCTGGTGAATCAACTGGTAGAACGCATGCTGACCGTTGGTGCCCGGCTCACCCCAGATGATCGGCCCGGTCTGATAATCCACCGGCTTACCGGTACGGTCAACGTACTTACCGTTGGACTCCATATTACCCTGCTGGAAATAGGCCGCGAAGCGGTGCATATACTGGTCGTAAGGCAGAATCGCTTCCGTTTCGGTGCCAAAGAAATTGTTATACCAGATGCCGATCAGCGCCAGCAGTACCGGCAGGTTTTTCTCCGCTGGCGTGGTAGAGAAGTGCTTATCCATAGCGTGAGCGCCGGAAAGCAGCTGCACGAAGTTGTCATAGCCAACGGAAAGCACAATAGACAGACCAATAGCGGACCACAGAGAATAACGGCCGCCGACCCAGTCCCAGAATTCAAACATATTGGCGGTATCGATGCCAAACTCGCCTACCGCCTTCGCGTTGGTGGACAGCGCGGCAAAGTGTTTCGCTACGTGCTTTTCATCGCCAGCGCTCTTCAGAAACCAGTCGCGGGCGCTGTGGGCATTGGTCATGGTTTCCTGGGTGGTGAAGGTTTTGGAGGCCACCAGGAACAGTGTGGTTTCCGGATTAACCCGCTTCAGCACTTCGGCGATATGGGTGCCGTCCACGTTAGAGACAAAGTGCATGTTCAGGTGGTTTTTATAGGGGCGCAGCGCCTCGGTTACCATATAGGGGCCAAGGTCGGATCCGCCGATACCGATGTTGACCACATCGGTGATGGCTTTGCCGGTATAACCTTTCCACTCGCCGCCGATCACGGAGTCGGAGAATTTCTTCATTTTCTCCAGTACCGCGTTTACTTCCGGCATCACATCTTTTCCGTCCACCAGGATCGGGGTATTGCTCCGGTTACGCAGCGCCACATGCAGAACGGCGCGATCTTCGGTGCGGTTAATCTTCTCACCGGCGAACATCGACTTGATGGCACCGGCCAGGTCGCTCTCTTCGGCCAGCGCCAGCAGCTTGTTCAGCGTCTCTTCGGTAATGCGGTTTTTGGAGTAGTCCACCAGCATCAGGTCATCAAAGGTTGCCGAAAACTTGCCAAAACGGTTCGAATCCTTAGCGAAAAGCTCGCTAATTTCGACCTCTTTCATCTCATTAAAATGCTGTTCCAGCGCCTTCCAGGCGGCAGTCTGCGTAGGATTGATGTTTTTCATAGCAATACTCTTCTGATTTGAGAATTGTGACTGGGGTCAATTGTAGCGCCTGCTTCAGCGAATTGTGATGATTTTATGCCATAAAACCGGCAGGTGTTTTTCGTTAACCGGCCCAACTATACTTGCCCGCCGCGATTGCACAACAATCGACTATTTTTAAAAAAGTCCCTCCTGAGGAAGAGTCAATTTATGGAACTATCTGCCCCCCTTTTGCTGGTGGTTATCGCTATCGCCTCGCTGGCCGCCCAGTGGCTGGCCTGGCTGACAAGGTTGCCCGCAATACTGCCATTGCTGGTCATGGGGATACTGCTTGGCCCGGTTAGCCACGTACTACAGCCGGATCATCTGTTCGGCGATCTGCTGTTTCCGCTGGTTTCGCTATCGGTTGCCATCATCCTGTTTGAAGGCGCGCTCACCCTGCGCTTCGATGAAATCCGCGGTCTGGGGGGCGTGGTACGTAATCTGGTCAGCGTCGGCATGCTGGTGACCTTTTGCGTCGTGAGCCTGGCCTGCTGGTGGATTTTGAATCTGCCGCCGGAACTGGCGGCGCTGGTGGGCGCCGTTACGGTCGTGACCGGCCCCACCGTTATCGCACCGCTGATGCGGGTAGTGCGCCCGAATGCCGCCATCAACCAGGTGCTGCGCTGGGAAGGGATCGTGATCGACCCCGTGGGCGCCATCTTTACCCTGCTGGTGTTTGAATTTATTACCCTGCGACAGGCGGCGGGATCGCTGCTGCACCTGCCGGGTACGCTGGCATGGACGGTGGGCGTAGGCCTGGCCGCCGGGGCGCTGTTCGGCTGGCTGCTGGGCACCGCCCTGAAGCGCGTATGGATCCCGGGCTATCTGCAAAACTTCGGGGTGCTGGCGATTGTGCTGCTCACCTTCGGCGTCTCCAATGCGCTGGCGGATGAATCAGGGCTACTGGCGGTCACAGTGATGGGCATCTGGCTTGCCAATATGCGCGATCTGGATATCAGCGATATTCTGGCGTTTAAAGAAGAGCTCTCTGCCCTGCTGATCTCAGCGCTGTTTGTGATCCTCGCTTCGCGCCTTGACCTGCTGGCCATCAAAGAGATGGGTTGGCCGCTACTGGGGCTGTTGCTGGTGGTGCAGTTTATCGCCCGCCCGCTTTGTATTATGGCGTCAACGCTGGGTTCCACCCTACCCTGGCGAGACCGAATGCTGCTGTGCTGGATAGCGCCGCGCGGTATCGTTGCCGCTGCGGTGGGTTCGCTGTTCGCCCTGACCTTACAGCGTAACGGTTACCAGGGAGCCGATCGTCTGGTGACGGTGGTCTTCGCCATCATTATTGGCACCGTAGTGCTGCAAAGTCTGACCAGTGCCTGGCTGGCGCGACTGCTGCGGGTACAGCAGAGCAAACCGAAAGGCGTCATGATTATCGGCGCCAATGCCGTTGCCCGTATGCTGGCAAAGGCGCTCATCAAACAGGATATTCCCGTGCTGGTCACCGATAACAGCTGGGAATATTACCGTCAGGCCCGAATGGAAGGGTTATCGGCCTACTACGGCAATGCCTGGTCCGAACATGCGGAGAACTACCTTGATCTGAGCGGTACCGCTCAGGTACTGGCTCTGTCGCCCAACCGTCACCAGAATGCACTGGCGGTCTATCACTTCAGCCACCTGTTTGGCGATGAACGGGTGTGGGCCATTCGTTCCGGCTCGGCGCTGAAGGGGCGCAGCAGCAGTAGCGAAAGCGCACGTTTTCGCCGTAATGAGCGGCTGTTTAGCGAAGAGGTCACCTGGAGTCGCCTGAGCGGCCTGCTGTCAAAAGGTGCGGTAATCAAAGCAACCCGCCTTAATGCCAACTTCGGCTGGCTGGAGTATCTGGAAAAACATCGCGGCATTATCCCGCTTTTTGCCCTGCGTGAAGACGGAAGCCCGATGCCACTGAACGGCAAAAGTTCGCCGCCGCTGCCCTGCACGCTTATCGCACTGGTGGAACAACCCGGTAGCAAAAACGGCGCAGGCACGGGAAAAAGCGCATCGCTGTCGTCGAAAGCTGAAATATCTTCAAATTCCGGTCATTGACAGCTTCGGCATAACAGGTTAAATCTAAACCGCTACTTACGTGATGTTACGTAAGCGCCAGAAGAGGTGCGTCGTCCAGGTAATGTATCCGAGGAGCCGATCCGAGGAAGATACAGGAGGGGGTGCGACGCCGAGGGAGCCCACGTCCGGCAGCGCGGGTTTTCGACTACAGGGGCTGAATCCCCTGGGTTGTCACCCCGAAGCACCCACAGGTTGCTTCGCAAGGTGGAGGGCTTCTGGGTGAACCGTAGTTCTGACCATGCCACGTCTCTACGTCTGCCCCGTTTTCCGCTCCCCCTTGTACCAGGGTTTACCGATTTCGCTTCCCTGACACGAGGTATTTATGACTCAAGAAGTTCCCATTGTGGTCGCCAAGTTTGGCGGCACCAGCGTCGCCGATTTTGACGCCATGAACCGCAGCGTTGACGTGGTCCTTTCCGACAGCCAGGCAAGAGTTGTCGTGCTCTCCGCCTCTGCGGGCGTCACCAACCTGCTGGTAGCCCTGGCTGAAGGTCTGGAGGCGACCGAGCGCTTCGTTAAGCTCGACGCTATTCGCAAAATTCAGTTCGATATTCTGGAGCGCCTGCGCCAGCCGAATGTCATTCGCGAAGAGATCGACCGCCTGCTGGAAAATATTACCACTCTGGCCGAAGCCGCCTCCCTCGCCACATCGCCTGCGCTAACCGATGAACTGGTCAGCCACGGGGAACTGATGTCTACCCTGCTTTTCGTCGAAATCCTGCGTGAACGCGGCGTGGATGCCCAGTGGTTTGACGTGCGCAAAGTGATGCGCACCAGCGATCGCTTCGGTCGCGCCGAACCGGACGTGGCCGCGCTGGCCGAACTGGTGCAGCAACAACTGGCCCCGCGCCTGGCGGAATCGCTGATCGTCACCCAGGGCTTTATCGGCAGCGAATCAAAGGGGCGCACCACCACCCTGGGCCGCGGCGGCAGCGACTATACCGCCGCCCTGCTGGGCGAAGCGCTACAGGCCGATCGCGTCGATATCTGGACCGATGTGCCCGGTATCTATACCACTGATCCGCGCATTGTGCCGGCGGCAAAACGCATCGATAAAATCTCTTTTGAAGAGGCGGCGGAGATGGCAACCTTCGGTGCCAAAGTGCTCCACCCCTCCACCCTGCTTCCGGCTGTACGTCACGACATTCCGGTGTTTGTCGGCTCCAGCAAAGAGCCTAAAGCAGGCGGTACCCTGGTCTGCAATAAGACCGACGCGCCGCCGCTATTCCGGGCGCTGGCGCTGCGTCGCAGCCAGACGCTGCTGACGCTGCACAGCCTGAATATGCTGCACTCCCGCGGCTTTCTGGCAGAAGTGTTCAGTATTCTGGCGCGCCACAGCATCTCCGTGGATCTGATCACCACCTCCGAGGTCAGCGTGGCCCTGACGCTGGATACCACCGGCTCCACCTCGACCGGCGATACCCTGCTGACCTCCGCGCTGCTGACCGAGCTCTCTTCACTGTGTCGGGTCGAAGTGGAAGAAGATCAGGCGCTGATTGCGCTGATTGGCAACGAGCTCTGTCGCTCCGTTGGCGTCGGTAAAGAGGTGTTCGGCGCCCTGGAGCCGTTCAATATCCGGATGATTTGCTACGGCGCGTCCAGCCATAATCTCTGTTTCCTGGTACCGGGCAGCGAAGCCAACCGCGCCGTGGAAATGCTGCACAGTAACCTGTTCGAATAATCCCCCGCGGCCGGGCTCCTACCCGGCCGCATCTTAAGTGTCTCTTAAGACGGCTTCTTTTTAATCCTGTCCATGGTTTAAAACATTGGATCCGGAGGCCGGTAGCAGTTAACGTTATCAATATGTTACCGACAACGGCACCACATCGACGGTCGCAGCGGTGAAACATCGGGTCATGGAATGAGAATATTATTGCTGGAAGACGATCGCCTGATCGGCGATGGAATTAAAAACGGGCTGGAGCAGTGCGGCTTCTGCGTGGACTGGTTTTACGAAGGGGAACAGGGAAAGCGAGCGCTACTCCGGGCCCCCTTTGATGCGGTGGTGCTCGATCTCGGGCTTCCCGGTATCGATGGCATGGATATTCTGAGCTGGTGGCGCCGACAGCAACTGGATACGCCAGTGCTGATTCTGACCGCCCGCGATGCCCTGGAGCAGCGCCTGCAGGGGCTTAACGCTGGCGCCGACGACTATATGGGCAAACCTTTTGCGTTATCGGAACTGGTAGCACGTCTGCACGCGCTTATCCGCCGCAGCCACGCCCGCAGCACGCCGCTGCTCAGCCATCGCCATGTCACTTTCGATCCCCATACCCGCATCGCCACCTGCCACGGCGAACCTATCGTCCTGACCGTGCGGGAACAGGCGCTGCTGGAACTGCTGCTGCTAAATAAAAAGCGCGTGATGTCGCGCCAGTTACTGGAGGAAAAACTCTATAGCTGGGAGCACGACGTGGGCAGTAACGCCATTGAAGTGCATATCCACCATCTGCGCCGTAAGCTCGGCAATGATTTTATCCGCACCGAACGCGGGCTGGGTTACTACCTGGGGGCCGGGACATGAAAAATCTCAGCCTGAGCAGCCGCCTGCTGATCTATATTTTGCTGATTGCCACTCTGATCTGGGGTGCCGCCAGCATCGCAGCCAGAATTCAGACCCGCTCGGCTATCGATGAAGTCTTCGATACCCAGCAGTTACTGTTTGCCAAGAGACTGGCGTCGGCCAACCTGAGCGAACTGACCGTTGATGAAATTCAGGATCGCTCCCTGCCCAAAACCCGCAATCTGATTGGCGACGGCGATGCCGGCGAGCAGGACGACGACGCACTGGGGTTCGCCATCTTTAACGAGCGCGGTGAACTGCTGCTTAGCGACAACGATCATGGCAATGATTTCGGCTACAGCAAACGCAGCGGTTTTATCAACAAACGGCTGGAGGGCGACGACGACGAAAAGTGGCGCATTCTCTACATCACCACACCGGATGAACGCTACACCATTGCCGTCGGCCAGGAGCGCGACTACCGCGACGATCTGGTCAGCGATATCGTCACCGGCCAGCTCTGGCCCTGGCTGCTGGGGCTGCCGCTGATGATGGCGCTGACGGTGTGGATTGTACGCCGGGAACTGATGTCGCTGCGCCGGACAGCTCAGGCGCTCACCGGCCGTAGTCCCGACGATGCCACGCCGCTGGAAGAGACCAGCGTACCCAAAGAAGCGCGCCCGCTGGTCAGCGCCCTGAATGCGCTGTTTGTCCGGGTCAGCGGCATGCTGGAGCATGAACGACAGTTTACCGCCGATGCCGCCCACGAACTGCGTAGCCCGCTGACCGCACTGCGTATTCAGAGCGAGGTAGCGTTACTGGCACAAGAGGATCGCACCACCCGGGATCGGGCGCTGAATAACCTGATCGTCGGGATCGACAGGACTTCCCGACTGGTCGATCAGCTACTGGCGCTGTCCCGGCTGGACGCCACCGCTTCTCTGATGAGTGATACCACACACCTCGACTGGCGGGAGCTGGCTGACGAAGTGGTGGTTGAATCTCAACCGGTGGCGCAGCATAAGGAAATTACGCTTAACCTTATCGTAGAATCGCCACCGCAGCCCATAAAAGGCAACCGGCTGTTGCTGAAGATGCTGCTCGCCAATCTGGTCAACAATGCCCTGCGTTATACCCCGGAGCAGGGCACGGTGGAAATTACGCTGCGTCACAATGGGATAAGCGTGACGGATAACGGTCCCGGCGTGATGCCCAGCCATCTGTCGCGCCTGGGAGAGCGTTTCTTCCGCCCGCCCGGCTCGCAGGAAAACGGCAGCGGCCTGGGGCTATCCATAGTGAAACGCATCGCCCGCCTGCACGGGCTGGACGCCCGCTGGCGCAACCGCCCGGAAGGCGGCTTCCAGGTCAATCTGAACCCGACCGAATAAGGCATTTCCCGGAAGAGAAAAAAAATTATACTGAGGAGCCGGGCACGACCCGGCTTTTTTATAACCACAACGACACAACACAATGCAACTTTGCAAGGACACTCGCTATGCTCGCGACCATCACCCGGCTGTTCCCGCTCTGGGCACTGCTGCTCTCACTGCTGGCTTATGCCACGCCCGCCACCTTTACCCCCATCGGTCCCTGGGTCAGCACGCTGTTAATGCTGATTATGTTCGGTATGGGCGTACACCTGAAGCTGGACGATTTTAAGCGCGTACTGTCGCGCCCGGCACCGGTGGCGGCCGGTATTTTTCTGCACTATCTGCTGATGCCGCTGGCCGCCTGGCTGCTGGCGATGCTGTTCCGTATGCCGCCCGATCTGGCTGCAGGGATGGTGCTGGTCGGCAGCGTCGCCAGCGGAACGGCCTCTAACGTGATGATCTATTTGGCAAAGGGCGATGTGGCGCTGTCGGTCACTATCTCGGCCATCTCCACGCTGGTGGGCGTATTTGCCACCCCGCTGCTGACCCGACTGTATGTGGATGCCGATATTCAGGTGGATGTAATGGGCATGCTGCTCAGCATTCTGCAGATTGTGGTGATCCCCATCGCGCTGGGGCTGGTGGTGCATCATCTGTTCCCGGGTCTGGTCAAACGGCTGGAGCCGGTGCTGCCCGCATTCTCGATGCTCTGCATTCTGGCCATTATCAGCGCGGTGGTTGCAGGATCGGCGGGCAATATTGCGACCGTCGGGCCGGTAGTCATTCTGGCGGTGATCCTGCATAACGCTATCGGTCTGCTGGGAGGATACTGGGGCGGACGCCTGTTCGGCTTTGATGAGTCCACCTGCCGCACTCTGGCGATTGAGGTGGGCATGCAGAACTCCGGGCTGGCCGCCGCACTGGGCAAAATTTACTTCTCGCCGCTCGCCGCCCTGCCAGGTGCGCTGTTTTCGGTATGGCACAACCTTTCAGGTTCGCTGCTGGCAGGCTACTGGTCAGGGAAACCCACCGGGAAAAAGGCAAAGAAATAAAGGCAGCACTTTTTGCCCGGATAACCACCGGGCATTTTCCCCAGGGGCGCGATACTGACAGGCTATCTGTCAGCGTGGTATTACCGTACACTGAGGCTCCGGCTACCAGAGGGCAACACGATGGCACTCCCCCGTATTACGCAAAAAGAGATGACCGAGCGCGAACAGCGTGAGCTGAAAACGCTACTCGACCGCGCGCGCATCGCACACGGGCGTCGGCTAAGCAACGCGGAAACCAATAGCATCAAAAAAGAGTACATCGATAAACTGATGACTCAGCGCGAAGCAGAAGCTAAAAAAGCCCGCCAGTTGAAAAAAAAGCAGGCTTATAAGCCAGATTCGGAAGCCTCATTTTCCTGGTCGGCGAATACGCCGACCCGCGGCAGACGTTAACGCCCTTTCTTTTTACGCTCTGGTCGGGTGAAGCACTTAATACTCATCCCGCTCCTCGTCATCGTCCGGCTGTTCCAGCACGCTGTAGGCCACGGCGCAGAATAGTGAGTTCAGGCGCTTCATATCGCCCAGTAACCCCAGATGCAGCGAACTGGTTTCGATGCTCTGTACGTTCTGCTGATGCAGACGATCCACGTGCGCGTGGGCGTAGCGCCGGTTCATAATCCGGAAGCGATGTTTACTGCGCCGCAGACGCCGGGCGCTGGGCACATCTCCGGAAAAGAAGACCGACAGCGCCAGCCGCAGATTAGCCAGCAGGAGCTGGAGCAGGTTATCCAGCTCCTCCAGGCCTTCCGGCGAGAAAGCCCGGCGAGCCGCCAGCGACTTATGCGCCACTTCGCTGCCCATACGTTCGATAATATCGGCCGCCTGCTGCAGATTCAGAGAGGTTTCGATAATCTCCGCCCAGCGTCGGGAATCGCCCTCCGCCAGATCGTCCTTGGGCATACGCGCCAGGTAGAGCTTGATGGCGGTATGCAAAACATCCACATCATCCGCCAGCTTGCGCAGCTCTTTCTCTTCCCGCACCTCGCCGTGCATCACCTTATTCCAGCCTTCCAGCATCTGCTCCAGGGCATCGCCCATACGCAGGACTTCCCGGGCGGCATTCGCCAGACCCAGAGCCGGGGTATCCAGCACGCTGGGATCCAGATGCTTCGGTTTCATGCGGGCATCCAGCTCCGGCGCTTCGCCGATAATACGCCGACAGAAGCGCGCCATCGGTTCAGCGAAGGGCACCATCGCCAGGCAGCGGATCAGGTTGTAGAAGACATGAAAGTAGATCACCAGTTCCGATTCCGGGAGCGACAATTTCTGCATCCCGTCGGCCAGCAGGTGGACGAAGGGCAGCACCACCAGGCTGCCAATCAGTTTAAACAGCAGGCTGCCAAGAGCCACGCGCCGGGCGGCAGGGCTGGCCGTACCGTTATTAATCATCGCCAGCAGGCCGGACCCCAGGTTAGCGCCAATCACCAGGCACAATGCCACATCGAAAGCGATAACGCCGGTGGCGGTCAGGGTGGCGGTCAGCAGCACTGCCGCCAGGCTGGAGTAGCTGATAATGGCAAAAACCGCGCCAATCAGCGCATCAAGCATAATATCGCCGGTCAGAGAAGCGAAAATCACCTTCACGCCGGAGGCCTGAGTAATGGGGGTTACGGCCTGAACAATCAGTTCCAGAGCCAGCAGAATCAGCCCCAGACCGATACCGACGCGGCCCAGTTGCCCGGCCCGGGTCTGCTTACGGCTGAGGAAGAAGATCACGCCGATAAAAATCAGCAGCGGCGACAGCCAGGAGAGATCGAAAGTCAGGATACGCGCCATCAGCGCAGTACCCACATCGGCACCCAGCACAATCACCAGCGCCGGCGTCAGCGCCACCAGATCCTGGGCGACGAACGAGGTCACCAGCATGGTGGTGGCGTTACTGCTCTGCACCAGCGCGGTCACGCCAATGCCCGCACAGAAGGCGAGCGGCTTCTTCTCTACGCTGTTGCTTAGCACGCTGCGTAATCGCGCGCCAAAAACGCGCATCACGCCGGTACGCACGATATGCGTTCCCCACACCAGCAGGGCAACGGCTGAAAGCAGGTGTAAAAGCGTTAACACAAGGTCTCCTTATCGTTTTTGTTTTCCCTGGGCTCCCTTACGGAAGGAAGGTGTAGAGTATAAAAGATAAAAGAGAGAGGGCGCCGTACGGCGCCCAACAGAATGTAAACAAAAATGGCTTTTTAGCGGCTTATTCCGGCTCATAACCCAGATTGGGCGCCAGCCAGCGTTCCACCTCCTGGACGCTCATACCCTTACGCATGGCGTAATCTTCTACCTGGTCGCGCTGAATCTGCGCCACGGCAAAGTACTTGCTTGCCGGATGGCTGAAGTACCAGCCCGCCACCGAGGCACCTGGCCACATGGCGAAGGATTCCGTCAGTTTCATACCGGTGTGCTTTTCAACATCCAACAACTGCCAGATAGCAGCTTTTTCGGTATGCTCCGGACAGGCCGGGTAGCCAGGCGCCGGGCGAATCCCCTGGTAATTTTCGCGGATCAGCTCTTCATTGCTCAGGTTTTCATTAGCGGCATAGCCCCAGTAAACTTTACGCACCCGCTCATGCAGATATTCCGCGAAGGCTTCCGCCAGGCGGTCGGCCACCGCTTTGACCATGATTTTGTTGTAATCATCGTGCTGCGCGTCGAAGGCTTCTGCCAGGGCATCCTCTTCCAGACCGCCGGTCACCGCGAAGGCACCGATGTAGTCCTCTTTACCACTCAGCTTCGGAGCCACAAAGTCCGCCAGGCAGTAGTTGGCGAAGCCGACCTTCTCGGTCTGCTGGCGTAGGTGATGACTAACCGCCAGTACGTGAGTGCGGCTTTCATCGCGATAGATTTCGATATCGTCCCCGACCCGGTTCGCCGGGAACAGGCCGACCACGCCACGAGGAGTCAGGGCTCCTTCAATGCTCAGGCGATCCAGCATGGCGTTGGCATCATTGAACAGACGCTGTGCCTCAACGCCGACGACCTCATCTTCCAGAATGCGCGGATACTTGCCCGCCAGCGACCAGGTCAGGAAGAATGGCGTCCAGTCGATGTAGTTGCGCAGGGTTTCAATGCCAGCGCTGACTTCCTGCACGCCCGGACGATGGGCAAGCGGCGGGGTGTAGCTTTCCCAGTCGAAAGCCAGATCGTTTTCCCGGGCCGCGTACAGCGTCACCGGCGGCGTACGCGGCTTCTTGCGGGCATGCTGGGCGCGTACCGTTTCGTACTCTTTGCGGGTGCGGGCCACGAAATCGTCATGCTGGCTTTCCGAAAGCAGCGAGGAGACCACGCCCACAGTGCGCGAAGCGTTCTGCACATACACCGTTGGGCCGCTGTAGTTCTGCTCGATCTTCACCGCCGTATGGGCTTTAGAGGTGGTGGCGCCGCCAATCAGCAGCGGCAGCGTGAAGCCCTGGCGCTCCATCTCTTTGGCAACGTGCACCATTTCGTCCAGCGACGGCGTGATCAGGCCGGAAAGGCCGATGATATCGGCGTTCTCTTCCCGGGCGGTCTTCAGAATTTTTTCGCAGGGCACCATGACACCGAGATCGATAATTTCATAGTTATTGCACTGGAGCACCACGCCCACGATGTTCTTACCAATGTCGTGTACGTCCCCTTTCACCGTCGCCAGCACGATCTTGCCGTTACTTTTCCCCTTCTCCTTACTGGCCTGGATATAGGGCTCCAGATAGGCCACCGCCTGCTTCATAACGCGCGCGGACTTCACCACCTGGGGCAGAAACATCTTGCCGTCGCCGAACAGATCGCCGACCACGTTCATGCCGTCCATCAGCGGTCCTTCAATAACCTCTATCGGCTTGCTCGCCCGCTGTCTGGCCTCTTCGGTATCCGGGATGATGAACTCGGTAATTCCCTTCACCAGCGCGTACTCAAGGCGTTTTTCCACTTCCCAACTACGCCATTCGGCTTGCTGAGCGGTATCTGCCTCATTGCTTTTAGTACCACGGTACTTTTCCGCCAGCTCCAGTAGCCGTTCGGTGCCGTCGTCACGGCGATTGAGGATCACATCCTCTACTGCATCGCGCAGCTCGGCGGGAAGATCGTCGTAGATCGCCAACTGACCGGCGTTGACGATCCCCATGCGCAGGCCGTTACGGATAGCGTAATAGAGGAAAACGGCGTGGATAGCTTCACGTACCGGATCGTTACCGCGGAACGAGAAAGAGACGTTAGAGACGCCACCGGAGATCAGCGCATGGGGCAGCTCACGGCGGATATCCTCACAGGCGCCGATAAAGTCGACCGCATAATTGTTGTGTTCATCGATACCGGTCGCGACCGCAAAAATATTGGGGTCGAAGATAATATCTTCCGGCGGGAAGCCGATTTGTTCGGTCAGAATCCGGTATGCGCGACGGCAGATCTCAATCTTGCGCGCCCGGGTGTCGGCCTGGCCCTCTTCGTCGAACGCCATCACCACCACCGCGGCACCGTAGCGTCGTACCAGCTTCGCATGCTGGATAAACGCCTCTTCCCCCTCTTTCATAGAGATAGAGTTCACGATGCCTTTGCCCTGGATGCACTTAAGCCCCTTTTCGATGACCTCCCATTTAGAGGAGTCGATCATAATAGGAACCCGGGCGATATCCGGCTCACCGGCGATCAAGTTGAGGAAACGCACCATCGCCGCTTCAGCGTCGAGCATCCCCTCATCCATGTTGATATCGATAATCTGGGCGCCATTTTCCACCTGCTGACGCGCCACATCCAGCGCTTCGTTATACTGCTCTTCTTTTATCAGCCGCTTAAAGCGCGCCGAACCGGTGACGTTGGTGCGCTCACCCACGTTAACGAACAGGCTGTCATCGGTAATATTAAGCGGTTCAAGACCGGAAAGGCGGCAGGCGACCGGTAGCTGGGGTAGCTGTCGCGGCGCAACGCCGTCCACCGCCTGACGCATGGCCGCGATGTGCTCCGGCGTGGTGCCACAGCAGCCGCCGACAATATTCAGGAAACCAGCCTCCGCCCATTCGCGGATCTGTTCGGCCATGATCTGAGCATCCAGATCGTATTCACCAAAGGCATTGGGCAGCCCGGCGTTGGGGTGGGCGCTGACGTAGCATTCCGCCACCCGTGAGAGTTCGGCCACGTACTGGCGTAACTCGTCCGGCCCCAGTGCGCAGTTAAGTCCAAACGACAGCGCGCCTGCATGACGCAGGGAGTTATAAAAGGCTTCGGTAGTCTGGCCGGAAAGCGTGCGCCCGGAGGCATCGGTAATGGTGCCGGAGATCATCAGCGGCAGTTCAACGCCGAGCGCTTCGAATTCAGTTTTTACCGCAAAAATGGCGGCTTTGGCGTTCAGAGTATCGAAAACTGTTTCGATCAGGATGAGATCCACGCCCCCTTCGACCAGCGCCCGGGTCGACTCCCGATAGGCATCCACCAGTTGATCGAAGGTGATATTACGAAAGGCGGGATCGTTGACGTCCGGGGAGATAGACGCCGTACGGTTAGTTGGCCCCAATACCCCCGCCACGTAGCGCGGACGATCCGGGGTGCGGGCCGTCCACTCATCGGCGCAGGCGCGCGCCAGCTTTGCCGCCGCCAGGTTAATTTCCGTCGACAGCGATTCCATCTGATAGTCCGCCATCGCGATGGAAGTAGAGTTAAAGGTATTGGTTTCGAGAATATCGGCGCCGGCTTCCAGGTAATCATTGTGGATAGCCGTAATCACATCCGGCCGGGTAATGGCCAGCAGATCGTTGTTACCTTTCAGGTCGCAGGACCAGTCGGCGAAGCGTTCGCCGCGGAAATCCTCTTCCTGCAGGCGATAACCCTGGATCATGGTGCCCATGCCCCCATCCAGCACCAGAATGCGTTCGGCTAACTGCCGGTGTAGCTGCTCAGATTGATGACTCACTCTTGTTCCTCTTCCCGACCGGGAGCGTTGTTGTGCCATGCCCGTCTTTAACGCGGGTTTCACTTCATCCTAACATAACTCCGGGAGAGGCTACTCCAGGGTCGGATTCATATGCCGTAAATCGTACGGCGTTATCTGGTAAACGTAGTAGTTAAGCCAGTTGGAGAACAACAGGTTGCCGTGGCTACGCCAGGTGGCCCGCGGCGTGCGAGTGGGGTCGTCGTTCGGGAAGTAGTTCTCAGGCACCAGAGGGTTAAGACCTGCTTCGCGATCGCGGAAGAATTCGCTCGCCAGGGTCCCGGCATCATATTCCGGATGGCCGGTGACAAAGGCGATACGCTTATCCCGGCTGGCAAACAGGTAGGCGCCGGTAGCATCGGACTCCGCCAGTAGCTCGAGATCGGTATGTTCACGAATGATTGCCGACGGGAAGGCGGCATAACGGGAGTGAGGCGCCAGAAAGCTGTCGTCAAAGCCCCGGGTCAGCAGGGCATGAGGATGCAAGATTTGATGTTCGTATACGCCGGAAAGTTTTGTTGCGAGGGTCTGCTTGGGAATGCCATAGAGGATATTGAGCGCGGCCTGTACCGCCCAACAGACACACAGCGTTGAGGTCACATGATCCTTCGCCCACTCCAGCACCCTGGTAATCTGCGGCCAGTATGCGACATCATCAAACTCAACCAGCCCCAGCGGCGCCCCGGTCACAATCAGGCCGTCGAAGTTCTGATCCTGAATATCCTCAAAGTTACAGTAGAAGTTATTCAGATGCTCTGCCGGGGTATTGCGCGACTCGCGGCTGTCGATACGCAACAGTTGAATATCCAGCTGAAGCGAGGAGTTGGAAAGCAGACGCAGAAACTGGTTTTCCGTCTCTATTTTCTTCGGCATCAGGTTAAGGATCAGGACCTTTAGCGGACGGATCTCCTGTACGCTGGCGCGGGAGCTCGTCATCACAAAAACGTTCTCCTGACGCAGGAAATTTACGGCTGGTAACTCATCAGGCACCCTGATCGGCATAACACATCACCCTCACTACATACGTTTAAACGTTTAGACATCCAGATGCCTGAAGATAACCTGCTCTGTCGTGAATGTCGAGCCTGCAAGTGAAAGGTGAAAATGTTTCAGGATATCCGCTCTCTGGTTTGAGCGGATAGCTTCCATTACATTGAGGCATGTGACTCCCCACTAACAAGGCATCGACATGCATTCAATTCAACCAGTTCACATCGAAACCGACAGGCTGATCTTACGCCCTCATCACATTACCGATTTCGAGGCATGGTATGCCATGTTTACGGATAAAGCGTTGTTCGAGTTTATTAGCGCCCCTACGCTTTCGCCCGAAGACGGCTGGAACCGGCTGCTGCGCTATATCGGACACTGGTCCGTGTTTGGCTATGGCCTGTTTGCTATTTTTCGTAAATCAGACGGTCAGTTTTTAGGGGAAACGGGGCTGGCAGATTTCCATCGTGGCCTGGGCGATGATTTCGATGGCGTTCCCGAAGCCGCATGGATTATTTCACGGGCAGCACAGGGGCAGGGAGTTGCCCGTGAAGCGGCGGCGGCGGCACATCACTGGCTCGACAAGACATTATCGCCATCTCGCACTGTATGTCTTATTGACCCCCAGAATCAGCCATCAATCAGAATAGCTCAGGGTCTTGGCTATGCGATTTTGGGCGAATGTGAATATCGGGGAACCTCTTGCTTTAAGCTACGTCGTGATTTCACCCGCGGGGACAGCAAGATTTTTACTGTACCATGAACGCAAAAAACCCCGGTCAATGACCGGGGTTCTTCACTGGTTTGATGCCTGGCAGTTCCCTACTCTCGCATGGGGAGACCCCACACTACCATCGGCGCTACGGCGTTTCACTTCTGAGTTCGGCATGGGGTCAGGTGGGACCACCGCGCTGTCGCCGCCAGGCAAATTCTGTTCCACTTACCGCCACACATGGCCATAAGCGTTTATCCGTCACAAGCTGAATATCGTTCGTTCTCTCATCACCAAAACATCTTTGGCGTTGTAAGGTTAAGCCTCTCGGGTCATTAGTACCGGTTAGCTCAACGCATCGCTGCGCTTACACACCCGGCCTATCAACGTCGTCGTCTTCAACGTCCCTTCAGGAGACTCAGGGTCTCAGGGAAGACTCATCTCGGGGCAAGTTTCGTGCTTAGATGCTTTCAGCACTTATCTTTTCCGCACTTAGCTACCGGGCAATGCAATTGGCATCACAACCCGAACACCAGTGGTGCGTCCACTCCGGTCCTCTCGTACTAGGAGCAGCCCCCCTCAGTCTTCCAGCGCCCACGGCAGATAGGGACCGAACTGTCTCACGACGTTCTAAACCCAGCTCGCGTACCACTTTAAATGGCGAACAGCCATACCCTTGGGACCTACTTCAGCCCCAGGATGTGATGAGCCGACATCGAGGTGCCAAACACCGCCGTCGATATGAACTCTTGGGCGGTATCAGCCTGTTATCCCCGGAGTACCTTTTATCCGTTGAGCGATGGCCCTTCCATTCAGAACCACCGGATCACTATGACCTGCTTTCGCACCTGCTCGCGCCGTCACGCTCGCAGTCAAGCTGGCTTATGCCATTGCACTAACCTCCTGATGTCCGACCAGGATTAGCCAACCTTCGTGCTCCTCCGTTACTCTTTGGGAGGAGACCGCCCCAGTCAAACTACCCACCAGACACTGTCCCCACGCCAGATAATGGCGCCAGGTTAGAACATCAAACATTAAAGGGTGGTATTTCAAGGTTGGCTCCACGTGTACTGGCGTCCACGCTTCAAAGCCTCCCACCTATCCTACACATCAAGGCTCAATGTTCAGTGTCAAGCTATAGTAAAGGTTCACGGGGTCTTTCCGTCTTGCCGCGGGTACACTGCATCTTCACAGCGAGTTCAATTTCACTGAGTCCCGGGTGGAGACAGCCTGGCCATCATTACGCCATTCGTGCAGGTCGGAACTTACCCGACAAGGAATTTCGCTACCTTAGGACCGTTATAGTTACGGCCGCCGTTTACCGGGGCTTCGATCAGGAGCTTCTGGTTACCCATAACCCCATCAATTAACCTTCCGGCACCGGGCAGGCGTCACACCCTATACGTCCACTTTCGTGTTTGCAGAGTGCTGTGTTTTTAATAAACAGTTGCAGCCAGCTGGTATCTTCGACTGACTTCAGCTCCACCCGCAGGGGCTTCACCTACATGTCAGCGTGCCTTCTCCCGAAGTTACGGCACCATTTTGCCTAGTTCCTTCACCCGGGTTCTCTCAAGCGCCTTGGTATTCTCTACCTGACCACCTGTGTCGGTTTCGGGTACGATTCGTTGTTACCTGAAGCTTAGAGGCTTTTCCTGGAAGCAGGGCATTTGTCACTTCAGCACCGTAGTGCCTCGTCATCACGCCTCAGCCTTAACTCTCCGGATTTGCCTGGAAAGTCAGCCTACACGCTTAAACCGGGACGACCGTCGCCCGGATGACATAGCCTTCTCCGTTCCCCCATCGCAGTAACACCGAGTACGGGAATATTAACCCGTTTCCCATCGACTACGCCTTTCGGCCTCGCCTTAGGGGTCGACTCACCCTGCCCCGATTAACGTTGGACAGGAACCCTTGGTCTTCCGGCGAGCGGGCTTTTCACCCGCTTTATCGTTACTCATGTCAGCATTCGCACTTCTGATACCTCCAGCATGCCTCACAGCACACCTTCGCAGGCTTACAGAACGCTCCCCTACCCAACAACACACAGTGTCGCTGCCGCAGCTTCGGTGCATGGTTTAGCCCCGTTACATCTTCCGCGCAGGCCGACTCGACCAGTGAGCTATTACGCTTTCTTTAAATGATGGCTGCTTCTAAGCCAACATCCTGGCTGTCTGGGCCTTCCCACATCGTTTCCCACTTAACCATGACTTTGGGACCTTAGCTGGCGGTCTGGGTTGTTTCCCTCTTCACGACGGACGTTAGCACCCGCCGTGTGTCTCCCGTGATAACATTCTCCGGTATTCGTAGTTTGCATCGGGTTGGTAAGCCGGGATGGCCCCCTAGCCGAAACAGTGCTCTACCCCCGGAGATGAATTCACGAGGCGCTACCTAAATAGCTTTCGGGGAGAACCAGCTATCTCCCGGTTTGATTGGCCTTTCACCCCCAGCCACAGGTCATCCGCTAATTTTTCAACATTAGTCGGTTCGGTCCTCCAGTTAGTGTTACCCAACCTTCAACCTGCCCATGGCTAGATCACCGGGTTTCGGGTCTATACCCTGCAACTTAACGCCCGGTTAAGACTCGGTTTCCCTTCGGCTCCCCTATTCGGTTAACCTTGCTACAGAATATAAGTCGCTGACCCATTATACAAAAGGTACGCAGTCACACCCCAAAGGGTGCTCCCACTGCTTGTACGTACACGGTTTCAGGTTCTGTTTCACTCCCCTCGCCGGGGTTCTTTTCGCCTTTCCCTCACGGTACTGGTTCACTATCGGTCAGTCAGGAGTATTTAGCCTTGGAGGATGGTCCCCCCATATTCAGACAGGATAACACGTGTCCCGCCCTACTCATCGAGCTCACAGCATGTGCATTTTCGTGTACGGGGCTGTCACCCTGTATCGCCGGACTTTCCAGACCGTTCCACTAACACACACGCTGATTCAGACTCTGGGCTCTTCCCCGTTCGCTCGCCGCTACTCAGGGAATCTCGGTTGATTTCTTTTCCTCGGGGTACTTAGATGTTTCAGTTCTCCCGGTTCGCCTCATTAACCTATGGATTCAGTTAATGATAGTGTGACGAATCACACTGGGTTTCCCCATTCGGACATCGTCGGTTATAACGCCTCATATCAGCTTACCGACGCTTTTCGCAGATTAGCACGTCCTTCATCGCCTCTGACTGCCAGGGCATCCACCGTGTACGCTTATTCGCTTAACCTCACAACCCGAAGATGTCTTCGCGTTGTAAGCTTGAGAGACCCATTAAACGGTTGTCCCGTTTATGGATTATCAATTTTCAGCTTGTTCCGGATTGTTAAAGAGCAGATACTTCACAATGCACGATTAAGTACATTCTGAAGTAGTGTTATGGTGGAGCTATGCGGGATCGAACCGCAGACCTCCTGCGTGCAAAGCAGGCGCTCTCCCAGCTGAGCTATAGCCCCAAAGTCGTTAGATAACCTCGTTCACCGTTAATTTTTCCTGAGACAAGGCGTGGAATGGCGAAGCATACAATCAGTATGCGAGTCATTTCACAACGCGGCATCAGGGAAAATTTGGTAGGCCTGAGTGGACTTGAACCACCGACCTCACCCTTATCAGGGGTGCGCTCTAACCACCTGAGCTACAAGCCTGTAGAGGTTTTCACTGCTTCTTTGTTTTTCATCAGACAATCTGTGTGGACACTGCGAATACTGTATCCAAAGGTAAGGAGGTGATCCAACCGCAGGTTCCCCTACGGTTACCTTGTTACGACTTCACCCCAGTCATGAATCACAAAGTGGTAAGCGCCCTCCCGAAGGTTAAGCTACCTACTTCTTTTGCAACCCACTCCCATGGTGTGACGGGCGGTGTGTACAAGGCCCGGGAACGTATTCACCGTGACATTCTGATTCACGATTACTAGCGATTCCGACTTCATGGAGTCGAGTTGCAGACTCCAATCCGGACTACGACGCACTTTATGAGGTCCGCTTGCTCTCGCGAGGTCGCTTCTCTTTGTATGCGCCATTGTAGCACGTGTGTAGCCCTGGTCGTAAGGGCCATGATGACTTGACGTCATCCCCACCTTCCTCCGGTTTATCACCGGCAGTCTCCTTTGAGTTCCCGACCGAATCGCTGGCAACAAAGGATAAGGGTTGCGCTCGTTGCGGGACTTAACCCAACATTTCACAACACGAGCTGACGACAGCCATGCAGCACCTGTCTCACAGTTCCCGAAGGCACAAATCCATCTCTGGATTCTTCTGTGGATGTCAAGACCAGGTAAGGTTCTTCGCGTTGCATCGAATTAAACCACATGCTCCACCGCTTGTGCGGGCCCCCGTCAATTCATTTGAGTTTTAACCTTGCGGCCGTACTCCCCAGGCGGTCGACTTAACGCGTTAGCTCCGGAAGCCACGAGTCAAGCTCACAGCCTCCAAGTCGACATCGTTTACGGCGTGGACTACCAGGGTATCTAATCCTGTTTGCTCCCCACGCTTTCGCACCTGAGCGTCAGTCTTCGTCCAGGAGGCCGCCTTCGCCACCGGTATTCCTCCAGATCTCTACGCATTTCACCGCTACACCTGGAATTCTACCTCCCTCTACGAGACTCCAGCTGGCCAGTTTCAAATGCAGTTCCCGGGTTGAGCCCGGGGATTTCACATCTGACTTAACCAACCGCCTGCGTGCGCTTTACGCCCAGTAATTCCGATTAACGCTTGCACCCTCCGTATTACCGCGGCTGCTGGCACGGAGTTAGCCGGTGCTTCTTCTGTCAGTAACGTCAATGTATGAACGTATTAAGCTCACACCCTTCCTCCTGACTGAAAGTACTTTACAACCCGAAGGCCTTCTTCATACACGCGGCATGGCTGCATCAGGCTTGCGCCCATTGTGCAATATTCCCCACTGCTGCCTCCCGTAGGAGTCTGGACCGTGTCTCAGTTCCAGTGTGGCTGGTCATCCTCTCAGACCAGCTAGGGATCGTCGCCCAGGTAGGCCATTACCCTACCTGCTAGCTAATCCCATCTGGGTTCATCTGATGGCGTGAGGCCCGAAGGTCCCCCACTTTGCTCTTTCGAGATTATGCGGTATTAGCCACCGTTTCCAGTGGTTATCCCCCTCCATCAGGCAGATCCCCAGACATTACTCACCCGTCCGCCGCTCGTCAGCAGAGAAGCAAGCTTCTCCCTGTTACCGCCCGACTTGCATGTGTTAGGCCTGCCGCCAGCGTTCAATCTGAGCCATGATCAAACTCTTCAATTAAAGTTTGATGCTCAAAGAATTAAACTTCGTAATGAATTACGTGTTCACTCTTGAGACTTGATATTCATTTAGCGTCTTTCGACGTTCAGGATATCAGTGCTTTCGAGTGCCCACACAGATTGTCTGATAAATTGTTAAAGAGCAGTTGCGACAAGGCGTTAAGCTCACTGTCGCGAGGTGGCGTATATTACGCTTTCCTCTTTCAGAGTCAACCCCGATTTTCAGGATTTTCTCTCTTCGAATCACCACGCTGCGTTGCCGCTGCGCCGTGTCGATGGAGGCGCATTATAGGGGTTTGGCTGCGGGCCGCAACCGAAAAATTGACTTAAATTTACTGACTGCTGCATTCCCCAGCAAAACCCCCTGTTATACCCACTTACACACAGAATTATCCACAGGAAGGCTGGGTCGGGAAATTTTTCGAGCGCCACGCAAACGTTTTCGCTACAATGCTTCCCGCGATATAGAAGGGATGCCCTTATGGGGCGTTAGCTGAGCTTTTCCCTCTCTGGTAAGGAATAGTTCAGCTAACGCTCTTCTGCAATGAACCAAATCCAGGGGATTTATCACCATGCAACAACGTCGTCCTGTACGCCGCGCTTTGCTCAGCGTTTCTGATAAAGCCGGCATCGTCGAATTCGCTAAGGCACTCTCCACTCGCAATGTAGAGCTGCTCTCCACCGGCGGCACTGCGCGCCTGCTGGCTGAAGCTGGCCTGCCGGTAACCGAGGTATCCGACTACACCGGCTTCCCGGAGATGATGGACGGACGCGTGAAAACCCTGCACCCGAAAGTGCACGGCGGCATTCTGGGTCGTCGCGGCCAGGACGATGACGTTATGGCACAGCACGCCATCTCTCCCATTGATATGGTCGTGGTCAACCTCTACCCCTTTGCCCAGACCGTCGCACGCGAAGGCTGCACGCTGGAAGACGCCGTCGAGAATATCGATATTGGCGGCCCGACCATGGTGCGCTCTGCGGCCAAAAACCATAAAGATGTGGCCATCGTGGTGAAGAGCAGCGACTATGACGCCATTATTAAAGAGATGGACGCCGGCGACGGTTCTCTGACCCAGGCAACCCGTTTCGATCTCGCCATCAAGGCCTTCGAGCACACCGCCGCTTACGACAGCATGATCGCCAACTACTTTGGTAGCCTCGTTCCGGCCTATCATGGCGATAGCGAACAGCCTTCCGGTCGTTTCCCGCGTACCCTGAACCTGAACTTTATTAAGAAGCAGGATATGCGTTACGGCGAGAACAGCCACCAGCAGGCAGCCTTCTATATAGAAGAAAACGTTCAGGAAGCTTCGGTCGCCACCGCGACCCAACTACAGGGCAAGGCGCTGTCTTACAATAATATTGCCGATACCGATGCCGCACTGGAGTGCGTCAAAGAGTTCGCCGAACCGGCCTGCGTGATCGTTAAACACGCTAACCCCTGCGGCGTTGCGGTCAGCGATTCCATCCTGGGCGCCTATGAGCGCGCATACCAGACCGACCCTACCTCCGCCTTCGGCGGCATTATCGCGTTTAACCGCGAGCTGGATGCTGAAACGGCCCAGGCCATTGTGTCACGCCAGTTCGTTGAGGTGATTATCGCCCCTTCCGTTAGTGAAGAAGCGCTGAAGATCACCGCGACCAAACAGAACGTCCGGGTGCTGACCTGCGGACAGTGGCAGGCCCGGGTTCCGGGACTGGACTTTAAGCGCGTGAACGGTGGGCTTCTGGTCCAGGACCGCGATCTCGGCATGGTGAGCAACGACGAACTGCGCGTGGTCACTAAGCGCCAACCCAGCGAGCAGGAACTGCGCGATGCGCTGTTCTGCTGGAAGGTCGCCAAGTTCGTGAAGTCCAATGCCATCGTCTACGCCAAAGAGAATATGACCATCGGCATCGGCGCCGGGCAGATGAGCCGCGTTTATTCCGCAAAGATCGCGGGCATTAAAGCCGGTGATGAAGGTCTGGAAGTGAAGGGCTCAGCCATGGCTTCCGACGCCTTCTTCCCATTCCGGGACGGTATCGATGCCGCTGCCGCAGTGGGTGTTACCTGTGTTATCCAGCCCGGTGGCTCTATTCGCGATGAAGAGGTCATTGCCGCCGCCGATGAACACGGCATCGCCATGATTTTCACCGGCATGCGCCACTTCCGCCACTAACAGGGAGCGTAGCGATGAAAGTATTAGTAATAGGAAACGGCGGGCGCGAACACGCGCTTGCCTGGAAAGCGGCTCAGTCTGCGCAGGTTGATACCGTCTTTGTCGCACCTGGTAACGCAGGCACCGCGCTGGAGCCTGCACTAAAGAATGTGGAGATTGGCGTCACCGACATCCCGGGCCTGCTGGCTTTCGCCCAGGCGGAAGGTATTGATCTGACCATCGTCGGCCCCGAAGCGCCGCTGGTTACCGGCGTGGTTAACGCTTTTCGCGCTGCCGGTCTGGCGATCTTCGGCCCCACCAAAGAGGCCGCCCAGCTCGAAGGCTCTAAAGCCTTCACCAAGGATTTTCTGGCGCGTCATGCTATCCCAACCGCCGAATACCAGAACTTTACCGAAGTCGAGCCCGCGCTGGCATATGTGCGCGAAAAAGGCGCCCCCATCGTTATCAAGGCCGACGGTCTGGCGGCAGGTAAAGGCGTTATCGTGGCGATGACTCTGGAAGAAGCGGAAGCGGCGATTCAGGATATGCTGGCAGGCAACGCCTTTGGCGACGCCGGTCATCGCGTAGTGGTAGAAGAGTTCCTGGATGGCGAAGAAGCCAGCTTTATTGTGATGGTCGACGGCGAGCACGTATTACCCATGGCCACCAGCCAGGATCACAAGCGAGTGGGCGACGGCGACAGCGGTCCTAATACTGGCGGTATGGGCGCTTACTCCCCTGCCCCGGTGGTGACCGACGATGTCTATCAGCGCACCATGGAACGCATTATCTGGCCAACCGTGCGTGGTATGGCGGCAGAGGGCAATACCTATACCGGTTTCCTGTATGCCGGACTGATGATCGATAAACAGGGCAACCCGAAGGTGATTGAATTTAACTGCCGCTTCGGCGATCCGGAAACCCAGCCCATTATGCTGCGTATGCGCTCCGATCTGGTAGCGCTGTGCCAGGCCGCCTGCGAAGGCAAACTGGATACCCAACGTTCGGAGTGGGATGACCGCGCCGCGCTGGGTGTCGTAATGGCCGCGGGCGGCTATCCGGGCAGCTACCGCACTGGCGATGTCATCAGCGGGCTTCCGGAGCAGGAGCAGGAGGACGCGAAAGTGTTCCATGCCGGTACAACGCTGAATGCAGCCGGTGATGTGACCACCAGCGGCGGTCGCGTTCTGTGCGTTACAGCGCTGGGTGACGATGTGGCCCAGGCGCAGCAGCGCGCCTATGCACAATTGCAGGAGATCCGCTGGGACGATTGCTTCAGCCGCAGCGACATCGGCTGGCGCGCCATCGCCCGTCGCTAATCTCCAGTCATAAAAAAAACCGCCATCCGGCGGTTTTTTTAAAAGGTCTTCGGATTCGGCTGCCAGCGGCAGTAATCCTCATTCGCAACCAATAGAAGTTGCGTTCCCCCCGGCGCTTCCAGCCAGGCAAGACTTACCGCCAGCGACGAATGATGCTGACGCTGCCAGATATGCCTACGCTCGGCGTCAGAAAACGTCGGCGTTAAACGCTGCCCTTCACAATTGATGACGGTACCATCGGGCTGCCAGCGCCCCTGCAACAACACCACGCGCCCGCTCCGCAAGGCATCGCTGGTATCGCGAACCTGGCGGGCATAATAGCGGTACAGCGCGATCTTCTCTTCAGAAAGCTGTTGCTTATGGCCTTCGACGTCATGCTGCATAAAGCTCAGGCCGCCACGGGCATCAAAACGAATTTTTACCCGCTCCGGCGTTTCGCCAAACAAGCTGCGTTCGATCGAGGTGAGTTTGTCCCCATGCCAGCGGTATTCGCTGGTTGCGGTCTTATCGTGCGACCAGGGGCTAAAGGCAGTAAACAGATGGATATCGCCGTTGGCGTCATCTTTGCGCCAGATGCGTACCACGCCGTCGTTGTCGACATAGCCGCTGGCGGTGAAAGGAGGTGGCGCGGAAGCGCTGCAGGCCGTGAGCAGCAACAGTGCCGACAGGGCCATGAGCGGCTGCCTGACAGACAAAAGGGGCGTAAACGCCCCCCTGCTAAAACTGTTCACTGCCACGCGACGCGTCGTCTTATTTGACTGCGTCTTTCAGTGCTTTACCAGATACGAACGCCGGTACGTTAGCGGCGGCGATCTTGATCTCTTTACCGGTCTGCGGGTTGCGGCCAGTACGCTCAGCGCGGTGGTTCACTTTGAAGGTACCGAAACCAACCAGTTGTACAGCATCGCCTTCTTTCAGAGACTCGGTAATTGCAGCCAGAGTAGATTCCAGAGCAGCTTTTGCTTGCGCTTTAGACAGGTCAGCCTTGTCCGCAATTACATCAATCAGTTGAGTCTTGTTCATAAGTTATCCTTACAATGTGTTTATCGCTTGCTAAGCATCGAGTGCGACGGAAATGCCATAACAGCACTCTCCTGCATACACGCACCGATAGCCACTTTTTTTCGCCCCACAAATGTAGACCAGACGGGGGGCTAATTGGAAGCCTTCAGGCACGACAAAACAGGCAGTAAATCACGTTTTATTGTCTCATTGCTGCAAATTTATACCGATATTGCTGCTACCGGCCTCCCGAAGGTCGGCACGTAGCCCTTTTATCAGCTCAATGTCGCGCTCTTCGCAGGCGGCCAAAAGTCGGAATATTTCCCACTGAATATCCCATTCTTCTTCCACTGCCGGGTTGTCCTTCAGCTCTTCATCGCTCATTTCGCGACCAGCCTGGGTCATTTCCAGCATCGCTACCGTAGTGATGGAAGTCTTACTCACCTCGATAGCATGCTCAAGCGTTTCACCACTCAGCCGCGAATGCAAGAGTTCACTGAGCGCCACGCAGGCATCGATGGCCGGATAAACGCCATAAATATCGTAATCATCGGCATCCGGAATCGCGGCTTCCAGCTTTTCGAGCTGGCTGTCAAAGTTCACTTTGGCGTCTTTGACGGTCAGCGTTTCCCAGACCAGGTCAAGAATCCTACGGTAGAGCTGCGACTCGCCAAAACCGGTCTGCTGGCAAAACATGGCGTAATTGGGGTACATCCGCTCACAGAGCGACGCCATAAAGGTGACGTGCTGCCAGCTTTCCAGCTTCTCCAGCCGCAGATGGATGGGGTTCTGTAACATCTCGGGTTCTCATTAATCGTCAACTTGCGGCAGTTTACCCGAATCAGCGGTTATTTTCCTGCCAACGCGTGAATGCCGGGCGCCCGGAGGCTACCGCATCGGCCCAGCGCGTCGGCTCCGGCAGACGGTAGCCCGCCATGCAGCGCTGTACCCACGCCAGCGCGCTGTCGGCGCTGACCCGGTGGCCGGTGGAGATAAACAGCGGGTTACAGCGCTTCTTGCTACGCCACACCCAGCCCAGTTGCTCTCCTTTATCCATCAGCGGCGCCGTGGCGCCTGGCGCATCGGAGAGCCCCTCATACTGACCGCACAGCCGCTTTTTCGCCACGCCGATGGTCGGCACATCCACCAACAGGCCAAAGTGGCTGGCCACCCCCACACGGCGCGGATGCGAGATACCATGACCATCCACGAACAGCAGGTCCGGCGGCTGTGAGAGCTGCTCCCAGGCCGCCAGCAGCGCCGGATACTCACGGAACGACAGAAAGCCGGGGATGTAAGGCATGGTCGTCGCAATACGCGCCACGCGATACTCCACCAGCTCCAGAGAGGGATATTTCAGCAGTACCATGGCCGCTCGCGTCACTTCACCGCCCTGCTCGAACCCAACATCCGCGCCGCCGATCAGACGGGGAGGGTCGACATCCAGACGATCGGCACGAGAAACCGATGAAGCCAGTTCCAGCTGTTTAGCGCGAAGCGATGCGAGATCCATAGCCACTCCTTACTGGTGATACTGTCCGGAAAGGCGGTGTACCGCCTCGACAAAGGCGCCAGCGTGTTCCGGTGGCACATCCTGATGAATGCCGTGCCCCAGGTTAAAGACGTGCCCTTCTCCGTTACCGAATCCTGCAAGGATGTCGGCAACCTCCTGCTCAATGCGCTCCGCAGAGCCATAGAGAATGGAAGGATCCATATTCCCCTGTAGCGCGACCTTATCCCCTACCCGGCGTCGGGCATCGGCGATATCCGTGCTCCAGTCCAGCCCCAGCGCATCACAGCCGGTTTGGGCCATGGCTTCCAGCCACTGGCCTCCCCCTTTGGTAAACAGCGTCACCGGCACGCGGCGACCTTCGTTTTCACGCTGCAAACCATCGATAATCTTGTGCATGTAATTCAGGGAGAACTGCAGATAATCACGCCCGGTCAGCGCGCCGCCCCAGGTATCGAAAATCATCACCGACTGCGCGCCCGCGCGAATCTGGGCATTGAGATACAGCGTGACACTCCGGGCCAGTTTATCCAGCAGGCGATGCAGCGCCTCGGGGTCGGCATACATCATCTTTTTGATAATGGTAAACGCCTTGCTGCTGCTGCCTTCCACCATGTAGGTAGCCAGGGTCCAGGGGCTGCCGGAAAAACCGATAAGCGGGACGCTACCCTGCAGGCCGCGACGAATGGTGCGCACGGCATCCATCACGTAGCCAAGTTCCTGCTCGGGATCCGGTACCGGCAACCTATCGACATCGGCCCGGCTACGCACCGGGTGCGAAAAGCGCGGCCCTTCTCCCGCTTCAAAATACAGGCCGAGTCCCATGGCGTCCGGAACGGTCAGAATGTCGGAAAACAGAATTGCCGCGTCCAGGTCAAAGCGGCGCAACGGCTGCAGGGTAACTTCGCAGGCCAGCTCCGGATTTTTACACAGCGACATAAAGTCCCCGGCCTGCGCGCGGGTGGCTTTATATTCCGGAAGATAGCGCCCCGCCTGCCTCATCATCCATACCGGCGTTACGTCCACCGGCTGGCGCAACAACGCGCGCAGATATCGATCGTTTTTCAGTTCGGTCATCAGCGTTTTCCTTACAAGTGGTCGCCATAGATTAACACGCATTTCCAGCCAGGCGGATGCACGGATATCCCCCGGCAGGTCATGGAATGAAAAACGGCCCACACCTGAGTGTGGGCCGTTTTTATGACTTTCACTTGTTTCGCCGGATTTTTTTCTCTTCTGGCGTCTCTTTGCCGATAAACTCAGGCGTAATCACATTATCTTCACTGGCCAGTGCCGGAAGTGTGTTCTGGGCCGACGTATTATTGTCGGTCACCGCCTCAACGTGGTGTGAACTACCACTAAAAATACCGCCGCGCTCAATCGATAACTCATGCGCGAAAATGTCCCCTTCCACACGCCCACGGGCCATAATCACCACGCTGTGCCCCCGACAGGTTCCCTTCAGATAGCCGTTGACCACGACCTTATGGCCCACAACATTACCGGTGATATTGCCATGGTTATCGATCCGCACGCTCTTCTGGCTGCTGATATCCCCTTCAACAGTGCCATCGATCACGATATCCGACTCGCTGGATACTGAGCCACTCAGCACCGTATCTGGCGTAATCACCGTTTCCCTGACCACGCGCCCTTCCGACGGCGGCAGTTCCATTTTCGGACGGCTTTCAACTGGCAGCGATTTTGTTACCGTATTCTGAGAATCCGTTTTCTCATCGCTCTTGCTAAAATTAAACATCCTGAACGTTCTCCTTCCTGAAAAGAATTTTGAGGTCAATAAAATGAAACAAAGACCTGCCAGTAGCGTAATGGAAATGATCAGTAGCGCGTCATGCGCCATGACGTAGCAAACAATGGCACTCAGCCAGGCCAGCCAGATACCGTATAAACAGCATTGCGTTAGTTTTCCGGGCATATCCTTTTCCCCTGGCAACTCAATCCTGTCCCCTGCGCGCTTATTTCAACGACCCATTCTGAATACACGAGATAGTCCCCCTTCTAATCAGGATCGACCAGAAGGAGAAATACTTTAGTGGGGAATCATAAATAACTCTGTTTATATATCATTCTGACCGGCGCATCACAACACAGCTCAGTCTTGTTCGTGCTCGGCCCGACACAGCGCGACAGTATCCTCGATCAAACGTCGGGCCACTGTCCCCGGAGGCGGCAATAGCGGCAACTGGTCGTAACGATACCAGCTAGCATCAAGCAGCTCGCTGCGATCGACAACCAATTCCCCACTATCGTAATCCGCCATAAAGGCCGTCATCAGCGACTGAGGAAATGGCCAGGGTTGAGAGGAGATATAACGCAGGTTTTTAATCTGAATGCCGCTCTCTTCCATGACTTCCCGCGCCACCGCCTGCTCCAGGGTTTCCCCTACCTCAACAAACCCCGCCAGTACGGTATAAAGGCCATTTCGGTGACGATTATGTTGGGCCAACAGGATCTTGTCGCGATCGCGAATCGCCACAATAATGCAAGGGGCGATCTGCGGATAATAACGCTCCCGGCAGTTGTTACACAGCATTGCCCACTCCGTTTTACTGGGATGCATGCTGTGCCCGCAGTAACCACAAAAACGGTGGGAACGATAAAATTCTGCCAGCTGTACGGCGCGTCCGGCCAGTTGAAACAGTGCAGGATCCTCATCAATCAACTGACGCACCGATCCCATATCACGCGAACGCTCCTGCACCACCAACCAGGCAGGCTCTCCCTGCCAGCTACCAACCTGCAGCGCAGCGCAACCCACCAGCCCAAACTGCTGTGCGTGACCGTGCGGAAGTTCCCCCTGCGGCAACCATAATTTCTGTTGATGGCTGACGAACCACCAACCATAGTCTAATTTTTCTACTGTATGTTCCATAATCTCTTGCACGACCTCGGCTTCACTGGCACTCTTTTAACATTGTTTTTACATTCCAGGTTACTTAGCGTTTTAATCATATAACTCACGGAGTCAATCATGCTAAACCAACTGGAAAGACTGGCAGAGCGCGTTGGTGGTTGTAATGAGTTGATCGATCGTTTACTGCAGGATCGCAAACAGCTGTTAGTGGCTTATTACAACCTGGTTGGGATCAAACCTGGCAAAGGATCGCTCTCTGCACTGGACGAGATGGCGCTGGACGATTTCTGCCAGCGTCTGGTGGATTATCTCTCCTGCGGCCATTTCAATATTTATGAACGCATTATCCGCGAAATGGAAGAGGGAGAGCCCCGCACCTCCGCCGGGCAGCTCTGGACACAGCTGGAAGCGAATACTCAACAGATCATGGATTATTACGATTCACATCTGGAGATCGCCATCGATCATGATAACTGTCTGGAGTTCCACCAGGTGCTGTCAAAGCTTGGAGAATCTATGGCGTCTCGTTTCACGCTGGAGGATAGTCTGATCGTTCTGGCGCTGGGCGACAGCCTGGACAGTGCTAACGATTGCGGACATTTTGCCCGACCGGCTTGAGTTCCCATTCATTAACGCGTAGTTTACATAAGGCCTGCCCGATGATACGGAGCAGGCCTTTTATCTTGTCGGAGTGCCCAGTGCCATGCACGGGCTGAGACCGTTAATTCGGGATCCGCGGAACCTGATCAGGTTAAAACCTGCGAAGGGAACAAGAGTAATTTCATCTACGCGCGCACCTGCGCCCGTGCCTGTTACTCCTTCCGTCGTTCTGACAAGCCACTTCCAGTCACTAAAAAACCGGAACGAGCTATGTCTGTATCAACAAAACCTAATCGCCGTGAACAGCGCGCCGCCGCCCAGCAGTTTATCGATACTCTGGAAGGCACCAATTTTCCCAACTCCCACCGTATCTATCTGACCGGCTCCCGTCAGGACATCCGCGTTCCCATGCGCGAAATTCGGATGAGCCCAACGCTTACCGGCGGAGATAAAGCCAACCCGCAATACGAAGAGAACGAACCGGTGCCGGTCTACGATACCTCCGGCCCTTACGGCGATCCGGATATTTCGATTAACGTCCGCGAAGGGCTGGCGAAGTTGCGCCAGCCGTGGATAGACGCACGCAGCGATACCGCGCTGCTCGACGATCGCAGTTCCAGCTATACCAAAGCCCGTCTGGCGGACGATGGCCTGGACGAGCTGCGCTTTACCGGTCTGCTGCCTCCGCGCCGCGCCCTTGCCGGCAAGCGGGTCACCCAGTTGCATTACGCCCGCCAGGGCATCGTCACGCCAGAGATGGAATTTATCGCCCTGCGTGAAAATATGGGCCGCGAGCGCATCCGCGGCGAGATACTGCGCCAGCAGCATCCGGGAGAAAGCTTCGGCGCCCATCTGCCGCAGGACATCACCCCGGAATTCGTACGCGACGAAGTGGCCGCCGGGCGGGCAATTATCCCTGCAAATATTAACCACCCGGAATCCGAGCCGATGATTATCGGCCGCAATTTTCTGGTGAAAATCAACGCCAACATCGGCAACTCTGCGGTGACCTCTTCCATTGAAGAGGAGGTGGAAAAACTGGTCTGGGCCACCCGCTGGGGTGCAGATACCGTGATGGACCTTTCCACCGGCCGCTATATCCACGAAACCCGTGAATGGATCCTGCGAAACAGCCCGGTTCCTATCGGTACGGTGCCCATCTATCAGGCGCTGGAGAAAGTGAACGGCGTTGCCGAAGATCTGAACTGGGAAATGTTCCGCGATACGCTGCTGGAGCAGGCGGAACAGGGCGTCGACTACTTTACGATTCATGCGGGCGTCCTGCTACGCTACGTACCAATGACCGCCAAACGCCTGACGGGTATCGTTTCGCGCGGCGGCTCCATTATGGCCAAGTGGTGTCTGTCGCATCATCAGGAAAGCTTTCTGTACCAGCACTTCCGCGAAATCTGTGAGATCTGTGCCGCCTATGATGTTTCGCTGTCGCTGGGCGATGGCCTGCGGCCCGGTTCAATTCAGGACGCCAACGACGAAGCCCAGTTCGCCGAACTGCATACCCTGGGCGAGCTGACCAAAATCGCCTGGGAGTACGACGTCCAGGTGATGATTGAAGGCCCCGGCCATGTGCCGATGCAGATGATCCGCCGCAATATGACCGAAGAGCTGGAGCACTGCCATGAAGCGCCATTCTACACGCTGGGGCCGCTCACCACCGATATCGCGCCGGGTTACGACCACTTTACCTCCGGCATCGGCGCCGCCATGATTGGCTGGTTCGGTTGCGCCATGCTCTGCTACGTCACGCCGAAAGAGCACCTTGGTCTGCCGAATAAAGAGGACGTCCGGCAGGGGTTGATTACCTATAAGATCGCCGCGCACGCCGCCGATCTGGCCAAGGGACACCCCGGCGCTCAGATCCGCGACAACGCTATGTCCAAAGCGCGCTTCGAATTCCGCTGGGAAGATCAGTTCAACCTGGCACTCGATCCCTTTACCGCCCGCGCTTATCACGACGAAACCCTGCCCCAGGAATCCGGTAAGGTGGCGCACTTCTGTTCCATGTGCGGCCCGAAATTCTGCTCGATGAAAATCACCCAGGAAGTTCGCGACTATGCGGCACAGCAGGAGATCGCCGAAGGAATGAAAGATATGTCGAATACCTTTCGCGCCAAAGGCGGCGAGATCTATCTTCGTCAGGAGGAAGCCTAATGTACCAGCCCGATTTCCCCACCGTCCCCTTCCGCCTGGGTCTCTACCCGGTAGTGGACAGCGTTGACTGGATCGCACGCCTGCTGGAGGCGGGTGTGCGTACCATCCAGCTACGCATTAAAGATAAACAGGATGACGAGGTGGAGGCAGATATTATTGCCGCCATCGCCCTGGGACAGCGCTACAACGCCCGGCTGTTTATCAACGATTACTGGCGGCTGGCGATAAAGCATGGCGCGTACGGCGTTCATCTTGGTCAGGAGGATCTGGAGCAGACCGATCTCGATGCGATCCGCGCCGCCGGGCTACGGCTGGGCGTCTCTACCCATGACGATATGGAAATCGATGTCGCGCTGGCGGTACGTCCTTCATACATTGCGCTGGGCCACGTCTTTCCTACCCAGACCAAACAAATGCCATCGGCCCCCCAGGGGCTGGAGCAACTGGCTACGCATATCGCACGCCTGGGGGATACCCCCACGGTCGCTATCGGCGGCATCAGCATCGCCCGGGCGCCGGCGGTGCTGGCGACAGGTGTCGGCAGTATCGCTGTGGTCAGCGCCATCACTCAGGCCCCGGACTGGCAGGCCGCAACGGCGCAGCTACTCCAGCTGGCAGGAGCGGGTGATGAATGATACGGATTTTATGCGCTACAGCCGCCAGCTTTTGCTGGAGGACATCGGCCCGGAAGGTCAGCAAAAACTGCTGAATGCCCGGGTTTTGATCGTCGGGCTCGGCGGGCTCGGCTCACCGGCGACGCTTTGGCTGGCCGGTGCCGGTGTCGGTTCTCTGTGGCTGGCCGATGACGACTGCGTGCACATCAGCAATCTGCAACGCCAGATTCTGTTCAGTAATGCGGATATCGACCAGCCTAAAACCCAGGCCGCACGGCGGCGCCTGCACGGAATCAACCCGAATATTCACCTGATCACGCTGAATAAACGGCTGGAAGGCGATGCCCTGCATCAGGCCGTCGGCGAAGTCGATCTGGTGCTGGATTGCACCGACAACATGGCCAGCCGTCAGGCCATTAATGCGGCCTGCGTAGCGCTCGCTAAGCCGTTGGTCAGCGCCAGCGCCGTGGCCTTCGGCGGCCAGATGATGGTGCTGACGCCCCCCTGGCTACACGGCTGCTACCGCTGCCTGTGGCCCGACGATAGCGAACCACAGCGCAACTGCCGTACCGCGGGCGTGCTGGGGCCGGTGGTCGGCATTATGGGCGGACTTCAGGCGCTGGAGGCCATCAAGCTGCTGTGCGACCTGCCGGTACGCGACGACTGTCTGCACCTGTTCGATGCCCGCTCTCTACAGTGGCGTACCCTGGCACGTCAGCAGAGCCAGAGCTGCCCGGTTTGCGGAGGTGTCAGTGCGCATTCAGTTTAATGACGAACCCGTCACCTGCGACGATGACGCGACCGTGGCAACGCTGCTGGAAAGCATGAACCTGCACCAGCCGGGCGCCGCGCTGGCCGTTAATCAGACCATCATTCCGCGCGAACAGTGGCAGCACCACCGCCTGCAGGAAGGCGATAGCCTCCTGCTGTTCCAGGCCATTGCCGGAGGTTAATATGCTACAGATTGCCGATAAAACCTTTAACTCACGCCTGTTCACCGGAACGGGCAAATTCGCCTCGCCGCAGCTGATGAGCGATGCGCTCCAGGCATCGGGCAGCCAGCTGGTCACCATGGCCATGAAGCGGGTGGATCTGAATAACCGTCAGGATGACATTCTGGCACCGCTGCGAGCGTTGGGGGTTTCGCTACTGCCGAATACCTCCGGCGCCAAAACCGCCGATGAAGCGATCTTCGCCGCACGCCTGGCCAGGGAAGCGCTGGGCACCCACTGGATTAAACTGGAGATTCATCCCGACGCCCGCTGGCTGCTGCCGGACCCAATAGAAACGCTGCGCGCCGCCGAGCGCCTGGTGCAGGAAGGATTCGTGGTTCTGCCCTACTGCGGCGCCGATCCGGTACTGTGTAAACGGCTGGAGGAAGCAGGCTGCGCCGCCGTTATGCCGCTGGGGGCGCCCATCGGGTCCAATCAGGGGCTACAGACACGTCCTCTGCTGGAGATCATCATCGACCAGGCCAGCGTGCCGGTCGTGGTGGATGCCGGTATTGGCGCTCCAAGCCACGCCAGCGAGGCACTGGAGATAGGCGCCGACGCCGTACTGGTGAATACCGCCATCGCCGTAGCGAGCGATCCGGTTCGTATGGCTCAGGCTTTCCGGCTGGCGGTGGAAGCCGGTGCCATGGCAGCCCGGGCAGGCCAGGGAACCCGCCATTCACAGGCGGTGGCCACCAGCCCGCTGACGCAGTTTCTGGAGGCCGACGCATGAAGACCTTTACTGACCGCTGGCGTGAGCTGGACTGGGACGCCTTACGTCTGGAGATCAACAGCCAGACCGCCGCAGACGTCGAGCGCGCGCTGAATGCTCCCCGTCCCGGTGCACGCGAGATGATGGCGCTGCTTTCACCAGCCGCCGCCGGTTATCTGGAGCCCATGGCGCAGAAGGCCCAGCGCCTGACGCGCCAGCGTTTCGGTAACACGGTGGGATTCTATGTACCGCTCTACCTTTCCAACCTGTGCGCCAACGACTGCACCTACTGCGGATTTTCCATGAGTAACCGCATCAGGCGTAAGACTCTGGATGAACAGGAGATAGCCCGTGAATGCGAGGCGATTCGCAAACTGGGTTTCAGCCACCTGTTGCTGGTCACCGGCGAGCATCAAAGTAAGGTGGGAATGGACTATTTCCGTCGTCATCTGCCTGCCATTCGCCGCCAGTTCAGTTCGTTGCAGATGGAGGTACAGCCGCTTTCTCAGGAGGAGTATGCCGAGCTAAAAGGCCTGGGACTGGACGGCGTGATGGTGTATCAGGAGACCTACCACGAGGCCACCTACGCCCGCCATCACCTGCGCGGCAACAAGCAGGACTTCTTCTGGCGGCTGGAAACGCCGGATCGTCTGGGGCGCGCCGGAATCGATAAGATAGGCCTTGGGGCGCTGAGCGGTCTGTCCGATAGCTGGCGTATCGACTGTTTTATGGTGGCGGAACATCTGCTGTGGCTACAGCGCCAGTACTGGCAGAGTCGCTATTCGGTCTCTTTCCCGCGCCTGCGCCCCTGTGCAGGCGGCATTGAGCCCGCATCAATTATGGACGAGCGCCAACTGGTGCAGGCGATCTGCGCTTTCCGACTGCTGGCGCCGGAAGTCGAACTTTCCCTTTCCACCCGGGAGTCGCCCGAATTCCGCGACAGGGTGGTGCCTATCGCCATCAATAACGTCAGCGCCTTCTCAAAAACCCAGCCGGGGGGCTATGCGGACGATCATCCGGAACTGGAGCAGTTCGCTCCACACGACGGGCGTCGCCCCGAACAGGTCATGCAGGCGCTATCCCGAGCCGGGTTACAGTCGGTCTGGAAAGACTGGGATAGCTGGCTGGGAAGAACGCCTCTCTAATCCGTTCCCGTAGCGGCGCATGCGCCGCTACAGTTGATGACAAAGAGGGAAAAAACGTGGTTTTTCCCTCTTTGTGGTTATCAGCCGAAAATCAATGATCTGGTGATTCTGGCCAAACGCGTTCGGCCCGTGTTTGTCATCCGTCTCAGCGGCGCATGCGCCGCTACTTTTGTACCCCACCGGGAGGTGAACCTATAATAAAACCACCATTGACCCACCGTAATACGCTATGACCGATAACCTGTTGACAAGCCCCGGCAGCCTGCTTAGTGACGGCCAGACCCTGGTCGCCAGTTACGATATCGAACATGGCCAGCGCTACGGTTGCCTGAGCCGTCTGGCTCGTCCGGAAATTCATAACGCCGCCCTGCGCCCTTTTCACCTCGATATCGGAAAACACGACCAGGTGACCGTGATTAACGGTATGGGCGTGGCGCTGGGGGATTCCGTTATTGGCATTGAGATTCTCAACACCCTGAGACGGCGTTATCCGGAACTGATGATTCGGGTGCTGCGCCCCGCCTGTGCCAGCGATAGCGTTGAAGCCCTGTATCGCATGGCGCATGAAGCCGGCATTATCAGCGAACTGGCCCGGCTGCCCGCCAGGCTACCCGATAGAGGGATTGTCATCGATATGGGCAACCAGCTGTTTCGCCGCGATTTCGCCACCCAGGAAATGCATGACTTCTTCTACAACCATATGGGGCTGACGGCGGCGAATATTCCCATTGAGGATAAACAGAACCGCTGGCTGCGCAAGCTGTCGCTCCCGGATTTTCCGGGCGACGGGCAACGCTATGTACTGCTCAGCCCCGGCTCCAGCACGCCGCTGCGCGCCATTCCCCGGCGCCATTACCCTGAGATTGTCGAGCGGCTCCACCAGCGCTTTAAACTGCCGGTGTTGGGCTTCAACCGTATTGCTCACCCTGCTTATCGCTGCATCGCCAGAGAGTGCGACAGCACCCCTAAATTTATCGCCGCCATTGCTGGCGCCGACTATCTCTACAGCGCAGACTCTTCCGCCCTGCATATTGCCGCGGGCTTTCAGGTGCCGACCCGCGCGCTGTTCAGCGCCATCCCTCCGGCGTTGCGTACCCGATATTACCCAGCCTGCGATGCCGTCTGGCTCGGGGATGACAGCACCCGCCAGTTACACCAGAGTAACGATGCCATACTGCTACAGCAGGTCGCCGCCAGATTCGATCGCTTCTTTCAGGATAACGAACTGTAGGCTACGCGGCATTGCCAGCAACAGTCTGGTCTTTACCGGCATGCTTGGCCTGATACAGACGCGCATCAACCTGCGCTATCAGCGCCTGTGCTTCCTCGCCGTTCCAGCGACCCAGCCCGGCACTAAAGGTGACCGCACTAATATCTTCACGCCATTCCCGACTCCTGACGCCAAGCCTGCACTGTTCAAGCAGTTGCCAGGCCTGCTGTTCCGGTATTTCGCTGAAAATGATGGCAAACTCCTCTCCGCCATAGCGGTAGATTGTGCCCTTCTCCTGCGCCAGAATCGCCTTACATTCCGCCACCATTCCGCGCAGTACCACATCCCCGACCAGATGTCCGAAGCTGTCGTTGATGGTTTTGAAATTATCGATATCCAGCAGTGCCAGCGAGAACATCCGATTCTCCGCAATATGCTGCTGAAGGTCTTTATCAAAAGACCGGCGATTAAGCGCACCGGTCAGGGCATCATGCGCAGATTCCGCCGTCAACGCTGCTTCACGCTCCCGGGTATTGTTAATCTCCTGAGAAAGCAGAGATTCAAGGTTACCCCAGCCATCCGGCGCGCCGGTTTTAATGTGGCCGATGATGTTGATCAGCGTCTTATCCCAGTGGCTCTTTAGGTAAAAACCAAAGAACAGAAGAATCAGCAGTGAGATGACGAAGCCATAAATGACCTTCTGGGACTCGCTCCAGACCAGTTCATTCAGAGCCCGATTCTCCACGGAGTAGACCAGCAGCCATTTGGGGCCATCAAAACGATACGAAAAGAACCAGCGGTCCTGATGCTCGTCATAATAGAGCCCTCCGCTTTTTTTCAGCTCCGACAGGATAGTCTGGAAATCATGGCGCTCTGGCGTTTCATCCACAATATCATCGGCAATCACTTTTCCCGTATCGGAAAGCAGTACCACATTGCCTTCCACCGGAGGAAGCAGGCGTTCAATATTTTTATTGAGCTGGGCAAGGTTGATATCAAACGCCAGTACTCCATTGAAAAAACCGTGGCTGTTAATCACCGGCGTGGAAAGAGTTACGGTGCTGACCTGGGTAATAAGATCCTTATAGGGCTCAGTGAACTGTACCCGATGCTGCGAGTTAGCCTCATCAATAAACCACGGACGTTGCTGAATCTGCTGGGGCGTCTTCTTTACGATACTCCCTTTTTCCGGCACCCGGAGATAGTGGCCGCGAGTATCCGCCAGGATAACCGCGTTAATCTCCGGTGACTTTGACATGATAAACATCATGTGCGCCAGTACGCTGTGACTGTCGTGGTAAAAAGCGTTGTTAAAGATATCATCACCGCCGAATTTACTACTGGCCGAGATGATTTTCTCTTCCACTACATCAATCATATTATTTAGATACAGTGTCGCAACATTACTAACAAAGTTACGACTAATATTAATATATGATTTATGAATAGTCTTTTTCTGACTGTCAATCACAAAAAAGGCAGTGGCAATAATCGCCATAAAAGCAGAAAGAAGACTGTAGTGTATCTTCTTTGATAATCCGAGAGTCTTTGTCATGAGTATTAACAGGTTACCCGCTTGAATCAGAATTATCTTGTAAAATATAAACGTCTGCCAGGCATTAATATAAATAAAAACAATATTTAAGACGACCGGGAGAGGCTTAAGTGTTTTGTGGTTACCGCGTTGGAAAATATGAATACTAATGTAATGCGCGATGCCAGGCAAGAAGGAGACGCAAATCTATCGATACAGACCAACAGTAATTTACAGGAAAACTCTGACAACCCATTGAAATTAATTGCATCTTTTTACAATTCAGCGGCAAAAAACGTTATTCAGAAAAATAAGATAACGGACAGACTCATTATTTAGGAATAGGCTTGAATTTAAAATCAGGGAATCATTAATAACAGGCTAATTCCTCTCTAACCTTTTAATGCGAATCGGTTTACCTCTTCAGAATAACGACTCTGGGTTTCTCCGCCACTCCCGGATAGCGAACACTCATCTCAAGCTGGTATATGCTACGCTGGAGTGCCACCTCTTGTCGGGGCGGTAAATTTTCGAAACGGATATGCAAATTTGTCACCTCACCTTTCCCCTGCTCCAGACGGACGGTCTTATCGATGATAAAGATATCCGTCTCGAATCGCAGGTAGTCTCCCAGTGAGAAGCTCACCTGCCTGACTGTCTGGTGCCGTTGCAGGGCGGCAATTAACGGATCGCGGCCATACAGGCAGACTCCACCAACGGAAATATTCTGTATGGCAAGGTTAATTCTTTTGCCGTTATGAACGATCAGCGCGCAAAAGCCCGCGGTACTGTGTGGAACATTAACGCGGTAAAAAGAACGTCTCTGCATCGTCGTGGCTGGTTCCTTCAGGAGTGATGGTTTAATGAATACAAATATGAAGGAACGCTTTTATATCACAGCCGCCGACCAGAGGCGAAAAAAAACCCTGCCGAAGCAGGGTTTTTTAGAGCGCTGAGGCTTACTCGTTGTCGGAGCCGCCCAGACCTGCATTCAGCAGTTCTGCCAGGCTGGCGGAAGCTTCTTCCGCGCTGACCTGCGGCACAACCGGCGTTTCGCCAGCCGCGCGACGACGCATACGATCCTGGTGGTAGGCATAGCCAGTACCCGCCGGAATCAGTCGACCTACGATAACGTTCTCTTTCAGACCGCGCAGTTCGTCGCGTTTGCCCGCAACGGCTGCTTCGGTCAGCACGCGAGTGGTCTCCTGGAACGATGCCGCGGAGATGAAGGACTCAGTCGCCAGAGACGCTTTGGTGATACCCAGCAGATCGCGCATGTAAGTCGCGCTGATTTTGCCTTCGGCTTCCAGATCGCGGTTGGCGATCTTGACGCGGGAGTATTCCACCTGCTCACCTTCCAGGAACTCGGAGCTGCCCGCATTCATGATGGTCGCTTTACGCAGCATCTGACGAACGATAACTTCGATGTGCTTATCGTTGATCTTAACGCCCTGCAGACGGTATACGTCCTGCACTTCGTTAACGATGTAGCGAGTCACGGCCTGAACGCCACGCAGACGCAAAATATCGTGCGGTGCTTCCGGACCATCAGAAACCACGTCACCACGCTCTACGCGCTCACCTTCAAACACGTTCAGCTGACGCCACTTCGGAATCATCTCTTCGTACGGATCGCTACCGTCTACCGGCGTGATAACCAGACGGCGCTTGCCTTTGGTCTCTTTACCGAAGGAGATAATACCGCCGATTTCTGCCAGGATTGCCGGCTCTTTCGGACGACGTGCTTCGAACAGGTCGGCAACGCGCGGCAGACCACCGGTGATATCCTTGGTACCGCCAGATTCCTGCGGAATACGCGCCAGGGTGTCACCGCCGCTGATCTGTACACCATCGTCGAGCTGAACAATCGCTTTACCCGGCAGGAAGTACTGTGCCGGCATGTCGGTGCCCGGAATCAATACGTCGTCGCCGTTAGCGTCAACGATCTTCAGTGCCGGACGCAGATCTTTACCACCCGCCGTACGCTCTGCGGAATCCAGAACCACGATGGAGGACAGGCCGGTCAGTTCGTCGGTCTGACGCGTTACGGTCTGGCCGTCGATCATGTCGGTGAAGCGGATGAAACCAGCCACCTCGGTGATAACCGGCATGGTGTGCGGATCCCAGTTCGCCACGGTTTCGCCCGCGTTAACCGGTTCGCCATCGCCCTTCGCCAGTACTGCACCGTAAGGCACTTTATAGCTCTCTTTGGTACGGCCGAATTCGTCGATCAGACGCAGTTCGGTGTTACGAGAGGTGATCACCAGTTTTTCGCTGGAGTTCACAACCGTCTTGGCGTTAACCAGTTTCAGGCTACCTTTGTTCTTCACCTGGATGCTGGATTCAGCTGCCGCACGAGATGCCGCACCACCGATGTGGAAGGTACGCATGGTCAGCTGAGTACCCGGCTCACCGATGGACTGTGCTGCGATAACGCCGATGGCCTCACCTTTGTTGATGATGTGACCACGTGCCAGGTCACGACCGTAGCAGTGGGCGCAGACGCCGAAGTCGGTGTCACAGGCAACAACAGAACGCACTTTCACGCTGTCGACAGAGTTCTCTTCCAGCACTTCACACCACTGTTCGTTCAGCAGCGTGTTGCGCGGTACCAGAATATCTGCAGTACCCGGCTTCAGCACGTCTTCCGCGGTCACACGACCCAGAACGCGGTCGCGCAGCGGTTCTTTAACGTCACCACCTTCGATAACCGGCGTCATCAGGATACCTTCGTGGGTACCACAGTCGTCTTCGGTGACCACCAGATCCTGCGCCACGTCGACCAGACGACGAGTCAGGTAACCGGAGTTCGCCGTTTTCAGTGCGGTATCCGCCAGACCTTTACGAGCACCGTGGGTCGAGATGAAGTACTGGAGTACGTTCAGACCTTCACGGAAGTTCGCGGTGATCGGCGTTTCGATGATGGAGCCATCCGGCTTCGCCATCAGACCACGCATACCAGCCAGCTGACGAATCTGTGCCGCAGAACCACGCGCACCGGAGTCGGCCATCATATAGATGCTGTTGAAGGAGACCTGCTGCTCTTCTTCACCGTCACGGTTGATAACGGTTTCGGTCTGCAGGTTTTCCATCATCGCACGGGATACGCGGTCGTTGGCCGCTGCCCAGATATCGATAACTTTGTTGTAGCGTTCGCCAGCGGTAACCAGACCAGACTGGAACTGCTCCTGAATTTCCGCCACTTCAGCTTCCGCTTCATTGATGATCTCGGCTTTCTTAGCCGGGATAACCATATCGTCGATACCAACGGAAGCACCAGAACGTGCTGCATAGGCAAAGCCGGTATACATGGTCTGGTCAGCGAAGATAACGGTCGGCTTCAAGCCCAGGATGCGGTAACAGGTGTTCAGCATCCTGGAGATCGCTTTCTTACCCAGCGCCTGGTTGACGATGGAGAACGGCAGGCCTTTCGGCACGATCATCCACAGGATCGCACGACCAACGGTGGTGTCGATCAGGCTGGTTTTGGCCACGAACTCACCCTGAGCATCTTTTTCATACTCAGTGATACGTACCTTAACGCGGGCGTGCAGCTCAGCCAGGCCAGCGCGATAAATACGCTCAGCCTCTTTCGGGCCAGTCAGCACCATGCCTTCGCCTTTGGCGTTAATCTTGTCACGGGTCATGTAGTACAGACCCAGAACCACGTCCTGAGACGGTACGATGATCGGCTCACCGTTCGCCGGCGACAGGATGTTGTTGGTAGACATCATCAGCGCACGAGCTTCGAGCTGGGCTTCCAAGGTCAGCGGAACGTGTACCGCCATCTGGTCACCATCGAAGTCGGCGTTGTACGCCGCACACACCAGCGGGTGAAGCTGAATAGCTTTACCTTCAATCAGTACCGGCTCGAACGCCTGGATACCCAGACGGTGCAGGGTCGGCGCACGGTTCAGCAGTACCGGGTGCTCACGGATAACTTCATCCAGGATATCCCATACTACTGCTTCTTCGCGCTCGACCATTTTCTTGGCCGCTTTGATCGTGGTAGCAAGGCCACGCAGCTCCAGCTTGCCGTAGATGAACGGCTTGAACAGCTCCAGCGCCATTTTCTTCGGCAGACCGCACTGATGCAGACGCAGGTACGGACCTACGGTGATAACGGAACGACCGGAGTAGTCGACACGTTTACCCAGCAGGTTCTGACGGAAACGACCCTGTTTACCTTTGATCATGTCGGCCAGAGATTTCAGCGGACGCTTGTTAGAGCCCGTGATGGCGCGACCGCGACGACCGTTATCCAGCAAGGCGTCGACCGCTTCCTGCAGCATACGCTTTTCGTTGCGTACGATGATATCCGGCGCAGCCAGATCCAGCAGGCGTTTCAGACGGTTGTTACGGTTGATCACGCGGCGATACAGATCGTTGAGATCGGAAGTCGCGAAGCGGCCGCCATCCAGCGGTACCAGCGGACGCAGGTCCGGCGGCAGAACCGGCAGAACGGTCAGAATCATCCACTCCGGCTTGTTGCCGGACTGTACGAAGGCTTCCAGCAGCTTGATGCGCTTGGTCAGCTTCTTACGTTTGGTTTCTGAGTTGGTTTCATTCAGCTCTTCGCGCAGGGTTTCACACTCCTGCTCCAGATCCATCGCTTTCAGCAGCGCCTGGATCGCTTCGGCACCCATCTTGGCGTCGAATTCGTCACCGAACTCTTCCAGCGCATCCAGATACTGCTCTTCAGTCAGGATCTGGCTACGTTCCAGGTTGGTCATACCGCCTTCGATAACCACATAGGATTCGAAGTACAGCACGCGCTCGATGTCGCGCAGCGGCATATCCAGCAGCAGACCGATACGGGACGGCAGCGACTTCAGGAACCAGATGTGCGCGGTCGGAGAAGCCAGCTCAATGTGACCCATACGCTCACGACGTACTTTGGTCTGAGTAACTTCAACGCCACATTTTTCACAGATAACGCCGCGGTGCTTCAGGCGCTTGTACTTACCGCACAGGCACTCGTAGTCTTTTACCGGCCCGAAAATGCGGGCGCAGAACAGACCGTCACGTTCCGGCTTGAACGTACGGTAGTTAATGGTTTCCGGCTTTTTAACTTCACCGAAAGACCAGGAACGGATCATGTCTGGCGAAGCCAGAGCAATTTTGATCGCATCAAACTCTTCGGTTTTAGTTTGCGCTTTCAGAAACTTTAATAAGTCTTTCACGGATTGGCTCCCGTCGGAGTTAGCACATTCTGCTGCCGGGTGTTACCCCGGCAGCAGTGACCTGTTTGAGCGAGAATTACTCGTCTTCCAGTTCGATGTTGATACCCAGCGAACGGATCTCTTTCAACAGTACGTTGAAGGATTCCGGCATGCCCGGTTCCATCTGGTGATTGCCATCTACGATGTTCTTATACATCTTAGTACGGCCGTTCACGTCATCAGACTTCACGGTCAGCATTTCCTGCAGGGTGTAGGCGGCGCCGTAAGCTTCCAGCGCCCACACTTCCATCTCACCGAAGCGCTGACCACCGAACTGCGCCTTACCACCCAGCGGCTGCTGAGTAACGAGGCTGTAAGAACCGGTGGAACGCGCGTGCATCTTATCGTCAACCAGGTGGTTCAGTTTCAGCATGTACATGTAGCCAACGGTTACCGAACGCTCAAACTGCTCGCCGGTACGGCCATCGTACAGCGTGATCTGACCGGAGGTCGGCAGGTCACCCAGCTTCAGAAGCTCTTTGATCTCTGCCTCTTTCGCACCGTCGAACACCGGCGTTGCAATCGGCATACCCTTACGCAGGTTTTCAGCCAGACGCAGAACCTCATCATCGCTGAAGGTGTTCAGATCGACGCGCTGACGAACATCCATGCCCAGATCGTAAGCGCGCTGGATGAACTCACGCAGCTTCGCCACTTCCTGCTGCTGCTTGAGCATCGCGTTGATCTTATCGCCGATGCCTTTGGCAGCCATACCCAGGTGGGTTTCCAGGATCTGACCGATGTTCATACGCGACGGTACGCCCAGCGGGTTCAGTACGATATCAACCGGCGTGCCGTTTTCGTCGTAAGGCATATCTTCGATCGGGTTGATCTTGGAGATAACACCTTTGTTACCGTGACGGCCTGCCATCTTGTCACCCGGCTGGATCTGACGTTTAACGGCCAGATAGACCTTAACGATCTTCAGTACGCCCGGTGCCAGGTCGTCGCCCTGAGTGATCTTGCGACGTTTAGCTTCCAGTTTCTTCTCGAACTCATGTTTCAGTTCATCGTACTGCTCAGCCAGCTGTTCCAGCTGGTTCTGTTTCTCTTCGTCGGTCAGGCCCAGTTCCAGCCAGCGGTCGCGCGGCAGCTTGTCGAGCTTCTCGGCTTCCACACCACCGGCAACCAGCACCGCGTAGATACGACTAAACAGACCGGCTTCAAGGATCTGCAGTTCTTCAGACAGGTCTTTCTTAGCCTGCTTGAGCTGCATCTCTTCGATTTCCAGAGCACGCTTATCTTTTTCTACGCCATCGCGGGTAAAGACCTGAACGTCGATAACGGTACCGGATACGCCATTCGGCACGCGCAGAGAAGAGTCTTTAACGTCAGACGCTTTCTCACCGAAGATGGCGCGCAGCAGCTTCTCTTCCGGGGTCAACTGGGTTTCACCTTTCGGCGTTACCTTACCGACCAGGATATCACCGCCGGTGACTTCCGCACCGATGTAGACGATACCGGATTCATCCAGTTTAGAGAGCGCAGCTTCACCCACGTTCGGAATATCCGCGGTGATCTCTTCCGGCCCCAGCTTGGTGTCACGAGACACACAGGCCAGTTCCTGAATGTGGATGGTGGTGAATCTGTCTTCCTGCACCACGCGCTCAGATACGAGGATGGAGTCCTCGAAGTTGTAACCGTTCCACGGCATGAACGCGACGCGCATGTTCTGGCCCAGCGCCAGTTCGCCCAGATCGGTGGACGGACCGTCGGCCAGCACGTCTCCGCGCTCTACCGGCTCACCCAGAGAGACACAAGGCATCTGGTTGATGCAGGTGTTCTGGTTAGAACGGGTGTATTTGGTCAGGTTGTAGATGTCGATGCCCGCTTCGCCCGGATACATCTCATCTTCATTAACCTTGATAACGATACGGGAGGCGTCAACGTACTGCACCACACCACCGCGTTTGGCAACGGCGGTTACACCGGAGTCAACGGCAACGGCGCGCTCCATACCAGTACCAACCAGCGGCTTGTCAGCACGCAGGGTCGGTACAGCCTGACGCTGCATGTTCGCACCCATCAATGCACGGTTTGCGTCATCGTGCTCCAGGAACGGAATCAGGGAGGCACCAACGGAAACCACCTGCTGGGTGGATACGTCCATATAGTCAACCTGATCGTTGCTGAACAGGCTGGACTCGCCTTTGTTACGGCAGGTTACCAGGTCGTCGACGAAAGCGCCATCGTCATCCAGAGGGGCGTTAGCCTGCGCGATAACGAAGTTGCCTTCTTCAATGGCGGAAAGGTAGTGAATCTCATCCGATACCTTGCCATCGATAACGCGACGGTACGGCGTTTCCAGGAAGCCATACTCGTTAGTCTGCGCGTACACGGACAGGGAGTTGATCAGACCGATGTTCGGACCTTCCGGCGTTTCGATAGGACATACGCGACCGTAGTGGGTCGGGTGAACGTCTCGAACTTCAAAGCCGGCACGCTCGCGGGTCAGACCGCCCGGGCCCAGTGCAGAGATACGACGCTTATGGGTAATCTCGGACAGCGGGTTGTTCTGGTCCATGAACTGAGAAAGCTGGCTGGAACCGAAGAACTCTTTCACCGCTGCGGAGATCGGCTTGGCGTTGATCATATCCTGAGGCATCAGGGTATCGAGGTCGCCCAGAGACAGACGCTCTTTTACCGCACGCTCTACACGAACCAGGCCAACGCGGAACTGGTTTTCCGCCATTTCGCCTACGGAGCGGATACGACGGTTGCCGAGGTGGTCGATATCGTCCACTTCGCCTTTACCGTTACGGATATCGATGAGCTTTCTCATCACATCGATAATGTCGTCTTTGCTCAGGATGCCGGAACCTTCAACTTCGTCACGCAGCAGCGAACGGTTGAACTTCATACGGCCAACCGCAGACAGATCGTAGCGGTCTTCAGAGAAGAACAGGTTTTCGAACAGGCTTTCAGCCGCTTCACGCGTCGGCGGCTCACCAGGACGCATCATGCGGTAGATTTCAACCAGCGCGCTCAGGCGATCGCTGGTCGGGTCAACGCGCAGCGTTTCGGAGATGTACGGGCCATGGTCGAGATCGTTGGTGAACAGGGTCTCGATACGCTTGTGGCCGGCCTGGCTCAGTTTCGCCAGCAGATCCAGCGACAGCTCCATGTTAGCCGTGCAGATCAGCTCACCGGTGGATTCATCAACATAATCCTTCGCGGCAACTTTACCTGCAATGTACTCAACCGGAACTTCGATGTGTTTCACATCGTCTTTTTCCAGCTGACGGATATGGCGCGCGGTGATACGACGACCTTTCTCAACGTAGACCTTGCCGTCAGATTCGATGTCGAAGGAGGCGGTTTCGCCACGCAGGCGTTCCGGAACCAGCTCCATCTGCAGCTTGTTGTCGCGGATCTCATACACCACTTTTTCGAAGAACAGATCGAGAATCTGCTCAGAGGTGTAGTTCAGGGCGCGCAGAATGATGGAGGCCGGCAGTTTACGACGGCGGTCAATACGGACGAACAGGTTGTCTTTCGGATCGAATTCGAAATCCAGCCAGGAGCCACGGTAAGGGATGATACGTGCGTTATACAGCACTTTACCCGAAGAGTGGGTTTTCCCTTTATCGCTGTCAAAGAAGACGCCCGGGCTGCGATGCAGCTGAGAAACGATAACACGCTCGGTACCGTTGATAACGAAGGTACCGTTGTCAGTCATGAGCGGAATTTCGCCCATGTAGACTTCCTGCTCTTTGATGTCTTTTACGGTGCCTTCCGGCGCTTCACGCTCGTAGATCACCAGGCGCAGTTTCACACGCAGCGGTGCCGAAAAGGTCACGCCGCGAATCTGGCACTCTTTAACATCGAACACAGGTTCGCCAAGGCGGTAGCTGACGTACTGCAGCTCGGAGTTACCGCTATAACTCTGAATCGGGAATACGGAACGGAAAGCCGCTTCCAGACCGTTCTGCCCCTCAGGATCTTGCTCGATAAACTTCTGGAACGAGTCAAGCTGGATAGAAAGGAGATATGGAACATCCAGCACCTGCGGACGTTTACCAAAATCCTTACGAATACGTTTTTTCTCGGTATAGGAGTAAACCATAGGGTTCCTCAGCTCGCTGACAAGTCGACCCACTCTGCCCATTGAAAGGACAGTTTATGCAACACCATTTTGTTGACCGAGAAGTGGAACACCTCTCGCAATGCCTGTTTCTATCACTCTTAAATCATTTCATTGCAATTTACACAGGACTGCGTCCTGTCGCAGTATATTAAGTCGTCGATAGAAACAAGCATTGTGGAGCAACCAGCAGTCAAACAGTGTGAAACGCTACTGGCGCTCTACAGCGCAAAAAGGCTGGTGACTAAAAAGTCACCAGCCATCAGCCTGATTTCTCAGGCTGCAACCTGAAAGTTGGGCTTACTTGATTTCAACTTCAGCGCCAGCTTCTTCCAGGGATTTTTTCAGAGCTTCAGCGTCGTCTTTGCTAACGCCTTCTTTCAGAGCTGCCGGAGCAGACTCTACCAGGTCTTTAGCTTCTTTCAGGCCCAGGCCGGTAGCACCACGTACTGCTTTGATTACAGCAACTTTGTTACCGCCAGCGGCTTTCAGAATGACGTCGAACTCGGTCTTCTCTTCAGCAGCTTCAGCAGCACCGCCGGCAGCAACAGCTACAGCAGCAGCGGCAGAAACGCCGAATTTTTCTTCCATTGCAGATACCAGCTCTACGATATCCATTACGGACATTTCGGCAACTGCTTCGATGATTTGATCTTTAGTGATAGACATTTGATTGTTCCTGAAAATCAGAATTAAGTTTATACGTTAGCAAGGAGTACGCCAGCCAAAGGAGTGCAATTAAGCAGCTTCTTTTGCATCGCGTACAGCAGCCAGAGTACGGACCAGTTTGCCGGCAGCGGCTTCTTTCATGGTCGACATCAGGCGTGCCAGTGCTTCTTCGTAAGTCGGCAGCGTTGCCAGGCGATCGATTTGCGACGCCGGGATCAGCTCACCTTCAAAGGCAGCGGCTTTGACCTCAAAATCTGCATTCGCTTTAGCGAACTCTTTGAACAGACGAGCAGCAGCGCCCGGGTGTTCCATCGAGTATGCGATCAGGGTCGGACCAACAAACGCGTCTTTCAGGCACTCGAACTGAGTACCTTCAACAACACGGCGCAGCAGGGTGTTACGAACAACACGCATGTATACGCCGGCTTCGCGACCTGCTTTACGCAGTTCGGTCATTTTGTCTACAGTCACGCCACGGGAATCCGCAACTACTGCAGACAGCGCGCCTTTGGCTACTTCGCTGACTTCAGCAACAATCGCTTGTTTGTCTTGAAGATTTAAAGCCATTAGCTTTTGCTCCTGGATTTTTGCCGGGGACAAATGGCCCCGGAACTCACTTCACTTCGGGCGAAGCCCTAAGCGTCGAAATACGGTGAGCAGAAGCAAGCCAAAGATTATTAAAAATATTCTTCAGGTTCTGTCACCGTCTACGCAGGAAATTAAGACTCTTGCGAACCACCTGCGGTCTTGGACGGAGGCCTGGATAAGGCCAGGCTCCAACCAGATAAATCATTGCCGTTCTGCACGTGGCAGAACAGTGGGCGTAAAATTGTAGACAAATTCGCCGCCCACGTCAAAGGCGAAATCAGTTAGCGGAAGCGCTCAGACCAGCCTGGTCTACCGCAACGCCAGCGCCCATGGTGGTGGACAGGCTAACTTTCTTGATGTACACGCCTTTCGCTGCAGCCGGCTTCGCCTTTTTCAGGGCAACCAGCAGCGCTTCCAGGTTTTCTTTCAGTTTGTCAGCGTCAAAGTCCACTTTACCGATGGTGGTGTGGATGATGCCGTTCTTGTCGTTACGGTAACGGATCTGACCGGCTTTAGCGTTCTTAACAGCTTCAGCAACGTTCGGCGTTACGGTACCCACTTTCGGGTTCGGCATCAGGCCACGCGGCCCCAGAATCTGGCCCAGCTGGCCAACTACGCGCATCGCATCCGGAGAAGCGATAACCACGTCGAAGTTCATCTCGCCTTTCTTGATCTGGTCAGCCAGATCTTCCATACCTACCAGCTCAGCGCCAGCTGCTTTAGCAGCTTCAGCGTTCGGGCCCTGGGTAAATACGGCTACGCGAACGGAACGGCCAGTACCGTGCGGCAGTACGGTTGCACCACGAACGTTCTGGTCAGATTTACGCGCGTCGATACCGAGGTTAACGGCAACGTCAACGCTTTCTACGAATTTAGCGGTAGCCAGCTCTTTCAGCAGGGCAACGGCTTCGTTGATGTCGTACTGTTTGGTCGCATCAACCTTGTCACGGATCACGCGCATGCGCTTGGTCAGTTTAGCCATTGTCTTAGTCCTCCACTACCAGGCCCATGGAACGAGCGGTACCTTCGATGGAACGAGCCATCGCTTCAATATCGGCACCAGTCATGTCCGCTGCTTTAGTCTGGGCAATTTCCAGAACCTGAGCGCGAGTTACTTTACCCACTTTGTCTTTGTTCGGCTTACCGGAACCAGACTTGATACCAGCAGCTTTCTTCAGCAGAACGGCAGCCGGCGGGGTTTTGGTAACAAAGGTGAAGGAACGGTCAGCGTAAACGGTAATAACAACCGGAATCGGCAGACCTTTCTCAACGGAATCAGTCTTGGCGTTGAACGCCTTACAGAATTCCATGATGTTAACACCCTGCTGACCCAGAGCCGGACCAACCGGCGGGCTCGGGTTAGCCATACCAGCTGCAACCTGCAGCTTAACGTAGGCTTGTACTTTCTTGGCCATCTTAAATTTCCTCTGTTGGGTATAGCGCCTGAAATCAGGCTCCCCATATTAAAACCGTCTTACGGGCAAGGCCCATAAAAACAAAAGGCGCGAAATTGTATTCCAATCTCACGCCCTGTGCAACGATTGATCGCCGTGGTTAGGCTTTTTCTACCTGGCCGAAGTCCAGCTCGACCGGTGTTGCGCGGCCGAAGATAGAGACGGAAACCTTCAGGCGGCTCTTTTCGTAATCCACCTCTTCCACCACGCCGTTAAAGTCGGCGAAGGGCCCATCGTTGACGCGAACCATTTCGCCCGGTTCGAACAGCGTCTTCGGACGCGGCTTATCACCCACCTGCTGCAGGCGGTTCATAATCGCATCAACTTCTTTGTCGCTGATCGGTGCCGGACGATCGGACGTCCCACCAATGAATCCCATCACGCGCGGTACGCTGCGCACCAGGTGCCAGCTCGCGTCATTCATAACCATTTGAACCAGTACATAGCCCGGGAAGAATTTGCGCTCGCTTTTACGACGCTGGCCACCGCGGATTTCAACAACCTCTTCGGTTGGCACCATGACTTCGCCAAACAGATCTTCCATGTTATGCAATTTGATATGCTCGCGCAGGGAAGTCGCTACGCGGCCTTCAAAACCGGAAAACGCCTGAACGACGTACCAGCGCTTTTTTGGAGCTTCAGACATCTCAGAACCTCAGGCCAGTGATAAAGGAGACCAGGCGGACCAGAATACCATCCAGCCCCCACAGGATCAGTGACATGACAGCCGTCACCGCTGCCACAATCAGCGTGGTGTGCAGAGTTTCCTGACGAGTCGGCCAAATCACCTTACGGACTTCGGTTCTCGCTTCGCGGGCAAACGCAACCGTCGCTTTGCCTTTGGTCGTCAACAGCGCAACACCGCCCGCCGCAGCAATCAGAATCACCACTGCGAGAGCACGCAGCGGCAGGGTAATATCACGATAAAGATAGTTGCCGACGATAGCCACAAGCAGCAGCACGGCAACAACCAGCCATTTCATCGCTTCCAGGCCGCGCCCACTTCCCTGAGCTTCGGTATTCGCACTCATAAATCAACCTGTCACAATAAAGACAAACATTTGCGCCCCGGCTAAGCGGGGCAGACCAGACCGGCGTACGTTGCCGCACATCCGGCATTAACGCTATCGGCAGAGCCTGTCTCAGCAATGATTATGAGAAAAAAATCACTGATGAGCCAGGTTCTGTATTTCGACAGCGTACAAAAAGGGCATCAAATGATGCCCTTTCCTTGTGCATTGCGTCAAACGTTATCGGCAATTAAGCTTCAACTTTAGCAACAACACCCGCACCAACGGTACGACCGCCTTCACGGATTGCGAAGCGCAGACCCTGGTCCATTGCGATCGGGTGGATCAGCTCAACGTTCATTTTAACGTTGTCGCCCGGCATTACCATCTCTACGCCTTCCGGCAGAGTGATAGAACCCGTCACGTCAGTGGTACGGAAGTAGAACTGCGGACGGTAGCCTTTGAAGAACGGAGTGTGACGGCCGCCTTCGTCTTTGGACAGAACGTAAACTTCCGCTTCGAACTTGGTGTGCGGCTTGATGGAGCCCGGCTTAGCCAGAACCTGGCCACGCTGGATTTCATCACGCTTGGTACCACGCAGCAGAACGCCACAGTTCTCACCAGCACGACCTTCGTCCAGCAGTTTGCGGAACATTTCAACGCCAGTACAGGTGGTCTTCGCAGTATCTTTGATACCGACGATTTCTACTTCGTCGCCCACTTTAACGATACCAGTTTCAACACGACCGGTAACAACGGTACCACGACCAGAGATGGAGAATACGTCTTCGATCGGCAGCAGGAACGGCTTGTCGGTGTCACGCTCCGGCTCAGGGATGTAGGTATCCAGAGCTTCAGCCAGTTCAACGATCTTCGCTTCCCACTCAGCGTCGCCTTCCAGCGCTTTCAGTGCAGAACCGCGGATAACCGGGCAGTCGTCGCCCGGGAAGTCGTACTGAGACAGCAGCTCACGAACTTCCATCTCAACCAGTTCCAGCAGCTCTTCGTCATCAACCATGTCGCACTTGTTCATGAACACGATGATGCACGGTACGCCTACCTGGCGACCCAGCAGGATGTGCTCACGGGTCTGCGGCATCGGGCCGTCAGTTGCAGCAACAACCAGGATAGCGCCGTCCATCTGAGCAGCACCGGTGATCATGTTTTTCACGTAGTCGGCGTGCCCGGGGCAGTCAACGTGCGCGTAGTGGCGAGTCGGGGTGTCATACTCAACGTGAGAGGTGTTGATGGTGATACCACGAGCTTTTTCTTCCGGCGCGTTATCGATCTGATCGAATGCGCGAGCAGAACCACCGTAGGTTTTAGCCAGTACGGTGGTAATGGCGGCGGTCAGCGTTGTTTTACCATGGTCAACGTGGCCGATAGTACCGACGTTAACGTGCGGTTTTGTACGTTCAAACTTTTCTTTAGACATCGATTGTCCCTCTAAGACACGGATAAATCGGTGATATCACCACATCAACCAGGCACAACGCCTGAATTTGTTGAATTCAGCAAGCAGAAGAGAAACAGGGGGGATAAAGGAGGTGGTGCTGATAGGCAGATTCGAACTGCCGACCTCACCCTTACCAAGGGTGCGCTCTACCAACTGAGCTATATCAGCACTGGAGCGGGCAGCGGGAATCGAACCCGCATCATCAGCTTGGAAGGCTGAGGTAATAGCCATTATACGATGCCCGCATCCTGAAACCCGGCTACCTGATTCTTTCTGGAGAGAAAACCTCTCAAGTATTCGAGCCGTTTTGTTGAGGCTACCGCCTCACAGCACTAAAAGCACTGCTAAAACAGCGGTGAGACAAAATACGTCTCACCAGGGGGCCACCACGCAGGTTGATTACTCAACCGTGACATAATGCCCCAGAAGGCTTGCGCCTTCCCCGGCAAGCGTTTCTTAACGAAACCGCTTACTGGTTTACCGCATTTCTGCGGTGAATATGGTGGTGGGGGAAGGATTCGAACCTTCGAAGTCGATGACGGCAGATTTACAGTCTGCTCCCTTTGGCCACTCGGGAACCCCACCCGATACTTGATGGTGCCGGCTGCCGGAATCGAACTGGCGACCTACTGATTACAAGTCAGTTGCTCTACCAACTGAGCTAAGCCGGCATCAAGTAGCGCGCATTCTAGAAACAGCTGCCCGCCTATGCAACAAAAAAATTGCGTAAAATGGCCTACCGCTCACATTTTGCGCTACAGACCGAAAAAGTGCTGTTATTTTACGCAATTTGCTACCGCGATTTCTCTGTGGGCGCGGATTTTATGTTCAGCAGATTTTCCTTATCCACCAGAACATTGCACATTATGTGCGCAGACTCCACACCACTGACCCGGTACAGCACCAGACCAACGCTTCGATTGCAGCATAGCACAGGATGACCAGAGGCGATTTTTTCTTATTATTCGCCAGCATCTGGTGATACCCTCCAGCCCTGATATTAAAAATTTGTTGATGTAGTGCGCCAGTGTGGGAGTCCTCTGGTATCTCCCTGAACCGCAGGCCGATGCATGCTTATGAGCAATAAAGAGCAAAAGTTAATGACGCCTTATCTTCAGTTCAACCGGAGCCAGTGGGCCGCACTTCGTAATTCCGTCCCCATGACGCTGACGGAAAGCGAAGTCGCACGTCTTAAGGGGATCAACGAAGATCTCTCGCTTGAAGAGGTGGCGGAAATCTATCTGCCCCTTTCTCGTCTGCTGAATTTCTATATCAGTTCTGATCTGCGTCGTCAGGCGGTGCTGGAGCAATTCCTCGGTACCAATGGGCAGCGGATTCCGTATGTGATTAGTATCGCCGGCAGCGTTGCCGTGGGTAAAAGCACTACTGCGCGCGTTTTACAGGCGTTACTCAGCCGCTGGCCGGAACATCGAAAAGTAGAGCTTATTACCACTGACGGCTTCCTCTACCCCATCAAGGTTCTGAACGAACGTAACCTGATGAAGAAGAAGGGGTTCCCACAGTCATATGATATGCACCGGCTGGTGAAGTTTGTCTCAGACATCAAGTCAGGCGTACCTAACGTTACCGCACCGGTCTATTCTCATCTGACCTATGACGTGATTCCCGGTGGAGACAAAACCGTTAATCAACCGGACATTCTGATTCTTGAAGGTCTTAATGTTCTACAGAGTGGCATGGATTATCCCCACGATCCGCATCATGTATTTGTCTCTGACTTCGTCGACTTTTCTATTTACGTCGATGCGCCTGAGAATTTACTGGAAAGCTGGTACATTAACCGCTTCCTGAAATTCCGCGAAGGGGCATTTACCGATCCCGACTCTTATTTCCACAACTATGCAAAGTTATCCCGTGATGAGGCTGTCGAGACAGCGACTCGTCTGTGGAGAGAAATTAACTGGCAGAATCTTAAGGAAAATATCCTTCCCACTCGTGAGCGCGCCAGTCTGATCATGACCAAAAGCGCCAATCACGCCGTGGACTGCGTGCGGTTACGGAAATAAACAAAGGGGGTATATCCCCCTTTATTATTAATCGCCCGGACGTAATGAAATTTCGCCGCCAACCCAGGGCGTAATTACCCCATCCTGCTCCAGCATTAGCGCGCCCTGTTCATTAATTCCCCGAGAGATACCGGGTATTTCACGCTCGCCAATAATGAGCTTAACCGGCCGGTTAATAAAATTATCCAGCTTTTCCCAGCGCGCCAGGAAAGTCGCCAGGCCACCTTGTTCAAACTGACGCAGTGACTGACGCAGCTCTTTGATCAGTAGCACCGCCAGTTGGTTACGGTCGACGCTGATCCCCGCCTCCTGCAGATTGATCCAGCCCTGGTTTACGATATCGGTCGCAACATTACGCATTGCCAGGTTAATACCACCACCGAAAACGATCTGCGCCGCATCACCGGTCTTACCCGTGAGTTCAACAAGAATCCCCGCCAGCTTACGGTCATGTAAATAGAGATCGTTCGGCCATTTAACCCTAACCTCATTGGCACCCAGCTTGTGAAGCACTTCAGCCATGACGATACCGATCACCAGACTCAACCCTACAGCCGCTGCAGGTCCCTGCTCAAGACGCCAGTACATGGAAAGATACAGGTTCGCACCAAAGGGAGAGAACCACTGACGGCCACGGCGGCCACGACCGGCCTGTTGATATTCGGCAATACAGACGTCACCCGAATGCAGTTCACCAATACGGTTAATCAGGTACTGGTTAGTGGAATCGATCACCGGCAGTACCTCCACCGAGCCATCACCAATCTGGTTGAGGATGACATCGCGCTCCAGTAACTGAATAGGGGCAGGCAGGCTATAGCCCTTACCTGGAACGGTAAAGACATCGATCCCCCAGTCACGCAGGGTTTGAATATGCTTATTAATCGCAGCCCGGCTCATTCCCAACTGCTCACCAAGCTGCTCTCCGGAATGAAACTCGCCGTCGGCCAGAATGCCGATCAACGTCAGGGGGATCTTGTAATCCTTCATGCAATGGTCTCCACCGCGCTGACTTCTCCCCGGGCGCCAATAAAGCGGACTTCAGGTTCAAGCCAGACATTAAACGTTTCCCCCACACGCTGTCGGACGTCATGGGCCAGGGCAACCACATCCCGTGCGGTCGCATTGTTTTCATTAATCAGAACCAACGCCTGTTGACGATGAACCGCAGCCCCCCCTTTCTGATGTCCTTTTAACTGGCAGCGGTCGATCAGCCAGCCGGCTGCCAGCTTCACCGTTCCATCCACCTGAGGATAATGAGGGGCATTAGGGTGCTCCGCCAGTAATGACGCGGCCTGCTGTTCTGTGATGACAGGATTTTTGAAAAAGCTGCCTGCATTCCCGGTAAGTGCGGGATCCGGCAACTTACTGCGTCTCATATGGCACACCGCGTCGAAAACCTGACGTGGCGTAACATCCTGAGGGTTATGGCGGGACAGATCGCCATAGGAGAGCACTGGCTGCCATTGTTTAGGCAGGCGCAGGCCCAGTGCCGTGATGGCATAGCGGTGCTGATACTCATGCTTGAAGATACTGTCGCGATAACCGAAGCAGCATTCATCCGCCAACAGGCGTTTATGCTTCCCGGTAGCAAGTTCCAGGCAGTCAACATAATCACACACCTGTTTCAGCTCCACGCCATAGGCACCGATGTTCTGAATAGGCGCAGACCCCGCACATCCAGGAATCAGCGCCAGATTCTCCAGACCAGCAATACCATGATCCAGCGTATACTTCACCAGGTGGTGCCAGTTTTCACCCGCACCCACGTGCAAATACCAGGCATCATGCCCTTCACGGATGTCTATGCCACCAATACGATTCAGGATCACCGTGCCTGCAAAGTCTTCCAGCAGTAGTACGTTGCTTCCCTCCCCCAGGATCAATATCGGCTGATGTTCCGCACTGGCGCTCTGCCATGCATTCAGGAGTTGCTGTTCATTTTCAGCGTGCACAATTCGAGCGGCTTGTGCATCTATACCGAATGTATTGAAAGGTTTTAGGGAGGTGGTCATGGTCTCTTTCCAGGTCAGTCAAACCCCGCTAGTTTACCCTATCCTGGCGACGATCGCTTATAACGTGACTGGTGAGGAGGACTTTTCCCGGTGCTATAAACGCAAAAAACCCCGGTCAATGACCGGGGTTCTTCACTGGTTTGATGCCTGGCAGTTCCCTACTCTCGCATGGGGAGACCCCACACTACCATCGGCGCTACGGCGTTTCACTTCTGAGTTCGGCATGAGGTCAGGTGGGACCACCGCGCTGTCGCCGCCAGGCAAATTCTGTTCCGCTTACCGCCATACAGGCCATAAGCGTTTATCCGTCACAAGCTGATTTGATTCTGTCTCTCAACATCACACCAAAACATCTTTGGCGTTGTAAGGTTAAGCCTCTCGGGTCATTAGTACCGGTTAGCTCAACGCATCGCTGCGCTTACACACCCGGCCTATCAACGTCGTCGTCTTCAACGTCCCTTCAGGAGACTCAAAGGTCTCAGGGAAGACTCATCTCGGGGCAAGTTTCGTGCTTAGATGCTTTCAGCACTTATCTTTTCCGCACTTAGCTACCGGGCAATGCAATTGGCATCACAACCCGAACACCAGTGGTGCGTCCACTCCGGTCCTCTCGTACTAGGAGCAGCCCCCCTCAGTCTTCCAGCGCCCACGGCAGATAGGGACCGAACTGTCTCACGACGTTCTAAACCCAGCTCGCGTACCACTTTAAATGGCGAACAGCCATACCCTTGGGACCTACTTCAGCCCCAGGATGTGATGAGCCGACATCGAGGTGCCAAACACCGCCGTCGATATGAACTCTTGGGCGGTATCAGCCTGTTATCCCCGGAGTACCTTTTATCCGTTGAGCGATGGCCCTTCCATTCAGAACCACCGGATCACTATGACCTGCTTTCGCACCTGCTCGCGCCGTCACGCTCGCAGTCAAGCTGGCTTATGCCATTGCACTAACCTCCTGATGTCCGACCAGGATTAGCCAACCTTCGTGCTCCTCCGTTACTCTTTGGGAGGAGACCGCCCCAGTCAAACTACCCACCAGACACTGTCCCCACGCCAGATAATGGCGCCAGGTTAGAACATCAAACATTAAAGGGTGGTATTTCAAGGTTGGCTCCACGTGTACTGGCGTCCACGCTTCAAAGCCTCCCACCTATCCTACACATCAAGGCTCAATGTTCAGTGTCAAGCTATAGTAAAGGTTCACGGGGTCTTTCCGTCTTGCCGCGGGTACACTGCATCTTCACAGCGAGTTCAATTTCACTGAGTCCCGGGTGGAGACAGCCTGGCCATCATTACGCCATTCGTGCAGGTCGGAACTTACCCGACAAGGAATTTCGCTACCTTAGGACCGTTATAGTTACGGCCGCCGTTTACCGGGGCTTCGATCAGGAGCTTCTGGTTACCCATAACCCCATCAATTAACCTTCCGGCACCGGGCAGGCGTCACACCCTATACGTCCACTTTCGTGTTTGCAGAGTGCTGTGTTTTTAATAAACAGTTGCAGCCAGCTGGTATCTTCGACTGACTTCAGCTCCACCCGCAGGGGCTTCACCTACATGTCAGCGTGCCTTCTCCCGAAGTTACGGCACCATTTTGCCTAGTTCCTTCACCCGGGTTCTCTCAAGCGCCTTGGTATTCTCTACCTGACCACCTGTGTCGGTTTCGGGTACGATTCGTTGTTACCTGAAGCTTAGAGGCTTTTCCTGGAAGCAGGGCATTTGTCACTTCAGCACCGTAGTGCCTCGTCATCACGCCTCAGCCTTAACTCTCCGGATTTGCCTGGAAAGTCAGCCTACACGCTTAAACCGGGACGACCGTCGCCCGGATGACATAGCCTTCTCCGTTCCCCCATCGCAGTAACACCGAGTACGGGAATATTAACCCGTTTCCCATCGACTACGCCTTTCGGCCTCGCCTTAGGGGTCGACTCACCCTGCCCCGATTAACGTTGGACAGGAACCCTTGGTCTTCCGGCGAGCGGGCTTTTCACCCGCTTTATCGTTACTCATGTCAGCATTCGCACTTCTGATACCTCCAGCATGCCTCACAGCACACCTTCGCAGGCTTACAGAACGCTCCCCTACCCAACAACACACAGTGTCGCTGCCGCAGCTTCGGTGCATGGTTTAGCCCCGTTACATCTTCCGCGCAGGCCGACTCGACCAGTGAGCTATTACGCTTTCTTTAAATGATGGCTGCTTCTAAGCCAACATCCTGGCTGTCTGGGCCTTCCCACATCGTTTCCCACTTAACCATGACTTTGGGACCTTAGCTGGCGGTCTGGGTTGTTTCCCTCTTCACGACGGACGTTAGCACCCGCCGTGTGTCTCCCGTGATAACATTCTCCGGTATTCGTAGTTTGCATCGGGTTGGTAAGCCGGGATGGCCCCCTAGCCGAAACAGTGCTCTACCCCCGGAGATGAATTCACGAGGCGCTACCTAAATAGCTTTCGGGGAGAACCAGCTATCTCCCGGTTTGATTGGCCTTTCACCCCCAGCCACAGGTCATCCGCTAATTTTTCAACATTAGTCGGTTCGGTCCTCCAGTTAGTGTTACCCAACCTTCAACCTGCCCATGGCTAGATCACCGGGTTTCGGGTCTATACCCTGCAACTTAACGCCCGGTTAAGACTCGGTTTCCCTTCGGCTCCCCTATTCGGTTAACCTTGCTACAGAATATAAGTCGCTGACCCATTATACAAAAGGTACGCAGTCACACCCATAAAGAGTGCTCCCACTGCTTGTACGTACACGGTTTCAGGTTCTGTTTCACTCCCCTCGCCGGGGTTCTTTTCGCCTTTCCCTCACGGTACTGGTTCACTATCGGTCAGTCAGGAGTATTTAGCCTTGGAGGATGGTCCCCCCATATTCAGACAGGATAACACGTGTCCCGCCCTACTCATCGAGCTCACAGCATGTGCATTTTCGTGTACGGGGCTGTCACCCTGTATCGCCGGACTTTCCAGACCGTTCCACTAACACACACGCTGATTCAGACTCTGGGCTCTTCCCCGTTCGCTCGCCGCTACTCAGGGAATCTCGGTTGATTTCTTTTCCTCGGGGTACTTAGATGTTTCAGTTCTCCCGGTTCGCCTCATTAACCTATGGATTCAGTTAATGATAGTGTGACGAATCACACTGGGTTTCCCCATTCGGACATCGTCGGTTATAACGCCTCATATCAGCTTACCGACGCTTTTCGCAGATTAGCACGTCCTTCATCGCCTCTGACTGCCAGGGCATCCACCGTGTACGCTTATTCGCTTAACCTCACAACCCGAAGATGTCTTCGTGTTGCAAGCTTGAGAGACCCATTAAACGGTTGTCCCGTTTATGGATTATCAATTTTCAGCTTGTTCCGGATTGTTAAAGAGCAAATATCTCAAACATGACTCACTGAGCCAGTTTTGAGATATCGGGGGTAACATCTTTCACCTGTCACCGAGCAAGTGGCGTCCCCTAGGGGATTCGAACCCCTGTTGCCGCCGTGAAAGGGCGGAGTCCTAACCGCTAGACGAAGGGGACACGAAAAGTGTCACGACTTCGTAGCCGTCTTGCTTCTTTACTTTCATCAGACAATCTGTGTGGACACTGCGAATACTGTATCCAAAGGTAAGGAGGTGATCCAACCGCAGGTTCCCCTACGGTTACCTTGTTACGACTTCACCCCAGTCATGAATCACAAAGTGGTAAGCGCCCTCCCGAAGGTTAAGCTACCTACTTCTTTTGCAACCCACTCCCATGGTGTGACGGGCGGTGTGTACAAGGCCCGGGAACGTATTCACCGTGACATTCTGATTCACGATTACTAGCGATTCCGACTTCATGGAGTCGAGTTGCAGACTCCAATCCGGACTACGACGCACTTTATGAGGTCCGCTTGCTCTCGCGAGGTCGCTTCTCTTTGTATGCGCCATTGTAGCACGTGTGTAGCCCTGGTCGTAAGGGCCATGATGACTTGACGTCATCCCCACCTTCCTCCGGTTTATCACCGGCAGTCTCCTTTGAGTTCCCGACCGAATCGCTGGCAACAAAGGATAAGGGTTGCGCTCGTTGCGGGACTTAACCCAACATTTCACAACACGAGCTGACGACAGCCATGCAGCACCTGTCTCACGGTTCCCGAAGGCACAGTCTCATCTCTGAGACCTTCCGTGGATGTCAAGACCAGGTAAGGTTCTTCGCGTTGCATCGAATTAAACCACATGCTCCACCGCTTGTGCGGGCCCCCGTCAATTCATTTGAGTTTTAACCTTGCGGCCGTACTCCCCAGGCGGTCGACTTAACGCGTTAGCTCCGGAAGCCACGAGTCAAGCTCACAGCCTCCAAGTCGACATCGTTTACGGCGTGGACTACCAGGGTATCTAATCCTGTTTGCTCCCCACGCTTTCGCACCTGAGCGTCAGTCTTCGTCCAGGAGGCCGCCTTCGCCACCGGTATTCCTCCAGATCTCTACGCATTTCACCGCTACACCTGGAATTCTACCTCCCTCTACGAGACTCCAGCTGGCCAGTTTCAAATGCAGTTCCCGGGTTGAGCCCGGGGATTTCACATCTGACTTAACCAACCGCCTGCGTGCGCTTTACGCCCAGTAATTCCGATTAACGCTTGCACCCTCCGTATTACCGCGGCTGCTGGCACGGAGTTAGCCGGTGCTTCTTCTGTCAGTAACGTCAATGCATGAACGTATTAAGCTCACACCCTTCCTCCTGACTGAAAGTACTTTACAACCCGAAGGCCTTCTTCATACACGCGGCATGGCTGCATCAGGCTTGCGCCCATTGTGCAATATTCCCCACTGCTGCCTCCCGTAGGAGTCTGGACCGTGTCTCAGTTCCAGTGTGGCTGGTCATCCTCTCAGACCAGCTAGGGATCGTCGCTTTGGTGAGCCGTTACCTCACCAACTGGCTAATCCCATCTGGGTTCATCTGATGGCGTGAGGCCCGAAGGTCCCCCACTTTGCTCTTTCGAGATTATGCGGTATTAGCCACCGTTTCCAGTGGTTATCCCCCTCCATCAGGCAGATCCCCAGACATTACTCACCCGTCCGCCGCTCGCCGGCAAGGAAGCAAGCTTCCTTCCGCTGCCGCTCGACTTGCATGTGTTAGGCCTGCCGCCAGCGTTCAATCTGAGCCATGATCAAACTCTTCAATTAAAGTTTGATGCTCAAAGAATTAAACTTCGTAATGAATTACGTGTTCACTCTTGAGACTTGATATTCATTTAGCGTCTTTCGACGTTCAGGATATCAGTGCTTTCGAGTGCCCACACAGATTGTCTGATAAATTGTTAAAGAGCAGTGCGCGCTGTTTTGTCAGCGGCGCGGGCTGCGTATATTACGCTTTCCCGCCCGGGAGTCAAGCGTTTGTTTTCGCTTTCATCCCGCTGACCCGGTGCGCCGTAAGGCGTTGTTCCGTGTCAGTGGTGGCGCATTATAGGGCCTGAATTCGTGCTGGCAAGGGCTAATTTAAAAAAAATGTTTATCAGCCCGTTTTTCCGCCATTACGCTCAATTAATCGTCCCGCTGCGCGTTAAGCGAGCGACTTCACGGGCAAAATCAGCCACCTGATTCCAGTCGGTGTAGACCACTTCTTTACTGGTATCCGTTTCTCCTCCGGTCATTTTCATAATCAGGCGAATCATAAAGCGATCAAACCAGCGATAGCGTGGATAACGCAGCGCGCCAGCAAAGACCGCGCTGAGATCCGGTTGCCAGGGAGAAGCCAGCAGAAACTTGCGCGTATAAGAGTTGGTTTGCGGAGTCCGCTTTTCCGGCTTACGAGCAACCAGGTTTACGGAAAAGAAGGCGCCTGGCCGCGCATTGAGCTCGGCCACATGCTTTTTCACAAAATCCGTCAGGGCCGGATGAAAATGGCCATAGCGAATAGAAGCGCCAATCACTACCCGATCGTACTGCTCCCACGCCAGCGTTTCTACCCGATGCAGATTCTGCAGCTCGGCATCAATGCCATGTTCCTTCAGACCGGAAGCAATGCTGGCAGCAATCTCCCGGGTTTGCCCGTCCCTTGTCGAAAACAGAATCAGGGTTGTCACATTTCGCTCCGATTATTCGCGCCAGAATGTTGGCGTAAAGAGTACCAATAAGGTAAAGACTTCCAGTCGCCCGAACAGCATGTTGCAAATCAGGATCCACTTAGCAACCGGATTCATGGTGGAAAAGTTATCCGCCACTACGCCAAGTCCCGGCCCCAGGTTATTTAGCGTAGCTGCTACAGAAGCAAATGCTGAGAAGTCGTCCACACCGGTGGCGATAATCGCCAGCATACTGATCAGGAAGACCAGTGCATAGGCCGAAAAGAATCCCCACACGGCTTCCAGAATACGTTCCGGCAGCGCGCGATTGCCAAGCTTAATACTGTAGACCGCGCTGGGATGCACCAGGCGCTTCAGTTCGCGGTTCCCCTGTTTAAACAACAGCAGGATACGAATGACTTTAAGGCCCCCACCGGTAGAACCGGCACAGCCGCCGATAAACGCAGAACAGAGCAGCAATACCGGCAGGAACAGCGGCCAGCGAGCAATACTGTCGGTCGTGAACCCTGCCGTGGTCGCCATCGAGACCACCTGGAAGAAAGACTGATTCAGAGTTTGCCAGGCCGATTCATAGACATTATGGAACCACAGCACCAGAGTGCAGATCACCACCAGCGATAGCTGTACCCCAATAAACATTCTGAATTCCGGGTCGCGCCAGTACACCTTCAGGCTGCGACCGCTCAGCAGCGAGAAGTGCAGCCCATAGTTACAGCCAGAGATCAGCAGGAAGATGGCGATAATGGTGTTGATAGTCGTGCTGTCGAAGTAGCCCACGCTGGCGTCATGTGTCGAAAAGCCGCCGATGGCGATGGTCGAAAAGCTGTGGCCAATGGCATCGAAGGCTGGCATACCGGCGAACCACAGCGCCAGAGCACAGGCTATCGTTAATAGTACGTAGATTAGCCACAGCGTTTTGGCCGTCTCGGCAATACGCGGTCGCATTTTATTGTCCTTCAGCGGCCCTGGCATTTCCGCGCGATAGAGCTGCATGCCCCCAACCCCCAGGATCGGGAGTATCGCCACCGCCAGTACGATGATTCCCATCCCGCCAAACCACTGAAGCATCTGACGATAGAAGAGTATCGCATGCGGCAGCGAATCCAGCCCCACAAGCGTAGTGGCGCCAGTGGTCGTCAGCCCGGAGAAGGACTCAAAGAAAGCATCAGTCACCGTCAGGTTAGGCCGTTCGGAAAAGATAAAAGGCAGGGCCCCGACGCTACCCAGCACGGTCCAGAACAGCACCACAATAAGAAAGCCTTCGCGCGGCTTCAGTTCACTTTTCTGATGACGATGGGGCCACCACAACAACACGCCAATGGCCAGTGCGACAAAAAAGGTCTGCGTAAAGGCGCGGCCGGCGCCATCCCGATAAATCAATGCCACCAGGCCGGGAAGGAACATCGTTCCCGAAAAGAGGATAACCAGCAGGCCAACGATTCGGGTTATGGCACGAAAATGCATTTCAGCCGTTTCCTTTGCAATCAAAAAATATCAGGTGGGATTATTGTGCAAACGGTAGCAAATGCAATGTACCGCGGCTCAGATCGGCCAGTCTGGCCGAAAATTCGGCCACTTTTGCCTGAGGAAGCGCCACCTGGAGCCTGACTTCGGCCTGATAGTCACTATGGGCCACCAGTCCTTCACACTGTTTCAGCAGTGCTTCCACGCCGGACAGTTGCCCATAGTCACAGTGAAGAAGATACGCTTGTAGGGGCACCCTACGCGCAGTGGTGAGCTGGCCAAGCGCCAACTGTACGCCGCCGCCATAGGCTTTAACCAGCCCGCCAGTTCCAAGCTTAATCCCGCCATAATAACGCACCACCACGGCGGTAATTTCGCCAACGCCACTGCCCATCAACTGCGCCAGAATCGGTTTACCCGCCGTGCCTGCGGGTTCGCCATCGTCGGAAAACCCCAACTGCTGCGAATCGTCAGGCGCACCGGCCACCCAGGCCCAGCAGTGATGGCGGGCATCAGGATGTTCGGCACGTACGGCATCAACAAACGCCTTCGCCGCCTCTACGCCGTCGGTATGGGCCAACAGCGTGATAAAGCGGCTCTTTTTAATCTCTTCGTTAACGGTGACTGGCGCCGCCGGAATCAACCAGCTTTCCATCAGGCCAGCTTCAGATCCCGGGTCATATTTTCGAGGCTATTTTCATGCATCACCACGTTATCCTCTATACGGATACCCCCGTAAGGCTTCAGCGCTTCGATCTTCTGCCAGTTAAAGTGCTTGCTGTACTGCCCTTCACGCCAGGGTGTGAGCAGCGAGTCGATAAAGTAGATGCCCGGCTCGATGGTCAACACCATACGCGGCTCCAGGATACGGGTGCAGCGCAGTGCAGGATACAGCTCCGGCGGCGCCAGATGGGTGCCGGTATCATCCTGCATAAAAGCGCCCACATCGTGAACCTGGAGTCCCAGCGGATGGCCAATACCATGCGGCATAAAGGGCCCGGTCAGGTTCGCTTCCACCATCGCCTCTTCGCTGATGTCAGTCACAATCTGATGACGGCGCAGAATCTTCGCCAGCCGCTGATGAAACTGAAGATGGTAATCGGTATAGCGCTCGCCGACTTTCATGGTGGCAATCAGCGCCTGTTGCTCTTCGTTGACGTCTTTAATCAGTTGGGCAAAGTCGCTGTCGTGATGCATGGTCCAGGTTCGGGTCAGATCCGCCGCATAGCCGTTATACTCCGCCCCGGCATCCAGCAGGAAGCTACGCATTTCAGGCGGCGCAGTGTGATCCAGTTTGGTGTAATGAAGTACTGAGGCATGCTCGTTCAGGGCCACAATATTGCCGTAAGGCACATCGATATCACGATGTCCCGTCGCGGTCAGATAAGCCTGGTTAATATCGAATTCGCTCATCCCGGAGAGAAACGCCTCTTCGGCCGCCCGGTGACCTGATACCGCCATTTTCTGCGCTTCACGCATGCAGCTAATTTCATAGTCGCTCTTATAGGCGCGGTAGTAGTGCAGGTAATCAATCACCCCTTTCGGGTTAATCTGGTCGGCCGGAATCTCCAGTTGCAGCGCACGTTCCGGCACCGGGCCAATATAAGCGATATTTTTACGATTCGCGGGCAACTGGCTGCCGATGCCATCCGCTTTCGGCAGCGCCACCAGCTCAACTTCATCGGTCCAGAAACTGTCCGGCAGCGGCTCTACGTTATGCCAGTAATCCACCGGCAGGTAGAACCAGAGTTTCGGCTTGTTCACGCCATCCACCAGCAGCCAGCAGTTCGGCACCTGGGTGACCGGCACCCACGCCTTAAACTGGGGGTTCACCTTGAAGGGATAGGGGTGATCGTCAAGGAAGACGTTGAACAGTTCACCCGAATGAATCAGCAACGCATCAAGATTGAAGCGCGCCAGAACATTGCGGGCGCGCTCCTGTAGCGTTGCCATATGCTCTTTATACTGTGCGGCCAGCGAATCCATAGTTTACCCTTCTGTTTTCGACCATAACCTGCGCATCTTAGCACAGCCATTCGGGCACCGAACCCTTTCCGCCATCCGTGATCTTCACAGCAATTATTTAAACTGAAATTTGCATTTTATTAACATTAATTCCACACTCCGCTTCATCTGGTAAGACCAGATCCCAACGCTGGATTCAGGAGATTGATATGCTTTATCAAGGCGACACCCTGTACCTCGACTGGCTGGATGATGGCATCGCCGAACTGGTCTTTGACGCTCCCGGTTCGGTCAATAAGCTCGATACGGCAACCGTTGCCAGCCTGGGCCAGGCGGTTGAAGTGCTTGAAGCATTGCCGAAACTGCGCGGGCTCCTGCTGCGCTCCGGCAAACAGGCGTTTATCGTCGGCGCTGATATCACCGAGTTTCTGGGGCTGTTCCTTGCCCCTGCCGAACAGCTCAGCGAATGGCTGCGCTATGCCAATTCGATTTTCAGCCGACTGGAAGATCTTCCGGTTCCCACTCTTTCAGCCATTAACGGCTATGCGCTCGGCGGCGGCTGTGAATGCGTGCTGGCGACCGATTTCCGCATTGCCACGCCGGATGTTCGCATTGGCCTGCCGGAAACCCGACTCGGCATCATGCCCGGGTTTGGTGGCACCGTCAGACTGCCCCGCCTGCTGGGAGCCGACAGCGCGATGGAGGTCATCGCCGCCGGTAAAGAGCTGGATGCCAGCGAAGCCCTGAAGCGTGGACTGCTGGATGCTATCGTCGAACCGGAAAAGCTGCATGAGTCAGCCTTAACCACGCTGCGCCAGGCCATTAACGAGCAACTGGACTGGAAGGCCAGACGCGCACCCCGCCTACAGCCCCTGAAGCTCAGCCCCATAGAATCAGCCATGAGTTTCGCCACCGCCAAAGCCATGGTGAAGCAGCAGGCTGGCGGACACTATCCGGCGCCGGTAACGGCCATTGAAACGATTGAAGCCGCGGCCGGTCTGCCTCGCGACGAAGCACTGGCGCTGGAAACCCGCAACTTTGTTCCCCTGGCTCACACCGACGCCGCCCGGGCGCTGGTCGGTATCTTCCTGAACGATCAATATATTAAAGGTCAGGCGAAACAACTGACCCGCGACGTGAATCCTCCCCGTCAGGCCGCAGTGCTGGGCGCCGGAATTATGGGCGGCGGCATCGCTTACCAGTGTGCCTGGAAAGGTATTCCGGTGTTGATGAAAGACATCAACGACAAAGCGCTGACGCTGGGCATGAATGAGGCAGGCAAACTGCTGAATAAAAAGCTGGAGCAGGGGAAAATCGACGGCCTGAGGCTCTCGGAGGTCGTCTCGACCATTCATCCGACACTCGACTATACCGGCTTTGAACGGGTCGACGCCGTGGTCGAAGCGGTAGTGGAAAATCCTAAAGTGAAGCGCGCCGTACTGGCGGAGCTGGAAAGTCAGGTCGGTGCCGATACCGTGCTGGCCTCGAACACTTCCACCATTCCGATCTCACTGCTGGCGGAAGGCCTGCAACGACCTGAAAAATTCTGCGGTATGCACTTCTTTAACCCGGTGCACCGCATGCCGCTGGTCGAAGTGATTCGTGGCCGTCAGACCACGGACGAAACCACCGCCCGGGTGGTCGCCTGGGCCCGGAAAATGGGTAAGACGCCGGTGGTGGTTAACGACTGCCCCGGATTTTTCGTTAATCGGGTGCTGTTCCCCTATTTCGCTGCCTTTAGCCAGCTACTGCGCGACGGCGCCGATTTCCGACGGGTTGATAAGGTGATGGAGAAAAAGTTCGGCTGGCCGATGGGACCCGCCCTGCTGCTGGATGTGGTAGGTATCGATACTGCCCACCATGCTCAGACAGTGATGGCGGAGGGCTATCCCGATCGCATGGCGAAATCCGACCGTGACGCTATCGACGTGCTGTTCGAAGCCGGACGCTACGGTCAGAAGAGCGGCCAGGGCTTCTGGCGCTATCAACCAGATCGTAAAGGCAAACCGCGCAAAACGCCGGACGACACCACCGATCGTCTGCTGCTGGAGGTCTGCCAGCCAGTACGCGACTTCAGCGACAGTGAAATTATCGAACGTATGATGATCCCGATGGTGAACGAGGTCGTCCGCTGCCTTGAAGAAGGAATTATCGCCAGCCCGGCAGAAGCCGACATCGCCCTGGTTTACGGGCTGGGATTCCCGCCCTTCCACGGCGGCGCCATGCGCTGGCTGGACACTCTGGGTAATGCCCGTTTCATGGAAATGGCCGAACAGTATCAGCAACTGGGGCCGCTCTATACGGTCAGCGCTGGCGTGCAGGAAAAAGCGCGCAATAACCAAACCTGGTATCCCCCCGTCGCCCCGGTTCGTCCGGCAGGCGCAGTAGCGCAAGCCTGAGGAGGCTGAGATGGAAAATGTGGTCATTGTCGACGCCATTCGCACCCCAATGGGCCGCTCTAAAGGGGGCGCTTATCGCCACACCCGGGCGGAGGATCTGTCGGCTCACCTGATACGCAGCCTGCTTTCGCGCAATCCCGCCCTGGAGCAGGAAAACATCGATGATATTTACTGGGGCTGCGTTCAGCAGACTCTGGAGCAGGGGTTTAATATCGCCCGTAACGCGGCGCTACTGGCAGAGATCCCCGCCAGCGTGCCTGCCGTCACTGTGAACCGGCTGTGCGGCTCTTCCATGCAGGCACTGCACGACGCCAGCCGAGCCATTATGACCGGCGACGCCCGGGTCTGCCTGGTGGGCGGCGTAGAGCATATGGGGCACGTTCCAATGAGCCACGGCGTGGATTTTCACCCCGGACTCAGCCGCACCACGGCAAAAGCCGCCGCTATGATGGGGATGACCGCAGAAATGCTGGCGCGCATGCACGGCATCAGCCGCGCCATGCAGGACAGCTTCGCCGCGCGCTCGCACAAGCTGGCCTGGGCCGCCACCGAAGCGGGTCTGTTCAATGATGAGATCGTTCCCACCTGGGGCCACAACGCCGACGGCGCGCTGGTCTGCATTACACAGGATGAAGTGATTCGCCCGGAAACCAGCGTCGAAGCCCTGGCTCAGTTGCCACCAGCCTTCGATCCGGTTAACGGCACCGTTACCGCGGGCAGCTCATCGGCCCTGTCGGATGGCGCCGCCGCGCTGCTGGTTATGAGCGAATCTTATGCCAGATCGCTGGGTCTGACGCCAAAGGTGCGTATTCGGACGATGGCCGTTGCTGGCTGCGATCCGTCAATTATGGGCTATGGCCCGGTTCCCGCTACCCGTAAGGCGCTAAGCAAAGCCGGAATAGCGATGGAGGATATCGATCTGGTCGAGATGAACGAGGCCTTCGCCGCGCAGATCCTGCCCTGCATCAAGGATCTGGGGCTAATGGAGAAGATCGACGATCGGGTCAACCTGAACGGCGGCGCTATCGCCCTGGGTCACCCTCTGGGCTGTTCAGGCGCCAGGATCACCGCAACCCTGGTGAACCAGATGACGCGCCGGGATGCCCAACTCGGCCTTGCCACGATGTGCATCGGGCTGGGCCAGGGGATAGCCACCCTTTTCGAACGCGCCTGAGGCGCAAGGGGTTAAACTGTGGTACTTCCCGCCTGTCAGGGGCGGGTTTTTTATTTCAGGCGCTGGCCCGCGCTACCAGACTGACCGGAAGCAGCGTATTTCCTTCCTGCGCCTCAGCCAGCAGCAGCATGACTGCCCGTCGTCCCAGCTGCTGTTTATCTACGGCAATGGTCGTCAGGGGCGGCGAAGTCCATGCAGCGGCATCAATATCATCAAACCCCACCAGCGAAATGTCCGCAGGGACCCGTAATCCACGCAGTTCGCACACTCTCAACACCACTCGTGCCGCAGCGTCATTGTAGGCAAAAATGGCATCCGGCGGCGTCGGAAGCGCAAGCAGTTCGTTGACCGCCTGGGTAAGCGACTGTTCGGTATCCAGCAGCGGTGGCGCAATGGCCTCGTATTCCGGCGGCATTAATAGCTGCGCCTCATAGAGCGCCTGTCGGTATCCTTTCTCGCGCTGACGAATACTGTAATGCGCCAGCGAACTGGCTAAAAAGGCAATCCGCCGACGTCCCTGCGCAATCAGATGATGCGTCGCCAGATAGCCCCCTAACACGTTATCCGGGTTAACGCACGGCATCCCCGGGGCCCACAGATCGGCCAGCACCAGCGGCAGCTTCATCTGTTGCAACAGCGCCAGCAGCTCGGGCTCAAAAAAACCGGCGCAAATCAGGGCATCGGGCTGATGCAGCATCACCTGTTCGCTAACGGCATCTCCAGGGCCAATAGCAAGAAAGCTGAGCGCAATGCCCTGCTCCCGACAGGTATCCTCAATCCCCAACAGAAGCTGGGAATAGAAGGGGAGCGCCCGGCTGATATTATGCTGACGGTGCAGCAAAAACAGCACCCGTTTGATTTTATCGCTGCGCAGGCGGGTAAAGTCATACCCCTGCTGCTGGGCAACGGAAATAATGCGCTGGCGCGTATCATCACGCAGTCCCGGCTGGCCTTTCAGCGCCCGGGATACCGCGCCGGGCGATACGCCACAGGCATCGGCAATATCTCTGATTCGTACAGGTTTACTCATGCATTACTCGTTTGTGACGTTTTCATCTGCTGCGCCCCCAGCCATGCCGCCCCCCGCACGCCGCTGCTATCGCCGTGACGAGCGCGCACAATAGGGGTATGGCAGTGACCGCCGAAGACATAGCTGGCGACGCGCTGCTGTAAACCGGAATAAAGCTGCTCAACGTTGGAAACGCCGCCGCCCAGAACAATGATATCCGGGTCCAGTATATTAACAATTCCCGCCAGGGAGCGGGCAAGCTGATCGCAATACTGTTCCCAGACGTCAGTCGCCAGCCGCTCTCCCGCCGCAACCCGCCCGACGATTTCCGGCACTATGAGCTGGTTCATCCCCCGGGCAGCATACTGTCGCTCCAGACCACTGCCAGAGATAAAACTTTCAATGCAGTTCGTCTGCCCGCAGTAACAGACAACCGCCTCACCGTCCCGGTCATTCCGGTAACGCGGCAGCGAATTATGCCCCCACTCGCCGGCACAGGCATTCGGTCCGACGATCGGCCGTTGGTCGATACACAGACCGCCCCCGCACCCGGTGCCAAGTATCACACCAAACACCACGCTATGCCCTCTTCCACCGCCATCCATCGCTTCCGATAGCGTGAAGCAGTTGGCGTCATTGGTCACCGCGACTGGTATGCCCAGCCCCTGTTCCAGATCGCGAACGAACGCCTGCTGGTTCAGTACCAGGATATTGGAGTTTTTGATAAGTCCCGTGGAGGGATCTGGCGTACCGGGCACCCCGATACCCACCGTCACCGGCGCTGATGCCTGCTGCTGCGCCAGTTGAATCACTCTGATCACCTCCGCCAGAAACAGGCTATAGCTCTGTTTCGGCGTCGGGTAGCGCTGGCAGTACAGGATCTCGCCCTGTGCGCTTAACAGCGCCGCTTCAATTTTCGTGCCGCCAATATCCAGTCCCAGTCTCATCCTGTGTTTCCTTTACCCGGTGCTCTCAAATCAGGCTACGCATTTTGTTTACTATACACAATGCAATCGCGAAATAAATGTGACGCAGAGGCGGTATAACAACGGGCGTAGGGAAATTGTTTTCCGCGACAGGATTAGATTTTCACTGATAGTTAAATATTGGTCACAGTTTGAAATTAAGTTTATTAAAAACAGAGAGCACCTTCACATTACCCGCTTTCCACCTCTGTACAACAGCCCATCATTGCCCGCAGGATTTCACACGAAATAATGTTTACTAAAAGGTAAGGATATGGAGCACTTTGATGTTGTCGTTGTCGGCGGTGGTTTCTCTGGCAGTATCGCCGCTATTGCCGCAGCACGTTGCCAGGCAAAAACGTTAATTGTTGAAGCGACCTCCTGCCTGGGCGGTTCGCTGACCACCAATGGCGTTAATCCCATGATGACGTTTCATGCCGGTGAGAAACAGGTCATTCGTGGTATTACCGATGAACTCATTAGCCGATTACAGGCCCGTGGAAAATCCCCCGGACACGTTGCGGACCCCGGTCATTTCACCACGACCTATACCCCCTTCGATGCCGAAGCGATGAAACACGAGCTGGAGCTTATGCTGTTGGAAGCGGGCGGCACCCTGCTCTATCACGCCACCCTGGCGGATGTCACCTGCGAGGAGCGCCGGGTTAACAGCATCACGGTCTGCACAAGGTCAGGGCTGATGGATATCAGTGCCACTACCTTTATCGACGCCAGCGGCGATGCCATGCTGGCCACCAAAGCAGGCGTTCCGGTCATCAAAGGTCGCGAATCGGACGGTAAATCACAGCCGATGACCATGACCATGAAAATGGTCAACGTCGACCGCGAAGCCATCCGACGCTATATGCTGGAAAACATCGATAAGCTTAACAATCACTACCGCGCCGATGATGTCCGTAACGCCAGCCGTCTGGCCTGTCACGGATTTATAGAAGAGCTGGCAGCGGCCAGAGCCGCCGGGGAGATCTCGATTCCCCGTGAGGACATCCTGTTCTTTGAAACCAATACCCCCGGCGAGGTCGTGTTTAATACCAGCCGCATCCTCGATCACGATTCCACCGACCCCTGGAGCCTGAGCCACGCTGAATTCGTGGGGCGCCAGCAGTGCCGCGAGCTGGAAGCCTTTATGAAAAGCAGAATACCCGGCTTTGAGCAGGCGCTGGTGGTCCAGACCGGTCCGTCGGTTGGCGTGCGCAGTTCCTGCCAGATAGCAGGCTGCTACCAGCTTACGGCCGAAGATTTGCTGGCGCAGGCGCGCTTTGACGACACCATCGCTATCTCCGGTTATCCCATCGATATTCACAGCCCGGACGGCGAAGGAACAGAGCACGGCAAACTGCCGGAAGGCGGCATGTACGGAATCCCCTGGCGCTCGCTGATTACACAGACGCTGGATAACCTGATCGTGGTCGGCCGCTGCATTTCCGCCACCTTCGAAGCCCAGGCCGCCATTCGCACCACCCCTACGGTCGGCGCCATCGGCCAGGCCGGTGGGATTGCGGCAGCGCTGGTCGCCCGGGCCAGTACCAGCGTGCATCAGCTTCAGGTGTCACAGCTTCAGGACACCATTCGTCAACAACAGGGTTATCTCGACTTCTAAGGAAGCCTTTATGGATATGCTGCATATCATCAGAATCTGCGCGATTCTGTTAACCTTCCTGCTGTTCTCCGGGTTGATGATGACCCGCAAAATGCCCGCTATTCTGGCGTTGCCGATTATGGCGGTGCTGATGCCGCTGATCGCCGGGGCTCCCCTGTTCAGCGCAGACAAAAGCACCTTCTCTATTGCCAATAACGTGCTGACTCAGGGTTCGATGCGCCTTGGCGCGACCATTGCCGCGCTGATTTTTGGCGCATGGTTTGGCGAAGTGCTCAAGAAAATTGGCGTCACAGAAGCACTGGTCCGTAAAGCGGCGGAGCTGTCCGGCGATAAACCGCTCACCATGGCCATTATTTTCTTTATTATCGGAACCATTATCTTCTCATCCAGCGACGGGCTGGGGATGGTGATTCTGGTAGGCAGTATTGTGATCCCCATTCTGCTGACCGCCGGACTGTCGCCACTCACCAGTTGTGTCGTACTGCTTGCCTGCCATGCGCTGGGCAGCCTGTTCTCCGTGAGCGGCTGGGCGCTGATGCACGATCTCTATGGCATTCCCATTGCCGATATGGCCCGCTACGCCGCGCTGTTCGCCATTCCGGCCACTATCGTCTACCTCGCCATGGTGGTCTGGATGGTGAAACGCGACGTCGTAGTACGTAAGGCCTGGTCGATGCCGACTGCCGATACGCTTAACCGCCGCAAGCAGGTCAATGGCCTGGCGCTAATTTCACCGCTGGTGCCGGTCACCATTATCTTTGTCTTTAAAATGGATGTGGTGCCCGCCATCTGCCTGAGCCTGGCAATCTGCCTGCTGCTGGCAAGACCGAAACGCATCACCCATATCCTGGTGAGTAGCCTGGTGGAGGGGATTCAGAATGTCGCGGGCGCTATCGGTCTGATGATCGGCATCGGCATTCTGCTAAATGCCGTCACGGCGCCGCAGGTCAGCGTGGTCCTTAAGCCGCTGATCGAAGCGATCGTTCCTGGATCGCTGTGGGGTTACATTCTGCTCTTCTCTCTGCTTAGCCCGCTGGCGCTCTATCGCGGTCCGCTAAACAGCTACGGACTCGGCAGCGGCGTGGGCGTGCTGATGATGCACGGCGGTCTCTCTCCGCTGGCGACCATGCTGGCCCTGCGTTCGGCTTATCTGGTCCAGGGGCTCTCCGACCCCACCAATACCCATAACGTCTGGTCATCCGATTTCGCCAAAGTGGATGTGAACGACATCCTGCGTGCGACCCTGCCGTGGGCGATGGTCGCGGTACTGATTTCCATGATGATGGCGGGCTACATTGCCTTCTAAGGAGCGGATATGACAACAAAAAAATACCGTCTCGGCATTGATGTCGGCGGCACCTTTACCGATGCGGCGGTGATCGATAATGCCACCTTTGATCTCATCGCCCGGAAAAAGATCCCGACTACCCACCATCACCCCAACGGGGTGGCGCACGGCATCATTACCATTATTCATCAGGTGCTGGAAGAAAATAGCATTTCGCCACAGGAGGTCAGCTTTATTGCCCATGGCACCACTCAGGCCACTAACGCGCTGCTGGAAGGCGATGTCGCAAAGGTCGGGATCATTGCCATGGGCAGCGGGCTGGAGGGAAAAAGCGCCCGCAAAGAGGCGCATATTCAGGATATCCCGCTGGCCGACGGCAAGTTTCTGCACACGTACAATACCTTTCTGGACAGTCGCCAGCTCGATGACGGGACGATTCGCTCGGCGATTAATGCACTTTGCGATCAGGGCGCGGAGGTGATCGTCGCCTCAGAAGCCTATAGCGTCGATGATCCCACCAACGAATTGCGGGTGATCGCTATCGCCGCAGAAATGGGGATCTGCGCCACCGGCGGCCATGAGATCACCCAGCTATACGGTCTGAAAACCCGGACCCGTACCGCCGTCGTCAATGCCAGCCTGATTCCGCGCATGCTGGAAACCGCCAACATGACCGAGCAGGCGATCAAAGAGGCCGGTATCTCTTCACAGTTGATGATTATGCGCTGCGACGGCGGCGTGATGAGCATCGACGAGGTGCGTAAGCGCCCCATTCTGACCATGCTATCGGGACTGGCGGCCGGTGTGGCTGGCGCTCTGATGTATGAGAAGGTCTCCGACGGCATCTTTTTTGAAGTCGGTGGTACCAGCGTCGATATTTCGGTGATTAAAAACGGCAAGGTGATGATCCAGAATGCCCAGGTCGGCGGTCACCGCACTTATCTGCGTTCGCTGGATGTCCGTACCCTGGCCGTCGCGGGCGGCAGTATGATTGTGGTCGATAAAGGCAACATCGTTATGACCGGCCCCCGCAGCGCCCATATCGCTGGCTGCGAATATGAGTGTTTTGCTGAAGCCTCTGCGCTCAATGACAACCCGACGCTGACCTTTATCAGCCCGCGCCCCGGCGACCCGCAAAACTATGCCGCGATCCGCACGGCCCAGGGCAAGCTCTACGCCCTGACGCTGGCGGGCGCCGCTAATCTGCTGGGCTATATCCCCGCCGACGACTACGCCGCAGGTAATAACGCCAGCGCGCGTTTCGCCTGGGAGCTGCTGGGCGAACACCTGGGCATAAGCGCAGAACAGGCGGCACGTCAGGCGCTGGATATCGCTATCGATAAGGTCATGGGGGTGGTGAACGAAATGATTACCGAGTATCGGCTCGACCGCCACTTTATTACCCTGGTAGGCGGCGGCGGGAGCGGATGCGTACTGGTCCCGGCCATGGCGGAAAAGGCCGCCATGAAACATAAAAATGCCCGTAACGCGCCCTATATCTCCACCATCGGCGTCGGTATGGCTATGGTACGGGAGATGATTGAAAAAAGCGTGGTTAACCCGGGCGAAGCCGAAATCAAAAAAATTCGCGCCGAAGTGCTGGAGCGCATCACCCGTTCAGGCGCAAATGAAGCCACCGTGGATATCAACATCGAAATCGATAAGCAAAAGAATATTCTGCGCGCCATCGCGACCGGCGCCACCGAGCTACGGCAAAAAGAGAGCCTGAGCGAAGCGCTGCCCCTTCCCCGGCTCCAGCAAATCGCCGCCGAATCGGTCAATCTTTCCCCTCAGGCTATCTCATCCGCCTGCCAGACCGGCCGCTGGCATCTGTTTTCCGGCATGCGCGAACAGCGCTATCTCTTCGGTCTGCTGAAAAAGAGAATCACCAGCCTGAGCATGCTGGACCGGGAAGGCGTGGTACGGCTGAAACAGGAGAACGCCAACTGGTTAATGTGCCAGCGGGACGAGCTGTCATCACGCTTCGCCGATTTCATCGACGACAATACACGCTACTCGGAAGCCAATGCCGCCATTCCCAAAACCTTTCTGTTCTGGAAGGAAAAAATGCTCGACTTAAGCGGCACCCAGACCAAAGAGCAGATGCTGTCGATTATTGAAATGGAGCTGGATGTGGAAGAACAACAACAGCCTATTATCGCCGTCACCTGGCAGTAAGGGGCCATCATGGAGCAGGAACAGATCAATAAGTCGCTGGCCTGGCTGGATCTACGCGGCGATGCGGTATTTAACAAAATTCCCCCCGCCAGGCGCCGCTACTATCTGGACAGCGCGCTGGCGGCCGGGGAGCGCGCGGCAAGCACGCTCCAGACCCGGGATATTCGCAGCCTGTATGCGGAAAACGGTATCGAGATCAAACTCGAACAGGGGGAAGGACTATTCTTTAGCGTCCGCTTCCGCGCCCAGTTCGAATACAGCGAAGCCAAATCGATACGAAGAGTCACGCTATATCAGCCTTCACTGGAAAGCCTGCGCACCAGTTGCGAGCGTGCGGGACAGCCGGTCACCCTGGAGCAGATTATCGATATTCATCTGGCTCACGAGTTCTTTCATTTTCTGGAACACCACCAGAACCAGCCGGTGGGCGCTACTCTGGAAAAGGTCTGTCATTTTGCTCTCGGCCCCTGGCGCAGCTACTCTACCGTCGCCGCCACCTCGGAAATTGCCGCCCACCGCTTTTGCCAGCGGGTTAACGGACTGGCCTGCTATCCCAGTTGGTATGACTGGCTCTGGCTTATCGACACCGGTAAGCAAACACAACAGGAGAGAGACAGCCTGCTGGCTTCGGCATGGGCCGAGCTGCAACAGGCCGTATAGGATCAAATAAACGCGAAGGCGTCGCCAAACAGCCTGTCTTCCCGGGCCGCTCGCTCGTTACAGAACAGATCCCGGGCAATTTTCGCCATTTCGAAGCGGCCCGCGATATAGATATCGTAATCCGTTAATGAGCCGTAATCCTGCAGCACCGCCGTTAGCACCGTGCCGTTACGGCCGTTCCATCCATCCTCTGGCTGTTCCACTATCGCTTCCACCCGCAGATTGGGATGTCTGGCTTCCAGGTCACGCAGCTCAGGCAGATCGTAGAGATGCTTTGACTCACGACCGCCCCAGTAGATAGTGATATCGCGCTTCGGGTTGCGGGCCAGCGCAGTCAGCAGAATAGAGCGCACATAAGAAAATCCGGTACCACCGGCAATCAGAATCAGCGGACGGCTTTCATCGTCACGCAGCCAGGCTTCGCCGTGGGGGATATCCACCACCACCTCTTTTTTCTCCAGAATGCGCTCCATCACCGCCATGGCGTAGAGATTGAGCTCCGAGGCGCCAATATGCAGTTCGATGAAATCCTGTTCATCCGGGGTAGACGCCATGGAAAAAGGGCGCTTGTCCCGCTCGTCCATGACCACCATCAGATACTGACCGGCCCGAAAGGAGAAATCGCCTTCAGGCAACAGTCGTACCCGGTACACGGTATCCGTAATGGCGTCTACGGAGGTCACTTTACAGCTTAAAATTGTCATGCGCTCCCTCTGTCGGGTCATTAATGCAAAACCTGTACGGTGGGCGCTTACTGCCCCCACCTTTACTTGAAAATGGCCAGTTCGTCCCAGATGGCGTCGATTCTGGCGGTGACGTCAGGATCTTTTTCTATCGGACGGCCCCATTCACGATCCGTCTCGCCCGGCCATTTATTGGTAGCGTCCATGCCCATTTTGGAGCCCAGACCGGATACCGGCGAGGCAAAATCCAGATAGTCGATGGGCGTATTTTCCACCAACACCGTATCACGCGCCGGATCCATTCGCGTGGTTATCGCCCAGATAACGTCGTTCCAGTCACGGGCGTTCACGTCGTCGTCGCACACAATAACAAATTTGGTGTACATGAACTGACGCAGGAACGACCAGACGCCCATCATCACCCGTTTCGCGTGACCGGCATACTGCTTCTTCATGGTGACCACCGCCAGACGGTACGAGCATCCTTCCGGCGGCAGGTAAAAGTCCACAATCTCCGGGAACTGTTTTTGCAGAATGGGGACAAAAACTTCATTCAGCGCCACGCCCAGCACTGCCGGTTCATCCGGCGGACGCCCGGTGTAAGTGGAGTGATAGATAGCATCATCGCGGCGGGTGATATGCGTCACGGTGAAAACCGGGAAGCTATCCACTTCATTGTAGTAACCGGTGTGGTCGCCGTAAGGGCCTTCGGGCGCCATCTCGCCCGGCTCGATATAGCCTTCCAGCACAATCTCGGCGCTGGCGGGCACTTCCAGGTCGTTAGAGACGCACTTCACCACTTCGCTCTTGGTGCCGCGCAGCAGCCCCGCAAAAGCATATTCAGAAAGGGTGTCCGGCACCGGGGTTACAGCCCCCAGAATGGTGGCGGGATCGGCGCCCAGCGCCACAGAAACCGGGAAACGCTCTCCCGGATGCGCCGCGCACCACTCCTGGAAGTCGAGCGCGCCGCCGCGGTGGGAAAGCCAGCGCATAATCAGCTTGTTCTTGCCCAGTCGCTGCTGACGATAAATTCCCAGGTTCTGGCGCGTTTTATGGGGACCACGGGTGACGACCAGACCCCAGGTGATTAGCGGCGCGGCATCTTCCGGCCAGCACTGCATAATGGGAATTTCGGTCAGGTCGACCTTATCGCCTTCCAGAATCTGCTGCTGGCAAGGGGCGCCACGCAGCCGTTTGGTCGGCATGTTCAGCACTTGCTTAAACTGCGGCAGTTTATCGAACAGATCGCGAAAGCCCTTCGGCGGCTCTGGCTCTTTCAGAAAGGCCAGCAGTTTACCCACCTCGCGCAAGCTGGAGACATCGTCCTGCCCCATGCCCATCGCGACGCGCTTCGGCGTGCCGAACAGATTGCAGAGAACCGGCATGGTATAGCCCTTCGGGTTCTCAAACAGAAGCGCCGGGCCACCAGCCCTGAGAGTACGATCGGCAATTTCCGTCATTTCCAGGTGCGGATCGACAGGTAACGTTATACGTTTAAGTTCGCCCTGCTGTTCCAGCAGCGCAAGAAATTCGCGTAGATCGTGGTATTTCATCGTGATTTATTGTGTCCGGTTAAGTGCTGCATTATACGGCGTTCGTCGCTGTGATGCTGTAATTTTGTTAATCCCTGGTGAAATTCTGGTCCCGGTATTGTCCCCGACCTAAGAATGGGCTTAACTATCACTGCAAGGGCTGTTTTGTTATGCTTTTGCGCCTGTTCATCTAAAAAGAGTCATTATGCGATCCTGGTATTTACTGTACTGCAAACGGGGGCAGCTACCGCGTGCTAAGGAGCACCTGGAGCGACAAGCCGTTAACTGCCTGACTCCGATGATCACGCTGGAAAAAATGGTGCGTGGTAAACGAACCGCGGTCAATGAACCTCTGTTCCCGAACTATTTGTTCGTGGAGTTTGACCCTGAGGATATCCATACCACAACGGTCAACTCTACCCGCGGCGTGAGCCATTTCGTGCGTTTTGGTGCGCAACCCGCCAGCGTGCCGGAAAAGGTCATCCACCAGTTGCTGAACTATCAGGCCGAAAACATTACCGATCCGGATACCCCATGGCCCGGCGATGCCGTCGTGATTACCGAAGGCGCCTTCGAAGGCCTGGAAGCCATCTTTACCGAGCCGGAAGGCGAAACCCGCTCCATTCTGCTGCTCAATCTGCTTAACAAGCAGGTCCTGCAAAGCGTTAAAAACACCGATTTCCGAAAGGTTTAGCCCCCTCAGAACGCCACGCCAAACAGATTACGCACATTCTCATCAGTAGCCTGCTCAAGCCAGGCGCGATCTTCGCCGCGCCAGTGAGCGACCCGTTCGAGGATGTGCGCCAGAAAAGCAGGTTCATTACGGCGTGAAACCGGTACTGGCTTCAGATCCCGGGGCAGTAGCCAGGGGGCGTCTGTTTCCAGTAACAGACGCTGCGCCGGAATCACCGGCAGCAGCTCCCGCAATGCCAGACCGCGCCGTTCGTCGCAAACCCAACCGGTAATCCCCAGATAGAGACCGCGCTCCAGGCATTCCATCGCTTCTTCACGTGTACCGGTAAAGCAGTGCAACACGGCCCCCGGCAGCTTATCCAACCAGGGGTCGAGCAATGCCAGGAAACGCTCATGGGCATCCCGACAGTGCATAAAGACCGGCATTTCCAGCTCCGCTGCCAGCTGTAGCTGGGCGGTAAAAGCCTGTTCCTGCTGTCGGGGCGTGGAAAAATTGCGATTAAAATCCAGCCCGCATTCGCCAATGGCAACCACTTCATTCCGGGCAGCCAGAGCACGCAGCCGCGTCGCGCTCTCTTCATTCCAACCGCTGGCATCATGGGGGTGCACGCCCGCCGTTGACCAGCAACGATGATGTTCCTGCGTCAGTTGCCAGGCCGCTTCGCTTTCGTCCACGCTGGTGCCGGTGAGCAACATGCCGCGCACGCCAGCTTCGCTGGCCCGTGCGATCACGGCATCGAGATCGCTGGCAAACCGGCTGCTGGTCAGGTTAACACCGATATCAAACATGGGTTTTCTCCGTAAAAAAACCGCCCGTGATGGGCGGTTCGTTTGCTGTGACCGATTACTGCTTCGGCGTGTCTGTTCCGTCGTCGGACGTCGATTCGGCTTCGTCGTCATCCTCTTTGTCATCCGCAGAGGGGCGTCGTTTACCGACATAGAAACGAGAGAAAAAGACCCCGATCTCAAACAGGATGTACATCGGTATCGCCAGCAGCGTCTGAGAAAAAACATCCGGCGGTGTGAGTATCATACCCACCACAAAAGCCCCTACCAGCACATAGGGACGTTTCTTCTTCAGATCTTCCGGTGTGGTCACCCCCATCCAGCACAGCAGCACAATGGCCACCGGAACCTCAAAGGAGACGCCAAAGGCCATAAACAGCGCCATGACGAAGTCCAGATAGCTGGTGATATCGGTCGAGATCACCACTCCGGCCGGCGCGGTTTTGGTCAGAAAACCAAATGCCAGCGGGAAGACAACGAAGTAAGCGAACGCCATGCCGAGATAAAACAGCAGTGAGCTGGAAACCAGCAGCGGTACCACCAGGCGACGTTCGTGCTTATAAAGCGCCGGAGCCACAAAGGCCCAGACCTGATAGAGAATAACCGGTGCCGACAGAATCACCGACACCATAATCGTCAGCTTGATCGGGGTGAAAAACGGTGATGCCACGTCAGTCGCGATCATGCTGGCGCCCTGCGGCAGCTGCTTAATCAGCGGATCGGAAACCAGCTGGTAGATGTCATTCGCGAAATAGACCAGCGCCAGAAAGATCGCCAGAATGGCGAGCAGGCAGTTCATTATCCGCTTACGCAGCTCAATCAGATGAGTGATTAACGGTTGGGTATCTTCAACGGCCATGTTCAGGATTTGTCATTGGTGGATTGAGAGGAGTCGCGACGCTCCGGAGCCGTTTCGGGCCCGGAAGCAGTCGTCGTTTCAGCGTTCCCCGCCTCCGGCGCAGGCTCCGCAGTGTGCGGTTTCTGGCTCGGCGCATCGGCCTGGCTCGCGGCTTCACCGGGCGTAGTGCCTGGCTGAGCCCCTTCAGTCACCGGATTGTGAATGGAGTGGGCCTCGTCGCTCGCCTTTTCCGGATCGTTGGCGGTATAAGAGCGCTTCATGGCCTCGGCGGCCTGGCGTAGCTCGTCCATCGACTCCTTAAGCTCCGGCGTCAGGTTGTCCATGCTCGCCTTCTCAACCTTTTTCAGGCTGTCCTGAAGCTCCTGTAACTTAAACTCCTGAGTCAGCTCATTCTGAACGGTGGTCGCCAGGGAGCGCAGCGCACGAATCCAGCCGACAACGGTTTTCACCGCTACCGGCAAACGCTGCGGCCCCAGCACCACCAGACCGATGATAAAAACCAGCAGAAGCTCGCTAAAACCAATATCGAACACGGCTTATACCTGATCTTTGTGCTGGCTTTTCTCGGTGTCCTTGCTGGTCTCTTCAGCTTTGTCAGAGATCGATTTCGCGGTGAAGTCAGCATCCTGCTGATCCTGCTGCGCGTTTTTCGCTTTATCGTCGTCGTCGCTCATGGCCTTTTTAAAGCCTTTGATGGACGCACCGAGATCGGAGCCCAGAGAGCTCAGCTTTTTGGTACCAAACAGCAGCACGACGATGACGGCAATAATGACTAATTGCCAGATACTGATACCACCCATAATGTTCCCCAGTGACTATTACGCGTAACGCGCCGAATTATACGACACCCGTACGCTCTGTGACGATGTAAATCAGGTGGTACGCCGCCAGCCTGTCAGCCACGCGACGATACCTCCTGCCATTAACCCTGCGGGAAGCCATTCCCACTCCGGTTTGTTTATCAGCAATAATGTACCGCTTAATATCAACGTAGCCCCAATGCCCAGCAGATAGCGTGACTGCCCCTGACGAGCCCGGTGGCTTTGATTATCCCGGGCGATTTTATCAACACTCTGCTGCAATTGCTTGCCCTGGCGCAAACTGTCGTAAACCAGTTCCGGTAATTGCGGCATTTTTTCCACCCAGAACGGCGCGTTTTCTTTAAATGCCCGTATCAGCGCCGGCAGACCGACCTGATCTTTCAGCCAGGACTCCAGGAATGGCTTAGCCGTTTTCCAGAGATCGAGCTGTGGATAAAGCTGACGCCCGACGCCTTCCACATAGAGCAGCGTCTTCTGCAACAATACCAGTTGAGGCTGCACTTCCATGTTAAATCGGCGCGCGGTGTTGAAAAGATTAAGCAGCACGTGACCAAATGAGATCTCGGAGAGCGGTTTCTCAAAAATGGGTTCGCAGACGGTACGAATGGCGAACTCAAACTCCTCGACGTTGGTATCGGCCGGTACCCAGCCGGAATCCACGTGCAGTTCCGCCACCTTGCGGTAATCGCGATTAAAGAAGGCGATAAAGTTTTCCGCCAGATAGCGCTTATCCTCTTTATTCAGCGACCCGACAATCCCAAAGTCGATACCGATATATTGCGGATCCTCCGGACTCTCGTAGCTGACAAAGATGTTCCCCGGGTGCATATCGGCATGAAAAAAGCTATCGCGAAACACCTGGGTGAAAAAGACCTGAACCCCGCGCTCCGCCAGCAACTGCATGTTAGTGCCGTTTTTTTCCAGCGACGGAACATCGGATACCGACATCCCGTAGATGCGTTCCATCACCAGCATCTCCTGGCTGCAGTAGTCAGAGTAAATCTCCGGCACATAGAGCATCGGGCTGTTTTCGAAGTTACGTCGCAACTGAATACCGTTGGCGGCTTCACGCAGCAGATTCAGTTCGTCCAGCAGAGTCTTTTCATACTCGCGCACCACTTCCACCGGTCGCAGACGGCGGCCATCCGGCAGCAGATGCGGCACCCAGCGAGCCAGGCGGTAGATCAACTTCATGTCCGCTTTGATAACCGGACGAATATCCGGGCGGATCACTTTGATAATGACCTCTTTGCCGGTCTTCTTCAGACGCGCGGTATGTACCTGAGCGATAGAAGCCGAAGCCAACGGCGTGACGTCGAACTCATCAAACCAGGTTTCAACGACTTGATCGCCCATGGCTTTTTCAATCAGCCGCTTTGCCTGATGGCCGTCAAAGGGGGCGACTCTGTCCTGCAGTAGCGCCAGCTGATCGGCAATTTGCGGCGGAAACAGGTCACGGCGGGTGGACAGCATCTGGCCAAACTTAATCCAGACCGGCCCCAACTCCTGGAGCGCCAGCCTCAGACGCTCGCCGAGCTGCTTATCTTTATGGCGATTCGGGATCCAGAACACCAGCCGACGCCACAGGCGCAGCGGCAGCGTGATACGCATTTTGGGGATAAGCTCATCGAGCCCATAACTCAAAAAGGTCCGGATAATAAAGTAGAGGCGCCGTAGTTCTCCTGGCGTCATTTGCCCTCCAACTGATCCATCCGTTTACTCAGCGCCTCTACCGAACGCGCCAGGGCATCCGTTTCTTCAGCAAACCAGGCCACTTCCAGCGGGCCCGGCGCCAGACGCCACTCTTCGGTCAGCGCGTCCGCCAGGTAGTGACGATCGCGATCAAACCGTTTTTTCAGGAAGTGCGCGCCGCCGCGTACCACGCGCCCCACGCCTTCGGCGGCAATATCGCCAATCCAGGGGGCCAGCAGCTCGGCGGGATCGAATTCCGCCAGGTCAATCAGCGCCACAAAGTTCTGGACGACCTGAATATCGCCCTGAACCTCCAGCTCTCCGCTCTTAATCAGAGCAGTAAGCTGCTGGCGGTCGCGCAATTTAGGTAATGTGCCGGGGCGGGTTATTACGGTGCAGTCGGCCTCCCCTTCCCAGGCGCCCAGCACGTCGATCTGCTGTTCGCTAAAAGAGAGCACCAGCGGCGTAGAGAAGCCAGAAAGCGTAATCCGCAGCGTCCGCCCTTTCAGGCGCTGACGCGGCGACTTCAGCGCATCGCTCCGCCACAGGAAGCTATTCAGTACATTTTCCACCGTCGCGGTGATGATGGGTGTCAACGGCACGCTCCCCTCCGGTTCAGAACTTGTAGCCACGATGCAGGGCAACAATTCCCGCGGTCAGGTTGTAGTATGAGGTTTGCTCGAAGCCCGCCTCTTCCATCATCGATTTCAGGGTTTCCTGGTCCGGATGCATGCGGATAGATTCCGCCAGATAGCGGTAGCTTTCGGCGTCCTGAGCCACCACTTCGCCGATGCGCGGCAGAATGTGGAACGAGTATGCGTCATACGCTTTGCTCAGCGGATCGATAATCGGTTTGGAGAACTCCAGCACCAGCAGGCGGCCACCCGGTTTCAGCACCCGGTACATCGAACGTAACGCTTTGTCTTTATCGGTAACGTTACGCAGGCCGAAAGAGATGGTGATGCAATCGAAGCTGTTGTCCGGGAACGGTAGCGCTTCGGCGTTGGCCTGCACATATTCCACGTTGCCCACCACGCCAAGATTGCGCAGCTTTTCGCGCCCCATCTTGAGCATCGATTCGTTAATATCCGCCAGCACCACCTCACCGGTTTCGCCCACCAGGCGCGAGAACTTCGCCGTCAGATCGCCGGTACCGCCAGCCAGATCCAGCACGCGCTGGCCGCGGCGCACGCCGCTACAGTCGATGGTGAAGCGCTTCCACAAACGATGAATTCCGAAGGACATCAGATCGTTCATGACGTCATATTTCGCCGCGACGGAGTGGAACACCTGCGCCACCATATCGGCCTTCTGCGCTCTTGCTACCGTGCGGTAGCCAAAGTGTGTCGTTTCTTGTGAATCTTCAGCCATCTCAAGAGTCCGCTTAGTCATAAATTATTTGAGGAGTGTATCAGATTGGGCGTCACGGGGTGTAAAGGTTCGTTAACCTTCCCCGGCACCGCGCCGCGGTGAATCTGCCCCCGTCTGGAGGTCATTCCCGTCGTCATACTCTGCCAGTCGGGCGGCGGCCTCTTCATCATCCTGAAGCGCATTCGCCACCAGATCCGGATTAATCTCGCGTTTCACCTCTACGCCCAGCCCGCGAAACGCTTCGGCCTGCACCAGCAGGTTGCCGCGCCCGCTGGCCAGCTTTTTCATCGCCTGACGGTAGTTATCCTGGGCTTTATCCAGGCTCTGGCCAATGGCAGACATGTCATCGACGAACAGACGCATCTTGTCATAAAGACGCGCGGCCCGTTCGGCAATTTGTTGCGCATTTCGGCTCTGATGCTCATAACGCCACAGATTGGCAATAGTGCGCAGTGCCACCAGCAGCGTGGTAGGGCTGACCAGCATAATATTGTGCTGTAGCGCCTCGCCAATCAGCTCCGGCTGGCGATCGATGGCGGCCAGGAAAGCGGGCTCCACCGGAATAAACATCAGCACATAGTCCAGAGAGCGCAGTCCGGGGAGCTGCTGGTAATCCTTACGCCCCAACTGGCGGATATGGCTGCGAACAGACGCGATATGTTCGCTCAGGGCCGTCTCACGGGTATAGTCATCGTCAGCGTTGAAGTAACGCTCCCAGGCCACCAGGGTCATTTTGGCGTCAATGACCACATCCTTCCCCTGGGGCAAACGCACAATGACGTCCGGCTGCATCCTGCTGCGGTTATCGAGCTGGATATTCACCTGGGTCTGATATTCATAACCTTCACGCAACCCGGAAGCTTCCAGCACCCGGGTCAGCACCACCTCGCCCCAGTTACCCTGAGTTTTATTATCCCCTTTCAGCGCCCGGGTCAGGTTTATCGCCTCCTGAGCCATCTGCGCATTCAACTGCTGCAGGTTGCGGATCTCATGCGTCAGCGTATGGCGCTCGCGGGCCTCCTGACCAAAGCTGTCCTGCACCTGGCGGCGGAAACCGTCCAGTTGTTCGCGTAGCGGCGTCAGCAGGCCATGCAGACTCTGGCGATTCTGCTCATCCACCCGACGGTTGCTCTGCTCGAAAATACGGTTGGCCAGGTTTTCGAACTGCTCGCTAAGGCGATGTTCGCTGTTGGCCATCTGGCGCACTTTTTCCTCGGCGTTCAGGCGCGTCTCTTCCAGCCGGGTACTTAGTTCACGCAGGTCAGCTTCCTGCTCGCGATTGATCTCTAATTGGTGGCGCAGTTCGCCATTCAGCCGCTCGCACTCTTCGCGCCAGTACTCGCCCTGGCTTAGCTGCTGGCGCGCCGCCATCAGCTCACCGTAGATATCGCGCTGTTCTTCCTGGCTCCGCGCCAGACGCTGGGCGTTGCGCAGACTTGCCGCCAGCCAGCCGACGGCCGCACCGGCCAATACCAGAGCCGCCATCAGTAAAAGAGAGAGATCCAAAGTCGCCTCCTGCCGAACTTATCGGGTCGAGGCTCAATTGTGCTGTACAGATGTCCAGATGAAAAGGCGTTTTCTGCCCTCACCTCAGAAGATGAACCCTGACCTTCCCCTGGTTATAGCCTTCCGCCAGGAAGAAGGGTACGGACAGCCGCCACACCCCCGCCTCCACTGGCGCATCATAACGGCAGCGCTCCCCCTCTATTTCCAGCTCCAGCGCTTGCTGGCCTCCTTCCGGGGCAGAAGAGGGGCCGGAAAACACCGAATACCCCGCATTGCTGCCAACGTGGAAGGCGCGGGCCTGCCAGCGTATTGGCGGATGCTCCGGCCAGGGTTGCGCATGATGGAAATTAAAGAGTTCATCGTGATTCAGGATACTGTTACGCACGGTTGCCCACAGTACCGATCTTAAAAAATACTGATCGGTAAAACGGGCGTTTCCCTCATACTGCACACAAAACTGACGTATCAGCGCGTCGATATCAGGAATGATCCCCGTGTAGCCCCCCCACATCCCCGCCAGTAGCAGTTCGGTATGAGTAAAGTAATCCCGCATATGGTGGAAGTAGCAGGGAGAGGCAATCCAGGCCTCTACGCTTGCCTGCTCTCGTTCGGAAAGTAGCGAATCGGCATCACGGATAATAAATCGCGTTACCTGCGGATCGCTGGCCACCAGAAAACGCCACAGCGTGGGAAAAAGCGTTTTTTCTCCACTCATATCCACCAGTTGTACCTGCTGCTGACGCAGCCGCTGCCAGACATGTGATGGAACCGAATCATCCAGATAGATCCGACAGGTCCAATACGGAAATAGCTCCCGGGCCACAGCCACATTTTTGATCAGGGTTTCGCAGTAACGCGGGAGTCTCCCATACAGGCTGAACGCAATGATATTTTTTTCTGGATCCCTGGGGTCGAAAGGAGGCGGTGCCCCTTCCGGAATAGGCCAACTGGCACCCTGGCCGAAATGCTGGTCGGACAAGGTCAGCGATTCATGACCAAAACGTCGAACCTCATCCGCTTTATTCAACCAGCCACAAACCTCTGTCAGGCCATCCAGCCAGGTTGCCGATGCCTGGCTACGCTGCGCAGACCGGTAGATCCGCAGATAACTTTGGTACGCTTTTTCGTACTTCTCCATCCGCATCAGGCAAAGCGCATAATCGCTAAGGACCTGGAGGTTATCCGGCATGACGGAAAGAATCTGCTCACAGCAACGCGCAGCCTGAGCATAATCCTGCTGTGCCATCGCACTACGAAATTGTGCCGCGATGGCGTAAAACCGCTCCTGTTTTAAAATCTGGGGAGGGCGTCTGAATCCTGAACGCATATTCTGTCCCTTTGAGTTATCGTCCAAAGATCCATTGTTCACCAGTCAGACAACAGACGAAATAGTCCCGCCCCGAAATTTGTATCTTTTACAATCAAACCAGACGTCGGGCGGCCTCCACCACGATGTTAATGGCATGGCTTTCGGTCTGCTTCATAGTTTCAGCATCAGGGATCTCCTGCTGAGTGCGGTTAACGATCACCCCGGCCACCATCCCGGCATGCAGCCCCTGGCTGGCACACATGGTCAGCAGCGTGGCGGATTCCATCTCGTAGTTCATCACTCCCATCTGCTGCCACTCTTCCATCGAGCCCTGGAAGCGACGGGTCACACGGCCCGAGAAAGTGTCGTAGCGCTCCTGGCCGGGATAGAAGGTGTCGGATGAAGCCGTCACGCCAATATGGGTTTCCACACCCAGCGCCTTCGCCGCTTCAACCAGCGCCGTGGTGCAGGTGAAATCGGCGACCGCCGGGTATTCCAGCGGCGCAAAGTGCAGGCTGGCGCCGTCCAGGCGCACCGAAGCGGTAGTGACCAGCACATCGCCGACGTTGATATGGGGCTGGATGGCGCCAGTGGTGCCAACCCGCAGGAATGTACGAATGCCCAACTGCGCCAGCTCTTCAACCGCAATCGAGGTGGATGGTCCACCGATACCGGTAGAGCAGACAATCACCGCTTTACCGCCCAATTCCGCCCGCCAGGTAGTGAACTCACGGTGCGCGGCCAGCTTCACCGGTTTTTCCATCAGCACGGCAATTTTCTCTACCCGCTCCGGATCGCCGGGCACAATAGCAAGCGTCGCTCCCTGCAGGTCGCTTTTGGTAAGACCAAGATGGAAAACATCAGACTTTGACATGGCAGACTCCTGGATCATGGTTGGATTGCGGTTAGACCATGGCTACTCTAACCAACCTAGCCGGTTATTTTCGTGACCTGTTTCACCACGGATGAAACAAATTTCATTTAAACGACATAAAAAGGTGACATCAATCACAAACAAAGACCACTCGCCCCCTGTCCTGTAGCGGAATGCCGACTTTTGCCACACGCGTGCCTTATTGTCTCAGACTATAGTGATTTGATTACGCTAAAAAATAGCTCAAAAAAACAGGTACGGAGAATGCCATGACCGACAGCACGACACAGAACAAGCCTGGCGCCGGATTCGCACCGGCGGCGTCCCCCGTCGCGACCTCTGCGATCCATACCTCAGCGGATGAACTCCATGCGGGCGAAACCTCTATCCCCAGCCAGGGCAAAGAGATGCCCGCTTACTTTGCTCGTCCTAAAGAGCCCGCAGAAAATCTGCCCGTGGTTATCGTGGTTCAGGAGATTTTTGGCGTACACGAACACATCCGCGATCTGTGCCGCCGCCTGGCCCTTGAGGGCTATCTGGCTATAGCGCCGGAGCTCTACTTCCGTCAGGGCGATCCCAATGACTGGGACGATATTCCCACCCTGTTCAGCGAACTGGTCAGTAAAGTGCCGGACAGCCAGGTAATGGCCGATCTCGACCACGTCGCCAGCTGGGCGGCACGCCATGGCGGTAATGCCAACCGCCTGCTCATCACTGGCTTCTGCTGGGGAGGACGCATCTCATGGCTGTACGCCGCCCATAATCCGCAGCTAAAGGCGGCTGTGGCCTGGTATGGACGACTGACGGGAGATAAAACGCTGAACTGGCCGAAACAGCCCATCGATATTGCGACCGATCTGAATGCGCCGGTCCTGGGGCTGTATGGCGCGCAGGATACCGGTATTCCGTTGGATAGCGTGGAGAGCATGCGTCAGGCGCTGCGCGCGGCAAACGCCAATGCAGAAATTGTGGTTTACCCCGATGCGGGACACGCCTTCAACGCCGACTACCGCCCCAGCTACCACAAAGAGTCCGCCGAAGATGGCTGGCAGCGCATGCTGGCGTGGTTCGAACGTTACGGCGCCGGTAAGTAACCCAAAACAGAAAAGCCCCTCATCGTCCATGATGATGGGGCAAACTTTTCTGACCCTAATGGCCTCAGGCGTTACGCAGGTTCTGTGCCGCCTGAACCATATTCGCCAGAGCCGCACGGGTTTCCGGCCAGCCGCGGGTCTTCAGACCACAGTCCGGGTTCACCCACAGGCGCGCAGCAGGGATACGCTGTGCCGCCTTGTTCAGCAGCGCTTCGATCCAGTCCACATCCGGTACGTTAGGCGAGTGGATATCGTAAACGCCCGGCCCGATCTCATTCGGATATTCAAACTCTTCAAATGACTCCAGCAGTTCCATATCCGAACGGGAGGTTTCGATGGTAATCACATCGGCATCCAGTGCGGCGATGGAATCCATGATGTCGTTAAACTCGCAGTAACACATATGGGTGTGAATCTGGGTTTCGTCACGGGCCACCGCGGCATTAAGACGGAACGCGTCCACTGCCCATTCCAGATAAGCCTGCCAGTCGCCGCGCTTCAGCGGCAGTCCTTCGCGCAGCGCCGGTTCATCGATCTGGATGATACCGATGCCCGCCGCCTCCAGGTCCGCCACTTCGTCGCGCAGCGCCAACGCAATCTGCTTCGCGATGGTTTCGCGGCTGACGTCCTCACGCGGGAATGACCAGCAGAGAATGGTGACCGGGCCGGTCAGCATGCCTTTAACCGGCTTGTCGGTCAGAGACTGAGCGTAAGTCGCCCACTCAACGGTAATCGGCGCCGGGCGACTGACATCGCCAATCACGATCGGCGGCTTCACGCAGCGGGAGCCATAGCTCTGCACCCAGCCGTTCTGGGTAAAGACGAAACCGTCCAGATGTTCGCCGAAATATTCGACCATGTCGTTACGCTCGGCTTCACCATGCACCAGCACATCCAGCCCCAGACGCTCCTGCTCCTGAATGGCCTGCTTGATGTGCTCTGCGATGCCAGTGCGGTAGTTCCCGGCATCCAGACGCCCTTTTTTGAAGTCCAGACGCAGACCGCGGATCTCGGTGGTCTGCGGGAACGAGCCAATAGTCGTGGTCGGCCAGGCGGGCAGTTGAAAGCGCGCGCGCTGGGCTTCGGCCCGTACCGGGTACGGATTAGCACGCAGGCTGTCGCGCCCGCTGATAGCGGCCAGACGCTTTGCCACCGCTGCGTTATGCACTCGGGTGGAGTGACGACGAGCCTGAATTGGCGCGCTCCATTCATCGATCGCCGCAGTATCGCCGCTGTTCAGCGCATCGCGCAGCAGGGTAAGTTCCTGACACTTCTGCAGGGCAAACGCAAACCAGCTCTTCACTTCATCATCCAGGCGGGTTTCCACGCTGAGATCGATAGGGCTGTGCAGCAGCGAACAGGACGATCCCACCCAAAGCTCACGCGCGCCGACAACCTCTTTAATCTGGCTATATTTTTCCGTCAGGTCGGCACGCCATACGTTACGACCATTCACCAGGCCCGCGGAAAGCAGCCAGTCGGCAGGCAAACGCTGGTGCAAAGTATTTACGTCATCGCTGCCGTGGACCAGATCGACATGCAGCCCCTGCACCGGCAGCGCGGCAATGGTATCCAGGTTCGGCGTAATACCTTCAAAGTAGGTAGTCAGTAGCAGTTTGACCTGCCCCGCCAGCGCCTCATAGGCCGGTTGATAAGCATCCAGCCATTCGCGGGGCAGCTCCAGCACCAGCGCAGGCTCATCGATCTGTACCCACTCGATGCCACGCTTCGCCAGCTCTGCCAGCACCTGCTGGTAGACCGGCAGAATCTCGCTCAGCAGTGACAGACGATCGAAGGCCTCGCCTTTGACCTTGCCCAGCCACAGATAAGTGACCGGCCCCAGCAATACCGGCTTAACGTTGTGACCCAGCGCCAGCGCTTCATCGACTTCTTCCAGCAACTGATTCCAGGCCAGACGGAAATTTTGACCGCGAGTAAATTCCGGCACGATGTAGTGATAGTTGGTGTTAAACCACTTCGTCATTTCCGACGCCGCCGCAGGCTCGCCGCTCGGCGCACGACCGCGGGCAATACGAAACAGGGTATCGATATCGATCTGACCATCGGCATTCTGATGACGCGCCGGTACATTCCCCAACATCAGGCTGGTGGTCAGGACCTGATCGTACCAGGCGAAATCGCCGACCGGCAGCAGATCGATGCCGGCGTCTTTCTGCTGCTGCCAGTGGCGGGCGCGCAGTTCACGGCCGTTTTCCAGCAGCGCTTCACGGCTGCTGTTGCCAGCCCAGTAGCTCTCTTGCGCTTTCTTCAGTTCACGATGCAGGCCTACACGGGGGAAGCCAAGGGTATGGTTGCGGATGGTCATTGTCTTATCGCCTCTTATGAATCTTTATGATTTAGCCGTCCAGATGTTTACACATCCATATTTCCCCGATACTGTATATTCCTCAAGCGCAAAATGTTCATGGCGAAGTGAAGGACTTTCATGATTGAGATAAAACACCTGCGCACGCTGCTGGCCCTGCGCAATAACGGCTCCCTGGCAGGCGCGGCCGCCACGCTGCATCAGACGCAGTCGGCACTGTCGCATCAGTTTAGCGATCTGGAACAGCGGCTCGGCTTTCGACTGTTCGTTCGCAAAAGCCAGCCGTTGCGCTTTACGCCGCAGGGCGAGATTCTGTTGCGTCTGGCAGAGCAGGTGATGCCGCAAATCAGCCAGGCGCTACAGGCCTGCAACGAACCCCAGCAGACCCGGCTGCGGATCGCCATTGAGTGTCATAGCTGTATTCAGTGGCTGACGCCAGCGCTGGAGGCATTCCGCCAGCAGTGGCCTCAGGTAGAAATGGATTTTCGTTCTGGCGTGACTTTCGATCCCCAGCCTGCTCTACAGCAGGGGGAACTGGATCTGGTGCTGACTTCGGACATTCTGCCGCGCAGCGGCCTTCACTATTCGCCGATGTTCGATTTTGAGGTACGTCTGGTACTGGCCACCGATCACCCTCTGGCGGGCAGGCCGCAGATCTTGCCGGAAGATCTGAGCGACGAAACCCTGCTGATTTATCCGGTACAGCGCAGCCGCCTGGATATCTGGCGCCACTTCCTGCAACCGGCAGGCGTCAGCCCTGGGCTTAAGCACGTTGATAATACGCTGCTGCTGATTCAGATGGTGTCGGCGCGAATGGGCATTGCTGCCCTGCCACACTGGGTGGTGGAAAGCTTTGAACGCCAGGGTCTGGTGGTGACCAAAACCCTGGGTCAGGGATTATGGAGTCGACTTTACGCCGCCGTGCGCGACGGCGAGCAGCGACAGCCGGTGACTCAGGCCTTTATTCATTCGGCGCGCAACCACGCCTGCGATCACCTGCCGTTTGTGCGGAATGCGGAGCGACCCAACGGCGATGTACCCACAGAGAAAGCACTATTACCGTTCCCCCAATAAGAAAGCTCGGCCAGTGGGGCTGCTGCTGCCAGATAGCCAGATTGACCAGTAGCCCCGCCGGAACATGCATATTGTTCATGATCCCCAGGGTTCCTGCATCCACCTGAGTGGCACCGTAGTTCCACATAAAGTAGCCCAGGCCCGAAGCCACCACCCCAAGCCAGACCAGAATCCCCCACTGTAGCGAGGTTTCCGGCAGGTTCTGAGGATCCCCCAGCGCCAGCCAGGCCAACAGCGCGACGATAAATGCCCCCAGATAGAACCAGGAAAAGGCGCAGTGCTGCGGCATGGGGTCAACCTCCATCAACCGCTTGTAGCCCACCATGCCGATGGCGAAGCTGATGTTGGCGAGCTGTACCAGTAACAGCCCGGTCCAGAAATGGTCGCTGACGCGGTCATAGCGAATAATCGCCGCCCCCGCCACCGCCAGCAGCGCGCTCAACACATAACCCCAGCGTAGCCTGCGACCGCTAATCAGGTCATAAATCAAGGTGATATACAGCGGTGTCAAAACGGTGAACAGCAGGAATTCCGACACCGTCAGATACAGGTAGGCCTGGAAGCTCAGCAGATACATGATCCCCAGCTGCATTGCGCCCACCAGCATATACCGCCCCAGCGTTTTCAGGCGATAGCCGCGGATACGCAGAAACGGCAGGAATACCAGCGCAGCCAGCCCCACTCGCATCAACACGGAAAAGTAGCTGTCGACGTGACCAGCAAGATATTCGCCGATCAGGCTAAAGGAAAATGCCCACAAAATAGTGGTAATGATGAGTAATGCCACTGTAACGGTCTCTTCGCCCGGGAAAAGAGGCCATTGTAGCGAAGCCCGCAAGCGCGGGCGCGACTATTTAGTTGACGAGTGGTTGCTATTTAATCAATCATCATTCAGATAGAGCTGCCGCAAATAATGCGGTACGGCGTTATCGCCATTAGTGCCGATCACTTCCTGTTCTGGTAACAGATCCTTCAGGCGCTGGTGGGCATTGCCCATAATGCAACCCTTACCGGCCATGGTCAGCATCTCTTTATCATTCATACCATCGCCAAAGGAGATACAGTCTGCAAGCCCATAGCCCATGCCGTTTGCCACCGCTTCCAGGGCATGGCCTTTCGAAACGCCGCCGGCCATCACTTCCAGGCAGGTCACCGTCGAGAAGCTGACGTTAACCCGGTCGCCCCAGCGCGCATTAATCGCCTGTTCCAGCGGCAGCAGCTTATCGTGATCTTCACAGGTGAAGAAGACCTTGCTCACCCCTTCCGGCGCCAGCAGACCCGGTTGGTAGACGTTATAGCGGAACACCGCCTCCTGAAAATATTTCATATCTTCCGGGCGATGGCGGCTGATAAACCATTCGTCATCGCGATAAACGTTGGTGACGATCTCAGGATCCTGATACATCATGACAAACAGATCGCTGGCGATATCCTGATCCAGATCGTGAGAGAAGAGCAGTTTACCGTCGGCATCATGTACCCGCGCGCCGTTAGAGGTGATCATGCAGGCGCGGATCCCCAGACTGTCGCGGATCTGGCCGACATCGATATAGTGGCGTCCGGTGGCGAACACAAAGTGCAGACCGCGTTCGGTCAGCAGCTTCAGGGTCTCCCGTGCGTAAGGTGAAAGGCGGTGGTCAGGGGACAGCAGAGTGCCATCCAGATCGGACGCAATAATCGGGTACATAAAAAAAGTTCTACCTTATCAATCAAATCATTGGTTGTGGTTGTCGAAGAAATCGACGATGGCGTTTAACGCCCCGGCCCGCATAGCGTCCTTTTCAAACAGGATCTCATGCCATGCGCCGTTAATCATCAGCGGTTTCTCCCCTTCACAGGGATGACCCGCTTCGGCTCGCAGTTCGCAAAAACGATCGTGCATACGGTTATCCACCACCCTATCGTCTTCTGCCTGAATCAGTAACATCGGCGTGGTGACTTCAGCGGCCCCTGCCAGTACCTGTTCACCCGCGAGGATCCCTTCACGTACCCAGTGCCAGGTAGGTCCCCCTACCCGTAGCCCGGGCTCATCGGCATAAAAACGTAGATTGCGGCGATAGCGAACCCGGCTATGGGTCAAGACGTTCAGGGGGAACGGGAGTGGGCGCCAGCGGCCGGTGCCGATAGCGTAATCCTCGCGAACCCGCTGGTGACCTTCGGCCCAGTCCAGCAGATGGCGCACCATCCAGTCCGGCAACCGGATGATAATACCAAACATCGGCGCGCAGAGCGCCACGGCATCGAACGCCTGGGGATTACGTTGCAGGAACAGCGTGGTAATGGCGCCGCCCATGGAGTGAGCCAGCGCATAGCGCTTACGCCATGGCCCTTCAGCAATTTCGCGCTGCCACAGGCGTTCCAGGTCATCCACGTAGTCACTGAAGTGCACCACGTGACCCCGATGGGTGTCAGAGAGCATACGCCCGGAGCGCCCCTGCCCCCGGTGATCGATAATCAGCACATCGAAGCCGCAGTGGAACAGATCGTAGGCCAGCTCGGCGTACTTCACATAGCTTTCGATCCGTCCTGGCGAAACCAGAATTACCCGATCATGGCGGGCAGAACGAAAGCGCACAAAACGCAGCGGAATACCGTCCACGCCAGCCAGTTCGCACTCTTCCCGCTGCTGCCAGAACGCGGCCAGGGGTCCCATGGCAAATGCCGCGAACGTTTTTTCCCTTCTTAACCAGCTCTCTCTGTGCTGTGACATAGACCCGATTGCGCCTCCGCATGCCGCCAGAAATATAATGAGTCTATTCTGACATAAACAGTAGGAAGCAGAGGAACCTTATGAGCGGCCCCTGCGCTCTGGCCTTAGCGGGAAAGAATAAGGTGAACGCCAAATCCGGCGAACAGCGCGCCGGCCACACCATCGATCCAACGCGCCAGCTTCTGATAGCCGCGGCGCATTTTGGGCGGCGCAAAAACGCTCGCCACCAGGGTAAACCAGGCGAAAGTTTCCAGGGTTATCAGCGCGAAGATGCCCCATCGTGCGGAAGTACCGACGCTATCGCCAACAAACAGCGAAAAGATACTGCCGAAGTAGATTATCGCCTTCGGATTCGCCAGGTTGGTGAGCAGACCTTTAATAAAGCTTTTTCCGCCGCGGGCCAGCGCCGCCTGGGGTTCCGCTGCCGTGACCTGACCGCGCCGCTTCAGGGCGCCGCGCAGCATCTGCCAGCCCATCCAGCACAGATAAAGACCACCGCCCACCATAATGACGGTATGCAACCAGGCCATTTTCGCCAGAATCAGATTCAGCCCCAGTAGTGCCAGCGCCGACCAGACCATTACGCCGCCGGTAATGCCCAGTACGCCAAGCATCGCCTCCTTGCGGGAACGGCTTAACGCAGTCTGGGAAACGAAAAAGAAATCGGGGCCGGGGCTCATCAGTGCCACAATGTGCACCAGCGCCACCGTCAGAAATAACATCAGCATAGGATCGCTCGGGAAAAATCAGAGATATTTACCATAGCATGAGCTTATGGCCCCTACCAGACTGGCTCAGGCAAAAGGGGAATAACCGTCCTGCTCATCCTCACCGTCGACGTGCTCGCGAATCAGCGTCATAAACGGACGACCAAAGCGTTCCAGCTTGCGGGTGCCCACACCGTTAACGCCAAGCATCTCGCCAGGGCTTAACGGCATCTGCTCCGCCATCTCGATAAGCGTTGCGTCGTTAAATACCACATACGGCGGAATGTTCTCTTCATCGGCGATCGCTTTACGCAGCTTACGCAATTTAGCGAACAACTTACGATCGTAGTTGCTCGCCGTCGCCCGCTGGCTGACCCGGGGCTTTAATGCCTGTACCCTCGGCACCGCCAGCATCAGCGGCGACTCGCCACGCAGCAGCGGACGTGCCGCTTCGGTGAGCTGAAGCGCAGAATGGCTGGCGATATTCTGGGTGACGACACCCAGATGAATCAACTGACGAATCACGCTCACCCAGTGTTCATGGCTGTGTTCCCGGCCAATACCGTAGACCGGTAACTTGTCGTGCTGTAGTTCACGGATGCGCTGATTATTAGCGCCGCGCAGAACCTCCACCACGTAACCCATCCCAAAGCGCTGATTAACGCGATAAATGGTAGAAAGCGCCTTCTGGGCATCCACTAGCGCATCGTAGCGCCGTGGCGGATCGAGGCAGATATCGCAGTTGCCGCAGGGCTCCTGACGCCCTTCACCAAAGTAGTTGAGCAGCACCAGGCGGCGGCAGGTCTGGGCCTCGGCAAAAGCGCCCATGGCGTTAAGCTTGTGACGTTCAATATCCTGCAACTGTCCGGCAGGTTTCTCTTCCAGACAGCGACGCAGCCAGGCCATATCCGCCGGATCGTAAAACAGCATGGCTTCAGCAGGCAGGCCATCGCGCCCGGCGCGGCCTGTCTCCTGGTAGTAGGATTCGATATTACGGGGGATGTCGAAATGCACCACGAAACGGACGTTGGGTTTATTGATGCCCATTCCAAAGGCCACCGTCGCCACCACGATCTGCAAATCGTCGCGCTGGAATTTCTCCTGCACCTCGGCGCGCACGGCGTTATCCAAGCCCGCGTGGTAAGCCCCGGCGCTGATTCCCCGACTTTGCAGACGGGCGGCGGTGTCTTCCACCTTCGAACGGCTGTTGCAGTAGATAATGCCGGACTTACCGCGCTGATCCTGCACGTAGCGCATCAGCTGTTCGAGGGGCTTGAACTTCTCCATCAGCATATAGCGAATGTTAGGACGGTCGAAGCTGCTGACCTGAATCAGGGGGTCGTTCAGCCCCAGCAGGCGGACGATATCACGCCGGGTGGTGTCGTCCGCCGTTGCGGTCAGCGCTACAAAAGGCACCTGCGGCAGGCGAGCGCGTAGCTGGCCCAGAGTCGCATACTCAGGGCGGAAGTCGTGCCCCCATTGGGAGATACAGTGCGCTTCATCCACCGCCAGCAGCGACAGATTCCAGTGGCTGAGCCGTTCGATGAAGTTATCCATCATCAGCCGTTCAGGGGCGATGTACAGCAGGCGCACCTCGCCGCTGTGGCAGCCCGCCAGTACCGACTGCTGCTCTTCACGACTCTGCGTGGAGTTCAGACAGGCAGCGGCCACGCCGTTTGCCAGAAGCTGATCGACCTGATCTTTCATCAGAGAGATGAGCGGCGAAACCACCACCGTCAGGCCATCAAGCACCAGCGCAGGTATCTGGTAACAGAGAGACTTACCGCCGCCGGTGGGCATCACCACCAGGCAGTCGCGCCCTTCCAACACCGTGTTGATGATGGTCTCCTGACCTGGGCGGAACTGCTGATAGCCGAAGGTTTCCTGAAGCACCTGTGCCGCAAGCCGCTCCTGATTAATAACTTCCGCCTGCGCCACGCGCCCCCCATCAACTAAAAAAACTCAGGCGCTATTGTCAGCGCCTGAGAGTCAAACTGCAATGATTTATCCCGTCATGATGACTTTACTTCGATACGTCTCGCATCACAGGATGTCGTTAAGCATCACCCCAATTCCGACTCGGGTCTGGTTATAGTTGTAGTCGATAAGCGATTCGCCATAACCGCTGTAGACCTGGCCGTAGAGGCGGACGTGTTTGGTAATAGGGTAGCTCAGACCCAGCTCGGCGCCGCCGTAACCGGTGTTCCAGTTGTATTGTCCTTTGGCGCTCATCACCAGATCGCCCAGCGAGTAACCCACGCGCAGCTGATAGTAGCCCATATATTTAGTGATATCGGGGTTATCATCTTTATCACCTACGGTGAGCCAGGGTTTCACTTCCACCAGCCAGTTGCCATTTTCAGCCATCAGGCGGGTATACAGGCGGTTCCAGCTGCGGGAAGTGGGTTCAGAGTGACCATTGGATTGGTGATTAAAGCCGTATTCCACATCACGCAGCGTCCAGCCTGCAAACTCATAGTCGGTGGCGAAGCCCAGGAACAGTTGCGGCTCGTAGTTGTTTTCACGAAACGGTGATGAATGGTCGCTGTTGGAAAGCTGCCACCAGGAGCGCTGGGTATAAGAAGCGGCCAGCACGGAATTATCCCCGGCAATACCACGCCAGATAGGGAAAGCCAGGCTGAGCTGAAATTTCACCTCATCCTTTTTCGCATCATGGCCCCAGTCGTAGGAATCAATCGCTTTTTTATTAATGCGATCGGTATAGGTATAAAGTAAATAGTTACTGTCGTAAGGATAGAGCGTGAAGGGATTTTCATGCTCCTGAAGCAGGTTAGCGATAATACTGCCGCGTACTGCCGGCTTATCGTGGACCTTTGTGATCGTCGCTTCCTCTGCGATTGCCGCATAAGGCAGTAAGCCCGCCACTACTACACCACCCAACAATTTGCGCATTAGCACTGTTCTCCTGAACAACAAAAGGGTCAAAGGTTTTTTCCTGCCTGCATTCTACAGAATTACCTCATATGATTTACCAGTAGATTCTTAATAAATTGCAAAGATTCGCTCTCCGGCACGTCAGGGCGTTCAGGCTTTATCCTGGCGCAGCATAAAAACAAAAGGTACGACCTACTTGCCAGTCCCATTATCGGCTTATATGGTGTTGATCCTTCTGGTGCCTTTTTCGGCGCCGATTTTTTCTTCAGGGTTGGTTATGGATGCGAAACAGACGCGGCTTGGGGTTATGCTGGCCCTTGCCGCTTATTTTATCTGGGGAATAGCCCCGGCCTATTTTAAGTTTATCGATTATGTTCCGGCCGACGAGATTCTGACGCACCGCGTTATCTGGTCATTTTTCTTTATGGTGGCGCTGGTTGCGCTGGGCCGCCAGTGGAAGAAAGTACGCGCTATTGCGCAAACCCCGGTAAAAGCACTGTGCCTGGCGTTAACGGCAGTGCTGATCGGCGGTAACTGGCTGCTGTTTATCTGGGCCGTGAATAATCACCACATGCTGGAAGCGAGCCTCGGTTATTTTATTAATCCGCTGGTGAACGTGCTGCTGGGCATGCTGTTTCTGGGAGAGCGTTTTCGCCGTATGCAGTGGCTGGCAGTGCTGCTGGCGGTCTGCGGCGTGCTGGTGCAACTCTGGAGTTTCGGCTCGCTGCCCATCATTGGCCTGGGGCTGGCGTTCAGCTTCGCCTTCTATGGGCTGCTGCGTAAAAAGATAGCCGTGGATGCCAGTGCCGGTATGCTGATCGAAACGCTGTGGCTGCTGCCGGTCGCTGCAGTCTATCTGTTTGGCTTTGCCGACAGCCCCACCAGCCATATGGGCAATAACTCTCTGTCGCTGAACCTGTTACTGATAGCGGCAGGCATTGTGACCACCGTGCCGCTACTGTGCTTTACCGGTGCCGCCACCCGCCTGCGGCTGTCGACGCTCGGTTTCTTCCAGTATATCGGCCCTACCCTGATGTTCCTGCTGGCGGTGACGTTCTACGGCGAAACACCAGGGGCCGATAAGATGGTCACCTTCGCCTTTATCTGGGCCGCGCTGGCGCTGTTTATTATGGACGCCATCTACACCCAGGGAAGGTTGCGTAAGAGTGCGGTAATCTGAAATGTTAAAGGGCAGGAAGTGGTGGCTTCCTGCCCTTAGTTACGTTTCCGCTATCGTCAGAACAACAGCAACAAATAACGAATCAGCTCCAGTAGCGCAATAAGCGCCCCCAGAACGATGATTGCTTTATCAATCACCCGCTTTTCTCCATGATGGAGTGAGCAATCACCGCTTACCCTTACATTGCCTGTCACAGTGCTGCGCTTAGTTGTTAGTTGAATGCGGTCTCACCCGGTCAGAGTTACCAGCTTCACACCGGGAAAATAAAAAAACCGACCTCACCAGTCGGTTTTTTTATGCCTGAAACGCTTACAGCCAGTTTTTACGTTTGAAGTAAAGATATGGCGCCAGCCCCGCCAGAATCATCAGCACAATCGCTCCTGGATAACCGAAGCTCCAGTGCAGCTCCGGCATAAATTCGAAGTTCATCCCGTAGCTGGATGCCACCAGGGTCGGCGGCAGGAACACCACCGAAACCACCGAGAAGATCTTGATGATGCGGTTCTGATCGATATTGATAAAGCCCATGGCCGCCTGCATCAGGAAGTTCACCTTCTGGAACAGCGACTCATTGTGCGGCAGCAGGGATTCGATATCGCGTAGGATCTCGCGCGCCTGTTCCAGCTGGTTCCCCGGCAGCCGCGTCTTACGCACCAGAAAGTTCAGGGCGCGCTGGGAATCCATCAGACACAGCCGCACCTTCCAGCCGATATCCTCCAGCTCCGCCAGGGTGGAGAGCGCCTCGTCAAACTCATCGCCCTGCCGCTTTTCCATAATGACGCGGCTTAGCTTTTCCAGATCGCTGTAGATGTTTTCTATCTCATCCGCCAACTGCTCCACTTTAGTTTCGAACAGATCCAGCAGCAGTTCGTAAGCGTTGCCATCCATCATCTGCTGGTTACGGGCGCGCATGCGGTAGAGTCGGAAAGCGGGCAGTTCGCGCTCGCGCAGAGTGAACAGGCGATCGTTGCGAATGGTGAAGGCCACCGTCGAGTTACCGGCGTGGTCTTCGGCATCTTCATAAAAGAAGAAGGAGTGGATGTGCAGGCCGTCTTCGTCTTCAAAGAAACGGGCCGATGCTTCAATGTCTTCCAGTTCCGGGCGGGTGGCCAGACTCTGGCCCAACTCGGTCTGTACACGCTGACGCTCTTCGTCTTCCGGTTCGATCAGATCGACCCAGACGGAGTTGTTCAGGGGGGCATCCTCATCCAGTTCCAGACGGGACAGACGGTTTTTTTCCAGTTGAAATGCGCTCAGCATGACCAGAACTCCCAATGCAGAAAATCAGGACAGGTTCGCAGGGCACACAGAAACGGTCACGACATGACCATTCAACGTGACTGACTCAGAGCGACAGGAGGAATAATGGGTCGCCGACAACCGCTAAGGCCATCAGCATATGAGGAAAGCCTTAGGAGTTGTACCTGGATACCAGGTGATTGAGCCAGTATCGACTGGGTGTGTCCAAGGCGAATGTCCTCATAAGTTATAATCGTGCGCGCATGTTACGCCAGCCTCAACAAAGCGTCAACAGACGGATTTATACCGTCTCCAGGCGCGCATAGGCTGCAACCAACCATTTAATCCCCTGCCCCTGAAAGGCCACCTGAATGCGGCTGTGTTCCCCGCTGCCTTCCAGATTAACGATAGTCCCTTCACCGAATTTCGGGTGGCGAACGCGCTGGCCCAGGGTGTAGCCAGTGTCGTTGCTGGTCAGCGGCGTGGTGGTACGCTGGGCCGCGACCGGGCGGCTGACGGTGGCTCGTAGCCGGACTTCTTCCACGCACTCCGGCGGCAGTTCGCCGATAAAGCGCGACGGGCGGTGATAAGCCTCTTTACCGTACAGACGGCGAGTTTCAGCGTAAGTAATGGTCAGTTTCTGCATGGCGCGGGTCACCCCCACATAGGCCAGTCGACGCTCCTCTTCCAGACGGCCGCCTTCATCCAGCGACATCTGGCTCGGGAACATCCCCTCTTCCATCCCGACAATAAAGACCTGCGGGAACTCCAGCCCTTTGGCTGAGTGCAGGGTCATAAGCTGTACGGCATCCTGCCAGGTGTCCGCCTGACCTTCACCCGCTTCCAGCGCGGCATGGGAAAGGAAAGCCTGAAGTGGCAGCAGATCTTCGTCCTCATCCTGATAGCTGAACTGGCGCGTCGCCGTGACCAGTTCCTCCAGGTTTTCAATTCGGGTCTGGCCTTTCTCACCCTTCTCCTGCTCGTACATGATCCACAACCCGGAGTCTTTAATAACCCGGTCAGTCTGAACGTGCAGCGGCATATCCGCCGTTTCCTGGGCCAGGGCGTCAATCAGCTCCATAAAACGCGTCAGCGCCGAGGCGGCGCGGCCAGCCAGGGAGCGTGCCTGCAACAGCTGGCGGCAGGCCTGCCACAGCGTCAGCTGACTGTCGCGGGCGGTCTGACGCACCACGTCCAGGGTACGATCGCCAATGCCGCGGGTCGGGGTGTTAACCACCCGCTCGAAGGCCGCATCATCGTTACGGTTGGCGATCAAACGTAGATAGGAGAGCGCATCCTTAATCTCCTGGCGTTCGAAGAAGCGCATTCCGCCGTAGATACGGTAAGGCATACTGCCCTGCAGTAACGCCTCTTCCAGAACGCGCGACTGGGCATTGCTGCGATACAGGATGGCGCACTGGCTGAGCGGGCTGCCCCCCTCCTGCCAGGCCTTGATCCGGTTGACCACAAAGCGGGCTTCATCCAGCTCGTTAAAGGCACAGTAGAGTGAGATCGGTTCACCATCGCTGCCATCGGTCCAGAGGTTTTTCCCCAGACGTCCGGCGTTATGGGCGATCAGGGCGTTAGCCGCACTCAGTATGGTATTGGTGGAGCGATAGTTCTGCTCCAGACGAATGGTCTCAGCGCCCGGGAAATCATTCAGAAAGCGCTGGATATTTTCCACCTGGGCACCACGCCAGCCGTAAATGGACTGATCGTCATCGCCGACGATCATCACCTTACCGGTATCGCCCGCCAGCAGGCGGATCCAGGCGTACTGAATGCTGTTAGTATCCTGGAATTCGTCCACCAGAATATTGGTGAAACGTTCGCGGTAGTGGTTAAGGATATGCGGTTTGTTCAACCACAGCTCGTGGGCTCGCAGCAGCAGCTCAGCGAAATCCACCAGCCCGGCGCGATCGCAGGCTTCCTGATAGGCCTGATAGACCTTCTGCCAGGTCTGCTCCACCGGGTTGCCATAGCTTTCAATATGCTGCGGACGTAGCCCCTCATCCTTTTTGCCGTTGATGTACCACATCGCCTGACGCGGCGGCCACTGCTTTTCATCCAGATTCATGGCGCGAATCAGGCGCTTAAGCAGCCGCAGTTGATCCTCACTGTCCAGAATCTGAAAATCCTGGGGCAGACCGGCATCCATATGGTGGGCGCGCAGCAGACGGTGCGCCAGGCCGTGGAAGGTACCGACCCACATGCCCCCCTGACTGGTACCTACCAGCTCACCGATACGGTGGCGCATTTCCGCCGCCGCCTTGTTGGTGAAGGTCACCGCCATAATGGAGTACGGCGAGCAGTTTTCCACCGTCATTAGCCAGGCGATGCGATGCACCAGAACGCGGGTCTTACCACTACCTGCCCCGGCCAGCACCAGCATATTGCTGCGCGATGCGGCCACGGCTTCGCGCTGTTTATCGTTGAGGCTGTCGAGCAGGTAAGAAACGTCCATTGGCACCGCCGAAATAGTGGAAGAAGGTCCGCAGACCCCTGGATTTTTATACAGAGCTGGCTGAATTATATCAGCGCGGTGAGGGATGCCAACCGCGAAATTTCCAGGTGCGGCAGCAATCGGGCATCGCTGGCCCGCATCAGCGAGCGCTGATTAAGGTTGATCCAGCAGGCCTGAACGCCGCTGCGAATCGCCCCCGCCACATCGGTGGTCAGGTCATCGCCCACGTGCAGAATCTGTTCCGGTGCCAGCGCCAGTTTGTCTGCCGCCAGTTGGTACATATCGGCAAAGGGCTTAGCGCGACCGTCTGGTCCAGCCCTCAGTACAAACTGGAAATATCCCCCCAGCCCGAATAGTTCAGGATCGGCATTGCCATTGGTGACAGCCACCAGCGGCCACTTTTCCGCCAGTCGCGCCAGAGTATCAAAGGTCTCCTGGGGGACATCAATGCGACTGCGCCACTGAGCAAAGTTTTCCATCACAGCGTCGGCCCCCCGGGCGGCCGCTTCCGGCGCCAGCCCCGCCTGACGCATCAGGCGTTCAACGGCGCGCCAGCGCCAGCGAGTCACGTCGTGAAAAATATCCGGCTCTTCCTGGCGCAGTTGCTGCCGCAGTTGCAGGAACGCAGGCCCGGAAAGTTTGTTCAGTTCCGGGTGGTAACGGCGGATAAAGTCCAGTGACTCCTGCTCGGTGCGCTGAATCACCGGGCCGTTATCGTAAAGCGTGTCGTCCAGATCGAAGGTTAACGCCGCGATGGGTCCCAGTGGACGATAAAAATGCATCAGTGTTTCCCCCGTTTGGCCCGTGGATGGGCGGCATCATAAACCGCGGCCAGATGCTGGAAATCGAGATGGGTATAGATTTGGGTGGTGGAGAGGTTGGCATGCCCCAGCAGCTCCTGTACTGCACGCAGATCCCCGCTCGACTCCAGCATATGGGTCGCGAAAGAGTGGCGCAGTTTATGAGGGTGCACGTGCGCATTCAATCCCTGTTTCACGCCCCATTCGGCAAAGCGCTTCTGCACATTGCGGGTAGAGATACGTTTACCCTGGCGCGCCAGGAACAGCGCGTCATCTTCCGGCCCGAACAGTTCCCGCAGATCGAGCCAGTGCTCGATCCAGGTGACGGCGCTGCGGCCAATGGGCAGGCGCCGCTCCTTGCTTCCTTTCCCCACCACCCAGACCTCGCCGCTGGCCAGGTCCAGATCTTTCAGGTTCAGATTCACCAGTTCGGAAAGACGCAGTCCGGCGCCGTACATCACTTCCAGCATCGCCCGGTCGCGCACCGCCAGCGGATCGTTGATGTCGATCTCCAGCAGACGGTTAACGTCATCCACTTCGATATTCTTCGGCAAATGGCGTGGCGCTTTCGGCGCCTGAACGCCCCGGGCCGGGTTCGCGGACAATACCCCCTGACCCACCAGCCAGTCCAGCAGGCTACGCAGGGCCGACAGACGCAGCGCAAGGCTGGCGGCCTGTAAACCATCACGACGACTGCTGACCGCCAGTGAGCGTACGGCGGCAACATCGCAGCGCGGCCATTCGTGGATACCGCGCTGTTCCAGCATCCGGACAACAGTCTCCAACTGGCGGCCATAATTGAGTAACGTCATAGGGCTAAGCTGGCGCTCCACTTTCAGGTAGCGCAGGAAGCTATCGACGCCGTTTTGCAAGCTCACAGCCGTTCTATCCAACGCTCAAGCACTGCGGGCAGCATTTGCGCCAGCGCCTGTAACAGCTGCGTTCCCTGCCCGGCCTGGTAATGCTGGGGATCGCGACTGGTAAAGATCACCACGCCGAGATCGCCATCGCGCCCCATCAGGGACATCGCCACCGAGCCTACGGCCATCGACTGAGGCAGCATCACCAGCAGTTCAGGGCCATTTAGCGGCCCCAGATAGTGGCGCTCATCGCCAAAGCGCTGAATACGCAGCGGCTCAAACGCCTGCCGATTAAGTGCCAGATGCGTAAAGCTGGACGGCGCGCCAATGCGCCAGCGTTCGGGGAAGAGTCGGATATGGGCGCCCGCCAGCCCCAGCTCCCGCGCCCAGCGATGCAGGCGATTCAGAAGCTCCTCCAGGCTGTCGGCGGAAGCCAACCTTGCCTGCAGGGTCAGCAAGCTGGAAAACAGCCCTTCATTGACGCTGGCCTGCTCCATCAGCAGGCCGATGTTCTGTTCCAACTGGCCGATATAGTTGCGCGCCCGGGCCATATGCCACTCCACCAGCGACACGGTACCGCGCACCGGATGCGGCACCCGCATCTGTTCGACCAGGTGGGCATTGCGAATAAAGAAATCAGGATGGCGCAACAGGTATTCGCTTACCGCGCTGTCGTCCAGTTCCGTCAGGCTCTCCTGCTGTTCACCGGCGTTCTTCATAGGTGTATGAATCCATCGTAAACATGGGTCGCCGGCCCGGTCATGTACAGTGCATTACCGGGCCCTTTCCAGGCGATATCGAGCCGCCCGCCGGGCAGATCGACACGTACCTGTTCGTTTAATAAACCTTGTTGAATTCCGACTGCGACCGCCCCACAGGCGCCGCTGCCGCAGGCCTGGGTTTCGCCAGCGCCACGCTCATACACCCGCAGGCGAATGTGCTGACGGCTGACCACCTGCATAAAGCCGATGTTGGCGCGTTCGGGAAAGCGTTCATGGCTCTCCATCGCCGGTCCCAGGATTTCAACCGGCGCGCTATCCACATCATCCACCGGAATGACCGCATGGGGATTACCCATGGAGACCACTCCACACAGCACCGTCTGTTCGGCGGCGCGCATGATGTAGGTTTTCTCCGCTTTATTGGCGCGAAACGGCACCTGGGCAGGCTCGAAATCCGGCTCGCCCATATTGACCCGCACCAGCTCGTTCTCGGTAACGCTTAGTACCATGCGTCCTTTGGCGGTACTGACCCGGATATCCCGCTTATTGGTCAACCCTTTCAGGCGCACGAAACGGGCGAAACAGCGAGCGCCGTTGCCGCACTGAGCCACTTCGCTGCCGTCTGCGTTAAAGATCCGATAGTGAAAGTCGAGATCGGGATCGTAGGGGGGTTCCACCACCAGCAGTTGATCGAACCCCACGCCCAGATGACGATCCGCCAGACGGCGGATCAGCTCAGGGGAGAAAAAGACATTCTGCGTTACCGCGTCGACGACCATAAAGTCGTTGCCAAGGCCATGCATTTTGGAAAACTGCATTCTCTGCTCCATTTAGCGCGGTGACGACATTAATCAGTAGATAACCTGGGTCGGACCATCGCCCGTTGCGCGATCGTTGCGATCGGGAACGGTGGACTGGATCGTCTGTTCTTCCTGCTGCGGCTGCGCGGTTTGTTGGGGGTTTTCAGTCGCTTTTTTCTCTTCCGGAGGAAAATAGAGCGGCCCCTTCAGGCCACAGCCCGTCAGGGTAAACAGTGCCAGCCCTACGGCCAGCGGACAGAAAATCTTTTTCATTCCTGGGTGCCTGTCGTTTATACGTTCTGCTGTCTATCATCGCAGGTGACCACTGAAAAGCAAGCATCTGTCGCAAATGCCAGGTGGGAAGTCTGACACCTGTCGGCATCCAGACCGTCAGGGTAGCGTCAGCACGCTCTCCGGGAACAGAAAGCCCTGTACACAGTCCACGCCAGCGCGGCGACAACGCGCCAGATCGTCCCCGGTTTCAATACCCTCGATCACCACCACGCCACCTAACCGCCGTAGATTCTGTACCAGATCCTGAAGTGGCATTTCACGCATACGGTAGCGCTGCCAGACGCTGACGGAAACCTTAACGCCGTGAAAACCAACCTCAGGAAAGCCCCACTGCCCGGCCATCTCTGGCGGAAGATCGTCCAGCCAGATTCGATACCCTGCCTGGTGAATGCGGCTCAACTGCGCTATCAGCTGGCGCTGCGCAGTCACACTCAACTGCAACAGCCGCTCTGCATCCTGAATCTCCAGAATAATGCGATGCCCGACATTGAGCGCCACAATATCTTCCACCTTTGATGGATCGCAAAAGACCGCCAGAGGCAGGTTAACCGTAAAAGTGCCGGTCATCGGTATCAGCTCGCGGACCTGCCACATAAAGAGAGCGAATGCCTGCGAAACCGGCAGTCGCTGGAAAAATCCTTCAACATCGGTATGTTCGCTAAGCAGGCTGAGTGCTTCGCTGGCTACCAGCCGGTCGTCCTCTAAGCTAAAAATAGACTGTAGTCGCATCCCTTTCACGACCGACAGCGGCGGCATGCCGACGCAGCGGTTTTCCGTTTCTCTGATCATGGCTTTTCCTGATGTTGAGTTGGGTTAAGATGGGCGAGGCGTTGACGCAGCCAGGAAAGGCGTTCGTCATGAGGGTAATACCATGCAAAAGTCCGTAGCAGCCGCTGTGCCGCAGGGCGATCTCCCGCAGCAAACGCAATTCTGACCCGAACGAAAGCGACATTCGGATCCGGATGAACGCGCATGGCATCACCGGACCAGTCGCTAAACTGCTGAAGCCAACGCGCATCGCCGCTTGCCTGATAACGCTGAAGGCCGCCCATGCTGGCATCAAAACGATAGCGGTCGTACAGTAGCCAGGCCGCGGGAGGAACCGGCAGCGTCAGGCGCTGCTGCTGCATGTTCCGTTCCAGCCGGGTCAATCGATGTTGCACCGCCAGCGTATTCACCAACATCGGAACCGCCGCCAGCGCCAGCAGCACGGTCGCGCCGCTGGCCAGTTTGGTGATCGCGTTTACCGCCAGTCTGCGCCCCGCGCTCTTGTCGGCGCAGCGCAACACGGTCAGCAGCAGGAGCCAGTGCGGCGTGGAAAGGTAAAGCGGATACTCCGTCAGCAGGTGAATCACTACCGGTAGCGCCGTCACCAGCGTAGCGCGCCGCCAGGCGTTGCCCTTCAGCCACAGCAGCAGTCCGCCGCTCAGCATCATAGCCGCTGCCGCCAGCCCGGCGACGCCTCCCTCCACCATCCACAGCAGGATTTCATTGTGGGGATGAGACATAGTGGTAACGAACTCACCACCGAACAGTCGCAGATAATGCCAGCCAAAGCTACCGACCCCCCAACCGCGCCAGGGGTTGAGCAGAAACATTCGCCACGCGTTAACCAGTACCACCCAACGCGTATAAACGCTTTCGTCATGATCGACAAACGGTAACATAAACAGATGGCGAACCAGGACGCCGATCAAAACACCGCCGCTCAACAGCAGTAACAGGCCCGTAAGCTGTCGCCGCCGACCAGGAAAGACCAGCAGCAGCAACCCCCACCCTACGGCGACCCCCAGATAACCGGTTTGAGACTGACATTCGCCGATAACAAAACCCTGTAGCAGAAGCGCCGCCATTATCCCCCGACGCAGCCACGGCTCGCGGCGAAAAAACAGCAGCATTGATAGCAGCGCGCCGCAGGCAGCGAAATCCGCCATCACATTAACCTGCTGGAAGATGCCGTAGGGGCGGGCATAGCGCCACCACGGAAATTCCCACAGCGATGTCGCCAGCCGCAGATACTGGGCCAGAAAGGCCAGACATTCGATATTCACAGCTAGCCACAAAATCGTCAGCACCGTGCGTCTGCCGCGCCCTTCCAGCGGCAACCGGAACAGCAGCAGATAAAACAGCAGTCCTCCCGCAATACCGGCGGCGCGCATCATCCCAACGCCGCGCCATACAGCAGGCGTCAGCAGACAAAGCAGTACCAGCAACGCAGCCCCACCGCTAAACAGCAGCGCAGAGCGGGTGAGCGCCCAGTTACGCCCGCCGCCGCTGGCGCCGATAATCAATAGCACGCCGCAGGCATACAGCCAGGCGCCAATATTCATCGGGAGTTCCAGTCCGCTGCCGCCATTATTCATGCCATAAACGTGCAGCGTGCCGCACCAGAACAGTATGCTTAGCAGGATGAAGCCGCGATAAGTGCGCGATGGCGTAGGTTTAATGCCCCCCATCACTGGTAATTCAGGGTCCAGGTCGCCGTAGCGCTAAAGGCGCCATAGCGGATGGTCTGGTGTTCAATGGCCTCCGGCGAACCTTCAAGGTAAACCTGCCAGCTCAGCACCATGCTGTCTTGCGTGATCGCATGCGCTGTAGTGGGCTCACCCATTTTGATCGGCGTTCCATTCAGTTCCTGAAAACCGATCGCCACGCCGGAGGCGCCATCCTGACCATCCGGGGTAATGGCAATATGGTCCGCCAGCGCGCCGTCTTCCATGCCGTTAAATGTGACGGAGACACTGTTAAACACATCGGTGCGGCAATGCTCCAGATGAATATTCAATGGCTTAATCGCCACCTTCTTATTCAGATAGATATCTTTGACATTCACCTTGCCGAAATCGATATCGATCGCTTCATCGCCGCTCGCCACCTCACAGGGTAAGGCGATAACGGTGCCGTGAAACTTCATATCGCCGCCGAGAAGCGTTACCGCCGCGGATGCCATCAGCGGTGCCAGCAGCAGACTTCCCATTGCCGCTCGCAGAATAGAGAATAATTTCATCGTCTGCCCGCCTACTGAAATTCCGCCACCACCGTCGCCGATGATTCAAACTCGCCTTCGATCACGGTGCTTCCCGGCTTCGCCACCGGCGCCGCAGTCAGGTTCCAGTCGCCTTTGTTATTGTTAAAGCCCGGTATCTCATAGAATTTATTCGGCTGAACGATCGCCCCCGACTCATCTTTCAGCACAATACCCAGGTTGCTGCGATCGACTGCGCCGCTGGTGCCCAGATAATCCGAATTAAAGCTGGCGACGCCGACACCGTTAGGCTGAATACCCATACGAATATTTAACGCCCCGGTTTCAAAACTGCCCCCTTTGCACTCCACGTGAACAGGAACGCTTTTGACGTAGTTATCGCCGGTTAATTTTTCCGCCGATCCAGGGATGTCGCCAAACTCCACCTCAATGGTTTTTCCCTGATTAATGACGCACTTATCCGGAACGGTAATAATGCCGGAGGTAATCGCCACCTGTGAGATCGGCGTAGCTGGCACGCCCCCCATATTGCCAAGGCGCCCCATCACCTTCACCAGATCCTGGGAGGTCAGGTTCAGGCCATTAACGATGGGTTTGGTGACCATAAAGGTAACTTTGCCTTGTGAGCCGCTCTTTACATTACTGACCAGCTTATAAGGGGGACGGCAACCAACGTAGTTATAGCGATTCGACTCATTGGTGAAAGGCGCCACCACATATTGCTTACGCTGCCCGGCGATATAGACTTCAACCTTGACGTCCATATAGTCATTCAGTTTCAGATAGTCTTTGTTTCCCTGACTTGACGGGCTCATGGTTGAGGTCACCGTGTAATAAATCGGCGACACAGGGATGCTACTGGTGCAGTAAAAACGCACCGCGTAATTTCCTCCCAGGTTCCAGCTATCATCCACCATTCCCCCTGCCACATTATCCTCAATGCTCAGGTGATTCAGATTGATATTGTACTGGTGCAACGACCCCTCCGGAGCACCCTCGCCTTCGGTATATCCCCAGGCGGAAGCCGCGCCGATTAGCAGCGTAACGCCCAACGTCAAGCGCCGGGTCTGTCTCAACAGGGTGCTCATAGATACTCCAGCTTCAGACGAACCAGCCCGTAAAATTCACCGGCGGTCACGCTGCTTTCCGTCGACTCCAGCGCCGCCATCAAGGTAATAACGTTATCGCCCGGCTTCAGCACATAGAGCTGCTGCGGCTGATTCAGGCTCAACGGCCACGCCCGGGCGCTCAGCAACCGCAACCCCGCCCCCTGAACGTCGCCGTGAATCCGAACAAGATCGCTGTTGCCCGGCGCCGCTTCGGCCATAAAGGTCAAACCGATCCCGGTTTCCGCCGTTGAATGCATCACTGTCACCCCGCCGCCGCCCAGCGCCGGCGTGTCCGAAATGATCCTGGCGGCGCCCTTCAGACAGTCATTCAAACGCAGCGTGATAGACACCGGCTGGCTGCGATCTCCCGCCTGGTGGAAGCGTCGGGCTGAAATATCCCCTAGATCGATCGTCTGTTCGCGGGAAGCCATATCCAGGACGCAGGGCGAGGTGTAAACCCTGCCATGAAAATGCACATTGCCGTATTCGCCGGAAACTTCGCCGCGGGCGTGAGTTTCTTCAGCGGCCTGCGCGCCACTGAACAACAGAGCCGAGCCCAGCAGCGCCAAAATGGTCCGTTTCATCGCTTCTCTCCGGTTATTAGCGGGGTTGCTGCTCCATCGGCAGCGCGGTACAGGTTGGTCCGGCGCAGCGATACTTCAGCTCCGGATGGCCGCCGTAGTCGTTCACATACATCATGACGAAGCTGCTGACCGACGGATCGATAACCTTTATCTCAAGCGACGATCGCGGCGCGATCATGGTGCCCGGGAAGGTAGTGAGCTTGCCGCCCCCTTCCCGTTCCATCTTTCTGCTGAGTCCCAGCACGGTGATGTAATAAGGCGTAGGGTTATCGGCGATAAACTGGTTACCCCTTTTGTGGAACACCACTTTGTTCTGCCAGACATCGCCGCGATGGGCAGGAATAATGGCCGTCGGGCGATAGAACAGCTTGATTCGCGACTGCATCGCCAGTTGCAGAACGTTAGGCTTGTCCGGGCGTGGCGGAATTTCCCGAATATTCAGGTAGAACAGCGATTCGCGATCCTGAGGCAGGGAATGAATACCGTCGGTTTTCGTCACCCGGGCCACCCCTTTCTGACCTCCGTTAATGCGCTGTAAAGGCGGCAGCACCACCAGCGGCGCAGTGATTTTCTTGCCGCTGTCATCCTCCACCCACGCCTGAGCCAGGAAAGGCACATCGGGGCTGGTATTCACCAGGTTGGCGCTGGCGGAACGATCGCTGCCAGTAATAATGAGTCGCGTCCGGTCAGGCGCAATGCCTGCCAGCGCATCTGAACTGCAAACGGAAAGCGCCAACAGGCAGCCTAGCGCCAAACGACATAACGGTTTCACATGCATCCCCTAATCTTTCACTTATCTGACTAATTGACCGGCCGCGTTAGCGGCACGGCAGTAATACGGCGCTATCGTGGCGAATGGTCTGCGGTACCCGCAGTTGGCAACGCGCCTGACCATCCCAGACCACAGACAGCGTTTCATTCGCCTGTACGCCTGCAAGCCACACTTCGCCACCTTCCATCACCATGCCCACGCTGACGCCGTCGTGGCTGAAGACATCGGCGCCGAAAGGCGGCGCCGAGCCGTCTGGCCTGCGAATATGGGCCATCATTCTTTCACCCTGCGCCACGGCAAAGTGCTGATAGCCAATAGCCCCTTCCGTCAGCGTGCTGGTAGCGATGGCTTTGTTGGCTTCGATATCCTGATCCATGGTGTCGACGTCGATACGCGTGTCGAAGCTGTGGTAACTCACCACATCAGGCACGACAGCGATCCCAAAGCGGTTAGAGTGCACACGCTGCCCATTCAGCGGTACGTTTGCCACGCCGTCGGTATCCACCATCACCCGGGCGCTGTTAAGGCTGGCTTCGCTGTTATGCAGCGCGGCGCCGTAGCGGGTTGCCGTAACGCCGCCACGCAGCGTGCCGCCCACCGAGACATAACGCCCTTGCTGATAGCTCAAGCTGGACTCCATTTCCGCCATCGTGGCCCGATGCTGGTAATAGCCGTCCACGGCAACCCGGCCATCGCTGCCATGGCCCGCGCGAACGCGCCACGAATCGTTCACCCGGCGGTTATCGTTCCAGGAAATCATCTGACTGACGTCGCCGCCGGCGCTCTGTAGGTCATACCCCGCCCAGTTGCCGTCCCCCCACGGGACGGAAAGCGACAGAGACAGGCTATCGTCCCGCTGCCCCTGATAATCCGAACGCCAGGCGGACAGGTTAGCGGTGATTCCGCTCAACCCGGCAATATTGAAGGAGTGCGCCACCGAAAGGCCGTAGCGATCCTGCGAGGCGCGATCCCAGTAGTTCTGATGGGTGTAAGTCAGGAACAGCGTGGTCGCCCGGGCCGGATCCTCGGCCCAGAAGGTTTTATTCCCGGTGATGGTGTACATCTCCCGCTCATGGCCGATGCTGTCGTAGTGCTGGTACATTTCGTCCAGAAACTGCGACAGCGTACGGTAGGACTTCTGCGAGAAACGATAGCCTGCGAAGGTGATGGAACTGTGGTATTCATCGAAGGTTTTGGCATAGCTAAATTTCACCGAACTTCCGCGCTGGGTATCGCGAACCCGGCTACTGGACTGGGTGACATCCAGAGACATCGCACCCAGAACGTCGAGATCGCGCCCGATCCCCAGCGACCACGCGTTATAGCGTTCGCCAGTCAGAATCGTGCCGCCATACAGCGACCAGGCGTTACTGATACCCCACGAAAAATCGCCGGTATAAAATGCGGGCCCCTGCAGTTTGTGGTTGTAGCGGGAAGGCTTCCCGATCGCGGTGTTGTAACGGACATAACCAGGCCGCGTAAGATAAGGAATATTGGCGGTGTTGACCTGAAATGTCTGAACCGAACCATCCTGCTCTTCAACCTTGACGTCCAGGGTACCGCGTACCGCGCTACGTAAATCCTGAATGTTAAACGGACCGGCGGGCACCGTGGTTTGATACACCACATGAGCGTTCTGGCTAACCGTCACCCGGGCGTTGCTTTTCGCGATTCCATGGATTTCCGGCGCATAGCCCTGCAGGTTCGGCGGCAGCATTCGCTCGTCGCTCGCCAGGTTGATCCCGGTAAAGCGAACCGAGTCAAAAAGCTGAGAGTCGAGGTAGATTTCACCCGCAGTCAGCTTCGCCGCCATCATCGGCAGTGGGCGGTAAGCGTAAATCTGATCCCAGTTCACGCTATTTCCACCGTTACTGGAAGTCAGTTCAGCCTGATACTGGGCTCGCAGCCGCCACCCCCCAAGATTCATTCCCGCCTGCCCGTATCCGGAAAGGGAACGATAATCGCTGCCGCTGTCCTGATAGTGGCTCAGTTGTCCGGTCAGGTTGTAGTCGAACAACAGACCGGCCACCCCGTTGTCCCACCGCTCCGGTGGCACCCAGTCCGGGTCCGAATATTTCATCCAGGCCTGGGGAACCATGATACTGAGCACGCCCGCGCTGTTATTCACCGCCACGCCAGGCAACGTGCTGATGTCCGCGCACTCCGGTGACAGCATAGCGACCCGGCTCTGTGCCTCTTCCTTCAGCGCGAGCAGAGCCAGCTGGTCTGGCGTCAAACATACCCGGGATTTCTCCGGCGTTTCAGGATCGGCAACGTAGCGAATTTGCTGCTCCGGAATCTGCTGGCCATTAATATGCACCTCCAGCAGATAGGTTCCCGGCGCAATATAGTTTCCCGAAGCAAATCGCTTCAGGTCGACGTTCTGGCGGTCGCTGGCATCCAGCACATCGGTATTAAATTCAACGACATCATCGGACTTTGCCACCTGCGAATAACAGAACACCGCAATAAAGACAGCAAAGAAAGTCTTTTTTGTTTTAAGTTTTCTTGCCATGATTTTTTGCCTGTTCTTTACCTGAACAGGATCCCTGCCCTACTGATAATCGATAACAAAATGCGCCACAGCGCTAAATTCTCCGGCAGTCACGTGCCGATCATGGGAAACCAATGCCGCACGAAACCGCAGAACATTACTTCCCGCACTGAGTTCATAATCGGGAGATGGCACCCCAGGCGTAATGTTTCGCCCTTTATAATCAAACAACTCGATGCCAAACGAATCGCTCGGGGAGTACGCAACAAATAAATTTTTATTATGTCGATCGGTATTCCCGGTAAACGTAATACTGGCGCTGTGATATACGCTGCCAGGTTTATTCGGGCTGGCCAGCGAACAACCGCGGAGGTGAATACTGAAATTATGGCTGGTGAGCCCTTCCGGAATATCCGATATTTCCCTGGCGGACATATCGCCAAACTCAACCAGCAGATCCCGGTCTCTGGGATCGACATAACAGGCCGCTTCAACAATTTCACCCTGCATTTTTACATTGCCGTGCGTATTAACGAGCTCTCCGGCCGCTACCGACGCCGTCAATAGCATCAGGCCGGATAATAAAAATCGCAGTACCGACATTGTGGAATACCCCTGGCCGAATCATGCCGGGCGCGGCGTTGCCACCCCGCCCGGCACCGGGAATTACTGGTAGTCGATCTTGAAGTTGATCGTAGACTGGAAGTCACCCGGGGTGACGCTACCGGAGGCGTTATCCGCTTTCAGGTAAGCGACGAACGGAATTTCAGTCGTATCGTCGGTCAACTTAACCTGCGCGCTGGCCTGGCCCCAGACCACGTCCCGGTTACCGCTGTCTACCAGACCGATGCCCGCGCCTTTCGCGGAACCAGAGGTGATGGCTGCCAGCGTATTATCTTCAACGTCTACGGTGGTTGGGTTATAAGTCACCGTAGCGGTTTTCGCGACGGTGGTATCGCAGTACTGCAGCTCAATCTTCGCCTGCTTTTCGCCAGCACGCTGACCATCTTTCAGTTGAGAGGTCGGGATCTGCCCGAAGTCCACTTTCACCGGGCTGGAAGATGGAGCCAGACCACATGCGGAATTCACCAGCTCACCGCTGAATTCAATTTTACCTTCAGTAGGTTGTACATCCGTCGCCGCCATAGCAGACGCCGAAACCATCCCAGCCGCGCAGACCATAGCCAGTGCGATTTTATTAAATTTCATTTTTTCAAACCTATGCTGTTTCTTGATTTAGTCGCCAATAAATGATTGGTGGCCGTATCACAAGCCACCTCCCACCAGTAATTATCTGAACGGGTACTATTTATATGGCTTCCTGTTTATTTGCCTGATAGCTACCAATAAACAATGAGTTAACCGTAGTAACGCATTTAATCATTACGTTATCTCGTGTTGGTAGCGTGTTGCCATTCCCTGCAAATAACTTCATTCAGGTAATCAGGCATCCCTGTGTTGGCATCAACAATAATAATCAGTGATAGCAAGAAATAAACAAGAAAATACCATCCAGGTCAATTTCAGTTACTTCTTCACCAGATTAATTAACATTAATAAAAAAACTCTACCACGATGATAAAAGCAGCAAAAAAACAGATAAAAACACCTAATTCACATTAAACAACAGGATAAAATAAAGGGAATTCACAAATATATAGCTTATAACATCAATGACGGCATTCAAAATGCGACCAGGATTTATCCACAACATCATCATTTACAAGTGTCTCAGACTACTTTTATTACCCCTTTAGAAACAGCTGATCAAGCCCCTGTCTTTTTAACTTTTCATTTATAAAACATCACCAGCAATATTTTAACGTTACCACTATAAACACAAGACTTTTCATGTATAATAAATTCACTCGTTATTTCCGCTCACCCTGTATTCAGGAGGACGTGTGACGTCGTTATGTGATAGCCCACAGGCAGAGCGATCCATCATATATATAGATGAGACGCTGTTCTTAGATACAGCCAAAGGATATATAAAAAACATTACTACCGATTTATATACTGAGATAAATGGCACTGCCGCAAACCTGCTGCTTTACCTGTTACAACAGCGAAACACTCTGGTATCACGCGAAAGCATCCTGGAAAATGTTTTCATTAAAAACGGCGCCAGACCTACTCACGCAAATCTGAACCAGTACATCTCTTTCTTACGTAAAGCAATACATCAGACAGGTTATGAAGACGATATCATTATTACCGTGCCAAGAATGGGGTTCCGTATTAAGGAGTGTCATGCATTACCTCCCCCCGAGCAGGCATCGCCACGTTACCAGGAACTCGCCGAGACCAAACCTGCGATCCGGATAAAAAAAAATCATCTCTCGAAAAAAGTGTTTCTTTTCTTTGTTATTGTTGTCAGTACCACAACCCTACTGGCGAGTATTTTTTTCCTCAGCACAGGAGAAACAGAAAACAGAAATAACTCATTAGAGGTAACCTTTACCTATCAACAATGCCGGGCGTACTTCATTGACTACCAGAACTCGATCGCCGGTAATGTCCCAAAAGAACGCAAGATGTTTGATGACATAAAGCGCGAGCTGGACTGCGCTTCACCAAAAGATATCTATTTTTACATCCATGAAAACGATGAGATTGCACTGAAGTGGCGGTTCTACTCCATCTGCGAGAAATCATCCGGATATTATCACTGCAATAGCTTCTATTATGGTGATGAGGTATGACATGTTGTTCATTAATAAAAATAAAATCATTTTATTCACGTTACTGGCTACGCTGACATTAGCGATTTTAGCCACCGGCGCCGTTATCGCGTCGCACCGTAAAGAGACACAACTGCCTTGCGTGGCCGAGTTTAAGGTCACCCTCCATATGGGAAGCAGTGCCATTAACGCCCGGGGGATTTTTATCCTGCTTGAGGATACCGCAGACCGCCTCTCGCTTTCGGTTCAAAGCTCATTGCGAACCGACGGCGAAGAATACGTGGTGAATCGTAAACTGACTTATCAGATAGAGCAGCGCCATACGCCTCAGGCAGAGATGCTCAATATGCGCCTGATCGGCAGTGATAAATTCTGGACCGATTCGGCGCCGGATCGGCTGGGGGACAACTTTCTGTTTCAGACCTACCAGAAGAAGGGAACGCTGTATGTCATAAAGCACATCAACGATGATACTTTACTTATCGGCTCCGGATATTCCCCGATGTTTACCTGTGTGATTAACCGTTTCTGAGCATTCATGCCCGCATCAGTTTGTTTCGTGATACGCGGCTTGTCTTCCATTCCGGTCGTCATCTTTTCCGTGAAAAGCCACTGAATATAGATAGAATAGAAGCTAAAGACGCATCCACTGTTGATTCACCTGTTATACCGACAGCATCGCGTCTTTATTCACATGATAAAATGGGAAGTAACCATGAATGACAGCGAATTTCACCGCCTGGCCGACAATCTCTGGAGAACGATTGAAGAGCATCTGGACGACTGGGACGGCGACAGCGATATCGACTGCGAGATTAACGGCAGCGTGCTGACACTGAGTTTTGAAAACGGCAGCAAAATCATTATTAACCGACAAGAGCCGCTGCATCAGGTGTGGCTGGCGACCAAAGCGGGCGGCTACCACTTCTCGCGACAGGGCGATACCTGGATTTGCGATCGCAGCGGTGAGCCGTTCTGGAAGTTACTGGAAGAAGCCTGCACTGCCCAGGCAGGCGAAGCAGTGCGTTTTAATCAGGACTGATACTGCTGCACCAGCGGCGGTGCTGGCGGCGTACGGGAATCATCCTCAGGCGGAACCGATGCCGTCGCCGTCCGGACGGGCTGAGAGCGGAAAGGGATCACCTGCTGGCGCCCGTCCACTTTCACAATCTGGTAGAACTGCGGCAGATTGAAGTTGATAAAGCTTGAGCCGTATGTGAAACGATCGTGGGAAGAAGAGTAGAAGCGGCTAACGTCGCGCACCAGCTCCTCTTTGCTGCCTTCGCAGTGATGATAGGCTTCCGCCCGGTTACTCTCATCCAGAATATAGATGTTAAAGCCTTCCCGGTCGTGACTCTCTTCAAAGAAGAACTGAATAATTCCTTCGCTGGCAAAACCATCCACCACCGACGGCAGCTGCACATGATGCGTTTCGACCTGCATCGACAGTCCGTGCAGTTTGTTATTGGAAATCGCACCGTAAAACTCTACGGCATTTTCCAGTTTCTGGACCGATACATTCAGGCGTTCAAAGAACAGTCCCCAGGTCTGGCCCGCCACCCGCAGCGCTTTGAAACGCCCGGCTTCCTGACGGGTACTGGTCAGACGCAGCTCAATACATTCCGAAACCAGCTGCTGAACCCGGGTGCGGATCAGACCGCGCAGATGCTGGCTGTAACAGAAAACCTCTACGCTATCCGGCGGCGCAGCATCCTGATGCATTTTGCCAAGGATGGTTTTCAGCGCCTCAATCATCGCCTGCTCGCCGTTGAAGTGCAGGGTTCGCACCTCATTCCAGGAGTTGCGGTACAGCAGATCGACGCTGCCCACCAGGCACTGCTGTTGCTGACCAAAACTGAAAATATCCAGCTTACGGAAGTCAAAATGCACGACCCGATCGCGGAACGCCGCCGTCGGGTCATATTCCAGGTTGACGATTATCGCCAGGTGACGAATTTCACAGGGACTGTACAACGCTTTAGGCGTAGGCGCCGGCAGACGCAGCGGGAAGTGGCTGGAAACATCCGCCACCATCTCCTGCAGCTTCGGCAGGTCACACACCTCATTGCCTTTAATAAACAGCCGGGTTCGGGAAGTCAGCAACCCGTTGAACCAGGCCCAGGCCACCAGCTTATTCAGGTAACGGTTATACTCCAGCGGCTGATGGCTGATAATCGAGTCCATGTTCGGCGCGCGGTTGTACAGATACCAACCGGTGCGATTGGCGCGGCCTGGGGGCACATAGATAAAGGTCAGATTAGGCTCTGAAAGATCCGGCGAGATCTGCGGGTTCACCAGGGTGACCTTACCCGGCAGCGCCTCAAAGGCGGCATAGAGCTTACGGGTCAGTACGCCAATATCCTGCGGACTGGCGCTGACGCTCAGATTATTACGGCGCGCGAAACGGATCAGATTACGGTAGCTCTGCATCATGGCATCAAGCAGTTCGTTGTGCGCTTCACGCACCCGATCGATCTTCCAGTTAGCACGGTTATCCAGAATCGCCAGCCGCGTTTCATCCCAGCCCCAGGTTTTCACCAACTGAGTCAGCACTTCACGACGCCAGCCCACACAGGCCCGCTCGCGGGTCAATTTTTCGCACACCTTCAGATAAAAGCAGCGGCGCACCAAATCCAGCCGCGCCTCATCGTTTATCTGGGTCAGATAGTGCGTGACCCGCTCCAGCATCATGCAGTAAGGATCCAGGCCAAAACAGACAATCTCACCGTCATGCAGGCGCTGCTTCATATCTTCCGCCAGCAGGCCGGTATTGGGGTATTCCCAGGAGTATGCCTCCAGCAGCAGCGTTTTCAGCACCGCTTTATAAGGTGAATCGATGCTCTTATAGAGCTGCCACAGGCTGGCGCCGAAGTATTCTTCGGCAGACAGCGAACTCAGTCCGCCCAGATCGAGCCATTCGTTAGGCGTCAGTACTCCCTGGGCGTAGAGCGTCATCACGTAATCGTCGTAGTGCTCTTCCTGATCGACCGGCACCATATTCCACAGAATACGCTTGCCCGCCATTCGGACCGCGGTACGGTAAAATTCATCAAGCAACAGAATGTGCTGCGTTGAACCACAGTCTTCGCCACCCAGACTACCGCTCTCGTTATGGCGGAAACGGTTCTCATCAATCAGAAAGAAGCTGACCTCCACCCCCATTGAGGCGGCCCAGCTTTCAAGCAGGCTACATTTACGCTGCAGCAGCTGGCGCTCTTCGTTATCCAGCCAGGCCTGGTGGCAGACCCAGATATCAAGATCCGACGAACAGCTCTGGCCGACCGACGAGGTGCTGCCCATGGAGTAGATACCGGTGATCGGCAGTTCGCCGTCCGGTGTCCGCAATTCGGGCAGGCCACGACGCTCTTCAAGCTGTTTCAGGTAATGCTGTTGGGTTTCATCAGGCGTGTAGAGGCAGATGCCACAGGGAACGTTACCGTCGAGGTAACCCGGCATCAGCGGATGGTGATAATGCAACAGACCAGGCAGCAGACTATAGACCTGCTGGAAAGCAGGCCCCTGAGCTGCCAGTGCGCGGTCCACGCGCAGCTGATTGATGGCATCCAGCCTCTGTTTCAGAGTCTCAATATAGAGGTACAAGACGTATCGCCTGATTGTTCAGTATTTTGAAAAGATCGGTCCCACTCGCCACCGTTATGTTTATGGTTAGTCAGGTGGACAATTGCTGGAAACGTGATCAATTTAACACCTTGCCGGTTGACCGTAAAGAAAGATGCACTACACCAATTGTAGCATCAAAAGCCCGGCTTATTTTCCGTTATCAGTTTTGCGCTCCTTTCCCCCGGCCTGACCGTAAACTGACAGCATTCCACTAACAATGATAGGATGGTCAACAGACGATCATTACGGTAACAAGCAATGGTAGACAAAGTATTAAGAATTGCCACCCGGCAGAGTCCGCTGGCGCTATGGCAGGCACAATATGTCAAGGAGCGCCTTGAGGCGAGCCATCCAGGACTCAGCGTTGAGCTGGTGCCAATGGTGACGCGCGGCGATATTATTCTCGACACGCCGCTGGCCAAAGTGGGCGGCAAGGGACTGTTTGTCAAGGAGCTGGAGCTGGCTCTGCTGGAGAAGCGCGCAGATATCGCCGTGCACTCCATGAAGGATGTACCAATAGAATTCCCGGCGGGGCTCGGCCTGGTCACGATCTGCGAGCGCGGCGATCCGCGCGACGCCTTCGTCTCCGGGCGCTATGCCAGCCTGGATGCGCTACCGCCCGGTAGCTGTGTGGGCACCTCCAGCCTGCGCCGTCAGTGTCAGTTGATGGCACAGCGTCCGGATCTTAACGTGCGTTCGCTACGCGGCAACCTCGGCACCCGCCTCGGTAAGCTCGATGCCGGCGACTATGACGCCATTATTCTGGCCGTGGCGGGCCTGCAGCGCCTGGAGATGGAAGAACGCATCCGCTGCCCCCTGACGCCGGAAGAATCACTACCGGCAGTAGGCCAGGGCGCCGTTGGCATCGAATGTCGGCTGGACGATGCCTGGACCCGCAAATTACTGGCCCCGCTCAACCACGAAGAAACCGCCATCCGGGTTACCGCCGAACGCGCGATGAACACCCGCCTGGAAGGAGGTTGTCAGGTACCGATCGGCAGCTATGCTGAATTGCATGACGGTAAACTTTGGTTACGGGCGCTGGTCGGCTCGCCGGATGGTAAGCAGATGGTGCGCGGCGAACGTCGCGGTCGCCCGGAAGATGCCGAAGCGATGGGGATCTCGCTTGCCGAAGAGCTACTGGATAACGGCGCCAGGGAGATCCTGGCCGATGTCTATGACGGAGATGCCCCTGCATGAGGATTCTGGTCACCCGCCCCTCCCCCGACGGAGAGGCTTTAGTCAGCCGTCTGCGCGCGATGGGGCTGGTGGCCTGGAGTTTTCCGCTGATCGAATTTTCTCCGGGTCGTGAGCTTTCCCGTCTACCCGACTATCTGAACGCACTGCGCCCGGGCGATCTTGCCTTTGTTCTCTCCCGCCACGCGGTGGAATATGCCCATGCCACGCTTTCCCGGCAAAGCATGCGCTGGCCTGCGCAGGCGGCATGGTTTTCCATTGGTCGCTCCAGCGCGCTGGCCTTGCATAAAGTCAGTAGTCTGCCGGTAAATTATCCGCGCGATCGGGAAATCAGCGAAGTCTTGCTACAATTACCTGAATTACAAGATATAAAAGGTAAGCAGGCGCTGATACTACGCGGTAACGGCGGGCGTGAGCTACTGGGGGATACGCTACGCCAGCGCGGTGCTCAGGTAACGCTGTGCGAATGCTACCAGCGCTGCCCCAAACAGTATGATGGCGCGGAAGTTGCCTGGCGCTGGCAAAACCTGGAGATCGATACCCTGGTGGTCACCAGCGGCGAAATGCTGCGCCAGCTCTACGCGCTGGTGCCGGAATGGTATCGTAATAACTGGTTACTGAACTGCAGGCTAATTGTTGTCAGTGAACGTCTGGCCACCCATGCCAGAGAATCAGGCTGGCGGGATGTCAGCATCGCAGATAACGCCGACAACGATGCGCTGCTGCGCGCGTTATGCCCAACCTGAAGGGCCATATCGGGCTCTTCCCGAAATAAAGGTGCCCGCAGGATACGGGTAGACAACAACACTGAGAAGAATGGGACTAATAATGACGGAACCAAAAGAATCCTCCGCCAGGGTTGAAGAAGCCACGCCAGACGTGGAGACGCCGGTGCAAACTCAGCCACAGGAGAAGCAAAAACGTGGCACGGGCGTTGGCATTACGCTCAGCGTTATTGCTATCGCCATTGCTCTGGCTGCCGGTGCCGGGCTCTATACCTGGAACAAACGACAGGCCGCCAGCCAGACAGCCAGCACCCAAACCCTGGCCGCTCAGGTCACCGCCCTCCAGCAGCAGCTGGCGCAACAAAAAACCGAGCTGGATTCCCGACTTCAGCAGCAGCAGAGCAGTCTGGACGCCGCACAGCAGCGTGAGCAGGTCATGGCGAAAACGCTGGAAGAGACCCGTGAAAAGATGGCCTCTATCACTGGCGGCGATGCGAATAACTGGTTGCTGGCCGAAGCCGATTACCTGGTCAAACTGGCCGGACGTAAGCTGTGGAGCGATCAGGATGTCGCGACCGCCGCTGCGCTACTGAAAAACGCCGACGTCAGCCTTGGACAAATGAACGATCCCAGCCTGATCGCCGCACGTCGCGCGTTGAACAGTGATATCGCCAGCCTGTCCGGCGTATCGCAAATCGATTTCGACGGCATTATTCTGCGCGTTAACCAGCTGTCTAACCAGGTGGATAACCTGCGCCTGGCCGACAACGACAGCGATGACGCTCCCATGGATGCCGACAGCCGCGAGATTTCCGGCTCCCTGAGCGAATGGCGCCAGAATCTGACCCGCAGCTGGCATAACTTTATGGACAGCTTTATTACCATCCGCCGTCGCGACGCCACCGAAGTTCCGCTGCTGGCGCCGAACCAGGATGTCTACCTGCGCGAGAACATCCGTTCCCGCCTGCTGGTTGCGGCTCAGGCCGTACCGCGCCACCAGGACGAGGTCTACAAGCAGTCGCTGGAGACCGTTGCCACCTGGGTACGCGCTTACTACGATACCAACGATGCCGCGACCAAAGGCTTTCTGGCCGAGCTGGATGCGTTAAGCCAGCAGAGTATCGCTATGGAACTGCCCGAATCGCTCGCCAGCCAACCGGTGCTGGAAAAATTGATGCGCCAGCGGGTCCGTAATCAGATGGCGCCGTCGGATAACGGTCAGCCAGCCGCAGCCGGGAACAGTGTATCCCAGTCAGAGCAGCAGGGAGAGTAATCAATGATAAAAGTTCTGCTGCTGTTTCTGCTGCTGATCGCCGGGATCGTTATCGGGCCCATCTTTGCCGGCCATCAGGGATACGTACTGATTCAGACCGAAAGCTGGAACATTGAGACCAGTATCACCGCCCTGACCATTATGCTGCTCGTTCTGGTCGCGGCGCTGTTTATTGTGGAGTGGATACTGCGCAGAGTCTTCCGCACCGGCGCGCGTACTCGCGGCTGGTTCCTGGGTCGCAAGAGCAAGCGCGCCCGCAAGCAGACCAGCCAGGCGCTGCTCAAACTGGCGGAAGGCGACTACCAGCAGGTGGAAAGATTGCTGTCTAAGCATGCTGAACACGCTGAGCAACCAGTGGTTAACTATCTGCTGGCCGCCGAAGCGGCCCAACAGCGCGGCGATGACGCCCGCGCCAGCCAGTATCTCGACAATGCGGCCAGTCTGGCGGAAGACTCCCCGATTCCAGTAGAGATCACCCGGGTTCGCCTGCAACTGGCACGCAATGAGGATCACGCCGCGCGACACGGTATCGATAAGCTGCTGGAGATCGCCCCGCGCCATCCCGAAGTGCTGCGTCTGGCCGAACAGGCTTATATCAGTACCAGCGCCTGGAGTTCGCTGCTGGACATCATCTACCCGATGGAAAAAGCAGGCGTGGGCGATGAAGCACACCGCGCCGCCCTGGAAGAACGCGCCTGGATTGGGCTGATGGATCAGGCCATGGCGGAACAGGGCAGCGACGGTCTGAAACGCTGGTGGCAAAATCAGAGCCGTAAGACCCGGCATCAGCCGATGCTGCAGGTGGCAATGGCCGAACACCTGATTCAGTGCGACGACCACGAGACGGCCCAGAAAATAATTCTGGACGGTGTGAAGCGCCAGTATGACGAGCGCCTGGTGATGCTGATGCCGCGCCTGAAGACCGCAACGCCGGAAGAGGTGGAGAAAGTCCTGCGTCAGCAGATTAAGACCCATGGAGATCGTCCGCTGCTGTGGAGCACCCTGGGGCAGATGCTGATGAAGCACGGCGAATGGAAAGAGGCCAGCCTGGCCTTCCGCGCCGCGCTGAAGCAGCGCCCCGATGCCTTCGACTACGCCTGGCTTGCCGATACCCTGGATCGCCTGAAAATGCCTGAAGAGGCAGCAACCATGCGCCGCGATGGCCTGTTGCTGTCGCTGAAAAAAGAGGCCGATATCTGACCCTTGTCAGACATCAAAAAGGCGACATGTTGTCGCCTTTTTTATTGCCTGTGCCCCATCCTGAAGTATGAAGTAGAAAAAAATACCCGCCGGAGTGGCGGGTACTAAAACAGGTCTGTTTGACAACATAAAAGGTGCTTCACTCAACGTTGTGTCCATGATGTTTGATGAGGCAGCCAGGCTGCGACATCTGCAGGTGGACGATAAGCACCACAAATGGCTCTGCATCATTCCAGGGTTTATGAGGCCAGATGGCGAACATAAGAAAGGGAATGAGCATCTACCCTGTAATTATTGCACGTATCATGCCAGGTGAAAATACCCCTTAAAATACAAGGGGCCACGCCATTAGCATTGATGTTGTCTTCAAGGTCAACATAAAACTGTCGCCCCAGGGAGACAGTTATCAGCATTCAGGGAATAGTCTTTATAAATCATCAAAATAAATGTCTTACTTCGACGACACCCACAATCAATCTTGTCGTTATGCAACGACAAATGCCGCCACGACGGAAGCAACGCGCGGATATGCGGCGCATAAAACAATCATTGGAGAAATTTAAGAGGGGGGCAGAAAACAAAAAAGCAGGCTTTAAGCCTGCCTTCCGCACGAAGCGGAGTGGTCGGCGAGAGAGGATTCGAACCTCCGACCCACTGGTCCCAAACCAGTTGCGCTACCAGGCTGCGCTACTCGCCGAAATACTGCCGTTTTGCTTCTTGTTCAGAAAGAAGTCAGGGTGTGGTGCGAGGGGAGGGACTTGAACCCTCACGTCCGTAAGGACACTAACACCTGAAGCTAGCGCGTCTACCAATTCCGCCACCTTCGCATAACCACTAAATAGATGGGGTGGCTAATGGGACTCGAACCCACGACAACTGGAATCACAATCCAGGGCTCTACCAACTGAGCTATAGCCACCACTGTATTTCTTTCTCACGCGGTATAATCTTACCACCGCAGCTCAAGCGCCTGGGTTAAATGGCGCGCCCGACAGGATTCGAACCTGAGACCTCTGCCTCCGGAGGGCAGCGCTCTATCCAGCTGAGCTACGGGCGCGTAGCGCCGTTGCGGAGGGGAATACTACGGACTTCGCGTCCTGCTGTCCATATGTTTTTTTAATAAAATGCGCGTTTGGTTATGCTTTGCACACTACGCTGATTAACTGTTCCGTTTCACCGATTCAACATGGCGACCAAGCCCAAAAACCCGGTACGCCAGGGTCACCCCCGCCAGAAACAGTCCCCCGACAATCAGCGACATACGGGTATCTTCGTTGATTCCCATCCCCACCAGCACACACAGCAGAAACGCCATGGTTAACCAGTTCGACCACGGGAAAAAAAGCGAACGGAACGGATGGCTGGCCATCGCTTCACGGTGTACCCGGCGAAACCGCAGCTGGCTTATCAGAATCACAAACCAGGGTACCATTCCCGGCAAGACGCTGGCGCTATAGACATACACGAATACCCGCTGCGGATTAGGAATAACGTAGTTCAGACCCGATCCTACCAGCAGAATTACAATTGAGACGGCCACCCCCATAACCGGCACGCCGTTCTTCGACACCTTCGCCATACCGGGCGGTAGCTGACGATTCTTCGCCAGGGCAAACAGCATCCGGCCACAGCTATACATTCCGCTGTTACAGCCCGACAGCGCCGCTGTCAGTACCACAAAGTTGATAATCCCGGCTGCCGCCGTGATACCGATTTTCGCAAAGGTCAGCACAAAGGGGCTGCCGCTATCACCCAGCTCATTCCACGGGAAGATGGTGATCACCACAAAGATAGCGCCCACATAGAAGATCAGAATACGCCACAGCACCTTCCCTACCGCGCTGCGCAGCGTTACCTGAGGGTTCTTCGCTTCACCGGCAGTAATCCCGATCAGCTCCACCCCCTGATAGGAGGCCACCACGATACAGAGCGCGGTCAGAAAACCTTTCCAGCCGCCGGCAAAGAAACCGCCGTGCTCCGTCAGATTGCCAAAACCGGTGGCATGACCGCCATTGCCGAAACCAAAGAAGATAACGCCCAGCCCTACCACGATCATCACAATAATGGTGGTCACTTTAATCATGGCAAACCAGAACTCGATTTCCCCGTACAACCGTACCGCCGCCAGATTGGCCAGCGCCACCAGTCCTACGGCCAGCAATGCCGGTAACCACTGGGGCAATTCAGGGAACCAGTACTGAACATAAACGCCGATGGCGGTGATTTCGGAAATCCCCACCGCCATCCACATAAACCAGTAGGACCACGCCGTCAGATAGCCAAAGAAAGGATTCATATAGCGATGCGCATAGACGGCGAAAGAGCCGGTCACCGGCTCCAGAAACAGCATTTCGCCCATCGAGCGCATAATGAAGAAAACAAAAATCCCGGCGAGAATATAGGCCAGCAAAACGGAAGGACCCGCCCACTTAAGGGTGCTTGCGGACCCCATAAACAGGCCTACGCCAATGGTGCCCCCAAGGGCGATCAATTCAATATGTCGAGCTTCCAGGCCGCGCTGGAGCTCGGGTTTCTTTTCAGCCATAGTTCCCTCGAATGGTGTTTGCAATCAGCCCGGTATCACACCGGTTATTATTATGATGAGTGCGCTTTTCCCGTCACCACGCAAGGTAGCGGGCGACGGGCGGGCGTCATGATTTCCTGTTTTTTGCCAAATAGCAAACCGGATATTGCCGGGAAGGGAAGCGGCAACCGCCTGCGAATGCCGGTTCTGCTGGAATAAGAATCAAAGGCGGCCGCTGTAATGCCAGGCAAGATAACGCAACAGACGCAGCTGACGCTTAATGCGGGAAGGCTGACTGACCAGCCGGTACAGCCACTCCAGCCCCAGGTTCTGCCAGCCTTTTGGGGCACGTTTTACATGGCCGGTAAAGACATCATAGGTTCCCCCTACCCCCATATAGAGCGCCTGAGGATACACCTGGCGACACTCGCGCATCACAATCTCCTGACGCGGCGATCCCATGGCGACGGTAACCAACTGGGCACCGCTGTCCCGCACCCGTTCAAACAGCGCCTGGCGCGACTCGGACTTAAAATAACCGTCCTGACTACCCACAATATTCACGCCCCAGCGGCTGCGTAGCTGTTCACAGGTTTGCGCCAGCACCTGGGGCTGCCCGCCAATCAGAAACACCGGGGTGCCTTCTCTACCGGCCTGGGCCATCAGTGCTTCCCAGAGATCGGCTCCGGCTACCCGGTTTACCTCAGCATTGGGATATTTCTTGCGGATGGAGCGCACCACGCTGATGCCGTCGGCGTACTTAAACTCCGCCTCGTTAATTAACTCATGCACCAGCGGATCGCGTTCTGCCGTCAGGATTTTCTCGGCGTTAATCGCCACCAGGGTTCCCTGCCGTAGCCCGGTATCGGTATGCAGATAATCCAGTGCATGTGCCATATTACGCCAGCCCAGCAGCCTCATGCCGCGTATGGTATAAACCGGCGCCTGTGTCCGTTCACTCATCTTGCGTTACTTATCCGTTTGTGTATAAAGCGCGTTCCGGGATGCCGCCGTGCGCTCACGGACCAGCCCAACTCGCTCGAAGGCTCTGAATAACAGCCGGGCAAGCCACAGGCATAATCCAAAGACCAACATAAAAAAGACCACCCGCGAAACAAAGGCATCCAGCCCCTCACGCGCCAGCACGATCATATTAAAGATGGCGCCGAAGCAAAAGCTGTGCAGTATCGCCGCTTTATAGCGATTATCCGTCCGGTTCCCCAGCTCATAGAGCCAGTCGAACCATTTGATAATCAGCCCCACCACCACGGCACCCGGTACGATAAGCCAGTAACCGCCCATTACCAGCAGCGAACCGATAAGCGTGGGAGAAATCGCCAGCCCCGAGTGGTTGTTCAGCACCTCCCAGGTAAAGTAGTTGGCGCTGTTCAGCACGGCAGCAGGACGCCCCGGCCACAGCCAGGAAGGAATAAAGACATAAAAGTCGCGCACGATGGGCGCCAGCCCCTGGAAATCGATCTTATCGTAGTTCTGGATCAGCAGCGCCAGGTTCTCCCAGGGCGAGAAGGTATCGCGCGTCAGATACAGGAAGGTATAAAACGCTTCGTCGCCGCTCACGTCCAGGCCATAGCGCTTTAGCGCCAGCCAGAACATCCCGACTATGCCCAGCACGCCAGCGCATGCCAGCATCCACAGCGAGATCCAGCCGCGCAGAATGCCAATAAACAGGAAGATGGCGAAAGCGATAATAATATTGGCACGCGTGCCGCCCACCAGCGCGTAGGTCAGCAGACCAAACGCCACGGTACACACCAGAAACCCCAGCCAGGCGCTTTTACTCTGACGCAAAAAATAGAGCACCAGCATGGCCGGAATAAAGAAGTAGAAGAAGCGTTTAAGCGCCACGCCCGCCACCTGGCTTGAGAAAATCTCGCTGTAGGAGTGCAGTCGGAACAGCAGAAAACCGTTGAGCATAAAAAAGAGCGCGACGCTGGCCAGCGCCACCGTCAACAGCAGCAGGAAAGTGAGCTGCGCTTCAACCCGATTGATATTGAGCCGTTCCGGCCGGTTGCGCTCCGCGACAGCCGATCGCAGCCGGGTTTTATAGGCGGTGTAATAGACGGCATAGAAACACCCAGCGGTCAGCAGAGCCTGCTGAAGCGCCTGGGCAGGAAGCACCTCCACGTTAAAGCGGAACACCAGCGTCATCGTTAACGGGAAGCCGAAATAGAACGTCAACAGGAACAGCAGTGAAAAGAAAACATTAAAATTAAAACGCACCCGGCGAAACTCGCGCCAGGTCACGGTACCAATAAACAGCACGGAGGCAAGCCAGATAATCATCAGACCGCCAGACTGCAGCAAACTCATGCCTTCTCTTCTCCTGATGCCACTCGCAACGCCCGCATCCAACCATCAAGGTAGTTGGGGCTAAAAAAGGTGATGCCGTTCTTATCCACACTTTTCAACTGGCGCTGCGCCTCGCGCACCACCGACTCATTAAGCGTATCACCGGTAAACAGAACCGGAATCTGCTGCTCCACCATATCCTGCCAGAAGGGATTCTTCCGGCTCAGAACGCAGGGGATCCCTGCCTGAATAAGCAGACAGAGTGTGCCTATCCCCTGCTGGCGCTCAAAGATGAAATAACCCAGATCACACTTTCGAAGCAGCGTCAGATAGGCGTCGAACGCCAGCCGATCGCGCAATATCTCCAGGCGGTCGGGACTGAACAGCTGACTTCCCGCTCGCTGTACCTCATCGATATACGCCTGATTGCCCTCGGGGTAGCCCATAGGCACCACCACACGGGCCCGATCGCCGAAGCGTTGATGGATCTCACGCAACGCCTCAACGTGTTGATTGCTGCGATCGCCGGAATTTCCCACCAGAATCTGCACAAAATCCCGCTGATTCTTCTCATTATCCAGATTGTTGAGGGACGGGTCCATCCGGGTGGGAAAATAGAGCAGTTCACCCGCCACCTTCGGATAGCGCTGGTGAAAATAGTTAAGATCGCCGCGGGTAGCGAATACCCGCCCAACCCGGCGCTGTGCCAGACGCCGCAGGCGGTAGAACAGCCGGAACTTCAGACTGGCGGAAACTTCATAAAGATCGGCGCCCCAGATATGCCAGTTAAACTGCGCCGGTTTAATGCCGCCCCACAGCAGTGCCAGCCACAGCGACTGATTAAACTGGCCATGGAACAGAAAACGCTGGCGGCAATCGCGCCGTGCACGGGCAGTTACCGCCTGGGCCAGCGCCTTTTTCGTGGGGAATACCTCAATCGCAAGCGACGGATACGCTGCCATCAGCCCGGCATCGTCGGAAACCACCATAAAGCGCCGCCCCTGCTCCGACGCCGCCAGCATCTGTTGAAAGAAACTGAGTACGGTATGGTTGTGGTGCGGGATGTTCGATCCCAGCACGTGAATCAGTGTCGTCATACGCGGTTACGCCACCAAAGAAATCCCAGACAGCACAGGGAGAACCAGACAATATAGGTCGCCATATAGGCCTGAGCGGCGCCCAATGCGCCATGCTCCGGTATCAGCCAGCGGGAGAAACCGGTCAACAGCGCGAACTGGCTGATTTCCGCCAGGATGTAGAGCCGCAGCGAGGCCTTCGCAATAATCAGATAGCCAAAGACATAAGCGCCGACCTTCAGTACGTCCCCCACCAGTTGCCAGGCGAACAGGTCACGCATAGCGGTAAACTTTGCCGAAAAGAGCAGCCAGATGGCGAAATCGCGCAGAACCCAGACCCCGAATCCCACCAGAGCCACCGCGGGCAGGACAAAACGCAATGCCCGACCAATTTCGCGGCTGATATCCGCCTTCGCCGTCAGCCTTGAGAGCGTCGGCAGCAGGTAAACGCTAAACGAGGCGGTAATAAACTGCAGCCAGGCGTCGGAGATGCTACTCACCCCCTGCCATATCCCGACCGTATCCCAGCCATAGCGTACCGCCAGCAGGTTACGCATCATCACATAAGCCACCGGCATGGTTACCGAGGTCATCAGCGCCATAAAGGTGAACTTGCTGAGGTTAGCCGCCGTTTCTCTGTCCCAGCAGGGTTTCAGATAGCTCAGCGGCAGATGGCGGCGGCGATGCAGGATAATCGCGCCGGGAATCACCACCAACGCAGGCACCAGCGCCAGACCCAGCAGCGCACCGGGATATCCCCCCAGACGCCAGCTTGCCAGCCACGCCAGAACCCCGATCAGGCTTCCCAGAATCAGCGCCAGCGCATTACCGGCTGCATCACGAAACCCCTTGATAATCGCCAGCGACAGATTTGCCCAGGCGATTCCTAACTGAACCAGCGCCACCAGGCGTACCAGCCCCTGATAGTCCCGCTGGCCGAACAACCCCTGACTGATGGGGCCAGACGCCAGCACAAATAGCAGCGCCAGCAGGGTTGAAAAGCCCAGCACCATCGCCGAGGAAGTACCCACCACCAGCCGAAGACGCTGTGAATCATCCAGATACTGGGCGACATACTTAGTGACGCCGTTAAAAATACCGGCACCGGCCAGTACGCCCAGCACCGTGACCAACTGGCGGAAATTCCCCGCCATCCCGACACCGCCAGGGCCGTAGGCTACCGCCAGCAGTTTCACCACCAGCAAACCTGCGCCGATCTTGACCAGCGTGGACGCCGCGGTCCACACCGAAGCCCGTGCCAGCGACATCAGGCGAAGTAGCTCTGCAGCGAATTGATCACCGTACGCTGATTGGTCACGCTCAGATTATAGAAGAGCGGCAGGCGCAGCAGGCGGTCACTCTGGGAGGTGGTATAACGATCTTCGCCGTGAAATCTTCCGAACGCTTCGCCCGCCGGGCTGCTGTGTAGCGGGATATAGTGGAATACCGCCAGGATTTCCGCCTCTTTCAGCCAGCTAATTAACCGACTGCGATCGTCGGCATCGCGCAGCTTTATGTAAAACATATGGGCGTTATGCATGCAGTCAGCAGGCAGGGTCGGCAGCTCAATGCGGCCTTTATCTGCCAGTGGTAGCAATGCGTCATAGTAGTTCTGCCACAGCGCCAGGCGCTGCTGATTGATGCTCTCCGCCGCTTCAAGCTGCCCCCACAGATAGGCAGCCTGAAGATCCGCCATCAGGTAACTGGAGCCGATATCGCGCCAGGTATATTTATCCACCTGGCCACGGAAGAACTGGCTGCGGTTAGTGCCCTTTTCACGAACGATCTCCGCGCGTTCTACCAGCGCCGGGTCGTTAACGAGCGTCGCTCCGCCCTCGCCGCCTGCGGTGTAATTCTTGGTTTCATGAAAGCTGTAACAGCCGATATGGCCGATGGTTCCCAGTGCCCGGCCTTTATAGCTGGCCATGACGCCCTGAGCGGCATCTTCTACCACCCACAGCTTATGCTCGCGGGCGATACGCATAATGGTGTCCATTTCACAGGCCACGCCAGCATAGTGAACCGGCACGATGACCCGGGTTCGTTCGGTGATCGCCGCTTCAATTTTGGTTTCATCGATATTCATGGTATCCGGGCGGATATCCACAAAGACGATGCGCGCGCCGCGCAGTACAAAGGCATTAGCGGTGGAAACAAAGGTGTAGCTCGGCATAATCACTTCATCGCCGGGCTGAATATCGAGTAACAGCGCCGCCATCTCCAGCGAGGCAGTGCAGGACGGGGTCAGTAATACCTTAGCGCTGCCGAAGCGCTGCTCCATCCACTGCTGGCAGCGGCGGGTAAAGCCGCCGTCGCCGCACAGCTTACCGCTGCCCATCGCCGACTGGATATAGTCGACCTCTGTCCCCACGACCGGAGGTGCGTTAAACGGAATCATTTTCTCACCTGTATAACCAGTAAGCGGTGCTCTCTATCGTGGCCCCGCTCTTGATATAACGACGCAGCGCCGCCCGGTTCGCCATTTGGGTTGCTATTCGCAACCGGCTAATACCGCGCGCCACACACCACGCCTGCGCTCCCTGCATCAGTCGCGCCCCGCATCCGGGCCCCGCCAGTAACCCCATGCGCGCTTCCTCGTCATTAAGCTGACGCAGCGTCACAAAACCATGAAGCCGCTCTCCTTCGCGTACCACCAGACACTGATGGTCGAAGGTGCCCTTTACCGCGTTTTCCACCCACTGCGCATACAGGCGGCCGCTGTCCGCCTGTCCATACCAGGGAGTACGAAAACGGCTATGGGAAAAGCACTGACTGGCCATATCGCGAAGCATCGGAATATCGGCATCGTCCGCCACGCAGAGATCGGCACTCGCAGAACAACCCACAAGCGCCAGGCTCAGGTCAATTTCCCCTTCCACCAGCCGAAACCCCAACTGTTGCAGGGCATCCAGCCATTCGCAGCGTTCAGCAGGCACTTTGGCCTGCACGCGCTCAAAACGCTGCAATTCCGCCACGTCCAGCCGGGGATCGCCATCGGAAAAGCGGACAATCGCACTGGACAGACCGAAAAAATCGCTCTCCCACGACAGTCGTTCAACGCGGCCGTGAAGCGAGGCCAGCCCCTGACTCACCGCCAGACCCCTTTAGTATCCACCACCCACTGCTGGTGGATCTGTCCGGCATCCAGCGCCTTAAACGACTGGTGATCCACCAGCATAACCAGCACATCGGCACGGGCGAGTGCCTCATCAAGGTGGGTCAGTTGACAGCGCGCCAGGCTTTCCGGCAGTTCATGGATATTAGGTTCCACTACCAGCATGTCGCCACGGTGCCACCCGGCCAGCTTCCTGACGATACCCATGGCCGGGCTTTCACGCAGGTCATCGATATCCGGTTTAAATGCCAGCCCAAAGCAGGCGATGGTGACATCATCGGTACGGCGTCCGCTGGCATTCAGACAGTCCGCCACGGCCGCCTTCACCTGACCAATCACCCATTCGGGTTTGCTGTCGTTTACATCACGGGCGGTACGAATCAGCCGCGCCTGCTGCGGGTTCTGGGCCACGATAAACCAGGGGTCGACCGCGATGCAGTGCCCGCCAACGCCTGGCCCGGGCTGCAAAATATTGACCCGCGGATGGCGGTTAGCCAACCGGATAAGCTCCCAGACATCAATGCCCTGGTCTGCGCAGATCAGAGAAAGCTCGTTCGCGAAGGCGATATTCACATCCCGAAAGCTATTCTCGGTCAGTTTGCACATCTCCGCCGTACGGGCATTCGTTACCACACACTCCCCTTCCAGAAAGATGCGATAGAGTTCGCTGGCGCGTGCCGAACAGGCTGGCGTCATACCGCCAATTACCCGGTCGTTGCTAATCAGCTCTTCCATAATCCGGCCAGGCAATACCCGCTCCGGACAGTAGGCGATATTAACATCCGCCGCCTCTCCCACCTGCTGGGGGAAGGTAAGATCCTGGCGCAGTGCCGCCAGCCATTCCGCCATAGTTTCCGTGGTGCCCACCGGCGAGGTGGACTCCAGAATCACCAGCGATCCCTTCTTCAGTACCGGCGCGATGGATTCCACCGCCGAGCGGACATATGCCATGTCTGGCTTATGGCCCTCCATAAACGGCGTCGGTACCGCGATCAGAAAAGCATCGGCCTCGACTGGTGTGTTACGGGCACTCAGATAGCCCTTCTCTACGGCGGTTTTCACCACTCGTCCCAGCTCTGGTTCGACAATGTGGATCTCGCCACGGTTAATGGTTTCCACCGCCCGGGTATTGATATCCACGCCGATCACGCGCTGACGACGTGATGCAAAAGCTGCCGCTGTGGGCAGCCCGATATATCCCAGTCCAATCACTGAGATAATTTCAAAACTCATTATTTCACCTGACTGGTTTTCAACGCGCTGATAATACGCTGGCAGGCCTCGCCATCACCATAGGGGTTATGCGACCGACTCATCGTCAGATAAGCCTCTTCGTCTTTCAGCAGTTGATTAACCTCATCCACAATAGTGCGGGTATGGGTGCCAACCAGCCGTACAGTGCCAGCGCTTACTGCCTCTGGTCGTTCGGTGGTTTCACGCATGACCAGCACCGGTTTACCCAGCGACGGGGCCTCTTCCTGAATACCGCCGGAGTCCGTCAGAATCAGATACGCATGCTGCATCAGCCAGACAAACGGCAGATAGTCCTGAGGGGCAATCAGATGAATATTCCCGACATGCCCCAGAATGCGATTAACCGGCTCGCTAACGTTAGGGTTCAGATGTACCGGATAGACAATTTGCACATCCGGATTATCCGCTGCCACCTGAGCCAAAGCGTGGCAGATCTGCTCAAAACCGCTGCCAAAGCTTTCGCGGCGGTGGCCGGTAACCAGAATCATTTTGCGCTGCGGCTCCAGGAAGGGATAAGCGCTACTCAGCGCCCTGTGCTGCGCTTCGTCGTTCAGCACCCGATCGCGTACCGACAGCAACGCATCGACCACCGTATTGCCGGTAATGAAGATCCGATTATCGGCAATATTTTCTCGCAGCAGGTTCTGGCGCGAGGTTTCGGTAGGCGCAAAATGGTACATCGCCAGATGTCCGGTCAACGTGCGGTTGGCCTCTTCCGGCCAGGGCGAATAGAGATCGCCGGTACGTAGTCCCGCCTCGACGTGCCCAACGGGAATCTGCTGATAAAAGGCCGCCAGACTGGCGGCCACTGTCGTCGTGGTGTCGCCATGAACCAGCACTACATCCGGGCTAAAATCCTCCAGAACGGGTTTCAGCCCTTCCAGGATACGGCAGGTGATCTCCGTCAGCCCCTGCCCCGGCTTCATAATATTAAGGTCGAAGTCGGGTTGAATGGAAAAAAGCGTGAGTACCTGATCCAGCATTTCACGGTGCTGCGCGGTAACGCAGACCCGAGCATCGAAGAAAGGATCCTCTGCCAGGGCGTGGACCAGCGGCGCCATTTTAATGGCCTCAGGACGCGTGCCGAAAACGGTCAAGACTTTCACGATAGTGCTCTCTCTGGGTTAATTACAGATGAAGAGATCGTCAGGATCCCTTCATCATATTCTGGCTCATCAGACGCGTGGACGGCGGGCTAATGCAACACCGGCTCCCGCCAGGGCGCCGACAATACCCCACATCACCAGCAGGAAGGTGCGGCGTGGGCTGTCGCGGCGTACAGGCTCTTCCGGCGTGCGCAGATAGCGATAGGTCTGGAAACGCGGCTCCAGCTCGGGGCCTACTTTAAGCGTGGTCAGCATCGCCCTGTCCCTATCGTAATCAACCTCATAAGTAGGCCCTGTCGCCTGCAGATTTTCCAGACGGGCCTGCAGCATCGGCCGTCCCAGGATAAAAAGTTCGGACTCAGGCAGCTCGTTAGCAGGCACATCCGCTTCGCTGCGGCTGATATTGTGCTGCTCTGCGACTTTCAGCGCCTGCTCCAGGCTGTGAACCCGACGATCGTAGATAGACTGCGCGACAGCTTCCTGACGTTTAACCTGTGCCTGAATCTGTACAATGCGCGCGTCCCAGGCACCTTTCAGCTCATCATTCAGATGTTTGGCAGCCCGCTGGCTGGCAAAGGCGACATACTGACGCAACAGGTTATTGGCATCCGCCGCGGTTTCGGCAATCAGCTTAACGCTGTCGTTTAAATTGCGGGTAACGTCTCCGGCAGTGAACTGAATATTGCCGATCATTTCATTGAGCATGGCGGCATCCGCCTTACTGTTCCCCGACTGGCGCTGCCGGTAGTAATCGGTCTGCTGCCAGAACTCACGACGGGTATCCCAGGAGGCCAGTTGCATGGTGAACTCTTTGTAGGCTTCATCCATTGCCGAAGGCTGATCGACCGGCGTCGAACCCGCGTGGGCGTCGAGATTGCTCAGGAACTGCTGCTGCGAATAGTAGCCACCCAGCATATTGACGGTAGGGCGATCGGTTATTGCGGTCGAACTCCACTCCTGGCGCGCAAAAAAGGTGTACACCAGAGCAGCCAGGGCAAACAGTAAAGCGCCGCAAACAATCCAGAATTTTCCCCGCCACAGCGTACAAAACAGGCCACGAACGTCCAGCTCGTTATCGGTTACCGGATCTCCGGACATATGTTGTCTCATCACTTCCCCTGCTTATTTGCTCAGGCCAGGACTCTTATCATTATTACGGCGAATGCGGCGCTTGGTGCGCTTGATAAAGCGAGCCACTTTCCAGGCGCGTTTAATGCAATAGCCGTAGAGCATAAATGCAAGCAAGAACAGTGCCAGCATTACCCACTCAGGAATAAAATGTAGATACTCCCCGACCACACCGATGGCTGCCAACAGCGCTGCGGCAAGCGTTATCAGCACGAAGGCCTGTCGTGAAGTGAAACCCGCACGCATAATGAGATGATGGATATGCTGGCGATCTGCCGAGAAGGGGCTCATCCCCTTGCGCAGGCGGCGGTACATGATGGCCACCATATCCATGAGTGGGATGGCGATAATCCACAGAGCGGTAACCGGGCTGATAGGATGGGTTTTCCCCTGGGTGGTCTCCAGTAGAATCCAGATAACGGTAAAACCAATGAGGGTGCTACCGGCATCGCCCATAAAGACTTTATAGCGACGCCCCAGAATACCCAGATTTAACAGGATATAAGGCACAATCGCTGCAATCATGGCGAAACACCACATCGCAAGACTAATCTGACCGTCGAACCACAGGATGATGCCCATGGCAGCGAAAGAGACGCAGGACAAGCCGCCTAACAGGCCATCGATACCATCTACCATATTGAAAGCGTTAATGGCTGCCCAGACGGCAAACAGGGTAAGAAAATACCCAAAAGGCCCTAATACCAGTTCCCATGAGCCGAAAATATATCCCAGGCTACTCAGATAAAGCTTGCCGACGACCATCATAATAATGCCGATCAGCGCCTGGATTGTGGCTCGGATTTTTACACTGATATCAAATCGGTCATCCAGAGCTCCCACCAGCACCAGAACGCCGGCACAGCTTAGATAAAGGGCGGCATGAGGAATGTAGTAATCCGCCAGCCAGAATGTAAAGCAGATCCCCGCATAAACCGATATGCCCCCCACCAGTGGTATCAACCCCTGATGGCGTTTTCGGAAGTTAGGCTTATCGACCAGACCAATTTTTTTAGCCACTTTACGGGCGAAAAAAAGAAAGATGGTGGTGAACAGAAAAATACTGAACAATTCAGCACCAGCGGAGACTAAATTCACAATGAGCGCTCTCTGCAAAATGTACGTTCAGCGCCAGTATACCCACCGAAGGCTTCCCCATGAAGAGAAGTCTCAGAGACAGCTGAACAGACGGCGTTTTATTTTCAACGTGGCCAATGACCTTTCTACCCTGCCAGAGGTATCGTCCATGAAGTCTGGCAAATATAGCAGCCAGAGCGTAATCCTATAAAGCAGAAAAGAAAAACGCCACGTCAAAACGTGGCGTTCCCCGAGTTTTCCGCAACTATGAACGCTTCATCATGTCGAAGAAGTCATCGTTGGTTTTGGTCATCGCAAGCTTGTTGATCAGGAATTCCATCGCATCGATTTCGCCCATCGGGTGAATAATCTTACGCAGAATCCACATCTTCTGTAGCTCTTCCTGAGTGGTGAGAAGCTCTTCTTTACGGGTACCGGAGCGGTTGTAATCGATGGCCGGGAAGACGCGTTTCTCTGCAATCTTACGGGAGAGGTGCAGCTCCATGTTACCGGTGCCTTTGAACTCTTCGTAAATCACTTCATCCATCTTCGAGCCGGTATCGATCAGCGCCGTTGCGATAATGGTCAGGCTACCGCCCTCTTCCACATTACGCGCAGCACCAAAGAAACGCTTAGGACGGTGCAGGGCATTAGCATCCACACCACCGGTCAGCACCTTGCCGGACGCCGGAACCACGGTGTTATAAGCACGCGCCAGACGGGTAATGGAGTCAAGCAGAATAATGACATCTTTCTTGTGCTCGACCAGGCGCTTGGCTTTTTCAATGACCATCTCAGCAACCTGCACGTGACGGGAAGCCGGCTCGTCAAAGGTCGAAGCAATGACTTCGCCTTTTACCAGACGCTGCATCTCCGTCACTTCTTCAGGACGTTCATCGATCAGCAGCACCATCAGCACACAGTCAGGATGATTATAAGCGATGCTCTGCGCAATATTCTGCAGCAGCATGGTTTTACCGGCTTTCGGCGGTGCGACAATCAGACCACGCTGGCCGCGACCGATCGGCGATGCCAGATCCAGTACGCGAGCGGTCAGGTCTTCGGTAGAGCCGTTGCCTCGCTCCATACGCAGGCGCGAATTAGCGTGCAGCGGCGTCAGGTTTTCAAACAGAATTTTGCTACGGGCGTTTTCCGGCTTATCGAAGTTAACCTCATTCACCTTCAGCAGCGCGAAATAACGCTCGCCCTCTTTCGGGGGACGGATTTTCCCGGCGATGGTGTCACCAGTGCGAAGGTTAAAGCGGCGAATTTGACTGGGGGAAACGTAGATATCATCGGGGCCGGCGAGGTAGGAGCTGTCTGCGGAGCGGAGGAAACCAAATCCATCCTGCAAGATCTCCAGCACCCCATCGCCGAAGATATCCTCGCCGCTCTTCGCGTGCTGTTTGAGGATAGCAAAGATGATGTCCTGCTTGCGCATGCGGGCCAGGTTTTCCAGTCCCATGCTTTCGCCGAGAGTAATCAGCTCAGAAACCGGCGTATTTTTTAATTCGGTAAGATTCATAATGGTGGGTTCTTAAACTCGGGGTATATCTCGAACATAAAGTGTGAATGGTATGGCAGGAAGTCCATGCCTGTTAATGGCCTTTCACCCCATGTCCGATCGCGGTCTGGTAACAGAAACGCACAGAACTGAAACGACAAGACGGATTGGGTAACGGGCCCGAAATCGACTCCATGATCCCTCGCCTGCGGTACAACACCAACAGCTAGCGAAGAGTCTCGGGTATTACAAGATTTAAAACTCAGGGTAAGTTCAAAATGCAGTTTGGTTAACTTAGCACGACTGATGCAGGTCGTCCAGCTATCCGAATAACTTTCGGACGCCGGACGATCTGCCGGGTTCTGTTACGCCAGATTAGCGTCCAGGAACTCTTTCAGCTGCCCTTTGGACAGCGCGCCCACTTTAGTGGCCGCCACGTTGCCGTCTTTAAACAGCAGCAGTGTGGGGATACCACGGATACCGTACTTAGGCGCGGTTGCCGGGTTTTCATCGATATTCAGCTTAGTGACTTGCAGTTTGCCTTCGTACTCTCCGGCGATTTCGTCCAGAATGGGGGCGATCATTTTGCACGGACCGCACCACTCTGCCCAGAAATCAACCAGCACCAGCCCTTCTGCCTTAAGTACGTCCGTGTCGAAACTGTCGTCAGTCAGGTGAATAATTTTATCGCTCATACTTAACTCCACAGGATTATGCCTGGTTTGTTGGTCTAAATTTAGGCTGTGTCTCATCATTACCTGCCAGCGACGCCGGAAGAGAATGGTGAGGCACAGCCCAACCAACATTTTTGGTTGACTTTATTTCACCGGATACGCTTTCGTAAAGCAATAGTAAGCTGATATTCTACCACACTATGAGCAAAACACATTTAACTGAACAGAAGTTTTCCGACTTCGCCCTGCACCCTAAGGTGGTTGAAGCCCTTGAATCAAAAGGGTTTTACAACTGTACTCCTATCCAGGCGCTGTCGCTTCCGCTGACCCTTGCGGGACGCGATGTGGCAGGGCAGGCGCAAACCGGTACCGGGAAAACGATGGCGTTTCTGACGTCAACGTTTCATTATTTACTCTCACACCCCGCGCCGGAAGGCCGTCAGGTCAATCAACCGCGTGCGCTGATTATGGCGCCCACCCGCGAGCTGGCGGTACAAATTCACTCCGACGCAGAACCGCTGGCGGAAGCGACAGGTCTGAATCTGGGCCTGGCCTACGGCGGAGACGGCTACGATAAGCAGCTAAAAGTGCTGGAAAAAGGCGTTGATATCCTGATCGGCACCACCGGTCGTCTTATCGATTACACCAAGCAGAATCATGTAAACCTGGGCGCAATCCAGGTGGTGGTTCTGGACGAAGCCGATCGCATGTACGATCTTGGCTTTATTAAAGATATTCGCTGGTTGTTCCGCCGTATGCCGCAGGCAACCGAACGCCTGAACATGCTCTACTCCGCCACGCTTTCCTACCGCGTACGCGAACTGGCGTTCGAACAGATGAACAACGCCGAATATATTGAAGTGGAACCCGAGCAGAAAACCGGCCACCGTATTAAGGAAGAGCTGTTCTATCCTTCCAATGAAGAGAAAATGCGCCTGCTGCAGACGCTGATCGAAGAAGAGTGGCCGGACCGCGCCATTATCTTCGCCAACACCAAGCATCGCTGCGAGCAGATCTGGGGCCATCTGGCTGCAGACGGTCATCGCGTTGGTCTGCTGACCGGCGACGTCCCGCAGAAAAAGCGCCTGCGTATTCTGGATGAATTCACCCGCGGCGATCTGGATATTCTGGTCGCGACCGACGTTGCGGCCCGCGGCCTGCATATTCCTGCCGTCACCCACGTCTTTAACTACGATCTGCCGGACGACTGTGAAGATTACGTTCACCGTATCGGTCGTACCGGACGCGCGGGCGCCAGCGGCCATTCGATTAGCCTGGCCTGTGAGGAGTATGCCCTCAACCTGCCAGCCATCGAAACCTATATCGGCCATGCTATTCCGGTCAGCAAGTACAACCCGGATGCCTTGCTTAGCGAGCTGCCGCCGCCGAAAAAACTGGTGCGTAACCGTTCCGGCAATGGTCCGCGTCGTAACGCTCCGCGTAATCGCCGCCGTAGCTAATCCACTATGCAAAATACCTCCACGCTCTATGCGGCTATCGACCTCGGCTCCAACAGCTTTCATATGCTGGTGGTCAGGGAGGTAGCGGGTAGCATCCAGACGCTAACCCGCATTAAACGTAAGGTCCGGCTGGCTGCCGGGCTGAACAGCGACAACAGCCTCTCTGCAGAGGCTATGGCGCGCGGCTGGCAGTGTCTGCAACTGTTTGCCGAACGGCTGCAGGATATTCCCCACGCTCAGATCCGGGTGGTGGCGACCGCCACGCTGCGCCTGGCGACGAACGCCAGCGAATTTATTCAGCGAGCGCAGGAGATTCTGGGCTGTCCGGTACAGGTCATTAGCGGCGAAGAAGAGGCGCGCCTGATCTATCAGGGCGTGGCTCATACCACCGGCGGTGACGATCGTCGACTGGTGGTGGATATCGGCGGCGCCAGCACCGAGCTGGTTACCGGCAGCGGCGCTCACAGTACATCGCTGTTCAGTCTGCCCATGGGCTGCGTCACCTGGCTCGAGCGCTATTTCAGCGATCGCAGCCTGACCACCGAGAACTTCGCAGCCGCCGAGCGTGCCGCCCGGGAAGTTCTGTTGCCGGTCGTGGATGAGTTAAAACGACACGGCTGGCACGCCTGCGTTGGCGCTTCCGGCACGGTTCAGGCGCTACAGGAAATCATGATGGCGCAGGGAATGGATGAACGCATCACCCTGACCAAACTGCAGCAGTTAAAGCAACGCGCCATTCAGTGCGGGCGTCTTGAAGAGCTGGAGATTGAAGGGCTGACCCTGGAGCGAGCGCTGGTATTCCCCAGCGGGCTTGCCATATTGATCGCTATCTTCGACGCCATGAAGATCGACTGTATGACCCTGGCTGGCGGCGCGCTGCGCGAAGGGCTGGTCTACGGCATGCTTCATTTGCCGGTGGACCAGGATATCCGTGACCGTACGCTGCATACTCTCCAGCGCCGCTTTATGGTGGATGCCGACCAGGCCACCCGGGTGCAGCGGCTGGCGACCTGCCTGTCGCGGCAGATTGCCGATGGCTGGCAGTTGGATCCGCTCAGCCTGGAGCTGTTAAGTAGCGCCTGCCAACTGCATGAGATCGGGCTAAGCATCGATTTTAAGCAGGCGCCAAAACACGCGGCGTATCTGGTGCGTAATCTCGATCTGCCCGGCTTTACGCCCGCCCAGAAGAAGCTACTGGCCACCCTGCTGCTCAACCAGACCAACCCGGTGGACCTCTCTTCCCTGCATCAGCAGAACGCCGTGCCGCCGCGCCTGGCGGAACGCCTGTGCCGTCTGCTTCGGCTGGCGATCATCTTCGCCAGTCGGCGCCGGGACGATTGCGTTCCCGAACTCACGCTGGCGGCGAAGGAAGAGACGTTAGCGCTAACGTTACCCGCCAGCTGGCTAACCCGACACCCGCTGGGCGCCGAGATGCTACAACAGGAAATACTGTGGCAGAGCTATGTCCACTGGCCGCTGGAGATTCATCACAGCTAAAGGAGAACGCGCGGTCTGTTAACCGCCGCGCGCTTTCGCCAGCATCTCTTTCAGATTTGCGACATTAGCCTGCCCCTTCTGCATCCGCTCCTGAGCGCTGACCGGCTTACGTTCCGTTTCCCAGACAAGATCGTCCTGAGGCAGTTCCAGCAAAAAGCGACTGGGCTCGGGGCGTACCAGCTCGCCATACTGACGCCGCTCTTTACAGTGCGTAAAGGTCAGCTCTTTTTGAGCCCGGGTGATGCCCACGTAGGCCAGTCGCCGCTCTTCATCGATATTATCTTCATCGATACTGCTCTGGTGCGGTAGCAGCCCCTCTTCCATACCGACCAGGTAGACATAGGGGAACTCCAGCCCTTTTGAGGCGTGTAGGGTCATCAACTGCACCTGGTCCAGCTCTTCATCGTTTTCGCCACGCTCCATCATCTCGCGCAACGTAAAGCGAGTGACGACCTGAGTCAGGGTCATCGGCTCTTCCAGATCGCTCCCTTCCAGCATCTCAGTCATCCAGCTGAACAGCTGGTTGACGTTTTTCATCCGCATTTCAGCGGCTTTCGGGCTGGGAGAGGTCTCGTAGAGCCAGGATTCATAATCAATACCGTGAATGAGATCGCGAACTGCGGCCACCGGTTCGCGTTCCGCAAGCCCCGCCACTTCACCCAGCCAGTGGGTGAAGCGCTGTAGCGCCTCCAGGCCACGACCGGTCAAAGTCTGGCTCAGCCCTAAATCAAAGCTGGCGTTAAACATGCTTTTATTACGCTGATTCGCCCACTCCCCCAGCTTCTGCAGGGTTGCCGGTCCAATCTCGCGGCGCGGGGTGTTGACGATGCGCAGAAAGGCGCTGTCATCATCGGGGTTCGTCAGTACCCGCAGGTAGGCCAGCAGATCCTTAATTTCCGGACGCGAAAAAAAAGAAGTGCCGCCGGAAATACGGTAGGGAATGCGGTTCTGCATCAGCAGCTTTTCGAACACCCGGGACTGGTGATTGCCGCGGTAAAGGATGGCGTAATCCTTATACTGGGTCTTATTAATAAAGTGGTGGGCAATCAGCTCACCGGCAACCCGTTCAGCTTCGTGTTCTTCGTGGCTGGCAGTAACGACCTTCAGCTCCACGCCATAGCCCAGTTCGGAAAACAACCGCTTTTCAAACACGTGCGGGTTATTGGCAATCAGAATATTGGCCGCTTTCAGAATGCGACCAGAGGAGCGATAGTTCTGCTCCAGCTTGATCACCCGCAGCGCAGGAAAGTCTTTATTCAACAGCACCAGGTTCTGCGGCCGGGCACCACGCCAGGAATAGATAGACTGGTCATCATCCCCCACTACGGTAAAGCGCGCCCGGGTTCCTGCCAGCAGCTTAACCAGCTCATACTGGCTGGTATTGGTATCCTGGTACTCATCCACCAGCAGATAACGGATGCGATTCTGCCAGCGTTCGCGCACCTCTTCATTACCGCGCAGCAGCAGCGTGGGTAGCAGGATCAGATCGTCAAAGTCCAGTACGTTGCAGGCCTTGAGATGCGCATCATAAAGCCCGTAACAGTGCGCGAACAGTTTGTCGCGTTCGCTACGCGCCTGAGCGGCGGCCTGGGCTGGCATCAGCAGATCGTTTTTCCAGTTGGAGATGGTCGAGATCAGCTGTGAGAGCAGATCTTTATCCTGCTCCAGCCACTCATCCGTCAGCTCTTTCAGCAGCGCCATCTGATCGGTATCGTCAAACAGCGAAAAGTTGGACTTCATCCCCAGCGCCGCATACTCGCGCTTAATAATCTCCAGCCCGAGGGTATGGAAGGTGGAAATCATCAGCCCCCGAGCCTCTTTGCGTCCCAGAGTCTGGGCCACACGCTCTTTCATCTCACGCGCGGCTTTATTGGTAAAGGTCACCGCCGCAATATGGCGCGCCTGATAGCCACAACCGTGGATCAGGTGGGCGATTTTATTGGTAATCACGCGCGTCTTACCGGATCCGGCTCCCGCCAGAACCAGGCAAGGACCGGTAACAAACTCGACGGCTTCTTGTTGGGCGGGATTCAGACGCATAACAACCTGCTCAATAGATAAACGGGGTGAGGATTGTAGCAGAAAGCCTGCCCGTGATTGATAGCGGATGGTAGAGTTATAGCTAAGTGATTATCTGACGGAGAGAAATAATGGCCAGAACCGCAGCGGCTCTACATATTCTGGTGAAAACCGAAGCCAAAGCCCGGGAAATTATGGAACAGTTGGAGAAAGGGAAAAGCTTCGATCACCTCGCTAAACGCTATTCCAGCTGCCCCTCCGGACGCAACGGCGGCGATCTCGGGGAATTCCACCAGGGTGCGATGGTCGCCCCCTTCGATAAAGCGGTGTTCAGCAGCGCTCCGCTGCTTAAGCCCTACGGACCGGTAAAAACGAAATTCGGCTGGCACATTATTAAGGTGCTGTACCGGAGGTAAAAGCATCAACGCCCCCCTGGAGGGACGTTGATGAGTGTTTGCTCCCTCTCCCTTAGGGAGAGGGCCGGGGTGAGGATTCTTTTAACCCGCTACCGCAATACGCTTCATATCGGTCATATAGCCACGCAGCTTACGGCCGACCTGCTCGATTGCATGGCCACGCACAGCTTCATTCACATCACGCAGCTGAGCGTTATCCACCGCACCGGCCTGCGCCGCTTTGCCCAGATCGCCTGGCTGCAGACGAGTCATAAATTCCTGCAGCAGCGGCACAGCAGCGTTGGCGAACAGGTAGTTACCGTATTCGGCGGTATCGGAAATTACCACGTTCATCTCATACAGACGCTTACGGGCGATGGTGTTGGCGATCAGCGGCAGCTCATGCAGCGACTCGTAGTAAGCCGACTCGGCAATGATGCCTGAATCCACCATGGTTTCGAATGCCAGCTCAACGCCCGCCTTCACCATAGCGATCATCAGTACGCCTTCATCGAAGTATGCCTGCTCTTCGATCTTACCATCATACTGCGGCGCGTTTTCGAACGCGGTCGCGCCGGTTTCTTCACGCCAGGTCAGAAGTTTCTTATCATCGTTGGCCCAGTCGGCCATCATGCCCGAAGAGAATTCGCCAGAGATGATGTCATCCATGTGCTTCTGGAACAGCGGCGCCATAATCGTTTTCAACTGCTCAGAGAGTGCGAAAGCGCGCAGTTTCGCCGGGTTGGACAGGCGGTCCATCATCAGCGTGATACCGCCCTGCTTCAGGGCTTCGGTCACAGTTTCCCAACCGAACTGAATCAGCTTGCCAGCGTATGCCGGATCCGCCCCCTCTTTCACCAGACGGTCGTAGCACAGCAGAGAACCCGCCTGCAGCATGCCGCACAGGATGGTCTGCTCACCCATCAGGTCAGATTTCACTTCGGCAACGAAGGAAGATTCCAGCACCCCGGCGCGATGACCGCCGGTCGCCGCAGCCCAGGCCTTGGCGATAGCCATACCTTCGCCTTTAGGATCGTTTTCCGGGTGTACCGCAATCAGGGTCGGCACGCCGAAGCCGCGCTTGTACTCTTCACGCACTTCGGTGCCCGGGCACTTAGGCGCCACCATCACGACGGTCACATCTTTACGAATCTGCTCACCCACCTCGACGATGTTAAAACCGTGGGAATAGCCCAGCGCGGCACCGTCTTTCATCATCGGCTGCACGGCCTGCACCACGGCGGAGTGCTGTTTGTCCGGCGTCAGGTTGATAACCAGATCGGCCTGCGGGATCAGCTCTTCATAGGTGCCCACTTTAAAGCCGTTTTCGGTGGCTTTACGCCAGGAGGCGCGTTTTTCTGCGATGGCTTCAGCGCGCAAGGCATAGGAAACATCCAGCCCGGAATCACGCATGTTCAGCCCCTGATTCAGGCCCTGAGCACCACAACCGACGATGACCACTTTTTTCCCTTTCAGGTAGCTCGCCTCATCGGCGAACTCATCACGCGCCATAAAGCGACATTTACCCAGTTGCGCCAGCTGCTGGCGCAGATTTAACGTATTGAAATAGTTAGCCATTGTACAACTCCGTCGATGTCGTGGTGTGTTCGTTTTTCATAAGAATATCGTGCCGCATTTTCCTGCGGGGTATGGGCTCACTATATGACAGGAAATTCGTTGCGCAAATTGATATATTAACAACGTCATATTGCATATAACGCAACACAGAAATGGAGGGGAAACCCCGTGGACTTCCGTGACCTGAAAACCTTTCTTCATCTGGCCGAAAGCCGTCATTTCGGGCGTAGCGCGCGAGCCATGCACGTTAGCCCTTCCACGCTGTCACGCCAGATCCAGCGGCTGGAAGATGAGCTGGGGCAGCCGTTGTTCATCCGCGATAACCGTACGGTGACACTCACCGAAGCGGGTGAATCGCTGCGCCAGTTTGCCCAGCAAACCCTGTTGCAGTATCAACAACTGCGCCACACCCTGTCCCAACAAGGGCCGTCGCTGTCCGGCGAATTGCATCTTTTTTGTTCAGTGACCGCCGCCTACAGCCATCTGCCACCCATTCTCGACCGCTTCCGCGCCGAGCATCCATCAGTCGAAATCAAGCTGACTACCGGTGACGCCGCAGACGCCGTGGAGAAGGCACTGTCGGGTGAAGCGGATATTGCGATTGCCGGTAAACCTGAAACCCTGCCCGCCGCTATCGACTTCGCCATGCTGGAGAATCTGCCGGTGGTGCTGATTGGCCCGGCGTTGGCCTGCCCGGTACGCAGCCAGGTCAGTGAATCGCAACCGGACTGGTCCCAGGTGCCTTTTATCCTGCCGGACCAGGGCCCGGTACGGCGACGCATCGAACTGTGGTTTCGTCGCCATAAGCTGAGCAACCCCTTTATCTACGCCACGGTTGCCGGTCATGAGGCGATGGTTTCTATGGTAGCGCTGGGCTGTGGCGTGGCGTTAATACCGGAAGTAGTACTGGAAAACAGCCCGGAACCAGTGCGGAACAGGGTGACGGTGCTGGAACGCAGCGATGAGAAGACGCCGTTTGAACTGGGCGTCTGCGCCCAAAAAAAGCGGCTGCATGAGCCGCTTATTGGTGCTTTCTGGAAGATTGTTCAGCAGCGTAAAGAGCCTGCCGTACGTTAATCAGGCCAGGAAAAAGCGAAACGCCGGGTTTTGCGTCTCTTCATGGCACTCGTAGCCCAGCTCCTTCAGGCGGGTTTCAAAATCTGGCTCGTGGCTGCCCAGCTCAAAAGCCGCCAGCACCCGCCCATAGTCTGTGCCATGGCTGCGATAGTGGAACAGCGAGATGTTCCAGTGAGTCCCCAGGGTTTGCAGGAAGCGCAGCAGCGCCCCTGGCGATTCCGGGAATTCAAAGCTGTAGAGCCGCTCCTGCAGTGCCCGGGAGGGGCGGCCCCCCACCATGTAGCGCACATGCAGCTTCGCCATCTCATCGTCAGAGAGATCCACCACGCTGTAACCGCCCTGCCCCAGCAGATCGAGAATCTCCTGGCGCTCCTCCTGCCCGCGACTTAGCCTCACCCCCACAAAGATGCAGGCGGATTTATCATCGGCAAAGCGATAGTTGAACTCGGTAACCGCACGTCCTCCCAGCAGTTGGCAGAACTTCAGGAAGCTCCCCTTCTCTTCCGGAATGGTGACCGCCAGCAGAGCTTCACGCTGCTCGCCCAGTTCGCAGCGCTCAGAGACATAGCGCAGGCCATGGAAGTTAACGTTGGCGCCCGAAAGCACATGCGCCAGGCGCTCGCCGCGAATGCCATGCTGTTGCACATATTTCTTCATACCCGCCAGCGCCAGCGCGCCGGAAGGCTCAGCGACTGCACGCACATCTTCGAACAGATCTTTCATGGCGGCGCAGATGGCATCGCTGTCTACCGTGATGATATCGTCGAGATATTCGCGGCACAGTCGGAAGGTTTCATCGCCAATGCGTTTAACGGCAACCCCTTCGGCAAACAGCCCGACTCGCGGCAGGTCTACCGGCTCTCCGGCCTCCAGCGCCGCTTTCAGGCAGGCGGAATCCTCCGCTTCCACCGCAATCACTTTGATCTGCGGCATCAGTTGCTTGATAAGCACCGCCACTCCAGCCGCCAGACCACCACCACCGACCGGAACGAATACCCGGTCAAGATGCGCGTCCTGCTGTAACAGCTCCAGCGCCAGAGTGCCCTGACCCGCCACCACTGCCGGGTGATCAAACGGCGGTACCCAGGTAAAGCCCTGCTGCTCAGAAAGCTCGATCGCCTTCGCTTTCGCTTCGTCGAAGTTATTGCCATAGAGCAGCACTTCGCCACCGAAACCGCGCACCGCATCCACTTTGATATCGGCCGTCGTCACCGGCATCACGATCAGCGCATTGATGCCCTGGCGACTGGAAGAGAGCGCAACGCCCTGGGCGTGGTTCCCCGCCGATGCCGTGATAACGCCACGCGCTTTTTGCTCTTCAGAAAGTCCGGCGATCATGGCGTAGGCGCCGCGCAGCTTAAAGCTGTGCACCGGCTGGCGATCTTCTCGCTTCACCAGCACCACGTTATCCAGCCTTGATGAGAGCTTCTCCATTTTCTGGAGCGGCGTGACCTGTGCGACCTCGTAAACCGGCGAGCGTAACACCGCCCGCAGATATTCGGCCCCGCACGGGGCCTCACCCAGAGGTTGGGACTCAGCCATGATGGTTAGCCTCCCAGCTTGCTTTTGTCACGCACGGCGCCTTTATCGGCACTGGTCGCCAGGCTGGCATAGGCACGCAGCGCAAAGGAGACCTGACGTTCGCGATTCCGCGGCGTCCAGGCCTGATCGCCCCTGGCTTCCTGAGCTTCACGACGCGCGGCCAACTCCTGATCGCTGACTTCCAGTTGAATACCACGGTTAGGGATGTCAATGGCAATCATGTCGCCATCCTCGATAAGCCCGATGCTGCCACCGTTTGCCGCTTCCGGAGAAACGTGGCCGATGGAGAGTCCGGAGGTACCGCCAGAGAAACGACCATCGGTGATCAGGGCACAGGCCTTACCCAGTCCCATCGACTTCAGGAAGCTGGTCGGATAGAGCATTTCCTGCATGCCCGGGCCGCCTTTCGGCCCTTCATAGCGGATAACGACCACATCGCCCGCCACAACTTTGCCACCGAGGATAGCTTCCACCGCATCATCCTGACTTTCGTAAACCTTAGCCGGGCCGGTAAATTTCAGGCTGCCTTCATCCACGCCTGCGGTTTTTACGATACAGCCATTTTCCGCGAAGTTGCCGTACAGCACCGCCAGCCCACCGTCCTGACTGTAAGCGTGCTTCAGCGAACGGATGCAGCCTTCGGCACGATCGTCATCAAGCGTTTCCCAGCGACAGTTCTGCGAGAAGGCCTGGGTGGTACGAATCCCCGCCGGGCCTGCGCGGAACATGCTCTTCACCGCATCGTCTTTGGTCAGCATCACATCATACTGCTCAAGCGTCTGCGGCAGGGAGAGACCCAGTACGTTTTTCACCTCGCGATTCAGCAGCCCGGCGCGATCCAGCTCCCCCAGAATACCGATAACGCCACCCGCACGGTGCACGTCTTCCATATGGTATTTCGGGGTACTCGGTGCCACCTTACACAGCTGCGGGACCTTACGAGACAGCTTATCGATATCACTCATGGTGAAGTCGATCTCGGCCTCCTGAGCGGCGGCCAGCAGATGCAGAACGGTATTGGTGGAGCCACCCATCGCGATATCCAGCGTCATGGCATTTTCAAACGCGGCCTTGCTGGCAATGTTACGCGGCAACGCGCTGGCATCATCCTGCTCATAGTAGCGTTTGGTCAGCTCAACGATCCGTTTACCGGCGTTCAGGAATAACTGCTTACGATCGGCATGGGTCGCCAGCAGCGAGCCGTTACCCGGCTGCGAAAGCCCCAGCGCTTCGGTCAGGCAGTTCATGGAGTTGGCGGTAAACATCCCGGAACAGGATCCGCAGGTCGGACAGGCAGAACGTTCCACCTCATTGCTCTGCTCGTCGGATACCTTCGGATCCGCCCCCTGGATCATGGCATCCACCAGATCGAGCTTGATGATCTGATCGGAGAGTTTGGTTTTCCCGGCTTCCATCGGGCCGCCAGAGACGAAAATCACCGGAATGTTAAGGCGCAGCGAGGCCATTAACATCCCTGGCGTGATTTTATCGCAGTTGGAGATACATACCATGGCATCTGCACAGTGGGCATTCACCATATATTCAACAGAGTCGGCGATAAGCTCACGCGACGGCAGAGAATAAAGCATGCCCCCGTGCCCCATGGCAATGCCATCATCTACGGCTATCGTATTAAACTCTTTTGCCACCCCGCCTGAGGCTTCGATCTGCTCAGCAACCAGTTTCCCCAGATCGCGCAGATGCACATGCCCCGGAACAAATTGGGTGAAAGAGTTGACCACCGCAATGATGGGCTTTCCGAAGTCATTGTCGGTCATCCCGGTCGCGCGCCACAGCGCGCGGGCTCCCGCCATATTGCGGCCGTGTGTTGTGGTGGCGGAACGATACTTTGGCATGCGTTATTCACTCCCAGTCTGTCTGCATGTCCGGGCGATGCTTTGCCGCCCGGACAGAATCATTTTAATTACTTAGCGGGGTTAACCGGATCCAGCCAGCCCCATTTGTCTTCGGTTTCACCGGTGAACAGACCGAAGAAGGCCTGCTGGATGCGCTTGGTCACCGGGCCACAGCGGCCAGCGCCGACCTGAATGCCATCCACGCTACGTACCGGCGTGATCTCCGCTGCGGTACCGGACATAAAGACTTCATCAGCCAGATAGAGGGATTCACGGGACAGCACCTGCTCGCGAATTTCGATTCCCAAATCCTGCGCCAGCTTGATAATAGCGTCGCGAGTGATACCCGGCAGAGCAGAAGAGGTGAACGGCGGGGTAAAGAGGATGCCATCTTTCACTTCAAACAGGTTCTCACCGGCCCCTTCAGAGATATAGCCGTTGACGTCCAGCGCGATGCCTTCCTGATAACCGTGGCGGCGCGCTTCGCTGCCGACCAGCAGGGAAGAAAGGTAGTTACCGCCAGCTTTGGCGGCGGTCGGAATGGTATTCGGCGCGGCACGGTTCCAGGAAGAAACCATGGCATCAATACCCTGCTCCAGCGCTTCGGCGCCCAGATAGGCGCCCCACGGGAAGGCCGCGATAATCACGTCGGTGTTGTAGCCATCCGGCGGATTAACCCCCATACCCACATCGCCCACAAACACCAGCGGACGGATATAGGCGCTGGTCAGATTATTTTTACGAATCACTTCACGGCAGGCTTCCATCAACTCATCGACGCTCTGAGAAACCGGGAAACGATAGATTTTGGCTGAATCACGCAGACGCTGCATATGTTCACGATGACGGAACACCACCGGCCCTTTGTGAGATTCGTAGCAGCGGATACCTTCAAATACCGAGGTTCCGTAGTGCAACGCGTGGGACATGACGTGGACTTTCGCCTCACCCCATGGGGTCATCTCACCATTGAACCAGATGTAATCAGCTTTCTTCGTTGTCATTTTTCTTCCTTTGGCGCTGCTCAGGCGCGTATTTGTTGCGATGTGGGTTGCTGGATCTCGACCCGGTCGACATCCACCAGTTTGCTTAACTGACTAAACAGTAATTCGACCGGTCGTGGGCTGGCAACGGTCAATTCGATATTAATGTTTTCCGTATTCAGCCCGGACGCCATATTCATGGCACAGATATGAAAGCCGCGGTGGCGTATCACGCGCAATACGCGCTCCAGGGTCTCTGGACGAAAACGGGCCTGCACGGCAAGTTGATGTTGCATCATGATACTTTCTCCAGCATTTGTGAGTTACTGGCGCCGGGAGGCACCAACGGCCAGACGTTCTCAAGCTCATCAATCGAGACGTGAAGCAGATAAGGACCGTCGCTATTCAGCATGGCGTCCAGCGCCGCTTCCACCTGGTCTTTGCGGGTAATACGCTGGCCCGGAATACCAAAGGCGCTGGCCAGCGTCAGAAAATCGGGGTTATCGGAAAGGTCGGTTTCACTATAGCGTTCAGAGAAAAAGAGCTGCTGCCACTGGCGAACCATGCCCAACCGCTGGTTATCCAGTAGCAGGATTTTTAACGGCAGCTGTTTACGTTTTACCGTTCCCAGTTCCTGGACATTCATCATGAAAGAACCGTCGCCGCTGATGCAAATAACGGTATCTTCCGGGCGCGCTACCTGTGCGCCTACCGCCGCTGGCAGGCCAAAACCCATAGTGCCAAGACCACTGGAGGTGATGAAGTTTTCTGGCCTGGTATAGGTCATATGCTGCGCAGCCCACATCTGATGCTGGCCCACATCCGTCGTAACCACGGCCTGCGGTGGCTTACGCTCGGAGAGCTGCTTCAACAACAGAGGGGCGTAGATAGCCTCGCCGGGATGATCGTAGCGCCAGGCATGCTCGGCACGCAGCTGTGCAATATTCTGCTGCCAGGGAGAGATGGACAGCGGCTGCCTTAATGCGGGCAGCAGGCGATTCAGATCGCCGCACAGCTCTACGTGGGCCTGGCGCAGCTTGCTCATCTCTGCAGGGTCGATATCCATATGAATAACCCGTGCATCCGGCGCAAAGGTGTTGAGCTTACCGGTAACCCGATCGTCAAAGCGGGCACCGACGACAATCAACAGGTCGCTCTGCTGTACGGCCAGGTTAGCCGCCTTAGTTCCGTGCATTCCCAGCATACCGAGGTATCCCGGATGTTCAGCATCCACCGCCCCCAGCCCTTTCAGAGTACAGGTGGCGGGGATACCGGTAGCGGCCATGAAGTCCCGCAGCGCCGGAACGGCGCCGGCCATCCCGACGCCGCCGCCAACATACAGTACCGGACGCTCAGCCGCCGCCAGCATCTCCCACGCCTGAGCCAGCTCGGCCTGCGGCAACGATACGCTGTCCTGAACGGTGCTCAACAGCGGCGCAGGCTCGCCTTCCGCTACCTGAATATCTTTCGGAATATCGACCAGAACCGGCCCCGGACGTCCTGATTGTGCGACTTCAAAGGCCTGGGCGATAACGCGGGGCAATTCATCAAGCGACTGTACCAGGAAGCTGTGTTTGGTACAGGCCAAAGACAGGCCCAATACATCCACCTCCTGAAACGCATCGGTGCCAATCAACGGGGAAGCCACCTGACCAGTAATAGCAACAACGGGAATGGAGTCCAGCAAGGCATCCGCCAGGCCGGTCAGCAGGTTCGTGGCGCCCGGGCCGGAAGTCGCGATGCAGACTCCGGTATGACCGGTGGCTCGGGCATAGCCGATAGCCGCCATTGCCGCACCCTGCTCATGTCTGCACAGTAGGTGTTCCACTCCGCCGTCATAGAGCGCGTCATAGACCGGCATAATTGCCCCGCCAGGATAACCGAAAACTGTGTTAACACCCTGCGTTCGCAAAGCATGTACTACCCACTGCGCACCATTCATAGTTAAATCCCCGTCTCATTACGGAAGAAACAGGATTTTATACTGTTGCTCATTCTCTGTTCCTCGCCAAACATTGCTACAACCAACAAAAAACCCCCGGACCTTTCGGTGCGGGGGTTCTCTTCGATTCAGGCTTGATTTTTAAGCCTTTCTTCTCCCAAGTGCAGCCCCGCACGGTGGAATAATAATCACCACCACGCTAATCACGACCAGGCTGACCACTAGTAGAAGGGCTTTCATTAGATATTCGTTCACTAAACTCGTTCGAAGTAATGTCTAAAGAGTTACCACAGAGATCACACAAGTGACAAGATTTTTTTATGAATCATTTCATAAGCAGATGAAGTATTTATTAAAAAAATGTTATATTTCAAATAATAAGCCCGATGTGAAAAAAGTTCATTCATTGCGGGTATGATTCGCCAGCAGACATGGAGCCATAACGACGCGATCTGGCACACATTAATCATGAAAACACCGGAACAGGTAAAGATATGCGGGAATAAACTACGCAACCCGGAAAGAACAAACTGGCCTCCGGGCATAGATCGTCCATGATGGCGTATTCCGGGAGGCTTTATGACACTGTCTATTATTCATACACGCGCCGCACTGGGCATTACTGCTCCCCAGGTGACCGTCGAAGCACATATCAGCCAGGGACTGCCGGGGCTCACCATGGTTGGCTTACCCGAAACTACCGTAAAAGAGGCCCGGGATCGGGTACGCAGCGCCATTATTAATAGCGGATATCAATTTCCAGCCCGTAAGATCACCCTGAATCTGGCGCCGGCAGACCTGCCTAAGGAAGGGGGGCGATTCGATCTTCCCATTGCTCTGGCGCTCCTGGCGGCCTCGGAGCAACTTTGTATCCGCCATCCTGAACGCTACGAGTTTCTGGGCGAACTGGCGCTTACCGGCGCGCTGAGGGGCGTTTCCGGCGCGATATCTGGCGCAATGGAGGGATTGCGCGCCGGCCGACAGGTGATCGTCGCGGCAGAGAATGAAGACGAGGTGGGTTTAATTGGGAAGCCGGGCTGTTTTATCGCCCATCAGTTGGCCGATGTCTGCGCCTTTCTGGAAGGTAAAACAATACTGCCAGAGCCCAGGGCCCCTCATCTCCCCCATATCAATGAACACCGGGATCTGTGCGATATTATTGGTCAGAGTCAAGGTAAGCGTGCCCTGGAAATCGCAGCTGCCGGGGGACACAATCTGCTATTACTCGGCCCTCCAGGCACCGGAAAAACAATGCTGGCAAGCCGGTTACCGGGACTGTTACCACCGCTGAGTAATACTGAGGCCCTGGAAAGTGCGGCAATACTGAGTCTGGTTAGCCCTCATAGCCTTCATCAACAATGGAGACAGCGTCCCTTTCGCGCTCCACATCACAGCGCATCGATGACGGCGCTGGTTGGCGGAGGCTCCATGCCCGGCCCCGGAGAGATCTCCCTGGCGCATAACGGCATTCTGTTTCTTGACGAACTGCCGGAATTTAGTCGAAGGGTACTGGAAGCTTTACGCGAACCTATAGAGTCTGGCGAGATCATCATCTCACGCACCCGAGCGAAAGTTCGCTATCCGGCCCGCTTTCAGCTGATCGCCGCAATGAACCCCAGCCCTTCGGGTGACTGGCAGGGAAATCAAAGCCATGGAGGATTGCAGCAAACGTTACGCTATATTAACCGGCTCTCCGGCCCCTTCCTGGATCGTTTCGATATGTCACTGGAAATTCCGCTTCTGCCGCCTGGCACTCTGTCAGGCCAACATTATCAAGGGGAGACCAGCGCTTGCGTACGTGAACGCATCACAGAGGCTTACAGGCACCAGAACGCACGTCAAAAACAATTAAACGCGCATCTGAATAATCAGGCGATACGTCGCTTTTGCTCGCTGTTGCCAGAAGATGCCCAATGGCTGGAAGAGGCACTCACCCGCCTGGAACTGTCTGTTCGGGCGTGGCAGCGTCTGCTCAGGGTTGCCAGAACGATTGCCGATTTGGAACATCAGCCACAAATCCAACGCCAGCATCTGCAGGAAGCGTTGAGTTATCGGGCTATCGATCGCTTACTTATTCATCTACGCAAAATGGTGGCGTAAAAAAGGGCCGACAGGCCCTTATCATTTATTAATCATCGGAGTCGCTGTAATCGTCAGCGCCTTCCATTTGCGGCTTTCCGCCAGAGAGGGTATGGAAACGTCGTGGACGATTGATACGCCCCATGTACTTAGTCCATACGCGCTCTTCTTCCGTCGCCGGTTCACGCTGACCGCGGCAAACCTCCACAAACTGCTTTTCAGCTTCTGTTGCAGGCTCACGCTTACCAAGGTTCAACTCATTGAAAGCGAACCCCAGGCGCTCCAGCAACTGGGCCTCTTTAATGGTGAAGTCACCATGACGGGAAAACCCGCGCGGGTAAAATTTGTTGTCGAAAAATCGATTAGTCGTCGAAAAGCTTTCCGCCATTCTGCACGCTCCTGATTATCCTGGACGAGCTAGTTATGGCGCGGAGTATTAGTTACGCTTGACAGAGTGTAAAACAAAACATTTAAATCATAACGACAAAAGATTTTTGGGGGAAAGGCGTGGATACGGAATTACTGAAAACCTTCCTGGAAGTGAGCAGAACTCGCCACTTTGGGCGAGCTGCCGAAGCGTTGTATCTGACTCAATCCGCAGTCAGTTTTCGTATCCGACAGCTTGAAAACCAGCTGGGTGTCAACCTGTTTACCCGACATCGCAATAACATCCGCCTTACGGCTGCTGGCGAACGCCTGCTCCCTTATGCGGAAAATTTGATGAATACCTGGATGGCGGCCAAAAAGGAAGTTTCAAACACCTCACGGCACAATGAATTCACCATAGGCGCCAGCGCTTCACTCTGGGAGTGCGTACTGTCACCGTGGCTACCACGGCTCTACAAAGAGCAGCCCGGTATGCAGTTCGAAGCGCGTATCGCTCAGCGTCAGTCTCTGGTGAAGCAGCTACACGAACGCCAGTTGGATCTCCTGCTCACTACCGAATCACCCAAAATGGATGAGATGAGCAGCCAGGTTGTCGGGCAGTTTAATCTGTCCCTCTTCTGCACAGCGCCGTCACGCCCCAAATCGGCATTAACCTATCTGCGTCTGGAGTGGGGGCCGGATTTTCAGCAGCACGAAGCGGGGCTGTTAATCAGCGATGATATTCCGCTGTTAACCACCAGTTCGGCTGAGATCGTGACACGTATGCTACCAGAACTGAATGGTTGCGCCTGGCTACCAGTCTCCTGGGCAACACAGCGGGAAGGGTTAAATCTGGTCAGCGACAGCGTTGAAGTAACCCGTCCTCTGTACGCTATCTGGCTGCAAAACTGTGACAAGCTAAATCAGCTTAGAGAGATCCTGAAGACCCCAGTAATCTTATAATCAGGATGATGAATAGAGCGATCTGAGGATCGCTTTCTGGCGGAAGGAAAAAAGCAAAAAAAAATCCTTAGCGTTAGCTAAGGATTATTATTCTGGCAGGGGCGGAGGGACTCGAACCCCCAACACCCGGTTTTGGAGACCGGTGCTCTACCAATTGAACTACGCCCCTAAATAGGGTGGCGGAACGGACGGGACTCGAACCCGCGACCCCCTGCGTGACAGGCAGGTATTCTAACCAACTGAACTACCGCTCCACCGAATTTTTCTACTTTCTACTGCCACCGGGCATTACCCCGGTACTTTCTAATTTGATGCCTGGCAGTTCCCTGGTCCCGCATGGGGCGGGCCATACTGCCACCGGATATCACCCGGTACTTCTTAATTTGATGCCTGGCAGTTCCCTACTCTCGCATGGGGAGACCCCACACTACCATCGGCGCTACGGCGTTTCACTTCTGAGTTCGGCATGGGGTCAGGTGGGACCACCGCGCTGTCGCCGCCAGGCAAATTCTGTTCCGCTTACCGCCATACAGGCCATAAGCGTTTATCCGTCACAAGCTGAATATCGTTCGTTCTCTCATCACCAAAACATCTTTGGCGTTGTAAGGTTAAGCCTCTCGGGTCATTAGTACCGGTTAGCTCAACGCATCGCTGCGCTTACACACCCGGCCTATCAACGTCGTCGTCTTCAACGTCCCTTCAGGAGACTCAGGGTCTCAGGGAAGACTCATCTCGGGGCAAGTTTCGTGCTTAGATGCTTTCAGCACTTATCTTTTCCGCACTTAGCTACCGGGCAATGCAATTGGCATCACAACCCGAACACCAGTGGTGCGTCCACTCCGGTCCTCTCGTACTAGGAGCAGCCCCCCTCAGTCTTCCAGCGCCCACGGCAGATAGGGACCGAACTGTCTCACGACGTTCTAAACCCAGCTCGCGTACCACTTTAAATGGCGAACAGCCATACCCTTGGGACCTACTTCAGCCCCAGGATGTGATGAGCCGACATCGAGGTGCCAAACACCGCCGTCGATATGAACTCTTGGGCGGTATCAGCCTGTTATCCCCGGAGTACCTTTTATCCGTTGAGCGATGGCCCTTCCATTCAGAACCACCGGATCACTATGACCTGCTTTCGCACCTGCTCGCGCCGTCACGCTCGCAGTCAAGCTGGCTTATGCCATTGCACTAACCTCCTGATGTCCGACCAGGATTAGCCAACCTTCGTGCTCCTCCGTTACTCTTTGGGAGGAGACCGCCCCAGTCAAACTACCCACCAGACACTGTCCCCACGCCAGATAATGGCGCCAGGTTAGAACATCAAACATTAAAGGGTGGTATTTCAAGGTTGGCTCCACGCAGACTTGCGTCCACGCTTCAAAGCCTCCCACCTATCCTACACATCAAGGCTCAATGTTCAGTGTCAAGCTATAGTAAAGGTTCACGGGGTCTTTCCGTCTTGCCGCGGGTACACTGCATCTTCACAGCGAGTTCAATTTCACTGAGTCCCGGGTGGAGACAGCCTGGCCATCATTACGCCATTCGTGCAGGTCGGAACTTACCCGACAAGGAATTTCGCTACCTTAGGACCGTTATAGTTACGGCCGCCGTTTACCGGGGCTTCGATCAGGAGCTTCTGGTTACCCATAACCCCATCAATTAACCTTCCGGCACCGGGCAGGCGTCACACCCTATACGTCCACTTTCGTGTTTGCAGAGTGCTGTGTTTTTAATAAACAGTTGCAGCCAGCTGGTATCTTCGACTGACTTCAGCTCCACCCGCAGGGGCTTCACCTACATGTCAGCGTGCCTTCTCCCGAAGTTACGGCACCATTTTGCCTAGTTCCTTCACCCGGGTTCTCTCAAGCGCCTTGGTATTCTCTACCTGACCACCTGTGTCGGTTTCGGGTACGATTCGTTGTTACCTGAAGCTTAGAGGCTTTTCCTGGAAGCAGGGCATTTGTCACTTCAGCACCGTAGTGCCTCGTCATCACGCCTCAGCCTTAACTTTCCGGATTTGCCTGGAAAGTCAGCCTACACGCTTAAACCGGGACGACCGTCGCCCGGATGACATAGCCTTCTCCGTTCCCCCATCGCAGTAACACCGAGTACGGGAATATTAACCCGTTTCCCATCGACTACGCCTTTCGGCCTCGCCTTAGGGGTCGACTCACCCTGCCCCGATTAACGTTGGACAGGAACCCTTGGTCTTCCGGCGAGCGGGCTTTTCACCCGCTTTATCGTTACTCATGTCAGCATTCGCACTTCTGATACCTCCAGCATGCCTCACAGCACACCTTCGCAGGCTTACAGAACGCTCCCCTACCCAACAACACTTAAGTGTCGCTGCCGCAGCTTCGGTGCATGGTTTAGCCCCGTTACATCTTCCGCGCAGGCCGACTCGACCAGTGAGCTATTACGCTTTCTTTAAATGATGGCTGCTTCTAAGCCAACATCCTGGCTGTCTGGGCCTTCCCACATCGTTTCCCACTTAACCATGACTTTGGGACCTTAGCTGGCGGTCTGGGTTGTTTCCCTCTTCACGACGGACGTTAGCACCCGCCGTGTGTCTCCCGTGATAACATTCTCCGGTATTCGTAGTTTGCATCGGGTTGGTAAGCCGGGATGGCCCCCTAGCCGAAACAGTGCTCTACCCCCGGAGATGAATTCACGAGGCGCTACCTAAATAGCTTTCGGGGAGAACCAGCTATCTCCCGGTTTGATTGGCCTTTCACCCCCAGCCACAGGTCATCCGCTAATTTTTCAACATTAGTCGGTTCGGTCCTCCAGTTAGTGTTACCCAACCTTCAACCTGCCCATGGCTAGATCACCGGGTTTCGGGTCTATACCCTGCAACTTAACGCCCGGTTAAGACTCGGTTTCCCTTCGGCTCCCCTATTCGGTTAACCTTGCTACAGAATATAAGTCGCTGACCCATTATACAAAAGGTACGCAGTCACACCCATAAAGAGTGCTCCCACTGCTTGTACGTACACGGTTTCAGGTTCTGTTTCACTCCCCTCGCCGGGGTTCTTTTCGCCTTTCCCTCACGGTACTGGTTCACTATCGGTCAGTCAGGAGTATTTAGCCTTGGAGGATGGTCCCCCCATATTCAGACAGGATAACACGTGTCCCGCCCTACTCATCGAGCTCACAGCATGTGCATTTTCGTGTACGGGGCTGTCACCCTGTATCGCCGGACTTTCCAGACCGTTCCACTAACACACACGCTGATTCAGACTCTGGGCTCTTCCCCGTTCGCTCGCCGCTACTCAGGGAATCTCGGTTGATTTCTTTTCCTCGGGGTACTTAGATGTTTCAGTTCTCCCGGTTCGCCTCATTAACCTATGGATTCAGTTAATGATAGTGTGACGAATCACACTGGGTTTCCCCATTCGGACATCGTCGGTTATAACGCCTCATATCAGCTTACCGACGCTTTTCGCAGATTAGCACGTCCTTCATCGCCTCTGACTGCCAGGGCATCCACCGTGTACGCTTATTCGCTTAACCTCACAACCCGAAGATGTCTTCGTGTTGCAAGCTTGAGAGACCCATTAAACGGTTGTCCCGTTTATGGATTATCAATTTTCAGCTTGTTCCGGATTGTTAAAGAGCAAATATCTCAAACATGACTCACTGAGCCAGTTTTGAGATATCGGGGGTAACATCTTTCACCTGTCACCGAGCAAGTGGCGTCCCCTAGGGGATTCGAACCCCTGTTGCCGCCGTGAAAGGGCGGAGTCCTAACCGCTAGACGAAGGGGACACGAAAAGTGTCACGACTTCGTAGCCGTCTTGCTTCTTTACTTTCATCAGACAATCTGTGTGGACACTGCGAATACTGTATCCAAAGGTAAGGAGGTGATCCAACCGCAGGTTCCCCTACGGTTACCTTGTTACGACTTCACCCCAGTCATGAATCACAAAGTGGTAAGCGCCCTCCCGAAGGTTAAGCTACCTACTTCTTTTGCAACCCACTCCCATGGTGTGACGGGCGGTGTGTACAAGGCCCGGGAACGTATTCACCGTGACATTCTGATTCACGATTACTAGCGATTCCGACTTCATGGAGTCGAGTTGCAGACTCCAATCCGGACTACGACGCACTTTATGAGGTCCGCTTGCTCTCGCGAGGTCGCTTCTCTTTGTATGCGCCATTGTAGCACGTGTGTAGCCCTGGTCGTAAGGGCCATGATGACTTGACGTCATCCCCACCTTCCTCCGGTTTATCACCGGCAGTCTCCTTTGAGTTCCCGACCGAATCGCTGGCAACAAAGGATAAGGGTTGCGCTCGTTGCGGGACTTAACCCAACATTTCACAACACGAGCTGACGACAGCCATGCAGCACCTGTCTCACGGTTCCCGAAGGCACAGTCTCATCTCTGAGACCTTCCGTGGATGTCAAGACCAGGTAAGGTTCTTCGCGTTGCATCGAATTAAACCACATGCTCCACCGCTTGTGCGGGCCCCCGTCAATTCATTTGAGTTTTAACCTTGCGGCCGTACTCCCCAGGCGGTCGACTTAACGCGTTAGCTCCGGAAGCCACGAGTCAAGCTCACAGCCTCCAAGTCGACATCGTTTACGGCGTGGACTACCAGGGTATCTAATCCTGTTTGCTCCCCACGCTTTCGCACCTGAGCGTCAGTCTTCGTCCAGGAGGCCGCCTTCGCCACCGGTATTCCTCCAGATCTCTACGCATTTCACCGCTACACCTGGAATTCTACCTCCCTCTACGAGACTCCAGCTGGCCAGTTTCAAATGCAGTTCCCGGGTTGAGCCCGGGGATTTCACATCTGACTTAACCAACCGCCTGCGTGCGCTTTACGCCCAGTAATTCCGATTAACGCTTGCACCCTCCGTATTACCGCGGCTGCTGGCACGGAGTTAGCCGGTGCTTCTTCTGTCAGTAACGTCAATGCATGAGCGTATTAAGCTCACACCCTTCCTCCTGACTGAAAGTACTTTACAACCCGAAGGCCTTCTTCATACACGCGGCATGGCTGCATCAGGCTTGCGCCCATTGTGCAATATTCCCCACTGCTGCCTCCCGTAGGAGTCTGGACCGTGTCTCAGTTCCAGTGTGGCTGGTCATCCTCTCAGACCAGCTAGGGATCGTCGCTTTGGTGAGCCGTTACCTCACCAACTGGCTAATCCCATCTGGGTTCATCTGATGGCGTGAGGCCCGAAGGTCCCCCACTTTGCTCTTTCGAGATTATGCGGTATTAGCCACCGTTTCCAGTGGTTATCCCCCTCCATCAGGCAGATCCCCAGACATTACTCACCCGTCCGCCGCTCGCCGGCAAGGAAGCAAGCTTCCTTCCGCTGCCGCTCGACTTGCATGTGTTAGGCCTGCCGCCAGCGTTCAATCTGAGCCATGATCAAACTCTTCAATTAAAGTTTGATGCTCAAAGAATTAAACTTCGTAATGAATTACGTGTTCACTCTTGAGACTTGATATTCATTTAGCGTCTTTCGACGTTCAGGATATCAGTGCTTTCGAGTGCCCACACAGATTGTCTGATAAATTGTTAAAGAGCAGTGCGCGCTGTTTTGTCAGCGGCGCGGGCTGCGTATATTACGCTTTCCCGCTTGAGAGTCAAGCGTTTATTTTCGCTTTCGTCCCGCTGACCCGGTGTGCCGTAAGGCGTTGTTCCGTGTCAGTGGTGGCGCATTATAGGGCCTGAATTCGTGCTGGCAAGACCCATTCCTAAAAAAAATTCCCAACCGTCTCTTTTTTGCACAAATGCCGTTTAAATCGTCAGTTTTTCCAGTGAGTTAAAGCCATAACGTTGTAAAACCGGCGTAAGTCGTAATGCTTCCGGCGTCAGCGCCATACAAAATGCTTTATTCTGTCCGGCTGAGCCCACCTGAGGAGATTCATGCTCAAGTAACCACGCCGTACGCCTGGCAATCGCAGCCCCGGAATCCACCAGCCGGGTACCGGACGGCAGAATCTGCATCAGTTCATCTTTCAACAGCGGAAAGTGAGTACAGCCCAGAACAACGGTATCCGGCGGTTCCGGCATACGCAGCCAGGGGCGCAAAATTTTGCGCAGTGCCTCCAGCGGAATCGCATCGCCATGCAATTTGGCTTCCGCCAACTCGACCAGCTCCGCGGATCCGATCATTTCGATACGACACTCATTAGCAAAGCGCGAAATAAGCTCCAGGGTATAAGGACGACGTACCGTCGCCCTGGTTGCCAGCAGACCAACAATCCCATTCGCGGTCAGCCGTGCCGCTGGCTTAATGGCGGGAACGACACCAACAACAGGAAACTGGAATTTCTCACGTAGCGCAGGTAGGGAAACCGTGCTCGCGGTGTTACAGGCAATAACCGCCATCGATAACGGGTAACGGGCCTGCACGGCGGTCACAATCTCAACCACTCGCTGCACGATAAACGCCTCTTCTTTCTCTCCATAAGGAAAAGCGACGTTATCGAAAGCATAGATATAGTGAAGGTCAGGCAGAAGTTTGCGGAGCTCATCGTAAACAGAAAGCCCACCGACACCGGAATCGAACACCAGTACGGTGGGCCTGATGTCAGAAGGAGTAGCTGCCAGACAAGGTGTATTCTCGTCCTGCAGTGTGGTAACCATATACTGTCTCGTAATCTTTATCGAACAGGTTGGCTATTCTACCACGAACGGTTAACTGAGAGGTGAGCGGATACGACAGTGCGACATCCCACAGACTGACACCGCCCATTTTTACCAGCTGATTGCCGGTAGCATTATAGTTCCGGTCATAGCGCTCGCCCAGATAACGATAGGTCACTGACCAGCCCAGCGTTTCAACCTGGCCGCTAAGCTCGTATTTCACCTGCTGCTTTGCACGTCGTAACAACACTTCATCCGTCCGGGCATTGCGCGGATCAACGTAGTCGTAAGCAATCTGGTGACTCACCGGACCCGTATCGAAAGAGGCCGTAGCTTCCACCCCTTTGATCCTCGCCTTACCAATGTTGTAGTAACGGTACGTCACCGGGTCTGAATCGATCAGATTGTCGATGTCGTTACGATACCCGGAAACGCGCCAGCTTACCGGCCCGGTCAACCCTTCAATGCCAGCTTCCCACTGCTTGCTCTCTTCAGGATTCAACCGGGTATTGCCATAAAAGTCGCTATAAAGCTGGCCCAGGTTAGGCGCCTTAAAAGCGGTTCCATAAGATCCAATCAATCGATATCCATCGATAAACTCCCAGGCTGCGCTGGTTTGCCAGGTAGTATGCCAGCCAAACTCAGAGTGATCGTCACCGCGAATAGCGCCTTCCAGCGTCACCGGTCCAATAAGCTGCTGAACCGTCGCGTAGACGCCGGTATTGCGCATTTCATGGCCCTGGCTGAGATATGCCGTACCCGGCTCAGTGGTCTGCTTCTGCCAGTCCACTCCGGCACTAACCGTCCCCTGCCCGACCTGCAGCGTATTGCCCCATTGCAGGTTGTACTGTTTTGTATCATCGAGCGTCGCGCTGGCGTCGTAACGTCCTTTATGCGGATCGTAGTTATAGTCCTTACTGCGGCTGTAACCTGCCACTAACTGCGACGCATAATCGCCTTCACGAAAGCGCAACCCGGCATCCCATCCCTGACTGTAGAGCTGACGGGTATCCGGCAGCCCGGCCACATTATAATTGTCGTCATAAGCCAGCATGCCGTCGTAGTCGGTACGGTTGTCATAGCCATAGCCACGCACAAAACCGGAGACCCGATCGTTAAACTGGTGGTCGACGGCGCCATACAGCGACTTACTCATAAAACCGTCGTGGTCGGGTTGTCGGGGATCGCCATAGTTGTCTGGAAGGTTAGCTACGACATCAAACCCTTTGGTATAGGTGTAGTTACCCGCAAACGTCACCCTGGTCGCTCCAAACTGCTGCTGAGTAGAGGCGTCGTAGTTCTGATAGCCGTGGGACCCCATCCCCGCGCTCAGGGTGGTTCCCGGTTTATCCCGACCAGTGATGATATTCACCACACCGCCAATGGCGTCGGAACCATAAACCGCAGAGCGCGGCCCGCGGATATATTCAATACGCTGAATCAGCGATAGCGGGATCTGGCTGAGATCGGAACTCCCGCTGATCCCAGCGCCGTTCATGCGAATACCATCAATCAACAGAAGAACATGACGGCTTTCCGTGCCGCGAATAAATAGCGAATTGATCTGCCCCAGGCCGCCGTTTTGCGCGATATCCACGCCGGGAAGACGCGACAGAATGTCGGCAACGCTTGTCGCCTGCCATCTGTTGATATCTTCCCGGGTGACCACCGAGGTAGGGGCCAGCACTGAAGAAACAGGTTGAGGGAAACGACTGGCGCTAACCACCAGTGTATCGTCGGTATTACCCTGCGCGCAGACGGAAAAAGCCGTGACGGGTAACACCGTTAACAGCGATATTTTTCTTATCATCATTGTAAATTAAGCATCCAGCTCCAAATCAGGATGCCGCAGGCGCCATCGATAGAACGCGATGATAGCGCCGGAGGCGACGTGTTACCGGCAGGTCTTCGGGCTTGGTGGCGTATCTGGATGAGGACTTCCCACTTTCAGTGAAAGCAGTGTTTGCTTGATGCGTTCATCCCGCCATTCTATACCGCTGCGCGTCAGCTCCAGATTCACACTGGATTCCCTTTTAACTCGGGAGAGGCCGGCCTGCGCATGCTACCGTCGTGACATATAGATGTCCAGACTTCCATAACAACGCTGGACATCATGTGGCTATCCCCTACAATCCCCCGCGTGATTTTGACCCAACTGGAGCGAACCATGACGCCCGAACATCTCCCTACCGATCAGTACGACGTGCAGCTGGCCGAAAAGGTGGTACGTCTGCAAAGTATGATGGCCCCATTTTGTACACTGGTGCCGGAGGTGTTCCGTTCGCCCCTTAGCCACTACCGTATGCGTGCGGAGTTCCGCATCTGGCATGACGGAGACGATCTCTACCACATCATCTTCGAAAGGCAGACCCGCCAGCGGATCCGGGTTGATAGCTTCCCGGCCGCCAGCGATCTGATCAACCAGCTGATGCCGGAGATCCTGAACGGCGTGCGCGACAATCCGGTCCTGCGCAGAAAGCTGTTCCAGGTGGATTATCTGACCACCCTGAGCAATCAGGCGGTGGTTTCCCTGCTCTATCACCGCCCGCTGGATGATGAGTGGAAGCAGCAGGCCATCGCCCTGCGCGACGCGCTGCGCGCCCGCGGCTTTAACCTGCATCTGATCGGTCGGGCCACCAAAACCAAGATCGCTCTGGACCAGGACTATGTCGATGAGCGGATGCCGGTAGGTGGCCGGGAGATGATCTCCCGCCAGGTGGAGAATAGCTTTACTCAGCCGAACGCGGCGATGAATATTCAGATGCTGGAGTGGGCGCTGGAGGTCACCGAAGGGTCACGTGGCGATCTGCTGGAGCTATACTGCGGTAACGGTAACTTTTCCCTGGCGCTGGCTCGTAATTTCCGCCGTGTGCTGGCCACCGAAATAGCCAAGCCGTCGGTTGCCGCGGCACAGTACAATATCGCCGCCAACCATATCGATAACGTGCAGATTATCCGTATGTCTGCAGAAGAATTCACCCAGGCGATGACCGGCGTCCGCGCCTTTAATCGTCTGAAAGGCATCGATTTACAGAGTTACCAGTGCGAGACGATTTTTGTCGATCCACCACGCAGTGGTCTGGATCCGGAAACGGAGAAAATGGTGCAGGGCTATCCACGCATTCTCTATATCTCATGTAATCCGGAAACCCTGTGCAAAAATCTGGAAACGCTGTCGCAGACGCATCAGGTTGAACGGCTGGCCCTGTTCGATCAGTTCCCTTATACCCACCATATGGAGTGCGGCGTGCTGCTGACCCGTCGCTAATAAAAAAGCCGCATAATGCGGCTTTTTTATTTACGCCAGGCGCATGACTTAATGCAATTGCTGGCGCAGACGAAGCTTATAGCCAATCCAGAACAGCAGGATTACCGACAGTACTGAAGGCAGGAAGTTGGAGCCCAAATCGGGATATTCCGCACGCACTACCGAACTGTATATCAACACCCCCAGCACAAAACAGGCGGCGGCAATGCCGGGCAACCCCACTGGCATAGTACGATTCTGGTAGCGCTGATGCAGGCAGTAAACCGTCAGCCCCAGCGTCAGGATGGGGAAAATTGAAAAGGGCACCACGGAGCTGAACAGGGCGGAGCAGGTGCCGTTAATCGACAGCCCGGCCACCAGCGCCAGCAGCAGCGTGCCTTTTTCCTGAATCGACTCTTTCATCACTCTTCCTTCACTTGTAAAGCATGTTGTGCAGCAATCACCGTTTTTTCTTGCTCACGGCGATACCAGTAATAAGCTCCTTTTGAGATCATACGCAGTTGCAGCACCAGTCGCTCTTCGAGCTGAAGGCGCTGCTCTGCGTCGACGTCCAGTGCCTCCGCACCAGCGTTAAAGACAATAGTGACCATCGCTTCCGCCTGGGCTTCCGTGAAGCTGCGCGGCATACGATTTTCCAGCTCCAGATAGTCGGCCAGTTCTGCAATAAAATGCTGAATTTCACGGGCGACGGCGGCACGAAATGCCGCCGAGGTGCCGGAACGTTCACGTAGCAGCAGCCGAAAGGCATTGGGATTATTACCAATAAATTCCATAAAGGTGGCGACCGACGTCCGGATAACGCTCCCCCCTTTGGCGATACGCTGGCGCGCCTGACGCATCAGTTGACGCAGCATCAGACCGCTTTCGTCCACCATGGTTAGCCCCAGTTCATCCACGTCACGAAAATGCCGGTAAAAAGAGGTAGGCGCGATTCCGGCCTCACGGGCAACCTCACGCAGACTGAGGCTGGCAAAACTCCGCTCGGCACTTAACTGGCTGAACGCGGCCTCAATCAATGAACGCCGGGTTCTCTCTTTCTGTTGCGCTCTTACACCCATCACGATGCCTGAATCCTTCCAACTTATTACGGGCACTATATCAGAGTTTAAAACTACCCGGTCTATAAAGGATTGTGAATGATTGTTTACGCGAGCAACATCAGGTAAGACAGGAAAACGCACAATTAGAATTGGGGCATTTACCCGTTGATGTTACCATTCTGTTGATTTTATGTATAAGAACAGGTGAATCTTACCATGCCACATTCCTGGGATTATGACGCAATAGTAATAGGTTCCGGCCCGGGCGGCGAAGGCGCCGCGATGGGGCTGGTGAAACAGGGAGCCCGAGTCGCCGTCATAGAGCGCTATCATAACGTCGGCGGCGGCTGTACCCACTGGGGCACCATCCCCTCTAAAGCACTGCGTCAGGCCGTTAGCCGGATTATCGAATTTAACCAGAACCCTCTTTACAGCGACCACACCCGACTCCTCCGTTCCTCTTTTGCCGACATTCTTCGCCACACCGAAAGCGTTATCAGTCAGCAGACCAACCTGCGTCAGGGCTTTTACGAGCGTAACCACTGCGAGATCCTGCAGGGCAATGCCCGCTTTACCGATGAGCACACCATTGCACTGGAGTGCCCGGACGGCAGCGTGGAAACCATTACCGCCGAGAAATTTGTTATCGCCTGCGGTTCACGCCCCTACCGTCCGACGGACGTCGATTTTAACCACCCGCGTATTTACGACAGCGACTCCATTCTCAGCCTGCATCATGAACCGCGCCACGTTATTATCTACGGCGCCGGGGTTATTGGCTGTGAATATGCGTCTATCTTCCGGGGAATGAGTGTCAAAGTTGACCTTATCAACACCCGCGATCGCCTGCTGGCCTTCCTGGATCAGGAGATGTCCGATTCGCTCTCATACCACTTCTGGAACAGCGGCGTGGTCATTCGTCACCACGAAGAGTATGAGCAGATCGAAGGGGTTGAGGATGGGGTCATCGTCCATCTGAAATCCGGTAAGAAAGTGAAGGCCGACTGTCTGCTGTATGCCAACGGCCGTACCGGTAATACGGACAGCCTGGATCTGGATAAGATTGGGCTGAAGGCGGACAGCCGCGGCCAGCTGAAGGTCAACAGCATGTATCAGACAGCGCTGCCGCACATCTGGGCCGTGGGCGACGTGATCGGCTACCCAAGCCTGGCCTCCGCCGCCTACGATCAGGGACGTATCGCTGCTCAGGCGATGGCTAAGGGCGAAGCGGCTGCCCATCTGGTGGATGATATCCCGACCGGAATCTACACCATTCCGGAAATCAGCTCTGTCGGCAAAACCGAACAACAGCTTACGGCAATGAAAGTGCCGTACGAGGTGGGTCGCGCCCAGTTTAAACACCTGGCGCGGGCGCAGATCGTCGGTATGAACGTGGGCACACTCAAGATCCTGTTCCATCGCGAAACCAAAGAGATCCTGGGCATCCACTGCTTTGGCGAGCGGGCAGCCGAGATTATCCACATCGGCCAGGCGATCATGGAGCAGAAAGGTGGCGGTAACAACATCGAGTACTTCGTTAACACCACCTTCAACTACCCGACCATGGCGGAAGCCTATCGGGTAGCGGCGCTGAACGGCTTAAACCGCCTTTTTTAAGGCGTTGTCGAAGTGGCCATCCATCTGAGTACGGATGGCCTCAGCCAGTTGCTCATAGCGGCTGCGCAGCGGTGAGCCCGGACGATACACCAGACCTATAGTGCGTTTGGGCTCAGGTTTGTAGCACGGCAGATAAACCACACCATCACGCTTACGCTCCTGAGGCACTGCCAGCGCCGGCAACAGCGTAATACCGCTCCCCGCAGCCACCATATTGCGCAGCGTCTCCAGGCTGGTAGCACGAAAATGAGTGTCTTCATCGGCGCCCGCTTCAAAGCAAAAACCCATGGCCTGATCGCGCAGGCAGTGGCCGTCTTCCAGCATTAGCAGTTTCTCGCCGGACAGGTCGGACATCGGCACCCGATCGCGTCCCACCCACGGGTGATCCTCGTACACCGCCAGCAGCATCGGCTCATCGAACAGCGGCACCTCAATAAAGGACTCACTCTCTTTTACCAGCGCCAGAATCGCACAGTCGAGCTTACCGCTGTCGAGCTGGGCCAGCAGCTGATGGGTCTGAGCTTCGTGCAGGTACATCTCCAGCTTAGGAAATTCCTGATGCAACTGCGGCACAATATGCGGCAACAGGTAAGGCCCGACCGTGGGGATCAGCCCGATATGCAGCGGGCCGGACATGGTCTCGCCCTGCTGGCTCGCCATTTCGCGCAGCACCTTAACTTCACGCAGCACCGTACGCGCCTGATCTACCAGCAGCAGGCCGGCCTGGGTGAAGAGCACCTTGCGGCTGGTTCGTTCCAGCAGCATGACGCCCAGTTCGTCCTCCAGCTTGCGAATCTGCCCGCTGAGGGTCGGTTGGCTAACGTGGCAGGAATCTGCCGCACGACGAAAATGGCGATGCTCGGCTAACGCCACCAGGTATTCAAGATCACGAATATTCATTATTCATCCTCCGCCACCATGATAGTCCATGGCGATAGATAGCATAGCAACCAACGATTATCCCTATCAAGTATTCTGGTGAATAATCATATCCAACAAAGGGAGACTTTCCGCACTTCCGGAATTTCCCTCTGTAGAGAACCCTCTCTGACCTGTCTGATGACAGCGCCTGGTCTTCAGGGCTTATCCCCCCTGAATCCAGGCATCACAGCCAACGTGAACTTTGACGTTTTTTAGCGGACGCCACGTCCGCTTTTTTTTTGCATAAAAAACCCGGCGCGATGGCCGGGTCTGTGATGGCATCAGAGGTGGCTAACCAAGGCGCTTGTCCGCAGCTTCCAGCGCCAGAGCGACCTGCTGGGGCGATACCCCCCCTTTCGCGGCACGCTTATCCAGGCAGGATTGCAGACTCAGAATCTCATAGACATCCTCATCAATCGTGGCGCTGAATTTCTGAAGGTCAGCCAGAGCCAGATCTTCCAGAGGCTTGCTTTGATGGATAGCTTCGACCACCGCTTCACCCACGATATGGTGCGCTTCACGGAACGGAACGCCTTTAGCGACCAGATAGTCCGCCAGCTCGGTGGCATTGGCATACCCCTGCTGGGCGGCCTCCTGGCAGCGTGGGCGCTTCACCTGAATGCCGTCCAGCACCAGCGTCGCCATATGCAGGCTATCCAGCCAGGTATCGAGCGCGTCGAACAACCCTTCTTTGTCTTCCTGCATATCTTTGTTGTAGGCCAGCGGTAGCCCTTTCAGGGTCATCATCATGCCGGTCAGGGCTCCCTGAACCCGGCCGCACTTACCGCGCAGCAGTTCCAGGGCATCAGGGTTCTTCTTCTGCGGCATCAGCGAAGAGCCCGAAGTCACACGATCGGAAAGTTCGATAAAGCCCGCTTCGCCGGAGTTAAAGAAGATCAGGTCTTCGGCATAGCGCGACAGATGCACCATGCCGATAGCCGCCGCAGAGAGCAGTTCCAGCACATGATCGCGATCGGATACGCTGTCCAGACTGTTACGGGTGGCAGAGGCAAAACCCAGCCAGCCCGCCAGTTGTTCACGATCGATCTCATAGGCGGTGCCCGCCAGCGCCCCGCTGCCCAGCGGGCTGACATCCAGCCGCTTCAGGGCATCTTCCAGTCGGCTTTCATCACGGGCCAGCATCTCAACATAGGCCAGGCACCAGTGAGCGAAAGTCACCGGTTGGGCGCGTTGCAGGTGGGTATAACCCGGCATCACCGCATCCTGATTGTCCCGGGCAGTGGCGACCAGCGCCTTCTGGAATTCACGATTCGCTTCCAGCAGTGCCGCTACCTGAGCCTTGCACCACAGTTTCAGATCGGTGGCGACCTGATCATTACGGCTACGCCCGGTGTGCAGCTTTTTACCCAACTGCCCGACTTTGTCGATCAGTTTCCCTTCCACCCAGCTATGAATATCTTCGGCATCGCTGGTCAGAATCTGCTGCGGGTCGGCCTGAACCTCTTTGAGCAGGGTATTCAGCGCCGCTTCGAGCTGTTGTTGCTCTTCCCCGGTCAGAACCCCCACCGTCACCAGCGCTTTGGACCAGGCGACGGAGCCGACAATGTCCTGCTCTGCCAGACGGTAATCGAAGCGCAGAGAATCATTAAACTGTTTGAACCGCTGGTCCGCCGCCTGAGAAAAACGCCCGCCCCAAAGTGCCATAGTTATACTCCGTATCTTATCTGTCTGTTGCCATCAGTCGTTGTTATACAGGCACCGGGGAAAAATCCGCCCGGTGCCTCAGGGTTATCAGCCCTGCTGTTTCTTTTCGTTCAGCGCACGGATCCTTGAAGAGAGCGAGAACAGGCGGATAAAGCCGCCAGCGTGGCTGTGGTCGTAGACTTCGTCTTCGCCAAAGGTGGCGAACTCTTCGCTGTACAGGCTGTTCGGCGAACGTTTCTGCAGCGCAGTCACCTGACCTTTGTAAAGCCGCAGTACCACTTCGCCGTTCACCTCTTCCGCCAGAGATTCCGCAGCGGCCTGCAGGGACTGACGCAGCGGTGCGAACCAGCGTCCGTCATACACCACGTAGGACATTTCCAGACCTACCTGCTGACGCCACTTGTAGCTGTCGCGATCCAGAACCAATTGCTCAACGCCACGCAGCGCCGCCATCATGATGGTGCCCCCGGGAGTTTCATAGCAGCCGCGGGACTTGATACCCACCAGACGGTTTTCCACGATGTCTACCCGGCCCACGCCGTGTTTCGCACCCAGGGCATTCAGTTTCTCAAGGCACTGGAAGGGGCTCAGCGCTTCACCATTAACGGCAACAACTTTGCCTTTTTCCACGCTGATGGTCACCAGCTCCGGTTTATCCGGGGCTTCCAGCGGATCCACCGTCCAGACCCAGCAGTCTTTATTCGGCGCGTTCCACGGGCTTTCCAGCACGCCACCTTCGGTGGAGATGTGCCAGGCGTTCTCATCACGGCTGTAGATTTTCTCAAGCGTGGCTGTGGTTGGAATATCACGCTCTTTCAGGTAAGCCAGCAGCGCTTCACGGGAACGCAGGTTCCACTCACGCCACGGGGCGATAACTTTCAGTTCCGGCGCCAGAGCCGCCCAGGCGGACTCAAAACGCACCTGATCGTTACCTTTACCGGTAGCACCATGGCACAGCGCATCCGCGCCCACTTTTTTCGCCACATCGACCAGCGCTTTCGCAATCAGCGGACGCGCCATGGAAGTCCCCAGTAAATAGGTCTCTTCATACAGCGCGCCAGTCTGCAGCACCGGATAGACATAATCACGGATGAACTCTTCACGCAGATCCACCACATGACACTCAATGGCGCCTGAACGCAGCGCTTTCTGCTCTACGCCCTGCAGATCGTCACGATCCTGGCCGATATCCACCACGCAGGCGACCACTTCGCACCCTTCATAGGTTTCTTTCAGCCAGGGAATAATCGCTGAGGTATCCAGTCCGCCGGAGTAGGCGAGAACCACTTTTTTGATGCCGTGATTTTGCATTGTTTTTTTCCTTCAAGAACGCTGTAACTTACGCAATGATCCGGGTGCCAATGGCCACGCCGCTAAATAAAGAGGGAAGCTGTTCCGCATGACGCCATGAGGCGATATCCACCGGGCGACGCAGAGTACGGGCCGCGTCCAGCGCGGCATTGACCTTCACCACCATGCCGTCGGTAATAATGCCCTGCGCGATCAGCTCATCGGCGCGGGCGGCGGTCATTTCATTAATGCGCTGCCCTTTGCCGTCCAGAATGCCGCTCACGTCCGACAGCAGAACCAGGTCCGCTCCCAGGGTAGCCGCCAGCGCTGTGGCGGCCTGATCGGCATTCACATTCATTAACTGTCCGTCTTCAGTCACGCCGATGGAGCTCACCACCGGCAGGAACCCGGCGTCGAACAGGCCGGAAATCAGTCTGGCAGAGCCGGGCTGTGCCTTACCAACATGCCCCAGTTCTTCATCAAGCTGGGTCACTTTCACGCTGTCACCGTCTCCCAGACACAGGCCAACCGCGTCTATCTGGCTGCGCTTCGCCCAGGCCAGCAGCGTCTTATTTGCGGTTCCCGCCAGGGCGCCGGTAATAATGCCAATTTGATCGGCAGGGGTGACCCGCAAACCATTTTTCTTCACCACCGGCAGGGAGAGCTGCTTCATCAGCTCATCCACCAGGCAGCCGCCACCGTGCACAATGGCAATCGGGCGGTGACTCGCCTGACGATACTCCGCAAGGGCGCTAAACAGGCGCGCCATCGCCTCTTCGCTATCCAGTAATACGCCGCCTAACTTAATAATTAACGGATTCATCATCGCCCCTGACAGTCGGTTAAATAAGGGATTCGGTTTCATTAAAGCCAAAACGGATATTGGCGCACTGTACGGCCTGCGCCGCCGCCCCCTTCAGCAGGTTATCTTCGGCGGCCACCACAATCAGATGCTCCCCCTGAACGGCAAAGCCAATATCGCAGAACGGCAGGCCAACCACGTTTTTCAACGCCGGTACGCCATTTTCATAGAGCCGCACCAGCGGTTTATCGCCATACGCCTGCGCATAACATTCAGCCACCTGGGTCTGACTCACGCCAGGGCGCAGACGACAGGTAATGGTTTCCAGAATGCCCCGCGGGAAATTGCCCAGGTGCGGGGTAAAGATCACCTCGGCCCCCAGATGGGTGGCAATTTCCGGACGATGGCGATGAGTAAAGACGCCATAGGGTTGCAGACTCACTTCGCAGAAACTGTTAGCGAGACCCGCCTTACGCCCGGCGCCGCTCACGCCGCTGGTCGCGTTGATCACCGGCCACTGGTTAAGATCCAGCAGCCCGCCGTCGATCAGCGGTTTAAGAGACAACTGGGCTGCCGTAGGGTAACAACCCGGCACCGCCACCAGTTTCGCCTCTTTCAGTTTGTCGCCCTGCCACTCAGCCAGACCGTAAACCGCCTGTTCCAGCAAAGCCGGGTACTGATGAGTAAAACCGTAATACTGTTGATAAAAGTCAGGATCGTTAACCCGCCAGGCGCCGGAAAGGTCGAACACCACGCAACCCGCGTCCAGAAACTGAGGCGCCAGGTCATGACTCACCTCATGGGCAGTCGCCAGAAACACCACATCCACGCCTTTGGCGAATGCGCTGATGTCATCCATCGGCTGTAACGGGAGATCGACCCGCCCCTTCAGCTGTGGGTGCAGATCGGAAATCAACTTTCCGGCATCCGCACTTTGCGCCGAAACCGTCAAAGCGGTTATGGTCATGTGTGGATGGCGATGGATGTAGGCCGCAAGCTCTGCGCCGGTATACCCACTGGCTCCGACAATCAGCGTATTCAACATCGGGGCTAAAACCTTCTTATCACGTCATTTAATCCCAGGACACCGGTCATCCGGAATGCCCGCGAGGCGAGTGCAGGAACCACCACAGTACGGCAAGGTTCATTCACACATGCAATAATGGATTTTTATTCATTATTACTGCATGATTATCTATACTCTTGAGACCTGAGGCTGTCAACCGTGAAGACGAAATTACCGCCCTTTATTGAGATTTATCGTGAGCTGATCGCTACCCCCTCCATCAGTGCAACCGAAGCGGCGCTGGACCAAAGTAATGAGGCTTTAATCAATTTGCTGGCAGGCTGGCTGGAAACGATCGGTTTCCAGGTAGAAATCCAACCCGTTCCTGAAACACGCAATAAATTCAACCTGTTGGCAACGGCTGGACAGGGTGAAGGCGGTCTGATGCTGGCCGGACATACCGATACGGTGCCTTTCGACGACGGGCGCTGGACCCGGGATCCCTTCACGCTGACGGAGCATGACAACAAGCTCTACGGGCTGGGTACCGCCGATATGAAAGGCTTCTTTGCCTTTATCGTCGATGCGCTACGTGACATGGATGTGAAAACGCTTAAAAAACCGCTTTATATTCTGGCTACCGCCGATGAAGAGACTTCCATGGCGGGGGCGCGCTATTTTTCCCAAAGCAGTACCCTGCGCCCCGACTGTGCCATTATCGGCGAGCCGACCTCCCTGCAACCGGTACGCGCCCATAAGGGCCATATGTCCGATGCGATACGTATTCTGGGCCAGTCCGGTCATTCCAGCGATCCGGCGCGCGGTGTGAATGCTATTGAGCTGATGCATGAAGCCATTGGTCATATTCTGACGCTGCGTGACGAGCTGAAAGAGCGCTACCACCATGATGCCTTCACCATCCCTTATCCCACGCTGAACCTGGGTCACATTCACGGCGGCGATGCCTCCAACCGCATCTGCGCCTGCTGCGAAATGCATATGGACATCCGCCCTCTGCCCGGCATGACGCTGGGCGATCTCAACGGCCTGCTGAATGACGCGCTGGCGCCCGTAAGCGAACGCTGGCCGGGGCGACTGACGATTTCTGAACTGCATCCACCGATTCCGGGTTACGAATGTCCACCGGACCACCGACTGGTAACAGTGGTGGAAAAGCTGCTCGGTACCCGAGCGGATGTGGTGAACTACTGCACCGAAGCTCCTTTCATCCAGGAACTGTGCCCGACACTGGTACTCGGTCCCGGCTCCATCAATCAGGCCCACCAGCCGGACGAGTATCTGGAAACGCGTTTTATTAAGCCTACCCGCGAACTCATCACTCAGGTAGTCCAGCACTTCTGCCAGCTCTGAGCAACGCCATTACGTGCGCGCGCCGCCCCTCTCACCGATGAAATTATCGACGAAGAGAGGTGGCGGCTTTATAAGTGAAACTTATGTCGCATCCGGTGAGTTAAGTCGTGCGAATTTTTCCCGATATCACGTTGGCTGAACCGATTTCGCTACATTTGACGAACGGGATCTTACGTGGCTTTATAAAAGACGGTGTTGAGCCCGCAAGGGCGAAAATTGACTAAAAAATCAAGATGGGTGTCTGGGATCATATGAACGAACAATATTCTGCTTTGCGAAGCAATGTCAGTATGCTCGGCAAACTGCTTGGGGATACTATCCGGGATGCGCTGGGAGAGAACATCCTTGACCGGGTGGAAACCATCCGCAAATTATCAAAGTCATCCCGGGCAGGTAATGAAGCCGACCGCCAGGAGTTGCTCAGCACGTTGCAGAATCTCTCTAACGATGAGTTACTCCCCGTTGCCCGCGCATTCAGTCAGTTCCTGAATCTGGCCAACACCGCGGAGCAGTTCCACAGCATCTCCGCCAGAGGTGAGGACGCCAGTAACCCGGAAATACTGGCCCGAACCCTGCGTAAGCTGAAATCCCAGCCCGAACTGAACGACGCCGGTATCAAGCGCGCCATTGAAAGCCTTTCCCTGGAGCTGGTACTGACCGCCCACCCCACCGAAATCACACGCCGTACCCTGATTCACAAAATGGTTGAGGTTAACAACTGCCTCAAGCAGCTCGATCATAAAGATCTGGCCGACTACGAGCGCAACCAGATTATGCGCCGTCTCCGCCAGTTGATTGCCCAGTCCTGGCATACCGATGAGATCCGCAAACATCGTCCTACCCCGGTGGATGAAGCCAAATGGGGCTTCGCGGTGGTGGAAAACAGCCTGTGGGAAGGGGTGCCAAACTACCTGCGCGAGCTGAACGAACAGTTGGAAACCCACTTCGACTACCAGCTTCCGGTCGACTGTGTGCCGGTTCGCTTCACCTCCTGGATGGGCGGCGATCGCGACGGCAACCCGAACGTCACCGCGGATATCACCCGCCACGTCCTGTTACTGAGCCGCTGGAAGGCCACCGACCTGTTCCTTAAAGATATTCAGGTGCTGGTCTCAGAGCTTTCGATGGTGGAGTGCACCGATGAGCTGCGCGCCCTTGCCGGCGCCGAAGGCGAACAGGAGCCGTATCGCTTTATCATGAAGGGACTGCGCTCGCGCCTGATGGCGACCCAGGCCTGGCTGGAAGCGCGCCTGAAGGGACAAAAGCTGCCGAAACCTGAAGGGCTGCTGACTCATAATGCCGAGTTGTGGGAACCGCTCTACGCCTGCTACCAGTCGCTGGTCGCCTGCGGCATGGGCATTATCGCTAACGGCGATCTGCTCGATACCCTGCGTCGTGTAAAAACGTTCGGCGTGCCGCTGGTTCGCATCGATATTCGCCAGGAGAGCACCCGTCATACCGAAGCGCTGGGTGAAATGACCCGCTATCTGGGCATCGGCGACTACGAAAGCTGGTCAGAAGCCGACAAACAGGCCTTCCTGATCCGCGAACTGAATTCCAAGCGTCCTCTGCTGCCGCACCAGTGGGATCCAAGCCCGGAAACCCGTGAAGTGCTGGATACCTGCAAAGTGATCGCCGAAGCGCCCCAGGGATCGATCGCCGCTTACGTGATCTCCATGGCCAAAACGCCGTCCGACGTACTGGCGGTCCATCTGCTGCTGAAAGAGGCGGGTATTGGCTTTGCGCTGCCGGTGGCACCGCTGTTCGAAACTCTGGAAGATCTGAATAACGCCAACGACGTGATGACCCAGTTGCTGAATATCGACTGGTATCGCGGCTTTATTCAGGGCAAGCAGATGGTGATGATCGGCTATTCCGACTCGGCGAAGGATGCCGGGGTAATGGCCGCCTCTTGGGCTCAGTACCAGGCGCAGGATGCATTAATCAAAACCTGTGAAAAAGCGGGCATTGAGCTGACGCTGTTCCACGGTCGCGGTGGCTCCATCGGTCGCGGCGGCGCCCCTGCGCACGCAGCGTTGCTTTCCCAACCGCCGGGCAGCCTGAAGGGCGGCCTGCGCGTGACCGAACAAGGCGAAATGATCCGCTTTAAATATGGCCTGCCGGAAATCACTATCAGCAGCCTGTCGCTCTATACCGGGGCGATTCTGGAAGCCAACCTGCTGCCGCCACCGGAGCCGAAACAGGCCTGGCGTCATATCATGGATGAGCTGTCGGTACTTTCGTGCAACATGTATCGCGGCTATGTGCGTGAAAATCAGGACTTCGTGCCCTATTTCCGCTCCGCTACCCCGGAAGTGGAACTGGGCAAACTGCCGCTGGGCTCGCGCCCGGCCAAACGTCGCCCCACCGGTGGTGTGGAGTCGCTACGCGCTATTCCGTGGATTTTCGCCTGGACCCAGAACCGCCTGATGCTGCCGGCCTGGCTTGGCGCCGGCGCCGCACTACAGAAAGTGGTGGATGACGGAAAGCAGAGCGAACTGGAAGTGATGTGCCGCAACTGGCCGTTCTTCTCCACCCGTCTGGGTATGCTGGAGATGGTGTTCTCCAAAGCAGACCTGTGGCTGGCGGAATATTACGACCAGCGTCTGGTGGATTCGTCGCTGTGGCCGCTGGGTAAGGAATTGCGTAAGCAACTGGCGGCGGATATTGAACTGGTGCTGGCTATCGCCAACGATTCTCATCTGATGGCGGATCAGCCGTGGATTGCCGAATCCATCGCGCTGCGTAATATCTACACCGATCCGCTGAACGTACTGCAGGCCGAACTTCTGCACCGTTCCCGCGAAGCGGAAACCCAGGATAAAGAGCCGGATCCGCGCGTCGAACTGGCTCTGATGGTCACCATCGCCGGTATCGCCGCCGGGATGCGTAACACCGGCTAAACGCCCCTGTTGATAATAATCGCCCCGCTATATGCGGGGCGATTTTTTATGTCAGGCAGGCCACGATTTTATCGCTCAGCAGACGTACCAGCGTCGCTACCTGCGAGTCATTATTTCGCCAGTTGTCCTGTACCTCGCCAAGATAACCAAGGCGGGCCAGTGCCAATAAATCCCCCTGCTCCGGCGTCAGCCGCTGTACCGCCCAGGCGGCAGCAACATCCTTAGGCGCAATCTCCCCGGTATCCAGCGTCAGCCACATCCGCGCCAGGGTAAGCAGTACGTTACGCTCGTCGCCTTCGACACCCGCCAGTAATGTGGGAAGCGCATCGCCAATCGCGCGCCGCATATCGCTCAGAGGAACGGGGGGAATTACCCAATCGGCATTATCCCCCCACAGCGTCAGGCTACACTGCCTGATCTGATGCAGCACAATCGCCAGGTCAGGCTCGGCCGCTGGCCCGGCGATTGTGCCCCGCAAAAAATCCTGCCTCAGCCACTCGCCGTAAACCAGTTCGCTCACGGGCGGATAACGCCAGGGTATCAGGTTAGCGCGCTGTACTATCGTCAGTTCCAGGGGGCGCAGCCCCTGGTCATTGCCCGGCTCGCCTGACAGAGTCAGTAGTCTGGCAACAATGGCCCGCCGCGCCTCTTCGCTAAGGGGCTCATCAACCACCACCAGCACATCCACATCGCTATCCGGCCTTAAGCCGCCATTCACCGCCGATCCGAACAGCCAACCCGCGCTCGCCCCTTCAGCCAGAAGTTGCACAAGCCGCCCGGCCTCACGGGCTATCTCTGGCACAATAACGCCTCTTTTTAGCTCCACGGACCCTCCCTCTTCGCTTGTGGTGATACCTTCATTCTGGACCAGCTACCGAATATGTTGTTCAGGGGTTATCTGAAAGTGAAAATTCGGAAATTACCGCCAGGCGATCCGCCACCCGACTAATTAAGGTTAGATTAAGGTTAAACCGATAGCGTACACCTGCATTTTTGTTTTTTTGACGGACAAAATATATGGTTTCCTCGCATAAACCCGCTACCGGCTCTTTTAGCTGGCGAGCACTGCTGTGGGTTCTGGTCTTTTTCTGGTTTTTCTCCAGTGTATTACAGATTGTTATTTTATATTCCGGCTATAGCGGCACTAACGGGCTGCGCGACTCACTGCTCTACAGCTCGTTATGGCTGGTTCCGGTATTTCTTTTTCCGGGTAAAACACGGCTTGTTGCCGGTATTATTGGCCTTGTTCTTTGGCTTGCATCGGTGTGCGCTCTGGCTTATTACGTCATATATGGCCAGGAATTCTCGCAAAGTGTTTTATTTGTGATGTTTGAATCCAATGCTAATGAAGCCAGTGAATTTTTCAGTCAGTATTTTAGTCTGAAATTATTAGCTGTCGTATTAATTTACACCGCCGTGGCTCTTTTTTTATGGACCCGCCTGCGCCCGGTATGGATACCCACACCCTGGCGTTATGGCGTTGCCCTGGCCATTTTCTACGGATTAATTCTCCATCCATTGGTCAGCGATATGGTCTTTAAAGGGAAAAATGCGGAATCGGCATTTAACCGGCTCTCTTCGCGCATGGAGCCTGCGGCCCCCTGGCAGTTACTGATTAGCTATACGGAGTATCGCGATCAACTGGGCAATCTGGAAAAGCTACTATCAAAAAACCACGCCCTGCCGCCGCTGAAAAATATGAAGGACAGTTCTGGCGATCAACCCCGCACCCTGGTTCTGGTGATTGGCGAGTCTACCCAACGCGACCGGATGAGTCTGTACGGTTATCCGCGCAAAACCACACCAGAGTTGGATGCCCTGCGTGCCAGCGATCCAAACCTGACCGTTTTTAATGACGTAGTAACTTCACGTCCTTACACCATCGAAATCCTGCAACAGGCGCTGACCTTCGCCGACGAGAAGAATCCGGATCTTTATCTGACCAAACCTTCGCTGATGAACATGATGAAACAGGCGGGCTATAAGACGTTCTGGATCACCAACCAGCAGACCATGACCGAACGTAACACCATGCTCACGGTCTTCTCGCGTCAGACGGATAAACAGTTCTATATGAACCAGCAGCGTACCCAGAGCGCCCGCGAATACGATACCAACGTACTGGCACCGTTTAAGCAGGTACTGGACGACCCCGCACCGAAGAAGTTTATTGTGGTGCATCTGCTGGGTACCCATATCAAATACAAGTACCGCTATCCTGACAACTGGGGCAAATTCGACGGCGATACCCAAAACGTACCGCCGGGACTCTCTTCCGACCGTCTGGAGTCTTATAACGATTACGACAATGCCAACCTCTATAATGACCATGTGCTGGCCAGCCTGATCAACGACTATAAAGCGACGGATCCTAACGGTTTCCTGCTTTATTTCTCCGATCACGGCGAAGAGGTTTACGATACGCCGCCGCACAATATTCAGGGGCGCAACGAATCACAACCGACCCGCCATATGTATAACGTGCCCTTTATTCTCTGGCGTTCTGAAAAATGGCAGGCCGCGCACCCCCGGGACTTGAGCGGAGACGTTAATCGCAAGTACAGCAGTTCTGAACTCATTCATACCTGGTCCGATCTGGCCGGTCTGAGTTACGAAGGTTACGATCCGACCCGTTCCCTGGTCAGCCCACAGTTCGTTCCCACCACTCGCTGGATAGGCAACCCCTACCAGAAAGACGGACTGCATGACTACGATAAACTGCCATACGGGAAAACAGCGGCGCAGTAGTAACCAAGCTAAAAATGCAAAAAGGAGGCATCAGCCTCCTTTTTTGTTGCCTGATAATGGGATATCAGGCCGCTACGGGACGCACGCCCAGCGTGTGGCAGATGGCGTAACTCATTTCAGCGCGATTCAGAGTATAGAAGTGAAAATCTTTCACACCTTCACGGCTCAGGATCTTCACCATATCCATTGCAATATTAGCGCCTACCAGCTTGCGGGTTTCGGGATCGTTATCCAGCCCGTCAAACATGCTGTCCATCCACTTCGGCACTCGTACGTTGGTCATAGTGGCAAATTTCTGTAGCTGCTTGTAGTTACTGACCGGCAGAATCCCTGGCACAATCTCCACATCAATGCCCGTCGCGACGCAGCGGTCACGAAAACGCAGGTAGCTTTCAACGTCAAAAAAGAACTGGGTAATCGCGCGGCTAGCGCCTGCGTCAATTTTGCGCTTCAGGTTAATCAGATCGGCCTGGGCGCTCTTCGCTTCCGGATGCACTTCTGGATAAGCAGCAACAGAAATATCAAAGTCCGCCACCTCTTTCAGCAGCGCCACCAGGTCGGAGGCATACATCTCCGGTCGGCCACTGCCTTCCGGCAGGTCACCGCGCAGCGCCACAATATGACGAATCCCGTTTTCCCAGTAATCCCGGGCAATGGTGCGCAATTCGTCGCGACTGGCATCGATGCAGGTCAGGTGCGGCACCGCTTCAAGACCAGTACGATCTTTAATGCCTTTGATAATACTATGCGTACGATCGCGCTCACCGGAGTTAGCGCCATAGGTGACGGAGACAAACTTAGGCTTCAGGCTGCTCAGACGATCGATGGAGTTCCACAGGGTCTGCTCCATTTCACTGGTACGCGGCGGGAAAAATTCAAAAGAAACATTAATCTGCCCGTGGAGCTCCGCCAGGCTCTGATTCAGGGCTTCCCGCTGGTTGGCGTGAAAAAAGCTCATACCTTACCTCATCAATCGTATGTATTGTTGTGTTTGTTTACTTCTATACGTTTAGACGTCCAGATGTAAAAATGAAGGAAAAGCCGGATGGCGTCAACTGAAAAATCACCACTGACAGGGAGTTCTTTTCAGGTCAGATGAAAAACATTCACGTTGGGAGGGGGAATAGCAAAAACCCTCCCCGAACGGGGAGGGCCTGAGGATTACAGCAACTGTGCCAGGCGGTTGATATCGGACTGAATCGCTCCTGCGGTAACGTCACGTCCGGCGCCAGGGCCGCGAATCACCAGCGGGTTATCGCGATACCAGCGGCTTTCAATAGCAAAGACGTTGTCGCAGGGCAGTAGCGAAGCCAGCGGATGTTCCGGGCGAACCGCTTCCACCCCAACCCTGGCCTTGCCGTTGGCGTCAAAACGTGCCACATAGCGCAGCACCAACCCCATCTCACGGGCCGCCTCCAGTCGCTGCACCATCTGGGCATTCAGCTCATCGCCGTTTTCAAAGAAGTGATCTACCGAACCCGACTCACAGCCTTCCGGCACCAGCGACTCCACGCGCACCTGATCGGGTTCAATGTCGTAACCGGCTTCGCGGGCCAGTATCACCAGTTTGCGCATTACGTCCTTACCCGACAGGTCAACCCGCGGATCTGGCTCGGTCAGCCCCTGCTGCCAGGCCTGGTCCACCAGCTCGGTAAAGGGTACCGAGCCGTCAAACTGCAGGAACAGCCAGGAAAGCGTACCAGAGAAAATCCCGCTAATAGAGAGGATGCTGTCGCCGCTCTCACGCAGATCGCGCACCGTGTGATTCACCGGCAGCCCGGCACCAACCGTGGCGTTATAGAGCCAGTGACGACCGGTTTTAGCAAAGGCGTCACGCACCTGGCGATAGCTGTTGCTGCAGGAAGCACCTGCCACCTTGTTTGCGCTAATAACGTGGAAACCGTAGCTGGCAAAATCCAGATACTGCGCGGCCAGGCCCTCACTGGCGGTCACATCCAGCACCACAAGATCGTCCCACGGATGAGAACGCATCCACAGGAACAGCGACTCTTCATCCTGCTCCTGCGCTTCATCATTAAAGAAGGCCAGCGCCCGGCTGGCATCCAGACCATCGTAACTCAGCAGGCTGCGACGACTGTCCACTACCCCTGCCAGCACAAACTCAAACCCGGTGCGGGCAGAAAGCGTCTCCTTTTCGCGGGCGAACAGCTCCAGCCAGCGTGAGCCGATATTGCCTTTGCCGAACAGAATCAAACCGATGCGTTTCTCAGCCCGGAACAGCGTCTGGTGCAGGCCCTGGATCAAACTTTCCGTCGGCCCCACCCGCAGCACCGCCACCAGGCTGATACCCTCTTCAGACTGCCAGATAAACTCTACCGGCTGATCTTTTAACTGCTGCCAAAAACGGTGGCTGTGCAGCGGGTTACGACACACGCCAGCTCCCACCATCGCCACCAGCGCCAGTCCCTCGCGCAGGCGCAACTCGCCCGGCAGCCCCGCTTCTTCCAACAGATCAAGCGCACTGCTCACCACTTCCTGGGTGTAACAGAGCTGAATCAGATTGCGATCGGGATGAATACCCATCGCCAGCGGCCGTAACTGGGCGCGCTTAAGTAACTGATCGATATCAAGCCGGGCCTGACGGAAATCCTGCTGTGGCGCTATGCGCAATTCAATCAGGCAGACGTCATCATGGCTGGTCACAATACGCGCGCCAGTGCCGGAAGCCAGCACCCGCTCAATGCGGGTGGAGCCCTGCTCCGGGTTGTAGCTACAGCGTAATTGCAGATCGATATCGCTGGCGGAGACTGGCTGAAGGGTACGAGCGTGCAGTACCGGCGCCGCCAGACGGGCCAGCTCGCTGGCTTCATCCAGCCGCAGCAGCGGCAGCAGACAGGCATCCTTCACCTTACGAGGGTCCGCGCTGTACACCCCGGCCACATCGCTCCAGATGGTGACCCGGGAAACACCGGCCAGCGCCCCGATCTGGGTGGCGGAATAGTCGGAGCCGTTGCGTCCCAACAGCACCGTTTCCCCCGCGCCATTGCGCGAGATAAAGCCAGTGACCACCAGGCGCTTACCTGGGTACCGGGCCAGCAACGTCTGCAACTGCGGATAAGAGAGCGCCTCGTCGACCTGAGGCTGTGCGGCACGCTCGGCGCGCAAAAATTCCCGGGCATCCAGCGCTACCGCATCGATATCCTGAAGGTTAAGTAGCGCGGCCATCAGTCGTGCCGACCAAATCTCCCCGTGCCCCACCACTTCGGCATAGACCGCGTCGGTGACTTTATCGTCCAGTAGCGCCGCCAACCGTTCCAGATCCTGGATAAATTCGGCCGTCAGGCCGTCAGCCTGTTCCGGCGGCAGCAGATCGCTGATTAATTCACTCTGATAACGGCGCAGCGACTGCTGTACCTGATGCGCGGCAAGACGATCGCTCTGGCTCAATTTTAGCCAGTTTATCAACTGGTTGGTGGTACTGCCCGCAGCGGAAACCACCATCATATCTCCGGGCCGGGAATAGTCGGTTATGATCCCGGCGACGCGCAAATAACACTTCGAATCAGCCAGGCTACTGCCGCCAAATTTATGCAATTGACGTTCTGCCGTCCCTACCGGCACTGAAACACTCATGGTTACCCCTCGGCGGCGATCCGGAAGCCATTTTCCAGATCGGCGATTAAATCTTCACTATCTTCAATGCCCGTTGAGATACGCAGCAGCGTATCCGAAATACCGGCGGCAGTGCGTGCTTCCGGCGCCATGCCCGCATGAGTCATAGTGGCAGCGTGAGAGATCAGGCTTTCCACCCCGCCCAGCGACTCCGCCAGCGTAAACAGCGACAGGCCGCTCAGGAAGCGCCGTAATTGTGCTTCATCTCCAGCCAGTTCAAAACTGAGCATGGCGCCCGGCCCTTTCTGCTGTCGGACGGCAATCTCATAGCCCTGGTTTTCCGGCAGCGAGGGATGATACAGCTTTTTCACCAGCGGCTGGGTCTTCAGATACTCAACTATCGCCAGCGCATTGCGTTGCGCGGCTTCCATACGCGGCGCCAGCGTCCGCAGACCGCGCAGCAACAGGTAACTGTCGAAGGCGCTACCGGTAACGCCAATATTATTCGCCCACCAGGCCAGCTCGGTGACCGTTTCCGGCTCCCGGGCGATGACCGCTCCCGCCACGACATCGGAGTGGCCATTCAGATATTTGGTGCAGGAGTGGAGCACCAGATCGGCGCCCAACGCCAGCGGGCTCTGCAGCGCGGGGCTCATAAAAGTGTTATCCACCACGCTGACTGCGCCTGCTTCCCGCGCCAGCTGGCAAATCTTCTCAATGTCTACCACTCTCAGTAGCGGATTGCTGGGGCTTTCCACCAGCACCAGTTTCGGTTTCTGCGCCAGTGCAGCGCGTAGCGCCGCCTCATCGCCCTGATCGACAAATTCAACACGGTAGCAGCCACGTTTCGCCAGGCTATCAAACAGGCGGTAACTGCCGCCGTAGCAGTCATGAGGCGCCACCAGCAGATCCCCGGGCTTCAGGAAGACGGTAGTCACCAGATGAATAGCCGACATTCCGGTATTGGTCATCACAGCGCCCGCCCCGCCTTCCAGCTCGGCCAGCGCTCGCTGTACCACGTCGCGCGTCGGGTTGCCGCGTCGCGAATAGTCATGGGCGCGTGGTTCATTGAAGCCGGTAAAATTGTAGGTACTGGAGAGATGAATAGGCGGGACAACGCAGCCGTACTGCTCGTCGTCATTCAAACCGCTACGTACTGCGATGGTGGCCTGTTTACGCGTCATAGTGTCGGTCCTGGCTTGCGAATAAAAGTCAGCCACAGGGTAAACACTGCGGCAATGGACGTCAATACATCTGGACATCTAAACTTCTTTGCGTATAGATTGAGCAAAAGCATAATTGCCGCTAAAATTATGGGTTTTAGCGAACAGCCACAGTAATCTGCCGGAAAGAACGGTATATTATACAAAGGCAAAAAAGGTCGGGCGACGGTTCCGGCGTTGATTACACAGATTTGAGAGGATTAAAAGGTATCCCATGGCTGAATGGAGCGGCGAATATATCAGCCCCTACGCTGAGCACGGTAAGAAGAGTGAGCAAGTAAAGAAAATTACGGTATCCATTCCTCTGAAGGTGTTAAAAATCCTCACTGACGAACGCACGCGTCGTCAGGTGAATAACCTGCGTCACGCCACCAACAGCGAACTGCTGTGCGAAGCGTTCCTGCATGCATTTACCGGCCAGCCCCTGCCGAATGATGAAGACCTGCGTAAAGAGCGCGGTGATGAGATCCCGGAAGCGGCCAAAGAGATTATGCGTGAACTGGGTATCGATCCGGATACGTGGGAATACTAGCAACAAAAAAGCCGCCAGAAAGGCGGCTTTTTTTCGTTCCGAACCGGACTTATTTGCTGCCCGGAATGCTGAAACGCTTGTTGAAGCGATCTACGCGGCCGCCGGTCGCAACTTCACGCTGCTTACCAGTGTAGAACGGGTGGCATTTGCCACATACGTCCAGGTTCAGATCGTGGCCCGCGGTGGAACCAATTTTGATCACGTTACCGCAAGAACAGGTTGCAGTAATTTCGCCGTAATTCGGGTGAATACCTTTTTTCATGGGAAACCTCAGTCTAAGGCCGCGTCGCTCTTCCGGCCCCAACGCCAGACACCACGCGATGTTAATAAAATAGGTTCTTTCGAAGACGTAATTCACGCTTCAAAGGCGGCGAATCATACAGAATCGCATCAGGCAATGCAATTCTTATCCTCACAATGAACAGCACACAGTGTACACTATCCCGTCATTTTCCTCAGCCTGGATGCTCGCATGCTCGTTGCACATATCGCTCTGCCGGTACCGCTGGCCCGCACCTTTGACTATCTCATTCCCGATGGCATGACGATAGCTGCGGGGTGTCGCGCCAGTGTCCCGTTCGGCAGACGCCAGATGGTGGGAATAGTCCTTGCCGTTAGCGAACACAGCGAACTCCCCCATAACGAGCTGAAGAGCGTCAGCGAAGCGCTGGACAGTCAGCCGCTGTTCCCGGCGCCGCTATGGCGCCTGCTGCTCTGGGCTAAAGACTATTACCACCATCCGGTGGGCGAGGTGCTCTTTCATGCCCTGCCCGTGCTGTTGCGCCAGGGTAAGCCGGATCATCCGGCGCCGCTCTGGTACTGGCGCGCCAGCGAAGAAGGTCATTCCATTGATATTAACAGCCTGAAGCGGGCGGCGAAGCAGCAGCAGGCACTGGCGATGCTGCGTCAGCGTGATATCTGGCGTCACCAGGTGCCAGAGCTGGAAATTAGCGAGACGGCATTACAGGCGCTGCGTAAGAAAGGGCTGTGCGATATTCACAGCCAGCTGCCTGAAATCACCGACTGGCGCCCCGGCTTTACGGTCAGCGGCGATCGCCTGCGCCTGAATACCGAACAGGCGACGGCGGTGGGCGCAATCCACGGAGAGTCCGGGCAGTTCGCCGCCTGGCTGCTGGCGGGGATTACCGGCTCCGGCAAGACAGAGGTTTATCTGAGCGTTCTGGAAAACGTACTGGCTCAGGGTCGCCAGGCTCTGGTGCTGGTACCGGAGATCGGGCTAACGCCCCAGACTATCGCCCGTTTTCGCGAACGTTTTAATGCGCCGGTGGAAGTGCTGCACTCGGCCCTGAACGACAGCGAACGGCTGAGCGCCTGGCTCAAGGCGCGCAGCGGTGAGGCGGCTATCGTAATCGGTACCCGCTCCGCGCTGTTTACGCCGTTTAAAGATCTGGGTGTCATCGTGATCGACGAAGAGCACGACAGCTCTTATAAACAGCAGGAAGGCTGGCGCTACCATGCCCGGGATCTGGCGGTATTTCGCGCTCATGCCGAAAATATCCCCATCATTCTGGGTTCGGCGACACCGGCGCTGGAAACGCTGCACAACGTGCGGATCGGCAAATATCGCCAGCTTAAACTGACCCGCCGGGCCGGTAATGCCCGCCCCGCCACCCAGCACGTACTGGATCTGAAAGGCCAGGCGCTCCAGGCGGGACTGGCGCCCCAGCTTATCGCCCGTATGCGTCAACATCTACAGGCCGATAATCAGGTGATTCTGTTCCTGAACCGACGCGGTTTCGCCCCTGCACTTTTGTGCCACGACTGCGGCTGGATTGCCGAATGCCCGCGCTGCGATCACTACTACACACTGCATCAGGCCCAGCGCCATCTACGCTGCCACCACTGCGATAGCCAGCGCCCGCTACCGCCCCAGTGCCCCCAGTGCGGCTCCACGCATATGGTTCCGGTCGGTCTGGGGACAGAGCAGCTCGAACAGTTGCTGGCACCACTATTTCCGGGGGTACCGATCTCACGTATTGACCGCGATACCACCAGCCGTAAGGGCGCCCTGGAACAGCAACTGGCAGATGTGCACCGCGGCGGCGCCCGTGTCCTGATCGGTACCCAGATGTTGGCCAAAGGGCACCACTTCCCGGATGTGACTCTGGTGTCGTTACTGGACGTTGACGGCGCGCTCTTTTCCGCCGATTTCCGGGCTGCCGAGCGTTTCGCCCAGTTGTATACCCAGGTTTCCGGCCGGGCCGGGCGCGCTGGTAAGCAGGGAGAAGTGGTGCTGCAGACCCATCACCCCGATCATCCGCTGCTGCAGACCCTACTGCATCAGGGCTATGACGCCTTTGCCGACCAGGCGCTGGCGGAACGCCAGACTATGATGCTACCTCCCTGGAGCAGCCATATCCTGATTCGTGCCGAAGATCACAATAACCAGCAGGCGCCGGTGTTTCTTCAGCAGTTTCGCAATCTTCTGCAAAGCAGCCCGCTGGCGGATCAGCAGCTCTGGCTGATAGGCCCGGTTCCCGCGCTTCAACCCAAACGCGGCGGACGTTTCCGCTGGCAGTTGCTACTACAGCACGGCTCACGCGCCCGTCTGCAGCGACTGCTCAGCGACAGCCTGAAACTGGTGAATACCCTTCCGGAAGCGCGACGGGTGAAATGGGTGCTGGATGTCGACCCCATCGAGAGCTAGTAAGGGAATGCGAGGCGGATCTAAGAATTTAACTTCAGTCACAATTCGGATGAAATTTTTGTAACAGCTGTCTCTGATAATCTGTTAAGAATGTGGAATCCGACAGCTAACCGGATGTTGCTGTCCCGGCGGAAGCGCATGAGGTAGAAGAAGTTGAAGACCAGGAAGCAGGTTGCAGGTGCAACCATGAAAGATGTCGCCCGTCAGGCACAGGTCTCCACGGCGACGGTATCCAGGGCCCTGACCAATCCGGAGAAGGTCTCCCAGACTACCCGCAGCCGGGTGGAACAGGCCGCCATCGAGGTGGGCTACCTGCCCCACACACTGGGGCGCAGCATCCGACGCAGCGACTCACGTACCATTATGGTTATCGTCCCCGATATCTGCGATCCCTTCTTCAGTGAAATTATTCGCGGCATTGAAGTGACCGCCGCCAGCCACGGCTACCTGGTTTTGATAGGCGACTGCGCTCACCAGAATCAGCAGGAAAAAACGCTGATCGACTTAGTCATTCCCCGCCAGATCGACGGTATGTTGCTGCTGGGTTCACGCCTGCCGTTCGATGCCGGCAAAGAAGAACAACGTAATCTGCCGCCCATGGTGATGGCGAACGAATTCGCCGCCGAGCTGGAGTTGCCCACAGTTCATATAGACAACCTGACCTCCGCCTTTAATGCCGTGAACTATCTTCACGAACTGGGGCACCGTCGTATCGCCTGCATCGCCGGGCCTGAAGAGATGCCTCAGTGCCACTACCGCCTGCAGGGCTATATTCAGGCGCTGCGCCGCAACGGCCTGAACGTGGATCCCCACTACATCACCCGTGGAGATTTCAGCTACGAGGCCGGCGCGCGGGCGATGGGACAACTGCTGGATCTGCCTCAGCCGCCGGAAGCGGTGTTCTGCCACAGCGACATCATGGCGCTGGGCGCGCTTTCACTGATTAAACGCCGCCATCTGCGCGTACCTCAGGATATCTCCCTGATCGGGTTTGACGATATCGCCCTGACCCAATATTGCGATCCGCCGCTAACCACCGTGGCTCAGCCGCGCTTCGAGATCGGCCAACAGTCGATGTTACTGTTACTTGAGCAATTACAAGGACATAGCGTTAATAACGGTTCCCGGTTGCTGGACTGTCAGCTGGTGGTACGCGAATCCACCCGGGCGCGTTAAGCCTTCAATGCTGGCTTTCAGATTTACAAACTGGTCAAAGAGCCATCCCTTAAGTAACATGGCGGACTAAATCACGAATGAAAACAGCGAAACGATAGTGGCACAACGAGATTATGTTCGTCGCGGACAACCCTCTTCTGCGCGGCGTAAAAAAGGGAACTCCCGTAAGAAACAGCGTAACAGCATGCCCGCCGTCTCCCCGATGATGGTGGCGATTGCCGCTGCCGTTCTGGTGGCCTTTATCGGCGGGCTGTGGTTCATTACTCACCATAAGAAAGAAGAATCAGAGACCATGCCGGGTCAGAAAGTCACCGGTAACGGTCTGCCGCCCAAGCCGGAAGAGCGCTGGCGCTATATCAAAGAGCTGGAGAGCCGCCAACCGCAAATCACCCAACCCACCGAGCCTTCGGCGGGTGGCCAGCCTCTGAATAAAAACCAGCTGACCAATGAGCAACGCCAGTTGCTGGAGCAGATGCAGGCCGACATGCGCCAGCAGCCAACTCAGCTTAACGAAGTACCGTGGGACGAGCAGACACCGGCGCAGCGCCAGCAAACGCTACAGCGCCAGCAGCAGCAGCGCTATCTGCAGGAACAGCAACAGCAGATGCGGAGTCAGCAGCAGGCCACCCAGCAGCGCCAGCAACAGCAGCAGCGTGCGGTTCAAAGCCAGACCCAGCCTTATCAGGAGCCGGCCCGCCCCCAAACGCAGGCGCCTAAACAGCAGAGCGCGCCGGTGACCAATGAAACTCAGGCGCCTAAGCAAACCGCAGCCAGCGGTGATTCGCGTCAGTGGATGGTACAGTGCGGCTCGTTCCGCGGCGCCGAGCAGGCGGAAAGTGTCCGTGCCCAGCTGGCGTTTGAAGGCTTTGCTTCCCACATCACCACTAATAACGGCTGGAACCGGGTAGTTATCGGCCCGATTAAAGGCAAACAGAGCGTGGACAACACCCTCAGCCGCCTGAAGTCGGCCGGTCACGCAAACTGCATTCGTCTCGCCGTCAGGGGTTGAAACCCCTGAAATCCCCCCCATCTATAGTTCATTCGACCCTGTACGCCAGCGTGCAGGGTCCCCTATTCAGCTCTAAAAAAGGGGTCTGCTCGTGACAACAATAGTAAGTGTGCGCCGCAACGGCCAGGTGGTAATTGGTGGCGATGGTCAGGCCACGTTAGGCAACACCGTAATGAAAGGCAACGTGAAGAAAGTGCGCCGCCTGTATAACGATCAGGTCATCGCAGGCTTCGCGGGCGGAACCGCGGATGCCTTTACGCTGTTTGAACTTTTCGAGCGCAAACTGGAAATGCACCAGGGGCATCTGGTTAAAGCCGCAGTCGAGCTGGCCAAAGACTGGCGTACCGACCGCATGCTGCGACGTCTGGAAGCCCTGCTGGCGGTAGCAGACGAAAATGCTTCGCTGATCATCACCGGTAACGGTGATGTGGTTCAGCCGGAAAACGATCTGATCGCCATTGGCTCCGGCGGCCCCTACGCTCAGTCTGCCGCCCGCGCGCTGCTGGAAAATACCGAACTGAGCGCCCGTGAAATTGTGGAAAAGTCGTTGGGGATCGCCGGTGATATCTGCATCTACACCAACCACTTCCTGACCATCGAAGAACTCCCGTCTAAAGAAGCGTAAGGATCTCCCATGTCTGAAATGACCCCACGCGAAATCGTCAGCGAACTGAACAAACATATTATCGGCCAGGACGCCGCCAAGCGTTCCGTCGCTATTGCGCTGCGTAACCGCTGGCGCCGCATGCAGCTTGATGAAGAGCTGCGTCATGAAGTCACACCGAAAAATATTCTGATGATCGGCCCGACCGGTGTCGGTAAAACTGAAATTGCTCGTCGTCTGGCGAAGCTGGCTAATGCGCCGTTCATCAAGGTTGAAGCGACAAAATTCACTGAAGTTGGCTATGTCGGTAAGGAAGTGGACTCAATTATCCGCGATCTGACCGATTCAGCGATGAAACTGGTACGCATGCAGTCCATCGAAAAAAATCGCTATCGCGCCGAAGAGCTGGCCGAAGAGCGCATTCTCGATGTACTGATTCCGCCGGCGAAGAATAACTGGGGCCAGGCAGAAGCTGCTCAGGAGCCCTCCGCTGCGCGCCAGTCGTTCCGCAAAAAACTGCGCGAAGGCCAGTTGGACGACAAAGAGATCGAGATCGAACTTTCCGCTTCATCCATGGGCGTAGAGATTATGGCTCCCCCTGGAATGGAGGAGATGACCAGCCAGCTACAGTCTATGTTCCAGAACCTGGGCGGTCAGAAGCAGAAACCGCGCAAGCTGAAAATCAAAGATGCAATGAAGCTGCTGATTGAAGAAGAAGCCGCCAAACTGGTGAATCCGGAAGAGCTGAAGCAGCAGGCTATCGACGCCGTTGAACAACACGGCATCGTGTTTGTCGATGAGATCGATAAAATCTGTAAGCGCGGCAACGCTTCCGGCCCGGATGTCTCCCGTGAAGGGGTACAGCGCGACCTGCTACCGCTGGTGGAAGGCTGCACCGTTTCGACCAAGCACGGTATGGTGAAAACCGACCACATCCTGTTCATCGCCTCCGGCGCTTTCCAGGTCGCCAGTCCTTCCGATCTGATTCCGGAACTTCAGGGCCGTCTGCCGATTCGCGTTGAACTGCAGGCGCTGACCACCGATGACTTCGAGCGCATTCTGACCGAACCAAGTGCCTCAATTACCGTGCAGTACAAGGCGCTGATGGAGACCGAAGGGGTGAATATCGAATTTACCGAAGATGGCATCCGCCATATTGCGAAGGCCGCCTGGCAGGTTAACGAGAGCGCGGAAAACATCGGCGCCCGTCGCCTGCATACAGTACTGGAACGCCTGGTGGAGGATATCTCCTTTGAAGCCAGCGATCTCAACGGTCAGACTATCACCATCGATGCGGAATATGTCAGCAAACACCTCGATGAGTTGGTGGCAGATGAAGATCTGAGCCGTTTTATCCTATAATCCCGCTCAGAGCATTTTCATCACACTTGATGGGGGCTATATCAGCCCCCATTTTTTATTGCCGACGAGAATCATGACCGAACCTCAACCGATAAGCCGTACCCGCGCCTGGCTGGAAAGTCTGCGCCCGCGCACTCTTCCCCTGGCCTTCGCCTCTATTGTCGTGGGCGCCTCCCTGGCCTGGTGGCAGGGCGTTTTCGATCCTGCCGTGACCCTGCTGGCGCTACTGACCGCAGGGCTGCTGCAGATCCTTTCCAACCTTGCTAACGATTATGGCGACGCGGAAAAAGGCAGCGACAAACCGGATCGTATCGGGCCGCTGCGCGGTATGCAAAAAGGCGTTATCACCCAGCAGCAGATGAAAGTCGCGCTAATCATTACCGTAGTGCTGATCTGTCTGTCAGGTCTGGCGCTGGTAAGCGTGGCCTGCCACAGTCTGGCGGACGTGCTGGGCTTCCTGTTGTTGGGTCTGTTGTCGATTATCGCCGCCATTACCTACACTGTAGGCACCCGACCCTATGGCTATATGGGGCTGGGCGATATTTCGGTGCTGATTTTCTTTGGCTGGCTGAGCGTAGTGGGAAGCTGGTATCTGCAGTCCCACTCGCTGACCTTCTCTGTCTTCCTGCCCGCCACAGCCAGCGGCCTGTTGGCAACCGCGGTGCTCAATATCAATAATCTGCGCGATATCGACAGCGATCGGGAAAATGGTAAGAACACCCTGGCCGTCAGGCTGGGGCCGGTACTGGCGCGTCGTTACCACGCCGGGCTACTGATGGGCGCCCTGCTCTGCCTGGCGCTGTTCAATCTGCTGTGGCTGCACAGCCTGTGGGGCTGGCTGTTCGTGCTGGCGGCGCCGCTACTTATCCGTCAGGCGCGCTATGTTATCCGCGAGCGGGATCCGGTGGCTATTCGCCCGATGCTGGAGCGCACGGTGAAAGGTGCGCTGTTAACAAATCTGCTGTTTGCGCTTGGTGTGGTACTGAGCCAGGTCCCGGCTCTCCATTGATGATTTTGCCAACAGTGAACGTTAAGGGATATACTGACAACTCCGCCAGCAACGAAAAATAGTCAGCCTATGAAATACGATACTTCCGAGCTTTGCGACATCTACCAGGAAGATGTCAACGTCGTTGAACCCCTGTTCTCCAATTTTGGTGGGCGGGCGTCGTTTGGCGGACAGATCATCACGGTAAAATGTTTTGAAGACAATGGGCTGCTGTACGACCTGCTCGAAGAAAACGGTCGTGGCCGCGTGCTGGTTATTGACGGCGGCGGCTCAGTACGTCGTGCGCTGATTGATGCCGATCTGGCGCGTCTGGCGGTTCAAAACGAGTGGGAAGGTATTGTTTGCTACGGCGCGGTACGCCAGGTAGACGATCTGGAAGAGCTGGATATCGGTATCCAGGCCATGGCGGCTATTCCGGTCGGCGCCGCAGGTGAAGGCACTGGCGAAAGCGATCTGCGCGTCAATTTTGGCGGAGTAACCTTCTTTTCTGGCGACCACCTCTATGCCGATAACACCGGCATCATCCTTTCGGAAGATCCGCTGGATATCGAATAAGCCAGCGGTCACGCAGAAGCGCCCTGACGGGCGCTACCTGTTCTCTCAGTTCACTTCTTCCATTTTGCCCAGCAGCGACTGCAGGCGGTCCTGCCAGACGGTCTGCTGTTCTTTCAGCTGCGCGTTTTCCTGTTCCAGCGCTTCACGGTTGCCCTGAGCCTGCTGAACTTCCTGAGAAAGGCTGCTGTTTTTCTCTTTCAGCTCTTCGATTTCCATTTGCAGCAGGGTGATGGTATCAATCGCCTGCTGAACCTTCGCTTCCAGTTTCTCAAACACTTCAAATGACATCGTCAAATCTCTCCTGAATTTGCAAGGCGTTGATGGATAGCCATATCCGCTCCCGAATACCGGCGACGCCTTAATTAACACGTGCGCACTACGCGATAGTCCGATTGTATGGAGCGCGGCAGGCGGTGTCCAGCAGCGCGCCATGCAGTTTACGCTTTGCGACACTTTTCAGTTTATGCCGAAAGCCTTCGCGGCTCCGCCAGGGTAGTTTGTTAACAAATATGGACGGTGTTTTGCGCACATCTGCTTCGTGAAGGCGCGTTTTTATCCACAAAATGGCGCGTAAACGCTCATTTTTTTGACGCAACACACATATTTCAATTTCGAAATTTCTCGTTTCTGTTCGTTAACGATAAATTAACAGTACGAGAGGCGTACTGACGGAGCAGACGCGCTTCTGACGATAACAAGTATCTTCTCTTTGTCTTCAGGACCCTGCTTATGAGTCAAACATCTACCTTAAAAGGCCAGTGCATCGCGGAGTTTCTGGGCACCGGGCTGCTTATCTTCTTCGGCGTAGGCTGCGTCGCCGGGCTTAAAATCGCCGGCGCCAGCTTCGGCCAGTGGGAAATCAGCATCATCTGGGGTCTGGGCGTGGCGATGGCCATCTACCTGACCGCCGGCGTTTCCGGTGCCCATCTGAACCCTGCGGTCACTATTGCCCTGTGTCTGTTCGCCGGTTTCGACAGCCGTAAGGTTGTCCCCTACATTATTGCCCAGTTCCTCGGCGCATTCTGTGCCGCCGCCCTGGTTTACGGGCTCTACTACAACCTGTTTTTCGATTACGAGCAGACGCACCAAATGGTGCGCGGCAGTGTCCAGAGTCTGGAACTGGCCGGTATTTTCTCGACATACCCGAACTCCCATATTAACTTCTGGCAGGCCTTCGCCGTAGAGGTGACCATTACCGCCGTGTTGATGGGGCTGATTCTGGCGCTGAATGACGATGACAACGGTCTGCCGCGCGGCCCGCTGGCGCCGTTATTAATTGGCCTGTTGATCGCCCTACTCGGCGCCTCGATGGGGCCGCTGACCGGCTTCGCCATGAACCCGGCCCGTGATATCGGTCCAAAGGCGCTGGCCTGGCTGGCAGGCTGGGGTGACGTCGCCTTTACCGGCGGGTTGTCCATCCCCTACTTCCTGGTGCCGCTTTTAGCGCCTGTGGTTGGGGCACTGCTGGGCGCATTTGTCTATCGTAAAGGTGTGGCAAACTATCTGCCGGCGAATATGAAGCCCCAGACCGGGACCAAACGCGCCGCGGACGTCACTAAGCACCACAATGCACCGCTGTAACTTGATTTTCAGGACCGCACTATGACTAAAAAATATATCGTTGCCCTTGACCAGGGGACCACCAGCTCACGGACCGTTATCCTGGATCACGATGCCAATATCATCAGCGCGTCCCAGCGCGAGTTCCAGCAAATCTACCCCAAAGCAGGCTGGGTGGAGCACGACCCGATGGAGATCTGGGCCAGCCAGAGCTCCACGCTGACCGAAGCACTCTCCCGGGCGGATATCAATTCTGACCAGATAGCCGCCATCGGCATCACCAACCAGCGCGAAACCGTGGTGGTCTGGGATAGGGAAACCGGCAAGCCCATCTATAACGCTATCGTCTGGCAGTGCCGCCGCACCGCGGAAATCTGCGAGCAGCTTAAGCGTGATGGTATGGCAGAATACGTACGCCACACCACGGGTCTTATCATCGACCCTTACTTTTCCGGCACCAAGGTGAAGTGGATCCTCGATCATGTGGAAGGCGCCCGTGACCGCGCCCGCCGTGGCGAGCTGCTATTCGGCACCATTGATACCTGGCTTATCTGGAAGATGACCCAGGGGCGGGTCCACGTCACGGATTACACCAACGCTTCCCGCACCATGATGTTCAACATCCACGAGCTGGACTGGGACGATCGCATGCTGGAAGCGCTGGATATTCCGCGCGCCATGCTGCCCCAGGTACGTAAATCTTCGGAAGTCTATGGTCAGACCAACATCGGCGGTAAAGGCGGTACCCGTATTCCTATCGCCGGCATCGCCGGAGACCAGCAGGCCGCGCTGTTCGGTCAACTGTGTGTGAAAAGCGGTATGGCGAAGAACACCTACGGCACTGGCTGCTTTATGCTGATGAATACCGGCGAGCAGGCCGTTACCTCTGAGCACGGATTGCTGACCACCATCGCCTGCGGACCAAAGGGCGAGGTCAACTACGCACTGGAAGGAGCTGTCTTTATGGCTGGCGCCTCCATTCAGTGGCTGCGCGACGAAATGAAGCTGATTGGCGACGCCGCCGATTCCGAATATTTCGCCACCAAGGTCGACGACACCAACGGCGTCTATGTGGTGCCGGCCTTTACCGGTCTGGGCGCCCCTTACTGGGACCCTTACGCCCGTGGCGCCATCCTGGGGCTGACCCGCGGTGTTAACGCCAACCACATTATCCGCGCCACTCTGGAGTCCATCGCCTTCCAGACCCGGGACGTGCTGGAAGCGATGCAGGCCGACGCGGGTACCCGTCTGCGCTCGCTGCGTGTCGACGGCGGCGCGGTGGCCAACAACTTCCTGATGCAGTTCCAGGCCGATATTCTGGGTACCCCGGTAGAGCGCCCGGAAGTGCGCGAGGTGACCGCCCTGGGCGCTGCCTACCTGGCCGGGCTGGCTGTGGGCTACTGGCAGAATCTGGATGAACTGCATGAAAAAGCCACCATAGAGCGCGAATTCCGCCCCGGCCTGGAAACCGTAGAGCGTAACTACCACTATGCAGGCTGGAAGAAGGCCGTACAGCGCTCGCTGGACTGGGAAGACCACGAGAAACGCTAACCCCCTGCCGGGCGGAGGCTTCCGCCCGGTTAATCTCCCTCAATAACGCCCCTCTCCCCCCTGTGCTAAACTCGAGCGCACCTAAACCCGTTATGAGTCAGCAATGAGACGAGAACTTGCCATCGAATTTTCCCGCGTGACCGAAGCCGCCGCTCTGGCCGGCTACAAGTGGCTGGGTCGCGGCGATAAAAACACCGCGGACGGCGCAGCGGTCAATGCCATGCGCATTATGCTCAACCAGGTCAATATCAACGGCACTATCGTGATCGGCGAAGGCGAGATCGATGAAGCCCCCATGCTCTACATCGGCGAGCAGGTCGGTACCGGTCAGGGCGATGCGGTGGATATCGCCGTGGATCCTATCGAAGGCACCCGCATGACCGCTATGGGGCAGGCTAACGCGCTGGCCGTACTGGCGGTAGGCGACGAAGGCTGCTTCCTGAACGCGCCGGATATGTACATGGAAAAGCTGATCGTCGGACCGGGGGCCCACGGCGCCATCGATCTGAATCTGCCGCTGACGGAAAACCTGAAGCGTATCGCCGCCGCTCTCGATAAACCGCTGTCGGAACTGACCGTCACTATTCTAGCCAAACCGCGCCATGACGCGGCCATCAAAGCATTACAGGAACTGGGTGTGCGGGTCTTCGCGATTCCGGACGGCGACGTGGCGGCCTCTATTCTGACCTGTATGCCGGATAGCGAAGTGGACGTGCTTTACGGCATTGGCGGCGCGCCGGAAGGGGTGGTTTCCGCTGCCGTGATCCGAGCGCTGGATGGCGATATGCAGGGACGCCTGCTGGCCCGTCATGAGGTCAAAGGCGACAGCGAAGAGAACCGCCGTATCGGCGAACAGGAAATAGCCCGCTGTCAGCAAATGGGCATTACGCCCGGTAAAGTGCTGAAGCTGGATGAAATGGCACGCAGCGATAACGTCATCTTCTCCGCCACCGGCATTACCAAAGGCGATCTGCTGGACGGCATCACCCGCAAGGGCAATATGGCCACCACAGAAACCCTGCTGATCCGCGGTAAATCCCGCACCATTCGCCGCATAAAATCCATCCACTATCTGGACCGCAAAGACCCCGGCGTGCAGGAACATATCCTGTAATGGCCGCGTTTGTCCGATAGAGCTTTCCAGCCCCCACGGGCTGGAAAAGCGTTATCGATCCCTGCGAAGATAACCACAGCAGAATCAGTAACAGGAGCGCACAATGGCAGATTGGATTACCGGTAAGGTCACAAAAATCCAGCACTGGACGGACGCGCTTTTCAGCCTGACCGTCCATGCCCCCATCGCCCCCTTTACCGCGGGGCAGTTCACCAAGCTGGGACTGGAAATTGACGGCGAGCGGGTGCAGCGCGCCTACTCATACGTGAATGCGCCCGCCAGCCCGGATCTGGAATTTTACCTGGTGGAAGTGCCGGAAGGTAAGCTGAGCCCACGCCTGCACGCGATGAAGCCCGGCGATGAGATCCTGCTGGTGAAGGACGGCGCGGGATTCTTCGTGCTGGAGGAGGTGCCCGACTGTCAAACCCTGTGGATGCTCTCAACGGGCACCGCTATCGGCCCCTATCTTTCCATTCTGCAACAGGGCGACAATCTGGCGCGCTTCCAGGAGATCGTGCTGGTACACGCCGTGCGTTACGAGGACGATCTCAGCTATCTGCCACTGATGCAGGAACTGGAGGCGCGCTATGAAGGCAAACTGCGTATCCAGACGGTCGTCAGCCGCGAAACCGTCCCCGGGGCCCTCCACGGCCGTATTCCAGCATTGATTGATAGCGGCGAGCTGGAAGCCAGCGTTAGCCTTAGCATGACGCCTGAGACCAGCCACGTCATGCTGTGCGGAAACCCGCAAATGGTGCGCGACACCACCCAGCTTCTGAAAGAGACGCGCCAGATGACCAAACATCTGCGTCGCCGTCCCGGCCATATCACCGCCGAACTCTACTGGTAGCCTTAGCGAAACTTTACCGGGCGGGCTTCATCGCCGTACTTATTCTCGCCCGGTTTTCCCACAAATGCCCCCAGTTCGATAAGCATCATTACCATAATCAGCGTAGGCATAAAGCGCCCCAGCGCCCACTGCCAGATACCGGCCAGCATCTCCCAGTTCCCGGCCATCAGCATCCAGGACAGAATCAGCAGCAGCGCCCAGGCGCCGGATTTCCCGCGATCGTGCAAACGTTTCACCACCACGGCAGCAGTAGGCCACAGCAGACAAACCAGAATAAAGGCGGCACTCTGCAGGCTGAGCCAGTCGCTGCCTGCCAGCGTAAACAGCAGCGCCATGGCGCACAGCCATATCGCCATCCAGATCCAGAACTCCCGGCGCCCAATACGCCCCTTAACAGAAAACAGCCACTGCTGTATGGTCATCATCACTTCCCAGGTCATTGCTTCAGCCGTTAGTTTAACCTGTAATGGCTTTTGACAAGATGCTCCGATACCGATTTAATCCCGGTAATGGGACAAGATAAAAACAATATGATGAACATCCGTACCTTCACCTTTCTGCTTATAGCCCTGCTTCCGGCCGTCAGCCTGGCTGACGAGCCTGCGGCTTCTCCCGGACCGGTCGCCCCTTATCTACTGCCGGGCGCCCCCGCGTTCGAACTGAATATCACCCAGTTCCGGGAAAAATTTAATCAGGAAAACCCCTCGCTTAAGATCAACGAGTTCCGCGCTATCGACAGCGCGCCAGATGCCGCCCGGGTGACCCGGGCCGCCAGTAAGATCAACGAAAATCTCTATGCCTCCAGCGCCCTGGAGCGAGGTACCCTGAAAATCAAAAGTATGCAGATTACCTGGCTACCCATTCAGGGCCCCGAACAAAAGGCAGCAAAAGAGAAGGCAAAGGTCTGGATGAGCGCGGTGTTGCGGGTCTTTACCCCTGGTATTACTCCACAGCAGAGCCGGGCTCGTCTGGACAGGCTGCTCAAAGAAGGGAAAGACAAAATCTACTATGCATGGAGTGAAGGCGCCGTGCGCTATGTTGTCGCGGACAACGGCGAAAAAGGGCTAACTTTCGCCGTTGAACCGATTAAGCTTACGCTATCCGGTGAGACAATCGCGCAATAATGATAAAAAGCCAGGCCTTTCCGGCCCAGAGTCTCTATACTGTTTCTCAACCTGGGCTGCCTGCCCGGCAGCCTGTCTTATCTTTATTACCTGGAGAATAAAAATGCGACATCCATTAGTGATGGGTAACTGGAAACTGAACGGCAGCCGCCACATGGTTAACGAGCTGATCACCAACCTGCGCAAAGAGCTGTCGGCCGTAGACGGTTGCGGCGTTGCCATCGCGCCGCCGGATCTGTATCTGGATATGGCCCGCAATGTCGCTGGCGGCAGCCACATTCAGCTCGGCGCCCAGAACGTCGACGTTAACCTCTCCGGCGCCTTCACCGGTGAAACCTCCGCCGAAATGCTGAAAGATGTCGGCGCGAAGTACATCATTATCGGCCACTCCGAGCGTCGTACTTATCACAAAGAATCCGATGAGTTTATCGCCAAAAAATTTGCGGTACTGAAAGAACAGGGTCTGACCCCGGTTCTGTGCATCGGCGAAACCGAAGCAGAAAATGAAGCGGGTAAAACTGAAGAAGTCTGCGCTCGCCAGATCGACGCCGTGCTGAAAACCCAGGGCGCCGCTGCCTTTGAAGGCGTGGTTATCGCTTATGAGCCGGTATGGGCCATCGGCACCGGCAAATCCGCTACCCCGGCTCAGGCTCAGGCGGTACACAAATTTATTCGCGATCACATCGCGAAAGCCGACGCGAAAGTGGCCGAGCAGGTCATCATTCAGTACGGCGGTTCCGTTAACGATAAGAACGCCGCAGAACTGTTCAGCCAGCCGGATATCGACGGCGCGCTGGTCGGCGGTGCTTCTCTGAAAGCCGACGCTTTCGCGACCATCGTTAAAGCCGCGGCAGCAGCGAAAAAAGCCTGATTGCTCGCTGACTGAACGATAAAAACCCGTCGCTGACGGGTTTTTTTATAGCTGGTGCAACACCAGAAACCAGCCGTAATTGAGCGGCAGCAGTACAAAGAAAGTCACCAGCGCCAGCGCCAGACAAAGCTTGATGCCCTGACGCGCCGGGACTCTGCCCAGCGCCATCGCCACCACAATGGGCGATGCCTGATACGGCAGCAGCGGCGTGGAATAACCCAGCACCTGAATCATAATCACCGACAGCAGCGGAAAGCCGGTTGCGCCGGAAAAGCTCTGGGCAAGCGTAGTGTACAGCGCCGGTACACCGTTGGCGGTCATAATAAAATTCAGCGCCGTGGTGATCCCGGTTAGCGCCGCGAAGCTGGTAAAGGGCCGCTCAGGATCCAGCGGCATCACCTCCATCAACCAGGCACCAACCGCATCTCCCAGTCCGCTTTGCGTTACCGCCGCCGCCAGCCCCAGAATGCCCGCCACGTAGATGCAGGTGCGCATATTCACGCCTTTGGCAAACTCCTCACCGTTAATAAAACCTACCCGTGGTAGCAGGGTCACACAGGCGGCAGCCAGCCCAACCCATGCCGGGCCGATGCCGTGCCAGCTTTCGCTCACCCATAGTCCCAGAACTATCGCCAGCAGCACGGCTAAGCGCTTTTCCGCCATGCTAAAGGGCTCTGACTGCATCGGTTCACGGGGAAGCTGCGGTGTGCCTGGAAACAGCCAGCTAATCAGGGCGATTAATACGATCCCCTTCAGGATGCCCAACACCGGGGTGTGCAGCAACAGATAAGGCAGATAGTTCAGATGGATGCCGTAGGCGCCTTCCGTCGCCCCGCTCATCACCAGGTTGGGCACATTGGCAGGCAAGATGGTGGCGGAAAGTTGGAAAGTACCAAACCCCACCGCCAGCGCCAGACCAAACCAGCCGCGACTGCCTTCCATAATCCCTACCCGCTTCGCCATAGCGCCCACCACCGGCATCAGCAGCGCGATACGCCCCATATTGGAAGGCATCACAAAAGCCAGCGCATAACTCAGCAATACCACGCTCGCCACCAGTTGCCACCAGCTACCGGTCAGGCGCGCCGAAATCACGGCGGCGGCCCGGTCGGCCAGCCCGGTCTTGCGAATGGCGACCCCCAGTACAAATCCGCTAAACACCAGCCAGAACGCAGAGGAGGCAAAACCGCTAAACAGCGTTTGCGCAGGCACGATATGACCCATCATAGCGACGGCAAAAAATAGCAGCGCCGTCAGGAACTCCGGCAGCGCCGACGTTGCCCACAGAATCAACGTAACGGTAATCACCAGGGTCGGCCAGAACAGCGGATGGGTCAGTAATTCAGACATGCCTGTCTCCAGCAAGGGGTCATTGTTGTTATTGGAAACTCAGTGGTAATAGATTTCGCCAAAATAGTCTGACAGTACGTAGTAGCGGCAATACTCAAAGGGGCGCTCCTGCCCGGCCTGAAAGGTCTGGCGCGCCACCGACAGCAGCGGCTTCTGCGCCGAAATCCCCAGGCTGTCACACAGCGCGGCCGTGGGCAGAATGGCATCCACTTTTTCGATAGCCGAATCGCTATGCACGCCAAGCAACGCATACAGCGACTCGTGCCGCAGATCGTCAGCATTGAGCGTTAGCTGCGGGAAAAAGGTCGTATCAAGATAGATATGCTCATGATTGAACGGCCGCCCTTTCAGACTGCGCACCCGGGAAATATAGAGGAACTGATGATGGGGAGGCAGGCTCAGTCCGTGTGCCAGCGCATCACGCGCATGGCGAGGTGATATCTCCAGAATCTGGTTTTCCACCGGGATATTGGCATCCTGGAGGTCGCGGGTAATCCCCCGGAAGGTATGACCATAGCTCACTCCGTCCGGCACCGCGCTCACCACCGAGCCGCTGCCGCGTTGGGAGGTAATAAAACCGGCGCTGACCAGCTCATTCCACGCCTGCTTAACGACAATCAGCGAAACATTGTAAAGGCGGGCAATCTCTTTTTGAGTCGGAAGCTGCTGACCCAGCGCCCAGGTCCCGCTCTGGATTTGCTGGCAGATAATGTAAAACAACTGCTTGTAGAGTGGCGTGAAACTTTCCTTATCAACCTGCACCGGGTTACCTCACTGGATTGCGGGGGATGGCCACACCATCCCCGGCAGGGTAACCGCTTCACTTACCCTGCAATCTTCCTGGCAAGCGTAGCCAGATCGAAGTGGTTCATGCTGTCGACGGTAGTCAGATAATGGGCGGGAAGTGCTCCCGCGCCGTGAAATGCGCCGGAAATGGCCCCCACCATCGTGGCTACCGTATCGGTATCATTGCCAATATTAACGGCCGAAATAATAGCATCAACGGCAGAATCCGGACAGCAGGCGAACAGCCCAAACGCGGCAGGAACCGCTTCGCTGACGTGCAGGCCGCTACCGATAATATCATTCAGCTCTACGATGGCCGTTTCCCAGTGACGATGACGCCTGCCAATTTGCACTGCCAGATCAATGCGGCGTGCCACAGAAGGCCCGGCAACGGTCATTGCCCCCTGCTCTTGCGCCAGTCGGTAACCCCGGGTTGCGCCATAGACGCCAGCGGCGATGATGGCATCGGCGCTGGTCACCGGACGCAGAGCTTCGCTTATCGCAGCCGCGACGGCGGCAGCACCAGACATCGCCAACAGGTTATTATGGGTAAAGCGGCAAACATCCAGCGCGCAGGCAATGGCCGCGTCAGTATCGCCAGGATGAAGCAATGCCGCGGGCCAGATCTTCATTGCCGAGCCGTTGGTTGCCTCGGCGTTGCCGTTATTAATAATCTGTACCGACTGCTTTTCGCCCTCCAGCTCTCCCTGAAGCGAGGGGCGCTCGTCATTAAAAATCGCCTTCATGGCCGCACGCGTGGTCGGGCCGGTAAAATTAGCGTAGTAAGGATAAGCCAGCCAGCGAGAGAATGCCTCGCGCATCGCAGCATCACTCACCTGGCGCTGGTGGTTCAGCAGCGACTCCATGATGTAATAACCCTGCAGAAAATCATCGGTACACATCCCGGCCTCATTACAACGACCAAAGGTGTCGGCAGGCGGTTTGCGAAAGTCGGTGACCCAACCGCCGAAGTAATCCTGAATCTGCTGCTGAGTGCGAACTTCGGTTGCCGCGCCCATGGCATCGGCCGCCGCGGCCCCCACCAGGCATCCCAGAACCTTATCTGAATCCACTTGCATGATTTTGCTCCTGTCATTGGTTATTAAAGCGATGTTCCGGCTTTTCGGGCCAGGAACTGGTGTAACTGTGCGAGGTTGGGCAGCGCGGTAATGGCGCCTTTCGCGGTGACTGCCAGGGCGCCGCAGGCATTGGCATTATTGACCGCCGCCGCCAGAGAGGCGCTCTCACAGGAAAGGGTGTAAAGCAGTCCCCCCACGAAGGCATCTCCGGCACCGGTGGTATCCCGCACCTGAGCCGGAAAGCCGCTAAAATGGCGTTCTCCCTCAGGCGAAATCACCCAGGCGCCTTCATCGCCCAATGAGATCACCGTGATCGGGCAGCCGCGATCGCGCAGGTAGAAACGCGCTTCCCGCCAGTGATGCGTGCCACTCAGGCGACAGAGTTCATCTGCCGATACCTTGCCAATGGATGCAAAACCAATGGCCTGCTCGATCACCCGGGAAATTGCCTGAGGCTCAGGCCACATCGCCTCGCGCAGATTGACGTCAAACATAACGCTGCCACCTGCGTGGCGCATTCGACGGGCAGCCTCCAGGCAGGCCGTGCGGGCCGGTTCGTCGGTCAGGCCGATCGAGCTAAAGCACAGCCATTCCCCAGGCTGGAACACCGGTAAATCCTGCGCGGTCACGAAGGTATCGGCGCTCGGCCGCACCAGATAGGTGAAGCTGCGTTCCCCGCAGGGGTCCAGGCTGACGATTAACACGGCGCTGGTTAGCGCCGCATCCGGGCGCAGATGCGCGACATCCACGCCTTCACGCATAAAGACATGACGCAGGAAGGCGCCCGTATCATCCTGCCCCAGACGACCAATAAAGCCGCAGTCCCCTCCCAGTCGTGCCACGCACACCGCCACATTTAGCGCGGCGCCACCGGGGCACTTAAGGTAGTGCGTCTCATCATCCGGCATCAGATCGACAGAGGCATCACCCATTACCCAGACTCTGCTCATCGCCCCTCCTTACGCCTGGCGACGTGCCAGCTCACCGCGAATTTCGCGGTAATAGTCGTTATTAATGCGGTAGCGTTTCATCAGCAGGCCGATAGCCAGATGGAACAGCGCGGGGATCAGCGTCATCATCAGCGCAATACCCGCCAGCGAGCTCGCGCTCTGGGCGGTATCGGCCTGATAACCGAACGCATTAAGCAGGAAACCCAGCATGCCGCCAGCAATGCCCATTCCAAATTTCTGGAAAAACAGGATGCCGCCAAATGCCAGGCCGGAAACACGCTGGCCGTTCTTCTTTTCACCGTAATCTACAGCTTCGGCGATGGAGGACCAGAACACCGGCATCTGCATGTCGCAGAAGAAATTGATCAGGAAGTAGAAAACAAACGCCAGCACCACATCCTGCTGACCCACCAGCAGATACATGGCAATGCTCAGCGCGAAGGTAATAAGCTGGGTATAGCGAAACAGTTTAATTTTGTCGTAAAACCGGGTCAGCCAGGTGGTGCTGACCATCGCCAGAATCGAAGCCACCACCCCCACCGTCAGGAATGGCGAAATCAGTGCATCGCCGCCGCCTAAAAAATATTTAGCGTAATAGGCCGCCACCGAGCCGCGAATCACGTAGCCGCACATCAGCAGTAAAATCACGATACCCAGGATAATCCACTGATCGTTACGCAACATGCAGGCAAACTGCTGCTTCAACGGTAGGGTGGGAATTTCCGGTTTCAGTCGTTCACGGGTGGTAAAGAAACAGAACAGAAACAGCAGCGTCCCCATCGCACCCATCAACCCCATCGCAAACTGATACCCCAACGCTTTGTTCCCCTGCCCCAACCAGACTGCCAGCATCGGCACCACAATGGTCACCAGGAAAGCGGCGATTTTGGTCATGACAAACCGGTAGCCATTCGCGCTCAGACGCTCCACCGGATCGTCAGTAATCACGCCTATCAGGGAGATATAAGGAATGGTGATCGCCGTGTAGACCAGGGTCATCAGAATGTAAGAGAAATAGGCCCAGGCGAGCCTGGTGGTATAGGCCAGATCCGGGGTAATAAACATCAGATACACGGCAAAGCCAAACGGAATGGCGAACCAGATAATCCAGGGGCGATAACGCCCCCAGCGGGTATTTATTTTATCGGTGAGGATCCCCATGGCTGGGTCGATAATGGCATCGATCATCCGCACCACGATCAGTAAGACCCCCACATCAGCCGGGCGCAGCCCATAAATATCCGTATAGAAGTAAGCGAGTAGCAATTGCATGGCGACAATCACCACGTTGACGGCCATATCCCCAGCGCCAAAGCCTATTTTTTCCACAACAGAGAGCTTCATCATCAGTACCCCTCTCAGGGCCTTCGGCAGTCACCGAAGGTGGATTTAAATTAATGGCATGAAAAATAATGTCTTTTTTATTAAATTCCCGAACAATACGGCAGACTTCACGGGTTGGTGTGGCAGGTACAGTCTAAGATTTAATCAAAAGACATAAAGGTATACTGTTATATCTTTTGATCGCTGTCACATACCTTTTACTTTTGGGAAGGGAGCCGGAGGTTAGCTGTCGTGGAGGATCGCACAGTCGTGATCCTGAATTTCCTCGGACGAGGCCAGATTCAGGCGCAGCAGATGACGTTCGATGGCCAGCAGGACGAAATCTCCGTCGGGAAGCAATGCCAGCGCCAGTCCATAGCGCCCCATATGCGCACGGGCACCGGGCACCTCGTTCGCCAGCAGACGGAACGGGCTCTGCCTGCTGAGCGCATCGGCGCTGACCCGACGCATCAGATAGCGATGACCGCTAATGCTGCCATCAAGAGGTTGCCAGCGAAGGCCTACTCCGGCAGCGCTGCGGTTAAGCTGTGCTCTCACCTCAGGACGCAGGCAGGAGATATGAATATGCAGGTGATTCTGGGTACGACCCATCCGGGAATTCACCGTCAGCGCAATGGCCGTATCCGGCACCGGCGCGCCGCGTTTCACGCCCAGCAGATCCCGTGCCTGCCAGGCCAGCCAGAAATAGTTGGGAGTTTCAGCATCCAGCAGCATCGGGCTTTCAATGCCGTTAATTCTGATGACCGGAAGGAGCAGATACTGCAAAGGGCCGTTCCGATCCTTAAGAAGAGCGGCATCTTGCGTGACCCGGGTACAGGGAGCAGGGTTGCCATGCTGCCAGCCCGGCAGACACTGTTTCAGTACGATATGGCGCAAAGCATCCGGATGTCCCGCCAGATGAAGATAACCGGCCCCGGCCAGCAGCAGCGTCAAAGGGATGAGCAGAATCAGTAACAGACGTCGCACGCGTTTCTCCCGGCGTTGGAAGCAGGCAGCGTAGCGCAATCTGCGGAAATAAAAAACGGCCCCGCAGGGCCGCTCTGTTAGCGCCGGCTTATTTGATCGAAGATGCCGCCGCTGGCGAAGTGCGTTTTCTGGGCTTCAGCCCAGCCGCCCGCCAGCTCATCCACGGTATACAGCTTCAGCTTCGGGAACTGCGCGGCGTACTTCTGTGCCACTTTCGCATCCCTCGGTCGGTAGAAGTTTTGCGCTGCTATCTCCTGCCCCTGAGGCGAGTAGAGATACTTCAGATAAGCTTCCGCCACCGGGCGGGTTTCTTTCTTATCCACCACCCGATCCACTACCGAAACGGAAGGCTCCGCCAGAATAGATTCGCTCGGAGTGACAATTTCAAACTTACCTTTGCCCAGTTTTTCGGTTGCCAGCAGCGCTTCATTTTCCCAGGCAATCAGCACATCGCCAATACCCCGCTCCACGAAGGTATTGGTGGCACCGCGAGCACCGGAATCGAGCACTTCCACATTCTTGTACAACGCTTTCACGAACTCCTGCGCCTTCGCTTTATCGTTGTTATTGTGGTGCAGCGCATAGCCCCAGGCGGCCAGATAGTTCCAGCGCGCACCGCCGGAGCTCTTCGGATTCGGGGTGATGACAGAAACGCCAGGCTTCGCCAGGTCGTTCCAGTCGTGAATCTGTTTCGGGTTACCTTTGCGTACCAGAAAGACGATGGTCGAGGTATAGGGTGCAGAGTTATCCGGCAGGCGCTTCATCCAGGCTTTGTCGATACGCCCGCGCTGGGCAATGGCATCCACATCGTAGGCCAGCGCCAGGGTCACCACATCGGCTTCAATACCGTTGATTACCGAAGTTGCCTGCTTACCGGATCCACCATGAGACTGGCGAATCACCACGTTATCGCCCGTTTCCTTTTTCCAGTGAGCAGTGAAGGCTTTGTTGTAGGCTTCATACAGTTCGCGGGTGGGATCGTAAGAGACGTTCAACAGTTGAACATCTTTCGCCAGCGCGCCCATTGATGCCAGTAACAGCGTGAATCCGACACCCCATTTATTCATCATTCGCTCTCTCTGTCTTTATTCGGGTAATAACAGGAGCCTGCCAGAAAGCGACTGATTGATTAAAGAATAAAAAAAGATTGGCTATAACTTTGGAGCATAAAAAAGCCGGGTAACCCCGGCTTTCTGCTGTCTCATAAAGAGCAAATCAGTACAGCTTCTTGGCGCAATCCATCCAGTCGCTTTTGAACGGACGCTTCATATTTTCGATGGCGTCGATAATGTCGTGGTGCACCAGCTTCTCGTTCTGAATACCCACACAGCGACCGCCAAAGCCCTGTAGCAGCAGCTCGATAGAGTATGCTCCCATACGCGAGGCCAGAATACGGTCATAAGGGCACGGAGAACCACCGCGCTGAATGTGGCCCAGAACGGTCGCGCGAGTTTCACGCTTCGTTTCGTCCTCAATGTACTTCGCCAGCTCATCAACATCGCAGATGTGCTCAGTAATCGCTACGATGGCGTGTTTTTTGCCTTTGGCGATACCGGCTTTGATTTCCGCGACCAGATCTTCACGCTTAAATTCCACTTCCGGAACGACGATAAACTCGCAGCCGCCGGCAATGGCCGCCGCCAGAGTCAGGTCACCACAGTAGCGGCCCATCACTTCGACGATAGAGATACGCTGGTGGGAAGAAGAGGTATCACGCAGACGGTCAATCGCTTCAACAACAGTCCCCAGCGCGGTAAAGAAACCAATGGTGTAGTCGGTGCCTTTAATATCGTTATCGATGGTGCCCGGCAGGCCGATGCAGGGGAACCCCATTTCGGTCAGACGCTTGGCGCCCATGTATGAACCGTCGCCCCCAATCACCACCAGCGCATCCAGGCCGCGTTTTTTCATGTTTTCGATAGCGACATTGCGAACGTGCTCTTCGCGGAATTCAGGGAAGCGGGCGGAGCCAAGGAAGGTGCCGCCGCGGTTAATCATGTCGGAAACGCTGTAGCGGTCCAGATTGATCATCCGGTCTTCGTACAGGCCAAGATAGCCATCATAAACGCCAAAGACTTCGAGCCCTTCCGTCAGCGCGGCACGTACCACGCCACGAATCGCAGCGTTCATGCCAGGCGCGTCACCGCCGCTCGTCAATACACCGATTTTCTTAATCATGACTACCTCTGAACTTAGAATGCTAATTAATCCCGTTGCCGGAGACCGTACGGTAACCCCGCAATGATCAACCACGATGCTACAGATAGTATACCAGTCGTCTGTTGCTGAATTGATTCAGGTCAGGCCATATGGCGGTAATTTATACGAAAAAACGCCTTTATGAACCTTTTTTAAATCTTTCGTTGTGGCTCTGGCACTACCGAGCAGGGATCCTGATGAATAATCACATCGGATCCCGGAAAACGCTGCAAAATCGCCTGCTCCACGCGATCGGCAAGCCGATGCGCCTCTACGAGCGGTAAACGATCGTCCATTTCCAGATGGAGCTGAATAAAGCGGGTCGGCCCTGACTGCCGCGTTCTGAAATCATGTGCGCCACGAATACCCGGACAGCCGTGAACAATCTCTTCGATCGCCTGCAGCTCTTCTTCCGGCAGCGCACGGTCAAGCAACGACTGTACCGCTTCATAACCCATGCGCAGGGCGCTATACAAAATATAGATGCCAATTCCCAGAGCAAACAGGGAATCTGCCCGATGCCACCCAAACCAGGCCAGGCCCAGTGCAATCAGAATGGCGCCGTTCATCATGACATCGGACTGATAATGAAGCATATCAGCGCGTACCGCCTGACTACCGGTACGACGAACCACCCAGCGCTGGAAGGTGACCAGCATCAGGGTACTGACCAGTGCAACGACGGTCACAATAATGCCCACCTGCGGCTGATTCATCGGTACCGGCTGCGCCAGGTGCTGAATACCGGTCAGCACCAAAAATAACGCTGAACCACAGATAAACATGCTTTGCGCCAGCGCTGCCAGCGACTCCGCCTTTCCATGACCAAAAGTGTGCTCTTCATCGGCTGGCTGAAGCGAATAACGCACGACCAGCAGATTAGTCAGCGATGCACCGATATCCACCAGAGAGTCCACCAGCGATGCCAGAATACTGACCGAGCCGGTATACCACCAGGCGAAAATTTTAATCAGCAGCAACAGCGATGCCATCACCGTCGCCGCCACCGCTGCCCGACTTACCAGCCGCCCATACTGTTGATTCATAACCCTTCCTCTGCGTAATTGCGGCTAGTATAGCGAACAGGCCCATAGCAGGGAGTGAAAATTTCATTTACGGGTCAGCGTTCGAAAGCGGCCTTATACCACAAACTTTTTCCGCACCAGTACGCGATAAAACGGTAAAAACAGACCATTATTAACCTTTAGCTATTTTTTTATGGTTTCCATAACTTTTTCAGGCGACAGACGACGAAAAAAAGGATAAAAAAAACCCCGCTAAAAGCGGGGGAAGACAGGGATGGTGTCTATGGCAAGGAAAACAGGTTTGTTACTGGTGACGCTGATTACCGCTGCTACTAAGCCGTAATCCGGAACTCGGTTTCATCTCCGCCAGGTCGCGCATTTGCTCCATACGCTGACGGTGCTTGTTGTTTAAAATCATCTGCTGCTCTGGCGTTAACAGGTGGAACATCTGGTTGCGAACTTTGGCCATTTCGACCTGGCGCTTAACCTGTTCCTGAGCCATTTTTTCGGCCTGAGCGCGCACGGCGCTTTCGTCAAATTTTTCTGCCGTGACCAGCTTATGCATGGTCTCGATTTCGCTAACATTAACAGGAGACTGCTCGTGTCTGGCCTGTTGCATGAGATCGCGCAACTGTTGGCGCTGATGTTCGGTTAAACTAATGCCATCAAACATATGGCCCTGAACACTGCTGCCTTGAGACTCCAGGTCTTTAGCGGAATGCCAGTCGCCACTCTTGACGGCTTCAGCAGCCTGGCCGGTTAAGGCCGTTAGAGCCAGCGTAGAGGCCATGACGGCAGTAGTAACAATGCGCATCACTTGCTCCCAAAATACTGTGCTGCGATTCAACGAGGGCCAGTCTACGATTCTCGCTGCAAACAAGCGTCAGGGGGTGTAAAACAACGTAAAGTCATGGATTAGCCGTGCTGGATGACGTAATTTCTGCCTCGGAGGTATTAAAAATGAATAAAATCCTGTTAGTCGATGATGATAAAGAGCTGACTTCCCTGCTAAAGGAATTGCTCGACATGGAAGGCTTCAACGTGCTTGTTGCTCACGATGGTGAACAGGCTCTCGACCTCCTTGATGATAGCATCGACCTGCTTTTGCTCGACGTGATGATGCCCAAGAAGAACGGTATCGACACCCTTAAAGAGCTACGACAAACACATCAAACGCCGGTGATTATGTTGACCGCGCGCGGTAGCGAGCTGGATCGCGTTCTCGGCCTTGAACTGGGTGCGGACGACTATCTGCCGAAACCATTCAACGATCGTGAACTGGTGGCCCGTATTCGCGCAATCCTGCGCCGCTCCCACTGGAGCGAGCAGCAGAGCAGCGAAGTTAGCGGTTCCCCAACCCTGGAAGTAGACGCTCTGAGCCTTAACCCCGGCCGCCAGGAGGCCAACTTTGAAGGCCAGACCCTGGAGCTGACAGGCACCGAATTTACGCTGCTGTACCTGCTGGCACAGCATCTGGGCCAGGTGGTCTCTCGCGAGCACCTGAGCCAGGAAGTACTGGGCAAGCGCCTGACGCCGTTTGATCGCGCAATCGATATGCACATATCGAACCTGCGCCGCAAACTGCCGGAGCGTAAGGACGGCCAACCGTGGTTTAAAACCTTGCGCGGCCGGGGCTACCTGATGGTGTCCGCTTCATGATAAGTAGTCTTACAGCGCGTATTTTTGCCATATTCTGGTTAACGCTCGCGCTGGTTTTAATGCTGGTACTGATGTTGCCCAAGCTGGACTCCCGTCAAATGACAGAGCTGATGGAGAGCGAGCATCGCCAGGGCATTATGATTGAACAGCACGTGGAAGCGGAGCTGGCAAACGATCCCCCCAATGATCTGATGTGGTGGCGTCGTCTGTTCCGCGCCATCGATAAGTGGGCCCCACCGGGGCAGCGTCTGCTGCTGGTCACAAGCGAAGGGCGCGTCATCGGCGCCCAGCGCAACGAAATGCAGATTATCCGCAACTTTATTGGTCAGGCGGACAACGCCGATCACCCGCAGAAGAAAAAATATGGCCGCGTTGAACTGGTCGGCCCTTTCTCGGTTCGCGACGGTGAAGATAACTATCAGCTCTACCTGATCCGCCCGGCCAGTAGTTCGCAATCCGATTTTATTAACCTGTTGTTCGATCGCCCGTTACTGCTACTTATCGTCACCATGCTGGTCAGCGCACCATTGCTGCTCTGGCTTGCCTGGAGTCTGGCGAAACCCGCCCGTAAGCTGAAGAACGCCGCCGATGAAGTCGCACAGGGTAACCTGCGCCAACATCCGGAACTGGAAGCGGGTCCCCAGGAGTTCCTGGCCGCTGGCGCCAGCTTTAACCAGATGGTGACGGCGCTGGAGCGCATGATGACCAGCCAGCAGCGGCTACTGTCGGATATCTCCCACGAGCTGCGCACTCCCCTAACCCGCCTGCAGTTGGGTACGGCCCTGCTACGTCGCCGCAGCGGCGAAAGCAAAGAACTGGAGCGGATAGAGACTGAAGCACAGCGTCTGGACAGCATGATCAACGATCTACTGGTCATGTCCCGCAGTCAGCAGAAAAATGCGCTGGTCAGCGAAACGCTCAAGGCCAATCAGCTGTGGGCAGAGATGCTGGATAACGCCGCCTTCGAAGCCGAGCAGAAAGGAAAATCCTTCGAAATTACCTATCCGCCTGGCCCGTGGCAGATTTACGGCAACCGAAATGCACTGGAAAGCGCGCTGGAGAATATCGTCCGTAATGCGCTGCGTTACTCGCATACCCAAATCGCCGTTAACTTCTCGGTGGATAACCAGGGAATTACCGTGACGGTAGACGACGACGGTCCGGGAGTGAGTCCCGAAGACCGCGAACAGATCTTCCGTCCCTTCTTCCGTACCGATGAAGCCCGGGATCGGGAATCGGGTGGTACCGGCCTGGGGCTGGCCATTGTTGAGACCGCCGTACAACAGCATCGCGGTTGGGTTAAGGCCGACGACAGCCCGTTGGGCGGCCTGCGCCTGACGCTCTGGCTACCGCTGTATCAGCGCACCTGATATCTGCCCCTCTCTACCCGGAGAGGGGCAGACAGCGTAAAAACCTGCTATCCTTGCCCCCCTTCCAGAAGGGGGCGTCCATGCTGAATATCGTATTATTTGAACCTGAAATCCCACCTAACACCGGGAATATCATCCGACTATGCGCTAATACCGGCTTCCGGCTGCATATTATTGAGCCAACCGGCTTTACCTGGGACGATAAACGCCTGCGTCGCGCAGGGCTGGATTATCACGAATTTACCGCGGTCACCCGCCATCGCGACTACCCTACCTTTCTTGAGAATGAACGCCCGCAACGACTGTTTGCCCTGACGACCAAAGGGACGCCAGCGCACAGCGCCGTGAAGTATCAGAAAGGAGATTACTTGCTGTTCGGCCCCGAAACCCGCGGCCTTCCCGCCACCATTCTGGATGCGCTCCCCCCACAGCAGAAGATTCGCATACCGATGGTGCCGGACAGCCGCAGCATGAATCTGTCGAATGCCGTCTCAGTTGTGGTCTATGAGGCCTGGCGCCAGTTAGGGTATCCCGGCACCGTATTGCGGGATCCGGTCTGATCCGGAATTGCTATCGGGATCAGATCCCGTCGCCGTATTCGAAGCCGTTCCAGTTACCGTTAAAGTGCTGATCCATATCCATCGACGGCTTCTCGCTGCCGGGTTTCCCGACGATGCGTGCCGGCACGCCCGCCGCGGTGGTATGAGGCGGCACCGGCTGAAGTACAACGGAACCCGCACCAATCTTGGCACCGCGCCCCACTTCGATATTGCCAAGCACTTTAGCACCCGCGCCAATCATCACGCCTTCGCGAATCTTGGGATGGCGATCGCCGCTGGTTTTGCCAGTACCGCCCAGGGTCACCGACTGCAGAATGGAGACATCGTTTTCAATCACCGCGGTTTCACCCACCACAATGCCCGTCGCATGGTCGAGCATGATGCCGCGACCGATTTTCGCCGCCGGGTGAATATCGACCTGGAAGGAAACCGAAACCTGATTTTGCAGGAAAATCGCCAGCGCCCTGCGCCCCTGGTTCCACAACCAGTGACCGATACGATGCGCCTGCAGCGCATGGAACCCTTTCAGATACAGCAACGGCGTGGAGTACTTATCCACCGCCGGATCGCGGGTACGTACCGCCTGAATGTCATAGGCGGCGGAGGCGATCATCTGCGGGTCGGCCGCGTAGGCCTCTTCCACCATCTCACGAATGGCGATGGCAGGCATAATCGGTGATGCCAGCTTATTCGCCAGCATATAACTCAGCGCGCTGCCGAGGCTTTCGTGTTTTAGCAGCGTTGCGTGATAAAAACTGGCCAGCATCGGCTCACAATCGGCCAGTGCCCGGGCTTCGGCTTTGATGTTATTCCAGACCAGTTCGACTTCTTCACACAACATTGCTCTCTCCAGACAAAAACAGCGGCGCTGACGATCCCATCGTAATCGCCCGGCCGCATGATTATATGATTTGCGCTCCGTTAGTGACTCTCGTCCTTACGCGCACGACCCAGTAGCGTTAATGCTGCCTCGCGCGCATTTTTTCCGCAATACAATACCTGATAAATTTCCTCGGTTATTGGCATTTCGACGCCACAGCGGGCCGCCAGCTCGCGAACCTCTTTGGTATTGCGATAGCCTTCCACCACCTGGCCAATCTGCTGCTGGGCGCTGTCGACATCCGCCCCCTGCCCCAGTTGCATGCCAAAACGTCGATTACGCGACTGGTTATCGGTACAGGTCAGCACCAGATCGCCCAACCCGGCCATCCCCATAAAGGTGGCAGGATCGGCCCCCAGGGCGCTTCCAAGACGCGACATTTCTGCCAGGCCACGGGTAATTAACGCCGTGCGGGCATTCGCCCCAAAGCCGATGCCGTCAGACATCCCGGCGCCAATGGCAATAACGTTCTTCACCGCGCCGCCCAACTGCACGCCGATAAAGTCGTGGTTACGATAGACGCGAAAGCTCTTGCCGCAGTGCAGCAACGTCTGGAGATCGCTGGCAAAGACGTCATCGGTCGCCGCAACGGCAATCGCCGTCGGCAGCCCGGCGGCCAGCTCTTTAGCAAAGGTCGGCCCGGAAATTACCGCCAGCGGGATCCGATCTCCCAGGACTTCACGCGCCACATCCTGCAGCAGACGACCGGTTTCGGCTTCCAGCCCTTTGGTTGCCCAGACCAGACGGGCATCGTCGCGCAACAGCGGACGAATACTCCCTAACACCTGACCAAAGACGTGACTCGGCACCACGACCAGAATGTCACGACTGGCGGCCAGCGCCGTAGCGAGGTCGCTTTCAAGGTGCAGGGTATCGGGAAAGGGGACATCGGGAAGAAAGGCAGCATTACAGCGATCGTGCTGCAGCGTAGCGATATGGTTGGGATCGTGCCCCCACAAAACGACATCGTGGCCGTTTCTTGCGAGGGTGATGGCGAGAGCGGTGCCGTAAGAGCCGGCACCGATCACTGTCATTGACGCATTAATGGTGTTCATCAGGCATCCTGATGTTCTTGCTCACCTGCTTCGCCAGACTGCTGCTGTAAGTAGTTCATAAACAGCGCATCAAAGTTTACCGGCGCGAGGTTCAGCTGCGGGAAGGTGCCGCGGGAAACCAGGCTCGTGATGCATTCACGGGCGTACGGGAACAGAATATTCGGGCAGTATGCGCCCAGGCAGTGAGCCATCTGAGTCCCTTCGATACCGCCGATAGAGAAGATACCCGCCTGCTGAACTTCGCACAGGAATGCGGTCTCTTCGCCCAGTGAAGCGGTCACGGTTACGCGCAGAACCACTTCATAGACATCATCCGCCAGCTGGCTGGAGGCGGTATCCAGATCCAGTTTCACCTCCGGCTCCCACTCTTTCTGGAAGGTCTGAGGTGCATTCGGCGCTTCGAAAGAGATATCCTTCGTGTAAACGCGCTGAATCTGGAAAGTCATTTCGGTGTTGTTTTGCTCTGACATAATTAACCCTTTACAGTAATGTCCTTAATATCCTCGTCATACCTCAGGCCACACTCCTGGCGCCCGCCTATTGCCGCCGCCGTGTGCACCCCAACGTTTCAGAGTGAAGTTCCTGGTGGCCGCATCAGCGCAGCAGAGGGTCCAGCCCGCCGCTCGCATCCAGTGCGTATAAATCATCGCAGCCGCCAATATGCTGCTGATCAATAAAAATCTGCGGTACCGTGGTACGGCCGCTGCGTTCAATCATCTCTTCACGCTTTGCCGCATCACCGTCGATGGGCAGTTCGTCAAAAGCGGCACCTTTGCTTTCCAGCAGCGCTTTGGCGCGGTGGCAAAACGGACAGGTGGCTTTGGTGTAGATCTCAATATGAGCCATGATCACCCCTAAATAACTGGTCTTATTTCCCTTTGCCGCGTACCAGAGGCAGGTTTTCCCCGCTCCAGCCAGCGATCCCCTCTTTCAGCACGAAGACACGCTCGAAACCGGCTTTGTTCAGCAGAGCGCCAGGCTCCTGCGCATTCACGCCGTTAGCATCAACAATAATGATGGGGCTGGATTTGTGTTTTTCCAGCTCACCGAAGTTATTGTTTTTGATCTCGGCGGTTTGCAGGTTCAGCGCGCTGGGGATATGCCCTTTGCGGAACTCATCGCGGGTACGCAGATCGACCACAACGGCCTCTTCTTTATTGATCAGGCGCGTCGCCTCGCCACGGGTAATGACCTTCACTTTCGAGGTCAGCCCTTTAAATGTGGTGTATAGCACGGCCGCCAGCAGCGCAATCCACGCGATACTAAGTATGGGGTGGCGGCCAACGAATTGCATAATCTCTTGCATGGGGGGTAACAACTCCCGACTGATGATGTAGATAAAAAAACCCGTTGGGGAGTATACCTGTGCACTGTGTCAAATACAGCCAGGGAGCGGGAGGTAATCGCGTTTCTGCGGCCTGTTACGTAAAAAAACCATCATCCGCCGAGGAATCCCCGCCATTCCGGCCCCTTTCTTTGATCTTCTGCGGCTATTTTTGCGCCGCTTCTGTAGTAAAGTTACGCCAATTTTTTATCTCTGACGTATGAGGTTTTTCAATGTCGGCTTCAAAAAAACCCATGGTGCTGGTGATTCTGGATGGCTACGGCTATCGCGAAGATCAGCAGGATAACGCAATCACCCAGGCCCGCACGCCGGTCATGGATAGTCTGTGGGCCAGCCGCCCCCATACGCTGATCGATGCTTCCGGGCTGGAAGTGGGGCTGCCTGACCGCCAGATGGGTAACTCCGAAGTGGGTCACGTCAACCTGGGGGCTGGTCGCGTTGTTTACCAGGATCTCACCCGCCTGGATGTGGAAATTAAAGATCGTGCTTTCTTTGCCAACCCGGCGCTGACTGGCGCGGTTGACCGCGCCGTTTCCGCAGGCAAGGCCGTGCACATCATGGGCCTGCTCTCTGCTGGCGGCGTACACAGCCACGAAGACCATATTATGGCAATGGTTGAACTGGCAGCCGAACGCGGAGCGGAAAAAATCTATCTGCACGCCTTCCTGGATGGCCGAGATACCCCGCCGCGTAGCGCAGAATCTTCCCTGAAGCGTTTCTCCGACAAGTTTGCCGAACTGGGCAAAGGCCGTATAGCGACCCTAATCGGCCGCTACTACGCCATGGACCGCGACAACCGTTGGGATCGCGTAGCGCTGGCCTATGACCTGCTGACTCTGGGCGAAGGCGAGTTCCAGTCGGACAACGCCGTTGCCGGTCTGCAGGCCGCCTATGCCCGCGACGAAAACGACGAATTCGTGAAGCCCACCGTGATTCGCGCCGCTGGCGAAGAAGCCGTAGCGATGGAAGACGGCGACGCGCTGATCTTTATGAACTTCCGTGCCGACCGTGCCCGCCAGATCGCTCGCGCCTTTGTGAATGCCGACTTCGACGGCTTTGCCCGCAAAAAAGTGGTTAAGTTCTGCGATTTCGTAATGCTGACCGAATATGCAGCTGACATCAAAACCGCCTGCGCTTATCCCCCCACCGCGTTGCTCAACACCTTCGGCGAGTGGATGGCGAAACACGATAAAACCCAGTTGCGTATTTCCGAAACGGAAAAATATGCTCACGTTACTTTTTTCTTTAACGGCGGCGTTGAATCACCTTTCGCTGGCGAAGATCGCATCCTGATCAACTCGCCGCAGGTGGCCACCTACGACCTGCAGCCGGAAATGAGCTCTGCGGAACTGACCGAAAAACTGACCGACGCCATTGCCAGCGGTAAGTACGACACTATCATCTGTAACTACCCGAACGGTGATATGGTCGGTCATACCGGCGTGTTCGACGCGGCAGTGAAAGCGGTGGAAACTCTGGATCAGTGCATCGATAAAGTGGTGAAGGCCGTTGAAGCCGCAGGCGGCCAGTTGTTGATTACCGCCGACCACGGTAACGCCGAACAGATGCGCGACCCGTCCACCGGACAGGCCCATACAGCGCACACTAACCTGCCGGTACCGCTGATTTATGTCGGCGATCGGGCGGTGGATGCCATTGCGGGCGGTAAACTTTCAGACATCGCGCCGACCATGCTCAGCCTGATGGGAATGGAAATCCCGCAAGAGATGACTGGTAAGCCGCTGTTCATCGTGGAATAATCTTTCCCCATGAGGGGAAAGACGATTTTAAGTATCATCAGGGGCTGTCAGCCGGGACGACGATTCTCTGCCAGGTCCCTCAGTTACGCCAGTGCGATCTGCGCTGGCGTATTGCTATGTCTTTCGCCCGCCCACGCCAACGATCGCGATAGGCTTAATGCCATCCAGCAGGATATCGCCGCCAAAGAGCGTGCGGTACGCCAGCAGCAGCAGCAGCGCGCCAGGCTGCTCGAACAGCTTCAGGCTCAGGAAAAGGCGATAGCCACCGCAGCCCGTAAGCTGCGCGAGACCCAAAAAGTGCTGGACTCCCTCAACAGCCAGATCGACGAAATGAACGCCTCTATTGCCCGACTGGAAAAGCAGCGTAAGGAGCAGGAACGCAATCTTGCGGCCCAGCTCGACGCCGCGTTTCGCCAGGGGCAGCATACCGGCATTCAACTGATCCTTAGCGGCGAAGAGAGCCAACGCGGCCAGCGCCTGCAGGCCTATTTCGGCTACCTGAATAAGGCTCGTCAGGAGACCATCGCCAGTCTGCAGCAGACCCGCGCTGAGGTCGCCGCCCAGAGAAGCGAACTGGAAGAGAAGCAGTCCCGTCAACAGACGCTGCTGTATGAACAGCGCGCCCAGCAGCGTCGCCTGGAAGCAGCCCGCAACGAGCGTAAGAAAACCGTCGACAGCCTGGAGTCTTCGATTCACAAAGGCCAGCAACAGCTGAGCGAACTGCGCCAGAACGAATCGCGCATGCGTGACCGTATCGCACGCGCCGCCGCTGCGGCAAAGGCCAAAGCCGAACGGGAAGCCCGGGAAGCGCAGAAAGTACGCGATCGCCAAAAAGAGGCATCGAGCAAAGGCAGCACCTACAAACCGACCGAAAGCGAACGCTCTCTGATGGCGCGTACCGGCGGCCTTGGCTCACCGCGCGGCCAGGCCCGTTGGCCGGTACGCGGTTCCCTGCTGCACCGCTTTGGCGAACAGCTACAGGGAGAGCTGCGCTGGAAGGGAGTCGTCATCGGCGCTTCTGAAGGTACCGAGGTAAAAGCCATCGCCGATGGCCGGGTGATCCTCGCCGACTGGCTGCAGGGCTACGGCCTGGTGGTTGTCGTGGAGCACGGTAAAGGTGATATGAGCCTTTACGGTTATAATCAGAGCGCGCTGGTCAATGTCGGCACCCAGGTGCGCGCAGGCCAGCCTATCGCGCTGGTAGGTAACAGCGGTGGTCAGGGCAGACCCTCGCTCTATTTCGAAATCCGTCGCCAGGGTCAGGCCGTTAATCCACTACCATGGCTGGGAAGATAAGTTTTGTCTCAATTTCGCCGCGTCATGCTCGCCCTTACCGCCGCGCTCTCGCTGGCGGCCCCCGTCCACGCCGGTAAGCTGGCAATCGTTATCGATGACTTCGGTTATCGACCACACCAGGAAAATCAGGTTATTGCTCTACCAGCTCAGGTATCGGTTGCAGTACTCCCCAACGCGCCCCATGCCCGGGAGATGGCGCTGAAAGCGCATCAGGCCGGACACGAAGTGCTTATCCATCTGCCGATGGCGCCCATCAGTAAACAGCCGCTGGAGAAAGATACGCTGCGCCCGGATATGAGCAGTGCCGAAATTGAGCGCATCATCCGCAGCGCCGTGCAAAAGGTGCCCGGTGCGGTCGGCATGAATAACCATATGGGCAGCGCTATGACCTCCAGCCTGTTTGGCATGCAGAAAGTGATGCAGACCCTGGAAAATTATAACCTGCTCTATTTCCTGGACAGCGTCACTATCGGTAGTACCCAGGCGACGCGCGCCGCCGCCGGAACCGGCATTAAGGTCGTCAGGCGTAATATCTTCCTGGATGATAAGCAGGACGAAGCCGAGGTGCGCCATCAGTTCGATCGCGCAATTGCCTTTGCCCGGCGCCACGGTCACGCTATTGCTATCGGTCATCCGCATCCGGTCACCGTTCGCGTACTCCAGCAGCAGCTCTACCGTTTACCGCCGGATATTCAACTGGTGCGGCCCAGCGACCTGCTGAATGAGCCACAGCTGGGTACTGCAGCGCCGGGAACGGCGCCGCCTCCGGCCACCACGCCGCGCAACCCGTTCCGCGGCGGCGCGAAGCTCTGCAGCAGTAAACAACCGCTGCAGCCGGTGCCGGTAACCCGTTTCTTTGAGGTGTTGAGCGATAGCTTCAGCCAGAGTTCGCTGGTGAGCTACTTCCAGAATCAGTGGAGGGGCTGGGGACGCGCCCTGAACAACGCCCCCCGGCAATCGGAAAGCCAGACGTTACCAAAAAGAAGCTAGCCTGCGGCGCATCGCCCGTGTCATAGCGCGTCGGCCGCCCTGACGCATACGCCAGAGCCGCGTCAGCCACAGTGCAGCCTGGTAACCCACCTGTGGGCTACGTACATTACGCAGCATCCGCAGGTGGGTGCCGCTATCGATAATTTCCCGAATCATCGCCTGACGTGCGCTGGGTGAAGGCTCCTTACGCACTGCATGGCATACCCGTAACGCCTCGCGGGTAATTTGCTGATGAAACTCCGGATACAGGGTAATTTTCCCGGCATAGTCACGGTTCATTTTTTCCAGCAACTGCGTGATTTTTATATAGTGACGCTGATAGGCGACATTTTTTCCGCCGCGTCGTTTCAACCGACTTATCGACTGATCGTGCAGGAAATATTTATATAATGGCTGCTCAGTATAACGCGCGCGTTTGGCGTTATACATAAATTCGGTACTCCAGATAATATCCTGGTGATGCAGCCCGGGAATAAATTGTAATTTCAGCTGATTAATTAATTCCCGACGATACACGCCCATCCAGACAACATGTGTCCAGCGCTTTGAGGCCAGCGCCTGACGCAACCACTGGGGTCCGCTCAGTACACCGGTGGAGCTCAAGCGGTCGGTAGGAATCGACAGCCAGGTATGGCCGGTACGGCGATCGCACCAGTCGGCATTACACTGAGCTACATCCAGGTCATCTTCTAGCGCCATATTCATCAGCGTTTCGTACATGGTGGGATAGACGATGTCGTCGGCATCCACAAAGGCCACGTAGTCGCCGCTGGCGACGGCCATCCCACGGTTACGCGCAACGGACGCCCCGGCATTAGTCTGATGAATCAGGTGGATATGCGCATGTGCATCGGCATAGCGCTGCGCCAGTTCGCCCGAATTATCGGTCGAACCATCGTTAACAATAATAATCTCCAGGTCGCGCCAGGTTTGCGCCAGCAGTGAATCCATACAGGCGATGAAGTCATTACCGGCATTATATAACGGCATAATAATGCTCAGTTTTTGGCTATCATTCATTAAATTATAATCCTGGTGGTCTGTGAATGTACGCTTAGTAATATCGCAGTTTTATTAAAGAAATATTAAGCACAACCATTTCCAGAATAATCGCATAAAAACTGCCATTTATTAAGAAACCTTAATTTAATCGACCAACCAGGAATAAAGATATCAGAGCAAAGCAGGCTTACGTATACTTTATTAGGATGACAAAAACTGACAAATTAATATTTCATTTGAGATTTATCGCAAAGAAAAAGCCGGGAGTCCCGGCTTTTTCTTATTTAATCCCAGCTTAGAATCACTTTTCCTGATTGCCCCGAACGCATCGCGTCAAAGCCTTTCTGGAAGTCATCGATAGAGAAGCGATGGGTGATAATGGGCGAGAGATCGAGCCCGGATTGAATGAGTGCTGCCATCTTATACCAGGTTTCAAACATCTCACGACCGTAGATACCTTTAATAAACAGCCCTTTAAAGATAACTTTATTCCAGTCGATAGCCATCTCCGACGGCGGAATCCCCAGCATCGCGATGCGGCCGCCGTGGTTCATGGTATCCAGCATGGTGCGAAAAGCCGCAGGCGCGCCAGACATCTCCAGCCCGACGTCAAAGCCTTCGCTCATACCCAGCTCTGCCATCACATCCTGCAGGCTCTGCTGGCTGACATTAACCGCCCGGGTTACCCCCATATCGCGCGCCAGCGCCAGACGGTATTCATTGACGTCGGTGATCACCACGTTTCGGGCACCGACGTGTTTCGCTACAGCCGCCGCCATAATACCGATGGGACCCGCACCGGAAACCAGCACATCTTCCCCGACCAGGTCGAACGACAGCGCGGTGTGGACCGCATTACCGAAGGGATCAAAGATAGAGGCCAAATCGTCAGAGATATTGTCCGGGATTTTGAATGCGTTAAAGGCAGGAATCACCAGATATTCCGCAAAACAGCCCGGGCGGTTCACACCGACGCCGATGGTATTACGGCACAGGTGGGTGCGACCGGCACGGCAGTTGCGGCAGTGGCCGCAAGTGATATGTCCTTCCCCGGAAACCCGGTCGCCAATGCTGAAACCTTTGACCTCCTGACCAACACCAACCACTTCACCCACATATTCATGACCCACCACCATCGGCACCGGAATGGTTTTCTGGGACCACTCATCCCAGTTGTAGATATGAACATCGGTACCACAAATCGCGGTCTTACGAATTTTGATCAGCAGGTCGTTATGACCTACCTCCGGCTCAGGGACATCAGTCATCCAGATGCCCTGTTCCGCTTTTAGTTTCGATAATGCTTTCATTGCGACATCCTCGGACTCAGGCGATTACGCCCAGCTTCTTACCGATACGGGTAAATGCGTCAATCGCGCGCTCAATCTGTGCCGGAGTATGGGCCGCCGACATCTGGGTACGGATACGCGCCTGGCCTTTCGGCACCACTGGATAGAAGAAGCCGGTCACGTAAATCCCCTCTTTCTGAAGCTCGCGGGCGAAATCCTGGGCCACAACCGCATCGCCCAGCATCACCGGAATAATGGCGTGATCGGCCCCCGCCAGCGTAAAGCCTGCGGCGGTCATTTTCTCGCGGAACAGACGCGCGTTGGCCCACAGCCGCTCGCGCAGTTCATCGCCGGACGACAGCATCTTCAGCACTTTCATTGAGGCCGAAACGATAGCCGGCGCCAGGGAGTTAGAGAACAGATAAGGACGCGAGCGCTGACGCAACCACTCCACGACCTCTTTACGCGCCGCGGTATAACCGCCGGAAGCGCCGCCCAACGCCTTACCCAGGGTGCCGGTAATGATATCTACCCGGCCCATCACGTCGCAGTATTCGTGGGTGCCGCGACCGTTGGCGCCGACAAAACCTACCGCATGGGAATCATCCACCATCACCAGCGCATCATACTGGTCCGCCAGATCGCAAACGCCCTTCAGATTGGCGATAACGCCATCCATAGAGAACACGCCATCGGTGGCGATCATCACGTGACGCGCCCCGGCCGCGCGGGCCTCTTTCAGGCGCGCTTCCAGTTCCTGCATATCGTTATTGGCATAGCGATAACGCTTCGCCTTACACAGGCGCACGCCGTCGATAATAGAAGCGTGGTTAAGGGCATCGGAAATAATGGCGTCTTCCGGCCCCAGCAGGGTTTCGAACAAACCGCCGTTGGCATCGAAGCAGGAGGAATACAGAATGGCATCATCCATACCCAGGAATGCCGCCAGCTGCTGCTCCAGCGCCTTATGGCTGTCCTGAGTACCGCAGATAAAACGCACCGACGCCATACCAAAGCCGTGGCTATCCATACCCGCTTTCGCTGCTTCAATCAGCGCCGGATGATTGGCCAGCCCCAGATAATTGTTGGCGCAGAAGTTAATGACATGACTACCATCCGCCACCGTAATATCTGCCTGCTGCGCGGAGGTGATGATACGCTCCTCCTTGAACAGCCCCTCTGCGCGTGCCGTATCCAGATCGGCCGCTAACTGTTGATAAAAATCCCCTCGCATTGCGATTCTCCATACATGGCATACTGTGGCACATCTTACTCAAAGCTATACCCTGATACGAGATGACGCTTCAGGGATTATGCTTTTTGCAGCATAAATCACGACTAACAGATCAAAGTTACCACCATCATCTCTTCCGGCGGCTGTCGGGTAATCGATGAGATGATATGATAAGAGACATTAGCGTCGGGAACTGTTCCCCGGCCCCACTTCTTAAAGGTTAACGCTTATGATCATTGTAACCGGCGGCGCCGGCTTTATCGGCAGCAACATTGTTAAGGCTCTGAACGACCTTGGACACAGTGATATTCTGGTGGTCGATAACCTGAAAGACGGCACCAAGTTCGTCAATCTGGTCGACCTGAACATCGCCGACTACATGGATAAAGAAGATTTTCTGATCCAGATTATGGCGGGTGAAGAGTTTGGTGATATCGAAGCCATCTTCCACGAAGGCGCCTGTTCCTCCACCACCGAGTGGGACGGCAAGTACATGATGGATAACAACTATCAGTACTCCAAAGAGCTGTTGCACTACTGCCTGGAACGCGAGATCCCATTCCTTTACGCCTCCTCCGCCGCCACCTACGGCGGGCGTACCAGTGACTTTATCGAGTCACGCGAATACGAACAGCCGCTGAACGTCTACGGATACTCTAAGTTTCTGTTCGACGAATATGTGCGCAGCATTCTTCCTGAAGCTCAGTCGCAGATCGTGGGTTTCCGCTATTTCAACGTCTATGGACCGCGAGAAGGGCACAAGGGAAGCATGGCGAGCGTGGCTTTCCACCTCAATACCCAGTTGAATAACGGTGAAAGCCCGAAACTGTTTGAAGGCAGCGATGGCTTCAAACGCGACTTTATCTACGTGGGCGATGTGGCAGCGGTTAACCTCTGGTTCATGGAAAATGGCGTCTCTGGCATCTTTAACTGCGGTACCGGTCGCGCAGAATCCTTCCAGGCCGTGGCGGACGCAACCCTGGCGTTCCATAAGAAGGGAAGCATCGAATACATTCCGTTCCCCGACAAGCTTAAGGGCCGCTATCAGGCCTTTACTCAGGCCGATCTGACCAACCTACGCGCCGCTGGCTATGACAAACCCTTCAAGACCGTTGCCGAAGGGGTTACGGAGTATATGACCTGGCTAAACCGTGACGCTTAACGGGTAACCTGGTCTATGAAAATACTGGTGATCGGCCCGTCATGGGTGGGCGACATGATGATGTCGCAAAGTCTCTACCGCACGCTCAGGGCCCGCTATCCCCAGGCGGTAATCGATGTGATGGCACCCGCGTGGTGCCGTCCTCTGTTATCCCGTATGCCCGAGGTCCATGAAGCGATTCCGATGCCTCTGGGCCATGGCGCCCTGGCTATTGGCGAACGCCGTCGTCTCGGTATCAGCCTGCGCGAGCGTCGCTACGATCGGGCATTTGTGTTGCCCAATTCCCTGAAATCCGCTCTCGTCCCCTGGTTTGCCAACATCCCCCAACGAACCGGCTGGCGAGGAGAAATGCGCTATGGCCTGCTAAACGATGTGCGGACGCTGGATAAACAGGCCTGGCCGCTAATGGTGGAGCGCTACGTCGCGCTGGCTTTTGATAAAGGCGTGATGCAATCCGCACGGGATCTGCCCCAACCGCTGCTGTGGCCTCAACTCCAGGTTAGCGAAGCAGAGAAGCGTCAGACGCGTGCTACGTTTTCGCTGTCTGACGCGCGCCCGCTTATCGGTTTTTGCCCCGGCGCCGAATTTGGCCCGGCCAAGCGCTGGCCACACTACCACTACGCCAGTCTGGCCGAATCGCTGATTGGCGAAGGCTTCCAGGTAGCGCTGTTTGGCTCGGCGAAAGACAGGGAAGCAGGCGATCAAATCTGTTCCGCCCTACCCCGGGAACAGCAGTCGTGGTGCCATAACCTGGCGGGCGATACCGAGCTGGAGCAGGCCGTCATACTCATTGCCTCCTGCCGGGCCGTGGTCACCAACGATTCGGGTTTGATGCATGTTGCTGCCGCGCTCGATCGCCCGCTGGTGGCGCTCTATGGTCCCAGTAGCCCGGACTTTACGCCACCGCTGTCCCACAAGGCGCGGGTCATTCGCCTGATCAGCGGCTACCATCGGGTGCGTAAAGGCGATGCCGAAGAGGGTTATCATCAAAGTCTGATCGATATCCAGCCGGAGAAGGTACTGGCAGAACTTCATGAACTGATGCAGGACGAGGAACAGTAACGGATGCGGGTACTGATTGTAAAAACCTCGTCGATGGGCGATGTACTGCATACCTTACCAGCACTAACGGATGCTGCTCAGGCGATTGAAGGGATTCGTTTTGACTGGGTCGTGGAGGATGGTTTTGCCCAGATACCGGGCTGGCACGATGCGGTAGACAACGTTATCCCGGTCGCGCTGCGCCGCTGGCGCAAAGCCTGGTTTTCTGCACCAATAAAGGCTGAACGCCAGGTATTTCGCACCAGATTACAGGCGACTCACTACGACGCTGTGATCGATGCCCAGGGACTATTGAAAAGTGCCGCACTGGTGACTCGTCTGGCCCACGGAACCAAACACGGCATGGACTGGCATAGTGCCCGCGAACCGCTGGCCAGCCTGTTCTACAATCGACGCCACCAGATCCCTAAACCACAGCATGCGGTCGAGCGCACCCGGGAGCTGTTCGCCAAAAGCCTTGGCTACGACAAACCCATAACCCAGGGTGATTATGCCATCGCCCGCCACTTCCTTAACCATCTGAATCCGGATGCCGGTCACTACGCCGTGTTCCTGCATGCCACCACGCGCGACGATAAGCACTGGCCGGAATCACACTGGCGTGAACTGATCGCCCTGATGGCCGATAGCGGCTTGCGCATCAAATTGCCATGGGGGGCCCCTCATGAGGAAGAAAGAGCCAGACGACTGGCAGAAGGTTTTGACTACGTAGAGGTACTACCGCGGATGAGTCTTGAAGAGGTCGCCAGAGAGCTGGCCGGCGCCCGCTTTGTGGTCTCTGTCGATACCGGGCTGAGCCATCTGACCGCCGCGCTCGACCGCCCTAATATCACGCTATATGGCCCTACCGATCCTGGGTTGATCGGCGGCTATGGGAAGAATCAGGTGGCGTGTTGTGGGGAGGGGGGGACGCTGAATAATCTGACCAGCACATCAGTGATGCAGCAATTGCAATCGCTTATCATCTGATGGTCCTATGAATAACTATAATGTTTTATAAGGAATATTACATTGATGAGGCAGGAAAAGTTATCGGCGATCAGATCGCCGGGCTACCATAGAACGGTCAACCTGGTTGAGACTATTGTCTACTTATTGTGCGGTACGACAATGATGACAGCTCTGGTTTATAATAACCTGAGTATGAAGCTTTATACTATAACAGCGATACTGGCACTATTCACTTTACTGGCCAGAAGCCATTTAACCAGCTTCCGACAATCCCCGCTGTGGTTACCCATAGCATTTCTGCTGATAGGTCTAATCGATCTTATCTGGTATTCCACTTTTAAAAGTAGCGATTCCCCTTTTCGGGCGACTTATCATAACTACCTGAACACGGCTAAAGTTTTTAGTTTTGGCAGTATTGTCATGCTACTGGCAGTAACATCACGTATCCGAATCACTAAAGAACTGATTCTCTACATTTTATATTCATTGGCTTTTATTATTATGGGGGCGACCCTGTATCTTAAATTCGGTACTGATATGACACGTATCGATTTTGGTATAGGAACAGCGACCGGCGCCGCATACTCGATCTCATTTATCGGGATCCTAAGTAGTAGTGCGATCCTCTGCACTCGCCAAAATCATCCTATTCTCTACGTAATAAATGTATTGGCCACCTGTGTTGCACTCGTCATGACCGAGACCCGTGCAGCCATACTGGTATTTCCCGTCATTAGCGCTTTCACACTCATCCTCTTTTACTGCAAAAGCATTAAGCAATTTGTTAGTATTCTGGGGACCTTCCTGGCTGTATTGATTGCCGTGGGATTCTTCTTTAAAACTCCGTTAACAGCGCGTTATGATGAAGCAGTACGAGATATAACAGCCTATAGCAACGATAATAGCCAAACATCCATTGGTGCTCGCCTGGCAATGCAGCACGCGGGCATGGCCACTTTTCTGGAGCACCCCCTTACGGGACAATCAGCGGATAGCAGGGCTGCAGAAATTAAACAGCTGGTAACAACTGACGCCTCTCTTTCGGGCGCAATTCCATATCTGAATGTCCATCTGCATAATGAAGTGATAGAAGCTGCATCGCTAAAAGGTATTGCCGGAACCCTGTCTACATTATTTTTATATTTTTCACTCTTTATAACAGCCTGGCGTTACCGATCGTTTGCCTTATTCGGATTTGCATTAGCCCTGGCTGGATTAGGGCTCAGTGACGTACTGATATGGGCACGTAGCATCCCTATTATTTTTACCATGGGCCTGGCAGTAATATTACTTTATGGAAATAGCAGGAAAAAAGAAGGATAAAAAATGGTGGGTTTATCCCACCGCTTTTTTAGACTTATCAGACAGAAAATGGGCTGTTGTCTGGTTTATTTCTTCCAGAGAAATATCTGAAACCCTACAATCGGGGGCGATAACCTGGACAGCAAGCTCATTATTAGGAGCCCAAACCAGCGGAGAGGGATATTTATCCGTACGGGCCTTAGGATAAAAGGCCAGCGTAGGCACGTTGAAGGCCGAAGCAATATGCACTAATGCCGTATCGACGGAAATAAGATAATCGGCATATTTCGTTAGTGCAACTGTATGAATAAAGTCTTTGAAGGGGCAGAGCTCAGCGCCTTCTATTTTAATCAGCGGGAGATCAGCGGGATGCCCTGTAAAAATAACACGAAAATCAGGAAGTCGCTCAGTGACACAGTGATAGATTTCAGAGATCTGTTGAGGTGATAAACGACAGATCTTCTTAGCACCAAACGGGTTAATCAGCACAACAGGTTTGACGCCAACAAATGCTTTTGCGGTTTCTTCAACGTGTTCCGGCAGAGGGATATCATAACAAGTATTATAATTAGTGAGCGCATGCCCCGTCAGGAAAGCCATAATCTCACGGGCACGTGATGCCATATGCTCTGACAGGTTCTCGTCATGAGGATTATAAGTACAATAATATCGTCGATACCAGCGATCAAAGCCCAGCGTATGTCGCGCTTTGATACCGGCCAAAACAATAGCATGGCGATAGTTTGGTAGAGTCTCAAAGGGGTCAATTAATAGATCGTAACTAAGCTCACCAACCTGTTTTAAAACAGAGGTGATGTCACGCAAGCTATCAGATTTTTTAACAAAAATACCGGATATTTTGTTATTCCCTTGCAAAAAAGCATAGCCTGCCGGGTCGGTTAGAATATAGAGTTTTATCCCCAGCTTATGCAATTCCCGATACAGAGAGCTTAGTACAATGAGATCGCCTAACTTTTTGTTATTATGAACGATAATGCAACTTTTTATGCTGTCCCCAGGTTTCCAGACCTCCTTCTCCTTATGGGAAAAGAAAAAAGAGACCGCATTTATCTTGAGGCGGTTAAGAAATGCTCTTTTTTTCTTGTGGAAATGACCAAGTCGCATAGTTACTTACCAATCATTAAGGCTAATATCTTGATTATAGAGTGAAAAAAAAAACTCAGAGGAACTATTTTACTCTCAAACTCATGCCACGCCCTGCCAGAGATCAAAGTATACAGGTATAAAAAGAGTGGCCAGTACAACATTCTGAATATTCTCCATTACCCAGCAAGCGTATCTAAAGGGGGTTTAAGCTTCACCACATTACTGTTTAATGCCTCATCAGACTTTCCCAGCAGCACTTCAGAACTCATATAAGGAATAATCTTATAATCGATAGCCGTATCATCGGATAAATTAAAGATTGCGATATCTTTAACATTCTCACGCATAAAACGAAAAAATGGTAAAATTTTAAACAGATCTTTGCTTAACTCAGAAGGCATCGGATTATTGCTCTCATCATAAAAACGGCGGCAATCGCCAGTCAAATCCAGCCCGGAGCAGATTATTCGCTGGTACTTCAGAGAGTATGCAATCTGAATAGCTGTATAAGCGATGGTATGACACGAACAATACCCAAGGCTGATATCACGACTAAAACCAACCAAACGTTTTTTACGCGACGCAGGAACCTTAATCAACAATTCCCGATGTAAAACTGAAAACGTTGACAGTTTTAACTTCTTCCATGCCCCTCCCTTCTCCCGTTTGTAAAATGAGCGGAGGATAAAACAGTTTTCGCGGATATATTTTTGATCTTCAGCAGAAGCCTCCTCATAAACATCAAGGTTGACTATTGTAAAACGGCTATTGCGTGAGAAGTAATAGAAGTCCTCGCGTCTTTGATGTAAAAAGCGAGCATCAGTTAGAGTGTAAATAAAAGGTGAAATACCGTTATCCAGTAAATAACTGGCCGAACCATTTACTGTGATCACATCATTTCTGTGTAAAATCTCGAGTGGAGTATTACGCGATGTTGGCCCAGAGAGAAAAATGATCACATCATTCGTTTTCTTGCTCTTGATGATATGCTTAAGCTCATCTTGGGTTATAAATTTCAAATCGGCCATGTGAAAATCCGGTACTAGTAGGTGAAAAACAATGCAGTCTGATTATCGGGGATTGTATGTATAACCTTTAATAATCTATCTTTTTGAAGACTTTCCCCGTCACGGTGCTACCAGGCATTAGCGGACCTCTTTCCCTTTTAACTTTCGGATAAAGTTCCTTAATTTTTTCTTGTAAATCAAGATATAAAAACCTAAGTCTTTTGTTTTATTATAAATTCCAAAGTGGCGTTCCAGATCTATTCTATCCTTAGCCCGTCTTCCTGCAGTGCAACGCTTTCCTGAAAGATCTATAATTCTAACTTCATTATTTGCAACAATAAAATTACCTTTGTGTGGGTCACCCGACACCATACCATGCTGATGTAATTCTATTATCGATGTATTAATTTTTGATTTAAGTTCATCATCGATAGGATTTATATCAGCCAACTCAATACCATCAATATATTCAATGAGCATAATATAATGATGAACAAATCTTAATGTTTTCTTTTCAGCAAGAAGATAAAAATCGTTGACGGAATGAACACCTTCATTTCTTACTCGCTCTGTCTGCCTAAATAGATTTTCGTAGTAATCACCTTTAAGCATAGACTTCGCAAAACGCTCTTTCTGTTTCATCTTTGGTGCAAAAAACTTCAGAATGAATTTTCCATACTTAGTAGAAATCAGAAGAACCTTGGTATCTTCGATGTTGCGAAAGACTTTTATGATAGATATGTTATACTTGAATATATCACGAAGTATTTCCTCATACCGTCCATCAGAGTCTTTAGTTAAAACATAATAATTATTTATATTTAATGAGTGAACCATAACTTAACCAGGAATTTTTATATAATTAACGTCGCAGATATTTTCGGTAGCCATACTCAATACCACAAATAATCCCCTTAAGATACCGTCCCTGAATAAGCATATGCTTATATTGCTTCTTAAACTCCATCATACTGGTCGCCGATTTCCGTGGTAGATCCTTCCATGGCGATTCTCGCAATGCATAGTCATAAAACCGAACCGAAGGGTAGCAAGCCCATTGATGCCAGGGTTTGGTAACTCCGGTGTAGTGAATCAGAATCGTTTCATCGTTGATAAGACTGCTGTAATCCTGGTGAGTACGATCCTTCAGCTCGCTCTTGAGTGTATAAATAGTATTAAACTTACGAGGTAAATAATGGAGTTTCCCAGAAAGCAGTACATTTAGGACATCCTGATCGGGGTATTTATAAGAGGTGTTACATAGTATATCAAGAGCCTTCTGAGTCAACCTATCCTGCTTCCATACAGATAAATTAGCCAACACTACACCCGAGTTAAAATAATATCCCTGATATTTTTTGTCATGTAATCGCTCAACTGCTTTATCCTGCATTGACTCCACATCAGGTACTACTGCTGCCGCATAGCTATTCAAATCCAGGGTAACTAATTCCTTCAGCGAACCTTTACAAATAACATCTGCATCCAGATAAAGTAACCTGTCAAATCGATTACTAAAGGCATCAAATGCAAATAACCGAAAATACATAGCATGCGACCATATTTTAGTACTGGGCAGCACCTTAAGCTTTTCAGACTCTATTTTGTACATAGATATCTTTGCATTATATTTTACGGCAAGTTTTTTTATTTTATCAGGATAGTTTTCATCATATTCATCAGCAATAATATGAAAACTAAAGTTAATGCTCTTATTATTAATAAGAAGAGAAGTTATTGACACCCCAACACCAACCAGATAATTCTTATCAACCCCATACGCAACGTTCAGGCATTCTTCTTCCTGACATTTAACCTGACGTTCATCAAAGCTTAAATAATCCGTTATTGTTACACAAGGAAATGTATCCACTGCGTCACCTTCTATAACTATCTGTTATTTCAGCACTTTCTTTTTAAAGTAGCGCAAATAAAGAGAAACTCCCTTCAGGTATCTTCCCTGATGGTACATATGCTTAGCACAATAGCGAAGCTGGTTACTACTGGTTGGCTTCAGCAATGAAACATCCGACCACGGAGAAGCTTTCCTTGCATCAAGAAAGCGTCGTGATACGGGATAATCGGCCCAGCAATGCCATGGTTTGGTGGGTCCAATATAATGAATGATAACTGTCTCATCATTTACTGGATTCAATGCATCCTTTTTTAATTCATAATTAATACTGTACCGCGTATTAAACTTAACATCAATAAATCTGACCTTACCGGCCAGAAGAACATTCAGTACATCCTGATCCAGATGAGTAATTCGGGCTACCATCTCTGGATCGTTAAGCATCTCAATTGCCCTGGATGAAATACTGGCAGCATTCCAAAGCGGAATATTGATAAGAAGGAAGCCCGCATTAAAATAACCGTCCACTAAAGCGGGGGCATTTAACCGCTCAGCTCTCTGATGCCACCATTCACGATCGCCTTCAGATACCACCGCAGCGATTTCATCATCAAAAGTCAGATCGATTAGCTGTTGCAAACTTCCCTGGCAGGCGATGTCTGCATCAATATACAGAACTCTTTCCGACTTTCCCGTAAAATAATCGGCAATAATAAACCGGAAGTAAGTCGCATACGTCCAGTTTTTGGTACTCGGTAACGACTTTAATCGTTCGCAATCGATCAAGTAGACGACAATCCTGGAATGATATTGTTTCGCCAGTGCTTCAAATTTAGCTTTATCGTCGTCATCAAGGAAGTCAGTGAAAACATGGAATGAAAAATCAATCTGTGGGTTCGCAAGTAGCACTGAAGCTATAGATACGCCGCAACCAAACAGAAAATTCTTGTCAATTCCATAAGCAATATCGAAAGATGATGAACTTCCGGAGCGATAATTAAAATCCATTACCGAACGGATAACTTCCTCTTCTTTAAAGTAAGTAGGGTTCATTAAACGGTATTCTCTGTATGGTTCACAATTATCTGTTTCAACTTTTCGAAATAAACCCTGTCATAAAAACGATGTATAGAGGCTTTGATCATTTCACGATCAACCTCAATGCCTTCCTTGCTAACTCGATGTAAAACAGCGACTAATTTATCTAAATCTCCGGGGGGATAGAGCCATCCATTCCTCCCGTTCTGAATAATATCTTCCGGGCCAGAGACACACTGACTACTGACACAGGGAATACCAAATGACATGGCTTCCAGTAGCGTCATCGGGAAACCTTCAAAGGCAGACGTCAGTAATAACGCAGTCACTGCTTTGATATCCTGCCGTACCAGCTTCCAGGGATCGAGCTGCCAGCCATACCAGCAAATTCGCTCATCAATATTCAGCGTCTTTGCATATTCCCTGCATCTGGCATAATCGGAACCATCACCGATCACGTGCAGTTTCCATGGCGACTCAAAACGCGCCAGCCCATCAAGCAGATCCTTAATCCGCTTTTGCCCTTCAAACTTCATACGTCCAATATAAAGAAAGGTAGGAACGTCAGATGACCCCGGTGCTGGAATAACCGTCTGTTGCTCCGACACAGGGTTATAAATCAGATAGGTTTTCTGTTGTGGTACACCCCTGGCCATGAGTTGCTTCTGAATACCGCTACTAATAGCCAGATGCAAATCGGCATGGATCACGCAATCCGCATGTTTTTTATGATCTAAAGAAAAATGCGGCCATGAAAAGAGAGGAAAATGCATACCAGCCCGCAGGCGAGCCCGATTCACCAGCAGACAGGCAATCATATCAATACAGATCACCACATCAGGCCGTTCTTTACGTAACCAACTGGCAAAAGTACGAATATGCCTGATTCTACGCAGTGCGCTGATTTTAATGGAAGAGTATGAGTAACTGACTCCAGCCCCCTCGACCAGCCACTGCTTATCCATACTGTCATTACGGCAGAAGAAAAACATCCGGCAATCAATCGACGGCGTCTCCTCCATGAACGTCTTAATGACCTTACGGATAACTGTTTCCATGCCGCCAAAACCTGATACGGCTTCTCCGACAAAAGCTATCTTCATTAATAAAACCCACGTGCGATTATAGTCGTTAGAGTGATTTCCGCAGCGTACGTTCACGGATGCGTTCAGCTTTCGCATCCGATTTTTTGATTAACTCCGCTTCATCAATCAGCACTTCACGTAAAGGCCGATCGAAATAGATTTCCATAAAGCGGTAAACGTCCCTGCGAGTTAGTCCAATATTTTGAGAAGAGAAATAAAGCCCAATCAGATCCTTATCGCGCCAGCGTTGTGGTACCTGCCGCCGAATTTGAGCGCGGTGCAAATCGATAACGGAAAGCTTCATATCCTCTTCGGTTCCGTTAAACGGCTGACGCAATAAAAAATGGCACAGATAGCAGTCCCGATGATTCACCCCTCCCAGATGCATCTTGCGTACCATGGTCGCCAGGCGGCGAATCAGCATCTGCTTAATAGCCCGTGCAGGAGGATTTACAACCCAGTCGGCACAATAATCCTCAAGGCTAACGGCGGGTGATAAATCTTCAGTGATAATAAATGAGGTGCGCCGTAGCGGATTACTTCCTTTCTGACCAAATGCAGCGCCTTCCATCGTATCAACGCCAAGGGCCTTCAGACGATGAATGGCATTCCATTCCCTGTCGGCCCCCAATACCGGCAGCCGTAAAGAGATCAGGTTTTTTACCACCTCTTTGAGCGTGGTGCCCTGGTGCCATTTCAGAAAATAGCTGGCGTTATTCACTTCGAAGCGTATCGTCCGCCGGCTTTCCAGTTCGCGAAACACATCGCCCTGCAGCCGCGACGCTTCAACAAAGGCATCTTTCCCCTGCCAGAGAGTGTCGAAAGGCGCTTTTAATTCAACCATGCTTACCTACTATGATGTCAGCCGCCTTTTCCGGCAGGCTGTATAAGTCCTGCGTGTCGGCATAATGGCGAGCTGCCTCCGCCCAGGTTTTACGAACCTCTTCATTCTGTAGCCCTTCGAGCAACCGCACATTCAACTGGGATTGCTCGAATGGCTCCGAAATCACAGCGCCACACTGGCCATCAGCAATATAGTGAGCATAACCGCACACCGAGGTGACCAGCACCGGCAAACCTGCGGCCACGGCTTCCAGCAGCACGATGCCCGCGGCTTCCTGATAAGCGGGATGAATTAGCAGATCGGCCGCCGCCATCAGTTCCGCGACATCATTACGACCAGTGAAGAAGCTGACCTGGTCAGCCACAGAGAGCTGTTCCGCCAGTTGCGCAAAGCGTCCGGGCTTGTCCTGCCCCACAACCATCAGGCGCGTGCGCAGGCGAATTTCCTCTGGAAGAGACGCTACAGCTCGAATACTGCGATCGACACCCTTACGTTTAAAATCGGAGCCCACCTGCAGTACCAGATAGTCATCCTGAGCAATTCCATTTTTCTCACGCGCCGCGTTGCGGGCACCCGCGGGTTGATTGCTGTATTTGCGATCCGGGTAGATACCCGGCGGCAGAATATGAAAACGCTCCGGCTCGGTATGATAATGGCGACGGAAATCGGCAATCTGCTTATCCGTTAACATCAACAGCGCGGTCTTTGCCCCCTGGCGGAAGGTGGCCCGCTCAAACGCCATATAGTGCCTGTAGCGCCCGGTCAGGCGATAGAAAAAACCTTTCTCTCGTTCCACTTTTTCGGCGTAGCAGACATCGGCAGCATAGTAGACATCCAGCCCAGGCATTTTATTGAAGCCAACTACCCGATCTGCGGGATGCTGCTGCAAATGCGCCTGCACCCACTCATAGTATTGTGTATTGCGCCCATGATTGGTGCGGGACGCCACCGGTACCTGAATAATCTCAAGCGCTTCCGGCTTCTCGCCACTCCAGGACTGAACGTAAACCCGAACCTTGTGGCCGCGTGCCGCTACCGTGTTAGCAATACGCAGAAAGTCGCGCTGTAAGCCCCCAAAGGGAAAATATTTATAGAGACAGAAGGCGACAATCATGATGTTGCCTCTTGCGGCATATCGGCCAGCAGTTTATCCGCTGCGGCAATGACATCCTGGGCCGGAATAACGGAAAGATATTTTTTGTTACGCTCCCGATCCTTACGTTCCGGCATAGGTTGATAATCTCCCGCCCAAAGTTGGATCGCATTATCCGACCAGGGGCGCCAGAACACATGGTCGGTGGCGCCAAACAGACAGACGATCGGCGTTTTTACCGCCGCGGCAATATGCATCGGGGCAGAATCGACACCAATAAAGAGCGCGGCATGATCGATTAGCGCAGCCAGTTCCGGGAATCGCGTTTTACCCGCCAGCGCCGTCACAGGCTTATGCTGGCATCCTTCGGCGATGCGTCTGACACAAGCTAAATCCTCTTCCCCGGGCCCGCAGGTCAGCACCACAGCATAACCACGCTGTTGCAACGCATCGACTACTTCAGAAAATTTCTCGTCATCCCAGCATTTAAACAGCTGTCTGGCTGTCGGCTGGATCACCACATATTGCCCGGTGATGTCCTGCTCTGTCAGTTGAGCACGAAGTTTTTCCCAGTGTTCAGATCGATAACTCATCGTGGTATCAAGGCAAACATCGCTGATGCCCAATGGCGCCAGTACAGAAAGGTTACGCTCCACCACATGCTGACCGCTAAATGGCGCCAGATACGTAAAGCTCTTCTTCCAGAAAGAAGACTGGCGATGGGAGTAGTTCTGCGAAATTTTCACAGGGGCAGGCAATAACCGCACCAGTAACGAAACCATCCACTGATCGGTCAAATTCACGATCAGATCATAACGTCGGGCACGCAGTGTCTTAACCAGGCTCAGGAAATTACTTATTTTCTCTTTGGTACCTGACCCTTTTTTCGCCATGCCATACAGGGCATGGATCTCCAGGTTTTCTGAAAGAATCGGGATGGTATCCTGGTAGAGCAGAACATCTATTTGCGCATCGGGGTAACGCCGCTTAAGCGTGCTGATAACCGGCGTGGTTAGCAGCATATCCCCATGAAAACGCATTTTGATGATGAGAATTCTGTTAAATGACTTTTCCACAAGCATCTCTTTAGCTAATCAGACACTGCCAGTCGCAACAAAAGGGCACGCTACCGCCCCAGGCTTTACAGCTACCTGTTCACTGACCCGCTTCTTAAATTTAGTTCGCTAGTGTACCACTTCCTCTGCATTAAGCCGAGTTGAATGTTTTTTGCGCGAATAAATTAATTTTCCCTTTATTTCAATGATATGAAGAATTTTCTGTCACGACACTGAAGAGTACCAAAAAGAGACAGGCAAACGGTTTTATGCGCTTTCTATTGGGCCGGAATACCCCCAACAAAAATCTTTTAAAACAAAGCGTTAATTAATAAATCTTCCAGCCTAATTCCCGGATGCCGCGAAAGTAATGGCAATGGCGGAGTGAAATACATAGAATCCCCTGCAAGTTCCCAGCACAAGAATGTACTATGCTCCAATTGCTTTACACGACGCTGCTTTACCTAATCCAACCGCTAATCTGGATTCGGCTTTGGCTGCGTGGTCGTAAGGCACCAGCCTATCGCAAGCGCTGGGGAGAACGTTACGGCTTCTATAATAAAGAGCTGAAAGGCGGCGGGATTATGCTGCATTCGGTCTCGGTTGGCGAAACTCTGGCGGCAATTCCGCTGGTTCGCGCCCTGCGCCATAGCCACCCCTCCTTGCCGATTACCGTCACAACAATGACTCCCACCGGCTCTGAACGCGTGCTTTCCGCTTTCGGCGACGACGTCCAGCACGTCTATCTGCCCTACGATCTGCCAGATGCATTAAACCGCTTTCTCGATCGGGTCGATCCCCGGCTGGTGCTGATTATGGAAACCGAGCTGTGGCCAAATCTGATTTCTGCACTGCATCGTCGTCAGATCCCACTGGTTATTGCTAACGCTCGTCTTTCTGAACGCTCGGCAAAAGGTTATGCCAAACTGGGGCGCTTTGTGCGTACGCTAATGCGTCGAATCACGCTTATCGCCGCCCAGAACGAAGAAGACGGTGAACGTTTTATTCAACTTGGCGCCAAACGTTCACAGCTTGCCATCACCGGCAGTCTGAAGTTTGATATCTCCGTCACGCCGCAGATGGCCGCCAGATCCGTTACCTTACGCCGCCAGTGGGCTCCACATCGTCCGGTCTGGATCGCCGCCAGCACCCACGAAGGTGAAGAAAGCATTATCGTGGCGGCTCATCAGCAGTTGCTTAAGCAATACCCCAATCTGCTGCTTATCCTGGTACCGCGCCATCCGGAACGCTTCCCCGATGCCATTGATCTGGTACGAGAAGCGGGTCTGAGCTTTATTACCCGTTCTTCTGGTGAAGTGCCATCCGGCAGTACCCAGGTGGTGATTGGCGATAGCATGGGCGAGCTGATGTTGCTCTATGGCATTGCAGATATGGCTTTTGTCGGCGGCTCTCTGGTTGAGCGCGGCGGTCATAATCCTCTGGAGCCTGCTGCCCACGCCATTCCGGTACTAATGGGGCCCCATATTTTCAACTTTAAGGATATCTGCGCGCGTCTTGAGCAGGCAAACGGGCTAATCACCGTTACCGACACCACATCGCTGGTGAAGGAGATGAGTTCCCTGCTCTCTGATGAGGATTACCGCAGTTACTATGGCCGCCATGCCGTCGAGGTGCTATACCAGAATCAGGGCGCGCTACAGCGGCTTCTGCAGTTACTGGATCCTTACTTACCCACCAGGATGCATTAAGGGGCTATCATGCAACAACGCGCTATCTATCCCGGAACCTTCGATCCCATCACCAATGGCCACATCGATATTGTCTGCCGTGCCGCGAAGATGTTCGACAGCGTGATTCTTGCCATTGCTGCCAGCCCGCATAAAAAGACGATTTTCACCCTTGCCGAGCGCGTCGACCTGGCAAAGCAGGCGCTGTCGCACCTGGATAACGTTGAAGTGGTGGGGTTTAGCGATCTGATGGCCAACTTCGCCCGCACGCAACAGGCCAATATTCTGGTGCGGGGTTTGCGTGCCGTTGCCGACTTCGAATATGAAATACAGTTGGCGAACATGAATCGCCACCTGATGCCAGAGCTGGAGAGCGTCTTCCTGATGCCTGCTCCGGAATGGTCTTTTGTTTCCTCTTCACTGGTGAAAGAGGTCGCGCGCCACCATGGCGATGTGGCGCATTTCCTACCTGAACATGTCCGTACCGCCCTGCTGAAAAAGCTGCACGGCTAGTGCTGGCAGCGCCTGCACCAGTACGTACGGCGTTGCCCGTGCTTCCCGGCCGCAACCGGCGTTCCACAGTTGCGGCACGGTTCTCCTTCCCGCCCATAAACCTGTAGCTCCTGAGCGAAATACCCCGGCTTGCCATCGCTTTGCAAAAAGTCGCGCAGCGTAGTGCCGCCCTGCTCTATCGAACGTTGCAGCACGGCTTTAATCGCCTGTGACAGCCGCTCGCACTCCGCAACAGAGAGCGAACTCGCCAGCCGATCGGGATGGATCCCGGCGGCAAATAGCGATTCGCTGGCATAGATATTTCCCACGCCGACGACCAGCTTGTTATCCATCAGCCACGGTTTAATCGCAATTTTCTTACGCGCGCTCTTTTCATGCAGCCAGGCGCCGTTAAAGGCCTCACTAAGCGGCTCCGGCCCCAGATGCGCCAGTACGCTATGCTGCAAAGGCTCCTTTGCCCATAGCCAGGCCCCAAAGCGGCGCGGATCGGTATAGCGCAGTACCTTACCGTTACTCAGTACCAGATCGACGTGATCATGTTTACCCGGGGGGAGTTCAGCAGGTAGGATACGCAAACTGCCCGACATCCCCAGGTGAATAATAATCCAGCCTTCCGCCAGTTCCAGTAGCAGGTATTTCGCCCGCCGCTGCACGCTCAGCACCGGCCGATCGCTGAGTCTGTAAATCTCTTCAGAGACTGGCCAACGCAGGCGCCCATTGCGGACGACGGCGTGGAGAATAGTCTCTCCCACCAGGTGCGGCTCAATACCGCGACGACTGGTTTCCACCTCCGGTAATTCCGGCATGCTCTCCTCCCATACCCCGGAAACAAAAAAACCCGGCCGAAGCCGGGTTTTCGTACAATCCACTAAAATTATTTGATTTTAGCTTCTTTGTACATAACGTGCTGACGAACAACCGGATCGAATTTCTTCAGTTCCAGTTTTTCCGGCTTAGTACGTTTGTTCTTAGTGGTCGTGTAGAAGTGACCAGTACCGGCAGAAGAAACCAGCTTGATCTTCTCGCGAATACCTTTAGCCATGATTCAGTTCCTCTTAGTACTTCTCGCCGCGGGCACGCAGTTCCGCCAGAACGGTGTCGATGCCTTTTTTATCGATAACACGCATACCTTTAGCAGATACACGCAGGGTGACGAAACGCTTCTCGCTCTCAACCCAGAAACGGTGAGAGTGCAGATTCGGCAGGAAACGGCGCTTAGTCGCGTTCAGTGCGTGGGAACGGTTATTACCGGTCACCGGACGCTTGCCAGTAACTTGGCAGACTCGGGACATGTCTATTCTCCAAAAATCAAATTAGCTCGAGCTTCGTATAGGGTATTGGCAGCCTCGTCAGGCCTGCTGTTGGCCTGGTCCTGCAGTTCATTTGAACCGCGTATGCCAGGCCCAAATGCCAAACCCGAGATTCTCAAAGGTGGCGTAGTATACGCTGTGTCAGGGATGTGCTCAAGTCCCGAACAGATAAAGATCCCGAAGGATCGCGCGATCTGCTCTAAATCCACCCGCGTTCGGCAAAAGAGATGCTCTCTCCGCGGCCGATAACCAGGTGATCCAGCACCCGAATCTCCATCAAATTACAGCTCCTGACGATGTTTTCCGTCAGTAGCCGGTCGGCGCGGCTGGGTTCCGCTTTGCCCGAAGGGTGATTATGGGCCAGAATCACCGCCGCCGCATTATGTTTCAACGCCTCGCGGACAATTTCCCGCGGATGAACCTCCACATGGCTTAGCGTGCCGGAAAATAGCCGACCGTGGCTGATAACCCGATTACGATTATCCATAAACAGCACCATAAAAATCTCCCGCTCTTCATCCGCCAGCTGGCCCTGCAAAAAATGGCGCACCATTTCAGGGTTAAGTAACGGTTTCTCCTCTTCCATCTGAGACGCATGATAGCGTCGCGCCAGCTCCGCAATAGCCCGAAGTTGCGCATATTTTGCCACCCCAATACCGCCAATCGCTTTAAAATCATCCAGTTCGGCGGTCAGCAGCCGACGCAGCGAGCGAAAGTGCCTTAATAACCGGTTCGATAGCACCAGTACATGCATTCCCGGCCAGCCAGTGCGAAGAAAAATCGCCAGCAGTTCAACATCCGTCAGCGCGCTGGCGCCATAGCGCAACAGCTTTTCCCGTGGCAGAAGCGTTAATTCGCCATCCATAACTGTCCCCTCCCTCAATTACTGTATATAATCACAGTCATATTGCCGCAAGGGGTTGCATCACGTCGAGCAAAAAACCAGCAGATTGCGGCACATCTCGCAATGCACACGCCGATCACGACGCCAGGGTTATGGTAAAATGAGGCCATTACCCTGACTGAAAATGACTACAGGAACCAATGATGATGGGGCTTTCCGGCAAGAAAATCGTTCTGGGAATTAGCGGCGGCATCGCCGCCTATAAAGCGCCCGAGCTGGTACGTCGTCTGCGGGAGCACGGCGCTGAGGTACGTGTGGCCATGACCGATGCGGCCAAAGCCTTTATTACGCCGATGAGCCTGCAGGCCGTATCCGGCTACCCGGTATCCGATAGCCTGCTGGATCCCGCAGCAGAAGCGGCTATGGGACATATCGAGCTGGGTAAATGGGCCGATCTGGTGATTCTGGCCCCCGCCACTGCCGACCTCATCGCCCGGATTGCCGCAGGTATGGCCAACGATCTGGTCTCTACCCTCTGCCTGGCGACGCCTGCGCCAGTTGCGGTCGTGCCTGCCATGAACCAACAGATGTATCGCGCCGCCGCCACCCAGCATAATCTTGGGGTTCTGGCCGACCGTGAACTGTTAATCTGGGGGCCAGACAGCGGCAGCCAGGCCTGCGGCGACATCGGTCCCGGGCGCATGCTCGATCCGCTCACCATCGTCGATATGGCAGAGCATCACTTCGCGCCAGCGAAAGACCTCCAGCATCTGAATATCATGATTACCGCCGGCCCAACCCGCGAACCGCTGGATCCGGTGCGCTATATCACCAATCACAGCTCAGGTAAGATGGGGTTCGCCATTGCCGCCGCCGCCGCTGCGCGTGGCGCGAATGTCACCCTGGTGGCCGGGCCGGTTTCCCTGGCCACGCCGCCCTGGGTAAAACGTATCGACGTCACTTCCGCCCTTGAGATGGAAGCCGCAGTACAGCAGCACGCAGCGCAACAGCATATTTTTATCGGCTGCGCCGCAGTGGCCGACTACCGCGCTGCCGCAATCGCTGATGAGAAAATCAAAAAGCAAGGCGATGAATTAACAATAAAAATGGTCAAAAACCCGGATATTGTCGCCGGGGTAGCCGCCTTAAAAACCAGACGACCCTACGTTGTTGGGTTTGCCGCAGAAACAAATAATGTGGAAGAATATGCCCGGCAAAAACGCGAGAGGAAAAACCTCGATCTGATTTGCGCTAACGATGTTTCCCAGTCTGATCAGGGATTTAATAGCGATAGCAATGCGCTGCATCTTTTCTGGCAGGGGGGAGATAAGATCCTGCCGCATGGGCGGAAGTCTCTCCTTGGCCATCAGTTACTCGACGAGATTGTTACCCGTTATGATGAAAAAAATCGACGTTAAGATTCTGGACCCGCGCGTTGGTCAGCAGTTTCCGCTACCAACTTATGCCACCTCTGGCTCCGCCGGACTTGACCTGCGTGCCTGTCTGGACGACGCCGTAGAACTGGCGCCGGGTGCAACCACGCTTCTGCCGACCGGTCTGGCCATTCATATCGCCGACCCAAGCCTTGCCGCCGTGATTCTTCCGCGCTCCGGGCTGGGCCACAAGCACGGCGTTGTACTGGGTAACCTGGTAGGGCTTATCGATTCCGACTATCAGGGTCAGCTCATGGTCTCCGTATGGAATCGCGGTCAGGATAGCTTTACTATCGAGCCGGGCGAACGCATCGCCCAGATGGTATTTGTTCCGGTTGTTCAGGCGGAATTTAACCTGGTTGAATCCTTCGACGTCACCGACCGTGGCGAAGGCGGCTTTGGCCATTCCGGCCGTCAGTAAATCAGTCCGGAATTCAGACGCGCCCGCAGCGTTAATAACGTAAAAATATCTCCGCAGGTAAAATGCCTGCGGATTCTGCGTGGCCGCTCGTGTTCATTTCAGGGGTATTTTAAAACATGGCAGAAAAACAGACTGCGAAAAGGAATCGTCGCGAAGAAATACTTCAGTCTCTGGCACAGATGCTTGAATCCAGCGATGGAAGCCAGCGCATTACCACAGCAAAGCTGGCCGCGTCCGTAGGCGTCTCTGAAGCTGCACTTTATCGCCATTTTCCCAGCAAAACCCGGATGTTTGACAGCCTGATCGAGTTTATTGAAGACAGCCTGATCACCCGTATTAATTTAATTCTGAAAGATGAGAAAGAGACCAGCGCCCGCCTGCGTTTGATTGTGCTGCTGATTCTGGGTTTCGGCGAGCGTAACCCGGGGCTGACCCGCATTATGACCGGTCATGCGCTGATGTTTGAACAGGACCGTCTCCAGGGCCGTATTAACCAGCTATTCGAACGCATTGAAGCCCAGCTGCGCCAGGTGTTGCGCGAACGCAAAATGCGTGAAGGTGAAGGCTATGTAACCGACGAAACGCTGCTGGCCAGCCAACTGCTGGCTTTCTGCGAAGGCATGCTGTCACGCTTCGTGCGCAGCGAATTCCGCTACCGCCCCACCGACGATTTCGAAGCGCGCTGGCCGCTGGTCGCCGCACAGCTACAGTAGCCTCATCTTGCTGGCGGCCCCCGGGCCGCACTCTTTAGTTCCTGGTGAATTGCCCGAATCTCTTCGGGGAATTGCCAGATGCCCGTCATCGCACGTTTCTCTACTCTGAACCTGACCATAACAAAAACACCCTACAGGACAGGAGAAACACAATGCCTTCATCTCGTCGCGATCTGCTCAAGCTGGGCGGCGCCGTCGCTGCCTCTGCGCTACTCACCCGTAACAGTTTCGCCAGTTGGGCGCCCTCCCAGCGCTATCCCGACCCCGCTATCGTCGCGCTGGACCCCGGTTTCAGTAAACTCATCCTGCCCAGCGCGAAGATCGAGCGTATCGCCACCGGCTGCCGCTGGGCCGAAGGCCCGATCTGGTTCGGCGACGCCCGCATGCTGCTGTGGAGCGATATTCCCAACAATGCGGTTATGCGCTGGGATGAAGTCACCGGCCAGGTCAGCGCTTTTCGTAAGCCCTCTAATAACAGCAACGGCCACGCTCGCGACCGCCAGGGGCGGCTCTTGAGCTGTGAACACGATACCCGCCGGGTAACCCGCACCGAATATGACGGCACCCTGACCGTTCTGGCCGACAGCTATCAGGGGAAGCGCCTTAACTCCCCGAACGATATCGCAGTCAGTGCGGATGGCAGTATCTGGTTTAGCGATCCGCCGTTCGGCATCGCCGGTTTCTATGAAGGTCACCACGCCGAACCGGAGCTGCCGGAAAATCTTTACCGGATAGCGCCCGATAGTGGAGAACTTACCATTGCAATGGAAGGCATTAGAGGCCCTAACGGTCTGTGCTTTTCGCCGGACGGTAAGATTTTGTATGTGGTGGAAAGCCGGGCGAAACCCAATCGCCTGATTCTGGCCTGGGACGTAGTGGACAATCAGTTGAAAAATAAGCGGATACACATCGACTGCGGCAACGGCACCGCAGACGGTATCGCCTGCGACAGTGCCGGCAACCTTTGGTGCGGCTGGGGCATGGGTAGTCCGGAACTGGACGGCGTACGGGTCTTTAATCCCCAGGGAAAGGCCATCGGCATGATCCATCTACCAGAGCGCTGCGCCAATCTTTGCTTCGGCAGCGAACAGCGCAACCGACTGTTTATGGCAGCCAGTACCTCAATCTATTCGCTGTTCATTAATGCACAGGGCGCGATTCTGGTGTAAGAATCACCGCGGAACGGCTGACTGCTGTTCCGCTTCCTGCCGCGCCAGGTACGCCTCCCCCCATTCACGCATCGCCACCAGCGTGGGGGCCAACGTCCTGCCCTGCTCAGTCAGAGAATATTCCACCCGGGGCGGCACTTCAGCATACACCACCCGATTCACCATTCCGTGGCTTTCCAGCTCGCGCAGTTGCAGGGTCAGGGAACGTTGCGTCACGCCGCCAATCAGGCGTTGCAGTTCACCAAAACGCTTAGTGCCGGATAGCAGGTAGTGGATAATCAGCGGTTTCCACTTCCCTCCCGCCACCTCAATCGTCACCTCGACAGCACAGCGATACGCTTTCATATTAAGAGCCCCTAAGTATACTTTTTATCCTTAAGTATAATAATTGTGCGTACTTGTCAAAATTAAACAAAAGAAAAATACTGGGGTTCATAAAATTTACTGCCGACAAGAGAGACACCAATGAAGGCTGCCTGGTATGAAAAACAGGGCCCCGCAAATAAAGTGCTACAGGTCACAGAAGTCGCCACTCCGAAGCCAGGACCAGGAGAAGTGCTGGTCAGAGTCCACAGTTCCGGCCTGAACCCCACCGATCTTAAAGCCCGCAGCGCCTTTTCCAGCACTATGAAATTTCCGCGCATCATCCCTCATCAGGATGGCGCAGGTGTGATTGAGGCCGTTGGCGAAGACGTTAGCGCCGGGCGACTACACCAGCGGGTCTGGCTCTACGAAGCCCAGTACGGCCGGGCGTGGGGCACCGCTGCGCAATATATTGCGCTACCGGCGCAAAATGCCGTAGTCCTTCCGGAAAACATCGACTTCGACACCGGTGCCGCACTGGGCATTCCGGCGCTGACGGCGCACCGCTGTCTGTTTGCCGACGGATCCCCGCGTGGATTGCGGGTACTTATTCACGGCGGCGCGGGAGCCGTGGGTTCGGCGGCCATTATGCTGGCTAAATGGGCTGGCGCCTGGGTCGCCGCCACGGTCAGAAGCCCCGCCCAGGCAGAGGCTGCGCTGGCATATGGCGCAGATCGGGTGCTGTATCAGGGAAAGGACGATATCGTGCAGCAGATTGCCGCCGAAACTGAAGGCCAGGGTGTGGATCGCATTATCGATGTGAACCTGATGGAAAACCTGAGCGTTGATCTCGCCTGCCTGGCCCGGGACGGCGTTATCTGCGCCTATGCCACACCGGATGCCACTGCCGCCGTTCCCGTGCCGCTGCTCAACGCCATGATGCAGGGCTGCGTACTGCGCTTTGTCTATATTTACCACGCGCCGCAGTCAGCCAAACAGCAAGCCATCGCGGATATCACCCGCTGCCTGCAACAGGGTAACTACCACCCACGGATTGCCGCACAGTTTATGCTGGAGGATATCGCCGACGCTCACCAGATGCTGGAAGCAGGCGGCGTCACTGGCAAGATAGTGCTTCACCCGGCGTAACGCCGGGTGCAAAGGCTTACACGCCGTACTGTTCGCGGTAAGCGCGCACTGCCGCCAGGTGCTCGGCCATCTCGGGTTTTTCCGCCAGATAGTCGATCAGATCGTTCAGGGTAATGATAGAAATGACCTTACAGCCGTAGTCACGCTCCACTTCCTGGATGGCCGAGATCTCGCCACGCCCGCGCTCGCGGCGGTCCAGCGAAATCAGCACGCCAGCCAGGGTGGCGTCATGTGACTGGATAATTTCCATCGATTCACGAATGGCGGTGCCCGCAGTAATCACATCGTCCACCAGCATCACTCGCCCGGTCAGCGGGCTACCTACCAGGCTACCGCCTTCGCCGTGATCCTTCGCCTCTTTACGGTTAAAGCAGTAAGGCAGATCGCGCTCATGATGCTCCGCCAGCGCCACAGCCGTGGTGGTGGCGATGGGAATGCCCTTATAGGCCGGACCAAACAGCAGGTCGAAGTCGATACCGGAATCCACCAGCGCTTCGGCGTAAAAGCGACCCAGTAACGCCAAATCGCGACCGGTATTAAACAGCCCGGCGTTGAAGAAATAGGGGCTGATGCGCCCGGATTTCAGCGTAAACTCGCCGAACTTCAGTACCTGCTTGCTAAGCGCGAATTCAATAAACTGGCGCTGATACGGTTTCATGGATCCACTCCTAAGATGTTGACTAATACACTGCACGACTTAAACGACCGCATCCGGTCATAAAAAAGGCGACTCTCTGGTCGCCTGAAAAAATTACTCTGCCAGCGCCGCCTTCTGCGACGCGACGATCGATTCAATACCCCCGCGGGCCAGTGCCAGCAGCGAAAGCAGCTCCTCGTGGCTGAAAGGCTCGCCCTCTGCGGTGCCCTGCACCTCAATCATGCGACCATCTTCCATCATCACCACGTTCATATCGGTTTCCGCCGCGGAGTCTTCAACGTACTCCAGGTCGCACACCGCCTGACCGTCCACGATCCCCACGGATACTGCCGCGACCATCCCTTTCATCGGATTGCTCTTCAGCTTGCCGCTTGCTACCAGGCCATTCAGGGCATCGGCCAGCGCCACGCAGGCACCGGTGATAGACGCGGTACGAGTACCGCCATCCGCCTGCAGCACGTCGCAGTCCAGAGTGATGGTGAATTCGCCCAGCGCCTTGAGATCGACGGCAGCGCGCAGCGCCCGGGCAATCAGGCGCTGAATTTCCATGGTACGGCCGCTCTGCTTGCCGCGTGCGGCTTCACGACCATTACGGGTATGGGTAGAACGCGGTAACATGCCGTATTCGGCAGTAATCCAGCCCTGCCCCTGGCCTTTCAGGAAGCGCGGAACGCTCTCTTCCACGCTTGCGGTGCACAGAACTTTGGTTTCGCCAAACTCGACCAGCACGGAGCCTTCAGCGTGTTTAGTGTAATGACGGGTCAGGGTGACGGGGCGCACCTGTTCGGCGCTACGACCTGATGGACGCATAGGGCAAACTCCTGCTTGAAACGAGTGTGGCTGCGCATTATACGGACTTCACTCGCTTATTCCTATCCTGCCAGGGTCGTGCTGGCTATAATCCCCTCATCCACCTCAAAAAATGGGTATTACTATGATCCGCAGTATGACAGCCTACGCCCGGCGGGAAATTAAGGGTGAATGGGGCAGCGCCACCTGGGAGTTGCGCTCGGTAAACCAACGCTACCTGGAAACTTATTTCCGGATGCCGGAGCAATTCCGTAGCCTGGAGCCCGTCGTTCGTGAGCGGATCCGCAGCCGTCTGACGCGTGGTAAGGTCGAATGCCACCTGCGCTTTGAGCCAGACGCCAGCGCCCAGAGCGAACTTATCCTCAATGAAACCCTGGCAAAGCAACTGGTGCAGGCCGCCAACTGGGTAAAAATGCAGAGTGACGAAGGGGAGATAAACCCGGTAGACATCCTGCGCTGGCCAGGCGTAATGTCGGCGAAAGATCAGGATCTGGACGCCATCACCGCGGAACTGCTGACCGCACTGAACGGTGCGCTGGATGATTTCGTCGTAGCACGCGAAACCGAAGGCCAGGCCCTGAAGAGCCTGATCGAACAGCGTCTGGAAGCCGTAAGCGCCGAAGTGGCGAAAGTTCGTGCCCATATGCCGGAAATTATGAAATGGCAGCGCGATCGCCTGGTCGCGAAACTGGAAGACGCCGAAGTACAACTGGAAAACAATCGCCTGGAACAGGAACTGGTGCTGATGGCCCAGCGCCTGGACGTGGCGGAAGAGCTGGACCGCCTGGAAGCCCACATCAAAGAAACCTACAACATCCTGAAAAAGAAAGAGGCAGTGGGCCGCCGTCTGGACTTTATGATGCAGGAATTCAACCGTGAGTCGAATACCCTGGCGTCCAAGTCCATCAATGCCGATGTCACTAACTCCGCCATTGAGTTGAAGGTGTTGATCGAACAGATGCGCGAGCAGATCCAGAATATCGAGTAAATCCCGGACCCCCGGCGAACCGCCGGGGCTCTATGCCACGCTTTACCTGCAACACTACCGCCGGTTATAATTTCACCTCCCCTCTTCCATGGAGTCTTCGCCGACATGAATGATTAATCCCTTACACCAGTCGCTTTATTTTTATTTATCAGGCAACTGGCAGGGTTTAGTCGGCGTGGTTCCGTCTTCATAAATTTCTTTGGCTATCTTTAGCCCGTTGCTGACCGCTATCCGCGCACGCCACCCTGCCCCAGGGAGGTTATATGCACGCTTTTCATGCACAACAAATTTCATTACGCACCGAAACAGGCGATACGCTGTTCCAGGATCTGAGCTGTCAGCCGACCGTCAGGCTGACCGGACTCACCGGACGTAACGGCATCGGCAAAACGCTGCTGGGCGAGGTACTTAGCGGCAAGCGCCTACCCACTTCCGGTATGCTCAGGCTCAATGCCCCGTGCGGCATCTATCGTCAGCATAATGCAACGCAGCAGAGCCGCAGTCTGGCGGCCTGTCTTGGGCTCGAGGATGTCCTGAAGGCGCTGATGCATATTGAACAGGGCAGTGTCGACGAACGCTGGTTCGATATGCTGAACGAACGCTGGGATTGCCGCCAGCGCTTTGCGCAATGCTGCCAGGAACTGGCGCTGCCGCCAGTACCCGACAGGCCGTTTAGCGCCCTGAGCGGCGGCCAGCAGGCTCGCATCACCCTGTGGAACCTGTTCCAGCAGACCGATAGCTGGTTACTGCTCGACGAACCTTCCAACCACCTGGATATCGCAGGTAAGCACTGGCTACTGGCACAAATTCAGCAGTTCCCGGGCCCCATACTGCTGATCAGCCACGATCGCTTCCTGCTACGAGCCATGGAAGAAATTTGGGAACTGAATGAACACGGACTTCAGCGCTACGGCGGTAATTACGACACTTTCGCTACCCTGAAGCATCAACAGCAGGCTGCACTCGACAGGCAGCTTACCAGTGCCAGCAAAGCGCTACAGTTGGCCCGCCGTCAGGCGCAGCTCAGTAAAGAAAAAGCCGAGCGTCGCGCCGCCCAGGGTAACAGACTGGCGCGCAGCGGCAGCCAGGCAAAGATTTTGCTCGACGGTAAAAAGGAACAGGCAGGCGCTGCTGCTGCTGCCAGGGTAACCCGCACCGAAAATCAGCAGCGCCAGTTACAATCACGGCTCGCCGAACTCAAAGCGCGCCAGGTAGCAACGCCCGCGCTGGAAATCACACCGGGAGAAGCGGAAACCGGGAAGCACACGCTGGTACAAATGAGTGAAGGGATACTGCCTTTCGGGCAACAATCGCCCCTGAGTTTTTCCCTACGACAGGGGGAGAAGCTGCGTCTGCGCGGCAATAACGGCTGCGGTAAATCAACGCTGTTAAGAGTGTTAAGGCAGGAGATATCGTTACAGGCGGGAAGGCTGTGGCTGGGCGGGGGGTGTAGCTATCTGGATCAGCATTACCAGCTACTGAATCCACAACTCAGCCTGCTGGAAGCCTTGTCAGAAGGAATGATAAAGGCAGAGAGCCTGCGACGGACGCTGCTGGCCCAGGCGGGCTTTCGTCGTGAACAGGTCCAACAAAAAGTCACGGAGCTGAGCGGCGGTGAAAAAATGAAACTGGCGATGCTTATCGTCAGCCATCAGCCCGACACGCCGCTACTGCTACTGGATGAGCCGGATAATCATCTCGATCTCGATGCCAGAGCCGCTCTGGCTCAGGCGCTTGCCTCCTGGCCCGGCGCACTGATTCTGGTCACCCACGATGATGACTTTGCCAGGGAATGCCAACTGACGGGGGAAATTGTGCTGGCGTAAGTTGCTGGCGCCTCAAGGTGCCAGCATCAACACTTTAAACTGGCTGGGAACAATACGCATCCCCACCGCATTGGTGGAATTCTGTAAGGAGACACTGGTCAGGCGGGTCGCTGGCGTGCCTTTTAGCAGCACGGTAAAAGCGCCGGTCAGATGTCGCGAAGGCCCCATCACGGTGCCGGACGCCACCCCGGTAGCGACCCCGGGGTTATCACCGTTGGTCAGCGGCGTTACCGTGGCCATATTGTGAGCCGGCATGCCCATAAACAGAATATTCAGAGCGTTGGGGATCGCGGTCGGGCCCAGCGCAATATCCGGATAGGGTATCGGCGTTGGGGCAGGTGTGGGAGTCAGGCAGACATCAGGGAAAGCCAGGTCCATACCGCTCAGTTGACAGTTAGCAAACATAACGGCTCCTTAGCCCATATGGATCTGTTCAGAATCGACTTTGGTGATCGCCTTAGAGGTAATCACCGTATTGTGCGCATGCAGGCGGGCATAATCATCGGCCCGGATATCCACCTGCCCGGCCCGAACCTGCTCGGTATTACGGGTATGGCGGAACAGGTTGTGGCTGATTTGGGTCACCGTCTGCCACACCGATTCAACGCGTTTGCCTACCAGCCGGGTCAGGCTGACCCAGGCGGAAAGCTTATCGCCACTGTAGTTCATCTCGCCAATATGACAGTCCCCCTGCTGCGCATCCACCTTCAGGGTGGCGCCGCTCAGGCTCAGCTCTCCGGCGCTGCGGATATGCAGATCCCCCGGCAACGACAGTTCGGCGCTGCTTTCATCGGCCCGTTCCAGTACCGCCAACAGCCATGCCTGATCCGCCGCGCTGGCAATCAGCACGCTGTCCCCCGTGGCCGGAGCAATCAGGCAGCTCGCCGCCCGACGACAGTGCCAGCCGCGCCCTTCACTTTCCACCATCAGGCTGCCATCGGCAAAACAGTGGGTCACCCGACCCGCGGCCTGTAGCGGCGGCAGCGCGGCCTGAGCCAGTTTATGATTGATATTGTTCATCACCTCTCCTTTAACCGCGGCTCTGGCGCTGTGCGCTCCAGGCTTCGGCGGCCAGTAATTCTTCATCGTATTCCAGCATCCCTCTGCGATTCGGGATGTGCGCGCCTTCCTGGCGGGCACGGTGAAAGCGGGTCCGGGAGAACCGGACGTCGGTAAAATCCGCCTGGCGCAGATCGGCGCCGGAAAAATCGCTGTAAGTCAAATCACAGCGCCGGAAGCAGGCTCCCGCAGCGACCGCCTGCTGCAAAATGGTCTGAAACAGCCGGCTCTGACTGAAATCGGCACCGTTAAGCACCGCGCCAACCATCATGGCCTGATCGAACACCCCACTCTGGCACTGCGCACCGCTCAGATCGGCTTCCATAAACAGCGCCTGGCGGGCGTCGACCTGGCGCAGGTTCGCCCGCTGTAGCGAAGCGCCTTTAAAGTTGCACTGAGTCAGTTGCGCGCCACTGAAATCCGCCTCGTCGAGGCGGTTTTCGGTAAACTGGCAGCCGGTAAAATGCTGGCGGGCATAGCTTTTATTGCGCTGATCGCATTCGAAGAACACTACCCGTTCGAAGGTGGCAGCGCTGAAATCCACACGACGCAGGTCGATACCATAAAAGGTGGTCAGCAGCAGACGACATTGCGCAAACTGCGCCTCATCGAGCGGCGTTTCAAAAAAGGTGCTGCGATCCAGCTCGCTATGGCTAAAGCGGCTGCGTTGCAGTTCGCAGCGCATAAACTGGGTTTTATCCAACTTGCTGTCAGAAAAGTCGCTGCCCGCCAGCCCACATTCGTTAAAGACACTTTCGCACAGCGCCGTATTGTCAGCCCGTAGGTTCGCCATTACACACTGGTTAAACACGGTCTGCGTCAGCGTTGCCCCACTGACCTGAATATCGTTCAGTTCGCACTCGGTAAATACCGCTTCATGCAGGTTAGCCCCCCGCAGATCGGCACCGTTTAGCGTGACTTCCTGAAAGATACCGCCGGAAAGATCGCAGTTGCGCAGATCCAGACCATCCAGCGCCAGCTCGCTAATCGTTTCACCGCTTTTCACCCGCTGCTGTAGATCTGTAGCGCTAAGGGAGGTCATACCGTTTCTCCATCACGACCGGGCAGGGTTTTAATCCGTTTGGTCCAGGCGCCGTCCAGGCTGGTTTCAGTATCAGTCACGGCCTGAGAAAGGTCGGCCCGGAACAGGTTGGCACCGCGAAAACAAGCGCCGCCCAGCAAACTCTTTTGCAAAATAGCGCCCATCAAATTGGCATCACTAAAATCAACCTGACGGAAATCGCTGCGCATGAACAGACTACCTACCAGATTCGCTCGCCGGAAATCGGCACCCTGGCAACAGGCTTCACTGAGATCGCTATTTTCCAGCAATGCCAGCGTGAACCGGGAACCACGCAGCGACGTCTGACGCAGGTTGCACTGCTTCAGGGTAGCGTTGCTGAAATCGGCACCGTCTAACACACACTCCGATGCCGCCGCGCAGGTTACCAGGGTAGCGCCGTCAAAACACGCCTGCTCCGCGTGACTTTCCACCCAGGAACAGCTTTCCAGGCTGGCACCACTGAAGCTAACCGCTTCCAGCGTGGTTTTCAGGAAAGTGGTTTTATGCAGACGGGCCGAACTGAAATCAAGCGCCGGTAGCGTCAGCTCCATAAACACGCAGCCATCCAGCCGCGCCTGTCGGAACCGGCAGCGGGTCATCCAGGTTTCACGCAGCAGCAAACCATCCAGAACAGCATCGTCAAAGAGGCAGTCATCGAACAGTGTTTCCTGAAGCTGGGTCTCTTTAAAGCGCGCGCCGCTAAAGTCACTGTGGCAACACTGGGCCAGCGCCAGGCTGGCGCCTTCCAGACTGCATTCCCGTAGCGAGCTGTGATGAAGTTCGCAGCGCGCCAGCATCGCCTCGTGAAAGTTAGCGCCATCCAGTTGACAGTGGCTGAGATCGGCGCACTCCAGCAGCGCACGACTGAAGTTAGCGCCGCGTAAATCCATACCGGAAAAATCAGCGCCGGTCAGATCCATTCCGCTAAAATCGCCTCCCTGCGCCAGGGTTCGCTGAGCACGGTCGCGAATGATCTGCGCCAGATCACCCTTCAGGCGTCGGGCCGGAGGCTGACTTTGTACCGACAGCAGATACATCTGGTGCAATGCCGCCTGACTCTGGGCCAGCTTCTTCTCACTCAGGGCATCCTTATTCTGATGCAGCATCTCCTGCATACGCTGCATCGACTCCGGCCCCCGGGGCCGGTTTTCATCATCTGCCGCGTCCGGGAAGCGAGCCTCCATCTCACGCTTACGCGCTTCGGCTTCAAGGCGCTGTTCTTCCGCCTGCTGCTCCAGTTTGTCGATAAATTCCGGCAGTTCATCCAGCTGCGGGATTTCCGGCTCTTCAAACGCTGGCAATAACTCATCTACGCTACCGCCCTGAGCTTCCAGCCGTACCCGATGCTGTTCGCGTAACAGATTCGCGCGATTTTTCATGTTATCGCGCATCGGGCTCTCGCCCTGCTCTACCTCGCTATCAATCCAGGGGCCAATAGCCGTTTCCGGCACCAGGTCTTTTTCCCGAAAGGCAAACAGCGCGCCGCGCTCTTTATCCATACGCTGGCTCAGCACTTTACGATAGTGGCTGGTCGAACGGGGGGCGCCGAAATTTTCCAGTGCCGGCATCAGTTGCAACACATCGGCAGCATCATCTTCATTGATGCGGATATTACCCTGCCAGATCAGGATCATCTGTTGCAGGTGGGGGAAGAACCAGACGGTGGTGGCACGCAGCACGACTTCTTCAAACAGCGTCTCATCACCGCGTTGTCGGTTGATAAAACAGCGGGCCTGCCACGGTGGTAGCGTCCCTTCCTGAAGCGGCTGTTCCGGATGCATATTCCAGATACGCCAGCGAGCCTGGGGCGGCAGCGCATCGCGGTCATGCCACCACTGATCGGGAGAGGCCGCGTTAAACACCCGCCAGTCGATATCCCGGGCGAAGCCGGGGAAGTCCTGCTTTAACCAGCGGGCATCATATTTTTTACCCATCCGCTTAAAACGCCGTGGCCACAGCAGATCCAGCGCACCAAAACCCGCTGGCTCCGGATGCTGATTCACAGCTGTCATACGTTCGCGCGGCGACTCAATATTGGGTAGCGGACGCAACTGGTAGCCGCCCACAGCCACAGGATGGCGGCCAATACCGTGAGGGTTTTCTTCATCGCCTTCGCCGCCCCAGGCGCGGCTCCAGTCAAGGCGCATCTGCTCAAAGGGCTGCGGCAGCGTTGGCTTATCCCCCGCCCAGAAGCGATCGCCGTACACTTCCAGAGTTTTGCTCAGGCCTTCGATATCAATACGCGCTGCAACGGCAGTTTTGTCCGGCTGGTGGTGGCTGTATGCATATCCCGTGGCTAAAAATTCCGCCCGGGATTTGGGAATAGCCATATCGATCACCCCACCGCTGGTCTGCAACTCATCGGCAGCCAACTGCCACAGCTCGACCTCTGGTCGCAGTTGTGGCGCATCGCCCATATCCGCCAGCGCCATCACCGACACGCCCAGGTGATTATGGCCCTGCCAGCGATAAGGACGATTTAATACGCTAAGGCGCAGGGGTTTTATGATTTTCATATTCTCCCCCCAAGAAAGACGGCATAAATAAAATCATTAATAAATGACACCAAAAACGAATAAAACCTAGAATCATTATTGGCATCACTATTATGAATCTTATTTCATCAAAAATGTCCATCAACACTTGAGTTTTCACAACAAAATATACCCTAATCACCCAAGATTAATGGTTTATCATACAATGCAATTTTATTTGGATTGTTAGGATCATATTTTATTGCTGTCACAGCCCCCTCTTTAAGATTATCAATCTCTTTAAAGGTCAATGCTTTCATTATTGTCGATTCAACAACATCATTATCTTTTGTTTCAAACCGAAATGTAAGCTTATAAATAGGCTTATTACCACTCCAACTACTTGTTTGGTATGTATTAATTATTTCCGCACTGGCAGTTATTCCATTTTTTAAAACAGAATCCTGTACAAACCCATCCTTTAAATATGGATAAACATTTGTGTAGAGAAATCTTACCATAGGGAAAGCACCAAATATGAGAGCGATTACCACCATTGTTATAATAAATGCATTACTCATTTTATTTCCTGTCTTCATAAAAACAAAGTCAATAACTTAGATGACATAGACAAAGCACCAGATGTTATAACTGACTTTATCTGAGTTAACTCCATGGCTTTATTGCTGTACCCAAATGTATTATGAGAAACTGAAATGTTACTATGTGAAAGAGAAACACCTGTTCGCGAACCAGACATACCAGTAATACTTTCTGACACTCCAGTCATACTAAAAGAATTACCTGTAAAACTTTCATTAAATGCTGTTGCTGAAATACTGTGAAGTTTTGGTTCAAATTTAGCCTTTGGAGATTTCATGTTAATAGCCTTGCCACTAACGATATTTATTTCTTCAGGACTATATATAGTTATCTTTCCCTTATTTATATTCTGCGTCCAGTCACCACCATTAACATTAACCGTTAACCCACCGGCAGTAATGGTCTCTTCCTTCCCGCCTTTCTCAATATTGACAACCTGCCCACTATCAAAATTCTGGGTGATTTTTCCGGTCACATGATGCAACTCTTCACCGGTAATAGTGGTATCACGCTTATCCTTAACCTTAACGATATCATCACCGCTAATATCCAGCTCACGCCCTTCGGTAATCGTCGTTTTCTCACCGCCTTTAAAGGTTTTGGTTTCTTTCTTCACCACCGTCGTTGTACGGGTATCAAGATAATCAAAGGTCGCCGCCTTCGTCACCTCATCCTTCTGCTCTTTCAGAATAGTGGTGGTACGGTTGCCATCAATCGCCACATTCTGGTCGTTCTCGACAGTCACCCGCATATCCTTTTCCGAATGCATCGACAGCATTTCGGCTCCGGGGCTGTCTTCAAAGTAGAGATGGCTGGCATTATCGATATGTCCGTCCTTGCTGCGGGTCATAAAACCCATCTGGGTGGCCGCCGCCGGTAGCGCCCACGGCGGCATACTGGCTTCGTTATAGACCCGGCCTGTGACGATGGGACGATCCGGGTCACCGTTGATAAAGTCGATCACCACCTCGTCACCGACCCGCGGGATCTGCACCCCGCCGAATCCCTGGCCCGCCCAGGCGCTGGAAACCCGCACCCAGCCTGAACTGGTGTCGTCCCCTTTCGCCTGACGGTCCCAGTGGAATTTCACTTTTATCCGTCCGTATTTGTCGGTCCAGATCGACTCCCCTTTTGGCCCCACCACTTTCGCGGTCTGGGGGCCATAGGTGCGCGGCCACGCCGTGACCTGCGCCGGGCGGAACACCACCGACGACGGGATCACCATAAAGTCCAGCCGGTGGATGGTTTCTCCGCCGTCCCCGCTGGCGTAACGGTTCTCTTCAAACTGGTAGTGCACCGCCGTGGTCAGGTATTCACCGTTATCACTGAAGAACGGCGCGTTCAGCAGCGCGAAGGTATACCCCGGCGCCAGCCCGATGGCAGTGCCGGTGCCCTGAATCTGCTGGTGGTCCACCTGCCAGCGCTCCTGGCGGATGCGGGCGTAGAATTCGCCGTGGCCGTGCTCCACGTAGCGCCCCGGCCAGTCGTAGACGTCGATGCTGCCCGGTGACGGTGATGCCGGGTTCTGACGCGCCTGGAACAGCCAGGCATTGGGCTTGCGGAAGTCGTAGTCGTCCAGGCTATAAATACCCGGCGTCACGCTGTCTTCCAGCGCCCACTGGCTGATGCCCTCTTCATCGGTACTGCCACCGGAAGGGCTGACGTGATAGGGAATGCTTTCGTAACCGCTGAACGGCTGGTGCTGCTGGGGGGCATCGGTCAGCACCAGGGTGTGTTTATTCGCCTCGTGGACGAAGTGGTAGGCAATGCCTTCCAGCTCCATCAGGCGGCTGATAAACGCCAGGCTGCTCTCCTGGTACTGCACGCAGTACTCCCAGGGGCGGTAGCTGCCCGTCAGCCTGTCTTCCACGTTCACCTGGTTTTCACCCAGCAGCGCCTTCACTATCTGCGGTACTGTCTGGCTCTGGAAAATACGCAGATTCCGGTCACGCTTCATTGGCCACAGGTCCGGCTCCATGGTCAGCCGGTACTCCGCATAGCGGGTGCCACCCAGCTCCACCGCGCTTACCGCCACCCGGGTCACCTTACCGTTCAGGTAACGCTTACCCATCAGGGACCGGGTCGGGATGGTTACCGTGACAGGCTGGCCCAGCAGGCTGCTGCGGTCAATACGCGCATCGCTGCCCAGCAGCGTGACGCTCAGTTCAAACGGCTCCGAGAGCGCCTCGCGCCCGGAAAGTTTCCAGAAAAGCAGCCCGGGAACGGGTAACTGGACGGTAATACGCTCTAACATAACGTCGATCCTTTTTAAGGCGGCGATGATGGATAGCGAAAGAACCCCAGTTGTCAGCGTAGACCGCATCTGACAAATCAGATCCAGGAATTGTATGAATTAGTGATGCGGGTAGATGAAACTCTTTGGCCGATCTTTAATGTTGTTTGAACGGCGATGCTGACTTCATTTTAAAGGTAAAAAATATCATTATTTATTTTACAATTTTAATATCCTTCACCTCTCTGTAAGAAAATTTAGTCCAATCCTTTCTGATTTCTTCAGCAAGCTGTATTAAATAATCAATATCATCTTTATGTTGAACATCATTAGAATTTAAAACAAAATCCTTACTAACATCAAAGTGCGAATTAGGATAAAAATTTGGAATTAGAACACCAATATACCATTTATCTTCTGATTGCATTAAAACAAAACTGCCTCTATGCGAGACAATTACTTTAGCTTCAATCATCGGATATAATCACAACCCATAATCATCAGGGTAAAGTTTTTTCAGCCTGTCTTCATTCTTATAGTAGTTCGTATCGACCTCATGAGGAAGTTTAACTTTCAAACCATTACGGGTTTGATCAGCAATATAAAATGCTTTCATTAATCGATCAGCAAAAATTTCATCAGAAGCTTCGAGTTCTTTTGCTGCATACATCCCAAAAGTGAGCTCCCAAAGCTTCGAACGATCAGACTCGGTCCCTGAAAGGACATTGGATAAATAAACAAGCTGATTCACGATAGAATTATACATTGGTTCCAGCTTGCCGAGTGACGGCGTCAACTTTATCTTATTATATCGTTTTTTAGCCAGCTTAAGAGCTTGTTCTACATATTCAAACTTAGTAAGATCACTCATACGGAATCCAATTGTTTTTGTCTGTAGAGAACCATTGTATATCACCGCCCTCTGTCTGGAAAGGCTTATTTGGTACAGACCAGGTATCCAATGCAGGTGTAGCGGTACTACGTAACATTTCAGTTTTACTTTGAGCCTGATATGCTTTTATCTCTTTGAGTACCACATCATCAGTACCTCTTATTTGTCCTTCAGGGTTAATTCCTAATCTCGTTGGAGGAGTCGTTTTATCAAGAGAGTACCAATTCCCTTGCCAATTTCCAGGGGATTGAGTTTGATATGCTATTTTCCCTCTATTTAACGTTTCAACAGAGACTCGCTCACTTAAATCAACCCCAGAACGATATGCACCAATTTTATCTTCTGAAACACCCTGTCTCCGCATAAAATCATCAACAACCTTACGATTCATCCTAATGTTAATATCTTTATTTAAATCGCCTGTACGGCCAAATTTTTTATTTAAGTAATCCCGCCGTTCACTTAAAGCAGAAAGCTGTGCATTCTCTAATCGCCCAGCCCGCCAGGCATCAAATCTGACCCCGCCTTTAGCTCCCCGGGCCCCTCCGACGATCCCTCCGGCCAGCATACTCCATTTCTGACCATCGCTTCCTTCACCGAAAATAGCGCCGCCGAGATAATTACCCGCCGTCCCCCCGGCCAAACCACCCAGCGTGCCTAGTACGGCGATAGCGGGGCTGGCCAGTACCGCCAGTGCCCCGGCACCTGCCGCCATCATCGTCCAGTTCACCCAGTCGGGAATTTCCGGGCTAATCTCATCTGTTTGTTGTCTGGCTCCGCCGATGAAGACGTTTGGTGATCCAGAGGTAATCTCAGCGCTACAGGTAAGCCGATCGCCTGTTCGTGCAGCAGGAAGATCATTGATAAAAACGTTAGATGAACCTTCGGCCACTTTTTGCAGCGAACCACTATGCTCACCGCACTCCCCGGCAGAAAGGTGTGCCCTGATAGCCGGTCGACTATTAATAAAAACATCAGGGGACCCCACCACCAGCTTGCCTGTCACATGGCGAGGAGCCCAGGACATACTACCTAAAACCTCTCCCAGTCCTCCGGCCGCAGTTGCCCCGGCAACGACGGCAGAAACGGCAATCAGGGCGGTTCCCCCCGTGACCACCGCAGCAGCGGCCCCCAGCACGGCTCCACCTATAAGACCTGCTATCATCCACCCTTTAGATGCAGTATGGGAAACGTCATCACTCAATCTGGCGGCCTGAGGTTCGGACATCCGTTATCCCTCTTGCGCACTTTTCAGGAATGCTCTGACTTTATCTTCGGAATCGAGTTGACTGAGCCCCAGGAAAGAACGACATACGCTAAGCTGCGCATTCAGCGATGCCATGTTACCGGAAGAAACGGTCCAAAGTGCGTAGCGTGTTGGATGACTATCGGGGATAGCACTCACTCGCAATGGACTTCCAGCCTGAGAATAGAACAGATACTGCCCGTTTAATGCTCTCTGTAGATTCAGGCTCTGATAGAGCGCATTAAGCCCTGCAAAGGATTCCAGACATCTGCTGGCGCAATCCAGGACAAAAAATGTTTCCAAACTTTGAGCTGAAATCATCTGCTCCGGTTTATCATTATCGCTATTATGATGAAATTTAATGCTTTTAATAATTTCACCATATTGTTTTTTATAATAGCCAGTAAATTCTCCTGGACAGGTTCCGGTATAACAAACAATTTTCTTACCCACAGGGGCATCATTTAACAGAACGACGGTTTGCCGCTGAATAACCTGAGTATTATCACTAAAAAACTGATAACAAATCTCAACCGCAGGCTCGCCGCTGACCTCTCTTTTATTTAAGGAGATCAATTTAAACTTAGGGACCGTTGTTTCCAGTTCATTGATAATTCTTGCAGCGACATTATCTACCGTATCCTGTATCTCTGCCGTTGCTCGTGAGACGACGAAGGTAAAGTCACTAGCACCATTCTCATTCAGGGTAAAAAGATTCATGGTGCGATCTTTAAAAATATCAGGAAGTGAAAGCGTTGCCTCCTGTAAAATATAATCAGCCATTCACCTTACCCTTTGGGAGAAGAATTAAATATAAAGAAGCTATCAACATCGGCCTGAATTTCCTGATCATAAGTATCGCTCGGTGGCAGAACACCGATCGTCTTATCAGAGCTGTTCAAATTGAGCGGGCCACTCATGGTATTGATTTCACCCGACTCCGTTGCAGTGAAATTAAAGGTCTTGCCGATAATATTCACGGTGCCACCTTTGGTTAGTTCAATGGCGCATTCGCCACATTCCAGCCGCAGTGAATCTCCGGCACCAAGAACAAAGTTTTTCACCACTTTATCGGTACGATCGCCCCCGGTTAACGATGTGGCATCTTCCTTCACCCCGGTTTCCTGCTTCTTCGCCACCCTGCGCACTTCGTTTTCTCCCACGAAGTGGGTGTAGTTTTTCTCAACGCTATGGGTTTCGTCGTTTTTAACGTTGGTGTCCATATTGCGCTCGGCCTGGATCCAGACCTGCTCTTCCCCCGCTTTATCCTCAAAGCGCAGGGCGTTGGCGGTATCGGCCGAGCCGTCTTTACTGCGGCTCAGGAAGCCCATCTGGGTGGCCGCCGCCGGTAGCGCCCAGGGCGGCATACTGGCTTCGTTATAGACCCTGCCTGTGACGATGGGACGATCCGGGTCGCCGTTGATAAAGTCGATCACCACCTCGTCGCCAACCCGCGGGATCTGCACTCCGCCAAACCCCTGACCCGCCCAGGCGCTGGAAACCCGCACCCAGCCTGAACTGGTGTCGTCCCCTTTCGCCTGACGGTCCCAGTGGAATTTCACCTTTATCCGGCCATATTTGTCGGTCCAGATCGATTCCCCTTTTGGCCCCACCACTTTCGCGGTCTGCGGGCCGTAGGTGCGCGGCCACGCGGTGACCTGCGCCGGGCGGAATACCACCGACGACGGGATCACCATAAAGTCCAGCCGGTGGATGGTTTCACCGCCGTCACCGCTGGCGTAGCGGTTCTCTTCAAACTGGTAGTGCACCGCCGTGGTCAGGTATTCACCGTTATCGCTGAAGAACGGCGCGTTCAGTAGGGCGAAGGTGTACCCCGGCGCCAGCCCGATAGCCGTGCCGGTGCCCTGAATCTGCTGGTGGTCCACCTGCCAGCGCTCCTGGCGGATGCGGGCGTAGAATTCCCCGTGACCGTGCTCCACATAGCGCCCCGGCCAGTCGTACACGTCGATGCTGCCCGGCGACGGTGACGCCGGGTTCTGACGCGCCTGGAACAGCCAGGCGTTGGGCTTGCGGAAGTCGTAGTCGTCCAGGCTATAAATACCCGGCGTCACGCTGTCTTCCAGCGCCCACTGGCTGATGCCCTCTTCGTCGGTGCTGCCACCGGAAGGGCTGACGTGATAGGGAATGCTTTCGTAGCCGCTGAACGGCTGGTGCTGCTGGGGGGCATCGGTCAGCACCAGGGTGTGTTTATTCGCCTCGTGGACGAAGTGGTAGGCAATGCCTTCCAGCTCCATCAGGCGGCTGATAAACGCCAGGCTGCTCTCCTGGTACTGCACGCAGTACTCCCAGGGGCGGTAGCTGCCCGTCAGCCGGTCTTCCACGTTCACCTGGTTTTCACCCAGCAGCGCCTTCACTATCTGCGGCACCGTCTGGCCCTGGAAGATGCGCAGGTTACGGTCACGCTTCATTGGCCACAGGTCCGGCTCCATGGTCAGCCGGTACTCCGCATAGCGGGTGCCGCCCAGCTCCACCGCACTTACCGCCACCCGGGTCACTTTACCGTTCAGGTAACGCTTACCCATCAGGGACCGGGTCGGGATGGTTACCGTGACAGGCTGGCCCAGCAGGCTGCTGCGGTCAATACGTGCATCGCTGCCCAGCAGCGTGACGCTCAGTTCAAACGGCTCCGAGAGCGCCTCGCGCCCGGAAAGTTTCCAGAAAAGCAGCCCCGGTACGGGCAACTGGACGGTAATGCGATCTAGCATAGAAGCGAGTCCCGAATAGAAAAGAGGCGCGCGGCAACAGGGCCGCGCGTCAGAAAATTAACCCTTAAGATTAACCAGCCAGGTGCCCGGTTGGTCGATATTCAACGTCTGGCTTTGGCTTCCCAGACTGAGTCGATACTGGCCTGGCGGCAGATCCAGCGCGGCGATTCCTTCGCTGACCTGCACTTTGCGCGGCTTATCGTTGACCCGCAGCTCATCCCCTTTCGCCATTCGTACCAGCACCCTGGCGACAGGGTCAGTGGACGGCGCGGCGGCAGGTTTATCGGCCTTCGCCACCGGAGGCGGCGGCGCGGACTGCGTAGCGGCCATGTCGGGTTCGACGGTGCTCTCTTGTGGCGCATCGCTACCGCCGAACATCAGGCCGCCCACCAGCAGCCCCACCAGTACACCTGCGGCCACCATGCCCGGCAGCTTGTAACGCTGCCACAGGGGATACCATGCCGGGCGCACCTCCTCTTCGGGCTCTTCTTCCTCTTCGACCACCGCCAGCATCGTATTCGTGGGCTTGACGCTGGCGACCTCTTCAACATCCGCCACCGTCATATCGATAAGCGCGGCAAATTCATCCACCGAACGGGGGCGATCCTCAATATGCAGCGCCAGCGCACGGTCCACCGCCTGCAGCAGCGGCAGTGAGTAGCCTTCGGGGCGCAGTTCCGCCAGCGGCTGATAGCTGTCCTGGATGCTGCGCACCACGCTGACTGGCGGCGGCGCGCCGACGATCAGGGTATGAAGCACCGCTCCCAGCGCATAAATATCGGTCCAGGGCCCCTGTTCGCTTTCGTTATCATCGGTGTACTGTTCAATCGGCGCAAAGCCCGGTCGCAGCATGGTTTCAGTTTCGTCCGAGACGTTACCGATACTGCGGCGCGCCGAGCCAAAGTCGAGCAGCACCGGCAGACCATTGTCCTGAATCTGGATGTTATCCAGCGAGATATCGCGATGCAGGCATCCTTCATCGTGGATGGTTTTCACCGCACCCAGCAGCATCGGCAGGGTTCGGCGGATCCAGGCTTCGTCAATCTGTTCCGGATGCTGTTCCCGCAGGCGCGAAAGCGTGGTTCCGCTGTAAAACACCGTGCCCATATAGGCGGTATCGTTCTGTACCCAGAAACGCAGCACATGCAGCAGGTTCGGGTGGTTAAAGCGCGCCAGCAGCCGCGCCTCCTGTATAAAGCTGTTCAACCCGGCCTGAAAGGCCTTGCCAAAGCGCTGACTGCGCAGCACCAGTCGCATATCCTCGCCGCGCATCGCGAGGGTGGCTGGCATAAATTCCTTAATGGCGATGGTGCGTTCAAGCTGGTGATCCTTTGCGCGATAGACAATGCCAAAGCCGCCTCCGCCAATCACCTCTTCGATTTCAAACTCGTTGAAGCGATATCCGGGCGGCAGCGCGCCAGGCACGCTGCGCTTGTTGTCACGATCCGGCATAGTGGAAAACTCTCCTGATGATGGCGATTACGCCGAAAACTGATACTGAAAATCACCCTGTTCGAAGGTAATGCGCAGGCGTTGGTATTTTTCTGCCCGGGCGCTGGCGGTCAGCAGCATTTTGCTTATCTGCGGCAGCAGGGTGTTGGTAAGAATGGCGTCGACCATACGACCGCCGGACTCCACTTCGGTGCAGCGCTGAACCACCTGGGCCATTACGCTGTCGTCTACCTCGGTTTCGATGCCGTGATTTTCCTGCAGGCGGCGCTGAATACGGCCCAGTTGCAGGCGCACAATCTCCGCCAGCATGGCATCGCTCAGTGGGTAGTAAGGCACCACCAGCAGACGCCCCAATAGCGCCGGTGGGAAGACCTGCAGCAGCGGCTGGCGCAGAGCGCCGGTCAGCGCCTCCGGCTCCGGCATCAGTTCCGGATCGGCGCACATGGCGCTAATCAGATCGGTGCCGACATTGGAGGTCAGAATAATAATGGTGTTACGGAAATCGATGTGGCGGCCTTCGCCGTCCTCCATCCAGCCTTTATCGAAGACCTGGAAGAAGATTTCATGCACGTCCGGATGCGCCTTTTCGATCTCATCCAGCAGTACCACGCTGTAGGGCCGACGCCGTACCGCTTCGGTCAGCACGCCGCCTTCGCCGTAACCGACGTAACCCGGAGGCGCCCCCTTCAGAGTAGAGACGGTGTGCGCCTCCTGGAATTCACTCATATTGATGGTGATAACGTTCTGCTCGCCGCCGTACAGCGACTCCGCCAGCGCCAGGGCGGTTTCGGTTTTACCCACGCCGGACGGTCCGCACAGCATAAAGACCCCCACCGGCTTATTGGGATCGTCAAGCCGCGCCCGGGCAGTACGCACCCGGCGGGCTATCTGCTCCAGGCCGTGACGCTGGCCAATCACCCGCTGATTCAGGGTATCGGCCAGATTTAGCACCGAGTCGATCTCATTTTTGACCATGCGGCCCAGCGGAATGCCGGTCCAGTCGGAAACCACTGCCGCCACAACGCTTGCGTCCACGGCGGCAAACAGCAGCGGCGCTTCGCCCTGCAGTTCGTTCAGCGCCTGCTGACGCGCATCCAGCGTGGCGCGAATCTCTGCCTGCGCTTCGTCTTCTTCTTCGGCCTGCTGTAATTCCCCACGCAGCGCGATAATTTCGTCCACCAGCACGCGCTCCTGCTGCCAGCGCTGGGTCAGCGCCTCATTTTGCACCTGCTCGTCCGCAAGCTTTGCCTCCAGAGCCTTGATCCGGTCTGGATCGCCTACACCAACCTTCGCCTCACGACCGGCAATCTCTTTTTCCACCTCCAGGGCAGCAATACGCTGCTGGCAGGCTTCCAGTTGCGACGGCGGTGCGCTCTGGCTAACCGCAACGCGGGCGCAGGCAGTGTCGAGCAGCGCCACGGCTTTATCCGGTAACTGGCGCGCCGGAATATAGCGGTGCGAAAGTTTCACGGCGGCGCTTACCGCTTCATCCAGCAGTAGCACCCGGTGATGTTTTTCCAGCGCCGGAACGGTACTGCGCAGCATCAGCGCCGCTTTATCTTCATCCGGCTCCGCTACCTGTATGGTCTGGAAGCGGCGGGTCAGCGCCGGGTCTTTTTCAATATATTTTTTGTACTCGGCCCAGGTGGTAGCGCCGATGGTACGCAGTTGACCGCGGGCCAGCGCCGGTTTCAGCAGGTTAGCGGCATCGCCGGTCCCCTGCTGGCCACCGGCCCCAATCAGGGTGTGGATTTCGTCGATAAACAGCACCACCGGCGTGGGGCTGGACTGTACCTCGTTGATAAGCGATTGCAGTCGGGCTTCGAACTCGCCTTTCATCCCGGCCCCGGCCTGCAACATGCCGATATCCAGCAGCCATAGCTGAATATCGCGCAGCGATTCGGGCACATCCCCGGCGGCAATACGGCGCGCCAGCCCTTCCACCACCGCGGTTTTCCCTACCCCGGCTTCGCCGGTCAGCAGCGGGTTGTTCTGACGGCGGCGCATCAGGATATCCACCATCTGGCGAATCTCTTCATCGCGCCCCACCACCGGGTCGATTTTGCCGTCCCGCGCCCGGGCAGTCAGGTCCTGACCGTACTGCGCCAGCGCCCCTTTCCCTGCGGCAGGTGCTGCCTCTTCTGCGCCAGCCGACGTCGCCTGCTGTTCCTCTTTACTGCCGGCAAATACTTCGTCGAAGTTGTCGATCAACGCATCGGCGCTCAGCCGCTCAAACTGCGGCGAAATACCGCGCAGTACGCTGGCCAGGCTCCAGGTTTTCAGAATGCCGATCAGCAGGTGACCACCGCGAATGCGGTTGACGCCGAACTTCAGCGAACCGTAAATCCAGGCGCGCTCCACGGCGTTATCGATATGTTCAGAAAGATCGGACACCGAGCTGGCGCCGCGCGGTAACTGGTCCAGCGCCGCCACGATATCGCGAGCCAGCGCCTCTTCGTCCAGAGAAAGATGCTGAATAAGCTGCTGCAGGTCGCCCTGCTGTTGCTGCATCAGTTGATGCAGCCAGTGCGCCAGCTCCACATAAGGGTTGCCGCGCAGCTTACAGAAGGCGGTGGCGCTCTCAAGCGCGGTAAATAACAGCGTATCCAGTTTGCCGAACAGTACGGCGCGGCTGATTTCTGACATGTGAAGTTCCATTAATCATCAATAGGTGACGGAAGGGGGCCCTCACCCGGAGGGAGAGGGTTAGGGTGAGAGGGCTCCTTCCGGACTAAACTGCAAATCCCCGCGCGGTTCGGGGGTGGGCTGATGCCCCAGCCAGGCGCTGTAGCCCAGGCGGCCTTCGCCTCCCAGCGCCGCTCCCTGAACCTCTTCCGCACGCAGGATCAGGCGCGTTTCCCACTGGTACTCAATGCCCAGGTACTGACGCACCCAGTCGCGCAGCGCCGTGACGTCCGGTTCGCCCGGTAGCAAGCGGCGATACTGTTCCAGAGAGAGCGGGCCGATTTCGATGCGGAATTTATGCTGAACGTCGCGCACCGCTTCTCCCAGGAAGGCAGATTCCCCCAGGCGGGGAGAGTGGCGACCAGCCCCCAGGCGCGCCTGCTCGCGGCGCGACAGCGGCATCCACTGGGGAACGTTTTCCACCAGCCGTACCGGCACGCCAAAATAGTGGCGCAGGATTTTTTGCAGCCCTTCGGCATCGCGCCCGTGGCGGGTCAGGTGACCGGCCAGGGTATAGCGGGCGTGCTGGCTCAGACTGCCCTTTTCCATCTGCCCCGGTTGCCCCATACCGATCAGGCAGGACAGATAGCGTTCGAAGCGTTTGTTATCGCCGCGATCCAGCGACACCGTAGGCTGGGCATCCGCCCATGCCCGGTAAAACAGCAGGGTCAGGCGATGGTGGAACAGATCGGCAAAGGCGCTCAGGGTGTCGTCCTGGTGATGCCAGATACGTTCGCGGACATATTCGGTCAGATGGACCGGTAGCGGACCGTTGGGGCCGAACAGCCCAAAGCTTAAGATGGAAACATCATAGAGAGACGAGCCTTCACGTTTGCTGGCATCCGCCAGCGTGGAAGGCGCAAAGGCCATTGAGGGTTTCTGACCAATACGCAGCGGCTCGAAGCGCGGCAGCGGCGCCCGACCCAGCGGGTAACGCTGGCCGCCCTGAGCATCCAGACGGCGCAGTAGCTGGAACAGGTCATAACGCCAGGGCGCGGCCGTTACCTGATGCCAGAAACCCTCCGGTAGCCGGGTCAGGCTCTGAATGGGGGCGGCGCCAGTGGTGGCTTCACTCATATCAGCGCCCTTTTCCCCATCCGCGGCCCCCAGTAGCCGACTTCGCCGCGCTGCTGACTGTTCAGCGTGAATTCCGTAAAACTGTTCATCGCCACCAGCCGCGAGAACAGACGTTCCAGCACGCTACCAAACAGCCAGGGGCTGGAGCCGGAAAAAGCCTGTTCATCTACCGTTATCTCAATGCCAGTGCCGCGGGCAAAGACAATCGGACCCGGCTCTGGCACCCGGCGGTGCACCGGGCTTAACCGGCAGTGGCGAATGCCCTCAATCTGCCGGGCGACGGGCGCTTCCGCCAGTCGGGCATAGAGCCCCAGCAACTGGCGCAGCGAGGCGGCGCCTTCGCCATCCTGGCTGTCCACCAGGCTCAGGTAGTTCATCTGTAGCTGACTAATCAGCCGCCAGCTACTCAGCCCTTCCGCCAGGCCCGGGCGCGGCGGCGTTGGGCCACGGCGCATGGTCAGGCCGCGTACCGGCATGGAGTCCGGCAGCACAAACTGGCCGATATCCTGCTGGAGCATCAGCGGCAGATCGCGGCTGGTGCACAGTACCTCTGCGGTGATGTAACGCAGCTCATCGCGCCACGGCGTATGGCTTTCATCCACCAGCGAGACGAAAACTTCTGAACCGATATAGCCGGTACGGGTGCCATAGCGCTGAGCCTGTTCGGAAAGCGCGCGCTGTTCGCGACGCAAGGAAAAATAGGCGCCGTAGTCACCGTCGTCCCGACTCCAGGTGCTCCAGAAGGGGCGGAAGATTTGCTCTTCGCGCCGCCCCTCTTCGCTGGCCCAGATCTTATTAACGGCAAAGATCTCATAATCAAGGGGGCGAATATTATCCACCACCAGGTGGCACTCGCTGCGCGAATCATCCACCTTCTGGCGCGCCGCCAGTTTGGGGAACAGGTTAATCACCGGCGTGCAGTGCAGGGCCAGGTGAGTACGATCCACTACCCGCTCAAGGGGGCCCTCGCTCTTATCCAGCAGGATAACAATCTCAAAGGCCCGGGCTTCGGTACAGCGCTTCAGCAGGCCGCGTAGCTGGCTGATGCTGATGAACTGAAAGCGCGCCGGGAAGGCGAAATATTCCTGCAACAGCCGGTAGCCGTCGAAGTTGCGCAGATCGTCCGGCAGCATAGCCTGGTCGGCGTCGAAACCTTCCTGACGCAGGGCATCGTCACCCAGCACAATGCGCTGCGGCGTTTTCTCCACGCTCTGGCAAAAGATGCCCACCTGATGCTGCATCAGCAGCTCCAGCAGTTTCAGCGCCTGGATATCCGGGCCGCTCAGGAACAGGTCGAGGCGGTCAAAGTCCAGATGGGTCAGCAACATCGGGCCGTCACAGGCAATGCGGATACGCAGGGCACTGGCGGCGCCGCGCTGGTTAAGTCCCAACTGGCTGAGGGGCGCGTCGGCGGGTACGCCGCCCAGCTCTATCTGTTCGATGCGCAGCGGCAGCAGATTCACGTCGTGGGCGGTGGTATAGCTACAAGTGACACCATTCTTCTTCAGGGTCTGGCTGTCCATCATGGTGCCGCGCGGCACCACAAAGCCGTTGCTCAGATCTCCTTTGCCGATATCCGGTTGCAGTTCGGCAATGGCCATCGAAGGGGTCGGCGCCAGATAATTCGGTGCGATCATCTCCAGCAGACGCTGGGAAAAGCGCGGGAATTCGGCATCCATCTTGAGCTGCACGCGGGAGGTCAGGAAGGCGAAACCTTCCATCAGACGCTCGACGTAAGGGTCCGCGACCTCGATACCGCGCATACCGAGTCTGCCAGCCACTTTGGGGTAGCGTTCGGCGAACTCCGCCCCCATTTCGCGCAGCCAGGCCAGTTCGCGGTTGTAGTAGTCAAGCAGTTTACTGTCCACGCTTACCCCACATCTTTCAGTTCAAAGTGGCCATTCTCCAGGTCCACATCGGTACGAAACAGAAACTCCAGCGGCCAGGGCACGCACCACAGACGGCCTTTGATTTCGATCGACAGCACGTTATGCAGATCGAGCGAGTGCGGATCGGAGATGCAGCGGACCTGTAGTCCCTGGGGCAGGATCCGCGGTTCGAAATTCAGGATCGCCTCGGTCAGTTTGCGCTGAATGTCAGACCATTCGATATCCGACATCCGTCTGCCCGCCAGCGCCTCTACGCCAAAGTTGCAGACCGAACGCCGTACGTGCTCTGCGCCGCGCATATCCAGTTGAGCTTCGTTATTGATGGTGTTGAACAGCCACTGTAGATCGCGCAGTACCCGGCGGCGCAGAGCGCTATGGGTTAGCAGGTTGCTATTGACCGGCTCCAGCCGCTTCTGGGGCTGATCGTCGGTCAGGCGATCCAACAGCGAGGGCTGCATTTTATCGCGTGAAGCGATCAACTCCTGATTGCGCCGATGGCGATAGCCGCTGCGCAACAGATCGTCGCTGCCGTGGCGATATGAATCACTCATCGCTGTCATCACCGCCGTGGAAAGTCAGGGTTTCCAGGGTCAGCAGCGGGAATTCGCCGTCGGCGTTCAGCCACACCTTCTGCCCCCGGCCCTGGTAGTGAATCCCCTCTTCATCCAGAGCCTGCCATTCGGTGGCGCGCCCCAGCAGGAAGCGGTCGGCGGCGCCAGGCTCCAGCGGATAGCGGGCCGGGATCTGACACACCTGTTCGCTGCCGTCCACCAGCCGCACCAGGGTATGGCGCCATACCAGATCGATAGCGCCTTCCGGCGCCTGGAAGCGCATCTCTTCAATGGCGCTGAACGGCAGCCAGCAATATTTACCGTTAACGATAAGCTCGCAAACCGGTCCCAGGCGGGCATCACCATCCATCAGCCAGTCAAATTCGCGGGAATCCTGATTCTGCCCGGTGAGCGTGCCGGGATTCGCCTCGGCGCTGTCCAGCGCCGTATTCCGTAGCGCCGCCGCATCGGCGGCCTCCGCCGTCAGGGCGCTCGCCATCTCCTGTAACCAGGGCCACTGGGCTACGGGCATATCTGGCGCGGCCGCACCGGTCATCACCGCCTCGCGCTGCAATTCACCGGTAATGGCCTGCTCCAGCAGGGTCACCGTCGGCTGAGCGGCCGGCTTTAACGCCAGCCAGCTCTTCAACTGAGTGGCGGCACGGGTCCAGTTTCCCGCCAGGCACAGCAGCTGAACAAAGGCGGCGCGCAGGTCGGCATCCGCAGGCCTGGATTTAATGTCGCTTTCTATTTGTGCCAGGGCATCGGCGAGTGAGTGACCCGCCAGCTGTTGTTCCAGGGTATACATCGTCAAATCTCCTGTTACTTCAGAGTGCGATAAGCGCCCGCCGCCGGATCGCGAAGCGTGGGGTGAAGTTTTTCAATCAGCAGGATGGTCAGTGACTGACCTGCCGGGAGATATCCCGACCAAACCTTACGCACCTCATTCAGGCGCGCCCGCAGTTCGGCGGCGTCTTCAGCCTGGCGGCGACTTATCTCTACCGCCACCGTTCCCTGGCTGTGCCAGCCGTTAACCGGCGTCGACCAGGGCAGAATCATCCAGCTCTGGGGCGAACGTTCATCACTCACCACCAGACGTTCATGGCTGGCGGCACTGATGTTCAGGTTGTTGATGGCAGCCTTTTCGCCAAGCCCGGCCACCGGGTAGCCCTGAATAAAGGCCACCGAGTGACCCGCCATCTGCCCGCGCTGGTTCAGCCATTCACCCTTCTTGCAATTATCGCCCTGTTCAGGAATAAACAGCGCGCCGTTCTGCGGCCAGAAGGTACGTACCCGGCAGTCGGACTTCAGGCTGAAGGTTTGCGGCTGCGCACGGGAAGCAGGGGGAGAGAGCGTTTCCGGGTTGGGCGGTGGCGCATCGGCTTCCACCTTCAATGCCCATTTGTCAGACTGACTGGCGCTACCGTCCGCCAGACGCTTACCCGCGCTATCTTCCAGATGCCAGTCAATGCGTTCCATCGCCGGACACTGCCTCGCCAGCAACATGCCCAGGCGTGGCATAAAGGCCTTCAACGCCTCGGGATCTTTCTTACCGCCGGTCACAATGCGCAGCGCCAGGGTATTACCGCACCAGGCGGCGGGTTTTTTGCCTGATACGTTATCGATCCAGACATCCAGTTTCTGGGAAGGGGACTGTACAATGCGATAGTTCATCGCCCAGGTACTGGAAGACGCCACCATCAGGGCCAGCCCCGCAAGCCAAAGTTTCATAAAAGTCCTTGTTAACAGTCAGTCGCGAAGAGGAAAGAACTGCGCCGCATCGCTGAGCGAGTGCAGCAGCGTCGTCTCCTGAGGGGCACCCACCCAGATAGCCACGGCGCTGTAGTTATCCTGTTTGTCCGGGGCCGTTCCGGCATTTTTCTGTAATAGTTGATCCATGAGCGTCAGCCACTCCTGGGGGTTGCTGACCATATTTAGCGACTGCTTCATCTGTACTTCGCTCACCCCGTGCCAGAAGCCATCGGTGCACAGTAAAAAGACATCGCCATCTTCAATGGGCATCACGTCGCTGTAGCTGGCTTCCCGTTCATCCTCCCCCATTCCCAGCGCAAAATAGAGCAGGTTGCTGTTGATGCCTTCGGTCTGATGTCCGGCATCTTTCATCTGCTGAATCAGGCTGTGATCGGTGGTGACGTGAAACAGCCAGCCGCGACGGAACAGATAAAGACGACTGTCTCCCGCGTGGGCCCACCAGGCCAGGTCGTAGTCGCGATCGATAAACAGCGATACCAGAGTCGTTCCCATACGTTGATGCTCAGGCTCGGCCTTCTGGGCATCGCGAATGGTCTGGTTCGCGTGGTTCACGTAGTCGCGGGTATGCTGGGCATTAAGGTGCTCTTCACCGTCGAAGCGCGACAGAATGGCATCCCGCGCCAGGCGGGCCGCCACATCGCCGCCGGGCGAGCCGGCGATGCCGTCGCACACCACAAAACAGGCCGAACGGTCGCCGATGGTCTCACCGGTCTGATCCTGGTTACTGGCGCGGGCGCCCTGCCGGGAAAGTGAGGCCGTTGTGATATTCATCATTCTCCTTCCGATCCGCTCTGAGAGTCTTTGTACTGATTCACTTCCATGTCGTAAGCGTGCAGGAAGGCTTCGCCGAACAGCGTATGGAAGTCGTCTTCAATTTCACCGGCGGTAGCGCCGTACTGGCGGACAAAATAGTCCCACAGCGCGGCTTTACGGCTGCCGGGCAGTGCCAGGCGTGAGGCGGCCCCTTCACGCTTCGCCTCTTCTTCCAGTTGCTCCGGATTAAAGGATTGCAACATAGAGGCGATAATGGCGCGGATACCGGAGATCATGCCCAACTGGTGGGCCTGGAGGTCGATCAGCGCATCGCGGACCGATTTTTTGGGCTCCATAAAGCCCGGCATACGGGAGCCAAACATCTGCATCAACACGGTTTTACCTGACGGCAGCAGCTTAAAGGGGTTGTTGGCGTCATCAAGGATCATGGTCATATCGGCTTTTACGCCGCGCTTAAGAATCGAGCGCGACGAGAGCAGCGCCACCGTTCCCTGAGAGAACATGCTGAGCATCTGGCCAAGCTGGCGCATATTGTCTCGGTCAAACTGCGGCACCGGCTGCATGTCGCTGAGCCCCATTCCTTCCAGCAGCGCTTCCAGTAGTTCACCCTGCAACACATCGCCGCCGCCAGCGGGAGTTGCCTCTCCCACTTTGCCCGCACGCGGCGCGGCAGAGACGGGATCGATACGCAGGCGACCGCTGGTGCTGGCACTGGCCCGATGCTGAACCGCATGCGGCTCGGGTAGTGGAATATCGTCACGGGCGGCATAAGGCGGTTCCGGCTGCACGGGCGGCTCCTGCGGCGGCTGTGGTTCCGCGCTGGCGGCAACCGGTGGCACAGGCGCAGCGGGCTCTTCGGCAAACAGCGGCGAGTCGCTTAGCGAAGCTAGTGGCATTTCGTCCCGTGCTGGTTCTGGCGTCTCTTCCGGCGCGGGTTCGGGCTCTGGCTCTGGCGCCGTAGCGCTTGCCGGTTCCGGTGCTAAATCATCCGGATGAGTCAGCGGCGTGCCGCCCATCAGACCCAGTGGGTCGTCATGACGGGTACTTTGGCTGGGGCTCTCTTTCGCATTACTACCGCCAAACAGCGCCAGCGGATCGAGTTCGCCATCGGCCGGATCCTGCTCCGGTACTGGCTGACGCCCGGCCTCCGGCTGTTGCAGGGTAGACGGAGTGCCATCTTTCAGGATGCTGTCGCCGCTGAATAACTCTTCCTCGCTGAACAGTTTATCGGTGGCCACAGGCTTCGATTCAAACAGGGGCGCGTCGTCATCGCTGTTAAAGTGAGCCAGCGGATCTTCCGGGTTACGCTCCGGCTCGCTGGGCGCGTGGAAGGGATTTTCCGGCACGCTCTGGGGCTCTGGCGCAGCACGACGGCTGCTGGAGATGCTGTCGGCAATCGAGAATTCCTGCATCAGGCTGTCCCAGATTTCTGTCGGGACTGCCGTTGGCGCGTGCTCTGCGTGTGCGCTCTCTATCGGCGCATCCTGAGGCTGCGGCGCGGGCTGGGGTGGCTGAACCACCGCAGGCTGCGGCGGCGCGCTTTGCGGTACCCCCTGGCGCGGATCGCTCACGGTCAGACGATATTCATCGATACCAATGACATCGCCATCCTGTAATTCGACCTGACGGCCACGCTCCAGTGGAATATCGTTAAGCAGCACCCGGGTCACGTTGCCGCGGTTGGTGATGCGGCATTCTCCGTCTGCGGAAATATGGACGATAGCCTGCAACCGCGAGATAGCGCGATCGCTGTCCGGCAAAACCAGGTTGTTATCGGTACCGCGGCCAATGGTGCCGCCCGGCGCGGAGAATTCAAAGCTGCTCTGGGGCGGCTGATTGCCGGGCTTAAGGGTGGTGATGGTAAATCGCATAGTCTTGTCCTGCCAGGTCGTTATCGACGCTCAAAGGTCGCGGCTCTCGGGGAAAACCGCGGCATTTGAGGAAGGGGAAGGAAAGTGACGTAAAGCCTCTCTCCCGGGCAGGGAGAGAGGGACCACCGGTCAGACGCCCGATTACGCTTCGCGGTTTTCTTTGATGTTCCAGCCAGCGGTACTTTCAGCGCCTTTACCGCCAGAGGAAGCCTGCTCCCAGTACTGCTGCTTCACTTTTGCGGCCTGGAAAGCGTAGGTCACACCAACGGTGTCGCCGTTTTCCGCGCCGGTGTACTGCACGGAAGTCACCAGCACTTCTTCCAGCGTGATGCGGGAATACTCAACCTGCTGGCCGCCAGCTTTACAGACGGACAGTTCGATTTTGGTGATGTGCTTACCGCTGGCGCAGTGCTTCAGAATCGCCGTGGTGGATTTGTCGATCAGCGCGTTTACGTGCAGGTCGTTAAAGTTTACCTTACCGGTGCCGCCGCCGCCGCCCACGCCCATATTTCCCGGCTGGGATGCGCCCCAGGAGAAAGAGGTAATGTCGGTCCAGCCGCTGTGGTTAGAATCTTTCGACTCTCCCGTCGCACCTTCGACTTTCAGAAACATATCAATAGCCATAATACCTACTCTTTTTTAAGTGACAGTTATTGCTTGTGAAAAGCGTTTTTATGGCAAACGGGAAAGCATGGGGCATAAACCATCCATATTTCACCTCTGCCTGATATCAATTAGCATGGGCTAATTGACGGTCTAAACACTCCCTCTATTTTAAATAGTTGGGAATGTAAGTTTTGAATTACTGGGAATTATCCCAATCCAGCAACGCATTACTACTGCGTGTTGCATCCAGAGAAAACTGGCTTTAATTATCTACCACTTGTGCAAGACAACAGGATAAAGCCATATCATTGACAACCTGCTTATACGGTATTTTTTTGATAAAAAACGCAGGTTCGCCATCTACATTAGCCAGATAAAGCTATTTACTACGTGAAAAAATTGCCTGAATATCATCGCTATTAGCGATCAGCGTACATTTCAATACCTGATACTGACTCTCTACAGAACCACTTATTTTTTGCTTAAGTGCCGCATCTATAAATTTATCAGCCGCCTGAAAATCCTCTACTGGCAACTGACTAAACTCCAGCCAGGCGGCTGCACTCTTTCTGGCATCATCAATCAGTAACTTATCTTGTGTGATCTTCCCTATACAGCGATTCTGCACCCAATGAGTAAAAATCTGCTGTTGAGAAAAAGAGGTCATTTCAGGTAGCGTTTGCGCTGATGCCGTTGTGGCGATAGCCATAATGATTAAAGCAAGTAGTTTTTTCATTTTAGCGACCATAGCGTAGCATTAGTTGGAATAAACGACCCATTACCCGCCGAGCCTAAAAAATGACAATCATCGGAGCATATATTACCGTTCCATAAAGTGACATGCCCTGTTGCATTACTCCATCCATGCCCGCTAAAAATAATAATACCCTGCTTACCAGTAAACTTCCCCGGAACAGGAGAATCAACAGAAAGATCGGCACGACCAAAAGCAGCATGTAAGAAATCAATCATATCATTGACTCGATACATGTACCTTTTCTTATCCTTACCGGTTACGGTAGCATACTTACTACCACCCGGAATCGGAACCCCACAATAGTTGAGAACATAGCTCATTCTAATAGGGCAAGCATTCTCGAAAAAACCCGCATCAATATTATGCTAAACTTTCCCGCCAATAATACTACCGACGTTGCTCACACTAACATTGTTCTCTTTAAACTTGTTCCATGCCGCACCAAACGCAGGCCTCATATATGCCATCAATACATCCTTTAACCAAAGCAATATTATGAAGAGCGGTAGATAAAAATACTCACCATCGCTTTCCTGTTCCGTCATCCGATAGCGCCAGCCCTTTCGGGCTGGCAACCGGATTTACGCCTCTTTAGTTTTCAGCGACGGCAGTTTAGAAACCAGACGCAGAGAGACGGTCAGCCCTTCCAACTGATAGTGCGGGCGCAGGAAGAAGCGGGCGCTGTAATAGCCCGGATTGTCTTCGATTTCCTGAACCTGAACTTCGGCCGCTGCCAGCGGTTTGCGGGACTTGGTCTCCTGCGAAGAGTTCGCCGGATCGCCATCCACGTAATTCATCACCCAGTCGTTCAGCCAGCGCTCCATATCTTCACGTTCGCGGAAAGAACCAATCTTGTCGCGCACGATGCACTTCAGGTAATGAGCAAAGCGGCAGCAGGCGAACAGATAAGGCAGACGGGCCGCCAGACGTGCGTTGGCGGTGGCATCCGCATCGTGATACTCCGCCGGCTTTTGCAGGCTCTGGGCGCCGATAAAGGCGGCAAAGTCGGAGTTCTTGCGGTGAACCAGCGGCATGAAGCCGTTTTTCGCCAGTTCCGCCTCGCGACGGTCGCTGATGGCGATCTCGGTGGGGCACTTCATATCCACGCCGCCGTCGTCGCTCGGGAAGGTGTGGCAGGGCAAATCCGCCACGGCACCGCCGGATTCCACACCGCGAATGGAGGTGCACCAGCCGAACTCTTTAAAGGAGCGGTTGATGTTGGCCGCCATGGCGTAGGCCGAGTTGGCCCAGGTGTAGTTGGCGTGGTTAGCGCCATCGGTTTCTTCTTCGAAGTCGAAGCTGTCCACCGGGTTGGTGCGAATGCCGTACGGCAGACGAGCCAGGAAGCGCGGCATCGCCAGCCCCAGATAGCGGGCATCTTCCGATTCACGCAGGCTACGCCAGGCGGCGTATTCGGTGTTCTGGAAGATTTTGGTCAGATCGCGCGGATTCGCCAGCTCCTGCCAGGATTCCATCTGCATTACGTCCGGCGAAGTACCGGCAATAAACGGACAGTGGGCCGCCGCGCCAATACGTGCCATCTCTCCCAGCAGTTCAACATCCTGCGGACCGTGATCGAAGTAGTAGTCACCCACCAGACAGCCGAACGGCTCGCCGCCAAACTGGCCATACTCTTCTTCGTAGATTTTTTTGAAGATCGGGCTCTGGTCCCAGCCCACCCCTTTGTAGCGTTTCAGGGTGCGGCCCAGCTCTTTCTTGGAGATGCTCATAAAGCGGATTTTCAGCATCTCGTCGGTTTCGGTGTTGTTGACCAGATAGCTCAGCCCACGCCAGGCGCTTTCCAGCTTCTGGAACTCGTCATGGTGGATAATCTGGTTAACCTGCTGGGAAAGCTTCTCGTCGATACCGGCAATCAGATTCTGAATGGTGCGATAAGTATCGGAAGAGACCGTTACCGTGCTTTCCAGCGCCTGTTCGGCCAGAGTTTTGACCGCATTTTCCACCGCCGAGCGCGCCTGGTCGGTCTTGGGGCGGAACTCTTTATTCAGCAGAGAGCTGAACTCATCGGTGCTGAATTCCTGCGCCTGAGCCTGCGAACTCTGCTGTTGTGATGATTTGCTCATAGATTACTCTCCGTTACCTTGCGACGGCTCGTCTTTGTTCGGCATCTGGCTCAGCGCCTTAAGTAGCGTCGGATCTTTCAGCACTTTGGCGATCAGCTCCTCGGCACCGTTCTTGCCGTCCATATAGGTCAGCAGGTTGGAAAGCTGAGTACGGGCCTCCAGCAGCTTGTTGAGCGGCTCGACCTTGCGGGCCACCGCATCCGGCTGGAAATCTTCCATGCTGTCGAAGGTCAGTTCGACGTTCAGCTTGCCGTCGCCGGTCAGGGTGTTATCCACCTGATAAGCCACCCGCGGTTTCAGCGCCTTCATGCGCTCATCGAAGTTATCGATGTCGATCTCCATGAATTTGCGGTCTTCAACGGCAGGGAGCGGGTCGACGGGTTTCCCCACCAGATCCGCCATGACCCCCATAACAAAAGGAAGCTGAATTTTGCGTTCCGCGCCGTAGATCTCCACGTCGTACTCAATCTGTACGCGCGGCGCGCGATTACGGGCGATAAATTTCTGCCCACTGGATTTATTGGTTGGCATGCTGTTCTCCGTCGAATATGCGCGGTGAAGTGTGGCGGCGGCCATTCAGCCGCCATAACGGGCGGACGCGGTTAATCACGGCGTCCAAAGATATTTTCCAGTTGATTGACGCCGTCGGGCGCCAGGTCGCGGATAATGTCCATAAAATCCTTCTCAATCAGCCGCTGGACCCGCTCAATCATCAGCGGAGCCGGGTGGCTGGGTTCGTGACGGGCAAAGTACTGTTTAACCTTTTCCAGCATCAGTTGGGCATCGTCGCGAGTCGCCAGCGATACGCTGCGCCAGTCCGCAACCGGTGCCGGTGCTGCAGGCACCGCCGTCGGTTCACTGACCTGCGAGGCGCTCTGTTCCGGGGAAGGTGCAGCGGAATGATTGCCCTGACAGAGGGCGATTACCGTACCAATCAGCTTCTGTTGCTCTTCCATTTCCGGTACGCCCCCCTGCCCCAACTGTTCGACCAGGTACTGACGCAGGGTTTCCAGACGCTGGTGGATCAACTGTAAGGCCTCAACGCCCGGCTGACCGCCACGCGCCAGCTCTTCTTCCAGCCGCGGCCGACCGCCCGGATACTCCGGGCATTCGGTACGGCTGCCGTCGAGCAGCGCCAGCGCGTCGCGTAGCGTTAATACGTCGCTACCAGCACTCAGCAACACCGACTGACGCAGCGCCGCCGACAGCGCCGAGCGATCGCCCAGCGAGGCCAGCGCGCTGATGCGGTAGAAAGGATCCTCTTCGCCATCATCAATCATTAGCGGATAAAGCTCGCGCCACCACTGCGTGATGGAACGTTCAATCAGTAGCAGGCCATCGGCATAACCATCCAGTCCGCGACGTCGGGTCCAGGCATGGGTCAATGCCAGCATCACGCGCAGATCTTTGGTGCGTGCCAGCAGTGATGTCGCCAGTTTTTCCACCCGGCTCCAGTCCGCAGGCTCAGCCGGAATAATGGTGTCGCCGAACTGCTGTTCCGCTTTCCCCTTACCGGCCTGCTCCATCGCCATAAAGTCGGCGTCGTACTCCAGGTTTTCGCCGCACGGCTGCGATTCGCTAACCGGCGCCAGGAAATCGTCAATATTCATGGCACAACCTATTCAAACATCGGCGGATAAAGCCCGTGGCGTCCCGGTCGGGCACCGCCTGCGGGGTCAAACAGCAGCGAAAAAAGCTGCGCGGTAAAATTGCCGCTGTGAACGTGGGTGTAGAGCGGATAACCGTCGCTGCGGTTGGTCCACCAGAAGCTGGTCTGACGCTGGGGATCGAAACAGTCAGCCGCCTGACGCCAGCTCAGGGTCGCCGGAGCATCGTCGTAGCCGATCACATCCAGAATGTCGGAGCGCTGCTCTTCCGACGGCAGTTGGGGTGCCGGGATCGACAACAGCGCCTCATCTAACTGGCTGGTGGAGTAGCCGTTGCGTACCGCGTGCAGTAGCGTGCGGCCCAACTGGCGATACCACTCTTCCGCCAGCGCCAGCTGCTGCGGCGACCACTCCGCCGGGTTAAAGGCGCAAAGCGCGCAAATGGGATACTGGCGCCCCACGCTGTCGCGGCCGGGGAGCAGGCAGCCCATCTGCACCTGCTGACCGCCAAGCATCGGCGGCACCACAAAATTCCACACCGGCGCGCTACCAAAGCGCTGCTCGCCGTTGTTGCGCTGTTCCTCTTCCTGCCAGTTCAGCAGACCCACCTGGAACCAGTGGGACCACTGACGTTGCAGGGCGTCGGGGAACCGGCGCTGTAAAAAGTCACCGGCACTGGGTAATTTCCCGTACCAGCTAATCGCAGGGTAGTGACTCATTCTCCTGTCCTTGTCGTTATGGGCATGAGAAGCCAGGCAACCGGAAAGGGTTACGAATACTGTTAGGCGTAAATTCCAGGGACACATGGTGCCCGTCGACCGTAAAGCTGGCCCTGCGGCTCAGATTGTTGCTACCGGCCGACTGGCGCGCCTGGTCGAAGAAGCGGTTAAGCGCCCAGGGACCGTTGGTGACCAGAGTGGCCGTGGTGCCGTCCGCCAGTCCCAACTGCATCCGCACCTGGTTGCTGCCTCCTGGCCCGGGCCAGCTCACCAGGCGTGAAGCCTGAGGGCCATGGCTGTACTGCAACTGCTGACCGTCCACGTCCAGGGTCATATTCAGCACATTGTTGTCCATCTCCAGGGTACGTACCGTCACCCGGAATGAAGGGCTGGTGGCGTTACCGGCAAAGAAGGCATCGCGAATGTGCTGCGCCTGCTGGAAGGGGCGCAGCAGTCCTTCGCTCCCCGGCAGGGTTTTACCGTCAATGCCCGGCATAAAGCGCCAACTGGAGCGGGTGGTGTCCACCTTGTTGGCCAGGTTATCCCGGAAGAAACTGTCCATCATCCCGCTGCCCGGCGCGAACATCTTCGCCAGATCGTCCGGCGTCACTTCGCTGCGCGCCGAGCGCACCAGCGGATAACGACCGGCGATGGCCTGACGACAGAAGCCGCCCACCTCCACGTTCACCCGCTTGCGCATGTTTTCCAGCTCGCGGCGCTGGGTGTCGCTGCTGGCGCCCACGGCCATGCCGCTGAACATGGTTTTAAGGCTCCCGGGCAGGCGCCCGGCGCTGGCCTGAAGCCGGCTGATGGCCTCGCCGCCCGGGGCAGGCATGCCGCTGTTGGCGGCATCCTGTACCGAGGTCAGATAGCGGTACAGCTCATCAAGCTGACGCAGGAAATCATCCAGCACGATAGTTTTGCCGCCTTTCTCCAGCGGCTGGGCCAGTTCGATAATGGGCGCATAGTGATCGGTGACCAGTTGCTCAGGCGTCTGAGCGGTGGCGGCCCCCTGTGCCGTATCGCCATCGCTGTGGAACAACGCTTCCAGCGTTTGCGTGGCCTTACTGCTCTTCTGCTCCGCATCGGCCTGCCCCTCAACCGCAGGCGCGTTGCGCGACAGGGTCAGCACCTTACTGAGGTTAATTACCATCCGGCGCAGCGGTGAGTTGCTTCCGGAAAGCAGCCGCGTGGTGTTAATACGCTGGGAAAGATCGGCGCTGTTATTCAGTTGCAGATCGGCCAGGTAGCCGTCCCAGTGGGCGATAAAGTCGCGCATATAGAGCTGACGCACCGCGTTGTCGGTCTGCTGTTTGTATTCCTGCGGGCCGCTTACGCCCAGTACCCAGGCATCGTCATCGTGCAGATCGGCGGCGACACTGGCTATCTGTCCGTTAAAGTGATTCCAGTAACCGTCCGGCGTGTAGAGCCCCGGTACGCCATCACTGACCGACTGTCCGCTTTTACGGGAAAAGACCAGTTCGCTCTGGGGACCGCCCAGGGTCGCCAGCGAGACCGGCTTTAGCCCATCATCGCGTTCCAGCAGGCGCTTGAGTCGGCCATACACCCGGGTCGCCAGTGGATTCTGGTTGATAAGCTGTCGCTCTCTGGCGATCAGCGCTTCGTCTTTTTCCCATGGCGAGGACTGAATCTGCGGCTCCAGCAACTGACGCAGATGCTCAGAAAGCTGCGCCAGCTGTTCACGGGTAATGTTCTGCGGCAGGTTGCGTTGCAGATTCAGCATCACCCAGGAGTGCAGGAATTTGCCGTCGTAGTGCTTCGGCTGGTAGAGCATCTGATACGCCTTCAGCGCTTCATAGCTGTACTCCACGTCGCTGCCGTCGTCGCTGCGCAGCCAGCCGGTGATGCGCTGGGCCACTTCCGGCATCAGCATCTGCTGTAGCGCTTTCTGGTAGAGCGATTGCGAAGCGTCGCTGACGTCGAAACCGCGATACAGCCCCATACGGCGCGCCAGCGGCGGATCCTTAACATCAAAGGCATCGCTGTTCGGCAAGGTGACCAGGCCGTTAAGCAGCGGCAGCATGGAATAGAGATCGCGCTGATTCTGCTGTTGCAGATCCCGGCTCTGTTGTTCAATACCCGGAACTTTGGCATCCACCTCATTCAGGTAGCTGCGGTTTTTGCCATAGCTAATCAGCCACAGGGTGCCCAGAATCACCAGCAGCGCCAGCAAGGCCGCATAACCGGACCAGAGCAGCGCACGGCTGCGCAGCTCCCACCAGCGGTTATGGCCGGCAATTCCCGCTTCACGGAAGATAACGTTGTGCAGCAGGTTCTTAATAAAGAAGCTCTGACCTTTGGCGCCGGGGATCGGCGCCTCTTTGCTCACCGAATCCCAGTCACCGCCGTTATCGCCATCGGTGGGCAGCGACAGCGCTCGATTAAGGTTGCCCATCACCCGATCAAACGGCAGCCCTTCCTGAGTACCGCTGGCGAAATAGATACCACGCGGTGAAAACTGGGTTTCGAAGTTAGAACGGGCGAATACCGTGCCCAGAAAATCGGTCAACAGCGGACGCAGCGCCGCAAACTCCTGAGGGAACAGATAGCTGTTGGCCCGGGCCTGAGGGTCGTTTTCATTCAGCAGGGTATCCGGCAGTCCGGCTTCCAGCCGCTGCTGTAACAGGGCGTATTCCTGATGCAGCGCTCCCATCACATCAAAACCTGCCTGCTTTGACTGTTCCCAGGGGAAGGTAAAGCCCCAGATCTGATCGCGCTGCGCTTTATCAAAGCTGGCGAAGTAGTCGCGGAACCCTTTCAGAAGGTCCGACTTGGTAACCAGCACATACACCGGAAAACGAATGCCGAGCTGCTCATGCAGTTCCGCCAGACGCTGGCGCATGCTGACCGCTTGCTGTTCCCGGGCTTCCGGCGACAGCGTCAGGAGATCGCTAACGCTGACGGTAACAATCACGCCGTTAATCGGCTGGCGGCGGCGATATTTACGCAGCAGGCCGACAAAATCGAGCCATTCGCCGGCATCCCGCTCCTGCTCGCTCTCCTGGGTGGTATAGCGCCCGGCGGTATCCAGCAGCACGGCTTCATTGGTAAACCACCAGTCGCAGTTGCGGGTGCCGCCGATACCACGCAGCGCGGTACGGCCAAAGCGGTCCGCCAGCGGGAACTGGAGCCCGGAATTAACCAGCGCCGTGGTTTTACCGGAGCCCGGCGCCCCGATAATGACATACCAGGGGAGCTGATAAAGATACTGACTGCTAAAGCGCTGCGACCAGAGTGCGCTGCGCTTCTCTTTCTGGCTGAAGTGGGCCTTTTTCAGAACCTGGGCGGCTTCATCAAAGCGATCGGCCAGGATCCCCTCTTCGTTGTTGAGGCGCTTGCGATCCGAGCCATCCTCCCCTTCCGGGGCGGCTTTGCCACTGTTGAGGTTATCCACCAGCTTGCGGTTAAGCCAGGCGTTGTATAACCGCGGCACCAGATGGCTGTGGATCCAGATCAGATAGATCAGCCCGATGCTGATCACCCGGTTCTGCGTGGATTCCAGGGGGCGGGTGTCGGCAATAGACATCAGCGGCCCAATCATCCAGATGACCGCCGCCACCGCAGTGGCCCCCAGGAATCCCCAGAGCAGGCGGTTGGTCAGAATTGCGATGAGTGTATTCAGCATGCTTAGTTTCCTTGCGACATCCCGTTCAACTCCGCCTGGGTAGTGCCCGGCGCGACCAGCAGCGTGATCTCCACGCGGCGGTTAAGGGCGCGGTTTGCCGCCGAATTATTCGGCGCAACGGGATCCATTTCGCCCCGGCCTTCCGCCTTGACGCGGTCCGGCTGCGTGAGATGTTTGCGTAACATGCTCTGTACCGATTCGGCGCGGGCCAGGGAAAGTTCGTAGTTCGATGCAAAGCGGGCGCTGCGGATTGGCACGTTATCGCTGTAACCGATCACCAGAATCCGGCCGCTGACGTTATTCATCGCCTGAGCGACGCGGTTGATAACCGCTTCGTAGCGATCGCGCACCACGGTAGAGGCGGAAGCGAACAGGCCATCCCCTTTCAGAATTACCACGCTGCGATCGGCCTCGTCGCGGACCGCCACCAGCCCCTCTTCGATTTCCGGACGCAGGAAACCGCGCAGATCCAGCACCGCAGGGAGCGGCTCTGCGGGCTTCTGAATTTTGGTTTCCGGTAGCGGCGTTTGATAGATTTTCGCCAGCACCGGACTGGTGGCATCGCCCAGACGCCAGTTGAGGATGATGTAGAACAGACAGGCCAGGAATCCCGCCAGCGCCGCGCAGGCCCACAGCGGTACCGCCGGGCGCCACAGCTTGCTCATGACCGGCTGATCTTCCGGATGTGGAGAGAGGGGGGGCGGGTAGCTGCCGCGTACGCCGCGAATCATCTGCCCCAGCCGCTGCTTGATGGTGTCCAGTTGGGTACGGCCGTTATCCATCACCCGGTAGCGTCCCTCAAAGCCCAGCAGCAGGCAGAAGTTAATCAGCTCCAGCAGCTCGACGTGCTGGCGTGGGTTCTGAGACAGACGCGCCAGTAGCTGGAAGAACTTTTCGCCGCCCCAGGTTTCGTTATGAAAGGTCACCAGCAGACCGCTGCCGGACCAGATGCCGCGACTTCCCCACGGCGTCAGTGAAGCCGCCTCATCCAGGGCAGTGCACAGGCAATAGCGGGCGCCGACGATGGCTTCATAGCTCAGCCCCGCCTTCTGACAACGCACTTCAAAGCGACGAATTTCATCGATCAGGCGCTGGCGCAGACCGCTCTGGTCGTCGTGAGACACCGAATGGCGAATCTGCGAAATCGCATTGAGCAGCGGGTTGGCGGCAGAAACCAGTGGATTGGTACCGCCTGCCCCGGAAAAGTCGGCATCGCTGCCGTTAACCTGGTGTTCCTGCATAAAGGCTCTTTCTCGTTACTCTTTCGGGCCGCGAATTGCCCAAAATTCCATATCCAGGCCCGGGAATTCCCCGGCCAGATGCAGTGCGAAGGCGCCGGATTTCTCCATCTCTTTCCAGAGCTCGCCCCCTTTTTCCAGCTCGAAATAGCTATAGCCGGCATGCCAGGGGATCTGCGGCGGCGCAACCGGCATGGTTCGCAGCACCATGCCAGGCAGTTGAAGCTGTACCAGATCGCGAATTTTGGTGACCGGTGCCACCTTCATCTGTGCCGGAAAGTGGCTCTGGAGCGTATCTCCCGGTACGCTGGCCTTGACCGCCAGCACAAAGCCAAAGTCGCGAACCATGTTGCTGTCCGGTACTGTGGCGACGTTCAGGCCGTGAGTACGTTCCACCAGCGGGATCTGGATGGCGCTCTCTTCCATCACCAGAGAGAGGGACTGGCGCAGCATTAGCATCAGCTTGCCGAAGCAGCCCGCCAAATCGTCATGGTCATAGGCCGGCAGTACGGCATCTGGCATACGCTGTGGTCCCCAGGAGGTGAGCTCGGTGGCAAAAGCCAGCCAGTCACGCCACAGTGATTCGGGATGCAGCAGTGGTAGCGCTTTCAGATGGCTGACCAGCCCGATATGGTGATTCACCAACGCCAGCAGCGAGAACTCCACCATCTCGGAAGTATTGAAGCGCCCGGGTTTGCGCAGGCGCAAGCCAATTTGCTGGCTGCGCTGTTGCAGTAGCCCTTGCATATCGTTGAGCAGGCCGTAAAGCTGGCCGTTATTGATGGCGTTAAGAGTGGGAGGAATGTAGCCAGTGTCCAGACGTACCTGGTTGTCGTTGCGCTTTTCAATGACCTGCGCAACGCCAATAGCCGTCCATTCCGGGCTAAGTTCCTCTTCCAGCATCAGTCGCAGACGCTGACGACCGAACTGTAGCGCCGCCGGACCAACGGAAAGTGCGTTATCGTCATCCACCTCTTCTTCAAAGGTGACATAGCGCGCCAGCGAGTCCGGCGCATCGCTAAAGATTACCTCTTCCCGACCACCGCGACGGGCAGGCAGCGCCAGCACCACGCGGGCGTTACTCAGATTATCCGGGATCTCGAGCGGTACGGGACCCAGCCGGGCTTCGCGAAAAGAAAAGGGCGTGCCGTCCGGCAGAATACCGCTGGCGGTGCTAAGAGCTACACAGCCCTGGCGCAGCATCGCCTCGTCGAATTCCAGATCGAGAAAGCCCCACAGCCAGGGACGCTGTACGCCGCCCCACTCCCTGATCTGGTTTTGCAGGAAGCTTTCGGCACGCTGAAAGTGGTGAGGTCGCAGGAACATGCCTTCCGTCCAGACCACCTTTTCTGCTTTATTCATACTGATTTCCTGTCGGGAGAGCCATTACTTATCAACGACCCGAATACCGTTGATATCAAGGAAAAGGCTGGCCTGGAGCTCGTCGGAGGACCATGACCAGAAACTGCTGTCATCGGGAGAAGGAAGCGGTAGCGAGATGCGCCATTTTTTTCCGTCCAACTGCTGATACTCCGCCACGATGCCGATATAGCGCGCTTCAGGCGAACTACGCCCGGTCAGGACTTTATTAAGCTGTCCTGGCATCAGGAAGAATTCGTCGCTGTTCAGCAGGCTACCCGCCAGCGCTTTCGAATCACCGTTCTGCAATGACCAGAAGTCGGCGGACATAAAGCCAGCGTCGGATTTCAGCAGCAGCACCCTGACCTTAAGCGGTGCGGCATTGTTAATCTGCGGATGAGCACGGAATGTCAGGCGATAGGAGGGAGCATCGCTGTGTGTCGATGAACTACAGCCGCTTATCAGGGCAAAAGCGGCCAGAAAAAGCGCCAGCCAGACGTGGCGCAATAAATCGCTTCTCATCATAAGGCATCGCTCAAGGTCAACAGAACAGGGTTAGTCGATAATCCAGGTACCGCTATCCGCATTGCGGCAAGCGGTGCTGCTGCTGCCTACGTCGACGCAGTTATTTTGCTTCACCGGTTTCGGTGCGGCACGACGCGCCGGGCGCGGACGTCGGATGGTTTGCTCATAGCGTTCGCTGGGCACCACCGAGCGCAGGGGCACATAGCCAATCATTTCGCCTCTACCGCGCTCGGCAACGGCCATCCAGAAGTTCTCTGCCTGGCCCAGGATGTTATAGGTGGCGCCGCTTTGTAGACGGCGGATCTCCGTACCGCCAAAGCCCGGCGTGCTCATAACTGCAGCACCATACAGCGCCCGGTACTCTTTATTAATGGGTTTAAATTCCCTGGGTGGCACAACCGCATGGCGGTGAGTCAGCGTTGTGCCGTTCACTTCCGACGAGACAATCGTATCGTCTGTGATGGAGGGCGCTGGCGCTGGCGCCTGACAACCCGATATTGCTGTAACAACCAAACAAGTTAGGATGATTCTCATCTTCATTATTTTTTCCACTACAGGTTACATTTTTATTTGATTATCAAAGGGAAATAACATGTTGTTATTTTCGTGACAGGCACTGAAAGGCATATTTTCAGACAGATGAGTGGGTTCTCCACTCCCTGACATTTGTAGGGTTAAGGCATAGCTACCGCAGGGGTTTTACACCGCAAAACCCTATGGTTATTTTATTGTTAAAAAGTTTTTTCAAGATTTTACATGACAGAGAATACAATTCAATCCCATTGATACATGCCCAACAATCGGAAAAATTCAGCTAAACAGTCTGATTATTTAAGTAACCTTACGTTTTAAAAAAGAAAAACCCCCAAACACATATCCATACAAAAATAGAGGATTCAGTTAAATCCTATAAGAAATAACTTTTTTGCACTGGGTAATAATTAGAATATGAACTTTGTTGACTATTATTTGCGCAGAAAAAAATCGAAAAATTAGTGAAGCGCACCTTTAGTCACGCCATTAACGACGGAACCTGGTACAGCCTGGCAGGAAGTGATAACAGGTCATTCATGCAATAAAAAGACAGGAAATACTTATGATAAAAAACAGGAAGAAAAGCATAAAAATTGAATAAAAACATAAAAATAGTGCAGTTACATCATTAAAAAAACTTATCAATAAAGCCTTCTACAAAAAATCTCAATCGAGGATTTCACCGTAACTCGTTACCCTGCGCCGCAACAGTGACGGAGAACGCAATGCTGCTACACATTCTTTACCTTATTGGAATAACCGCGGAAGCCATGACGGGCGCGTTGGCTGCAGGCCGCCGCCGCATGGATACCTTCGGGGTCATTATTATTGCCACAGCCACCGCCCTGGGCGGCGGCTCGGTACGCGATCTCCTGCTGGGCCATTACCCTCTTGGCTGGGTAAAGCATCCGGAATATGTGGTTATTGTGGCAATAGCCGCAGTTGTGACCACCATTCTGGCCCCGGTGATGCCGCACCTGCGACGCCTGTTTCTGGTGCTCGATGCCCTGGGCCTGGTGGTGTTTTCCATTATCGGCGCTCAAATCGCGCTGGATATGGGGGAAGGGCCCGTTATCGCCGCCATCGCCGCAGTCATTACCGGCGTTTTTGGCGGCGTACTGCGCGACATGTTCTGTAAACGCATTCCTCTGGTATTCCAGAAAGAGCTGTACGCCGGTATCTCCTTCGCTTCCGCCGTACTTTATATTGCTCTGCAACATCTGGTCACCAGTCAGGATACGGTTGTGATCGCCACCCTGCTGTTCGGCTTTACCGCCCGCCTGCTGGCACTGCGCTTTCGGTTGGGGTTGCCGGTGTTTCACTATAATCATTCGCCCCATTAACGGCCTTGCTCATATCGGCAAAGGCCTCAACCCCCTGACGAGTAAGCCAGTCCACTATCATCATCACATCCGGGTGATGGATAAAATCCATCAGCGCTCTGGCACGTACCGCCCCTACCCCGGGCAGGCGACGCCACTCCAGTTCATTCCAGCTCATGAGCTGTGGCCAGCGGACCTCCGCCAGCGAAAGCGAGGCCTGTTCAGGCAAAGGAAGTCCCAGCGCCTTTATCCAGCGCGGCAAAGGCATACGGCGGGTTAAATTAAAGCGATGCCAGAGCGCCGCGGCACGCTGTGGCGAAAACCCTGGCGTCAGACGCAGCGCCTCTGGCGAGAGCGTCAGCCAGCTAAACGGATGTTCGAAGCGGTGCGCCTGAAGCAGTTGCCGCCAGCCTGACGGCCCCAGTCCGGGTACATCCAGAGCCTGACGCTGGCTCAGCCAGATCAGGCGCGCCAGGAACTGCTCCCGGCAGACCGCAGTATCCCGAAAGCAGTCGAGGGTCCCTCGCTCATCCGGCAATGGGGAAGCATCAGACTGACGTATCGCACGCCAGACCACCTCATCCAGCCGAGGAATGCCCAACCCCGCCAGACTCAGGCTAATCAGATCCCCTGGGCCGACATCTAACTGTCGCCAGCGCTTCACGGAACCGATATTGACCCTGGTGACGCGCTTATCGCCCAGCATCACCGGCTCCAGCGCTAGAACCACCGCCACTCTGCCGGTGCGGCCAGTCTGGAACAGCACTTTTTTAACCGATGCGACCTGAAGCTGAGGCGGATATTTCCATGCCGCGATCCAGCTCCCCTGCCCCGGGCGCCAGGCAGCAGATGGCGGCACCCGTTCACTGCGAATCACGATACCATCGGTCACAAAGGGCAGCGGCTGATTGAGCCAGCGGTCACGTAACCTGACCACCTGAGTGGCATCGCTGACCGGCTCAGACCAGTCACGCGTCAGGGTAAAGCCTGCGCCAGCCAGTATCTCTAACTGCTCCTGCATCCGGGCCGGTCCATCCGGCCAGGCCCAGATAAAGAGTCCTAACCGCCGGTAGATATCGGGCTGCGGTTTTTTCCGCATCATGGCGCCCGCGACTGTCGCACGCGCATTCATCCCGCCATCGCGCCCCTGGATATGCCCGTCACGCTTCAGAAATATCTCTCCCTGCAGCACGCTGTCCGTCAGGGGGGCTGGCACATGCTGAGGAATGGCGGGAATGAGTCTGGCTTTCTCCGTCCAGTCCTCGCCCTGCAGTCCATCGCCCCGGCTGATCGCCCGTTCAAACCGCCCGCCACGATACACCAGAGTCACGGCGACGCCGTCCACTTTCGGCTGAACCCAAAGAGCCCCTTTGTCGCGCATCCACGCCGTCAACGCCATTACATCACGCAGTTTCGCCACCCCCGTATGGGCAACGGGGTGCTCGCGATTCCCCCGCCCCGGCAAACGGCGTTCATCCCGCGGCGGTTCCCCCGCACAGCGGCGCCAACGCGCCAGGCGTTCGCTAAGACGATCGTACAATGCGTCGCTTATCTGGCTTTCGCCCTGCTGATGATAAGCACGATCCCATAACGCGATTTTCTGCGCCAGCCGCCCGGTTTCCTGCTGTAACTGACCGGCAGACCAGGCCGGACATTCCGCCAGCGCCGTGAAGCTCACCAACCATAACAACACACATTTCCACATCCTTCCCTCCCCCTCCGTGGTGTTTCGGGCCAACACTAGCGCTGACCGATAACCGCGCCCAGCGCCAGGGTTTGATTATTCGGGAAAGATTCCAGGCTTATTTCGCTGTTGCATAACGCCAGCATAAAAACAGGAAAACGGTTCGCAATGGTGAACAAAACGCCAGGAAAGATGTGACAAAAGCTACGTCAGGCCGCGGCGACGTGTATAATAGGCGGGTATAAACACTCCATTTATACATATCTAAGTAAAGAATTCATGGTTCAGGGCACGCTCTATATTGTTTCCGCGCCCAGCGGTGCGGGTAAATCCAGCCTGATTCAGGCTCTGTTGAAAACGCAACCGCTGTACGATACTCAGGTTTCCGTCTCACACACTACGCGCGCGGCTCGCCCCGGCGAGGTGCACGGCGAGCATTACTTCTTCACAGACAGAGAAGAGTTTCAGCAAATGATCGCCCGGGATGCTTTCCTGGAGCACGCGGAAGTGTTCGGCAATTATTACGGCACCTCGCGCGAGACTATCGAGCAGGTGCTGGCTACCGGAGTGGATATCTTTCTGGATATCGACTGGCAGGGAGCCCAGCAGATTCGCAACAGGATGCCGCAGGCGCGCAGCATCTTTATTTTGCCTCCCTCGAAAGAGGAGCTGGATCGCCGCCTGCGTGGCCGCGGGCAGGATAGCGAAGAGGTCATCTCCCGCCGTATGGCGCTGGCGGTAGCGGAAATGAGCCACTACGCCGAATATGATTACCTGATCGTCAACGACGATTTCGATACCGCGCTGAACGATCTGAAGACCATTATTCGCGCAGAGCGTCTGCGCATGGGTCGTCAGAAACAGCGACATGACGCTTTAATCACCAAACTATTGGCAGACTGAGCCTGGTTTTCGTATCATGCCCAGTCATTTCTTCACCTGTGGAGCATTTTAAATATGGCACGCGTAACTGTTCAGGACGCTGTAGAGAAAATTGGTAACCGTTTTGACCTGGTACTGGTCGCCGCGCGTCGCGCTCGTCAGATGCAGGTAGGCGGCAAAGATCCGCTGGTACCGGAAGAAAACGATAAAACGACCGTTATCGCACTGCGCGAAATCGAAGAAGGTCTGATCAATAATCAGATCCTTGATGTGCGCGAGCGCCAGGAGCAGCAGGAGCAGGAAGCCGCTGAAATCCAGGCCGTCACCGCTATTGCCGAAGGCCGTCGTTAATTCACATAGCGGGTAACCCTTGTATCTGTTCGAAAGCCTGAATCAGCTGATTCAAAACTATCTGCCTGCAGACCAGATTAAGCGTCTGCAACAGGCTTATTTAGTTGCGCGTGATGCTCACGAGGGCCAGACACGTTCAAGCGGCGAACCCTATATCACTCACCCGGTAGCGGTGGCCTGCATTCTGGCCGAGATGAAACTCGACTATGAAACGCTCATGGCCGCCCTGCTGCATGATGTGATTGAAGATACCCCCGCCACCTACCAGGATATGGAACAGCTGTTCGGCAAAAGCGTTGCCGAACTGGTGGAAGGGGTTTCTAAGCTGGATAAGCTTAAATTCCGCGACAAAAAAGAGGCCCAGGCGGAAAACTTCCGCAAAATGATTATGGCGATGGTGCAAGACATCCGCGTCATTCTGATTAAACTGGCCGACCGCACCCACAATATGCGGACCCTGGGCGCCCTGCGTCCGGATAAACGGCGCCGCATCGCCCGGGAAACACTGGAGATCTACAGCCCTCTGGCCCACCGTCTTGGTATTCATAACCTGAAGACCGAGCTGGAAGAGCTGGGATTTGAAGCCCTTTATCCCAACCGCTATCGCGTCATTAAAGAAGTCGTTAAAGCAGCGCGCGGGAACCGTAAAGAGATGATTCAAAAAATCCTCTCGGAAATTGAAGGGCGGCTCCAGGAAGCGGGAATTCCCTGTCGCGTTAGCGGTCGTGAGAAGCATCTGTATTCGATCTACTGCAAAATGGTGCTGAAAGAGCAGCGTTTTCACTCGATCATGGATATTTATGCCTTCCGCGTGATCGTGAAAGATGTCGATACCTGTTACCGGGTTCTGGGGCAGATGCATAGCCTGTATAAGCCACGCCCTGGCCGGGTAAAGGACTATATCGCCATTCCCAAGGCCAACGGCTATCAGTCGCTGCACACTTCGATGATCGGGCCACACGGCGTGCCGGTGGAAGTGCAGATCCGTACCGAAGATATGGATCAGATGGCCGAGATGGGGGTTGCCGCCCACTGGGCCTATAAAGAGCAGGGCGAAAGCAGCACCACCGCGCAGATCCGCGCCCAGCGCTGGATGCAAAGCCTGCTGGAACTTCAGCAGAGCGCCGGTAGCTCATTTGAATTTATCGAGAGCGTAAAATCCGATCTGTTCCCGGATGAGATTTACGTTTTCACACCCGAAGGACGCATCGTCGAACTGCCTACCGGCGCCACGCCGGTGGATTTTGCCTACGCGGTACATACCGATATCGGCCATGCCTGCGTCGGCGCCCGCGTCGACAGACAGCCCTACCCGCTTTCCCAGCCGCTGGCCAGCGGCCAGACCGTCGAAATTATCACCGCGCCTGGCGCCCGCCCCAATGCCGCATGGCTTAACTTTGTGGTGAGCTCGAAAGCCCGGGCGCGCATCCGTCAGATGCTGAAGAATCTCAAGCGTGATGACTCCGTCAGCCTGGGGCGTCGCCTGCTGAATCACGCGCTGGGCGGTAGCCGTAAACTGGCAGAAATCCCTCAGCAGGATATCCAGCGCGAGCTGGATCGCATGAAGCTCGGCTCTCTTGACGATCTGCTGGCGGAAATCGGTCTGGGTAACGCCATGAGCGTCGTCGTCGCCAAAAACCTTCTACAGGGCGAAACTTCTTCCGAGCAAGGTACGGCCACTAATCACCATCACCTGCCGATCAAAGGCGCCGATGGCGTGCTGATCACCTTCGCCAAGTGCTGTCGCCCCATTCCTGGCGATCCCATTGTGGCACACGTGAGTCCAGGTAAAGGGCTGGTTATCCATCATGAATCCTGCCGTAATATTCGCGGCTACCAGAAAGAGCCAGAGAAGTTTATGGCGGTCGAGTGGGATAAAGAGACCGAGCAGGAATTCATTACTGAAATTAAGGTGGATATGTTTAACCACCAGGGCGCACTGGCCAACCTGACGGCCTCGATTAACACGGCTGGTTCGAATATTCAGAGTCTGAATACGGAAGAAAAAGACGGTCGTGTCTACACCGCCTTTATCCGCCTGACGGCCCGCGACCGTATCCATCTGGCAAACATTATGCGTAAGATTCGCGTAATGCCGGATGTGATAAAAGTCACCCGCAACAGAAACTAATCATGAACCTGCAGCGCCACGCCCGAATCCGCGAGATGCTGGCCCGTCGCCAGACCGACCTGACGGTGTGTATGGAGCAGGTACATAAACCCCATAACGTCTCTGCCATTATCCGTACCGCAGATGCCGTTGGTGTACATGAGGTCCATGCGATCTGGCCGGGCAATCGCATCCGCACCATGTATTCCTCCGCCGCGGGTAGCAACAGTTGGGTGCAGGTGAAGACCCATCCCACTATCGACGATGCGGTTGTGCATCTGAAACAGCAGGGCATGCAGATTCTGGCGACTCATCTTTCCGATAGCGCCGTCGATTTTCGTGAAATCGACTATACCCGCCCCACCTGTATTCTGATGGGGCAGGAGAAAACCGGCATCACTCAGGAAGCGCTGGACCTGGCCGATTGCGACATCATTATTCCGATGATCGGTATGGTGCAGTCACTGAATGTTTCCGTCGCATCGGCCCTGATTCTTTATGAAGCGCAGCGTCAGCGCCAGAATGCCGGCATGTACCAGCGGCACAACAGCATGCTGCCCGATGCCGATCAGCAGCGCCTGTTGTTCGAAGGAGGGTTCCCGGTGCTGGCGAAAGTGGCAAAGCGTAAAGGGTTACCCTACCCTCACATTACCGACAGCGGCGAAATTGATGCTGAGCCTGGCTGGTGGGCCGCTATGCAGGCGGCAGGGTGAGCCATGAAAGGCCGACTTCTTGACGCCGTTCCACTCCATTCGCTGACTGGCGTTGGCGCCAGCCAGAGTGAGAAGCTGGCGAAGATTGGCTTGTACAACGTCCAGGATTTGCTGCTGCATCTGCCGCTGCGCTATGAAGACCGCACCCGACTTTACCCCATTGGCGAACTTCTGCCCGGCGTCTATGCCTCGGTGGAAGGCGAAGTCCTGAATAGCAACATTACCTTTGGTCGACGCCGTATGCTGGTCTGCCAGATAAGCGACGGCAGCGGCATACTTACCCTGCGCTTCTTCAACTTTAACGCGGCCATGAAAAACAGTCTGGCCCCCGGCCGACGAGTACAGGCCTGGGGTGAGGCGAAGCGCGGGCAACACGGCGCCGAGATGATCCACCCGGAATATCGCATTCAGGGGGAACAGGGAACGCCCGAACTGCAGGAGACGCTCACACCGGTTTACCCCACCACCGAAGGAGTGCGCCAGGCCACGCTGCGCAAACTCACGGACCAGGCACTGGATTTGCTGGAAAGCTGCGCCATTGCCGAACTGCTGCCGCCAGAGCTGGCCTCTGGCATGATGAGTCTGCCGGATGCGCTACGTACGCTGCACCGGCCACCGCCATCGCTGCAGCTCAGCGATCTGGAAAGCGGTAAACATCCGGCCCAGCGCCGCCTGATTCTGGAAGAATTACTGGCCCATAACCTCAGCATGCTGGCGTTACGTGCTGGCGCCAGACGGTATCTGGCCCGCCCCCTGGAAGCGCAGGACAATCTGAAAAATGCCCTTCTGACCGCACTGCCTTTTAAACCCACCGGCGCCCAGCAGCGCGTGGTGGCGGATGTCGAGCGCGATATGGCCCTGGATTCCCCGATGATGCGCCTGGTCCAGGGCGACGTTGGCTCCGGTAAAACGCTGGTCGCCGCACTGGCAGCGTTGCGAGCTATCGCCAACGGTCAGCAGGTGGCAATGATGGCGCCAACTGAACTGCTGGCAGAACAGCATGCCAACAACTTCCGCGCCTGGTTTGAGCCCCTGGGCGTCGAGGTCGGCTGGCTGGCGGGTAAGCAGAAGGGGAAAGCGCGTCAGGCCCAGCAGGAGGCCATCGCCAGCGGCCAGGTCTCTATGGTGGTGGGCACCCACGCCATCTTTCAGGAGCAGGTGCAGTTCCATAGTCTGGCTCTGGTGATTATCGACGAACAGCATCGTTTTGGCGTACACCAGCGCCTGGCGCTGTGGGAAAAGGGCGAGCAGCAGGGTTTCCATCCCCACCAGTTGATTATGACCGCCACTCCCATTCCCCGAACCCTGGCCATGACCGCCTATGCCGATCTCGATACCTCTGTTATCGACGAGCTGCCGCCGGGTCGCACGCCGGTGACGACGGTGGCGATCCCCGATACCCGACGCGTCGATATTATCGAACGGGTACGCAATGCCTGCCTTCAGGAAGGTCGTCAGGCCTACTGGGTCTGTACCCTGATTGAAGAGTCCGATCTGCTGGAAGCCCAGGCCGCCGAAGCCACCTGGCAGGAGTTGAAAGTGGCACTACCCGAGCTGAATGTCGGACTTGTGCATGGTCGCATGAAGCCTCAGGAAAAGCAGGAGGTCATGCGGGCCTTTAAACAGGGCGAGCTACACCTGCTGGTAGCCACCACGGTAATTGAAGTGGGGGTGGACGTTCCCAACGCCAGTCTGATGATTATCGAAAACCCGGAACGGCTGGGTCTGGCCCAGCTCCATCAGCTACGCGGCCGCGTCGGGCGTGGCGCCGTGGCCTCACACTGTGTACTGCTCTATAAATCGCCGCTGTCAAAAACGGCTCAGAAGCGTCTGCAGGTACTGCGTGACAGTAACGACGGTTTTGTTATCGCCCAGAAGGATCTGGAGATTCGCGGCCCCGGCGAATTACTGGGTACCCGCCAGACTGGTAATGCGGAATTCAAAGTTGCGGACCTGCTGCGCGATCAGGCCATGATCCCAGAAGTGCAGCGCGTAGCCCGCCATATCCACGAACGCTGGCCGGAACAGGCTCAGGCGCTTATCGAACGCTGGATGCCGGAAACCGAACGCTACTCCAACGCCTGAGTGAAGAGGAGATAATACGCGTTCAATACTCCACAGGAAGATGACTAATACTCACCAACTTTCCCTGCTTCATATTGATGTAGTTTCCTTTTCTCAATGCCGCCAGCACATCGGCAATCACAGAGCGTGAAATACGTGTACGGCGCTGAATATAGGCCATAACGCCAATCTGTGAACGTAGTACTTCATCCCAGTTAGCCATATCCAGCAGCGTAGCCCGAATCTGACCGTAAGAGTTGCTACCAATCAATTGCCCGTCACGGATTTCTAACAGACGATTAATCCATGACAGCCAGCAAAACGCTTCGCGCCAGAGGTGGGAGTGTTGGATAATATTACGCGCCGTTTGCGCAGGAAGATAAAAACCGGTACAGGCTGATTGCGTTATCAGCGTATATTTCATACCGCTTTCCATCATCCCTTCATTCAGACCAAAGATAAAAGGAGCAGTGACAATTTCCAACAGCAAATCATCCTGCTGACGATGGATAGCAACACTTCCCTTCTGAAGAACCAGTGTGTAAAACTCTTCGTCATAACAGTCGTTGTAGATAACTCGCTGTTCTGACAATTCAAATACTACCCCACTAGCTAACAGGCACTGCTCAAGTCTGGTGAATTCAGGAATTGGTTTAGTCTCTCGATTCATGCAGACCTCATAGCTATAGGTATCTGTATCCGACTATGACATTCTCATTACTAATATGCGCGGAGAGTACCCCTCTCCGCGCCAACTTCTTCAGATATTACCAGGTATATTTCACACCCAGGTTTGCGCCCCAGTTCTGGTCAACGTCACCACCACCAAGGTAAGTAGCATCAGCATAAGCACTGAAGTTTTTGGTGAAGCTAAACTGAGTACCCAAACCAACGCGTACCGCAGAACCGTCTACATCATTCTTGATCTTATCGCCGTTAACTCTGGTGTTATTATCAGCATCATCATGAACATAAGCCAGCCTGGCGTACGGCGTGAATGCCTGGTCGCCACCATAATTAAAAGTGTAACCCGCATCAACACCCAATTCATAACGCAGGCTGTCATAAGACTGACTGCCAACACGCATGTTATTACTCACCTGGTAGTCATCGCCGGACTGGAACAGACCGGAAACAGCCGCATACGGAGTAACATAACCTGACGCGTTCGGTTTCCAGTCATAGCCCAACTTCAAACCAAAGCCCCAGGCATCAGAGGTGGTGTCGCCATCCACAGAATGCCCATTGCTCATCGTTGCGGAGAGATCGTTACTGAAGCGCGAGTAGTTCAAAGAACCATTAACGAACACATCATTGGCGAAGCGTGCAGAAGAGTAGACATATGCAGTCTGGCTGTCCTGATCGACCTTGCCAGTACGATTGCTTACGTCACCTTTAGCAAAGCCAGCGGCCGCACCAACTGTCCATTTCGCATAGTTGCCATCAACCAGGGTATCCAGACCGACCATGATGCCATGGACATCCTGATCGTACTGGATAGTGCCGTTATTGGCGTCAAAGTTACCGCCCAAATAGCTTACCCAGGCTCCGCCATTATCCATCAGCCCATGACGGCCGTTGGTCAAACGAGCATCGAGAGTATCCTGCTGCAGATTCCAGATATTGGTATTAGCAGATGGAATGCTCAGGGCCATATTGGCGTAGTCGGTCAGCCTTCCCTGGTGCAGAGCAACGGTATCACCTGTCTGACGAGCTTCGTAGCGATAAGCCCCCAAATCCGCCTGATTTGCCGCGGTGAATTTGACGTAATCGCCCTTGTTGTCGTTGTAAACACGGATGACTTCATTGTTTTTATAATCGGCAACTGAACCCGCACCGGTCGCATTATCAATGCGGACCTTATAGTTGCCAGTTGTAGTGCCGTTAACGGCCAGATGACCATTAGAATTAAGCGCAATAACGCCGTAATCATATTCAGCTTTGTGAATATCGTTCGTCGCATAACGCTCATTGTGCAGATCGGAGTTCAGAACATAATTGCGGCTTGCAACATTCAGTACACCACCATCGGTCAGAACCATCTTATGGGTATCAACCTGACCAAGACCCAGAGCCAGCTCCGCACGGTTATCCACCGTAATGGTATTGGCATACAGTTCCGCAGTCTCTTCGGTTAAGTGCGCACGACTATAGCTGTCCAGCTTAAGATGGTGTGTTGCCACCTCCCCCTCATCGCGGATACTCAGCGTAGAACCATTTGACAGAGTGATGCTGTCTGCCAGCAGGGATGAACTTTTCACATCAACCTTAGACTCACGATCAACCGTCAGGGTATCGATGTTGGAAGACTTACGCGTTTCCCACTCAGAGCCGTTATCCAACTTAACGTTAAAGAGGCCACTCTGATAAACTTCATTACCTGAGACATGGCCATTAGCATCAAAAATCGAATCAGGCCAGATGCTGTTCGGTTTCAGCTCCCGCCAGTCAACTCCGGTATAACCCCAACCATACATTTGCGAGGTGGAAATAGCCTCTACCCTAGACTGCGCCGCCCCCACCCATTTACTGCCATTGTTCAGAGTGACATCCAGTTTATCAGTATCGTCCCAGCCGTTTGTCGTCGGGTTGTAAACTCCGTCACTGGTGGTGTCAGTAGCAGGATCGCCATTTCGATAAAAATTGTTGTCGAAAGTACTGGTGAAAAGAATATCCCCGGTGATAGTGGCATGATCGAAGGTCGCCTTCGTCTGCATGGCGTTATCGGCATCGCTGGCCGCTGTCACAATAAGCGCTGCATCGTCCAGGGCACTCGCTCCGCTATGGGCATAGTCGCTCGGCTTAGCACTCTGACCATAGAAACCTTTAGTGCCAAGATCGCTATAGGCGCCAGAAGTCAGGACAGAATCCTTCACCACCAGTGTATTGGTGAAAATTTTATTATTATTAGCAATACCCTCTACGCTATCATAAGGCGTATTATCCAGTTGATGATAACCCTGCGTCAGAGTAATACCTGCAATATGAGAGTTGTTTTGGATAACAATATCGGATTCAACGTCCAGCGTAATCGCATTGCCCAGGTGGTAAGTATCCCAGTAAGCATCCGTCGTCGTTGAACCCGATGTGGTGGTATAAGCGTAATGCTCATAGATATCGTTGATAGTGGAGTTATCCACCGTTAATTCAAAACGCTTGTATTGCATATGGTTAGTGCCATCTGCATCAACGCCACTCGCACACTCAGTAGTCATACAATGGGAAGTAATCATCCCATTGATTGTACTATTGGAGATAGACAGCTTATGTGAATCTGCACCACCATTTTCAAGATAGTATGTTGAAATAACACCATTAACGGTAGAACCCTTTATAACCGGATAGATTCCATTTCCGTATGTTGTACCGGCATCTTTCCAGTTAGCATAACCATAATACCAGGGCGTCGCTGCAGTATCATCATAACCAAAGGTATTATAAGTTGAGCCGGAAACATCCTTTGCATTTGCCTGAGAAGCGATTGCCAAAGTACAAGCTAATGCTATTTGAGATATTACAGGCTTATTTTTCCACATGTGCATTGGGTCATCCCCTCCTCAGGGAAGTAAGCAAGTTGATCCATCAATTTTCCTTATTGCGCCTTAGATTATGCAGAGTAAAACTAAAATAGTTCAATAATTCCTTCATCAAAGTCCGAAAACGGACTTAAACAAAATCACAACCCAGGAGTAATAATTAAGATTTATCGACAAAAAACAGACACCCTTTAAGAAACACTCTCTCATTATTACCTTATAAATACCCTCGGCATTTTATTATTCACCATAAAAAAGGTATTTCTCCGCCATAACGACCTAATCAACAGCTTCACCATATAATAATATATGGAAAAACAAGAATACCTTTTAATCACCAGGAAAATTCAACATGAATAGATAAATTCAGTTATATGATTAATCTATTCCACTATCTGTAGCCATAGATTACAGAATAACGGGCTACGACATTATAACTGGCTCTTTTTCGGGTATTTATGCGTCGCATAAAAAAACACCCTGCCAGCGTACAGCTCACAGGGTGGGGGGAGATTCACCACCAGGTTGCGGACTTCGTTGCCCACAACCCGTTTCGAATAGCGATAATGCCCTTTGCTAGCCAAAAATCGGCAGCAGCAGATAGAGCTTAATCACCAGTGCGTTCACGATATCAATAAAGAAAGCACCGACCATCGGCACCACCAGGAAGGCCATATGGGACGGACCAAAACGCTCTGTAATGGCCTGCATATTGGCGATTGCCGTCGGGGTCGCCCCCAGGCCAAAGCCGCAGTGACCTGCCGCCAGAACCGCTGCATCGTAGTTCTTACCCATAAATCGCCAGGTCACAAAGATGGCGTACAGCGCCATAAACAGCGTCTGGGTCGCCAGAATCACCAGCATCGGCAGCGCCAACGACGCCAGTTCCCACAGCTTGAGGCTCATTAACGCCATCGCCAGGAATAGCGACAAACAGACGTTGCCCAGAACAGAGACCGCTCGATCGAAAACCTGATAGAACCCCAGGAATGCCAGGGTATTGCTGAGGATAACCCCAATAAACAGAACACAAACGAAGGTTGGCAACTCAAAGACCGTGCCCTGCAGCAGTTGCGCAACCACTTTACCCACGGTCAGACAGATTGCAATCAGCGCAATGGTTTCCACCAGCACCAGCGAAGTAATCATGCGGCCAATGGCCGGTTTTTCGAATGCGCTCGGCGTCTCGCTGTCGTCCGGCATGCCTTCCGGCGTGGAGGAGTGCTTCACCAGGAAGCGGGCCACCGGACCGCCGATCAACCCCCCCAGCACCAGGCCAAAGGTAGCGCAGGCCATAGCGACTTCGGTCGCATTTTCAAAACCATAGCGCTCAACAAACAGCTTACTCCATGCCGCACCGGTTCCGTGACCACCGGACAGGGTTATTGAACCCGCCAGCAGCCCCATCAGCGGATCCAACCCCAGCAGGCTGGCCATACCGATGCCAATAGCGTTCTGCATCAGCAACAGTCCCACCACCACAATCAGGAAGGTACCCAGTACCTTGCCGCCGGAACGCAGACTGGCCAGGTTAGCATTCAAGCCAATGGTCGCAAAGAAAGCCAACATTAACGGGTCTTTCAGACTCATATCAAAGTCGATTTCCCATCCGATGCTCAGTTTCAGCACCAGTAGCGCTAACGCCACCAGCAAACCGCCCGCAACCGGTTCAGGAATAGTGTATTTCTTTAAAACAGGAACGCCCTGGACCAGTTTACGTCCGAGCAACAGAACCAGCGTAGCGGCTACGAGGGTGGAGAGGGTGTCGAGGTGAAACATAGTGAGCTCCTTTATCGCACAACGTTTCGCTCAAACGCGAAACACTTCCCCTGTTTTTCTCTGTGTTTTAATAACAGGAACCGGATTCTAAACAAAAAGTGGTCAAAAGTTATATAAAAGTCCTGTTTTGCAGTTTTAAATATTTGCACTTCCGCAAAGCAATCGTTTGCTTTTACCCGTCACACTCCGATAAAATCACCGCTTTTCCACTATGGGATTGTTTTAATGTCCGCCAACGCCAAAGCCGCTAAACCGGAAAATGCGCCACCGGTAACCCGGACCAGCACCAGCGAATTAATCTATCGTCTGGAAGACCGACCGCCACTGCCCCAGACGCTGTTTGCTGCCCTGCAGCATTTGCTGGCGATGTTCGTCGCCGTCATTACCCCCGCTCTGCTAATCTGCCAGGCGCTGGGCCTGCCCGCTTCCGATACTCAGCACATTATCAGTATGTCGCTGTTTGCCTCCGGCGTTGCATCCATTATCCAGATCAAAGCATGGGGACCAGTTGGTTCCGGCCTGCTGTCGATTCAGGGAACCAGCTTTAACTTTGTGTCTCCGTTGATTATGGGCGGCCTGGCGCTGAAGAACGGCGGCGCCGATGTACCCAGCATGATGGCTGCGCTGTTCGGCACGCTGATGCTGGCCAGCTGTACCGAGATGATTATTTCCCGGGTACTTCACCTGGCGCGCCGCATTATTACGCCGCTGGTTTCCGGTGTGGTGGTGATGATAATCGGCCTGTCGCTGATTCAGGTAGGGCTGACCTCTATCGGCGGCGGCTATGCGGCGATGAACGATCACACCTTTGGCGCACCGAAAAACCTGCTGCTGGCTGGTGCGGTGCTGCTGACCATTATTCTGCTTAACCGTCAGCGTAACCCCTATCTGCGTATCTCGTCGCTGGTGATCGCCATGGCGATTGGCTACCTGATTGCCTGGGGAATGGATATGCTACCGGCAGATACCACACCGACCAACACCTCGCTGTTTATGGTGCCGACCCCGCTTTATTATGGCCTGGGCATCGACTGGAATCTGCTGTTGCCGCTGATGCTGGTCTTTATGATCACTTCGCTGGAAACCATCGGCGATATTACCGCCACTTCCGATGTGTCCGAACAGCCGGTCTCCGGCCCGGTCTATATGAAACGCCTGAAGGGAGGCGTGCTGGCGAACGGTCTAAACTCCTTCGTATCGGCCATCTTTAATACCTTCCCGAACTCCTGCTTTGGTCAGAATAATGGTGTTATTCAGCTGACCGGCGTCGCCAGCCGTTACGTGGGCTTTGTGGTGGCGCTGATGCTAATGGTACTGGGTCTGTTCCCGGCCGTTAGCGGTTTTGTGCAGCATATTCCGGAGCCGGTGCTGGGCGGGGCCACCATCGTGATGTTCGGGACCATTGCGGCCTCGGGCGTGCGTATCGTCTCTCGCGAGCCGCTGAACCGCCGCGCCATCATGATTATCGCCCTGTCTCTGGCCGTTGGCCTTGGCGTATCTCAACAGCCGCTGATTCTGCAGTTCGCCCCGGACTGGGTGAAAAATCTGCTCTCTTCCGGGATTGCCGCCGGGGGTATCACCGCCATTGTGCTGAACCTGATTTTCCCGCCGGAGCAGGAAAAACAGTCATAACGTTTCGGTTCTTTCTGGCCTGAAACGGCGGGCGGTGGCACACTCTGTTCACCGCCCGCCGTTTTTGTTTGAGATTCTCCTTCTTGAGCCGATGCGTTAAATCGTGCATAACAGCCTGTAGGCTTCCCCGGGGATGGAGGTAATCACATTGCTTAAAAAACTGATCGTTACGCTACTTGTCGCCATTATTCTGGTGATTGTGGCGCTGTATATCGTGGTACAAACCCGCTGGGGGGCGAGCCAGGTCACCCGTTGGATCAACGAAAACAGCCGCTATCACCTGACTTTCGATCGTCTGGATCACCGCTGGGCCTCCCCAACCCATCTGGTGCTGGATAACGTCAGCTTCGGGCAAAATGGCCACCCGGCCTCTCTGGTGGCGAAAAGCGTGGATATCGGTCTTAGCAGCCGTCAGTTGACCAGGCCGCGCCACGTTGCCTCTCTCACGCTCATCGACGGTACCCTGAATCTGAACAATCGCCCGCTTTCCGTTCCGTTGCAGGCCGATACTCTGCGCCTGAACCGAATGGCGCTAAACCGCTCAGGAGATCCATGGCAGTTGAGCGGACACCAGATCAACGGCGGCATCAGCCCCTGGCTACCGGAAGCGGGTTATCCATTGGGTAAGCAGGCGCAGATAGAAATAAGCGCAGGAGAAATAACGCTGAATGGCATACCGGCGCGTAACGTTCTGGTTCAGGGCAATATCCGCGACCGCAACCTGACGCTGACCACCATTGGCGCCGATCTGTCGCGCGGCACGCTGACCGCCAGCGCCCGGCGTGATGTCAGCGGCCACTGGCTGATCAACACGCTACGCCTGAACAATATTCGCCTGCAGTCCGACAAGTCGCCAGGCGAACTCCTGAAACCGGTAACCGATCTGGCTTCGGTGAAAATCAACAATATGGATGTGACCGATGCCCGCCTCCAGGGACCGGGATGGGCCGTGACCGATCTGGATATGAATCTGCGTAATGTCACACTGAATCGCGGTGCATGGCGTAGCGACGACGGCACCCTGTCATTAAATGCCAGCGAATTTATCTACGGCAGACTGCATCTGTTCGACCCCATCTTTAACGCCGATCTCGCGCCCGGTGGCGTGAAACTGCGCCAGTTCACCTCACGCTGGGAAAACGGTATGGTGCGCACGAGCGGCGAATGGCAGCGCGCCAGTCAGACTCTGGCGCTCAACGAACTGGTACTGGCGGGCGTTGAATATACGCTGCCCGAAAACTGGCGCTCGCTGTGGCAGACGCAACTGCCCGAATGGCTGAATACCGTCGCGGTAAAAAGCGCCTCCGCCAGCCGTAACCTGCTGATCGATATCAATCCCGACTTCCCGTTCCAACTTACGGGTCTGGACGGCAGCGGTAGCCAGCTCCAGTTGGTACGCAATCGCCAGTGGGGATTGTGGTCCGGCGCCCTGAATCTGAACGCCGCCACGGCCACCTTTAATCGTACCGATCTCCGTCATCCTTCAATCAAGCTGGACGCGGCATCCGATGCGATTCGGGTCAGCGAACTGAGCGCTTTTGCCGGAGAAGGGCTGATGGAGGCCAGCGCCACGGTATCCCAGCTACCACAGCGTCAGTTCTCATTGACGATGAAGGGCCGCAACGTGCCGCTCGATGTGTTGAGCCACTGGGGTTGGCCGCTACCGGGCCAGAAGGGCAACGGCAATATGACGCTGAATCTGAACGGTAGCCTGGCGGCAGGTACACCGCTGAAGTCCGGCCTGAACGGCCAGTTGAAGGTCACCGACACGCAAGGTCGCCAGACGGAACAGCAGCGGGTTAACGGCGAGCTTACAGACAATGCGCCCACGCCTGCGCCACAACCGCCGCTGGTGCCTCAGGCCGCCATGCCAGCCCCCTGAGGATTACTCCTCTTCGTTTCCTCCCTCCTCCAGCGGCCCAAAGGGTCGCGCGGGGAGGACAATAAAGATGCCTTCAAAGACCGCCCCGGCGGTTTCATCCCCGTAGAGCGTCACTTCAAGCTGAACCCGGGCCTTACGCCCGCGCGCCAGGCGGTCGAGATCGCCACTCAGCGATCCCAGATCGGCCACGGCGCTGGGGCGCCCGCTAATCGGGCGGCTATAGCGAATATGGGCATCCGCCAGAATGATGGTGCCGCCCAGGTGACGCTCGCGCAGCATTAACCAGATCAGCCCCCAGCCGGTCAAAGTGGCTATCGAAAACAGGCTACCGGCAAACAGCGTATGGTTAGGATTCTGGTTACCGATTTCCGGCATAGTAGTTATAAATTTCTGACCGGTATATTGCTGAATGCGCACGCCCATCTTTTCACTTAGCGGAATATGCTGATACCAGGCCTGCTGTAGCTGGCCGCACCAGTCGGCGCGATGCAGAATATCATCCAGCGTCTGTATCGGTTTAATCATCAGGAAGTGACGTACCGGCGTGGTCTGGGGTGTGGTGATCTCGCCCTGGTTCACAAACCCCAGCCGGGAAAAGAACTCCATCGCATCTTCTCGAGCGCTGCAGGTCAGTCGCTTTACCCCTTCCTGACGCGCCACCGACTCCAGGGTCATTGCCACCAGCGTTCCTAACCCCTTTTCCTGGACCGAAGGGTGAACGGCCAGAAAGCGAATAGAGGCTTCATTTTCGGCATTGACGTAGAGGCGCCCTACGGCGACGGTATTTCCCTCTTCATCTACGACCATCTGATGATGCGCCATGGCGTCCCAGGCATCCCGTTCAGATCCTTTAGGCTGATGCAGCGGCTTACGCAGCATCTCCCAGCGGAACTGGTAGTAACATTCGAGTTCTTCTTCGGTTTCTGGTACGCGAAGGTAATACATAACCGTGCTCTCTCCTGTTGCCGCCGCCGGAAACTGCCGACGGCGTATCAGACCTGTAGCCAGAAGGTGACCGGGCCATCATTGACCAGCGACACCTGCATATCGGCAGCAAAGCGGCCGGTTGCGGCTTCCACCCCCTGACTGCGACAGCGTTCGACAAAATAGTCGTACAGCGCTTCTGCCTGCTGTGGCGCGGCCCCGCGCGAAAATCCCGGGCGCATGCCGCGTTCGGTATCCGCCGCCAGCGTAAACTGCGACACGACCAGGACACTACCGCCCGCCTGGCGCACGTTGAGATTCATTTTCCCCTGCTCATCGCCGAATATGCGGTAACCCAGCACCCGCTCGCAGAGCCGATCGGCTTTTTGTTGGTTATCTTCTTTTTCGACACCCAGCAGAACCAAAAGTCCCGCGCCTATTTCACCCGTCGTCTCCTGATCTACGGTGACAGAAGCCCGGGTGACGCGTTGAATTAATGCAATCATTTTCACTTTCTTATTTACGGACAACCGTTTGTGAGAGTGACAGCTATTTCCCCGTCAGGCAAGACGGGGATGAAATCAGCGCGAGGAGGAAAGAGAACAGAACGGTTACTGCCGGGCGAACCAGTCCGGAATGGTGCGGTTGTCGGTAACCAGAATGCTGGTGATTCCGCACGCTTCGGCACCGTTAATATTGTCAGCATTATCATCAAAGAACAGTGTCTTTTCGGCGGAGAAGCCCTCTTCTTTAAGGACTTTTTGGTAAATTCCCGGCTCCGGCTTACGCATTCCCATATCCTGAGACAGCCAGATGCGATCCGCTGCACTCTGAATTTCCGGATACTGTTCCGGCCAGTAAGTAGTATGCAGGCGATTAGTGTTGGAGAGTACCACCACCCTGTGCCCCTGCCCACGCAACCGGTTCATGATATCAATCACTTCCGGACGCAACGCCACGAAAATGGCCTGCCATCCCGTGGCAAACTGTTCATAGCTCAGAGGCAGTGACATCTCATGGCACAGCTGGCTGGCAAACTCTTCATCGCTGATTTCGCCGCGTTCATGACGGTGAAAGGTTTCTCCCATCACAAAACTCTTTTGCAGCTCCGCCAGGGGAATACGGCTGAAATCGCTCCAAGCTCCCAGCACGCGCCTGAAATCGATATCGACAATGACATTCCCTAAATCAAAGATATAGAGCATTTTCTGTTATCCCCTTTGTTGCAATTGAGTCCTTAATGAAGCGTAGCGACGGATAGTAATTTTAGCCATCCGCATCCTCCTGGACCGCCACAATTACCAAAACATCACCACCAGTAACTGAGGCGTAATGATGCGCAGGAACATCACCAGTGGATATACCGTGGCGTAAGAGAGCGCCGCGGCGCCGCTGGTAGCATGCAGGTTATTGGCAAACGCCAGCGCGGGAGGGTCGGTCATGGAGCCCGCCAGCATTCCACACAGGGTCAGATAATTGATACTGGTGAACAAACGCGCCAGCAGCGCCACCCCCAGCAACGGCAACGCAGTAATCGCTACACCATAGCTGATCCAACTCAGGCCGTCGCCCTGAACCAGGGTATCCAGAAAGTCACCGCCGGATTTAAGCCCCACCACCGCCAGAAACAGCACGATGCCCAACTCGCGCAACGCCAGATTAGCGCTGGGCGGCATAAACCAGTAAAGGCGACCAATACTGCCAATACGCCCCAGAATAATCGCCATAATCAACGGCCCGCCGGCCAACCCCAGACGCAACGCCGCCGGAAAACCTGGGATAAACAACGGAATAGAGCCCAGCAGAACGCCCAGACCGATACCGATAAACACCGGCAACATCTGCACCTGCTGTAGCTTCTGCTGCGCATTCCCCATCTCCGCAGACACCGCTTCTATCGATCCCGGCCTGCCGACCAGCGTCAGGATATCGCCAAACTGCAAGCTGGCGCCGCTCCCAGCCACCAGCTCAACACCGGCTCGATTCAGGCGCGAAATCACCACATCGTAACGCTGCTTGTAGTTAAGATCGCGGATTCGTTTTCCTAACACCCGCTCGTTAGTCACCACTACCCGCTCCACCCGCAGGTCGCTACCGCGAGTGGAAAGCGAAGTCGCCACCTCTTTGCCGATAATCAGCTGCGCATCGTGCAGATCCCGCTCTTTACCCACCAGGTGCAGCAAATCGCCGTTCTGTAAACGGGTTGCCGGAGACGGCACCATCAGAAGCTCGCCGCGCTTCAGGCGCGAACAGACCAGGCTGTCGCTGTTCAACAGCGGCACATCCTGAATGGCAAGATTATCAAGGTTAGGATTCTCGACCCGAATATTGAGCGTATGCAGACGTTCCTGACCGCTGCCGCAGCTCGCTTCAAACTGGCTGGCTTCCTGCTCAAGGTTGATCCGAAACGTCAGGCGAATCAGCCACATGGTAAGCAGAATACCGCAGATCCCAAAGGGGTAAGCCATGGCATAGCTCATACCCATCATATCGACCTGCGTTGTCGGCATACCAAGGTCGCTCAGAATCTGCTGCCCGGCCCCCAACGCCGGAGTATTAGTGACCGCGCCAGAGAAAATTCCCAGGATAACCGGCAGCGGCACGGCGAAAAAAACGTGTAGCGCCGCAGTGACCAACGCCCCCAGCAGCACAATAAGAATGGCGAACAGATTAAGCCGCAGTCCGGAAACTCGCAGTGAGGAAAAAAAACCCGGCCCCACCTGGATGCCGATGGTATACACGAACAGAATCAGGCCGAACTCCTGTAATACGTGCAGCATATCGGCATTGAGCGTCAGCCCGGCGTTATCGACAAAATGGCCGACGATAATGCCACCGAACAGCACACCGCCAATGCCCATACCGATACCACGGACTTTGATACTGCCAATCCACAACCCGACGACGGCCACCAGCGCCAGTACGCTAACCGTTAATGCGATTCCGCTCATCAGACTTCCCTGTAAACCATACTGTTAAAAGGGATTCTGACAGAGCCTCCCCAAATGAACAGGGGGTCAGCGCACAAAAAAGCTCCCGGATGGGAGCTTCAGGTTGATGACAAAGAGGGAAAAAACGGGGTTTTTCCCTCTTTGGGTTTATCAGTCGAAAATCAATGAATTGATTTTCCTTGTTTATTTTTCTGGGCTTCTGGCCGAACGCGTTCGTCCCAGGTTTATCAACAGTCTCAAGCTCCCGGATGGAAGCTTTCTTTCGTCATACAGCGAATCAGCTATTCAGCGCCGGGCGTTCACTGATAGCAATACGCTGCGGAGCAATGGCTTCCGGAATGTTGCGAGTCAGGTCAATATGCAGCAGACCATTGGTAAAGGTCGCGCCGGAGACTTCCATATGTTCAGCCAGGGTAAAGCTCAGGCTGAACGGCTGAGTCACCAGCCCCTGATGCAGCCAGTGGGTTTCGCCTTCCTGTGCCGGAGGCGTCCCTTTCACGCTCAGCCGGGTGCCTTCCAGCTCCACATCCAGGTCCTCCTGGCGGAAACCGGCCAGCGCCAGAGTGATGCGATAGTGGTTATCATCGCTCTTTTCGATGTTATACGGGGGGAAGCCCTGAGCATCACCGGCGCTTTGCAGCGCATTAGCGAGTTTGTCGAAGCCTATCCACTGACGCAGCAGCGGTGAAAGATCAAAGTTACGCATGGCATTTCTCCTTCTTTGAAGCGAGTCATGTTGCACCGGTGCCCCTGGCACCAGCGTCTGCTCCCGAATTCGGCAAGCAGTGAGTATGGGCCGGCCCTGTAGCCAACCCGGAAAATTAGTTAATTTCGATGCGACGCGGTTTCATCGCTTCCGGAATCACGCGTTCCAGATCGATGTACAGCAGGCCATTCACCAGATTCGCGCCGCGAACGTGAATATTTTCCGCCAGCTGGAATTTGCGCTCGAAGTTGCGCTCGGCAATGCCCTGGTAGAGATAGGTCCGCTCTTTCTGCTCAGTGGCATGGGCGCCTTTCACCACCAGCAGGTTATCCTGCGCAGTGATATCCAGTTCGCTTTCGGCGAAGCCAGCCACGGCGATAGCGATGCGGTAGTGGTTCTCATCGACCAGCTCAACGTTGTACGGAGGATAACCGTTGCTCTGACTCTGATTGTTTTCCAGCAGGTTGAACAGGCGATCGAAACCAATAGCGGAACGATAAAGGGGGGATAAATCAAAATTACGCATGAGTTTGCTCCTGAAATCAGCGAGATAAATAAAAGTCTTCCTGTCGGACAGACCGGATGGCCCGCGCTCCCTGTCGGCAAGCGCCTCAATTGGCCACACTTTTTAAGTGGCGTCGCCTCGCAAATTTTCAAGGCAGGATGGAGATTTTTTTGTCGCCGCGCTTATCTTTGCTTAGACTACAGCCAGAAGCAGCGACGCATCTGCAGCCTGAAATATGACGGGTATATGTCTCCCAACGGAAGAGAGTGAAAATGAAAAGATCCTTTCAGAAGCTCCTGCTCAGCAGCGCAGTTACTGCTATGTGTGGATGTTCCAGCGTCATGAGCCATACTGGCGGCGGTGAACTGGGTTACTACCCCGGCACCCGCGCCAGCTACAAGATGTTAAAGGATGACGAAACCAGCTGGGGGATGAAACCATTGGTCGCGCTGGATATGCCGTTTACCGCAGTAATGGATACGGTATTGATCCCCTGGGATGCCTTCCGCACCGACAAATCCATCAAATCCCGGGTTGAAGAGAGCGAAAGCAAAAACCTCGCCACTAACTCCGCGATTCCTCCTGCTTCCTGATCAATCGTCGGTCGGAGTCATAAACAGTTGCCGGAAGCCTTCCACCTCCTGCATCCAGGCAATGTGACGACCATCCGGTGAGAAAACAACCGCATCGGCAGACGGCGGCACCGCAAGCGGCTCGGTCAATGGCGTAATCGCCCCGCTATTGGCATCGCACAGTACAATACGTTTTCCCTGAACAAAGCCCAGCGCCCGGCCCGACGGATGCCAGTTAAAGGCGGAATCCACTCCCTGCAACCCGTGCGTTAGCTGTCGCGGTTCGCCGCCATTGGGAGACATCAGCCACAATTGCGCCACGCCATTCGCATCACCCATCAGGAACGCCAGGTTTGCACCGCCAGGATCGCTGCGTACCCAGTGGCGCGGCGAATTGACCAGCCCGGGATGGCTAAAATGGTGAGTAAAGGTCAGTCGACGTTGCGCAACGCCATCCGGCGGTGCCGGCATTGTCGTGGGTGTTCCCGCCAGCGGCGACATACCGGGACGCTTCCATGCCGCCTCATCCTCGGGAAGATCGACAATAAACAGCTCCGGCACCCTGCCGCCATGGCGATCGCAGGTATCGCCAATAAAGGCCAGCGCCCAGCGTTGACGCGTACCGTCTGGCTTCAGATAGCCCTGATTCCCTACCCAGCCCTCTTCATAGGCGCGGCTGATATCATCACTGCCCGGGCGCGGCGTCGGCGTGGTATGGCTGACCAGCGCGCACCAGTGGCTACCGCCGTATTCCCGCGGATGGCTTTGCGGCGGCGTGACCGGGCCGAACGGCAGCGCCACGCCGACGTTGCGCAAATCGAGCGCCGGACAGCGCTCATGCAACACGTGGTCATTATAGGTAAAGCTGAGTCGGCTACCGTCCGGGCTCCAGACGTGAACGTGGCTGCCACCACGCAGGGCGCCGGGCGTATAGGGTTCGGTGATATCCATCGCATCCAGATTAGTCGCCCGCCCCCCTTCCACTACCACGCCGCGCCGGTGATGAAAGTCGTACCGCCAGGCAGCATCGGGATTCTCGGGCCCATGGATAAAGACATAGCGGTCAGGTGCGTGTGGATTCACCGTCACCACGCCGACATGAGCCCCCTGGGGCGCCCGATAAAGCACCTCGATCTCACCGCTTTCCACATTAACCCGCTCGATGGTCTGGCCGGTAAAGGACGCGCCGGACGGGCGAACATCGAAAGCCAGCCAGCGGCTGTCCGGCGTCCAGGCGTTGATATTGGTAAGCTGATGGTTGCGCTTAGCAAAGGTAAGCTGTTTCACGTGGATAATCTCCCGACCCTGATCGCTGTATAGGGTAGAAGATCCTGAACCAAAAACCTATTGTTATGCCACTGGCGTGACCGCCCTTCCCGTCTCAAACCAGGCCGCTACGTTGTCCAGAACCAGCCGGGACATCTGAGCCCGGGTATCGTGCGTGGCGCTCGCCATATGGGGCGTAATCACCACATTATCGCGCCCCTGGAGCGCCTCTGGCACTTCCGGCTCACAGGCAAACACATCCAGCCCAGCGCCGGCGAGAGTCCCCGCGTCCAGCGCCTTTATCAGCGCCGCTTCATCCACCACGCTGCCGCGCCCAATGTTAATCAGAATCCCTTCCGGCCCCAGCGCCGCCAGCACCTTGCTACCAATAAGCCCCCGGGTTTCTTCGCCTCCGGGAATACAAACCACCAGAAAGTCGCTGTCAGCCGCCAGTGCGCTCAGATCCTCAACCCGTTGCCAGTCGGGGCCGGCAACCGGCGTACGGTTATAGTACGCGATCGTCATATCAAACCCTCTGGCCCGGCGGGCCAGGGTCTGACCAATCCGCCCCATGCCGACAATTCCCAGCCGGGCGCCGCTGACTTTACGCGTCCACGTAAAACCGCCATCCCGCCAGCCGCCGCGTTCGATAAATTTCTGGGCCGCGACAATGCGTCGCGACGTCGCCAGCATTAACCCCATGGCCAGATCGGCTACATCATCGGTCAGCACGCCCGGCGTATGGGTAACGGTCACGCCATATTCGCGCGCCGCGGCCACATCCACGCCGTCATAGCCCACACCAAATACGGCAATCAGCTTTAGCGCGGGCATGGAGGCAATAAACGCCCGGGAGACTACCGCCTCGCCGTTGGTAATGGCCACTTCGCAACTTTCCGCCAGCGTTTGCGCTTCAACCGGCGTCAGCGCGTCATAGTCATACAGGTCGTAGCGTTCCGCCAGTTCCGCCGTTAGCGCATCCGGCAGGCCCGCCTGCTTCAGTACCTTTTGCTTCGTCATGATGATTCCTCAGATACGCGTTGCCGCGCCTTTTGCTGCCTGATGCCGCCCCGGACGAGCAACGATTACCCCCAGAATACCGCCCAGCACCAGCGCTGCCGCCACAATCATCAGCCCTGAATGGTAGCTGTTGGTCAGATCCTTTATCCGCCCCAGAACCGGCGGCAGCCCCAGTCCAACAAAGTTGGCGATGGTGTTGATAAACGCGATGGAAGCCGCAGCCGCCACGCCCGCCAGTTTTTCGGTAGTGACGGCCCAGAACACTGGCGTCAGGGCAAAGTTAAGCCCCACCGTCAGGATTAGCAGCAAATACGCCAGCCCCTGGCTCGGCGACCATACCGCCATCGCCAGCGCCAGCCCGGAAAGGATAAGCGGTAGCCCCATATGCAGGGCGCGCTCGCCGCTGGTATCGGAATGACGACCATTCAGGTACATAAACAGGCAGGCGAAGATAAAGGGGATTCCCGAAAGGACACCCACCAGCAGGTTACTGCTGTCGCTGGCCATACTTTTGATGATCAGGGGCAAAAACAGGGTAATACCGATGGTGCCAAACGCCTGCAGGAACCATACCAGACTAAGCAGCAACACGGTTTTATCTTTCAACGCCCGCCACCAGCGGTGATCGCTCACCTCTGCGCCCGCGTTATCCTGCGCCAACTGGCGGGTCAGCCAGCTCTTTTGCTGCGGACTCAGCCAGGCCGCCTGGTCCGGCGATTGCGGCAACCACCGCAGCACCATAATCCCCAGAACGATAGCCGGAATGCCCTCCAGGGCAAACAGCCAACGCCAGCCTGCGATATCCGCCAGGCCATGCATATTCAGCAATGAGCCGGAGAGCGGCAGACCAATAACCGACGCCATGACAGAACCCATATAAAAGAATGACATAGCCCTGGCCCGGTTACTCTTCGGGAACCAGCAGGAGATATACCAGATAATCCCCGGAGCGAACCCCGCTTCCGCCATACCCAGCAGAAACCGCATAACGTAAAGCTGGGTCGGCGTCTGTACCAGCGACATGCCAGCGCTGACGATACCCCAGGTGATCATGATACGGGCGATCCATAACCTGGCCCCCACCTTCGTCATAATGACGTTGCTGGGTATTTCGAAAATAATATATGAGATATAGAACATCCCGACCCCAAGACCATACATACTGGCGCTCAGTCCAAGGTCGGCATTCATTTGCAGTGCGGCGATGGAAATATTGGTTTTATCGAGATTTGCCACAAAATAGCAGATAACAATAAACGGAATAATTCTCTTATTTAATTGCCGCAAGGTTGTAGAGTACAGATTCATTATCATTACCTCACCATGGCGCGGACGCTGCCCGGCCTCTGTCTTAAAACAGCGGATTGAGTATTGTTGTTCTGTTTTTATAAATTAACGGGAACGGAAAATTACCACTCCGCTACGCTGCCATCTTCATGGCGCCAGAGCGGATTACGCCAGTCATGCGCATTTTTGCTGCGTTCGATCACCTGCTCTTCATCAATTTCCACGCCGAGCCCCGGTTTGGTTAACGGTTTAAAGAAGCCGCCTTCCATATTGAAGTCCTCTTTGTTTTTCACAAAGTCGAGCAGTTCCGCACCCTGGTTATAATGGATGCCCATGCTTTGCTCCTGGAATACCGCATTGCGCGAGACAAAATCCACATGCAGGCATGCCGCCAGCGCAATGGGCCCCAGCGGGCAGTGCGGCGCCAGCGCCACATCATAGGCTTCCGCCATACCGGCGATTTTATAACACTCGGTAATGCCCCCCGCGTGGGAGAGATCCGGTTGCAGGATAGCCAGCCCTCCCGCTTCCAGAACGCGTTTGAACTCAAAGCGTGAGAACATCCGCTCACCTGCCGCAATGGGGATATGAGTTTGCGCAGCCAGTTTCGGGTAGTACTCAGCCTGTTCAGCCAGTACCGGCTCTTCAATAAAGAGTGGCCGATGCGGCTCCAGCTCCTTAATCAGCACTTTCGCCATCGGCGCACTGACGCGCCCGTGGAAATCGAGCCCGAACTCAATATCATTACCAAAAGCTTCACGGATTTGCGCCACGGTATTCACTGCCGCATCTACCGCGCGTGAACTATCAATGATGCCCATCTCTTCACAGCCGTTAAGTTTGAAGGTATCAAAACCAATAGCGCGCAGTTTTCCTATACCATCAATCACTTCCGCTGGTCTGTCGCCCCCCACCCAACTGTAGGCTTTGATTTTGTCACGTACCAGGCCGCCCATTAGCTGCCAGACCGGGGCATTCAGCACCTTACCTTTGATATCCCACAACGCCTGATCGATACCAGCGATAGCGCTCATCAGTATCGGGCCACCGCGATAAAAGCCAGCGCGGTACATCACCTGCCACAGGTCGTTAATCCGCGCCGGATCCTGACCAATCAGGTATTCCCCCAGTTCGTGAACCGCCGCTTCTACCGTGCGTGCGCGCCCTTCGATAACGGGCTCGCCCCAGCCAACAACGCCTTCATCGGTTTCGATTTTCAGGAACATCCAGCGCGGGGGTAACCGGTATGTCGTGAGTTTGGTTATTTTCATTTCACAGCCTCCTGATACGCCTTAACAAATGCAGCCGCCTGCTGCGCGGTACGCTCAACGGGCTGTCCGGCACGATAGAGATCGCTGCCCAACCCGGCTCCGACACAGCCTGCACTAATCCATTGCGCCAGGTTATCCGGCGTGACGCCGCCGACGGCGAATACCGGAACATCCGCAGGAAGAACCGCTTTCAGGGCTTTGATGTAATCAGGACCGAAGGCCGATGACGGAAAAATCTTCAACGCCTGCGCCCCGGCATCGAGCGCGGCAAACGCTTCGCTGGCGGTGGCGCAACCGGGGCAGACGGTCATACCATAACCCACCGCGCGGCGAATGACTTCGGGCTGGATATTGGGCGTAACGATAAGTCGGCAGCCCATCTCAGCAAGCTGGTCCACCTGTTCCGGTTTTAATACCGTCCCTGCGCCAATGAGCGCTTTTTCGCCGTAAGCCTCTACCACGGCCGGGATGCTTTGTTCCCAGCGGGGAGAGTTAAGGGGAATCTCCACTGCGTCAAACCCCGCCTCGATAACCGCGCCAACGTGCGCCTGCGCCTCGTCGGGCTGTACGCCGCGCAGGATGGCAATCAGCGGAAGTTCAGTCTGCCACTGCATGTACGATGCTCCTTATACCTGTCTGAAATGCCGTATCGCCGGAAACCACCGTCACGCGCCGACCCACCGCGTCCAGCGCTTGTCGGTAGCGTTCAGCCAGCGCCTCACCGGCGACAATCGTGACCTGCTGTGCGCAAAAGCGTTCGCCAAGCGTGGCGACTTCCGCACCAATCAGCAGACCGGATAAAAATTCGCTGACCTGCTCGCGCGGGAGCGCGCCCAGCACGTGTGAAGCGCGAACTTCAAAAAGCTGCGGCAGGACGGCAGGCGTGGCCAGCCCACGTTCCAGCCCGGCGCTAAACGCCTTCGCGGAATTCGCCTGTTCAGGCAGCCCGGCTCCCACCAGCGAGTGACGCAGCAGCAAATGGTGCAGCTCGCCGGTCATCGCAGTACGAAAATCCAGAATTTGCGCATCATCGGCCTGCACCCATTTACAGTGAGTACCGGGCATCACATAGACAGAAGAAGGAGAGAGCATGCGCGCGCCAAGCAGTTGCGTCTCTTCGCCGCGCATCACGTTGTTGTTATCCTCACGGGAAACGCAAAGCCCGGGAACGATCCTGATATTGTCGCCAACGGCGGTTAACTGCTCGCCAATAGCGGAAAAATGGACGGGAACCGGCAGGTAAGGCGCGATTTTCCAGCCGACATTGCTGCCGATCATTCCAGCCATCACCACGGGCGTGGATTCGTCGCGCCAGTTTTGGGTGACTTCTGCTAACACCGCTTCCGGATCCCGGCCATTCAGGCGGGTGACGCCAGCTTCCGACTGCCTGCTCTCCAGGCATGTATCGCCCTGATAAAGCCAGGCACGTAAATTGGTCGATCCCCAGTCAATAGCGATGTAGCGAGATGTCATGTGATTTCCTTCAACCTTCGTGTCGAGTTGGCAATCATGGTTAATGCCGCCTGTTCTGCCGCATCGCCGTCCTGATGCCGTATCGCATCGAACAGCGCTTTATGTTCCTGGAGCGTTTGCGGCATATTGGCCTCATCGCCCATCCAGGTCCGTTCAAATACCGCCCGCTGTAGCGAGCTGATCGCCACGCTAAGCTGCTGTAAAACCGGGTTGTGCACCGACTGGAGCACCGCTTCGTGATAGCGGATATCCGCTTCGTTAAAGGCATCGCGGTTTTGATTGTTGACGATCATGTCGTTTAACGCCGACTCAATATGCGCCAGGTCGCCTGATGTCGCCCGCTCCGCCGCCCAGCGTGCAATGGTCGGTTCCACCAGGTTACGCACCTCGCTCATGGCGCTAATCAGCCGCGGGTCGTCATCGTTTTCCAGTACCCACTGAAGAACCTCGGTATCGAGGTAATTCCACTGGCCGCGCGGCGCGACAAAGGCCCCGCGATAACGTTTCATTTCAATCAACCGCTTCGCCGTTAGCGAGCGAAACACTTCGCGGATGATGTTGCGTGACGTTTCAAATTCATCACACAGTTCGGTTTCTGCCGGCAGCGCCGCCCCCGGCGCATACTTCCCACCAACAATCTGGCGGCCAAGAGCATCGATAATGCGATCGGTCTTCGTCAGGGTCATGATCATTCCTTTCTGTTCAGACTGTCCCCTCTGTTTACCCTGGAACGCCGGTTTTGGCATCGTTTTTGTACTACAAGACTTTTTGTTACGCCTCTGTTAATGACGCCATGGTAGTACAATATAATAACGTTGTACTACAATTTAGATCACAAAAAAGACAATTGAGGGGGTAAGGGCGTAAAGGAACGCGGCCCGGAACCGGGCCACGAAAGGCGTCAAAATGAGGAGGGATCAGAACAGACCGCTGATAACGCCGTTATCGTCGATATCGATATTCAGCGCCGCCGGGGTCGCAGGCAGGCCAGGCATGGTCATAATGTCTCCGGCATAAGCCACCACAAATCCGGCACCGGCCGCCGCCTGAACATCCCGGATATGCAACCGGAACCCTTCGGGACGCCCGAGCGCTTTGGGATCGTCCGACAATGAATACTGAGTCTTCGCCATGCAGATGGGCAGTGACGCCATACCGGCATCACTGATGCGCTTAAGGGCTTTGTGCGCCGCCGGGCTGTAACTGACGCCTTGCGCGCCGTAGATCTCCGTGGCGATGGTGGCGATTTTCTCTGCCAGCGGCAGCGCATCCGGATAGAGCAGGCGGAACTCTACATCCGAATTTTCCAGCAGCTCAACGACCCGCAGCGCCAGGGCTTCGCCCCCGGCGCCGCCCTGTTCCCAGACCCGGGACAGCACCAAATCGCAACCACGCTCCCGACAATACTGGTCGATAAGCGCATGCTCGGCATCGGTATCAGAGGTAAAGACATTCAGCGTAACCACCACAGGCACGCCAAATTTATGCAGGTTTTCAATATGTTTGCCCAGATTCCCCAGCCCCTGGCGCAGGGCGTCCAGATTCTCGTAACCCAGTTCACGCTTCGCCACGCCGCCGTTATATTTCAGCGCCCTGACCGTCGCCACCAGCACGGCGGCATCCGGCCGTAATCCACTGGCGCGGCATTTAATATTGAAAAATTTCTCGGCACCGAGATCGGCGCCAAAGCCCGCTTCGGTCACCACGATATCTGCCAGTTTCAGGGCCAGCCGGGTTCCGCGCACGCTGCTGCAACCGTGAGCGATATTCGCGAAGGGCCCGCCGTGTACAATCGCCGGGCTGTGCTCCAGGGTCTGAACCAGATTGGGCTTCAGTGCATCCTTAAGCAGCGCCGCCAGCGCGCCGGTCGCCTGCAGGTCGCCCACGGTAACCGGCGTATCGTCCCGCCGCCAGGCGACAATCATCCGCGCCAGACGGCGTTTCAGATCGGCCAGATCTCGGGCCAGACACAGAATCGCCATGATTTCCGACGCCACCGTAATCATGAAACCATCTTCACGCGTCACGCCGTTAACACGCCCGCCCAGGCCAACAACGGTGTGGCGTAACGCACGGTCATTAATATCCATGCAGCGTCTGAAGGTGATTTGCTGGCTGTCGATATTCAGGGCATTTCCCTGATGCAGATGATTATCCAGCAGCGCCGCCAGCAGGTTATTGGCGGCGGTAATGGCGTGGAAGTCACCGGTAAAATGAAGGTTGAGATCTTCCATGGGCACCAGTTGCGCATATCCTCCACCGGTGGCGCCGCCTTTCATGCCAAAGCAGGGGCCAAGGGAGGGTTCGCGTAGCGCGACTATGGCTTTCTTCCCCAGAAGGGACAGGGCCTGACCCAGGCCAACGGTGACCGTGGTCTTGCCTTCGCCGGCCGGAGTGGGGTTAATGGCGGTGACCAGCACCAGCTTTCCCTGAGGAGTGGAATCCAGCTTGCTCCATAGCGCGTCGGAAAATTTAGCTTTATATCTGCCGTAGAGTTCCAGATCCTCCGCGTCGATTCCCAGCGCGTCGGCGACTTCCGCGACTGGCTTCATCGCACAGTCGCGGGCAATCTCAATATCGGTTTTCATTATTGCTTTCCCCTGCTTTAACCGCCCCGATTATAGGGACATCCTCGGGGATTTACCCGGGCAGGAGTCGCACCACAGCGAAGCGGAGAGCCGTCAGACCAGCGCAAAACGCTCAATGGCCTGCGCCACGCCATCTTCCAGGTGAGTGCCGGTAATGAAATTGGCAGCCTCTTTCACAGAATCGATAGCATTGCCCATTGCCACACCCGTACCGGCGTACTGGATCATGGCGATATCGTTTTCCTGATCGCCAATCGCCATCACCTCATCAGGACTGATATTCAGGGATTCCGCCAGCAGACGCACGCCTTCGCCTTTATTGACCCGCTTATTCAGAATTTCCAGGTAGTAGGTGGCGCTCTTCAGGAAGGTATAACTCGCCTTAACCTCGTCAGGAATGCGGGTAATAGCCTGATCGAGGATGGAAGGCTCATCGATCATCATCACTTTCAGGAAGGTGGCGTTGGGGTCCATATTTTCCGCCTCGCAGAACACCAGCGGGATGGTAGCCACGTAAGATTCGTGCACCGTATAGCGGCTGATATCACGGTTAGCGGTATAAAGCGTATGGCGATCCAGGGCGTGGAAATGGGAACCCACATCGCGCGATAGCTGCTCAAGAAAGCGGTAGTCGTCGTAACTTAACGGCGTCTGGGCCACCGTACTGCCGTCCTGCGCTTTTTGTACCAGCGCACCATTGTAGGTGATGCAGTAATCCTCTGCCCCGGTCATTCCCAGCTCTGCCAGATAGCGTTCCACGCCAGCAAAGGGACGACCGGTGGTCAGCACCACCCTGATACCCCGGGCACGGGCAGCGGTAATGGCTGCTTTAACGCCGGGAGAGACGGTGTGATCCGGCAGCAGCAGCGTGCCATCCATATCGATAGTAATCAGTTTTATGGGCATAAGACCTGTGGAGTTGTGGGGTTTACCCATATTTTAACGTGATTATGGTCACAAAAACAGCAGCACGTGCTGAATGCGCCGCTGCCGGCTGCCAGCGGCGGCGGGAAGTTACGAAAACAGCTTTCCTTTCAGTAGATCGAAGCCTTTTGCCAGCAGATCGTTACCGTTATCCGCTTTAACTTCACCTTCCGGAGAGAGTTTATCGACGATCTGCGGCAGGTATTCCGCCAGCAAAGAGGAAGCATTACCGGCGTCGATGCCCAGTTTGCTGGCCAGAGCGCCAATAGCCGGCGAACCCAGCACATCCTGAATCTGGCCGGCGCTGATGCTCTGGTTAGTCATGGAACTGCTGATCCAGGACTCCACAACGCTTGCCAGGCCGCCCTGGCGGAATTTATCCAGAATGGCCTGAACGCCGCCCTGCTCATTCACCCAGCTCAGGATGGCCTGAAATTTACTGGCCTCGCCGCCCTGACCGCCACCCAACATGCCGGTTACCTGATCTAAAAGTCCCATCGTTTCCTCCAGATTGTGTTCGTTCTTACTTAGTGTAGTCCCGCAAATAAAAACGCCGCGCAAAGATGCACGGCGCTTGATAAAGCGGTATGCCTTAAATATCGATATTGGCCGCTTTCAGGGCGTTCTCTTCGATAAAGGCACGGCGCGGCTCAACCGCATCGCCCATCAGCGTGGTAAACAGCTGGTCCGCCGCGATGGCGTCCTTCACCGTGACCCGCAGCATACGGCGGCTTTCCGGATCCATGGTGGTTTCCCACAGCTGCTCCGGGTTCATCTCGCCCAGCCCTTTATAGCGCTGTACGGAAAGGCCGCGACGCGACTCTTTCACCAGCCATTCCAGAGCGCTTTCGAAGCTGCTTACCGGCTGGCGACGCTCGCCGCGCTCGATATACGCATCTTCTTCGATAAGCCCGCGCAGCTTATCGCCCAGAGAGCAGATATGGCGATATTCGCCGCCGGTGATAAAGTCGTGATCGAGCGGATAGTCGGTATCCACGCCGTGGGTACGCACCCGAATAACCGGCTCGAAGAGGTTCCGATCGCCGTTTTCACGCACGTCATATTTCCACAGGCTACCGTGCTTCTCGTTATCGTTCAGCGAGGTCACCAGTTCGGAAATCCAGCGGGTCACCTTCGCCTCATCACCCATATCTGCTTCCGTCAGGGTCGGATGATAGATCAGGCTCTTCAGCAGCGCGCGCGGGAAGCGACGTTCCATGCGGCCAATCATCTTCTGCACGCTGTTGTATCCGGCAACCAGCTGCTCCAGCGCGCCACCGGCAATCGCCGGAGCGCTGGCATTGGTGTGCAGCGTGGCGCCGTCCAGCGCGATGGCGATCTGGTACTGGTCCATCGCCTCATCATCTTTGATGTACTGCTCCTGCTTGCCTTTTTTCACCTTGTACAGCGGCGGCTGCGCAATGTAGACGTGGCCGCGCTCGATGATTTCCGGCATCTGACGATAGAAGAAGGTCAGCAGCAGGGTACGGATGTGCGAACCGTCGACGTCCGCATCGGTCATGATGATGATGCTGTGATAGCGCAGTTTGTCCGGATTGTACTCATCCCGGCCAATGCCGCAGCCCAGCGCGGTAATCAGCGTTGCCACTTCCTGAGAAGAGAGCATCTTATCGAAGCGCGCCTTCTCAACGTTCAGGATCTTACCCTTCAGCGGCAGAATCGCCTGGTTTTTACGGTTACGGCCCTGCTTGGCGGAACCGCCCGCGGAGTCACCCTCCACCAGGTAGAGTTCAGAGTGTGCCGGATCGCGCTCCTGGCAGTCCGCCAGTTTGCCCGGCAGGCCCGCCAGGTCCAGCGCGCCTTTACGGCGCGTCATTTCGCGGGCGCGGCGTGCGGCTTCACGAGCGCGGGCGGCATCGATAATCTTGCCGACAACGATTTTCGCGTCAGACGGGTTTTCCAGCAGGTATTCGCCCAGCAGTTCGTTCATCTGCTGCTCAACCGCCGATTTCACCTCGGAGGAGACCAGCTTATCTTTGGTCTGGGAGGAGAACTTGGGATCCGGCACCTTCACGGAAACCACGGCAATCAGGCCTTCACGCGCATCGTCACCGGTGGCGCTGACTTTGGCTTTCTTGCTGTAGCCTTCTTTGTCCATGTAGGCGTTCAGGGTACGGGTCATGGCCGCACGGAAGCCCGCAAGGTGGGTTCCGCCGTCGCGCTGGGGAATGTTGTTGGTAAAGCAGTAAATATTTTCCTGGAAGCCGTCGTTCCACTGCAGCGCCACTTCCACGCCGATACCGTCTTTTTCGGTGGAGAAGTAGAAGATATTCGGGTGAATCGGCGTTTTGTTCTTGTTCAGAAACTCAACGAACGCCTTGATACCGCCTTCGTAGTGGAAGTGATCTTCTTTGCCGTCGCGCTTATCGCGCAGGCGAATGGAAACCCCGGAGTTCAGGAACGACAGTTCGCGCAGACGCTTGGCCAGAATCTCGTATTCGAATTCGGTCACGTTGGTAAAGGTTTCCAGGCTCGGCCAGAAGCGCACCAGAGTACCGCTATCTTCGGTATCGCCGGTCACCGCCAGCGGCGCCTGCGGCACGCCGTGCTCATAAACCTGCTTGTGGATTTTGCCTTCGCGGCGAATCACCAGTTCCAGCTTCTGGGAAAGGGCGTTTACCACGGAAACCCCTACCCCGTGCAGACCGCCGGAAACCTTGTAGGAGTTATCATCGAACTTACCGCCCGCGTGCAGAACGGTCATGATCACTTCGGCAGCAGAAACCCCTTCTTCCGGGTGGATCCCGGTAGGAATGCCGCGGCCATCGTCCTGTACCGACACGGAATTGTCGGCGTGGATGGTGACCACGATGTCTTTACAGTGCCCCGCGAGCGCTTCGTCGATTGCGTTATCCACGACCTCGAATACCATGTGATGCAGACCGGTGCCGTCATCCGTATCGCCGATATACATACCCGGGCGCTTACGCACCGCATCCAGCCCCTTAAGGACTTTGATACTGGAGGAGTCATAAGAATTCGACATCAACGTTTCTCGCTCATTTAATCCTGGATGAATCGGTTATTCTACCTTGTTCCACGGCGAACATCTTCGAATTTTTATCCGCCATGTCCATTATATGTTCTGCGCTAATGGCGCTAACAAAAACCTGTGACTGCGTGGCTTTCAGGCGACTGGCGAGCAGCCCGCGTCGCTGATCGTCGAGCTCCGAGGCAAAGTCGTCAATCAGGTACAGACAGCGCTGTCCGCTTTCCCGGGTCAGGAACTCACCCTGAGCCAGCCTGAGGGCGCACATCAGGAGCTTAAGCTGACCGCGAGACAGGGTATCTTCTACCGGCGCCCCATCGGCCCGAATGCGGAAATCCGCCTTGTGAGGGCCATGGGCGGTGTAGGTCAGCATGCGGTCACGCTCAAAGTTACGCTCCAGCACTTCCGCGTAGTCGCTCTCTTTTTCCCAACCGCGCAGGAAAGAGAAACTCAGGGAAAATTCCGGTAAAAACTGGGCGCAGGTATCCGCCATATCTTCGACGATGGCAGTGCTGTATTGTGCGCGCCAGCGGCTGATTTGCTCCGCCAGCGGTATCAGTTCCTGATCCCAGGGGCGCAGCTGTGCGTAGCGGGTGACCTGACGCAGTGCCGCATTACGCTGTTTCATCAGGCGCTTAAGGTTGCTCCAGGCCACAAAGAAGCCCGGCTCGTTATGAAAGCATCCCCAGTCAATGAAGGCCCTACGATATTTGGGGCCACCGCCGAGCAAAGTAAACCCTTCCGGGGTGATGAGCTGCATCGGCATCATCTTTGCCAGCTCCGCCACCCGGTGGCCGTCGCTGCCGTCGATACGTACCGTGCTGTCGCCCAGGCGGTCTTTGGTCAGCCCAACGGCGGTTTCCCGCTCAATGCCCTGTAGACGGCCGTGCAGCACAAAGCTGGGCTGTTCGTGGCGAATCACCCTTCCCGTCTGCTGGCTGCGAAAAGCGCGTCCGTGCCCCAGGGTGTAGATAGCCTCCAGCACGCTGGTTTTACCGCTACCGTTGGCGCCAACCAGAAAATTAAACCCCGAAGAGAGTGCGAGATCCGCATTTTCGATATTGCGGAAGTCTTTGATAAGAAGGCGGGATAAAGACATATTCCTTTCCGGGCAGAAAATGGGGATCGCCGCTTCCAGGGCGTCGGCGGCGCAGCCAGTTTAAACACGGACAGCGCGCAGACCCGGGAGCGTACACGAAGTACGTGACCGGGGCGAGCACTGCCCTGGTTTAAAATGGCAAGTAAGCCAGCCCGATATATTCTACAAGCGCATGGGCATGACGACATAGGCCGCCGCCTGGCTGGCGCTATCTTCAATCTGCACGCTGGATACCGAGTCGGTCAGCAGCAGACGCACGTTTTCGCACTTCAGCGCATTGAGCACGTCCAGGATGTAGCTGACGTTAAAGCCAATCTCCATCTCGGTGCCGCCGTAGGTGACATCCAGAATCTCTTCCGCTTCTTCCTGTTCCGGGTTATTGGCGGTGATTTTCAGTTGGTTTTCAGCCAGATAAATGCGTACGCCACGGAATTTCTCGTTAGAGAGGATCGCCGCGCGGGCAAACGCCTGCTTCAGCAGATCGCAACCCGCTTCCAGGGTTTTATCCGGGCTTTTGGGCAGTACCCGCCGATAGTCCGGGAAACGACCATCCACCAGCTTGGAAGTGAAGATAAAATCACCAACGTGGGCACGGATGTTATTGCTGCCGATTTGCACGCGCAACGGCGTATCGCCGCCGTCGAGCATACGCATCAGCTCAATCACCCCTTTACGCGGCACGATTACCGAATGGTCGGGCAGCGCTTCGCCAATCGGCATCGAGCAGACCGCCAGGCGGTGGCCGTCGGTTGCCACGGTGCGTAACTCTTCACCTGCGGTTTCGAACAGCATTCCGTTCAGGTAGTAACGCACATCCTGATGCGCCATCGAGAACTGAGTCGCCTCAATCAAACGCTTCATGGTGGCCTGCGGCAGCGTAAATTCCACCTCGCTCTGCCAGTCGTCCAGATTCGGGAAATCCGCCGCCGGTAGCGTGGAAAGCGAAAAACGGCTGCGTCCGGAGCGCACCAGCATGCGATCGCCTTCCAGCTGCAGCGCGATCTCCGCCCCTTCAGGCAGACCGCGACAGATATCGAAGAACTTACGCGCCGGTACCGTGGTGGCGCCAGGCTCATGGGGATTCGCCAGCGCAACGCGGGCGACCATTTCCATCTCCAGATCGGTGCCGGTCAGAGAGAGGATACCGTCAGCCACCTGCAGCAGCAGGTTTCCGAGAATAGGAAGCGTCGGGCGGCCTCCCAGCGGGCCGCTCACCTGCTGTAGCGGCTTTAATAAATGTTCACGTTCAACGGTAAATTTCATAGCGTCACGAAGATAATGTTCTGATTAAATTGGAAAAATCTTCTTTAATATCGTGGCTCTCTTCACGCAACTGCTCAATTTTACGGCAGGCGTGCAGCACCGTGGTATGGTCACGACCCCCAAAAGCGTCACCGATCTCCGGCAGGCTGTGGTTGGTGAGCTCCTTTGCCATCGCCATCGCCATCTGGCGAGGTCTGGCAACCGAGCGGGAACGCCGCTTGGAGAGCAGATCGGCAACCTTGATCTTGTAATACTCCGCCACCGTCTTCTGGATATTGTCGATGGTGACCAGTTTTTCCTGAAGCGCCAGCAGATCGCGCAGCGCTTCGCGGACGAAGTCGATAGTGATGGCGCGCCCGGTAAAGTTGGCGTTAGCAATAACGCGATTCAGCGCCCCTTCCAGCTCACGAACGTTGGAGCGCAAACGCTTGGCGATAAAGAACGCCACTTCGCCCGGCAGGCGGATGTCGTTTTCATCTGCCTTTTTCATCAGGATCGCCACCCGGGTTTCCAGCTCCGGCGGCTCGATAGCCACCGTCAGACCCCAGCCGAAGCGTGACTTCAGACGATCCTCCACCCCATTGATCTCTTTGGGATAACGATCCGACGTCAGGATGATCTGTTGATTACCTTCCAGTAACGCATTGAAGGTATGGAAGAACTCCTCCTGAGAACGCTCTTTATTGGCAAAGAACTGAATATCATCGATAAGCAGAGCATCTACCGATCGATAGTAGCGCTTGAACTCTTCAATAGCGTTGTTTTGCAGCGCCTTTACCATATCCTGCACAAAGCGTTCCGAATGCATATAGACCACTTTGGCGTTGGGCTTACGGGCCATTATGCCATTGCCCACGGCGTGCAACAGGTGGGTTTTACCCAGACCGGTTCCGCCATACAGGAACAGTGGATTATAGGCGCCGCCAGGGTTGTCCGCCACCTGGCGCGCCGCCGCGCGTGCCAGCTGGTTAGATTTACCCTCAACGAAGTTATCAAAGGTGTGTTTCAGATTGACGTTGGAACGGTAGGACGGCGCAGCCGGTGCTGGCAC